>NZ_AP028666.1:192500-4992500 GCF_041154465.1 Variovorax sp. V35
TAGGGGGTCATGGCGACTTACCAAACCAAGGCAAACTCCGAATACCGATGAGTACAGCTTGGGAGACAGAGCACCGGGTGCTAACGTCCGGACTCAAGAGGGAAACAACCCAGACCGCCAGCTAAGGTCCCTAAAATTGGCTAAGTGGGAAACGAAGTGGGAAGGCTAAAACAGTCAGGATGTTGGCTTAGAAGCAGCCATCATTTAAAGAAAGCGTAATAGCTCACTGATCGAGTCGTCCTGCGCGGAAGATGTAACGGGGCTAAGCCAGTTACCGAAGCTGCGGATTTGCAATTTATTGCAAGTGGTAGGAGAGCGTTCTGTAAGCCTGTGAAGGTGCGTTGTAAAGCGTGCTGGAGGTATCAGAAGTGCGAATGCTGACATGAGTAGCGTTAAAGGGGGTGAAAAGCCCCCTCGCCGTAAGCGCAAGGTTTTCTACGCAACGTTCATCGGCGTAGAGTGAGTCGGCCCCTAAGGCGAGGCAGAGATGCGTAGCTGATGGGAAACAGGTCAATATTCCTGTACCGATTGTTAGTGCGATGTGGGGACGGATCTTAATAGGTCATCCAGTTATTGGATTATTCTGGTTTAGTTGGATGTAGGCGTGCATTAGGCAAATCCGGTGCACATATACCGAGGCCAACGATCGAGCGGACTTGTCCGTGAAGTGACTGAACGAGGTTCCAGGAAAAGCCACTAAGCTTCAGCTAACAACGACCGTACCGCAAACCGACACTGGTGCGCGAGATGAGTATTCTAAGGCGCTTGAGAGAACTCAGGAGAAGGAACTCGGCAAATTGACACCGTAACTTCGGAAGAAGGTGTGCCCTATTAGTGTGTAGTGAACAACGAAGCATGAATGGGTTGCAAAAAATCGGTGGCTGCGACTGTTTATTAAAAACACAGCACTCTGCAAACACGAAAGTGGACGTATAGGGTGTGACGCCTGCCCGGTGCTGGAAGATTAAATGATGGGGTGCAAGCTCTTGATTGAAGTCCCAGTAAACGGCGGCCGTAACTATAACGGTCCTAAGGTAGCGAAATTCCTTGTCGGGTAAGTTCCGACCTGCACGAATGGCGTAACGATGGCCACACTGTCTCCTCCTGAGACTCAGCGAAGTTGAAATGTTTGTGATGATGCAATCTCCCCGCGGAAAGACGGAAAGACCCCATGAACCTTTACTGTAGCTTTGTATTGGACTTTGAACAGATCTGTGTAGGATAGGTGGGAGGCTTTGAAGCAGGGTCGCTAGATCTTGTGGAGCCAACGTTGAAATACCACCCTGGTGTGTTTGAGGTTCTAACCTAGGTCCATTATCTGGATCGGGGACAGTGCATGGTAGGCAGTTTGACTGGGGCGGTCTCCTCCCAAAGCGTAACGGAGGAGTTCGAAGGTACGCTAGTTACGGTCGGACATCGTGACGATAGTGCAATGGCATAAGCGTGCTTAACTGCGAGACTGACAAGTCGAGCAGATGCGAAAGCAGGACATAGTGATCCGGTGGTTCTGTATGGAAGGGCCATCGCTCAACGGATAAAAGGTACTCTGGGGATAACAGGCTGATACCGCCCAAGAGTTCATATCGACGGCGGTGTTTGGCACCTCGATGTCGGCTCATCTCATCCTGGGGCTGTAGCCGGTCCCAAGGGTATGGCTGTTCGCCATTTAAAGAGGTACGTGAGCTGGGTTTAAAACGTCGTGAGACAGTTTGGTCCCTATCTTCCGTGGGCGCTGCAGATTTGAGGAAGCCTGCTCCTAGTACGAGAGGACCGGAGTGGACACACCTCTGGTGTATCGGTTGTCACGCCAGTGGCATTGCCGAGTAGCTAAGTGTGGAAGAGATAACCGCTGAAAGCATCTAAGCGGGAAACTCGTTTCAAGATGAGATCTGCCGGGGCCTTGAGCCCCCTAAAGAGTCGTTCAAGACCAGGACGTTGATAGGTCAGGTGTGGAAGCGCAGTAATGCGTTAAGCTAACTGATACTAATTGCTCGTGCGGCTTGACCCTATAACTTTGATCAATCTGATCAAGGTGTTATGCCAAGTTGACGCATTCAAAATAATTCGCCAAAAGCTGATTCCAAACTCTATGAATTCGTTTGATTGATCGTGTGATCAATCGGACAACCCTTTATGCCTGATGACCATAGCGAGTTGGTACCACTCCTTCCCATCCCGAACAGGACAGTGAAACGACTCAGCGCCGATGATAGTGCGGGTTCCCGTGTGAAAGTAGGTCATCGTCAGGCTCTTACAGCCCAGAAAACCCCAGTCAGCAATGACTGGGGTTTTTTGCTTTGCGCACAGAAAACGCCAAACGCATAAAAAGCGCTGACTCGAAAGAAGCAGCGCTTTTTTATTGCGGCGAACATCCACCAATCAGGTGTTGCGTACTCCCAAAGCATCGGATTGTGCTGCGCCGGCCGTAATCAGCTCTGCAAGCAGGTCCGTCGTCAGGGCCTCCAGCGACGCATCCGCAAAGAATCGAGCTCGAATCAGCTCGAAGTAGGGCGTCCCGCCAAGCCACGCATCCCACTCAGCGTGCGACACCGCATGCAATTCCAGAAGCTTGAACTTCATCAGCACCTTCATCGCGTGACGCGCGTGCTTCACAGGATCGCGCTCCAAGCCAGCTAAACGCTTGCGCGCCGTATGCAACGCGCGCTCGACATCGGTGAAGACGCCACCATGCCCCGGGATCACCTGCCGCGGCGACAATTGACCTGCGCCCAAAACAAAAAAAGCCCGATGAGATGAACTCATCGGGCTTTCTATTGGGCCTTCAAAACCCGCACTTCGCAGGCCCCATGAGCCCGCGAGAAGAGCTTACTTAAGCCGCCAGCCGCTGCTCAATCGCAGCCTTCGTCTCCGGCAGTTCCTTCGGCAGATGGTGCGCCAGTTGCTGGAACAACTCCGTGTGCAACTTCAGCTCAGCCTGCCAAGCCGCCTTGTCGATGCTCGTGACGGTAGCGAACTGCTCGGCGCTGAAATCCAGGCCGGTCCAGTTCAGGTCTTCGTAGCGCGGGCTCACGCCGGTGATGTGCTCGACACCTTCCGTCGCCTTGCCTTCCACGCGGTCGATCATCCACTTCAGCACGCGCATGTTCTCGCCGTAGCCAGGCCAGACGAACTTGCCGTCCGCGCCCTTACGGAACCAGTTGGTCGTGTAGATCTTTGGCAGCTGGGCGCCCAAGGCTTGCAGTTTCTTGCCCAGGTCGAGCCAGTGCTGGAAGTAGTCGCTCATGTTGTAGCCCATGAACGGCAGCATGGCGAACGGGTCGCGGCGCACCACGCCCTGCTGGCCGGCGGCCGCAGCGGTGGTTTCCGAGCCCATCGTGGCGGCCATGTAGACGCCTTCGACCCAGTTGCGGGCTTCGGTGACCAGCGGCACGGTCGTCGAACGGCGGCCGCCGAAGATGAAGGCGTCGATCTTTACGCCCTTCGGATCGTCCCAGGCTTCGTCGAGCGCGGGGTTGTTGGTGGCGGCGACGGTGAAGCGCGCGTTCGGGTGGGCGGCCTTGGCGCCGGTTTCCTTGGCGATCTGCGGCGTCCACTCCTTGCCTTGCCAGTCGATGCAATGCGCGGGCGCGTCGCCCATGCCTTCCCACCAGACATCGCCATCATCGGTCAGCGCCACGTTCGTGAAGATCACGTCACGGTGCAGGCTGGCCATGCAGTTCGGGTTGGTCAGGTCGTTGGTGCCCGGAGCCACGCCGAAGTAGCCGGCTTCCGGGTTGATGGCGCGCAGCGTGCCGTCGGCTTGCGGCTTGATCCAGGCGATGTCGTCGCCGATGGTCGTGACCTTCCAGCCGTCGAAGCCCGCCGGCGGGATCAGCATGGCGAAGTTGGTCTTGCCGCAGGCGCTCGGGAAGGCGGCGGCCACGTGGTGCTTCTTGCCCTCGGGGCTGGTCACGCCGAGGATCAGCATGTGCTCGGCCAGCCAGCCTTCGTCGCGGCCCATGTTCGAGGCGATGCGCAGCGCGAAGCACTTCTTGCCCAGCAGCGCGTTGCCGCCGTAGCCCGAGCCGTAGCTCCAGATCTCGCGCGTTTCGGGGTAGTGGACGATGTACTTGGTGGTGTTGCAGGGCCAGGTCACGTCCTTCTGGCCGGCCTCGAGCGGGGCGCCCACGGTGTGGACGCACGGCACGAACTCGCCATCGGTGCCCAGCACTTCGTACACGGCCTTGCCCATGCGGGTCATGATGCGCATGTTGACGGCCACGTAGGGGCTGTCGGACAGCTCGATGCCGATGTGTGCAATGGGCGAGCCCAGCGGGCCCATGCTGAAGGGCACCACGTACATGGTGCGGCCCTTCATGCAGCCGTCGAACAAGGGCTGCAGCGTCGCGCGCATCTCGGCCGGGGCCATCCAGTTGTTGGTGGGGCCGGCGTTTTCCTTCTGTGCGGAGCAGATGAAGGTGCGGTCTTCGACGCGTGCCACGTCGCTCGGATCGGACATCGCGAGGAACGAGCCCGGGCGCTTGGCGGGGTTCAGTTTCTTGAAGGTACCGGCGTCGACCAGTTGCTGGCAGAGGCGGTCGTATTCTTCCTTGCTGCCGTCGCACCAGTGGATGGCGTCGGGTTTGCACAGCGCGGCCATCTCGGCCACCCAGGCGATCAGCTTGGCGTTCTTGACGTATGAGGGCGCCTGAATGGGAAGGCCCTTCATCGTGGGTGCGTTCATCGGAAATCTCCTAAGTTGAAAAATCGTCTTTCCGAACGGGGCGCCGCGCCTGACCAGGCGCGGAGGTCCGTTTGAGAAAACGTTTCGCTTCGGGAGATTGCGTCAACGCGGGCCGCACAGCCCGCGGACAAAAGCGCGAAAGCCTGTCAGTTCAGGCGAGAAAAACGGCGATCGACGCCAGCAGCAGCATCAGCACGCCGCCAGCCAGCGGGAGCACGAGCGGCATCAGGTGAACGACCGATTCGACGGCGTCATGTTCGGCGGCGGCAGCGTGGCCGTGCTCGGCGGGGGTGGGATGGGACATCGGGAAATACCTCGAATACGCAAATGACAACGCATCAAATGCAGTCAACCGCAAATGACAAAACTCCCGCCATTTTACCGGCGAGGCGCCGTCAGCGGGTCTAGGGGGTTGCGAGGAGCCCTCAGTGCTGCTCCACCGCTTCGAAACCGGCGTCTTTCAGGGCGCTCAACACGCTCGCCAGGTGGGCCCGACCGCGTGTTTGCAGCACCAGCTCGACGTCGACATTCTGCGCCGCCAGCATGGTGAAGGCGCGCTGGTGGTGCACTTCGTCGACGTTAGCGCCCGCTTCGGCCACAGTGGCCGTGATCTGGGCCAGCGAACCCGGCACGTCGCGCGCGCTGACACGCACCCGGGCGAGCCGTCCGGCGCGCACCATGCCGCGTTCGATGATGGCCGCGAGCAGCAGCGGATCGATGTTGCCGCCCGACAGCACCAGGCCCACGCGCTTGCCGCGAAAGCGTTCCGGGTGGCGGATCAGCGCCGCCAGGCCGGCCGCGCCCGCGCCTTCGACCAGGGTTTTTTCGATCTCGAGCAGCATCAGCACGCCTTGCTCGATGTCGCCTTCGTCCACCAGCAGCAGGTCGTCGACCTTGGCGGCGATGATCTCCCGCGTCAGCACGCCCGGCGTGCCGACCGCGATGCCTTCGGCGATCGTGCTCGTGCCCTGCGCGTGGTGCGTGCCCTTGACGGCATTCACCATCGCCGGAAAGCGCTGCGTCTGCACGCCGACGATCTCGATGCCGGGCTTGATCTCGCGCGCCGCAACGGCCATGCCGGCGATGAGCCCGCCACCGCCGACCGCCACCACCAGCGTGTCGAGGTCGGGCACCGCGTCGAGCATCTCGAGTGCGATCGTGCCCTGGCCGGCAATGATGGCTTCGTCGTCGTAGGGGTGCACGAAGGTCAGCCCTTCGCGCTCGGCCAGCGCCAGCGCATGGGCGCGCGCTGCGTCGAGCGTGTCGCCGTGCAGCACCACCTCGGCGCCGAAGCCGCGCGTGCGCTCGATCTTCACGCCGGGCGTGAAGCGCGGCATCACGATGAGTGCGCGCAGGCCCAGCCGCTGCGCGTGATAAGCCACACCCTGCGCATGGTTGCCGGCCGACATGGCGATCACGCCGCGCGTGCCGCCTTCAGACAAATCGACCAGCTTGTTGCACGCCCCGCGTTCCTTGAACGAGGACGTGAACTGCAGGTTCTCGAACTTGAGGAACACCTGCGCGCCCACGATTTCAGAGAGCGTGCGCGACTCCACGCAGGGCGTGTTGAGCACCTGGCCCTGCAGGCGCGCCGCGGCGCGACGGATAGCTTCGATTCCGACCATGGCGCGCATTGTGGCTGGAATCCAGCGGATCAGGGTTTTTACTCTTTCGGCGTCTTCCCGAAGCCAAAAGTCTGCGTTATGGTCGCTCCAAGTATTTCCTCGCAGGAGGTTGCCTGATGGTCAAGCGTGCGGGTGTCGATGTGGTGGCTGCTGCGGTGCGCGGGCAGGCCTTGCCTTCGCCCGGCCTCAAGGAAGCACCGGTGCTGGAGCTCATGTGCTCGCACTTCGTGCTCACGCTCGCCGCCAAGCAGGGGCCGCGCTTCAATGTGCGGCGCGATATCAACGGATTGCTCTCGCTCACCGGGCGTCACCTCGTGTGGCCCGCCGCGGTGCTGCAGCGATTGCGCGAGTTCCTGGGTCGCCGCTGTGCGGGCAACGAGGCGTGGAAGGGCGTCGAAGATTTCGACGGCCGCACGCTGCTCGAACGCCACGGCGTGTGGCGCGGCCCGTATGAAGAAGGCACGCTGTTCTTCTACCTCGACGAGTACGCGAAAGACCAGCCGAAAGACCTGCTCTCGGTGCTGGCCGTCACGCGCGACTGGCTCACGCACGCGCTGCGCAAGCAGTCCACGCTGGTCGAGAAGAACATCGACGCGCTCGCGGGCCTGCTGCAACTCAACAAGGCCGAGCGCGCGCTGCTCCTGTACGGCACGCTCGCGCGCTACCAGCGCGACCTGCGTTCGCTGCTGGTCGAGTTCAAGGTCAACAACGCGCCCGAGGCCTACGCCGCCATCGCCGACATCGCGGGCGTCAACGCGAGCGAGGTGGGCGAGGCGCTGCGCGCGGGCTCGCGGCTGGAGCGCATCGGCTTGGTCGAAAACCTCATCTCCGAGCACAACATCACCGACCTCGCCGACCTCATGAAGGTCAGCGAGAAGTTGCCGCCCGTGCTCATGCGCGAGTACCGCGACCACAACGAGCTGATGGCCGTGTTCACGCGGCCCTCGGCCAAGAGCGCACTCACGCCGCACGATTTTTCTTTCGTGCAGGAGGACGCGCAGATGCTCGTCACGCTGCTGCGCGCTGCGGTCGCGCGCAAGGAGCCCGGCGTCAACGTGCTGCTCTACGGCCCGCCCGGCACCGGCAAGACGGAGCTGGCCAAGGTGGTCGCGCAGGCCGCGGGCCTGGAGCTCTTCGAGGTCGAGTACGCCGACCGCGATGGCAACTCGCTCAGCGGCCGCGACCGCTACCGCTCGCTGCAGATCGCGCAGGTGTTCCTCAAGGGCAGCGCGCAGGCCGCATTGCTGTTCGACGAAGTCGAGGACGTGTTCCCGCCCATCAGCACCGAGGCCGCACAGTTCATGGCGCGCGCCGAGCAGATCCCCGCGCCCGCCAGCGGCAGCGTGAGCGGCAAGGCCTGGGTCAACCAGATCCTCGAGGCCAACCCCGTGCCCACGCTGTGGGTCACCAACCGCATCGAGCAGATCGACCCGGCCTTCCGCCGCCGTTTCGCCTACCACCTGGAGCTCAAATCGCCGCCGCCCGGCGCGCGCGAACAGCTCGTCAAGAAGACGCTCGAAGGCGTGGTCGTGTCCGAGGCCTTCACCGCCAAGCTGGCCGAGCGCAAGGGCCTCACGCCCGCGCAGATCCGCACCGCCGTGCGCTTCGCCGGCCTGGCGAAGACCGACGAGGCCTCGGTCGAGGCCCTCATCGAGCGGCAGCTGCGCAATGCCGACCTCGCGCTGGGCACGCTCGACAAGAGCCCGGCCGAGCGCCGCAGCGTGACCACCTACGACCTGGACATGCTCCACGTCGAGACCCGCTTCGAGATCCCGCGCATCGTCGAGGCGTTGAAGGCGCGCGGCCACGGCACGCTGTGCTTCTACGGCGCGCCCGGCACCGGCAAGACCGCGCTGGCCGAGCACATCGCCAAGGCCGTGGGGCGCCCGCTCATCGTCAAGCAGGCCAGCGACCTCATGAGCAAGTACGTCGGCGAGACCGAGCAGAACATGGCCGCCATGTTCAAGGAGGCCGAGTCCGAGAAGGCCGTGCTGCTGCTGGACGAAGCCGATTCGTTCCTGCAGGACCGGCGCGGTGCGCAGCGCACCTACGAGGTCACCGAGGTCAACGAGATGCTGCAGGGCATGGAGCGTTTTCGCGGCGTGTTCGTGTGCACCACCAACCTGCTCGACCGGCTCGACCAGGCGGCGCTGCGGCGCTTCACCTTCAAGATCAAGTTCATGCCGCTCACCGCGGCGCAGCGCGAACGCATGTTCGTCACCGAGGCGCTCGCGGGCGACGCGGCCCTGCTCACCGGCGAGGTGCGCGCGCGCCTGGCGCTGCTGTCGCAGCTGTGCCCGGGCGATTTCGCGGCCGTGAAGCGGCAGACCGACATCCTCGCTGCCGAGTTCTCGGCGGCGGAGTTTCTCGAACAGCTCGAAGCCGAGCATCGCATCAAGCCCGAGGTGCGCGAATCGCGCGGCATGGGCTTCATCCAGTAGCGGGCGAGCGTCCCGCCCCCGCGCCCCGAACAAAAACCAGTCTGCACTGTCCGCCACCGCGGACGCCAGGAGGACCCCGATGGCCTTTCGCAATGCACACGCGTCGCGGCGCTCGCGGGCCCTGGCCGCCACCACCGGCGCGATGGCGCTCGCCCTGGCCGGCCTGCTGGCGGGGTGCGGCGGAGGCGGCGGGGGAGGAGGTGGCGGCGGTGGCTTCCCGATCGGCGTGCTGCCGACGCCCGTGCCGGGAGGCGGAGGCAACGGGGGCGAGGGCGGCATCGTCGCGTCTGCGACCGTCGCCGGCCAGTGCGTCGCGCCGCGCCGGGGCACCAACCCCGCGACGGGCCGCGCGTACCCCGACACCGCCGGCACCGTCGACAACGAGAAGAGCTGGGTGCGCGGCTGGATCGACGAAACCTACCTTTGGTACAACGAGGTGCCCACGACCCTCAAGGCCTCGGACTACGCCACGCCGTTGACCTGGTTCAGCGCGCTCAAGACGCAGGCCACCACGCCCTCGGGCCAGCTCAAGGACCGCTTTCACTTCTACCTCGACACCGAGGCGTACCGCCTGGAGTCGGAGGGCGGCGTGTCGGTCGGCTACGGCATGGACACGGCGGCGGTGCGCAGCTCGCCGCCGCGCAACATCCGCCTCGCCTTCGTCGAGCCGGGCTCGCCGGCGGCGGCGGCCGGCCTGGCGCGCGGGGCCAAGCTGGTCGGGGTCGACGGCGTCGACGTGGTGGCCAGCACCGGGCAGGCCAACGTCGACATCATCAACCGCGCGATCTCGCCGCAGAACCTCGGCGAGAAGCACACTTTCACCTTCGAGGTGAGCGGCACGCGCGGCAGCCCGATCGAGCTCACGGCCCAGCGCATCACGAGCACGCCGGTGCTGTACACCCGCACCATCGGGCCGGCCGGCAACCGCGTGGGCTACCTGCTGTTCAACGACCACATCTCGACCGCCGAGGGGCAGCTGGTCACGGCCATGAACACGCTCAAGCAGGACGGCGGCGTCCAGGACCTCGTGATCGACATGCGCTACAACGGCGGCGGCCAGTTGCGCATCGCGAGCCAGCTGGCCTACATGGTGGCCGGGCCAGGCCCGACGAACGGCAAGACCTTCGAGTTGCTGACCTTCAACGACAAGAACCCGTACCGCACCACGCTCGCGGACAACCTCACGCCCTTCTTCACGACCACCCGCGCCGGCCAGCCCCTGCCCACGCTGGGCCTGTCGCGCGTCACGCTGCTGACGGGCCGCAGCACCTGCTCGGCCAGCGAGTCGGTCATCAACAGCCTGCGCGGCGTGGGCGTCACGGTCAACCTCGTAGGCGCCACCACCTGCGGCAAGCCCTACGGGTTCGTTCCGCAGGACAACTGCGGCACCACCTACTTCGCGGTCAACTTCAAGGGCGTCAACCAGGCCGGCTTCGGCGACTACGGCGACGGCTTTGCACCCAATGCCAGCTGCGCCGTGGCCGACGACTTCGACCACCTGCTGGGCGACACCGCCGAAGGCCGGCTGGCCGCGGCGCTGCGGCTGCGTGACACCGGTTCGTGCACGGCGGCGGCGGCATCCGCCAAGGCCGCGGACACCCCGGGCCTGGAGAAGGCCGCCGCGCCGGTGGAAGAAGACGAGCCCTTCCTGCGCCCCCGCTCGCCGCTGCGCGAGAACCGGCTGATCGACCCCCTGCCCAGCCCGGGCTGATGCCGGCCTGACCCCGCGCGCGGGGCCGGCTCAGGCCTCGCGGAAAACCCCTAGCCGCACCCCATTGCCACGCCTGCGGCCTGCCACTTAGAGTTTGGCAAACGTTTGCGCAAAGGTTTGCGCAAACGTTTTCACTCCTGGCGCTCCTCTGGGAACCGGGCTTGAAACCAAACACTTAGGAGAAGCAGATGCGCAAATGGACAGTGACGACCTTCTGGCTCGTCGTCGTGGCCGTGCTCACGGCATGCGGCGGCGGGGGCGGCAATGACGGCATCGGCCTGGCGCCCGGGTTCGCCGCGCCGCCGGTGGCGCAGAAAGTCATCATCGACAGCGACTACAACACCATGAGCGACGACGGCCAGCTCGGCGTCATGGCCGCGCAGCTGCAGGCCGAGGGCAAGGTGCAGGTGATGGGCATCAGCGTGGTGTCGGGCAACCAGTGGCTCAAGCAGGGCGTGGCCGACGCGCTGATGTCGGTCGAGCGCCTGGGCGTGGGCCAGCGCATCGGCGTCTACGTGGGCGAGAACTACGCCATCAACCACGACTACGCCACCATCGAGGCCGAGATGAAGGCCGGCGCGGGCGGCGACGGCTACCTGGGCGCCTGGAGCGGCCCCGAGCCCAAGACCGACGCCGACCTCAAGCCCTCGCCCGACGGCTTCGCCACGCGCACCGTGGTGCAGCGCAAGAGCGCGGTCGACTTCATCATCGACACCGTCAAGGCCAACCCGAACGAAATCACCATTCTGGCCATCGGCCCGCTCACCAACATCGCGCTGGCCGTGAAGAAGAGCCCCGAGATCGTGCCGCTGATCAAGAAGATCATCTACATGGGCGGCGCCGTCGACGTGGCCGGCAACACCACCCATTTCGCCGAGTTCAACTGGTGGTTCGACCCCGAGGCCGCGCAGTTCGTGGTGCGCCTGCCGATCCCGCAGGTGGTGGTGCCGCTGGACGTGACCGACACCGTGTTCCTCACCAAGCCCGTCTACGACCGCATCGCGCACCCGGCCAAGCCGACGGCCGTGACCGAGGTGTTCCGCAAGCTCAACGGCTACGGCTTCAGTGGCACCAACGGCTTCGAGAACAACCCGAACTACACGCAGAACATCTGGGACACGCTGGTGCTGGCCTACCTCATCGATCCGCGCTACGCCACGCAGACCGTCGAGCGCTATGTCGACGTGGTCGCCAAGCCCGGCGCCGCCGACAACGGCCGCTCCATCGGCTACACCACGCCGCCCGCCGGCACGTCGCTGCAGAAGATGACGGTGGTGAAGAAGTTCGACAACGCGCGCTTCTTCGAGCTCTACATCGACCTGCTCACGCGGCCGGTGCCGATTTCGCTGCCGGCGACCGGCTCGTAAACCACCTGCCGTCAGCCGGCGCGCGGGGCCGGAGCGCCGATACTTCGGCCCTCGAACAGGGAACACACGCATGCTGATCGGCATCGATATCGGAACCTCCGCGGTCAAGATCGTCCTGACCGACATGCAGTTGCATGTCGTCGCCACGGTCGATCGGCCGCTCACTTCGCAGTACCCGCAGCCCCTGTGGTGCGAGCACGACCCCGACCAGTGGTGGGCCGCCGTGGCGGACGGCCTCGACGAGCTGGCGCGCACGCACCCGACGGCGATGACCGGCGTGCAAGGCATCGGCCTGTCGGGTCAGATGCATTCGCTGGTGCTGCTCGACGCGGCCGACCGCCCGGTGCGCCCTGCGATCTTGTGGAACGACGGCCGCGCCGCCGCCGAGGCCGCCGAACTCATGCAGACCGACCTGGCCCTGCGCCGCGCCGTCGGCGTGCAGCCGATGGCGGGCTTCACCGGCCCCAAGCTGCGCTGGCTGCGCACCCACGAGCCCGAGGCCGTGGCGCGCGCCCGCTCGCTGCTGCTGACCAAGGACTACGTGCGCCTGCAGCTGTCGGGCGAGAAAGTGACCGACGTCACCGACGCGGCCGGCACTTGGCTGTTCGACCAGGCACAGCGCCGCTGGTCGCCGCAGGCGCTCGCCGCCTGCGGGGTCGATCCTGCCTGGCTGCCTCGCGTGGTCGAGTCGTGCGAACCCTGCGCCACCGTGCGCGACGCGCTGGCCGCGCGCTGGGGCCTGCCGCGCGGCGTGCCGATTGCGGGCGGCGCGGGCGATGCCGCGGCGGGCGGCGTCGGCATCGGTGTGGTCGGGCCGGGCGACGGCTTCGTGTCGCTCGGCACCTCGGCGCAGATCCTGGTGGCCGACACCGCGCACCGCCCCGACCCCGAGCGGCTGGTGCACGCCTTCTGCCACGCGCTGCCGCAGCGCTGGTACCGCATGGCGGCGCTGCTCAACGGCGCGAGCCCGCTCGCGGCGCTGGCGTCGTGCACCGGCGGTGCACCGGTCGGCGCGCTGCTGGCCGAGGTCGAGGCCGCGTACACCGGGCCGTCGCGGCTGCTCGCGCTGCCCTATCTGTTCGGCGAGCGCACGCCGCACAACAACCCGTTCGCGCGCGGCGCGATCGTCGGCCTGTCGGGCGCCACCACGCGCGCCGACCTGATGCAGGCGGTCTGCGAAGGCATCGCCTTCTCGCTCGCCGACGGCCTGGAAGCGCTGAGCGCGCAGACGGCGCGGCCCGAGCGCCTGGCGCTGATCGGCGGCGGCGCGCGCTCCGCCTTCCTGGCGCAGCTGATCGCCTCGGTGCTGGACGTGCCGCTGGTGCTGTACGAATCCGCCGACCGCGGCCCGGCCTTCGGTGCGGCGCGGCTCGCGCGGCTGGCGGTCACGGGCGAAGACCCGGCGGGTGTGGTGGTGGCGCCTGCCGTGCGCCAGGTGCTGGCGCCCGACGCCGCCTTGCATGCGGCCTACCAGCCCCGGCTCGAGGCCTTCCGCACGCTCTACCGCGCGATGGCGCCGGTCTGGGCGTCGGTGGCCTGAAGAGGCGCTCGTCGGCTCAGTCCGGCGTGAGCCCGGCGGTGTCCACCACCTTCTTGTACACGTCGAATTCGGCGGCGATCTGCTGCGTGAAATCCTGCGGCGTGTTGCCGACGACGAAGGAGCCGGTGTCCTGGATGCGCTTGCGCACGGCAGGCTCTTCGAGCGACTTGCGCGCCGCCGCGTGCACCTTGTCCACCACGTCCTTGGGCAGGCCCTTGGGGCCCACGATGCCGTAGTACGCCATGCGGTTCACCGGCGCGAGCCCGACCTCCTTGAAGGTCGGCACGTCGGGCAGGTCCTTCAGGCGCTCGGACGCCGCCACGACGATCGGGATCAGCCGACGGTCCTTGATGAAGGGCAGCGCCGACGGCAGGTTGTCGAAGATCATCGCGACCTGGCCCGCGACGGTGTCGTTGAGCGCCGGGCCCGACCCGCGGTAGGGGATGTGCGTGACGGACGCGCCGGCCATGCCCTTGTACAGCTCCATCTGCAGGTGCCCGATGCTGCCCGTGCCTGCGGTGGCGTAGGCGTACTTGCCGGGGTTCTTCTTCAGCACCTCGATGAAGCCCTTGTAGTCCCGGGCCGGAAAGCTGGGGTGGACCGCAATGACATTGGGCGTCGCCGCCAGGTTGATGATCGGCGTGAAGTCGGTCTTCGGGTTGTACGGCACCTTGGGGTTGATGGCCGGGTTGGCCGCCGTCGTCGACACGGTGCCGATGCCCAGCGCGTAGCCGTCGGGCGTGGCGCGCGCGGTCTCGGCGGCCCCGATCGCGCCGCCCGCGCCCGACTTGTTCTCGACGATGACGCTCTGCCCCAGGTGCCTGCCCAGGGGCTCGGAGATGACGCGCGCAATGATGTCCGTCGTGCCGCCCGGTGCGAACGGCACCTGCAGCTTGACGGGCTTGTCGGGATAGCCCTGCGCGTGGGCGGGCACGGCCGCTGCCAGCAGGCAGGCGAGGGCGAACAGGGTGGGGTTTTTCGGCAAGGTGTCTTCCTCCTCTTGGATGGATGAAATGGGTGGGATGAGTGGGGGCCGATCAGGGGCGCCGCGGAATCAGGCAGCTCGCGTCGAGTTCGCCCGGGTCGTTGACGCCGAGCATGGCCATGTTCCGGTCGACCTCGTCCCGCAGCAGCCGGATCGCGTGCATGACGCCCGCGTGGCCGCCCACGGCGGCGGCGTACATGAACGGCCGGCCCGCGAACACAGCCTTGGCGCCCAGCGCCAGCGCCTTCAGCACGTCGCTGCCGCGCCGCACGCCGCCGTCGACCATCACGGGCAGCTCGCCTGCGGCGTCCAGCACCTGCGGCAGCGCGCGAAGCGCCGGTGCCGCGCCGTCGAGCTGTCGGCCGCCGTGGTTGGAGACGATGAGCCCATCGGCGCCGAGCTGCCGCGCGCGCCGCGCATCGGCCGGATGAAGAATGCCCTTCAGGATCAGCGGCCCGCGCCACTGCTGCCGGATGCGGGCGATGTGGTCCCAGTGGATGTGGTCGCGGCCGGTCGTGTCGCGGATCGCGGTGCTGGAGAAAAGAGGCGCGCCGCGCGTGGCGAACGAGTTCTCGAAATGCGGCATGCCCTGCGTCACGAAGGTCCGCGCGAGCGTGCCGAGCAGCCAGCGCGGCCGCACGAGGCCGTCCCACGCCAGCCGCAGGCTGGGCCGCAGCGGCGTCGTGAAGCCGGCGCGCACGTTGTTTTCGCGGTTCGCCCAGACGGGAATGTCGACCGTCACGACCAGGTGGCGAAAGCCCGCGCCGGCAATGCGCGCCACCAGGCCGTCGATGCGCGCCGCGTCGCCCGGCAGGTAGGCCTGGAACCACGTGCCGGGCGCGGCCTGGGCCACTTCTTCCATCGGAATGAGCGAGGTGCCGCTCATGACCGCGGGAATGCCGGCCGCCTGCGCCGCCTGCGCGAGCACCAGGTCGCCGCGGTAGGCCGACAGCGCGCTGATGCCGACCGGCGCGATCCCGAAGGGCGACGCGTAGCGCTGGCCGAACAGCGTGACCTCCTGCGAGCGCCGGGAGACATCGACCAGCACCCGGGGCAGGAAGTCGTGCGCGTCGAACGCGGCGCGGTTGGCGTCCAGCGAGCGGTTGTCCTCCGCCGCGCCGGCGATGTAGCCGAACAGCGGGCGCGGCAGCCGGCGCTTGGCCGCGTGCTCGAAGTCCTGCAGCGACAGGATGCCGGCCAGACGCCGCGGCGTCGCGGCGGTAACAGCAGGGGCTTGCGCCGGCGCGGTGCGCGGGGCATCGAAGGCACGCGAGAAAACAGTCATGTCCGCCATCCAGTCAGTCGTTCGGTCCGCGCGGACTGTAGGCGTGCAGAAGGTTTTGAAAAAGCGAATTTATGGTAACTTGTCATTTCGCTTTTTTCGAAATGACAGAGGGGGACGGCGCATGACGCTGAAGCAACTGGAGGCCTTCTACTGGGCCGCGACCTGCGCCAGCTTTGCGCTCGCGGCGCAGCGGCTGCACCTGTCGACCTCGTCGCTGTCCAAGCGCCTGGCCGAGCTGGAGGTGTCGCTCGGCGCGCCCTTGTTCGACCGCGCCGGGCAACGGGCCACGCTCACGGACGCGGGTGAGCGGTTCCTGCCGCGCGCCGCCGCGCTGCTGCTGGCGGCCGACGAGACGAAGCGGTCGATCGGCGCGCCCGCCAGCCTCGGTGGCCGTTGCACTTTCGGCATCGGCGAACTGAGCGCGCTGACCTGGCTGCCCCAGCTCGTCGCGCACGTGGGGCGGCACCTGCCGGACCTGCGCCTGGAGCCGCACGTCAACTTCGGCTCGGCGCTGGACGAACGCCTTCGCAACGGCGAGCTCGACTGCGCGGTGATCGCCGGGCGCTCACCGCACCACGGGCTGATCTCGTCGCACACCGTGGGCCAGGCGCATTTCGTGTGGGTGGCCGCGCCCGCGCTGGCGGGCAAGACCACGACCCTCGGCGCGCCGCTGCTCGCGCAGCATCCCATCGTGACGCTGCCGACCGGCGCGGGCACCAGCCGCCTGCTCGACGAATGGCTCATGGCCGAGAACCTCGAGGCGCCGCACCGCCTCAGCTGCAACAGCTGGGGCGCCGTCGCCGGCCTGCTGATCGAGGGGATCGGTGTCGGGTTCCTGCCGGAAGGCTGGGCGCGCCTGCTGTCGCGCCGCGGCGACCTGCGCATCCTGAAGGCCCGCCAGGCCTTGCCCGCGCTGACCTACACCTTCCAGAAGCGCAGCAACGACGAGCGCCATCTGCTGACGGCCATGCGCGCCGCGGTGCTCGCGTCCATCGATTTCTCGAAGGCGGCCCGCCTGCTCTAGGTGGAGAGCGTTAGAAGGCTTCGCACACGCGAAGCACTTCGGCGCCGTAGGCCTCGAGCTTCTTCGTGCCGATCCCGCTGATGCCCTGCAGGTCTTCGAGCGTCGCGGGCGCGCGCTCGGCGATGGCGGCCAGCGTGGCGTCGTGGAAGATCACGTAGGCCGGCAGGTTGTGTTCCTTGGCCACCTCGGCCCGCCAGGCCTTGAGTGCCTCGAAGCGCTTCTTGCCCACGTCGTCCAGCGAGGCGGCTGCCGGCGACGGCGCGCCCTTGGCGGCCTTCTCGCGCCGGGGCTTGCGCTCGGCCGGTGACGACACCGACTCGCGCAGCGACACCGTGGTCTCGCCCTTGAGCACCGCGCGCGAGCCCTCGGTGAGCTTCAGCGTGTTGAAGGCCTCGGCGTCCACCGCCAGCGCGCCGGTGGCGATCAGCTGGCGCAGCACGCCGCGCAGCGCCACCTCGCTGAACTCCGCGCCGATGCCGAAGGTGCTGATGCGCTCGTGGCCGAACTGCTTGACCTTCTCGGTCGCCTTGCCGCGCAGGATGTCCATGATGTGGCCCGCGCCGAAGCTGATGCCGCTGAGCTGCTGCACGCGGTAGATGGTGCTCAGCAGCTTGCGCGCGGCATCGGTGCCGTCCCACACCTGCGGCGGGTTCAGGCAGTTGTCGCAGTTGCCGCAGGGCGTGCTCTTCTCGCCGAAGTAGCCCAGCAGGCGCACGCGGCGGCAGTCGCTGGCCTCGGCCAGCGAGAGCAGGGCGTCGAGCTTGCCGCGCATCACCTGCTTGAACTCTTCGCCGGCCGGGCTCTCGTCGATCATGCGGCGCTGGTTCACCACGTCGTTCAGGCCGTAGGCCATCCAGGCGTCGGCGGGGGCGCCGTCGCGGCCTGCGCGGCCGGTTTCCTGGTAGTAGCCCTCGATGTTCTTGGGCATGTCGACGTGGCCCACGAAGCGCACGTCGGGCTTGTCGATGCCCATGCCGAAGGCGATGGTCGCGACCATCACGATGCCTTCTTCGCGCAGGAAGCGGTCCTGGTGCTTCTGGCGCACCGCCGCATCGAGCCCCGCGTGGTACGGCAGCGCGTTGATGCCGGCGCCCTGCAGCGTCGTCGCGAGGTCTTCCACACGCTTGCGCGACTGGCAATAGACCACGCCCGCGTCGCCCTCGTGCTCGCGCTCGATGAAGCGCAGCAGCTGTGTGGTGGCGTCCTTCTTCTCGACGATGGTGTAGCGGATGTTCGGACGGTCGAAGCTGGAGACGAACTGGCGCGCTTCTTCCAGCTGCAGCCGCTCGACGATGTCGGCGCGCGTGAGGTCGTCGGCCGTGGCCGTGAGCGCGATGCGCGGCACGCCCGGGTAGCGCTCGTGCAGCACGGTGAGCGCGCGGTACTCGGGGCGGAAGTCGTGGCCCCACTGGCTCACGCAATGCGCCTCGTCGATGGCGAACAGCGAGAGCTTGCCGCGCTCGTTCAGCGAATCGAGCTGCGACAAAAAGCGCGGCGTGTTCACGCGCTCGGGCGCCGCGTACAGCAGCGTGATCTCGCCGCGCAGCATGCGGCGTTCCACGTCCTGCGTCTGCTCCCAGTCGAGCGTGGAATTGAGGAACGCCGCGCTCACCCCCGCCTCGTGCAGCGCGCCGACCTGGTCGTGCATCAGCGCGATCAGCGGCGACACCACCACCGCCACGCCGCGCCCCGCGCGCTGCCGCGCGATGGCCGGAATCTGATAACAGAGCGACTTGCCGCCGCCCGTGGGCATGAGCACCAGCGCGTCGCCGCCGCCGACCACGTGCTCCACGATGTCCTGCTGGGCCCCGCGAAAGCGCGCGTAGCCGAACACGTCGTGAAGGATGTCGGCGGGGGCCGCGCTGCCGGAGCTGCTGCCGTCGCTGGAAGCGTCGAAGGGGCGGGGAGCGAGGGAAGACACAGGCGGGGGTGCGAAGGGCGGGGAGGGGGGAGAAAAGGGCCGGAGCCGGGGCGGACGCCGATTGTCCCCCAGCGGCTCCGATATGACTGTGGCACGGCGTTTGCAATGGTGAACCCCGTCCCGGCACCCCTCTTGTCTAGACAGCAAACTGGGGCATTTCTCTCGGAGATGCACCAAAACAGGACTTTCGGGTTATCCTGTATATACAAGTTGGGGCGCTTGGCAACAATGCGAGGCGTGCTGCCCATATCCCCCGGGCATGTATCGCCGAGTCACCTCTCTCAAAAAATGGAACCAGGAGTCCCCATGGTCAAGACGGTAGTTGTGAAAGTCGCTTCGCTGCTGGCAGCAGGTGCATGTGCAGCGGGCATGGCCGGAACGGCCGCCGCCCAGGACACGAAGATTTCGCTCGGCATGTCCGGCTGGACCGGCTTTGCGCCGCTGTCGCTGGCCGACAAGGCCGGCATCTTCAAGAAGAACGGGCTGGACGTCGAACTCAAGATGATCCCGCAGAAGGACCGCCACCTGGCGCTGGCCTCCGGCGCGATCCAGTGCGCGGCCACCACGGTGGAGACGCACGTGGCCTGGAACGCCAACGGCGTGCCGATCGTGCAGATCTTCCAGATGGACAAGTCCTACGGCGCCGACGGCCTGGCCGTGCGCAACGACGTGAAGAGCTTTTCCGACCTCAAGGGCAAGAGCATCGGCGTGAGCGCCCCGGGCACCGCGCCGTACTTCGGCCTGGCCTGGATGCTCAGCAAGAACGGCATGAGCCTGAAGGACGTGAAGGTGGTCTCGCTCGAGCCGCAGCCCGCTGCGCAAGCTTTCGTGGCCGGCCAGAACGACGCCGCCATGACCTACGAGCCCTACCTCTCGACCGTGCGCGCCAACCCGGCCGCCGGCAAGATCCTGGCCACCACGCTCGACTACCCGATGGTGATGGACACCGTGGGCTGCGCCCCCACCTGGCTCAAGGCCAACGCCAAGGCCGCCGCCGCGCTCACCAAGTCGTACTTCGACGCGCTGGACATGATCAAGGCCGACCCGGCCAAGGCCAACGAGCTCATGGGCTCGGCCGTCAAGCAAAGCGGCGAGCAGTTCGCCAAGTCGTCGGCCTACCTGCGCTGGCAGGACAAGGCCGCCAACCAGAAGTTCTTCGCGGGCGAGCTCACCAGCTTCATGAAGGAAGCCGCGGCCATCCTGCTGGAGGCCGGCGTGATCCGCAAGGCGCCGGAAGACTACGCAGCCACCTTCGACGCCAGCTATGTCAAGTAAGGCCTTGCCGCAGATGCAACCGATGACCGCCGCCCCGGCGCGCGCCGTGACGCCGCCGCCCGCGCCTCCCGTGCGGCGCCGCGTGTTCGCGCCGCTCGAGCCCATCAGCGCGTCCGCGCGCACGCTGCTGGGGCTCGGCTTCTTCGTGCTCTTCGTGGTGGTGTGGGGCATCGCCACGCTGGGCGGCTTCGTGTCGCCCACCTTCCTGGCGAGTCCGATCACGATGGTCAAGGAGGGCTGGCTGCTCTTCACCGAGTACGGCTTCATCGGCGACATCGGCATGACCGTGTGGCGCGTGTTCGGCGGCTTCCTGCTGGCGGCCGTCATCGCGGTGCCGCTGGGCGTGGCCATGGGCACCTGGAAGACCGTCGAGGCCTTCTTCGAGCCCTTCGTCTCGTTCTGCCGCTACCTGCCGGCCTCGGCTTTCATCCCGCTGCTCATCCTGTGGGCGGGCCTGGGCGAAATGCAGAAGCTCTTGGTGATCTTCATCGGCTCGTTCTTCCAGATCGTGCTGATGGTGGCCGTCACCGTGGGCGGCGCGCGGCGCGACCTCGTCGAGGCCGCCTACACGCTGGGCGCCAACAGCCGCGGCATCGTGGCGCGCGTGCTCATTCCGGGCGCCGCGCCGGGCATCGCCGAAACGCTGCGCCTCGTGCTGGGCTGGGCCTGGACGTACGTGATCGTGGCGGAACTCATCGGCTCCTCGTCGGGCATCGGCCACATGATCACCGACAGCCAGGCGCTGCTGAACACCGGGCAGATCATCTTCGGGATCATCGTGATCGGCGTCATCGGCCTGTTGTCCGACTTCGCTTTCAAGGCGATGAATCGCCGTCTGTTTGCATGGGCTGCACTGTGAAGAACCAACTCTCCATTCAAGGCGTCTCGCGCGTCTTCACCGGCACCAAGGGCCAGCGCACGCAGGCGCTGCAGCCGATCGACTTCGAGGTGAAGGAGAACGACTTCGTCACCATCCTCGGCCCCTCGGGCTGCGGCAAGTCGACGCTCTTGCGCATCGTGGCGGGGCTCGACTTCCCGACCACCGGCCAGGTGATGCTCGACGGCGAGCGCATCGAAGGCCCCGGCGCCGACCGCGGCGTGGTGTTCCAGAGCTACACGCTGTTCCCGTGGCTCACGGTGGCGCAGAACATCCGCTTCGGCCTGCGCGAGCGCGGCATGAGCGAGGCCGACCAGAAGGAACGCAGCGAGTTCTTCATCGCCAAGGTCGGCCTGCGCGGCTTCGAGCACCACTTTCCCAAGCAGCTCTCGGGCGGCATGCAGCAGCGCACCGCCATTGCGCGCGCGCTGGCCAACGACCCCAAGATGCTGCTGCTCGACGAGCCCTTCGGCGCGCTCGACAACCAGACCCGCGTGCTCATGCAGGAGCTGCTGCTGGGCATCTGGGAGTCGGCGCAGAAGACGGTGCTGTTCGTCACGCACGACATCGACGAGGCGATCTTCATGGCCAACCGCGTGGCGGTGTTCAGCGCGCGGCCGGGCCGCATCAAGACCGAGATCGCGGTCGACTTCCCGCACCCGCGCAGCTACACCATCAAGACCTCGCCCGAGTTCATGGACATCAAGGCGCGCCTGACCGAAGAAATCCGCGCCGAGTCGATGGCCGCTGCGGAACATTGAAAGCACGATGAAACGCGACCTGCCGTCCCTCGCGCTCTATGCGCAAGTCAAGGATCACATCTCCCGCAAGATCCAGGACGGCACGTGGCCGCCCGGCCACCGCCTGCCTTCCGAGAACGAGCTGGTCGCGCAGTTCGGCATGGCGCGCATGACCGTGAACCGCGCCCTGCGCGAGCTCATGGAGCAGGGGCGCATCGTGCGCGTGGCCGGCGTGGGCAGCTTCGTGGCCGAGAACAAGCCGCAGTCGACGCTGCTGCAGATCGCCAACATCGCCAGCGAGATCCGCCAGCGCGGCCACGACTACCGCTGCGAGATGCTCGCGGTCGAGCGCCTCGCGGCCTCGCCCGACGTGGCGGCCTGGCTCGACCTGCGCGCGGGCGACTCGGTGTTCCACAGCGCCTGCCTGCACCTGGACAACGACACGCCCGTGCAGCTCGAGGAGCGCTACGTCAACCCGCAGGTCGTGCCCGACTTTCTCGAGCAGGACTTCACGGCCGTGCCGCCCAGCGAGTACCTGGTGCGCAACGTGCCCTTCGACCAGATCGAACACGTCGTCGATGCCGTGCTGCCCAGCGCCGAACAGGCCGAGCGGCTCGCGATGGCCCCCACCGACCCCTGCCTGCTGCTGACGCGCCGCACCTGGATCCGCAACACGCCCGTGACCTGGGTGCGCTGCCTGCATCCCGCTTCGCGCTACAGCCTGGGCAGCCGATTCAAGTCCGACGGCAACCCGACCTTCGGCTGAATATGACGCTCCCCCAGTCTTCGCGCACTTCGTGTCGCTTCGCCAACCCCCTCGCCGGGGGCAACACCAGCGGCCCGGCAAAGCCGGTTCCGCGGTGTTCCACGAAGGGACCGTGAGTCTTTTTTAAATGTCCAAAGGACAAGGTTTTCTCTCGCAACCACTTGTATAGACAGGTTCACATGCCAAGCAATCACACCGCCACTTCCCACGCCACATTGACCCTCACGCCCGGCAAGGTCGACCTTGCGATGCTGCGACGCATCCAGGCCGGCGGCGTGCACCTTGCGCTCGACCCGTCGGTGCAGGACGGCATGGCCAAGGCCGAGGCCGCGGTGCGCCACATCGTCGAGAACGACGAGGTGGTCTACGGCATCAACACCGGTTTCGGCAAGCTCGCCAGCACGCGCATCGGCAACGACCACCTGGCCGAGCTGCAGCGCAACCTCGTGCTCTCGCACAGCGTGGGCACGGGCGAGCCGCTGGCCGCGCCGGTGGTGCGCATGATCCTCGCGACCAAGGCGGTGAGCCTGGCGCGCGGCCACTCGGGCGTGCGGCCCGCGCTGGTCGATGCGCTGCTGGCGCTGTTCAACGCCGGCGTCACGCCCAGCATCCCGTGCAAGGGCTCGGTCGGCGCCTCGGGCGACCTCGCGCCGCTGGCCCACATGGCCTGCGTGCTCATCGGCGAAGGCGAAGCCACGCTGGCCGACGGCAAGAAGGTGAGCGGCGCCGAAGCCATGCGCAGCATCGGCCTCGAACCCTTTGTGCTCGGCCCCAAGGAAGGCCTGGCGCTGCTCAACGGCACGCAGGTGTCGACCGCGCTGGCGCTGGCCGGCCTGTTCGGCGCCGAAGACGTGTTCGCCGCCGCACTGATGTCGGGCGCGCTGTCGCTCGAAGCCATCCAGGGCTCGATCAAGCCCTTCGACGCGCGCATCCACGCCGCGCGCGGCCAGCCCGGCCAGATCGCCGTGGCCGGCGCCGTGCGCACGCTGCTCGACGGCAGCGAGATCGTCCCGTCGCACGCCGACTGCGGCCGCGTGCAGGACCCGTACTCGGTGCGCTGCATCCCGCAGGTGATGGGCGCCTGCCTCGACAACCTGGCCCACGCCTCGCGCGTGCTGGTCATCGAAGCCAACGCCGCATCGGACAACCCGCTGGTGTTCTGCGACACCGGCGAGGTGATCTCGGGCGGCAACTTCCACGCCGAGCCGGTCGCCTTCGCGGCCGACATCATTGCGCTGGCCGTGAGCGAAGTCGGCGCCATCGCCGAGCGCCGCCTCGCGCTGCTGCTCGACAGCGGCCTGTCGGGCCTGCCGCCCTTCCTGGTGCGCGACGGTGGTCTCAATTCCGGCTTCATGATCGCGCAGGTCACGGCCGCCGCGCTCGCCTCGGAAAACAAGTCGCACGCGCACCCCGCCAGCGTCGACAGCCTGCCGACCTCGGCCAACCAGGAAGACCACGTGTCGATGGCCACCTTCGCGGCGCGCCGCCTGGGCGACATGGTCAACAACACCGCGGTCGTCGTCGGCATCGAAGCGATGGCCGCCGCCCAAGGCATCGAACTCAAGCGCAAGCTGAAGAGTTCGCCGCTGGTCGAAGCGGAATTCGCCCGCATCCGCCAGAAGGTCGCGTTCCTCGAGACCGACCGCTACCTCGCACCCGACATCGAAGCCATGCGCCTGTGGGCGCTCGCGGCCGACCTGCCGGCCGCGCTGCTCGACATCCTGCCCAGCCACTCGAAGTGATCCGTACCGACCGCCACCCGACAAGGAGAACCACGCCATGAACGCACCCGACAAATTCGCCCTGAACACCCCCACCGGCGCCGATCCGCGCCATGACCCGACCCGTGTGATCCGCGCCCCGCGCGGCACCGAGCTCAACTGCAAGAGCTGGCTCACCGAAGCGCCGTACCGCATGCTGCAGAACAACCTCGACGCCGAGGTGGCCGAGCGCCCGCAAGACCTCGTGGTGTACGGCGGCATTGGCCGCGCCGCGCGCGACTGGGCCTGCTACGACCAGATCCTCGCCTCGCTGAAGGAACTGGAAGACGACGAGACGCTGCTCATTCAATCGGGCAAGCCCGTGGGCGTGTTCAAGACGCATGCCGACGCACCGCGCGTGCTGCTCGCCAACTCCAACCTCGTGCCGAAGTGGGCCAACTGGGAGCACTTCAACGAGCTCGACCGCCAGGGCCTCTTCATGTACGGCCAGATGACGGCGGGCAGCTGGATCTACATCGGCAGCCAGGGCATCGTGCAAGGCACCTTCGAAACCTTCGTCGAAGCCGGCCGCCAGCACTACAACAACAGCCTCGCGGGCAAGTGGATCCTCACGGCCGGCTTGGGCGGCATGGGTGGCGCACAGCCGCTCGCGGCCACGCTGGCCGGCGCCGTGTCGCTGAACATCGAGTGCCAGCAGTCGAGCATCGACTTCCGCCTGCGCACGCGCTACGTCGACAAGCAGGCGCGCGACATCGACCACGCCTTCGAGCTCATCAAGCAGCATTGCGACGCCAAGGAAGCCGTGTCGATCGCGCTGCTGGGCAACGCGGCCGACATCCTGCCCGAACTGGTCAAGCGCGCGAAGGCCGGCGGCCTCAAGCCCGACCTCGTGACCGACCAGACCTCCGCGCACGACCTGATCAACGGCTACCTGCCCTCGGGCTGGAGCGTGCCGCAGTGGCAGGCCGCCATGAAGGACGCGTCGCAACACGACGCCCTGAAGAAGGCCGCCGCCAAGTCGTGCGCCGTGCACGTGCAGGCCATGCTCGACTTCCAGGCCATGGGCATCCCCACGGTCGACTACGGCAACAACATCCGCCAGGTCGCGTTCGACGAAGGCGTGAAGAACGCCTTCGACTTCCCGGGCTTCGTGCCGGCCTACATCCGTCCGCTGTTCTGCGAAGGCAAGGGCCCGTTCCGCTGGGTGGCGCTCTCGGGCGACCCGGAAGACATCTACAAGACCGACGCCAAGATCAAGGAGCTGTTCCCCGAGAACACCCACACGCACCGCTGGCTCGACATGGCGCGCGAGCGCATCGCCTTCCAGGGCCTGCCCGCGCGCATCTGCTGGCTCGGCCTGGGCGAGCGCCACATCGCCGGCCTGGCCTTCAACGAGATGGTGAAGAACGGCGAGCTCAAGGGGCCGATCGTCATCGGCCGCGACCACCTGGACACCGGCTCGGTCGCCAGCCCGAACCGCGAGACCGAAGCCATGAAGGACGGCACCGACGCCGTCTCCGACTGGCCGCTGCTCAACGCACTGCTCAACACGGCCGGCGGCGCGACCTGGGTCAGCCTGCACCACGGCGGCGGCGTGGGCATGGGCTACTCGCAGCACTCGGGCGTGGTGATCGTCTGCGACGGCACCGACGCTGCCGCCAAGCGCATCGGGCGCGTGCTCTTCAACGACCCGGCCACCGGCGTGATGCGCCATGCCGACGCGGGTTACGACATCGCCGTGGCCACGGCGAAGAAGCAGGGCCTGAAGCTGCCGATGATCAAGTAAGGCCGGCAGGCGCCGCAGGTGAAGTAAAAAAGCGGGTCACCCGACACCCCACACCCGAAGGAGACCCGACGATGACCCTCGATGCTTCCGACCTGCAGCGCCGCGTGCGCGAACGCGTGGACGACGCGCTGGTGGCGCAGTTCCAGCGCGACGGCGCGGTCTGCATCCGCCAGCTGCTCACGGCCGACGAACTCGCGCTGCTGCGCGATGGCATCGAAGCGAACCTGGCGGCGCCCAGCCCGCGCGCCAAGGTCGCGAGCCGGCCCGACGACCCGGGCCGCTTCTTCGAGGACTTCTGCAACTGGCAGGAGATCGACGCCTTCGGCCGCTTCATCAGGGAGGCGCCGCTGGCGCAGCTCGCGCAGCGGCTCATGGGCTCGGACACCGTGCGCCTGTACCACGACCACCTGCTCGTGAAGGAGCCCGGCACGCGCCAGCGCACGCCGTGGCACCAGGACCAGCCCTACTACAACATCGAGGGCATGCAGAACGTCAGCATGTGGATTCCGGTCGATCCGGTGTCGCGTGCCGCCACGCTCGAGTTCGTGGCCGGCTCCCACAAGGGGCCGTGGCTGATGCCGCGCACCTTCATGGACAACCACGCCAAGTGGTTCCCCGAAGGCAGCCTCGACGACCTGCCCGACATCGAGGGCGCGCGCGAGCGCTTTCCCATCGTCGGCTGGGACATCGAGCCGGGCGACTTCGTCTGCTTCCACATGCTCACCCTGCATGCGGCCGCCGGCGTGGAAGGGCCGAACCGGCGCCGCGTGTTCTCGGTGCGCTTCCTGGGCGACGACATCCGCCACGCGCCGCGCAGCTGGAAGACCTCGCCCGATTTCCCGGGCCTGGCCGAGCGCCTGCCGGCCGGCGCGCCGATGGACGATCCGCTCTTTCCGTTGCTGGTGCGCTGAGCCTCGGTAAGACGAAGGTAGAAAGAAAAAACGCGCTCATTCCCATCGCGTGGGAATTCGGGCTTGGTCGTGAGAACGGCGAGCAAGATACTGCACGCCGCATCCACTTTCGACCGCCCAGCGATTGCCCCCGATGACGACCCCCCTTGACGCTCCCGCCCACAACGACCGCGCGCTGTTCGTGCTGTCGGTGCTGGCGCAAAGCAAGGCGGCGATGACGGCGGCCGAGCTGGTGCAGGCCACCGGCCTGTCGCAGAGCACGCTGTACCGCCAGGTCGCCACCTTGCGCCGCTGGGGCTTCGTGATGGAGTCCGAGGGCCGCTACTCGCCGGGACCGGTGAGCGTGCAGCTGGCCAGCGGCTTCGACGGCAACTCCGACCTCGTGATGGCCGCGCGCGCCGACATGCGCGTGCTGGCGCAGCAGAGCCACGAGAGCGTGGCGCTCGTCACCCTGGTGAACGAGCGCGTCGTGTGCCTGGAGATGATCGACAGCGAACAGTCGCTGCGCTGCTCCTTCGACCGCGGCCGCAGCGTGCCCGCGCGCGACGGCGCCAGCGCCAAGTGCCTGCTGGCCCACGCGCCCGACGAGGCGCGCGACCTGCTGCTCGACGGCCTGGACGAAGGCCCCGAACGCCGTGCCGAGCGCGCCGCCGAACTCGACGCCATCCGCGCCGCCGGCCATGCCGTGACCCACGGCGAGGTCGATGCCGGCGTGTGGGGCGCGAGCGCGCCGGTGCTGGCCGCGGGCCGGCGCCTGCGCGGGGCGATCACGCTGATGGCGCCGCTCACGCGCGTCGAAGGCATGGAAGCTGCATTGGTCCACATGACCGTCGTCACGGCGGCCCGCATCTCGCGCGCACTGCAGTAGTCGCCGCTTTTCTTTTTCTTTCTCCCTCCCTCACCTCCACGAAAGCCCTCCCCATGAACACCCGTCGCACCCTCGTCGCCGCCGCCCTGTCCGGCCTCGCCTTCTTCGGTTTCGCTGGCGCCGCGCAAGCCCAGGGCGAGCCGCTGCGCGTGGCCACCGACGCCACCTTCCCGCCGATGGAGTTCGTGGAAAACGGCAAGCGCACCGGCTTCGACGTGGAGCTGGTGGAAGCCATCGGCAAGACGCTGGGCCGCAAGATCGAGTGGATCGACATCGACTTCAAGGGCCTCGTGCCGGGCCTCATTTCGAAGCGCTTCGACATGGCCGTGTCGGGCATCTACATCACCGACGAGCGCAAGAAGGTCGTCGACTTCACCGTGCCGTACTACGCCGGTGGCCTCGTGGTCATGGTGAAGGACAACAACACGACCATCAAGAAGCCGGCCGACATCAACGGCAAGAAGGTCAGCGTGCAGGTGGGCACCAAGTCCGTGTCGTACACGAAGGAGAAATTCCCGCAGGTGCAGCTGATGGAAGTCGAGAAGAACCAGGAAATGTTCAACCTCGTGGACATCGGCCGTGCCGACGCCGCCGTCACCGGCAAGCCCGCCGCCTTCCAGTACGTGCGCACGCGCGGCGGCCTGAAGGTGCTCGACGAGCAGATCACCACCGAGGAATACGGCATGGCCATCCGCAAGGACACGCCCGAGCTCACCAAGGCCGTGAACGGCGCGATCGAGAAGCTCAAGGCCGACGGCACCTACGCGGCCATCGTGAAGAAGTGGTTCAGCGCCACCGCCAAGTAAGCGCGCCATGGACTTCGATTTCTCGCCCGTCTGGCAGGGCTGGCCCGACCTGCTGCGCGGCGCGCTGGTCACGGTGGAGATCACCGCCTGCGCGCTGGCCCTGGGATGCGTGCTGGGCCTGCTGGTCGGCATTGGCCGGCTGAACCCGAAGCGGCGCTGGATCTACGGCGTGTGTACCGCCTATGTGGCGGCGATTCGCGGCACGCCGCTGCTGGTGCAGCTGTTCATTCTGTTCTTCGGCCTGCCGCACTTCGGCATCCTGCTGCCGGCCTTCGTGTGCGGCGTGCTGGGGCTCGGCGTGTACTCGGGCGCCTACGTGTCCGAGATCGTGCGCGGCGCGATCCAGTCGATCGACAAGGGCCAGACCATGGCCGCGCAGTCGCTGGGCATGACGCCCGGCGTGGCGATGCGCCAGATCGTGCTGCCGCAGGCCGTGGTGCGCATGATCCCGCCGCTGGGCAACGAGTTCATCGCGCTCATCAAGAACTCGGCGCTGGTGTCGCTCCTGACCATCCATGACGTGATGCACGAAGGCCAGAAGATCATCAGCGTGTCGTACCGCTCGCTCGAGGTGTACCTGGCCATCGCGCTCGTGTACTTCATGCTCACGGGCACCATGACCCTGATCCTGCGGCATTTCGAGCAGAAGCTGCGCCAGGGCGGGTTGATGCGATGAGCGTGCAGCGTTTTTCGCGCGCGACCCTGCGCGCCACGCCCTGGAAGAACGGCGGCGGCACCACGCAGGAAATCGCCAGCTGGCCGCCAGGCGCGGGGCTC
This sequence comes from Variovorax sp. V35, assembly GCF_041154465.1. Lineage (NCBI taxonomy): Bacteria > Pseudomonadati > Pseudomonadota > Betaproteobacteria > Burkholderiales > Comamonadaceae > Variovorax > Variovorax sp. V35. Next base: position 221,611 of record NZ_AP028666.1, read on the forward strand.
GACAGCTTCGGCTGGCGCGTGAGCATCGCCACCATCGCGTCGCCCGGCCCGTTCTCGGTGTTCCCGGGCATCGACCGCCAGATCATGCTGCTCGAAGGCGACGGCGTGCGCCTCTTCACGCACGACGGCCGCGTGTCGCACCGGCTCGACGTGCCGCACCAGCCCTTCGCCTTTTCGGGCGACGACCCGATCGACTGCACGCTGCTCGGCGGCGCCTCGAACGACTTCAACGTGATGGCGCGCGGCGGCCAGTGGCGCGCCGACGTGCAGGTGCTGGAACGCGCCGCCGACATCGCGCCCACGCCGCACGGCGTGCTGCTGGCGTTGCGCGGCGAGTGGCGCCTGAATGACGGCGAGGCCCTGGGCGAAGGCGACGGCCTGTGCTGGGCCGACGCCGCGCAGGCATGGCAGGCCGCACCGGCAAGCGACGGCGCGCGGCTGGTGGCCGTGCGCTTCGTGCCGGCCTGAGCGGCCACAGAAAAAGGAGATGACGATGACACCCCCCAGCGAATTCCCCTCGGCCGACGGCCTCTGGACCGGCCTGCGCCTGGCGCCCGGTGCGGCGCCCGGCGTCACCTTGGCGCCCGACGCCGAAGCCGCCCTCGTGGTCGCGCAGGGCACGGTCCGCTGGGTCGGTGCGCGCGCCGACCTGCCCGCCGAATTCGCGGGGCTCGCGCCGCACGACGGCGGCGGTGCGCTCGTCACGCCCGGCCTCGTCGATTGCCACACGCACCTGGTCTACGGCGGCCAGCGCGCCAACGAGTTCGCGATGCGGCTCGCGGGCGCCACCTACGAAGAGGTGGCCAAGGCCGGCGGCGGCATCGTCTCGTCGGTGCGCGCCACGCGCGAGGCCGACGAAGACACGCTGTTCGCCCAGGCCGCCGCGCGCCTCGAGCAGCTGCTGGCCGACGGCGTCTGCGCCATCGAGATCAAGTCGGGCTACGGCCTGGCGCTCGAACACGAGCGCAAGCAGCTGCGCGTGGCACGGCGACTGGGCGAGGCTTACGGCGTCACCGTGCGCACCACCTTCCTCGGCGCGCACGCGCTGCCGCCCGAATACGCGGGCCGCAGTGGCGACTACATCGACCTCGTCTGCAAGGAGATGCTGCCCGCGCTCGCCGCCGAAGGGCTGGTCGATGCGGTCGATGTGTTCTGCGAACGCATCGCCTTCTCGCTCGCGGAAACCGAACAGGTCTTCCAAGCCGCCAAGGCGCTGGGCCTGCCCGTGAAGCTGCATGCCGAGCAGCTGTCGGACATGGGCGGCGCGGCCCTGGCCGCGCGCTACGGCGCGCTGTCGTGCGACCACATCGAGCACCTGTCGGCCGACGGCATCGCGGCCATGCGCCAGTCGGGCACCGTGGCCGTGCTGCTGCCGGGCGCCTACTACACGCTGCGCGACACGCACCTGCCGCCCATCGACGCGCTGCGCGCCGCGGGCGTGCCGATGGCCGTCTCGACCGACCACAACCCCGGCACCTCGCCGACGCTGAGCCTGCTGCTGATGGTCAACATGGCCTGCACGCTGTTCCGCCTCACCGTGCCCGAGGCGCTGGCCGGCGTCACCGTGCACGCCGCGCGCGCGCTGGGCCTGCAGGACACGCACGGCGCCATCGCGCCCGGCATGCCCGCCAACTTCGTGCTCTGGAACCTGCACGACGCCGCCGAGCTGGCCTACTGGTTCGGCCAGCAGCCGGTGCGCGCCGTGGTGCGCCAGGGACGCATCGCCATCGGAGCCACCGAATGACACACACGCTTTTCGCAGCCGATGCGCTGCTGCCCGCAGGCTGGATGAAGAACGTCCTGCTGACGTGGAACGACGCCGGCCAGCTCACGCAGGTGCAGGCCGGTGCGCAACCGCCCGCGGGCGCGCAGGTGGCGACCGGCCCGGTGATCCCCGGCATGCCCAACCTGCATTCGCATGCCTTCCAGCGCGCCTTCGCGGGCCTCACCGAGCACCGCGCCGAACAGCAGGACAGCTTCTGGAGCTGGCGCACGTTGATGTACCGCTTTGCCGCGCGCCTCGGCCCGCAGCACATGGAGGCCATCGCGACCTGGCTCTACGCCGAGATGCTCGAGGCGGGCTACACCAGCGTGTGCGAGTTCCAGTACGTGCACCACGACACCGATGGGCGTCCCTACGCCGACGACGCGGCACTGAGCCGCGCGCTGCTGCGCGCCGCGCACAACACCGGCATCGGCTTCACGCTGCTGCCCGTGCTCTACCAGACCAGCGGCTTCGGCGACCAGCCGCCCACCGAGGGGCAGCGCCGCTTCATCCGCTCGACCGAATCGATGCTGCGCCTGCTCGACGCGCTCAAGCCCGACTGCGACGCGCAGGGCGCGCGCCTGGGCCTGGCGCCGCACTCGCTGCGCGCCGTGCCGCCCGAGGCGCTGCGCGAGGCGCTCGCCGGCCTGGACGCCATCGACCGCACCGCGCCGGTCCACATCCACATCGCCGAGCAGACGAAGGAAGTGGACGACTGCGTGGAGTGGAGCGGCCTGCGCCCGGTCGAATGGCTGCTCGACCACGCGAGCGTCGATGCGCGCTGGTGCCTCGTGCATGCCACGCACATGAACGACGCCGAATACGAATACGCGGCCCAGAGCGGTGCGGTCGCGGGCCTGTGCCCGACCACCGAGGCCAACCTGGGCGACGGCATCTTCGACTTCGCGCGCTGGCGCAGCCACGGCGGCGCCTGGGGCGTGGGCTCCGACAGCCACGCCAGCGTCAACGCGGCCGAGGAGCTGTTGATGCTCGAATACAGCCAGCGCCTGGGCCGGCGACAGCGCAACGTCGGCGCCAGCGCGGCGCAGCCGCACGTGGCCACCGCGCTCACGCTCGAAGCCGTGCAGGGCGGGGCGCAGGCGGCGGGCCGCGCGGTCGGCGGGCTGGCCGCGGAGCAGCAGGCCGACTTCGTCGTGCTCGATGCCCATCACCTCGCGCTGCAGGGCCTGTCGGCGCCCGACATGCTCTCGGCCCATGTGTTCGCGAGCCACCGCACCTCGGCCGTCGACGCGGTCTGGGTGGCCGGCCGCGCGCGCGTCACGGCCGGGCGCCACGCGCTGCATGGCGATGCCGCCGCCGCCTTCGTTGCCGCGCGCACCCAACTCCTCAAGGACTGAATTCCCATGGCCTTCACCACCTCCGAACCGGCGTTCCGCTTCCGCCAGGGCACGCGCCCGCTGCTGATCTCGATGCCGCACGTCGGCACGCACGTGCCGCCCGCACTGGCCGCCCGCTTCACCGACGAGGCGCGCCACGTGCCCGACACCGACTGGCACCTCGAGCAGCTCTACGACTTCGCCGACGCACTCGGCGCCTCGGTGCTCGTGGCCACGCACTCGCGCTACGTGGTCGACCTGAACCGTCCGCCGGACGGCGCCAGCCTCTACCCGGGCCAGAGCGTCACCGGCCTGTGCCCGGTCGACACCTTCGACGACACGCCGGTCTATGCGAAGCCCGAAGACCACCCGTCCGACGAAGAAGTTGCCGAACGCCGCGAGGCCGTCTGGCGCCCGTACCACCAGCAGCTGCAGGCCGAGCTCGACCGCCTCACGGCCGCGCACGGCACCGTCGCGCTGTGGGACGCGCACTCGATCCGCTCCGTGCTGCCGCGCTTCTTCGAAGGCAAGCTGCCCGACCTGAACCTGGGCACCGCCGACGGCAAGAGCTGCGACCCCGCGCTGGCCGCCACGCTGCGCGGCATCGCCGAATCGGCGCCGGGCTACACCGGCGTGCTCAACGGCCGCTTCAAGGGCGGCCACATCACGCGCCAGTACGGCAACCCGGCCGGCGGCGTGCATGCGGTGCAGCTGGAGATGACCCAGTCGAGCTACATGCAGGAAGCGCTGCCCTTCGACTACCTGCCCGACGTGGCCGCGGGCGTGAAGCCGCACGTGCGCCGCATGCTGGAAGCCGTGCTGGCCTTCGTCGATGGCGGCGCCCGGTGAGCGCCGCCATCCACGCGTTCGCGCGCCCCGAGGTGCCGCCGCTGCCGCCCTACAACGCCGGCCTGTCCTCGGACGCCGTGCGCGCGCGCTACGGCGTCAGCGAGATCGCGCGGCTGGCGAGCAACGAGAACCCGTACGGCCCCAGCCCCGCGGTGGCGCGTGCGCTGGTCGACCTGGCGGCGCGCGCGGGCACCTACCCCGACGCCAACTCCACGGCGCTGCGTGCCGCCATCGCGCAGCGCACCGGCGCGCAGCCCGGCGAGGTGGTGATCGGCAACGGCTCCGAGGACATCCTGCAGATGCTGTGCCAGGCGCTGCTGTCGCCGGGCGACCGCGTGCTCACGCAGCGCCCGGCCTTCGGCCTGCACGAGATCTACCCGCGCATGATGGGCGCGCAGGTCGAGCTGCTGACGCTCACGCCGGAACTCGGCTTCGACCTGGAGGCCTGGTGCGCCGCGCTCGCGCGCGGGCCCAAGGTGGTGATGCTGGCCAACCCCTCGAACCCGGTCGGCTGCATGTTCGATGCGGGCGACTTCGCACGCCTGCTCGCGGCGGTGCCCGCGGGCACGCTGCTGGTGGTGGACGAGGCCTACTACGAATATGCGCGGCTGGCGCCCGGCTACCCCGACGTGCTCGCCCTGCTGCGCGCATGGCAGGCGGCCGGCGAAGGCCGCGCCCCCTGGATCGTGCTGCGCACCTTCTCCAAGGCCTGGGGCCTGGCCGGCCTGCGCGTGGGCTACGGCATGGCGTCCGACGCGGCGCTGGTGCAGCTGCTCGACCGCGTGCGCACGCCCTTCAACGTGAACCTGGCGGCGCAGGCCGCGGCGCTGGCGGCCTGGGGCGACGAGGCCTTCATGGCGCAGGCGGTGGCGCGCACCGTGCAACAGCGCGAGGCGCTGGCGGCGCAGCTTCGCGCCCTGGCCGGGTCGGTCTGGCCGGGCCTGCGCATCGCGCCTTCGGCGGCCAACTTCCTGTTCGTCGACCTCGGGCGGCCCAACGCGCCAGTCAACGAGGCGCTGCTGGCGCGCGGGATCATCGTCAAGCCCTGGAAAGAGCCGGGCTTCGAGACCTTCATCCGCGTGTCGGTGGGCACCGACGCGGACAACGCGCGCTTCGTGCAGGCGCTGGCGGAGATCGCGGGCGGGCAGGGCTGACGCCGGCAAGACCCGCCTGCGCGCCGGGCCAGACCGGGGTTTTTACAATCGCGGACATGACCAAGCCCCTCATCTATACCCGCGGCCAGGCGCTGCCGGGCATCCTCGCCAACCGCATTGCCATCCTCGACGGCGCGATGGGCACGATGATCCAGCGCTTCAAGCTCACCGAAGAGCAATACCGCGGCGAGCGCTTCAAGGACTTCGAGCGCGACGTGAAGGGCAACAACGAGCTGCTGTCGCTCACGCGCCCCGACGTCATCACCGACATCCACGAGGCCTACCTCGCGGCCGGCGCCGACCTCATCGAGACCAACACCTTCGGCGCCACCACCATCGCGCAGGAGGACTACAAGATGGCCCACCTGGCGCGCGAGATGAACCTCGAATCGGCCAAGCTGGCGCGCGCGGCCTGCGACAAGTACAGCACGCCCGACAAGCCGCGCTTCGTGGCCGGCGCCCTCGGCCCGACGCCCAAGACGGCGAGCATCAGCCCCGACGTGAACGACCCGGGCGCACGCAACGTCGATTTCGAATCGCTGCGCGCCGCGTACTACGAGCAGACCGAAGCGCTGGTCGAAGGCGGCGCCGACGTGATCCTGGTCGAGACCATCTTCGACACGCTCAACGCCAAGGCCGCGCTGTTCGCGGTGGACGAGTACTTCGACAACAGCGGCCAGCGCCTGCCGCTGATCATCAGCGGCACGGTGACCGACGCCTCGGGCCGCATCCTCAGCGGCCAGACCGTCACCGCCTTCTGGCACAGCGTGCGCCATGCGCAGCCGCTGGCCATCGGCCTGAACTGCGCGCTGGGCGCGACGCTCATGCGCCCCTACATCCAGGAATTGGCGCGCGTGGCGGGCGACACCTACATCAGCTGCTACCCGAACGCCGGCCTGCCCAACCCGATGAGCGACACCGGCTTCGATGAGACGCCCGACGTCACCTCGCGCCTGCTGCACGAGTTCGCGGCCGAGGGGCTGGTGAACATCGTGGGCGGCTGCTGCGGCACCACGCCGGACCACATCGCGGCGATCGGTGCAGCGGTGGCGCCTGCGAAGGGCCGTCTCCTGAACAGCAACGGCTTCTACAAGGAAGCCGCCTGAAGCCGGGCGCCGCGCGCGCCCTCGGCTGATTGACGGCTCCCCGCCCCACGCCTACGCTGGGGCGCACAGGAGCCTCCCATGAACGCCACATCCTTCTTGCGCCGCGCTGCCTTGGGCGCGCTCGTCTTGCTGCTGCCGCTTGCGGCGGCGGCGCAGCAGGCCTTCACGCGCGGCGCGGTCAACCTGCGCGCCGGGCCCTCGGGCGACTACCCGCTGGTGGCACGGCTCGGGCCGGGGCAGCCGGTCGACGTGGTCGGCTGCACCAGCGGCTACGGCTGGTGCGACGTGGTGCTGCCCGACGGCGGGCGCGGCTGGGTCTGGGCCAGGAACCTCGACTACGCCTACCAGCAGCAGCGCGTGCCGCTGGCCACCTACGGCGCGGTCATCGGCGTGCCCATCGTGAGCTTCGTGATCGGCAGCTACTGGGCCGACTACTACCGCGACCGCCCCTGGTACGGCGACCGGCGCTGGTGGGGCCACCGGCCCCCGCCGCCGCCGATCGCAGGCTGGCGTCCGCCGCCGCCCGTGCACCCGGGCTGGCAGCCGCGGCCCTGGCCGGGGCCTGGCGTGCGTCCGCCCCACGGACCTGGGGTCCGTCCACCTCATGGACCTGGGGTTCGTCCCCCGCACGGGCCGGGCATCCGGCCGCCCGTCGACCCCGGGTTCCGCCCGCCGCGCCCGCAGCCGGGCTTCCGGCCCGGGCCGCCGCCGGGCGTGTCGCATCCGCATCCGGGCGGCGGCCGGCCCGGTGGGGGCGGCGGGGGTGGCGGAGGGCGTCCGCACGGTGGGGGCGGTGGGCACGGCGGTGGAGGCGGGCACGGCGGTGGAGGCGGGCACGGCCACGGCCACGGAAAGAATTGACCCGGCTCACACGGCCGGCGTTTCGATGCCGGCCGCCGCCTGCCGGTCGCGCGCGATCAGCGCCACGAAGCGCTGCGCGCCCAGGCCCAGCGGCCGTTCGCGCGACCACACCACGTCCACCCACAGGTCCAGCCCGTTGCTGAGGTTCTCGAACGGAATCTCGACCAGCGCGCCCGCCGCCACGTGTGGCCGCGCGAAGTTGCGCGGCAGCCAGCCCCAGCCCAGCCCGGCGGTGATCAGGCTCAGCGCGGCCAGCGCGTTGTCGGTGCGCCAGACATGCCGCGCGAACACGAAGCGCGGGTCGCTGGTGGCCAGGTCGCGCCCCGCGACCACGATCTGGCGCGTGTTGGTCAGGTGCTCCTCGCGCAGGCGCCCGCCGGCCGCCGCGCGCAGCACGGGGTGCTCGGGCGCCATCACGGCCACCATGGTGTCGCTGCCCACCTCCTGGAAGCCCTCGCGGCCGTCGAGGCTGGGGCGCTCGAACACCAGCGCCAGCTGCGCCCGGCCGCTGTGCAGCAGCGCCAGCGCGTCGGCCTGCGGCGCGGCCAGCACCTCGACCTGCAGCAGCGGGTAGTCGTCGGCCAGCGCGGCCAGCGGCCCGCTCCAGGGCGCGGCCAGCAATTCGGGCGCGATGGCCAGCGTGAGCCGGTCTTCCAACCCCTGCGTGAGCGCCAGCGCCTGCACCTGCAACTGCCGCAGCTGGGCCGCGAGCAGCCGTGCCTGCGGTTCGAGCGAGCGCGCGGCGGACGTGGGCTGGGGCTCGCGGCCACTGCGGTCGAACAGCGGCAGCGCCAGCTCGGCCTCCAGGTTGGCGATGGCCATGCTCACGGCCGACGGCACCTTGCGCAGCGCCCGTGCGGCGGCCGAGAAGGAGCCGTGGTCGATCACGGCCAGGAAGACCTCGACGTTGTCGCTGGAGAAAGCCATGGCGCCCGATCTATCAATAAAACTGAAATAAGTTAACTTTTTATATCAACTAAAAGCAAATAAAGTCCCTCCATCGCAGTCAAACACACAGAGAAACAGTCATGCAGGGCCTTCAGCGTCGGATCGTTTACATCTCCCTCTACGAGGGCATTGCCATCGTGGCGGCCAGCGCCGGCCTGGCCCTGATGTCGGACGCGGGGCTCGGCCACTCGGGCCTGCTGGCGGTGGGCGCCTCGGTGATCGCGGTGATCTGGAACCTGACCTTCAACGCCCTGTTCGAGCGCTGGGAGTCGCGCCAGGCGGTGCGCGGGCGCAGCCTGAAGCGCCGCATCGCCCACGCCATCGGCTTCGAGGGCGGCCTGATCGCCTTCCTGGTGCCGATGCTGGCCTGGGGCCTGGGCGTGTCGCTCTGGCAGGCGCTGGTGATGGACCTGGGTCTGGTGGTGTTCTTCCTGGTCTACACCTTCGTCTTCAACTGGGCCTTCGACCGCGTGTTCGGCCTGCCGGCTTCGGCCATGGGCGAAGCGCAGCCTGCGTAAGCATGCGCTTACTTAACGGATTTATCGCGCCGGCTTGGGCGCGGCGGCCGAGCGCATCGCAAGGGAACCGCTCAGGCGCAGGCGCTCGCTCTCATTGAAGAGCGTCTCGCGCAGCTGGGCCCGCTCGGCCTCGGGCGCGCTGGCGTAGCGGTCGAGCCGGGCATTCCATTCCTGGGTTTCCTGGTCGAGCGTGGCCAGGCCGCGCGCCACCTCGTAGCCGTAGGCCTCGCTGCGCGCGGCAAAGCGCTCCTGGGGGCTGGCACCGCGCGCCTGCAGCGCCTCGGTCTGGCGCATCACGTCCAGATGGGCCACCGCCTCCTTGCGCACCTCGCGCTGCGCGGGCGACAGCCAGGCCTGCTCGCTTTGGGCCAGCGCCGCGGCGCGCTGCTCGGGCGTGAGGCCGGGGTTGGACAGCAACTCCATCTTCTCGGCCATGAACCGGTCCTGCCGGATCTGGTCGCCGAACAGGCCTTCGATTTCCTCGGGCGCGAAGAACTGCCGGCGCACCGCCTCGCGCGCCTCCAGGCTGCGGCGCAAAAAGGCCGGGTCGCCGGGCGCGGGCGGCTGCAGGGTGCGCAGGGCCTCCTGCATGTCGACGTAGCGCTCCAGCAGGCCCAGCGCGCGCACACGCCAGTCCTCGCGCAGGCGCTGGGCGAGCAGGGCGGGCGCGCGGGCCATCAGCGTGGCCTTGCTGTCGGCCTGCGCTTCGGCGAGCACCTGGTCGAAGAGGGTGATGAGGTCGCTGGTGAGCAGGGGGTCGGGGGCCGTGGCAGCTTGGGGCACCGGCGGGGACATGCCGGGCACCGCGACCACTGCCGTGGTGCGCGGCGCGGCGGCCTGCGGCGCATCGGCCGCCCCGGGGCCGAGCGCCAGCCAGCCGGTCCCCGCGGCCACCAGCGCGACGGCGCCGATGGTCAAGGCCACACCGCGCATGCGCAGCGTCCTCAGAGCCCCGCGCTCTTGAGTCGCGCGGCCTGTTCCCTGAACAGCTCCGGCGGCTTCTTCTCGTAGTACGGGAACTGGCTGCCGTAGGTGTTGCCGAAGGCCTGGTTCACCTCGTCCAGGTGGTTCTGGCGGTAGTCGCCCAGGTGGGTGCCCAGGCGCGTGGTGCAGACCGCGAGCAGGCCGTCGTTGGCCTCGCCGAAGAAGAACAGGCTGCCCAGCGTCGACAGCGCCGTGTCGCTCGGGTCGAACAGGTTGAAGCTGGTCGACACGCCCGACCACGAGTAGTAGCGCACGCCGTTGGCCACGGCCGCACCGCTCTTCACGTCGCACGACGAGCCCGGCGCGGGGCGCCCCTGCGGGAACTTGGCGTCGAAGGCCGCGCCGCCCGCCGTGGTTAGCGAGGCCAGCGCGTTCAGCGGCACTTCGGGCAGCTGGCTCGGGTCCTTGCCCGAGAGAAAGCCGATCAGCCCCGTCAGCAGGCCGACGGCCTTCACCACCAGGGTCTGGCCGATGCCGCCTTCGGGCAGCTTGGCGAGCAGGTCGGCCACCTTCGAGCCGCCGTTGGCACCGCCCACCGACGTGACCGAGGCCACCATGTCGGGCGCCACCGCCGCCACGTAGCGCACCGTGGGCGAGCCCTGCGAATGGCCGATCAGGTTGAACTTGAGCGTGGGGTTCTGCTCCAGCGCGCGGATGGTCTTGAGCTCCTGCAGCAGCTGCTCGCCGCGGATCTCGGAGGTGTTGGTGCCCGACACCTGCGCCACGTACACCTTGGCGCCCGCAGCGGCCAGCCTGCCGGGGATGTCGTAGAAGTAGTCGACGCCCAGCAGGTTGTCGAAGCCCAGCAGGCCGTGGACCAGCACGATCGGGTATTTGGTCTTCGCCGTGTCGGAGGTGACGCGGGCCTCGACGCGCGTGGCGCTGTCGCCGGCGGCGGCACGCGCCGGTGGCGCATGAACCGCGAGGGCCGCGGCGGCCAGGAGGCCGCAGCTCAAGGCCACGGCGCGCATCGGGGTGGCTGCATGCTGCAACCGGACATTCCACTTCCTGGCCATCGGCGAACTCCCTTACGTTTGGTTAAAAACACGAACGTTCGTTCAGAAACGGTGGGCGCATTCTGTTGACACGTGCAGGAATGAAAACTGGGGTTTTCCCAGGGCGCAATCGAATCGACCTAAAATGCGCGACTTCCCAAGGAGCGTTGCAGCGGTTCGCCACAGAGGCGAATCGTCAGGCTTGGGGCGACAACGACGCTCGCCTGTCCGACTCTTCCGCAGGTGAGGCCATGTCCCAGATTCCCGCATCCGTTTCCGCTCCCGTCGCTCCCCCTCCCATGAAGCTGTCCGGCCTCGAGCCGGTCGCCATCGGCGAAGGCTCGCTGTTCGTCAACATCGGCGAGCGCACCAACGTCACCGGCTCCAAGGCCTTCGCGCGCATGATCCTCAACGGCCAGTTCGAGGACGCCCTGGCCGTCGCGCGCCAGCAGGTCGAGAACGGCGCGCAGGTGATCGACATCAACATGGACGAGGCCATGCTCGACAGCAAGGCCGCCATGGTGCGTTTCCTGAACCTCATCGCCAGCGAGCCCGACATCGCGCGCGTGCCGGTGATGGTCGACAGCTCCAAGTGGGAGGTCATCGAGGCCGGCCTGCGCTGCATCCAGGGCAAGGGCATCGTCAACTCGATCTCCATGAAGGAGGGCGTGGACAAGTTCAAGCACGAGGCCAAGCTGGTCAAGCGCTACGGCGCGGCCGCCGTGGTCATGGCCTTCGACGAGAAGGGCCAGGCCGACACCTACGCACGCAAGATCGAGATCTGCGAACGCGCCTACCGCGTGCTGGTCGACGAGGTGGGCTTTCCGCCCGAAGACATCATCTTCGACCCGAACATCTTCGCCATCGCCACCGGCATCGAGGAGCACGACAACTACGCGGTCGACTTCATCAACGCCGTGCGCTGGATCAAGCAGAACCTGCCCGGCGCCAAGGTGTCGGGCGGCGTGAGCAACGTGAGCTTCAGCTTCCGCGGCAACGACCCGGTGCGCGAGGCCATCCACACCGTGTTCCTGTACCACGCGATCCAGGCGGGCATGGACATGGGCATCGTCAACGCCGGCATGGTCGGCGTGTACGACGACCTCGAACCCACGCTGCGCGAGCGCGTGGAAGACGTGGTGCTCAACCGCCGCCCCGACGCGGGCGAGCGCCTGGTCGAAGTGGCCGAGACCGCCAAGAGCGGCGCCAAGGACGACAGCAAGAAGCTCGAATGGCGCGGCACGCCCGAGCACCCGGTGCACGTCAACCAGCGCCTGTCGCACGCCATGGTGCACGGCATCACCGACTTCATCGTCGAAGACACCGAAGAGGCCTACCAGCAGATCCTCGCCAAGGGCGGGCGTCCGCTGCACGTGATCGAAGGCCCGCTCATGGACGGCATGAACATCGTGGGCGACCTGTTCGGCCAGGGCAAGATGTTCCTGCCGCAGGTGGTGAAGTCGGCGCGCGTGATGAAGTCCGCCGTGGCCCACCTCATTCCCTACATCGAGGAAGAAAAGCGCCAGGACGAGGCCGCGGGCCGCGACGTGCGCACCAAGGGCAAGATCATCATCGCCACCGTGAAGGGCGACGTGCACGACATCGGCAAGAACATCGTCACCGTCGTGCTCCAGTGCAACAACTTCGAAGTGGTGAACATGGGCGTGATGGTCCCGTGCCACGAAATTCTGGCGAAGGCCAAGGTCGAGGGCGCGGACATCGTGGGCCTGTCGGGCCTCATCACGCCCAGCCTCGAAGAGATGCAGTACGTGGCCGGCGAGATGCAGAAGGACGACCACTTCCGCATCAAGAAGATCCCGCTGCTCATCGGCGGCGCCACCACCAGCCGCGTGCACACGGCCGTGAAGATCGCGCCGCACTACGAAGGCCCCGTGGTCTACGTGCCCGATGCCTCGCGCAGCGTGAGCGTGGCGCAGTCGCTGCTCTCGGACCAGGCCACCGCGTACATCGACGAGATCAACGCCGACTACGAGAAGGTGCGCACGCAGCACGCCAACAAGAAGCAGGTGCCGATGTGGCCGCTGGCCAAGGCGCGCGCCAACAAGACGCCGGTCGACTTCGCGAACTTCGTGCCCACGGTGCCCAAGTTCATCGGCCGGCGCGTGTTCAAGAACTTCGACCTCACCGAGCTGGCCAAGTACATCGACTGGGGCCCGTTCTTCCAGACCTGGGACCTGGCCGGCCCGTTCCCCGCCATCCTGAAGGACGAGATCGTCGGCACCGAGGCCGTGCGCGTGTACGCCGACGGCCAGCGCATGCTCAAGCGCCTCATCGAAGGGCGCTGGCTCAGTGCCAGCGGCGTGGTCGGCTTCTGGCCCGCCAACACGGTGAACGACGACGACATCGAGCTGTACACCGACGAGACGCGCAGCGAAGTCGCGCTCACCTGGTACGGCATGCGCCAGCAGACCGAGAAGCAGATGATCGACGGCGTGATGCGCCCCAGCCGCTGCCTGGCCGACTTCGTCGCCCCTAAGGACAGCGGCGTGAAGGATTACGTCGGCGTGTTCGCCGTCACGGCCGGCCTGGGCGTCGAGAAGAAAGAGAAGTTCTTCATCGACGACCTCGACGACTACTCGGCCATCATGCTCAAGGCCCTGGCCGACCGGCTGGCCGAGGCTTTTGCCGAAGCCATGCACCACCGCGTGCGCACCGACCTGTGGGGCTACGCGCCCCACGAGGGCCTGAGCAACGACGACATGATTGCCGAGAAGTACCGCGGCATCCGCCCCGCGCCCGGCTACCCGGCCTGCCCCGACCACAGCGTGAAGGGCCCGATGTTCGACCTTCTGAACTGCGCGGACATTGGCATGACCCTGACGGAGAGCCTCGCTATGATGCCCGCCGCCAGCGTGAGCGGCTTCTACCTCGGGCACCCCGATGCGACGTACTTCAACGTCGGCAAGATCGGGCACGACCAGTTGCAGGACCAGGCCGCGCGGCGCCGCACGAGCGAAGCGGAGCTCGAGCGCCTGCTGGCGCCGAACCTTTGAACCTGCCGGCCGGTCGGCGCGACCGGAGTGACCGGCCACGGGAGTTGATATTCAGAAGCTGATCTTTGCCGCCGCGCACTACGCCCAGTTCGCGATCTTCGTGATTGCCTGCTGGGGTGCCGGCCGCGCGGTGCTCGCGCGCCTGCGCCCGCCCTCGCGCCGCGACGCCTGGCTCGAGGCGGCCATGTCGGCCGCGCTCGGCGTCGGCCTTTACATCTGTGCCTTCCAGGCGCTGGCCATCTTCGGGCTCTTCCGCCGCGAGGCCACGCTGGGCCTGATCGGCGCGGGTGTCGTGGCCGCCGCGTGGCAGTGGCGCGGCTGGCGCGCCGAGGTGCGTGCGCTGCGCGCAGCCGCGCCCGCCACGCCGCCGTGGACCCGCTTCGAACGCATCGCCGCCATCGCGCTGGCGCTGGTCGCGCTGCCCGCGCTGGTGGCGCCGCTCGCACCGCCGGCCGCCTTCGACGAGCTGATGTACCACCTGCCGTATGCGCGCCTCGTGGCGCAGCAGGGCACGCTGGGCATCCACGACTGGCTGCGCTACCCCTGGTTCCCGTACAACTACAACCTGCTGTACGCCGCCGCGCTGCAGGTGGGCGACGACGTGTTGCCGCACTTCCTCAACGCCCTGGCGGGCGCGCTGTCGGTGCTGATGATCTTCCGCCTGGGCATCCTGCACGCCAACCGGCTCACCGCCTGCATCGGCGCGGCCATCTGGCTGGGCATGGGCGACTACGCCAACGCGCTGATCGACATGGGCGTCGCGCTGTTCGTGCTGTCGGCCTTCGTGGCGCTGTGGTGGTGGCGCGAATCCGAACCGCTGCGCGACGGCACGCGCTGGCTCTGCCTGGCGGCGTTCTGCCTCGGCGTGGCGGCGGGCTCCAAGTACCAGGCGCTGATCTTCCTGCCGCTGGTGGCGCTGTTCGTGGTGCGCCACGAGCGCCGCCTGTTGCAAGCCTGGGCGCCGGCGCTGCTGTGCTTCCTGATCCCGTGCATCTACTGGTACGCACGCAACGCGATCATGACGGGCGACCCCTTCAACCCGATCGGCGCGCGCGTGTTCGGCTTCACCGAATGGGTGCCGGCCGACTACGTGCAGCAGGTGGCCGACGTGCGAGATCACGCCGAGATGCCCAACGCGCTGATCTGGTCGGTGTTCCTCGCGCCCTTCAGCGTGTGGTGGAAGCGCTCCGCCGCCGTGCGCGCGGCGGGCTGGTTCTGCCTGTATTCGGTGGCCGTGTGGGTCGTGACCTCGCGCTATCCGCGCTACCTCATGGCCTCGTTCCCGCTGCTCGCCATGATGGCGGCCGTGGGCTGGCAGGTGCTGTTCGGCTGGATCGCGGCGGGCGTGCGCCGCCTGCGCGCAGCGCCCGCTGCAGTCGCTGCCGACGGCCCGCGCAGCGGCGCCGGCGTCGGCGACTGGATCGTGGTGCTGCTGCTGGCCGTGCTGGCCGCCGTGTCAGTGGGCCAGACGGCCACCAAGGTGTCGATGATCTCGCTCACGCCCGAGGCGCGCGAGGCCTTCCTGCGCAAGCACGTGCCGGGCTACGGCGTGATGGACTACGTGCGCCGCAACGTGACCGGCCGCGTCTACCAGATTGCGCTGAACGAGGCGATCTACTACGGCCCCAACCCGATCTGGGGCGACACGCTGGGGCGCTGGCGCTACCGCGACTACCTGCTGATGTCGCCCGGCGACACGGCGCGCAAGCTGGCGGCCGAGGGCTTCACCACCGTCGTCATGTCGCCCGAGATGGTGAAAGTGCTCAGCGTGCGGCCCGGCTTCGACCAGTACTATGGCCTGCTGCACGACCAAGACGGCAGCCGCGCCTACCGACTCCTTCCGACGACCGCTCCATGACGACCGACCACCGACCCGCCCCCGTGTCCGCCATGCCGCGCATTGCCGCCGTCATTCCCTGCTTCAACGAGGCCCTGGCCATCACCCAGGTGATCGAGGGCTTCCGCGCGGCCCTGCCCGGCGCCGAGATCCACGTCTTCGACAACAACTCCACCGACGACACGGCCGCCGTGGCCCGCGCGGCCGGCGCGATCGTCACGCACGTGGCCGCGCGCGGCAAGGGCAACGTGGTGCGGCGCATGTTCGCCGACGTCGAGGCCGACATCTACGTGATGGTCGACGGCGACGCCACCTACGACACCACCGCCGCGCCGCGCCTCATCGCGCGGCTGATCGAGGGCAACCTGGACATGGTGGTCGGCAGCCGCGTGGACGACGGCCAGGACGCGCTCACCTACCGCGCCGGCCACCGCTTCGGCAACTGGCTGCTCACGGGCACCGTGGCGCAGCTCTTCGGCGGCGGCCTCACCGACATGCTCTCGGGCTACCGCGTGTTCTCGCGCCGCTATGCCAAGTCGTTCCCCGCGCTGTCGCAGGGCTTCGAGATCGAGACCGAGCTGACCGTGCACGCGCTCGAGCTGCGCATGCCCTACGCCGAGGAAGCGACCGCCTACAGCACGCGCCCCGAAGGCTCGCACAGCAAGCTCTCGACCTACCGCGACGGCTGGCGCATCCTGAAGACCATCGGCAAGCTGTTCGTGAGCGAGCGGCCGCTGCAGTTCTTCTCGATCGTCGCGGCCGTGCTCGCGATCGCAGCGCTCGCGCTGGCCCTGCCGCTGTTCATGACCTACGCCCACACCGGCCTGGTGCCGCGGCTGCCCACGGCGGTGCTCGCCACCGGCGCGATGCTGGCGGCGCTGCTGTCCTTCGTCTGCGGCGTGGTGATGCACACCGTCACGCTCGGCCGGCAGGAGGCCAAGCGGCTGCGCTACCTGGCGCAGCCCTGCGTGCGCGAGAGCTTGCGCAAGAGCCTGCGCGCGCACTGACGGCGGCGCGATGAAGATCGGGCGCGAGTTCCTCTCGTTCGCCGTGGCCGGCGTGATCGGCTTCGTGGTGGACGTGACGGTGCTCTACCTGCTGGCGCCGCTCTTGGGGTGGTACGGCGCGCGCGTCGTGTCGTTCCTGGCCGCCGCCACCACCACCTGGCTCTACAACCGCCGCTACACCTTCGCGGCGAGCGCGGCCGGCGCCGCCACGGGGCGTTCGGTCTGGCGCGAATACCTGGGCTACCTCACGACCATGCTGGCCGGCGCCGTGCTGAACTACGGCACCTACGTGCTCACGCTGCACTGGGTGGAAGGCCGCTGGGCCGCCGCGCTCGGCGTGGCGCTGGGCAGCATCGCGGGCCTGGGCGCCAACTTTCTCTCGGCGCGCTACCTGGTCTTCCGCTCGCACCGCAGCGGCGGCTGAGGCCGCCGCGGGGCGCGTGCACTCAGGTTCAGTGCCCGCCCGACACCACCACCGGGATCTCGGTGGCCGGCGGCGTGTTGCGGCTGCGGCCGCAGCGCACGAGGCCGTCGATCATCACCATGCCCACGCCCGGGATGTCGCCCAGCTGCACGCTTTCGAGCAGGCCCGGCGCGGGCGAATGCTGGGCGCGGTCCATGAACACGAAGTCGGCCGCGCGGCCCACCTCGATCAGGCCGCAGTTGAGCTTGCGGATCTTCGCCGTGTTGCCGGTGGCGAAGCAGAACACCAGCTCGGCCGGGATGTTCGCGATGGACGACAGCATCGCCACCATGCGCAGGATGCCCAGCGGCTGCACGCCCGAGCCCGCGGGCCCGTCGGTGCCCAGGATCACGCGGTGCGGGCACTTCAGTTCGAGCGCCGCCCGGGCCGCCGCGATGGCGACCTTCTCGTTGCCGTTGTGCACGATCTCGATGGCGCGCGACGATTTCTCGCACAGCTCGCAGACATGCGCCTCGGGCAGCGAGGTGTGGCCGCCGTTGATGTGGCCGATGATGTCGGCGTCGGCCTCGAGCACCACGTCCTTGTCGATCAGGCCCGAGCCGGGGATCGAGGGGCCGCCCGTGTGGATCGTGCTCTGGATGCCGTACTTGCGCGCCCAGGCCACCATCTCCTTGGCCTCGTAGCCGGCCTTCACCGAGCCCAGGCCCACTTCGCCCAGCAGGCCCACGCCGGCTTCGGCGAGTTCCTTGAAGTCGCTCTCGACCATGCCCTTTTCGATGACCGGCGCACCGGCGAGCACCTTCACGCCGCCGGGGCGGAAGTTGTCGAAGGCGCGCTGCGCGGTGATGGCCAGCGCCTTCAGACCGACGATGTCCTTCGGGCGGCCGGGCAGGTGCACCTCGCCGGCCGAGATCATGGTGGTCACGCCGCCGTGCATGGTGGAGTCGATCCAGCCGATCTGGCCCTGGCGCGGCGTCCAGTCGCCGAACACCGGGTGCACGTGGCTGTCGATGAGGCCGGGTGCGACGCAGGTCTTCTTCGCGTCGATGACGGTGACGGCGCCTTCGAGGTCGCAGTCTTTCTCCTTGCCGACCGCCACGATCAGGCCGTCGTTCACCACCAGGGTGTCGGCGTCGAGGATGGGCTTGTCGATGTCGCCCGAGAGCAGCAGCCCGATGTTCTTTATGACGACCTTGCCCGACTTTGCGCCGGCTGCGATTTCTGCCATTTCGTTGTGTCCTCGTCGTGGGGTGGGGAAGGGGTGCGGTTGTCCGATGCCTCGTCCGCGCGCACGGTGCGCAGCAGGGTCTCGATCACGAAATCTTCCCAGTGCGCGACGGCTTCCGGCGACTCCAGCGGCTCGCCGAGGAAGGCCGTGAGCGTGTGCCGGTTCGAGGTGTAGAAATAGCCGGTGGACGCGATCAGCAGGTAGATGTCGCGCGCCACGAGGTCGGTGCGGAACAGGCCCTGGGCCGCGCCGCTGGCAAGGATTTCCGAAATGATGGCCACCGCCCGCGACGAGTACTCGCGCGCCCGCAGCGACTTCGAGATGTGCCGGCCCTTGTGCAGGTTCTCGGTGTTCAGCAGCGTGACGAACTCGGGGTTCTTGCGGTAGTAGCCGAGCACGAAGCGGATGACTTCGGTGAGCGCTTCCACGGGCCGCGAGGCGTCGAGCGCAATGGCGGCTTCGGCATCGTCCATGCGCTGGTAGATGCCTTCGAGCACCGCGATGAACAGGCCCTCTTTGCTGCCGAAGTAGTAGTAGATCATCCGGTCGTACGACTTGGCGGCCTTGGAGATCTTCTCCACGCTGCCGCCGTCGTAGCCGTACTTGGCGAACACCTTGGTCGCCGCCTTGAGGATGCTGTCGCGCGTGGCCTGGGCCGCGGCCTCGCGCACGCCGGTGCGGCGCTGGGGCTTGGGCTTGCTGACGGAGCGGGAGTCGGCCATCGTGCGCGCAGCGCCTGTGTGTCGGGTCTTACTTCTCGGCGAAGGCGCGTTCGACGACGAAGTCGCCCGGCGTCGAGGTGTTGCCTTCCTTGAAGCCGCGCTTTTCCAGGATGTGCTTCAGGTCGACCAGCAGGCCGGGGCTGCCGCACAGCATCACGCGGTCTTCCTCGACGTTCAGCGGGGGCAGGCCCAGGTCGTCGGTGAGCTTGTTGCTCTCGATCAGGTCGGTGACA
This sequence comes from Variovorax sp. V35, assembly GCF_041154465.1. Lineage (NCBI taxonomy): Bacteria > Pseudomonadati > Pseudomonadota > Betaproteobacteria > Burkholderiales > Comamonadaceae > Variovorax > Variovorax sp. V35. The sequence goes on from NZ_AP028666.1 coordinate 240,593, forward strand.
CGGCCCTGGTTGCGGAACTCCTCGCGCGTGACCGTGGGGTAGTACAGCAGCTGCTTGGCGATCATCTCGCCCAGGATCTCGTGCTTGGGCAGATGGTCGGTCACGAGGTCGTGGTAGGCCAGCTCGTCGACCTGGCGCACGCCGTGCACCAGGATGACCTGCTCGAACTTCTCGTAGGTGTCGGGGTCGCGGATGATGCTCATGAACGGCGCCAGGCCGGTGCCCGTGCCGAACAGGTACAGGCGCTTGGCCGGCAGCGTGTAGTCGATGAGCAGCGTGCCGGTGGGCTTGCGGCCCACGATCACGGTGTCGCCCACCTGGATGTGCTGCAGCTTCGAGGTGAGCGGGCCGTCTTCCACCTTGATGCTCAGGAACTCCAGGTGCTCCTCGTAGTTCGGGCTCACGATGCTGTAGGCGCGCAGCAGGGGCTTGTTATTGACCTTCAGGCCGATCATCGTGAAATGACCGTTCGAGAAGCGCAGCGCCGGGTCGCGCGTGGTGGTGAAGGTGAACAGGCGGTCGGTCCAGTGGTGGACGCTCAGGACGCGTTCTTCGCTGAATGCACTCATACAGAACTCAAGTGTTGGTTGAAGACAGAAAAGGGTGGCTGAGCCGAAATGCACGCCTTTGGGGCGTCCGCCATCGGCCGGCTAGCAACCCTCCATTGTCGTTGGTCGGAAAAACCCCGATGAACACCGCGAGAAAACACCATTGCAAGCATCGGGCCTGTTTGCTACATTGACCTTTGATGTAGTGAACGCAACATGAAAGTGTAGGGGATGCTACACAAACGAAAGCCGCCGCACAAGCACCTGCACGGCACGTTTGTTGCAAACCTCCGGGGCCTGAAGACCCGCTCCGACAGCACCACACCACGAGATCGCCCCGATGACTGAACACACCAAGACAGACGGATTGCCCGGCATCGACATGCCCCTGGTCGCGCAGGCCGGCGGCGCCGCCTTCGGCAAGGCGCCGCCGCGCAACGAGAAGATGAGCACCGCCAAGGTCGAGTGCAACGCCTGCCCGGTGCTGTGCCAGATCTCCGACGGCCGCACCGGCGCCTGCGACCGCTACGCCAACCGCCAGGGCGTGCTGGTGCGCGTCGACCCGGTGGTGCTGTTGCGCCGCACGCTTGCCAGCGAACAGCCGGCGCTCGTGCCCTTCGACCGGCCCGGCGCCGAGGCGGCCGAGGCAGACGCCACGCCCGACTGGAACGGCGACCTGCTGCACGCCGACGAGGTCTTCGTCACCGGCGTGGGCTCGTCCACCACGTATCCCGACTACAAGCCCGCGCCCTTCATCGTGGCCTCCAAAGCCCAGGGCGTCGACATGGTCACCGTCGTCACCGAAGGCATCTTCAGCTACTGCAGCTTCAAGGTGAAGATCGACACCGACCGCTTCCTGGGCGCCGAGCAGGCCAACGTGCGCTACAAGGGCGAGGTCGTGGGCCATGTCACCACGGCCGAGTACGGCTCGCAGATGCTGTCGCTGGGCGGCGTGCACCACCTCACGGGCGGCAGCAAGAAGGAAGGCCGCATGACGGCCGAGCTCATGCAGCTCTTGGGCAACAAGCAGGCGGTCGAATGCACCATCGACGGCGGCGCCAGCCTCGTCATCCAGGCCGGCAAGGCGCCCATCGTCAACGGCGTGGAAGAGCAGCGCATGCGCGTGGGCTGCGGCTCGGCCGCCGTGGGCATCTTTGCGCGCCAGTTCGCCGGCGTGGCCGACGAGGTGGTGGTGGTCGACGACCACATCACCGGCGTGCTCACCGAGCACCAGGCCGGCCGCTGCCTCGATATGACGCCCTCGGGCATCCAGATGCTGGGGCGCAAGTCGACGCCGGGGCGCTACTTCCAGGTGGCGAACCCGGGCAACGGCTGGGGCGGCACCGACATCGCCGACCCGCTGGCGATCATCGAAGGCTGGGAAGAGGGCGTGGCCCGCCCCGGCCTGCGCCTGCTCATGACCTCCACCACCGGCGAGCACGCGCAGTGGTACGTGCTCGACGAGGCCCTGAAGCCCGTCGAGCAGCCCATGCCGCCCGAGGTGCGCCGCATCGTCGACCGCATCGGCGAGAACTGCGAGCCTTCGCTGTGCACCGTGCTGTTCCTCGGCGGCGCCGGCGGCAGCCTGCGCGCGGGCGTCACCGAAAACCCCGTGCTGCTCACGCGCGCCATCAAGCGCGCGCTGGTCAACGTCACCTGCGGCGGCGCGCCGGCCTATGTGTGGCCCGGCGGCGGCATCACCGTGATGGCCGACGTCATGCGCATGCCCGACAACAGCTTCGGCACCGTGCCCACGCCGGCCATCGTCGCGCCTATCGAATTCAGCATGCGGCGCGACGACTACGAGGCGCTCGGCGGGCACGTCGAACACATCTTCCCGCTCGAACAGGCGCTCGCGCGCGGCGCGTGGCAGGAAGACGGCGCACCGCTGGCGCGCCAATGGCTCGTCATCGACGATGCCAACCCGTGGCCCCTGGGCCATGCCCCGATGCTGGGCTGACACCATGTCCGCCCAACGCACGGCGCTCGACGCGGGCCGCTGGCATTTCAACCACGGCCCGATCGACATCGTGGCCGAAGCGCACGGCGACCCGTACGCCGTCGCCGCCGCGCACGATGCGGCCTGGGCGCGCTTCGGCCATGTGCTCGACGAACTCGTGCGCGAGCTGCCGCAGCTGCGCCTGCCCGTGGCCGCGCGCCAGCGCCCGCGCGGCGTGGTCGCGCGCCGCATGTGGGACGCCTGCGATGCGTTTTCGCCGCTGTTCCTCACGCCGATGGCGGCCGTGGCCGGCAGCGTGGCGCAGGAACTCATTGCCTTCTACGACCGGCCGGGCATCGAGCGCGCCTGGGTCAACAACGGCGGCGACATCGCGCTGCACCTCGCGCCTGGCCACACGGCGCGCGTGGGCCTGTTCGCCGACCTCGCGCGCTTCGACTGGCGCGACAGCGGCATGCTGACCACCGACGGCCAGTTCGAGCTGCACGCCGACCAACCCGTGCGCGGCGTCGCCACCAGCGGCTGGCGCGGGCGCAGTTTCTCGCTGGGCATCGCCGACAGCGTGACGGTGTTGGCCGCCACCGCGGCGCAGGCCGACGCCGCCGCCACCGTGATCGCCAACGCCGTCGACGTGGCCGACGCCCTCATCCAGCGCCTGCCCGCCAGCGCCTGCAAGGACGACAGCGACCTTGGCGACACCCTCGTCACCGTCGACGTGCCGCCGCTGGCGCCCGCGCAGGTGCACCATGCACTCGATGCGGGCGCGGCGTGCGCCCGCGTGCTGCAGAAAAGGGGGCTCGTGTGGGCCGTTCTGCTCGTTTGCCAGGGGCAGTGGCGGCGGGTGGAACCCTTATGCTCGAAGTCGCTGGACATTGCGCTGCCCGAAGCAGTTGGTTCAGTATTTGCTTAACGAAAAGCAAGGTTCTTTTTCATGATCGAAATCCGTCGCGTCTTCACCCATGTCGAGCACATCCACCACGAGTTCGGACCGCGTGCCGAGACCCCGCTGGTGCGCGGTGCCATCGGCGCGGTGCTGACCAATCCTTTCGCGGGCCGCTACGAGCCCGACATCCTGCCGATGATGGCGCTGCTCGACCCCGTGGGCGTCGACATGGCGCACCAGCTGCACGCCGCCATGGACGTGCCGCTCGAGCAGATCGCCACCTACGGCAAGGGCGCCATCGTCGGCGCCGACGGCGAGCTGGAGCACGGCGCGCTGTGGCATGTGCCCGGCGGCTACGCCATGCGCGAGCTGCTCGGCTGGAAGGGAAGCCGCGCCGCCTACACCGCGGGCAAGGCCGAGGAGAAAACCGGCCAGCCCGGCAACGCGCTGTCGATCGTGCCCTCGACCAAGAAGGTCGGCCCGCCCGGCGCCGCGCTCGACGTGCCGCTCACCAACATCAACGCCAGCTACGTGCGCGGCCAGTTCGATGCCATCGAGGTGCGCGTGCCCGGCGCGCCGATGGCCGACGAGATCGTCTTCATCCTCGCGATGAGCACCGGCTACCGCGTGCATGCGCGCGTCGGCGGCCTGCTCGCCAAGGACATCAGCAAGTGGGACGGCCTGCGCTGACCCGCACAAGACAAGAGACAAGACAAGGAACTACAGACATGACCGCCAACATCCGCAAGCTCGTCATCCAGGTCGATGAAACCCGCAAGGAAATGGGGCAGGACGTGACGCCGCCCACGCGCCGCGCCGTCGCCATCGCCGTCATCGAGAACCCCTACGCCGGCCGCTACAGCGAGAACCTCGACGAACTCATCGCCATCGGTGAAGAGCTCGGCGCGCTGCTCGGCCAGAAGGCCGTGAAGGCGCTGGGCATCGAGCCCGGCCAGGCGCAGAGCTACGGCAAGGCCGCCATCGTCGGCGAGCGCGGCGAGCTGGAGCATGCCGCCGCCATCCTGCATCCCAAGCTGGGCGCGCCGCTGCGCGTGGCGGTCGAGAAGGGCGCGGCGCTCGTGCCTTCGGCCAAGAAGCAGGGCACGCTCGGCACCGCCATTGACGTGCCGCTGGGCCATAAAGACGCCGCCTTCGTGCGCAGCCACTTCGACGCCGTCGAGGCCCGCGTGAGCGACGCGCCGCGCGCCAACGAGATCGTCGTGGCCGTGGCCGTCACCGACAGCGGCCGTCCGCTGCCGCGCATCGGTGGCCTGCAGGTCAGTGAAATCAAGGGCGAAGACGGTCTTCGCTGACCTGTCATTGCATCGTCACCCGCATCGTGTTTTCTGTTCGAACTTCTAGGAGCTTCCCGATGAATCCATTGCGCCTTGCCTTCTGCGCCGCTTCCGTCGTCACGCTGGCCACCGCCCTCGTCCCCGCGCATGCGCAGGGCGTGATCAAGATCGGCGAAATCAACAGCTACAAGGCGCAGCCCGCCTTCCTCGAGCCCTACAAGAAGGGCATGGAACTGGCGGTCGACGAGATCAACGCCAAGGGCGGCGTCAACGGCAAGAAGCTGGAGCTCATCAGCCGCGACGACAACGCCAACCCCGGCGACGCCGTGCGCGTGGCCGAAGAACTCATCTCGCGCGAGAAGGTCGACGTGCTGGCCGGCGCCTTCCTGTCGAACACCGGCCTGGCGCTGACCGACTTCGCCAAGCAGAAAAAATTCTTCTACCTCGCCGCCGAGCCGCTCACCGACAAGATCGTCTGGAGCAACGGCAACAAGTACACCTACCGCCTGCGCCCCTCGACCTACATGCAGGTCGCGATGCTGGTGCCCGAGGCCGCCAAGCTCAAGAAGAAGCGCTGGGCCATCGTGTACCCCAACTACGAGTACGGCCAGTCGTCGGTCGCCACCTTCAAGACGCTGCTCAAGGCGATCCAGCCCGACGTCGAGTTCGTCGCCGAGCAGGCCCCGCCGCTGGGCAAGGTCGATGCGGGCAGCGTGGTGCAGGCCCTGGCCGACGCCAAGCCCGACGCCATCTTCAACGTGCTGTTCGGCGCCGACCTGTCCAAGTTCGTGCGCGAAGGCAACACGCGCGGCCTGTTCAAGGACCGCGAGGTCGTGAGCGTGCTGACCGGCGAGCCCGAGTACCTCGACCCGCTGAAGGACGAAGCGCCCAACGGCTGGGTCGTCACCGGCTACCCCTGGTACGGCGTGAAGACCGCCGAGCACAAGGCCTTCAACGACGCCTACCAGGCCAAGTTCAAGGACTACCCGCGCCTGGGCTCGGTGGTGGGCTACAGCGCCATCTACTCGATCGCGGCCGGCGTGAAGAAGGCCGGCAGCACCGACACCGAGAAGCTCGTGGCCGCCTTCAAGGGCCTGCAGGTCGACACGCCCTTCGGCAAGATCAGCTACCGCGCGCAGGACAACCAGTCCACCATGGGCGCGTACGTCGGCAAGACCAAGAACGACGGCGGCAAGGGCGTGATGGTCGACTATGTCTATCTGGATGGCGCCAAGTTCCAGCCGACGGACGACGAAGTGAAAAAGATGCGCCCTGCGGACTGACCGCACGGCTCCTGCAACGCGTCCGCCGCCGCTTCTTGAGCGCGGCGGGGCGCGGTGTCTCCAGTTTCCTCAGGGTCCCTCATGAGCTTTTCAGGCTTCGTTGTTCAGTTGCTCAACGGGTTGGCCGGCGCGTCTTCGCTGTTTCTGGTGGCGGCCGGCCTCTCGTTGATCTTCGGCGTGACGCGCATCGTCAACTTCGCCCATGGATCTTTTTTCATGGTGGGCATCTACGTCGCGTACACGCTCGTCGAGAAGCTCGGCCCGAGCGTGGGCTTCTGGCCGGCGCTGTTGATCGCCGCGCTCGCGGTGGGCGTGCTGGGCGCGCTCATCGAGGTGCTGCTGCTGCGCCGCATCTACAAGGCGCCCGAGCTGTTCCAGCTGCTGGCCACCTTCGCGCTCGTGCTGGTCATCAAGGACGCGGTGCTGTGGCTCTGGGGGCCTGACGAACTGCTCGGCCCGCGCGCGCCGGGCCTGAAGGGCTCGGTCGAAATCCTCGGGCGCCAGTTTCCTTCCTACGACCTGTTCCTGATCGTCGTCGGCCCGCTGGTGCTCGGCCTCGTGTGGCTGCTGCTCACGCGCACGCGCTTCGGCACGCTGGTGCGCGCCGCCACGCAAGACCGCGAGATGGTCAGCGCACTGGGCGTCAACCAGGCCTGGCTCTTCACCGCCGTGTTCGCGCTCGGCGCGCTGCTCGCGGGCCTGGGCGGCGCGCTGCAATTGCCGCGCGAACCCGCCACGCTGGAGATGGACCTGAACACCATCGGCGCCGCCTTCGTCGTCGTGGTGGTCGGCGGCATGGGCTCGCTGCCCGGCGCCTACGTGGCCGCGCTGCTCATCGCCGAGATCAAGGCCGTGTGCATCTGGCTGGGCGTGGTGCAGATCTTCGGCATCGACGTGTCGTTCTCCAAGCTCACGCTGATGGTCGACTTCCTCGTGATGGCCATCGTGCTGGTGTGGCGCCCCTGGGGCCTGTTCGGCCGGCCGCAGGCGCCGAGCCGCTACGTCGGCATGCAGGAAGAGCCGCTGCGCCGCCCGAGCACCGCCTACATCGTGGCCGCCGCCGGGCTGGCGCTGGTGCTGGCCGCGCTGCCGCTGCTGACGGCCGGCTCGCCCTACACCACGGTGCTGATGATCGACCTGCTGATCGCCGCGCTGTTCGCCACCAGCCTGCACTTCATCATGGGGCCGGCCGGCATGCACTCCTTCGGCCACGCGGCCTACTTCGGCCTCGGGGCCTACGGCGCGGCGTTGCTGGTGCGCGCGCTGCACCTGCCGATGGAGCAGGCGCTGGTGGTCGCGCCGCTGGTGGCGGCGCTCGGCGCCTTCGTCTACGGCTGGTTCGCCGTGCGGCTGTCGGGCGTGTACCTGGCGATGCTCACGCTGGCCTTCGCGCAGATCACCTGGGCCGTCACCTACCAGTGGGACAGCTTCACGGGCGGCAGCAACGGCCTGACCGGCGTGTGGCCTTCGGAGTGGCTGTCGAACAAGCAGGTGTACTACTGGCTCACGCTGGTGCTCGTGGGCGCGGGCGTGTGGTGGCTGCGCCGTGTGCTGTTCTCGCCCTTCGGCTATGCGCTGCGCGCCGGCCGCGACTCGGTGCTGCGCGCCGACGCCATCGGCATCGACGTCAAGCGCATGCAGTGGGCGGCCTTCGTCATCGCGGGCACCGTGGCGGGCCTGGCCGGTGCGCTCTATGCGTTCTCCAAGGGCAGCATCTCGCCCGAGAGCCTGTCGGTCGGCAAGTCGGTCGACGGCCTCGTGATGGTGCTGCTGGGCGGCATCCAGACGCTCGCGGGCCCCGTGGTCGGCGCCGTCACCTTCACTTGGCTGCACGACACCGTGGCGCGCAACACCGACTACTGGCGCGCGATGCTCGGCGCCATCATCCTGATCCTGGTGCTCTTGTTCCCGCAGGGCATTGCAGGGTCGATCAAGCAGCTCGTCGATCGGTGGCGCGCACCGAAGCATGATGAAGCAGACGCCAAGCTCAAGGAGGTGAAGGCATGAGCCTCCTCAAAGTCACCAACCTCGGCAAATCCTTCGGCGGCGTGAAGGCCGTGGACGGCATCAGCTTCGAGCTGCCGCCCGGCGAGCTGCTCGCGCTCATCGGCCCCAACGGCGCCGGCAAGTCGACCACCTTCAACATGGTGAACGGCCAGCTCAAGGCCGACCAGGGCTCGATCACGCTCGACGGCCACGAACTCGTGGGCCGCAAGCCGCGCGAGATCTGGCGCAAGGGCGTGGGCCGCACCTTCCAGATCGCCGAAACCTTCGCCTCGCTGACCGTGGTCGAGAACGTGCAGATGGCGCTGCTCTCGCACGACCACAAGCTGTTCTCGATGTGGCGCCGTGCGGCCGACCACAAGCGCGACGAAGCGCTGGCACTGCTCGACCAGGTCGGCATGAAGGCGCAGGCCGACCGGCCCTGCAGCGTGCTGGCCTACGGCGACGTGAAGCGCGTCGAACTCGCCATCGCCATGGCCAACTCGCCCAAGCTGCTGCTCATGGACGAGCCCACCGCCGGCATGGCGCCCCAGGAGCGCAACTCGCTCATGGCGCTCACCAAGGACCTCGTCATCCAGCGCGGCATGGCCGTGCTCTTCACCGAGCACAGCATGGACGTGGTGTTCGCGTACGCCGATCGCATGATCGTGCTCGCGCGCGGGCGCCTCATCGCGCAGGGCAAGCCGCTGGAGATCCGCGACCACCCGAAGGTGCAGGAGGTGTACTTCGGCAGCGGCAAGACCTTCGAGAAGATTGCAGAGAAAGCCGCAGCGCTGGGAGTCACCGCATGAGCACGCACGAACCTCTTCTGGAAGCCAAGGCCTTGTGCGCCTGGTATGGCGCCGCGCAGATCCTCTACGACGTCGACCTCGAAGTGCGGCGCGGCGAAGTCGTCGCGCTCATGGGCCGCAACGGCGCGGGCAAGTCGACCACGCTCAAGACGCTGATCGGCATGCTCACCAAGCGCCGCGGCGCCGTGCGCTTCCTGGGCCACGACATTTCGAAGAGCGAGCCGCACCACGCGGCGCGCCTGGGCCTGGGCTTCGTGCCCGAAGACCGACGCGTGTTCACCGACCTCACGGTGATGGAGAACCTCGAGGTCGGCAAGCAACCCGCGCGCCAGTGGGCCGACGGCACGGCCGCGCCGCTGTGGACGCCCGAGCGCCTGTTCCAGCTGTTCCCCAACCTCGGCGAAATGCCCAACCGCCCCGGTGGCCGCATGAGCGGCGGCGAGCAGCAGATGCTCACCGTGGCGCGCACGCTGATGGGCAACCCGTATCTCGTGCTGCTCGACGAGCCCTCCGAGGGCGTGGCCCCCGTCATCGTCGAGCAGATGGCCAACATGATCCTCGAGCTCAAGGCGCAGGGCGTGAGCATCCTGCTGTCGGAGCAGAACATGCACTTCGCCGAGCTGGTCTCCGATCGCGCCTACGTGCTCGAGAAGGGGCAGATCCGCTATCACGCCACGATGGCCGAGTTGGCCGCGAACGAAGAAGTGCGCAGGGCTTACCTCAGCGTCTGACCGTTTCCTTTCCTCAACCACCGGAGTCCACACCATGCATCGCAGAACCGTCTTGAAGTCCGCCGCTGCCCTGGGGCTCGCCGGCAGCCTCGGCAGTTTCGGCCTCTCCGCTTTCGCGGCCGGCAAGATCAAGCCCGGTGGCAAGGCCGCGCTGATCGTGGTCGACGTGCAGAACTGTTTTCTCGACGGCGGCACGCTCGCGGTGAAGGGCGGCAACGAGGTGATCCCGGTCATCAACGCGCTGGCGCCCGCGTTCCAGAACATCGTCGTCACGCAGGACTGGCACACGGCGGGCCATGCCTCGTTCGCCAGCACCTACAGCGGCAAGAAGCCCTTCGAGACGACCAAGCTCAACTACGGCACGCAGGTGCTGTGGCCCGACCACTGCGTGCAGGGCACCGACGACGCGGCGCTCGGCAAGGAGCTGAAGGTGCCGACCGCGCAGCTCATCATCCGCAAGGGCTTCCACAAGGACATGGACAGCTACTCCGCCTTCGAAGAGGCCGACCACAAGACGGCCACCGGCCTGGCCGGCTACCTCAAGGCGCGCGGCATCAAGACCGTGTTCGTCACCGGCCTGGCCACCGACTTCTGCGTGGCCTGGACCGCGATGGACGCACGCAAGGCCGGCTTCGAGGCCTACGTGATCGAAGACGCCACGCGCGGCATCGATCTCAACGGCTCGCTGGCCGCCGCCTGGAAGCAGATGACGGCCAAGGGCGTCAAGCGCATCCAGTCCGGCGACATCCAGGCCGGCTGACGACCCCGAAGTCCGCGGCGCCGCCGCGGCAACACCCCTCCGACGACAACAACAAAGAGACAGACGACGCATGAAGCTTTCGATTTCAAGGCGCACCCTGGTGGCGGGCGGCGCGGCCCTGGCGCTCGGCCCCGGCCTGCTGCGGCCGGCGCGCGCGGACAACGGCGTGACCGACAGCACCATCCGCATCGGCCAGTCGGCCGTGTTCAGCGGCCCGGCGAAAGACTTCGGCGTCGACTACCGCGCGGGCATCCAGCTGTACTTCGACCGCGTCAACAAGTCGGGCGGCATCCACGGCCGCAAGATCGAACTCGTCACCTACGACGACGCCTACGAGCCCGCGAAGACGGCCGTCAACACCGCCAAGCTGATCGACGAGGACAAGGTCTTCGCGCTCACCGGCTACGTCGCCACGGGCAACCTCGCGGCCGCGATGCCGCTGGCCGAGAAGGCCGGCGTGCCGATGTTCGCGCCGCTGGTGGGCACCACGTCGTTCCGCACCAAGACCAACCGCTACCTGTTCCACGTGCGCGCGGGCTACGACCTGGAGCTGCGCAAGATCATCAGCCACCTCTCGACGCTGGGCATCCAGTCGATCGCCGTGGTCTACCAGGACAGCGCCTTCGGCAAGTCGAACCTCGCCACCTGCGAGCAGCTGGCCGCCGAATACAAGGTGAAGGTGGTGCAGACGCTGCCCATGGCCATCGCCGCCGAAGACGCCAAGCAGGTGATCGGCGGGCTCGCCGAGGGCCGCCCCGGCGCCGTCGTGATGATCATGGCCGGGCGCATGACCGAGGTCTTCATCCGCGACTACCGCGCGAGCGGCGCGGCGGCGCCGCTGTACACGCTGTCGGTCGGCATCACCGACGCGGCGGGTTCGGCCAAGCGGCTGGACGGCAAGCTCGCCGGGCTGGTCACGGCCAGCATCGTGCCGCCGCCCGGCGCGCAGCGCGTGCCCATCGTGGCCGACTACCAGCGCGACCGCGCCGAGTTCGGCCAGAAGATCGACAGCTACACCGCGCTGGAGGGCTACATCGTCGCGCGCGTGATGGCCGAGGGCCTGCGCCGCGCGGGCAAGGCGCTCACGCGCGACAGCTTCATCGCCGGGCTCGAGAGCATCGGCAGCACGCGCTTCGGCGACTTCCCCGTCGACTACAGCGCGAAGAACCACAACGGCTCGACCTTCGTGGACCTGGAGATGTACACCCGTGACGGCCAGTTGCGGCGCTGAGCCGCTGCACCTGCAGGTCAACGGCCGGGCGCACACGCTCGCCGGCGTGCCGCGCGAAGCCACGCTGCTGCACCTGCTGCGCAACGACCTCGGGCTCAACGGGCCCAAATACGGCTGCGGGCTCGGGCAGTGCGGCGCCTGCACGGTGCATGTCGACGGCGTGGCCGCGCGGTCCTGCGTGATTCCCGCGCATGGCGTGGCGGGGCGCAGCATCACCACGCTCGAAGGCCTGGGCATGCGCGGGCGCTGGCACCCGGTGCAGGCTGCCTTCGAAGACGCGCAGGCCGCGCAATGCGGCTACTGCCTCAACGGCATGGTGATGCAGGCCGCGGCGCTGCTCGCGCGTGATCCGCACGCGAGCGAGGCGCGCATCCGCAGCGAGCTCTCGGGCAACCTGTGCCGCTGCGGCACGCACATCGAGATCCTCGACGCCGTGCAGCGCGCCGCCGTGCGCCTGCGTGCAGCCCCGCCGGACGCCCCCGCCGCATGACGCGCCGCGCCGACCTGCCGCAGACCCGCGCGGAGTTCCTTGCCGCCGACGGCGTGCTGCTGGTGGTGCGCGAAGCGCCGCCCCCGCCGCCGCCCGCCAAGGGCCAGCCCGCCTTCATCGCCAGCCACCCCAGTGAAGGCGACGAGGTGCTGCTCGCGCTGTGGGACGACGGCAGCGTCTCGGCGCTCAACGGCCACGTCGACCTGGGCACCGGCATCCAGACCGCGCTGGCGCAGATCGTGGCCGAGGAGCTCGACCTCGGCATGCCCTGCGTGCGCATGATGCTCGGCGACACCGCGCGCGCGCCCAACCAGGGCGCGACCATCGCGAGCGCGTCGATCCAGATCCACGCGCAGCCGCTGCGGCTGGCCGCCGCGCAGGCACGCGCGTGGCTGCTCGCGCGTGCGGCCGAACGGCTGGGCGTGGCCGTCGATGCGCTGCAGGTGCGCAACGGCGTTGTGCGCGTGGCCGAGGCGCCGGAGCGCCACCTCAACTACGCGGACCTCGTGGCGCACCAGCGCACGGTGCTGCGGCTGGACCTCGACGCCACCCCCAAGAACCCGGCCGACTACCGCCTCGTCGGCACGCGCCAGGCGCGCGTCGACATCCCGGCCAAGCTCGCGGGCGACCTCGTGTTCGTGCACGACATGCGCGTGCCCGGCATGCTGCACGGCCGCGTGGTGCGCCCGCCGTATGCGGGCGCGGACCACGGCGAGTTCATCGGCAACACGCTCGAAGCGGTCGACGAGTCGTCGATCGCGCACATCCCCGGCATCCGCGCCGTGGTCGTGGTGCGCGACTTCGTCGGCATCGTCGCCGAGCGCGAAGAGCACGCCGAGCAGGCGATGCGCGAGCTGCGCGTGACCTGGAAGCCCTGGCCCGGCATGCCCGACCTGCGCGACGTGGCACAGGCCCTGCGCGACAACCCCTCGACGCAGCGCCTGCTGGTCGATGAGGGCGATGTCGACGGCGCCATGGCCGCCGCCGCGCAGCCGATGCAGCGCACCTACGTGTGGCCCTACCAGATGCATGCGTCCATCGGCCCGTCGTGCGCGCTGGCCGAGTGGCAACCGGCCGACGGCAGCGGCATGCAGCTGCGCTGCTGGGCCGGCTCGCAGAACCCGCACGTGCTGCGCGCCGATCTCGCCAAGCTCATGGGCGTGGACGACGTGCAGGTCGACGTGGTGCGCATGGAGGCCGCGGGCTGCTACGGCCGCAACGGCGCCGACGACGTGGCGGCCGATGCCGCGCTGCTCGCGCGCGCCGTGGGCGCGCCGGTGCGCGTGCAGCTCTCGCGCGAGCAGGAGCATGCGTGGGAGCCCAAGGGCGCCGCGCAGCTCATGGAGATCGACGGCGGGCTCATGGCCGACGGCCGCGTCGCCGCCTACGACTTCGAGACCTCGTACCCCTCGAACGGTGCGCCCACGCTGGCGCTGCTGCTCACGCGCACGGTCGAGCCCGTGGCGCAGGCCTACGAGATGGGCGACCGCACCGCGCGACCGCCCTACAGCTACGACAACCTGCGCGTGAAGGTCAACGACATGGCGCCGATCGTGCGCGCCTCGTGGCTGCGCGGCGTGTCGGCGCTGCCGAGTTCGTTCGCGCACGAGTCGTACATCGACGAGCTGGCGACCGCCGCCGGCGTCGACCCCGTGCAGTTCCGCCTGCGGCATCTGGACGATCCGCGCGCGGTCGAGCTCGTGCAGGCCACCGCGCAGAAGGCCGGCTGGCGCATGCGCACCGGGCCGCAGGAGAACGCCGACGGCGGGCTGGGCGAAGGCGGCGACATCCTCTTCGGCCAGGGCTTCGCGTACGCGCGCTACATCCACAGCAAGTGGCCGGGCTTCGGCGCGGCATGGGCCGCGTGGGTGGCCGATGTCGAGGTCAACCAGAAGACCGGCGAGGTGCATGTGCGCCGCGTGGTGGTGGGGCACGACGCGGGGCTGCTGGTCAACCCGGCGGGGGTCGAGCACCAGGTGCACGGCAACGTGATCCAGACCACCAGCCGTGCGCTCAAGGAGCAGGTGCAGTTCGCGCCGCAGCAGGGCGCCGCAACGGGCGGCGCGCAATTGCCGGGCGTGTTGCCTTCGGGCGTGGTCACGAGCCGCGAGTGGGGCAGCTACCCGATCCTCAATTTCCGCGACGTGCCGGTGATCGAGGTGATGCACATGCCGCGTCCCGGCGAGCCCTCGCTGGGCGCGGGCGAGTCGTCGTCGGTGCCGGGCACGGCGGCGATCGCGAATGCGATCTTCGATGCGACGGGCGTGCGCTTCCGCTCGCCGCCGTTCACGCCGGAGACGGTGCTGGCGGAATTGAACCGGGGGTCGCTGCCACCGCCGCCGGGGCAGGGCGATGCCACCGGACCCTCTTCGTCACCGGCCCCAAGCGCAGGCGTGAACAACGCCCTGTGGCCGCGCCGCAAGGGCCTGTGGGCCACCGGCGCCGCGCTCTTCATCGGCGGCCTCGGCGTCGTCGCCGGCCTGCTCGGCTGGCGCTCGGCCATCGCGCCGGTGTCGCTCAGCGCGCCGGTCTACAGCGAGTCCACCATCGAGCGCGGCCGCGTGCTCGCCGCACTCGGCGATTGCGCCGTGTGCCACACCGCGCCGGGCGGCGCACCCAATGCCGGTGGCCGCGCGATGGACACGCCCTTCGGCACGCTCTACACCACCAACCTCACGCCCGATGCCGAGACGGGCCTGGGCCGCTGGTCCTTCAGCGCTTTCCAGCGCGCGATGCGCGAAGGCGTCTCGCGCGACGGCCACCACCTGTACCCCGCGTTCCCCTACACCGCCTTCGCGAAGACCAGCGACGACGACCTGCAGGCGCTCTATGCGTACTTCATGGCGATGCCGGCGGTGCGCGCGCCAACGCCCAAGTCCGAACTCAAGTTCCCGTTCAACCTGCGCCCGCTCATGGCCGGCTGGAACGCGCTGTTCCACGACCCCGCGCCGCTTCCGCCCGTGCCCACGCAGAGCGCCGAATGGAACCGCGGTGCCTACCTCGTCAACGGCCTGGGCCATTGCGGCGCCTGCCACACGCCGCGCAACGCGCTCGGCGCGGAGCAGGGCGGCAGCGCGTTCCTCTCGGGCGCGATGGTCGATGGCTGGGAAGCGCCCGCGCTCACGCAGCTGTCGAAGGCCGCCGTGCCGTGGGACACCGACGCGCTGTACCGCTACCTGCGCAACGGCCACTCGCCACGCCACGGCATCGCGGGTGGCCCGATGGCCGAGGTGGTGCGCGAACTCGCGCAGGTGCCCGATGCCGACGTGCGCGCGATGGCCGTCTACCTCGGCGCGTTCAACCCCGCGCCGGTTGCGCAGCCGCAAGCGCTCGCGCAACAGGCCATCGACAACGCCGCGCGCACGCAAGGCCAGCTGCTCGGCCCCGCGCAGCGCATGTTCGACAGCGCCTGCGCCTCGTGCCACCACGACGGCGACGGCCCCACGCTGCTGGGCGTGAACACGCCGCTCGCACTCAACAGCAGCCTCACGAGCACGCGGCCCGACAACCTGCTGCGCACCATCCTCGACGGCGTGCGCGCGCCCGCGCACCGCGACATCGGCTTCATGCCCGCGTTCCGCGAAGCGCTCGACGACCGCCAGATCGCCGACCTCGCCGGCTACATGCGCGCACGCTTCGCGCCGCAGGAAGCGCCGTGGGCGAACCTGCCCGCCGAGGTGGTGCGCGTGCGGGCCACGCCGGGCCACTGACACACGGTGGTTCCCGAGGCGCGGCTACGATGGCGCGCAGACCTTATTCACGGAGACACCCCACCATGCCTTTGGACCTTTCGACCGCTTCCAGCCTGCCCCGCGACGCCGAGCGCGCCACCCTTGTCGGCCGTCTCTGGCAACCCGGCGTGGGCCCGGTGCTGGTGGCCGTGCAAGGCGATGGCCTGCACGATCTGTCGACGCTCGCGCCCACGATGAGCGACCTGCTCGAACGTCAGGGCTCGCCGGCCGAAGCCGTGCGCGCTGCATTGCAAAGTGGCACCGCGCCACGCATCGCCGCGCTCGATGCCGTGCTCGCCAACAGCGACGAAAGCACGCGCGACAACAACCAGGCCTGGCTGCTCGCCCCTTGCGACCTGCAGGTCGTGAAGGCCAGCGGCGTGACCTTCGTCGCGAGCCTGCTCGAACGCGTGATCGAAGAGCAGGCACGCGGCGATGCCTCGCGCGCCGAGGCCACGCGCGCGGCCATCGGCGATGTGCTGGGCGACAACCTCGCCGACATCGTGCCGGGCTCGCCCGAAGCCATGAAGGTGAAGGACGTGCTCATCGCGCAAGGCATGTGGTCGCAGTACCTCGAAGTGGGCATCGGCCCCGACGCCGAGGTCTTCACCAAGGCGCCGGTGCTCGCGGCCGTGGGCACCGGCGCCGACGTGGGCATCCACGCGGACTCGGCCTGGAACAACCCCGAGCCCGAGGTCGTGCTCGCGGTGAACAGCCGCGGCGAGACGCTCGGCGCCGCGCTCGGCAACGACGTCAACCTGCGCGACTTCGAAGGCCGCAGCGCACTGCTGCTGGGCAAGGCCAAGGACAACAACGCCTCGTGCGCCATCGGCCCGTTCATCCGTCTGTTCGATGCGCACTTCGGCATCGCCGATGTGCGTCGCATCACGGTCGCGTTGAACGTGACGGGCCCTGAAGGCTTCACGCTCGAAGGGTCGAGCTCGCTCGCGAAGATCAGCCGCGATCCGCTCGACCTCGTGGCGCAGACACTCAACCGCCACCACGCCTACCCAGACGGTTTCATGTTGTTTCTGGGCACGATGTTCGCGCCGACACAAGACCGTCACGGACCGGGGCAAGGATTCACGCATGTCGTGGGCGACCATGTGCGCATCGCCGCGCCTGAATTGGGTGCGTTGAACAACCGCGTCGTGCATGCAGACCAGGCGCCGCGGTGGTCTTTCGGCCTCGGTGCGTTGATGCGCAACCTCGCGTCGCGTCGGCTGCTGTAGCCCGTACTTCTGCACTTTAAAAGCAGATGTACTCCTTTGGAATTCAGAGGCTGCACTTTGCATTCTGTTGCGGTTGACCATGCCTCTTCTTACCCTCAAGATGACTACCATCGCGAGTGGATAAATCAAGGGAGTCGTGGTTGCTGCCGAATGAGATCGATCTGTTGCAGACGCCCGTCGAGGGCCCGCTTCCCTGTGGTGAAGATCTGGAATACGACGCCGATTTCATGGCGCTCCAACAGGCGGCCACGGGCAAGCGCGAGCAGCAGTTCGGCGACACGATCATTCCCGCCGAGCCGCCCGACTGGGCGCGTGTAGACCGCATCGCACGACAGCTGTGCGTGCGCACGCGCGACCTGCGCGTGCTGGTGCCGCTCACGCTCGCATGGACCGAAAGCCGCGGCCTGCCCGGCTATGTCGACGGGCTGCGCCAGGTCGATGCGGTGCTGCAGACTTTCTGGAACGACGTGCATCCGCGCGTCGTCGATGGCACGAACGAAGACCCGCTGCCGCGCATGAATGCGCTGGCCGCACTGGCCGAAGCCGAAGGGCTCGGACGCAGCGTGCGCGATGCGCGGCTGCTCGAAGACGGTGGCACGGCGATGAGCCTGCGGCAGGTCGAGGCGCTGCTCGATTCGAGCAAGAGCGACCAGGTGGACTACCCCGGCGGCGTGGGGCGCCTGCGCGAGGCCGCACGCCGTGCACACGACAAGGCGGCGGCGCCGGTCGTGGCCCTGCGTGAGGCTCTGGCACTGCTGCAGCGCATCCGCGAGACCTGCGAGCGCGCGCTGGGCCAGAGTTGGGCGCCCGATTTTTCACGGCTCGAACGGTCGCTGCGCACCGTGGGCCAGTTGCTGCCGGAGCAGCCGCACAGCGAAGTGCCGCAGGCGTCGGCAGTGGGCGGTGCAGAAGACACAAGCGGTGCGGCGCACGTGCACGCACCCGCAGCGCACGTTGCAGCGGCCACGCAGGCTGCAGTGCGCCCGCTGCGTATTCAAGAGATTGAAATATCGGCTCGTGAAGATGTGCAAGTGTTGTTGGAAAAAGCATGCGAGTTCCTGGAACGAACGGAACCGAGCCATCCGGCACCCATGCTGATCCGCAGGGCCCAGCGGCTGATGGACCTCAACTTCTTCCAGATCATCGAAGAGCTCGTGCCCGAGGGATTGCAAAAGATAGAAAGCCTTGCCGGCCGCCCGTTGAACGGCGACGCCGCATTGCCCTAGCGGCCGTTGCTGCCGGCGAGCAGGAACAACGCGCCGGCACCGGTCGACCGGTACGACCCATGCATTCAGTTTCAAGAGGACGCTTATGGCAGACAACCGTGTCAGGAACAGTGGTCAGAAGTTCATCGCGCGCAACCGGGCGCCGCGCGTGCAGATCGAATACGACGTCGAGATCTACGGCAGCGAACGCAAGATCCAGCTGCCCTTCGTGATGGGCGTCATCGCCGACCTCGCGGGCAAGCAGACCGACCCCATGCCCGATCTCGCGGAGCGCGAGTTCATGGCGGTGGACATCGACAACTTCGACGAGCGCATGAAGTCCATCAAGCCGCGCGTCGCGTTCCAGGTGCCCAACACGCTCACCGGCGAAGGCCAGATGAACGTGGACATCACCTTCGACAGCATGGACGACTTCTCGCCCGCGCGCATCGCGCGCCAGGTCGACGCGCTGCAGCAGCTGCTCGAGGCGCGCACCGAGCTGTCGAACCTGCTCTCGTACATGGACGGCAAGAACGGCGCCGAGCAACTCATCGCGCAGGCGCTGCAGAACCCGGCGCTGCTCAAGTCGCTGGCGTCCGCGCCCAACCCCGCGGTCGCGCAGGCGGCCGCCGATGCCGCAGCAGCCAAGCAAGCCGACGACAGGACCGCACCATGAGCACCGCATCCCAGCAAGGCGCACGCGCCCGCACCGCCACCGTCGAAGCGCTCGAGCCCAACGAGTTCTCCGACCTCCTGCAGCGCGAGTTCAAGCCCAAGACCGAGCAGGCGCGCGAGGCGGTGGAGAACGCCGTCAAGACGCTGGCCGTGCAGGCGCTCGAGAACACCGTCACCATCTCGAACGACGCCTACCGCAGCGTGCAGGCCATCATCACGGAGATCGACCGCAAGCTGTCGGAGCAGATCAACCAGATCCTGCACCACGAAGACTTCCAGCAGCTCGAAGGTGCGTGGCGCGGCCTGCACTACCTCGTCAACAACACCGAGACCGACGAGCAGCTGAAGATCCGCGTCATGTGCGCATCGAAGCGCGAAGTGGCGCGCTCGCTCAAGCGCCACAAGGGCATCGGCTGGGACCAGAGCCCGATGTTCAAGAAGATCTACGAAGCGGAGTACGGCCAGTTCGGCGGCGAGCCCTTCGGTGCGCTGATCGGCGACTTCCACTTCGACCACAGCCCGCCCGACGTCGAGATGCTCGGTGAGATGGCCAAGATCGCCGCCGCCGCGCACTGCCCCTTCATCGCCGGCGCCTCGCCCACCGTGATGCAGATGGACTCGTGGCAGGAGCTGTCGAACCCGCGCGACCTGACCAAGATCTTCCAGAACACCGAGCACACCGCGTGGCGGTCGCTGCGCGATTCGGAAGACGCGCGCTACATCGGCCTGGCCATGCCGCGCTTCCTGGCGCGCCTGCCCTACGGTGCGCGCACCAACCCGGTCGACGAGTTCGAGTTCGAGGAAGAAACCGATTCGGCGCTGCACACGCGCTACACCTGGGCCAACTCGGCCTATGCGATGGGCGTGAACATCAACCGCTCGTTCAAGCAGTTCGGCTGGTGCACCTCGATCCGCGGCGTGGAGTCGGGCGGCGCGGTCGAGAACCTGCCCACCCACACCTTCCCCACCGACGACGGCGGCGTGGACATGAAGTGCCCGACCGAGATCGCCATCAGCGACCGGCGCGAGGCCGAGCTCGCCAAGAACGGCTTCATGCCGCTGGTGCACCGCAAGAACTCCGACTTCGCGGCCTTCATCGGCGCGCAGTCGCTGCAGCAGCCGGCCGAGTACTACGACGCCGACGCCACGGCCAACGCCAACCTGGCGGCGCGCCTGCCGTACCTGTTCGCGTGCTGCCGCTTCGCGCACTACCTGAAGTGCATCGTGCGCGACAAGATCGGTTCGTTCCGCGAGCGCGAGGACATGGAGCGCTGGCTCAACGACTGGATCATGAACTACGTCGACGGCAGCCCGGGCACCTCGTCGCAGGACACGAAGGCGATGAAGCCGCTGGCGGCGGCCGAGGTCCAGGTGGAAGCCATCGAGGACAACCCCGGCTACTACGCCGCCAAGTTTTTTCTCCGGCCGCACTACCAGCTCGAGGGGCTGACGGTGTCGTTGCGGCTGGTTTCGAAGTTGCCGTCCAACAAGAAGGACAGCAGCTAATTCCACTGTCCCGCTACCGGGCAATTCATCGATAACTTTTGGGGGTCAATCATGGCAGTAGACATGTTCATGCGCGTCGAGGGTGCAAACGGCGAGTCCAAGGACTCCAACCACAAGGACTGGACCGACATCAAGTCGTTTGCATGGGGAGCGACGCAGCCTGGCAACATGGTCAGCGGCGGTGGCGGTGGCGTGGGCAAGGCCAGCTTCAACGACCTGCAGGTGCTCGCGCGCATCGACAAGGCGGCGCCTTCCGTGCTGAAGAACTGCGCGAGCGGCAAGCACCTGAGCAAGGTCGAGGTGGCCGTGTGCAAGGCCGGCGGCTCGCAGATCGAGTACACGCGCGTCACGCTCGAAGAAGTGCTCGTCACCTCGGTGCAATACACGGCCGAGCAGGGCGGCGATGCGGTGCTCGTGCAGTACGCCTTCCAGGCCGCGAAGGTGAAGCAGCAGTACTGGGAACAGACCGACAAGGGCGGCAAGGGCGCCGAGACGGTGCTGGGCTGGAACATCAAGGAAAACAAGGAAGCCTGATTTCCTTGTTGCGCGGCGGGGCCGTGGCCTTCGGGGCCATGCAGCCCCCGCCGGCGGTCCACAGCCGTTTGTCTGTCTCCTGCGGCGGCCCTTCGCGGCGCGCCGCCTTTCACCTTTCAGCCAGTCAACGGGGAAGTTTCATGGGCGATGGGTTTGCAGTGCTGGGCGAGCGCTCCGTGGCCGAGCACACCGAATGGGTACAGCGGCAGATCCGCGCCAGTCCCCAGAATGCCGGCCTGCGCCTTGCCCTGTGCCACTTCCTCGCGCTGCGCGGCGAATGGCAGCGGGCCGAAGACCAGCTCAAGCTCGCCACCAAGCTCGACCCCACGTTCACGCCGGCCAGCGTCACCTGCGCGATGGCACTGCGGGGCGAGCGCGAGCGCTCCGACTTCTGGGCCGGCGGCGGACGCACGCCGGCCATCGTCTCGGGCAATGCCGACTGGGTCGAGCAGCTGCTCGGCGCCGCCGTGTTGCCCGCTGAACGTGCCGACGAGGCTGCGGCACTGCGCGAGGCCGCGCGTGACGCGGCGCCCGCGCTGCAGGGCACGCTGACCACCGTCGACCGCTCCGATGCGCGAGCCGTGCAGGCGCTCGATGGCGAGCCCGCGGCGCACAGCGACTTCGCCTGGCTGTGCGACGGCGACGCGCGCATCGGCGCCGTGCTCGAACTGTTCACGCCCTCGGGCTACGCGTGGCTGCCGCTGCCGGCGGTGCGCCGCATCAAGTTCTCGCGCCCGCAGCACCTGGTCGACCTGCTGTGGGCACCGGCCGAGATCGAGCTGCACGACGGGCGCGGCCTCAACGGCCTCGTGCCCGTGCGCTACCCGGGCGCGCTCGACAGCCTGGACGACGAGACCGCGCTGGGCCGTCGCACCGACTGGCAACCGCTCGCGGGCGACGACCAGTTCGCGGGCATCGGCCAGCGCACGCTGATCAGCGAGGCCGGCGACCACTCGCTGCTCGACCTGCGGCGCATCGAGTTCGAAGCCGCAGCGACGGAAGGCGCGGCCCCATGACCCCCGCCGTCACCACCGACATCGACGGCGACGCCCAGGAAAGCGTCGCGCGCGACCGCCTGCAGCCCGTGCTGCTCGACCGCCTCACCGACAAGGCGCCGCAGAACGGCCAGGAGCGCGCGGGCGCCTTCCTCATGAGCGGCAAGCTGCTGCGCGACTCGGTGCTGCGCGACCTGCAGTGGCTGCTCAACACCACCAACTTCGGCGCCGAGCACCGCATCAACGGCATGCCGCGCGCACGCGGCTCGGTGGTGAACTACGGCGTGCGCGGCTGGGCCGGTGGGCGCATGTCGGAGGTCGACTTCGCCGACGTCGAAGCGGCCATCCGCGCGGCCATCATCGACTTCGAGCCGCGCATCATGAAGGACAGCATCGACGTGCGCTGCGTGACCGATGCGACCGACCTGGAGCACCACAACCTGCTCGCGCTGGAGATCCGCGGCACGCTGTGGTCGGTGCCGTATCCCATCGAGTTCATCCTGCGCTCCGAGCTCGACCTCGAGAGCGGGCACATGGTGCTGCGGCCGACAGGAGGGCTGTGATGGACGCCAAGCTCCTCGACTACTACAACCGCGAACTCACCTACATGCACGAGCTCGGGGCCGAGTTCGCGCAGCGCTACCCCAAGATCGCGGGCCGCCTGGGCATGCGCGGCATCGAGGTCAGCGACCCGTACGTGGAGCGCCTGCTCGAAGGCTTCAGCTTTCTCACGGCGCGCATCCAGCTCAAGATGGACGCGGAGTTTCCGCGCTTCTCGCAGCGCCTGCTCGAGGTGGTGTACCCCAACTTCCTCGCGCCGCTGCCCGCGATGGCCGTGGTGCAGATCGACGGCAACCTCAACGAGGGCTCGCTGAAGGCGGGCTACGAGCTGCCGCGCCACACGCTGTTGCGCGGCCGCATGATCAAGGGCGAGCAGACGGCCTGCGAGTTCCGCACGGGCCATGCCGTCACGCTGTGGCCGATCAAGATTTCCGAGGCCAGCCTCGGCCCGGTGCCGGCCGAGATCGCGCATGCGCTGCCGATGGCGGCGCGCCAGGCCAAGAGCGCGATCACCATCAAGCTCGAGGCCGTGGGCGGCGCGCGCTTTTCGGAGATGCCGCTCGATCGGCTCGAGTTCTTTCTCTCGGGCGCGGAGCTGCACGCGCTGCGCGTGCTCGAACTGGTCGCTCACCACAGCGTGGCCACCGTGTGCCGCGCCGGCCCCGGCAGCACGGCGCGCATCGTGCCGCTGGGCGACGAGGCGATCCGCCACGAGGGCTTCGACCCCGAGCAGTCGCTGCTGCCCTACGACGCGCGCTCGTTCCAGGGCTACCGCCTGCTGCACGAGTACTTCGCCTTTCCCGAGCGCTACCTGTTCTTCAGCGTGAAGCACCTGCGCGCGGCAGCCTCGGCCATCGGCGGCACCACGATGGAGATCGTGATCCTGCTCGACCGCGCCGACGCCGATCTGGAGCGGCTGGTCGACGCCAGGCACTTCTCGCTGTTCTGCACGCCCATCATCAACCTCGTGCCGCGCCGCAGCGACCGCATCCCGGTCGGGCCCGGCCAGCACGAGCACCATGCGGTGATCGACCGCACGCGCCCGCGCGACTTCGAGATCTTCACCGTCGAGCGCGTCACGGGCCACATGGCCAACGGCTCCGAAGAGCGCGAGTTCCGGCCCTTCCTCGGTTCGTTCGCGTCCGACGACGGCGACTTCGGCGCCTACTTCTCGCTGCGCCGCGAGCCGCGCCTGGTGTCCGACCGCGCACGCGCGCAGGGCACGCGCACCAGCTACACCGGCAGCGAGGTGTACGTGTCGCTGGTCGACCAGCACGACGCACCGTTTCCGCACAGCCTGCGCCACATCACCATCGACGCGCTGTGCACCAACCGCGACCTGCCGCTGCTGCTGCCCACCGGACTCGAATCGGACTTCACGTTGCGCGTGTCGGCGCCGGTGCGCGGCGTGCGCATCCTGCGCGGCCCGTCGCGGCCGTATCCGGCGCTGGCCGAAGGCGCGCTCACCTGGCGCCTCATCAGTCACCTGGGCCTGAACTACCTGAGCCTGACCGACGTCGATGCCACGCAGGGCGCCGCGGCGCTGCGCGAGATGCTCGACCTGTACGGCAACCTCGCCGACCCGGCCGTGCGCCGGCAGATCCAGGGCGTGCGCTCGATGGCGCTGGCGCCCGTGTTCCGCCGCCTGCCCGAGCCGGGCCCGATCGTGTTCGGGCGCGGCGTGGAGATCGCGCTGCAGATCGACGAGGTCGCGTTCTCGGGCGCGAGCCCGTACCTGTTCGGTGCCGTGCTGGAGCAGTTCTTCAGCCGGCATGTGTCGCTCAATGCCTTCACCGAGTTCGCGCTGTCCAGCCTGCAGCGCGGCGAAATTGCGCGCTGGACCCCGCGCGTGGGACGCCGCCCCACCGTATGAGCACGACCGGCCTCACCGACGACGCGATGCTGCAGGTGCTGCCGGCAGAGACCGAGACGCGCGAAGAAGCGGCCGTCGATGCGCGCAGCCCCACCCACACCAAGGCGAAGTCCGCGCCGCGCCGCGGCGTGCCCGAGGCCGACCCCGCGCTGTGGGCCCGGCTCGTCGAGCAGCCCTTCGAGCACGACCTGTTCATGCTGCTGCGCCGGCTCGACGCGCAGGGCGGCCATCCGCTGCTGGGCCGCGCGCCGCGCCCGCGCGACGAGCCGCTGCGGCTGGGGCAGGAGCCCTCGATGGCCTTTGCGCCGTCGAACGTGTCGGGCGTCGAGGTCGACGAAGACGGCGCGCCGCGCATCTCGATCTACGGCTTCGGCCTGTTCGGCCCCAACGGCCCGCTGCCGCTGCACCTGACCGAGTACGCACGCGAGCGCAAGCGCCACCATGCCGACAACACGCTCAGTGCGTTCGCCGACCTGTTCCATCACCGGCTGATCCTGCTGTTCTACCGCGCCTGGGCCGACGCGCAGTCGGTCAACAGCCTGGACCGCACCGACGGCCACCGCTTTGTCGACTACGTGGCCAGCCTCATGAACATGGGGCAGCCCGGCCTGAAGGCGCGCGACCGCATCGCCGACCATGCGCGCACCCACATGGCGGGGCACCTGGTGCGCCAGACGCGCAACCCCGAAGGGCTGATTCAGATTCTTCGCCTGTACTTCGACGTGCCCGTGCGCGTGGTCGAGTTCGTGAGCGACTGGGTGCACATCGACGAGCGCCAGGTCAGCCGCATCGGCCTGCTCGGGCGCAACCACCGCCTCGGCAGCGGCGCCACCATCGGCCTGGCGGTGCGCGATGCGCAGGGCAAGTTCCGCCTCGAACTCGGCCCGCTGTCGCAGCAGCAGTTCCGCGAGTTCCTGCCGGGCAGCCCGCGGCTGCAGCAGGTGGTCGACTGGGTGCGCCAGTACGTCGGCATCGAATTCGCCTGGGAGCTGCGGCTGGTGCTCAGCAAGCCCGAGGCACGCGGCATGCGGCTGAGCAGCGATCAGCGCCTGGGCTGGGGCAGCTGGCTCGGCACCCGCCTGTCCGACACCGACGCCGGCGACATGGTGTTCCAGCCCGAGGCGCTCTTTTCCCGCAACGCACCGGCTTCCTCATGACCGACATCCGCCGCGTCTCTCTTTTTTCGAAACTGAACCCGATGCTGTACAAGGCATTGGAGACCGCCACCGCCTTCGCCAAGCTGCGCGGCAATGCCTACGTGGAGCTCGTGCACTGGCTGCACCAGATCCTGCAGCTGCAGGACAGCGACCTGCTGCGCATCATCAAGCGCGCCGGGCTCAACCTCGATGCGGTCGAGCAGGACCTCGTGCGCGCGCTCGACAGGCTGCCGCACGGCGCCACGTCGATCAGCGACATCTCCGAGCACGTCGACCATGCGGTGGAGCGCGCGTGGGTCTATGCCAGCCTGCGCTTCGAAGCCACCTCGATCCGCGGCGCCTACCTGCTCGCGGGCATCGTGAAGACGCCGGGCCTGCGCCAGGTGCTCTCGGGCATCTCGCGCGAGTTCGACAAGCTCGTGCCCGACGTGCTGGTCGCGCAGCTCGCGGCGTGGACCGAAGGCTCGCCGGAAGACGACTACGACGCCGCGTCGGAGGCGGGCGGTGGCGCACCTGTGGCGCAACATCAAGGCGATGCCCCCGCCGCCGGCGGCTCGGCCCTGGCCAAGTACGCGAGCGACCTCACGGCCAAGGCGCGCGCCGGCGAGCTCGACCCCGTGTACGGCCGCGACGACGAGATCCGCCAGATCGTCGACATCCTCATGCGCCGCCGCCAGAACAACCCGCTGCTCACCGGCGAGGCCGGCGTCGGCAAGACGGCCGTGGTCGAAGGCCTGGCCTCGCGCCTGGCCGCCGGCGACGTGCCGCCTTCGCTGAAGGACGTGTCGCTGTGGGTGCTCGACCCCACGCTGCTGCAGGCCGGCGCGGGCGTGAAGGGCGAGTTCGAACAGCGCTTGCGCCAGGTGATCGACGAGGTCGAGAAAAGCCCCAAGCCCATCGTGCTGTTCGTCGACGAAGTGCACACGCTGGTCGGCGCGGGCGGCACCGCCGGCACCGGCGATGCGGCCAACCTGCTCAAGCCCGCGCTCGCGCGCGGCCGGCTGCGCACCATCGGTGCCACGACGTGGTCGGAGTACAAGAAGTACATCGAGAAAGACCCGGCGCTCACGCGGCGCTTCCAGACCATCCAGGTGCACGAGCCCACCGAGCCCAAGGCCGTGGTCATGCTGCGCGGCATCTCGGCCGAACTCGAGAAGCACCACGGCGTGCTCATCCTCGACGCCGCGCTCGAAGCGGCCGTGAGCCTGTCGCACCGCTACATTCCCGCGCGCCAGTTGCCCGACAAGGCCGTGAGCCTGCTCGACACCGCGTGCGCGCGCGTGGCGCTGAGCCAGCATGCGCTGCCTGCGGCGCTCGAAGATCTGAAGCGGCGCATCGAGGTGCTGGGCATCGAGTCGGGCATCGCGGGGCGCGAGGCGGCGATCGGGGTCGGCGAGCACCAGCGCGTGGAAGACATCGCGGCGCAGGTGGCTGCCGCGCAGGCCGAACTCGCGCTGCTGGAGCAGCGGCGCGTGGAAGAGGCCGCGTCGGTCGAGCGCATCGTCGCGCTGCGCAAGCTGCTGTCGCCTGCGGCGGTGCCGGTGCAATCTGAAGCGGAAGATGACCGCGAAGAGAAACCGCCTGCCGAGCCCGAGCGAACACCCGAAGCCATCCGCGCCGAACTCAACGAAGCGCAAGACCAGCTCGTGAAGCTGCAGGGCGAGACACCGCTCATCCTCGCGGCCGTCGATGCGCAGGCCGTCGCCACCGTGGTCGCCGACTGGACCGGCATTCCCATCGGCCGCATGGTGCGCGACGACGCGCAGTCGGTGCTGCGCCTGGGCGAGATTTTGTCGGCCCGCGTGGTCGCGCAGCCCGATGCGCTGGAGACCATCTCGCGGCGCATCCGTACCGCGCGT
Source organism: Variovorax sp. V35 (assembly GCF_041154465.1). Classification (NCBI taxonomy): domain Bacteria; kingdom Pseudomonadati; phylum Pseudomonadota; class Betaproteobacteria; order Burkholderiales; family Comamonadaceae; genus Variovorax; species Variovorax sp. V35. The sequence continues at coordinate 267,894 of NZ_AP028666.1, forward strand.
GCGCGGCTGGACAACCCCAACAAGCCCGTCGGCGTGTTCCTGCTGTGCGGCCCCTCGGGCGTGGGCAAGACCGAGACCGCGCTCGCGCTGTCGGAGGCGCTGTACGGCGGCGAGCAGAACCTCGTCACCATCAACATGAGCGAGTTCCAGGAGTCGCACACCGTCTCCACGCTCAAGGGCGCGCCGCCCGGCTACGTGGGTTATGGCGAAGGCGGCGTGCTCACCGAGGCCGTGCGCCGCCGGCCCTACAGCGTGGTGCTGCTCGACGAGATCGAGAAGGCGCACCCCGACGTGCACGAGATCTTCTTCCAGGTCTTCGACAAGGGCTGGATGGAAGACGGCGAGGGCCGCCACATCGACTTTCGCAACACCGTGATCATCATGACGTCGAACGTCGGCACCGACCTCGTCATGCAGCTGTGCGAAGACCCGACGTTGCGCCCCGACCCCGAGCCGCTGGCCGCCGCGCTGCGTGAGCCGCTGCTGAAGGTGTTCGCGCCCGCGCTGCTCGGTCGCCTGGTGGTCGTGCCCTACTACCCGCTGCAGGCCGATGCGCTGCACCGGATCATTCGCCTGCAGCTGGACCGCATCGCGGCGCGGCTGCAGGCCAACCACGGCATTGCATTGGCTTACAACGACAGCGCCGTCGCGCTTGTCGCACGCCGCTGCACGGCCATAGAGTCGGGTGGCCGGATGATCGACGCGATCCTCACGCACACCATCCTGCCCCGGCTGAGCGAGGAAGTCATCGGCGCCACCGTCAGTGCGCGCAAGCTCGCCGGCGTGCAGCTGGGCGCGGCGGGTGACGACTTCCAGTACGAGTTTTCAGAACGCCCCGCGTAGACACAAGGGAGAGCCGCATGGACAGAGTCGTCAAAGCCCACACCCCGCTTGGAGAGGAACAGCTGCTGTTCCGCTCGATGCACGGCAGCGAAGGGCTGTCGCAGCTGTTCGAGTTCGAGGTCGACCTGCTGAGCCCGAACACCTCGGTCGACATGAAGGGCCTGCTCGGCAAGCCGCTGGCGCTGGAGGTCCAGACGCTGAGCGGCACGCCGCGCTACCTCAACGGCCAGATCACGCGCTTCACCATGATCGGGCGCGAGGGCGGCTCCTCGCGCTACACCGTGTACCGCGCCTCGGTGCGGCCGTGGCTGTGGTACCTCACGCGCACCAGCGACTGCAAGATCTTCCAGAACAAGTCGGTGGTCGAGATTCTTGAAGACGTGCTGGGCGAGTACGGCTTCGCCTTCGAGAAGAAGCTCAGCGCCTCGTACCGCCAGTGGGAGTACTGCGTGCAGTACCAGGAGACCGACTTCGCCTTCGTGAGCCGCCTCATGGAGCACGAGGGCATCTACTACTACTTCAAGCACGACAAGAACCAGCACACGCTGGTGCTGGCCGACGACATGAGCGCGCACGAGACGCTGCCCGGCTACCCGAAGATCGGCTACCTCGCGAGCGACCGCGCCACCGACCCCGGCCGCGAAGTGATCGACCAGTGGGAGGTCACCGAAGAGATCCGCCCCGGCACCTACGTGGTCGACGACTTCGACTTCAAGAAGCCCCGGGCCGACCTGCTCAACACGCGCAGCCAGCCGCGCGGCAACGACCACGGCCGCTACGAGATGTACGAGTGGATGGGCGGCTATAGCGATGCGGGGCAGGGCGAGCACTACGCGCGCATCCGCCTCGAGGAAGCGCAGGCCCAGGCCGAGGTCGACACCGGCCACACCAACGTGCGCGGCATGGCGCCCGGCTACCGCTTCACCATGCAGAACGCACCGCGCAACGAGGACAACCGCGAGTACCTCGTCGTCTCGGTGATGTACAGCCTGCGCGAAGGCGGCTACGCCAGCGGCGGCGTGCCGGGCGAGTACAGCTTTCACTTCGGCGTGCAGCCCACCTCGTTCCCCTTCCGCGCGCGCCGCATCACGCGCGTGCCGAGCACCCAGGGCCCGCAGACCGCCACCGTGGTCGGCCCGCCCGGCGAGGACATCTGGATCGACAAGTACGGCCGCGTGAAGGTGCAGTTCCGCTGGGACCGCTACGGCCAGCGCAACGAAGACAGCTCGTGCTGGGTGCGCGTGTCGAGTGCGTGGGCGGGCTCCAACTTCGGCGCGGTGAACCATCCGCGCGTGGGGCAGGAGGTGATCGTCGATTTCATCGCGGGCTGCCCCGACCGGCCGATCATCATCGGGCGTGTCTATAACGCCGACCAGATGCCGCCGCTGGAATTGCCGGCGAAGGCGACGGTCAGCGGGTTCATCAGCCGCACGATCAAGGGCGATGGCGAGCTGGCCAACCACTTCATCATCGACGACGACCCGGGGTGCGAGTCGATCAAGATCCATGCGCAGAAGGATCTGACGATCGAGGTGGAGAACAACGAGACGCACACGGTGGAGGGCGAGCGCACCACCTTCATCGACGGGGCCGACAAGTACACGGGCGACACTTCGCTGGACGAGACCATCAACGGCCCGCACACCCTGACGGTGAACAAGGGCGGGCCGCAGAAGATCACCGTCAACGGGGGTGACCAGTTCATCAAGGTGGATGGCGGCAACCAGCAGGTCGATGTCATCGGCAACCAGACCATCCACGTGACCGGCAAGCGGCACGACACGGTGGACACGGGCGAAGACCGGTTCATCAAACCCCACCTGAATGAAACGGTCACCGGGACGAAGGACCTCACGGTCACCGAAACGCACACCGAGACCGTGGGCCGCAAGATTCTTAAGACCACCAAAGGTCGGTGGGAGGTGGACGTCGCCATGTTCGCGACCCTGAAGACGGGCGGCTTCTACAAGGCGAACATCAAGGGCAACTACACCGTGGAGACCGAAGGCGGGGACATCACCTTCAGGGCGCCGGGGAAGAACTGGCTGGTCGAAGCCGACAAGATCACCCACAGCTCCAACCAGAACGAGGTGAGGTACAAGAAAGGCGTGAACACGGAGGCTGGCGAATACGTCACGACCCACGCCAAGGACTTGATCAAGTCCTCGTCCGACACCAAGGTGCATTCGAAGGCGCCGGAGATTCGGACGGAAGCGACGACCGTGCTGGACATCACCGCGCCTTTCAACATCTCGTCGACCTATGTCCTCGCCTTCAACTACGCCACGGCGCTGGTGGACATCAAGGTCGCCAAGCTCAACATGTCGGGTGTCAACATCGCGCTCGACGTGCTTGCCTTCGGCGGGGCCGTCTGGCGCAACGAGACCTCCTCGCTGTACACGTACTGGTGATGACGGCCCGCCGGATCACACTGCTGGTGTGCGTCGCGTCGATCGCGGTGCTGCTGCTGGTCGGCCTGATCTTTCCACGCATCGCCGGGACGTCCACGGCGGCGAATCTCACGCTCGGGGCCGTGGTCGGCGGCGGGATCGTGCTGACGATACTGCTGTGCGTGGGCGTGCACTTCTGGGTGTCCCGCAAGCCCGAACCCCATGACACGCGGCCGGCGCGCATCGTCGAAGCCAGCTCGGACAACACGATGGTGCTGAACCAGTACGTCATCCGGCTTGTCGTCGAGTTCGACGGGCCGGGTGGCGAGCGACGCCGCGCACAGGTGGAGCAGGCCGTCGACATGATCGACATGGCGGGCTACGCGCGCGGCCGCGAAGTGCTGCTGCACCGCGGCAGCCGTGGCGGCAAGGAAGTAGCCTGGGTGAGCCAACCCGATCCGCGCATCGACGAAGGAGCCGCCTCTTGAGGACCGTGAAGCCGATCCACCTGAGCATGCTCACGCATCCGTACCGCTGGCAGCGCAGCGACCACCTCGGGGTCGCGGTGATGGCCATGAGCACCCTGGGCGACAACCCGCATCTGGTGCTGGAGCAGGAGCTGTGGAAAAGCACGGCCGAACTCATCGGCCCCGGCGCAGTGCTGGACCTGGGCGTGCCCAAGCTGGTGCCCGAGGTGCTGGTCAGCGGCTACGCCTACACGAGCCACCAGCAGGACAAGACCAGTTGCGCGGTGAAGCTGCAGATCGCCGGGCTGCAGAAAACCCTCACGGTCCACGGCGACCGCTACTGGCTCGACCGCCGGGCCACGGCGCCGCAGCCTTTCGAGAAGATGCCGCTCGATTGGCGGCATGCCTACGGCGGCCCTGGCGTGCCGGAAAACCCGCTGGGCATGGGGACGGTCGAAGAGCTCGTCAACGGCGTGCGCGCCACGCGGCTCGCGCACATCGAGACGCCGGGCCGGCAGCCCACGTCGCCGAAGCAGGCCGTGCCGCCTGCCGGCTTCGGCGCGATCCCGCCCGACTGGCCGCAGCGCGCGTCGCTGATGGGCACGCAGTACGGCCAGGGATGGCTGGAGAACGACTACCCGGGTCTGGCCAAGGACGCCGACTGGCGCCACTTCAATGCGGCACCGGCCGATCAGCGCTGGGAAGGCCTGCAGGAAGTGCCCACCGGCGCGGCCTACGAACTCTGGAACATGCATCCGGACATTCCGGTGCTGCGCGGGCAGCTGCCGCGCTGGCAGGCCCGCTGCTTCGTGCAGCACACGCCCAGCGGCCCCGCACTGCGCGAGGTGCCGCTGCGCCTGAGCACGGTCTGGTTCTTTCCGCACCTTGAACGGATGGTGCTGATCTGGCACGGCGTGTTCCCGGTCACGCAGGACGACGCGGCCGACGTGCCGCTGGGCATGGCGGCGCTGGAGCGCATGGACGACACGCCGCGCACCCTGGCGCACTACGAGTCGGTGCTCAAGCTGCGCTCGGAACCCGAACGCGGCGGCCTGCACGCGATGCGCGACAAGGACCTGGCGCCCCCGGAGGTGCTGAGCGACTGGGCCGATACCTTTCCGGCATCGGTCAACGAACCGCTCGTGCGCAACCTGCGCGCGGGACAGCAGCGCGATCACGAGCGGCGGCGCGAAGAGCTGCGCGCACGCGGCCTGGACCCGGAAGTACACCTGCCCGCGCTGGCCCCGCCGGAACCTCCGCCGCACGTCGATGACCTGGTCGAGCACCTGGAGCGGATGGAGGCGCAGGGCCGCGACGCCAAGGCAAAGATGGAGGCGTTCGCCAGGCAGGCGGACGCCTCCGGTGTGTTCGCCCTCGATGCGCTGGGCGCAGGGCCGTCCCTGGCTGAGGAAGATGACGGCGACGGGAAGGACGATGCGCTGGTGCTGCCCGTGCCGCCGCCTTCCGACACCGCGTCGGCGTTGCGGCAGCAGGCCGGTCTTTATTCGGCCCACCTGTCGAGTCCCCGGCCACCGGCGCCCTCGTTCCGTTCCGCCAAGTGGCGCCGGCGGCTCGAAGCCGTGGACCCGGCGCAGCGCGACTTCTCGCGGCTCAACCTCACCGGCGTCGACCTGTCCGGCATGGACCTGCGCGGCGCACGCTTCGTGGAGGCCGTGCTGCAGGACACGAACCTGCGCGGCGCGCAGCTCGACGACTGCGATTTCTCGCAGGCCGTGCTGGTGCGGGCCGACCTGAGCCAGGCCTCGATGGCGCGCGCGAAGCTCGTCAAGACAAACCTGGGCAGTGCCCGCTGCGAGCAGACCGTCTTCGACGGGGCCGAGCTGCGGGAAGCCAGTTGCGACAAGACGCGCTTCGACGGTTGCCGCATGGTGGGCATGCGCTTCGAGCTGACGCAACTGGGCGAAGCGACGCTGCAGCGCTGCGATCTCAGTCGCTCGCACTGGCAGCAGATGGTCGTGCTGCGCCTGAAGCTGGAAGACCTGCGCTTCGACGGTGCGAGCTTCGACCAGGTGACCTGGGTCGAATGCCGCCTGCAGAACGTGTCTTTCGTGGGCGCGCGCCTGGAGCGCTGCGGCTTCGTCACCGCCGACTGTTCGAACGGTGTCGATTTCTCGAACGCGCACCTCGAAGGCAGCGGCTTCGCGCACGGCTGCACGCTGGCGCAGGCCCGTTTCAACTCGGCCCTTCTCAAGGAGTGCGGCCTGCGGACCACGCCGATGCGGCAGGCCGACCTGAGCGATGCGCGCATCGACAACAGCGACCTGTCGGAATGCGACCTGAGCCATGCGCGGCTGGACCGCATGGTGGGTGGCGACAGCCTGTTCATCCGCACCAATTTTTCCGGTGCGTCGCTGCGCGAGGCCAACCTGATCGACGCGAACCTTGTCAAGGCCGACCTGCGCGGCGCCGACCTGACGCGCGCCAACCTGTTCCGCGCCGACGTGTCCCAGGTGCTGTTCGACCCCGCGACGCGCATGGATGGCACCTACACCAAGCATGCCAAGGTATGGCCGGCGCGTCGACCCGAGGCGCCGACCGCATGACCCGCGATGAACTGCTCGACCACATTCGCCATGGCGTCCAGGTCCGCACCGCCGACTGCCGGGGGTGGGACATGAGCGGGCTGGACCTGTCCGGCGCGATGCTCGACCACGTCGACTTCAGCGGTGCCCGCTTCACCGGTGCCAACCTGGAGGGCAGCGTGCTGACGCACTGCCGCCTGGACGGCGGGGACCTGTCGCGCAGCACGCTCGACAACGCGCAGTTCTTCAGCTGCCGGCTGCCGCAGGCGACGCTGGACGGTGCGCGGTGCGAAGGCACCCGTTTCTCGGAATCGACGCTGCCGCAGACGAGTTTCCTGGAAGCCCATGTCGATAACGCGCTGTTCTTTCGCTGCGAGCTGACGCAAAGCCGCCTGCGGTCGGACCATTTCAAGCAGGTTTCCTTCACGGAGTGCCGCCTGGAGGGGATCGACTTCTCGGGCTCCACGCTGCACTCGGTCACCTTCCATCGCCAGGACCTGACCACGGCGGTGTTCGCGGGCGCGAGCTTCGACACCACGCTGTTCATCGAGTGCGACCTGACGAAGCAGCGCTTTCCCGCGCAACGGTTCTTGCGCTGCGTGTTCACCGACAGCCGGATGGACCACGTCGATTTCGGCAACGCCGCCCTGGTGCAGTGCATCTTCAAGGGCGCCTCGCTGCGCCAGGCCAACTTCGCGCAGGCGGATGCGCCCAACGCGCTGTTTCCGGCCGCGGACCTGCGCGGCGCCACCCTGCAGCGCGGACGCTTCGATCGCGCCATCTGGGTGGAAGCCCTGCTCGAAGGCGCGGACCTCAGCGAGGCCCACATCCACGAGAGCGTGTTCCATCGGGCGCGCTGCAAGGGCGCCAGCTTCCGGGGGGCCAGCCTGCACGACGCCGATTTTTCCTACGCCGAGCTCGTCGATGCCGACCTGCGCGACGCGCAGTTCCTGCGAACGCGCGTGCATCGCACGGTGGAGGACGGTGCGCGGTTTTCGAGGCGCAAGGGCCTCATCGAGAGCGATCCCGAGCTGCACAAGGCGCAGACGTGGTCCAAGGTTCAGTGACGGCGAATGCAGCAATGCGCCGCATCGCAGGTCTTCCCGCAGATCAGACAAGGAGATTCACCATGACAGTCGTTCCACTGCGCACACCGGTCGAAGTGTCCGGGCCGGTCCAGCACCTGGGCCAGCTGGTGTCCGTCGATGCCGACGGGCTGTTCGAGGTGCACACCGAAGACGGCGCCACCTGGCACTGCCGCCGCGCCGCCAGCTGCCTGCTGCAGCCGCAGCCGGGCGACACCGTGCTGCTGTCGGGGCCGGACTCCCGGCGCGTCTACCTCCTGGCCGTCATCGAGCAGGCTGACGCGTCGGTGAGCCGCATCGAGGCGCCCGGCGATCTGCGCCTGGCGGCGCCCGCGGGGGCGATCTCGATCGAAAGCGCCGCGGACCTGCGCCTTCACAGCGCGGCGACGCTGCAGATGCAGGGCGCGCAATGGGCGCTCGACGCGCAACAGGCGCAGTGCGACGTGCGCGAGATGCGCTACACCGGGCAGGCGCTCGATGCCACGGTCGGCCGGCTGCGCCTGGTCGGCCAGGTGTTCGAGTCGGTGGCCGAGCGCGTGATGCAGATCGCGCGCAACGCACTGCGCTTCGTCGACGGCGTCGAGCAGGTGCGCGTCGGCCACCTCGACCTGCGCGCGCAGGAGACCGCCATCGTCCACGGCAAGCACGTGGTGATCACCGGCAAGGAACTGATGAAGGTCGACGCCGGGCAGATCCACATGGGCTGAAACAGACGCATCCCACCCCACAACAAACCCAAGGAGAAAACACGATGTTGGCGACACACCAATGGATGGGCGGCGCACTGGCGTTCCCGGACGTCTGCAAGATGCCGTTCCCGTTCCCGTTCTTCAACCTCGGCCTGCGGCCGATGACTATTCCGGCGTGCTGGCACATCCTGCTGTACGGCGGTCCGATGCACAACCTCTTCGCCAAGACGCCCATCACGCTGCTCGACCAGCCGGGGGTGCTGGGCGGCATCATCTCGCAGGTGTTCATGCAGGTGCAGCGGCACATCACAGGCTCGTTCACCTTGCTGCTGCGCGGCGGGCCGGCCACGCGGCTGACCAGCCTGGCGATTCAGAACCGCATGAACATCATCGGCTTCGAGTGCATCCCCGGCCTGCACTTCAAGTTCTTCAACTTCAAGTTCTGAAGCGCTTCGGTCGCGGCCTGGCGAGGGATCAGGCCGCCGGCCCCGCCAGCGTCACCTGCTGCGGCGACCCCACCCACACCGCCAGCGCCGAGTAGTTGTCGCGCGACTTGTCGGCCTTGGCCTCGGCCGCGCGGCGCAGCAGCGCGAGCCACTCTTCCGCGCTGTCGGCCAGCTGCAGCGATCGTTCCATCACCTGCTGCGAGATCAGCTGCCAGAGCCCGTCGGTGCACAGAAGGAACGCATCGCCATCGGCCAGCCGCTGCGGCGTCGACACCGACGTCTCCGCCGTCGCACGCGCACCGAGCGCGCGGTACAGCAGGTTGCTCTTCACCAGGCGCTCGCCACCATTTGCGCCCTGGCCCGCGGCGGCTTCGCCCGAGCGTTCGGACAGGCTGTGGTCTTCGGTGCGCTGCATCAGCGCGCCGCGGCGGAACCAGTAGAGGCGGCTGTCGCCGACGTGGGCCCAGCAGGCCTCGCCGGTGGCGCGGTCGACGAACAGCGAGACGATGGTCGCGCTCATGCGGCTCTGGTCGGCCAGCTCGCGCTGCTTGGCGAGCACGGCGTCGTTGGCTTCCTTCACCGCGTGGCGAATGTCGTCGGCCGCGACGGACGGGTGGTCGACGAAGGTGTTGAGCGCAGTGTCGACCACGATGCGCGAGGCCAGCTCGCCGCCCGCGTGGCCGCCGACGCCGTCGCTCACGACGAAGCAGGCGTTGCGTTCGTCCAGGTGATAACCGATGGCATCCTGGTTGCCGCTGCGTTCGCCCACGCACGAGAACTGCGAGGTCGAGATGGGCACCGCGAAGGCGTGGGTGGCTTCAAGCACGGCGCGCCTCCTTCAAGCGTTCCATCTCGCGGTCGTAGGCCTGCTGGAAGGCGCGGCCGAAGACGGCCTGGAAGTCGTCCTCGACGGCGGCGGTGGTGTGGGCGTGCAGCTGCTTCAGCTGGCGCCACAGCCGCGCCTCGCGACCACCGGGCAGCAGCTTCTCGCCGAGCCCGCCGTCGTGCGGCGTGGCCTTGTCGAGGCCGCCCGGATCGAAGCGATGCAAGAGCGTGAGCAGTGCGGCGCGCATGCCGGCGACCATGCCGAGCTGGTGCGACTGCAGGTCGCCCAGCGCATCGTGCACGGCGGCCTCGGGCGTGAGAAAGCCGGGCATGCGTGCGCCGAACATCTGCATCAGCACGGCGCGGCCGTTGGGCAAGATCTTGAAGGGGTTGTTCTCTTCGTCCACGATCATGGTGATCTCGGCGCGCACCTCGCGCTTGAGCATCGCGCGCGACGACAGCAGCTCGATGGTGCCGTCGGTGAAGGCGCGCATCAGCCGGCCGAGATGGCGCATCGCCTCGGCATCGAGCGGCTGCTGGCCCGCGATCTCGGGCACGCCGGCGCCTTCGAGGAACGCCTTGAACAGGTCGTCGCCGGAAGAGGGGGCGCGTGGCGAGGTCGGCGCTGGTGCAGGAACTGCAGCGACGGGCAAGGCAGGCGGCGCTTCTTCAGGAACCGCCGGTGCAACGGGAATCTCCGGCGCTGCGACAACAACGGGCTCCTCCTCAACAGGCGCAATCTCTTCCACAGGCTCCGGCATGGCGACCGAGGGCGCAACCGCCACCGGCTGCGGCGGATTGAACTGCGAGGTCATCTCGCGCGCATGGTTCGCGAGGCTGTGGCCCGACGACGCGGCCGGCGGCCGTGCGATCAGGTCCATGGCCGGGTGCACGTCGTCGAGCGGGTTGTCCTGCGTCAGCGCCGTGGGGCGCGGGTCGGACAGCGGCGAGGGCGCATCGCGGTCTTCGGCGAAGAAGGAGAGCGGGTCCATGCTGCGCTTGAGCGCGAGGTCCGACAGGCCCTGCGTCGCCTGCGGGTCCAGCCCAGCGAGCGGATCGACGGGGTTGCGCTGCGCCTGCGAGGGCAGGGCGAAGGGCTCTTGCGCCAGCGGGTCGGGCATCGGCGCCGCGGCATCTTCGGCACGGCGCGGCGCGTTCGCGAGGATGGCGTCCCAGTCGGCGGCCGACGGCATCTGCGCGGAGACCTGCGTGGTCGTGGAAGGCGCTGCAGAAGTGGCAGAGAACGGCGGTGGCGGTGGTGCAGGCAAGGGCGCAGGGGCCGGTGCATTCACTGGCGTGGGCGCGAAGGTCGGCATCGCGACCGTCTTCTCGGGCGGTGCATCGCCAAGAGGTAGCGCGCCTTCGCCGAACAGGTCCGCAAAGACATCGGAGGCCGGCGCTGCAGTGGGCAGCAATGCGCTGATCGACGGGGCCGATGCGAGGCTCGATGCCACAGGCGGAGCAGACGCGAGTTGCGACAGCGACGGCTCGGTGATCGGTGCGGCCGGCGGCTCCGTGAGCGGCTCGGTGATGGGCGCCTCGGCGATCGCAGGCGGTGGGGCCTGGCTTGCACTCGCGGCTTCGAGCACGTAGCTGCCGATGGTCACGCGGTCACCCAGCGCGACGCGCGATTCTTCTTCGTGGCGCAGCGTGCGTCCGTTCACGCTGATGGGCAGCACCGCGCTCATGTTGCGCACCACGGCGGCGCCGTCGTCGTCGAAGCGCACGGTGGCCTGCAGGCGCGAGATCTGCCGGTGTTCGTCGGGCAGCACGAGGTGGTTGTCGGGGCTGCGGCCGATGGTGCCGCCCGGGGCGGCGAGCAGCGCCGAGGGCCCCGAGGCCACGGGCATGCCGCCGTGTTCAATCACTGTCCAGCGCATGGCATCTCCATGTTCGTCGCGGTGGGCGCGAGCGTGCCCGGGCGCGGCCGTGGCCGGCCGCGTGTCATCCGCGCTTCATCTTCTTCGCGGCCTCGAACGCGGGGCCCCACACGGGGTGGGTGCGTTCCGCGACATTCAGGTCGAAGCTCGGGAACACATCGAGGAGCTTGCGGAATTGCGTGCGGCATTCCGCGATCTGGTTGTTCACGCAGTAGCTGAAGGCTTCGAGCTTCAACGCGGCCAGTCGCGTCGCGGGCTCGGCCCCGTCGAACACCGACACGCCGCCGCTCTTCAAGGTGGAGATGGCCTTGGCGTAGTCGCCCGCATCGTAGGCCTGCTGCGCGCGTTCGAGCGTGGTGCGTGCCACTTGCTGGCTCAGGCGTTCGGGTTGCTGTGAGGCATCCGGGGTGCTCTGGCAGCCGCTCAACAGCGCAAGCATGAAGGCAAAAGACAGAACAGGCAGGCAAGACTTCAATCTTTTCTCCTACTTCGCGAGAGGCAATGCGTGAGAGAGGGCGTGCTGTTGCATCACGATGCAACAGCACGCAATGCACACCGTGCGCGTGCATGGTTTCGATAATATAGATCGCGAAGCTTTCAGGGAGATCTCATGCATCGACGGACCTTGATTCAAGGCGCATTGGCCACATCGCCGTTGCTCGCAGGCCTCGCTGGTTGCGCATCGACCGCGAAGTCGATGCCCACGCCGTATGCCATCACCGTGCGCATCGACGACGGCGTGAATCCCGACGGTCGCGGCCAGGCCGCACCGATTCTCGTGAAGGTCTTCGAACTGAAATCTTCCGGCAACTTTGAAACGGCAGACTACTTCGCGCTGCAGGACCGCGACCGCGAGACGCTCATGACCGAGCTCGTGAACGCGGACCAGGCCATCTTGCGCAGCGGCGAGGAACGCGTGTTCAAGCGCGAGGCCGGCCTTGACTCGCGCGCCATCGGCGTGATCGCCGGCTATCGCAAGCTGGAAGCGGCGCGGTGGCGCATCGTGTTGCCGTTGAAGGAGCCGAAACAAACGAATCTTTACAAGGTGTGGCAGTTTTCTCCGAGCGAGCAGAGCTTGCGCATCGCGGTGCGCAAGAGCGGCCTCGAACTGCTACCAAGTCGTTAAGTTTCAGCGCGCGCTAATACGAAAGTGCGGCGCATTCGCCTCTGAAAAGGCATGCAAAACGCAAGAGGCGCCGTGTAGCATCAGGCGCGAAAGAAGATCGAGCGGGGAGCCGCTGTACAGCGCATTTCCCGCCTCCGTGTGAGCACTCCAGGAGGTTCTTTGGTGACAGTTCGCAACGCGGGCGCAGCCGGTCAGGGCGCCCAATCTCAGGCATTGGCGAATCGCGTGGTGTGGTCCGAAGGCATGTACCTGCGGCCCCAGCACTTCCAGCAGATGGAGCGCTATGTCGAGCAGTACGTCACTCGCCGCACCGCGGGCATGCAGGGTGCCTACTGGGGATGGCTGCACCTGGACATCGACCGCGATGCCTTTGCGCTCGGGCGCGTGTCGCTGCTCGGCGGCGCGGGCGTGCTGCCCGACGGCACGCCGTTCTCGTTCGGCCTCGAAGACGCACCGATGCCCTTCGACGTGCCCACCGACCTCACCGACGAACTCATCGTGCTCGCACTGCCGCTGCGCAGGCCCGGCAGCGAAGAGGTGATCTTCTCGGAAGACGAAGGCTCGGCCGCGCGCTTCGGCGTGGTCGAGCGCGAAGTGGCCGACGGCAACGCGGTGGCGCTCGGCCCCGCGGTGCTGCAGCTGGCGAAGCCGCGCCTGCGGCTGGCGCGCGCCTCGTCGCTCACGGCCGAGTGGCAGGCCATCGGCGCGGTGCGCGTGATCGAGCGACGCACCGACCACAAGCTGGTGGTCGATGCCAACTACATCCCGCCGGTGCTCGATGCCTCGGCGCATCCCATGTTGCGCAGCATGACGGCCGAGCTGCACGGCCTGCTCACGCAACGCTCCGAGGCGTTGGCCTCGCGGCTGTCGCAACCGGGGCGCGGCGGCGTGAGCGAGGTCTCCGACTTCCTTCTGCTGGAGCTGGTCAACCGCTACCTCGCGCTCACCTGGCATGCGCAGCAGGCGGTGCAGGTGCACCCCGAGACGCTGTTCGTCGACTGGCTCAAGCTGGCCTGCGACCTGGCCACGCACACCTCGCCCACGCGCCGTCCGGTGGTGTGGCCGGTGTACGACCACGACAACCTCAACGAGAGCATCCGCCCGTTGATGGAAGAGCTGCGGCGTTCGCTGTCGGCGGTGCTCGAGCAGAGCGCCATCGCCATCGAACTCGAAGAGCGCAGCCACGGCGTGCGCGTGGGCCGCATGCCCGACCCGGTGCTGGTGCGCAACGCGGCCTTCGTGCTCGCGGTGCATGCCGACCTGCCGGCCGATGCGGTGCAGCAGCGCTTTCCGACGCAGGTCAAGATCGGCTCGGTCGAGCGCATCCGCGACCTCGTGCAGCTGCAGCTGCCCGGCGTGGTCGTGCGCTCGCTGCCGGTGGCGCCGCGCCAGATCCCGTACCACGCGGGCTACCACTACTTCGAACTCGACAAGGGCGGCGACATGTGGCGCCAGCTCGAGAAATCGGGCGGCGTCGCCATGCACCTGGCCGGCGACTTTCCGGGGCTCGCCATGGAGTTCTGGGCCATCCGTCCGTGAGGGACCCTATGAACGGTGCCAATGACATGGCCGTCGGCCCGGGTGGCTTCGTGCCGCCCAATCCGGGCGGCGGCGCGAACGTGCACAGCGGCCCGGGGCCGCAACCCCAGCAGCAACCCCAGCCCGATGCCTTCACCGCATGGCACGACGCGCGGCGCCCGCATGCGGGCGACACGGCGCTGGCGGGCAACAACCCCCTGGTGGCAGCGGCCAATCCGCTGCTCGACCTGATCCCGCAGATCCGCGCCACCGGCCACCACCCGTCGCCCGCGCAACTGCGCGAACACCTGGTCGACGAGGTGCGGCGTTTCGAGACGCGCGCGCAGCAGGCCGGCATCGCACCCGAAGTGATCATCGGCGCGCGCTACTGCCTGTGCACCGCGGTCGACGAGGCCGCGGCGCTCACGCCGTGGGGCGGCAGCATCTGGTCGTCGCAGAGCCTGCTCGTGATGTTCCACAACGAGACCTGGGGCGGCGAGAAGTTCTTCCAGCTGCTGTCGCGGCTGGTGCAGAACCCGCAGCAGCATCTGCACCTCATCGAGCTCATCTACTTCTGCCTGGCGATGGGCTTCGAGGGGCGCTTTCGCGTCATCGACAACGGCCGCTCGCAACTCGAGACGCTCAAGCAGCGGCTGCTGCAGATCATCCGGCAGGCGCGCGGCGAAATCGCGGCGCCGCTGTCGCCGCACTGGCAGGACGCGAGCGCGCCCGTGCGCCGCACGCGCCACTGGCTGCCGGTGTGGGCCGTGGGCGCGGTGGCGGCGGTGCTGCTGGTGCTGGTGTTCGCGGTGCTCACCTTCAACCTCGCGGGCCATTCCGACGGTGCCTTCTCGGCCGTGAACGCGGTGCGCCTGCCGCAGACGCAGCGCGCGGTGGCGGCGCCCGCGGCGCAGCCGCGCCTGCAGCGCTTTCTCGAACCCGAGATCCGCGACGGCCTGCTCACGGTGCGCGACGAGGCCGACCGCAGCGTGGTGGTGCTGCGCGGCGACGGCCTGTTCGCCTCGGGCTCCGACCGCGTGCTCGACCGCTACGCGCCGGTGCTCGCGCGCGTGGCCGACGCGCTCAACGCGGTGGAAGGCAACGTGCTGGTCAGCGGCTTCAGCGACGACCAGCCGATCCGCAGCGTGCGCTTCCCGTCCAACTGGCAGCTCTCGCAGGCGCGCGCCGATGCGGTGAAGGCCATGATCGCCACGCGCCTGAGCCGGCCCGAGCGGCTGCGTGCCGAAGGCCGCGGCGACGCCGATCCGCTGGTGCCCAACGACTCGGCGGCCAACCGCGCGCGCAACCGGCGTGTCGAGGTGACGCTGCTGGTGGCGCCGGTGGCGGGCGTGCCGGTGCCGGGGGCTGCGCCGCAACCCCGGCAGCAACAACCACAAGGAGGAACCCGCTGATGCTGCGCGCGCTCTTCCGTTTTCTCGTCAGCCGCGACCTCTGGGTCTTCTTCGGGCTGGTCGCGCTCGCGTTCCTGATCTGGGTCATCGGCCCGGTGATCGCCGTGGGCCGCTACCGCCCGCTCGAAGGCGAGTTCGTGCGCATCGTGGTCATCGCGCTGATGTTCGGCGTGTGGCTGGTGCGCGTGGCCTACCGCAAGTGGCGCGAGCGGCGCCTGAACGCGCAGCTGCTGCACCAGCTGCGCACGCCGTCGCCCAAGGCGAAGGAGGCCAAGCCCGAGGAGGCGCCCGAGATCAAGGAGCTGCACAGCGGCTTCGCCGACGCCACCGCGGTGCTGAAGAACATGCGCTTCGGCCCGGGCCCCGGCGGCAAGGCGGCCGGGCGCTTCGCGCTGTTCGACCGGCAGTACCTCTACCAGCTGCCCTGGTACATCTTCATCGGCGCGCCGGGCTCGGGCAAGACCACGGCGCTGGTCAACTCCGACCTCGACTTTCCGCTCGCCGACCAGCTCGGCAAGGCGGCGGTGCGCGGCATCGGCGGCACGCGCAACTGCGACTGGTGGTTCACCAACGAGGCCGTGCTCATCGACACGGCCGGGCGCTACACCACGCACGAGAGCCACCGCGAGACCGACGAGGGCGAGTGGAAGGGCTTCATCGAGCTGCTCAAGAAGTTCCGGCCGCGCCAACCGATCAACGGCGCGATCCTCACCATCAGCATCGCCGACCTGCCGCTGGCCGACGACGCGCAGCGCGCGCGCCATGCGATGGCGCTGCGCAAGCGGCTGCTCGAGCTGCGCAACGACCTGGGCATCAACTTCCCGGTGTACGTGCTGGTCACCAAGACCGACCTGCTGGCCGGCTTCAACGAGTACTTCGGCTCGCTGGGCCGTGCCGAGCGCCAGCAGGTGTGGGGCTTCACCTTCCCCATCGAGGGCAACCCCGCCGACCCGGCCAAGGCCGACCTGCGCGAGCGCTTCCACCAGGAATACAAGCTGCTGCACCAGCGCCTGGACGAGCGCCTGCCCGAGCTGATGGCCACCGAGCCCGACCCGATGCGGCGCGCTCAGGCCTACCTGCTGCCGCAGCAGTTCGCGAGCTTCGAGGACATCCTGGGCACCTTCCTGGCCGACGTGTTCAACCCGTCGAAGTTCGAGGTGGCGCCGCTGCTGCGCGGCGTGTACTTCACCAGCGGCACGCAGGAGGGCACGGCCTTCGACCGTGTGATGGGCGCCATCAAGCGCTACCTGCAGGTGAACGCGCCGCCCGCGCCGCCGCCGGGCCCGGGCAAGAGCTACTTCCTCAAAGAGCTGCTGCAGCAGGTGATCTTCCGCGACGCGGGCGTGGCCGGCACCAACCTGCGCTGGTACCGCCGCCGCCGCGCCATCGACCTGGCGGGCTACGCGCTGGTCGGCGTGCTCGCGGTGGTGCTGCTGGGCGCGTGGGCCAACAGCTGGCGCCACAACAAGGCCTACGTGGCCGAGGTGGACGGCAACGCCAAGGCCTTCAACAAGGCGGCCGCGCGCGGCGAGCTGCCGACGGTGGTCGATTCGAGCGGCGACATCGCGAGCTCGCTGCTCATCCTCGACCGGCTGCGAGACCTGCCCAAATCGGCCGAGTTCGACATCGGCGATCCGCCCGTGGGCTACCGCTTCGGCCTCTACCAGGGCGAGAAGCTGCAGGCCGCGACCGACGGCGTGTACCAGCGCGCATTGGAAACCGTGCTGCTGCCGCAGGCCGCGCAACGCGTCGAGCAGTCGCTGCGCGAGGCCGCGAAGGCCGATGCCGAATACAGCTACGAGGCGCTCAAGGCCTACCTCATGCTGTACGACCCCGAGCGCTATGACGCCGACTTTCTGCAGGCCTGGCTGCTGACCGACGTCGACCGCAAGATCGGCGCCTCGCTCACGCGCGAGCAGCGCACGAACCTCGAAGCGCATTTGAAGACGCTGTTCGCCGACCGCGTCGTGAGCTCGCCCTTCACCAAGGACGACAAGCTCATCGCGCAGACGCGCGAGCGCCTGGCCGGCGTGCCGCTGGCGCAGCGCTCGTACGCGCGGCTGCGCCGCATCCTGCTGCAGACCAGCGCGCCCAATGCCTTCACCATCGCCGAGGCGGGTGGTGCGGAGTCGGCGCTGGTGGTGCGGCGCGCCAGCGGCAAGCCGCTGACCGACGGCATTCCCACGCTGTTCACCTACCGCGGCTACTGGGACATCTTCGACAAGCGCATGGCCGAGACCACGCTGGCGCTGGAGCAGGAAGACCGCTGGGTGCTGCAGATCCGCGCGCCGGGCATCGCCGACATCACCTCGCGCGAGCTGCTGCTGCGCGAGGTGCGGCGCCTGTACCTCAGCGACTACATCCGCACCTGGGACGAGTACCTGGCCGACATCCGGCTGGCCGAGAGCAAGTCGCTGCTGCAGAGCATCCAGATGACGCGCGTGCTGTCGACCGGCGAGTCGCCGATGTCGCGCCTCATCCGCGGCGCGGCGCGCGAGACCGACCTGCTGCGCAACCACGACGAGGCCACGCGCAGCCTGCTCGACCAGGCGCAGAACCGCGTGACCAGCACGCGCGAGCGCATCGAGCAGCTCATCGGCCAGCCCGACGGCAGCCAGCGCCGCAACACCGCGCCCGACCGGCCCGAGTCGCTGGTCGACAACCACTTCGCGCCGCTGCGCCGCATGGTGACCGCGCCCAAGGCCGGCGGCCAGACGCCGCTGGACCAGACGGCCGCGCTCATCAACGAGCTGTACACCTTCCTCACCGCCACCGACACCGCGCTGCGCAGCGGCAACATCCCGCCGCCGGGCGATGCCGTGACCAAGCTGCAGGCCGAAGCGGGGCGCCTGCCGGTGCCGTTCCAGGGCATGCTGAACGACCTGTCGGCCACCGCGTCGTCGAAGGCCGCGGCGGTGACGCGGCAGAACATCGGCCAGAACGCGGCCGCGACCATCGGGCAGTTCTGCAGCCAGGCGATCGCGGGGCGCTACCCGTTCGCGCGTGGCTCCAACCGCGACGTGGCGGCCGGCGACTTCGCGCAGCTGTTCGCACCCGGCGGGATGATGGACGACTTCTTCCAGAAGAACCTCGCCTCGCAGGTCGACACCTCGGTCAACCCTTGGACCTTCAAGCGCGGCGTGGACGGCAGCGCGTCGGGGCGCTCGGCGTACCTCGATGCGTTCCAGAAGGCGCAGGCGATCCGCGACGTGTTCTTCACGGGCATGGCGGGCGGGCGCACGCCCTCGTTCACGCTCGACATCCGGCCCGAGGACATGGACGCCACGCTCACGCAGTTCACGCTGGACATCGACGGCCAGACGGTGCGCTACGCCCACGGCCCGCAGGCGCCCAGCAGCATCAAGTGGCCCGGTCCGCGCAACAGCAACCAGGTGCGGCTGCAGGTCACGGTGGCCAACGGCACGCCGGCCGGCGGCATCGTGACCGAGGGGCCGTGGGCGCTGCACCGGCTGTTCGACAAGGCCTCGATCTCGTCGGGGCGCACGCCCGAGTCGTTCAACGCGACCTTCGACCTGCAAGGCAAGAAGGTGGTGCTCGCGGTGACGGCCAACAGCGTCTACAACCCGCTGCGGTTGTCGCAGATGAACAGCTTCTCCTGCCCCGGGAAATCCTAGGATGACGCCTCCCCCGCACGCCTGGTCGCCGCTTGACGAGCAGATCGGCTGGTACGGCAAGCTGCCGTCGGCCGGCGACTTTCTCTACCGCCGCATGCCGCGCGAACTGCAGGCCTGGTGGGACCGCTGGATGCAGAACGGCCTGGGCAGCTTCAAGCGCTGGCCCGACGCCATGACGCGCCACTACGCGGTGGCCCCGGTCTGGAACTTCGCCATCCCCGCGACGCACGGCGTGAACGCGGTGCAGCTGGGCTGCATCGCGCCCAGCTGCGACCGCGTGGGCCGCTACTACCCGGCCTGCGTGGCGCTGCAGGTGGACGCGGCGCGCTACCACCCCGCGCTGCTCGAGGGCTCGGCCGCGTGGTACTGGCAGTGCGGCAGCGCGCTGCTGCAGGCCATCCGCCACGGCGTGGCGCCCGACCTCTTCGACGGCCAGGTGCTGGCGGCGGGCCGCACGGGCTTTCGCACCGCCAGCGGCGGCTCGGACGACATCCTCTCGATCCTCGGCGCGGCCGCCGGCCCGGCCAACGGTGCGCGCGGCGCGAGCGCGCAGCAGCGCCTGGGCTGGCCCGAGCTGCCGCTGTGCTTCGACCCCTTCGGCGGCACCAGCTACTGGTGGACCAACCAGGCCGACGGCTCGCCGCTGCGCACCGCGGCGCACGGCGGCGGGCTCAACACGCCGCTGTTTTCCCAGTTGTTTTCGCAAGGCCACGTGCCGTGGGCATGACGTGCCCGACCCACCCGCAGGAAGAAGAGACACCCCATGACGACGCCCGCCAGCCCTAGCGCGACGCCCGACCCGCAGGAGGAGCGCCCCCATCCCCTCGGCACGGGCCACCGGCTCGACGAGTTCGAGCTGCTCGAAGTCATCGGCGAGGGCGGCTTCGGCATCGTCTACCGCGCCTACGACCACTCGCTGCAGCGCGAGGTGGCGGTCAAGGAATACATGCCCTCGATGCTCGCGCGCCGCGTGGGCGACAACAGCGTGCACGTGCGCTCCGAGCGCCTCACCGCCACCTTCGCGGCGGGCCTGCGCAGCTTCATCAACGAGGCGCGCACGCTGGCGCAGTTCAGCCATCCGGCGCTGGTGCGGGTGCATCGCTTCTGGGAGGCCAACTCCACCGCCTACATGGCGATCCAGCTGTACAAGGGCCGCACGCTGCGCCAGCTGGCCGAGAGCGAGCCGGGCACGCTGACCGAGCCCTGGCTGCTGGGCATGCTGGGGCCGCTGCTGGGCGCGCTCGACACGCTGCACCACAGCCAGTGCTTCCACCGCGACATCGCGCCCGACAACATCTTCATCCAGCAGCAGGACGACCGCCCGGTGCTGCTGGACTTCGGCGCCGCGCGCAAGTCGATCGCCGACCTGGTCGACGAGGTCGCGGTGATGGTGAAGTCGGGCTACTCGCCGATCGAGCAGTACGCCGACGACAACACGCTGCTGCAGGGCGCGTGGACCGACCTCTATGCGCTGGGCGCCGTGCTGTACCGCGCGGTGACCGGCCACCCGCCGCCCTCGGCCGTGGTGCGCAGCGTGCAGGACGCCTACGTGCCGCTGTCGTCGCTGGGCCGCGACGACCTGAGCCCGGCCTTCTGCGCCGCGGTGGACCACACGCTGGCCGTGCACAGCAAGGACCGCACGCAGACGGTGGCGGCGTTCGCGGCGGAGCTGGGGCTGGTGAAGCTGGGCGATCTGTACGTGGTGGACCGGGCGGCGCCGCCGGCGGTGGTTGCTGCTGCTGTTGTCGTGCCCGTCGCGGCGCCCGTGCCGCAGGAGCCGCCTGCACCGGAGCCGGTGGAGGAAGCGCCACCGCCCGCGCCCGAGGTGCAGCCCGTGCCTGTGGAAGCGGCGACCGCGCGCGTGCAGGCACCGCCGCCGCCTGCGCCGCCATCGCCTGTCGCACGACCGAAGAAGGCATCGAAGCGCCCGCCGTGGTTCCTCGTCGGTGCGTTGGTGCTGGCGCTGTTCGCGGTCGGCGGCTGGATCGGCTGGCGGCTGACGGCCAAGGCACCGTCCGATCCGATGATTGCGGCCGCGCCGCCGCCCGGCACGCCGATGTCCGATCCGGGCGCGCCCCCGGCCGCGATGCCGCCGGCCGGCGCGACCTCCGAGGCGCCGCCGGCGTCCGCGCCCGCCGCATTGGCCAGCGCCCCGCTGAGCCCGCTCGACAACGTGCCCATCGCCGCCGCGCCCACGCCGCCTGCTGCGCCGCCGGCCGAGCCCGAGGCACAGTCCGCGCCGCCTGCACCGCCGGCGCAACCCGAAGCGCCGCCGCCCCCCGACCCCGCCGTGGTCGCCGAGGTGGAAGACTGGAACCTGGCCCAGGCCGAGAACACCCGCGAAGGCTACGAGGCCTACCTGCGGCGCCACCGCCGCGGCCTGCATGCGCGCGAGGCGCGCAACGCCATCGCCCAGCTCAACCGGCAGTCACCGCCTCCGCCGGCCGCGGGCAGCACGAACCCCGTGCCGACCGTGATCGCGGGCGCACCGCCGGCCCCGCCACCGCCGCCGGCCGCGGCGCCCGGCATGGGCCGCGTGCAGTTCAACATCCGGCCCTGGGGCCAGGTCTTCGTCGACGGCGCTGACCGCGGCGTGAGCCCGCCGCTCAAGTCGCTGCCGCTGCGCCCCGGCATCTACACCATCGAAGTACGCAACGGCGACCTCACGGCCTACCGCCAGCGCGTGACGGTGCAGGACAGCAAGTCCGCACCGGTGGTGAGCCACGAGTTCAAGTAAGAGGGCGGCGCGTCAGGGCGTGCCGGTGCGCAATGCGCGGCGGTACTGCACCGCCTCCGCCACATGCGCGGCCTGCACCGCGTCCTGCCCCGCGAGGTCGGCGATGGTGCGCGCCACCTTCAGCGCGCGGTGCGTGCTGCGCGCCGACCAGCCCAGCCGCGCGGCCGCCTGCTGCAGCAGCTGGCGGGCGGGGCCGTCGAGCATGGCGTGCGTGTCGATCGCGCGGCCCTGCAGCGCCTGGTTCGCGTGGCCCTGGCGTTGCAGCGCGCGGTCGCGTGCGCCCACCACGCGCGCGCGGATGCTGTCGGTCGATTCGCCTGCCGGCGCGTCGAGCAGCTGCGGCGCCGACACGGCCGCCACCTCGATGTGCAGGTCGATGCGGTCCAGCAGCGGGCCGCTGAGCTTGCCCTGGTAGCGCGCGATGCGCTCGGGCGTGCAGCGGCAGGGCTTGAGCGTGGAGCCGAGGTAGCCGCAGGGGCAGGGGTTCATCGCGGCGATGAGCTGGAAGCGGGCCGGAAACTCCGCGCGCCGGGCGGCGCGGGTGATCGTGATGGTGCCGGTCTCCAGCGGCTCGCGCAGGGCTTCGAGTGCGGCGCGCGTGAACTCGGGGAACTCGTCGAGAAACAGCACGCCGTGGTGCGCGCGCGAGATCTCGCCCGGCCGGGGCGGCGAGCCGCCGCCCACCAGCGCCACCGCGCTCGCCGTGTGGTGCGGCGTGGCCGTCGGGCGGCTCATCCAGCGCTCGGGCGCCAGCCGGCCGTCGAGGCTGGCGATGGCCGCGCTTTCCAGTGCCTCGTCCACGTTCATCGGCGGCAGCAGGCCGGCGAAGCGGTGCGCCAGCATCGACTTGCCCGAGCCCGGCTCGCCCACCATGAGCAGGCTGTGGCCGCCGGCCGCGGCGATCTCGAGGGCGCGCTTGGCGCCGGTGTGGCCCTTGACGTCGGCCAGGTCGGCATAGCGCGGGGCGCCGTCGCCGGGCGCGGCGCGCACGTGGGTCCAGCCGTCGTCGCTCGCGTCGACCGGCCCGCCGCCGCTGGCGACGAACTGGCGCACCACGTCGAGCAGGTGCCGGGCGCCGTACACCTGCGCACCGGGCACCAGCGCGGCCTCTTGCGCGCTGTCCAGGGGCAGCACCAGCCGCACGGCCGTGCCTTGCGTGTAGGTGGCCACGGCCATCGCCAGCGCGCCGCGCACGGGGCGCAGTTCGCCCGACAGCGACAGCTCACCGGCGAACTCGTGGCCGGCGAGGCGGGCGTTCTCGATCTGCCCGCTGGCCGCGAGGATGCCCAGCGCGATGGGCAGGTCGAAGCGGCCCGAGTCCTTCGGCAGGTCGGCGGGCGCCAGATTGACCACGATCTTCTTGTTGGTCGGAAATTCGAGCCCGGCGTTCTGGATCGCCGAGCGCACGCGTTCGCGCGCCTCCTTGACCTCGGTCTCGGCCAGCCCGACCAGCGTGAAGCTCGGCAGGCCGTTCGCCAGATGCACCTCGACCGTGACGGCGGCGGCCTCCAGGCCGAGCAAGGCGCGGCTTTGCACCAAAGACAGACTCATTTTTCTCCCTCTCCCCAAGTTGGTGCGCCTGCGACGTGCAAGCCCAGGACCGTGCAGCGTGCAAGCGTGTGCAACTGCCGGAAACAGGGCTTGTAACGATTTGGCGCTCATCGCCGGACACCTGCGCCCTCTGACCGGGGCGGTATTCGTGCAGTTTGGCACGCTCCCTGCTTTGAGGGTGCTCAGGTCCAACAACACACTTGCGAGGAGTTCCCTGATGACGCACCGTACCGCCGCCCAGGCGTTGATCGTTCTGGCCACTGCACTGACCGCCTCGGGCGCCGCCATGGCCCAGGCCGCCGACGCCGCCGCACCGGCGCCCGCGCCCCTGCTCACGGGCAATGTCTCGCTGACCACGAACTACAAGTTCCGCGGCCAGGACCAGGACATGATCGGCAAGAACGACTACGCCAAGACCAAGGGCTTCAAGCCCGCCATCCAGGGCGGCTTCGACTACGCCTTCGGCGACAGCGGCTTCTACATCGGCAACTGGAACTCCAGCGTCAACTGGCTCAAGGGCAACAGCATCGAGAGCGACCTGTACGGCGGCTACAAGTTCAAGGCCGGCCCGGTCGACATGGACGTGGGCGCGCTCACCTACATCTACCCGGGCAACTCGGTGGGCAACACCACCGAGCTGTACGTGGGCGCCACCTACGCCAACGACAGCTTCGGCTCGTTCACGGCCAAGTACTCGCACACGGTGTCCAAGGACTACTTCGGTTACGCCGGCGCCAAGACGGGCTCGGGCCTGAAGGGCCGCAACACCGGCTACCTGAACCTGGCCTACAGCAAGGAGATCGTGCCCAAGGTCACGCTCAAGGCCGCCGTCGGCTTCACCAACATGTCCAGCGACATCCGCAGCCTGGGCTACAAGAGCTACGTGGACTACAACATCGGCGC
Organism: Variovorax sp. V35; assembly: GCF_041154465.1. Classification (NCBI taxonomy): domain Bacteria; kingdom Pseudomonadati; phylum Pseudomonadota; class Betaproteobacteria; order Burkholderiales; family Comamonadaceae; genus Variovorax; species Variovorax sp. V35. The sequence goes on from NZ_AP028666.1 coordinate 291,944, forward strand.
CACCTACGACTTCGGCAGCGGCCTGACGCTCACCGGCTCGGTGCAGGGCGCCAACAAGAAGTCCAACTACCAGGTCGTGGCCTACCCGGGCATCGAGATCCCCGACTTCGGCACCTTCGGCACCACCTACTACTCGCCCAACAAGGCACGCTTCATCCTCACGCTGACGAAGACGCTGTAATCGACACAACAACCAGGCGCGGCCCACGTTGCCGCGCCGCCTTTCATCCATCCAGAAGGAGCAACTCATCATGAAGCTGGTCACAGCCATCATCAAACCGTTCAAGCTCGACGAGGTGCGCGAAGCGCTCTCGGCCATCGGCGTGCAGGGCATCACCGTCACGGAAGTGAAGGGCTTCGGTCGCCAGAAGGGCCACACCGAGCTGTACCGCGGCGCCGAGTACGTGGTCGACTTCCTGCCCAAGGTGAAGATCGAGGCGGCCATCTCCGACGAGCTGGTCGACCGCGTGATCGAGGCGGTGGAAGGCGCCGCGCGCACCGGGAAGATCGGCGACGGCAAGATCTTTGTCTACAACCTCGAGCAGGTCGTGCGCATCCGCACCGGCGAAACGGGCCGCGAAGCCCTCTGATCGAGTCCTGGCCCGAAAGAACAACGACTATGAAAAAACTTCTTGTCTCTCTTGCGCTCGGTTTGAGCGTCTTCGTCGCCGGTACTTCGGCGCTGGCCCAGGCACCCGCCGCCACCCCTGAGGCACCGGCTGCATCGGCACCTGCTGCACCTGCCGCGGCTGCGCCCGCGCCTGCAGCGGCTGCGGCACCCGCTGCTGCCGAAGCTGCACCCGCCGCACCGGCCGCCGCCCCCGCGCCCAAGGTCGACTCCGGCGACACCGCCTGGATGCTCACCTCGACCCTGCTCGTGATCCTGATGACCATTCCCGGCCTGGCGCTGTTCTACGGCGGCCTGGGCCGTTCCAAGAACATGCTGTCGGTGCTGATGCAGGTCTTCGTGATCTTCTCGCTCATCAGCCTGCTGTGGGCCATCTACGGCTACAGCCTGGCCTTCACGGGCGACGGCAACTTCTTCGGAAGCTTCGACAAGATCTTCATGAAGGGCATCACGCAGGAGACCTTCGGCGCGCTGACCACGATCCCCGAATACGTGTTCTTCGCCTTCCAGGGCACCTTCGCGGCCATCACCGTGGCGCTGATCGTCGGCGCTTTTGCAGAACGCGCCAAGTTCTCGGCCGTGCTGCTGTTCTCGGTGATCTGGTTCACCTTCAGCTACGTGCCCATGGCCCACATCGTGTGGGGCGGCGGCCTGCTGGGCAAGGACGGCGCGCTCGACTTCGCCGGCGGCACCGTGGTGCACATCAACGCCGGTATCGCCGGCCTGGTCGGTGCCTACATGGTCGGCAAGCGCGTGGGCTACGGCAAGGAAGCCTTCACGCCGCACTCGCTCACGCTCACCATGGTCGGCGCTTCGCTGCTGTGGGTCGGCTGGTTCGGCTTCAACGCCGGCTCGGCAGGTGCGGCCAACGCCGCCGCCGGCCTGGCCTTCGTGAACACGGTGCTCGCCACCGCCGCCGCGGCCCTGTCGTGGATCCTGGGTGAGAGCCTGCACAAGGGCAAGGCCTCGATGCTGGGCGCCGCATCCGGTGCCGTGGCCGGCCTCGTGGCCGTCACGCCCGCCGCCGGTTTCGTCGGCCCGATGGGCTCGATCGTGATGGGCCTGCTGGCCGGCCTGATCTGCCTGTGGGGCGTGGGCGGCCTCAAGCGCATGCTCGGCGCGGACGACGCGTTCGACGTGTTCGGCGTGCACGGCGTGGGCGGCATCCTGGGTGCCATCCTGACCGGCGTGTTCGCTGCCAAGGGCCTGGGTGGCACCGGCGGCCTGACGCCCGACACCTTCTCGATGGGCGCGCAGGTCTGGATCCAGGTCAAGAGCGTGCTGTTCACCATCGTGTGGTCCGGCGTGGTCGCCTTCATCGCCTACAAGATCGCCGACCTGACCCTCGGCCTGCGTGTGTCGGAAGAAGAAGAGCGCGAAGGCCTCGACATCTCCTCGCACGGCGAAACGGCCTACAACCGCTGAGTCGCACACAGACAGCGGGTGGCCCGGCACGGCGCCGGCCCCCGCTCCTCCAAGACCACCACCACCCTTTTCGATACAAAGAAGAACAACCACTCCCGGTTTTTTCAGGCGAGTCTCCTTTGGATGTTCAGCCCGCGAGCGCTTCGGCGTCAGCGGGCTTTTTTTTGCCCGCGGCCCGCGTGGCCGGGGGCACAATCGCCCCACCATGTGGACCTCCATCGAAGACAGCCTCTGCGAACTGGGTGAATCGCCGTTCTGGCATCCGCACGAACGCGCGCTCTACTGGCTCGACATCCCGGGCCGCGCCGTGCTGCGCACGCGCGGCGAGATCGGTTCGCCCACGGCCACGGTCGAGCGATGGGCCTTGCCCACCGAGCCCGGCTGCATGGCGCCGGCACGCACGGGCGGCCTCGTGATCGCGCTGCGCGACGGCATCTACCGGGCCCGCGAATGGGGCGGCAGCCTCGTCGCGATGGCGCGCGCGGAGCACGACGTGCGCACCATGCGCTTCAACGACGGCAAGTGCGACGCGCTCGGCCGCTTCTGGGCCGGCTCGCTCAACGAGGCCAAGGACCGCGCCAACGCCGCGCTCTACTGCTTCGACGCACGCCCCGGAGACGTCTCGCCCACCATCACCTCGATGCTGGAGCACGTCACCACCGCCAACGGCCTGGCGTTCTCGCCCGACAACCGCACCCTGTACTGGGCCGACACCGCCGCGCACGTGGTGCGCGCCTGGGACTGGGACGCCGAGGCCAACACGCTCTCGCATGCGCGCGTGTTCCAGCAGTTCGACCCCAAGCCCGCGGGCTGGGTACCCAGCACGCCCACGCACTACGACGGCCGTCCCGACGGCGCCACCGTCGACGCCGCCGGCCACTACTGGGTCGCGATGTTCGAAGGCGCGCAGCTGCTGCGCTTTGCGCCCACGGGCGAGCGCGTGGCCGCCATCGCGGTGCCGGTGCAGTGCCCCACCATGCCCTGCTTCGGCGGCGACGATTTGCGCACGCTGTTCGTCACCAGCGGGCGCAAGGGCCGCCCGGCCGACGAGCTGGTGCAGCGCCCGGCCTCGGGCACCGTGCTCTCGATGCGCGTCGACACGCCGGGCCTGCCGGTGAATTTCTTCGAAGACTGAGTCGGGCCGCTGCCGAGGATGGCCCTGCACCACATCCCCCCGATCCAATGCCTGCTGACCTTCGAGGCCGTTGCGCGCCTGCGGCATGCGGGCCGCGCGGCCGACGAGCTGTGCGTGACGGCCAGCGCCGTGAGCCACCGCATCCGCCAGCTCGAGGCGCACGTGGGCTTCAAGCTCTTCGGTCGCAGCGACTTCAGCCTCACGGCCGACGGCGCGGCCTACCTGGCGAACGTGCGCGTCGGCCTGGCCGCGCTGCAGCAGGCCACGCCCGGCAGCCGTGACGCGGCGCTGCGCGCACCGCGCCTGAGCGTGGCCGTCACGCCCACCTTCAGCCGCCAGTTTTTGATGCCGCGGCTGGAGCTCTTTCGCAACATCTACCCCGACATCGAGCTGGCGCTGCATGTGTCGATCCCGCTGCTCGACGTTACGGCCGAGCAGACCGACCTGCAGGTGCGCTACGGCATCGGCGCGTACGCCGACTGCGAGCACCGCCTGCTCATCGCCGAGGACGTGGTGCCCGCCTGCAGCCCGAGCTACCTGAACGAGTTCGGGCCCTTCGACGGCTTTCGCACCGCGGCCGAGATCGCCAGCGCGCGGCTGATCCGCAGCCCGCTCGAGCCCTGGGGCACCTGGTTCGCGAGCTGCGGCATCGACCAGCCCGAGCCGCACCTGGGCGCGCAGTTCAACGACCTGGGCCTGGTCTACGACGCGGCGGCCAGCGGCTTCGGCGTGGCGCTGGTGCGACAGAAGCTGGGCGCCGCCTGGTTCGAATCGGGCCGGCTGGTGGCGCTGTCGGAACGGCCCGTGCCCTCGCCGCACCGCCACTACATCTGCTGGCAGCCGGGCACGCTGGAGCGCTGGGAATGCGCGGCCTTCGTCGACTGGATCGTTCAGACGCTGCACTGACCGACAGGTCTGCCCGACAAATTTTTATCAAGGTCCGGGCAAAAAACCTTCAATCCGGACGGCGCGCATCTCCCTAGAGTGCGGGGCACAACAACAGCCTCCCCGGAGACAACGCATGACCTGGCAGCAGATCTACGACCCGTTCGGCAACATGATCATTTCCACCGCGCTCGCCGCGATCCCGGTGGTGGTGATGCTTGCGTGCCTCGGCTTCTTCCACATCAAGGCCCACATCGCCGCCGGCCTGGGCCTGCTGGCGGCGCTGGCCGTCGCCGTGTTCGCCTACGGCATGCCGGCCGAGATGGCCGGGCGCGCCGCGCTCTTCGGCGGCTTCACGGGCCTGCTGCCGATCGGCTGGATCGTGCTGAACATCATCTTCCTGCAGCAGCTGGCCGAACAGAACGGCAGCTTCAAGGTGCTGCAGGACTCGCTCTCGGGCATCACCGAAGACCGCCGCATCCAGCTGTTGCTGATCGCCTTCTGCTTCGGCGCGTTCTTCGAGGGCGCGGCGGGCTTCGGCACGCCGGTGGCGGTCACGGCCGGCATCCTGATCGGCCTGGGCTTCTCGCCGCTGGCCGCCTCGGGCCTCTCGCTGATCGCCAACACGGCGCCGGTGGCCTTCGGCGCGCTCGGCACGCCGGTGATCACCCTGGCCAAGGTGCACGGCTACGACCTGATGGAAGTCACCGCGATGATCGGGCGCCAGCTGCCGTTCTTCTCGCTGCTGGTGCCGTTCTGGCTGGTCTGGGCCTTCGCCGGACGCAAGGCGATGATGGAAGTGTGGCCGGCCATCCTGGTCACGGGGGTGTCGTTCGCGGTGCCGCAGTACCTGGTGTCGAACTTCATCGGCCCCGAGCTGGTCGACATCATCGCGGCCATCGTGTCGATGGCCAGCCTGGTGCTGTTCCTGCGCGTGTGGCAGCCGAAGAACGTGTGGCGCTCGCCCTCGCTGCGCGGCAAGGACGTGAGCGCGCACGAGGCCAAGCCGCCGGCCGCCATCGTCGTGCACAGCCGCGAAGCGCTGGTGCGCGCGTGGATGCCCTGGGTGATCCTCTCGGTGTTCGTCTTCATCTGGGGCCTGCCGGCGGTGAAGACCGCGCTCAATGGCGTCTTCGCGCCCTCGTTCCCGATGGGCGGGCTGCACAACCTGATCGAGAAGATGCCGCCGGTGGTCACCGCGCCCACCAAGGAAGGCGCGGTGTACGTGCTGAACCTGCTGTCGGCCACGGGCACCGGCATCCTCTTGTCGGCGATCGTGAGCGCGCTGTTCATGAAGTACAACCCGGTCGAGATCGTGCGCACCTTTTTTCGCACGCTCTGGATGGTGCGCTACTCGCTCATGACCATCGTGCTGATGCTCGCGCTGGGCACGCTCACGCGCTACTCGGGCACCGACACCACGCTGGGCCTGGCCTTTGCCAACACCGGCGTGTTCTATCCCTTCTTCGGCACGCTCATGGGCTGGATCGGCGTGGCCATGACGGGCTCCGACACCGCGTCGAACGTGCTGTTCGGCGGCATGCAGAAGGTCGCGGCCGAGCAGTTGGGCCTGGCGCCCAACCTCATGGGCGCGGCCAACAGCTCGGGCGGCGTGATGGGTAAGATGATCGACGCCCAGTCGATCGTGGTGGCCTCCACCGCCACGCGGTGGTTCAATCACGAAGGCGACATCCTGCGCTACGTGTTCTTCCACTCGATCGCGCTGGCCTCGCTGGTCGGCCTGTACGTGACGCTGCAGGCCTATGTGTGGCCATTCACCCTGATGGTCGTCCGCTGAAAGTTGTTCCCGCCATGAATGCTCCCGTCACGACCGACCAGCACACGCAGCTGTCGAAGGCGGAGCGCCAGGCGCAGGTGGTGCGGGCGCTGCAGGCGCACCTGCCCGCGCATGCGCTCATCTGGCACGCCGAAGACACCACGCCCTACGAATGCGACGGCCTCACGGCCTACCGCCAGCGCCCGCTGGTGGTGGCCCTGCCCGAGACCGAGGCGCAGGTGGCCGCCGTGCTGCGCGCCTGCCATGCGCTGGCCGTGCCGGTGGTGGCGCGCGGCGCCGGCACCGGGCTCTCGGGCGGCGCCATGCCGCACGCGCTGGGCGTGACGCTGTCGCTGGCCAAGTTCAACCGCATCCTCAAGGTCGACCCCGTGAGCCGCACGGCCGTCGTGCAGTGCGGCGTGCGCAACCTCGCCATCAGCGAAGCCGCCGCGCCCTTCAACCTCTACTACGCGCCCGACCCGTCGAGCCAGATCGCCTGCACCATCGGCGGCAACGTGGCCGAGAACTCGGGCGGCGTGCACTGCCTGAAGTACGGCCTCACGCTGCACAACGTGCTGCGCGTGCGCGGCTTCACGGCCGAGGGCGAACCCATCGAGTTCGGCGGCGAGGCGCTCGATGCGCCGGGGCTCGACCTGCTCGCATTGGCCATCGGCAGCGAAGGCATGCTGGCCGTGACCACCGAGGTCACGGTCAAGCTCGTGCCCAAGCCGCAGCTGGCGCGCTGCATCATGGCCAGCTTCGACGACGTGCGCAAAGCCGGCGACGCGGTCGCGGCGGTGATCGCGGCGGGCATCATCCCGGCCGGCCTGGAGATGATGGACAAGCCCATGACCGCCGCCGTCGAAGACTTCGTGCACGCCGGCTACGACCTCGACGCCGCCGCCATCCTGCTGTGCGAGTCGGACGGCACGCCCGAAGAGGTCGAAGAAGAAATCGGCCGCATGACCGACGTGCTGCGCGGTTGCGGCGCCACCGCCATCGCCGTGAGCACCAGCGAAGACGAGCGCATGAAATTCTGGAGCGGCCGCAAGAACGCCTTTCCGGCGTCGGGCCGCATCAGCCCCGACTACATGTGCCTGGACTCGACCATCCCGCGCAAGCGGCTCGCCGACATCCTGCTGGCGATCCAGGAGATGGAGAAAAAATACAACCTGCGCTGCTGCAACGTGTTCCACGCGGGCGACGGCAACCTGCATCCGCTGGTGCTGTTCGACGCCAACGACCCCGACGAGCTGCACCGCTGCGAGCTGTTCGGCGCCGACATCCTCGAGACCAGCGTCGCCATGGGCGGCACCGTCTCGGGCGAGCACGGCGTGGGCGTGGAAAAGCTCAACAGCATGTGCGTGCAGTTCACCGCGGCCGAGAACGAGCAGATGTTCGGCATCAAGCGCGCCTTCGACCCCGCCGGGCTGCTCAACCCCGGCAAGGTGATTCCCACGCTGCAGCGCTGCGCCGAGTACGGCAAGGAAGTGGTGCGCGGCGGCCGGCTGGCGCATCCCGACCTGCCGAGATTCTGAGAGCTTCATGAACACGGATACCGCCCTCCAGCAGGTCGTCGAGCGCGTGCGCGCCGCCGCGGCCGATGCCACGCCACTGCGCCTGCGCGGCGGCGGCACCAAGGATTTCTACGGCCAGCCGCCGCGCGGCGAGCTGCTCGACCTGCGCGCGCTCAGCGGCATCACGAGCTACGAGCCAAGTGAACTGGTCGTCACCGTGCGTACCGGCACGCCGCTGGCCGAGCTCGAGGCCGCACTCGCTGAACAAGGCCAGTGCCTGCCGTTCGAGCCGCCGTGCTTCGATGCCGGCGGCACGGTGGGCGGCATGGTCGCCGCCGGCCTCAGCGGCCCATCGCGCGCCAGCGTGGGCGCGGTGCGCGACTACGTGCTCGGCGCCACGCTCATCAACGGCCGCGCCGAGGTGCTGAGCTTCGGCGGCCAGGTGATGAAGAACGTCGCCGGCTACGACGTCTCGCGCGTGCTGGCCGGCTCGCTCGGCACGCTGGGCGTGATCGCCGAAGTGAGCCTCAAGGTGCTGCCCGTGGCGCCCGCCGAGGCCACGCTCGCCTTCGCCTGCAGCCAGGCCGATGCGCTGCGCCTGCTCAACGAATGGGGCGGACGCCCGCTGCCGCTGAACGCGAGCAGCTGGTTCGAACATGTGCCCGGCGCGGGCGTGCTGCGCCTGCGGCTGCGCGGCGCCGTGGCGGCCGTCGAAGCCGCTTGTGCGCAGCTCGGCGGCGAACGCCAGGACCCGGTGCGCGCGGCCGCCGGCTGGGCCGCGCTGCGCGACCAGCGCATGCCGTGGTTCGCACTCGACGAAGCCGGGTCGCTGGCGCTGTGGCGGCTGTCGGTGCCGCAGACCGCGCCGGTGATCGCCATCGAGGGCTGCGCCGCGCCGCTGGTCGAATGGCACGGCGGGCAGCGCTGGTACCTCGCGCCGCCCGCGCAGGCGGCGCGCCTGCGCGAGGCCGCGCACGCAGCGGGTGGCCATGCCACGCTGTTCCGCGTGCCCGCGGCGCAAGCGGCCGACTGCAACGTGCCGCGCTTCGACGCACTGAGCGCGCCGGTGGCGCGCATCCATCGCGCACTGATGCAGGAGTTCGATCCGCACGGGGTCTTCGACCGCGGCCGGCTCTTCGCAGGCGACCAATAAGAAAAGAAACGACACCCCCGCGATGCAAACCGAACTAGCCCCCGAATTCCGCGACACCGATGCGGGCCGCGAAGCCGAAGCCATCCTGCGCAAGTGCGTGCACTGCGGCTTCTGCACCGCCACCTGCCCGACCTACCAGCTGCTCGGCGACGAGCTCGACGGGCCGCGCGGGCGCATCTACCTCATCAAGCAGGTGCTCGAAGGCCATGCGCCCACGCGCAGCACGCAGCTGCACCTCGACCGCTGCCTCACCTGCCGCAACTGCGAGAGCACTTGCCCGAGCGGCGTGCAGTACGGGAACCTGGTCGACATCGGCCGCAAGATCGTCGACGAGAAAGTGCCGCGCCCCGCGATGGAGTCGGCCACGCGCTGGCTGCTGAAGGAAGCGCTGCCGTCGCCGCTGTTCGGCCCTGCGATGGCGCTGGGCCAGTCGGTGCGCGGCCTGCTGCCCGAAGGACTGAAGGCCAAGGTGCCCGCCAAGCAGGACGCCGGCCGCTGGCCCACCGCCACGCACGCGCGCAAGGTGCTGATGCTCGCAGGCTGCGTGCAGCCGTCGATGGCGCCGAACATCAACAGCGCCACCGCGCGCGTGCTCGACGCGGCTGGCATCCAGGCCGTGATCGCGCCCAAGGCGGGCTGCTGCGGCGCGGTGAAGTTCCACCTCAACGACCAGGACGGCGGCAAGGCGCAGATGCGCGCCAACATCGACGCATGGTGGCCTTTCGTCGAAAGCAACGAGGTCGAGGCCATCGTGATGAACGCCTCGGGCTGCGGCGTCACCGTGCGCGAGTACGGCCACCTGCTGCAGCACGACGCGGCCTATGCCGCCAAGGCCGCGCGCATCAGCGCGCTCACGCGCGACCTGAGCGAGCTGCTGCCCGACCTCGTGCCCGCGCTGCAGGGCCGCGTGCGCGCGCCCGAGGGCGTGGTCGCCTACCACCCGCCCTGCACGCTGCAGCACGGCCAGAAGCTGCGCGGCGGTGTCGAGACGCACCTGCGCGCGCTGGGCTTCGACGTGCGCGTGGCCATGAACGAATCGCACCTGTGCTGCGGCTCGGCCGGCACGTATTCGGTGCTGCAGCCCGAGCTGGCCTACCCGCTGCGCGACCGCAAGCTCGGCCACCTGAAGCAGCTGCAGCCCACGACCATCGCGTCGGCCAACATCGGCTGCATCACGCACCTGCAAAGCGGCAGCGGCGACACGCCCGTGCGGCACTGGGTCGAGCTGCTCGACGCGGCGCTGCAGGCGCCCGCAGGGTAGGGCGCGCGCGCACGGCAGGGTACGTTGCCGTCCGACGTGCGCACCGCGCGTCGGGGCGCATCATGGCGGGCCGAAGACGCTGCAAGGAGTTCGTGCCATGTCTTTCGTTTCTGCTTTTCCGCTGCGCCGCGCATTGCTGGCCGCTGCCTGCATCGCAGGCACCGTCGCCGCGCAGGCGCAGCAGCCGCCCTCGGCCCTGCCGCCCTGGCAGGGCATCGGCACCACGCGCTATGTGTGCGGCGGCATCGGCTCCGACGAGTCGAACGCCATGCGCGCCGCCATGAAGAACCACCCGCTGTCGCTGCTGTTCGCGCGCGCCGACGGCGCCTACCTGGCCAACCTGAACGTCGCGATCAAGGGCGGCGACGCGAACTCGTCCGCCGCCATGGCCTTCACCGCCACCGGCCCGGTGTGCCTCATCGACGTGCCGGCGGGGCGCTATGTGATCGACGTGAGCACGTCGACGGGCGAGACCAGGAGCCAGACCGTGACGGTCGGCGGTGGGCCGAAGAGCGCCGACTTCCGCTTCTGAATTCAGCTGGCGGCCAGCGCCGCCTCGATGTCGCGCGTGAGCGAGGCCGGCGTGTCCAGCGGCGCGTAGCGCTTGAGCACCGCGCCGTCGCGCCCGACCAGGAACTTGGTGAAGTTCCACTTGATGGCCGTGCTGCCCAGCAGGCCCGGCTTTTCCTTGGTGAGCCACTGGTACAGCGGCAGCGCGTTGCTGCCGTTGACGTCGATCTTCTCCATCATCGGGAAGCTCACGCCGTAGTTGGTCATGCAGAAGGCGCCGATTTCCTCGTTGGTGCCCGGGTCCTGCCCGCCGAACTGGTTGGAGGGAAAGCCCAGCACCGCGAGGCCCTGGCCGGCGTACTTTTCGTGCAGCGCTTCCAGGCCTTCGAACTGCGGCGTGAAGCCGCAATTGCTCGCCGTGTTGACGATCAGCAGCACCTTGCCGCGGAAGGTCGAGAGCTTCACCGGCTTGCCGTCGATGCGGGTGGCCTGGAAGTCGTAGACGCTGGTCATGGAGAGAGCTCCTCAGGTGGACGCGGAAACGCCATCATCGCGCGCGGGCGGGGTTCGCGCAAACGCCGACCACACCGCGCCCAGCACGATCAGCGCGCCGCCGACGAGGATGCGCGAGTTCATGGTGGACGCGCCCAGTGCCACCGACGAGACACTGGCGAACAGCACTTCCGACAGCATGATCACCGAGGTCGCGCTGGCCGCCAGCTTCGGCGCGCCGTATTGCAGGCACACGTTGGCGACGATGAAGCCCGTGCCCAGCAGCGCGGCCCAGCCCAGCCAGCCGGGCGAAGCGAGCAGCGGCGAATCGATGCCGCCGAACGCGGTGCCGCTCACCGCGCCGACGCCCGCCACCACCGTGCAGCCCCAGAACATGGCCAGCGCGCGCGACTCGCCCGGGGCATGCCGCAGGTGGCGCAGCACGATGTTGGTCACGGCAAAGCCGAAGCCCGCCGCCACCCCCAGCCAGTCGGGCAGGCTCGAGGGCACCGGCCAGTCGGTGCCCGGCGCCTTCAGCACCACCACCACGCCGGTGAGCGCCAGCGCCACGCGCATCAGCGCGCCGCCCGTGGGCCGCTCGCCCAGCAGCAACCAGGCCAGCAGCACGCTCCACAGCGGCATCAGGTAGAACAGCAGCACCACGCGCACCACGTCGCCCTGCGTCACGGCCCAGTTGAAACCCACGTTGGTGAAGCCCGCCGCCAGGCCCAGCGCCACCAGCATCGGGAACGCGGCGAAGGCTTTCCAGGCGTGGCGGCGCACGAGGCCCATCGCCGTGGCGATGACGAGGTAGATCAGGCAGGTGGTCCACAGCGGATGCAGGCCGTGGCTGGCGATCTGGCGGAAGGGAATCCAGGACACGCCCCACACGAAGGCGTTGAACATCAGGGCAAGTGCGGGCATGGGGGCGTTGGAGTGGGGGCGCTCGGCGCGCCGGCCATTGCACCAACGCGGTCGCGCGAAATCAGTGGTGCTTGTCGCTGCGGGCGATCGCGAGGAGGTGCTCGACCTCTTCAGGATACTTCTTGAGGTTGTTCTCGTGCCAGCGCTTGATGATCCACATGCAGCCCGCCACCACGAGGCCGAAGGCGCTGATCGCACCGTAGGCCGACAGGCCCAGGCCCGTGCACACGCTGTAGAAGCCGCCCAGCAGAAGGATGCAGGCCTGCTCGTTGAAGTTCTGCACGGCGATGGAGCGGCCCGCGCCCATCAGGTTGTGGCCGCGGTGCTGCAGCAGCGCGTTCATCGGCACCACCAGGAAGCCGCCCAGGCCGCCCAGGATGATCAGGAACGGCACCGCCAGCCAGACGTTGCCGATGAAGTTCATGCAGATCACCATCAGGCCCATCGCGATGCCCATGGGGATCACGCGCGTGGCCATGTCCAGCCGCATGTACATCGAGGCCACGATGGCGCCCACCGCGGTGCCGATGGTGACCACGCCGGTCAGCGCCGAGGCCTGGGTGGTGTTGTATTCGAGCGCTACGGCGGCCCAGGCCAGCACGATGTACTTGAGGTTGCCGCCCGCGCCCCAGAACAGCGTGGTGGTCGCCAGCGAGATCTGGCCCAGCCGGTCGCGCCACAGGCGGGCGTTGCAATGCCAGAAGTCGGGCAGCAGGCCGGCCAGGTTGCGCACCATGCTCTGCTCGGGGTTGGAGCGCAGCGGGCGCATCTCGACGCCGGTGTGCGGGATGCGGGTGTTGAACCAGGCCGCGAGCACGTAGACGAAGATCAGCACCGCAATGGCGGCTTCGGCCGGCGAGTCGATGCCGGTGTCGATGAACGGCAGGTCGATCAGCAGCAGCTGGCTGGACACTGCATGGCCCACCAGCATGCCGCCGAGCACGATGCCCAGCAGGATCGAGGCGATGGTCAGCCCTTCGATCCAGCCGTTGGCCTTGACCAGCTGCGACGACGGCAGCAGCTCGGTGAGGATGCCGTACTTGGCCGGCGAGTAGGCCGCCGCGCCCAGGCCCACGATGGAATACGACAGCAGCGGGTGCGAGCCGAACAGCATCATCAGGCAGCCCACGACCTTGATCGCGTTGCTGATGAACATCACCTTGCCCTTGGGCAGCGCGTCGGCAAAGGCGCCCACCAGCGGGGCCAGCACCACATAGAAGACCGCGAAGATCGGCACCAGGGCGGCCCGCTGCCATTCGGGGGCGCCCGAACTTCGCATGAGATCGACGGCAACGACGAAAAGCGCTTGGTCGGCCAGCGACGAAAAGAACTGGGCCGACATGATCGTGTAAAAACCGCGCTTCATCGATGGGCTGGCTGGCCAGAGGGTCTGCTGGCGGTAGTGAAAAAGTGTCGCGTCAGGCGCGAATGGGCGGTTATAGCATGGGGGTACGACGCGAATTCAGGCATCCCCACGGGATTCGACCCCATTCCCGAAGATGCTAAAACGTGGTCTGAAACCACCCCAACACCCGCCATGCCGCGCCCCATTCTCGCCACCGTCCACACCGCCGCCCTGCGCCACAACCTCGACCGCGCCCGCCGCTCGGCCGTCGACGCCCGTGTCTGGGCCGTGGTCAAGGCCAACGCCTACGGGCACGGCATCGAGCGTGTCTTCGAGGGCCTGCGCGGCGCCGACGGCTTCGCGCTGCTCGATCTGGCCGAGGCCGAGCGCGTGCGCGCGCTGGGCTGGCGCGGCCCGGTGCTGCTGCTCGAAGGCGTGTTCGACGCGCGCGACCTGGAGCTGTGCTCGCGCCTGGACCTGTGGCATTCGGTGCACTGCGACGAGCAGATCGACATGCTCGCGGCCCACAAGACCCTGAAGCCGCAGCGCGTGTTCCTGAAGATGAACTCCGGCATGAACCGCCTGGGCTTCTCGCCCGAGCGCTTCGGCTCGGCCTGGACGCGCCTGAACGCGCTCCCGCAGGTCGACGAGATCTCGCTCATGACGCACTTCAGCGACGCCGACGGCCCGCGCGGCATCGAGCACCAGCTCGAGGTGTTCGAGCGCGCCACGCGCGACCTGCCCGGCGAGCGCTCCATTGCCAACAGCGCCGCCACGCTGCGCCATGCGCCGCGCACGCGCGGCGACTGGGTGCGCCCCGGCATCGTGCTGTACGGCAGCGCCCCCGATTTTCCCGAACACGACGCGGCGCACTGGCAGCTGCAGCCGACCATGACGCTGTCGACCCGGCTCATCTCGGTACAGACGCTGAAGGCCGGCGACACCATCGGCTACGGCTCGCGCTTCGCGGCCGAGGGCCCGCTCACCATCGGCATCGCGGCGGTCGGCTATGCCGACGGCTACCCGCGCCACTGCGACACCGGCACCCCGGTGCTGGTGAACGGCGTGCGCACCCGCATGGTGGGCCGCGTGAGCATGGACATGATCACCGTCGACCTCACGCCCGTGCCCGACGCCGCCTTCGGCGCCGAGGTCACGCTGTGGGGCCGCTCGGCCCTGACCGGCGCGGTGCTGCCGATCGACGAGGTGGCCCAGGCCGCCGGCACCGTCGGCTACGAACTCATGTGCGCGGTCGCGCCGCGGGTGCCCTTCGCACCTGCCGACGAATGACGTGAAGGTTCTTTCCAACTGGCGCTCCGTGCGCCTGTGGGAAACGCAGGTCGAACGCGACCTGCACCGCGATCACAGCCTGCGCACGCACGGCCTGCTGATCGGCACTTTCACGCTGCTCCTGATGTGGGGCGTGTCGGCGCTGCAGATGCACCTGCTGCACGTCGAGTCGCTGGCCGTGCGCTACCTCGTCACGCTGGGCGTGGGCTACGTCGGGTACCTGTGCGTGCTGCGCTGGTGGGCGCAACGGCTGGTGGAGCGGCGCACCGAGTTCGAGCCGCCCGATGAGGACCTGGATATTCGCTCCGACGGCTCGGACGATCACGGGGGCGCGACCGACGCCACCGACGGCGGCAGTGGGCTCTCCGATGTCGCCAGCGGCGCGCTCGACGCCGCGGGCAGCGCCGACGAAGGCGCGATCATCGTCGTGCCGGTGCTCGCCATCTTCCTGCTGTGCGTGGCCGTCGTGCTCGGCGCGGGCTCGCTCGTGCTGCTGTACTTCAGCTGGGACGCGCTGCTGGCCGTGGCGATCGAAGTCGCCTTCTCCTATGTGTCGGCCCGCGCCGCGGTGCGCGTGGCGCGCGAAGGCTGGCTCATGGCGGCGGTGCGGCTCACCTGGAAGCCGCTGCTGGGCGCCGTGGTCTGCGCGGTGGCGCTGGGCGCGCTCATCGACCACTTCATGCCGCAGGTCCACTCGTTGCCCGAGGCCGTGCGCGTGCTCACGGGGAAGGCACCGCGCTGAGCAGGTGCTCCACCAGCACCCGGCACTTGGGCGGCAGGTAGCGGCTGGGCGGGTACATCAGCCACGCGTGCCCCTGGTAGGCGCCCTGCAGCGCCCAGTCGGGCAGCACGCGCACCACGTGGCCGTCGTCCAGCGCCTCGCGCGCCGTGAAGGCCGGCACGCAGGCCACGCCCAGGTCCGCGAGCGCGCCGTCGAGCCGCATCTCGCTGTGGTTGCAGACGTAGCGGCCGTCCACCACCACCTCGACCTCGTCTTCACCGTCCTTTCGAAAGCGCCAGTGGTTGTCGCGCTCGTGCTCGCCCAGCGACAGGCAGCTGTGCGCGCGCAGGTCGTGCGGGTGCGCGATGGCGCCGTGGCGCGCCAGGTAGGCCGGCGTGGCGCACAGGATGTGCTCGACCGCCATCAGCCGCCGCGCCACCAGCCCCTCGGGCGGCGCCGTGGTCAGCCGCACCACGAGGTCGACGCCTTCGCGGATCGGATCGATGTCGCGGTCGGCCACGATCAGCTGCACGTCCACTGCCGGATACTGGCGCAGGAAGTCGAGCAGGTGCGGGTGCAGCACGCGCCGCGCAAAGGCCTTCGGCGCGCTCAGGCGCACCCGGCCGGCCGGCGTGCGCGCGAACTGCGCGCCGATGTCCATCGCGCCCTGCGCCGCCGCCACCAGTTCGCGGCAGCGCGCAAAAGCCTCGGCGCCGGGCTCGGTGAGCCGCAGCTGGCGCGTGGTGCGCTGCAGCAGCTGCACACCGATCTCCTGTTCGAGCCGCTTCACCTGCCGGCTCGCGGCCGAGGGCGTGATGCCCAGCAGGTCGGCCGCGGCCGAGAAGCTGCCCAGTTCGGCGACCCGCACGAAGGTCACCATCTCGGGCAGCACCTTGAGAAATGAATTCGTTCCGACCACGCAAGAGTCCTGTTCCGGCCGACGGCTGTGCGGCCCTGGTGCCGCCCGGAACAATGCGCCATCTCTTCTTCTTTCAGGCGCCCCGGGCCGCGGGCAGACAGTATGGATTCAAAGGCGTTGCAAGGTGCGGTCCCGGCGGGGCGCGGGTGGCGGCCGGCCGGCTTCGGCCCTGCCGAACTCATGCTGCTGCTCGTGGCGGCGGTCTGGGGCGGCAGCTACGCGGTGGCCAAGCAGGCGACGCAGCAGCTGCCCGTGCTCGAGTTCGTCGCGCTGCGTTTCGGCCTCACCTTTCTTGTGCTGCTGCCCGCGCTGCGGCCGCTGTGGCGTGACCCGCAATGGCGCCAGGGGCTCGCCGTGGGCGGCCTGCTGGGCGCCAACCTGCTCGCCATCTTCCTGTGCGAGACCTTCGGTGTGTCGCTGACCCTGGCGAGCAACGCCGCCTTCCTCATCAGCCTGTGCGTGGCGATCACGCCGTTCGTCGAATGGTGGCTGCTGGACCGGCGGCCCGCGCGGCGCGTGTTCTGGGCGGCCGGGCTCTCGGCCGTGGGCGCGGCCCTGCTCTCGGCGCCCTCGCTCGCCGACCTGTCGATGGGGTGGGGCGACGCCCTCATGCTCGCCGCCGCCTTCCTGCGCGCCGTCATGGTGTGCCTCACGCGCCGGCTGGCGGGCCGCCACAACCTGCCGGCGCTCACGCTGACGGCCGTGCAGTCCGGCGTGATGGCGCTGGGCGCGGCGGCGCTGTCGCTGCTGGCCGCGTCGGGTGGGCGCGCCTGGCACCTGCCGCCCGCCACGGCCGGCTTCTGGTGGGGCATGGCGTATCTCGTGCTGCTGTGCACCGTGTTCGCCTTTTTCGCGCAGAACCACGCGGCCTCGCGCAGCAGCCCGAGCCGGGTGTCGCTGCTCATGGGCAGCGAGCCGGTGTTCGGCGCGGCCATCGCGGCGCTCGGGCTGGGCGAGCGCATCGGCGCCTGGGGCTGGGCCGGCGGCCTGCTGATCGTGGGCGCCGCCCTGTGGGTGAGCCTGGCGCCGGAGGAGGGCGAACAGAAGCGGCGCCCCTGACGGCGGAAGGGGGCCGGCTGGGCGCCGCCCCCGGCTCGTGGCATCCTCGGGGGCTGCGGCGTTTCGCCGCCCCCCACAACACCAAGGAATGCAGACATGGGCGCGCAATGGAAAGCCAAGCACAAGGACGTGGCCGCGAATGCCAAGGGCCGGTTGTTCGGCAAGCTGGCCAAGGAAATCATGATCGCCGCGCGCAACGGCGCCGATCCGGCCTCGAACGCGCGGCTGCGGCTGGTCGTCGAGCAGGCCCGCAAGGTCTCGATGCCGAAGGACACGCTCGACCGCGCCATCAAGAAGGGCGCCGGCCTCACGGGCGAGGCGGTCCACTTCGACCACGTCATGTACGAGGGCTTCGCCCCGCACCGCGTGGCCGTGATGGTCGAGTGCCTGACCGACAACGTGAACCGCACCGCACCTGAAATGCGCGTGCTCTTCCGCAAGGGCCAGCTCGGCACCTCCGGCTCGGTCTCGTGGGACTTCGACCACCTCGGCATGATCGAGGCCGAGCCCGCCAGCAAGGACGCCGACGCCGAAGTGGCCGCCATCGAAGCCGGCGCGCAAGACTTCGAGCCGGGCGCCGAAGACGGCACCACCCTGTTCCTGACCGAGCCCGCCGACCTCGACCTCGTGAGCCGCGCACTGCCGGCCCAGGGCTTCACCGTGCTGTCGGCCAAGCTGGGCTACCGGCCGAAGAACCCGGTCGATCCGGCGAGCCTGAGCGCTGCCGACCTGGAAGAGGTCGAGGCGTTTCTTGCCGCGATCGATGCGAACGACGACGTGCAGAACGTGTACGTCGGGTTGGCGGGTTGAGCGCCTGACATTCAGGGCGACGCTCCCGCCGACGGGGAGCCTTGCTCCGCGAATGTCCTCCGGCCTGCGGGCTCCCCCTTGATTTCGCTGCGCAAGGCACCCCATCGGCGTGAGCGTGTTCAGAGCGGTTGTTGATCGGCCGCACACCACCGCCGCGTCCCGTGCGCAGGACACTGGGTGCTTCCCGCAGCGAAATCAAGGAGGAGGCCGCAGGCCGGGGGACATTCGCGGAGGGAAGTACCCGGTGGCCTGTGCACACGCCCTGAACATCGTCGATAGAACCGAGCCGCCACGCCGGAGACAATCCGCGCCGGAGGAAAACAGTTCAATGACCCATTCGACGAAGAAACGAACGCCGTCGCGTGCCACACGGCATGCCCTCGGCCTGGCACTGGCCATCGCCGGCTTCTCGGCGCAGGCCCAGACCGAAGCGGCTGCACCGCCCATGGCCGCAGCCTCGGCACCCGCCGAAGCCACCCCTCCATCCCAAACCCGCGTCCGCTACCTGCGCATGCCCCAGCAGAGCGGCGCCGATCACCTGCGCGTGGTGCGGCGCGAAGACACGGTGGGCCGCGTGGCCGGCCAGGTCGCGTTGAATGTCGCGTTCGCCGTGCTCGGCACCGGCGCGGCCGTGCAGGGCTTCTCGAAGGACGGCCTCGGCGGCGCCACGCTCGAAGCGTTGCGCGACGACCCGGTGGGCGTCAACCCGGCGATGAGCGACCTGCAGGAGGCCCTGAGCAAGATCGCCACCGACATCTACCGCCGCCGCACCGAGACCGCGCTCGCCACCGCGCTGACCGACGGCTCCACGCCCGAAGAGATCGAGGCCGCGCGCCAGACGCCGAAGGAGGCCGACTCGCCGCTGGTCCCGGGGTCGTGGCACCTCGTCTACGAAAACCTGATGGGCTCGGACGAACTGTTCCGGCTCAAGTACGGCGCCTCGCTGGGACGCGCGGGCTTCATGCGCCCGCCGATCGGCTGCAGCTACGAATCGGAGCCGCTGGCCTGGACCCAGTGGCAGGCCGACGGCTGGCAGCGGCTGCGCGAGGAGCGCGTGAAGATCGTGGCCCGTTGCGTCGAAGCCATCGGCGCCGCGCCGGAAAACCGCTGGTAGCCAGCGGCAGGCTGCTCAGTACAACCCGAGCTGCCGCGTGCGCAGCCGCGCCAGCCCCAGCAGCGCATCCGTGAACGGCGTGGCCACGCCCGTCAGCTCGCCCAGCTCGCGCACCACCGTGACGAGCGCGTCGAGCTCGACCGAACGGCCTGCTTCCACGTCCTGCAGCATCGAGGTCTTGAACGCGCCGAGCTTCATCGTCACCGCATGCCGGTCTTCGGGGCTCTGCGTGATCTCGATGCCGATGCGCCGGCCGATCTCCTTGGCCTCGAGCATCACGGCCGAGATGAACCCGCGCACGTAGTCGTCGCCCATGATCAGGTCGGTGGTGGCACCGGTGAGCGCGCTGATCGGGTTCACCGTCATGTTGCCCCACAGCTTGAACCACACGTCCTTCTGGATCTGCGGCGACAGCGTGGTGTCGATGCCCGTGCTTTTCAGCAGCTCGACCAGCTCCTGCACGCGCGGCGTGGCCTGGCCCGAAGGCTCGCCCACGATCAGCCCGTTGCCGAAGTGATGACGCACCACGCCCGGCCCGTCGAGCGAGCAGCTGGCGTGCACCACGCAGCCGATCACGTTGCGCGAGGGAATGGCCTTGGCAATGGCGCCCTCGGGGTCGACGGCCGCGAGCCGGTGCCCCGTGATCTCGCCGCCGAAGCCGCCTTCGAGGAACCACCACGGCACGCCGTTCATCGCGACCAGCACGATCGTGTCGGGCCCGATCAGCGGCCCGATGCGCTCGGCCACGCCGGCCAGCGCGGGCGCCTTCACGGCGATCACCACCAGGTCTTGCACACCCAGTGCCTCGGGGTCGGCCACCGCGTTCACCGGCACGCGCGTGCGCACGTCGCCGCGCATGAGCGAGAGGCCGTCCTTCTGCAGCGCGTCGAGCGTGGCGCCGCGCGCCACCACGTTCAGGCGCTGGCCTGCCTGCGCGAGGCCGACGCCGATCCATCCGCCGATCGCGCCGGCGCCGTAGATGCAAATCTTCATGGGAACAGGCGCCTCAGTTGCGGTAGCTCGGGTCGATGCGGTCCACCTGCCGCACCAATGCATTGAACACGTCCTGCCCGGCGCCGTGCGCGGGGCTGAACTGCAGCGCGTCGCGCGTGCAGCGCTGTGCGATCTCTTCGCTCACCGGAATCGCGGCGCCCATCGAGAAGGTCGCCATCTGGATCTCGCAGGCGCGTTGCAGCGTCCACAGGATCGCGAAGGTCTGCGGCAGCGTCTGGCCCCAGGCCAGCAGGCCGTGGTTGCGCAGGATCACCGCGTTGCGGTCGCCGATGCTCTTGAGCAGGCGCGGGCCTTCGTCGGCATGGATCGTGATGCCCTCGAAGTCGTGGTACGCCACCATGCCGTGCAGCTGGGCGGTATAGAAATTGGTCTGCTGCAGGCCGCCCTGCAGGCAGGCCACGGCCACGCCGGCCGTGGTGTGCGTGTGCATCACGCAGTGCGCGCCGGGCAGGCCGTCGTGGATGGCCGCATGCACCACGAAGCCGGCCGGGTTCACCGGGTAGGTCGAGCCGTCGAGCACCTTGCCCTGCAGGTCGATCTTCACCAGGTTGCTGGCCGTCACCTCGCTGTAGTGCAGGCCGAAAGGGTTGATGAGGAACTGCTTCTCGCCACCCGTCACGCTGTCGGGCAGCCGCACCGTGATGTGGTTGTAGATCATCTCGGTCCAGCCCAGCATCGCGAACACGCGGTAGCAGGCCGCGAGCTCCTCGCGCGCGGCGCGCTCGTCGGGATGGATCGAGGGATGGACCAGCGCCGACGGCGCGGTGGCGAGTGTGTTCATGGCAGTTCCTTCATGTGATCAACCTTCAGCCGTGAAGCCGACCTCTTTCACGATCGGCGCCCACTTGGCGGTGTCCTTCTTCAGCAGATCGGCCAGCTCGGCCGGCGTGGAAGACATGGCTTCCAGGCCGAAGGTGCCGAGGCCGTCGATCACGTCCTTCTGTGCGAGCGCGTTCTTCATCGCCGTGTTGAGCTTCGTCACCAGCTCGGGCGAGGCCTTGGCCGGCAGGAAGAAGGCGAACCATTCGCTGTGCGCCATGTTCTTGAGGCCCTGCTCGCCGAAGGTCGGCACATCGGGCGCGAAGCGGCTGCGCTTGGCACCCGACACGCCCAGGATGCGCACCTTGCCCGATTGCAGGTGCTGTGTGATGTCGCCGATGGGGCCCGACACCGCCGAGATGTTGCCGCCCAGGAGGTCGAGCATGGCCGGCTGCGTGCCGCGGTAGGCCGCGTGCTTGAGTTCGACGCCGCCTTGCTTGCCCAGCAGCGCGCCGATGAAGTGCGGCGTGGAGCCCGCGGCCGGCGAGCCGTAGTTGGCGCCGGCCGGGTTGGCCTTGGCCCAGGTGAGGAACTCGGGCACGGTCTTGATCGTGGCCGGCACGGCCGGGCCGACCGCGAAGCCGAAGTCGAAGATGCAGGCTAGGCTCACGGGCGTGAGGTCGACCATCGGGTCGTAGGGCAGCTTCTTGTAGATGTGCGGGTAGATCGTGAGGATCGACGTGGGCGTCTGCAGGATGGTGGTGCCGTCGGCCGGGCGGCCCTTCACGTAGCTCACGGCAATCTGGCCGCCCGCGCCGGTGCGGTTCTCGACCACGGCGGTCTTGGCGTAGTCGGGGCTCAGCTTCAGCGCGATGCGCCGGCAGGTGGTGTCCGAGGTGCCGCCGGCCGCGAAGCCGGTGACGATGGTGGCGTTCTCGAGCGCGGCAGCCTGCGCAAAGGCCTGCTGGCCGAGGCTGGCGAGCAGCGCCGAAGCGCCGGTGGACTGCAGCATGTGGCGGCGGGTGAAGGTCATGTCTGTCTCTTTTCGGGTGGGTGAGGAGGGAACAGGATCACGACTCGTCGCGCAGCCAGGTGACCGCGCCCGAGTGGGTCACGGCGCCCTGGTGGGCAGGGCGCACGGTGAGCGCGTATTTTTCCAACAAACCACCGTGCGCCGCCCCCGCGTTTACCTCACGTCCGGCCAGCCGTGACGCGATTTCTTCGGCGCTCAGTTCGACCGAAATGCTGCGCGCCGCGGCGCGCGCATCGATGGCCACCATGTCGCCGTCGCGCAGCACCGCGATCGGCCCGCCGTCGGCCGCCTCGGGCCCCGCGTAGCCGATGCACAGGCCGCGCGTGGCGCCCGAAAAACGCCCGTCGGTGAGCAGCGCCACCTTGTCGCCCATGCCCTGGCCGTACAGCAGCGCGGTGATGCCCAGCATCTCGCGCATGCCGGGGCTGCCCTTGGGGCCTTCGTTGCGGATGACGATCACATCGCCCGCTTCGTAGCGGCGGTTCTGCACGGCGGCCTGCGCTTCTTCTTCCGAATTGAAGACCCGCGCCGGGCCGCGGTGCACCAGCGTCTTCAGGCCCGCCGTCTTGAGCAGCGCGCCGTCAGGGCAGAGGTTGCCCTTGAGCACCGCCAGCCCGCCGTCGCGCGTGATCGGGTTGCCCGCTGCGCGCACCACGCGGCCGTCGGGCGCGGCGGCGTCGGCCACTTCCTCGGCCAGCGTGCGGCCGGTGAAGGTGAGGGCGTCGCCGTGCAGGAAGCCCTGCTCCAGCAGCGTGCGCAGGATGACGCCCGCGCCGCCGATGTAGTACACGTCGCGCGCCAGGTACTGGCCGCCGGGACGCAGGTCGGCAATGAGCGGCGTGCGTGCGAAGATCTCGGCCACGTCGTCCAGGTGGAACTTGATGCCCGCCTCGTGTGCGATGGCCGGCAGGTGCAGCGCCGCGTTGGTCGAGCCGCCCGTGGCCGAGACCACGGCGCAGGCGTTTTCGAGCGCCTTGCGCGTCACGACGTCGCGCGGCAGCGGGCCGTCGCCCATCACCGCCTTCATGAGCTGTTTGGCGGCGCGGCGCATCAGCGGCGCGCGTTCGCTGAACACCGCGGGCACCATGCTCGAGCCGATGGGCGCCAGGCCCAGCGCCTCCGACACCATGCCCATGGTGTTGGCCGTGAACTGCCCCGCGCAGGCGCCGGCCGTGGGCAGGCAGGCGCGGCTCATGGCGTCGAGCTCGTCGTGCGTGGCGGTGCCGGCCAGCACCTTGCCGATGGTCTCGTAGGTGTCGACCACGTTGAGGTCGCGCCCGTCGGGCCCGGGCATCTGGCCCGGCAATGCCGAGCCGCCGTGCACGAACACGCTGGGCACGTTGCAGCGGACCATGCCCATCATCAGGCCCGGCAGGTTCTTGTCGCAGGCGCCGATGGCGAAGATGCCGTCCCACTGGTGGCCGCGCGTGGACGCCTCCACGCTGTCGGCGATGAGCTCGCGCGAGATCAGTGAGAAGCGCATGCCCGAATGCGCCATCGTCAGCCCGTCGCTCACCGACACCACCGGACATTCGTGCGGCGTGCCGCCGCCGGCGTAGATGCCGGTCTTGGCGTGCTGCGCCTGCTCGCGCAGGTTGAGGTTGCACGGGCTCATCTCGCCGCCCGTGTGGAACACGCCGACGTGCGGGCGCGCGATGTCCTCGTCGTCCTGGCCCAGCGCGTGCAGGAAGCTGCGCGTGGTCGCGCGGATCGTGCCCTCGCGGATGGTCGCGGAGCGGAAGCGTTTCGTGGGGTCGGTGGGCGTGGTCATGCGGCTGGCGAAGGCTGGCTCGTGGAAGGGCGGGGCGTCAGAACATGCCGTTCTTGTTCGCGGCGGTTTCGGGCACGGGTTGCACCACGTCCCAGTGCTCGACGATCTTGCCGTTCTCGAGCTTGAAGATGTCGACGATGGCGCTGCCGCGCGTGCCCGGCTCGCGCACCGCGTTCACGTGCAGGATCACGTAGTCGCCGTCGACGAAGCTGCGCTTGATCTCGCTCTTCGAGTTCGGAAACTTCTCGCGCAGGAAGGCGATGAACTTGCGAAAGCCCTCGGGCCCGTCGGCCGCCGTCGGGTTGTGCTGCACGTAGCGGTTGCCCACGTACTGCAATGCTGCGTCAGCGTCCTTCTGGTTCAGGCCTTTCTCGTAGAAGGCGAGCACGGTCTGGCGGTTGGCTTCCTGTCGGGCCTGCGCGGTCGAGGCCGGGCCCGTCTGGGCGCAGGCGCCGAGGAACAGGGCTGCGGCAGCGGCGAAAGCCGCGAGGGTGGTGCGTCGCATCGAAATGTCCTTGAAAGGGGATCAGTAGCCGTTGGGCGCGGTGGCGCCCGGCGCGGCCTTGTACTTCGCGAGCAGTTGCTTGGCGGCGGCCGCGAGCAGGATCGTGTCGACACCCACCGCCACGAACAGCGCGCCGGCCGCGAGCCACTTGCGCGCCTGCTCCTCGGTGGTCGACAGGATGCCGGCCGCCTTGCCGGCCTTGCGGATGCGCGCGATGGCGTCGGCGATCGCGGCCTGCACCTCGGGGTGGTTGGGCTGACCCACGAAGCCCATCGAGGCCGACAGGTCGGCCGGGCCGATGAACACGCCGTCCACGCCGGGCGTGGCCGCGATGGCGTCGAGGTTCTTCATCGCCTCGACCGTCTCGGCCTGCACCAGCAGGCAGGTCTGCGCGTTGGCCTCGTGCAGGTAGTTCGGGTAGGCCTGCCAGCGCGAGGCGCGCGCCAGCGCACTGCCCATGCCGCGGATGCCTTCGGGCGGGTAGCGCATGCCTTGCACGAGTTGAGCGGCCTGCTCGGCGGTGTCGACCATCGGCACCAGCAGCGTCTGCGCGCCGATGTCCAGGTACTGCTTGATCAGCGTGGTGTCGCCGACGGGAATGCGCACGACGGGATGCGAGCGCTGCGCCTCGGGCTGCGCCGACCACGCGCTGGAGATGCCCTGCAGCTGCGCGAGCACCGAGCGCACGTCGTTGGGCGCGTGCTCGCCGTCGACCAGCAGCCAGTCGTAGCCGGTGCCGGCCAGCAGCTCGGCCACGTAGCCGTCGCCCAGGCCGACCCACAGGCCGATCTGGGGTTGGCCGGCCTGCAGGGCCTGCTTGAAGGTGTTGAGTGGGGTGTGCATGAAAAAAACTCGTCAGACGAAACGGAAGGCGATGGAGCCCAGGGGGCCGTAATCCGCATGGAAGGTGTCGCCCGGCACGGCGTTGGTGGGGCGCGTGAACGAGCCGCCCAGCACGATCTCGCCGGCCTCGAGGCATTCGTCCCACGGCGCGAGCTTGTTCGCGAGCCAAGCCACGCCGGTGGCCGGGTGGTTGAGCACGGCCGCGGCCACGCCCGATTCCTCGATCACGCCGTTCTTGTAGAGCAGCGCGCTCACCCAGCGCAGGTCGACCGCGTCGGGCTTCACCGGCCTTCCGCCGAGCACGATGCCCGCATTGGCGGCGTTGTCGGCGATGGTGTCGAACACCTTGCGCATGGCCTTGGTGTGGCGGTCGAACTGCTCGATGCGCGCGTCGATGATCTCGATGGCGGGCACCACGTAGTCGGTGGCGGCCAGCACGTCGAAGATGGTCACGTTCGGCCCCTGCAGCTTCTTGCCGAGCACGAAGGCCAGCTCGACCTCGATGCGCGGCGCGATGAAGCGCGTGAACGGGATGTCGCCGCCCTGCTCGAAGAACATGTCGTCCAGCAGCGTGCCGTAGTCGGGCTCGGTGATCTGGCTGGCCTGCTGCATGGCGCGCGAGGTGAGGCCGATCTTGTGGCCCTTGACGATGCGGCCTTCGGCGATCTTGTGCTTCACCCATTCGCGCGAGATGGCGTAGCCGTCCTCGATGGTCATCTCGGGGAAGCGCTTGGAGAAATGCTCGACCTGCACGCGCGACTTCTCGCTCTCGTGCAGTTCGGCGGCCAGTTGGGCGATGGTGGCGGTGGAGAGCATGGGGGCTCGCTTCTTTTTTATGATTTGTTGAACAGGGGATGCAGGTTGCTGTGCTTGCCGTCGTACACCTGCCCCGGCGCTTCGTCGATCTGCAGTGTGATGCCGATGTGGCGCTGCGTGAAGACGGGCTCGAAATGCGCGCGCACGGCAGCCAGCAGCGCGTCGCCGGCTTTCTTCTTCACCGCCTCGGAGCGGCCAGAGGCCATGCGCAGGTTGAGGTACACGAAGGCGTAGTCGGCCCGGCCGTCGGCCACCGCGTAGTGCGCGGCGGGGTAGGCCAGCACGCGCGTGCCGCCGGTGGGGAACACCGGCTTGCCGGCCTCGTCGCGCTGCTCGAGCATGGTGTCGGCCAGCGTGCGGCACAGCGCCGACACGTCGGTCTCGGCCTCGATGTTGGGCGTGTACAGGATCACCAGGTGCGGCATGGTCGTGCTCCGTTCAAACCACCGACATCGTCGCGGCCGTGCAGGTCACCGCGAAGATCGGGATGGCCTTCATGTGGAAGATCTCGCCCTTGCCGCGCGCGGCCGCGGCCACGCTCAGGAAGGTGCGGATCTCGAAGCCGCCCTGGCCCGCTTCGCGGTAGGTGGCCTCGTCGCCGTAGTCGGCCTGCGACAGCAGCGCCTCGCGGTCGTTGGCGCACCAGCGGCGCATGAACTCGGCGTCCCACTCGGCATTGACCTTGCCCGAATCGGGCGTGGCCGGCCAGTGCGAGATGCCGCCCGTGCCCACCAGCGCGATGCGCTCGGGCACCTTGTCGCAGGCGCGGCGCAAGGCTTCGCCGAAGGCCCACGCGCGGTGCAGCGGCGTGAGCGGCGGGCCCTGGCAGTTGATGTTCACGGGAATGACCTTGGTGTCGAAGTTCGGCGTGAGGAAGTTCAGCGGCACCATGATGCCGTGGTCGAACTTCCATTCTTCCGCGTAGGCCACGTCCACCGTCTGCATCACCTCGCGGATCAGGCGCTGCGACAGCGCGGCGTCGCCGGGGATGGTGTGCTTCTCGATGCCCAGCCACTTCGGGTCTTCGATCGGGCCCTCGTAGCTGTCGGCCATGCCGATCGCATACGCCGGCATGTTGTTCATGAAGAAGTTCGCGAAGTGCTCGGCCGCGATCACGATCACCGCGTCGGGCTTCGTGGCGCGCATCGCTTCGCCGAAGCGATGGAACTGCGCGTGGAACTCGTCCTTCACCGCCGGGTCGGCGAGATGCGCGCGGCCGGTGATGCCGGGGGCGTGGCTGCACACGCCTGCGAATACGAGACTCATACGCCTGCCACCTTTTCGTTCGTGCCGGTTGTCATGGCATAGATGCCCGCGCGCACGGGGCCGTACTTGCGCACGCCCTCGCGCATGGCTTCCAGATAGTCCGCCCATGCGATGCCCAGCAACGGCGCGAAGTGCATCAGCAACTGGCCGTTGCACCCGAGCACGTAGAGCTTGCCGATGTCACCGGTGCCGATCGCTTCGCGCTCTTCGTCGTTCAGGTCGTAGCCCGCCAGCAGCGTGGCGCGCGTGTCGCCGCCTTCGCCGAAGCGGCGCTGCACGTCGGCGTCGCGGTTCAGCGCGAACAAGAATTTCTGCATCGCATAGAGGCTCATGGGTCAGCCCTCGATCTGGATGTTGGCCTTGCGGATCACGTCGCCGTACTTCGCGATCTCGCTGCGGATGAACTCGGCAAAGCGCTCGGGCGTGCCCGACAGCGACGCGATGCCGCCCTTGTGGAAGGCCTCGGTCACGGCCGGCGAGGCGAGTGCGCGGTTCACTTCGGCGTTCACGCGTTGCACGATGGCGTCGGGCGTGCCGGCCGGGGCCAGCAGGCCGTTCCACGAATTGGACTCGATGGCCACGCCCTGTTCGGCCAGTGTGGGTATCGCGGGCGCGTACTGCGAGCGCTGCGCGGTCGCCATGCCCAGCGCCACCAGCTTGCCGGCCTGCACATGGCCGCGGAACTCGGGCCAGTTGCCGAACATGACGGTCACCTGGCCGCCGAGCAGGTCGGCCAGCGCGGGGCCCTGGCCCTTGTAGGGCACGTGCACGATGTCCAGCCCCATCTGCAGCTTGAGCATTTCGCCCGACAGATGCGCCGAGGTGCCGTTGCCGAAGGAGGCGAAGCTCAGCGTGCCGGGTTTGGCCTTGGCCTGGTTGCGCAGGTCGGCCAGCGTCTTCAGGCCGCTGCCCGGGTGCGTGGCGAGCACGTGCTCCGACATGCCCATGAGCGCGATCGGGCGCAGGTCCTTGAGCGTGTCGTAGGGCAGCTTGCGCACCAGGGTCTGGTTGGCCGTGAAGCTGTTGGCCACGCACACGAAGCTGTAGCCGTCGGGCGCTGACTTGGCGACCGCGTCGACGCCGATCACCGTGCCGGCGCCGGGTTTGTTCTCGACGATCACCGGCTGGCCCAGCGCCTTGCCGAGTTCGAGGCCGACGAGGCGCGCGACGAAGTCGGTGGTGCCGCCGGGCGTGAAGGGCACGACGATGCGCACCGGCTTGGCGGGCCACGCCGTCTGCGCGCGTGCCAGTGCGGGCAGGGCCGCGACTGCGGCCGCGCCCTGCAGCAGCATGCGGCGTTGAATGCTCACGCCACGCCCCAGTGCGGAATGTGGTGCGAGCCCATCGACACCGCGATGTTCTTCGGCTCGCAGAACACTTCGTAGCTCCAGGTGCCGCCTTCTCGGCCCGTGCCCGAGGCCTTGGTGCCGCCGAAGGGCTGGCGCAGGTCACGCACGTTCTGGCTGTTGACGAAGCACATGCCGGCTTCCACGGCGGCGGCCACGCGGTGCGCCTTGCCGATGTTCTCGGTCCACACGTAGCTGCTCAGGCCGTAGGCGATGTCGTTGGCCAGTTCGATCGCGTGCGCCTCGTCCTTGAACGGGATCAGGCAGGCGACCGGGCCGAAGATTTCGTCCTGCGCAATCTTCATGCGGTTGTCGACATCGGCGAACACGGTGGGCATCACGTAGTTGCCCTTCTTCACGCGGTCGGGCAGGTTGGCGGGCGCCTCGAGGCCGCCGCACAGCAGCGTCGCGCCTTCCTTCGGGCCCAGTTCGATGTAGCTGCGCACCTTGGCCAGGTGGGCCTGCGAAATCATCGGGCCGACGATGGTCTTCTCGTCCAGCGGGTCGCCCACGACGATGCGTTTGGCGCGCTCCGCGAACTTCGCGGCGAAGTCGGCGTAGATCGACTGCTGCACCAGGATGCGCGAGCCAGCCGTGCAGCGCTCGCCGTTGTTGCTGAAGATCATGAACACGGCCGCGTCGAGCGCGCGGTCGAGGTCGGCGTCCTCGAAGATCACGAAGGGGCTCTTGCCGCCCAGTTCCATGCTGAACTTCTTCAGGCCCGCGCTCTTCACGATGCGGTTGCCGGTGGCGGTGGAGCCGGTGAACGAAATCGCGCGCACGTCGGGGTGTGCCACCAGCGGCTCGCCGGCTTCCTTGCCGTAGCCGTGCACGAGGTTCAGCACGCCGGCGGGAATGCCCGCTTCGAGCGCCAGCTCGCCCAGGCGCGCGGCCGTGAGCGGCGACAGCTCGCTCATCTTCAGCACCGCCGTGTTGCCGAAGGCCAGGCAGGGCGCGACCTTCCAGGTGGCGGTCATGAAGGGCACGTTCCACGGGCTGATGAGCGCGCACACGCCCACCGGGTGGAACAGCGTGTAGTTCAGGTGCGTGGGCGTGGGGTAGGTGTGGCCGTCGACGCGCGTGCACATCTCGGCGAAGTAGTAGAAGTTGTCGGCCGCGCGCGGAATGAGCTGCTTGCCGGTCTGCGCGATCACCTGGCCGCAGTCGTTGGTCTCGGTCTGCGCGATCTCGGGCACGTGCTTGGCGATGAGGTCGCCGAGCTTGCGGATGAGCTTGGCGCGCTCGGGCGCGGGCAGGCCGGCCCACTTGGGGAAGGCGGCCTTGGCGGCGGCCACGGCGGCGTTCACTTCGGCCTCGCCGCCCGAGGCGACTTCGGCCAGCACTTCCTGCGTGGCGGGGTTGACGGTTTCGAAGTAGTCGGTGCCTTGGACTGGCTTGCCGTCGATGAGGTGATGGATCTGTTGCATGGGCGTGAAGGTGTTGCGGCCTTGCGGCGGTGTGTCGTCAGTCGAGCTTGATGTCGCGCGCCTTGATCAGCGCGTGCCACTTCTTGCGTTCGGTGTCCACGAAGCGGGCCATCTCGGCGGCGTCCGTGGGGCGGGCTTCCCAGCCGGCGTCGTAGAGCTTCTGCTTCACGCCGGGGTCGTTCATGCTTTTGAGCAGGTCGGCGCCCAGGCGCGCCTGGATGTCTTTCGGCGTGGCCGCCGGTGCCACCAGCCCTTGCCAGGTGTAGGCCTCGACGGCGTAGCCGAGCTCCTTGGCCGTCGGCAGCTGGGGCAGCTGCGGCACGCGCTCGGCCGACATGGCCAGCAGCGGGAGCACCTTGCCGGCCTTCACGGCGCTGATGCCGCTGGGCAGGTCGAGCATCATCAGCGGCACCTGGTTGCCCATGAGGTCCTGCAGCGCGGGCGCGCCGCCCTTGTAGGGAATGTGCAGCAGCGACACGCCGGCCTCGCGCTGGAACAGCTCGTAGGCCAGGTGGTGCGGGCTGCCGGTGCCCGGCGTGGCGATGCTGTACTTGCCCGGCGAGGCCTTGAGCGCGGCGATGAGCGCCTTGGCGTCGCTGAAGCCCGCGCCCGGCGCGGCCGTGATGATGAGCGGCGAGCGGCCCATCATGCCGAGCAGCGCGAAGTCTTTCTCGGCGTCGTAGGGCAGCTTCTTGTAGAGCGCGGGGTTGTAGACCAGCACGCCGTTGTCGGCCGAGAACACGGTGTAGCCGTCGCCCGGCGAACGCGCCACGTTTTCCGACGCGATGATCGCGCCCGCGCCGGGGCGGTTGTCCACCGTGACCGGCTGTGCGAGCTGCTGCGAGAGCTGCGCGCCGGCCGTGCGCGCGAGGTAGTCGGTGCCGCCGCCGGCCGGGTAGCCCACGACCCAGCGCACGGGCTTGGTCGGATAGGCCGAGGCGGTCTGTGCCGTTGCCGCGGGTGCGAGCAGCAGCGTGGCGGCGCTGGCCGCCACGAAGGCGGCAGCAAGGCGGAAGGTCCGGGTTCTGGCGGTCGTCATGGCGGTGTGTCTCCGTTTTTTTGAAAGGGGTGCAGTCAGTCCGTCAGCGTGCGGCGATGGTGTTGACCAGCGCGCCGATGCCGTCGATCTCGGTCACGACCACGTCGCCCGGCTGGCAATCGACCACGCCGTCGGGCGTGCCGGTGAGGATCAGGTCGCCCGGCGACAGCGTCATGAAGCGGCTGAAGTACTCGATGAGGAAGGGCGCGTCGAAGATCATGTCGCGCGTGTTGCCCTGCTGCGTGACGGTGCCGTTCACCGTGGTGCGCAGCGCGAGCGCCATCGGGTCGGCCACGTCGGCCGCATCGACGAACCACGGGCCCAGCGGCGTGCAGGTGTCGCGGTTCTTCACGCGCAGGTTGGGGCGGTACCAGTTCTCGAGGTAGTCGCGGATCGCGTAGTCGTTGGCCACCGTGTAGCCGCCGATGAAGTCGTAGGCGTCGTCGCGCTTCACGTGCTTCGCGGTCTTGCCGACCACGATGGCGAGCTCGCACTCGTAGTGCATGAACTTCACATCGGCCGGGCGGTGCGTGAGCTGGCGGTGGCCGATGAGCGTGCTCTGGCCCTTGACGAACACCAGCGGTTCCTCGGGCGCCTTGAACTCCAGTTCTTTCGCATGGTCGGCGTAGTTCAGGCCCAGCGCGAGGATGGTGCGCGGGCGCGCCGTGGGCGCGAGCGGCGGCAGCCACACGAGCTGCTCCTGCGGCACGACGTGGCCGTCGGCCAGCCGCACGGCGGCGTCGGCCTGGCCGTTGAATTCGTGCGCGGTGCCGGTGTGCTCGCGGCCTTCGAAGATGACGCGTGCGTGCTTCATGCCGTTGCTTCCTTCACCAGCGTGTTGCTCAGGGTCTCGAACCCCGGCGCGGAGATGTCGATGCGGTCGCCCGCGCGGGCCAGCGGACGGCCCAGGTCACAGCCGAGCATCAGCACGTCGCCGTGCGCCAGCGTCATGAACTCGCCCACGTCGGCCAGCAGCTGCGGTGCGGGGCGCACGAGCTGCGAGAAGTCGATCGATTGCTTGAGTTCGCCGTTGATGCGCACCTCGACGCGGAACTGCGCCGGGTCGGCCACCTCCTGCGCGTCGCGCAGCGCGGGACCGATGCCCAGGAAGCCGTCGACGCACTTGAACTTCACCGGCGGGCGAAAGAAGCTCGCATGCGGGATCGACAGGTCGTTCAGCAGCACGAAGCCTTCGACGTCGCCCTCGGCGCCGATCACCATGCCGACGCTGGCGCCGACTTCCACGTCGGTCACCGCAGCGGGCACGGTGACGGTGCTGCCGTGCGGGCTCCAGGTGTTGGCCGTCTTCACGTAGAGCACGGGCGCCTTCGGCGGTGCCTTGTAGGGCACCTCGGTCATCTGCGGCGCGAGCGCCGCGGCCTCGGCGCGGAAGTTCAGCAGCGTGCCGTACACGGTGCCGGTGGGGAGAAAGGAGGTGGTCATGGTTCGGGTTGCTCCAGCGCGATCAGTTCGTCCAGCAGGCCGTAGAGCTGCGTCAGCTTGGCCTTGCCCAGCGACTGTTCCATCCAGTCGTAGTGCGCCTCGATGCTGGTGCCCAGGCGCTTCACGAGCTTCATGCCGTGCGGCGTGGCCTCGACCACGGTGCGGCGCTGGTCGGCCGGGTCGCGGGCGCGGGTGATGAGGTTGTCGCGCTCCATGCGCGCCAGCACGCCCGTGAGGCTGGGGCCGAGGATGAAAGCCTCGCGTGCGACGCGGCCGGTGTCGACCGCGCCGTGTTCGCCCAGCACGCGCAGCACGCGCCATTGCTGGTCGGACAGTGCGTGCTCGCGCAGGCTGGGCCGCGTGTGGGCCATCACGGCTTCGCGGGCCTGCAGCAGCAGGCGCGGCAAATTGCGGTGCGTGAAGGTGGTGCTCAAAAGCTGTGCCTCTCAGAATTATTTAACATGTTAAATGAATGCCGAGAAAACACGCCTGCGGGATAACCCTTGCGGGCCGTCGGGTGCTCAGTCGATCGTCGTGCCGGAAGCGCGGATCACCCGCCCCCAGCGTTCGGTTTCGCTGCGGATGTAGGCGGCCAATTGCTCCGGCGCGCTCGCGCCGTGCGCCCCCGGTGCGGCCGGTTCGAAGCCCTCGTTCTCGAGCTTCTGGCGCAGTGCGGGCTGCGCGACGAGGCGGGCGATCTCCTGGCTGCAGCGGTCGATGAAGGCCTTGGGCGTGCCCGCGGGCGCGACCACGCTCTGCCACGCCACCGCCTCGAAATCGGCGGTACCGGCCACGCCCGACTCGGCCACCGTCGGCACGGCGGGGAAGGTCGGCTGGCGCTTGCGCGAGGTCACGGCCAGCGCGCGCAGCTTGCCGCTGCGCACGTGCTGCAAGGCCGGCGCGATGTCGGTGAACATGAGCTGCAGCTGGCCGCCGAGCAGGTCGGTCAGCGCGAGCGCGCTGCCCTTGTAGGGCACGTGCACCATGTTCGCCGCGGTCGCGACCTTGAACATCTCCGCGCCCAGGTGCTGCGGGCTGCCGTTGCCGGCGGAGCCGTAGCTCAGCGCATCGGGCCGCGACTTCGCGAGCGCCACCAACTCGGCCAGCGTGGTCGCCGGCACCGACGGATGCACCACCACCATCAGCGGCACGGCGCCGATGAGGCCGACGGGCGCGAAGTCCTTCGCGGGGTCGTACGAGAGCTTCTTGTAGAGCCACGGGTTGATGGCGAGCGTGGTGCTGGTCGCGACCAGCAGCGTCGTGCCGTCGGGTGCCGCGCGCGCCACCTGCGAGGCGCCGATGGCGGTGCCGGCGCCCGGCCGGTTGTCGACGATCACGGTGCGGCCCAGCGCAGTGCCCAGCTGCTGCGCGATCAGCCGGCCGAGCATGTCGGTCGTGCCGCCGGGCGCGTAGGGCACGACGATGGTGATGGGTTTCTCGCCTTGTGCGCGCACGAGGGCGGGACCTGCGGCGCAGGCGGCGGCGGACAGCGCGCCCAGATGGCGCAAGGCATGGCGACGGTTCATTGGCTTGTCTCTCTTTCTTGTTCGGGTGTCGGTGCGGCCACCACGGCGGCGCCGCGCAGCAGGTCGACCAGCGCGAGCGCGTCGGACGGCACGGCATGTCCGCGCCAGGCCACGTGCTGGTCGGGGCGCGAGAGGACGAGCGGCCGGTCGTACACGGCGGTGGCGGCCGAGGCGCGGATGTCGAGCGTGCGCAGCGGCAGGCCGCGCGCCGCGGCGGCGGCTTCGAGCGGCGCGACGTTGATCGCGGGATCGAAGCGCAGCAGCGTGTAGCCCTCGCCGGGCATCGCCATCGCGTCGTACAGCGAGCGCCCGTCGTCCAGCCACAGGTGCGGCGTGCGGCAGCCCGGCACGGTGGAGGGCGTGAACTCGTACATCGTGTAGGCGGGCGCGGCCTCGCCGTCGTAGGCGATGAGCGGCGAGCCCTCGTAGAAGTAGCCGAAGTTGAGCCCGCCGCAGCAGTACTGCTGCACGTTCAGGTCGTACAGCGCCTGGCCGCGCGCGGCGCGCAGCGCGTCGCCCTCGGGCCCGGGAGCCTCGATGTTTTCGGGAACGCCTTCGCGCTGGCGCTGCAGCGCCAGCGCGTGGTTCATCGCGAACCGCGACACCTGCTCGGTGATCGGCTGGCGCTCGGCCTCGTGCGCCGCGAGCGCGCCTTCGGCCAGCCAGCCGTGCAGCCGGCCCGCGAGCAGCCACGAGAGGTTCATCGCATCGGCGATGCCGGCGTTCATGCCGTAGCCCGCCATCGGAATCCACAGGTGCGCGGCGTCGCCGCAGATGAACACGCGGCGGTCGCGGAAGCGGTCGGCCACGAGCCGGCGCCCGACCCAGTCTTCGTTGGAGATCACCTCGTAGGCGAAGTCCTCGCCCACGCCCAGGATCTGGCGGATCGCCCAGTCGCGGTCGATCGAGTCGAAGTCGGTCTCCTCGGGCAGCAGGTAGTTGTGCAGCAGCCAGGTCTCGCGCCCGTCGATGGCGTACACGTTGCCGCAGCGGCGCGGGTTCAGCGCGAAGGTGGCCCAGGCCGGCGGGTGCTTCAGCAGGCCCAGCAGCGCGGGCGCGCGAAAGTACGTCGACTGCACGCGGCCCACCACGTCGGTGCCGTGCAGGCTGGCGCCGATCTTCTTGCGCACCGTCGAGCGGCTGCCGTCGCAACCGACGAGGTACTGGCAGCGGATGCGCACCGTGCGGCCGTCGTCCAGGTCCACGCCCGTGGCCCACACGCCCTCGTCGTCCTGTTCGAAGTCGTCGATGCGCGTGCGGTTGCGGATGCGCAGGCCGGGCGTGCCCTCGGCATGCGCGAACAGCACCGGCTCGAGAAAGATCTGGTTGATGCGGTGCGGCGGCTCCGCCGTGGGCCACCAGGTGTCGGGGCCGCCGGTGGCGGTGTAGCGCTCGCGGCGCGCGGGGATCGGAATGCGCGACAGCTCCATGCCCGTCACGGCCGTGCGGTAGGCCACGTCGTTGGGGTAGTCGGCCGGCAGGCCCGCGTCGCGCAGCGCCTGCGCCACGCCCAGGCGGCGGAACACCTCCATCGAACGCGCCGCCACGTGGTTGCACTTCACGTTGGGTGGTTCGCCGCGGTGGCGGATCTCGGTCATCAGCACGTCGATGCCGCGTTGCGCCAAGTCGATGGCCAGCGTCAGCCCCACGGGGCCGGCGCCGACGATCAGCACCTGGGCTTGCAGTTGCTCGGTCATGGGTTGCTTGTCTCCTGATTCTTGCGAGGCGCCATTACAGTGCCGAACCGGCTCGCGGAAAAAGTGAAACTTTCATGGCCATTCATAAAAAACCACTATCAATGCGCGGCGTGCCCTCTGTGCGGCAGCTGCGCGCGTTCGCGGCCGTGTACCACAGCGGCCAGCTGTCGAGCGCGGCGGCTGCGTTGTCGCTCACGCAGCCGGCCGTCAGCGTGCTGCTGCGCGAACTCGAAGCGCGGCTCGGCGTGCGCCTGTTCGACCGCACCACGCGTTCGCTGCAACGCACCGAGGCGGCGAACGAAGCCATCGCCTATGCCGAGCGCGTGCTGGCCGAACTCGATGCACTGGGCACCGGCATGGCCGAGCTGGCGGCAGGCCGGCGCGGGCGTGTGCGCATCGCGGCCACGTCCACCATCGCGCAGACGCTGATGCCCAAGGCCCTGCGCCGCTACCTCGACCTGCATCCCGACGTGAAGGTCGCCATCGAAGACTGCGCGCCCGGGCAGTTCGTGGAGAAGGTGCTCGGCGAGCAGGTCGACTTCGGCGTGGGCACGCTGCAGGCGCGGACGCCGGGGCTGGACCAGCGCGTGTTCGTGCACGACCACCTGGCGGTGATTGCCGACCGCGACCTGCGCCTGCCCGGCACCGACCGCATCACCTGGCGGCAGCTCGCGGGCCATCCGCTGATCACCGTCAAGCCGGGGTACGGCGTGCGCAGCAGCATCGACATTGCCGCGGCAACCGCCGGCGTGCGGCTGGACATCGCCTACGAGGTGACGCTGTTGACCACGGCGCTCGCGATGGCGGCCAGCGGGCTCGGCCCGGCGCTGCTGCCGGCGTCGATCCTCGCGCATGCCGACCACACGCGGCTGGTGGCGCGGCGGCTCATGCGCCCGACGGTGGCGCGCAACATCGCGGTCGTGACGCGACAGGGCCGATCGCTCTCGCCGGCCGCGGCGGCGTTCGCGGACCTGCTGGTGCGCGAATTCGCCATCGCCTGAATCGCGCCCCCTAAACTCGCTGCATGGCCAAGGACAAAACAACTTTCGTCTGCAGCGAATGCGGCGGCACCAGCCCAAAGTGGCTCGGCAAATGCCCCAGCTGCGGTGCATGGAACACACTCATCGAACAGGTCGCCGGCGCGGCCAACGGACCGGCCAACAACCGCTTCGGCACGCAGTTCGCATCGCTCGCGGGCGCCTCCGAACTCGCCACCCTGTCGGAAATCGAAGCCACCGATGTCGCACGCACGCCCACCGGGCTCGACGAGCTCGACCGCGTGCTCGGCGGCGGCATCGTGTCGGGCGGTGTCACGCTGATCGGCGGCGACCCCGGCATCGGCAAGTCGACGCTGCTGCTGCAGGCGGTCGACGCGCTGCAGCGCGCGGGGCAGAACGCGCTGTACGTCACCGGCGAAGAAAGCGGCTCGCAGGTGGCGCTGCGCTCCAAGCGGCTCGGGCTCGACCACTCGCAGGTGCAGGTGCTGGCCGAGATCCAGCTCGAAAAGATCATCGCCACGCTCGACGCCACGCGCCCGGCCATTGCGGTGATCGACTCCATCCAGACCGTGTACTCCGACCAGCTCACCTCCGCGCCCGGCTCGGTGGCGCAGGTGCGCGAATGCGCGGCGCACCTCACGCGCTTTGCCAAGACCAGCGGCACGGCCGTGGTGCTGGTGGGCCACGTCACGAAAGAAGGTGCGTTGGCCGGCCCGCGCGTGCTCGAGCACATGGTCGACACGGTGCTGTACTTCGAGGGCGACACGCATTCGAGCTTTCGCCTCGTGCGCGCCATCAAGAACCGCTTCGGCGCGGTGAACGAGATCGGCGTGTTCGCCATGACCGAGCGCGGCCTGAAGGGCGTGACCAACCCGAGCGCGATCTTCCTGAGCCAGCATGCCGAGCCGGTGCCCGGCAGCGTGGTGCTGGTCACGCTCGAAGGCACGCGGCCGATGCTGGTGGAAATCCAGGCGCTGGTCGACAACGGCGGGCCGAGCCCGCGCCGCCTGTCGGTGGGCCTGGACCGCGACCGCCTCGCCATGCTGCTGGCCGTGCTGCACCGCCACGCGGGCGTGGCCTGCATGGACCAGGACGTGTTCGTGAATGCGGTGGGCGGGGTGCGCATCAGCGAGCCCGCAGCCGACCTGGCCGTGATGCTGGCCATCACCTCCAGCCTGCGCGGCAAGCCGCTGCCCAAGGGCTTCATCGCCTTCGGCGAAGTCGGCCTGGCCGGCGAGGTGCGGCCCGCGCCGCGCGGCCAGGAGCGCCTGCGCGAAGCCGCCAAGCTGGGCTTCAGCGTGGCCGTGGTGCCGAAGGCCAACGCGCCGCGCAAGGGCACGAAGGAGATCGAGGGCCTGACCATTCACCCGGTCGACCGCATCGAGGAAGCGATGGACGTGGTGCGACGGCTCGACTGACGCGCACCCGCACGACAACACCCCCACCAGGAGACCCCCCATGCAACTCATCGTCTCCGCCGGGCTGATCGCCGTGGTCGTGCTGTGGGGGCTGGTGTCTCCTGCGTCGCTCGACCGCGTGTTCAGTACCGCGCTCGCCGACATCACGCGCAACTTCGGCTGGTTCTACCTGTGGGTGGTGCTCGGGCTGGTGGTGCTGGCCGTCTTCCTGGCGTTCAGCCGCTTCGGCGACCTGAAGCTGGGCGACGAGGACGACGAGCCCGAGTTCTCCATCGGCGCCTGGTTCGCGATGCTGTTCGCGGCCGGCATGGGCATCGGCCTGGTGTTCTGGGGCGTGGCCGAGCCGATCTCGCACTACGCGAATCCGCCGCCCGGCGTGATCCCCGGCACGCCCGATGCGGCCGGCGTGGCCATGCGCTACGCCTTCTTCCATTGGGGGCTGCACCCCTGGGCGATCTACGGCATCGTCGGCCTGTCGATCGCCTTCTTCAGCTTCCGCCGCAAGGCGCTGCCACTGGTCAGCTCGGCCACCGAGGCGCTGCCGTGGCGCTTCGTGCAGCGGCTGTCGCCGGCCTTCAACGTGCTGGCCGTGGTGGCCACCGCCTTCGGCGTGGCGGCCTCGCTGGGCATGGGCGCCACGCAGATCAACAGCGGGCTGCACGCGGCCTTCGGCACGGACATCGGCCGCTGGACGCAGGCGGTGATCATCGTGGTGACGACGGTGCTGTTCATCACCTCGGCGGTCACGGGCGTCGAGCGCGGCGTGAAGTGGCTGTCGATGGGCAACCTGGTGCTGGCGGCGCTGCTGGCGCTCACGGTGCTGGTGGTGGGGCCGACCATCGCCATCGTCGAGACCTTCACCAACACGCTCGGTTCGTACCTTGCCGAGTTCGTGCGCATGAGCCTGCGCATGAACCCGTTCCGCAACAGCTCGTGGGTGGCCGACTGGACGCTCTTCTATTGGGCCTGGTGGCTCGCGTGGTCGCCGTTCGTGGGCCTGTTCATTGCACGCGTGTCGCGCGGCCGCACGATCCGTCAGTTCATCCTGGGCACGGTGATCGCACCCACGCTGGTGGGCTTCGCGTGGTTCTCGGTGTTCGGCGGCGCGGCGCTCAACTTCGAGATCTTCCAGGGCGTGCCGCTGGTCGAGTCGGTGAAGGCCGACGTGTCGACCACCATGTTCGTGATGTTCAAGGCGATGCCCATGGGCGGGCTGCTGTCGATCGTGGCCACGCTGCTGGTGTTCGTGTTCTTCGTGACCTCGGGCGATTCCGCGACGCTGGTGCTGGGCATCATGAGCACGAAGGGCAATCCGAACCCGCCTGCCCGCGTCAAGATCACCTGGGGCGTGCTGGTGGCGGCGATTGCGCTGAGCCTGCTGTTCGCGGGCGGCATCAAGGCCATCCAGACGGCGACCATCGTGTTCGCGCTGCCGTTTGCGTTCGTGATCCTGCTGATGGCGCTGTCGGTCACGCTGGCCATCCGCGACGACTGGAACGCCGAGCAGAAGCGCGAACGCGAGCTGCGGCGCAAGATGCGGCAGCTCGTGAACTGGTAGGACGGACAAAAAAACGCCCGGCGCGCGGTGGACACGCGCCGGGCCTACCCTCCCTACCTTCCCTAGCCTCCCTGGCCTCCCTGGCCTCCCTGGCCTCCCTGGCCTCCCTGGCCTCCCTGGCCTTCTGTGTTCTTTGCTTGCTTAGCTTCCGATGTGCATCGTGAACGCCGGCCCGTTGTTGAGCACGCACTGGCCGCTGCCCAAAGTGGCGGAGTTCATCGTGTACTGGCAACTCAGGTTGCCGCCGCGACTGCCGGTGGCGTTCGCCACGCCGGTGGTGCGCGAGCCGGCCACGCGGGTCGCCTCTCCCTGAAACTGTTCGGCACCGATCTGCGCGCTGAAGTGGCCGCGGCCGTTCATGTCGTTGGTCACCGTGCCCCCGACGGCGCCGTAGCGCGCGGCTTCGGCGTTCGACGGATACAGCCGCGCGCTGAAGGTCTGTGACACCGGCCCCGGTGCCACGGCGTAGCTTTGCTGCGACGGCGCGACGGGAGCGGGTTGCCCGAGCGGCACCACGTAGCAACCGCTGAGGACGGTGCCCGCGAGTGCGGCGGCAAGGGTGAGTCGAACGATGGTGACGGAACGCGGGATGTTCATGCGTTTCTCGGTGGCCCGGGCAGATGCCCGTGCGGCGAAATGTGCCCGCACCCGCCCCGGCATCGTGCGCCTTTCGCCGGGAGTACCGCTTTCTGCGCCCGGCGGTAGCCACGGCGGCTACTGCGACGGGGTTGCGGCCGCACAATCGCGGGCCGTTTCTCGCAGGCACCGAATGAAATCCACCGCACCGCCCATTGCCGCCGTCATGGTCCACGTCACTGATGTGAACGCGGCGCTGCGCTGGTACGCCGACGCCTTCCCCGATGCGGTGCCGATGTCGATCGGCTCGCCGGCCTTCGAGTGCCTGTCGGTCCACGGCGTGCTGCTGGAGCTCGTGCCGGCCGACGCGAAGGTCGGCGCCGGTGCCTCGGGCTCGGTCGTGTACTGGAACGTCGCCGACTTCGATGCGGCGCTGGCCCATCTCGAGGCCTGCGGCGCGCCGCTGTACCGCGGCCCCTTGCGGCTCGAGGGCGACGAACACATGGCCCAGGTACGCGACCCCTGGGGCAACTGCATCGGCCTGCGAGGGCCTTCCACCGGGCGGCGACAATGCGCCCCATGAATTTCCAGAAATTGCTGGTGCCCGTGGGGGCCGTCGTGCTCCTCGGCCTGTCCTGGCACCAATACGGATGGGGCGGCGTGGCGTTCGCCGGCGGTGCGATCGTGATGTTCCTGCTGATGCACTTCAACCGCACGATGCAGGTACTCAAGCGGGCCGCCGACCGGCCCATCGGCACGGTGGCGAGCTCGGTGATGCTGAATGCCAAGCTCAAGCCCGGCGTGACGCTCATGCACGTCATCGCGATGACGCGCGCGCTCGGCGAACAGCGCTCGCCCGAGAACGAGCAGCCCGAGCTGTACCGCTGGACCGACGCCGGCGGCTCCTACGTCGATGCCGTGTTCAACGGCGGCAAGCTGCAGAGCTGGACGCTCACGCGGCCCGAGACGTCGGCCGACGAAGAAACGCCCGCGGCCTGAAGGCGGCGCGGGCGCTTCGCCTGATTCAGAACCTCAGAACGGCGCGTCTTCTTCTTCGGGCGTGTCGGCCTGCGTTGCAGGCGCAGTGGCCGCAGCCTTCGGCGCTTC
The DNA here is from genome assembly GCF_041154465.1 of Variovorax sp. V35. Lineage (NCBI taxonomy): Bacteria > Pseudomonadati > Pseudomonadota > Betaproteobacteria > Burkholderiales > Comamonadaceae > Variovorax > Variovorax sp. V35. The sequence goes on from NZ_AP028666.1 coordinate 333,051, forward strand.
ATCCGGCGGGGCCGCCGAGAACGCCGCTTCACCACCCAACGCATCGAGCAGCGCCGGCACCAGCTGGCCGAGTTCGCCGGTGGCAATGGCCACGTCGGCGTCGAAGTTGTCTTCCTTCTTGCCGCCCGCCGCGCCGTCGCCCGTGCCTTCGAGGAAGGTGATCTTGCGGATCAGCAGGCCGTGCGTCAGCTCGAAGGACACGCGGTCGTCCCAGGTGAGTGCCAGGCGCGTCGGGCGCTTGCCGTCGGTGATGTGCTGCTTGACCTCGTCGATGTCCAGCGCGTGCTTGGCGTAGCGCACCACGGCCTTCGAATCGTCGGAGGCCTTGAGCTCGCACTCGCGGTCGATGCTGAAGCCGGCCGGCGGCTCCTGCGTCAGCAGCCAGTTGGCCATGGCGGCGGCCGGCTCGATCTGCGTGTTGATCAGCGCCACGGCAAAGCCGTCGAGCGACTTCACGAGGCTGGTGACCACTTCGTCGGCGCGCGCGGCATTGCCGCAGTTGATCACGAGGCGGTTCTCCGCCTTGTCGATCCACACCGTCACGCGCGCGCTGCGCGTGAAGGCCATGGGCAGCAGCTCGAGGGTGATGTCTTCCTTGAGCTCCTTCTTTTCCTTCTTGCCAGGCTTGCGGCCGGTGGTCGTCTCGATCTGGGCGCAGCGCTCGTCGAGCTTGCGGCGCACCACGGAGCCGGGGACTTGCTTGCTCTCGATCATGTACTCGACCAGCCACTGGCCGTCGATGGATTCGACCAGCGGGCCGTTGGCTTCGCCGCGGGGCTCGACCCAGCCGGCGGACTTTTCCTGCGAGGGGCCGCAAGGCACGAAGCGTTGCTTGGCCAGCCCTTCTTCTGCCTCGGTCAGTGATTGGGACCAGGCAGGTTCGATGCGATAGACGATGACGTTCTTGAATACGGACACGGGAACCCTTTTTCCACTGGTTGGCACAACCGGCCATTGTCGGGCACCGCGTTCCGGGCTCCGCCGTAAAATCGAAAGCTTTTGCGACTTCCTAGTGGGTCGCACCCCCACACCGCTCCCAAAGGAATCAGGAAATGAGCTCGATCCCCCCCTCGCTGGACGACCGTGACGGCAAGATCTGGATGGACGGCGAACTCGTGGACTGGCGCGACGCCAAGATCCACGTGCTCAGCCACACGCTGCACTACGGGTGCGGCGCCTTCGAGGGCGTGCGCGCCTACAAGACGGCCGACGGCGGCACGTCCATCTTCCGCCTGGCCGAGCACACCGAGCGCCTGTTCAACAGCGCCAAGATCCTGCGCATGAAGATCCCCTTCACGCAGGAACAGCTGAACGAAGCCCAGAAGCAGGTCGTGCGCGAGAACAAGCTCGAAAGCTGCTACCTGCGCCCCCTGATCTGGATCGGCTCCGAGAAGCTGGGCGTGAGCCCCAAGGGCAACAAGATCCACGCCATGGTCGCGGCCTGGTCGTGGGGCGCCTACCTCGGCGAAGAAGGCATGCGCCGCGGCATCCGCGTGAAGACCTCCAGCTACACGCGCCACCACGTGAACATCACGATGACGCAGGCCAAGTCGGTCAGCAACTACACCAACTCGATCCTGGCCAACATGGAAGCGCTGGACGACGGCTACGACGAAGCGCTGCTGCTCGACGCGAGCGGCTTCGTGTCGGAAGGCGCGGGCGAGAACGTGTTCGTGGTCAAGAACGGCGTGGTCTACACGCCCGACCTGTCGGCCGGCGCCCTGAACGGCATCACGCGCAACACCATCCTGCACATCTGCAAGGACCTGGGCATCGAACTCGTGCAAAAGCGCATCACGCGCGACGAGGTCTACATTTCCGATGAAGCCTTCTTCACCGGCACCGCCGCCGAAGTGACGCCGATTCGCGAACTCGACCGCATCGAGATCGGCAACCGCGGCGACGGCGGCTCGCGCGGCCCGGTCACCGAGAAGATCCAGGCGGCCTTCTTCGACATCGTGAACGGCAAGAATCCCAAGTACGCCCACTGGCTCACGAAGGTCTGAGAGAAAACATGTCCACCAATGCAGTCGTCGAACTCCTCGCGAAGGAGCTCAATCACCAGGGCGGCGTGTTCTGCCCCAGCCCCAAGGCAGACATGAAGCTCTGGAACGGCCACCCGAAGGTCTACCTCGACGTGGCGCGCACCGGCGAAGCCAAGTGCCCGTACTGCGGCACGGTGTACCGCCTGAAGGCGGGCGAGACCGTCTCGAGCCGCCACTGAGCGGCCAGGCGGAAAAAAGAAACCGGCCCTTGCGGCCGGTTTTTTCGTTTCAGCTTGGCCGGGCCCGCGGCCACAGGCCGCGCCACGGATCGGGGTCCTGCGATTCCTGCGCCAGCCGCAGGTAGACCATCGCGATCCACAGCACGGCCAGCCCGATCTGCGCGTCGCGCATCGCCGAGTTCACGCTCGACGCGATGAGCGCGATGAGCGTGGCGGCCAGTGCGTAGCGGCCGGCGATGTCGGGCCGGCGCCAGGCCTGCCAGACGGCGACGAGCATGATCGCCAGCAGGCTCAGGATGCCCGGGATGCCGCCTTGCGCGCCCACCCAGAGGAAGTCGTTGTGCGGCATGTTGGAGTCGGCGAACAGCGCCGGGCCGCGCTTGTGCCACTGCTCGGTCCAGCCGCCGATGCCCCAGCCCGCGACGGGCTGGTCGGCGATCATGGCGCCGGTGTCGCGGTACATGTAGTAGCGGATGATCCAGCTGCCGTGGAACACGGCGCCGGTCTGCGCCTTCTCGAGTTCCTCGATGCCGGTCTCGACCTTCTGCTGCAGCTGCGGCAGCTGGTACAGGCCCGCGCCGATCACCACCGCGCCCAGGATCAGCGCGGCCGACAGCGCCTTCAGGTGGTTCTTCCACTGGTGCAGGCAGACCACCGGAATCACCAGCAGCAGCGCCAGCACCGAGGTGCGCGACGTGAGCGGCAGCGCGACCACGGCGCCCAGCCCGAGCACGAGCGCAAAGGCTGGCAGCGCGCGCCAGGGGCGGTGCCCGGCGATCTGCGACAGCCCCCAGACCGCGGCGCTGGCCGCGACGATGCTGAACAGCAGCGCGTTGCTGATCGACTTGTTGCCCACCTCCATCACCACGCCGCGCAGCGCGCCCGGCACCGGAAAGCCCAGGCTGTAGTGCAGCACGATGAGCGCGATGTTGAGCGCCGCGATCAACAGGAAGCCGCGCAGCGCCCACAGCGCCTCTTCGCGCGTGAGCGCCATCGCCATCAGGAAGGTGAGGGCGATGCGCAGCCCGTGGAACAGGTTGGAGGGGGTCTCGGGGTAGTGCGGCCGCACGGCCAGCACGATGAAGGTCCACGCCACGTAGGCGACCACCGGCCACCACAGCGGGTTGGCGCGCAGGCGCGCGTAGCGCTCGCGCAGGCCGCCGGCCACCAGCAGGGTGAGCAGCAGCACGATGGCCGACAGGTAGGTGACGCCGACCGGCATGAACACCACCAGCCCCCAGAACATGGCCGCGGGCCGAACGATGTGCGATCTCTGCATAGGGGCGGGATTTTAGGTGCGGCCCCTCGGCTGAACCTGACTTGCCCCTGCGCGCCCGAAGGCGCTCAGTGCGCTGCGGCGGCAGGGCCTTTGGCCGGCAGGCGGATCACGAAGCTCGCGCCCCCGCCTGGCCGGTCTTCGCACTGCACCGATCCGCCGTGGCGTTCGGCGATCGACTTCACCAGCGCCAGCCCGAGGCCGACGCCGCCGTTGCGCTCGCTGGCGCCCGGCAGGCGGTAGAAGGGCTCGAAGATGCGTTCGCGCAGCGCCGCCGGCACGCCCGGCCCGCGGTCGTTGACGCGCACCGTGGCGTAGCCGCCGGCGCTGCCGAGTTCGACGCTGATCTCGCCCGCGCCGTAGCGGCGGGCGTTCTCGAGCAGGTTGCGGATCGCGCGGCGCAGCAGGCGCGACACGCCCTGCACGGTGAGCGTCGCGTTGTCGGTGCCTTCGGCCAGGTCGAGTTCGGCGTTGACCTGCGCGCACTCTTCGGCGGCCAGGCCCGTCAGGTCGACGGCTTCGATGGTGCCCATGTCGGCCTCGCTGGCGTCGAGCCGGCTGGCCAGCAGGATCTCGTCGATGAGCTGGTCGAGCTCGCCGATGTTGCGCGAAATCTCTTCGCGCGCCGTCGGGCTCGGCCGGTCGCCCATGAGCTCCAGGCCCATGCGGATGCGGGTGAGCGGCGAGCGCAGTTCGTGCGAGGCGTTCGCCAGCAGCGACTTGTGCGAACGCACCAGCTGTTCGATGCGTTCGGCGGAGGCGTTGAAAAGTTTGGAGAGATCGGCCACTTCGTCTTGTCCTTCCTCGGGCACGCGCGCCGACAGGTCGCCCTCGCCCCAGCGCTGCACGCCGCGCTGCAGGGTCTCGAGGCGCTGGGTGATGCGCCGCACGATCGGGTAGACGCCCAATGCCACCGCCACGCCCACGAGCGCGATCATCCAGCCCAGCCCGAACGGCGTGCGCCAGGGCGCGAAGCCGCCGGTGCCGGTGGGGCGTTCGCGCGGCGCCACGCGCAGCGTCATGTCGCGGCCGTCGCTGAGCTGCACGTCGAACTCCAGGCCCTGGCCCGGCACGCGCATGGCCTTGCCGGTGCCGATGGTGCGGTCCTGGCTGTCGAGCACGACCACCTCGCGCGGCACCGGCGCCAGGCGTTCGCGCTCGGCCTCGGCGGCCACGCGCACGATCCAGTTGGCCATCAGCGTGAGGATGACCACGCCGCCGACCACCGCGAGCCAGATGCGGACGTAGAGGTGGCGGCGGTAGAGGCTGCGCAGCATCGCGGGGCGCGTCCTAATCCTGCTGCTTGGCGAACACGTAGCCCACGCCGCGCACCGTCAGGATGCGCTTGGGGTTCTTCGCGTCGACCTCGATGGCGGCGCGGATGCGGCCCATGTGCACGTCGATCGAGCGGTCGAAGGCCTCGAGCTCGCGGCCGCGCACGGCTTCCATGATCTGGTCGCGCGTGAGCACGCGGCCCGCGCGCTCGGCCATGGCCACCAGCAGGTCGAACTGGTAGGAGGTGAGGTCGGCCAGCGCGCCGGCCACCGACACGGTGCGCGCGTTGCGGTCGATCTCGAGCGTGCCGAAGCGCATCACCGTGGAGGCTTCGGCCTCGGTGGCGTTCTCGCTGCGCCGGCGCAGCACGGCGCGGATGCGTGCCAGCAGCTCGCGCGGCTCGAAGGGCTTGGGCAGGTAGTCGTCGGCGCCGATCTCCAGGCCGATGATGCGGTCCATCGGGTCGCCCTTGGCCGTGAGCATCAGCACCGACACCTTGGCCAGCGGGCCGGGCAGGGCGCGGATGCGGCGGCAGACCTCGAGGCCGTCGGTGTCGGGCAGCATCAGGTCGAGGATCACCAGGTCGGGCGCGTGCTGCTGCAGCTGCTCCAGGCCGGTGGCGCCGTCGCCAGCGTGGTTGAAGGCGAAACCCGACTGCGTCAGGTACTCGCCCACCATCTGCGCCAGGCGGGCGTCGTCTTCGATCATCAGGAGTTGGGGGGTGCTCATGCGCTTCATGGTCGTTCACCGGGAGCAAGCGGGCTTGAACGCTCCGTAAAGTTGGGTAAACGCAGCATCGCCCTGTCAACCTGGATCGCTGCGAAAAACATAGCGCCTCGCCCAGGTTGCGTGGGCGCCATGCGGCAATGATGACGTACCGGGGCGCGGTTGCGTGTGTCAACACGCACCGCCGCTCCCCGGCGCAGGCCGGTCAGTCCGCGGCCTGCAGGCGCAGCCGCAGGGCCAGCGCGGCCGACAGTGGCAGGTCGATGGGCGCGTCGGCGCTGCCCGGGGCCTGGGCCAGCGCCTCGAACAGGGGCAGGGCGTCGGCCATCGGGTTGATGTCCTTCAGCGTGGCGGCGGCGGCCGAGCGCGGCGCCGTCGCCGTGCCGGCGGCATCGCCGACCAGCGACCAGTCGAGGCTGGCCACCGTGCGGGCCGTGCGCTCGGGCGCGATCACCAGCGCCACGGCCAGCAGGCCGCGGCTGTCGGTCACGGAGGCCAGCGCGCCGACCGTGGGGGCGTCGTAGCCCACCAGCAGCACCGGCGTCTGGTCGGCCGCGCACTGCACGGCCGCTTCGAGCAGGCCGGCGGCAAAGCTGTGGCCGTAGGCCGAGACGGCGTTGCTGGCCGCCATGCAGCCGGTGCCGATGGTCCAGTAGCCCACGGCCGCGTTGTGCACCGAGTTGTGGAACTTGGTGGGCGACAGCATCTTCGGGTCGCCCGCGAGCGTGCTGCACATGTAGTCGTTGATCGACAGGTCGCCGTGCGCCGACGTGAACACGCAGGGCACGTCGGCCGCGGGCCGGTCGGCGCCCGCGATGGCCGCGGCGGCCACTTCGAGCGCCAGCGCCACGGTGTCGGGGGCGCGGCGGCGCTCGGCCGGGGCCAGCACCTGCGGCGAGGGCCGCTTGGCGGGCGGATCGGCCAGCGCGCCTTCGCCGCGGAAGGCCGCGCGCGCGGCGTCCCAGCCGGGCAGCGTGGGGGTCCAGAAGGCGGGGCCTTCGATGTAGAGCGTTGGAGGCGTGTTCATGCGGTCACCGCCTTGCCGAAGACCAGCGCGCAGTTGTTGCCGCCGAAGCCGAAGGAGTTGGAGAGCGCGTAGCGCACCTCGCCCGTCGCGGGTTCGAGCTTGATCTGCGGGCCGAAGCCTTCGTCCAGCGTGCGCGTGTTGACCGTGCCCGGCATCAGGCCGCGCTCGATCGCCAGCAGGCAGACGACGGCCTCGACGATGCCCGCGGCGCCCAGCGTATGGCCCATGAAGCCCTTGGTCGAGCTGGCGTGCGTGCGCGCCGGGAAGCGGCGCGCCACCAGCGCGCCCTCGACCTCGTCGTTCTTCTGGCTCGCCGTGCCGTGCATGTTGATGTAGTCGATGGCGTCGGCGGCCAGGCCCGCGCGCGCCAGCGCGTCGTCGAGTGCGCGCTCGGCGCCCAGGCCCTCGGGGTGCGGCGTCGACATGTGGTGCGCGTCGCTCGCTTCGCCGTAGCCCAGCAGCTGCGTGGCGCTCTCGCCCGCCTGCACGCGCTCGACCAGCGCGAAGCCGGCTGCCTCGCCGAGGCTGATGCCCTTGCGGTCGGCATCGAAGGGGCGGCAGGGTTCGGTGGAGACCAGTTCCAGCGAGTTGAAACCGAACAGCACGCTGCCGCACAGCGTGTCCGCGCCGCCGACCACGGCCGCGTCGGCCAGGCCCAGGCGGATCAGCCGCTCGGCCGAGGCGAACACCTTGGCGCTGGACGAGCAGGCGGTGGAAATCGTCTCGCTCGGGCCGTCGATGCCCAGCACCTGCTGCACGAACATGGCCAGCGAATGCGGCGTGTGGACGGCCGCGCGGCGCTGGTCCGGCGGAAAGTTGCCGTCGGCGTCGAGCTGCGTGTAGGCCAGCTCGGTCTCGCCGATGCTGGCCGTGGAGGTGCCGAGCACCAGCGCGATGCGCGTGGCACCGTACTTCTGGCGCGCGGCCGCGACCGCCTCGAGGAAGCCGTCGGCCTGCAGGCCCAGCCAGGCCAGCCGGTTGTTGCGGCAGTCCCAGAACGCGGCCGATTCGGGCAGGCGGACGTCTTCCAGGCCGTCGACGCGGCCGATCCAGGTCGGCAGCGGCGCTTCGCCGAAGTCGTTGGCGCGCAGGCCGCTGCGCGAGTGCGCGAGTGCGTCGGCGTGCGCTTCCTTGCCGACGCCGACGGCCGAGGTGGCCGTGTAGGCACTGATTTGAAGGGGAGAAATTCGGGACGGCACGATGGATGTGGGAGCAGGCAACAGGCGAAAGGGCGTCGGCGACAGAAGAAAAAGCGGGAAAGCGCAATTTTCACGCAATGAATGTCGCAGCCTACCAGCGTTGCGTATCAGGTTGCGTCGGCTGTTTCCTATAGATGACAGCTCCGGCGCAGGCCCTATTGACGCTCGCCGTCGCCTGTGCGGGCCGCCATGCGCGAGGCCAGCGCCACCAGCAGCAGCACCGGCACGCCCAGCAGCGCGGTGGCGGTGAAGAAGGTGCTGTAGCCGTAGGCGTCGACAAAGGCGCCCGAATAGCCGGCGATGAACTTCGGCAGCAGCAGCATCAGCGAGCTGAACAGCGCGTACTGCGTGGCCGAGTAGCTGATGTTGGTCAGGCTCGACAGGTAGGCGATGAAGGCCGCCGAGGCGATGCCGCCGGCCAGGTTGTCGGCCGAGACCACCGCGATCAGCGCCGTCAGGTCGTGCCCGCGCGTGGCCAGCCAGGCGAACAGCAGGTTGCTCGCGGCGCTCAGCACGGCGCCCAGCATCAGCACCCGCATCACGCCCAGGCGCATCGACAGCACGCCGCCCACGAAGGCGCCCACCAGCGTCATGATCACGCCGTAGATCTTGCTGACCGTGGCCACCTGGTCCTTGGTGAAGCCCATGTCCACATAGAAGGGGTTGGCCATGATGCCCATCACCACGTCGCTGATGCGGTAGATGGCGATCAGCGCCAGGATCAGCGCGGCTTGCCACTTGTAGCGGCGGATGAAGTCGGCAAAAGGCTCGATCAGCACGCTTCGCAGCCATTCGCCCGCGTTCTTCGCCTTCGGCAGCACGCGCCGCACCGGTTCGGGCGACAGCAGCACCGTGAGCACGCCGACCGCCATCGAGGCCGCCATGACGAGGTAGGCCGTCTTCCAGGCGCCGTTCTGGTAGGCCGCCGCGCCGGTGACCGCCACGGCGGGCGCCACCTCGGCCCAGGCCGCGACCCACAGCACGCCGGCGCCGGCCCAGATCATCGCCAGCCGGTAGCCCGTTTGATAAGCGGCGGCCAGCGCGGCCTGCTTGCGCGTCTCGGCCGATTCGATGCGGAAGGCGTCCAGCGCGATATCTTGTGTGGCCGAGCCGAAGGCCACCAGCAGCGCGCACCAGATCAGCGGCTGCAGCCCCAGGCGCGGGTCGTTCATCGCCATGCCGACCAGCCCGACGATCACCATGCCCTGCGCCAGCAGCAGCCAGCCGCGCCGGCGACCGAGCAGCGTGGTCAGCGGCGGCAGCGGCAGCCGGTCGACCAGCGGCGCCCAGACCCACTTGAAGCCATAGGCCAGCCCGACCCAGCTCAGGTAGCCGATGGTGGTGCGGTCGATGCCCGCTTCGCGCAGCCGGAAACTCAGCGTGCCCAGCACCAGCAGCAGCGGCAGGCCGGCCGAGAAGCCCAGCGCGAGCATGCGCAGGGTGGCGGGTTCGAGGTAGACCTTGAGCGCGTCGCGCCAGGGCAGCGCGGCGCTCGCGGGGGCTTGGGTGGGTTCGGCGGGCGGTGCGGACATGAGTGGGGGATTGTCCATGAGCCATGGAGGACATCGGCGCGCCCGCTCGTCTCCATTTGTTCCTATCATCCGGGCACCTATGTGCACACGATGCGAACGCCCCCTTTCCGCCCTCTCCGAAGCCTCGGCCTGGAACCCGCGCCGGGCCTTCCTGCTGGCCGCCGCCGGTGCGGCGCTGAGCGCGCCGGCGCTGGCGCAGGTCAACGTCGGCAATGCCTCGGTGGCGCGCAACCTCGTGCCGGCCGAGCAGATCGAGGCGGCCGGCGTGCAGCAGTACGGCCAGCTGCTCGCACAGGCGCGCGCCAAGGGCGCGCTGGCCGGCGACGGCAACGCGCAGCTGCAGCGCCTGCGCACCATCGCGCAGCGGCTCATTCCCTTCGCCCTGCCGTGGAACAGCCGGGCGCGCGAATGGAAGTGGGAGGTGAACCTGATCGGCAGCAAGCAGATCAACGCCTTCTGCATGCCCGGCGGCAAGATCGCCTTCTTCACCGGCATCCTCGAGCAGCTCAAGCTGAGCGACGACGAGGTCGCGATGGTCATGGGCCATGAAATGGCGCACGCGCTGCGCGAACACGCCCGCGCGCGCATGGCCAAGAGCGCCGGCACCGGCGCGGCGCTGTCCATCGGCGCGCAGCTGCTGGGGCTCGGCCAGGTCGGTGACCTCGCGGCGCGCGCCGGCACGCAGCTCATCACCCTGAAGTTCAGCCGCAGCGACGAGACCGACGCCGACCTCGTCGGCCTGGAGCTCGCCGCGCGCGCGGGCTACGACCCGCAGGCCTCGGTGTCGCTGTGGAAGAAGATGGCCACGGCCTCCAAGAACCAGGGCGGCCTGAGCTTCCTGTCGACCCACCCGAGCGGGCCGGACCGCATCGCCAAGCTCGAGGCGAACGTGCCGAAGGTCGAGAACCTGTACCGGGCGGCTGCGCGCAAGTAGCGGGCGTTTCGCCCCGGCTCCGCTCAGTCGGCGGTGATGTTCCCCTTCTTCACCACCGTCGCCCAGCGCTGCGCGTCCTTCTGGATCAACGCGCCGAACGCCGCTGGCGTCGAACTGGCGGGCACCATGCCCTGCGACTCGAAGGACTTCGCCACCTCGGGCGCCTTCAGCACTGCGGCGATCTCCGTGTTCAGCCGCGCCACCACGTTGGCGGGCGTGCCCTTGGGCGCGAGCACGCCGTACCACATGTCGACGTTGTCGGCGGTCACGCCGGCCTCGGCCAGGGTGGGCACGTCGGGCAACTGCGGCAGGCGGTGGCTGCTGCCGGTGGCGAGCGCCTTGAGCTTGCCGGCCTGGATGTGCTGCAGCGCCACGTGCACCGGCAGGAACATCGCATCGATGCGCCCGCCGAGCAGGTCAGTCACCGCGCCGGCCGTGCCCTTGTAGGGCACGTGCAGCAGGTCGGTGCCGGTGCCCTGCATCAGGAGCGCCATCGACAGGTGGTGCGGCGTGCCGACACCGGGCGTGGCGTAGGTCAGCTTGCCGGGGTTGGCCTTGGCGGTGGCCACCAGCTGCGCGAGCGAGCCCGCCTTCTGGGTGGACGGGTTGGTCACCAGCAGCAGCGTGCCCCAAGAGGTCTGCGACACCGGCGTGAAGTCGGCCACCGGGTCGTAGGCGAGCGACTTGTACAGGCCCTTGTTCATCACCAGCGTGTTGACCTGCACCAGCAGCGTGTAGCCGTCGGGCTTGGCGCGCGCCACCTTCTCGCTGCCGATGTTGCCGCTGGCGCCGGCGACGTTCTCCACGATCACCGGCTGGCCGAGCACGGCGGGCAGGCGGGCCGAGAGCTGGCGTGCGATCAGGTCGATGCCGGTGCCGGGCGTGTAGGGCACCACCAGCGTCACCGGCTGGTCGGGCCAGGCGTGGGCCGCAGCGGCGCTGGCCGCAACAAGCAGGGTGGCGAGGGTCCGGGTCAGAAATCTCATGGGGTCTTGTCTCCGTCTTGTTCGGTGAATGTGCAGTCGCTCAGAGGTACGACGCGCGCGCCTTCAGCGCCGCCGGGTCGTAGCCGGCCACGCGCTTGTAGTGGTCGGAGATCGCCTGCAGTTCCTGCTGCGTGACGATCTCGTCGAGGTTCTCGACGCGCCGGCCGCCCGAGCGCTCGAACACCTCGCGCAGGATGGTGTCGGGCGGGTTGCTGCGGTTGGTCAGCACCACGTCGGTGGTGGCCTTCACGCGCACGCGGTCGTAGGTCTCGAGCGCTGCGGTGCCCACGCCTTCGCGCTTCATCGCGCCCGCGAGAAAACGCGCGTCGATGATCGCCTGGCCCGCGCCGTTGGAGCCGCGCGGCACCATCGGGTGCGCGGCGTCGCCCAGCAGCGTGAGGCGGCCGTGGCTCCAGCGCGGCAGCGGGTCCTGGTCGACCATCGGGTACTCCAGGATGGTGTCGGAGGCCAGGATCAGCGCGGGCACGTCGAGCCAGTCGAAGTGCCAGTCGGCGAAGGCGGGCAGGAAGTCCTCGAGGCGCCCGGCGCGGCTCCAGTCGCGCATCGCGGGCTGGGGCGCGTGGATCTCGGCGACCCAGTTCACGAGCTGGCGGCCCTGGTCGTCGATGTCGTTGCGGATCGGGTAGATCACCATCTTGCCGACGGTGAGCCAGCCCGCGCGCACCATGCTGCCACCCGAGAGAAAGGGCTTCCAGGCCGCGGTGCCGCGCCACATGTTGATGCCCGAATAGCGCGGCGCGCCCTCGTTCGGATACAGCTGCTTGCGCAGCGCCGAGTGGATGCCGTCGCAGCCCACCGCGACCGCGCCGCGCACCGGCGCGCGGCCGTCGGCGAAGTGCACCGTCACGCCGTCGGCGTCCTGTTCGACGCCGGTGCAGCGGTGGCCGCACTGCACGCTGTCGGGGCCCAGGCGCTTGCGTGTTTCGTTCAGCAGCACCGTTTGCAGGTCGCCGCGGTGGATCGAGTACTGCGGCCAGTCGTAGCCCGCGTGCTGGCCGGCGGGCTCGCGGAACACCAGCTGGCCGTGCTCGGTGAAGAAGACCGCCTCCTGCGTGCGCACGCCCACGGCGTCGAGCGCGTCGAGCAGGCCCAGCTCGGACAGCTCGCGCACCGCATGCGGCAGCAGGTTGATGCCCACGCCGAGCGGGCGCAGTTCGGGCACGGCCTCGTACACGCGGCAGGCGATGCCGGCCTGGTGCAGGCTCAGGGCGAGGGTCAGGCCGCCGATGCCGGCGCCGAGGATGATGACTTCGTTAGGTGCGGTGCTCATGGGGTCCGTATTGGGACCGCAAACGAGGCATATGGGAAATTTAGATGTGATATGGATTTATCATGAATACTTATGAACCTGACCACGCGCCAGATGCGCGCCTTCCTGCAGGTGGCGCGCATCGGCAACTTCACCCGCGCGGCGGAGCAGGCGCACATCACCCAGGCCGGCCTGAGCATCCTGATCCGCGAGATGGAGAAGCAGCTCGGCTGCCGCCTGTTCGACCGCACCACGCGCATGGTGAGCCTCACGCCGGCCGGCCGCAGGCTGCTGCCGGTGGTGGAGCGGCTCGTCACCGACCTCGATGACGTGGCCGCCGAGCTCGGCGCCGAGGGCGACGCGGCACGCCAGACGCTGCGCATCGCGGCCACGCCGCTGGTGTCCTCGCACCTGCTGCCCTGGGTGTTCGCGAGTTTTCGCCAGGCGCATCCGCAGGTCGTGCTGCGCCTTTTCGACGCCGACCTGCGCGATGTGGAAGCGATGGTGGCCGCGGGCGAGGCCGACCTCGGCCTGGGCTTCTTCTTCAAGGCCGCGGCGGGGCTCGACCGCACGCCCGTGGGGCGCTTCGAGCTGATGCGCGTCACGCAGGCCACGGCCGACGGCGAGCCGGTCGGCACCGCGCCCTGGTCCGCGCTGCGCGGCGCCACGCTGATCGGCCTGCCGCCCGGCAACCCGATCCAGAAGGTGATCGAGCGCCAGCTCGGCGAGATCGGGCTGGCCGACGCGCAGCGGCCCGCCTTCAACTTCTTCGGCACGCTGATCTCGATGGTCGAGGCCGGCTTCGGCACCGCGGTGATGCCCACCTTCGCGCTGGCGGCCTGCCGCCGTCACCGCGTGAAGACCGACGTGCTGCTGAAGCCGCGCGTGGGCATGGACTTCTTTCGCCTGACCAAGCGCGGCACGCACGAGACCGAGGCGATGCGCGCCTTCAGCGAGACGCTGGCGAAGGCCTTGCCGGCGCTGTCACGCTAGCCGTTACACCATCGCGTTGTCGCCGCCCGGGATCTCGTGCGCCTTGATCTGCCGGCGCGTGAGCTTGTAGAGCGTGGACGACAGGAAGCCGTCCTGGTGGGTGTTCTTGGTCACGTTCACCACGAACTCGTCCTCGGGCGCCACGGCCTGCGCGCCCATGATCCAGCGCACGCTCTCTCGGTAGTTGTAGAGCACCTTGTCGTTGGCGTCGGCCAGCAGGGTCGACAGCGTGGCCATGGCGATGGCGTCGCCATTGGTGGCGTGCTCGCGCACGAAGTCCAGGTGGCGGTGGCGCACGGGGATGTCGGACAGGTCGCTGATGAACATCAGCGCGCCCTCGGTGGCGTCGTCGTGGCCCAGCTCGCGGGCCTTCATCATGGCCTCGACCGCCTGCGCCTGCAGTGCGGGGCGTTGCGCCGCGGGCGTGGCGTCTTCCCAGGCCATGTCGTGGCAGAGGTAGCCGAGCTTGTAGGCCGCGACGCTGTTGCCGGCTTCCGCCGCCTGGCCATAGAAGTGCATCGCCTGTTGCCGGTCCTTGGTGCCGTGCTCGCCGCCCGCGTGGAAGATGCCGAGCGTGAGCAGGCACGAGGTGTCGCCGGCGGCCAGCCCCATCTCCAGGATCTCGAAGGCTTCCTTGTTGCGCGGCACGCGCCACAGCGCGCGGGCCAGGTCGTCCCAGTTCTCGGTGCCGGCGTTGCGTTCGCGCGCGGCCGCCAGCCAGGCGTTGCCGGTCGCCTCGTTGGGCACGAAGCCGAAGGCGCCCTTCAGGCTGCAGTAGCCGTGCAGGATCAGCGCGGTGTTGCATTCGTAGGCGTTGGCGCTGTTGCAGATGGCCTGGCCCAGCCACTGGCCGCCGGGGTCCTGTTCCAGGGCGACGTGCACCGCCATGTTCATGGCGTAGTCGTCGTCGATGGGATGGTGGCTCTCGGCCTCGCGCAGGCAGGCCAGCGCTTCGGCATGCTGGTCGAGCATGTAGTGGCTCACGGCCAGCCAGCGCAGGGTTTCCCAGCGGTGGTAGGGGTAGAGCGCCTCCTGGGCGCGCTGGCGCGTGGCGGCCATGCGCTGCTGGGCTTCGGCCGGGTCTTCGTCCTTGTCGACGCTGTTGCCCTGGTGTTCGTCGCGCCAGATCTCGTGGCGCAGCCGGTCTTTCTCGACCTCGCTCAGGTGGGCGCAGGCGGGCGAGGCGATGAAGGCGCGCACGCGCTCGTGGCTGCCACCCCAGCGCGGCTGCTGGAACCAGACGCACTGGCGCATGAAGAAGAACAGCCGCGGGTGCACATGCAGCGTGGCGTGGATCCAGTAGGACGTGCCGCTGATCACCTTGCGGCCCTGCACGGGCGAGGGCAGGGCGGTGGGCGCGGCCTCGGGGCAGGCGACGCGCTCGTCGTGCGCCAGGCCGGAGCGCGCGAGCTGCGCCAGCAGCTCGTCGCGGGTGGCCGCGTCGTCGTCCAGGGAAAAGTCGTGCTGCAGCGGCTTGTCGGGCCAGCGGCCGCTGCGCACCAGCTCGGTCAGCCAGTCGGGCTCGTTGAAGGCCGAGGTGCTCTGCAGCAGCAGGGCGCAGGCGGTCCACATCGTGGGCGCGAGCGTGAGGGCACGCAGGGCGGCCACGGCGCAGCGCGTGGCGCAGGCATGGGCGCATTCCCAGCCCAGCGCGGTGACCGTGCTGGCCCAGCCCGAGCCGCGGTATTCGTAGGCCCAGTGGTACCAGTAGTGCGCTTCGCACAGCCAGGCGTGGGCCGATTGCGGGCGGGCGGCCTGCCATGCGGCCAGGCGGGCCAGCCCTTCGGCGCCGTCGGCGGTGCAGCCGGCCAGGTCGTCGGGCAAGGCGCCGTAGTAGCGCTCTTCCTCGTCGCGGTCTTGAAAGCTGGCGGCCAGCGCGTCATCGAGTCGCTGGTCGAGTGCGGCGTAATCGCCGGCGCGCAGCAGGGCGTCGATGTCGCAGAGCTTCCAGCGCGCGGGCGCGGGGGGAATCACGGTCGCTGCGGCGGGGGGCGTGTGTGTGGTCATGGGCGGGGCTCGCGCGTCAGGCCGACGCGGCGGGGGCGAGAGCGACGGGTTGGGGATCGAAGATGCGGTAGCGCTTCCAGGGCAGCGTGAGCCAGTTGCCCTGGGTGTTCTGCAGGTGCTCCTGCACTTCCAGCGTGGCGCGCGACGAGGCGGGGCCGTCCTGGCTGCTGATGCGCAGCCAGTGCAGCCGCGCCCGCGCATAGGCGTGGCCGAAGTCTTCCCAGCTCTCGAAGCTGTCCTGCGCGCGCTGAGCGTTGAGGAACAGCACCAGCCAGGCCTGCGACTCGGGCACCCAGCCCAGCAGCGCGATGCAGCGCACCAGGAAGGCGGTGCGCGCGCAGTCGAAGGCCAGCGCGTCGCGCACCTGGCCTTCTGCCGCGAGCTGTTCGTAGAAGTTGGCGTGGGTGCGGCCGAGCCCGCCGACCCAGCCGACCAGCGCGGCCTGCATCTGCGTGGCGATGTCGCGCTCGGGCAGGTCGGCGGCCATGTTCATTTCGCGCAGCACCTGCCTGGCCAGCCGCTGGCGCTGCTCGGCGGGCACGTCGAGCGCCAGCGTGTCGCTGTCGCAGCGCAGGCCGTTGCGCAGCAGCAGGATGTCGCCGAGCGCCAGCGCCCAGCGGCGGCGGTTGGGCACCACCTTGCCGGTATCGGCTCTGGCCTGCGCCGCGCGCACCGCGAGGTCGGCGTTGGCCTTTTCCATGTGGCCGATCGCCGTGCCCGAGCCGCGCACGACGATGCGGAACGCGGTGCGCACGATGAACCACGCGATGCGCACCCCGAGGTACAGCAGGCCCAGGAACACAACGATGACGATGGCCTGCGTCATGGCAATGCCGCTCCCAGCGGCGGCGCGCACACGGCGGCGCTCAGCGAGATGCCTTCGATCTCCAGCATCGTGGCGGGCGCCTGCGTGGGGGCCGCCTGCAGCGACGGCGGCAACCGGTTCGGGGGCAGCGTCAGCCGTGCGGCGGCGGCCACCGCCACGTCCATCTGGCGCAGCCGCGCCAGCTCGTGCGGCGCGATGCGCAGCAGCAGCCATTGCAGCGCCGGCGGCGGCTGCTCGAAGTGCTCGATCAGGTGGAAGTTGCCGCTCATCACGCTGAGCAGAAAGTCGGGGCTCTGTACGTCGGTGACGAACTTCCATTCACCCCGGGCTGCGTCCGAGGCCTCGGGCTCGAACACCAGGCCCATGCCCTCGCAGTCGCTGTGGCGCTCGCCGCGCGGCGGCAGCGTGCGCAGGAACTGCAGCACGTCGTCCGCGTACTTGCGGATCGGGTGGCGGTTCTGCTTGCCCTTGATCTGGTCGACCCGCAGCCCGTCCGGATGCACCTCGAGGCTGATGGTCACGTGCGGCAGGTTGCCCGCGCTGCGCAGCGTGAACAGGCGCAGCCGGCCGCTCTGCGCCGCGCTGGCGTACTGCTCGCCGTAGCCGCCGTTCAGCTTCTTGATGTTGGCGAACTGGCCCAGGCAGTGCTGCATGTGGAACGACTCGTAGGCCATCTCCTCGCGCAAGGCCGCATGGCTGCCGATGAACTCGAAGATCACGCCGTTGGGCGTGCGCAGCACTTCCTTCAGCGCCAGGCCGCTGCTGGGCACCCAGCCCTTGTTGCGCTTGGCCTGCATGCGCTGGTGCTCCTGCTCCCACAGGGCCATGGCCATGAAGCAGGTGATGCGCTGCAGCTTCTGTTCGAGCCGCGTGCCGCGCCGCGATCGCAGGAACTCGACCAGCATGCGTTCGCGGTCGACCAGCAGCAGGTGATCGGGGTCGAGGTAGTAGAAAGTTTTCGGGGCGGCTTCGGCGGCGGGCGATTCGGCCTTGTTGCCCATGTTGCCCTTGGACTTTTCCTTGTCCTGCACGGACGCCGCGTTCACCGCGGCAGGGGCGCGCGGCTGCAGCTGCTTCGCCAGCCACTCGGGCAGCGGCTTGTCGGGCCCGGCCGCGGCCAGGTAGTCGGCGGGCGACTGCACCGGCAGCACGTTGCCGAAGCTGCCGATGGCCCAGCGGAAGAAGTGGTTCAGCAGCCAGGCCGCCATGTCGGCGTCGTCGCCGCGCTCTGCGCTGCGGCGCGCGATCGCGGCCTTCACCTCGGGCGCGTTCACCACGTCGCGCGGCAGGTACACCGCCGTCGCCGCGGCCGTGGGCGGCGAGGACGGGTTCGTGGACGGAGACGGAGTCGGGATCGGCATCGACGGGCGGGCGACTTACAGCGTGAAGTCGTACTCCACCGTGATCGGCGCGTGGTCGCTGAACTTGACCGTCTTGTAGATCGCCTCGGTGCGCGCCAGCGCGCCCATCGCCGGCGTGGCCAGGTGGTAGTCCAGCCGCCATCCCACGTTGTTCGCGTAGGCCTGGCCGCGGTTGCTCCACCAGGTGTAGGCGTCGCCTGTGGTGTCGGGCTTGAGGCGGCGGTACACGTCCACCAGGCCGGCGCCTTCGGTGCCGGCGTCGAGCAGGCGCGTCATCCAGGCGCGTTCCTCGGGCAGGAAGCCGCTGTTCTTCTGGTTGCCGCGCCAGTTCTTCAGGTCGATCTCCTGGTGCGCGATGTTGATGTCGCCGCACAGGATGAACTCGCGCTCCTTCTTCAGCGCCAAGAGGTGCGGGAAAAAGCCCTTCAGGAAGCGGAACTTGGCGGCTTGGCGCTCCTCGCCCGAGCTGCCGCTCGGGAAGTAGCAGCTGATCACCGAGAACTTGCGCTTGGGCGTGTCGAAGCGCAGCTCGAGGTAGCGACCTTCGGCGTCGAATTCGGGATCACCCCAGCCCACCACCACGGCGCTGGGCGCATGCTTCGTGTAGATGGCGGTGCCCGCGTAGCCTTTTTTCTCGGCAAAGTGGAAGTGGCCCTGCAGGCCGGCCATCTGCTCGAAGCGGCCTTCGACATCGCTGGCCTGGACGCGGATCTCCTGCATGCAAATACAATCCGGCGCGAGTTCGGCCACCCAGTCGGCGACGCCCTTGGTGGCCGCCGAGCGCAGGCCATTGAGATTGAGACTGGTCAGTTTGAACACAAGGAATTTCCAATGGCTGTAGACGGTCAGACAAGCAGCGCGGTGGCACAGGACTTCGTCCAGTTCGCGCTCGACGCCGGCGTGCTTCGCTTCGGCGAATTCAAGACCAAGGCCGGTCGCATGAGCCCGTATTTCTTCAATTCGGGCCTCTTCGACGACGGCGGCAAGATCGCGCGGCTCGCCGGATTCTATGCAGACCGCCTGGTCGAAAGCGGCCTCGAGTTCGACATGATCTTCGGCCCCGCCTACAAGGGCATCCCGCTGGGCGCCACCGTGGCCGCCGAGCTGGCCCGGCGCGGGCGCAACTACCCCTTCGCCTACAACCGCAAGGAAGCCAAGGCGCACGGCGAAGGCGGCAATCTGGTGGGCGCGCCGCTGAAGGGCCGCGTGCTCATCGTCGACGACGTGATGTCGGCCGGCACCGCGGTGCGTGAATCCATCGCCGCGATCCAGGCCGCGGGCGCCACGCCGCATGCCGTGGCCATTGCCCTCGACCGGCAGGAAAAAGCCACCGAGAACGGCGTCGATGTGGACCACAGCGCCGTGCAGTACGTGCGCAACCAGCTCGGCCTCGCGGTGGTGCCCATCGCCACGCTGGACGACCTGCTGAGCTACCTCTCGGGCAATGCCGCCGCCGACCTCGGCGCGCACCGCGAGCGCGTGCTGGCCTACCGCACGCGCTACGGCGCCTGAGACGCAGCGCCGATGCGACGCCCCGCGCGCGAACCCTCTTCCGCTGCCGCCGTGGCGTCGCTGTGGCTGGGCCTGGCGGCCCTGTCGTCGTGCGCAACGGCGCTGGCCCAGCCCGCCAAGACGGACGGGCCCGGCGTCGGCATCTACACCTGCGTCGACGCGCGCGGGCGCACGCTCACGGCCGACCGGCCGATCGCCGAGTGCAGCGACCGCGAGCAGCGCGAACTGAGCCCGAGCGGCACGGTGCGCCGCAAGCTGGAGCCGACCTACACGGCGCGCGAGCAGCAGGAGCGCGAGGACCGCGCGCGCGAAGCCGCCATCCAGGCCGCGCGGCTCATCGACGAGCGCCGCCGCGAGCGCGCGCTGCTGGTGCGCTACCCCAATGCCACCACGCACGACCGCGAGCGCGTCGAGGCGCTGTCGCAGATCGATGCGGTGATCCAGGCCGCGAAGAAGCGCCTCGTCGAGCTCGCCGACGACCGCAAGAAGATCGACGAGGAGCTCGAGTTCTACAAGCAGGACACGAGCAAGGCGCCCGGCGCCGTGCGCCGTCGCATCGAGGACAACACGCAGAGCGTGGCCGTGCAGAACCGCTTCATCTCGGAGCAGGAAGAAGAGAAGAAGCGCGTGAATGCGCGCTTCGACGAAGAGCGCGGGCGCCTGAAGACGCTCTGGTCGCCGCAGAACGGCGGCAACCCGCGCTGAACGAACCCGCCGGGGCCTGGCGCAAGGCCCCGGGGCTCGTTCGCGATCAGCCCAGCTTGGCTTTCAGCAGCTCGGTGACCTGCGCAGGGTTGGCCTTGCCCCCGCTGGCCTTCATGACCTGGCCCACGAGGCCGTTGAGCGCCTTTTCCTTGCCGCCGCGGTATTCCTCGACGTTCTTCGCGTTCTTGGCAATCACCTCGTCGAGGATCTTGTCGAGCGCGCCGGCGTCGTTCATCGGCTTCAGGTCCTTGGCTTCGATGATCGCGTCGACATCGCTGCCTTCGCCGCTCCACAGCGCTTCGAACACCTGGCGCGCGGCGTTGTTCGGCAGCGTGCCGTCGGCGATGCGCGTCACCAGCTGCGCGAGCTGCGCGGCCTTCACGGGCGCGGCCTCGATGCCGATCTCGGCGGCGTTCAGGCGGCGTGCCATCTCGCCGGTGATCCAGTTGCTGGCCAGCTTGGGCGCCGCGCCGGCGTTCACCGCATCGTCGAAGTAGCGGGCCAGCGCCGCGCCTTGCGTGAGCTGCGCGGCGTCGTATTCCGACAGGCCGTGGTCGCGCACATAGCGCTCGGCCGTGGCACGCGGCAGCTCGGGCATGGTGGCGCGCACGCGCTCGATCCACTCGGCGGCCACCACCAGGGGCGGCAGGTCCGGATCGGGGAAGTAGCGGTAGTCGGCCGCGTCTTCCTTGGTGCGCATGGTGCGCGTCTCGCCGGTGGCGGGGTCGAACAGCACGGTGGCCTGTTCGATGGCGCGGCCTTCTTCGAGCTCGTCGATCTGCGAGTTGATCTCGTAGTCGATCGCCTGCTGCATGAACTTGAAGCTGTTCAGGTTCTTGATCTCGCGGCGCGTGCCGAGCTTCTCGCCGGGCTTGCGCACCGACACGTTGGCGTCGCAGCGAAAGCTGCCTTCCTGCATGTTGCCGTCGCAGATGCCGATCCACGTGACGATCTTGTGCAGTTCCTTCGCATAGGCCACGGCCTCGGCGGTGGAGCGCATGTCGGGCTCGGTCACGATCTCCAGCAGCGGCGTGCCGGCGCGGTTCAGGTCGATGCCGCTCTGGCCGATGAAGTCCTCGTGCAGCGACTTGCCCGCGTCTTCCTCGAGGTGGGCGCGCACCAGGCGCACGGTCTTCTTTTCTTCGCCGAGGAAGAACGACACCGCACCGCCTTGCACCACCGGAATCTCGAACTGGCTGATCTGGTAGCCCTTGGGCAGGTCGGGGTAGAAGTAGTTCTTGCGCGCGAACACGCTGCGCGGCGCGATGTGCGAGCCCAGCGCCAGGCCCAGCTTGATGGCGCGTTCGACCGCGCCCTTGTTCATCACGGGCAGCGTGCCCGGCAGCGCCAGGTCGACCGCGCAGGCCTGCGTGTTGGGCTCGGCGCCGAAGGCGGTGGAGGCGCGGCTGAAGATCTTGCTCGCGGTCGACAGCTGGGCGTGCGTCTCGAAGCCGATGATGACTTCATAGCCGCGCACCAGCGGGCCGGTCGGGCGGCCTTGTTGTTGTGCTTCGAATGTGTTCACGGTCTCGCTCATGTCAGAAGCCCTCCGGCGTGCGCGTGTGCCAGTCGGTGGCTTGCTGGAAGCGGTGCGCTGCGTTGAGCAGCTTCGCTTCGCCGAAGTAGTTGCCGATCAGCTGCAGGCCCACGGGCATGCCCGCATCGAAGCCCGCAGGCACGCTCATGCCGGGCAGGCCGGCCAGCGAGGCGGGCAGCGTGAAGATGTCGGCGAGGTAGTCGGCCACGGGGTCGTCGCCGTGTTCGCCGATCTTCCAGGCGGTGGTCGGCGCTGCGGGGCCGGCGATCACGTCGCATTGCGTCAGCGCCTGCTGGAAGTCGTCGGCGATCATGCGGCGCACCTTCTGCGCCTGCAGGTAGTAGGCGTCGTAGTAGCCGTGCGAGAGCACGTAGGTGCCGATCATGATGCGGCGCTTCACCTCGTCGCCGAAGCCTTCGGCGCGCGTGCGTTCGTACATCTCGGCCAGGTCCTTGTACTGCTTGGCGCGGTGGCCGAACTTGACGCCGTCGAAGCGGCTCAGGTTACTTGAGGCTTCGGCCGCGGCCAGGATGTAGTACACGGGAATCGACAGCTCGGTGCGCGGCAGCGAGACCTCGACGCGCTTAGCGCCGAGCTTCTCGTACTGCGCGAGCGCCGCATCGATGGCGGCGCGCACGCCGGGCGCCACGCCGTCGCCGAAGAACTCCTTCGGCACGCCGATGCGCAGGCCGTCGAGCGAGTCGTTCAGCGAACGGCCGAAGTCTTCGGCGGGCTTGTCGAGCGAGGTCGAGTCGCGGTCGAGGTCGGGGCCGCAGAAGGCCGACAGCAGCAGCGCGCAGTCTTCCGCCGAGCGGGCCATCGGGCCGGCCTGGTCGAGGCTCGATGCGAAGGCCACCATGCCGTAGCGCGAGGCGCGCCCGTAGGTCGGCTTGATACCGGTGATGCCGCAGAACGACGCGGGCTGGCGGATCGAGCCGCCGGTGTCGGTGCCGGTGGCCGCAGGGGCCAGGCGTGCCGCGACAGCCGCCGCGCTGGCGCCCGACGAGCCGCCCGGAATGCGTTCGAGGTTCCAGGGGTTGCGCACCGGCACGGCCTGGTCGTGGCCCACGGCGGGCACGGCGACGTTCTCGTTGGCCGAGCCCATCGCGAACTCGTCGCAGCTGAGCTTGCCCAGCGTGACCGCGCCGGCTTCGGCCAGGCGGCGCACCACGGTCGCGTCGAAGGGCGAGCGGTAGCCCGCGAGCATCTTCGAGCCGGCGGTGGTGGCGAAATCGGTGGTGACGAAGATGTCCTTGTGCGCGATCGGCACGCCGGCCAGCGCCGGAGCGTTGCCCTTGGCGATGAGCGCGTCGGCCGCGCGGGCCTGGGCCAGCGTGACTTCTTCATTGACGTCGACGAAGGTGCCGAGCGACTCGTGGGCCTTCATGCGGCCCAGAAACGCCTGCGAGGCCTCGACGGCCGAAACCTTGCGCTCGGCCAGGGCCTTGGCCAGGGCGACCACGCCCATCTGGTGCAGTTGCTCGCCGCTCATTATTCGATCACCTTGGGCACGAGGAACAGGCCGGCTTCGACGGCCGGGGCGCTCTTCTGGTTGGCTTCGCGGTTGTTCGGCTCGCTCACGACGTCGTCGCGCAGGCGCAGCGTCACGTCCTCGAGCGCGGCCACCGGGTGCGCCAGCGGCTCGACGCCGGTGGTGTCGACCGCGCGCATGCGTTCGACCAGATCGAAGAAGCCGTTGATTTGAGTGAGCATGCGCTCGCTTTCATCTGGGGCAAGCTGCAGCCGCGCCAGGGAGGCGATGCGTGCAATATCGGAAGCGGAAAGAGACATAGATGGCTGACGGGTCGAAAAAACCGGAGGCAATCGCACGCCGAAGAGGGTGCCGACACGGGATTCAGAGGGGATTCGGTTATTATCCCGCCTTTGCCGCAACCCCCGCGAACGCGCCGGCTTTTGCGCCAAAAACGATCAATTCACCCCGTCAAACGACCCAAAAATAGAGCGACGACCTGCCGATGCGCAGGCCGTGCTCAGAGGATTCCGCACATGTTTGGAGCTTTCCGTCGGTACTTCTCCACCGACCTGGCGATCGACCTCGGCACCGCCAACACCCTGATCTTCGCCCGCAACAAGGGCATCGTGCTGGACGAGCCCTCCGTGGTCGCGATCCGCCACGAAGGCGGTCCCCATGGCAAGAAGGTGATCCAGGCCGTCGGCCGCGAAGCCAAGGCCATGCTGGGCAAGGTGCCCGGCAACATCGAGGCCATCCGCCCGATGAAGGACGGCGTCATTGCCGACTTCGTGATCACCGAGCAGATGATCAAGCAGTTCATCAAGATGGTGCACCCGCGCACGCTGCTCACGCCGAGCCCGCGCATCATCATCTGCGTGCCCTGCGGCTCGACCCAGGTCGAGCGCCGCGCCATCAAGGACGCGGCCGAAGCCGCCGGCGCCACCGCCGTCTACCTCATCGAAGAACCCATGGCCGCGGCCATCGGCGCCGGCCTGCCCGTCAGCGAAGCCTCGGGCTCGATGGTGGTGGACATCGGCGGCGGCACCACCGAAGTGGGCGTGATCTCGCTGGGCGGCATGGTCTACAAGGGCTCGGTCCGCGTGGGCGGCGACCGCTTCGATGAAGCCATCATCAACTACATCCGCCGCAACTACGGCATGCTGATCGGCGAGCCGACGGCCGAAGTCATCAAGAAGAACATCGGCTCGGCCTTCCCGGGCTCCGAAGTCAAGGAAATGGAAGTCAAGGGCCGCAACCTCTCCGAAGGCGTGCCGCGCAGCTTCACCATCAGCAGCAACGAAGTGCTGGAAGCCCTGACCGACCCCCTGAACAACATCGTCTCGGCCGTGAAGAACGCGCTGGAACAGACGCCTCCCGAACTGGGCGCCGACATCGCCGAGCGCGGCATGATGCTCACCGGCGGCGGCGCGCTGCTGCGCGACCTCGACCGCCTGCTCGCCGAGGAAACCGGCCTGCCGGTGCTCGTGGCCGAAGACCCGCTGACCTGCGTGGTGCGCGGCTGCGGCATCGCCCTGGAGCGCATGGACCGTCTGGGCAGCATCTTCACGAGCGAGTAAAAGGCGAAAGCCATCATCGGCCGGCCTCTGCTTGCGCAGGCCGGCTTTTTGTTATTTGATGCCGCACCACCGCCGGGTCTGACTACATGCCTCTGGGCACGCTCGATCGCACAGCGCCACCCCTGTTCAACCAGGGGCAATCGGCACTCAGCAAGCTGATCTTCTTCGGCGCGCTCTCGCTCTTCCTCATGGTCGCCGACGCCCGCTTTCACCTCGTGAAGCCGATCCGCTCGGCCATCGGCGCGGTGCTCTACCCGGTGCAGATGGCGGCGCTCAAGCCGGTCATGCTGGTGATGGGCGGCAGCCGCTACTTCGAAGAGCTGCAGACCGCGCAGCGCAACGAAGACGAGGCCCGCAAGGCCCTGATGCTGCAGGCCGAGACCGCCAGCCGCGCCGACACGCTCGCGCAAGACAACGCCCGCCTGCGCGAGCTGCTCGAGCTGCGTCAGACCACCACCACGCCGGGCCGCCCGGCCGAGGTGCTGTACGACGCGGCCGACCCCTACACGCGCAAGATCGTCATCGACCAGGGCCTCGCGCAGGGCGTGGCGGCCGGCTCGCCGGTGATCGACGCGCGCGGCGTGCTGGGCCAGGTGACGCAGGTGCTGCCCTTCACGAGCGAGGTCACGCTGGTGATCGACCGCGACCTGGCCATTCCCGTGCAGAACACCCGCACCGGCGTGCGCAGCGTGGCCTTCGGCGACGCCTCGGCGCACGGCGGCGGCATGGAGCTGCGCTTCATGGCGGCCAACGCCGACCTGCAGGAGGGCGACCTGCTGTCCACCAGCGGCGTCGACGGCATCTACCCGGCCGGCCTGCCGGTGGCCAAGATCGAACGCATCGAGCGCCGTGCCGATTCGGCCTTCGCGCGCATCTACTGCGTGCC
This sequence comes from Variovorax sp. V35, assembly GCF_041154465.1. NCBI lineage: Bacteria > Pseudomonadati > Pseudomonadota > Betaproteobacteria > Burkholderiales > Comamonadaceae > Variovorax > Variovorax sp. V35. The sequence continues at coordinate 358,378 of NZ_AP028666.1, forward strand.
GCTGGCCCGCGTGACCGCGGCGCGCTACGTGCTGGTGCTCGAGCCCTCCGGCGCGCCGGTGGCGCCGCCGCACGTCGAGGCCGCGTCCACCCAGCGCAAGCGCCCCGAAGGCAAGCCGGGCGCCGGCAAGAACGAGAAGAAACCGGCGGGAGCCACGCGATGATCAAGCGCCCCGGCCAGCAGCAGCTCTTGCTGCCCGTCAGCCCCGTCTTCATGTGGACCAGCCTGCTCGTGGCGTTGCTGGTCAACATGATCCCCATCGGCCGCGCCGCCTGGATGCCCGACCTGCTGGCGCTTGTGATCGTGTTCTGGGGCGTGCACCAGCCCGCGCGCGTGGGCATCGGCGCGGCCTTCATGTTCGGCCTGCTCATGGACGTGCACCAGTCGTCGATGCTGGGCCAGCATGCGCTGTCCTACACCACGCTGGGCTTCTTCGCGATCATGATCCATCGGCGCCTGCTGTGGTACCCGGTGCTCTCGCAGGCGCTGCAGGTGCTGCCGCTGTTTGCGCTGTCGCAGTTCATCGAGGTGATCACGCGCATGATCGGCGGCGGCGTGTTCCCGGGCTGGGGCGTGCTGGTCTCGCCGGCGCTCGAGGCGGCGCTGTGGCCGCTGGCCACCGCGTTGCTGCTGGCGCCCCAGCGCCGCACGCCCGAACCTGACGAGAACCGCCCCCTCTAGTCATGGTGCCCCCCGGCTTTTCACTTCGCTTCGCTGCGTGTAACTCCACCCCCCGAGGGGGAGGCGCGGCCCGCCTTGGGGCGGCCCGGCGGCGGCCGCCCGTCGCATTTGCCATCGCACCTGCGCACGCCTAAGCTTCCTGACGCCATGACCGAAATCCGCAACGTTGCCGCCGACCTGGCGCGCTTCAAGCGCCGCGTGATCGTCATCGGCCTGGCGGTGCTGTTCGCCTTCAGCCTGCTGGGCTCGCGGCTGGTCTACCTTCAGGTCGTGCGCCATGCCGACCTGGCCGAGCAGGCCGAGAGCAACCGCACGGCCGTGGTGCCGGTGGTGCCGAACCGGGGGCTCATCCTCGACCGCAACGGCATCGTGCTGGCCTCCAACTATTCGGCCTACACGCTGGAGATCACGCCCTCGAAGGTCGGTGACGTCGAGGAGACCATCAACAGCCTGACCAGCGTGCTCGAGGTGTCGCCGCGCGACCGCCGCCGCTTCAAGCGCCTGCGCGAAGACTCGCGCAGCTTCGACTCCATTCCGATCCGCACCCGCCTGAGCGACGAAGAGGTGGCGCGCTTCGCGGCACAGCGCTACCGCTTCCCGGGCGTGGAGATCAAGGCGCGCCTGTTCCGCAACTACCCGCAGGGCGAGCTGGCCTCGCACGTGCTGGGCTACATCGGCCGCATCAACCAGCGCGAAAAAACCGCGATGGAAGACTGGGACGAGGAAGACCAGGCCAACTACAAAGGCACCGACTACATCGGCAAGCTGGGCATCGAGCAGAGCTACGAGAAGATGCTGCACGGCCAGACCGGTGTCGAGCAGATGGAAACCTCGGCCGGCGGGCGCGCCGTGCGCCGGCTCGCGAGCCACCCGGCCACGCCGGGCAACACCGTCATGCTGTCGCTGGACATCAAGCTGCAGAAGCTGGTGGAAGACATGTACGGCGACCGGCGCGGCGCGCTCGTGGCCATCGACCCCAAGACCGGCGAGGTGCTGGCCTTCGTGAGCAAGCCCACCTTCGATCCCAACCTGTTCGTCGAAGGCATCGACACCGAGAGCTGGCAGGCGCTCACCGAGTCGATCGACAAGCCGCTGCTCAACCGCGCGCTGCGCGGCACCTACCCGCCGGGCTCCACCTACAAGCCCTTCATGGCGCTGGCGGCGCTGCAGACCGGCAAGCGTGCCGCGAGCGTGGTGGTGAACGACCCCGGCTACTTCAACTTCGGCGGCCACCGCTTCGGCAGCCCCGAGGGCTACCTGGGCGGCGTCGACATGCGCCGCTCGATCCAGGTGTCGAGCAACATCTACTACTACTCGCTGGCCAACGAGATGGGCGTGGACCTGATCCACGACTTCATGAAGCCGATGGGCTTCGGCCAGATCACCGGCATCGACCTGGGCGGCGAGGTGCGCGGCGTGCTGCCCAGCACCGAGTGGAAGCGCAACGCCTACAAGCGGCCCGAGCAGAAGAAGTGGTACGCGGGCGAGACCATCTCGCTGGGCATCGGCCAGGGCTACAACGCCTTCACCATGCTGCAGCTGGCGCAGGCCACGGCCATCGTGGCCGACGGCGGCATGAAGCACCGGCCGCACCTGGCGCTGGCGATGCGCAACACGGTCAGCGGGCAGGTCGTGCCGCTGCCGCAGCCGCCGGCCGAGAACCTGGGCTACACGGCGGCCAACGTGGCGGTGATCCGCGAAGGCCTGACCAGCGTGGTCACCAGCGGCACCGCGCGCGGCGTGTTCGCGGGCGCGGGCTACCAGGCGGCCGGCAAGACCGGCACGGCGCAGGCCGTGACGCAGGCCAAGAACACCAAGTACAACGCGCGCGCGCTCGAAGAACACCAGCGCGACCACGCGCTGTTCATGGCCTACGCACCGGCCAACAACCCGAAGATCGCGCTCGCTGTCATCGTCGAGAACGCCGGCTGGGGCGCGGGCGCCGCGGCGCCTCTCGCGCGCCGCGTGTTCGACTACTGGCTCATGGACCAGTACCCGAGCGAGGCCGACATGGCCGCCGTGCGCATCGGCCGCGCGGGCGCGCCGATGGGCAAGCCGCGCGTGGCCAGCGAGGTGGCATGGCCCGCGGCGGCCGCGGTGCCGGCACCGGCGGGCGCGGCATCGTCGGCGGCGCCGACGCCCTGACAGGCGCGCCCCTCGGGGCGCACCGTCGCTCAGGCTAGGGTCAAACCACCGTCCCGGCGACTTCACCCAGGCCGATGCGCACCGCGCCTTCGCGCTCGCACCAGCCGCGCATCACCAGCGTGTCGCCGTCTTCCAGGAAGGTGCGCTTCTCGCCGTTCGGCAGCGTGACCGGCTGCTTGCCGCCCAGCGTGAGTTCCATCAGCGAGCCGGCCTGGTCGGGCTGCGGGCCCGACAGCGTGCCCGAGCCCAGCAGGTCGCCGGGTTGCAGGTTGCAGCCGTTCACCGTGTGGTGCGTGATGAGCTGCGCGGCGGTCCAGTAGGCGGCCTCGGTGGTGTTGCCCAGCGTGAGGCGCACGGGCGCCACGCCGTCGGCGCGCATCTTCGCGGTCTGCAGCAGCACTTCGAGCGTGATGTCGAGTGCGCCGCTTTCGCGGTTCGAGGGCGCATCGAGGTAGGGCAGCGGTTGCGGGTCTTCGGCGGGGCGCTCGAACTTGGCGCGGAACGGCGCCAGCGCTTCGGTCGTCACGATCCAGGGCGACAGCGTGCTGGCGAAGTTCTTGGCCAGGAAGGGGCCGAGCGGCTGGTATTCCCAGGCCTGCAGGTCGCGCGCCGACCAGTCGTTGAGCAGGGTCACGCCGAAGAGGTGGTCTTCGGCGTCGGCGATGGCGATGGGCTCGCCCAGTGCGTTGCCGCGGCCCACGAGGAAGCCCAGCTCCAGTTCGTAGTCCAGCCGCTTCGAGGGACCGAAGCTCGGCGCCACTGCGTCGGGTGCCTTGGTCTGGCCTTGCGGGCGCTTGAAGACCTGGCCGCTCACGCCGATCGACGAGGCGCGGCCGTGGTAGCCGATGGGCACCCACTTGTAGTTGGGCATCAGCGGCTGGTCGGGGCGGAACAGCTTGCCGATGGTGGTGGCGTGGTGGATGCCCGTGTAGAAGTCGGTGTAGTCGCCGATGCGGCAGGGCACGGTCATCTCGGCCTGGGCTTGCGCGAGCAACGCCTTCGACCATGCAGCCTGCTGGCCGCTGCCTTCGGCCAGGCCCGCGGAGATCGCGGCGCGCAGCGCCTGGCGGTCTTTCACCGAGGCGTTCATCAGCACGTTCATGTCGTCGGTGTCGATGAGGCCGGTGGCGCGCAGGTCGAGGATCTGGTCGCCGATGGCCACGCCGATGCGGAAGGCCTCGCTGCTGCCGGCGGCGCGGAAGCGGCCGAAGGGCAGGTTCTGGATCGGGAAGTCGGTGCCGGCCACGTTGGCGGCGGCGACCCAGCTGCGCAGCTTCGGGTCGTGGGTGGCGTTGAGTGCGGTCATGGAGGTCTTTCGGTTCTTGAATCGGATCAGTCGGCGGTCATGCCGGCCTTCTTGGCCACATCGCCAAGGCGCTTGTATTCGGTGTCGGTGAGCGTGGTGAGCTCTTGCGCGCTCGAGCCGCGCGGCGAGAAGCCGGCCTGCTGCAGCTTGGCCTTCACGTCGGGCATCGCGAGCGCTTCGACGAAGGCTTCGTTCAGCGCCTTCACGATCGGCGCCGGCAGCTTCGCCGGCCCGTACACGCCGAACCACGGCTCCAGCGCATAGCCCTTGAGGCCCGCTTCGGCCATCGTCGGCACGTCGGGCAGCGAGGGCGAGCGCGTGGCGCCCGCCACCGCCAGCGCGCGCAGCTTGCCGGCCTGGATGTGCGGCAGCGACGCCGGCAGGTTGTCGAACATCACGCCGATGGTGTTGCCCAGCATGTCGGTGATGGCCGGGCCGCTGCCCTTGTAGGCCACGTGCGTGAGCTCGGTGCCGGTCATCTGCGCGAACATCACGCCAGCCAGGTTCATCGAGGTGCCGGCGCCCGCGGTGGCGTAGGGCAGGCCGGGGTTCTTCTTCGCGGCGGCGATGAGCTCGGGCACGGTCTTGATGGCCGAACTTGCGGGCACTTCGAGCACGATGGTCGACATGCCCAGCAGGCTGATGGCCGTGAAGTCCTTGCGCGGATCGAAGGCCATCGACTTGTAGATGTGCGGGTTCAGCGCATTGGTCGAGATGGCGCCGAAGCCGATCGTGTAGCCGTCGGGCGCGGCCTTGGCCACGGCGTCCATGCCGATGTTGCCGCCCGCGCCGCCGCGGTTGTCGATGAGCACCAGCTGGCCCAGCTTCTCCGACACCTTCTGGCCCACGGTGCGCGCCACCAGGTCGGTGGTGCCGCCGGCCGTGTAGGGCACGATGAACTTGATGGGCTTCGACGGAAAGTCGGCCGCATGCGCCTGCAGGAACGGCGCTGCGAGCAGTGCGACGGCCGCCGCGCGGCGGGTGAGGGCGAAAGCGCTCTTCTTCATCTTCATGGCTTGAATTGGTCCTTGAGGCCGGCCCAGCAGTCGGTGTAGTCGGTGTCGAGCGCCGGGCTTTGCAGCGCGAAGTTCGTCGGAATGAAACGGTAGCGGCTCTCGAACATGAAGGCCAGCGTGTTGTCCAGCTTGTGCGGCTTGAGGTCGGCGTGCGTGGCCTTGTCGAAGGCTTCTTCGTCCGGACCGTGCGGCACCATGCAGTTGTGCAGGCTCGCGCCGCCGGGCTTGAAGCCGCCCGGCTTGGCGTCGTACTCGCCCAGCACCAGGCCCATGAACTCGCTCATGAGATTGCGGTGGAACCACGGCGGACGGAAGGTGTTTTCCATCACCATCCAGCGCGGCGGGAAGATCACGAAGTCGCAGTTGGCCGTGCCGGGCGTGTCGCTGGGCGAGGTCAGCACGGTGAAGATCGAGGGATCGGGATGGTCGAAGCTGATCGAGCCGATGACCATGAAGTTGGCCGTGTCGTACTTCACCGGCGCGAGGTTGCCATGCCACGCGACCACGTTGAAGGGCGACTGTTTCGTCGGCGCGGTCCAGAAGCGGCCGCCGAATTTCTTCACCAGTTCGTAGGCGCCGCCGTCTGCCTCGAAGGCCGCCACGGGCGCCTGGAAGTCGCGCGCGTTGGCCAGGCCGTTCGAGCCGATCGGGCCGAGCTCGGGCAGGCGGAAGTGCGCGCCGTAGTTCTCGCACACGTAGCCGCGCGAAAGTCCGTCGGGCAGTGCGACCTTGAAGGCCATGCCGCGCGGCAGCACCACGATTTCGCCGGGCTTGACGTCGAGCACGCCGAGTTCGGTCGTGACGACGAGGCGGCCTTGTTGGGGCATCACCAGCATCTCGCCGTCGGCGTTGACGAAGGCACGCTGCTCCATCGAACGGCCCGCCAGGTACATCAGCGAACCGATGCCGACCTGCGACTCGGCGTCGCCGTTGGCGGCCAGCGTGTGCATGCCGTCGATGAAGTCGACGTCGGCCGCGCCGTCCAGCGGCAGCGGGCCCCAGCGCATCGGCTCGGGCGGCAGCGCGATCTCGCGGTCGGCGCCGGTGGTCCAGTGTGCCTGCGCGTAGGGCTGGTAGCGGCCCGACACCACCGAGGGCTGGCGGCGGTACAGCCAGGTGCGGCGGTTCTCGTGGCGCGGCGCCGTGAAGGCGGTGCCCGAGAGCAGCTCGGTGTACAGGTCGAAGGGGCCGCGCTGCGGGTTGTTGCGGCCTTGCGGCAGCGCACCGGGCACGGCCTCGGAGGCGTATTCGTTGCCGAAGCCGCTCTGGTAGCGCCGTTCGGTGGCGGGTGTTGCTTGGGTCATGGGCTTGTCTTTCGAAAGTCGCGATGAGGTGGGAACGTGCGGCCGTTCAGCCGGCGCGCGCCGCGTCGAAGGCTTCGCGCAGCACGGCCAGCGAGCCGACGTGGTTGGCCAGCACGAGCACGAGCCGTGCGTTGAAGGCGTGGCTTTCCTCGGTGGAAAGCCCCTGGTGGGCCTCGATGAGTGCCTCGTAGAAATCGTCGGGCGCTTCGAGGTTCGGCGTGGTGATCAGTTGCGGTTGCATCGGGGTCATGCCTTTGCCAGTGCGTGGTCGAGGGCGGCGCGGAGCTTCGCCGCCGTGGGGTGGCGCCAGCGTGCGCACACGTGCTGGTCGGGCCGCAGCAGGTAGACGGTACCGGGGTGCGCGTCGTAGCGCTGCGTGGCGAGTTCGGCGTCGGCGCCGGTGCCTTCCACGCGCACCACATGCAGCGCGAGGTCGCTGCTTTTCAGCGCCTGCAGGCTGCGCTCGGCGGCGTCGCCGGTGCCGAACACCAGCGCGGTGAAGCGCGCCACATGGCATTCGCGCAGCAGCCAGCCGGTGCTGCCGTCGGCGCGCCGCACGGGCGCGTCGGCCGCGGCGGCGCCGGGCACCATCGCGCCGGCGAAGGTGTCGGCGTCGGCGTCGGGCGTGTTGAGCGGCGAGTCGCGCAGCACCGTGGCCACCGACAGCCGCCCGCTGTTGACCAGCGAGCGTGCGAAGGCGTGGCGCTTGGTCAGTTCGAGCACCGCGTCGCGGAAGAGGCGGCTCACCTCGCTCTTGGGCGTGATGAAGTCGGTGGCGCGCGTGGAGTTGCGGATGTTCTCGTCGGCCGCGAATTCGCGTTCGCTGGCGTAGCTGTCGAGCAGCGCGTCGGGCGCGTCGCCGGCCAGCACGGCCGCGAGCTTCCAGGCGAGGTTGTCGGCGTCCTGCACGCCCGAGTTGGCACCGCGCGCGCCGAAGGGCGACACGCCGTGCGCCGAGTCGCCCGCGAACAGCACGCGGCCGTGGCGGAAGCGCTCCATGCGCTGGCAGGCGAAGGTGTAGACGCTGGCCCAGCCGATCTGGAACTGCACGCCTTCGAAGCCGATGCTGTCCAGCAGCGCGCGCACGCGCGGCGTGATGCGCTCGGGCTTGCGCTCTTCCACCGGGTCGGCGTCCCAGCCGAGCTGGAAGTCGACACGCCACATGCCGTCGGCCTGCTTGTGCAGCAGCACGCTCTGGCCGGGGTGGAACGAGGGGTCGAACCAGAAGCGGCGCTCGGTCGGCAGCTGCGCGTCCATCGTGATGTCGGCGATCAGGAAGCGGTCGCGGAACACGCGGCCCTTGGCTTCCTGCCCCAGCATCTGGCGCAGGTTGGAGCGCGAGCCGTCGCAGGCGGCCACGTAGCCAGCGGCCAGTTCGTAGTTGCCTTCAGGCGTCTCGATGGTGAGCATCGCGCCGTCATCGCGCTGCTCGATGCCGATCACCTTGTTGTTCCAGCGCAGGTCGATCAGCGGCAGCGCCGCGGCGCGTTCGACGAGGTAGCCCTCGACGTAGTACTGCTGCAGGTTGATGAAGGCCGGGCGCTCGTGGCCGGGCTCGGGCAGCAGGTCGAAGCGGTAGACCTGCTCGTCATGGAAGAACACCTTGCCGACGTTCCACGACACGCCCTTGTCCACCATGCGGTCGCCGCAGCCGAGGCGGTCGAACACCTCGAGCGTGCGCTTGGCAAAGCAGATCGCGCGCGACCCGCTGGACAGGCTGTTGTCGTTGTCGAGCAGAACCACAGGAATCTGCCGCAGGGCGAGGTCGATGGCGAGCGTGAGGCCCACCGGGCCGGCGCCCACGACCACCACGGGGTGGCGGGCGGGCGCGGCGGCGTCCTGGTCGGCGTGGCGGGTGTAGTCGAAGCGCAGGCTTTGATAGTCGATCACGTGATGTCTCCGTGTCCTTGTCGTTTCCGTCGCCTTCCCCGCGCGGGGGAAGGTCGCGGCGCGATCAGCCTTCCAGGGCCTTCCACATGTCGATGTCGCGCTGGGCCGTCCACACGCGCGGGTCGGCGTGGCCCGAGGCCTCGTCGTAGGCGCGGCTCACGTCGAAGGGCATGCAGTGGTCGAAGATGACCCACTGCTGGTATTTGGGCTGCAGCTTCGCGTAGGTTTCCTTGTAGACCGCGTTCAGGTCGCGGCCGGCCTTCACGCCTTCCTGCACGCTGGCGTACACGTCGGAGATGAAGGCGCGCGTGCCGTTCAGGCCCTCGGCCACGGCCTCGGGCGTGGTCAGCGCGGCGCCGCGGCCCGGCACCAGGGCCAGGGGCTTCAGGGCGGCGATGTTGTCCAGCGTCTGCGGCCAGTCCTGGAAGTAGGCGTCGCCGGCGTACGGCGTGGCGCCGAACTCGACCAGGTCGCCCGACAGCAGCGCGCGCTCCTGCGGCAGCCAGACGACCGTGTCGCCCTTGGTGTGGCCGCGGCCCAACTGCAGCAGCTGCACTTCGAGCTTGCCCAGCCACAGCGTCATCTTGCCGGTGAAGGTCATGGTGGGCCAGGTCAGGCCCGGGGGCACGGTCTCGACGTTCTGGAACAGGCGCGGGAAGCGGCCGATTTCGCTGGCCTTGTCTTCCTCGCCGCGCTCGACGATCAGGTCGCGCGTGTCCTGGCTGGCCAGGATGTGTTCGGCGCCGTAGCCCGCCGCGCCCAGCACGCGCACCGCGTGGTAGTGCGTGAGCACCACGTACTTGATGGGCTTGTCGGTCACTTCGCGGATGCGGCGCACCACGTCGGCGGCCATGGCGGGCGTGGCCTGGGTGTCGGCCACCAGCACGCAGTCGTCGCCGATGATGATCCCGGTGTTGGGGTCGCCCTCGGCCGTGTAGGCCCAGGCGTGCTCCGAGATCTGGCTGAAGGTGATCTTCTTTTCTTCCAGGTCGGCCTGGCTGGCGAATTTCTTGGCTTGGCTCATCGTGTGTCTCCGGTGGGGTGGTTTTGGGATTCGCCTGATTCGTTTAAGGCGAACGAGTTTGCAGATAACGAATGCGCGGAGTGTAAGCCCGAGATCAGTTCATGTCTAATGCCTTCTTCATGAACGAACAACCAGACGGCAAGGCGGCCATGGCAGCGACTGACACCGACCGCGCCCAGCGCGGCATCCAGAGCATCGAAGTCGGCGGGCAGCTGCTGCGCGCGCTGGTGCACCACGGCCGCCCGATGGCGCTCAAAGACCTTGCCCGCGAAGCGGACATGACGGCCGCCAAGGCCCACCCGTACATGGTGAGCTTCGGCCGGCTGGGCCTCATCGAGCAGGACCGCGCCAGCGGCCACTATCTGCTCGGCCCGCTGGCCTTGCAACTGGGGCTGATCAGCCTGCAGCAGGCCGACCCGGTGCACATCGCCACGCCGCTGATCGGCCAGCTCGCGCAGCAGATCGGCCACACCGTGGCGCTGGCCGTGTGGGGCGCGCGCGGCGCGACCATCGTGCGCACGGCCGAGTCGCCCTCGCCGGTGCACGTGAACATGCGCCACGGCACGGTGTTCTCGCTCACCAACACGGCCTCGGGCCGCGTCTTTGCCGCCTACCTCGACCCGGCGGTGGTGCGCGCGCAGCTCGAGGACGAGCGCCAGCGCCAGAAGCAGCGCAAGGGCGCCGCCGAGCCCGCGCCGCCGGCCGGCATGCCGCCGGTGCAGCCGCTGCCCTCGTGGAGCGACTTCGAGCGCCAGTGCCAGGAAGTGCGCAACCACGGCATCAGCCGCTCCGACGGCGAGGTGATCGAGGGCGTGAGCGCCATGGCCGCGCCCGTGTTCGACCACACCGGCGCCATCGTGCTGGCCGTGACCGCCATCGGCCCGGCCGGCATCTTCCACACCGCCTGGGACGGCGAGATCGCGCGCGCGCTCAAGGCCTGCGCGGGCACGGTGTCGCAACGCCTGGGGGCGAGCGCCACCGGCGCCGTGGTTCCCTCCGTCTCCGATCGATGACCCTGTTTTCTTCCGCCTTGTCTTCTTTATCTTCTTCCGACGACCTCGCGCTGCGCATCGACCGCACCGTGGCGCTGCTGCGCGGTGCGCGGCGCATCGTGGTCTTCTCGGGCGCGGGCTTGTCCAAGGCCTCGGGCATCCCGACCTACCGCGACGCCGACGGCCTGTGGATGAGCCAGAACGCGCTCAAGTTCTCGCATGCCGACGACCTCGCGCGTGACCCGGGCGGCTTCACGAAGTTCTGGGCCCAGCGCCTGTCGCTGATCGAGACCGCGTCGCCCAACCCCGGCCACCTCGCGCTCGCACAGCTGCAGCGGCTGCGCCCCGCGACCCGGCTCATCACGCAGAACGTCGACGGCCTGCTCGGCAAGGCCGGCGGTCAGGACGTGCTGGAACTGCACGGCTCGCTGCGCCGCTGGCGCTGCGACCACTGCGGCAACCGCAGCGGCCCCTGGCCCTTCCACCGCTGCCTGCGCTGCGGCTCGCACGCACGGCCCGACGTGGTCATGTTCGGCGAGATGCTGAACGCCGGCGTGCTGCTCGACGCGCAGGTGGCGGCGCAGGAGTCCGACCTGTTCCTGGTGGTCGGCAGCACCACCATCGTCTACCCGGCGGCCGAACTGCCCAAGCTGGCGATGGCGCGGGGTGCGCGGCTGGTCACGCTGAACATCGAGCCGCTGCCGCACCTGGACGATGCGGCGGCGGTGGTGTTGCGGGGGGCGTCGGAAGACCTGCTGCCGAAGTTGGTCGCCGGCATGGCGGGCGACTGAAGCGCTAGCCGGCCCGCATCTTCTCGCGCAGCACGCGCCAGCGCGCGAGGCTCTCGGCAGGCCAGTAGTCCTTGCGGTCGTAGTACTCGTGTACCGCCGCTGCGCCGGGCGGCAGCACCACCCACGGCTGCTTGGACATCGTGAAGATGTGCAGGTCCGGCGGCAGCCGGTCGGGCGTGTCGAGCGTGCCCACGCGGATGAAGCTCACGGCGTCGCCGGCGCCGGCGTAGTGGCTCCACAGCGCGACGTGGCAAGTTGGGCAGCGTGCGTAGGTCTGGCCGCGTCCGCTGGCAGACGGCGTGAGCACCCGATCGACCGTGCCCTGCAGCATCTGCACGTGCTCCGGTTCGATCAGCGCATTGAGCGCGAAGGACGAGCCCGTCTCGCGCTGGCACCAGCGGCAGTGGCAGCAGTGCACGAAGAGCGGCGGGGCGTTCAGGCGGTAGCGCACCTGCCGGCAGGTGCAGCCGCCTTCCAGCGGCACGAAGGCGTCGGCCATGGCAGTGGTCGGCGGGCGCTCAGCCCTTCTTGCCACCCAGCAGCACCAGCGCGCCGCCCACCACGATCGCCGCCACGCCGGCCCAGGCCGGGATGTTGACGGTCTGTTTTTCCTTCACCGAGAACTCCAGCGGGCCCAGCTTGGCCTGATGGGTTTCCTTGGTGAAGCTGAAGCCGCCCAGGCCGAGCCCGGCGATGCCGGCGACGACCAGCAGGATGCCGACGATGCGCGTTGCGTTCATGGGACGGGTCTCCTCAGGGTGGGTTGGAATGAAAAGCCGTTCAGCGCCGTGGCGCCGCCGCACGCGGCTGCGGCGGGTCTTGCTGCTGCAGCTGGTCGACCCATTGCACGACCTCGGCCATGGCCGCGTCGCTCGCCGCGACCAGCGCCTTCACGCCGCCGGGCGCATCGGCGCTGGCGGCGGGGCGGCGCACGGTGAAGGTGCGCTGGCCCATCACGCGGTCGCCGCCAGTGGCGGTGCGGACCAGCGTGGCGCGCAGGCGCACCAGGCCCGTGCTGCTCGCGGGCGCGTCGAAGTAGTGGCTGAACTCGTCGAGCGAGATGCGCAGCGTGTCGGGCACGATGCCCTCGGTGCGCGCGAGCGTCGCGCTTTCTTCGGGGCCGAGCACGGTGCGGCGCTCGGCCAGCGTGTCGCGCAGCCGCTGGCGCAGCAGTTGCGCGGGCGGCAGGCTCCAGCGCGACTGGCCGTAAGGGCGCAGTTCATTGGCGTCGGCGTAGCCCAGGCGGTACAGGATCTGCGTGCCGTCCAGGCGCGTGTTGCTGTCGAACTCCGCGAGGGACAGCGCCGGCAGCGCGGTGGCCGGCGCGGCAGCGGCGGCAGGTGCGGCGGCCGAAAGACCGGGGCCGAAGTCGTACAGCGTGGCGCGCGCCGGCTTGTCGGGCAGCATGCCGCAGCCGGCGACCAGCAGCACACAGCCGAGGCTGGCGAGGGCGGGGAGGGTGTTCTTCATGCGCATGGTTGGTCTGCTCCCGGTCAGTGGCGTGCGGCGGGTGCGACGAAGCCGGGCTCGCCCGGGCCCGCGGCGGCGCCGCCATTGCCGAACAACAGCGATTGCGGGTTGTCGTTGATGCTGTCGGCCGCGCGGCCCAGGCGGCGCACCGCGTGCGCGGTGTCGTCGGCCACGCGGTTCACGCGCGGCAGGGTGGCGGCGTTGAACGAGTCGACCGCCTGCGCCAGCGCCTTGGTGCCCTCGCTCAGGCGCTCGACCGGGCCGTCGGGTGCGTTGAGCCGGCCCACGGTGGAGTTGAAGTTGTTGGCCACGCGCGAGACATCGCCGGCCGCCTTCTTCACCGTCGACAGCGTCTCGGGCATGGCGGCCAGCGTCGGGTTCAGGCCGGTCTTGACGGTGTTGTCGAGCTGCTTGAGCAGCGTGTTGGCGCTGGCCGAGGCGGCCGCGATGTTCTCCAGCGCGTCGGCCACGCGCTTCTGGTTGGCGTCGGCCAGCAGCGCGTTGGCGCGCTTGGTCACTTCTTCCACCTGGTCGATGATTTCCTCGCCGCGGTCCTGCAGCTTCGCGAGCATCGAGGGCTTGAGCGGAATGCGCGGCGGGTTGTCGTTGTTCGGCTTGAGCGCGACGGTCGATTCGCCCTCGTCGTCCAGCGCGATGAAGGCCAGGCCGGTCACGCCCTGGTAGCTCAGCGTGGCAAAGCTGGAGGTGGTGAGCGGCACGCGCTCGTCGACCGTGATGCGCACGCGCACGTTGCCCTTGGTCTTCGGGTCGAAGTCGATCGAGGTCACCTTGCCGACCGAGATGCCGCGGTAGCGCACCTGGGCCTGCGGCTGCAGGCCGCTCACGGCGTCGCGGGTGGAGAGTTCGTACACGTTGCGCACGGTGTTGTCGCGCGTGAACCAGACCACCAGCGCGACGAGCGCGGCGATCAGGCCGAGCACGAAGGCGCCGGCGGCGAGGGCATGGGCCTTGTTTTCCATGAGGGGACCTACCTTTCTTCAGCGCGCGCGGCCTCGGGCCGCGGCGCGGATGGTTGTGTGCCGGTGGCGGGCTTGTCGTGCAGCGCCTCCAGGGCGCGCTGGCCGCGCCCGCCGAGAAAGTATTCGTGGATGAAGGGATGCGGGTAGGCGATGACTTCACGCGCCGTGCCGCTCACGATCACCTTCTGGTCGGCCAGCACCGCGATGCGGGTGCTCAGGTCGAACAGGGTGTCCAGGTCGTGCGTGACCATCACGACCGTCAGGCCCAGCTCGCGGTGCAGGCCGCGCAGCAGGTCGCAGAAACTGTCCGACGCTTCGGGGTCGAGGCCGGCCGTGGGCTCGTCCAGCAGCAGCAGCGGCGGGTCCATGATGAGCGCGCGCGCGAGCGCCACGCGCTTGATCATGCCGCCCGACAGGTCCGACGGGCTCTTGTTCGCATGCTGCGGCTCCAGCCCCACCATCTGCAGCTTCACGAGCGCGGCGTTGCGGATCAGCTCGTCGGGCAGCAGCTTGAGTTCGCGCAGCGGAAAGGCGATGTTCTCCAGCACGCTGAAGGCCGAGAACAGCGCACCGTGCTGGAACAGCATGCCCACGTTGGCCGCGCCGGCCGCGCTGAGTTCGCCCGGCGCCCGGCCCAGCACCTCGACTGCGCCCTTCGTGGGCTTCTGCAGCCCGAGGATCTGCCGCAGCAGCACCGTCTTGCCGGTGCCCGAGCCGCCGACCAGCGACAGCACCTCGCCGCGGTCAAGGTGCAGGTCGAGGTCGCGGTGCACCACCTGTTCGCCATCGGGGCTCTTGAACACGGTCCAGAGCTTGCGGATGTCGACCACGGTGTTCGACGGGGATGTCGCGGCGGCGTTCATCCGCGGAATCCTATGCCCTTGAAGAGCACTGCGAAGAGCGCATCGACCAGGATCACGGCGGTGATCGAGGTCACGACCGACGACGTGGTGCCGCGCCCCAGGCTCTCGGTGTTGGGTTTGACCTTCATGCCGAAGTAGCAGCCGATCAGCGCGATCAGCACGCCGAACACCGCCGACTTGGCCAGGGCCAGCCAGAGGTTGGAGATGGGCACCGCGCGCGGCAATGCCGACAGGAAATACGACGGCGAGATGCCCAGCGCCGCATCGGCCGCGAGCATGCCGCCGGCCAGCGCCGCCATCGAGGTCCACAGGCTGATCAGCGGCATCGCGATGGCCAGTGCCAGCACGCGCGGCATCACGAGACGGAAGCCGTGCGGGATGCCCATCACGCGCATGGCGTCGAGTTCTTCGGTGACCCGCATCACGCCGATCTGCGCCGTGATCGCCGAGCCCGAGCGGCCCGCGATCAGCACGGCGGCCAGCACCGGCCCGAGCTCGCGGATCAGCGACAGCCCGAGGATGTTCACCACGAAGGCCTCGGCGCCGTAGTTGCGCAGCTGCTGGGAGATCAGGTACGCCAGCACCACGCCGATCAAGAGGCCGACCAGCGCCGTGATGTGCAGCGCCGTGGCGCCGAACTGATAGAGGTGGCCCGAGAAGTCGCGCCACGGCGCGCGGTGCGGCGCGCGCGCCAGCGTGCACAGGTCGAGCGCGAGCTGGCCGATCAGGCCGACGAAGTCGCGCAGCACGACCATCGCGCGCGGGCCGTGGTGGGCCAGTGCGTGCAGCCGGTCGCTCAGCGACTTGGGCGGCTCGTCGGGCGTGGCCACCGTGAACTTCGCCACCTGGTCGAGCACCGCCTGGTGCTGCGGCGACAGCTCGATCGTGGCCGGCCAGGCCTGGCGCCAGTGCTCCCACAGCAGCTGGGCGCCGATGTGGTCGAGCTGGCCGATGGGGCGCAGGTCCCAGGCCCGGTCGTCCGCGGGCGGCAGCGCCGCGAGGTCTTTGGCCAGCGCCTCCCAGGCCGGGCGCGTCGACATCGCCAGCGTGGTCCAGCAACCGCTGGCCACGGCCCAGGTGCGGCCGTCCACGTCCTGCGTCTGCGCGCGCGGCGGCGCGAAGGCGTCGTCGGTGGCGGGGGCGTCAGCGGGCGACGGGGTGGGCGACATGGGCAAAGGTGCGGGACAAAACGTAAACAAAGGTCCAAGCGAGAGCGCGCATCGTAACCGCGTGCATCCGGGGCTTGTGTGCGTCTGGCCCTTCGTTTGCGTAGGGCCAGACGCCGTTTTTTTCAGCCAATCTTCAGCTCCAGGCCCGGGCCAGCGCATCCCAGGCGCTGGCGATCACCGGCTCGTCGCGCCGCGCGGCCAGCGAGACGAAACGCAGCGCGCAATCCAGCCGCACGCGGTCGGCCAGCACGAGGCCGTGGGCCTGGCTTTCGCGGATGGCGATCGAGTCGCGCACCAGGCTCAGGCCCACGCCCGATTTCAGCAGGTCGAGCATCGAGGCCTCCTGGTCGACCAGCGCCACGCGCCGGGGCGCCAGGCCGAGCGGGCCGAACACGCGTTCCAGCAGACGGTGGTGCGCCGACTCGGGCGGCGTGGCCAGCCAGGGCAGGGCGGCCAGCGCCTTCCAGTCGCGCCCCAGCACCTGCGGGCCCCAGCCGGCCGGCGCGACCACGCGGTAGCTGAAGCGGGTGAGGGTGCGCACCGCCAGCGGCGCCGGGGCGGCGGCGTCGGGTGCGTCGTCCGGATTGCCCGGGTCGAGGTGAAAGCCCACGTCGAGCTCGCCGCGCAGCACCTGCGCCAGCACGCTGCCGCTCATGCCGTGGCGCAGCTCGGTCTCGATCTGCGGCGCGGCCTCGACCAGCTCGCGCAGGAACACGCCCAGCCGCGTGAACTCGGGGTCGAGGATGGTGCCGATGCGCAGCGCCCCGCGCACCGTGACCTGCAGGTTGCGCGCGGCCTGCTGCAGGTCGCCCACGGCCGCCAGCACGCGCTCGGCCTGCGGCAGCATGGCCGCGCCGTCGGCCGTGAGCGCCAGCCCGTGCGGCGTGCGGGTGAACAGCACCAGCCCGGTTTCTTCCGCGAAACGCTTGAGCTGCAGGCTCACTGCGGGCTGCGTCAGGTGCAGCTTCTCGGCGGCGCGCGAGACGTTGCCCTCGCGCGCCGCCAGGATGAAGGCGCGCAGAATCTGGAGGTCCATCGATGACGTAGCCATATAAGACTGATTTATAGCGCCATCGACGCGAATTCATTGGCTTTCTCTTCGTGGATTGGGCCAAATTGCCTTCAGGAGACCCGCACATGTCCATCAGCACCCGAAATATCGACCACCACATCGCCGGCGCCCCCGCCGCCAACACCTCCGGCCGCACGCAGGACGTGACCAACCCCGCCACCGGTGCCGTCACCGGCAAGGTCGGCCTGGCCGACGCCGCGCAGGTGGGGGCCGCCGTGGCCGCTGCCCAAGCCGCGTTCCCGGCCTGGGCCGACACGCCGCCGATCCGCCGGGCGCGCGTGATGTTCAAGTTCCTCGAGTTGCTCAACCAGCACAAGGACGAGCTCGCCCACCTCATCACCGCCGAGCACGGCAAGGTGTTCACCGACGCACAGGGCGAAGTGAGCCGCGGCATCGACATCGTCGAGTTCGCCTGCGGCATTCCGCAGCTGCTCAAGGGCGACTTCACCGACCAGGTGAGCACCGGCATCGACAACTGGACGCTGCGCCAGCCGCTGGGCGTTGTGGCCGGCATCACGCCCTTCAACTTCCCGGTGATGGTGCCGATGTGGATGTTCCCGGTGGCCATCGCCGCGGGCAACACCTTCGTGCTCAAGCCCAGCCCGACCGACCCGAGCCCGTCGCTGCTGATGGCCGAGCTGCTCAAGAAGGCCGGCCTGCCCGACGGCGTGTTCAACGTGGTGCAGGGTGACAAGGCCGCGGTCGACGCGCTGCTGGAGCACCCCGACGTCAAGGCCGTGAGCTTCGTGGGCTCCACGCCCATCGCCAACTACATCTACGAGACCGGCGCACGCCACGGCAAGCGCGTGCAGGCGCTGGGCGGCGCGAAGAACCACATGGTCGTCATGCCCGACGCCGACATCGACCAGGCGGTCGATGCGCTGATCGGCGCCGGTTACGGCTCGGCCGGCGAGCGCTGCATGGCGATCAGCGTCGCGGTGCTGGTGGGCGACGTGGCCGACCGCCTGCTGCCCAAGCTCATCGAGCGCACGAAGACGCTGAAGGTGCTCAACGGCGAGAACCTCGCGGCCGAGATGGGCCCGATCGTCACGCGTGCCGCGCACGAGCGCATCACCGGCTACATCGCGCAGGGCGAGAAGGAAGGCGCGAAGCTGCTGGTCGACGGCCGCAGCTTCGACGGCAACAAGGCGGGCGAAGGCTGCGGCGACGGCTTCTGGATGGGCGGCACGCTGTTCGACCACGTCACGCCCGAGATGCGCATCTACAAGGAGGAGATCTTCGGCCCCGTGCTGGGCTGCCTGCGCGTCGCGACCTTCAAGGAAGCCGTCGACCTCATCAACGCGCACGAGTTCGGCAACGGCGTGAGCTGCTTCACGCGCGACGGCAACGTGGCGCGCGAGTTCGGCCGCCGCATCCAGGTCGGCATGGTCGGCATCAACGTGCCGATCCCGGTGCCGATGGCCTGGCACGGCTTCGGCGGCTGGAAGAAGAGCCTGTTCGGCGACATGCACGCGTATGGCGAAGAGGGCGTGCGCTTCTATACGAAGCAGAAGTCGATCATGCAGCGCTGGCCCGAGAGCATCGGCAAGGGCGCCGAGTTCGTGATGCCGACAGCGAAGTAAAGGTAAAAGGGGGCGCCGCACGTGCGGCGCTTCGCATCCGAAGAACAACGAGAGACAAAAAGCCAGCCGCCATGAGCGACACCACCTTCGACTACATCATCATCGGCGCCGGCACCGCCGGCTCGCTCATCGCCAACCGGCTGAGCGCCGACAAGACCAAGCGTGTGCTGCTCATCGAGGCCGGCCGCAAGGACGACTACCACTGGATCCACATTCCGGTGGGCTACCTGTACTGCATCGGCAACCCGCGCACCGACTGGCTCTACAACACCGAGCCCGATGCGGGCCTGAACGGCCGCACGCTGCGCTATCCGCGCGGCAAGACGCTGGGCGGCTGCTCCAGCATCAACGGCATGATCTACATGCGCGGCCAGTCGCGCGATTACGAACACTGGGCTGAACTCACGAGCGACGAAGGCTGGCGCTGGGAGAACGTGCTGCCGGCCTTTCGCAAGCACGAAGACTTCTACCTCGGCGCCGACGAGATGCACGGCGCGGGCGGCGAATGGCGTGTCGAGAAACAGCGGCTGCGCTGGGACATCCTCGATGCCTTTGCCGACGCGGCCGTGCAGGCCGGCGTGCCGCACACCGCCGACTTCAACCGCGGCAGCAACGAAGGCGTGGGCTACTTCCAGGTCAACCAGAAGAACGGCTGGCGCTGGAACACCGCCAAGGCCTTCCTGCGGCCGACCTGCTACGGCCGCCCCAACTTCGAACTGTGGACCGGCGCGCAGGTGTCGCGCTTGCTGTTCGAGACGCTGCCCGACGGCACGAAACGCTGCACCGGCGCGCAGGTGTGGGACGGCACCGAGATGACCACCGCGCACGCCGAGTGCGAAGTGATCCTGAGCGCGGGCGCCATCGGCTCGCCGCAGATCCTGCAGCTGTCGGGCGTCGGCCCGGCCGAGCTGCTGCGCCAGCACGGCATCGACGTGGCGCTGGACGCGCCCGGCGTCGGCGCCAACCTGCAGGACCACCTGCAGATCCGCGCGGTCTACAAGATCGAAGGCGCGCCCACGCTCAACGTGCTGGCCTCGTCGCTGGTCGGCAAGGCGAAGATCGGCCTCGAATACCTGCTCAAGCGCAGCGGCCCGATGAGCATGGCGCCGTCGCAGCTCGGCGCCTTCACGCGCAGCTCGCCCGACCGCGCGTGGCCCAACATCCAGTACCACGTGCAGCCGCTGTCGCTCGACGCCTTCGGCGAGCCGCTGCACAGTTTCCCGGCCTTCACCGCGAGCGTGTGCAACCTGAACCCGACGAGCCGGGGCTCGGTGCGCATCAAGAGCGCGCGTTTCGAAGATGCGCCCGCCATCGCGCCCAACTACCTGAGCACCGAGGAAGACCGCAAGGTGGCGGCCGATTCGCTGCGCGTGACGCGCCGCATCGCGCAGCAGCCCGCGCTCGCGAAGTACAAGCCGCAGGAGTGGAAGCCCGGCGTGCAGTACCAGACCGACGACGACCTCGCGCGGCTGGCCGGCGACATCGCCACCACCATCTTCCACCCGGTCGGCACC
This sequence comes from Variovorax sp. V35, assembly GCF_041154465.1. Lineage (NCBI taxonomy): Bacteria > Pseudomonadati > Pseudomonadota > Betaproteobacteria > Burkholderiales > Comamonadaceae > Variovorax > Variovorax sp. V35. Next base: position 378,178 of record NZ_AP028666.1, read on the forward strand.
ACCAAGATGGGCGCCGACGGCGACCCGATGGCGGTGCTTGATGCGCGCCTGCGCGTGCGCGGCGTGCGCGGCCTGCGCGTGGTCGATGCGGGCGCGATGCCCACCATCACGAGTGGCAACACCAACAGCCCGACGTTGATGATGGCGGAGAAGGCGGCGGGCTGGATCCTGGAAGACAACCGCAACCGCTGAGCCGGCTCAGCGGCGCGGCTTGGCGCGGCTCTTGTTGTCAGCTTCCAGGCGCGCCTTCGCGCCTTCGAGCATGAGGTCCACGCCGACCTCGAACATCGCATCGGGGCCGGCCTTGCGGTAGCTGGCGAAGGCCTCGGCCAAGAGCGGGCGCGAGGCCGCGGCGGCATCGAGCGCCTGCTGCCGGATTTCCGCATCGGGCGGTGCCGCCTGCTCCTCCAGCCCACGGCGCAGGGCTGGCCGGCGCCGTGCGCTATCTGCAGTGTCTGCCGGTGATGCTGTGCAGGTCGCCTGCGGCGGGTGGCTAACTGTCGAAGAATGCCAGCTTGCGTGCCCGCGGCAGCGCCTTGAGCGCGATCTCCGCCCGCAGCGCGGCGCCCTTGTCGGGGTACTGGCGCGCCGCCAGCACGCGCTGCGGTGGACGCGCGCGCGTGAACTTGGCGCCCATCCCGAAGACATGCTGGAAGAAGCGCTGCTCCACGTCGAGCGCGATGCCCGCGTAGTACACGCCGCCTTCGCATTCCAGCAGGTAGAGCCAATAGGGTGGGGGCGGCGAGGGATCGGGCGGTTTTCGGGGCACGCGCGCATTGTGCGGGCAGGCGCTTATCGTGCGTCGAACGAAGGTGTCGCCACGAAGTTCATTCGTAAAACGCACCAAGTCCTTCCAATTTTTCGCTAGGCAAGGGCGCGGGTTTCGCACATATTGGCCCGTTCCCGCCGTCGCATTTCTTCTTCTGTCCTTCTTTCTCCCTGGAGCGTCCATGCCAGAAGCCCAGACCCCCGTGTCCCTTCCCGCCGAGGTTGAACAACTGCTGCATCGCCTGGGCGTGCCCCGCACCGCCCACACCCGCGGCGACCTCACGGTGCGCTCGCCGGTCAGCGGCGAGGTGATCGCGCAGGTGCCGCAGACCACGGCCGTGGAAGCCACCGGCGCCATCGGCCGCGCGCACGAGGCCTTCAAGGCCTGGCGTCTGGTGCCGGCGCCGCGCCGTGGCGAGCTGGTGCGCCTGCTGGGCGAAGAGCTGCGCGCCGCCAAGCGCGACCTGGGCCGCCTCGTCACGCTGGAGGCCGGCAAGATCCCGTCCGAAGGCGCGGGCGAGGTGCAGGAAATGATCGACATCTGCGACTTCGCGGTCGGCCTCTCGCGCCAGCTCTACGGCCTCACGCTGGCCACCGAGCGCGCCGAGCACCGGATGATGGAAACCTGGCACCCGCTGGGCGTGTGCGGCGTGATCTCGGCCTTCAACTTTCCGGTGGCCGTGTGGTCGTGGAACGCGGCGCTCGCGCTGGTGTGCGGCGACCCGGTGGTGTGGAAGCCTTCCGAGAAAACACCGCTCACCGCGCTGGCCGTGCACGCCATCGCGCAGCGCGCCATCGAACGTTTCGGCGACGCGCCCGAAGGCCTGCTCGGCCTGCTGCTGGGCCCGCGCGACATCGGCGAGGTGCTGGTCGACGATCCTCGCGTGCCGATCCTCTCGGCCACCGGCTCCACGGCGATGGGCCGGCAGGTCGGACCGAAGCTGGCGGCGCGCTTCGCCCGCGCGATCCTCGAACTGGGCGGCAACAACGCAGCCATCGTCACGCCCTCGGCCGACCTCGACCTCACGCTGCGCGGCATCGCCTTCGCGGCCATGGGCACGGCCGGCCAGCGCTGCACCACGCTGCGGCGCCTGTTCGTGCACGAGAGCGTGTACGACCAGCTGGTGCCCAAGCTCGTGAAGGTCTACGGCAGCGTGCAGGTGGGCGACCCGCGCGAGGCCGGCACGCTGGTTGGTCCACTGATCGACCGCGCGGCCTTCGACGGCATGCAGAAGGCCCTGAACGAAAGCCGCGAGACCGGCGCCACGGTGCACGGCGGCCAGCGCGTCGAGGGCATCGGCACGCAGGACGCGTTCTATGTGCGCCCCGCGCTGGTGGAGCTGAAGTCGCACGCCGGCCCGGTGCTGCGCGAGACCTTCGCGCCCATCCTCTATGTGGTGCGCTACAGCTCGCTCGACGAAGCCATCGAATGGCACAACGCGGTGGGCGCGGGCCTGTCGTCGTCGATCTTCACGCTCAACGTGCGCGAGGCCGAGCGCTTCGTGTCCAGCGCGGGTTCGGACTGCGGCATCGCCAACGTCAACATCGGCCCGAGCGGCGCCGAGATCGGCGGCGCCTTCGGTGGCGAGAAGGAAACCGGCGGCGGGCGCGAAGCGGGCTCGGACAGCTGGAAGGCCTACATGCGCCGCGCGACCAACACCATCAACTACTCGACGGCATTGCCCTTGGCTCAAGGCGTGACCTTCGACATCGGCGACTGAACAACCCCGGCCCGTGGTGCCTGCCGCGCGGCATTTCGCCGCAGCGGCCAGGCAGCGGCCGTACCTATCCCCCCAGAAAAACCACCAGGAGACAGCAAAGATGAAGATGCAACTGAAGACCCTCGCCACCGCCGCGCTGCTTGCGCTCGCCTTCGGCACCACCGCCACCGCGCAGCAGGCGCCCACGGGCGGCACGCTCGACAAGATCAAGGCGAGCGGCAAGGTCGTGCTCGGCGTGCGCGAAGCCTCGCCGCCCATGGCCTACATGCTGGGCGCAGGCGAGAAGTACGTGGGCTACCACGTCGAGCTCTGCGAGCGCGTGCTCAAGGACATCACGCCCAACGCCAAGCTCGAGTACATGGCCGTGACCGCTCAGAACACCATCCCGCTGGTGCAGAACGGCACGCTGGACATCGGCTGCGGCCCCACCACCAATAACACCGCGCGTCAGCAGCAGGTGGCCTTCGCGCTCACCACGTACGTGAGCGAAGTGCGCATGGCCACCAAGGTCGACTCGGGCATCACCACGCTCGACCAGCTCGCGGGCCGCAACGTGTCGGCCTCGACCGGGACCACCGCCGTGCAGCTGCTGCGCAAGCGCGAGCGTGCGCAGAACGTCTCGTACAACACGATGCTCGGCAAGGACCACCTGGAAAGCTTCCTGCTCATGGAGTCGGGCCGCGCCGACGCCTTCGTGCTCGACGACAACCTGCTCGCCGGCATCATCGCGAACTCGAAGAACCCGACGGCCTACCGCATCACCGGCGAGGCGCTGGGCTCCGAGCCGATCGCGCTGCTGTTCCGCAAGGACGACCCGGCCTTCAAGGCCGCGGTGGACGATTCACTGCGCAAGCTCATGAAGAGCGGCGAGCTCGAGAAGATCTACACCAAGTGGTTCGTGGCCGCGATCCCGCCGAAGAACACCAGCCTCAACCTGCCGATGAGCCCCGCGCTCAAGCAGCTCGTGCTCGAACCCAACGACAAGCCACTGGAGGCCTACGCCAAGTGACAGACGCCGCCGTGTTCTCGCCGGCGCAACGCGTGCGCGCCATCCACGTCTCGGAGATCCTGCGCATCACCGACCATGCGCAGGCGCTCAAGCGCGCCGGCCGCCCGGTGATCGTGCTGGGCGCGGGCGAGCCCGACTTCGACACGCCCGAGAACATCCGGCATGCGGCCTCGCAGGCCATTGCGCGCGGCGACACGCGCTACACGGTGCTCGACGGCAGCCCGGCGATGAAGGCGGCGGTGCAGCTGAAGTTCAAGCGCGACAACGCGCTGGACTTCGCACTCGACGAGATCAGCGTGAGCGCGGGCGCCAAGCAGGTGATCTTCAATGCACTGATGGCGAGCCTGAACCCGGGCGACGAAGTGATCCTGCCTGCGCCGTACTGGACCTCGTACGCCGACATCGTGCAGATCTGCGGCGGCGTGCCGGTGTCGGTGGCGTGCGGCGAAGAGAACGGCTTTCGGCTGACGGCAGCGCAGCTGCAGGCGGCCATCACGCCGCGCACGCGCTGGCTGTTTCTCAACTCGCCGTCGAACCCGAGCGGCGCGGCCTACAGCGCGGCGCAACTGAAGCCGATCACCGACGTGCTGCTCGATCACCCCCACGTCTGGGTGCTGGCGGACGACATCTACGAGCACATCCTTTATGACGGCCTCGCGTTCGCAACGCCGGTGGCTGTCGAACCGCGGCTGCGCGAACGTACGCTCACGGTGAACGGTGTGTCGAAGGCCTACGCGATGACCGGCTGGCGCGTCGGCTACGGCGCCGGGCCGCGCGCGTTGATCGCTGCCATGGCCGTGGTGCAGAGCCAGTCGACCTCGTGCCCGTCGTCGGTGAGCCAGGCCGCGGCGATCGAGGCGCTCACCGGCCCGCAGGGCATCGTCGCCGAGCGCTGCGCATCGTTTCAACAGCGCCGCGATGTCGTCGTGGCCGCGCTCAACCGCACGCCGGGCCTGCACTGCCGCGTGCCCGAAGGCGCCTTCTACACCTTCGCAAGTTGCGCCGGCGTGCTCGGCAAGCGCACCGCCGCCGGCGCGCTGCTGCAGACCGACAGCGACTTCTGCCGCTACCTGCTGCAGGACTTCGAGGTGGCGGTGGTGCCGGGCAGCGTGTTCGGGCTCGCACCGTATTTCCGCATCTCGTATGCGACGTCGATGGCGCAGCTCGAAGAGGCCTGTTCGCGCATCGCCGCCGCCTGCGCCGCGCTCTCCTGACCTCTCCTCTTCATTCCACTGGAACCCTCATGACTTCCTCCCGCACCGGCGGCCAGATCCTGGTCGACCAGCTCATCACCCACGGCGTCCGGCAGCTTTTCTGCGTGCCCGGCGAAAGCTTCCTGGCCGTGCTCGACGCGCTGCACGATGCATCGATCGACGTGACGGTGTGCCGGCAGGAAGGCGGCGCCACGATGATGGCCGAGGCGCAGGGCAAGCTCACGGGGCAGCCCGGCATCTGCTTCGTCACGCGCGGCCCTGGCGCCACCAATGCGGCGGCGGGCGTGCACATCGCGCACCAGGACTCGACGCCGCTCCTGCTGTTCGTCGGCCAGGTCGCGCGCGACGCGATGGGCCGCGAAGCCTTCCAGGAGCTGGACTACAGCGCGGTCTTCGGCACGATGGCCAAGTGGGTCGTGCAGATCGACGATCCGGCGCGCGTGCCCGAGCTGGTGTCGCGCGCCTTCCACGTCGCGACCTCGGGCCGGCCCGGTCCGGTGGTGATCGCGCTGCCCGAAGACATGCTGACCGAAGCCGCCATGGTGGCCGATGCGCTGCCGTATGCCGTCACCGAAACGCATCCGGGCGCGGCGCAGATTGCCGAGTTGCAGCAGCGCCTGTCGCAGGCGCAGCGGCCGGTCGTCATTCTGGGCGGCAGCCGCTGGTCGGAAGCCGCGACGCAGCAGTTCGCGCAGTTCGCCGAGGCGCATGCGCTGCCCGTGCACTGCTCGTTCCGCCGCCAGATGCTGATGTCCGCCGAGCACCCCTGCTACGCGGGCGACCTGGGCCTTGGCGCGAACCCGCGCATGCTGGCGCGCATCCGCGATGCGGACCTCGTGCTGCTGGTGGGTGGGCGACTGTCGGAAGTGCCGTCGCAGGGCTATGAGCTGTTCGCGATCCCGCAGCCGAAGCAGGCGCTGGTGCATGTGCACGCCGATGCCGACGAGCTCGGCAAGCTCTATCGCCCGACGCAGGGCATCCACGCCACGCCGCAGGCGTTCGCCGAAGCGGTGTCCACGCTGCGTCCCGCATCACCTCCTGTTTGGCAGGCCGAGACGAAGACCGCACGCGAAGACTTTCTGCGCTGGAGCGACCCGGCCGCGATCCGCATCCCCGGCCCGCTGCAGATGGGCGAGGTCATGCAGCACCTGCGCGAGGTGCTGCCGGCCGACACCATCTTCTGCAACGGCGCGGGCAACTTCGCGACCTGGGTGCACCGCTTCTGGCCGTTCCGCGCGTTCGCGAGCCAGCTCGCGCCGACCAGCGGCTCGATGGGCTACGGCCTGCCCGCCGGCGTCGGCGCCAAGCGCCTGTGGCCCGAGCGCGAGGTGGTCGTGTTCGCGGGCGACGGCGATTTCATGATGCACGGCCAGGAGTTCGCCACTGCCGTGCAGTACGGACTGCCGATCCTCGTCGTGCTGCTGGACAACGGCATGTACGGCACGATCCGCATGCACCAGGAAAAGCACTACCCCGGCCGCATCAGCGCCACGCAGCTGAAGAACCCCGACTTCCGCGGCTACGCCGAGGTGTTCGGCGGCCACGGCGAGCGCGTGACCACGACGGAGGAATTCGGCCCCGCACTCGCGCGTGCGCGTGCCAGTGGCAAGCCGGCCATCCTGCATTGCCTGCTCGACCCGGAGGCGATCACGCCCGCGAGCACGCTGGCGTCGATCCGCAAGGCGGCGCTGGCCGCGAACTGAGGCGTCGTCAGCGCAGCCCGCCGACGTAGCGCGGCGGCGGCGTGGGCGGCAGGCCGTCGGGCTGGCGCGCCGCCAAGCGCGCGGCGCGGGCCAGCGGTTCCATGGCCTGCTCGAGCCGCGTGGCGAGCTGGTTGAGTTCGTCGTCTTTCGTCTCGGCGGCGTGCTGGCGCGTCATGCGCACGATCTCGGCGGCGTACTCGGCGTTGGTGGCCATCCATTCGGTGTCGGTCACGCGCCCGTGCTTTCGCCGCAGTGCCACGTGAAGGCGTGCTGCAAGCGCGATGCGTTCGCTTTCGGACATGGATGGCATGGCGTCTCCCTCGGGTGGTCAGGCTCCCAGGTGTTCACGATGCTGAGCAAGATCGAGGCCCACCAGTTCACTCTCGGGGTCGACGCGCAATCCGACCAGCACATGCACCAGGAACAGCACGATGGCCGTGCCGGCCGCGCTGTAGATCGCCACGCTGGCGACCGCGATCGCCTGCGTCAGCACATTGCCCGCCGCGCCCGAGATGCGCGGGTCGGCGAACACGCCAGTGAGCAGCGCACCCACGATGCCGCCGATGCCGTGCACGCCGAACACGTCGAGCGAGTCGTCCGCACCGAGCAGGTGCTTCAGGCCCGTGGCGCCCCAGTAGCAGGCCAGCCCGGCGATGGCGCCGATGGCCAGCGCCGACAGTGGCGTGACGAAGCCGGCCGCCGGCGTGATCGCCACCAGCCCGGCCACGAGGCCGGAGCACAGGCCCAGCAGCGAGGGGCTGCGGCGCACGATCCATTCGCCGACCATCCAGCTCATGGCGCCGGCCGCCGCCGCGATGTGCGTGACCAGCATGGCCAGGCCGGCGCGCCCGTCGGCCGCCACCGCCGAGCCGGCATTGAAGCCGAACCAGCCCACCCACAGCAGGCCCGCGCCCGTCATGGTGAGCGCCAGGCTGTAGGGCTCGAAGGCCTCGCGCCCGTAGCCCCGGCGCGGCCCGAGCGCATAGGCGCACACCAGCCCCGCGATGCCCGCGTTGACGTGCACCACCGAGCCGCCCGCGAAGTCGAGCGCGCCCATCTGCGCGAGCCAGCCGCCCGGCTCCCACACCCAGTGCGCGACCGGTGCGTACACGAGCACGCTCCACAGCAGCGCGAACCACAGCAGCGCCGAGAAGCGCATGCGCTCGACAAAGGCGCCGAGCACCAGCGCGGTCGTGATGATCGCGAAGCTCAGCTGGAACATCGCGTAGACCGATTCCGGCACGTTCGGCGCCACGTGGCTCACGGCCACCTGGCCGGCCTCCTTCAGGTACTCGAAGCCCGAGAAGCCGATGCGCGAGAGCTTGCCCAGCCAGGGCCAGCCGGGCGTGAAGGCCAGCGAGTAGCCGAGCGCGAACCAGGTCAGCGAGACCACGGCGGCGATCGCCACCACCCCGGCCATGGTGGCCAGCACGTTCTTGCGCCGCACCATGCCGGCATAGAAGAGCGCGATGCCGGGCAGCGTCATCAGCAGCACCAGCGCGGTCGAGGTCATCATCCAGGCGGTGTCGGCCGCGTTCAGGGAGGCTTGGGGTGCCAGCAGGGCCATGACCGTTTCTTCTTGGAGTGGTGGACAAGAGGCCTGTGTGCACGAGTCATGCCATCTTGTTAACTGACTGAAACACTTTGGTTTCCCAACCGGAGGGTCGAAGTAACACGAAGCGGGTAATTCCTAATGCACCGGGCGGGTGCGCGCTTGCACAATCTGCGCACTCGCGACGGGCCCTGCTCGTACTGCCGAGGGTCCGAGGAGACAAGCTTCCGATCGATCAACAAGAACATTCTTCAAAGGCTCCGTACGAGATGCCTGTCTGATATTTGAAAAGCGCCGCTGGTCGGCGCTTTTTTTTTGCCTGTTCGCCGCGCGGACGCGGGCGCTTTCCTCCCAGCCAAACAAGCCTCCTGGCCAGCCAGTACCGGCTGCCATAGCTATCGTTTCGATAGCGATTCCGGTGAGACAATCGCCCGCATGGAAATGCTGGTGGTCACGGGCGCCTCACTGCTCGCGGGTTTTATCGATGCGATCGTGGGCGGCGGCGGGTTGATCCTGGTGCCGGCCCTTTTTGCGGTGTTTCCGGGCGCGCCGCCCGCCACGCTGCTGGGCACCAACAAGAGCGCGTCCATCTGGGGCACGGCGGCCTCGGCGGCCCAGTTCAGCCAGCGGGTGCAGATGCGCTGGAGCGCCATGTGGCCGGCCGCGCTGCTGGGCTTCGGCGGCTCGATGCTCGGCGCCTGGACCGTCACGGTCTTCCCGGGCGACTTCCTGCGCCGGGCGCTGCCGGTCATCCTGCTGGGCGTGCTGGTCTACACGCTGGCGCGCAAGGACATGGGCCGGCTGCACGCGCCGCGCTTCAGCGGCCGCGCCGAGACGCTGGCGGCCAGCACCATCGGCCTGACCATCGGTTTCTACGACGGCTTCTTCGGGCCGGGCACGGGCAGCTTCCTGGTGTTCCTGTTCGTGCGCTGGATGGGCTACGACTTCCTCAACGCCTCGGCCTCGGCCAAGGTCATCAACACCCTGACCAACGCCGCCGCGCTGATCCTGCTGGCCGCCAAGGGCCACGTCTGGTGGCACTACGGGCTGGTGATGGCCGTGGCCAACGTGGCCGGCAGCCTGGTCGGCACGCGCGTGGCGCTGAAGCACGGGGCGGGGTTCGTGCGGATCGTGTTCATCGTGGTGGTGAGTGCGCTGATCCTGAAAACCGCCTACGACGCGTTCCTGAAATAAAAAAGCCCCTGGCGTCCGGCCAGGGGCTTTTCTTTGAGGGCACCGAGGTCAGTCCTCGACAAACGCCTCTTCGCGTTTCGCCTTGATCGCGGGCAACAGCACGATGGCCAGCAGCAAGGCTGCGGCAATCAGCAGGCCCGCCGACAGCGGCCGCGTCACGAACACGCTCCACGCACCGCGCGACAGCAGCAGCGCGCGCCGCAGGTTCTCTTCCATCATCGGCCCGAGGATGAAGCCCAGCAGCAGCGGGGCCGGCTCGGTGCGCAGCTTCAGGAACAGGTAGCCGATGAAGCCGAAGATCGCCACCATCCACACGTCGAAGGTGTTGTTGTTGGTCGAGTACACGCCGATCGCGCAGAACAGCACGATGGCAGGGAACAGGAACTTGTAGGGCACCGTCAGGAGCTTGATCCACATGCCGATCAGCGGCAGGTTCAGGATGATCAGCATCGCGTTGCCGATCCACATCGAGGCGATCAGGCCCCAGAACAGCTCCGGGTTGCTGGTCATCACCTGCGGGCCGGGCTGGATGTTGTGGATCGTCATCGCGCCCACCATCAGCGCCATCACGGCGTTGGGCGGGATGCCCAGCGTCAGCAGCGGAATGAAGGAGGTCTGCGCGCCGGCGTTGTTGGCCGACTCGGGCGAGGCCACGCCGCGGATGTTGCCCTTGCCGAAGGGCACTTCGCCCGGGCGCATCTTGATCTTCTTCTCCAGCGCATAGGCCGCGAAGGCCGCCAGCAGCGCGCCGCCGCCCGGCAGGATGCCCAGCGCCGAACCCAGCGCCGTGCCGCGCAGCACGGCCGGCGTCATGCGCTTGAAGTCGTCCTTGGTGGGCCACAGGCCCTTGACCTTGTGCGTGAACACCTCGCGCTCGTCGTCGGGCTGCGAGAGGTTGCCGATGATTTCGCCGTAGCCGAACACGCCCATGGCGATCACCACGAAGCCGATGCCGTCGGTGAGCTCGGGAATGTCGAAGCTGAAGCGCGCGACGCCCGAATTCACGTCGGTGCCCACGATGCCCAGCAGCAGGCCCAGCACGATCATCGCCACCGCCTTGAGCAGCGAGCCCGAGGCCAGCACCACCGCGCCGATCAGGCCCAGCACCATCAGCGAGAAGTACTCGGCCGGGCCGAACTTGAAGGCCAGCTCGGTCAGCGGCGGCGCGAAGGCGGCCAGGATCAAGGTGCCGACGCAGCCCGCGAAGAACGAGCCCAGGCCCGCCGCGGCCAGCGCGGGGCCTGCGCGGCCCTGCCTTGCCATCTGGTAGCCGTCGATGCAGGTGACCACCGAGGATGACTCCCCGGGCAGGTTCACCAGGATGGCCGTGGTCGAGCCGCCGTACTGGGCGCCGTAGTAGATGCCGGCCAGCATGATCAGCGCCGACACGGGCGGCAGCGCGTAGGTGGCGGGCAGCAGCATCGCGATCGTCGCGACCGGGCCGATGCCGGGCAGCACGCCGATCAGCGTGCCCAGGATGCAGCCCACCAGGCAGTACAGCAGGTTGGTGAAGGTGAAGGCGACGCCGAAGCCGGTCGCCAGGTTGTGGAACAGTTCCATGGCGGTGTGCTCCTCAACCCGAAATGAACGTGGGCCAGACCTGGATCTGGAGCTTGAGCGCCCAGATGAAGGCCACATAGCTGCCGGCCGCCAGGATGGTGGAGAGCACCAGCACGTCGCGCAGCTTGAAGTGCTCGCCGGCCATGCTCGAGATGATCGTCAGCGCGTAGATCGCGATGATCATGCCCATCGCCGGCAGCCCGACGCTGGGCAGACCGCCCAGCAGCACGCCGAAGGCCAGGTTGGCGCCGAGCACGAAGGCCAACGGCTTCCAGGCCCATTTGCCGATCTTGTCGCCGTCGGCGCTCTCGACCACCATGGCCTGGAACATGATCAGCGCGCCCAGCAGCGCCAGCAGGATGCCCAGCATCAGCGGGAAGTACCCCGGCCCCATGCGGGCGCCGTCGCCGATGGTGTAGGTGGTGGCGCCGATGGCGAACGCGCCACCGACGGCGGCGAACATGACTCCTGAGAAGAAGTCCGCCTGTCTCTTGATTTGCATTGTCTCGACCCTCTGTTTTCGAAGGGACGAGGGTCGTCGCCAGCGGCTGACCGTCGGCTGACCAGCGCGGTACGGACAAATGCTTACAGGGAAAGTACGGGACTGACTCTCCCCCAGGCTTCGCGCACTTCGTGTCGCTGTTCCCCGAAGGGGGCGGGCGGGTTGTGGGGCCAGAAACGAAAAAAGCTCCCGAAGGAGCTTTTTATTCATTCAGAGCGCCGAGGCGCTCATGAGTGTGTGGGGGAGGGCTTAGTAGCCGCCGCGGCCACCGCCGCCGCCGCCGTAACCACCGCCGCCACCGCTACGGCCGCCACCGCCGCCGCCGTAACCGCCGCCGCCGCCACCACCGTAGCCGCCGCCGCCACCACCGCCGTAGCCGCCACCACCGCCGGTGCGGGGGGGACGTGCTTCCATCGGACGGGCTTCGTTCACCGTCAGGGCGCGGCCCTGCAGCGATGCGCCGTTCATGCCTTCGACAGCTGCGAGTGCTTCAGCGTCCGTGCCCATTTCGACGAAGCCGAAGCCCTTCGAACGGCCGGTGTCACGTTCCATCATGACCTTGGCGCTGACGATCGAGCCGAACTCGCCGAAAGCCTGTTCCAGGTCGTTGTCACGCACGGAGTAGGCGAGGTTGCCCACGTAAAGTTTCTTGCCCATGGAGGGACTCCTAATTCAAACCAAAAAAACACAAAGCGATGGAGTCCCAGAATCACAACAAACTAATGCGCTGTGGCGCGAAACTGACCGATCACCAAATTACGTGCACGGGAGCCAAGGCTCGCAGACACGTGAGCCGGATTATCCGGCCCGATTTCCGAAAAAAGGGGGGAAATCTTGTGTTATCGAGAAACATTCCGACCCGACGGGCGGTTTCGCAACGGTTTCAGGAGGTCGGACAGGCCGTTGTGGTCTATTTCATGCATCAAAGCGAGCAGCCGGCCAATTTCTCCCGCGGGAAAACCCTCGCGCGCAAACCAGGTCAGGTAATTTCCGGGCAAATCGGCAATCAGCGTGCCCTTGTGCTTGCCAAAAGGCATTTCGAGCGTCACCAGGCGCTGCAGGTCTTCGGGGTTCATGCGCTGTTCAGCCGCCCGCGCGCTTGACCGTGTGGCCCTGCTTCACGAGGGCGGCGATGACCACCTCGCGGTGATCGCCCTGGATCTCCACGGTGCCGTCCTTCACCGTGCCGCCCGTGCCGCAGGCCGCCTTCAGCTGCTTGCCCACGGCCGCCAACGCCGCCGCGTCGAGCGGCAGGCCCTTGACCACGGTCACGCCCTTGCCCTTTCGGCCCTTGGTCTCGTGCGATACGCGGACAATGCCGTCCGTGGCCGCCGTGCGGGCCTTCGCGAGTTCCTTGCAGCGGCATTGCGCCATCGGGGCGCCGCAGTCGGGGCACATGCGCCCGCCCGCCTCGGTGGAGTACACCAGCGTGCTGCCGGTGCGGCTGTTCTTCATCGTTCCCATTCGATCCGTCTTTCTTTCGATCTCTCTTTTTTTCCCGGTGCCCGTTCCATGCCATTCGATACCCTGGGCCTGACCCCCGCGCTCGCGCAAGCGGCCGCCGCGAGCGGCTTTGCCGCGCCGACCGCCATCCAGGCGGCGGCCATCCCTGCCATTTTGCAGGGCCGCGACCTGCGGGGCTCGGCACAGACCGGCTCCGGCAAGACGGTCGCATTTTCCCTGCCGCTGCTGCAGCGCCTGGCCGCCGAGCCCGCCGCGTCGGCGTCGCGCCGGCTGCGCGCGCTGGTGCTCGTGCCCACGCGCGAACTCGCGGCCCAGGTGGGCGAGACGCTGGAAGACTTCGCGCGGCACCTGCCCGAGCGCCTGAAGATCGTCGTCGCGGTCGGCGGCGTCTCGATCAACCCGCAGATGATGCGGCTGCGCGGCGGCGCCGACATCGTGGTCGCCACGCCCGGCCGGCTGCTCGACCTGGTCGAACACAACGCGCTCGCGCTCGACGCCGTGTCGACGCTCGTGCTCGACGAGGCCGACCGCCTGTTCGACCTGGGCTTTGCCGAGGAGCTGCAGCGCATCCTGGCGCTGCTGCCCGCGCGGCGCCAGAACCTGCTCTTTTCGGCCACCTTCCCGATCGCCATCCAGGCGCTGGCTGACGACATGCTGCACGACCCGGCGCTGGTCGACGTGCAGGGCGAGCCCGGCACCCGGCCCGACATCGTGCAGCGCGCCATCGAGGTCGACGCCGCCCGCCGCACCCAGCTGCTGCGCCAGCTGCTGAAGGACAACGAAGGCACCTGGGACCGCGTGCTGGTGTTCGTCGCCACGCAGCACGCCGCACAGACCGTGGCCGAGAAGCTGTACCGCAACGGCATCTACGCCGTGCCCTTCCACGGCGACATCGCGCAGGGCACGCGCCGCGACATCCTGGCGCAGTTCAAGCAGAGCCGCTGGGACGTGGTGATCGCCACCGACCTGGCGGCGCGCGGCCTGGACATCGCGCAGCTGCCCGTGGTCATCAACTACGACCTGCCGCGTTCGCCCACCGACTACATCCACCGCATCGGCCGCACCGGCCGCGCGGGCGCGAGCGGGCTGGCGATCAGCTTCGTGAGCCCGGCCACCGAGGCGCACTTCCGCCTGATCGAGAAGCGCCAGGGCCAGCGCGTGCCGCGCGAGCGCATCGCGGGCTTCGAGCCGGTCGAGGCGGCACCGGTGGTGGTCGACACCTCGGGCAACGGCGGCATCAAGGGCACGCGGCCGAGCAAGAAGGACAAGCTGCGCGCGGCGGCCGCGCTGGCCGCACAGGCGGGCGGTGGAGAAGACGCGGACTGACGCGCGTCAGGCGTCAGCCGGCATGAAAGGATGCCGGCGGGTGCTTCGCCAGTTCTGCAAGCAGCAAGGTCCAGGCCCGTGTCCCTTGCTGGATGGACGCCAGCCGGAAGAACTCGTTCGGCGCATGCACGTCTTCATCGGGCAGGTTGAAGCCGAACATCAGCGTGTCGATGCCCAGCATCTCCTTGAAGATCGACGTGACCGGCACGCTCGCGCCGAGCCGCACGTGAACGGGGCGCTGGCCGCTCTCGCGTTCGAGCACCGCTTCGGCTGCGCGCACCAGCGGGTGGTCCGGCGCGAGGGTGGAGGCGGGTGAGCCGTCGTTCAGGGCCACCACGTCGAGCGTGCAGCCGGGCGGGCAGTGCCGCTGCAGGTGGCGCAGCACCGCGTGGATCACGGCGCGCGGGTCCTGCCCCGCGACCACGCGCGTGGTGAGCTTGGCCTGCGCCTCGCAGGGCACGATGGTCTTGCCGCCACCGCCCGTGTAGCCACCCCACAGGCCGTTGACGTCGAGCGCGGGCCGCAGCGTGATGCGCTCGCGGGCGGTGTATTCGGGCTCGCCGTGCGCGCCGGCGCCGACATCAGAAAAGAACGCGGCTTCGTCGTAGGGGAACGCTGCGGTATCGGCACGCTGCCTGGCGCTGAGTGGCAGCACGCCCTCGTAGAAGCCTTCGACCGCCACGCCGCCATCCGCGTGGTGCAGCGATGCGACCAGCCGCGCCATCTCGTGCAGCGCGTTGCGCACGCCGCCGCCGTAGCGGCCTGAATGCAAGTCCTTGTGCGCGGTGCGCAACCGCACCTCGAGCTGCGAGTTGCCGCGCGCACCGGTGTTGATCGTCGGCACCTGCGCGCTCGCGCGCCCGCCGTCGGCTGACAGCACCGCATCGGCCTGCAGCAGCGCCCGGTGGCGCTCGACGAGGGTTCGCAGCGAGGGGCTGCCTGTTTCCTCCTCGCCTTCGAGGAACACCTTGATGTTCACCGGGCACCGGCCCAGCACCGCGAGGAACGAGGCGATCACCTCGAGTGCGATGGTGGTCGAGCCCTTCACGTCGGAGGTGCCTCGGCCGTAGAGCCGGCCGTCCACCTCCGTGGGCTCGAACGGCGGCGTGCGCCATTGCGCGACGGGATCGGCCGGCTGCACGTCGTAGTGGCCGTAGACCATCAGCGTGGGTTGGCCGGGCGCGCCGTTCCATTCGCCGTACACGGCGGGCTCGCCGTCGCCGTCGAGCAGGCGCACCCCGGCCAGGCCGATCTGCTGCAGCCGCTCGACGAGGAAGCGCCGCGCCTCGTGCATGCCGGGCGCGAAGGCCGGGTCGGCGCTCACGCTCGGGATGCGCAGGAAGTCCTTGAGCCACGCCACGATCTGCGGCTGGCGGGCGTCGAGGTGGTCGATGACGTGTTGTTCGTTCATGGAGGGAGGAGTGAATGCGGTGGGTTCGTCAGTACAGCGGCGGGAACACGTCCGGCCCCCACAGCGTGTCGCACTTGTGCGTGTGCTCGAACGCGTTGCTCGATGTCTTGACGGCGGGGTAGGTGAACTCCATCAGCGCGCGGCCCGACGGCCCCATGGAGCGCGGCCAGTGCGTCGCGACGTTGCGGCCGTCGCCGTTCGGGTCGCCGTGCTTCGCGAAGTTGAGGAGGTACGCCACCATCTGCGCCGACAGCGCCTTGCGCTGTGCGGTGGTGGTTGCGTCGGGCGTGGCGCTGCCCGGGTCGAAGTACGGGTACGTGGGCAGCGCGTCGACCGTGCCGGTCAGGTAGTAGCTGTCCATGCCGTGCGCGGTGCCGTAGAAGAAGGCCGTGGGGCTCGTCGGAAACGACAGCTGCGGATCGGTCATCTCCCAGCCGTACACCGGCACCCAGGCCGCGAGCGCATCGCGCCGCGCGCTGTTGCCGCAGGCGTACATCGCGTCGCCCATGGCGCGCGCGATGCCTTGCGCCGGCACGGCGTAGTTGCCGATCGGGTAGGCCGCCTCGATGGCCGTGGTGTCGTAGCCGGCCGGCGCGAGCCCGCGCAGGTACAGCGGGTAGTAGGTGGCGCTCAGCTTCGTGTCGACGAACAGCGTGCCCTCGTCGCGCACGCCGCCGATCATCACGGGCACCTGGTTGAAGTTGCCGGTCGCGAAGGCGCGTGCGGGCACCTGCGTGAGGACCTGTGCGTCGACCGTGGGCCGCCACTTGAGCGTGCCCTGTGCGAGCAGCGCCGACACCGGCAGTGCCCGCAGGCAGGCGACCACGTCGGCGGCGCCGCTGCATCCGAGGTTCTGCACGGCGGTGTCGCCGACGGCCAGCGAGGTGTCCATGCTCGGGTTCGAGTACTCGGCCGCGCCGCCGCTTTGCATCACCGCGCGCTGGAACAGCCCCTTGGCCTTCGGCGACTGCAGCAGCGAGAAGCTCTGCGTCGCGCCTGCCGAGGTGCCCCACAGCGTGACGTTGCCCGCATCGCCGCCGAAGGCCGCGATGTTCTTCTGCACCCAGCCGAGCGCGGCCAGTTGGTCCATCACCGCGAAGTTGCCGAGGCTGCCGTCCTTGTTGGCTGCGCGCAATGCCTTGTTCGCGAGGTAGCCGAGCGCGCCGAGCCGGTAGTTGAGGCTGACGACGACCACGCCGCGGCTCGCCAGCGGGCTCGGGCCCATCTCGCCCGAACCCAGCGTGAACGCGCCGCCGTGGATGTAGAAGATCACCGGCAGCTTGTCGCCGGGCTTCGTGCCTGCGGGCTTCCACACGTTGAGATAGAGGCAGTCTTCGGCGATCGGTGACGACACCGCGCCGGGGGCTTGCGGGCACGCATTGCCGAAGGCCCTGGCCTGCAGCGTGGCCGCGTGTGCGGCCGGCGGTTGCGGCGGTGCCCAGCGCAAGGCGCCCACCGGCGGCTGCGCGTAGGGAATGCCGAGGAACGACACCATGTCCGAGCCGGCGCTGCCCGCGACCTTGCCCTCGGTGGTGACCGCGACCGTGAGGTCGTCCGGCGTCGGCGCGGGGGCCTCCGGTGCGGGGCTCGCGGCCGGCGGCAGCGCGATGCCGCCGAAACCGGTGCTGCCGCCACCGCCGCCGCACGCCGAGAGCGACAGCGCGATCGTCAGCACCAGGCCATTGATGTGTCTCGTCTTCATGAATGCACCTCTTGTTCTTGCGTGGAGCGGGGGCTCAGGGCGACTCGTAGCCGATGGCCTTGACGAGGTCGCGATAGCGCGCGATCTCGGCGGCGTAGAACTGCTCTCCCGCCTCCAGGCTCATCGGCTCGAAGACGGTCTTGGCCTGCGATTCCAGCTGCGCGCGCGCCTGCGGGTTCTTCAGCGCGGCGGCGATCGCGGCGTTGAGCCGTTCGGCCACCGGCCGCGGCGTGCCCTTGCGCACCACGTACGAGGTCCAGATGCTGAAGTCGAAGTCCTTCATGTCCTTGCTCTGCGCGCTGGTCTGCACCGTGTCGAACGGCGCGGGCAGGCGCTTGCCGGGCGACAGCGAGCCGATCACGCGCAGGCGGCCCTGCTTCACGTAGTCGGCATAGAAGGCCTGGTACGGCATGAACGCGAAGTCGATCTGCCCGCCGATCAGGTCCTGCAGGAGGGGGGCGCCGCCCTTGTAGGGCACGTGCGTGGCAGGCGCGCCGGTGCGTTTCGTGAAGAGCTCGCCGAGCAGGTGATACAGCGTGCCGGCGCCCGGCGTGCCGTAGTTCAGCGGTGCGTCCTTGCGCGAGCGCGCCAGCGCCACGAACTCATCGAGCGAGTGCGCCGGCAGCTGGCTGTTGACCATCAGCACCAGGGGCGAGGTGGCCACCGGCGCGATCCACTGGAAGTCCTCGGGCTTGTAGCGCGTGCTCTTGTTCACCAGCCCCGACAGGATCAGCTCGTTGGGCGAGCCCTGGAACAGAAAGTGGCCGTCGGCCGGCGCCGCCAGCACCTTGCCCGCGGCGATGGCGCCGCTCGCGCCACCGAGGTTCTCGACGATCACCTGCCCGCCGAGCGCCTTGCCGACCAGGTCGTTCAGGGCCCGCGCGGTGAAGTCGCTGGCCGCGCCCGCCGGGTAGGGAACCATCATCGTGACGACCTTCGAGGGGTAGGGCCCCTGCGCTTGTGGCTGCGCCATCGCCGCCGTGCCGCAGCCTAGAAAAGCCAGCGCGCAAAGCCATTGACCGAACCGCTTCATGGGGAAATTCCTTGGTCCAAAGTAGTACGCGATGGATGCTAGGAATCGCATGAATATCTGTCCAATGCATTGTTTTTGTCATTACCATGAGCGCGCCTCATGCGTATGACAAAGAGCGGCCCGCCATGAACCTCCAGCAACTCGACCACCTGCTCGCGCTCGCCGAAACCGGCTCCTTCAGCCGCGCGTCCGAGAAGGTGCACCTGACGCAGCCGGCGCTCAGCCGCAGCATCCAGATGCTTGAGCAGGAGCTCGGCATGCAACTCGTCGACCGCATCGGCAAGCGCAACGAGCTCACGCCGTTCGGCGCCATGGTGCTGGCGCGCGCCAAGCGCATCTCGATGGAGACGCATGAGCTCAAGCGCGCCGCCGCGCTGCTGGCCGACGGGCAGGCCGGCTCGGTGCGGCTGGGGCTCGGTGCCGCACCGGGCGCCCTGTTCTCGTCGCCGTTGCTGATCCACATGCTGCGCCACCACCCGCGCGTGGGCCTGCAGCTGCACGGCGGCGGGCCCGACCTGCAACTGGCGGCACTGCGCGCACGCACGCTCGATGCGCTGGTGCTCACCTACCGCGCGGTGTCACCGCGGGAAGACCTGCACATCGACGTGCTGCCGACGCTGCGCTCCGGCTTCGTCTGCCGGCGCGGCCATCCGCTGCTTGCGAAGGGCCGCGGCACGCCGGTGGGCTTCGACGATCTCGTGCGCTACCCGGTGGTCTCGACGATGGTCAGCGACGACGTGGCGCGCATCCTGGTCGAGCGCTACGGCAGCGACGCGAGCCCGCAGCGCTGGCTGCATGTGTCGTCGGAAGACATCGGCGCGCTGATCGATGCCGTGCGCAACACCGACGCGATCTTCCTGGGCGTGCTCGCGGCCACCCGCGCGCTGCAGGACAGCGGCGAACTGGCCGAGTTGACGGTGGCGCCCGCGGCGGGGCTCAGTGCGCAGTTCGCCTTCGTCACACTCGAAGGCCGCACCGAGGCCCCTGCGCTGCGGTTGGTGCGCGATTTCTGCGTCGGGCTCGCGCAGGCCGGTGCCGATCCATCCGCGGCGCCATCGACCTGATCTGCCCGCGCAGCGATTCGAACCGGCGCCGGGACCACCGCCGTTGCACGCTACGCGTGCTGCTTGCCGAGCAAGCTCGCCATCAGGTCCACCGGCAGCGGAAACACGATGGTCGTGTTCTTGTCTGCGCCGATCACCGTGAGCGTCTCCAGGTAGCGCAACTGGATCGCCTGCGGCTCCTGCGCCAGCACGCGCGCGGCCTGGAACAGCTTCTCGGACGCCTGCAGCTCGCCCTCGGCATGGATCACCTTGGCGCGGCGTTCGCGTTCCGCCTCGGCCTGCCGTGCGATGGCGCGGATCATGGATTCGGTGAGGTCGATCTGCTTGATCTCGACGTTCGACACCTTGATGCCCCATGAGGCCGTCTGCACGTCCAGCGATTCGCGCACATCCAGGTTGAGCTTCTCGCGCTCGGCCAGCATGTCGTCCAGCTGGTGCTTGCCGAGCACCGAGCGCAGCGTGGTCTGGGCCAGCTGGCTGGTGGCGTTGAAGAAGTCCTTGACCTCGATGATGGCCTTGGCCGCATCGACGATGCGGAAGTAGACGACCGCGCTGACCTTCACCGACACGTTGTCGCGCGAGATCACATCCTGCGTCGGCACTTCGAGCACCACGGTGCGCAGGTCGACGCGCACCACCTGCTGGATGGCCGGGATCACGAACACCAGCCCGGGCCCTGCCACCTTCGAGAAGCGCCCCAGGGTGAACACGATGCCGCGCTCGTACTCCCGGAAGATCCATATCGCCGAAAAGAGCAGCGCCGCCAGCAGGACCAGGGCGACGGCGCCGATGCCATAAGTGAAAGAGAGCATGGTGATCTCCCGCGACCCAGCAAAGGTGCTGGACGGTTGGACCCCCGCTGCGCAGCAGCGTTCCTGCCGGGCCGAAATGAAGGTCGCTACACCCACCCCAGCTGCCGCGCCGCCAGCTCCTTCATGATCTCCTCGGCCCCGCCGCCGATCATCATCACCTTGACCTCGCGGTAGATGCGCTCGCTCACCGTGCCGCGCATGAAGCCCATGCCGCCGAGGATCTGCACCGCCTGGTCGGCGCAGAACTGCATGGTCTGCGTGGCGTGGTTCTTGAGCAGGCAGACCTGCGCCACCCACTCGGGCGCGTTGATGCGGCCCGCCGCCTCGTGCGCGTCGCCCTCGGCGGACACGGCCTCGAGCCAGGCCTCGGTCGAGGCGATGCGCATCTGCATGTCGACCAGCTTGTGGCGCACCGCTTGGTGTTCGATGAGCGCGGCGCCGAAGGTCTTGCGCTCGCGCGACCAGGCCAGCGCCTCGTCCAGGCAGGCCTGCGCGAAGCCCAGCGCGCCGGCCGCGAGCCCGACGCGCTCGCCGTTGAAGTTGCCCATGACCATGCGAAAGCCTGCGCCCTCGTCGCCCAGCAGGTAGCGCGCGGGCACGCGCACGTTGTCGAAGTGCAGGGTGGCGGTGTCGGAGCACAGCCAGCCCATCTTCGCGAGCCGGGTGCGCGAAAGGCCGGGCGCGTCGCCCGGCACCAGCAGCATCGAGAGCCCGCCCGCGCCGCGGCCTTCGCCGGTGCGCACGGCCACGGTGATCCAGTCGGCGCGCATGCCCGAGGTGATGAAGGTCTTCTCGCCGTTGAGCACGTAGTGGTCGCCGTCGCGCTTGGCCGTGGTGCGCACCGCGGCCACGTCGGAGCCGCCGCCGGGTTCGGTGATCGCGAGCGCGGCGATCTTTTCGCCGCGCAGCACGGCCGGCACGACCTCTTGCCGCACCGCGTCGCTGGCATGCAGCACCACGGGCGGCAGGCCGATGTTGTGCGAGAACAGGCTCGCGAGCACGCCGCCGCTCTGGCCGTGGCGCGCGAGCGCGACCCAGGCCGGCAGCTTGAGCGCATACGAGGCGGGCGTGCCGCCGAGTGCTTCCGGGTAGCCCAGGCCCAGCAGGCCCAGCTCGGCCGCGCGGGCGTACAGCGCGCGCGGGAACTCGCCGGCCTCGTCCCAGGCCTGCACGTTCGGTGCGATCTCGGCCTGGGCGAAGCGGCGCACCGTGTCGGCGAGCGCCGCACGGTCGGCCTGCAGTTCAGCGTCCATGCCGGTCAGCCGCGCGGCGGGCGCTTGGCGATGCCCATGGTCTTGGCGAGGATGCCGAGCATCACCTCGTCGGCGCCGCCGCCGATCGAGCCCAGGCGGCCGTCGCGGTACAGGCGCGAGACGCGGTTCTCCAGCGTGAAGCCCATGCCGCCCCAGAACTGCAGGCAGGTGTCGGCCACCTGGCGCGTGAGGCGGCCGGTCTTGAGCTTGGCCATCGAGGCGAGCTCGAGCACGTCCTCGCCCTTCACATGCAGGTCGCAGGCGCGGTAGGTGAGGGCGCGCAGCGCCTCCACCTCGGTCTTCAGTTCGGCCAGCTTGAACTGCACCCACTGCTGGTCGGCCAGCGTGGCGCCGAACATCTGGCGCTGCTGCGCCCATTCGATGGTCTGCGTGATGCAGTCGTCCATCGGTGCGAGCGAGCTGGCCGCGCACCACAGGCGCTCTTCCTGGAACTGCTGCATCTGGTAGACGAAGCCCTGGCCTTCCTCGCCGATGCGGTAGCGCTGCGGCACGCGCACGTTGTCGAAGTAGATGAGGCCGGTGTCGCTCGAGTCCATGCCGATCTTGCGGATCTTCTTGGCCTTCTCGATGCCGGGCAGGTTCATCGGCACCATCACGAGCGACTTGTTGCGATGCACCGGGCCCTCGCTGGTGTTGACCAGCATGCACATCCAGTCGGCCTGCAGGCTGTTGGTGATCCACATCTTCTGGCCGGTGATGAGGTAGTCGTCGCCGTCCTTCTTCGCATAGGTCTTCAGGCCCGCCACGTCGCTGCCCGCGCCGGGCTCGCTCACGCCGATGCAGCCGACCGTGTCGCCCGCGATGGCGGGCACCAGGAACTCGCGGCGCAGTTCGTCGCTGCCGAAGCGCGCGAGCGCGGGCGTGCACATGTCGGTCTGCACGCCGATGGCCATCGGCACGCCGCCGCAGCTGATGTGGCCCAGCCCTTCGGCGAAGGCCATCGCAAACGAATAGTCGAGGCCGGCGCCGCCGAAGGCCTCGGGCTTGTTCAGCCCCAGCAGACCGAGGTTGCCGAGCTTCTTGAAGACCTCGTGCGCGGGAAAGATCTCGGCCTCTTCCCATTCGTCGACGTGGGGGTTGATCTCCTCGTCGATGAACCGGCGCAGGGTGTTCTGCATCTCGAGGTGTTCATGGGTGTACTGCATCACTGGTCTCCGTTCGTTCGTTCGCTCGTTACTTGTCCTGGAACACGCGCGGTGTCTGCGCGAGGTGAAAGCCGTCGTAGGGCCGCACCGCGGGGCGCTGCTGCGCCTGCGCGTCGGGCAGTTCCATCGGCCAGCCCATGCGCGCCTGCGGGCGCGCGCCGTCCACGCGCAGCACGGTGCCGCTGATGAAGGCGGCAGCCGGGCCCAGCAGGAAGGCGATGGCGGCGGAGGTCTCGGCCTCGTTGCCGAAGCGGCCCGCGGGCACGGTCTTGCGCATGGCGCGCAGCATGTCGCCGGCCTCGGGCGGGTAGTGGTCCATGCCGCTGGAGGCGATGTAGCCCGGCGCCACGGCGTTCACGCGCACGCCGCTCACGGCCCACTCGGCGGCGGCGGTCTCGGTGAAGCTCACCATGCCGGCGCGCGCGGCGCCACTGTGGCCCATGTTCGGCATCGACCCCCAGATGTCGGCCACGATGTTGACGACGGCGCCGCCGTGGGCCTGCATGCTCTGCACGTAGCACTCGCGCGCCACCAGGAAGCCGCCCGTGAGGTTGGTGTGGATCACCGCCTCCCAGCCCTTGGCCGAGATGGCGGCCAGCGGCGTGATGTACTGGCCGCCCGCGTTGTTGACCAGCCCGTCGATGCGCCCGTGCGCCGCGACGATGGCCTTCACGGCCTCGCGCACGGCGTCTTCCTGGCGGATGTCGAAGGCCTGCGTGCTGGCGTTGCCGCCGACGGCTTCGATCTCGGCGCGCACCGCGTCGAGCTTCTCGGGCTTGCGCCCGACCAGCACCACGTGGGCGCCGAGCGAGGCCAGTTCGTGCGCGGTGCAGCGGCCGATGCCCGAGCCGCCACCGGTGACGACGATGCATTGCCCGGCGAACAGGCCGGGCGCGAAGACGGAGCGGTAGTGGGGTGCGTTCATTCGACAGGTTCTCGAAAAAGGGGGAGGGGCCTTCAGGCCTCGGCGATCTCGGCCACGATGTGGCGCGCGGCCACCTGCGTGCCCACGGCCACATGCAGCGCCGCGACGCGGCCCGCGCGCGGTGCGCAGTGCACGTGTTCCATCTTCATGGCCTCGAGCGTGACCAGTGGCTGGCCTGCCGAGACGGTGTCGCCCTCGGCGGCCAGCAGCGCGACCACGCGGCCGTTCATCGAGGCGCGCAGCAGGCCGTCACCGCCGCCCGCGCCGGCGCGCGGGACGGCCACGTGCGTGAGGTCGTCGAGGCGGTGGGCGAGGCCGTCGAAGTGGAGGTCCGTGCGTTCGCCGCGCCGCACGACCCATGCCTGCGCGGCCACGCCGTTGCAGGCAAAGCGCACCGGGCCGTCGTCCGGCAGCGCCAGCAGCGCGAGCGTGGCCGGCGCGGCGTCGTCCAGCACGACCTCGAAATGCGCCGCGCCGCGCGGCGTCACGCGCGCCGTGTGCACCGCCCCGTCGAGCGCAAAGCGCAAGGCGTTGGGCAGCGTGTGTGCCAGCGGCGAGGGCCAGCCGCGCGCGCCGGTCTGCAGCAGCAGGGCCGCGAGCAGGGCGGCGCGCGTGTCGGCTGCCGCGTCGGCGGCGAGCAGCGCGTCGAGGTGGTCGCCGATGAAGGCGGTGGTCGCTCCGCCGCTCGCGAACACCGGGTGCGCGAGCGCGCGCTGCAGCAATGCCTGGTTGGTCGGCAGGCCCAGTGCGATGGTGTCGCGTAGGCCCGCCAGCAGCCGCTGTCGCGCTTCGTCGCGCGTGCGGCCCGACGCGATGAGCTTGGCGATCATCGAGTCGTAGAAGGGCGGCACTTCGGCGCCGTCGCGCAGCGCGTGCTCGGTGCGCAGCGTAGGCGACGGACGCCACGCCGTGAGCGTGCCGCTCTGCGGCAGGAATCCCTGCTGCGGGTCTTCGGCGCACAGGCGCACCTCGATCGCATGGCCGGTGATGCGCACGTCGTCCTGCGTCAGCGGCAGCGGCTCGCCGGCCGCCACGCGCAGCTGCAGCTCGACGAGGTCCAGCCCCGTCACCGCTTCCGTCACGGGATGCTCCACCTGCAGCCGCGTGTTCATTTCCATGAACCAGTACTGGCCTTGCGCGTCGAGCAGAAACTCGAGCGTGCCCGCGCCTTCGTAGGCGATGGCCTTGGCGGCGGCCACGGCGGTGGCGCCCATGCGTGCGCGCAGCGCGGCGTCGACGGCCGGCGAAGGCGCTTCCTCGATCACCTTCTGGTGGCGCCGCTGCACCGAGCAGTCGCGCTCGCCGAGGTGAATCGCGTGACCGTGGCGGTCGGCAAACACCTGGATCTCGATGTGGCGCGGCGCGACGATGGCGCGCTCCAAAATCACGGTGGCGTCGCCGAAGGCATGCAGCGCCTCGGACTGCGCGCTCTGCAATTGATCGGCAAAGGCGCCGGCCGAGGCCACGAGCCGCATGCCGCGCCCGCCGCCGCCGGCCGTGGCCTTGATCATCACGGGCCAGCCGATGCGTTCGGCCTCGGCGGCCAGCGTGGCGGTGCTTTGATCGTCGCCCTGGTAGCCGGGAATGCACGGCACGCCGGCCGCCTGCATGAGCCGCTTGGCGCCGGCCTTGTCGCCCATCGCGACGATGGCCTCGGGCGATGGCCCGATGAAGACCAGCCCTGCGTCGCGACACGCCTGCGCGAAGGCCGCGTTCTCGGCGAGGAAGCCGTAGCCCGGGTGCACCGCATCGGCGCCACTGGCGCGGGCCGCTGCAACGATCGCGTCGATGTTCAGGTAGCTCTGCGCAGGCAGCGGCTCGCCGATGCACACGGACTCGTCGGCCCGGCGCACGTGCTCGGCGTCTGCATCGGCGCGGGAGTACACGGCGACCGTGCGGTAGCCCATGGCGCGTGCGGTGCGCATCACGCGCACGGCAATTTCGCCGCGGTTGGCGATCAGGATCTTCTTGAATGCGCTCATGGCCGTGCCACCGAAAACTGCATGGGTTGCGGGGCGCGTGCCTCGGCGTCGCGGCAGATCGACAGCGCCTCGGCCAGCACGGCGCGCGTGTCGCGCGGGTCGATCACGCCGTCGTCCAGCAGCAGCGCGCTGGTGGTGAAGACGCTCATCTGGCGCTCGAAGCGCTCGACGATCTGGCGCTGCATCGCGTCGATCTTGTCGCGGTCGACAGCGCCCTTGCGGGCCATGCCTGCCTCCATCACGATGGCCATGGTCTGCGCGGCCTGCTCGCCGCCCATCACGGCGGTGCGCGCGTTGGGCCAGCTGAAGCAGAAGCGCGGCGCAAAGCCGCGCCCGCACATGCCGTAGTTGCCCGCGCCGTACGAGGCGCCGCAGTGCAGCGTGATCTGCGGCACGTTGGCGCTGGTCACGGCCTGGATCATCTTGGCGCCGTGCTTGATGATGCCGGCCTCCTCGTGCGCGCGGCCCACCATGTAGCCCGTGATGTTCTGCAGGTAGACGATGGGCGTGCGCGACTGGCAGCAGGCCTGGATGAAGTGCGTGGCCTTGGTGGCGCCGTCGGAATCGATGGGGCCGTTGTTGGTGATGATGCCCACCGCGTGGCCTTCGAGTCGGATGTGGCCGCAGACCGTGGCGCTGCCGTAGTGCTCGCTGAAGGCCAGGAACTCCGAGCCGTCGGCGATGCGCGCGATGACCTCGCGCATGTCCACTGGCCGGCGGCCGTCGGCGGGCATGAGGCCCATCAGCTCCTCGGCGTCGTGGCGCGGCGGCGCGAAGGCGCGCGGCGCCTCGTCGCGCGCCCAGTCGATGCCGCCGAGGATGGCGCGTGCGATGCGCAGCGCGTCGCGGTCGTCCTCGGCCAGGTAGTCGCCCAGGCCCGAGATGTGGGTGTGCATGACGGCACCGCCCAGTTCTTCCTCGGTGGCGATCTCGCCGGTGGCGGCCTTCAAGAGCGGCGGGCCGGCCAGGAAGGCCCGCGTGCGGTCGCGCACCATCACGATGTAGTCCGACAGGCCCGTCTGGTAGGCGCCGCCCGCGGTCGACGAACCGTGCGTCACGGTCACCACCGGCAGCCCCGCGGCCGAGAGCCGCGCGAGGTTGCGGAAGATGTTGCCGCCGCGCACGAAGTCCTGCACGCGGTACTGCATGAGGTTGGCGCCCGCGCTTTCCACCAGCTGGACGAAGGGCAGCTTGTTCTCCAGCGCGATCTCGTGCAGGCGCAGCTGCTTGTCCAGGCCCATGGGCTGCAGCGCGCCGGCGTCGATGCCGGAGTCGGAGGCGCTGATCATGCAGCGCACGCCCGCCACGCGCCCGATGCCGGCGATCAGGCCGCCGCCGGGCACGCTTTTCGAAAGGTCGGGGTTGTCCTGGCCCAGGCCCGCCAGCGTGGCCAGCGGCAGGAAGGGCGCGCCGGTGTCCAGCAGCAGCGCGAGGCGTTCGCGCGGCAGCAACTGGCCGCGCTTGGCGAAGCGCTCGGCCGAGGCGCTGGAGGCGGCCACGGCGCGGGCTTCGTGGGACCGGACCTGCTCCAGCAGCGAGAGCATGCTGGCGCGGTTGGCCTGGTAGCTGTCTCCGGCGGTGTGCAGCCGGGATTCGAGGAAGGGCATGGGGGTCTGTGCGGTGCGCGCGTGTCGTTTCGCACAGACTTTAGGAGGCGGGCCCCCGGCCCGCTTGCGCCAACTAGCTGGGGCGCACGCGCCGTTGTGCGGCGGGGGCGGCGTCCAGACTGCTGCCCGTGACCACCCAGTAGATGAAGATCAGCACCGCGCCGGCCGTGCCGAACACCGTGAGGCCCATGTAGCTGCCGCCCAGCGAGAGCGCGTCGACCGGGGCGGCCGCCGTGCAGATCATGCTGGCCGCGCTCATGCCCACGTAGTGCATGGTGCACACCGCCACGCCCATCACGGCGGCGGCGGCCACCTGGTGGCTCAGCTTGCGCAGGTTGAAGGCCAGCCACAGCGCCGCGGCGGCGGCCGTGATGGCGATGACCACCGACAGCGCGACCATGCTGAAGTCGAAGCTCATCGTGGCCCGCATGTTCATCGCGAACATGCCCATGTAGTGCATCACGCACACGCCCAGGCCCGCCAGCAGGCTGCCGGCCAGCCAGCCCGAGCGGCTGAACTTGGCGCGCCCGCCCGCCAGGTACAGCGCAATGCCCGAGATCAGGATGGCCGCCACCAGCGACACGATGGTCAGCGGCATGTTGTACGCGATGCCGAAGGGCAGTCGGTAGGCCAGCATGCCGATGAAGTGCATCGACCAGATGCCGATGCCCCCCAGCGCCACCGCGGCGCAGGCCACGATGGCCAGGTTGGGTTTGCCGTCGGCACCGACCATGCGCCCGGCGCAGATCAGGGCCACCAGCGAGCCGAAGAAGGAAATGACGAACGAAAGCGCGACCAGCCCCAGGGAGTATTCGGGCGATAGCACTTGGCCTACGACGAGTGGAGTCATGCGATGTCCCTTCGGAAAGAGCGCTTCGCAGACCCCGACTGCCCTATGCGATCGGAACGCTGCGACGCGTCCCGACCAGTTTGTAATATGTGTTTATAAAAGTAAACAGAAACTTGTACTAATTGTTACCCTGAATGACAGGCCGAATTCGATAGATCGAATTGTTCCTGTCGGCCGCCACGTAGACCGTGCCGTCGCGGCCCACGGCCACGCCCGTCACCACGTACGGCGGGGGCAGGCCGGGCCCGGCCGCCAGGCCGATGGGCAGGTTCTCGGCGACGGTGCGGCGGGTGCCGGTGGCCGGGTCGATCTCGACCAGCCGGCGCGCCGCGCTCTCGGCCACGATGAAGCTGCCCCACGGCGTCTGGGCCAGGCCCTCGGGCAGCGCCAGCCCGTCGGCCACGGTGCGCAGGGGCGCGCTGGCGTCCAGCGGAATGCGCAGCAGCTTGCCGGCGGCCTCGGTCACGTAGAGCGCGCCGTCCTGGCCGACCACCAGTTGCACCGGGCCGTTCAGCCCGCTAGCCAGCACTGACTTCTCTGCAAACTTCGGCCCGCTGGCGCGGGTGATGCTGCCGGTGGCGAGTTCGGCGTAGATCACGCTGCCGTCGGGCATCGGCAGCGCGTCGAACGGGGCCTTCAGGCCGTGGATCGTTTCGACCGTCTTCAGGGTCTGTCGGTCGACCAGCTGCACCGAGCCCGTGAACCACGAGGTCAGCGCGAAGAGCTTGGGCGACAGCCCGACCGCGAAGGGGTAGTCGAGCTCGGGGTCGCGCTGCATGCGGAACACGTCGCGCACCTCGCCGGTGCGCACGTCGACCTGCCGGAAGCCGAAGACGTCGGCCACCCACAGGTCGTTGCCGTCGATCTTCAGGCCCGCCGGCACCGCCACCTTGCCGCTGGTGAGCGTGCGCAGTTCGCCGGTGGCGGGGTTGAAGGCCTGCACCTCGTTGTTGGCCATGTTGGAGACGTAGATCGTCCCGTCGGGCGTGTCCTTGGCGATGGCGAGGTTGTCGAGCGACGGGCGCAGCTGCTTGGCCACGGTCTTCTTGCCGCTCGCAAGATCGACCTTCACCAGCTCGCCGCTGCGCGCATCGACGACCCAGAGGTTGCCCTTGCCGTCGAGGTTGGCGGCAGCCGGGATCTTGAAGCCGTCGGCGATCACGGTCAGGTTGCCGTTCGCCGGGTCGATCTTCACGACCTGGCCCTTGAACCACAGCGGGCCGTAGAGCAGGCCGTCGGGCCCGACCTCGAAGCCGTTGAAGCCGCCCATGTCCTTCTTGATGAGCCGGGGCGGCTGCTTGCCCTCGCGGTCGATCTCCCACAGCGCGTCGCCCAGGAACACCTGCGAGGCGTACAGCTTGCCGTTTCGGCGGTCGAAGTCGAGCGAGTTCAGGCCGGGCAGGTCCTTGGCGAGCACGCGCAGCGGCGCGCTCTCGTTCTCGCGGTAGCGCAGCATGCCCATGAGGTAGTTGGTCCAGGCCAGTTCGCCCTTCGGCCCGACCGCGATGTCGTCGGCCTGGCCCTCGGGCGCATCGATCAGCACCTTGGCGGCGCCGGTCTGGCGGTCGACCTCCCACAGCGTGTTGCCGAGCACGGAGCCCGCCAGCAGCCGGCCCTTCGCATCGATGGCCAGGCCGTGCACGCCCGCGAAGGACGAGGGGGCCACGAGCACTTCGGGCGCGGCCCAGGCGGCGGGGCGCTTGGGCGGTGGCGACAGCGAACTGCAGGCGGCGAGCAGGGCGAGGGCGGCGGTCAGCGCGGCAGCGCGGATCGTGCGACGGGGCATGGCGATCTCCTCTGGGGTTGGCGTTGTGACGGATGCGGCAGTGCGCCCGCAGTCTAGGAGCCGGAGGAGGCCGCGCAGTCGCTCGCGGGACAAGACGCGGACTTTCGTCCGCTGCGGATAACCCGCAGCTTCAGTTGCGCAGCAGCTGCGTCGCCGTGTGGATCAGCAGCCCCACCAGCCCGCCCACCAGCGTGCCGTTGATGCGGATGAACTGCAGGTCGCGCCCGATGTGGCGCTCGAGCTCGTCGGTCATCTCGTGCGCGTTCCACTCGCCCACGCGTTCCTCGATGTAGCGGCGGATGTCCTCGCGGTAGCGCTCGATGGCCGCCGGCGCGGCGGCTTCGAGCTGCTCGTTGATCCAGGCGCGGATGGCCGCGTCGTTCTGCAGCCGCTGGCCCAGCGCGCCGGCCATGGTGGCGATGCGCTGGCGGATGGTCGAGTCGGGGCGCCCCAGGTCGTCGTGCAGCCAGCCCAGCAGCTCGCCCCACAGGCCGTGCAGGTAGTCGCCCAGCGCGGGGTGCGCGATGAGCTCGGCGCGGATCTGCTCGCCGCGCTGCTGGAACTCGGGGTCGAGCTTCAGGCGCACCACGAAGTCGTCCACGAAGTGGTCGAAGCGCCGGCGCATTGGATGGTCGGGCTCGGCCGCCAGTTCGGCCAGCGTGCGCGCGATGGCGGCCACGATCTTGCGCGTGGCGAGCTTGGCCGCCACCTGGTCCAGGCCGACATAGCGCAGCGTCTTGATCTCGCGCGCGATGGCCTCGGTGATGTGCGCCTGCACCTCGTCGCCGTCGAGCAGCTCGGCCACCTGCTGCAGCACGTCGTCGAGCAGCGCCTGGTGGCGCCCGCCGGCCGTGAGCGCATCGAGCGCCTGGCCGGTGAGGCGCGAGAGATCGATCTTCGCCAGGCCGGCCGCGGCGGCGCGGCCCATGAAGTCGCGCACCCGCTCGTCGTCGAAGGCGGCCAGGCCGTAGCGCGTGGCGGCCACGCCCCATTCGCCGAGCCGCTCGCCGCTGGCGGGCCGGGCCAGCCACTCGGCGATGCGCCCCGCCGCGTCGAACTGGCGCAGCTTGGCCAGCACCTGGGCGGTGCTCAGGAAGTTGTCGCAGATGAAGCCCGCGAGCTTGGCGCCGATGCGGTCCTTGTTGCTCGGGATGATCGCCGTGTGCGGGATCGGCAGGCCCAGCGGGTGGCGAAACAGCGCCACCACCGCGAACCAGTCGGCAATGGCGCCGACCATCGCGGCCTCGGCAAAGGCCGCCACGTAGCCCCAGGCCGGGTGCTGGCCGTGCAGCGCGCTGGCCAGCGCATACAGCGCCGCCGCCGCGCACAGCAGGCCGAGCGCGACGCGTTTCATGCGTTGCAGTGCGCCGCTGCCGTGGTCTTCAGCCAATGGTGTGCGAGGTCGCGAGGCGCTCCATGAACAGCTCGCAGCGCGCCAGTTGGTCCAGGCTCACGAACTCGTCGGGCTGGTGCGCCTGCTCGATGCTGCCGGGGCCGCACACCACGGTGGGGATGCCGGCGTTCTTGAACAGGCCCGCTTCGGTGCCGAAGGCCACCAGCGTGGTGCGGTCTTCGCTGGCCAGGCGCTGCGCGAGCAGCGTGACCGGGTCGCCGGCCGCGCCCAGGAAGCTCGGGATCTCGCAGATCGTTTCGAACTTGAAGCCTGCGTCGGGCGCCACCTTCTTCATGGCGGGCTCGATGCTCGCGGCGTACGCCAGCACGTCGGACTGCATGCGCCTGGCGTCGGCCGTGGGCAGATCGCGGAATTCGTAGCGGAACTCGGCGTCGCGCGGCACCACGTTGTCGGCAATGCCGCCGTGGAACTGGCCCACGCTGGCGGTGCTGAAGGGCACGTCGAAGCCGTCGTAGCGCGGCTCGCTGCGCTCGAAGTCCTCGGCCATGTCGCGCACCTTGCCGATCACGCGCGCGGCCATCTCGATGGCGTTGACCGACTTCGGCGTGAGCGACGAGTGCGCCTCCTTGCCGCGCACGCAGCACTTGTAGCGGTACACGCCCTTGTGGGCGATGGCGGGCACCATGCTGGTGGGTTCGCCCACGATGCAGGCCAGCGGCTTGATGCCGGCGTCGCGCATGTCGGCAATGAGTTCGCGCACGCCGAAGCAGCCGATTTCTTCTTCGTAGGTGAAGGCGAAGTGCACGGCGAAGGGCGCGTCGCCCTCGAGGAAGCGCTGGGCGTTGGCCAGCGCGATCGCGATGTAGCTCTTCATGTCGGCCGAGCCGCGACCGTACAGGCGCTCGTTCTGCACCACGGCCGACAGCGGGTCCACGCTCCAGGCCTGGCCGTCCCAGGGCACCGTGTCGGTGTGGCCCGAGAGGATCACGCCGGCCGGCTTGCCCTCGCCCAGCGTGGCGAACAGGTTCGCCTTGGTGCGCTCGGCGTTGTAGGTGATGCGGCTCTTCACGCCGAGGGCGGCGAGGTGCGCCTGGGCGAAGTCGATCAGCTCGAGGTTGCTGTTTGCGCTCACCGTGTTCATGCGAACCAAGGTTTGCGCCATCAAGAGGCTCTGGGGAGAAAGCGTGTGCTGCATGCAACAGATTGTCCGGGAAGTTGAACGCCCGTGCAGATGGGTATCGGCGTTGTCACGCGCAGCGGGTAGCCTGCCTCCTCTTTTTTCTTTGTTTGGATGGAGAAGACAACATGCGCATGTCCCTGCAGATCACCCTGACCGCCGCGGCCGCCCTGAGCCTGGCCGCCTGTGGCACCACCGGCCCGGCGGCGAACAAGCTGCTCACGCTGGACGGCAACCCGCCGCTGGTCATCGCCCACCGCGGCGCCTCGGGCTACCTGCCGGAACAGACGCTGGAGTCGTACGCGCGCGCCATCGAGCTGGGCGCCGACGTCATCGAGATGGACCTGGTCTCCACCAAGGACGGCGTGCTCATCGCCCGCCACGACCCCAACCTGGCGATCAGCACCGACGTGGCCAAGCACGCGCGTTTTGCCTCGCGCAAGAAGACCATCCAGGTCGACGGCGAAACCCAGACCGGCTGGTTCAGCAACGACTTCACGCTGGCCGAGATCAAGACCCTGGGCGGCATCTCGACCGACGCCGAGCGCCCGCAGGAATTCAACGGCAAGTTCAAGGTCGTGACCTTCCAGGAGATCATCGATTTCGCCAAGGCCAAGACGAAGGAAACCGGCCGCACCATCGCGATCTACCCGGAAACCAAGAACCCGACCTACTTCCGCGACCTGGGCATGCCCATGGAAGACAAGGTCATCGCCGCCATCAACGCCGCCGGCTGGAACAGCAAGACCGCGCCCATCTACGTGCAGTCGTTCGAGCCCGGCAGCCTCAAGTACATGAAGAGCAAGGGCCTGAACACCCGGCTCATCCAGCTGATCGACGGCGACGGCATCGACATGAAGACCGGCGCCATGACCTACGCCGTGCCGGTCGACCGCCCCTACGAGTGGACCAAGGCCGGCGACAAGCGCAACTTCGACGTCATGGTCACGCCCGCCGGGCTGGCCGAGATCAAGACCTACGCCGACGGCATCGGCCCCTGGAAGCGCTACATCGTGAGCGTCAAGGGCACCGTGGGCGCCGACGGTAAGGTGGTGGACGTCAACAAGGACGGCAAGATCAACGACGCCGACGCCACCTCGACGGCCCCCACCACGCTGATCGCCGACGCCCACAAGGCGGGCCTGTTCGTGCACCCCTTCACGTTCCGTAACGAGTCGCGCCGGCTCGCGTCCGACTACAACAAGGACGGCAAGAACGAATACGCGGTCTATTACAAGCTCGGCGTCGATGGCGTGTTCACCGACTTTACCGACACCGCGCTGGCCGCGCGCACCGAGTACCTCAAGAGCATCGGCCGCTGAGGGTTTGCCCGGCACGGTCTTTGCGGCGCATTCCGCAAAGCCTAGACTGTGTCTTATGAAACTCATCGACTCGCTCGTCACGCAGGCGGCCGGCATCGCGGCCGTCCGGCGTGACCTTCATGCCCACCCTGAACTCTGTTTCGAAGAAGTCCGCACCGCCGACGTGGTGGCAGGCAAGCTCACCGAATGGGGCATTCCCATCCACCGCGGCCTGGGCACCACCGGCGTGGTCGGCATCGTCAAGAACGGCACCAGCACCCGCGCCGTCGGCCTGCGCGCCGACATGGACGCGCTGCCCGTCACCGAGCTCAACACCTTCGCCCACGCCAGCCAGCACCACGGCAAGATGCACGCCTGCGGCCACGACGGCCACACGGCGATGCTGCTCGCGGCGGCCCAGCACCTGGCCAAGCACCGCAACTTCGACGGCACCGTCTACCTGATCTTCCAGCCGGCCGAAGAGGGCGGCGGCGGCGCGCGCGAGATGATCAAGGAAGGGCTCTTCGAGCAGTTCCCCATGGACGCCGTCTTCGGCATGCACAACTGGCCCGGCATGAAGGCCGGCCAGTTCGCCGTGAGCCCCGGCCCGGTGATGGCCTCGGGCAACAAGTTCCATGTGAACGTGGTCGGCAAGGGCGGCCACGCCGCGCTGCCGCAGACCGGCATCGACCCGGTGCCGATCGCCTGCGAGATCGTGCAGGCCTTCCAGACCATCCTCACGCGCAAGATGAAGCCGACCGACTCGGCGGTGATCTCGGTCACCACCATCCACGCCGGCGAGACCAACAACGTGATCCCCGACAACTGCGAGCTGTCGGGCACCGTGCGCACCTTCTCGCTCGAGGTGCTCGACATGATCGAGGCCAAGATGAAGCAGATCAGCGAGCACATCTGCGCCGCGCACGACGCCACCTGCGAGTTCCGCTTCGAGCGCTACTACCCGCCGACCATCAACACCGAGGCCGAGGCCGACTTCGCGCGCCGCGTGATGGGGGGGATCGTCGGCCCCGAGAACGTGCTCAAGCAGGAGGCCGCCATGACCTCGGAAGACTTCGCCTTCATGCTGCAGGCCAAGCCCGGCGCCTACGCCTTCATCGGCAACGGCGACGGCTCGCACCGCGACGTGCACCACGGCGAAGGCCCGTGCACGCTGCACAACGCCAGCTACGACTTCAACGACGACCTCATCCCGCTGGGCGCCACCTGCTGGGTGCAGATCGCCGAGCAGTTCCTGAAGCCCGGCACCGGCGGCGCAGCGGCATGATCGGCATCGGCGAGGCCTTTTCGCCGCGCTACGCCCAAGCGCGCCAGAAGTTCCTGCAGGGCTGCGTCAGCGCCGGCCTCACGGTCGAGCCGCATGCGCACCCGCTCAAGGGCCGCGACGGCGAAGAGCTGTCGATGGACGTGGCGCTCGACGGCGACGCCAACGCCGAGCGGCTGCTGGTCGTCACCAGCGCCTGCCACGGCGTCGAAGGCCACTGCGGCAGCGGCGTGCAGGTGTTCGCGCTGCACGACGCCGAATGGCGCGAGAAGGCCAAGGCACAGGGCGTGGCGGTGCTGTACGTGCATGCGCTGAACCCGCACGGCTTTTCGTACGGCCGCCGCGTGACGCACGAGAACGTCGACCTGAACCGCAACTTCCTCGACTTCTCGAAGCCCGTGCCGGTGAACGAGCCTTACGCGAAGCTTCATCCGCTGCTGCTGCCTGACACCTGGCCGCCGACACCGGACAACCAGGCCGCGATCGAGAAGTGGATCGAGAAGCACGGCGCCACCGCCTACCAGGCAGCCGTCACCAGCGGCCAGTACCAGTTCGACGACGGCCTGTTCTTCGGCGGCAAGGCCCCGACCTGGAGCAACAAGACCATCCGCAGCGTGTTGCGTCGCCATGCAGGCCACGCGAAGCGCCTGGCCTGGATCGACCTGCACACGGGGCTCGGCCCCAACGGCCTGGGCGAGCGCATCTTTGCCTGCCGCGACGACAAGGTGGCCTACGCCCGCGCCAACGCGTGGTGGGGCACACCGGCGGCGCCCGTCACCTCGATCTACGACGGCTCCTCGACCTCGGCGCTGCTGCGCGGGTTGATGTGGGACGCCGTGTACGAAGAGTGCCCGCAGGCCGAGTACACCGGCATCGCGCTCGAATACGGCACGCTGCCGATGCTCGAAGTGACCGGTGCCTTGCGCGCGGACCACTGGCTGCACAAGCACCCGGACGCACCGGCCGACCTGGCCGATGGCATCCGCGCGCGGATGGTGGAGGCGTTCTATACGGACAGCGACGCCTGGCGCGGCCAGATCGTGAGCCAGGCGCGGCAGGCGATGTTCCAGGCGGTGGACGGCCTTTCGGCCTGACCGCACCCCAGCCGCGTGCCCTCGTGCCCAGGACACTGGGTGCTTCCCGCAGCGAAATCAAGGAGGAGGGCGAAGCCCGGGGGACATTCGCGGAGGGAAGTACCCGGTGGCCTGGGCACGCCCCCCGAACCAGAGCGCGAAAAAACTAAGTCCGCACCCGCCCGTCCGCAGTCAGCATCGACAGCTCGACAAACTTCGAAGCCACATGGCTCTTCGAAGAGAACGACACCTCGAAGCCGCCGAACTGCTGCCGCTCGATGCTTTCCAGCCCCGCGATCAGCCCGTCGCGCGTGCCCTTGCCGCCCGGTGCGCGGCGCAGGCCCTCGGTCAGCACCTTGGCGGCCAGGTAGCCTTCCATGCTCGAGAAATTGGCGCTCGCGCCGCCGCCCGCCTTGCGCACCGCTTCGGTGAACTCGCGGGCCAGCGCATTCGCCTGGTTGTAGGGCGAGGGCACCACCTGCGTGACCATCACGCCCGCGGCTTCCTTGCCCAATTCGTCCGCCAGCGCCTGCGTGCCCACGAACGAGAGGTTGAAGAACACGCCGCCGTAGCCCGCCTTGCGCATCTCGCGGATGAACGCCGCGCAGGCCTTGTAGGCACCGACCTGCACCACCGCCGCCGGCTGGCTCGCCATGATCGCCTTCACCGCCGCGGCCACGTCGGCCGAGTTGCGCTCCACCGTGGCCAGCGCCACGGGCTTGAGTTCCTGCTGGGCCAGCGCCAGCGTCACGCCGTCGAGCCCGGCCTTGCCGTAGGCGTCGTTCTGGTAGAAGACCGCGATCTTCTTCATGCCCAGGTG
Organism: Variovorax sp. V35; assembly: GCF_041154465.1. Taxonomy (NCBI): domain Bacteria; kingdom Pseudomonadati; phylum Pseudomonadota; class Betaproteobacteria; order Burkholderiales; family Comamonadaceae; genus Variovorax; species Variovorax sp. V35. The sequence continues at coordinate 414,789 of NZ_AP028666.1, forward strand.
GGTGAGCTGTTTCACCATCAATGCCGTCTCGTCGTTGTACGAAGCGCGCAGATGGAACACGTTGCGGTGAAAAGGCTCGCGCAGCGACATCGCGCCCGTGAACGGCGCGATGAACGGCACCTTGTCCTTCACCGCCAGCGGCAGCGCGGCCAGGCTGGTCGGCGTGCCGATGTAGCCGAACAGCGCGAACACGTCCTCGCCGATCAGCTTCTGCGTGTTGGCCGCGCAGCGGTCGGGCTCGTAGCCGTCGTCCAGGTTCTTGATGACCACGTCGCGCTGGCCCGGCTGGGCGTTGTACTGGTCCAGGAACAGCTTGGCGCCCTGGTGGAACTGGATGCCCAGCTGCGCGGCCGGCCCGGTGAACGGCGCCGACTGGCCCAGCACCAGCGGTGTGTCGCCCTGCGCCCGGGCGATGCCGAAGCCGCCCAGCGTGGCGGCGGCCGCCGTGGCGATCGAAAAATGCCTGCGATTCAATTGCATCGTCATGGTGAAATCCTCCCTCTGCCCTGTGTGTTGATACTCAAATTAGACTTGTCCGATGGCCCACGCAACGGATTCCCTCCTCGACACGCCCGACGCCTCCGCACCCTCCACGGTGCTGGGCGCCTGCCCGCACGATTGCCCCGACACCTGCGCGCTCGTCACCACCGTCAAGGATGGCGTGGCGGTGAAGCTGCAAGGCAACCCCGCCCACTCGCACACCGGCGGCGTGCTGTGCACCAAGGTGTCCCGGTACATCGAACGCAATGACCATGCCGAGCGGCTCGTGCACCCCCTGAAACGCGTCGGTCCCAAGGGCAGCGGCCGCTTCGAGCCCGTCTCGTGGGAGACGGCATTGGACGATATCGCCGCGCATCTTCGGGGATTGCAGTCGGAACCGGAAGCAATTCTCCCCTACAGCTATGCGGGCACCATGGGCCTGGTGCAGGGCGAATCGATGGACCGGCGCTTCTTCCACAAGCTGGGCGCCTCGCTGCTGGACCGCACCATCTGCTCGATGGCGGGCGGCGAGGCCATGGTCTACACGCTGGGCGCCAAGGTCGGCATGCGCATCGAGTTCTTTGCCGAGGCCAAGCTGATCCTGATCTGGGGCAGCAACTCCATCGCCAGCAACCTGCATTTCTGGCGCCACGCCCAGGCCGCCAAGCGCGCCGGCGCGCGGCTGGTGTGCATCGACCCGCGCAAGACCGAAACCGCCGACAAGTGCGACGAGCACATCGCGCTCTTGCCCGGCACCGACGCCGCGCTGGCGCTGGCGCTCATGCACGAACTCATCGTGCACGACTGGCTCGACCACGACTACATCGCCAACCACACGCTGGGCTGGGAGCAGCTGCGCGAGCGCGCGCTGCAATGGCCGCCGTCACGCGCGGCCGAGGTCTGCGGCATTCCCGAGGCACAGATCGTCGCGTTGGCCCAGGCCTACGGCACGACCAAGCCGGCCGCGATCCGCCTGAACTACGGCATGCAGCGCGTGCGCGGCGGCGGCAACGCGGCGCGTGCCATCGCCTGCCTGCCGGCGCTGGTCGGCGCCTGGCGCGACCGCGCGGGCGGCCTGCTGCTCAGCAGCTCGGGCCACTACCCGGTCGACCGCGCCGCGCTGCAGCGCCCCGACCTGCTGGCCGGGCGCAAGCCGCGCACCATCAACATGAGCACCATCGGCGATGCACTGCTCGACACCGCCAAGCCCGTGAAGGCCCTCGTGGTCTACAACAGCAACCCGGTGGCGGTGGCGCCCGAATCGGCCAAGGTGGTGGCGGGCTTCGCGCGCGAAGACCTCTTCACCGTGGTGCTCGAGCAGTTCCGCACCGACACCGCCGACTACGCCGACTACCTGCTGCCCGCCACCACGCAGCTCGAGCACTGGGACATCCACTGCAGCTACGGCCACACCGACGTGCTGCTGAACCAGCCGGCCGTTGCGCCGCGCGGCGAGGCCCGCAGCAACGCCTGGGTGTTCCGCGAACTGGCGCGCCGCCTGGGTTTCGACGAGCCCTGCTTTTCGGAGAGCGACGAGTCGCTGTGCCGCACCGCCTTCGCCGAGAAGGCGATCGACTTCGAGCAGCTGCGCGCCCAAGGCTTCACCAGCCTGAAGCTGGCCGAGGCGCCGTTCGCCGAAGGCATGTTCCCCACGCCTTCGGGCCGCTGCGAGTTCTTCAGCGAGCGCCTGCAGGCGATGGGCATGGACGGCCTGCCCGACCACGTGCCCAACTGGGAGCCGGCCGGCAGCTCGACCGAATTCCCGCTGGCGATGATCTCGCCGCCGGCGCGCAACTTCCTCAATTCGACCTTCGTCAACGTGACCAGCCTGCGCGCCATCGAGGTCGAGCCGCTGCTCGAGATCCACGCCGACGACGCCGCCGCGCGCGGCATCGAGGACGGCGCCACGGTGCGCGTGTTCAACCAGCGCGGCGAGCACCGCTGCCGCGCCGAGGTGTCGCGCCGCGCGCGCCAGGGCGTGGTGCACGGCATGGGCATCTGGTGGCGCAAGCTCGGCATGGACGGCACCAACGTCAACGAGCTGACCAGCCAGCGCCTGACCGACATCGGCCGGGGCCCGACCTTCTACGACTGCCTGGTGCAGGTCGAAAAGGCGTGATGCGACGGCTGCGCGCGCCCGCGCTGGCATTGGCCGGCGCGCTTTTCTTGAGTGGCTGCGCCGACCTCGGCTACTACTGGCAATCGGCCAACGGCCACCTCGACATCCTGCGCGCGGCCAAGCCCGTGCCCGAATGGCTGGCCGATCCGGCCGTGGGGGCGCCGCTCAAGGCCAAGCTCGAACTCGCGCAGCGCATCCGCCGTTTCGCATCGAGCGAACTCGGCCTGCCCGACAACGCGAGCTACACCTCGTATGCCGATCTGCACCGCCCCGCGGCCGTGTGGAACGTGGTGGCCGCGCCGCCGTACTCGCTCACGCTCAAGAGCTGGTGCTTCCCGGTCGCGGGCTGCGTGGGCTACCGCGGCTACTACGACGAGGCCGCCGCGAAAACCGAGGCCGAGGCGCAGAAGACGAATGGCCTCGAAGTGGCCGTGTACCCCGTGCCGGCCTACTCCACGCTGGGCTGGATGAACTGGGCCGGTGGCGATCCGCTGCTGTCCACCTTCATCGGCTACCCCGAGGGCGAGCTGGCGCGCCTCGTGTTTCACGAGCTGGCGCACCAGGTGCTCTATGTGCCGGGCGACACGGTATTCAACGAGTCGTACGCCACGGCCGTGGAGCGCATCGGCGGCGCGATGTGGCTGCAGCGCGAAGCCGGCGATGCGGCGCGCGCCGAATACGCGCAGTTCAATGCACAGCGGCAGGACTTCCGTGCGCTCGCGCTCAACACGCGCCGTGCGCTCACGCAGGTGTACGAGTCGCCCGAAGCCAAGGCGAAGGACTGGACGAAGGTCGAGGCACAGAAGCAGGCCGCCATGGCCGACTTCCGCGAGCGCTATGCCGCGCTGAAGGCAGCATGGACCGGCCCGCGCCAGAACGCCTACGACGGCTGGGTGGCGCGCGCCAACAACGCGGCCTTCGGCGCGCAGGGCGCCTACGACGACCTGGTGCCGGGCTTCGAAGCCCTGTTCGAACGCGAGGGCCGCGACTGGCCGCGCTTTTACACTGCGGTGCGGCGCATCGCCGCGCTGGCTACGACGGAGGAGCGCCGCAGCGCCCTGCAGGCCGCCACGGGTATCCTGCACACCCATGCGCGCCACGGCCGCACACACGACAACAACGGAGACGACGGTGCCTGACATCCAAATCGAACGCAACCACACGCTGGGCATTGCCGGCGCCCGCGAAGTCGCGCGCCAATGGGTGCATCAGGTCGAGCAGGACTACGGTCTGGAATGCACCTACACCGAGGGCACCGACTGCGACCGGGCCCAGTTCAGCCGCGCGGGCATCGACGGCACGGTGGAGGTCACGGCCGACACCTTCCGGCTCGAGGCGACGCTGGGTTTCCTGTTCAGCAGCTTCAGCGACCAGATCGAGCAGAAGATTTCGCGCAACCTCGACGCGCTGCTCGACGCGCCGCAGGGCGGCACCCGCTTCGCCTGAGGCGGAGACTCTTCTTCAGGCGATGGTGTAGCCGCCATCGACCGGCAGCGCCACGCCGCTGACCATCGCCGCGCCGTCGGACAGCAGGAACAAGATCGGCGCGACCACTTCCTCGACCTGCGCGAAACGTCCCAACGGAATGTTCTTGAGCGCTGCCGCGCTCTTGGCCGGATCGGACCACGCCTGCTCGGCCATCGGCGTGAGCGTGACGGTCGGGTTCACGCTGTTCACGCGGATACCGTGCGGCCCGAATTCGAGGCACAGCGCACGCGTGATGGCGTCCATCGCCGCCTTCGAGGCGCTGTAGCAAAGGTGGGCGTCGAGCGCGACCAGCGAGGCCTGGCTCGACACGTTGACGATGCTGCCGCGCATGCCGGCCGCGATCATGGCCCGGCCGCAGCGCGCGGCCACGAGCGCCGCGGCGCGTGCGTTGACGGCCATCACGGCGTCGAAGCTCCTGGCCTGCAGGTCGATGGCGCGCTCGATGCGTGTGGTGCCGGCGCAGTTCACGACGAGGTCGAACGCGGGCAGCGGGGCGAGCGCCTTTTCCAGTGCGGCGACGTCGGCCACGTCGAGTGCCAAGGGCGAGCAGCCGGACTCGGCCTGTAATGCTTCCAGCGCGTCGGCGTTGCGACCTACGGCTGTGACTTGTGCGCCTGAGTGGGCGAGCTGCGCTGCGACTGCGCGGCCGATGCCGCTGCTGGCGCCGGTCACGAGGGCGCGCTTGCCTGAAAAGTCGAAGGTAGGTGTCATGGTGTTCTGCTCATCAAAGGTTGTGGTTCAGGGCGCGTGCACAGGCCACCGGGTACTTCCCTCCGCGAATGTCCCCCGGCCTGCGGCCTCCTCCTTGATTTCGCTGCGGGAAGCACCCAGTGTCCTGCGCACGGGAAGCGGCGCTGGTGTGCAGCCGATCAACGACCGCACTGCCCACGCTCACGTCGATGCGGTGCCTTGCGCAGCGAAATCAAGGAGGAGGGCGAAGCCCGGGGGACATTCGCGGAGCAAGGTACCGCGTCGGCGGGAGCGTCGCCCTGAACAGCGCATGCGTCATCCCAACCGATGCATCGCATCACGCAGCGCCGGGTACAGCGAGGTGTAGATCTCGAAGCGCTCCCGGTAGACCGCCTGCGCCGCAGGCTCGGGCCGCGCGCGTTCCACCAGCGTGACCCATCCACGCTCGGCGGTGGCCGCGTCGACCAGCCTGGCCCCGAGCGCCGCCAGCATCGCCGCGCCGAGGGCGGCCTCGACCTCTTCCTCGATCGTGAACACGCGGTAGCCCGTGACGTCCGCCACGATCTGCATCCACAGGTCGGAATGCGCGGCGCCGCCGACCACGATCAGGCGGTCGTCCAGCGGCTGGCCGCTGCGCCGGCCGGCCTCGATGTTGTGCTGCAGCGCGAAGCTCACGCCTTCGAGCACGGCGCGGTACAGGTGGGCGCGGCTGTGCGCGAGCGAGAGGCCGAGGAAGGCGCCCTTGGCCTGCGCGTCCCAGATCGGGCTGCGCTCGCCCATCAGGTAGGGCAGGAAGACCAGGCCGTCGGCGCCGGGCGGCACGTCGACCGCACGGCGTTCGATGAGGGCGTGCGCGTCTTCGCCGGTGCGCGCGGCCTCGGCCATCTCGGCTTGGCAGAAGGCCTCGCGAAACCAGGTGACGGCCGCGCCGGCCGTGATCGCACCGCCGAACACGTAGCTGCGGTCCGCGCCGCGGTACACGTGCGGCATCGTGATGAGCTGGTGGCGCGCGTCCACCGTCGGGCTCACGAAACCCCAGCACATGCTGGTGCCGATCATCGCGACATGGTCGCCGCTGCCGGTGACGCCCGCGCAGAAGGTGGCCACCGCCGCATCGACACCGCCAGCCATCAACGGCATGCCTTCGCGCAAGCCCAGCTGTGCGGCCCACTCGGCGCTCAGGTGGCCCACCACCTCGCTCGATTCGACGAGCCGCGGCGGCATCATGCGCGCCGGAATGCCGAGCATGTCGAGCGCCTGCGCCGACCAGCGCCGCCGCGCCGCGTCGTACACGCCGCCGATGTTGCCGGCCGAGCTGTGGTCGACCGCGAGCTGGCCCGTCAGCCGCCAGTTGATGTAGCTGTTGGGCGGCAGGAAGTGGTGCGTCTTCGCCCACACCTCGGGCCGGTGCTCGCGCAGCCACAGCATCTTGGTGAAGCCGTAGTAGCTGTCGACGCCGTTGCCCGTGATGGCCTGCAGCCGCGCCACGTCGACTGTCGCGTTCACCGCATCGACCTCGGCGGTGGCGCGGCGGTCCATCCAGATCAGGCAGGGGTGCAGCGGGCGCATGGCCTCGTCGACCGGGATGCCCGCGCCGCCGTAGAGGCTGCTCACGCACATCGCGGCGATGTCTGTCGCGGCGATGCCGCTTTGCGCCACGCAGGCACGCACGCTCTCGCACACGGCGTCGAACCAGACCTCGCAGTCCTGCTGCGCCCACAGCGGTTTCGGCGTCTCGGGCTGGTAGGCCACGCTGGCCTGCGCGTGCACCTTTCCGTCGATGCCGACCAGCAGGCACTTGGTGCTCTGCGTGCCGATGTCGACGCCGATCACGTACGTCATGCCGCGCTGCCCGACGCCTGCGGTGCAGGCTTGAGCAGCACCTTGATCGAATCGAGCGAGTTGGCCAGCGCGAAGGCGCGCTCCCATTCGGTCAGCGGAAAGTCGTGCGTCACGATGCCCTTCGAGGTGACGAGCCCGCGCGCCAGCAGGTCGATGGCGACCGGGTAGCAATACGGGCCCAGGTGCGCGCCGCGCACGTCGAGTTCCTTGCGGTCGCCGATGATCGACCAGTCGGCGCTCGTCTCCGAACCGAACACGCTGAACTCGACGAAGCGGCCGAGCTTGCGGATCATGTCCAGGCCCTGCGTCACGCCGATGGGCGCGCCGGTGGTCTCGATGTACACGTCGCAGCCGTAGCCTTCGGTGAGGCCCTTGACGATGGCGTCGGCGTTCTCGGTCTTCGGGTTGATGACGACGTCGGCGCCGTACTGCTTCGCGAGTGCCAGGCGCTCGGGCACGAGGTCGATCACGATGAGCTTCTTCGGTGTCTTGAGCGCTGCCACCTGCGTCATCATCAGGCCGAGCGGGCCGGCGCCGGCGATCACCACCACGTCGTCGAGCTGGAGTTCGCCGCGGGTCACGGTGTGGATCGCACAGGCCAGCGGCTCGATGATGGCCGCGTCTTCCAGTGAGATGCCGTCGGGGATCTTGTGCACGCGCGAGGTCGGCGGCAGGCGCATGTAGTCGGCCATGCCGCCATCGGCCACGACGCGCTGGAAGCCGAAGATGTGGTGCACCTCGCACATCCAGTACTTGCCGCTGGTGCAGAAGCGGCACTTGCCGCAGGGCACGATCTGCTCGGCGATCACGCGGTCGCCTTTCTCCACGCCGAAGTGCTCGGCCGCGCCTTCACCGAGCGCCTCGACGTAGCCGAAGAACTCATGGCCGGGAATGACCGGCGCCTTGACCCACGAGGGCTGGCCGTCGCCGCCCCAGAACATCTTCGCGCCCGAGTGGCACTTGCAGTCGGAGGCGCAGATGCCGCAGGCTGCGATGGAGATGAGCAGTTCGTTCGCGCCGATGACGGGCATTGCGACGGTCTCGAGCCGGTAGTCCTTCGGGCCGTGGCACACGACGGCCTGCATGGCGGCGAGTTCGCCGATGGCGCCCGTGGCGCCGGGTTGGAGCTTTTGATACGACATGGATTCCTTGAGATCAGGAGGGGTGCGAAGAAGTGGAGGAGAAGAGGTCAGCGGCGGGCTTCACGGCTGATGAAGATGGCGAGCAGCACGATGCCGCCCTTGATGATCAGTTGCAGGTACGGCGACACGCCGATCATGTTGAGACCGTTGTTGAGCACCGCCAGCAGCAGCGCGCCGACCAGCGTGCCCACGATGGCGCCGCGGCCGCCCGCGATGGACGTGCCGCCCATCACCACCGCCGCGATGGCGTCGAGCTCGAAGCCCACGCCCACGCCGGGCTGGCCGCTGGTGACGCGCGCGGCCTGCACGATGCCCGCGATGGCGGCCGTGAGACCGCTCAGCACATACACCAGCAGCTTGTAGCGCGACACGCGCACGCCCGACAGCCGCGTGGCTTCCTCGTTGCCGCCGATGGCGTACACGTAGCGGCCGAAGGGCGCCATGTTGAGCAGCACGTAGGCCACGAGGTAGGTGGCCAGCATGATGAGGATCGGCGCCTTCAGGCCCGCGAGCGTGCCGCTGCCGAGGAAGGCGAACGACTCGGGCAGGCCGTCGATGGGGTAGCCGCCGGTGTAGATCAGGGCGATGCCGCGCGCGATGCCCATGGTGGCCAGCGTCACGATGATCGGCGGCATGCGCAGGTAGGCCACGCAGTAGCCGTTGAACAGGCCGATCACCGCGCCCACGCCGAGCCCGAGCGGCACGGCGAGCACGGGCGGCAGGCCGAAGTGCACCATCAGCCCCGAAGCCAGCGTGCCCGACAGCGCCACCACCGCGCCCACCGAGAGGTCGATGCCGCCTGTGAGGATCGCGGCCGTCATGCCCACCGCGATGATCGCGTTGATGGACGACTGCAGCGCGATGTTCTGCAGGTTGCTCACCGAGAGAAAGTTGTCGGTCGCCACGATCATGAAGACCGAGATGGCAATAAGGCCGACCAGCGGCAGGAAGGCCGTGGAGCGACGCAGCTGCGTGAAGAACCCGCCCGCGGGCACGGGGGGCGTGGGATGGGTGGCGGTGGCAGTCATGGGGGGCTTCCGGAGGAAGAGGGAAGGGAGGGAGAGGACGAGGTCGCGTGGCGCATGATTTCGCCCGCGTTGATCGCGTCGCCCGTGAGCGTCGCCACGATGGCGCCGCCCGAGAACACGGCGACGCGGTCGCACAGGCCGACGATTTCGGGCAGCTCGCTGGAGATCATCAGGATCGACTTGCCCTGGCGCGTGAGTTCGCGCATCAGCTGGTAGATCTCGGCCTTGGCGCCCACGTCGATGCCGCGCGTGGGCTCGTCGAAGATCAGCACGTCGCAATCGTGGCCGAGCCAGCGCGCGATCACCACCTTCTGCTGGTTGCCGCCCGACAGCGTGGCCACGCGGGTGTCGATGCCCGGCGCCTTCACGCCCACGCGGCGCGAGAGCTCGCCGGCTGCGCGCTTTTCAGAGGCCGTGTCGACCACGCCCGCGCGGCGGTGCCGCCCGAGGTTGTTCAGCGAGATGTTGAAGCGGATCGTGAAGTCGGTGATCAGCCCTTCCACCTTGCGGCTTTCGGGCAGCAGGCCGATGCCGTGCGCGAGCGCCTGCGTCGGGTCGTCCAGGCGCACGGGCTGGCCGTTGCGCAGCACCGTCTTGCGGTGCGCGCGGTCGGCGCCCATCATGCCCAGCGCGAGTTCGGTGCGGCCCGACCCCACCAGCCCCGCGAAGCCGAGGATCTCGCCCGCGTGCAGGTCGAAGCGGTTGACCGGGCCGTCCTTCACGAGCTGGATCCCGGGCACCTCGAGCACCTTGCGGCCGTTCGGCGCGGGCTGCGGCTTGGGCGGAAAGCTCTGTTCGATGCGCCGGCCCACCATCATCTCGACCAGCGCGTCCACGGTCGTGGCGGCCACCTCTGCGTGTCCTGCGTTGGCGCCGTCGCGCAAAACGCTGATGCGGTCGCACACCTCGAAAATTTCATCGAGGTGGTGCGAGATGAAGATCATCGCCACCCCCTTGGCACGCAGCGCGCGCATCACCTTGAACAGGTGCTCGGCCTCGTTGGGCGTGAGCGTGGCGGTGGGCTCGTCGAGCACCAGCAGCCGCGCCTTCAGCGACAGCGCCTTGCCGATCTCGACGAACTGCTGCTGCGCCACCGAGAGCTGGCAGATCGGCACGCCGAGGTCGATCTGCACGCCCAGTTCGTCGAACACCGCGCGGGCCTCGCGCTGCATGGCGGCCTGGTCCATGAGGCCGAAGCGGTTCGTGAGGTAGCGGCCCAGGAAGATGTTCTCCACCGCGTTCAGGTACGGCACCAGGCTGAACTCCTGGAAGATGATGCCGATGCCCGCCGCGATGGCGTCGCCGTAGCCGGCGAAGTGGCACTCGGTGCCGTCGATGACGATGCGGCCCTCGTCGGCCCGGTGGATGCCGCCGAGGATCTTCATCAGCGTCGACTTGCCCGCGCCGTTCTCGCCGAGCAGCGCGTGCACCTCGCCCTGGCGCACCGAGAGGTCGATGCCCGACAGGGCCTTCACGCCCGGGAAGCGCTTGGACACGCCCTCCAGCCGCAGCATCTCCCGGGGTGGTTCGTACGTGACGGTCACGGGCGGCGCGTCCGGCAACTTACCAGCTGAAGGTCTTGGCGCCTTCGGCGTCGATGAGCTTCACGTCGACCGGCACGGCCGCGGGCACGTTGGCGCCCCACTTCTTGGCCAGCGCGATGCCGATGGCCAGGCGGATCTGGTCGCGCGGGTACTGCGCGGTGGTGGCGATGAACTTCGAGCCCGCCTTCTGCATCGCCTTGATGGCTTCGGGTGCGCCATCGACGCTGGTGAGCTTCACGTCCTTGCCGCTGGCCTCGATGGCCGCGAGCGCGCCCATCGAGCCGCCGTCGTTCACGCTGAACACGCCCTTGAGGTTCTTGTTGGCCTGCAGGATGTTCTCGGTCACGGTGAGCGCGGTGGCGCGCTCCTGCTTGCCGTTCTGCGTGCTCACGACCTTGATGCCGGGGTACTTGGCCAGCGCTTCGCGGCAGCCCTTCACGCGTTCCAGGATCGGCACGACCGGAATGCCGTCGAGGATGGCCACGTCGCCCTTCTCGCCGATGTTCTTCGCGAGGTACTCGCAGGCCAGGCGGCCGGCGTCGAGGTTCTTGGAACCCACGAACGAATCGACCGGGCCCTGCGCGTTGGCATCGACCGCCACCACGATCACGCCGGCCTTCTTGGCCGAGCGCACCGCCGACTGCACGCCGGCCGAGTCGGTCGGGTTCAGCAGCAGGATGTCGATCTTCTTCTGGATCATGTCTTCCACGTCGCCGATCTGCTTGGCCACGTCATGGCGCGCATCGGTGGTGACCACGGTGGCGCCGATGCTGGCGGCGGCTTCTTCCAATGCCTGCTTCATCGTCACGAAGTAGGGGTTGTTGAGTTCCTGGAAGGTCATGCCGATGCGCAGCGGCTGCTTGGGCGCCTGTGCCAGTGCGGCGGTGGTGCCGCAGGCGAGAGCGGCGACGAGGGCGGTGGCTTTGAGAAGGCTCTTCATTGGGTTGTCTCCTTGAGGTTGGTTGTGTGACGGTCTGCAAAAAACGCGGGCAAAGGGGCGCCCTGCGCGGCGCGGAGTGCGCCGCGCCAGGAACGACGCGGGGAACACGGGGCGGCGCGCTACGGCGGGCTGTTGGCGGCGCGCGATGCAGCGAGCTGCATGCGATGGAAATGGCGGAACTTGGTCGGCGGCATGCGCTTGTGCAGCAGGAACTGCCGGTTGAAGTTCGACACGTTGTTGAAGCCCACGTCCATGCAGACGTCGAGCACGGGCTTGTCGCTGTTGGCAAGCAGTTCGCAGGCGCGGCCGATGCGCAGCCGGTTCACGTAGCGCACGAACGACTGCCCCGTGTGCTTGCGAAACGACCGCGAGAACGCACTCGGGCTCTGGCCCACCAGCTCGGCAAGCATCGGCTCGCGCAGCTCGTCGCCCAGGTTGGCGGCGATGTGCGCCAGCACGTTGTTGATCGCGTGCGACATGAAGGCCTTCGGGTCGGGCGTGAACGCGGGGCTGGCCAGCCGCTGGCGGTCGTCGCTGGCCACCAGCAGTTCGAACAGCGACAGCAGCAGCACCACGCGGCGCAGCCCGCGCGCCTCGAGCAGCGCTTCCATGATCGGCTTGGCCGCGGCGGCGGTGGCGGCCGAGAAGAGCAGGCCGGAGGCCGACTCGGCCAGCAGCGGCTCGATGCGGCGGAACTCGGGGAAGGTGGCCGCCATGTTGCGAACCAGCGCGGCCGGAAACTGGATCACGATGCCGCGGCGCTCGACGCTCTGGCCGGCGGGCACGTCGCTGATCCAGTTGTGCGGCAGGTCGGGGCCCATGAACACGAGGTTGCCCGGCTCGAAGTGGCCGACGTGGTCGCCCACGAAGTACACGCCCTGGGTCTCGACGATCAGCTGGATCTCGTACTCGGGGTGGAAGTGCCAGCGCACCGTGCGATACGGATAGCCGTGCGCCCAGGCGGTGAACGATTCGTCACCTTGGACTTCGACGATTTCCAGATCGGGTTGCATGGCCGGCGGTCTTTCCTCTGTGTATGGCCCCCGGGTTGGGGGTGAGGCGGACTGTACGAATCGCTCCGGATACCAACAACCAGCGTTGGGGTGCGCAACTGATACTTTTTTGAGGCGCGGTCCTGCCCGGTGGCGAGGGGTACGGCGGCTCGCTGCGCTGCAGCAAACCCCTTTCTCCTCGGGGCGTGGCGCATGCCGGAGCGCAATTGCTGCGGTGCAAAAGAGCCGCTTCGCGCCGTGTCAAGATTTCATAGGTGTTTTCCCGGCCCGACCCGGTGTCCGGGGCGGCACGGCACACTCCCAAACCATGACGCAAAGCTCTCTTTCCCTTCCGGCCGCGGGTCCGCTGGCCGGCCTCAAGGTCGTCGAACTCGGGCAACTCATCGCCGGCCCGTTCGCGGCGCGCACGCTGGCCGACTTCGGCGCCGACGTGGTCAAGATCGAGCCGCCCGGCGCGGGCGATCCGCTGCGCACCTGGCGGCTGCTGAAGGACGGCACTTCCGTCTGGTGGCAGGTGCAGTCGCGCAACAAGCGCTCGCTGGCGCTGGACCTGCGCCAGCCCGAGGCGCAGGCCATCGTGCGCCAGCTCGCGGCCGAGGCCGACGTGCTGGTCGAGAACTTCCGCCCCGGCGCGATGGAAGGCTGGGGCCTGGGGCCCGACGAGTTGCTGGCCGCCAACCCCGCGCTCGTGATGCTGCGCATCAGCGGCTACGGCCAGACCGGCCCCTACCGCGACCGCCCCGGCTTCGGCGTGGTGGCCGAGGCCATGGGCGGGCTGCGCCACCTCACGGGCGAGCCGGGCCGCGTGCCGGTGCGCGTGGGCGTGTCGATCGGCGACACGCTGGCCTCGTTGCATGGCGTGATCGGCGTGCTGATGGCCATGCAGCACCGCCACGCCACCGTGAGCGCCGAATTTCCGAAGGGCCGAGGCCAGGTGGTCGACGTCGCGCTGTACGAGGCGGTCTTCAACTGCATGGAAAGCCTGCTGCCCGAGTACGCCGAATTCGGCGCGGTGCGCGAGGCCGCCGGCAGCGCGCTGCCGGGCATTGCGCCCACCAACGCCTACCGCTGTGCGGACGGCGGCTACGCCATCGTCGCGGGCAACGGCGACAGCATCTTCAAGCGGCTCATGGCCTGCATCGGCCGGCCGGACCTCGCGGCCGACCCGGCGCTGGCCGGCAACACCGGGCGCGTGGCGCAGGTCGGGATGCTCGACGCCGCCATCGGCGACTGGGCCGCGCAGCGCACGGTGACCGAGGTGCTGGCGGCGCTCGATGCGGCGCACGTGCCGGCCGGGCGCATCTACACCATCGCCGACATCGCGGCCGACCCGCACTACGCCGCGCGCGGCATGCTGCAGCAGGTGAAGATGCCGGACGGCAGCGCGCTCGCGGTGCCCGGCTTCGTGCCCAAGCTGTCGCTCACGCCGGCCGGCCACCGGCGCAATGCGCCGGCGCTGGGGGCGGACACGCAGGCGGTGCTGGAGGAGATCGGTTTGAGCGCGGAGCAGATCGTCGCGCTGCAGGAGCGCGGGATCGTCGGCTGATCGGTCAGCCTCGGAGGGATTCGATCAGGTCGATGTACTTCTGCTTCGCCTCGTCGGCCGTGGCGCCCTTCTGGGCGGTCCACGCGTCCCACTTGGCGCGCGCGACGATGTCGCTGAAGCTGGGCTTCTTGGCGGTGTTGTCGCCTTCGGTCGCCTGCTTGAACAGGGCGTAGATTTTCAGCAGGGTTGGGTTGTCGGGGCGCTCGGCCAGCAGCTTGGAGTTGGCCTGGGCGGCTTCGAATTGGGCGTTGAGGTCGGACATGAGGGAAGAAAAAAGGAGATAGCAAAAGACGCGATCTTAAGCAGGGGGCTGAGAAATCCTCGGATTGCACGGCGCCGGAGTTTGTGGGGCTAGCGGCGTATCGGGACCGTTGCTCAAACTGATTCGTCAAGATGATGCTTGCACTAGCTGCCTAGCTCGTAGCAACGCTTACTATCTTTTGATGTGATTTGTAACAGGCATTGCAATGGACCGGTCGATACGACAAGCCAGGGATCTAAGGGAAAAGGAGCCGCTGACTACGATTGTGGGCAAACCTCACGATGGTCGAGCCGTAGTCCGGCCTGTGAGTCAAGTGACGTTGCGATTAAAAGCGATAGAAAATCGGGACCAGTTTGCGGCGACCGTTGACAACATCCTCCGATGGATGAACAAGCGGGCTGGTCAGACACTGCCTGAAGCGGCGTGGCAAAGACAGTCGTTTGAGTTATCGGAAATCGGGGCTCAACGGACCGCTGCCGTTGCCCTTAAGGAGCCGAAATATTGGGCGGCACGGCTGGACGATGCTGATAAAACTGTTCCGCTGAGAACTTGGGTTACGGAGATTGGTGTCGGAGTTGATGTCAAGGGGGACGTGCTTTTCGGGGTTCGCCTTGTTTGTGCCACTCGCGGAGTGGATGAGCCTTTCGATCGAAGCGTACCTGGGTTTGTCAAATCCATTCTCAGTTCAGGCGTAGTCGAACTCGACGGTGTAGTTCTTGAGAAAGAGCCACGCTTTGTACAGTCGGAGGACGACGTCGCAAATCTTGTCGCATTGCTCGAGTCTGCAGATCGTCAAGCCGATGTCGTGGTTTTTTCGTTGCCTGAGGGCTCGGAAAATTTTGCGGAAACTGCAGCCTCAAGTGTGCGGGTTCACGCAAAACTTTACGGGGTTGCGCATGTAGTTGTGATTGACGGGCCTGCAAGCTTCATGCTGACTGACGCGGTTGGGCGCGAGCTTTCAGTTTTTCGACAGGCTGTGCGTGTGTATCGACCTGGATTTCGGTCGTGGCTTGATGATTCGAGCAAGCATCCCTTGATCTTGCCCAAACGGATTGCAGGGTGGGAGGATGGTGGCTCAATAGCGTTTGAGCGATGGATATCGAACCAATTGCTAGCCGGATCTGTCCGCGGTCGAGAGCGACGTGATCGATTGCCCTCCTTCAATGTCGTGCGTCAGCATGCCGCTCAAGCAGAAATGCATAGTTTGCGAAATGCAGGAGGAAGCGATGCAGAGATCCTCAAGCTTTATGAGCAAGACAATGATCAGCTTCGGACTGAGCTAAAGGAACAGAAAGAGCAGTACGATGGACTGTTGGCGGCGGCCGATGTTGAGAGAGATGCTTTAGTACAAGGGGCCGAGGCAGCGCGAGCCCAAGCACTTGAACGTCTGCATCGCATACGCATATTAGAAGGCCGGCTCAAGCAGCATGCGGAGCATCGGGAAATCGCAATTCCGGAGTCGTTGGATCAATTTGAGGATTGGTGTAATGAAAACCTAACGGGCGCCGTAGAGTTGGTCGGGAGGGCGTTTCAGGGGGTGCGAAAGTCCAACTATTACGATCCACAATTCATATATAGATCCTTGCTCTTGCTTCGCGATCACTATGTTCCGATGCGGATCGGGGGATCTTCTGAGCGACGCCAAGCCTATCAAGATGCGTTGAATGAACTAGAACTCGAGGAGAGTCCGACCGGGGACGGCATAAATTACGCAGCCGATCTCTACTCAGTTCAGTATGGGGCGGTTCGAAGGTCGCTGGACCGACATCTAAAAGGCCGAAACTCGCGGGATAGGAGATTTGGCTTCCGCTTGTATTTTTTTTGGGATGAAGAGGAGCAAATGGTCGTGGTCGGTTGGCTACCGTCTCATTTGAACAATCGCGCTAGCTAGTTGATCACACTAACTATGAAGTTGATCTGCTGAAACTTTCATAGCTCACCTCAATCCGTCAGGCCGGCGCGCGCCAGCTCCACATCCAGCCGCTCCCGCGCATCCGCCGGCGTCAGCGTCGCCGCCTTCTCGTACAGCCCGTTCGCCTCGCCGAGGCGCGACTCGCCGTGCAGCATCAGCAGCGCACGCGCGTACTCCATCATCCCGGCCGCCGATTGCGGGTGCAGCGCCAGCCCGCGCTCGAACAGTTCGATCGAGGTCTCGGCGCGCACGCCGTAAGTCATGCGCCCGACCAGCGCGCCGACCTTGTCGATCACTTCGGCGTGGAAGGCGGCCAGCGCGAGGTGCGCGTCGCCGTGCTCCGGCTGCAGTTCGATCACGTGCTCCAGCGCACCCTTGAGCTTGGTGCCCAGGCCCTGCGCCAGGGCGCGCGCCACGCTGATGCCCTGGCTGTAGCGGCCCAGCGCGTAGGCCTGCCAGTAAAGCGCCTGGCAGTTGTCGGGCTCGGCGGCGACCTGCGCGCCGGCGCGCTCGATCACCTGGCGGAACATGGCGAGCCGCACGGCCTCGCGCGGCTCCAGGTAGTTGGCGTAGATCGCGGTCGCCTGGTTGGCGAGCGCCAGGCCGTCGGGGCCGTGGCGCAGGCCGAGGGCGGCGGCGCGTTCGAACTCGCCGCTGTGGTACAGCGCCCAGCCTTCGGCCAGCGGTGCGTCGGGCGCGGGTGGCGGCAGCGCGTGGCCGGCGTGCAGGCGCGGCCAGTGCGTAAGCAGGCTGCGCGCGTCGTAGCGGGGCACGTCGGGGTAGGGAAGGGGCGTCCAGGGTTCGGTGCCGGCGGTGGCCGTGGCCGCGGCAGGGCCGGCGGACAGCAGCGAGAGCGGTTTGAAATCGGAGTGGGGCATGGATGTTCTAGGCCGCCATATCGACCGTCGGTGGCACGGGGCTGGGGTCGCTGGCGGCGCTTTCGCCGTTGTAGGCATTGCTCAGCGCGAGCAGGTGGCGGCGCTGGTCGCGTGCGAGGTAGGGCGCGAGCAGGTGCAGCGTGTGGTGGCCGCCGCGCATCAGCGCGCCCTGCGCGTGCGCGGGCTCCAGCGCCTGGCGCGGGTTGCGCACGTACTCGTAGCTGAGCCAGTAGGTCAGCACGACGACCATGCTCTGGGCCAGCGTGTCGACCTCGTGCGCGTCGATGTCCAGGTGGCCGGCGCGGCTCAGGCCGGCGATCAACTGGCGGATGGCGCGCGCCTTGTTCTTGAGCACGAGCTGGAACTGGGTCTCCAGATGCCGGTTCTTGCTCAGCAGGTCGTTGAGGTCGCGGTACAGGAAGCGGTAGCGCCAGATCAGCTCGAACAGGCTGTGCATGAAGAACCAGGCGTCCTCCACGTCGTGCACGCCCTCGCTGGCGTGCAGCAGCTCGTTGAGCTCGGCTTCGTAGCCTTCGTAGAGCTTGTTGATCAGCTCTTCCTTGGCGGGGTAGTGGTAGTAGAGATTGCCGGGGCTGATGTTCAGCTCGCCGGCCACCAGCGTGGTCGACACGTTCGGTTCCCCGAAGCGGTTGAACAAATCCAATGCAGCTTCGAGGATGCGTTGCGCAGTGCGGCGTGGCGCCTTCTTTGCCATGTCGGTGCCCCCGTGGTTTCTCTTGGTCTTGGGGGCACTCTAGCGCATGTGCGCTGCACCATGAACGGTGCAGGACATGTTTTGCGGCGTTGAATTTTTGTGCAGTGCCGCAATTACAGAACGATGTCAGCCGGCCTTGGTGCGGCGCAGGGTCTTCTTGGCGGCGGGGGCGGTGGCGGCCTTGCGCGCGGCGGACTTGCGGGGCGCCGTGGCGGCGGTCTTGGCGTCGCGCTGCTTGAGCTGGGCTTCGAGCGCCTCGACGCGCGCCTGCAGCGCGGCCACGTCGGCGGCCGAGGGCACGCCGAGTTTTTCGAGCGCGCGCGCCACGCGGTCTTCGAAGATGTTCTCGAGCTTGCCCCACTGGCCGGCGGCCTTGGTGCCGAACTCGCTGGCGAAGCCGGCCATGCGCTGCTGGGCCTGGGCCAGCGTTTCTTCAGCGGCCTGCTGGGTCTTCTTCTGCATGCCGGCGCCGTCCTTGACCAGCGCCTCGAAGGCCTTGCTGCCTTCCTGCTGCATCTTGGCGAAGGCGCCGAGGCCGGCCAGCCAGATCTGCTGGGCCGAGTCCTTGATGCGGTCGGTCTTGTCGTTGCTGTCGTCGTCTCGGGAGGTGGCCATGCGGTGTGTTCCTTGGGATGCAATCACACGACTCTAGCCGCCCGGGCGCGCCGTGGTTAGGGCGCGCCGCCTATCCCCGCGCCCGTGATCAGGGCGTGCCGCCGGCGGCGCGGCTGGCGTCCAGGTGCGCCTTGGCGCGCTCGGCCAGCGCCATTTCGCCGGGCGTGCCGGGCACGAAGGCTTCCACCGGCAGCGGCCGGCCGTGCGAGTCGACCGAGACGAACACGATCAGGCATTCGGTGGTCTTTTCCATCACGCCGCCCTTCATGTCGCCGCTGCGCACCTCGACCGAGATGTTCATGCTGGTCTTGCCGGTGTAGGCCAGGCGGGCCTCGACCTCGACCAGGTCGCCGATCATGATCGGCCGGTGAAAGCGGATGCTGCCGATGAAGGCGGTGACGCAGTAGCGCTTGGCCCAGCTGGTGGCGCAGGCGTAGCCGGCCTCGTCGATCCACTTCATGACCGTGCCGCCGTGGACCTTGCCGCCGAAGTTGACGGTGCTGGGTTCGGCCAGGAATCGGAGGGTGATGGAAGACATGGGGCGCCTTTTTTCTGTGGGCTGTGGGTGGGGAGCCGCGATTATGCGAGCGCCCGGGCGTCCTTTGGCGCTCGCCCGCCGCTGTTCAGCTGCCGCTGAACAGCTGGGCCAGCGTGCGGCGCAGCCAGGCGTTGCCCGGGTCGGCGTGAAAGCGCTCGTGCCAGTGCTGCTTGACCGCGTAGGCGGGCAGCGTGAAGGGCGGCGCCAGCACCTTCACCGGCTCCTGCGTGGCCAGCACGTTGCCCAGGATGCGCGGCACCACCACGATCAGCTCGGTGTGGGCCACGATGCGCGCCACGCTCAGGAAGCTCGACAGCCGCACCACCACGTTGCGCTTGAGGCCCAGGCGCGCGATGGTGGTGTCGACGATGGCGTGCCCCGTGCCCGAGCTGGACACCACCGCGTGCGCCTCTTCCTCGAAGCGCTTGCGCGTGAGCTTGGCGCCGATGCGCGGATGGTTCTGCGCCGCCAGGCAGACGAAGTTCTGCATGAACAGCACCTGCTGGTAGAAGCCCGCGTCCAGCTGCGGCATGAAGCCCACGGCCAGGTCGACGTCGCCGTCCTGCAGCCGGCGGCCGCTGTGGGTGGAAATGATCTCGGTCTCGATGTGCACGCCCGGCGCCGCATGGCGCAGGTGGTCGAGCAGGCCGGGCAGCAGCACCACCTCGCTGATGTCGGTCATGCAGATGCGAAAGCGCCGCTGCGCGCGCGCCGGCTCGAAGCTGCTGCGGTTGCCCTGCGCCTGCGCCAGCTGCGCCAGCGCCTCGCGCAGGTTCGGGTAGATGCGCTCGGCGTGCGGCGTGGGCTGCATGCCCTGTGCGGTGCGGGTGAACAGGCGGTCGTCGAAGTGCGCGCGCAGCTTGTTCAGCGCCGTGCTGGCGGCCGCCTGCGCCATGCCCAGGCGCTCGGCGGCCTTGGTGACGTTGCCGGTCTTGTAGACCTCGTCGAACACGGCGAGCCATTCGAGATCGAGCTTGGACATGGGGTGAGGCGGGACGGAGCCCTGAAGGCGAAAGGCACCATTATCGAAATTTCGAATTCCGTGTATTGGCATGCGGTCTTGAGGAAATAGTGGTGCGGGTCAACAATGCCGCCAACGGAGACACCGACCCCATGAACCCCGCTTCTTCCCATGCCGCCAGCGTGCCGGCCAACGCCGCCGAGCGCCGCGACTACTACGCCCGCATCCGCCCGCTGAACCTCTCGCCGCTGTGGGAGTCGCTGCACGCGCTGGTGCCGCGCGAGCCCGCGAGCCCGTGCGTGCCGGCGCTGTGGCGCTACGACGAGATCCGCCCGCTGCTCATGGAGTCGGCCGACCTCATCACCGCCGAAGAGGCCGTGCGCCGCGTGCTGGTGCTCGAGAACCCGGCGCTGCCCGGCAACGCGTCGATCACGCAGTCGATCTACGCCGGCCTGCAGCTCATCATGCCGGGCGAGGTGGCACCGTCGCACCGCCACGTGCAGTCGGCGCTGCGCTTCATCGTGGACGGCAAGGGCGCCTACACCACCGTGGGCGGCGAGCGCACGACGATGCACCCCGGCGACTTCATCATCACGCCCTCGTGGGCCTGGCACGACCATGGCAACGAAGGCATCGAAGGCGTGACCGAGCCGGTGGTGTGGCTCGACGGGCTCGACATTCCCATGCTGCGCTTCTTCGACGCCGGCTTCGCCGAGAACGACGACGCCAAGGTGCAGCACGTGGCGCGGCCCGAAGGCCACAGCCTGGCGCGCTTCGGCCACAACATGGTGCCGGTGCGGCACGACCACACCTCGGCCACCTCGCCGATCTTCAACTACCCCTACCTGCGCAGCCGCGAGGCGCTGGCCCAGTTGCAGAAGCAGGAGGCGCCCGACGCCTGGCTGGGCCACAAGCTGCGCTACATCAACCCGCTGACGGGCGGCTCGCCGATGCCGACCATCTCGACCCAGCTGCAGCTGCTGCCCAAGGGCTTCGCAGGCCAGGCGCACCGCGCCACCGACGGCACCGTCTACAGCGTGGTCGAAGGCCATGGCACGGCCGAAATCGCCGGCCAGCGTTTCGACTTCGGCCCGCGCGACACCTTCGTCGTGCCCTCGTGGGCGCCGCTGCGCCTGTCGTCGCCGAACGAAGACACCGTGCTCTTCAGCTTTTCCGACCGCCCCGTGCAGCAGGCCATGGGCATCCTGCGCGAAGCCTTTCTCGAAGACGCCTGAAAGCGCGGCGACCTTCTTTCCTTCTTTTTCTTGTTTGTCTGATGTGCCGTCCCACGCGGCAGGAGCTTCCATGTCCTTCGTCTTCACGCCCCCTTCCATCGTCGGCCTGCCCATCGTCGGCTCCGACCAGCAGTTCCCCGTGCGCCGCGTCTACTGCGTGGGCCGCAACTACGCGGCGCATGCGCGCGAGATGGGCTTCGACCCCGACCGCGAACCGCCGTTCTTCTTCTGCAAGCCCAACGACGACGCCTCGGTCGTGCCCGTGGCCGAAGGCGCCACCGCAGCCATTCCCTACCCGCCGCTCACGAGCAACTACCACTACGAAGCCGAGCTGGTGGTCGCCATCGGCAAGGGCGGCAAGGACATCCCGGTCGACCAGGCCGCCAGCCACATCCACAGCTACGCCGTGGGCCTGGACATGACGCGCCGCGACCTGCAGATGAAGATGCGCGAAGCCGGCCGCCCCTGGGAGATCGGCAAGGCCTTCGACTTCTCGGCCCCCATCGCGCCGCTGCGCACGCTGGCCGACGTGGGCGAGATCAACGCCGGCGCCATCACGCTCGAGGTCGACGGCCAGGTGCGCCAGAACAGCGACATCACGCACCTGATCTGGTCGGTGAACGAGGTCATCGCCAACCTGTCGACGCTGTTCGCGCTGCAGCCCGGCGACCTGATCTTCACGGGCACGCCCGAAGGCGTGGGCGCGGTGAAGCCGGGCCAGACGATCAAGGTCAGCATCGAGCGTCTGCCCTCGCTCACGGTCCGTATCGACTGAGCGCCCCGGCCCGCGCATGACCTTCTCGAAGCATCCTCCCTCCGTGCTGCTCGTCGGCGGCGGCATCGGCGGCATGGCGGCCGCGCTCGCGCTCGCACGCCTGGGCGTGGCCATCGACCTGCTCGAACAGAGCGCCGTCATCGGCGAGATCGGCGCCGGCCTGCAGCTCGGCCCCAACGCCTTCGCGGCGCTCGACGCGCTGGGCGTGGGCGAGGCCGTGCGCCGCAGCGCGGTGTTCACCGACCGGCTCGTGATGATAGACGCGGTCGACTGCAGCGAAGTCGCCTCGGTGCCCGTCGGCGAGGCCTTCCGCGCGCGCTTCGGCAATCCGTATGCCGTGAGCCACC
Source organism: Variovorax sp. V35 (assembly GCF_041154465.1). NCBI lineage: Bacteria > Pseudomonadati > Pseudomonadota > Betaproteobacteria > Burkholderiales > Comamonadaceae > Variovorax > Variovorax sp. V35. The sequence continues at coordinate 436,859 of NZ_AP028666.1, forward strand.
GCGCCGACCTGCACGGCGCGATCCACGAGGCCGTGAAGCAGCATCCGCTGATCCGCTTCCACACCTCGGCGCAGGTCGAGGCGATCGACACCGGCACGCACGGCGTCACCGCCGTCACGCGCGACGGCCGCCGTTTCCAGGCCGACGCCATCGTCGGCTGCGACGGCGTGAAGTCGGTGGTGCGCGCCAAGCTCATCGGCGACGCGCCGCGCGTGTCGGGTCACGTGGTCTACCGCGCCGTCGTGCCCGCGGCCGACATGCCCGCCGACCTGCAATGGAACGCGCCCGTGGTCTGGGCCGGCCCCAATTGCCACCTCGTGCACTACCCGCTGCGCCACGGCGAGCAGTACAACCTGGTCGTCACCTTCCACAGCCGCGACGCCGAAGAGTGGGGCGTCACCGACGGCAGCAAAGAAGAGGTGCTGTCGTACTTCGAGGGCGTGCACGCCCGCCCGCGCCAGCTGCTCGACCGCCCGACCTCGTGGCGCCGCTGGAGCACCGCCGACCGCGACCCCGTCGAGCGCTGGAGCGACGGCCCGGCCACGCTGCTGGGCGACGCGGCGCATCCCATGATGCAGTACCTCGCGCAGGGCGCCTGCATGGCGCTCGAAGACGCCGTGACGCTCGGCGAGGCCGTGAAGGCCTGCGACTTCGACATGACCGCCGCCTTCCAGCGCTACGAGCAGGCTCGCATCGCACGCTGCGCGCGCGTCGTGCTGTCGGTGCGCGAGATGGGGCGCCTGTACCACGCCCAGGGCGTGGAGCGCCTGGTGCGCAACAGCCTGTGGACCGGGCGCACGCCCGAACGCTTCTACGATGCGGTCGAATGGCTGTACGCCTGGCGGCCCGAGCATTGCCTGGGCGAGACGCACGCGCCGCGCTGACACGGTTTTTTCACCCGATCCCTACCAACGAGGCCGAAGGCCCAGGAGACACCCCATGAACTTTCCGCGCGCATTGCTGACGACCGCCGTCCTGGCCCTGACCGCCGCTTCCGGCGCCTGGGCGCAGGGCAGCGATTACCCGAGCAAGCCGGTGACGCTGATCACCCCGTTCGCGGCCGGCAGCGGCCCCGACGCGGTGCTGCGGCTCGTGTCCGACAAGCTCTCGCGGCTGTGGAACCAGCGCGTGGTGGTCGACAACCGGCCCGGCGGCGGCGGCTTCATCGCCATCGACCAGGCGCGCCGCGCCGCGCCCGATGGCTACACGCTGCTGCAGCTGGACAGCGAGCACATCGCCGCGCTGCCGCACCTGTACAAGTCGCGCAACTTCGTGACCTTGCAGCACTTCGACCCGGTCGCCTCGCTGTTCCGCACGCCCTTCTTCGTGGCCGTGGCCACCGAGTCGAAGTGGAAGACCATGGGCGACCTGATCGCCGCCGCCAAGGCCAACCCCGAGGGCATCGTCTACGGCTCGTGGGGCGTCGGCAGCCCGGGCCACCTGGGCGCGCAGCAGCTCGAAGCGCTCACGGGCATCCGCATGCGGCACGCGCCGTACCGCGAGGTGTCGCAGCTGTATTCCAACGTGGGCACCGGCGAGGTGCCGTGGGCCTTCGCGAGCATCCCGTCGAGCCAGGGCATCTACAAGGCCGGCAAGCTGCGCTACATCGCCGTGGCCGCGCCCAAGCGCATCCCGCAGATGCCCGACGTGCCCACCATGGCCGAGGCCGGCGGCCCGGCTTCGCTGGAGGTCAACTCCTTCGTGTCGCTGCTGGCGCCCAAGGGCGTGTCGGCGGCCGTGAAGGCCAAGATCAACGCCGACGTGGCCAAGGTGATTGCGGACCCCGACATCCGCGCCCGCTTCGACACCTTCGCCTTCGAGCCGCTGGCCTGGTCGCCCGAGGAGATCGAGCGCAACGCCGAGGCCAAGTCGAAGGTGTACGGGGAGCTGGTGCGCCGGGGCAACATCAGCCTCGACTGAGGAGGGGGCGCCTTGCCCAGGGCTCGGCGCGCCAGTTAAGCTGGCTCTCTTTGCATTTTTGTTTACCTTTTAACTGTCTTTTTCCATGCAAGCCACCAAGAGAGCCCTCCTGATCGCCTGCGGCCTGGCCGCCACCGCGGCGCTGCCGCTGTCCGCCAGCGCCGACACCCCCGCGTGGCCGACCAAGCCGATCCGCCTGCTGGTGGGTTTCCCGGGCGGCTCCACGCCCGACATCGCGGCGCGCACCATCGCCGAGCCGCTGTCCCGCGCGCTGGGCCAGCCGGTCGTGGTGGACAACAAGGCCGGCGCCTCGGGCAACATTGCGGCCGACCAGGTGGCCAAGGCCACCGACGACCACACGCTGGGCATCGTCATCAACGGCAACCTCACGTCGTCGAAGATGCTGTACCCCAAGCTGCCGTACGACCCGGCGAAGGACTTCACGTACCTGTCGCTGATCGCCACCGCGCCGCTGGTGCTCGTGGCGCAGAACAGCCTGCCTTCGGGCACGGCCTTCTTCGACGCCGCGCGCCAGGCCGGCGACAAGTGGAACTACGGCTCGGTGGGCGTGGGCTCGGTCGGCCACTTGGGCATGGAGCTGCTCAAGAGCCGCGTGAACGGTTTCAAGCCCGAGCACGTGCCCTACCAGGGCAACCCGCAGGTCGTCACCGGCATGCTGGGCGACCAGGTGCAGATGGGCCTGATCCCGCCGGGCGTGGCCATGCCGCAGATCCGCGCTGGCAAGCTCAAGGCCGTGGGCCTCACGGGCGGGCGCAGCGCGCTGGTGCCCGAGATCGCCCCGCTGGCCGATGCCGGCGTGAAGGACTTCAGCCTCGAGGTGTGGGTGGCGCTGCTCGGCCCGGCCAGCCTGTCGAAGCCCGCGCAGGCGCGCATCAGCCGCGAGATCGAGATCGTCATGAAAGACCCCGACGTGCGCCGCAAGCTCTTCGAGCAAGGCTGGCAGGCCGTGGGCACCTCGCCCGACGGCATGCGCACGCGCGTGAAGGAAGAGGCGGCGATCATGAGCAAGATCATTTCGACCCGCGGCATCAAGCTCCAGTGATGGCGACGACGCAGCAACAACACACCCTGACCGAACCGGCACGCGCACTGCCGGTGTTCGGCGACTTCGACGTGGTCGTGGTCGGCGGCGGTCCCGCCGGCATTGCCGCCGCCGTGAGCGCCGCGCGCCACGGCGCGCGCACGCTGCTGGTGGAGCGCTACGGTTTTCTCGGCGGCATGGGCACCGCGGGCGGCGTGACCAACTTCGCGGGCCTGTACGGCAAGCGCCGCGGCGAGATGACGCAGCTGGTGCGCGGCGTGGTCGACGACCTCATCGACCGCATCGCCGGCTTCAACGGCATGAACGCGCCGCAGAACGGCATGGGCGGGCGCATCTGCGTGCGCTCGTACGACACCTCGGCCTACAAGCTGGCCGCCGACCAGCTGCTCGAAGCGGCCGGCGTGCAGATGCTGTTCCACGCGTATGCCGCGGCGGTGCTGCACGACGGCGCGCGCATTGCTGCGCTGGTGGTCGAAACCAAGTCGGGCCGCCAGGCGATCCGCGCCAATGCCTTCATCGACGCCAGCGGCGACGCCGACGTGGCGGCCTTCGCGGGCGTGCCCTTCGAAGTGGGCGACGGCCACGGCAGCGGGCTGTTCCCGACCACCATGTTCCGCATCGGCCAGGTCGACGCGCCGGCCGCGCTGGAAGCGGTGGGCGAGTTCTCGGCCATCAACGGCTTCATGGCGCGCGCCGAGCAGCAGCATCCGGGCAAGTACAGCTTTCCGCGCGAAGGCGCGATCCTGCGGCCCAACAAGGACCCGCGCGAGTGGCGCGCCAACGTCACGCAGATCCGCAACGCCGAAGGTCGCGCAATGAACGGCGTCGATGCGCGCGAACTCAGCGACGGCGAGCTCGAAGGCCGGCGCCAGATCGCGGCGTACTTCAAGTTCCTGCAGGCCGAGGTGCCGGGTTTCGCGCCGTCGGCCATCGTGGAGATCGCGCCGCAGGTCGGCATCCGCGAGACGCGGCGCATCCAGGGCCTGTATGCGCTCGGGCGCGAAGACATCCTCGGCTCGGCCACCTTCGACGACACCATCGGCCTGAACGCCTGGCCGATGGAAATGCACGCCGACGGCCGCATCGAATGGGCCTTCCCGCGCGACGAAGCCAACGCCTACAACCACCTGCCGTGGCGCATGCTGGTGCCGCAGACGCTCGACAACCTGCTGGTGGCCGGGCGCTGCGCCTCGATGACGCACGAGGGCCAGTCGGCCGCGCGCGCCAGCGGCGGCTGCTTCGTCATGGGGCAGGCGGCGGGCACCGCGGCGGCTTCGCTGGGCAGCGGGCGCTTCGCGGCGATCGACGTGGCGGCGCTGCAGAAAAAGCTGCTGGCCGACGGCGTCGACCTGGACCGTTGAGCGCGGCGCGGCGCTAGAGTCCGGGGCTGGATGAACTCGAACCCCGGACACACCGTGCCTCTTTCTTCTTCGCTGTCGACCCCCGCGCGTCGCTTCTTCCTGGCGCTGGCCTGCGCCGCCTTCGGCCTGCTGCAGGTGGGCTGCGCCAGCACCCCCGAGGGCGACCCCGTCCACGGCAAGGACCGCGTGCTGAGCTTCGTCGCGGCCAAGGACGGCCGCAAGGTCGCCATCGCCGGCGACAAGTACCACTACGTGTTCGACGGCGACCCGTCCGTGGCCGCGCTGCTGCGCTGGGACGGCCGCACCAAGGTCACGCCCGCGCTCATCGGCGAACTGAAGGTGGCGCGCAACCAGAGCTTCGAAGGCCAGTACGTGCTGATGGCCTTCGACGCCGACCTGACCCCCGAAGACCGCAACTTCCTCGTCCAGACCGGCTTCGCGAAGGCCGAGGTGAAGTACGGCGACCGCACTGGGCCGGTGCTGCGCTACTTCGGCACGGTCTACGGCAAGCGCTACGCGGCGGTGGCGCTGAAGTCGGCCGACACGGTCGATTTCTCGCGGCGCCAGTACCTGAAGTACGTCGAGCAGGAAACGCTCAGCGGCCCCTTCACCCAGGCCGCGCGTTCGCCGCTGGCGTACGGCGCCGACGGCGCGATGCTGCTGGGCGGCGTGCCGGTGCGCATGGTGGATGGCGGCACCGATCACGGCTGCAGCCTGCGCCTGATGCTGGACATCTGCTTCTTCAAGTAGGCCCGCCGGGCGCCGCTGACCGGGCCGCGACAGCGCGCGGGCGCGGCCTTTGCTATCGTCGTGGATTGCTTTTCTGCGCCGAATCCCTTCCCCCGATGACCCCCGAACCCGTCCTTGCCGCCCGCCTCGTTGCCGACCTCGTCGCCCTCATGCAGCTCGAACCCCTGGGCGGCGACCGCTTCCTGGCCCAGAGCGAGGACATCGGCACACCCGCCGTCTTCGGCGGCCAGGTGCTCGGCCAGTCGCTCATGGCCGCCAGCCTCACGGTGGGCGCCGAGCGCCCGGTGCATTCGATGCACGCCTACTTCCTGCTGCCCGGCGAGCACGCGCCCATCGAGTACAGCGTCGACCGCGTGCGCGACGGCCGCAGCTTCACCACGCGCCATGTGGTCGCGCGCCAGCAGGACCGCATCATTTTCGAGATGTCGGCCTCGTTCCAGACCGTGGACGAGGGCGTCGAGCACCAGTTCCCCATGCCCGCGGTCGAAGGCCCCGACGGCCTGACCAGCGAACTCGACCAGCGCATCGCGCTCGGCGACCGCCTGCCCGAGCCCTGGCGCTCCAAGGCCATCCAGCCGCACGGCATCGAGTACCGGCGCGTCGATCCCGAAGACCTGCTGCGGCCCGAGGTGCGCCCGACCGAGAACCAGAGCGCCATCTGGATGCGCGCCATCGCGCCGCTGCCCGACGACCTGACGGTGCACCGCGCGCTGCTGGCCTACGCCTCCGACCACGGCCTGCTGCGCGCTGCCATGCTGCCGCACGGCCTGAGCTTCATGAGCGGCCAGGTGCGCCCCGCCAGCCTGGACCACGCGATGTGGTTCCACCGCGATTTCCGCTTCGACGACTGGCTGCTCTACGTGGTCGACTCGCCCAGCGCGGGCGGCGCGCGCGGCCTGTGCCGCGGCAGCCTCTACACGCGCGACGGCCGCCTCGTGGCGTCGGCGGCGCAAGAGGGCATGCTGCGCATCCGCAAGCCGGGATCGCCGCGCACGCCGATCACGGGCTGAACGGCCTGCCTCTTCTTTCAACACCCATTCACTCGCTCACTCCGGCCATGAAGATCTTCTTCTCTCCCGCGTCTCCCTTCGTGCGCAAGTGCATGGTCGTGGCCCACGAGCTGGGCGTGGCCGATCGCATCGAGAAGCTCCCGAGCGCGGCCGGCCCGGTGAAGCGCGACGCCCGCATCCTGCCGACCAACCCGCTGGGCCAGGTGCCGACCTTTCTCACCGACGACGGCCAGGCGCTGTTCGACAGCCGCGTGATCTGCGAGTACCTCGACACCGCGTACGCCGGCGGCCTGTTCCCGGCCACCGGGCCTGCGCGCTGGGCGCGCCTGACCGAGCTGTCATTGGCCGACGGCATGACCGGCGCCGCGCTGCTCGCGCGCTACGAGACCATGCTGCGCCCCGAGGCGCTGCGCTGGAGCGACTGGACCGACGGCCAGCTCGACAAGGTGCGTACCGGCCTCGAATGGCTGGAAGCGGCGGCGCCGTCGTTCGGCGATCGCGTCGACATCGGCACCATCGCCTTCGGCTGCGCGCTGGGCTACATGGACTTCCGCTTCCCCTCGGTGGACTGGCGCGCCCAGGCGCCGAACAGCGCGAAGTGGTTCGCCGTGTTCAACCATCGGCCGTCGATGCAGGCCACGTTGCCGACGGCCTGAACGATGACGTTCGACGATCTCTCGCGCCGCACCGGCATCGAAATTCCCCCGCTGCTGCAACAGCTCCTCGCCAGCGGGCCGCCTGATCTGGTCGGCTTCCCCGACTTCGAGTGGCTGGACGCCGAGCAGGCGGCCAACGACCTCGATGAGTGGCTCGACGCCAAGTGGCAGGACGGCCGTCGCTTCCTGCCCTTTGCGCAATCGGGCGCGGGCGACGCCTACTGCCTCGTGCCGCTGGATGGCGGCGCCGTGGGCGTGGCCTTCGTGTGGCACGACGACGAGGAAAGCAGCGTCGGCCATGGCTCGTTCGCCGATTTCGTCTGTGCGAAATTCCTGGAAGCCTTCGTCGACCTGAGCTACCTCGGCGACTGGGACCTGTCCGAGCCCGAGATGGCCGAGCGCATCGCGGCCGACGTGGCCACCGTCACGGCTTTCATGGACGACACGGAAACCGCCGCCTACCTGCGGGCGCTGAGCCGGCAGCCGCTGGTGTCGCGGCCTTTCAAGACGGGCCCGCGCGCCAGGCCCGAGCAGGTGCCCTCGCTGATGCCGCAGGCCGAGTTCGAGGAAGACCTGAAGCGCTTCACCCTGCAGGACAGCGCGCCTTTCCCCGTGAAAGCGCGCTGGGACATCGAGGGGTAGGCTACGGGGTTTCATCCGAAGGAGGAACCCACCATGTCAGATCAGAAAGTAGCCATCGTCACCGCCGGCGGCAGCGGCATGGGCGCCGCCGCGGCGCGCAAGCTCGCGGACGACGGCTTTCGCGTCGCCATCCTGTCCTCGTCGGGCAAGGGCGAGGCGCTGGCGCAGGAACTCGGCGGCATTGGCGTGACCGGCTCCAACCAGTCGAACGAGGACATCCAGCGCCTCGTGGACAAGGTCATCGCCGAATGGGGCCGCATCGACGTGCTCGTGAACAGCGCCGGCCACGGCCCGCGCGCGCCGATCCTGGAGATCAGCGACGACGACTGGCACCGCGGCATGGACGTCTACTTCCTGAGCGCCGTGCGCCCCGCGCGCCTCGTGGTGCCGCACATGGTGAAGCAGGGCGGCGGCGCGATCATCAACATCTCGACCTTCGCCGCCTTCGAGCCCGACCCGGTGTTCCCGACCTCGGGCGTGTTCCGCGCCGGCCTCGCGGCCTTCACCAAGCTCTTCGCCGACCAGTACGCCAAGCACAACGTGCGCATGAACAACGTGCTGCCCGGCTTCATCGACAGCCTGCCCGAGAAAGAAGTGTTCCGCGAGCGCATCCCGATGGGCCGCTACGGCCGCAGCGCCGAGATCGCCGCCACCATCGGCTTCCTCGCCTCCGAGGGCGCGGGCTACATCACCGGGCAGAACCTGCGCGTGGACGGCGGCATCACGCGCTCGGTCTGAACCCGGCAAAGGCGCCCATGACCGTCCCCACCCCGGTGCGCCAGCACATGGACCGCACCATTGCGTCCTACGAAGCGTCCGCGCGCGACTACAACGCGATCGTGGCGGGCCACCGGCCGCCCGAGATCGAGGAGTCGGTGCGCCGCATGATGCAGCGCGTGCCCGCCGGCGGCACCGTGCTCGAGATCGGTTCCGGGTCGGGGCAGGACGCCGATCTCGTCGAATCCCTGGGCGGGATCGTGAGGCGCACCGATGCGGTCCAGGCGTTTCTCGACCTGCAGGCCGAGCGCGGCAAGAAGGGCGAGCTGCTCAACGTCGTCACGGATGCGCTGGGCGGGCCCTACGACGCGATCCTGGCGATGTGCGTGCTGATCCATGTCGATCGCGCGCAGATCGCGCCGGTGCTGCGCAAGGTGTTCGACGCGCTCGCGCCCGGCGGGGTTTTTCTCGCGGCCATGCGCATCGGCGAAGGCGAGACCCTTGGCGACTACCAGACCGTGTACTGGTCGAGAGACGCGTTCGCCGAAGCGCTGGCGGCGGCGGGCTTTCACCTGCAATGGGACAGCCAGTGGATCGGCCGCGACGACGTGACCTGGGCCAACTTCCTGGCGTGCCGTCCGCGCTAGCGGACGAACGAGCGAAGACTCACACGCCCAGGTAGCGCGTCCACAGCGACCGGTCGGCGTCGAGCGCGGCCGAGTCGCCCTGCCACACCACGCGCCCGCGTTCGAGGATCACGTGGCGGTCGGCCAGCGGCAGCAGGCGCTGCACATACTTGTCGACCACCAGGATCGCCTCGCCTTCGGACTTCAGCGTGGCGATGCAGTGCCAGATCTCCTCGCGGATCACCGGCGCCAGGCCTTCGGTGGCTTCGTCCAGGATCAGCAGGCGCGGGTGCGTCGACAGCGCGCGCGCAATGGCCAGCATCTGCTGCTCGCCACCCGAGAGCTGGTTGCCTGCGTTGGCCTTGCGCTCCGACAGGCGCGGAAAGAGCTTGTACAGCGCCTCCACGGTCCAGCGTGGCGCGCTGCCGGGGCGGGGCCGTGCGAAGGCGCGCAGGTGCTCGTCCACGCTGAGGTTGGGGAACACATGGCGCCCCTCGGGCACGATGGCCATGCCGCGCCGCGCGATCGCGTCGGGCCGGTGGCCGCCGATGGCCGCGCCGCAGAACTGCACGCCGCCGCGCATCGGCGCGATCGTGCCGGTCAGCACCTTCAGCAGCGTGCTCTTGCCCATGCCGTTGCGGCCCAGCAGCGCCATCACTTCGCCCGCACCGACGCGCACGTCGATGCCGAACAGCACCTGGCTGGCGCCGTAGCCGGCTTCGATGGCGGTGGCCTCGAGCAGGGTGGATTTTGTGGTCGTGGTGCTCATGCGTGTCCTTCCGCTTCGGTGCCGAGGTACACGGCTTGCACATCGGGGTGGCCCCGCACTTCGTCGGCCGTGCCGCTCATCAGCACCTTGCCCTGCACCAGCACCGTGAGCCGGTTGGCAAGACGGAACACGGCGTCCATGTCGTGCTCGATGAGCAGGATGGCCATCGATTCGCGCAGCGATTCGATCAGATCGACCATGCGCGCCGACTCGTCGGGGCCCATGCCGGCCATCGGCTCGTCGAGCAGCAACAGCTTGGGCTCGGCGGCCAGCGCCAAGGCCACGTCGAGCGCGCGCTGCGCGCCGTGCGGCAGCGTGCCCGCGATGCGGTGGCGCTCGCTGCCCAGGCCCACGCGGTCGGCCAGCGCATGGGCGCGGTCGACGAGGTCGCGTTCGTTCGCACGCGGTGCCAGGAAGCGCAGGCTGCTGCCCGCATGGGCCTGCGCCGCGAGCATCAGGTTGTCGTGCACCGTTTCCTTGGCGAACACGCGCGTCACCTGGAAGCAGCGCGACATGCCGGCCGCCACGCGCTGGTGGTCCTTGTAGGCCGTGATGTCCTGCCCGTCGAGCATCAGCCGGCCCGCGTCGGCCTCCAGCAGGCCGGTGATGAGGTTCACCAGCGTGGTCTTGCCCGCGCCGTTGGGACCGATGAGCGCATGCACCTCGCCGCGCTCCACCGTGAGGCTCACGTGGTCGGTCGCCAGCAGGCCGCCGAAGCGCTTGACCAACCCTTCGATTCTGAAAAGGCTCATGGCTTGGCGCTCCCTGCGGCCGTTGCAGCGGAAGCCGCTGCTGCTGCGACCGTGCGGCGTTTTGTCGACAGTGCGGCGAGGCCGCGCGGGGCCCAGAGGGCGACGGCGATCAGCAGCAGGCCCAGCGGCATGTGCCAGTGCTCGGTGTGCTGCTTGAGCGCTTCCTCCAGCACCAGCCAGACCACGGCGCCCACCGGCCCGCCCCAGCTGCGGCCCAGGCCGCCGATGACGACCATCACCACCAGCGTGGCCGACTGCGTCCAGTGCATGGTCGCCGGGCTCACGAAGCCGTTGCCGCCGGCCAGCAGCGCGCCAGCCAGCCCGGCGATCGCGCCCGCGATGGCAAAGGCGACGAGCTGCAGCCGGAACACCGGGTAGCCCAGCGCGCGCATGCGCGTCTCGTTGTCGCGGATGCCCATCAACGCATGGCCGAAGCGCGCCTGCGTGGCACGGTGCAGCCACCACAGCGCGAGCGCCACCACCACGAGCACCACCCAGTAGAAGGTCGACTCGTTGCCCAGGTCCAGGCCCGGCAGCAGCGCGGGGCGCGACATGAGCGTGTAGCCGTCGTCGCCGCCGTACTTGCGCAGCGACACGACGACGAAGTACAGCATCTGCGCGAAGGCCAGCGTGGTCATGATGAAGTACACGCCGCGCGTGCGCAGCGCCACCGTGCCGATCAGCGCGGCCACGAGGCCCGCCACCAGCGCGGCCAGCGGCCACAGGACCCAGGCCGACATCACGCCGGCATCGCTGAGCGCCACCACCGTGTAGGCGCCCATGCCGATGAAGCCCGCGTGCCCGAGCGCCACCATGCCGCCGAAGCCCAGGATGAAGTTCAGGCTCGCGGCGGCCAGCGCGACGACGAGCACGCGCCGCACGAAGCCGATGTAGAAGTCGAGCCCGAACAGCGGCGCGACCAGCGGGAAGGCCGCGAGCGCCACGAGGAGCAGCCCGAGGCCGAAGGTGCGTGACGAGGGTTTCATGCGCGGGCGGAGAAAAGGCCCGAGGGCCGGAAGATCAGGACGACGACCATGAGCGCGTACATCGCCACCTCGGCGAACAGCGGCCCCAGGTCGGCCGCCGTGGCGGGCGGCAGCGTGGCGCGCAGCAGCATCGGCACGAAGGCGCGGCCGATGGTGTCGACCACGCCGACCAGCAGCGCGGCCACGAAGGCACCGCGCACCGAGCCGATGCCGCCGATCACCAGCACCACCAGCGCCGGGATCAGGATGGCTTCGCCCATGCCCACCTGCACCGCGACGATCGGGCCCATGAGCGCGCCGGCCAGCGCGGCCAGTGCCGCACCGAGCAGGAACACGCCGTTGAAGATGCGGCCCACGCGCACGCCCATCAGCTCGGCCATCGGCCGGTCGGACGCACCCGCGCGCACCCGCATGCCGATGCGCGTGTGGTTCACGAGCACGTACAGCGCCAGCGCCATCAGCAGGCCGCCCGCGAGCACCACGAGGCGGTACGAGGGGTAGGGCAGGCCGTCCATCAGCTCGACCGGGCCCGAGAGCGCGGCCGGCGTGGGCGCCATCACGGGCGAGGGGCCCCAGATCATCTTGACGATGTCGTCGGCCACCAGGATCACGCCGAAGGTGGCGAGCACCTGCGCCAGGTGGTCGCGCTTGTAGAGGCGGCGCATCAGCAGCACCTCGATGAGCAGCGCCACCACCACGGTGACGAGCACCGCCACCACGATGGCGGCGGCGAACGAGCCGGTGCGCGTGTGCGCCTCGGCTGCCACATACGCGCCGGCCATGAACAGCGAGCCGTGCGCCAGGTTCAGCACGTCCATGATGCCGAACACCAGCGTGAGGCCCGCCGCCAGAAGAAAGAGCATCAGGCCGTAGCCGATGCCGTTGAGCAATTGCTCGAGGACGAGGATGCCGCTCATGGAAAGACGAGCCGCATCACTTCATGTTGCACTTGCTGGCGTAGCTGTCGCCGTAGCTTGTCAGCACGGTGTTGATCAGCTTGTTCGTCACCTTGCCTTGCGCGTCCTTGCCGATCACGCGCAGGTAAAAGTTCTCGATGGGGAAGTGGTTGTTCGCGTACTTGAAGGTGCCGCGCGTCGAGGCGTAGTTGGCCTTCTTCAGGGCGGCCACCACGGCCTCGCGGTTCTGCGCGTTGCCGCCGGCCTGCTTCACGGCGGCGTCCATCGCGAGGATCGCGTCGTAGGCCTGCGCGGCGTACACCGACGGGTAGCGGCCGTTGTATTCCTTGCGGAACGCGGCCACGAAGGCCTTGTTGGCGGCGTTGTCCAGGTCGTGCGCCCAGTGCGAGGTGTTGAACAGGCCGAGCATCGGCTCGCCCACGGCACCGATCACGTCCTCGTCGGCCGAGAAGCCGCTGGTGACCAGCGTGATGTCCTTCGACAAGCCTGCGCCCACGAACTGCTTGATGAAGTTGATGCCCATCGCGCCGGGCAGGAAGAAGTAGATCGAGTCGGGCTTGGCCGCGCGCAGCTGCGCGAGTTCGGCGGCGTAGTCGATCTGGCCCAGCTTGGTGTACAGCTCGTCGGCCACCTGGCCCTTGAACTGGCGCTTGAAGCCGCCCAGCGCATCCTTGCCGGCCGGGTAGTTGGGGGCGATGAGCACGATCTTCTTGAACGCGCGGTCCTGCGCGAACTTGCCGGCGGCCTCGTGGAACTGGTCGTTCTGGTAGGCGGTGCCGAAGAAGTAGGGGCTGCACTGCGCGCCGGCGAACTGGCTCGGGCCGGCGTTGGCCGACAGGTAGGGCACCTTGGCGTTGAACAGCGTCGGGCCCACGGCCAGCGCCACGTTGGAGCCGATGGGGCCGCTGAAGATGTCGATCTTGTCGCGCTGGATCATGCGGTCGACCAGCTGCTTGGCCTGGTCGGGGCTGCCGGCCATGTCGGCCTGCACGAACTCCACGTCCTGCCCGCCGAGCTTGCCGTTCAGCTGCTTGATACCCAGCGCGAAGCCGTCACGCGCCTCGGCGCCCAGGGCTGCGAAAGGCCCCGAGATGTCAAGGGCCAAACCCACCTTGACCGGCGCGGCCACGGCCGACACCGAGGCCCCGAGGGCGGCGCCGCACAGCAGCAGCGAGATCAGGGTGCGCGGCAGCGCGGGCGATTTCAGGAACGTGGGGCGCATCGGGTTCTCCGGCTAAGGAAGGGTTGAGACAACTGAACTGTTGATAGTTAAATACTTTAGCCGTAAACAATTCGGTGTCAACGGTACTAGCACGAATGGTGCCAGTGAACCGTGTCGCCTTCGCCGCGCCGGACCCTCGCGAAAGGTTACGCAAACGTCAACCGAACGGACTTGCGGTGGCGAACCAGAGGCCGATGCCGGTCGCGATGATGAAGGCCCCGTCGGTCACGCCTGCGACCAGGAAGAACTTGGTCTGCAGCGTGTCGACCAGCTCGGGCTGGCGCGTCGTCCCTTCGAGAAACTTCTGGCCCACCAGCGCGATGCCGATGCACGAACCCAGTGCGGCAATGCCGATCAGCAGGGCAACGGCGAGCGGGAGGATGTTGAAGCCGGTCATGGTTTTTTCTCCTGGTTGATGAATCGATGGACCCACTGTTCCAGAACGGGTGCATCGAATCCATGACGCGGGAGGTCATGCGCCAGACGAAAAAAAGGCCGGCCGTCGAAACGGCCGGCCTGGGGTCAGGCGCGAAGCGGGGTGCTTAGGGCAGCTGTGTCCAGTTCTGGTTGTTGCCGCCGTTGCAGGTCCAGGTGATCAGCGCCGTGTCCTGCGTGGTCGAGCCGTTCGGCACGTCCAGGCACGAACCCGAGGCGCGGTTGCGCACTGTGCCGCCCACCAGGCTCCACTGCGCCGTGTTGCCCGACGAGCAGGCCACCTGCACGACGGCCGCATTCGTGGTCGCCGTGCCGTTCTGCGCCAGGCACAGGCCGCTGTGCTCGGCGATGAACTGCACGTAGCCGCCGGTGACCGGCGTCATCGTGAACTTCTCGTTGCCCGCGTTGCCGCACGGCCATTGCACCGCCGTCGCGCCGCTGGTGGTCGAGGCGCCCTTGATGTTCACGCACATCGTCGGGTTGAGGTCGGAGCGCAGCCGCGTGACCACCGCCGGGGCGGTGTCCTGCGAGCGCACGTACTCGCGCAGCGCCACCACGTCGTTCGCCGGCAGGCTGGAGGCGTTGCCGTGGCCGCCCGCAAGCAGGTCCTGCAGCGTGGCCGCCTGGCCGTTGTGGAAGAACGCGGTGGTGTTCCAGGTGCCCGACAGGGTCGGCGTGTCGAAGCCCACGCCCGCCAGCGGCTGGTTGCTGCCCTTGCCCGACGAGGCCTGGATGGTGCCCACGTCGTGCCGCAGGCCGTCGCGGAAGGTGGCGCCCGTGTGGCAGGTGGCGCACTGGGCCGTGTTGAACACGGTCTGTCCGCGCACCGCGTCCACGCTCAGGCTGCCGTCCGCGGCGCGCGCCGGGCTGCGCATGTACTTGTTGAGCGAACCCAGGTACACGGCCAGGTCGTCCAACTGCGCGCTCTTGCCGGCCTTCGGCGCCCCCAGCGGGGCCTGCGTGGCGGCCCAGTCGGCGTTGCTCAGGAAGCCGGTGCCGCCGAACTCGTTGCGGATGTCGTTCTCGAAGTCCTGCACTTCGTCGAAGTTGGCCGTCCAGTGCAGCTTGCCGTGGCTGGTGCCGCGCCGCCCCTGCAGGCTGATGGTGCGGCGCAGGCCTTCGCCGCGCTGGGTGAAGTCCCACACCATGCCGTCGTCGCCGCCGTCCGCGTGGCAGCTGGCGCAGGAGATGTAGTTGTCCTTGCTCATGCGCCGGTCGGCCGCGTTGTAGAACACCTGCTTGCCGCGCAGCGCCGCGGCCGCCATCGGCTCCTGCGCCACGGTGGCCACGTTCTGCAGGAAGATCGCCGCGTTGGTCTCGGCCGACAGCACCTTCGCCACGTCGTGCACCGACACCGAGCGCGCCAGGAAGTTGTTCACGAACAACCGCTTGCGCGCCGCATCGAGGTACAGGCCGTGCGGGGCGCTGCTGGCGTTGATCTCGCCGCGCACCGCGCGGGTGTAGCTGTCGACGATGGCGACACGGTTGCCTTCCATCTGCGCCACGAACAGGTAGTCGCCGGCGGGCGAGTACAGCGCGGCGCGCGCGGGGGCGCGGTCGTCGAAGTCGATCTGCTCGGAGAACACCTCTGCGGCGCTTTGCAGGTTCACCTGCGACAGGATGGAACGCACCGTCTGGTCGTGCGGCAGGTCCTTGCCGTCGCGGAAGCGGCCGCGCACGATGTTGTCCTTCTTCGAAGGCAGCACGGCACGCGAGCCGTCGGGCGAGATCACCACCTGGCTCAGGTAGTTGGCCACGCCGCGCGCGCGGCTCTCGGTGTCGACGGTCGTGGTGTCCACCGGCAGCGGGATGGTCTGCAGCGCGGTCAGCGACTGCAGGTTCACCTTGTGCAGCTGGCCGCCCGTCATCTTCGACTTGAAGCGCGTGACGTAGGCCACCTGCGAGTCGGCGCTCACGGCGATGCCGCGCACGCCGCCCTCGAGCGCCAGCGCACCGGTGGTGGTGCCGTTGCTGGGGTCGAAGCTCATGAGCACCGACTTGCTTTCCAGCGTGAGCAGGCCCTTGGCGCCGTTGGGCGTGAAGGCCACGCCGTACGGGCCGCTGCCGTAGGCCAGCGGGATCGACACCGACTGCGAGCCGTCGGCGGCGTTGAGCGCCACCAGCTTGTCCTCGCCCTGCACCGCGACCCAGATGCGGCCGTCGGGGCCCACGGCCAGCGTCTTGGCCTCGTCGCCGACGCGCACTTCCCACAGCTTGGCGAGGGTCTGCGCGTCGATGGCGGCCACCGTGCCGCTGTCGGGGTTCACCGAGTACACCCGGCTCGCATCGCCCGCGATGTTGGTCGTGTGCGTGGGCGCGGTCGCGGTGACCGGCGCGATGACGGTCACGTTGTAGGTGTAGTAGGTCTCGCGGCCGCTGCTGTCCTTCACCGTCAGGGTCACCGTGTAGTGGCCGGGGGTGGTGTAGGTGTAGCTGGTGTTGGGCTGGTTCGAGAACGCCGTCTGCGTGCCGTTGCCGAAGTTCCAGCGGAACTGCACGCCGCTGGCGCCGAGCGTCGCGGGGTTGAAGCTCAGCTGGCCGTTGACCAGCTTGGGCCCGCCGCCCAGGCCCGGGTCGCCGATGATGGCCTGGCCGCGCAGCGTGTCCACCTCGGCCTGGCCGAGCACGCGGCCGTACACGCGCACCTCGGCCAGCGTGCCCTTAAAGAGCGCGGTGTTGCCCTGGATCTGGCCCATGACCTGGAACTTGGTCGACAGGCCCTTGGTGCCGGTCGGCCCGGTCGAGGTGGTCTTCACGCCGTCGACGTACACCGCCTGCGCGCCCGAGGCCGCGTCGCGCGTGAGCACCACGTGGTGCCAGTTGCCGTCGTTCACGGCCGCGGTGGAGGTGGTGCCGCCGTCGTTGCCCACCGAGAGCTTGATGCGCCCGCCGGTGTCCAGCCAGCCCCAGAACACGTCGTCGGTGCCGCCCGACTGGTCGCGACCGAAGATGCCGGGCGCGGTCCAGGAGTTGGCGCCGCCGGCCTGCGTGGTCTTCATGTAGAAGCTCAGCGAGGCGGTGCCACCCAGCGCGCTGGCCACGGTGTCGTTCTTCAGCGGCACGCCGGCAGTGCGGTTCGCGAAGTTCAGGCCGATGCTCTCGAACGCGTCGCCGGTGGCGGGCGTGCCGTTGTTGGCGCCGATCTGGTCGCCCAGGTTGCCCGTCAGCGGCCAGTGGTGCATCAGGTTGATGTCGCTGGCATTGCCGGTGTTGAAGGTGGAGCGGTAGTCGGCGCCGATGGCGTTGCCCGCATAGTCCTTCACGCCGTTGGCCGGCAGGAACACCTCATAGCTGGTGCCCGGCAGCAGCGGCTGCGCGGGATGGAAGTTGACGATGCCCAGCTGCACGCTGTAGGTGCCCGCCAGCGTGTTGCCGCCCACCGGACGCACGATGAAGGTGTTGCTGTTCACGCTCTCGGGCAGGATGTTGTCGGTCATGCCCAGGCCGATGCGCGAGCTGAGGGCCTGCTGCTTCGCACCGTTGGCGGGCGAGACCTGCTTCACTTCGGGCTTGGTGGTGTCGGGGTCCACCGCATGCACGACGAAGCCGCTGCCCGAGCCGTGGTCGTTGCCCACGAAGACGAGGTTGCCGAACATCGCGACCTGGCCGTTGTCCGAGTGCGAGAAGTTCGGGTCGTCCTCGCGCAGGATGCTGCCGCGGCCCACCTCCACGTGGTTGAGCGGGTTGCTCACGTCCACCTTGTGGATGCGGGTCTGCGCGCCCTGGATGACGTAGTTGTCCTGCGTGGCGCAGTACAGCTGCTCGTCGATGACGAGCCGGTTGTCCTCGGCCACGAAGCGCGAGCGGTCGCTCAGGTCGTAGCTGTACATCTTGGCGCCGCTGCCGCGCGCGGAGGCGTGCACGCTCTTGCCGTCGAAGCAGGTCGCGTAATAGAACGGCGTGGCGCCGGCGATCGAATCGAGCACCTTGGGGTTGAGCGGGTCGGAGATGTCCAGGCTCGCGAAACCGCCGTTGCTTTCCATCGCGGTCAGCACCATGTGGTTGCCCATCGTGAAGATCGGGCCGAGGCGGAAGCCGCCGAGTTCGCCCGTGGGCACCGGGTTGGGCTTGCCGGCGCCGCGGTTGGCGACCACCGCGTTCGCGGGGTCCGTCGCGTCGACGATGAACATGCCCCGGCCGGCCGAGGCCACGTACAGGTAGGGCGCCTGCCACCACAGCTGCCAGGACACGTTCTCGTAGTCGCCCGAGTTGACGCCGGGCAGCGCCAGCTTCTTCACCTGCTTGATGTCGTTGATGTCGGTGAAGTCCCAGAACTCGACGCCGTTGATGCTGGGCAGCACGACGTAGGTCTTGCCGTCGATCTTCGCGGTGCCGAAGGAATGGGTCTCGCGGAATTCCTTGGTGCGGCCGCCTGTGGCGTCGTCGGGCTCGTAGATCTTCTTGACGAGCCTGATCTGGCGCGGGTTCGACACGTCGTACAGCAGGAAGCCGCCGGGGCCGAGGCCGCTGTCCGGCGCGAAGGAGGTGAGGAAGTAGCCGTTGACCATGATGCCGGCGTTCATGCCGTAGTCCTTGCGGCCCGGGTACGTGGCGGGCACGTCGCGCGCCTCGTAGGCGTCGCTGTGCGCCGGGTCGAGCGGGTGCGCGGCGCTGGTGATCATCGACACCGGCTTGAACAGTTCCGCCGAGGTGTAGGTGAGGTTGCCCAGGCCCGGCCCCTGCAGCGGGAGCGGGTCGGCCACGACAGCGGCAGCCGCCGTGGCCATCTTGTTGAGGGTCGTCATCGGACTGACCCCGGTGATTGCCGCATGCGTCAGCAATGTGACGCACGGCACCAGGAACGCCATCAGGAAATACCGGATCTTCATCGTCGCCTCCAGGTTGTTTGAAGTTCGCAGGGAACCCTCTTGTCCTTGGTTCTCTCGATTCACTCGGTCGCTTGCAGGGAAAGCGCACGCGCAGGCGCGCCCCCGGCGGGCAACGCATGCGTTGTCCGCCGTCCACTTCTTCTTCTGTCTTGCTCTCCCGCTGGTTGGCGCTGGCGCCTTCCGCGTGGAAGGCGTCAGCGCCTGGGCGCTGTTACTTCACGCCGCCCGATTCGTAGATAGCCCAGGCCGCTTCGGCGCTGGCACCGTCGTGGATCATGGCCATCAGTGCGCTCACCACCGCCGAGGGGTTGGCGTGCTGGTAGACGTTGCGGCCGTACACCATGCCGACGGCGCCCTGGTCCAGGAGCACGCGCGAACGCGCGAACACCTGCTGCAGGTCTTCGCGCCCGCCGCCGCGCACGAGCACGGGGCAGCGCGCGGCCTGCACCACGCGGTGGAAGTCGGTGGCATCGGTGGTGGGGTCGGCCTTGACGATGTCGGCGCCCATCTCGCGCGCCAGGCGCGTGAGCGTGACGATCTTCTCGGCGTCGCCGTCCACCATGTAGCGGCTGGTGGCGGTGGGCGCCTGCATCACCAGCGGCTCGATCATGAGCGGCATGCCGTAGCGGTCGCAGTCGGCGCGCACGCGGGCGATGTTCTGCACGCACTGGCGGAACAGGTCGGGCTCGTCGGGCAGCATGAACAGGTTGACGACCACGCAGGCCGCATCCATCTGCACGGCGGGCAGCACCGGGTCGTCCTGGTTCTGCAGCACGGCCCACATCACGCGGTGGTGCACGGCGTTGTAGGGGTTGCCCATGTCCAGGCGCATCACCAGCGCGGGGCGATCGCGCCCGGGCCGGTCCTGCAGCAGGTCGGACTGCCCGTAGTTCAGCTGGATCGCATCGGGCTTCGCAGCCACGAGCTTGTCGATCACGCCGGGCATGTCCTCCAGGCCGTCCAGGAAGGTGGGTTCGTTGCACACGCCGTGGTCCAGGGCGATGTCCAGGCAGCGGCCGTTGTGCAGCAGGCGGTTGAGCCGCGCGGTCTTGTCTTTCGACATGAAGGAAGAACTCCGTGTTGAGGAAAAAGGAAGGGAAGAAATGCGCGCGCTCAGGCGAGCGCGTCCAGGTGGCGCTTGGCTGCAGCGTCGATGAGCTGCAGGGCTTCGCTGTCGAGCACGACCGCACCGGCGCCGGCGTTTTCAATGGCCTGCTGGCGCACGCGCGCACCGCACAGCGCCACCGAGACGGTGCCGCGGGCCACGGTCCAGGCGATCATCATCTGGCCGAAGGAGCAGCCCAGGTGCGTGCGCAGCGGCTCCAGCGTGTCGAAGAAGGCCTTCAGCTTCGCGCGGTTGGCTTCGCTGAAACGCGGGTTGGTGGCGCGCTGGTCGTCGCCCTTGAACTCGCGCGCGGGGTCGATGGGGCCGGCCAGCAGGCCCAGCGCCAGCGACGAATAGCCCAGCACCGCCACGTTGTGCTCGGCGCACAGCGGCGCCAGCGTGGTCTCGATGCCGCGGTCGATGAGGCTGTAGAGCTCCTGCGCCGCATCGACCGGGCCGTGCTTCAGGTACTCCGACAGAATCTCGGGCGTCGCGTTGCTCACGCCGATGGCGCGGATCTTTCCCTGTTTCTTGAGGGCCAGCAGCGCGTCCATGGTCTCGGCCACGGGCGTGGTGTGGTCCTGCCAGTGCGTGATGTACAGGTCGATGTAGTCGGTCTGCAGGCGCTTCAGGCTTTCTTCGCATTCATGAAAGATCGAGTCGCGACCGAGGTAGCGGTACACCGGGTGGCCGTCTTCCTCGAAGAAGTGCGTGCCCTGCTGCGTGTGCCACACCAGGCCGCACTTGGTGGCGATCACGGCCTCGTGGCGGCGGCCCTTGAGCGCGGTGCCGACGATGCTCTCGGAGCGGCCCAGGCCGTAGGCCGGTGCGGTGTCGATCAGGTTCACGCCCGCATCGAGCGAGGCCTGGATGGCGATCACGGCAGCGGCGTTGTCGCCGCCGCCCCACATCCATCCGCCCATGGCCCAGGTGCCCAGGCCGATGGCCGAGCTTTCGATGCCCGAGGGGCCCAGGGTGGTCTTCTTCATCTGCGTTGCGTTGCTCATCGCTTGGTCTTTCTCGTGTTCAGGATGTGGTCGATGGTCACGGCCGCGAGCAGGATCAGGCCCTTGATCACGTCCTGCCAGTAAGGCGACACGTCGAGCAGGATCAGCGAGCTGGTCACCACCGACAGCAGCGCCAGGCCGAGCACGGCGCCGAGCACGGTGCCCGAGCCGCCCTTGAGGCTGGCGCCGCCGATCACGGCCGCGGCAATCACGTTGAGTTCCATGCCCATGCCGAAGGTCGGCGTGGCGGCGCCGAAGCGCGCGGTGTAGATCACGCCGGCCAGGCCCGCCGACGCGGAGCACAGCACCGTGACCCAGAACTTCACGCGGCCCACGCGGATGCCGGCGTACAGCGCGGCCTTCTCGTTGCTGCCGGTGTAGAACACGCGGCGCAGCAGGGTGGAGCGGCGCAGCACGAAGTCGCTCACGATCACGATGGCCAGGAAGATCAGGATCACGGCCGGCACGCCGAACAGCGTGCCCTGGCCGATGAACTTGAACTCGGCCGGCAGCGAGAACAGCGACTGCGGCGTGCCCTGCGTGAGCGCCAGGCACAGGCCGCGCACGATCACCATGAAGGCCAGCGAGGCGATGAAGTGGTTCAGCCCGATGCGCGTGACGCAGCCGCCGATCATGGCGCCGATGAGGCCGCTGGCACCGATGGCCACGAGGCTCGCGAGCCACGGGTCCATGCCCATGAGAAAGAGCTTGCCGGTCACCACCATCGCGAAGCACACCACCGAGCCCACCGACAGGTCGATGCCGCCGACGATGAGCAGGATGGTCATGCCCACCACCACGATGCCTTCGATGGAGAAGGACAGCAGCATCGCGCGCACGTTGTCCCAGGTGAGGAAGTAGGGCGATGCGAAGCTCATCGCGACGCACAGCGCCACGATGATCAGCACCAGCCCGGCCTCGCGCATGCTCGTGAGCTTGTTGGCCTGCTTCACGGGGTCTCCTGTTCGGCGGGGTTGCAGGGAGCCGGCCGTGGCCGTGGCCGCGGCGCCTGCATCGATTCTGGTCGGAAAGTTCATGCCATTGCCTCTTCGGGTTCGCAAAGTCCGGAGGCCAGCCGCAGCAGGGCTTCCTCCGTCATCTCGTCATGGGCCAGTTCGCCCGCCAATCGCCCTTCGCGGATCACCAGTGCGCGGTCGCACAGGCCGATGATCTCGGGCAGTTCGGAAGAGATCACCACCACGCCCACGCCCTGGTCGGCCAGGTCGCGCAGGATGTGGTGGATCTCGGATTTCGCGCCGACGTCCACGCCGCGCGTGGGCTCGTCCATCAGCAGCACCGCAGGCTGCGTGGCCAGCAGCTTGGCGATCGCCACCTTCTGCTGGTTGCCGCCCGACAGGCTCGACACCTCGATCGCCACGCCGTCCGACTTCAGGTTGAGCTTGGCGCCCAGCTGCACCGCGAGCCGGTGCTCGGTGGCGCGCTGCAGCAGGCCGAGGGCCGAGCTGACGCGGCGCAGCGCCATCGACGAGATGTTCTGCGCGATCGGCAGGTCGAGGAACACGCCGGCCGCCTTGCGGTCTTCGCTCAAGTAGGCGATGCCTTCGCGCAGCGCGTCGCTGTACTTGCGGATCGACAGCGTCTTGCCGTTGAGCCGCACTTCGCCGCGCCGCGCGGGGCGCAGGCCGCACACGGTCTCGGCCAGTTCGCTGCGCCCGGCGCCCATCAGGCCGGCAATGCCGAGGATCTCGCCACGCTTCAGCGTGAAGGAGATGCCGTGCACGCGGTCGTCGTCGGCGATGTTGTCGACTTCGAGCACGGGGCCGGCGTTCGCATCAGCGGCGGCGGCTTGCTTGGGCGGGTAGTAGTTGCCCAGGTCGCGCCCGACCATGCGGCGCACCAGCTCGTCGGGCGTCATGCCTTCGAGCGGGCCGCTGTGCACGTTGCGTCCGTCGCGCAGCACGGTAGCGCGGTCGCAGTGCGTGAAGATCTCGGCCATGCGATGGCTGATGTAGATGATGCCGATGCCCTGCGCCTTGAGGTCGTGCAGCACCCGGAAGAGCGCGGCCGATTCGTTGTCGGTGAGAGCGGCGGTGGGCTCGTCGAGGATGAGCACCTTGCAATCGAGCGTGAGCGCCTTGGCGATCTCCACCAGCTGCTGGCTCGAAATGCTCAGGTCGCGCACCAGCGCGGCCGGGTCGATGTCCTGGCCCAGGCGCGCCAGCACTTTTGCGGCGCGCGTGTTCAGCGCGGAGAAGTTCATCCACGCCTGCTTGCCGGCGTTGATTTCCGGCATGAAGATGTTCTCGGCCACGGTGGCGTCGGCGCACAGGGCGATTTCCTGGTGCACCAGGCCGATGCCCAGGCGCATGGCGTGGGCGGGGCCGTCGATGACGACCTTCTGGCCGCACAGCACGATCTCGCCTTCGTCGGGCTGGTGGATGCCGTCGATGATGTTCATCAGCGTCGACTTCCCCGCGCCGTTCTCGCCGCACAGGGCGTGGATCTCGCCGGCCTGCAGCGAGAAGTCCACGCCCGAGAGCGCGCGCGAAGCGCCGAAGCGCTTCGCGATGCCGCGCAGTTCAAGCAATGCGGCAGGGGTGCTCACTCGCCGATTCCCTTGGTGCCACGGCGGGCAAGGTACTTGTCCCAGTAGAAGTCGTCGGCGTTGGCCTTGCTGACCACGGCCAGGCCGTTGTCCAGGAAGGGCACCGACATCGGGTTCGTGCCGTTGCGCTTGGCGTCGTTCATCGGATCGATGAGGCCGGGGTTCTTGGCCAGGAACAGCATCATCATGCCCATGTAGCCCTGCATGCCCTGGTTCGGGTTGATGGCACCGAACACGTCGCCCGACTTGATCATGTCCAGGATCTTGGCGTTGACGTCGCAGCACATCACCTTGATGTTCTTCTTGGTCTCGACCTTGGCCTGCGCCGCGCCGAGCGCCGAGTTGGCCTCGGGCATGAAGAGGGCGCCCAGGTTCGGGTTGGCCTGCGCCAGGCTCAGCACGGCCTGGTAGGCCTTGTTCGGGTCCTGGTTGCTGGCGGCGCGGCCGACCAGCTTCATGCCGGGGTGCTTGGCCTTCATGCGGTTGACGAAGGCGGCGATGCGGCGGTCGTGGTTGTCCTGGCCCGGGTTCTCGAGCACGGCGTACTCGCCCTTGCCGTTCAGCGATGCGGCGATGGCGTCGGCGGCCTGGTTGCCTTCGCGGTCGTTGTCGGAGGTGATGAACGAGGTGCGCTTGGAGTTGGGCGAGTCGGCCGCGAAGGTCACGACCGGGATGCCCATCGCGGCGGCGCGGTTGATGGGTTCGATGAACGGGTCGGGGTTCATCGGGTGCAGCAGGATGCCGGCGGGCTTGCGCGCCAGTTCCTGTTCGAACGATGCGAGCTGCTTGTTCACGTCGTACTCCGGCGTGCCGGTGTAGCGGGTGCGAACGCCCAGCGTGCGGCCGAGCTGCTTCATCATTTCGTAGACCGGGAACCAATACTCGACGCCCGAGACCATCACGTTCATCACGTAGACGTCGCTGGCATTGCCGCGCAGGCCGGCACCCGCCGCGGGGGCTGCGGCTTGCTGTTGCGCGAACGCGCTCGCACCGGCCAGGCCGATACCGGCAGCGGCCGCGGACTTCAGGAAATTACGCCTCATTCTTTGTCTCCTCACGTTGACTGGCAGAGCTTTCGGCCCGCCGTTGGGTGGCGGACCTGTGGACCGTGGTGTCACGACAGTTGTTATGACAGGATAGAATGTAATGGCGGGCCGTTTCTCCCGATAACTAGGGGAAACGCTACTGGTGACAGCCTTTTTTTCCGCCGAAGCTGTTATGACATGAAGACCAAAATACTGATCGGCATCGACATGGGCTCGAGCAGCCTGAAGGCGCTGGCCCTGGACGCGGGGAGCGGGCGCAGCCTGGCCGTGTCACGCCTGCCCCTGCGGCATGCGCGGCTGCCCGGCGGCGGGTGCGAGGTGGGCGCGGCGGCGATCCGCGCGGGGCTGACCCACGTGCTCGCCGACGTGGCGCGCCAGCTCGGCCCGCGCGCCGCGGACGTGGGCGCCATCGGCTGCACCGGCCACGGCGCGGGCCTGTACGCCCTCGATGCACACAACGAACTCGTCGGCGGCCGCGCCGTCGCCTCCACCGACCAGCGCGCCGATGCGCGCGCGCTCGCCCTCTCGGCACGCCACGGCGACCGGCTGTTCGCGGACGTCGGCTGTCGCCCCTGGCCCGGCCAGCCCACGGTGATCGCGGCCGAGCTGCTGGGCGCCGACGCCGTGCAGCGCGGCGAGCTGCACCGCCTGCTGTTCGCCAAGGACTACCTCGGCTTCCTGCTGACCGGCGAGATCGCCACCGACGCGAGCGACGCCAGCACCGCGGGCCTGCTCTCGCTGGCCACCGGCGACTGGTCGCCCCTGGCCTTCGAGGTCGCGGGCATCGACGGCCTCGGGCCGCGCGCCTTCGGCCCGCTCGTGCCCAGCGGCCAGACGATGGGCCGGCTGCGCGCCGCCGAGGCGGCGCTGTGCGGTCTGCCCGCCGGCATTCCGGTGGCGATGGGCGCCATCGACCTGCTCGCCTCGATGACCGCCATCGGCGCCGAAGACCGAGGCCGCGCCGTGTCGGTGCTGGGCACGTGGTGCGTCAACGCCGTCATCGGCCCGGTGATCGCGCCGCAGCCGGAGGTCGCGGCGCTCGTCAACTTCGGCCGCACGCGCGAGCGCCTGTACATGGAGAACAGCCCCTCGTCGATGGCCAACATTGCGTGGCTGGCCGGCGCGCTCGGGCTGCCCGATGCGCGCACCGTGGTCGACCTGGCCATGGGCGTGCCGCTCGGCGCGAACGGGCTGCGCTTTTTGCCCTTCATCAACGGCGGGGGCGGCATCACGGCCGGCTTCGTCGGGCTCAAGAGCCACCACACGCCCGCCGACATGGCGCGCGCCGTGGTCGATGCCGTGGCCGCGCTGCATGCGCGCCACACCGCGCGCCTGGCGTCGCAGGGCCTGCCGGTGTCGGCCTCCAGCGTGCTGGGCGGCGGTGCCAGCGATGCGCGCCTGGTGCGCCTGCTCGCGGCGCTGCTGGGCCACCCGGTCGAGCGCTGCGCCGACGACGAAACCGGCGCGCGCGGCGCCGCCCTCTATGCCGCGATGTCGCAGGACCTCGACGACGCGGGCCCCGCCAGCCCGCTGCGCGCGCCCTGCGAACTCATCGAACCCGACGCGCGCGACGCGCGGGCCCATGCCGATTTCAACGCCGAATTCAACGAACTGATCGATCGCATGTCTCCTGTCTTCAACCATCTTTCGGGCGGTGCGTCATGAGCGCGTGGCAACTGCCCTTTGTCCGCCCAGCCTCTCTTGAGGGCCGCCACTTCTCGACGGTGATCGTCGGCGCCGGCATCAACGGCGTGGGTGTGTTCCGCGACCTGTCGCTGCAGCGCGTCGATTGCCTCATCGTCGACAAGGGCGACTTCGGCGCCGGCGCCAGCAGCGCGCCCTCGCGCATGATCCACGGCGGCCTGCGCTACCTGGAAAACGGCAGCTTCTCGCTGGTGGCCGAGGCCACGCGCGAGCGCAACCTGCTGCTGCGCAACGCGCCGCACCTGGTGCAGCCGCTGAAGACCGTGGTGCCGCTGTCGAGCTTCTTCGGCGGGCTGCTGAGCAGCGCGCTCAAGTTCTTCGGCCGCACGCCGCCGCAGCGCACGCGCGGCCTGCTGGCCGTGGCCGCGGGCCTGCGCCTGTACGACCTGCTGGGCCGCCGCCAGCGCGTGATGCCGGGCCACCGCATCAGCCGCGTGCCCACCAACGACCGCCGCCTGTTCCGCGCAGCGATCCGTTGGACCGCCACCTTCTTCGACGCCTGGATCAGCCATCCCGAGTGGCTGATCCTCGAGCTCATCGGCGACGCCTGCCGCGACCAGCCGCGCTCGGCCGCCGCCAACTACTGCCGCGTGACGGGCTGCGCGGGCAACATCCTCACGCTGCGCGACGAGATCACCGGCGCGCTGGTGCGCGTCACGGCCGACACCGTGGTGAACGCCACCGGCGCCTGGCTCGACCGCAGCGCGGCCGTGCTCGGCGGCGCCGGCCCGCGCGTGATGGGCACCAAGGGCTCGCACCTCGTGCTCGACCACCCGGCGCTGCGCGACGCGCTCGAAGGCCGCATGGCCTACTTCGAGGCGGTGGACGGGCGCGTGTGCATCGTCTACCCCTTCCTCGACCGCGTGCTGGTGGGCTCCACCGACATCCCGGTGGAAGACCCCGACCAGATCGTCACCGAGCCGGCCGAGATCGACTACCTCATCGACGTGCTGCGCGAGGTGTTCCCCAACATGGCCTTCGACCGCCAGCACGTGATCTACACCTACGTCGGCGTGCGCCCGCTGGCGCGCTCCGACGCCGACAAGCCGGGTCAGATCTCGCGCGACCACTCGGTGGTGGTCGACCCGCCGAGCGCCACGCGCGACGTGCCCATCGTCGGCCTCGTGGGCGGCAAGTGGACCACCTTCCGCGCGCTGGCCGAAGAAGCCACCGACCACGTGCTGCGCCACCTGGGCCGCTCGCGCACCGCCTCGACCGAGTCGCTGCCCATCGGCGGTGGCGCCGAGCTGCCGGCCGACGCGGCCGCCACCGAACGCTTCATCGACAAGATGACGGCCGGCTCGGGCCTGGGCCGCGCACGCGCGCTGGGCCTGCTGCGCCGCTACGGCTCGAAGGCGCTGCCGCTGGCGCAGCGCCTCGCGGCCTCGGGCGACACGCCGCTGCGCCACGCGCCCGAGTACTCGGCGGCCGAACTCTCGTACCTGTGCATGGAGACCGGCGTCGTGCACCTGGACGACCTCGTGATCCGCCGCACGCTGCTGGCCATCCGCGGGCTGGTCACCGACGACGCGCTCGCCGAGATCGCCGCCGTGGCCGCCGAAGCCCTCGGCTGGGACGCGGCCCGCGCCCACCAGGAACTCAGCGCCTGCGCCGCCGCCCTGCGCGAGCGGCACGGCGTGCGCCTGCAGCCGGTGGCGGCCCACGAGCCGGCACCTTCCGCTTTCGATGCATCATTGATGGCCAGCCCCGTCCTCGGCCCGACCTAACGTGACCCTTTCCACCGCCCCCGACACCGTGTCGACGACCTCGCTCGACCGCAACTCCGAATCGCCGCTGTGGGCGCAGTTCCGCGACGCCATCCGGCTGCAGATCCTGCAGGGCGTGCTGCCCATCGGCGCCAAGCTGCCGTCCGAGGCCGAGCTGGGTGAGCAGTTCGGCATCTCGCGCATCGTGGTGCGCGAGGCGCTCGCCGACCTGGTGCGCAACAACCTCATCTACAAGATCAAGGGCCGCGGTGCCTTCGTGTCGGCGCGCGAGCGCGACGAAGATTTCGTCTCCACCGTGCTGGGCTTTTCCGACGAGATGGAACGCAAGGGCCGCTCGGTGCGCACGCAGATCCTCGTGCAGGAACTGCGCGCCGCCACCGCGCAGGAGGCCGCCGCACTCGGCCTCACCGAAGACGCGCAGGTGGTCGGCCTCAAGCGCCTGCGCAGCGTCGACGGCGAACTGCGCCTCCTGGTCGAGACGGCCGTGCCGGCCGACCTCGCGCCGGGCCTGCACCGCACGCGGCTGGACGACCGCTCGCTGTACGACGTGCTGCGCCGCCAGTACGGCGTGCGGCTGGTGCGCGCCGAACGCTGGATCGACGCCGTGCTGCCCGACGCGGAAACCTGCCGCCTGCTCGACCTGCCGCAGCCCGAGCCGCTGCTGCGCATCGAATCGATCGCCTACGGCGCCAACGGCCGGCCGCTGGAACACTACCGCGCGCTGCACCGCTGCAAGACCAGCCGCCTGCACGTGCAGACGACGACCTGAGCTCAGGCCTTCGCGCTGCTGCTGCGTGAAGGCAAGAGCACCGAGGCGATGGCGACCATCATCAGCGCCACCGCCACCCAGTCTTGCCAGTGCACGACCTCGCCGAGCCACACGGCGCCGCTGAACACGCCGAGCACGGGGATGAACATCACGCTCAGGGTCGAGGCCACCGGCGGCAGGCCGCGCGCCAGGTAGAACCAGGCCGCGTGCGCGAAGCCGAAGATCAGCACCGCGTTGTAGGCGATCGATCCCCAGGTCACGGCGCCCGGCGAGCGCCATTGGTCGCGCTCGAACAGCAATGAGAGCACCGTCATCACCACGGCCGTCATGGCCGTCATCCAGAACGAGAGCGTGAGTGTGGGCAGGCCGATGCGCGTGTGGCGCAGCAGCTGCGTGCCCAGCGCCCAGGTGGCGGCGGCCACCAGCGCCAGTGCCACGTAGCCGGGACGGCCCGCGAAGTCGGTGAGCTCGTGCCACAGCAGCAGCCCGACGCCGATGGCGCAGGCGCCCACGCCGGTCCAGGCGCGGCGCGTGAGCACGGC
Organism: Variovorax sp. V35; assembly: GCF_041154465.1. Classification (NCBI taxonomy): domain Bacteria; kingdom Pseudomonadati; phylum Pseudomonadota; class Betaproteobacteria; order Burkholderiales; family Comamonadaceae; genus Variovorax; species Variovorax sp. V35. The sequence continues at coordinate 465,980 of NZ_AP028666.1, forward strand.
CGAGAACAGCAGCGCGCCGATGACGGCGGAGAACACCGGCATCGTGTAGCCCAGGATCGCGGCGCGCCCGCCCGAGAGCGCCTTCACCGCCAGGATGATGCAGGCGTGCCAGACGAACATGTTGGTCGCGCCCAGCCACACCAGCTCGGGCCAGGCGCTGCGCGGCACGCGGAACGGCACCTTCATCACCACCAGCGCGATCGCCAGCACGGGCACGCCCAGCCAGATCGAAATCGCGCGGAAGGCCAGCGGCGGGTAGTCGGCCACGCCGAGCTTCATCACCGGCCAGTTGAAGCCCCACGCGAGGGTGAGGAGCACGAGAAGAACGAACTGGCGCGGCGTGAAGGAAGGCATGGGCCGCGATTGTGGCGCGGCCCGCGCATTCGTGCTGGCGGCGCGGCTACAGCAGGCGCTTGAGGTAGCGCCCCGTGTGGCTCGCCTCGTTCGCCGCGATGTCCTCCGGCGTGCCTTCGCCCACCACCGTGCCGCCGCCGGCACCGCCCTCGGGGCCCATGTCGATGAGCCAGTCCGCGGTCTTGATGACGTCCAGGTTGTGCTCGATGACGACGATGGTGTTGCCCGCGTCGCGCAGCTGGTGCAGCACCTTGAGCAGCAGTTCGATGTCGGCGAAGTGCAGGCCGGTGGTCGGCTCGTCGAGGATGTAGAGCGTGCGGCCCGTGTCGCGCTTGCTGAGCTCGAGCGCGAGCTTCACGCGCTGCGCCTCGCCGCCCGAGAGCGTGGTGGCCGACTGGCCGAGCTTGATGTAGCTGAGGCCCACGTCGAGCAGCGTGCGCAGCTTGCGCTCGATGGTCGGCACGGCCTTGAGGAACTCGTGCGCCACCTCGACCGTCATTTCGAGGATCTGCGCGATGTTTCGGCCCTTGTACTGGACCTCGAGCGTCTCGCGGTTGTAGCGCTGGCCGTGGCAGACCTCGCAGGGCACGTACACGTCGGGCAAAAAGTGCATCTCGACCTTCACCACGCCGTCGCCCTGGCAGGCCTCGCAGCGGCCGCCGGCCACGTTGAAGCTGAAGCGGCCCGGGCCGTAGCCGCGCTCGCGCGCGGTGTTGGTCTCGGCCATCAGCTCGCGGATGGGCGTGAACAGGCCCGTGTAAGTGGCCGGGTTGCTGCGCGGCGTGCGGCCGATGGGCGACTGGTCGACGTTGATGACCTTGTCGAAATACTCGATGCCTTCGACCGATTCGTGCGCGGCCGGCTCTTCGTGCGCGCGGTACAGCGTGCGCGCCACGGCGGTGTAGAGCGTGTCGTTCACCAGCGTCGACTTGCCCGAGCCCGAGACGCCGGTCACGCAGGTCAAGAGGCCCACGGGGAAGGCCACGCTCACGTTCTTCAGGTTGTTGCCGGTGGCGCCGACCACGCGGATCTCCTGCAGGTCGGTCTGCGAGGCCAGGTGCGCGGCCTCGCGCGCGGCGCGGCGTTCGGCCGCGGGGCTCTGCGGAAAGCGTGAGGGCTTCTTGCCTTCGTTGAAGGCCGGCTTCTTCACGGCCGGCAGCCAGGCGGTGCGGTGCTTGGGCACCTCGATCTTCTTCACGCCCGAGAGGTACTGGCCGGTGAGCGATTCGGGGTTGGCCGACACCTGGGCATACGTGCCCTGGGCCATCACGCGCCCGCCGTGCACGCCGGCGCCGGGGCCCATGTCGATGACGTGGTCGGCGGCGTGGATCATGTCCTCGTCGTGCTCGACCACGATCACGCTGTTGCCGATGTCGCGCAGGTGTTTGAGCGTGCCGATGAGGCGGTCGTTGTCGCGCTGGTGCAGGCCGATGCTGGGCTCGTCGAGCACGTACATCACGCCCGTGAGGCCCGAACCGATCTGCGACGCGAGGCGGATGCGCTGCGCCTCGCCGCCCGAGAGCGTCTCGGCGCTGCGGTCCAGGCTCAGGTAGTTCAGGCCCACGTCATTCAGGAATTTCAGGCGCAGGCCGATCTCGCGCACCACCTTGTCGGCGATGTCGGCCTTGGCGCCGCGCAGCTTGAGCGTGCTGAACCAGGCGTAGGCATCGCGCAGCGTGAGGTGGCTCAGTTCGAAGATGGCCATGCGCGGCGGCTCGCCGCCGTTCGCGCCCACGTGCCCGGCGTCGTCCACCAGGAACACGTTGCGCGCCTCGCGCCGCAGCCGCGAGCCGCCGCAGTCGGGGCAGGGCTGCTGGTTGCGAAAGCGTGCGAGGTCTTCGCGCACCATCACCGAATCGGTCTCGCGGTAGCGCCGCGTCATGTTCGGGATGATCCCCTCGAAGGGATGCTTCTTCGTGAGCTTCTTGCCCGCGAAGTTGCCCGACTCCATGGTGTAGTTGAACTTGATCTCTTCGCCGCCCGAGCCGTGCAGCAGCGTCTGCTGCACCGAGGCCGGCAGCGATTCGAAGGGCGCGTCGACGTCGAACTTGTAGTGCTTGGCGACGCTCTCGACCATGCTGAAGTAGTAGCCGTTGCGGCGGTCCCAGCCCTTGATGGCGCCGCTGGCGATCGACAGCGACGGAAACGCCACCACGCGCACCGGGTCGAACACCTCGCGGTGGCCCAGGCCGTCGCAGCTCGGGCAGGCGCCCACGGGCGAATTGAACGAGAACAGGCGCGGCTCGAGCTCCGACAGCGAGTAGTGGCAGATCGGGCAGGCGAACTTGGCGTTGAACAGGTGTTCCTTGTCGGGCGCCCCCGCAGCGCCATCGGCGCTGCCTTCCGGCTTTGCACCCAGCTCCAGCGCAATGGCGCGGCCCTCGGCCAGGCGCAGCGCGGCCTCGAAGCTCTCGGCCAGGCGCTGCTGCATGTCGGGGCGTGCGCGCAGGCGGTCGATGACCACGTCGATGTCGTGCTTCTCGGTCTTCTTGAGCTTGGGCAGGTCGTTGTATTCGTAGGTCTGCCCGTCGACACGAAAGCGCACGTAGCCGGCGGCCTGCATCTCGGTGAAGAGCTCGAGGAATTCGCCCTTTTTCTCGCGCGCCACGGGCGCCAGGATCATCAGCCGGGGCTCGTCGGGCAGGGCCAGCACCGCGTCGACCATCTGCGACACCGTCTGCGCCTGCAGCGGCAGGTGGTGATCGGGGCAGAAGGGCGTGCCGGCGCGGGCGTACAAGAGGCGCAGGTAGTCGTGGATCTCGGTCACCGTGCCCACGGTGGAGCGCGGGTTGTGGCTGGTGGCCTTCTGCTCGATGCTGATGGCGGGCGACAGGCCCTCGATCACGTCGACATCGGGCTTGTCCATGAGCTGCAGGAACTGCCGCGCATAGGCCGAGAGGCTTTCCACGTAGCGCCGCTGCCCCTCGGCATACAGCGTGTCGAACGCCAGGCTCGACTTGCCCGAGCCCGACAGGCCGGTGATCACCACCAGCTTGTTGCGCGGGATGTCGAGATCGACGTTCTTCAGGTTGTGGGTGCGCGCGCCGCGGATGCTGATGCGCTGCTGGGCGAGCAGGGCGCCAAGGTAGGCGTCACGCTCCGGGGTGTCTTCAGTGGTGGGTGAATTCAAGGGGTGCGGTCGTCCGAGGGCAACCGGACATGATAGAGGGGCTGGCTTCGCCTGTCATGACCAGGGGATGGACGGCGGCGGACGCCCCCGCCCAGGCCGGCCAGCGCCGGGCCGATTTCGGCTCAGGCAGAATGGAGGGTTCCTCTCAACCTCCTCCTTCATCTACTTATCAGGGGCAGTGCATATGGCATCGGTCAATAAAGTCATCGTCGTCGGCAACCTGGGGCGCGACCCCGAAATGCGGACATTCCCGAGCGGCGATCAGGTCGCAAACGTCACCGTGGCCACCACCGATCGCTGGAAAGACAAGCAAAGCGGTGAGATGCGCGAGGCCACCGAATGGCACCGCATCGTGTTCAACGGCCGCCTGGCCGAAATCGCCGGCCAGTACCTGCGCAAGGGCTCGCAGGTGTACGTCGAAGGCTCGCTGCGCACGCGCAAGTGGACCGACAAGGACGGCATCGAAAAGTACACCACCGAAATCCGCGCCGACCAGATGCAAATGCTGGGCAGCCGCCAGGGCCAGGGCGGCCCGTCGGGTCCGAGCGACGACGACGGCGGCTACTCGCAAGGCGGGGGCGGCGGCGGTGGTTACTCGCAAGGTGGTGGCGGCGGTGGCGGCTACGCCCCGCGTGCTCCCGCAGCCGCACCGCGTGCCCCGGCACCGGCGCCGCGTCAGGCGCCGGCCAAGTCGTCGTCGGGCTTCGACGACATGGACGACGACATTCCGTTCTAAAACCGGCTCCTTGAGCTTTTCAATGAAGGCCTGCCTTTTCGAAGGCAGGCCTTTTTTTTGCCTTTTTTATTTCGAATTCTCTCCATGGGCGGTCGTGCCCGGGAAAGTGCTGTTTTGCCAAGGAAGTGCAGCCTCTGTGTTCGTCTGGCCGTTGAGCGCAGGGGAAGCGTTTGACGTGAGGCCCTTTTCGACGGCAATGACTGTGTTCAGAGGGGCAAATCCCGGCGGCAACCAACCCATTGGCTCCGGCCGTTCTGCTGAATAGCGTCGTTCAGCAGCGCATCGCCGGAGATGGTCGGCCGTCGCGAAGAAGCAGGGCGTCGCACGGCCACGCTGTCTGCGGACGTCGGGGTGGTCGCAGGGGGCCGCACGGATCGCGGTCGACCGGCTCGCCGCGATTGGTCCGCCTCGGCGCGCGGAATTGGTCCTTGTCCCGCACCGTGCGGCGTCGGAGCATGCAGGCCATAGAACACCGAGACAAGCACGACATGCAGAGCGCCGCTTCCCATTGCCCGCCATCGACCGTCGCACGCGCCGAAGTCCAGGCCCTGCGGTCCTCGAAGATCCGCGAGGTCGCCAATGCGGGCATGGACCGCAAGGACATCCTGCCTTTCTGGTTCGGCGAGCCCGACGAGGAAACGCCGGACGAGATCTGTGGCGCTGCGATCGCCGCACTCGAGAACAGGCGCACCTTCTACGTCCAGACGCTGGGCGAGCCCGCGTTGCGCCAGGAGATCGCCCGGTACCTGTCGCGCTGGCATGGCCCGATCGGTATTGAACGGATCGCCGTGACGAGTTCGGGCACGCATGCGCTGATGCTGGCCCTGCAGGCGCTGCTGAACCCCGGCGACCGCGTCGTGGCCGTGACGCCGCTGTGGCCCAACCTGGTCGAGATGCCCAAGGTGCTGGGCGCGCACGTGGAGACCGTCGCATTGCAGTTCACCGCGGCCGGTTGGGTGCTCGACGAGCAGCGCCTTCTGGAAGCGCTTCGGCCGGGCACCCGCGCGCTGCTGCTGAACGCGCCCAACAACCCGACGGGCTGGACCCTTTCGCGCGAGGCGCAGGAAGCGATCCTCGCGCACTGCCGGCGCCTGGGCATCTGGATCGTCAGCGACGATGTCTACCAGCGCATCAGCTTCGATGCGCCGTGCGCGCCGTCCTTCCTGGACATCGCGACGCCCGAGGACCGGGTCATCAGCTGCAACTCCTTCTCCAAGGCCTGGCGCATGACCGGATGGCGCCTGGGCTGGATCGTCGTGCCGCCGGCGATGCTGGGCGACATCGGCAAGCTGATCGAGTACAGCAGCACCTGCGCGCCGCCCTTCGTGCAGGCGGCGGGGGTGGTCGCCCTGGCGCGCGGGGAAGATGCCATTGCCCGGACGGTCGAGCGGCTGCGCCAGGGCAGGGACCACCTGGCGGCGCGCCTGGGGAGCGTGCCGGGGGTCGAGCTCGCCGCGCCCGCGCGCGGCGCGATGTACACCTTCTTCCGTGTCGACGGCGTGACGGACAGCCTCGCGTTCTGCAAGCAGCTCGTGGCCGAGGCCGGGCTGGGGCTGGCGCCCGGCGTGGCCTTCGGCCCCGAGGGCGAAGGCTACCTGCGCTGGTGCTACGCGAGCGGCACGCCGCGCCTGGACGACGGCGTTCGCCGCCTGGCCGCCTACCTGGAACACCACCCAACCACACGATGAGGATGCGATGAACACCCAAGACATTGCGGGCGCCCTTTGGCAAGCCATGGAGGACGGACGCCACATGCCGTCGGAATGGGCCGGGAAGTTCTCCCTGCAGCAGGGCTACGAGGTGCAGCTGGCCTTGTTGCACAAGCGCCTGGCCAGGGGCGAGCGCCAGACGGGCTGGAAGGTCGGCCTCACCGCCGAGGCCATGCGCGTGCAGCAGCAGGTGCACGAACCCTGCTTCGGCTATCTGCTGGAAAGCGGCCGGCATGCGAGCGGCCAGGCCTATCGCTTTTCCGAGCTGATCGCGCCGGGCTTCGAGAACGAGCTGTGCCTGACCATCGGCAAGACCCTGCGCGGACCCGGCGTGAGCCTGGAGGAGGTCGCTGCCGCCGTGACGCATGCGGCACCGGCCCTGGAGATCGTGGAGGTTCGCGGTCCGTTCGCCGGCAACCTGGCGCTGGCCATGGCGGACAACGCGCAGCAAAAGGCCTATGTGACGGGGGCGGCCGTGCCGCTGACGGCCGACAACCGCGACCTGGCCGGCGCCAACGTGACGGTGCAGGTCGACGGCGCCGTCAGCGAGACGGCCTCCGGCTCGGCGGTCATGCAGGGCGGCGGGCTGCTCTCGGTGCTGTGGCTGGCGAACAAGCTGGCCGAGTTCGGGCTGGCCCTCGAGGCGGGGATGCAGGTGATGTCCGGCTCCTTCACACGGCAGTACCGCGCGTCGCGGGGCATGCGGGTGCATTCCTCGTTCGACCGCTTCGGCACGGTCGCCGCGAACTTCATCTGAGGCAAGGGGTCGCCATGGATCTGGGTATCAAGGGCAAGACGGCGCTGGTGTGCGCCGCGAGCAAGGGGCTGGGCCGGGCGTGCGCGTTCGCGCTGGCGGAAGACGGCGCATCGCTCACCATCGTGGCGCGCGGCGCGCAGGCGCTCGAGGTTACCGCCAATGAAATTCGCGAGGCCACGGGCGTGCACGTGCGCACGGTGGCCGCCGACGTCACGACGGTGCAGGGGCGGGCGCTCGTCCTCGAGGCCTGCCCCGCGCCGGACATCCTGGTGACCAATGCCGCAGGCCCCAAGCCGGGCGACTTCCGCCAATGGACGTGCGACGACTGGATGGTGGCGCTCAACGCCAACATGCTGACGCCCATCGAGCTGATCAAGGCGACGGTGGACGGCATGATGGATCGCGGCTTCGGCCGCATTGTCAACATCACCTCGTCCTCGGTGAAGGCGCCCATCGACATCCTGGGCCTGTCCAACGGCGCGCGCAGCGGGCTCACCGGCTTCGTGGCGGGCCTGGCGCGGCGCACGGCGCATCGCAACGTCACCATCAACAACCTGCTGCCCGGCTCGTTCGCCACCGACCGCCTGCGCGCCACGGTGGAGGCTGCCGCGGCCGGGTCGGGTCGCTCGTTCGAGGCGGAGCAGACCGAATGGCAGGGCCGCAGCCCGGCCGCGCGCTTCGGCGATCCGATGGAGTTCGGCCGTGCCTGCGCCTTCCTGTGCAGCACCCATGCCGGCTACATCAACGCACAGAATCTGCTGCTCGATGGCGGGGCCTATCCCGGGACCTTCTAGGCGAAGCGCCAGCACCGTTCAAAAGGAACTCACTTGAGCGACCCCCAACGACAACAGGGCAGGCAGATCGTGTCTGCCACCGGCATCGAGAAGCGCTTCGGCGCGCTGGACGTGCTGCGCGGCATCGACCTGTGCGCCCACGAGCACGACGTGGTCACGCTGATCGGCGCCAGCGGCTCGGGCAAGAGCACCTTCCTGCGCTGCCTCAACCTGCTCGAAGTGCCCGACGCCGGCACCGTCGCCATCGATGGCGAGGAGATCCGCATGCGCCGGTCGTCGGCAGGGCAGGCGAGCCCTGCCAGCAAGAGCCAGGTGAACCGGTTGCGCGCGGGCATCGGCATGGTGTTCCAGAACTTCAACCTGTGGAGCCACATGACCGTGCTGGAGAACGTGGCCATGCCGCCCATGAAGGTGCTGGGGCTGTCGCGCCGCGAAGCGACGGAACGGGCCGAAGCGCTGCTGGCGAAGGTCGGGCTCGGCGACCGGCTTCGGCACTATCCGGCCCACATCTCCGGCGGCCAGCAACAGCGCTGCGCCATCGCCCGCGCGCTGGCGATGGAGCCCAAGCTGCTGCTGTTCGACGAGCCCACGTCCGCGCTCGACCCCGAGCTCGTGGGCGAGGTGCTGAAGGTGATCCGCCTGCTCGCCGAGGAGGGGCGCACCATGGTGATGGTCACCCACGAGATGGCGTTCGCACGCGAGGTCTCGACCGAGGTCGCCTTCCTGCACAAGGGAAAGATCGAGGAACGCGGGGCCCCGGCCGACGTGTTCGGCAACCCGCGCAGCGAGCGTTGCCGCAAGTTCCTCGACAGCGTTCTGTAGCCACGACATCACGAACCAAGAACTGGAGACGAAATGAAGAAATGGTTGTTCGCAGGCCTGCTGGCCGCGTGCTCCGTCGCGGCCATGGGCCGCGAGATCAAGGCCGGGGTGCAGTGCACCTATCCGCCCTTCAACTACCGCGATGCATCGGGCGAGCTGAAGGGTTTCGAGATCGACATCGCCCGCGAGATCGGGCGGCGGATGAACGCCAACGTGCAGTTCGTCTGCCTGGGGTTCGACGGGCTGATTCCCGCGCTGCTTTCCAGGAAGATCGACATCGTCGCCTCGAGCCTCTCGATCACCGAGACGCGCAAGAAGAGCATCGACTTCTCCGTTCCCTACCGGGCCTCCACGGCGCGCTTCGTGGGCCGCAAGAACGGGGGGCTGCTCCCGATGAAGCCCGACAACACGCCCAATGCCGGCGCGCTCAAGGGCAAGGTGGTGGGCGTGCAGCGGGCCACCACGAACGACAGCTACCTTGCGGGCGAGTTCTCCGGCGTCGAGATCACGCGCTACGACTCGGCCGAGAACATGCTGCTGGACCTCGTGGCCGGCCGCATCGACCTCATGCTCGTGAGCCCCATGAAGGTTCGCACCGACTTCCTGGAGAAACCGGAAGGGCGCAACTACGAGTTCGTCAGTCCCGAGATCGAGGCGCCCAAGTACCTGGGCGAAGGCGTGGCCGTCGGCTTGCCCAAGGGGGCCACGGCGCTGCGCGACGAGATCAACGCGGCGCTCAAGGGCATGTTTGCCGACGGGACCTTCAAGGCGATCAACCAGAAGTACTGGAGCTTCAGTGTGCTGCCCGCGGTCTGGCACTGAGGCCGTCGCGCCACCGAATCCGCTCACTGATTGCTGACGACACCATGGACATGTTCAACGGCTGGGGGCCGACCATCGCGCAAGGTGCCTGGACGACCGTGGAGGTGGCGCTGGTGTCGTCGGTGTTCGGCATCGCGCTGGGGCTGCTGGGCGCGGCGGCCTGCCTGTCCCGCTTCAAGGCGGTGCGCTGGCTGGCCGAGGCCTACATCACGGCGATACGGGGCATCCCGCAACTGCTGCTGATCCTGATGGTGTACTTCGGCAGCACGGTGGTCTTGAGCCGGCTGCTCGCGCTGGTCAGGCCCGACGCGGGCATGGTCGAGATCCCGCCGTATCCGGCGGGCGTCTTTGCACTGGCCCTGATCTTCGGCGGCTACGCCTCGGAGGTGTTCCGCGGCGCGCTCACGGCCATTCCCCGCGGGCAGGTGGAGGCCGGCATGGCCGTGGGCATGGGCACTCTGCAGATCTTCTTCGTGATCCAGTGCCCGCAGATGCTGCGGCTGGCGCTGCCGGGCCTGGGCAACATCTGGATCTCGACGCTCAAGGACACCTCGCTGATCTCCATCGTGGGGCTGAGCGAGCTGATGAAGGCCTCCGAACTGGCCACCAGCGACACGCGCCGCGCCCTGTTCTTCTACCTCAGTGCCGGCGCCATCTACCTCACGCTGACCGTGCTGAGTTCGCTCGTGCTGCATCAGCTCGAACGCCGCGGCGCCCGTGGCGAAAGGACGGCCTGACCATGGATGTCGAACTCATTGTCGAGAGCCTTCCGGTGCTCTGGCAGGGCGCGCTGCTCACGCTGGAGCTCTTCGCGATCACGATGGTGCTCGCGACGCTGCTGGCGGTGCCGCTGGCCATCGTGCGCGTCCAGAAGGCCTGGTGGCTGCGCTGGCCCGTCGAGGTGTTCTCGCAGGTCTTCCGGGGCACGCCGCTGCTGGTGCAGATCTTCATCGTGTACTACGGCATTGCCCAGATCGATGCGGTGCGCGACAGCTGGGCCTGGCCCTACCTGCGCAAGCCGTACTGGTGCGCCGTCATCACCTTCGTGCTGAACACGACGGCCTACGCCGTGCACATCTTCCGCGGGGCGATCCAGGCGGTGCCGCACGGAGAGGTCGAGGCCGGCCAGGCTTTCGGGCTGTCCTTCGGCGCGCTGTACCGCCACGTCATCCTTCCGCGGGCGATGCTGCTGGCGCTGCCGGCCTACGGCAACGAGGTGATCAAGACGATCAAGCGCACCTCGCTGGCCAGCGCCATCACGCTCTCGGAGCTGACGGGCGTGGCCAACACCCTGGTGGCGCGCACCTTCGCCCCCTACGAGATCTTCATTGCGGCCGGGTTGATCTACCTTGCCTTCGCGTTCGCCGCCAACCACCTGGTGCGGCGGCTGGAGCACCGCATGTCTCGCCATCTTCGCCACTTGCCGGCGCAGCACGGCACCGGGCCCATGCCCACTTGATCCAGGAGACCGCGTGTCCACTTCTTCCGTTCCAGAGTCGGCGATGGCCGAATTCCTCGCCTTCGCCCATGGGCTGGCCGACGCCAGCGGCGCCATCCTGCGCGAGAACCTGTACAGCCGCAGGGGCTTCGAGTCCAAGGAGGACGACAGCCCCGTCACCGTCGTGGACAAGCATGTCGAGCAGACGCTGCGCACGCTGATCCGCCACCGCTATCCCTCGCACGGCATCCTCGGTGAGGAGTTCGAGGGCCAGGACCTCGACGCCGAGTACGTCTGGGTGCTCGACCCGATCGACGGCACCAAGGCCTTCATCACGGGCATTCCCATCTACGGGACGCTGATTTCGCTGGCGCGCCACGGCACGCCGATCATCGGCGTGATCGACCACCCCATCACCAACGACCGATGGGCCGGGGCGCAGGGCCAGCCGTCCACCTTCAACGGCCAGCGCATCCGCAGCCGCGAGTGCCCGTCGCTGGCCGACGCGCTGGTGTCGTGCAGCAACCCGGAGCCCTTCGGGCCGCGCGAGCGCGAGGCGTTCGAGACGCTGCGCAGCGCCGCCAAATGGTGCGTGTACGGATCGAGCTGCTATGCGTACGGCTGCATCGCCAACGGAACGATCGACATCGGCATCGACTGCGGCCGCCACCGCGAGGTCGACTACTGCGCGCTGGTGCCGGTGATCGAAGGCGCCGGCGGCGTCATCACCGATTGGGAGGGGCGTCCGCTCACGATCCATTCCGGCAACCGGCTGGTCGCGTCGGGCAATCCCCGCCGCCACGAGGAGGTCCTGCGCATGCTTGCGGGCGCCTAGCGCGGGCGACCGGGCCGTATATTCGAAGGCCGCCGCAGCCCTGTCCGGCATGGGCGGCATGGAGATCTCGTATGCCGCGGCACTTCAACTACCCGACCTGGAGTTCGCTCTCGCTGGACCGCAGCGGCTCCGATCCGCTGCACGTCCAGGTGTTCGAGCAGATCCGCCAGGCCATCGTGCAGGGCCGGATCTCCAAGAACTCGCGGCTGCCGCCCACCCGCCAGCTGGCCGCGGAACTCGGCGTGTCGCGCAACACCGTGGTCCTGGTCTACGAACGGCTCTTGGCCGAGGGCTATGTCAGCGGCCGCGTCGGGGCAGGCACCTACATTGCCGCCGTGCTGCCCGAGGAGCGCAGCGCGCCGGCCGGGGCACCGTCGAACGCCCCTGTCGCCGCGCCGGCGCCCCGGCACATCTCGCGGCGCGCGCTGGCGATGTCCGAACTGGCGCTGCCGCCCGAGCGCAATGCCACGTTCGACCTCAGCCCGACCGTGCCCGCGCTCGACCAGCTGCCGTTCGAGCAGTTCGCCAAGGTTTCGTCGCAGTACTGGCGCTCGGCGCCGGCCGCGGAGCTGGGCTACGGCTCGCCGATGGGGCTGCCCGAACTGCGCCAGCAGATCGCGGACTATGTGGGCGAGGCACACGGCATTTCCTGCCTGCCGGACCAAGTGCTCGTGGTCGACGGCACGACGCAGGGCTTCGTGCTGGCAGGCCAGGTGCTGACCGACCACGGCGATCGCATCATCGTGGAAGACCCGGGCTACATCACCCGGCTTGCCGCCTTGATGGGCTTCGGCGCGGACCTGGTGCCCGTGCCCATCGACCTGCAGGGCCTGGACAGCAGCCGGTTCGACAGCCATGCGCCCGACGCGCGGCTGATCGTGGCGTCACCCACCAACCAGTTCCCCTTCGGCAGCACGATGCCGCTGGAGCGGCGCCTCTCGCTCCTGCAGTGGGCGCACGAGCGCAATGCCTGGGTGATCGAGTACGACTTCAACAACGCCTTCCATTTCCGGGGCAGGCCGCTGCCTCCCCTGGCGGCGCTGGACCACGGGGGGCGGGTCATCTACATCGGGAACTTCAACCGTTCCATCTCGCCCGCGCTCAACCTGGCCTACCTGGTGGTCCCGCCCGACCTGGCGGACGCTTTCGCCTGCGCCACGCAGATCTTCTCGTTCAAGGCCTCCATGCCGACCCAGGGCGTGGTGGCCGACTTCATGGCGAGCGGGCAGCTGGCGGCCCACATCCGGCGCATGGGCGTGCGCTATCGCGAACGCGCGCAGCTCATGGAGCACTGCTTCAGGACGCTGGTGGGGCGCGATTTCGAGCTGTCGACCACCGGCTCGGGGCTGCACCTGTCGGCCATCTCTCGCACGCCGATCGACGATGCGGCGGTCTCCCAGGCGCTGCTGGCGCACCGCATCGACGTGCCCGCGATCTCCGCCTATTGCCTGAGCGAGCAGGTCCGCACCGGCTTCGTCTTCGGCTTCGGCAACACGCCCGCCGAGCGGATCGCCCCGGCGTTGGCGCTCTTTGGCAGTGCGGTCGCGAACGCCTGAGCATCGCCCACTGCCCTTCAATTGTTTCGAATCCGTGAACACCGCGGTTCGTTTTGCTACGGGTTTTTACCTAGATCGAGGCGCACAATTCATCTCACGGACCAGCCCTCAAAGCTGATCTGGGTGAACAGGGCCCCGAGCGAGGTGGCCGCCCTCCGAAAAAGAACAGAGGGGCGGTGACCCACCCAAGACCGGTTCGACATCCGAAGCAAGAACTTGAACTGAATTGAAGAAGGAAGAAATCCAAATGACCGCCTCGAAGATCCTCTCCGCCGTTGCTGTTGCCCTGATGGCCGTTGCCGGCGCCGCCCATGCCGAAAGCTATGAAGGCGTGCATCAACTGACCTCGGCCGCCAGCCGCGCCGATGTCGCCGCCCAAGCCGTCGTGGCCGCACACAGCGCCAACCCCTACGCCACCGGCGCCAACGCAGGCCCCGCGCAAGTGATCGTGTCGAACACCAGCCGCGCCGCCGTGCGTGCCGACGCTGTCGCCGCCGCACACAGCGCCGACCCGTACGCCGAAGGCGCTTCGTCGGGCGTGGCCCCGATCGTCGCCAGCACCGTCGACCGCGCTGCGGTTCGCGCCGCAGCCCGCGCTGCTGCCCACGGCGACGCACTGCCGCTGTAAGCAACAGCCCGAATGCTTCGCCGACGGGATCGGCGAAGGTTCCAGGTCTTCATGAAAAGCCGGCCCTGCCAACGCAGGGCCGGCTTTTTTCATGGGCCATGACCGTGAATTCTTGGCCGAAAGTCACATTGCCTTGGCCTTGCGCATCCCTCATGATTTGGGCGCGGGAGGGATGGCCGCCAGAGCGCATGCTTTCGCATTAACGCATCGCCGTGGTGCGGACACGCGAGAATCGAGCGTCGTTCCGACCGCGAAAAAATGAAAGCACATCCGTCGCCGACCAAGCGACGACCCACTACGCATGGCCCTCACTCTCGACCCCGAAGACACGCGCGGACGCATCCACGACCTGGTGTGGAGCGGCTTCCATGCCGATGCCGACATCGGCTGGATGATCACCGACGAGTACCTCGATCCGGATGAGCTCACGCCCGAGGACCGCGCCTGGATCAAGGCCGAAACCACGCGCGCCTGCGCCGCCAAGCGCGCCGCCGAGGCGCAGTGGCCCGCGCAGACCGAGTACGACCGGCTCGAGGCCGTGTTCGCGCAGCTGCGCAGCGAAAAGATCATCGCCCTGCACCGCGCGGGCAACACGCTGTCCGACGGGCACGACGACGTGCGCGAGCAGTGGCGCGCGGCCGGGCGGCTCGAGTCGGGCATCCGCGGCTGCTGCTTCTATCACTCGCAGGACCTGGACGGCGCCGTGCGCAACGGCCGCCTGTTCCTCGCCTTCAGCGGCGGCATGATCCCCGAGATCGCGCAGCGCGAAGCCAACACCGTCGTGGTCGGCCGCCGCATCGTCGAGCTGCTGCGCGACGCCGGCTTCGGCGCGCAATGGAGCGGCAACATCAACGAGCGCATCGAAGCCGACCTCGGCCAATGGCGCAAGCGAGGCCCCGCCGCGTGAGTGCGCAGGCCTGGCAGCCGCCGCGCCGCATCGACGCGATCGACTTCTGGCTGCGCTCGCGGCTGCTCGCCACGGCCCACGCCCTGCGCGAAACCCTGCGGCCCTCGGCCCGGCGCTGGCCCACAGGCCAACACGCACTGGCCGATGCGCCGGTGCTCGCGCAGCACCGAACCCCCTTGTGGTCCGACGGCCGGGCCGATGAATTCCCGCTGGTCGCCGGCAAGGTGCACAACCTGCGCGTGGCGCGGCCAGCCTTCGACGCCATCGAGGTGCCGGCCGGCGAGGTGCTGAGCTTCTGGCGCCAGCTGGGGCGACCGGGCGCCGGGCGCGGCTTCGTGGTCGGGCGCGAGGTGCGCGGCGGTTGCGTGGTGCCGACGCTGGCCGGCGGGCTGTGCCAGCTGTCGAACGCACTGGCCACCGTGGCGGTGCGCGCGGGCTTCGAGCTGGTCGAGCGCCACGGCCACACGGCGCGCATCGAGCAGGCGGATGCGCCGGACAGCGACGCGGTCGATGCGACGGTGTTCTGGAACTACGTCGACGTGAAGCTGCGCGCCCGGCACGCCTGGCGGCTCGAAGTGGCGCTGACCGACACCGAGCTCGTGGTGCGCATCCGCGCGCGCACGCCGCTGGCGGTGCCGGCCGAGCCCGTCACGCTGCGGCGCACGAACGACGACGCGCCCACCGCGTTGCCGCTGGCGCGCGGCTGCCTGAGCTGCGACCAGACGGCGTGCTTTCGCCATCGCCCGCCGGTCGATGTCGGCGCCGAAGGGCGCACCGCCGTGCTCGTCGATGGCTGGACGCCGGAGTTCGCACGCCACCTGCGCGAGGCGCATCCGCAGGCGCAGCGCATGCAGCCCGTGCCGCTGCGGCTCGCGTTCTGGCGCGTGCCTGCTGCGGGCTGGCATCGCGAGCCCGCGACGAACGCAGCGGTGACCACCGCGTGGGCCGCGAGCCTGCGCCGTGCCGTGTGGCAGCGGCTCTGGGCGCGGCAGGCGGGCCGGCGCCAGGCCAGCCTGATCGACGGCCAGCGCTGGCTCGCGCAGGCCTTCGCCGCGCGTCTCGCGCCTGCGCACACGCACCTGGTGGTCGAGCAGTCGCTGCTGCCGCACCTGCAGCGCCTCGGCGCGCTCGACGGGCGCCGGATCACTGTGCTGGCCAGCGCACTGCCGATGGCCGACATTGAAAAGAAGCTCGATGCCGCATCGCAGCGCTGGCCCGGCGACGCCACCTTGCGCGACTTCCGCGCCGATGCATCGCTGGTGCGCGACGAGGCCCTGGCGCTCGCGCGCGCGGCGGTCGTCGTCACGCCGCATGCAGGGGTGGCACAGGCCATGGCGCAGTACGCGCCGCAGGCCACGCTGCAGCGGCTCGACTGGGCGTTGCCGCAGGTGAAGGCCGCGCACAGCAAGCGCGAAGAACCGCCGCTCGTCGTGTTCGCCGCCAGCGCGCTGGCACGCAAGGGCGCGCGCGAACTCGCCGCCGCACTGCAAGGCTGGCCATGCCGCCTGCGCGTGCTGGGCTCGCCGTCGGACGACGCGCGACTCTGGCAGGGCATCGAACACATTCAACACATGAACTGGCAGGGCGACTGGCTGGCCGATGCGAGCGTCGTCGTGCTGCCCGCGCATGTCGAGCACGCCCCGCGCGCATTGCTGCGCGCCGTGGCGGCCGGCGTGCCCGTGGTGGCATCGACGGCCTGCGGCCTGGCCGGCGTGCCGGGCGTGCACGAGGTCGCGCCCGGCGACATCGACGCACTGCGCACCGCATTGCAGCAGGCCGCCCGCCTGACCTGAACGGAGAACAACCCCCGTGGCATCGATCGAACAGGCCCGCGCGGCCCTGGCTTCCCATGGCGCGCTGGCGCCGCAATCCGCCGCCGAGCACTGGCATGGCGAGCTGGCCTTGCCCGCGGCCCTCGCCAGCTTCTACGAACAGGTCGGCCCGCTCGGCGAGTGGGTCAACGAGCGCGTGGGCTACGCCGGCCTCACGGTGCCGACCACCGGCAACCCGTTCAGCATTCCCGCGCTCTCGCGCCTGTGGCAGTTGCAAGCCGGCTACCGCTGGCACGGCATCACCGGCGAGCGCATTGCCGACTGGCCCGAGCATTGGCTCGTGGTGGCCGACCAGGGCGCCGATCCGTTCATCTTCGACCTGCGCACCGGCGCGATCCAGTTCGCGATGCACGGCACGGGCGCCTGGGAAGAAGACGAACCGCTCTTCGCCGACATCTTCGAGATGGCCGCCTGCCTGGGCACCATCGGCCAGGTGTGGGACGAAGCGGGCGACGCCCTCTTCACCGACGAGGACGACTGCGAGGTCGATCCGGTGCATCGCGCGCGCCTGGTCGAGCGCCTCGTGCCGCTGCTGGGCAGTGCGGCGGCGGCCGAAAACGTCGTCGACGTGTTCGGCTGGTAAGACAAAAAAGAAAACACATGAGCATCGACCTGCAGACCCTCAAATGCGGCGAGTGCGGCAGCAGCGCGCTGCGCCGCACCGGCCTGAACGAATACACCTGCGCGCACTGCGGCTCGATGTCGCTGGTGGAAGACGACGTGTCCGACCGCCTCGAGCGCGTGCTGCAGCAGGTCAAGCACCACGCCGGCCAGCAGATCGCGGCCGAACAGGCGCTGCGCCAGAAGCAGATGGTGCGCACGATCGGCTTCGTCGTGATCGGCTTTCTCGGCGTGGCGGTGGCCGTCCAGGTCGCGATGCTGCTGTTCGGCTCCGGCCAACGCAGCGAGGCGCCTTCGGTGGCGCGCGCGATCGTCGAGCGCACCATCGCGACCGACGGCCTGAAGCTGTCCGAGCCGCGCCAGGTGCTGGTCGGCGGGCGGCCGAAGCTGCTGGTGCTGGCGCGCAACGAGACCGGCCGGCCGCTCGAGCGGCCCGGCCTGAAGGTGGTGTTCCACGACGGCGAAACGCGGTTGAACGAGCGCAGCGAAAGCCTGCCGATCGACGTGCTGATGCCCGGCGAGTCCGCGCCCGTGCTGGTCGACCTGCCCTCGGGCCCGAACGTCACGCGGCAGGACGTGACGGTCGAGAAGCTGTCCGAACCCCGCAGCGCTGCAGAAGGGCCGCGCCTGGCGTTCTCGCGTGTGCGGCTGGTGCAGCAGGGCGAGCGCGTGCGCCTGGTCGGGCGCCTCGTGCACGCGGGCGCCGCGGGCGCACCGGCGTTCGGCAGCATCGAGGCACTGGTCACGCTGTACGACGACGCGGGCCAGGTGATCGGCGTCGGTCGCGGCCATGCGCCGGGGTCCGAGCTGGCGCCCGGCGCACGCACGGCGATCGATGTCGATCTCAGCCGCTTCGGCCGAGGCGCCGCCATTGCGGCGTGGGACTACCGCATCGGCTACCGCACCGTCACGCCCTCGGGCGCGCGCACCACGGTGCTGAGCGCCGACCGCGTGATCCGCACGGCCGGCGCGCCCGAGGCCTTCCACCCCGACCTGCGGCTGGGCACCGAAGACCTGCTGGCCGACGACAGCGAGCGCTTCGACCCGCGGCAGCTCGAACTGCTGCCGCTGGTGGCGGGACGCAGCACGATCCAGCGGCCGCTGTTCATGACCGAGCTGGTGAACCGCAGCGCCGACGCCATCGCCATTTCTCCCGGCGCCGTGATCTCGCGCTTCGGCGGCAGCACGGCCGACGGCACCACGCGCCTCGATGCGCTGGCCTCCCTGTACCCGGGCGAGCGCTTTCCGATCCTGCTGGAGCCCAAGGCCGTGGACCGCATCACGCAGACCCGCGTCGAGTGGAAGCCGATGCGCCGCGCCGCACTGCCCGGCCCGCGCAAGCCGCTGGAGGTGCAGGTGACGGGCACCCAGGCCGGCACCGGCAGCGTGCTGCTCAACTTCAGTCAGCGCTTCACCTACAAGAGCGTGGAGGTCACGGGCACGGTGAAGAACCCCGGCACGGCCATCGCGGCCAAGGTGCGCCTGTGGGTCAGCCTGCGCGACCGCAACGACCAGCTGACCGGCTTCAAGCTGATCGAGAACCTGCCGGCCATCGCGCCGGGCGAGAGCGTGCCCTTCCAGGTCCATGTGACGCAGCACGGGCGCGATTTCGCGAGCGTCGCGACGCTATACCAAACCGAATAGCCCCGCGCGTGACGGCATCGGGCGGTTCGCGCCATGATCGCGCCATGATTCCGCTTTCGATCCTCGACCTTTCCCCGATCACCGAAGGCAGCGATGCCGCGCAGTCGTTCCGCAACTCGCTGTCGCTGGCGCAGCACGGCGAGAAGCTGGGCTACACGCGCTACTGGCTGGCCGAGCACCACGGCATGCCGGGCATCGCGAGCGCGGCCACGGCCGTGCTGCTGTCGCACGTGGGCGCGGGCACCTCCACCATCCGCATCGGCGCCGGCGGCGTGATGCTGCCCAACCACTCGCCGCTGGTGATCGCCGAGCAGTTCGGCACGCTGGAGTCGCTGTACCCGGGGCGCGTCGACCTGGGCCTGGGCCGCGCGCCCGGCTCCGACCAGCGCACCGCGCGCGCGCTGCGGCGCAACCTGGAGTCGGACGCCGACCAGTTCCCGCAGGACGTGATGGAGCTCATGGACTTCATGTCGAAGAACCCGCAGCAGGCCGTGCGCGCCGTGCCCGGCGCGGGGCTCGAGGTACCGGTGTGGATCCTGGGCTCGAGCACCTTCGGCGCGCAGCTCGCGGCGCACCTGGGGCTGCCGTACGCCTTTGCCTCGCACTTCGCGCCGCAGCAGATCATGCAGGCCATCCAGATCTACCGCGAGACCTTCAAGCCCTCGGCGCAGCTGAGCAAGCCCTACGTGATGCTGGGCTTCAACGTGTTCGCGGCCGACACCGACGCCGAGGCCGAGTTCCGCGCCACCTCGTGGCAGCAGGCCTTCGTGAACCTGCGCAGCGGCCGCCCGGGGCGCCTGCCGCCGCCGGTGGAAAACTACCGCCAGAAGGTCGGGCCGGCCGAGAACGCGCTGCTCGACTCGGTGCTGTCGTGCTCGGCGGTGGGCTCGGTCGAGACCGTGAAGCAGGGCGTGGAAGCGTTCGTGGCGCGCACCGGCGCCGACGAACTCATGATCACCTCGCAGGTGTTCGACCACGCGGCCCGGCTGCGCTCGTACGAGCTGCTCGCCGAGGCCTTCGGCCAGAAGAAGTCGTAAAGCCTAGGCCCGCTTGCGGGCTTCCTCGTCCACGAGGTCTTTCTTCGAGAGCTTGCCCACGGCGGTCTTGGGCAGCTCGGCGCGGATCTCGAGCGCGCCGATCATCTCGTGCTTGCCCAGGCGGTTCTTCAGGAAGGCCTTGAGCGCGTCGAGCGTGAGGTCGTCCGCGCCATCCTTGAGTTTCACGAAGGCCTTCGGCGACTGGCCGCGGTACTCGTCGGGCACGCCGATCACGCAGACCTCGGCCACCGACGGGTGTTCGTACACCGCTTCCTCGAGCACGCGCGGGTACACGTTGTAGCCGCCGCACAGCAGCATGTCCTTGGTGCGGTCGACGATGTACAGGTAGCCGTCGGCGTCCATCTTCGCGACGTCACCGCTGCGGAAGTAGCCGTCGGCCGTCATCGACTCGGCGGTGGCCTTCGGGTTGTTCCAGTAGCCCTTCATGACGTTCGGGCCCTGCACGCACAGCTCGCCGGGCTCGCCGAACGCGGTCACGTCCTTCGTCGGGTCGTCCAGGCTCACGAGCTTGATGCGCACGCGCGGCAGCGGCATGCCGCACGAGCCGGCCTTGCGCACGCCGCGCGCGGGCGTGAAGGTGCCCACGGGCGAGGTCTCGGTCATGCCCCAGCCTTCGTTGAGGTGGCAGCCGGTGAGTTCGAAGAAGCGCTGCTCCACCTCCACCGGCAGCGGCGCGCCGCCGGAGCCGCAGAACTTCAGCGAGCGCAGGTCCATCTCTTTCGCTTTGGGGTGCGAAAGGATGGCGGTGTACATGGTCGGCACGCCGGGGAACACGCTGATCCGGCTGGCCGCGAGCTCGTTCATCACCGCGTCGACATCGAAGCGCGTGTGCAGCACCAGCGCCGCACCCAGGCGCACGCCCAGCAACATCGCGGCGCTCAGCGCGAAGATGTGGAACAGCGGCAGCACGACCAGGAAGCGCTCCTTGCCCTCATCGAGGATGGGCGGCTCGCCGCGTGTCGATTCGTAGTACTGCGCCGAGGCCGACGTGAGGTTGGCGTGCGTGAGCATCGCGCCCTTGGGCAGGCCGGTGGTGCCGCCGGTGTACTGCAGCACGACGATCTCTTCGGCCAGGTCGCCCAGCGGGTAGGTCTGGTGCGTGCCTTCGCTTTGGAGCAGGTCGGTGAAGCGCACGTGGCGGTCGTCGGTGGGCACCGGTGCGATCTGGCCGGCACCCTGCAGCTGCGCCTGCACCTTGTCGCCCGCCGCGCCGTAGTCGCCGAGGCTGCCGACCACCAGCGTCTTCAGGCGCGAGCTGTCGAGCAGGCGCGCCATCAGCGGGTACAGGTTCACGAGGTCGAGCGTGACGAGGATGTCGGTGCGGCTGTCCTCGATCTTGTGGGCCAGCACGCGCTCGGCGTCCAGCGGCGAGTAGTTCACCACCGTGCCGCCGGCCTTGAGCACGGCGAAGAAGGCGATCGGGTAGTGCGGCGTGTTCGGCAGGTACAGGCCGACATGCACGCCCGGCTTCACGCCCAGGTCCTGCAGGCCCTTGGCGGCGCGGTCGACCGCGGCGCCGAGCTGGCGGTAGCTGAGCGACTGGCCCATGAACTCGACGGCCGAATGGTCGGGCCAGCGCGCGACCGCTTCGTCGAGCATCTGCTGCACCGGCTTGACGGGCAGCTCGGCGTCCCAGCGCATGCCGGGCGGGTAGTTGCGCGTCCAGGGGGTGGGGTCGCCAAAGAGGGAAGGGGTCGCCATGCGTGTGTCTCCGCTGTGTTTCGGGGCACTGTAGCGCCGGCCTTTCGCATCGTGGAGTGGCGGCTGACAAGCCGGCGACACGGGTTTTCCCGATTTCCCACACGCCGGATGCCCCTGTCGCCGGGCTGGGACAATGGCGGGCTTATGGCAAAACAACGGATCGTGGTCGGGCTGAGCGGCGGGGTGGACTCCGCGGTCACCGCGCACCTGCTCAAGCAGCAGGGGCACGAGGTGGTCGGCATCTTCATGAAGAACTGGGAAGACGACGACGACAGCGAGTACTGCTCGTCGAACATCGACTTCATCGATGCCGCCAGCGTGGCCGACGTGCTGGGCATCGAGATCGAGCACGTCAACTTCGCCGCCGACTACAAGGACCGCGTGTTCGCCGAGTTCCTGCGCGAGTACAAGGCCGGCCGCACGCCGAACCCCGACGTGCTGTGCAACGCCGAGATCAAGTTCAAGGCCTTTCTCGACCACGCCATGCGGCTGGGCGCCGAGAAGATCGCCACCGGCCACTACGCCCGCGTGCGCCTGAACGAGGCCACGGGCCGGCACGAGCTGCTCAAGGGGCTCGACAACTCGAAGGACCAGAGCTACTTCCTGCACCGCCTGAACCAGGCGCAGCTGTCGAAGACGCTGTTCCCGGTCGGCGAGCTGCACAAGACCGAGGTGCGCCGCATCGCGGAAGAAATCGGCCTGCCCAACGCGAAGAAGAAGGACTCGACCGGCATCTGCTTCATCGGCGAGCGGCCGTTTCGCGACTTTCTGAACCGCTACATCTCCAAGGAGCCGGGCCCGATCAAGGACGACCGCGGTCGCAAGCTCGGCGAGCACCAGGGCCTGAGCTTCTACACGCTGGGCCAGCGCCAGGGGCTGGGCATCGGCGGCGTGAAGGAGAAGGGCGCCCAGCGCGGCGCGGGCGACCATTCGCCCTGGTTCGTCGCGCGCAAGGACGTCGAGAAGAACACGCTGTGGGTGGTGCAGGGCCACGACCATCCCTGGCTGCTGTCGTCCGAACTGAAGGCCGACGACGCGAGCTGGGTGGCCGGCGAGGCGCCCGGCGCGGGCGCCTACGGTTCGAAGGCGCGCTACCGGCAGGCCGATGCGGCCTGCGAGATGGCCGAGGGCGCCAACGGTGCGTTCAGCCTGCGCTTCGGTGCGCCGCAATGGGCGGTCACGCCGGGGCAGTCGGCCGTGCTGTACGACGGCGAACGCTGCCTCGGGGGCGGCGTCATCGTCTGAGCCTGCCCTAGCGCGGCTGCCGCACGCTGTCTTCGGTGTGGATCAGCGCGAGCGGGTGGCGCTTGCCGGCGAGGTAGTCCTCGACGCAGCGCAGCAGCAGCGGGCTGCGGTGGCGCGCCACGCTGGCGCGGATCTCGTCCACGGTCATCCACAGCGTGCGCACTATGCCTTCGTCGAGCGCACGGCCTTCTTCGCGTGCGCCCAGTTCGCCGGTGAAGGCAAAGCGCATGTAGGTCACGTCGGGCTGCTCGGCCGAGCGCGCCATGTACACGCCGAGCAGCGCGGTCGGCGTGAAGGCGTGGGCCGTTTCCTCGAGCGTTTCGCGGATGCAACCGTCCTCGGGCGACTCGCCGGGGTCGAGGTGGCCGGCGGGGTTGTTGAGCTTCAGGCCGTCGTCGGTCTGCTCTTCGACGAGCAGGAAGCGGCCGTCTTGCTCGATCACCGCGGCCACGGTGACATTGGGTTTCCAGCGTGTGGGCATCGTGGGCGCGAGTCTATCGGCATCTCGGCTATCGCACGACATAGCCGCTGAAGCGCCAGATGCGGTCGGCGTCGAGCCGGAAGCTCACCCGTTCGCGCAGCGTGCGCTCGGGGGTGTTGCCGAAGCGGGTCTCGTACTCGACGCTGACGTACTGGCCGGCCGCATCGGCGTCCGGGTCGGTCACGACCTGCCGGTGCACGGCCACCCAGGTGCGCTGCTGCGGTCCGCCGAGCGGGGCGCGGCTTTTGGCCACCTTGCTGGCGAAGTCGGTGCGGGTGATGCGCTTGCGGGTGGCGGGCGTGGCGCCGTCCCACAGTTCGCCGGCTTCGTTCCGGTCGATCATCTGGATCGCCTGCAGGCCGCCGCGCACCATGTCGCTGGCCTCGACGTCTTCAGCGAGGGCGGGGAACAGGCCGCTGTACAGCAGGAGCAGCGCGGCGAGGAGGAGCCGGGGCATGGGGAAGGGCACTTGTTCGGACAGAACAAGTTGGAGGCCGACGGGGAGGAGGGGTTCCCCGTCCGGCCTGCCGGGGCGTGCGCTCAGCGCGCGTTGGAAGCTGCAGCGGCGGGCCGTGTGTCGACCTCGATGGTTTCCAGTCGGTAGCCCAGACCGTACACGGCCAGCAGCAGGAAGCCGTTCGACGGGCGCAACTCGAGCTTGGTGCGCAGGCGTGACACGTGGGTGTCGAGCGAGCGCGACAGCGCCTCGACCCCCAGCCCCCAGACCGCCTCGTGCAGGTGCTCGCGCGAGAGCAGGCGCCCCAGGTTCTGGAACAGGAAGAGCGCGAGTTCGTATTCGCGGTTCTTCAGTTCGACCAGCTCGCCGTGGACCCGGATGGTGCGCGAGGGCGGAAAGAAGTGGTACGGGCCGAACACCATTTCGGGCTCGTTGCGCGAGGGGTAGGCGCGGCGCAGCAGGGCGTTGATGCGGGCCTCGAACTCGATCGGGCGCAGCGGCTTGGCCATGAAGTCGTCGGCGCCGACATTGAGGCCTTCGACCATGTCGCTGTCGTCGTGGCGCTCGGTCACGAACAGGATCGGCATGCGGCTCTTGTAGTCCTGCCGGATCGTCTTGACGACGTCCGGGCCGTTCATGTCCGGCAGGCGCCAGTCGAGGACCAGCAGGTCGAAGGTCTCGCGGCGCATGGCGTGCAGCAGCGCCTTGCCGGCGGCGTACGTGTGGCACTCGTGACCGAGGCTCGCCATGGATTGGTTGATCAACCGGAGTTGGTCCGGCTCGGTGTCGAGTACTGCAATGCGCATTCCATTCCCTTGTTCCGCCCTGTGTGGACCTCTATGTGTCCGCAATATGAATCGAAGTGTATCTATCTGCGTCTGAAATCATTGCTGTGAATTGCTATTAATTCACGCAAATTGATTTTATGTATGTGGTTCAATTGCTAATTGAATCCAATTGGTGTTAGTTGATTGCAATCTAGAACCAGAGCGAGCGAAGGCGCCACAAGCGCTTCTGCGGCGGTCACCCGTGTTTCCCCCGGGGTCGGACCGGCCGCCAATTTGCTATCAATTAAATAGCTACATGTGCAGTGCCTGCGGGCGTTGAACAGCAAAAAGAACGCGGCATTCTGGCGACAGGTGCGCTTGTAATCTTGCTGTAAGCTCTGCCCGCAATCCGTGCTGCCCCTTCCCCCTGAGGAGAACTCTATGTTGATAGGCGTGCCTGCCGAGACAGCGGCTGGCGAAACCCGAGTGGCCGTTACACCCGAAACGGTGAAGAAACTGGTGGCCTCCGGGCATACCGTGCGTGTGCAGGCCGGTGCCGGCATTGCAGCCAGCGTCACCGACGCGGCGTACCAGACGGCAGGCGCCGAGATCACCGATGCGGCCGGGGCGCTCTCCGCCGACATGGTGCTCAAGGTGCGCACGCCCAGCGACGCCGAGGCGGCGCAGCTGAAGGCCGGCGCGGTCGTCATCGGCATGCTCAATCCTTTCGACGCGGCCGGCCTGCAGCGCCTGGCCGCCGCGGGCGTCACGGGCTTCGCGCTCGAAGCCGCGCCGCGCACCACGCGCGCCCAGAGCATGGACGTGCTCAGCTCGCAGGCCAACATCGCCGGCTACAAGGCCGTGATGATCGCGGCCGACAAGTACCAGCGCTTCTTCCCCATGCTGATGACCGCCGCCGGCACCGTGAAGGCCGCGCGCGTCGTCATCCTGGGCGTCGGCGTGGCCGGCCTGCAGGCCATTGCCACGGCCAAGCGCCTGGGCGCCGTCATCGAGGCCTCGGACGTGCGTCCGAGCGTCAAGGAACAGATCGAGTCGCTGGGCGGCAAGTTCATCGACGTGCCCTACGAGACGCAGGAAGAGAAAGACGCGGCCGAAGGCGTCGGCGGCTACGCCCGCCCGATGCCCGCCAGCTGGCTCACGCGCCAGCAGGCCGAGGTCGCCAAGCGCGTCGCGCTGGCCGACGTGGTCATCAGCACCGCGCTCATCCCGGGTCGCGCCGCGCCCACCCTCGTCACCGAGGACATGGTCAAGTCGATGAAGCCGGGTTCGGTGATCGTCGACATCGCGGCCGGCAAGGGCGCCGACGGCATCGGCGGCAACTGCCCGCTGTCGGAGGCCGACAAGACCGTGGTCAAGCACGGCGTGACCATCGTGGGCGAAACCAACCTCGCGGCGCTGGTGGCGGCCGACGCGTCGGCGCTGTATGCGCGCAACGTGCTCGACTTCCTCAAGCTCGTCGTCACGAAGGAAGGCGCGCTCAAGATCGACCTCGAGGACGACATCGTCGCCGCCTGCCGCGTCACGCAGGACGGCCAGGTCACGCGCAAGTAAGAGCAGGCTGCCTTCCATGAACCGCACCATGCTCCGCGCGAAGCTGCATCGCGCCACCGTGACCGAAGCCGACCTGCACTACGAAGGCTCGTGCGGCATCGACGAGGACCTGCTCGACGCGGCCGACATGCGCGAGTACGAAAAGATCGAGCTGTACAACGTCAACAACGGCGAGCGCTTCTCGACCTACATCATCAAGGCGGCGCGCGGTTCGGGCGCCATCTCGCTCAACGGCGCGGCGGCGCGCAAGGCGCATGTGGGCGACCTGCTCATCATCTGCACCTACGCCCCCATGACCGAGGCCGAAGCCGCCGACTACAAGCCGAAGGTGGTGCTGCTTGGCGATGCCAACCGCATCAACGAAGTCAAGAAGCTCTGACAGAGCACGCAAGACCGAACGAGGAGAACACAACACCATGGAAATCGTTTCGCACACCGTCATCAACCTGACCATCTTCGTGCTGGCCATCTACGTCGGCTACCACGTGGTCTGGACCGTCACGCCCGCGCTGCACACGCCGCTCATGGCCGTGACCAACGCCATCTCGGCCATCGTGATCGTGGGCGCCATGCTGGCCGCCGCGCTCACCACCACGCCGCTGGGCAAGACCATGGGCGTGCTCGCCGTGGCGCTGGCCGCGGTGAACGTCTTCGGCGGCTTCCTGGTCACGCGCCGGATGCTCGAGATGTTCAAGAAGAAAGACAAGAAGGCCGCCCCCAAGGCCGCTGAGGGAGCCGCCAAGTGAGCATGAACCTCGTCACGCTGCTGTACCTCGTTGCCAGCGTCTGCTTCATCCAGGCCCTGAAGGGCCTGTCCCATCCCACCACCTCGATCCGTGGCAACATCTTCGGCATGACCGGCATGGCTATTGCCGTGCTGACCACCATCGCGCTCGTCCACGGGCAGGCGCGCGCCCTCAACGTCGACTTCACCACCGGCATCGCCTGGGTGCTGGCCGCCGTGGTGGTCGGTGGCGGTCTGGGCGCCTTCATGGCCAACAAGGTCGAGATGACCAAGATGCCCGAGCTGGTCGCTTTCATGCACAGCATGATCGGCCTGGCCGCGGTGTTCATCGGTGTGGCCGCGGTGGCCGAGCCCTGGGCCTTCGGCATCACCGCCGCGCCCGTGGCGGCGGTCGTCGGTGCGCGCACGCCCGACGGCGCGGTCCTCTTCGAGGGCTTCGTGCGCCATGCCATTCCTTATGGCAACCGGCTTGAGCTGTTCCTGGGTGCGGCCATCGGCGCCATCACCTTCAGCGGCTCGGTCATCGCCTTCGGCAAGCTCTCGGGCAAGTACAAGTTCCGCCTGTTCCAGGGCGCGCCGGTGCAGTTCTCGGGCCAGCACATGCTGAACCTGGTGCTGGGCCTGGCGACCATCGGCCTGGGCCTGGTGTTCGTGGCCACCGAAAGCTGGCCGGCGTTCTTCGCGATGCTGGCGCTGGCCTTCGTGATGGGCGTGCTCATCATCATCCCGATCGGCGGCGCCGACATGCCGGTGGTGGTGTCGATGCTCAACAGCTACTCGGGCTGGGCGGCGGCCGGCATCGGCTTCAGCCTGAACAACGCGATGCTGATCGTGGCCGGTTCGCTGGTGGGCTCTTCGGGCGCGATCCTGAGCTACATCATGTGCAAGGCCATGAACCGCTCGTTCTTCAACGTGATCCTGGGCGGCTTCGGCGGCGAGGCAACCACCGCCGCCGACGGCGCGAAGGAACAGCGTCCTGTGAAGAGCGGCAGCGCCGACGACGCGGCCTACATGCTGTCCAACGCCGAGACGGTGATCATCGTGCCGGGCTACGGCCTGGCCGTGGCGCGCGCCCAGCACGCCGTGAACGAACTGGCCGAGAAGCTCACGCACAAGGGCGTCAAGGTGAAGTACGCCATCCACCCTGTGGCCGGCCGCATGCCGGGCCACATGAACGTGCTGCTGGCCGAGGCCGAGGTGCCCTACGACCAGGTGTTCGAGATGGAAGACATCAACGGCGAGTTCGCGCAGGCCGACGTGGCGATCATCCTGGGCGCCAACGACGTGGTGAACCCGGCCGCGCTCACCAAGGGCACGCCGATCTACGGCATGCCGATCCTGGAAGCCTACAAGGCCAAGACCGTCATCGTGAACAAGCGCTCCATGGCCGCCGGCTACGCGGGCCTGGACAACGAGCTCTTCTACATGGACAAGACCATGATGGTCTTTGGCGATGCGAAAAAAGTAGTGGAAGATATGGGCAAGGCCATCGAATAGGCCGAAGGTCCGTGCCCGCGATGCGGGCCTGATCGTCGCGGCGCCTCACGTGCGCCGTTTTCGTTTTTAAAAACTCATCCGACTCCGAGGAGACACATCCATGACCGAACGCCCCTGGCTCAGCAGCTACCCGCAAGGCGTGCCCGCCGACATCGACGCGTCGCACTACCCGTCGCTGGTGGCGCTCATGGAGGAGAGCTTCACCAAGTACGCCGACCGCACGGCCTACAGCTTCATGGGCAAGGACGTGAGCTACGGCGAGACCGACAAGCTCAGCAAGGCCTTCGCGGCCTACCTGCAGGGCCTGGGCCTCGTGAAGGGCGACCGCGTCGCCGCGATGATGCCCAACTGCCCGCAGTACCCGATCGCGGTGGCCGCCATCCTGCGCGCCGGCCTGATCCTGGTGAACGTGAACCCGCTGTACACGCCGCGCGAACTCGAGCACCAGCTCAAGGACTCGGGCGCCAAGGCGATCGTCATCATGGAGAACTTCGGCACCACGCTGCAGCAGTGCATCGCGAGCACGCCGATCAAGCACATCGTGCTGGCCTCCATGGGCGACCGGCTCGGCTTCCTGAAGGGCGCGCTGGTCAACTACGTGGTGCGCAACGTCAAGAAGCTGGTGCCGCACTTCAGCCTGCCGGGCGCGGTGCGCTTCAACGACGCGCTCGACAAGGGCGCGGGCGGTTCGCTCAAGCCCGTGGCCACCGGCCCCGACGACGTGGCCGTGCTGCAGTACACCGGCGGCACCACCGGCGTGTCCAAGGGCGCGGTGCTGCTGCATCGCAACGTGATCGCCAACGTGCTGCAGTCCGAGGCCTGGAACGAGCCCGTCATGGCCAAGGTGCCGGCCAACGAGCAGCCCACCAGCGTGTGCGCGCTGCCGCTGTATCACATCTTCGCGTTCACGGTCGGCATGATGCTGAGCATGCGCACGGGCGGCAAGCTGATCCTGATCCCGAACCCGCGCGACATTCCCGGCGTGC
Organism: Variovorax sp. V35; assembly: GCF_041154465.1. Classification (NCBI taxonomy): domain Bacteria; kingdom Pseudomonadati; phylum Pseudomonadota; class Betaproteobacteria; order Burkholderiales; family Comamonadaceae; genus Variovorax; species Variovorax sp. V35. The sequence goes on from NZ_AP028666.1 coordinate 495,074, forward strand.
TCAAGGAGCTGTCGAAGCACACGATCCACAGCTTCCCGGCCGTCAACACGCTGTTCAACGGGCTGGCGAACCACCCCGACTTCAACACCGTCAACTGGAAGAACCTGAAGGTCTCGGTCGGCGGCGGCATGGCGGTACAGGCCGCAGTGGCCAAGCTCTGGCTCGAGAAGACCGGCTGCCCCATCTGCGAAGGCTACGGCCTCTCGGAAACCTCGCCCTCGACCACCTGCAACCCGACCAACAGCACGGCCTACACCGGCACCATCGGCCTGCCGCTGCCGAGCACCTGGCTCAAGCTGCTCGACGACGACGGCAACGAAGTGCCCACCGGCGAGCGCGGCGAGATCGCCATCAAGGGCCCGCAGGTCATGGCCGGCTACTGGCAGCGCCCCGACGAGACCGCCAAGGTCATGACGCCCGACGGCTACTTCAAGAGCGGCGACATCGGCGTGGTCGACGAGCGCGGCTACTTCAAGGTGGTCGATCGCAAGAAGGACATGATCCTGGTGTCGGGCTTCAACGTGTACCCGAACGAGATCGAGGACGTGGTGGCGATGCTGCCCGGCGTGCTCGAATGCGCCGCGGTGGGTGTGCCCGACGACAAGACCGGCGAGGCCGTGAAGCTCGTCATCGTCAAGAAGGACGAGTCGCTCACCGAAGCGCAGGTGCGCGAGTACTGCCGCGCCAACCTCACGGGCTACAAGCAGCCGCGCGTGATCGAGTTCCGCACCGACATGCCCAAGACCCCGGTGGGCAAGATCCTGCGGCGCGAGCTGCGGGATAGCAAGAAGTAGTAAGGGTTCCGCCCGGGTGGGGCCGGGGCATCGATCTTGCATATTCGCGGGTCGATGCTCAGATTCATTTACGTTCGCCTAGGCTTGCTCGTGCCGACCTTCATCGGCATGACGCTGCTGGCCTTCTTTCTCATCCGGCTGGTGCCGGGTGACCCCATCGAGACGATGGCCGGCGAGCGCGGGATCGACCCCGCGCGCCACGCCGAACTGCGCACCGCCATGGGCCTGGACAAGCCCCTGCTCGTGCAATACGGCATCTACATCGGCCGCGTGCTGCACGGCGACCTGGGCAAGTCGCTCATCACGCAGGACACGGTGATGAGCGAGTTCCTCGCGCTCTTTCCGGCCACCGTCGAGCTCGGCGTGTGCGCGATTCTCTTCGCGCTGCTGCTCGGGCTGCCGGCCGGCATCCTCGCGGCGGTGCGGCGCAACTCCATCTTCGACCACGGCGTGATGGCCACGTCGCTCACCGGCTACTCGATGCCGATCTTCTGGTGGGGCCTGCTGCTCATCCTGTTCTTCTCGGTGCAGCTGGGATGGACGCCGGTGTCGGGCCGCATCTCGGTGCAGTACTTCGTCGAGCCGCAGACCGGCTTTTTGCTGATCGATGCGCTGCGCGCCGGCGAGACCGAGGCCTTCTGGTCGGCGCTGCACCACCTCATTCTTCCGGCCATCGTGCTGGGCACCGTGCCGCTGGCCGTCATCGCGCGCATGACGCGCTCGGCCATGCTCGAGGTGCTGGGAGAGGACTACATCCGCACCGCGCGCGCCAAGGGCCTGTCGCGCTTTCGCGTGGTGGGCCTGCATGCGCTGCGCAACGCGCTGATCCCGGTCGTCACGGTGATCGGCCTGCAGATCGGCGTGCTCTTCACCGGCGCGATCCTCACCGAAACCATCTTCTCGTGGCCCGGTGTCGGCAAGTGGCTCATCGAGGCCATCGGCCGGCGCGACTACCCGGTGCTGCAGGGCGGCATGCTGCTGCTGGGCGGCATCGTGATGCTGCTCAACCTGCTGGTGGACATCGCCTACGGCGTCATCAACCCGCGGATCAGGCATTGAGTCGATGACGAGCAACACCCACGCAGTTCCCCCCGGCTCGCAGGCCTCGGCGCCTCCCGGTCCCTGGCGCGAGTTCTGGACCGCTTTCTCGGCGAACCGGGGCGCGGTCATCGGTCTCGTCACCATCGTGGTGCTGCTGCTGGTGGCGCTGTTCGCGCCGTGGATCGCGCCGCACGCACCGAACGAAACCAACGCCGCCGCTTTCCTCAAGCCGCCGGCCTGGCAGGAGGGCGGCTCGTGGACCTACCTGCTGGGAACGGACGCCATCGGGCGCGACATCCTGTCGCGGCTCATGCACGGCGCGCGGCTGTCGCTGTCGATCGGCGTCGCGGTGGTGGCGCTGTCGGTGGTGGTGGGCGTGGTGCTCGGGCTCGTCGCCGGCTTCTTTCGCGGCGCGCTGGAGATCGCGATCATGCGGATGATGGACATCATCCTCACGATGCCCAGCCTGCTGATGGCCATCGTGATCGTCGCGATCCTCGGGCCGGGGCTCGTCAACGCCATGCTCGCGGTGGCCATCGTGGTGCTGCCGCACTACGTGCGCATCACGCGCGCCACGGTCATCGCCGAGGTCTCGCGCGACTACGTGACCGCGGCGCGCGTGAGCGGCGCCAGCACGCTGCGCCTGATGTTCCGCGAGGTGCTGCCCAACTGTTCGGCGCCGCTGATCGTGCAGGCCTCGCTGGGCGTCTCGACCGCCATCCTCGATGCGGCGGCGCTCGGCTTCATCGGCCTGGGCGCGCAACCGCCGTCGCCCGAGTGGGGAACGATGCTGGCCGATGCGCGCGAGTTCGTGCTGCGCGCGTGGTGGGTCGTGACCTTCCCGGGCCTCGCCATCCTTGCGGCCGTGCTGGCCTTCAACCTGCTGGGCGACGGGCTGCGCGATGCGCTCGACCCGAAGCTCAAGCGCTGACGCAAAGGAGAGCACAGATGCCTTTGCTGGACATCAAGGACCTGCACGTCGAGTTCCCCACGCAGGGCGGCGTGCTGCACGCCGTCGACGGCGTGAGCCTCACGCTCGAAGAAGGCGAGGTGCTCGGCATCGTCGGCGAATCGGGCTCGGGCAAGAGCGTCACGATGATGGCGCTCATGGGCCTCGTCGGCTTTCCGGGCCGCGTGCGCGCGGACCACATGCGCTTTGCGGGCAAGGACTTGCTCGGCATCTCCGACAAGGCGCGCCGCACGCTGGTCGGCAAGGAGGTCGCGATGATCTTCCAGGAGCCGACCACCAGCCTCAACCCCTGCTTCACCATCGGTTTCCAGCTGATGGAAACGCTGCGCCTGCACCTGAGGCTCGACAAGCGCGAAGCGAAGAAGCGCGCCACCGAGCTGCTCGAACAAGTCGGCATCCCCGCCGCCTCGTCGCGCCTGGGCAGCTACCCGCACCAGCTCTCGGGTGGCATGAACCAGCGCGTGATGATCGCGATGGCCATCGCCTGCAACCCGCGCCTGCTGATCGCCGACGAGCCGACCACCGCGCTCGACGTGACCATCCAGGCGCAGATCCTCGACCTGCTGCGCGACCTGCAGAAGGAGCGCGGCATGGCGTTGGTGCTCATCACGCACAACATGGGCGTGGTCAGCGAGATGGCGCAGCGCATCGCCGTGATGTACGCGGGGCAGGTGATGGAGCACCAGCGCGTCGACCGCCTCTTCGCATCGCCGCAGCATCCCTACACCGAGGCGCTGCTCGCGGCGCTGCCCGAGCGCGCGGCGCCCGAGGGGCGGCTCGCCACCATCAGCGGCGTGGTGCCCGGCGTGCACGACCGGCCCGCGGGCTGCCTGTTCGCGCCGCGCTGCGGCTATGTCACCGAGCGCGCCTGCCAGGTGCGCCCGGCGCTGCGTGCATGGCAGGGCGCCGAGGTGCGCTGCCACTTTCCGCTCGGCGAGCCGGGGCGCGCCGAAGCCATCGCGCACGACCCGCCGCGCGCCGCCATCGCGGAGGTGCTGCCATGAGCGACGCATCGCCCCCGGAGATCGTCGCCGAGGCGCGCAACCTGCAGCGCACCTACGCCGTGCGACGCGGGCTGTTCCGCGCGCCGGCGCAGCTGCGCGCCGTGGGCGACATCTCGTTCCGCCTCGAACGCGGGCGCACGCTCGCGGTGGTGGGCGAATCGGGCTGTGGCAAGTCGACGCTCGCGCGCATGGTCGCGCTGATCGAGAAACCCACGGCCGGGCAGCTGACGCTGATCGGTGCCGATGCGGTGAGCCCGCCGCATGAACGCAAGCGCGAGCTGCGCCAGGCGGTGCAGCTGGTGTTCCAGAACCCGTACGGCTCGCTCAACCCGCGCAAGAAGATCTCGGCGGTGCTCGAAGACCCGCTGGCCATCAACACCTCGTTGAGCAAGCCGGAGCGCGCCGAGCGCGCGCGCGAGATGCTGGCCCGCGTCGGCCTGCGCCCCGAGTACGCCAACCGCTACCCGCACATGTTCTCGGGCGGCCAGCGCCAGCGCATCGCCATCGCGCGCGCGCTCATGCTGTCGCCGCGCCTGCTGGTGGCCGACGAGCCGGTGTCGGCGCTCGACGTGTCGATCCAGGCGCAGGTGCTGAACCTGCTGGCGGACCTGCAGGCCGAGCTGGGCCTGGCCTACCTCTTCATCTCGCACGACCTGGGCGTGGTGCGCCACATCGCGCACGACGTGCTCGTGATGTACCTCGGCCACGCGGTGGAGCAGGGCCCCAAGTCGCGCATCTTCGCGCGGCCGTTGCATCCCTACACGCAGGCGCTGCTGGCCTCGACGCCGGGCCTGAGCAGCCAGCGCATCGTGCTCAAGGGCGAACTGCCGTCGCCGCTGGACCCGCCTTCGGGCTGCGTCTTCAGCACGCGCTGCCCGCACGTGCAGCCGCGCTGCCGCGAGGAGCGCCCCGCGCTGCGCGCGCTCGACGAACGGCTGGTGGCCTGCCACTACGCCGCGCAGTTTCTCGATGGCGCGCCGGCCGTGCGCGCCGATGGTCCCGTGCTCGCCGCTTCCTGAAGAGTGAAGTGGCGATTTTTTCAACCCTGTCTCGAGGAGTCCCCATGAAGACCCAGTCCTCCGTTTCGCGCCGCTCACAAAAGCTGGCGCTCCTGGCACCGGCAGCGCTCACGGCCCTTACCCTGGCCTGCGGCGCCGTGTCAGCCAAGACGTTGGTGTACTGCTCCGAAGGAAGCCCGGAAAACTTCTACCCGGGCATGAACACCACCGGCACGTCCTTCGACGTGACCACGCAGGTCTACAACACCATCGTCGAGTTCGAGCGCGGCGGCACCAAGGTGATGCCGGGCCTCGCTGAAAAATGGGACATCTCGGCCGACGGCACCGTGTACACCTTCCACCTGCGCAAGGGCGTGAAGTGGCACACCACGAGCAAGAGCTTCAAGCCCACGCGCGACTTCAACGCCGACGACTTCATCTTCATGCTCGAGCGCCAGTGGAAGGAGAGCGATCCCTTCTTCAAGGTCACGAGCCAGAACCACTCCTACTTCAACGACATGGGCATGCCCAAGCTGTTGAAGTCGGTGGACCGCATCGACGACCACACGGTGAAGATCACGCTCAACCAGGCCGAAGCACCGTTCCTCGCGAACCTGGCGATGCAGTACGCGGGCATCCAGTCGAAGGAGTACGCCATCGCGATGCTCAAGGCCGGCACGCCCGAGAAGGTCGACCAGGACCCGGTCGGCACCGGCCCGTTCTACCTCGTGCAGTACCAGAAGGACGCGATCATCCGCTTCAAGGCCTTTCCGCAGTACTGGGGCGGCAAGGCCAAGATCGACGACCTCGTGTTTGCGATCACGCCCGATGCCTCGGTGCGCTGGGCCAAGCTGCAAAAGGGCGAGTGCCACGTCATGCCGTACCCGAACCCGGCCGACCTCGACGCGATCCGCAAGGACCCGAACGTGCAGGTGCTGGAGCAGCCCGGCCTGAACGTGGGCTACCTCTCGTACAACACGACGAAGAAGCCCTTCGACGACGTGCGCGTGCGCAAGGCCATCAACATGGCGATCAACAAGAAGGCCATCATCGACGGCGTGTACCTCACGACCGGCGTGGCCGCGAAAAACCCGATTCCGCCGACGCTGTGGTCCTACAACGATGCCGTGAAGGACGACCCGTACGACCCCGAAGCCGCGAAGAAGCTGCTGGCGCAGGCCGGCTTCCCCGACGGCTTCAGCACCGACCTGTGGGCCATGCCGGTGCAGCGCCCGTACAACCCGAACGCCAAGCGCATCGCCGAGCTGATGCAGGCCGACCTGGCCAAGATCAACGTCAAGGCCGAGATCAAGAGCTTCGAATGGGGCGAGTACCGCAAGCGCCTGCAGGCCGGCGAGCACCAGATGGGCATGCTGGGCTGGACCGGCGACAACGGCGACCCGGACAACTTCATGTACACCCTGCTGGGCTGCGCCTCGGCCAAGTCGGCCAGCGGCAGCAACATCTCGAAGTTTTGCTACCAGCCCTACGAAGACCTCGTGGTGAAGGCCAAGAGTGCGACCAAGCAGTCGGAGCGCGACGCGCTCTACAAGAAGGCGCAGGTCATCTTCAAGGAGCAGGCGCCGTGGTTCACCATCGCGCACGCGGTGCAGCTGAAGCCGGTGCGCAAGGAGGTGGTCGACTTCAAGCTGAGCCCCTTCGGCCGCCACACCTTCTACGGCGTGGACATCAAGTAAGCCGTGGTCGCTGCGCCCATCGCCATCGTCGCGGCCATGCACGAGGAGCTCAGTGCGCTCCTCGCGCGCATGCCCGACGAGCAGCGCGTGCACATGGCCGGCCGCGACTTCTGGGTCGGCCACCTGCAGGGTCAGCCCGTGGTCGCGGTGCTGTCGCGCATCGGCAAGGTCGCGGCGGCGGTCACGGCCACGGTGCTGCTCGAGCGCTTCGGCGTGCGGGCGATCGTGTTCACGGGCGTGGCGGGCGGGCTGGCGCCGGGCGTGAACGTCGGCGACGTGGTCGTGGCGACCGAGCTGCTGCAGCACGACATGGACGCCTCGCCGATCTTTCCGAAGTACGAGGTGCCGCTGATGGGGCGTTCGCGCTTCGCGGCCGATGCGGCCATCGGCGATGCGCTGGCGGCGGTGGCCGAAGGCACGCTGCGCGATCCGGTGGGCCTGGTGGGGCAGAAGGCGGTCGATGAGTTCCATCTGCGTTCACCGAAGGTGCATCGCGGCCTGCTGATCAGCGGCGACCGTTTCGTGTCGACCACCGCGGAGTGTGGGGCCCTGCAGCGTTCGCTGCCCGACGCACTCGCGGTCGAGATGGAAGGCGCTGCGATGGCGCAGGCCTGCCACGACTACGGCGTGCCCTTCGCGGCGCTGCGGACCATCTCGGACCGCGCCGACGATGCCGCGCACGGCGACTTCACGCGCTTCGTGGCCGAGGTGGCGAGCCGCTACAGCCTGGCGCTCGTCGACGCCTGGCTCGCCTCCCTGCCGCGCGACGCGGCCTGAAGCACCTGCCTACGGTGCGAGCCGGCGCAGTTGCGGCAGGTCGCGCAGCAGCGGCGGGATCGACAGCGCCAGCAGCAGCGCGGCCAGCGGCACGACGCAGATGAAGCCCACGTGCTTGAAGCCCAGCGCACCCACGGCGCCGCCGAGCACGAACATCGCGACCAGCCCGCCGCAGCGGCGAAGCCGGCTGCGATCGTGGCGCACCGGCAGCGGCGTGGACGGCGCGCGCCGGTTCCAGTAGAGCATCTTGCCCAGCTCGATCCCCACGTCGGTGATGTTGCCGGTCATGTGGGTGGTGCGCGTGCTGCCGCCCGAGGTCTTCGATGCCACGGCGTTCTGCAGGCCCATGATGAACGACAGCAGCAGCACCGTGAGCGGCACCGCGAACGGCGTGGCCCAGGTCAGCGTGATCGCGCCGGCGAGCCCGAACGGGAACATCAGCGCGGCCTCCAGCAGCAGCGGCAGCGCATACACGCCATGCAGCCGGTGCTGGCGCGCCCAGTTCACCAGCACCGCGCAGACCGCGGCGCCGCTCACGAACGCGAGGATCGCGCCCAGCGCGTTCAGCAGCAGCGTGAGGTTGCCCAGCACCATGCCGTCCGCCAGCTGCGAGGCGAAGCCGGTCATGTGCGAGGTGTACATGTGCAGCACGAGGAAGCCGCCCGCATTGATGGCGCCGGCGTTGAAGGCCAGCAGCAGCCCGAGCGCGGTGTTCGTCGACGGCGCGCGGTGGCGGTTGGTGAGGAAACGAAGTCTGCGCACGGGGCTCTCCAGGGGCAGCTGCCTGCCGACAGCCACTCTAGCACCCAGTGTGAAGAACTACTTGAGCCAGCCGCGCCGGCGGAAGTACCACATCGGCACCAGCGCGCTCGCGGCCATCAGCGCGATGGCGTAGGGGTAGCCCATGGCCCAGTCGAGCTCGGGCATGAACTTGAAGTTCATGCCGTAGATGCTCGCGATCAGCGTGGGCGGCAGCAGCGCGACGCTGGCCACCGAGAAGATCTTGATGGTCTTGTTCTGGTTGATGTTGATGAAACCGACGGTCGCATCCATCAGGAAGTTGATCTTGTCGAAGAGGAAGGCCGTGTGGTTGTCCAGTGATTCGATGTCGCGCAGGATCTGCCGCGCCTCTTCGAACTGCTCGGCGTTGAGCATCTTGCTGCGCATCATGAAGCTCACGGCGCGGCGCGTGTCCATCACGTTGCGGCGGATGCGGCCGTTCAAGTCTTCCTGCCGCGCGATGGCGCCGAGCACCTCGCCGGCCAGTTCGTCGCTGACGTTGCCCGACAGCACCTTCTTGCCCGCCACCTCGAGTTCGTCGTAGATGTTCTCCAGCGTGTCGGCCGAGTATTCGGCGTCGGCGTCGAAGAGCTTGAGCATCACTTCCTTGGCGTCCTCGATCAGCCCCGGCGCGCGGCGTGCGCGCATGCGCAGCAGGCGGAACACGGGCACGTCTTCGTCGTGGATCGAGAACAGCACGCCGCGGCTGCGCAGGTCGGTGTTGTGCTGGTTCAGGATGAAGGCGACGCGCACCGTGCGCGGGTCTTCGTCGTCGTCGATCAAGAAGTCGGAGCGGATGTGCAGCTCGCCGTTGTCTTCCTCGTAGAAGCGGGCCGATTCCTCGATGTCCTCGTCCATCGCGTCTTCGGGAATCGAGAGGCCGTAGTACTGCTTGATCCAGCGCTTTTCCTCGAGCGTGGGCGACTCGAGGTCGACCCAGATCGGCTGGAACTTGGAGAGCTCTTCGAGCGACTCGATCTCTTCCTGGACGAGGCGGCCGTTGGCGAGCGTAAAGATGTTGAGCATGGGCTCACTCCCGGGGGTGACTGAACGATGGGCGAGGGCGGGGCGCTTTCAATTCCCGCGGACCCGGCGTCAGTACATCACGCGCAGCGTCGCCAGGGAGTTGAAAGCTGCCGAGACGGGGCGGTTTCCAAGGGGAGTCTCCGGTTGCAGCGAGGCGCGATTATGTCACCGGCCACAGGGCGACAAGGCACTCGAACTGGACGGACATACAGTAAAGTCGTGCCCATGCAGACCCCTGCGTCCCCCGTTCTTTCCACCCCGCCGAAGACGCAAGCCGAGCGCCTGGCCGCGGCGCTTGCCGCGCTCAACGACGACCAGCGCGCGGCGGTCGAGCACGGCGTGGGCGCGGCGGTCGGCGCCGACCACCGGCCGCTGCTCGTGATCGCCGGTGCCGGCTCGGGCAAGACCAGCACGCTGGCGCACCGCGTGGCGCACCTGATCGCGGACGGGGTCGATCCGCAGCGCCTGCTGCTGCTCACCTTCTCGCGCCGCGCCGCGCAGGAAATGGAGCGCCGCGCGGGCCAGGTGCTGGCGCGCGTGCTGGGCCTGAAGTCGGAGCGCCCGCCCGCGCTGCCGTGGGCCGGCACCTTCCACGGCATCGGCGCACGGCTGCTGCGCGAGTACGCCGCGCAGATCGGGCTGGACGAGAACTTCACCATCCACGACCGCGGCGACGCCGAAGACCTGATGGGGCTGGTGCGGCACGAGCTGGGCCTGTCGTCCACGGTCAATCGTTTCCCGCGCAAGGGCACCTGCCTGTCGATCTACTCGCGCTGCGTGAACACGCGCGCGCCGCTGGCCACCGTGCTGAAGGACAGCTTTCCCTGGTGCGCCGAGTGGGAGGCGCAGCTCAAGGCGCTCTTCGGCGCCTACGTCGAAGCCAAGCAGCAGCAGAACGTGCTCGACTACGACGACCTCTTGCTCTACTGGGCCGAGATGGTCGCCGAGCCCGCGCTGGCCGCGCACGTCGGCGCACGCTTCGACCACGTGCTGGTCGACGAATACCAGGACACCAACCTGCTGCAGGCCGAGATCCTGCGCGCGATGAAGCCCGACGGGCGCGGCGTGACGGTGGTGGGCGACGACGCGCAGTCGATCTACTCGTTCCGCGGCGCCACGGTGCGCAACATCCTCGACTTTCCGTCGCAGTTCTCGCAAGAGGCACGCATCGTCACGCTGGAGCGCAACTACCGCTCGACGCAGCCGATCCTCGACGTGTCGAACCGCGTCATCGCGCAGGCCGCCGAGCGGCACGCCAAGACGCTGTGGACCGACAAGCCCTCGGCCGGCAAGCCGGTGCTGGTGCTCGTGCCCGACGAGGCCGGGCAGGCGCGCTGGGTGGCCGACAAGATCCTGGCGCACCGCGAGGGCGGGCTGGCGCTGAAGTCGCAGGCGGTGCTGTTTCGCACCTCGTCGCACAGCGCGGCGCTCGAGCTGGAACTGGCACGGCGCAACATCCCGTTCGTGAAGTTCGGCGGCCTCAAGTTCCTCGAGGCCTCGCACGTGAAGGACCTGCTCGCCGTGCTGCGTTTCGCGCAGAACCCGCGCGGGCGCATGGCGGGTTTCCGGGTCACGCAGCTCATTCCCGGCGTGGGCCCGGCCACCGGCACGCGCCTGCTCGACGCGATGGACCAGGCGGCCGACCCGGCCGCGGCCGTGCGCGACTTCGTGCCGCCGTCGGCCGCGCGCGAACAGTGGGCCGACTTCGCCCAGGCCTATGCGGCGCTGCGCGCGCCGTCGCTGCAGTGGCCAGCCGACGTGGAAGTGGCCATGCAGTGGTACCAGCCGCACCTGGAGCGGCTGTACGAAGACACCTCGGGCGTGCGCCGCGCCGACGTCGAGCAGCTGGCGCGGCTGGCAGCCGGCTATGGCTCGCGCGAGCGCTTTCTCACCGAGCTCACGCTCGATCCGCCCGAGGCCACCAGCGACCGGCCCGGCCCGCCCTCGCTCGACGAGGACTACCTGATCCTGTCGACCATCCATTCGGCCAAGGGGCAGGAGTGGAACTCGGTGCACGTCATCAACGTGGTCGACGGCTGCATGCCGGCCGACGTGGCGCAGGGCGCGCACGAGCTGGAAGAAGAACGGCGCCTGCTCTACGTGGCGATGACGCGGGCCCGCGACCACCTGCACCTGGTGATGCCGCAGCGCTTCCACATCACGCAGCAGGCGGCGCGCGGCGACCGGCACCTGTACGCCAACCGCACCCGCTTCATCGCCGAGTCCGACCTGGCGGGCTTCGAGCTGCAGACCTGGCCGCCGCCGCCGGTGCTGCCGCCCGCGGTGCCACCGCCGGCCGCGGTGATCGACCTGCGCAACCGCATGCGCGCCGCCTGGCGCTGAACGGGCCGGCCCTTCGGGCGGGAGGGGCACTGCGCGCTGCACATGGAAACACTTGCTTCCAATGTGCCGCAACGGCATGCCACTGCACGGGGGCAGCTATGGAATCAATAGCGGATTAGGGCATGCAATACACCGGCCCGTCACTCGGGCAAGCCCCGGTATTGCAATACCGTGACAGCTTGGGCATAGTGAATCCGACCGCCCCCTTTCTTCATCTCCCTTCCTCTTCTCCCTCTCTCCCAACCTCACCTGTTTCGCCGGCCACGCTTCATCCCGGAGCGCGGTCATTTCCCCAACCGTCAATTCTCAGGAGGTCATTCATGAATTTGACGATCAGCGGTCATCACCTCGACGTCACACCTGCCTTGCGCACCTACGTCACGAGCAAGCTGGACCGGATCACGCGACATTTCGACCAGGTGGTCGATGTCAAGGTGATCCTCACGGTGGAAAAGCAGAAGGAAAAGGAACGCCGCCAAAGGGCGGAGTGCAACATTCACGTCAAGGGCAATGACATGTTCGCGGAATCGAGCCACGCTGATCTGTACGCCGCGGTCGATGAGTTGGTCGACAAGCTCGACCGCCAGGTGGTCCGCCACAAGGATCGCCTGCAAGACCACCATCACGTGGCGCCCAAGCGCGTGATGTAAACGCCGGGCCCCGCGCCCCGCATCTCAGGCCGCCTTCGGGCGGCCTTTTGTTTGTCCGACCACATTGGTGGGGCTTTGCAAGGGCCTCCAGAGGAAGCGACGCCTCACGGCAACACATGTAGACGAAAGTAATTAGGGGGACTGGGGGTTTTTACCGAGGAGGTGCATAATCGCCCCCGCTCTGACCCCACCATGAATCGCCTCGCGTCCATCCTGCCGCCCGCTCAAGTGCTCGTGAGCGTTGACGCCACCAGCAAGAAACGTGCTTTCGAAGAGGCCGGCCTGCTGTTCGAGAGCCTTCACGGTCTGGGCCGTGCCCTCATCACCGACAGCCTGTTTGCGCGCGAGCGCCTCGGCTCCACCGGCCTGGGCCACGGCGTCGCCATTCCGCATGGCCGCATCAAGGGCCTCAAGGCGCCGATGGCCGCGGTGTTCCAGCTGGCGAACCCCATCGGCTTCGACGCCCCCGACGAGCAGCCCGTGGCGCTGCTGATCTTCCTGCTGGTACCCGAAGCGGCCACGCAGAAGCACCTCGAAATCCTGTCCGAAATTGCCGAGCTGCTGAGCGACGCCGGCCTGCGCGAGCAGATCAAGTCCAGCACCGACGCCGCCGCGCTGCACGGCCTCATTGCCGGCTGGCAGTCGACCCAGGTCGCCTGAGCGCCCGTGCCGGGCCTGCCGCTGCTGATAAGCTGCGGCGACGCTTTTCTCTCCCTCCATCCTGACCAGAATGCCGGCGTTTTGCGCCGGCCGCCGCACGCATGAAGCCGACCGTCATCAGCGCCGATGCCATGTTCGAGGAGTTTCGCGGGTCGCTCCGCTGGGAATGGCTCGCGGGCCTGGGCGCCTCGGAGCGCCAGTTCGACCCCGACGTCATCAGCCGCGCGCAGTCGGCCGCCGACCTGGTCGGCTACCTGAACTACATCCACCCGTACCGCGTGCAGATCCTCGGTGCGCGCGAGGTGGCCTACCTCACGCGGGGCAGCAAGGAAGACTGCGTGCGCCGCATCGGGCGCATCGTCACGCTGGAGCCGCCGATGCTGGTGCTGGCCGACGGCCAGGCCGCGCCCGACGAGCTGCTGTCGATCTGCGAACGCGCCCAGCTGCCGCTGTTTGCCACGCGCGAGTCGTCGGCCTTCGTGATCGACCTGCTGCGCGCTTACCTGTCCAAGCACTTCGCCGAGCGCACCTCGATGCACGGCGTGTTCATGGACATCCTGGGCATGGGCGTGATGATCACGGGTGAGTCGGGCCTGGGCAAGAGCGAGCTCGGCCTGGAGCTGATCTCGCGCGGCAACGGCCTGGTGGCCGACGACGCGGTCGACCTGTACCGCATCAACCAGAACACCATCGAGGGGCGCTGCCCCGACCTGCTGCTGAACCTGCTGGAGGTGCGCGGCATCGGCCTCCTGGACATCCGCGCGATCTTCGGCGAGACGGCCGTGCGCCGGAAGATGCGCCTGAAGCTCATCGTGCACCTCGTGCGGCGCGACAGCTTTGAGCGCGACTACGAGCGCATGCCCTCGGCGCCGCTCACGCAGGACGTGCTGGGCATCCCGGTGCGCAAGGTCATCATCCAGGTGGTGGCGGGGCGCAACATCGCCGTGCTGGTGGAGGCGGCGGTGCGCAACTCGATCCTGCAGCTGCGCGGCATCGACACCTATGCCGACTTCGTGGCGCGCCACCACAAGGCGATGGAGAGCGGGCGCGATCCGGACTGAGCAAAGAAAAAAGCCCTTCAAAGTGAAGGGCCGCTTTCTGCTTCAGCAGGTCTTCAGCGTCAGCGCTTCTTGACGCAGTCGCCGCACAGGCCGTACAGCGACATGGCGTGGTCCTGCAGGACCCAGCCCTTGTCCTTGGCGATCATTTGCTGGCGCCGCTCGATCTCGGCGTCGTAGAACTCCTCGACCTTGCCGCACGAGGTGCACACCAGGTGGTCGTGGTGCGTGCCTTCGTTCAGTTCGTAGACCGCCTTGCCGCTTTCGAAGTGGCTGCGCTCCAGGATGCCGGCCTGCTCGAACTGCGTGAGCACGCGGTACACGGTGGCCAGGCCGATGTCGGAGTGTTCGTTGAGCAGCACGCGGAAGACGTCTTCCGCCGTCATGTGCCGCTGGCTGCCGGTCTGGAAGATCTCGAGGATCTTCAGTCGCGGCAAGGTGGCCTTGAGGCCGGTGTTCTTGAGTTCGTCGATGTTGGCCATGATGGTTCCTGCGCCCTGGGCTGAGGCCGGGCCTTCAGGCTCGGCCGCTACAATGTTCGATCATATCGCTACCCCCTCTTCTCCCATGCCTGCCATCCTCCAACGCCGGCCCTGGTTGCTGGTTGCTGCCATTGCGGCGACGCTCGCCCTCGGTGCCTGCAGCGGTTTCAGCGAACGCACGCGTGGCGCGCTGTCTGCCGTCACCCCCTACAAAGTCGAAGTGGTGCAGGGCAATTTCGTGTCGAAGGAACAGGTCGCGGCACTCAAGCCCGGCATGTCGCGCCAGCAGGTGCGCGAGATCCTCGGCACCTCGCTGCTGAACGACGTCTTCCACGCCAACCGCTGGGACTACGTCTTCACGATCCGCCGCCAGGGCGTCGATCCGCAGGAGCGCCGCCTGACCGTGTTCTTCAACGGCGAACTCATGGACCGCTTCGAGGGCGACGAAATGCCCAGCGAAGAAGAATTCGTCGCCACGCTCGACACCCGCCGCAAGAGCGGCAAGGTGCCGCAGCTCGAGGCCACCGAAGAAGAGCTCAAGAAATTCGCGCCCAAGGCCGACAAGAAAGCCGACACCACCGGCACCCCGGCAGCCCCCATGCCCGCGCTGCCGGCCGCCTACCCCCCGCTCGAAGCCGCGCGCTGAGCGTGCGCGGCACGGGCTCCGGCGGCGGCCACCCCTCCTGCGGGCGGTGCCCGCCGGACCGGTGGGGTGGCTTTCGTCGGTGTCCATGGCTCCCGTAGGGACTTTTCAACGACCGAATCCCCGTGACTGAACCGACCATCACCCCCACTTCCGATTCTTCTTCCTCCGCTCCCGCGCTGCGCCGGGTGGCGATCGCCGGCGCCTCGGGCCGCATGGGCCACATGCTCATCGAGGCCGTGCGCAACGCGCCCGACTGCCGCCTGGCCGGCGCGCTCGACATCGCAGGCAGCGCCGCCCTCGGCGCCGATGCCGCGGCCTTCCTGGGCTTCACCAGCGGCGTGCCCATCGTGGCCGACCTGCGCACCGGCCTGCAGGACGCGCAGGTGATGATCGACTTCACCCGCCCCGAAGGCACGATGGCGCACCTGGCCGTGTGCCGCGAGCTGGGCGTGCAGGCCGTGATCGGCACCACCGGCTTCAGCGATGCGCAGAAGGCCGAGATCGCCGAGATCGCCAAAGACATCGCCATCATGATGGCGCCCAACATGAGCGTGGGCGTCAACGTCACGCTCAAGCTGCTCGACATGGCCGCCCGCGCGATGGCCACCGGCTACGACATCGAGATCGTCGAGGCCCACCACCGCTTCAAGGTCGACGCACCCTCGGGCACCGCGCTCAAGATGGGCGAGGTGATCGCCGATGCGCTGGGCCGCGACCTCAAGGACTGCGCCGTGTACGGCCGCGAAGGCATCACGGGCGAGCGCGATCCGTCGACCATCGGCTTCGCCACCATCCGCGGCGGCGACATCGTGGGCGACCACACCGTGCTGTTCGCGGGCATCGGCGAGCGCATCGAAATCTCCCACAAGTCGTCCAGCCGCGTGACCTACGCGCAGGGCGCGCTGCGTGCGGTGCGCTTCCTGAGCGGCCAGCGCAGCGGCCTGTTCGACATGTTCGACGTACTCGGCCTGCGTTAAGCCAGGCGCACAAAACCAAGGACGCGAATGAGCGTGCTCGAACTGCTGACCCACGGTGACGGCGTCAGCCGTTCGGTGGCCGCGCTGCTGCTCGCGATGTCGATCGCCAGCTGGGTCGTGATCCTCTGGAAAGCCTGGCTGCTGCGCGGCGGCACGCGCGATGTGCTGCGCAGCATCGCGGCCTTCTGGCAATCGGCCACCCTGGTCGAGGCCGAGCAGAAGCTGCAGGCCTTCGACCGCGCCGAACTCGTGCGCCCCGCCGTGGCCGCATTGCGCCAGGCCGCCACCGAAGCCCCCGGCGGCACGCTGGGCGCCACGGTCGACCGCAACCAGCGCCTCACGCGCGTGCTGCGCGGTGCGCTGCACGGCGCGTTGCGGCGCCTGCAGGCCGGGCAGATCCTGCTGGCCACCGTCGGCGCCACCGCGCCCTTCGTCGGCCTGCTCGGCACCGTCTGGGGCATCTACGGTGCCCTGGCGGGCATCGCGGGCCAGACCGGCGGCTTCACCATCGACAAGGTGGCCGGGCCGGTCGGCGAGGCGCTCGTCATGACGGCCTTCGGCCTCGCGGTCGCCATTCCGGCCGTGCTGGCCTACAACGTCTTCGGCCGTGTTGTGGGGCGCGTCGAGGCCGAGCTCGAAGGCTTCGCGCACGACCTGCTCGGCAGCTTCGGCGAAGCGCCGGGACCTGCTGCACCGCCGCCCGCGCGGCCGATGCCTGTTTAAGGCGCCACGCACACCATGGCCTTCGGACGCACCTCACTGGGCAGCAGCGCCGCAGGCGGCGGGCGGGCCATGGGTGCGGGTGGGCAGCGCCCGCTGTCGGACATCAACGTCACGCCGCTGGTCGACGTGATGCTGGTGCTGCTGGTGATCTTCATCATCACTGCGCCGCTGATGGCCAGTTCGATCAAGCTCGACCTGCCGCAGACCGACGCGGGCCAGCCCAACGACACGCCGAAGTTCGTGAGCCTGTCGGTCGATGCCTCGGGCAAGGTCTTCCTGAACGACAAGCCCGTGACCGACGACGAACTGACGGCCCAGCTCGAAAAAGCCGCCGCCGACAGCAAGGACACCGAGGTGCAGTTGCGCGCCGACCAGACCGTGCCTTACGGCAAGGTGGTGGCGCTCATGGGCATCGCGAACAAGGCCGGGTTGAGCCGGATCGGGTTCGTGACCGAGGCCGAGGCGGCCCCCGCCAAAACGCGCTGAGCTTGCGGGCCCGGCCCGCCCGCCTCAGCCGAGCACCACGGGCTTGGTGTGCCAGATCTCGTGGGCGTATTCGGCGATCGTCCGGTCCGACGAAAACGCGCCCATCCCCGCCACGTTGAGGATCGCCATGCGCGTCCACGCCTCCGCGTCGCGGTACAGCGCATCGACCTCGGCCTGCTTGGCCACATAGCTCGCGTAGTCGGCCAGCAGCAGGTAGTGGTCGCCCCAGTTCACGAGCGCGTCGTAGATGCCCTGGTAGCGCGCGGGCTCGCCCGGCGAGAACGCGCCATCGCGAATCGCATCGAGCACGCGCTTGAGTTCGGCGTTCTCCTCGTAGATCTCGCGCGGCTGGTAGCCACGGGCGCGGATGTCGGCCACCTCGGGCGTGGTGTGGCCGAAGATGAAGATGTTCTCGGGGCCGACGTTCTCGCGCATCTCGACATTGGCGCCGTCGAGCGTGCCGATGGTGAGCGCGCCGTTGAGCGCGAACTTCATGTTGCCGGTGCCCGAGGCTTCCGTGCCCGCGGTGGAAATCTGCTCCGACAGGTCGGCCGCGGGCATGATGATCTCGGCGAGGCTCACGCCGTAGTTCGGCAGGAACACCACCTTCAGCAGCTTGCCCACGCGCGCGTCGGCGTTCACGGTGGCCGCCACGTCGTTGATGAGGCGGATCACCTGCTTGGCCATCGCATAGGCCGAAGCCGCCTTGCCGGCGAACACGACCACGCGCGGCACGATGTCGACCGGCGTGCCGCTGGCCTGCGCATCGAGGATGCGGTGATACCGCGCGACGACGTGCAGCACGTTGAGCAGCTGCCGCTTGTACTCGTGGATGCGCTTGACCTGCACGTCGAACATCGCGTCGGTGTCCAGGTCGAGCTTCAGGTGCTCGCCGACCCAGTTGGCCAGCCGCAGCTTGTTCTCGCGCTTGGCATGGCGGAAAGCGCGCACGAAGGCGGGCTGCGCGACCATCGGGCGCAATGCCTCGAGCTGCGACAGGTCGCGCCGCCAGCCCTTGCCGATGCGCTGGTCGAGCAGCGCGGCCAGCGGCGGGTTGGCCTGCGCGAGCCAGCGGCGCGGCGTGACGCCATTGGTCTTGTTGTTGAAGCGCTCGGGAAAGATCTTCGCGAAGTCGGCAAAGATCGACTGTTTCATCAGCTCCGAGTGCAGCCCCGACACGCCGTTCACCGAATGGCTCGCGAGCACCGCCACGTAGGCCATGCGCACGCGGCGCTCGCCGGTCTCGTCGATCAGCGAGAGGCGGCGCACCAGCTCGACGTCCTGGCCGTGCGTCTGCGTCACGGCGGCCAGGAACTTCGCGTTGATGTCGTACAGGATCTGCAGGTGGCGCGGCAGGATGCGCCCCAGCATCTCGACCGGCCAGGTTTCCAATGCCTCGTGCATCAGCGTGTGGTTGGTGTAGCTGAACACCTTCTGCGTGTGGCCCCAGGCCACGTCCCAGGCCAGGCCGTGCTCGTCGAGCAGCAGGCGCATGAGTTCGGGCACGGCCAGCACCGGGTGCGTGTCGTTCAGGTGGATGCTGACCTTGTCGGACAGCTGGTCGAAGCTCGTGTGGTTGCGCAGGTAACGCCGCAGCAGGTCTTGCACGCTGGCGCTGCAGAAGAAGTACTCCTGGTGCAGCCGCAGCTCGCGGCCCGAGGGCGTGGAGTCGTCGGGGTAGAGCACGCGCGAGACGTTCTCGGAGTGGTTCTTGCTCTCCACCGCCGCCATGTAGTTGCCGCGGTTGAAGGCCGACAGGTCGATCTCCTCGGTGGCGCGCGCCGACCACAGCCGCAAGGTGTTGGTGGCCTGCGTGCCGTAGCCTGGAATGATGGTGTCGTAGGCCACGGCCAGCACGTCGTGCGTGTCGACCCAGTCGGCTGCGCCGTAGGGCGCGTTCTTGCCTTCGCGCTTTTGCACGTGGCCGCCGAAGCGCACGCGGTAGTTCACCTCGGGCCGCTGGAACTCCCATGGGTTGCCGCGCGTGAGCCAGTAGTCGGGCGTTTCGACCTGCTGGCCGTCGACGATGCGCTGGCGGAACATGCCGTACTCGTAGCGGATGCCGTAGCCCATGCCGGGCACGCCGAGCGTGGCCATCGAATCGAGAAAGCAGGCCGCGAGCCGCCCCAGGCCGCCGTTGCCGAGCGCCGCATCGGGCTCGCGCTCGGCCAGCGCCGCCATGTCGACGCCGAAGTCGGCCAGCGCCTCGCGCACGGTGCCGTACAGGTCGACGGCGAGCAGCGCGTTGGTGAAGGTGCGCCCGATGAGGAACTCCATCGAGAGGTAATACACGCGCTTGAGGTCCTGCGCGTAGTTGGCGCGCGTGGTCGTCATCCAGCGCTCGACGAGCTGGTCGCGCACGGCCAGCGCGGTGGCGTGCAGCCAGTCATCCTGGCTGGCGGCCACGGGGTCCTTGCCGACAGCGTAGATCAGCTTGTTGGCCACCGCGCGCTTGAAGGCGGCAACGTCGCGGTCGGGGTGGTCGTAGGCGAAGTCCTTGATCGTCATGGAGGCGTTCCCGGAGTGGGTGGTGGGGTGTGGGGCGGGGGCTTCAGGCCAACGCCCGTTGGTACACATCGATGTACTGCGCGGCCGCCGTGCCCCAGTCGGCCGGGCGCCGCATGGCGTTGCCGCGCACGCGGCGCCAGTCGGCGGCGCGCTCGTACAGCGCGAAGGCGCGGCGCAGGGCGCGGTCGTAGTCGGCGTCCTCGAAGCGGTCGAACACGAAGCCGGTGGCGGCGCCGCTGGCCATGTCTTCCAGCGTGCAGTCGACGACGGTGTCGGCCAGCCCGCCGACGCGGCGCACGAGCGGCAGGCTGCCGTACTTCAGTCCGTACATCTGCGTGAGGCCGCAGGGCTCGAACAGCGAGGGCACGATCGTCACGTCGCCCGCGCCGAAGAGCTGGTGCGCCAGCGTCTCGTCGTAGCCGATGGTGACGCTCACCGAGGCGGGCGCCGCCGCTGCGCGCTGGCGGAAGGCCTCTTCGAGCCAGCCTTCGCCACTGCCCAGCAGCGCGAGCTGGCCGCCCTGCGCCAGCAGCGTGTCGAGGCCGCCGAGCACGAGGTGCAGGCCCTTCTGCTCGGTGAGCCGGCTCACCACGATGAACAGCGGCGCGTCGGGGCGCTCGGCCAGCCCCAGCTGGCGCTGCAGCACCGACTTGCAACGCGCCTTGCCGGCCATGTGGCGGCCCTCGGGCGCCTGGTAGCCCTGCACCAGCGCGGCGTCGGTGGCCGGGTTCCAGACCTGGTCGTCCACCGCGTTGAGGATGCCGCTGAGCACGCCGGCGCGCTGGCGCAGCAGGCCGTCGAGGCCGCAGCCCTGCTCGGGCGTCTGGATCTCGAGCGCGTAGGTGGGGCTCACGGTGGTGAGCTGGTCGGCGAAGTACAGGCCGCCCTTCATGAAGGAGATCTGGCCGTGGTACTCCAGCCCGTTCATGTGGAAGGCCGGCGCCGGCAGGCCGAGCTCGGCGAAGTGCCAGGGCGCGAACACACCCTGGTAGGCCAGGTTGTGCACCGTGAACACGCTGCCCGTGCGCGGGCCGCCCGCGCGCCGCGCGAAGGCGAGGTAGGCCGGCGCGAGCGCCGCGTGCCAGTCGTGCGCGTGCACGATGTCGGGCCGCCAGCCGGGGTCGAGGCCCTGCGCGAGCTGCGCCGCCGCCCAGCCCAGCAGCGCGAAGCGCCGGTGGTTGTCGCCGTAGGGTTGGCGCGTGGTGTCTTCGTAGGGGTTGCCGGGCCGGTCGTACAGCGCAGGCGCGTCGATCACGTAGGTGGGAATCGGCGGCGCGCCGGCGATGGCGACGTGCCCGGCGCGCAGGCCGAAGCGCTCGCCCCAGGGCGCGGTGAACTCGGCCACCGGTGCCAGGTCGCGCACGCCGGCCACGATGGCGGGAAAGCCCGGCAGCAGCGCGCGCGCCTCCTGCCCCGCGGCCATGAGCGCCAAGGGCAGGGCGCCGGCGATGTCCGCCAGGCCGCCGGTCTTCAGGAGGGGAAACAGCTCGGCGCTGACCTGGAGGATGCGCATGGTGGTGCGGTCGATCAGGCGGCGACCGCGGGCGCGGGGTCCGGCGCGAGCCGCTTGAGCATTTCGCGCGTGACCAGCACCACGCCCGTTTCCGTGCGCTCGAAGCGCGCGGCATCGGCTTCGGCGTCCTCGCCGATCACCGTGTCGTCGGGGATCACGCAGCCGCGGTCGATCACCACGCGGTTGAGCCGGCAGCCGCGGCCCACTTCGACGTCGGGCAGCAGCACGGCCTCGTTGATCTCGCAGAAGGAGTGGATGCGCACGCCCGAGAACAGCACTGCGCTGCTGATCTTCGAGCCCGAAACGATGCAGCCGCCCGAGACGATGGTGTTGACCGTCATGCCGTGCTTGCCCTCGCGGTCGAGCACGAACTTGGCCGGCGGCAGCTGCCGCTGGTAGGTCCAGATGGGCCAGTCCGTGTCATAGATGTCGAGCTCCGGGGTGATCGAGGCCAGGTCGAGGTTGGCTGCCCAGAATGCATCAATCGTGCCCACGTCGCGCCAGTAGGCCTTGGCGTCGGGCCCGCGCGAGGCGCGCGTGACGCAGGACATGCTGAACGGATGCGCCAGCGCGCGGCCCTCGGCCACGGCGCGCGGGATGATGTCCTTGCCGAAGTCGTGGCTCGAGTCGGGGTTGGCGTTGTCTTCCTCGAGCAGCCGGTACAGGTAGGCCGAGTCGAAGATGTAGATGCCCATGCTGGCCAGCGCCAGGTCGGGGTGGCCGGGCATGGCGGGCGGGTCGGCGGGCTTCTCGAGGAAGCTGGTGATCTGGCGGCCGTCGTCCACTGCCATCACGCCGAAGGCCGTGGCCTCGTGGCGCGGCACCTCGATGCAGCCGACCGTGCAGCCCAGGCCGCGCTCGGCGTGGTCCTTGAGCATGATGGAGTAGTCCATCTTGTAGATGTGGTCGCCGGCCAGCACCACCACGTAGTCGTGCGGCGTGGAGCGGGTGCTGATGATGTCCAGGTTCTGGAACACCGCGTCGGCCGTGCCGCGGTACCAGTGCTCGTCGCCCATGCGCTGCTGCGCGGGCAGCACGTCGACCATCTCGTTGAGCTCGGCGCGCAAAAAGCTCCAGCCGCGCTGCAGGTGGCGCATGAGCGAGTGCGACTTGTACTGCGTGACCACCGCCATGCGCCGGATGCCGGAGTTCAGGCAGTTGGACAGCGCGAAGTCGATGATGCGGAACTTGCCGCCGAAGTACACGGCCGGCTTGGCGCGCCGGTCGGTGAGCTGCTTGAGGCGGGAGCCCCGGCCGCCGGCCAGCACCAGCGCGATGGTGCGGCGGACCAGTTGATGGGCCTGCAGGGGGGGCTGCGGGGCTTGCGTGCCCTGGGTGTTGAGCTTGTCCATCTGTGTCTCCGTTCGTTCGTTCATTCGCTTGTGTTGAATTCGTCGTCGTCAGAGTGTCCGCACCGAGTCTGGCACTGCGCCGTGGGCTTGGCTCCTACGTTCTTGCAAGCCAGAGGCTCGAAACCGGTACCTCCACCGCGCGGCCCAGTAGGCGGGGCGCGGCGCGCAGGGCGTCGGGGTCTTCGGCATCGGTCGCCAGGCAGCAGCGCCAGTCTCCATTCGGCAGCGTGAAGGTGACGGGGCCCGGGCCCGCATTCACCAGCACCAGCCAGGCGTCCTCGGCATGCCCGAACAGGATCGCAAGGGCCGTGCCCGCGTGCCAGTCGGCCGGGGCCATCGGCTGGCCGTCGGGGCGCAGCCAGCGCAGGCCCGGTAGGGCGTCGACAGGAGGCTCGGCCGGCCACCAGCGCGCGCTGCGCAGCGCCGGCGCTTCGCGCCGCAGGGCGGTGAGCCGCGCCACGAAGGCCGTCAGGCGCGCGCGTTCGCTGGCCGGGTCAGACAGCCCGATCCAGCCGAGCCAGGTGGTCTCGTTGTCCTGGCAGTAGGCGTTGTTGTTGCCGCCCTGGCTGTGGCCGAGCTCGTCGCCGGCCAGCAGCATCGGCGTGCCCTGGGACAGCAGCAGCGTGGCGAGCAGCGTGCGTTGCAGGCGCGCACGCATCGTGCGCACGGCGGGGTCGTCGCTCGGGCCCTCGACACCGCAGTGGGTGCTCAGGTTGTGCGCATGGCCGTCGCGGTTGTCTTCGCCGTTGGCGAGGTTGTGGCGCAGTTCGTAGCTCACGAGGTCGCGCAGCGTGAAGCCGTCGTGCGCGGTGATGAAGTTGACGCTCGCGGTCGGTGCGCGGCCATCGTGCGCGAAGCTCGCGCTGGAGGCGGTGAAGCGGTGCGCGAAGTCGCCCAGGCCGGCGGCGCCCTCGCGCCCCTGGCGCAGCCAGAAGCCGCGTTGCGTGTCGCGGAAGCGGTCATTCCATTCGAGCCAGCCGGGCGGGAACTCGCCGAGCCGGTAGCCGCCGGGGCCGAGGTCCCAGGGCTCGGCGATGCGCAGCGTGCGCGACAGCACCGGGTCTTGCGCGATGGCTGCGAAGAAGGGCGCGCGCGCATCGAAGCCGCGCTGCGCGTCGCGGCCCAGCACCGGGGCGAGGTCGAAGCGGAAGCCGTCGACGCCCATCTCGCAGGCCCAGAAGCGCAGGCTGTCCATCACGAGTTGCAGCACGCGCGGCTCGCCGAGGTTCAGGCAGTTGCCCGTGCCGGCCCAGTTCTCGTACAGGGCGCGGTCGTCCGGGCGCAGGTGGTAGTACAGGGCGTTGTCGATGCCGCGCAGCGAGAGCGTGGGGCCGAGTTCGTCGCTTTCGGCGCTGTGGTTGTAGACCACGTCGATCACCAGCTCCATGCCGCGCGCATGCACCGCATCGGCCATGGCGCGGAACTCGCTGGCGGGGGTGGTGCCGGGGCGGCCGCTCCAGAAGCGCGCTTCGGGGGCGAACCAGCCGATGGTGTTGTAGCCCCAGTGGTTGGTCAGGCCCTTGGCGAGCAGGCGCTGTTCGTCGGCGCGGTGCTGTGCGGGCATGAGGCTGAGGGTGGTGATGCCCAGGCGTTGGAGGTGGTCTAGCACTGCGGGTTCTGCCAGGCCTGCGTAGGTGCCTCTTAGCGGTTCGGGCACGCCGGGGTGCTGGTGGGTGAGGCTGCGGATGTGCAGCTCGTACAGGATGCGGTCGGTGGGGGGGATGTGGGCCTGGCCCGTTGTTTGGGGTGCGTTGCTGGGTGCTGTGACGCGGGCCTTGAGGGCGATGGGGGCGTTGTCTCTGTGGTCGCGTTGGGTCGGGTCTGTGGGGGCGTGGCCCAGGAAGAGGTCGCTGCCGTTGTAGTGGCCGAGGATTTCTCGGGCGTAAGGGTCGAGGAGGAGCTTGGCTGGGTTGAAACGCTTGCCCTCTTGGGGGGCCCAGGGGCCGTGGACTCGGTAGCCGTAGATCAGGCCGGGGCGGGCGGTGGGGAGGTGGCCGTGCCAGATGCCGTCTGTGCACTCTGGGAGCGGTAGGCGCTGTTGTTCGCTTTTGCCTGTGCTGTCGAAGAGGCAGAGCTCTACTTTGCTGGCTGATGGCGCTGTGAGGGCGAAGTTGACGCCTTGATTTGATGGGGTTGCGCCTAGTGGGAGGGGATGGCCTGGGCTCAGCATTTTTTGGGCTTTCCCGTGGGGTTGCTTTCCGAGGCCGGGACTCGCCCCGGCGGGCGACTCACTTTCTTTGCTTCGCCAAAGAAAGTAAGCAAAGAAAGGCGACCCCACTGTCTGCGTCCCTCCGCTTCGCTACGGGCAACCTGCGGTGCTCGCGTTTCGCGGGGTCTCGCAGAACTCGCTTCGCTCAAACAGCTGCGAGCCCTGATCCGCGAAACACTGCGCTCCTCGGCGCAGCCAGAGGGGCTTTGATACCGGGCGGGCCGTCGCTTCGCTCGGCCCGGGAATTTCCAACAGCCGAAGCCTGCGTTTGTGCTCGTGGTGCTGGTGCTTGGAGGCACATCTGCGCCCGTGTCCGAGCTTGCGTTCATGTTCCAACCAACATCGCTACCCATCCTCGCCGCAGCAGGCGCGAAGCGCCTGCTGCGGCCCACTGGCCGAGCGAAGCGATGGCCCGTAGGTATCCCACCCCCTTCTGTATGCGCCGAGGAGCGCAGCGTTTCGCGGATCAGGGCTCGCCCTTGTTTGAGCGAAGCGAGTTTGGGCGAGACCCCGCGAAACGTGAGCACCGCAGGTTGCCCGTAGCGAAGCGCAGGGACGCAGACAGCAGGGTCGCCTTTCTTTTGCCTACGTTTCTTTGGCGAAGCAAAGAAAAGTAGGTCGGCCGCCGGGCCGAGACCCGGCCCCGGAACAAAAACCAGCCCAGAGCGTTTCAAGCCACCACCCACATCAAAGTAGCGAGTGGCGGCACGCTAATCACGATCGAATCGCTCTTCCCATGCCATCCCACCGGAGAACTCTCAACCACCCCATTCCCCACACCACTCCCACCGTAAACCACCCCATCGGTATTGATGACCTCCCGGTAAGAACCAGCCACAGGCACCCCCAACCGATACCCAAGCCGAGGCACAGGCGTGAAGTTGCAAACCACCACAACAACCCCCCCATCCCGCGCCCGCCGAACAAACGCAAACACCGACTGCGCCACATCGTCATGCACCAACCACTCGAACCCAGAACCCTCGTGGTCCAGCTCATGCAAAGCAGGAAAGTGCCGATACACGTTGTTCAGATCGCGCACCAACCGCCGCACCCCTTGATGCCCCGCATGCTCGAGCAAGTGCCAGTCCAACCCGCGATCCGCATTCCACTCCGCGTACTGCGCAAACTCCCCCCCCATGAACAGCAGCTTCTTCCCCGGATAAGCCCAGAGGTACCCATACAGGTTGCGCAACCCCGCGAACTTCTGCCATTCATCGCCGGGCATGCGCCCGATCATCGACCCCTTGCCGTGCACCACTTCGTCATGCGACAGCGGCAACACGAAGTTCTCGCTGTGCGCGTACATCAGCCCGAAGGTGATCTGCTGGTGATGGTGCTTGCGGTAGACCGGATCGGTCCCGGCATACGCCAGCGTGTCGTTCATCCACCCCATGTTCCACTTGTAGTGAAACCCCAGCCCGCCGTCCTCCGGCGGTCGCGTCACGCCGGGAAAGCTCGTCGACTCTTCCGCAATGGTCACAGCCCCCGGACGCTCCACGCCCACCACGCGGTTCATGCGGCGAAGGAAATCGATGGCCTCCAGGTTCTCGCGCCCGCCCTGCGCATTCGGCACCCACTCGCCGGCCTTGCGGCTGTAGTCGCGGTACAGCATCGAAGCCACCGCATCCACGCGCAGGCCGTCCACGCCGTAGCGCTCCAGCCAGTACAGCGCATTGCCGACGAGGTAGTTGCGCACCTCCGTGCGGGCGTAGTTGAAGATCAGCGTCTGCCAGTCGTTGTGGAAGCCCTCGCGCGGATCGGCGTACTCGTACAGCGCGGTGCCGTCGAAATTGCCCAGGCCGTGCGCGTCGGTCGGAAAGTGCGCGGGCACCCAGTCGAGGATCACGCCCAGCCCCGCGGCATGCGCGGCTTCGACGAAATGGCGGAAGTCGCCGGGCGTGCCGAAGCGCGAGGTCGGCGCATACAGGCCGATGGGCTGGTAGCCCCACGAGCCGTCGAAGGGGTGCTCGGTGATGGGCAGCAGCTCGATGTGCGTGAAGCCCATGTCGCGCACATAGGGCACGAGCGTGTCGGCCAGCTCGCGGTAGTCCAGCCATTCCTGGCCATGGTGCTTGCGGCGCCACGAGCCCAGGTGCACTTCATAAATGCTGATCGGCGCCTGGTGCGCGTTGGCCTCGGCGCGCCCGGCGGGCATCGGTACCGGTGCGGGCAGCGGCGCCACGACGCAGGCGGTGCCGGGGCGCAGCTGCGACGAGAACGCGAAGGGGTCGGCCTTGCGCAGCACCTCGCCGCGCGACGACAGGATCTCGAATTCGTAGCTGTCGCCGGTCGCCACGTGCGGCGCGAAGATCTCCCACACGCCGCATTCGCGGCGCAGCCGCATCATGTGGCGCCGGCCGTCCCAGTTGTTGAAGTCACCGACCACTGACACGCGCCGCGCATTCGGCGCCCACACGGCAAAGGCCACGCCCTTCACGCCGTCGATCTCGCGCAGGTGCGCGCCCAGCCGCTCCCACGGCCGCAAGTGCGTGCCCTCGGCCAGCAGCCACACGTCGGTCTCGCCGAGCACGAACGGAAAACGGTAGGGGTCTTCGAGTCGCGAGGCGTGCCCGTTCTCCCAGTCGACCTGGAACGAGTAGCCCATGCGCGCCTCGGCCGCGGGCACGAGGCCGCTGAACAGGTCGGAGCCCTCGTGCCGCGCAAGGATCGACAGCGGCCAGCCGGTGCGCGAATGCACCACGGCCACCTGCCGCGCGCCGGGCATCAGCGCGCGCACCTCGAGGCCGTCGGCGGTCTCGTGAGGGCCGAGCACGGCGAACGGGTCGCCATGCTCGGCGCGCATCAGCGCGGGGATGTCGGCAGCTTGGAGGAAGGGAGAAGAAGGGGGCATGGGGTTCAGCGTCCTCCTGCTTCGGCAGTCGTGCCGAAGCACACGCCATAAGGCGCCAATGTCAGCAGGGGCTTTGGATCGGCGGTGACGGTCGCGGTCGGCGCGAGCGGGTGGCCGGCCAGCGGCACCAGTGGCTCGGGCAACGGAATCGACACCGGTTCGCTCCCCGTATTGAAGATCGCATGCAGCACCGCGTCGCCGTCGCTTCGCACGATGTGCAGCAGCGGCGCGGGCGCATCGACGAACGCCAGCGCGCCCGTGCGCAGCAGCGGCTGGGTGCGCCGCCAGTGCAGCAGCGCGCGGCTGAAGGCGAGCATCGAGCCGGGGTCGGCCTCCTGCTGGTCGACGGCCAGCGGCAGGTGGGCGCCGTCCACCGGCAGCCAGGGCGTGCCGGTGCTGAAGCCGGCGTTGGGCGCGTCGGCGGTCCAGGGCATCGGCGTGCGGCAGCCGTCGCGGCCCTTGAACTCGGGCCAGAAGGCGCGGCCGTAGGGGTCTTGCAGGAGTTCGAAGGGCACCTCGGCCTCGGGCAGGCCCAGCTCTTCGCCCTGGTAGAGGCTGGCGCTGCCGCGCAGCGCGAGCAGCAGCGCGAGCCAGAGTCGGTCGCGGCGGGTGTCGGGCGCGGTGCCGTCGCTCCAGCGCGTGGCGACGCGCGGCACGTCGTGGTTCGACACCGCCCAGCAGCCCCAGCCACCCGTCACGGCCAGTGCGGTGTCGAGCGATTCGACCTGGTGGCGCAGGTGCTTCGGGCTGTGGTCGGCCGTGAGCAGGCTGAAGCTGTAGGCCAGGTGCAGGCGCTTGCCGAGTTCGGTGTACTGCGCCATGACCGGGGGCGCGTTCTCGTCGCCGACCTCGCCCAGCGCGACCGCGCCGTAGCCGTCGAGCAGCTGGCGCAGGCGCTCGAGGAACACGAGGTTCTCGGGCTGGCTCTTGTCGTACAGGTGCTGCTGCATCGCGTAGGGGTTGTCGGCGCGCACGGTGCTGACCTCGTCGATCGACGCGGTCGTGGCCGGTGGGTTGTCGCGCAGCAGCGCGTCGTGGAACTGGTGGTTGCAGGCGTCGAAGCGGAAGCCGTCCACGCCGCGCTCGCACCAGAAGCGCACCTCGCCGAGCAGGGCGTCCTGGACTTCGGCGCAATGGAAGTTGAGATCGGGCTGCTCGGCCAGGAAGCTGTGCAGGTAGTACTGCCGACGGCGCGAGTCCCACTGCCAGGCCGAGCCGCCGAAGACCGAGAGCCAGTTGGTGGGCGGCGTGCCGTCGGGCTGGGGGTCGGCCCACACGTACCAGTCGGCCTTGGGGTTGTCGCGCGAACTGCGGCTCTCGGCGAACCAGGCGTGCTGGTCGGAGGTGTGCGAGAGCACCTGGTCGATGATGAGCTTCAGGCCCAGCGCATGCATGCGTGCGCGCATCGCGTCGAAGTCGTCCAGCGTGCCGAACAGCGGATCGACGGCGCGGTAGTCGGCCACGTCGTAGCCGAAGTCTTTCATGGGGGAGCGGAAGAAGGGCGAGACCCAGACCGCGTCGACGCCCAGGCGGGCGACGTGGTCGAGCTTCGACGTGATGCCGGGCAGGTCGCCGACGCCGTCGCCGTTGCTGTCCATGAAGCTGCGCGGGTAGATCTGGTAGATCACCGCGCCCCGCCACCATTCGCCGTTGCTGCCGCTCATGCCTGCCCCTGTGGTCGAAATTCATTGTGGCATGCGAAATCCGGGCCAGCGGTACGCTGTGGCAGGCGGGCGCCGCGCGGAAGTGGGTAAATTCAGCAGGGCGGGGCGCTGCCGCCCCGCCCCCCGACCGATGACCACCGACGACACCGCTTTCTCCCCCTCTGCCCCACCCATCGGCCTTGCCGCGCTCGAACGCCGGCTCGCCCAGGACCTCGACTACCTCGGCTGGCCCGCCCGCGCCTGGGTGCCGCCGCGCCAGGTCGACGGCGAGCCCGTGCTCGACGTGGCCATCATCGGTGGCGGCCAGGCCGGGCTGGCCGCGGCGGGCGCGCTGGCGCAGCAGGGCATCCGCGCCGTGGTCTTCGACCGCGCGCCGGCCGGGCGCGAAGGCCCCTGGGCCACCACGGCGCGCATGGAAACCCTGCGCTCGCCCAAGGAGCTCACGGGCCCGGCGCTGGGGTTGCCCTCGCTGACCTTCCGCGCCTGGTTCGAGGCCCAGTTCGGCACCGAGGCCTGGGCCGCGATGGACAAGATCCCGCGCCTGCAATGGATGGACTACCTGGTCTGGTACCGCCGCGTGATGGGCGTGGACGTGCGCAACGACACCGCTGTTACGGGCTTGCAACCGTTGCCCGACGCCAGCGCCGTGCGCCTGGACCTGCGCACGCCCGACGGCGAACGCCGCGTGCTGGCGCGCCGCGTCGTGCTGGCCACCGGCCGCGACGGCCTGGGCGGCCCGGCCGTACCGGCGTTCGTGGACGGCCTGCCGCGTGCCAAGTGGGCGCATTCCTCCGACGAGATGGACTACGGCCGCCTGAAAGGCCTGCGCGTGGGCGTGGTCGGCGCGGGCTCCTCGGCCATGGACAGCGCCGCCACCGCGCTCGAGGCCGGCGCGCACAGCGTCGAGCTGCTGATCCGCCGGCCCGACCTGCCGCGTGTCAACAAGGGCAAGGGCGCCGGCGTGCCGGGGCTCACGCAGGGGCACTACGACCTGCCCGACGAGCTGAAGTGGCGCATCCGCCACTACATCAACGTGCTGAACGTGCCGCCGCCGCACGGCAGCACGCTGCGGGTGTCGGGGCATGCCAACGCTTTTTTCAACTTCGGCTGCCCCATCCTGGCCGTGGCGCCGCGGGGCGAGGCGCTGCGCGTGGCCACGCCCAAGGGCGATTTCGAATTCGACTTCCTGATCGTGTCGACCGGTTTCCAGGTCGACTGGGCCGCCCGCCCCGAATTCGCGGGCGTTTCCGCGCACATTCGTACCTGGAAAGACCGTTTCACGCCCGCGCCCGGCGACGAAGACCGCGAACTGGCCGATTCGCCCGACCTCGGGCCGGCCTTCGAATTCCAGGAAAACGCGCCCGGTGCCTGCCCGGGGCTGGATCGCATCCACTGCTTCTGCTACCCGGCGGCGCTGTCGCACGGCACGGTGTCGGGCGACATTCCGGCCATCAGCGACGGCGCGCGGCGCCTGGCGGCGGGGCTCGCCAGCCTGTTCTACCGTGAAGACGCGGCCCACCACTGGGCGAATCTGGAGGCCTACAGCGAGCCGGAACTGTTCGGCGACGAGTGGACGCCCGCCCCGCCGCCGCAGGAAAGGGCCTGATTCCGGCATGGGGCCCGGGGGACGATCACGCACGGCGCGATAATCCGCCTTCCCGGCCGCCGTCGAGCCGGGCCCTGCCGAGATGTCATGAACCCCAGCTACAAACCCAGCGACGTCGAGTCCGCTGCCCAGGCGCAATGGCGCGCCGCCGATGTCTACCGTGTCACCGAGGACGCGAGCCGCAAGAAGTACTACGCCTGCTCGATGCTGCCGTACCCGAGCGGCAAGCTGCACATGGGCCACGTGCGCAACTACACGATCAACGACATGCTCACGCGCTACCTGCGCATGAGCGGCTACAACGTGCTGATGCCCATGGGCTGGGACGCCTTCGGCCTGCCGGCCGAGAACGCGGCGCTGAAGAACGGCGTGCCGCCGGCCAAGTGGACCTACGAGAACATCGCCTACATGAAGGGCCAGCTCCAGGCCATGGGCCTGGCGATCGACTGGAGCCGCGAGATCGCCACCTGCGATCCGAGCTACTACAAGTGGAACCAGTGGCTGTTCCTGAAGATGCTCGAAAAGGGCATTGCCTACCGCAAGACCCAGGTCGTGAACTGGGACCCGGTCGACCAGACCGTGCTGGCCAACGAGCAGGTGATCGACGGCAAGGGCTGGCGCACCGGCGCCACGGTCGAGCGCCGCGAGATTCCGGGCTACTACCTGAAGATCAGCGACTACGCCGAAGAGCTGCTCGAGCACACCCAGCACAAGCTGCCGGGCTGGCCCGAGCGCGTCAAGCTGATGCAGGAAAACTGGATCGGCAAGAGCGAAGGCCTGCGCTTCGCGTTCACGCATGACATCCGGGACGCGAGCGGCAAGCTCATCCAGGACGGCCGCATGTACGTGTTCACCACGCGTGCCGACACCATCATGGGCGTCACCTTCTGCGCCGTCGCGCCCGAGCATCCGCTCGCCGCGCACGCCGCCACGCTCGACCCGAAGGTCGCGGCCTTCATCGAAGAATGCAAGGGTGGCGGCACGACCGAGGCCGAGCTCGCCACGCAAGAGAAGAAGGGCGTGCCCACGGGCCTCACGGTCAAGCACCCGATCACCGAGGAGCAGGTGCCGGTGTGGGTGGGCAATTACGTGCTCATCGGTTACGGCGACGGCGCCGTGATGGGCGTGCCCGCGCACGACGAGCGCGACTTCGCCTTCGCCAACAAGTACGGCATCGAGATCATCCAGGTCGTGCTGGTCGACGACGAGCCGCACTTCGACTATCACAAGTGGCAGGACTGGTACGGCGACAAGCAGCGCGGCGTGACCATCAATTCCGACAACTTCAGCGGCATGACCTACAAGGAGGCCGTGGCCGCCGTGGCGCATGCGCTGGGCCAGAAGGACCTGGGCGAGCTGCAGACCACCTGGCGCCTGCGCGACTGGGGCGTGAGCCGCCAGCGCTACTGGGGCACGCCGATCCCGATCATCCATTGCGAAGAACACGGCGCGGTGCCGGTCCCCGAAAAGGACCTGCCCGTGGTGCTGCCGACCGACTGCGTGCCCGACGGCTCGGGCAATCCGCTGGCCAAGCACGAAGGCTTCCACGCCGGCGTGGTGTGCCCGGTGTGCGGCAAGGCCGCGCGGCGCGAGACCGACACGATGGACACCTTCGTCGATTCGTCGTGGTACTTCATGCGCTACTGCGACCCGACCAACGACAAGGCCATGGTCGCCGAGGGCGCCGACTACTGGATGCCGATGGACCAGTACATCGGCGGCATCGAGCACGCGATTCTTCACCTGCTGTACGCGCGCTTCTGGACCAAGGTCATGCGCGACCTGGGCCTGGTGAAGGCCGACGAGCCCTTCGCCAAGCTGCTCACGCAGGGCATGGTGCTCAACCACATCTTCTACAAGCGCAACGAGAAGGGCGGCAAGGACTACTTCCCGCCGCTCGAAGTCACGGCGGTGCTCGACGCACAGGGCCGCATCACCGGCGGCACGCTGGCCGACGGCACCAAGGTCGAGTACGGCGGCGTGGGCAAGATGGGCAAGAGCGAACGCAACGGCGTCGACCCGCAGGACCTGATCGAGAAGTACGGCGCCGACACCGCGCGCCTGTACACCATGTTCACCGCGCCGCCCGAAGCCACGCTCGAGTGGAACGACGCGGCCGTCGAAGGCAGCTACCGCTTCCTGCGCCGCGTGTGGAACTACGGCGTGGCCCAGGCCGACGTGGCGCCCGTGGCGCTTGCCGGCCAGAGCTTCGGCAAGCCCGCCCAGGCGCTGCGCCGCGAGGTGCACACCGTGCTGCGCCAGATCGACTACGACTACCAGCGCATGCAATACAACACGGTGGTGTCGGGCGCGATGAAGCTGCTCAACGCGCTCGAGGGCTTCAAGTCCGACGGCAGCGCGGGCGACGCGGCCGCCGCGCGCGAGGGCTTCGGCATCCTACTGCGCTGCCTGTATCCGGCCACGCCGCACATCGCGCACCAGCTGTGGCAGCAACTCGGCTACGACAAGGCATCGGGCGACCTGCTCGACGCCCCCTGGCCCGTGGTCGACGTGGCCGCGCTGGCGCAGGACGAGGTCGAGCTCATGCTGCAGGTCAACGGCAAGCTGCGCGGCAAGCTGCTGGTGCCCGCCGGTGCGTCCAAGGACGAGATCGAGCGGCTGGCGCTTGCCTGCGACGACTTCGTCAACTTCGCCGAAGGCGCGCCGGCCAAGCGCGTGATCGTGGTGCCCGGGCGCCTGGTCAACGTGGTCATCTGAACCCGACACTGCAGAACGACGGAAACGACAGACGCATGAACATTCGCAATGCCTCGCAGCCGCGCCGCGGCTTTCTCCTGGGCCTCGGCGTGGCAGGCGCTTCGCTGGCCCTGTCCGGCTGCGGCTTCGCGCTGCGCAAGGCGCCGAACTTCGCGTTCAAGACGCTGTCGCTCGAAGGCAATACGGCGCTCATCAACCAGCTGCGGCGCGAGCTGCGCGCGGCCGGCAACGTGACGCTGGTGCCCAAGGAAGAGGCCAGCACCGCCGACGCCGTGCTCGTGGTGCTAGGCGAGGACCGCGATCGCTTCGTGATCTCGACCAACTCCGCCGGCCTGCTGCGCGAATTGCAGCTGCGCCTGCGCGTGCGCTTCAGCCTGCGCACGCCGGGCGGCAAGGAATTGCTGCCCGCGTCCGAGGTCTCGCAGACGCGCGACCTGAGCTTCAACGAAACCAACGCGCTGGCCAAGGAAGGCGAGGCCGACCTGCTGTTCCGCGACATGCAGGCCGACATCGCGCAGCAGCTGATGCGCCGGCTGGCGGCGGTGCAGTCCCTGTAAGCGTCGCTTCCGTTCTTTCAATGCAACTTGCCAGTGCCCAGCTCGGCGCCCACCTGCAAAAGGGCCTGAAGCCGCTTTACACGATCCACGGCGACGAGCCGCTGCTCGCGCAGGAGGCGGCCGACGCCATCCGCGCCGCCGCGCGTGCCCAAGGCCACACCGAGCGCAGCTCGTACACCGTGGCCGGCGCGCACTTCGACTGGAGCGCGGTGCTGGCGGCGGGGGGCTCGCTCTCGCTCTTCGCCGACAAGCAGATCGTCGAGATCCGCATTCCTTCGGGCAAGCCCGGCAAGGACGGCAGCGTCGCGCTGCAGCAGCTGGCCGAGGGCGCGCCCGGCAACGACAGCACGCTCACGCTGGTGATGCTGCCGCGTCTGGACAAGGCCACGCGCACCGGCGCCTGGTTCTCGGCGCTGGAGAACAACGGCGTGAGCATCCAGGTCGACCCGATCGAGCGCGCCGCGCTGCCGCAATGGATCGCCCAGCGCCTGGGGCTGCAGAACCAGCGCGTGATGCCCGGCGACGAAGGCCAGCGCACGCTGCAGTTCTTTGCCGACCGCGTCGAAGGCAATCTGCTCGCCGCGCACCAGGAAATCCAGAAGCTCGCGCTGCTGCACCCGGCGGGTGAGCTGAGCTGGGAACAGGTCGAGGGCGCCGTCAACAACGTGGCGCGCTACGACGTGTTCAAGCTCTCCGAGGCCGTGCTGGCCGGCAACCCGCAGCGCGTGGCGCGCATGCTCGACGGCCTGCAGGCCGAGGGCGAAGCCGAGGTGCTGGTGCACTACACGATCGCCGAGGACATCCGTGCCCTCAAGCGCGTGAAGGACGCCATGGCCGCCGGCCGCCCGCTGCCGATGGCGCTGCGCGAGAACCGCATCTGGGGCCCGCGCGAGCGCGCCTTCGAACGCGTGCTGCCGCGCCTGGACGACCGCATGCTGACCCGGCTGCTGCGCGCGGCCCACCTGGTCGACGGCATCTGCAAGGGCCTGAAGCAGCCCGACTGGCCCGCCAGCGGCTGGCAGGCGCTGCAGCGGCTGGCGCTGATGCTGTGCCGCGCCTGCAGCACGGCCGCGGCGCCGCGCCGGGCCTGACGCTCCCGCCGTCGATCGCCATCAAAAGGCCCGCGTCAGCCGGGCCGAAGGTCCGCGTGGGAAAATGCGCGCCATGAACGCGTTCAACGTCAGCGAGCACATGCAGACCCTCGGTCTGCAAGCCAAAGCCGCTGCATTCCTCATGGCCCGTGCGGATGCAGCTACCAAAAACAGAGCACTGAAGGCGCTGGCCCGGCGCCTGCGCGAAGCCGGCCCCGCGCTGGCCGTCGCCAACGAGAAGGACCTGGCCCGCGCCACGGCCGCCGGCCTGTCGGCCCCGATGGTCGACCGGCTCAAGCTCACGCCCAAGGTCCTGGAGACCGTGGCCGAGGGCTGCGAGCAGCTGGCCGGCATGGCCGACGTGATCGGCGAGATCATCGGCATGAAGCAGCAGCCCAGCGGCATCCGCGTGGGCCAGATGCGCGTGCCGATCGGTGTCTTCGGCATGATCTACGAGAGCCGTCCCAACGTGACCATCGAGGCCGCGAGCCTGGCGATCAAGTCGGGCAACGCCGCGATCCTGCGCGGCGGCTCGGAAGCCATCGACTCGAACAAGGCGCTGGCGCTGCTGGTGTCCGAGGCGCTGGCCGAAGCCGGCCTGCCGGTCGATGCGGTGCAGCTGGTGCAGACCACCGACCGCGAGGCCGTGGGCCAGCTCATCGCCATGCCCGAGTTCGTCGATGTGATCATTCCGCGCGGCGGCAAGGGCTTGATCGAGCGCATCAGCCGCGACGCCAAGGTGCCCGTCATCAAGCACCTGGACGGCAACTGCCACGTCTACGTGGACGACACGGCCGAGTTCGACATGGCGCTGCGCATCGTCGACAACGCCAAGACCCAGAAGTACAGCCCCTGCAACGCCGCCGAAGGCCTGCTGGTGGCGGCCTCGGTGGCCGACCACTTCCTGCCCGAGATCGCCGCCATCTTCGCCGCCAAGGGCGTCGAGATGCGCTGCGACCCGGCGGCCGCCGCGATCCTGCGCGCCAGCGAGGCGCACCATCCGCAGGCCAAGGTGATCGATGCGGTCGAGTCCGACTGGTCCGAGGAGTACCTGGCCGCCGTCATCAGCATCAAGGTGGTGGCGGGGCTGGACGAGGCCATTGCGCACATCAACCGCTACTCGAGCCACCACACCGACGCCATCGTCACGCGCAACCACATCAACGCCCAGCGCTTCCTGCGCGAGGTCGATTCGGCCAGCGTGATGGTGAATGCGAGCACGCGCTTCGCAGACGGCTTCGAGTACGGGCTGGGCGCCGAAATCGGCATCAGCACCGACAAGTTCCACGCGCGCGGCCCGGTCGGCATCGAAGGCCTGACCTCGCTCAAGTACGTGGTGCTGGGGCAGGGCGAAGTCCGCGGTTAATCGGGGTCCGAAAGGCTGGGGCCATCGGGCCGGCGGCGCGGCGAGGCCTGTGCCGCGGTGTTCTTGCAACGTGTGTTGTGGATTGGGGTGCTTTGTTCTCTTTGGCTGCTTGTCATCGGGCGCGCCATCCCCAAATCCTACAATTCCACTCCACCTTTAAGCACAAAACCAACAAGGCCGCTGCATGGTTCCGCATCTCGTCACTGCCCTGACCGGCCCGATCAACGAACTGGAGCAGCGGGTGCTCGACTCGATGCCCGCCATCGAGCGCTGGTTCCGCCTCGAGTGGATGGAGCACACGCCGCCGTTCTACAGCGCCGTCGACATCCGCAATGCGGGCTTCAAGCTCGCCCCGGTCGACACCAACCTGTTTCCTGGCGGCTGGAACAACCTCACCAAGGAAATGCTGCCGCTGGCGGTGCAGGCCGCGCAGGCGGCCATCGAGAAGATCTGTCCGGAGGCGCGCAACCTGCTCGTCATTCCTGAAAACCACTCGAAAAACACCTTTTATCTCGCCAACGTCGCGCAACTCGTGCGCATCTTCCATATGGCGGGCCTCAATGTGCGCATTGGCTCGATCGATCCAGCCATCAAGTCGCCCAAGAAGATCGAGCTGCCCAACGGCGAGACCGTGACGCTCGAACCGGTGGTGCGTTCCAAGCGCCGCCTGGGCCTGAAGAACTTCGATCCCTGCACAATCTTGCTCAACAACGAGCTTTCTGCAGGAACGCCCGGCATCCTCGAAGACCTGCATGAGCAGTACCTGCTGCCGCCGCTGCACGCGGGCTGGTCGGTGCGCCGCAAGAGCAACCACCTGCACAGCTACGAAGAGCTGTGCAAGCGCTTCGGCAAGCTGCTGGGCATCGACCCCTGGCTCATCAACCCGATCTACGCGCGCGCCGAAGGCGTCGACGTGGCCGAGGGCCGCGGCATCGACGTGCTCACCAGCCATGTCGACGCGGTGCTCACCAAGGTGCGCCGCAAGTACAAGGAATACGGCATCAACGAGAAGCCCTTCGTGGTCGTCAAGGGCGGCCACAGCGGCAGCGGCAGCCCGGGCGTCGTGACCGTGCGCGACGCCAAGGAGGTCGAGGCGCTGATCGGCAAGTCGCGCACCGCCACCTCGTCGCCCGCCAAGACCAGCGCCGGGCGCGACCTGCGCGAACCCACCGAGCTGATCGTGCAGGAAGGCGTGCTCACCAACGAGCGCGTGCACAACGGCGTGGCCGAGCCGGTGGTCTACATGATGGACCGCTACGTGGTGGGCGGCTTCTACCGCGTGCATGCCGAGCGCGCCGCCGACGAGAACCTCAAGCAGCCGGG
This sequence comes from Variovorax sp. V35, assembly GCF_041154465.1. Lineage (NCBI taxonomy): Bacteria > Pseudomonadati > Pseudomonadota > Betaproteobacteria > Burkholderiales > Comamonadaceae > Variovorax > Variovorax sp. V35. The sequence goes on from NZ_AP028666.1 coordinate 532,947, forward strand.
CGCCAGCTACGTGCCGCTGGCCTTCTCGGAAAGCGCGCAACTGCCGCAGCCGGGCGCCAAGCCCGGCGCCAGCGCCCCCAATCGTTTTTACATGTATGGCGTGGTGGGGCGTCTGGCCATGGTCGCGGCCAGTTACGAGATGGAAGCGACCGACCCGGACGCCGAAATCTACGAATGAGCGACGGGGGCGGGTTGCGGCGTCAGCGGGCAACGGCAAAATAGCGGCCCCACAGCAACGGAACCAAAAGGGCGGAGGGATGCGCGGCGCGGCCGCGGCACCCCGGCGTGACTGACGCGTCGATCATTGCGAGCCAACCTTTTCCCATCGACCCCCGTGTCAGCCCCCAAAAACATCTCTGCCGGCCTCATCGTCGGCGCCATCGGCGTCGTCTATGGCGACATCGGCACCAGCGTTCTCTATGCGGTCAAGGAAGTCTTCGGTCACGGCCATGTGCCGTTCACCGTGGAGAACGTCTACGGCATCCTGTCGATGTTCTTCTGGACCCTCACGGTCATCGTCTCGATCAAGTACGTCGTGCTCGTGCTGCGTGCCGACAACGAAGGCGAGGGCGGCCTGGTCGCGATGCTCGCGCTGGCCTCCCAGGCCGTGGCCGACAAGCCGAGGCTGCGCCAGCTGCTGCTCATCGTCGGCATCTTCGGCACCTCGCTCTTCTATGGCGACGGCGTGATCACGCCGGCCATCTCGGTGCTCTCGGCCGTCGAGGGCCTGGAGGTGGTGTCGCCGCACTTCAAGCACTACGTGATCCCGATCACGCTGGTCGTGCTGTTCTGCCTGTTCGCGGTGCAAAAGCGCGGCACGGCGGGCATCGGCAAGTTCTTCGGCCCCGTCACGCTGGCCTGGTTCGCGGCCATCGCCGTGCTGGGCGTGTGGCAGATCGCGCACCACCCCGAGATCATCAAGGCGCTGAACCCCTGGTACGCGCTGAAGTTCATCTGGGACAACCCGGGCACCAGCTTCATCCTGCTGGGCGCCATGGTGCTGTGCGTGACCGGTGCCGAGGCGCTGTACGCCGACCTGGGCCACTTCGGCAAGAAGCCGATCCGCATCGCGTGGTTCTCGGTCGTCATGCCGGCGCTCACGCTCAACTACCTGGGCCAGGGCGCGCTGCTGCTGGAGAACCCCGAGGCCGTGAAGAACCCGTTCTTCATGATGGCGCCTGAATGGGCCCTCATTCCGCTCGTGCTGCTGGCCACGCTCTCGACGGTGATCGCCTCGCAGGCCCTCATCACCGGCGCCTTCAGCGTCACGCGCCAGGTGATCCAGCTGGGCTACCTGCCGCGCCTGAACATCGAGCACACCAGCGTGCGCACCGCGGGCCAGATCTACATTCCGCTGGTCAACTGGGGCCTGTTCGTGGCCATCGTGATGGCGGTCGTGATGTTCCGCACCTCGAGCAGCCTGGCCGCGGCCTACGGCATCGCCGTGACCACCGACATGCTGATCACCACGATCCTCACCTTCTTCGTGATCCGCTACGCGTGGAAGCTGCCGCTGGCGCTGTGCATCGCCTCGACCGCGATCTTCTTCGTGGTCGACTTCCTGTTCTTCGCCTCGAACCTGCTCAAGCTGTTCGAAGGCGGTTGGTTCCCGCTGCTGATCGGCGGCGCCGTGTTCACGCTGATGGTCACCTGGAAGGAAGGGCGCCGCCTCATGGGCGAGGCGCAGCATGCCGACGCGATCGACCTGAAGTCGTTCCTGGGCTCGGTGTTCATGAGCCCGCCCGCGCGCGTGGACGGCACGGCCGTGTTCCTCACGGCCGAACCGGGCGTGGTGCCCAACGCGCTGCTGCACAACCTCAAGCACAACAAGGTGCTGCACGAGCAGAACATGTTCGTCACCGTGCGCAACCACGAGGTGCCCTGGATTCCGATGGACAAGCGCATCGAGATCGAGGCGCTGGGCAACCACTGCTGGCAGGTCATCGTGCATTACGGTTTCAAGAACGACATCGACCTGCCGCGCGCGCTCGACAACGCGCGCATGCGCGGCTGCCAGCTCGAGCCGATGACGACCAGCTACTTCCTCTCGCGCGACGTCGTGATCCCCACGCTGGGCAGCGGCATGGCGCCCTGGCGCGAGAAACTGTTCGCGCAGATGCACCACAACGCGAGCGGCGCGGCGGCCTTCCTGGGCCTGCCCAACAACGCGGTCGTCGAGCTGGGCTCGAAGATCGAGATCTGAGGCCCGCGGCGCCAGGCCGCGCGCCCCGGCAGAATCGCGGCATGCGATTCTTCAAGGACCTGAGCCTTTCGGCCTTCACCGCGGGCTTCGTCGCCGTGCTCGTGGGTTTCACGAGTTCGGTGGCCATCGTGTTCCAGGCCGCCCAGGCCTTCGGCGCCACGCCCGAGATGGCGGCCTCGTGGATGTGGGCGCTGGGCATCGGCATGGGGCTGGCCTCGGCGCTGCCCTCGCTGTGGTGGCGCAAGCCCGTCATGATCGCCTGGAGCACCCCCGGTGCGGCCGTGCTGGCCGTGGCCGGCGCGGGCTATGGCATGGGCGAGGCGGTGGGCGCCTTCATCGTCTGCGCGGTGCTGATCGTGCTCGCGGGCGCCACGGGCTGGTTCGAGCGCGTGATGAACAAGATCCCGATGGCCATCGCCTCGGCGCTGCTGGCCGGCGTGCTCGCGCGCTTCGGCATCTCGGCCTTCACGGCGGCGCAGACCGCGTTGCCGCTGGTGCTGCTGATGCTCGCCACCTACCTCCTGGGCAAGCGCCTGCTGCCGCGCTACGCGGTGCCGCTCACGCTGCTGGTGGCCATCGCCTTCACGGCCGCGCGCGGCGAGCTGGCGTGGTCCTCCGTGCACTTCTCGCTCACCTGGCCGGTGTTCACGGTGCCGGTGTTCACCTGGCAGGCCATCGTGAGCCTGGCGCTGCCGCTGTTCGTCGTGACCATGGCCTCGCAGAACCTGCCCGGCGTGGCGGCGATCCGCGCCAGCGGCTACAGCGACCTGCCGGTCAGCAAGCTCATCACGATCAGCGGCCTGGCCACGCTGGTGCTCGCGCCCTTCGGTGCCTTCGCGCTCAACCTGAGCGCCATCACGGCCGCCATGTGCATGGGCCGCGAGGCGCACGAAGACCCGGCGCGGCGCTACACGGCGGCCGTGAGCTGCGGCGCCATCTACGTGGTGATCGGCCTGTTCGGCGCGGCCGTCACGGGCCTGCTCACGGCCTTTCCCAAAGAGCTGGTCGCGGCCATTGCCGGGCTGGCGCTGCTGGGCACCATCGGCGGCGGGCTGGCGGCGGCGGTGCGCGACGAGGCCCACCGCGAGGCCGCGCTCATCACCTTCCTGGTCACGCTCTCGGGCGTGACGCTGGCCGGCATCGGCTCCGCCTTCTGGGGCGTGGTGGCCGGCGCGGTGGCGCTGGCGGTGCAGCAGGTCGGTCGTGCACAGGTGCAGGTGCCCGTTGAAAAAGCCCCGGCCGGCAAGGACATCGCCGCTTCCGGCAACATGCCGCCAGAAACCCCCTCCACAGCCGCCGCTCCCGGCGCCGGAAAGAACGCCTGATGAAAAACATCCTCTTCGTCGCCGACCCGCTCGATCACTTCAAGATCTACAAGGACACGACCTTCTCGATGATGCGCGAGGCCCAGCGCCGCGGCCACCGCATCGCGGCCTGCCTGCCGCAGGACATCCAGTGGACCTCCGGCGGGCGCGTCTCGGCGGTGGTGCAGCAGATCACGCTGACGGGTGACCCGAAGGACTGGTACCGCGTCGACATCATTGAATCGAAGGCGCTGAAGGACTTCGACGCCGTGCTCATGCGCAAGGACCCGCCCTTCGACGCCGAGTACATCTACTCGACGCACCTGCTGCAGCAGGCCGAGCGCGAGGGCGCGAAGGTGGTCAACTCGCCGCGTGCGCTGCGCGACCATCCCGAGAAGCTCGCGATCATGGAGTTTCCGCAGTTCGTCACGCCCACGCTGGTCACGCGCAGCGCGCAGGCCGTGCGCGACTTTCATGCCGAGCACGGCGACATCATCCTCAAGCCGCTCGACGGCATGGGCGGCATGGGCATCTTCCGCGTGAAGCAGGACGCGCTGAACCTCGGCTCCATCGTCGAGACGCTCAACAAGGACGGCGCCGAAACCATCATGGTGCAGCGCTTCGTGCCCGAGGTGACGCAGGGCGACAAGCGCATCCTGATCATCGCGGGCGAGCCGGCGCCCTTCGTGCTGGCACGCATTCCGCAGGGCACCGAGGTGCGCGGCAACCTCGCGGCCGGCGGCAAGGGCGTGGCCCAGCCGCTCACGGCGCGCAACCGCGAGATCGCCGAAGCCATCGGCAAGGTGCTGGCGCCGCGCGGGCTGCTGCTGATCGGGCTCGACGTGATCGGCGACTCGGTCACCGAGATCAACGTGACCAGCCCGACCTGCTTTCAGGAGATCACCGAACAGACCGGCTTCGACGTGCCGAAGATGTTCATCGATGCGCTCGAGGCGCACCTGGCCTCGGCCTGATCAGAAGTCGACCGACGCCGACAGCGTGAAGGTGCGCGGCGCACCGAGCACCAGGTAGCCGTTGTTCGGGTAGCCGCCCACCGAGGCCCAGTAGTTCCGGTTGGTCAGGTTGTCGATGCGCGCGCGCAGCGTCACCAGCTTGCCGGCCACCTCGGTGAGGTAGCGCGCGCCGACATCGAAGCGCGTCCAGCCGGGTACGCGCAGCGTGTTGGCGGCGTCCGCGTAGCTCGGGCCGGTGGACACCACGCGGCCGTCCAGCGACAGGCCGCGCACGCCCGGCACGTCCCATTCCACACCCAGGGTGCCCTGCGTCTTCGCGATGCCGATGACGCGGCGGCCGTCGGTCGAGGCGTCGCCCGTGGCGCGCTGTTTGGCATCGAGGAAGGTGATGCCGCCCATCAGGCGCACGCCCTTGGCCGCTTCGCCGAAGGCGGTCAGCTCCAGGCCCTGGTGGCGGTCGCGGCCTTCGGCCACGTAGTAGCCGGCGCTGTTGACGAGGGCGCGTGGCTTGTCGGTGGTGAAGAAGGCCAGGCCGCCGCCGATGCGGCCGCCGTCGAACTTGATGCCGATCTCTTTCTGCTTGGACACATAGGGCGACAGCTGCGTGCCCGCGTTGCGCACGGCGCCGCCGGTCGACACCGTGGGTGCGGTGTCGCCCTTGCTCAGGCCCTCGATGTAGTTCGCGTACAGCGACACCTGCGGCTGCAGCTTGAACACGAAGCCGGCCATCGGGCTGGTGCGGCTTTTCTCGTACGCGGTGGGCTTGCCGGTGTCGTAGGCGAAGTCGGTGCTTTCCAGCTTCTGGTGCCGCACGCCGAGCGTGAGCTGCGCGCGGTCGTCCAGGAAGGACAGCGTGTCGCCGATCGCCAGGCTGCTCAGGCGCGTCTGCGTCAGCAGCGCGGGGTTGTCCATGTCGTTGCCGCGGAACGCGCTCGCCGTGTAGGCCGGAATCGGGTAGCCGATGGGCGCGTACAGGTTGCTCCGCAGGTTGTTGAAGAAGTCCCACTTGTAGGCGTTCTTCTCCTTGAGCTGGTAGTACGAGTACGAGGCCACCACCGTGTGGTTCACCGGGCCGGTCGTGAACTTGCCGCGCACGCCGGCTTCGGCCGTGCGGGTGCTGTCCTGGCGCTGGTTCTCGAAGCGCGACATGTTGCCCATGCCCAGGTTGTTCGTGAGCGTGAGGCCGGCCAGCGCATTGCCTTCGTGGCTCTTGCGCGCGCCGCCGGCGATCCAGGCCGTCACGTTGTCGGTGAGGTCGTACTCGCCGCGCAGCGAGCCGAAGGTGTCGCGCTCGTTGGAGTAGGTCCAGGGCTGCGCGTAGTTGAGCTGGTTGTCGGGCGCGGACGGCACGCGCGTCACGCCGGCGCCGAGCGTCACGTTCGGGCGCGTGCGCGTGAGCCGGTGTTCCTGGTGGCCGATGTCGGCCGAGATGCGCGCGTTGCGGCTGCGCCAGTCGAAGCCGACCGAGGCCACGTCGAGCTTGACCTGCTCGGCGTTCACGCCGGTGCCGCCGTCGCGGTGGGCCGCGTTCAGGCGCACGCCCAGGCTCTGGTCGGGCCCGAAGCGGCGCGCGATGTCGGTCGACACGTAGCTCTGCGAGCCGCTGGCCGTGCCCAGCGTGACCTGCGTGAGCGGGTCGTTCGGCGCGCGCTTGGGCAGCAGGTTGATGTTGCCGCCGATGCCGCCGCCCGTGGGCGTGGCGCCGTTCAGGAAGGCGCTCGCGCCGCGCAGCACCTCGACGCGCTCGAACAGCTCCGACGAGATGTACTGGCGCGGCAGCAGGCCGTACAGGCCGTTGTAGGCGATGTCGTCCGAATTCACCACGAAGCCGCGGATGAAGTACGACTCCTGGAAGTTGCCGAAGCCGCGCGCCACGCGCACCGACGGGTCGTTCTGCAGCACGTCGGCCACGCTCTTGGCCTGCTGGTTCTGGATCAGCTCGTGCGTGTAGCTGGTGCTGGAAAAAGGCGAATCCATCATGTCCTGGTTGCCCAGGATGCCCACGCGCCCGCCGCGCGCCACCTGCCCGCCCGCGAAGGGCTTGGTGAGGCCTTCGGCCGAGGCGTCGGCGCTGGCTTCGACGGTGACGGTGCTCAGCGTGCCGCTGGCGGGGGCCGCCGGTTCGGCGGGCGGTGTCTGCGCCAGGGCCGTCAGGGCGTGAAGGGCCAGCAGCGAGGCGGCCACGGTCGGGCGGAGAAAGAAATGGGGAGCGGGCATGAAAGATCGACCGGATGCAAATGAGAACAGTTATTGTTCATTGTTTGCACTCACTCATCGATACTTTCTTGCGCTGTTGCAAAAAAGTGTCAGCCAAAAGACTGAATGTCAGGCCTCAGCGCGGCATCCGTTGCCCGTCCACGAACACATGCAACTCGCCCGAGGCGAAGGGCGTCCAGGTCTCGTTGGTGGTGAGCGGCGCCGTCACCACCACGGCCACGCGGTCGGTGGGCGTGGTGTGCTGGGCGAAGTCGATCTCCAGGTCTTCGTCCGAGAGCTGCGCCGTCACGAAGGGGTGGCGGCGCTCCACGTACCAGAGGTTGGTGGAGGCATGCGCCCACAGCGCCTGCCCGTTCGACAGCATGAAGTTGAAGGTGCCGTGCGCCGCCAGCTGCGGTGCCAGTTCGCGCAGCGTGAGCGTGAGCTCCTCGACGCTGGGCACGCCCGCGTGCGACTTGGCCAGCTCCTGCATGATCCAGCAGAAGGCGTGCTCGCTGTCGGTGTTGCCCACCGGGTGGAAGTTGCCGTGCAGGCGCGGGCGGAAGTCCTTCAGGTCGCCGTTGTGGGCGAACACCCAGTAGCGGCCCCACAGCTCGCGCACGAAGGGGTGGCAGTTCTGCAGGTTGACCTCGCCCTGCGTCGCCTTGCGGATGTGCGCGATGACGTTGCGGCTTTGAATCGGGTAGCGCCGGATCAGCTCCGCCACCGGCGACTCGCAGGCCGGCTGGTGGTCGACGAAGTGGCGCAGCCCGCGGTCCTCGAAGAACGCGATGCCCCAGCCGTCGGCATGGTGGTCGGTGCGGCCACCGCGCTGCGCGAACCCCGTGAAGCTGAAGGTCACGTCGGTCGGCGTGTTGCAGTTCATCCCTAGCAATTGGCACATGGCTGTGATTAGACCGCGATTCAGGATTTAGAGGAGGAGGAGGCGGGCAGCCGCAGCCACCCGAGCACGCGCTCGGTGCCCAGGTGCGTGCGCCCTTCAGCGAGTACCAGCGGCAGGCGCTCGCGCGAGGTGCCGAAGGGCCCAGGGTTCTGCTGCACGATCTCGACCGCGTCGGCGTCCACGCGCGACACGATCGCCACGTGGCCGTAGGGATTGAAGAGCCACGGCGCGAACACGACGATGTCGCCTACGGCGGGCGCCACCGTGCCGCCGTTGCGGTGCTGCACCAGGTTGCGCGCCGTGTTCAGCGCGCCATCGGCCACGGCCGCGTCGAAGAAGGCCTTGGCGTGGCCGCGCGCCTCGGGCATGCGGTGCTGGTGCCGCTCGTAGTAGTAGCGCTTGACGAACTCCACACATTGCCAGCGCAGGCCGATGTTGTAGCCGTCGGGCGCCACGCTGCGCCCGTCGACATGGTTGATGGCGCCGTTGTAGTACACCGGCACGCCCTCGAACTGGTCGATCACCTCGCCGGGTGCGTGCGCCGGGTTGACGTTGAAGCGGCTCGCGCCCCACAGGCCGAGCAGGGCGACGAGGACGAGGGCAGAGAGAACGACGACGGTGCGGCGGGTGATGAAGCGGGGCATGGACGGTGAAGCAGGACGCGCGGCCACGGGCCGGCAGCGACGAGCTTAGTCCATGCAAAGACCCGCTTGGCCTCAGAGCCCGTGCAACGCCGCCATCTCGCCCATCAATTCACGCTGGAACGCATCGAAGCGCGCCGACGGCTGCTGCAGCCCGAAGAAGTCGCTGAACGGGTCTTCCACCTCGGTGCGGTGGCCCGACAGTTCTTCCACCACCGCCAGCCCGCAGAAGGGCACGCAGGCTTCCGAGTAGCCGCCCTCGTGCACCACCACCACGCGCCCGTCGCAGTGCTTTGTGGCCAGCGTGTTGACCTGCCGCATCATCTGGCGGAACGACTCGGGGTGCAGCTGCATGCGCGCCAGCGGGTCGACGCCGTTGGCGTCCAGCCCGCTCGCCACCACGATCAGCTCGGGGCGGTAGCGGTCGATCACCGGCGTCACGATGCGCTCGAAGGCGTGCATGTAGGCCGCGTGTCCGCCGCCGGGTTGCAGCGGGATGTTGACGTTGAAGCCCAGCCCCGCGCCCGTGCCGCGGTCTTCGGCGCCGCTGTAGCCGGGCGGGAAGCAGTTCTCCTGGTGCAGCGAGAGCGTGAGCACGTCGGGGCGGTCGTAGAAGATTTCCTGCGTGCCGTTGCCGTGGTGCACGTCCCAGTCGATCACGGCCACGCGGCCCAGGCCGTGACGCGCCTTCATGGTCTCGATGGCCACCGCGATGTTGTTGAACAGGCAAAAGCCCATGCTGTGTTCGCGCAGGCAGTGGTGGCCCGGCGGGCGCGTGAGCGCGAAGGCGTTGCGGTGGCGGCCCTGCAGCACGCTGTCCATCGCGGCAATGGCCAGCCCGGTCGAGAGCTTCGCGATCTCGTAGCTGCCCGGGCCGAAGGGCGCCACCTCGCCCAGGTCGCCGCCGCCGGCGTCGCTGGCGGCCTTGAACTTCTGCAGGTAGCCGGCGGGATGCACGCGCTGCAGGTCTTCTTCGCTGGCCATCGGCGCGCTCAGCACGTCGAGCTGCGCGCTCAGGCCCGACACGTCCATCAGCGACTTGATGCGGCGCTTGGAATCGGGCGACTCGGCCATGCCGCTGCCGGCCATGGGCTGCACCCAGCCGCCCACCGGCAGGAACAGGGCATGCAGCCCGCCGGGCACGTGCCAGAAGGTGCGTTCGTCGTGAAAGAAGGCGGTGGTCTTCATGCGGTGCGTCCTTGTTGCGTGGAGGGAGGAAGAGGTGTGGGCAGCGAGGCTTCGTCGTGCGGTGGTGGATGGCGCTGCACGCTCAGGCCGCGCCAGCCCCAGCGTTCGCGCGCCAGCCCCCACAGGCCGCGCGGTGCCAGCAGCATGACAGCGATGGCGATGCAGCCCATCGCGATCAGGTACCAGCCGCCCGACATCGCGAACCAGGTGTTGAACAGCTCGCGCAGCCCGAAGTAGATGACGGTGCCGATCAGCGGCCCCTCGATGGTGCCGATGCCGCCGATGATCACGATGAACATCGCCGTCACCACCCAGTTGATGTCGAAGGCCGAGTCGGGCGAGACGAACATCGTCCCCATGAAGTGCGCCCCGCCGGCCAGCCCGAAGCCCAGCCCCGACAGCACGAAGGCGATGAAGCGGTTGCGCCACACGTTCACGCCGATGCTGGTGGCGGCCAGTTCGTTGTCGCGCACCGCCATCAGCCCCAGGCCGAAGGGCGAGCGCATCAGCAGGTACACGCCGGCCACTGCCGCCAGGCCGATGGCGCCCGAGATCCAGAACGCGTTCTGCTGGAAGCTCTCGGCCTCCACCAGCCGCACCGCCTGCAGCGGCACGCCCGATTCGCCGCCGAACAGCGGAAACTTGGCGACCAGCAGGCGCACGATCTCGGCCAGCACCCACATGCCGATCGAGAAGTAGGCGTCGCGCAGGCGGAACATCAGCGGCGCCACCACGGCGGCCAGCAGCGCGCCGCCCAGGCCCGCCACCGGCACCATCCAGTAGGGCGAGATGCCCAGCCGGTCGGAGGCCACGAACAGCAGGTAGGCGCCGATGCCGGCAAAGGCCTGGTGGCCCATCGACACCAGCCCGGTGTAGCCGGCCAGCAGGTTCCACATCTGGGCCATGGCCAGCGTGATCAGCACCTCGCTGAGCAGGCGCAGCAGGCCGCCGTCGGCCACGGTGGGCGCGAAGGCGATGGCAAGGGCCGCGGCGGCGAAGCCGATCCAGGGGGCGAGGGACGGAGGACGCATCGAAGTCATCTCATGTACGTGCGCCAGCGATGCCGTTGGGGCGCACCATCAGGACCGCGAAGAACAGCAGGTGGGCGTACAGCGCGCCCGCGTTGGAATCGAGCCGCTGGCCCACGAGCTGCGCCACGCCCAGCGCGATGCCGCCGACCAGCGCCCAGCGGAACGAGCCCAGGCCGCCGATGATCACGACCTCGAACGCGCCCAGCAGCCGCTCCACGCCCGAGAAGGGCGTGAACGAGGTGCGCAGCGCCAGCAGCAGCCCCGCCACCGACGCGAAGGCCAGCGACAGCCCCATCACCACCGCATACACATGGCGCGGGCGCACGCCCATCGTGCGCACGATCTCGCGGTGGTCCGAGGTGGCGCGCACCACGAGGCCGAAGCGCGAGTGCTGCAGCAGCCACTGCAGCGCGCCGAAGGCCAGCACCGCGAGCACCAGCACCAGCACCGGGTACCAGCCGATGCGCAGACCGCCGATCTCGAAGCCCGCCGTGGCCAGCGCGCCGCCGTCGAGCGCGCGCGGGTCGGCGCCGAACAGCTCGACCATCAGGTTGCGCAGCACCACCGCGATGCCGAAGGTGACCAGCACCGGCGTGAGCGGATCGTCGGTGGCCACCGCGCGGTTCAGCAGCAGCCGCTGCAGCAGGTAGCCCATGCCGAAGGCCGCCAGCGCCACTGGCGCGATGAAGAAGAGCGGCGACACGCCGGGGAACTGCGTGGCCAGGAAGACCGCGAAGTACGCCGCCAGCACCACGAACTCGCCGTGCGCGAGGTTGACCATGCGCATCACGCCGAAGACCAGCGCCAGCCCGAGGCCGAAGAGTGCGTAGAGGCCGCCGAGCAGCACGCCGTTGATGAGGGTTTCGAGCCAAGCCATGGTGGGGAGGTGTTCAGTGTCCGAAGTAGGCGTTGGCGATCTGCGCGGCGCTGAAGTCCGATGCGCGGCCCGCCAGCGTGACGCGCCCCTTGAGCAGGCAGTACACGCGCTGCGCGATGCGGCAGGCGCGCGTCACGTCCTGCTCCACCACCAAGAGGGCCGTGCCCTGCGCGCGGATGTCGCCGAAGGCGCGGTAGATCTGCTCGATGACCACCGGCGCCAGGCCCAGCGAGATTTCGTCGCACAGCATCAGGCGCGGGTTGGCCATGAGCGCGCGGCCGATGCTCACCATCTGTTGCTGCCCGCCCGACAGCTGCGTGGCCGGCCGGTGGCGGAACTCCTGCAGGATGGGGAACAGCGCGTACACCGTGGGCAGCGTCCAGTGGCCGGTCCGGCCGCACAGCGCGCCCATGCGCAGGTTTTCTTCCACGGTGAGCGAAGGAAACAGCATCCGCCCCTCGGGCACCAGCGCGATGCCCCGGCGCGCGATGCGCTCGGCCGGCTCGGCCTCGATGGCCTGGCCGTCGAAGCGGATGCCGCCGCGGCTGCGCGAGCCCAGTCCGGCAATGGCGCGGATCAGCGTCGACTTGCCCGCGCCGTTGGCGCCGATGAGCGCGGTGGCTTCGCCCTCCGCCACGTCGAGCGAGAGGTCGAACAGCGCCTGCAGGTCGCCGTAGTGGCTGCACAGCTCGCGCACTTCAAGCAGCGGCATGGGTGCTCTCCTGCAAGGTGTCTTCGTCGCCCACGCCCATGTAGACCTCGCGCACCTCGCGGCTGGCCATGGCGGCGGCGGGTGTGTCTTCCAGCAGCTTGCGGCCGAAGTTCAGCACCATGATGCGGTCTGCGACGGCCATCAGCGCCTGTGCGATGTGCTCGATCCAGATCATCGCCACGTCCTGCTTCAGCTCGAGCACCAGCGCCACCAGCACCTGCACCTCGGCCTCGGTGAGGCCGCCGGCGATCTCGTCGAGCAGCAGCAGGTGCGGCCGCGCCGCCAGGCCCTTGGCCAGTTCGAGGCGCTTGCGGTCCAGCAGCGGCAGGCGGCCGGCCGGCACGTCGGCGCGGTCGGCCAGCCCGGTACGTTCCAGCACGGCCCAGGCCTGGCGCGCGGCCTGCGCGCGCGGCAGCCGCGCGGCGAAGGTGGCGGCGGCCAGCGCGTTCTCGTAGGCACTCAGGTGCGCGAAGGGCTGCGGAATCTGGAAGGCGCGCGCCACGCCCAGCCGCGCCCGCGCATCGGCGCGCAGCCCGACGAGTTCGCGGCCTTCGAGGCGGATGCTGCCCGCGTCGGGCACGGCCACGCCGGTGATCAGGTTGAACAGCGAGCTCTTGCCCGCGCCGTTCGGCCCGACCACGCCCAGGCACTCGCCGCGCGCGAGCGAGAGCGCCACCTGGTCGGCCACGACGATCTCGCCGTAGCGCTTGCACAGGCCGTCGATGACGAGGCAATCGCTCATGCAGCCTTGAGCTGCGACAGCAGCTTGAGCTCGTCTTCCACCGGAATCTGCTTGGCCGTGCTGTTGTGCGTGATGACCAGCTCGTACGGGAACTTGCTGCCCGCCTTGGTCTTGCGCCACTGGCCCGCCACCATCGGCGTGACGGCCACGCTCTTGATCGGGCTGCCCTTGAAGTCGATGCGTCCCACCACCGAATCGAGCTGCAGGTTGGCCAGCGCGTCGCGCACGGCCTTCTTGTCCTTCGGGTTGGTGGCGTTCTTCAGCGCCGCAATGCCGACCTCGAACAGCGCGTGGCCGTAGCCGATGGGCTGCGTCCACTGCTTGCCGGTGGTGGCCTCCCAGTCGGCCGCCAGCGCCTTGGCGCTCTGACCCGTGAGCGAGGACTTGAACGGGAAGTTGGGCGTCCACCAGACCTCGGTCGACATGCCGTTGCCCGCCGCGCCCAGCGACTCCACGGCGCTCGGGAACAGGAACGACGCGGCCATCGTCACCACCTCGGGCCGGTAGCCCGCCTGCTGCGCCTGCTTCCAGAAGGTGGCGAAGTGGTTGGCGTAGGCAAAGCCCGAGACGATGTTCGCGCGCGCCGCCTTGAAGCTGGAGACCTGGTTGCTGAAGTCGTCGGTCGCGATCTTGAAGAAGCCGCCGTTGGTCTCCTTGTAGCCGCGCTGCTTGGCGCCGCCCGGGATGCCCGTGGCCGGATCGGCGAAGGCGTGGCCCGGGCCGTTGTCGATGTACAGCGTGCCCAGCGTGCGCTCCACCTTCAGCGGCTCCCACATGCCGAAGAAGTTCTTCAGCACGTCGTCGGCGCCCCAGAAGAAATGGAAGGAGAACGGAAAACCTTTTTGCGGCGTGGAGCCGCGACCGAAGGTGATGGCCTGCCACGGCCCCATGGTCGACACCATCGGCACGCCGTTGACGTCGCACAGCTGGCCGGCGGCCAATGCGGCGTCGCTGTCCTGCACCAGCAGCAGGTCGACCTTCTCGCGCAGCAGCAGCTCGCTGGACATGGTGGCGCCGCGGTTGGCGTCGGACTGCGTGTCGCGCACCACGATCTCCACCTTGTAGGTCGTGCCGCCGATGGTCAGGCCGTCTTTCAGCGCGGCGCGCACGCGCTCCAGGCTCCACGGGTCGGCCTCGCCGAAGTTGGCGCGAACGCCCGACAGCGTGGTGAGGTAGCCGATCTTGATGGTCTTCGATTGCGCATGCGCCAGCGCAGGCACGCCGGCCAGCGCGGCCGCGCCGCCGCCGATGACGAGTTGGCGGCGCGTGAGGGCGCCGGGGGCTGCGGGGAAAAGGTCGGCGGACATGGAGGTTCTCCTTGGCGGATGAAGGATGGACAGGTCCGCATCCTCTCTCTGCGCGCCGCCGCGGCGTTATCGAAAACTGGCAAAACGCGGGCCCGTGCCCGCGGATGTCATTCGGGCCGCAGGTTCACCGACTTGGCGATGGCGCGGTAACGCTCCATGTCGGCCTGGTAGCCGCGGCGCAGCTCGGCCAGCGTCTGTTCGGGCGCCACCTTGCTGCCGCCGAGTTCCAGCGCGCGGCGCAGCTCGGGCTTGAGCATCATCTGGTTGAAGGCCGTGTGCAGCCGCTGCTGCGCGTCCTCGGGCACGCGGTGCGACACCTGGATGCCCGCCCACAGGCTGTAGACGAAGTCGTCCAGGCCCTTGCTGTTGCGGATCAGCGGAATCGCCGTGAAGCGCTCGTGCGGCGCCGAGGCCGCGATGCCCAGCGCCTTGACCTTGCCGGCGTCCAGCAGGTCGGGCACGTTGCCGGCCAGCGGCGCAAACACCAGGTCGATCTGCCCGCCCAGCAGGTCGTTCACCAGCGGCGCGAAGCCCTTGTAGGGCACGTGCAGCATCTTGGTGCCCGTCTGCTGCATGAAGCGCTCGCCGAGCAGGTGGTAGAGCGACCCGGGGCCGATGCTGCCGTAGCTCAGCTCTTTCGTGTCGGGGCGGCGCAGCAGTGCGATGAGTTCGTCGACGCTGCCCGCGCCCAGGTCCTTGCGCGCCAGCAGCACCATCGAGGTGACGGCCATCACGCCGATGGGGCGGAAGTCTTCGGCCTTGTAGCGCGCGCTGCTGAGCGTGAGCGGCGTGAGCATCAGCTCCATCGGCGACCCCACGAGCAGCGCCGTGCCGTCGGCCGGCGCGTTGGCCGCCTTCATCACGCCGAGCGAGCCGCTGGCGCCGGGCACGTTGTCGACGATGGCCGGCTGGCCCAGCAGCCGCGACAGCTCGGGCGCGGCCAAGCGCGCGTTGATGTCGGAGCCGCCGCCCGCGGGGTAGGGCACGATCAGGTTCAGGGTCTTGCCCCCCAGGCCCTGGGCCAGGGCGGGCAGGGCGATGGGGGACAGGCCGGCGGCCAGGCCGGCAGCAATCAGCGAACGTCTGCGCATGGGTTCTCTCCTCGGGTTGTGTGAGATGTGTCGGAGTACGGGAAACGGGGGCTTGTGGTTGCTACGGCTGCAGCAGCAGTGGCGATTGCACGTTCGCGAAGGGCACGGCCTGGTGCCAGCCGTGCGCCATGCGCAGCACGTCGAGGTCGGCGCCGGGGCGGCCGATGAGCTGCAGGCCCATCGGCAGGCCGCGCGTGCCCTCAGCCTGCGAGAAGCCGGCCGGGATCGCCATCGCGGGCAGGCCGGCGAGCGAGGGGCCGATGGTCACTTCCATCCAGCGGTGGTAGGTGTCCATGGCGCGGCCGCCGACCTCGCGCGGCCAGTGCACGTCGACCGGCAACGGGAACACCTGCGCAGCCGGCAGCACCAGGAAGTCGAAGCGTTCGAAGAGCTGCAGCAGCGCGGCATGCCACTGCGTGCGCGTGACGGCCGCCTCATGCAGCGCGGCGGCGCTCAGGCGCTCGCCCTGCTCGATCTCCCAGCAGGCCTCGGGCTTGAGCTGCGCGCGCGTGGCCGGGTCGGCGTGCAGCCCGCGCAGCGCGCCGGCCACGATGAAGCCGCGCAGGCGCAGCCAAGCCGTCCACAGCGCGTTGAAATCGAAGGCGGGCACGGCGGGCGCGACGCTGCAGCCCAGCGTGTCGAAATGCCGCAGCGCCGATTCGCACAGCGCCATCACGCCCGGGTCCATCGGCAGGTGGCCGCCGAGGTCGCCGAGCCACGCGATGCGCTGGCCGCGCAGCTCTGAGTCGAGTGGCTGCGCAAAGGCCTCGCCGTCACCGGCCAGGCTCAGCGGCGAGCGCGTGTCGTAGCCCGCCTGCACCGACAGCAGCCAGGCCACGTCCTCGGGCGTGCGGCCCATCGGCCCTTCGCAGCCCAGCTGCTGGAAGAACAGCTCCGGCCCCGGCCCGGTGGGCACGCGGCCCAGCGACGGACGCAGGCCGTAGACGTGGTTCCAGGCCGCGGGGTTGCGCAGCGAACCCATCATGTCGCTGCCGTCGGCCACCGGCAGCATGTGCAGCGCGAGCGCCACCGCCGCGCCGCCGCTGCTGCCGCCGGCCGCGTGGTCGAGGTTCCATGCGTTGCGCGTGGTGCCGAACACCGTGTTGTAGGTGTGCGAGCCCAGGCCAAACTCGGGCGTGTTGCTGCGTCCCACGAACAGCGCGCCGGCGCGGCGCAGGCGCTCGACCATGATCGCGTCGTGTGGCGTGACCTGCTTCGCGAACACCGGGCTGCCCATGGTGGTCGGCAGGCCGGCGGTGGCGACGAAATCCTTCGGCGCCATCGGGAAGCCGTGCAGCCGGCCTACCGCGTCGCCGCGCGCGCGTTGCGCATCGCAGGCATCGGCCTGGCGCAGCATCGCTTCGGGCGGTTGCAGCGACACCAGCGCGTTGACCTGCGGGTTGAGGCGCTCGATGCGCGCAAGGCAGGTCTGCATCAGTTCGCGGCACGAGAGCTCGCGGCGTTGCAGGGCGGTGGCGAGCGAACGGGCGCTGGGAAGGGGTGGCAGCGTGGCGGACATATGGCGGTCAACGATAGCGACCGCCTCCGCAAGCAGGTATCAAAAAACGGCAAAACTGGCGCCCCGAAAACCGAGGGATTCCCCTCGGCCCGTGCACCGGATCAGTGCCTCGTGAGCGCCGCGCCGCGCAGCGTCTGCGAGGGCAGTTCGCCGAACTGGCGCCGGTAGTCCGTCGCGAACTGGCTCAGGTGCCAGAAGCCCCAGTGCGCCGCGATGTCCTGCACCGAGCGCGACTCGGGCCGCTTCAGTGCGCGGCGCACGCCGTTCAGGCGCAGCGCCCGCAGGTAGCGCGCGGGGCTCAGGCCCAGCGTTTCCTGGAAGCAGTAGTTCAGCTTGCGCTGGCTAGCGCCGATGCGGCTGCACACCTGCAGCATCGACAGCGGCTCGTCGGGCCGCGACATCATCAGCTCGCAGGCGCGGCGCACCACGCGGCGGTGCGCCTCGGTGGAGCGCAGCTCGCGCAGGTCGACGTCTTCAGGCAAGGCGTTGAGCCAGGCCAGCAGCACGTCGTCGCGCAGCTGCACCGTGGCAACGGGGTCGTCGAGCAGGCCGGGCATCGCGTCGAGCGCGCTGAAGGCGCCGCGCAAGGTGCCGCGCAGCGACTGCATGGTGGGGTCGTCGAAGTGCAGCACCACGCGCCGTTCGAGCCAGGCCGGCGGCGCGCGGTCGTTCAGGCGTTCGGTGAGCGACTGCAGCAGCGCGTTGTCGACCACGATGCCCGTCAACTCGAAGCCCGGCGGGCTGCACAGGTCGAGCTCGTCGCAGCGCCCGACCATCACCGATTCGGTGTCCAGCCGCTGGCCCGAGAAGCGCGCCTCGCCGTCCTGCCGGCAGGTGAGGGCGAAGCCGCAGCAGTCGGGGTTCATCTCGCCGTGCTGGCGCAGCGCGCGGTTGGTGGTCTCGCGCACCAGCCGCAGGCCGGGCAGTTGCACGTGGTCGAGAAAGCCGGCGAAGCTGCCGCCCGAGAGCATGTCGCACGCCAGGTGCCAGCCGTTCTGGCCGCTGGCGTAGGCGTCGATGTCGTGCGTGGACAGGGTCCAGCGCGTCGCGACGGTGGGGGCGGGGGCAGGAAGAACGGAGGCGGTCTGGCTGGTCATGGCGGTCCGGCGAAGCGGTGGCAGGGGTGCGAAGACCCGTGCCGGAAGCAATCTCCAGACCAGATTGTTTCGTTGACAACGATCTTAAAGTGACAGGGCAAACCCCTAAGCCACCCGATCGTGGCCTATTCGAGCTCGCCGCTGGGCTCGAAGCCGGTGGTGCTGTCGAACAGCTTCTGCACGATGGTCTGCAGCACCTGGCGCTCGTCCGCCGTGAGCTGCGAGAACAGGCGCTGCGCGGTGTCGTGCGCCAGCGGCACCATGTCGCGGTACAGCGCCAGGCCTTCTTCCTCGAGCGACACGATGACCTTGCGGCGGTCGTCGGCCGAGGGGTGCATGTTGGCCAGCCCCAGGTCCACCAGCCGGTGCTGCGCGCGGCTCACGCGGGCCTTGTCCATGCTCGTCTTCTGTGCAATCTCGAGCGCCGACAGCGCACCGTACTTGCCCAGCACCACGACGATGCGCCACTCCGGAATCTGCAGCGAGAAGCGGCTCGCGATCGACTGGCCCACCGTCTGGCTCACGCGGTTGGCGACCACCGAGAGTTGAAAGGGCAGGAAGGTCTCGAGGTCGAAGGCCGGGGCGCTCGCGGCATTGCTGCGTGCCTTGGGCAGGGGCTTGGCGCTGGGCCGGGAAGGGGTGCGTGAACGGGGCACGGTGAGGTCGTGGCGTGGAGGCGTCGTGAAAGAAGATCGGCGCGGACAGTATAGGAAGGCCCTTGCGCATCACGCACGAGGCCGCGCGAGGTTTGCCAGTTTTCGATAACGCGGCAAGGGGCTCGCTCCCTATCGTGCAGGGCATGGACTACCCTGAACTCGCACTGCACATCGCCGGCCAATGGCGCACGCAGACCGCCGGCGGCCGCCGCGCGGTCGTCAACCCTGCCACTGAAGAAACGATCGCGCAGCTGCCGCTGGCCGGCCGCGACGAACTCGCCGAAGCGGCCGCGTCCGCGCGCCGCGGCTTCGTGCAGTGGCGCGGCAAGAGCGCACTCGAACGCTGCAACATCCTGCGCGCCGCCGCGCAGAACATCCGCGCGCAAGCGAAGACGATTGCGCACGTGCTCACGCTCGAACAAGGCAAGCCGCTGGCCGAGTCGCTGCGCGAGGTCACGCTGTCGGCCGACATCATCGACTTCCAGGCCGAAGAGGCCAAGCGCCTGTACGGCCGCCTCGTGCCGCCGCGCGTCGAGGGCATCCTTTCGCAGTCGGTCATGCGCCAGCCCGTGGGGCCGGTGGCGGCCTTCACGCCGTGGAACTTTCCGGCCAACCTGCCGGCGCGCAAGCTCGCGAGCGCGCTGGCCGCGGGCTGCAGCGTGGTCATCAAGCCGGCGGAAGAAACGCCGGGCACCTGCATGCTGCTGGTGCGCGCCTTTCTCGATGCCGGCGTGCCGCCCGATGCGTTGAACATGGTGTGCGGCGACCCGGCCGAGGTGTCGTCCTTCCTCATCGACCATCCGGCGATCGCCAAGGTGTCGTTCACCGGCTCGGTGGCCGTGGGCAAGCTGCTGGGCGAGCAGGCGGCGCGGCATGTGAAGCGCTTCACCGGCGAACTCGGCGGCCACGCGCCGGTGATCGTCTGCGACGACGCCGACTTTCCCTTTGCGCTCAAGCAGTCGCTGGCCGCCAAGTTCCGCAACGCGGGCCAGGTGTGTGCGTCGCCGATCCGCTTCTACGTGCCGCGCGCGCGCTTCGGCGAATGGAGCGAGGCCTTCGTGCAGGCCGCGCGCGCGCTGCGCCTGGGCGACGGCACCGACCCCGCCACGCAGATGGGCCCGCTCGCGCACGCACGCCGCATCGAGGACATGCAGCGCTTCGTCGACGACGCCGTGGAGCGCGGCGCGCAACTGCTGTGCGGCGGCCACCGCGTGCAGCGCCCCGGCTTCTTCTTCGAGCCCACCGTGATCGCCAACGCACCGGCCGACAGCCGCGTGATGCGCCAGGAGCCCTTCGGCCCCATCGCCGTACTTCAGCCCTACGACACGCTGGACGAAGCCATCGCGCAGGCCAATGCCTTGCCCTACGGCCTGGGTGCCTACGCCTTCACGCGCGACCTGCACACCGCGCACCGCCTGGGCGACGCACTCGAGGCCGGCATGGTCGGCATCAACCACTTCGGCGTCTCGCAGCCCGAGATGCCCTTCGGCGGCTGGAAGGAAAGCGGCATCGGCCAGGAGATGGGCGCCGAGGGCCTGCTGCACTACACCGAGGTCAAGACCCTCACCGTCGGCGTGCCGTCCTGAGCACCCCCCCCAATACTTCCGGAGACCTGCATGACAACGAAAGAAGCCGCCGCCGTGGCGGCGCTCAAGCAAGACAACGCCCAGTACCTGTGGCACCCCATGGCGCATCCGCAGGCCATGCTCAAGAGCAAGCCCGACATCATTGCGCGCGGCCAGGGCTGCTGGATCTGGGACGTCGACGGCCACAAGATGCTCGACGGCGTCGGCGGCCTGTGGGCCGCGAACCTGGGCCACAGCAACAAACCCGTGCGCGACGCCATCGTCGCGCAGCTGGACGAGCTGCCCTTCTACAACGTGTTCCGCGGCACCACGCACCCGCGCGCCATCGAGCTGTCGGCGCGCCTGGTCAAGACCATGGAGCCCGACGGCGTGGCCGCCGTGTTCTTCAGCAACGGCGGCTCCGACGCGGTCGAAGGCGCGCTCAAGCTCGCGCGCCAGTACTGGAAGCTCAAGGGCCAGGCCGACCGCTTCAAGTTCATCGCGCTGCGCCAGGGCTACCACGGCGTGCACTTCGGCGGCATGAGCGTGAACGGCAACCTGAACTTCCGCCGTGCCTACGAGCCGCTGCTGCCGGGGTGCTTTCACGTCGACACGCCGTGGCTCTACCGCAACCCCTACACGCAGGACCCGGAAGAACTCGGCGAGATCTGCGCCACGCAGCTGGAGCGCGAGATCCAGTTCCAGGGCCCCGACACCGTGGCCGCCTTCATCGCCGAGCCGATCCAGGGCGCGGGCGGCGTGATCGTGCCGCCGCCCAACTACTGGCCGCGCGTGCGCGAGATCTGCGACAAGTACGGCGTGCTGCTCATCGCCGACGAGGTCGTCACCGGCTTCGGCCGCGGCGGTGCGATGTTCGGCACGCGGCTGTGGAACGTGAAGGCCGACCTGTGGTGCCTGGCCAAGGGCATCTCGTCGGGCTACGTGCCACTGGGCGCCACCGCCATCGGCAGCAAGGTGGCCGAGGTGTTCCTCAACGACCCCACGGGCCAGGCCGCGGTGGGCCACGGCTACACCTACAGCGCGCACCCGGTGGCCGCAGCCGCCGCGCTCGCCACGCTGGAGCAGATCGAGGCGCTCGACGTGCCCGGCAACGCGGCGCGCGTGGGCGCGCATTTCCAGGCGCGCGTGCGGCCCTTCGTCGACAAGTTCAGCTTCGTCGGCGACGTGCGCGGCATGGGCCTCATGCTGGGCATCGAGATGGTGGCCGACAAGGCCACGCGCACCACGCTGCCGCGCGGCAACCCGATCGCCGCGAAGGTGGCGCAGGCGGCCTACCAGCGCGGGCTGATGGTGCGCATCTCGGGGCCGAACCTCATCCTCTCGCCGCCGCTGGTCATCACGCGCGAGGAGGTGGACTTCATGGTCGATGCGCTCGAAGGCGCGTTCGCCGACGTGGAAGCGACGCTGTGAGCCGAGCGCCCACGATCCTGCTGATCGGCACCGCCGACACCAAGAGCGCCGAGCTGCTGTTCATGCGCGAATGCATCGAGGCCGGCGGCGGCCGCGTCGTCGTGATGGACGTGGGCGTGCTCGACGGTGCGCCCTTCACGCCCGACATTCCCAACACCGAAGTGGCCGCCGCCGCCGGAAAGACCGTCGCCGAAGTAGCGGCCAGCGGCGACGAGAACAGCGCCATGACGCTGATGGCGCGCGGCGCCGCCAGGCTCGCCGCGCGCTGGCAGGCCGAGGGCCGCATCGACGGTCTGCTCGCACTGGGCGGCACCATGGGCACCGACCTGGCGCTCGACGTGGCGCAGGCGCTGCCGCTGGGCGTGCCGAAGGTGCTGGTGTCGACCATCGCCTACTCGCACCTGCTGCCGCCCGAGCGCATTCCGCCCGACCTCATCATGGTGCTGTGGGCCGGCGGGCTCTACGGCCTCAACAGCCTGTGCCGCTCGGCCCTGAGCCAGGCCGCGGGTGCGGTGCTCGGCGCCTGCCGCCAGGCCTGCGTGCCGGCCTTCGAGAAGCCGCTGGTGGGCATGACCTCGCTGGGCTCCAGCGCGCTCACCTACATGAAGACGCTCAAGCCCGCGCTCGAAGCGCGCGGCTACGAAGTCGCCGTGTTCCACACCACTGGCATGGGCGGGCGCGCCTTCGAGGCGCTGGCCGCCGAGGGCCGCTTCTGCGCGGTGATGGACTTCAGCCTGCAGGAGCTGGCCAACCAGCTCGGCGGCTCGTGCGTGACGGCCGGGCCCGATCGCCTGCTCGGCGCCGGCCGCGCGGGCACGCCGCAGATCGTCGCGCCCGGCGCCATCGACATGCTCGACTACCCGGCCTGGCAGTCCACGCCCGAGGGCCTGGAAGGCCGGCCCACGCACATCCACAACCGGCTGCTGGCCTCGGCCTTGAGCGCGCCCGCGTTCCGACGTGGCGTGGCCGCCGAGATCGCGCGCCGCCTCGCGCGCGCCGAGGGTGCCACCTGCCTGCTGATGCCACTGCAAGGCATCGAAGGCTGGGACCGCCCCGGCGAGCCGTTGCACGACCCCGAAGGCCTCGCGGCCTTCACCGAAGCGCTGCGTGGCAGCGTCGACCCGGCGCGGCTTGTCGAGCTCGATGCGCACATCAACGACAGCGCCTTCTGCGACGCCGCACTGCAGGTGTTCGACGCCTGGGTGGCCGACGGCACCGTGCCCGCAGGGAGCCGCGCATGAGCCCCGGTACGCAAGCCCTCGTGCTCGACTTCGGCGGCGTCATCAGCCGCACGCTGTTCGAGACCCACGCGCTCACCGAAGAGGCGCTGTCGCTGCCGCGCGGCACGCTCACCTGGCGCGGCCCCTTCGACCTCGCGAGCGATCCGCTGTGGCGCGACATGCAGGCCGACAAGCTCTCGGAGCGCGACTACTGGATGGCGCGCACCCGCGAGGTGGGTGCGCTGGTCGGCGAACGCTGGGACCGCATGGAGACCTTCGTGCAGCGCGCGCGCGGCGCCGACCCCGAGGCGGCGATCCGCCCCGAGGCCCTCGCGGCCATCGAGGCGGCGCGCCGCGCCGGCTGCCGGCTCGCCATCCTGTCGAACGAGCTCGACCTGTTCTACGGCGCGGGCTTTCGCCAGCGCCTGCCCTTCATGAGCGCCTTCGACGTGGTGGTGGACGCCACGCACACCGGCATCCTCAAGCCCGATGCGCGCGCCTACCAGCAGTGCCTGGACCAGCTCGGCCTGTCCGCCGACGCCTGCGTGTTCGTCGACGACCAGCTGCGCAACATCGCCGGCGCACAGCGCGTGGGCCTGCGCACCGTGCACTTCGACGTGATGCATCCGGGCGCGAGCTATGCGCAGGCGCTCTCGATGCTGGGCGTTTCTTCCTCTCTTTCTTTCTGACCGAGTTCCCGATGACCCCGACCTTCGAACCCACCGTGCCGCGCGAGCGCGTGCAGGCCCTGATGCAGGCCGAACAGGCGCGCTATGCGCGCACTCACGCGCGCAGCGGCGAACGCTTTGCGCAGGGCCAGCAGGCCTGGCTCTACGGCGCGCCCTCGCACTGGATGCGCCGCTGGATCGGCGGCTGGCCGCTGTACGTGCAGGACGCGCAGCTGCCCTACGGCGCGCGCTTTGTCGACGTGGACGGCAATGGCTACGCCGACTTCTGCCTGGGCGACACCGGCGGCATGTGCGGCCACGGCCACCCGGCGGTGGTCGAGGCGCTGGCGCGGCAGGCGCGCGTGGGCAGCTCGCTGATGCTGCCGACCGACGATGCGGCCTGGGTCGGCGAAGAGCTGTCGCGCCGCTTCGGCCTGCCGTACTGGAACCTCACGACCTCGGCCTCGGACGCCAACCGCGCCTGCATCCGCCTGGCGCGCATGGTCACGGGCCGCCCGCGCGTGCTGGTGTTCTCGGGCTGCTACCACGGCTCGGTGGAAGAGGCGCATGTGGAGCTGCGCGACGGCGCCGTCGCGATGCGCAACGACATCCACCCCAACGGCTTTCCGCACGACCAGCTCTCGGCCGTGGTCGAGTTCAACGACATGCCCGCGCTGGAGCGCGCGCTGCGCGCCGGCGACGTGGCCTGCGTGCTGGCCGAGCCGGCCATGACCAACTACGGAATGATCGCGCCCGCGCCCGGCTTTCACGACGCGCTGCGCCGCCTCACGCGCGAGACCGGCACGCTGCTGGTCATCGACGAGACCCACACCATCTCCAGCGGGCCGGGCGGCTACACGCGCCAGCACGGGCTCGACCCCGACATGTTCGTGATCGGCAAGGCCATTGCCGGCGGCATTCCCGCCGCCGCTTTCGGCCTGAGCGCCGAGACCGCCGAGCGCGTCTGGCAGGTGCTGCCCAAGCTGCACCCCACGAAGCGCCAGTCGGCGCATGCCGGCTTCGGCGGCACGCTGGCGGGCAACGCGCTCACCGTGGCCGTGATGCGCGCGGTGCTCTCGCAGGTGCTCACGCCCGAGGCCTTCGATCGCATGCTGGTGCTCGCGCAGCGCCTGGCCGAAGGCGTCAACGCCAGCATCGCCGCCGCGGGATTGCCGTGGCATGCCACGCAGGTCGGCGCGCGCGTGGAGACGCTCTTCTGTGCCGACGCGCCGCGCAACGCGAGCGACGTGCGCCGCACGCGCGACGGCGAACTCGAGGCGCTGCTGCACCTGTACATGATGAACCGCGGCGTGCTCATCACGCCCTTCCACAACATGATGCTGTGCTGCCCCGGCACCACCGAGCGCGAGGTGGACGAGCACAACGCGGCCTTCGCCGAGTTCGTGCGGGAGTGCAAGGGATGAGCACGCCCGATCTCTTCGGCCTGCAGGGCAAGGTGGCGCTGGTCACGGGCGGCGGGCGCGGCATCGGCGCGGCCATCGCGCAGGTGTTCGCCGAAGCCGGTGCCTCGGTGCTCATCGCCAACCGCACAGGCAGTGCGGGCGACGCGGTGGCGGCGGAACTGCGTGCGCGTGGTTTCGCGGCGCAGGCGCTGGCCTGCGACATCGGCCGGCGCGACGAGGCCGAGCGCGCGGTGGCCGAGGCGGTGCGCGTGTTCGGTGCGCTCGACATCGTGGTCCACAACGCGGCCGTGAACCCGTGGGCCGCCATCGACGCGATGACCGACGAGCAGCTCGAGCACACGCTGGCCGTCAACCTCAAGGCCTGCTTCTGGCTCACGCAGGCCGCTGTGCCGCACCTGCGCGCACGGGGCGGCGGGCGGCTGCTCGTCACCTCGTCGGTGACCGGCCCGCGCGTGGCCATGCCGGGCAGCGCGCACTACGCGGCCAGCAAGGCCGGCGTGAACGGCTTCATCCGCACGGCAGCGCTGGAGTACGCGCGCGAGGGCATCACCGTGAACGGCGTGGAGCCGGGCTACATCGCCAAGCAGGGCGGCTCGCTGCTGTCCGACCCGGCCAAGGCCGCGCGCATCGCGCGCCACATCCCGGCCGGCGAACTGGGGCGGCCCGAAGACATCGCCTACGCGATGCGCTTCCTGGCGAGCCCGGCGGCGCGCTACATCACGGGGCAGACGATCGTGGTCGATGGCGGCTCGACGCTGCCTGAAAGCCCCTTCTTCGCGGAGCAACCGACATGAGCGCGCGCCTGCATGGCAAGGCCTGCCTCGTGGTCGGCGCTGCGACCGGCATCGGCGCCGCCGTGGCCGCGCGTTTCGCGGCCGAGGGCGCGCGCGTCGCCGTGGCCGGCTGGCCGCGTCCGCAGCCGGTGGGCGAGGGCCCGGCCTTCGATTGCGACGTGACCGACGACGCGGCCGTGCGCGCCACGGTGGCCGCGGTGCAGACCGCGTTCGGCCGCATCGACGTGCTGATGAACTGCGCCGGCATCGTGCAGAGCGACGACGCGGCCGACATCGACGACGGCGATTGGCAGCGGCTGCACGAGGTCAACCTCGGCGGCACCATGCGCTGCCAGCGCGCCGTGCTGCCCGGCATGGTCGCGCAGGGTGGTGGCGCCATCGTCAACGTCGCCTCGGTCGCGGCGTTCAACGCAGGCGCCGGCATGGCGAGCTATGCGTCCAGCAAGGCCGGCGTGGTCGCGCTCACGCGCTCGGCCGCGCAGGCCTACGGCCCGAAGGGCGTGCGCGTGAATGCGTTGTGCCCCGGCTGGGTCGACACGCCGATGAGCCGCCAGGAGATGCGCGACCTGGCCGCCGAACGCGGTATCGACGAGGACGCCGCGCGCGCGCAGACGGTGGCGCGCATCGCGCTGGGCCGCATGGCCACGCCCGAGGAGATGGCGGCCGTCTGCCTGTTCCTGGCCAGCGACGAAGCCTCGTTCGTGACCGGCGTGGCGCTGGTGGCCGATGGCGGGGCGCGGGTGCCGGCCGCCGCACGCGCCATGTAAGCGCCGAGAGACGCCGCGCCCGGCCGGGCGTATGCTTGCGCGCCGCGGAGGGTTTTCAAAGATGCTTCCCATCGTCGTTGCGCTCATGGCGACCGTCATCCTGCTGGTCTGGATGGGGTTCTTCATGATGGGCTCGCTGCCCCTGCTCGTGCTCTCGCACGACACCCCGCTGGATTCGCGCTTCATCCGTGGCCTGTTCAACGTCTACTACGTGGCCGTGGTGCTCACCGCGAGCGCGGCGGCGCTCAGCTATGCGTGGTGCGGCAAGCCCTTCTTCGCAGTCGGCATGGCCTTCATCGCCGGCCTGGCCTTCGCGCTGCGCCGCTGGCTCATCATTCCGCGCATGGACCTGCTGCGCCACACGATCCCGGCGACGGACACGTCGATCGTGCAGTTCCGCAAGCTCCACATCGCGGGCATGGTGCTCAACGTGATGCAGCTGGGCACGGTGGCCTGGGCGCTCACGCAGCTGGGGCTGTGAGCAGACCCGGCCTCTCTGTCTCTATCGCAGGAAGCGCCCTTCCTTCGTCACCCGCACCATCTCGATGAAGCGCGAGCCCGTGTTGCTCGCGCCCGTGAAGTCGATCTCCATGTTGCCGATGCGCAGCTTCATCGCCTTCAGCGTGGCGTGCAGCTTCGCGCGCGTGAGGTCGCGGCCGGTGCGGCGCAGGGCCTCGATCATCACGAGCGCGTTCACGTAGCCCTCGTAGCTGAGGTAGCCGATGTCGACCTTGGCGCGCTCGGCCAGCTGGCGGAATTCGCGCGCGGTGGCGTCGACCTCGCTCCAGGGGTAGGGCACGATCTGCGAGATGGCCAGGCCGCTGGTCTTGTCGCCGACGAGCTTGGCCGTGACGTCGCCGGGCACGATCGACATGCCGTAGAACATCTGGCGCCCGCCGGCGGTCCAGGCGCTCTTCATGACCTCGCCGCCGATGCCGCCGCCCAGGTACATGAGCACGGCCTGCGCCTGGCTGTCGGCCAGCGCCTTGCCCGCGGCCTCGTTGGTCGTGCCGTCGCCTTTGACGGGCACCGCCGCCACGGGTTTGAGCTTGAGCGTGTCGAGCGCCGACTCGACCAGCCGCGCCACTTCGGCGCCGCCGGGGTTGTCCAGGTAGGCCACGGCGATGCGCGAGACGCCGATGGTGCTCAGGTGCTGCACCAGCGCCTGCGCCTCGCGCGCGAAGGTGGCGCGCACGAAGTAGCCTGCGCCCGCGACCTTCTCGCGCGCCGAGTCCGACACCGCATAGCCGCCCACCATCGGCGCGCCGCTCTGGCCCAGCACCTTGGCCGCGGCGGCCGTGGTGCCCGAGCCCACGCAGCCGAAGAAGGCGAAGGCGCGGTGTTCGGCGAGCAGCTTCTCGTAGTTGGCGACGGCCTTCTCGGGCTTGAGCTCGTCGTCGAGCGAGACCAGCTTGAGCTTGCGGCCCGCGAGCCCGCCCTGCGCATTGACCGCGTCGAAGGCCAGCCCGGCGCCGGCCATCACGACCTTGATCGGCGCGCCCAGCGGCCCGCTCAGGATGCCGGTGTGGCCGAGGACGATCTCGCCGTCGCTGACGCCGCTCTCGGCGGCCAGGGCGGTGGAAGGCAAGGAAAGGAGGGGGCCGAGTCCGGCCGTCGCCGCGGCCGAGGCGGCGAGAAAACGTCTGCGATGCATGGAACCGATTCCGCTTCTAGATACAACTGATAACAATTGAAAGCGAAAGCGAGTCCCCGCGCCGCCGGGGTTTACCCCCTGTGTTGCGCCGTGTCCTCGCCGGGCGGCTCGCGCAACTGCCAGGCCGCGCAGACGGCCAGCGCGCACAGGCCGGCCAGCATCAGGAACACCTCGTCGAAGGCGGCCAGCCGCGCCGCGGTGCTCACCGGGTTGGCGAGCGAGTCGCCGTGCGCCGCCAGGCGCCATTCGAGAATGATGGCGCACAGGCTCACGCCCACCGCACCGCCGAGCATGCGCACGAAGCTGATCGCGCTGGCGCCCTGCGGAATGAGCGGCTTGGCCAGCGGGCGCATCGACCCGAGGTTGAGCGAGGGCAGGATGAAGCCCAGCCCGATGCGCCCGACGATCGCGAACACCACCAGCAGCCACAGCGGGCTGTCCAGCCGCAGCACGGCCATGAGCGCGAACGACACCGCCAGCAGCGCCAGGCCGATGCTCACCAGGAGCCAGGTCGGTTGCTTGTCGGCCAGCCGGCCCACGCCCGCGATGGTGAAGGCCAGCACGATGCCGGCCGGCAGCAGGGTGGTGCCCACGTGCGAGGCCGACAGGTGCAGCCCCACCTGCATGTACACGGGCAGCAGGTAGGTCGAGCCGAACAGCGCGGTGCCGTAGATGAAGGCGACCAGGCTGCCCATGGCGAACTGGCGGTAGCGAAAGAGCGCGAGGTTCATGAGCGGCGCGCCGCCCGAGGCCATGAGCCGGCGCTGCCACCACACGAAGGCGGCAAACGAAACGAGCGCGCCGGCCAGCAGCAGCACGGCCTGCAGCGGCGAATCGCCGCGCAGCTCGACCAGCCCGTTCAGCAGGCACAGCGTGCCCACGGTGCCCAGCGCCAGGCCGCGCGCATCGAGCCCGCTGCCGCGCGTCGCGGCCACGCCGCCGGGCGCGGTCTTGGGCACGAACTTGTAGGCCAGCCAGATCGAGGCCAGGCAGAAGGGCACCACCATGAAGAAGATCGAGCGCCAGCCGAACAGGTCGACCAGCACGCCGCCGATGCTCGGCCCGACGGCCGGCGCCAGCACCACGCCCATGCCGAAGATGCCGCTGGCGCGCCCCTGCTCGTGCGGCTCGAAGGCGCGCAGGATGATGATGGCCGGAATGGGCTGCACCACGCCCGCCGCCAGCCCCTCGGCCACGCGCGCCAGCAGCACCAGCGGGTAGTGGTTGGCCAGCCCGCCGACGATGCCGCCGGCCAGCAGCAGGAGCATGGTGCCGACGTAGGTGCGGCGGTAGCCGTAGCGCGACAGCAGCCACGGCGTGGTGAGCATCGACACCGTCATGGCCACCATGAAGCCCGAGCTGACCCACTGCGCGCGCTCCTGGCCCAGCGCGAAGTGGTGGCTCATGTCGGGGATCGCCACGTTGACGATGGTCGAGGACATGATGGACGCCATCGTCCCCACCATGACCGACAGCAGCAGGTACCAGCGGTAGCGCTCGCCGTAGCGGGCGCGCAGGGCGCCCATGGAGGGCGGCGTGTCGGGTGTTGGGGGGGAGGTCATGGGGCGGCGCAGGGACGGTCGCGGGTCCGTCGTCCTACAAGCATATCGGTGTTTGCGGCGTCGACCGCGCGCGGGCCGGTCGCACAATGCGGCGGCTGTCCCCTGTGCGTCAAGTCTCCAAAGAACAAGCCATGCATCCATCGACCCCCGATTCCGGCCACGACCCGGCTGTACCCGATGCGGCCCCCACGCTTTCGGCCGAACTCGCCGCGCCCACCGTCAGCCGCGCCTATCGCTGCCAGTGCGGGCGCCCCGTGTTCCTGCGCAACAGCGAGTGCCTGGCCTGCCACACGCCGCTGGGCTACGTGATCGACCGGCTCGGCGTGGTGCCGCTGGCGCCGGCCGAAGGCGAGGGCGCGCTGCCCGACACCTTCACCGTCTTCGGCGACCCGCACGGCGCCACCTACCGCCGCTGCGCCAACCTCATGACGCCGGCCGCCTGCAACTGGATGGTGGCGCAGCCGCGCGAGGGCGAGGCCATTCCCGCCGACACGCAGGGACTGGCGCCCGGCTACTGCCTGGCCTGCAGCGTCACGCGCACCATCCCCGACCTGTCGGTGGAGGCCAACGGCGAACTCTGGCGCAAGCTCGAGATGCCCAAGCGCCGCCTGATCTCGCAGCTGCTCGCGCTCGGCCTGCCGGTGGTGAGCCGCCATGCCGATCCGGTGCACGGGCTGGCCTTCGACTTTCTCAGCAACATGCCGGGCGCCCCGCACGTGATGACGGGCCACGAGCACGGGCTGATCACGCTCAACGCCGAGGAGGCCGAAGACGCCGTGCGCGAGCGCATCCGCGCCGAGATGCACGAGCCCTACCGCACGCTGCTGGGGCACTTTCGCCACGAGATCGGCCACTACTACTGGGACCTGCTGGTGCTGCCCACGCGCTGGATCGACGACTACCGCGTGCTCTTCGGCGACGAGCGCGCCGACTACGGCGCCGCGCTGCAGCAGCACTACGAGCAGGGCCCGCCGCCCGACTGGGCGCAGCGCTTCGTCAGCAGCTACGCGAGCATGCACCCGTGGGAAGACTGGGCCGAGACCTGGGCCCACTACCTGCACATGGCCGACACGGCCGACACGGCGATGAGCTTCGGCATCGACGCGAGCAACGTGGAACTCACGAGCGACCTCTTTACCGCCGCCGACCTGTGGCAGCCCGAGCATCCCGATGCCGCGAAATTCCTGGACTTCATCAACGGCTGGGTGCTGCTGACCAGCATGCTCAACGAGCTGTCGCGCAGCATGGGCCAGCCCGACTACTACCCCTTCGTGCTGCCGCGCGCGGCGGTGGGCAAGCTGCAGTTCATCCACGGCGTGGTCACCGCGCAGCGCAGCGGCACGGCGCCGACGATGGTGACGGCGGGGGATGTGGCGGAAGCTGCCGAGCCTGCACAGGAGCAGTCGCAATCCCAGTCGCAGGGTGACGTCGCTCAGTCCTGAGGCGGCGGCTTTCCTGCGGCGCAGCGCGCGCAGATGCAGGCCTGGCCGCGCAGCGCCGGCGGCAGCGTGTCGAGCGGCGCCAGCGAAAAATCGGCGGTCATGCACCAGCAGGGCGGCTGCGCCTGCCCGGTCTCGCGCTCGACCTCCATCGCGCAGCGGTTCGCCTCGCCGCACAGCGGACAGCGCGCGGTGTCGATGACCACCGTCATGCGAGCGCGAAGGCCGGCAGCTTCTTCGGCACCGCCACGTTGCGCAGCGTCGCGTACACCGGCAGGCCGTCGCGGTAGGCGGGGTAGTCCTCGCCCGCGATCAGCGGCAGCAGGTAGCGGCGGCACTTCTCGGTGATGCCGTAGCCGTCGTCCGAGATGAAATCGCGCGGCATCGGCTTCTCGACATTGGCCACCGCCTCGAGCGGTGCCGCGCCCAGCGTGTAGGCATAGGGCACGTCGCTCGTGCGCTCGATGGTCGGCATCACCGCGTTGCGGCCTTCGAGCGCCAGTTCGACCGCGCGCTGGCCCAGCTCGTAGGCCTGCTTCACGTCGGTGGCCGAGGCGATGTGGCGCGCCGCGCGCTGCAGGTAGTCGGCCACCGCCCAGTGGAACTTGTGGCCCAGCGCCTCCTTCACCATCTGCGCCACCACCGGCGCCGCGCCGCCCAGCTGCGCATGGCCGAAGGCATCGCGCGCGCCCTGTTCGGCCAGGAAGGTGCCGTCGGGGTGGTGGCAGCCTTCGGACACCACCACCGAGCAGTAGCCGTGCTGCTGCACCATGGCATCGACGCGCGCCAGGAAGCGGGCCGCATCGAACTCGATCTCGGGGAACAGCACGACCACCGGAATGCCATGGTCGGCCACCAGCCCGCCGGCCGCGGCGATCCAGCCTGCGTGGCGGCCCATCACCTCGAGCACGAACACCTTGGTGGAGGTGGCGGCCATCGAGCGCACGTCGAACGAGGCTTCGAGCGTGGACACCGCCACGTACTTCGCCACCGAGCCGAAGCCCGGGCAGCAGTCGGTCAGCGGCAGGTCGTTGTCGATGGTCTTGGGCACGTGGATGGCCTGCAGCGGGTACCCCATCGACTGCGACAGCTGGCTCACCTTGAAGCAGGTGTCGGCCGAATCGCCGCCGCCGTTGTAGAAGAAGTAGCCGATGCCGTGCGCCTTGAACACCTCGATCAGGCGCTCGTATTCACGGCGGTTCTTCTCGAGCGACTTGAGCTTGTAGCGGCACGAGCCGAACGCGCCCGAGGGCGTGGTGCGCAGCGCCGCGATGGCCTCGGCCGGCTCGGCGCTGGTGTCGATCAGGTCCTCGGTGAGCGCGCCGAGGATGCCGTTGCGCCCGGCATAGAGCGTGCCGATGCGGTCCGGGTGCTGGCGCGCCGTCTCGATCACGCCGCAGGCCGAGGCGTTGATGACCGAGGTGACGCCGCCCGACTGGGCGTAGAAGGCGTTGAGGATGGGCATGCGCGGCATTGTCACGCAGCCCTTTCCATGGCGCCAGTGGTGCCAAATGCGGGGCGCTTCAGCGCCCGCCGAGGCCCATCGCGCGCGTGATCACCTCTTTCATGATCTCGTTGGTGCCGCCGTAGATGCGCTGCACGCGCGCGTCGGCGTACGCGCGGGTGATCGGGTACTCCCACATGAAGCCGTAGCCGCCGTGCAGCTGCACGCACTCGTCCATCACCTTGCACTGCAGGTCGCTGGTCCAGTACTTGGCCATGCTCGCGGTGGCGGTGTCGAGCTTCTCGGCCATGAGCAGCTCGATGCACTTGTCGACGAACACCTGCGCCACCTGCACCTCGGTCTGCAGTTCGGCCAGCGTGTAGCGCGTGTTCTGGTAGTTGCCCACGGGCTGGCCGAACACCTTGCGCTCCTTCACGTAGGCCACGGTGTGGTCGATGGCCGCCTGCGAGGCGGCCACCGCGCTGATCGCGATCTGCAGCCGCTCCCAGGGCAGCTGCTCCATCAGGCAGACGAAGCCGCGGTTGACCTCGCCCAGCAGCGCCTCGGCGGGCAGGCGCACGTCGTTGAAGAACAGCTCGGACGTGTCTTGCGCCTTCAGGCCCAGCTTCTTCAGGCGCTTGCCCTTCTCGAAGCCCGGCATGCCGCGCTCGACGAGGAACAGGCTCGTGCCCTTCGCGCCCGCGGCCGGGTCGGTCTTGGCGACCACGATCACCAGGTCGGCATGCCAGCCGTTGGTGATGAAGGTCTTGCTGCCGTTGAGCAGGTAGCTGCCGTCGGCCTGGCGGATGGCGCTGGTCTTCACGGCCTGCAGGTCGCTGCCCGCGCCAGGCTCGCTCATGGCGATGGCGCCGACCATCTCGCCGCTGGCGAGTTTGGGCAGGTAGTGCTGCTTCTGCGCCTCGGTGCCGTAGCGCAGGATGTACGGCGCCACGATCTCGTTGTGCAGGCCGAAGCCGATGCCCGTGAAGCCGCGCGCCCACAGCTCCTCGAACTGGATCACCGAGTACAGCAGGTCGGCGCCCGCGCCGCCGTAGGTGTCGGGCAGCGCCATGCACAGGAAGCCGTTCTCGCCGGCCTTGGACCAGACGGCGCGGTCCACATAGCCCTGCTCTTCCCAGTCGTCGTGGAAGGGCGCGATCTCCTTGTCCATGAAGCGGCGGAAGCTGTCGCGGAAGGCCTCGTGGTCGGCGGTGAAGAGGGTGCGTTCGATGGTCATGGGGACGTCAGCGGGTTTCGAAAACAGGAGGGCGCTTCTGCAGGAAGGCGCTCACGCCTTCACGGAAGCTGGGGCGGTCGATGAGCGCGCGCTGGCGCTCGCTCTCGTAGTGCAGTTGTTCCTTCAGCGTGTGGTGCTCCGAGGCGTCGAAGGCCTCGCGCGCTTCGAGCACCGCGTGCGCCGGCAGGCGCGCCAGGCGCTGCGCGATGGCGCGGGCTTCGTCCATCAGTTGCTCGTCGTCGGCGCAGGCCCAGATCAGGCCCCACTGCACGGCGCGCCCGGCGCTCAGGCGCTCGTCGAGCAGCGCCATGCCCATCGCGCGCGCCCGGCCGGCGCGGCGCGGGATGGCCCAGGTGCAGCCCAGGTCCGGCACGATGCCGAGCTTGGGCAGGAACGGAAGGTAGAAGTAGGCGCTGCGCGCGGCGATGGTCACGTCGGCCGCGAGCGCCAGGCCCACGCCCGCACCGGCCGCCGGGCCGTTGACGGCTGCCACCACCGGCACCGGCAGCGTGCGCAGCGTCTCGATGAGCGGGTTGCTGAGCTTCTGCATCCACTCGGCGGTCTGGTCGCCGAGCGTCTGGCCGGGCTCGCCGGGCGGCGCCATCGCGCTCAGGTCGGCGCCCACGCAGAAGGCCTTGCCGGCGCCCGTGAGGATCACGGCGCGCACCGTGCGGTCGTCGCGGATGCGCTCGAGCGCGTCGCGCAGTTCGACCTGCAGGTCTTTCGCGATCGGGTTCAGCTTGTGCGGCAGGTTCAGCGTGAGCGTGGCGATGCCGTCGGCCTGCTCGCACAGCACGCAGGGCTGGGGTGTGGGTTGCGGCGCGGTCATGCGAACGCTGCGCCGGAGGTGGTGGTCATGGGCGTGTCCCTTTCAAGGCCAAGAAGGAAAACGGACGCCCAAAGCAAAAAGCCGCCTGTCGTCACGGCGGCGCGCGGTGCTGCTCCCTGCGGGGGCGGTCCATGGCATCGAGGTTCGATGCCACGGCGCCCGCGGTCAAGCCGGGGACAACCCGTGCAGCGCCAGTCGCCAAGGCGACCGCACGCGAGCCTGCGCGCGCGAGGCCGGGTTCGGCAGCGCGGCAGGCTGCGCGTCCGACACCGAGATGCACGACGACTCCAGCGCCGACACCAGCACGCGCCGGTGCTCGGTGCTCTCGAAGCGCTCGCCCGGCCCGAGCACGATGTCGCGCGGGTCGCGGTCGAGCGTGATCCACACCGCGCCGCTGCGGCATTCGATGCCCACGCCCGCGCCATCGGGCACGGCGAAGACGGCGCGGCTGGGCAGACTCACGTGGAAGCGCGAGCTCGACGAGGAGAAAAAGGTGGAAGGGGACCGGTCGGTGGTGCTCATGGGAACCTCCATTGCATTCGTGATACGAATGAATATAGTGAGCCAAACCCTCTCTTACACGCGGTCATTCGGAACTCGTTGCATGCCTCCAGAGAATGCGAAAACCCCTGCCGGCGAGCTCCCGCCTCTCGAGCTGCTGCGCAGCTTCGAGGCCGCCGCGCGCCGGCTCAGCTTCACGCTGGCGGCGGGCGAGCTGCACCTCACGCAGTCGGCCGTGAGCCGGCAGATCCAGCAGCTCGAAGCCAGCCTGGGCGTGCTGCTGTTCGAGCGCCGCCACCGCGCGCTCGCGCTCACCGAGGCCGGCGGCGTGCTGCAGCGCGCCGTCACCGACAGCCTGGAGCGCCTGCGCGACGCCACCGCGCGCGTGCGCGCCAGCGCCGCGCCGCGGCAGGTGTCGATCACCACCACACCGGGCTTCGCGTCGCTGTGGCTCATTCCGAAACTGGCGCGCTTCACCAGCACGCATCCGCAGGTCGACGTGCGTGTGTCAGCCACGCTCGACGTGCTCGACCTGGACGTGAGCCGGCTGGACCTTGCGGTGCGCTTCGTTCCCATCGGGCGCGGCGTGGGCCCGGCGCTGTTCGAGGAATCGGTGATCCCGCTGTGCGCGCCGCAGGTGGCCGCGTCGCTGCACGAGCTGTCCGATTTTTCCAAGCTCACGCTGCTGACCATCGAATACCCGGACCACAGCGAAGCCCCGACCGCCGACTGGGAGCCGTGGCTCAAGGTGATGGTGCTGGAAGACCTGCGCATGAAGAGCACGCTGCGCTTCTCGCAGTACGCCGATGCGGTGGCCGCCGCGGTGGCGGGGCAGGGCGTGGTCATCGGGCGCCTGCCGCTGCTGCGCGAACTGGTGCGCGACGGCCGGCTCGTGGCGCCGCTCGGCCAGGGCGTGGCATCGCACCGCGGCTACTTCATCGAGATGTCGCGGCGCGCCGCGGGCAACCGCGACGCGCAGGACTTCGCGCAATGGCTGCGCGACGAAGCGGAGGCCGCGCAGCGGAGCTGACTCAACCTGGCAACAGCACCTTGTTGACGACGTGGATCACGCCGTTCGACTGGTAGACATTGGCGATCGTCACCGCCGCCGTGCCGCCCTTGGCATCGGTCACCCACACTGTGCCGCCGCTCATCGTCGCCGTGAGCGTGCCGCCGCTGGCGGTCTTGAGCAGCGCCTTGCCGCCGCCCGCGTTGATCGCGCTCGTCAGCGCCGCGCTGTCCATGCGTCCGGGCACCACGTGGTAGGTCAGCACCTTGGTGAGCGTGGCCTTGTTCTCGGGCTTGAGCAGCGTGTCGACCGTGCCGGCCGGCAGTGCCGCGAACGAGGCGTTGGTGGGCGCGAACACCGTGAACGGGCCCGGGCTCTTGAGCGTGGCCACGAGGTCGGCCGCCTTCACCGCGGCGACCAGCGTCGTGTGGTCCTTCGAATTCACCGCGTTGTCGACGATGTCCTTCGTCGGGTACATCGGCGCGCCGCCGACCATGGGGGTGGCGGCACTGCTGCTGGCGTTGCTCATGCCACTGCCGGCGCACGCGCCGAGCAGGACCGACACGCCGAGGGCGATCACGAGTTTTTTCATGGATGTCTCCTGGAAGAAAAGGCTCTGTGGAAACCGCCAACAGCTCGGAGGCGCGATGCGCTTGAGATGCCATACGGCGCGATGCGTGAAGCGGATTCAACCGATGTGCCCTGTCAGCTTTGCGCCACAGCGCGCCGCGCCGGGCTTGCGCACGGCGAAGGCCCTCGCCAGAATCCGCCCTTCCTTTTTCAGCGACAGTTTTTTCCGACACCACGCACGGCGACGATCAACCTCCCGGGCGAGAACACCAATCAATGAACCGTTCACTGAACACCTGACGCACACCGACCGCCCCGGCCGGATGTGCTCTTTCGCATCCGCCGCGGCCGAATCGACAAGGGCCCCGCGCGCAACTGCATTCGCCGGGGCCTTTTTGTTTTTTCGGAGTGTGTGCACATGAGTGCTCAACGAAAGGCCCGCGACGACGACAAGCGTCTGGGCCGGTTCTACTTTGCGGTGCCCGCGTCGGCACCGCGCAATCCCGTGGTGGCCGCGATGGCGCGCCGCGAATCCAGCCAGGGCGCAGGCCGCCACCTGCGCACCCACCGCGCCGAGCGCCGCGCGCAGAAGGTGGCGCTGCAGAAAGCCGCGCGCGACATCGCACGGAGGGCCGACCATGCGTGACGACATGGACAAGGTGATCGTCGAGCGTCCGCGCGGCGGCTGGCGCGTGCAGGGCGATGGCCGCCCGTGGCGCAACAGCCCCGAACGCGGCTCGCACCTGGGCATGAAGCGCGGCCTGCAGCATCCGAAGTGGCTGAGCGAAAACCTCCAGCCGCTCAAGCGCTGGCTGCACAAGCAGGTGCACCGGCCGTGGGACAAGGTGTACGCCGAACTGTGCAGCGGCATCGATCGCCGCAGCACGGTGCAGGCGCACATCTTTTTGCACGTCGACGACTTCGTGGCGCGCGACGCGGTGCTGTGCGATGGCGAGGTGCGGGTGCGACCCTACCGCTGGGGAACCCGCGACGGCGTGCCGCTGCACGAAGCGCCGGGCGTCGAGCTGTTCGTGCACCCGGTCACCGGCATCCTGCTGCCGAACCGGCGCCTGCGCGAGGCGCGCGCGGCGCGCCGTGTGGACCGGGCCGCGCGGCGCGGCGACACGCCTTACGCGATCTACCACGTGATCGACGAGAGCACGCAGTGGCACTGCGTCGACGGCTGCTGGTTCGAGGTCGTGCTCGCGAAGTTTCCCGAGCGTGCAGGCACGGCGCAGCCGGAACCCAAGTGCTACGACGTGCTGCGCCGTTGCATGGTCACGCGCTGCGGCGCGGCGCGACGTTCAGCGCCGGGCCTGCCCACGCACTTCGATATGTACGGGCGTCACGATGTCTATGCCGTTGCCAAGCGCCAGCTGAGCCGGCGCGAGGTGAGGGCGCGGTTGGGGGATGCGGCGTGAGGCGGCGTGTCGGTGATCAGGGCGTGGGACGTACCGGCACCTTCGCCCGCGGCAGCAGCAGAAACGCCAGCGTCCCCGCCGCCAGCATCCCGCTCACCGTAAGGAACACCGCGCGGAACGGCTCGCTGCCCTGGGCCACGGCCCAGGAGGCGGCGACGCCGGTGGTCCATTGCATCAGCGAGACGCCGAGGAACATCGCCATGTTGAGCAGCGCCATCGCACGGCCCGTCACGGCCGCCGGGTAGGCGTTCTTGGTGTACGCGTACAGCAGCACGCTGTAGCCCGAGAGCATGCCGTAGACGATCGGCAGGCCGATGTCGATGGCGCGCGATTGCGTGAGGGCCATGGCGGCGAACATCGCCGCGCCGGCGAAGGCGCAGCGCATCATCCAGCGCGTGCGGCGCGCACCGCCGGGGTCGAGGCGGCCGAACAGCATGGGGCTGGCCATGCCGGCGACGGTCATCACCAGCGCCACGTTGCCGCTGGCCACGAGCGAGAGGCCGTGGCGGTCGTGCAGCACGGGGCCGAGCCACAGGCCGCGCAGCGTGATGAAGGCCGCATACGACACGCAGGCGAAGCACAGCAGGCCGAGCGTGTGCGGCATGGCGAACAGCGGCAGCAGGTCGCGCACGGCCTGGCGCAGCGACTGGCGCTCGGGCGCGGGTTCGTCCGATGCGATCGTCGTTGTCGTCGTGCGCGCGGGCTCGTGCACGCGCCAGAAGATGACGATCCACGAGAGCACGGCGAAGGCGGTCAGCGCGGCATAGCCGGCGCGCCACGAGGCGGCCTCGATCAGCAGCGCCAGCGGCGTGCCGGTGAACAGGATGCCCATGCCCGCGAGGCTCATCACCAGCCCCGACATGGCGGTGAAGCGCGCGGCGTCGAAGTGCCGCGCGATGAACACGGTGCAGGCCAGGAAGGCCGGCGCGCAGCCCACGCCGATCAGCGCCTGCCCCAGCAGCAGCGCGCCGAAACCCGGCGCCACGGTGCACAGCGCGGCGCCCGCGATGGCCAGCGGAAAGGCGGTGAGCACGGTGCGGCGCACGCCGAAGTGGTCGATCGACACGCCCATCGCGAGCTGCATGATGCCGAAGGTGAAATGGAAGGTGCCGGCCCAGGTGCCCAGCGCCTGCGGCGTGAGGCCGAAGTGCTGAGTGAGCGGCGTGGCCATCATGGCGCCGACGGTGCGAAAGGCCTGGCTCAGCGCGAAGGCGGTGGCCAGTGCGACCAGCATGGCCGCGGCCGAGGTCGACCCGCGGGTCGGGGGCGGCGAAGCCGCGTGCTTGTTCATCGAAAGAGACGGAGACCGGAGAGAGAAGAGGGCGGCGTCGATGCTACCGGCATGTCGCGCCCCATGCAGAACGGCGCCCGAGGGCGCCGTTCGTTGCGTGTCTCCGAGGCGTCAGTGCCGGCGGTGGCCGGCACTGCGCAAGGCGCGCGTCAGGCCGCGGCCTTGACCTTCAGGCGCCAGGCGTGCAGCAGCGGCTCGGTGTAGCCGCTGGGCTGCTCGATGCCCTTGAACACGAGGTCTTGCGCGGCCTTGTAGGCGGCCGAGGTGTCGAAGTGGCCGGCCATCGGCTGGTACAGCGCGTCGCCGGCGTTCTGCTCGTCGACCACCTTGGCCATGCGCTGGAAGGCCTCGTCGACCTGCGCCTTCGTGACCACGCCGTGCAGCAGCCAGTTGGCGATGTGCTGGCTCGAGATGCGCAGCGTGGCGCGGTCTTCCATGAGGCCGACGTTGTGGATGTCGGGCACCTTCGAGCAGCCCACGCCCTGGTCGACCCAGCGCACCACGTAGCCCAGGATGCCCTGCACGTTGTTGTCGATTTCCTGCTGCTTCTCGGCGTCGGTCCACTTCGCTTGCGCAGCGATCGGCACCTGCAGCAGCGCGTTCAGGATGTTCTCGCGCTCGCCGTCGGCGTCGATCTTTTCCAGTTCCTGCTGCACGGCGGTCACGCTGACCTGGTGGTAGTGCAGCGCGTGCAGCGTGGCGGCGGTGGGCGAGGGCACCCAGGCGGTGTTGGCGCCGGCCTTGGGGTGGGCGATCTTCTGCTCGAGCATGGCGGCCATCAGGTCGGGCATGGCCCACATGCCCTTGCCGATCTGCGCCTTGCCGCGCAGGCCGCAGTTCAGGCCGACGAGCACGTTGTTCTTTTCGTAGGCACCGATCCAGGCGCTGGACTTCATGTCACCCTTGCGGATCATCGGGCCGCCCTGCATGGCGGTGTGCATCTCGTCGCCGGTGCGGTCCAGGAAGCCGGTGTTGATGAAGGCCACGCGCGCGGCGGCTTCGGCGATGCAGGCCTGCAGGTTCACGCTGGTGCGGCGCTCCTCGTCCATGATGCCGAGCTTGACGGTGTTGGCGGGCAGGCCGAGCAGCTGCTCGACGCGGCCGAACAGCTCGCTGGCAAAGGCGACTTCGGCCGGGCCGTGCATCTTGGGCTTGACGATGTAGATGCTGCCGGTGCGCGAGTTGCCCTTGCGCTTGACGTCGATCATCGCGATGGTGGTGGTGACCACGGCGTCCAGGATGCCTTCGGGGATTTCCTTGCCGCCTTCGTACAGGATGGCCGGGTTGGTCATCAGGTGGCCCACGTTGCGCAGGAACATGAGCGAGCGGCCGTGCAGCTTCAGCGGCTGGCCGTTGGCGCCGGTGTACTCGCGGTCAGAGTTCAGGCCGCGCGTGAAGGTCTTGCCGCCCTTGGCGACTTCTTCGGTCAGCGTGCCCTGCACGATGCCCAGCCAGTTCGCGTACGCGACGACCTTGTCGGCCGCGTCGACCACGGCCACCGAGTCTTCCAGGTCGAGGATGGTGGAGAGCGCGGCTTCGAGCACGAGGTCGCTCACGCCGGCCGCATCGCTCTTGCCGATGGCGGTGCTGCGGTCGATGCGGATGTCCAGGTGGATGCCGTTGTGCTTGAGCAGCACCGACGACGGCGCGGCGGCGTCGCCCTGGTAGCCGACGAACTGCGACGCATCGGCCAGGCCGGTGGTGCTGCCTTGCAGCGCGACGACCAGCTGGCCGTCCTTCACGCTGTAGCCGGTGGCGTTCTTGTGCGAGCCGTTGGCCAGCGGTGCGGCCTGGTCGAGCACGTTGCGTGCGAACTCGATGACCTTGGCGCCGCGCACGGGGTTGTAGCCCTTGCCCTTTTCCGCGCCGCCGGTTTCGGGAATGGCGTCGGTGCCGTACAGCGCGTCGTACAGCGAACCCCAGCGCGCGTTGGCGGCGTTCAGGGCGTAGCGCGCGTTCAGGATCGGCACCACCAGCTGCGGGCCGGCCTGCAGCGCGAGTTCGGAGTCGACGTTGGCCGTGGTGGCCTTCACGCCCTTGGGCTGCGGCAGCAGGTAGCCGATCTTTTCCAGGAAGGCGCGGTAGGCCGGCATGTCGGCAATCGGGCCGGGGTTCTTCTTGTGCCAGGCGTCGAGCTCGCTCTGCAGGCGGTCGCGCTCGGCGAGCAGGGCGACGTTCTTGGGCGCCAGGTCATGGACGATGGCGTCAAAGCCCTTCCA
Organism: Variovorax sp. V35; assembly: GCF_041154465.1. Classification (NCBI taxonomy): domain Bacteria; kingdom Pseudomonadati; phylum Pseudomonadota; class Betaproteobacteria; order Burkholderiales; family Comamonadaceae; genus Variovorax; species Variovorax sp. V35. The sequence goes on from NZ_AP028666.1 coordinate 574,434, forward strand.
GAACACGTCGCTGGCCACGCCGCTGGCGGGCAGGACCTTCTCTTCGACGAAGCGGTGCAGTTCGGTCGCGACCTGGAGTCGGTGGGCGGTGGTGCGGTCGGTCATGTGTTTCTCCTTGGGGAACGCAATGCAAAAACAGGAAATCGGGGGGCGGCGCAGCAGTGGGGCGCACTTGCCCCAGGTGAAGTCATGGGAGAACTGTATTCGATACTTTGCGGGCCAGTAAGAGCCGAAAGTGAGATTTATCTGTGACAAAAATGATGGTAATCGACCAAAACCCAAGTCCCGCTTCAAAGGGTAGGCCCTGAGGCCGGGGCGGTGGCAGCTGTATATATTTAACTTCTTAAATAATCAGCTCCCGCCGCAATGATCCTCCTGGCTTCCAACGAAAACCCGCTCGGCATGCCCGAGTCGGCCCGCCGCGCCGCCGCCGCCGCCCTCGAAGGTGCGGGCAACTACCCCGACAGCAACGGCACCGCGCTCAAGCAGGCGCTGGCCGCGCGGCTCGACGTGCCGCCCGAGTGGCTCACGCTGGGCAGCGGGTCGAGCGAGATCCTCGAGCTCGCGGCGCAGGTCAGCCTCAAGCCGGGCGAGAACGTCGTCTATTCGCAGTACGGCTTCATCGTCTATGCGGCGGCCACGGCGCACGCCCACGCGCGCGCCACCGTCGTGCCTTCGCGCGACTTCGGCCACGACCTGGACGCGATGCGCGCCGCCATCGGCGACGACACGAAGCTGGTCTTCGTCGCCAACCCGAACAACCCGACCGGCACCTTCATCGATGCTGCGCCGCTGCGCGAGTTTCTGCAATCGGTGCCCGCGCACGTGACGGTGCTGCTCGACGAGGCCTACACCGAGTACCTGTCGCCCGCGCAGCGCTACGACAGCATCGAATGGGTGCGCCGCCTGCCCAACCTGATCGTGGCGCGCACTTTTTCCAAGGCCTTCGGCCTGGCGGGGCTGCGCATCGGCTACGGCGTGTCGCAGCCGGCGCTCACGGCGCGCATGAACGCGCACCGCCCGCGCTTCAACGTGACGACGCCGGCCCAGGCCGCGGCCGTGGCGGCGCTGGGCGACACCGACTTCCTGGCGCGCACCTACGAACTCAACACCGCCGGGCGCGAGCAGCTTGTCGCGGGCTTCGCCGCGCTGGGCCTGCCGCATGTGCCGTCGTCGGGCAACTTCGTGATGGTGCAGGTCGGCGACGCGTCGGCCGTGCACGCGCGCCTGCTGGCCGCCGGCATCGAGGTCTCGCTGCTCGGCCCCTACGGCCTGCCGCAATGGCTGCGCGTGAGCGTCGGCCTGCCGGCGCAGAACGAGGCGCTGCTGGCCGCGCTGCGCTGAAGACCTCACGCACACCGAAGAACAACCACCCCGAGGAGACCGCCCCATGCAACGCCGCCAGTTCGCAGCGCAGGCCGCTGCCGTCATCACCGCCACGGCCTTCGCGCCGATGGCGTTCGCGCAGGAGCGCACGGTGCGCATCCTGATCGGCTTTCCGCCGGGCGGGTCGGCCGATGTGGTCGCGCGCATCCTGGCCGACAAGATGCGCGTGTCGCTCGGACAGAACGTCATCGTCGACAACAAGCCCGGCGCGGCCGGCCGGCTGGCGCTGGCCGAGCTCAAGCGCTCGCCGCCGGACGGCAGCGTGCTCATCTTCTCGCCCAGCGGCGCGATGGTGATCCACCCGTGGCTGTATTCGAACCTCGGCTACGACACGGTGAAGGACTTCACGCCGATCTCGCTCGGCAGCACCTTCGACTTCGCCGTGACGGCCGGGCCGGGCGCGCCGGCGGGCGACCTGAAGGCGGTGCTGGCCTGGATGAAGGCCAACCCGGGCAAGGCCAACTACGCAACCTCGGGCGCCGGCACAGTGCCGCACTTCGCGGGCCAGTTGCTGGCGCAGGCCTCGGGCGTGCCGATGACGCACGTCGCCTACCGCGGCGGCGCGCCGGCCGCGCAGGACCTCATCGGCGGACAGGTGCCGCTGATGGTCGACACCGCCTCGGAAACCATCGAGCACCACCGCGCGGGCAAGGTCCGCATCCTTGCGGTGACGGGCGAAAAGCGCAGCCGCGCGCTGCCCGACGTGCCGACGCTGAAAGAAGCGGGCATCAACGTGACGGCCGATGCCTTCTTCGGCTTGTATGGCCCGCCGGGCATGTCGCCCGAGCTGGTCGCGCGCATCGACAAGGCCGTGGCCGACGCGCTGCGCATGCCCGATGTGCAGGAAAAAATCTACGCGCTGGGCCTCGTGCCGGCGCATGCGGGGCCGGCGGAGCTGGCAAGCATCCAGGCGACGCACCTGAAGCGGTGGGAACTGCCGATCAAGAACTCGGGATTCAAGGCTGAATCCTGATGCTCAGACCTGCCCGCTGAGCGCCTTCGCCGCCGCGCGCACAGGCTCGATGTAGCCCTCTTCATAGCGGTGCGTCGGCATCGTCAGCGTGACCGCCGCGGCCAGGCCGCCATCCGCATGGAACACCGGCGCCGAGATGCCTGCCAGCTCGGCCGTGCGGTCGCCCACCAGCGCGCAATAGCCTTGCGCGCGGATCGCGTCGTACAGCCTGCGCTCCTTCGCGCCACGCGGCCGTTCGGCCTCGGGCCCGAAGGCGATCAGCACGCGCGCGCCCGCGCCCCGGTCGTTGGGCAGCAGGTCGCCCGCGCGCACGTGGTCGCGCACGACATGCGAGGAATCGACGCGGAACTGGCATAGCCGCACCCAGCTGTCGCCCTGGTCCTGCCGCACGTGGTACGCCGCGCTTTCGCCGGTGGCGGCGGCGAGCGTGCGCAGCACCGGCAGCACGAGGCGGTCGAGCGACTGCGACGCGGCGTACAGCCCGTGCAGCCGCGCGATCTCCAGCCCCAGCGCATAGCGCCCGTCGTCCTGCCGGCGAATGAGCCGCGCATGCTCGAGCGAGGCCAGCAGGCGCAGCACCGTGCTCTTGTACAGCTGCGTGCGCTCGGCGAACTGCGCGAGCGACAGCGCCTCGTCGCCGGGCCGGAAGGCCGACAGCAGGCTCAGCGCGCGGTCGACCGCGGCGGCGCCGCCGGGGGCGGCGTTGAGGTCGGACACCGATTCGGTCTGGGCTTTGCGGGGCATGGCGTGGCTTGACAGTCGGCGGGCTTGCCGATTTAATTCTGTTTAACAGAATATAGTTCTGCAAGATAGAACAGTCAAGAAAGCACCCGATGACCTCCCCCGACGTTCTCATCAGCGAGGTCGGTCCGCGCGACGGCCTGCAGTCCGTGAAGGCCACCATGCCCACGGCCGACAAGCTGCGCTGGATCGATGCGCTGCATGCCGCCGGCCTGCGCGAGATCGAGGTCGCCTCCTTCGTGCCCGCGAAGCTGCTGCCGCAGATGGCCGACGCCGCCGAGGTGGTGCGCCACGCGGTCACGCTGCCCGGCCTCGTGGTGATGGCGCTGGTGCCCAACCGCAAGGGCGCGCAGGCCGCGCTCGAGGCGGGCGTGCACAAGCTCACGATGCCGGTGTCGGCCAGCGTGGCGCATTCACTGGCCAACGTGCGCAAGACGCCGACCGAGATGGTCGAGGAGGTGCGCGCCATCGCCGAACTGCGCGCTGCCCTCGCGCCGCAGGTGAAGCTCGAAGCGGGCATCTCCACCGCCTTCGGCTGCACGCTGCAGGGCTTGGTGCCGGAAGACGACGTGATCCGCCTGGCCGTGCAGTGCGTCGAGGCCGGCGCGCAGGAGGTCGGCCTGTCGGACACCGTGGGTTATGCCAACCCTGCGCAGGTGCGCCGCCTCTTCAAACGGCTGCGCGCCGAACTCGGCGTGCACGCGGGCGCGGCCCACATGCACAACACGCGCGGCCTGGGCATCGCCAATTGCCTGGCCGCGTGGGACGAGGGCGTGCGCACCTTCGACGCCTCGCTCGGCGGCCTCGGCGGCTGCCCGTATGCGCCGGGCGCGTCGGGCAATGCCGTCACCGAAGACCTCGTCTTCATGTTCGAGGCCATGGGCGTGCGCACCGGCATCGACATCGACACACTCATCGCGGCGCGCGCGCCGCTCAAGGCCGGCCTGCCCGGCGAGCCGGTCTACGGCATGACGCCCGAAGCCGGCCTGCCCAAGGGCTTTGTCCAGGAAACCCTCTCTCATGTCTGAAGCCAATCCCTTGCCCTACGCGGGCGTGCGCGTCGTCGAGTTCACCCACATGGTCATGGGCCCGACCTGCGGCCTGCTGCTGGCCGACCTGGGCGCCGAAGTCATCAAGGTCGAGCCCATCGAAGGCGACAACACGCGCCGCCTGCTGGGCTCGGGCGCGGGCTTCTTCCCGACCTTCAACCGCAACAAGAAGAGCATCGCGCTCGACCTGAAGAAGCCCGAGGGCGTGGAGGCCGCGCTGCGCCTCATCGCCACCGCCGACATCGTGAGCGAGAACTTCAAGCCCGGCACGATGAAGAAGCTGGGGCTCGACTACGACACGCTCGCCAAGCTCAACCCGCGCCTCATCTACGTGAGCCACAAGGGCTTTTTGCCCGGCCCGTACGACCACCGAACGGCCCTCGACGAGGTGGTGCAGATGATGGGCGGCCTGGCCTACATGACCGGCCGCGCCGGCGATCCGCTGCGCGCGGGCACCAGCGTGAACGACATCATGGGCGGCATGTTCGGCGCCATCGGCGCGATGGCCGCGCTGCGTCAGCGCGAGCTCACGGGCAAGGGCTGCGAGGTGCAGTCCGCGCTGTTCGAGAACAACGTCTTCCTCGTGGCCCAGCACATGATGCAGTTCGCCGCCACCGGCAAGGCCGCCGACCCGATGCCCAGCCGCATCTCGGCCTGGGCTGTGTACGACGTGTTCACGGTGAAGGACGGCGAGCAGATCTTCCTGGCGGCCGTGAGCGACAAGCAGTGGGCCATCTTCTGCAAGGCCTTCGGCCTCGAGGAGATGCTGGCCGACCCGCGCCTGAAGACCAACAACGACCGCGTGCGCGCACGCGAGTGGATGATGCCGATCCTGCGCTCGCACCTGGCCAACCACAGCGCGGCCGAACTGAGCGCGGTGTTCGAGCAGAACGAATTGCCCTTCGCGCCCATCACCAAGCCGCAGGAGTTGTTCGACGACCCGCACCTCAACGCCACCGGCGGCCTCGCGCCCGTGCGCATGAACGACGGCCACATGGCCAAGGTGCCGCTCGCGCCGTTCACGCTGGGCGGCGAGCGCCCCGGCATCCGGTTGCAGCCGCCGCATATCGGCGAGCACAGCGAGGCGCTGCTGAAAGAAGTGGGCTACAGCGACGGCGACATCGCCGCGCTGCGGGCGCAGGGCGTCACGGCCGGCGACTGAGAAGGCGAGAAGGCGGTGGCGGGCGATATAGTTCCCGCGCCATGGACCGCCTCAAGCAGCTCGAATCCTTTGTCTCGGTCGCGACCCGCGGCAGCCTCACCGCGGCGGCCAAGGCGGAAGGCGTGGCGCCCGCGATCATGGGCCGGCGCATCGACGCGCTCGAAGAACGCCTGGGCGTCAAGCTGCTGGTGCGCACCACGCGCCGCATCGCGCTCACGCACGAAGGCAGCGCCTTTCTCGAAGACTGCCAGCGCCTCCTGACCGAGTTCGCGAACGCCGAGGCCAGCGTGAGCGCCGGCGGCGTGAAGGCCAGCGGCCACCTGCGCGTGACCGCGCCGGCCGGCTTCGGCCGCCGCCACGTCGCGCCGCTGGTGCCGCGCTTTCATGCGCTGCATCCCGAAGTGACGATCTCGCTGAACCTCAGCGACCGCGTGGTCGACGTCACGGGCGAGAGCTTCGACTGCGCCGTGCGCGTGGGCGACCTGCCCGACTCGTCGCTGGTGAGCGTGCGCCTGGCCGACAACCGCCGCCGCTGCGTCGCCACGCCCGAGTTCCTGCGCCGCCACGGCGCGCCCAAGCACCCCGGCGAGCTGTCGCGCTTTGCCTGTCTCACGCTGTCGAGCGACGCCTCGCAGACGCGCGGCTGGGCCTTTCGCATTACCAGCGAGGAGGGCGTGCAGGAGCTCATCCACCTGCGCCCCAGCGGCCCGCTCGATTGTTCCGACGGCCAGGTGCTGCACGACTGGTGCCTGGCGGGCCACGGCATCGCCTGGCGCAGCACCTGGGAGGTCGAGGCCGAGATCGACGCCGGCCTGCTCGTGCCCCTGCTCGACGACTTCGCCGCGCCGCCCAACGGCATCTATGCGGTGTTCACAGGCACCAAGCACCTGCCGCTGCGCGTGCGACTGTGGCTTGATTTCCTCAAAGCGCAGTACGGGCAGCCGGAATTCTGGGGCGGGCGGTCCTGAAATCGTGACCGGGCGGCACAATGCTTTTTGCATTTGCTTGCAACCCCCGATGAAGAAAGTTTCCGATGACCCTCGAAGCCATCCTCGCCTACCTGCATCTGTTGGCCATCCTCACGATGGTCGTGTTCATCTCCAGTGAAGCCGCGCTGTGCCGCGTGCAATGGCTCAATGCCGCCGTGGTCGAGCGGCTGGCCAAGGTCGACATGGTCTACGGCATCGCCGCCATCGCGGTGCTGGCCACCGGCATCGCACGCACCTGGTGGGGCGTGAAGGGCACGGCCTGGTACTGGACCAACCCTCTGCTGCACGTGAAGCTCACGCTGTTCATCATCGTGGGCGTGCTGTCGATCTTCCCGACGCTGACCTATTTCCGCTGGCGCAAGACGCTGCGCGCCACGGGCAAGCTGCCCGCGGAGGCCGACATCCTGAAGACGCGCAAGCTGGTGATGATCCAGGCGCACCTGATCGCGCTGATCCCGCTGGTGGCGGTGTTCCTGGCGCGCGGCTTCGGCAAGTAACCAACACAAAAGACAAAAGAAAAGGCCCGCATGAGCGGGCCCTTCGGGAGTAACAAATGTCAGCGCCACACGGCGCCGCGCCGGATCAGGCCTTGGCCGCGTCGGCTTCGCACTTCTTCATGAAGCTGTTCTTGGCGGCACCGGCCAGGGCCTTGCCGTTCTTGTCGACCGCCTTGGCGGCGCAGGCGGGTCCGGCGGCGGCCTTGGTGCACTTCTTCATGAAGCTGTTCTTGGCGGCGCCGGCCAGGGGCTTGCCGTTCTTGTCGATGGCCTTGGCATCGCAGCTGGCGCCACCGGCGGGTGCGGCCGCGGCGGCAGGGGCTGCCGCAGGTGCGGCGGCGGCGGCGGGGGCCACGACCGGGGCGGGTGCCTTGTCCTGCGCGTAGGCGCTGAACGACAGGCAGGCGCCGAGCGCGACGGTGGAGGCGACCAGGGAAAGGAGCTTCTTCATGGTGGATATGTCCTTGCAAGGTTGGGTTGTGACAGACGCCCCGCCTCGGGGCCGACCATCCTAACGGGCGACATCGCCCATCGGATGACGATCGTTAACTGGGTCCGGGTTTGCCCCCGGTAAAATTCACAGATGCTATTGGTCAAACAGGAGCTGCTCGCGGCGCTCGCGAACACGCTCGAAACCCTCTCTCCCGGCGCCGGCGCCAAAGCCGCGTTCGAGTCGCCCAAGGTGGCGGCGCACGGCGATTTCGCCAGCACCGCTGCCATGCAGCTCGCCAAGCCGCTGGGGCGCAAGCCCCGCGAACTCGCCGAGGAACTGAGCGCTGCGCTGCTCGCCACCCCCGCTTTCGGCCAATGGGTCGAGGCCATCGAGATCGCCGGCCCCGGCTTCCTCAACATCCGCCTGAAGGCCGCCGCCAAGCAGCAGATCGTGCGCGAGGTGCTGGCCGCCGGCGAAGGCTTCGGCCAGCAGCCCGCCACCGGCGAAAAGGTGCTGGTCGAGTTCGTGTCGGCCAACCCGACCGGTCCGCTGCACGTCGGCCACGGCCGCCAGGCCGCGCTGGGCGACGCCATCTGCAACCTGCAGGCCTCGCAGGGCCAGAGTGTGTGGCGCGAGTTCTATTACAACGACGCCGGCGTGCAGATCCAGACGCTGGCCAACAGCACCCAGCTGCGCGCCAAGGGCTTCAAGCCCGGCGACCCCGAGTGGCCCAGCGGCGAAAAAGCCCCGGCCTACAACGGCGACTACATCGCCGACATCGCCGAGGACTTCAAGGCCAAGAAGACCGTCAAGTCGGACGACCGCGAGTACACCGCCAGCGGTGACATCGACGACCTGGACAGCATCCGCGAATTCGCCGTGGCCTACCTGCGCCGCGAGCAGGACCTCGACCTGCAGGCCTTCCGCGTGCGCTTCGACAACTACTACCTCGAGTCCAGCCTTTACACCAGCGGCCGCGTCGAGGCGGCCGTGGCCAAGCTCGTGGCCGCCGGCAAGACCTACGAGCAGGACGGCGCGCTGTGGCTGAAGTCGACCGACTACGGCGACGACAAAGACCGCGTGATGAAGAAGAAGGACGGCACGTACACCTACTTCGTGCCCGATGTGGCGTACCACATCGCCAAGTGGGAGCGCGGTTTCCACAAGGTCGTGAACATCCAGGGCACCGACCACCACGGCACCATCGCGCGCGTGCGCGCCGGCCTGCAGGCCGCGGGCGAAGGCATTCCCGAGGGCTACCCCGATTACGTGCTGCACACCATGGTGCGCGTCATGAAGGGCGGCGAAGAGGTCAAGATCAGCAAGCGCGCCGGCAGCTACGTCACGCTGCGCGACCTGATCGAGTGGACCAGCACCGATGCCGTGCGCTTCTTCCTGCTCAGCCGCAAGCCCGACACCGAATACACCTTCGACGTCGACCTGGCGGTCACCAAGAACAACGACAACCCCGTGTACTACGTGCAGTACGCCCACGCGCGCATCTGCTCGGTGCTCGCGGCCTGGGGCGGCGACGTGGCCGCGCTCAAGGCGGTCGACCTGTCGCCGCTGGACAGCCCGGCGGCCCAGGCGCTGATGCTGCTGCTGGCCAAGTACCCGGCCATGCTGACGGCGGCGGCGAAGGATTTCGCCCCGCACGACGTGACTTTCTACCTGCGCGAACTCGCGGCCAGCTACCACAGCTACTACGATGCCGAGCGCATCCTGGTGGACGACGAGCCGGTCAAGCTGGCGCGTCTCGCACTCGTCGCAGCGGCCGCGCAGGTGCTGCACAATGGCCTCGCGATCCTCGGCGTCAGTGCGCCGAGCAAGATGTGAATCACCCTCTGAACATGAAGAAGACAAGCAGACAACGCGGCAACATCGTCATCGGGCTGATCATCGGCCTGGTGCTCGGTCTGGGCGTCGCCCTGGGCATCGCGGTCTACGTCACCAAGGTGCCGATCCCGTTCGTCAACAAGACGCAACGCGGCGGTGCCGAGCAGGACGAAGCCGAAGCCCGCAAGAACCGCGACTGGGACCCGAACGCGCCGCTGGCCGGCAAGGCCGGCGCGCCCAAGCCGGCCGCCACGCCGCCGGCCGCCACGGCCACCGGCCCGGTGAACCCGATCACCGGCGCGCCCGCCACCGTGGCCCCCGGCACGCCGCCCGTCGCCACCGCGCCGGTCACCGCCCCGGCCCCCGTGGTGGTGGCGCCCAAGCCGACGCGCCCCGCGCCGGTGCCGGCCGAAGCCAACGCCCTGCCGCCGTCGAACGATCCGCTGGGCGACCTCGCCCGGGCCCGCGCAGGCGGCAGCAGCACGACCACCGCGTCCGCCGCGCCGAGCCACACGACCGCCGCCGCACCGTCGTCGTCGGGTGCCGATCCCTTCATGTACTTCGTGCAGGCTGGCGCCTTCCGCACCACCGACGACGCCGAGGCGCAGCGCGCCAAGCTGTCGCTCATGGGCGTCGAGGCCAAGGTCACCGAGCGCGAGCAGGCCGGTCGCACGGTCTACCGCGTGCGCGCGGGTCCGTTCAACAAGAAGGACGACGCCGACCGGCTCAAGGAACGGCTCGATGGCGGCGGTCTCGAATCGGCGCTGGTGCGCGTGCAGCGCTGACCCGTCAGCGCCTTTCTTGAACAGCCTTTAAGCTCTCGCCCGCGCGGCATCTGCCGCACTCGTTTGTCAATTCCAGCGCCTCGGTCGCGCCGTCCACGGGGAACTCCCGGCGGCGCGCCGGCTCTGTACTGCGGTACCCACAGGAGAACCTTTTCCATGAAACGTCGTGACTTTTCGCTGGCCGCCACTTCGATCGGGCTGCTTTCGCTGGCTGCCGTTCCGGCACACGCCCAGCGCGCCCCCAAGGCCGGCACCGATTTCCTCGTGCTCGACAAGCGCGTGCCCGTCGATGCACCCGCCGGCAAGGTCGAGGTGGTCGAGTTCTTCTCGTACAACTGCCCGCATTGCAACGACTTCGAGCCGTCGCTCGAAGCCTGGGTCAAGGCGGCCCCGAAGGAAGTGGCCTTCCGCCGCATCCCGGTGCCCTTCGTGGGCAACGACGTCGAAGCCAAGCAGCGCCTGTACTTCACGCTCGAAGCGATGGGCAAGCTGGACGAGTACCACTCGAAGGTGTTCGCCGCCATCCACGCGCAGCGCCAGAACCTGAACGGCGACGCCAACATCCAGGCCTGGGCCGAGCGTGCCGGCCTCGACGGCGCCAAGTTCAAGGAAACCTTTGCGTCCTTCGGCGTGGCCAGCAAGGCCCGCCGCGCGGCGCAGCAGACCGAGGCCTACAAGGTCGCCGGCGTGCCGGCCCTGGCCGTGGCGGGCCGCTGGTATGTGGACGGCGAAACCGCCGGCAGCATGTCCAAGGTGCTGCAGGTCGCGACCTTCCTCATCGGCGAAGCCAAGAAGGGCTGACCGACCCGGCGACCTGCTTTTTGGTCGAATGCAAGGCCCGCTTCGGCGGGCTTTTTCATTGGCGGCGGTGGGCAATTGCCATCCCACGCATACAATGTTTCAGAGCAAGTTTCGTGCCTTTATGACATTGCCCTCCATCCCCACATTCCCCACCCTTCGTCGCCTCGGCCGCCTGGCTTTCGGTGCGCTGTTGCTGGCCGGTGCCGCCTCGGGCGCCCTGGCCGAAACCGCCGACCGCACCAAGCCGATGAACATCGAGTCCGACTCGATGCGCTACGACGACCTGAAACAGACCAGCGTGTTCACCGGCAACGTGCTGGTCACGAAGGGCACGATCATCATCCGCGGCGCGCGGCTGGACGTGCGCCAGGACGCCGAGGGCTACCAGTACGGCGTGGTCACGGCGGCGCCCGGCAAGCTGGCCTATTACAAGCAGAAGCGCAACGCCGGCGACGAGTGGATCGAGGGCGAGTCGGAAGTCATCGAGTACGACAGCCGCGCCGACAACGTCAAGTTCATCCGCCGCGCCGTCATGCGCCGGCTGATCGGCGCCACGGCCAACGACGAGAGCAGCGGCGCGCTGATCGTCTACGACCAGAGCAACGACACCTACACCGTCAACGGCTCCCTCGTGCCGCCGAACGCCGGCGTCTCGGCGGGCGGCGGCGGTCGCGTCAAGGCCATCCTCACGCCGAAGGCCACGCCGGCCCCGGCGGCGCCCGGCTCCGCACCCGCGGCCGGTGGCAAGAAGCCCGCGGCCCCGGCACCCACTCCCGCGCCCGGCGCCGGGCTGCGTCCGAGCACCACGCTGGGCGGCCCCGAAGGGGAAGGGCGCAAGTGATCGAAACCGCAGGAACCCAGACCGCCGACGGCATTCCGGGCAGCCGCCTCGTGGCGCGCGGCCTCAAGAAGAGCTACGGCAGCCGCACGGTCGTGAAAGACGTCTCGCTCGACGTGCAAAAGGGCGAGGTCGTCGGACTGCTCGGCCCCAACGGCGCGGGCAAGACCACCTCGTTCTACATGATCGTCGGGCTGGTGCGCGCCGACGCCGGCGAGATCACCATCGACGGCGAGCCCATCGCCCACATGCCCATTCACCGCCGCGCGCGCATGGGCCTGAGCTACCTGCCGCAGGAAGCCTCGATCTTCCGCAAGCTCACGGTCGAGGAAAACGTGCGCGCCGTGCTCGAGCTGCAGCGCGAGCCCGACGCCAACGGCCGCATGGTGCCGTTGTCGAAGCAGGCCACCGAAGAGCGACTGGCCGACCTGCTGTCCGACCTGCGCGTGGACCACCTGCGCGATTCGCCCGCGCTCGCGCTGTCGGGCGGCGAGCGCCGCCGCGTCGAAATCGCGCGTGCGTTGGCCACACAGCCGCGCTTCATCCTGCTGGACGAGCCCTTCGCCGGCATCGACCCGATCGCCGTGATCGAGATCCAGCGGATCATCAGTTTCCTGAAAGAGCGCGGCATCGGCGTGCTCATCACCGACCACAACGTGCGTGAGACGCTGGGCATCTGCGATCACGCGTTCATCATCAGCGACGGGCACGTGCTGGCACAAGGCACACCCTCGGAGATCGTCGACAACGCCGAGGTACGCAGGGTGTACCTGGGCGAGCACTTCCGCATGTAAGGGCGGGGGCGGTTCCTATGAAGCAAGGGCTGTCCCTTCGCGTTTCGCAGCATCTGGCCTTGACGCCTCAGCTGCAGCAGTCGATCCGGCTTCTGCAGCTCTCCACGCTCGAACTGAGCCAGGAGGTGGAGCAGATGCTGGACGAGAACCCGTTCCTCGAGCGCACCGCGGAAGAAGCGGCGCGCGAGGAATTCGGGCTGGACACGGCCGACGCGCCGGTGCCGCGCGACGACGCGGGCGAGGGCGAGGCCGAGTTCACGCCGTCCGCCGCCAGCACGTCCTCCACCTCCAGCGACACCACCACCTCGACCCCCGACACCGACGGCCCCGCCGCCGAGATCGCCGAGCGCGAGCCCGACTGGGAAGGCGACGGCACCGTCGACATGGCGCCCGACGACAGCGAGTGGGGCAGCGACGCGCCCGCGCGCCAGAACAACCTGGGCGACGACGAGCGTGCCGACGCCACCGAACTCGCGCGCAGCCAGGAGTCGCTGCAGTCGTTCCTGCACCGCCAGGCGCTGAGCCTGCGGCTCAATGAAAACGACTGCGCCGCGCTGCGCTTCCTGATCGAGTCGCTCAACGACGACGGCTACCTCGAAGACTCGCTGCCCGCATTGGCCTCGGGCCTGGCGGGCGACGACAACGACCAGTTCGACGACCTCGTGCACCACTTCCAGGTGGCGCTGGGCCTGCTGCAGAGCCTGGAGCCGGTGGGCGTCGGCGCGCGCGACCTCGGCGAATGCCTGAGCATCCAGCTGAAGGCGCTTGCCAGCGAAGACGAGACCGAGGCCGAAGCGCTCATCCGCAAGACCGCCATCGCGATCTGCAAGCAGCCCATGGAGCTGCTCGCGCGGCGCGACTTCAAGCGCCTGGCCACGCTCACGCGCACCAACGAAGACCTGGTGCGCTCGGCGCTGCAGGTCATTGCGCGGCTCGAGCCCAAGCCGGGGCGCCGCTTTGTCGACGTCGAACGCAACATCGTCATTCCCGACGTGATCGTCACCAAGACCGGGCGCGGCACCAACGTGAAGTTCCGCGTCATGCTCAACCCCGAGGTCATGCCGCGCCTGCGCGTGCACGACATTTACGCCGGTGCGCTCAAGTCGCACAAGGGCGAGGGCAGCCAGGCGCTGTCGCAGCGGCTGCAGGAGGCGCGCTGGTTCATCAAGAACATCCAGCAGCGCTTCGACACCATCCTGCGCGTGAGCAACGCCATCGTCGAGCGCCAGAAGAGCTACTTCGTGCACGGCGAGCTGGCCATGCGCCCGCTGGTGCTGCGCGAGATCGCCGACGAGCTGGGCCTGCACGAGTCGACCATCTCGCGCGTGACCACCGCCAAGTACATGGCCACGCCCTTCGGCACGGTCGAGCTGAAGTACTTCTTCGGTTCGGCGCTGGGCACCGAGACCGGTGGCAATGCGTCGAGCACCGCGGTGCGCGCGCTGATCAAGCAGTTCGTGAGTTCCGAGAGCATCAAGAAGCCGCTGTCCGACAGCCAGATCTCCGAGATGCTGAAAGAGCAGGGCATCGAGTGCGCGCGCCGCACCGTCGCCAAGTACCGCGAAGCGCTGCGCATCGCACCGGCCAACCTGCGCAAGGCTCTGTAGAAAGCCCACGATGACCCGTCGCCTGCTGTCGCGCTGGGGGCATTGGGTTCTTGTTGTGGCTGCGGCGCTGCTGTTCGCCGGCTGCGCCACGCTGCCCGACGAGGCACCGCGCCCGCCCACCAAGGCCATCGCCGTCTCGGCCGACACCGCGCTCGGCAAGATCGCGCTGGCCTCGCAGCCCGACCCCGACCTCAGCGGCTTTCGCCTGATGCCTGGCGGCGACTTCGCCTTCGACACGCGGCTGCAGCTGGCGCGCCGCGCGCAGCGCACGCTCGACGTGCAGTACTACCAGATCGAGAACGACGAGACCGGCCGCTACCTGCTGCGCACTCTGCGCGATGCGGCCCAGCGCGGCGTGCGCGTGCGCCTGTTGATGGACGACCTGTACACGTCCGGCGAAGACGAGCTGCTGCTCGGCCTGGCCGCCACGCCGAACGTCGAGCTGCGCCTGTTCAACCCGTTCCCGGCGGGGCGCGGCAGCCTGCTCAAGCGCTTCACCGCGTCGCTGTTCGACTTCAGCCGCGTCAACCGCCGCATGCACAACAAGCTCTTCATCGCCGATGGCGCGATGGCGGTGGCGGGCGGGCGCAACATCGGCAACCAGTACTTCCGCCGCACCACCGGCCCGAACTTCATCGACCTCGACACCTTCGTGACGGGTGCGCTGATCCCGCGCCTGGGCGTGCTGTTCGACCAGTACTGGAACAGCCCGCACGTGCGCCCGATCGGCGCGGTCGTGCACACCGACCTGCCGCGCGAAGAGCTGCAGCGCCGCTTCGACGCCGCCACCGGCCCCGACACCACGCCGCCGCCGCCCAGGCCTGCGCCCAACGACCTGCTCGGCTACAGCCCGGTGGCCGACGACCTCGACGCCGGCAAGCTGGGCCTGATCTGGACCACCGCCGAGGCTTATGCCGATTCGCCCGACCGCGTGATCGGCAAGACCGCGTCGTACGGCGGCGTGCCGCTGCTCGACGTGGACAGCGTGCGCTACAACGTGGTCGAGCAGATGCGCCGCGCGCGCAGCGAGGTGACGCTGGTCTCGCCCTACCTGATCCCGGGCGCGTCGGGGCTGGAGGTGATGCGCGAGATCCGCGGGCGCAACGTGAAGATCAGCGTGGTCACCAACTCGCTCGCCGCCACCGACGAACCGCTGGTGCACACCGCCTACCGCCGCTACCGCGCCGACATGCTCGCGTTGGGCGCCGAGCTGCACGAGCTGAGTTCCGCGCGCACGCGGCGCAGCGTGCGGCTGGGTTTGTTCGGCACGTCGGTGGGGCGGCTGCACGCCAAGTCGGCGGTGATCGACCAGCGCATCCTGTTCGTCGGCTCGATGAATTTCGACCCGCGCTCCGAGATCCACAACACCGAGATCGGCCTGTTCATCCGCAGCCCCGAGATGGCGCAGCAGACACTGAAGCTGCTCGACGTGCTCAAGCAGCAGGGCGCCTACCGGCTGCGCTTTGCCGAAGGCGGTAATGCGGGCGCAGTCGGCTCGCGGCGCATCGAATGGGTCAGCGAGGAAGGCGGCAAGACCACCGTGCTGCACGAAGAGCCCGACTCGGGCTTCTGGGACCGCACCATGCTCGAGCTGCTGTCGCCGCTCACGCCCGAGAGCCTGTTGTAGCGGCTCAGGTGCCGCGCACCGCCGACCACACCAGCCGCAGGCCCAGCAGGCCCATCACGCCACCGGCCGCGCGGTCGATCCAGGTCTTGTAGCGCAGGTAGGCCGCACGCGGCGCGGCCGAGGACAGCGCCAGCGCGACGATCGCGTACCAGCCCGTCTCGATGCAGAAGATCACGGCCGGCACCGCGAGCGCCAGCACCAGCGGCACCTCACGCGGAAGGAAGGCCGCGAAGATGCTCGCATACACCACCGCCGTCTTCGGGTTGCTGATCTGCGTGGCCAGGCCGAGCAGGAAGGTGCGTCCGCTGCGGCCCTGGCTTCGGGGCGAGGCGTCCGTGTCGGGCGTGATCGCGAGCGGCTGCCGCGCGCCGCGCCAGATGCGAAAGCCCAGGTAGATCAGGTAGGCGCCGCCGAAGGCCTTGATCGCGAGGTACAGCCCCGGCACCGCGAGGAAGGCCGCCTGCAGCCCGGCCAGCGCCGCGATCGAGAACGCCAGCCCGCCGGCGCCCATGCCCAGCGCCGCAGCCAGCCCGTCGCTGCGCGAGGCCACGGCCGTGCGCGCCACCATGACGAAGCTCGGGCCCGGGCTCATCGCGCCCACGGCCATGGCGCCGGCGATGCCGAGCAGGGACAGAAGGTGGGCGTCGGTCATGGGAAGGCTCCGGTGGGGAATGGGTTCATTGCACGTTCACGGCTTCGACCTGCACCAGCAGCTTCACCTTGTTCTCGAAGCCGAAGTTCAGGCCCCAGGTGATGCCCCAGTCGCTGCGCTGCACGGTGGCCTCGAAGTCGCCGCCGCAGACCTGGCGGTTGATGAGCGGGTTCAGGTAGCAGTTGAAGCGCACGGCCTTCAGCGTCACCGGCTTGGTCTGGCCCATGAGCGTGAGCGTGCCGGGCACGTCGGTCACCTTGTCGCCGCTGAAGTCGATGCGCTCGGCCACGAAGCGGCCGGTGGGAAATTCGGCCACGTTGAAGAAGTCCTTGCTCTGCACGTGGCGGTTGAGCAGGTCGACGCCGGTGTTGATGGAGCTGATGTCCATCGTGATGTCGACCTTGCCGCTGGCGCCGGTGCCGTCGATCTTCACCGAGCCGTCCTTGGTGCTGAAGCGGCCGCGGTTGGTGGTGGTGCCGTAGTGGCCCATCTCGTACATGACGAAGGTGTGGGTCGGGTCGATCACGTAGCTCGCATTTTTGACCGGCCCGCCCGCGGGCTTGGCGGCCAGCGGCGGCGCGGTGTATTCCTGGGCCGTGGCGGCCAGCGGCAGGGCCGCGCCCGCGCACAGGGCCGCGGCGAAGAAGAGCTTGTTCATGGCAAGGGAAGAAGGATGCATGGGAAATGAAATCGTCGTCACAGCGGCCCGAGGCCCGCGAGCGTCAGCTTGAAGCGCACCTGCACCTCGTTGCCGACCACCGAGGTGTCGGTCCATTCGCCGTCGCCCACCTTGTAGTCGAGCCGCTGGATCGTGAGCGTGCCCGTGGCGACCGAGTAGGCGCCGCCCGACGACACGATGCTCACGGGCACCGTCACGTACTTGCTGACGCCCTTGATGGTGAGCTTGCCGGCCATCTCGAAGCGGCCTTCGCCCAGCGCCTTGATGGCGCTCGAGCGGAAGCTGGCCTGCGGGAAATGCGCGGTGTCGAACCAGGTCGGCTTGGGCAGCTCGGCATCGCTCATGGGCACGCCGAAGCCGGCGCTGGCGGTGTCGATCTGCAGCACGACCGAGCCGCCCTCGGGCTTCTTCGGGTCGAAGGCGACCTGCGCGTCGAAGCGCTTGAAGCTGCCTTCCACCGGCACGCCCATCTGCTTGCTGACGAAGGCGATCTGGCTCTTCTCGGGCACCAGTTTGGCGGTGGTGGCCGGCAGGGGCTCGGCCGCGGCGTGCAGCGCGAGGCCGAAGAGGGCGGCGGTGCCCCACAAAAGACGGGTCGTCATCCGGCGGATTCCTTGCGTGGCGCGGGCCACATGC
Organism: Variovorax sp. V35; assembly: GCF_041154465.1. NCBI lineage: Bacteria > Pseudomonadati > Pseudomonadota > Betaproteobacteria > Burkholderiales > Comamonadaceae > Variovorax > Variovorax sp. V35. The sequence continues at coordinate 591,919 of NZ_AP028666.1, forward strand.
GTTGCAACAGACCGTCGTGGTCGATCCAGTGGTGCTTGAGCGCCGCCGCCACGTGCAGCAGCGTGACGCCGGCCAGCAGGAAGGCGCTGCGCTGGTGCAGCGGCTTGAGCACGGCCTCGGCGAAGTCCTTGTCGACCGCCACCAGGTCGGGCAGCGGCAGCAGGCTGAACCACACGACCGGCACGCCCATGCCCGAGCTGTAGGCCCAGCCGAACAGCGGGACCGCGAAGAACAGCAGGTACATCAGCGCATGGCTGATGCGGTGGGCGGCCCGCTGCCAGGCCGGCATGGCCGCCAGCACCCGCGCCGACAGCGGCGGCGGGCGGTGCGTGAGGCGCCACAGCAGCCGCAGCGCCGACAGCAGGAGAATGGTGATGCCGGCCCACTTGTGCCAGCTGTAGAGCTTCAGGCGCTGCGGCGAGAAGGGCAGGCCCGTCATGTAGAGCCCGACGCCGAGCGAGCCGACGATCATTGCCGCGAGCAGCCAGTGCAGGGCCATCGCGACCCGCCCGTAGCGGGGCTCGCGCAGGGCGGCGGCGCCAACGGCAGGAGCGGGAAGGGGTTCGACGGGCATCGGGGCAGGGGCGGCGGCGGCCTGTGCGCGGAGCATAGCTCGGAAGCGATGACACCGCAGCGGGGCCGGCCCCCGCCGGGAAGCACCGCGCGCTACGGCGATGACGGCGGTTGTTGCTGTTGCCGCTGCGCCCGCAGCAGCACGCGCCGCAGCGCGTCCGGCTGCACCGGCTTGCGCAGCGCATGCCAGCCGCGCGCGGCGGCCAGCTGCTGCGTGGCTTCGGTGATGTCGGCCGAGATCAGCGCGATCGTCAGCGAGGGCTTGCGCTGCGCCAGCCGCTCGGCCAGCGCAATGCCGTTGAACGCGCCGGGCAGGCGGATGTCGCACAGCGCTGCGTCGAGCGCGTCCAGGTCGGCCAGCGCGAGCGCCTCGGCGGCGCTGGCGTAGATGCGCGGCGCCACGTGCCAGTGCCGCAGCAGCGCCGAGAGGCTGTCGGCCACCACGATGTTGTCCTCGACCACCAGCACGGCGAGGCCGGGGCGCAGCTCGGCGTCGGCATCGGGCTCGTCCATCGTCACGGAGGGCGCGGGGGCCGGCACGGCCGCCGCACCGGGGCGGGCCGCCGGCAGCTCGAAGCTGAAGACCGAGCCCTTGCCCGGCGCCGAACGCAGCGCGACCTCGATGCCCAGCTGCCCCGCCAGCCGCCGCACGATCGCCAGCCCCAGGCCGTGGCCGTGCTGCAGGTTGCGCTCCACGTTGCCGACCTGCTCGAAGTCGTCGAACACGCGCGTCTGCGATTCGGCCGCGATGCCGATGCCGCTGTCGCGCACCTCGACGCGCCATGCGCGCCCGGTGTCGGTGTCGGGCCGGCGGCGCGCCCGCACGGCCAGCAGCACGCGCCCGCGCGGCGTGAACTTGAGGGCGTTGTCCAGCAGGTTGGAGAGCACGCGGCGCAGCGCCACCGCGTCGGTCCAGGCCACCGCCTCGGCCGGGCAGCGCACCGCGACACGGCCTTCGCCGGCCTGGCGTGCCAGCTCGTTCAGCAGCGGCGCCAGCGCCACCGCCGCCGGACGCAGCGGATCGACCGCGGCCTCGATGCGGCCGATCTCGAGCAGCTGGTTGGTCAGGCCCTCGAGCGCCTGCTGTGCGCGCGAGAGCGAGGCCACCGTGTGCTGCACGGCCGCGCTGTCGGTGCCGTGCTGCAGCTGCTGGCGCAGCACCTCGGCCTGCAACCCGATGGCCATCACCGGCTGGCGCAGGTCGTGGTTGGCCGCCGAGAAGAAGCGCAGCCGCTCGGCCTGGGCCTGCTCGGAGGCGCGCAGGCCGGCCAGCGCCTGTTCGCGCAGCGTGCGCTCGTTCAGGCGCAGGCCGATGTTCTCCTCGAGCTGGCGCGAATGGTCGGCCACCAGCTTCCACATCATCGCGGTCAGGCCGATGCCGATCACCGCGACGGCCATCATCACCGGCGCCCCGAGCCACAGGCCCGTGACGATCACCGGCGCCAGCAGCAGCGTGATGGCCAGCTGCGTGGCCGGCGTGTAGAACGACACCGAGAACGCCGACGACAGCGTCATGCCCATGAGGATGAGGCCCAGCAGCAGTTGCAGGTCGGGCCGCTCGGGGTTGAACAGCAGCCCGCCCGCCAGGCCGTGCGCCAGCTCCCAGATGGCCGTGCGCAGCGTGTGCTGGCGCTGCGCGGCGCGCAGGGTGGCGGGGGTGAAGGGCTCGGGCAGGCGCTGAGGAAAGAAGCCGCGCATCACCGTGACGCCGGTAACAAGCGCCAGCCACACCAGCGCGCGCACCGGCGAGAACTGCCAGGCGAAGAGCGCCGCCACGCCGCAGTTGAGCAGGTACTGCACCAGCAGCACCGGCCCGAGCGGGCGGATCGACAAGCGCAGCACTTCGCACTGGATCGCGAAGCGGTGGTCGCCGTCGCGGGCGTCTGCCGGGGGGGCCGCGGAGGCGGGGGTGGGCGTCATGGGCAAATCGACTATATAGAGAAGGCCCCAGCCCCGGCGACAATGGGGGCCCTTAGCGGGCTTCCCGATGGCCGACTTTCCGTGAACGATCTCTCATTTTTCCTGCCTTGCGCCGCCGGCGTCGAGGAATTCCTTGCCCAGGAGGTGCATGCCCTGACCGGCCGTGCCGGGCAGGACCTGCTCACCCTGCGCGGCGGCGTGCGCGTGCGCGCCGACTGGCGCGACGGTCTCAAGCTCAACCTGCACAGCCGGCTCGCGCAGCGCGTGCTGGTCGAACTGGCCCATGGGCCGTACCGCAACGAGAACGACCTGTACGCCATCGCCAACGGCGTGGCCTGGGAGATCTGGTTCACGCCCAAGCAGACCTTCAAGATCGAGACCACGGCCCAGCACAGCCCGCTGCAGAGCCTGAACTTCGCCACCCTGCGCATCAAGGACGCCGTGGCCGACCGCTTCCGCGCCAAGGCCAACGGCGTGCGCCCGAGCATCGAGACCCAGTGGCCCGACTGCCGCATCTTTGCGCACCTGACCACCGACAGCTGCACGCTGTACATCGACACCTCGGGCGAGCCGCTGTTCAAGCGCGGCTGGCGCCAGGACAAGGGCGACGCCCCGCTGAAGGAAACCCTGGCCGCCGCCATGCTGGCCGCCAGCGGCTGGTGGAACCCCGAGACCGGCGAGGTCGCCAAGGCCCCGCTGTACGACCCCTGCTGCGGCAGCGGCACCATCGCCATCGAGGCCGCACAGATCGCCAGCGGCATCGCGGCGGGCTCGCTGCGGCGCTTCGGCTTCGAGAAGCTGCTGCCGTTCCAGGCGCACGTCTGGGCGGCGATCAAGAATGAAGCCGCCAACGCGCAGCATGCGAGCGCCATCGCCGTCTTCGGCTCCGACGTGTCGCACCGCATGGTCGATTTTGCCGAGCGCAACGCCGAACGCGCGGGCGTGGCGGGCGCCATCGAGTTCCGCGGCGGCGACGCCCTGCAGCGCATGCCGCCGGCCGAGGGTGGCGTGATCATGCTCAACCCGCCGTACGGCGAGCGCATCGAGGTCGGTGGCGTGGCCCGCTTCGGCGCCCGCGAGGCCGCCCAGACCCCGGGCGACGGTGAAGGCGGCGACGGCGGCGACTTCTTTCCGCAGCTCGCCACCCACTGGAAGAAGAACTACGCGGGCTGGACCGCCTGGGTGCTCACGCCCGACCTGAAGCTGCCCAAGCAGATGCGCCTGAAGGAGTCGCGCCGCGTGCCGATGTGGAACGGCCCCATCGAATGCCGGCTGTTCCGTTTCGACATGGTGCGGGGCTCGAACCGGGCGGCGGCGCCAGACGCCTAGGACTGCAGCTTCAGGCCTGCAATGCCCAGGAAGATCAGCGCGATGCACACCAGCCGCAGCGGCGCCGCGCTCTCCTGGAAAAAGAAGATGCCGATCAGCGTGACGCCGATGGCGCCGATGCCGGTCCAGATCGCGTAGGCCGTCCCGACCGGCAGCGTCTTCATCGCGGCGGTGAGCAGCACGATGCTCGCCAGCGCGGCGCCCAGGCCCAGCGCACCGGCGCCGGGGCGCTCCCAGCCCGCCGCGGCCTTCAGCGCGAGGGCCATCACGATCTCCACCAGTCCGGCGGCAAGCAGAAGGAACCAGGCCATGGCGTTCGCTCCCTTCACAGCAGCTTGATGATGGCCACGCCGAGCAGCAGCACGGCCACGCCCGCCATGCGCAGGCCCGACACCGGGCGCTGCGGCAGCCGGAACCAGCCGTAGCGGTCGACGAACACCGACGCCACCTGCTGCCCCGCCACCGTCAGCCCGACCGCGGCCGCGGCGCCGATGGCCGGGATCGCCGTGAACACCGTCGTCACATAGGCCGCGCCCGCAAGACCGCCGAGCCAGCCCCACCACGGCATGCCGCGCAGCGCGGTGCCTTGCGGTGCCGTGGCCGCAGGCGCACGCCGGAACAGCGTGACCAGCAGCAGCGCCAGGGCCATCGCCAGCGTCGCCACGAAGAAGCTCACCGCCCCCACCGCGAACGGCGCGCCCAGGTCCTGCCGCAACAGGCCGTTGACCACGCCCTGCACCGGTAGCACCGCGCCGGCCAGCAGCGCCAGCACGATCCAGCCGGCCTTGCCCGCCAGCGCCTGGCGCAGGCTGCCGGCCTGCCCGGCGACGATGGCCCCGGCCCCGAGCAGCACGGCCAGCGTGCCGCCGGCCATGGCCGGTGTCAGCGCCTTCGGGGCCACGCCGAGCAGGCCGAAGGTGTCGAGCGCGAACGAGGCCAGCATCTGCCCCGCGATGAACAGGCCGACCGCCACCACCGCGCCCAGGCGCGGGAACAGCAGGATGGTCGAGACCACGTAGAAGGCGCTGGCCGTGCCGCCGATCACGTGCCACCACGGCACGCCCGGCAGGCCGGCCAGCGCCGTCAGCGTGCCGGTGGCGAGCGCCACCGCCAGCAGGGCCAGCGTGCCGACCGACAGCTGCAAGGTCGTGGCGGTGAAGGGGCTGCCCGTGGCCTTGGAGAGCTGGGCGTTGGCGCCGGCCTGCACCGCGAGCAGGCCTCCGGCGACGAGCGAGGCGGGAATGAAAAACGCGTCCATGGTGGGTCGACCTCCGTGTGGTGTGGATGCGGGGCGGGCGAATCGCGGCCCCTTGCGGACGACTGTAGGATCGGCACGTTTGCAAAGCCATTCGAAAAAATCGCATCCGGGGTATGCATAAATGCAGGACGCAGACTGGGATGACTTTCGCGTGTTCCTGGCCGTCGGCCAGGCCGGCTCGCTTTCCGGCGCCGCGCGCCAGCTGGGCGTGAACCACTCCACCGTGCTGCGGCGCCTGGGCGCGCTCGAAGCGCGCATGGCGGTGCGCCTGTTCGACCGCCTGCCCGCCGGCTACGCGATGACGCTGGCCGGCGAGGCGCTGCGCGAGCGCCTGCAGGGCGTGGGCGAGCAGATCGACGCCGCGCAGCGCCACCTCATGGGGCTCGACCTGCGGCTGACCGGCGTCATCCGCATCACCAGCACCGACACCTTCATGGCCGGGCTGCTCGGGCCGATCCTGGCGGACTTCCGGGCGCTGCACCCGGGCATCGAGCTGCAGGTGGTGATGAACAACCTCTTCCTGAGCCTCACCAAGCGCGAGGCCGACGTGGCGATCCGCCCGACCAACGCCCCGCCGGACCACCTGGTCGGGCGCCGGGCGGGGCGCCTGCAGACGGCGGTGTATGCGTCGAAGGCCTACCTCGCGAAGCACCCGGCGACGACTTCGTTGGCTGCGCACGACTGGGTCGCCCCCGACGAAGGCCTGTCGCACCTGCTGCAGGCGAAGTGGCTGCGCGAGCAGGTGCCGCCGGCGCGGATCGCGGCGCGCGTCGACAGCCTCGTCGGCATGACGCAGCTCGTGAAGCGCGGCCTGGGCCTGGGCATGCTCCTGTGCATGCTGGCCGACGCGGAAGACGAGCTGGTGCAGGTCGAGCCGCCGCGGGAGGCGCTGGACACGCAGGTCTGGGTGCTGACGCATCCCGACCTGAAGGAGGTCACGCGGATCAAGGCCTTCACCGACTTCGCCTACACGCGGCTCGTCGCCGACGCGAAGGTGCTGGCCATGCCCTCAGGGCGGCCGGCGGCCCGCTAGAAGCCCGGGCGCCGCATGGTGCAACATCGGCGATAGACAGATTTCACGCCACCCATGACCTTGCCTGCCTCCGACCTCGTCGTCATCGACACCAGCATCGCGCTGGACCTGCTGGTCTTCGAAGACCCGGCCTGGGCACCGCTGGTCGACGACCTCGCGCGCGGCGCGCTGCGCTGGCTGGCCACGCCCGCGATGCGCAGCGAACTGGAACGCGTGCTGGGCTACCCGCTGATCGCCCGGCGCATGGCGCAGCGGGAGCTGACGATTCCCGTCGTGCTTGCGGATTTCGATGCGCGCGTGCAGCTGGTGACCGAGGTGCCGGCGCGCGCGCCCTGCGTGTGCAGCGATCCGGACGACCAGGTGTTCATCGACCTGTCCGTGGCGCACGGGGCGCAGCTGTTCAGCAAGGACAAGGCGGTGCTGTCGATGAAGAAGCGGCTGGCGCTGCGCGGGGTGGCGGTGCGCTCGGCGCTGGCCTAGGCCACGCCGGTCCGTCTCAGGCCTTGTTCAGCTCGTACCACTGCCCCAGCAGGCGCGCGACGGCCCGCACGCGCTGCGTGTCCCGCCCCCAGCGCCGGCTGGCCGGCAGCTTCTGCGCCCACTTCATGCGCCGCGCCGCATTCGCGATGCGCTCGCGCACTTCCTCGTTCACGCTGCTCAGTGCCGCATGCCAGTGCTGGCCCGCGGCCTGCGGCGCGGCGGCCTCGAGCATCATGGCCGTGGAGTGCAGGTAGCTCAGCCAGTCGCGGGCCTGGCATTCGGCCAGGGTCATGACCTCGGAGGGGTCGTCCTCGAAATCGATGTAGCCGATCACGCCGTCGGGGCACTGCACGAGGTTGCGGTCGAAGGCCTGGCTCAGGTGCTGGCCGCACAGGTGCACGGCGGCGATGGCGGCCAGGCCCTCGCGCCACACGGCGAGCAGGGCGGCCGGGCCGGCGGCGGCCGCCTGGTCGATGCGCTCCTGCAGCACCACGGTGGCACGGCCGCTTTCGCCGAGGTCGGAAATCAGCAACCCGTCGGCCTGCTGCGCCAGCACGATCGGCACGCGCAGGCCCGCGGCGGCCAGTTGCTTGAGGCGCCGTGCCTCGGTGGCGATGGCGGCCTCGCCGCCCGGGTTGGGCACGGGCTTGATCACGTCGAGGCCGGCCAGTCGCGCGGCCAGCGCCATCACGCGGTAGCCCCACTTGCCGTGGCGCGGGCCGGCCTTCTTGAGCCAGACGCGTTCGCTGCCGAAGCGGTGGCTGGCCACGTTCTTGGCCTGCCTGGGCAGGGTGACGCGCAGGAACTCGGCGTAGTCGCCGGGCGCCGAACCCGGGGCGTCGTCGAGCGGCGCGGGCGCCGACGCGGCGCCCCGTTGGCTGTACAGGCGCGTCGCGGCGCCTCCTCGTCTCAGTGGATTCATGCGGCCATGGCGAAGCCCGGCGCCAGCAGCCCGTGCGGGCCCTGCGTCACGGGCTGGAAACTCTGTGCACTGGCCAGCGGCCAGTAGGTGCGGAAAACGGTGTGCTGGTTGTCCAGCGGCCCGAGCAGCGCGCCGGGCTGCACCTGCATCACCAGGTTGCTCAGCAGGCGCACCTCGGTGTCGGAGATGCGGCGCACGATGTGGTGCGCGGTGATCTGCTGCGGATGATCGAGGCCGGCGGCCTGCACCAGCTCCTGCAGCGCGTGCAGCGTGCTGCGATGGAAGTTGCGCACGCGGTCGGCCTTGGTCGGCACCACCAGCGCCTGCTGGCGCACCGGGTCCTGCGTGGTCACGCCCGTGGGGCAGTGGCCGGTGTGGCAGCTCTGGGCCTGGATGCAGCCCAGCGCCATCATGAAACCGCGCGCCGCGTTGCACCAGTCGGCGCCCAGCGCCATCATGCGCGCCACGTCGAAGGCGGTGATCACCTTGGCGGCGCAACCGATCTTGATGCGGTGGCGCAGGTTCACGCCGATCAGCGTGTTGTGCACCAGCAGCAGGCCTTCCTGCAGCGGCGCGCCCACGTGGTCGCTGAACTCGACCGGCGCCGCGCCCGTGCCGCCCTCGGCGCCGTCGACCACGATGAAGTCGGGCGTGATGCCGGTGGCCTGCATCGCCTTGACGATGCCGAACCATTCCCACGGGTGGCCCAGGCAGAATTTGAAGCCGGTCGGCTTGCCGCCCGAGAGCTCGCGCAGCTTCGCCACGAAATGCATCATCTCGGTCGGCGTGGAGAACGCGCTGTGCGACGAGGGCGAGACGCAGTCCACGCCCACCGGCACGCCGCGCGCCGCCGCGATCTCGGGCGTGACCTTGGCCGCCGGCAGCACGCCGCCGTGGCCCGGCTTGGCGCCCTGGCTGAGCTTGATCTCGATCATCTTCACCTGCGGGTCGCGCGCGTTGGCGGTGAAGCGCTCGGCGTTGAAGGTGCCGTCGTCGTTGCGGCAGCCGAAGTAGCCCGAGCCGATTTCCCAGATCAGGTCGCCGCCGTGCACGCGGTGGTGCTGCGAGATCGAGCCCTCGCCGGTGTCGTGCGCAAAGCCGCCCATCTGGGCGCCCTGGTTGAGCGCGAGGATGGCGTTGGCCGACAGCGCGCCGAAGCTCATTGCCGAGATGTTGAACACGCTCGCGCTGTAAGGCTGCGTGCAGACCTGCGCCGGGTTCGCATCGGCCGGCTGTGGCGTGCCACCGATCACGATGCGGAAGTCGTGGTTCGCCAGCTTGGTGGGCTGCATCGAGTGGTTGATCCACTCGTAGCCTGCGGCCGACACGTTCAGCTGCGTGCCGAAGGGCCGGTTGTCGGGCTCGCCCTTGGCGCGCTGGTACACCAGCGAGCGCTGGGCGCGCGAGAAGGGCGCGGCCTCGGCGTCGCTCTCGATGAAGTACTGGCGGATCTCGGGGCGGATGAACTCGAGCAAAAAGCGCAGGTGCCCGATGACCGGGTAGTTGCGCAGGATGGCGTGGCGAGCCTGGCGCAGGTCGTGCACGCCGGTGCCGGTGAGCACCGCGAAAGCGGCCAAGCCGATCCACGCGAGCCACAGGTGCGGCGAGGCCAGAACCAGCGCCAGGCAGGCGACCAGACCCAGCACACACAGGACGAACGCGCTGTAGCGTGCGGGAAACGGAATAATCGTGGGCATAGTCATCAGATGTCGGCTGGAGCCTGCTGCATCATAGAGGGCTGCCCCCAACCTGCCATGACTGCTGCCATGACGACCACACCCGACACCCCCGATACCCCTGACACCGCCCTGGCCGCCTCCTCGCAAGCGCTGGGCCCCGACGATTTCGACGCCCTCGACAGCGCGCTCGACGCCATGCGCGAGCACGACGAGGAAATTCCCCAGTGGGAGTTCTGCGAAGGCTTCATGGCCGCGCTGATCTGCACGCGCCGCCCCATCGACCCCACCGAATACTGGCCCGTGCTGCTGGGCGACCACTTCATGCCGGCCCAGCACATGGAGTTCGTCTGGAACTGGAAGCGCCGCTGGCGCGAGATCGAGGAGGGCCTGGACGCGCCCGTCGAATCGCTCGAGGACGAGCGCAGCTGGCAACCCGAGGTGCTCGACACGCGCGGCGCCATCGCCTCGCTGCCCGAGGAAGAGCGCGCCGAGATGGCCGCCGAAGAGATCCCTTCGTTCGCCCAGGTCTGGGCGCTGGGCTTCATGTATGCGGTCGAGAACTGGCCCGAAGACTGGGCCGCCCCGCGCGACAAGGAAGCCGCGCAGATGCTCGACGACGCGCTCGACAACATCGTCGCGCTGACCGAGGACGACACCGCCAAGCCCACGCTGTCGATGTACGACGAGAACGGCCCGCCCAGCGTGAGCCAGCAGCGCCTGGACGACTTCGGCGCCGCGATCTGGGCGGTGTACGACCTGCGCCAGCTCTGGAAGAGCCTGGGCCCGAAGGTCGAGACGATCCGCAAGGAGGCCACGCCCGGTCGCAACGATCCCTGCCCTTGCGGCAGCGGCAAGAAGTACAAGAAGTGCCACGGTGAGTGACTGGGTTGAGTCCCAGGCGTCCCGGACGGCTTGCCGTTCAGGGCGCGCTCCCGCCGACGGGGTACCTTGCTCCGCGAATGTCCCCCGGCCTTCGGCCTCCTCCTTGATTTCGCTGCGCAAGGCACCCCATCGGCGTGAGCGTTGGGCAGTGCGGTCGTTGATCGGCCGCGAACCAGCGGCGTGCCCTCGTGCGCAGGGCATTGGGTGCTCCCCGCAGCGAAATCAAGGAGGAGCCGAAGGCGGGGGACATTCGCGGAGGGGAGTACCCGATGTCCTGTGCACGCGCCCTGAATCACAGCAAGAACACTGACGCCTCATGAGCCCCACGCCTGCAGCACAGCCCCTGACACCCCGAGCCGCCTGGGTCATGGTCCTCGCCCTCTGCGCAGGGGTTGCGCTCAGCCAGGCCTTCCGCACCGTCGGCGCCATCATGGCGAGCCCGCTGCAGTCGGACTTTCATCTTTCCGCCCAGGCCCTCGGCATCTTCTCGGGCGCCTTCCACTTCGCGTTCGGCGCGATGCAGCTCTTCATGGGCATCGGCATCGACCTGCACGGCGTGCGCCGCACCGTGCTCGTGGCCTTTCCCGTGGCGATCGCGGGTGCGCTGCTGTCGGCCGTGTCGCCGAACTACCTCGTGCTGGTGGCCGGGCAGGCGCTGATCGGCGTCGGCTGCGCGCCGGCCTTCCTCGTGTGCACGGTGTTCATCGCGCGGCACTTTCCGGCCGCGCGTTTCGCCACCGTGTCGGGCCTGGTGCTGGCCATCGGCGGCCTGGGCATGCTGGCCACCGGCACGCCGCTCGCGTGGCTGGTGCAGGCGTACTCGTGGCGCGCAGGCTTCCTGGTGCTCGCGCTGGCGTCTGCCTTGGCCTGGCTCGCGATCTGGCGCTGGGTGCACGAGCCCGCGTCGGCCGTGCCGCAGAAGAAAGAGTCGATTCCCGAAGCCGTGCGCCAGTTCGGCGCGCTGTTCGCCATGCCGCACACGCTGGGCATCATGGTGCTGGGCGCGGTGACGTATGCGGCCTTCATCTCGCTGCGCGGGCTGTGGCTGGGGCCGCTGATGATGGAACGCCACGGCTACTCGCTGGTGCAAAGCGGCAACGTCGCGCTCGCCGTGTCGGTGATCGCGCTCTTCGGTTCGCCGCTGTTCGGCCGCTTCGATCGCGACGGCGCCGCGCGCCGCCGCTGGATCGTGGCTTACGGCCTTCTCTACGCAGGCCTGTTCGCGCTCATCGCCGTGGTGCATTCCGCGTGGCTGGACATCGCGGGCATGGTGCTCATCGGCGTGCTCTCGGGCTTCATCGTCTGGCAGTACGCCGACGTGCGCGTGGCCTACCCGGCCGCGCTCACGGGCCGCGCGATGGCCGTCTTCACCATGGCGATGTTCCTGGGTGTCGCGTTCATGCAGTGGGGCACGGGCGTGGCGGCCTCGGTGGCCGCGGCGCACGGCGGCGATCCGCTGACCGCCGTGCTGGCGGTCATTGCGGCGCTGCTGGTGGTCGGCATCGCGGCCTTCGCGTGGCTGCCCGCGCCGAAGGCGGCCTCCGTCAGATCTTGAAGGCGCGCTGGATGTCCGGCCGGACCAGGTCGGCGTACTCGCGGTGCTTGCGGATGTAGCCCGCGATGAACTGGCACACCGGAATCACATGCCGCCCGGCGGCGCGCGCCTCGTCGAGCACGTGCCTCGCAATGCCCGAGCCCACGCCCTTGCCTTCATGCTCGGGCAGCACCTCGGTGTGCGTGAACATGATCGCGTCGGTCAGCAGGTTGTACTCGGCATAGGCCGCGAGCTTGCCGTCGAGCGCGGCTTCGTAGCGGTGCTGCGCTTCGTTGTTCGTGAAGGTGAGGGCGGTCGAGGAAGAAGTGGTCATGAGGGTTGGCGTGCAAGAAAAGTGGCGAGGTTGGCGGCGGCGGTGGCGCGCACCTTGTTGCGCAGCATCGGCGTCCAGCCCAGCAGCAGGCCCGGCGTGCCCAGCGCCTGCCGCGACCAGGTCCAGAACGGAAAGCTGTCGCGGTGCGTGGCGATCAGGCCGTCGGGCGTGAAGGTGAAGCGCGCGTCGATGCTGTTGTCGACCAGGCGGCCGGTGGCGCTGAAGCGGTAGTGGGCGTCCCAGTGCGCGCTGCCCGTGCGGGCGTCGGCCTGCACGTCGCGCCAGCTCAGGCGCCACACGTCGGCGCCCTTGGCCTTCGTGGCGTCGCAGAGCATGCGCCACATGCCGCCGATCTCGCGCCGGCCGCGCAGCGAAAAGGCCTCGTCGTCGAACACCGCGTCGGGCGCGTAGCAGGCGGCCATGGTGGCGGCGTCGAGTTGCGAGAACGCGCTGTAGAAGCGCTCGATGGTCGGGGCGTGGGTGGCAGCGGTCATGGGGCCTCGGGATGGGTGGTGCCGGATCATCGCCGGGATGCGCCGTGCAAGGAAGTGCATGGGTGATTCCGGGTGTCCCGCATTAACATGCGCCCCGATGCCGGTCCTTGCAGGGCCGGCGCCCTGGCGGTGGGTGCAGAAAAAATAGTCCAACAGTCGCCCCCGCCCCGCGCACACAACCCAAGGGGACGCATCCATGGCCGAGGTGATCAACGACTGGCAGTTCGTCGAGGCCGTCATGGCCGCCCGCACGCTCGAGGAGGTCGCGCAGGTCAACCGCCGCGCGATGCGGGCGATGGGCTTCAACCACGGCGCCTACGTGCTCAAGCGCCCGGTGCCCGCGCCCCGTGCCGACACCCCCGCGCAGGACGCGCTGCTGTTCTTCCACGAGCTGCCCCCCGATTGGGCCCGCAGCCGCTACGAGTCGCTGCGCAGCAGCGCCGGCGAGCAGGCCGACGCCCGCGTGCAGCATGTGCGCGCCGGCATGCCGGCCACCGCGTGGAGCTGGCTCGGGCAGGTCAGCCACACGCGCGCCGACATCGGGCAGCGCGCCCGCGGCCTGCTGCGCAGCGCCGGCGAGCACGGGCTGAAGGCGGGGCTGACCGTGCCGCTGTGGACGCCGGGCATCGACTGGGCCTTCATGACCCTGACCACCGACGCCACCGCCGACCTGCGCGAACTGCGTGCGACGTTGGCGCCGATGAACTACTTCGCCTCCTGCCTGCATTCGACCGTGCGCCGGCTGCAGGGCGACGCGAAGGTGCCGGTGCTGAGCGCGCGCCAGCGCGAGGTGCTGCACTGGGTGGCCGTGGGCAAGTCGACCTGGGAGATCTCCGAGATCCTGCACATCAGCGAGCGCACCGTGTACTTCCACCTCGTGGGCGCCGCCCGCAAGCTCGACACGCAGGGCCGCACCGCCACCTGCGCGCGGGCCCTGGCGCTCGGCCTGCTCACACCCTGAGCCGGCCCACCTACCCCTGTCGGAAACGACAGGGGGCTGCGTGGCGCCGCGCGGCGCGGTGCTGCAATCGGCCACGGGCAGGCCGTGTGTCACGCGCCCGATGCTTCAACCGATCGAGCCCATGAGAGAACGCAGAAATTTCGTGCGCCTGCTGGGCGGCGGCCTCGCGCTGGCGGCGGGCGCCACGGCCCTGGCCACCTGGTGGCTCCACGCCGACGTGCCGGCCGCCGCCTTCGAGATCTGGAACGGCCCGGGCGACGAGCCCGACGTGCGCAAGCGCGCCGTCGCCTATGCCGTCACCGCGCCCACGGCCTACAACGGCCAGCCCTGGCGGGTCGACCTGCGCGAGCCCGACGCCATCGTGCTGCACGCCGACCGTGCCCGCGTGCAGCCCGCCACCGACCCCTTCGGCCGCCAGATGATGATCGGCCACGGCGCGTTCATCGAGCTGCTGGTGATGGCGCTGGTCCAGCAGGGCGTGCAGGCGCGCGTGCAGCTGTGGCCGCAGGGCGAACTGGTGGGTGATGCGCCGCAGCAGTGGCCCGACCTGCCGGTGGCGCGCCTCACGCTGTCGCGCGGCGGCACGCCCGATCCGCTGTTCGCGCAGGTGCTGCGCCGGCGCACGCCCAAGCAGCGCTTCGACACCGGGCGCGCGGTGTCGGCCGACATGCTGCAGGGGCTCACCGCGGCCGTGGCTTCGGCTTCAAGCGGGGGCGTGCAATCGGCGGGCACGGTCGACATGGCCCGCGTGCTGCCGCTGCGCAAGCTGTGTGCGGCGGCGGCGCGCGTGGAGCTGGTCACGCCCCACACCGCGCGCGAGAACCTGCGCCTGCTGCGCATCGGGCCGCAGGAAATCCTGGCGCACCGCGACGGCTTCTCGCTCAACGACCCGGCGCTGCGCATGGCGGTCGCGCTGGGGCGCTTCGACCGCGAGGTGCCGGCCGCCGAAGACAGCCTCTCCTTTCGGCAGACGCTGCGGATGTTCGAGGACCAGGCCCACACGGCGATGGGCTTCGTCTGGATCAGCACCGGCGGCAACAGCCGCAGCGAGCAGATCGCCGCGGGCCGCGCCTACGTGCGCCAGCAGCTGCGCGCCACCGACCTGGGCCTGGGCATGCAGCCGATGAGCCAGCCGCTCGAGGAGTTTGCGGAGATGGCGCCGCACCACGCGGCGGTGCACGACATGCTGATCGGCGCCGCGCCGTCGCGCCATGCGCGCAGCCCGACCGTGCAGATGATGTGCCGCCTGGGCTTTCCGACGGCGCCGGTGCCGCCCGCGCCGCGCCGGCCGGTCGGCGATTTCATGCAGGCCTGAACAGCCCGCGCGCGATCAGCGCGCCAGCAGCTGGACCAGCGTCTGCAGCGCGTAGTGCACCGTCGCCGCACGCACCGTGGCGCGGTCGCCGTCGAAGCGGCGGCGCTCGGTGCGCACCTGCCCGTCGACCGACCAGCCGAACCACACGGTGCCCACCGGCTTGTCGGGAGAGCCACCCGCGGGGCCGGCCACGCCGGTCACGGCCACGGCCGCGCGCGCCGGGGCGCCGCGGGCAATGGCACCCTCGGCCATCGCGCGCGCCACGGGCTCGCTCACGGCGCCGTGGGCCTCGATGAGTGCGGCGTCCACGCCCAGCATCTCGGTCTTGGCGGCGTTCGAGTAGGTGACGAAGCCGCGCTCGAACCACACGCTGGAGCCCGCCAGGTCGGTGCAGGCGCCGGCGATCAGGCCGCCGGTGCAGCTTTCGGCGGTGGCCATCATCCAGCCCCGGGCTTGCAGCCGTTCGGCCAGCGTCGCGACGAGCGCGGGCACATCCTGTTCGGCCAAGGCGGGGGAAGCAGAAGGTTCCATCGGGTTCACCATGCGCGCCACAGCGCAATGACCAGCAGCGTGCAGAAGGCCGCCACGAGGTCGTCCAGAAGAATGCCGAAGCCGGCGCGCCACCACTGCACCCGCGCGGGGTCGCGCGGCTTGAAGGCGGCGTCGGCCCAGCCCACCGGGCCGGGCTTGGCGGCGTCGAAGTAACGGAACAGCGCAAAGGCCACGACCTGTGCCCACAGGCCGGCCGGCGTCACCAGCCAGAGCACGAGCCAGAAGGCGACGACCTCGTCCCACACGATGGCGCCGGGGTCGGACACGTTCATGTTGCGCGCAGCGACCGTGCAGGCCCACCAGCCGATCGGCAGGCCGGCCAGAATGATCCAGCCGATGGTCGCGGGCGTGAACCACAGCTGCATCACCACGAACGCGGCCCAGGCCCACAGCGTGCCCACGGTGCCCGGCGCGAAGGGCGACAGCCCCGAGCCGAAGCCCAGCGCGATGAAGTGCGCGGGGTGCGAGAGCAGGAAACGCAGGGTGGGGCGACGCATCGGGGGACGGGGCAGGGCGCCGGTGGTGGCGGAAGAGGAATCCATCGAGGAAGAAGGGGAAGAAGAAACGGCGTGCATCGGTTTCGAAGTGTCGCGCATCCTGTACGACGGCATCGCGCCGAAGTTTCTATTTATCAAAGCAATAGCTTGTTTAATTGAGAGGCGCCGCCTAGTATCCAGGCTCCTTTGGCGTTCTCCTTCGTTCTCATGTCGTCCTCCTCCTCTTCCCTCGATGCCGCCGCCGTTGGCGCGCCGCCGCCCACCGCCGCCTGGCGCGAGCTGTTCAGCGGGCGCAACGGCTGGCGCGCGCTGGCGCTGACCGGCGGCGTCGCGCTGCACGCGGTCAACGTCCACATCGTGACCACCGTGCTGCCCTCGGTGGTGCGCGAGATCGGCGGGCTCGACTGGTACGCCTGGAGCACGACCCTGTTCGTGGTCGGCTCGATCCTCGGCGCCACGCTGTCGGTGCGGCTCTTGGCCGCGCGCGGGCCGCGCGGCGCCTGCCTCACGGCGCTGGCCGTGTTCACCGCCGGCTCGGTGGGCTGCGCGCTGGCGCCGGCCATGCCGTGGCTGCTCACGGGGCGCACGGTGCAGGGCCTGGGCGGCGGCCTGCTGGCGGCGCTGAGCTACGGGCTGATCCAGCGCGTGTTCGAACCCCGGCTGTGGCCGCGCGCGGTGGCGCTGGTGTCGGGCATGTGGGGCGTGGCCACGCTGTGCGGGCCGGCCGTGGGCGGGCTGTTCGCGCAGGCCGGCCACTGGCGCTGGGCCTTCTGGGCGCTGCTGCCGGTGGCGGCGGCGCAGGCCCTGCTGGTGGCGGTGCAGCTGCGGCCCGCGGCCGGCATCCGGCATGACCGCCCGGCGCAGATGCCGCGCGTGCCGGCGCCGCAGATCGCGCTGCTGGCGCTGTCGGTGCTGGTGATCGCCGCCAGCGGTTTCTGGCCCGGCCTCGCGGGGCAGGCCGTGGGCGTGGCGCTGGGCCTGGCCATCGGCTTCGCCGCCACCCGCATCGACCGCCGCACCGGCGCCGTGCGCCTGCTGCCGACCGGCGCCTACGCCCTCGGCACGCCGCTGGGTGCGATCTACGCGAGCGTCGCGCTGCTGCTGATCGGCACCACCACCGAGATCTTCGTGCCCTACTTCTTGCAGCTGCTGCACGGCCACTCGCCGCTCGCGGCGGGCTACCTCACGGCGGCGATGGCGGGCGGCTGGAGCATCGGCTCGCTGACCTCGTCGGGCCGCACTGGCGCAGGCGCCGACCGCATGCTGCGCGCCGGGCCGGTGGTCTGCACCGCAGGCCTGCTGGCGCTCGCGTGGCTGTTGCCGACGCCGGGTGCGCTGGACGCCAATGTCGAGACCTCGCTCGTGGCCGTGGCGCTGGCCGCGGTCGGCTTCGGCGTGGGCATCGGCTGGCCGCACCTGCTGACGCGCGTGATGGCGCTCGCGCCGCGCGGCGAAGAAGGCTTGGCGTCCGCCTCGATCACGACCGTGCAGCTGTACGGCATGGCCGTCGGCGCGGCCGTGGCCGGGCTGGTGGCGAATGCGGCGGGGCTCACGGTGCCCGGCGGCGTGGACGGTGCGCGCTCGGCCGCGATCTGGTTGTTCACGGTCTTCGCGCTGGCGCCTGCCATCGCCGCGTGGCTGGCGTGGCGCGCGGTGGCGCGGCGCTAAGCCAGTACGCCTTCCCAGGCCAGCGCGCGCCGACGTCCACGTTCGCGGCGCGTTTCGCCGCGCAAGGTGGCGACGAGGTCGTACACATCGGCCGGCAGGTGCGCACCGCGCCACGCGATGTGCTGGTCGGCGCGGCACATCACGAGGCGGTGCGCATAGGCCTTGGGCAGGCTCGCGGTCTCGATGTCGAGCACCGTGAGCGGCATGCGGTACGCGGCGGCCGCGCGCTCCAGCGGACGCACGTCCACGCTGCGGTCGAAGCGCAGCAGCGTGTAGCCCGGGCCGAAGGCGTCGTACAGCGAGCGCCCGTCGGCCAGCCAGAAGTGCGGCGCGCGGCAGCCGGGCACGGTGGAGGGCGTGAACTCGCCCATCGAGTAAGGCGGCGCGCGGTGCTCGCCGTCGGGCACGATGATCGGCGAGCCCGTGTAGAAGTAGCCGAAGTTGAGCCCGCCGCAGCAGAACTGCTGCACGTTGAGCGCGTAGGCCTCGCGGCCGATTTCGGCGCGCTGCGCGTCACCCGCGGGGCCGGGCGCCTCGATGTCGGGCGGCACGGCGCGGCGCGCGCGGATCATCTTTTGCGCATGGTCCATCGCGAACTGCGACACCTGCTCGGTGATCGGCAGCCGCTCGGCCTCGTAGGCGTCGAGGATGGCCTCGTCGCCCCAGCCCTGCACGCAGGCGCCCAGCAGCCACGAGAGGTTGAGCGCGTCGGCGATGCCGGCGTTCATGCCGTAGCCCGCGTAGGGCACCCACAGGTGCGCGGCGTCGCCCGCGAGGAACACGCGGCCGTCGCGAAAGCGCGTGGCCACGAGGCGCCGGCCGATCCAGTCTTCCTTGCTGATGATGTCGTAATGGAAGTCGGGGCCCACGCCCAGGATCTCTCGGATCGAGGTGTCGCGGTCGACCGAGTCGAACTCGGGCTCTTCGGCGTTCAGGTGGTTGTGCACCAGCCAGGTCTCGTGGCCGTCGATGGCGAACATCGTGCCGCAGCGGCGCGGGTTCATCGCGTAGTACGACCACGCGGGCTTGCCTGGAATCATGTCGCGCAGCTGCGGCGCGCGGATGAAGGTCGACTGCACGCGCTGGATGACGGCCGTGCCTTCGAGCTTCGCGCCGATCTGCTTGCGCACCGGCGAGCTGCCGCCGTCGCAGCCGACCATGTAGCGGCAGCGGATGCTGCGCGTGGCGCCGCTGTCCATGTCGGTGGCGATGGCGCTCACGCCGTCGGCGTCCTGTGTGAAGCGCTCGAAGCGCGTGCGGTTGAGCAGCGTCACGCCCGGCAGCGCGGCCGTGTGCTTCAGCAGAATCGGTTCGAGGTAGATCTGGTTGATGCGGTGCGGCGGCTCCGGCGTGGGCCACCACGCGTCGGGGCCCTCGGTCTCGGTGTAGCGGTCGCGCCGGCACGGAATGGGAATGCGCGTGAGCTCGGTGCCCGTCACCGTGGTGCGAAACACCACGTCGTTCGGGTGGTCGGCCGGCAGCCCGGCATCGCGCAGCTGCTGCGCCACGCCCAGGCGGCGGAACTGCTCCATGGTGCGCGAGGCCACGTGGTTGCACTTCACGTTCGGCGGCTCGGCGAAGCGGCGCGTCTCGCACAGGATCACCGAGACGCCGCGCGAGGCCAGGTCCATCGCCAGCGTGAGGCCCACGGGGCCGGCGCCGACGATCAGCACGTCGGCTTGCATCGAGGTGTCGGCGGTCTTCGTCATGTCTCTATCGGCTTGTCGTTCAATCGAGCTTGATGTGGGCGTCCTGGATCACCTGGGCCCACTTCTTCGTCTCGGCGCGGATGTAGCTGTCGAAGGATTCGACCGAGCCCGGCGCCGGCTCCACGCCGAGCGCGCGCATGGCGGTCTTCACCTGCTCGTCGCCGAGCGCGGCGTTGAGCTCGGCATTGAGCCGCGCCACCACCGGCGCGGGCGTGCCGGCCGGCGCGACCACGCCGAACCAGCCGGTCGAGTCGTAGCCCGGCAGGCCGGCCTCGGCCACCGTCGGCACCTCGGGCAGCATCGGCAGGCGCTGCGGGCTGGTCACGGCGAAGGCGATCAGCTTGCCGGCGCGGATCTGCTGCAGCGACGAGGGCAGGTCGACCACCGCCAGCGGAATCTGCCCGCCCAGCACGTCGAGCGCCGCCGGGCCCGAGCCGCGGTAGGGCACCTCGACCAGCCGCGTGCCCGCCATCTGGTTGAACAGCGCCGCCGACAGGTGCATGGCCGTGCCGTTGCCGCCATGGCCGATCGACAGCGTGCCCGGCTTCGCCTTGGCCAGCGCGATGAGTTCGCGCTGCGTCTTCGCGGCCACCGAGGGGTGGCCGACCAGCACGAAGGGAATGGCCGCCAGCATGCCCACGGGCTTGAGGTCTTTCTGCGGATCGAAGGGCATCTGCGGGTACAGGCTCACGTTGGCCGCCAGCGCGCCCGCCGCGCCCACGCCCAGCGTGTAGCCGTCGCCCGGCGCCTTGGCCACCAGCGTCAGCCCCACGTTGCCGCCCGCGCCGGGACGGTTGTCGACCACCACCTGCTGGCCCAGCTTCTCGTTCAGGCGCGGCACCAGCATGCGCACCACGCCGTCGGCGCTGCCGCCGGGCGGGAAGGTCACGACCATGCGGATCGGCTTGGTAGGGAAATCGCCCGCCGGGGCTTGCGCCAGCGCGGTGCCGGCCACCAGCGCGCCGGCCACGGCCCACAGCAGTTGCCTGCGTCGCCCACGAAATGCGTGCATGCCGCGGGCGATGGGTGCTGTCATTCGGGCCTCTCCTTGAATTCGGTGCTTTGATCGGAGATTGAACGATGGCAGCATTCATTCGTAAATCAAGAAATTCCGAATGATTTTTCAAATTTTCTGATGAATACGAACTTCAGTCCTACGATCCGCCAGCTGCGTGCGTTCCTCGCGGTCTACCAGCTGCGCAAGCTGGGCGCCGCGGCCACGCGGCTGTTCGTCACGCAGTCGGCCGTGAGCATGCTGATTCGCCAGCTCGAGGAAGGCCTGGGCACGCGCCTGTTCGACCGCACCACGCGTGCGCTCAAGCCCACGGCCGCAGCCGAACAGATGATTTCCACCGTCGAGCGCGTGCTGCGCGACGTCGATTCGCTGTCGGCCGATTTCCGCGAACTCGCCACGCTGGAACGCGGTCGCGTGACGCTGGCCATCACGCCCACGCTGGCCGGATTTTTATTGCCCGATGCGCTGCGCGCCTTCGGCGAGCAGCACCCGAAAGTTCGCGTGCTGGTGAACGACTGCGCGCCCGACCAGTTCCTGTCGCGCATCCTCGGCGAGCACGTCGACTTCGGCATCGGCACGCCCGAGCGGCCCGGTCCCGAGGTCGAGGTGCAGCGCCTCCTGCGCGACCACCTCGCCGTGGTGTGCCGCACCGACCACCCGCTGGCCAAGGCACGCGTGGTGCGCTGGTCGGACCTGGGCCGCCACCCGGTCATCACCGTGCGCCCCGGCTACGGCGTGCGCCCGCTGATCGACGGCACGGCGGCGGAGGCGGGCGTGACGCTCGACGTGGTGAACGAGGTGTCCTTCCTGTCCACCGCGCTGTGGATGACGGCGGCGGGCATGGGCGCATCGATCATGCCGTCGGCCTTTGCGCGCGCCGAGAAGAACCCGGTGCTCGTGGTGAAGGTGCTCAGTGCGCCGCGCGTGGTGCGCGACATCTCGATCGTCACCAAGCGCGGCCATTCGCTGTCGGCGGCGGCGCGGGCGTTCATCGAGGCGTTGAAGCAGAGCCTGCAGTAGCCGCGGGGGCGGGCCGGTCGTATGCTGGCCGGTCTTTTTCTTTGCGCGAAAGCAGGTGCCCCATGACCACAACCACACGGTCCCGTTTCTCTTCCGCATGGCTGGTCCTGGCATTCGGCCTGATGCTGTCGATGCTGCTCGTGGCCTGCGGCAACAAGGAGGCCGAGCAGCGCAGCGCCTTCATCGCCTACCTGCAGACCCGCGTGCTCGACAAGCCCGGCTTGCGCGTGCCCACGCCCACCGCCGAAGAAAAGGCATCGTTCGGCGACTACGCGCAGCACTACGCGGTGATCACCGATTTCAACGAAGGCATGAACAAGTCGGTGAGCCAGCCGATGACGCAGGTCATGAACAAGGGCGCGCTGCGCTCGTTCGTCGACCTGCCGGCGCGCCGTGACGATCTCAAGGCCGCCAAGGAGGGCCTGGGCGGCCTTCGCACCGCGCTCGATCAGCAGTTGGCCAAGGCCGATGCGGCACGCGCGCAACTCAAGCAGCCCGACGACCTGAAGCAGGTCTATGCCAAGGCCTACGAGAAGACCGTGACCACGCCCGCCACCACGTTCAAGGAGGTGTTCCCTCCGGTCGACGCCGTGATTGACAGTGCGTTGGCCATCGCCGATTTCATGGAGAAGAACAAGTCGAAGCTTCGGGTTTCCGGCGGCATGCTCACCGTGACCGACCCGGCCGTGGGGGACGAACTCAACAAGATGGCGCAGCAAATGGGCAAGCAGTCGGCGGCGATCAACACCGCGCAGGACAAGATGCGCGCGGTGATGCGCGGGTCTTGATCAGACGAAGTGGTCGAAGGAGCCGAAGCGCTGTGACACCGGCGCGCCGCTCGCATCGACGATGCGCAGCCCCGCGTCCGCCTCGATGCGGCCGATGCGCGTCACGCGCGTGGCGCTCGCCTGCCCGGCCTGCTCCACTGCCGCACGCGCCGAGGCCGGCGCGGTGAACACCAGCTCGTAGTCGTCGCCGCCCGAGAGCGCGCAGGTGCGCAGCGCCTCGGCGGGCAGGCCGGCCGTGTCGACCGCGATCAGCGCCGTGGTGGCATCGGCGTCGAGCGTGGCGCCCACGCCGCTGGCCGCGAGGATGTGGCCCAGGTCGCCGATCAGGCCGTCGCTCACGTCCACCGCCGAGGTGGCGATGCCGCGCAGCGCCTGGCCCAGCGCCACGCGCGGCGTGGGTTGTTCCATGCGTGCGCGAGCCTGTGCGAAGGCCTCGGCAGGCAGGCTCAGCGTGCCGCGGAACACCTCGAGCGCCAGCCGCGCATCGCCGAGCGAGCCGCTCACCCACAGGTCGTCGCCCGCGCGCGCGCCCGAGCGCAGCAGCGCGGCGCCGGCCGGCACCTCGCCGAACACGGTGATGCAGATATTGAGCGGGCCGCGCGTGGTGTCGCCGCCCACCAGCTCGCAGCCGTGGGCGTCCGCCAGCGCGAACAGGCCGCGCGAAAAACCTTCGAGCCAGGGCTCGTCCACGCCGGGCAATGCCAGCGCGAGCGTGAAGGCCAGCGGCTTCGCGCCGCAGGCGGCCAGGTCGCTGAGGTTCACGGCCAGCGCCTTGTGGCCCAGCCGGGCCGGCTCCACGGTCGAGAGAAAGTGCCGCCCCTCCACCAGCATGTCGGAGGACACGGCGAGCTGCATGCCCGCGGCCGGCGCGAGCAAGGCGCAGTCGTCGCCCACGCCCAGCGGCGAGCGCGTGGCGGGGCGTTTGAAATAGCGTGTGATCAGGTCGAATTCACCCATGGGTGCGAGAGCATAACGACCTGGCGCGGGGCCGCCCGCCGCGGCGCCCACGGGAAAGGGGGCTGACACTGGAAGCATTTTGTAATACCGTCATGCAAGCGGATACACCGAAAGTCCAAACAGGAGGAGGCCGCCATGACAGCCATCGTGCAGGGAGGCGTGTCCGCCGAGGCAGACACCGACCGGATCGTTGCCTTGCTGTACGACGGGATCACCTGTCCCGGCGACTGGTACGACGCGCTCGATGCCATGCGCGAGGTGCTCGGCGCCGCCTGCTTTCACACGCTCACGGTGCGCCGCGCCGACTGCTCGGTGGTGGGCGCGGGGCTCGCCAACCTGGAGAGCCCGCCCGACAAGGTACGCGAGTACGAGCAGCACCTGGCGCGCGACGACATCCGCATGCAGATGCCGGTCAACGCCCCGCTGGGCACGCCGGTGACCGACCACGCCTACTTCGGCGCGCGCACACTGTCGCGCAGCCCGATCTATGTCGACTGGCTCGCGCCGCTCGGCCTGCGCCACACGCTCGCCATGGGGCTGCGCGCCGACGACGACACGCGCGAAGTGCTCGGCTTCATCCGCCCCCGGGCCGAGGCGCCCTACGGTCCTGAGAGCGAGGCCTTCTGCCGGCGCCTGTCGCCGCACCTGGTGCGTGCCAGCGAGCTGCGCGCCCGCATGGCGCAGCTGGGCGAGCATGCGGCGACCGGGCTGTCGGCGCTCGACGCACTGCCGCAGGGCATCGCCGTGGTCGACGAGGCCTGCCGCATCGACCACCTGAACGCGCGCGCGGCGGCCTGCGCGGGCCGCGGCGGCCTGTTCGACAGCGCGCAGGGGCGATTGCGGCTCGCGTCGTCCGCGCTGCAGTCGGCCTTCGAGCAGCGGGTGCGCGAGGCCTGCGCCCCGGCCGGCGGCGCGCGGGCCGGCGTGCTGCACCTGCCCGTGGCCGGCAGCGTGGTCCGCATCACGGTGCTGCCGCTCAAACCTTCGCACCCACTGGCCGTGCTGCGCCAGCGCCACCGCGCGCTCGTGGTCTTCGCCCATCCGGCCGAGGCGGCGCCCGTGGAGCCGCGGCAGCTGGAAAGCCTGCTCGGCCTGAGCCCGACCGAAGCGCGGCTCGCGCTGCTGCTGGCGAGCGGCAAGACCGTCAAGGACTTCGCCGCCGCGCAGCACTGCTCCGAACACACGGCGCGCAGCCACCTGCGCAACGTGATGCGCAAGACCGACTGCCACCGGCAGGCGGAGCTGGTGCTGCTGGTGCAGTCGCTGCGGGACTGAGCAGCAGGTTCTACTGCGAACGGGGGATGGCGCCGCGCGGCGGTTGCGAGAACCATGGCGCCCTCTACACGAGGAGTTCGCCATGGCTGTCTACTGGGACGAGACCAAGATGCAGATGGGCCCGCACGGCACCGCGACCATCCTCGCCTTCGGCGATTCGTGGTTCTGGTACCCGCTGCCGGGCGGCAGCCTGCTGAACTTCCTGGGCGACGTGGTCGGCGCGCGCGGCCACGTGATCCTGGCCAAGGGCATGAACGGCGCGGAAGCCCAGGACTACGTCGAAGGCAAGTACCGCAACGCCGTGCGCGAGTCGCTGCGCCTGTACGGGCCGACGCTGTCGGCGGTGTTCATCAGCGGCGGCGGCAACGACTTCGCGGGCTTCAACGACCTGCGCCCGCTGCTCAAGTCCGATTGCACGGGCGAGACGCAGGCCGCGCAGTGCTTTCGCAACGGCAAGGGCGGCTTCGACCAGTTCCTTGTCGACATGGACGAGCAGTACCGCGCGCTCATCGGCCTCATCTACACCCGCACCAGCGTGGACTGCCACATCGTCATGCACAGCTACGACTACGCGCCGCCCACCGGCAAGGCGCTGTTCGGGCGCGAAGGCTGGCTGCGCCCGGCGCTGGTCGACGCGGGCGTGGCGCCCGAGCTGTTCAAGCCCTGCGTCGACCACCTGATCGACGGCTTCCACGGCATGCTGCAGAACATCGCCGCGGGCGACCCGCAGCACCTGCACGTGGTGGACAGCCGGGGCACGCTGGGCCCGACCGACTGGGCCAACGAGCTGCATCCCAACGGCCGCGGCTTCAAGAAGATCGCCGTGGAGCGCTGGAAGCCGCTGCTGCAGCCGTTGAGCCTGGCCTGACCTGAGTTCCGGTGAGGGTCAGACGCCGCGCGCGCGGCGGTTGGACATGACCACGTTGTCCTTCTCGATCGCGGTACCGCTCTTCAGTGCAGCGACCCACACGTCGGTCGTCGCCACGGCCGCGAAGTTGCTGTGGAACACGACGCTGAAGACGCGGTGGATCTCTTCGGCGCTCACGCGGCCCGCCGCGTTCTCGTAAGGCAGCGCGCCGGTGGCGTCCGACAGGAACTCCACGTTCAGCCCGCGGTGCATGGCTTCGAACACGGTGGAAGCGTCGCAGTTCTGCGTCATGTAGCCGGTCACGCTCAGCGTGTCGATCTCGTGGCGCGCGAGCCAGTCGGCGAAGTCGGTGCCGGTGAAGACGCTCGGGAAGGCCTTGGTGATGAGGTGGTCGCGCGGGCGCTGGGCGATCTCGGGGTGCAGCTGGCCGTGGAAGTTGTCGGCCTGGAAGACCGGCGCACCCTTCGGCGCGTGGTGCTGCACGACCACCACCGGCACGCCGGCCGCGCGCGCCGCGTCCATGGCCTGCGCGATCTTCGGCAGCGAGCTCTCGACCGGCGGGTATTCGATCGGCAGGCCGCCGCCTTCGAAGTATTCGTTCTGCACGTCGATGACGACGAGGGCGCGGCGCGGTGCGGTTTGGCTCATGGGTATCTCCTTCGGTGGTTGTGTGTGTCTGGAATGGCTCGATTCTTCGCGCACCACGGGTTTTGCGACAGTGGCCCGAAAGCCATTCATCGATAAGATCGGGCCATGCGCCCCTCTGCTGTTGAAACCATTGCCGTCGTGGCCTTCGACGGCATCAGCCCCTTCCACCTCTCCGTGCCCTGCATGGTGTTCGGCGAAGACCGCACCGACACCGGCGCGCCGCGTTTTCGCGTGCAGGTCTGTGCGCCCGAGCCCGGGCCGCTGGCCACCAACGCGGGCTTCACGCTCGTGGTGCCGCACGGCCTGGAGGCGATCCGCCGCGCGCAGATCGTGGTGGTGCCGTCCTGGCGCGACGACGGCCGGCCCGCGCCGCCCGCGCTCATCCGTGCGCTGCAGGCGGCGCACCGGCGCGGCGCCACCGTGGTCGGGCTGTGCCTGGGTGCTTTCGTGCTGGCCGAGGCGGGCCTGCTCGACGGCCGGCCCGCCACCACGCACTGGCACCTGGCCGCAGCCTTCGCCAAGCAATATCCGCAAGTCGTGCTGCAGCCCGAGGTGCTGTACGTGGACGACGGCGACGTGCTCACTTCGGCGGGCACGGCCGCCGGCATCGACTGCTGCCTGCACCTGCTGCGCGTGCGCTACGGCGCCGACACCGCGAACCGCGCCGCGCGGCGCATGGTCGTTGCGCCGCACCGGCAGGGCGGGCAGGCGCAGTACATCCAGCAGCCCGTGCCGGCGGCGGCCGAACGCGACCGGCTCACGCCGCTGCTCGAATGGCTGGGGCGGCATCTGCAGGTGCCGCACGAACTCGACGACCTCGCCCGGCGCGCGCTCATGAGCCGGCGCACCTTCACGCGGCGTTTTCGCGAATCGACGGGCACGACGGTCGGCCAGTGGCTGCAGAACCAGCGGCTGGCGCTGGCGCAGCGGCTGCTCGAAACGACCAACCGCTCCGTGGAGCGCGTGGCGGCCGATGCGGGCTTCGGCTCGGCGGTGCTGCTGCGCAAGCACTTCGCCACGGCGTTCAAGGTGTCGCCGACGGTGTACCGCCGGCAGTTCTCCCAGGAGGCCGTGGCGGCCTGAACAACGTCAGGCCGCGCCGCGAAAGCGCAGCGAGGCTTGTCGCACGACCTCGGCCAGCAGCCGCTCCTTGCCCTGCTTCTCGCGCAGCCAGCGCGCGTCGTTGCGGTTGGCCTCGACGCTGGTGCGCAGCTCGCCCAGTGCCTGCGTGGCGTTGAGCGCCTCGCTGTGCCATTCGAGCTGGGTCATGGTCATCAGGATGTGGTCGCGCAGCGGCATGTGCTGGCCGCTGGCCGGGTCGACGTACACCGCGTCCAGGCCGAAGCGGCAGGCCTGGAAGCGGTTGTAGGTGTAGACGAGGTAGTCGTCCTCGCTCGGCTCGAAGGGCTGCTCTTGCAGGAACCACGCGGCCAGCGACTGCACGTAGCCCGCGAGCGCGGCGGCGCGCTCGATGGTGAGCGGCGTGTCGAACACGCGGATCTCGATGGTGCCGAACTCGGGCTTGGGACGGATGTCCCAATAAAAGTCTTTCATGCTGCGCACGACGCCGGTGCGGGTCATGCGCTCGAAGTAGGCCTCGAACTCCTTCCAGCTCGTGGTGAAGGGCGCACGGCCCGAGAGCGGGAACGCGAACACGGAATTGAGCCGTGCCGAGTCGAACTGCGTGTCCTGCCCCTGCACGAACGGCGACGAGGCCGACAGCGCGATGAAGTGCGGGATGTAGCGCGACATGCGGTGCAGCATCAGCAGCGCCGAATCGGCGTCGGGGCAGCCGATGTGGACGTGCTGGCCGAAGATGGTGAACTGCTTGCTCAGGTAGCCGTACAGCTCCGACAGCTCGCGAAAGCGCGGCTTGTCGTAGATGCGCCGTTCGTGCCATTGCTGGAAGGCATGCGTGCCGCCGCCGACCACCGCGATGTTGAGCTTGTCGGCGTTCTTGATCAGCGCCTCTCGGATCGGCGACAGCTGCGTGATCACGTCCTGCGCCGAGTGGCAGATGTCGGTCGAGATCTCGATCATGCTCGAGGTCATCTCGGGCACCACGCTGCCGGGCAGCGGCGTCTGGGCCATCAGGCGCAGCATGTCTTCGGCATACGGCGCGAGGTCGTAGTCGTGCGTGTTCACGAGCTGCAGCTCGAGCTCCACGCCGAGCGACAGCGCTTCCGACTTGTTGAAGGGCTCGAGCTTGACGGCGCGGCTGGCCGGATCGGCAGGCAGCGGCGCAGAGCGGACGTCGTCGCTGTCCGGGTCGATCGGGAGGACGGAGGTGGGGTTGCTGTTGCTGCTCATCGCTGCGTGTCTTCCGTGGTGCTGAAGGCCTGCGGCGTCCAGGGGACCGAACTCTCGCCCACGGCGTGGATCGCCACGGTGGCGAGCACGGCGCCCATCACTTCCATCAGCAGGATCGAGGGCAGGGCGACCTGCGTGATCATGGTGCCCAGAAGCGGCGAGGCCGAGGCGAAATTGGAGGCGATCAGCAGGGCGATGGACGACAGCGGCGTCATCGCGCAGCCGACCCAGAAGGCCTGCTTCCAGCTGGCGCCGCTGCCCGGGTTGGCAATGGCCACGCCCGAGATCTTGGTGACCAGGCGCACGCCGATCACGGCCAGCACCACGCTGGCCACGGGCAGGGTCCAGTCGGCCTGCGCCGCCACCATCGACACCAGCACGAACATCAGCATGGTCAGCAGCGACGAGGCGGTGCCGAGCTGGCGCTGCCAGGCCCAGGGCTTGGGGTTGAGCGTCTTGAGCAGCACGCCGCCGATGAGCGCCGCCAGCGGCGCCGAGCCGCCGATGTGGGCCGTGAGCGCCGCGCCCGCCGCGATGATCGCCAGCAGCAGGATCGAGGTGTTCTCGCTGTTCGGGCTCATCACGCGCAGCGCCGAGCGCAGCGCCAGCGCCATGATCGCGCCGACCACGAACGACATGCCCAGCACCACCGCGACCGGGTAGAGCTTGAGCATCAGCGACTGCGGCGCGCGCTCGATCAGGCCGGCCTGCGCGTAGCCCAGCGTGAGGGCGTAGAAGGTGTTGAGCGTGGCCAGCGTCATGGCGCGCTCGGTCACCGGGCCGGCGGCGCGGGTGTCCATGATCACGCGGCTGAGCACGGCCGGCGAGGCGACGATCGCCATCAGTGCGATGGGGTTGGCCACCGGCTCGGGCAGGCCCAGAAGAATCAATATCCAGTACACGCCGAAGTAGGTCAGCCCCGCCTCCAGCAGGCTTTGCACCAGCACCATCGGGTTGTGGCGGAACCAGCGCAGCGGCAGCCGCCCGCCGGCCTCGAACAGCACCACGGCCGCGCCCAGCTCCAGCAGGAAGAGGCTGATGCCGCGCAGCGGCCAGATCGCGCCCTCGAAACCGGCAAAGCCCACCACCGCGCCCACCACCGAATAGCCGATGACCTTGGGCATCCCCAGGTAGCGCTGCACCAGGTGGCCGGAGGCCGCGGCGGCGGCCACCAGCAGGGCCCAGAGCACGGTGGGCAGGCCGGCCGAGGGGCGCGCCCATTCGGCCCAGAAGCCCTGGAGTTCGGCGAGGAGTGCGGTCAGGTTCATGTAGGCAGGAAGAAGCTCACCGGCCGGCTGCGCCAGCGGGCCCAGATCGCGCTGCGGATGCGGGCGCGGTCACCGAGGCTCACGCTGTGCGCGCGCAGCGCCAGACGGAAAGCGAAGTAGAAACTCACGCTCACATTGAGCGCGCCGATCACCGGGATCGCCGCAACCGCCCACCACAGGGCCGGCTGGTGCAGTGCCGGCAGGCCGATGGATGCCGCCGCGGCCGCGATCTGGCCGGCCGACAGCGTGACATGGCGCACATCCAGCCCGAGCCCGAAGAAGCCCGCGAACGCGGGCAGCAGTCCGAGCATGAGTCCCAGCGAGATGTTGGAGGCGAAGCCTGAGATGTGTGTGCGCATGAAGGCGGCCCAGCGACGGGCCCGGGCGGCACCGAGAAAGGCGCCGATGCGAGGGTTGTAACGCATGGCGGAGTCCAGGCGATGCAGGACAAAGGCGTTTTCTGTCCAGCCGGCGATGATGCTGGACGAAAACAGCAGGATGCCGGTGATTGCCGCGAAAAGCACGGTCGGTCCGAGCAGCGACAGCGAATGCAGCGTCGAGGCCGCATGCGCCGCGTCCAGCAGCGGCCGGCCCAGCGCGGCCTGCCAGCCCAGCACCAGCAGGCCCACCGCCGGCACCACCAGCAGCACGTTGCCCAGCACGGCCGCCACCTGCGAGCGCACGAGGTTGGCCACCTCGTCGACGAACTGGTCCACGGCGTCGTCCGACTTGATGTCGCGCAGCCGCGCCGCCATGGCGGGCGCGGTCATGGCCGGCTGCTTGGTGGCCAGCGTGAGGTGCAGCAGCTGGATCGCCACGAAGCTGGCCGCATACATGAGGCCCGCGGCCAGCCCGCTCCAGAAGGCCGACAGGGCCAGCGCGTAGATGCCGAACTTGGCCAGCACCGTCAGCGCCGTGAAGGCGCCGCCGCCGGCGGCCTTCTTCACCATCTGCAGGTAGCTGCGGCGGTCGCGGGTGATGTAGTGCTCGCCCGTCTCGGCGCTGCGCTCGGTCACCTTGGCCGCGAGCATCGACGAATTGGAGGCGATCAGCGCGCGGATGCTGTTGCGCTCGCCGCCCGCCAGCACCAGCTTGCCGACCAGCCGCGCCATGCTGGGCCCCGGCACGGGCGACATCAGGCAGTCGAGCAGCTCGCGGATGCGCAGCACGCGCTCGCGCAGCTGGCGCAGCCGGAACACCAGGCCGACGGAGATGCCGTTGTCTTCCAGGTGCGTGTAGACCGACGAGGCGCTGGAGCGGCAGGCGTCGAGCCGGTCGCGGAAGGCCACGAAGGCGGCCTGCAGGGATTCTTCGTCGCGCGGCAGGGCGAACATCTGCTCGCGCAGCGCGTCCAGGTCGGCCATGAGGGCGTGGAAGGGGCGCGCCTCGCCCGCTTCGGGGCTGATGCGCAGCCGCAGCTCGGGCGAAAAGCCCGTCGCCACCACCTGGCTGCAGCAGTAGGTGACGGCGTCCATCACCGTGTGGCGCCAGCGCGCCGAGCCGTCGGGCATGGGCGCCGCGTCGGCCAGCAGCGCGCCGATGCGCGCGAGCTGGGTGTCGTCGAGCAACGCGATCCAGCCGGCGTCGAACACGCCGGGCAGCACCAGCCGGAACAGGTCCGAGGCGTCGGTGGTCTCGGGCGTGCCCGGCAATATCTTGCGGCGCATGCGTTCGCCGAACTCGCTCAGGAAGGCGGTGCGCGGCGCAAAGCCGTAGTCGGCCAGCAGCGCCGTGAGGTCGACCGACTGCGTGAACGCGCGCCACCAGGCGCGCAGCCGCTCGCACAGCTCGGGCCGTGCCTCGACGGCGTCGAGCAGCAGCTGCACGCGGCCGATGGCGGCCTGCGGCGAGGCGCGGTCGCCGCGCAGCCAGTCGAAGAGGTTGATGAGCCAGATGTGGCGCTGCGCCACATCGGCCGTGGGGTCGAGGCCGGCAAGCAGCCCCTGCAAGTCGCGAGATGCAGCAGCCATGATGAATTCGTAACGGATCAGTGCGGGGAACACCGCGGAACCGGCTCAGCCGGGCCGCTGGTGTTGCCCCCGGCGAGGGGGAAGGAGAAGCGACACGAAGTGCGCGAAGCCTGGGGGAGTACCTAGTGAAGCACCCGGGACACCGGGGTTCCGCCAACGTCGGCTTCGAGCACGAACATGGGAACGGGCACGTCGAAGCGCTCGCCTTCTTCGGTCACCACGAAGAAGCTGCCGTGCATGGTGCCGCTGGCCGCCTGCAGGCGGCAGCCGCTGGTGTAGCGGAACGATTCGCCGGGCGCCAGCAGCGGCTGCTGGCCGATCACGCCGAGGCCCTTGACCTCCTGCGCATGGCCCGAGGCGTCGTTGATGAGCCAGTGGCGCGCGATCAATTGCGCGCCCACCGTGCCCACATTGGTGACGGTGATCGTGTAGGAGAAGGTGTAGACGTTGTCCTTGGGCGAGGACTGGTCGGCCAGGTAACGCGGTTCGACCTGTACGCTGAAGGGGCTGTGTGACATGGGGCGCATGGTAACGGAGGCCTTTCCTCGGACTTCCGACGGCTGCGAGAATCCGGGGTTATGAGCAGCACCCCGTTCCGCATTGCGCCCTCCATTCTTTCCGCCGACTTCGCGCACCTCGGCCAGGAACTGACCGACGTGATCGCGGCCGGCGCCGACTGGATCCACTTCGACGTGATGGACAACCATTACGTGCCGAACCTGACCTTCGGCCCCATGATCTGCCAGGCCCTCAAGCCCTACGCCAAGACCGCCGACGGCACGCCCGTGCCCATCGACGTGCACCTGATGATCCAGCCGGTCGACGCGCTGGCCGCGTCTTTTGCGCAAGCGGGCGCTGACTACATCAGCTTTCACCCCGACGCCTCGACCCATGTGCACCGCAGCATCCAGGCCATCAAGGCCGCCGGCTGCAAGCCCGGCCTGGTGTTCAACCCGGGCGCCGGCCTCGAGGCGCTGGACTGGGCCATCGACGACATCGACCTGATCCTCATCATGAGCGTCAACCCCGGCTTCGGTGGCCAGAGCTTCATCGACTCGGCGCTGCGCAAGATCGAGCAGGCGCGCAAGCGCATCGAGCAGAGCGGGCGCGACATCCGCCTCGAGGTGGACGGCGGCATCAAGGCCGACAACATCGCGCGCGTGGCCTCGGCCGGCGCCGACACCTTCGTGGCGGGCAGCGCGATCTTCAACGCCAAGGACTACGGCGCGGTGATCGGCGACATGCGCCAGCAGCTGGCCACCGTCAAGGCCTGACCTTGCCGTCGGGCGTGCGCTCGGGCGTCAGCCCGCGGTCGGTGTCGACCACGCCGCGTTCCACGTCCTCGTAGCCGCGCCGGCCCTTCTCGGGCGGCTGGCCGTCCTGCATCACCTGGCTGTCCGACGACTGGTCGCGCTCGTGCGGCAGGCGCGGCGCCGATTCGCCGTCCTGTGCGACGCGGGTGGTGTCCTTCTTGTCCTTGCGCGGTTGCTGGGCCATCGTGTGCTCCTTCAAAGTTCGGGTCTGGCGCCAGCTTGCGCGGCGCCCCGCCACGGGGCGGTAGGACAGGCCAGGGCGCGGCTGTAGGTTCGCGCTGCGCGCCCGCCAAGCCACAGGGTCTTGCCTTTTGCGCGGCCACAGTCGCCTCCGCATAATCGCCCGCATGTCCACCCCGCTTTTCGACGACGCCGCGACCGCCACCGACAGCCTGCGCCTGCATGCGTTCGCGTCGCTGAACCCCGGCCCGCGCCTGCTCGTGATCGGCGGGGTGCACGGCGACGAGACCTGCGGCACCGAGGGCATCGCGCGCGTGCTGGCCGAGTTCGATGCCGGCGACTTGCGCCTGCTGCGTGGCGAACTCACGCTCGTGCCCGTGGCCAACCCGCTCGCGCGGCGCCGCCTGCAGCGCGAGGGCCAGCGCAACCTCAACCGCCTGTTCCGCCCGAGCGAGACACCGGCCGACTACGAGGCCCGCATCACCAACCGGCTGGCGCCCGTCATCGCGCGCCACGACGTGCTGCTCGACCTGCACTCCTTCCAGAGCGAGGGCGAGGCCTTCGCCATGATCGGCCCGCGCGACAACAGCGGCAGCCTCGAACCCTTCGCGCGCGCGCAGGAAGAAGGCCGGCTCGCGCTGCACATCGGCACGCCCATCGTGGTCGAGGGCTGGCTCGACATCTACGCCGCCGGCCTCGCGCAGCGCGGCGCGGCGGTCGACGAGGCCGCCATCGACTTCGGCCGCGGCACCAACGAGTACATCCGCAGCTGCGGCGGCTACGGCGTCACGCTCGAATGCGGCCAGCACCAGGACCCGCAGGCGCCGCAGGTGGCGTGGGCGGCCATCCGCCGCACGCTCGCGCTGCTGGGCATGGCGGCGCTGCCGCCGGGCCTGTCGGCCGCGCCCCCGCAGCCGCCCCAGCTGCTGCGCCTGGCCAGCGTGACCGACCGCCTGCACGAGGACGACAGCTTCGTGCGCGACTGGGCCACCTTCGACCCCGTGCAGCGCGGCGAGCCCGTGGGCATGCGGCACGACGGCACGCTGGTCAGCGCGCCCGACGACGGCTTCATCGTGTTCCCGAACGCGATGGCGCTGCCGGGCGCCGAGTGGTTCTACTTCGCGCGGCCCAGCGAACGCGTGCTCGACCCGACCGCCTGAGGCTCGCGCCTGTCGGCGCCCTCCTACCGGTGACGCCCACCTTCTCCCACAGACGGGGAGGGGCGGCCACTACGGCCCGCGCACCGGGCCCCACCTAAGCTTCCTCTTTGCGGATTTGCCGGCTTGCGGCCCCGCTTCTCTCGGAGGGAAAAACATCATGGAAATCTCGGCACTGTTCGATTCGCTCATGGGCACCTGGGGCGACGACATCCTGATCTGGGCGGTGGCTGCCGTGACCGCCTGCATCGGCCTGATCGCCGTGGTGAACGTGCTCGACATCTTCGTCGGCAGCGGCAACAGCAACGAGGCCGGCTGAGCCGACCCGCATCGATGCCCAGAACCCCGATGTCCCCCCAGAACAAGGCCGCCGCAGGCCGCCGCGCCAGCACCGCCAAGACCGGTGACGGCGCCAACGCCAAGCAGCTGCAGCTCGAGGGTTTCACCACCGAGCACCCCCCGCACCTGACGACCAACCAGGGCCTGCAGGTTCCGGACAACCACAACTCGCTCAAGGCGGGCGTGCGCGGGCCGACGCTGCTCGAAGACTTCATCCTGCGCGAGAAGATCACGCACTTCGACCACGAGCGCATTCCCGAGCGCGCCGTGCACGCGCGCGGCTCGGCGGCGCATGGCTACTTCCAGGTCTACCAGTCGATGTCGCAGTACACCTGCGCCGACTTCCTGCAGGACCCCGATGCGAAGACGCCCGTGTTCGTGCGCTTTTCCACCGTGGCCGGCTCGCGCGGCTCGGCCGACACCGTGCGCGACGTGCGCGGCTTCGCCGTCAAGTTCTACACGCGCGAGGGCAACTACGACCTCGTGGGCAACAACATCCCCGTGTTCTTCATCCAGGACGCGATGAAGTTCCCCGACCTCATCCACGCCGTGAAGCCCGAGCCGCACCACGAGATGCCGCAGGCCGCGAGCGCGCACGACACCTTCTGGGACTTCGCTTCGCTCATGCCCGAGAGCACCCACATGCTGATGTGGGCCATGAGCGACCGCGCCATTCCGCGCAGCCTGCGCATGATGGAAGGCTTCGGCGTCCACACCTTCCGCTTCGTCAACGCGCGCGGCGAGAGCCACTTCGTGAAGTTCCACTGGAAGCCCAAGCTCGGTGTGCACGGCCTCGTGTGGGACGAGGCACAGAAGATCGCCGGCAAGGACCCCGACTTCCACCGTCGCGACCTCTGGGAGGCCATCGAGCAGGGCCATTTCCCCGAGTGGGAACTCGGCGTGCAGCTCATTGCGCCCGACAAGGCCGAATCGCTGGGCTTCGACCTGCTCGACCCGACCAAGCTGATCCCCGAAGAGATGGTGCCCGTGCAGCGCATCGGCAAGCTGGTGCTCAACCGCAACCCCGACAACTTCTTTGCCGAGACCGAGCAGGTGGCCTTCCACCCGGGCCACGTCGTGCCCGGCATCGACTTCAGCAACGACCCGCTGCTGCAGGGGCGCCTGTTCAGCTACACCGACACGCAGATCTCGCGCCTGGGCGGCGCCAACTTCCACGAGCTGCCGATCAACAAGGCCGTGTGCCCGTTCCACAACATGCAGCGCGACGGCATGCATCGCCAGACCATCGCGCGCGGCCAGGTCGCCTACGAGCCCAACACGCTGGGCAGCGGCACCGAGTTCCGCGTGGACGGCGGCAGCCACGGCTTCCAGTCGTTCCCCGAAGAGATCGAGTCGCCGAAGGTGCGGCGCCGCAGCCCCTCGTTCGACGACCACTTCACGCAGGCGCGCCTGTTCTTCAACAGCCAGAGCATGGCCGAGAAGGAGCACATCGTCGCGGCCTTCCGCTTCGAACTCTCGAAGCTCGAAGTGCCCGCCATCCGCCAGCGCATGGTCGACAACCTCGCGCACGTGGACGAGAAACTCGCACGCCGCGTGGCCGAGCCGCTGGGCATCGGCGAGCCCGACGCGAAAGCGGCCGCAGGGTACTCGGGCTTTCGCGAACACCGCATCGAACTGCCCATCGACGAATCGCCCGCGCTGCGCATGAGCGACGGCAGCGCCGACGGCGTGGTGCGCACGCGCAAGGTCGCGATCCTCGTGGCCGACGGCGTCGACTCGGCCTCGCTGAAGCCCATTCGCGACGCGCTCGAACAGGTGGGCGTGCTGTGCAAGGTGGTGGGCCCGAAGCTCGGCACCGTGGCCAGCGCGTCGAAGCGCCAGATCGACGTCGACATGACCTTCACCAACACCGCCTCGGTGTTGTTCGACGCCGTGCTCGTGCCGGCGGGCGCCGAGGGCGCCGCCGCGCTTGCGGCGCAGGGCGATGCCGTGCACTTCGTGCTCGAGGCCTACAAGCACTGCAAGGCGATCTGCGCGGTGGGCGAGGGCGTGCAGTTGCTGGCCACGCTGGGCGTCACGCCCGAGGGCGAGGCACCGGCCGGCGTGGTGGTGGCCGAAACGCCTGTCACGAACCTGGGCGACGCCACGGCGGCGACGCAGATTGCGCACGACTTCATCGCGGCGATTGCGAAGCACCGGCATTGGGATCGACTCAACATCGACAGCGTGCCCGCGTAGCGTGAGCAGGCTCTACGCCATTTGCGCTAGACCGTATTGCGAATAGGCGAGGTGAACACCCGCTCCTAGACTTTCCCACGAGGCCTGAACGGCGCGCACTCCCGCGGCGTCGAGCGTTCGCGGCAGCGAGTGCATGGGTCGAGGGGGTTCAATGGCGTGGTTTTCGAGATGGGGATGTGCGCATCCGGCGCGTCGCCGTGCCGGTCTTGCCGGTGCGGTCGGCCTGATGGGTGTGCTGCTTCTGGGCCCCGGCGGTCCTTCGGCGCTGGCACAACGTCCGGCGCCACCACCTGCAACTCCCGCCGCTGCGGCGGGCGGCCCGAATGCCGAGGCCGCGGCCGACCGGATGGCGCAGGCGCGGCTGGCCGACACCGACACGCTGCTGGCCCTGACCAGCGAAGGCGCGGTGCTCTACGGCCAGGACGCGGTCAAGCTCTCGGGCTATCAGTACTGCAGCCAGGCGGTCGCCTTGGCCGAGGCGGGCGAGTTTCGCCAGAGCGTGCGCGCCGCGAGCAAGGCGCTGCATCTGGCCAACGCCACCAGCGACCCGAACCTGCGCGCCGTGGCCAACCGCGACCTGGCGATCGTCTACAGCTACTCGGGCCAGCTCGAGAAGGCCGAGGAGTTCGCGCGCGAAGCGCTGCGCCACACCGCGCGCGACCCCAAGCTGGTGGTCGGCCCGGTGCAGAAGGTGATCGGCGACGTGCGCACGCGGCGCGGCGACTTCGCCGGCGCGGTGCTCAGCTACGACGAAGCACTGGCCAACAGCTCGCCGCGCTATGCACCGCTGGTGCAGGCCTCGCTGGTCAACGCGCTCATCGAATCGGGTGACGCGGCACGCGCGCGCCAGGTGCTCGGCGACATGGCCGAGCCGCGCGAGGCGCCGCTGGCCGCACAGCTCGAACGCACGCGCGCCCGTCTGCTGCTGGCCGAGAACAAGCCGGCCGAGGCACGCGACAAGTACCGTGCGCTCACCACGCGCCAGGTCGGCACCGACACCGCCTACTACCGGCTCTGGGCCTGGGACGGCGTGGCGCGCAGCGAACTCGCGCTGGGCCAGAAGCAGGCCGCCGCCGAGGCCGCGGGCCGCGCGCTCGCCGACGTCGACCAGGTGCGCGCGCGCTTTCGCAGCGAAGAAGTGAAGATGGGCCTGTTCTCCGACCTGCAGTCGGTGTTCGAACGCGGCGTGGCGGTGTACAGCGAGGCCGGCGATCCGCAGCGCGCCTTCGAGGTCAGCGAGCACAGCCGATCGCGCGCGCTGCTCGATGCGGTGCGCGGTCGCGCCAAGCTCAGTGAATCGTCGGCCGGCACGGTCGGCGTGGCCGCGCTGCAGCGCACGCTGGCGGCCGACGAGCGCGTGGTGCAGTACCACGCGCTGCCCGACCGCCTGATGGTCTGGGTCGTGGGGCCGGACAGCATTGTCGAAAAGCGCATCGCGGTGAAGCGCGACGAACTCACCGAACTCGTCGAGACTTTCCGCAACTCGATCGTGCGCGGTCGCCGCGCGGCCATCACCAACGCCGACAAGCTCGGCGCCGCGCTGCTGGGCCCGCTGGGCCTGACGCCGGGCCAGCGCGTGGTGGTGGTGCCGCACGGGCCGCTGCACTACCTGCCGTTCCAGGCGCTGCGCCTGGACGGGCGCTACCTCATCGAGACGCACCCGGTGTCGGTGGCGCCGTCGATCAGCATCGCGGTGCAGCTGGCGCAGCGCACGCCGCGCGTGAACGCGTCGCTCACGGCCTTCGGAAATCCGCGCATCGAGGACAAGTACGACCTGCCCGGCGCCGAGACCGAGGTCAAGCAGCTCGCGCAGCTCTTCCCGCGCAACACGGTGTACATGGGCGCGGCCGCCACCAAGACGCAGTTCCGCGACGTGGCCTCGCGCTCGCCGCTGATGCACGTGGCGGCGCACGCCGAGGCCGACGAGGTCGATCCGCTGTACTCGCGCATCCTGCTGGCCAACGAAGGCGGCAAGCAGAACTTTCTCGAGGCGCACGAGATCCTGGCACTGCCGATGGACGGCACGGCGCTGGTCACGCTGTCGGCCTGCGAGTCGGGCCTGGGGCGCATCGCGCAGGGCGACGAGGTGCTGGGTTTCACGCGCTCGTTCCTCTCGGCCGGCAGCTCCAGCCTCATCGCCTCGCTGTGGCCCGTGTCGGACGACGCCACCGCCGTGCTCATGGGCACGCTCTATGGCGAGCTCGCCAAGGGCCGCGACATCCAGAAGGCCATGCAGGCCGGACAACTGGCCGTGCTGAAGGACCCCAAGATGTCCCACCCCTTCTTCTGGGCGCCGTTCAACCTCATCGGCAACTGGCGCCTCACGGTGGGGAGCTGACCATGTCTTCGCCACGCTCCCTCCTGCAAAGAAGCACTGCCATGGCCCCTGCGATCCGCCTTCGTCCTCGGCCGACGCCGATCGCCATTGCGGCGACTGCACTCGTCGGCGCCACGCTGTGGGTCGCCATGCCCCGCGCCCATGCGCAGGAAGCCACCACGTTGTTGCCCACCAAGGACCCGTGCGGCAGCTGCGACCGCCCCGTGGCGCAGGCCACCGGCGCCGTCGCCCCGCAAACCCTGCCCGCGCCGCCACAGCGCGCCGCCGCGGGCAGCTTCAAGCTCACCGACCTGCGCCTGAACGGCGTGAAGGCGCTGAGCAACGAAGAGCTGCAGACCATCACCGCGCCCTACATCGGCCGCGACGTCACGCTCGGCGACCTCGAAGGCCTCGCGCAGGCCATCACCACGCGCTACAAGGAGCGCGGCTACTTCCTCGCGCAGGCGGTGGTGCCGGTGCAGACCGTGCGCGACGGCATCGTCGAGATCAGCATCATCGAAGGCCGGCTCGGCAAGGTCGACGTGCTGGTCGCGCCCGAGGCGCCGATCAGCGAGGCGCGCGTGCGCGGCTTCCTGGCGGCGCTGCAGCCGGGCGAGGCGGTGAACGCGCCGGCCTACGAGCGCGCCATGCTGCTGCTGTCGGACCAGCCCGGCCTCAAGGTGTCGTCCAGCCTGCAGGAAGGCGCGCAGGCCGGCACCACCGACCTGTCGGTGGAGGTCGAGGCCGGCGCGCGCTGGGCCTTCTCGGCCGAGGCCGACAACCACGGCACCAAGGAGGCGGGGCGCTACCGCGTGGGCGGCACGGCGCGCTGGCTCAGCCCCTTCGGCATCGGCGACAACCTCGATGCGCGCCTGCTGCTGTCCAACAGCAACGCGCTGCAGTACGGCCGCGTGGCCTACGAGGCGCCGCTGGGCACCAGCGGCCTGCGCGCGGGCATCGGCATCTCGCGCGTGAGCTACGACCTGGGCGGCAAGTTCGTCGACCTCGACGCGCGCGGGCGCGCCGACGTGCTCGACGTGTCGCTCAACTACCCGCTGATCCGCCAGCGCCAGCAGAACCTGTTCCTGCGCCTCACGGCCGACGTGAAGGACCTCACCGACGAACTGCGCGGCGTCGACTTCACGGCGAAGAAGCGCGTGCAGGGCTTCGGCATCGGTTGGGCCTGGGAGCGGCGCGACGAGGTGCTGGGCGGCGGCTACTGGGCCAGCTCGGGCACGCTGTACCACGGCGACCTGTCGATCCGCGACGCACAGAGCTTCCAGTCCGACCAGCAGTTCGGCGGGCGCCACACCGAAGGCGGCTTCACGAAGCTGAGCTTCCAGGTGTCGCGGCTGCAGGCCATCGTGCCGCGCCACTCGCTGTACTTCTCGGTCGGTGGGCAGTGGGCCAGCAAGAACCTCGACGCCTCCGAAAAGCTCGCGCTCGGCGGCGCGCGCGCGGTGCGCGCCTACCCCTCGGGCGAGCTGCTGGTGGACCAGGGCCTGATCGGCACCTTCGAATACCGCTGGGCCGCCACCGACGAGATCACGCCCTACCTGTTCTACGACGCGGCACGCGGAAAGATCGCGCGCCATCCCTCGCCCTTCGACGGCGAGAACACCCACAGCCTGCGCGGCTACGGCATCGGCCTGAGCTGGTCGCGCCCGGGCAACTTCTCGATCAACGCCACGCTCGCCTGGCGCGCCGGCACACCGCCCGCGCAGACCGACGGCGGCGGGCGCAACCCGCGGCTGTACGTGCAGCTGCAGAAGGCGTTCTGACCATGAAGCCCCGCACCACCTTCCAACCCCGGCATCCGCTGCGTCCGCTGGCGCTTTCGATTGCCTGCATGGGCCTGGCCCCGGCGCTGGCACAAACCATCCTGCCGAGCTTCGGCCCGAACGGCTATACCACGCAGGGCGGCGTGACCGTGGGCACCACCACGTCGGCTACCAGTGTGGGCGGACAGGCGCTGGGCATCTCGCAGTCGTCGCTGCGCGCGATCATCAACTGGAACAGCTTCTCGATTGGTGCCAAGGACGCGGTCAACATCAATCAGGCGATGGGTGCGTCCAGCATCCTGCTCAACCGCGTGACGGGCGGCGAGCTCTCGACCATCGCCGGCCAGCTCACGGCCAACGGGCGCGTGTTCCTCATCAACCCGAGCGGCGTGGTGTTCAGCCAGGGCGCGACGGTCAACGTGGGCGGTCTCGTGGCCTCCACGCTGGCACTGAACACCCCCGACGTCGACTTCCTCGCCGGTACCAGCACCAAGCTCGATTTCCTGCGCGACGACGCCAACGCCAAGGTGGTGAGCAACGCCGGCGTGCTCACCGCCACCGGTGGCCCCGTGGTGCTGATGGGCGCCGAGGTGACCAACACCGGCAGCATCACCGCCAACCGCGGCACCGTCGCACTGGCCTCGGGCCGCAGGATCAGCTTCGACCTGGGCAACGACGGGCTCACCAACCTCGTGGTCGCAGCCGACGCCATGGCCACCAGCGCCAAGGTGGTGAACGCCGCGGGCGCCACCTTGCAGGCCGACGGCGGGCGCGTGATGCTCATCGGCAGTTCCACCACGGCGGGCGAGCTGGTGGTGAACCAGTCGGGCACGGTGCGCGCGCGCACGCTGGAGAACGTCAACGGCGAGATCGTGCTCGGCGCCGGCAGCAACAACCGCATCGAGATGAACGGCGGCACGCTCGATGCCACCGGCATGGGCGCGGGGCAGCACGGCGGCACCATCCGCATCGCGGCGGGGCAGGTGCGCATCGAAGGCACGGGCGGTGGCGACCAGCGCGCGGTGATCGACGCCAGCGGGCAGGCCGGCGGCGGCAGCGTATCGGTGCGTGGCTACGACGTGGCGCTGTCGTCCACCTCGGTGCTGCGCGCCGACGCCACCACGGGCGGCGCCGGCGGCACCGTCACCACGGCCAGTGCCCAGGGCCAGACCCTGGTCGGCGAGGCCGACCCGGCGCCCGAGCGCGAGTCGCGGCTGCAGGCCTACGGCGAGATGACCGCGCGCGGCGCGGGCGACGGCAAGGGCGGTGCGATCTCGAACGAGGCCGATGCGGTGCGCGTGCAGGCCGTGCGCGTCGACGCGGGCGGCGGCGCGCAGGGCGGCGCCAACGGCAGCTGGACGGTGAACGCGAAACAGTCGGACCTGGGCATCGTCGAGGCCGCCAACGTGCCGGCATATGACAGCAAATTGCCGGCCTTCACCGGCGGCTCCGTGAGCGCCGGCAGTGTCGGCGACACGCTGGGCCGTGGCACCGACGTGACGCTGGCGAGCGGGCGCACCGGCCTCGGCGCGGGCGTGACCTTCGCGCCCGGCGTGCAGGTCGTCAAGAGCGAAGGCGGCACGGCGCGGCTGCGCGTCGATTCGGCCGGCAGCATCGTGATGAACGAGGGCTCGGCCATCACGTCGCAGCAAGGCGCGCTGCACGTCGACTTCAACGCCGACGCGACCGGCCGCGTCGCCACCAACGCGAAGAACATCAACAACAGCAGCGGCAACCCTTCTGCGGAGACCGACTATGCCGGCGCCATCGTGCTGACCGGCGCGACCATCGCGGCCAACGGCGGCGACGTGCGCTTCTTCGGCCAGGGCGACGCGCAGAACGGCCGCGCCATCGGCGGCATCGTCCCGCTCGGTGGCGACACCGGCGATTTCGTGTGGCGCGACGGCGTGACGCTGGCCGGCAGCCAGGTCACCACCCGCGGCGAAGGCCGCGTGACGATGCGCGGCCAGGGCCGCACCTGGATCGACGACCAGGACACCGGCGACTTCATCTTCCGCGGCAGCAACGGCGTGTCGATCACGGGCGGCACGGTCGAAGCCGGCGCCGGCGGCCTGCAGCTCGACGGCCTCGCGGGCTACGGGCGCAGCGGCGTGGCCATCGGCAGCGGTGCGGTGCTGAAGTCGGTGGGCGACATCGGCATCAAGGGCCAGGGCCCGACGTGGACT
The DNA here is from genome assembly GCF_041154465.1 of Variovorax sp. V35. NCBI lineage: Bacteria > Pseudomonadati > Pseudomonadota > Betaproteobacteria > Burkholderiales > Comamonadaceae > Variovorax > Variovorax sp. V35. The sequence goes on from NZ_AP028666.1 coordinate 634,650, forward strand.
TCCAACATCGGCGGCGCCACGGTGGGCGCCAGCACGGCGGTCGTCATCGACGACGCCACCGTGGCCGGCGAGCGCGACGTGCGCATCGAAGGCCAGGGCGCGAACCTCGACGGCCTGCGCACCGACACGGGCTTTGCGGCGGGGAACATGTCGGCCGGCGGCGGCAACGGCGTCGCCATCCGGGGCGCGGTCTCGGCCGGCGCGGGCCGGCGCATCGACGTGATCGGCCACGCGGGCAGCGAGGGCTTCAGCGCCACGCTCGGCAGCCCTGACATCATCATCACGCCGTCCACCACGCCCACCTACGGCGTGGCCGTCACGGCCGACGCCGACCATCCGACGGCGCTGCGCACCGACGGCGGAACCATCGCCATCGACGCCCAGGGCACCGACATCTCGATGCGCATGGTCACCTTCATCTCCGGCGTGGGCACCAGCGTCGGCACGCTGGCCTCGGTGGCCAGCGACAGCGGCAAGGGCGGCAGCATCTCGGTGCAAGGGCGCAACGTGCTCATCGACGGCGCCACGAACTCCGACGGCTCGCCCGCGGTGGCGCGCCTGGACGCCAGCGGCGCGACCGGCGGCGGCAGCATCGACATCGCGGCCACCAACGCCATCGCCATCGGCGGCAACACGCGCCTGGAAGCCAACGCGGGCACGGGCGCAGGCAACGGCGGCAGCATCAAGGTGGTGGCGACCGAGTCGCTGCGCGCGCACGGCCAGCTCTCGGCGCGCGGCGGCGCGGCCGGCGGCGACGGCGGGCGCATCGAGACCTCGGCCGGGCGCTTCGACCTGCGCGGCGCGCGCGTCGACGCGTCGGCACCGGTGGGCGCGGCGGGGCAGTGGTTCATCGACCCCTTCGACCTCACCATCGCCCATGGCACGGCCGCGGGCACGCTGCCGACCAACCCTTACGACGCGGTCGCCAACTCGACCATCCAGGACGGCGACATCAACACCGCGCTCAACGGCGGCACCAGCGTGAAGATCACGACGGGCACCGGCACGGGCGGTGGCGGCGTCATCACGCTCGATGCCGACGTCGACATCAACTACACCGGCTCCAAGGGCCCGCTCACGCTGCAGCTGGACGCCGCCAGCGGCATCCAGACGCGCACGCCCGGCACCACCATCCGCGCGACCGGCGGCGACGACCTGAACGTGGTGATGAACGCGGGCGTCAACCCCGACGGCACGCCCTCGGGCAACAGCGGCTTCATCGACTTCGGGGGCAACATCCTCACGCAGGGCGGCAGCGTGACGATGAACGCGGTGGGCACGGGCACGCCCGGCAGCGGCTTCATCCGCCTGAACGGCGGGCAGGTCGTCACCGACGGCGGCAACGTGTCGCTGCTCAGCGGCCAGCCCGGCGCGCCCACCGGCACCGTGGTGCTCACGCAGGACGTGCAGGTCGACACGCGCGTCGGCCAGAGCGACGCGGGCGCGGGCGGCAACGTGCGCATCGAGGGCGGCGACGTGCTGCTGCAGGGCGCGCGCATCGCCACCGCCACCGGCAACGTGGACATCCGCGGCACCTCGACCACATGGGACAGCGGTGTGGTCATCACCAGCGGCCAGATCGGGCCGAGCACCATCAGCACCACCAGCGGCAACGTCACGGTGCAGGGCGTGGCGCGGCGCCAGGCCTCGTCCACTTTCGCGGCGGCGCACGGCGTGCTCATCAACGGCGGCAGTTCCATCACCACCGGCAGCGGCAACATCGCGGTGCGCGGCTACAACTTCAACAACGACCCCTCGGCGCCGGGCGTGACCGAAGACAGCGGCGTGCGGCTGGAGAACGGCGCGCAGCTCGTCACCACGGGCGGCGGCAACATCGAGGTCACGGGCCGTTCGCAGAACGGCGGGCGCGGCGTCGTGTTGCAGGCCGGTGGTGCGCCGACCGCACCGGGCGCGCTGCCGGGCATCCGCAGCAGCGGCAACGTGCTGCTGCGCGCGAGCAACGACGGCAGCGGCGATTCGATCGTCATCGAGGCGCCGGTGGTCGCGGCCGGCACCATCGACCTGCGCCCGGGCGGGGTCGATGTCAACATGGTCGCATCGGACGACACGGCCACGCCCATCGTGCTGGGCGGGCCGACGGTCAACGGCTTCTCGGTGTCGGGCGCGGAGTTCGCGCAGCTGTCGGCGCCGACCATCGTCGCGGGCAGCACCACGCACGCGGGCGCCATCACGGTGGCGGGCGCGCTCACGACATCCGGCGCGCTCACCCTGCAGAACGAAGGCGGTGGCGGCGGCATCGCGCTCAACGCGCCGGTCTCGGCCGCGACGCTGGGGCTGCTGTCGGGCGGCAACGTGAGCCAGTCGGGCGCGGGCACGATCACGGCGGGCACGCTGCTCGCGCGCTCGCGCAACGGCAGCGTCGATCTGCGCAACCCGGGCAACGACGTGGCCACGGTGGGCGGCGGCGCGGCCGGCGGCTTTGCCTACGTGGACGCGAACGCGGTCACCATCGGGCCGGTGTCGGTCACGGGCTTCGATGCGGCGGGCAACCTGCCGCAGGTCACTTCGGCCGACTCGATGGCCGCGAACACCGTGTTCGTGCGCACGCTGAGCGGCGACCTCACACTCGGCGCGCCGGTCAGCAGCAGCAACGGCACCGACCTCGTGGCGGCGGCGCGCTTCCAGAACCCGGGCGGCCATGGCATCTCGGGTGCGCTGTGGCGCGTGTGGGCCGACACCTGGGTCGGCGAAACGCGCGGCGGCCTGGCCGGCTCGGGCCCGTTGCCCAACTTCTATCACTGCGCCTACCTGGGCCTGTGCACCGTGACCGTGACGCCGGGCGACAACCACTTCATCTACGCGCAGCAGCCGACCGCGACCATCGTGATCGCCGACGCGTCGCGCACCGTGGGCGCGCCCAACCCCTTCTTCATCTACAGCATCACGGGGCTGATCCTGGGCGACACCGGCGCGGGCTTCAGCGGCTCGATGTTCTCGCCGGCGCTGCCGGGCAGCCCGACGGGCCTGTACCCGATCAACGGCAGCTTCACCTCGGCCGAGGGCTATGCGGTGCGCGTGGTGCCGGGCCAGCTGCGCGTGAGCGGCCTGCCGCTCTTGCCTTCGGTGGACGTGGTGCGCGAGCCGCTGACCTCGTACCTGTATGACCGGAACATCGGCCAGGCGCCGATCTGCCTGGCCACCGGGCCGCTGGACGGCGACCGCGCGCAGCAGGGCGCCGACGTGCTGGCGCGCGAATGGTCGCGCGTGCGCTCGCGGCCCAACCTGCTGAGCTGCGTGAACACCGAGCGGCGCAACGGCTGTTCGGATTTCTGAGACCGCACGCGTGTCAGCGCGGCGCGTGATCGCGGGCCGTGAGCACGAAGAGCTGCGCCATCAGGTCCGCGAGCAGGCGCAGTTGCGGGTCGTCGGTGAGCGGGGCGTGCCGCCACGGCGCGGCATGGGCCTCGAGGCCGTCGAGCGGGCCGGCGAAAAACAGGCGCCGCAACGCACCGCCGAGCACGTCGTGCGCTGCCGATCCCGCGGGGCTGCCGAGGGTGCTGTCGGCGTGGCTGCCGGAGGCGGGCGTGGCGAGGAAGGGCGAGAGCACCACGCCTTGCAAGCGGCCGTCTCGCAGGAAGCTGCCCAGCGTCAGGTCGTACGGTTGCAACGGCCCGTGCGCGAGCGCTTCCTGCAGCAGCGCGGGCAGCACGCGCAGGCCCTTCGGCGTGACGACGTAGGCGACCGCGCCCCAGTTGTAGAGCGTGCGCGCGTCGAGAAAGTCGATGCCGGTCAGTGCATGGCGCGGCGCGCCACTTCCTTGCGGCGGCAGGCGCCGTTGCAGGCTGTGCCAGAGCGCAAGCAGGTGCTGCGTCGAGGTCACGGGCTGGCATTCGAGGAACGCGATGTCGCAGCCTTCGGCTTCCAGTTGCGCGAGCGCGCCGCTGCGCAGCACGGCCGGCAGGGCCTCGCTGAGCTGCGCGTCGTCTTCGAGCACCAGCAGCGCTTCGTCGGGGTTCGCGCGGGTGAGGGCTTCGGTGTGCGAGAGAAAACAGGCGCGCTCGCCGGGCGTGATTGCCGTGTTGTCGGGCGCGAGTGCCTGCGCATCGATGGCTGCGTGCCGCCTGACATTCGTCAGCCCGAGCCGCTGCAACTGCGCGTCCATCGCGGCGCGGCGCTCGGTGCTTCGCTCGAGGTTGATGTAGCAGCCTTGCATGGGCATCTCCGGTGCGTCATCGCTGAAGGAGCGATGCAGTGAACATCATGACGTCGGACGGTCAGGCGGCGGGCACGAACCGTCCGTGGCTCAGCGTCGTGCTGCCTTTCTACCGCAAGCTTGCCGAGTTCGAACGCGTGCTGCCGATGAATGCCGGGTATTGGGCGCGGCCCGGCATCGAGGTTGTGCTCGCACTCGACGAACCCGGCGAAGAAGCCGGCGTGCTCGCGCTGGTCGAACGCTTTCCGCAGATCCGTTGGAAGGTGCTCGTCAACGACGTCGCACATGCATGGCGCCCGCCCTGCAAGGCCATCAACGCCGGCGTGCGTTGCAGCGCGGGGCGCTTCGTGCTGGTCCATTCGCCCGAGTCCGCCTACGCCGGCGATGCGCCGGCCCTGCTGTTGCACGCCGCGATGGGGCACGCGCGCGGCGTGGCGGTCGGCCGTGTCGGCTTTGCGCGCTTCGACGAACTCACGGACACGCTCGACACCGTCTTCGCGCGCCAGGTGCCGCCCGAGCTGCTGCTGCAGACCTTCTACGGTTCGCTGTGCTGCGCGCGCGAGGCCTTCGAGGCGGTGCACGGCTACGACGAATCGTTCGAAGAATGGGGTGGCGACGACGACAACCTGCGCGTGCGCCTGGAGATGGCGGGCTGGCAGCTGCTGGCCTGCCCGGACGCGCACCTGCTGCACCTGTCGGACGAGACGCGCACGGGCGGCGAGCAGTTCGACCGCGACGTCGACTGGATCAAATGCACGCCGCACGAGGCGCGCGCGGGCGATGCCGTATGGGGCCGCGATTTCGACCGCATCGCACGCGACGACAGCGCGGGCACATGGCCCGCCGAAGCACCGACCTGGCTCGCCACCGCACCCGTGGTGCCGATGGGTTCGCGCCGCCAGTGCGAGGTCTGCGCGCGCCTGCTGCACCACGAGCCCAGCGCCTTTCATTGCCCGCGGTGCGCGCACCCGCCGATCGCACCGCGTCTCACGTCGCGACTGCGCATCGTCTGCGTGCTGCAGCTGCGCAACGAGGTGCGCTGTCTGCCGGGCTGCCTCGACCACCTGCGCGGCCACGTGGACGGCATCGTCGCGCTCGACGACGGTTCGACCGACGGCACCGCCGACATCCTGCGGCGCGAACCGATGCTGCTGGAGCTGCTGTCGAACCCGCCGCGCGACGATGGCGCGCACGTGTGGCGCGAGAACGAGAACAAGCGCCGCCTGCTCGAAGCCGCGCGCCGTCACGGCGCGGGCTGGGTGCTGGTGTGCGATGCCGACGAGCGCTACGAAGCGCTGTTCCTGCGCCACCTGCACGCCACCGTCGATTCGCTGCCCGACAACCAGCTCGCCAGCCTGTCGCTCGTGTCCTGCGAGCTCTGGAACTCGCCCGACGCCTGGCGCAGCGACGGCCCGTGGGGGCGCAAGTCGCGCGCGCGGCTGTTCCGTTTGCCGCAGCAGATCTCGTTCGAACTGAGCGCCGAACTGCACGGCCCCTGGCTGCCCGACGACGCGCAGCGCCGGGGCCTGATGTTCTACAGCCGCTACCGGCTCTACCACCTGAAGAGCATCCGTCACGCCGACCGCGTGGCGCGGCGCGACCTGTACACGCGGCTCGATCCAGCGCGGCAGTTCCAGGCGATCGGCTACGACTACCTCGCGGAGGAAGGGCCAAGGCTGCAGCTGATGCGCATCGAGGCCGACCGCGACTACGACCGCAACACCTTGCCGCCTGACCTGCAAGCGGCTCAGCCGCCCAGCCCCAGCGTTCTCGCGAAGTCGCCGCGGTAGGTGCGCAGGCCCTGGTGCGAAAGCCGCGAGCGCGTGTCGACATGCACGCGCCCGCCGATCGACTGCCAGCGGCGGCAGAAGCCGTAGTCCTCGCTGAGGTAGCGCCCGTTGCCCGGTTCGGCGAACACGTCGAAGAAGCGGTAGTGCGGCCGCGCCGCGGCGACCGGGTCGTCCATGCGGTCGGGCGTGTAGCGCAGCTCGGGCAGCGCCTGCGCCATCTGCTCGAGCACGTGGCGCGCGATCAGCATGAAGCCGGTGGGGGCGTCCAGCACTTCGAGGAAACCGTCGGCGTCGACGCGCGCGCCCGCGTCGTTCACGTTGACCGGAAACGCCGCATGCAGCGCCTCGAAGTCGGCGCGCGTGGTGCCGGCCGGCAGCGGCGCGCGCAGGCCGCCGTCGGGCCAGCCGTCGCTCTTGTGCGGGTACACGCCGGCCACCACGTCGCGGCCCGCGCCCAGCAGCCGCAGCGCGGCTTCGGGCTCGAAGCCGATGTCGGCGTCGATCCAGAACAGGTGCGTCCAACGCGTGTCGGCCAGGAACTCGGCGGCCAGCCGGTTGCGCGCGCGCGTGACGAGGCTGTCGCCGTCGAGAAAGCGCGTCTGCATCGCGAAGCCGTGGGTCCACGCGAGGTTGACGAGGCCGAGCAGGCTGCGCACGCACTCGGTGCCGACCGCGCCGCCGTGGCAGGGCGTGGCGACGAAGGGGCGGATGTCTTTCAGGTCGATGGCGGTGGGCATGCGGGGTCAGGCGCCGGGCGCGTGGCGCCGCGTGGTGAGCAGTGCGCGCAGCTTGGCCGGCGCCACCGGTTTGGTCAACAGCGTCACGCCGCCGTGGCGCAGCCGCTGCAGCACCTCGGGCCCGGTGGCGCCCGACACCAGCACGGCGAGCGCGCCGGGCTGCAGGCGGCGCGCGGCATCGATCACTTCCACGCCGTCGGCGTCGCCGGCCAGTTGCAGGTCGCACAGCACGGCGTCGTAGACGATGTCGCCGGTGCCCAGCCGCGCCAGCGCCTCGGCGCCGGTGGTGACGCATTCGACCTCGCAGCCCCACTGCGTGAGCAGCGCGTGCGTGCCGTCGAGGATGGCGGGGTCGTCGTCCACCACCAGGCAGCGCAGGCCCGCCAGCGGCGCCGGTGCCACCGGTGCGGGCTCGGGCGGCGCGACGTCGGCCTTGCGTGCGGGCGGCAGCGTGAACGCGAAGGTGCTGCCGGCCTGCAGCGCCGAGCGGACGGTGATGCGGGTGCCCAGCAGGGTGGCGATGCGCGCGCAGATCGCCAGCCCCAGGCCGAAGCCGCGGCGGCGGTCGCGCTCGGTGTTGGCCACCTGGTAGAACTCTTCGAAGATGCGGCCCTGGTGGATGGGCGCGATGCCCACGCCGTTGTCGCGCACCTCGATGCGCACGCCGGCCCGGCTGCGCCGCGCGGCCACCAGCACGGTGCCGCCTTCGGGCGCGTGGCGCAGCGCGTTGGCCACCAGGTTGCCGACGATGCGCTGCACCATGGCCGCGTCGCTGCGCACCGCCAGCCCGCGGTCGCGCCAGTGCAGCCGCACCTGCGCCGCGCTGGCGGCGGGCGCGTGCTGCGCGTCGAGCTGGTCGAACAGCGCGGCCAGCGAGACGCGCGTGATGGCGGGCGTGAGCACCTGCGCATCGAGCCGCGAAATTTCGAGCAGGTCGTCCAGCAGCACGCCCATGAAGCCGGTGCTCTCCTGCAGCCGCAGCACGGCGGGGCGCTGCGCCTCGGTGGCGCTGGGCAGGAGGCCGTCGATGAAGAGGCCCATGGCATGCAGCGGCTGGCGCAGGTCGTGGCTCGCGGCGGCCAGGAAGCGCGCGCGCGACAGGGCGGCCTGCTCGGCCTCGGCCATGCGCTGCAGCGCGACGGCGGTGGCTTCGCGCACGCGCTCCTCGCTCACCTGGCGGTTGTATTGCAGGCGTTCGGCGAGGCGGTCGATGTCGTGCGCGAGCACCGCCAGCTCGTGCGTGCCGCGCGTGCCGCCTTCGACCACGTCGCAGCGCACCTCGAAGTGGCCGGCCTCCAGCGCCGCCACGGTGCGCGACACGCGCCGCAGCGGCCGCGCCACCGTGCGCGCCATGTGGCGCACCGAGGCCCAGGCCGCCAGCAGCGCGACCAGCGCGATGCCGATGCCGGCGATGAGCGAGCGGCTGCGCTCGTGCGTGTAGGCGGTGGTGTCGCGGAAGGTCTGCACCAGCCCGATGGGCGTGTCGCCCGCCGCGGTGGAGCCGGCCGGCGCGAAGGCGCTGGCGCGCGAGGCCTCGCGCAAGGTGACGGGCGCGCTGAACATGCGCAGCTGCGCGAGCGATTCGTTCTTCGGCCCGGCCGTGACGTACACGCCCGCGCTGTTGCTGATCTCCACCCGCGTCACCTGCCCGCCGCGCAACGCGGCCGAGGCCACGTTCTGCAGGGCCGGCAGGTCGCCCGCGTACAGGCTCAGGTCGGACATCGCCGCCACCTGCTTGGCGACGGCCTGGCCTTCGGCGTCGAAGGCGGCTTCGAGCGTCTGCAGCCGGTTGTGCGTGAACCAGCCGGTGAGCGCCAGCGCCACCGCGGCGCAGGGCACGACGCCCAGGCGGAACAGGTCGCGCTGCAGGTTGCCGCGCACGACGAGCGAGGCAGCGGCTGGAGGTGGGGGCGGCGGTGGCGATTCGGTCGCCGTGGCTGCTCCCGCCGCCGTCGGACGGGACAGCGGGCCTGGGGGGACCGGCGTGGTGCTCATCGCGGGGCTGCGAGTCGTTCGGTGAGCTCCCGTTCCTCCGGCGGACGCAGGCCGAGCCCGCGTGCCACGGTCGCGTTGATCCGCACGGTGGCCGGCGTGGCCGCCTCCACCAGCGGGCCGCTGCCGGTGCTGCCGGCGCTGGCCACCTTCTGTCCGAGCTGGCGCGCCTGTTGCGCGAGCTGGCCGGGCGTGGAGACCGCCGCCGCCAGGCCGCCCGAGCGCACCAGCCCCTCGCTGGCACCGAACACCGGCAGGCCCGCGCCGGCACCGGCATGCAGCACCGAGAGCGTGGCGGCCTGGCTGTCGCCGATGAGGTCGGGCAGCACCATGAGGGCGTCGCTGCGCGGCACCAGCGCGCGCAGCGCGGCAGCGAGCGAGCGCGCGTCGGGCGCGATCTCGACCTGCAGGTCCCAGGCCGGGTTGGCGTTCTGCGCGGCGCGCTGTAGTTCGCGCACCAGCGGTTCGGATTCGGGCGTGGCGATGACGCCCAGGCGGCGCTTCTGCGGCAGCACGGCGTTCACCAGCGCGAGCTGGTCGGCCATGGCCGGGTCGCGCAGCAGCACGCCCACGCGCCGGTCGCTGCGCCGCAGGGCGGCGGGGCTGGCGGTCTTGAGGGTCTCGTAGTCGAGCCGGCTCAGCATCGCGAGCACCAGCGGCTCGGCGCCGGGGCGTTCGAGGGCGGCGCGCGCAGCGGCGGTGCCCACCGCCACGGTGAGGCCCGCGTCGCTCGCGGTGCGCAGGCTGCGCGTGCGCACGCCGGTGTTGGCGGCGGGCTCGGTGTCGGTGCTGGCCGGCTCCGCGGCCGGGGCGCCCGGTCCGATGCGCACGAGTTCGAACTTGCCGGAGGCCGACTGGCCGGTGCGCAATTGCTGCACGAACTCGGCCGACGCGGCCTGGTCGTCGCCGACGAGCACCGTCAGCGTGGCCGCCGATGCCACGCGCGGCGCGGCGGCCAGGCACAGCACGAGGCCGAAGGCCAGCAGCGCGTGGACAGCACGGTGCACTCTTCCGGAGAAAAGCGGAATGGGAGGGTTCACAGCGACGGACATGGACTGCTTTGTGCAGCGAGAGGCAATGGTCCAATGTAAGGACGCGCCCTGTTTCCCGCGATAAGGCGGAGGGCTTATGCCCGCATGCGCGAGGGCCTGCGCGTGTGAGGAAGATCACACCGCGGCGGCTGCTTGGTCTATGTCCGACGGACTACCCGGCGCCTACCGGGAAGGTACCGTGTCAGAGGCCCGCTGCAATCACCAGCGCGGCCGCGCGCTGCGCCTGGATCGCCTGGCGCAGCACGCGCGGCGACACCGGCTTGTAGAGCACGGCGATGCCGGCGGCGGCCACCTCGCGCAGCCGGTCGGGCTTGGTCTCGCCGGTGACCAGCAGGCGCGCGGTGCCGGCGCCGATGCCGTTGGGGTGGCGCTCGAGCGCGGCGATCACATCGAGGCCGTTGTCGCCGCCCTGCAGCAGCAGGTCGCTCACCACCACGTCGGGCGGCGTGTCCCAGTGGTCGGCCAGCGCCAGCGCCTCGGCGCGCGTCTGCGCGGCCAGCACGGTGGCGCCCCAGTTGGACAGCACCACGCTCAGGCCTTCGAGGATCGTGCGCTCGTCGTCGATGACAAGGATGCGCAGGTCCGCCAGGCTGTCGCCGTTGCTCTCGTCGTCGGCGCTGGCCGCCGCGGGCGCCGGTGCCACCGGCGCCGGCAGCGCGGCGGGCGCGGCGCGCACCTGCACGCGCACGCAGGTGCCCTTGTTCAGGCGCGAGCTGAGCTCGACGCGCGTGTTCAGCAGCTCGGCCAGCCGCTGCACCGTGGCCAACCCCAGGCCCATGCCGCGCGCGCCGCCGGGCGCGTTGCTGCGACTGGCCGGCTCGACCTGGTAGAACTCCTCGAACACCCGCGCCTGGTGGTGCGCGGCAATGCCCACGCCGGTGTCGACCACGTCGATGCGCACGCCCTTGCCGCGTGCGCGCGCACCGATCAGCACGCCGCCCTCGACCGTGTGGCGCAGCGAGTTCGACACCAGGTTGTTCAGGATGCGCGAGAGCATCACGTAGTCGCAGCGCACCCACAGCTCGGTCTTGCGCACCACCAGCCGCAGGCCCTGCTGCTCGGCCACGGGGCGGAAGTTGCGGCTGATCTCGTCGAACAGACGGTCGAGCGGAAAGTCGGCCCACTGCGGCTGCAGCACGCCGGCGTCGAGCTGCGACAGGTTCAGCAGCTCCGAGAACAGCCGGTCGAGCGAATCCACGCACTCGCGGATGTGGCCGATGCGTTGCAGCTTCACCGGGTCGGTCTCGCCATTGGCCAGCCCGTCGGAGAACAACGTGAGCGCATGCAGCGGCTGGCGCAGGTCGTGGCTGGCGGCGGCCAGCAGCCGCGTCTTGGCCTGGCTGGCCACTTCGAGCAACTGGTTCTTGCGCGCCAGCTCGGCCGTCGCCTCGTTGATGCGGCTTTGCAGCAGCCGGTGGCTTTCGGCGAGCGCGCGCGCCGCCTGGTTGAAGCCGTGCTGCAGGTGGCGCACCTCGGAGGTGCCTTCGATCGCCACGCTGGCGGCCTCGCCCGCGCCGAGCCGGTCGACCGCCTCGCCCAGCGCACGGATCGGCTCGCTGATGCGGCGCGCCGCCCACCAGCCCGCCAGCCCCACGCCCAGCAGGCTCATGGCCAGCACCAGCGCCACGTTGAGCCAGACCGAGCGGCGCGCGCTCTGCACCGCGTCCAGACCGATCTCGACCATCACCTTGCCGTTGTGGCGCCCGTCGTCGCTGACGATCGGCACCACCACCTGCAGGCCCTCGCCGCGCCGGCGGTCGACGGTTTCGGAGTTGGCGACGATCTCGCCGTCTTCCGTCCAGATCTGCACCTGCTGCACGTGCGGCTGGTAGGTGCCCGTCTGCGCGGTGCGCGCCAGCGCGCGGCGGTCCATGCGCGCCAGCGGCGCCTGCGCCACCGTGGCCACCTGCAGCGCCACCGTCTGCGCGTTGGCGCGCATCAGCTCGGTGAGGTTGCCCAGGTGCTGGCGCGTGAGCACCGCAATGGCCACCAGCGTGGCCGCCGTGGCCGGCACCAGCGCCAGCAGGATCAGCTGCTGGGCGAAGGTGAGGCGGGCCAGCCCGCGCAGGAGGCGGAAGTTCCAGTTCATGAAGGCCTTGAACGCATGGGGCGCGAGCTTAGGGCCACGGCCCCGAACAGGGAAGACCGGAAAAACATCACGAGAAAGACTCGCATTTGGGATGTAATGGCGTCCGCGTCGCCCATGTTAGACCCCGCCGGCTCGCCGCGGGCCCCGTGTCTTCCGCTCCTTCCATGCACGCCTTCTTGCGTCGTTTCGGCAGTTTCCCCGGCACCGGCCGCCGTGCGGCCCTGGCGCTGGCCATGGGGCTTTTGCTGCTGCCGTTGCCGGCGGCGGCGCAGGCTGCGGCACCCGCCGCGGATGCGCCGGTGCGCTTCGGCATCCTGCCGCTGGGCGGTGCCTTCGAGTCGCGCAGCGACTGGGACCCGCTGCTGGCCGAACTCAGCCGCGCCATCCAGAGGCCGGTGAGCGTGCTCTCGGTCAATTCGTACGAGGCGCTGGAGCAGGCCATCCAGCGCGGCGAAGTCGACATGGCGTTCCTGTCGGGAAAGATGGCGCTCGACGCCGTGAGCCAGAAGCGCATGAAGGTCGTGGCCCAGGTCGTGCGGCACGACGGCCTGCCCGGCTACCGCGGGCTGCTGCTCACGCGCAAGGCGCCGCCCTTCAACACGCTGAAAAACCTCGTCGACCAGCCCGAGCGCTGGCGGCTGGCGCGCGGCGAGCGGCAGTCGGTGTCGGGCTTCATCGTGCCGCAGCTGCAGTTCTTTCTGCCGAACCACATCGTCATGGAGACGCGCTTCCTGAGCGAGGTCGTCGGCACGCACCAGGCCAATGCGTTGGCCGTGGCCAACAACGAGGCCGACGTGGCCACCAACAACTCGGCCGATTTCGAGCGCTTCAAGCTGCGCTTTCCGGCCGAGGCGCAGCGGCTGCAGGTACTGTGGGAGTCGGAGCTGATCCCGCACGCGCAGATCGTCGTGCGCCGCGAGTACCCGCCCGAGCTGCGCCTGCGCGTGCAGGCCTTCCTGGTCGCCTACGGCCGCGGCAAGGGAGCGCGCGGCGACGCCGAGCGCGTGGTGCTCAAGTCGCTGCACGACCTGGCGGGCTTCGTCGCTGCCGACAACAGCTCGCTGCTGCCCGCCGCCAAGCTCGCCTACCAGCTCGCCATGCAGAACGCGAAGACCGCGCAGTGGGTCAACGATGCGGCGCGCCAGGCGCGGCTGCAGCGCCTGGAGAGCGGCTACGCCGAGCAGCTCGCCGTGCTGAAGGATGTGAGCCCTTGAACCGTCGCACGATGCTCGCGCTGGCCGTGTCGTCGCTGATGGCGCCATGGCCGGCGGGCGCGCAGCCTGCGCCAGTGCCCTCCGCGAAGGGCCCGCTGGTGATCAAGGAAGTGCGCTTCGGCGTGCTGCCGCTGGGCGGCACCGTCGAGTCGCGCGCCTTGTGGACGCCGCTCATGGCCGACATGAGCCGCGCGCTGGGCCTGCCCGTCAGCGCGTACTCGGTGCCGTCGTACGAAGAGCTCGACCGCGCCATCGGGCGCGACGAGATCGACATGGCCTTTCTCTCGGCCAAGATGGCGCTGGACGCCGTCATGCAGCGGCGCATGAAGGTGGTGGCGCAGATCGCGCGGCGCGACGGCATGCCCGAGCACCGCGCCGTGCTGCTGGCGCGCAAGACCGGGCCGCTCAACACGCTCGAAGGCCTGCTGGCCCAGCCCGAACGCTGGCGGCTCGCGCGCGGCGACAGCCGCTCGGTCACCGGCTTCATCGTGCCGCAGAGCCAGCTCTTCCTGCCGAACCAGATCGAGATGGAAACCCGCTTTCGCAGCGAGTTCGTCGGCACCCACCAGGCCACCGCGCTGGCCGTGGCCAACGGCGATGCCGACGTGGCCACCAACAACACCACCGACTTCGAGCGCTTCCGCCAGCAGTTCCCGGTCGAGGCCGCGCGGCTGCAGGTGATCTGGGAATCCGAACCACCGCCCGGCGCGCCGATGGTGGTGCGCCGCGACTACCCGCCCGAGTTCCAGGCGAAGCTGCAGGCCTTCCTCGTCGGCTACGGCAAGGGCAAGGGTCCACGCGCCGACGCCGAGCGCGAGGTGCTGAAGAACCTGCGCGCGGCGTACGGCTACGTCGCGGCGGACGACAGCGCGCTGCTGCCGGAAGCCAAGCTGGAATACCAGCTGGGGCGCCAGCGCGCGTTGTCAGCCGCGTGGGTCAACGATGCGGCGCGGGAGCATCGGCTGCAGCGGATCGAGAAGGCGTATGCGGCGCAGGTGGAGGCGCTGAAGGCGTCGAGCGCTTCGCGCTGAGGCACGGCCCGCGCAGGCCGCGCCCATGACAAATCACGCGCTTTGCGCGGGTATCCGAAGACACGCCGCGGCGGGCGACCATTGTTGTCAATGCAAACGCGTGGTGGCTTCCACACTGCGCGACCTCTTTCCGGGTGAAGGCTGTTGTCGTCGAAGGCGTTCTTGCGAACGGCTTTGTGCGGTGTGCGTTGCGCGTCGGAGAGAGGACGGGGCGAGAGCCCGCATCCGACAACAACGATCTCTATCGGGAAGGCAGTCACGCAATGAAGACCTACAAGATATTCAAGGACCCCCTCGGCAGTGTGCAGGCCATCAAGGACGGCTGGAGCTGGCCGGGGTTTTTCTTCGGGGCGTTCTGGGCCCTTTTCCATCGCATGTGGTGGGTGGGGCTGGGCCTTATGGGCTTGGCGATGCTCATCATCCTCGGAGAAGACACCATAGGAACGGCAGCCACGGACGGGTTGCTCAACGTGCTTTCTGTCATCGTGTCGGTGGGGTTCGGTATGGGTGGGAACGCCTTGCGCGTGGGACAACAGATTCGCAGGGGCTATGAGGAGATTGCGGTGGTGCAAGCCGCCAATGTGGAGAACTGCCAATCAGGATTGCAGAATGGGCTGCTCTGAACGATGAGGCGATGCTGGCGGGCCTCAATGAACAGCTCTATGGAGTGATGGGTATTGAAACTGTGGAGCAGGGTCATGGCGAAGGACAAGTCCCGATCTACGTCAATGCTGCCCTAAAGCAGAGTCGCACCGATCCCCCTTCCGGGGATATTTTCAGCGCAGACAATCCGTGGGGGCATTGGCGAAGGACTGAGCGCATGGGGCCGGGCACATTGCCATCCTACGCCGACGTGCATCGAGAGCGTCTCCAAGAGATCGCCAGAGTGTTGGCCGGAGATCCTTCCGATCGGAAGAAGCCCCTGGGCGTGGTTGCGGCATGCCCAGATGCCATCGGGATTGCTCAGGAAATGAATCACTGGCGCAACAAGCCCTACCGAGATTTGATCATTTGGGGTGACGTGGTGGACAACGCGGTAGGCGCTCCCACTGTGACCGGGTCCGGCGCGCCGCCGCCGGGCAACAAGCAGTCTCGCAAGACGCGCTTCGAGATTGCGGACGGATGGAAAAGAATGGAGGTGCTTTTCAAGCAGCGTCGCATTGCGTACATGTCGCGCGAGATCGAAGCAAGCGAAAGGGCGACCCGGGACCCTGTTTTTCTCGAGGACAAGCCGACGAAGTTGGTCGGCGCTGCGCGCTCGAACGCTCGCGTATTCGATTCGCGTGCTGATTACATCGCCTATCTGAAGAGGATCGAGAACGCGAAGGAGAACTCTGCCAAAAGTGTGAATTCCCGATGGGATGAATACGCCTTGGGGATCAATCCGGATGCCATGGAGAAAGTTCAGGCCGACTACGTAGAGAAGGCAAAAGCCTTCGAGGGTGTTGCCCATGAACGCGCACCAGATTCGTTGGCCTGGCTGAACTGCGGTGAACTTCAACGAGCACTGGCCTTGTACAACGGCAAGGGACGCAGCGATATCGAACAAGGCGCCAAGTGTGCTGCGCAGATCAATGGAATTCTCGAAGGCCTCAACGGTGGCGGAGCACTTTGTGAACAGCGACTCATGGCGTGGGCCAAGGACCATTCGGACGAGCCAAAAAATCTTCTGTGGCGCGGGTACTTGATGAATCAGGAGGATGCGCAAGAAAGCTTCAGGGCCGCCATGGCGGCTGCACAGGCCCCCGCTACTTCTGTTGCAAGCATGGTTCAGTCCTTCAAGGACCAGCTCGACAAGTTCGCGAAGTTCAACGACCTTATCGCAGGAAAAAACGACGCCAGCATACGCATCTGCAGAGCCATACCGATATTCGGGTTCAGTCCTATCCTCAATCTGATTGGCCATGCGGTCTTCAAGGCGGGAAGTGGAACAATCGAGTTGGAAAAGAGGCTGGCTCGATCGCTCATGATGAGCCTGGTTGCGGGCACTGGAAGCCCCGCTGCTATCGAATTGCATGCGCGCTATCGACGGGCTTTGAAGGACATAGAGCCGGAGAAATTCAGAATCGTTGCCGACTACCAGTTCAAATGGAGTCAGCAACAACTGAAGGCCGAAAGCCATGCAGCGGTCAAAAAGATCATGGCAGAAGGAAGAGGCGGAGACTTCTTCAAGATGCGATTAACTGGTGTCATGACTCTTGTTGAAGGCATTCTTCTAAGTTTCAAGGCAAAGCAGTTGGCAGACGCCAAAGACGTAGATTCGGCGCAAAAGGCAGCTTGGGAGCTCAGTGCCGCAGCCTTGACAACCACATCTGCGGGATTGGAAGTTGGAGCCATGACACAAGAGTGGTTGATAGCGAAGAGTGCTCCCTACGGCGGCACTCTGGCCATGGCCGCAATTCGGCTCGGTGGTTTCAAGCTGGCAGGGAATGCGTTGGCGGGAATTGCAGGGATTGTGTCGGCCTGTCTGGACTACGGAGACGGAAAAAAATCCAGAAAAGAGGAAAAATATGCACTGACTTGGCTGTTCTTTGGACGCGGTGCTGCTCACAGCGTCAACTTCACTGTTGGGCTAGCTCTGGGGTTTTCGTATACCGGTCCACTCATGGAGCATTTGGCAAGAAGCGTGGGGTTCGAGTCGTTGCGAGGTAGAGCGCTGCAGGTCCTTGCCGCCCGAGCCGCTGCGCTTGCGCTTGGAAGGACCGCTCTATTGGCCGCCAATTTGTGGGTCACGCTGACGATCCTGGCCGTTACATGGATCATCGGACAGCTCGGTGACAACGAAATTCAAAAGTGGATCAAGCGGTCGAGCTTTCGGTTGCCGCCAAAACCTGGAAACCAGTCCGAACCGCTTTATGAAAAGGCCGGTGAAGAGCTGACGGCCCTGTACATCGCTTTCAAGGTGACAGAGGAATGATGTACTGGTTCGAAAAAATCGACTATGAAGCAGCGAAAGAACTGGCCTCGGAAGAGCTTCGATTGGGGCGCAGACATACCCCTGATGAAACGATCAACAAGGCAAAAAAGGGAGGACTCCTGCTCACTCGACAGCAACTCGAGAGCACTCAAGCCTACGATCGGCACGAACGAATCGTGGAGCGGGCAGACGACCAAGGCTTGCTGCATGCCCGGAACGACAAATGGCTTGAGGTAAGGACTTGGAGCAACGACATCCGGGGCATCACCACGTTGTTTGGGGGGGGGGGCTACTGGATGGCGTGGAGTTTTGTCGCCAGTGGATGGTTGGACGTCATCTTTCTGTACTCGACCGGGCATCGTGCGGATGGAACGGTGCTGGTTAGAACCACGGCACTGGTCGCGCTGCTCAATGCCATTGGATTCACGTTGTTCGCGACTGGCTTTACTTGGGCAATGCAGCGCTATTTTTTCCGCTACGAGTTGCTCACCCAACGCTGGATCCGCCTTCGATTCAATCGGGAAACCCAGAAGGTTTACTTGCTTCGCCCAAAGTACGCGGGTGGCTTGATGGTGTTCGACTGGTCTGATACTGACCCAAGCTTGAGCAAGAGCACTGACGCCAATGCCGTTCTGATGCATTGGCCTGTGCTGATCTGGGGAAGTGAGACGGAGCTGGGCAAGGTCGGTGCGATGCAGTTCATCGGGCGACGGACCAGTTTCAAGACAGTGGGCGATTGGATGGCATTCTGGGAGTACATCCGTCGATATATGGAGGAGGGACCCGATGCGGTACCCAAACCGAAGACAGTCATTGGTTACCGACCCAGCATCAAGGAAGCGTGGCTCAGCGTGACTCAGTGGTATCCAGCATTTCAGCAAGAAGGGTTCATCGGGAAGATCAGTGATGGCATCTCACTGCTGATCCTTCCGCTGATCGTCTTGATTTTCATCGGCAACTTCCTCGGGCAGTGCCTGACATGGCAGGCACGGTTTCCAGAGGAAATTGAAAGTGCCGCAGATGCCTCCTAGCTGCGCTCTGTCGCAATTGCGGCTGAGTAGGGCTGCCACATCTCTTCACAGGAGGTTCAGCCGCATGCTCGCGATCCTCTGTTTTCGTTCCGCGCTTCAGGGCTTCGAAATCCGTAGGGCCTAGATTCCATGAAGATCCAGTTGGCCAACGTTGTTGCCGGCTTGGCTCAGGAGCTCATGTCGTGTTTATCTTTGAGGCTGCGTTTCAGCATGAAAAACGAAGCGGAGGTATTCATTCGGCATTGAAATATCACGCGGATGTTGCCGGGGAAACGCGACTCTATGGTCCGAAAGAGGGGGCAGCTCGGCGAGAAGAAGGCTCTCGCAAACCAACGAGAAAAGAGCGGAATGAGCAGGAGGCCTTCGCGCGACCGAGCTTCTCATCAATGCGCGCAGTATTCGATTTCAATGAGCATTTCATCGAGCTGAGCAATCCAGGAGGGATGGCACGTTCCTTGGCGTTGATGCTGTTCGTGGTGGCAATCGTTCCTGGCATCTCTCTCATCTACTTGCTTGTAGGTGACGCCTTCGGAATCCTTCAGGGCGCCTTGCAGTTGACGCGCGATCGACTGATTGGCATGGGCATGGGCATAGGGTTCGGATTCTTGATCTTCTCCCTGACGGTGTTCTATTTTCTTTGGGGCTCAATTTTTGCCCCTGCATTTTTTACGTCCCTGCGCGCTCGCTATCGCTTCAACCGAACGAAGCGAACGGTCTATGTGCTGCGTCCCAAGAGGTACGGTGGCAATGCCGTTCTGGATTGGGACCGAGTGCAAGCGCATGTGAACTGGGTGCCACCCAGTTCCTGGACACCCTCCCAGATCGCGAACGATCCGGTAGCGCGAGAAGCGAGATCGCTGGAAGGGCGTCGGACGCGATACCTTCTGCTGTACTGGCCGCCGCTGGATGCCAACGACCCCGAGCGCAAAGGCGAAGACATCATCTGGGTCGGCGACGAAGGTGCCGGTGAATCGCTGTGGCAGTACATCCGGACCTACATGGAGGAAGGCATGAGCAGTGTGCCCTGGCCCGGTGCGGACCACTGGCTGCGAAAGGGATTCAGTGGCGCAAGCGAACACTTGGAAGAAACGGTGATGCACCGGTCGCATGCGAATGACGATCTTGCAGGTGGAGGGACATCGACGGGAATCTACGTCAACTATGCCGCCAACATGCCTTGGGCGCCGTTGAACAGTCTGGCCGAGCGGCTGTGCTATTGGCCAACTTTTCCCGAAGAGTGGAACAGCGACTGCGGCCAGAAACGAAGAGAAAGCGGCATCGGGCCGGAGGAGCCGATGCGATGGGCTGTGAAGCCATGAGTCGCTGCGAGGACAGACGGTGGCTGATCTTTCGCAGGGGTTCATGATGAACGAGTCCAACCTGCGTTCCGATACCGGTCGGAACTTGCGAACGGGCTCGTCGCCCCAGTTCTGAACGGGTGAGCCGACAGCGCGCTTCCTGGCCGCATCCCGCCAGAGCGCCCACCCCGTACGGCCCCGCATCTACTCCCTTCGCCGTACCCCCTCCCGCCCCACCTAGGCCATTAGCTAGGCCTTAAGGCGGATTTGCCTCCGCTCCCCCGCGCCGGAAACTTCGTGTTTCTTCTTTCTTCCCGGCACCCTTGCCGTTGACGGAGTGCGGATGAGTTGGCGAACCAAAGTGGTCTGGAGCGAGGGGATGCTGTTGCAGCCTCAGCACCTGCAGCAGAGCGAGCGCCATGCCGATCATGCGCGGCATGTGCTGTTGCGCACCACCACGCCCTACGCCTGGGGTTTCGCCGAAGTCGAGATCGACGCGGCGGCGCTCACGCTGGGCAAGCTGGCGCTGGTGCGGGCGGTGGGCATCTTCGGCGACGGCACGGTGTTCGACATGCCGGCGGTCGATCCGCTGCCCGAGCCCATCGACATTCCGGCGTCCATGCGCGACGAGGCCGTGGTGCTGGCACTCCCGCTGCGCCGCGCCGGGGCGCGCGAGGCCGACGCTGAAGAATATGAAGAGCTGGTGCGCCACCGCGTGCTGGAGTCGGACGTGCCCGACTCCAACACGGCCGGCGAGCGCACCGCGATGCTGCAACTCGGCCAGCTCCACACGCGCCTGATGCGCGCCAGCGAAGCCACCGACGCGTGGGCGACCTTGGGCGTGGCCCGCGTGGTCGAGCGCCGGGTCGACAACCAGGTGCAGCTCGACCGCGGCATGCTGCCGCCGCTGCTCGACGTGGCCGGCCATGCGGTGATCCGCGCCTGGCTCGACGAGCTGCTGGGCCTGCTGCGCCAGCGCGGCGAGGCGCTGGCCGGGCGCATGACGCAAGGCGGCACCGGCGGCGTGGCCGAGATCGCCGACTTCATGCTGCTGCAGGCCGTGAACCGCAACGAGGCGATCTTTGCGCACCTCGCCAAGAGCGCGATGCTGCATCCGCAGCATTTCTTCGAGCACGCGCTCGGGCTGGCCGGCGACCTCGCGAGTTTCCGCGACACGCGCCGCGTGACGCGCTTCGGGCCCTACATCCATGACGACCTGGCGCTGAGCTTCCGCCCGGTGATGGACGACCTGCGCCGCAGCCTGTCGATGGTGTTCGAGCAGTCGGCGATCCGCATCGACCTGCACGACCGCAAGCACGGCGTGCGCGTGGCGGTGGTGACCGACGTCGAGCTGCAGCGCAAGGCGACCTTCGTGCTGGCGGTGAGCGCGAACATGCCGAGCGAGGCGCTGCGCGCGCGCTTCCCCACGCAGGTGAAGATCGGACCGGTCGAGCGCATCCGCGACCTCGTGAACCTGGCGCTGCCGGGCGTCACGTTGACGCCGATGCCGGTCGCGCCGCGCCAGATTCCTTTCCACACGGGCGCCAACTACTTCGAACTCGAAACGCGCAACAGCGACCTGTGGCGGCAGCTCGAGCAATCGGGCGGCATCGCGATGCACATCGCGGGCGATTTCCCCGGCTTGGACCTCGCGTTCTGGGCCATCAGATCATGACCACCCCCAGGCTTCGCGCACTTCGTGTCGCTTCGCCAACCCCCTCACCGGGGGCGACACCAGCGGCCCGGCAAAGCCGGTTCCGCGGTGTCTCCCGAAGGGACGTCACCCGCGTGGAGTTCTCATGAGCACCCCTCCCGACCCCTTTGCCGCCTTCGAGTCCGAGCGCACGGTCATCAAGCCCAAGCCGCGCACGCCGGGCGGCGCGCCGCCGGCCGCTGCTGCGCCCGCGCCGTTCTTCGGCGGCGCCGATCCGACGCCCGTGGCCGAGGTGGGCGAGATCGGCCTGCTCAATCCGCTGGTCTCGGCTGCGGGCAAGCTGCTGGTGCTGATCGGCAAGCTGCGCAACCTCGCGCAGCCGCCGAACGTGCCGGCGCTGCGCGCGTCCACCGCCGATGCGGTGAACCAGTTCGATGCCGCGGCGCGCCGCGCGGGCGTGGGCAACGAGTCGGTGCTGGCCGCGCGCTACGTGCTGTGCACCGCACTCGACGAGGCGGTGGCCAACACGCCCTGGGGCGTGCAGGCCGGCTGGAACAAGCAGAGCCTGCTGGTGCAGTTCCACAACGAGACCTGGGGCGGCGAAAAGGTGTTCCAGCTGCTGGCCAAGCTCGCGCAGGACGTGCCCACGCACCGCCAGCTGCTGGAGCTGATCTACAGCGTGCTCGCCCTCGGCTTCGAGGGCCGCTACCGCGTGGTCGACAACGGCCGTGCGCAGCTCGACTCGGTGCGCCAGCGCCTGGCCGATCTGATCGCGAAAGACCGTCCGGCCGTCGAACCCGAGCTGTCGCCGCACTGGCGCGGGCAGGGCGCGGGCACGGTGCGGCTGCGCGAGTCGCTGCCGCTGTGGGTGTTCGCGGCCGGCTTCGCGCTGCTGCTGGCGCTGGCGTGGTTCGGCCTGCGGCTCACGCTCAATCACCGCTCGGACACCACCTACGCGGCCGTGTCGAGCCTGCGCGTGCCCAACATCCAGATCGCGCCACCCGCCGCGCCGGCCAAGTCGCCGCGGCTCGCGCGTTTTCTCGAGCCTGAGATCAAGCAGGGCCTGGTCACGGTGACCGACGAGGCCGACCGCAGCGTGGTGCGGCTGCGCGGCGATTCGTTCTTCGGCTCGGGCAGCGCCGAGCCGATGGCGGCCTCGCTGCCGGTGCTGCGCCGCATCGGCCAGGCGCTGGCCGAGGTGAAGGGCGAAGTGCTCATCACCGGTCACTCCGACAACCAGCCGATCCGCTCGCTGCGCTATCCGTCGAACTGGCACCTCTCGGCCGCGCGCGCCGACGCGGTGAAGGGCGCGCTCTCTACGCTGGTCGAGCCCGCGCGCATGCGTTCCGACGGCAAGGCCGACGCCGAACCCGTGGTGGCGAACGACACGCCGGCCAACCGCGCGCGCAATCGCCGTGTCGACATCGTGCTGCTCACCGAACCCGAACGGCTCGCTGCCGCAGCCCCGGGAGCGACGAAATGATCAAGAAAATCTTCGGCTTCCTGTTCAGCCCGCTGCTGCTGACGCTGCTCGCGCTGATCGTCGTCGCGCTGCTGATCTGGTGGATCGGCCCGCTGGTGAAGATCGGTTCGCTCGCGCCACTCGAAGGCGAGATGACGCGCGCCATCGTCATCGGCGTCATCGTGCTCATCGTGGTGCTGCGCGCGCTGTACCGCCGCTGGCGCGCGCGCCGCGCGAGCCAGCACCTGACCGACGGCCTCATGAAGGCGCCGGCCGCCAAGACCGGTGCACCGGTCGACGGCGAACAGAAGATCCTCGACACGCGCTTCAGCGAAGCCGTCGCCACGCTCAAGCAGATGCGCCTGCATGCCGCCGGCAAGAAGCCGGGCTGGCGCGACTGGCTGTCGATCTCGGGCGGCAGCTACCTGTACGACCTGCCGTGGTACGTCTTCATCGGCGCTCCGGGCGCGGGCAAGACCACGGCGCTCGTCAATTCGGGCCTCTCGTTCCCGCTGGCCGAGAAGTTCGGCCCCGGCGCGATCCGCGGCGTGGGCGGCACGCGCAACTGCGACTGGTGGTTCACCGACGAAGCCGTGCTCATCGACACGGCCGGGCGCTACACCACGCAGGACAGCCACCAGTCGGAAGACAAGAGCGCCTGGGAAGGCTTCCTGGGCTTGCTGAAGAAGGCGCGCCCGCGCCGCCCGCTGAATGGCGTGTTCCTCACCGTGAGCGTGGGCGATCTGCTGAGCCAGGGCCCCGAGGCGCGCACGCAGCTCGCGGCGTCGATCCGCGCGCGGCTGCTCGAGCTCGACAGCAAACTCACCACGCGCCTGCCGGTGTACGTGCTTGTGACGAAGAGCGACTTGCTCTACGGCTTCACCGATTACTTCGACGACCTCGGCAAGGAGCAGCGCGCGCAGGTCTTCGGCTTCACGCTGCCGGCGGACGAGAACGTGCAGCTTGAAGAGAAGGGCCTGTCGGCCGCCTTCCAGCGCGAGTTCGCCTTGCTGCACAACCGCGTCAACGACGGCCTCATCGCGCGCATGCAGCGCGAGACCGACGGCACGCGCCGCGCGGCGATCTTCGGTTTTCCGGCGCAGTTCGGCTCGGTCGGCCCGCTCCTCTCCGACCTGCTCGAACAGGTGTTCACCGGCTCGCGCTTTGCGCAGCCGCCGTGGGTGCGCGGCGTGTACTTCACCAGCGGCACGCAAGAGGGCAGCCCGATCGACCGCGTGATGGGCAGCCTGGCGCGCAGCTTCGGCATCGAGCGCGCCATGCTCGCGCCGCAGAAGTCGAGCGGACGCAGCTACTTTCTCACCGCGCTGTTGCGCGAGGTGGTGTTCCCCGAACAGCGCCTGGCCGGTGCCGACGTGAAGCTGGAGCGCCGCCGCAACACGCTGCGCCTGGCGGGCGTGGCTGCGATGACGCTGCTCACCGTCGGGCTGCTCGCGGCCTGGGGCTACAGCACCTGGCAGAACAACAACTACCTGAAGTCGGTCGAGGCCCGTGTCGAGCCCGCGCAGAAGACATTGGCCGCGCTGCCGACGCGCGTGCAGAACCTGGTCGAGGTCGCGCCCGTGCTGCAGGGCCTGCGCGACATCTGGAAGACGCCCGACAACCGCCAGGGCGACGAGCCGCTGTCGATGACGCTGGGCCTGTACCAGGGCGACAAGCTCGATGCCGCCGCCATGCTCACGCACCAGCGCGCGCTCAACGACGCCTTCCTGCCGCAGATCGCCAAGCGCATTGAGGACCAGCTGCGCACCGCGCAGAAGGACAACCTCGAGTTCACGTATGAAGCGCTCAAGAGCTACCTGATGCTCTACCAGCCCGAGCGCTTCGACCCCGAGGCGCTGAAGGCCTGGATCACGCTCGACTGGGCGCGCAACCTCGACCGCGGCATTCCCGAAGACCAGCGCAAGGCGCTCGAGGACCAACTCGACGTGCTCATCGCCCAGGGCCCGCCGCGCTCGCCGCTGAAGATGGACGAGAACCTGGTACGCAGCGTGCGCGCCGTGCTCGCGAGCTATCCGCTGGAGCAGCGCGTGTTCAGCCGCCTGAAGCGCCAGCGCGCCACCAAGGACATCCCGGGCTTCAGCGTGGCGCAGGCCACCGGCCCGTCGGGTCCACTGGTGTTCGAGCGCATCAGCGGCAAGCCGCTGAGCGAGGGCGTGCCGGGCATGTTCACCTACGACGGGTACCACAAGCGCTTCCAGAACGAGGTCGTGGTGCTCACCGGCCTGCTGGCCGCCGAAGACCCGTGGGTGCTCGGCCAGGACCGCAACGCCAGCGAGCGCCTGCGCGACGCCGCGGCGCTCGGCGCGCTCACCGACCGCGTGCGGCGCCTGTACCTCGAGGAGTACGTCAAGCAGTGGGAGGCGCTGCTGGCCGACGTGCGACTGATCCGCGTCAGCGGCCTGGAGAAGAACATCGAGACCGCGCGGATTCTCTCGGGCGTCGATTCGCCGCTCGCGAACTTCCTGCGCGCGGTGGTCAAGCAGACCACGCTGATTCCTGCGGCCGATGCCAACAAGGACGTCGTCAGCAAGGCCACCGAGACCGTGCGCAACACGCGCAAGGGCCTGGAAGACCTGTTCGGCAGCGACCCCGGCAAGCAGGTGGCGCCGGGCAAGCGCATCGAGAGCATCGTGGACGACCGCTTCGAGTCGCTGCGCCGTCTGGTCACCGCGGGCGGTCCGAACCAGCCGGCGCCGATCGACGATGCGCTCAAGCTCTTCAACGAGGTGTACGTGTACCTCAACGCCGTCGACACGGCCGTGAAGGGCCGCACCTCGCCGCCGCCCGGCGACGTGGCCGGCAAGCTCAAGTCGGACGCGGGCCGCCTGCCCGAGCCGGTGCGCAGCATGATCGAGAACCTGAGCCAGACCGGCGCCGCGCAGGCGCAGGTGGCCGAGCGCGGCAACCTGAGCCAGGACCTTCGCCCCGTGACCGAGTTCTGCAACCGCGCCATCGCGGGCCGCTACCCCTTCGTGCAAAGCAGCAAGCGCGACGTGCTGCCCGAGGACTTCGGCCAGATGTTCGGCGCCGGCGGCCTGATGGACGACTTCTTCCAGAAGCGCCTGGCCGCGCTGGTCGACACCAGCACCCGGCCGTGGCGCTACAAGCCCGTGGCCGAGCGCGGCGCGATCACCACGCAGGCGTTGGCGCAGTTCGAGCGCGCGGCGCGCATCAAGGACATCTTCTTCCGCGGCGGCGGGCGCGGGCCGTCGATGCGGTTGGACTTCAAGCCGGTGGAGATGGACGCGGGCATCACGCAGTTCATCCTCGACGTGGACGGGCAGCTGGTGAAGTACGCGCACGGGCCGGTGGTGCCGATGGCGGTGCAGTGGCCGGGGCCGAAGGGGAGCAACCAGGTGCGCGTTCAGGTGAGTCCGCCGTCGACGACGGGGAGTTCGGGGTCGGCGATGGATGGGCCTTGGGCTTTGTTCCGTACGTTGGATGACGGGCAGCTGGAAGCGGGGGATGCGCCGGAGAAGTTCTTCATCACGTTCCAGGTGGGGGCGCGGAAGACGCGGTTCGAGGTGACGACGAACAGCGTGCAGCATCCGATTCGGTTGAAGGAGTTGCGGGAGTTTTCTTGTCCGGAGGGGTTGTGAGTCTGGCCTCTTCTTCTTCTCTCTTCGTCTCCTCTGAGTTGCCGGGGTGGTTTGGCAAGCTGCCGGGGATGGGGGACTTTGCGCATCGGCGGTTGCCGGAGTCGTTTCGCTCTGTCTGGGACCCGTGGTTGCAACGTGGGTTGGCACGGCTGCGGGATCGGCATGCGGATTGGACTGCTCACTACCTGGAGGCGCCGGTGTGGTGCTTTGTGCTGGGGGCGCAGGTGGTGGGGGAGCGGGGGTGGATGGGGGTGTTGATGCCTTCGGTGGATGGGGTGGGGCGGTACTTTCCGTTCACTCTCGCCGTTGAATTGGATGAAGGCGTACCTGGTGCGCTGCATGGAGAGGCGCTTGTTGCTGCGCTTCGGTGGTGGGCGTTGGGGACGCAGGCTGTGCTTGAAGGGCTTGAGGGTGATTTGGATGCGCTGCGGTTTGATGCGGTGCTGAGTCAGTTGTTTGTGACTTCTGCTGCCGATGAGGCCGCTGTTGAGGTCCGATCGCTCGAGCTGCCTTTGGCTGGAACCTCGCTTTGGATGGAGACGCCTGGTTTGGAAGGCGGGGTTCGGATGTTGGCTACTGGGCTTCCTCGGGATTTGCAGTTTGAGGCTTTGTTTCTTGGGGGTGGGGAATGAGGGCGGTGCTTTCTTTTCCTTTCCGAGGCCGGGAGTTCCGCCCGGCGGCGGACTTACTTTCTTTTGCTTCGCCAAAAGAAAGTAAGCAAAGAAAAGGCGACCCCACTGTCTGCGTCCCTCCGCTTCGCTACGGGCAACCTGCGGTGCTCGCGTTTCGCGGGGTCTCGCAGAACTCGCCTTCGGCTCAAACAGCTGCGAGCCCTGATCCGCGAAACGCTGCGCTCCTCGGCGCAGCCAGAGGGGAGGGGGAACTTCGGGCCTTTGCTTCGCTCGGCCCGGGAACTTCCAACAGTCTGATGCCACGGGTTTGCTCGCACTCGCACTCGCACTCGCACTCGCACTCGCACTCGCACTCGCACTCGTACATGTGTCTGCGCCTGCACCCTGCCCAGTGCAACGCCACGTCCTATGCGAGCTGCAGCAGGCGCGAAGCGCCTGCTGCAGCCTACTGGCCGAGCAAAGCGATGGCCCGTTGGTATCCAAACCCCTTCTGTATGCGCCGAGGAGCGGAGCGTTTCGCGGATCAGGGCTCGCAGCTGTTTGAGCGAAGCGAGTTCTGCGAGACCCCGCGAAACGTGAGCACCGCAGGTTGCCCGCAGCGAAGCGGAGGGACGCAGACAGCAGGGTCGCCTTTCTTTTGCCTACGTTTCTTTGGCGAAGCAAAGAAAAGTAGGTCGCCCGCCGGGGCGAGACCCGGCCTCGGAAAGCAAACCCAAAACGGCGTTCACCTAGCAGGAGCAGGTCAATGACCGACAACGCCCTTCCCCCGGAAGACGACCGCACCCGAGTCGTCTCACGCACGCCCACAACCGAAGCTGACACAGGCGGAGCCACAGTCATCACAGCCGGCGGCTTCACCACAGCCTCAGGCACCCCGGTAACAAGTCCCGCCACAGCCACCCACGACGCAGGCCTCCTCCCCGTAGGCAGCCGCCTAGCCGAATTCGAAGTCACCCGAGTCGTAGGCCAAGGCGGCTTCGGCGTCGTCTACGAGGCCTGGGACCACACCCTGGAACGCGTAGTAGCCATCAAGGAATACCTCCCAACCTCGCTATCCACAAGACAGCAAGACGGCACCGTAGTCCCCTTGTCAGAAAGACACAGAGAAACCTTCGACCTAGGCATGCGCAGCTTCATCAACGAAGCCCGCCTCCTCGCCCAGTTCGACCACCCCTCGCTCCTCAAGGTCTACCGCTTCTGGCAAGAAAAGGGCACCACCTACATGGTCATGCCCTTCTACAAGGGCGACACTTTGCGCGAGGCACTCGTAGCCATCCCCGCAGGCGTCGACGAAGCCTGGCTCACCCGCATCATGGACGGCGTCACGCAAGCCCTCGCCGTGATGCACAACGCCCACTGCTACCACCGCGACATCGCCCCCGACAACATCATCCTGCTCGAAGGCTCCGGCCGCCCCGTCGTGCTCGACTTCGGTGCCGCGCGCCGCGTGATCACCGACAAGACGCAGGCGATCACCGTCATCCTCAAGCCCGGCTACGCGCCCATCGAGCAGTACGCCGAGATGCCCGACATGTCGCAGGGCGCGTGGACCGACGTCTACGCGCTCGCCGCCGTGATGCACGTCGCCGTGTGCGGCCGCGCACCGCCGCCCTCGGTGGCGCGGCTGCTGTCCGACAGCTACGTGCCGCTCGCGGGCAACGACATCCTGCGCCAGCGCTACAGCGACCGGCTGCTCGCGGCGATCGATGCGGGCCTGGGCGTGCGACCCGAAGCACGGCCGCAGTCGATGGCCGAGCTGCGCGCTGCGCTGGGCCTGGAGGTCGGCCACAGCATCGCGCCGACGCCGCGCACCGTGCCGCCGTCGGGTGCGCGAAGCAGTCAGTCGGGTGCCGATGCACCCACCGTGATCGGCACGGCCCACATGCCGAAGCCGATCGCCGCCAAGGCACCTGTTGCGAACGACAACAAGAGTGGTGGCAGCAGCAAGGCCGTCCTCGGCGCCGTCGCCGCCGCCGTGTTGGTCGCCGCAGCGGGTGGTGGCTGGTGGTTCCTCGGCCGCTCGGGCAGCGAAGGCGATGCGGGCAAGACGGCGCAAACCGCCACGCCCGCGCCCCCACCCGACACCCCCACCCAGGTCGCCGAGGCCCCACCGCCACCGCCACCCCCGCCGCCTCCCAAGCCACGCACCCCCGCCGAATCCCTGCAATCGCTCGCAGCCGGCGCCGCCCCGGGCTTCGAAGTCACGGCCACGCCGAAGAAGGCCGAGGTCGCCATCGGCAAGGACAAGCTGGCCTTCGAGGTGCGCAGCAAGCGCGACGGTTTCGTCTACGTGTTCCTGCTGTCCAGCGGCGGCGAGATGTTCCTGCTGTTCCCGAACCTGCTCGACAAGTACAACAAGATCACCGCCAACGCCGCGCTGGCGCTGCCGCGCGCCTCCTGGCCGATGGACGCCGGCGGGCCGGCCGGCACCAACCAGTTCGCGGTGCTCGTGAGCGAGCACGAGCGCGACTTCGGCGCCTCGGGCGTGCAGAACGAAGGCGTGTTCCCGCAGTTCCCGCTGCCGGTGCTCGCGGCACTCGAAGCCACACGCGGCACCGGGCCGTCGCCGCTGTTGGGCAAACCGGTCTGCGCGCCGGGCGCCCCGCCGTGCAACGACGTCTATGGCGTCGCGAATTTCAAAATCGTCGAGAAGTAATCGTCTGTAGAGCGTCGGCCGCCTTCGGCCCCCTTTCCACGACACGACCAGGAGACTTTCATGCACACGTCACCGTCGCCGCACTTCGCGCTTCCCCTTTGCCGAACGGCCGCCGTGGTCGCGCTGGTGCTGCTGGCCGCCTGCGCCAACACGCCGCCGACCGCCACGGGCACGGCCACCACCGCGCCCACCACGGCCGACCCCGCGACCGCACCGGCCCGCCCCACCGGCGGCAGCGTCGCCGGGCAGGCGCGCACCTTCTCGACCCAGCTCGCCACCTACACCTCGGTCGGCTTCGACGCCGTGCCGGGCTGGGCGCGCGACGACTTCTCGGAAAGCTGGCCGGCCTTCCTGGGCAGCTGCAAGGTGCTCAACGGCCGCGGCGCCGAGTGGAAAGAGGTGTGCGAGCGCGCGCTGAAGGTCGACGGCAAGAGCACGCAGGCGATCCGCGGCTTCTTCGAGAGTGAGTTCTCCGCTTATCAGATCCGCGACGACGACCGCAAGCCCGACGGCGTGGTCACCGGCTACTTCGAGCCCGAGATCGCGGGCAGCCGCACCTACGTCGCGCCGTTCATCTACCCGGTCTACGGCCAGCCCGAGGACATGCTGTTCGTCGATGCGCGCAAGCTCCCGGCCGGCAGCGGCACGGTGGCCGCGAAGGTCGAAGGCCGCAATGTGATCGTGCAGACCGGCCTGAACACGCGCGACATGGGTGCACCGGGCTTGTATGCGCTCGACCTCTCGGCCATCACCCGCGACACGCTCGACCGCAAGGTGCGCCTGCGCATCGACGGCAAGCGCCTGCTGCCGTACTACACGCGCGAAGAGATCGAGACCAAGGGCGCGCCCAACGCCAAGGTGCTGGCCTTCGTGAGCAGCGCCACGGCGCTGTACGAGATGCAGATCCAGGGTTCGGGCCGCATCAAGCTGCCCAGCGGCGAAGTCGTGCGCGTGGCCTACGCCGAGCAGAACGGCCAGCCCTTCCGCCCGACCATCGCGCAGGCCGCCAACGGCAAGCCGCGCAGCGCCGTGAAGGTGCGCGGCGGCTCGCTCGAGCTGACGCTGGACGACGGCGACGACGAAGACACGGGCGCCATCGACAACAGCGTGATCCGCACGCGCGGCTTCACGCTGGCGCGGCCCACGGCCAGCGGCGCGGTGGTGGTGCCGGGCCGGCGCACGGCCGGCGCGGTGACCGGCTCCGGCATCAAGGACCCGAGCTACGTGTTCTTCAAGGAATCGACCTCGCCCGCGGGCGGCCCGGTGGGCGCCTTCGGCGTGCCGCTGTCGGCCGGCCGCTCGATCGCGGTCGATCCGCGCAGCACGCCGCTGGGCTACCCGGTGTTCGTGTCGACGCGCACGCCCGGCAGCGGCGCGCCCATGCAGCGCCTGACCATCGCGCAGGACACTGGCGGCGCGATCCGCGGCGCGGTGCGGGCCGACTACTTCTTCGGCAACGGCCAGCAGGCCGCCACCAACGCGCGTCGCATGAAGGAGCGCGGGCAGCTGTGGATTCTTCTGCCGCGCGGCCTGGCCGTGGCGCAGGCGGCGGTGTCGGGTGCGATCCGCACGCGCGGCGGCCCGGTCGGCGCCAATCTTCCGCAGTGCCTGGTGCCCACGGAAGGCGTCTGCGTCGACGACTGACCTCTTTTCTTTCGAGCCCTTGGCCCTTCATGCAGGAAACCCTCTCGTCCGCGGAAAGCTCTGAACTCGTCCGCCTCTGGCGGCGCCGGCAGACGCTGTCCTCGGACGACATGGGCACCATGTACCGCATCGTGGGCGATGCGCTCGTGGCCTGCAATCCGCCCGAGCTGCAGGTGCTGGGCGAGGGGCGGCAGGAGCTGGTGGCGCAGTTCATCTACGTGAAGGTGCTGCGGCTCGATGCCGACCCCGACGAGTCGGAAGAGCGCGCCGGCCACAGCGCGCCGTCCACCGCCTTCGCGCTGTGCGCGTACTTCCGCCGCTACCTCATCGACTGCACGCGCGCCAGTTCGTTTCGCCGCAAGGTCTCCATCGGCGACCAGATCACCGAGGCCCAGCTCGAAGACGAACTCGGCCCGGGCGAAGACCTTGACGGCTGCCTGGCCGAGCATGGCCTGAGCGCGCAGGCCGTGCAGCTGGCGGCGCGCGCCTTCATCGCCGGGCTGCCCGAGCCCGAGCGCATCCTGCTGTGCGAGGGCTTCGGGCAGGAGGCCGAGGGCGGGCTGTCGGGCGTGGCCTCGCGCCACGCCATCGCCTCGTACCACTACCGCGCCGGCCGGCTGGGCCTCGTGCACAAGCGCGAAGGGCTGGGCGCCGGCTATGCGCAGACCCGCATCGGCAGCTGGATCGGCCAGACCCTGGGCATCGCCATCGAGGCCGACAACATGGCGGCGATCCTGCAGGTTTTCAAAATCCTCGGGGCTGAAGCGTCTTATGTCTGAAGACATAGCCATTCAGGAACAGACGCCATGACCACCGACCTCTGGCCCCCGCTCAGCGTGATCCGCCATGCGTTCGAAACCGGCGCGCCGCCCGGCGATGCCGCGCCGGACGCCGCACCCGTCGCGATGCCGCACGGCAGCGGCGCGGGCGCGGGCACGCCGGTGGTGTCGGACCTGCTGCTCCCTTTGACCGAATTGGCCCGGCGCCGCGAGGCTGTCGCCCGGCGCGCCTTCACCGCGCGCTGGGCGCCGGGCCGCCTCGTGAGCGTGGTGCACGACGGGCGCCTGCTCGGCGTGCTGCTCGACCGCTGCATCCACGGCGACCTCTGGCAGGGCTGGATGGCCGCCGGCGAGCCCGACTGGGCCGGCCCCTTCGACGTGCTGCTGGAGCCCGACGACGAGCCCTTCGAGCCGATGTTCGGCGTGGTCCAGGCCTGGAACGTGCTCACGCTCGAACCCAGCCCGCAGCTGGCCGCGCGCGTGCTCGGCGAGGTGTCGGCCACGCGGCTTGCCGCGATCCGCGCGGTGCACGACGAATGGGCCGCGCACGCGGCGCCCGACATCGCGCCCGAGCCCGGGCGCATCGCGCTGCGCGGCGTGGCCGGCGCGTTCTCGGTGCTCTCGGGCACGCCGCTCGGGCCGCAGGACCCGCGCACCGACTACCAGGCGCTGTACCGCGATGCCGGCCTGCAACTGGGCCGTGCGCTGGCGCAACCGCAGGACGAAGCCCCCGCCGCGCCGCCGCCATCGCCCGCCCGGCCGCTGCCGCGGCCGGAGGACGGCTGGTGGGGCAGCATCCGCCGCTGGTTCGGCGCCGAAGGCTGGGCGCGCCCGGCCTTCGCGGCGGTGGCGCTGTTCGCGGTGATCCAGAACGTGGGGCTCATCGGCGGGCGCGGCGCCGAAGACGACGACGTGCGCTTTCGCTCGGTGCCCACGGCGCCGGTCGCGGCGCAGGCCAACCTGGTCGTGCGCTGGAACGAGGGCGTTCGCATCGACGAGGCAGATCGCCTGCTGCGCACGATGTCGGCCGAAGTGGTCGGCGGGCCGGGGCCCAATGGCGTGTGGCGTCTGCGCGTGGCCGATCCGGTCGGTGCTTTGTCGGTGCTCGCGACTTCGCCGCTGGTTGCGTCGGCTGGACCGGCTTCGGAGCCGCCATGAACCTGCGCGCGTGCAGCCTGCGGTTCCTGCTCGCGCTGGTGGTGTGGGGCGCGGGCGGTGTCGCCGCGCAGGCCGCGCAGCGCGCGCTGCTCGTCGGTGTCTCCGAACTCGTCAACCAACCGCAGGCCCTGTGGCTGCAGGCGCCGCGCAACGACGTGATGCTCATGCGCGATGCCTTGCTGAAGCAGGGCTTCACCGCGCCCGACATCGCCGTGCTCGCCGACGGCGTGCCGGGCGCTGCGCTGCCCGAATCGCAGGCCATCCACGACGCCCTGGCGCGACTGCTCGCGCAGTCGGCCAGCGGCGACTTCGTGCTGCTGTACTTCTCCGGCCACGGCACGCGCCTGCGCGACGTGGCCAAGCGCTACCAGGAGCCCGACGGCCTGTCCGAGAACTTTCTCGCGCGCGACGTGCGCGGCACGCTCGGCGCCGATGCCGCGCTCAGCGGCGACCTGCGCGACGTCGACTTCGATGCCTGGATCCAGGCCTTCCTGGCGAAGAACGTGTTCGTCGCCTCGGTGTTCGACACCTGCTCCGCCAACTCCATGACGCGCGGCACGGGCGATGCGCCCGCGACGGCCGAGGGCCCGGCCGACGACGAGGTGCGCTGGCGCGGCCTGCGCACGACGCAGCTCATGGGCGGTGCGTCGCCCGCACGGTCCCTGGCTCCGCCGGCCGCGACCGACGCCGTGCCGCGCGCCCGCTACGTGGCGCTGTTCGCGTCCGAGAGCCACCAGATCACGCCCGAGCTGCGCCTGCCGCGCAAGGCGCGCAGCGCCCGGCCGCAGGGCCTCCTGACCTGGGCCGTGGTCGAGTCGCTGGCGCGCAAGCCTGCCACCTGGCGCGACCTGTTCGACGGCGTGCTCGCGCTGTACCCGCCGGTCATCGACGAGCTCGCGCAGCGCTTTCCCACGCGCGAGCTGCCGTCGCCCGTGGCCGAGGGCAACCTCGATGCGCCGCTGTTCGCCAACAGCGGCGCGCCCGCGTCCACGCGCCCGGTGTGGGGCGCGCAGCGCAGCGGCGACAGCCTGGCCGTCAAGGCCGGCCTGCTCGACGGCCTGGCGCCGCAGCAGGAGGTGCGCGTGCTCGCCACGCTCGACGACGGCACCGTGCGCCGTGCACCGGCCGCCATCGCGCAGATCAAGCTCGGCGGCGCCTGGCTCGCCGTGCCCGCGGCGTTGAAAGACCTGCCGGGCAGCGCGTTCTGGAGCGTCACGCCCATTGCCGAGCCGGCCGCGACAGCGCTGCGCGTGCGCGCCGACAAGCCGTTGCCCGCCGGCCTGAGCCTCGACTACCCGGCTGCGATCCGCCTGGCCGACGACCCCGCGAGCGCCGACGTGCGCTGGACCGACCTCGGCCCCGCCGGTCATCGCCTCGAAGCGCTCGCGCCCGTGTTCGGCACCGCCGCCTCGACCGTCGTGGTGCCCGACGTGGCCGCGCTGCGCCGCCGCCTGCAGGCGCTGGCGCAGCTCAAGTGGCTGGCCCAGCTGCAGGCCCATGCCAAGGGTGGCCAGCTCGACGGTTTCGATGCCGCGCTCGAAGTCTGGAGCGCCGACCGGCTGTTGCGCAGCGTGCCCGTCGCCGAGGCCGCGAGCGTGCTGCCTGCACTGCGGACGGGCGAGCGCGTGCGCCTGAACGTGCGCAACACCAGCGGCCGTTCGCTCGACCTCGTCATCACCGGCATCGACGCGCGCGGCGCGCTGCAGGCGGTGTACCCCGACGGGGCTGGCGAAACCAACCGCTTCAAGCGCGGCACGCCCGAGCAGCCGGCGGTCAAGCGTTTCGACCTGCCCTGGCTCGATGCGGCCGGCGAGGCGCGCCTGCTCGTCATGGCGGTGCCCGCCGCGCCCCACAGCGCGCCGCGCCTGTTCGGCGTGGCCACCGCGGCGCAGGCCGACGTGTCGGAGGTGCGCGTGCGCGGCGGCCAGCCGCCGGCCGCCGGCGGCGAGCGCCAGGTGTTCGCGGCCTTGCTGCGCAGGAGCGCTGGCACGCCAGACGGTGGTGCGCGGCCATGAGGCAGGTGCGCGTGGTCCCGGTCCAGTTTTCTTTGTCCGAATCCGGAGGTTGACATGGCATTTCTCGAAGACGGCTCCTGGAGCCCCGAAGACGCACGGCAGTTCTATGAACTGATCGGCACCGGCTCGGCCGAGACCGACCTGGTCATGATGATCGAGAGCAAGGGCTCGCCCGTCGAGGGCGAACTCGAACGCGTCTTCGACGACGGCAAGGCGCGCCTGAACATCGGCGGCTACTACTGGTCGGTGCAGGTGCCCGAGTCGTCCGCGCAGAACCAGGTCGTGCCCCACAACCTGGTCGTCGCGCGCCGCAGCGACGCGGCCACGGCCACGCTCGCCAGCCTGCTGCGCGCGCAGGAAAAAGACCTGAAGGTGGTCATCAGCGCTTACAAGGCCGGCGGCGATCCGCAATCGCCCGAGGCGCAGGCGACCTTCGAGATCTCGCTGGAGAACGCGCGCATCTGCCGGCTGGTGCTCAACTCCGGCGGCCACTGGGGCGTGCCCTCGGAGCTGGTCTCCATCAGCTACCGCACGGTGAAGATCAAGTCGGCGCCGCAGAAGACCAGCGGCGCGCGCGGCGCGGTGCGCGAATGCCAGTTCACCCGGACCTGAATCCGAACGCCTCCAGGAGCACCCCGCCATGACGACGACCGCCGCAGACTTCCTCAAGGCCGCCGACCCGGTGGCCGCCCTCAAGGCCCTGAGCGACGACGTGCGCGCCAAGCCTTCCGACCCGAAGCACCGCGTCTTCATGGCGCAGCTCTTGTGCGTGCTCGGGCAGTGGGAGCGCGCGCTCAACCAGCTCACCGTCGCGGCCGAGCTCGATGCGCTCGCCGTGCCCATGAAGCAGGTGTACGGCGAGGCCGTGCGCTGCGAAGGCCTACGCGCCGACGTGTTCGCCGGCACGCGCACGCCGATGATCTTCGGCCAGCCCGATGAATGGCTGGCACTGCTCATCGAATCGCTGCTGCGGCAAGGCCGCGGCGAGAGCGGGCTGGCCGAAGACCTGCGCCAGCGCGCCTTCGACGGCGCGCCCGCCATCGCCGGCACCATCGACGGCGTGCCCTTCGAGTGGCTGGCCGACGCCGACATGCGCCTGGGCCCGGTGCTCGAGGCCTTCGTCAACGGCAAGTACTACTGGATTCCCTACGCGCGCCTGGCGCACATCAAGATCGAGCCGCCCGAAGACCTGCGCGACTGCGTCTGGATGCCCGCGCACCTGCAGTTCGAGAACGGCGGCGAAACGCTGGCGCTCATTCCCACGCGCTACGAAGGCACCGAGGCGCAGGACGACGGCGAGCTGCGCCTGGCGCGCAAGACCGAGTGGCGCGAGCTGCGCCCCGAGGTCTGGGCCGGCTACGGCCAGCGCGTGCTCGGCAGCGACGCCGGCGAGTACGCGCTGATGGACGTGCGCGAGATCCTCTTCACGCCCGCCGCCGCCGATGCGGCCGAAGGCGGCGAAAGCAGCGGCGGTGGCTGAGCTCACCGCGCAGGAGCGGCTGCAGCCTTCGCTGCTCGATCGCCTCGTCGACCACGCGCCCGACGAGAAGCGCGAGGGCGACGACAAGCGCACGCTCACCAAGCAGGCGCTGCGCCAGGCCGTGCTGCGCGACCTCGGCTGGCTCTTCAATGCCACGGGGCACGGTCTGTCGATGGACGACAAGCAGCACCCGAATGCCGCGCGCTCCGTCATCAACTACGGATTGCCTATGCTGTCTGGCCAGTTCACCTCGTCGGTGCAGCGTGTCAGCATGGAACAGGCTTTGAAGAACGCAATCCTGCAGTTCGAGCCGCGCATTTTGTCCCGCACACTCGAAGTCGAACTCGTCATGGAAGGCCCGGCCCTGGAGTCCCACAACAGCATCGGCCTGCAGATCCGCGGCATGCTGTGGGCGCAGCCCGTGCCGCTCGAGTTCCTCATGCGAAGCCGCGTCGATCTGGAAGAGGGCCGCATAGAGATCGTGGACATGGCGCAAAACCCAAGGTAAGTCCACATGGACCCTCGGCTGCTGAGCCTGTACGAGCAGGAGCTGCGCTACTTCCGCGAAAGCGCCTCGGAGTTCGCCCGTGCGTTCCCGAAGATCGCGCACCGGCTGGGCATCGAGGGCCAGGAAGTCGCCGACCCGTACGTGGAGCGGCTGATCGAGGCCACGGCTTTCCTTTCGGCGCGCGTGGGCCTGAAGCTCGACGCCGAATACCCGCGCTTCACGGGCCACCTGCTGGACATCGTCTACCCGCACTTCCTGGCGCCCACGCCGGCGATGACGGTGGTGTCGTTCGTGCCCGACCCGGAAGACGCCAACCTCGCGGTCGGTCCCACGTTGCCGCGCGGCGCCGGCCTGCGCGCGCGTCAGGCCGTGGGGCAGAACACGCACTGCGAGTTCCGCACCGCCGCCGCGCTGCGCATCTGGCCGATCGAGGTGCAGCGCGCCCAGTACTTCACCTACGCGCCCGACCTGCCGCTGAACACCCACCCGCAGTCGCGCGCCATCCGCGGTGGCCTGCGCATCGCGTTGCGCGCCACGGCGGGGCTGGACTTCAGCCAGATCGCGCTCGACGACCTGGTGCTGCACTTCGGCGGCGCGGAAGACGTGGCCTGGCAGCTGCACGAATGCGCGCTCGGCCAGCCCGTGGGCGTGTGGGTGCGCCCGCTCACGGCCGGCGGCGCCTTGCAGGGCGCGGTGCGCAGCCTGCCGGGCAGTGCCATCGGCGCGGTCGGCTTCGGGGACGACGAGGCGCTGCTGCCCGTCACGGCCACGGGCTTCTCGGGCTTTCGGCTGCTGCAGGAGTACTTCGCGTTCCCGCAGCGCTTCCAGTTCGTGCGCATCGGCGGGCTGCAGGCGCTGCTCGCGACGATGCCGGTGACCGAGCTGGAGATCGTGCTGCTGTTCTCGCGCGGCGATGCGGCGCTCGAGAAGCTGGTGAGCGCCGAGAACGTGCAGCTGCACTGCGTGCCCGCCGTCAACCTGTTCACCAAGCGGCTCGACCGCGTGCCCGTGACCGAGGGCGTGAGCCAGTTCCACCTGGTGCCCGACCGCACGCGCCCGCAGGACTTCGAGGTGCACACCGTCACCGAGGTCATCGGCCACGGCGCGCCGGGGGCCGACGCCGCGGTGGCCGAGCAGCCGTTCCGGCCGTTCTACTCGGCCTTCCACGGCAGCCGCAACAGCCACCCGGCCTACTTCACGACCACGCGCGAGCCGCGCATGCTCTCGGTGCGCCAGCGCACCGAAGGCCACCGCAGCAGCCACATCGGCTCCGAGGTCTACATGCAGATCGTCGACCCGCAGCAGGCGCCGTACGCCGCCACGCTGCGCCAGCTCGCCGTGACCGCGCTGTGCACCAACCGCGACCTGCCGCTTCTGATGCCGCTGGGACGCGACAACGATTTCGACTGCGTCGACTCCTTTCCCGTGCAGCGCGTGCGCATGGTGCGCGGGCCGTCGCGGCCGGTGTCGCCGGTGGTGAGCCAGGGGCTGGGCTGGCGCGTCATCGATCACCTGGCGCTCAATTACCTGTCGCTGTCCGACAGCACGCCGGAGCAGGGCGCCGCCGCGCTGCGCGAGACGCTCATGCTCTACGCCGTGCATGCCGACGAGATGCGCCAGGGCCAGGTGCGCGGGCTGCTGTCGGTCAAGAGCAAACCCGTGGCGCGGCGCCTGCCGCTCGCGGGCCCGATCGCCTTCGGGCGCGGGCTCGAGGTGACGCTGGAGGTCGACAAGGACGCCTTCCACGGCCACAGTGCCTTCCTGTTCGGCGCCGTGCTGGCGCAGTTTCTGGCGCGCCATGTCGAGGTGAACCACTTCGTCGAGACCGTGCTGCGCGTCGCGGGCAAGGGCGAAGCCATGCGCTGGAGGCCGCTGTGCGGGACACGCCAGATTCTGTGAGCACGCGGGTGGACCAGGCGCTGCGCGGGTGGTCGGCGCAGCCGTGGGACTTCGACTACTTCGCCGTGATGCGGCGCATCGAGTCCGTCGCGAAGACCACGCCGCGCTGGGGCCGCGCCCTGCTGCCCAGCGCCGAGCCGGTGCGCGTGGGGCAGGAGCCGTCGCTGTCGTTCGCGCCCGCCAGCTTCAGCCGCTTCGAGCCGGCCACCGCGCATTCGCCGCCGCGCCTGCGCCAGCACTTCTTCGGCTACATCGGCCCGAACGGCCCACTGCCGGTGCACCTGAGCGACTTCATCCGCGAGCGCAGCCTGAACCACGGCGACCCGACCTGGCTGGCCTTTCTCGACACCTTCTCGCACCGCTTCTCGCTGCACTTCTATCGCGCGTGGGCGCAGTCGCGGCCGGCCGTGGCGCTCGACCGGCCGGGCGAAGACCGCTTCCGCCTGCAGGTGGGTGCGCTGGTCGGCATCGGCACGCCGGGGCGCATCGACCGCGACGAGATCCACGACGACGCGCGCCTGCACTTCTCGGGCTGGCTCGCGCGCCGCGTGCACAACGCGGAAAGCGTGGAGTCGGTGCTGTGCAGTTATTTCGGCGTGCCGGTGAAGCTGGAGCGCTGGGTCGGTCACTGGATGCGCGTGCCCACGGACGAGGTCACGCGGCTGGGGCAGGGCGAGAGTTCGCGCGCGATGGGCATGGGCGCGATGCTCGGCACGCGCGCGTGGGACCGCCAGCACCGCGTGCGCCTGCACCTGGGGCCGCTCACGGTCGACCAGTACCGCATGTTCCTGCCCACCGGCGACGCGCAACCCGTGCTGCAGCGCTGGATGCAGCAGCTGCTCGGCGACACCCTCGAATGGGACGCGCAGTTGGTGCTCGAGAAAGTACAGGTGCCGCCCACGCGCCTGGGCCAGGCCCGGGGCAACGGCCCGCGCCTGGGCTGGGTCTCGTGGCTCGGCGAACGCCCGCGCACGCGCGATGCGGCCGACGTGCGCATTGCCAGCCAGCCGTCGAGGGCGCGCCAGCCGCAGCCCGCCTCTTTTCAATAAACCCATCTTCATTCGTTCAGAAGAGATACGGAGTCCTCCATGAGTGAAATCAGCCGCACCGCCCTCTTCGGCAAACTCAACTCGCTGGCCTACAAGGCCATCGAGGGCGCCACCGTCTTCTGCAAGATGCGCGGCAATCCGTACGTGGAGCTGGAGCACTGGTTCGCCCAGCTGCTGCAGGCGCAGGATTCCGACCTGCACCGCGTGATCCAGCACTACGGCCTCGACGTGTCGGTGATCGCCAAGGACATGACGGCCGCGCTCGACCGCCTGCCGCGCGGCGCCACCGCCATCAGCGATTTTTCGCCGCACATCGAGAACGCCATCGAGCGCGCCTGGACCTACGCCACGCTGCAGTTCGGCGAGGCGCAGGTGCGCACCGGCTACATCCTGGTGGGCATGCTCAAGACGCAGAGCCTGCGCAACCCGTTGTTCGGCTTGTCGAAGCAGTTCGAGAAGATCAAGGTCGAAGACCTGGCCGACAACTTCCCCAAGATTTGCGACGCCTCGCCCGAAGCGCAGATGCGTGCCCAGGACGGCACCGGCATGGGCAGCGGTGCACCCGGCGAAGACTCGGGCGCCATGGCGCCGGCCGCCATGGGCAAGGGCGATGCCCTCAAGAAATTTGCTGTCGACCTCACGGAGAAAGCCAAGAAGGGAGAGATGGATCCGGTGACCGGGCGGGACGAGGAAATCCGCCAGATCGTCGACATCCTCATGCGCCGCCGCCAGAACAACCCGCTGCTGACGGGTGAGGCGGGTGTGGGCAAGACCGCGGTGGTGGAAGGCTTCGCGCAGCGCCTGGCGCGCGGCGACGTGCCGCCGCAGCTGAAGGACGTGAAGCTGCTCACGCTCGACATCGGCCTCTTGCAGGCCGGCGCGAGCATGAAGGGCGAGTTCGAGCAGCGCCTGCGCCAGGTGATCGACGAGGTGCAAAGCTCGCCCACGCCGATCATTTTGTTCATCGACGAGATCCACACGCTGGTCGGCGCGGGCGGCGCGGCCGGCACCGGCGACGCGGCCAACCTGCTCAAGCCGGCGCTGGCGCGCGGCAACCTGCGCACCATCGGCGCCACTACCTGGGCCGAGTACAAGAAATACATCGAGAAA
Source organism: Variovorax sp. V35 (assembly GCF_041154465.1). Classification (NCBI taxonomy): domain Bacteria; kingdom Pseudomonadati; phylum Pseudomonadota; class Betaproteobacteria; order Burkholderiales; family Comamonadaceae; genus Variovorax; species Variovorax sp. V35. The sequence continues at coordinate 675,641 of NZ_AP028666.1, forward strand.
GACCCGGCGCTCACGCGGCGCTTCCAGGTCGTGCAGGTGCCCGAGCCCGACGAGACCAAGGCGATCTTGATGCTGCGCGGCGTGGCCAGCGTGCTCGAGAAGCACCACCGCGTGCAGCTGCTCGACGAGGCCATCGAGGCGGCCGTGAAGTTGAGCCACCGCTACATTCCCGCGCGCCAGCTGCCCGACAAGGCCGTGAGCCTGCTCGACACGGCCTGCGCGCGCGTGGCCGTGTCGCAGCACGCGACGCCGCCCGAAGTCGAAGACTGCATGCGCCGCATCGAAGGCCTCACGGTCGAGCAGGAGATCATCGGCCGCGAAGAAGCCATCGGCATCGACGTGACCAAGCGCGCTGCGCTCGTGGCCACGCTGCTGGCCGAATCGAAGGTGCAGCTCGAAGCGCTGAATGCGCGCTGGCAGGAAGAGAAAGGGCTGGTCGATCGCCTGCTCGAGTTGCGCAGCAAGCTGCGCGCGGGCAACAAGCCGGTCGATGAACCGGCAGCCGGTGAAGCGGCAGCAGAGGCCGGCCCCGACCGCGCCACGCTGCTGGCCGAGCTGCACGAACTGCAGACGAAGATCCACGCGGTGCAGGGCGAGTCGCCGCTCATCCTGCCCTCGGTCGACGAGCAGGCCGTGGCCTCGGTGGTCGCCGACTGGACCGGCATTCCCGTCGGCCGCATGGTCAAGAACGAAGTCGAAGCGGTGCTCAAGCTCGCCGACACGCTCAACCAGCGCGTCATCGGCCAGAAGCACGGCCTGGAGATGATCGCGCGCCGCATCCAGACCTCGCGGGCACGGCTGGACAACCCGCAGAAACCCATCGGCGTCTTCATGCTCTGCGGCACCTCGGGCGTCGGCAAGACCGAGACCGCGCTGGCGCTGGCCGAGGCGCTGTACGGCGGCGAGCAGAACATCATCACCATCAACATGAGCGAGTTCCAGGAGGCGCACACCGTCTCCACGCTCAAGGGCGCGCCCCCGGGCTACGTGGGCTACGGCGAGGGCGGCATCCTGACCGAGGCCGTGCGCCGCCGCCCCTACAGCGTGGTGCTGCTCGACGAAGTGGAAAAGGCCCACCCCGACGTGCACGAGATCTTCTTCCAGGTCTTCGACAAGGGCTGGATGGAAGACGGCGAGGGCCGCATGATCGATTTCAAGAACACGATCATCCTGCTGACCACCAACGCCGGCAGCGAGCTCGTGATGAGCATGTGCCGCGACCCCGAGCTGCTGCCCGATTCGAACGCGCTGGCCGACGCGCTGAAGGCGCCGCTCATGAAGGTGTTCCCGCCCGCGCTCTTGGGCCGCATCGTCACCATTCCCTACTACCCGCTGTCGCCCGAGATGATGAAGAAGATCGTGCGGCTGCAGCTGGGCCGCATCAAGAAGCGCGTGGAAACCAACCACGGCGTGCCCTTCGAGTACAGCGACGCGGTGGTCGACCAGGTGGTCGCGCGCTGCCAGGACCCGGAGTCGGGCGGGCGCGTGATCGACGCGATCCTCACCAACACCGTGCTGCCCACCATTTCGGTCGAGTACCTGCAACGCCTGGCCTCGGGCGGCGAGATCCGCCGCGTGGCGCTGGACGTGAAGGACGCCGACTTCACCTACGCGTTCGACTGACCGACCCCGCAGCGCGACGCCCCACTTCCGAGAGACCCAAGATGGCCGACCACGAGTTCCGCATCGAGAGCGATTCGCCCGCCAAGGACGACCTGATGTTCTGGCGCATCGTCGGGCACGAGGCGCTGGCGCGCCCGGCGGCCTACGAGCTCACCGTGTTGTCGAAGAACAAGGACCTCGCCGCCAAGGACATCCTGGGCCACGCCTTCGACGTCGTCATCGAGTTCAAGGACGCCGACGGCGGCGCGCACGAGCGGCATTGCCAGGGCCATGCGGTGCGCTTCGTGCGCGCGGGCCACATCGGGCGGCACTACGAGTACCGCATCGCGCTGCGCTCGTGGTTCTGGCTGCTCACCAAGCGCGCCAACTCGCGCATCCACCAGGAAAAGAAAGTGCTCGAGGTGCTCGACGCGGTGTTCGAGGACAGCCCGATCAAGCGCTTCAAGAAGACCAAGGCCACCAACGTCATCGGCACGCACAACCCGCGCCGCTACTGCGTGCAGCACCAGGAGAGCGACTACCAGTTCCTGTCGCGCCTGCTGGAGGACGAGGGCATCTACTACTGGTTCGACGCGCACGACGCGCCCGGCACCATGCACCTGTCGGACGCCAGCGACCTGGCGCACGACAAGCTGCCCGCGGCCGACACGCTGCGCCACATGGCGGTCCACGCGGCCGAGCCGCGCTTCAACGAGATTTCGCGCTGGGTCAGCGCGCGGCAGTTCGACACCGGCAAGCATTCGTCGCGCGACAGCGACTTCAAGGCCATCAAGAAAAAGCTGGGCGCCGACATCGACAGCTCCGACCAGCATGAGCTCGCCGAGTTCGAGATGTTCGAGTTCCCCGGCGGCTACTTCAGCGGTGACGACGCCGAGACGCGCGCCAAGCTGCGCGGCGACGAACTCAACGCGCGCCGCGACCGCCACTGGGCGCTCACGCCGTGGCCCGACGTGGCGGCCGGGCGCAGCTTCAAGTTCGAGGACGACCCCGATGGCACGCGCAACGGCGACTACGTGATCGCCGCTTGCACCTTCATCGCCAGCCACCGCGGCTACGAGGGCGTGAGCGCCAGCGCGCCGGCCCAGCCCGTGCAGCGCGCGCTGGCCGAGGTGCTGCGCGACGACGCCGTGAACGCCGACACCCTGCCGGTGCTGGAAGAGCTCATCGCCGCCACGCCCGCGCTGGCCGCCGCGCAGACCGGCAGCAGCCTGTTCCTGCTCACCGTGATGCCGGTCGACCGGCCGTTCCGCGCGCCGCGCCTCACGCCGCGCGTGACCATGCCCGGCCCGCAGACCGCGATCGTGGTCGGCCCCAAGGGCGACGAGCTGCACGTGGACGACCACGGCCGTGTGAAGGTGCACTTTCACTGGGACCGCTACGACGAGAGCAACGAGAAGTCGACCTGCTGGGTGCGCGTGTCGCAGCCCTGGGGCGGCAAGGGCTGGGGCGGCTACTTCGCACCGCGCATCGGCCAGGAGGTGATCGTCGACTTCCTCAACGGCGACCCCGACCGGCCGGTGATCGTGGGCCGCGTCTACAACGACGACCAGCCGATTCCGTACAAGTCCGCCACGCAAAGCGGCTTCAAGACCCGCTCCACGCCCGGCGGCGGTCCTGCGAACTACAACGAGATCATGTTCGAGGACAAGAAGGGCGAGGAGAACATCAACATCCACGCCGAGCTCGACATGAGCCGCAGCGTGGAGCGCGATGACTCCACCACCATCGACCGCGACCAGACCATCACCGTCAAGCGCGACCAGACCAGCCTGGTGGACCGCGACCGCAAGAGCACCGTGACGCGCAACGACACCAACATGGTGGTGGTGGACCAGAAGAACACGGTCAAGGGCAAGCAGAACAACCAGGTGGTGGGCAACCGCGAGACCTTCGTCGACAGCAACGACACGCTGGCCGTCACGGGCACCCACAAGACCGATGTGACCGGCGCGCGCACCGACATCTCGCGCGCGGGCGAAACCCGCAACGTGATCGGCAACCAGACCACCACCGTGAGCGGCAAGGTGACGTTCAAGGCCGCGACGATGAGCTTCGAGGCCGGCCACATCGACTGGCTGGTGACCGGCTCGAGTTCGAAGTACATCACGGTGCCTACCGGTCCGCTGGCACTGATGGCCAACAAGATCAAGCTGATGAGCAACACCGGTATCGAGATGATGGCGGTGGGCAACATCGACGCCACCTCGGTCGGCGCCAACACGACCATCCTGGGGCCGAACACCAGCGGCTACATCGGCACCAACAGCGAGGCCAACCTGGGCATGGCGCGCTCGACCTTCATGGGCATCAGCATCGAGAACGCGCTGGCGCTGGCGATGTCCAACTTCGTCGGGGTGTCGATCGAAAACTCGCTGGGCGTGAAGCTCGTCAACGGCGCGGCGCCCGAAATCAAGTCGTTCGCGATCGACCTGGACCAGGCCGGACTGCACGTCTTCAAGCCCGGCGTCGGCGCAGGCGGTGCCGACGCCGCGGTGGTCGCAGGGCTCCTGGCGGCCGTGGCCGGCGCCGCCAGTGCGGACGCCGACATTGCCGCCACGCTCAAGCAGTACGCCGACGCAGCCGTGGCGCTGGAGACGGCGGCCAAGGAGGCGCATGCGGCCGGGATGCACGGCCTGGAAGACCGGCTGCGCGCGCTCAAGGGCTCGGCGCTGGAGCGTCACGCGCAGGGCGTGAGGGGCTTTACCAGTTTCAGCGACGCCCTCGATGCGGGCCTGCACGAAACCGGCGAAGCGCTGTTCGGCGACGGCACGTCTGCGGAGAAGCTCGCCGCCGACCAGTCGCGCCTGGCCGACGGCTCGGCGGCACCGCCGCCCCCGCCGCCCGATGACATCGGCCCGATGGACCCGTGGCAACCCTCCTCGGGGCCCGCCACGGGCGGTGCAGACGGCGGTGGCGCAGGCGGAGGTGCGCCGGCCGGCGGTGGCGCGGGCGGTGCGGGCGGGGGGAGCGGCGCGCAAGGTGGCAGCGGTTCGGACAGCGCGGGCGGCGGTGCCGGCGGGGGCAGCGGAAGCGGCGCCGGTGGGGGTTCGGGCGGCTCGGAAGGCGCAGGCGGTGCAGGAGGCGCCGATGGCGGCAGTGCGGGCGGCAGCGGTTCCGGCGGCGGGGGCGGTGCGGGAGGTGCGGGCGGCAGCGCGGGCGGCGTTGACTCCGATGCCTCCGGCGTGCCGGACAGCGCGGGGGGCGGCAGTGGCGGTGCCGGTGGCGCAGGCGGTGGCACCGGTGGCGGGGAAGGCGCCGACGGCGGCACCATGCAGTCCCAATGGGGCGGCGGTTCGGGCGGCAGCGGTGGTGGGGCCGGTGGCGGCCCCGGCAGCGGCGGCGCGGGCGGAGCCGAAGGCGGCAGCGGCTCGAGCGGTGCCGGAGGTGGCGGTGGCGGTGGCGGTGGCGGCAGCGCAGGTGGCACGGGGGGCGCCGAAGGCGGCGATGGCTCGGGCGGCGCCGGCGGTGGCGGCGGAAGCGGTGGGGGCGCAGGCGGTGGCAGGGGCAGCGGCGCATGACGGACACAGCGCGGTCGCACGGCATGCAGGTCCTCAAACCCCAGGCGCTCGGCCTTTCCACGCGGCCGATCGAATTTCGCAAGCGCTTCGGATTGAGCATCAGCGCCTGCCTGCACCTGCCGTTCGCGCAGGGGGAGCGCGGCACGCTGTGGGCCGAGCAATCGATGTGGGCCTTCCTGTCGAAGGAGATGGCGCAGCCGTTCATCGACGAGGGCGTGGCCAAGCTCACGCCCGAGTTCCTCGTGCATGGCCAGGCCTTTGCACCGCCCGAGCGGCCCGACGCCTGCGCGGTGCGCGCGCGTTTCGCCGGCTGCGAAAAAACCCTGCTGGTCTTCGGCGAGCGCTACTGGGATGCGGGGCGCGCGAGCCCGCCGCAGCCCTTCGATTCGCTGCCGATCAGCTGGTCGCGCGCGTACGGCGGCGCGGACTTTCCCGGCAACCCCGCCGGCCGCGGTCGGCAGCCCGAGGGCGGCGGTGCGACCTGGCTGCCCAACGTCGAGCTGCCGGGCGAGCGCCTGCTGCGGCCCGGCCAGGCCGTCACGCCGGCCGGCTTCGGCCCGCTCGACCTGATGCATCCGCAGCGCGCGCAGTACCGCGGCACCTACGACGCCGACTATCTCAAGCAGCACGCGCCCGGGTTCGCCCCCGACACCGACTGGCGCTACTTCAACCTCGCGCCGGCCGACCAGTGGGTGGGCGGTGCGCTGGCCGGCGACGAGCCCTTCGCCTTCGAGAACATGCACCCGACCCGGCGCCTCATCGAAGGGCGGCTGCCCGGCATGCGCCCGCGCGTGTTCGTCGGCTATCGCATGGCACAGGGCGAGCCCAAGATCCGCGAGGTGCCGCTGCGGCTGACCACGGTCTGGTTCTTTCCGCATGCCGAGCGCTGCATCGCCATCTTCCAGGGGCTGGCCGAGGTCGGCACCGACGACGCGTCCGACATCGTGAGCCTCATGGGCGCCGTCGAGCGCAACGGCGAAGCCCGCCCCGACCAGCACTATCTCGACGCCGCAGCCCGGCGCGAAGACCCGCACATGGGCGCGATCTACGGGCTCGTCGAGTCCGACCTGCTGCCGCCGGGCGTGAGCACCGCCGACCCCGACGTCGAGGCCGCCCAGGCGCCGTTCGCGATGGCGGGGCTGCAGAGCGAGGCGCAGTACCGGCGCGCGCAGGTCGATGTGCGCATCGCGCGCCAGAAGGTGCGCGAGATGGGCAAGGACCCCGACGCGCTGGGCATCCGCATGCCGCCGCGCGAAAAGGTGCCCACGGGCGACGCGCTGCCGCCCTACCTCGAACAGAAGATGAAGGAAATGCAGGCCCAGCAGTGGGCGATGGTCGAAGACGCCGTCACCGCCCTGGAGCGTGCCTTCGCCCTCCCGCCCGAGAAGATCGACCGCAGCCAGCTGCAGCACCGCGGCCCGCCTGCCTACCGCGCCAAGACGCACCTGGCCGAGATGCAGCGCATGGCCGCGGCGGGCACGCGCCAGCTCGACTTCGCGCCCCTGCTGCCCAAGCTCTATCAGCTGGAAGACGTGCACCGCCGCGACTACCTCCAGGGCGCCCACCTGCAGCCGCCGGCCTACGCGATGCCCGCGGACGCGGCGCGCTCGCTGCGCGGCGAGATGGCGCGCGCGGTGCCCGCGGGCATGCGCTACTTCGCGGGGCTGGACTTCACCGGCGCCGACTTCTCCGGGCTCGACCTGCGCGACGTGAATTTCCAGGGCGCCTGGCTGGAGAGTGTCGACCTGCGTCGGGCGAACCTCTCGGGCGCCGACCTGTCGGGTGCGGTGCTGGCACATGCCAACCTCGAGGGCGCGATCGCCATCGGCACGAAGTTCGGCAAGGCCAACCTCGGCAAGGCCCGGCTCGCGGGCGGCGTGTTCGACGACGCGGACTTCGGCAACGCCACGCTCATGGGCTGCCACTTCGCCGGCACGCAGATGCGGCGTGCCGGCTTCATCGGCGCCAACCTGCTGGAGACCACCTGGGGCGAGGCCGACTGGCAGGGCGCCACGCTCGCGGGGCAGACCTTCTACCAGCTCGACCTGCGCGGCATGCGCCTGGCTGAGGCCGACCTGTCGGCCTGCAACTTTCTCAGCGCCGACCTGTCGGGCGTCGAGCTGCACGGTGCCAACCTGGCGCACGCCACTTTCGCCACCTGCAAGCTCGACGGCGCCAACTTCCAGCGCGCGCGCTGCGCCGGCGCCGTGACCGTCAAGGACTGCACCATGGGCGGCGTCGACATGAGCGGCGCCGACCTGCGCCAGTTCAACTTCGGCGCCTGCGACCTGCGCGGCGCCAAGCTGGTGCGTGCGGTGCTCGACGGCGCCAACCTCAGCGAGGTGTGCCTGGAAGACGCCGACCTGCGCCTGGCCAGCGCCAAGGGCGTGCTGATGCGCATGGCGGCCTGCCGCGGCGCGCTGCTGTCTGGGGTGAACTTCAGCGACGCCGTGATGCAGAAGGCCGACCTGCGCGGCGCCGACCTGCGGCGCAGCAACCTCTTTGCGGCCGACCTGAGCCGCGTGCGCCTGGACGGTTCGACGAATCTCGAAGGCGCGCTGCTGACACGCGCGCGCACCTGGCCCCGCCTCACCCCCGAACAGCAGGCCGCCGCATGACCCCGAAACTGCTCATGCTGGCCGTTCACCTCGGCGAAACGATCGAGAAGCGCGACCTGTCCGCCGGCCCCTACGCCGGGCTGTCGCTGGGCGGCGGCGTGTTCACGCTCGTGCGGCTGGCCCAGGCGGATCTGCGCGGCGCCGACCTGCGCGAGAGCGTCTTCGACCGCTGCGACCTGCGTGGCCTCATGGCCTCGGGGGCCAACCTGCGCCGCGCCGTGTTCAACCGCTGCCTGCTCGACCACGCCGACCTGCGCGAGGCCAACCTGCACGGCGCCGTGTTCACCGAGTGCGACATGCAGCACGCGCAGCTCGCGCAGGCCACGATGACCATGGCGACGCTGTCGAAGTGCCGGCTTGACCATGCCAACCTGCGCGGCGCGCCCCTGGGCTCGGCGGTATTCACGCAGTCGGTGCTGCTGGACGTGTGCGCCGACGACACGCAGTGGCCGTACACCACGGTCAACGAGTGCGACCTCTCGCACCTGAGCTGGACGGGCGCGCAGATGCAGCGCAACGTGTTCTTCAAGACCTCGCTCAAGGGCATGTCGTTCGCCGGCCTGTCGCTCGACGGGTGCCAGTTCTCGTCGACCGACCTGAGCGGCGCCGACTTCAGCGGCATCGTGCTGCAGCAGTGCAACTTCCAGGGCTCGACGCTCGACGGCGCGCGCTTCGTCAAGGCCGTGGCGCCGTCGACGATCTTCTGCGCAGCCTCCGGGCAGGGCGTGGATTTCTCCGGGGCGCGACTGCGGCAGGCGCTGTTCACCGGCGCCTCGCTGCCGGGCGCGCGCTTTGCCGGCTGCGACCTGTACCAGACCCACTTCGCGGGCGCCAGCCTGGCCGGCGCCGACTTCCGCGATGCCGAGCTGACCTACGCCGACTTCCGCCACGCCAACCTCGAGGCGGCCGAGATGCGCGGCGCCACGATGAAGCGCACCGTGCTGCACGGTGCGCGCACCGAGAACGCGCAGATGAGCGACCGCGCCAGCGCCATCGAGTCCGACCCCGACCTGGCCGCCGCCGAGCGCTGGCAGCCGCTGGCCGCATGAACGCACCGCAAGCAAAGGAACACCCCATGACCACCGCAACGACCCCCACCCGCGCCCCCAGCCGCCGCAGCCGCACCCTGGGCGCCAGGCCCCTCACCGGCGAATGGTGTGTCGGCGTGCTCGACAGCGGACCGGCCGGCGAGCCGGTCGTCGCCAGCGGCGGCCTGCGGCTGCGCGCTGCGCGTGCCGCCAGCTGCCTGCTCGAACCCGCTGCAGGCGACAGCGTGGCCTGCCTGCGCATCGCACCCGATGAGGTCTGGATCATGGCCGTGCTGCAGCGCGAGGAAGGCACCGCCAACGTCGTCAGCTGCCCGGGCGGCCTGCGCATCGCCGCGCCCGACGGCGCGCTCGAACTCGACGCCGCGCGCATCGGCCTGCGCGCGCAGGACTGCGAGGTGTCCGCGCAGCGGCTGCGCGTGGGCGTCGACACGGCTGACGTCGTGGGCCGGCAGCTCGGCGTGGCGGCCACCGGCCTGAAGCTCGTGGGCTCGCTCCTGTCCTCGGTGATGGACCGTGTCCAGCACTACAGCAAGAACTACCTGCGCACCACCGACGGCATCGACCGCGTGGCCGCCACGCACCTCGAGTGCGAGGCCACGCAGCTGCTGCGCCTGGAGGGCGAGCACACGCTGGTGAACGGCCGCGAGCTCATCAAGGCGCGCGGCGCGCAGATCCATTTCGGCTGAAGCCGGCACACGAAGGAGGCACGCGATGTTTGCCAACTGCCAGCTGATGGGCACCGACATGGGCTTTCCCGATGTCTGCATCACGCCCGCCGCGCCGTCGCCGATTCCGGTGCCGTACCCCAACATCGCGATGGGGCCGATGGCCATTCCCAACTGTCCGACGATCCTGGTGATGGGCGCGCCGGCGCACAACCTGGGCACCACCATCCCGATGACCAACGGCGACAACCCCGGCGTGCTGCTGGGCGTGGCCTCGGGCACCGTGATGGGGCCGAGTCGGCATCTCACGGGCGCCTTCACCGTGCTGTGGATGGGCATGCCGGCCACGCGGCTCACCAGCAACTCGCTGCAGAACAGCACCAACTGCCCGGGCGTGCGCGCGGTGCCGAGCCAGTCGCTCGTGCTGCTGCTGGCGCCGTGAGGCCGCGAAGGCGCGCATGCGGCATACCTCTTAAGGCGAGATTGCCAACCGGCCCCACGGAATGAATACTCCTTGCGAGATTGCACGGGCGCAGCCGCCATCGGGGGCCGATTCATGATCCATATCGCTGTCATCACCCGGCAAGGCATGCCGGCCGGACCGTCCATCGCCGCGGACTTCGGACCCGGCGGCGGCACCATCGGCCGCGCCGACACCAACGCGCTGGTGCTCGACGACCCCGACCGCACCGTCTCGCGCGTGCACGCGCAGGTGCTGTGCCGCGACGGGCAGTACTTCATCGTCGATCGCGGCAGCAACGCGATGCAATGCAATGGCGTGTCGCTGGGCGCGGGCAAGGAAGCGGCGCTGACCGACGGCGCACGGCTCGTCATCGGCAGCTTCGAACTCTCGGTGCGCGTGATGGCGGCTGCGGCGGCACCCCGCGCGCCGGTCATCCCCAACACCGTGATGTCGGCGCCGGCCGCCGCGCCCGCCGCCAGCAGCGACGATCCGTTCGCCGACCTGCTTGCGGGACTGGGGTCGCCGGCCGCTCCCGCGCCGGCGCCTGCTGCGGCCCGCGCCGCCGCCGCGCCCGCCGAGTCGCTGCTCTTTCCCGACCCCATGGCCAGTGGCTCGCGCAATGCGCAGGCCGACCAGGTCGACCCGTTCGCGAACCTGCTCGGCCCCACGCCCTCGGCCGCGCCCTCTGCCGGACTCGGCGCGCTCGACGATTTTTCCGACCTGGGCGCGCCGCCCGCGCACGGCAAGGCCGCGAGCATCGACGATCTGTTCGGCGGTTCGCCGGGCGCCGGCGGCATCGGCGGCGATCCGCTCGCGCTGTCGCCGCTGGCCGATCCGCTGCTGCAGCCCAACACCGCGTCGGACGCCGACCCGCTGGCTGCGTTGCAGCGCGCGGCGCCCGCCACGCCGGTGCCGCGTTCCGATCACCTGCCGATCGACCAGTTCGGCTTCGAGCCGCCGAAGGCCATCACGCCGCCACCGCCGCCGCCTCCTGCGCCTGCGCCCGCGCCCGCGCCCGTGGCCCCGCTTGCGAAGTTCGACGACGTGACCGGCCAGCCGATCCGCATCAGCGGGCCCGAGAACGCCGGCCGCGTCGCCGAGCCGCCGCCCCCTCCGCCACCGCCGCCGCCCGTGTACGTCGCGCCGCCGGCAGCCACCGCAGCAGCCTCGCCCCCGCGCGCCGCCTCCGACGACGAGCTGCTCGTCGCCTTCCTGCGCGGCCTGGCCAGCACGCACCAGCCGCCCGAGATGCTCACGCCCGGCCTCATGGAGCGCATCGGCGCGATGCTGCGTACGTCCACCGAAGGCACGCTGCAGCTGCTGCTCACGCGCCAGGAGTTCAAGCGCGAGGTGCGCGCCGAGGTCACGATGATCGCGTCGCAAGCCAACAACCCGCTGAAGTTCTCGCCCACGGTCGAGGTCGCGCTGGCGCACCTGCTGGGCCCCGGCGTGCGCGGCTTCATGCCGCCCGAGGCCGCGATGCGCGACGCCTTCGACGACCTGCGCGCGCACCAGTTCGGCGTGATGGTGGGCATGCGCGCGGCGCTGGCCCATGTCATCGGGCGCTTCGAGCCGGCCGAGCTCGAGAAGAAGATCAGCGCAAAGACCGCGCTCGACGCGCTCTTTGCCGCCAACCGCAAGGCCAAGCTCTGGGACCAGTTCGTGGCGCTGTACGGCGGCATCGCGAGCGAGGCCGAGGACGACTTCCACAGCCTCTTCGGCAAGGCCTTCCTCGCGGCCTACGAAGAGCAGATGGCGCGCCTGAAGTCCGACACCTGAAAAGACAACCAGAACAACCCCCAGCACTCGCGAGGCACCCCGCTTGGAAATCGAAATCGTCACGCTCTCCCGGCAGGGCGGGCGCACCTACAACGAGGACGTGCACGGCCACTGGCACGACGAGCGCTACGTCGCCTGCCTGGTGGCCGACGGCGCGGGTGGCCACGGCGGCGGCGACGTGGCGGCGGCCACGGTGCGCGCCAGCGTGCTCGGCGGCTTCTCGGGGGCGCCGTCGCTGGACGAGGCCGCGCTGCGCGCGCTGATCGAGCGCGCCAACCTGGACGTGGTGGCGCGCCAGGCCGAAGGCGGCAAGCTCGCCGGCATGCGCTCTACGGTGGTGTTCGCGGTGATCGACCTGGAGCGCGAGGTGCTGGCCTGGGTGCACAGCGGCGACAGCCGCGCCTACCTGTTCCGCGGCGGCGCCATCGTGGCGCGCACCACCGACCACAGCCTGGTGCAGCAGATGGTCGCGAGCGGCATGCTCGACGAGGAGGGCGCGCGCCTGCATCCGCAGCGCAACATGCTGCTGTCGGCGCTCGGTTCGATCGAGGAGGCGCCCGACATCGCGGTGTCCGACCGCATGCGCCTCTTGCCCGGCGACGTGCTGCTCTTGTGCAGCGACGGCGTGTGGGAGCCGCTGGGCGACGAGTGCCTGGTCGACACGCTGCACGCGTCGCGCACGCCCAGCCAGTGGACCGAGCTGCTCGACGCGCAGATCAAGGCCAACGCCAAGCCGGGCCACGACAACTACACGGCGCTCACGCTGTGGGTGATCGAGGACGCCGACGACGACATGACGCGGCTGCTGCCCGAGAACGTCGCGTCGACAGACCCCTGAGCGTGGCGCCATCCTTCAAGCAAAACGCCCATCCGATGGATGGGCGTTTTGCTTGGGGCCGCTGAGGCTGTTCAGCTGTACTTGCTGGCCTTCTTCTTGACTTTCTTCAGCGCGCTGCGCAGCAACGCGGGCATGTCTTCCCGGTTCGGCAGGTTGCTGTAGTTGTCGATGTTCTGCTCTTCGCAGCTGTTGGCGCAGCCGTTGTTCAGCAGGTCGAGCGCGTAGCGCGTCTTGCTGATCGTGCTGGACGCACCGGGCTCGCGGAACGGATCGAAGATGCCGTCCGGCAGGACCTTGCGCCCGCGTGCGATCGCCTGTTCCTGGAAGTGCGTGATGTGCTTCTGCGTGACCGGCCCGTAGTAGCCGTCCACCACGATCACCTCGGTCGCGCCGGGGGGCGGGTCGAAGTCGTGGTTGAAGCCGAGCAGCTCGTAGTAGAAGATCTTGAACAGGGCCTGCACCAGCATCACGTCTTCACGCGTGTTGGAGCCGATCCGTCCGACCGACCAATCGGAGTTGTAGGTCGTGTGCAGCTTGCCGCTGGTACCGATGAGTGTGGTGCTGAATGCCATGGCATTGCTCCGGTGAGGACACGGGCAGGGACCGGCCCCGGCACCGTGGGGTGCCAGGGGCGGACTGGGCTGACGAGTCCGTCGCCCGTCAGCGGGTTTCGGTGGTGGCCACGTTCCAGCCGAACTTCACCTCGCCGCCGCCGGCGCCCTTGTCGTCCTGGCCCTTGTAGGCGAACTCGATGTCCTTGAAGCTGCAGGACACCTGCTCGTGCACGTCGCCGCCCTGTGCGCCGCCGGGGCCCACGCTGGAGATGAAGACTTCCTTGAGCGTGACCTTCAGGTACTCCTGCTGGCCTTCGCCCGACTTGCGGCAGGTCATGACCATGTCCTTGAAGTGCTTGCCGCTCACGCAGTTCTTGGCGAGCACGGGCGATGCCTTGTCGTAGACGTGCGTGAAGTTGAATTCACCCGGCGTGGCCTTGCCCTTGCCCGAACCGCCGCCCGATCCCGCGCCCGATGCGTTGCTCACGTTCCAGGACCACGACGAAATCTCGATCTCGTCCTTGTGGTCCTTGTGAGAAGACTCGCCCTTGACGCCGTCGAGCTTGATGTGAAAGTCAGATGACATGTTCCTACTCCTTGGAACCCGATTGCATTCGGGCGGTTGATGATCGAAACGAAAAAAATGGCTGCCGGCGGTGGGAGAAAAGTTCCGATGCCCGGCAGCTACTCATAGAACGAAACGGAACCCGGAATTCAAGAAGAATCCGCAGATTTTTTTCAACCGGCCCCCTTGGCCGTCGGCAGCTTGGACACCAGCCGCAGCGAGACCGTGAGGCCTTCGAGCTGGTAGTGCGGGCGCAGGAAGAACTTGGACGTGTAGTAGCCCGGATTGCCCTCGACTTCCTCCACGATCACCTCGGCGGCGGCCAGCGGCTTCTGGGCCTTGGTGGTTTCCGACGAGTTGGCGGGGTCGCCGTCCACGTAGTTCATGATCCATTTGTTGAGCCAGCGCTGCATGTCCTCGCGCTCCTTGAAGCTGCCGACCTTGTCGCGCACGATGCACTTCAGGTAGTGCGCAAAGCGGTTGCAGGCAAAGAGGTAAGGCAGGCGCGCCGCCAGGTTGGCGTTGGCCGTGGCGTCGGGGTCGTCGTACTCGGCCGGCTTGTTCAGCGACTGGGCGCCGATGAAGGCCGCGAAGTCGGAGTTCTTGCGGTGGATCATCGACAGCAGGCCGGCCTTCGAGAGCTCGGCCTCGCGCCGGTCGCTGATGGCGATCTCGGTGGGGCACTTCTGGTCCACGCCGCCGTCGTCGCTGGGGAAGGTGTGCAGCGGCAGGTTTTCCACCGCGCCGCCCGACTCGATGCCGCGGATGCGCGAACCCCAGCCGTACAGCTTGTACGAGCGGTTGATGTTGGTCGCCATCGCATACGCGGCGTTGGCCCAGGCGTACTTGCTGTGGTCGGCGCCGGCGGTGTCTTCCTCGAAGTCGAACTCTTCCACCGGGTTGGTGTTGGCGCCGTAGGGCGTGCGCGCCAGAAAGCGCGGCATGCACATGCCCAGGTACTTGGAGTCGTCCGACTCGCGCAGCGAGCGCCAGCCGGCGTACTCGGGCGTGGAGAAGATCTTGGTCAGGTCGCGCGGGTTGGCCAGCTCCTGCCACGACTCCATCTGCATGAGGTTGGGGCTCGCGCCGGTGATGAAGGGCGCGTGCGCCGAGGCGGCGATCTTGGCCATCTCGCCGAGCATCTCGACGTCGGGCGGGCTCTGGTCGAAGTGGTAGTCGCCCACCAGCGCGCCGAAGGGCTCGCCGCCGAACTGGCCGTACTCTTCCTCGTAGATCTTCTTGAACATCGGGCTCTGGTCCCAGGCCGCGCCCTTGAACTTCTTGAGGTTCTTGGCCAGCTCCTGCTTGGAGATGTCCATCACCCGGATCTTCAGGTTCTCGTCGGTCTCGGTGTTGTTCACCATGTAGTGCAGGCCGCGCCACGCACTCTCAAGCTTCTGGTAGTCGGGGTGGTGGATGATCTTGTTCACCTGGTCGGTGAGCTTGGCGTCGATCGCGGCGATCATGGCCTGGATCGACTTGGTCACGTCCTTGCCGATGACGGTGCTGTTGCTCAGCGCCTGCTGCGCCAGCGTGAGCACGGCGGCTTCGACGGCGCTCTTGGCTTCGTCGCTGCGCGGCTTGAATTCTTTCTGCAGCAGCGACGAAAAGTCGCTTCCCGCGTACGCAACGTCTTTCAGTGCGCTCTGCTCGAGTGCGTCGGCCATGATGGTTTCTCCTCGTGTACCGGTGTGTGTCTGTCAGGAATCGGGGGCGGTCTCAGGCGGCGGCTTCGCCGTCCCCGGGCTTCTTGCTGGCGGCCAGCGTCTGCAGCAGGGCGGGGTCTTCGAGCACCTTGGCCAGCAGGTCTTCGGCGCCGCCCTTGCCGTCCATGTAGGTCACGAGGTTCGACAGCTGCGTGCGCGCTTCGAGCAGCTTGTTCAGCGCGCCCACCTTGCGGGCCACGGCGGCGGGCGAGAAGTCGTCCATGCTGTCGAAGGTGAGCTCGACCTTGAGGTCGCCCTCGCCGGTGAGCGAGTTCTCCACCGCGAAGGCGGCGCGCGGCTTCATGGCCTTCATGCGGGCGTCGAAGTTGTCGACGTCGAACTCGAGGAACTTGCGGTCGACCACGGGCGCGAGCGGGTCGGCGGGCTTGCCCGACAGGTCGGCCAGCACGCCCATCACGAAGGGCAGCTGGATCTTTTTCTCGGCGCCGTAGAGCTCCACGTCGTATTCGATCTGGACCCGGGGCGCGCGGTTGCGTGCGATGAATTTCTGACTGCTCTTGGCCATGGCGATGCTCCTTGCGGGAATGAAAGGGGACGGGTGGAAACGGCGGCGGTCATTCGGACTGGCGTTTGCCCGTCACGGTCTCGATGGTGTCCATCGCGTTGGGCGCGAGGTTGGCCATGATGTCCAGGAAGCTCACGCCGATGAGCTTCTTGGCGCGTTCGATCAGGAGCGGCGCGGGGTTGCCGGGCTCGGCCTGTTCGAGGTAGCGGATGACGCGGTCGAGCATCTGCACCGCGTCCTGGCGGTTCTGGATCTCGCCGCGCGGCGCGGCCGGACGGGCTGCGTTGCCGGAGGGGGCGTCGCTGTCGGCGGTTGCACCCTCGTCGGCAGATGCTTCCGGCGCGCCGGCGGCCGCCGTGCAGGCCTTGGCGACCGCGCGCGACACGGTGCGCAGCGTGCCCAGGTCCACCGCATCGGTGCGTCCGGTGCGCTCGCCCAGCAGCTTCTGCAGGCGGTCGAGCTGTGCAGGCAGGCCGATGGCGGCCTGCAGCTGTTCGGGGTGCGCCGCGTGCAGGGCCTCGAGCCCTCCATGCACCTGCGCGGGCGAATACGAAGCTTCGCCGCCGACGGCGTTGAGCACGCCGTGCGCAATGGCGATGTCGCGCACGCGGATCGGGCCCACGCCCGGCGCGTTGCCCACCGCGGCGTCGTACAGGTCGCGCGGCACCATGCTGTCGTCGCTCAGCGGCGCGAGCGCGTTCAGGCGCATGGTGGGGTCGTTGTCGTCGTCCGCATCCAGCTTTGGATGTATGCCGTCCCAGAAGGTGTCGAGCAGCGAGGTGAGCAATTGCAGGCCCGCCGTGAAGCCGGCCACGCCCTGCAGGCGCGTCGCGGCGCGCAGCAGCAGCACGGCGGCGCGCACGTCCTTGCTGCGGCGCAGCTGCGCATCGGCGCGTTCGGCCACGTCGCGCCAGTCGGGTTCGACGGCGGGGATCACGGTGTCGCCGAACTGCTGTTCGGCCTTGCCTTGCGCCGCCGTCGTGAGGGCCATGAAGTCCGCGTCGTACTCCAGGTCGTCCCCGCAAGGCGAGGCCTCGCCGATGGGCGTGAGCAGTGCGTCGACGAGTTGGGGAGTCAGCATGTTGCCTGTTCGAGTTCGCTGGTGATAATCAAAGATGCGTCAGGACCGGTCAATGCAACGAAGGGAATAGCATGCGCACGCTGGGTACACACCATTCGTCCTATGAGGGCCTCCTTGCTGTCGCATCGCGACGCCGTATCGCAGCCCTTGGCCTTGCTGCAGCGGGTCTTCTGATGGCGGGCTGCGCGAGCAAACCGATGGTCACGCCGGTGTCGATCACGCTCACGGCCGGCGCCGATGCCAACCCCGATGCGCGGGGGCGCGCCTCGCCGCTCACGGTGCGCGTCTATGCGCTCAAGACGCCGGGGCCCTTCGAAGGCGCCGACTTCTTCTCGCTGTTCGAGAAAGACCAGGCCACGCTCGGCGCCGAACTGGTGCAGCGCGAAGAAATGCTGCTGCGCCCCGGCGAGAGCAAAAAGCTCGACCTCACCCTGCCGGCCGATGCCAAGGCCATCGGCGTGATGGCCGCGTTCCGCGACCTCGACCGCGCGCGCTGGCGCGAGGTGCGTGCGGTCGTGCCGGGCCAGGCGCAGGTGCTCAACGTGACCTTCGGCGCGCGCCAGATCCGCGTCGACGCTGCCGCCAAGTAACGCCAGCTGCACGGCGGCCTCAGCGCAGTTCCGCCGGCACCGTGGGCGCGAAGCGTCCCGGCCGCACCAGCGGCTGGTCCGCCGGCAGGAAGCGGCCGAACAGGTCGCTCACGAACGCGGCGCCCGTGCCGTTCTCCGACGCCGTCGCCGTGAGGTACAGCCCGCGCCAGCGCGGCGCGCGCACCCCTTTGCCGTGCCCCTCGAACAGCCCCTGCGCCACCTGCCGCAAGGCCGGCTGCAAGGTGCGCACGCTTTCCACGAAGCCATGCAGCGCGAGCCGCCCCGCGGGACCCGGCTGCTCGCGCAGCAGGGCCATGCGCAGGCCGTGCAGCTGCGCCACGAGCGGATCGAACAGCGCATCGAGCCGGTCGGCGGCGCGCGCCGCGTGCGCCGCGAACGGGTGCTCCACGCGGTGGCCGAGCGCCTGCGCGAGCACCTCGGGCGGCAGCGCGGCGCGCAGCGTGGCGTAACCCTTCAGGCCCTCGAGGCCCGTCACGACGAGGTAGACCGGCAGCTGCAGGCGCAGCGTGTCGCTGGCCTCGTCGAGCAGGCGGCGCATGTTCGCGGTGGCGCGCTTGCGCAGCGCCGGATCGCCGTACAGCAGGTCGCCGGCCGCCACGCACACCACCACGCCGTGCAGCGGCAGGCGTTCGCGCCGCTCGGCAAGCGCCAGCAGCGACTGCAGCCAGAGCCCGCGTGCGGGCGCCGTGCCGGCCTGGTCGCCGATGGCGTCGGGATGCAGCTCGATGGCCGTCAGCGCGCCGGTGGTCCACCAGCGCCACCAGGGGGTGCCGGGTGCCTCGTTCGCGGGCGGCGCCACGCATTCGGCGCGGGCGGCCGAGAGCAGCCCCGGCAGCCCGGTGGCCGGGCCGCCGATGAAGAGGAACCACGGCGCCGTCGCGCGCGTGCGCGGCGCCTGCCGCAGCGAGGTGCGCGCCTGGGCCATGGCCTCCTTCAGCGCGTCGACGGCGGCGTGGTCGGCGGGCGCACCGAGGGCGTCGACGCGCCGCAGCAGGCCGCGTCGCCGCGCGCCGCGGCCTGCGTCGCGCACGGCGGCGTACAGCAGCGCCAGGCCAGCGAGGCAGACCGCGAGCAGCGGCCAGAAGAGGTGCACGGGTGACAGCGTGTCGAACATGGTGGGGAAGGGCGAGGTCAGCGCGCCACGGTTTCGAGGGAGATGAAGTCGGCGATCAGCCGTTCGCTGTTCCTGCTGGCCGCCAGCGCCTCGCGCAGGCGCAGCAGGTAGGCCGAGGCCATCTCGTACGGCGGGCGGTCGGAGGTTTCGCTGAACGGCATCGGCGCCGACAGCACGGTGATCAGCACGTTGCCGAAGGGCGGGCTCACGAGCCAGCTCGAGGGGATGTCGGACCCGAGTTCCAGCGACTCGCCCGCGCGCAGCCGCGTCGGGGCCGGCCCGGTGTTCAGGTGCATCACGGAGCCATCGGCGGTGTAGTAGTCGACCCAGATGTAGCTCTCGTGGCGCGGCGCCACCACCTGCACGCGCACCGCGTCGCCCTCGCGCAGCCGGCCGTCGCGCGCGGACGGCGCGCTCACGCTCAGCCCGTGGTTCTTCTGGCGGTTGCGCGCCTGCGAGGGCTTGAGGATGGCGAACACCTCGCAGTGCGGCCACACGCGCAGCCCGATGTCGAACTGCGGCGCGCGCACGCCGGGAATGGCCGCGACGTCCTCCGCCACCTTGAGCAGGTCGTCGCGCTGCGAGACGAAGCCGGTCACGCGCGGGCGGCCGTCGGGGTCGATCGAGGCCTCGAGGTCGGCGCAGGCGTAGCTGGCGAGCTGCCGGTCGATGCGCTGCGTGAGCGCCGTGCCGGCGGCCGGCGGCCCCGCCAGCCAGTGCCACAAAAGGAAGAGCGCGGGCACGAGCACGGCCAGCGCGGTGCCGGTGCGCAGCACGGTGCGGTCGCGCCGGCGCATGTCGGCCGGGCCGCGCGGGTCGGGTACGCCGTAGGGCTGGGGCGTGATGTGGTCCTGCGCGAGGCTGCCGAGTTCGAGCGGCGGCGGTTGCAGCTGCCGGCCGTGCAGGTCCTTCAGCTTGCCGAGCTCGCCCTCGTCGCCCGACTCGAAGTAGTACTGGCCCTTGAAGCCGTGCGCCAGCGCGTGCCAGTAGACCTCGCGCACCGCGTGGTCCTGCGCGCCGAGCGCCGAGAGGTGGTGAAAGAACTCGCTGTGCGCGTTGTTGGAGTTGAACAGCTGCACCTGCAGCGGCGCGGCGCCGTCCACGGCGTCGGGGTGGCGCGCCAGGATCTCGTCGAGCCACGCGACCATGGCAAAGGCGGCCGATTCGATCTGCGTGGCGGTGGCGCCCGCCACGTCGGCGTCGGCGCGTGCGATGTCCAGCAGGCGCAGGGCCTCGCGCTGGGCGTCGCCGTGGGTGAGGGTGGGGCGGCCGGCCGCGATCGACGCGTCCAGGCCGAGACCGAAGGCAATGAAGGGCGAGAAGCAGTCGAGCAGGCGGGCCATGAGGGATGCCCGCTTCTCAAGCGTGCATTGCGAAGCATGCCTTGCACCGGCGTCTGCAGCGATCGCACATGCCCATGTCCCCGGTCGTTGGAGTGGGCGTTCATTTTTTCAATGGGCCCACGGGGCCGCCATACCGCTTGGGGTCTATGCCGTTGGTAGGGCGCGGCGGCCTTGCTGGACGGGGCAATCGCCGTTATCTTCGCAGTCGCAGAAGAATCCAATGCACATTGACGTTGGGACACTGGGGTATGCCATGAAAATTCTGATCGCCGACGACCACCGGCTCGTCATCGAGGCGGTCAAAGCCAAGTTGTCGGAGCTGGGAGCTGGCATCGAGTTCGTCCTGGCGCTGAGCGTCGACGAACTGCTTGCCGGCGCGACCGACGATCTCGACCTGGCCCTGATCGACCTCAACATGCCCGGCGCGGACGGGCAGGCCCACATCGACGAGATCCGGCGACGACACCCGGCCGTGCCCGTGATCGTGCTGTCGGGCTACGAAGACCCGTCCATCATGCGCAGCGCGCTCGAACGCGGCGTGCTCGGCTTCATTCCCAAGGCCTACTCGCCCGACGTCATGCTGTCGGCGGTGCGCCTGGTGCTGGCGGGCGGCGTGTACGTGCCGCCGATGATGCTCACGGCGCTGCCGCCGGGCATCGTGGCCGGCGTGTCGCCCTCGTCGGCCGCGGCGGGCGAACCCTTTGCGCGCGGCGGCAACGGCGGTGGTGGCACCCAGACCCTCGAACACCTGCGCAGCGTGCTCACCGAGCGGCAGGTCGAGGTGCTGCAACTGCTGTCGCAAGGCAAGCCGAACAAGCTGATCGGGCGCAGCCTTGGCATCAGCGAAGGCACGGTGAAGATCCACCTGGCAGCCATCTTCCGGGCACTCAACGTGCGCAACCGCACCGAAGCGGTGGTGGCGGCGCAGGCGCTGACGGAAGCGCAGCAGGCCTGAAGACGAGGCTCAGTCGGCGAGCGCCGACGCCGGGCGGCGCATGAAGCCGCGCGCGGGCACGATCCATTCGACGCGGTAATCCGTCTCGACGGCGGTGGTCGTCGCGTCCTCCGTGAACAGCATGCGCTCCTCGGCCAGCAGGAAGCGCTGTGCCCCCAGCACCTGGAGCGTGGCGCCGCCGAGGTCCAGGGCCTGCGGCGCAGCGTCCGCCGACAACACCCATCGCACCGGTCCGGGCGCCGCCGCCCGCAGCGCGGCTTCGTGCGCCGCATCGCCGGGCACGCGGCTGATCAGCGCCCAGCCTTCGGTGCCGCCGATTACGAAACTGTTGAGGCCGCTGTCGTGCACGACGCGCACCACGCGCGCGGACAGCGGTGTGACCAGGCCCGCTTCGAGCGCATAGCGGCCGCCGCCCTGGCCGTCGGGATCGAGGTGCCCGATCTCGTCGTAGGCGGGCTCTTCCATGTTCACCGGGCGTCGGCCCTTGGGACCGTCGGCCAGGCGCGGCATGGTCAGCGGGATGCGGCGCAGCGCGCGCGCATGGGCCATGAAGTCGTCGACGCGGGCGAAGGTGGCCAGGTGCTCGAGCACGCGCCGCGTCACGTTCAGCAACTTGAGGCCGCGTTCGGGGCTGACCGCGTCGGCGGGCTTGAGCCACAGGTGTTCGACGGTTTCGCGGCCGTCGGGGCGCACGTCCTGCCCGGCGGGCATCGCGGCCGCGAAGAAGCGCGTGTCGAAGCGGCGCGGCATGCCGGGCGGGGTCAGCCAGTGGCTGAAGTACGCGATGCGGTCGACGGCGAGGCACCAGCCGCGCTCGGCGCACAGGGCGAGCAGGGCGTCGGTGCTGCGTTCGGCGGCGGCGCGCATGGCGTCGAGCTCGCCCGACGTGAGCGCGAGCAGCTCGACCGGCCGGCCCTGCGCATCGTTCGCGAGCAACAGCCCGGCCTCTTCGAAGCATTCGCGGATCGCCGCTGCGTGGAAGTCGAGCCCGCCTTCGGGCAGGCCCAGCCGCGCGCTCGCGGCGGCGTCGTCCAGGCCCGCGCACAGCGGGTGCAGCAGGCGGTCGTGCGCATCGACCATGCCACCCGGGAAGACGCTGGCGCCGCTGTTCTGGTCGTTGGCCTTTTCTGCCCGCCGCAGCATCAGCACTTCGAGGCCTTCGGGGCCGTCGCGCAGGACGACGAGCGTGGCGGCGGTGCGGATGGGGCGAGGGGCGGAGGGCGGGGGCGTCGTGGGGGTCATGGGCGCCTATTTTGCGGCCGGGGGACAATGCGTGCCTCGCGCATCCACCACCCACTTCGCTCCCTGGGAGCCGCCTGTCTTGGACACTCTTCGCACCGATCTCTCCCGCTTCGACGCCGCCATCGTCGACCTCGACGGCACCATGGTCGACACGCTCGGCGACTTTGCCGAGGCCCTGAACCGCATGCTGCGCGACCTCGAGCTGCCGCCGGTGGCGCCCACCGCCATCGAGCGGATGGTGGGCAAGGGGTCGGAGCACCTGATCCTGTCGGCGCTGGCGCACGTGGGCGCGCCGGCCCCGGCGGCGCTGTTCGATCGCGCGTGGGAGCGCTACCAGCACCACTACCTCGAGATCAACGGCCGGTACTCGGCCGCCTACCCCGGCGTGGTCGAGGGCCTGAAGGCGCTGCGCGCGCGCGGGCTGCGGCTGGCCTGCCTCACGAACAAGCCGACCTCCTTCGCCAAGCCGCTGCTGGCCGCGAAGGGGCTCGACGGCTTCTTCGAGCAGGTGTTCGGCGGCGACGCCTTCGAGCGCAAGAAGCCGGATCCGCTGCCGCTGCTGAAGACCTGCGAGGCGCTGGGCACGGTGCCTGCGCGCACGCTGATGGTGGGCGATTCGAGCAACGACGCGCGTGCCGCGCGCGCCGCCGGCTGCCCCGTGGTGCTCGTGACCTACGGCTACAACCACGGCGAGCCGGTGCGCGGCGTGGATGCGGACGGGTTCGTGGAATCGCTGGCCGACCTCGCGGCGGCCTGACGGGCCGCCCGGCTACTTACTGCTTTCCGAGCAGCGCGTCCTTCAGCTTCCAGTCGGCCGGGTTCGGGCCGAGCCAGATGCGCATCAGCGCATTGAAGAACGCCACTTCCTTCACCGGGTCGGGCTGCGGCACGCCGCGCACCGTGATCAGCGTGCCCGTGCCGGGCACCCAGTCGATGGTGAAGGTGTCGCCGGCCTTGAGCTGCTTCTGGTCCGCGAACATCTGGCCCATGCGCAGCAGCCCGGGGATCAGATTGACCATTTCGCTCTTGGGCGAGTTGTCTTCCACGCCCTTCACGAAGAGCTTGCCGAGCTCGTTGGCGTCGATGTCGCGCAGCATCGTGATCGCCACGCGCTTGGGGCCCGGCACGGCCAGCGCCTCTTCGGTGGTCGAGGCCTTCTTGCCCAGGTACAGGCCGGCCGTGTAGACCTTGATGATGGTCTTGTAGCGGATGCCCGCGCCGTTGAGCACCAGCGGGGCGCCGCGCAGGTCCATCTGGTCGTCGAGCTTGACGCCCGCCACCTCGACCTGCGCCGCGAAGGCACTGCCGCAGAGCGCGGCCGACAGGACAGCGAGCGCCGCGAGGCGGGAGAACACGGCCGGGAGCAGGGGTGCGAGCAAGTGAGTCTCCTTGAATTTGCGAACGGTCGTGCGAATGTATCTTTTCGTTTTATCCCGCAGGCTCCGGGGGAACCCTGAAGCCTGCGGTTGCACAAGGCCTGGTTTTCGTGGGCTAAACTCGGCGCTCCATGTTCGTTCATCACATCATTCAAACAGGTGAAGGCAGCCGGGGAGCCTGGCCCTGGCGTCGCCATACATCGCTGACTGTTTGATTGCGCGGCGCACGCCGTGCGCCCGCGGTTCCGAGCCGGCACGCATGCCGGCACCGGGCCACTCTCGTGAATGACCTTGCCACCGGCCAAAGGAGCGTCGGCAGGCAACTGGAGAACGATCCGTGATCACCGAACTTGAATTCAAGAGCCTCAGCGCCCAGGGCTACAACCGCATCCCGCTGATGGCCGAGGCCTTTGCCGACCTCGAAACCCCGCTTTCCCTGTACCTCAAGCTCGCCCATTCGCAGGGCGGCGGCAAGCACAGCTTCCTGCTCGAATCGGTGGTGGGCGGCGAGCGCTTCGGGCGCTACAGCTTCATCGGCCTGCCGGCGCGCACCTTGCTGCGCGCCAGCGGCTTCGGCGACGAGGCCGTCACCGAAGTCGTGACCGACGGCCAGGTCGTCGAGGCCGCCAAGGGCAATCCGCTGGACTTCGTGGCCGACTACCAGAAGCGCTTCAAGGTCGCGCTGCGGCCCGGCCTGCCGCGCTTCTGTGGCGGCCTGGCCGGCTACTTCGGCTACGACACCGTGCGCCACATCGAGCGCAAGCTCGAAAAGAGCTGCCCGCCCGACGCGCTGGGCTGCCCCGACATCCTGCTGCTGCAGTGCGAAGAACTCGCGGTCATCGACAACCTGTCGGGCAAGCTCTACCTCATCGTCTATGCCGATCCGAAGCAGCCCGAGGCCTACGCCGTGGGCAAGCGCCGCCTGCGCGAGCTGAAGGACAAGCTCAAGTACTCGGTGAGCGCGCCCGTCGTGAAGCCCACGCAGGCGCACCCGCCCGAGCGCAGCTTCGCCAAGGCCGACTACCTTGCGGCCGTGGAGCGCGCCAAGGAGATGATCGCCGCCGGCGACTTCATGCAGGTGCAGGTGGGCCAGCGCATCAGCAAGCGCTACACCGAGTCGCCGCTGTCGCTGTACCGCGCGCTGCGTTCGCTGAACCCGTCGCCCTACATGTACTACTACAACCTGGGCGACTTCCACGTGGTGGGCGCCTCGCCCGAGATCCTGGTGCGCCAGGAGAACACGGGCGACGGCGAGCAGAAGATCACCATCCGCCCGCTGGCCGGCACGCGTCCGCGCGGCGCGTCGATCGAGCTCGACAAGGCGGCCGAGGTGGAGCTCATCAACGACCCGAAGGAGCGCGCCGAGCACGTGATGCTGATCGACCTGGCGCGCAACGACATCGGCCGCATCGCCAAGACCGGCACCGTGAAGGTGACCGAGGCCTTCGCGGTGGAGCGCTACAGCCACGTGATGCACATCGTGAGCAACGTCGAAGGCACGCTGAAGGACGGCATGACCGCCATCGACGTGCTCAAGGCCACGTTCCCCGCCGGCACGCTGACCGGCGCGCCCAAGGTGCACGCGATGGAACTCATCGACCAGCTCGAGCCCACCAAGCGCGGCCTGTACGGCGGCGCCTGCGGCTACATCAGCTACGCGGGCGACATGGACGTGGCCATCGCGATCCGCACCGGCATCGTGAAGGACCAGATGCTGCACGTGCAGGCCGCGGCCGGCGTGGTGGCCGACTCGGTGCCCGAGCTGGAGTGGAAGGAAACAGAAGCCAAGGCGCGCGCACTCCTGCGTGCCGCCGAACTGGTCGAGGAAGGCCTGGAATGAGCAACGTACCCGACATCCAGAACGACTTCTCGCACGAGATCATCGGCGCCGCCGTCGAGGTGCAGCGCGTGCTCGGCACGGGGCTCGACGAAGGGGCCTATGCCGCAGCGCTGGCCATCGAACTCGCCGAGCGCGAGATCGGCTTCACGCGCGACGTGGCGCTGTCGGCCAGCTACAAGGGCCGGTCGCTCGGCGAGGTGTACCGCGCGGGCTTCGTGATCGAGCAGTCGGTCATCGTCGAACTGCGCGCCGTCGACGTGCTGACCGACCTGCACCGCGCGCAGGTGCTCGCCGCACTGCGCTTGTCGGGCCTCAAGCTGGGCCTCCTCATCAACTTCAACGTGTTCCCCGTCGTCAAGGGCGTGCACCGGATTGTGAGCAAGCCATGAAACTGCTGATGATCGACAACTACGATTCGTTCACCTACAACATCGTCCAGTACTTCGGCGAGCTGGGAGCGGACGTGCAGGTGCACCGCAACGACGAGATCACCGTCGAGCAGATCGGCGCGCTGATCGCCTCGGGCGTGACGCGGCTGGTGGTGTCGCCGGGTCCGTGTTCGCCGGCAGAGGCGGGCGTTTCGGTGGCGGCAATCAAGGAATTCGCGGGCAAGCTGCCGATTCTTGGCGTGTGCCTGGGCCACCAGGCCATCGGCGCGGCCTTCGGCGGCAAGATCGTGCGCGCGCAGCAGCTCATGCACGGCAAGACCAGCGAGATCACGACCACGCAAGAGGGCGTGTTCGCGGGGCTGCCGCAGAAGTTCATCGTCAACCGGTACCACTCGCTTTCGATCGAGCGCGAGAGCTGCCCGAAAGAACTGGCTGTCACCGCGTGGACCGACGACGGGGAGATCATGGGCGTGCGGCACACCGGCTTTGCGCACGACGTGCGCATCGAAGGCGTGCAGTTCCATCCTGAATCGATCCTCACCGAGCACGGCCACGCCATGCTCAAGAACTTTCTGGACTGACCCACCATGACCGAACGCACTCCCATCGTCGACCTGCGCAGCGACACCGTCACGCAGCCCACGCCCGCGATGCGCGAGGCCATGGCGGCTGCGCCGCTGGGCGACGACGTCTTCGGCACCGACCCGAGCGTCAATGCGCTGCAGGAGAAGATCGCCGCGCTGCTGGGCTTCGAGGCGGCGCTGTTCGTGCCCACCGGCACGCAGAGCAACCTGTGCGCGATCCTGTCGCACTGCGGCCGCGGCGACGAGTACATCGTCGGCCAGCAGGCGCACGCCTACCGCTGGGAAGGCGGCGGCGCCGCGGTGTTCGGCAGCGTGCAGCCGCAGCCGCTGGACCACGCGCCCGACGGCACGCTGCCGCTCGCGCAGATCGAGGCGGCCGTCAAGCCCGATGACGCGCACTTTGCGCGCACGAAGCTGCTGGCGCTGGAGAACACGCTGGGCGGCAAGCTGCTGCCCTTCGAGTACGTGCAGGCCGCGACCGACCTGGCGAAAAGCAAGGGGCTGCAGCGGCACCTGGATGGCGCGCGGCTTTTCAATGCCGCCACCGCACAGGCTGCGCTGAACAAGCGAACCGACATCCGCGCCGAAGCCCGCCGCATCGCGCAGTGCTTCGACAGCGTGTCGGTGTGCTTCAGCAAGGGCCTGGGCGCACCGATCGGCTCGACGCTGGTCGGCTCGCGCGAGTTCATTGCGCGCGCCCACCGCATCCGCAAGATGGCGGGCGGCGGCATGCGGCAGGCCGGCCTGCTGGCGGCGGCGGCCTCGCATGCGCTCGACCACCACATCGACCGCCTGGCCGATGACCATGCGCTGGCGCAGCGCCTCGCACAGGGGCTCAAGGGCATTGAAGGCCTGAAGGTCGAGGCGCCGCACACGAACATCGTGTTCGTCGATCTCACGGGGGCAGCGCAGGCGCGCTCTGCGGAGCTGCTCGCCAGCCTCAACCAACAGGGCATCCTCGCGACCGGGCTGTACCGCCTGCGCTTCGTGACGCACCTGGATGTCGACGCCGCGGGCGTCGACCGCGCCGTCGCGGCGATCCGCGGCTTCTTCAAGGCTTGAGAAGGTGTGAACGAACCCGCCATGTCCGCTCATCCCGCCCAGACACGCCCCCTCTGCGTTGCAAATGCTCGCCATAGCTCGAGCTATGGCTGCGCTTTGCGCCTTGAGGGGGCGTGTCTGGGCGGGCTGCTCGGCCACGCCGGATTCATTCACACCTTCTGAAGCCTGGCTACACGCACACACCGAGGAGACCCTTCATGATCACCCCCCAGGAAGCGCTGCAGCGCACCATCGAACACCGCGAAGTCTTCCACGACGAGATGCTGCACATCGTGCGGCTCATCATGAGCGGCGAGTGTTCGCCCGTGATGATGGCCGCGCTGATCACCGGCCTGCGCGTGAAGAAGGAAACCATCGGCGAGATCACCGCCGCCGCGCAGGTGATGCGCGAGGTGTCGACCAAGGTGCCCGTGGCCGACACCACGAACCTCGTGGACATCGTGGGCACCGGTGGCGACGGCTCGCACACCTTCAACATTTCGACCTGCTCGATGTTCGTGGCGGCCGCGGCCGGCGCCAAGGTGAGCAAGCATGGCGGTCGCAGCGTGTCGAGCAAGTCGGGCAGTGCCGACGTGCTGGAGTCGCTGGGCGTCAACATCAACCTCAAGCCCGAGCAGATCGCGCAGTGCATCGCGCAGGTCGGCATCGGCTTCATGTTCGCGCCGAACCACCATCCCGCGATGAAGAACGTCGCGCCGGTGCGCAAGGAACTCGGCATCAAGACGATCTTCAACATCCTCGGCCCGCTGACCAACCCGGCCGGCGCGCCGAACATCCTGATGGGCGTGTTCCACCCCGACCTCGTGGGCATCCAGGTGCGCGCGCTGCAGCGCCTCGGTGCCGAGCATGCGGTGGTGGTCTACGGCCGCGACGGCATGGACGAGATCTCGCTGGGCGCGGCCACCATGATCGGCGAGCTCAAGGACGGCGAGATACGCGAGTACGAGCTGCACCCCGAAGACTTCGGCTTCCAGATGGCGAGCAACCGTTCGCTGCGCGTCGAGACGCCCGAGCAATCGAAGGCCATGCTGATCGGCGTGCTGGACAACCAGGCCGGCCCGGCGCTGGACATCGTGCTCCTCAACGCGGGCGCGGCGCTGTACGCGGCCAACGTGGTCGACTCGGTGCCGGCGGGCGTGGAGCGCTCGCGCCAGGCCATCGCGTCGGGTGCGGCCAGGGCCAAGCTCGACGAGCTGGTCAAGGCCTCCACCTCCTTCTGAGAATCAGGCCGTCGTGCCACCGAAAGCAGAGCAAGCCATGTCAGACATTCTCGACAAGATCGTCGCCGTCAAACGCCAGGAAGTCGCCGCCGCGCTGAAGCGCGCCCCGCTCGAAGCCGTGCGCTTCGACGCCGAAAGCCGCGTGCTCACGCGCGACTTCGAGGCCGCCTTGCGCGCCAAGATCGCGGCCGGCCAGGCGGCGGTGATCGCCGAGGTCAAGAAGGCCAGCCCGAGCAAGGGCGTGCTGCGCGAAGACTTCATTCCGGCCGACATCGCGCAAAGCTATGCCGAGGGCGACGGCGTGGTGAGCGCGGCCTGCCTCTCGGTGCTGACCGACAAGCAGTTCTTCCAGGGCGGCGTCGACTACCTGAAGCAGGCGCGCGCCTCGTGCGACCTGCCCGTGCTGCGCAAGGATTTCATCGTCGACGCCTACCAGGTGTACGAATCGCGCGCGATGGGCGCCGACGCGATCCTGCTGATCGCCGCCTGCCTCGACGACGCGCAGATGAAGGACTACGAGGCCATCGCGCGCGGGCTGGGCATGGCGGTGCTGGTCGAAGTGCACGACGCGGCTGAACTCGAGCGCGCGCTGAAGCTCAAGACGGCGCTCATCGGCGTCAACAACCGCAACCTGCGCAACTTCGAGGTGTCGATCCAGGCCACCATCGATCTGCTGCCCAGGCTGCCGGCGGACCGCCTGCCGGTGACCGAATCGGGCATTGCCACGCGCGAGGACGTCGCCACGCTGCGCGCTGCGGGCGTCAACGCCTTCCTGGTCGGCGAAGCCTTCATGCGCGCCAAGGAACCCGGCGAGGCGCTCGCCGCATTGTTCAAATGACGCGGCCGGACCAGCTGTCCAGCAGCGATCCTGCCGACTGGCCGGTGGCGCCGGGCTGGCAGCCGCTGGTCGACGATTTCTTCGCCAGCGCGGTCGGGCAGAAGCTGCAGGGTTTCCTGCGCGAGCGCCTCGACGCCGGGGCGGTGATCTTTCCGCCGCAGCCGCTGCGGGCGCTGGAGCTCACGCCGCCGGAAGACGTGCGGGTGGTGATCCTGGGCCAGGACCCGTACCACGGGCGCGGGCAAGCCGAGGGCCTGGCCTTCTCGGTGGCGTCGGGCGTGGCGCTGCCGCCGTCGCTGCGCAACATCTTCAAGGAGCTCCAGCGCGACCTGGGCACGCCGCCGCCGGCATTTCCGAACCCGGGCGGCAGTCTCGTGAAGTGGGCGACGCACGGCGTGCTGCTGCTCAACACCTGCCTCACGGTCGAAGAAGCCCAGCCGGCCAGCCATGCAGGCCGCGGCTGGGAGGTGCTGACCGACGCCGTGATTCGCCATGTGGCGCAGGGCGAACGACCTGTTGTTTTTATGCTATGGGGCTCGCACGCGCAAAGTAAGCGTGCGTTGATCGACGTTGGGCGCCATAAGGTGCTGATGTCGAATCATCCCTCGCCGCTTTCTGCGCTTCGGCCGCCGGTTCCGTTCATCGGCTGCGGTCATTTTGGTCAAGCCCGTGCATGGCGTGAGGCGCAGCAGTCGGGAGGCTCCGAACTTCGCTCATAATCAGAGGCTTCACACCTCGAGCAGGTTTCCACGCTTCATCTTTTGCTGGGAATCCTGTGTAGTCACAAAATCGTGCTATATTTCGAGGTTCGCCGGAGAGGTGGCCGAGTGGTTAATGGCAGCAGACTGTAAATCTGCCCTCTTACGAGTACGCTGGTTCGAATCCAGCCCTCTCCACCAGCGATGAATTTGGTTTCTAAGAGCGATTGGATCTAGCGCTTTGGGTGCCTTGAAGTGCCCCCGATGCGGGAGTAGTTCAATGGTAGAACCCCAGCCTTCCAAGCTGATGACGCGGGTTCGATTCCCGTCTCCCGCTCCAGAGACCCGGTTCGGCGCCGGAAGCGATTTGGTTAGAACAAAAGCCCTTTTGGCTCAGTGGTAGAGCACTCCCTTGGTAAGGGAGAGGTCGCGGGTCCGATTCCCGCAAAGGGCACCAGTTTTCTGGGGTTGCAACGACAGGCTTGCGACCCATCTGCATGCGTTGAAATCGTTTTTTTCGGAGTCGAAAAATGGCAAAAGGTAAATTCACCCGCACCAAGCCGCACGTGAACGTGGGCACGATCGGTCACGTTGACCACGGCAAGACCACGCTGACGGCGGCGATCGCCACCGTGCTGTCGGCCAAGTTCGGCGGCGAAGCCAAGGCTTACGACCAGATCGACGCAGCGCCTGAAGAAAAGGCCCGCGGCATCACGATCAACACCGCGCACGTCGAGTACGAAACGGCCAACCGCCACTACGCACACGTGGACTGCCCCGGCCACGCCGACTACGTGAAGAACATGATCACCGGCGCTGCCCAGATGGACGGCGCCATCCTGGTGTGCTCGGCCGCTGACGGCCCGATGCCCCAGACCCGTGAGCACATCCTGCTGGCTCGCCAGGTGGGCGTGGGCTACATCATCGTGTTCCTGAACAAGTGCGACATGGTCGACGACAAGGAGCTGCTCGAGCTGGTCGAAATGGAAGTTCGCGAACTCCTCGACAAGTACGAATTCCCCGGCGACGACACCCCCATCATCCACGGCTCGGCCAAGCTCGCCCTGGAAGGCGACAAGGGTGATCTGGGCGAAGGCGCCATCATGAAGCTGGCAGAAGCGCTGGACACGTACATCCCCACGCCCGAGCGCGCTGTGGACGGCACGTTCCTGATGCCCGTGGAAGACGTGTTCTCGATCTCGGGTCGCGGCACCGTGGTGACCGGCGCTGTCGAGCGCGGCGTGATCAAGGTCGGCGAAGAAATCGAAATCGTCGGTATCCGCCCCACCGTCAAGACCACCTGCACCGGCGTGGAAATGTTCCGCAAGCTGCTGGACCAAGGTCAAGCTGGCGACAACGTCGGCGTGCTGCTGCGCGGCACGAAGCGCGAAGAAGTCGAACGCGGCCAAGTTCTGTGCAAGCCCGGCTCGATCAAGCCGCACGTGCACTTCACCGCCGAGGTGTATGTCCTGTCCAAGGACGAAGGCGGCCGTCACACGCCGTTCTTCAACAACTACCGTCCGCAGTTCTACTTCCGCACGACGGACGTGACCGGCGCGATCGAGCTGCCCGCGGACAAGGAAATGGTCATGCCCGGCGACAACGTCAGCATCACCGTGAAGCTGATCAACCCGATCGCGATGGAAGAAGGCCTGCGCTTCGCCATCCGTGAAGGCGGCCGTACCGTGGGTTCGGGCGTCGTGGCCAAGATCCTCGACATCTAAGCCGAGCGTAAAGAGTACCGGAGGGGTATAGCTCAATTGGCAGAGCGTCGGTCTCCAAAACCGAAGGTTGTAGGTTCGATTCCTACTGCCCCTGCCACCTAGGTGGCACCCCGACAAGCCCATCGCGATCCGATGGGCTTCGGCGTCTCAAGAGACGCATTGAATTGAAGGCCGCGAGGCCACAGGAAATCAGCCGACATGGCCACTTCTCAAATCGAAACCGTGAGCACGGGTGCCGACAAAGCCAAGCTGGCTGCGGCGGTGGTGCTGGCAGTGGGCGCCATCGTGGCGTTCTACCTGCTGTCGCGCCAAGGCTCGCTGGTGCAATGGGCTGCGCTGCTGGTCGGCCTGGCTGCGGCCGTGGGCGCCTTCGGCAGCTCCGAGAATGGCCGTCAGCTGTGGGCTTTCGGTCGTGACTCGTGGCGCGAGGTCAAGAAGGTCGTGTGGCCGACCCGCAAGGAATCGATGCAGATGACGGCCTATGTGTTCGCCTTCGTGGCGATCATGTCCGTCTTCCTCTGGCTCACCGACAAGACGCTCGAATGGGTGTTCTTTGACCTCATTCTGGGCTGGAGAAAATAATGACCGACGACGCAGTTGAAACCACGCAGAGCACGCCGGAAGAGGAGCAGAACCCTCTCCTGACCCCCGCTGCCAACCCTGATCTGCGTTGGTACGTGGTGCATGCCTACTCGGGCATGGAAAAGGCTGTCGAGCGCAACATCACCGAGCGCATCACCCGCGCTGGCATGCAGGACAAGTTCGGCCGCATCCTGGTTCCGACCGAAGAAGTGGTCGAGATCAAGAACGGCCAGAAGCGCACCACCGAGCGCCGTTTCTTCCCGGGCTACGTGCTGGTCGAAATGATCATGGACGATGAGAGCTGGCACCTGGTGAAGCACACCAACAAGGTGACGGGTTTCGTGGGCGGCGCCAAGAACCGTCCGGCCCCGATCTCGCAGAAAGAGGTCGAGGACATCGTCAACCAGATGCAGCAGGGCACCGAGAAGCCGCGCCACAAGGTCGAGTTCACCGTGGGTGAGTTCGTGCGCGTCAAGGAAGGTCCGTTCACCGACTTCAACGGCACGGTGGAAGACGTCAACTACGAGAAGAGCAAGGTCAGCGTGTCGGTCATGATTTTCGGCCGCGCCACCCCTGTGGAGCTCGAATTCGGTCAGGTCGAGAAGACCTGATCCCGCGGCCTGCCTTCGGGCGGGCCTGCCAGTTTCCGGCTGCGCGTTGTCCGACTCGGCGCGCGGCCTTGATCGAAGAGTCGTTTAACCCCGGGGAGCCGCGGCGAGAGCCAAGGCGATATCACCCGCAAGGAGCAAAGCATGGCGAAAAAAATCGTCGGCTTCATTAAGCTGCAAGTGCCAGCTGGTAAGGCCAACCCGTCCCCGCCGATCGGTCCCGCACTGGGTCAGCGCGGTCTGAACATCATGGAGTTCTGCAAGGCGTTCAACGCGCAAACCCAAGGCGTCGAGCCGGGTCTGCCGCTGCCGGTGGTCATCACCGCGTTCGCTGACAAGAGCTTCACCTTCATCATCAAGACGCCCCCGGCGATCACCTTGATCAAGAAGGCCATCAAGCTGGACAAGGGCTCGGCCCGTCCGCACACCGACAAGGTCGGCAAGATCACGCGCGCTCAGCTCGAAGAAATCGCCAAGGCCAAGATGAAGGACCTGACTGCCGCCGACCTCGACGCAGCAGTTCGCACCATCGCCGGCTCGGCCCGCTCGATGGGCGTGAATGTGGAGGGCGTGTAAATGTCCAAGATCACCAAGAAGCAAAAGTCGCTGCAAGGCAAGGTCGACAGCAACAAGCTGTACCCCCTGGCTGACGCCATCGTCATCGTCAAGGATGCCGCCACCGCCAAGTTCGACGAATCGATCGACGTGGCCGTGCAACTGGGCATCGACGCGAAGAAGTCGGACCAGGTGGTTCGCGGTGCTGTCGTGCTGCCGAACGGCACCGGCAAGACCAAGCGCGTCGCCGTGTTCGCCCAAGGCGCCAAGGCTGAAGAAGCCAAGGCCGCCGGCGCCGACATCGTCGGCATGGACGACCTGGCTGCGATGGTCAAGGCTGGCGACATGCCTTTCGACGTCGTGATCGCTGCCCCCGATGCCATGCGCGTCGTCGGTACGCTCGGTCAGATCCTCGGCCCGCGTGGCCTGATGCCCAACCCCAAGGTTGGCACCGTGACGCCTGACGTCGCCACCGCTGTCAAGAACGCCAAGGCTGGCCAGGTCCAGTTCCGCGTTGACAAGGCCGGCATCATCCACGGCACGATCGGCCGTCGCTCGTTCGACAACGACAAGCTGCAAGGCAACCTCGCTGCGCTGATCGACGCTCTGGTCAAGGCCAAGCCGGCGACCAGCAAGGGCGTGTACCTGCGCAAGGTGGCTGTGTCGTCGACCATGGGTCTGGGTGTCCGCGTGGACACGCAAACCATCTCGGCGAGCTAAAGAGATTTGCCCGATCCCGCAAGGAGAGGGCAGATGTGGTGGGTCGCGGCAGCTTCGGTTGCCGCGAGCCATCCAAGACCGCTGGTGTGCAGGGCGCTGCACTTAATGGCCGGATCGATCCTTCCGGTATCCAGCGCAGATGGCGACCCCACTGCAAGGAATTTGATTTTTGTTCCGAAACAGTTGGTCGCTGCATGAAGCGCGATCCGAGGCCCCGGCCGAAGGTCGCATTAAAAGGAGTAGACCTTGAGTCTGAATCGCAGTGAGAAAGAAGCGGTCATCAGTGATGTGACCAGCCTCGCCGCAAAAGCTCAAACGCTCGTGATGGCGGAATACCGTGGCATCACGGTGGCCGATATGACCAAACTGCGCAGCGAAGCGCGCAGCAACGGTGTGACCCTGAGTGTTCTGAAGAACACGCTGGCTCGCCGTGCTGTCGCTGGCAGCCCGTTTGAGATCGTCGGCGACCAGATGACCGGTCCGCTGATCTATGGCTTCTCCGAAGACGCTGTGGCTGCCGCAAAGGTGGTGGCCAATTTCGCGAAGACCAACGACAAGTTGGTGATTCGCGGTGGCGCATTCGGTGGCAAGGCCCTGGACGTCGAAGGCGTGAAGCAACTGGCCAACATCCCTTCCAAGGAAGTGCTGCTGGCGCAACTGCTGGGCTTGATGCAATCCCCGATTTCTCGTACCGCCCGCGTGCTCGCGGCGCTGGCCGAGAAGCGTGGTGGTGGCGAAGCTGCACCCGTCGCCGATGCACCGGCAGAAGAAGCGCAGGCCGCCTGAGCGCGCCCTCGTTTTTGAATATTCAACCCAATTGTTAGGAAACAAAAATGGCATTCGATAAAGACGCATTTCTGACCGCGCTCGACGCAATGACGGTCCTGGAACTCAACGACCTGGTGAAGGCCATCGAAGAGAAGTTTGGCGTGAGCGCCGCAGCCATGTCGGCACCCGCTGCCGGCGGTGGCGCTGCTGCTGCAGTCGCTGAAGAGCAAACCGAATTCAACGTCATGCTGATGGATGCTGGCGCGAACAAGGTGTCGGCGATCAAGGCCGTGCGCGAAATCACCGGCCTGGGCCTCAAGGAAGCCAAGGACCTGGTGGAAGCCGCTCCCAAGGCTGTCAAGGAAGGCCTGTCGAAGGCTGACGCTGAAGCCGCCAAGAAGAAGCTGGAAGATGCCGGCGCCAAGGTGGAACTGAAGTAATTCAGACCCCCTAGAGGGCTGGAGGTGCCTGAAAAGGCCCTCCAGCCTTTGCCGCTTTCAGAGCGCACCCAAAAGCCGGCTTGGCGCCGGTTTTCTCAGAGACTGAAAGGTCGATGAAAAAGCAAAAGCCAAGACGTTTTTGAGTGTCTTCTGAACCCGACTGCAGAAGACCCCTTGGTTCGGGCGATGTGCAATGCATCGCCGTCCGCCAACGGCTGGTAGTGGCCAGCCGCCAAGCAGTGGTGCCGTTCGCCCGGCACTGCTGACAAGTCGCTGAAGATCTCAAGCACCGGAGCTCTCATGGCCCAATCGTCCGCGTACAGTTACACCGAACGCAAGCGCATCCGAAAAAGTTTCGGTAACCGCGACAGCGTCGTCGAAATCCCTTACCTGCTGCAGATGCAGAAAGACGCGTACACCGCGTTCCTGCAAGCCGGCATCGCCCCCAAACAACGCACCGTCGAAGGCCTGCAGGCCGCGTTCGACGCCGCCTTCCCGATCGTCTCGCACAACGGTTTCGTCGAGATGAAGTTCCTCGAGTACAACCTGGCGAAGCCGGCGTTCGATGTGCGTGAGTGCCAGACCCGTGGTCTGACCTTCGCCTCGGCCGTGCGCGCCAAGGTGCAGCTCATCATCTATGACCGCGAGTCGTCGACCTCGCAGTCGAAGGTGGTCAAGGAAGTGAAGGAACAAGAGGTCTACATGGGCGAAGTGCCGCTCATGACCGACAAGGGTTCGTTCATCATCAACGGCACCGAGCGCGTGATCGTCTCGCAGCTGCACCGTTCGCCCGGCGTGTTCTTCGAACACGACAAGGGCAAGACGCACAGCTCGGGCAAGCTGCTGTTCTCGGCCCGCGTGATTCCCTACCGCGGCTCGTGGCTCGACTTCGAGTTCGACCCGAAGGACATGCTGTACTTCCGCGTGGACCGTCGCCGCAAGATGCCGGTCACGATCCTGCTGAAGGCCATCGGCCTGAACCCGGAATCGATCCTCGCGAACTTCTTCGTGAACGACAACTTCCGCCTGATGGACAGCGGCGCGCAGATGGAGTTCGTCTCCGAGCGCCTGCGCGGCGAAGTCGCGCGCTTCGACATCACCGACAAGTCGGGCAAGGTCGTGGTCGCCAAGGACAAGCGCGTCACCGCGCGTCACACGCGTGAGCTCGAGCAGGGCGGCACCACGCACATCAGCGTGCCGGAAGACTTCCTGGTTGGCCGCGTCATCGCCCGCAACATCGTCGACGCCGACTCCGGCGAAATCCTGGCCAAGGCCAACGACGAGCTGACCGAAGCGCTGCTCAAGAAGCTGCGCACGGCCGGCGTGCAGGACATCCAGGTCATCTACACGAACGAACTGGACCAGGGCGCGTACATCTCGCAGACGCTGCGCATCGACGAAACGGTGGACGAGTTCGCCGCGCGCGTGGCCATCTACCGCATGATGCGCCCCGGCGAGCCGCCGACGGAAGACGCGGTGCAGGCCCTGTTCCAGCGCCTGTTCTACAACCCGGACACGTACGACCTGTCGCGCGTGGGCCGCATGAAGTTCAACGCCAAGGTCGGCCGCGACGAATCGACCGGCCCGATGGTGCTGACCAACGAAGACATCCTGGCCGTGGTCAAGATCCTCGTGGACCTGCGCAACGGCAACGGCGAAGTCGACGACATCGACCACCTGGGCAACCGCCGCGTGCGTTGCGTGGGCGAACTGGCCGAAAACCAGTACCGCACCGGCCTGGCACGTATCGAGAAGGCCGTGAAGGAACGTCTGGGTCAGGCCGAGCAAGAGCCGCTGATGCCGCACGACCTGATCAACAGCAAGCCGATCTCGGCCGCGCTGAAGGAATTCTTCGGTGCGTCGCAGCTGTCGCAGTTCATGGACCAGACGAACCCGCTGTCCGAAATCACCCACAAGCGCCGCGTGTCGGCCCTTGGCCCGGGCGGTCTGACGCGTGAACGTGCAGGCTTCGAAGTGCGCGACGTGCACGTGACCCACTACGGCCGCGTATGCCCGATCGAAACGCCTGAAGGCCCGAACATCGGTCTGATCAACTCGCTGGCCCTGTACGCCCGCCTGAACGAATACGGCTTCATCGAGACGCCGTACCGCCGCGTGGTCGACAGCAAGGTCACGATGGACATCGACTACCTGTCGGCCATCGAAGAAGGCAAGTACGTCATCGCCCAGGCCAACGCGGTCCTGGACAAGGACGGCAAGCTGACTGGCGATCTGGTCTCCGCGCGTGAAGCCGGCGAATCGATCCTGGTCGGTGCCGAGCGCATCCAGTACATGGACGTGTCGCCCGCGCAGATCGTGTCGGTGGCTGCCTCGCTCGTGCCGTTCCTGGAGCACGACGATGCGAACCGCGCGTTGATGGGCGCCAACATGCAGCGTCAGGCCGTGCCTGTGCTGCGCCCCGAAAAGCCGATGGTCGGTACCGGCATCGAGCGCGTCTCCGCGGTCGACTCGGGCACCGTGGTCACGGCCACCCGCGGCGGTATCGTCGACTACGTCGATGCGACCCGTGTCGTGGTGCGCGTGAACGACGCCGAAGCGGCTGCCGGTGAAGTCGGTGTGGACATCTACAACCTGATCAAGTATCAGCGTTCGAACCAGAACACCAACATCCACCAGCGTCCGATCGTCAAGCGCGGCGACAAGATCGCCAAGGGCGACGTGGTGGCCGACGGCGCATCGACCGACCTCGGCGAACTGGCCCTGGGCCAGAACATGCTGATCGCGTTCATGCCCTGGAACGGCTACAACTTCGAAGACTCGATCCTGATCTCGGAACGCGTCGTCGCCGAAGACCGCTACACCTCGATCCACATCGAGGAACTGGTGGTGATGGCTCGCGACACGAAGCTGGGCGCCGAAGAAATCACGCGCGACATCCCGAACCTGGCCGAGCAGCAGCTCAACCGCCTCGACGAATCCGGCATCATCTATGTCGGCGCCGAAGTGCAGCCGGGCGACACGCTGGTGGGCAAGGTCACGCCGAAGGGCGAGACCACGCTGACGCCGGAAGAGAAGCTGCTTCGCGCCATCTTCGGCGAGAAGGCTTCGGACGTGAAGGACACCTCGCTGCGCGTGGACCAGGGCTCGCAAGGCACCGTGATCGACGTGCAGGTATTCACCCGCGAAGGCATCCAGCGCGACAAGCGCGCCCAGCAGATCATCGACGATGAACTCAAGCGCTTCCGTCTCGACCTGAACGACCAGCTGCGCATCGTTGAAGCCGACGCGTTCGACCGTATCGAGAAGCTCTTGACCGGCAAGGTCGCCAACGGCGGCCCGAACAAGCTGGCCAAGGGCACCAAGCTCGACAAGGCCTACCTGTCGTCGGTCGAGAAGTTCCACTGGTTCGACATCCGCCCGGCGGAAGACGACGTGGCCTCGCAACTCGAGTCGATCAAGAACTCGCTCGAGCAGACGCGCCACAGTTTCGACCTCGCGTTCGAAGAAAAGCGCAAGAAGCTCACGCAGGGCGACGAGCTGCCCGCGGGCGTGCTCAAGATGGTCAAGGTCTACCTGGCCGTCAAGCGCCGCCTGCAACCCGGCGACAAGATGGCCGGCCGTCACGGCAACAAGGGTGTGGTGTCCAAGATCGTTCCGGTCGAAGACATGCCCCACATGGCCGACGGTACGCCGTGCGACATCTGCCTGAACCCGCTGGGCGTGCCCTCGCGGATGAACGTGGGCCAGGTGCTCGAAGTGC
This sequence comes from Variovorax sp. V35, assembly GCF_041154465.1. Lineage (NCBI taxonomy): Bacteria > Pseudomonadati > Pseudomonadota > Betaproteobacteria > Burkholderiales > Comamonadaceae > Variovorax > Variovorax sp. V35. The sequence continues at coordinate 715,016 of NZ_AP028666.1, forward strand.
ATCTGGGCTGGGCCGGCAAGGGCATCGGCCAGCGCATCGGTGACCTGCTGCAGCAAGAGGCCAAGGTGGCCGAGCTGCGCAAGTTCATGGAACAGCTGTACAACGGCTCGGGCCGCAAGGAAGAGCTCGACCAGCTGAGCGACACCGAGCTGCTCGCCATGGCGGCCAACCTGCAAAGCGGCGCGACGTTTGCCACGCCGGTGTTCGACGGCGCCTCGGAAGAAGAAATCCGCGGCATGCTGAAGCTCGCCTACCCGGACGACATCGCCAAGCTCAAGGGCCTGACCGAGACGCGCACGCAGGCTTACCTGTACGACGGCCGCACCGGCGACCAGTTCGAGCGTCCCGTCACCGTCGGCTACATGCACTTCTTGAAGCTGCACCACCTGGTGGACGACAAGATGCACGCCCGTTCGACCGGCCCGTACTCGCTCGTCACGCAGCAACCGCTGGGTGGCAAGGCGCAGTTCGGCGGCCAGCGTTTCGGTGAAATGGAAGTGTGGGCGCTGGAAGCTTACGGCGCCGCCTACGTCCTGCAGGAAATGCTGACCGTGAAGTCCGACGACGTGCAAGGCCGTACCAAGGTGTACGAAAGCATCGTCAAGGGCGAGCACTCGATCGAAGCCGGCATGCCGGAATCGTTCAACGTGCTGGTCAAGGAAATTCGTTCGCTGGGTCTCGACATCGAGCTCGAGCGTTCCTAAGTTGAAAAGGGAAAGAGTCTTATGAAATCGCTACTCGACCTGTTCAAGCAATTCACGCCCGATGAGCATTTCGATGCCATCAAGATCGGCATGGCTTCGCCCGAGAAGATCCGTTCGTGGTCTTTCGGCGAGGTGAAGAAGCCTGAGACGATCAACTACCGCACGTTCAAGCCCGAGCGCGACGGTCTGTTCTGCGCCAAGATCTTCGGCCCCATCAAGGACTACGAGTGCCTGTGCGGCAAGTACAAGCGCCTGAAGCACCGCGGCGTGATCTGCGAGAAGTGCGGCGTTGAAGTCACGCAGACCAAGGTGCGTCGCGAGCGCATGGGTCACATCGACCTGGCCGCGCCCTGCGCCCACATCTGGTTCCTGAAGTCGCTGCCGTCGCGCCTGGGCCTCGTGCTCGACATGACGCTGCGCGACATCGAACGCGTGCTGTACTTCGAAGCGTACGTGATCACCGACCCCGGCATGACCCCGCTGAAGAAGTTCGGCATCATGTCCGAGGACGACTACGACGCCAAACGCAAGGAATACGGTGACGAGTTCATCGCCAAGATGGGCGCCGAAGGCATCAAGGACCTGCTCGAAGGCATCGAACTCGACAGCGAGATCGAACGCCTGCGCGGCGACTTGACCGGCTCCGAAGTCAAGGTCAAGAAGAACTCCAAGCGCCTGAAGGTGCTCGAGGCCTTCCGCAAGTCGGGCATCAAGCCCCAGTGGATGGTGCTCGAAGTGCTGCCCGTGCTGCCGCCGGACCTGCGTCCGCTGGTGCCGCTGGACGGCGGCCGCTTCGCGACCTCCGACCTGAACGACCTGTACCGCCGCGTCATCAACCGCAACTCGCGTCTGCGCCGCCTGCTGGAGCTGAAGGCTCCGGAAATCATCGCGCGCAACGAAAAGCGGATGCTGCAAGAGGCGGTCGACTCGCTGCTGGACAACGGCCGCCGTGGCAAGGCCATGACGGGCGCCAACAAGCGCGCGCTGAAGTCGCTGGCCGACATGATCAAGGGCAAGAGCGGTCGTTTCCGCCAGAACTTGCTGGGCAAGCGCGTGGACTACTCGGGCCGTTCGGTCATCGTGGTGGGCCCGACGCTCAAGCTGCACCAGTGCGGCCTGCCCAAGCTGATGGCGCTCGAGCTGTTCAAGCCCTTCATCTTCTCGCGCCTGGAAGCCATGGGCATCGCGACGACGATCAAGGCTGCCAAGAAGGAAGTCGAATCGGGCACGCCGGTGGTCTGGGACATCCTGGAAGAAGTGATCAAGGAACACCCGGTCATGCTGAACCGTGCGCCTACGCTGCACCGTTTGGGCATCCAGGCGTTCGAGCCGATCCTGATCGAAGGCAAGGCCATCCAGCTGCACCCGCTCGTTTGCGCGGCCTTCAACGCCGACTTCGACGGCGACCAGATGGCTGTCCACGTGCCGCTGTCGGTGGAAGCGCAGATGGAAGCCCGCACGCTGATGCTGGCCTCCAACAACGTGCTGTTCCCGGCTTCGGGCGAACCGTCGATCGTTCCTTCGCAGGACGTGGTGCTGGGTCTGTACTACACGACCCGCGACCGCATCAACGGCAAGGGCGAGGGCCTGATCTTCTCCGACATCGGTGAAGTGCAGCGCGCGCTGGACGCCAACGAAGTCGAACTCACCGCCAAGGTCGCGGTGCGTATCACGGAGTACACCAAGGACAAGGAAACCGGCGTGTTCACGCCGTCGACCTCGCTCGTGGACACCACCGTGGGCCGTGCCCTGCTGTCCGAGATCCTGCCGAAGGGCTTGCCGTTCTCGAACATCAACAAGGCGCTGAAGAAGAAGGAAATCTCCAAGCTCATCAACGTCTCGTTCCGCAAGTGCGGCCTGAAAGAGACCGTCGTGTTCGCCGACAAGCTGCTGCAAAACGGCTTCCGTCTGGCGACCAAGGCCGGCATCTCGATCGCGATCGACGACATGCTGGTGCCCGCTGAGAAGCACGGCATCATCGAGCGCTCGGCCAAGGAAGTGAAGGAGATCGAACAGCAGTACGTCTCCGGTCTCGTGACCTCCGGCGAGCGCTACAACAAGGTGGTGGACATCTGGGGCAAGGCCGGCGACGAAGTGTCGAAGGTCATGATGGCCAAGCTGTCCAAGCAGAAGGTCATCGACCGCCACGGCAAGGAAGTCGAGCAGGAGTCGTTCAACTCCATCTACATGATGGCCGACTCCGGCGCCCGCGGTTCCGCAGCGCAGATTCGCCAGGTGGCCGGTATGCGGGGCCTGATGGCCAAGCCGGACGGCTCGATCATCGAGACGCCCATTACCGCGAACTTCCGCGAAGGTCTGAACGTGTTGGAGTACTTCATCTCCACCCACGGTGCCCGTAAGGGTCTGGCCGACACGGCGCTGAAGACGGCGAACTCGGGTTACCTGACCCGTCGTCTGGTCGACGTGACGCAAGACTTGGTCGTGACCGAGCAGGACTGCGGCACGCACGGCGGCTACCTGATGCGCGCCATCGTCGAAGGCGGTGAAGTGATCGAGTCGCTGCGCGACCGTATCCTGGGCCGCTCGGCGGCGGACGACGTGCTGCACCCGGAAAACCGTTCGGTGCTGCTCAAGGCCGGCGAGATGTTCGACGAAGACAACATCGAAGCACTGGAAGCCCAGGGCGTCGACGAAGTCAAGGTCCGCACCGCGCTGACCTGCGAAACGCGTTTCGGCATCTGCGCGACCTGCTACGGCCGCGACCTGGGCCGTGGCGGCCTGATCAACATCGGCGAAGCCGTCGGTGTGATCGCTGCCCAGTCCATCGGCGAACCCGGCACGCAGCTGACGATGCGTACCTTCCACATCGGTGGTGCCGCTTCGCGCGCCGCCATCGCCTCGAGCGTGGAAGCCAAGTCGAACGGCTCGATCGGCTTCAACGCCACGATGCGCTACGTGACCAACAGCAAGGGCGAGCTGGTCGTGATTTCGCGTTCGGGCGAGATCGTCATCCATGACGAGCACGGCCGTGAGCGCGAGCGTCACAAGGTGCCGTACGGCGCCACGCTGACGGTCAAGGCCGACCAGCAGATCAAGGCCGGCCACGTGCTCGCCAACTGGGACCCGCTGACCCGCCCGATCATTACCGAGTTCGCCGGCAAGGCGCAGTTCGAGAACGTCGAGGAAGGCCTGACGGTCGCCAAGCAGGTGGACGAAGTGACCGGTCTGTCGACCCTGGTCGTGATCGACCCGAAGCGCCGCGGCGCTGCCAAGGTCGTGCGTCCGCAGGTCAAGCTGATCGACGCCCAAGGCCTCGAAGTGAAGATCCCCGGCACCGACCACTCGGTGACGATCGGCTTCCCGATCGGCGCCCTGGTGCAGATCCGCGACGGCCAGGACGTGGGCCCCGGCGAAGTGCTGGCACGCATCCCGGTCGAAGGCCAGAAGACCCGAGACATCACCGGCGGTCTGCCGCGCGTGGCCGAGCTGTTCGAAGCCCGTTCGCCGAAGGACAAGGGCATGCTGGCCGAAATGACCGGTACCGTGTCGTTCGGTAAAGAGACCAAGGGCAAGATCCGCCTGCAGATCACCGATCCCGAAGGCGGCGTCTACGAAGACCTCGTGCCGAAGGAAAAGAACATCCTGGTGCACGAAGGCCAGGTGGTGAACAAGGGCGAAAGCGTGGTCGACGGTCCGGCGGACCCGCAGGACATCCTGCGCCTGCTGGGTTCGGAAGAACTCGCGCGCTACATCGTGGACGAAGTGCAGGACGTGTACCGTTTGCAGGGTGTGAAGATCAACGACAAGCACATCGAGGTGATCGTTCGCCAGATGCTGCGCCGCGTCGTGGTCGACAACATCGGCGACACGAGCTACATCTCCGGCGAACAGGTCGAACGCAGCGAAATGCTCAACACCAACGACGCCCTGCGCGCCGAAGGCAAGATCCCCGCGACGTTCACCAACCTGCTGCTGGGTATCACGAAGGCGTCGCTGTCGACCGACTCGTTCATCTCGGCCGCTTCGTTCCAGGAAACGACGCGCGTGCTGACCGAAGCCGCGATCATGGGCAAGCGCGACGAGCTGCGCGGTCTGAAGGAAAACGTCATCGTCGGTCGCCTGATTCCCGCAGGCACCGGCATGGCGTACCACCAGGCCCGCAAGGTCAAGGACGCCATGGACGAGGCCGAGCGCCGCGCCATCGCCGAGTCGGAAGCTGCCGAACTGGCCGGCTCCGGCGACAGCGATGCAGCGACCAGCACGGTGGACGCCAACGAAGGCGCTGCGACCGAATAACTGGTTAGCATCACCGGCATGACCGGTTGCCCACGCCCTCCGACCGCTCCGGTCGGGGGGCGTTTTTCTTTGTGTTCGCAGGGTTCCGACCGATGACCAAGAGGTTCTGTTTCCGATGAGCGTCCTGCCCGATTCGCTGGCCGGCTGGCTCGTTGCCGCACTGCTGCTGTTCTGGTTCGTGGGCGCCTACAACCGGCTGGTGCGTTTGCGCGCGGCCGTGCTCCAGGCCTACGCCGTGCTCGATGTGGCGCTGCGCAAGCAGCTCGATTTCGTCCAGGCCAGCATCACCGCCGCGCCCCGGCCCGAGTCGCCGCCCGAAGGCGCGCCGACGGTGGCGCCGCTGCAGGCCGCCACGACGCAGCTCGCGACCCTGCTCGGCGCGACGCGGGTGCGCCCGCTCGACCCGGGCAGCATGGCGGCGCTGGCCACCGCGCTGCAGGTGCTCATTGCGGCATGGCGGCGCCAGTACCCGGGCGCGGTCACGGTGTTCGACGCGGACGGCACGCTGTCGCGGCCTGCGCCGCTGATGCCCGGCCTGGGCGGCGCGTCCGATCCGGCTGCGCCCATCGCTTGGCCCGAGCCGTCGGCGGCGGCGGAAATCGCACGCGGCCAGTTCAACCAGGCCGTGGCGCAGTACAACGCGGGCATCGCCCAGTTCCCGGCGCTGCTGGTGGCCTGGATCGTGCGACTGCGGCCTGCGGCGCCCTTGCTCTGACCTGCCTCGACCCGACGACAGGCGGGTAACGCCTTCGTTTCCATTCCCACCGCGCGGCGTGCTGTCTTTCTCGCCCGTTACCATCGGCTCCAACTTGCCAGCAGATCTTTCCTCCGACCCCTCTTCGGGCAGCGCCTCCTCGGCGCCGCAACAACCGCCGCTCTGGCGCCAACTGCAACTGACCGCAGGGGCGCTGGCGTCGATTCGCGCCGGCACCTCGGGCACCGTCGCGTTCGAGGCCGTCGAGCCCGCGCTGCGCCCCGGCGTGCAGGCGCTCGGCTTCCAGGTGCTGCGCTGGCTCGGTCGTGCCGAGGCGCTGCGCCGCCACCTGGCCAAGCGCACGCCGCCGCCGTTGCCCGACGCCTTGCTGTGCACCGCGCTCGCGCTGGCCTGGCACAGCGACCACGCCCCTTACGAACCCTTCACGCTGGTCGACCAGGCCGTGGAAGCCGCCAAGCGCAACCCGGCGACGCGGGCACAGGCCAGCTTCATCAACGCCTGCCTGCGCCGCTTCCTGCGCGAGCGCGACGAGCTCGTGGCCGCCACCGACACCGAACCGGTCGCGCAGTGGAACCACCCGCGCTGGTGGATCGAACGCCTCAAGCGCGACCACCCGCGCGACTGGCAGCGCGTGCTGTCGGCCGACAACGCCCAGGCGCCGATGACCTTGCGTGTCAACGCGCTGCAATCGACGCCGGCCGCCTACCTGCTGGAACTGGAAGCGGTGGGCCTCGCGGCCACGCGCGTCGGCGCTGACGGCCTGCAGCTCGCGCGCGCCCGCCCGGTGCAGCAGCTGCCCGGTTTCGCCGACGGCGCCTGCTCGGTGCAGGACGCCGCCGCGCAGCTCGCGGCGCCGCTGCTGCTCGACGGCCTGCTGCCGGCCAAGCCCGGCGCCGCGCCGCTGCGCGTGCTGGACGCCTGCGCCGCCCCCGGCGGCAAGACCGCGCACCTGATCGAACGCGCCGGCCCCGGCGCCGTCGAGGTGACCGCGCTGGAGGTCGATGCCGTGCGCAGCCGCCGCATCGACGAGACGCTCGCCCGCCTCGGCCTGAAGGCCAAGGTGGTGGTGGCCGATGCCGGCCGCCCCGCCGACTGGTGGGATGGCGCGCCGTTCGACGCCATCCTGCTGGACGCGCCGTGCACCGCCTCGGGCATCGTGCGGCGCCATCCCGATGTGCGCTGGCTGCGCCGCGAGAGCGACACCGCCCAGCTGGCGACCCAGCAGGCGACGCTGCTGGCGGCGCTCTGGCCGCTCGTGCGGCCCGGCGGCCGGCTGCTTTACTGCACCTGTTCCGTGTTCCGCGAAGAAGGCTCGCAGCAAATTGATGCGTTTCTTGTACGCAACACCGATGCCCGATTGCTGCCGTCCCCGGGACACTTGCTGCCTCAAAGTGGGGCGAATGCCCGTGGCGTCCCGGACAATCCCTCTGGTGACCACGACGGCTTCTTCTACGCCCTGCTTGAAAAACCCGCGCCGCACTGACGGCCGCCGGTCGATCCTGCTGGCCGGCCTGTGGCTGGCCTGGGCCCTGTGGATGGCCCTGTTCCCGGCCGTCGCCACCGCCCAGGGCAGGCCCGGCGGCGCCACCATCACCCAGATGCGCCTGGAGCAGGCCGACGACGGCGTCTACCTGAGCGCGGCCGTGCAGTTCGAGCTGCCCACGCTGGTGGAAGACGTGCTCGACAAGGGCATCGCCATCTATTTCGTGGCCGAGGCCGAGGTCTTCCAGGAGCGCTGGTACTGGACCGACCGCAAGGTCGCCCAGGTGGCGCGCCACATGCGGCTGGCCTACCAGCCCCTCACGCGCCGCTGGCGGCTGAATGTGTCGCCGGTGCCGATCACCGGCGCCGCCGGCTTCGGCATCTCGCTGAACCAGAACTTCGACAGCCTCGGCGACGCGCTCGAGGCCATCAAGCGCATCGGCCGGCTGCGGCTGGGCGACGCCGCCGAGATCGGCGACGAGCCGCTGCACCAGGTCACCTTCCGTTTCCGGCTCGACACCTCGCAGCTGCCGCGTCCTTTCCAGATCGGCATGGTCGGGCAGGCCGAGTGGAACATCGCCGCCGAGCGCACCGCCCGGCTGCCGCTGGAGAAGCAGCGGTGAGCAGCAAGCCGCGCAGCGGCGCCGCGGCCACGCCTGCCGCCCGCCGCTCGCGCGCGCTGCGCTGGGCCGTGGGCGTCGGCGCCGCGATGGTCACCGCCATCGGCCTCGTGCTGATGTTCCTGCTCGCGCAGGCTACCAACAACCGCGCGCTGTACGAGCGCTACTACGTGCGCCTGTTCGGCATCAACGTGGTGGTGGCCGTGCTGCTGGTGCTGGTGATCGGCTGGGTCGCATTCCGCCTGTTACGCCGGCTACGGCAGGGCAAGTTCGGCAGCCGATTGCTGATCAAGCTCGCCGCCATCTTCGCGCTCGTCGGGGTGGTGCCCGGGGCGCTGGTCTACGTGGTGTCCTACCAGTTCGTCGCGCGCTCGATCGAGAGCTGGTTCGACGTCAAGGTCGAGGGCGCGCTCGATGCCGGCCTGAACCTGGGCCGGGCCACGCTCGATTCGCTGTCCGACGACCTCGCCGCCAAGACCCGCACCGCCAGCGCCCAGTTGTCGCAGGTGCCCGACGCGAGCGCGGGGCTGCTGCTGGAGCGCATCCGCGACCAGCTCGAAGCCAGTGACGTGATCCTCTGGACCGGCTCGGGCCAGCTGGTGGCCAGCGCTGGCGCGTCGCGCTTCCAGCTCAACCCCGAGCGGCCGACGGCGCAGCAGTTCCGCCAGGTGCGGCCCGACCGCGCCGTCGCACATGTCGAGGGCCTGGAAGAAACCGCCTTGCCCAGCGCCACGCCGTCGAGTGCCAGCGTGCGCGCGCTGGCCATGGTGCAGCGCCCGGGCTTCGATTTCGACACCGCGCCGCGCTACCTGCAGGTCACGCGGCCGCTGCCGCCGGCCGTGGTCGCCAACGCGCTGGCCGTGCAGGAAGCCAACCGCGAGTACCAGGAGCGGGCCCTGGCGCGCGAGGGCCTGCGGCGCATGTACATCGGCACGCTCACGCTGAGCCTGTTCCTCGCCGTGTTCGGTGCGGTGCTGCTGGCCGTGCTGTTCGGCAACCAGCTCGCACGGCCGCTGCTCGTGCTGGCCGACGGCGTGCGCCAGGTGGCCGCCGGCGACCTGCGGCCCACCGCCGTGCTGCAAGGCAAGGACGAGCTGGGCGGCCTCACGCGCTCGTTCGCCGTCATGACCCAGCAGCTGGCCGACGCGCGCGGCGCCGTCGAGAAGACCATGGACCAGCTCGACGCCGCCCGCGGCAACCTGCAGACCATCCTGGACAACCTGACCTCGGGCGTGATCGTGCTCGACGCCAAGGGCACCGTGCTGTCTACCAACCCGGGCGCCACCCGCGTGCTGCGCGCGCCGCTCGCCGCCTATGAAGGCAAGGCGCTGGTCGATGTGCCGGGGCTGGCCGATTTCGGTGCCAAGGTGCAGCAGCAGTTCGACGAGTTCCTGGTCGAGCGCATGCAGCACGGCCTGGACCATTGGCAGCACGCCTTCGAGCTGCACGCCACCGGCAACGACCTGCCGCAGCAGGACGACGCCATCAACATCGTCGCGCGCGGCGCCGAGCTGCCGGGCGACGCGCGGCTGCTGGTGTTCGACGACATCTCCGAAATCGTCTCGGCCCAGCGTGCGCAGGCCTGGGGCGAGGTGGCGCGCCGCCTCGCGCACGAGATCAAGAACCCGCTCACGCCGATCCAGCTGTCGGCCGAGCGGCTCGAGATGAAACTCTCGGGCAAGGTCGAGCCGCCCGAGCAGGCCATCTTGGTGAAGTCGGTCAAGACCATCGTCGACCAGGTCGATGCGATGAAGCGGCTGGTGAACGAATTCCGCGACTACGCCCGGCTGCCCGCGGCCGACCTCAAGCCGGTCGACCTCAATGCTTTGCTGGCCGACGTGCTGCAGCTGTATCACGCCGAGAACCTGCCGATCACGCTGCGCTCGGAGCTCGACGAGCGCTGCCCGCCCGTGCGCGGCGACGAACAGCAGATCCGCCAGGTCGTGCACAACCTGTTGCAGAACGCACAGGACGCCGCCGAGGCCGCCGCCAGCGGCACGGGCCGGGTGGGCGAGGTCGTCATCCGCACCCGGCTGGGCGATTCGGGCCAGCGCGTGCGCCTCACCGTGCAGGACAGCGGGCCCGGCTTTGCCGAAAATATTCTCAAGCGCGCCTTCGAACCCTACGTCACGACGAAAACAAAAGGTACCGGTTTGGGCCTGGCCGTCGTCAAGAAGATCGCCGACGAACACGGCGCGCGCATCGAGCTTTCCAACCGTGTCGTCGACGGGGCTGTGGCGGGGGCGCAAGTCTCGCTATCATTCGCGCTGGCAGGCGAACCGCGGGCAGCGGTCGCTCACACCGAAGATTCGAAATCTTCGTCCGCCTGAGTACCGGCGAATCCAGCGCATAGGGGCTGGATCGGGAGCGGATCAATACACACCAGCGCATACAACAAGCAGCACTCATGGCAAACATTCTCGTGGTCGATGACGAGCTGGGCATCAGGGACCTGCTCTTCGAAATTCTCAATGACGAAGGCCACAACGTGGAGCTCGCGGAAAACGCCGCCGAAGCCCGCGCGGCCCGACAACGCGCCCGGCCCGATCTCGTGCTGCTCGACATCTGGATGCCGGACACCGACGGCGTCACCTTGCTCAAGGAGTGGTCCACCGCGGGCCTGCTGAGCATGCCGGTCATCATGATGAGCGGCCACGCCACCATCGACACCGCGGTCGATGCCACGCGCATCGGCGCCTTCGCGTTCCTCGAAAAACCCATCACGCTGCAGAAGCTGCTCAAGGCGGTGGAGCAGGGGCTGGCGCGCGAGAGCGCCCGCCGCACCGCCGCCGGCGTGGTGCCGCCGCCCACGGGCGCCCACCAGGCCGCCGCCATCACGACCACGGGCGACAGCCTGCTGATGGCGTCGCTGGCGGCCGTGCCGGTGGCCGACGCGGGTCCGCAGTCGACCCAGAGCTTCGACCTCGACCGCCCGCTGCGCGACGCGCGCGACGGTTTCGAGAAGGCCTACTTCGAGTTCCACCTCGCGATGGAGAACGGTTCGATGACCCGCGTGGCCGAGAAAACCGGCCTCGAGCGCACCCACCTGTACAGAAAACTCAAACAATTGGGTGTGGATCTTTCCCGAGGCCGCAGAAGCGCTGTATAATTTAAGGCTGCACACAATGGCCCGGTAGCTCAGTTGGTAGAGCAGCGGATTGAAAATCCGCGTGTCGGTGGTTCGATTCCGCCCCAGGCCACCAAATTCAGTCAAAAAGCCCGACCTTCCGAGGTTGGGCTTTTTGCATTCTGGCGCCGTGTTTGGGGAATCTCACTCCCGCTACCCGGCCCGATCCCCGTTGATGTCGTCATGCCCGCGGCGCCTGCGTTCGGCCCGCGTCTTCGCCAGCGTGGCCTGGCTCTGCTTGGCCGCCGCCTCGCAGCGCGCGTGCAGCGCGATCAGCTCCTTGTCCGTGAGCCGCTCGATGCCGATGAAGTCGTCCTCCGCGTCGGAGGTGCGGATCAGTTCGTCGAGCTTGGTCTGCAGGGCGACGCTGTCGCGGTTCTGCGTGTTCTGGATCAGGAACACCATGAGGAAGGTGACGATGGTGGTGCCCGTGTTGATCACCAGCTGCCACGTTTCCGAAAAGCCGAAGAACGGCCCCGCGACTGCCCAGGCCACGACGACGACCACGCAGACCAGGAAGGCCGCCGGGCTGCCCGTCCAGCGTGCGACGGCGTTGGCGAAGGAATCAAAGAGTCGCTCCATGCGCGTGTTCTCCAGTCGGGGCGATGCTGCCGCGGCGGTGCGCGCGAGCGCGTCAGCGGAGGCCCGCCTCGCATGGCATCGCAATTCCCCTGAGGCTGTCGGCGCATGGCGGCGCGCGGCCGTGGCCTCGGACACGGCTTACACGCGTCGTCGGGTCGAGACGACAGGGCGCTTCCCGCACCGTGTCGACCATGAAGGCTCATTGCAGTCTTTCTTTCAGTCTTTCTTTCTCAACCCGGCCCTCGCTTTGGCGACCGGCCTTCAAGGAGCAACCACCCATGGCCAACGATACCCAGGTAACCACCGCGGACGCGGTGTCCAACGATCAGGTGATCGACGTTCTGAACGACCTTCTGGAGAACACGCGCGACGGCGAGTACGGCTTTCGCGCCTGCGCGAAGGAAGTCGACTCGGCGCAACTGAAGCCGGTGTTCGAAAGCCGCGCCTCGCAATGCGCCAGCGCGGCATCCGAACTCGTCGCACTCATCCGCCAGCTCGGCGGCAAACCCGACGACGGCGGCACGGTCAGCGGTGCGATGCATCGCGGCTGGGTGCATGTGAAGGGCGCGGTCGGCGCGAACAGCCCGCTGTCGATGCTCGAGGAATGCGAGCGCGGCGAAGACGCGGCACTCGCGCGTTACCGCAAGGCCCTCAAGACCGACCTGCCGGCCGAGGTGCGCATGCTGGTGCAGCGCCAGGCCGACGGCGCGCAGGCCAACCACGACCAGATCAAGGGCCTGCGCGATCAATTCCGCAGCGCCAAGGGCTGACCGGCCTGCACCCTAGGGATGCCTCCCACCATGACCGGTGACAGCCGCGCGCCCGCCATGCCCAGTGCACCGTCCGCGACGGAAGTTGCGGACGGCGTCGGCGAGCGCCTTCTCACTTTCAGCTACCTCGGCTGGTGGTTTTCGTGCGCCGCGCAGCGAGTGGACGATCAGACCTTCAGGCCCGTGGTCTTCTGCCGCGCCTCTGGGGGCGGCGACGTCGAAGGCGCGGAGCAGCGCTTGCCGCCCGACACGGACAACGTCGCGTACGGCAGCGAAGCCGAGGCGCTGCGCCACGCCGAGCAGCAAGCCATTCGCTGGGCGCATGACCGCACAGGCGACGGCCAGGGCCGGTTCTGATCACGCAGCTCGGACGAGTGCGATCGTCGCGTCGTCCCGCGCGCCGTTGAAGTACTGCACGAGCACGTCGCCGAACACGGGGGCTTCAGGCGCCACGATCTCGAACAGCGTCATGCAGGAGCGCAGCTTGAGATCGTCCGGTGAGCCGAAGACCTGGTGCGCATCGCTGTCGGGCAGGGCGCGCACCAGCTCCGCGCAGTGGCGCAGTCGCTCACCGAGCACGGCGTGCTGCCAGTACGCCGCCGCCTCGGCGATACCGTCGAGGCCGAAGAACTGCGCGGTCGCACTGCGGCCCAGCGCCTTCAGTTGCGGAAACACGAACCACATCCAGTGCGTGCGCTTGCGTCCCGCCGCGAGTTCCGCGCAGACCTGGGCGTAGACGGGCTCTTGCGCCGCCACGAAGCGTTCGAGGTGCCAGTCGATGGTCATGTGTTCACGCGCCCGGTGTGGTTGCAGTTGCCCGATCATGCTGCAACCGCGGCGGCAACCGAGGGTCGAGCCAGTCCATGCGCCACGCCAGCAGCAGCACCGCGCCGACCACGCAGGTGACGGCCAGCGCGCCCGCGAGGCCGTGCCGCTGGCGGTACGGATCGGGCGCGATGCGCTGGGCGCCCGGCGGCACGCGTGCCGTCTGCGACAGCATGCCGCCCAGGCGCACGTTGACCTTCATGCGGCCGTTGATGGCCCATCCGCTCGCATCGAGGATCGGGCCCAGGCTGCGCTGGCGCAGCTTGAGCCACGCGATCAGCATGCTCGGTCCCGAGATCGCGATCACGATGCCGACGAGCGCCACCGGAATCCATTGCCCCAGGTCGACGAACTTGCCGAAGATGCCGACCAGCACGGCACTGATGCTGCCCAGTGCCACGCCGATGGCGGCCACGGTGCCCACGTCGATGCGGCTGGAGGTGGGCAGGATCGGTCCCGGCTTGGCCGGCGTCTTCGTTGACGAGGCCGCTGCGTCGGTCGGTTGGTCTGCGGTGGCGACGCGTCCGGCCAGCGTCTGCAACGCGCTCTGCGAGCCGGCCTCGCTGGCCGCCGCGCGCTTGGCGACCTGCTCCTCGATCAGCCGCACGAACTTCTTGTACGGCGCGAAGAAGGCCTGCGCCACGCTCGTGGGGTTCTCGATCAGCTTGGTGACGGTGGCGTCCCAGTCGCGGCCCTGGCGGTCGTAGAACACGCCGTTGCGTCCGGCGAAAAGGAAGTCGACGTCGCCGGCGGTGAAGGCGGAGACGATGCTCATCTTTTCTCCCTGGCGCGTGCAGTCGCAGTACGCGAGGCAGGTCTTGGCCAGGCCGGCCAGCGCGGCGTGGCGCGCGGTGTCCTGCACCTGCACCGTGAGCTCGCAGCTGCGCCCGTCGAGGTAGAGCGTGCCCGCCTGGAAGATCGCGCCCTCGCGCCGGTAGAACGCCTTGAACGACACGAAGTTGTGCAGCAGCACGCGCAGGTCGCGCTGCAGCCGCAGCAGCTTTTCGAGGTCGGTCAGCAGGCGGTTGTGGTGCTCGGCGGCCTCGTCTTCGGCAATGAGTGCGAGCAACGCGTCGCGTGTCGCGAGCAGGGCATCGATGCGTTCACGCGGCAGGCCCGCGAGCGCGTTGTCAGGGCGCGCGGCGATCCACGCGTCGCAAGGCGCGAGCCGCTCGCGCAGCACTTGCCACTGGGCTTCTTCGAGCGTGTCGCGTTCGCCGAGCAACGGCGCCACCGCGTCGCGCGCGAACGCGCCCATGGCCTCGGCCCAGGCGGGATTGAGGCTCGCACCGCCCAGCGGCAATGCGCGATGGGGCGTCACCGGCGCCAGCGGCAACTCGGCCACCGGCTGCACGCTCGCATCGAAGGTGTGTCCCGCGAGCGCGTCGTAGGCTTCGGGCGAGGGGTTGAGCGCCGCCACCGCCTGCACGTCGTAGGCGGCCACGCGGCAGCGCGCGAAGAAGTCGTCGACCTTGGCCGCGACCGCGCGCAGGGCCTCGGCTGCGGCCAGCGTGCGTGCGCCCATCGGCAGCAGCGCCTCTGCGTCGCCCTGCGCATGCCAGTCGCGAACAGCCTGTGCCTCGGCCACGAAGGCCTCGGCACGTGCGCGATCGAGGCCGGGCGTCTGTTCGTGCCGGTCGGGCGTGCTGCCGTGGGTGCGCATCGCTTGTTCGATGGTGGCGCGCAGCGCGTCGTCGGTGCCGGCCGTGGCCGGCGTGACCACGCCGTCGCCGTTGAAGCGCATCGCGGCCAGCCATTCGCCGCGGTCGGCGATGTCGGCGAGGGTCAGCGTGTGCGTGTCCTGCTTGCCGAGCAGGTCGAGGATGCGTCGGCCTTCCTTCGCGAGGTCGGCGCCCGGCGCACGCGTGTCGTCGAGGTCGTCCAGCGACAGCGTGCCGCCGCCCGCGAGCAGCACGTCGGCGCTGCGCAGCCGCTCGCAGGCCCACTGGCAGGCGGCGATGACCTCGGGCGGTCGCACGCGGCCGTCGCCGTCGGTGTCGATGAGGTCGAGCGTGCGCGCATCGAAGTCGATGCCGCGCGTGGGGCAGGCGAGTGCGACCCACAGTTTCTGGTCGAGCTCGGCGATGCGTGCGATGTCCTCGCCGCTGCGGAACACCACCTGGTCCACGCCGCCGGCACGGATGAACTGCCAGCGGTGCGGCTTCGGGCCTGGCGTGTGGGTGCCGGGAAGGACGGCGGGAACGGGGGCGGTGGCGGTCGTCAACGGGTTGATGTCCTTGGGATGGTCGTGCGGGATCGGGAGTGTTTGAAGAGAGGGCTGCGTGGGTCATGCACGACGCAGCGCCTTCAATTCGTGGGCGTCAGCCTAGATCGCGCGACGCGGCGGTCATGAGGACAGACGGCGCGCGGCGATGTCGGTCGACGCCGACATCGCGACCGACGACCGCGGCATCCCACCCATGGCCAGCAGGGTCAATGCCAGGGTATTGAGCGGATGCGCCGCGCCGACTTATCCTGCGGTCGCCATGACCGCCACACGCATCGATCTCGATCTGCCTGACGGGTGGAGTTGCTGGCTCGAACTGCAGCAATCCGCCGAAGGCGCCTGTTCGGGCAAGGCGGAACTTCGCGAGGGCAACGAGCCGCGGTGCGTGTTGGTCATTGCGCAGCAGCCGACCCGCGAAGCCGTGATCGAGCGGTTGAAGTTTCGCGCCGACTACTTCGTCGGGGAGTGGCGCATGCGGCAGCGCGAGGGTGGGGCACCGCGGTCCTGAGCCTTTGGGTCTTGCGATCTTCTGCGCGGATCTCGGGCTCGCAAGAAGTCGCCCCCCAAAAAGAAAAAGCGACCGTCTGAAGCGGTCGCTTTTCTTTGGATGCGCGAGGGTGCCGTCGCACCCCGGATCTCACATGCGATACGACGGCGCCGGCGAGGAGACAGGCACCAGCTGGTAGCCCTGTCCGTAGACCGCGCGCAGCACGTACCCGTTTTCGCGCTGCAGCGACAGCTTGCGCCGCACGTTCGTGGCGCAGGCGTCGAGCGAGCGCGTGACGGGGCGTTCGGGCGGGAGCTTCCACACCGAACTCATGAGCCAGGAGCGCGTCAGCACGTTGCCGAGGTTGCGGAACAGCTCGAGTGCGAAGGAGAACTGCCGCGGCTGGAGCGCGATCTCGCGGTCGCGGTGCAGCACGGTGTTGTTGCCGTCGACGAAGCGGTACTCGCCCCAGGTCCAGCGGTCCGTGGAGGGGGCCTGGCGCGTGGCGGCGCTCGTGTCCTGCTCCGTGTAGAGCGTGTGCATGTGTTGCACCAGCGCCTCGTTCGAGATGCGGCGCAGGTCGAAATTGGTACCGCTGCCCAGCATGGGCATGTCGTCGAAATAGGAAGGCAGCGCGACGACGTCGGGTTCGCCCTGCGCGGTGATGGGCAGCGCGGGCATGCCCAGCACCCAGCACACGGTGAGCAGGCTCTCGCTGCCCATGGCATCGGGCGCGGCCAGCAGCAGGTCGAAGCGGCTGCCGCGGCTCAAGGTGGACAGCAACTCTCCGATGGTGCTGAACATCACGGGCCGGTGACCCATGGTGCGCAGGCGCTCCTGGAGCAAGGTGCTGCGCGAGCTGCTGTTGTCCAGCAGGGCCAGGGACAGTTTTCCCTCGAGGGTCATGGGATGGGTCGATTCCAAAAGACGGCGGTAACTCACAGCGGAATCAGCCAGCGACCTTGAACCTGCTTGCAAGGCGCCGAAGCTGCCTCCGCGGTGCGCGAAGAATCTTGATTCTGGTCAGGGGGTGTGCTTTTCTTGATCCGATCCTGCCGCTGGGTGATCCTTCCTTGCCCGCTTCTTGGTACGGAGCGAGCCTCTCCATGGGCTCCTACTTGTATTCGATGCTGAACGTGGCGGTGCCGTCGGCGCGGCCCGGCGTCACCTGGTTGCCGGTCTGGAAGTAGCGCGCGGTGTAGTTCAGCACGTAGTCGCCGTTCATCGAGGTGCCGACCAGCGTTTCTTCCCCGAACTTCACGGGCACGTTCTTCTCGTCGATCACCTGGATGCCCACGCCGGTCGCCAGGTTCGGCGTGCCTCGCGTGGGTCGCAGCACGCCGGGTTCGTTCGACGGGTCTTGTGGCGCGTCCATGCGCAGGTACACCGTGTTCTGCGCGTTCTGTCCCGCCTTGCAGTTGAGCTTGATGCTGAACTTGCGTTCGGCCGTGGTGCTGCCGCGGCCCTTGAAGCCGTCCTTGGGCACCTTGCCGAATTGCACCAGGATGTTGCGCGAGCCCAGGTCGACCGAACACGAGGGCGTGATGATGGTGATGCCTTCGCCCAGCAGGTTCGTCGTGAGAACCGACGGCGTGTCGGCGACGCTGTAGGTACCCTGTGCGAGCGGGCCGTTGCCGGTGACGGGCGCGGTCTTGAACAGTTCCACCTGAAAGCGGGACGCCGCGTTGAAATCGCCGAAGTCGTCGGTGGTCGAGCGCTCGTGCGGGTAGTAGGAGACCGAGCTTTGGTCGAAGTAGCGCGACAGGCGGATGCCCACCCCGGGGACGCTGGTGGTGAACACGTGGTCGTAGCCCGGCACGGGGGTGCCCTGCAGCATCACGCCTTTCACGACGCCGCCTTTCTTGCAGGTCCATGGCTTGTCGGTCGTGCCGGAAAGGGGCAGGGGAAAGAACTGCTGCTTGAACACCGTGCCCACAGTGGCGTCGTTGGGAATGACGACGCGGCCGATGTTCATGTTGACGATTTTTTCCACGTAGCCCTTGGTCACGTAGCACTCGGCTAGCACTGGCGAGGCGCACAGCAGCAGGCCCAGGGCCGAGGCGACTGTGCGTGCATTCAACAGGATGGGTCTGCTCATTTCATTCCCTTCGGTGGCGCGCTGTCCGGCGCCTGGCATTGCGCGGCCAGCTCGCGGATGGGCGGTGGGCTGGGGTCGACCGGCAGGCGGTAGGGCACCTCGCACTGGTCCGCCGCGTCCTGGCCCCAGCGCACGGTGAGCCGGCCGCTGTCGCCCGCGCCCGTGACGAAGGCCTGGCCGTCTGGTCCGACGACGCCGACGTCCTGGCCGCTCTCGTTCTCGATCCGCGCGCCCAGCGGCAGTGCGCGTCCCTTGCCGTTGGTCAGCGTGATCAGCAGCCGGTAGCCCACCGAGGTCTCGAACCGCGCGGCCACCACGGCGCCGCGCGTGGGCACCACGTCCATGGCCGCGTTCTTGACTTCCACGGTGTCACCCAGGTCGCCGGTACGAAGCGCGATGCGGTTGAGCCGGTACGGGCTGAGATTGGGAATGACGGCGTCGCCCGCCCGGTCGGTGCTCACGCCCGGACGCGATTCGAGGCCGACGCCCTGCGCCTTCGGTGCCTGCACCAAGGCCACGGTCTCGCCCAGCGGTTGCGACAGCGTCACGCCGCCGGCATGTGCCAGCAGGCCACCGGCCACGCCGACCGTGGTCTGGCCGTAGCCCGGGCCGCGCGAATGCCCGAGGTCGAAGCGGCCCACGGGCGAGAGGTAGCTGGCGCTTGCGCTGCCGCTGCTGTCGCCACCCTGGTTGGCGTGCGCCGCGGTCAGGTTGTAGGTCAGGCGGCTGTCGTCGAACGCCGCACCGTAGAGGCTCGCCTGCTGCACCAGCCGGCCACCGATCTCCCGCGTGGCGGCGTACTGCGCGTGGGCGCGCGTGTCGCCCAGGGGAATGGTCAGCGTGAACATGATCTGCCGGTTCGGCGCGCGGTTCAGGCTGGTGCTGTGGTTGTAGAAGAGGCTGTAGCCGAACTGCCTGTAGCTGCCCGAGTAGCCGACCTGCACCAGCCGGTCCTGGGCGGAGGTGCCCCAGTAGCTCTGCTGGCGCGCCGAGGCGTACACGGATCCCCACTCGCCGAGCTGCTGCGACAGCTCGAAGCGCAGCTCGTTGCGCCGGCTGTGGAACGACTCCTGCGGCTGCAGGTCCTGCATCTGCACCGCCTCCTGGAAGGTGCGGTAGCCGCTCGTGGAGTAGCGGTAGCCCGCCACGCGAAAGCTGGTGCCGGCGTCCAGGAAGGATTTCGAATACAGGAAGCGCAGCGACTGCCCGTTGTAAACCGACGCGCCGTTCAGGGGCGTGCGATCGGTGGTCCGCGCGTGCGTCAGGTCGACCGAGACGGCGCCGAAATCACGCAGGTTCTTGCCAACCCCGACGAGCAGCGACTGGTACATGTTCGCCCCCATCAGCCCGCCGTACAGCGAGAGCTCGTTGCCCAGCCCGCGCGCCAGCGTGGCCTGCAGAAAGGCCGGTCGTGCCGCCGCGGGCGTGGTCGGCGAGGTCTCCACGCCTTCGCCATTGCGGTACCTGCCGACGGCGGCCGAGAAGCGCCACGTGCCTTCGCGCAGCAGTGTGGGCACGGCTGAGAAGGCCTGCGTGTAGCGCGTCTGCCGGCCGTCGGCCTCGGCGATGCTCACTTCGAGGTCGCCGCTCGACGAGGTAGGGTAGAGGTCGTCGATGACGAACGGGCCGGGCGCGACGTAGGTGCTGTAGATGATGTAGCCGTTCTGGCGCACCGTGACCCGCGCGTTGGTCTGGGCGACGCCGCGGATGGTGGGGGCGTAGCCCTGCTGGCTGTCGGGCAGCATCGCGTCGTCGGAGGCCAGCTGCACGCCCCGGAATGGCAGGCTGTCGAAGAAGTTGCCGGGCGTGTTGCCGTCGCCGATGCGCAGGTAGGCGTTGATCGATGCCAGGTCGCGTTGCGCGTACGTGCTCACGCTTTGCCAGCGGCTATGGCCGTCGAGGCCGCGGTTGTAGGTCGAGAAATGGCGAAAGCGCCAGTCGCCGACATTGAAACCCGCGCGCAGTCCCGCGAAGAGCGTGTTGCGCTGCGGCCTGCGCGCGCTGTCGGCAAACGGATTGCCGTCGAAGATGTTCTGCGGCGCCGTCGACATCGGCGCGGTGTCGCGCGTGCTGTTGCCGCTGTAGCGTGCGACGTTCAGCTGGTAGTCCAGCATCGCGGCGGTGATGCCGCGGTCCCACTTTTCGGGGCCGACGGCCCCGCGTGCCGACCGCTTCAAGGCCGCTTGCGGGATGCTGAGCGTCAGGCGCTGCTTGCTGCCGTCGTAGGTGACGGCGGATTCGGGAATGGCGGAGGCCAGGTCGACGCAGGCGTCGTCCGGCAGGCTCGCCAGGCCGGGAAACACCGGCACGTTCAGGCCCCATGTGTCGAACATGCCGCGTGTGAGGCAAGGGGTGGCGTCGAGTTGGCCTTCCACCGCGGTGAAGCGGATGTCGGTCTGGCCGGTGCTGCGCTCGTTGAGCGAGACATCGACGAGGTACGTCCCTGGCAGCACGCGATTGCCCGTGGAGAACAGGGACAGGTCCGCATGCGGCTGGTCGCCGCCGATGCTGAGAAATTCCGCATTGAAGTCGGCACTGCCCGACGGCGGCCGTGGCGCTGGTTGTTGTGCGAGGGCGGGCACGCTCAGCATGCCGAGTGCACCCAGCATCGCGGCGTGGAGTGCCGATCGGGCCGGTGCGCTAAAGACGCAGGAGTGACGCATGGCGATTCGTCCCGGGGGCGGCGTCGTCACTGCTTGCTGCCGTCCGCCGGGGCGACGGACGGCGGCAGCAGCTCAGCCTTCACCGCTACGGGCGTGGTGCCTTGGGGAACGCGGACCTGCTCGCCGGGCGTCTCGCCGCCGTAGTCGTTGAGCGTGGTGAAGCTGACCCGGATCGCTTCGGGCATCTTCACGGCGGTCAGCGGGTAGCTGGCTTCGCCGAAGGGCGGCACCATGTCCGCGTTGATCTTCTGCTGGCCGTCGTTGATGTCCAGCGCCGTGAACGTCACGTGGTAGGCCGACGGATTGGCGACCCGCAGCACCGCACCGCGCCCCTCGGGGCCGGGGCTCACCACCCACTGCAATTGCGCGCGCGACTCTTCCGGCTTGCCCGCCAGCCGCGCCGGCCGGTAGAACAGCTTGATGCGGCTGCGCACCGCGATCTGGAGCACGTTCTCCTCCTTCGAGCGCTCGGGGATCTCCTTGACGTTGAGCCAGAACACCGACTCGCGGTCGGCCGGCAGGTCGCCGGCCACGCGCATGATGCGCAGGATGTTCTCCATGCCCGGATCGAGCCGCGACAGCGGCGGCGTGACGAGCAGCGGAGTCTTGTTCTGGCCTTCGCCGGCGTCGATCCAGGTCTGGACCACGTAGGGCGAGGTGCTGGTGTTCTTCACCGGGATGGAGGCTTCGCGGTCCTTCTCGCCCAGGATCACGCGCGTGCCGCTGAGCGTGATGCCCGCACCGGCCGGCCACGGAAGGCACAGCGCCAGCAGGACGGCCAAGGTCCATCGGAAGCGGTTCTTGCTGAACATAGAAAAAATTCCTCGGCGCGTTTCCGACACATGAACCGCGCGCACCCGACCGTGCCGGCGCACCACGCAGTGCGCCCGGCGTGCGGGCAAGAAATGAAAACGGGAGGTGGCACCTGCCGCCGTGTGTCGATCGGGCGGTGGTGCCGTGAGGCCGGGGCGGTATCGCGCCGACGCGATGCGAAGGGCTTCGGTCGGCGTGCGAAGACCGCGGATGCGGCGATTACTTGTAGGCGATCGTGAACTGCGCGACCGAGTTGGCCGGACCCGCCGTGACGGCCGAGCGGGTGGCGACGTACGCAGCCTGGAACTTGAGTGCGTTGTCGCCCTGGCCCAGGATGTAGACCGCCGACGGCGAGCCCAGCGGGAGCTTGGTGCCGGCGGAATCGCCGAGTTCGATGGCGACACCGCTGGCGGCACCGACGCCCACCTGCCCGGCGTTGGCCAGGCGCAGGTTGCTGGCGTCATCGAGGTCGGCGGTGCCGCTGAAGGTCACGGTCGCGCCCTTGGCGGTGGCGCCGCAACCCAGCAGGTCGATGTTGAACCTGGCGGGCGTGGCCTTCTTGCCGACGACCGCGGTGCCGGCGGTGGCGCCGTCGAACACGGTGCGCGACACCTTGCCCAGCGGCACGGTCAGGTTCTGGCTGCTCGGTGCGATCGAGCACAGCGTGTCGACGATCTCGCCGGTGAAGTTCACGGTGCCGTCGGCGGCCAGCGCGCCTTGCGAGAGAACCACGGTGACCGCGACTGCCGCAGCCTTGAAAAAACTACCCTTTTGCATTTTATTTCCCTGAATCTTTAAGAATGAATAACGCTTGCCTTTGTAAGGCGGGCGGAGTCTATTTCTTAAATCTTCTGGATGAAATGTGAAATTTTCAGTAATTAACTTTGGTTGTGTTTGGTTGTTTTTCTTGTGAAGAAATGGTGACATATTTCATGTGAAATGCAGGCGGATGGGTTTGAAAAACTCACTGCATATAGACGCATGAATATGGCGATTCAAAGGAGGATTGCCGATTAAGGGTTGTCGGTGCTCAAAAAATTGCGTCCAAATCGTTAACTGAAGATGCAGATCGCCTCACGGAAAAAGCCTTTGCAAAGGCTCGTTCGATCCGGCCCAGCAACCGAAGTCTTGGGATGAACAGTTAATTTTCGAGTGATTTAGTTCGCCTTTGGCTGTCCGCAGGTCACCGGAGTATCACGCGGTTCCAAACGCGTATGCCTGCGGGACACACGCCGTTCATAAATTGGCCTGACTCCCACGCGACCGGCGCAGGAGCACCGGCGTGACAGGGCCTCCGAAGACGAACCCCGCGCGCACAACATCCAAACCCACGTCTTCAGGAGTTCACTCGATATGCGTACCCATTTCATTGCTGCCGTTACTTTCGCTGGCGCACTCGCCCTCTCGCAATCTGCCTCGGCGGCGGACGGGAACATCTCTTTCAACGGCGAGATCACGGGCCAGACCTGCGTGATCAACGGGGGCAACAAAGACATCGTCGTGACCTTGCCGACCGTCGCCGCCAGCACGCTCAGCGCGACCGGCAAGACGGCCGGCAAGACGCCGTTCAGCATCGACCTGACCGGCTGCGCCGCCACACCCGCCAAGGTGCAGGTCCAGTTCGAACCGGGTGCCACCGTGGACAGCACGACCGGCCGTCTCATTCCCTCCCCGGGTGGAGCCACCAATGTGCAGGTCGGCCTGAGCAACGCAGACGACGCCAGCCCCATCAAGCTTGGCCTGGCGCTGTCGGCGCAGAGCTCCAAGGCCGCCGACATCGTCAACGGCGCGGCCTCGCTGCGCTACACCGCCGAGTACGTCGCCAGCGGCGGTGCCGCCACCGTCGGCAAGGTCACGACGAGCGTCGTGTATTCGATCGCCTACCAGTGACGGGTTGCGCGGGCGGCCGCAGCCAGCGGTCGCCCGTGTCCGGAATGACCGCTTCGGGAGAACCCATGAAGACTGCGCATGCATCGGCTGCGATGCGGATCGTGACGGCGGCCGTCGGCGCGCTCGTCCTGTGTGGCGGGGTGCAGGCGGCCGTGGTGATGGCCGCCACCCGCGTCATCTATCCCGCGAAAGAAACCGAGGTGACGCTGAGGCTCTCGAACGAGGGGGCGTCGCCCGCCCTGGTGCAGGTCTGGACCGACGACGGCAACGCCGAAGCCGGTCCCGCCGCGAAGGGCGCGCCGTTCCTGGTCACGCCGCCGGTGTCCCGCATCGATCCCACGCGCAGCCAGACCCTGCGCATCGCCTACACGGGTGAGCCGCTGCCTTCCGACCGCGAGTCGGTGTTCTGGCTCAACATGCTCGAAGTGCCGCCCCGTCCCGAAGGGGCCATGGCCGAGGCGAACAAGCTGCAGCTGGCGTTCCGTTCGCGGATCAAGCTGTTCTTCCGTCCGCCCGGGCTGGCAGGCAAGGCCGAAGGGGCTCCGGCCCAGGCGGTCTGGCGGCTGGTCGGGCGCGAGGGCGCGCCGGCGATCGAGGTGCGCAACCCGACGCCCTATCACCTGAACCTCGTCTCGGTGGAACTCGAGAGCGAAGGCAAGCGCGCAGGGTTCGACGATGGCGTGATGGTGGCGCCGGGCGAAACTAGGGAGCTCCCGCTGAAGGGTTCGCTCGATGGCCGTGCGGCCGCAGACCTCCAGCTTCGCTATCAGACGCTGAACGACTACGGCGGCGCCGTGCCAGGCAACGCCGTGCTCCCCAAGGGCGCCGCACGCTAGCGGATGGCGATGCATGAAGGCCTCGAAGAACGCCGTGCGGACCGTGCGGCGGTTGTCCCCCTGCGCGGTGGCGGCGCTTCTGGCGATGGCGGCCGGCACGCAGGCCAGGGCCGACACGCCGGCCGCCGCAACGCAGCCTGCGGAAGTGCGTTTCAACGAAGACTTCCTGCGGCTGGGCAACGGCGTACCGCTGGACCTGAGCCGCTACAACAAGGGCAACCCCGCTGAGGCGGGGCGCTATCGCGCCGACCTCTACGTCAACCAGGTCTGGCTCGGGCGCAGCACCGTCACGCTGAAAGCCGTGGGCGCGCGCAGCGGCGATGTTGCGACCTGCTTCGACCGCGATCTGCTCGAGCGTGTCGGTGTCGATCTGCAGCGCCTGTCGCCCGAGGCAACAGCCCTGCTGCCGGGCGCAGCGCCATCGCCATCGAAACGAGACTGCGTGACGCTGGCCCAGTTGGTGCCCGACGCGACCGCGTTCTTCGACAACGGCGAACAGCGGCTCGACATCGGCGTGCCGCAGGCGGCGCTTCGGCGCCAGGCGCGCGGCCATGTGGACCCGAGCCAATGGGACGACGGCGTGCCCGCCGCCTTGCTGCAGTACGACGCCAACTACTACCGCTCGAAGACCGCAGGACGCTCGGACAGCCAGGGCTACGTGGGCCTGGTGGCGGGCGGCAACATCGGCCCCTGGCGGCTGCGGCACCACGGCAGCCTCACGACCGGCTCGGCGCGCGGCACCCACTACCAGGGCACGCAAACCTACGTGCAGCGCGCCATCGAGCCCTGGGGCAGTCAGCTGGTGGTGGGCGATGCCTTCACCGAAGGCGCGCTGTTCGACAGCTTCGGCTTTCGCGGCGTGCAGCTGGCCACCGACGACCGCATGGTGCCGGAGTCCCAGCGCGGCTATGCGCCCCGCATCACGGGCATCGCCAGGGGCAATGCGGTGGTGCGCGTGAGGCAGAACGGCAACCTGCTGCGCGAGACCACGGTGGCGGCCGGTGCCTTCGTGATCGACGACCTGTACCCCACGGGCTACGGCGGCGACCTCGACGTCGAAGTCACCGAAGCCGACGGCAGCGTGCAGGTGTCGAAAGTGCCTTATGCGGCCGCGGTGAACGCGCTGCGTCCCGGCATCACGCGCTACCGCGTGACGGCGGGCCAATTGCGCGATTCACAGCTGCACAGCCGGCGCGCGTTGTTCCAGGGTACGGTGCAGCATGGCTTCACGAACATGCTCACGGGCTACGGGGGCGTGCTGCTTGCACGCGGCTATCGCGCCCTGGTGGGTGGGGCTGCGCTCAACACCAGCTGGGGTGCCTTTGGCGTCGACCTGACCGGCACCGCGGCCAGCCTGCCCGGGCAGGAGCGCCGAAGCGGCCACAGCGTGCGGCTGGCCTACACCAAGATCCTGGCGCCCACCGACACCCACGTCACGCTTGCGGCCTACCGCTATTCGAGCAAGGGCTACCTGGGCCTGCGCGAAGCTGTGGCGCTGGGCGAGGCCCCGGGGCCCTCGCGCGGCGACGGCAGCGGCCTGCCGGGCGGACACCTGCGCGGCCGCCTTCAGCTCATGCTCAACCAGAACCTGCCGGGCGACATGGGGTCCTTCTACCTGAGCGGCTCGACCCAGGACTACTGGAACCGCGAGGGCCGGGACACGCAGTTCCAGGCCGGCTACAGCAAGAGCTTCGCCCGCGTGAACCTCGGGCTCTCGGCCGCCCGGCAGTTCGACCCCTTGCGCAAGCGCTGGAACAACACGGTCATGCTGACCTTCGGCATTCCGCTGGACGCCGGGTCGCGTGAGGTCTACACCACGTCGA
Organism: Variovorax sp. V35; assembly: GCF_041154465.1. Taxonomy (NCBI): domain Bacteria; kingdom Pseudomonadati; phylum Pseudomonadota; class Betaproteobacteria; order Burkholderiales; family Comamonadaceae; genus Variovorax; species Variovorax sp. V35. The sequence goes on from NZ_AP028666.1 coordinate 740,935, forward strand.
GCGTGCAGCGCGATTCCAGCGGCGCGATCGACATGCGCACCTCCGCAGGCGGCGTGTTCGGCGAAGACAACGCGTGGAGCTACAGCCTCAACGCGAGCCACAGCCGCGGGGGCGACGGGGTGTCGACGTCGTCACGCACCGGCGGCGGCGCCACGGTGGCCCATGTCTCGCCCGTCGCCACCTGGCGCGGCAGCGCGTCGGCCGGCGAAGGCTATTCGCAGCTGGGCGTGGGCGTGTCGGGCGGTGTGGTGGCCCACGGCGGTGGCGTGGTGTTCGCGCCTGCGATGGGCGAAACACTCGCCATCGTCGAGGCGACGGGCGCGAACGGCGCGCGCGTCGCCAATGCAAGCGGGTTGCGTGTCGGGTCAGGAGGGCAGGCCGTGGTGTCGAACCTCGCGCCCTTTGCGAGCAACGAAGTCGAGCTCGATCCCAAGGGCCTGCCGATGAGCGTGGAGCTGAAGTCGAGCACGCAGCGCGTCGCACCCACGGCGGGCGCCGTGGTCAAGCTGAAGTTCGAGACCTCGGGCGGCGGGCGCTCGGTGCTCGTGCGCGTCACCCTGGCCGACGGCACGCCGGTGCCGTTCGGTGCGCGGGTGACGGACGCGGCGGGGCAGGAGGTCGGCACGGTGGCGCAGGACGGGCGGCTCTTGCTGCGCAGCGTGATCGCCGACGCCGCGCAGTACGAGCTGGCGTGGGGCGAAGAGAAGGGGCAGCGATGCAGCTTGCCGCTTCTGTCGGGCGCGGCGCCGACCGATGCCCCTGCGTCGCCGTGGCAGGTGGTGGACGCTCAGTGCGCCCAGTGAGGGGCGAGCCTGCCTCAAGACAACGGACACACAAGGACACGCGATGAACTGCAAGGGATGGCTATCGAGATCGGGCAGTCGCATCATGCGCGCGGCACTGGTGTGTCTCGTCATGTGCTTGCTGGGGGTGCCTTCGATGACCCTTGCGCAAACGAAATGTGCTCCGATGGCCAATCAGATACTTGCTGTGCCAGCCACGATCGCTGTGCCTCGTGACCTGCCGGTTGGCGGGATCCTGATGGATTGGCGAGGCCTGTCTTCAGCGACGACTTCCATGTATGAGTGCACCGGGAATGCCGTTTTCGGCGCAGCAATCAGGGTCGCAGGACTGTCCAAGTCAGGCATTCAGACCAGTTACTCGGGGGCAGCGGTCAGTGTCTTCGAAACCAATGTTCCAGGGGTCGGCGTCGCATTTGCCATCGGCCTTTCAGTGCAAGGGCTTGCTTGCATGAGTGGTGTACTGGATCCCGGTGGATTGCCTTCGGCAGGCGTTGCAGGAACGGTCCAGTCGGCGCCTGAATACGGCGTCTGGTTCCAGTGCGGGCTGGCGTCGTCGACCAAGACCACGCTGGGGATTGGCCTGCGCATGCAGTATGTGAAAACCGGCCCGATCAGCGGTGGCACCGTCACTCCCTCCGCGTCGATGCTGGAATCGAGGTACAGCATCAATGGCGTTCTCAGCAAGGGAGCATGGGGAGTGACCGTGGGACCCACTGTCATCCAAGGCCCTCCGACCTGCACTGTGCAGGATGTGGCCGTTGCCCTGGGATCACACAAGAGCTCGGCCTTCAGCAGGATTGGAGCCACGGGGCCCGCGAAGGCGTTCGCGATCACGGTCACGTGCCCTTCGGGCATGCTGGTCACCGTCGGCGGCATCTCACGGCCGCTGAACATCGGATATCAATTTGCCGCGCCCGCTGGTGTGTTGGTGCCATCCAACGGTGTGATCGCGTTGTCTCCGGGGGCGACCGCCTCGGGGATCGGCGTGCAACTGAAGGATGCCGCGTCCGCAGTCCTACAGTTCGGAAAGAACTATCCTCTGACGGGCTACAACGTTACTTCGGGTAGCACCCATTCCGTCAAGCTGCAGGCCGCCTACTACCAGACCGGAGCAGTGGTCGGGCCCGGTACTGCCAATGCCGTGATGACATTCACGTTGAACTACCAGTAGCACGCCCTTAACGCGCCCCTTGCGCATCCGGTCCGCACGCCCTCGGCACAACCCGCCATCTTGCACGCAGACAGCGCCGTCAGGTGGAGTGAATGCACTGAGAAACGCGTCACATTGCACGCTTAACATGGCTCCTTCGCCTTGCCCAAGGCGCTCTTGAACGTGCCGCTTCGGCGGCAGATGGCAAGGAGGGAGCACCCATGGAACGACGCACGGTTTCTCTTCGTCGGCTGGCCGCGATGGTTGGCATTTCCTGGCTGGGCGGGCTGGCGCTTGGCAGCCACGCCGGGGACGGCACCATTCATTTCACCGGCGCCATCGTCGCCGCGCCCTACCAGGTGGCCCTGGTGCAACCCCAGCAACATCAACGACAACAGCCGCAGCGGATGAAGGCGACATCGACGGGCGAACGCCAGGCCGAACTGGCCTTTTCCCGTGAAACCGTGGACCGGCCCAGCGCGCGAATGAAGGTCGAGATGGCGCGCACGCAGGCGGTGTCGGCGCGCTTCGTGGACAGCCGGGGGCGCACGCAGGCCATCGATCCCGCGCAGTGGCATGCGATTGGCCAGCAGGGCGGCACGCTGTCACTGCTTGCGTTGGCGCAGCCGCAAGCGGGCGGCCCATCGGCCGCACTGGTGACGCTCGCCTACGACTGACGCTGCGATGTCGCGACGCTGGCGTGAACCGTGTCGGTGGCGGCCATCGCACCAACGCTGACGCCCGCCATGTCGAGCCGCGAGATCGGCAGCGTCTGGCTCTGGCTGTGGCGCATGGCCATCCGCAGGCGGAACTCCTTGGGCGTCATGCCCTTGATCTCCAGGAAGCGTCGGTTGAAGTTGGCGATGTTGTTGTACCCGGCGGCGTAGCAGATGCTCGAGATTTGCTGGTCGCTTTCCATCAGCAGCTGGCACGCCTTGCCGACGCGCAGCCGGTTCACGAAATCGGTGAACGGCACGCCCGTGGCCTGGCTGAACAGCCGCGAAAAACTGCCCTGGCTCAGGCCTGTCTGCGCGCAGACCTCCGAGAGTGACAGCGGCTGGTCGAGGTGCTGCCGGATGTACGCGACGGCCTTGCCAATGCCAGCGACCGTCTCCGCGTTGCCCTTGATCGGCAGCCAGCCCGACGAGAGCACGCGATGCTGCCTGCAGCGCGTGAGCAGGCTCAGCAGACCGAGAAACTCGGAGAACCGTTCGGGCCCTTCGCTGCGCTGCAGGCGCTCGAGGTGCTCGCGCACGTCGTCGCTGATGCCGAAGAACTCGACCCCGTAGCGGGCCATTTCGAGCAGCGGGGCTGCCTCCTGGAGCTCGGCGAACACCTGCATGCCCTGGCGCAGCGGTGCGTCCGGAAACTGCAAGGCGAGGCTGCGAAGTTCCACGCCTTCGGACGGCAGGTTGAGCGACACCCAGTTGTGCGGCAAGCGCGGCCCGGTGAGCACCAGGTGGCCGGGCTCGAAGCGCTCGACGTGGTCGCCGACGAAGGCCCAGCCTCGCGTGTCGGCGATCAGGTGCAGCTCGTACGCGTCGTGGCAGTGCCAGCGCTCCTGCGGTGACGGGCTGCCGTGCTGCAGGCTGTGCAGGAAGCCGCGCTGGCCCGAAGGCACCGGACCGGTCTGCGGATGGTGCATGAAGCTGTGCTCGATCTCCGGCGCGGGGTTGCGGCGCACGCCTTGCGGCTTGATGGCGCTCCTCATCGCGGATGCGGCGCGGCGGCGCCCCGTGCGGTCTTCCTGCGTGTCCCTCGTCCTGGCATCGAGCACTCCCCTTTGTCTGTGTCTTGTGGCGGTTGCCGGGCCGTCCGGATTCGCGGCAGGCGAACGGTCGGCGCTCAAGACCTATTGGGGCGTAGCTCTGTAAATAAAAAGTAAACAATTCAAAAGCGCAAAGAAACACGCGCAATGCAAACAAGTGTTCTGCGCATGCGGAGGCCCGCGGCCCGGGGGCGCCCGCTCAGGTAACTCGGTCAGGCCGCGTGGGCCGTGGTCGCTGGTGCGTCGGTGCGGTGGTGGGCCAGGGCCTGCGCAATGGCCCTCACCAGGTCGGCCGTGAGGAAGGGCTTGCGCAGGATCCGCGTGCGCGGCGGCACGGCGTAGCGGTGCGCGAGCAGGTCGGAGGGAAGTCCCGAGATCAACACCACGGCAGTGCGCGGGTAGAGGCGCTGCACGTCGCGCATCAGCTGCAGGCCGTCGCCGCCGGGCCCCAGGCTGACGTCCGACAGCACCAGGTCGAAGGCCTGGCGTTCGAGCGCGGCGGTGGCGTCGGTGGCCGACGCCACCGCCTGCACCCGCGCACCGTGCTCCTTGAGGAACTCGAAGGTGGCGTCGCGCACGTCGGTGTCGTCGTCCACCAGCAGCACCTGCAAGGCGTCGAGCGACAGCGCGGGCGGTGGCGGTGCGCAGGCCGGCGCAGCCGACGGTGCGGCCTCGGGCAGCACCAGCGTGAACGCGGTGCCCTGGCCGACGGTGCTGCGCACACGCAGGTCGCCGCCCGACTGCTTGACGAAGCCGTAGACGATGCTCAGGCCCAGCCCGCTGCCTTCGTTCTCCTTGGTCGAGAAGAAGGGTTCGAAGATGTGCTCCAGCACGTGCGGCGGCATGCCGTGGCCTGTGTCGCTGATGCGGATCTCGACCACCGGGCCAGGGCTGCCATGCGCGCCGTTCACGCCATGTGCCGCCATGCCGGCCGCCGCCGCATGCCACGCGCTGTGCAGGGTGAGCACGCCGCCGCGCGGCATCGCCGCGCCCCCGTTCAGCGCCAGGTTGAGGATCGCGTTCTCGAGCTGTCCGCCGTCGGCCAGCACGCACGCCCCGTCGGCCTGCAGGTCGAGCTCGACGCGGATGCCTTGGCCGAGCGAATACTCGATGAGGTCCTGCAGTCCAGCCAGCATCTGGTCGACATCGATCACTTCGGCGCGCAGCGTCTGCCGGCGGGCAAAGGCCAGCAGGCGCGTCGTGAGCACGGCGCCACGCTCCGAGGCCCGGAACGCCCGGTCCACGATCCGGCGCATGTCGGGCGACAGGTCGTCGCGCGATTGCAGCAGCTGCAGGTTGCTGAAGATCGCCGCCAGCAGGTTGTTGAAGTCGTGCGCGACGCCGCCCGTGAGCTGGCCCAGCACTTCCATCTTCTGCGCCTGCCGCACCTGCCGTTCGAGCGCGCGGCTCTCGCTCTGGTCGCTGTACAGCGTGACGAAGCCGCCGGCCGGCATGGGGTGGTTGCGCACGGCCAGCACCTGGCCGTTGTCGAGCAGGTAGTCGTCGCGCCGCCGCTGTGCATCGGGCGGCCCCAGCAGGTCGACGGCGGGGCGGCCGTCGGCCAGCGCCGGCAGCGCCGCGCGCAGCGTGTCGAGCGTCGCGCCGGTATGGATCGCCTGCGCGGGCAGGCGCAGCAGCACGGCGAAGCGCGGGTTCCAGGCCACCAGGCGGCCTTCGGCGTCGAACGCGCCCAGGCCGTCGTCGATGCTGTCGAGCACCGTGCGCAGCAGGCGCCGTTGCTCCGAAATGTCCGCACCCATCCGCCGCATCGACAGCGTGTTGTCGCGGAACACGTTGAATGCACCGACGAGCGCACCGACCTCGTCGTCGCGCCGTGAGACATCGGGCGGCGCGCTGGCATTGCCGTGCGACAGCTCGGTGATGGCGGAGGTGACCCGCGTGAGGTCGCGCAGCGATTCGCGCAGGCTCCAGTACCCGAGCACCAGCGCGGCGGCTGCGACCAGCAGCGCGAGCGTGACCGCGATCAGCCCCGAGCGCACGATCAGGCCCACCGAATGTTCGCGCGAGGACACCTCGGCGCTGAGCGCCGCCACATGGCGGTCGACCGAGCGCGTGAGCTCTTCCGAGAGCACGCGCGTGGAGGTCAGCAGCAGGGTCTTGCGATCGCGCAGCGCGAGGTGCTGCCTGCGCAGCGCGAAGATGCTGTCGGCCTGCGCGGCGATCTGGGCGCGGATCGCCGCATCGATGCGCAAGGCGTTGGCTGAGCCGGCGTAGGCGAGATAGACCCGCTCGGCCTCGTCCAGGTCGAGCGTGTTGTGGGCGTACAAGGCAACCCGCAGCAGATGCAGCGTGTGGTCTGCAACGAACCTGGAACGCTCGGGCAGATCGGCGATGCGGTGCTCCATCTGGCTCAGCGCGTGAATGCGCCCGCGGCCTTCTTCCCGCAGCGCGAGGTCCAGGCGCTTGAACTCGATCAGATCGTCCAGCACCACCTGCATGGCGCTCAGCACCTTCGGCACACCGGTGGCTGCGCCGCTCGCCGGTGGCAGTTGCGCCGCGAGCACGCGCACCTCCTCCTGTCGCTTCAGCAGATCGGCCTTTTCCTGGTTGAGCCGCGCCGATATCGACATTTCCGCCACGTACGGCGCTGCCGCCGCCAGGTGCGTGACGCGCTCCGACAGCGCGAGCGACTTCGCCACCGACGGCAGGATGCGCTCGTCGAACCCCTGGATCGCGGCCTTGGCGTTGAACAGCGCCACCATCGCCACGGCGGCCAGCACCAGCGTGGTGATGGCCAGTACCGCGAACGCGGAGAGCCATCGCCCGCGCAGGCTGCACGAGCGCTTGCGCCCGCGCGCAGGCGCGTTCGCGTTCGAGGAGGTGCGGGGGCCTTGCATGGGGCGGGCGGGTGCGGGCGCTGCTGCCTCAGCAGCGCACCACGTTCGCTGCAAAGCGGTAGCCCGCGCCGCGTTCCGTGCAGATGAAGCGCGGATGGTCCGGGTCTTCTTCGATCTTGCGGCGCAGGCGCGACACCAGCACGTCGATCGTGCGGCTCACCGCGTCCGACTGGGCGCTGCGCGTCTTGAGCAGCAGCTGCTCGCGGTCGATGACGCGGTTTGCATGCAGCACGAAGACCTCGAGCAGGGCGAACTCGCCGTGCGTCAGGTCGCAGGGCGTGCCGTCGCCGTGCAGCAGCTCGCGCGCGGTGATGTTGAGGGTCCAGGGGCCGAACAGGTAGCGCTCGTGGCTCAGGCGGTCGGTGCGCAGCGAGCGCGGCATGCCGGTCTCGGCCGAGCGGCGCAGCAGCGCGCGGATGCGTGCGACCAGCTCGCGGTTGTCGAAGGGCTTGGCGATGAAATCGTCGACGGCGGTTTCCAGGCCCAGGATGCGGTCGGCGGCCGTGCCCTGGCCGGTGAGGATGATGATCGGGATGCGCGAGCGCGTGCGCAGCTGGCGCGCGAGCTCGATGCCGTCTTCCTTCTTCAGCCGCAGGTCGATGATCACGAGCGAGAAGGCGCGCTGGTCGAGGCGGGCCGCCATGGCCAGGCCGTCCGGCACGGCCTGTGCGCGAAAGCCCGACGACTCCAGCAGGTCGACCAGCGTCTCGCAGACTTCGGGATCGTCGTCGACCACCAGGATTTCGGGTTTCACTACGTCAAGCATGAGGTTCCAGAAGGCCGGACTGTGTGTCCGGTCGTCCAAAATTCTTGCAGACAAAAGCGCACCAATTGATACCTAAAGGTTAACTAAGTCCCTCTCAGGCTGGTATTTCGCGACTTTTTTCGTCCGATGCTTTACACATGCATCGAAGCATCCCTTTCGGGGACTTCAATGTGATCCGTTTGTTACCCAAGTACGGGCGGTTCGACCGGCAGCGCCCGCTTGTGGGCGCTCTTGCGGTGCGTCGACAGGATCACCGCGCGCGCTGCGGCCGACACCGGCTTGCCCTCGAGGAAATCGTCGATCTGCTCGTAGCTCACGCCGAAGGCGTCTTCGTCGGGCTTGCCCGGCACCAGCGACTCGAGGTCGGCCGTGGGCACCTTGTAGACCAGCGCATCGGGCGCGCCCAGCAGCTGCGCCACGGCGCGCACGCGGCGCTTGTTGAGGCCGGTGAGCGGCGTGATGTCGGCCGCGCCGTCGCCGAACTTGGTGAAGAACCCCATGAGCGCTTCGGCCGCGTGGTCGGTGCCGATCACGAGGCCGTCGTGCGCACCGGCCACCGCGAACTGCGCAATCATGCGCTGGCGTGCCTTGATGTTGCCGAGCACGAAGTCTTCGTGCGCCGCATCGCGAAAGGCCTGCCCGCCGGCGTGCAGCGCGGCCAGCATCGCATCGGCGGCGGGGCGGATGTCCACCGTCAGCAGGCGGTCGGGGCGGATCACCGCCAGCCCGGCCTGCGCCTCGGCCTCGTCGCGCTGCACGCCGTAGGGCAGGCGCATCGCGATGAAGGTGGCGTCGCAGCCTTCGGCGCGCAGCTTCTCGACCGCGCGCTGCGCGAGGCAGCCGGCGGTCAGCGAATCGACGCCGCCGCTGATGCCCAGCACCAGCGTCTTCAGGCCGGTGCTGCGCAGGTAGTCGGCGAGGAAGTCGGTGCGCCGCGCGAGTTCGGCGGCGGCATCGAAGACGGGCGCCACGTGCAGGGCCGCGATGATCTCGCGCTGCGTGGCATCGACGGGGGTGAGGTCTGCACTCATCTGTGGGGCCTGGATGTGAGGATGAAGATCAGAAATCGACGAGGCTGAGGCCGATGCTGAGCACCGTGCGTTTGCGGTTGTAGTCCACCAGCGTGTCGCCATAGCCATGGAACAGCTGCGTGTGGAAGCGCAGGTTGCTCTTGGTCGGGTCGCCGATGGCCTTCAGCCATTCGAGGCGCACCGAGCCGCGGCCGCTGTCGCGCAGGTTGTTGCGCACCGTGATGCCCAGTTGGTTGTCGCGGTTGAGGTTCCAGCGGCCCGTGACTTCGGCGCGGCCGATGTAGTCGGCGATGTCGGGGTTGTCGTCCTTCGCGGCGCTTTCGGACATGCGCTGCCAGACGCGGCCCGTGACGGTGAAGCGGTCGTCGAGCTCGGCGCCGCCCATCAGGTACACGCGGTTCCAGCTGCGCGACAGCGGCAGGCTCTGGCCGTTCGACTGGTGCACGATGCCCACGCCTGCATAGCGCCAGCGCCAGCCGCCGGGCAGGTGGACGTCGGTCGGGTAGACATACATCAGCTCGGGTTCGTGGTCGGTGGTGCGGAAGGGCCGCGAGATCGAGCCGTTGAACAGCTGCCAGGTCGACTGCTGCGAGTACGCGAACCACAGCGAGTCCTTCTTGATCGGGTCGTTCTGCGTGAGCATGCCCTGCGCGAGCTTGGTGCGCACCGACAGGCCGATGCGCATCTCGTTGGCCTGGTAGGCCACGGGCTCGGCCGTGTGGCCGGCCGACGGCGAGGTCGGCGGCTGGGGCTTGTCGGTGGCGGCCGAGGCCGACACCGTGAGCGGGCGGTAGCCGCGGAAGCCGAAGGTGCCGCAGTCGGTGGCGTTCTCGAGTTCCCAGAAGCGCGACAGCGTCGAGTACTGGCGGTCGCGGCAGCCTTCGGTGGTGGCGACCGAGACCACGCGCGTGGCCGGAATCGCGCCGTCCACCGGCGGTTGCGTGCTCGCGAGCACCGGCGGCGCCACGGGCACCGACACCGAGGGCAGTGTCTGCTGCTGCGACCAGCGGTCGTAGCAGGCCAGGCGCGCTTCGTTGTTCGCGCCGAGCGCGGCGCACTGCTGCCAGGTGAGTTGCGCGTCGGCCAGCGGACTGGCCGGCTTGTCGACGGCCTGGGCCTGCGCACCTGTCACGCCGGCCACGGCGCCGAGGCATGCGGCCACGGCGGCGACGGTGCGCAAATCGAAGAGTGAAGCAGGGTGTCGTCGTGTCGTCTTCATGGCTTTCCTTCCTGTGCGACGGTCTTGCGCAGCACGAACGGGTGCGTGCGCTCGGTCGCGGCATCGCGCCACGTGCCGCGAAACTCGCGGCCGCAGGCGCCGGGCTGCAAGGTGCCCGACCAGACGCCGCTGATGGCGCGCCCGTCCAGCGATTCGTCGATGGACAGCGCGCCCTCGTCGTCGACATCGCCCGCGAGCTGCGCGACGGTGGTCTTCGTCGAGGCATCGGCGCGGCGCGTGATGGTGCCGCGCACGCCGGCGTATTCGGGGTGCTTGCCCAGCTGCACGACGGCCGTGCCGGGCAGGTCGTCGAAGCGGGCGTCCCACTGGCCGTACAGCGCCTGCAGCGGCAGCTCGCGCGCGTCGGCGGGGCAGTTGGGGTCGCGGGGCGTTGCGCAACCGGCCGCGAGGGCGGCGGCGAGCAGCGCGACCGCGACCGTCGCCGTCGTCCTCATGGCGTGGCGGCGGCCTTGGCCGCGCTGTCCAGCGCCTTGCGCGCGAACTCGGCGCGCAGCGCCTTCAGCTTTTCGCGCGGGTCTTCCTTGGTCGTGGCCTTGTCCAGGCCCATCTCGGCGATGAAGCGGCTGGGCATGCAGGGCACCATGTCGCGGCCCTGCTTGCGCTTCTTGGTCCAGCTCACGGCCAGGCTGCGCTGGGCGCGGGTGATGCCCACGTACATCAGGCGGCGCTCTTCCTGCAGGCGCTGCGTGGTCTCGTCGCTCACCACCTTCTGGCGGCCGTTGTCGTCGTCGAGCTTGAAGGGCAGCAAGCCCTCGGTCACGCCGATGAGCATCACGTGCGGCCACTCCAGGCCCTTGGACGCATGCAGCGTCGAGAGCGTGACCACGTTCTGGTCCTGCTCGCGCTCGCTGATGGTCGACAGCAGCGAGATGGTCTGCGCCACTTCGAGCAGGCTCTTGTGCTCGTTCGGGTTGGTGTCGTCGGCGCCCGAGGCGTCGTCGAGCGAACCGCCGGCGCGCTGCGACATCCAGTCGACGAACTCCAGCACGTTGGTCCAGCGCGTGGCGGCCGCGGCCTCGCTGTCTTCGCCTTCGTACAGATGGCGCTCGTAGTCGATCTCCTTGAGCCACTCGAGCATGAAGGCCCGCGAGGCTTCCGCGCCCATGGTGCGGCGCGCGCGGTATTCCAGGTCGTTGATGTAGCGGCCGAACTCGTGCACGCCGTCGAGCGTGCGCTTGGGGATCACGCTCGGCAGCGAGGGGCTGAACAGCGCCGCGAACAGGCTCAGCTTGTACTGGCTCGCGAAGCTGCCCAGGCTGGCCAGCGTGGTGTGGCCGATGCCGCGCTTGGGCGTGGTGATGGCGCGCAGGAACGCCGGGTCATCGTCGTTGTTGACCCACAGGCGGAACCAGCCGCACAGGTCCTTGATCTCGGCGCGGTCGAAGAAGCTCTGGCCGCCCGACACCTTGTAGGGAATCTGCGCCTTGCGCAGCGCCTGCTCGAAGATGCGGGCCTGGTGGTTGGCGCGGTACAGGATCGCGAAGTCGCGGAACTCCTTGTACTGCTTGCCCTGCGACACCGTGTCGCCTGCGCGCAGGCTGATGATGCGCGCCACCGTGCGCTCGGCCTCGTGCAGCTCGGTGTCGGCATCGACGATGCGCACCGGCTCGCCTTCGCCGAGTTCGGAGAACAGCGTCTTCGGAAACAGCTTGGGGTTGGGTCCGATCACGTTGTTGGCTGCGCGAAGAATGGCGCTGGTGGAGCGGTAGTTCTGCTCCAGCTTGATGACCTTGAGCGTCGGGTAGTCGACCGGCAGCTTCTTCAGGTTGTCCAGCGTGGCGCCGCGCCAGCCGTAGATCGACTGGTCGTCGTCGCCCACCGCCGTGAACTGGCCGCGCTCGCCGGCCAGTGCCTTGAGCACTTCGTACTGCGTGGCGTTGGTGTCCTGGTACTCGTCGACGAGGATGTGGCCCAGCATGGCCTGCCACTTCGCGCGCACCTCGGGGAACTCGTACAGCAGCTTCAGCGGCATGCCGATGAGGTCGTCGAAGTCCACGCTCTGGTAGGCCTGCAGCCGCTCTTCGTACTGGACCATGATTTCGGCCGTGATGCGCTCGTTGTCGTCCACCGCGGCGGCCGCGGCCTGCGCAGCGTTCAGGCCCATGTTCTTCCACTTGCTGATCGTCCACTGCCAGATGCGGGCGGTGGCGATGTCGACGGTGCCGCCGCAGTCTTTCAATATCTTGGTGACGTCGTCGGCGTCCAGGATGCTGAAGGCCTTCTTCAGGCCCAGCACGTGGCCGTCCTCGCGCATCATGCGCACGCCCAGTGCGTGGAAGGTGCACACCACCACCTTGCGCGCGTCGCGCCCGATCAGGTCCTTGGCGCGCTCGCGCATTTCGGCGGCCGCCTTGTTCGTGAAGGTGATGGCCGCGATGCGCTCGGGCTTCAGGCCCGACTGGATCAGCCGGCCGATCTTGTGCGTGATCACGCGCGTCTTGCCCGAGCCCGCACCCGCGAGCACCAGACAGGGACCGTGCATGTAGTTGACCGCTTCTTGCTGGGCGAGATTGAGACCGTGGGACATGGGGGAGGGGGAACCGGGAAAGCGGGAACGCGAAAAAGGCAGGAGGGGCCGCAGGGCGCGGCCGTCGCAAAGCGGGCAATGATACGGGCCCGGCTCCAGCCGTCCGTGTCAGCGGGCATCGCGCGACGAAGGAGGACGACAATGCCGGCGTGCAGCCTGTTTTTCTTGTTACTTTTCCTTTCTTCGCCCTGATCGCGGCCGGCTACGCCGCCGCCCGCACCCGCATCCTGCCGCTGGATGCGATCCCGGGGCTCAACACCTTCGTGCTGTATTTCGCGCTGCCCTGCATGCTGCTGCGCTTCGGCGCCGGCACGCCCATCGCACAGCTGCTGGACGGCAGCGTTGCACTGATTTGGGGCATCTGCGCGCTGGCCGTGGTGGCGGGCGTGGTGCTGTTCACGCGCAATGCGCGCATCGGCTGGAACGACGCGGCCTTCGGCGCGCTGGTGGCGGCCTTTCCGAACACCGGCTTCATGGGCGTGCCGCTGCTGGTGGCGCTGCTGGGCGCGCAGGCGGCCGGGCCGATCATCATCACCATCGCGTTCGACCTGGTCGTGACCTCGTCGTTGTGCATCGCGTTGTCGCGGCTCGACGGGGCCGGCAGCGCGGGCCGGCACGGCGCCACGCTGGCCGCGCGCAAAGCGCTGCGCGGCATCCTCGTGAACCCGATGCCCTGGTCGATCCTGCTGGGCGTGCTGCTGTCGGCGATGCGCTGGCAGCTGCCCGGGCCGGTGGAGCGCACCATCGCCATGCTGGCCGACGCGGCCTCGCCGGTGGCGCTCTTCACCATCGGCGCGGTGCTCGCGCGCTCGGCGCTGCTGGCGCGCGAGCACGGCGCCAGCGCCATGGTGGCGGCGGCGATGGGCACCGGCGCCGGGCCCACGCCGAAAGCGCCGCTGGCCGATGTGCTGCCCGTGGTGCTCGTGAAGCTGGTGCTGCATCCGCTGGCGGTCTGGGCGCTGGGGCGCGGTGCCATCGCGCTCGGGCTGCCGCTGGCGCCCTCGGCGCTGGCCGTGATCGTGCTGGTCGCGGCGCTGCCGAGCGCGAGCAACGTGTCGATGCTGGCCGAGCGCTTCGGCGCCGACAACGGCCGCATCGCACGCATCATCCTGTGGACGACGGTGGCGGCGTTCTTCACCTTCCCGGTGGCGGTCGGCGCGCTGCGCTGACCGGGGGCGTTACTCGGTCAGCACGCCGAGCTTGTACGGATCGGCGTCGGAGAGCCGCTCGCACTTCGAGAAGTCGCGGCCCTGCGTGCCGTCGCAGTAGTAGGTGTTGTAGATACGGCCGAACAGCGTCGGGCTGGCCGTGAAGAGCACGCCGTGGTCCGGCTGCCAGTTGTCCTTGGGGGCGGGCGCGGTGGCTTCCATCGGGCGGGCCGCGTCGGTGGCGCCGGGGGCGGGCGTGAAATCGGCCAGCGTCTTGCGGGCTTCCTCGCCGCGCCAGCGCACCGCCAGCTCGGCCGCCGTGGGGCGGGTCGCCACCGGCACCAGGATGCCGTTGACCTGCAGGCCGTGCCCGAAGCGGTGCGTCTTGCCGGCCAGGAAGGCGTAGGCGCAGGCCGCCATGCAATGGCCGCGCACCTCGGTCTGCACGCCGCTCTCGCGGATCGCGTCGGCGTACGCGCCGGCCGCTTCGGCGGTGCCGCCGAACGAGTCTTCGAAGACCACGGTGCGCACCGTGCCGCTGCTCAGGAGTTCGGTGAAGGCCTTGACCTTGCTGCCGTCGAGCGTGCCCGACACCACCAGCCGCCGACCCTGCAGTTCAAGCTCCGCCGCGCCCGCGGACCCTGCAGCGGCCAGGTACGAGAGCGACACGGCGACAGCCACAGCAACCCCAGCCAGAAGAGACGACGATTTCACGGCGACCTTTGCATCAAGCGAGCGGGCACGAAATACCGCGGACCCAGCGATGGAACCGCACAGGCACAGCTTGTGCAAGGGCGGGGGTACCGTCAACTCTTTTTGCAGATTATTTCGGGGTAATCCCAGGGCATGTCTAAAGGCATACCGTGCGTTATCTCTTCAGATGAATGCTTGCGTATGCAGTTGCACTGCTACAGTGGTTCCGAGTCCAAGGTGTGAAGGGTCCAAGTGGGGCGCGCGATGGCAATACTGGTTCGCATCCTGATGTGGTTGGCCTGGCTCGCTGCGGTGGGCTGGTTCTGGCATGCCGGCACGATCGGCACGGGCGCCGCGCTCGCGCTGGCCGCGCTGAGCCTCGTCGTGTTCGCCTGGCCGAACAGCATTGCGCGGCGACGGCACAACGAGCTGCGCTATGTCGACATGGGCAAGGAGCCCACCGGCTACCACTGACGATCGACACGGCGCGTTCGGGCCGCGCCTAGGACTTTGGTCCAATGCGCAACGACGCAGAGCTTCCTAGGATGGCGGCGCCTTACCGCCCTCCAGGAATCTCGCCGTGTCTCCTTTCCCTCTGCGTTTTCGTTTCGCCCGTCTTCTGCTGCTGGCCGTTCCGACGGCCGTGCTCGTCGCCTGCGGTGGCGGGGGGGACGGCGGCTCGGGCGTCGGCTTCCTGCCGAACAGCGGCACGGGCACCACGCCGCCCGTCACCACCACCCCACCCACGGCACCGCCCGATGCGCCCGACGACGGCGATGCCTTGCGCAACGCGCCGTGGGTCGAGGGCGTGTTCCGGACCGCGAGCCTCTACAAGGACCGCTGCGCGGCACCGCGCACCGGCACCGACCCCGACGGCAAGCCCTTCGCCGACAAGACCGGCCGCACGCTCGACGAGAACAACTGGCTGCGGTCGTGGACCAACGACACCTACCTCTGGTACGACGAGGTCCCGGACCTGGACCCCGCGCGCTACGCCACGGCCGACTATTTCGATCTGCTCAAGACCTACGCCGTGACGCCGTCGGGCAGGGACAAGGACCAGTTCCATTTCACCTACACCACCGAGGAGTGGAATGCGCTCTCGGGCGCCGGCTCGTCCATCGGATACGGCGCGCAGTGGGCTTTCTTTGCCCTCTCCCCGCCGCGCGATCTGCGCGTGGCGTACGTGGAGCCCGGCTCTCCCGCGGCCACGACGGGCGCCGGCCTGCCGCGCGGCGCCCGGGTGCTCGGGGTCAACGGCGTCGATTTCGTGAACGACCCCACGCAGGAAGGCGTCGATGTCATCAACGCGGCGCTCTTTGGCGCTGCACCGGGGACGTCCACGCGGTTCACCGTCGTCGACGCGGGCAGCAACACCCCGCGCGACATCACGCTGACGGCGGCGCCGGTGATCTCGACCCCCGTCCAGAACGTCAAGACGCTCCCGAACGCGGGCCGCACGGTTGGCTACCTGCAATTCAACGACCACATCGGCACGGCGGAACTGCAACTGAAGGCCGCCATGGAGTGGCTGCGCGCGCAGCGGGTCACCGAGCTGGTCGTCGACCTGCGCTACAACGGCGGCGGCTATCTGGACCTGGCCAGCCAACTGGGCTTCATGGTCGCCGGCGAGACGCAGACGCGCGGCAAGACCTTCGAGACCGTGCGGTTCAACAACAAGCACACCGAGCGCGATCCGGTGACTGGCAACACGCTCGCGCCCACGCCGTTCTGGGCCACCACCCTGGGCTTTCTTTCTCCCATCGACCCGCCCCTTCCGCTGCCCAGCCTCGATCTGCGACGCGTCTACGTGCTCACGGGCCCCGACACCTGCTCGGCCAGCGAGGCGTTCATCAACGGCCTGCGCGGCATCGACATCGACGTGGTCCAGATCGGCGACACCACCTGCGGCAAGCCCTACGGCTTCTATCCCGAGGACAACTGCGGCACCACCTACTTCAGCGTGCAGTTCCAGGGCGTGAACGCCAAGGGCTTCGGTGACTACCCCGACGGCATTACGCCCACCTGCTTCGTGCCCGACGATTTCAGCCGTGCGCTCGGCGATCCGCAGGAGGCGCGCCTGGCCGCCGCACTGGCGCACCAGGTCTCGGGGGCCTGCCCCGCCGCACCGGCCGGACGCCTCGCCAAGCGTGCCGTCGCCGGCCCCGCCGCGCCCTTGTTGCACAAGCCCGAAGGCCTGCGCAACCGCATCCTGCGTCCGCGCTGAAGCAGGCGTCCGCGCGCCGCGCTCAGATGCTGTGCGGGTCCACGTCCACCAGCCAGCGGATCACGCCCTTGCCCTCGGGCGTGCGCCGCAGTTCGTGAAGCAGCGGCTGCCAGGCGGCCAGCAGGCGCTGCAGCGCGGCGCGTGAGGGGCTTTCGATGAGCATCTGCGCGCGCTCCACGTTCGCCACGCGCTGGATCGCCAGCGGCACCGCCGGGTAGCGCGTGACCAGGTCCGCACCGGGCAGCGCCTCGGCCTGGTCGGCCGCGAGGTTCAGGAAGCCCTGCGCCACCGCCTGCTCGCGCGCGTCGGCGCGCACCAGCGCCTGGAACGCGAAGGGCGGCATGGCGGCGGCCTGGCGTTCTTCGAGCTGCTGCTTGGCGAAGGCCTCGTAGTCGTGCCGGCGCAGCGCCGCGAACAGCGGGTGCGGCGCGTGGTGCGTCTGGATCCACATCTCGGCCTTGGCGCCTTGCGCCGCGAGGTAGGCGGCATCGCGGCCCGCGCGGCCGGCCGACTGCATCAACAGGCTGAACAGCCGCTCGGGCGCGCGGAAGTCGCTGGAGAACAGCGCGCCGTCGGGGTTCACCGCGGCCACCAGCGTGATGCGGCGGAAGTCGTGGCCCTTGGCGATCATCTGCGTGCCGACGAGCACGTCGACCTCGCCCGCGTGCACGGCGGCGAGCTGCGATTCGAGCGCGCCTTGCTTCTTCGTGCTGTCGGCGTCGATGCGCGCGATGCGCACCGCGCTGCCATCCGCATGCTTCACGCCGGCGAACAGCTCGGCCAGGTGCTCTTCGAGCCGCTCGGTGCCGCGGCCCACGGGCGCGATGTCGGGGTTGCCGCAGGCCGGGCAGGCGCGCGGCACGCGCTCGGTGAAGCCGCAGTGGTGGCAGCGCAGCGTGCGGTCGATCTTGTGGAACACGCGGTAGGCGCTGCAGTGCGGGCATTCGCTCTTCCAGCCGCAGTCGCCGCAGGCCAGCACCGGCGCATAGCCGCGCCGGTTCAGGAAGATCATGCTCTGCTCGCCGCGCGCGATGCGCTGGCCGATGGCGTCGAGCAGCGCGCCCGAGATCACCGTCTTCGGCGGCTGCAGGTTCATGTCCACCAGCCGCACGGCCGGCAGCGCGCCCGCGCCGATGCGCGAAGGCATGGCCAGCCGCACGTAGCGCCCGCCCGGGTCGTCGCCCTCGGGCGGCCGGCTCTGGTGCCAGCTCTCGAGCGAGGGCGTGGCCGAGCCCAGGATCACCTTGGCCTTTTCGCGCTGGCCGCGCCACACGGCGAGGTCGCGCGCCGAGTAGCGCGCACCTTCCTGCTGCTTGTAGCTCGGGTCGTGCTCCTCGTCGACGACGATGAGCTTCAGCCCTGGGATCGACGCGAACACCGCCATGCGCGTGCCCAGCACGATGCGCGCAGCGCCGCCGTGCGCCGCCAGCCAGCTCGCCAGCCGCTGCGGGTTGGTCATGCCGCTGTGCAGCGACACCACGGCCTCGTCGCCGAAGCGGGCCTTGAAGCGGGCCTCGAGCTGCGGCGTGAGGTTGATCTCGGGCACCATCACCAGCGCCTGCGCCTCGGGGTCGCGCGCCAGCAGGTCGGCCACGCAGCGCAGGTAGACCTCGGTCTTGCCGCTGCCCGTGCTGCCCACCAGCAGGAAGGTGCCGGTGCCGGCCTCGATGCGGGCCAGCGCGGCCGACTGTTCGTCGGAGAGGGCGATCAGGTTCGCGGATTCGGCGGTTTCGGCCACCGGCCCGGCCGTGGTCTTGCGCTTGAGGCGGCGCGCCAGCTGGGTGGTCGTCAGGTCGCGCAGCTGCGGCGGCAGGGCGGCCAGCGCGATCTCGCCGATCGAGCGCTGGTAGTAGCGCCCGGCAAACGCCACCAGGTCGCGCCAGGCCTCGCCCAGCGGCGCCAGCGCGTCGAGCGCCGCGCCCACGGGCTTCAGCGCCATGTCGGGCTCGGCGCCCTCCAGCGAGGTCGGCTCGTTCCAGACCACCCCCAGCACCTCGCGCTTGCCCAGCGGCACCCGCACCAGCGTGCCCGGCACCAGCGGCTCGGCGCCGGCGTAGCTCAGCAGGTCACCCAGCGCCGCATGCGCGGGCGTCTGCACCGCGATGTCGAGTCGCCAGGGGCAGGAGACGTTTGTGGCGGATGTGACCGTCGGCGCGCCGGCTTCGGGCGGCGATTCGGTGGAGGGGCTGGGCGTCCTTTTTGGCAAGGTTTGTTAATGCGTTTTGGAGCAAGACCGCTTAAGTTGTTGATTTCACAGCGCTTTGGCGGTCATCCAGAGTTTCTGTGGATAACTTTGTTGACAAGACGGCTGGATAGTCGCCGAAGCCTTGATTTTCAAGGCTTCCGCTGGAATGCCTGTAAAAAAAGCAAAAATCAAAACCTATATAAATCAACCACTTAGCGTCGCTATTGGTTTAGGAGCAGAACCAATGCCCCCTCAGATAATCTTGCGCAGTGCAACACGCGTTTTGTGCATAAGTCGGGCGTCCGGGGCCGTTTTAGGGCTTGACAAACGCCGGGCGACTGGCTTTCAGGGGGCGCTGAGTCTGCCAACCGGGCGGTCGGCAGTTCACATTTGTTAGCTCAAGTGCGCAGCGCGCGCGACTGGTCGTGCACCGCCTGGACCAGCGCCGCGACGTGGTCGGGCGGCGTGAACTGGCTGATGCCGTGGCCCAGGTTGAAGATGTGCGTCGGGCCCGCGGTGGTGCGGTCGGTGTGGGGCTTGCCGAAGGCCTGCAGCACCTTGCCGACCTCGGCCTCGATGGCCGCGGGCGGGGCGAACAGCACGTTCGGATCGATGTTGCCCTGGATCGCCTTGGCCTTGTCCTCGGTGCCTTCGGCCACGAGGCGGCGCGCGGCGGCGAGGTTCACGGTCCAGTCGACGCCGAGCACTTCGCAGTCGAGCGCACGCATGGCGCCGAGCCACAGGCCGCCGCCCTTGGTGAAGACGATGCGCGGCACCGGCTGGCCGTCGGGGCCGTGGCGCTTCAGGCCGGCGAGCACGCGCGCGGTGTAGGCCAGGCTGAATTCGTGGAACGCGCCGTCGGCCAGCACGCCGCCCCAGCTGTCGAAGATCATCACGGCCTGCGCGCCGGCGTCGATCTGCGCATTGAGGTACGCGGCCACCGAATCGGCATTGACCGCGAGGATGCGGTGCATCAGGTCGGGGCGGCCGTACAGCATGCTTTTCACGAGGCGGTAGTCGCTCGAGCCCGCGCCTTCGACCATGTAGCAGGCCAGCGTCCACGGGCTGCCCGAGAAGCCGATCAGCGGCACGCGGCCGTTCAGCGCCTTGCGGATCGAGCCCACGGCGTCGAACACGTAGCGCAGCTTGTCCAGGTCGGGCACTTCGAGCGCGGCCACGGCCGCTTCGTCGCGCACCGGGCGCGCAAAGCGCGGGCCTTCGCCGGCCTCGAACGACAGGCCCAGGCCCATCGCGTCGGGCACCGTGAGGATGTCCGAGAACAGGATGGCGGCGTCGAGCGGGTAGCGCGCCAGCGGCTGCAGCGTGACCTCGGTGGCGTAGTCGGTGTTGGTGGCCAGCCCCATGAAGCTGCCGGCCTTGGCGCGCGTGGCAACGTATTCAGGCAGGTAGCGGCCGGCCTGGCGCATGAGCCAGACGGGCGTGTGATCGGTGGCCTGGCGCCAGCAGGCCCGCAGGAAGGTGTCGTTTTGCAAAGGGGCGAAAGGCATGGCCCGATTGTCGCAGGGCCCCCCGCGTTCCCCGTCAGTTGACCGACAGCGCACTTTGCGTTGCATCAACCCGCCCCGATGCGCCACGGCGCGCGCCAGCCGCGAGCATCCGTTCCCGACACAACTTCGGTCTGGAACGGACATGGCGCAGCAGGTTTTCGATGTGGTGGTGGTGGGCGCCGGCTCGGCCGGCTGCGTGCTGGCGCACCGGCTGGTGCGCGCCGGGCGCCGCGTGCTGCTGCTGGAGGCGGGCCCGCCCGACGACGACCGCTTCATCCACATGCCCGCCACCTTCGTGCGCGTGATCGGCACCGAGCGCACCTGGGCCTACGAAAGCGAGCCGCAGCCCGCCGCCGCCGGCCGCAAGATGTTCGTGCCGCAAGGCCGCACGCTGGGCGGCGGCAGCTCGGTCAATGCCATGGTCTACGTGCGCGGCACGCCGGCCGACTACGACGGCTGGGAGGCGCAGGGCTGCGAGGGCTGGGGCTGGCGCGACGTGCTGCCGTGGTTCCGCAAGGCCGAGGGCAACGCGCGCTTCGCCTGCGAGCTGCACGGTACGAACGGGCCGCTGAAGGTGAGCGACACGCGCTTTCGCCATCCGCTGAGCCTGGCCTTCCTGCGCGCCGCGCAGCAAAGCGGACTGGCCTACAACGACGACTTCAACGGCGCCGCCCAGGCCGGCGTGGGCTTCTACCAGACCACCACCTTCGAAGGCCGGCGCGCGAGCACCGCCGCCACCTACCTCGCGGCCGTGCGCGACGACCCGAAGCTCACCGTGGTGACGGGCGCGCACGTGCTGCGCGTGCTCACGCAGGACGGCGCGGCCACCGGCGTGGTCTACCGCACGGGCCGCAACGGCAGCGGCGAAGAGGTGGTCGCCACCGCGCGCGATGAAGTGATCCTCTCGGCCGGCGCGCTCGCCTCGCCCAAGCTGCTGCTGCTCTCGGGCATCGGCCCCGGCGCGCAGCTGCAGGCGCTGGGCCTGCCGGTGGTGAAAAACCTGCCCGGCGTGGGCGAGAACTTCCAGGACCACCTGGAGGTGTCGGTCTACGGCCGCACGCGCGAGCCCGTGAGCCTGCTGGGCAATGACCGCGGCCTGGCGGCGCTGAAGCACGGCCTGCAATGGATGCTGTTCGGCTCCGGCCTGCTCACATCGAACGTGGTCGAGAGCGGCGGCTTCGTCGACACCACCGGCGAGGGCCGGCCCGACCTGCAGTTCCATGTGCTGCCCGTGCTCGTGGGCGACGTCGACCGCGAACCGCTGGCCGGCCACGGCCTGTCGATCAACCCCTGCTTCCTGCGCCCGCAGTCGCGCGGGCGCGTGGCGCTGCGCAGCGCCGACCCGATGGCGCCGATCCTGTTCGACGGCGGCTACCTGCAGGCGCAGGCCGACGTCGACACGCTGGTGCGCGGCGTGAAGTTGGCGCGCCGCATCCTGCGCGCGCCGGCGCTGCGCGAGGTGGTGTCCGAAGAGCTGGCGCCGTCAGCCGCCGACGACATGTCCGACGAGGCCCTCGAGGCCTACGTGCGCGAGCGCGCCAAGACCGTCTACCACCCGAGCGGCACCTGCCGCATGGGCCGCGACGCCATGGCCGTGGTCGATGCGCGCATGCGCGTGCACGGCGTGGCGAAGCTGCGCGTGTGCGACGCCTCGGTGATGCCTTCGCTCGTCAGCGGCAACACCAACGCGCCGACCGTGATGCTGGCCGAGCGCTGCGCGGACTTCGCGCTGTCAGGCAACTGAGATTGCACGGTCGGTCAATCGCCGAAGCGCACTGAAACCTAGAGTCCTTTCCAACCAGGAGACACAGCGAATGAGTTCCCCGAATTCCATGGCCGGCAAGGTCGCCTTCATCACCGGCGGCGGCACCGGCATCGGTGCGGCGGTGGCCGCACAGTTCGTCGCGGCGGGCGGCCGCGTGGTGCTGATGGGGCGCCGCCTCGCGCAGCTCGAAGCGGTGGCGTCGAAGCTCGGCGGGCTCGCGGTGGCGGGCGATGCGGCGAACACTGCCGACGTGCAGCGCGCCCTGGCCGCCGCGCGCGAACGCTTCGGCGGTGTCGACGTGCTGGTCGCCAACGCGGGCGGCCACGGCGTGGGCGATGCGCTTTCGACCGACGACGCCTCGTGGGCGCTGTCCACGCGCCTGAACCTCGACACCGCCTTCGTCTGCGCACGCGAGCTGCTGCCCGAGCTCATCGCGCGGCGCGGCAACATCGTCGTGCTCTCGTCGCTCGCGGGCCACTTCGCGGGGCCGGGCGTGGTCGGCTACGTGACCATGAAGCACGCGCTCATCGGCCTCGTGCGTTCGCTGGCGCGCGACTACGGCCAGCAGGGCGTGCGCGTGAACGCCGTGTGCCCCGGCTGGGTGCGCACCGAGATGGCCGACGAGCAGATGCAGGTGCTCGTCGACAAATACCGCCTGCCCGATGCCGACGCCGCCTACGCCCTCGTCACGCGCGACGTGCCCATGGGCCGCGCCGCCAGCCCCGATGACGTGGCGAACGCCGTGCTGTTCCTCGCCTCGCCGCTGGCCGCGATGGTCAGCGGCAGTTCGCTGATGGTCGATGGCGGTGCGTCCGCGGTCGACCTGCCCACCATCGCCTTCGCGCACGACGCCTGAAGAAGGAAAGACGCCATGAGCACCGACACCACGAAACCCGCCGACTGGAAGACCTACGACCAGTTCGCCCTCGGCATCGCAACCAACCGCCTGCCCGCCACCGACGCACTCGCCGGCCAGACGCTGCGGCTCGCGCTGCCCGGCTTCCAGCTCACGCTGCAGCCGCGCGCGCAGCACACGCTCGACTGGCACGAAGACGGCGCACGCGGGGGCGAAGGCAAGGGCGACTGGTACGAGGCCATCGAGGTCGCGCCCGACACCTTCTTTCTCGACATCACGCAGGCCAGCCGTCCGAGCGAGGCGCTGACCGTGGTCCTCAACACGCGCACGCGCCGCGTGCTCGCCATCCGCTGCCGCATCATCGGCGCCGACGAGGCCGCGGGCCAGCCGCGCGTGCCGCAGGACTTCTGGCCCGGCACGCTCGAAGGCGGCGCCGCCACCGGCGTCGCGCCGCACGCCACGCGCGATCTCATCGGCCTGCGCACCTGGCAGACCTACAGCCCCAACCACACCTACGAGCACACCTACTTGAGCGCCGAGCGCTACGCGTGGCAGTGCCTCGTGGGCGTGCAGCGCGGCCACGGCGACGTGGACCTCGCGAGCTACTGGAAGTTCGACGACGACCAGTACGTCTTCACCTTCCGCGAGTTCCTGATTCCGGTCGCCTCGGTGTTCTTCTTCGACTTCGCGAACGGCCGCTCGACCGGCAAGTTCCTCGGGCTCACCGGCACTGGCGCGATCGCCAACAACCCCGCGGGCGCCTTCATGCGCAAGGCCTCGCAGACCTTCTACCCGCCCGAGTTCGGGCCCGTCTGACCTCACCGTTGTCCAGGATTTTGTCATGCGCACCCCTTACCAGATCGTGGCCGACCACTACGCCGCCTCCGACCGCCACGACCTCGCCGCGATGTTCGCCGACGTGGCCAACGACGTGCAGTGGACCGAGATGGCCGGATTTCCCTGTGCCGGCACGCACGTCGGCCCCGCGCAGGTGGTCGAGAAGGTCTTCCAGGTGCTCGGCGCCGAGTGGGAGGGCTACCGCTTCGTGCTCGAACGGCTGGTCGACGGCGGCGACACCGTGGTCGGCATCGGCGACTACCACGCGCGCCACCGCACCACGGGCAAGCCGATGCAGGCCCGCGTCACGCACGTGTGGCAGGTGCAGGGCGGAAAGGTGCAGCGCTTCGAGCAGTTCACCGACACGCTGCTCGTCGCGCGCGCCATGCAGCCGTGACACCGCTTTCTTTCGCATCCCTCGCATCCCTTCCCGGAGCCCGCCCATGAATCTGCGCGACCTGTCGATCGAACACCTCGGCCAGGTGGGCCTGCTGGCGCAGCGCCGCCGCGGCAACCACATCGACGGCCACGAGGTCGTGCCCCGCAACGGGCAGTACCTGCCGGTGGTCGACCCGGCCACCGAGATGACCGTGGCCGAGGCGCCCGACAGCGACGCGGACGACGTGCACGCCGCCGTCGCCGGCGCGCGCCGCACCTTCGAGAGCGCCGTGTGGAAGTCGCTGCGCCCGGCCGACCGCGAGCGCATGCTGTACACGCTCTCGACGCTCATCGAATCGCACGCCGACGAACTCAGCGCGCTCGAAACCTTGCAAAGCGGCAAGCTGCGCGGCATCGCGCGCATGGTCGACGTGGGCGCGGGCGCGGAGTTCGTGCGCTACATGGCGGGCTGGGCCACCAAGCTCGAAGGCCAGACGCTCGACAACTCCATCGGCATTCCCGGCGCGCAGTGGGTCACGTACACGCGGCGCGAGCCGGTGGGCGTGGTCGCGGCCATCGTGCCGTGGAACTTTCCGCTCGCCATCGCGCTGTGGAAGGTGGCGCCGGCGCTCGCGGCCGGCTGCACCGTGGTGCTCAAGCCGTCCGAAGAAACGCCGCTCACCGCGCTGCGGCTGGCCGAGCTGGCGCTGGAGGCGGGCTTTCCGCCGGGCGCGCTCAACGTGGTGTGCGGGCGCGGCGCCACGGCCGGTGCGGCGCTGGCCGCGCACCCGGACGTCCGCAAGATCAGCTTCACCGGCTCGACGGCCGTGGGCCGGCACATCGGCCACGCGGCCGTCGACAGCATGGCGCGCTTCACGCTGGAGCTGGGCGGCAAGTCGCCGCTCATCGTGCTCGGCGACGCCGACCCGGCGGCGGCGGCGCAGGGCGCGGCCAACGGCATCTTCTTTCACCAGGGCCAGGTGTGCACCGCGGGCTCACGCGTGTACGTGCAGCGCGGCCTGTTCGACGAGGTGGTGCGCCGGCTTGCGCAAGCGGCCGAGGGCCTGCACATCGGCTCGGGCTTCGACCCGAAGGCGCAGTTCGGGCCGCTCGTGTCCAAGCGCCACCTGGCGCGCGTGATGGCGCACATCGACGGCGCCGTGGCCGAAGGCGCCACGCTGGTCACGGGCGGGCGCCAGGCCTTCGACGGTGGTTGCTTCGTGCAGCCCACCGTGTTCGTCGACGCGCAGCCGTCGATGCGCATCGCGCGCGAGGAAGTGTTCGGCCCGGTCGCGACGGTCGTGCCCTTCGACGACGTGGACGACGCGGTGCGCCTGGCCAACGACAGCGCCTACGGCCTGGCGGCCAGCGTCTGGTCGAACGACCTTTCGGCTGTGCACCGCATCGTGCCGCGCCTGCAGGCGGGCGTGGTCTGGGTCAACGCGCACAACGTGCTCGACAACGCGCTGCCGCTGGGCGGCGTGAAGCAGTCGGGCAGCGGGCGCGACCTGGGGCGTGCGGCGGTGGAGAGCTTCACCGAACTCAAGAGCGTGTGCATGGCGGTGTAGCCCCGCCCCCGGTTTCGATCACCCAGAAAGAAGGAGACACCTCATGCAAAGCAAAAGACGAATCGCGCTGTCGGCCGTTGCGGGCGCGCTGGGCCTGGCCGGCTTCAGCGGCGCCTGGGCGCAGGCGGGCCCCGACTGCGGCCTCAACACCGGCAAGCCTGCCACGGGCGAGCCCATTCCCATCGGCGCGGTGGTCGGCAAGACCGGCCCCGACGACTTCAGCGCCTCGGGCCAGGCGGCGGCCGCGTACTTCAAGTGCGTCAACGCCAACGGCGGCATCCATGGCCGGCCGGTCGACTACCTCGTGCTCGACGACCAGTGGAACCCCGAGACGGCCGCGCAGGTCGCCTCCAAGCTCGTGAAGGACCGCAAGGTGGTCGCGCTCGTGGGCAGCACCAGCTTCGTGGAGTGCGGCGCCAACGCCAAGATGTACGCCGACGAGGGCGTGATGGTCATCGCCGGCACCGGCGTGCCGCGCGAGTGCTTCAACGCGCGCAACTACGTGCCGGTGAACGCCGGGCCGCGCGTGTCGGCCACCATCGCCGCGATGTACGCTGCGCAGAAGTACAAGGCGAAGAAGATGGTCTGCATCATTCCGAACATCCCGAGCCTGGGCAACTGGGCCTGCGAAGGGCCGAAGGAATGGGGCAGGAAGAACGGCGTGACGGTCGAGACCCTCACCATCGACCCCGGCTCGGCCGACGCCACCTCGACCATGCTGCAGGCCGCCGCGAAGAAGCCCGACACCATCATCATGAACGTGCCCAAGGGCATCCTCGTGCCGATGCTGGCCGCGGCCGAGCAGCAGAACCTGGGCAAGAAGATCCACTTCGTGTCGGCCGCGCCGGCCTACAACGTCGACGTGCCCAAGGCCATCGGGCCGTACTGGAAGGGCAACTTCGACGTCAACCTCGAGTTCAACCCGCTCGAATCGGCCGGGCCCGACAACAAGAACTGGCTGGCCGTGATGGACAAGCATGGTGCCAAGAGCGACCCGCGCGACACCTTCTCGCAGGCCGGCTACCTGGCCGCGCGCCTGGCCACGCAGGCGATGCTGAAGATGGACCCGAAGAAGATAGACCGCGCCGGCGTGACCGATGCGCTGCGCAAGGTGAGCGACTTCCGCAGCGACATCCTGTGCAAGCCCTTCTACGTGGGCAACGGCAACCGCCACAACGCGAACAACAGCGGGCCCATGGCCAGCCCGGACGGCAATGGCTGGCGCTTTGCGCCCGGCGGCTGCCTCACGGCGGACGACCCCGAGCTGGTCGACATCCGTGCCGACGAGCAGAAGATGGGCCTGAAGTAAGCGCGCCGGGCCATGGAGGACTACCTGCCTTTCGTCATCTCGGGCCTGGGCCTGGGCGCGGTCTACGCGCTCTCGGGCGTGGGGCTGGTGGTGCTCTATCGCTCGTCGGGCGTGCTGAACTTCGCCTTCGGCGCCATCGGCGCGCTCGGCGCGTATGTGGCCTGGACGCTGTTCGAAGCCGACTGGCCGCAGGGCCTGGCGTGGTGCGCGGCGGTGCTCGCGGCCATGGCGCTGTCGCTGGCCTACGGGCGGCTGCTGGCGCCGCGCCTGTCGCACCGCGACCCGACCATCCGCAGCATCGCGACCCTGGGCTTCGCGCTCGTGGTGGTGGGTTTCACCGAATGGACCTGGGGCGAGCAGCCGCGCCGCCTCGTGCTGCCGACCGACGGCGGCGCGCTCGAATTCGTGCTGGGCGAGGTCGAGGTGCGGCTCACGCACACGCGCGCACTCGGCCTGGCGCTGGCGGTGCTGATGATGGGCGGCGTCGGCCTGCTGCTGTCGAAGACGCGCGTGGGCCTGAAGATGCGCGCGCTGGCCAACGACCGCGACCTGAGCGCGCTGCTCGGCATCCGCGTGCTCGGCGTCGACACGGTGGCGTGGATATTGAGCGGCGCCTTCGCGGGCGTGTGCGGGCTGCTGCTGGCCAACATCGTGCGGCTGCAGGCCACGCTGCTGACCTTTCTCGTGATTCCGGCGTTTGCCGCCGCGATCATCGGCCGGCTGCATTCGCTGCCGGCGACCGTGGCGGGTGGCATCGCCATCGGCGTGCTGGAGGCGCTGGCGATCACGGTGCCGGGCTTCGCGGCCTTTCGCACGGCCACGCCGTTCCTCATCGCGCTGGCGATGATCGTGTTCTACCGCGCGGGGACGCGGTCGGCATGAACGCGTCGATCCTCGAAGGCGCCATGCCCGCGTCCGACGCCGCACCCGCAGCGCTGGCGCTGGCCACGCGCCGCGCCCGCCGCTCGCTCGTGTTCATGGTGGCCTGCGTGCTGCTGATCGGCTGGGCCGTGCCGTGGTTCGCCAATGCGTACTGGATCAAGACGCTCACGTCGTCGCTCGCGCTATCGGTCGCGGCGGCGGGCGTGGCGCTGCTGTATGGCCAGCTCGGGCTGGTGTCGCTGTGCCAGTACGCGCTGCTCGGCGCGGGCGGCTGGGTCGCGCTGCGCGCGGGGCACGGGCTGGGCTGGCCCTTCGAGCTGTCGGTGCTCGCGGGCGGGTTGCTGTCGTGCGTCGTGGGCATGCTCGCGGGGCTGCCGGCATTGCGGCTCAAGGGGCTGTACCTGGCGCTCGTCACGATGATGATGGCGGGCGGCTTCCAGGTGGTCGTCAACGTGACGGGCTTTCCCGACGGCGGCGCGGGCTGGCTGGGTCGCGTGTTCGGCAGCGAGCGGCTGATGATGCCCAGGCCCGCGCTGGCGCTGTCGGATGCCGCGTACTTCCGCTACGTCGCCGTGTGGCTGGCGGCGGTGCTGGCGCTGATCGAGCTGCACCGGCGCACGCGCGCGGGCCGCTCGTGGGCCCTGATCCGGCGCGGCGAGGCGGCGGCCGTGGCGGCCGGCGTGAACATCCTGCGCTACCAGACCTGGGCCTTCGGGCTCGCGGGCTTCTGCGCGGGCGTGGCCGGTGCGCTGCTCGCGGGCGGCGTGGGGCAGCTCGACGGGCGCGCCTTCACGGCCGGCGAATCGGTGATGCTGTTCGCGCTCACGGTGGTGGGCGGCGTGTACCACTGGGCCGGCGCGCTCATTGCGGGGCTGCTGCTGCGCGCGGTGCCGGCGCTGCTGACCGACTTCGGCGTCAACGGCTACCTCGCGATGATCTTCTTCGGCGTGGCGCTGCTGCATGCGCTCATCACCGCGCCGAGCGGCATCGCGGGGCAGCTGATGGGTGTGTTCGATGCGGTGCGCCAACGCTTCGCCGCACCGAAGGACAAGGATGCCGCGCCATGATCCGCATCGACGATCTCACCGTCACCTTCGGCGGCGTCAAGGCCATCGACGCGCTCTCGGCGCAGCTCGACGCGCCCGTGTGCGGCCTGATCGGGCCGAACGGCGCGGGCAAGACCACGCTGGTCAACGTGCTCAGCGGCCTCGTGTCGCCCAGCGCCGGCCGCGTGGCGGTGGACGGCGCCGACCTGCTGGGCCTGAAGCCCATCGCGCGCGTGCGCTTCGGCCTGCGCCGCTCGTTCCAGACCGAGCAGGTGGTGGAAGACCTCAGCGTGTGGGACAACGTGCGCGCGCTGCTCGACCACGTGCCGCACGCGCGCGGCGAGGCCGCGTCGCAGGTGGCGCGTGCGCTGTCGCACACGGGCCTGCTCGACGTGGCGACCGTCATGGGGCACCGCCTCAACCTGTTCCAGCGCCGCATGCTGGAGCTCGCGAAGTCGCTGGTCGGTGCACCCAAGCTGCTGCTGCTCGACGAGCCCGGCGCCGGCCTCACCGAGCAGGAGGCCGGCGTGCTGCGCCGCACGATCGGCGCGGTGCATGCCTTCTGCGGCGCGCAGGTGCTGCTGATCGACCACGACGTAGACCTGATCGCCGCGACCTGCACGCAGACCCTGGTGCTCGATTTCGGCCGCCGCCTCGCGCTCGGCCCGACGCGCGAAGTGCTCGACGACCCGGCCGTGCGCAAGGCCTACCTGGGAACGGAGTGAGAACCCCATGCTGAACGTGACCGATCTGCGCCTGCAGCGCGGCGGCAAGGCCGTGCTGCACGGCATCGACCTGCAGGTGCCGCCGGGCGAGGTGACGGCGCTGCTGGGCGCCAACGGCGCAGGCAAGTCGAGCACCGTGATGGCCATCGGCGGCGTGCTGCCGCTCACGGGCGGGCGCATCGAGGTCGAGGGCCTCGCACTGCACAGCCAGCGGCCCGAGCGCGTGCGTGCGCTGGGCGTGGCGGTGGTGCCCGAGGGGCATCGCGTGCTCGGCGAGCTGTCGGTGCTCGACAACCTGCGCGCCGCTGCCACCGCACTGCCCGCGGCCGGCGTGGCCGATGCGGTCGAGCGCGTGCTCGGCGTGTTCCCCGAGCTGCGCGTGAAGCTCGCGCTGCCCGCGCGTTCGCTGTCGGGCGGACAGAAGCAGATGGTCTGCATCGCGCAGGCGCTCATCGGAAAACCGCGCTACCTTGCGATCGACGAGCTCTCGCTGGGGCTCGCGCCCGCGGTGGTCAAGCGGCTGGTCGAGGTGGTGCAGCAGGTCGCGGGCGAGGGCGTGGGCGTGCTGCTGATCGAGCAGTTCACGACGGTGGCGTTGGCCGTGTCCAGCCGCGCCTACGTGCTGGAGCGCGGGCGCATGGCCTTTGCGGGCTCGTCGGAAGAACTGCGCCGCCGGCCGGAGATCCTGCACAGCAGCTACCTCGCCGCGGCCTAGGCGCGCTCCTTCTGCGCCTTCCGTGCGGTGGGCATCACGAAGGCCTGGAAATAGTCGCGCAGCCGCGCGGTGAACTCCTCGGCGATGGCCGAAGGCGCCGACTGCGGCGAGAAGGCCATCGACACCTCGACGGGGCAGCGCGGCGACAGCGGCAGGATCTTCAGGTCGCGCGCGAACACGGAAGCCACGTAGGGGTTGACGATGCCGACGCCGGTGCCCTGCGCCGCCATCATGCAGATGGTGACCGAGTAGGTCGTCTCGACCGTGGCGGCGCATTCGATGCGGTGCTGCTGCAGCGTGCGCTGGAACTGCTGGTGGATCTCGTCGTCGGCATTCAGCGTGAGCAGCACCTGCTGCTTCAGGTCGCGCACGTGGACGGCGTCGCGGTGCGCCAGCGCATGCCCGGGATGCACGACGCACACCGCGCTGGCCTTGTGCAGGCTGACCGCGTCGAGCTGCGGGTCGTGGAAGGCGGCGGTGCTGAGCGCGACGTCGTACAGGCCGTAGAGCAGGCCTTCGCGCAAGGCGTGCGTGCCGACGGTCTGCAGGTTGACGTGCACTTCGGGGTGCAGCCGCGAGAAGGCATGGATCACCTGCGGCATCACACCGAGCCCGAGCGCCGGCGTGCAGCCCACGCGCAGCGAGCCCGCGCCCGACTTGCGCAGCACCGCCACGCTCTGCTCGATGCGGTCCAGGCCCAGGAAGTGGCGCTGCACCGTGTCGAACAGCTGGCGCGCCTCGTGCGTGGGGCGCAGCCGCCCCTTGTGGATGTCGAACAGCTTGAGCCCGGTGGCATGCTGGATCTGCGAGAGCAGGCGGCTCACGGACGGCTGCGTGGTGTGCAGCAGCGCCGCCGCGGCGGTGGTGGTGCCGGTCTGCATCACGGCGCGGAAGGCCTCGATCTGGCGGAAGTTCAACGGTCGCGACATGCGGGGGCTCCTGGGGCTGCACGGTGCAAGGCAGAAAGCATGGCATATCTTTTCTGCATAGCCCGTGAATGAAAATGAATTTTTCAGAATGATGCTGCGTTCCTAGACTGCGCCCTATCCACCCTCTCCATCGCGCCGTCGCGGCGCACAGCAAGGAAGACGCATGACACAGCAATGGCCCCGCAGGGCCGCCGGCCTCGGCCTTTTCGCACTGGCCCTGGGCGTCGCTTCGATGTCGCAGGCATCGCAGCCGCAGGCCTACCCCGACCGGATGATCCGGCTCGTGGTGCCCTTCACCGCCGGCGGCAGCTCCGACGTGCAGGCCCGCATGCTGGCCGACCGGCTGGGCAAGCTGTACAAGCAGTCGGTGGTGGTCGACAACAAGCCCGGTGCCGGCGGGCACATCGGCGGCAAGTTCGTGGCCGACGCACCGGCCGACGGCTACACGCTGCTGCTCGGCTCGATCGGGCTGCACGCGACCTACGGCGTGTTCAAGAAGCTGAGCTACGACCCCGCGACCGACCTGAAGGTGGTCACGGTGCTGGCCGAGATGCCGCACGTCGTGGTCGCCAACCCCGCGCTGCCCGCCAACGACCTGAAGCAGCTGGTGGCGCTGGCGCGCAAGCAGCCGGACACGGTCAACTTCGGTTCGGCCGGCGTGGGCTCGTCGGTGCACATGATCGGCGAGCTGTTCAAGCTCACGGCGAACGCACCGATCGTGCACGTGCCCTACAAGGGCAGCACGGCCGCGCTGAACGACCTGCTGGCCGGGCAGATCCAGCTGATGTTCGAGAACCCGCCGACCACGCTGGCCCACATCCGCGGCGGCAAGCTCAAGGCGCTGGCCGTGACCGGCAAGACCCGCCTGCCGGCGCTGCCCGAAGTGCCGACCGCGATCGAGTCGGGCTTCCCGGCCTTCGAGGCCACCTCGTGGACCACGGTGGCGGTGAGCGCCAAGGTGCCCGACGCCATCGCCGACAAGCTCAATGCCGACATCCGAAAGATCGTCGCCGCGCCGGAGTTCCGCCAGGGCCTGTCGGAGCAGGGCATGACCCCGGTGGCCAACACGCGCGACGCCGCGACGCGCTTCATCGCCGCCGAGAAGCTGCGTTGGGACAAGGTGATCCAGCAAGGCCGCATCGCCGCGGAGTGAGCCCATGTCGTCGAACCCACTTCTTGAGCAACCCCGCCTGGCGCCGGCACCCTGCCGCCGCGTGGGCGATGGCGCGCAGCACCATTTCTTCGGCTACTACAACAAGAGCGCCTGGGACCGCAGCGGGCGCTACCTGCTGGCGCAGCAGGTGCCCTGGATGGACGCCGAACTCACGCCGACGGCGGCAGCACGCATCGGCTACTTCGACCTGCAGGACAACGACCGCTTCCATGCGGTGGGCGACACCACCGCATGGAACTGGCAGATGGGCAGCCAGCTGCAGTGGCTCGACGGCGCGCCGGGCCGCCAGTTGATCTACAACAGCCGCACCGGCGATGCCGATGCGTTCTACCCCGGCTTCGGCGCCACGGTGCTCGATGTCGACACCGGCGCCAAGCGCCTGCTGCCCTTGCCGATCTACGTGGTGGCGCCCGACAGCCGCTGGGCCTTGAGCGTGGACTACCGGCGCTTGTACATCACGCACCGGACCATCGGCTACAGCGAAGCCGGCGGGCCGTTCGAGCTGCCGCTGGCGCCGGCCGACGACGGCATCCACGCGACCGACCTGGCCACCGGCACGGCGCGGCTGCTGCTGAGCTACGAGGACCTGCGCCGGTTTCATCCGCGCGCGTCGATGGACAAGGCGATCCACTGGGTGAGCCACATCGAGGTCAACCCGTCGTCGTCGCGCGTGCTGTTCCTGCACCGCTGGACCGAGCGCGTCGAGGACGAGACCTGCTTCCTGCACCGCTTGCTCACGATGAACCCCGACGGCTCCGACCTGCGCCTGCTGGAGTGCTCCGACCATCCGCTGCCGCAGCTGGCGGATGACTTCGACCCGACGGCCGTGGGCACCTTCGACTACGAGAAGTCGGAGTACCAGATCTCGCACCCGCTGTGGCAGGACGACGAGCACATCATCGTGTGGGGCCCGCACGCCGGAAAGATCCACTACCACCTGTACCACGACCGCGTGGGCGGGGAGGTCCGCGTGATCGGCGATGGCGTGCTGGTGGAGAACGGCCACATGACCTTCTCGCCGGTCAACACGCGCTGGCTGCTGAGCGACACCTACCCCGACGCACGCACGCACGAGCGCGTGCTGTTCCTGTTCGACATGGCCACCGGCCGTCGCCACGACCTGGGCAGCTTCTACGCCACGCCGGACCTGAGCAAGGAGAACCGGTGCGACCTGCACCCGCGCTGGCGCCGCGACGGGCTGCAGGTGTGCATCGACTCGGTGCACGAATCGCAGCGGCAGATGTACATCGTCGACGTGTCGGGGATCGTGGGCAGCCCCTGAAAGGCGTTGCCTAGTGTGTGAGCGCCGGCGACATCGCCCGCTGCGCCTCGCGCCGCTGGAACTCGCGCGGCGACACGCCGTACTGCGCCTTGAACACGCGGCAGAAATGCGCGCTGCTGTTGAAGCCCCAGGCGAAGGCGATCTCGGACACCGAGGCGCGGCCGCCCGCGGCCTGGCGCAGCGCCTCGCTGCAGCGCTCCAGGCGCATCTGCCAGATGAAGCGGTCGAGCGTCTGGTCTTCGTCCTCGAACACGCGGTGCAGGTAGCGCTTGGAGCAGCGCAGCTGCTGCGCGATGAGGTCCAGCGACAGGGCCGGGTCGGCCAGGTGCGCGTGCACGAACTGCTTCACGCGGGCCTTCAGCACGCCCGGCAGCGGCTGCGCGCCGAACTGTTCGTCGGCGTGCGTGGCGAGCGTGGAGGCCAGCAGGCCCAGCACGGTGTCGCTGACCGAGCGGCCGACGGCGTTGGGCAGCGAAGGCAGCTGGTCGGCCAGCGAGGTGAGGAACGAACCAAGCACCGCGTACAGCCCCTGCATGGCCGGCGTGTGGGCCTCGCAGGTGTGCAGGTCGGGCATCTTCATGCCCTTGAACTGCTGGCGCGGGATCGTGATGGCCAGCAGGCGCGAGCGCTCGGGGTTGGTGATGGCATAGGGCACGCGCGGGTCGTACAGGCTCCAGTCGCCCGGATGCAGGTGGAACTCGCGGTCGCGCTGCGAGATGTGGCCGTGGCCTTCGAGCTGCAGCACCAGTTTGTAGTGCTCGTCGAGCGCGATCTCGCGGTGCGTGTCGGGCCGCGCCACGCGGTGCGAGGGCGCTTCGATCATGAACATGCCCAGCGGCCCGAGCTCGTAGGCGTCCATGCGCGCGTCGAACGGGCCGGGGTCGAGGCACTGCACGCGCAGCGCGCCGAAGTACGACTCGTTGATGCGGCCCCAGCAGGCCTGCCGGTCGGCCGGGTGTTCGAGCCGGGTGCTGAAGTGGTGTGCGTTCATGCCGTGGTTCCCAGGGGGCGCCGGAAGCGCTGGTGCAGGATAGGCAGGTCGGCGCGCGCCATCATCGGTACTTCCACCCGGGGCGGCAGGGGCGGTGCGCTCCCGGTCAATGGCCGGTGCGCGCTGGGTCAATGCAAGCGCCGCGGTTCAGACGGCGGGCACGCGGCCCGCGTCGGCCGGGTCGACGTTGCGGCGGTACAGCACCAGCGTCGCGATCAGCCCGCAGGCCGCGGCAGCCGTCATCCACAGGCCGGGCGCGCCCTTGTCGCCGGTCATCTCGATCAGGCCCGTGGCAATGGCCGGCGTGAAGCCGCCGAACAGCGCCGTCGCAAGGCTGTAGGCCAGCGAGAAGCCGGCGGTGCGCACGCTGACCGGCATCACCTCGGTGAGCGCCACCACCATCGCGCCGTTGTAGCTGGCGTACAGGAACGACAGCCACAGCTCCACCTCGAGCATGCGCGCGAAGCTCGGTGCGCCGACCAGCCACTTGAGCGACGGGTAGGCCGTGAGGATGGTCAGCACGGTGAACAGCACCAGCAGCGGCTTGCGCCCCACGCGGTCCGACAGCGAGCCCATGACCGGCAGCCAGAAGAAGTTGGAAATGGCCACGCACAGCGTGACGATGAGCGCGTCGGTCGTGCTCAGGTGCAGCACGGCCTTGCCGAAGGTGGGCGTGTAGACGGTGATCAGGTAGAACGACACGGTGGTCATCGACACCAGCATCATCCCGGCGACCACGAGGCCCCAGTTGGCCACCATCGAGCGGAAGATCTCGCGCGCGTCGGGGCGGTGCTTGCGCGCCATGAACTCCTCGGTCTCCTGCAGCGAGCGGCGGATGATGAACAGCACCGGCACGATCAGGCAGCCGACGAAGAAGGGAATGCGCCAGTAGAAGTCGCCGATCTCCTGCGGCGTGAAGGTCACGTTGAGCCAGTAGCCGAGCGCGGCGGCGACGACGATCGCCACCTGCTGGCTGGCCGACTGCCAGCTCACGTAGAAGCCCTTGCGCCCCGGCGTGGCCATCTCCGACAGGTACACCGACACCCCGCCCAGCTCTACGCCGGCCGAGAAACCTTGCAGCAGCCGTCCGACCAGCACCAGCAGCGGCGCGATGACGCCGATGGTCGCGTAGCTCGGCACGCAGGCGATGAGCAGCGTGCCGACGGCCATCAGCGCGAGCGTGACGATCAGCCCCTGGCGGCGGCCGACGCGGTCGACATACGCACCGAGAAAGATGGCGCCCAGCGGCCGCATCAGGAAGCCCGCGCCGAAGGTCATGAAGGTCAGCATCAGCGACGCGAACTCGTTGCTCGCGGGGAAGAAGGCCTTCGAGATCTGCGTGGCGTAGAAGCCGAACAGGAAGAAGTCGAACATCTCCATGAAGTTGCCGCCGGTCACGCGCAGGACGGTGGCGAATTTCGAGGAGGAATGCGCGTTGGCAGGCGCGGAAGTCATGGTGTGTCCCCTGGGGCGGTGTTGTGGGCCCAAGGGTAGGTCGGGGTTCCCGACCGGGACCTGACGGGGGGAGTCAGGTAGCTGTCAATGCGCACTGTCGTGGCCAGCCTGCTGGGGCCGGCGTGCACGGTGCGTTCGAGTTGCCGCTCAGTCGACCAGTAGATACCAGATGACAGACCCGATGTCTGTGCTCGTGGGCCCCGGCATCGATTGGCCGCGCTCGACGTGCTCGATGCGGTTGTTCAGGCGAGGGGCTTGCCAGTTGCCAGTCTGCGGGCACGTTTTCCCGGCGTGGGCACTTCGTGGCGAGGCGGAAGGCGCTGGCGTGGAGCTGCCTTGCGGTCTCGGGGGCTCGCCATGAACGAGTCCACCCCAGTCACTGTCGGAGTCGAAGCGCCGCAACCAGCGGGCCGATGATTCGGGCGTGAAGATATCGTCGCGAGGGACGTTGGGCGGGTAGCTCACCATCCAGAGCCGCTGCAGGCGTGCGGGCTTCAAAGCTTCGGCCAAAGCGCGTAGATGTACGGGAACCCCTTCTTCGACAGGGTACAGCGCAGGAGCGTCGCCGGCTTCGATCCAAAGGCCATCACCGTCCATGCAAGGGCGCATGTGAATACCGGGAACATTCTGCAGTTTGAGGTGCAAGGCAGCTATGCCGCCCAGCAACCGCGCGTAGTCGCCGTAAACCAGAACGCCGTAACCGGGCGTACGCATGCCGCATTCGAGGTTCATGCCGTTAGGTCGATTGGAGCGGGGGAAAAAGGGCTTGTCGACATCGAGGCCGAGAAACCGGTTGGCCAAAGCAAACTCAGCTGGTTGTTGAAAGGGATACCGTTCCAGCACGGGTGGAAGGCCAATCCCCAGCCCCATATAGGCTTGAACGGGCTTGAGTCGGTCGAGTGCGCTCAGCCACCAGGTGCGCAGTTCCTCCTTGCGCGACTGCCAGAAGCTTGGTGGGAAGTTGAGTGTCAGGTAGTCAAGCCCGATGACTGTTTCGGCGAATTTGATTTCGCGACCGATGATGGGTTTGTCGACGCATGGACGAAACACGGGCTTGGCCAGCTGTGCGTGACGAAACTGCGCGATGGTCAGAAGCAAGAAGCGCGATGAGCTTTCCCTTGTCGGTGCATCGAATCCCTCCAGGGATGCAATGTCATCAGAGTTCGTTTGAAAGTGCGCTTCAATAGATTCTTGCGAGTGTGGCTGGCGCGCGATCGAACCTGATTTGAAGGCCATGTATCTCAATAGGGCATGCCCTGTGAGCTGCTGGAATTCGCGATGCAGTTCTGGAATGACTTTCACCAACCGGTGCACGTCGTCTATGGTCAGTACATAGAAGTACGCTGTGGCCTGTATGCCAAGGTGCCATGTCGCTGGCTCTTGCATTGCGCTGAAGGGGCTTGAAGGCAGGGCGGTTACGGCGGCTTCAGAATCGTTGCGAAGGGCTTCGATCCAGCTTTCAAGATCTGGGGCGGGCAGCTGCATGGTTGGCTTCGTGAGTGTGGGTGGGAACTCGGGGAATCAATGCGCAGGGACTGGACGTGGTCCCTGGCCAGGCAGACGGCCTCCCTTACGACCTCTGCTAAGCAGTAGCATCAGGATTGCCATGAGGACCTTCACCCAGTCCGGTTGTTTCGCCTCTTCGGGTTCGCCGGCTTGGCAGTCCGCTGGGAAATAGAGGACGTAGAAGCGTTCTTTCCCGAACATGTTGGTGTAGTTTTGGCCTTGATCGAACCCCACTGAATCCTCCCCGAACTTCATGTCGACCACATGTGTCACGTTCGCCTCGTCTGGTGCCTGATGACGCTGCCTAACAACGACGACATCTGGTGAAATGCTCCCCTTCGGTTTGCGCCAGTAGCAGTTTCCCTTCCGTTCCGGTCGTTGGGCCGGGCTGCCCATATAGGCTTTGCCGCTTGCGTCGTAGTTGGCTTCCGACTTGAAGTGGGCCTTCCAGTGACCGACCTGGTAGTCGCAGGCGTCGAGCAAGGTTGCGAATGTGCGCTGCATGTCTTCGCGAACCTTCGGCTTGTCGTCTCCGCCGGCGTAGAGGATCGATTCCTCCCCAGGAAGCGCCTCGTAGCGACGTGCGTCACCGCGCACCGGGAATGCCAGGGCGAAGGCGCCGAGGGCACAGTACAGCGGCCGGAATGGCAGCGGCCTTCCCCAACTGCTGTGGGGCTTGCTTGTGTTTTGCATGCTCGCGCTCTGGTGCGGTGCGATGTTGTCTGTGAACTCGGGCCGGGTACGCATGACCACGCGGTCGATGCTGTACCAACCGGCGTACTGCAGCAATTGGGTGAGCAGGTCGATGGCCTTGCGCAAGCCCGTCTCGTGCGCTTTCAGGTCTGGGTAGATTTGAAGACTCGATTCGAGATCTTGCGCGAGCAGTTCGCTGACCGGCTGGCTGGGCGCTTGGGCTGCGCACAGTATCTTGCTCAGGCGATAGACCAGAACGCTCATTGACCACCGCAGGCTGTCGATGCCCCCGGGACCCAAATCGTTCAATGTCTCTAGTGCCTTGCCAATATGCCTGTCGTAGGGGAGGATGGGTATGGGATTGGTTGTCATGGGGTGATGCGGTCGGAGCGGTCGTGCTCAGATCAAGGTGCTGCGAGACAGGTCGTCCATGTCCACCGGAAATTCGGCAACCCAGGCCTTCACCAGCCTCATGCCCGATGTCTGCACGAGGTTTGCCCAGCCATCCAGATCGGTGATGCCGGTGTGAACGGCGCCGTCTTCCTCCCGCAATTCGTAGCGATGCTGCGCGAGCCGTAGACCTGTGTGGCGATCCGCAAATTGGTACTTGACGCTGTAGTCCGATGGCTGCACAGGTAGCTCTGGCAGTGCAGGCGCCTTGTTCATGGGGCCGACCTGCGCATGCAGTGCCGCATGCTCCTGCCAAGTGCCGGCCGTGCCGTGCTTGATGCCGCTCTCGCTCCACTCCGAGTAGCTGCCCCCGCCGATGATCACGACCTTCTTCTTGGCGGTGATGTGCAACTCGCCCTCCACGCTCTTGATGACCACGTCCTTGTGCGCAACCAGAATCAGCTCGTCGCGATGCGCCTGAATTTCTATCGGGTCTTCGCTCGCGATGAGCTTGATGCCCTTCTTGTGCGTGAACGCACGGATGCCCTCGGCTGCGCTGGCCAGCCATCGCTTGGCGGTGCTGATGGAGGTGTGTCCCTGGCTTGTGAAGGCCGCGTGCTCTCCGGTGTGCAGGTGGATGGTGCCCGGCGTGCTGGCCTCGATGCCCGCAGGGCTGGCGAGCACGAGATGTGGTTCGTTCAGTTCAGGGAAGCGGCCATCCTCGCCCTGTCCCTCCTTGCCCTGGATGGCGTCGTTCTGCGCCTTCAAGGCCTTCTGCACGGTGTCTTGATCGGAGCCTTGCTCTTGCGCCTTGTGCACCTGCGCTGCTTCGGCCAGCGCGTCGTGCTGATCCTGCGCTGCTTTTAGTCGCTGAGTGGTCTCGCCCATGTCCTTGGCATGGTTCGCAGCATTGCCTCTTGCTTCCGTCGTGATGAGCATGCCGTCCTGTGCCCTGAGCACGCCGTGGGCATCAGTGCGCAGCTCGAAGCCCTCGCCCCTGGGGTCCTTTCTGCCCGCGTTGTCCTCGATGCGCGTGATCGCCCCCAGGCTCAGGCTGCTGGATTGGTGATCGCTCTTGAGCTGCGCCTGGATTTTTTCGGCCGTGTCATCCAGGATCAGGTGGTTCGACCTGCCCGCCGCACTGTTGCCTCCGCCCTCGGTCAGCTCCCGGCTCCTGAACCCGCTCAATGCGCTCTGGCCAGGGAGTTGCCACGGCGGCAGGTTCACCTGGTTGTGCACCCTGCCCATGCAGATCGGCAGGTCCGCATCTCCCGCGATGAAGCCCACGATGACTTCCTGCCCGATGCGCGGGATCTGGATGCCCCCGAGCTGGTTGCCCGCCCAGGGCGAGCTCACCCGCACCCAGCAGCTGCTGTGCTGGTTCTTCTGTCCCTGCCGGTCCCAGGGGAACTGCACCTTGATGCGCCCCAGCTCGTCCGTCCACAGGTTCTGGCCTTCGGGGCCCACCACCAGCGCCACCTGCGGGCCGACCATGGCGGGCTTGGGCTGGGTCGGCTCGGGTCGCAGGGGCTCTGTGACCGGGTGGGCTGTGAAGTCCACCTGCACGCGCCATTGCTGCTTGCGGTCAGGACTGGCTTCGCGGTTCTGGCTGTCTTCAGCCACGTCCTCGATGAGCAAGCGGGTGTCCAGGATCAGGTACTCGGCGTTGGCCGACTCCCTCGGGTGTTTCTTCAGCTGGAAGGTGCATCCGGGCACCATGCCTCTGAGGTTGCCACTGGCCTGGGCGCGGGCTCCGTGGGTGCGCAGTGCCTGCATGCGCAGCAGGGAGAGCAAGTGGCCTTCGCTGTGAGGATCAGTGCTTGCATCAGTTCCCGCATTGGGCTGGGCGTAGTGACTGCCCCCCGCTCCCGAGGCATGCCACTGGTAGACCTCGCCCTCGGCCTGCCCGGGCGGGCGTGGGTCGCTTCGAGAAACACTCAGATCAGCCCTGGGCCGGGTGTAGTCGTAGTCCCGGGTGGCGTACTTCCCACTGGTGAGCTGGTGCTGGGGAACGAAGCTGTGGATGTACTCGGCATCGATCTTCCAGCCCGGGGCGTGGTATTCCACATGCTCGTACAGCGGATCGCCAGCCGCATAGGCGCCCATGGCGTCCGAGAGCACCAGGCGGTGCTTACCGTCCGAATGTTCGAAGTGGTAGCTGATGCCCCATTCCTGGCACAGGCGGGCAAGGAAGGCGAAGTCGCTCTCGTTGAACTGGGTCTGGTAGTCGCGCACGGGGTAGTGCTCGATCAGGCGTTTGTCCACGGGGAAGGCGTAGCCGCCCAGGAGTTCGTCCAGGATCTGGACGACGCTGAGGTTCTGGAAGATCCTGCAGTCGGTGCGCAGGGTGGCCAGGTGCAGCCAGGGGCGCAGGGTGAGCTTGTACTGGGCGTGGCGCCCTTCCTCGCCCCACAGGGCCGCGTCAGTGATCAGGGCGTTGAGCTGGCGAGGCGAAGAGCCATCGAGTTCGATCTCGCAGCTGATCTCCTGGCCGATGAAGGCATCCAGGTCGAAGTCGGCGCCGGAGGAGACGCCGGACAGAGCCAGGGCATCCGGGGTCTTGAGAAAGAGTTCGTAGGCAAAGAGGCTGTTGACCCCCTCATGCCCTGACAGCCGCACAGGCGACAGCGCAGCCTGACCAAGAACAACAGGGATCGCAGCAGAAGAAACAGACAGCGTGCGCGGCATCGACGACTTCCTTGGGAGGAAAACAGGTCGCGCAGTTTGCGAGTCGCCTCGCGATCACACTGATAACAATCGTCAAACTCCACGCACCGCATTCACCAGGCGTGGGATTTGTCATTCGTCGTGAAGAAGGATGAGCCTGTTCCAGGCCGGGAAACAGCGCCTCATCAAAGACGCAAGAAAGGAATGCTGCGCTCTGCCTTGAGCGGGATTCCCAGCGGGCACAGCGCCCGCACGCTCAACTCTTGTACTTGATCGAACACCCGTACGGCCGTGTGCTCGCCATCGACACCGGTTTTCCGCCGGTCACTTCGCCCAGCGCCTGGTTCACGTAGTTGGTGGCGGTCTTGATGTCGTCCACGCGGGCCGAGGCGATGCTGTCGATGCCGCCGGCATACACCAGCGTGCCCTTGGGGTCGATGATGAAGATGTGGGGCGTGGTGCGCGCGCCGTAGACCTGGCCAATCACGCCGTCTTCGTCCATCAGCACGGCGGTGGGCGCGGCCTTTTGCGACTTCATCCAGGCGTCGAGCGCGTCGGCCTTCAGGTAGTCGCTGGCGGCGCGTTCGGTGGAGTTGATCGCGAGCCAGACCACGCCCTTGTCGGTGGCCGCCTTCTGCGTGGCCGGCATGTTGCCGCTGCCGTAGTGCTTGCGCACGAAGGGGCAGCCGGGGTTGGTCCATTCGAGCACCACGAACTTGCCCGCGAAGTCCGAGAGCTTGTGCTTGGCGCCGCTGGTGTCGACGGCCACGAAGTCGGGCGCCTGCTGGCCCACGGCGGGCGCGGCGAAGGCGTTGGTGCCCATGAGGAAGGTGGCGCCCAGCGCGACGGCGGCGGCCACGACGGCGCGGCGGGAAGCGCGGCTGAGGGCGGCGCGTGCCTGGCGCGCGGCGCGAAGGGAGCGTGAGTCGACAGTGGGCGAGAGCGTCATGGCCAGCTTGAACTCCAAAAAACAAAATTCCAAACAACAACTGCAGCTTAGAACGGTTTCTTCAAGTGCGTGTGACAACCCATGACAGCGGCGTTGTCATCTTGTTTCAATTCACCGCATCGGCGCTCAAAGCGCTGCCAACGCGGCGCGCACCTCGTCCTTGCTGAGGATTTCGGTCAGCACCACGGGCGCCTTGCCCGGCGCCTGCAGCACGTACACCGGCACGCCACTGCGGCCCAGCGCGGTGAGCGCGGCGGTGATGGCGGGGTCGCGGCGGGTCCAGTCGGCGCGCAGCATGGCGACCTGCTTCGTGTCGAAGTCGGCGAGCACCTCGGCGTCGGCCAGCGTGCTCTTCTTGTTGTACTGGCAGGTCACGCACCAGGCGGCGGTGAAGTCGATGAACACCGGCCGGCCCGCGGCCGCCATGTCGCTCACGCGCTGGGCCGACCACGGCTGCCAGCGCTCGCCGTCGTTCGGTGCTGCCGAGGCCAGCTTCGCAGTCGGTTCAGGCACCTGCACGATGTTGCGGCCGATGGTGCCGGCCAGCACGGCGGTGAAGGCGATCATCACGGTGGCGATGACGACGCGCGCGCGTCCGGTCAGCGTGAGCGCCCAGACCACGGCGGCCAGGCACACCAGCAGCGCGAGCAGCGTGCCCGCGCCGTCGATGCCGCTTTGCTGGCCCAGCACCCAGACCAGCCAGGCCACGGTCGCGAACATCGGGAAGGCGAGCAGGCGGCGCAGCGTGTGCATCCACGGGCCCGGCTTGGGCAGCAGGCGCGCCACGGCCGGCACGAAGCCCGCCACCAGGTAGGGCAGCGCCAGGCCCAGGCCCAGCGCGGCGAACAGCAGCAGCGCCTGGGCCGCCGGCAGGCCGATGGCAAAGCCCAGCGAGGCGCCCATGAACGGCGCGGTGCAGGGCGAGGCGATCACCACGGCGAGCACGCCGGACAGGAAGTCGTTGGCCAGTGGGTGCTTGGCCTGCGCGCTGCACACCGACTGCGGCGCCGCGCGGCCGAACTCGAACACGCCGGCCAGGTTCAGCCCGAGCAGGGTGAAGAGCGCCGCCAGCGCCGCCACCACGCCGGGCGACTGCAGCTGGAAACCCCAGCCGAGCTGCGCGCCGGCTGCGCGCAGCGCCAGCATGGCGCCGCCCAGCGCGAGGAACGACAGCATCACGCCGCCCGTGTAGGCCAGCCCGGCCTTGCGGTGCGCGCTGGCGTTGCCGGCCTGCCGCGCGAAGCCCAGCACCTTGATCGCGAGGATCGGGAACACGCAGGGCATGAGGTTGAGCAGCAGGCCGCCGAGCAGCGCGCCGAGCAGGGCGACGATGAAGGTGCCGGCGGGCTGGGCCTGCGCAGCGGCAGCAGGGGCC
Source organism: Variovorax sp. V35 (assembly GCF_041154465.1). NCBI lineage: Bacteria > Pseudomonadati > Pseudomonadota > Betaproteobacteria > Burkholderiales > Comamonadaceae > Variovorax > Variovorax sp. V35. The sequence goes on from NZ_AP028666.1 coordinate 784,331, forward strand.
GCCGCCTGGGCCGCGTTGGCGGCCAGCGCCGCCTGCAGCGCGGGCGACACCTCGGCGGCGCGCGGTGCGGCGGTGGCGGCGGGCCAGGTGCCCGACACTGGCGCCTCGGCGCGCCAGGCCACGGGCTGGCCGGCCTGGCGGTCGGCCTCGGCCAGCGCCACCACCACGGGCATGGCGGTGGGGCTTTCGCTGCGCTGGTCGGCCAGCGGCACGGTGGCGGTCCAGGTCGCGCCGTCCCAGGCCTGCGTCCAGTCCTTGCCGGAGACGGCCGCGGTGCGGATCACCTCGGGCGTTTCGGGGAAGAACTCGAGCGTCTTGCCGCGCACGGCGGCGGGCAGGCCTTCGAGGCGCACCTTCAGCTGCTGGCCCTCGACGGCGATCGCGCCGGGCGTGCCCAGCGGCTGCGGCTGCGCGGCCTGCGCGGTGTCGAAGGCCGCCTTGTTCAGCGCGGTCGAGCCGCGCGTGGGCAGCGAGAGCGTGAACTCGCCCTCTTCAGGAATGCATTCCTTGCGGCAGACCAGCCAGGAGGCCTGCAGCTTGATGTCCATGGCCGGCGAGCCGCCGGTGAGCGCCACGTCGGGCTTGTAGAGCGTCGAGACCTCGAGCGGCACCGGCAGCAGCACGGTGTTCTCGTAGCCGTAGTTGGCGAGCGTGCCGACCGGGATCTTCTTGGGCACCGGCCAGGCGATCTCGCCGGTCGAGACACCGGCGGGCAGCGTCCACTTCAGCTCGGTGGGCAGGCCGGAATCGCCGGCGTTCTTCCAGTAGGTGTGCCACTCGGGCTGGTGGGTGATCTGCAGCCCGACCCAGACCGGCGCGCTGGGCGCCACGCCCTGGGGCGCATGGGCGACCAGTTCGGCGCGCACATGGGGGGTGGTGACCACGGCCCCGGTCTTCGGGGCCAGCTGGGCCGCAGCCGGCATGCAGGCTGCGGCGGTAGCTATCAGAAAAGTAGCGAAAGAGATGCGCGAAAAGGTCATGCCGGTCAGTCGGAGCCAGAGGGCGGGGCGAAGTTCCTGGGGGCCGGGTCTTTCCGGAGGCTCAGGCCGCGGAGGCCGCGGGCCAGCCCAGCACCACGCGCCGGGTGGTCGCGCTCTTCTTCTCGATCTTGGTGACGACCATGGCGCCGATTTCCGCCGTGTTGGCCACGTGCGTGCCGCCGCAGGGCTGGAAATCGATCGACGGCGCGCTGCCGTCTTCGCCCGTGCCGCCGATGCGGATGGTGCGCACCGTGCCCGTGCCGCGCGGCGGCTGCACGCTCATGCTCTTGACCAGCGCGGGGTTGGCGTCGAGCTCGGCGTCGCTGATGGCGCCCACGGTCAGCGGGTGGGCGGCCTCGACCAGCTTGGCAAGGCCCGCGGTGAGCGTTTCCTTGTCGAGCGGGTCGGTGATGTGGAAGTCGATGCGCGCGTACTCGGGCGTGATCGAGCAGCCGTTCACCGGCACCGGCACGAGGTGGCACAGCAGGTGGCTGGCGGTGTGAAAGCGCATCAGCCGGTGGCGGCGCTCCCAGTCGAGGCGGGCGGTGACGGTGTCGCCGGGCGCCAGCGCGGCCAGCAGATCGGCCTGGTCGGGCGCGGGCACGTGGACGAATTCGGCGGTCGGCTGGCCTTCGGCGTCCTTGGCCTTGCGGGTGTCGGCGATGGCGACTTCGCGGCCGTCGGCGAGCACCAGCACGCCGGCGTCGCCGGCCTGCCCGCCGCCCAGCGGATAGAACACGGTGCGGTCCAGCACGATGCCGGTGTCGTCGATGCGCAGGATGCGGGCTTCACAGGTGCGCAGGTAGGCGTCGGCGCGGAACAGGTCGTCGGTCATGCGGCGATGGTAGCGACGATGCGCGAAGGAGGTGCGCGCACGCCGGAAAGCGCCCACGACCGACACGCCCGCGCCGCGCGATTGCGCATGATCCGGCGGTCTGCGGCCGCCTGCCGCGCAAGGAATCCGCATGAACGCATCGCCGCACCTTCCCGTCCGCCTCGCCTTGTCCGCAGCGGCCGTGGCCGCCGTGCTGCTCGTCGCCGGCTGCGGCGAGACCGCCAAGCTCGCGCCCGAGCTCACGACCGGCCCCCGGCCCCAGCTGGCCGATCCGAACAAGACGCTGATCCCCACCGTCAACGTGGCGCCCGCCGTCGGCTGGACCGACACCGCCGGGCCCACGCCCGCCGAGGGCCTGCGCGTGACGGCGCTGGCGCGCGGGCTGGACCACCCGCGCTGGGTCTACACCCTGCCCAACGGCGACGTGCTGGTGGCCGAGAGCAACAAGCCGCCCAAGCCCGAAGGCAGCGGCGCCGGCGGCCCGGTCGCCAAGGTGCGCAACTGGGTCATGGGCAAGGTCATGGGCCGCGCGGGCGCCGGCGTGCCCAGCGCCAACCGCATCACCTTGCTGCGCGACGCTGATGGCGACGGCCTGGCCGAGGTGAAGCAGGTGTTCCTGGCGAACCTGACATCGCCCTACGGCATGGCGCTGGTCGGCAACGAGCTCTTCATCGCCAACGCCGACGCGCTCGTGAAGGTGCCCTACACCGAGGGCCAGACCTCGGTCAGCGCCACGCCCACCGTGGTGACGGCGCTGCCCGCCGGCCTCAACCACCACTGGACCAAGAACGTCATCGCCAGCGCCGACGGCAGCAAGCTGTACGTCACGGTCGGCTCCAACAGCAACATCGGCGAGAACGGCATGGCGGCCGAAGAGGGCCGCGCCGCGATCTGGGAGGTCGATGCGAAGAGCGGCGAGAAGCGCCTGTTCGCCAGCGGCCTGCGCAACCCCAACGGCCTGGGCTGGGAGCCCGAGACCAACGTGCTGTGGACCGTGGTGAACGAGCGCGACGAAATCGGCAGCGACCTGGTGCCCGACTACCTCACCTCGGTGAAAGAGGGCGCCTTCTACGGCTGGCCCTGGAGCTACTGGGGCGGCGTGGTCGATGCGCGCGTCACGCCGCAACAGCCCGAGCGGGTGGCCAAGGCGCTGGCGCCCGACTACGCGCTGGGCGCGCATGTCGCGCCGCTGGGGCTGGTGTTCTCGCACGCGCGCGGCATGCCGCCCGAGTTCGCGAGCGGCGCCTTCATCGGCGAGCACGGATCGTGGAACCGCAAGCCCAAGTCGGGCTACAAGGTGGTGTTCGTGCCCTTCATCGGCGGCAAGCCGAGCGGGCCGCCGGTCGACGTCCTCACGGGCTTTTTGAGCGCCGACGAAAAGGCGCACGGCCGGCCGGTGGGCGTGGCGCTGGACAAGGGCGGCGCGCTGCTGGTGGCGGACGACGTGGGCAACGCGGTGTGGCGCGTGTCGCGCAGCAAGCCGAACTGAGGCGCGGTCAGCCCCTGCGTGCCGAGGACAGCCGTGGCACCAATTGGGCCGCCGGCCCGTCGACGCGGCGCCGGCTGGTGTCGCCGCGCAGGTGGTCGAACAGCAGCGCAATCGCCTGCTGCGCCACCTCGTCCAGGTGCAGGTCGACGGCCGTGAGCGGCGGCACGCAGGTGCGCGCGCGCAGGCCGTCGTAGCGCGTGGCGACCATCACGTCCTCGGGAATGCGTCGGCCCGATTCGCGCACGGCCGTCACCGCGCCGGAGGCGAATGCGTCGACCGGCACGCAGAAGGCGTCGATGTCGGGGTGCGCCGCCAGCAGCGCCAGCGCGGCCTGCCGGCCGCCGTTCTCGCCCTCGGCCTCGTCGACCAGCGACAGCAGCGGTGCCTGCCCGCGCGCGGCGGCGAAGGCCTGGTAGGCCGCCTGGCCTTCCACATAGGAATTGCGCGCGGCCGAGCCGAGGATCATCGCGACCTTGCGCGCGCCCTGGTCGTGCAGGTGCTCGAGCAGCAGGCGCGTCGTCCGGCCCGAGTGGATGTCGACATAGGGCGGCATCGCCGGCCCGTCGACCGCTTCCTCGGCCGGCTTGCCGATGGCCACCACCGGCAGGCCGCGCCGCAGCAGGTACGCCAGGTTGGGGTCGCCCGCCGAAGGCTCGATGACCAGCGCGCCGTCCACGTCGAGCAGCTCCATGGGCACGCGCCCGGTTTCCATCGGCGGCGCCAGCACCAGCGCCAGGCGGCGGTCGAGCGCCGCGGCGGCCGCCACGGCCGCCACCTCCATCAGGAAGCCCAGGCGCGACGGGCCACCGGCCACCGCGAACGGCATCGACGACAGCAGCACGATCATGTGCGCCTCGCCCGTGCGCAGCCGCTGCGCATTGCGGTTGGGCCGGTAGCCCAGTTTCAGCGCCGCCTGCTCGACGCGCGCGCGCGTTTCCGCGTCGACCTGGCCCCGGGCGTTGAGCGCGTGCGAGACCGTGGTCGGCGACACGCCCGCTTCGCGCGCCACGTCCTTGATGTTTGCCCGCGGCGATGGGTTGGTGCTCATCCCGTTGACCTTTTCGAAAAGCGGTGATTCAATTCCCAAATCGTTTTGGGGCGCCATGCCTCGGAATGTACTTCACCCGCTTCGGCGGCTTTTTTTGCCAGTGCGCCCAAATCGATTTGGGTGTGGTCCCGGTTCAAGGATTCCATGATGTCCCGTGTGCCCAATGCCTCTGCTGTGCCCCCGGTCGTGCCTGTCGGCGCGCCTTCCGCCATCGCCCCGGTCGATGCGGTGCTGCCCCTGTCGCAACTGCTGCTGTTCGGCCTGCAGCACGTGCTGGTGATGGCGGCCGTACCGATCACCTCGGTGTTCCTCGTGGCCAAGGCGTTGGGGCTGGAGTCCGCGCTCACGGTCAACCTGATCAGCGCCACCTTCCTGCTGTGCGGCGTGGGAACCTTGCTGCAGTCGTTCGGGCCGTGGAAGTTCGGCGCGCGCCTGCCCTTCGTGATGGTGCCGGGCGGCGCGCCCATCGTGATGTTCGTGACCATCGCCCAGCAGCGCGACCTGCAGACGGCCTCGGGCGCGGTGATCCTCACGGCGCTCTTCTACTTCCTGGTGCTGCCGGTGTTCGCGCGCTGCCTGCGCTACTTTCCGAAGATCGTCATCGGCACCTTGCTGCTGCTGGTGTCGATCAACCTCGTGAAGGTGTACGGCGGCATCATCGCGGGCAAGGCCGGCACGTCCACCTTTGCCGACCCGGTGAACATCGGACTGGCGCTGGCGACCATCGGCTTCACGGTGCTGTTCGCGCGCGTGTTCAAGGGCACGCTCGGCCAGCTCGCGGTGCTGCTGGGCCTCTTGGCCGGCACGGTGCTGGCCGCGGCGTGCGGGCTGATGGACTTCAGCGGCGTGGCGGCCGGACCTTTCTGGAGCGCCCCGACGCTGCTGCCTTTCGGCATGCCGCGCTTCGACCTCGTGGCGGCCGTGCCGCTGCTGATTTTCAGCATCATCTCGATGGTCGAGGCCACCGGGCAGACTGTGGCGGTGGCCGACGTGGTGGGCCGCAAGATCGACCCGCGCGACGTGGTGCCGCGCACCATCCGCGGCGACGCGCTGGTGTCGCTGGCGGGTGGCTTCTTCGGCACCTCGATGATCATCACCAGCGGCGAGAACATCGGCATCGTGCGCGCCACCAACGTGCGCTCGCGCTACGTGACGGCGGCCGCCGGCGTGATCCTGATCCTCATTGCGCTGTCGGCGCCGCTGGGCCGGCTGGCCAGCGCCATTCCTTCGGCCGTGGTCGGCGGCACCGCGATGGTGGTGTTCGCGATCATCGGCACCATGGGCATCGACATGCTGCGTAAGGTCGACCTGCATGAGCGCGGCAACATGTTCGTGCTGGCCGGCGCGCTGACCATGGGCCTGCTGCCCATCGTCGTGCCGGGCCTGTACAGCCGCTTCCCCGACACGCTGCAGTTGGTGCTGGGCAACGGCCTGGCCATGGGCTCGCTCACGGCGGTGGTGCTCAACCTGGTGTTCAACCGCGTGCAGGCCGACAGCCCGGCCATCGCACCGGCGCCGCAATGAGCGACGCGCGCCTCTCCCTTTCTTTTCCTGTTCTCTCTTCTCACCATGTCTCCTGAACTCGATGCCGCGCTCTTCGCGGCCGACGAGCTGCTGCTCGTTCCCGACCACCTGATGCTGCGCGACGGCCCCGCCACCGGCCATGCCGTGCGCATCGAAGGCGGGCGCTTTCGCGAGGTCGGCCTCGCCGACGCGCTCATCGCCCGCCACCCGCAGCTCACGCCGCTGCACCTGCCCGGCAAGCTGCTGATGCCCGGCATGATCGATGCGCACCACCACCTCACGCAGTCCTTCGGCAAGTCGCTGGCCTATGGCGAGCCGTCGGAAATCTTCCGGCGCGTGTGGGTGCCGCTCGAGTCGAGCCTGGACGACGAGTTCGTCTACATGGCCTCCAAGCTCGCGGCGCTCGAATCGCTGCGTGGCGGCTTCACCACCGTGTGCGACGCGGGCACGCGCGCGCCGGGCGACATTGGCGCCGTGGCCGCCGCCGTGCAGGAGGCCGGGCTGCGCTGCGTGCTGGGCCTGATCTGTAACGACGGCGGCAACGACAGCAGCGCCGCCGAACGGCAGGCCATCCAGTCGCATGCCGCACAGTTCCTGCAGCAGTGGTCGGACGCGCCGCTGGTGCATCCCTCGCTCGCCATCTCGGTGCCCGAGGCGGCGTCCGACGAGATGCTGGTCGCCGTGTCGGCCCTGTGCGCCGAGGCGCGCACGGTGTTCCAGACGCACGTCAACGAACACCTGGCCTCGGTCGAGCGCTCGGTCGTGCAGCGCGGCAAGCGGCCGCTGGAGCTGCTGGCGCACCTGGGCGCGCTCGGTCCGCAGGTGCTCATTGCGCACGGCACGCTGGTCACGCCGTCGGAACTCATGGTGCTGCGCGACACCGACACCGCCGTGAGCTACAACCCCGTCGCCAGCCAGTGGAAGGGCAACGCCGTGGCGCCCGCGAACCTGATGGCCGCGCTGGGCATCCGCTTCGGCCTGGGCACCGACGCCACGCGCAGCGACGCCTTCCGCCTGATGGACGCGGCCGAGGCCGCGCAGAAGCTGGCCTTCGGCATGGCTATCGGCGATGCGTCCAGCGGCGGCGGCTGGACCTGGTTCGACCACGCCACGCACGAAGGCGCGCGTGCCGTCGGCCTGGGCCACCTCACGGGCGAGATCGCCGTGGGCAAGGCGGCCGACTTCCTCATCGTCGATGTCGACACGCCCGAGATGTGCACCTCGGTCGACCTCACGTGGGACCTCGTGCGCCTGGGCAACCGCGACCAGATCGTGGCCGTGTTCGTCGACGGGCGCCTGCGCCTGTGGGAGGGCTGGCCGCCCGACTGGGATGCGCGCGCGCTGCAGCGGCAGCTGGCGCGCGTCGCCCACGCGGCCATGGACCGCGCGCCCATCGTGCGGCTGCATCCCCCGGCCGCCGCGCACCGCCGCCTGGCCTCGGAGCGGCACTCGCAGTGAGCGCGCAGCACCTTGTCCTCGTCTCGCTCGCCGTGCTGTTCGCCGCCTTCGTGCAGGGCGCGACCGGCGTCGGCTTTGCGCTCATCGTCGCCCCGGTGATCGGCATCGTGCGCCCCGACCTGCTGCCCGTGTGCGTGCTGGTGCTGATGCTGCCGCTGAACTTCTACGTGATGTGGCGCGAGCGCGGCGCCATCGACCGCACCGGCGCCAGCTGGATCACCGGCGGGCGCCTGCTCGGCACCGTCGGCGGCCTGTGGGTGCTGGCGGCGCTGAGCGCGAGCCACCTGTCGCTGTTCGTCGGTGCCTCGACCATCGCGGCGGCCCTGGTCACCTTGATGATGCCGGCCTTCTCGCCGGGCCGCACCGCGTTCGTGGCGGCGGGGCTCGTGACCGGCGTCACCGAAACCGCGACCGGCATCGGCGGGCCGCCGCTGGCGCTGGTCTACCAGCACCAGCCGGCGCCCACCATGCGCTCGACCATCGCGCTGTGCTTCCTGGTCGGCGAGCTGGTGTCGCTGGCCACGCTGATGGCGGCGGGCCGCATCGACGGCTCACAGCTCTACGCCGCGGCCCTGCTGTTGCCCGCGCTGGTCGTGGGCGCGGTGCTCAGCCGCGTGGTGCATCGCCGCATCAACGGCCGCGTGCTGCGCATCTTCGTGCAGGTCTTCGCGATCGTGTCGGGCGCCGCCCTGCTGCTGCATTCATTCTGAGGCGCGCTGCGCGGCCTGCCATGCCGCACGGTCGATGCGAAACAGCCGGTGGCCGCGCAGCGCATCGCCTTCGGGCACCGCCGGATGCTCGAAGGCGCCGGCCACGTCCTCGTGCATGCCCAGGCGCGCCATCACGGCGGCCGAGCGCAGGTTGCCGTTGGCGGTGAACGCCACGATCTCTTCGAGCCCGAGCCGTTCGAAACCGACCTGCAGCGCGCCGCGCGCGGCCTCCGTCGCGAAGCCCTGGCCCCAGCTGGCGCGCGACAGGCGCCAGCCGATCTCCACGCAGGGCGAGAAAGGCAGCGCGGCCATCGGCACGTTCAGGCCGGTGAAGCCGATGAACTCGCGCGTGTCCTTGCGCTCGACGGCCCAGAAGCCCCAGCCCTTCTGCGCGATGAGCGCGCGGGCACGGTTCGCCGCTGCGTCGCTTTCGGCGCGCGTGGGCAAGGGCAGCAGGAACTCCATCACCTGCGGGTCGCAGGCCAGCGCGAAAAATGGCGCGAGATCGCTCTCGCGCCATTGGCGCACCCGCAGGCGCGGGGTCTCGAATTCGATGAGGGGCGGATGTGTGCTTTCTTCGGTCATGCGACCGATTGTGCGCAAATCAGAACCCGGCCAGCACCACCTTGCCCTGCGCCTTGCCGCTCTCGATGAGCGCGTGCGCCTTGCGCAGGTTCGCGGCGTTGATGGTGCCGAAGCTCGCATTCGCCGTGGTGCGGATGCGGCCCGCGTCGACCAGCGCGGCCACTTCGGCCAGCAGCTTGCCCTGCTCGGCGATGTCGGGCGTGGTGAAGCGCGAGCGCGTGAACATCATTTCCCAGTGCAGCGAGATGCACTTGGTCTTCAGCGGCATCGCGTCGAGCACCTTCATGTCGTCGATCACCGCGAGCTGGCCCTGGGGCTTGAGGCTTTCGATGAGCTGCGCGTAGTGCTGGTCGGTCTGCGTGAGGCTGGCGACCATGTCGACTTCATCGATGCCGGCGGCCTTCAGTTCGGCGGCGAGCGGCTTCGAATGGTCGATGACGACGTGCGCGCCCAGTGCCAGGCACCAGGCGCGCGTTTCGGCGCGCGAGGCGGTGGCGACGACGCGCAGCTTCGTGAGCTGGCTCGCGAGCTGGATGAGGATGGAGCCCACGCCGCCGGCGCCGCCGGTGATCAGCAGCGTCTGGCCTTCGCCGCCGTCCTTGGGCACCTGCAGGCGGTCGAACAGCAGTTCGTAGGCGGTGATGGTGGTCAGCGGCAATGCGGCGGCCTGCGCGTCGTCGAGGCTCTTCGGGGCGAGGGCGGCGATGCGCTCGTCGACCGCGTGCAACTCCGAATTGGCGCCGGGGCGAATGATGGAGCCGGCGTAGTACACGCGGTCGCCGACCTTGAAGTTTTGCACGCCGCTGCCGATGGCTTCGACGGTGCCGACCGCGTCCCAGCCCAGCACCTTGGCCTGGCCGGCTTCGGGGGCGGCGTTCTTGCGGACCTTGGTGTCGACGGGGTTGACCGACACGGCCTTCACGCGCACGAGCAGGTCGCGCGCGCCGGGCACGGGGGCGGGGAGCTCGATGTCCTGCAGCGATTCGGGGTGGTCGATGGGGAGAGGCTGGTGGTAGCCGACGGCTTTCATGGGAAGAGACCTTCTTTCTGGAACGATGGCTGGACTGTAGGATGACAACGTCTGTTTGATAAGGTGGCCTGAATCACCAACACTTTCAAATGAAGATTGAAAATATATCGGACCTGCAGGTGCTCGTGCAGACGGCGCGTGGCGGCACGTTGACGGCGGCGGGGCATGCGCTGGGGATCACGCCCGCCGCGGCCAGTGCGACGTTGAAGCGGCTGGAGGCGCAGTTGGGGGCGCGGCTGTTCGAGCGGTCGACGCGGGCGATGCGGCTGACGCCGCAGGGGCAGACGCTGCTTGACTATGCGGTGCGTGCTTTTGAACTGTTGGACGAAGGGGAGTCGCTGGTCACTGCGGATCGCGGCGAACTCGTCGGCACCTTGCGGGTGGCCTCGCCGTCGGACCTCACGCGCAGCACGCTGCTGCCGTGGTTCGACGAGTTTCTGGCGCTGCATCCGGGGGTGCAGTTGTCGCTGTCTGTCGGGGACCGGCCGCTGGACGTGATGCGCGACGAAGTGGATGTGGCGTTGCGCTATGGGGCGCTGGCCGATTCGCGGCTGGTGGCGCGGGCGTTTGCGCTGACGAATCCGGTGCTGACGGCTTCACCTGACTATCTGCGTCGGCATCCCTTGCCTCGGGTTCCGCAGGATCTGCTGCAGCACAACTGCCTGACGTTCAACCGCAGTGGGCGGCGGCACCGGGTGTGGCGGTTTGCGCAGTTGGGGCAGTGGACGGAGGTGCGGGTGAATGGGGATCGGAGTGTGGATGATGCTTCGCTGGCGCGGGAGTGGACTGTGGCGGGGTATGGCATCTCTCTGAAGTCCGCTTTGGATGTGCGTAATGACATTCGGGAAGGCCGTCTGGTGCGGCTGCTGCCTGACTGGGAGACGGAGCCTTATCCGTTGCATGCGCTGTTGCCTAGTGGGCGGTTTGTGCCGGCTCGGGTTCGGGGGGTTGTGGATTTCCTGGCGTTGAAGTTCGAGGGGTTGTTGGCTGTGGGGTGATTTCTTGAGGCTGCTGGCCGGGTCTCGCCCCGGCGGGCGACTCACTTTCTTTTGCTTCGCCAAAAGAAAGTAAGCAAAGAAAAGGCGACCCCACTGTCCGCGTCCCTCCGCTTCGCTGCGGGCAACCTGCGGTGCTCGCGTTTCGCGGGGTCTCGCCCAAACTCGCTTCGCTCAAACAAGGGCGAGCCCTGATCCGCGAAACGCTGCGCTCCTCGGCGCGGCCAGAGGGGAGGGGGAGCACTCGGGCCATCGCTTCGCTCGGCCTGGGGGATCGCATCACTGCGTTCGCTCCCCCCTGCTGTCCCTTGTCAGATCATCGGTGTTACTGCGCCATCCATCGCCACGATCGCGCCTGTCACATAGCTTGCCTTCGGCGACGCCAGGAAGAGCACGGTGTTGGCGACTTCCTCGGGCGTCGCGATGCGGCCCAGCGGCAGGCGTGCGGTGGCGCGCTCCAGCGCTTCGTCGGTGTCGATGCCCTGCAGTTTCGCGTCAGCCTTCATCCCCTCCTGCAACCGCGCGGTCAGCGTGAGGCCGGGGTTCACGGCGTTCACGCGCACGCCTTTGGCGGCGTAGGCGGCGGCCATGCCGGCGCTCACGAGCATGAGCGCGGCATTGGCGGCGCCTCCGGCCATGTGCACGGGGCTGGCGACCTTGCCGCCCTGGCCGATGACGTTGACGATGGCGCCGCGGCCACGCGTGCCCATGCGCTTCACGACCGGGTCGATCATGTGGATGTAGGTGAAGTACTTGGCGTCCATCGCGTCGTGCCACGCAGCGGGCGTGAGTTCGTCGGGTGGGGTGCGGCGCGCGGCGCCTGCCGAGTTGACGAGCACGTCGACGGGGCCGAAGGCCTGTTCGGCGGCGTCGAGGGCGGCGACGGCGCTGGCGGGGTTCTTGAGGTCGGCGGCGTGCAGGCTGACGCGGCCTTCGGCTTGCGGGAACGCGGCGATCAGCGACTGCTGGCCCTGCTGCAGGTTCTGCAGGTCGCGCGAGACCAGGCTCACGCGCGCGCCTTCGCGCAGGAAGCCCAGCGCGCAGGCCAGGCCGATGCCCTTGCTGCCGCCGGTGATGAGAACGTGCTGGTCCTGGAGCTGGAGGTCCATGTCGGGGGTCCTTGGAAGAAGGTGAATCTGCCTGCGGCGCTGCCGCCGCGCGATTGAATCACCGCCCCGAAACCCCTGCAGCGACGCGGCCGAAAAGGCCGCGCCGGTTGCCTCTGCGCGTCAGGCCTTGCGGCGCTTCGCTGGTGCTTCTTCTTCCAGCGCGGCCGGCGCGGTGTCGGTGGCGTCGCGCAGCTGGCCGTGGTGGTCGTGGTGCGCCAGCAGCTGGCGCGTGCGCTGCCAGGTCGACAGGCGCGCGGGCGCGACTTCGATGTACGACGCCAGCGCGAACAGCGACGACTGCTCCTTTTCCGGCGGCGTCTCGCTGCGGTGCTGGCGGCGGCGCAGCGGGCCCATGACCAGCATCGAGGCGAGGATCACGCCGATGACGATGGCGTACAGGCCCAGCAGCTGAAGCACCTCGGGCTGGGAGCGCGCGCCCATCACGTAGGGCCAGGCGTACCAGATGGCGCAGAACCAGATCGCGACGGTGATCGCGGGACGCAGCACGCGCAGCCACAGGTACATGGCCAGGGTGCGCGCCGGCGAACGGCCGTTGCCGAAGGCGTGCAGCGGGATGCGCGCGGCGTCGATGATGGGTTCGTCCACCGCGGGTTGGCCCCACGAACGGGTGCGGGGCGGCGGGGCTTCGTGGACCGTCGGCGAAGAAATCGGGTGTTCAGGATGCATCAGAAGAAACTCCTCGGTCAGGGCTCGTCCACACCGCGCGCTTGCCGCGACGACGCATCAGAGCGTTGGGAAGGGCGACCACCGTGGTGGCCATCGTGATCGTCCAGAACGCGATCGGGTACCAGATCGTTCCGGCGAAATAGCGCATGAGGTCGCGGTCGTAGCGACGGTCGATCCACAGGCTCAGCAGCATCTGCAGGATGCAGGTCATGGCCAGCAGCGTGCCCTGCCAGTGCGGTAGGAGCGCCGAATGCCAGGCCGACTCGTGCGGCAAAAAGGGACGGATGAAGCTGATCAGCAGCACCAGCGCCATCGCATAGGCCCACACCACGCTCACCATGTACTCGCTGTAGATGAGCCACAGGCGCCAGCTGCGCAGGCGCAGGATGGACGGCGTGATGCGCAGCATGGTCTGAATGCCGCCGACGGCCCAGCGCAGGCGCTGCTTCCACAGGCCGCGCAGGGTCTCGGGCATGAGGATCCAGCACAGCGCGCGCGGTTCGAAGCGCAGGCGCCAGCCGGCGAGCTGGAGCTTCCAGCTCATGTCGATGTCCTCGGTGAGCACGTCGGGGCTCCAGAAGCCCACCTCGAGCACGGCGCGGCGGCGGAACATGGCCAGCACGCCCGACACCGTGAAGAGCGTGCCGATGAGCTGCTGCGAACGCTTGATGAGACCGATGATCGACGAGAACTCGCCCACCTGCATGCGCCCCAGCAGCGTGGTGCGCGTGCGGATGCGCGGGTTGCCGGTGACGGCGCCGATGCGATCCGAGGCCAGCATGCGCTTGAGCATCCAGGCGATGGCGTTGGGGTCGACCAGCGCGTCGCCGTCGATGCCCAGGATGTACTCGCCGCGCGCCAGCTGGCAGGCGGTGTTCAGGCCCACGGCCTTGCCCTGGTTGCTGGCGTTGTGGATCACGCGCAGGCGGCTGAACTCGAGCGTCATCTGGTCGAGCAGCTCGCCGGTGCCGTCGGTGCTGCCGTCGTTGACGGCGATCACCTCGTAGTTCGGGTAGCGCGTGCGCATGAGCTGCTCGATCACTTCGCGCAGGTGCGGCGCCTCGTTGAAGCAGGGCACCACGACGGTCACGAGCGGCTGCGAGGGCAGCAGCGGCAGCGGGTCGATCTCGACGTCGCGCTTGCGCTCGAACGACCACGCGTGCGAGAGGCCGCCCGCGATCCACACCCACGCCATGAAGAACGGGTAGTAGAAGACGAAGCCGAAGAGCACCGGTGGAATCAGGTCCACCAGCATCTGGAGCGTGTTCATCGGGGCTTCCCTCCTTCAGGCGGCAGCGTGGCGGCGTCGTGGTTGCGCCGGGGGGCGCGCGACAGCAGCGAACGCACCGAGATCGCGCGACGCACGGTCTCCAGCGAGGGCTGGTTGTTCAGGAAGTCGTCGGGGTAGTAGCCCAGGTGGCGCACGCCGGCGCGCTGCAGCAGGGTCCACTGGCGCGTGAGCTCGGCGTCGGCCACGGGTTTTCCGGTGCGCCAGTCGCGCGCCTGCAGCTCGAACACGGTGCGGTCCAGGCCGTGCGGCGTGGCGGCCGCGCGCTGGGCCAGGCGGCCCAGCCACGCGTCGCTGTCGGCCGGGGTGCGGGCCTCCTGCTCCATGCGCGGCATGGCCATCAGGCCGACGTAGTCGTAGGCAGCAAGCGAGGCTTCATAGTTTTGGGCAAACCACTGCTCGGCCTGCGGCTCCAGCACCGGCCGCGCATAGAGGTTGCGCGCCGTTTCCAGCGCGGGGCGCCAGGTGCCCACGCGCGCCGCGAGTTCGTGCGTGAAGTCGATCAGGTAGCGGGTCTTGGCGGCGGTCCAGCGCGCCATGAGCGCGGGGTCGGCGCGCAGCGCGGCCACGTCGGCCGGCAGGCCCCAGCGGCGGTAGGTGTCGAGCGCGGCGGGGCTGGCGTCCTCGTCGTCCGAGAGCATGGCGTCGTCGTGGAACAGCAGGCCCTCGAAGAAGGTGTGGCGACCCAGGTCTTCGTACAGGTCGCCGACCAGCGTGCGCACGGCCGGGTCGAAGGGCGAGAGCCGGTGGTAGCGGTCGGCCGGCGCGTCGCCCTTGAGCGTGCGCACCGTGTGCGTGGCCAGCGGGTTCGACGCCGGCAGCCGGTAGGCGGTGACGGGCATCCACGCATAGACCTTCACGCCGGTGCGGCTGCGCAACTGCCAGGCGGCGCGGGCGAACAGGTCGGCGCGCATCGGCAGGTGGCGGTTGGGAAAGTACAGCGCGTCGGCCACGCCGTCGCCGTCGGGGTCGGCATAGGCCTGCAGGAACACCGAGCGCGGACGCACGGCGGCCACGCGCTCGATCAGCGCCGAGAGGTTGCGCTCCTGCTGGGCCGGGTCGGCGTCGTACACGTAGTCCAGGTCGACGTGCATCACACGGTTGATCGGGCGCACCTCGCCGCCCACCGGGCTGCGCAGCATCTGCACGTAGTCGGGCGCCTCGTTGTCGTAGGCAGCCAGCGCGCGGCGGATGCGGCTGAGCGGAATCTCCCTGGTGTTCGCGCCGTCGTCGAGCGTGAAGGTGATCGGCATGCCCACGCGCGCCGAGGCTTCCAGCGCGGGCGTGTTGTAGGCGCCGTAGGGCCACACGGTGGCGCGCACCTTGGCGCCGGTGCGCTTCTCGATCAGCTCGCGGCTGCGGCGCAGGTCGGTCTCGATGCGGCGCAGGTAGGCGGCGTCGTCCTCGTAGCGGCCGGTCGTCGGGTCGTAGCGGTGCGTGGCCGCGGCGGGCAGCATGTTGCCCTGCGGGTTGGCCCGGATGCCGGTGTGCATCGCGTCGGTGTGGCTGGCGAACTCGACCAGCGGCGAGCGCGCCATCTCGGCGGCTTCGCGCCACAGCAGGAAGTTCTCGCGCGGCGCGGGCTTGTCGCCCCAGTGCACGGGCTGGCCTTCGGGCACCTCGAGCCAGCTCGTCACGAGCGCGAACAGCGCGGGGTAGTTGAAGCGCTGCAGCAGCGGGAACACGTGCGTGTAGGCACTGCGGTAGCCGTCGTCGAAGGTCAGCAGCACAGGCTGCGAGGGCAGCGGCTTGCCGCCGTTGCGCGCATCGATGATCTGCTGCAGGCTGACCGGGTGGTAGCCGCTGTGGCGCAGCCAGGCGAACACTTCGGCGAGCGTGCGCTCGTCGATGGCGGTTTCGTCGGGCGAGGTCTCGAAGCTGGCGCGCACGTTGGGGCGCACGTCGTGGAACGAGATCACGCGGAAGTCGACGCCGTTGTCGGGGTCGGCGGGCAGCACCGGCGCCGCCAGTGCAGGCAACGCCGCCGCCAGCAGCAGCCCGAGCAGGGCCGCGCGCAGCCGGAGGAAGAAGGTGGGGGCTTGCATCACGGACATCACTGCAGGGGCATCGAAAGGTTCAGGAACACGCCGCGCTGTTTTTCGCGCACGCCGTCGTAGGGGTGGCTGCCGAAGGTCAGGCCGTAGCGCAGCGTGAGCTTCTGGCCCAGGGCCCAGCGGTGCTCGTAGCGCACGTTCCACAGCGGGCCGCTGCCGAAGCCGGCCTGCTGGTAGCTGCCGCCGCCGAGTTCCAGCACCTGGAAGAACTGGCGGTCGTCGCTTTTCCAGGTGAGCCACTGGCCGCGCACCGACAGCTGCGCGCTGGCGTCGCGCGAGGGGCTGAAGTAGCGCACGTCCTGCAGGCGGCTGCGGCTGGCATCGACGCCCAGCCGCGTTTCGACCTGGAAGCGCGGCGTGCTGACCCAGCGCTCGCGCCAGCCGAAGTCGAGGCCGTCGCGCAGGTTGCTGTCGCTGAAGTCGAGGCGGCGCCATTGCAGGTCGAAGCGGCGCGATTCGTTGACGACGTAGGCCGCGCTGGCGCCGAACTCGCGCGCGCCGATGGCCTGCGCGCCGAAGGGCACGGCGCGGGCTTTCCAGGGCAGCTCCTTGCTGTCGCCGTCGTAGGTGGCCGACAGGCGCCAGGCATCGCTGGCGCGGTAGTCGACGCGGCCGGCCACGCTGTTGCGGTAGCGGCCGCTGTTCGCATGTTGCAGCACGCCTTCGGCCAGCCAGCGGCCTTGTCGCCAGCTCGCGCCGAGGCCGCCGCGCGCCCACTGGGCCGTGCCTTCGGAGGTGTAGCCGCGGCCCAGCGTCTGCGCGTAGAACACGCGCCATGCGTCGCCGATGAGGCCGGAGCTGAGCCGGCTGTCGACGCGCCATTCGCGGCTGGCCAGCGTGCCGCCGCCGCGCGAACCTTCGGCGTCGATCTCGAGCTGCGGGCCGACCAGCGAGCGGCGCTTGCGTGCCATCTCGCGCACCTCGGCGGCGTCGGGCGCATCGGCCTCGAGCGCTTCGGCGCGCAGCCGCGCGGCGCGGAATTCGTCGGCGTCGAGCAGCGCCTCGACATGGCCGGTGCGCACGCTCAGGTCGTCGGGGTGGTCGGCGCTCAGCGCCTCGAAGCGCGCCACGGCCGCCTCGGGGTGCTCGCGCAGCCGCTCGGTGAGCGCGGCGCCGTAGGCGTAGCCCGCGTTGAGCGGGGCTTCCTGCGTGAGCGTGTTGAAGCGCGGCTGCGCGATCTTCGGGCGGTCGCCGTACAACTGCAGCAGCGCACCCAGGCCGCTCACCTCGGAGAACTGGTCGTTCGGGCGGCCGGCTTCCGGCGCCAGCCGCATCAGCACGGGCGTGGCGCTTTCGATGCGCTGGAGCAGCGCCTCGGCCTCGTCGAAGCGGCCGGTGTCCAGGTAGGCATAGACCAGGCCGAAGTGCAGGCTGTCGGGCATCGGCAGGTCGACGACCGCTTTCTCGAACAGCGGCACGGCATCGGCCGAGCGGCGCTCCTGCGCCAGCGCGCGGGCGGCGGTGCCCAGCGCGTAGGGCGGCAGCGCGGTGCCGTCGGCACGCAGGCTGTCGTACAGCGCGATGGTGTCGGCGGGACGGCCGCGCTCCAGCAGCGCCATCATGCGGTCGGACTGCAGCCGCGTGCGCAGCGTGCGCCAGGTGTCGGCGTCTTGCGGGGCGGGCTGCGCGAGCGCGGCGTCGATCCGGGCCAGCGCGGCATTCTGGGCGGCCAGCACCTTGTCGAGGTCGGTGACGCGCGCCGCGCCCAGGCGCTGGTCGCGCGCCTTCACGGCCCAGCGCAGCTGCTGCGCCAGCGCCTGCTGTTCGAGCAGCGCGAGCGTCAGCGGCGCGAGGCTGCCGGGCTGCTTGCGTTCGGCCGCCTGCGCGTCCTCGAACGCGGCGGTGGCGCCACCGTACTCGGCCAGCAGGAAGTCGGCGTCGCGCTGTGCATCGCGGCGCTGGGGCTGCAGCGCGGTGATCTCGCCGTAGGCCGTGAGCGCCTGGAACGGCTGACCCTGCGCACGCGCCAGCGCGGCGCGCAGGTCGAGCAGCGCGACGCGGTCGGCGACCTCGGTGGGCGCGGGCTGTGCGAGTGCGCGGTAGAGGGTTTGCGCGCCCGCCGTGTCGCCGCTGGCCAGCCGCCAGAAGGCTTCGTGGATGCGCGGTTCGCGGGCCGCCGGCTGGCGCGCGCGCCAGACCTTGACGGTGTCGCCTTGCAGGGCGATGTCGCCCGTGCGCCGCGCGGCGCCGGCCAGCGGGCCGAGCGCGTAATCGCCCAGCTCGCCGGGCGGCACCTGGCGGCCCACGGCCACCGCGTCGGCGAAGCGGCCGTCGGCCACCGCGATCGCGATGGCGTCGGACGCCACGCGCCGGCGCTGCTCATCGGCCAGGGGCGCCGCCAGCCATTGACGCAGCTGCTGCAGGGCTTGGGCCGGCGCGATGCGGCCGGCGCGGCGCGCGACGATGAGGGCGTCGTGCTGCGAGGCGTCATACGCCAGCGCGCTGCCCAGGGGGGCGGTCGGCGAGGGCGCGACAGTGGACTCCGCGTACGCGGTGCTGCTTCCGAAGACCAGCACGCACACGATCGGCGGCAAACCCCGCACGGCTCGTGCGAGATGGTGAGGCAATGCCTTGAAGGGCGCGACTTTGCGCCCGGCAACGACGGTGCCTCCATTTTTTTGTGGATGGATGGACACGCTACTCCCTTTTGCGTGAACTCTCCTGGGCCGTGACAAGCCGTGGCGGAAAGTTCGTGAAAAGGGACTCTAGGCCAATTTGTAAACAATAGGACCGAACATCGGGAAAGATGAGAACTAATCGTGAACAGATTCGCGATCAATTCATCCGATGTTGGCAAGTTGTATGCAAGTGTTGCCCCATGCGCCGCCCATGGCCCCGTCCTAAGATCGCGGCATGAACGCACTTCCGGTCTCTTCGCCCCGTTGGCCCCGTTTCTGGTCCCAGTTGACGACGCGCGACTTCGCCGCGCTCGACGCGGCGACCACGGTGGCGGTGCTGCCGCTGGGCGCCACCGAGCAGCACGGCCCGCACCTGCCGCTGGGCGTGGACACCGTGCTGGCCGACGGCATCGTGGCCGCCGCGCTGCCGCTGCTGCCGCCGGAACTGCCGGCGCTGTTCCTGCCGACCCAGCAGATCGGCCTGAGCCCCGAGCACGCGCGCTTCGCGGGCACGCTCACCTTCTCGGCCGAGACGCTGATCCGCATGTGGAGCGAGATCGGCGCGGGCGTGGCGCGCGCCGGCGTGAAGAAGCTGGTGCTGTTCAACGCCCACGGCGGCCATGTGGGCGCGATGGACATCGTGGCGCGCGAGCTGCGCGCCGCGCACGGCCTGATCGTCTACAGCGTGAGCTGGTTCAACCTGCCGCTGGGCGATGCGAACGCGCAGTTCAGCGCCCGGGAGCACCGCTTCGGCGTGCATGCGGGCGAGATCGAGACCTCGATGATGCTGGCGCTGACGCCCGCACTGGTGCGCATGGGCGAGGCGAAGGATTTCAGCTCCACCTCGGAGCAGCGCGCGGCCGACTGCGCGATCCTCGGCAACGGCAAGAGCGCCAAGCTCGGCTGGGCCATGGAGGACTACAACGCGCAGGGGGCGGCCGGCAATGCCGCAGCGGCCACGGCCGCGAAGGGTCAGGCGGTGATCGATGCGGCCGCGCAGCAGTTGGCGCTGCTGCTGGCCGAGGTGTCCCAGCTGCCGTTGAGCACGGCGAACACAGGGCCGCTGCCCTGAGAGCGGATCAGGCGCTGCGCCCCAGCACGCCGGCGAACATGTCGGCATCGACATTGCCGCCGCTCAACGCGACGCCCACCGTCTGCCCGCGCCAGCGTTCCTTCTGTTGAAGCGCCCCCGCCAAGGCGGCAGCGCCCGCGCCTTCGGCCACGTTGTGCGTGTCGCTGAAAAGCACGCGCATGGCCTCCGCCACTTCATCGTCGGTCACGGTGATCACGTCGTCGGCCTCGCGCAGGATCACCTCCAGCGATTCGGGCACCGGCGTGCGGCAGGCCATGCCGTCGGCCAGCCGCGTGGTGGCGGGCGACTCGACCGCACGGCGCGCGCGGAAGGAATCGCGGTAGGCCGTGGCATGCGCCGACACCACGCCGATGAGCTTCGTCGACACGCCGCAATGCGCGCGCGCCGCCGCCGCGCCGGCGAAGCCGGAGCCCAGGCCGATGGGCACGAACAGCACGTCGGGCGGTGAAGCTTTCAGTGCGCTGAAGAACTCGACGTACGCGGTCGACACGCCGCGCACCAGCTCGCGATGGAACGAGGGCGCGCGGTGCAGCGCGTCGCGTTCCGCCAGCACCGCCGCGTGTTCGGCGGCCGCTTGAAAGTCGTCGCCATGTTCGACCAGCGTCACGCCGAGCGCGCGCATCGCCGCGTTCTTCTCGCGCGAGTTGCCGTGCGGCACCACGATGGTCGCGGCCAGCCCGTGGCGTTGCGAGGCGAAGCCGACCGACTGGCCGTGGTTGCCGCGCGTGGCGCTGATCACATGGCGCACGGCGGGCTGCTCGCGCGCGAGGGTCTCGAAGTAGGTCAGGCCGCCGCGGATCTTGAAGGCGCCGACCGGCGTGTGGTTCTCGTGCTTGGCCCAGACCGTGGCGCCCAGGCGCTGCGACAGCTGCGGCCAGGTGTACTGGGGCGTGGGCGGCATGGCCGCATGCACGGTGCGCTGCGCGGCTTCGATCTCTTCGCGGGTGAATCGCATCGACGTCCTTCTTGTTGCTTACTTGCGTTCGGTGAGCGCCACGCGCACGGCCAGCGCGGCCAGCACGCTGCCCATGATGTAGCGCTGCGCGCGCAGCCAGCCCGCGCTTTGCGACAGCACGGCCGTGATGCTCGCGGCGCCGACGATCATCACGGTGTTGACCAGCGCGCTGCTCGCCATCTGCGCCATGCCCAGCTGCAGGCTCTGCAGCAGTACCGAGCCGCGCTCGGGATGGATGAACTGCGGAAAGAACGACAGGTAGAACATCGCCACCTTCGGGTTCAGCAGGTTCGTGAGAAAGCCCATGCGGAACAGCTTGGCCGGCGGATCGGCCGGCAGCGCGCGGGCCTCGAAGGGCGCGTTGCCGCCGGGCTTGACTGCCTGCCACGCGAGCCACATCAGGTAGGCCGCGCCGGCGAAACGGATCGCGTCGAACGCGACCGGCACCGCCAGCAGCAACGCCGTGAGGCCCAGCGCCGCGGCGAACAGGTGCACCAGGAAGGCCATCAGCACGCCGCCCAGCGAGATGAGCCCCGCGCGGCGGCCCTGGATCAGCGTGCGCGACACGCAATAGATCATGTTCGGCCCCGGCGTGAGCGCCAGCAGCAGCGAGGCGAGGGCGAACCAGGCGATTTCGGTTAGGGTGAGCATGAGAGTCAGAGTCCTTGCGATTCGAGGGTGACGGGGCCGCGCGGCGTGTCGAGCACGGCGACGAGGTTGGGCGGGCCGGCATCGACCGGCAGGCTGCCCATGCCGATGGCCGTGAGCGCGGCCGACAGCGCCGGCGCGCGCGGATGCGCCACGCGCAGCGAACGCAGCGCCAGGCCCGAGGCGGGCATGGCGTCGGTGGGGTGCACCGCGCCCCACTGGATCAGCGTGGGCAGCGCGCCGTAGAACAGGCGCTGGCCGTCGTCGCGCACCGTGATCTGCCATTCGAGCCGGCCGGCCGGCGTGTCGCGCGAGGCTTCGAGCAGGTGGCCGCGGTCGATGTGCGCATGCTCCTCGCGCGCGAGCGCCTGCGTGGCGGCATGCGCATCGGGCACGCGCGCCACGAAGTGGATGAGCCGCGGGCCGCGCTGCGCGAGCGCGGCCTGCAGCGCGGCGTCGTCCAGGTCGAACCAGCGGCGCGTCTTCGGCCGCGACGGCGCCTTGCCGGGCTCGATGGCGATGATCTCGGCATAGGCGCGCGGGAACGCGGCGCTCGCGATGTTCAGCAGCCGGTTGTGCGTGCCCATGAGCGGGTGCACGCCGCCGGGCGCGGGCGTGACGCCGAGCGTGGCCTCGCACCATGCCACGCCCTCGGCCAGCGAGGCGGCGGCGATCACCAGGTGGTCGATTTCGGCGGGGGCCATGGCGTGCCTTTGTTCAGAGGGTGACGTGGCCGTCGACGCAGGTCACGGCATCGCCGCCGACCCAGATCGTGCCGTCGCTGTCGCGCTCGATGTGCACGCGGCCCGCGCGGCCCAGGCACTGGCCTTGCGCGGCCAGGTAGCGCTCGGGCATGTGGCCGTCGGCGATCAGCCATTCGGCCAGGCTGGCGTTGAGGCTGCCGGTGACCGGGTCTTCCTGCACGCCGATGGGCTCGGCGAAGGCGCGCACCTCGAGGTCGATCTTCGCGCCGTCGTCGTTCGGCGTGGCGGGGCGGTTGCCGAAGGCGCGTGCCTCGCGGTTCGAGCGGCCGATGAGCAGCGAGGTGTCGTGCGCCGAGGGCACGCCGGCCACGCCGGCCTTCACGCCCAGTTCCTTCAGCGCGCGGTGGTCGGGCTGCAGCGCCAGCACGGCGTCGGCGTCGTTCAGCAGCAGGCCGAACCACACCGGGCCGTTGTCGAGCACCTGCGCCGCGATGACCTGCTGCGCCTTCAGGCCCAGCGCGCCGGCCACCTTGGCCAGCAGCGCGGGGCTCGGGGCGCTGCGCTTGAGCGGCGGCGCGGCAAAGGCCAGGCGCTCGCCGTCGCGCCGCAGCGGCACGAGGCCGGCGCCGCACTGCTGCACCACGCGGCCCGCCACCTTGGGCTTGCCGCTGGCCTGCAGCCAGGCATGGCAGCTGCCGATGGTCGGGTGGCCGGCAAAGGGCAGCTCGCCGCCGGGCGTGAAGATGCGCACGCGGTAGTCGGCGCCCGGGTCGGTCGGCGGCAGCAGGAAGGTGGTCTCCGACAGGTTGGTCCACTGCGCGAAGCGCTGCATGGCGGCGTCGTCCAGGTCCTGGCCGTCGATCACCACCGCGAGCGGGTTGCCGTAGTAGGCGGTGGCGGTGAAGACGTCGACTTGCTTGAAGGGGCGGGATTTCATCAGGGTCATTCGAGGGAAAGGTCGAGCACGCCGCGCGTGCCCGGGCGGGAAAGCAGGTCGGCGTACCAGCGCTCGACGTTGGGCCAGGCGGGCCGGCGGTACTCGGCGCCGGGCAGGCCGAACCAGCGGTGCGCCTCGCAGCCGATCGGGATGTCGGCCATGGTGAAGCGCTCGCCGGCCATGTAGGGGCGCTGCGCGAGGTGCGCGTCGAGCATGGCGAACAGCGCCTCGCTCTCGCGCACCGACGCGGCGATCAGCGCGGGCTGGCGCTCCGAGGGCGCCGTGCGCACCCATTGCACGAAGGCGTCGCGGCTGGCGCGGTTGAGCGTGGTCTGCTGCCAGTCCATCCAGCGCTCGGCGTCGAAGCGCGCGGGCAGCTCGCTCGGGTAGAGCGTGCCGTGCGAGTAGCGGGCGCACAGGTAGCGCACGATGACGTTCGACTCCCACAGCGTGACGCGCTCGGCGCCTTCGCCGTCGTCGATGGTGGGCACCATGGCGTTCGGGTTGAGCGCGCGGTATTCGGGCGTCTGCACCACGCCGAACTTGCCGCCGGCCTCGGTGCGCTGGAAGTCGAGCCCAAGCTCCTGCGCGCACCACACGACCTTGCGCACGTTGATCGAACTGATGCGGCCCCAGATGTTGAGCATGGTGTTCAGTGTCCTTGTGCGGAAAGGGTGTCGGCCGTGGCCTGCAGATATGGCTCGATGTTGCGCAGCGCGCGCGCCACGTAGTCGTCTTTTTCACCGACCGGCGCGACATAGTGCAGCGCGCTCTTCGCGGCCTCCAGGCCTTCGGTGCGCGCGATGAGCCAGGCCGCGAGGTAGGGCGCCGAGAAGCAGCCGCCCGCGGTCGCCACGTTGCCCTGCGCGAAGAAGGGCTGGTTGAGCACTTCGACGCCGGCTTCCTGCACCCACGGCTTGGTCGTGAGGTCGGTGCAGGCCGGCACCGTGCCCAGCAGGCCGAGCTTGGCCAGCAGCAGCGTGCCCGAGCACTGCGCGCCGATGAGCTGGCGCGACGGGTCGAGCCCGCGCAGCACGCCCATCAGGCCCGCGTCGGCGGCGATCTCGCGCGTGCGGATGCCGCTGCCGACGATCACAGCGCCCGCTTCGCAGGCCGCTTCGAGCGTCGCGGTGGCGTGCACCGTGACGCCGTTCATCGAGGTCACGGTGGCGCTGGGCGAGGCCAGCGTCACGCGCCAGCCGGGCTTCTTCACGCGGTTGAGCACGCCGAGCGCGACCAGCGAGTCGAGCTCGTTGAAGCCGTCGAAGGTGAGGATCGCGATGTGCATCGTCGTCGGCCTTGTCAGGCGTGGGCGGGGGCCAGCAGCGCCAGTTCTTCGCGCAGCGTGACGGCGAGCGCGGCGATGGCGGTGTCGATCTCCTCGACGCTGGCGGTCACGAACGACAGGCGCAGCGTGCGCGGATCGCCTTCGCCGGCGTAGAACGGCGCGCCGGGCACGAAGGCCACGTTGCGCTCCACGGCCTTGGGCAGCAGGGTCACGGTGTCGATGCCCTCGGGCAGGCGCGCCCACAGGAACATGCCGCCCTTGGGAGCGTTGAACTTCACGTCGAGGCCGGCCATCTCGCGCGTGAGCGCGGCCATCATGGCGTCGCGTTGGCGCTTGTACAGCGCGCGGATGGTGGGCACGTGGCGGTCGAGGAAGCCGTCCTTCATCACGGCCGAGACCATGCGCTGCGTGAAGATCGGCGTGTGCAGGTCGACCGCCTGCTTGGCCTGCAGCAGCTTGGGGAAGATGGCCTTCGGCGCCACCAGGAAGCCCAGGCGCAGGCCCGGGGCCAGCACCTTGGAGAACGAGCCCAGGTAGATCACGCCTTCGGGGTTGCGCGCGGCCAGCGGCAGCGGCGGGGCTTCGTCGAACCAGAGCTCGCCGTAGGGGTTGTCCTCGACGATCGGCAGGTTCGCGGCGGCTGCGGCAGCGGAGACGGCGGCGCGGCGCGCCTCGGTCATGGTGCGGCCGGTGGGGTTCTGGAAGTTGGGCAGCAGGTAGACGAAGCGCGCGTCGGCCGCCTTGCTCACGAGGTCGTCGACGATCACGCCCTCGTCGTCGCTGGCCACGCCCACGGGGTGCGGCTCCATCGGGCCGAAGGCCTGCAGCGCGCCCAGGTAGGTGGGCGTTTCGACGAGCACCTTGCTGCCCGGGTCGATCAGCACCTTGGCCACGAGGTCGAGGCCCTGCTGCGAGCCGGTGGTGATGAGCACCTGCGAGGCGTCGACGTCCCAGGGCAGCATGTCGGCCACGGCCTGGCGCAGCGGCGCATAGCCTTCGCTGGCGGCGTACTGCAGCGCGGCCTGGCCGTCGTTGTGCAGCACTTCGGCGCAGGCGTCGGCGAATTCCTGGATCGGGAAGGTCTTGGGCGAAGGCAGGCCGCCGGCCAGGCTGATGATGCCGGGGCGCTCGGTGACCTTGAGGATTTCACGCAGCACCGAAGGATTCATCTTGGCGGCGCGGGCGGCGAGTTTCCAGTTCATGGGAGGCTTTCTTCTTTCTGGCGAATGAGAGGTGAGTCTGAGTGTGTCGTCAGGATGGCGGGATGTCGCCACGGTGCACGACATGGATTTTGTTGCCGTCCGGGTCGCGCAGGTAGGCGCCGTAATAGCCCTGCCCGTAGCGGGGGCGGGGCCCGGGCGCGCCTTCGTCGCGGCCACCGTGGCGCAGGGCCGCCTCGTGGGCGGCATGAACGGCCTGCGGCGAGGGCGCGCAGAACGCGACCATGCTGCCGTTGCCGGCGCTGGCGGGTTCGCCGTCCAGCGGGATGTACACGTAAAAGCGCGGCAGCGTCTGGCCCGGCGCGATCCAGCAGGCGGCGTCGGGGCCGCCATCGGGCGTCACGGGGCGGCGGATGAGGCCGAGCGGGGCCAGCACCGCGTCGTAGAAGGCTGCGGCGCGCGGCAGGTCGGTGCAGCCGACGGTGACATGGCTGAACAGTGTCATGGTGGTCAGCTCCTGGCTTGCGGCTCGGCGCCGCGTGGAACGGCAGGCGCCGCCGGTTGCGACAGCCGCTTGCCCGCGACCACCGTAGCGACCACGGCGGCGGCGAAGCCCAGCGTCACCAGGTCGAGCGGCTCGCCCAGCAGCGGGATCGACGCGAGGATCGACAAAAAGGGCTGCAGCAGCTGCGTCTGGCTCACGCGCAGCGCGCCGCCCAGGGCCAGGCCGCGGTACCAGGCGAAGAAGCCGATCCACATCGAGAACATGCCCACGTAGGTGAAGCCGACCCAGGCCGAGGCGGCCACGGGCTGCTGCGGCCACAGGGCGATGGTGGCGGGCAGCGTCACGGGCAGCGCCATCACGCAGACCCAGCAGATCACGCGCTCGGCGCCCAGCGACGGCGTGACCTGCGCGCCGTAGATGTAGCCGACCGAGGCCGCGACGACCGCGCCGACCAGCAGCAGGTCGGCCCATTCGAAACCGAAGCCGTGGCCGCTCTGCTGCGCGCGCAGCACCGAGAACACCACCACCAGCAGGCTGCCCGCGATGGCGCAGAGCCAGAAGCCCAACCGCGCGCGCTGGTGCAGCACCCAGGCCGCGACCGCGGCGGTGACCAGCGGCAGCAGCGCCGTCACCACCGCCGCATGGCTGGCCGTGACCACGCGCAGCGCAAAGGCCAGCAAGAGCGGAAAGCCGATCGCGTTGCCCAGCACCGCCATGCCCAGCGGCTTCCACTGGTGCGCCGCCGGGCGCGGCGAGCGCGTGACCAGCAGGAAGACGGCCGACAGCACGCCCGCCAGCGCCGCGCGCCCGAGCGTGACGAACCACGGCGACAGCTGCGGCGCCTCTTGCGTGCCCGTGGCCAGCCGCGTCATCGGCAGCGTGATGGCGAACAGCGCCACGCCGACCACCCCGAGCCACATGCCCAGCGTTTCGTCCTTGAGGGCGAGCTTCATACGCCCACCATCCACCAGGCCGTCAAGACCAGGATCAGGCCCATCGCGCGGTTGAACCACAGCAGGCGCCGGCCCTTGGCCAGCCACTCGCGCAGCAGCGCGCCGACCAGCGCATAGGCGAAGTTGCTCGTGAAGGCATAGGTCAGCATCACGGGCGCGACGATGGCGAAGCGCGCGAGCGCGTCGGGCTGGCCGGCGATCCAGCCCGCCACCAGCGTGAGCGCCAGCAGCCAGGCCTTGATGTTCACGAACTGCAGCATCACGCCTTGCCCGAAGCCGACCGAGAGGCGGGCGCTGTCGGCCTTGCCGAGCTGGGCGCTGCCGCTGAGCTTGTAGGCCAGCCACAGCAGGTAGGCGATGCCCAGGCCCTTGATCGCCAGGCGCAGCGGCGGCATGGCCACCACCAGCGCGCCGAGGCCGGCCGCGCAGATGGCGAGTAGCAAGGTCCAGCCCACCGGCACCGCGACCACGAAGCGCATGGCACGCGGCAGGCCGCCGTTGGCCGCCAGGGCGGTGGAGAGCGTGGTGTTGGGGCCGGGCGAGAAGCTCATCGCCGTGGCCAGCACCAGCAGCGCGGTGAATTCTTGCCAGTTCATGTCACAGACTCTAAACTTTGGACCATTACAGTTCCAGTACAGATGATCGAACAAATCTGAAATCTGTATTGGTCATTCCTTCGACACACGCCGCCCTTTTCTTGCTCTCTGTGCGATGCAGTCCGACCCGATGCTGACCCGAACCTCCACCCAGTCCCTGACCGGGCAGCTGGCCGACCGCCTCGCCGAGCGCATCCGCAACCGGCTGCTGGCCCCCGGCGCGCGCCTGCCCTCGGTGCGCGAATGTGCGCGTCAGCAGGGCGTGAGCCCGTACACCGTGGTCGCCGCCTACGACCAGCTGCTCGCGCAGGGCCTGGTCGAGGCGCGCCGCCAGCGCGGCTTCTACGTGCGCGACGCGGCGCCGGCGCCCGAGGGGTCGCGCAACCCGGCGCATGCCGTGCCCGAGGTCTCGCCGATGATGGCCTCGCGCGTGCCGGCCGACGCCAGCTCGCTGATCCGCAGCATGTTCCACCGCCCGAGCGACAAGCCGCAGCCGGGCATGGGCGTGTTCCCGCCCGACTGGATGGCCTCGACCTTCCTGGCGACCGCGGTGCGCCGCGTGACGACCACCTCGGCGCTGCAGGAGCTGTCGCTGCAGTACGGCGAGCCTTCGGGCGACCTCGCGCTGCGCCGCAGCCTGTCGCAGAAGCTGGTGCGCATCAACGTGCCGGCCGGGCCGGACCAGATCGTGACTACCATCGGCGCCACGCACGCGCTGGACATCGTGAGCCGCACGCTGCTGCGCGCGGGCGATCCGGTGATGGTCGAGGAGCCCGGCTGGGCACTGGAGTTCGCGCGGCTCGAAGCGCTGGGCATGCGTATCCTGCCCGTGCCGCGCCGCGCCGACGGGCCCGACCTCGACGTGATGGCGCAGTACTGCAAGCTGCACAGCCCCAAGCTCTTCGTCAGCGTGAGCGTGCTGCACAACCCGACCGGCTACAGCCTCACGCCGGGCAGCGCGCACCGCGTGCTCAAGCTGGCCAACGAGCACGACTTCCACATCGTCGAGGACGACACCTACAGCCACCTCGCGCCCGAGCACGCCACGCGCCTGAGCGCGCTCGACGGGCTGCAGCGCACCATCTACGTCAGCGGCTTCGCGAAGATCCTGGCGCCCAACTGGCGCATCGGCTTCCTGGCCGCCTCGCCCGCGCTGAAAGAGCGGCTGCTCGAGACCAAGCTGCTGGCCACGCTGACCTCGCCCACGCTGTTCGAGCGGGCGCTGTCGTGGTGCATCGACCAGGGCCAGCTGCGCCGCCATTCGGAGCGCGTGCGCATCCGCCTGGACGGCGCGCGCGGCCGCGCGGTGAAGCTCGCCATGTCGCACGGCTGCACCTTCGCCTCGGAGCCCGCGGGGCTGTTCGGCTGGGTCGACACGGGCGTGGACACCGACGCGCTCACGCAACGCATGCTCGACCAGGGCTACCTGCTGGCGCCGGGCTCGCTGTTCCATGCGCGCCGCCCGCCGAGCACGATGATGCGGATCAACTTCGCGACCTCGCAGGACGCGAATTTCTGGAAGGTTTTCAGCCGGGTCAGGGACGAGCTCTGATTCGCTTGCAAAGGGCTTGGAGTAAGCTGGCAGCACAAGAAAACCCAGCCAGGAGACCTCCCGCATGAGCAACGCCAGCAAACCCTTCGACTTCAGCCAGTTCGTCCCCGGATTCGACTTCCTGAAGAACCTCGCCGGCGGTGCCGCCGCGGGCTCCGGCTCGGTGCCCGGCATCCCCAGCCTCGCCAGCTGGGTCGCGCCCACCATGAGCGTCGAAGAGGTCGACAAGCGCATCCAGGAACTCAAGACCGTCCAGTACTGGCTCGAACAGAACGGCCACGCGCTCAAGGCGACCATCCAGGCGCTCGAGGTGCAGAAGATGACGCTGTCGACCCTGCGCGGCATGAACGTGCGGATGGAAGACATCGCCAGCGCGTTCACCAAGCAGGCTGCGGCGATGGCGCCGGCGCCTGCACCGGCCCCTGCTGCCCCGGCACCCCGGCCTGCGCCGGAGCCTGTCGAGGAAGAGGAAGAAGAGTTCGACGAGGCCGAGGAAGAAGCGGAAGAAGAGGAAACCCCGGCGCCGAAGAAGACCTCGCGCGCCAAGCCCGCAGCGTCCAACGGCGCCGCCGGCGTGGTCGACCCGATGCAATGGTGGGGCTCGCTCACCGAGCAGTTCCAGCAGATCGCGAGCACGGCGCTGCAGGATGCGGCGCAGCTCAAGGTGCCGGCCATGGCGCAGCCGCTGGCCGACGCCGTGGGGCAGGTCATCGGCAAGGCAACGGCGGCGCGCAAGCCGGCCGCCAAGACTGCTCCGAAGAAAGCTGCCGCCAAAAAAGCCGCGCCGGCACCCGCCGCGCGCAAGAAAACCACGTCCACCGCCGCGCGCAAGCGAACCTCCGGCCGGCGCTGACGTCTCACAGTCACCTTTCCAGACGACGACGCACGGGTCGGTACGCACCATGAAACTGTTTCCCACCGGCCATGCCACCCACCCGCAATGGCGCATGGCCGCCGGCCTCGTGCTGGCCCAGTTGCGCGCGCAGATGGCGCTGCCCGATTACGCGTCGAACCCGACGCTCGGGCTGCTCTACATCACCGACCACTACGCGGCCGAGGCGCAGGAGATCCTCGATCACCTGAGCGCCGAGCTGCCCGAGGTCACCGACTGGTCGGGCACGGTCGGCATCGGCGTGTCGGCCAACAACGCCGAGTACTTCGACGAGCCCGGCCTGAGCCTGATGCTGTGCGCGCTGCCCAGCGACCAGTACCGCGTGTTCTCGGGCGTGGCGCCGCTGGGCAGCTCCGAAATGAGCGGCTTCGAGGCGCACACCGCGCTCGTGCACGCCGACCCGGCCACGCCCGACCTGGGCGAGCTCATCGGCGAGATGGCGGGGCGCACCGACACCGGCTACCTGTTCGGCGGGCTCTCGTCCGGCCGCGGCGGGGCGCTGCAGTTCGCGGTTGGCGGCAACGGCAACATCCGCGGCCACGGCGCGGCGGGCGGCGTGTTCTCGGGCGGCTTGTCGGGCGTGGTGTTCGGCGAGGGCGTGCGGCTGGTGTCGCGCGTCACGCAGGGCTGCCAGCCGCTGCGCACCGGCGGCGCGCGCGAGCGCGAGATCACCGAGGCCGACGGCAACCTGCTGCTGGCGCTCGACGGCGAACCGGCGCTCGACGTGCTGCTGGCCGACCTGCAGGTGTCGCTCGACCGGCCGCAGGAGGCCATCGACGCCGTGCGCAACACGCTGGTCGGCCTGGCCGACGCGGGCAGCGACGGCATCCGCCGCACCGGCGACCTGGGCGCCGACGTGCTGGTGCGCCACATCATCGGCCTGGACCCGACGCGGCGCGGCATCGCCATTGCCGACAACGCCGAGGCCGGCATGCGGCTGAGCTTCTGCCGCCGCAACGCGCAGGCGGCGCGCGCCGACCTGATGCGCATCTGCGCCGAGATCCGCGAAGAGCTCGAGCCCGAAGAACAGACGCTGGCCACCGCGCGCGCCGTGGCGGCCGGCGAGGCCGAGGCCGCGCCGCATCCGGCGCGGCGCATCGCAGGCGCGGTGTACGTGAGCTGCTCGGGGCGCGGCGGCCCGCACTTCGGTGCGCCGGGCGCCGAATTGCAGATCGTGCGGCATGCGCTGGGCGACGTGCCGCTGGTCGGCTTCTTCGCCGCCGGCGAGATCGCGCGCCATCACCTGTACGGCTACACCGGCGTGCTGACGGTGTTCACTGCGCCGGACTGACTGACTGGCTGACTGACGGGAAAAAACGACGCGCGCGCCTGCGCGTTGTTTTCGCAGGCGCTTCGCGTCGCTAGAATCCGCCCGCTTTCTTGAATCTCTGCTGCTGCAAGAAAGAGTGATCCGCGCGCCCCGAGGCACGCGGTCGATCTCTTTCGCCCCGCCACGCGATGTGACGGGGCCCGGAAACCGACACGGTTTCCCCGAATGGAATTGCAGCCATGGGCAGCCCTACCCACAGTCATTTTTCGAGACTCCAGCGCGCCTTTTCGCGCGCCCACATCGCCGTCGACTACCGCGACGGCATCTATCACCTGCGCAACGAAGCCGCGCAGGCGACCGTGCTTCTGCCGCAGAGCCTGCCGCTGGAAGAAAAAGCCGTGAACCAGCTGCTGGCCTTCGCCAGCGTGCGCTCGCCCGACGGCGCGCACGGCGTGTGCAAGGCCTGCGCGACGCCGGACTTCCATCCGGGCTCGGTCGCGCCGGTGGGCAGCGTCGTCGCGACCGATGGCGACTTCGTGATCCCCGCCGCGGTCGGCACCGACATCAACTGCGGCATGCGCCTGCTGACCACCGGCCTCACGCTGGACCAGGTGGCGCCGCACAAGACGCAGCTGCTCGCGCGGCTCACGCGCAGCCTGCTCGACAACGGGCGCGACGTGCCGGTGCACACGGCGGCGTTTCGCGCGCTGTTCGACGAAGGGCCGGCGGCGTTCTTGGACGCCGTGCGCAACGACGGGCTCTGGGCGGCCTGCGACCGCGACCGGCTGCAGGCCGAGATCGGCGCGTGCATCGGCCTGGCGAGCTTCGGCGGTCAGTCGCGGCACGCACCGCCGGCCTACACCGGCGCGCGCCACGAGGTGTTTCGCGACCCGTGCCTCGGCACGCCGGGCAGCGGCAACCACTTCGTCGAGCTGCAGGTGGTCGACCAGGTGATGGACCGGCACGCGGCCTACCGCGCGGGGCTCAAGGCCGGCGAAGTCGTGGTGATGATCCACAGCGGCTCGCGCGACATCGGGTTCCATGTCGGCGGCCGCTGGATGGGCCGCGCGCGGGCTGAATGGCCGCAGGGCCTGCGCCATCCGAAGAGCGGGCTGTACGGGCTGGCCGGGCCGCTGGCGCAGGAGTACCTCGAAGCCATGGGCGTGGCCGCGCGCTATGCGTGGGCCAACCGGGTCGTGCTGGCCGAGCTGGTGCGCAAGGACTTCGCCGAGCTGCTGGGCGCCACGGCGTCGACGCTGGTGGTCGACGTGCCGCACAACGTGGTGCTGCGCGAGCACGGCATGAACATCCATCGCAAGGGCGCGACGCCGGCGCATGCGGGCGACCTCGCGCTGATTCCCGGGTCGATGGGCGATCACTCGTACCTTGCGACCGGGCTGGGGCATGAGGACTGGCTGTGGTCGTGCAGCCATGGTGCCGGCCGGCGCATGCGTCGGCAGGAAGTGCGCGCGATGCGGCCTGCGCCCGGCGACACCGAAGCCAGCTGGCAATGCGTGACGCTGCGCGAAGAGCGCCGCATCGAGGAGGCGCCGCAGGCCTACAAGCCGATCGGCGTGGTGATCGAGGCGCAGGAAAGCGCGGGGCTCATCCGCTGCGCCGTGCGGCTCAAGCCCTGTGTCACGTTCAAGGCATGACCCGGGGCGCGTGGCGTGTCAGCCCAGTGCGGGCTGCACGGCGCGCGGCGCGGGCGCCGGCATGCCGGCGAACGCGAAATCGACCTCGGGCGCCAGCCCGCTCACGATGCGCGCGATCGACTTGCCCGAGCCGCAGGCGTGCGTCCAGCCGAGCGTGCCGTGGCCGGTGTTGAGGAACAGGTTCGGCAGCTTGGTCTTGCCGATCAGCGGCACGTTGCTCGGCGTGGCCGGGCGCAGGCCGGTCCAGAACTGCGCGCGCTCGGTGTCGCCGGCGCCGGGGAAGAGCTCCTCGACGCGCCGCACGATGGCTTCGCAACGCACGCGGTTCAGGTCGCGGTCGTAGCCGTTGAGCTCGGCCGTGCCGGCGATGCGCAGGCGGTCGCCCGATTCGGAGGTGTAGCGCGAGAACACCAGCTTGTATTCGTCGTCGGTCAGCGAGACCTGGTGCGCCTTCGACGCGTCCTTCACGGGCAGCGTCACCGAGTAGCCCTTGGCGGGGTAGATCGGCAGGCGGATGCCCAGCGGCGCGGCGTACAACGGACTCAGCGAACCCATCGCGAGCACGAAGGCATCGCCGCGGATGCGCTGGAAGCGGCCTTCGTTGTCGGTCGCCTCGACGTGGTCGATGCTGCCGCCGGCTTCGCGCAGCGCGGTCACCGTGTGGCTCATGAGGAACTTCACGCCGGCCGCCTCGGCCAGCTTCACGAGTTCGCGCGCGAAGCGGTTGGCGTCGCCCGATTCGTCTTCGGCGGTGTACGTGGCGCCGGCGAGTTGGGGGCGGATGTGGGCGAGGGCGGGTTCGATCTTGATGGCCTCGTCGGCGGAGATGACCAGCCGCTCGCAGCCCAGGGCGCGCATCTGCTCGGCGGGCGCGAGGGCGCCGTCGAATTCTTTTTGCGTCGTGTAGAAGTGCAGGATGCCTTGCGTGCGCTGGTCATAGTTCAGGCCGGTGTCTCGACGCAATTGCTGCAACATTTCCCGGCTGTATGTACCGAGACGAACGATCTGTTCGATGTTGTGGCGGGTGCGCGCGGGGGTGCATTCGCGCAGGAACTGCAGGCCCCAGAGCCATTGGCGCATGTCGGCGCGGATGCGAAAGAGCAGCGGCGCGTCTTCCTTGCCGAGCCATTGCAGCACCTTCAGCGGCGCGCTCGGATTGGCCCACGGTTCGGCATGGCTGACCGAGATCTGGCCGCCGTTGGCGAAGCTGGTTTCGGCGGCCGGGGTGGCCTGCCGGTCGATCACGGTCACCTCGTGGCCGAGTTGCTGGAGGTAGTAGGCCGAAGTCACGCCGAGCAGGCCGGCGCCAAGAACGATCACACGCATTGCAAGTACCTTTGAGTTTGCAGCGCTTGAACGGCGGGCGTGGAGTGCTATTGAAAAAATAGCAAGCAACCGGACGACCGATGTCCAAGTTGCCGCTCCCCCTGTCCTCGGTACCTGAGAGATTCACCCTGCTGCACCCGCAGCGGGTTTGCTCCTTCGGTGCGCCACATGGCGTGGCGGCTCTCCAGACGGCCGTATCGATGAGTGCAGTACTGACCCCTTGCCGAAGTTCCTGGGCGTTGCCTGGAATTTCGTCGGGCCGACCTGAGCGTTTATGGGAGTTTGCGCCTTCGGTAGGGCCTCCGTGGAGGCCCGCTCTCCTGCAATTGTTGGCGATTGTAGGCGGGCCCCGCAAGCCGGCCAAGCCCTGTACATCGGCACTTCACACCGATGGGATAATTGAATGTTGATTTTTGGTAAAGCAAACTTTTTTCTACATGCAGGGGACTCCATGATCCTGGTTACCGGCGGCGCAGGCTTCATTGGCGCCAATTTCGTGCTCGACTGGATCGCGCAGGGCAACGAGCCCGTCGTGAACCTCGACAAGCTGACCTACGCAGGCAACCTCGAGACCCTGGCGTCGCTCAAAGGCAACGCGAACCATGTCTTCGTGCAAGGCGACATCGGCGACAGCGCGCTGCTCGATCGCCTGCTGGCCGAGCACAAACCCCGTGCCGTCGTGAACTTTGCCGCGGAATCGCACGTGGATCGTTCGATCCACGGTCCGGAAGACTTCGTGCAGACCAACGTGCTCGGCACTTTCCGCCTGCTCGAATCGGTGCGCGGCTACTGGAACGCCTTGCCGGCCGACCAGAAGGCCGCCTTCCGCTTCCTGCACGTGTCGACCGACGAGGTCTACGGCTCGCTCTCCAAGACCGACCCGGCCTTCACCGAAGAGAACAAGTACGAGCCCAACAGCCCGTACTCGGCCAGCAAGGCCGCCAGCGACCACCTCGTGCGCGCCTGGCACCACACCTACGGCCTGCCGGTGGTCACCACCAACTGCTCGAACAACTACGGCCCGTTCCACTTCCCCGAGAAGCTGATCCCGCTGATGATCGTCAACGCATTGGCCGGCAAGAACCTGCCCGTGTACGGCGACGGCATGCAGGTGCGCGACTGGCTCTACGTGAAGGACCACTGCAGCGCCATCCGCCGCGTGCTCGAGGCCGGCAAGCTCGGCGAGACCTACAACGTCGGCGGCTGGAACGAGAAGCCCAACATCGAGATCGTCAACACCGTGTGCGCGCTGCTCGACGAACTGAGCCCCCGCGCCGACGGCAAGCCGTACAAGGAACAGATCACCTACGTCACGGACCGCCCGGGCCACGACCGCCGCTACGCCATCGATGCACGCAAGCTCGAGGCCGAACTCGGCTGGAAGCCCGCCGAGACCTTCGACACCGGCATCCGCAAGACCGTCCAGTGGTACCTCGCCAATGGCGAGTGGGTGCGCAACGTGCAAAGCGGCGCGTACCGCGAATGGGTCGAGAAGCAGTACGACGCCGCACCCGCAAAGGCTTCCGCATGAAGTTGCTGCTGCTCGGCAAAGGTGGACAGGTCGGCTGGGAGCTGCAGCGCAGCCTCGCGCCGCTCGGCGAAGTGGTCGCACTGGACTTCGACAGCACCGACTTCCACGCCGACTTCAGCCGTCCCGAGCAGCTGGCTGCAACCGTGCTGGCGGTGCGCCCCGACGTCATCGTCAATGCCGCCGCGCACACCGCCGTCGACAAGGCCGAGAGCGAGCCCGACTTCGCGCGCAAGCTCAACGCCACCTCGCCCGGCGTGGTGGCCGAGGCGGCGCAGCAGATCGGCGCGCTGATGGTGCATTACTCCACCGACTACGTCTTCGACGGCAGCGGCACTAGGCCCTGGAAAGAGGAAGACGCGACCGGCCCGCTCAGCGTGTACGGCCAGACCAAGCTCGAAGGCGAGCAGCTGGTGGCGCAGCATTGCGCGAAGCACCTGATCTTTCGCACCAGCTGGGTGTACGCCGCACGCGGCGGCAACTTCGCCAAGACCATGCTGCGCCTGGCCAAGGAGCGCGACAAGCTCACGGTCATCGACGACCAGTTCGGCGCCCCCACCGGGGCTGAGTTGCTGGCCGACATCACTGCGCACGCCATCCGCGCCACCTTGCAAGACCCGACCAAGGCCGGGCTGTACCACGCCATCGCCGGCGGCGAGACCACGTGGCACGGCTACGCGCGCTTCGTGCTCGAGATGGCGCAGCAGGCCGGCGTCGAACTCAAGGCCGGCCCGCAGGCCGTGGAGGCCGTGCCCACCAGCGCCTTTCCGACGCCCGCGAAGCGCCCGCACAACTCGCGGCTCGACACCACCAAGCTGCAGACCACCTTCGGCCTGCGACTGCCGCCCTGGCAGGAAGGCGTGGCACGCATGCTGCGCGAGACGCTCTGACCGACTGATTTTTCCTGCCCCTCACAGAAGAAGACTCCCATGACGCAACGCAAAGGCATCATCCTTGCCGGTGGCTCCGGCACCCGCCTGCACCCGGCCACGCTCGCCATGAGCAAGCAACTGCTGCCGGTGTACGACAAGCCCATGATCTATTACCCGCTGAGCACCCTGATGCTCGGCGGCATGCGCGACATCCTGATCATCAGCACGCCGCAGGACACGCCGCGCTTCCAGCAGCTGCTGGGCGACGGCAGCCAGTGGGGCATCAACCTGCAGTACGCGGTGCAGCCGAGTCCCGATGGCCTGGCGCAGGCGTTCATCATCGGCGACAAGTTCGTGGGGAACTCGCCGAGCGCGCTGGTGTTGGGGGACAACATCTTCTATGGGCATGACTTTGCCCATCTGCTGGGCGGCGCCGACGCGCAGGACGCGGGAGCCACTGTTTTCGCGTACCACGTGCATGACCCGGAGCGGTATGGAGTGGTCGCATTCGATGCACAAGGCAAGGCCAGCAGCATCGAGGAAAAGCCGCTCAAGCCCAAGAGCAACTACGCCGTGACGGGCCTGTACTTCTACGACAACCAGGTCATCGACATCGCCAAGGCCGTGAAGCCGAGTGCACGAGGCGAGCTCGAGATCACGGCCGTCAATCAGGCGTACCTCGATCTTGGCCGGCTCAACGTGCAGATCATGCAGCGCGGCTATGCATGGCTGGACACCGGCACGCATGAAAGCCTCCTTGAGGCCGGGCAGTTCATCGCGACCCTGGAGCATCGGCAAGGGCTCAAGATCGCTTGCCCCGAAGAGATCGCGTGGCGCCATGGGTTCATCGACAACGAACAACTGGCCAAGCTTGCAGCACCGTTGCAGAAGAATGGCTACGGCAAGTACCTCAGTCATTTGCTGGCCGAAGGTGTGCGCTCATGAAGGTCACGCAGACGGCCATCGCCGACGTGTTGCTGATCGAACCCAAGGTGTTCGGCGACGCACGCGGGTTTTTCTTCGAGAGCTTCAATCAGAAGGCTTTCGACGAAGCCGTCGGCCAGCGCGTCGACTTCGTTCAGGACAACCACTCGCGCTCCACCAAGGGGGTCTTGCGAGGCCTCCATTATCAGGTGCAGCAACCACAGGGAAAACTGGTGCGCGTGGTTCGAGGGGCGGTGTTCGACGTGGCGGTGGACATCCGTCGGTCGTCGCCGACCTTCGGGCAATGGGTGGGCAGTGAACTGTCGGAAGACAACCATCGGCAGTTGTGGGTTCCGCCGGGTCTCGCGCACGGCTTCCTGGTGCTCAGCGAGTCGGCTGATTTTCTGTACAAGACGACGGACTACTACGCACCGGCGCACGAGCGCTGCATTGCGTGGAACGACCCCACGTTGGCGATCGAGTGGCCTGACACGGGCATCGCGCCGAAGCTGTCCGCCAAGGACGCGGCAGCGCCGACCTTCCTGAGCGCCGAAATTCCCGGCTGAACACAGGTCGACCAGCAGCCGGTTTGCGGCGTTTTCTTCAGAGCCCTTCCCACGCGGGCCATCTCAAAAATATTCCGATTCCAGATGAGACAACTTGCTGACTTCAACGGGCTGGTCGCGTACGGGTGCCTGTGCAAGGGGATCGCCATCGGTCGTCCGGACGACATCAGGGCCGCGCAGCCGTGAAAAGTTCGCCTTCCATCAAGGAAAAGAAAGAGAGCTTGCTGGACGCCGCAAAAGGGGCGCTTCGCAAGCGGCTGCCGCGCAAGACGCCGCAGCTGGTGGAGCTTTTCGACGCAGCCTGGTACCTCAAGGGGCTGCCGGACCGTGCACTGATCGCCAACCCGTGGGAGCACTATCTGGGAGGGGGATTCCTGAGGGGAAATCCCAATCCCATGTTCGATACCACCTGGTACCTGGATCGCCATCCCGAATTGCGTGCGGCGGAAAAGAACCCGCTGGCCCACTATCTCGAAATTGGAGAGCGTGCAGGGGACGCGCCCAGCGTGAGGTTCGATCCGCAGTGGTATCTGGATGAATACCCCGATGTCGCCGCCACGCAATTGAGCCCGTTGCTGCACTATTTGAAATTCGGTGCGGCCGAGGGGCGTTTGCCGGCACGGCTGGCGCATTTTGATTCTGTTCCCGCCTTGTCCGAATTCATGGGAGCGTTGGCACCTTCCTATGCAGCTCGGCCTTGCTCCATCGATCTGCCGGTTGGCTCGGTATTTTCAGTGGCGTCTCAGGCTGGCGGTGCGGGACGGGTTCTTCATCGCGTTGCGCCCGAGTTTTGCGAGGGCCTCGATGGCCCCCCGGATTATCCGAAGGTCGGATTTGTTGCCGAAATCAATGACACGACCGCCATTGCCGGAACCCGCTATCTGATCGGTCCGACGAATTTTTTGCTGCATGACGAAAATGCGCATTTCCTGTGCAGAGAAGACGCCGCCATCAAATATGGAAAGGCGAAGCGCTCTGCGGAACCTGGACATCTGCACATAGAGGTGAACGCTCGGCAGGCTGCCTGGATAGAGCGCGGGTTTCACATCATGCATGAGTATGAAAATAATTACTTTCATTTCATTGCAGAAACGCTTCCAAGAATGCTGCTGGCGGAAGAGGCTGATGTGCCTTTGAATGTGCCTTTTCTTTGTACAGAAGGTCTTCACCCCAACATCGCGAAGCTGCTTGAGCTGGCCAATCTTGAGCAACGCCCGGTCATCCTGCTGGAGTCGGGGACTTTGTATCGCGTGAAGCAGATGTACTATCCCTCTGACATGACTTCGGTTGTGGATGCCTACCATGGCGGTGAGATGGCTCGCCAGACGGGACTCGATGTCAATCGAATTCGTGCGGGGGTGGAAAGATGTCAACGCGCTTTTGCGACGAAAGATTTTTCGCGAGGGCGAAAGATTTTTGCAGCACGCAATGGCAGCTATCGAAAGCTATTGAATCAGCGAGAAATAGAAGCCCGCGTCGAGAAACTCGGATTCGAGGTGGTGCACACCGATGAATTGGATCTCGAGGCGCAAATCCGGGCCTTCCAGGACGCTGAAGTGATTGTGGGGCCGACGGGGGCGCAGATGACCAACATGGTCTGGTGCAAGCCAGGAGCGAAAGTGGTCGTTCTCGCTTCCGATCATCCCAGCCATCAGCTCTATTTTTGGGAGCTCTTGGGTCGGGTTTCTGGCGCCAAGGTGAAAATTGTGCAGGGGCCGCGCGCACACGTGCGAGATGACATTTACAGCGTACACGATGACTACCATGTCGATGAAGATGCAGTGATTGCTGCAATTTCCGACGGGGAATAAAAGAGCAAAGGGACTGCCGATGAAAGAAACCAAAACTCCTGAATTTTCGCTGGACAATGCTGTAGAAATACTCGACCTGGAGCGGTTGACCGATCCACGGGGAAATTTGACGTTCGTCGAAGGAGGACGTCACATTCCTTTTGATGTTCAGCGGGTTTACTATTTGTACGACGTTCCCGCGGGCGAAGCTCGGGGCGGACATGCACATCATCAATTGCAGCAATTGATCATTGCTGTTGCGGGTAGTTTTGATGTCGTTCTTGACAATGGGTACGAAAGAAGAACAGTTACCTGCAACAGGCCATTCCAAGGGATTTTCATGAAGTCCCTGGTCTGGCGAGAGTTGAACAATTTTTCTTCTGGTGCCGTCTGTCTGGTTCTTGCCTCGATGAGGTACGAAGAATCCGACTACATCAGAAACTACGAAGAATTCATTTCAGTGGCACGAAAAGGTAAATAACATGACTCCATTTTTTGATATTCATGCTGGCCATGCCGAGTTGGCGGACGATTTTCAGCAGGCCTTTTCGAGGGTCATGAACAGTGGCCACGTCATCATGGGCCCTGAGGTCGCGGCCTTCGAGAAGGAGTTTGCGGCCTACTGCGGCGTCAAGCACTGCATCGGCGTGGGCAACGGACTCGATGCGCTGGCGCTGACCCTGCGTGCGCAGGGCATCAAAGCGGGTGACGAGGTCATCGTTCCTTCGCAGACATTCATCGCCTCGTGGCTGGGGGTTTCGATGGTCGGCGCCACGCCGGTTCCGGTCGAAATCGATCCGGCGACCTACCTGATGGACCCGGCCCGGATCAAGGAAAAGCTGACGAGCAGGACCAAGGCCATCATGCCGGTGCATCTGTATGGCCTGCCTGCTGCAATGGATGCCATCAACGCGATTGCGCGACCGCTCGGACTTTTTGTCCTGGAGGATGCGGCCCAGGCGCACGGTTCGACCCACAACGGCAAGCGGGCGGGCTCGCTCGGCGATGCAGCGGCGTTCAGTTTCTACCCGACGAAGAATCTCGGCGCGATGGGCGATGCAGGCGCCGTGGTGACCGACAACGATGAACTGGCGGCCAACCTGCGCATGCTGCGCAACTACGGCTCCAGCCAGAAGTACGTGCACGAGGTTGCGGGCGTGAACTCTCGCCTGGACGAGTTGCAGGCTGCACTGCTGCGCGCGAAGTTGGGCCGCCTCGACGCATGGAACGACCAGCGCCGTGCGCTGGCCGCGAGGTATTCGCAAGGGCTGGAAGGTGTGGGCGACCTCCGCACGCCGTTCGTGCCTGCGGACAGCACGCACGTGTTCCACCTGTACGTGGTCAGCACGGGACGCCGTGCCGAACTGTCGGCCTACCTGACGGCCCAGGGCGTTCAGACGCTCGTGCACTACCCCATTGCACCGCACATGCAGGGCGCCTATGCCGAGCTCGGCCTGCCGGCCGACAGCCTGCCGCTGGCGACCGCCGCGGCGAACGAAACCTTGTCGCTTCCTATCTGGCCGCAAATGAAGCCGGAGCAGGTGGATGCTGTGGTCGGACACATCCGCAAGTTCTTCTCCTGACAGAGCGCGTTGCATGTCTTCGGCGCTGGTCACTGTCGTCATCCCCATCTTCAACCAGGCGAAGTTCGTCGTTGAAACGGTGGACAGCGCCTTGAGGCAAACCCACCGGAATCTTCAGGTGGTCGTCGTGGATGACGGTTCGACCGATGGCGGGGCCGAACTGCTGGCCACCGAGTTCGGCAACCGGATCGTGTTGCTGCAGCAAAGGAATGGCGGTCCCTCGTCGGCCATCAACAAGGGACTTGCGGCGGCCGATGGGGCGTTCATTGCGCTTCTGGGGGGCGACGATGTGTGCGTCGAGGACCGCATCGGCACCCAACTGGAACTCCTGCACGCCACGTCGAACGACATCGTGTTCTCGAAGCCGTTCCTCATCGACGCCGAAGGCGGACCCTTGGCCGACGAGTCGTTTCCGGTGTTCTTCGACGAACGGCCTGTACAGCCGCTGCTGCGTACCTTGTTGCTGGAAGGCAATTTCCTGTGCGCGCCTACCGCGTTCATGCGTCGCGAGGCGGTTCGGAAAATCGGGACGTTCCGCCCCGGCCTCATCCAGTTGCAGGACTACGACTATTGGCTGCGCGCCGCGGCCTCCGGATTGAAGCTCGCAGAAGCAGGGCCGCGTGTTGTTCGCTATCGCCGGCATTCGGCCAACCTCTCGTCGACGCGCGCAAGCTTTGCCTCGACGGCGGAGTCCATCCCGATCTTCAGGTCGCTTCTGGAGACCGGGGCGCCGGCAGAGCTTCGGCGCGCGTTTCCCAGCCTCTTCGAACCGGTGGCCAACCCTGACACGCCATTGACCTCGTTCGACAAGGCGCTCTTTCTCCTGTCTCATCCTCGGGAAGAAATACGCATGATGGGGGTCGAACATCTCGTGACCTTGGCGGAAGACCCAGTCTTCCTGGCCAAGGCCGAGCGTTTCGGCCTCAACCTCACCCGATTCGCCCTGACCGCGGTGTGAGGGGGCGATGCTGAAGAAAACCGCCGTGACCGAGGATGAGCGATCGGCCTGAAGGCGCCGAAGCAGTCTTCAACGTGCTCGCACGGATTGACGGGTTTCTCCGGTGATCGCCGGGCTCCCCAACGCAGGAACAATCTCATCTCATGCTGTCCAGAATCATTCGAAGGTTGACGGGCCGATCCCCCTCGGTGGTGGATGCGCGCCAACCGCTCGGCCCGGCGCCTGTCGCCGCGCCTCCTGAGGCTGTGCGGAAGGTCGACATCTACGCCGAACACGCCAAGTGGATGGCGCTGGCCGGAGAGCGGCGATTCGGCGAGGCCATCAGCCTTTGTCGCACCGTGATCGACGTGCCGGAATCGAATTTCGTGGCGTCGCTTTTTCTGGGGCATGCCTACGCCCAGATGCAGCAGCACGCGGATGCACGGGAGTACCTCCGTGCCGCAGTGGCCTTGAATGGCAACGACTACTACGCCCACCTGTTGCTTGCGCACACCGAGAGCGCCATGGGGCATTCCGGGGAAGCTTTGTCCCTGTACATGAGATGCTGCGAGCTGCCCGCAGAGTCGATCGTCGAGCCGTTCGAGGCTGCGATGAGGATGGCGATGGCGCGGGCAGACAGCGGCGAAGGCGCAGCGCTCTCCAGGCTCTTCGACATGTTGTACGCCAAGGACAAACTGCCATTGCCACTGGCCTTGAAGTTCCTGTTCTTCTGGCGCCGGGATGCCGACTTGGCGCGCATGCTCGAGCAAATGGATGAGGGGGCTGACGAGGGGCAAAAGCCGTCGTTCAGGCGCATCCGGTCCGTGAAGGACTGGGCGCTCGAAAACCGGGAGGGTTACCAGAGCCTCGGAGCGCCGCCTTCGATACGCCTCGTCGCACCGACCGAGGTCTATGCGAGCGACCCGCACGAACAGCAGGTGCTCGCAAGCCAGCCCTATCTCGCCGAACTGCGCAATGCGCGGATCGTCAGCGCGTCCAGTCTGGTCTATGTGGGCGATGACTGCGTGGTGTCCGATGTGCTGGCAGACGAGCTGTATGGAGACCAGGTCAGCCTGGCGTACGACAAGACCGTGCTGGC
The DNA here is from genome assembly GCF_041154465.1 of Variovorax sp. V35. Classification (NCBI taxonomy): domain Bacteria; kingdom Pseudomonadati; phylum Pseudomonadota; class Betaproteobacteria; order Burkholderiales; family Comamonadaceae; genus Variovorax; species Variovorax sp. V35. The sequence continues at coordinate 827,574 of NZ_AP028666.1, forward strand.
GCAGCGGCCGGATGCGTTGCTGTTGGCACCCATTGGCACTACTGCGCATCTCGACGAGGGGATCATGTTGTCCGGCCTCGCAAGCAATGCGTATGGCCACTGGTTCGCCGAGTTTCTCCCGAAGCTTCGCCATTTCGAGAAACATCCGCGCTTCTCGAACCTGCCGATCATCGTTGACGCCGAGATGCCTGCATCTCATTTCGACTTCATCGCCGCGCTGGTCGGGAACCCGCTGTATCGCCTGGAGACCGCGCGCGCGCTGAACGTCGGGCGCCTTCATGTGGCGCCGACGACGACTTTCTTTCCGGTCGAGCTGTTTCGCGACCATACGGTCCCCCCGGAGCGCCAGGCGTCATGGTCTGCGGAGTCGATGCAGTACATCAAGGACAAGATGGCAGCGCGGTATCCGCTGCCCGCCCAGCGTTCACGCAGGCTGTTCCTGTCGCGAAAGAACAGTGCCTGGCGGCTGTTGCGCAACGAAGCCGAAATTATCGAGCGGCTGCAGGACCTGGGCTTCGAATCCATCTTCCTGGAGGAGTACGACTTCGCGCGCCAGGTGCGAACCTTCGGCGAAGCCGAGTTCATCGTCGCGCCGAACGGTTCTGCGCTCAACAGCCTCATCTTCGCGGCCACCGATGTGAAGGCATTGATCCTGGGCCAGCAGAACAGCTTCAACTGGGGGGGCTGGCTGGGCCCCATCCTTGATCTCGGCTTCAAGCCCGAGTTCATGGAAGGTGAAGCCACCGAAAGCACCAGCTTCAAGCATTCCGACTATGTCGTCCCGGCGGACAGGGTGCGCACGAAAGTGCTCGCCATGCTGGGCTCCTGAGGTTCAAAAGAAGAAACGCCCATGACCAAGCCTGTGTATGTGACCCAGCCCTATCTGCCGCCGCTGGACGAGTTTCTGCCCTATCTGCAACAGATCTGGGACAACAAGATCCTCACCAACGGCGGGCCGTTCCATCAGCAGTTGGAGAAGGCGCTGTGCGAGTACCTGGGCGTGGAGCACATCGCGCTCTTCACCAACGGCACGATCGCGCTGGTCACGGCGCTCCAGTCGATGCGCATCACGGGCGAGGTCATCACCACGCCGTATTCGTTCGTGGCCACTTCGCACTCGCTGTTGTGGAACGGCATCAAGCCCGTCTTCGCAGACGTCGATCCGCGCACGTTGAATCTCGATCCGGCGCGCATCGAGGCGCTCATCACGCCGCAGACGACGGCGATCATGCCGGTGCATTGCTACGGCCATCCTTGCGACACCCAGGCCATCCAGACGATCGCCGACACCTACAACCTGCGCGTGATCTATGACGCGGCACATGCCTTCGGCGTGCAGGATGAGGGCGGCAGCATCCTGCGACATGGCGACATGTCGGTGCTGAGTTTTCACGCGACCAAGGTCTTCAACACTTTCGAGGGCGGCGCCATCGTCTGTAAAGACGCGACCACCAAGACCCGTATCGACCAGCTCAAGAACTTCGGCCATGTGGGCGAAGTCACCGTGGTGGCGCCCGGCATCAACGGCAAGATGAGCGAGTTCAATGCCGCGTTGGGCCTGCTGCAGTTGAAGCACCTGCACACCGCGCTGGATCTGCGCCGGGCCATCGACGGCGCCTACCGGCGTTTGCTCGCCGGCGTGCCGGGCATCGTGTGCCTTCCCGATGCCGGCGAATCGGTGGCCAACTTCGCGTACTTCCCGATCCTCGTGGGACCGGAGTACCGCCTGTCGCGTGACGAGCTCTATGCCCAGCTGAAGGCGCACGAGGTCCACCCGCGCCGCTACTTCTATCCGTTGATCTCCGAGTTCCCGATGTACCGCGGTCTCCCAACGGCCAGTCGCGACCACCTGCCGAACGCGAGCCGTGCGGCGGACCGCATCCTCTGCCTGCCGATCTATCCGGACCTGGGTCTCGACCAGGTCGAACGTATCGTCGATCTGATCGCGACGCAATGAGCGCGTGTAAAGAACGGAGGAAGGCGCGATGAAGGTCGGGATCATGCAACCGTACTTTCTGCCGTACATCGGCTACTTTCAGCTGATCGCAGCGGTGGACCTGTTCGTGGTGTACGACAACATCAAGTACACGAAGAAGGGCTGGATCAATCGCAACCGGCTGCTGCAGGGTGGCGTGGACGCCATCTTTTCGCTGCCGCTGAAGAAGGACTCCGACGCGCTGGACGTCGTCGAGCGTGAACTGGCCGCGGACTTCAATCGGCAGAAGCTGCTGAACCAGTTCATCGGCGCGTACCGTTCCGCACCGTACTTCGAGCCCTGTATCGAGCTCCTGCGATCACTTGTCATGAACGAGGAAACGAATCTCTTTCGCTACATCCACGGCTCGATCGTCCAGACCTGCAAGTACCTCGGTATCACAACGCCCGTCGAGATCTCGTCCGGCGTACCGGCCGATCATGCGCAGAAGGGGGAGGACCGCGTGCTTGCCATCTGCGAGGCCTGCCATGCCGACACCTACATCAATACCATCGGCGGCCTGGAACTCTATTCGCGCGAGCGCTTTTCCCAGGAGGGCATTGCGCTGCAGTTCATCCGGTCCTTGCCCATTGAGTACAAGCAGTTCGGCAAGGACCCGTTTGTGCCGTGGCTGTCGATGGTCGACATCATGATGTTCAATCCCGCCGACGAGATCAGAGACTCGTTGCTGCCGAAATTCGAATTGGTCTGAATATGTTCAAGTGGAAAAAGCTGGGGAAGATCTTCAGCCCCGGCCCTCAACATGGCCGCGAGTGGCTGAATGAGTTCGCGCAAGCGCCCGCGACTCTGCTATTTGACGACTTCGTGCGCGTGTATTTCTCGTGTCGCCCCAAGGCCGATGCCAAGGGCCAGTACGTGAGCTACTCGGCCTTTCTTGATTTGGACCGGCGCGACCTGTTCAAGGTGCTGAACGTCAGCGCAACCCCGATCCTGCCGCTGGGGCCGCTGGGTGCGTTCGATGAGTTCGGCATCTACCCGGTGTCGGTGGCGCGCGACGGCGCGGCCGTTCGCGCCTACTACGCGGGGTGGACGCGCTGCGAGTCGGTACCGTTCAACGTGGCCATCGGCGGCGCAATCAGCCACGACAACGGGGAAACCTTTACCAAGCTCGGCATCGGGCCGGTGCTGGGGTATTCGCCCAACGAGCCTTTCGTGATGAGCGGTCCGAAGATCCGTCGCTTCAACGATCGCTGGTACCTCTGGTACATCGCCGGGCGCAAGTGGAAGGTGGTCGACGGACGGGCCGAGCCGGTCTACAAGATCCGTATGGCAACGTCCGACGACGGCGTCACCTGGCACAAGGAAGACCGGGACCTCATCGAGAGCCGCATCGAGGACGACGAGGCACAGGCCAGCCCTGATGTGTTCTTTGCCAATGGCAAATACCACATGTTCTTCTGCTACCGGTACAGCGCTGGCTACCGAGGCAAGACCTTCGGCTACCGCATCGGCTATGCCTCCAGCCCCGACTTGCTGCATTGGACGCGCGACGACGACAAGGCCGGCATCGACATCTCCGAGACGGGCTGGGATTCGGAAATGATCAGCTACCCGCACGTCTTCGAGGTGGACGGGCAGATCTACATGGCCTACCTGGGCAACCAGGTCGGCCGCGAGGGCTTCGGGCTCGCAGTGCTCGACGGAAAGCTGGAGTGAGGACATGGCAATGAAGTGGAAGAGGCTGGGCAAGATATTCGACCCGACGCAGCACACGCTCCCCAACGGCTGCGTGCAGTTCGCGCAGTCGCCGCAGACGCTGGTCTTCGACGACTTCGTGCGGATCTATTTTTCGACGCGCGCCGTCGATCCGAAGAACGGCAAGTTCCTGAGCCACGTCGCGTTCGTCGACGTCGGGCCGGACCTGTGCACCGTCCTCCGCGTGGCCGACAAGCCCGTCATCCCGCTGGGCGAATTGGGTTGCTTCGACGAGCACGGCATCTTTCCGATCAACGTGGTGCGCCACGACGGCAAGATCTCGGCATTCACCTGCGGGTGGAACCGGCGAGTGTCGGTGTCGGTCGATACGGCGGTCGGCCTGGCTGAGAGCCATGACGACGGCCTTACCTTCACCAAACTCGGCCACGGCCCCGTCATGGGCGCATCGCTGCACGAACCCTGCCTCGTGGGCGATGCCTTCGTGCTCCTGGTCGATGGCGTGTTTCACATGTGGTACATCTTCGGCACCGGCTGGAAGCAGTACGCCGATGGCGCTGCGCCCGACCGCACCTACAAGATCGGCCACGCCACCTCGACCGACCGGATCCATTGGGCCAAGGAAGAGGCCAGGCAGATCGTCTCCGACAGTCTGGGGCCCGACGAGAGCCAAGCGCTGCCGACGGTCGTTCGCATCGGCAGCCGGTTCCACATGTTCTTCTGCTTTCGCCAGTCGTTCGACTTTCGTGCGACCAAGGGCCGGGGCTACCGCATCGGCCATGCCTGGTCGGACGACCTCTCGAACTGGACCCGCGACGACGATACGCCGAAGCTGGACATCCCGGAAACGGAGTGGGATTCGGACATGCAGTGCTATCCACATGCCTTCACCTTCCAAGGCAAGGTCTATCTGCTCTACAACGGCAACGAGTTCGGGCGCCACGGCTTCGGGCTTGCCGTGCTCGAGTGACGCAGGGCATGACACCGCGGGGGCGTTTCGCGTTGGCGGTCGACCGGGCCTCGGCTGACGAGATCGCCCGGCATCTGCGGGAATGCAGCGACAGCTTCGCGCCGCCGCTCGCCGGGCGCGTGGACATTGCGGCCTACGCCGAAAAAATTGCCGGCAAGGCGGTCCGCTTCGAGGCCTGGGATGCCGCGTTGGGCCTCGTCGGGCTGGTCGCGGTGTACGACAATGCGGGGCCCGACGTCTTCGTGACCAACGTCAGCGTCGCGCCCTCGTGCCGCGGCGCGGGCCTGGCGCAGCGATTGCTGCAGAGCTGCTTCGACCGCATGGATATTCCTCGTGCGAGGCGCTACAGGCTCGAAGTCAATCAGCGCAGCGAGGCGGCGGTCCGCCTGTACGCCCGCATGGGCTTCGTCCCGGCTTCGAAAACGGGCGAATTGATCTGCATGGAGCGCCCGGCGACGGGCGGGGATAAAAAATGAGCACAGAACGCAACTACGACAAAGAGATCGCGGACACGGCCGACCACCAGTATGCGTATGGCTTTGACTTCGACGTCATGCACCCGTACATGCTGCGGTCGTTCGAGCCGTTCATCCGGCCTGGCAAGGTGCTGGAACTAGGCAGCTTCAAAGGCGATTTCACCCGGCGCCTGGTGGCGCGCTTCGACGACGTGACCTGCGTCGAAGCCTCCGAAGTGGCACTCAACGAGGCGAGGAAGCGTCTGGGCGACAAGGCGCAGTTCATCCACTCTCGCTTCGAGGACGCGACGCTGCCGCACCGCTACGACAACATCGTGCTCACGCACGTGCTCGAACACCTGGACGATCCGGTCAAGGTGCTCAAGCGCATCAACGACGAGTGGTTGAGCGAGGGTGGGCGCTTCTTCCTCGTGTGCCCGAATGCCAATGCGCCTTCACGGCAGATTGCCGTGAAGATGGGCCTGATCACCCACAACGCGGCGGTCACGCCCGCCGAGGCGCAGCACGGCCACCTGTGCACCTATTCGCTGGACACGCTGGAGCGCGATGCTGTCGCCGCCGGCCTGCGTGTGGTGCACCGAAGCGGCATCTTCTTCAAGGCGCTGGCGAACTTCCAGTGGGACCGTTTGCTGAAGACCGACATCATTTCCAAGGAATACCTGGAAGGCTGCTACCAACTCGGGCAGGTCTATCCCGACCTGTGCTCGAGCATTTTCCTGATGTGCGAGCGCGGGCCTGAAAAATGAAAGTCTCCTTCGTCGTCGCGGTCTATCAGAACGAGGGCGCGATCTCCAAGACACACGAGAAGATCGCCGGCGTTTTCGCAGACCGCCTCAAGGCGCACCAGTACGAGGTGATCTTCATCGACGATGGTTCGACCGATGGCTCGCTGGAAGAAATCCGCAAGCTCCGCGCGAGCGATCCGAACGTGAAGGGCCTGACCTTCACGCGCAACTTCGGCCAGATGGCCGCGATGCTGGCGGGCTTCAAGGAAGCGACGGGAGACGCGGTCATCAATATTTCTGCGGACCTGCAAGACCCGGTAGATCTGATCCCTGAGATGGTCGACAAGTGGATTGCCGGGTCCGAGATCGTCATCTGCCACCGAACGGACCGTGCGGACACCTGGCTGGCCAAGACGTATTCGAGCCTGGCCTACGGCATGCTGCGCATGGCCATTCCTCAGATGCCGTCGGGTGGTTTCGACTTCGTGCTGATGGATCGCAAGGTGATGGACGAATTCAATGCCATCGACGTGCGCCACCGGTTCTTTCAGGGCGACCTGCTGTGGACCGGCTACCGGACCAGCCTGATTCCCTATGAGCGGCAAAAGCGCACCATCGGCAAGTCGCAGTACAACTTCGGCAAGAAACTGAAAAACTTCCTGGATGCGATGCTGGACGCGTCGTACTTGCCTATCCGGTTCATCTCACTGGTAGGGCTGCTGACTTCCGGCCTGGGCGTGCTCTACAGCCTCAGCATCGTGATCGCATGGGCACGGGGCCACACGCCATTCGAGGGCTGGGCGCCGCTGATGATCGCTGTCTTGCTGATCGGCGGACTCATCATGGTGATGCTGGGCGTGGTCGGCGAGTACGTGTGGCGCATCAACGAGGAAGTGCGCAAGCGGCCGAACTACATCGTCAGGGACCGTTTCTGAAGCCCGGCGCGTGATTCGTCTCAAGACCCTCGCCGCGCAGTTTTCCAAGTTCACCGTCGTCGGGGGGCTGAACTTTCTCTTCACGCTGGTGCTTTTCTACCTGTCAGTGGTGGTGCTGCACATCAATCACCTGATCGCGCTGGTGCTGGTCTCGTTGATCGGCATGCTGCTCACCTACACGCTGAACTACTACTGGGTCTTCAAGCCGAGCGAAAAAGTCACCTACGGATCGCGGCTCGCCAAGTACATCGGTGCGGGCCTGGTATCGGTCGGGCTGAACGTGCTGTTGCTGCACCTGCTCACCTCGAGCACGCACATCGCACCGTTCTATGGGCAGCTGCTGCTGATCCCGTTCGTCGTGCTGTTCAACTTCTTCACGGCAAGGCTCTGGTCGCTGCGGGCCGAGCAACCCTCGGTGCCGTGAAACCCGTGGCCGACAGCAAGAAGCCTGTCCAAGAGGCAGGCGGCCGCGCGACAACCCCGCAGCGCGTGTTGGAAGCGGCGGTTGCAGCACTCGTGCTGGCCGCCGTGTGCGCAGTGGCCGTCTACGCGGTCTGGTCACGCAACCGCGGCTTCGAAATCACCGACGAGGCCTATTACCTCCTGCTCGCGATCCATCCCGCCGAGACCCGGTACTACATCAGCGCTCAGCAATGGGCGATGGCGCCCCTCTGGCAGATCACGGGCAGCCTCGCGTCGTTCCGGATGGCGGGCTTTCTGCTGCTGACCGGCAGCGCGGCGGTGCTCGGCATGGGCGCGCTGACCGCGGCGCGAGGACGCGCTGCGTCCGTCATGCCGCAGTGGCCGGGCCGCATCGCCGTGATCGGCTGCGCCGTTGTTTGTGCGTTGCTGTATGCGATCACCATCAATGTGTCGCCGAGCTACAACCTGCTGGCCTCGGCGGGTGCGTACCTCTCTCTGGGGCTGGTGCTGCTGGCTGGAGACAAGACGGCGGCAGCCGGGCGCGCCGGGATGTTGGGGTTGGCCGGCGTCGCACTCGCGGTGGAGTTCGTCTGCAAACCTTCGTCGGGCCTGGCCACCTTCGTGCTCGTGGTGATCGCCGTGCTGTGGCTGGACCGCTCGGGCGGGCGCAAGACGCTGGCGTTGGCGGCAGTGATCGTTGGCGGGCTGTTCGGGCTTGCCGCGCTCCTCTTCGCGCACACCACGCCCAGTGAGGCGGCGCAAGCTTTCAGCGGTGGCATGGCGCTCTTCAGGATGGTCCAGACCGAGCCCATCCTCACGCGGCTGGGCCGCTACGCCATCGAGTTCGGGGGCTACACGGCCGACGCGATGCGCTCGAATGTGTTTCTCATCGTCGCGGTTCTCGTGTACCTGATCAGAAAAAGCTGGGTGACGATCGGACTCGTGATCGCCGCGCTCGTCCATGCGCTTGTCGCCGCGGAGTATTTTTCGTATGGCATGGCGCAGTACGTCGAGTACATGCAACGGGCATTGGTCTTGCTGGCGCTCATGCTCGCGGTTGCGTGGCAGGCCGTGCCGGTGCGCTCCAGATGGCTCTTCGTCCTGCTGGCCATGCTGCCCTACACCGTGGCGATGGGAACCGGCAACGCGCTCTTCGGCCAGGTGATCATTTCCCTGGCCTCCTGGGGCGCCTTGATGGCGCTCGCCGCGTACGCCAGACCGGTGGCAACAAGGGATGCAGTGGCGTCGATGGCGATCCTGGTCGGGTTCGTCGCGCTGACGAGCGCCCAGATCCTCGTTTCCAAAGCCAAGATCCCCTATAACCTCAACGAACGCATGGACCGGCAATCCTTCGCCGTCACCATCGGCCCGTTGGGTCGGGTGAAGGTGGATGCGGGAACCCGGCAGTTCATGCACGAGATCGATGCGGCCATCGCGAAGTGCCGCATTGCGCCCGGCGCACCGTTCCTGGGTCTGTACAACGTCCCTGGCTTGGCGCTGGCGCTGAACGCGGTGCCTGTGGAGACGCCCTGGTTGAACAACGTCGCCCAGGCTGACGCGGTGCTTGCGTCGAACGAAGCCCTTGCCGACAAGGCTGTGGTCGCGATCCGGCTCAACATCGATGCAAGCCTGCCGCCGCTTCCGGCTGCGTTGAAGGGGTTCCCCGCCAATTTCGAGCACTGCGGGGACACGGTGTTTCCCCACGAACAGCAGAAGATCCAGATATGGAGCGGTCTTCGGCAGAGATGGCCGCCAGACTGACAGTGGGTACCTGCTATTTGGCAGCGAATGCCTCGGCCGCCTGACGTTCGATGTGCTCCAGCGCGGCCGCCAGTTTCTTGGAATCGATGGCGTAGCTGTCGAGAAACAAGCTCGGGTCGGAAACCGTGTGCTCGTCGCCGGGCTGGAACAACGCGTGTTCGCCGACAAGGATCTGATAGCTGCACCCGGCAAACAGTGCCATGTTCGATTGCGAGCAGAAGAGCTGCGTGTAGGGCGACGACAGCGCTAGCACCTGCGTGCCCGGCTGGCAGAAGATCAGGTTGGTGAATGCCGCTCCCATGGCGCCGACGATGGTGCGGGCTTCCGCGAACAGGCGCACCTGCTGCTCGAACGACAGCTGGCCGGTGTCCACGATTTCGTAGCCGTACGACGCGAGCACCTCTTCGACTTCTGGGGTGTTGATGATGTTCCGGCCGGTGCGACGCGCAAGGAAAACCTTTCTGCTGCCGGGGCCCGCCTCTTCGATGCCGAACCGCTGGAAAACGGTGGACCGCATGTGGCCCAAAGTCTTGAAGCAGATGGCCGAGAACTTCCACATCGGCCCGCGCAGGTTGTCGGTCAGGTTCGTGCAGGCAGATACCACGTGAAGTTTTTTTACTTTCAGCAACGTGGAGTCATCGAGCCGGTAAATGGGCCAGTCGGGCAGCATGGTCTGCAGCGACTCGAATTCCTGCGGAAACATCTTGTCGTCGACGATCAGCGGCGTTTTTCTCAGGCGGTCCTGCGTTGACAGAATATGGGATTTCCCGAGGTACTCTATAAGCCAATGGTAGTAGTTTGGACTGCAGCGACCGCTCAGCAATATGGCAGAAGGAATGCTTATTTCCTGTTTATAGCGGAACCAGAAAAGAACTTCGCTCTTTTCATCGAGCGAGACGACGTACGGCCAGATGCCTGCTACAAAACCCTGATGTGGATCTGCCGCTGGCTCGTAAATCACCATGCGATGCTTTGCCACTACCTGGAATCCACCAAGGACAGCGGCGTCATCGATCGTTGCGAGCCATTTGCGCGGAACTTCCGCTCTGCGTAGCGGGCGTTCAGCGTTCGAGCCGATGATTTTCGGTTCTTGAAAATCCATCGGATAGGCGGGTTCGATGTCTTCCAGCTTGTACCCGGCCTTGGGGAGGTCGAAGAATTCGATGGTTTTGAGCTTCGAGAGAAATATCTTTTCTCCTGAATTTCTTGCGCTCAGTTGTCGGGAAATGGCTTTGGATTTTATTTCTTCGAAGATCCCCTTTCGGGCGGACTCAAAGATTGAGTATTTGTACAGCGCGACCTCTGATTCGCGAGCAGCACTGTTTTTGGAGAGTGATGTGAGTTCGAGTTTCGCAAAATAGATCAAACCGCTCATCGCTGCAAAGAAGCGATTGATGTATCTTTTTTCCTTGCGACCTTTCAGTGCGTAGTGAGTGCTTGGGGAAATTCCTTCTTCCCGCACATCGCGGTAGGTTCGAAGGTAGTAGGATTCGTTGAGGCAGAAGCGAATCAGGAATTTCGTGGTGGTGGCGTAAATCCAATCGACGAGTCGTTCGGTGGAGTGATTGGGGTATCGGCCTTCCTTTATTCCGTATTTGAAATAATGGTAATTTGAATCCAGCTCCGCCCTTGCAACATCTTCATATTTTTGCTTATAATATTCCGCATTGACGAATTTTGTTCGAGTGAGGGCGCGTAGCAACAAGGAGCGAAATCGGATCATTGTATGGATGTGCGTGTTGCGGCTCGATTCGGAATCTCGTGAAACTTCATGAAAGCATGGACTCAAAATGACTTCAAATAATTCGGCGTTTATTCATTCTCTTGCCGATGTTCAAGCCAAGGAAATTGGTGATGGAACAAACATATGGCAATTCAATGTTGTTCTCGCGGGTGCGCGCATTGGCGCCAATTGTAATGTGTCGGCACATTGCTTCATCGAGAACGATGTCGTGGTGGGTGACAACGTGACAGTCAAGTCTGGAGTCTATCTCTGGGACGGCATCACGCTCGAGTCGAATGTATTCATTGGCCCCGGCGCCATTTTTACCAATGACCTGTTTCCCCGGTCAAAGGTCTATCCGGAGTCGTTTCTGCGTACGACTGTGTGCCGCGGCGCTTCGATCGGGGCTGGCGCCGTGATCACGCCGGGCATCACCATCGGGCATGATGCCATGGTGGCGGCAGGTGCCGTGGTGACGCGCGACGTGGCACCGTTCTCGCTGGTCGTGGGGGCGCCGGCGCGCCATGTCCGGTTCTTGAATCAGGAATGAACGTCCCGCGCCCGGTCGGAAGTCGAAAAATTCACGAATGAAAAAAACAACGACGGAGCGAATTGCTGTCGCTTTCTTTTACGCGGCGGCCTTGCTCGCCATCAGTTGGTTCCGGGACAGTGCCATACAGCCGAACTTGTGGATCAGTGTTTCGGATTTTTTGAATTTCCCGACCATCAACGATCCAAAAACGTTTGCCCGAGCTGGGCTTGAAGTCGCTGATCAGGGGTGGCTGGCGCAGCCGTCCGCCTGGATCTTCAATCTCTGGCCGCCAGGATTCGTGCTGTTGTTGGGCGGAATTTTCAAGATGCTTGGCACGGAAGCCCCGTTTCTCGTGGTTCTTCTCGGGTTGACCATCGTCACTGGCGTCTTCATGCTGATGACGGTCAGGCGCTACCTTTCATTTTATGTTCCGGCATTCTTGGCCCTGTTGCTGCCGCTGGTCCCATTCCTGTTTCCGGTCACAAGATTTTTTCTTTTGCAACCGGTGGGCCTTTCCTTTGGTGAAGGGTTTTCGGTTCTATTCTTCATCACATTCACATTTCTTCTTCTGATTGCTGCCAGAACCGGGGCCGTGCGCTACGCAGTGGCCGGTGGTGTTTTTTTGGCGCTGGCGGCCTATTTTCGCTCGCAGTATGAACTGATCGCGCTTGTGCTCAGTGTCGGTTTTCTTGGGCTGGTGGTATTGGTGCTGGCGTTGAGTTTTCTTTTAAAGAAAAAATCAATTCGAACAAACGGATCAACTGCGCTGAAGGCGATGGCAATCTGTGTGCTTGCAGCGCAACTCTTGATGCTGCCGTGGCGCATTTATCACTATGTCGACGTCGGCAGATGGGACTGGGTTCAAACGCAAGACATCGTCATTCGAAATGCCTTGATGTCCGAGGAAAAATTGAGGGAGATGGACGGAGACTTTGTTGTGGCGGGCGGGGGGCATTTGGCCTGTAAGTTCGAGCCCGATTTTTGCGGAAAAACAGAGCCCTCCCTTTTTTACAAAGCATTCTTCGACCATTTTGGAGGGTGGGTTGAGTACAAGGCGTCGCTGGCAAGAATCTACTGGTTTCCGACGATTCGCTCCTTTCCGAAGCTTTTGGCGGAGGATGTTCCCGGTGACTATTTGGGAAATTCAGTTGTATTGATTTTGTTTGCGGCCTCATTCTTTTTTCTGTATTTAATTCGAAAATCATCTGATTTTCTTGTCTATTTTTGGGTGCTTTCTTCTTTTTACGCCTGTTTCTTCGTGATATTTGTTTTGGTGCAGTTCGAGGTAAGGTATTTCTTTCTCCCCAAGATTTTTTCGGTCTTTGTAGCGTTGGCTCTGGCGAGCGTGGCCTGGTCTGCGAGAACGAGCAGGGTGCGGTGAATGCTGTGACTCGCCTCGATTAAAATTGGATTGATTTTCAAGGGGGAAGAAGTGAAGGCTGTGATTTTGGCGGGTGGGTTGGGCACCCGCATTTCGGAAGAAACGGGCCTGAAGCCCAAGCCCATGATCGAGGTGGGCGGCAAGCCCATCCTCTGGCACATCATGAAGATCTACGCCGCGCACGGTGTGAACGACTTCGTCATCTGCTGCGGCTACAAGGGCTACGTGATCAAGGAGTACTTTGCGAACTACTTCCTTCACATGTCCGACGTCACCTTCGATATGGTCGGAAACACCATGGAAGTCCACCACCGCAAGGCCGAACCCTGGCGCGTGACACTCATCGATACCGGCGAAGACACCATGACCGGCGGGCGCCTCAAGCGTGTGGCGCCCTACGTGCGGGACGAAGAGCTTTTCTGCTTCACCTACGGCGACGGGGTGGCCGACCTGAACATCACCGAACTCATTGCCTTCCACAAGTCGCAGAAGGTCAAGGCCACGCTCACGGCCACCTTCCCGCCTGGGCGCTTCGGCGCACTCGACATGCAGGGTGACAAGGTGCGCAGCTTCCAGGAAAAGCCAAAGGGCGACGGCGCCATGATCAACGGCGGCTTCTTCGTGCTGTCGCCCTCGGTGATCGACTACATCGTGGACGATGCTTCCGTGTGGGAGCGTGAGCCACTCGAGCGCCTGGCGGCCGAGGGGCAGCTGGCCGCCTTCAAGCACGGCGGCTTCTGGCAGCCGATGGACACGCTGCGCGACAAGACCCACCTCGAAGAACTGTGGGCGTGCGGTCGGGCGCCGTGGAAGGTCTGGGAATGACACCGTCTTTCTGGCGCGGCAAGCGCGTTTTCCTCACGGGGCACACGGGCTTCAAGGGCAGCTGGCTCGCGCTGTGGCTGGGCAAGCACGGTGCCATTGTCCGAGGCTACGCACTGGCGCCGTCCACCGAGCCCAGCCTGCATGCGCTGGCTACGGCGCGCTCGGCCACGGATTCGCTGATCGGCGACGTGCGCGACCTCGGTGCACTGCGCACTGCCCTGCACGAGTTCGCGCCCGAAGTGGTGTTCCACTTGGCCGCCCAGCCGTTGGTACGGCGTTCCTACGTCGATCCGGTGGAGACCTATTCCACCAACGTGATGGGCACGGTGCACTTGCTCGAGGCGGCGCGCGCCTGCAGCAGCGTCCGCTCGATCGTGGTCGTGACCAGTGACAAGTGCTACGAGAACCGGGAATGGCAGTGGGGCTATCGCGAGAACGAACCCATGGGCGGCTACGACCCGTACAGCAACAGCAAAGGATGCTCGGAATTGGTCGCGGCCTCGTACCGGTCTTCGTTCTTCAATGAAGCCCGTCATGGCGAGCACGGCGTTGCGCTCGCAACGGCCCGTGCCGGCAACGTGATCGGCGGAGGCGACTGGTCGGAGGACCGGCTCGTGCCCGATCTGCTGCATGCCTTTGCCGAAGGGCGTGTGGCGGACATTCGCAACCCCCATGCGGTCCGGCCGTGGCAGCACGTGCTGGAGCCGCTTCGGGGCTACATGATGCTGGCCGAGCGCCTGCATGCCGAGGGCCCGGGATGGGCGCAGCCCTGGAACTTTGGCCCGGCGGATTCGGACGCCCGACCTGTCTCCTGGATCGCGGACCGTCTGGTCGATCTGTGGGGCGGCGGCGCGCAATGGCGCAGCAATGCACAAGAAGACCAGCCTCACGAAGCCAACTGGCTGAAGCTCGACTGCTCAAAGGCACGGCAGACGCTGGGGTGGATTCCGCGCTGGGATCTGCGCCAAAGCCTCGGTGCCATCGTCGATTGGCAGCGCGCCTGGCTCGACGGTCGCGACATGACCGACGTTACCCTTGAACAAATCGAAAAATACGAAAGCACCCCCACCCATGACTGAAATCTCCTTCAAGAAAAACGAGCTGCGCAAGAAGATCCTCGCGCTGGTCGGCGAGTACGGCGAGCTGGCGAGTGAGCCCACGCCCTTCGTGCCCGGCGAAACCATGATCCCGCCTTCGGGCAAGGTCGTCGGCGCGCCCGAAATGCAATTGATGGTCGATGCGTCGCTCGACGCATGGCTCACGACGGGGCGCTTCAATACGCTGTTCGAAAGCCGTCTCGCGGGTTATCTGGGTGTGAAGCACCTGATGACCGTGAACTCCGGCTCTTCGGCCAATCTGGTCGCGTTCTCTACCCTGACATCTCCCAAGCTTGGCGACCGCGCAATCAAGCCCGGCGACGAGGTGATCGGCGTGGCGGCGGGCTTCCCCACGACGGTGAATCCGATCCTGCAGTGCGGCGCAGTCCCGGTGTTCGTCGACGTGCACATCCCAACCTACAACATCGATGCTGATCTGCTCGAGGCCGCCATTGGCCCGCGTACCAAGGCGATCATGCTGGCGCACACGCTGGGCAATCCGTACAACCTGAAGGTTGTCAAGGCCGCCTGCGAAAAGCATGGACTGTGGCTGGTCGAGGACTGCTGCGATGCCTTGGGTGCACGTTATGAAGGGCAGCTCGTGGGCACCTTCGGCGATATCGGCACCTTGAGCTTCTATCCCGCCCATCACATCACGATGGGGGAGGGCGGCGCGGTGTTCACCAACAACGACGAACTCCGGCTGATCGCGGAATCCATCCGCGACTGGGGGCGCGACTGCTACTGCGCGCCCGGCAAGGACAACACCTGCAACAAGCGCTTCTGCTGGAAGCTCGGCGATCTGCCCGAGGGCTACGACCACAAGTACACGTACTCCCACCTGGGCTACAACCTCAAGATCACCGACATGCAGGCGGCATGCGCCCTGGCCCAGCTCGACCGGTTGGACGGCTTCGTGGCGGCACGGAAGAAGAACTTCGCCTACCTGACAGAGCGCCTGCGCAGCTGCGAGGAGTTCCTGGAGCTCCCCGAAGCCACGCCGGGCTCCGAGCCGTCGTGGTTCGGCTTCCCGATCACCTTGCGCGAGGCGGCCAACACGCGGCGCGTGGACCTGCTCACTTACCTCGACCAGCAGAAGGTCGGTACACGTCTCCTGTTCGCGGGAAACCTGCTGCGCCAGCCGTACATGATCGGCCGCAACTACCGCGTGGTCGGCGAGCTGAAGAACACCGACCGGATCATGAACGACACGTTCTGGATCGGCGTCTACCCGGGTCTGACCGAGCCGATGCTCGATCACGCCGTCGAAAGCATCGAGACCTACCTCGGCCTGCGCTTTGACTGACCTTGCGCCTCCTGTTCCGGCGTCGGAACTCGATGAGGTGCTGAGGTTGACCGCGCCGAGCGTGTGGGACGTGTTGCGCGGACAGGCGCTGTTCCTGACGGGCGGCACCGGCTTCGTCGGCAAGTGGCTGCTGGAATGCCTGCTGCATGCCGACAGAGCGTTGGGTCTCGGCCTGCGCGTGACGGTGCTGACGCGCGAGCCCGACCGGTTCGCGCAAGGCAGCCCGCATCTCGCGAAGGCGAAGCCGGTCGAATTGCACCAGGGCGATGTCGTCGATTTCGAGTTTCCAGGCGGAACGTTCTCGTCCATCATCCATGCGGCATTGCCGGTGGCTCCACCCGGGGCGGACCTTGGCCGGCTCGAGCACCTGTCCGAGGCGGGAACGCGTCGCGCGTGCGAGTTCGCGGCTGCCAGTGGCGTGCGCCGGCTTCTGCATGTCAGCTCGGGCGCGGTGTACGGCGCCCAGTTGGGCGTGGCGCGGCTCGCGGAATCGCAGCCGTGGCACGAGGCCGATGGTGCGAATGCGTACACCCAGGCGAAGCGCCGGGCAGAAAGCGTCGTGGCGCAACCCTGGCCCTTCGAGGTGGTTGTCGCGCGTTGTTTCGCATTCCTGGGGCCCTATCTGCTGCCTTCGAGCGGCGCTGCGGCGGCCCAGTTCATTGCCCAGGCCGCGAACGGCCAGGGCATCGTGGTGCAGGGAAGCGGCGAGGCGATCCGGACCTATCAGTACGCGGGCGACATGGCGCGTTGGCTGCTGAGCTGCCTGGCGTTGGGCGCACCTGGCCGCGTATACAACGTCGGGGGCGACAACGAGGTGACCATCGCCCAACTTGCCGGCGAGGTGACGCGTGTTGCACGCACGGGCATCCCTGTCCAGGTGGCAGGGCGCGCAGTCCCGGGTCTGGCCGGCCATCGGTACGTTCCGGATGTGAAGCGCGCGGCCGATGAGCTCGGGTTGACGAATGCCGTCGGTCTCGAGGAAGGAATCCGCCGAACCCTCTCCTGGCTTGCCACGCCGGATACCAACCGATCTTTTTCATCATGAGACATTCATTCGACCCTGCCTCCCTGCGCAAGACGGTGCTCGAGATGGCCTACGCAGGCAACGCCGTGCACCTGGGCTGCGCCTTCTCGATCATCGAGCTGTTGTCCTGCCTGTACGGGCGCCACATGCGCTACGACAAGGCCAATGCCGCCGATCCTGCACGCGACCATCTGGTACTGAGCAAGGGCCACGGCGTGATGGCGCAATACGCCTGCCTGTACGAGTTGGGGTGGCTGGACCGCACCGACATCGACAGGTACTTCCACGACGGTTCCCGGCTCAAGGGGCTGTCGGACGCACACGTGCCCGGGTGCGAGGTGACCTCCGGCACGCTCGGTCATGGGCTTTCGGTCGGCGTGGGGCTTGCCCTGGCCGCGTCGCGGCGCAACAGCGGCCAGAAATGCTATGCCCTCGTCGGCGACGGCGAGATCAACGAGGGACCGATCTGGGAGGCCATGCTCTTCGCGGCGCACGCGAAGCTGGACAACCTCATGGTCATCGTGGACGCAAACGGTTTCCAGGCGATGGGCACCACCGACGAGGTGATGCAGCTGGGTGATCTCGGAGCCAAGTTCGCAGCCTTCGACTTCGATGTGCTGACGGTCGACGGCCATGACAGGGAGGCCATCTCTGCGGCGATCACCGACCTGGAAGGGCGCCACAACGGCCGGCCCAAGGCGCTGGTCGCGAAGACGGTGAAAGGCAAAGGTGTCTCCTACATGGAAAACGTGAATGCGTGGCACTACTCGCGCCTGAATCCTGAGCTGTACGCGCAGGCGCTGCGCGAACTCGAGGGAGCATCGGCATGAGGGCCGCGTTCTCCGCAGCCCTGGTCGAGGCGGCTTCCAGGGACGAGCGCGTGGTGCTCCTGACAGGAGACCACGGCTACGCCTTGTTCGACGAGTTCCGCAAGCGCTGCCCGGACCAGTACATCAACGCCGGCATTGCCGAGCAGAACATGGTGGGCGTGGCCGCTGGGCTGGCCAAAGCCGGCTTCCGGCCGATCGTCTATGGCCTGAGCGCCTTCGTGCCGGTGCGGGTCCTCGAGCAGATCAAGATCGACGTCTGCTACGAGAAGCTGCCGGTCATCTTCACCGGTGACGGTGCCGGGCTGGTGTACAGCACGCTGGGCACCAGCCACCAGAGCTTCGAAGACATCGCCTGCCTGCGCGGGGTGCCGCACATCGACATCATGTCGCCGTGCGACGCGCACGAACTCACGGCCTGCATGTCGACGGCATTGGCGCTCGAAAGCCCGGTCTACATGCGCATGGGCAAGGCCGACCTGGGCGCCGTGCATGTCCAGGCGCCTTCGCTGGTGCGCGGTGAGCTGGTCCGTGTGCAGGAGGGGAATGCCCCGGTGCAGCTGATCGCCACCGGCTCCATGGTCAAGGCCGCATGCGCGTTGGGTGCCGAGCTCGGTGTGCCGGTCTGGAGTGCGCCCTGGATCAAGCCGCTCGATGCCGGGCAACTGAGTTCGCTTGCCGCGCAAAGCCGGGCCATCGTCACGCTGGAAGAGCATTCGGCGGCTGGTGGACTCGGTGCCGCGGTGCTGGAGGCGATCTCCGAGACGACGCCCGTCCCGGTGCTGCGCATTGGTGTGGGCGAGCGTTTCTCTGAAACCTGCGGCTCCTATGCCCATGCCATGCGCGAGCATGGACTCGACCTGGTGTCGGTGCGCGCGCGGGTGGCGCCTTTCGTCGGCAAGTGGAAAATGTCCTGAGATGCTGAATTCGCAGCTGCTGCGTTTCCTGTTGGTCGGTGGACTGAACACCGTGGTGGGCTACGCATTGTTCGCTGCCTTCGTGTGGGCGGGACTTGCGTACCCGCTCGCCATCGGACTGGCGACCGTGCTCGGCGTGGCGTTCAATTTCCAGAGCACAGGGCGGCTCGTCTTTGGTGGCGCCCCCTTGTCGCAACTCGGCCGCTTCGTCGCGGTGTATGTTGTCGTCTACCTGATCAATGTCGGCTCGGTTGCCTTGCTGCTGCGCGCCGGGCTCAGTGTCTATGTGGCGAACGCGATGGTCATTCTTCCATTGGCGCTGATCGCCTTTGTGCTCCAGCGCCGCTTTGTTTTCTCTGCTTCATGAAACACATCACCGTCGTCACCCCCTGCTACAACGAGGAAGAGAACGTCGAGGAGGTGTACCGCCAGGCGCGCGCCGTCTTCGAGACGATCGAGGGCGTGACGTATGAGCATCTGTTCATCGACAACTTCTCGTCCGACCGAACGCCGGAAATCCTGCGCGCGATGGCCGCTGCCGATCGCAACGTCAAGGTGATCCTGAACGCACGGAATTTCGGGCACATCCGCTCGCCGTACCACGGGTTGCTGCAGGCGCGCGGTGATGCTGCGATCCTGCTGGTGGCCGATCTCCAGGACCCGCCGGAGTTGATAAAGGCCTTCGTCGAGCACTGGCACAACGGTGCCAAGCTCGTCGTGGGGGTCAAGCCGACCGCCGACGAGTCGGGCCTGATGTTCGCGATCCGCCGCGCCTACTACCGGACCGTGACGCGCATTGCCGACGTCAAGCTGATCCAGAACTTCACCGGCTTCGGCCTGTACGACAGGCAGGTGCTGGAGGAGCTTCGCCGGATCGACGATCCCTACCCCTACCTTCGCGGCCTGGTGTCGGAAGTCGGCTTCGAGGCGGTGCAGGTGCCCTACAACCAACCGCGCCGCAAGCGCGGCATCACGAAGAACAACTTCTACACGCTCTACGACATCGCGATGCTGGGCATCACCTCGCATTCGCGAGTACCGCTGCGTATCGCCACGATGGTGGGCTTTGCGCTGTCGGGTGTCAGTCTTGGCGTGTCGCTGCTCTATCTGATCCTGAAGATGCTGTTCTGGAGCGAGTTCTCGATGGGCACCGCGCCCATCCTGATCGGTATGTTCTTCTTCGCCTCGGTCCAGCTCTTCTTCATCGGCCTTCTGGGCGAGTACGTCGGCGCCATCTTGACGCATGTGATGAAGCGCCCGCTGGTGGTAGAGCGGGAACGCCTGAACTTCGACAACTGAACGGCGGAGCAACCACCCCGCGCCACAAGGGCCCGGGGCGGTTCGATCCGCTTCAGCGCTCCTCGATGATCCGCCCGTGTTCGAGGTGGATGACGCGGTTGCACTCCTTGGCGATCAGCTCGGGCGAATGCGAGGCCAGCACCAAAATGCCGGATTTCGAAACGACGTCCCGCATCCGCTTCTCGGCCTTCTCGTTGAAGTCCGCATCGCCCACCGACAGCCATTCGTCCATGAGCAGGATGTCCGCCTCGACGCTGGTCGAGATGGAAAAGGCCAGGCGCATCATCATGCCGGTGGAATAGGTTCGCACGGGCATGTTGACGTACTCGCCGAGACCGCTGAATTCGCAGATGGACGGGATCTGCCGCTCGATCTCCTTGCGGCTCATGCCCATCACAAGGCCTCTGAGCATGATGTTCTCGATGCCGCTGGCGTCCGGCTCGATGCCCAGTGCCGGATCGATCAGGCTGGCCACGCTGCCCTGGCGGACCATTTCCCCCGAAGAGGGTTCGTAAACGCCTGCCAGCGTGCGCAGCAGGGTGGACTTGCCGGAGCCGTTGTGGCCAATGAGGCCGAGCCGGTCGCCGCTTTTCAGCTCGAGGTTGATGCCGTTCAGCGCCTGCACCACGGTGACGCCGGTTTCCTTGCCGAAGCGCCCGCCCGTGACCGACGCAGCGATCGTCTTCTTCAGCGAAGAGGCGCCGGCGCCATAGATGGGGAAGCTGACGCCGACGTTTTTGAGAGAGATAAGAGCCATGATCAGAGCCAGTAGACGACGCGGCGGCGGTATTTGGCGAACACCAGGGTCGCGGCGACAACGGTTACCGCGGTCCAGCCCAGGATGCCCCACCAGCTGTGGGCATGCGCCACGCCACCCATCAGCGGGGTGCGCAGCAGGTCCAGCATTTGCGCGAAGGGATTCCAGAGAATGTATTTGGCGCGCCCCGGAAGATTTTCAGGAATCCAGAACACGGGGGTCAGGAACATCAACATCTGCATCACGCTGGTGACGATCTGGGTGACGTCCCGGTACCGCGTGCAGATCAGGCCCAGCAAGAGCCCCAGTGCATGTGCGTTGATCACAGCGATCAGGAACGCAGGAATGACCAGGAGCGCAGACCAGCCGAGCGAGACACCCGCCCAGAGCGCGACCGGGATGTACAGCACGATCTGGTGTGCAAACTGGATCAGGTTGCGCGAGATGCTGCGCCAAACGAACAGACTGACGGGGAAGTAGCCCTGCTTCAGGTAGTTGGTCGAGCTGACGAAGGCATTGCACGCATCCGTCACCGTGCTGGAGAAGAAGCTCCAGAAGATGATGCCGAGCGCCAGGTGCGGAAAGAACTTGTCCAGCGGGGTGCCGAACAGGGAGCTGTACAGCGGCCCCATGCCGCCGATCATGGCCCCCATGCTGAGCGTGAGCCACAGGGGGCCGAGCATCGAGCGCCGGTAGCGCAGCACGATATCGAACCAGGCAAGCGTCCACCAGATGTCGGTCCGGCGTGTACCTTCCCACCAGTCAGCGAAGACGCTGCGGTGCAGATTTGAGTGAACTTGGCTCATGTGAGTCCGGAAATGTGTGCCCGAGGGGCGGTGCCGCCCTTGTCCGGGCGGTTGTTGAAACCGGCTTCGTCGAGCGCCAGTTTTTCGCTGCCGATGCGTGTCAAGAGATGTTTTCCTTTTTCATGGATGAACGGCGGGGGAGCCAGTCATCGCGAAGCTTGCCAAGGCCGGGAACCTGTCCCTCGGCCGTGTGACGGAAGGGGCGCATGTTCGGTTTGGTGTGAAGTGGGCGATAATTTTACCGGCGCTGATTCGGCGACCCGATTGGAACACCGGCCATCGGCACCCGTGAACAAGTAAAAAAGCGTCCGCAAAGACATCTGACGGGCCGCGCGCACTCGACAAAGCGAGCAACCCATGAGTATCACCCGTCCCCTTGAAGTTTCCGTTGCGCTGTGCACGTACAACGGCGCACGCTTCCTGCGCGAGCAGGTTCGCAGCATCTGCCTTCAGAGCCGTCCGCCGGTCGAGATCGTCCTGTCCGACGATGCCTCGCGCGATGGTTCGGTCGATGTGGTGCGTGCCGCCGTTGCTGAATGCGCCGCCGAGCGGCCACAACATCCCGTGGCGTTGCGGATCTTCGAGAACACCACGGCGCTGCGCGTCGTCAAGAATTTCGAGCAGGCCATCAGCGCCTGCACCAGCGAATTGATCGCGCTGAGCGACCAGGACGACGTCTGGATGCCCGACCGCCTTGAAAAAATGGTGGCTCGCTTCGAGCAGGACGACAGCCTGGTGCTGCTGCACACCGACGCGCGCCTGGTGGACACGGACCGCCACGACATCGGTCATACGCTGTTCCATGCCTTGGAGGTCTCGCCTTCGGAACTGGCGCGTGTCCACGCCGGTAATGCCTTCGACGTGCTGTTGCGCCGCAACCTCGTGACCGGTGCCACCACGGTTTTCCGTCGCTCGCTGCTCGCCGATGCCTTGCCGTTGCCGGTGGAGTGGGTGCACGACGAATGGCTGGCCATCATCGCGTCGACGACGGCGCGGGTCGACCTGCTGGAGGCGCCCCTTATCGAATACCGCCAGCACGAATCCAACCAGATCGGCGCCCGCCGCGACACCTTCAGGGAAAAGGTGCGCAAGGCGCTCGCCTCGCGGGGCAACACGCACGTCGAGCGCGCGATCAAGGCCGAGCTGTTGCTGGAGCGCCTGCTCCAGCTCGGCGATCGCGTGCCCCCCGAGATCATCGACAAGGTGCGCAGCAAGATCGTGCACCAGCGCTTCCGCGCCGCCTTGCCCGCCTCGCGTCTGGCCCGGTGCGTGCCGATCCTGCGCGAGGCCATGACCGGTCGCTATGACAAGTTCGGCCGCGGGGTGCGCGGCGTGGTCCGCGATCTTTTCGAATCCGTCTGACACAACAACAATGAACCCAACCAACGTCCCCACGAACCCTTCCCGGCCCGGCGAGCCGACGGCCTGGCCGAACGTCGTGGTCATCATCCCGTTCTACAACGGAGCCGATTTCATCGAGCGCTCGGTGAAGAGCGTGTTCGAGCAGTCGGTGCCCGCGCACGAGGTGATCGTGGTCAACGACGGCTCCCGCCCGGAAGAGCGCGCCGCGCTCGACGGGCTGGCGGCCCGCTATCCGTTCCGCATCCTCGACAAGGAGAACGGCGGCCAGGGCTCGGCGCGCAATGCGGGCGTGGCGGCGTCGACCTCCGAGTACATCTGCTTCCTGGACCAGGACGACTTCTACCTGCCGAACCACATCGAGACGCTGGTGTCGTCGATCCCGTGGGACGACCGCCTGTTCGGCTACATCTACGCCGACCTGTACGAGGCGGACGGCGACGGCAATGTGATCCGCACCGGCGTCATCAAGGACCACGCGCAGCACCCGAAGCGCAGCATCTTCGACCTGCTGCGCTACGACATGTTCGTGCTGCCCTCGGCCGCGTTGGTGAGCCGCAAGGCCTTCGATGCGGTGGGCGGCTTCGATTCGCAGTTCATGGGCTACGAGGACGACGACCTGTTCCTGCGCATCTTCCGCAAGGGCTACAGCAATCACTTCGTGGACAAGGCGGTGACGGTCTGGTGCATCCACACGGCCAGCACCTCGTTCGGCATCCGCATGGTGCGCAGCCGCTTCAAGTACTTCAAGAAGCTGCTGCAAATGTTCCCCGACGAGCACCAGCGCGGCCGCTACTACCTGCGCGAATACCTGATGCCGCGCTTCCAGCTGTTCTTCGTGAACGAGGCGATCGAGGCCATCAAGAAGGACGACCAGTACCGCGGCGAGATGACGGCGGTGCTCGATGACTACGCGGCCATCGTCTTCGCGAACCCGTATGTGGGCCGCAAGAAGAAGCTGCGGTTGTGGATCACGCTGTTCCTGCTGCGCCGGAGCACGCCGGGCATGGTGCGCTTCATCGGCGCGTTGACGAAGCTGCCGGGCATCCGCAGCCTGCGCAAGGTCTACAAGTCCTGATGCGCGCCGCGGCGGCCCGCAGGCCGCCGCAGCCTGGTCCTCAGCGGGCCGGCGCCGACGTCATCGCCGGGTCCATGTAGGTGGCGTGCGAGCGTACGTACTCGGCGCGCAGGTGGCCCGCGTCCTTGTAGATCGGCGTGGCGTCGGCATCGGCGCGGGTGCACCAGTCCTTCTGGCACAGGCTCGGGATCGGGTCGATCACGATGGCGCCGCTGCGTTGCGCGATCTGCCGCATGCGCTCGTGCAGCGCCTTCTGCCGCGGGTCCCAGGGGGCGGTGGGCGACATCTTGCCCACTTGCATGTCGCCCAGGCGGCCGCCCTTGATGAACTCCTCGGGGCCGAAGCCCTCGCCGACCGGGTTGTCCAGCAGCAGATAGACCTGCTTGTGCTTGGCCAACGTGGTCAGCACGGTCTCGAGCATGTTGAGCGAGAAGTCCACGCCGCCGCCGCCCATGAAGCGCCGCTTGTCCTTGCCGTCGAAGAAGTAATAGCGGTCGGCCGCTGCGTTCTCGGCGTTGGGCTTCCCGGTCTCGGTGAAGTAGCAGTTCCAGCAGCCGCCGAAGACGACGGCGTCGAACCGGTCGCTCATGGCCAGCCGCATGCCGCCGTCGCGGCGTTCGCCGCAGAGGTTGTTCTGCTCGTCGACCACGTTGGGAATCGGCGGGCAGGCGCCCCACGTCACGAAAGAGAGCGAATCGAGGGTGCCCGGCGAGGTCTTGGAGAGCTCGACGGCGCGCGGCCCGTACTGCTCGACGTGGCTGTCCCCGAAGAACAGCACCCGTCGCTTGCCCTGCCCGATCTGCTGCAGCACCTCGCCGTCGACCTTGATCGGGCTCAGGCCATCCGGGTAGGCCCAGTCCTTGGCGGCGGCGGCGGTCTTGTTGAAGTACGGATCGCTGTGGCGGCCCACGTAGTAGCGCGTGGTCGCCAGCAGGCCGAGCACGACGAAGCCGATCATCACGGCCACCAGCCCCGCCGTCACCGTCGGGTTCTCGCTGCGGCGCGTGTAGCGCTCGACGAACCGGTAGGTCAGCCACGCGAGCACGAACGACGCCACCAGCATCAGCGCGCGGATGCCGTCCGATGGCAGCTTGCCCTCGAGGATGCGTGCATAGGCCAGCAGTGGCCAGTGCCAGAGGTAGAGCGGGTAGCTGATCAGGCCGACCCACACCATCGGCTTGGAGGCCAGCACATAACGATTGAGCACGCCGCTCGGCCCGGCCGCGATGCAGAAGAAGGCGCCCACCGACGGCAGGATGGCCCAGAACCCCGGGAAGGCCTTGCCGCCGCGGATGTAGCACAGGCCCAGCACGATCAGCACGAGGCCGGCGATCGACTGTGCGTGGCGGCTCCAGCCCGGCTGCGGCGGCGGGCGGTGCAGCCGCGCGTAGGCCAGCATGCCGCCGATCATCAGTTCCCAGAAGCGCGACAGCGGCGAATAGAACGCGGCCGTGCGGTGGCTGTGGATGGTCGTCACGTTGAGCAGGAACGACATTGCCGCCACCGTGCCGAGCACTGCGAGCATGCGCCACTTGCGCTTCCAGGCCAGGCCCAGCAGCACGGGCCAGAAGATGTAGAACTGCTCCTCGATGGCCAGCGACCACAGGTGCAGCAGCGGCTTGGTCTCGGCGGCGTTGTCGAAGTAGCCGGCCTCGCTCCAGAAGGCGAAGTTCGACACGAAGCCCGCGCCCGCGGCAACGTGCTTGCCCAGCTGTTCCCATTCGTGCGGCAGCAGGGCGAACCAGCCGAAGGCCATGGTGGCCAGCAGCACCAGCGCCAGCGCCGGGAAGATGCGCTTCACGCGCCGCGCATAGAACTCGCGGTAGCTGAAGCCGTCGCCCTGGAAGCTGCCCAGGATGATGGTGGTGATCAGGAAGCCCGAGATGACGAAGAAGATGTCGACGCCGATGAAGCCGCCCTTGATCCACTGCGGGAACGCGTGGTAGCCGAGCACCGAGAGCACCGCGACGGCGCGCAGCCCGTCGATGTCCGGGCGGTATTTCGGGTGAACCAGGTGGGCGTGTTCGGGGAGGGAGGTCGGGCTGCTCGTGGTCGTCATCGTCGGTGCTGAAAGCGGCGCTTGCGGGCTTTTCGTGCGGGGCTTTTCGGCCCCGATTGTCCTCGCAAACGCCGCCGTGCCTTTTCAGGCAGCGGCGCGCTGCAGCCGCCAGTAGCGCCAGAAAGCGCCCGACAGCCACACCTTGAGCAGGCTGGTCACGTGCCAGTACAGGTACTTCTTGCTGCGGTGGCTGGCGCGCTGGGCATCGTGGCGCGCGCGCAGGTCTTCGGTCACCTGGAGCTTCCAGCCGGCCAGCCGGGTGCGGGCGCAGATGTCGAAGTCTTCTCCGTACATGAAGAAGCGCTCGTCGAAGCCGCCGATGCGGCGGTAGGCCTCGCTGCGAAACAGCATGAACAGGCCGGGAATCCAGGCCGGCACGGCCGGCGGCTGGTAGCCGGGCTTCTTGCGGCCCAGGATCTCGAAGGGGGTCAGCAGCGCGCGGTGCGGCTCGGGCTCGGGCCGGCCCGACTCCAGGATGCGCGGCGTCATCAGGCCGGCGTCGGGTGCGGCCTGGACGAGCATCGGGGCGAGCACGTCGGCGTCGAAGCGGATGTCGGGGTTGAGCACCAGGAACCAGGGCGTGTCGCAGCGCGCGAAGGCCTGGTTGTGGTTGGCGCCGAAGCCCAGGGGCGCCGCGTTCTCGATGCGCTCGATGGGAAAGCCCCAGGGGCGTCCTGCGAGCAGATCGGCCTCGGGAATGTTCAGCGTGAGCACGACCTTGGCGATCGAGCCTCGGCTGTGGCGGTCGAGCTGCTCGAGCAGCGGCAGCACCAGCGCGAGCTGGCCGTGGCTCACGATCGACAGGGTGACCGGGGCGTGGGGTGAAGAAGGGGGCGTGGGCATGGTCTAATTTCGCTCGGGAATTCTAGGGTTCCCCCAACCCCACTCATGATTGCCCTGATCATCCTCAGTTTCTTCGTCTCCGCGATCGCGGTGCAGCTGTTCATGCGCCGCGCGCGCAGACACGCGCGCCGCTACGGCGCCGACATGCCCCAGCGTTTCCACAAGGGCCACGTGCCGCGCCTGGGCGGGGCCGGCATCATGCTCGGCATGAGCGCGGCCTGGCTGGGCGCCGGCCTGATCGAGCCGCTGAACATCGCCTGGCCGCTCAAGTCCTCGATGCTCACGCTGGTGTGCATCCTGCCCGCCGTGCTCGGCGGCATCGTCGAAGACGTGACCCAGCAGGTCAAGGTGCGCTACCGGCTGGGCCTGACCATCGGCTCGGCGCTGCTGGTGTGCTGGGTGCAGGGGCTGGGCGTGGCGCGCACCGGCTTCGAGACGCTCGACGGCTGGCTGGCGCTGCTGCCCTATGCCTCACTGGTCTTCGCGGCCCTGGCCATCGGCGGCCTGCCGCATGCCTTCAACATCATCGACGGCTACAACGGGCTGGCCGGCACCGTGGCCGTGCTCGTGTGCCTGGCGATCTCGCACGTCGCGCTGCAGCTGGGCGACCGGCAGCTGGCCGCGATGGTGATCTGCCTGGTCGGCGCCACCTTCGGCTTCCTGGTCTGGAACTACCCGCGCGGCAAGATCTTCGCCGGCGACGGCGGCGCCTACGTCTGGGGCATGGTGATCGCCGTGGCCTGCGTGACGCTGGTGCAGCGCCACCGCGTGGTGTCGCCATGGTTCCCGATGCTGCTGCTGATCTACCCGGTGTGGGAGACGCTGTTCTCCATCTACCGCAAGCTGGCCCGGGGCCAGTCGCCGGGCACGGCCGACGCGCTGCACTTCCACCAGCTGATCTTCCGGCGCATCGTGCGCGTGGCCTTCGCGGACGACGAGGCGCGCCAGCTGCTGGCGCGCAACAACCGCACCTCGCCCTACCTGTGGATGTTCGCCGCGCTGTCGGTGGTGCCCGCGGTGCTGTTCTGGAACAACACCTTCGTGCTGATGCTGTTCTGCCTTCTGTTCGTCACGACCTACGTCGGGGCGTACCTGATGATCGTGCGCTTCAAGGTCCCGCGCTGGCTGCGGCCCTGACCGCCGGCGCCGCCTTGTTGCGAGAATTCTTCCCATCGTCCACCGCTTTGGAGCCTGACCGCCCATGACCGACCCCGTCCTCAACATCCCTCCGCGCGACAAGGCCGAGATCCTGGCCCAGGCGCTGCCGTACATCCGCAAGTTCCACGGCAAGACCATCGTCATCAAGTACGGCGGCAACGCCATGACCGACCCCGCGCTGCAGGCCGACTTCGCCGAAGACGTGGTGCTGCTCAAGCTGGTCGGCATGAACCCGGTGGTGGTGCACGGCGGCGGCCCGCAGATCGAGGCCGCGCTGAACAAGCTGGGCAAGAAGGGCAGCTTCGTGCAGGGCATGCGCGTGACCGACGCCGAGACCATGGAAGTCGTCGAATGGGTGCTGGCCGGCGAGGTGCAGCAGGACATCGTGGGCCTGATCAACCAGGCCGGCGGCAAGGCCGTGGGCCTCACGGGACGCGACGGCGGCCTCATTCGCGCGCAAAAACTCAAGCTGGCCGACCGCACCGACCCCAACCTGCACCACGACGTGGGCCAGGTCGGCGACATCGTTTCCATCGACCCCAGCGTGGTCAAGGCGCTGCAGGACGACGCCTTCATTCCCGTCGTGAGCCCCATCGGCTTCGGCGAGGAGAACGAGAGCTACAACATCAACGCCGACGTCGTCGCCGGCAAGCTGGCCACGGTGCTCAAGGCCGAGAAGCTCATGCTGCTGACGAACACGCCCGGCGTGCTCGACAAGAACGGCAACCTGCTCACCAACCTGAGCGCGCGCGAAATCGACGACCTGTTCGCCGACGGCACCATCTCGGGCGGCATGCTGCCCAAGATCGAAGGCGCGCTCGACGCGGCCAAGAGCGGCGTGAACGCGGTGCACATCATCGACGGCCGCGTGCCCCATGCGATGCTGCTCGAGATCCTGACCGATCAGGCCTACGGCACGATGATCCGGGCGCGTTGAGCGCCCTCCGCGTGCCTTCCGTCGGCGGAAGGCGCGCGCTCACTGCGCTGTGCGAGAATCAATTGATTACATCTTTGCACGCGCTCCCATGCAGAACGAAGAGACAGCTGCCCCCGGCGTAGAGACCCCGGCCGACACGCCCGCCGCCGCACCGACGCGCAAGCGCCCCAAGCCGGGCGAGCGGCGCGTGCAGATCCTGCAGGCGCTGGCCGCCATGCTGGAGCAGCCCGGTGCCGAGCGGGTCACCACCGCCGCGCTGGCCGCGCGGCTCGAGGTGAGCGAGGCGGCCCTGTACCGCCACTTCGCGAGCAAGGCCCAGATGTTCGAGGGCCTCATCGACTTCATCGAGCAGAGCGTCTTCACGCTGGTCAACCAGATCCTCGAGCGCGAAGGCGCCACCGGCAGCCAGCAGGCGGCCCGCATCCTCGTGCTGCTGGTGCAGTTCGCCGAGCGCAACCCCGGCATGACGCGCGTCATGGTCGGCGACGCCCTGGTGTTCGAGAACGAGCGCCTGCAGCAGCGCATGAACCAGTTCTTCGACAAGATCGAGGCCACGCTGCGCCAGGTGCTGCGCGGCGCGGCCGCCGCCGACGGCTCGGCCACGCCCAGCGTCGACGCCCAGGTGCGCGCCGCGGCGCTCACGGCCTTCGTGGTCGGGCAGCTGCAGCGCTTTGCGCGCTCGGGTTTCCGCCGCGCGCCGTCCGAACACCTGGAAGCCACGATCGCCCTGATCGTTTGACGGCCTTGCCGGCAAGTCCGGCGCCGTAACGCTGAACTCGACGCGGCCCCTTGCGGCGCGTACGATCGATTTCCTCCCTTGCCGCCACGCGGTGCCGCGGTGACAAGCCCGTTTCGCATGACCTCTGGATCGGAGGCTCGCATGAGTGCTTGTCCTTCCCGCCGCCGCTGGCCTTCCGGGGCGCGCCATGCCTGACGCCGCCGCTGCCCGCCCGGCCCCTCTCCTGCACGCCGTTGCGCTCACCGCCGTCGCCATGGTCGCGTTCGCGGCCAACTCGCTGCTGTGCCGACTCGCGCTGCAGCACGGCGGCATCGACCCGGCCAGCTTCGGCAGCATCCGGTTGGCGTCCGGGGCGATCACGCTGGCGCTCGTCGTGCGCTTCCGGGCGCAGCCGTCCACTCTCGGGCAGACCGGCTGGCTCCCGGCCGTCATGCTGTTCGCGTACGTCGCGTTCTTCTCCTTCGCTTACCTCAGCCTCCCGGCGGGCACGGGCGCGCTGATCCTCTTCGGCGCGGTGCAGCTCACGATGCTGGGCGCGGGCCTGGGCGGCGGCGAGCGCTTCGGGGTGCTGGCGTGGTGCGGCTTCGTCCTTGCGGCCGCCGGGCTCGTCTACCTGGTGTCGCCGGGCGTTGCCGCGCCGCCGCTGCTGGGCGCCGTGCTGATGGCGGTGGCGGGCGTGGCGTGGGGCGTGTATTCGCTGCGCGGCCGGGGCGTGGCCGACCCGCTGGCCGCGACCGCTCGCAACTTCCTGCGCGCCGTGCCGCTGGCCCTGGCGCTGAGCCTGGTGTTCGCCACGCGCGCGCACGCCGATGCGCGCGGCGTCGCGCTGGCCGTGGCCTCCGGTGCGCTGACCTCGGGGCTTGGCTACGTCGTCTGGTACGCGGCGCTGGGCCGCCTGTCGGCCTTGCGGGCGGCGACCGTGCAGCTGTCGGTGCCGCTGCTTGCAGCGTTCGGCGGCGTGCTGTTCCTGTCGGAAGCGATCACGCCGCGGCTGGCGCTCGCCTCGGTGGCGATCCTCGGCGGCATCGCGCTGGTGCTGAGCCAGAAGTCGCGCCAGGCGGCGCGGCGTTAGGCGACGGCCACGCCCACCTTCGCGCCGGCGGCGACGATCTCGCCCCAGGTCGCGTCATCGACCCATACCCCGTCGCGCCGGCGTGCCGCGCGCGCCCGGCGCTCCGGCTCGCCCGCGATCTGCACGGCCTCGAAGCCCTGGCCCGGCGGACTTTGCCGCAGCCAGCCGATGAACTCGCGTGCCTCTTCGTCGAAGGCCTTCTGCGTGCCGAGCTTCACGGGGTCGATCAGCACCGTCAGCATGCCGTTGAGCACCGTGCGCGCCGTGTCCGCCGGCCGGTGCCAGGTGCCGCCGCCCGTGAGCGCGCCGCCCAGCAGCTCGCACGCCACCGCCATGCCGTAGCCCTTGTGTTCGCCGAAGGTCATGAGCGCGCCGAACAGGCCGTTGCCCTGCGGCACCACGACCACGCCCGGGTCGTTGGTGGGCGCGCCGCGTTCGTCGATCAGGTAGCCGTCGGGCACCTGCTCGCCCTTGTTGTGGGCCACGCGCATCTTGCCCTGCGCCACGCGGCTGGTCGCGTAGTCGAGCACGAAGGGCTCGGCGCCCGCCAGCGGAATGCCGATGCAGCACGGGTTGGTGCCGAAGCGCCCGTCGCCGCCACCCCAGGGCGCCACCACGGGCCGCGAGAGCACGTTGACGAAGTGCATCGCCACCAGCCCCTGGGCCGTCGCCATCTCGGCGAAATGGCCGATGCGCCCCAGGTGGTGCGCGTTCGCGAGCGTGAAGATGCAGCTGCCGTGCTGCTTCGCGCGCGCGATGCCGAGCTCCATCGCCTGCACGCCGACGATCTGCCCGTAGCCGTGCTGGCCGTCCAGGCCCATCAGCGTGCCGATGTCGAGGTTGACCTTCACGGCGGCGTTGGGCACGAGGCCGCCCTCGGCCACCGCATCGATGTAGCGCGGCAGCATGCCCACGCCGTGCGAGTCGTGCCCGCTCAGGTTGGCCAGCACGAGGTTGGCGGCCACCTGCTGTGCTTCGGCGGCGCTGCTGCCCGCGGCTTCGAGGATGCGGGCGACGTTGGCTTGCAGGCCGTCGGCCGGCAGGGTTCTGGACATGGATCAGGCTCCTCGTGCGTTCAATGGGATGGCATAGCCGAAGGGGAGGGCGGGCCTCACATCACCGCGCCGACTTGCCACGGCACGAACTCGTTCTGCCCGTAGCCGTGCTGCTCGCTCTTCGAGTGCGCGCCCGAGGCCGTGGCCAGCACCAGTTCGAAGATGCGCTGGCCCATCTCCTGGATCGAGGCCGTGCCGTCCACGATCTCGCCGCAGTTGATGTCCATGTCTTCTTCCTGCCGCTGCCACAGCGCCGAGTTGGTCGCGAGCTTGAGCGAGGGCGAGGGCGCGCAACCGTAGGCCGAGCCGCGCCCGGTCGTGAAGCAGATCAGGTTCGCGCCGCCCGCCACCTGGCCCGTGGCGCTCACCGGGTCGTAGCCCGGCGTGTCCATGTAGACGAAGCCGTGCGCAGTGACGGGCTCGGCGTATTCGTACACCGCTTCGAGGTTGCTCGTGCCGCCCTTGGCGACCGCGCCCAGCGACTTCTCGAGGATGGTCGTGAGCCCGCCCGCCTTGTTGCCGGGCGAGGGGTTGTTGTTCATCTCGCCCTCGTTGATCTCTGTGTAGTGCTCCCACCACTTGATGCGGTCCACGAGCTTCTGGCCGACCTCGCGCTTCACCGCGCGGCGCGTCAGCAGGTGCTCGGCGCCGTACACCTCGGGCGTTTCGCTCAGGATGGCCGTGCCGCCGTGCGCCACCAGCAGGTCGACCGCCGCACCCAGCGCCGGGTTCGCGCTGATGCCCGAGTAGCCGTCGGAGCCGCCGCACTGCAGCCCGATGGTGATGTGCGCCGCGCTGCACGGCTCGCGCTTCACCGCGTTGGCGCGCGGCAGCATCTCGTTGATGAGCGCCACGCCTTTCTCGACCGTCTTGCGCGTGCCGCCCGTGTCCTGGATGTTGAAGGTGCGGAAGTTCTCGCCCTCGGCCAGGTGGCCGGTCGCGAGCCAGGCGTTGATCTGGTTGGCTTCGCAGCCGAGCCCCACCACCAGCACGCCCGCGAAGTTCGGGTGCGTGGCGTAGCCCGTGAGCGTGCGCTCCAGGATCTGCATGCCCATGCCCTGCGTGTCCATGCCGCAGCCCGTACCGTGCGTGAGCGCGACCACGCCGTCGACGTTCGGAAACGCCGCCAACGCCTGCGGATTGGTCTTGCGCGAGAAGTGGTCGGCAATGGCGCGCGCAGCGGTGGCTGAGCAGTTCACGCTGGTCAGCACGCCGATGTAGTTGCGCGTGGCCACGCGGCCATCGGCGCGCTTGATGCCCATGAAGGTGGCCTCGCGCTTCGCGGGCGCGGGCTTCACGTCGGCGCCGAAGGCGTAGTCGCGCTCGAAGTCGCCCTTGTCGGGGCCCATGTCCAGGTTCTGCGTGTGCACGTGCTCGCCGGGCGCGATGGGCTTGCTCGCGAAGCCGATGATCTGGTTGTAGCGGCGCACCGGTTCGCCCTGCGCGATGGCGCGCATGGCGACCTTGTGGCCCGGCGGGATCAGGCCGCGCACGGCCACGTTCTCGACGAGCGTGCCGCCCAGCAGTTGCGAGCGCGCGATGACGACGTCGTCGGCGGGATGGAGTCGGATGTAGGGAGTCATCGTGGGTATCGTTCTCGGAGCCGGCGCGGGTGCGCCGGCGGTGGTCGTTACTGCATGATCTTCGGCAGCCACAGCACGGTGGCAGGCCAGTAGGTGATGATGCCCAGGCTCAACAGCAACGGCACCAGCCAGGGCAGGATCGCCATCGTCGTGCGCTCGATGCTGAGGTTGGCGATGCGCGCCAGCACGAACAGCACCATGCCCATCGGCGGATGCAGCACGCCGATCATGAGGTTGAGCACCATCACCACGCCGAAGTGCACCGGGTCGATGCCCAGCTGGTTCGAGATCGGCAGCAGGATCGGCACCAGGATCGTGATGGCCGCCGTGGTCTCCAGGAAGCAGCCCACGAACAGCATCAGCAGGTTCGCGAGCAGCAGGAACACCCAGGCTTCCTTGGTGAAGTTGAGCACCCAGCTCGCGATGTCGGCCGTGACGCCGGTGGCCGTCAGCATCCAGCCGAAGATCGAGGCGGCCGCCACGATGAAGAGCACCGTCGAGGTCGACTCCACCGTCTCCAGGCAGACCTTGACGAACATCTTCCACTGCAGCGTGCGGTACCAGAAGAAGCCCAGCACCATCGCCCACACGCAGGCGGCAATGGCGCCTTCGGTGGCGGTGAACAGGCCCGTCGCCATGCCGCCGATGAGCAGCACCGGCGTCATGATCGGCAGCACCGCCTCGAACTTGAAGACCTTGTCGGCCGCGAAAAGGATCACCAGCGCAATGGCCACCGCCGGTTGGGCCGGCGCGCCGAACTTGTCGACTGCGAACCACAGCAGCGTGGGCCACAGGCACACCACCAGCAGCTCGACCAGCGCCTTCATGAGGCGCGGCCACTGGAACTTCACGTCCGCGCCCCAGCCGTTCTTGTGCGCGTAGTAGGCCACCGTGAGCATCATGAGCAGCGTCATGATCAGCCCCGGCATCAGCCCCGCGATGAACAGCGCGCCCACCGACACGTTGGCCATCATCCCGTAGATCACGAAGGGCAGGCTCGGCGGAATGATCGGCCCCAGTGTGGCCGAGGCCGCGGTCACGCCGACCGCGAACTCGGTCGAGTAGCCGTGCTCCTTCATCGCCTTGATCTCGATCGTGCCCAGGCCGGCCGCGTCCGCGATGGCGGTGCCGCTCATGCCCGAGAAGATCACCGAGCCCAGGATGTTCACGTGCCCCAGGCCGCCCTTGAGCCAGCCCACCAGCGCGAGCGCGAAGTTGTAGATGCGGTTGGTGATGCCGGCGTTGTTCATCAGGTTGCCGGCGAGGATGAAGAAGGGAACGGCCAGCAGCGGAAAGCTGTCGACGCCGCTCACCATGCGGTGAATGACGACGAAGCCCGGCAGGTTGCCGCTCCAGAGGATGTAGACCAGCGAGGCACCGGCCATGGCCACGGCGACCGGGATGCCGGCGCTCATGAAGAGCAGGAAGGCGATCTTCAGCATGTTGTTGTCGTTGTGGGGTGGGGTTGCGACCTCAGCGGTCGTCGATCGTGGATTCGGGCCGCTCCAGCACGCAGTAGCCGCGGCGCCAGTGCACCACGCTCACCTGCACCGAGCGCACGCACATGGCGACGAAGCCCAGCAGGCACACGCCGTAGACGATGTTCATCGGCAGGTCGACGATGGTCATGCTCGCGTTGTTGCCGATCTTGAGCATCATCTGCACCGTCATGACCACCGCTGCCGCGAAGAACGCGGTGCGCAGCACGTCGACCAGCAGGCCCAGCGCGCGGCCCATGGCCGGCGGCATGTGGCGGTAGAAGAAGTCGACCTGGATGTGGTTGTTGCGCGCCACGCCGATCGACGCGCCCACGAACACCGTGCCCACCAGCAGGTAGCGCGCGATCTCCTCGGTCCAGGAGGCCGAGTCGTTCAGCACGTAGCGCGTCACGAACTGGTAGAGCACCGTGAGGCCCAGCACCCAGAAGATGCCCAGGGCGGCCCAGGCCTCCACGGTGGTGCCGGACAGGTCGACGGCCTCGTCCTTGGCGTGGAATTCGCCGTCGTCGCCCAGCAGCTTGTCGTCACTCATCGTGTGGCCTTACTTGATCGCGATGATGCGGTCGTAGTCCTGCTGGCGGTAGCCGTGGTCGGTGGGCTTGGTGTTCTTGAGCACGGCCTCGCGGAAGGCGCCCTTGTCGACCGTGATCACGTTGTTGCCCTTCTTCTTGAACTCCTCCACCAGCCGGGTCTCGGAGGCGATGATCTCGCGGCCGGTTTTCTCGGCGGCTTCCTGCATCACGTCGTTGAACATCTTCTTCTCGTCGGCGCTGAGCTTGGCCCACAGCTGGCCCGAGACCACGGTGAGCAGCGAGTCGACGATGTGGCCGGTCAGCGAGATGTTCTTCTGCACCTCGTAGAACTTCTTGGCCTCGATGGTGGGCAGCGGGTTTTCCTGCGCATCCACGGTGCCGCTTTGCAGCGCGAGGTAGACCTCGGCGAAGGCGATCGGCGTGGCGTTGGCGCCCAGCGATTTGGGGAAGGCCAGGTAGGCGGGCGCGTCGGGCACGCGGATCTTCAGGCCCTTCATGTCCTCGGGCTTGCTCACCGGCTTGGCCGCGCTCGAGGTGACGTGGCGCGCGCCGTAGTAGTTGAGCGCCGTGATGTGGTTGCCGGTCTTGTCGTCGTAGCCCTTGGCGAGTTCCTTGAACACGTCGCTCCTGGCGTACTTCAGCTGGTGCTCCGCGTCGCGGAAGATGAACGGAAAGTAGGTGATGGCCAGCGGCTTGTAGCTGTTGCCCGCGAAGCTCGCGCCGGTCAGCACGATGTCGACCGTGCCCAGCGTCAGGCCCTGGTTGATGTCGGCTTCCTTGCCCAGGCTGGAGGCTGGGAACACCTGGATGTCGTACTTGCCGTTGCTGCGCTTCTTGATCTCCTCGGCCGCCCACACCGAGTACTTGTGGAAGGGCTCCGAGGTCTCGTAGACGTGCGCCCACTTGAGCTTGGTCTGCGCCGAGGCGATGCCCGTCGCGCCCAGCGCGCCGGCCGCGAGGGCGCAGGCGGCCAGGGCCTTGAGGGCGGTGCGTTTGCTGTTCTTGCTGCTGCTGATCATGGGGTGTGTCTCCGTTGTAGTGAACTGGCAGGAAGGCTGGCGAGAAATCAGGCGGGCTTGGCGCGGCGCCAGCTCGCGCTGAAACGGTGGTGCGAGTTGTCCATGTGCGTGTGCATCGCGCTGCGCGCGGCGTCGGCGTCGCGCGCGGCAATGGCGTCGCGGATCGCCTCGTGCTCGGTGATGGCGGCGCGCCACGAGGTCACGGTCTCGAAGTAGCCGCCCAGCCGCGTGAAGATCGGCCCGCGGCGCGAATCCCAGAAGCCCTGCACCGTCTCGACCAGCACCACGTTGCCGCTGGCGCCGACGATGGCCAGGTGAAAGGCGCGGTCGCCGTCCAGCGGCATGACGTTGCGGTCGGCCATCTCGCGCATGGTGGCGATGGCGCGCGTCATCGCGTCCACGTCCTTGCGCTTGCCCGAGAGGGCGGCGATGGCGGCGGTCTCGCCCTCGATCACGCGGCGCGCGCGGATCAGCTCCAACGGCCCCCACTCGGTGGGCGCCACCGGTGCGCTCGCGCGGTGCGAGCGGTCGAGCACGTACACGCCCGAACCGGTGCGCACTTCGACCCAGCCCTCGACCTCCAGCGCGATGAGCGCTTCGCGCACCGACGGCCGGCTCACGCCCAGCTGCTTGGCCAGATCGCGCTCGGCGGGCAGGCGCGCGCCCACATCGAACTCGCCCTTGGCGATCAGCCCCCGGAGCTGGTCGGCAATCTGGCGATAGAGGCGTTGGGGTTCGACGGTCTGGAGCGGCACAGGAGCAGGGTGTGGGTGCGGGCGAGGCGGTGGATCGGCTTAAGGGTTGTCCTGAATTGGACAAGTGGTAAGGCCAATTCAGAATACGGCGATTCACAGATGTCACCCATCGGGCCTAACCCGAACCCACCCCGCATCCGCAGAACACCCCAGGAGACACCGACCATGAGATTGAAGGGAAAGACCGTGCTCGTCACCGCCGCCGGCCAGGGCATCGGCCGCGCCAGCGTGCTGGCGCTCGCGGCCGAGGGCGCCCATGTGTGGGCCACCGACGTCAACGAGCAGCTGCTGTCGGCCTATGCCGGCGTGGCGAACGTCACGGCCCTGAAGCTCGACGTGCTCGACAAGGCGGCCATCGGCGCGGTCGTGGCGCAGCTGCCCACGCTGGACGTGCTGTTCAACTGCGCGGGCGTGGTGCACAACGGCACCATCGAGCAGGCCGGCGACGACGACCTCGACTTCGCCTTCCGCCTCAACGTGCGCGCGCAGATGTGGACCATCCAGGCCGTGCTGCCCGGCATGCTCGCGGCCGGGCGCGGCAGCATCATCAACATGGCCAGCGTGTGCTCCAGCATGAAGGGCCTGCCCAACCGCTTCGTCTACGGCACCACCAAGGCGGCCGTGCTCGGCCTCACCAAGAGCGTGGCGGCCGACTACGTGGCCCGCGGCATCCGCTGCAATGCCGTGTGCCCGGGCACGGTCGACACGCCCTCGCTGGGCGATCGCATCAACGCCAACGCCGACCCCGAGGCCGCGCGCAAGGCCTTCGTGGCGCGCCAGCCCATGGGCCGGCTCGCGCAGGCCGAGGAGATCGCGCCGGTGGTCGTCTTCCTGGCGAGCGACGAATCCATCTTCGCCACCGGCCAGTACTTCACGGTCGACGGCGGCATCACGATATGAACCGGCTCGATTTCGAAGGCCGCCACGCCGTGGTCACCGGCGGTGCCACGGGGCTGGGCTTCGGCATCGCGCAGCGGCTCGTCGCCTCGGGCGGCAGCGTCACGCTGTGGGACCGCGACGAGGCCGCCGCCGGGCGCGCGGCCGAAGCGCTGGGCGCCAAGGCCTTCGCGTTGAAGGTCGACGTGACGCAGCAGCCGTCGGTCGCGAAGGCCGTGGCCGCCACGCTCGCGCACGCGCCGCGCATCGATGCGCTGGTCAACAGCGCCGGCATCACCGGGCCCAACGTCAAGCTGTGGGACTACCCGGTGGACGACTGGCGCCAGGTGATGGAGGTCAACGTCAACGGCGTGTTCCTGTGCTGCCGCGAGGTGGTGGCGCAGATGCGCAGGCAGGGCACGAAAGGCGAAGGCCGCATCGTCAACATCGCCTCGGTGGCGGGCAAGGACGGCAACCCCAACGCCAGCGCGTACAGTGCGAGCAAGGCCGCCGTCATCGGGCTCACCAAGTCGCTCGGCAAGGAGCTGGCCGACACCGGCATCCGCGTGAACTGCGTGACGCCCGCGGCGGTGAAGACCGCCATCTTCGACCAGATGACCCCCGACCACATCGCCTTCATGCTTTCGAAGATTCCCATGGGCCGCTTCGGCACCGTGGAAGAGGTGGCGGCGATGGTCGGCTGGCTCTGCACCGACGATTGTTCGTTTTCCACCGGCGCGGTCTTCGACCTCTCCGGTGGCCGCTCCACCTACTGACCCCATTCCCTATTTCAATGCACTGAAAGGAACGCATGAAACTCGTCCGCTACGGCAACCCCGGCAAAGAGAAGCCCGGCCTCATCGACAACGAAGGCAAGCTGCGCGACCTGAGCGCCGTCGTCAAGGACATCGGTCCCGACCAGCTCGGCGATGCCGCCCTTGCCAAGCTGCGCAAGACCAAGGTCGACAAGCTGCCGCTGGTCAAGGGCAAGCCACGCTTCGGCAGCCCCGTGGCCAACGTCGGCAAGTTCATTGCCATCGGCCTGAACTACGCCGACCACGCGGCCGAGTCGGGCCTGCCGGTGCCCAAGGAACCCATCGTCTTCATGAAGGCCACCAGCTGCATCCAGGGCCCGAACGACCCGGTGATGCTGCCCAAGGGCTCGGTCAAGTCCGACTGGGAGGTCGAGCTGGGCGTGGTCATCGGCACGAAGGCACGCTACGTCTCGCAAAAGAGCGCACTCGACTACGTGGCCGGCTACTGCACCATCAACGACGTGAGCGAGCGTGAATACCAGATCGAGCGCGGCGGCACCTGGGACAAGGGCAAGGGCTGCGACACCTTCGGCCCCATCGGCCCCTGGCTCGTCACGCGCGACGAGATCGAGAACCCGCAGAAGCTCGCCATGTGGCTCGACCTCAACGGCCAGCGCGTGCAGACCGGCAGCACCAAGACCATGATCTTCAGCGTGGCCAAGCTCGTGAGCTACGTGAGCCAGTTCATGACGCTGATGCCCGGCGACGTGATCACCACCGGCACGCCGCCCGGCGTCGGCATGGGCATGAAGCCGCCGCTGTTCCTGAAGAAGGGCGACGTGATGACGCTGGGCATCGAAGGCCTGGGCGAGCAGCGCCAGGACGTGGTGCCCTTCAAGCTCTGAGCACGCGCACCAGCTCGTCGTACACCAGCCGCACGCGCGCCGGCACCGGCGCGCGCTGCGGGCGGTAGACGTGGATCGGCCAGGGCTCGGGCGCCTCGGCTGCCAGCACCTCCACCAGCGCACCCGACTGCAGCCACGGCTGCGCCAGCGGCCCGATGAGCTGGCCGAAGCCGATGCCCGCCAGCACCGCGGCGCATTCGGCGTCGATGTTGTCCGTCACGAACGCGGGCGACGACACGGTGAACACCCGCTTCTTGCTGAAGGCCCACGGCCAGGGCCGGCCCGAGCTGTGGTCGATCAGCGCCGTCACCGGAAGCGCGGACAGCGCATCGACGGTGCGCGGCGCACCGACCCGCTCGATGAGCGCGGGTGATGCCACCACGCACAGCGACATCTTTCCTACACCCCGCGCCACGAAGCGCGCGTCGCGCATCGGGCCGACGCGCACGCCGAGGTCGATCTGCTGGTCGACCACGTCGGCATGCTGCTCCGACAGCCGCAGGTCGAGCACCAGCCCGGGATGCTGCGCCAGCAGCGGCGCCAGCGCCTGCGGGATCAGCCGGGCGTACACATGCGGCGCCGTGACCCGCACCGTGCCCGTGTGCTGCGACAGCGCGCGCCGGTCGATGCGATGAAAGAGGTCGTCCACGCCGCCCACGGCCACGCGGGCGCGCTCGGCGAGCTGGCGCCCGAAATCGGTGAGCTGCACGCCGCGCGTGCTGCGGTGAAAGAGCGGTTCGCCCAGCTCTTCTTCGAGTTCGCGCACCGCGCGCGTCA
Source organism: Variovorax sp. V35 (assembly GCF_041154465.1). NCBI lineage: Bacteria > Pseudomonadati > Pseudomonadota > Betaproteobacteria > Burkholderiales > Comamonadaceae > Variovorax > Variovorax sp. V35. The sequence continues at coordinate 868,009 of NZ_AP028666.1, forward strand.
CCACCTGCGGCGACACCGACAGGCGCACGGCCGCCTCGCGGAAGTTGGCGGCATCGGCGGCGGTGAAGAACACGCGCAGGGCTTCGAGGCGGTTGGACATGGGGTGTTCCTTTTTGAGGAATTCTGAAGTCGCCAGAGTTTCATTTACTGGAACGCGTGGATTTTCCACACTGCATGCACTTCTTCAACACATCCCAAAGGAAATTCCATGACCTCCATTCAAGACAACATCCAGGGCAAGGTCGCCATCGTCACCGGCGCCAGCAGCGGCCTGGGCGAATCGACGGCCCGCCACCTGGCCGCGCGCGGCGCCAAGGTGGTGCTCGCGGCCCGTCGCACCGACCGGCTCGACCAGGTCGTCGCCGAGATTCGCGAGGCCGGCGGCGACGCCATCGCCGTGGCCACCGACGTGGCGAAGCGCGCCGACCTGGAAAAGCTCGCGGCCGCCACCGTCGAGGCCTTCGGCCGCATCGACGTGCTGGTCAACAACGCGGGCGTGATGCCGCTGTCGCCGCTGGACAAGCTCAAGGTCGACGAGTGGGACCGCACCATCGACGTCAACATCAAGGGCGTGCTCTACGGCATCGCCGCCGTGCTGCCGCGCATGCAGGCGCAGGGCAGCGGCCACATCGTCAACGTCGCCTCCATTGCCGGGCTGAAGGTGTTCACGCCCATCGGCACGGTCTACAGCGCCACCAAGCACGCGGTGCGGGCCATCTCAGAGGGCCTGCGCGTGGAGGTGGGCAACAGCGGCGTGCGCGTGACCATCGTGTCGCCCGGCGCGGTGGACTCGGAGCTGAAGTTCGGCAGCAGCGACGCCGAAAGCGCCGCCGGCGTGAAGGCCTTCTACGACGCCAACCAGATTCCGGCCGACTCGGTGGCGCGCGCCATCGTCTACGCGGTGGAGCAGCCGGCCAACGTAGACATCAACGAGGTCGTGCTGCGGCCGGTGTCGCAGGAGTTCTGATCCCGCGGGGCAAGGGTGCGGCCCCCTGGCGGCCGCCCCTTGCTTTGGCTAACCTTTATTAACCCAGCGCCACCCAAGGTCATTTGCGGTCAAAAGTGCAAAGCCCCTGCAAAATAGAACGACCGTTCGTTTTATTCGGAGCTTTCACGATGTCTGCCACCGCCGTTCCCGCCAAGCCGGCCCGCGCCGCCCCCAAGGGCCAGCAGACCAAGGCCATCATCGTCGACGCCGCGCTGGCGCTGGCCGCGCAGATCGGGCTCGAGGGCCTGTCGATCGGCGCCGTGGCCGAAATCACCAAGATGAGCAAGTCGGGCGTGTTCGCCCACTTCGGCTCGCGGGAGGAACTGCAGATCTCGGTGGTGCGCGAGTACCACGCGCGCTTCGAGCAGGAGGTGTTCTTCCCCGCCCTGCAGGCCCCGCGCGGCCTGCCGCGCCTGCGCGCCATGTTCGCCAACTGGATGAAGCGCACCTCGACCGAGATCGACTCGGGCTGCATCTACATCAGCGGCGCCTCCGAGTTCGACGACCGCCCGGGCCCCGTGCGCGACGCGCTGGTCGAGTCGGTCAGCATCTGGCAGGCCGCCGTGCTGCGCGCCATCGTGCAGTCCAAGACCGAAGGCCACCTGCGCGCCGACGCCGACGAGCGCCAGGTCGGGTTCGAGATCCACGGCCTGATCCTCGCGCTGCACTACGAAGCCCGCTTCCTGCAGGTGCCCGGCTCCATCGGCCGCGCCAACGTCGGCTTCGACAACATCCTCGCGCGCGCCGCCACGCCGGACGCGCCGCCTGCTTCCAATGCCGCCGAGTCCGCGCCCGCTGCGCGCGGCACGCGCCGGCTCAAGACCGTGCGCTGAGCGCCACGGTTGCCCGTTTCGTTTTTCCGTTTTCGTTTTTTCCAATCTATCTAGCTTCGACCAGGAGAGTCCCGGATGCCTACCTACAACCCCCCCGTGCGTGACATGCAGTTCGTGCTGCACGAAGTGCTCAACGTCGCCGAGGAACTCAAGGCACTGCCGGCCCACGCCGAGACCGATGCCGACACCATCAACGCCGTGATCGAAGAGGCCGGCAAGTTCGCGGCCGAAGTCACCTTCCCGCTGAACATCAGCGGCGACGAAGAAGGCTGCGTGCTCGACAAGGCCACGCACGAAGTGAAGACGCCCACGGGCTTCAAGGACGCCTACGCCAAGTACGTCGAAGGCGGCTGGCCTGCACTGTCGTGCGACCCGGCCTTCGGCGGCCAGGGCCTGCCGTTCGTGGTGAACCAGTGCCTGTTCGAAATGCTCAACAGCGCCAACCAGGCCTGGACCATGTACCCGGGCCTCTCGCACGGCGCCTACGAGGCACTGGCCGCGCACGGCACCGACGACCAGAAGAAGACCTACCTGCCCAAGCTCACGAGCGGCGAGTGGACCGGCACCATGTGCCTGACCGAACCCCATTGCGGCACCGACCTGGGCCTGCTGCGCACCAAGGCCGAGCCGCAGGCGGACGGCACCTACCGCATCACCGGCAGCAAGATCTTCATCTCGGCCGGCGAGCACGACATGACGAGCAACATCATTCACCTGGTGTTGGCTCGCCTGCCGGACGCGCCCAAGGGCAGCAAGGGCATCAGCCTGTTCGTGGTGCCGAAGTTCCACGTCAAGGCCGACGGTTCGCTGGGCGAGCGCAACCCGATCTTCTGCGCCGGCCTGGAGCACAAGATGGGCATCCACGGCAACGCCACTGCGCAGATCGTGATCGAAGGCGCCACCGGCACGCTGGTGGGCGAGCCCAACAAGGGCCTGGCCGCCATGTTCGTGATGATGAACGCCGCCCGCCTGGGCGTGGGCAACCAGTCGCTCGGCCTGACCGAAGTGGCCTACCAGAACGCACTGGCCTACGCCAAGGACCGCATCCAGATGCGTTCGCTCTCGGGCGTGAAGGCCAAGGACAAGGAAGCCGACCCGATCATCGTGCACCCCGACGTGCGCAAGATGCTGCTCACGGCCAAGGCGTACGCCGAAGGCGGCCGCGCGCTGCAGATCTTCTGCACGCTGCTGCTGGACAAGGAACACAACCACCCTGACGAAAAGGTGCGCAAGGACAGCGGCGAGCTGGTCGCGCTGCTCACGCCCATCGTCAAGGCCTTCATCACCGACAACGGCCACATCGCGACGAACTCGTGCATGCAGGTCTTCGGTGGCCACGGCTTCATCAAGGAATGGGGCATGGAGCAGTTCGTGCGCGACAACCGCATCAACATGATCTATGAAGGCACCAACACCATCCAGTCGCTGGACCTGCTGGGCCGCAAGATCCTGGGCAACAACGGCGCGTCGCTGAAGAAGTTCGGCAAGCTCGTCGCCAAGCTGGTGGAAGAAGAAGGCGTGAACGAGAAGATGGCCGAGTTCATCAACCCGATCGCAATGCTGGGCGACCAGCTCACCAAGTTCACCACCGAGATCGGCTTCAAGGGCTTCCAGAACCCCGACGAAGTGGGCGCCGCCGCCGTCGACTACCTGCGCGTGGCTGGCCACTTCGTGTTCGGCTACCTGTTCGCCCGCATGGCGCAAGTGGCGCTGCGCGAAATCGCTGCCGGCAACAACGATCCGTTCTACGTCGCCAAGCTGCAGACCGCACGCTTCTACTTCGCCAAGCTGTTCCCCGAGACCGTGATGCTGATGCGCACCGCGCGCGCCGGCAGCAAGGTGTTGATGGACACCGACGCCGCACTCGCTTAAGCGGCACACAGCCTTTCTTCATCGACCCACCGGGAGCCCGCTCATGAAAGCAACGCTTGCAGCCGTCTTGTTCACCGTCACCGCCGTCTCGGCCATGGCCCAGAGCACGCCGGTGGGCCTGTGGCGCAACGTCGACGACAAGACGGGCGAGGCCAAGGCCGAGATCCGCATCGCCGAGACCAACGGTGCGTTGCTCGGTCGCATCGAGAAGTCGTTGAAGAAAGACACCAAGCCCGACGCCACCTGCGACGAATGCGCCGACGACCGCAAGGGCAAGCCCATCGCGGGCCTGGAGATCATCCGTGGCGGCAAGAAGGCCGAGGGCAAGGACGTCTGGGAAGGCGGAAAGATCCTCGACCCCGAGAACGGCAAGGAATACCGCGCGAGCTTCACGCCGATCGACGGCGGCAAGAAGCTCGAGGTCCGTGGCTACCTCGGCCCGTTCTGGCGCACCCAAACCTGGAACCGTGTGCAGTAAGTGTGCAACGGAGGGCAGGTGACATGAGCGTCTCGTCGGGAAAGTTGATCGGTGGCCTTGCTCTCGTGGTGGTTGCTGCTGGTGCGGCCGCTGTCATCACCTTTATTGGGGTACTCGCAACTGTCCCCCTTGCACCCGGGTACAGAGGTGGCGGCGGCGCGATGGCATTCCCGTGGTGGGTCGGTTTCGGTTGGGCGATCTGCGGTCTGTTGGGTTTTGGAGGACTGGTTCTCTTTGCAAATTCACTGGAAGCAGACGAATCGCCATCGACACCAGGTGCCGAGTCGGACTCGGCGTAGCGCATCACCGATGCAGCGGAGGTTCCCTTTTGTTTTTTGATAGCTTGACCCACTCCCGTAGCTGCTCACTTCGTGTAGCAGCCTCCCCCTCAAGGGGCAGCACCAGCGGTCCGGCCAAACCGGTTCCGCGGTGTTTCCCGAACTGATTCATAACTTCGAAACTCAGCCATGTCCCGATTTCAAGTGAAGAAGGTCGCCGTGCTCGGCGCCGGCGTGATGGGCGCGCAGATTGCCGCCCACCTCGTCAACGTGCGCGTGCCTGTCGTGCTGTTCGACCTGGCCGCAAAAGAAGGCCCGAAGAACGGCATCGTCACGCGCGCCATCGACAACCTCAAGAAGCTCAAGCCCGCGCCCCTGGGCGACGTGGCCGACGCAGGCCTGATCGAGCAGGCCAACTACGAAGACGACCTCGCCAAGCTCGGCGAGTGCGACCTCATCATCGAGGCCATCGCAGAGCGCATGGACTGGAAGCTCGATCTCTACAAGAAGATCGCGCCGCACGTGGCCAAGCATTCGATCCTGGCCTCGAACACCTCGGGCCTGTCGATCACCAAGCTCAGCGAAGCACTGCCTGAAGCCCTGAAGCCGCGTTTCTGCGGCATTCACTTCTTCAACCCGCCGCGCTACATGTTCCTGGTGGAGCTGATCAACACGCCCACCACCCAGCCGCAGGTGCTCGACGACCTCGAGGCCTTCGTCACCAGCACGCTCGGCAAGGGCGTGGTGCGTGCGCACGACACGCCCAACTTCATCGCCAACCGCGTCGGCATCGCCGGCATGCTGGCCACGCTGAAGGAAGTCGAGAAGTTCGGCCTCACGCCCGACGTGGTGGACGACCTCACCGGCAAGAAGCTGGGCCGCGCGAGCTCGGGCACTTTCCGCACCGCCGACGTGGTGGGCCTGGACACCATGGCCCACGTCGTGAAGACGCTGCAGGACAACCTGAACGCCGAGACCGATCCGTTCTACGCCAACTTCGCGACGCCGCCCGTGCTCGCCAAGCTGCTGGAGCTGGGCAACCTGGGCCAGAAGACCAAGGCCGGCTTCTTCAAGAAGGCCGGTCGCGACATCCTGCGCTTCGACCTGAAGAGCGGCGAGTACGTGCCCGCCGGCGCCAAGGCCGACGAGGTGTACGGCCGCATGCTCAAGAAGCCCGCGGGCGAACGCCTGAAGCTGCTGCGCGAGAGCGAAGGACCGCAGGGCCAGTTCCTCTGGGCCATCCTGCGCGACGGTTTCCACTACGCCGCCGTGCACCTGGCCGACATCGCCGAGAGCGCGCGCGACATCGACTTCGCGATGCGCTGGGGCTTCGGCATGAAGCAGGGCCCGTTCGAACTCTGGCAGGAAGCCGGCTGGGCGCAAGTCGCCAAGTGGGTGCAGGAAGACATCGACGCGGGCAAGGCACTGAGCACCGCACCGCTGCCCAAGTGGGTCTTCGAAGGCCCGGTTGCGCAAGCGGGCGGCGTGCACACGCCCGAGGGCTCGTGGAGCGCGTCGCAGAACAAATTCGTGCCGCAGCGCAAGCTGCCCGTGCACGATCGCCAGCTGTTCCCCGAGAGCGTGCTCGGCGCGAACGCGGCCGATGCCCACACGGCCGGCACGACGATCAGCGACGAAGGCGATGTGCGCGTGTGGACGCTCGACGGTGAAGTGCTCATCGCGAGCATCCAGTCGAAGATGCATGCCATCAGCCCCGACGTGGCCGAGGCGCTGGGCGCCGCGGTTGACCTGGCCGAAGCCGAATACAAGGGCCTGGTGATCTGGTCGCCCGACGAGGTGTTCTCGGTCGGCGCCGACCTGCAGGCGATGCTGCCGGCCTTCGTGGTCGCCGGTATCGGCGCGGTCGAAGGCGCGGAAGAAGAGCTGCAGAACGTCATGCTCAAGATCCGCTATGCCAATGTGCCGGTGATTTCGGCCGTGCGCGGCATGGCGCTGGGCGGCGGCTGCGAGCTGGCCATCCACTCGGCCAAGCGCGTCGTCGCGATGGAAAGCTACATCGGCCTGGTCGAAGTCGGCGTGGGCCTGATCCCCGGCGCGGGCGGCCTGACCTACATCGCACGCCGCGCTGCGGAGAACGCATCGGCCTCGACGGGCACCGACCTGCTGCCGTTCCTCACCGAAGGCTTCACCGCCGCGGCGATGGCGAAGGTGGGCACCGGCGCGCTCGACTCGAAGAAGCTGGGCTACCTGCTGGACAGCGACGTGATCGTGCCGAACAAGGACGAGCTGCTCTACGTGGCACTGCAGCAGGCCAAGGCCATGGCCGACGCCGGCTACCGCCCGCCGCTGCGCCGCACCTTCCGCGTGGCGGGCCGCAGCGGCGCCGCGACGATCAAGGGCCAGCTGGTGAACATGCGCGACGGTGGCTTCATCAGCGCGCACGACTTCCACATTGCCAGCCTGATCGCGAACGTGGTCACCGGCGGCGACGTGGACGCGGGCTCGCTCGTGACCGAGGAATACCTGATGACGCTGGAACGCAAGGCGTTCTGCTCGCTCATCGTGCACCCCAAGACGCAAGAGCGAATCATGGGGATGCTCAGCACCGGCAAGCCCGTGCGCAACTAAGGACAGATTTCATGAGCAAGCAAGTACAAGACGCCTACATCGTCTCCGCCACCCGCACGCCCATCGGCAAGTCGCACCGCGGCTACTTCCGCAACTACCGTCCCGACGACCTGCTCGCGACCACGCTGAAGGCAGCACTCGCGGCAGTTCCCGGCCTCGACCCGAAGGCCATTGAAGACATCATCTGCGGCTGCGCGATTCCCGAATCGCAGCAGGGCCTGAACGTCGCGCGCATCGGCGCGGTGCTGGCGGGCCTGCCGACCAGCATCGGCGGCATCACCGTCAACCGCTTCTGCGCCTCGGGCCTGTCGGCTGTGCAGATGGCGGCGGACCGCATCCGCGTCGGCGAGGCCGACGTGATGATCGCGGCCGGCGTCGAGAGCATGAGCATGGTGCCGATGATGGGCAACTCGCCCTCGCTGTCGCCCTCGATCTTCGAGCGCGAAGGCGACGTGGGCATTGCCTACGGCATGGGCCTCACGGCCGAGAAGGTCGCGCAGCAGTGGAAGGTGAGCCGCGAGGCGCAGGACGCGTTCGCGCTGGCCTCGCACCAGAAGGCACTGGCCGCGCAGGCCGCCGGCAAGTTCGCCGACGAGATCACACCGATCGAAGTGACCGACCGCACGCCGAACCTGGAAACCGGCGAGGCCATCGCCAAGACCCGCACCGTGAGCCTGGACGAAGGCGCACGCCCCGACACCAGCATCGAAGGCCTGGCCAAGCTGCGCACCGTGTTCGCCGCGCGCGGCACGGTGACGGCCGGCAACAGCTCGCAGACCTCGGACGGCGCGGGCGCGCTGATCCTGGCAAGCGAGAAGGCCATCAAGCAGTACGGCCTCACGCCGCTCGCGCGCTTCGTGAGCTTCGCCAGCAAGGGCGTGCCGCCGCACATCATGGGCATCGGCCCGATCGAGGCGATTCCGGCCGCGCTGCGCTATGCGGGCCTGAAGCACGAAGACATCGACTGGTTCGAACTCAACGAAGCCTTCGCCGCGCAATCGCTCGCGGTGATGAACACACTGGGGCTCGATCCGTCGAAGGTCAACCCGATGGGCGGCGCCATTGCACTGGGCCACCCGCTGGGCGCGACCGGCGCGATCCGCGCGGCCACCGTGGTGCACGCGCTGCGCCGCGAGAAGCTGAAGTACGGCATGGTCACGATGTGCGTGGGCATGGGCCAGGGCGCTGCAGGAATTTTCGAAAGGGTTTGAGCTAACCCCCAGTCTTCGCGCACTTCGTGTCGCTTCGCCAACCCCCTTGCAGGGGGCGACACCAGCGGCCCGGCAAAGCCGGTTCCGCGGTGTCTCGCGAAGGGACCGTGTCTGTATTGAGGAGAAGGGCATGCAACAGCAGGTTCTGCCGGTCGACGCCGGCGCCCACGTGGCGGTGCGCCGCTACGACCCCGCCGGCGCCCCGCGCGCCAGCATCGTCATCGGCGGTGCGATGGGCGTGCGCCAGTCGTTCTACGAGCCCTTCGCGCACTGGCTCGCGGGGCAGGGCCTGCGGGTCTGGACCTTCGACTACCGCGGCAGCGGCGACTCGCTCGGCGATGCGCCGCTGCGTGGTTTCCAGGCCGACCTGTTCGACTGGGCGCGCGACTACGAGGCGGTGATCGACGCCGCCAAGGCCGCGCTGCCCGACGAGCCGCTGTACCTGCTGGGCCACAGCCTCGGTGCGCAGCTGCCGGGCTTCCTGCAGCGGCCCGGGCAGGTCGACGGCCTCGTGAGCATCGCGGCCGGCAGCGGCTACTGGCGCGAGAACGCGCCGAAGCTGCGACGCAGCATCCTGTATTTCTGGTTCGTGCTGGTGCCGCTGGCGACGCGCCTGTGGGGCTACTTCCCGGGGCGCAAGCTGAAGAAGGTCGGCGACCTGCCGCGCGGCGTGATCCTGCAATGGCGCCGCTGGTGCCTGAACCCGCGCTACAGCGTGGGCGCCGAAGGCGAGCCCGCGCTGCAAAGCTATGCGCGCGTGCGCTTCCCGGTGCTCGCGCTCTCGATGACCGACGACGAACTGATGACGCATGCGGGCACGCGCAGCCTCGTGAGCTTCTACGCGGGCGCGCCGAGTGCGGTCGAGCGCATCGCGCCGGCCGACGTGCAGGCGCGGCGCATCGGCCACTTCGGCTTCTTCCGCGAGCAGTTCAGTCAGAGCCTGTGGCCGAGCACGCTCGACAAGCTGCACCGGCTCGCCGCGTTGACTGCGCCTGCGGCAGTGCAGCACGCCAACGTCCCGCACACGACTGCGTGACGTCCTCCTCCGCAGGCACACTGGCGATCACCATGAGCAGCACGACCCCACACCCCCTCGACAAAGCCCTGGCCCTGCACCACAGCGACATCCGCGTGGGGCACTTCACGGGCACCACGAGTCCCGACTACTGGAACATGGTCGGTCCGTTCGGCGGCACCACCGCGGCGCTGGCGCTGCAGGCGGTGCTCCAGCACCCTGACCTGCTCGGCACGCCCATCGCGCTGACCGTCAACTACGCGGCCGCACTCGGCGAAGGCGCGTTCGACATCCAGGCCACCGCCGTGCGCACCAACCGCTCGACGCAGCACTGGACGGTGACGATCACGCAGCCCGGCGCCGACGGCACCGCGAACATGACGACCACCGCCACCGTGGTTACCGCCGCGCGCCGCGACACGTGGAGCCAGGCCGACCTCACCATGCCCGAGGCGCCCAAGCCCGAGGCGGTCGATCGCATCCGCATCGGCCCGTCAGGCGTGGCCTGGCTCGAGCAGTACGAGATGCGCCCCTTCAGCGGCGGCATTCCCGCCAGGTGGGACGGCAGCCTGCAGCACAGCGAAACGCGCCTGTGGGTGCGCGACGCGCAGGCGCGCCCGCTCGACTTCGCCTCGCTCGCCGCGTTGAGCGACGTGTTCTACCCGCGCGTGTGGCTGCGCCGCGCCACGCACGTGCCCGCGGGCACGGTGTCGATCACCACCTACTTCCATGTCGGCGCCGCCGAGTTGGCCGAGGTCGGCACGGGCTACCTGCTGGGCTGCGCGGCGGGGCAGCAGTTCTTCAACGGCTTCTTCGACCAGAAGGCGCAGCTGTGGAGCGAGAAGGGCGCGTTGCTCGCCACGTCGAACCAGATCGTCTACTACAAGGAATGACGCGATGACGCTCACCAAGGCCGCTCTCATCGTCGGCGCGGGCGACGCCACCGGCGGCGCCATCGCCCGCCGCTTCGCGTGCGAGGGCTACGCCACCTGCGTCACGCGGCGCAGCCTCGACAAGCTGCAGCCGCTGGTGGCGCAGATCGAGGCCGACGGCGGCCGGGCCCACGCCTTCGCCTGCGACGCACGCAAGGAAGAAGAAGTGGTGGCGCTCATCGAGCAGATCGAATCGACCGTCGGGCCGATCGAGGTGATGGTGTTCAACATCGGCGCGAACGTGCCCGAGAGCATCCTCACCGAATCCGCGCGCAAGTACTTCAAGGTGTGGGAGATGGCCTGCTTCTCGGGCTTCCTCAACGGCCGCGAAGTGGCCAAGCGCATGGTGGCGCGCGAGATGCCCGCCGGCGGCCATCGCGGCACGATCATCTTCACCGGCGCGACGGCCTCGCTGCGCGGCGCCGCCAACTTCGGCGCCTTCTCGGGCGCCAAGATGGCCCTGCGCGCGTTGGCCCAATCGATGGCGCGCGAGCTGGGGCCGCAGGGCATCCACGTCGCGCACGTCGTGGTCGACGGCGCCATCGACACCGAGTTCATCCGCAGCAACTTCCCCGAGCGCTACGCGCTGAAGGAGAGCGACGGCATCCTGAACCCGGACCACATCGCCGACAGCTACTGGATGCTGCACTCGCAGCCGCGCGATGCGTGGACGCACGAGCTGGACCTGCGCCCCTGGTCCGAGAAGTTCTGACCGGCGCCGCGCTACGCATCGCATCGCGGCGCACAGCCCCAAGGAGACGACACCCATGACGAAATCCGTCGCGTTCTATTTCGACGTCGGCAGCCCCGCCGCCTACCTGGCCGCCACGCAGCTGCCGCACGTGTGCGCCGACACCGGCGCCGAGCTGGTCTGGAAGCCCATGCTGCTGGGCGGCGTGTTCCAGGCCACGGGCAACCATTCGCCCGCCGAGATCAAGGCCAAGGGCCCGTACCTCACGACCGACCTGCAGCGCTTCGCGAAGCGCTACGGCGTGCCCTTCGTGCACAACCCGCACTTCCCGATCAACACGCTGCTGCTGATGCGCGGCGCCACCGGCGTGCAGATGAAGATGCCCGAACGCTTCGGTGCGTACCTCGACGCGGTGTTCCACGCGATGTGGGTCGAGCCGAAGAACCTGAACGACCCTGCGACCGTCGGCGCCGTCTTGCAAAATGCAGGCTTCGACGCCGCAGGCCTGCTTGCGCTGGCCGGCGCGCAGGAAGTGAAAGACCGCCTCAAGGCGGTCACGCAGGAGGCGGTGGAGCGCGGCGTGTTCGGCGCCCCCACCATGTTCGTCGGCGACCAGATGTTCTGGGGCCAGGACCGCCTCGATTTCGTCCGCGAATCGCTCCAAGCTTGAGAAGGTGTGAACGAACCCGCCATGTCCGCTCATCCCGCCCAGACACGCCCCCTCGGCGTTGCAAATGCTCGCCATAGCCCGAGCTATGGCTGCGCTTTGCGCCTTGAGGGGACGCGCCTGGGCGGGCTGCTCGGCCACGCCGGATTCATTCACACCTTCTGAGCGCGTCGCCCCCCGTTTTACCTACCCAAGGATCTTTCCATGAGCGACATCCTCGTCCACACCGAAGCCGGCGTGATGACCATCACCTTCAACCGCGTCGACAAGAAGAACTCGATCACCAGCAGCATGTACGCCGCGCTGGCCGACGCGCTCGCCACGGCCGAGAGCGAAGCGGCCGTGCGCTGCGTGCTGATCCAGGGCGACCCGACGATCTTCAGCGCCGGCAACGACATCGGCGACTTCCTCAACGGCCCGGCCTCCACGCAGGAATCGCCGGTGTTCCGCTTCCTGCGTGGCATCGCCACCTTCCCCAAGCCCATCGTCGCCGCCGTGTGCGGCCCGGCCGTGGGCATCGGCACCACGATGCTGTTCCACTGCGACCTCGTCTACGCGGGCGACAACGCGGCCTTCTCGATGCCTTTCGTCAACCTGGGCCTGTGCCCCGAGGCCGCGTCGAGCCTGCTGGTGCCGCAGATGCTGGGCTACCACCGCGCCGCCGAAGCCCTGCTGCTGGGCGAGCCCTTCATGGCCGAGGCCGCGCTCGAAGTGGGCCTGGTCAACCGTGTGGTGCCGCCGACCGAAGCCAACGGCATCGCCCAGACGCAGGCGCGCAAGCTCGCGGCCAAGCCGCTGAGCGCGCTGATCGAGACCAAGCGCCTGCTGAAGAAGGCGCAGATGCCCGCCGTGCTCGAGCGCATGGGCGAAGAAGGCGCGAGCTTCGGCCGCATGCTGCGCGAGCCGGCCGCGAAGGAAGCTTTTGGCGCCTTCATGGAAAAGCGCAAGCCCGATTTCTCGAAGGTCTAAGCCTTCCGTGGACTTGCCTGCGGACGGTGCCTGCGTACACTGTTCCTCGTGCCTGCTCCAGACGTCAACCCGCCCACATCGCCCGCCATGCGGGCGATGCGTGCTACTGAAAAAGTAGCACTCGAGCCGACGCGCCGGCATGCTTTGGGCTTACTCGCGGGCTCGCTCGCGGCGCCCTCGCTGGTGCTGGCGCGCGTGCGGCCGTTGCGCATCGGGGTCATCGGCTCGTGGTCGGGGCCTTATGCGGGCGGCGGGCGCCAGTTCGATGCCGGCATGGCGGTCTGGCTGGCCGACCACAAGCAGCAGATCGCGGGCCGGCCGGTCGAGCTGCTGCGCCGCGACGTGCCCGGCAGCGCGCCCGAACAGGCGCGGCGCCAGGCGCAGGACCTCATCGAGAGCGAGCGCGTCGACCTGCTCACGGGGCTGGACTTCAGCTCCAACGCCTACGCCGTCGGCACCGTCGCCACGCAGGCGCGCGTGCCGACCGTGATCATGAACGCCGCCTCCTCGGGCATCCCCGGGCGCTCGCCGTTCATGGTGCGGGTGTCGTTCACCATCGCGCAGGTCACGGCGCCGCTGGCGCGCTGGGCGCTGCAGCAGGGGCTGCGCGACGTGTGCACCGTGGTGGCCGACTACGCCTCGGGCGTCGACGCCGAAAGCGCCTTCGTCTCCGGCATCACCGCGGGCGGCGGGCGCGTGGGCGCGATGCTGCGCGTGCCGCTGAACACGCTCGACTACTCGGCCTACATGCTGCGCCTGCGCGAGCTCAAGCCGCAGGCCGTGTTCTTCTTCCTGCCCTCGGGCCAGATGCCGGCCATCTTCCTGAAGTTCTGGCGCGACCGCGGCATGGCCGACACCGGCATCCGCCTGCTCGCGACGGGCGACGCCACCGACGACCACTACCTGGACGGCATCGGCGAACTGGCCGAGGGGCTGGTCACCAGCCACCACTATTCCTTCGCCCACGAGTCGCCGGCCAACCGGCGTTTCGCGGGCGCCTTCGAGACCGAGTACGGCAGCCACCTGCGCCCGGGCTACTTCGCCGTGGCGGCGCACGACGGGCTCGCGGCCATCGACGCCGCGCTGAGCGCGCCGGGCGCGCGCGGCGGCAAGGCGGGCGCCGAGCGGCTGGTGGATGCGTTCCGCGGCCTGCGGCTGGACAGCCCGCGCGGGCCGGTCGAGATCGACGCCCACACGCGCGACGTGGTGCAGTCGGTCTACATCCGCCGCGTGGAGCGGCGCGACGCGCGCTGGATCAACCGCGAGTTCGAGTGCTTCGAGCGCGTGCGCGACGCCGGCATGGGCGTCGCCTGAAGGCGGCTCAGGCCGCCGGCTGTTCGATGGGGCGGGGGCGGCCGTTGTCGTCGATGGCCACGTAGGTGAACGTGGCCTGCGTCACCTTGATGTACTCGCCCTGCGCCCGGAAGCGCTCGGCGAACACCTCGACCGTCACGGTGATGGAGGTGCGGCCCACGCGCACCAGCTTCGAATAGAACGAGAGGATGTCGCCCAGCCGCACCGGCTGCTTGAAGATGAACTCGTTGACCGCCACGGTGGCCTGGCGGCCCTTGGCGTAGCGCGCCGGGATCACCGAGCCGGCCAGGTCGCACTGCGCCATCACCCAGCCGCCGAAGATGTCGCCGTTGGCGTTGCAGTCGGCCGGCATCGGGATGACCTTGAGCACCAGCTCCATGTCGGTGGGCAGGCTCTTGAGGGTGGCGGCGGCCGCCGCTGCGGCGGAAGCGGCACTGGAAGGGGTGGACATGGGCACAATCTGAAGCAACAACAACACCCACGATTGTCCCCCATGCGCCGAAGCGGCGAAGCCCTTTCCTCCTCTCCCCATGCGCCCGGCGGCCACCCGCCCGCGCGCTCCGACCGTTCCGACTGGGCGACCCTGCGCCGCCTCTTTCCCTATCTCTGGCAGTACAAATGGCGCGTGATGGCCGCGCTGGCTTTCATGGTGGGCGCCAAGGTGGCCAACGTGGGCGTGCCGGTGCTGCTGAAGAACCTCATCGACACGATGACGCCCAAGCCCGACATGGCGCAGGCGCTGCTCATCGTGCCGATCGGGCTGCTGCTGGCCTACGGGTTGCTGCGCTTTTCCACGGCGCTCTTCGGCGAGCTGCGCGAGCTGATCTTCGCCAAGGCCACCGAGGGTACGGCGCGGCAGATCGCGCTGGAGGTGTTCGGCCACCTGCACTCGTTGAGCCTGCGCTTTCACCTGGAGCGCCAGACCGGCGGCATGACGCGCGACATCGAGCGCGGCACGCGCGGCGTGCATTCGCTCATTTCGATGTCGCTGTACAGCATCGTGCCCACCATCATCGAGCTGACGCTGGTGCTGACCATCCTGGGCGTGAAGTTCGACGCGCTGTTCGTGTGGATCACGGGCGCGGCGCTGGTGCTGTACATCGTCTTCACGGTCACCGTGACCGAGTGGCGCACCCAGTTCCGCCGCACCATGAACGAGCTCGACTCCATGGCCCAGAGCCGCGCCGTCGATTCGCTGCTGAACTACGAGACCGTCAAGTACTTCAACAACGAGGAGTTCGAAGCCAAACGCTACGACGCCAGCCTCGACCGATACCGCAAGGCCGCCATCAAGAGCCAGCGCACGCTGAGCATGCTCAACACCGGCCAGCAGCTGTTGATCGCCGTGAGCCTGGTGCTGATGCTGTGGCGCGCCACCTCGGGCGTGGTCGAAGGGCGCATGACGCTGGGCGACCTGGTGATGGTCAACGCCTTCATGATCCAGCTCTACATTCCGCTCAACTTTCTGGGCGTGATCTACCGCGAGATCAAGCAGAGCCTGACCGACCTGGACAAGATGTTCGTGCTGATGGAAAAGGAGCGCGAGGTGCGCGACGCGCCCGGTGCGCAGCCGCTGGCGGGCGCCGACTCGACCGTCCGCTTCGAGGACGTGAGCTTCGCCTACGAGCCCGATCGCCCGATCCTCAAGCACGTGAGCTTCGAGATCCCCGCCGGCAAGACCGTGGCCGTGGTCGGCCCGTCGGGCTCCGGCAAGTCGACGCTCGCGCGGCTTCTGTATCGCTTCTACGACGTGCAGCAGGGCCGCATCACCATCGGCGGCGAAGACATCCGCGCCGTGCAGCAGTCCAGCGTGCGCCGCGCCATCGGCATCGTGCCGCAGGACACGGTGCTGTTCAACGACACGGTCGAATACAACATCGCCTACGGCCGCCCCGGCGCGACGCGCGAGGAGGTCGAGGGCGCCGCACGCGCCGCGCGCATCCACGACTTCATCTCGGCCACGCCCAAGGGCTACGACACGACGGTGGGCGAGCGCGGCCTGAAGCTCTCGGGCGGCGAGAAGCAGCGCGTGGCCATCGCGCGCACGCTCCTGAAGAACCCGCCGATCGTGATCTTCGACGAGGCCACCTCGGCGCTCGATTCGGCCAACGAACGCGCGATCCAGTCCGAGCTGCGCAGCGCCGCGCAGGGCAAGACCACGCTGGTCATTGCGCACCGCCTCTCGACCGTGGTCGAGGCGCACGAGATCCTGGTGCTCGAATCGGGCGTGATCGTCGAGCGCGGCACGCACGCCGATCTGCTCGCGCAGCAGGGCCGCTATGCCCAGATGTGGGCTTTGCAGAAGAGCGAAGCAGTGCCGATGCTCTAGCCCGATCATTCACCCCTTCTTTCTTTTCACCGATCCCAGGAGTTCAGACGTGTCGACCAAGATTCCCCTGCTGGTGCTCAACAGCCTCTCGAGCGCCCACCAGGCCCAGATTGCCGAGGTCTACGACATGACCTACGCCTTCGGCGACGCGCAGCGCGCCGCCGCCATCGCCGAGCACGGCCCCAAATTCCGCGCGGTGCTGACCATCGGTGTCATCGGCCTCACGCCCGCCGAGATCGACGCCATGCCGGCGCTCGAGCTGGTCTGCTGCATGGGCGCGGGCTACGAAGGCGTGCCGCTCGATGTCACGCGCGCACGCGGCATCGCCACCGCCAACGGCGCGGGCACCAACGACGACTGCGTGGCCGACCATGCCTTCGGCCTGCTGATCAGCATCGTGCGCGAGTTCCGCACGCTCGACCGGCTGTGCCGCGAAGGCGTGTGGCGCGAAGCCATTCCGCAGCCGCCGAACGTGTCGGGCAAGAAGCTCGGCATCCTGGGGCTGGGCACCATCGGCCAGAAGATCGCCAAGCGCGCCGCCGCCTTCGACATGGAAATCGGCTATCACAACCGCAAGCCGCGCGAAGGCGCCACGCACCGTTACTTCGACGACCTGAAGTCGCTCGCCACCTGGGCCGACTTCCTGGTGCTGGCCGCGCCGGGCGGGCCGGCCACGAAGCACCTGGTCAACGCCGAGGTGCTCGACGCGCTGGGGCCGCAGGGCTACCTCGTGAGCATCGGCCGCGGCAGCGTGGTCGACACCGAGGCGCTGGCGAAGGCGCTGCGCGAGCACCGCATCGCGGGCGCGGGCCTGGACGTGTACGAGAGCGAACCCAAGCGCCCCGAACCGCTCATCGGCCTGGACAACGTGCTGCTCACGCCGCACATGGCGGGCTGGTCGCCCGAGGCCACGCAGAAGTCGGTGGACCACTTCCTCGCGAACGCCCAAGGGCACTTCGCGGGGCGCGGCGTGCTCACGCCGATCTGATCAGATCGGATCAGGACAGGGCCGGCGGGCGCCGCGCCGACCAGCCGCAGGCCTGGTCGTAGGCATGGCCCAGCCGCAGCACGTCGAGGTCGGCATGGATCGGCCCGGCCAGCTGCAGGCCCATCGGCAGCCCGCCGTCGCCGAAGCCCGCGCGCACATTGAGCGTGGGCAGGCCCGCCAGCGTGAAGGGCGTGACGATCTCCATCCAGCGGTGGTAGGTGTCGCTCTTCACGCCGTTCACCTCGGCCGGCCAGTGCAGCTCGGCATCGAACGGGAACACCTGCGCGGCCGGCGCGACCACGAAGTCGAAGCGCTCGAAGAGCTTCAGGAACGCGCGGTACACGTTCGAGCGGTAGTGCGAGGCCTGGTACAGCGAGGCGGCGTCCAGGTGCCGGCTTTGCTCGATCTCCCATTGCGCCTCGGGCTTGAGCTGCGCGAACAGCTTCGGGTCGCTCAGGTAGGCGCCGAGCTTGCCGCCCACCAGCAGTTGCCTCAATCGCAGCCAGGCGCTCCAGTTGTGCTCGCGCGGCACGTCGAGCGTGCAGGGCTCGACCTCGCAGCCGATGGTGCGGAAGGTGTCGAGCGCCTGCTCGCCGAGTTCGCGCACGCCCGGTGCCAGCGGCAGTTCGGGCCAGAGGCTGCCGAGCCAGCCGATGCGCAGGCCGCGGCCGTCGCCGTCCAGCTGCAGGTCGTCGGGCGAGGGCAGGGCGTGCGGCGACGACAGCGGCACGCGCGTGTCGAAACCCGCCTGCACGGCCAGCAGCCGGGCCGTGTCTTCCACCGTGCGGCCCATCGGGCCTTCGCAGCCCAGCTGCTGGAAGAAGAGTTCCTGCTCCGGGTCGCCGGGCACGCGGCCGCGCGAAGGGCGCAGGCCGATCACGTTGTTGAAGGCGGCGGGGTTGCGCAGCGAGCCCATCATGTCGCTGCCGTCGGCCACGGGCAGCATGCCCAGGGCCAGCGCCACGGCCGCGCCGCCGCTGCTGCCGCCCGCGCTGCGATCGGGCGCGTAGGCGTTGCGCGTGATGCCGAACACCGTGTTGTAGGTGTGCGAGCCGAGACCGAACTCGGGCGTGTTGGTCTTGCCGATGACCACGGCACCGGCCGCGCGCATGCGCGCCACATGCAGGCTGTCGGTGCGCGCGGGCGAGCGCGGCGACAGCGGCGAGCCCATCGAGGTCGGCAGGCCGGCGGCGTGGCTCAGGTCTTTCACAGCCAGCGGAAAGCCGTGCATCCAGCCGCGCCGTTCGCCGCGCGCCAGCTCGGCGTCGCGTTCGTCGGCCTCGGCCAGCAGCTGGGCTGCATCGCGCAGGGAGACGATGGCGTTGAACTGCGGGTTGAGGGCGTCGATGCGGGCGAGCGCGGCCTGCATCACCTCGCGGCAGGACACGTCGCGGGCCGCGATCTTGCGCGAAAGTTCGGTGGCGCTGAGGTCAGGCAGGTCGTCGAAAGGCATGGCGCATGCGGGAAAAGGAGGGGGCGCCCAGTATGGCGCGGCGCTCGCATAATCGCCGCGTATGGAAACAAAGTGGCTCGAAGACTTCATCAGCTTGGCGGAAACCCGCAGCTTCAGCCGCTCGGCCCAGTTGAGGCACGTGACGCAGCCGGCGTTCTCGCGGCGCATCCAGGCGCTCGAGGGATGGGCCGGCACCGACCTGGTCGACCGCAGCTCCTACCCCACGCGCCTCACGCCCGCGGGCCAGACGCTGTACAGCCAGGCCATCGAGATGCTGCAGTCGCTGCAGAGCACGCGCGCCATGCTGCGCGGCCATTCGGCCGCCGGCCAGGACGTGATCGAGATCGCCGTGCCGCACACGCTGGCCTTCACCTTCTTTCCCTCGTGGGTCACCAGCCTGCGCGAGCACTTCGGGCCCATCAAGAGCCGGCTCATTGCGCTCAACGTGCACGACGCGGTGCTGCGCCTGGTCGAGGGCAGCTGCGACCTGCTGATCGCCTACCACCACCCCTCGCAGCCGCTGCAGCTCGATGCCAACAAGTACGAGATGGTCAGCCTGGGCGAGGAAACCGTGGCCCCCTGGGTCAAGGCCGATGCCGAAGGTGCGCCGCGCTACCGGCTGCCGGGCCGCCCGGGTCAGCCGTTGCCCTAC
The DNA here is from genome assembly GCF_041154465.1 of Variovorax sp. V35. Taxonomy (NCBI): domain Bacteria; kingdom Pseudomonadati; phylum Pseudomonadota; class Betaproteobacteria; order Burkholderiales; family Comamonadaceae; genus Variovorax; species Variovorax sp. V35. The sequence goes on from NZ_AP028666.1 coordinate 887,268, forward strand.
CTGGGCTACGCGCCGGGCGCGTACCTCGGGCGCGTGGTCGACCAGCTGCTGAAAGAGTCGGGCACCGCCATCCACCTCGACCGCGTTTATGAAACCGACATGGCCGAAGGCCTGAAGGTGATGGCGCTCGAAGGCCACGGCATCGCCTTCCTGCCACAGAGCGCGGTGCGCAAGGAGATCAAGGCGCGAAAGCTCGTGAGCGCGCTGCCGCCCGAGATCGACAGCCTCGAGGCCAAGATGGAAATCCGCGCCTACCGCGAGCGGCCCAGCACGCCGGTCCCGGTGAAGGCCGGCGCCGGCCGCTCGGCGGCCCGGGCGGGGCTGTCCGAAAGCCTGCAGCCCAAGCGCACGGCCGACGCCCTGTGGTCCTACCTGGTCGGGACCCAGCCGCCGCAATGAGCGGGCGAGTGTGAATGGTTGTGGATTTGTGCGCTGCACAATCTATAAGCACCACGCATACGACCCCCCGCAATCAGCATTGGCGGCCCGGCCACGGCGCCACTACAGTCGCGGCAGTTTTTTTCGGCCGTTGCACGCCGGGGATCGCCGGTCGCTGCTTGCGCCACGCACAGCCGCCCGAATGCCGGGCACAAAGGCTGCTTAGTGAAAGTCGGACAATGCGAAATGTCTGGATTGCACCAGGCTGGCGCCCCGATGGGCGCAGCCGGTGCGAGGCGGGCGGCGATGCCCGTGGAATGCACCGGGTTGGTCCGGGTATCCCGCAAAATGCGAGTGTCTAGAATTTCGTTCTATTTGTTTCAGTCACCCTCAGGAGCTTTTCGTATGAAAAAACAAGTATTGGCATTGGCTGTCGCAGCGCTCGCCACCAGCGGCGCCTTTGCACAGGCCAATGACACCCTGGCCAAGATCAAGGCCTCGGGCACCATCACCGAAGGCGTGCGTGAGTCCTCCGGCCTTTCGTACACGCTCGGCAATGGCCAGTACACCGGCTTCCATTACGACGTCTGCGCCAACATCATCAAGGACCTGGAGAAGGCCGCCGGCAAGAAGCTCGAAGTCAAGTACCAGCCCGTGACTTCGCAGAACCGCATCCCCCTCGTGCAGAACGGCACCGTGGACATCGAGTGCGGCTCCACCACCAACAACGCCACCCGCCAGAAGGACGTGGCCTTCGGCGTGACCACCTACGTCGAAGAAACCAAGATCGTCGTCAAGGCCAACTCGGGCATCAACTCGCTGGCCGACCTGAAGGACAAGACGGTTGCCACCACCACCGGCACCACGCCGCTGCAGACCGTGCGCAAGCAAAAGCGCGCCGAGAACCTGACCTTCAAGGAGGTCTACGGCAAGGACCACTCCGACAGCTTCCTGCTGCTGGAAACCGGCCGTGCCGACGCCTTCGTGATGGACGGCTCGATCCTGGCTGCGCTGGCCGCCAAGTCGAAGTCGCCCAAGGACTACAAGATCCTGAACGACGTGCTGGCCGTGGAACCCATCGCCATCATGATCCGCAAGGACGACCCGGCTTTCAAGAAGGCCGTGGACGACAGCATCAAGGCACAGGCCAAGTCGGGCGAACTCGCCAAGCTGTATGACAAGTGGTTCCTCAAGCCGATTCCCCCGGCCAACGTGACCATCAACCTGCCGCTGGGCGAAGCCACCAAGAACGCGTGGGCCAACCCGAACGACAAGCCGGCCGAAGAGTACGTCACCAAGGAATAAGCGCGCGTCGCTGCGTGAATGGACGCCCACCTTTCGCGGTGGGCGTTTCTTTTCAAGGGACGGTTTTTCGAAAAGAAGCTGAAGGAGTAAACACACATGGGAAACTGGGATTGGCAGGTCTTCCTGCAAGACCCCGGGGGGGAATATCCGAGCTACCTGCAATGGATGCTCTCGGCCTGGGGCTGGACCGTGTCGGTTGCGCTGCTGGCGCTGATCGTCGCGCTGGTGCTGGGCTCGCTGATCGGCATCATTCGCACGCTGCCCGACAGTCCGTGGCTGGTGCGCTTCGGCAATGCATGGGTGGAGCTCTTTCGCAACATCCCGCTGCTGGTGCAGATCTTCCTCTGGTACCACGTGATTCCGGCGCTGGTTCCCGTGATGAAGGGCGTACCGAGCTTCATCCTCGTGGTGCTGGCACTGGGCTTCTTCACCTCGGCGCGTATCGCCGAGCAGGTGCGCTCCGGCATCCAGGCGCTGCCCAAGGGCCAGCGTTACGCGGGCATGGCGGTGGGTTTCACCACGCCGCAGTACTACCGCTACGTGATCCTGCCGATGGCGTATCGCATCATCATCCCGCCGCTCACGAGCGAGACGATGAACATCTTCAAGAACTCGTCCGTCGCGTTCGCCGTGTCGGTCACCGAACTCACCATGTTCGCCATGCAGGCGCAGGAAGAAACCTCGCGCGGCATCGAGGTCTACCTGGCGGTGACGGCGTGCTACGTGGTGTCGGCCCTGGCCATCAACCGGCTCATGGCGTTCATCGAGAAGAAGACCCGCGTGCCGGGCTTCATCGTCTCGGCCAGCGCTGGCGGCGGAGGACACTGACATGATGAATCTCGACCTGTCCTTCTACAACTGGGACGTCATCAGCAACTTCGTCATCAAGGGCTTCTACTTCAGCATCATGCTGACGGTGGTGGCCACCATTGGTGGCGTGATCTTCGGCACGATCCTGGCGCTCATGCGCCTGTCGGGCAAGAAGTGGCTCGATGCGCCCGCGGCCCTGTACGTCAACGGCATGCGAAGCATCCCGCTGGTGATGGTGATCCTGTGGTTCTTCCTGCTGGTGCCGGCGTCGTTCTATTCGCTGTTCGGTTCGCTCGGCTCGAACTACCGCTCGGAAATCTCGGCGGTGATCACCTTCGTGGCGTTCGAAGCGGCCTACTTCTCCGAGATCATGCGCGCGGGCATCCAGTCGATCCCGCGCGGCCAGGTGAACGCGGGCCAGGCGGTGGGCATGACCTACGGCCAGAACATGCGCCTCGTGGTGCTGCCGCAGGCCTTCCGCAACATGCTGCCGGTGCTGCTCACGCAGACCATCATCCTGTTCCAGGACACCTCGCTGGTCTACGCCATCGGTGCCTACGACATGCTCAAGGGCTTCGAAACGGCGGGCAAGAACTTCGGCCGTCCGATCGAGGCCTACCTGCTGGCGGCGGTCGTGTACTTCGCCATGTGCTACGCCCTTTCCTGGCTGGTGAAGCGCCTGCACAAGAAAATCGCCATCATTCGCTGATTGAGTGGCTGAACTGAACCGGAGAGAAACAAATGTCCGAAAAAATGATTGAAATCAAGAACGTCTCCAAGTGGTACGGCCCGGTGCAGGTGCTCAACGACTGCTCGGTGAACATCTCCAAGGGCGACGTGGTGGTGGTGTGCGGCCCGTCGGGTTCCGGCAAGTCCACGCTCATCAAGACCGTGAACGCGCTCGAGCCCTTCCAGAAGGGCGAGATCACCGTCAACGGCATCCCGCTGCACGACCCCAAGACCAACCTGCCCAAGCTGCGCTCCAAGGTCGGCATGGTGTTCCAGCACTTCGAGCTGTTCCCGCACCTGTCGGTGACCGAGAACCTCACGATCGCGCAGATCAAGGTGCTGGGCCGCACGCCCGACGAAGCCAAGACCCGCGGCCTGAAGATGCTCGACCGCGTGGGCCTGATGGCGCACAAGGACAAGTTCCCGGGTCAGCTGTCGGGCGGCCAGCAGCAGCGCGTGGCGATCGCCCGTGCGCTGAGCATGGACCCGATCGTGATGCTGTTCGACGAACCCACCTCGGCGCTCGACCCCGAGATGGTCGGCGAAGTGCTCGACGTGATGGTGAGCCTGGCCAAGGAAGGCATGACCATGATGGTCGTCACGCACGAAATGGCCTTCGCCCGCAAGGTCGCGAGCCGCGTGATCTTCATCGACGTGGGCGGCAAGATCCTCGAGGACTGCCCGAAGGACGAGTTCTTCAACCACCCGGAGAACCGCCAGCCGCGCACCAAGGACTTCCTGAACAAGATCCTGCAGCACTGATTCGCTGCGGCGCCCCAAGCAAAAAGCCACGCTGTTCGCAGCGTGGCTTTTTTCATGGGGTTCGGGTTGAGGCTCAGGGCAGCCGCGCGATGTGCTCCGTCAGCAGGTCGAAGAAGCCCTGCGCATCGCCATCGACGACCCAGTGCACGTTCGCGGGCCGCTTCAGGCTGCCGTGCCAGTCGGCCACGGTCTGGCCGAAGCCCATGCCTTCGCGGCTGTCGATCTCGACGTGGATGCGGCGGCCCTGGAACAGGTCGGGCCGCAGCAGGTAGGCCGTCACGGTGGCGTCGTGCACCGGGCCGCCCGGCATGCCGTAGTGGGCCATCTCCTGCGGCGCATAGGCGTCGAGGATGTCGGCAACGATCGCGCCGGCGCGGTTGCCCAGCTGGCGCAGCCGCGCGATGCGCGCGTCGCTCGTGAGGATCTTGTGCGTCACGTCCAGCGGCAGCATGGTGATCGGCACGCCGCTTTTGAGCACCGCCTCGGCCGCATGCGGGTCGGCGAACACGTTGAACTCCGCCACCGGCGTGATGTTGCCGCCGTTGAAATGCGCGCCGGCCATGAGCACCAGCTCGCGCAGGCCGCGCACGATGTCGGGCGCCTGCTCGAGCGCCAGCGCGAGGTTGGTCTGCGGGCCGAGCATGGCGAGCGTCACGCTGTGCTCGGGCGCGGCGCGCAGCGTGCGCACGAGGTAGTCGACGGCATGGCCTTCGGCCAGCGGCACGGCGGGCTCGTGCACGGCCACGCCCGTGAGGCCTTCGCGGCCGTGGATGTTGGCGGCGTAGATCGGTGTGCGCTGCAGGGGCCGTTCGGCGCCCGCGTAGACCGGAAGCTCCGGCCGTTCGGCCCATTCGCAGGCCAGGCGCGCGTTGCGCGAGGTCTTGGCCAGGGGAACATTGCCCGCCACCGTGGTCAGCGCCTGAATCGCCAGCGATTCGGGCGCCGCCAGGGCGAACAGCAGCGCGATCACGTCGTCCGCGCCGGGGTCCGTGTCGATGATCAGGGTGTGCATGGCGACATTGTCATGCCGCCCCGATCCACCGACGGCGATGCGCGGCTTACTTCGCGCGCGCGGCGATGGCCTTCTCGGCCTTGGCCACCAGGTCGACGCCGACGGTCGACTTCCACTTGTCGTACACCGGGCGCGTGGCCTTCACGAAGGCGTCGCGCTCGGCCGGCGTGAGGTTGGTCACCGTCACGCCCATGGCCGCGATGTCTTTCAGCACGGGCTTGTCGGCTTCGACCAGGCCCTTGCGCGCGATGGCGATTTCCTGCTTGCCGGCGTCGAGCGCGGCCTGGCGCACGATGGCCTGGTCGGCCGGCGTCCACGAGGCCCAGATTTCCTTGTTCACGACGAACACCAGCGGGTCGGCCACATAGCCCCAGGTGGTGACGAACTTCTGGCCCACCGTGTGCATCTTGAGCACGGTGAACAGGAACAGCGGGTTCTCCTGGCCGTCGACTGCGCCGCTGGCGAGCGCGGGCTGCGCGTCGGCCCAGCTCATCTGCGTGGGGTTGGCGCCCAGCGCGGTGAGCATGTCGGAGTAGATGGGCGAGCCCACCACACGGATCTTCATGCCCTTGATGTCGGCCGGTGACTTGATCGGCTTCTTCGAGTTGGTGATTTCGCGGAAGCCGTTCTCGCCCCAGGCGAGCGGCACCACGCCGGCCTTGTCGAGCGTCTTGAACATGTCCTTGCCCACCTCGCCCTGCGTGAGCGCGTCGATGGCCGCGTAGTCGGGCATCAGGAAGGGCATGGAGAACAGGTTGAGCTGCTTCACTTGCGGCGACCAGTTGATGGTCGAGCCCACCGCCATGTCGATCACGCCCTGGCGCAGCGCGCTGAACTCGCGCGTCTGGTCGCCTTGAATGAGCGACACGCCCGGGTACAGCTTGATGTTGATGCGGCCCTGGGTGCGTTCCTTCACGAGGTCGGCCCAGATCTTGCCGGCCTGGCCCCACGGCGTGGGCGGGCCCAGCACCAGCGACATCTTGTACTCGGGCTTGTAGGTGGCTTGCGCCATCGCGCCGGTCGAGAACAGGCCGAGCGTGGCGGCGACGGCGGCAAGGCCCAGCAGGGTGCGGCGGAATTTCATGAGAGAGGTCTCCTCTTGGTCTGTCGATGGATCGAAAAAATCAGTAGCCCAGCTTGCGCGGCAGCCAGAGCGCGAGTTCGGGGAAGGCGATCACCAGCACCATCACCACGAACATCGAGAACAGCATCCAGCCCACCCACTGCACGGTTTCTTCCATGCGCACCTTGGCGATGCGGCACGAGACCATGAGGTTGACCGCCAGCGGCGGCGTGAACTGGCCCAGCGCCACCTTCAGCGTGAGGATCACGCCGAACCACACCGGGTCCCACTTGTAGTGCTGCACGATGGGCAGCAACAGCGGCACGAAGATCAGGAAGATCGACACGCCGTCCAGGAACATGCCCACGGTGATCAGCAGCAGGATCAGCAGCGCCAGGATGCCGTACTCGCCCAGCCCCGAATTCACGATGGCGCGCGTGACCGGATCGATGACGCCCAGCGTCGAGAGCGAGTACGCGAAGATGCCCGCCAGCGACACCACCAGCAGGATCACCGCCGACAGCTCGCCCGACTCGCGCAAGATCACGAACAGGTCGCGCACCTTGATCGTCCGGTGGATGCACATGCCCACGAACAGGCCGTAGAACACGGCGACCACGGCCGCCTCGGTCGGCGTGAACCAGCCCGCGCGCATGCCGCCCAGAATGAGCACCGGCGCCGCCAGGCCCCAGATCGCTTCGCGAAAGCTCTTCCAGAACGGCGGGCGCGGCAGCGTCGATTCGAGCGCGCCCATCTTGTGCTTGCGCGCCAGCCACACGGCCGGAATCATCAGCGCCAGGCCGGCCATCACGCCGGGGATCATGCCGGCCGCGAACAGCGCCGGCACCGAGGCGCCGGGCACCAGCACCGAGTACACGATGAACGCGACCGAAGGCGGAATCAGGATGTCGGTGGCCGCCGCGGCACCCACCACGCTGGCCGAGTAGGCGGCCGGATAGCCGGCGCGGCTCATGGCCGCGATCATCACCGCGCCCACGGCGGCGGCATTGGCCGGGCCCGAGCCCGAGATGCCGCCCAGGAACATCGCCACCGCAATCGCCACCAGCGGCAGCATGCCGGGGCCGCGGCCCACGATGGCGATGGCGAAGTTGACCAGCCTCAGCGCCACGCCCGAGCGGTCGAAGATGGAGCCGACCAGCACGAACATCGGAATCGCCAGCAGCGGGTACTTGCCCAGGCCGGCGTAGAAGTTCTGCGGCACGGCCAGCAGGCCGAACCACTGCGCGTCGGCGTTGGCCAGCGCAATGCAGGCCGCGCCCGCCAGACCGAGCGCGGCGCCGATGGGCACGCCCACCAGCATCATGAGCACGAAGGCGACGAAGAGCAGGGTGGCGATCACTTGGCGTCGCCCTTCTTGCTGCTGCTGTTGTCGTCAGACTTGTAGTTGGTCTTGCGCCCACGGCGGACCATCAGGCCGATGGCGCGCCCCGCGATCGCGAACGACACGATGGGCAGCCAGATCGAATACCACCAGGCCGGCAGGCCGATGCCGGGCGTGGTTTCCTCGAAGCGGTAGTCGTCCCAGACCATGCGGATGCTGAGCGCGCCGATCAGCGCGAACAAGATGGCGATCATCAGCGCACCGAACTGGGCCAGGCGCTTGCGCCGCGCCATGGAGCCGCTTTCCGAGAAGTACTCGATGCGGATGTGCCGGTCGCGCGCCACCGCGGCCGAGCCGGCCACCAGCGCCAGCATGATCATGAGGAACACCGAGAACTCCTCCGTCCACGCGAAGGACGAGTCGGTGAAGTAGCGCACGATGACGTTGGCAAACGTGATGAGCGCCAGCGCACCCATGATGAGGACCGTGAGCCAGTCTTCGATGGCGAGGGGAACCTTGGTGGGTTCGTCGGCGGCTTCGATGTCGGGGGGGAGGGGACTGGCGGCGTCCAGCGTGGGGCCGGACTCGGGAGGAGTTGTCATCGCAGGAAAGGGCAGCTGAGGCAGGCGCCAGGTCACCGGGCGGACGCCGGGACGCGATCCGTACACCTTGACAGGCGAGCAGCGCTCGATGCTAGGGGGTCAATGACCATTCATATATCGGGGGTTTCCTTAGCTGTGGCGGCTGGTTGACTGCCTCTTTGCGGCCCTTGTTCGGGGCGCTGTTGTCGGGGGCGCGTGCACAGGACACCGGGTACTCCCCTCCGCGAATGTCCCCCGGCCTGCGGCCTCCTCCTTGATTTCGCTGCGGGGAGCACCCGATGCCCTGCGCACGATGAGTGCGGCTGTGGCGTTGGCGGTTCGACCGCTGCGGCGGATTGCAGATGGATGTGCGGGGGCGTACCACTGAGCTTTCGTGAGCGACAGGCACTGGCGAAGCAGAAGCCCGAAGGGCTGGTGCCGGATGCGGTCGACATGGACAGGGCTGCGTTCAATTTCGAATCACGCTGATCAGGCCCACCTTGCCCTAACAGTGCGAACAGAAGACCAAATGGTCCTCGCCTGTGCTGGCGTGCGCATCATGGACTGCGACGATGGCCCCGATAGCATCGAGGTGAACGTCTTGGGCATTTCCTACCCGGCCTATGAGACGTTGTTTCCCGAGCACGTCGCAGCCTATGAGCGACAGTGGGGCTGATCACGTCGGCTACTCGGTCACGACGGTAGCGCGACTGGCTGCAGTCGGCCGGAACCGGCCGTTCGCCGTGCCGGCACAATGTGCCAACAAGCGGGCGTCCACGGCTTCGGCACAGTCTGTTCGAAAGAGCGCGGACGTGGTGACCCGATGGTTCCACGACCCCTCGCACCTTGGGCCTACGAATGTTGCATCGCCTTTATTGCTCGAGCGGAAATACGGCCGGAGTCGACGAGTACATCTGTTATTCGGAGATCGGAGCCGACGGCTCCTGGGTACGTTACGTTGAAATAAAGTCAGATGGAACGGCGCTCCGGTACGACACCGAATGTGCCGCGGATCAGTACGGAATCCTTCCTGAAGGTAAATGGGACGAAGCGGAATCAACAATGGGCGAGTACGGCGCAGTTGTAGCGATATCCGCCGAGCTGTTCCAAGCGGTTTGGTCCGTGACGCGATGCATCAACGACGAGAAGGGAACAGATGAAAGCAGAGTTCACCGTTCTTGAGGATGCTGAGGGCTACTGGTTTGTTCCACGTAGCGAGGAAGATGCTGCTATTGCGGATCCGTCTTCATATCGTGTTTCTTTGCATCCCACGGCTTCGGGTCAACCACCAGCATCAAGCGGGAGGCGACTTCAAGTGGGGTGAAGCCCTTTATCTACTGGCCTTCGATCACCACTCGGATCGCTCCGTTTGTGCGAGCCAAGAAGCCATAGTTCAGAACTTTCTTTGCTGGCTCGTGACGGCCAGAAGGAGCCATCCGTCTTGATGGGGCGTTCTTCCAGTTCAGGCGGAAAAAAGGAAAAAAATGGATGCCCCAGAGCCAAGCGTGGCGTGTAGAGAGGTAATTTTGGAGTGGACCAGGCTTTCTCAGCTGGCAGACTTTGCTGAGCGGCGACATGGATATGGCAACAGCAACGGTGGCTTTGGCGTCGACTACCCTGAAGACTTGGACGAGTACGACATCCACGTTGATGGCGTCCGAATTCCAGAAGGTTCACTTCTGCTTTACGGCTATGCGATCGCAATCCCACCTGGATATGAAATCTTGGTTGATGAGAAGGTGTACCTCTGCACCCTCAGGGAGATCTTGTTGGAACGTGGGCTCGTTGCTGACGCAGAGCGGGTCGCTGTTCTGCTAGCAGACGAGATGAATCCATCGAGTGAGGGGAAAAGAAAGAGAATTTAGTACCGGCAAGTTGCTTAGCCGCCGATCAAGTCGACGATGCTGCGGTCTACGTCTCAGTACTTGCAGACCGCCCGGGGAACGCCCCATGTCTGGAGCGGGCATGAAGCCGAAATCGCTCTGAAGGTCCGCTTTCGCAAAGCCCGAAGAGCGGCTTCGGGCCCATAGCTCAAGTTAACCTGCAGCCAACAGAAGCGTCGAAGGCTTCTGGAGCCCTTCATAATCAAAATCTGCCCCCCCGCTTGTTTGAGATACCGACCTTTCGTCATGGATAAATTCTTGCTGCAACAGCAGGTGCTGGAACGGCTCGCCGAAGACCTGCTGCAAGCCGAACAGGCAGTGCGGGCAGCCCATGAAACGGCGACTCACGAAGAGAACATCGCCGAAAACAAATACGACACATTGGGACTCGAGGCCGCCTACCTGGCCACCGGCCAAGCTCGGCGCGCCGAAGCCATACGCCAGGCGATGGCCAATTGGCGCCAATTCCGCCCGCGTCCCTACGACGCCAGCATAGGAATACGGCTCGGCGCGTTGGTCTGCCTGGTCGATTCCGACGACAAGCAGCAACAGCTCTTTCTCGGCCCGGATGGGGGCAGCATGACGTTGGTCAGCGGCACTCAGCTTGTTCAGGTCATCAGCAGCGAAGCCCCTTTGGGTCGGGCAATGCTGGGCAAATGCGAGGGTGATGAGGTGTCGATACAGGTCGCTCCAATCCGACAGCAGTTTGAGGTGCTGCGGGTTCTTTAAGCCGCGACTGGACAGAAGCGGCACGCGTGACGTTGAGAGTCAGTCGAAGGCGGCGGACCTCGACCTGCATGGACGCGAACTAGGGTCTCGACAAACGTTCCTCGAAGATTGGCCCCGAATTTCCGGTTGTAGATTTCAGCTGCGCGTTGGCGAGATCTCCAAGACTCCTGATAGCCCCTTCCAAGCGCGGGTCGCCGAGATACCCGTAGTTGATGCGCAGGTGCCGGGTGTATCGGCGGTCGGCTGAAAACAAATGGCCCGGCGCTACGCCTATGCCGAGCCGAAGAGCGTCCTGGTGCAGCGCGAGCGAGTCGACACCTTCTGGCAGCGCGAGCCACAGGAAATAGCCACCCTCGGGGCGCGTGACCCGCGTTCCAGTTGGAAAGTATCGATCGATAAATCGCAAGCATGCAGCCTGCTGGCGGCTGAGCGAATGCCGCAGGGCGCGCAGGTGACGATCGAAACTCTTGTGTTGCAGGTACTCCTGCAACGCCAGTTGCGAGGGGAGTGCCGTCGCCAGCGAGCTCATCAACTTGTTGCGACCCAAAGTGGCGGCAAAGCGACCGCCCGCTACCCAACCGATGCGATATCCGGGTGCCAGGGATTTCGAGAAAGAACTGCAGTGCAGCACCCAGCCATCCCGGTCCCAGGCCTTGGCTGGTGGCGGTCTCCGAGCCCCATGCGCGAGCTCGCCGTACACGTCGTCTTCGATCAGCGGTATGGCGCGGGCGGCGAGCATGCTGACCAGTTGCTCTTTGGCTGCGTCGCTCATGGTGCAGCCCATTGGATTCTGGAAGGTCGGCATGAACCAGCAGGCCTTCACCGGATGCTGGTCGATCACGCGAGCAAGAGAGTCGAGATCTACGCCTGTTCGCGGGTGGGTCTCAACCTCGACCGCGCGAAGACCGCGCCGCTCCAGTGCCTGCAACGCACCATAAAAGGTTGGCGTTTCGATCGCCACGAGGTCGCCTGGCTGCGTCACCGATTCGAGCGCAAGATTGAGTGCTTCCATCGCCCCGCTGGTGATGACCAGTTCAGACGCAGGAACATCCATTCCGACGCTGCCGTAACGCAGGGAGATCTGATGGCGCAATTGGACGTTTCCTGGTGACAAATCCTCGACGGTCTGCCAAGGATCCATCCGCTTGAGCGCTCGCGTCAGGCCGGCGGCAAGTTGTTCGAAGGGAAACAGCTCTGGCGACGGAAAGGCCGAGCCGAGCGGGACCATATCGCGCTCGCGAGCCTGCGCAAGGACCTGAAAGACAAGCGACGAGACGTCGACCGACATGGACCGCAGGACAGGCTCGCTGGCGGCGAGTTCGTGGGTCGGCATTTCCGCGCCCGCTCGAACGAAGTATCCCGACCGCTGCCGCGCTTCGACAAGCCCTTGCGCCTCCAGCAGGTAGTAAGCAGAGAACACGGTGGACGCACTGATGCCCATTTGCGACTTCAGTTCGCGCACGGAGGGAAGGCGATCGTTCGCCTTCAGGCTACCCGCGCGAATACGCTGAGCGATGTTGTCGGCAAGCTTCTCGTAGCGGTTCATGGGCATCTCTTTCTGATACGGTCGTTCTGGACCGCTCCAGAGATTGTCATATCAGACGTCGGCCCGCCCCGGCGCGACTACCGGCCTCCTTGCATCTGATACGGAAATTTTCGGCTGATCTGGTTCTGTACGTATCAGCCTGGAAGATGAACACTCGTCAGCACGATGAGAGTGCTTCTGTGGTGCAGGCAGACTGCTCCGCCTTTCGACCCATGTCTTGCGTGCCTTTCGACGCGCCTTGCGGACGCCCATTTAGCTCACCGCAACCGTTTCGTTAGATTGATTGATTGATTGATTGATTGAATTTCCGTTTCTTCATCGGTCTATTGAGCTAATCGCCGCACCCGGGCACTTCGCCGTCTGTCACCATTGATATCCCTTCAATCATGAATTCAATCCCTATCTCTTTTGTTATTTTCAAGGTTCTCGTGCTCAGCGTGGGCATGTATTTAGCCGTCAAGTGGCATTACGAACGGGGACAGAAGGACAAGAATCAGAAGACAGCTGCAGTGGTACTGACATCCATCAAGGTGGGCGGGGCGTTCGTCGCTTCTGCGTTCCTCGTGCTCTTCCTTACCTTTGAATTTTGCAATTGGATGGGTCTGGACCTGGCCATGCAGTGATTGGAAGTTTTCGGTCGATAGCCCGGATACGGTGTGACTAACGGCACGACCCTTTCAGAGACGGACATCGACACGACGGCGCGGTATTTGGCTGGCATGCCGACGTGCGAGGCGAGCTCGCCGATGGCAAAGTGCTCGCCCAGAATTCATGTCAAGTGGTCGCCTAGCTGCATCGTCTCTGCTCCTGCGCCAACCTGCGTTGGTGCCGGGCATCAGGCCAGCTACCTTCTTGCCAGCAGCCTTGAGGCGGCGCCAGAACTCGATCTGGCCATCTTCGATTTTCATATTCGATGAGCCCGCCGAGTGGCTGCTTGTGGCCGACTGTAGCCGGCCGCGCTACCGTCTTGAGCGGGGCCCAAGCGGTAGTTCGCTCGTTCTGGAAAGCGGTCACTCAGCGGCTACTGGCGAGACCGCGCGCCTCGTTGCTCAGGAGTGTTAGCGCTCGCCGGCCGCCTCCGCGATTTCTTGTGCGGCCTTCCAGTTCGACTCTGCCTGTAGCCAAGTAACGAAGGACATTGGCAGTCCCAACCCACCGAGAGCGGCCGAGACCACTTCGTTGACATCTAGGCCAACGAGAGCTGAGGCGTCAACATGGACAGTCGTACCAGGCTGCGGCGACGATAAAAACTCATCAAGAAAGACCATCATTCCATTAGGAAGGTGGCAGCCAAAACCACGCGCCTCCCCCATGCCTAGCTCTTGCCAGCTCTCAACCGGTAGTTCCAATTGAGCAGAGATCTGCGCAATTGGCAGGCTGAGAGCGCAGATCGGAAACTGCATCCGCAAGGTTTCGCTTTCCAACAAGGGGCGAAGAGGGCTCATCAGTTTGAAAGTCAGGTCGTGGCCGAATCCCGGCGCATGTGATGCGGCTCCGAGCATCAGTTTTCGCCAGCGACAATTTGATTCCGATACTTTCGCCACTTCTGCAGATTCTGTGCGGGATGGGCGGACTGCTCAAGGAAGCCACCGGCGCTGTAGTCAATCGCTTGACAGTCAAGTTTCTCGCAGAGAAGCAAGATGCCTTCTACGATGGCATCGCCAGCACGCACGTGTAGCGCCACAGACGTAACCGGATCGTCCTTTCCGACGTTGAATTCGATGGAGCCAAGCTCACTTCCGAATATTCCCCATGAAGGATCGGTCCAGTCTGTCCCAGGAAAGACGGCCGTTACGGTTTGCTGAACAACGCTTAACGCGCCGAGCGGATTGGGTTGTTCATCGCGGGGCATCTCTGAGACGTCGGTGTAGCGACGGCTGAATTTAAAAAGACCGACATCCCAGGACACGAGATCTCCTTATGCAGCGAGTGTTTGCATCGAATGACCGCTCCTAGCCGATAGTACCCATTCGCGCGAGGCCGAGGGATGTCGGCAACCGCTGCATAGCCGTCCTTCGCGTGCGCCCGCTTCAGTCTGTTGCGAGACAGGCCCGCACGCCTGGCTATCTCGCGAATGCACAACCATTCATTTCATTTGCATCTTTTACTCAGAGCAAATCAGCCGGCGCATCATGCCTTGTGCATGTCGTATTGATGCACTTTGGGTCTCGGCTCGACCCACCCGGCCGCTCCGGTATCCAACTACTTCAATTGGAGACCCAAATGAAAAAATTCATTCCCAGCGCCATCGCCAGCCTCCTGATCGCAGGGGCAATTTTGCCGGTCGCCGCCAAGGAGAAAGTCGTCGACCGGAGCATCACGGAAGCGGAAGTCCTGGGGGCCCAGCAGGCCTGGTGCAAGGCGCTGGTCGACATCAGCGCTGCGAATTCCAGCGCAGGGCAGCCGGCCGCCAGGGCGCTGGCCGAGAAGGTCATCGACAGCGCCTACGCCTACCAGTTGGGCGCAGTGCTGTTCAAGCCGACGCTCACGACATCGCCGCAAACCTTCCGCACCGCTCGCGACGGCGCGCTGGCGTACTTCGTGGGCGGCAACCCTGCCTTTCCCAACGACACCGGCTTCGCCCTGAAAGGCTGGACCAAATGCGAGATTGCCAACAGTGCCGTGCTCATCCACGGCGACGTGGCCAGCACGCTGGGTAACGTGCTGTTCACCGACCCGGACGGCAAGGTCACCACGGTCGACAAGACCTGGACTTTCGTGAAGGACGGTGCCGGCAAGCTGCGCATCGTCGTGCATCACTCGTCGCTGCCGTACGCTGGCCGTTGAACACCGCGTTCGAGTGCCGGCATTGGTGGCTCAAAGGCGCGAATCGGTGGCAGCACGCCGTCGTAGCGCGCGACCTGCACCGTAGTGCGTTGCCCCGCGCAACCCTGCGCCAGCGATGAGGTGCCGATGTCGCGCGTCAACACATTGGGGTTGCCGTGCACGCTTGCACTTCGAGCGGCAGTGGCCAGAGTGGCTGAACGCCTGTCTGTCTTGGGTCAGTAGGCACCCATGTAGTCGCGCTTGCCGATCTCCATACCGTTGTGGCGCAAGATGGCATAGGTGGTGGTCACATGGAAGAAAAACTGCGGCAGTCCATAGTGCAGAAGATATGCGCTTGCGGTCAGCTTCTTTTCCTTGGGGGTGCCGGGGCGCAACACGATCTCGCGGCTCTCGCTGGAATCAAATTGCTCAGGCTTGAAGGAGCCGATATGGGCCAGAGCTTTGGCGATCAACGCTTGCAGGTCGGCGAAGCTGACCTCGGTGTCGGGCCAGGACGGCACCTCGGCACCCGCCAGGCGGGAGGCAATGCCCTTGGAGAAGTCTGCGGCGATCTGTACCTGACGTACCAGCGGAAACATGTCGGGGAACAGCCGCGCCTGCAGCAGCGCATTGGGATCGATATTTTTCTGCGTCGCCTGGTCTTCGGCCTTCTTGAGCACGTCGGACAGGGCGCGCAGCATCTGCTGCATGACGGGAACGGAGGCGTTGTACAGCGGGCTGGTCATGGTGAGTTCACTTCTAAAAAATTGGGCGCGATGGCCGGAGTTGGCGTGGCAGAGGCCCTGCCTACCATGCAAGGCTAACAGCACAGGGTGAACTGAATCGCCCCGGCTTTTGTGGCCAGCTTTTCTTCCCGCTGGTAGTCGGAGCCGCCGCGTTGAAGGGCAGGTCACTGGCAAGAAGCGGACGTCAATTGCAGATGCACGACAGACCGTGATCGCTGCATAGCAGTCGGTCGACCTCTCGCATCGAAGGACCGCATCGGGCCCTTTGCAGCCATTCAACTATTGATAAGTTTCCAATTTATCGGGGCCCAAAAAACGCTCCCAGTTGGGCGAGGTTTTTGCGGTGTGCTCTGATAGATTCGGAGAGCGAGAGGTAAAAATGACAAACTTTGATTCCGACAACGAAAGGTTGTTTCCCATCATCCTGACTGCCCCAAGAGCAGAGCGTGGAGGGTGGATCTACATACTGATGACGGGCAGCGACGGAAACAGGGTCAAAATTGGAAAGACCAAGAACAATCCGATTGAGCGATTGGCGAAGCTCCGATGCGGTGACCCATACTTGGCAATGATTGGGTCGTTTTTCATTCCTGAATCAATGGGTGAAATCAAGCACATTGAAAAGTGGGTGCATGATCGGTTTGAAGGCTGGCGCATTAGGTTTGCAGAGCACATTCGTCCATACGGCAACGTGCCCGCACACTGGCTAGATGATGGCGATCTTATCGCTTACTCCGAGTGGTTCAGGATGGATCTATTTGATGCACCAACCTATTTGCAACAGGCGCTTGAAGAATACCTCGGAGTCGATCAGATTTACTTAGCGCATTGGCATAGTGCCGGCGCCTATCCAACCGGCCTTGCCTTCTACAACCAAGATATGCTGACCGAAATGTTCGGAAGGCTAGTAAATGTGGATGACGACTACGAGCTAGGCGATCAGCCTGACGGTCGCATTCCTTGGTGAGATCTGGCTTGCAAAACATGTCTGCCACCAGCCACCGAAAAGAGCCTTTTGAGGAGCTTTTTGGAGGAGCGAAGATGTTTGCCCTTGACAGCCGACTTAATTGGTTCGCTCCAGCCGCAGTATGCTTTTCTTGTTAGCTCGATAGTTGACTTCCAATAACTACCCATCGAGTGTCGGCTTCTGGCCGATAGTACCCATTCGCGCAAGGCCGAGGGATGTCGGCAATGGCTGCAAAGCGGATGCTCGCATCGTCTGCCGACGATCAGCATGGAGTGCATGGCTGCCACCGAGGCCTGCACCGCAAGCACCTCGACCGAACCGAATTCCCTCCATCACAAGGGCTTCAGCCGTCGCACCCCAAAGAACCTGTTCACCAGGGCGGGCCGCGAAACACGCAGCCCGCAGACCAGCCGCTAACCGCCGGTCTCAAGCGCTGCGCGTCGCGCCTTCTCGCTCAGCTGAAACAGCTCTCCAGCCTTGCGAGCGAGATCAGCCGCAAGCCAAAGCAGGTTGTCCAGTTGTCGAGGCCCGTCACCACTGGACCAGTCGATGTCTTCCCCATGGCAGACCCACAGGAGCGCTTCGAGTTGCGAGAGGGTGTTTTCGAGAAGATCCGCCGGGTCTTGGGCGTTGTCTTCGGAAGCTACCGGCGTAGTTGGCCGGGCTATAGTCTTGGTAGCCATTTTTGTGCGGTCCTTTAGAGGGTAGTGCACGAACTTGGTTAGACGGCTGGGGTGCTAGTAACACCTCGGCCGTCGCCTTTTGATACCTCGCATCTGCATCGCTGCTTTCGCACCGACGACCTGCCGCGAGGCAAGCAGCCTTCAAACATCTCAGTAGGGGGTGGGGTGTGGCGCCTTTCTTCTTCCCTGGGTGGGGTGTCGAGTGACAGGGGCATTCACTCTAGAGAAGAACCCGGCGAAGTGGCCGGTTCATGCGGCACGAAGTCTCGGCGAGCGCCAACAAATGCAGCTTCTGCGACGCGCTGAGCACGGACCTCGTGGGCCCGTGCCGCGCCAGTCCGAAGCGGCTCTGAACGCTCCCGTCGGCGGGAGCGCGGCAGAGCTTCAGTTCATCCAGCTGCGGGCGCGGTCCAGATGCTCACGGCACTCGCGCACCATGCGTTCCAGCAATTCAGCGCAGGTCGGGATGTCGTCGATCAGCCCGATGCACTGGCCGGCCGAGACCACGCCGTTGTGCACCTCGCCCGACTCCAGCGCCGCGCGGCCGCGTGCACCGGCCACCAGCGGGCGGATGTCTTCGAACTCGCAGCCGCCCGGACGGCGTTCGGTGGCCACCACTTCTTCGGAGATCGCATTGCGGAACACGCGCGCCGTGTTGTGCAGCGTGCGGAACATCAGCTTGGTGTCGCGCTCGGTCGCGGCCACCAGTGCCTGCTTGATGTTGTCGTGGATCGGTGCCTCCTGGGTCACGCAGAAGCGCGTGCCCATGTTGATGCCCTCGGCGCCCAGCGCGAGCGCCGCAGCCATGCCGCGGCCGTCGGCGATGCCGCCCGAGGCGATGATCGGAATGCGCAGCTTGCGCGCCGCCACCGGCAGCAGCACGAGGCCGGGCACGTCGTCCTCGCCCGGGTGGCCCGCGCATTCGAAGCCGTCCACGGACACCGCGTCGACGCCGTTGCGCTCGGCCGAGAGTGCGTGGCGCACCGAGGTGCACTTGTGGACGATCTTCACGTCGTGGCGCTTCAGGGCCTCGATGAAGTCCTTCGGGCTGTTGCCCGCGGTCTCCACGATCTTCACGCCGCTGTCGATGATGGCCTGCACGTACTCGGCGTACGGCGGCGGCTTCACCGCCGGCAGGATCGTGAGGTTCACGCCGAAGGGCTTGTCGGTCATCGTGCGCGTGCGCGCGATCTCGTTGCGCAGGTCGTCGGGCGTGGGCTGCGTGAGCGCCGTGAGAATGCCCAGGCCGCCGGCGTTCGACACGGCCGCGGCCAGCTCGGCGCGGCCCACCCATTGCATGCCGCCCTGGATGATGGGGTAGCGGATGCCGAGCAGTTCGGTGATGCGGGTCTTCATCGTCGCAGCCGCTTACAGCGTGGTCACGAGTTCCGGCACAGCCGTGAACAGGTCGGCCACGAGGCCGTAGTCGGCCACCGAGAAGATCGGTGCTTCTTCGTCCTTGTTGATCGCGACGATGACCTTCGAGTCCTTCATGCCGGCCAGATGCTGGATGGCACCCGAGATGCCCGCAGCGATGTACAGCTGCGGCGCGACGATCTTGCCCGTCTGGCCCACTTGCCAGTCGTTCGGGGCGTAGCCTGCATCCACTGCGGCGCGGCTGGCGCCCAGGCCGGCGTTGAGCTTGTCGGCCAGCGGCGTCATCACTTCGGTGAACTTCTCGGCGCTGCCCAGGGCACGGCCACCCGAGACGATGATCTTGGCGGCGGTCAGTTCGGGGCGGTCGCTCTTGGTGACTTCACGGCCGACGAAGGCGCTCTTGCCGCTGTCGGCCACGCCTTCGGCGGTTTCAACGGTGGCGCTGCCACCGGTGGCGGCTGCTGCGTCGAAGCCGGTCGTGCGCACGGTGATCACCTTGGTGGCGTCGGTGCTTTGCACGGTGGCGATGGCGTTGCCGGCGTAGATCGGGCGCTCGAAGGTGTCGGGGCTATCGACCTTGGTGATGTCGCTGATCTGCGCCACGTCCAGCTTGGCAGCCACGCGCGGCGCGACGTTCTTGCCGTTGGCGGTCGAGGGGAACAGGATGTGGCTGTAGTTGCTGGCGATGGCCAGCACTTGGGCTGCGACGTTCTCGGCGAGGTTTTCGGCCAGCGATGCGCTACCAGCGGCGATCACCTTGGAAACGCCGGCGATCTGCGCGGCGGCCTTGGCGGCTTCGGCGGCGTTGGCACCGGCCACGAGGATGTGGACGTCGCCACCGCAAGCCAGGGCGGCGGTCACGGTGTTGAGGGTGGCCGGCTTGATGCTGGCGTGGTCGTGTTCGGCAATGACGAGTGCGGTCATGTTCGTTTCTTCCTCAGATCACTTTGGCTTCGTTCTTGAGCTTGTCCACCAGGGTGGCAACGTCGGGCACCTTGATGCCGGCGCCACGCTTCGGGGGCTCGCTGACCTTGAGGGTCTTCAGGCGGGGCTTCACGTCCACGCCCAGGTCTTCGGGCTTGAAGGTATCCAGCTGCTTCTTCTTGGCCTTCATGATGTTGGGCAAGGTGACGTAGCGCGGCTCGTTCAGGCGCAGGTCGGTCGTGATGACCGCGGGCAGCGTGAGCGTGAGCGTTTCCATGCCGCCGTCGACTTCGCGTGCCACGGTGACCTTGTCGGCAGCCAGGTCGACCTTCGAGGCGAAGGTGGCTTGGGGCAGATCAGCCAGTGCAGCCAGCATCTGGCCCGTTTGGTTGGCGTCGTCGTCGATGGCTTGCTTGCCCAGGATGATCAGCTGGGGCTGTTCCTTGTCGACCAGCGCCTTCAGCAGCTTGGCAACCGCGAGAGGTTGCAGCTCTTCGGTGGTCTCGACCAGGATGCCGCGATCGGCGCCGATGGCCATCGCGGTGCGCAGGGTTTCCTGGCACTTGGCATCGCCGCAGGAGACGGCGATGACTTCGGTCACGATGCCCTTTTCCTTCAGCCGCACCGCTTCTTCGACAGCGATCTCGTCGAAGGGGTTCATGCTCATCTTGACGTTGGCAATGTCCACCCCGGTGCCGTCGCTCTTGACGCGCACCTTCACGTTGTAATCGACGACCCGTTTGACAGGCACCAGAACTTTCATGGCTGTTCCTCTTGAATGACAAAAATGGGAAATGGGGTTACTCGAGCTTGGCGCCCGACTGCTTGATCAGGCGCTCCCACACGGGGCGCTCCTGCTTCCAGGCAGCGGCAAAGAGCTCGGGCGAGCTGTCCTTGATCTCGAAGCCCATGGCCGCCACGCGCTCGCGCACGTCGGGCTGCTGCGTGGCCTTGCGCACTTCGTCGGCGATGCGGTCGACGATGGCCTTGGGCGTCTTGGCGGGCGCTGCAATGGCGAGCCAGCCGGTCACGCGGTAGGCCTCGTCCTTCAGGCCCTGCTCGGCCAGCGTGGGCACGTTGGGCAGCGTGCTCATGCGGCGCTCGCCGGTCACGCCGACGGCCTTGAGCTTGCCCGCATCGATGTGCGGCTTGGCCGCGAGCGCGCTGGCGTAGGCCATCTGGATCTGGCCGCCGATGAGGTCTTGCACCATTGGTGCCTCGCCCTTGTAGGCGACGTGGTTCATGTCGGCCTGCTGCGTGAGGCTCATGTGCGCGCCGGCCAGGTGTGGGTAGGCGCCCACGCCGTACGAACCGTAGGCCACCTTGCCCTTGTTCGCGGCCACGTACTTCAGCAGCTCGGGGCCGGTCTTGGCGGGCACGCTGGGGTGCACCACGAGCACCAGCGGCGCCATCGCGATCTGGTAGACCAGCGTGAGGTCGCGCTGCGTGTCGTAGGGCAGCTTGTCGTACAAGAACTCGTTGGTCATGAGCGAGTTGCTCAGCGACAGCACGATCGTGTAGCCGTCGGGCGCGGCCTTGGCGACCGTGTCGGTGCCGATGATGCCGGCCGCGCCGGGCTTGTTGTCCACCACGATGGGCTGGCCCATGCTGGCCGACATCTTCTGGCCCAGCACGCGCGCCAGCACGTCGGTCGCGCCGCCGGCCTGGAAGGGCACGACGAGGCGGATCGGCTTGTTCGGGTAGGGCGCCTGCGCATGCGCGGGGGCCAGCGCGAACAGCGCGGCGGTCGATGCTGCCGCGCACAGCAGGGCGCGGCGGGTCGAGGGTTGATGGGTCATGGTTTGTCTCCCGTTCGGTTTCAGAAAATCGTTGTGAAGAAGCAGATCAAGATCACTTCAGCGCGATGCGCGTCTTGAAGGGCAGCGGCTCCAGGGCCTTGTGCAGCCGTTCCTGCAGTGCTGCGGCTTGCGCACCCGCCGCGGCGGCGTCGATCTGCACATGCACGAGGCTTTCGCCTTCGGTACTCACCGCTGGCCGGGCCGCATCGTTCACGCCGAGTGCGGCGCAAACCTCGGCGACCGTGGCCGCCACCACCTGCCGCGCGGCCATGGCGCGCAGCTCGGGCTTGTAGATCTTGCCGACGTTGGTCATGGGCATCGTGGCGATCACCGACACCCACTTGGGGCGCGCGGGCGATTCGTCCACGCGCGCGGAGGTGAAGGCCAGCAGCTCGTCCTCGGTGGCCGAGGCGCCGGGTACCAGCGTCGCGAAGATCACGGGCAGTTCGCCCGCGTAGGCGTCGGGGGCGCCGACGGCGGCGCACAGCTGCACGGCCGGGTGCGCGCCCAGCGCGTCCTCGATGGTCTTGGGGTCGATGTTGTGGCCGCTGCGGATGATCAGGTCCTTCGAGCGGCCCGTGAGGTGCAGCCGCTCTTCGGCGTCCATCCAGCCCAGGTCGCCGGTCGCGAGCCAGCCGTCGGCCGTGAAGGCCTTGGCGTTGTCGGCCGGATCGACGAAACCCGAGAACACGTTGGGCGACTTGAACAGCACCATGCCGGTCTCGCCCTGCGCCACCTCGCGGTCGCTGGCGTTGCCGTTCTCGTCGAGCGCCACGATGCGCACCTGCGCATAGGGCAGGCGAAAGCCGACACAGCCCGCGGGCCCGTTCACGCCGGGCGGCGTGATGGTCGAGATGCCGGCCATCTCGGTCATGCCCAGGCTCTCGTGCACGTGCAGGCCGAACAGGCGCTCGAAGCGCGCGGCCAGCTCGGGCGCGAGCACGGCGGCGCCGGTGCGGCAGTAGGTGATGGACGAGATGTCGGCGCCGTCCAGCGGCACGTTGGCCAGCGCGGCCAGCACCGTGGGCACGGCGGACAGCGAGGTCGGGCGGTACTTCTCGACCAGCTTCCAGTAGTTGGCCAGCACCTCCTTGTTGCGCAGCAGCGAGGGCGTCGGAATGATCACCTCCACGCCCGCCGACAGCGACGAGAGCGAGGCCGGCAGCACGCCCGCCACATGGAACAGCGGGTAGCCGTTGATCGAGATGCCCTGTTCGTTCATGCCCGCGAGCTGCACGCTGGCCCACGCGGTGAACACCTGTGCGCCGTGGCTGTGGCGCGCGAGCTTGGGCGCGCCCGTGGTGCCGCCGGTGTGGAAGTAGGCGGCGATGTCGGTGGGGGCGATGTCGCGGCCGCTCACGAGGCGGTCGCTCGGTTGCGCGGCGCGCAGCACGTCGAACTCGGCCACACCCTCGGGCAGCGTGCCGGCCGCGCCGGGCGCTTCGTCGTGCGGCGCCACGCGCAGCACGGTGGTGAGCGTGGGCACCTGGCCGCGCAGGCGCATCGCCTTCGACCACATGCCCGATTCGCTGTCCGAGCCGTAGGCGATGAGCACCTTGGCGCGGCCCGCGGTCATCAGCGCGACCAGCTTCTCGTCGGTGAGCAGCGGGTTCAGCGGCTGCACGATGCCGGCCGCCTCGCCGCCCCACAGCGCCAGGTGGTACTCGAGGCAACCGGGCAGCAGCACCGCCACTGCATCGTCAGGCCCCACGCCCAGCGTGTGCAGCAGGTTGGCGGTCTGGTGGATGCCCGCGAGCAGCTGCGCATACGACCAGCGGATGGGTTCATCCGCCGGGTTGCCGCTGCGCAGGAAGGTGAGCGCGGTCTTGTCGCCGAAGGCCGCGCCGGAATTGCAAAAGAGCTCGTAGGTGCTACGCACCGTGAGCGCTTCTTCGAGCGGCGTCTCCTCCAGCCGCCGGATGTCGGCGAGACCGCGCACCGGAAACAGGGGGCGGAACGGCGCGCCGGCCGTTCCCGTGGGGTTGTTCTTGTCGTTGCCTGTTGTCATGTTGTCTCCTTGAGGGGTCTTGCCGGCTGCGGACGGAGGCCGTGTCTTACTGGTTCGTGATCTTGTTGTCGCGAATGACCTTGCCCCAGCGCTCGAAGTCCTGGCGCATGCGCGTGGCGGTCTGTTCCGGCGTGCCGTAGGCCGCGAAGGAGCCCACGCTCTGCAGCTTCTCGCCGACTTCCTTGTCGGCCAGCGCCTTCTTCAGCTCGGCGCTCATGCGCTCCACCACGTCCTTCGGCGTGCCGGCCGGGGCCAGCAGCCCGCCCCAGGAGGTTGCGTCGAAGCCGGGGAAGCCCTGCTCGGCCACGGTCTTCACGTCGGGCAGCAGGCTCACGCGCTTGCCGGAGCCCACGGCGATCGGGCGCAGCGTGCCGGCGCGGATGTGCGGGATCACGGCCACGAGGTCGGAGAACATGGCCGGCACTTGGCCGCCGATGAGGTCGGTCACGGCCGGGGCGCTGCCGCGGTAGGGCACGTGCTGCATCTCGAACTTGCCGATGTTCTTCAGCTGCTCGGTCGTCAGGTGGCCGAAGCTGCCGGCGCCGGCGGTCGTGTAGTTGAGCTTGCCACCGTCGGCCTTGGCCTTGGCGATCAGGTCCTGCAGGCCGTTCACGCCGGGCAGCACCTTCGGGTTCACCACCATCACGATCGGCAGGTCGTACACCGTGCCCACGGGCGTGAAGTTCTTGAAGATGTCGTAGGGCACGGTGCCGTACAGGTGCGAGGCCAGCAGCGTCGGCGTGGCCAGCATCACGAAGGTGTAGCCGTCGGGTGCGGCCTTGGCGGCAAAGGCCGCGCCGATGGTGCCCGAGGCGCCGCTGCGGTTGTCGACCAGGATGTTCTGCTTGAGCGACAGGGACATCTTCTGCGCCACGATGCGCGAAGCCACGTCGGTCGGGCCGCCGGGCGGGAAGGGCACGACCAGCGTGATGGGCTTGGTCGGCCAGGCCTGGGCGAAGGCGCTGCCGGCCAGCAGGGGAAGGGCCAGCGCGAGCAGGGCGCGGCGCACGGGGTTGCGGGGGGTACGGAGGAACGGGAAGGCCATGGATTTCTCTTCAGGGATGCGGGCGTTGTCTTCGCGTGGTGCGATCAGACGACGCCATTCGTTTTCAGCGCTGCCAGCTTTTCATCCGACAGGCCGAGCAGGGACTTCAGCACGTCGTGCGTGCCTTCGCCCAAAGTGGGCGGCGCGCTGCGCACGGGCAGGCGCTCGCCATCGAAACGGTAGGGCGGCGCCAGCACATTGACCTCGCCGGCCACCGGGTGCGGCTGCTTGGTCACCAGGCCGGCATCGGTCGCGCGCGGGGAGTTCAGCGCTTCCAGCAGGCCCAGCACCTCGCCGCAGGGGATGCCCGAGGCGTTGAGCTTTTCGAGCAGCGCGGCGCGCGGGCGCTTCGCGAGTTCGGCGGTCAGCTCGGGCAGCAGCGCCGCGCGGTTGGCCGAGCGCAGGATGTTGGTCTTGAAGCGCTCGTCGGCCGCCAGGTCGGGGCGCTCGATCACCTCGGTGCAGAAGCGCATGAACTGCGCGTTGTTGCCCACGGTGATCACCAGCGGGCCGTCGGCCGCGTCGAACACGCCGTAGGGCACGATCGACGGGTGCGAGTTGCCGTAGCGCGGCGGGTCTTCGCCCATCAGCAGCGCTTCGAGGCCGTAGTAGGCGGTGATCATCAGGCCGCAGTCGAACAGCGCCATCTCGATGTGGCGGCCGGTGCCGGTCTTCTCGCGCTGGTAGAGCGCGGCCAGAACGGCTTGCGCCGAGTACATGCCGGTGAACAGGTCGACGGCGGCCACGCCGAACTTCAGCGGCGGCTGGTTGGCTTCGCCGTTCAGCGCCATCAGGCCGGCCTCGCCCTGCACCACGAGGTCGTAGCCGGGGCGTGCGGCCTCGGGGCCGGTGCGGTCGTAGCCCGAGATCGAGCAGTAGATGAGGCCCGGGTTCTCCTTGCGCAGCTGTTCGTAGCCCAGGCCCAGCTTGTCGATGCCGCCGAACTTGAAGTTCTGGATCACCACATCGCACTGCTTGGCGAGGTCTCGTGCGATCTGCTGGCCTTCGGGTGTCTGCAGGTCGAGCGTGACGGAGCGCTTGTTGCGGTTCACGCTGTTGAAGTAGGCGGTCTCGGTCTTGCCCACGCGCAGGCCCCAGTCGCGCGTGTCGTCGCCGCGGCCCGGGTGCTCGACCTTGATCACCTCGGCGCCCATGTCGGCCAGCACCATGCCGCACCAGGGGCCGGCAAGGATGCGGGACAGATCGAGGACGCGCACGCCGGCGAGCGGCAGCGAGGAATTCAGCGAGGGCATGGGAACAACTCCAGGAAAACGAAAGACCCCCGCATCTGCATCGGCATGCACACGGGGGGGAGGGCGCGGCGCGTCAGGACGCGTCAGGCTGGGGTGCGTGGCGCAACGCGACGAAGTCGGCCTTGCGCTTGCCGAGGAAAGCGCCGATGCCTTCGGCGGCCTCGGCATCGGCCTGCGACGCCACCATGTAGACCGCTTCGGCCTCGAGTTGTTCCTCGAGCGTTGCACGATGGGCCTGGCGGCACAGCGTCTTGATGCGTGCGCTCGCGCGCTGTGGGCCGTTGGCCACCTTGGCCGCGAGGGCGATGGCCTCGGCCAGCGCGCCGCCCTTGTCGGTCAGGCGGTTCACGGCGCCCATCGCGTGCAGGCGCTCGGCCGACAGGCGGTCGCCGGTGAGGCACAGCTCGGTGAGCAGCTGGCGCGAGACGAACTCCGCGAGGAAGGCCGTGGCGCCGCCGTCGGGCGTGAGGCCGACCTTGACGTAGGCCACCGTGTAGAACGCATCGCGCGCCGACACCAGCATGTCGCAGGCCAGCGCCATCGACAGGCCCGCGCCGGCCGCGCCGCCTTCGACCGCCGCGATCACGGGCTTGCCGCAGTCGCGGATCGCGCGGATCAGGTCGTGCAGGCCTTCGAGCTTCTCGCGCCGTTCGGCCTCGGGCAGTTCGCGGCGCTTGGCCAGCAGGTTCAGGTCGCCGCCCGAGCAGAAGAAGTCGCCCGCGCCGGTGAAGACGATGGCGCCCACCTCGGGGTCGTTCTGCGCGTCGGTGAGCGCGGCCGACAGCTCTGCGTACAGCGTCGGCGTGATCGCGTTGCGCGCGGCCGGGTTGCTGTTGGTCAGGATGCGGACCGAGCCTTCCTGCGAGATGAGGACGGTCTTGTCCGTCATGCCGCGACCTCTTTGCCCAGAGCGATGTAGCGCTGCAGGTGGTGGTCTTCGTCGCCGAGCTGGTGGTCGATCATCACGAGGCGCTTGGCGTAGTGGGGCAGTGGCAGCTCCCAGGTCATGCCGATGCCGCCGTGCATCTGGATGCTTTCTTCCGCCACCAGCGCGCCGATGCGGCCGATGCTGAACTTGGCGGCCGACAGCGCGCGCTCGCGCGCCACGCGGTCGCTGCCGTCGATGGCGGCGGCGGCGTTGATCACGGCCGAGCGGGCCTGTTCGATCTCCAGCAGCAGGTCGGCCATGCGGTGCTGCAGGGCCTGGAAGCTGCCGATGAGGATGCCGAACTGCTTGCGCGTGCGCAGGTACTCGAGCGTGGCGGTCTTGGCGGCTTCCATTGCACCCAGTGCTTCGGCGCACAGCGCGAGCACGCCGCGGCCGATGGCGCGCTCCAGCGTGGCGGCGCCCTGGCCTTCGGCGCCCAGCAGCGCGTCGGCGCCGAGCGTCACGCCGTCGAGCGTGAGTTCGGCCACGCGGCCCCCGTCGATCGCGGGGCAGCCGCGCACGGTGAGGCCGGCGGTCCTGGCGGGCACGAGGAAGAGCGAGATGCCGGCTTCGTCGTCCACGTTGCCCGAGGTGCGGGCCGACACGAGGAACAGGTCGGCCTGCTCGCCTTGCGGCACCACGGCCTTGGCACCCTTGAGCACCCAGCCGTCGCCGCTGCGTTCGGCGGTCGTGGCCACGCGCGTGCGTTCGTAGTGCGTGTCGGCTTCGTCGTGCGCAAAGGCCGCCACGGTCACGCCGTTGACGATGTCGCCGATCTTCTCTTTCTGCGCATCGCTGCCGGCGGCGCTGATCGCCTCGCCGACCATCACGGCGCCCAGCAGCGGCTCGACCACGAGGCCGCGGCCCAGGGCTTCGAAGACCACGGCAATGTCGAAGCCGCTGCCGCCGAAGCCGCCGTCGGCCTCGCTGAACAGCGCGCCGATCACGCCGAGCTCGGCGAAGTTCTGGAAGATCTCCTTGCTGAAACCGTGCGCCGACTTCGCGATGCGGTCGCGCGCATCGAAGGCGTACTGCTCGGCGATGAAGCGGTTCAGGCTGTCGGCGAGCATGCGCCGGTCTTCGGTGTGTTCGAAGTTCATGTGCGTGTCTCCTTTACAGCCCGAGGATCATCTTGGAGATGATGTTCTTCTGGATTTCGTTCGAGCCGCCGAAGATCGACAGCTTGCGGTTGTTGAAGTAGCGCGAGGCGGCGGCCTTGGCATAGGCCGGGCCGAAGGTCTCGCCGGTGAAGCCGTCCTGCAGCGCTTCGGCGACGAAGGGGCGGCCGTACACGCCCATGGCGCGGCGCGCGAGCGACGAGATCTCCTGGCGGATCTCGGTGCCGCGAATCTTCAGCATCGAGCTTTCCGCACCGGGCACGCCGCCGCCGGCCACCGCCGCGATCACGCGCAGGTTGGTGGTCTTCATGTTCTCCAGGTCGATCTCGACGCGCGCCAGGCGTGCGGCAAAGGCCGGGTCGTCCGCCAGCGGCTTGCCGTTCTTGGTCTGCGAGGCGGCGATGCCCTTGAGCTGTTCGAGTGCGGCCACCGAGAAGCCCACGCCCGCGATGTTGGTGCGTTCGTAGGTCAGCAGGTACTTGGCGCAGGTCCAGCCCTTGTTCTCTTCGCCCACGAGGTTCTCGGCGGGCACGCGCACGTCGGAGAAGAACACCTCGTTGACTTCATGCTCGCCGTCCAGCGTGATGATCGGGCGCACTTCCACGCCGGGCGAGGTCATGTCGACCAGCAGGAAGCTGATGCCTTCCTGCTTCTTCGCCTCGCGGTTGGTGCGCACCAGGCAGAAGATCATGTTGGCGTGCTGGCCCAGCGTGGTCCAGGTCTTCTGGCCGTTCACGATGTAGTGATCGCCCTGCGCGTCGATGCCGCGCACGGCCGTGGTCTTCACCGCGGCCAGATCGGAGCCCGCGCCGGGTTCTGAATAACCCTGGCACCACCAGTCGGCGCCGCTCAGGATGCGCGGCAGCCAGTAGCTCTTCTGCGCTTCGTTGCCGTACTTGATGAGCACCGGGCCCAGCATGTTGACGCCGAAGGGCACGATGCGCGGCGCGAAGGCCAGGGCGCATTCGTTCTCGAAGATGAACTTCTCGACCGCGGTCCAACCCGGGCCGCCGTACTGCTCGGGCCAGTGGTTGGCGAGCCAGCCGCGCTCGTTCAGGATGGCGTGCCATTCCTGCATGTCGGCCTTTTCCAGGATCTTGCCGCCGCGCACCTTGTCGGACAGCCGCGCAGGCAGCTTGTTCGCCAGGAAGCTGCGCACTTCGCTGCGGAAGGCTTCTTCTTCGGTCGTGAAGTTCAGGTCCATCGCGGACTCCTCAATGAATCAATAGATTTCGAACAGACCAGCGGCGCCCATGCCGCCGGCGATGCACATCGTGACCACGGCGTACTTGGCGCCGCGGCGCTTGCCCTCGAGCAGCACGTGGCCCGTGAGGCGCGCGCCGGTCATGCCGAAGGGGTGGCCGATGGAGATCGCGCCGCCGTTCACGTTCAGGCGTTCCGAGGGAATGCCCAGCTTCTCCTGGCAGTAGATCGACTGCGAGGCGAAGGCTTCGTTGAGTTCCCACAGGTCGATGTCCTGCACCTTCAGGCCGTGGCGCGCGAGCAGCTTGGGCACGGCGAAGACCGGGCCGATGCCCATCTCGTCGGGCTCGCAGCCGGCCAGCGCCAGGCCGCGGAACGCGCCCAGCGGCTTCAGGTTGGCGCGCTCGGCGTCCTTGGCTTCCATCATCACGCAGGCCGAGGCGCCGTCGGACAGCTGCGAGGCGTTGCCGGCGGTGATGAACTTGTCGTCGCCCATCACGGGCTTGAGCTTGGCCAGCGCCTCGTAGGTGGTGCCGCGGCGGTTGCAGTTGTCTTCCGTGGCGGTGACTTCGCGGTGCGTGACTTCCTTGGTCTCCTTGTCGGTCACGGCCATCGTGGTGGTGCAGGCCACGATCTCGTCCTTGTAGCGGCCGGCCAGTTGCGCTTCTTCGGTCTTGCGCTGGCTCTCGGCCGAGAAGCGATCCTGCGCTTCGCGGCTGATGTTGTAGCGCTTGGCGACGATGTCGGCGGTGTCGATCATCGCCATGTACAGCTCGGGCTTGTGCTCGACGATCCACGGGTCCAGGCTGAGGTCGCCGCCGTCGCCGGGGCTGCGGCCGCGAATCTGCGAGATGCTTTCCACGCCGCCCGCGATCATGGCCGGCGCGCCGTCCACCACGATGCGGCCGGCGGCCATGGCGATGGCCTGCAGGCCCGAGGCGCAGAAGCGGTTCACGGTGGTGCCGGCGATGCTGATCGGCAGGCCCGAGCGGATGATCGACTGGCGCGCGATGTTGCGGCCGGTGGTGCCTTCGGGGTAGCCGCAGCCGAGGATCGCGTCCTCGATCAGGGCCGGGTCCAGGCCCGAGCGCTCGACCGCGGCCTTCACCGCGAACGAGGCCAGCGTGGCGCCGGAGGTGATGTTGAATTCGCCGCGGTGCGCCTTGGTGAGCGGGGTGCGGGCGGTAGAAACGATGACGGCTTCACGCATGGGGTTGTCTCCTGGGGGCTCTTGCTACGGGTTACTCGGATTGATTCAGGCTGGCGAAATCGGCGCCGCGTTCGACCAGCTCCACGAGCAGCGGCGACGGCTTCCAGAAGATCGGATCTTCTTTCGCGAACTCGCGGATGTCGGCGAGCACCTTGGGCAGGCCCACGGTGTCGGCGTACTTCATGGGGCCGCCGCGGTGGCGCGGGAAGCCGTAGCCATAGAGGAAGGTCACGTCCACGTCGAGCGGGCGCAGCGCGATGCGCTGGAGCACGACGTTGGCGCCTTCGTTGACCATGGCGGCCATGTAGCGGCGCATGATTTCTTCTTCGGTGAAGGTGCGCGGCGTGATGCCGGCGCGCACGCGCTCGGCGTCGATGATGGCCAGCACCTCGGGGTCGGGCACGCCGGTGCGCGCGCCTTCGGGGTACAGGTAGTAGCCGCGCTGCGTCTTCTGGCCGAACCAGCCGCGCTCGCAGATGCGGTCGGCCACCTGCACGTAGCGCGCTTGCGGGTCGCGCGTGGCGGCCTTGCGCTTGCGCGTGGCCCAGCCGATGTCGCCGCCGGCCAGGTCGGACACCTGGAACGGGCCCATCGGGTAGCCGAAGTTGCGCACGGCCGCGTCGATGTCGTAAGGCGAGGCGCCGTCTTCCATCATGTGGTCGGCGGCCTGGCGGTACACGGCCAGGATGCGGTTGCCGATGAAGCCGTCGCACACGCCGGCGCGCACGGGCACCTTCTTGAGCTTCTTGGCGAGTTCGAAGCCGGTGGCGACCACGTCGGCGCTCACCTTGGCGGGCACCACGATCTCCAGCAGCTTCATGATGTTGGCGGGCGAGAAGAAGTGCAGGCCCACCACGTCCTGCGGGCGCGAGATGCTGGCGGCGATCTCGTCGATGTCCAGGTACGAGGTGTTGGTGGCGAGCACGGCGCCCTTCTTGCACACGCGGTCGAGTTCGGCGAACACGGCCTTCTTGACGCCCATCTCTTCGAACACGGCCTCGACCACGATGTCGACGTTGGCGAAGGCGTCGTAGCTGGTCGAGCCCGAAAAGCGCGCCATCACGGCGGCCTTGGCCTCTTGTGTCATGCGGCCCTTGGCGATGAGGCCGTCGTACACCTTCTCGACGTGGGCACGGCCGCGTGCCAGGCTGGGCTCGTCGCGCTCGACCATGGTCACGGGCAGGCCCGCGTCGAGCATGGCCACGGCGATGCCCGCGCCCATGGTGCCGCCGCCGACGATGCCGGCCGAGGCCAGCGCGCGCGGGCTGGCCGAGCGGGTCTCGGGCGCCTTCAGCACTTCGCGCTCGGCGAAGAAGGCGTGGATCAGGCCGGCGCGCTGCGGGCTGTCGATGCACTGCAGGAACAGCTTGCGCTCCAGTGCCATGCCTTCGTCGAAGGGCAGCGTGAGCGCGCCTTCGACCGCTTCGACGATCTTCATCGGCGAGAACAGGCCGCGGCTCTTCTTGGCGGTGTCGGCGCGCGCGGCGTCGAGCGCGGCGCGGGCTGCGTCGGTGTCGGCCAGGCCGGCGGCTTCGCGCGTGCGGCGCACCGGGGCATTGGCGGCGACGAGTTCCTGCGCGTAGGCGAGGCCTTCGGCGCGGGCATCGGCTTCAGCGCCGAGGCGGTCGACGAGGCCGAGCGTCAGCGCTTCCTTGGCGCCCGCATGGCGGCCGCTGAGCATCAGTTCGAGCGCGGGCTTCACGCCGATCAGGCGCGGTGCGCGCTGCGTGCCGCCCGAGCCGGGCAGCAGGCCCAGCGCCACTTCGGGCAGGCCCAGCTTGGCGGTGGGCGATGCGAGGCGGTAGTGCGCCGACAGGGCAATCTCCAGCCCGCCGCCGAGCGCGGCGCCGTGAATGGCGGCGACCACCGGCTTGGTGCAGTTCTCGATCTTCAGGCAGACCTCGGGCAGCGAGGGCTGCTGCGGCGCCTGGCCGAACTCGCGGATGTCCGCGCCGGCGATGAAGTTGCGGCCCGCGCCGACGATCAGCACCGCCTTGGCGCCGCTGTCGGCCTCGGCCGCCTCGATGGCGGCGGCCAGGCCGCGGCGCACGTCCACGCCCAGGGCGTTGACGGGCGGGTTGTCGATGGTCACCACGCACACGTCGCCTTGACGCTGGAAGGTGACGGGACCGTTGGACGTGGAAGGGCTGGGAGTGGGGGTGGCCATGTGCGTGTCGCTTGTCTCTTGCTTGCGTGGCAGGCCCTCGTGAAGCCGAGGGGTCCGGGGCTCTGGGGAGCCCTGCATTCTTGGCCGGCATCGCTGCTTTGACAATTGCATAGGTGGTTGACAGACTGTCAAAGAATTTTTGACACAATCCGCCCATGGACCTGCAATCGCTCACCCTGCTGGTGGAAATCCTTGACGCGGGCAACCTGAGCGCGGCGGCGCGCCGGCTCAAGATGACCCGCGCCAACGTCAGCTATCACCTGAACCAGCTGGAGCGCTCGGTGGGCGCGCAGTTGATCCGGCGCACCACCCGGCGCGCCGAGCCCACCGAGATCGGGCTGCGGCTGTACCAGCACGGCGTGGCCATCCAGGGCGAGTTGCTGGCGGCGCGCGAGTCGGTCACCGCGCTGGGCGAGGGCCTGCAGGGCCGCGTGCGCCTGAGCGTGCCCAGCGGCTACGGCCAGCTCGTGATGGCCGACTGGCTCATCGACTTCAAGCGCCAGTACCCCGGCATCGTGCTCGACGTGGTGTTCGAGAACCGCATCGAAGACCTGCTGCGCGACGAGGTCGACATCGCCATCCGCGTGATCCCCGAGCCGCCGCAGAACCTCGTGGCGCGCGAGATGGGCCCGGTGCGCTACGTGGCCTGCGCCACGCGCGCGTACGCCGAGCGCCACCCGCTGCCCGTGCAGCTGGACGCGCTGCGCGCCACGCCGGTGGTCACGGCCGCCGTCATCGGTCGGCAGCTGCGCATCTCGGCCTACCAGGGCGAGACGCGGCGCGAGGTGATCCTGGAGCCGACGCTGATCTCGGAAAACTTCTTATTCCTGCGCCAGGCCATCCTCGCGGGCCTGGGCGTGGGCCTCGTGCCCGACTACGTGGTGCAGGAAGACGTGCGCCGCGGCGACGTGGTGACCACGCTGGACGACTGGCGCCTGTCGATCTTCGGCACCCAGATGTTCATGCTCTACATGCCGAACCGCCAGCACACGCGGGCGATCCGGACGTTCATCGATTTCATCCTGGCGCGGGTGCGGCCGGAAGAAGCCGAAGAAGCTCAGTCGCAGCGGTAGACGACTTCGCCTGCCGGCACGCCCTGCGCCGGCACCTCCGACAGCGTGCTGCTCAAGAAGCGCATCGGCGCGCCGAAGTTGCGGCAGTAGTTCTCGGCGTCCTGCGCGGTGGGCGACTTGAACACGCCGTCGGCCAGGAAGGTGACGCGCGGCGCGGGTCGCGAGACGCAGCCCGCGATGATGAACAAGGCCGGAACGAGGACGGAGACAGCAGCGAATCGGCGCATGGGGCAGGGCGGAAAGAAGAGCTCGCGACTGTAGCCGCTTGGCGGCGTCAGTCGGCCAGCCACACGCTGCCGTCCGCCGCCTCGCGCAGCGCCAGCGGCGTGAGGCGCGCGCCACGGCAGGGGCCGCCCACGCAGCGCCCGGTGTCGGGCTCGAAGATCGCGCCGTGCCGCGCGCACATCAGGTAGCGCCCGGAGCTTTCGAGGATCTGGCCTTCGAAATCGAGGGGGCCGCCGGCGTGCGGGCACTGGTTCAGGTAGCCGTGCACGGCGCCCTGCCAGCGCACCGCGAAGGCCGGCGCGCCGCCGGGTGCAGTGAACAGGGCCGCGAGGCCGCCGTCGGCGAGTTCGGTGGCGATGGGCTGGGCGGTCGGGGCGGGCGCGGTCATGGGGAGCGAGCCTACCAAGGTCCGCCACGGGGTTGGCGCCCCGGGGGACACCCCCGCGTCATCACATGTTTCGGCTATGTCATCCGACCAATAGACGCAGGGGCGTGCCGTTTTCACAATGCATCCGCTCGCTTTCCTTCGTCCGTGCATCCTTGTGTCAAGGGGGATTCCCACCGATGAGCACGCTGAAACAGGGCTGGCGCGGGGCCGATGTCCGTCGCCTGCAGGAGGCCCTGAACCGCAAGCTGCAACCCAGCCCCGCCCTCGTACCCGATGGCGACTACGGCCCCGTCACCCGGGCGGCCGTGCTGCGCTTGCAGGCCGCGCACTGGCTGTGCGAGGACGGCGAGGCCGGCCCCTGCACCCGCAACGTGGCCTTCGACAACGAAACCCACGCGCCGCTGCTGCACCCCGTGGCGCTGATTCCGCAGCCCGCGCCCGCGCTGTGCTGGGCGGCGGCCACCGCGATGCTCACGCGCGCCACCGTGCAGACCGTGGTCGCGCGCACGCCCTCGGAGCTGATGGGCGCCGACAGCGCCTTGCGCCGCCGCGTGGACAGCGACCGCCATGCGCAGGGCAGCGACCCCGATGACGACGACAACCGCCGCTTCGCCGCCGCGCACGGCCTCACGCTGCGGCCCCACGGCCCGTGGACCGTCGCCGCGCTGCGCACCGCGCTGCACGCCGGGCCGCTGATGTTCGACCTGCGCTGGGGCGCCAAGGGCGGCGCGCCCGCCGGCCAGCCGGGCCACATGGTCGTGCTCGCGGGCATCCGCGGCGACAACGACCCTGGCGGGGGCGGCACCACGCTGCGCCTGTTCGACCCCTGGCCGCCGGGCCGCGGCGCGCGCAGCTCGACCAGCCACGTGCGCTGGATGCAGGCTGTGGCCGACCGCATCTGCGGGGTGTTCCAGCGGTAGTGGCGCCTGGCTGCCGTGGCCGTTGGCACCGGCGCATGAAAAAATCCTGGTTTTCCGCGAACCGTTTCGGCGGGTGACCGCCTCTTTCCATGCGGGAGGGGCGCTCTGCTCCCCCGCATTCACACGTCACGGATCGAAGGAAACCACCATGCTCTACGTCAAGAATGTTCCCGGCTGGGAACGCGCCCTGCGCATCGCCCTGGGCCTCATCGGCCTCGCCTTCGCCGCCATGAACTGGCCGGCGGACGTCCTGGCCGTCGCGGTCGGCCTCATGGGCGCGATGCTGGCCCTCACCGGGCTCGTCGGCTTCTGCCCGATGTGCGCGATGGTCGGGCGCACCCTCGACAAGGGCCGCTGACCCATGGCCACCGCAGCGATCGACCGCACCTGTCTGATCCTGGCCGCGCAGACCGGCGACCCTGTCGCCATCGAGGGCCTGCTCGCCGCCTGCCAGACCGACGCGCGTCGCTACGCCCGCCGGCACTGCCAGGCCAGCGACGTGGACGACGCCGTGCAGGAATCGCTGCTGGTGGTCGCGCGCCGGGTGCGCGGGCTGCAGGCGGCTGCGGCGTTCTCGTCGTGGCTGTTCACGGTCATCCGGCGCGAATGCCTGCGCCTGCAGCGCGCGATGTTCCGCCACGACCCGCTCGACGAAGACGTGGTCGAACGCCAACTCGCGGCCCGCAGCGACGATGCGCTGCGCATCGACCTGGCCAACGCGCTCGAATCGCTGCCGGCGCACTACCGCGAGGTCGTGCTGCTGCGCGACTTCGAGGAACTCACCATCGCCGAGATTGCCGAGCGCCTGGGCGAGCCGCCGGGCGCCGTGAAGAGCCGGCTGCACCGTGCGCGATTGCTGGTGCGTGAGTACCTGCTGGGGTAGGGGCCGTCGCGGGGGGACACCGCGGAACCGGCTTTGCCGGGCCGCAGGTGTCGCCCCCGGCGAGGGGGTTGGCGAAGCGACACGAAGTGCGCGCAGCCTGGGGGAGTTCCCATTCCAGCGACAATTGCGCCCGCCATGACAGACACCCTCACGATCACCCGCCCAGACGACTGGCACCTGCACGTGCGCGATGGCGCCGCCCTCGAAGCCGTCGTGCCCCACAGCGCCCGCCAGTTCGGCCGCGCGCTGATCATGCCGAACCTGCGTCCGCCCGTGACCACCGCCGCCCAGGCCGTGGCCTACCGCGACCGCATCCGCGCCGCCGTGCCCGCGGGCACGTCCTTCGAGCCCGTGATGTCGCTCTACCTGACCGACAAGCTGCCGCCCGAAGAGATCGCGCTGGCCGCCGAAGCCGGCGTGCGCGCGCTCAAGCTCTACCCGGCCGGCGCCACCACCAACAGCGATGCCGGCGTGACCGACATCCGCAAGACCTACAAGACGCTCGAGGCCATGCAGAAGCACGGCCTCCTGCTGCTGGTGCACGGCGAAGTGACCGACCCGGCCGTCGACCTGTTCGACCGCGAAGCCGTGTTCGTCGACCGCGTGATGATCCCGCTGCGCCGCGACTTCCCCGAGCTCAAGGTGGTGTTCGAGCACCTCACCACCAAGGAAGGCGCCCACTACGTGCGCGACGCCGGCCGCTTCACCGCCGCCACCATCACGGCGCACCACCTGCTGTACAACCGCAACGCCATCTTCACCGGCGGCATCCGCCCGCACTACTACTGCCTGCCCGTGCTCAAGCGCGAGACGCACCGCGTGGCGCTGGTCGAGGCGGCTACCAGCGGCAGCGACCGCTTCTTCCTGGGCACCGACAGCGCGCCGCACCCCGCGCACCTGAAGGAGCACGCACTGGGCTGCGCCGGCTGCTACACCGCGCTCACCGCCATCGAGCTGTACGCCGAGGCCTTCGACAGCGTGAACGCGCTCGACAAGCTCGAAGGTTTCGCCAGCTTCCACGGCCCCGACTTCTACGACCTGCCGCGCCACACCGACACCATCACGCTGAAGCGCGAAACCTGGACCCTGCCCGAGACCGTGCCCTACGGCGAAGCCACGCTCAAGCCGCTGCGCGGCGGCGAGACGGTGAACTGGAAGCTCGCATGACGGCGCCGATGCCCCTGTCGTCGCTGCGCGTGATGCTGCTGATCGACGCCGACAACGTCTCGGCCGACGTGATCGAGCAGGCCGTGCAGCGCACGATGGAGGACTACGGCGCCATCCACGTGCGCCGTGCCTACTGCAACGCCGAGATGGCCGTGAACCGCCAGGCGCTGTTCAAGCGGCTGTCGGTGCGGCCCATGGTGAACCTGTCGGCGGGCAAGAACAGCACCGACATCGCGCTGGCCGTCGACGCCATCGACCTCGTGATCGCCGAGCGGCCCGACGTGGTGGTGCTGGTGTCGTCCGACTCCGACTTCGCACCGCTCGTGATTCGCCTGCGCGAAAAGGGCTGCCGCGTCTGCGGCATCGGCCAGCAGGGCAAGACCGGCGAAGAGACCGTCGGCGTCTACGACAGCTTCATCGACCTCGCGCACCACGGCATCAAGCCGGCCGTGCGCACCGCGCCGGCCAAGAAGGCCGTGGCCGCAAAGAAGACGCCGGCCGCCAAGACCGCCCCTGCGAAGAAGGCGGCTGCCAAGACCGCGCGCAAGACGGCGGCAAAGACGGCCAAGCCTGTGGCACCGCCACCGCCGCAGCAGCCTGAAATCTCCGAAGCCGCCGAGTTCATCCTGCAGGCCGTGCCCGCATTGCGCCGCGGCACCGACGTGCCGCTGAACGACGTGGCCAAGGCCCTGCGCACCGCCGGCCTGCTCAGCAAGAGCGGCAGCTCGCTCAAGCTCTTCGACAAGCTCACGGGCGAGTTCGCGGTGATGCAGCACCCCGACCGCATCCGATGGACGGGGGCGTCCGCGCCTTGAGCCCGGGCCTGCCGGCGGTCGCGGCCATCGATTGGGCCGCACCCTGGCTGGCGCCGTACCGTGATCCCGGCGAAGCCGTGGCGCGGGCTGTCGCACACAGCGGCACCGTCGCCGCCGCGCTGCAGGCGGCCAAGCCACCCGCCGTGCCCGACTTCGTCACGCAGGACGCGCTGCCCGAGGGCCAGGCCTACGAGGCCCACATCTTCCGCACGCGCACCGTGCCCACGCGCGACAACCTGCACGACTTCTTCAACGGCCTGGTCTGGCTGGCCTTTCCCGAAACCAAGCGCCGGCTCAACGAACTGCAGGCCGCCGAGATCGCACGCGCCGGCGTCGGCGCCACGCGCGGGCCGCTGCGCGATGCGCTCACGCTGTTCGACGAGAACGGTGCGGTGCTCGATGCACCGCCCGCTCTGTGGGAGGCGCTGGTGGCGCGCGACTGGCAGGCGTTGTTCGTCACGCGGCGCAGCCTGTGGCATGAGGCGCGCCTGCTGCTCTTCGGTCATGCGCTGCTCGAAAAACTGGTGACGCCGCGCAAGCCGATCACCGCGCATGTGCTGCTGACGCACCGTGCGACCGGCCCTGCTGCCCTCGACGATGCGGCAATCGCCCGAAGCATCGGTGCGAAAAGGCTCGAAGCCAAGCCTTTCGTTCCCCTGCCGGTGCTCGGCGTGCCCGGTTGGTGCATCGAGAATGACGCGGCTTCGTTCTACGCCGACCCGCAGGTCTTTCGACCGTTGCCGGGCTCGTCGGCAGGCTGAAGCCACGCCAGCACGCACGGGTTCGGGAGGGCCCTCGGCTGGCGGTCGCATCGCGCGCAAGTGCGCGCGACGTACGTCAAGAAAAAATCAGGGAGGTTCAAAAAAAGATGGACACCGTCCTCATCGTTCTCAAGCTCGGGCTGGTTCTCTACGGGATCTACAGCTTCATCACCTACATGTCGCGGCGCTCCGAGAACCGGAATGCCTTGAAAGACTTTCGCAGCAGCTCGCCGGCGCTGCGCAGCATCACCGACGAAGAAAAATCGGCGCTGCAACCCTTTCTCATGGGGCAGGGCCTCGTGATCGGCGACAACGTGCACGAGCTCGACGGCGCGTTCGTGCGCCACGGCCTCCAAACGCAAGGCGCGACCACGCTGCACGACACCCTCGGCGACGTCGACGTGCTGCTGCCCTACGACGCCATCCATTACGTCGAGGCGTACAACGAGGCGCAGGTGGTGTTGTCCGGCAAGTGCGCGGTAGTGATCCGCCTGAACGCCTTCGACCTGCTCGAAGGCCGGCAGCGCGCGCAGCGCCAGCAGGTGCAGGACCGGCAATGGCAGCGCGGCGAACTCGGTGCGTTGCCGTCGCTCGATGAGACCGCGGCGGCCGAAGTGGCGGCTGGCGCGGTGGTGCCGGAAGCCGCGGTGGCATCGATCGCGACCGACCCGAACGCGCGCTACCAGCGCGGCGAGGTCGACATCCTGAGCCAGCGCACCGAAACGCCCGAGGAGGTCGAGAGCCGCATCGGGCGCGGCGGCTGGGCCTCGGCCTTCGCGTGGCTTCTGGCGTTCGTGCTGTTGTGGGTCGCCACCTGGGACGCCACGCGCGTGGCGCGCATCTACCTGCTGGGCGCAGGCCTGCTCGCGGGTTTGTGGGCCGTGTGGCTGTTCGTGCGCAAGCCGCCCGCCACGGCGCCGGAGCGGGAGCCGCAGCCGGTGAACCGCGTGCGCGGCATGCTCAACCAGATTTCGGTGACCAACGCCGGCAACACATCGGTCCAGAGCGTGGGCCTGTTCATCGGCGACAAGTTGAGCCTCGTGTTGCCCTCGCACTGGCGTAACGCGGCAGCGGTGGCGCACGGCGAGGTGATCGAAGCCGAGCTGCGCACCAGCGACTACAGCGCAGTGGGCTTCGGCCCCAAGTGGTCGGTGAGCGACGAGTGGCGGCGTTTCCAGCCCGTGTACTGGGGACGGCACCTGCTGCATCTGATCATCGGCCTGCTCGCCGCAGGTGCGGTCGCGCTGTCGGTGCCGAACCTGCGCAGCGAGGCCGCGTTGGCCGCGCAGTGGGTCATGAATGGCAACGACACCGCCGCTTATGCCGACGTCGGGCAGCTGGCCGACAATCCGCCGCCCTGGGGCAGCCGCGTGCGCATGGCAGGCGAAGGCCGGTGCGAGATCGACCTGAGCGGCCGTGCCGGCGTGCCCGCCATTGATTGCGCCCTGGTGCGCTGGGACGGCACCGCACCCGTCGTTCCCGCGTTGGACATTCCGCAGGCCGTGCTGGCGCTCGCCAGCCCCGACTTCATTCGTGTGTCCGAGGACTACACGATGTCCAGCCTGATCGAGGTGCAGCGGCTTCTGCAGGGCGGACGGGTGGACGACAGGCTCGCGGCCTACAGCGCGCGCGAGCGCACGCTGTGGATCGCGCGGGGTTTCGACCAGTCGGTGGCGGCAATCGAGGCCGCCTGCAAGGACGCCGATGGCCTGTCGCCCTCCGCCTGCGAGAGCTTGCAGCGCGACCTCGTGCGCACCATCGACGCCACCGTCAACAAGGGCGGCGTCGACATGCCCGTGATCACCTGGCAGGCGTTGGCCGCGAGCGTGGCGACGGGCCAGGAGAACGCATCCCTGAGGCTGTCGCAGCAACAGCTGGCGTCTGTCCGGCGTGCGTTGCAACAAGCCGTCGACAGTACGGTGGCTGCGAAGATCGAGACGGCGCGCACCGCCATCGTGCCCGCCAAGGGCGGCGTGCTGCTGGCGTCTGCCACGCGCATCGTGGACATGCCGGCGCAGCCCGGCAAGGTCGAAGATGGCGAGAGCACCCCGCTCGCCCGCTGGACCCGCCTGCAGCTCAACGCCACACCAGACAGCCTGAAACCCTTCACCCTCGAAGGCCTCGTGACCGCCAGCGGCAAGGACACCACCGGCACGCCGTGGGTGCGCGTCGACCCGAGCCTCGATGGCTCGCGCATGACCGCAGCGGGCGCGCACGCGCTGTGGTGGCTGTTCGCCGCGGGGCTGGTGCTGGTCAACGGCGTGCTGTTCGTGCTGCGCTGGACGCAGGACAGCCGCCGCCGCGACCGCCTCGAGGCCGACATCGCCACCCGCCCCGCGCCGGGCACCGGAGGCCTTTTCTGACAGGCCTTGACTCCTGCGGGGAATATCGGGGCGCCAGAACTTTTGCTCCTATCATGGCTCCACCGGAAGCAACACCGAGGGCCTCCCCGTCGCGCGCGGCTTGAAGAGGGCCCCGGGGCCCTTATCTAAGGGGGCAGATTTCCCCACGGAGAATTCAACTTGAAACGTATCCTTCTGTTTGTCCTGACCAACGTGATGGTCGTTGCGGTGCTCGGCGTGGTCGCCAGCCTGCTCGGCGTCAACCGCTTTCTCACGGCCAACGGGCTCAACCTGACGGCGCTGCTCGGCTTCGCGCTGGTGATGGGCTTCGGCGGCGCGATCATCTCGCTGCTCATCAGCAAGCCCATGGCCAAGTGGACGGCCGGCCTGCGCATGATCGACAACCCCCAGTCGCCCGACGAGGCCTGGATCGTCGGCACGGTGCGCAAGTTCGCCGACAAGGCCGGCATCGGCATGCCCGAGGTCGGCATCTTCGAAGGCGAGCCCAATGCCTTCGCCACCGGCGCGTTCAAGAACTCGTCGCTCGTGGCGGTGTCCACCGGCCTGCTGCAGGGCATGACGCGTGAAGAGGTCGAGGCCGTCATCGGCCACGAAGTCGCGCACATCGCCAACGGCGACATGGTCACGATGACGCTGATCCAGGGCGTGATGAACACCTTCGTCGTGTTCCTCTCGCGTGTGATCGGCTATGCGGTCGACAGCTTCCTGCGCCGCGGCGACGACCGCTCGTCGGGCCCCGGCATCGGCTACTACGTGAGCACCATCGTGCTGGACATCGTGCTCGGCTTCGCCGCCGCGATCGTGGTGGCCTGGTTCTCGCGCCAGCGCGAGTTCCGCGCCGACGCCGGCGCCGCCGCACTCATGGGCAACCGCCAGCCGATGATGAACGCACTCGCCCGCCTGGGCGGCCTGCCGGCCGGCGAACTGCCCAAGGCCGTGGAAGCCATGGGCATCACGGGCGCAATGGGCAAGCTGTTTGCCACGCACCCGCCGATCGAAGAGCGCATCGCGGCGCTGCAGAACGCGCGCTGAGCACAGACAGGCCGCGCAGCGGCACAAAGAAAAAGGGGCTGGTGATTCACCAGCCCCTTTTTCATTCACCGAAGAACGGTGTGTCGTTCGCTCAGAGGTTGAGCGCCGAGACGGCTTCCAGGCCCTGCTTGATGTTGTTGCGCGCGGCACCTTCCACCGACATGCGCAGGCGGGTCGTGCCGACGAGCGAGTCGAACGCGCCGCCCGTGTAGGTCGACTTGATGACCTGGCGCATCGCCACCGACTTGTCGGAGGTCTTGATGAGCGACCAGCCCGCTTCCATGTCGACCGTGAACGCGGCGCCGAACGTGGGCTTGGTCAGCTTGACGATCGAGACCGACAACTCGTAGTCGCCGCTCTTGCCTTTGACGACTTCCTTGAACAGGGCCGATTGCGTGACCGACTTCTCGATGGCGGCACCCAGGTCTTCGTTGGTGATGTCCGAGCTCCACAGCGGGTTCGTTTCATTGCCGCCGCCGGTCTTCACCGACACCGAGTAGGGCAGCTTCTTGCTCGAAGCGATGCTGGTGGGCGTCATGGCCTCGCGGTTGGCCGACGAGGCGCAGCCCGCGAGCACGACGACGACGGAGAGAACGGCCAGGGCGCCTGCGCGGCGAAGGGTGGTGGTGTTGATCATTTGGTTTTGTCCGATTCTTTGAAGATGTTGCCGACCACTTCGTCGACCATTTCGGGCGGCGAGAGGCGTGTGAGGGAGGTGTGGAGCGAATTGCCGGTGGCCAACGGGTAGTCGGACTTCGGTTCGCGGATCGTGACGGTGAGCTCGACGAGGTACATGGTGATGTCCCACATCCACTTGTCCACGTAGGTGACGACAGCGTCGACTGGCTCGGGGGGCTTGGCTTCTTCCGTGACCTCGAAACCGCGTTTGCGCAGATTGCCGGCAATCAGCTTCTGGAGCGTGCCATCTTCACCCTCGAGCTTCCTGACCTGCACCACGCGCAGCTTGTCGAGATTTGCCGAGGGATCGACGGTCGCTGTTGCGCGGTTGACCGCGCAGCCGCTCGCGAACACGGAAACAGCCACGGCCGCGAGAAGCAGCCTGATGACTCTTTTCAAATGAACTTCTCCTCCGCCCGGAATGGGCCGAAGGAATGTAGCTGGAAATGTGTAAAAACGTTTCCTGAGCGCCGATCCCTGGCGAAAAATTCGCCGCGCCGCAGTCAGACTGCACAGTTGCAGCCTTCTGGGCGCTTCAGGCCGTTCAATTGCCGGTGGCGGCAGGCTCGTCGGACGCGGGCGTGTCCGGTGCGGATTCGGCGGCTTGCGGCGCAGCTTCTGGTACTGTTTCCGGTGCCGCTGCGGTCGCAGCGGCGGCGGCCTCTGCCGCAGCCTCGGCCCGCTTCTTGTCGTCCCGCACGCGCTGCAGCGTGCGCGTCACGTCGCCGGGCTTCATGCCGTACATGTCGGCGAATTCCTGTTCGCTGCGACCGCTGGCTTCGAAGGCGCGCAGCAGGGCTTCGCGCTTGGCGGCCTGCTGGGCGAGTTCGGCCAGGGCTTCGTCGACGACGGCGTTGTTGTTGGCGTCGCGCGAGCGCACCAGCACGGCATACGCCTCGTGGTCGAGGCCCGAGGCTTCGATGGCCTTGGCGATGCGCGTCACCAGCTGCGGACGCAGGTCTTCGCCGGGGTTGCGGTGCGAGCGGCGGCGGTGCAGCTCGAGGATGGCGTGGTGCACGTGCTCGGGCGCGACCGGGTCGAGCGCGTTGCCGTCGAGGTCGTGGCGCGCATGGCCGGCGGCCACGCTCTCGAGGTAGCGCGTGGAGCGCGCATGCTGGCCCATCGCGATCTTCAGGTCTTCGGCCTTGAAGTCTTCGGGATGACGCGCGATCAGCTCTTCGTACACGCCGAGCTTCAGCGGCACGAAGCGCGCGCCGAAGAGCTGCGGGTACAGCTCGAACAGGC
This sequence comes from Variovorax sp. V35, assembly GCF_041154465.1. NCBI lineage: Bacteria > Pseudomonadati > Pseudomonadota > Betaproteobacteria > Burkholderiales > Comamonadaceae > Variovorax > Variovorax sp. V35. Next base: position 931,152 of record NZ_AP028666.1, read on the forward strand.
GCTCGAGCACGGGGTTGACCTTGCGCGGTGCGCGTTGGGCTTCGGGCTGTTGTTGCTGTTGCGGCTGCTGTCCGCGCGGCTTGCGCCCTTGCTGCGGCTGCTGCTGCCCGTGCGGGCGCTGCTGCTTCGCCCGCGGCGGGCGTTGTTGCTGCTGCTGTTGCGCGGGGGCGGGCTGCGCCGCCGACGCGTCAGCGCCTGCGTCGGTGCCCGCGCCGGCCTTCAGCTGCTGCAGCTGCTCGGCCATGTCCGGGCGCTGGCGCCGTGCGTTGCGCGAGTTCGTGTTCGGGGCGGCGGTGGATGCGTCGGTCATACGGAAGGCTCGGCGATGGGCGCGAGGGATGGAAAGAGAAGAAAAAGAACAACCGGTCCCGCGCGGTCAGCGCGGCCGGAACATCCTGCGGGTATTGTCAGGGCGGATGGTCATGCGCGTGCAGTGCCTCGGTCACCTCGGTCAGGGACCTGCCGCCCGATCAGCAGCCGGAACGGCAGCAGCATCAGCACGCCGACACCGAGCTTCACGCCCAGGTCGCCGAGCGCCCAGGTGAGCCAGGGGCCGTCGGTGCCCGCGAAGGCGATGCCCCAGAAGACGATGCTGTCGAGCACGGCCGCGATCACCGTGGCCACCAGCGGCGCGCGCCACCACAGGCCCCGGCGCAGGCGGTCGAACACGCGGATGTCCAGCAGCTGCGAGGCGATGAAGGCCAGGCCCGAAGCGGCGGCAATGCGCGCCGGCGCGAGCCGCAGCGACACCGCCACGGCCACCGCGAAGCCGACCCACGCCACGCGCCGCGCCATGCCGGGGCCGAAGCGCCGGTTGACGAGGTCGCTCACGAGGTAGGCCACCGGGTAGGTGAAGGCGCCCCAGGTGAGCCAGTCGTTGATGGCGAACTGCACCAGGAGGTTGGACGCGAGCACCACGGCGGCCATCGCCAGCGTGGCGACGGCCAGCTGGCCGGTGGTGGGACGGTGAAAGTGCATCGTCAAACGGCGCTGCCGAGCACGCTGCGCGCCACGGCCTCGGCCACCTTGATGCCGTCCACGCCGGCCGACAGGATGCCGCCCGCGTAGCTCGCGCCTTCGCCGGCCGGGTAGAGGCCGCGCACGTTGAGGCTCTGGAAGTCGTCGCCGCGCGTGATGCGGATGGGGGACGAGGTGCGCGTTTCCACGCCGGTGAGCACGGCGTCGTGCGTGTCGAAGCCCTTGATCTTGCGACCGAAGGCCGGGAAGGCCTCGCGCATCGCCTCGATGGCGTAGGCGGGCAGGGCCTGGTGCAGGTCGGTCGGCGTCACGCCGGGCTTGTACGACGGGATGATGCTGCCGAGCGCGGTCGAGGGCTTGCCGGCGATGAAGTCGCCCACCAGCTGGCCGGGCGCGTGGTAGTTGCTGCCGCCGAGCACGTAGGCGTTGCTTTCGAGCTGGCGCTGCAGCGCGATGCCTGCCAGCGCATCGCCGGGGAAGTCCTTCGGGTCGATGCCCACCACGATGCCCGCGTTGGCGTTGCGTTCGTTGCGCGAGTACTGGCTCATGCCGTTCGTGACCACGCGGCCCGGCTCGCTGGTGGCCGCGACCACGGTGCCGCCGGGGCACATGCAGAAGCTGTAGACCGAGCGGCCGTTGCTGGCGTGATGCACCAGCTTGTAGTCGGCCGCGCCCAGCAGCGGGTGGCCCGCGTGGCGGCCCCAGCGGGCGCGGTCGATCAGGCCCTGCGGGTGCTCGACACGGAAGCCGATGGAGAAGGGCTTGGCCTCGATGTGCACGCCGCGGGCGTGCAGCATCTCGAAGGTGTCGCGCGAGCTGTGGCCCAGCGCCATCACGACGTGGTCGGCGCGCAGCTCGCTGCTGGTGCCGGTGGTCTGGTCCAGCACCGTCAGGCCGCGCAGGTGACCGTCTTCGATGTGCACGTCGGTCACGCGCTGCTCGAAGCGGATCTCGCCGCCGAGCGCGACGATCTGCTCGCGGATGTTCTCCACCACCTTCACCAGCTTGAAGGTGCCGATGTGCGGATGCGCAACGTACAAAATTTCGGGCGGCGCGCCGGCCTTCACGAACTCTTCCATCACCTTGCGGCCGAGGAAGCGCGGGTCCTTGATCTGGCTGTAGAGCTTGCCGTCTGAAAAAGTACCGGCGCCGCCTTCGCCGAACTGCACGTTCGACTCGGGGTTCAGCACGCTCTTGCGCCACAGGCCCCAGGTGTCGCGGGTGCGCTGGCGCACGGTCTTGCCGCGCTCGAGCACGATGGGCCTGAAGCCCATCTTCGCGAGCATCAGCGCCGCGAAGATGCCGCAGGGGCCGAAGCCGATCACCACGGGGCGCGTGGCGTCCGCGGGCGCCTGGCCCGGCGGCGTGTAGCGCATGTCGGGCGCGGGCTGGATGTGCGGGTGGGCGGCGTGCTTGGCCAGCAGCGTGGCTTCGAGCGCGGCGTCGGCCAGCTGCACATCGCAGATGTAGACCGTGAGCAGGTCGACCTTGCGGGCGTCGAAGCTGCGCTTGTAGACGGTGTGGGAGGCGATCGCTTCGGTCGGAACGTCGAGCGTTCGGGCGATCAGGGTGGCCAGCGCCTCTGGGGCGTGGTCGAGCGGGAGTTTGAGTTCGGAGATTCGCAGCATGTCGTGGGGCTTGTGGTTATCAAGCAGACCGACGATTTTAAGCGCCCGAGGCGCTATGAAACTTGTAGCTGGATCAGGCGGGCAGGAAGCCCTCGACCGACAGGTAGCGCTCGCCCGTGTCGTAGTTGAAGCCCAGCACCACCGCATCGGGCGCCAGCGAGGGCAGCTTCTGCGCGATGGCCGCGAGCGTCGCGCCCGACGAGATGCCGACCAGGATGCCTTCCTCGACCGCGCAGCGGCGCGCCATTTCGCGCGCCGGCTCTGCGTCGACCTGCAGCACGCCGTCCAGCAGCGAGGTGTCCAGGTTCTTCGGGATGAAGCCCGCGCCGATGCCCTGGATGGGGTGGGGTGCCGGCGCGCCGCCCGAGATCACGGGCGAGGCCACCGGCTCCACCGCGAACACCTGCAGCTTGGGCCACTTCTTCTTCAGCACCTTCGCCACGCCGGTGATGTGGCCGCCCGTGCCCACGCCGGTGATGAGCACGTCGATGCCCTCGGGAAAGTCGGCCGCGATCTCTTCGGCCGTGGTGCGCACGTGCACGTCGACGTTGGCGGGGTTGTTGAACTGCTGCGGCATCCACGCGCCCGGCGTGCCGGCCACGATTTCCTCGGCGCGGGCGATCGAGCCCTTCATGCCGTTGGCGCGCGGCGTGAGGTCGAAGGTGGCGCCGTAGGCCAGCATGAGGCGGCGGCGCTCCACCGACATGCTGTCGGGCATCACCAGGATCAGCTTGTAGCCCTTGACGGCCGCGACCATCGCCAGGCCGATGCCGGTGTTGCCCGAGGTGGGCTCGACGATGGTGCCGCCGGGTTTCAGCGCGCCGCTCTTCTCGGCGTCTTCCACCATCGACAGCGCGATGCGGTCCTTGATCGAGCCGCCGGGGTTGGCGCGCTCCGACTTGATCCAGACCTGCTGCTTCGCATGGCCGAACAGGCGGTTGATGCGGATGTGCGGCGTGTTGCCGATGGTCTGGAGGATGTTCTGGGCCTTCATGGAATCTCCTTGGGTGCGAGGGTCGGATGGTCAGCGCGCATTGTGGCGCCCCCTGGGCCGGGTTGCACCCGGCCCGCGACCGTTTCCGCACGAGGGGATGGCGGGCCGTTGCGGTTCAGGCCTCCAGGGCTTCGAGCGGCCCGAAGAACTCGTAGCGAAGCTGCTGCTTCGGCACGCCGAGCGCCAGCCCGTTCGCATACACCGCCTGCATGAAGGGCTTCGGTCCGAGAAAGTACAGGTCGACGTCGCGGTCGGCCGGCAACAGCCCGGCCAGCAGCTCGCGGGTGACGAAGCCGGTCGCGTGCGGCGTGTCGCTCTCGCGCGGCGCGTCGTAGACATACAGCGGCTTCACGTTCGCATGCCGCTGCGCGAGTGCGTCGACGCGGGCGCGGAACGCATGCGCGCCGCCGTGCCGCGCCGCATGGACGAAGTGCACCGGCCGGCCCGTGTGCGCCACCGATTCGAGCATGCTCATCGCGGGCGTGATGCCCACGCCGCCCGTCACCAGCACGAGGGGACGCGCCTGCTCGCCCGCGGGCTGCAGCACGAAGTCGCCGCACGGCGCCTGCACCTGCAGCCGCGTGCCGACCGCGGCGGCCGCGTGCAGCCAGTTCGAGGCGCGGCCGCCTTCTTCCTTCTTCACGCTGATGCGGTACCACGGCTTGCCCGGTGCGTCGGACAGCGAGTAGTTGCGTCGCACCGGCTGGCCGTCGATCTCCAGCACCAGCGTGAGGTACTGCCCCGGCGAGAACGCCAGCAGCGCGCCGCCGTCCACGGGCTCCAGGTAGAACGAGGTGATGACCTCGCTTTCGTCTTCGCGCCGGGCCACGCGGAACTCGCGCGTGCCGCGCCATCCGCCGGGCTGCGCCGCGTTGGCGCTGTAGACGGCTTCTTCCGCGGCGATGAGCAGGCCCGCCAGCGATTCGTAGGCCTCGCCCCATGCGGCGATCACCTCGTCGGTCGCGGCATCGCCGAGCACCTCCTTCACGGCCCGCAGCAGGTAGTGGCCGACGATCGGGTAGTGCTCCGGCAGCACGCCCAGAGCCGCGTGCTTCTGGATGATGCGGGGCAGGGCGCCGGCGATTGCTTCGAGCCGGTCGATATGCGCGCCGTACGCGATGACCGCCCCCGCCAGCGCGCGCGCCTGCGTGCCGGCCGCCTGGTGCGCCTCGTTGAAGAAGGCCTTCACCTGCGGATGGCCCTCGAACATGATCTTGTAGAAGTGGCTGGTGATGGCCTCGCCGTGGGCCTGGAGTGCGGGCACGGTGGACTTGACGATGGCGATGGTTTGCGGGTGCATGGTCTGGCGCTTCCTCTGTTGAGATGCCTTTGTCTTTTCACGATCCGTGCCAGCCGGAAGACCTCTGCAAGTGCTTGATCCCATTGGGGATTTGTTGGGCGTGGTCAAATTCACAACAAATTCGAGGTTGTACTTATGACCACATTGCGTGTCGATTCGACCACCGAGGCCTCACCACCCGAGCCCGAAGCCGAGGCCGCCCGCTACCGATCGCTGCTCGCCGCCGCGCGCGGACTGGTCCGCTGCGATGCCGCCGCGCTGCTGCAACTCGACGTCGACGTGCTGAAGCCCGTCGCGGTCGACGGCCTGAGCGATGAAACCCTCGGGCGCCAGTTTCCCGTCGCCGCCCATCCGCGCTTCGCGCGCCTGCTCGACAGCGAACGCGGCCTGCGTTTCGCCCACGACAGCAACCTGCCCGACCCGTACGACGGCCTCGTCGCCGGCCAGCCGGGCATCCTGCCGGTGCACGACTGCATGGGCGCGCCGCTGCGCCTGCGCGGCGCCGTCTGGGGCCTGCTCACGCTGGACGCCCTGGAGCCGCACGCCTTCGATGCCGTGGGCCCGGCGCAGATGGAGGCATTGATCGCCCTCGTCGAAACCGGCATCGAGGCCGCCGACACGATCCGCGAGATGCAGGCGCGCGCGATGCGCGAGCAGGCCGTGGCGCAGGCGCTGCGCGCAGGCCGCGGCGCGCCCCGCGAGCTGCTGGGCAGCAGCCCGGCGATGAAGCAGCTGTGCCACGAGATCGACACCGTCGCCGTGTCCGACCTCACGGTGCTGCTGCTCGGCGAAACCGGCGTGGGCAAGGACCTGGTCGCGCAGCGCCTGCACGCGCGCTCGCGGCGCAGCGAGCAGCCGCTCGTGCAGGTCAACTGCGCGGCGCTGCCCGAGTCGCTGGCCGACAGCGAACTCTTCGGTCACAAGCGCGGCGCGTTCACCGGCGCCGTGCAGGACCGCGACGGCAAGTTCGAGATCGCCGATGGCGGCACGCTCTTTCTCGACGAGGTCGGCGAACTGCCGCTGAGCGTGCAGGCCAAGCTGCTGCGCGTGCTGCAAAGCGGCGAGGTGCAGCGCCCCGGCAGCGACCGCATGCGCAAGGTCGACGTGCGTGTGATCGCGGCCACCAACCGCGACCTGCCCGCGGCGATTGCGCAGGGGCGTTTTCGCGCCGACCTGTACCACCGGCTGTCGGTCTATCCGCTCGTGGTCGCGCCGCTGCGCGAGCGGGGGCGCGACGTGCTCGTGCTCGCCGGCAGCTTCCTCGAGGAGAACCAGCACCGGCTGGGCGCGCGCAACCTGCGGCTCTCGCCGGCGTCGAAGGCCGCCATGCTGGCGCACGGCTGGCCGGGCAATGTGCGCGAGCTCGAGCATGTGATCAGCCGCGCCTCGCTGCGGGCGTTCCGGGAGCAGCCGCGCGGCTCGCGCTGGACGGCCATCGAACCGCATCACCTGGCGCTGGACAGCGCCGCCGTCGTGGGAAGCGCCGTGGCAGTGCCCGTGCAGGCCCCGGCGAACGAACACGCGGGGCCTGCCATCGCGGGCGGCACGCTGCGCGACGCAACCGAGGCCTTCCAGCGGGCCTGGCTCTTGGAACTGCTCGCCCGCCACGGCGGCCGCGTGGCCAGCGCCGCGCGCGAGGCCGGCATCGACCGCAGCAACTTCCATCGGACGCTGCGCAAGCTGGGCCTGGTGCAGGCCGGTGACAGCGAAACGCCCGGCTGACGACCGGCGCGCGATACCGCTTGAAGGGTCATTGATGGGGCGGGCGATAATCGAGCGGTGAAGCACGCCAGACCGCCGCTGGTGCAAGCCCGAAAGGGACGATGCTCTGCCTTCGGGCAACAGCATCGGGTCGAAAGATCGCACTGGAGGAACGTCCGGACTGCACAGGACAGCGCAGGAGTTAACGACTCTCCACCGTGAGGTGAGGATCAGAGCAACAGAGACGAGCCGATTCAGTTCGGGTGAAACGGGCAATCTCTGCGCGCAGCAACACCAAGTAGGCCAGTATTGAGGTGGTTCCGCTGAGCTGGCGGGTAGGTGGCATCGAGCCGTTTGGCGACAAACGGCCCAGAGTAATGGCGGTCACGCCGGGGTCTTCGCAAGAGGGCCCCGGTGCACAGAATCCGGCTTATCGGCGAGCTTCACACTTTTCTTTCTCTCTCCCTTTTCCCTGGGCTGCGCGCTGACGTCGTGCGCGGTCGCGTGCAAGACTCGGTAGAAACCCGTACAATTGTTAGCAAGCTAACTAATTGATAACGCCGTGGCCGATACCGAACCCATCTCCCCGTTGCGCGAACACGCGCTGATGCGGCTCGGCACCTCGCTGTCGGTGCTCCAGCGCGGCTACCGCGCGGCGGCCGACAAGGCGGTGGCGCACGTGGGCCTGTCGCAGACGCTGGCCTGGCCGGTGGTGGTGCTCGGGCGCATGGAAGACGGCGTGCGTCAGGGCACGGTGGCCGAGGCGCTGGGCATCGAGGGGCCGTCGCTGGTGCGCTCGCTCGACCAGCTGGTCGAGGCCGGCTTCGTCGAGCGCCGCGAAGACCCGGCCGACCGCCGCGCCAAGACGCTGCACCTCACGCCCGCCGGCCGCGCCGTCTGCGAGCCCATCGAGGCGGCGCTGCGCCAGATGCGCGCCGCGCTGTTCGACGGCATTCCCGACGAGGACATCGCCGCCACCTTGCGCGTCTTCGGCGCGCTCGAGGCCAAGCTCGGCCGCAGTGCCGCCGGCATGCAGAGCCTGCAGCAGGAAGGGCGCGGCTCGTAAATGGCGATGTCGATGGCGCTGCCGCGCTTCACCCGCGCGGAAGTTCTCTTTTCCGTCAAGAGCTTCGCCGCCGCGATGCTGGCGATGTACCTGGCCAGCCGCGCCGGCCTGCCGCGCCCGTTCTGGGCGCTCATGACCACCTACGTCGTCGCCCACCCGCTGGCCGGCGCCGTGCGCTCCAAGGCGGTGTTCCGCTTCTGCGGCACGCTCATCGGCAGCGTCGCCACCGTGCTCATGGTGCCCGCGCTGTCCAACGCGCCCGAGCTGCTCACGCTGGTGCTCGCGCTGTGGGTGGGGCTGTGCCTGTATGTGTCGCTGCTCGACCGCACGCCGCGCTCGTACGTCTTCATGCTCGCGGGCTACACGGCGGCGCTGATCGGCTTTCCGTCGGTGCAGACGCCGCTCGTGCTGTTCGACACCGCCGTGGCGCGCGTGGAAGAGATCGGCCTGGGCATCTTCTGCGCCACGCTGGTCCACAGCCTCGTGCTGCCCGCGGGGCTCGCGCCCACCGTGCTGGGCCTGCTCGACCGCACGCTGAAAGACGCGCGCCAGTGGATCGGCGACCTGTTCCAGCCCGGCGACCGCAGCACCCCCAAGGACGCCGACCCCAAGCGCCTGGACGACGACCGCCGCCGCCTCGCCGGCGACATCACGCAACTGCGCCTGCTCTCGACCCACGTGCCCTTCGACACCACGCACCTGCGCTGGACCGCCGGCGCGATCCGCGCCATGCAGGACCGCGTGGCGGCGCTCACGCCCGCGCTGTCGGCCGTCGAAGACCGGCTGCAGGCGCTGGCGCAAGCCGAAGGCCGCCTCGCGCCCGACGTCACCGCCGTGCTCGCGCTGGCCGCGCAGTGGCTGCGCGACGAAAGCGACCCGGCCGCCGACGCGTCGGCCCGCCTGCAGGCGCTGCGCCAGGCGATCGGTGCGCTGGGCAGCGCGCAGGAGCCGGGCTTCACGCCCTGGGCCCGCGCCCTGCGCATCGGCCTCGCGGGCCGGCTCGAAGAACTGGTCGACGGCTGGACCGCCTGCGCCCGGCTGCGCCGCGACATCGACGAAGGCCTCAAGGGCGGCGCGCCGCTGCGCCGCACGGCCGCGCTGGGCCAGCGCGCGATGCACCGCGACCACGGCATGGCGCTGCTGTCGGCGCTGGCCGCCGTCATCGCCATCTGCGTGTGCGGCGCGTTCTGGATCCTCACCGGCTGGACCATGGGCTCGGCCGCCACCATGATGGCCGCCGTCTTCTGCTGCTTCTTCGCCACCATGGACGACCCCGTGCCCGCGATGCACGGCTTCCTGAAGTGGACGCTATGGTCCATTCCCATCTCGGCCGTCTACGTGCTCGTGCTCATGCCCACGGTGCAGGACTTCGGCATGCTCGCGCTGGTCTGCGCGCCGCTGTTCCTGGTGCTGGGCCTGTACCTGCCGCGCCCGACCCACTTCATGGCCGCGATGGCGCTGGTCTTCGGCGTGTCGGGCACGCTGGCGATGCACGACACCGCCAGCGCCGACCTCGTGAGCTTCATCAACAGCATGACCGGCCAGATCGTCGGCGTGGTGATGGCCGCGCGCGTCACGCGGCTGGTGCGCTCGGTGGGCGCCGACTGGAGCGCGCGCCGCATCCAGCGCGCCACCTGGCGCGAACTCGGCGACATGGCCGCCTCCACCCAGCCGCAGTACGCGCAGAGCGACGCCTACGCCGTGCGCATGCTCGACCGCATCGGCCTGCTGGCGCCGCGCATCGCGCAGGCCGGCGGCACCGTGGAAGGCCTGGCCGCCAACGACGCGCTGCGCGACCTGCGTATGGGCGCCGACATCGCCGTGCTGCAGCGCGTGCGCGCCCAGCTGCCGATGGCCACCTCGGCCGCGCTGCTCGGCGGCATCGCGCGCTTCTTCCGCCAGCGCGGTGAAGGCCGCATGGCGCCGCGCCCGGCGGCGCTGCTGCCGCAGATCGATGAAGCGCTAGCGTCGGTGCTCGCCGCACGCGACACCTCCACCGCGTCGCGCGCCGCCGTCACCGCGCTGGTCGGCCTGCGCCGCAACCTGTTCCCCGACGCACCGCCTTCGCTCGCGGCTGTGTCTTCCTCTTCACCGCAAGGAACTTCCGCATGATCGGCGAAGCCAGTTTCTACGGGCTCTACGTGCCCTGGCTCATGCTGCTGGCCGGCGCCGCGCTGCTCGCCCTGTGGGGCGTGCGCCGGTTGCTCGCCGCCACCGGGCTGTACCGCTGGGTGTGGCACCCGGCGCTGTTCGACATGGCGCTGTACCTGCTGCTGCTGTACGGCCTGAGCCGCCTCACGGCGCACCTGCAATGACAACGCAAACCACACAGAGATTCCCATGAAAGCCAACCCCTTCGCAGACAACCCCCGGGCCCAGAGCCTGCTGCGCGTTCTCCTCACCGTGGCCGTGGTGGCCGCCGCCGTCTGGGCGGGCTTTCGCCTGTGGGACCACTACGAGCTCGCGCCGTGGACCCGCGACGGCCGCGTGCGCGCCAACGTGGTCCAGATCGCGCCCGACGTCTCGGGCCTCGTCACCGCCGTGCCGATCCGCGACAACCAGCCGGTCGTCGCTGGCACGCTGCTGTTCGAGGTGGACCGCGCGCGCTACGACCTGGCCGTGCGCCAGGCGCAGGCCGCGCTCGCCGCACAGCGCGCCGTGAGCGCCCAGGCCCAGCGCGAGAACGCGCGCAACACGGGGCTCGACGAGCTGGTGTCGAAAGAGTCGCGCGAACAGACCCGCGCCCGCGTCGAGCAGGCCCAGGCCGCCGTCGCGCAGGCCGAGGTGGCGCTCGATTCGGCGCGCCTCAATCTGCAGCGCGCCGAAGTGCGCGCGCCGGCCGACGGCCTCGTCACCAACCTCGACCTGCGCCAGGGCAGCTACGCCGCCGCCGGCCGGCCGGTGCTCGCGCTGGTCGATGCGCAGTCGTTCTACGTCGAGGGCTACTTCGAAGAAACGAAACTGCCGCGCATCCACCTGGGCGACCGCGTGCGCGTGACGCCGATGGGCGGCGGCGCGGTGCTCGAAGGCGCGGTCGACAGCGTGGCCGCCGGCATCGCCGACCGCGACCGCTCCACCAGCGCCAACCTGCTGCCCAGCGTGAACCCGACCTTCAACTGGGTGCGGCTGGCGCAGCGCATCCCGGTGCGCGTGAAGCTCGATCCGCTGCCCGAAGGCGCGCGCCTCGTGGCCGGCCAGACCGTCACGGTGCAGGTCCTCGAACACGACGCGGCCCCCACAGCCCACGCTGCCGCCGAACCGAAGAAGGGATGACCGCCATGACCCGCTTCGCCTTTCGCATGGCTTCGCTCGCGGTCGCGGCCGGGCTCGCGGCCTGCGCGGCGGTCGGCCCCGACTACCGGCAACCGCCCGAGGCGCTGGCCAGCCAGCCCGCTGCCGGCAAGCCGTTCGCCGAAGCACCGGCGAATGCCGCGCCGCTGCCCGCGCACTGGTGGCGCCTGTACCACGACCCGCTGCTCGACCGCCTCGTCACCCAGGCCCTTGCGCACAACACCGACCTGCGCCAAGCCGTCGCCAACCTCGAGCGCGAACGCGCCATCGAAACCGAGGTGGCCGGCGCCAAGTACCCGACCATCGGCGTGAACGGCGGGCCGTCCTTCGGCCACGTCTCGGGCCTGTCGCTGCTGCAAAAGGGCTACGAGCCGCCGAACACCTTCAACTACAGCGCGGGCGCGTCGCTGTCGTACCAGGTCGACCTGTTCGGCCAGATCCGCCGCGCCATCGAGGCCTCGGCCGCCAGCAGCCAGGCTGCCGAAGCCGCGCTCGACCTCGTGCGCGTGAACGTCGCGGCCGGCACCGCGCGCGCCTACGCCGAAGCCTGCTCGACCGGCCTGCGGCTGCAGATCGCGCAGAAGTCGGTCGCGCTGCAACAAGACGCCGTGAACGTCACCGAGCGCCTGCAGCGCGCGGGCCGCGCCGGCGCCATCGACGCCGGGCGCGCGCGCGCCCAGCTCGCGCAGCTCGATGCCGCGCTGCCGCCGCTGAAGGCCCAGCGCCAGGGCGCGCTCTACCGCCTGGCCACGCTCACCGGCGCGCTGCCGCAAGACTTTCCGCGCGAGGTGGCCGACTGCACCACGCCGCCGCGCGTGGCCGGCGCGCTGCCGGTGGGCGACGGCGCCGCGCTGCTGCGCCGCCGGCCCGACATCCGCCAGGCCGAGCGCAGCCTCGCTGCCTCCACCGCGCGCATCGGCGTGGCCACGGCCGACCTTTATCCGAAGGTGACGCTGGGCCTGTCGGGCTCGTCGGCCGGCCATGCCACCGGCTTCGGCCGGCAGGACACGCTGGCCTGGAGCGTGGGCCCGCTGATCTCTTGGACCGTGCCCAACACCGGCGCCGCGCAGGCCCGCATCGCACAGGCCGAGGCCGGCACGCGCGCCGCGCTCGCCAAGTTCGATGGCACCGTGCTCACGGCGCTGCGCGAGACCGAGACCGCGCTCGGCACCTACGCCCGCGAGCTCGACCGCCGCGCCGCCCTGCAGGCCTCGCGCGACGAAAGCGCCAAGGTCGCCGCGCAGGCGCGCCAGCTGTACCGCAACGGCCGCACCGCCTACCTGGACGCGCTCGACGCCGAACGCGCATTGGCCGGCGCCGACGCCGCCTTGGCCGCCAGCGACGCGCAACTGGCCGACGACCAGGTCGTGCTGTTCATGGCGCTCGGCGGCGGCTGGGAGCCGGCCGATGACGCGCTCGCACAAAGCCAACAAGGCAAGCCCGCCACGACCGTCCGCTGAGCGGCACGTGCCGCTCGCCGGCCGCAACGCTCAGCGCGTGAACAGCCAGCCGCCCTTGGGCTGGCGCGTCAGCTCGTGGCGCTTGATGGCGCGCTCCTCGCCGTCGTCGCCCACGTAGACCACGTCGAAGCGCAGCAGCCGGGGCGACACCAGTTTCCAGTTCTGGATGCGCTGCACTGTCACGCAGGCGGTCTTGTCGTGGTACTGCATCTCGGCCATCGGCCCGCCCTGGAAGCCCGTGCCGTCGAACAGCCGGCCGGGCGCCGCGAAGGGGTTGAGCACCGCGCCGTTGCGCGCCGTGATGCAGCCTTCGGTACGCAGGAAGGATTCGATGGTCGGCGACGCGCTCCCCACCACCTTGCCCACCGCGGGGCTCGGTGGCTTGCCGCCGACGGCTTCGCGGATGCGTTCCACCTGCACCGCGGTGATCGGCGCGAGGCCGTCCTTGGAAACCACGGCGGGCGGGGCGGCTGTTGTCGCTTCGGTCGGCGAACCGACCGGCGCGTCCGGGAACAGCAAGGCCGTGAGGTAGCTGCAGCCCGCCAGCAGCGTCAGGGGCAGGGTGCAGGCCAGGGTGCGGATCGGTGTGCCGAACTTCATGGTGCTGGTATCTCCCGTGTGCGGCGCGGGGCCGCTGTCGTCAGGTGGCAGTTTGCGGTGCTGCCTCGTCGTCCTCAAGCCGCTTTCAAAAACGCTCGTGCGGTGCCAGGTAGCGCCACTGGCCCGGCTGCAGCCCGGCCAGCGAGACGCGGCCCACGCGCAGGCGCCGCATGGCGACGATGCGCAGGTTCACGCCGTCGCAGATGTGCGCGATCTGCCCGGGCCGCGCGCCCTTCAGCGCAAAGCGCAGGCCGGTCTGCTCGGGCGACTGCCGGCCGATGCTCACGCGCGCGGGCGAGCGCTCCAGCCGCGCCAGCACTTCGGGGCTCACCGGGCCGGCCACGTCGACCATCACTTCGTGTTCGAGGATGCCCGCGTCTTCCTGCAGTTTGCGCTCGATGCGCCATTCCTGCGTGTAGGCCACGAGGCCGCTGGCGCCGGTTTCGAGCGGCGTCATGCAGCGCTGGCCGCGCGCATGCGCCGGCAGGAAGCGCTGGCCCTCGCGCTCGGGCTCGTGGTGGTTGGCGGCCACCAGCAGCTGGTGGGCGTTGTCGGTCGGCATGCCGGCGGGCTTGTAGAGCACCATCGTCACCGGCACCACGGGCTCGGGCCGCGCACCGGCGGCAATCTCGACCTGCTGGTGCGCCTGCACGCGCGATTGCGGCAGCAGGGCGGGCACGCCGTCCACGCGCACCGCGCCGTTCTCGATGAGCAGCTCGGCCTCGCGGCGCGACACCTGGGCCAGCGCGGCCACGCGCTTGGCCAGGCGCACGCCTTCGTCGTCGGGCGCAGAGGGGCGGTTCGAGCGGTTCATCGCGCGTCGGCCAGTTGCCGGATGCGCGCCACGTGCGCCGCCAGCGAACGCGCTGCCACCGGCCACATGCGCTCGGGCACGTCGTCGTAGGCGAGCGGCAGCCACTGCTCGGGCGTGCCGTCGGGCAGCCGCTGCATCGCGGCGGCGATCTTGGCCTCGCGCTTGAGGCGGTGCGCCTTCAGGTGCGCGATGGCCGTGCGCGCAAAGCCGATCACGTAGCCGTGCGCCGGCAGGATGAAGTCGATGCCGCCGGCCGCGCAGGCCGCGTCGAGCTTGTCGAGCGAATCGAGGTAGGCGGTCATGTCGCCGTCCGGCGGATCGACCACCGTCGTGCTGCCATTGAGGATGTGGTCGCCCGAGAACAGCAGGCCGTCTTCCTCAAGCACCAGGCACAGGTGATTGGCCGCGTGGCCGGGCGTGTGGATGGCGCGCAGCGTGTGCACGAGCGGCGTGCCGTCGGGCGCGGTGCCCGAGAGCACCAGCCGTTCGCCGTCGGCCAGCTCGCGCTCGGCGCTGAAGCGTGCGGTGGAGCGCGCCGTGGGCGCGGACGACAGCCCGAGGATCGGCGGCTTGCGCTCGGCGGCGCACAGCGCCTGCAGCGGCGCAGCGCCCGGCGAGTGGTCGGCGTGCGAGTGCGTGCAGACGATCAGGCGGATGTCGCCTTGCGTGGCCTCCATCAGTCGCGCCAGGTGCGTGGCGTCGTTCGGGCCCGGGTCGATCACGAGGTAGCCGGTGGCCGCGTCGCCCACGAGGTAGGTGTTGGTGCCCGGGCCGGTCATGGCGCTGGGGTTCGGCGCGGTGAGGCGCTGCACGTTCTTCAGCAGCGCCACGGGCTGCGTGCTCTGCCAGTCGAGCGCGTGCGCGATCTGGCCGTCGGGGCACACCAGCGCGAGCTCGCCGAAGGGCGACTCGTGTTCCATGTAGCGCGCGTCCTCGCCCTTGAGCAGGCCGGCGCGCGGGCAGCTGGTCCACAGCGGCTTCTCCTGGCCGTCGGCGCCGGGCGCGCAGGCCGCGAGCACCGCATCGACCGTCGCGTAGGCCGCCATGCGCTGCAGCGTGCGGATGGTCGGGAAGATCATGAAGAAGCTGCCCGCCTCGTGGCGCGCCAGCGCGTCGGCCGGGCGCACCCAGCAGGGCTCGAACTGCTCGCTCTCGTCGGCCGTGGGCGTCTGGCCCTCGGGCATGCGCGCCACCAGGAAGGGCACGTCGAAGCGCTTGGGCAGGTCGCGGTCGGTGATCCAGTGCGCGAAGGTGAAGACCTCGTCGGCCGACAGCACCAGGCCGCGCGCGGCGCACTGGTCGGCGAAGGCCGTGCCGGCGGTGGCGTTGCGGTCCATCGCGGCGACCTCGCCGGCGCTCACCGCGCGACCGTCGGCGTGGCGGGCCAGCAGGATGCCCAGCTCTTCGAAGGCTTCGCGGATCGCGGCGATGGCCTGCGTGTGCTGCGTGTCGCTCTGCGTGGCGCGGCGTGCCGCGATGCGCGCGGCGGCGGCGTCGGCCGCATCGATGTGGCCCCCCGGAAAGACGTAGGCACCGGGTGCGAAGCTCGCGGTGGCCGAGCGGCGGGTCATCAGGACCTCCAGGCCGGCGTCGGTGTCGCGCAGCAGCAGGACGGTGGCGGCGGCGCGCACGGGCACCGGCTCGCGATGGATGTGGAGTTGTTGTGTGGGGCGGACCATGGAGCGATTATGGAGAGGCAAGGGGCGCGGTGCATAAGCACATGTGCAAACAGATATCAGCCGCGCGCCACAATCGGCGCCTGCACCGTCCGCCTCGAAGAAAGACCGACATGGCCCATTCTCCCTTCCCGCGTCGCGCCCTGCTGGCCGCTGGCGCCTTGCTCTGCACCGCTGCCGCATCGACCCTGGCGCTGGCCCAGCCCGACTGGCCGCAACAACCCGTCATACTGATCATGGGCTTCCCGGCCGGCTCGGGTGTCGACGTGGTCGCCCGCGCCATCCAGGAGCCGCTGTCGCGCCAGCTCGGCAAGCCCGTGATCATCGACTACAAGTCGGGCGCCGCCGGCAACATCGCCAGCGAGTACGTCGCCCATGCCAAGCCCGACGGCTACACGCTCTCGTTCGGCACCGCCGCCACGCACGGCAGCAATGCTGCGCTGTACAAGAAGCTGCCCTTCGACGTGGAGGCCGACTTCGTGCCCGTGGCGCCCGTGCTCGACGTGTCGAACGTGCTCACCATCAACCCCGACGTGATCAACGTGCGCACGCTCAAGGAGTTCGTCGAGCTGGTGAAGGCCAACCCCGGCAAGTACAACTACGCCTCCACCGGCAACGGCGCGGGCACGCACATGGCCTTCGCCGAGTTCAACTCGCGCCTGGGCCTGAACATGGTCCACGTGCCCTACAAGGGCGGCCCCGAGGCCATCACCTCGGTGGTGCGCGGCGAGACCTGCTGCATCATGAACCAGGTGCAGACCGTGCTGCCGCACTACAAGGCCGGCAAGGTGCGCCTGCTGGGCGTGACCACCGCCACGGCGGTGCCGGCCGTGAAGGAAGTGCCGACCATCGCCTCCAGCGGCCTGCCGGGCACCAAGGGCTTCGACAGCGCCATCTGGTTCGGCATCTTCGCGCCCAAGGGCACCGACGCGCACATCGTCGACAAGCTCAACGCCGCCGTGAAGACCGTGCTCGAGCAGCCCGAGATCCGCGAGCGCTTCGAGAGCCAGGGCAACACCGTGCGCATCGAGTCGCCCGCCCAGTTCAAGAAGACCGTGCACGCCAACCGCGTGAAGTGGGCCGAGGTCGCCAAGGCGGCGAACATCAGCATCGACTGATCACAGCGTCTTGGTCAGCGTGAGGATGAAGCGGGCCTTGTTCGGCGAGTAGGTCGTCTGGCCGATGGTGCCGAAACCGTAGTCGAAGCCCGGGTTGGCCACGGAAACGTACGAACTCTTCTTGTTCGCGCCCTGCACCGAGCCCGTGAGCGTGAGGCCGCTGCCGAAGTCGTAGGTCGCGCCGACGTTGTAGTCCACGTAGCTCCTATAGCCCAGGCTGCGGATGTCGCTCGACATGTTCGTGTAGCCCACGGCCGCCTTCAGCGTGACCTTGGGCACGATCTCCTTGCTATAGGCCAGGTTCAGGTAGCCGGTGTTGCGGCCCGTGCGGCCCGAGCCGGTCTTGGCGCCGGCGTAACCGAAGTAGTCCTTCGACACCGTGTGCGAGTACTTCAGCGTGAACGAACCGAGCGTGGCGTCGGTGTAGCCCGCGCTGGCGTACAGCTCCGTCGTGTTGCCCGTCGAATTGCCCGGGTACAGGTAGGTGAGGGCACCGACGTCCATGTCGACCGGGCCGGCCTTGAACTTGTAGCCGCCGTACAGGTCGCTCTCGATGCTGTTGCCCTTGAGCCAGTTGACGCTGGAGTTCCAGTTGCCGACGTAGAAGCCGCTGTCGCCGAAGGCGTAGTCGAAGCCGCCCTGAATGGCGGGCTTGAAGCCCTTGGTCTTGGCGTAGTCGTTCTTGCCGATCATGTCCTGGTCCTGGCCGCGGAACTTGTAGTTCGTGGTCAGCGCCACGTTGCCCGTGAGCTGCGCATTGGCGAGCATCGGCAGGGCGAACAGGGTGGGAAGAACGAGCACCGGCAAGGCGGTGCGAAGGAGGTGTTTCATCGAAAGAATTCGCTAACGGATGGAGGAGCCGGCAGCGTAGAAGCGCGGGTCTAAAAGCCGCGTAAAAAACGAAGGCCCCGGCGCAAAAGTTGTGTGTCGGGCACCGTCATCGCGACCACGCCCACCACCACGCAGGCCAGCCCGACCCACGCGGTGGGCGCCAGCGTCTCGCCCAGGCACACCACGCCGATCGTCACGCCGATGGGCACGCGCAGGTAGGCCTGCGCCGAGGTCGACATCGGCCCCAGCGTCTTGATGAGCCGGAAGTAGATCGTGAAGGCCAGCGCCGTGGACAGCACCGCCAGCGCCAGCACGGCGAGCATCGAGGCGGTGGAGGGGGCGAGCGTCCAGGGCCTGTCGATCGCCAGGCTCGCGGGCACGAGCAGGGCGGCGCCGCTCAGCAGCGAGCCGGCCGCGGGCACCATCGGGTCCAGGCCCTTGAACACGCGGCCGAACATCGCGGCGCAGCCGTAGCAGACAGCGGCCACCACCAGCGCCAGCTGTGCCAGCAGCGAATGCCCCAGCCCCTGCAGCGCCTCGAAGCCCACGATCAGGCAGATGCCCGCCAGCCCCGCTCCCACGCCGAAGAGGCGCTGCAGCGTGGGCTTGCCCGCGCCGCCCAGGCCCCACCCCAGCAGGAAGATGAAGATCGGCGAGGTCGAGTTGAGGATGGTCGCCAGCCCCGCATCCACGCTGCGTTCGGCCCACGCGATCAGCGTGAACGGTAGCACGCTGTTCAGGCCAGCCTGCAGCGCGAAGCGCCGCCACGTCGCGCCATCTTTGGGCAAGCGCACGCCGCGCACGCGCAGCACCGCGAGCAGCAGCAACCCGGCGATCAGGGTGCGTGCCGCGATCAGCGTGACCGGCGGGATCGTCGCCACGCCGATCTTGATGAAGGTGTACGAGGCGCCCCAGCAGGTCGCGAGCACCGCGAGCAGCGCCCATTCAAGGGCAGGGGTGTGGGGTTGGACTGAAGCGGCGAGCGGGGTCGTTGGCATGGTGCGCCGATCTTCGCGAGACCGGCCCCTCGACACTTCGCTCATGGGCGAAATGTGGGCGCGAAAGCCTCAGTGACCGTGCCCGTGGCTTCGCGCCGGCGCAGCGCCGTTCAGCAGCGCCGCCAGGTCCACTTCCTGCTCCGCCGCCGCGCCCGCGATCACGCGCTGCTCCAGCTCGTCCAGGTGCTCCAGCGCCACGGCCAGCGCGGCGTCGAGCGAGTCGCCCATGAGTGCTTCGATGATCTGTTCGTGCTCGCGCGGCGCGCAGCTCGCGGCTTCGGCCGAGTCGTACAGCGCCTTGTACAGCTCGGTGTTCGCGATCAGCCGCCGGATGTACGACAGCAGCTCGTCGCTGCCCGCCATTTGCGCGAGCAGCAGGTGGAAGTCGCCGGCCAGGCGGATCGCGTCCTCGCGCCGGCCTTCCTTGAACGCCTTCTGCTCCGCCTGCACGTGCTTGCGCAGCGCGGCCACCTGGTCGCGCGCCAGCCGGCCGAACAGCGTGGCGACCAGCCCGGCCTCCACGATGCGGCGCGCGCGGTAGATGCCGCGCATGTCGTCGATCGACGGGTTGGGCACGAAGGCGCCGCGGTTGTGCTCCAGCACCAGCCGCTTCTCGGAGCCCAGCCGCGCCAGCACCTTGCGCACCGCGCCGCGCGTGCAGCCCAGCGCCTCGGCCAGCGCGCGCTCGCGCAGCGGCGTGCCGGGGCGCAGCTTGCCGCTGAGCAGCGCCTTGGACACGGCGGCGTAGACGCGCTCGTCCACGTTCGCGTCGTCGGCGGACTCGATGGGTTCGGTCGAAGGGGCGGGCGCGGCGGATCGGCGGGTGGCGGCAGGCATGGGCCTGCGGATTATTGCCTGCACCCCGCCACCTCCGGGAAAGCCCCCGGATTGACGCGGCCCGCCTGGCTCCGTACCATTCGCGCCGTTTGGTTAACCAAAAAATATAAAATGGTTAACCAAAAGAAGATCGAATCTCCAACCACCCGAACACACAGAGACATCCCATGAAACTCGCCAAATGGCTGGCCCTGCTGCCGGTCGCCGCCTTCTTCAGCGGGGGATGGCTGTCGTCCGTCGCGCCCACCTTCGTGCTCGGCATGCCCTTCCTGATGGTCTGGAACGTGAGCTGGCTGGTGCTGACCTCGCTCATCATGGTGGTGATCGACCGCGCCGAAGGCGACCTCGACGCGCAGGATGCGCAGGCCGCCAAGGTCGCAGGAGACGCGCGATGAACGCCGCACTCGGCGTGATCGCGCTCTTCGTGGCCGGCGCCCTGGGCCTGGCCGTGCTCGCGCGGCGCGGGCGCACCATGAGCCTGGAGCAATGGGCACTGGGCGGGCGCGGGCTGGGCACGATCATGGTGTTCCTGCTCATGGCGGGCGAGTCGTTCTCGACCTTCACCTTCCTGGGCGCCAGTGGCTGGTCGTACAGCAAGGGCTCGCCGGCCTTCTACATCCTGGCCTACGGCGGCCTGGCCTACCTCATGGCCTTCTGGATGCTGCCGGCCATCTGGCGCTACGCCACCGCGCACAAGCTGGTGTCGTTCTCCGACTTCTTCGCCCACAAGTACGACAGCCGCCCGCTCGGCGTGCTGGTGTCGGTGGTCGCGCTCATGGGCATGGTGGCGCTGCTCACCATCCAGCTGCGCGGGCTGGGCATCATCGTGTCGGAGGCCTCGTACGGCTCCATCGCGCCGCAGGTGGCGATCTGGATCGGCACGCTCGTGATGGTCAGCTACATCCTGTTCTCGGGCATCCACGGCTCGGCCAGCATCGCCATCGTGAAGGACATCCTGATCCTCGTGCTCGCCGTGTTCCTGGGCGTGTACCTGCCCTGGCACTACTACGGCGGCGTCACGCCGATGTTCAGCGCCATCCACGCGGCCAACCCCAGCTTCTTCGAGTTTCCGAAAGAGGGCCTGAACCTCACCTGGTACAACTCGACCATCCTGCTCACGGCGCTGGGCTACTACCTGTACCCGTTCAACCTGACCTCGGTGTACGCCGCCCGCAGCGCGAGCGCGGTGCGCCGCAACACCATCCTGATGCCGCTGTACCAGGTGGTCATCGCCTTCCTGTTCCTGGTGGGCTTCGCGGCCATCCTGCAGGTGCCGGGGCTCAAGGGCTCCGAGGTCGACCTGGCCCTGTTCGGCCTCGTGAAGCACACCTTCGACCCGTGGTTCGTGGGCGTGATCGGCGGCACGGGCGTGCTCACCGCGCTGGTGCCGGGCTCGATGATCCTGCTCACCGCTTCCACGGTGATCGGCAAGAACGTCTACAAGGAAGGCTTCGCGCCCCACGCCACCGACAAGCAGGTCTCGCGCGTGGCGCGTGGCGTGCTGCCCGTGTTCGCGCTGGTGGCCGTGTACTTCGTGCTGCGCGGCGGCACCACCATCGTGGCCGTGGCCATCTTCGCGTCGAGCCTGCTCACGCAGCTGCTGCCCTCGCTGCTGTTCAGCCTGCTGAAGAAACCCTTCGGCAGCAAGCACGCCGCCTTTGCGGGCATCCTCGCGGGCGGTGCGGTGCTGGCCTTCACGATGACCACCGGCGCGAACCTGGGCACGCTGTTCCCGGCGGCGCCCGTGGTCTTCAAGTCGCTCAACACCGGGCTGGTGGCGCTGGCGGTCAACGCGCTGGTCTTCGTGGCGGTGGCGCTCGTCACGCCGCGCGTGCTGCCGCGCACCGTGGCGGCGCAACCCGCCTGACCGGTCTTCTCTTGCCCCTGACCCACGAACGAAACCGAATGACCCAGCTCCTGATCCGCAACGTGCGCCCCCTGGGTGCGTCTCCTGTCGACGTGCACGTGCACGACGGCCGCATTGCCGAGATCGGCGCGGCGCTGGCCGCACCGGCCGGCGCCACCGTCGAAGACGGCGAGGGCGCCTTGCTGCTGCCCGGCCTCGTCGAAGGCCACACCCACCTCGACAAGACCATGTGGGGCATGGACTGGTACCGCAACGAGGTCGGCACGAACCTCATCGACAAGATCGAGAACGAGCGCGCCTTCCGCCACGCCAGCGGGCACGACGCCGCCGCGCAGTCGCTGGTGCTGGCCAAGGCCTTTCTCGCGCTCGGCACCACGCGCCTGCGCACGCACGTCGACGTCGACACCCAGGCCGGCCTGCGCCACCTCGAAGGCACGCTGCGCACGCGCGAGACGCTGCGCGAGGTGCAGCAGATCCAGGTCGTCGCGTTTCCGCAGTCGGGCCTGCTCGGGCGCCCCGGCACGGCCGAGCTGCTCGACCAGTCGCTGGCGATGGGCGCCGACGTGCTCGGCGGCCTCGACCCCTGCGCCATCGACGGCGACCCCGTGAAGTCGCTCGACGTGCTCTTCGGCATTGCCCACAAGCACCAGCGCCCCGTCGACATCCACCTGCACGAGCCCGGCGCCATGGGCGCCTTCTCGCTCGAGCTGATCCTGCAGCGCACCGAGGCGCTCGGCATGCAGGGCCAGGTGGCGATCAGCCACGGCTTCTGCCTGGGCGACGTGAGCGAACGCGAGCGCGACGCGCTGCTCGCGCGCATGGCCAAGCTGGGCGTGGTGCTCATCACCAGCGCGCCGGCCTCGCGCAACGTGCCGCCGCTCATGGCGTGCCGCGCCGCCGGCGTCACCGTGCTGGGCGGCAACGACGGCATCCGCGACACCTGGTCGCCTTACGGCAACCCCGACATGCTCGAGCGCGCCATGCTCATCGGCCTGCGCTACAACCTGCGCCGCGACGACGAGCTCGAAGTGGCGCTCGACACCGTCACCCATTCCGGCGCGCGCGGCTGCGGCTTCGCGGCCTACGGACTCGACGTGGGCTGCCGCGCCGACCTCGTGCTGGTCGACGCGCAAACGCCCGCGCAGGCCGTGGTGAGCCGCCCCGTGCGCAAGCTCGTGGTGTCGGGCGGCCGCGTGGTCGCGCGCCACGGCACGCTCGTGCCCGGCGCCGTGCCCGCGTGAGCCGCGCCGCACGCCCTGCAGCCGACAACCCGCGCACCGGCGCGGGCCCGGTCTTCTTCGCCTGCGTGGTCGTGCTGGTGGCGCTCAACCTGCGCGCCTTTCTCACGTCGAGCAGCCCCTTGCTCGAACCGATCCGCGCCGCCACCGGCATCGGCTTTCACGCCGTCGCGTTGCTCACCGTGCTGCCGATGTTCGCGATGGGCGCGGTGTCGCTGTCGGGCGCGGCCGTGGGCCAGCGCCTGGGCGCGCGCGGCGGCATCGCGCTCGGGCTCGGTGCCATCGCGCTGGCCTGCGCCGGCCGCTACGTGGCGGGCGGCGCCGCGGCGCTGCTGTGGAGCGCCGCGCTCGCGGGCGCGGGCGTGGGGCTGGTGCAGGCGCTCATGCCCGGCGTGGTCAAGCAGGCCTACCCCGCGCGGCTGGGCCTCATGACCGGGCTCTACTCGGCCGCCATCATGGGCGGCGGCGGGCTCGGCGCCATGGCCAGCCCGTGGCTCGCGCGCGCCATGGGCGGCGATGCCCAACTCGACTGGCACGCCGGCCTCGCCATGTGGGCGGTGCTCGCGGTGGTGGCGCTGGCGGCCTGGCTGCGCAGTGCGCGGCGGCTGCCGTCCGCGTCGTCAACTGTGCGAGGCGCCGCCGACCCCTCGCTCGACCGTGCCTGGCTGCGCTGCTTCGGCCACCGCCGCGCGTGGTTGCTGGCCCTGTGCTTCGGCCTCATCAACGGCGGCTACACCAGCCTCGTCGCGTGGCTGCCGCATTACTTCCATGCCGAGCGCGGCTGGACGGCGCAGCAGGGCGGCGCCGTGCTCGCGCTCATGACGCTGGCGCAGGTCGTCGGCGCGCTCACGCTGCCGGCGCTCGCGCGGCGCGGCGGCCAGCGCGACCTGCGGCGCTGGCTGGTCGGTGCGCTGCTGGCGCAACTGGCGGGCTTTGCGGCGCTCGGGCTTGCGCTGCCCGTGCCGGCGGCCGTCATCGCCGTCGTGCTCGGTGCCGGTCTGGGCGGTGCGTTCTCGCTGTGCATGGTGCTCGCGCTCGACCACCGGTCCGACCCCGCGCAGGCCGGTGCACTTGCCGGCTTCATGCAGGGCGTGGGCTTCATGATCGCGGCGCTCGCGCCCTTCGTCACCGGCTGGGTGCGCGAGCAGACCGGCGGCTTCACCATGGCCTGGGCCTACCTGGCCGCCGTCACCGTGCTGCTGCTGCCCGCCGTGCTGCGCTTCGACCCGCGCCGCTACGCGAGTGCCACCGCCGGCCTCTTCGGTGCGCAGGCTGCGCCCGCGCCGTCCCCCATCGACCAGGCCCGCAAGGCTGAGAAGGTGTGAACGAACCCGCCATGTCCGCTCATCCCGCCCAGACGCGCCCCCTCGGCGTTGCAAATGCTCGCC
This sequence comes from Variovorax sp. V35, assembly GCF_041154465.1. Taxonomy (NCBI): domain Bacteria; kingdom Pseudomonadati; phylum Pseudomonadota; class Betaproteobacteria; order Burkholderiales; family Comamonadaceae; genus Variovorax; species Variovorax sp. V35. Next base: position 954,937 of record NZ_AP028666.1, read on the forward strand.
ATAGCCCGAGCTATGGCTGCGCTTTGCGCCTTGAGGGGACGCGCCTGGGCGGGCTGCTCGGCCACGCCGGATTCATTCACACCTTCTGAGCACCCAGGAGATCCGACCCATGTACAACGAACACTTCATGCAGCGCGCCCTGGCCCTTTCGGCCCGGGCGCTCCAGGAGCCCGGCACCGAGCCCTTCGGCGCGGTCGTCGTCAAGAACGGCGCGGTGGTGGGCGAGGGCTTCAATCACTCCGTCGCGCACCACGACCCCACCTCGCACGGCGAGGTCGAAGCCATTCGCGATGCCTGCCGCCGGCTGGGCACCGTCGACCTGTCGGGCTGCGAGCTCTACACCTCGTGCGAGCCCTGCGCCATGTGCGTGGCGGCCATGCACATCGCGGGCATCGGCCAGCTGTACTACGCGGCCACGCTCGCGCAGTCGGGTGAAGCCTTCCAAGGCGTGACCGTGGAAGCGCGCCATCCCATCGACGTCGACGTGCTGCGCACCGAAGCCGGTGCACCGCTGGCCGCGCGTGCGCAGCCGGCCGAACAGAAGATGGACGCCGAAGCCGTGCGCATCCTCTCGGCGTGGGCCGAGCCGCGACGCGGCAACTGACACGCTACGCGGCCGCAGCATCGCCGCGCGTTGCGGCTTCGAACTCGGCGCGGTTGAGCAGGCCGAAGTACAGCACGTCGTACCACTGCAGCCCCAGCGGATATTCCGTGGCGCGGCTGCGCGTGCTGTCGCAGTCGTCGTCGAAGCGCAGCCCGAAGAACGCATCGAGCGGGGCCGCCTGTTTTTTCGCACCGGCTTCGCGCAGCAACTGCGCCGCCGCCGCGATGTCTTGGGGCAGCGCATCGAGCGCGGCGCCGGCCTGCTGGCAGCGCGCGAGCTCCTTCTCGACGCAGGCCCGCAGCGGAGCCTCTTCCGATTCGGTCATGGTGTCGAGCTCGACCGTCTCCAGCAGCAGGTGCTCGTTGCGGTGGGCTTCGAGAAAAGCCAGGGTCTCGTCCAGCCAACCCGGCAGCTGCGTCGAGCCCGTCGCGGGTGTGGCCGCTGCGCGCGCGGCAGTCGCAGGCGGTGCCTTCGGTGTGGCGGACGGCGAGAACCAGCCCTTGAGCCGGTCGACGAACGACGTGGCCTTCGGCGCGGCCACGACGGGCGCTGCTACGGGCGCGGGCGCAGGCACCGGCGCCTGCGCCGCCAGGTACCGCATGATGTCGATGAGCCGCTTCACCCGCGCAAAGCCCGGCTCGAAGCGGCCACTGATCGCGTACAGCCGGACCTTCTCATCCCCTTCGTCGCTGTCGAGGCCGTCGGAGATCAGCGACGCGCACAACTGCGGATCGCCCGACATCAGCAGCCGGTACATGAACGGAATGTCGTAGTTCCATTCGGAGATGCCCGAGATGGTTTCGGGCCGGTCCGTGTACGCCGTGGGCCGGTTGGTGAGGCTGTAGAGGTAGGAGCGATTGGCCATTGGATTGATGAAGTGTGAACGGCGGCTGCACTCTGAACGCGCCGCGGTGAACCAACAAAAAATGAAGAAGAGCCACCCCTCGCGAAGCGGCCTTCGGCCTGGTCGGCAGATTCTGCCTTCGCCAGATTTACACTCCGCCCCATGCAAGGAAAGCAAGGCAACGGCGACGTTCAGCGCGGTCTGCAGCCCGTGGTGGAGCTGCGGTCTGAAGGCGCGTCGTACCTGTATTCCGTGCGCGCGCCGCGCTCCAAGGGCGTGATCCCGCCCAGCTCGTACAGCCACACCGGCTTTGCCAGCGTCGCCGATTGCCTGCGCGACATTGCGCGCGCGCTCGGCGGCAACTTCAGTCGCATCTACGTGCGCCTCGAAGGCCACTGCGTCGGCGAGCGCGACATTGCCGAGCTGCGCAAGGCGCCCGACATCGTCGCGGCCGAACTGCAGGCCCTGTGCCGCGCGGTGATCGCCGAGCAGCAGAAGCAGCAGCAACAACAAGAACAGAGCGAAGCCACCACGCCGCGCTGCTAGCCGCGCGAGGCGGGGTGCCGTTCGCTCACTGCGGCACGTTCACGATGGTCGCCTGCATCATCGCCACCACCTTGTAATCGGTGTCGCCCGCCTTCGCGAAGGCACGCACTTCGCCCGTGCACACCGCGAGCAGCTTGCCCGAACTCTGCACGCGGCCCACCGCCAGGAAGCGCTCGCCCAGCGCGGGCCGCATGAAGTTGATCTTGAACTCCGCCGTCACCACGTCGCAGCCCTGCGGCGCCTTCGTGAGCCCCGCGTAGCCGCAGGCGCTGTCGACGATGCTCGTCACCGCGCCCGCATGCACATAGCCGCGCTGCTGCGACAGCGCTTTTGAAAACGGCATCTCGATGTGCACCTCGCCATCGCCCACATGCACCAGCCGCGCGCCGAGCGTGGCCATCAGGCCCTGTGCGTTGAAGCTGTCGGAGATGCGGGTGTGGAGGTCGGTCATGGCTGGCAAGCGAAAAGAAGCAGAAGAAAAAGGGCGCCCATGAGGGCGCCCCGAGGGGTCACTGCATTCTGCCGCGCGGCGCTACGCCCCGCGCCAGCGCCTCAGTCCCACGCCGGCGACAGCCCTTGCGGATCGGTCAGCCGCTCGCCCCGCTCGAGCGCGGCGATCTGCGCCATCTCGGCCTCGGTCAGCGTCAGTTGCTGCGCCTTCAGGTTGCTTTCGAGGTTCGCGCGCTTCGTCGACGACGGAATCACCGCATAGCCCAGCTGCATCGCCCAGGCCAGCACCACCTGCGCGGGCGTGGCGCCGTGCGCCGTGGCAATGGCGCCGATCACCGGGTCGTTCAGCACCTTGCCGTAGGCCAGCGTCATGTACGAGGTGATGCGGATGCCCTGGCTCTGCGCGAAGGCCGCCACCTTGCGGTTCTGCAGGTAGGGGTGCAGCTCGATCTGGTTCGTGGCAATGGCCGACGCGCCCACGGCGGCAATGGCCTCCTGCATCAGCGCGATGTTGAAGTTCGACACGCCGATCTGCTTCGTGAGCCCCAGCGCCTTGGCCTCGGCCAGCGCGCCCATGAACTCCGCCACTGGCACCGCGTTGCCGGGCGAGGGCCAGTGGATCAGCGTCAGGTCCACATGGTCTGTGCGCAGCTTGGCCAGGCTGTCTTTCAGGCTGGGCACCAGCTTGCTCTTCGCGTAGTGGTCGGTCCAGATCTTGGTGGTGATGAACAGGTCGCTGCGGGCCACGCCGCTTTCGGCAATGGCCTGGCCCACTTCGGCTTCGTTGCCGTAGATCTGTGCCGTGTCGATCGTGCGGTAGCCCAGGTCGAGGCCGTTCTTCACCGAGTCGATCACCACCTGGCCCTGCAGGCGGAAGGTGCCGAGGCCGAAGGCGGGAATGGGGGTGTTGTTGTTCGTGGTCATGGCGTGTGTGTTCCTTGTGTTCAAAGAAAGAAAAAGAAGAGAAGAGAAAAGCTCAGTGCCCGACCGGCACCGGCCCCGAGGCGCGCACCGGAATGCCGGCGCGGCGGTCGAGCGAGCCGCTCCATTGCGTGAGGGCCAGAGAGACCAGCACGACGAGTGCGCCGATCCAGGGCGTGTGCATCAGCCCGAGGTGCGTCACGATCAGGCCGCCGGCCCAGGCCGCGCCCGCAATGCCCAGGTTGAAGGCCGCGATGTTCAGGCCCGAGGCCACGTCCACCGCCTGCGGCGTGAAGCGTTCGGCCTGCTTCACCACGTACACCTGCAGCCCCGGCACGTTGCCGAACGCCACCGCGCCCCACATCAGCACCGCCACCAGCGCCAGCCACTTGTGCGGCGCCGCGAAGTTGAAGACCAGCAGCACCGCCGCCAGCAGCGCAAAGATGATCTTCAGCGCCGGAATCGGGCCCATGCGGTCGGCCAGCTTGCCGCCCCAGATGTTGCCCACCGCCACCGAGATGCCGTACACCAGCATCACCCAGCCCACCGCGCCGGCGCTGAAGCCCGACACGTCGGTGAGGATCGGCGCCAGGAACGTGAACGGAATGAACGAGCCGCCGTAGCCGATGGCCGTCTTGGCATACACCAGCAGCAGGCGCGGCTCGGCCAGCACCTTGGCTTGTTGCGCCAGCGAGGCCGGCGGCGTGTGGCGGATGTTGCCCGGCACGAAGATCCAGCTGCCGATGAAGGCGACAACGCCCAGCGCCGACACCGCCAGGAAAGTCTCGCGCCAGCCGAAGTGCTGCCCGATGAACGTGCCCAGCGGCACGCCCGTGACCAGCGCCACCGTGAGGCCCGTGAACATGATCGCGATGGCGCTCGCCGCCTTTTCCTTCGGCACCAGGCCGGTGGCAATCGTCGAGCCGATCGAGAAGAACACCCCGTGCGCCAGCCCCGTGAGCACGCGGGCGGCAATCAGCGATTCATAGCTGGGCGCCTGCCACGCCAGCAGGTTGCCGACCGTGAACAGCGCCATCAGCCCGAGCAACAGCGCCTTGCGCGGCAGCTTGCCCGTGAGGGCCGTGAGCACCGGCGCGCCAATGGCAACGCCCAGCGCATAGAGGCTGACCAGCAGGCCCGCCGAGGGAAGGCCGATGCCGAGGTCGGCCGCGACGGTGGGAATGAGGCCAACGATGACGAACTCGGTCGTTCCGATGGCGAAGGCGCTGAGGGTCAGCGCGAGTAAGGCGATTGGCATGAGAGCACTCCTTGGGGATGGGAGGAGTGTCTTGCGGTTTTTCTTGCAGAAAAACAGGGTTTCGTGAAGAAAACTTTTGACTTGAAGTCAAGAGTTATTGCGAAAAAACACCCGATTGCGCCAGTGGATTCGTGGAAGGGTGTCGCTTGTCGCCGCCACTTCGTTCACTTACCTATGGCTTGATGGGAGGCGGAGGCCAATGCATTTGGGTGGCCTTATTATTCGGCCACAGAAAAATCGATCTGCGCGCTCCTCGGAATGGCTGCCGCTTTTTTCGGCCAGATGCCGACTCTTACAGAAATGAGGGATCCTTTGACCAAGAACCAGCAACGCATCGCCGCTATCCAGTGCAAGCAGTGGCTTGCTGAGTGGGATGCATACCCGTTCCCCGAGGAAAACGAGCGCAAGAGGCCGCCAGAGCAACTACTGGTCTTCTCGATGTCTGCCAAGCAACTGCGCAAGCTATCTGGTGTGTATGTTCGGAGGCGCGAAGGTTCTGATGCAACAGGCATACAGCGATTGCACGAAAAAGATCGATCGCAAAAAATTGGGGAATATGTCCGTGCTGGATATCCCTTTGGTGACCTATCTGGCAAGCAAAAAGCTGATGAGGCAAATGACTCTTTGAAGAAGCCAGGTTGGCTTCCAACGGCAATTGTTGTCAATTTTCTCAAGCCGGGAGATCAGCGTCGAGGCAAGACAGTAGATGCGGCAGATGCGCTCGAAGTGGAGGCTGCGAATGGTGCGGTACAGATCGTTCTGCCGAGTGGGGTGACCGAGAGCGCTTGGGAGCCAAAGGGCTTAGCTCCGATTGAGGTTATCGATGGGCAACACCGTCTTTTTGCGTTTGATGAGGCGTCGGGGCTACCGGATGACTTTGAGCTTCCGGTGGTGGCTTTTCACGGTTTGGATATGGGATGGCAGGCCTACCTTTTTTGGTCCATCAATGTCTCGCCAAAGAAGATAAATCCAAGTCACGCTTATGACCTCTTCCCATTGCTTCGAACACAGGATTGGTTGGAAAGCGTCTCGGCCGTGCACGTATACCGTGAAGCGCGAGCGCAAGAACTTACGGATCTGCTTTTTCGTCACAGTGAAAGTCCCTGGAAGGGACGGATCAACATGCTGGGTGAGCGAAAGTCCGGTTGGGTTTCCCAGGCCGGATGGGTGCAGGCAATCTACAACTCATTTCTAAGCCCTGGACTGGTGGGAAGAAGTCGAAAGGGGCTCTTCGCGGCGAATTTGTCATCGACAACGGGACCGCTTGACTGGAGCCGTCCACAACAGGCCGCATTTCTCATCTTTCTTTGGCAAAAATTGCGAGACGCCGTTGCTAGCAAAGTAGAAGGGTGGCCAGCTTCGTTGCGTGAGCAAACAACACCACAGATTGATTTACAGGATGGGTTTGATCTCGCGTTTCTTGGGCCAAAAACTCTCCTCAATCAAGAGCAAGGGGTTCGAGGATTCTGCATCGCGCTCAATGACGTCTTGTATCGATCTGCGAGTAGGCTACAGCTAGATCAGTGGCGCATGGATGACATTGATGCAGGTGAAACTCGAAGCGAGGATATCGACCGAAGCCTGAAAGAGATGGAGGGACAACCATTTCGCGACGAAATCACTCAGGCCATTGCGACGTTGGCGGAGTTTGATTGGCGTTCAAGCGATGCTCCAGATCTGACGCCTGAAGAGGAGTTGACCAAAGTGGGGTTTCGAGGGACGGGCGGATATGGTCGGGTACGCCAAGAGCTTCTCGGATTACTCGCTAAAGAGAGCACAGAGCTAGGCAAGATAGCGGCACAGATTCTGGCCAGTGAGAAAAGCTAAGGATGGCTGCCTCACCCTTTAACCAAGCCGACGAGACAGCGCTCCTGCTTGCAGACCGCTCATCGATCGTCCAAGCGATGACCACCTTTGCGTTCCCTGCAACAGGAGCTTGGTTGCCCGGTGTGCATGTAGCTATAGCGGGCATCGAAAAAGACCATCGTCCCGGTGGCGCACTGGCGATTCCGGGGGGCTCTTTGTCCGAGTATTTGGCCGCTGCAGCGCCAACGCATTGCGCTGATGGCTGGAGCTATCTTTCAAGGGCGTTGCATTCGTATCTCATGGGTGATGCGCATTCATCGTGGCATTTTTCGTACTACGCTGAGCTGCGTGCTGCTCAATCGATTCTTTCGGGGTTGGGCTGCGGAGCCTTCAATACTTGGAACTGCGTGCTTGATGCTCACGGTGCGATTCATTCACTAGCAAAGCGTCCGACGCACGAGATGGTGTGGCTCGCTCTTGGGTTCTTGATCAAGAGTTCTACCGCAGCAAGTTCAGAAATTGCCGCTGCAACGAAAATTTTTGGCGAATCTGTTCCAGATATTGTTCAGTACGCATATCCAGGTGTAAATGCCGCGACAACGTCTTCTAGCTGGATCTCGGATTGGTTGTATGACTTGGAAGTTGGTGCGGAGGACAAGGGATTCAGAAATCGATGCAGCTACAACCCGCATATCCTCACCCCGCATCGAGCGAACGTTCAAGAGAGCATGGAGTTGGTGACATCGCTATGGAAAGTTCTCGAGCCTTCGCCAGGGGCCGCGTTTCTGCAGCTAGACAAACACATAGTGCGATCGGCTCTGCGAAAGGCAGCCAGTGACTCGTTGCGGCTGCGCGGCACACCAGATCCCATCGCCGCCGCTGCCTTGGAGGCTGAACTACGTGCGGCCTATGAGAGGCTTGTTGGCGCTGCACCCGTGCTTCAGTCGATACCCCTAGATTTTTTGGCGAATCCTCTGGAGCAGGATCACCCGTTGCTTCAGCATGCTCAGGACTACTCTGCATCTCCCGCAACGCCGAGGCCAGTACTTGCACGAGCGAGTTTGCTTCTAAGGGTAGCAACGGGAATGACGCAAAACTTGCTCCGCGATGCAGGTCAAGAGTCTCAACTGGGATTTTGGTTGGATGACCTTGCAGAGCTACAAGGCTTGGTCTCGCAACGCTCTGAGATGCCGAGTAGTCGAATGGATCTCTATCTTGATTGCGTTGATGCATCTGAGCAGTTCGAGAGTGAGTATGCAAAAGGCAAAACCTCGTTGGCCGCTTTGATGGGTAGTCCAAAAGTAAGAACTCATCTGCTATCGCAAGCCGAACGCGTCGTGCAGTGGAGTTTTGCGTCGTGAAGTACATGGGTTCCAAGCGGTCCATGCTTCTTAACGGCCTCGGGGAGTTGCTTACGGATCTGGTTCCGAAGAGGAGGGGGTTCTTCGATCTTTTCTGCGGGACTGGCTCGGTTGCCGGATACGTGGCTCAGCGCTTTCATACCTCGGTCTGTGCTGGGGATCTTCAAAAATACGCTGTCGCCCTTGCCGCATGTCAAATCGAACAAACAGCCGTTTTTTCGGCAACTGAAATTGGACAAGATTGGATTCAGGCAGCGAAATTTTGGTTGGATGAGCGTCGCAACCTGATTGACCCTGCACTCTTGTTAAGACCTGCCAGTGAGGGTCTCGAGGATTGGCGATTTGCCGTCCTAGAGGCACGTCGACTGTGTGTCGAACTGCCAGCCGAGTTCTCCTTGGCTAGAGCCTATGGCGGGCACTACTACAGTCCGCACCAAGCTATTTCGCTCGATGCCCTTCGTGCGACTCTTCCTGCGCAGCAGCGAGGTGCCGCACTTGCTGCATTGATCGATGCCGCAAGTACGTGCGCTGCAGCGCCAGGGCACACTGCACAGCCTTTTGGAATCAGTGATTCTGCATTGCCTCATTTGGCAAATGCGTGGTCCAGAGATGTTTCCTCATCTGCGCTGTCGGCGCTTTCTAAAATTGCTCGTCTCCAAGCAAATGTGCCGGGTCGCGCGGTAAAGTCTGATGCGCTAGAGCTGACCAATGAGCTTGATGAGGGCGATCTTGCTTTCATCGATCCACCATACTCAGAGGTTCAATACAGCCGCTTCTATCACGTGCTGGAAGCTGTGGCCGAGGGGTTTGCCCCGGAGGTTTCGGGTGTCGGCAGATATCCGGAAATTGGATTGCGCCCCCAGTCGAAATTCTCTCTACTCACTCAATCAGCACAAGCTTTTGATGACCTGATGCTTGGGGTTGCTGCGTCTGGGGCAGATGCAATCGTCACTTTCCCTTCGAACGAGGCTTCGAACGGTTTGTCTGGCGATTTGGTAGAAGCGATTTCTGCACAGTACTTTCACGTCAAAACCAAGAAAATTGCGTCTCTATTTAGCACAATGGGAGGCAACGCAATTAGTCGGCATGCGCGGCAGGCTACAACTGAGCTTGTTCTGCACCTTGCTCCTAGGTAGTGATTCGCAGGCTCCTCGACGTTGGCAACGAAACTGCATAGGTTCATGCGCGCGATGTGAAGAAAATGATCTAGAGCAACCGATCGCCGAGTATTCAATGGTGAATGCTGCACGGCTTCCATAGCGCTTACGAAGCGCGCCTCTGAAGACCGAGTTCTGCATATTTGTGCGTTGCCAATACGCGCTCATAGATATACTGTCGCCGCTGCGAAAAAGAAGCGCAGCCGGGTTTGGAAGCCCGTTCGAAACTCTGCGACGAAAGCCGCAGTCACCGCACAGGGTCTGCGGCTTTTTCGTTCGCGCGCCAGTTTTTGGCGGCTCGGACGGGAGGGCGCGAGCCCTGCCGGTTTCTTGCAAGAGTTTCCCGGTCTTCCAACCCGTTCGAGCTGCCGCCCCCGTTTGGAAGCGGGTGCGGCGGTTGTAGCAAACCGAAATTCTTGGAGGCCTCTCATGGCTGAAGCTGCATCCGCGCCCGGGCAATCGCCCACTCGGCACGACCCCGCATTCCCCTCTCTCGACGACCTCGCCCTGCAAGCCTGCGACGACGCCGACAACCTCAACGCTGTAATGCGCGCCTACACCGCGCTAGAAAAGCTCGTAGACACCAGCGCCCTGAACGACAGCGAAGAACTCGCCCCCACCCGCACCGAACTGAGCGCCTTGCTGCGCCTGCTCAACGAAGCGTTGATGACGCGCATCGCCACCGTCAACGCAACAGCCGGTGCCGTACGCGATGCGCTGCAAGCGCAACCCTCGCTCAAGCCGGCTTAGCCCCCGGCGGCCGGCGTGAAGCCTTTGCCTCACGACCGGCCCGCAACCCTCAAGCCACCTTCGGCTCCGGCAACACCGCCGTCAACGCAAAGTCCACCAGCATCAGCCAGGTCTCTTCGAGCCCGGTGATGTTGTGGTGGTCCGAGTTCGACACGGTCTGCACGCTCACGGGCGTGGGCCAGGCGGCGATGAGTTTTTCGGAGCGTTCGTGCGGCACCACGTCGTCCTTCGCGGCGAGCAGCACCTGGGTCTTGGCGGCGACTTCCTTGCTGTGCTCGATGGAGTTGAAGCGGTGCCGCAGCAACAGCGACAGCGGCACGAGCGGAAAGCGCTTCTTGGCGACTTCGAGCAGCGAGTCGTAGGGGGTGATGAGCTGCAGGCTCGCAAATTCCTGCCGCGCCACGAGCTGGATGGCCACGCCGGTGCCCAGGCTGCGGCCCACCACGTGCAGGCGCGCCTGCGGAAAGGCGCGGCGCAGGTGGCTGGCGAACTGGGCGGCGTCGGCCACGGAGGCAATTTCAGAAGGCGCGCCCTGCGAGTCGGCCACGCCCCGGTAGTTGAGTGCCGCAAAGCCGAAGCCCTCGGGCAGCCAGTGCAGCATCTGCGCGGTGGCGCGCACGTCTTCACCGCGGCCGGCGAAGTAGATGAACAGGTCTTGCAGCGCGTCTTCGCCCTGCGGGTGGTACACGTAGCCGCGCACCATGCCGCCGGGCACGGGGTGCGAGTAGGTCGAGAAGTCGTCCGACAGATGCACCACGGGCAGCTTGCGGGCGTTGAACAGGATGTGGCCCTGGCGCGTGGCGAGCAGGGTCCAGTAGGCGGCCAGGCTGCCGATGGCGGCGGCCGAGGCCGACAGGGCAATGCGGGCAATCTTGGCTTGGGTCTTCGGCTGCAAATCAGGGCTCCCGGAAAAGTGGCGGCGGTGCGTCGCAAGGGCAGGGCCCGGCCGATGCACAACCACGCAGCAACGCGCAAGGGGCGTAGTTTCACCGCGTTCGCGAGGCGGTGCGTTGCGAGGTGTATGGCCGTGGCGCGCGGCGCGCCGGCCGGGGGCTGAAGATAATCCCCGCATGATCGCCATCGACTGCTACTACAGCCTTTCCTCGCCCTGGGCCTACCTCGGCGGCCCGCAACTGCAAGACATCGTGCGCCGCCACCATGTGCAGCTCACGCTCAAGCCCTACGACTTCCAGGCGGTGGTGCCGCAGACCGGCGGCATTCCGCTGAAGACGCGCCCCGAGCCGCGCCGCACGTACCACGCGCTGGAGCTGTCGCGCTGGCGCGATTACCTCGGCATGCCGATGAACCTGGAGCCCGCGCACTACCCGAAGGGCGCACCGACCGACCCGAACTGGAACAAGTACCCGGGCTGGATGGTGATCGCCGCCCAGCTGCAGGGCCTGGACGCGCAGCCGCTGTCGCACGCGCTGCTGCGCGCGCTGTGGGCCGAGGAGCGCGACACGGCGCAGGCCGCGGTGCGCATCGCGATCGCCGATGAAAACGGCTACGACGGCGCGGCGCTGCAGGCGCTGGAGCAGTCGGCCGAGGTGCTGGCCGTGTACCGCGCCAACAGCGCCGACGCGGTGGAAGCGGGCGTGTTCGGCGCGCCCACGTTCATCCTGAACGGCGAGCGCTTCTGGGGACAAGACCGGCTGGCGTTTCTCGACCGGGCGCTCGACAAGCTGCGCGCCGGCGGCTGAGCGACAACCTCTCTTTTTTCTTCAGAGGAACGAGCGCGGCAGCAGCGCGGGCACGAGCGTGCGGTGCAGCCGCTCGCGCCACCAGCGCAGCGCCTGGCCCTGCGCGCCGGTCTTCCACGCGAGCCAGAAGGCTTCCGGCGCGCGCGGTTCCTCGGTCGGCAGTTCGACCAGCGTGCCGCGCGCCAGCTCGTCGGTGATGCAGGCGCGCGGCAGGAAGCCGTGGCCCAGCCCGGCGACCTGGCAGGCGACCTTGGCGGCCATCGACGGCACGGTGATGCGCGGCTGGCCGGCCATGAGGCCGACGGTGCGGTCCGACAGGGTGCGCGCGGTGTCGCCGACCACGATGGCGTTGCAGTCGATGAGGTCGCCGCGCTGAACGGGGCGCTTCAGCCGCGTGAGCGGGTGGGTGGGCGCGACGCAGAAGGCGAACGCCAGGCTGCCCACGGCCACGGCCTGGTGGCCGCCGCCGGCCGGGCCTTCGCCCGCGGCCACCACGATGTCGGCGCGGCCCTCGCGCAGCGCCTCCCAGCTGCCGGTGAGTGCCTCGCAGCCGATGCGCAGCCGCGTGCCGCAGCGCAGGTCTTCGAAGGCGCGGATGTCGTCCATGAAGGCCTGCGTGGGAATGAGCGAGTCGTGCACCAGCCGCAGCTCTGATTCATAGCCGGTGGCAATCTGCCGCATGCGCGATTCGAGGTCGCTCGCGGCGCCGAGCAGCCATCGGCCTTCCTTGAGCATTTCTTCGCCGGCGGCGGTGAGGGTCACGCGCGGGCCGTTGCGCTCGAACAGCAGCATGCCCAGCTGCTCTTCGAGCTTGCCCACGGCGTAGGAGATGGTGGAGGGCACCTTGTTCAGCCGCGCGGCGGCGGCGGCAAAGGAGCCGTGGCGCGCGATGGCGTCGACGACCTCGATGGCTTCCAGGGTGAGCTTGAGCACGGGGCGTTCCTCGCAGCAAAAAGGAATGATCGAAAACTTCGATCATTGATGGTGAAAAGTTTCGTCGATGGGGCCCTGCGTGCACCGGATGATTCAGCCCACGCCAAGGAGATTCCCTCCGAAAGCGATTGTGAACTGAATCGAACATCCACGCACCCAACTTTGCCGAAGGAGCCTTTCATGACCGTCCAAGCCACCCCCACCGCCGGCGCCAAGCTGCTCACCCCCACCGACCACACGCTGGTGATGATCGACTTCCAGTCGCAGATGGCCTTTGCCACGCACTCGATCGACGCCGTCAACCTGCGCAACAACGCCGCGCTGGTGGCGCAGGCGGCGGCCGGCTTCAAGGTGTCGACCATCCTCACGACCGTGGCCGAGAAGAGCTTTTCGGGCCCGATGTTCAGCGAGATCACCGACGCCTTCCCGGGCCAGAAGATGCTCGACCGCACCTCGATGAACACCTGGGAAGACGCCGCCGTGATCGAGCGCGTGAACGCCATCGGCAAGCCGCGCATCGTGCTGGCCGGCCTGTGGACCAGCGTGTGCATCGTGGGCCCGGCGCTGTCGGCGCTGGACCAGGGCTTCGAGGTGTACGTGATTGCCGACGCCTGCGGCGACGTGTCCACCGAGGCGCACAACCGCGCGATGGAGCGCATGGTGCAGGCCGGCGCGCAGCCGATGACCTCGCTGCAGTACCTGCTCGAGCTGCAGCGCGACTGGGCGCGTGGCGACACCTACGAGTTGACGACCGGTATTGCGAAGAAGGTGGGCGGCGCCTACGGTCTGGGCGTGACGTACGCCAAGACGATGTTCGGCGCCCACGAGGGTTGAACGCAGAGCACCCGGAAGGCCGACCGACCATGAAGACCTATGTCGTTTCCCTCGCGCTCGGCCTGCTGGTCGGCGTGATCTACGCGCTCTTCCAGGTGCGCTCGCCGGCGCCGCCGGTGATCGCCCTGGTGGGCCTGCTGGGCATCTTGCTCGGCGAGCAGATCCCGCCGCTGGTGCGGCAGGTGTTCGACCGGCCGGCCGCCACCTCGTGGCTGCATGACCAGGTCAAGCCGCACGTGTTCGGCGAGCTGCCGACCTGCGCGCAGCCCGGGGCGGTGAAGTCCGCCGCCGCCGGCAGCCGCCCGTCCGAGCGGAGCGACGCATGAACGCCCCCGACCCGCAACGCCGCCACTTCCTGGGCGCCCTCGGCGCCTTCGCAGCCACCTCCCTCGCACCCGCATCCACCATGGCCACCACCCAGACCCCCGACCTCATCCTGCGCAACGGCCGCTTCACCACGCTGGACCGTGCCAACCCCACGGCCGACGCGGTGGCCATCAAGGACGGCCGCTTCATCCGCGTGGGCCGCGCCGAAGACGTGCTGCCGCTGGCCGGCAGCCAGACCCGCGTGATCGACCTGCAAGGCCAGCGCGTGCTGCCGGGCCTGATCGACAACCACCTGCACATCATTCGCGGCGGCCTGAACTACAACACGGAGCTGCGCTGGGACGGCGTGAAGAGCCTGGCCGATGCGATGGGCATGCTCAAGCGCCAGGTGGCGATCACGCCCGCGCCGCAGTGGGTGCGCGTGGTGGGCGGCTTCACCGAGCACCAGTTCGTCGAGAAGCGCCTGCCGACCCTGGCCGAGCTGAACGCGGTGGCGCCCGACACGCCGGTGTTCATCCTGCACCTGTACGACCGCGCGCTGCTCAACGGCGCCGCGCTGCGCGCCGTGGGCTACACCAAGGACACGCCCGCGCCGCCCGGCGGCGAGATCGTGCGCGACAGCGCCGGCAACCCCACGGGCCTGCTGCTGGCCAAGCCGAACGCGGCCATCCTGTACGCCACGCTGGCCAAGGGGCCGAAGCTGCCGTTCGAGTACCAGCTCAATTCCACGCGCCACTTCATGCGCGAGCTCAACCGCCTGGGTGTGACCGGCGCCATCGACGCGGGCGGCGGCAACCAGAACTACCCCGACGACTATGCAGTGATCCAGAAGCTGCACGACGACGGGCAGCTCACGATCCGCCTGGCCTACAACCTCTTCACGCAGAAGCCCAAGGCCGAGAAGGACGACTTCCTGAACTGGACCGCCAACTCCAGATACAAGCAGGGCGACGACTACTTCCGCCACAACGGCGCGGGCGAGATGCTGGTGTTCTCGGCGGCCGACTTCGAAGACTTCCGCCAGCCGCGCCCCGACATGGCGCCCGAGATGGAAGGCGACCTCGAAGGCGTGGTGCGCATCCTGGCGCAGAACCGCTGGCCCTGGCGCATGCACGCGACCTACGACGAAACCATCAGCCGCTCGCTCGACGTGTTCGAGAAGGTCAACAAGGACACGCCGCTGGCCGGCCTGAACTGGTTCTTCGACCATGCCGAGACGATTTCCGAGAAGTCGATGGACCGCATCGCCGCGCTCGGCGGCGGCGTGGCGGTGCAGCACCGCATGGCCTACCAGGGCGAGTACTTCGTCGAGCGCTACGGCCCCGGCGCGGCCGAGGCCACGCCGCCGGTCAAGAAGATGCTCGAGCGCGGCCTGAAGGTGTCGGCCGGCACCGACGCGACGCGCGTGGCCTCGTACAACCCGTGGGTGTCGCTGTCGTGGCTGGTCACGGGCAAGACGGTGGGCGGCATGCAGCTGTACCCGCAGCGCAACTGCCTGGGCCGCGAGGCCGCGCTGCGCATGTGGACCGAGAACGTCACCTGGTTCTCGAACGAGGAGGGCAAGAAGGGCCGCATCCAGGAAGGCCAGCTGGCCGACCTGGTGGTGCCCGACCGCGACTTCTTCGCCTGCGCCGAATCGGAGATTGCCGACACCACGGCGCTGCTCACGATGGTGGGCGGGAAGGTGGTCTACGGCGCCGGCCCGTTCGCCGCGCACGACGAAGGCGGCCTGCCGCCCGCCATGCCCGACTGGTCGCCCGCGCGCACCTTCGGCGGCTATGCCGGCTGGGCCGACACCGCCGAGGGCGCGCCGCTGCAGAAGGTGATGCGCAACGCCGCCATGTCGTGCGCCTGCGCCAACGACTGCAACGTGCACGGCCACAGCCACGCGACGGCCTGGAGCAGCAAGCTGCCCATTGCCGACCTGAAGAGCTTCTGGGGCGCGCTGGGTTGCGCCTGCTGGGCGGTGTGATGAAGGCCATGCACTGGACCCTTTCGCCCGCCGTGCGCTGGATCGCCTTGCTGCTGCTGTGCGCGGCCTACCTGCAGGGCGGCCTGAACAAGGCGCTGGACTTCAACGCCGCCATCGCCGAGATGAACCACTTCGGCCTGGCGCCGGCCGGCCCGCTGGCCGTGGCGGTGATCGTGCTGGAGCTGGGCGCCGCGGCGCTCATCCTCATCGGCTTCTGGCGCTGGCTCGGCGCGCTCGCGCTGGGCGGCTTCACGCTCATGGCCACCTTCGTCGCGCTGCGTTTCTGGGAGATGCCGCTGGGGCAGGAACGCTTCATGGCGGCCAACGCCTTCTTCGAACACCTGGGCCTGGTCGGCGGCTTCGTGCTCGTCGCCTGGCTCGACCTCAAGGAGCGCCACGATGACTGAGCCCCAAGCCAAAGCCGCCGGCGCCTTCGCGCCGCTGCGCCAGCCGGTCTTTGCCGTGCTGTGGGCCGCCACGGTGCTGGGCAACATCGGCAGCTTCATGCGCGACGTGGCCAGCTCGTGGCTGGTGACCGACCTGTCGGCCAGCCCGACGGCGGTGGCGCTGATCCAGACGGCGGCGACGCTGCCGATCTTTCTGCTGGCGATTCCGGCCGGCGTGCTGTCGGACATCCTCGACCGCCGGCGCTTCCTGATCTTCGTGCAGGTGCTGCTGGCCGCGGTGAGCGGCACGCTGCTGCTGCTCTCGCACACGGGCACGCTCACGGTCGAGTACCTGATTGCGCTGACCTTCGTGGGCGGCATCGGTGCGGCGCTCATGGGGCCGACCTGGCAGTCGATCGTGCCGGAGCTGGTGCCGCGCAGCGAGCTCAAGGGCGCGGTGGCGCTGAACTCGCTGGGCATCAACATCGCGCGCTCCATCGGGCCGGCGGCGGGCGGGCTGATCCTGGCGAGCTTCGGCGCGGCCGCCACCTACGGGCTGGACGTGCTGAGCTACGTGTTCGTGATCGCGGCGCTCTTGTGGTGGAAGCGCCCGGCGGCGGTGGACAGCGGGCTGTCCGAGAACTTCTTCGGCGCCTTCCGCGCCGGCCTGCGCTACACGCGGGCCAGCAAGGAGCTGCATGTGGTGCTGCTGCGCGCGGCGGTGTTCTTCCTGTTCGCCAGCTCGGTGTGGGCGCTGCTGCCGCTGGTGGCGCGCCAGATGCTCGGCGGCACGGCGAGCTTCTACGGCATCCTGCTCGGCGCCGTGGGCGCGGGCGCCATCGGCGGCGCGCTGGTGATGCCGCGGCTGCGTGCGCGGCTCGATGCCGACGGCATGCTGCTGCTGGCCTCGCTGCTCACCGCCGCGGTGATGGGCGCCCTGGTGTTCGCGCCGCCGCAGTGGCTGGCGGTGCCGATGCTGGGCGTGCTCGGGCTGGGCTGGATCATTGCGCTGACCACGCTCAACGGCGTGGCGCAGTCGATCCTGCCGAACTGGGTGCGCGGGCGCGGGCTGGCCGTGTACCTCACGGTGTTCAACGGCGCCATGGCCGCCGGCAGCCTGGGCTGGGGCCTGGTGGCGCAGCAGATCGGCGTGCCGGCCACGCTGGTGGCGGGCGCCGTGGGGCTGGTGGTGATGGGGCTGGTGTTCCACCGCGTGCGGCTGCCCGCGGGCGAGGCCGACCTGCAGGCCTCGAACCACTGGCCCGAGCCGCTCTTGGCCGAGCCGGTGGCGCACGACCGCGGGCCCGTGATGATCCAGGTCGAGTACCGCATCCGCAAGGAAGACCGGCCGGCGTTCCTCGATGCGATGAAGCGCCTGTCGCTCGAGCGCCGCCGCGATGGCGCCTACGCCTGGGGCGTGCACGAGCACACGGCCGATGCCGAGCGCGTGATGGAGTGGTTCCTCGTGGAGTCGTGGGCCGAGCACCTGCGCCAGCACCACCGCGTGTCGCACGCCGACGCCGACCTGCAGGCCGAGGCGCTGCGCTTTCACATCGGCCCGGGCAAGCCCGAGGTGCATCACTTCCTGGCGCTCTGAGCGGCGCGGATTCTTTCTCTTTCCCTTTCACCCTTTCGTCCATCTCAAGGAAAAACCATGACCACACTGACCCTTCGCGACGGCACCGAGCTCTATTACAAGGACTGGGGCAGCGGCCAGCCCATCGTCTTCAGCCACGGCTGGCCGCTGAGCGCCGACATGTGGGACGCCCAGATGCTGTTCTTCGCCGAGCGCGGCTACCGCGTCATCGCGTTCGACCGCCGCGGTTTCGGCCGCTCCAGCCAGCCCTGGACCGGCTATGACTACGACACCTTCGCCGACGACATCGCCGAGCTGATCGAAAAGCTCGACCTGAAAAACGTGATCCTGGCGGGCTTCTCGATGGGCGGCGGCGACGTCACGCGCTACATCGCGCGCAAGGGCAGCGCCCGCGTGGCCAAGCTGGCACTCATCAGCGCGGTGACGCCGCTGTTCATGAAGACCGCCGACCATCCCGTGGGCCCCGAGGCGTCGCTCTTCGCGGGCATCCGCGCCGGGCTGGCCGCCGACCGGGCGCAGTTCATCGACGACTTCAGCACGCTGTTCTACGGCACCAACCGCCCGGGCGCGAAGGTGTCGCAGGGCGTGTTCAAGCAGACGCTGCAGATCGCGCTGCAGGCCTCGATCAAGGCCACCATCGACTGCGTGACGGCGTTCTCCGAGACCGACTTCCGCCCCGACATGGCGAAGATCGACGTGCCCACGCTGGTGATCCACGGCGGCGACGACCAGGTCGTGCCCTTCGAGGCCACGGGCAAGCTGGCGGCCGAAATGATCCAGGGCAGCCAGCTCAAGCTGTACGCCGGCGCGCCGCACGCCACCTGCACCACGCACGCGGCGCAGGTGAACGCCGACCTGCTGGCGTTCATCCAGGGCTGAGGCCGGGTGTGTCGAAAGGGCCGCGCCCGGCGGCCCTTCCGGCGCGAAGGGCGGCGCCGGTGGCGATAATCCGGCGATGCGAATCCGCTTTACCAAGATGCAGGGAGCCGGCAACGATTTCGTCGTGCTGGACGAAACGCGCGGCACGCTGGGCCTCAGCGCCGCGCAGTACCGCTTCCTGGCCGACCGCCATTTCGGCGTCGGCGCCGACCAGATCCTCACGGTGCGCCCGTCGCCCGCTGCAGGCATCGACTTCCAGTACGTGATTCACAACGCCGACGGCGGCGAGGTGGAGCAGTGCGGCAACGGGGCGCGCTGTTTCATGCGCTTCGTGAGCGAGCACGGCCTGACCGAGAAGAAAGACGTGCGCGTGCAGACGCTGGCCGGCGTGATCGAACCCCGCATGGGCGACGACGGCCGCGTGACGGTCGACATGGGCGCCCCGGTCTTCGAACCGGCGCGCGTGCCCTTCGACACGGCCGGGCTCGACCCGCAGCACGAAGGCGCGTGGCAGAAATGGCACCTGGCCTTGGGCACCCGGGCCGGCAGCGCTATCGTTTCGGTAGCGGTGCTGTCCATGGGCAACCCGCACGCGGTGCAGGTGGTCGACAACGTCGACACCGCGCCGGTGGCCGAGCAGGGCCCGCAGATCGAGCACCATCCGCGCTTTCCGCAGCGCGTGAACGCGGGCTTCATGCAGGTGGTCGACCGCACCCACATCAAGCTGCGGGTGTTCGAGCGCGGCGCCGGCGAAACGCTGGCCTGCGGCACGGGCGCCTGCGCGGCGGTGGTGGCGGGCATTCGCCTGGGGCTGCTGGATTCCCGCGTCGACGTGCAGACGCACGGCGGCATTCTCACGATCGAGTGGCAGGGCGACGGCCGGCCGGTGCTCATGACAGGACCGGCCACGACGGTGTTCGAGGGCGAGATCGACGTGCCCGACATTTCGGAACAGCCATGACCCCATTCACCCACGACAACAACGCCATGAACCCGATCACCGAAGACGACATCGCGAACTACCTGTCGAACACGCCCGACTTCTTCGAGCGCCACGCCCAGCTGCTGGCGCAGGTGCAGCTCACCAGCCCGCACGGCAACCGCGCCGTGAGCCTGCAGGAGCGCCAGGCCGAAATGCTGCGCGAGAAGATCAAGGCGCTGGAGCACCGCCTGATGGACATGGTGCGCCACGGCACCGAAAACGTCGTCATCGCCGACCGCCTGCAGCGCTGGACCAAGGGCCTGCTGACCACGCGCGACCCGCGCAGCCTGCCGTACCGCATCGCGGTCGACCTGCAGTCGCTGTTCCTGGTGCCGCAAACGGCCATCAAGGTGTGGGACTGCGGCACCGAGTACCTGAACGAAGCCTATGCCCAGTGGGTGAGCGACGACGTGAAGGCGCTGGCCACCTCGCTCACTTCGCCGTACTGCGGGCTCAACGCGGGCTTCGAGGCGGCCAACTGGCTGCCCGAGCCGCAGGGCGCCGCGTCGATCGCGCTGATTCCGCTGCGCCCCGACGCCGAGTCGCCGGCCTTCGGCCTGCTGGTGCTGGCCTCGCCGGACGCGCAGCGCTTCAACGCCGAGATGGGCACGGACTTTCTCGAGCGCATCGCCGAGCTGTCGTCGGGCGCGCTGTCGCGGCTGCGCCCTTGAGCCGTTCCGCGCGAAGCGGATGGCGCCGCCGGCCTTGGCTGACCGGCCTGTGCGTGGTCCTGCTGGCCGGCGTGCTCACCTACGCCGCCATCGCAGGTGTGATCTGGCAGCGCGCCGAGGCCGCCCTGGCCGGTCCGCTGCCGCGCGCTGCCGACGTGGCGCTGGTGCTGGGCAACCGCGCCTACCTCGACGGCAAGCCCAACCCCTGCCTCACGGGCCGGGTCGACCAGGGCATCGTGCTGGCGCGCGCCGGGCGCGCGCAGACGCTGGTGTTCTCGGGCGGCGTCGACGTGGAAGACGGCCGCATCGAAGCCGAGGTGATGCGCGACCACGCCACGGGCGAGGGCTACACGGGGCCGATGGTGCTGGAGTCGGTGTCGTCGTCCACGCGCGCCAACCTGTCGCTGTCGCGCACGGTGCTGGAAGCCAAGGGCGTGCGCAGCGTGATCATCGTGTCGGAGCCCTATCACCTGTGGCGCATCGAACGCCTGGTGCGTGCCAGCGGCTTCGACCAGGCCTTCGACGTGCAGTACGCCGCCGCGCCCACCTCGTGCTGGCGCCGCTGGGGCATGCTGTTCAAGGGCGCATTGCGTGAGCCCGCCGCCATCGTGAACAATGCATCGCTCGGTTATCTGTTCTAGCTAGCGCGGCCCCGCGCGGCGCACGGAGCACGACGACACCATGGAATGGATCGACAAATACCTCGAACACGTGCGCGTGGAGCGCCGGCTTGCGCCGCGCACGGTCGAGCTGTATGCGTTCCACCTGCGCGCGCTGACCGACCACGCCGCCGAGGCCAACCTGCCGCTGGACCGCGTGCAGACGGCCCACATCCGCCGCTGGATGGCGCAGCTGCACAGCGCCGGGCGCGAGCCGCGCGGCATTGCGCTGGTGCTGTCGTGCTGGCGCAGCTTCTACCGCTGGCTCGGCCATGAAGGGCTGATCGGCTTCAACCCGGTGCAGGACGTGCACGCGCCCAAGGCGGGCCGGCCGCTGCCGAAGGCGCTGGGCGTGGACGACGCGGTGCGCCTGGCCGAGCTGTACGACCCCGAGGCCGACCCCTGGACCGAAGCGCGCGACGGCGCCATCGTCGAAATGCTTTACGGCTGCGGCCTGCGCGTGAGCGAGCTCACGGGGCTCGACGCCCAGGCCAGCGCCACGGCGCTCGGCTGGGTCGATCTCGATGCGATGGAAGCCCACGTGCTCGGCAAAGGCAGCAAGCGGCGCAGCGTGCCCGTGGGCAGCAAGGCGGCCGAGGCGCTGCGCGACTGGCTCGCGGTGCGCGGCGAGCGCCAGGAGCCGGCGCTGTTCGTCAGCGCGCGCGGCGCGCGCATGTCGTCGCAGGCGGTGTGGAAGCTGCTGCGCGAGCGCAGCCTGAAGGCCGGCCTGGCCGCGCCGGTGCATCCGCACATGCTGCGCCACTCGTTCGCGAGCCACGTGCTGCAGTCGAGCAGCGACCTGCGCGCGGTGCAGGAGCTGCTGGGCCATGCCAACATCGCGACCACGCAGGTCTACACGCGGCTGGACTTCCAGCACCTGGCCAAGGTCTACGACGCGGCGCATCCGCGCGCCAAGGCCCGGTCGGACAAGGACGGCAAGTAGCCACGGCCCGTCGCCTGCATCGTTTTCTTTCGTCTTTCATTTCTTCTTTCATTCATCTCCCATGAAAACCCTCCGCCTCAAGCCGGGCAAGGAGCGCTCGCTCCAACGCCGCCATCCCTGGGTCTTCGAATCCGCCATTGCGCGCGGCGGCGCGGACTCGGGGGAAACGGTGCGCGTGGAGTCGCACGACGGCCACTTCCTCGCGTGGGCGGCCTTCGGCCCCACCTCCAAGATCCGGGCGCGGGCCTGGAGCTTTGACGAGAAGCAGCGCATCGACGCTGCTTTTTTTTCCACGGTCTGCGCGCGCGCGGTGCATGCGCGCGGCCTGTTCGACCTGCAGAGCGACGGCGTGCGGCTGGTGCACGGCGAGGCCGATGGCCTGCCGGGGCTGATCGTCGACCGCTACGGCGACACGCTGGTGGCGCAGTTCTTGTCGGCCGGCGTGGAGCGCTGGAAAGACGTGCTGGCCGATGCGCTGCTCAAGGCCACGGGGCTCACCAAGCTGTATGAGCGCTCCGACGCCAGCGGCCGCGAGCGCGAGGGCCTGAAGCCGGTCACGGGCTGGCTGCGCGGCGAAGGCCCCACCCAGATCACGATCCGCGAGCACGGCTGGCAGCTGTCGCTGGACATCGCCACCGGCCACAAGACCGGCTTCTACCTAGACCAGCGCGACAGCCGCCAGCGCTTTGCCGAGCTGGCGCAGCACCGGCGCTTTCGGCGCGTGCTCAACTGCTTCTGCTACACGGGCGGCTTCACCGTGGCGGCGCTCGCGGGCCTGAAGGCGGCCGGGGCGCTCGAGGGCGCCTCGCTGGTGTCGGTCGATTCGTCGCAACCCGCGCTCGAGCGGGCGCGCGCGCACCTGGCGCTCAACGGCTTCGAAGGGCAGGGCATTGCCACGGAGTTTCTCGACGCCAACGTGAACACGGTGCTGCGCGAGTTCATCGACCAGGGCCGCACCTTCGATGCCATCGTGCTCGACCCGCCGAAGTTCGCGCCCACGGTGGCGCACGCCGAGCGCGCCGCGCGTGCCTACAAGGACATCAACCGCCTGGCGCTCAAGCTGCTGGAGCCGGGCGGCGTGCTGCTGACCTTTTCCTGCTCGGGCGGCATCAGCGCCGACCTGTTCCACAAGATCGTGGCTTCGGCGGGGCTGGACGCCGGTGTGGACGGCTACATCGCCGAACGCCTGGGCGCCGCGCCCGACCACCCGATGACCATCGAGTTCCCGGAAGGGGAGTACCTGAAGGGGCTGGTGGTGGTGAGAAAGCCCCTGTGAACGAGGGCTTGACCCCGTCGGCAACGCAACTCAGTGGCATTGGCTAAACTGCCCGCCAATCCCCCGCCTTTTTCTGTTTTCCGTTTCCGGAGCACTTTTCCATGGCCCTCATTCCCGCGACCATCCTGACCGGCTTTCTCGGCTCGGGCAAAACCACGCTGCTCAAGCGCATCCTGACCGAGGCCCATGGCCAGAAGATCGCGGTCATCGAGAACGAGTTCGGCGAAGAGAACATCGACAGCGACATCCTCGTGACCGAGTCGAAGGAGCAGATCGTGCAGATGAGCAACGGCTGCGTCTGCTGCACCATCCGCGAAGACCTGCGCGAAGCGCTGCAGCTGCTGGCGGCCAAAAAGCGCCAGGGCCTGCTCGACTTCGACCGCGTGGTGATCGAGACCACCGGCCTGGCCGACCCCGGCCCGGTGGCGCAGACCTTCTTCATGGACGACGAGATCGCCGAGAGCTACCTGCTCGACTCGATCCTCACGCTGGTCGATGCCAAGCACGCGCCCCAGCAGCTCAACGACCGCCAGGAAGCGCGCCGCCAGGTGGGCTTTGCCGACCAGATCTTCATCAGCAAGAGCGAGCTGGTGTCGGCCGAAGAGACCGATGCGCTCATTCATCGCCTGAAGCACATGAACCCGCGCGCGCCGCAGCAGAAGGCGCACTTCGGCGACGTGCCGCTGAAGGACATCTTCGACCTGCGCGGCTTCAACCTGAACGCCAAGCTGGACATCGACCCCGACTTCCTGAAGGAAGACGACCACGACCATCACGACCATGACCACGCGCATGGCGAGGCGTGCGACCACCCCTCGCACAAGCACGAGGGCCACGGTCACCATCACCATACGGACGACGACGTGAAGAGCTTCGTCTACAAGGCCGACCGCGCCTTCGACCCGGCCAAGCTGGAAGACTTCCTGGGCGCCATCGTGAACATCTACGGCCCGCGCATGCTGCGCTACAAGGGCGTGCTGAACATGAAGGGCACCGAGCGCAAGGTGATCTTCCAGGGCGTGCACCAGCTGATGGGCAGCGACCTGGGCCCGGAGTGGGGCAAGGACGAGGCGCGCCAGAGCCGCATGGTGTTCATCGGCATCGAGCTGCCGCGCGAGATCCTGGAGCAGGGTCTGGAGCAGTGCCTGGTCTGAACACGTTCGCTTGAGTCGGACAAACAAATAAAAACGGCGCTGGCCTTGCGGTCAGCGCCGTTTTTCATGGGGCGGGCCGTGCCTACTTGCCGAAATTCCCCATCGGCTTGCCCAGGAGCTTGAGCTGGCCTTCGCTGAACTCGACCTGGCTGACCAGGTCGTCGCCCGTGCGCTTCACGTAGCCGTTGGCTTCGCCCTGTTCGATCAGGCCCGCGAGCATTTCAGGCGGCGGCGTGCGGCCGCTCTCGGCGCCGGTTTCGGCCAGCTTCTCGATCCACTTCACGGGCACGCGCGCGGTGGCCTTGAGCACGCCGCGCTTGAGCACCAGCGCGTTGCCGGGCAGCTGCAGGTCTTCGTCGGTCACGCCGGCGAGGGCCACCGAGTAGCTGAGCTCGGCGCTGTGGCCGCCGATCTCGACGAGCATGCGGTCCAGGCCGGCTTCGGGGCTGTGCTTGGCCATGGCCTTGAGGTCGGGCGCGAGCTGCTCGATGAGCGCCTGCATCGCGTCCTTCTGGGCCTTGCTGCGCTGGCCGCAGCCGGCACCGGCGGTCGACTGCAGCCAGGCGTCGGCCAGCTTCTTGTAGCCGGCCGCCTGGATGCGGCGTGCGCTGCTGGCGATCTCGAACTTGTCGATGGCGGTCTCGTTGACCTTGCCCTTGCCCTTGAAGGCGCCTTCGGAGGCGTACAGGCCGTCCTTGATGGTGGCTTCGCCGGTCAGGTCGATGCTTTGCAGCAGCACCTTGATCGCCTTGGCGGGGGCGGCCTCGGTGCCCGCGCCCAGGCCCAGTCCCTTGGGCGCGTTCAGCTCGAAGCTGTCGAGGCGGCCTTCGGACTTGCCGGTGGCCAGCATCCAGCCGGCGCTGCCGTCCATGTCGGCCTTGGCGGTGAACTTGCCCATCTTCAGCTGCACGCCCTTGGAGGCGGTGCTGACGTCCAGGCCGGGCATCGTCATGTCATAGCGCACGTGGGTGCGGGCCGCGTTCATGTCCAGGCGTGCCTGCGCGCCTTGCCAGGCGAACTCGCCCTTGCCTTCTTCGGCCAGCTTGGCGGGCGCGACGGTGAAGTCGCTGGTGAAGCCGCCGCCGAAGCCGACCTGGGTGCGCGCGGTCAGTGGCTTGGCCTTGCCGAACAGCTTCTCGGCCTCGGCCTGCGCCTTGGCGTCGAGCACCAGCTCGCTGTCGATGACGGCCGCGGCCAGCGTCGCGCCGGCGATCGGGCCGTGGCGGATGGTGTCGCGGATGGTGATGCGCACCGGCTTGGGCGGGGTGGCCGCGGCGTCGCTGTCGTCTTCGGCGGGTTCTTCTTCGTCGCCTTCGGTCGCGGCCTCGGCGACGTCGGTCGTGGCGGCAGCCGGTGCGGCGGCGGGTGCCGACGCGGCAGGGGCGGTGGCGGCTTCGGCCTCGGCCGGGCAGCCCAGTTCGAGCGTCACGGTGCTCACGGCGCCGAAGAAGTTGCGTTCGTAGCTGCGCTCGATCACGCGCACCAGCGCGGTCTGCTTGGGCAGTTCGCCCAGGGCGACGTCGTAGCTCGATTTGATTTGCGTGCCGGCCCACCAGGTGCTGCCGCCGTAGGCGACGGCGATGGCCGCGGCCAGGACTCCCAATACTGCTTTTTTGCTCAAGATTATTTTCCGATCGGTTGTTTGAAGGGCCGCCGCGGTGTCTCCCCGACCCGCGGCGTGCCTGCGCCACCCCCTGTGGTGGCGCCGGGCGATGCTAACGGAGCAGGGCAGTGCGTCACCCGATGGCCTTGCGTTTCGAGTTCTCTATACAATCGCGCGCCTGTTCCGGGAGCCATGCTTCGTCCACAGGGGCGAGATATGACTTACGGCACGGGGCGCCAAGGGTTTTTGGCGGGCTTTCGGGGGTATAACCCCGGGGTTCACCACTTGAGGACGCCCCCGACAACGTGAGCCGACGCGGCCTGACACCCGCAACGGTTCCCTTGGGAGGAGACACCCAGTGAAAGCGCGTTCCAGTTCGTACAAGGAGCCAGTCACCGTGAAGAAACCCGCCGCCAAGGTCACGCCAGCCACCAAGCCCGCCGCAAAGAAGGCGACGGCTGTGAAGGCTGTACCCGCGACGAAGAAGGTTTCTGCCACCGCTGCTGCTGCCTCTGCCGCGAAAGAGAAAAGCGCTGCCAAGAAGCCTGCGGCAACCCCGGCCAAGACCGGGACCGCGGCTGCCAAGAAGTCCGCCAAGCCCGCAACCAAGTCCGCGGGCGCGGCGCCTACGTCATCCCAACCGGTCGGCCGTCCTGCGGCCGCCCTTTCTGCTCCCCCGACCCCCATGAAAAAAACGGCTGCCGCCTCTTCTTCCGCCCCGGCGACACCCTCGATCCCCGCTACGCCCGCTCCCGCTGCGCGTGGTGGCCGCGTGTCCCGGCTGTCGCAACTGACCGTGCCTTCGATGCCGCAATCCGTGGCCTCGACCGCCGCCAAATCCAGCTTCTCGCAGGCGCCTTCCACCGCGCTGGTGCCGCCGCCGCCCCTGGCCGTCAAGAAAGACCCGAAGCTGGCCAACAACTGGAAGACCAAGACGCCCGCCGAGCTGAGCGACGCCGAGGTCATCGCGATGCCCGACGACGAGTACATGAACGACAAGCAGATGGCGTTCTTCCGCCTGAAGCTCGAAGAACTCAAGCGCGGCATCCTCGAGAACGCCGGTGAGACCACCGAGCACCTGCGCGAAGACACCGTGGTCGTGCCCGACCCGGCCGACCGCGCCACCATCGAGGAAGAGCACGCGCTCGAACTGCGCACGCGCGACCGCGAACGCAAGCTGCTCAAGAAGATCGAGCAGTCGATCCAGCGCATCGACGCCGGCGACTACGGCTACTGCGACGAGACCGGCGAGCCCATCGGCGTCGGCCGCCTGCTGGCCCGCCCGACCGCCACGCTTTCGCTCGAAGCGCAGCAGCGCCGCGAGCTGAAGCAGAAAATGTTCGGGGATTGAACGGCTGCACGGTAGAACGGAACCCGCGCTTTCGATAACCTTCTCTGAATGCCAAAGGAAGAGTCAGGCCGCCTTTTCTCGAAGGTGGCCAAGTTCGTTCGAAATCCCCTGAAAGACTGGTCGGAGCTGGACACGCCGTCCTCCGACTCGTCGCTGCCCGAGCAGACCTACAGCCGCGAGATGCTGAAGGAAATGATCGAGCGGCGCCAGCGCAACGACTTCGTGCGCCGCCGCGAGTTCGACATGCTGCGCAAGCTGCGCCAGCGCGAGGCGGCGGCCCATGCCTTCGAGGCAACGGTCACGCCGTCGTCGTTCAATCTCAACAGCACCTCCGAAAAATCCGAAGGCCGCGCACTCACGCTCAAGAAGATCGACGAGATCGAAGAGCAGATGTCGCAGCAGTGGTGGAAGGGCCGCGGGCCGAACGGCGAGACGCTGGTCAATCCGCCGCCCGACGCGGGCGCTGAAACGCTGCCGCCGGTCGACAGCGGCGGCGATCAGTTGCCGGCTGAGCCGGCTGCTTCTGCGTCCGTGGCCGCAGCGCCAGAGGTTGCTGCCACCGCAGCTGTCCCCGCGCCTCAGCCGTCCCGGCTCGCGCATGACGGCGCGCTCGAAGAAGCGGTGATCCGCTTCGCGCACGGCGACGACACCGGCGCCGAAGCCATCCTGCTGCAGGCGCTGGCCGCCGAAAGTGCGTTCTCCGCTGATGACGCGACCGCAGCCGTCACGCTGGAGCGCGACGACGCCCGCTGGCGCGCACTGTTCGACCTGTACCGCGCCACCGGCGACGCCGCCAAGTTCGCGGCCGCCCGCATGCGCTATGCGCAGCGCATGAAGCGCATGGGTCCTGACTGGGTTTCGCTCGACGAACTCGCGCGCAGCGTGAAGGCCGTCACCGCCAGCGAGGACGCCGAAGCGGCCTCCGACACCACCGGCGCCGCCGACTGGGCCAGCCCCGCACACCTGACGCGCGAAGGGCTCATGGCGCTCACGCGCGCGCTCTCGCAGGCCGGCATGGTCTGGACGCTCGACTGGCGCGCGCTCACCGAGATCGACGCGCCGGCCGCCGCGCCGCTGCGCATCCTGTTCGCGCACTGGTCCGATTCGCCGGTGCAGCTGCGCTTCTTCGGCGCCTCGCAGCTCATGGCCGTGCTGGCCGCGGCCACGCCCAACAACGAGCGCCATCCCGACGACGCCTGGTGGCAGCTGCGCCTCGCAGCGCTGCGCATGATGCACCTGCCCGACGATTTCGAGCTGGTGGCGCTCAACTACTGCATCACCTACGAGGTGTCGCCGCCGTCCTGGCAGGACCCGAAGGGCGAGTGCACCTCGCTGGCCGCGCCGCCGGCGAGCCGGCCGAGCTCGGTGTGGTCGCTGCTGTCGGTCGGGGGTGATTCCGAGAGCTTCCCGTCCACCGACAGCGGCTTTGCCGCGCTGGCGGGCGACCTGCGCGGCGACTCGCTGTCGTGCTGGCAGCGCCTGGACCACGACCTGCGCCACACGACGGCGCCGGTCATCTCGTGCGCGGCCCTGCTGCGCATGGACCTGACGGCGGCCGGCACGCTGCTGAGCTGGGTCCGCGAGCGCGATGCGAACGGCGAGCGGGTGCAGTTCGTCGATGCGCACCGGCTGATTGCCGCGCTGTTCGGGCTGATCGGCATCACCGACCACGCCACGGTCGCCGTCCGCAAGAACTGACCCCGCCACAGGGGTTCCGCGGCCCCTGCGCGGCCGTGTTTTCCGCCAGCAGTTTGTCCGACCGCAAGGGTTGCATTGGCGGGGCCCATCCCCAGATGGCTGCGATGGAACAGTTTCACGGCACCACCATCGTGAGCGTGCGCCGCAAGACCCCGCAAGGCGATCAGGTCGCCATCGGCGGGGACGGGCAGGTCACTCTCGGCAACATCGTCATCAAGGGCACGGCGCGCAAGGTGCGGCGGCTCTATCACGGCAAGGTCCTGGCGGGTTTCGCCGGTGCCACGGCCGATGCCTTCACGCTCTTCGAGCGCTTCGAGGCCAAGCTCGAGAAGCACCAGGGCCACCTGACCCGCGCGGCGGTCGAGCTCACCAAGGACTGGCGCACCGACCGCGTGCTGCGCAAGCTCGAGGCCATGCTGGCCGTGGCCGACGCCACGACTTCGCTCATCATCACCGGCAATGGCGACGTGTTGGAGCCTGAAGACGGCGTGATCGCCATCGGTTCGGGCGGTGCCTACGCCCAGTCGGCGGCCAAGGCGCTGATCGACAACACCGACCTTTCGGCCGAGCAGATCGTGCGCAAATCGCTGGCGATCGCCGGAGAAATCTGCATTTACACGAACATGAACCACACGGTGGAAGCGCTCTGACCATGTCCATGACCCCCCAGGAAATCGTCTCCGAGCTCGACAACCACATCGTCGGCCAGCCCGCCGCCAAGCGCGCCGTGGCCATTGCGCTGCGCAACCGCTGGCGCCGCCAGAAGGTCGACGAGAAGCTGCGCCACGAGATCACGCCCAAGAACATCCTCATGATCGGCCCGACGGGCGTAGGCAAGACCGAAATCGCCCGCCGCCTGGCCCGCCTGGCCGATGCGCCGTTCATCAAGGTCGAGGCCACCAAGTTCACCGAGGTGGGCTACGTGGGCAAGGACGTCGACTCCATCATTCGCGACCTCGCCGAGATCGCCGTCAAGCAGACGCGCGAATCCGAAAGCGTGAAGGTGCGCGCGCGCGCCGAAGACGCGGCCGAGGAGCGCATCCTCGACGCGCTGCTGCCTCCGGCGCGCGGCGCCGATGGCGCTGCGCCCGCACTCGACAGCCCCAACCCGACGCGCCAGGCCTTCCGCAAGAAGCTGCGCGAGCACCAGCTCGACGACAAGGAAATCGAGCTCGACCTCGCCGAGACCCGCGCGCCGCTCGAGATCATGGGCCCGGCCGGCATGGAGGAAATGACCGAGCAACTGCGCGGCATGTTCGGCCAGCTCGGCGGCGGCAAGCGCAAGACGCGCAAGCTCAAGATCGCCGAGGCGATGCGCCTCTTGATCGACGAGGAGGCCGCCAAGCTGGTCAACGAGGACGAGATCCGCACGCAGGCCATCGCCAACGCCGAGCAGAACGGCATCGTGTTCATCGACGAGATCGACAAGGTCGCCACACGCAGCGAAGCGCAGGGCTCCGACGTCTCGCGCCAGGGCGTGCAGCGCGACCTGCTGCCACTCGTGGAGGGCACGGCCGTGTCGACCAAGTACGGCGTGGTGCGCACCGACCACATGCTGTTCATCGCGAGCGGCGCGTTCCACCTGAGCAAGCCGAGCGACCTGATTCCCGAGCTGCAGGGGCGCTTTCCGATCCGCGTCGAGCTGCAATCGCTCTCGGTGTCGGACTTCGAGAGCATCCTCACGCAGACCCGCGCCTCGCTCGTGAAGCAGTACCAGGCGCTGCTGGCCACCGAAGGCGTGACGCTCGACTTCGCGCCTGATGGCATCACGCGGCTGGCGGCCATCGCCTTCGAGGTGAACGAGCGCACCGAGAACATCGGCGCGCGCCGTTTGTCGACCGTGATGGAGCGCCTGCTCGATGAGGTAAGCTTCGATGCCACCCGCATCGAGGGCCAGACGGTCCGCATCGATGCCGCTTATGTCGACGAGCGCCTCGCGGCACTAAGTCACGACGAAGACCTTTCGCGCTTCATCCTCTGAAGCCGCCTCCCTCGGCCCCTGTAACGGGGTCGTCCTTCACGCATCACTTTCACTGCGTGAGCTAAGTACTTCATTTTCAACACAATTCGCCGATTTCCAGGTTTGGAAATCGGCGCTAAGTCGTTGATTCCATTACAAAAAATACCCCCGAGCCCCAGTTGCGTCGCAAGTGTTTCCTGCTACAGTGGAAAAAAGTGCAGTTAAGTGGGAAAAAGTGCGGGCAACGCCCCTTCCGGGTGTCGCGGCACCTCCCACCACAGGGGTTTCGTGGTCGTGTTTCAAGGCGCTTCATCGCTCAGTCTGGATGCCAAGGGGCGGCTCTCCGTGCCGACCCGGCATCGCGACGTCCTGAGCGCCACGGCAGGCGGCCAGCTCACGATCACCAAGCATCCGCATGGATGCCTGATGGTGTTCCCCCGTCCCGAATGGGAAAAATTCCGCGAACGCATTGCTGCGCTGCCGATGTCGGCGCAGTGGTGGAAGCGCGTCTTCCTCGGTAACGCGATGGACGTCGAGATGGACGGCACCGGCCGCGTGCTGGTGTCGCCCGAGCTGCGCGCCGCCACCGGCATCAACCGCGAGACGCTGTTGCTGGGCATGGGCAACCACTTCGAACTCTGGGACAAGGCGACGTACGAGGCCAAGGAGGCCGAGGCCACCCAGGGCGAGATGCCGGATGTGTTTCAGGACTTCGCGTTCTGAGGAGCCCCGTGAACACCCCCCTGACCCACACGACCGTCTTGTTGAACGAGGCGGTGGAAGCCCTTCTTTCCGGCAGCGCGGCAGCCACGGGCACGTACGTGGACGCCACCTTCGGCCGCGGAGGACATGCGCGCGCCATCCTCGCGCGGCTGGCGCCGGAAGGCAGGCTCATCGCATTCGACAAGGATGCAGAAGCGGTGGCCGAAGCAGCGCGCATCTCGGATGCGCGTTTTTCTATCCGCCACCAGGGATTCCGCTCGCTGGGCGAATTGCCCGACGCCAGCGTCAACGGCTTGCTGATGGATCTGGGCGTGAGTTCGCCGCAGATCGACAACCCGGTGCGCGGTTTCAGTTTTCGTTTCGACGGTCCGCTCGACATGCGCATGGACACCACGCGCGGCGAGAGCGTGGCCGAGTGGCTGGCAACGGCCGAACTTCAACAAATTGCAGAGGTGATCCGTGACTATGGCGAAGAACGGTTTGCTGTTCAGATTGCAAAGGCGATTGTTGCTCGCAGACAAGAACGGGGCGCAATTTCAACCACCACCGAACTGGCCGAGCTCGTGGCTGGCACGGTCAAAACCCGCGAGCAGGGCCAGAACCCTGCAACGCGCACATTTCAGGCTTTTCGGATTTTCATCAACGCCGAGCTTGAGGAGCTGCAACAAGCGCTAGAGGCCAGCCTGTCGGTGCTCGCGCCCGGCGGCCGGCTCGCGGTGATCAGCTTCCATTCGCTCGAAGACCGCATCGTCAAGCAGTTCATCGCCAAGCACTCGAAGGAGGTCTACGACCGCCGCGCGCCCTTCGCTGCGCCCAAGGTGATGAAGCTGCACGCGCTGGAGCGCATCAAGCCGTCCGAAGAAGAGGTGCGCGGCAACCCGCGCTCGCGCAGCGCCATCCTCCGGGTGGCCGAACGCACGGAGGCCGGGTAGCCATGGCGCGCATCAACCTGCTTCTTCTGCTGGCCGTCATTGCGACGGCTTTGTACCTTGTGCACACCCAGTACCAGTCGCGCCAGCTCTACACGGAGTTCGACCGCGCCCTGCAGGAGACGCGCAAGCTCGAAACCGAGCATGACCGCCTGCAGGTCGAAAAGCGCGCCCAGGCCACGCCGCTGCGCGTGGAGAAGCTGGCCAAGGAACAGCTGCAGATGCGCACGGCTTCGCCGGCCATCACGCAGTACGTGCGCCCCGACGGCTCGGTGATCCCGGCCGTCGCGCCGCTGCCGCCGACCACGCCGCCCAAGCCCGGCACCACCGCGAGGCCCGCCCGATGAGCCGCGGCAACCGCAGCGTGCGCTACACCACCAGCCCCTTGCTCGCGAGCAAGACGCCGGTGTGGCGCAGCAAGTTCATCGTCGCCGGCATCGCCTTCGGCTTCGTCATGCTGGCGGGGCGGGCTGCGTACGTGCAGGTCTTCAACAACAGCTTCTTCCAGCGCCAGGGCGAGGTGCGCTTCGCCCGCACGCTGGAGCTGCCGGCCAACCGCGGGCGCATCCTCGACCGCAACGGGCTCATCCTGGCGTCGAGCGTGGTGGCGCCCAGCATCTGGGCCATTCCCGAAGACGTGGAGCGCGACGACCCCGAGGTGCGCGCCAAGCTCAAGCAGGTGGCCAAGCTGCTCGGCATGCCGCAGAAGGACTTCGACAAGAAGCTCGAAGACGAAGACAAGACCTTCGTCTGGATCAAGCGCCAGGTCGACGAGCCCATCGCCAAGCAGATCGCGGCGCTCAACCTCAAGGGCATCTACCAGCGTAAGGAATACAAGCGCCAGTACCCCGAGGGCGAGGCGGCGGCGCACGTGGTGGGCTTCACCAACGTGGAAGACAACGGCCAGGAAGGCATCGAGCTGGCGTTCAACAAGGAGCTGGCCGGCAAGGCCGGCTCGCGCCGCGTCATCAAGGACCGGCTGGGCCGCGTGGTCGAGGGCGTGGGCGAGCAGGTGCCGCCGGTCGAGGGCCGCGACATCCAGCTCAGCGTCGACAGCAAGGTGCAGTTCTTCGCCTACCAGAAGCTGCGCGACGCCGTCACCGCGCGCCGTGCCAAGGCCGGCAGCGTGGTGGTGCTCGACAGCACCACCGGCGAGGTGCTGGCGCTGGCCAACTACCCGAGCTACGTGCCCGACAAGCGCCAGAACCTCACCGGCGAGCAGCTGCGCAACCGCGCGCTCACCGACACCTTCGAGCCAGGCTCGACCATGAAGCCCATCACCGTGGCGATGGCGCTGGAGGCCGGCCGCGTGAAGCCCTCGACCATCATCGACACCGCGCCCGGGCGCTACCAGCTGGGCGGCTTCACCATCAGCGACACCCACAACTACGGCTCGCTGACCGTGGAGGGCGTGATCCAGAAGTCGAGCAACGTGGGCGCGCTCAAGATCGCCCAGAAGATGACGCCCCACGAGATGTGGGACACCTACACCGCGCTGGGCTACGGCCAGAAGCCGCAGATCCAGTTCCCCGGCGCCGTGACGGGCCGGCTGCGTCCGTGGAAGACCTGGAAGCCGGTCGAGCAGGCCACCATGGCCTACGGCTACGGCCTGTCGGCCTCGCTGTTCCAGATGGCGCATTCGTACACCTCGTTCGCGCACGACGGCTCCATCATTCCGGTCACCATCCTGAAGAACACCGAGCCGCCGGTCGGCGTGCGGGTGTTCTCGCCGTCCAACGCGCTCGCCGTGCGCAAGATGCTGCAGATGGCCGCCGGCCCGGGCGGCACCGGCACGCGCGCGCAGACGGTGGGCTACTCGGTCGGCGGCAAGTCGGGCACGGCCCACAAGCAGGTCGGCAAGGGCTACGCCAGCAACAAGTACCGTGCCTGGTTCACCGGCATGGCGCCCATCGAGAAGCCGCGCATCATCGTCGCGGTGATGATCGACGAGCCGACCGACGGCCAGTATTTCGGCGGCCTCGCCGCGGCGCCGGTGTTCAGCGAAGTCGTGCAGCAGACCCTGCGCATGATGAACGTCCCGCCCGATCTGGCGGTCAAACCCCTCGTGCAGACGCAAGACGTCCCCGAGAGCTTCTGACATGCTGACACTCACTTCCCCCACCACCGCCGCGTTCTGGCTCAAGGAGCGCGTGCAGGGCGCGCTGCAGGCCGACAGCCGCGCGGTCGGCCCGGGCGATGCCTTCATCGCCTGGCCCGGCGCCGCCACCGACGGCCGTCAGCACGTGGCGGCCGCGCTGGCGCAGGGCGCCGTGGCCTGCCTGGTCGAGCACGAGGGCGTGGACGCCTTCGGCTTCGACGGCGACGAGCGCATCGTGAGCTACCCCGGCCTGAAGGCCGCCACCGGCCCGATCGCCGCCGCCTTCTACGACAACCCCTCGGCGCAGCTCGACCTGCTGGCCGTGACCGGCACCAACGGCAAGACCTCCACCGCGTGGTGGCTGGCCGAGTCGCTGTCCACGCTGCGCGCGGCCGGCGGCGTGCGCGCGATGCGCCCCGACGGCACCACCGAGCGCGGCGCGCCGTCGCCCTGCGCCGTGGTCGGCACTCTGGGCATCGGCGTGCCGCCCGCGCTCACCTACACCGGCCTGACCACGCCCGACCCCGTGATGCTGCAGCGCGCGCTGCGCGACTTCGTCACCGAGGGCTTCGGCGCCTGCGCGATCGAGGCCTCGTCGATCGGCATCGCCGAGCGCCGGCTCGACGGCTGCCGCATCGCGGTCGCCGTGTTCACCAATTTCACGCAGGACCACCTCGACTACCACGGCAGCATGGACGCCTACTGGCAGGCCAAGGCCGAGCTGTTCCGCTGGCCCGGCCTGCGCGCCGCGGTGATCAACATCGACGACATGCACGGCGCCAGCCTGTGCGCCAACCTGCTGGACGCCGGCATCGGCGCGCTCGACGTCTGGACCGTCTCGGCCGCCGGCAAGCCCGCGCGGCTCATGGCGCGCGACATCGGCTACGACGCGCAGGGCCTGCAGTTCACCGTGGCCGAGCACGGCAGCACGGCGCCGGCCGAACGGCTCGCCACCGGGCTGATCGGCCAGTACAACGTGGCCAACCTGCTCGGCGTGCTCGGCACCCTGCGCGCGCTGGGCCTCACGCTCGCCCAGGCCGTGGCCGCCTGCGCCCATCTCAGCAGCGTGCCGGGCCGCATGGACCGCGTGCAGCCGACCGACGGTGCACCGCTGGCCGTGGTCGACTACGCCCACACGCCCGACGCCCTCGACAAGGCCCTCGCCGGCCTGCGCCCGCTGGCCAAGCAACGCGGCGGCGCGCTGTGGTGCGTGTTCGGCTGCGGCGGCAACCGCGACCCGATCAAGCGCCCGTTGATGGCGGCTGTCGCCGAACGGCAGGCCGACCACGTCGTGCTCACCAGCGACAACCCGCGCAACGAGAACCCCGACGCCATCATCAGCCAGGCGCTGCGCGGCTTCACGCGCGTCGAGGCGGCCCGCGTGCAGGTCGACCGCGCGCGCGCCATCGCCGAAACCATCGCCCAGGCGGCGCCACAAGATGTGGTGCTGATCGCCGGCAAGGGCCACGAAGAGTGGCAGGAGATCGCGGGCCAGCGCCTGCCGTTCTCCGACAAGACCCACGCGCTCGACGCGCTCGCAAAGCGGGGTGCCGCATGACCGCCATGGCCACGCCCGTCTCTACACCGCTTAACCTCACGCTGGCACAGGCGCAGCAGTGGGTGCCGGGGTCGCGCCTCGTGGGCGACCCGGCCACCGTGATCGCGCGCGTCCACACCGACACCCGCACCCTGGCTGCCGGCGACCTGTTCGTTGCGCTCAAGGGTGAGCGTTTCGACGCCAACGACTTCCTGGCCGACGCGAAGAAGCAGGGCGCCGTGGCCGCCATTGCGCACGGCGGCCTTGAAGCCGCGGGGCTTGCCGGCCTCGAGGTGCCCGACTCGCTCCTCGCGCTCGGTGCGCTGGGCGCCGGCTGGCGCGCGCAGTTCAGCCTGCCGCTGATTGCCGTCACCGGCAGCAACGGCAAGACCACGGTCACGCAGATGATCGCGGCCGTGCTCGCCGCCTTCCGCGCCGACCGCGCGCTGGCCACGGCCGGCAACTTCAACAACGAGATCGGCGTGCCGCTCACGCTGCTGCGCCTGCGCGCGCAGCACCAGCTGGCGGTGCTCGAGCTGGGCATGAACCATCCGGGCGAGATCGCGCGGCTGGCCGCCATGTCGCGCCCGACCATCGCGCTGGTCAACAACGCGCAGCGCGAGCAC
The DNA here is from genome assembly GCF_041154465.1 of Variovorax sp. V35. Lineage (NCBI taxonomy): Bacteria > Pseudomonadati > Pseudomonadota > Betaproteobacteria > Burkholderiales > Comamonadaceae > Variovorax > Variovorax sp. V35. The sequence goes on from NZ_AP028666.1 coordinate 991,472, forward strand.
CAGGAGTTCATGGCCAGCGTCGAGGCGGTCGCCATCGAGAACGCCGCCGTGTTCGCCGAACTGCCCGACGACGGCACGGCCGTGTTCCCCTACGGCGACACCTTCACCTCGCTGTGGACCGACCTGGCACGCCAGAGCGGCTCGCGCCGCTGCCTGACCTTCGGCGAGCACGCCGACGCCGACATCTCGCTCGACAGCGCCGAATGGCAGCAGGGCGCCTGGCGCGTGCGCGTGCGCACGCCGCTGGGCGCTTTCGATGCGCGCCTGCACATCGCGGGCCGCCACAACGTGGGCAACGCGCTCGCCGCCACCGCCTGCGCGCTGGCCGCCGGCGTGTCGCTCGACACCATCGCCGCGGGCCTGTCGGCCTTCGAACCGGTCAAGGGCCGTTCGCGCGCCAGTGAGGTCGTGCTGCCCGGCGGGCACGCGCTCACGCTGGTCGACGACAGCTACAACGCCAACCCCGATTCCGTGATTGCCGCCATCGACGTGCTCACCGGCCTGCCCGCGCCGCGCCTGCTGGTGCTCGGCGAAATGGGCGAGGTCGGCGACCGCTCGCCGGAATTCCACGCCGAGGTCGGCGCCTGGGCGCGCCAGCGCGGGCTCGACGCCGTCTACACGCTGGGCGGCGAGACCGTGCATGCGGCGACGGCTTTCAACAACAACGATGGTGTCGATGGACGCCATTTCGACGATTTCGACACGCTCCGCGCGGCCGTGCTCGCCCGCCTGCCGCAGCTGGGCAGCGTGCTGGTCAAGGGGTCGCGCTTCATGAAGATGGAGCGCGTGGTGCAGGCGATCGAAGCACAACAACAAAAGGAGGCCGGTCATGACGCATGAGCCGCGCAACACACCATGCTGATGTCCCTGGCCCAATGGCTGCAGACGCTGTCGCCCGAGTTCGGGTTCTTGCGCGTTTTCAACTACCTCACGTTCCGCGCCCTGATGGCCGCGCTGACCGCGCTCGTGGTCGGCCTGGTGGCCGGCCCGTACGTCATTCGCCGCCTTGCCGCGCTCAAGATCGGCCAGCCGATCCGCGGCTACGGCATGGAAACGCACCTGACCAAGAGCGGCACGCCCACCATGGGCGGCGTGCTGGTGCTGTTCGCCATCGCCTTCGCCACCTTGCTGTGGTTCGACCTCTCGAACCGCTTCGTGTGGATCGTGCTGTGGGTCACGATGGGCTTCGGCGCCATCGGCTGGGTGGACGACTGGCGCAAGGTGGTGCGCAAGGACCCCGAAGGCATGCGCTCGCGCGAAAAGTACTTCTGGCAATCGCTGGTCGGCCTGCTCGCCGGCTTCTACCTGCTGTTCAGCATTTCCGAGAGCTCCAACTGGCGCGTGCTCGAGCTGTTCTACGCCTGGGTGCGCTCGGGCTTCGACCTCGACTTTCCGCCCAAGATCAACCTGCTGGTGCCGTTCTTCAAGGAAGTCAGCTACCCGCTGGGCGGCATCGGCTTCGTGATCCTCACGTACCTCGTGATCGTGGGCGCGAGCAACGCCGTGAACCTCACGGACGGCCTCGATGGCCTGGCGATCATGCCGGTGGTGATGGTGGGCTCGGCGCTGGGCGTGTTCGCCTACGTCACGGGCAGCGCGGTGTACTCCAAGTACCTGCTGTTCCCCAACATCCCGGGTTCGGGCGAGCTGCTGGTGTTCTGTTCGGCCATGGCCGGCGCGGGGCTCGCGTTCCTCTGGTTCAACACCCATCCGGCGCAGGTCTTCATGGGCGACGTGGGCGCGCTGGCGCTCGGCGGCGCGCTGGGCACCATCGCGGTCATCGTGCGCCAGGAGATCGTGTTCTTCATCATGGGCGGCATCTTCGTGGTCGAGGCGATCTCGGTGATGGCGCAGGTCATGTATTTCAAGTACACGAAGAAGCGTTATGGCGAAGGCCGGCGCGTGCTCAAGATGGCGCCGCTGCACCACCACTTCGAGAAGAGCGGCTGGCGCGAGACGCAGGTGGTCGTGCGCTTCTGGATCATCACGATGCTGCTGTGCCTCATCGGCCTGTCGACGCTGAAGCTGCGGTAACAACACAACCATGCGGCACCTGAAAGACCTCCCCGTTCTCATCCTCGGCCTCGGCGCGTCCGGGCTGGCGATGGCGCGCTGGTGCGCGCGCCACGGCGCGGTCGTGACCGTGGCCGACACGCGCGAGGCACCGGTCTCGCTCGCGACGCTGCAGGCCGAACTGCCCGATGCCACCTTCATCGGCGGACCGTTCACGGCCGCGCTGGTCGAAGGCACGCCGATCCGTGCCGTGTACCGCTCGCCGGGCCTGTCGCCCGCGACGCTGGCGCCGGTCGTCGACGCTGCCAAGGCCGTGGGCCTCGTGGTCGGCGGCGAGCTGGACCTGTTCGCGCGCGCGCTGCTCGACCTGCAGACGGTCGAGGTGCCAGTGGTGGAAGCCGAGGCGGAAGTGCCGGTCGAAACCGCCGTGGTCGAGCCTGTCGTTGAAACGCCGGCCCAGGCCGAGCTGGCCCTGAGCGAAGAAGTCCCTGCGGCGGATGCTGCGGTGGTCGAGACGCCGGAAGTGCCTGCGCCGGAGGCTGCTGCGGTTGTCGAAGGCGAGCCCGAAGCGGCCGCGCCCGTTGAAGCTGTTGAGGCGACCGAGGCGGTTGCACCTACGGAGGCCGTGGCCGCTGAGTCGACCGAAGCCGCACTGCCAGTCGATGCGACTGCCGCAGAAGCCGAACCCGCCGCCCCCGTCGAACAGACCGAAGCCGCCGAACCCACACCGCCCGCCATGGCCGAAGCCATGCCGCGCGATGCATCGCTGAGCGTGCCGGTGACGCCGCCCACCGAAGACGTCGTCGCCGAAGGCGCCACGACGGAAGACGCCGCCACGGAAGACGGCGCAGTACCAGCCGCCACCGACACGCCCGCCGTGTCGCCCGCACCCGCCGCCACCGTCTCCCGGCTGCCCACCCCCGGCAAGCCCTACGTGCCCACCGCGGCGCGCGAGGCCGCCGAGTTCGTCGCCAAGATCGCCGAGCTGTCCGCCACCAACCCGGCGTCGGCCGCGGTCGAGGAAGAGGCCACGCCGCAACTCGAACTCGTGCCCGAACCCGAGCCCGAAGCGCCCAAGGGCTACACGCCCGCCGTGCTCGCCATCACCGGCACCAACGGCAAGACCACCGTCACCTCGCTCACCGGCCAGCTGGTCGAACGCGCGGGCAAGACCGTGGCCGTGGCCGGCAACATCGGCCCCACGCTGCTCGACACGCTGGCCGGGCACCTCGACGCCGGCACGCTGCCCGACGTGTGGGTGCTCGAACTCTCGAGCTTCCAGCTCGACGGCGTGCAGGGCTTCGAGCCCACGGCCGCGACCGTGCTCAACCTCACGCAGGACCACCTCGACTGGCATGGCGACATGCCGGCCTACGCGGCCGCGAAGGCGCGCATCTTCGGCGCCAAGGGCCTGATGATCCTGAACCGCGACGACGCCGGCGTGATGGCCATGCTGCCGCCGCCGGTCAAGGTGCGGCTGCAGCGTCCGCAGATCCGCACGCATGTCACCTTCGGCGGCGCGATGCCGCTGCGCCCCGGCGACTACGGCATCGAGCGCATCAACGGCGTGGCCTGGCTGGTGCGCGCGCTGGAAGCCGACGAAACGCAGAAGCGCAAGCGCGGCGCGGTGGTGGAAGAAGAGCTCTTCTTCCAGCGCCTGATGCCCGCCGACGCGCTGCGCATCCGCGGCCGCCACAACGCCATGAACGCCCTGGCCGCGCTCGCGCTCGCCAGTGCCGCCGACTGCCCGCTGGGCCCGATGCTCTACGGCCTGCGCGAGTACCGCGGCGAGCCGCACCGCGTCGAGCCGATCGCCATCGTGGACGAGGTCGAGTTCTTCGACGACAGCAAGGGCACCAACGTCGGCGCCACCGTGGCTGCATTGAGCGGCCTCGGCGAGGAGCGCCGCGTGGTCGTGATCCTCGGCGGCGAAGGCAAGGGCCAGGACTTCGAGCCGCTGGCCGACCCCGTGCGCCAGTACGCGCGCGCCGTCGTGCTCATCGGCCGCGACGCCCCGCTGATCGAGGCCGCGCTGGCTTCCACCGGCGTCTCGCTCAAGCACGCGGGCTCGATGGAAGAGGCCGTGAAGCTCGCCGCCGCGCGCGCCCACCCCGGCGATGCCGTGCTGCTGTCACCGGCCTGTGCGAGCTTCGACATGTTCAAGGATTACGCGCACCGTGCCGAGGTGTTCTGCGAGGCCGTCGAGGCCTATGCCGACAGCCCGCGCGAGGCCGTGGGTGGCGACGACGCGGTGGTGTCGTACGCCCCGCAAGCTTCGCTGTCCACCGCCGGATCGATGGAGGACCCGATTTGAACTCCGCAGCCTCGGGCGCCACGCAGGAAACCCGCACCGGCAGCCGTTTCGGCGGCTGGTTCCGGCGCGCCCGCAGCGGCATGGATTCGCTGCCCGTGCACCTGCCTGTGCGGCTGGGCGGCGCCGGCGTCGCGCAGACCAAGGCCACGCCGATGCGTGTGCTGGGCTTCGACCAGGCGCTGGTCTGGGTCACGGTCGCGCTGATGACCTGGGGCCTGATCATGGTGTATTCGGCCTCCATCGCGCTGCCCGACAACCCGCGCTTCGCACGCGCCGGCTACAGCGCCTCGTACTTCCTCACGCGGCATGCAGCCTCGCTGGTCATCGCCTTCATCGCCGCGCTGCTGACCTTCCAGGTCCCCATGAAGACCTGGGAGCGCGCCGCGCCCTGGCTCTTCGTGGCTTCGCTGCTGCTGCTGGTGGCGGTGCTCATTCCGCACATCGGCATCAACGTGAACGGCGCGCGCCGCTGGCTGCCGATGGGCTTCATGCGCTTCCAGCCGTCGGAGCTGGCCAAGTTCGCGATGGTGCTCTATGCCGCCAGCTACATGGTGCGCAAGATGGAGATCAAGGAGCGGTTCTTCCGCGCCGTGCTGCCGATGGGCATCGCGGTGGTGGTGGTCGGCATGCTGGTGATGGCCGAGCCCGACATGGGCGCCTTCATGGTGATCGCCGTGATCGCCATGGGCATCCTGTTTTTGGGCGGCGTGAACGCGCGCATGTTCTTCGTGATCGCGACGCTGGTGGTGGTGGCCTTCGGCTCCATCGTGGCGAGCAGCCCGTGGCGCCGCGAGCGCATCTTTGCGTACCTCGATCCGTGGAGCGAAGAGCACGCGCTGGGCAAGGGCTACCAGCTGTCGCACTCGTTGATCGCCATCGGGCGCGGCGAGGTCTTCGGCGTGGGCCTGGGCGGCAGCGTCGAGAAGCTGCACTGGCTGCCCGAGGCGCACACCGACTTCCTGCTGGCCGTGATCGGCGAAGAGTTCGGCCTCATCGGCGTGCTGCTGATCATCGGCCTGTTCCTGTGGCTCACGCGCCGCATCATGCACATCGGCCGCCAGGCGATCGCGCTGGACCGCGTGTTCTCGGGCCTCGTGGCCCAGGGCGTGGGCGTGTGGATCGGCTTCCAGGCCTTCATCAACATGGGCGTGAACCTGGGTGCACTGCCGACCAAGGGCCTGACCTTGCCGCTGATGAGCTTCGGCGGCTCGGCGATTTTGATGAACCTCGTGGCGCTCGCTGTCGTGCTGCGCATCGACTACGAGAACCGCGTGCTGATGCGGGGAGGTCGCGTATGACCGGCCGTACCGCACTCGTCATGGCAGGCGGCACGGGCGGCCACATCTTCCCGGGCTTGGCCGTGGCCGAGGCCTTGCGCGAGCGCGGCTGGCGCGTGCACTGGCTGGGCGCGCCCGGCAGCATGGAAGAAAAGCTCGTGCCCCCGCGCGGCTTCGCCTTCGAGCCCGTGCAGTTCGGCGGGGTGCGCGGCAAGGGTCCGCTCACGCTGTTCCTGTTGCCGCTGAAGCTGCTGCGCGCCTTCTGGCAGAGCCTGGCCGTGGTGCGCCGCGTGAAGCCCGACGTGCTGGTGGGCCTGGGCGGCTACATCACCTTCCCGGGCGGGATGATGGGCGTGCTGATGGGCAAGCCGCTGGTGCTGCACGAACAGAACTCGGTCGCCGGCCTCGCCAACAAGGTGCTGGCGGGCGTGGCCGACCGCGTGTTCACGGCCTTCCCGAACGTGCTGAAGAAGGCGCAGTGGGTGGGCAATCCGCTGCGCGCGGCGTTCACGTCGCAGCCCGATCCGGCCACGCGCTTCGCGGGCCGCACGGGGCCGCTCAAATTGCTGGTGGTCGGCGGCAGCCTGGGCGCGCGTGCGCTCAACGCCGTCGTGCCGCAGGCGCTGGCGCGCATCGCGCCCGCCGAACGCCCGCAGGTGCTGCACCAGAGCGGCGCCAAGCAGATCGACGAGCTGCGCGCCAACTATGCGGCGGCCGGCGTCAAGGGCGAACTCACGCCCTTCATCGACGACACCGCGCAGGCGTACGCCGAGGCCGACCTCATCGTCGCGCGCGCCGGCGCCAGCACCGTCACCGAAATCGCGGCCGTCGGCGCAGCAGCGCTGTTCGTGCCTTTCCCCTCGGCGGTCGACGACCACCAGACCACCAACGCGCGCTTCCTCGTGGACGCGGGCGGCGGCTGGCTGGTGCAACAGACCGACCTCACCCCTGAATTGCTGGCTGATTTGCTACAGAAAACCGAACGCGCGACCTTGATCGACCGGGCCACCAAGGCCAAGACCCTGCAGAAGACCGAAGCAGTGGACGCGGTTGTCCGCGCCTGCGAGGAGCTTGCGAAATGAAGCACGCGATCCGTCACATCCACTTCGTCGGCGTCGGCGGCTCCGGCATGAGCGGCATCGCCGAGGTGCTGCTGAACCTGGGCTACCGGATCACCGGCTCCGACCTGTCCGACAGCGCCACGCTGCGCCGTCTCGCGGGCCTGGGCATCGGCACCTTCGTGGGCCATGCCGCCGCGCACATCGACGGCGCGGACGCGGTCGTCACCTCCACCGCCGTGCAGTCGGACAACCCCGAGGTGCTGGCCGCGCGCGAAAAGCGCATTCCGGTCGTGCCGCGCGCGCTGATGCTCGCCGAGCTGATGCGCCTGAAGCAGGGCATCGCCATTGCCGGCACGCACGGCAAGACCACCACCACCAGCCTGGCCGCCAGCGTGCTCGAGGCCGCCGGGCTCGACCCGACCTTCGTGATCGGCGGGCGCCTGAACAGCGCCGGCGCCAACGCGCAGCTGGGCAGCGGCGACTACATCGTGGTCGAGGCCGACGAGTCGGACGCCTCGTTCCTGAACCTGCTGCCCGTGATGGCGGTGGTCACGAACATCGACGCCGACCACATGGAGACCTACGGGCACGACTTCGCGAAGCTGAAGAAGGCCTTTGTCGATTTCCTGCACCGCATGCCGTTCTACGGCGTGGCCATTCTGTGCACCGACGATCCGGCGGTGCGCGAGATCGTGGCCGACGTGACCTGCCCGGTCACCAGCTACGGCTTCGGCGAGGACGCCCAGGTGCGCGCCATCGACGTGCGCGCCGTCGGCGGCCAGATGCATTTCACCGCGCAGCGCCGCAACGGCGTGACGCTGCCCGACCTGCCCATCGTGCTGAACCTGCCGGGCGAGCACAACGTGCGCAACGCGCTGTCGGTGATCGCCATGGCGGTCGAGCTCGGCATTGCCGACGAAGCGGTGCAGCGCGGCCTCGCCGGCTTCAAGGGCGTGGGCCGCCGCTTCCAGAGCTATGGCGACGTGGCCGTGCCGAGCGACACGGCCGGCGGGCGCTTCACCGTCATCGACGACTACGGCCACCACCCGGTCGAGATGGCGGCCACCATCGCGGCCGCGCGCGGCGCCTTCCCGGGGCGCCGGCTGGTGCTGGCCTTCCAGCCGCACCGCTACACCCGCACGCGCGACTGCTTCGAGGACTTCGTGAAGGTCATCGGCACGGCCGACTCGGTGCTGCTGGGCGAGGTCTATGCCGCGGGCGAAGCGCCCATCGTGGCCGCCGACGGCCGCACGCTGGCGCGCGCGCTGCGCGTGGCCGGCAAGGTCGAGCCGGTGTTCGTGGACGACATCGTCGCCATGCCGCAGGCGATCCTGGACAACGCCCGCGCGGGCGACGTGGTGCTGTGCATGGGCGCGGGCTCCATCGGCGCGGTGCCGGGCAAGGTGGTCGAACTCGGCACGCCGCCCGCACCCTCATCAACAACTTCAGAGCGCACTGCGCGCAAGGGGAGGGCCTCGTGAGCCTTCAGGATCCACAACTTTTCGGCAAGGTCGCCGTGCTGTTCGGCGGCAGTTCCGCCGAACGCGAGGTGTCTCTGATGTCCGGCGCCGGCGTGCTGCAGGCCCTGCGTTCGCGCGGCGTCGACGCGCATGCCTTCGACCCGTCGGAGCGTGAGCTGACCGACCTGAAGCGCGAAGGCTTCGCGCGCTGCTTCGTCGCGCTGCATGGCCGCCATGGCGAAGACGGCACCGTGCAGGGCGCGCTCGAGCTGCTCGGCATTCCCTACACCGGCTCGGGCGTGATGGCCTCGAGCGTGGCCATGGACAAGGTCATGACCAAGCGCATCTGGCAGGCCGACGGCCTGCCCACGCCCAAGTACGTGCGCCTGGCCTTCGACCAGCAAAGCCGCGAGCAGATCATGGTGGTGCCCGACGTGCTCGGCCTGCCGCTGATCGTGAAGCCGCCGCGCGAGGGCTCGTCCATCGGCGTGACCAAGGTCGAGGGCTACTCGCAGATGCAGGACGCCGTCGCGCTGTCGGCGAAGTTCGACGCCGACGTGCTGTGCGAAGAGTTCATCGACGGCGAGGAAGTCACCTGCGCCGTGCTCGGCCAGGGCCTGGATGCGCGCGCGCTGCCGGTGGTGCGCATCGCCGCGCCCGAAGGCGCCTACGACTACCAGAACAAGTACTTCACCGACGACGTGAAGTACCAGTGCCCGAGCGGCCTGCCCGAAGCCGAGGAACGCGAGATCCAGCGCATCACGCTGGCCGCGTACCACACGCTCGGCTGCCGCGGCTGGGGCCGCGCCGACGTGATGATCCGCGCCAGCGACCGCAAGCCCTTCCTGCTCGAGATGAACACCTCGCCCGGCATGACCAGCCATTCGCTGGTGCCGATGTCGGCGCGCGCGGCGGGCATTCCCTACGAAGAGCTGTGCGTGCGCGTGCTCGCGTCCGCATCGCTGGATGCCAAGGGAGGCGCGAACTAAGCCATGGCCGACAGCATCCCCGCTCCCTTCGACGTCAAGCTGATGAACATCGTCGCGAACGTTGCGTTCGTGCTGGTGGCGCTCATGCTGCTGGCGGCGAGCGCGTGGTGGGTGCTGCGCCAGCCTTTCTTCCCGATCTCGGGCATCAAGGTGGACGGCGAGGTCACGCACAACAACGCGGTCACGCTGCGCGCCAACGTGGCGCCGCAGCTCAAGGGCAACTTCTTCACCATCGACCTGGCGCGTGCGCGCACCGCCTTCGAGACGGTGCCGTGGGTGCGCAGCGCGGTGGTGCGGCGCGAGTTTCCGAACAAGCTGCGCGTGACGCTGACCGAGCAGGTGCCGGTGGCGGTGTGGGGCGACGAGGCCGGCTCCAAGCTGATCAACGGCTTTGGCGACGTGTTCGAGGCCAACGTGGCCGAGGTCGACGCCGACCTGCCGCGCCTGGACGGCCCGATCGAGCAGGCCGGGCAGGTGCTGGGCATGTACCGCGTGCTCGCGCCGATGTTCGAGCCCTACGACTTCGACATCGCCGAGCTGCGGCTGTCCAGCCGCGGCAGCTGGAAGGTGCTGCTGGACAGCGGGGCCGAGATCGAGCTCGGCCGCGGCCAGAGCGACGAGGTGTCGGCGCGCCTGCAGCGGTTCCTGAAGACCGTGACGCAGGTCGCGGGCCAGTACCGCCGCACGGTGGCCGACGTCGAACGCGCCGATCTGCGCCACAACGACGCGTATGCCCTGCGGCTGCGCGGCGTCACCACGGTCTCGCCCGAGGCCCCAAGAAAAATCAAGTAGCGAATACCGAGGACATCTACATGCCCAAAGAATACAAAGACCTGGTCGTAGGCCTGGACATCGGAACCGCCAAGGTGATGGTGGTCGTGGCCGAGGTGCTGCAAGGCGGCGAGCTCAAGCTGGCCGGCCTGGGCATCGCGCCCAGCAACGGCCTCAAGCGCGGCGTCGTGGTGAACATCGACGCCACTGTGCAGAGCATCCAGCAGGCGCTGAAAGAAGCCGAGCTGATGGCCGACTGCAAGATCAGCCGCGTCTACACCGGCATCACCGGCAGCCACATCCGCGGCATCAATTCGAGCGGCATGGTGGCGGTGAAGGACAAGGAAGTCACGCCCGCCGACGTGGCCCGCGTGGTCGAGACGGCGCGCGCCATCAACATCTCGAGCGACCAGCGCCTGTTGCTGGTGGAGCCGCAGGAGTTCGTGATCGACGGCCAGGACGTGAAGGAGCCGATCGGCATGAGCGGCATGCGCCTGGAGGCCAAGGTGCACATCGTGACCGGCGCGCAGAGCGCGGCCGAGAACATCATCAAGTGCGTGCGCCGCTGCGGCCTGGAGGTCGACCAGCTGATGCTGAACCCGCTGGCCTCGAGCCAGGCGGTGCTGACCGAAGACGAGCGCGAACTGGGCGTGGTGCTGGTCGACATCGGCGCGGGCACCACCGACGTGGCGATCTTCACCAACGGCGCGATCCGCCACACGGCCGTGATCCCGATCGCGGGCGACCTCATCACGAGCGACATCGCGATGGCCCTGCGCACGCCCACCAAGGACGCGGAGGACATCAAGGTCGAGCACGGCTATGCCAAGCAACTGCTGGCCGACCCTGAATCGCAGGTCGAAGTCCCCGGCCTTGGCGATCGCGGCCCGCGCATGTTGAGCAAGCAGGCGCTTGCCGGCGTGATCGAGCCGCGCATCGAAGAAATCTTCTCGCTGGTGCAGCAGGTGGTGCGCGAGTCGGGCTACGAGGAAGTGCTGTCGTCGGGCGTGGTGCTCACGGGCGGCAGCGCCGTCATGCCCGGCATGGTCGAGCTGGGCGAAGACATCTTCCTCAAGCCTGTGCGCCGCGGCATTCCGAAGTACTCGAGCGCGCTCTCGGACATGGTGGCGCAGCCGCGCGCGGCCACCGTGATGGGCCTGCTCGAGGAAGCACGTTTTGCACGCATGCGTGGCTTCAAGGTCGCACAGAAGAACGGGTCCGTAAAGACTGCGTTCGGACGTTTCAAGGACTTCATCGTGGGGAACTTCTGACCATGAACCACTCCCCACTCTGGCTCGCACGCGCGGGCCCTCCGCTGCATTTCAACGAGCGATGGCGACGCACCGGTCCACCATCGCGACGGCGATCCCGTTGATCACGTCACGGCAAAAGAAATATTCATAGACACATAACGGCAACTGCAATATTCAAGGAGTTAGAAATGACCATCGAAATGATCGAAGTCGAAGAATTCAACCAGGGCACGCAGATCAAGGTGATCGGTGTCGGCGGCGGCGGTGGCAATGCGGTCGCCCACATGATGGAGCGTGGTGTGCAAGGCGTGCAGTTCGTTTGCGCCAACACCGATGCGCAAGCCCTGCAACGCAGCAACGCGCACAAGAACATCCAGCTGGGCATCAGCGGCCTGGGCGCCGGCAGCAAGCCCGAGAAGGGCCGTGACGCGGCCGAAGCCGCGGTGGACGACATCCGCGCCGCCATCGACGGCGCGCACATGCTGTTCATCACGGCCGGCATGGGCGGCGGCACCGGCACCGGCGCGGCACCCGTGATCGCGCGCGTGGCCAAGGAAATGGGCATCCTGACGGTGGGCGTGGTGACCAAGCCCTTCGACTGGGAAGGCGGCCGTCGCATGACCAACGCCGACGCCGGCCTGGCCGAACTCGAAGCCAACGTCGACTCGCTGATCGTGGTGCTCAACGAGAAGCTGCTGGACGTGCTCGGTGAAGACATCACCCAGGACGAAGCCTTCGCGCACGCCAACGACGTGCTGAAGAACGCCGTGGGCGGCATCTCGGAAATCATCAACGAGTACGGCGGCGTGAACGTCGACTTCGAAGACGTGCGCACCGTGATGGGCGAGCCCGGCAAGGCCATGATGGGCACCGCTGCTGCAGCAGGTCCGGACCGCGCGCGCATCGCCGCCGAACAGGCCGTGGCCTGCCCGCTGCTCGAAGGCATCGACCTCTCGGGCGCGAAGGGTGTGCTGGTGCTGGTGACGGCATCGAAGGGTTCGCTGAAGCTGAACGAGTCGAAGCTCGCGATGAACACCATCCGCGCCTACGCCTCGCCGGACGCGCACGTGATCTACGGCGCCGCCTACGACGAAAGCCTGGGCGACCAGATGCGCGTCACGGTGGTGGCCACGGGTCTGTCGCGCGCCGACGCACGCCGCCAGGCCCCGACGCTCGAAGTGATCCGCACCGGCACCGACAACATCCCGTTCACCGTGCCGACGCTCGGCGGCGTGGGCCACGCGGGTGGTGGTTCGGGCAGCCAGCCCAACTACGACGGCATGGCCGTGCCCAGCGTGTGGCGCACCAACCGCACGATGGCCGCCGCCAAGGTCGACGCGCTGTCGTCGGGTGGCATGGACGACTTTGAGATCCCGGCTTTCCTGCGCCGTCAGGCAGACTGACCGCAGGCCACCGAACGCAGAGGGCACGAGGGTTCGCAAGGGGACGGGGAAGACCTGAAAGGGACTGCCCCCCGGCTCTAGGCGCTGCGTCCACCTCGTGCCCCTTGCGTCCATCGCCGGGGGCCCCCGGCTTTTTGTTTTTTCTTATCTGACCGGTCCATGTCTATCGCGGCCATAGCGAAGGGAATAGGGCGTCACGGTCGCCGCCCGCCTAAAATCTCGGGCGTGCTGCAACAACGAACCCTCAAGTCGATCAGCCGCGCCGTGGGCGTGGGGCTTCACAGCGGCCAACGCGTGGAGCTGACCCTGCGACCGGCCCCCGCCGACACGGGCATCGTGTTCCGTCGCGTCGACCTGCCCGAGCCGGTCGAGATCCGCATGACCGCCGAAGCGGTCACCGACACGCGCCTGGCGTCTACCGTCTCCACGGGCGGCGCCAAGGTGCAGACCGTCGAACACATCATGTCCGCCTGCGCGGGCCTGGGCATCGACAACCTCTACATCGACATCACGGCCGACGAAGTGCCGATCCTCGACGGGTCGGCCTCGTCCTTCGTGTTCCTGCTGCAAAGCGCGGGCATCGAGCTGCAGAAGGCGCCGCGCCGCTTCATCCGCGTGCTGCGCAAGGTCGAGGTGCGCGAAGGCGAGGGCGCCAACGAGAAGTGGGCAAGCCTGGAGCCGTACCACGGCTTCAAGCTGAGCTTCGAGATCGACTTCGACCACCGCGTCGTCAACTCCACCGGCCAGCGCGTGGAGTTCGACCTGGGCACCGACTCGTACAGCCGCGACATCGCACGCGCACGCACCTTCGGCTTCACGAAGGACGTCGAATACATGCGCACCAGGGGCCTCGCGCTCGGCGGTGGCCTCGATAACGCCGTGGTCATGGACGACACCAAGGTGCTCAATGCCGGCGGCCTGCGCTACGACGACGAGTTCGTGAAGCACAAGATCCTCGACGCCATGGGCGACCTGTACATCATCGGCAAGCCGCTGCTGGCCGCGTACACCGCGTTCCGCTCGGGCCATGCGCTCAACAACAAGCTGCTGCGCGAGCTGCTCTCGCACAGCGACGCCTACGAGGTCGTGACCTTCGAGGACGAGAAGCGCGCACCGCGCGGCTTCGGCGAAGTGGCGCGGGCCTGGTAAGCCCGGCGCACGCCTTTTCTTTCCGATGCTTCTCTTTCGCTGGGCCATCCTGCTGCTTCTGCTGGTGGCGGGCGTGTCCTTCGCGTTCTATGCGGGCACGGGGCAGGTCAAGTACCGCCGCTTCGGCTGGATCGTGTTCAAGTGGACGGTGCTGGCGGCGCTGGGCTTCTTCGCCGTGCTCATCGCTGAACGCGTCGCGTAGCGCGAGCCGTTCAATCGACCAGGGCCTGCAGCGCCTGCACCTGCTGCGCAAGCAGCGGCCCCTTGCGGTGCGCGGGCACCAGCAGCATCAACGTGTCTCCCAGCGCCTTCGGCCGCCCCCAGGGCGCGTGCAGCCGGCCTTTCTCGAGCAGCGGCGCCACCAGCCGCTCGCGACCCATCAGCACCCCTTCGCCATCGAGCGCGGCCTGCAGCGCGAGGCTGTAGAGTGAGAAATCGGGGCCCGCGGCCAGCGCATCGGCCTCGGCTGGCGTGGTGCCGGGGCGCACGGCTTGCAGCCAGCGCGACCAGTCGTCGCGCCACACCGTGTCGTGCAGGCCGCCGCAGCGCGCGAGCACATCGAGGAGGTCGTCGAGCGGGCGCGGGCGTGCGCTCTCCAGCGACGCGCGCACGCGCGGGCTGCACACGGGCACGAGGCGGTCGCGCGCGAGCGGGATGCCCGTCGCGCCGACGGCGGCTTCGGCGCCGCGCGCATAGAACAGCCCGAGATCGAAAGGCTCGCGCCGGAAGTTCGGCGGCTGCTCCAGCGCCGTCACCGACACCTGCACGCCGGGCAGCGCGGCCTTCAGCCGCGAGAGCCGCGGCGACAGCCACAGCTGCGCCATCGCCGGCAGGGCCGCCACCTGCAGCGTGCTGCGGCGCGCGGCGGTCTGCGTTTCCTGGCGCAGCGCCTGCACCGCGAGGCCGAGCTGGTCGACCGCCGCACTGAGCGCAGGCAGCGCGCGCCGGCCGTGCGCGCTGAGCCGGATGCCCTGGCTGTGCCGCTCGAACAGCGCACCGCCGGCCCAGGTCTCGAGCGCCTTGATCTGCTGCGCGACGGCGGCGGGCGTCACGAACAGTTCCTCGGCCGCCCGCGCGAAGCTGCCGTGGCGCGCCGCGGCCTCGAAGGCGCGCACGGCCGTGTGCGGCGGCAGGCGAGGGCGGGGTGGAGCAAGGGACATGGTGGGGAGGCCAAGTTTTTCTAGGGCTCGGGCCCAGTTTATCCGTGTTGCCCGTTGGGATACGGGGCGCGACCATGCGGTCATTCCCTTCCACCACTCCCAGCGAGACACCGCATGCCCGCAGCCCTTCACCGCCGTTCCTGGGTTCCCGCCGCCAGCGAGGACCACGTGCTCGCCATTGCCGCCGACGCCGCCGCGCGCGACGCGGCGGGCGTGGCCGCCGAGATCGAGCGCCTCGTGGCCGACAGCCACCGCATCCACGACATCGACGGGCTGAACCTCAACCCCGCCACCAACGTGATGAACCCCGCCGCCGAGGCGCTGCTGTCACGTGGGCTGGGTTCGCGCCCGTCGCTGGGCTACCCGGGCGACAAGTACGAGATGGGGCTGGAAGCCATCGAGCGCATCGAGGTCGTCGCTGCCGAGCTGGCGGCCGAGGTGTTCGGTGCGCGCTTCGCCGAGGTGCGCGTGAGCTCGGGCGCGCTGTCGAACCTGTACGTGTTCATGGCGACCTGCCAGCCCGGCGACACGATCATCGCGCCGCCGCCCGCCATCGGCGGCCACGTGACGCACCATGCGGCGGGCGCGGCCGGGCTCTACGGCCTGAAGACCGTGCCGGCGCCGGTCGATGCCGACGGCTACTCGGTCGACGTGGTGGCGCTGGCCAAGCTCGCGCGCGAGGTGAAGCCCAAGCTCATCACCATCGGCGGCAGCCTGAACCTGTTCCCGCACCCGGTGCCTGCGATCCGCGAGGTGGCCGACAGCGTGGGCGCCAAGGTGCTGTTCGATGCCGCGCACCTCTCGGGCATGGTGGCCGGCAAGGCCTGGCCGCAGCCGCTCGAAGACGGCGCGCACGTGATCACCATGAGCACCTACAAGAGCCTGGGCGGCCCGGCCGGCGGTCTGATCGTGTCGAACGACGCGGCGCTGATGGAGCGCATCGATGCCATCGCCTACCCCGGCCTCACGGCCAACTCGGACGCGGGCCGCACCGCGGCGCTGGCGCGCGGCCTGCTCGACTGGAAGGTGCACGGCACGGCCTATGCGGCGGCGATGCGCGACACCGCGCAGGCGCTGGCGCGTGCGCTCGATGCGCAAGGCCTGCCGGTGTTCGCCAAGGCACGCGGCTTCACGCAGTCGCACCAGTTCGCGCTCGAGGCCGCGCGCTGGGGCGGCGGGCAGCGTGCGGCGAAGCAGCTGGCTCAGGGCGGGCTGCTGGCCTGCGGCATCGGCCTGCCGATCGCGCCGGTCGACGGCGACATCAACGGCCTGCGCCTGGGCGTGCCCGAGATCGTGCGGTTGGGCTTCACGCCCGAGGACATGCCGCAGCTGGCCGGCTGGATCGCGCGGGCGCTGGCTGGCGACGCGGTGTCGGTGGCCGCCGAGGTGCGCGAGCGCCGCCGGCGCCTGGGCGACCTGCGCTACATCGTGCGCTGAAGCCTCAGCGCGAACGCCCTTGCCGGTAGGTGCCGGCGTGGGTCTTCGACAGCTCGGCCGCCTCCGCGAGCCGCGCCATCGAACGGCCGACCTGCGCGTGCGTGATCGCGATGCCCAGCGCGTCCGCCGCGTCGGCGCCCGGCAGGCCGGGCAGGTCGAGCAGGCGCTTGACCATCTCCTGCACCTGCGCCTTGGCGGCCTGGCCGTGGCCGGCCACGGCCTTCTTCATCTGCAGCGCCGTGTACTCGGCCACCGACAGGTTGTGGCTCACCAGCGCCGTCACGCAGGCGCCGCGCGCCTGGCCCAGCAGCAGCGTCGACTGCGGGTTGACGTTGACGAAGATGATTTCGACCGCCGACGCCTCGGGCTGGTAGCGCGCCGTGATCTCGCCGATGCCGTCGAACAGCACCTTCAGGCGCGCCGGCAGGTTTCCGCTGCCCAGGTGCCGGGTGCTGATGGTGCCGCTGGCCACGTAGCGCAGCGCATGGCCGTCCGCATCGATCACGCCGAAGCCGGTGGTCTGCAAACCGGGGTCGATGCCGAGGATCCGCATGAAAAGGAAGCGTAAAGGCCTAAGCCTGGGTGAGGAAGGTTGAAGAAGGTGCGAATTCGCGCGCGATGCGTGGGGGATCGCGGGCAGAATCCGCCGTTCTTGCATTCCGCCCCGCTCCGCGCGGGGCGCGCCACACAAGGAAGCGAAGGTGAATGTAGTCGAGTCCTCCGCGCAGCAGCAACCGAAGCCATTGAACGACGCCCCGGTCTTGCCCGCGCACTTGCAGCAACTTCCCGCCGAACGTGCCGCCGCGAGCTTTCGCCAGGCGGAGCTGCTGAGCGACCTCGGCCGCCGCCGCGAGGCGATCGCCGCCTGCAGCCGGCTGATCGCCGAATTCGGTGCGCTGCCCGACGCCGGCGTGGTCGTGCCCTGTTGCCAGGCGCTGCGGCTGCTCGCGCACGTGCTGCGCCAGCTGCACCGCCCGGCCGACGCGCTGGCCACGCTCGACCGCCTGGTGGCCGCGCACGGCGGGCGCAGCGAGCCCGAGATCCGCGCGCACATCGCCCACGCGCTGTACCAGCGCACCTGGCTCATCGACGATGCGGCGGTGCGCTGTGAGGCCTGTGACTTCATGAGCGAGCAGCTCGATGCGCAGGCCGACGCCGCGCTCGATGCGTGGCGGCTCGACGCGCGCCTGCTGAAGGCCGAGATCGAACACCACCGCGGCCTGCCGCAGGACGCATTGGCCACGCTCGAAGCGGCCATCGAACGATTCGAGGGCGCCGCCGATGCCGGCGTGGTCCTGCGCGTGGCGCGGGCCCGGCTGGCCGCGGTGCTCAACCTGC
The DNA here is from genome assembly GCF_041154465.1 of Variovorax sp. V35. NCBI lineage: Bacteria > Pseudomonadati > Pseudomonadota > Betaproteobacteria > Burkholderiales > Comamonadaceae > Variovorax > Variovorax sp. V35. The sequence continues at coordinate 1,009,097 of NZ_AP028666.1, forward strand.
GCGAACTGGCGCAGCACACGCAGGCGCAGGTGCTGTGCCTGCAGGTGGCCGACCAGATCGAGACCGGCCTGGCCGAGGCCGCGCCCGAGTTGCGGCTGGAGGGCGTGCGCGCGCTGGCCCTGTTCTTCGACGGCCTCGGGCTCGACGAGGTCGCGCGCCGCGCCGAGCTGGTCGGCTGGCTGCTCGACCGCTACGGCCACGACGCCTCCGCGCAGGTGCGCCGCCTCGCGGCCGTGCGCGCCCACGAGTGGGCCGTGGGGCTGCGGGACCAGGGCGACGGCGAGGCCGCGCTGGCTGCCTGCGAGCGCCTGCTCGGCACCTTCGCGCGTGACAGCGACGCCGTGGTGCAGCGCACCGTGGCCACCACCTTGCTGCACAAGGGCTTCGTGCTGCTCGACCTGCTGGGCCGGCCCGAGGCGGCGCTTGCGGTGTACGAGCCGCTCGTCGCGGCCTCGCGCGACGGCACCACGCCTGAACTGCGCGAGCTGCGCGTGAAGGCGACGGCTGGGCGCGAGGCCTGCCTGAAGCGCCTTCGCAAGACCGGTGGTCTCGACGCCGGCGAGCTGCCGGCCGAGCTCTTCGATGCGGCGTGCGACACCGTCCGCGAAGGCCGCAAGCTCGGCGACGCGGGCGCATCGCGCGAGGCCATCGCGCTGTTCGACGAGGTGCTCGCGGCGCATGCCGCCTCGCCGCACCCGCTGATGCGCCGTCAGTGCGCGCGCGCCTTGTCGCACAAGACCTTCTGCCTGCTGGCGCTGGAGCACTTCGCCGAGGTCGTCGAGGCGGCCGACGCGATGGACGCGCGCTACGGCGCCGATGCCTCCACCGAGATGCAGTCGCAGGTGGCGCTGTGCCTGCAATACAAGAGCACCGCGCTCGACCGCCTCGCGCGGCCCGCGGACGAGATGCGCGTGCACGACGAGATCGTTGCGCGCTGGGGCAACTCCGAGCTGCCCGACCTGCGCGCGCGCGTGGCCGGCGCCCTGTTCCGCAAGGGCGCCGTGCTGCGTCGCGCGGGCCGCTTCGCCGAGGCCGTGGCCAGCTACGACGAGGTGATTGCGCGCACGGCGATGGCGCGGGACAGCGCGCTGCAGCTGTGGGCCGCCAAGTCGATGATCAACAAGGCCAAGGCCTTCGACAAGATGGACGACCTGCCGGGCCAGGCCAAGGCCTACCGCGTGCTCATCGCGCGCTTCGGCGAGTCGGGCGACGCGGCCTTGCGCGAGCGTGTGGCCAATGCCTGCGAATGGCTGGCCGAGGCCGAAGGGCGACAGGGGCGGGTGGCGGCGCAGCGCGAGGCGCTGGAGCTGGCGCTCGGACGTTTCGGCACCGCGCTGTCGGCCGAGCAGCGCACGCGGCTCAAGCGCGAGCTGCAGGCACTGAAGACGAAGGCCCTGGGGCGGCGCGCGAAGCAGGCCTTCGACCGGGTGGTGCTGCGCAAGGCCTGATCGCCCGCCGCGTGCTTCAGGCGTTGAAGTACCAGCGGATCGAATGGAAGAAGATCGGCGCCGCGAAGCACAGCGCGTCGACGCGGTCGAGCAGGCCGTTGGCGCCGGTCACGCCCACGCCTTTCTGGCCCCAGTTCGGAATGCCGCGGTCGCGCTTGAGCGCCTTCATCACGAGGTGGCCCATCGAGCCCGCGACGCAGGCAATGATCGACACCGCGAGCGCCTGCCCGAACTTGAACGGCGTGATGAACGAGAACAGCGCGCCCACCAGGCTGGCCACGACGATGCCGACGCCCCAGCTGGTCCAGTTGAAGCTGCGGCTCACGTTCGGCGCAAAGGGCGTGCGCTGCATGCGCCGCGAGATCAGGTGCTGCACCAGCACCGAGGTCTGCACCACGAACACCAGGAAGAACACGAGGAACGCGCTCTTGCCTTCGTAGCCGGGGAAGGTCAGCAGCAGCAGCGCGGGCACGTGGCTCATGCCGTAGACGCAGACCATGATGCCCCACTGCAGCTTGGCGTTGCGCTCGAGGAAATGGCTCGGGTCGTTCGCCAGCGCGCTCGCCACCGGAATGGCGAGGAACACGTAGACCGGGATGAACACCGTGAACAGGTCGAAGCGCGCGGTGGCCACCAGCCAGAACTGGATCGGCAGCACCACGAAGAACGCGAGGATCAGGCTGCGGTGGTCGCCGCGCCGCGTCGGCGAGAGCGTGATGAACTCGCGCAGCGCAAAGAACGCGATCAGCGCGAACAGCACGGTGGCCACCGTTTCGCCCAGCGCCCAGCCGATCCAGAACACGATCACCATGAACCAGGTGGTGCCCAGCAGCGCGCGGAAATGCGCCAGCTCGGCCTGCCACGACTCGTCGTGCACCGGGTTGCGCCGCTCCTTGAAGCTCAGGAAGAAGACGGCGGTGCTCACGATGAAGAGCAGGCCGAAGACGATCAGGAAAAGGGCCGCGACCTGCTGGGTCGGGCTGAGGCTGCGCAGGAACTGGTTCATACCTTCAGACGTCGCGCAAGGCGATCACCGCGGCGCGGGCACGGTCGAGGAAAGGGCGGCGCTCCTCGCCGTCCTCGACGCGGATCGGCGCGCCGAAGGTGACGGAGCACAGGATGGGCACGGGCACGATCTCGCCCTTGGGCATCACGCGCTGCACGTTGTCGATCCAGGCCGGCACGAGCACCACGTCGGGGAACATCGTCGCCAGGGCGTACAGGCCTGACTTGAATTTCTGCGGCTCGCCGGTGTGGCCCCGCGTGCCTTCGGGAAAGATGATGATCGAGTCGCCGCTGCGCAGGGCGTCGATGAGCGGGGCGAGCGGATCGGCGGCGGGAGGCTCGGGTGCGGCGGCGGGCGCTTCGGGCTCGATGACGGGCGGCGGTGCGACCGGTGGTGGAGGCGGCGGGGGCGCGGGAAGGTCGAGCTGTCCCTGAATCTCCTGCGGGCCTTCGGCAACTGGTGCGTGAGACACAGTTTCGATCGGCAGCAGCGGCTCCATCGACGGCTCGATGCGCTCGGCCGGGGCGATGGGCGCCGCGGGTGGCGGTGCCTGAGGCGGTGCTTCCGGCGGCGGGGCAACCGGTGCAGCCCCCGTGGCCGCCCGCTCCACATACACCGCGTTGAACACCTCGGTCGTGATCCAGCGCTTGACCGGCGTGTTGGCCCAGTAGTCGCGCGCCGCGATCGGCCGCGTGATGCTGCGCAGCTCCTCGGGCAGCGCGGCCCAGATCATCACGAGGTCCGCGTGGCTCTGGTGATTCGCGAAGTAGATGCGCTGCTCGGCCTTCGGTGGACAGCCGTACCAGCGCGCCTGCGCGCCGGTGAGCAATCGGACGATTCCCAGCAGCAACCAACCTGTGAGCTTTGCCAGCATATGGAGGCGATGATACGGGCCATGCGATGGCGATTCGATCTTCTTTCCCTGGCGTGGGCGGTGGCCCTCTTTGTGTTGCTCGTGCTGCTGGCCACCGTCGGCGCGCGCTGGGGCTGGGTGCGAAGCTTCTTCGGTGACGTGCTGGCCGTGGCGTGGGTGTACGTGGTGTTCAAGACCTTCGTCGCCGCGCGCGTGCTGCCGCTCGCGCTGGCGGCCTTCGGCGTGGGGCTGCTGGTGGAACTGGGGCAGTTCCTTGCGTCGACGTGGCACCTGCACATTCCGAACCGCGCGCTGCGCATCGTGCTCGGCGCCACCGCCGACTGGTGGGACGTGCTGGCCTACGCGATCGGCTTCGTCGCCGTGCTGGCGGTGGAAGGCGCGGTGCGCAAGTTCAGGGCAGGTCGACCGCCGGCATCCGCGCCACGATCGTCGATGCCCGTCCGTTGATGTACGAGGAGTTGGGCCGCCGCTCGAAGAACTTCGGGCTCGGCAGCATCACGGCCAGGCGCGCGGCCTCGTATGAAGTCAAGCGTGCGGCCGGCTTCCTGAAGTAGTACTGCGCGGCGGCCTCGGCGCCGAACACGCCTTCGCCCCATTCGACGTTGTTCAGGTAGATCTCGAGGATGCGCCGCTTGTCGAGCAGCACCTCGAGCAGCGTGGCGAGCACCAGCTCCTGCCCCTTGCGCAGCATGGTTCGCTCGCCCGACAGCAGCAGGTTCTTCGCGAGTTGCTGCGTGATGGTGGAGCCGCCGCGCAGCGGGGCCGGCTGCACCGGCTTGCCGCGCGCCGCCGCGCGCGCCATGCGCTTGGCGGCCAGCTGTTCGGCGCGGGCGTTGCGCTGGCGCGCACGCTCGATGGCTTCCCACTCGACGCCGTTGTGGTCGACGAAGCCGGCGTCTTCACTCGCGATCACGGCGCGCTTGAGGGTGTCGTTGATCTGCGTGTAGGGCACCCAGTCCTGGCGCCATCCGCCGTCGCGGCCCTGCGAGAGGGCAACGCGCCAGGCCTCGGAGCGCTGGAAGGCCGTGCTCTGCGGATCGATCACCGCCATGGCCGCGATGCGCACCACGAAGAACAGTTCGAGCGCCAGGCCCGCCACCACGAGGCAGGCGATCAGGCGCAGCAGGCCCTTCATGCGCCGGCGGCGAGCGAGGCGCGCAGCTCGGCCAGCACCTGGGCCGACGGCGGGCGCACGCCGCGCCAGAATTCGAAGGCTTCGGCGGCCTGTTCCACCAGCATGCCGAGGCCGTCGCGTGCGACCGCGCCGTGCGCTTCGGCCCAGGCCATGAAGCCTGCGGCGGCGGGGCCGTACATCATGTCGACGGCCAGCGCGCCGGGACGCAGCACTTGCGCGCGCACGGGCACCGCGTCGCCCGCGAGGCTGGAGGCGGTGGCGTTGACCACCACGTCGAAGTCGCCCGGCACGTCGTCGAGCGCCCAGGCCTCGAGCGTCGCGCCGTGGCGCAGCGCGAGCGCCGCGTGGCGCTGCACCAGCGCGATGGCCTTGTCGAGCGTGCGGTTGGCCACCACGACGTGCGCGGCGCCCGCGTCGAGCAGCGGCCCGAGCACGCCCGCCGCCGCGCCGCCGGCGCCGATCAGCAGCAGCGACCGGCCCGCCAGCGGCACGCCGGCGTTGCGCACGATGTCGTTGACCAGGCCGATGCCGTCGGTGTTGTCGGCGTGGATGCTGCCGTCGGCTTCGAAGCGCAGCGTGTTCACCGCCTGCGCCAGCGTGGCGCGCTCGCTGGTGTGCTGCGCGAGCGCGGCGGCGTCGAACTTGAAGGGCACGGTGACGTTGCAGCCGCGTGCGGTGTCGCCCTGCGCGGCCGCTTCACTGCGGAAGGCGGCGAGGCCTTCGGCAAACGCGCCGATCGGCACCAGGCGCCGGCCGTAGGCCATGGGCTGGCCGCAGAGTTCGGCAAAGCGCGCGTGGATGCGGGGCGAGCGGCTGTGCTCGACGGGGTTGCCCATGACGCAGTACTGATCCATGGCCGATGCTCCGTGTTCTGCTGGGGGTGCTGTTGCTATTGGGACGACAGCTCGATGGTCTCGTCGCGCGTGAACTTGAAGCGCGACTGCAGCACGATCTGGTCGGTCTGCTTGCGCATCGCGTCGGTGAAGTTGCCGAAGTTGCCGACGCTGCGCACGATGGCCTGGGCACGGCGGTCGAGCGTGGTGTTGCCCGAGCTTTCGTCGACCACGGTGTCGAGCACGCGCCCGTCGTGGTTGATGGTGACGGTCATCTTGAGTTCGCCGTAGAGCTTCTTGCCGGCCGCGGTCGGGAAGTTCTCGGTACCCTTGACCTCGATACGGCGGCGCAGCGTGTCGACGTACAGCGCGTAGGCGGCCTCGCGCGTGGCGGGGCTCAGGTAGCGCTTCTTGGGGCGCGCGTTTTCCTCGTTCACGCGGCGCTCGATCTCGGCGAGCAGCGCGACCATCTGGCGGCGTTTTTCCTCGCGCGCGGCGGCCTCGGTCGGGTCGCCGGCCTGGCGCGGATCGGGCACGGGCATGGCGGCCAGTTCGCGCTTGAGCTGCGCCAGCATCTGCATCTGCTGGGCCTGCATGGCCTCGACCTGGCGGCGCGATTCCTCGAACGAGTCGCCCATGGTGGTGAAGCTCGACGGTGGCAGCGGGCTGGTGGCGCGACCCTTGTCGAGGTCGCCGCCGCCCGCGAGCGTGGTCTGCGCCATCACGCGGGCCGCGGGGTCGGGCTTGTCGTTGGTCTTGCTGTTGACCAGGATCACCTCGAGCGGGGTTTCGCTGAAGACCCGGTTGAACGATTCGGGATCGACGAAGCGCACCGCGAGCAACGCGGCATGCGCGATGACCGACACGCCCAGAGCGATCTGCAGCGTGCTGAGGTCCTTGAGATTCATTCTCGAAACTCCTCCAGGGGTCGCGTGTCTCCGGTCGTTCGACCGGGGGTCATGCAGGCGTGGTCGTCGCCGGGTCGGGTGCGGCCTCGGTGTCGCTCAGGTCGACCGCGATGGCGATCGGGCCGGCGACTTCTTCTTCGTCGTCCTCGCCGCCGTCAGCGGTTGCGGCATCGGCCTGCGGCACGTCGAAGCGTTCGAGCACGGTGCCGCTCACGTCGAGCGCGATCTCGTCGATCTCGCCGAGCTTCACGCGCACGCGCGCGCCGCGCTCCTGCTGGCCGGCCACCGGGAACACCAGCGGCAGCGTGTCGGCACGCACCAGCGCGCCGTTGGGAATGTCCTTGATGACTGTGGCCTCGAGCTCGGTGATGCCCTGCTGCTGCAGGTACTTCAGCGTCCAGAAGCGCTCCATGCCGCCCTGGTAGGCGTTGTACGTGGCGTAGGCCGCGTCGAAGCCCGAGAGGATGGAGAACAGGTCGGCGTCCTTCGGCTTGAAGGGCGCGGCCAGCGCGGCGGTCTTGCCGTGGCGCGCGGCCGCGATGATCTGCCACTGGTTCACGAGGTCGGTGTAGCGGCGCAGCGGCGAGGTGCTCCAGGCGTAGCTCTTCACGCCCAGGCCCGCGTGCGGCAGCGCGCGCGTGCCCATACGCACCTTGATGCCGGGCGCCAGGCTGGCCTGGCTGCGGTACAGGCCCGGCACGCCGAGCTCGCCGAGCCAGCCGCCCCAGCTGCTGTTGGCCAGGATCATGGCCTCGGACACGATCAGGTCGAGCGGCGCGCCGCGCTGGCGCGTGCTGATCTGCACCTGCTCGTTGCCGGTGGGCTCCGCGCCGTCGTTGCCGACGAGGCGGAAGTTGTAGTCGGGCCGGCTGAAGTTCTCGGGCTTGCCGCGCACCACTTCGCGCTGCGCCTTCAGGTGCTTGGCCAGGCGGAACAGGAAGGAGAGCGGCGCGCGCAGCTTCGCGGCGGCGTCGGGGGTGTTGTCGGAGTTGAAGGTGGCGTCTTCGAGCCAGGGCTGCGTGACGACGGCGTCGAGCTGGTCGTGGCGCAGGTTGGCGACGATCGGCACGCGCTCGAGCTTGGTCTCGGTGCCCTGCAGCTCGAGCGTGGCTTCGTCGAAGCGCGCATAGAGCGACACGGCCGGGCGGTCGCCGCCTTCGAGCAGCGTGTAGGTGTCGACCACCTCGTCGGGCAGCATGGTGATTTTGTAGCCCGGCATGTACACGGTGGACATGCGCGCACGCGCCACGGCGTCGATGGCGCTGCCCGGCGTGAGCGCCAGGCCCGGCGCGGCGATGTGGATGCCGACCGTGATGGTGCCGCTGTCCATGCCCTGCACGGACAGCGCGTCGTCGATTTCGGTGGTCTGCGAGTCGTCGATCGAGAAGGCCCGCACGCCCTCGGCCAGCGGCAGGTCGTCGGCGACGGCCGGCGCCGCGAGCGCGGGAAAGCCCGTGCCCTTGGGGAAGTTCTCGAACAGGAAGCGCCGCCAGTGGAACTGGTAGGGCGAATCGATGGCGCCGGCACGCTCCAGCAGGTCGAGCGGCGGGCGCTGCGTGGCGCGCGCGGCGTCGACCACGGCCTTGTACTCGGGCGCGTTCTTGTCGGGCTTGAACAGGATCTTGTAGAGCTGCTCGCGGATTGGCGGCGGGCAAACGCCCTCGGCCAGCTGGCCCGCCCATTCGACGATCTGCGCCTGAATGGCCTTCTTCTTCTCGATGGCGGCCAGCGCCTGCTGCACGATCTCGGCCGGCGCCTTCTTGAAGCGCCCCTTGCCCGCGCGGCGGAAGTAGTGCGGCGCCTCGAACAGCGCGAACAGCGCGGCGGCCTGCTGCGCCAGCGAGGGCTTGTCGCTGAAATAGTCGGCCGCCAGGTCGGCAAAGCCGAACTCGCCTTCGGCTGCGAATTCCCAGGCGAGGTCGAGGTCCATGGCGGCGGCGAGCGTGCGCGCCTCGGCCATCAGCTCGGCCGGGGATGGTTTCTCGAAACGCAGAACGATGTTGGCGCCCTTGACCTTGACGCGCTTGCCGGTCTCGAGCTCGACCTGTGCCGAGGCTTCGGCTTCCGACAGGATGCGGCCGCCGAGGTATTTGCCGGCTTCTTCAAACAATACAAACATCCGGCGATTCTCCCACGCGGGATCGGGCGCGCTTCCGGGCCCGGGGCGGACGCTAGACAGGGTTGATGAAGGCCATCACGTCGTCGAGGTGCGCTTTTTCGAAATCGGACAGCGCATGGTCGCCGCCCTCGAGCAGCTTGATGCGGCTGTCGGGGTAGCGCGCCGACATCTCGTGCCAGTCGAGCGCCTCGTCGCCCTTGGCGATGATCGCGAACAGGCGCTCGGGCCGCGTGAGCGCACCGATTTCCATCGCGCGCAGCTCCTGGATGAATTCGGGCTGGAAGTAGAAGTGCTCGGACGGGTCGTGCCAGGCGGTCTGGCTGCCGATGTAGCGCGTGAGGTCGCGCGCCGGGTGCACCGCGGGGTTGAGCAGCACGGCGCGGCAGCGGGTCATGCCGGCGACGTAGGTGGCGTAGAAACCGCCCAGCGACGAACCGATCACCGCCATCGATTTGCGCGGCCAGTGCGCGATGCCCTTCATCACCATGTCGATCGCATCGTGCGGCGACGGCGGCAGCTGCGGGCACCACCACTCCAGGTTCGGGTGCTCGCGCGCCACGTGCTTCGCCACCAGCCGCGCCTTGGTCGAGCGGGGCGACGAACGGAAGCCGTGCAGATACAACAGATGGGTGGTTTGCGGTTCCATGGGAGGAGGTGACTGGGGGTGCGCTGGTCGCGCCCCGTGGCCGGATTCAGACAATTTTGCATGAGGTCCGCGCCGCCCACGGCGCGGTGACCCCACAAATCCCTGCGAATCGGCCCATGAGAAGGCCGCGAGGGCGTGGCTGGAATTCGAAAGTATTCACGGTGCGGCCGCGCAGGGGGCGGCGGTGCGGCGCAAGGGCAGAAAGAAGAGACAAGTTTCGTGACGCATCTGGCAGGGGGCATCCCATGAACGAGGGAGGCAGGCCCCGCGTGGCGGTGGGTGCCCAGGCTTATGCTCCATCCCATGAATACCGAGGTACAGGATGACGGGATGCCACGCCGCTGGGGCGTGCTCGTGGTCGAGGACGACAGCCGCGCACGCGCCTTCTTCGAGGCCAGCGTGCAGCGCAGCCCGCGCCTGTTCTGGCTGGGCAGCGCCGGCACGGTGCAGGAAGCGCGTAGCTGGCTGGCCGCGACCGCGACCATTCCCGACGTGCTGCTGGTCGACCTCGGCATGCCCGACGGCACCGGCCTGGACGTGATCCGTGACGCCGTCGCGCGCTTTCCCGGCTGCGAGCCGCTGGTGGTGTCGGTCTTCGGCGACGAGGAGAACGTGCTGGCCAGCATCGAGGCCGGCGCCGTCGGCTACATCCACAAGGACGCCGCACCGGAAGACATCGCACAGACCATCGTTGAGATGAAGGCCGGCGCCTCGCCGATCTCGCCCATGATCGCGCGCCGCGTGCTCGCCAAGTACCGCAGCCTGCAGGCGGCCGTGCCGGGCACAGCCGGCGCGGCGCCGGCAGAGACGGCGCTCGACGAGGCCGACCGCGGCCTGCTCTCGGCACGCGAGCACGAGGTGCTGACGCTGATCGCGCGCGGCTTCTCGTACGCCGAGATCGCGCGCCTCAAGGGCCTGAGCGTGCACACGGTGCAGACCCACATCAAGAACCTCTACGGCAAGCTCGCGGTGCATTCCAAGAGCGAAGCGGTGTTCGAGGCCACGCGCCTCGGCCTGCTGTCCCACCCGGGCTGAGGGCGGATGCTGCGGCGGCTGGCGTTCCTGTGCCTGCTCGGGCTGGCGGCGCTGCTTGCCGCGGGGGGCGCCGCCGCAGGGGAGACGCAGGGGCCGATCGAACTGCGCCACGCCAGGGTGACCACCACCATCGACGGTGTCGTGCAGACCGAAGCGGTCGACCTGTCCTACCACTGGGACCGCCGGCACCGCGGCCGCACTGGCTTCGCGAGCTTCGAGCTGCCGTTCCGGGTCGAGACCCTGCCCGAGGTGCCCTGGGGCGTCTTCATTCCCCGCGCCGGCAGCGTCTTCGAGGTGCAGCTCAACGGCGCGCTGCTGCAGTCCTACGGCGACCTCGGCCAGGGCAACCGCGCCGACTACGCCAAGGCCCCCGTCTACGTGCCGGTGCCCGGGCGGTTGCTGAAAGAGGGCGAGAACCTGCTGCAGATCCGCATCCGCGCCGACAGCGAACGGCGCGCCGGCCTGTCGCGCGTCACCATCGGGCCGGCGACGCCGGTGCGCACCGCGCTGTTCGAAGGCGCCTACGCCTGGCGCTTCACGGGATCGGTGCTGCTGACCGCGTTCAGCCTGATCGTCGGCAGCATCGCGCTGGCGCTGTGGTTCACCCAGGTCGACACCGGCGCGACCGGCCGCCGCCAGCGCGACGCCCTCTACTTCTGGGCCGCGGTCGCCGAGTTCTGCTGGGCGCTGCGGGTGGCCGACGCCATGATTCCCGAGCCGCCGCTGCCCTGGCAGCTGTGGGGCGTGCTGATGGCCGGCTGCTACGCGGGCTGGGCCGCGTCCGCCATGATGTTCTGCTATCACCTCGCCGACTGGGCGCAGAGCCCGCGCACGCGCTGGGTGCGCTGGCCGACGGCGGCCGTGGTGGTCGGCACCGTGGTGTTCACCTGGCTGGCGCTGAACCGCGAGGAGCCGCGCTGGCTCACGGCCTGGCTGGCGGTCGAGATCACGATCGTCGTCGGCTTCGTGATCGCCTTTGCCGTTGCCACGGTGCGTCGGCCCAGCGTCGAGCGGCTGCTGGTGGCCGGCGCCGCGCTGGTCACGGTGGCCTTCGGCACGCGCGATTGGCTGGTGATCCGCCTGAGCGACGCCTACGGCGAAACCACCTGGGTGCGCTATTCCTCGGTGATGTTCGGGGTGGCGCTGCTGCTGATCGTGCTGCGGCGCTTCCACTTTGCGAGCGTGCAGGCGCGCGGCTGGGTCAAGACGCTGGCCGACCGGGTGGCGCAGCGCGAGCGCGAACTCGCTTCCACCTACGCCGAACTGGAGGAGGTGGCGCGCGACCAGGCGCGCACCCACGAGCGCGAGCGCATCCTGCGCGACATGCACGACGGCGTGGGCTCGCACATCAGCTCGGCGATCCGCCAGTTGCAGTCGGGCCAGACCAGCCCCGAGGAACTGCTGCGCACCCTGCGCGACTCGCTCGATCAGCTCAAGCTGTCGATCGACTCCATCCACCTGCCGCCCGGCGACATCGGCGCGCTGCTGGCGGCGCTGCGCTACCGGCTGGAACCCCGGCTGGCCGCTGCGGACATCGCCTTCGAGTGGGGCGTGGACGAACTGCCCCCTGTGACGCAGCTCGACGCCCATGCCACGCGGCAGCTGCAATTCCTGCTGTTCGAGGCCATCTCGAACGTGCTGCAGCACGCCCATGCGAGCGCGCTGCGCATCGAGGCTGACGCGCGCGACGGCGCCGTGCGCCTGCGGGTGATCGACAACGGCGTGGGCTTCGACGCCACCGAGGTGCCGGAGGCGCTGTCGAAGCGCGCCGCGGCCATCGGGGCCCGGCTGGCGATCGAAAGCCGACCGGGGCGCACGGTCGTTCAGCTCGTTTTCGACTGAAGGGGCGGGCGGGGCGGGGATAATCCGCCCCCATCATGTCTGCCGTGTTCAACCAGCCCTCCCTGGCGCGTCGCATTGCGCCCATCTTCCAGGGCTTCGACGGCTTCCTGGCCTTTGCCGTGATGCTGCTCGCCTTTGCCGGGCTGCTCACCATGTATTCCTCCGGCTACGACCATGGCACGCGCTTTCTCGACCATGGCCGCAACATGCTGCTGGCCGGCGGCATCATGTTCGTGGTGGCGCAGGTGCCGCCGCAGCGGCTCATGGCGTTCGCCGTGCCGCTGTATGCGGCCGGGGTGGCGCTGCTGATCGCGGTGGCGCTGTTCGGCATCACCAAGAAGGGCGCTCAGCGCTGGATCAACGTGGGGGTGGTGATCCAGCCCAGCGAAATCCTCAAGATCGCGATGCCGCTCATGCTGGCCTGGTGGTTCCAGCGCCGCGAAGGCCAGCTGCGTCCGCTCGACTTCGTGGTGGCGACGCTGCTGCTGGCGGTGCCCGTCGGGCTCATCATGAAACAGCCCGACCTGGGCACCTCGCTGCTGGTGCTGGCGGCCGGGCTGGCGGTGATCTTCTTTGCCGGGCTGCCGTGGAAGCTGATCGTGCCGCCGGTGGTGCTCGGCGCGGTGGCCATCACGCTGATCGTGGGTTTCGAGTCGCAGCTGTGCGTCGACGGCGTCGACTGGCGCGTGCTGCACGACTACCAGAAGCAGCGCGTGTGCACGCTGCTCGACCCGAGCAAGGACCCGCTGGGCAAGGGCTTCCACATCATCCAGGGGATGATCGCCATCGGCTCGGGCGGCGTGGGCGGCAAGGGCTTCATGCAGGGCACGCAGACGCACCTCGAATTCATTCCCGAGCGCACCACCGACTTCATCTTCGCGGCGTACTCCGAGGAATTCGGCCTGATCGGCAACCTGGCGCTGATCGCGGCCTTCATCCTGCTGATCTTCCGCGGGCTGACCATCGCGCTGAACGCGCCCACGCTGTTCTCGCGCCTGCTGGCCGGGGCGGTGACGATGATCTTCTTCACCTACGCCTTCGTGAACATGGGCATGGTCAGCGGCATCCTGCCCGTGGTGGGCGTGCCGCTGCCGTTCATCAGCTACGGCGGCACCGCCATGGTCACGCTGGGGCTGGGGCTGGGCATCCTGATGTCGATCGCGCGGGCCCGCAAACTCGCCCAGAACTAGAGTCCCCCGGGGCGGCACGGACGGGGGCGGCTGCCTAGAATGGCAGCCATGATCTCCCGCGAACCCACCATCGAGCGCCTCGTCACGGCGCAACAGCTCCTGCTCACGCCGTTCGGCCTGGACGAATCGCACCTGAGCAAGGCCCTGGCCGAGATCACCGCGCACCGCGTGGACGATGCCGACCTGTACTTCCAGTACACCCGCAGCGAAGGCTGGAGCCTCGAGGAAGGCATCGTCAAGACGGGCAGCTTCAGCATCGACCAGGGGGTCGGCGTGCGCGCCGTGAGCGGCGAGAAAACCGCCTTTGCCTACTCGGACGACATCTCCGAGGCCTCGCTGCTCGACGCGGCGCGCACGGTGCGTTCCATTTCCTCCGCCGGGCGCACCGCGCGTGTGAAGACGGTGCCGCGCAAGATCGCCTCCAGCCGCTCGCTCTACGGCGGCATCGACCCCATTGCCACGCTCGACAGCACGGCCAAGGTGAAGCTGCTCGAGAAGGTCGAGCAGCTCGCCCGCTCGCGCGACCCGCGCGTGGCGCAGGTCATGGCCGGCCTGGCCAGCGAGTACGACGTGGTGATGGTGGCGCGCGCCGACGGCACGCTGGCGGCCGACGTGCGGCCGCTGGTGCGGCTGTCGGTCACCGTGATCGCCGAGCAGAACGGGCGCCGCGAGGTCGGCTCTGGCGGCGGCGGCGGGCGTTTCGGCCTGGCCTACTTCACCGACGCGCAGATCGCCGAGTACGTCGACCACGCCGTGAAGGCCGCGCTGACCAACCTCGACGCCCGTCCGGCCCCGGCCGGCGAGATGACCGTGGTGCTCGGCTCGGGCTGGCCCGGCATCCTGCTGCACGAAGCCATCGGCCACGGCCTGGAGGGCGACTTCAACCGCAAGGGCTCGAGCGCGTTCTCGGGCCGCATCGGCCAGCGCGTGGCGGCCAAGGGCGTCACGGTGCTCGACGACGGCACCATCGCCGACCGCCGCGGCTCGCTCAACGTGGACGACGAAGGCCACGCCAGCCAGCGCAACGTGCTGATCGAGGACGGCATCCTCAAGGGCTACATCCAGGACTCGATGAACGCCCGCCTCATGAAGGTCAAGCCCACCGGCAACGGCCGCCGCGAGAGCTACGCCCACGTGCCGATGCCGCGCATGACCAACACCTACATGCTCGGCGGCGACAAGGACCCGCAGGAAATCGTCGCCAGCATCAAGAAGGGCCTGTACGCCACCAACTTCGGCGGCGGACAGGTCGACATCACGAGCGGCAAGTTCGTGTTCTCGGCCAGCGAGGCCTTCTGGGTCGAGAACGGCAAGATCCAGTACCCGGTGAAGGGCGCGACCATCGTGGGCAACGGCCCCGACGCGCTCACCCGCGTGACCATGATCGGCAACGACATGGCGCTCGATTCGGGCGTCGGCACCTGCGGCAAGGAAGGCCAGAGCGTGCCCGTGGGCGTCGGCCAGCCGACCCTTCGCATCGACGGCCTGACGGTAGGTGGAACGGCTTAGGACTTTCGGCACTTGCCGGCTGTTTCATTCGGTTGCTAAGCTGCGCTCCTTTTTGCGAACGACGAATCAAGGAGCATTTCAATGGGGAACAGGATCAATTCGCCCGCCGTGCTGTGGGCCGCGACCGCCGTGGTCGCGCTGGCCACAGCCGGTTGCGCATCGCGCGGCGGTTCGGGCAGCCAGCCCGCCGCCGCACCGGCACCCGCCCCGGCCGCCGCCGCGCCTGCGGCGCCCAGCGGTTCGAAGGCCGGCATGGACGCACGCGGCAACGTGGTCGATTCTTCCAAGGTCGAGGCCGGTAGCGGCCGCACCGTCAAGGGCCTGAACGGTTTCGAAGGCGAGATCACCGGCAATCCGGCGCGCAACAGCAAGTTCACGCGCCTGCAGATCGGCATGAGCACCAAGCAGGTCACCGACCTCGCCGGCCAGCCCACCGACCAGGGAGCCTACATCACCGGCAAGGCCTGGATTCCCTTCTACTTCGGCAGCGACCGCCATCGCTTCGAGATGACCTACAAGGGCCAGGGCCGCCTGATCTTCGCGGGCGGCGGCATGGGCGATTTCAGCAGCGGCAACCTGATCTGGATCATTCACAACGCCAACGAATCCGGCTACAGGTAAAAACAACACCGACCCGGCCGCCTGGCCGGGTTTTTGTTTTCCGTGCTACATTCCGCCCACATGTCCGCCCTCCGCGCTTACTTTTTTGCCTACTTTTGGTTCCCGGTTTCCGGCGGACGAGAGGCGAGCGCGTAAAGCAAACGAACACCCTCCCAGAACCGCCGGTGGCTTCCAGCCCCCGGCGGTTTTTTTATGCCCTGACGATTTTTCATTCACACCAACAAGGAAGAGAACCATGAGCACGAACACCCCTCCCACCGGCGACAGCTGGTATGCGAGCGTCGAAAAAACCAGCAAGACCGACGACGAACGCATCAAGGACATCAACGTGCTCCCCCCTCCCGAACATCTGATCCGCTTCTTCCCGATCCGCGGCACGCCGATCGAAACGCTGATCACCGGCACCCGCCGCGGCATCCACAACATCATGGCCGGCAAGGACGACCGGCTGCTGGTGATCATGGGCCCGTGTTCGATCCACGACCCGGCCGCGGCCCTCGAATACGCCCGCCGCCTCAAGGCCGAGCGCGACAAGTACGCCGGCACGCTGGAGATCGTGATGCGCGTGTACTTCGAGAAGCCGCGCACCACGGTCGGCTGGAAGGGGCTCATCAACGACCCGTACCTGGACGAGAGCTACCGCATCGACGAAGGCCTGCGCATCGCGCGCCAGCTGCTCATCGACATCAACCGCCTGGGCCTGCCGGCGGGCAGCGAGTTCCTCGACGTGATCTCGCCGCAGTACATCGGCGACCTGATCGCCTGGGGCGCCATCGGTGCGCGCACCACCGAAAGCCAGGTGCACCGCGAACTGGCCTCGGGGCTGTCGGCACCCATCGGCTTCAAGAACGGCACCGACGGCAACATCCGCATCGCCACCGACGCCATCCAGGCCGCGGCGCGCGGCCACCACTTCCTGTCGGTGCACAAGAACGGCCAGGTCGCGATCGTGCAGACCAACGGCAACCGCGACTGCCACGTGATCCTGCGCGGCGGCAAGACGCCGAACTACGACGCCGCCAGCGTCGAAGCGGCCTGCAAGGACCTCGAAGCCGCCAAGCTGCCGCCCACGCTCATGGTCGACTGCAGCCACGCCAACAGCTCCAAGCAGCACCAGAAGCAGATCGACGTGGCCAAGGACATCGCTGGCCAGATCGCCGGCGGTTCGAAGCGCGTGTTCGGCGTGATGATCGAAAGCCACCTGCAGGCGGGCGCCCAGAAGTTCACGCCGGGCAAGGACCAGCTGTCGGGCCTGGAGTACGGCAAGAGCATCACCGATGCGTGCATCGGCTGGGACGATTCGGTGCAGGTGCTCGAGACCTTGTCTCAAGCCGTCAAGCAGCGCCGGGGCTGAAGCGCTATTAGTTAGAGCATGCTGGCCAGGTCGGGCCAGTGGTGCCGCATCGACGCCGCCTCGTCGCTGCCCTGCGGCACCAGCGAGAAGTCCGCGAAGTCGAAGCCCGGCCCGACCATGCAGGCGACCAGCGTGTAGTCGCCGCTCGCGTGGCCCTGGATCGGGCGCGCGGCCTGCCACTGGCCGGCGGGCACCACGTGCTGCGGCCGGGTGCCGTGCACATCGACCGGGCCCAGCTTCACGTGGGCCGGCGCGGTTCGCATCGCAGCGTCGCAGGTCCACAGCGCCAGCGGCACGCCTTCCAGGTGCACCCAGACTTCGTCGGACAGCACCCGGTGCCAGCGCGAATGCTGGTGGACTTCGAGCAGGAAATAGATGCTGGTCAGCGCGCTGCGCGGCGCGCGGCCGTCAGCAGGCGTCACGCTCGCGGCCGACCGGAACACCTCGGCATACCAGCCGCCCTCGGGGTGGGGCTGGAGCTTCAGGGTGTCGATCAGCTCGCGCGCGCGCATGCCGTTCATGATCCGTGGGCGGCGCGCAGGGCGTCCAGCAGTTTCTCGTGCACGCCGCCGAAGCCGCCGTTGCTCATGCAGACGATGTGATCGCCGGGCCGCGCCGCGGCCACGACCTGTTGCACCAGCGGCTCGATGGCGCCGGCGACCTGGGCGCGTGCGCCCATCGGTGCCAGCGCGGCGGCCGCGTCCCAGTCGAGGCCGGCCGTGTGGCAGAACGACAGGTCGGCCGATTCCAGGCTCCACGGCAGCTGCGCGGCCATCACGCCCAGCTTCATCGTGTTGCTGCGCGGTTCGAAGGCCGCGAGGATGCGCTCACTTTGCTTGCCGGCGTCGTCGAGCTTCTTGCGCAGCCCGTCGAGCGTGGTGCGGATCGCGGTGGGGTGGTGGGCGAAGTCGTCGTAGACGGTGATCGCGCCGCCTTGGCCCTCGACCGTGCCGCGCAACTCCATGCGGCGGCGCACGTTGCGAAAGCGCCCGAGCGCGCGGGCTGCGTCGGCCGGCGGCACGCCCACATGGTCGGCTGCCGCGATGGCGGCCAGCGCGTTCATCTGGTTGTGCAGGCCCGAGAGTTCCCACTCGACCCGGCCGACCACCTCGCCGCGGTGCAGCACGTCGAAGGCGTCGTGCGTGCCGCGCGCCTGCCATTCCGTGGCCGGACCGCCGTCGCCGAAGCGGGCGAGTTCGCTCCAGCAGCCCTGGGCCAGCACGCGCTGCAGGCTCTCTTCGGTGGCGTTCACCACCAGGCGCCCGGTGCCGGGCACGGTGCGTACGAGATGATGGAACTGGCGCTCGATGGCGGCCAGATCGTCGAAGATGTCGGCGTGATCGAACTCCAGGTTGTTCAGCACCGCGGTGCGCGGCCGGTAGTGGACGAACTTGCTGCGCTTGTCGAAGAAGGCGGTGTCGTACTCGTCGGCCTCGATCGCGAAGGCCGGGCCGTTGCCCAAGCGGGCCGACACGCCGAAGTCCAGCGGCACGCCGCCGACCAGGAAGCCGGGCGCCTTGCCGCCCTGTTCGAGCACCCAGGCCAGCATCGACGTGGTGGTCGTCTTGCCGTGCGTGCCGGCCACGGCCAGCACGTGGCGGCCCTGCAGCACGTGCTCGGCCAGCCACTGCGGGCCGCTGGTGTAGGGCTTGCCGGCGTCCAGGATGGCTTCCATCAGCGGGAACT
Source organism: Variovorax sp. V35 (assembly GCF_041154465.1). Classification (NCBI taxonomy): domain Bacteria; kingdom Pseudomonadati; phylum Pseudomonadota; class Betaproteobacteria; order Burkholderiales; family Comamonadaceae; genus Variovorax; species Variovorax sp. V35. Next base: position 1,027,303 of record NZ_AP028666.1, read on the forward strand.
TGGGGCTGCCGTCGGGCAGGCGGGCGCGCGAGACCACGTTGCCGACCACGAACATGTCGGGGGCGAGGGCCAGCTGGTCGGCGCCGAAGCCTTCGATGAGATCGATGCCGAGCGCGCGCAGCTGGTCGCTCATCGGGGGGTACACGCCGGCGTCGCAGCCCGTGACCCGGTGGCCTGCTTCGCGTGCGAGGGCGGCCACACCGCCCATGAACGTGCCGCAGATACCCAGAATATGAATGTGCATCGGCCAATTCTAGGGAGGCGCTGCGGGTGCCCCGGCGGCTTCGCCCCGGGCGCCGTACTGATGTTCATGTGAGGGACGTCCGCAGCGGGCAAAATGCCCCGATGGACACGTCCAAGCGTGAAATCGCCGCCGTTGCCGCCCGACTCGTCGTCGAGGAGGGGCTCGAGTACGGCCCGGCCAAGCGCAGGGCGCTGCGCGAACTCGGCCTCCCGACGCGCACCGCGCTGCCCAACAACGACGAGGTCGAGGCCGAGGTGCGCGACTACATCGCGGTCTTCTGCGCCGACACCCAGCCCCAGGAACTGCACGCGCTGCGCCTGCTCGCGCTCGAGTGGATGGAGCGCATGGCCGTGTTCCGGCCGCATGTGGGCGGCGCCGTCTGGCACGGCACGGCCACGCGTTTGTCAGACATTTATATTCAATTGTTCTGCGATGATTCCAAGTCGGCCGAAATCGCCCTGATCGATCACCACGTGGACTACGAGCCGCGCATGGTGACCGGCTTCCATGGCGAGCAGGTCGAAGCCCTCAGCGTCCACGCGCCGAGCCGGGCGCTGGGCGAGGAAATCGGGGTCCACCTGCTGGTGTACGACCTCGACGACCTGCGCGGCGCTCTCAAGCCCGACGCCCAGGGGCGCGCGCCGCGCGGCGACCTGAACGCGCTGCGCCGACGCATTGAACAAGAAAAGGACCAGTAATGACTTCAACGCCCACACGACGCGGCATGCTGTATGCCGGCGTGGCGGCAGTCGCTGCCGCGGCCGGCATTGCCGGCGCCTGGTGGCGGGAGCGCAATGACAGCGGCGTCGCGGCCACCGGCGGCGAAAAGCTCGATGCCGCCATGTTCTGGGACCAGCGCTTCGAGCGCCCCGAGGGCGGCGAGCTGGCCCTGTCGAGCCTGCGCGGCAAGCCCGTGCTGCTCAACTTCTGGGCCACGTGGTGCCCGCCCTGTGTCGAAGAAATGCCGATGATCGACGCCTTTTTCCGCGAACACGGCGCCAACGGCTGGCAAGTGGTGGGATTGGCCATCGACCAGCCCAGTGCGGTGCGCAAGTTCCTGCAGCGCACGCCGGTCACCTACCCGACCGCATTGGCCGGTTTGCAAGGCATGGAACTGGTGAAGAATCTGGGCAACACCGGGGGTGGCCTGCCGTTCACCTTGGTGCTCCATGCCGACGGTTCGGTGCTGGCTCGTAAAATGGGCAAGCTTGAAACGACCGACCTGGACGCTTGGCGACGCCAACTTGTTCACGGTTAGAATTTAAATACACAAGCTGGCGTTAGACGCCAAACGCCGAAAATCGACGGTTTTCGGTCAAGTTCTTTCCTAAAGACCGGCAAAGCTGGCACTGGAGTCCCATGGATCTGCGCAAACTCAAGACACTGATCGATCTGGTGTCCGAATCGAATATTTCCGAACTGGAAATCACCGAGACCGAAGGCAAGGTCCGCATCGTCAAGGGTGGCGGTGCCGCCCCCGTGCAGTACGTGCAGACCCTGGCCGCCGCGCCCGCTGTTGCGGCGCCCGCCGTGGCCGGTGCTGCCGCTCCGGCCGCCGCGGCCCCCGCCGTCGAAGCCGCACCGAGCGGCCATGCCGTGAAGTCGCCGATGGTCGGCACCTTCTACCGTTCGTCCAGCCCGGGCGCCGCGGCCTTCGTCGAAGTCGGCAGCAAGGTGAACGAGGGCGACACGCTCTGCATCATCGAGGCGATGAAGATCCTCAACGAAATCGAGGCCGACAAGGCCGGCACGGTCACGCAGATCCTCGGCGAAAACGGCCAGGCGGTCGAATACGGCCAGCCGCTGTTCATCATCGAGTAAGCATGTTCAAGAAGATTCTGGTTGCAAACCGGGGGGAGATCGCCCTTCGGATCCAGCGCGCTTGCAGCGAAATGGGCATCAAGGCCGTGATGGTCTATTCCGAAGCCGATCGCGAAGCCAAGTACGTCAAGCTGGCGCAGGAAGCCGTGTGCATCGGCCCGGCGCCTTCGGGCCTGAGCTACCTCAACATGCCGGCCATCATCTCGGCCGCCGAGGTGACCGACGCCGAAGCCATCCACCCCGGCTATGGTTTCCTGAGCGAGAACGCCAATTTCGCCGAACGCGTGGAGCAAAGCGGCTTCCAGTTCATCGGCCCGACGCCCGACAACATCCGCACGATGGGTGACAAGGTCTCGGCCAAGCAGGCCATGATCAAGGCCGGCGTGCCCTGCGTGCCCGGCTCGGAAGGCGAACTGTCCGACGACGCCGCCACCAACAAGCGCATCGCCCGTGCGATCGGCTACCCGGTCATCATCAAGGCGGCAGGCGGCGGCGGTGGCCGCGGCATGCGCGTGGTGCACACCGAGGCGGCGCTGGTCAACGCGATCCAGATGACCAAGGCGGAAGCCGCCGCGGCCTTCAACAATCCGGCCGTGTACATGGAGAAGTTTCTCCAGAACCCGCGCCACATCGAAATCCAGATCCTCGCGGACAAGCACAAGAACGCCGTCTACCTGGGCGAGCGCGACTGCTCCATGCAGCGCCGCCACCAGAAGGTGATCGAGGAATCGCCGGCCCCCGGCATTCCGCGCAAGCTGATCGAGAAGATCGGCGAGCGCTGCGCCACCGCCTGCAAGAAGATCGGCTACCGCGGCGCCGGCACCTTCGAGTTCCTGTACGAGAACGGCGAGTTCTACTTCATCGAGATGAACACGCGCGTGCAGGTGGAGCATCCGGTCACGGAGTTCACCACCGGCATCGACATCGTGAAGACGCAGATCATGGTCGCCGCCGGCGAGAAGCTGCCGTTCACGCAGCGCCAGATCGAGATGCGCGGCCACGCCATCGAGGTGCGCATCAACGCCGAAGACCCGTGGAAGTTCACGCCGTCGCCGGGCCGCATCACCATGTGGCACCCGCCGGGCGGCCCGGGCGTGCGCGTCGACTCGCACGTGTACACCAACTACTTCGTGCCCCCGAACTACGACTCGATGATCGGCAAGATCATCGTGTACGGCGACACCCGCGAACAGGCCATGGCGCGCATGCGCACGGCCCTGAACGAGACGGTGATCGAAGGCATCCAGACCAACATGCCGCTGCACCGCGAGCTGATGGTCGACGCCAAGTTCATGAGCGGCGGCACGAACATTCATTACCTCGAAGAGTGGCTCGCAGCGCACAAGCGCTGAGTCCACGCGCAACGCCCTGTATGTTTGAACTCCGTCTGATGGCGCCGGAAGACCGGGTCGAAATGCTCGGCGATGCGCTCGACGCACTCGATGCGCTGAGCGTGTCGGTCGAAGACGCCGACGCGCAGACCGATGCCGAGCAGGCCCTGTTCGGCGAGCCCGGCATGCCGCCGCCCAAGGAGGGCTGGCAGCGTTCGCGCGTGATCGCGCTGTTCCCCGATGAAGATGCCGCCAACGAGGCCGCCTCGGTGCTCGCGCTGCAGGACTTCTTCGAAGGCTGCGCGGTGCTCGGCGTGGCGCCGGTGCCTGACCAGGACTGGGTGCGGCTCACGCAATCGCAGTTCGCGCCGGTCGAGATCACGCCCGAATTCTGGATCGTGCCCACCTGGCACGAGCCGCCCGCGCAGGCCAAGCAGGTGATCCGGCTCGATCCGGGCCTGGCCTTTGGCACCGGCACGCACCCGACCACGCGCATGTGCCTGCGCTGGATCGCGACGCAAGGCGAGGGCGCCTTTGCCGACCAGCGCGTGCTCGACTACGGCTGCGGCTCCGGCATCCTGGCCATCGGCGCGGCCAAGTTCGGTGCGCGCAACATCGACGCCGTCGACATCGACGAAGCCGCGGTCTCCTCGACCCGGCTCAACGCCGAGGCCAACGGCGTGCAGCTGAACGCGGGTCTGCCCGAAGCAGCCAAGGGCGAGTACCAGACGGTGCTCGCCAACATCCTCGCGACACCGCTCAAGGTGCTGGCGCCGCTGCTGCGCAGCCATGTGGCCGCCGGCGGTTCGCTGGTGCTGGCCGGCATCCTCGAGCGCCAGGCCGACGAGCTCAAGGCGGCCTATGCGCCGTACGCCGCGCTCGAGGTCAGCGACACCGAGGACGGCTGGATCCTCATGACCGCGCGCTGCTGAAGCGCGCGGCCGGGCGCTCGCACCGCGGGCGCCCCGGGCGCCTGCCTGCACGGCGGGGGCCCAACCCTACAATCGCCCGGTCATGAGCCTCGTCACGCGTTGCCCCGCCTGCACCACCACCTTCAAGGTGGTGCGCGACCAGCTTCGCATCTCGGACGGCTGGGTGCGCTGCGGCCGCTGCAGCCATGTGTTCGATGCCACGCTCGACCTGCAGGAGGCGCCCGACGGTGTGGTGTCCGCGCCTGCCGCGCCGGCCCCTTCGCCGATGGCTTCGATGGCCGCACTGGTGGCGTCTTTCGACGATGCACGCATCGACCTGACGGCAGTACAGCCGGCGGTCGAGGAGGCGGACTTTCTCGACGATGAACCCGAGTCCCAGGCGCCATCACCCGCCCCTCAAGAAGAGGCCGGACTGTCGACCGCCGCCACCAACGTCGCGCCGGCTGCGTCCCCGCTGCCTTTCGAACTGACGCTGCCCGCACACGGACTCGCCGCGGACGAGCCTTGGTCCGACCTCGATGCCGCCGAACCCGCATGGCGTCCGCCCGCGAGTTCGCTGCCGCCGTTTCCGAACATCGATCTGAACCTCGGCGCACCGCCGCCCGCATCGCCGCCGCCTGCGCCGCCCTTGCCCGACCTGCCGCGCAGCTCAGCGCTGCGCGGGCTGGTTGCAGCGACCGGTGAGAACGACGACGACGGCGCGGCCGCGGAGCGCGAGCAGGAAGAGAAGGACCACGACCAGCTCCTGATCCAGAAGGCGCTGCGCCGTGCGCGCGCCAAGTCGGCCAAGATCGCGAACGCCAAGGCGCGCGACGCGCAGCACGAAGAGGTGTCCGCGCCGCTGCCGGGCCCCGGCATCCGTGCCGAAGGCGAGCCGGATTTCTCGCTCTCCGCGACCTTCGAGGCGCCTGAAGACCATCCCTTCGCCGAAGAAGACGAGCCGGCCGAAAAAGCCACCGGCTTCTGGCAGCGCAAGGGCGTGCGCCGCCTGCTGGTGGTGCTGGCCGTGCTCGCAGCGTTGGTTCTCATCGTGCAGATCGTTCGCCACGAGCGCGACGGCATCGTGGCGCGCCAGCCGAACCTGCGGCCCGCCCTGTCGGCGCTGTGTCAGTACACCGGCTGCGAGCTCGCGGCGCTGCGCCAGATCGGCGACATCGTGATCGAAGGCGCGGCCTTCGCGCGCGAGAAGAGCGGCGGCAACGACTACCGTCTGAGCTTCACCTTGCGCAATGCGGCGACCGTGCCGCTCGCCATGCCGGCCATCGAACTGTCGCTGCTCGACACGCAGGAGCAGGCCGTCGTGCGGCGCGTGCTGACGCCCAACGACTACGGCGCGCCGGGCGTGCTGGCGGCGCGTGCCGACCGCGCGGCCTCGCTGCCGCTGACCCTGTCGGCCAGCGAGGCGGCGGCACTGCCGCCGATCGCGGGCTACCGCGTCGAAGCTTTCTATCCCTGAGCGGAGCGCCGACACGCGCGCCGCTCGTTCCCTTTCTCATCCAACCTACGGTCCACCCATGGCAGCAGTGATTTGCGGTTCCCTCGCGTTCGACACCATCATGACTTTCGAAGGCCGGTTCGCCGACCAGATCCTGCCGGACCAGCTGCACATCCTGAATGTGTCGTTCCTGGTGCCGGGCCTGCGTCGTGACTTCGGCGGCTGCGCCGGCAACATCGCCTACAGCCTCAACGCCCTGGGCGGCACGGCGCTGCCGATGGCCACGCTGGGCAGCGACGGCGCCGACTACGCCGAGCGCATGCGCACGCTGGGCATCAGCACGGAGTTCGTGCGTCAGCTCGACGACACCTTCACCGCGCAGGCGATGATCATGAACGACACGGACAACAACCAGATCACGGCGTTCCATCCCGGTGCGATGCAGCAGGCCCACATCACGAAGGTGGTGGCGCGCGAGGACATCAAGCTCGGCATCATCGCGCCCGACGGCCGCGAGGCGATGCTGCAGCACGCCGAGCAGTTCGCTGCCGCCGGCATTCCCTTCGTGTTCGATCCGGGCCAGGGCCTGCCGATGTTCGACGGCGATGCGCTGCGCCACTTCATCGAGCTCGCGAGCTGGGTCGTGGTCAACGACTACGAAGGCAAGATGCTGTCGCAGCGCACCGGCTGGAGCCTGGCCGAGATCTCGCAACGCGTGCGCGGCCTCGTGGTCACGCTGGCTGCCGAGGGCTGCGAGGTGTGGACCGGCGGCGAGCGCGAGCACGTGCCCGGCGTGACACCCACCGCCGTGGTCGAGCCCACGGGTTGCGGCGACGCATGGCGCGGTGGCCTGCTGTACGGCCTGGAAAAGGAATGGCCGCTGGCGCGCTGCGCAGCCCTCGGCAACCGCATCGGCGCGCTCAAGATCGCGCAACGCGGACCGCAGAACTACCAGATCGACCGCGCGACGCTCGACCTGTAAGCCGCCCCTGTGCCCGCATCGCTTCGGCGATGGCGGGCGCCCATGAAAAAAGCCCGGCACCTTGCGGTGCCGGGCTCCGTGCCTTTCAAGGCCGCTGAGAATTCACTCAGGGCTTGCTGGCCGTCGGAAACGGCCAGGCTGCCTGGGGATTCAGCGTCGTTTGCGCCGCAGGGGCAGGCGCTACGGCAGCCTTCGCAGGCGCGGCGGCCTTCTTGGCAGCAGCGGCAGGCTTGGCAGCGGGCTTTTTCGCGGCTTTCTTGGCCGCGGCCTTCTTGGCAGGGGCCTTCTTGGCGGCAGCCTTCTTCGCAGGGGCCTTCTTGGCAGCAGCCTTCTTGGCAGGCGCCTTCTTCGCTACGGCCTTCTTGGCAGGCGCCTTCTTGGCGGCGGCCTTCTTTGCCGGAGCCTTCTTGGCGGCGGCCTTCTTCGCCGGTGCAGCCTTCTTCGCTACGACCTTCTTGGCTGCAACCTTCTTGGCCGCGACCTTCTTTGCCGGAGCCTTCTTCGCTACGACCTTCTTGGCGACAGCCTTCTTAGCCGGAGCCTTCTTGGCAGCGACCTTCTTTGCCGGAGCCTTCTTCGCGGCGACAGCCTTCTTAGCCGGAGCCTTCTTTGCAGCGGCCTTCTTGGCCGGCGCTTTCTTTGCAGTTGCCATTTCTATTTCTCCTTGATCAAGTTGAAAAAATCAACCTATTGAAGCACTCCACGCGCGTTGGGAGCGTGAAGCGATTCATGGCGTTGGAATCTGAGCCCCAGCACCATGAACACCTGAGCCCTCGTCCATGCCGCGCTCTTTGGCGCAGTCGGTGGCAAGGGCAATTCTTGAATTCATGAATTGTTGTGTATCGAAAAATTCAATCCCAGGAGAGCGCACCACCCGACTGGTACTCGATCACGCGGGTTTCGAAAAAGTTGCGCTCTTTCTTCAGGTCAATCATTTCGCTCATCCAGGGGAACGGGTTTTCCTCGTTCGGGAAGAGCGTTTCGAGGCCGATCTGCTGCGCGCGCCGGTTGGCGATGTAGCGCAGGTAGCCCTTGAACATGGAGGCGTTCATGCCGAGCACGCCACGCGGCATGGTGTCTTCGGCGTATTTGTATTCGAGCTCGACGGCCTTCATGAAGAGGTCCTTGATCTCGGCCTTGAACTCTGCGGTCCACAGGCCAGGATTCTCGAGCTTGAGCTGGTTGATCAGGTCGATGCCGAAATTGCAGTGCATCGACTCGTCGCGCAGGATGTACTGGTACTGCTCGGCGGCGCCGGTCATCTTGTTCTGGCGGCCCAGCGCGAGGATCTGCGTGAAGCCGACGTAGAAGAAGAGACCTTCCATCAGGCAGGCGAACACGATGAGCGACTTGAGCAGCGTCTGGTCGGTCTCGTGCGTGCCGGTCTTGAAGTTCGGATCGCTGATGGCGTCGATGAACGGGATCAGGAACTGGTCCTTCTCGCGGATCGACGGCACTTCGTTGTAGGCGTTGAAGATCTCGCTCTCGTCCAGGCCGAGCGACTCGACGATGTACTGGTACGCGTGCGTGTGGATCGCTTCTTCGAAGGCCTGGCGCAGCAGGAACTGGCGGCACTCGGGGGCCGTGATGTGGCGGTAGGTGCCCAGCACGATGTTGTTGGCGGCCAGCGAGTCGGCGGTCACGAAGAAGCCGAGGTTGCGCTTGACGATGCGGCGCTCGTCTTCGGTCAGGCCGTTCGGGTCTTTCCACAACGCGATGTCGCGCGTCATGTTCACCTCTTGCGGCATCCAGTGGTTGGCGCAGGTGGCGAGGTACTTTTCCCAAGCCCACTTGTACTTGAACGGCACCAGCTGGTTGACGTCGGTCTGGCCGTTGATGATCCGCTTGTCGGAAGCCTTGACGCGCTGGCCTGCAGCGGCGGCCACCGGGGCGGTGGCAGTGGCGGGTTGTGCAAGCGACGAAGTCGGAGCGGCGACCGCGCGGCCAGCGGAAAGACCGCCGGTCGATGCGTGGTGCTGCTGCAATCCTTGTTGCATATCCTTTGGTAAGGAGGGCTTGACTTCTTCGTCCCAGGTCAACATAGAAAAATCCAATGCGCAATTATCGGAGCAACGATGTGAGTTGCAAAGTGCTCGTTCACATCGTGCGCCATTTATGGGGTTGTTATGTTGCTCGCATGCATCGCGCGACGTCAGTCAATGCCTTGATTGATTGAACGTCGCGCGCTTTTCACTTGTGCGAGCACCTCGCTGATCGATCGAAGCGTCTGGTGTGTTGACGCTTCACTTGCACATCACTGGCAGGCTTCGCAGGTCGGATCGTCGACACCGCAGAACGCGATGTCGGTGGCGGGCATCGCGCTCATCTGTGCCTTCGCTGCAGCAGCGGCGGCTTCGAGTGCGCTCATGCCCGAGGGTGCGTCGTTGCCCGACGACACCGCGTTGAGACGGCCCGATTGCACCGTCGACTTTTCAGCGTGCGTGGCGCTCTGCGTGCGCAGGTAGTAGGTGGTCTTCAGGCCGCGCAGCCAGGCGAGCTTGTAGGTGTCGTCGAGCTTCTTGCCCGAGGCGCCGGCCATGTAGATGTTCAGCGACTGCGCCTGGTCGATCCACTTCTGGCGACGCGCGGCGGCTTCCACCAGCCACGTCGTCTCGACTTCGAACGCGGTGGCGTACAGCGCCTTCACGTCCTGCGGCACGCGGTCGATAGGACGCAGCGAGCCGTCGAAGTGCTTCAGGTCCATGACCATCACGTCGTCCCACAGGCCCAGGCGCTTCAGGTCGCGCACCAGGTAGTGGTTGATCACGGTGAACTCGCCCGACAGGTTCGACTTGACCGACAGGTTGCCGAAGCAGGGTTCGATCGAGGCGTCCACGCCGATGATGTTCGAGATGGTCGCCGTGGGGGCGATGGCCACGCAGTTCGAATTGCGCATGCCGTCGGCCTTGATCTTGGCGCGCAGCGAATCCCAGTCGAGGGTGGCCGAGCGGTCCACTTCGACGTAGCCGCCGCGGGCCTTCTCGAGCAGGTCGAGCGAGTCGATCGGCAGGATGCCCTTGTCCCACAGCGAGCCCTTGTAGCTGGAGTACTTGCCGCGTTCCTTGGCCAGCTCGGTCGAGGCCCAGTAGGCGTGGTAGCAGATGGCTTCCATCGACTCGTCGGCGAACTGCACGGCTTCCTGCGAGGCGTAGGGAATGCGCAGTTCGTACAGCGCGTCCTGGAAGCCCATCAGGCCCAGGCCGACCGGACGGTGACGCAGGTTCGAGTCGCGCGCCTTCTTCACGGCGTAGTAGTTGATGTCGATCACGTTGTCGAGCATGCGCATCGCGGTCGAGATGGTGCGCTTGAGCTTTTCCTGGTCGACCTTGCCGTCCTTCAGGTGCTGCAGCAGGTTCACGGAACCCAGGTTGCACACGGCGGTTTCGGTGTCGCTGGTGTTCAGCGTGATCTCGGTGCACAGGTTCGACGAGTGCACCACGCCGGCGTGCTGCTGCGGCGAGCGCACGTTGCAGGCGTCCTTGAACGTGATCCAGGGGTGGCCGGTCTCGAACAGCATCGTGAGCATCTTGCGCCACAGGTCCGAGGCCTGGAGGGTGCGCGCAGGCTTGATCTCGCCGCGGGCGGCCTTTTCTTCGTAGGCGACGTAGGCCTTCTCGAAGTCGGCGCCGAACAGGTCGTGCAGGTCAGGCACGTTGGAGGGCGAGAACAGCGTCCAGGTGCCCTTTTCCATCACGCGGCGCATGAACAGGTCGGGGATCCAGTTGGCGGTGTTCATGTCGTGCGTGCGGCGACGGTCGTCGCCGGTGTTCTTGCGCAGCTCCAGGAACTCCTCGATGTCGAGGTGCCAGGTTTCCAGGTACGTGCAGACGGCGCCCTTGCGCTTGCCGCCCTGGTTCACGGCCACGGCCGTGTCGTTCACCACCTTCAGGAACGGCACCACGCCCTGCGATTCGCCATTGGTGCCCTTGATGTGGCTGCCCAGTGCGCGCACGCGGGTCCAGTCGTTGCCCAGGCCGCCGGCGAACTTCGACAGCAGCGCGTTTTCCTTGATCGACTCGTAGATGCCGTCCAGGTCGTCGGGCACGGTGGTCAGGTAGCAGCTCGAGAGCTGCGAGCGCAGCGTGCCGGCGTTGAACAGGGTGGGCGTGCTCGACATGAAGTCGAACGACGACAGCACTTCGTAGAACTCGATGGCGCGGGCTTCGCGGTCGATTTCGTTCAGCGACAGGCCCATGGCCACGCGCATGAAGAACGCCTGCGGCAGCTCGATGCGGGTCTTGCGCACGTGCAGGAAGTAGCGGTCGTACAGGGTCTGCAGGCCCAGGTAGTCGAACTGGTTGTCGCGCTCGGCCTTCAGGGCGGCGCCCAGGCGGGGCAGGTCGTACTGCAGCAGCTTCTCGTCGAGCAGCTCGTTCTCGACGCCCTTCTTGATGAACTGCGGGAAGTAGTCGGCGTAGGCGGTGGCGCGCTCGACAGGCATCACTTCGCGGCCGATGATTTCCTTGAAGATCGTGTGCAGCAGCAGGCGCGCGGTGGCGAAGGTGTAGTCGGGGTCCTTCTCGATCAGCGTGCGGGCGGCCAGGATGGAGGCCTTGTAGACCTCGTCCAGCGGCACGCCGTCGTACAGGTTGCGCATCGTCTCGGCGACGATGGGGGCGGCGGTGATGCTGTCGCCCAGGCCCTGGCAGGCCGATTCGATCAGGCCCTTGAGCTCGTTCAGGTCCAGCGCCACGCGCTCGCCGTTGTCGAGCACGTGCAGTGCCGGTGCGGCGGGCACGTCCTGCTCGCCTTGCTTCGAACGCTCCTGCGTGCGGCGTTCGCGGTACAGCACGTAGGCGCGCGCGATTTCATGGTGGCCGCCGCGCATCAGGCCGAGCTCGACCTGGTCCTGCACGTCTTCGATGTGGAAGGTGCCGCCGCCCGGACGCGAGCGGACCATGGCGCGGATCACGCCTTGCGTCAGCGTGTCGACGGTCTCGCGCACGCTGGCGGAAGCCGCGCCCTGGGTGCCGTGCACCGCCAGGAAGGCCTTCATCATGGCGATGGCGATCTTGTTCGGCTCGAAGGGAACGACGGCGCCGTTGCGGCGGATGATCTGGTAGTGCGCGAGGTTCTGACCGGTGGGCGAGCCCGCAGTGTCTTGTTGCTGCTGCGGCGTCGCGGGGACGGCGCGGGGGGTCGACGGGGTGTTCAGTGCAGTTTGCATTCGCTTCCTCTCGGTTGTGCAATTCTTGTTGGTTGGCAAGGCCTCGCAGGCCTTGCGTCGGCGTTGTTGCCGAACGGGAAGACACTATATCTAGGGTGTCTGTGCCCTACAAGCCACTACAGGTAGTGTTTTCCTATGGATGCAACCCTGACAGGAATTGCGCCGCACTCAGCGCATCGCCAGCGATGCCGCGTGAATACTGGCCCATGGTGGCGCAACCCGCATGGGGCGCGGCTTGCAAGGCGATTTGGGCCTGCAGGCCGCATGGTTGCTACGTCGCGTGCCTGCGCTTGCGAGATTGCTGCGCTGCGAGAGCGGCGCATCGCGGGCCACGGAGCGATTGAAAAAATTAGCGCGCGACCACCTGCTCGGGAAACATCTGTGGATTCCAGCCGAGCTGTTCGCGCAGCAGACGCCAGTCGAAACCGGCGCCGGGGTCCTGCTTGCGGCCGGGCGCGATGTGCTCGTGGCCGGCGATGTGGGCGATGGCGTAGTGCTGCGCGAGCGCGGCGCAGAGGCTGGCCAGCGTCTCGTACTGCGCCTCCTCGAAGCGTTCGCCCTCGAGGCCTTCGAGTTCGATGCCGACGGAGTCGTCGTTGCAGTTGGTGCGTCCGCGCCACGACGACACGCCGGCATGCCAGGCGCGGTCCTCGCAGCTCACGAACTGCCAGAGCTCGCCGTTGCGGCGCACATAGAAGTGCGAGGACACCTCGAGCCCGCGGATCGACTGGAAGTACGGGTGCGCGTCCCAGTCGAGCCGGTTGGTGAAGAGCTGCTGCACCGCGTCGCTGCCGTACTCGCCCGGCGGCAGGCTGATCGAGTGCAGCACGATCAGGTCGGTCTGCGCGCCGACGGGGCGCGGGCCGAAGTTGGGCGAGGGCAGGGCCTTGGCGAAGCGGTACCAGCCGGCGCGCCAGAGTCCGTCGTCACCGGCCGGTGGGGTGGTGAGGTCGTCAGTCGTCGGCATGCGCGGTGGCGCCGTCGTCGCCGTTGGGCGTGGAGATGCCCAGGCGCGCGATGCGGTAGCGGATCTGGCGCAGGCTCATGCCCAGCCGCGCGGCGGCGGCCGTGCGGTTGAAGCCGCTTTCGTGCAGCGCGCGCACGAGGATCTCGCGCTCCTGCTGGTCGAGCCAGGCTTGCAGGTCGGAGGGCAGCGGCGGCGGCGCGGGCTTGGGCTCGACCACCGGCGCGGCGGGCGCAGCCACCGCGACGGCGGTTGGCGCTTCGGCGGATTCGCCGCGCGGCGCGGCCGGCATCGGCGTCATCGCGCCCATCAGGTCGATGTGCAGCTCGTCGCCGTCGTTCAGCGCCACGGCGCGGTGCAGCAGGTTCTCGAGCTCGCGCACGTTGCCGTCGAGCGGGTGCTGGGCCAGGCGCTGCAGCAGCGCGTCGGACAGGCGCGGCACGGGCAGGCCGCCGTCCTGCGCGATGCGCGCGAGCAGCGCGGTGCACAGCGCAGGCAGGTCTTCACGGCGCTCGCGCAGCGCGGGCACGGCGATCTCGATCACGTTGAGCCGGTAGAACAGGTCCTGCCGGAAGCGGCCGGCCAGCACCTCGGCGTGCAGGTCTTTATGGGTGGCGCTCACGATGCGCACGTCGACCGCGTCTTCCTGCGTCGAGCCGATGGCGCGCACGCTGCGTTCCTGGATGGCGCGCAGCAGCTTCGACTGCATGGCCAGCGGCAGGTCGCCGATTTCGTCGAGGAACAGCGTGCCGTCGCGCGCCGCCTGGAAGTAGCCATCGCGGTCCTGCGAGGAGCCGGTGTACGAGCCCTTCTTGGCGCCGAAGAACTCGGCCTCGAGCAGGTTCTCGGGAATCGCGCCGCAGTTCACCGCGACGAAGGGACCTTCGCTGCGCTGGCTGCAGCCGTGCACGGCGCGTGCGACCAGCTCCTTGCCGGTGCCCGACTCGCCGCGCACCAGCACCGGCGCCATGCCGCGCGCCACCTTGGCGATGCGCGACTTCACGAGGCGCATCGGGTCGGAGTCGCCGACCAGCCGGTCGAGCGCGGTGGCGCCGCTGCGCGTCACGGCCAGCGCGTCGGGGCGTTCGCCGCCCTGGCCGGCGGCCTGCGGCGGCGCCTTCTGCGGCACGACCACCGCGGCGCGGTTGGCCTGCACGGCCGACGCCACCACGGCGCGGAACTGCTTCAGGTCGACCGGCTTCGTGAGGTAGTCGAAGGCGCCGGCCTTCAGCGCCTCGACCGCGTTCTCGGCGGAGCCGTAGGCCGTCATGACCACGCAGCGTTCGCTGCGCTGGTCTTTCTGGATGCGGTGGATGATCTCCATGCCTTCGCCGTCGGGCAGCCGCATGTCGGTGATCACGGCGTCGAAGCGGCCGGCTTCCAGGTGCTGCCAGGCTTCGGACACGCTGCCCGCGGCTTCCACCCGGTAGCCTTCGCGCAGCAGCGTGAGTTCGTAGAGCGTGCGCAGGTCGGGTTCGTCGTCGATGACGAGGATCTGCGCGGGGCGCGGGGCGGCGGCGGAAGGCGGGAGGGAGCTCACGGCCGCTATTGTGTCAGCCGGTTTTCGCTCGGTGCGAAGCTGACGAAGAATTCATTGCCCTCGGGCCCGCCCGGCACCAGCGCGCGCCGTTCATAGCCGATGGTGGCGCCGTGGCGCCGGCACAGTTCGCGGCACAGGAACAGGCCCAGGCCGCTGGAGCGGCTCTCGGACGAGAAGAAGGGTTCGAACAGGTGGCGCTGCACCGCCGGCTCCAGCGGCGCGCCGTCGCTCCACACCAGCAGCGCGGGGCGCTGCACGCCGGCACGCTGCAAGGTGGTGATGACCTGGATCGCGCCCTCGCGCTGGCTGGCGTAGCGCGCCGCGTTGTCCAGCAGGTTCACCAGCAGGCGGCGCAGGTGCTCGGCCTCGAAGCGCACCTCGCTGCCCGGCGCCTCGAGCGCCACGCGCACGCCCTTGCGCTGGGTCTGGCGTATCCATTCCTCGGCCAGGATCTGCGCCGCCGGGTCGAGCACCAGCTGTTCGCCCAGCGACAGCACGCGCTGCTGGCGCGCGCGCGAGACATCGAGCACGTCGTCCACGATGCGCGCCAGGCGCTGCGCGTTGTGCTGCACCATGTCGGTCAGCTTGCGGTGCGCGGGGTCGGTCAGGTCTTCGCTGAGCAGCGCGCTGGCCTGTGCGATGGCGGCCAACGGGTTGCGGATTTCATGCGCCACCGCGGCCGACATGCGGCCCATCGCGGCGAGCTTTTCGGTGCGGATGCGGGCTTCGAGCTCGCGCAGGTCCTGCAGGAACATCACGCACAGGCTGTCGGCACGGCGGTCGTCGGTGGGCGTGAGCCGGGTGCGCACGCGCACCTCGCGCGCCGCGCCGCGTGCCTGCGCCACCGGGATCTCTTCGGTCTGCGGCGCGCGCCGCGCGAAGGTCTGGCGCGCCAGCGCGGCCAGCGCATGCCAGGCCGGCTGGGTGTGCAGCGGGAACGGCAGTGGCAGCTGCGCCAGGCCCTGGCCGAGGATCGCGTCGGCCGCCGGGTTGGCTGCGTGCACCAGGCCGTCGGTGTCGATCACCAGCACGCCTTCGCTGAGGGTTTCGATCACCAGGTCGTTGACCTGCGCCTGCATCTGCGCATGGCTGCGGCTGCGCTGCGCCACCGCTTCTTCGCGCGCCAGCCGGCGCGCGAGTTCGTGCGCGAGCAGCGCCACCACGAACAGGCCGGTGCCGGTGAGGGCGGCCTGCACGAAGCGCGCCGAGGCGTCGCCGGGTTGCTGCAGCCAGTGCCAGCCGGCGTCGGCCAGCAGCAGCAGCGTCACGGTGGCCGTGGTGCCCAGGCCCACGAGCAGCGTGCCGAGCACCGCGCTCATCAGCACGGGCAGCGCGAACAGCGGCGTGTAGTTGACGCTGCCGCCCTGCAGCACCTGCAAGGCGCTGAAGATGCCCAGGTCGACCCCGATGGTCAGCAGCCAGAGCGTGGAGAAGCCGCGGATCGGCGGCTCGAAGTGCGCGTAGCGCATCTCCAGCCAGGCCAGCACGAGGTAGCCGCCCGACAGCACGATCGGCAGCGGCTGCACCGCCTGTCCGATGGCGAAGGCCACGCCCTGCAGCAGCACCAGCACCAGCGCCACGAAGCAGCGCGCCGCCATGAAGCCGCGCCACAGCCGCAGCAGCGCCGTGCTGTCGCCGGCGCCCAGGTCGAGCACGTCCCAGTCGGTGGCCGGCTCGCCGCGCGACCGGCGCAATGAACTCATGCGGAGGTGCCGGCCTGGCGGTGCGCGGCGCTGCAGAACACCGCGCCGTCCGGCCCGGGGAGTGCGTCGGCCGCGGGCAGGTGCAGCCCACAGTGGGCACAGCGCACCATCGCCTGCGGCGGGCCGACGGCCGGCGTGCGTTGCTGTGCCTTCTTGGCGCGTTCCTGTTGCGCGTCGCGCATCTCTTCGCGCCGGTTCTTGCGCCAGAGCCAGATCGCGACCCACACCACCGCGAGGACGAGCAGGTACTTCATGCCGGCAGGCGCGTCAGCACGACTTCGAGCACGAAGCGCGAACCCACGTAGGCCAGCAGCAGCAGCGCCGCGCCCGCGTAGAGCACGCGCCGCGCCGTGCGCCCGCGCCAGCCGAAGCGCGCGCGCCCGGTCAGCAGGACCGCGAAGCTGAGCCAGGCGAGCACCGAGAAGATGGTCTTGTGGTCCCACTTCCAGGCGCGGCCGGCGGCGCCGTAGAGCTGTTCGCTGAACAGCAGGCCGGCCAGCAGCGTGGCCGACAGCAGCACGAAGCCCGCCGTGACGAAGCGGAAGGTGAGCCGTTCCAGCGTGAGCAGCGGCACGCCGGCCTGCGCATCGGCGCTGGCGAGGCGGATCTGCTTTTCGGCCCGCGTGATCAGCCAGGCGTGCACCACGGCGGCGCCGAACAGGCCATACGAGGCGATGCCCAGTGCGAGGTGCAGCGGCAGCCAGGGCGAGGCGCTGACATGCAGCGGCGTGCCCGGGAACAGCAGCGCCAGCAGCACCGCCGCCGCGCCCAGCCAGGCCAGCGCGCGGCGTGCCTTCAGTTGCGGATACAGGCGGCTTTCGACCGCGTAGACCGTGAGCACCAGCCACGCCGTGACCGACAGCGCCGGCGCAAAACCGAAGCGAGGGTCGCCGCCGATCAGCCCGTGGCCGAGCACCGCAGCGTGCAGCAGCCATGCGATGCCGAGCGCCCATTGGGTGGTCTGGCGGCTGAGCCGCGCACCGGCGGCAGCGGCAAAACCGTAGGCTGCCGCGGTGGCGATGCCCAGCGCCACGCCGAGTGGGGAGGGGATCGCTAAAATCATCGGTGGAGTGTATAGGCTCGCCCCCCGGCTTCGCGCACGTCGCGTCGCTTCGCCCACCCCCGCCGGGGGCACCCCCCGCGAGAGAGCGGGCCCACATACCGCTTCCAGGTTTTCACGACTTTCCATCGGTCCGCTGCCGCGGACAACAAGGTATTTCCTTCATGGCCACCGCCCTCACCGAAAAGTTCTCCCGCCTCGTCAAGACGATGAGCGGCCAGGCGCGCATCACCGAAAGCAACGTGCAGGACATGCTGCGCGAGGTGCGCATGGCGCTGCTGGAGGCCGACGTGGCGCTGCCCGTGGTGCGTGACTTCGTCGCCCGCGTGAAGGAGAAGGCGCTGGGCCAGGAAGTGCTGGGCTCGCTCAAGCCGGGCCAGGCGCTGGTCGGCATCGTCAACCGCGAGCTCGCCGCCACCATGGGCGAGGGCGTCTCCGACATCAACCTCGCGGCCCAGCCGCCGGCGGTGATCCTCATGGCCGGCCTGCAGGGCGCCGGCAAGACCACCACCACCGCCAAGCTGGCCAAGCACCTGATCGAGAAGCGCAAGAAGAAGGTGCTCACCGTGTCGGGCGACGTGTACCGCCCGGCCGCCATCGAGCAGCTCAAGACCGTGACCAGGCAGGCCGGCGCCGAGTGGTTCCCGAGCACGCCCGACCAGAAGCCGCTGGACATCGCGCGCGCCGCGCTCGACCACGCCAGGCGCCACTACTTCGACGTGCTGCTGGTCGACACGGCCGGCCGCCTGGCGATCGACGAAGTGCTGATGACCGAAATCAAGCAGCTGCACGCCGAGCTCGATCCGGTCGAAACCCTGTTCGTGGTCGATGCCATGCAGGGCCAGGACGCGATCAACACCGCCAAGGCCTTCAAGGAAGCGCTGCCCCTCACCGGCATCATCCTGACCAAGACCGACGGTGATTCGCGCGGCGGTGCGGCGCTGTCGGTGCGCCAGGTCACGGGCGTGCCGATCAAGTTCGCCGGTGTGAGCGAGAAGATCGACGGCCTCGAGGTGTTCGACGCCGAGCGTCATGCGGGCCGCATCCTGGGCATGGGCGACATCGTCGCGCTGGTCGAGCAGGTCACGGCCGGCGTCGACGTGGCGGCGGCGCAGAAGCTGGCCGCCAAGGTCAAGAGCGGCGCGGGCTTCGACCTGAACGACTTCCTCGGCCAGCTGCAGCAGATGAAGCAGATGGGCGGCCTTTCCAGCCTGATGGACAAGCTGCCGCAGCAGATGGCTGCCAAGGCCACCGAGGCCGACATGACGCGCGCCGAGCGCGACATCCGCCGCAAGGAAGGCATCATCCAGAGCATGACGCCGCTGGAACGCCGCAAGCCCGAGCTGCTCAAGGCCACGCGCAAGCGCCGCATCGCGGCCGGCGCCGGCGTGCAGGTTCAGGAAGTGAACCGCCTGCTCAACGAGTTCGAGCAGATGCAGGGCATGATGAAGAAGATGAAGGGCGGCGGCCTCATGAAGATGATGAAGAAGATGGGCGGCATGAAGGGCATGGGCGGGATGCCCGGCATGGGCGGAGGCGGCGGCAAGCTGCCGTTCTGAGCCCGGCCGCTCGCACATACATATATATAGGCATATAGGCGCGCAGCCCCGCGATGTCCGCAGGCGACTGGAAAGAGCTCTACCAGGGCGCGCTGACCGGCGACCTCGACTTGGTGCGCTATCACATCGGTGCGGGCGTGAATCCGAACTACCAGCACCCCGAGATCCTGTGCACGCCGCTGGTGGCCAGCCTGGTCCAGGGGCATGGCGAGATCGCCAGCTACCTGCTGGACCACGGCGCCGATCCGAACCTGCTGTCTGAATTCGACGGGCTCACGCCGCTGCAGGCCGCCCGCAAGCACGGCCGCGAGGCGCTCGTCACGGCGCTGGTGGCGCGCGGCGCGCACGCACCCCGTCCGCCGTTCTGGCGCCGCTGGCTGCCCTTCTGACGCATCGATGCGCATGGCGCACCGCCCAGCAAAAAGCCCGCCGAAGCGGGCTTTTTCTTTGGAGCGATCAGTCGCAGGGCGGCGATCGCATCAGGCCGTGGCCAGCGCCGCCGGGCGCGCCAGGCGCAGCGCATGCATCCAGGCGCGGCGCAGCACGGCGGGCGAGCGCGATTCCTCGGGAATCAGCAGGAAGCCGCGGTCGCGCAGCGTGGTGCCCAGCGCGATCTGGCTGGTCAGCACGGTCAGCGGGATCGCCAGCAGCAGCGGCAGGCCGACGGGCATGAGCCAGATCAGCGCGCTCGGGTCGATCATCGCGACGCCGACGGCCAGCATGGCGATCACCAGCGTCATGGGGGCCAGCTGCGAGGCAGCGACCTTCCACGGCACGGCGGCGGCTTCACGCGGGGGCGACTTCCAGTCGAGCTTGATGCCGGTGAGGGCGACCAGCACGAACAGCGAGTGGGCCAGCATGCGCACCGGGGCCTGCACGATGGCCAGGCCGGCTTCGAGCACCGAGCTCTTCACCAGGCCCCACACGCCGCCGTACTGGCGTTGCTCGCCGCGCATCAGCACGGCGGCGATGCCCAGCACGCGCGGCAGGAACAGCAGGCACAGGGTCCAGACCCACAGGCCGGCCAGTTCGGCGGGCAGCACGTTCCAGCTCGACACCAGGCTCGAGCCGCTCAGCCACAGGGCGGTGCCCAGCGTCAGGAAGGCCAGCCACAGCGGGGCCGAGACATACGCCATGGTGCCGGTCACGAACATCGCGCGGTGCACCGGGTGGATGCCGGGCTCGGCCATCAGGCGAGCGTTCTGCAGGTTGCCCTGGCACCAGCGGCGGTCGCGTTGCAGCTCGGCCAGCAGGTCCGGCGGTTGCTGTTCGTAGCTGCCGACCAGGTCGGACACCAGCCACACGTGGTAGCCGGCGCGGCGCATCAGCGCGGCTTCGACGAAGTCGTGCGACATGATGCCGCCCGACATGCCGCCGGTGCCCTTGATCGGGGCCAGCGCGCAATGCTTCATGAAGGCTTCGACGCGGATGATCGCGTTGTGGCCCCAGTAGTGCGACTCGCCGAGCTGCCAGAACTGCATGCCCAGCGTGAACAGGCGACCCGTCACGCGCGAAGCGAACTGCTGGGCGCGGGCGTGCAGCGTGACGTGGCCGATGGCCTGCGTCGCGGTCTGGATGATGCCGGCGGTGGGGTTGGCTTCCATCAGCTTGACCATCGAGGCCAGGCAGTCGCCGCTCATCACGGAGTCGGCGTCGAGCACGACCATGTAGCGGTAGTCCTTGCCCCAGCGGCGGCAGAAGTCGGCCACGTTGCCGGCCTTGCGGTGCGTGCGGCGGGTGCGTAGGCGGTAGTACACCTCGACCTGCGGCTGGTTGGGGCTTTCGGCCAGCGCGGCGCGCAGGTCTTCCCAGGCGGCGCGCTCGGCGGCGGCGGTCTCGGGGTTGTAGCTGTCGGACAGCACGAACACGTCGAACTGCTTGGCGTGGCCCGTGGAGGCGACCGATTCGCAGGTGGCGCGCAGGCCGGCGAACACGGTGGCCACGTCCTCGTTGCAGATCGGCATGATGATCGCGGTGCGTGCCTCGGGGTTCATCGGGTGGTTGGCGACCTGCTTGGCCGACAGCGCGTGCTTGTCACCGCGCACCGAGACGTAGAAGCCCATGAGGGCGGTCACGAAACCGGTCACGACCCAGCCCGAGAGCAGGCCGTACAGGCCGATCTGGCCGTATTCGAGCCAGACGTTGTCGTAGTCGGGTTGCACGCTGGCGAACAGCGACGACGCGATCACGGTGCTCAGCAGCGTGAGCAGCATGAAGGCGAGGCGGCGCTGGCCGGCGGCGCGTTCCCAGGCCTGCGGGGCCGGGGTGGCTTGCTTGGCGGCGGGGGCGCTGTCGGCATTGCGGCCGGCGCCCAGGCGCACGAGCAGCGCGGTGCCGAGGCTGTTCCAGAAACCACGCCAGGGGCGCGGTGCCATGGAACCGCGGTTCAGCGGCGGTGCGGTGACGGCGTTGGGGTGGCGTTCCTCGCGCAGCGCGCTGCGGCGTGCGAAATCGGATTCGGCGAGGACGTTGAGGTGGGAGAAGTCGTTCGGCTTCATCGGTTCATTCACCAACGTTGCTTGTCGAGGGGGGTGTCGCCAATGGCCGGAAGGCGCTTGAAGACGCAGTCCGTGGCGGCGCCGCCGACGCCGGAGAGCGCGGTCAGCGAATGGCCCGCGGCACGGGGCCGCGAGGAGGAAAACTGCTTTTGACGCAGGCCGTCGCGCTGCGGACGCAGTGCGAAAGATGGGCTGGTAAGTGCTGTCATGCCAGTACAGGGGCAAACCCTGTGCCAGCCTGGAAAA
Source organism: Variovorax sp. V35 (assembly GCF_041154465.1). NCBI lineage: Bacteria > Pseudomonadati > Pseudomonadota > Betaproteobacteria > Burkholderiales > Comamonadaceae > Variovorax > Variovorax sp. V35. Next base: position 1,048,785 of record NZ_AP028666.1, read on the forward strand.
ACGCTTTCAAATCAACGACTTGGCGCGATTCGAAACCGTTTTCCGTGGGGGAGGGGCCTGTCGGGCCCCCGAAACCCCCATTTTTGTCGCCGAATCCCGACAAGCCGGGGAGGCCCTCGGGAAACAGCCTTTCAAATCAACGACTTAGGCCTGTCGCTACTCGGCGACAGGGTCGCCACCGGGAGCGACAACGTCGGCCTTGAAGTTGCCCGGCGTGAGCTCGTGCTTCTGCAGCAGGCGGTAGAACTCGGTGCGGTTGCGGTCGGCCAGGCGGGCGGCGTCGGCCACGTTGCCGTCGGTCAGCTTGAGCAGGCCGACGAGGTAGTCGCGCTCGAAACGCTGCTTGGCCTCGGCATAGGTGAGCACCTCCACGCTCGGCACGCGCAGCGCGCGCTGCACCAGCGCCAGCGGGATCAGCGGCGAGCCCGACAGCGCGCAGACCTGCTCCACCACGTTGTAGAGCTGGCGCACGTTGCCCGGCCACGCGGCGGTGGTGAGCGCCTTCAGCGCCTCGGGCGCGAAGCCCGACAGCCGCTTGCCGTACTTGGTCGACAGCTTCTGCAGGAAGTGGTTGGCCAGCAGCGGAATGTCTTCGCGCCGCGCCGACAGCGGCGGCAGCGTGAGCGTCACCACGTTCAGGCGGTAATAGAGGTCTTCGCGGAACTGGCCGGCTTCCATCGCGGCGTCCAGGTCGCGGTGGGTGGCCGAGACGATGCGCACGTCGACCTCGATCGACTGGCTCGCGCCCAGCGGGCGCACCGCGCGCTCCTGCAGCACGCGCAGCAGCTTGACCTGCAGCGCGGGTGGCATGTCCCCGATTTCGTCGAGCAGCAGCGTGCCGCCGTCGGCCTGCTGGAACAGGCCCTTGTGGTTCGCGTGGGCGTCGGTGAAGGCGCCCTTCATGTGGCCGAACAGTTCCGACTCGAGCAGCGCCTCGGGAATGGCGCCGCAGTTGACCGCCACGAAGGGCTTGTCGGCGCGCGCGCTGGCCTTGTGGATGGCGCGCGCCAGCAGCTCCTTGCCGGCGCCGGAGTCGCCGCGCAGCAGCACGGAGGCGTCCGACTTGGCGACCATGCGCGCCTCGGCCAGCAGCTCGGCCATGCGGTTGCTGCGGCTCACGATTTCCGAACGCCAGCTGTCGTCGCCGGTCTTGCTCGGCGTGGTGGTCGGCGCGCCGAGCGCCAATGCCTGCGCGATCTTCTCGAGCAGCTCGCGCGCGTCGTAGGGCTTGGTGAGGTAGGTGAACACGCCCCGCGCCGTGGCTTCGACCGCGTCGGGAATGGTGCCGTGCGCGGTCAGCAGGATCACCGGCAGCGTCGGGTGGCGCTTGCGGATCTCGTCGAACAGCTGCAGGCCGTCGCGCCCGGGCAGGCGCACGTCGCTGAGCACCAGCTGCGGGTGCTCGATCTCGAGCTGCGTGAGCGCGGTCTCGGCCGAGGTGACGGCCGTGACCTGGTAGCCCGCCGACACCAGCCGCATCGAGAGCAGCCGCAGCATGTCCGGGTCGTCGTCGACCACGAGGAGGCGGGCACCAGCTGTACTCATGGGTTGGATCTGCTTCCGTTGGAGGGCGTGGGGGCCGGCGTGTTCGGCCGGGCGAAGCTGCGCTCGATGGCGCGCAGCGCCTCGATGCGCTCGTTGAGCTGGTCGATGCGGCGCTGGCTGTCGCGCAGCTGCTGCACCTGCTTGTCGCGGTCGTCCTCGACGCGGCGCTGCTCGACATAGCGTGCGGCCAGCGCCCGTGCGAGCGGATGCAGCGGCTGCGCCTCGGGCGCGGGGTTGGCGATCACACGCTGCAGCAGGCCCAGCGCGCGCGCCAGGTCGGCCGGCACGCGGGTCTGTGCGAGCAGGATCGCCAGCTGCATCTGCGCCGCGGGCGTTTCGCCCTGTTCGCCGACGCGCGCAATTTCCGCGCTCAGGTCGGCGCCGCCCAGCGGGCGCACCTTGTCGGCATAGGCCAGCATGGTCGCGACGGGGCCCTGCGTGAGCTGCGTGAAGAGCGAGGCCGGCTGCGTGGCCGGCGCGCGGGGCTCAGCCTCGACCGGCACGACGCGCGGCGCGGCCACGGGCGGCGGCAGCGCGTCGGCTTCGGCCGGCGGCTTGGGCTGGGAGGCGCAGGCTGCCAGCAGCAGGGCGCATGGCACGGCCATGGCCCCGGCGAAGGTGGATCTGCGGACGAACGAAAGGAACATGGGTCGAAAAAGCGCGGGGCGGTGTGGGTGGGGTGTCCGGGGTCAGGTCGTGCGCGGCAGTTCGATGCGAAAGCGTGCACCGGGGCCGTCCGGCAGCAGGGCGATGCGGCCCCCATGGGCTGCAATGTACTCCTGCACGATGGAAAGTCCGATGCCGGTGCCTTTCACCGTGTGCTCGGGCTGGCGCTCGCCGCGGAAGAAGGGTTCGAAGATGCGGTCGCGGTCGCCCACGGCGATGCCGGGGCCGGCGTCGCACACGTCGATGTGCACCGCCTCGGGCGTGCCCGACACGGCCAGCGTGATGACGCCGCCGGCGGCCGAGAAGCGGATTGCGTTCGACAGCAGGTTGGCGATGGCGGTGCCGAGCTTGGTGCGGTCGACCGTGAGGGCGATCGGCTCGCCCTCGGCGCGCACGCGCAGGCCGTGTGCCTGCCACTGCAGGCGCTGGGCCTCGATCTGCTCCTCGATCAGCGGCAGCAGCTCGGTGCGTTCGCGGCGCAGCTCGCGCGCCTCGAAGGCGGCGGCGTTGAAGCGCAGCAGCGCCTCGATCTGGTTCTGCAGCGACACGGTGTTCTGCTGCAGAATCTGCGCCACCTCGAGCTGCGCCGGGTTCAGCGGGCCGGTCACGCCGTCCTCGAGCAGCGACACGCCTTCGCGCAGCGCCGCCAGCGGCGTCTTCAGTTCGTGCGACACGTGGCGCAGGAAGCGCGCCTTGTCGGCGTCGAGTTCGGTCAGGCGCAGGCGCAGCCATTCGAGCTGCTGCGACACGCGCCGCACGTCGGCCGGGCCGCGGATGTCGATCGGTTCGTCGAGCCGGTTCTGGCCCAGGCCGACGATGGCGTTCTCGAGCCGCTTGAAGGGGCGCGCCAGCCAGATGCCGAAGGCCAGCGCCAGCGACACGGCCAGCACGCTGGCGGCCACCACCTCGCGCATCAGCCGGCGGCGCGCGTTCTCGATGCGCTTGGCCAGCGCGTCGTTCTGCGTTTCGATCAGGAACTGCGCCTGCTGGGCGATGTTGGTGTTCAGCGCGTCGAGTTCGCGGAACTGCATCGCCATCGTGCTTTCGCGCGCCAGGGCGCTGTCGGGGCTGCCGCCGAGCAGCCCTTCGATCACGCCGAGCTGGCTGCGCCACATGTCGATGCCGGCGGCGGGCAGGCCGTTGCGCTCCAGGCGCTCCAGCACCTGGTGGGCCTCGCGCGCTGCCTCGTCGAAGCGGCGGCGCAGCACGGCGTCGTTGAGCACCAGCGACTGGCGTCCCGCGCGCTCCATGGCCGCGCTGCGCTCGGCCAGCGACTGCGAGGCGCCCGACAGGCGCAGCGCGCGCGCGGCGGCGTCGCGGCTTTGCGTGACGAGCGCGTCGTACTGCAGCACCGAGCGCAGCGCCACGCCCACCAGCAGCGCGGTGATCAGCAGGAAGGCAAACAGCAGGAGCTGCTGGAACGAGCCCCGGACGGACGGTCGCTTCGCCATCAGTGGGCGAGCGCCGTGGCGGCAGCCAGGGCCGATTCGCGCGTGACCACTTCGCCGCGCAGCGTGTAGGCCAGCGAGCGGGTGATGCGCAGGTCGGCCATCTGGCCCACGAGGCGGGCGTCGCCTTCGAAATTGACGACGCGGTTGCAGGCGGTGCGGCCCATGAGTTCGTTGGCGTCCTTGCGCGAGGCGCCCTCGACCAGCACGCGCTGCGTGCTGCCCACCAGCGCATCGCCGAAGCGGCGCACGTTGCCGTCGATCACGCGCTGCAGCGTCTGCAGGCGCGCCAGCTTCACCTCGTGCGGCGTGTCGTCCTGCAGCGCGGCGGCCGGCGTGCCAGGGCGCGGGCTGAAGATGAAGCTGAAGCTGTTGTCGAACTGGCAGTCGTCGATGAGCTTCATCATCTTGTCGAAGTCGGCGTCGGTCTCGCCGGGGAAGCCGACGATGAAGTCGCTGGACAGGGCCAGGTCGGGGCGGATGGCGCGCAGCTTGCGCACCGTGCTCTTGTATTCCATGGCCGTGTAGCCGCGCTTCATGGCCATGAGGATGCGGTCGCTGCCGTGCTGCACCGGCAGGTGCAAATGCGAGACGAGCTGCGGCACCTTGGCGTAGGCCTCGATGAGCCGGGGCGTGAACTCGTTCGGGTGGCTGGTGGTGTAGCGGATGCGCTCGATGCCGGGGATCTCGGCCACGTACTCGATGAGCAGCGCGAAGTCGGCGATTTCGGCCGTGTCGCCCATCTTGCCGCGGTAGGCGTTCACGTTCTGGCCCAGCAGCGTGATCTCGCGCACGCCCTGGTCGGCCAGGCCGGCGATCTCGACCAGCACGTCGTCCAGGGGGCGGTTCACTTCCTCGCCGCGGGTGTAGGGCACCACGCAGTAGCTGCAGTATTTGGAGCAGCCTTCCATGATCGACACGAAGGCGGTCGCGCCTTCCACGCGCGCGGGCGGCAGGTGGTCGAACTTCTCGATCTCGGGGAAGCTGATGTCCACCTGCGGGCGGTCCAGCCGCTCGCGGTCGTTCAGCATCTCGGGCAGTCGGTGCAGCGTCTGCGGGCCGAACACGATGTCGACGTAGGGCGCGCGCGCGATGATGGCTTGGCCTTCCTGGCTCGCCACGCAACCGCCCACGCCGATCTTCACGCCCTTGGCCTTCAGGTGCTTCACGCGGCCGAGGTCGGAGAACACCTTCTCTTGCGCCTTCTCGCGCACCGAGCAGGTGTTGAACAGGATGAGGTCGGCCTCGTCCACGTTCTGCGTGGGCTCGTAGCCCTGCGCGGCGTGGAGCACGTCGGCCATCTTGTCCGAGTCGTACTCGTTCATCTGGCAGCCGAAGGTCTTGATGAATACTTTTTTCATGGGGAGCTCTCTGTGCCCTTCGCAAAGAGGAAGGGCTGCGAGGCGCGCGTGGCGCCCGCGGATTTTTGCTTGCTTGCGGCCCAGCCGCGTTACTGCGTGTTCAGCGTGTCGTTCGAGGTGAACGGCCAGATGTTCAGGAACGGCTTGTTCAGCGATTCGCGGCTGGCCATGGCCTCGTCGGGCGTCAGGATCCAGACCTCGCGCAGCAGCCCGGCGGCGTCGCGCGTGTAGTTCACGAGGTACTTCTGGCCGATGATCGCGCCGGGCATCACCAGCATGTTCTGCGGGCTGCGGATGCGCGCGCCGGCGCCCAGGCGGTCGGCCCGGCCGTCGAGCTCGACGTCGGGGGCGCTGGTCACCATGAACTTGCCGCGCAGCGTGCCGATGGGGAAGTTGCGCCCGCCATTGAGCGACTCGTTCTGGGTCTGCGGACGGGGCACCTCGTCCTGGGCGCTGGCGTGGAGGGAGAAAAGACCTGCGGCGCCGGCAAGGGCTGCGCAAAGGGCGAGGGAGGTGAGTGTTTTCGTGGGTGTCTTGCAGCGGTTCATGGGGTATATCCAGAGGCTGTGGACCGGCGATTTTAGCGAGGGGGTGTTTTCCCTCATACCGGGTGCAGCGGGTGGTGCGGGGGCTTTGCGTCGGCCTGCTTTACATTTCTTTACGGCGCCCGTGAACACCGTGCGTCGGCCACTGCTCCAATAGCTGCTGTCAGCCCAAAGTGCACAAGAACCCATGAAGAAATCTGCCGCCTTCGCCCTCGCGGGCGTGTTGATCGTAGCCGTCGCAGGCGGCTGGTGGCGCATGTCGGGCGATCGGCCGGCCGCAAAAGATGCCAAGTCCGCGAACGCCGGGCCTCCCGCCGCGCTGGTCACGCTGGCCACGGCCGAGAAGCAGGACGTGCCGGTCACGGTGCAGGTCAACGGCAGCGTGGTGTCACTCAACAGCGTCGACCTGCGTCCGCAGGTCACCAACACCGTGAGCGCGGTGCACGTCAAGGAAGGCCAGTTCGTGAAAGCAGGGCAGCTGCTCTTCACGCTGGACGACCGCAACGACCAGGCCAACCTGGCCCGCGCCCGGGCCCAGCAGCAGAAGGACGAGGCCACCATGGCCGACCTGGAGCGCCAGTACAAGCGCAGCCAGGACCTGGTGGCGCAGAACTTCATCGCCAAGAGCGCGGCCGACGCCACGCTGTCGCAGCTCCAGGCGCAGCGCGCCGCCGTGGCGGCCGACCGCGCGGCCGTGCAGTCGGCGCAGGTGGCGCTGGGCTACGCCACGTTGCGCGCGCCCATCGCGGGGCGCATCGGCGCCGTCAACATCTACCCGGGCACGCTGGTGCAACCCACGCTGTCGCTGGTCACCATCACCCAGCTCGACCCCATCGCCGTGAGCTTCCCCGTGCCCGAAGGCAACCTGCAGGACCTGCTGGCCGCGGCGCGCACGCGCGCCAAGGTCGAGGCGCTGGTCGCGGGCCGGCGCGAGCCGCTGTTCGGCACGCTCGACTTCGTCGACAACACGGTCGATCCGCAGATCGGCACCGTGCGCGCCAAGGCTGTGTTCGCCAACGCCGACCAGAGCCTGTGGCCCGGCCAGTTCGTCAACACGCGCATCACGGTGCGCATGCTCGACGGCGTCACCGTGGTGCCGGCCGCGGCGCTCATGATGCTGTCCGACGGCGCTACGCTGTACGTGGTCGATGCCGAGCGCAACGCGGCGCGCCGCCAGGTCAAGGTGCTCCACACCTTCGGCACCAAGGTGGCCGTGAGCGGCGTGACGCCCGGCGAGCAGGTCGTGATCGAAGGCAGCCAGAACGTGCGCCCGGGTGGCAAGGTGCGCATCGACGTGAAGGCGCCGGCCGGACCGGGCGGGGCGCCTGCCAACGGCACCACGGGCGTCACGCCCGGCAGCGCGGCTTCGTCGGACATCCAGCCTGCGCGAGAACGGGCATGAACATCTCCGAGCTCTGCATCCGCCGTCCGGCGATGACGGTGCTGCTGTCGGCGGCCGTCGTGGTCATCGGCATCTTTGCGTACTTCAGCATCCCGGTGGCGGCGCTGCCCAGCTACAACACGCCGGTCATCAACGTCAACGCGCAGCTGCCGGGCGCCAGCCCCGACACCATGGCGAGTTCGGTCGCGCTGCCGCTCGAAAAGCAGTTCTCGACCATCCCCGGCCTGCAGACCATCAGCTCGGTGAACACCCAGGGCGTGACCTCGCTCACGCTCGAATTCGTCAGCAGCCGCGACATCGACGCCGCTGCCGTCGACGTGCAGGCCGCGCTGCTGCGCGCCCAGCGCCAGCTGCCGCAAGAACTGACGCAGCTGCCTTCGTACCGCAAGGTGAACCCGGCCGACGCGCCGGTGCTGTTCATCGCGTTGATCTCGCCGTCGATGAACCCGTCGGAGCTCAACGACTACGCCGAGAACCTGATTTCGCCCACGCTCTCGACCATCGACGGCGTGGCGCAGGTGGGTGTGTACGGGCGCAAGGCCTTCGCGGTGCGCATCAAGGCCAACGCCGACCTGCTCAACGCGCGCAACATCACGCTCGACGAGCTGGCCAAGGCCGTGAACTCGGCCAACGCCAACACCCCGGTCGGCACGCTCGACGGCCCGCGCCAGACGCTCACCATCCAGGCCAACCGCCAGCTCATGAAGGCGGCCGACTTCGCCAAGCTGATCATCGCGCAGCGCAACGGCGCGCCGGTGCGGCTGGACGAAGTGGCCACGCTCGAGGACAGCTTCGAGTCGGTCAAGACCGCCAGCAGCTTCAACGGGCAAGACTCCATCTCGCTGGCCGTGCAGCGCCAGCCCAACGCCAACACCGTGCAGGTGGTGGACGCAGTGCGTGCGCTCATCCCGCGCTTCAAGGCCGAGCTGCCGCAGTCGGTCGAGATCCACATGGTCAACGACCGCTCGATCTCCATCCGCGAGGCGGTGCACGACGTGCAGCTCACGCTGCTGGGCACCATCGCGCTGGTGGTGCTGGTGATCTTCCTGTTCCTGCACCGGCTGGTGGCCACGCTGATTCCGGCGGCCACCATCCCGATCTCGCTGATCGGCGCGGTGGCGCTGCTGTATGCCTTCGGCTACAGCCTGGACAACGTCTCGCTGCTGGGCATCACGCTGGCCGTGGGCCTGGTGGTGGACGACGCCATCGTGGTGCTCGAGAACATCATGCGCTACGTCGAGAAGGGCATGGAGCCGATGGCCGCCGCGCTGCGCGGCGCGCGCGAGGTGGGCTTCACCATCGTGTCGATCTCGATCTCGCTGGTGGCCGTGTTCATCCCGATCTTCTTCATGCCCGGCGTGATCGGCCTGCTGTTCCACGAGTTCGCCGTGGTGGTGGCGCTGGCGGTGCTGGTGTCGGCCGTGGTGTCGCTCACGCTGGTGCCCATGCTCGCGAGCCGGCTGCTCAAGCATGTGCCGCGCAAGGCCGGCGCGCTCGACCACGAAGAAGAGCACCCCGAGCCCGGCACGGCGATCGGCCGTGCCTTCGAACGCGGCTACCGCGCGGTGCACGGCGGCTACATGCGCACGCTCGACTGGACGCTCGGGCACCGCGCGCTGATGCTGGTCATGGCGGGGCTGACCTTCGTGGTCACGGCCTGGCTCTTCATCAGCATTCCCAAGGGCTTCTTCCCCGAGGAAGACATCGGCCAGATCCAGATCACCACCGAGGCGGCCGAAGACATTTCGTTCACCGCCATGAAGGCGCTGCAGGACCGCGTGGCCGCCGCGCTCAAGGCCGACCCGAGCGTGGACTACGTGAGCTCCTTCGTCGGCGTGGGCGGCCCGACCGCCACGCAGAACTCGGGCCGGCTGTTCGCGGTGCTCAAGCCGCGCAGCGAGCGCCCCAAGATGGCCAAGGTGCTCGAGTCGCTGCGCCAGCGCTTCCGCGAGATCCCGGGCATTGCCGTGTACATGCAGCCGGTGCAGAACCTGCGCCTGGGCGGGCGCCAGAGCAAGGCGCGCTTCCAGTACACGCTGCAGAGCGTCAATGCCGGCGAGATGGTGCCGTGGTCGACCAGGCTCATGGAGCGCATGCGCGCCGACCCCGACTTCCGCGACGTGACCAGCGACTCGCAGAACCGTGGCCTGCAGGCCACGCTGGAGATCGACCGCGACAAGGCCGGCGTGCTCGGCGTGGCCGTGGGCGACTTGCGCACCGCGCTGTACAACGCCTACGGCGACCGCCAGATCGGCAGCATCTACGGCGCCAGCAACACCTACCAGGTGATCCTGTCGGCGGCCGACAGCGACCGCCAGTTCGAGGAAGACGTGGCGCGCCTGTCGGTGCGCAGCACCACCGGCAAGCTGGTGCCGCTGTCGGCCTTCTCGACCGTCAAGCGCACTGTGGGCCCGACCTCGGTCAACCACCAGGGCCAGCTGCAGGCGGTGACGGTGTCGTTCAACCTCGGCCCCGACGTGCCGCTGGGCAACGCGACCGCGAAGATCGACCGCTTCAAGGACGAGCTGAAGATGCCGCAGTCGATCATCACGACCTACGGCGGCGACGCGGCGGTGTTCCAGAGCTCGCAGTCGAGCCAGGCCGTGCTGCTGGTGCTCGCGGTGCTGGTCATCTATGTGCTGCTGGGCGTGCTGTACGAGAGCTACATCCACCCCCTCACCATCCTGGCGGGCCTGCCCTCGGCGGCGGTGGGGGCGCTCATCTCGCTGAAGCTCTTCGGCTTCGACCTCACGCTGATCGCGACCATCGGCATCCTGCTGCTGATCGGCATCGTGAAGAAGAACGCGATCATGATGATCGACTTCGCCCTCGACGCGCAGCGCACCGAAGGCATGAAGCCGGTCGATGCGATCCGCGAGGCCTGCCGGCTGCGCTTCCGCCCGATCCTGATGACCACGCTGGCCGCGCTGATGGGTGCGCTGCCGCTCGCGCTGGGCCTGGGCGCCGGCGCCGAGCTGCGCCAGCCGCTGGGCGTGGCGGTGGTGGGCGGGCTGATCTTCTCGCAGGTGATCACGCTGTACATCACGCCCGCGATCTACCTGGCGCTCGACCGCTACAGCGGCAGCGGGCCGATGGTGGAGCTGCCGGGCGAGGCGAAGGCCGAGGCTGCGGCGGGGCACGCGGCCTCGCACGCCTGAGGGCGATTCAAATCACGCGCCTGACGGCGATTCAAAAGATGCCGGATGGCGATGAGCGTGAGCCACCCGGCCAGGAAGGACTTGTGCAGTCCCGCGTTGCGCCACACCCGGACCATCGCCCATTGAAGGCGCTCCGGCCTCTCTCCTCAACGGCTCTCTCCATTCCCTCCGCCGCTGCTCTTCCCATGTGTGTGACGGGATGAATGATCGCGAGGGGGTGAGGGTGTCGACGGTATCCAGCGATACAGGACGTGGGCTTTTTCCTTACGGTGTCGCGTCGCGGAAACGATGCAGGGCCGGCGCATTCGGAATGCTGACCTGCCGGGCCCGCGTTTCAATGAGCCCTTCTCTCGCCAGCGCATTCAACGTGCGCGTGACCGTGACGCGGCTCAAGGCCGTCATGGCGCCGATCTGCTCGTGCGTCAGATCCACGGTGAGTTGTTTCGGTGCCTGCGCCGATGGCGGGCGTGCCACCCGCAGAAGCAAGTCGATGACCCGCTCCTTCGGCGCCGCCGAGGCCACCCCGGCCAGCTTGGCGACGATCATGTGGTTCTTGAAGCCGAGCAGCTGGATCAACGAGGTCGCGAGTTCGGGCAGCGCCGAAAACTGCTGCGCGACATCCGCCGGGCGATAGCGGCTGAGGAGGGCCGGCGCGACCGCCCGGGTCGTCGTCGGCCGGGGGCTGTCGGCAAACGCCGGGCCTTCGCCGAAGATCGCACCCGGCCCGAAGATCTCGAGCAGGAACTCCGAGCCGTTGCTTCGGTGGATCGTGGAATGCACGAAGCCCGATCGCAAGAGATAGAAGTAGTCGTGCCGTTCGCCTTCGCGCGCAATGGTGTCGCCGGCCTCCAGGGTGACGAAACTTCCCAGGTGCGTGGCGTCGATCCACGGCGCGGACAGCGACTGGGAGGCATCCCAGCTGGCGTAGGCCGAGGGCGTGGGGTTCGTTCTTTTCATGGGAGCGTCTTGCCCGGGGCGAAGAGAGGCAAGCGGCCCATCGTGCTAGGTCGTGGTCTCGTCCAGCGGCGAGTCCGTCGCCAGGTGGGCGATGTCGCTCCAGCCGACGAGGCTGAAGCCCTCGGGCGTCCACAGCATGCGGTTGATGGCCGCGTTGCCGAGCTGCCAGGTGCGCGGCGCCTGCAGCTCCTGGCGCGTGGCGGCGCGGTAGAGCACGTCCATCACGCCGCCGTGGGCCACCAGCACCACCAGCTGGCCCGGGTGGCGCGCGGCGATGGCCGAGGCGGTGCCGGTCACGCGGTCGCGAAAGGTCAGCAGGCTCTCGCCGCCGCCTTCGGGCTCGAACTCGGGGTCGCGCTCGCGCCAGCGGCGGGCGTCCTCGGGCAGCGTGGCCTCGATCTCGGCGAAGCTCATGCCCTCGAAGCGGCCGAAGGCGCGCTCGCGCAGGCCCAGGTCGGGCTGCACGGCGAGGCCGTGGGGCTCGGCGATGGCCTGGGCGGTCTGCCAGGCGCGCGAGAGGTCGCTGGCGTAGACCGCCGCGATCGGCTCGTCGGCCAGCGCCTGCCCGGCGCGCTGCGCCTGCCAGAGGCCGGTGGCATTGAGGCCGATGTCGAGGTGGCCCTGGATGCGGGTGTCGACGTTCCAGGCGGTCTCGCCGTGGCGCACGGCGATCAGGCGGGTGAGATTGGCTTCCATCCGTCCGAATTCTAGAAGTGCGTCATTTTTTGGCGGCCGGCGCGAGCTCGATGTTCACGCGGCGCTCGCCGGGCGGCGGGTTCGGAAAGCCCTGCAGCGCGGCCTCGAACATCACCGGCAGGATCGCCGCGCTCGAGCTGTAGGGACCGTCGTTGCGCGCGCGGGTCTCGTACACCACGCGGTGGCTGCCGCCCGCCTCGCGCAGCACGAGGCTCACCTCGCGCTGGTACCAGGGGTTGGCCGGCGGCGTGAACATCGGGCCGCCGTACCAGCCGCTGCCATACCAGCGGTGGCCGTAGTAGCCGCCGTAGCCGTAGCCCCATGGGCCGGGCCCGTACAGCCACGGATCGGCCCAGGGCGACAGCGCCGCCGTGACGCGCGCGCCGATCTGCGCCGTGTACTGCGGCCTTGTGTCGTCGCGGCGCAGGCCGACCTTGTCGAGCGCGGCCGCGGCCATGGCCTCCAGGCCTTCCTGGCGCGCCGTGTCGGCCTGCTGCGAAGGCAGGCGCTCGAAGCGGTAGGTGGCACCGGGCGGCACGGTCGTGCCCGGCGTGGCAAAGCTCTTGACGTTGCTGTCGACCACCCAGGAGGTGGCGCAGCCGCTCAGGGTTGCTACCAAAAATAGAGCTGAAAACGCACGATACATAAGGGTCTCCGGGCCAAATGCCCTAAATTCCCCTGGGTTGCCCGAGTCAGCCCTGGACGATGCGCAAGGCGGAGGGTGCCTGGGAGAGCAGGTCGAAAGCGGGCGTGTCGAAGGCCTTGTCGCCGTTCTCGTCGGCCACGCCCGTCGCCTTCAGACCCTGGAAGTCGTGCAGCGTTCCGTCCAGCAGGTGCGAAGGCACGACGTTTTGCAGTGCGGTGAACATGTTCTCGACGCGGCCGGGGTACTTCTTGTCCCACTCGCGCAGCATCTCGCCGACCTGCTTGCGCTGAAGGTTCTCCTGGCTGCCGCACAGCGTGCAGGGAATGATCGGGAACTCGCGGTGCTGCGCCCAGCGCACCGTGTCCTTTTCGGCCACGTAGGCCAGGGGGCGGATCACGATGTGCTTGCCGTCGTCGCTCACCAGCTTGGGCGGCATGCTCTTGAGCTTGCCGCCGAAGAACATGTTGAGGAAGAAGGTCTGCAGCATGTCGTCGCGGTGGTGGCCCAGCGCGACCTTGGTGGCGCCCAGCTCGTCGGCCACGCGGTACAGGATGCCGCGGCGCAGCCGGCTGCACAGGCCGCAGGTGGTCTTGCCCTCGGGGATGACGCGCTTGACGATGCTGTAGGTGTCCTGGTTCTCGATGTGGAAGGCCACGCCGAGCTCGCTCAGGTACTTGGGCAGCACCTCTTCGGGGAAGCCGGGCTGTTTCTGGTCGAGGTTGACCGCGACGATGTCGAAGTGGATGGGCGCGCGCGCCTTCATCTTGAGCAGGATGTCGAGCAGCGCGTAGCTGTCCTTGCCGCCCGAGACGCACACCATGACCTTGTCGCCCTCTTCGATCATGTTGTAGTCGACGATGGCCTGGCCGACCTGGCGGCACAGGCGCTTCTCGAGCTTGTGCGTCTCGCGTTCGATCTTCAGCGAGTTGGAGGGCGCACCGGCTTCGGGCGTATCGTCGATCCAGACGGCGTTCATTGGGGGGCTACTTCGGGCAAATCAGGGGAAAGACCCCCGATTTTGCCTTGGATCACCATTCCCCGGCTTCGATGCGGATGGCGACTTCGCAGTCGTCGAAGATTTCGAGCTTGGCGATCTTCACGCGCACGCCCCGCACGCCGGGCAGTTGCAGCAGGCGCTGCGCGAGCTTGCCGATCAGGCTTTCGAGCAGGTTGACGTGCTCGGCGGTGCACTCGTCGATGATGATGCGGCGCACCTTGCGGTAGTCGAGCACGTGGAAGATGTCGTCGTCCTGCGGCAGCAGCGGCTGCGGGCCGAGGTTGAGCTCGGCGTCCACCAGGATCGGCTGCGGCGCGGTCTTTTCCTGCTCGAGGATGCCCAGGTTGGCGTCGAAGCGCAGGCCCTGGAGGGTGAGTGTCTGGTGGCCGTGCGGTGTGTTCGTGGACATGGTGGTGGTGCTCGTCACATGAGCGAGAAGTCGCGCTCGAATTTCATGAGGTGCTGGCCGCCGTCGACGAGCAGCGTGGTGCCGGTGATCGAGCTGTTTTCCAGCGCGAACTTCACGGTGGCGGTCACGTCGTCCGGCGTGGACGAGCGGCCCAGCGGCGACAGCTTGTGCAGCTGCGCGAACCTGTCATCGTCGAGCATGTGGCTCGCCAGCGTGAGGCCGGGGGCCACGCCCACCACGCGCACGCGCGGCGCGAGTGCCAGCGCCAGCATGGGGGTGGCGGCTTCGAGCGCGGCCTTGGAGAGCGTGTAGCTCAGGAAGTCGGGGTTCGGGTTCCACAGCTTCTGGTCGAGCAGGTGCACCACGGCGCCGCCGTGCGCGTCGCGCCGGGCCAGGTGGTCGTGCAGCGCCTGCGCCAGCAGGATGGCCGCGCCGGTGTTGCTGCGCGCGTGGCGCTCCATGAGCGCGTAGCTGAAGCTGGCGGCGTCGTCGTGTTCGAAGAGGGCGGCGCTGTGCACCACGGCATCGACGGCGCGAAAGCGCGCTGCCACGCGCGGCAGCAGGGCGCGCGTGGCCTGTTCGTCGGCCAGGTCGGCCTCGAACAGCGCCGAGTCGCCCGAGCGCGCGGCGCAGTCGGCCACGGTCTGCTCGGCTTCGGCGCGCGAGCTGCGGTAGTGCACCGCCACCTGCCAGCCGCCCGCCGCGAGCGCCAGCGCGATCTCGCGGCCCAGCCGGCGGCCCGCGCCCGTGACGAGGACGGTGCGGCGGCGATCGGGGGAGGAGGGTGGGATGGCGCTCATTCGGAGGAAGAAGACAGAAGACAGGAAGAGGACAATGGCGCCGTGACGACGCCAACGACAAACAGTTTACCCATCGCCCTCGACCATCTGATTGCCCGCTCCGTCGAACGTGCGGGCGGATGGATCGGCTTCGACCGCTTCATGGCCCTGGCCCTGTATGCGCCGGGGCTGGGCTACTACGCCAACACCTCGGCCAAGTTCGGCCACATGCCCTCGTCCGGCAGCGACTTCGTGACCGCGCCCGAGCTGACGCCGATGTTCGGCCACACGCTCGCGGTGCAGGTGCTCGAGGCGCTGGAGAAGACCGGTACCGACACGGTGTGGGAGTTCGGCGCGGGCTCGGGGGCGCTGGCGGTGCAGCTGCTGCATGCGCTGGGCGAGATGGGGCGCGGCGATGTGCGCTATCGCATCGTCGACCTGTCGGGCACCTTGCGTGAGCGGCAGCAGCAGGCGCTGGCGGGGTATGCGGGGCGGGTCGAATGGCTCGGCGAGCTGCCTGAGTCCATGCAGGGCGTGGTGGTCGGCAATGAAGTGCTCGATGCGATGCCGGTGCAGTTGCTGGCGCGGGTGAAGGGGGCTTGGTTCGAGCGGGGGGTGGTGAGGAATCCGGCGGGGGATGGGTGGACGTGGGCGGACCGGGCTACCGAGTTGAGGCCGCCGGTCGAGGTGCCTGGGGTGCACGACTACCTCACGGAGGTGCATCCGCAGGCGCAGGCTTTTATTGCGACGCTGGCGGACCGACTTGAGAAGGGGGCGGCTTTTCTCATCGACTACGGGTTTCCCGAGGGCGAGTACTACCACCCGCAACGGCACATGGGGACGGTGATGTGCCATCGGGGGCATCAGGCGGATGGCGATCCTCTGTCGGAGGTGGGGTACAAGGACATCACGGCGCATGTGGACTTCACGGGGATTGCTGTGGCGGGGCAGGAGGCGGGGCTTTCTGTTCTTGGCTACACGAGCCAGGCGCGGTTTCTTTTGAACTGCGGGATGTTGGGGTTGATGGAGCAAGGGACCGTGGCGCAGCGGGGGATGGCGGCTCGGTTGATTCATGAGCATGAGATGGGGGAGTTGTTCAAGGTGGTGGGGTTTGCTGTGGGCGAACCTTGGGACGCCGTCGGGTTCTCTGAAGGGGATCGGAGTCATACGCTCTGACTGTTTGGGTTTTGGCTGGGTGTTTGCTTCCCGAGGCCGGGACTCGCCCCGGCGGGCGACTTACTTTCTTTTGCTTCGCCAAAAGAAAGTAAGCAAAGAAAAGGCGACCCCACTGTCTGCGTCCCTCCGCTTCGCTGCGGGCAACCTGCGGTGCTCGCGTTTCGCGGGGTCTCGCCCAAACTCGCTTCGCTCAAACAAGGGCGAGCCCTGATCCGCGAAACGCTGCGCTCCTCGGCGCAGCCAGAGGGGCTTGGATACCGGGCGGGCCATCGCTGCGCTCGGCCACCATGGCGCCAAAGGCGCTGCGCGCTTTGGGCGACTGGGGCTTGTGCTTTCAACGGGGAAACTTGGTCATAAGCAAGCAACAAAGACTTCGTTGGGGAATGGGGGGCGCGCTTCTACATTCGCGGCATGACTGCCGTTCTTTCCCGCGCTACCTCCACCACAGAGGCTCCCGCGCAGCCCTTCGAGGTGCGGCCTTTCGATGCGCCTGTCGGTGCGGAGATCGTCGGGCTCGACATCGCTGAGCCGATCAACGCCGCCGACTTCCAACGCATTCACCGCGCGCACCTGGACCACCACGTGCTGGTCTTTCGCGACCAGCGCATCACGCCCGCGCAACACATCGACTTCAGCCGCCGCTTCGGGCCGCTCGAGATCCACGTGCTGCACCAGTTCCAGCTGAAGAACCACCCCGAGATCCTGATCGTCTCGAACATCAAGGAGAACGGCGAGCCGATCGGTCTCGGCGACGCGGGCGTGTACTGGCACTCCGACATTTCGTACAAGCCCAACCCCAGTCTGGGCTCGCTGCTGCACGCGCAAGAGCTGCCGAGTGAAGGCGGCGACACGCTGTTTGCCGACCAGCACCTGGCATGGGAGGCGCTGCCTGTCGAGCTGCAGCAGCGCATCCTGCCGCTGAAGGCGGAGCACAGCTACCTCGCGAAGTACGAGGAGCTGCGTGCGAAGAATCCGTGGCGGCCGAAGCTTTCACAAGCGCAGATCGATCAGGTCGCACCCGCCGTGCAGCCCGTGGTGCGCACGCACCCGGAGACGGGGCGCAAGGCGCTGTTCGTCAGCGAGCACTTCACGACACGCATCGTCGGCCTGCCGCAGGGCGAGAGCGACGCGCTGCTGGCCGAGCTGTTCGCGCACAGCGTGAAGCCCGAGTTCGTGTACCGCCACGCGTGGGCGCCGCACGACCTGGTGTTCTGGGACAACCGCTCGCTGATGCACCTCGCGGCAGGCACACCCGACCACCTGCGCCGCCGGCTCAACCGCACCACCATCGTGGGCGACACGCCTTTCTGATTTCCTCCTTTCTTTTTTCCGGACTTTCCAATGAACCGCTTCACCCGCCGCGCCGCCGCGCTCGTCACCGGCCTCGGCCTTCTCGCCGGCAGCCTGGCCGCGCAGGCCGAAGGGCAGATTCGCATCGCCGAGCAGTTCGGCATCGTCTACCTGTTGCTCAACGTGGCGCAGGAGCAGAAGCTGATCGAGAAGCACGCGAAGGCCGCAGGGGTCGATGCGAAGGTGGAGTGGGTCAAGCTCTCGGGCGGCTCGGCGGTGAACGACGCGCTGCTGTCGGGCAACATCGAGATTGCAGGCGCCGGCGTGGGGCCGCTGCTCACGCTGTGGGACCGCACCAAGGGCAAGCAGAACGTGAAGGGCGTGGCCTCGCTGGGCAACTTCCCGTACTACCTGGTGAGCAACAACCCGAACGTGAAGTCGATCGCCGACTTCACGGACAAGGACCGCATCGCGCTGCCCGCCGTGGGCGTGTCGGTGCAGTCGCGGGTGCTGCAGATCGCGTCGGCCAAGCTGTGGGGCGACAAGGAGTTCAATCGGCTCGACAAGATCAGCGTGGCGCTGCCGCACCCCGATGCGGCGGCGGCGATCATCAAGGGCGGCACGGAGATCACGGGGCACTTCGGCAACCCGCCGTTCCAGGAGCAGGAACTGGCGGGCAATCCGAACGCGCGCATCGTGCTGAACTCGTACCAGGTGCTGGGCGGGCCGTCGTCGGCCACGGTGCTGTACGCGACCGAGAAGTTCCGCAACGAGAACCCCAAGACCTACAAGGCGTTCGTCGATGCGCTCGACGAGGCGGCGAAGTTCGTCACGGCCAATCCCGAGAAGGCGGCCGACATCTACCTGAAGGTGAGCAACGCCAAGCTCGACCGCGAGCTGCTGCTGAAGATCATCAAGAACCCCGAGGTGCAGTTCAAGACCGCGCCGCAGAACACCTACGTGTTCGCGGAGTTCATGCACCGCGTGGGCGCGATCAAGAACAAGCCGGCGTCGGTGAAGGACTATTTCTTCGACGACGCGCACACGGCTTCGGGGAACTGACGCGATGCTGTCCCGGCTCGAGCGCCTGGCGGGGCCGCCCGCCGCGGCCTTCCTCGGCGGCGCGGTGGCGCCGCAGCGGCCGGCCCGGCGGCGCGGCGTGGTGGCCACGGGCGACGCGGCACCGCCGTACGTGCACGAGGCGCTGCTGCAGGTCGACAACGTCAGCCTCGAGTACCGCACGCCCGAGCGCGTGGTGCGCGCCACGCACCGCGTGAGCTTCGACGTGCATGCCGCCGACCGCTTCGTGCTGCTCGGGCCCTCGGGCTGCGGCAAGTCCACGCTGCTCAAGGCCGTGGCCGGGTTCATCCCGCCGGTCGAGGGCGAGATCCGGCTCGACGGCCGGCGTGTGTCGCAGCCGGGCCCCGACCGCATCGTCGTGTTCCAGGAGTTCGACCAGCTGCCGCCGTGGAAGACGGTGAAGCAGAACGTGATGTTCCCGCTGCTCGCCTCGCGCACGCTGGGGCGCAAGGAAGCGGCCGAGCGCGCGCTGCACTACCTGGACAAGGTGGGCCTCTCGAAGTTCGCCGATGTGCACCCGCACCAGCTCTCGGGCGGCATGAAGCAGCGCGTGGCGATCGCGCGGGCGCTGGCGATGCAGCCGCGCGTGTTGCTGATGGACGAGCCCTTTGCCGCGCTCGACGCGCTCACGCGCCGCCGCATGCAGCAGGAGCTGCTCGAACTGTGGGACGAGGTGCGCTTCACGCTGCTGTTCGTCACGCACTCGATCGAGGAGGCGCTGGTGGTGGGCAACCGCGTGGCGTTGCTGTCGCCGCACCCGGGACGCATGCGCGCTGAACTCAACAGCCACGGTTACTCGCTGGACAGCCTGGGCGGTGCGGATTTCCAGGCGACGGCGCGGCGCATCCACGACATGCTCTTCGAGGAAGAACAGGGCACCCCATGAGCACCCTGACGCCACCCATCCGCCCCGAGTACGAACGCACGCTCGAACCCTTCACCGAACTGCCGGTGGAGCGCGCGCTGCCGCTGGCCACGCGCATCGCCTCGCACACCTGGCTGCGCAAGGGCCTGATCCTCGCGGTCATCGCCGTGCTGTGGGAGCTGGCGGCGCGCTGGCAGGACAACGACCTGCTGCTGCCCACCTTCACCGCCACCGCCCGCGCGCTGGCCGAGGGGCTGGCCAGCGGCGAGTTGGTCGAGAAGGTGCGCATCTCGCTGGCCGTGCTGCTGCAGGGCTACCTCGCGGGCGTACTGCTGGCCTTCGGGCTCACGACGCTGGCCGTGTCCACGCGCATCGGGCGCGACCTGCTGGACACGCTGACCTCGATGTTCAACCCGCTGCCTGCGATCGCGCTGCTGCCGCTGGCGCTGCTGTGGTTCGGGCTGGGCCGCGGCAGCCTGGTGTTCGTGCTGATCCATTCGGTGCTGTGGCCGCTGGCACTCAACACCTATGCGGGCTTCCAGGGCGTGCCCGAGACGCTGCGCATGGCAGGGCGCAACTACGGGCTGAAGGGGCTGCGCTACGTGCTGCAGATCCTGGTGCCGGCCGCGCTGCCGTCGATTTTGTCGGGGCTGAAGATCGGCTGGGCCTTTGCGTGGCGCACGCTGATCGCGGCCGAGCTGGTGTTCGGTGCCTCGTCGGGCAAGGGCGGGCTGGGCTGGTACATCTTCCAGAACCGCAACGAGCTGTACACCGACCGCGTGTTCGCGGGCCTCGCGCTGGTGGTGCTGATCGGCCTGCTGGTGGAAAGCCTGGGCTTTCGCACGCTGGAGCGGCTCACGGTGCGGCGCTGGGGCCAGCAGCGCTAGCCCGCGGGTGAAGGGGCGGGGCGGACGAATGCCCCGGCGATGGCGCAAGGGCCGTGGGCTCGGGTCTAATCGCAGCTTTTGGCACGCGTTCTCCTTCCCATGAGCTCTTCCGCCCCCGACCTTTCCGCGATCGCCGGTGCGCTGGCCGATGCCGCCGCCGCCCAGTCGATGCGCTACTTCCGCACGCCGCTGGACATCATCACCAAGGCCGACGAAAGCCCGGTCACGCTGGCCGACCGCGCCGCCGAGACGGCGATGCGCGAGATCCTCGGCGCGCGGGTGCCCACCGACGGCATCTTCGGCGAGGAGCACGGCCCCGAGCGGCTCGACGCCGACCGCATCTGGGTGCTCGACCCGATCGACGGCACGCGCAGCTTCATCACCGGCTCGCCGCTGTGGGGCACGCTCATCGGCGTGCTGCAGGGCGGGCGCGTGGTGTTCGGCATGGTCGACATGCCGGTGCTGAAAGAGCGCTGGGTGGGCGAGGCCGGCAAGGGCGCCACGCGCGACGGCCAGCCCGTGCGCGTGAGCGGCTGCACCGAGATCGCCAAGGCCCGCATCGTGACCACCTCGCCCGACATCTTCTCGCCGGCCGACTGGAGCGCCTTCGACCGCCTGAGCCGCCAGTGCGCGATGCGCCGTTTCGGCGGCGACTGCTACGGCTACGCCCAACTCGCGGGCGGCACCATCGACCTCGTGGTCGAGACCGGCCTGCAGCCCTACGACTTCCTGGGCCCGGCGGGCCTGATCGAGGCCGCGGGCGGCGTCGTCACCGACTGGGAGGGCCGGCCGCTGGGGCTGAATCCCGACCAGCGCGTGATCGCTGCAGCCACACCCGAACTTCACCGACAAGCCCTGGCGGTACTGGCCGCCTAGACTGTCTGCATGTTCCGCTGGCTGATCGTCGTCGTCCTGGCGCTGGTGCTCATGAGCGGCCTGACCGCCTGGCTGCGCCGCTTCGGCTTCGGACGGCTGCCCGGCGATTTCGAGTTTCGCGCCTTCGGCCGCGACTGGCAGCTGCCGATCGCGAGCACGGTGGTGCTCAGCATGATCGCGGCGCTGGTGGCGCGGCTGCTCTGAGCTCGGCGCAGCGAAGACTGAGAAAGAAGAGAACCCCGCAATGAGAGCCTGCGTAGACATCGGTGGCACCAAGGTCGCCGTGAGCCTTTCCGCTTCGAGCGACGCGCCGCTGATCGGCCGCCGCAGCGAGCCCACCGCCAAGACCGGCAACAACGACGCCGTGGCGGTACAGATCCTGCGGCTCATCGACGAGGTGTGCGCGGAGCAGGGCATCGATCCGGCGAGCATCGACCGCGTGGGCGTGTCGTCGACCGGGCCTTTCGAGCTGCACGACGGCATGGTCGAGCTGGCCACGCCCAACATCTGCGGCGGCATCGCCGGCCCCTCGCGCGGGCTGCCCAACAACTGGATGACGGCCATCGTCGAGGCGCCGCTGGCGCGCCGCTTCGCCCGCGTGCGCGTCGAGAACGACGCCGTGGCCGCGCTCGAGGCCGAGCGCCACTGGGGCGCGCTCAAGGGGCTCGACAACTGCGCCTACGCCACCTGGAGCACCGGCGTGGGCGTGGGCCTGTGCGTCGACGGCAAGGCGCTGCGTGGCAAGAACGGCAACGCCGGCCACGCGGGCCACAGCTTCGTGGTCGACGACGACAGCGGCGCGCTGTGCGGCTGCGGCAACCTGGGCGACGTGGAAGCGCTGGCGGGCGGCAACTCGATCGCGCACCGCTTCGGCCAGCCCGCGGCCGATCTGTTCACGGCCGCCGCGGCCGGTGACGCCGCCGCGCTCGAAAAGGCCGACGCGCTGTGCCGCGTGATCGGTCGGATGCTCTACAACCTGGTCATCACGCTCGACCTGCAGCGCATCAGCCTGGGCGGCAGCGTGTTCTGGCACCACCGCGACTTCGTGCTGCCGCGGCTGCAGGCGCAGGTCGACGGCAAGCTGCCGCCGCTCACGCGCGGCGTGTTGCTGGTGCCCGCCGGACTCGGCGACAAGGTGGGCGACTACGCGGCCCTGGCGCTGCTCGACTGAGTTGCAGCGCGCGGCGACCGGACCAGCGTGGCTGGCTGGTTCTTCTGCGCCGCGCAGCCTTCCTCGACGATCCGTCCGAGCCGCCGCAGCCCCGCATCGACCGCTTCGCTGAAGGGCCAGCCGCAGTTGATGCGCAGGTAGTGGTCGAAGCGCGAGGCGTTCGAGAACTGCGCGCCCGGCGCCACCAGCATGTGCTCGCGCAGGGCCGCCTCGAACACCGCCACCGACGACAGCCGCTCGGGCAGCTCCACCCACAGCTGGAAGCCGCCGCGCGGCAGATTGAGCCGGGTGCCGGCCGGAAAGTAGCGGGCGATGGCGTCGGCCGTCTGGTCGCGCTGCGTGTGCAGGCGTTCGCGCAGCCGGCGCAGGTGGCGGTCGTAGCCGCCGCTGGCAATGATCTCGCCCGCGGCGATCTGCGCCAGCGCCTCGTTGTTGCGCGTCTGCGCGTACTTGAGCATCTCGACCTGCGCGTGCCAGCGCCCGGCCGTGATCCAGCCCAGCCGCAGGCCCGGCGCCAGCACCTTGTGCAGCGAGGCGCAATACACCACGTTGCCCGTGCGGTCCCAGGACTTGATGGCGCGCAGCGGCACCTCGGTCTCCACCAGGTCGCTGTAGGTGTCGTCCTCGACCAGCGCGATGCCGTGGCTTTCGCACAGCTGCACCAGCCGGTGCTTGTGGGCGTCGGGCATCACGCTGCCGATGGGGTTCTGCAGGTGCGGCACCACCACCACGGCCTTGATGTCGTCGTAGGTGTGGATGGCCAGGTCGAGCGCCTCCAGCGAGATGCCAGTCTGCGGGCTGGTGGGAATCTCCAGCCCGCGCAGGCCCAGGCTCTCGAGCACCTGCAGCAGGCCGTAGAAGGTGGGCGACTCGACGGCCACGGTGTCGCCGGGCTTGGCGATGGCGCGCAGCGCGAGGTTCAGCGCCTCGATGCAGCCGTTGGTCACCAGCACGTCGTCGGGCGCCACGGTCATGCCCACGCGCAGGTTGCGCTGGGCCACGACCTGGCGGAACTGTTCGTGGCCTTTTTGCGAAGAGGCCGTGGTCAGCAGCTCGGGGCGCTGGCGCAGCGCGCGCGTCATCGCGTTGCGCAGCGCCTCGGCCGGGTAGAGCTCGGGCGCGGCGCGCGAGATCGCGAAGTTGAGCTTCACGTCGTTGAGGCGCCCGCGCGCCATGAAGTTGGCCATGCGCGTGCGCATGTTGACGAACTGCGCCGGGTCGGGCGGCAGGCCGGACACGGGCTCTTCCATCGCCGCGATGGCCAGGCGCTGCGGTCGGCGCACGAAGTAGCCCGAGCGGTCGCGCGCCTCGACCCAGCCTTCGCTTTCCATGGCGCGGCACACCTGCAGCGCGGTCGAGAGGCTGATGTCGTGGAGCCGCATCAGGCTGCGCAGCGAGGGGAGCTTGTCGCCGGCCTTGAGCGAACCGGCGTGGATCGCGTCCACGTAGTGCGCCGCGAGCTGGCGGTAGAGCGGTAGCGAGTCCATGGGTCGATGTTCCCCGCATCGGGCATCCGAAAACAGATGCAGTTGACTGGGAAAAAGACCATAACAGATGGCGTGGCGGCCCGGCTGTTCCGGTCGCAATAGCCATCGGGTGTGCCTGTTTTTCGGGCGGCGGAATTCCTACGATGAAGCCCACATCCACCCCGAGGTCCGCCATGATCACCACCCTGTCCGAAGCCCCCGATTCCATCGTCCTCGAACCCGGCCAGTCGCTGCGCACCGCCGTCGATGCGGGCGCCTGGCTTCAGCTGGCCGAGGGCCGCGCCCGCGTGGTGTCGCCGCCGGGCTGGCTGGGCGAGACGGTGTTCATGACCGAGACGCTGCTCGGCGAGGGCGACGTGCACTGCGTGCCGCAGGGCGGGTGGATCGAGGTGTCGGCGGTGACGGCGGTGCACCTGCGGGTGCATGCGCCCCAGCGCGTGGCCCGGGCCACGGCGCCGGTGGCGGCGCGGCCGGTGATGCGCTTCGTGCGCCTGCTGACGGGCTGGTGAGGTCCGGGGCAGGGCGCCTGTCCCGAACCAGAGCCCGAAGCCGCCGTCAGTTCTTCGGCAACTTCTGCGGCCGCTTCCAGTTCGCGAAGCTGACCTGCTTGCCGCGCGCCACGGTCAGCGCGCCGGGCTCGGTCGACTTGTTCACCGTCGAGCCGCCGCCGATGGTGCCGCCCGCGCCGATGGTCACGGGCGCCACGAGCACGCAGTTGCTGCCCACGTGCACGTCGGCCTCGATCACGGTGCGGTGCTTGTTGGCGCCGTCGTAGTTGGCCGTGATGCTGCCCGCGCCGTAGTTCACGCGCTCGCCCACCGTGGCGTCGCCCAGGTAGGCCAGGTGGTTGGCCTTGGCGCCGGCCGCCAGCGTGGAGTTCTTGACCTCGACGAAGTTGCCGATGTGCACCTCGGCGCCCAGCTGGGCACCGGGCCGCAGCCGCGCAAACGGCCCGACCAGCGCGCCCGCGCCCACCGTCACGCCGGCCTTCTCGCCGTCGATGTGGGTGAAGGGGTGGATCACCGCGCCGGCCTCGATGCGCACGTTGGCAATGACGCAGTTCGCGCCGATGCGCACGCCTTCGCCCAGCGACACCGTGCCTTCGAACACGCAGTTGACGTCGATGTCGACGTCGGCGCCGCAGCTCAGCGTGCCGCGCAGGTCGAAACGCGCCGGGTCGGCCAGGCGCACGCCCTGTTCCATCAGCGCATTCGCCTGGCGCAGCTGCCAGGCGCGCTCCAGCGCCGCGAGCTGGGCCGGGCTGTTGATGCCGGCCACCTGCAGCGCGTCGGTCGTGACATGCGCCACCACCGGCACGCGGTCGTCGGCCGCGAACTTCACGATGTCGGTCAGGTAGTACTCGCCCTGGGTGTTCTTGTTGTCCAGCCGCGCCAGCCAGCCCTTGAGCAGCCGCGCGGGCGCGGCCATCACGCCGCTGTTGATCTCGCGCACGGCGCGCTGCGCCTCGGTGGCGTCCTTGTGCTCGACGATGGCCGTCACCTCGCCACCGGCGCGGGTGCGGATGATGCGGCCGTAGCCCGTCGGGTCGTCGAGTTCGATGGTCAGCAGCGCGAGCCGCTCGCCGCCGCTGGCGGCGATGAGGGTGCGCAGCGTGTCCTCGGCGATCAGGGGCACGTCGCCCGACAGGATCACCACGGTGCCGTCGTCCGGCAGCTGCGGCGTGGCCTGCTGCACGGCGTGGCCGGTGCCCAGCTGGGGCTCCTGGCGCGCGAAACCGAGGGCGGCGGCGTTCACGGCCGTGGCCTTGATCGCGGTCTCGACCTGCTCGGCGCCGTGGCCCGTCACGACCACGACATGGCGCGCGCCGATGCGCGCGGCGGTGTCGGTCACATGGGCCAGCAAGGCGCGGCCGGCCAAACGATGCAACACTTTGGGCAGCTTGCTCTTCATGCGCGTGCCCTTGCCGGCCGCCATGATGACGACGTCGACCGGTCCCTGGTTGCTCTGCTGCGGAGTCTGATTCATGCGCTTTTCTTCCCGGATTCGTTGTGCTGGACTGGCCCGAATTATCGGTGTGCTGCTGCTGGCCGCTGCCCTGGGGGCTTGCAGCGCGGTCAAGCTCGCCTACAACAACCTGCCCGAGCTGAGCTACTGGTGGCTCGACGGCTACTTCGACTTCGACGGGGCCCAGACCCCCAAGGTGCGCGACGAGCTCGCCCAGCTGCTGGCCTGGCACCGCCAGAACGAGCTGCCGCGCATCATCGGCCTGCTGCAGGAGGTCCAGGGCCTGGCGAGCGCCGAGGTGACGCCGGCCCAGGCCTGCCAGCTGGCCGACCGCGTCCGCGAGCGCCTGCTCGCCGTCACCGAGCGCGCCGAGGCCGCCAGCGCCGAACTCGCACTGAGCCTGAGCGACGCGCAGCTGCAGCAGCTCGAACGCAAGTACGCGAAGAACAACACCGACTACCGCAAGGACTGGCTCGACCGCAGCCCCGCGCAGGTACAGGAAAAACGCTACGACCAGTTCCTCGAGCGCCAGGAAGACTTCTACGGCCGCCTGACGACCGAGCAGCGCGCGCTGCTGCGCCAGCAGGTGGCGCAGTCGGTGTTCAGCCCGAAGCTGGCGTACGAGGAGCGGCGCCAGCGCCAGCAGGAGGCGCTGGTGCTGCTGCGCGGCTTCCAGGGCAGCAACGGCGGCCCGCGGGCTTCGCCGGCCGAGGCCCGCGCCGCGCTGCATGCCTACATCCAGCGCATCGCCGATCCGCCGCCCGGCCCCTGGCGCGAGCAGCAGCAGGCGCTGCTGCAGGAAGGCTGCCGCAACCTGGCGGCGCTGCACAACACCACCAGCGCCACGCAGCGCGAGCAGGCGGTGCGGCGGTTGCAGGCCTACCAGGGCGACCTGCGGCAGCTGGTGGCCGCGCGCTGAGGCAGGCGGCGCCTTCAGATCATCGGCACCGGCCGCATGGGGCGCTCGAAGTAGTCGCCCAGCGTTTCGAGCGCGTGCGGCTCCAGGATGCGCAGCCAGCCGCTGTCGAGCTTGTACAGGCCCAGGCGCTGCAGCCGCCGCATCGTCTTGTTGGTGTGCACCAGCGACAGCCCCAGCGCGTCGGCGATGTGCTGCTGGTTGAACGGAAACTCCACCCAGCCGTCGCGCACCATGCCCACGCGCTGGGCGCGGCGGTACAGGTGCATGAGCAGCATGGCCACGCGCTCGCCGGCGTTGCGGCGCCCGGCGGTGACGAGGTGGTCGTCCACCAGCTTTTCCTCGCGCGCGGCCAGCCAGGTGATGTCGTAGCCGAGCCGGGGCTGGGTCTGGAACAGCGCCCACAGCCGCTCGCGGGCGAAGGCGCACAGCGTGGCGTCGGTCACGGCCTCGACGCCGTGGGTCTGGCCGTCGGCAAACTCGTCCTGCAGGCCGATGAAGTCGCCGGGCAGCAGAAAACCCAGGATCTGCCGCCGGCCGTCGCTCAGGGTCTTGTAGCGGAAGGCCCAGCCCGCGTAGAGCGTGAACAGCTGCGGGCTGGCGCGGTGCTCGTCGACGATGGTGCCGCCCGCCTCGACGCGCCGGGTGCCGGTGCGAAAGGACTGGATCGCCTCCAGCTGCTGCGCCGTCACCGGCAGGAAGGCCTCCAGGCGCCGCAGCGCGCAGTGTTCGCAGGGGTTCGCACCCTGCGGCGGGGAGGCGGCAACGGGGTAGTCCTCGAGCTTCACGCCGCACTATAGGCTGGCGGGGCTATGTCTTTTGACATTTCGGGGCGCAGGATGGCCCCCTAGACTCGAAACGATGTCCCCTTCTTGCACCGCATGACACCAGAACAAGCCTCTGCAGAACTCCTGCACGAATTCCTCTATTGCAGCCTGCTCGCCCCCGACCTGCCGCCCGCCACCGTGGGCGCGATCGTCACCCAGGCCCGCGCGCGCAATGCCGAGGACGGCATCTCCGGCCTGCTGGTGTTCGACGGCCAGTGCTTCTGCCAGCATTTCGAGGGGCCGCGCGAGGCGGTGCAGGGGTTGATGGCGCGGCTGCAACGCGACCCCCGGCACGTGGCGCTCGTGGTGGTCCACGAAGGCCCGCTGGCCGCGCGGCGCTACACCGGTTTTGCCATGGGCCTGGCCGAATGCGAGGGGCCTGACCCGATCTCGGCCCTGCAGGCCCTGCGCGGGGAGGCCGCGCTGGCGCACTTCCTGGCGCTGCGCGCCAGCTTCGACATCAGCGGCTGAACCCCGGGGCCCCGGCGGCGGGGCACGAAAACGACGGGCAAAGAAAAAGGCGGCCGAAGCCGCCTTTTTTCAGAAGAGCCGGGAGTGCAGGCGGTCGGTCAGACCGGGTCCCACACGTAGGTGGCACCGTAGCCATCCCAGGCTTCCATGACGATGCGCTGGCCGGCGGCCACGGTGAGCGACTCGCCCGGGGCCAGCACGATGTCTTCGCTGGGGCCGTGGGCGGTGGCGTCGGGCGTGACCCACACGCGGCCCTGCTTGACGCGCAGCACGCTCGCCGACCGCGCCTTCAGGCTCATCGCCTCGCCGGGCGCAATCTGCCAGGCGCCACGGCGCACGGCCGGCGGAATGGCCGCGGTGCGGGTGGAACGGGACAGGGAAGCGAGCGATTCGTTGGTGCAGACGGCGGTGGACATGATGAGGACTCCTTGGCTGATCCGAAGCGCCTTTGACAGACAGAGAGGTTGGCGCAGTTCGGGAATGAATGATCGTTTTTGCGGCCTTGGAGGTCCAATGAAAACGAGGTAGCCTACTGATGCGATTCCCGCATCAATCAACTGGCCGTCGGGAACGCACACCAAAGTCATACCCATGCAACATTCGCAAACCCACCTGCGCTCCCGGCCCATCTCCGCGGGGCACCTGCGGGCCTTCGAGGCGGTCGCGCGGCACCTCAATTTCCGCGCCGCGGCCGAGGAAATGGCGCTCACCCAGTCGGCCGTGAGCCGGCAGATCCAGTCGCTCGAGGAAGAGGTGGGCGTGTCGCTGTTCCTGCGCCACACGCGGGCCGTGGAGCTGACCAGCGCCGGGGCGCAGCTGCTGCTGTCGGTGCAGCAGGCGCTGCCGCGCATCGACATGGCCGTGCGGCAGATCCGCCAGAGCGCGGGGCGCAAGAGCGTGGCGCTCACCACGTTTGCCTCGTTCGCCTCGATGTGGCTGATTCCGCGGCTGGAAGCCTTCCAGCGCGACAACCCCGAGATCGACATCCGCATCGACGCCAGCGACATCGCGGTCGACCTCGACGTGGCCGACGTGGACATCGCGCTGCGCTACGGCCCACCCGAAGGCATGCCGCCCGGCGCCGTGCGGCTGTTCGGCGAAACGCTGACGCCGGTGGCGAGCCCGTGGCTCATCAAGAGCAACCCGCCGATCAAGACGCCGGCCGACATCGCCCGCTTCACGCTCATCGAGGCGGGCGACGCGCACCGCACGCACCTGGAATGGCTCACGTGGCGGCGCTGGTTCGAGGTCAATGGGCTGGAGCGCGCGCAGCCCAAGCGCTGGCTCTATTTCAACTATGCGTACCAGATGGTGCAGGCCGCGCTCACGGGCCAGGGCCTGGTGCTGGCGCGCAGCTCGCTCATTGCCGAAAGCCTGGCCAACGGCGACCTGATCGAGGTGCTGCCGCAGCACCGGCTGGATTCACCGATGGCCTACTGGCTCATCTCGGGGCCGCGCAACGCGCTGCGTCCGGAGATCAAGGCCTTTTCCGACTGGCTGGAGGCGCAGGCCGTGACCACGCGCCAGACCATCGGCGAGGTGCCCGACCCCGACACCGTCGACAACCTCGACTGAGCCGGCTCAGGAGGTCGGCCAGACGACGCCGTTGTCGTTCAGTATGGCGTCCAGGGGCAGGTCGTGCGCCTCGGGCTCGAAGTCTTCGAGAAAGCCGTTCGTGAAGCCCAGCCCCACCGTGAACGGCCGGGGCTCCAGCGCCGCCAGCGTGCGGTCGTAGAAGCCGCCGCCGTAGCCCAGCCGGTAGCCGCCCGCGCTGTAGCCCACGCAGGGCACGAACAGCAGGGTCGGCACGATCAGCTCGGTGTCCTTGGGCTTGGGAATGCCGTAGGCGTCTTCTTCCATCTGGCAGCCCGGGTACCAGGCATGGAAGGTGAGCGTCTTGTGAACTTTGTCGATCACCGGCAGTCCGATGCGGCGGCGCTGCGTTTCTTCCATGAGTTCGCCGTCTTCCTTCCAGCGATGCAGTGCGGGCAGCGGGTCGAACTCGCCCTTGATCGGCCAGTAGGCGCCGATCACGGTGTCGGGCCGGCCGACCAGCCAGATCCGCATCACCCGCTGCAGCAGGTCGGCCCGCGCGAGGCGGTCGGGCAGCGCCAGGCGTTGCTCGATGAGTGCCTTTCGCAGTTGACCCTTCAGAAAACTCGCCGTGGCCGAGGTGTCGGCATCCTTTGACTTGTCCATAATCCCCCGATGCAGTTCCCAAGCATTTTGGCATCCGCGCGCGCTCGTCAGCGCCGCGGCGCGCCCGCCCTGGTTTTTTCCGCCGTTCTCGCACTCGCCGCGCTGCTGTCGCAACAGCCCGCCGCCGCGCAGAACAACACCAACGACGACGTGCTGGTCCAGATGAAGCAGGCCTTCCAGCGCGGCGACAAGGCCCGCCTCACGGCCTTGCTGCCGCAGGCCCGCGGCCATGCACTCGAACCCTGGGCCGCCTACTGGGAGCTCAAGGCCCGCCTGCAGGAAGCCGCGCCCAACGAGGTGCAGGACTTCTACGCGCGCTACCCCAACACCTACCAGGAAGACCGCCTGCGCAACGACTGGCTGCTGCTGCTCGGCCAGCGCCGCGACTGGGACGGATTCGCCGCCAACATCGCCGGCTTCCGCATGGGCGACGATGCCCAGGTGCGCTGCTATGCGGTGCTGGTCGACACACTGCGCACCGGCACGGCCACGCAGGCGCAGGCCGACGAGGTGCGCCGCAACTGGTTCGCCCAGAAGGACAGCGACGACGGGTGCCTCACCGCCGCCGATCGCATGGTCGCGGCCCGCTTGATGACGACCAACGACGCCTGGAAGAAGGCGCGCCTGGCCATCGAGGCCAACCGGCCCGCGGCCGCGCGCGGCGCGGTCACCATCGCCGCGCCCGACGCGCTGCCGCTGTTCGAGGAGGTCAACGCCAGCGCCGCCAAGTTCCTCACGGGCCGCGCCTTCGTCGCCGCCAAGTCGCGCAAGGAACTGGTGGTGCTCGCGCTCATCAAGATCGCGGTCGCCGACCCCGACCAGGGCGCCGCACAGCTCGACAGCAAGTGGGGCCCGATGCTCTCCGCCGAGGAGCGCAACTGGGTCTGGGGCACCATCGGCCGCGCGGCCGCGAACAAGCTCTCGCCGATGGCCGTGAGCTACTTCGGCAACGTCACGAAGAACAGCGACCTGTCCGACGACATGCTCGGCTGGCGCGTGCGCGCCGCCCTGCGCGCCAGCCAGTGGAAGGACGTCGCGCCCGCCATCAACGCCATGAGCGACGCCGCCCAGCAGGACCCGACCTGGGTCTACTGGAAGGCCCGCGCACTGAGCAGCGCCGGCGGCGACGAGCGCCGCGCCCAGGCCCGCGAGCTGTACACCAGCATCGCCGGCACGCGCGGCTTCTATGAAATGCTGGCGCTCGAAGAGCTGGGCCAGCGCGTCGTGGCCGCCACGCGGCCCGCGCCGCTCACGCCCGAGGAAAAGAACGCCGCGCGCACCAACCCGGGCTTGCAGCGCGGCCTGCAGGCCATCGGCATGGGCCTGCGCTCCGAAGGCACGCGCGAGTGGAACTACGCCACCAACCTGCACGACAAGGGCGGCATGGACGACCGCGCCCTGCTGGCCGCCGCCGACCTGGCCTGCCAGCGCGAGGTGTGGGACCGCTGCATCAACACCAGCGAGCGCACCAAGGGCGTGATCGACGTCGAGCAGCGCTTTCCCATGCCCTTCCACGACACGGTGCTGCGCAAGAGCCAGGACATCGGCTTGGACCCGGCCTACGTCTACGGCCTGATCCGCCAGGAAAGCCGCTTCATCATGGACGCGCGCTCGGGCGTCGGCGCCTCGGGCCTGATGCAGGTCATGCCTGCCACGGCGCGCTGGACCGCCCGCAAGATCGGCCTGACCGACTTCACGCCCGGCCAGATCAACGACCGCGAGACCAACATCACCATCGGCACCAACTACCTGAAGCTCGCGCTCGACGACTTCGACGGTTCGATGGCGCTGGCCGCCGCGGCCTACAACGCCGGCCCGGGCCGCCCGCGCAACTGGCGCAACGGCCCGGTGATCGACGCGGCCATCTGGGCCGAGAACGTGCCCTTCAACGAGACGCGCGACTACGTGAAGAAGGTGCTGGCCAACACCACCAACTACGCCGCCATCATCAGCGGCAAGCCGCAGTCGCTGAAGGAGCGCCTGGGTCGCGTGGGCCCGCGCAACGCCAACGAGCCCGAGCCCAACAAGGACCTGCCCTGACATGACCTGGCGCGACGAGGTGCTCGACACCGTCGCGTCCGAATTCTCGGACGTGGGGGATGTCGCGCAGCTCACGCGCATCTCGGTGCGGCTGCTGCTGGCAGCCGTGCTGGGTTTCCTGCTCGGCTTCGAGCGCGAGCAGCAGGGCAAGGCGGCCGGCGTGCGCACGCACATGCTGGTGGCCATCGGCTCGGCGCTCTTCGTGCTGATCCCGCAGCAGACCGGCATCGTGCCGGCCGACATGAGCCGCGTGATCCAGGGGCTGGTGGCCGGCGTGGGCTTCCTGTGCGCCGGCACCATCCTCAAGCAGGGCAAGGACGAATCCCACGTGCAGGGCCTTACCACCGCCGCCGGGCTGTGGATGACGGCTGCCATCGGCATGGCCTGCGGGCTCGGCCGCGAGGTCACGGCCGTGTTCAGCGCGCTGCTGGCGCTCGCGGTGCTGTCGCTGGTGCCGCGCCTCGTGAGCCTGATCGAGCGCGTCGTGAAGCCCTCGCCGGACACGAACGCCTCCGGCCCGCGCGTGATCGTCCCGCCCGAATCCCGCCAGGACGGCGACCGCTGAAGCGGCCCGCATCAATTCGCGCCGCCTTCGTCATCAATCGCAGCGCGCCGCCCGGCTAGCATCGACGGCTTTGCCCCGCATTCCCGCACTGACCCGGAGACCCTGACAGATGTCCAAGCTCTACATCGGCAACAAGAATTACTCGTCGTGGTCCATGCGCCCCTGGGTGCTCATGACCCAGGCCGGCATTCCCTTCGAGGAGGTGATGGTGCGCTTCGACTCGTTCGATGCCACCTCGCAGTTCAAGCACGTGATCGGCGCCATCAACCCCGTGGCCAAGGTGCCGGTGCTGGTCGACGGCGACCTGGCCGTGTGGGACACGCTGGCCATCGCCGAGTACCTGGCCGAGCGCTTCCCCGAGAAGCAGCTGTGGCCCCAGGGCGTGGCCGAGCGGGCCCGTGCGCGCAGCATCTGCGCCGAAATGCACTCGGGCTTCACCAATCTGCGCGGCAACTGCCCGATGAACATCGAGGCCTCGCTGCCCGAGGTGGGCGCGCGGCTCCTGGCCGAGCAGCCCGGCGTGCAGGAAGACCTCGACCGCATCGTGCAGATGTGGACCGAGCTGCTCGACACGCATGGCGGCCCGATGCTGTTCGGCGCCTTCACCATCGCCGACGCCTTCTTCGCGCCGGTGGGCATGCGCATCCGCGGTTATGGCCTGCCGGTGCCGCCGGCCATCGACGCGTACATCGCGCGCGTGGCGGCCCTGCCGGGCGTCGCCGCGTGGATCGACGGCGCCCTGGCCGAGAAGACCTTCGTGGCTTTCGACGAGCCTTACCGCACCTCGCGCGACTGAGGCCCGCCGGACCTCATCAGAACCGGTACGTCGCCGCCAGGTAGGTGACGATCGGGTTCAGCTTCAGGCTCGCCTCGCTGCGCGCCACCGGCAGGCCGGTGATGCTGGTCGTGGTGAGCTTGGCCTTGGTCTTCAGCGGGATGTAGGACACCGAGAACGACACGCCCCAGTGCTTGTCGAACTGGTAGGCCACGCCGGCGTTGAGCACGGGCGCGAACGAGCTGTCGAGCTTGGCGGTGGTGTTCACAGAAGACGGACGCACGTGGAACTGGCTGGCCAGCGCGCCCTGCAGGTTCGACGTGAGCTTCACGTCGCTGTACCAGACGTAGGTGGCGCCCAGGCCCACGAACGGACGGAAGGCGTCGTTGCCTTCGTTGAAGTAGTACTTGGCCAGTACGGTCGGGCTCCACTGGCGGGCCTGGCCGAGTTCGCCCACGCGCGCCAGCGTGCCGCTGCCGTTGAGTTTGAACTTGGGCGGCACGCCGAGCACGCCCTCGACGGCCCAGTGGGGGTCGATGAAGTACGCGACGTTCAGGCCCAGCGTGTCCGAGTTGGTGACGCTCGCGCCCGAGCCGGCCAGCACGCTGTGCACGGGCGAGGTCACGGTCAGCGGCTTGCTCGAATCCTGCGGCGACAGGTGGAACCAGCCGGTGCCGACGACCCAGTCGCCCGCGTTCTGCGCCAGGGCGCTGCCTGATGCCAGGACCCCGAGTGCCGCCAATGCCAACGATGCTGTTGTTGTGAGTTTCTTCATAGCTGTGAATGCTCCTTGGGTGTTGAAAACAGCCCCGCGCACGGGGGCACCGGCCAGCGACCGGTGCTTCGCGCGACACGAATTTGCGAACGGTCGTTCGCATCGCTCGGCGATTATCGAACGACCGTTCTTTTTGTGCAGGGAGAGTATCCCTACACTGCACTCATGAACATTTTTCTCGTCGGCGGTGCACTGCGCGACCGGCTGCTGGGCCGCCCCGTTTCCGACCATGACTGGCTGGTGGTGGGCGCCACGCCCGAGGCCATGGTGGCGCGCGGCTACCTGCCCGTGGGGCGCGACTTCCCCGTGTTTTTGCATCCGCGCACGCGCGAGGAGTACGCGCTGGCCCGCACCGAGCGCAAGAGCGCGCCGGGCTACCGAGGCTTCGTCGT
The DNA here is from genome assembly GCF_041154465.1 of Variovorax sp. V35. NCBI lineage: Bacteria > Pseudomonadati > Pseudomonadota > Betaproteobacteria > Burkholderiales > Comamonadaceae > Variovorax > Variovorax sp. V35. The sequence goes on from NZ_AP028666.1 coordinate 1,083,151, forward strand.
GCATGCGGCGCCCGACGTCACGCTGGAGCAGGACCTCGCCCGGCGCGACCTGACCGTCAATGCCATCGCGCTGCCCGCCGAGCACGTGGCCGCCGACGGCAGCTTCGACCCTCGCCCCGAAACCCTGGCCGACCCCTTCCACGGCCAGCGCGACCTGCGCGACAAGGTGCTGCGCCACGTGACCGACGCCTTCCGCGAAGACCCGGTGCGCATCCTGCGCGTGGCGCGCTTTGCCGCGCGCTTCGACGACTTCACCGTCGCGCCCGAAACCATGGCGCTCATGCGCGAGATGGTCGCGGCCGGCGAGGTCGATGCGCTGGTGCCCGAGCGCGTGTGGCAGGAGCTCGCGCGCGGCCTGATGGAAACGCGCCCCTCGCGCATGTTCGAGGTGCTGCGCGACTGCGGCGCGCTCGCCGTGCTGCTGCCCGAGGTCGACCGGCTCTGGGGCGTGCCGCAGCCGGCGCAGCACCATCCCGAGATCGACACCGGTGTGCACCTGATGATGGTGCTCGACACCAGCGCGCGGCTGGGCGCCACGCTGCCCGTGCGCTTCGCCTGCCTCATGCACGACCTCGGCAAGGGCACCACGCCCGCCGACATGCTGCCGCGCCACATCAACCACGAGCTGCGCAGCGTCGACCTGCTGCAGGCCGTGTGCGAACGCTGGCGCGTGCCGGTGGAGCTGCGCGAGCTGGCCGAGGTGGTGGCGCGCGAGCACGGCAACATCCACCGAAGCGGCGCGCTCGACGCGACGCCGCTGGTGCGCCTGCTGGAGCGCTGCGACGCCTTCCGCAAGCCGGCGCGCTTCGCCGAGGCGCTGCTGGCCTGCGAATGCGACGCGCGCGGCCGGCTTGGCTTCGAGGACACCGCCTACCCGCAGCGCCCACGCCTGCTCGCGGTGCTCGCGGCCGCCCAGGCCGTGGCCACCGACGTGGTGGCGCGCGAGGCGCAGCAGGCCGGCGCCACCGGGCCGCGCATCGGCGAGGCGATCCACCGGGCGCGCATCGCGGCGGTGAAGGCCTCGCTGCCGGCCACGGCCGACTGAATCCCCGCCATCGGCGCACGCCGGGACTTTGGCCGACACGCGCCGCGTGCGAGCCGTGCTATGGTTTTTCCCAATGCCAAAGTCCTCCAGCAGCAACGCCCAGTTGCCACCTCCGCCGGGCCGGGACGCCGCCCTTTTTCTCGACTTCGACGGCACGCTGGTCGGCCTCGCCGCCACGCCTGAAGCCATCGAGGTGCCGCCCGCCCTCGTGCCCCTGCTGAGCGACCTGCGCGACCTGCTCGGTGGCGCGCTCGCCGTGGTGTCGGGGCGCCAGATCGATGCCATCGACCGCTTTCTCGCGCCGCTGCGGCTGCCCGCGGCCGGCGAGCACGGCGTGCAGCGGCGCGATGCCAAAGGCGGCATGCAGGAGCAGCGCCCGCCCGACCTCGTCCCGATCCTGGACGTGGCCAACGAGCTCGCGCGCATCCACGAAGGCCTGCTGGTGGAGCGCAAGCACGGCGCCATCGCGCTGCACTACCGGCTCGCGCCGCAGCTGGAGGCCGTGTGCCGCGACGCGATGGCACGCGCCATCGAAGGCCGTCCGCAGCTCGAGCTCATGCACGGCAAGTTCGTGTTCGAAGTGAAGCCTTCGGGCGTCAACAAGGGCCTCGCCATCGAAGCCTTCATGACCGAAGCGCCGTTCGCGGGCCGCACGCCGGTCTTCGCGGGCGACGACACCACCGACGAGAGCGGCTTTGCCGTCGTGCAGCCGCGCGGCGGCGTCGCGATCAAGGTCGGCGCCGGGCCGAGCCTGGCGCTGCACCGGCTCGAATCGCCACGCGCGGTGTACGAATGGCTGGTGCAGGCACGCGACCTGCTGGCCGCACCCGCTCCCCAGACACCATCACCGAGGAAGCCCGCATGAGCGAACACCAACTGCCGAAGGCTCCGGAGGACCGCGCGGGCAACGCCCTGGCCGGTGCGGCGGGCCCCGACGACCAGGCGCCCGTCGACGCCGCGAAGGTGGCTGCGGCCCCGCCGCGCGGCTTCGCGCCGCCGGCCGAGCCCTCGCTCAATGTCGGCGTGATCGGCAACTGCGCCTACAGCGCGCTCATCGACGCGCGCGCCCGCGCCGTCTGGTGCTGCCTGCCGCGCTTCGACGGCGACCCGGTGTTCAACGCCCTGCTGCACCCCGGCGAGGAGGCCGGCGCCTGGGCCATCGAGATCGAGGACTTCGCCTCCAGCAAGCAGTGGTACGAGCCCAACACCGCCGTGCTGCGCACGCAGCTGTTCGACAGCGCGGGGCAGGGCATCGAGATCACCGACTTCGCGCCGCGCTTTCACAGCCGCTCGCGCTACTTCCGTCCGCTCATGATGGTGCGCCGCGTGCGCCCCATTGCCGGCGCGCCGCGCATCCGCGTGGCGCTCGACCCGCGCTTCCAGTGGGGCGCCTCGGCGCCGACCGAGGTCACGCGCGGCAGCAACCACATCCGCTATGTCGGGCCCGATGTGACCTTGCGGCTGAACACCGACGCGTCGATCTCGCACATCCTGTCGCGCCAGCCTTTCGTGATCTCGCGCGAGTACAACTTCATGTTCGGCGTGGACGAGACGCTGCTCGAAGGCATCGCCGACACCGCGCGCAAGTTCGAGCAGGAAACCATCGCCTACTGGCGCACCTGGAGCAAGCGCCTGGCCATTCCCTTCGAGTACCAGGACGCGGTGATCCGCGCGGCCATCACGCTCAAGCTCTCGCTGTACGAGGACACCGGCGCCATCGTTGCCGCCATGACCACCAGCATCCCCGAGGCGCCGGGCAGCCAGCGCAACTGGGACTACCGCTACTGCTGGCTGCGCGACGCCTTCTTCGTGGTGCGCGCGCTCAACTCGCTGAGCGAAGTGGGCACGATGGAAGACTACCTGCGCTGGCTCGGCAACGTGGTGATCGGCTCGCACGGCGAGCACATCCAGCCGCTCTACGGCATCGGGCTGGAGCGCGAGCTGCCCGAGTCTTTTGTCGAGGGCCTGCCAGGCTACCGCGGCATGGGGCCGGTGCGTGTGGGCAACCAGGCGCAGGAGCACTTCCAGCACGACGTGTACGGCAACATCGTGCTCGGCGCGGCGCAGGCCTTTCACGACCACCGGCTGCTGAGCCGCGCAGGCGTGGCGGAGTTTCCGCACCTGGAGGCGGTGGGCGAGCAGGCGGTGCGCGTGTACGGCACGCCCGACGCCGGCATGTGGGAGCTGCGCACGCGCGCCCGCGTGCACACCAGTTCGGCGCTGATGAGCTGGGCCGCTTGCGACCGGCTCGCCAAGATCGCGCGCACGCTGGAGCTGCCCGAACGCGCCGCCTACTGGCACGGCCATGCGGCACGCATGAAGGAAGAAATCCTGGCCAAGTCGTGGTGCGAAGAGCGCCAGGCCTTTGCCGAGAGCTTCGGCGGGCACGAGCTCGACGCGAGCATCCTGCTGATGGTCGAGGTGGGCCTGATCGATGCGCGCGACCCGCGCTTCATCTCCACCGTCGACGCCATGGAAAAGTCGCTGTGCGACGGCCCCTACATGCGCCGCTACGAAGCCGCCGACGACTTCGGCAAGCCCGAGACCGCCTTCAACATCTGCACCTTCTGGCGCATCGACGCGCTCGCCAAGATCGGCCGCAAGGCCGAGGCGCGCCAGATCTTCGAGACCATGCTCGCCGCACGCAACCCGCTGGGCCTGCTGTCGGAAGACACGCACCCGGTCACGGGCGAGATGTGGGGCAACTTTCCGCAGACCTATTCGATGGTCGGCATCATCAATGCGGCCGTGCGCCTGTCCGCCCCCTGGGATTCGTGCATATGAGTCGACTTGTCGTTGTTTCCAATCGAGTGGCCGACCCACGCAAGCCGGCAGCCGGCGGCCTCGCCGTGGCGCTCGGGGAAAGCCTGCAGCAAAGCGGCGGCCTGTGGTTCGGCTGGAGCGGGCAGATCGTCGAGGGCGGGCCCACGGGCGAAGGCGAGCTGCACAGGCAGCAGGCCGGCAAGGTGACGCTCGCCACGCTCGACCTGAGCCGCGACGACCACGACAGCTACTACCTGGGCTACAGCAACGACGTGCTGTGGCCGGTGTTCCACAACCGCCTGGACCTGGCGCATTTCGATGCCGGCTTCATCGGCGGCTACCGCCGCGTGAACCAGCTGTTCGCGCGCAAGCTGATGCCGCTGCTGAAGGACGACGACATCATCTGGATCCACGACTACCACCTGATGCCGCTGGCGGCCGAGCTGCGCGCCATGGGCTGCAAGCAGCGCATCGGCTTCTTCCTGCACATTCCGCTGCCGCCGCAGATCATCATCGCGGCCATTCCGCAGCATGAATGGTTGATGCGTTCGCTGTTCTCGTACGACCTGATCGGCTTCCAGGCGCAGCAGGACGTGCAGCACTTCGAGCACTACGTGCGCAACGAGGCCCACGGCGAGTACCTGGGCAACGACATGTACCGCGCCTACGGGCAGACGGTGCGCTGCAACGCCTTCCCCATCGGCATCGACGTGGACGAGTTCGCGGCGCTCACGCACGCCAAGGAATCGCGCGACATGTACGAGACCATGAAGCGCGAGTACTCGAGCCGCCGGCTGCTGCTGGGCATCGACCGGCTCGACTATTCGAAGGGCATCCCCCAACGCGTGCGCTCGTTCCGCGAGCTGTTGGCCAACTACCCCGAGAACCGCCGCAGCGCCACGCTGATCCAGATCGCCTCGCCCACGCGCGAGACGGTCGATGCCTACGCCGACATCCGCAAGGAACTCGAATCGCTGTGCGGCGCCATCAACGGCGACTACGGCGAACTCGACTGGATGCCGGTGCGCTACATCCACCGCATGGTCGCGCGCCGCCGCGTGCCCGGCCTGTGCCGCGCGGCGGCCGTGGGGCTGGTGACGCCGCTGCGCGACGGCATGAACCTCGTGGCCAAGGAATACATCGCGGCGCAGGACCCGGCCGACCCCGGCGTGCTGGTGCTGTCGCGCTTCGCGGGCGCGGCCGAGCAGCTGAAGGAAGCGCTGCTGGTGAATCCGTACGACACGCACGGCACGGCCGAGACGGTGCAGCAGGCGCTGCAGATGCCGCTGGAAGAGCGGCGCGAGCGGCACCAGAAGCTGCTGTCGCGCATCCGGGCGCAGGACATCCACTGGTGGCGGCGCACCTTCCTCGAAGCGTTGCGCGAGGCGGCGAGCGAGCGCTGATCGCGCACAGAACCGGCGTCAGCCCAGCGGCACGCGGGCCCCGAACTTCGCGCGCTTGAGGCTGAAGAACGCCTTCACGTTGCGCACGTTGGCGTCGGCCGTGAACAGCCGCTGCGTCAGCGCGCCGTAGCCGGGCATGTCGCGCGCCACCACGACCAGCACGAAATCGGGCCCCGGCGACACGCGCCAGCACTGTTGCACGGCGTCGTCCGCGATCACGCGGGCCTCGAAGGCGTCGAGCGCGGCGGCGTCCTGCCGGTCGAGCGAAATCTCCACCACCGCCTGCAGGCCGTGACCCAGCACCGTGGCGAGGCGGTCGGGCGAGAGCAGGGCGACCTGGCGCTCGATGAGCCCTTCCTGGCGCAGCCGCTGCACGCGGCGCAGGCAGGTCGGCGGCGAGATGCCCACCTCGGCGGCCAGGCGCTGGTTGGTCTGCGAGGCGTCGTTCTGGAGCGCGTCGAGCAGCTTGAGGTCGATGGCGTCGAGAGAGATTGATTCCATATGGATTGAAATTATGGAATAAAACTCCATCTGCAGGTTTGAGTGAAATAAAAATCCAAAACTGTGGAAATTTAGACGCCATATTTCTCGAAGGGCTCCCTACCATCGAGCCCTTCTGTTCTTCAAGACAAGGTACACCCCATGTGCGGCATCGTCGGCGCAGCCTCCCATCGCGACATCGTTCCGGTCCTGGTCCAGGGCCTTCAGCGGCTCGAATACCGCGGCTATGACTCCTGCGGCGTCGCGGTGCATGCCGGCGGCCTGAGCCGCGCACGCACCACCTCGCGCGTGGCCGACCTGCTGACGCAGGTGCGCGACGACAAGGTCGAAGGCCTCACCGGCATCGCCCACACGCGCTGGGCCACCCACGGCGCACCGGCCGTGCACAACGCCCACCCCCACTTCAGCCACGGCGTCGGCGCCGACGCGCCCGCCGCGCGCCCGGGCCGCATCGCGCTCGTGCACAACGGCATCATCGAGAACCACGAACCGCTGCGCGCCGCGCTCGAGGCCAAGGGCTACGTGTTCGAGAGCCAGACCGACACCGAGGTCATCGCCCACCTCGTCGACAGCCTCTACAACGGCGACCTGTTCGAGGCCGTCAAGGCCGCCGTGCTGCAGCTGCACGGCGCCTACGCCATCGCCGTCATCTGCCGCGACGAACCGCAGCGCGTGATCGGCGCGCGCGCCGGCTCGCCGCTGATCCTGGGCGCCGGCAAGGACGGCACCGAGAACTTCCTGGCCAGCGACGCGATGGCGCTGGCCGGCGTGACCGACCAGATCGTGTACCTCGAAGAAGGCGACGTGGTCGACCTGCAGCCCGGCAAGTACTGGATCGTCGACAAGAACCACAAGCCCGTCACCCGCACCGTGCGCACCGTGCACGCCCACAGCGGCGCGGCCGAGCTGGGCCCGTACCGCCACTACATGCAAAAGGAAATCTTCGAGCAGCCGCGCGCCATCGGCGACACGCTCGAAGGCGTGGAAGGCATCGTGCCCGAGCTGTTCGACGGCATCGGCCAGGACGGCGCCACGGGCGCGAGCGCGCACCGCGTGTTCCAGGACATCGACAAGATCCTCATCCTGGCCTGCGGCACCAGCTACTACAGCGGCTGCACCGCCAAGTACTGGCTCGAGAGCATCGCGAAGATCTCCACCCAGGTCGAGATCGCCAGCGAGTACCGCTACCGCGACTCCGTGCCCGACCCCAAGACGCTGGTCGTCACCATCAGCCAGTCGGGCGAAACCGCCGACACGCTGGCCGCGCTCAAGCACGCGCGCTCGCTGGGCATGGAGCAGACGCTGACCATCTGCAACGTCGCCACCAGCGCCATGGTGCGCGAGTGCAAGCTGGCCTACATCACGCGCGCCGGCGTCGAAATCGGCGTGGCTTCGACCAAGGCCTTCACCACCCAGCTCGCGGGCCTGTTCCTGCTCACGCTGGCCATCGCGCAGTCCAAGAACCGCCTGAGCGCGCTCGACGAGGCGCGCTACCTGAAGGAAATGCGCCACCTGCCCGTCGCGCTGCAGTCGGTGCTGGCGCTCGAGCCGCAGATCATCGGCTGGGCCGAAGACTTCGCGCGCAAGGACAACGCCCTGTTCCTGGGCCGCGGCCTGCACTACCCGATCGCGCTCGAAGGCGCGCTCAAGCTCAAGGAAGTGACCTACATCCACGCCGAGGCCTACGCCGCCGGCGAACTCAAGCACGGCCCGCTCGCGCTCGTCACGAGCGAGATGCCCGTGGTCGCCGTGGCGCCGAACGACGCCCTGCTCGAAAAGCTCAAGAGCAACCTGCAGGAAGTGCGCGCCCGCGGCGGCGTGCTCTACGTGCTGGCCGACGGCGACACGCAGATCGCCAGCGGCGAAGGCCTGCACGTGATCCGCATGCCCGAGCACTACGGCGCGCTGTCGCCGCTGCTGCATGTGGTGCCGCTGCAGCTGCTGGCGTATCACACGGCGTGTGCGCGCGGGACGGACGTCGACAAGCCGCGGAACCTCGCTAAAAGCGTGACGGTGGAGTGAGGGGGCGAGGGCTGCTCTTCGCCATCGGCTTCGCGCGCAGAGCACGCACCATGGTTGCTGACGACCGTGCCCGCGCGAAAACGGAGTGCCTTCTGTCTGCGCCCGGTCGCTGCCCCTGACGGCGCAAGGCGTATTGACACTGAAGCCCGGTTCAATCTTAAAGTCTGCTCCGAGCCGAGGGGCGTTCCCGCGAGGGGGTGCTCGGCCTCTCTCGCCGTCGGTGCCGCTGCCCCGTGCATCGCGGCCGACTTCACAGGGGGCGCGGCTCAAGCCCGTTCAACCTGCCATTGCACAGCAAGGAGTCAAGACCATGGCCTATGTGACGACCGAGGATGGGGTTCAGATCTTCTACAAGGATTGGGGGCCCCAGAGTGCGCAGCCTCTTGTCTTCCATCACGGCTGGCCCCTGAGCGCAGACGATTGGGACGCACAGCTGCTGTTTTTCCTGGCCCAGGGCTACCGCGTCGTCGCTCACGACCGCCGCGGGCATGGACGCTCGTCGCAGGTCAGCGATGGACACGACATGGACCACTACGCGGCGGATGCCTCCGCGGTGGTCGAGCATCTGGATCTGAAGAACGCCGTCCATATCGGTCATTCGACCGGCGGTGGCCAGGTGGCGCGCTACGTCGCCAGGCATGGCCAGCCGCAGGGCCGCGTCGCCAAGGCCGTCCTGATCAGTGCGGTCCCGCCGCTCATGGTGAAGACGGAGAGCAATCCGGGCGGCACCCCGGTCGAGGTGTTCGATGGCTTTCGCAAGGCGCTGGCCGACAACCGGGCGCAGTTCTTCCTCGACGTGCCTTCGGGACCGTTCTATGGCTACAACCGGCCCGGAGCGAGTGTTTCCCAGGGCGTCATCCAGAACTGGTGGCGCCAGGGAATGATGGGCAGCGCCAAGGCCCATTACGAAGGCATCAAGGCGTTCTCGCAGACCGACCAGACGGAAGACCTGAAAGCCATCAAGGTGCCGACGCTCATCATGGCGGGAGACGACGACCAGATCGTTCCCTACAAGGCGGGCGCGCTGCGTCAGGCCGAGCTGATCGAGAACAGCGAGCTCAAGGTCTATCCCGGCTTCTCGCACGGCATGTGCACCGTGAATGCGGAAGTCATCAACGCCGACTTGCTCGCGTTCATTCGCGCGTGATCTGAGCCGTTGGGTTGAGGAGGGGCCGCAGCGCCCTTCGCCCACGCGCGCCCACGCGCCTTACATGGACAAACGGTAATGAAGCGCGGGCTTTTCCCGCTTCCACCTGGGCTAGCATTTGCATTGCAGGCCCCCGCATCCCAGGGGGCGCAACGTGAGCACAACCGCACCGCCATCCATGGGTATTTCTTGCCGTGGCCGCACCGACTGACGTGCTCGGCCCCACCGTCATCTGGCACTGCCTCATCGTCGAGGACGATGCCGACAACGCGCGCTACATCGCCGAAGGCTTCCGCTCGCTCGGCCATGTGGCGGTGATCAGCCGCGACGGCGCGGATGCGTTCGCGCGCGCCACGGGCGAGACGTGGGACCTCGTCATCCTCGACCGCATGCTGCCCAACGACGTGGACGGCCTGTCGATCCTCACCACGATGCGCGCCCTCGGCAAGAAGACGCCGGTGCTGGTGCTCAGCGCCTTGAGCGCGCTCGACGAGCGCGTGCGCGGGCTCAAGGCCGGCGGCGACGATTACCTGGCCAAGCCCTTTGCCTTCTCCGAACTCGCGGCGCGCGCCGAGGCGCTGGTGCGCCGCTCGCGCAGCGGGCCCGAGATCCGCACGCTGCAGCTGGCCGACCTCACGCTCGACCTGGCGCGCCGCCACGTGGAGCGCGGCGGCCGGCCCATCGCGCTGCAGCCGCGCGAGTTCAGGCTGCTGGCCTACCTCATGATGCATCCGGGCCAGGTGGTCACGCGCACCATGCTGCTCGAGGCCGTGTGGGACTACCAGTTCGACCCGCAGACCAACGTGATCGACGTGCAGGTGAGCCGCCTGCGCGGCAAGCTCGATGCGGGCGGCGCGCCGACGCTGATCCACACCGTGCGCGGCGTGGGCTACACGCTGGCCGCGCCGCAATGACCCGGGCCCTGCGCCAGCTGTGGCGCTCGGTCGGCTTTCGGCTCGCCTTCTACTACGGGCTGCTCGTCGCGATCACCATGCTGGCCGCGCTGGCCATCGTCTACATGCAGACCGTCGGCGTGCTGCAGCAGCGCATGGTGCGACAGGTGGCCGCCAGCGTGCAGCAGCTGGTGGTGCGCTACGAAGCGCGCGGCGCCGAAGGCGTGGCGGGCGAGATCGTCCATGCGCTTTCCGACGGCCGCAACTCCGACAACGAGATCTACCTGCTCACCGACCGCGAGGGCCGCAAGCGCGCGGGCAACCTCGACCAGATGCCCTCGCTGGCGCCCGATGCGGGCGACGGCGTGCACCGCCGCGTGGTGCGCGCGGGCCAGACCGCCATCGCCTACCTCGTGATGCGCCCGCTGCCCGACGGCGGCATGCTCGTGGTGGGGCACGACCTGCGCGACCAGGAGTCGATCGAATCATTGGTGGCCAGCGCCAGCGCGGCGGCGGGCATCGTGGCGGTGCTGCTGCTCATCGGTGGCACCTTCGTCTTTCGCCAGGAGCTGGAGCGCAGCGTGGGCGCGGTGCGGCGCACGGCCGCGCGCATCGCGGCGGGCGAGCTGCAGGAGCGCGTGGCGCCTTCGGGGCAGGAGGACGAGTTCGCGCTGCTGGAGGGCGACATCAACGCGATGCTCGATCGCATCCAGTCGCTGATGGACGGCGTGCGCCATGTGTCCAACACCATCGCGCACGACCTGCGCACACCGCTCACGCGCGTGCTGGTGCGCCTGCGTGCGGTGGAGGCGGAGCTCGAGTTCGGCGACGCCGACCATCCGCAGCGCGAGCCTGTGGCCACCGCCATCCGCGAGCTCGAGGAGCTGGCGGTGATGTTCGAGAAGCTGCTGCAGATCGCCGAGGTCGAGGCCGGTGCGCGGCGCCAGCAGTTCGCGCCGGTGGCGCTGCACGTCATCGCCGATGACGTGGCGGAGCTGTACGAGGCGGTGGCCGAGGTGCGGGGCATCGCGCTGCTGCGCGAGCCTGCCGACCGCGCCATCGCGCTGGGCGATCGCGACCTGCTCGCGGGTGCCGCGGCCAACCTGCTCGACAACGCGCTGAAGTACGGAGGGGCCGGCGCCACCGTGCGCATCGGCACGCACACGGTCGACGGGCGTGCGCAGCTGTTCGTGCAGGACGACGGCCCCGGCATTCCGAGCGCCGAGTACGAGCGCCTGGGCGTGCGCTTCCATCGGCTGGACCACAGCACGCCGGGCCACGGCCTGGGGCTCGCGAGCGTGCAGGCGGTGGTGGCGCTGCATGGCGGGCGCCTGCAGTTCGACGATGCCCGACCGGGCCTGCGCGCCTGCATCGACCTGCCGGCGGCGGACGGCTGAGCGGCACCTTCTTCGTCTCCTCGCGCCTCGAACATTGCCGAATGGCAATGCTTTGTTCATACACACCGCCGCACTGAATTCCTAGGATCGCTGACGCACATCCTGTGCCGATCAACGCAGTTCCAGGAGACATCAACGGTGAGAATCAAGAGTCAGAGAGACTTCTGCTCGGGCGTGCTTTTCAGCGCCTTCGGCGTGGCCTTCGCATGGGGCGCCACGACCTACAACGTGGGCACCGGCGCCCGCATGGGCCCCGGCTACTTTCCGCTCATCGTGGGCATCCTCATCGCCTTCATGGGCGTGCTGATCACGTTCAAGGCCCTCACGGTCGAGACCGACGACGGCGAGCCCGTGGGCCGCATCGCATGGAAGCCGCTGCTGTTCATCATCGGCGCCAACCTGATCTTCGGCGTGCTGCTCGGCGGGTTGCCGAGCATCGGCTTGCCGTCGATGGGGCTCATCGTCGCGATCTATGCGCTGACCTTCATCGCGAGCCTGGCGGGCGACAGCTTCGGCTGGAAGGGCGTGACCCTGCTGGCGACCGTGCTCGCGCTCGGCAGCTACCTGGCCTTCGTGGTGGCGCTGAAGCTGCAGTTCCAGGTGTGGCCCACCTTCATCGCCGGCTGACCCGCGCAGAACAACAAGAAATCCAAGAGAACAATGGACCTGATTACCAACCTCTCGATCGGCTTCGGCGTGGCCTTCACCGCGCAGAACCTTGTCTATGCCTTCGTCGGCTGCCTGCTGGGTACGCTGATCGGCGTGCTCCCGGGCATCGGCCCCGTCGCCACCATCGCGATGCTGCTGCCCGCCACCTACGCGCTGCCGCCCGTGTCAGCGCTGATCATGCTGGCCGGCATCTATTACGGCGCGCAGTACGGCGGTTCGACCACCGCCATTCTGGTCAACCTGCCGGGTGAATCGTCGTCGGTGGTGACCGTGATCGACGGCTACCAGATGGCGCGCAAGGGGAGGGCCGGGCCGGCGCTCGCTGCGGCGGGCCTGGGCTCGTTCTTTGCAGGCTGCGTCGGCACCTTGATCCTTGCGGCCTTCGCACCGCCGCTGACCGAGCTGGCTTTCAAGTTCGGCCCGGCCGAATACTTCTCGCTGATGATCCTGGGCCTGATCGGCGCCGTGGTGCTGGCCTCGGGCTCGTTGCTCAAGGCGATCACGATGATCCTGCTCGGGCTGGCGCTGGGGCTCGTGGGCACCGACGTCAACTCGGGCGTGGCGCGCTACAACTTCGACATTCCCGAGCTGACCGACGGCATCGGCTTCATCGCGATCGCGATGGGCGTGTTCGGCTACGGCGAGATCATTGCCAACCTGGCCGTGCCCGAGCATGAGCGCGAGGTGTTCACCGCCAAGGTCAAGGGCCTGTGGCCCACCAAGGAAGACTTCCGGCGCATGACGCCCGCCGTGCTGCGCGGCACGGCGCTGGGCTCGGCGCTGGGCATCCTGCCGGGCGGCGGCGCGCTGCTGTCGGCCTTCGCGGCCTACACGATCGAGAAGCGCATCAAGCTCAAGCAGGGCGAGGTGCCCTTCGGCAAGGGCAACATCCGCGGCGTGGCGGGACCGGAGTCGGCCAACAACGCCGGCGCGCAGACCTCGTTCATTCCGCTGCTGACGCTGGGCATCCCGCCCAACGCGGTGATGGCGCTGATGGTGGGTGCCATGACCATCCACAACATCCAGCCGGGCCCGCAGGTGATGACCAGCAACCCGGAACTCTTCTGGGGCCTCATCGCCTCGATGTGGATCGGCAACCTGATGCTCATCGTGCTGAACCTGCCGATGATCGGCATCTGGATCAAGCTGCTGACCATTCCCTACAAGTGGCTCTTTCCATCGATCGTGCTGTTCTGCGCGGTGGGCGTGTACTCGGAGAACAACAACACCTTCGACGTGTGGATGGTCGCCATCTTCGGCATCGTGGGCTACCTGTTCCTCAAGCTCAAGTGCGAGCCCGCGCCGCTGCTGCTGGGCTTCATCCTCGGGCCGATGATGGAAGAGAACCTGCGCCGCGCGCTGCTGCTGTCGCGCGGCGACTGGAGCGTGTTCGTCATGCGCCCGCTGTCGGCGGGGCTGCTGGCCGCCGCGGCGCTGCTGCTCATCGTGGTGCTGCTGCCTTCGGTGAAGGCCAAGCGCGAAGAGGCTTTCGTCGAGGAGTGATGCGGCGCGTCACCCGCCGAACAAGCGCCGCATCCAGCCCATCTTGACCTGCCCCGCGGCGCCGCCTTGCTGCACCGCCTTGCGCACCTGCGCATGCACGAGGACTTCGGCCGATGAATCGGTGGTGTGCAGGTGCGCCTTCACGGTCGGCACATACGCACCGTCTTCATGGCGGATGTGGTTGAACAGCCAGCGCGAGAGCATGTCGTGCAGTTCGGCCAGCACCTCTTCGCCGTGCTCGAAGCGCGCGCGGAATTCGGTGACGCGGCGCACGAAGATCTCGTGCACCTTCCGGTGCGGGCCGGTGAAGGGGTAGCCCGCGTCCTCGATCATGGCCTCCTCGAACGCGAAGTGCGAGGCGGTGTAGTCGATGGTCTCTTCGATGATCCGGCCCACGACCTGGCGGTCGTTCGTGCGGCGGGCATCGTCCAGCGCATTGATGTACTGCACGATGCGCTGGTGCTGCGTGTCGATCTCATGGATCCCCGTATTGAGCTCGGTCTTCCATACAAGGTGGGCCATGGTCTTCAGAACTTTGCAGGTGGATGTAAAAGTCCAGTATCGGCAGCCGAAAGCGGCGCGCGGTTGATCTGAATCAAGCGCGTCGGTGCGGTGAAAGAGAAAGAAAGACAATCGGCCCGTGACCCCCGCCGAAGACCCCCAGAACCCGCCCGCTGTCGTGGAGCCCCGGCCGTTGCCGCTGGTCGTGCGCTGGCTGCTGATGGTCTTTGCCGCGCTGTGCCTGGTGCTGGCCGCCATCGGCGTGGTCGCGCCGGGCATGCCGACCACGGTCTTCGTGCTGATGGCCGCGTGGGCCGCGGCGCGCAGTTCGCCGCGGCTGCACCGGTGGTTGCTGAACCACCGGCTCTTCGGGCCGCTGCTGCGCAACTGGGAGAACGGCCGCACCGTGAGCCGGCGCGCCAAGTGGAGCGCCACTGCGGCGATGGCGTTCTGCGCGGTCGTCATCGTGTTGACCGCGCACAAGCCGTGGCTCGCAGGCGTCGCCATCGGCTCGATGGCGGTCGTGCTGGCGTGGCTGTGGCGACGGCCGGAGCCGCCGCAGGGCGGCTGATCAGCCCTTGGCCAGCTCGGCGCAGATCGCCGGGTTCCAGTGGAAGCTGCGCGCCTTGTAGGCCGTGTCGAAGATCACCTTGTAGCGGCAGCTCGTCGCACCGCCGCCCGAGCGGAAGTGAAAGACGTAGTCCCACTCGCGCACGGCGGCCATGCCTTCGTCGAAGTGCGGGCGACCGATGAGCGCGTACAGCTGGTCCTTGGTGGCGCCGGGGCCGATGGCGCGCAGGTTCTCGCGGTTCGGAAAGCTGCCTTCGGTCTGCCAGGTCTGCTGCTGGTCGGCGCCGGGCCAGACGAGTTCGGTGGCCTTGCCGTCGTTGTCGAGGCCGCGGCTCACGTACGAGGTGCAGCCGGCGAGGGTGAGCAAGGCCAGCAGCGCGGCGGTGGGCAGAAAAAAGGTGCGTGTCATGAAGGAGGAATGCGTGGGGCCTGGAGCGATGGCGGTTCTGGGGTTCATGCGGCTCACCACTGGTAGCCCGCGCCGGCCGAGACGCCGACCTTGCCGCGCGAGTTGGCCGAGCCGGTGAACTTCATCACCCACTTGCCGTTGTCCGAGATGCTCGAGAAGCCGACCGCGAGAGCGCTCTGCCCCTCGTAGCCGGCGATGCCGGCCGCGATCATGTTCTTGCCCGGCATGTAGGCCTGCGGCATGCCGGCCATGGCCATCGCACCGGCGGTGCCGGCGTTGGCATCGCGCTGGTTCACGCGGATGGCGTCGCGCCACTGCGCGCCCTGGGCGTTCAGCTGGTTGACGTTCACGGCGTCGGTGCCGGCCACGCCGGGCGCCACGTTGGACACGGTGGTGCCGTTGGGTGCCTGTCCGTTGCCCAGCACGATCTGGTTGTGGTTCACGCTGCCGTCCACGTTGGTCACGTAGTTGACCGCGCCGGCCTGCACGGCCTGCAGCTGGCGCACGTTGACCGCGTCGGTCGCCTGCGTGCCGCCCGCCACGTTGGTGATCTGCCGTTCGCCGCCCGCGCTGCCGACCGAAACCGCGCCTTGCGTGGAGCCCACGGCGACGTTCGAGAAGCGCTCTTGCTGGCCGTTCATGCCCGCACGATCGGCGGTAGCGCCGGCGCCCAGCGCCACGCCGTTGATGGCGCTCGCTGTCGCGCCCGTGCCGATGGCGACGGCCGAGGCGGCCGATGCGGTGCTCTGGCGGCCCATGGCCACGGCCGACTCGGCGCCCGCGGTGGCGCGGTCGCCCACGGCCACGGCGCTGTCGGCCAGCGCCTGCGTGTTCGCGCCGAGCGCGGCGGCGTTGATGCCGTCGGCGATCGCCTTGTCGCCGGCTGCGAGGCTGCTCTTCTTGCGCGCCTGCGTGTTGGCGCCGAGCGCGGTCGAATTGATGTCGCTCGCGGTGGCGCGGTCGCCCACTGCGACGCTGCTGGTGGCCACGGCCGTGCTGTTGGCGCCGATGGCGGTGGCGTTGGTGCCGAAGGCCTGGGCCACGTTGCCCACGGCCGTGCTGCTGACGCCCGCGGCCACGGTGGTGGAGCCGATGGCGGTGGCGTAGGTTTCGGTGGCGCGTGCGTCGGAGCCCGCCGCCACGCTGCCGAAGCCGGTGGCCTTGGCGGCCGTGCCGCCGAGCAGCAGCGCGTCGCCGCCAAGGTTGCCGCTCACCATGCCTTGCAAGGCCGCGGCATCGGGGCCGCCGTTCACGGGGTCGGTCGGCACGCCGGTGATGAGCGCGAAGCCGCCGCTGCCGTTGGGCACCTGGCAGGCCCACGTGGGACCGGCGCCGCCCGAACTGCACACTGCGCCCGATCCTGTGGTGTAGCTGGTGCCGCCCAGGCTCACATCGGCCCAGGCCGACGGGCCCGCGAGGCCGGCGGCCAGTGCGAGCACGGCGCCCGCGATGCCTCGGGTTTTCTTCTTGCAGACGAATGCGGCGCGCGCACCGCCCCCCACGTGCTGTGTGACGTGTTCCATGGTTCTCTCTTCTCCCTGAGATGGCGCCTGATGGCGCGCTTGATGTGTGACGCTTCGACTGTATGAACCGCAGGCCGCGTGAACCTAGGACCTAATTCACAATAAATGTGAAGGTACCGAAAGCAAATGTTGCTTTCCATCGCGCATTCACACTTCAGGAGATCGCATGAAACCCCAGCCCATCGAGCACGCCGCCGCTTCCGACGAGGTCCGCGCGGTGTTCGACGACATCAAGGCGTCGCGCAACGTGCCCGACGTCAACAACTTCTGGAAGTACCTGGCCAACGACCCGGCCACGCTCAAGCGCACCTGGGCCAGCCTCAAGGAGGTGATGGCGCCGGGCGCGCTCGACCCGGTGGTGAAGGAAATGATCTATCTGGCGGTGAGCGTCACCAACAACTGCGGCTATTGCATCGCGAGCCACCACGCGGGCGCGGAAAAGGCCGGCATGACGCCGGCCATGTTCGCCGAACTGATGGCCGTGGTCGGCATGGCGAACGAGACGAACCGGCTGGTCAACGGCTACCGCGTGCCGATCGACCCGGCGTTCGACAAATAAGCCCTTTCAACCAATCGTCATCAGGCTCGCATTGCCACCCGCCGCGGCCGTGTTGACGCTCAGCGCGCGCTCCAGCACCAGGCTTTCGAGCGGGATGCCGGTGTCGCCCGGCGCGAAGCCGCGCACGCCGACGAGGGGGCCGGGCCGCGCCGCCACCTGCTGCAGCACGCTGGCAAGGTGGCCGGCGTCGCCGTGGTGCAGCACGGCATCGAAGACCACGGTGGGCGCGCGCCAGTCGTTGGCGAGCACGACCGCGTGGCGCGCCTCGTCGGGCAGCGCGGCCAGCAGCGCGTGCGCGCCGGGCGCATCGGCGGGCCAGATGGCGGTGCTGCCGACCGAGAGCACGGCCGCCAGTTGCACGAGCCGGTCGGCTTCCGCATCCGCGAGGCACAGCACGGCCTCGCGCGGCTGCAGCGTGTAGACGTTGCGCTCGCCGGTCGGGCCGGCCAGCGTGCGTGCGCGGCCGACGTGGGCCAGGCCCGCGAAGCGGCGGCACTGCGCGGCCAGCGCGTCGCGGCCCGTGTCGCGCGCCCAGCCTTCGAGCGCCGCGAGGCCGGCCGATGGTGAGACGGGTGCGTCGCCCGCCACGGCGCGCGCCAGCACATCGTCGGGCCGCGCCGACAGCAGGCGCGCCATGTACAGCGGCCCGCCGGCCTTCGGCCCGGTGCCCGACAGCCCTTCGCCGCCGAAGGGCTGCACGCCCACCACGGCGCCGACCATGTTGCGGTTCACGTAGACGTTGCCCGCCTGCGCCTGCGCCACCACCTGCGCAATGGTCTCGTCGATGCGCGTGTGCACGCCCAGCGTGAGGCCGTAGCCGCTGCCGTTGATCTGGCCGATGAGCGCGCCCAGGTCGCGGCGGCGGTAGCGCAGCAGGTGCAGCACGGGGCCGAACACCTCGCGCTGCAGCTCGCCCAGGTGTTCCAGCTCGACCAGCGTGGGCAGCACGAAGGTGCCGTGGCGCGTGTCGTGGCCGAACTCGCGGCCCTGGCGGAACACGCGCCGGCCGCGCCCGCGCATGCCGGCGATGTGGCGCTCGATGCCGTCGCGCGCCTCGTCGTCGATGACCGGGCCCACGTCCACCGCGAGCCGCGCGGGGTTGCCGATGCAGCTCTCGGCCATCGCGCCCTGCAGCATCGCCACGAGGCGGTCGGCCGCTTCTTCCTGCACGCACAGCACGCGCAGCGCCGAGCAGCGCTGGCCGGCGCTGTCGAAGGCCGAGGCCATCACGTCGGCCACCACCTGCTCCACGAGCGCGGAGGAGTCGACGATCATCGCGTTCTGCCCGCCGGTCTCGGCGATCAGCGGCACCGGCGCGCCGTGCGCACCGAGGCGCGTCGACAGCGTCTTCTGCAGCAGGCGCGCGACCTCGGTCGAGCCCGTGAACATCACGCCCTGCACGCGCGCGTCGCCGACCAGCGCGGCGCCGACGGTCTCGCCGCGCCCCGGCAGCAGCTGCACCGCCGCGCGCGGCACGCCGGCTTCCCACAGCACGCGCACCGCTTCGGCCGCGACCAGCGGCGTCTGCTCGGCCGGCTTGGCCAGCACGGGGTTGCCGGCCGCGAGCGCCGCGGCCACCTGGCCGGTGAAGATCGCGAGCGGAAAGTTCCACGGGCTGATGCACACCACCGGCCCGAGCGGGCGGTGCGTGGCGTTGGCGAAGTCGGTGCGCGCCTGCGCCGCGTAGTAGCGCAGGAAGTCGACCGCCTCGCGCACCTCGGCGATGGCGTTGGCGCCGCTCTTGCCGGCCTCGCGCATCAGGAGGCCCAGCAGGCGCGGCTGCTGCGCTTCGAGCGATGCGGCGGCGCGCTCGAGCGCGGCGGCGCGTTCGGCGGGCGGCGTGGCGGCCCACGCCGCGGCGACGGCTTCGGCCTGCGCAATGGCCGAGGCCACGTCGCCCGGCGCCGCGTCCTGCACCTGGCCGACGAGGTCCCGGCGGTCGGCGGGGTTGCGCACCTCGGCCCAGGTGCGACTGGCTTCGTCTTCGGCGCGTGGCGCGGCGAGCATCGGCGTCGCGCGCCACGGCTCGGCCGCGCTGGCCCGCAGCGTGGCGGCGAGCGCATGCAGCGTGGCTTCGCTCGCGAGGTCCAGGCCCTGCGAGTTCGCGCGCTGCGCGCCGTAGAGTGCGGCCGGCAATGGAATGGCCGTGTGCGGCAGGCCCATCGCGCCTTCCTGCGCAGCCATGCGCTCGACGGTCGCGACCGGGTCTTCCACCAGCGTGTCGAGCGGAATCGACGCATCGGCGATGCGGTTCACGAACGAGGTGTTGGCGCCGTTCTCCAGCAGCCGCCGCACCAGGTAGGCCAGCAGCGTCTCGTGCGTGCCCACCGGCGCGTAGATGCGGCAGGGCCGCCCGAGCGGGCCCACCACCTGCTCGTACAGCGGCTCGCCCATGCCGTGCAGGCACTGGAACTCGTACTGGCCCGGCGTGTAGCGCGACGGGTCGGCCATCGTGTAGATCGCGGCCAGCGTGTGGGCGTTGTGCGTGGCGAACTGCGGGTACACCGCGTCGGGCGCATCGAGCAGGCGGCGCGCGCACGCGAGGTACGACACGTCGGTGTAGGCCTTGCGCGTGTAGACCGGGTAGCCCGCGAGCCCGTCGAGCTGCGCGCGCTTGATCTCGCTGTCCCAGTAGGCGCCCTTCACGAGGCGCACCATGAGCCGGTGGCCGCTGCGGCGCGCGAGGTCGATCACCCAGTCGATCACGAAGGGGCAGCGCTTCTGGTAACCCTGCACCACGAAGCCGATGCCCTGCCAACCCGCCAGCGCGGGCTCGAAGCACAGGCGCTCCAGCAGGTCGAGCGAGAGCTCGAGCCGGTCGGCTTCTTCGGCGTCGATGTTCAGGCCGATGTCGTAATGCAGCGCCAGCAGCGCCAGGTCGCGCAGCACCGGGTACAGCTCGGCCATCACGCGCGTGTACTGCGCGCGGCTGTAGCGCGGGTGCAGCGCCGACAGCTTGATCGAGATGCCCGGCCCGCCGTACACGCCGCGCCCGTTCGAGGCGCGGCCGATGGCGTGGATGGCGTCTTCGTACGCGGCGCGGTAGCGGCGCGCATCGTCGGCCGTGAGCGCGGCCTCGCCGAGCATGTCGTACGAATAGCGAAAGCCCTGCGCCTCGAGCGTGCGCGCATGCGCCAGCGCCTGGGCGATGGTTTCGCCGGTGACGAACTGCTCGCCCATCATGCGCATCGCCATGTCCACGCCCTTGCGGATCAGCGGCTCGCCGCCCTTGCCGATCAGCCGCGTGAGCGTGGCCGACAGGCCCGTCTCGCTGTGCGTGGCCACCAGCCTGCCGGTGAGCAGCAAGCCCCAGGTGGCGGCGTTGACGAACACCGACGGGCTGTGCCCCGCGTGCGCCTGCCACTGGCCCTGGGCGATCTTGTCGCGGATGAGCGCGTCGCGCGTGTCGGCATCGGGAATGCGCAGCAGCGCCTCGGCCAGGCACATCAGCGCCACGCCTTCCTGCGACGACAGCGCGTATTCCTGCAGCAGGCCCTGCACGAGGCCCGAGCGGCCGCCGCCGTGCTTGCGCTGGCGCAGCTGGTGGGCGATGCGATGGGCCAGGGCGTGGGCTTCGGCGGCCTGCTCAGCCGGCAGCCGGGCTTGCGCGAGCAGCGGTGCCAGCGCCTCCGATTCGGGTGGCCGGCAGGCGGCCGTGATGCGGGCGCGCAGCGCGGACGGCGCGGCGGGGCCGTCCGCGAAGGTGGCGAAGGCCGAGGGCAGGGGGGCGGGATCGTTGGCGCTCATGGTGCGTCGGTGGTGGTGATGTGTTGGATGATTTCAGCGATTGGCATGAATATTTCTCCAAAGAACAGTCACTTTGACGAGCAAGTCTCTGCGGCCGAGACGGCCAGCTTTCAGCCTGGGGTTGACTGAATTTCTATTTCATTGGATATTTCATCCAATATGAAAGAAGAATCAGCTTCGACCCCTAGCCTCAACGACCGCATCGCCCAGCGCGTGCGCGCCCTGCGCGCCGCGCGCGATCTCTCGCTCGACGCCCTGGCCACGCACTGCGGCGTCAGCCGCTCCATGATCTCTCTGATCGAGCGCGGAGAGAGCAGTCCGACGGCCGTGCTGCTCGAAAAACTCGCGACCGGCCTGGGCGTGCCGCTGGCCTCGCTGTTCGAGTCCGACGCGCCGGCCGCCAGCCCGGTGTCGCGCCGCGCCGACCAGCTCGAATGGCGCGATCCGCATTCGGGCTACCTGCGCCGCAACGTCTCGGCCGGCGGCGACGCCTCGCCGATCCAGATCGTCGAGGTGCTGTTTCCGCCCGGCGCGCGCGTGGCCTACGAAACCGGCGCGCGCGAGCCGCGCATCCACCAGCAGGTGTGGGTGCTCGAAGGCTGCATCGAACTCGCGGTCGGCGACCAGCAACACCGGCTCGAAGCGGGCGACTGCCTCGCGCTCGTGCTCGACCAGCCGACGAGCTACTTCAACCCCACCCGCGAGACGGCGCGCTACGCGGTCGTCATCACCAGCGCGCCTTCTCACGCCAACCGGAAATGACCATGACTGCTGCCACCACCCCGCGCCTGCGCGCCCTTTCTTCCGTCAGCGAGGCCGAGCTGAACGCGCTGGCCGACGTGCTCATCGATTGCGTCGAGGGCGGCGCCTCGGTGAGCTTCATGCAGCCGCTCACGCCCGAACGCGCACGGGCCTTCTGGCGCCACGTGGCCGACGGCGTGGCGCGCGGCGAGCGCGAGTTGCTCGTGGCCGAGGACGACGCAGGCATCGTCGGCACCGTGCAGCTGGTGCTGGCGCAGCCCGAGAACCAGCCGCACCGCGGCGAGGTCGCGAAGATGCTGGTGCACCGCCGCGCACGCCGCCACGGCCTCGGCGCGCTGCTGATGAAGGGCGCCGAACAGCGCGCGCGCGACCACGGCAAGACCCTGCTGGTGCTCGACACCTCCAGCCCCGAGGCCGAGCGGCTGTACACCCGCTGCGGCTGGCTGCGCGTGGGCACCATCCCCGGCTACGCGCTGCTGCCCGACGGCACGCCGTGCGGCACCACCTACTTCTATCGCGCGCTCGGCGACTGACGGCCGTGCGGTCTACAGTCGGCCGGTCCGTTCATTTCCCGTCGCCATGAAACACCCCTTCGCCGAACTGATCGACCTGCACTGCGAGCAAGCCACCGCCGGCGCCAGCACCATGACGCTGGTCGTCGCGCCGCAGCACCTGAACCCGCACGAGGTCGTGCACGGCGCCGTGCTCTATGCGCTGGCCGACACGGGTATGGGCACGGCGCTGTACCCCACGCTCGAGGCGGGCGAGATCTGCGCCACCATCGAGATCAAGATGAACTACTTCAAGCCCGTGTTCGAAGGCCAGGTCGTCTGCAGGACCACGCTGCTCAACCGCGGGCGCACCGTCGCCAACCTGGAATCGCGGCTGTACGTGGGCGAGGTGCTCGTGGGGATGGCGAACGGCAACTACGCGATCTTCCGGCGCAGCCGCGCCGAGGGCTGAGCGATGCTCATGGCGTGACGCCGCAGGTGCGCTGACCCGGCGCCGGCACGCGAACCGGGGCCACCGGCGTCGCCGCGCGCTTCGCTGCCGCCACGTGCAGCAGCAGCGCCACCACCACCATCGCCACGCCGACGATCTCGTGGGTCGCGGGCGGCTTGCCCAGCGCCACGCCCATCAGCAGCGCCGACACCGGCACGAAGTTCAGGAAGGCTGTGCCCGTGACCGCGCCGAGCGCGCGCACGCCGTGGTTGAAGGCCAGCACCGCGAGCGCCGACGGCACCAGCCCCACGTACAGCAGCACCTGCCACGACAGGCGCAGCCCCTGCGCGTCGGGCGCGGGCGAGGCGCCCAGCGCGGTCATGCCCACCGCCACGGCCAGCAGCAGCGGCCATGAGGCCAGCACCGTGAGCGCGGTGTAGTCCACCGTGTCCAGCGTCGGAAAGCGCGTCGCGCCGCGCGTGTAGACGACCCAGCCCAGCGTGCCGACGAAGGCGATGGCGTCGCCCAGCAGCGTGTCGTGCGACAGGCCTGCGCCACCGGGCGACAGCAGCCCGGCCACCGTCGCCACGCCGGCCAGCGCCAGCGCGGCGGTCAGCAGCGTCGTGCGCGTCGGGCGCACGCCGTCGAGCCACCAGCGCAGCAGCTGCGTGGTGATCGGCGTGGTGGCGATCAGCACCGCGCCGTGCGAGGGCACCGAGTGCGAGAGCCCGACGAACAGCAGGATGCTGAACACGCCGAAGCCCGCAAAGCCGTGCAGCGCCAGCGGCACCGCATGCTGCCGCAGCTTGTGCCAGCCGCCGCTGCCGCGCAGGCCGAGCAGCGCGGCGAACACCAGCGCCGACAGGGTGTAGCGGATGAGCGTGAGCCACACCGGCGCCACGTGCTGCAGCACGCCCTTGCCGACGAGGAACAGGCTGCCCCAGCTGGCGGTGGCGAAGAGCAGGGCCGCGATGCCCGGCAGGCGTGAGGGAGGGGAGGACACGGGAAAACCTTTCAAGGAAACAGGGGAGTGCGTGGCCTGAAGGATGGGGACGGGCCGCCGCGAAGGCCATTCGTTTCTTTGGACAGGGGCTTCCGAAAAAGCGAACGGACGACTGCGTCGCACGCGCTCACAATCCGCGGTCATGGAGCTGTACCAACTGAAGACCTTCGTCGCCATCGCGAAGGAGGGCAACCTGACCCGCGCCGCCGAACGCGTGTTCACCAGCGCCCCGGCCGCCAGCGCGCAGCTCAAGGCGCTCGAAGACGAACTCGGCGTGCGCCTGTTCGAGCGCACGCCGCGCGGCATGTCGCCCACCGCGGCCGGCCAGCGCCTGCTCGAAGAGGCCGAGCGCACGCTGGCCTCGGCGATGCGCATGCAGTCGGCCGCCGACCAGCTGCGCGGCGCGGCGCAGGGCGTGGTGCGCTTCGGCACGGTGGTCGATCCGGTGGCGCTGCGCCTGGGCAGCGTGCTGGTCACGCTGGCGCAGCAGCATCCGCAGGTCACGCTGCAGCTCAAGCAGGGGCTGTCGTACGAAACCCTGGCGGCCGTGCAGCGCGGCGAACTCGACTGCGCCTATGTGCTCAGCGATGCCGAGCGGCTCGAAGGCTTCGAGCTGCGGCGCCTGGGCGTGGTCGACCTGGCCGTGGGCCTGCCGCTGGCGGTGGCGCAGGCGCACCCCGAGCTCACGCTCGAGCAGCTCACCGACCTGACCTGGGTCGGCACGCCGCCCTCGTGCATCCTGCGCGCGCACCTCGAAAAGCTGTTCGCCTCGGCCGGGCGCGACTACCGCCAGGGCGTCACCGCCGACGGCGAGAGCGCCATCCGCAGCATGGTCGCCAGCGGCATGGGCGCGGGCCTGATGCGGCTGGACCAGGCCGAGCAGGGCGAGCGCCAGGGCGAACTGAAGATCTGGAACGGTTGGCGCTCACACACCTGGCTGTGCTGGATCGCGCCGGCCGGCGGCCAGCGATCGGCGGCGGTCGAGGCCGTGCGCGGCGCGGTGTTCGACGCCTGGGCCTGACCCGGGTCTGACCCGGACCTGGTGCGCCCCGGATTTCCGCAGTGGCAGGCCGCGCCGTGGCCTGTCATCATTCGCGGCGCATGACTCACCAAGCTCCCGTCCCCCTCGCCGATCTGTTGAACCGCGCCAGACAGGCCCTGGCCACCCCGGACGGGGCGCTGCCCCCGGCCCCGCCCGCCACCGACGAGGCCGGCTGTGTGGTGTTCCTCGCGATGGGCGAGGGCGAAAGCCGCGCCCGCGTCGTCATGGGCCGCGGCCCCGACACCGAGGCTGCGTGGCAGGCCGCCGCCGAGGCGCTGGCGGTGAAGGCGAAGCGCGCCGAACGGCCTGCGCAACGGCTGCGCGCGGAGATCGTCGAGCACGCCACGCCCATGACCTGGGGCGAACTGAAGGCGCGGCTGGCGCAGACCAAGCGCAACTACTTCAACGAAGGCATCGCGCTCGACGCGTGCTTCGAGACCGCGCTGCTCGCGCAGGAGATGCACGGCAGTGCCGTGCTCTACAACGGCACGGTCGACCACGCGGAGCCCAACAACGGCAACCTGCGCACGCACACCAAGCGCCGCTTCGGCGACGAGCGCGACTTTCCCACCGACGACGCCGCGCCCGTGTGGTGCTTCACCACGCGCGCCGTGTACGTCGATGCCGAGGGCGCCTGGCCGCTCACGGCCGAAGGGCAGGCCGCGGGCTTTCGCACGCTCACCGACTGGAACGCCGCGCAGGTGCGCACGCTGGTCGATTCGGCGAGCGACTACCTGGCCGAGCAGGTCAAGCCCACGGGCGAGTTCCACTACGGCTGGTTCCCCTGCTTCGATCGCGCGATTCCCACCTACAACACGCTGCGCCACGCCAGCTCCACCTACGCCATGCTCGAAGGCTGGGAGCTCACGCGCAGCGACGACGTGCAGAAGGCCGCCATCGACCGCGCGCTGGCCTTCCTGAGCCAGCGGCTGATCCGCCGCGCCACGCTGGCCGACGGCACGCAGGCCGCGTTCCTGGTCGACATCGGCAACGAGATCAAGCTCGGCGGCAACGCCGTGTGCCTGCTGGCGCTGGTGAAGTACACCGAGCTCACCGGCGATGCGCAGTACCAGCCGCTGATGGAGCAGCTCGCGCTGGGCATCCGCTCGATGCAGGACCCCGAGACCGGGCGCTTCGTGCACGTGCTCAACCACCCGGGGCTCGACGTAAAGGAGCCCTACCGCATCATCTATTACGACGGCGAAGCGGCCTTCGGGCTGATGCGGCTGTACGGCCTCACGCGCGACGCGCGCTGGCTCGCGGTGGTCGAGAAGGCCTTCGAGCATTTCATCGCCGCGGGCCATTGGCGCGCGCACGACCACTGGCTGAGCTACTGCGTCAACGAACTCACGCGCTTCAAGCCCGAGACGCGCTACTACCAGTTCGGCCTGCAGAACATGGCGGGCCACCTGGACTTCGTGCTCGAGCGCATCACCACCTTCCCCACGCTGCTCGAGCTGATGATGGCCGCGCGCGAGATGGTGCTGCGGCTCGAAGCCGACCCTGCCCTGCGCCCGCTGCTCGCGGGGCTTGATCGCCACAAGTTCGACCGTGCGCTGGAGCACCGCGCGCGCTACCTCGCCAACGGCCACTTCTGGCCCGAGCTGGCGATGTTCTTCCGCCATCCCGACCGCATCGCGGGCTCGTTCTTCATCAAGCACCACAGCTTCCGCGTGCGCATCGACGACGTGGAGCACTACCTGTCGGGCTATGTGGCCTACCACCGCCTGCTCGAAGCGCGCGAGGCGCAGCAGCAAAGCGCGCAGCTCACGCAGGCCACGGCCGAGCCCGCCGCACCGCGCGGCGCCGAGGGCATCGTGCTGTGGGGCGGCGACGTCAACCTGGGCCGGCGTCAGCACTACCGCATGCACGACCTCGGCGGCCCCGCCCGCATGCTGGGCGACATCGCCGCGCTGCGCGAGGCCGACCTGCGCATCGTGAACCTCGAGTGCGTGGTCGCCACCACGGGCGAGCAGGGCGTCGAGAAGGACGAGGGCGGCCCTTATTACTACCGTGCGCGCCCCGAGATGCTCGCGGTGCTGACCGAGGCCGGCATCGACATGGTCGCCACGGCCAACAACCACAGCGGCGACTACGGCCCCGAGGCGCTGCTGGAGCAGCACGGGCTGCTCAACGCCGCCGCCATCGCGTTCGCCGGTACGGGGCCTGATCTCGACTCGGCGCTGCGCCCCGCCTTCCGGCAAGCCGGTGGGCTGCGCGTCGCGCTGTTCTCGCTCGACGCCACGCAGCCGCGCTTCGCCGCCACCGCGCAGCGCCCCGGCGCGGCCTGGCTGTCGCTCGACGACCCGGCGGCTTGGCGCGCCACGCTCGCGCCGCGCATCGCCGCCGCACGCCAGGAGGCCGACGTGGTGCTGGTGGCGGTGCACTGGGGCGAGAACCTGGAAACCGCGCCCTCGCGCGCCGAGATCGCCGTCGGCCATGCCATCGTCGAAGCCGGCGCCGACGCGGTGCTCGGCACCTCGGCCCACGTGCTGCAGGGCATCGAGGTGCACCAGGGCCGGCCGATCCTGCACGATGCGGGCGACCTGCTGTTCGACGCCATCCGCAACGACCTCGCGGACTCCGGCGTGTTCTCGCTGCGCCTGGGACCGCATGGCGTGGAAGAGGTGGTGTTCACGCCGGTGGGCGTGGGCTTCGGTTTCTCGCAGCAGCTCGCGGGTGAGGCGGCCGAAGCCGCCAGCGCGCGCTTCGCTGAACTGTGCCGCGCGCTCGGCACCGAGATGACGGCGCGGCCTGATGGCCGCTGCGCGCTGCAGCTGTCGCCGCCCGAACGCACCGCGCCGGCCGGGCGCCCGCCGCTGGCGCCGCTGTCGGCCTTGCGCCCGCCCGCGCTGGTCGGCCCCGTGCTCGCGCCCCGGCCCGAGTGGTCGGTCGATGCCGTGCCCGAGGACGCCAGGATTCGCCCGCTGCAGTTCGGCCCGCTGCGCCTCGTGGGCATCCGCCTCGCGCCGACGCAGATCATCGGGCGGCGCCTGCTGTGGGTCGAGTCGTTCTGGACTGCCGATGCGCCCGTGAGCGCCGACCTGCGCGTGCAGTTCCGCGCGCTGCCGATGCGCAGCACCACCATGCCGGCCTGGGGCGAGGCCATGGACCACGACCCCTGCGACTGGATGTGGCCCACCAGCCGCTGGACGCCGGGGCGCATCTACCGCGACCGCTACGGCCTGCGCGCGCCGCGCCTGGGCCTGCTCGAGAACGACGCGCTGCAGATCGAGGTGCGCGTGCGCGGCAGCATGCCGGACCTGCCGGGCGCGCGCCGGCTGCCCGTGTGGTGCGGCCTGCGCGTGCCGAAGTTTCCGACGCCGCTGCCCGAGCGCCCCGCGCCCGTGCTCGCGGCGCTGCGCCCTGGGGCAACGCCGCAGGCGTCGCCCGTGTGGACCGCCGACGACCTGCAGCGCGTCACCGGCGGGCAGTGGCTGGTGCCGCCGCCGCCGGGTTGGTTCGTCAACGCGGTGGTGCGCGGGCCGACGCACATGGCGCGGCTGCCGAAGCCGGCGCTGTTCATCGCGTCCGACTACCGCACGCTCGCCAAACACGAGAACTACAGCAAGCCGCGCGCCGACAACCCCGACCGCCACGAAGACGTGCCCGTGCTGCAGAACGCGCTCGCGGGCGCCGTGGTCGCGCACCCGGTGGACGGTCTCGACCCGTCGTTCCCGCTGCTGCAGGTGGAGGACCCGATCCGCGCCATGATCGACCTCGGCGTGGCCGCGCGTGCGCGCTTCAAGGGGCGCGTGGTGGGCGTGACCGGCACCGTCGGCAAGTCGTCCACCATCGCCATGCTGCGCGACCTGCTGCCCGAGGCGGCGCGCGTGCACACCACCATCGACAACTACAACTCGCGCGTCGGCGTGCCGGCGATGCTGGCCAACCTCGCGGCCGACGCCGACGTGTGCGTGCTCGAGATGGCGCAGAGCGCGCTGTGGATGGACCGCGGCCCGATCTCGCTCGTGGCGCGCCCGCACGTGGCCATCCTCACCGAGATCGGCCTGTCGCAGACCCGCCAGACCGCCACGCTCGAACAGACGGCCGAGTTCAAGTCGCGCATCTTCCTCGGGCTGGAGCCCGGCGGCGTGGCCATCGTGCCCGACCACATCCCCTGCCTGATGGAGGTGGTGCGGGCGGCCGCGCGCACGGCGGGCGCCATCTGGGTGGTGGGCAGCAGCCCCGACGCCAACATCCGCATCGTCGACACGCGGCCCGAGCCCGACGGCGGCTGCCGTGTGCGCATCGCGCTGCCGGGGCGCACGGTCGAGTACCTGTTCCCGATCGCGAGCGCCGGGCTGGTGCGCAATTCGGCGCTGGCCTTCGCGGCGCTGCTGGCGCTGGGCTTCGATGCCGAGGCCGCGTGCGCGCGCATGCCTTTCGTGCGCCTGCCGGCCTCGGTGATGCAGCTGCGCCCGCTGCGCACGCAGGGCGGCGTGCAGGCCACGCTGATCGACGACAGCTGGAACGCCGAGGTCATGTCGATGCGCAACGCGATGGAGTTCGTGCGCACCTGCCAGCATGCGGCGCACGGGCCGGTGACGCGCAAGATCGGCGTGCTCGGGCGCATCATCAACCTCGACAAGGAAGCCGAAGCGATGCACCGAAGCCTGGCCGCGCCGCTGCTGGCCTCGGGCATCCAGCACCTCGTGACGCACGGCGCCGAGATGCGCTGGCTGCGCGAGGAGGTGCCGGCCGAGCTGCTCGGCCCGCACTTCGAAGACGCCGCGCAGCTCACCGGCTACCTCGGCGAATTCCTGCGCGACGGCGACCTGGTGCTGGTGAAGGGCGACCGCCAGCAGTCGGACTTCGGCCTCATCTCCGAACTGCTGCAGAAGCTATGAGCCCCCGCGTGCGCCTGGCCTGTGTGCTCCTTGCCCTCGTGCAGACGGCCTGCGCGCAGCGTGCCGATGCGCCGAAGGCCGCAGCGCCGCGCGAGCCGGCGGCCTCCGCGTCGGCCGAGGGCGCGCTGCTGCACTGGAACCAGCCCGCCGTGCGTGCCAACTGCCCCGACCGCCCGGGCTTTCTCTGGGTGCAGGCGGTCGAGGGGCCGTCGTGCATCCGCTACTTCGCGAGCCGCGACATCGACGACGCGCGCATCGCCATCGTGCAGTTCTCGGGCGACCGCGACAGCGTGATGAACCTGTCGCCCACGCGCATTCCCGGCAACACCGAACCGCTGCGCACGCTCGACGCGCAGGCCGCGAGCGACCGCGCGGGCATGCCGTGGATCTTCATGGCGCGCCCCGGCACCTACGGCTCGTCGGGCGACCACCGCCAGCGGCGCGAGGCGGTGGAGTTCCATGCGCTCGATGCGGCGCTCGAAGCGCTGATGCAGCGCCACCGGCTGCAGCGCGTGGTGCTCTTCGGCCACAGCGGCGGCGCCACGGCCGGCGCCGCGCTGCTCACGCTCGGGCGCACGCGCGTGGCCTGCGCGGTGCTCACCTCGGGCGCCTTCGACCTGCTGGAGCGCGCGCGGCTGCTCGGCCGCTCGAAGAACGGGCGCACCGACACCACGGGCAGCGCGCAGGTCTACGACCCGCTGGACCATGTGGCCGGCATCCCGCGCGACCCGCAGCGGCGCATCGTGCTCATCGGCAATCCCGGCGACCGCAACACGCCGTTCGCGCTGCAGCAGCGCTTTGCCGACGCGGTGGGCAAGGCGGGCCACCGCGTCGAGGTGATGACGCACGACGCCGAGCCACCGACCTTCCACGACCTGAAAGACCGCATCGGCCTGCGCACCGCATCGCAGTGCGCGCGCGAGGCGCTGCAGTCGCAAGCCCGATGATCGAACCCCTCACTTCGCGCCCCTTCGGCGCCATGCCCGACGGCAGCCCCGTCACCGAATACACGCTCGACAACGGCCACGGCCTGCGGCTGAGCGCCATCAACCTCGGCGGCATCGTCACCGCGCTGCATGTGCCCGACCGGCAGGGGCGCAGCGCCAACGTGGTGCTTGGCCTGCCCTCGCTCGATGACTACCTGAAGCCGCACCCGCACTTCGGCACTATCGTCGGCCGCTACGCGAACCGCATCGCGGCGGGCCGCTTCACGCTCGATGGCACCGCTCACCAGCTGGGCCTGAACGACGGCGTGAACACGCTGCACGGCGGCGCCACGGGCTTCGGCAAGCGCTACTGGGAGATCGTGCCGGTGCCGCATGAACTCGCTCTCGAACTGCGCTACACCAGCGCCGACGGCGAAGAGGGCTACCCCGGCGAGGTGCAGCTGACGGTGCGCTACACCTTGAGTGCCACGGCCAACACCTGGCGCATCGACTACCGCGCCACCACCGACCGGCCCACGGTGCTGAACCTGAGCCACCACGACTACTTCAACCTCGCCGGCAGCGGCTCGGTGATGGACCATGTGCTGACGCTGCCCGCGAGCCGCTACTGCCCGGTGGATGCCACGCTCATTCCGCTCGGGCTGGGCGAGGTGGCCGGCACGCCTTTCGATTTCCGCACGCCGACGCGCATCGGCGCGCGCATCCGCGAAGGGCACGAGCAGCTGCTGCGCGCGCATGGCTACGACCACAACTGGGTGCTCGATCGCAGCGGCACGGGCCTGGCGTTTGCGGCGCGCCTCGCCCACGAGGCCTCGGGCCGCGTGATGGACGTGCACACGACCGAGCCCGGCGTGCAGTTCTATTCGGGCAACTTCCTCGACGGCAGCCTGCTCGGCAGCGCGGGCGCGAGCCTGCGCCAGGGCGACGGCCTGTGCCTGGAGACGCAGCACTTTCCCGACGCGCCGAACAGGCAGGCGTTTGCGTCGACCGTGCTGCGCCCCGGCGAGGTGTTCGCCAGCGCGACCGAGCACCGCTTCGGCATCGGCTGACCACGGATCAGCGCTGCGGGCTCTGCACCGTCGCCGCCACGATCCGGCGCACGACCGGCAGCACCACGAGCAGCGACGGAAACGCGGCCAGCCACGACACGCCCCATGCGGCCATCCACATCTGGAACAGGCCCGAGGCCAGCCCCACGCTCTTGAGCGTGGAGATGCCCGCCACGATGCACGACATGAAGATCGACAGCAGGAAGGGCATGGCGATGCCCGCATAGCGGGCCGGCAGTTTTCGGGTGGTCATGACTGGGCAAGCTCCTGGATGTAGGGGGTCAAGGTGCGCGGACGAGGTTGCAGCCCCTCTGCGCCGTCGGTGCCGACCACCCGCACGGTGGGTCTGTGTCGTTGTTTCATGGAATGATTCCTTCGCTTCGTTTGTGGCAATGCGGCCTGCGACCGCGAGGCCTCGAAGATACGAACGGCAGGCGCCATCGGGAATCCACGCGCGCCGCCATAGACCTTCATCCAGACCGAGAGAATCCATGGACCAGATTCAGGACATCCGGGCCTTCGTGGCCATCGTCGACCACGGCAGCCAGAGCGCGGCGGCCCGGCAACTGGGGCGCTCGGTGCAGTCCATCAGCCGCTCGCTGAGCGTGCTCGAGCGCAGTCTGGGCGTGCAGCTCCTTCGCCGCACGACGCGGCAGTCGTCGGTCACCGAAGTGGGGTTGGCCTACCACCGCCGCGTGCGGGCCGCGCTGGCGGAGTTCGATGCGGCGGCCGTCGAGGCCAGCAGCCAGCTCGCCTCGCCGCGGGGCCTGCTGCGCGTGGCCGCGCCGGTGCAGTTCGCGCCGGCCTTCGTGGTGCCGCTGATCGGCGCGTTCATGCAGCGCTACCCGGACATGGAGGTCGAGCTCACGGCCTCCGACCGTTTCGTGGACCTGATCGAAGGCGAGCTGGACCTGGCCATCCGCATCGGCGAACTGCCCGATTCCGAACTGGCGGCCAAGCCGCTCGGCGAGCTGCGGCTGGTGGTGTTCGGCTCGCCGGCGTACTTCGCGCGGCACGGACGGCCGCAGCGGCCCGAAGACCTCGCCGACCACCAGTGCGTGGTGCGCACCACGCACGGCAGCGACGCGCACTGGCCCTTCACGGTCGACGGCACGCTGCAGCGCGTCAAGGTGACGGGGCGCTTCCGGGCCGACAACACGGCCGCGATCTATGCGGCCGTGCTGAGCGGGCTGGGCCTGTTCTTCACGCCGCTGTGGCAGATCCGCGACCTGCTCGACAGCGGGCAGGCCGAACTGGTGCTGACCGAGTTCGAGTCGCCGAGGATTCCGGTCCACGCGGTGTGGCCCTCGTCCCGTGGCAGCTTCGCGCGTGCCCGGCTGTTCGCCGATTTCGCGGCGGCGCACCTGCCGTCGCTGCAGCCGCGCGAGGGGCCCGGGGCGGCCTAGCCCGCGAACAACGCCGCCGGCACGCCCGGGCTGTCGATGCGCACCGAGAAGAGCCCACCGGCCAGCGGCTCGCTCTTCAGTTGATCTTCGGTGCGGCCGTTGCGCGCCGTCGTGATGTAGAGCGTCTGCATGTCTGCACCACCGAAGGCGCAGTCGGTCACGTTGCTCGCGGGCAGCGCGATGCGGCACAGCTCGGCGGCGCTCACCGGGTCGTGGCAGGTGACGCAGGCGCCGTCCCAGTGCGCGATCCACAGGCGGCCGGCCGCGTCGGTGGTCATGCCGTCGGGCAGGCCGTCGCCCTTCGGGAAGCGGTGCCACACGCGCTTGTTCGACACCGCGCCGGCTTCCATGTCGAAGTCGTAGGCGTACATCGTGTTGATCGCCGTGTTGTTGAAGTACATGGTGCGGCCGTCGCCCGACCACGTCGGCCCGTTGGTCACCTCGAAGCCGTCGTCGTGCCGGGTGCATCGGCCCTCGGCGTCGAAGCGGTAGAGCGCGCCGGTGGGCGCCTTGCAGTCGAAGTCCATGCTGCCGGCCCAGAAGCGGCCGCGGCTGTCGCACTTGCCGTCGTTGAAGCGGTTGCCGGTGCGCTCGGGTTCGGGCTGGTGCAGGTAGCGCGGCTTCGTGGTGTCGCCGGGCGCGGTGGTGTCGAACAGCGCGAAGCCGCGGCGCAGCGTGAGGAACAGGCCCGGCGCCGACGCGCGCTCGGAAATCGCGGTGATCTCTTCGTCGAAGTGCCAGGTGCGCTGCGCGCCCGTGGCCGGGTCGTAGCGGAACAGGCGCGGCTGCAGGATGTCGATCCAGTACAGCGCCTGCTCGCGCAC
Organism: Variovorax sp. V35; assembly: GCF_041154465.1. NCBI lineage: Bacteria > Pseudomonadati > Pseudomonadota > Betaproteobacteria > Burkholderiales > Comamonadaceae > Variovorax > Variovorax sp. V35. The sequence goes on from NZ_AP028666.1 coordinate 1,116,628, forward strand.
CGACCACAGCGTGCCTTCGCCGAGGTCGGCGGCGGCCGGCCAGAGGCATTCGGGGGTGCCGAGCACGCGGGGCGCTGCGAGCGGCGAAGAAGGGGCGCTTGTCTCTTGCATGGTCATTTGTTCTTTCTTGAATGTCATGTCGCCTTGACGCGGCGGATCGTATCAAGGCATATTGATAATAGAAATTGAAAATAACTGCATCGATTGATATGTGTTTTGCAATGTCACGAGATGCCCCTGGAGACCTTGTCCTTGAATTCCCCTCAGCTTTCCATCCATCCCAGCCTGAAGGGCCGCACCGTGTTCGTCACCGGTGGCGGCAGCGGCATCGGCGCGGCCATCGTCGCTGCTTTTGCGGCGCAGGGCGCGTGCGTGGCCTTTGTCGATATTGCAGAAGCTGCCAGCGCGGCGCTGGCCGCGCAGATCGCCGGAGCCGGCCACGCCGCGCCGTGGTGGCGCGCCTGCGACGTGCGCGACATCGGCGCGCTGCAGCAGGCCATGGCCGACGCGGCCGCCGAGCTCGGCGACTTCGCGGTGCTGGTCAACAACGTGGCCAGCGACGACCGCCACACGCTCGCATCGGTCACGCCCGACTACTACGACAACCGCATGGCCATCAACGAACGGCCCGCGCTGTTCGCGATCCAGTCGGTGGTGCCGGGCATGAAGCGCCTGGGCTTCGGCTCGGTGATCAACCTCGGCTCCACGGGCTGGCAGACCAAGGGCTCGGGCTATCCCTGCTACGCGATCGCCAAGTCGTCGGTGAACGGCCTCACGCGCGGGCTCGCGGTGGAGCTGGGCCGCGACCGCATCCGCATCAACACCGTGTCGCCCGGCTGGGTGATGACCGAGCGGCAGGTGGCGCTGTGGCTCGACGAGGAGGGCGAGAAGGCGCTGCACCGCAATCAGTGCCTGCCCGACAAGTTGATGCCGGAAGACATCGCGCGCATGGTGCTGTTCCTCGCGTCGGACGACGCGAAGATGTGCACCGCGCAAGAGTTCACGGTGGACGCCGGCTGGACCTGATCAGTCCATCTCGAGCTTGCGGCCGTAGACGCTCATGCTGGCCGTCTTCAGCGCCTTCATCATCACCTTCGCGGCCGGCGACAGCAGCCGGTCGGTGCGCGTGATGATGCCGAAGGCGTCCATGTGGCAGGGCATGTCCAGCGGCAGCAGCGACACGATGCCGTGCGCCGCGTAGTAGCGCGCCACGTCGGTCGCCAGCACCGCGACCATGTCGCTTTGCTGCAGCATGCGCGTGATGAACAGCAGCGCCGGGCTCTCGATGATGTTGCCCGGCGGCGCCAGGCCTTCCTCCTGGAACATCAGCTCGAAGCGGTGGCGCAGCACGCTGCCCGCGGGCGGCACGATCCAGCCGGCGCCCACCACGTCGCGCAGCGTGAGGCCGCTCACGCCCAGCAGCGGATGGCCGGGGCGCACCAGCGCACACACGGGTTCCTCGGTGAGCGCCTCGTAGCGCAGCTGCGACTTGTCGTGCTCGGCGAACAGCCGCGCCACGAGGATGTCGAGCTTGCCCTGCTCGAGCCGCTCGAGCAGCACCGGGCTGGTCTCGATCTCCAGTGACACGCGCAGGTCGGGCTGCTCGCGCTTGACCATCGCCACGGCCGGCGGCATCAGCGTGAGGCCCGGCGCGGTGATGGCGCCCACGTTCACCTGGCCGAGGCGCCCGGCCTTCAGGGCGGTGAGCTCGTCGTGCGCCTGGTTCAGGCTGGCCAGCGCCACGCGGGCGTGGCGAATCATGGTCTCGCCGTACCAGGTGGGGCGCATGCCGCGCGGCAGCCGCTCGAACAGCGGCACCTCGAGCACGTCTTCCAGGTCCTTCAGCAATTTCGACGCGGCGGGCTGCGTCATGTTGAGCACCTGCGCCGCGCGGTGGATGTTGCCTTCCTCGGCCAGCGCCACCAGCAACAGCAGTTGCCGGGTCTTGAGGCGGGCGCGGATGAACCAGTGGTTGTAGGTGTTCATGAAGAGGCTGCGAACGAAGGTCTGACGGGGTTTTCCAGAATCCACCGATTGATATGCATTTTGTCTAAAAAACGATTGGATCGATATCGAAATCATTCCTAGACTTCCGCCCCAGTCCCATAACAACAGAGACAAGGCAGCGCCACGGTGATCCACGGCGAGCTTCGGCAGAGCGTGCGCCAGTACATCAACGGCCGCTGGGAAACCAGCGCGACCACCGGTGTCAGCGTCAATCCATCGGACACCAGCGAAGTGGTGGCCGAGTACGCACGTGCCGACCGGCGCCAGGTCGAGCTGGCGATTCGCGCGGCCAGCGAAGCCTTCGTGCACTGGAGCCACAGCACGCCGCAGCGGCGCGCCGACGTGCTCGACCGCATCGGCGCCGAGCTGCTGGCCCGCAAGGACGAGCTGGGCCTGCTGCTGGCGCGCGAGGTCGGCAAGACGCTGCCCGAGGCCGTGGCCGAGGTGGCGCGCGCCGGCCAGATCTTCAAGTTCTTCGCGGGCGAAGCCCTGCGCGGCGGCGGTGGCGAGAACGTGGCCTCGGTGCGCGCCGGCGTGCAGGTCGACGTGACGCGCGAACCGGTCGGCGTGGTGGGCCTCATCACGCCGTGGAACACGCCCTTCGCGGTGCCGGCCTCCAAGATTGCCGCGGCGCTGGCGCACGGCAACAGCGTGGTCTTCAAGCCGGCCGAGCTGGTGCCGGCCTGCGGCTGGGCGCTCACCGACATCATCGGCCGCGCCACGCTGCCGGCCGGCGTGTTCAACCTCGTGATGGGCAGCGGCCGCGAAGCGGGCCAGGCGCTGGTCGACAGCCCGCTGGTCGATGCGCTGAGCTTCACCGGCTCGGCCGCCAACGGCGAACGCGTGCTGCAGGCAGCGGCTGCACGGCGCGCCAAGGTGCAGCTGGAGATGGGCGGCAAGAACGCGCTGGTCGTGCTGGCCGATGCCGACCTGGACCGCGCCGTCGACTGCGCGGTGCAGGGCGCCTACTTTTCCAACGGCCAGCGCTGCACGGCATCGAGCCGCCTCATCGTCGAAGCCGCCGTGCACGACGCCTTCGTGGCGCAGCTGCGCCAGCGCCTGAAGACGCTGAAGATCGGCCACGCGCTGGAGCGCGGCATCGACATCGGCCCCGTGGCCGACGAAGAGCGGCTGGCGCAGAACCTCGCGTGGATCGACATCGCGCGCGAAGAGGGCGCGGAACACGTGTGGGGCGGCGAGGCGCTGCAGCGCGCCACCGCCGGCCACTACATGACCCCCGCGCTCTTCCTGGCCCAACCCGAACACCGCATCGCGCGCGAAGAAATCTTCGGGCCGTTGGCCTGCGTGCTGCGCGCCGCCGATTACGACGAAGCGCTCGCGCTGTGCAACGACACGCCCTTCGGCCTGTGCGCGGGCCTCTGCACCAACTCGCTGAAGCACGCGATGCATTTCAGGCGCCATGCCGTGGTCGGCATGACGATGGTCAATCTGCCGACCGCGGGGGTGGACTTTCATGTGCCCTTCGGCGGCCGCAAGGGGTCGGGCTACGGGCCGCGCGAACAAGGGCGCCACGCCGCGGAGTTCTACACGACGGTGAAGACCGGCTACATGCTGGCCTGACCGAACACATCACAGACTCATCAAGAAGGAGACAACCATGACCATGAATCGCCGCACCCTCAACACCGCGCTCGCCGCCGCAGCCCTGGGCAGCATGCTGCCCGTGTCCGCCCTCGCGCAGAAGAAACTCGTGCTCGGCTTCGCGCAGGTGGGCGCCGAGAGCGAATGGCGCACCGCCAACACCGAGTCGATCAAGTCCTCGGCCAAGGAGGCGGGCATCGAACTGAAGTTCTCCGATGCGCAGCAGAAGCAGGAAAACCAGATCAAGGCCATCCGCTCGTACATCGCGCAGAAGGTCGACGTGATCGCGTTCTCGCCCGTGGTCGAGTCGGGCTGGGAAACCGTGCTGCGCGAAGCCAAGGCCGCCAAGATCCCGGTGGTGCTGACCGACCGCTCCGTGAACACCAAGGACGACTCGCTCTACGTGACCTTCATGGGCTCCGACTTCACCGAGGAAGGCCGCAAGGCCGGCCGCTGGCTGGTCGAGAAGATGAAGGACCAGAAGGGCGAGGTGAACATCGTCGAGCTGCAGGGCACCGTGGGCTCGGCCCCCGCCATCGACCGCAAGAAGGGCTTCGAGGAAATCATCAAGGCCGACCCGAAGTTCAAGATCACCCGCTCGCAGACCGGCGACTTCACGCGCGCCAAGGGCAAGGAGGTGATGGAAGCCTTCCTCAAGGCCGAGGGCAAGAAGATCAACGTGCTCTACGCGCACAACGACGACATGGCCATCGGCGCCATCCAGGCGATCGAAGAGGCCGGCATGAAGCCCGCGAAGGACATCACCATCATCTCCATCGACGGGGTGAAGGGCGCCTTCGAAGCCATGATCGCCGGCAAGCTCAACGTGTCGGTCGAATGCAGCCCGCTGCTCGGGCCGCAGCTCATGAGCGCGGTGAAGGACATCAAGGCCGGCAAGACGCTGCCCAAGCGCATCGTCACGGAAGAAGGCATCTTCCCGATGGAAGTCGCGGCCAAAGAATTTCCCAATCGCAAGTACTGAGGACCGACCGACATGAAACGCAACTTCCTCAAGGCCTCGCTCGCGGGCCTGGCCTTCGCCGTCGTCGGCTTCACGCCGCTGGCCCACGCGCAGGACAAGGGCCTCATCGCCATCTCGATGCCCACCAAGTCGTCGGCGCGCTGGATCGCCGACGGCGCCAACATGGTCAAGTACTTCAAGGACAAGGGCTACAAGACCGACCTGCAGTACGCGGACGACGACATTCCGAACCAGCTCGCGCAGATCGAGAACATGGTGACCAAGGGCTCGAAGGTCTTGGTCATTGCCGCCATCGACGGCACCACGCTGTCCGACGTGCTGCAGAAGGCGGCTGACAAGGGCGTGAAGGTCATCGCCTACGACCGGCTCATCAAGGGCTCGAAGAACGTCGACTACTACGCCACCTTCGACAACTTCCAGGTCGGCGTGCTGCAGGCGCAGTCCATCGAGGCGGCGCTGGGCCTCAAGAGCGGCAAGGGGCCGTTCAACATCGAGCTGTTCGGCGGCTCGCCCGACGACAACAACGCCTTCTTCTTCTACAACGGCGCCATGTCGGTGCTCGACCCGTACATCAAGAGCGGCAAGCTCGTGGTGCGCAGCAAGCAGATGGGCATGGACAAGGTCGGCACGCTGCGCTGGGACGGTGCGGTGGCGCAGGCGCGCATGGACAACCTGCTGTCGGCCTACTACACGAAGGACCGCGTGGATGCGGTGCTGTCGCCGTACGACGGCCTGTCGATCGGCATCCTGTCGTCGCTCAAGGGCGTGGGCTACGGCTCGGGTTCGCAACCGATGCCGGTGGTGTCGGGGCAGGACGCGGAGATTCCCTCGGTCAAGTCGATCCTGCGCAAGGAGCAAAGCTCCACCGTGTTCAAGGACACGCGCGAGCTGGCCAAGGTGACGGTGGCGATGGTCGACGCCATGCTCTCGGGCAAGGCGCCCGAGGTGAACGACACCAAGACCTACAACAACGGCATCAAGGTCGTGCCCTCGTACCTGCTCAAGCCGGTGAGCGTGGATGGCTCCAACTGGAAGCAGGTGCTGGTGGACAGCGGCTACTACAAGGAAAGCCAGGTCAAGTGAGCCAGGCCGGCGAAGCGCGCACGATCCTCGAGATGCGCGGGATCACCAAGACGTTCCCGGGCGTGAAGGCCCTGAGCAACGTCAACCTCGCCGTGCGCGCGGGGGAGATCCACGCGGTGGTCGGCGAGAACGGCGCGGGCAAGTCGACGCTCATGAAGGTCTTGAGCGGCGTCTACCCGTGCGACTCCTATACCGGCGAGATCCATTTCGAAGGTGAGCTTCGCCGCTTCAAGGGCATCGCCGACAGCGAGAAGCTCGGCATCATCATCATCCACCAGGAGCTCGCGCTGGTGCCGCTGCTCTCGATTGCCGAGAACATCTTCCTCGGCAACGAGATCGCGAGCGGCGGCGTGATCGACTGGTTTGCCGCCTATGCGAAGACGCGCGAGTTGCTCGCCAAGGTGGGCCTGAAGGAGCCGCCCACCACGCTCGTGACCGACCTGGGCGTGGGCAAGCAGCAGCTGGTGGAAATCGCCAAGGCGCTGGCGAAGGAAGTGAAGCTGCTGATCCTCGACGAGCCCACCGCGAGCCTGAACGAGAACGACAGCGACGCGCTGCTCGCGCTGCTGCTCGAACTGAAGCGCCAGGGCATCGCGTCGATCCTCATCTCGCACAAGCTCAACGAGATCGCCAAGGTGGCCGATTCGATCACCGTGCTGCGCGATGGCGCGACGGTGGAGACGATGGACTGCCGCAGCGCGCCGATCAGCGAAGACCGCATCATCCGCGGCATGGTGGGCCGCGACATGGAACACCGCTACCCGCAGCGCTCGCCGAAGATCGGCGAGACCGTGCTGGAGGTGCGCGACTGGCGCGTGCACCACGCGCTGCATGCCGACCGCGAACAGATCAAGGGCGTGAACCTGCAGGTGCGCCAGGGCGAGATCGTCGGCATCGCGGGCCTCATGGGCGCGGGTCGCACCGAGCTCGCGATGAGCGTGTTCGGCAAGTCGTACGGCCAGCGCATCAGCGGCTCGGTGCTGATGCACGGCCAGCCGGTGGACGTGAGCACCGTGCGCAAGGCCATCGACCACGGCATCGCCTACGTCACCGAAGACCGCAAGGGCCTCGGGCTGGTGCTGGAGGAAGGCATCCGCAAGAACATCAGCCTCGCGAACCTCGATGCGATTGCCGAGCGCGCGGTGATCGACGATGGCCGCGAGTTCAAGGTGGCCAACGATTTCAAGAAGGCGCTGAACATCCGCTGTTCGGGCGTCGAGCAGCTGGTGGTCAATCTGTCGGGCGGCAACCAGCAGAAGGTGGTGCTGAGCAAGTGGCTCTTCACGAAGCCCGAACTGCTGATATTGGACGAACCCACGCGCGGTATCGACGTGGGCGCCAAGTACGAGATCTACACCATCATCGACCAGCTCGCGAGCGAGGGCAAAGGCATTCTCATGATTTCTTCCGAACTGCCCGAGCTGCTCGGCATGTGCGACCGCATCTACGTGATGAACGAGGGCCGCTTCGTGGCCGAGTTCACGGCGGCCGAGGCGTCGCAGGAGCGCATCATGCATGCGATCGTAAGCGCAGGGAGTTCCGTTCATGTCCCTGCCTGAAGCCAACGCGGTGCAGGGCGCCGCACCTGCCGTCACCCCGAAGCTCCATGTAGGCTTCCTGAAGAACAACCTGCGCGAATACGGCATGCTGATCTCGCTGGTCGCGATCATGGTGCTGTTCCAGGTGCTGACCGACGGCACGCTCTTGCGCCCGCTGAACCTCACCAACCTGCTGCTGCAGAACAGCTACGTGGTCATCATGGCGCTGGGCATGCTGCTGGTGATCGTGGCGGGGCACATCGACCTGTCGGTGGGCTCGGTCTGCGGCTTCATCGGCGCGCTCGCGGCGGTGCTGATGGTGGAGTACGAATGGCACTTCGTGCCGACGGCCCTCATCAGTATCGCGGCCGGCGCGGTGATCGGCGCCGCGCAGGGCTGGTTCGTGGCGTTCCGCAAGATCCCTTCGTTCATCGTCACGCTCGCGGGCATGCTGGTGTTCAAGGGGCTCACGCTGGCGCTCCTGGCGGGGCAGTCGGTGGGGCCGTTCCCGGTCGAGTTCCAGCGGCTCAGCTCGGGCTTCATTCCCGATCCGCTGGGCGGTGACACGCTGCGCACCACCTCGCTGATCGTGGGTGCACTGGCCGCTGCGGCGCTGGTGTTCTTCAAGCTGCGTGGGCGCGCCAAGCTCAAGGCGCACGGCATGGAGCAGGAGCCGTATGCCTTCTTCCTCGTGAAGAACCTGTTCTTCGCGGCGATCATTCTTTTCTTCAGCTACCTGCTCTCGACCTACAAGGGCCTGCCCAACGTGCTGGTGGTGATGGCGGTGCTGATCGTGGTGTACGACTTCGTCACCAACCGCACGACCATCGGCCGGCGCATCTATGCGTTGGGCGGCAACGAGAAGGCGGCGCGGCTGTCGGGCGTGAAGACGCAGCGGCTGGCGTTCCTCACCTTCGTGAACATGGGTGCGCTGGCGGCGCTCGCGGGCCTCGTGTTCGCGGCGCGCCTGAACACCGCCACGCCCAAGGCGGGCCTCGGCTTCGAGCTCGACGTGATCGCTGCCTGTTTCATCGGCGGCGCCTCGGCCTCGGGTGGCGTGGGCCGCGTGATGGGCGCGGTGATCGGTGCCTTCATCATGGGCGTGATGAACAACGGCATGTCGATCCTGGGCATCGGCATCGACTACCAGCAGGTCATCAAGGGGCTGGTGCTGCTGGCGGCGGTGTTCATCGACGTCTACAACAAGAACAAGTGAACGCATGACCGACAGCGGCGTCACCCCCGTGCTGGAGTTGCGGGGCATCCACAAGCAGTTCGCCGGCATCCCGGTGCTCAACGGCGTGCAGCTGAAGCTCTACCCGGGCGAGATCCACGCGCTGATGGGACAGAACGGCGCGGGCAAGTCCACGCTCATCAAGGTGCTCACGGGCGTGCTGCCTTCGAGCGGCGGCGAGATGTTCCTGGGTGGCGAGGCCATCCGTCCCGCCTCGCCGCTGGAAGCGCAGAAGCTGGGCATCAGCACGGTCTACCAGGAGGTGAACCTGTGCCCGAACCTCTCGGTGGCGGAGAACGTGTTCGCAGGGCGCTATCCGCGCTGCGGCGCGCTGCAGGGCTTTCGCATCGACTGGGCGGCGGTGAACCGCAGGGCTTCGGAGCTGTTGGCGCGCATCGGGCTCGACATCGACGTGACGCGCTTGCTGTCGAGCTACTCGGTCGCGGTGCAGCAGATGGTGGCGATCGCACGGGCGCTCGGCGTGTCGTCGAAGGTGTTGATCCTCGACGAGCCGACCTCGAGCCTCGATGACGACGAAGTGGAAAAGCTGTTCGAGGTGCTTCGGCGTTTGCGCGGCGAGGGCCTCGCCATCGTCTTCGTGACGCACTTCCTCAACCAGATGTACGCGGTGTCCGACCGCATCACCGTGCTGCGAAATGGCAACTGGGTGGGCGAGTGGAAGGCTGCAGAGCTTGGCCCGCAGGCGTTGATCGCGGCGATGCTGGGTCGCGAGTTGGCGGCGCAGTCGGCACGACCTGCCGCGCTGCCCGCGTTCGATGAAGCGGCGCCCGCGCTGCTGCAATCCGAAGGACTGGGGCAGGCCGGGCAGTTGCAGGCCACCGATCTGCGCGTGCGCGCCGGCGAGGTCGTCGGCATCGCCGGCCTGCTCGGCGCGGGTCGCACCGAACTGGCACGCCTGCTGTTCGGCCTCGAATCGCCCGACCGTGGCGTGTTGAAGATCGACGGCCGCTCCGTCAGCTTCTCGAACCCGGCGGATGCGATCCGCGAAGGCCTTGCGCTGTGCCCCGAAGAGCGCAAGACCGACGGCATCGTGGCCGAGTTGTCGGTGCGCGAGAACATCGCGCTCGCGCTGCAGGCCCGCCTGGGCACGCGGAAATTTCTTTCGCACGCCGAGCAGACTGCGATGGCCGAGCGCTTTGTCGCCTCGCTGGGCATCAAGACCGCCAGTGTCGAAACGCCCATCGGCCTGCTTTCGGGCGGCAACCAGCAGAAAGCCATGATCGCGCGCTGGCTCGCGACCGAGCCGCGCTTGCTGATCCTGGACGAGCCCACGCGCGGCATCGACGTGGCTGCCAAGCAGGAGATCATGGAAGAGATCCTGCGGCTCGCGCGCGCGGGCATGGCGGTGATCTTCATCTCGTCGGAGATGAGCGAGGTGGTGCGTGTGGCGCATCGCATCGTGGTGCTGCGCGACCGGCAGAAGGTGGGCGAGCTGCCGGGCGGGTCGACCGAGGATGAGGTCTACGAAATGATCGCTGCCGCATGAACCGCCTTTCGTCCCTCATGAGCCACCGGCTCGCCTGGCCGGTCATCACGCTGCTGTTGCTGCTCGCGACCAACACCGCGTTCAACGCGAGCTTCCTGCACCTCGAATGGCGCGATGGCCATCTCTACGGCAGCCTGATCGACATCGTGAACCGCGCGGCGCCGCTGGTGCTGGTCTCGCTCGGCATGACGCTCGTGATCGCCACGCGCGGCATCGACATCTCGGTGGGCGCGGTGGTGGCCATCGCGGCGGCGGTCGCGGCCTGGATGATCGGCGGCTCGGTGTCCAGCGACGTGAGCCGCTTCCCGATGCCGCTCGCGATCCTCGCGGCGTTGGCCGTCGCGCTGCTGTGCGGCTTGTGGAACGGCTTGCTGGTCGCCAAGGTCGGCATGCAGCCGATCATCGCGACGCTGATCCTCATGGTGGCGGGGCGCGGCATCGCGCAACTGGTCGCGGACGGGCAGATCATCACGATCTACTACAAGCCCTTCTTCTTCCTCGGCAGCGGCTACCTGCTGGGGCTGCCGTTCTCGCTGTTCATCGTGGCGGCGGTGTTCGCGCTGCTGTACCTGGCGATCACGCGCACGGCGCTCGGCCTGTTCATCCAGGCGGTGGGCATCAACCCGACGGCGGCGCGCGTGGCGGGCATCCAGGCGCGGCGGCTGGTCGTCGGCGCGTATGCGTTCTGCGGCGTGTGCGCGGGCGTGGCGGGCCTGTTGATCAGCTCGAACGTGAAGAGCGCCGACGGCAACAACGCCGGCCAGCTGCTGGAGTTGGACGCGATCCTCGCGGTCACGCTCGGCGGCACGGCGCTCACGGGCGGCCGCTTCAGCCTCGTGGGCAGCGTGATCGGCGCGCTCATCATCCAGACGCTCACCTACGCGATCTATTCGCTGGGCGTGCCGCCGGAGATCAACCTCGTGGTGAAGGCGGTGGTGGTGTTCGTGGTGATGCTGATGCAGTCGCCGGAGTTCCGGGCGGAGGTTCGCACGCTGGTGCAGCGGCCGGTGCACGACGGGAGCAGGGCATGAGCGCAGTGATCGAGGCCGCACCCTCGGCCCCACCCGCTCCCGCGCGTGGGAGCAAGGCAAGACTCAATCCGAAGTACCTGCCGCTCACCGCGACCATCTCGCTATTCGTGCTGATGGCCACGCTGGGCTCGGTGTTCTACGACGGCTTCTTCTCGGCGCAGGTGTTCCTCAACCTGCTGATCGACAACGCCTTCCTGATCGTCGTCGCGGTCGGCATGACCTTCGTGATCCTCTCGGGCGGCATCGACCTCTCGGTGGGCTCGGTGATCGCGCTCACGACGATGGTGTCGGCCTCGCTGGTCGAGAAGCACGGCTGGAGCCCGGCGGTCGTGATTCCGCTGGTGCTGGCGATGGGCACGGCCTTCGGTGCGTTCATGGGGCTTCTCATCGAGCGCTTCCGGCTGCAGCCCTTCATCGTCACGCTCGCGGGCATGTTTCTCGCGCGGGGGCTGTGCTACCTCATCAGCATCGACTCGATCAGCATCACCAACGATTTCTACTCCGAGGTCTCGCAGATCCGCATTCCCATCTGGGGCGAGGCCTCGGTGTCGGTCAGCGCGGTGATCGCCATCGCCGTGCTGCTGGCCGCGGTGTTCATCGCGCACTGCACGCCGTTCGGGCGCGCGGTGTACGCCATCGGCGGCAGCGAGCATTCGGCGATGCTCATGGGCCTGCCGGTGCGCCGCACGCTCGTGGGCGTGTACACGCTCTCGGGTTTCTGCTCGGCGCTGGCGGGGGTGATCTTCACCTTCTACATGCTCTCAGGCTACGGCCTGCATGCGCTCGGGCTGGAGCTCGACGCCATCGCGGCGGTGGTGATCGGCGGCACGCTGCTCACGGGCGGCGTGGGCTACGTGGCGGGCACGCTCTTCGGCGTGCTGATGCTCGGGATCATCCAGACGCTGATTTCCTTCGACGGCACGCTGAGCTCGTGGTGGACGCGCATCGTGGTCGGCGCGCTGCTCTTCGTGTTCTGCCTGCTCCAACGCTTCTTCACCTCGCGCGCCCCGCGCCGCTGACCACTTCCCCATGACAAAGAAACTGCGCTCGACCGAATGGTTCGGCTCCGCCGACAAGAACGGCTTCATGTACCGCAGCTGGATGAAGAACCAGGGCATCCCCGACCACGAGTTCGATGGCCGCCCCATCGTCGGCATCTGCAACACTTGGTCGGAACTCACGCCGTGCAACGCGCACTTCCGCAAGATCGCCGAGCACGTCAAGCGCGGCATCTCGGAGGCGGGCGGCTTCCCGGTCGAGTTCCCGGTGTTCTCGAACGGCGAATCGAACCTGCGGCCCACCGCGATGCTCACGCGCAACCTCGCGAGCATGGACGTCGAAGAAGCGATTCGCGGCAACCCGGTCGATGCGGTGGTGCTGCTCACGGGCTGCGACAAGACCACGCCCGCGCTGCTGATGGGCGCGGCCAGCTGCGACATTCCGGCCATCGTGGTCACGGGCGGGCCGATGCTCAACGGCAAGCTCGACGGCAAGGACATCGGCTCGGGCACAGCCGTGTGGCAGCTGCACGAATCGCTGAAGGCGGGCGAGATCAACCTGCACCAGTTCCTCTCGGCCGAGGGCGGCATGTCGCGCTCGGCGGGCACCTGCAACACGATGGGCACGGCCTCCACCATGGCCTGCATGGCCGAGGCGCTGGGCACCTCGCTGCCGCACAACGCGGCGATTCCGGCGGTCGATGCGCGGCGCTACGTGCTGGCGCAGATGTCGGGCGCGCGCGCGGTGCAGATGGCCAAGGACGGGCTCACGCTGTCGAAGATCCTCACGCGCGAGGCCTTCGAGAACGCGATCCGCGTGAACGCGGCCATCGGCGGATCGACCAACGCGGTGATCCACCTGAAGGCGATCGCGGGGCGCATCGGCGTCGAGCTCGAGCTGGAAGACTGGACGCGCATCGGCAGCCACACGCCGACCATCGTCGACCTCATGCCTTCGGGGCGCTTCCTGATGGAAGAGTTCTATTACGCGGGCGGCCTGCCCGCCGTGCTGCGCCGCCTCGGCGAGAACGGGCTGCTGCCGCATCCCGGCGCGCTCACCGTCAATGGCCAGTCGCTCTGGGACAACGTGCGCGAGGCGCCGAGCCTGAACGACGAGGTGATCCGCCCGCTCGACAACCCGCTGATCGCTGACGGCGGCATCCGCATCCTGCGCGGCAACCTGTCGCCGCGCGGCGCGGTGCTCAAGCCCTCGGCCGCCACGCCCGAGCTGCTGAAGCACCGAGGCCGCGCCGTCGTGTTCGAGAACCTGGAGCACTACAAGGCGCGCATCGTCGATGAAGACCTGGACATCGACGCGAGCTGCGTGATGGTGCTGAAGAACTGCGGCCCCAAGGGCTACCCCGGCATGGCCGAGGTGGGCAACATGGGCCTGCCGCCGAAGCTGCTGCGCCAGGGCGTGAAGGACATGGTGCGCATCTCCGACGCGCGCATGAGCGGCACGGCGTACGGCACGGTGGTGCTGCATGTCGCGCCCGAAGCGGCCGACGGCGGGCCGCTCGCGGCGGTGCGCGATGGCGACTGGATCGAGCTCGATTGCGATGCGGGGCGGCTGCACCTGGACATCAGCGACGAGGAACTCGCGTCGCGCCTGGCGTCGCTGTCCGCCTCCGATGCGCAGCCGATGAGCACGCGCGGCGGCGGCTACCAGAAGCTCTACGTCAACCACGTGCTGCAGGCCGACGAAGGCTGCGACTTCGATTTCCTGGTCGGCTGCAGAGGCTCGGCCGTTCCCCGCCACTCCCACTGATCACACGTCATGACCCCCCGATACCGCGGCATCTTCCCGGTGGTGCCCACCACCTTCACCGAACAGGGCGCGCTCGACCTGGAGAGCCAGAAGCGCTGCGTCGATTTCATGATCGACGCGGGCTCCGACGGCCTGTGCATCCTGGCGAATTTCTCCGAGCAGTTCGTGCTGTCCGACGAGGAGCGCGAGGTGCTCACGCGCACGATCCTCGAGCACGTGAAGGGCCGCGTGCCGGTGATCGTGACCACCACGCACTACAGCACCCAGGTCTGCGCCGAGCGCAGCCGTCGCGCGCAAGACATGGGCGCGGCGATGCTGATGGTGATGCCGCCGTACCACGGCGCGACCTTCCGCGTGCCGGAGCCGCAAATTTACGAGTTCTACGCGCGGCTCTCGGATGCGGTGACGATTCCGATCATGATCCAGGACGCACCCGCGAGCGGCACGGTGCTGTCGGCGCCGTTCCTCGCGCGCATGGCGAAAGAGATCGAGCAGGTCGCGTACTTCAAGATCGAGACGGCCGGCGCCGCGTCGAAGCTGCGCGAGCTGATCCGCCTGGGCGGCGATGCCATCGAAGGCCCGTGGGACGGCGAAGAAGCGATCACGCTGATGTCCGACCTCGACGCCGGCGCGACCGGTGCGATGACCGGCGGCGGTTATCCGGACGGCATCCGCCCGATCATCGAGGCGCACCGTTCAGGCGACCGCGACCAGGCCTTCGCGCTGTACCAGCGGTGGCTGCCGCTCATCAACTGCGAGAACCGCCAGGCGGGCCTGCTGGCCTGCAAGGCGCTGATGAAGGAAGGCGGCGTGATCGCCTGCGAAGCGCCGCGGCATCCGCTGCCCGCGCTGCATCCCGAGACGCGCGCCGGCCTCATCGAGACCGCGCGGCGGCTCGATCCCTTGGTGTTGCGCTGGGGGAAATGAAACAGGCGGGCCCGGGTACGCCAGGTACCGAGCCGCCATGGGACGGGCTCAGGAAGCGGCGCTGTTGCCCGCTTCGAGCTCGGTGACTTGCAGCGAGAGATCGAACAGCTTGGACTTGCTGGCGTAGTAGCGGTCCAGGCGCCACTCCTTCAGGATGTCCATCGCAAGCTGGAAGCTCTTGTAGTCGAGGCTGTAGAGCGTGATCAACTCGAAGCTGCGTTCGGCTTCGAGCGCCAGCACGAGTTGGGCAAGGATCTTGGCCGATTCGTTGGCCGGGTCCGTTTCAATGAATCGGCGAGCGACCTTGATGGCATTCATGGGAAAGTGTTCCTCGGTTGGCAGGGACCGGGAACTATAGCTAGCACATGCCTGTATTTTGTGACGATTTGATGACAAACGAGGGCATCGCCCGCGAACGTGTCGTCGGTGTTATCACCGAGGCGCATTCCGGGCGATGCGCACCGGGTCACTGCACCGGCACGGGGCGCGGCATGGGCATCGGCATCGGTTCCGCAGGCATCGGTGCCGGCATCGGGGCGGCCATCGGCGGCGGCAATGTTGCGGCCGGTATGTTCACCACGCGGGTCGAAACCGATTCGCGGATCACGCCGCCACCCATCACGCTGCCATCGACATTGCTGCGGATGTTGCCTGCGCTGCCCAGCACGCGGGCTTCGCAGTCGGCACGCTCGGCCGGCGGTTGCAGGCCGCAGCGGGCCACGGCGTTGGCGCGGTAGTCGGGCGCGGAGGTGAGGCCGCCGCGCGCCGCGGCCTGGCGCGCGGCGCCGGCTTCGCGGATGCAGGCGGCACGGTCCTGCTGGTTGTGGCCGCAGACCGCAACCTCCTGCTGGTAGGTGCTGCCGCCGCCGTCGCCTCGGGCGGCCGTGGCGATGGTGGTGGTGGCCAGCCCGCTGAGTGCGAGCAGGGCAAAGATCATCGAACGCGCATTGTTTGGCATGGTGTGCTCCTTGTCTGGCGTATCGGGGTGAAGGCCGGCCTCGCGCGATCAGCGCGCCGGCTGCACGGGCTGCGGCGGCAGCGGGGTGACGGTTTCGCGGATCACGCCGCCGCCCATCACGCTGCCTTCGGTGGAGGTGCGCGCACCGCCGCGGATGCGCGCTTCGCAATCGGCGCGGTCGGCCACGGGTTGTTCGCGGCAGCGTGCGAGCGCGTTGGCGTCTTCGCGTTCCGCACCGGGAGTGGTCAGGCCGTGGCGACCGGCTTCCTGGCGCGCGGCGCCGGCTTCGCGCAGGCAGGCCGCGCGGTCCTGTTGCACGCCGTCACAGGTGGCGCGTTCCTTTTGCATCCGCGCGTCGCTGCCGGGCGCCTGGGCCGAGGCCAGCGGCGCACAGGCCATGAAGAAGCCGCCGAACGCCACGAGGGCGGCGGTCGACACGGTGGAACGGAGGGAATGGGTCGTCATCGGGGCTCCTGGAAAGGCGCGCCGTGCGAGCGGACATGAGGAAGACAAAAGCACGCAGGGCGCGACCGGTCCCCAGTGTGGGCCGGGCGCCCGGGCCGGGCTGTGGGACAAGCCGCACGCCGTGGAGCGGGCCGGACGCGCCCCTGCGTGTGGGACACGTCCGTCAGCGCAAGGAGGGCAGGCCTCCTGCGCTGCGGGGCGGGTGGATCAGCCCTGCGCGATGCGCTGCGCGAGATGGGCCAGCGCCTCTTCGACCTGGTCGACCAGGATGAGCGACAGGTCGCCCGGCTGCAGCCGCGCCAGCGCGGCGTCGATGGCGACGAACTCGCCGCGGATCTCGTCGATCTGGCGCGTGCGCGAGGCGCCCTGCAGGCCCTGGCGCAGCAGCGCCATGACTTCGCCGTCGGCCCGGCCGCGCTGCGCCGCGTCCTGGTACAGGATCACGTCGTCGAAGGCCTGGCCGAGGATCGCGGTCTGGTCGCGGATGTCGGAGTCGCGCCGGTCGCCCGCGCCGCTGATGACCACCGAGCGCTTGTTGGCGGGCATGGTGTCCACGGCCGACACCAGCGCCTTCATGGCGTCGGTGTTGTGGCCGTAGTCGGCGATCACGGTGGCGCCGCGGTAGTCCATGACGTTGAAGCGCCCGGGCACGCCGGCCGCGTCGTTCATGAAGCTCGACAGGCCGCTGCGGATGGTGTCCCAATCGAGGCCCACGGCCCACGCGGCGGCCACCGAGGCCATCACGTTGTCGACCTGGAAGCCGATGGTGCCGCCGCGCGTGATGGGCACGTCGCGCAGCGCGATGCGTTCGCGCCACGAGCCTTCGGCGGCCACCAGCGTGTCCTGGTCGACGTACACGGTGCGCTTGCCCTGCGCGCGGTGCGTGGCCATCACCGGGTGCATGCGGTCGGCGGTGAAGAAGATCACGTTGCCGGGGCAGCCGGCCGCCATGGCGGCGACGTTCACGTCGGCCGCGTTGAGCACCGCGTAGCCGTCGGGCGCCACGTTGCGCACGATCACGCGCTTGAGCACCGCCAGGTCTTCGACCGTGGTGATGTAGTTCAGGCCCAGGTGGTCGCCGCTCCCGATGTTGGTGACCACGGCCACTTCGCAGCGGTCGAAGCCCAGGCCCTCGCGCAGCACGCCGCCGCGGGCCACTTCGAACACGGCCGCGTCGACGTCGGGGTGCATCAGCACGTTGCGCGCGCTCTTGGGGCCGCTGCAGTCGCCGCTGTCGGTCTGGCGGCCGTTGACGTACACGCCGTCGGTGTTCGTCATACCGGTGCGCAGGCCGCTGGAGGCAATGATGTGGTTGATCAGGCGCGCGGTGGTGGTCTTGCCGTTGGTGCCGGTGACGGCCACCACGGGAATGCGGCCGTCGTCGCCGGGGGCGAACAGCGTGTCCATCACCGCTTCGCCGACCGCGCGGCCGCGGCCGAACGAGGGCGAGATGTGCATGCGCAGGCCGGGCGCGGCGTTCACTTCGACCACGCCGCCGTGTTGTTCTTCGAGCGGGCGCAGCACGTTCTCGCAGACCATGTCGACGCCGCAGATGTGCAGGCCGACCATCTGCGCCGCATCGACGGCGCGCGCGGCCACTTCGGGGTGCACGGTGTCGGTGACGTCGGTGGCGGTGCCGCCGGTCGAGAGGTTGGCGTTGTTGCGCAGCACGACGCGCTGGCCCAGCTCGGGCACGCTCTCGGGCGTGAGGCCCTGCGACTCGAGCCGGCCGATGGCGATGTCGTCCAGGCGGATCTTGGTGAGCGAGGTGGCGTGGCCCTCGCCGCGGCGCGGGTCGAGGTTCACGGTGTCGACCAGCTGGCGCACGGTGGAACTGCCGTCGCCGATCACCTGCGGCGGGTCGCGGCGCGCGGCGGCCACGAGGCGGTCGCCCACCACAAGCAGGCGGAAGTCGAAGCCGGGCAAGAATTTCTCGACCATCACCTCGCCGTACACGGCGGCCGAGTCGTAGGCCGAAGTGAGTTGCTCGCGCGTGGTGATGTTCACCGTCACGCCCTTGCCCTGGTTGCCGTCCTGCGGCTTGACCACGACCGGCAGGCCGATTTCTTCGGCGGCAGCCCAGCCGTCGTCGGCGCTGGTCACGGGGCGGCCCAGCGGCACCGGCACGCCGGCGGCGTTGAGCAGCTGCTTGGTGAGTTCCTTGTCCTGCGCGATCGATTCGGCCACGCCGCTGGTGCTGTCGATCTCGGCGGCCTGGATGCGGCGCTGCTTGGAGCCCCAGCCGAACTGCACCAGGCTGCCGCTGGTGAGGCGGCGGTACGGAATGCCGCGCGCCACGGCGGCGTCGACGATGGAGCCGGTGCTCGGGCCCAGGCGCTCCGACTCGTCGAGGTCGCGCAGCTCGGTGATGGCGGCGTCGGCGTCGAAGGCGGTGTCGGCCAGCGCGGCCTGGATCAGTGTCTCGGCCAGGGCGAGGGCGCGGCGGCCCACGTCTTCCTCGGTGTACTGCACGGTGACCTGGTAGACGCCTTCTTCGGTCGTGGGCGCGGTGTTGCCGAAGTTGACGGCGCAGCCGGCCTGGGCCTGCAGCGCCACGGCGGCGTTCTCGAGCACGTGGGCCAGCGCCAGGGGCTGGCCGAGCACCATCGGGTGCAGCTCGCCGATGGTCGGGAAGCGGGCGCGCAGGCGGGCTTCGAACCCGTCGAGCTTGCCGACGGCGTTCTCGTCGCCTTCGCAGGCCACGACGGCCTCGATGGTGGTGTGGCGGCTCCAGAGATTGGGGCCGCGCAGGGCGCGGATGCGGGTGACTTTCATGGCACGAAGTTCTTATTCAAGGAACACCGTGGAACCGGCTTTGCCGGGCCACTGGTGTTGCCCCCGGGAGGGGGTTGGCGAAGCGACACGAAGTGCGCGGAGCCTGGGGGCGGGCATTGTTAGGCCAGTTGTAGTTGGGGCGAAAGGGGCGAGGCCTGCGACAGCTGCAGCGAGGCCAGGGCCGCCTGCAGGTCGGCTTCGAAGGCCTCGACGCCAGCGCCGATCAGGTTGAGCGGAATGCCCATGGCCCAGGCGGCGGCCACGGCGGCCAGCAGGCTTTCGAGGCTCACGCCGACGTGGGTCGCGCGCCAGATGGTCAGTCGGCCCAGGCCGGGCAGGAACGATTCGCTCGTGCCGTTGGCCAGCACCACGCGGTCCTGGCGCACCAGCACGGCCTTGCCGCCGGCGGCCTGGTGCGCGGAGAGCGCGGCGGCCTGCGGGTCGGCGGCATAGAGGATGACCGAGCCGTCGCACAGCGGCGCCAGCGCGGCGATGCGCGGCTCGTCGGCGTTCAGCACGGCCGTGCCTTCGCCCAGCACCACGTCGACCTGGGTGCGCAGCACCTTGACCATCTGGTCGCTCTCGGTGATGTCGTAGTCGGCCAGGGCTTCGCAGCCTTCGAGGTCGGTCACGATGCCGACTTCGCAGCGGTCGTAGGCCAGGCCGTCGCGCAGGATGGTCTCGGCGCCGTTCTCGATCACCACGGCCTCGACGGCGCGGTTCACGAGCAGGCGGTGGCCGGCATCCCAGTTGGCGCTGTCGCGTGCGTCGACGCGGCGGCGTTCCAGGAACAGGCCGTCGCGGCAGGCCAGGCCGGTGTGGCGCCCGCCGAGGTTGATGAGCCAGGCCACCAGCCGTGCGAGCACGGCGGTGTCGCGCGAACCGGCCACGCCCACCACGGGGATGCGGCCGGGCGCGTCGTTCGGGAACAGGTGGTCGCAGATGGCGCGGCCCACGGGGCGCGGCGAGCCGATGGCCGGCTTCAGGTGCATCAGCAGGCCGGGGCCGGCGTTCACTTCGACGATCGCGCCGCCCTGCGGGCCCAGCGGCTTGGAAATATCTTGCGCGACCATGTCGATGCCCGCGATGTCCAGGCCGACCACGCGGGCGGCGAGCACGGCGGCGTGCGCCACCTCGGGGTGCACGAGGTCGGTGCAGTCGTAGGCCATGTTGCCGTTGCGCTGGATCGTCACCACGCGCCCGGCGGCGGGCACCGAGTTGCCGTCCAGTTCCTGGCGCTTGAGCTCCAGTTGCAGCTTGGCGTCGGTGGCCAGCACGATCACGTCGAGCGGAAATTCTTCTTCGGCGCCGCGGCGCGGGTCGCTGTTGAGCTGCTTGTCGATCAGCCCGGCCACGGTGCTGGTGCCGTCGCCGGTCACGGTGATGATCTCGCCGCGCGCGGCCGCCACCACCTCGCCGCCCACCACCAGCAGGCGGTGTTCGTGGCCGCGGATGAAGCGCTCGACCATCACGTCGCTGCCTTCGGGCTCGGCGACTGCGAAGGCGGCCATGACTTCCTCGCGCGTGGTCAGTTCGAGCGACACGCCGCGGCCGTGGTTGGCGTCCGACGGCTTCACGACCACCGGCAGGCCGATGTCCTCGGCGGCTTCCCAGGCTTCCTCGGGCGACTCCACCACCTGGCCGTGCGGCACGGGCACGCCGCAGCTGGCGAGCAGCGACTTGGTCAGCTCCTTGTCGCTGGCGATCGATTCGCCGATGGCGCTGGTGTAGTCGGTTTCCGCGGTCCAGATGCGCTGCTGGTTGGCGCCGTAGCCCAGCTGCACCAGGTTGCCGCTGTTCAGGCGCATGTGCGGAATGCCGCGGTCGGTGGCGGCGGACACGATGGCCGCGGTGCTCGGGCCGAGGTAGCAGTCTTCGACCTTGGCCTTGACGGCTTCGACGGCGGTCTGCACGTCGGCCGCGGTGAACGGGTCGTTGTTGATGGCTGCCATCAGCAGGCGATGGCCTTCGGTGAGCGCAACGCGGGCGACCTGCTCGTCACGCGCGCGGAACACCATGCGGTACACGCCGTGCTCCGAGGTGCTGCGGGTTTGCCCGAAGCCGGTCGGCATGCCGGCCAGGTTCAGCAGTTCGATCACGACGTGCTCCAGCACGTGGCCCGACCAGGTGCCTTCGGTCAGGCGCTGGATGAAGCCGCCGCGCTCGCCCACGCCGCAGTGGTGCTCGATGAGCGCCGGCAGCAGGGTGGTCAGCCGGTCGGTGAAACCGTCGATCTTGTTGGAGGGGAAGTCTTCCAGTTGGCCCAGGTCGAGCCAGACTTCGAGCACCGGACGGTAGGTCCAGAGGTTGGGACCGCGCAAATAGTTGATGCGCAGCAATTGGATGTCGTCGAAACGGGTCATGCAAACGTTCGATGTGCTTTGGCCGAGCACCACGGCGCCTTCAAGCGCACCCATGGCGATCGGTCAGAATCGGCGCCCGACCAAGGACGCCATGACGCGGTCCCAGCGGCCCGCGACGGGCAAGAGTCAAATAAACACAATGCAACATCACGATCCAGTCGGCGCCCAGGCGGGCGAAACGGAGGCGGTCTCAGGCGTGCTGAAAAGCCGACTCGCAGGCGCTGAAAACGTTTCGGTAACACTTGCGGTTGACCTCGACGACCAACTTCGCTTCGCCACGGGCCTCGTCGCCCTGACCGACCAGCGGCTCATCGCCCTGGAACCCGGCGGCGAGTGGCGTGAGTGGCCACTCACCGATCAAGCCTTGGAAATGCGTCTTTCCGACCATGCCGGCGTCGGAACCCTCGACCTCATCGGCCCCGCCGGACAGCTCGCCCGCTGGCGCTACACCCTGGCTGGCCAGCCGGCGGCGCTGAAGCTGCTCAAGCTGTTCGGCCAGCGCGCCGCGCCCGCTGTCGCGAAGGCGACAGAAGAGGTGCCCGAACTTCTCGACGCCGACGGCACCGACACCGAGCTGCAGACCCCGCCCTCGACCTGGGTGCTGCTGCGCCTGGGCCGCTTTGCCGGGCCGTACCGCAAGCAGCTGATCCTCGGGTTTGTCCTGACCCTGATCTCCACCGCCGCCACGCTGGTGCCGCCGTACCTGACCATCCCGCTGATGGACGACATCCTGATCCCGTTCCAGAACGGGCAGAAGATCGACTCCGCCCGGGTCGGCCTCTACCTGGGCGGCCTGCTGATCGCGGCGCTGGTCGGCTGGGGGCTGGGCTGGGCGCGCACCTACCTGCTGGCGCTGGTCTCGGAACGCATCGGCGCCGACCTGCGCACCACCACCTACGAGCATCTGCTGACCCTGCCGCTGGACTACTTCGGCGGCAAGCGCACCGGCGACCTCATGGCGCGCATCGGCTCGGAAACCGACCGCATCAACGTCTTTCTGTCGCTGCACGCGCTCGATTTCGCCAACGACGTGCTGATGATCGTCATGACGGCGGCCATCCTGATCTCGATCAACCCGCTGCTGGCCGTGGTCACGCTGGTGCCGCTGCCCTTCATCGCCTGGATGATCCACGTCGTGCGCGACCGCCTGCGCACCGGCTTCGAGAAGATCGACCGCGTCTGGTCCGAAGTGACCAACGTGCTGGCCGACACCATTCCCGGCATCCGCGTGGTCAAGGCCTTTGCGCAGGAGCGCCGCGAGGCCGAGCGCTTCCGCGTGGCCAACGCCTACAACCTGCAGGTCAACGACAAGCTCAACCGCACCTGGTCGCTGTTCACGCCGACCGTGTCGCTGCTCACCGAAATCGGCTTGCTCGTGGTCTGGGCCTTCGGCATCTGGCAGGTGGCGCGCGGCAGCATCACGGTGGGTGTGCTCACCGCCTTCATCGCCTACATCGGCCGCTTCTACACGCGGCTCGATTCGATGAGCCGCATCGTCTCGGTCACGCAGAAGGCCGCGGCCGGCGCCAAGCGCATCTTCGACATCCTGGACCACGTGAGCAACGTGCCCGAGCCCGCCAACCCCGTGAAGGTGGAGCGCGTGCAGGGCCGCATCGAGATGAGCGGCCTCGGTTTTCGCTACGGCTCGCGCGCCGTGATCCACGACCTCGACCTGACCATCGAGCCCGGCGAGATGATCGGCCTCGTGGGCCACAGCGGCTCGGGCAAGAGCACGCTGGTCAACCTGATCTGCCGCTTCTACGACGTGACCGACGGCGCCATCAAGGTCGACGGCACCGACATCCGCCGCTTCGCCGTGGCCGACTACCGCCGCCACGTCGGGCTGGTGCTTCAGGAGCCCTTCCTGTTCTTCGGCACCATCGCGCAGAACATCGCCTACGGCAAGCCCGACGCCACGCGCGAAGAGGTGGTGGCCGCGGCCCGCGCGGCCCACGCGCACGACTTCATCCTGCGCCTGCCGCACGGCTACGACTCGCTGGTGGGCGAGCGCGGCCAGGGGCTGTCGGGCGGCGAGCGCCAGCGCATCAGCATCGCGCGCGCGCTGCTCATCGACCCGCGCATCCTGATCCTCGACGAGGCCACCTCGGCCGTCGACACAGAGACCGAGAAGGAAATCCAGAAGGCGCTCGACAACCTCGTGCAGGGCCGCACCACCATCGCCATCGCCCACCGTTTGTCCACGCTGCGCAAGGCCGACCGCCTCGTGGTCATGGACCGCGGCGAGGTGGTCGAGGTCGGGCCGCACGACGCGCTCATGGCCAAACAGGGCGCCTACTGGCGCCTCTACCAGGCGCAGCTGCGCCAGGGCGACGAAGACGATGTGAGCGAAGGTGCCGCCGACGAGCGCGCCAACGCCCAGGCGCCGCTGGCCGTGAGCCACGCCGCCCATCCGGCAGGGGACGTGTGATGAGCAGCACCAATACCAACATCAGCTTCGAACTCGCACGCGACACCTTCGGGCGCCTCGTGCTGACCGACGCGCAGGGCGAGCACCACGTGGGCGTGACACCCGTGCGCGCCTTTCCGCTCAGCGCGCCCAACGAGGGCGTGTCGCTGGTCGGCAGCGAAGGCCGCGAACTCGTGTGGGTCGACCGCGTCGACCAGCTGCCCGCGCCCACCCAGGCGCTGCTGACCGAAGAACTCGCCGTGCGCGACTTCGCGCCCACCTTGCTGAAGCTGCACGGCGTGTCCAGCTTCGGCGTGCCCAGCACCTGGACCGTGAGCACCGACCGCGGCGACACCAGCTTCGTGCTCAAGGCCGAGGAAGACATCCGCCGGCTCGAAGGCGGCGCGCTGCTGATCGCGAGCGCGCATGGCGTGCAGTTCCGCATCCCCGACGCGAAGGCGCTGGACCGCGCGTCGCGCAAGCTGCTGGAGCGTTTTCTCTAGAAGCGCCGCAGAACAGGGCGGCCCGCAGCATCGATCGGCTGCGAAAATCGTGCATTTGCACTACAACGGCCCCGCCGTTGACGGACATGCCCCTGCACACCACCGCCCTCGTTCTCTTCTCCGGCGGCCAGGACTCGGCCACCTGCCTGGCCGAGGCCCTGTCCAAGTACCAGCGTGTCGAAACCCTGGGCTTCGACTACGGCCAGCGCCACCGCGTCGAGCTCGACGTGCGCGGCACCGTGCTCGCGAAGATGCGCGAGCGCTTTCCCGAATGGGCGCCGCGCCTGGGCGAAGACCACGTGCTCACGCTGGCCGCGCTGGCGCAGCTCGGCGGCTCCTCGCTTACCGAAGAAGTCGCCTTCGCCATGCAGGCCGACGGCCTGCCCAACACCTTCGTGCCGGGGCGCAACCTGCTGTTCCTCACGCTCGCGGGCGCGCTGGCCTACCGGCGCGGGCTGCAGGTGATCGTCACCGGCGTGTGCGAAACCGACTTCTCGGGCTATCCCGACTGCCGCGACGACACCATGAAGGCGATGCAGCTGGCGCTGTCGCTCGGCCTGGAGCGCCGCCTCGTGATCGAGACGCCGCTCATGTGGATCGACAAGGCCGAGACCTGGGCGCTGGCCCACCGCCTGGGCGGCCAGCCGCTGGTCGACTTGATCGTGGAAGAAACCCACACCTGCTACCTCGGCGACCGCGAACACCGCCAGGCCTGGGGCTACGGCTGCGGCGAGTGCCCGGCCTGCGATCTGCGCAAGAAGGGCTGGGAGCGTTACGTCGCTGCGGCCTGAGTCGCTGTAGAGGTATCGAGCCGGTAGCGCGCGCCGCCGGCTGCGCTTTCGTCCTGCGGCACCAGCGTCCACCGCTGGCCATGGAAGTCGCCCACCGCCGGACGGTGCGCGATCGACACCATCGCACCGCCGCCCGCGCGCACCGTGTCGGCCAGCCGCTGGTAGAGCACGGCTTCGGCCGGTGCATCGAGCGCGCTGGTCACTTCGTCGGCGAAGAGCCAGGCCGGTTTCTTCAGCAGCACCCGCGCGATGGCCAGCCGCTGCTGCTCGCCGCCCGAGAGCTTCTGGCTCCAGGCGTCGCTGTCGTCGAGCCGGTCCACCAGGTCGGGCAGCAGCGCATCGGCCAGGGCCTGGCGCAGCTGGTCGTCGCTGAAGCCGGCGGCCGGGTGCGGGTAGGTCAGTGCCTCGCGCAACTTGCCGTCGGGCAGGTAGGGGCGCTGCGGCATGAAGACCGCGTCGGCCGGGGCCTGCACCTTGCCGCGCGCAAACGGCCAGATGCCCGCGAAAGCGCGGAACAGCGTCGACTTGCCGCTGCCCGAGGGGCCTTGCAGCAGCACGCTGTCGCCGGGGCGCACTGCCAGCGCTGCGCCGGCCAGCAGTTGCGTGCCGTTGGGCAGCGCGAGCGTGAGGTCGCTGGTGCCCAGCGCGGCGGCGCTTTCTTCGCGCTGCAGGGCGTCCTCGCGCGCGGCATGGGCGCGCATCGCGTCGTCGAAGCTGATCAGGCGGTCGGTGGTGGCGCGCCAGACGGCCACGCGGTCGTAGTTGGTCACGAACCAGCTCAGCGAATCCTGCACCTTTTCAAAAGCGGTTGAGATCTGGATCAGCGCGCCCAGCTGGATGGCGCCGCTGAAGAAACGCGGTGCCGACACGATGAACGGAAAGATCACCGACGCCTGCCCGAACATCGCGGTGAAGGTGACCAGGTTCTTCTGCTTCTTGATCAGTTGCAGGTAATTGCGCAGCACCGCGCCGAAGCGCGTGTCGAGCTGGCCGCGCTCCACCGTCTCGCCGCGGTCGAGCGCGATGGCTTCGCTGTACTCGCGCACGCGCACCAGGTGGTGGCGGAAGTCGGCCTCGAAGCGCTGCTGGCGGAAGTTCAGGCCGATCAGCGGCCGGCCGATGAAATGCGTGATGACCGTGCCGACCACGCAGTAGACCAGCGCCAGCCACACCATCGAGCCGGCGATCTGGTAGGTGCTGCCGCCCAGCGACAGGTCGAAGGTGCCCGACAGGCCCCACAGGATGCCGATGAAGCTCAGCAGCGTGACCACCGCGTTCAGGATCTCCATCGACAGCGTCATGGTCGCGTTGGTGAACATCTGCATGTCCTCCTGGATGCGCTGGTCGGGGTTGTCGGGCGTGGCGCCGTCGGCGTGCGCGTAGCGCGCCAGTTCCAGGTGATAGAAGGCGCGGTCGGCCATCCAGCGGCCGAGGTAGTGGCGGGTCATCCACGAGCGCCAGCGCAGCTGCAGCAGCTGCGTCAGGTAGAACTTCGCCACCTGGATCGCGATGTTGAAGAAGGCCAGCACGGCGAACACGCGGATCTCGCGCCAGAAGACCACCGCGTCCTTGTTCTGCAGCCCGTCATAGAAGCGGCCGTACCACTGGTTGAAGAGCACCAGCGCATACACATACGCCAGGTTCAGCGCGACGATGCCCGTGAACATGAGGCGCGCCCGCCATTTTTCTTCGTCCGAACTGAAGTAGGGCGCCGCGAGCCGCAGCACGCGGCGCAGGACCTGGACGAACGCGCCGGCACGCGCCGCGATGGTGGGAGATGGAGCAGATGACATGCGGATTTCCTCGCAGGCGCAGGGGCGCCGGACCTCGTGAGGAAACCATCGTAGACAAATGTTTCTTAAACGGGGCTGAAAGTCGGCCCGCCGTCCCGTCGGCCTTCAGCGCAGCATCACGCGCGCCGCCGTCGCCAGGAAATGCGCCAGCGGCGGCGTTCGCAGCCCCTCGGCCTTGGCCGCTTCGTCCCACAGCCGCAGCCACACCGCGTCGCCCGACCACGGCAGGCCCGCAAAGCGCTGCGCCGCCTCGTCGTCCATCACGCCGCCTTGCAGCGCCAGGCTGCGCACCGAATCGGGCGAGAGCTTCGACACGTAGCCCGGGCGCGTCGCGCACAGGTAGCGCTTGGCGTCCACGTGCAGGCGGATCGGCTCGCGCACCGCCACGTCGAAGGCGCCGCGCAGCAGCGGCAGCGCGATGTACTGGTGGCGGTCGTCAATGCCCAGTTCGGTGGGCGAGAGCGACAGCGTCTGGTGCTCGGCGATCAGCAGGTGCCCCAGGTCGTGCAGCAATGCGGCCGTCACGAGCGTGTCGCCGGCGCCGGCCTGTTCGGCCAGCCAGGCGCATTGCAACGCGTGTTCGAGCTGCGACACCGGCTCGCCCGCGTACGCCAGGCCGCCGCGTTCGGCGAACAGGCGAGCGATCTCGGCGAGGTCGAGTGTCATGGGATTGCAAAAGAACGGTGTGCGACAGCCTGTACAGGCTCGCGTCGCTCGATGACAGCCGTGTGACGAAAGTGCAAACGCCGCAGCGCGGGTACGGCCGTGTGACAAACCTTTGTCACATAGCGCTGCGAGCATCGCTGCGTTCACGGCCCCGGCCGTGTTTTCTTTTTGCGTACACCGCCTGTTCTTACCTCGAGGGAATCTCCCATGCTGCATCGTCGTCTGATGTGGGCCGCCGTGCCCGCCGCCTTGTTCTCGCTGGCTTTCGCCGCATCGGCCCAGGGCCGCACCGAGCTGCTGGTCTACACCGCGCTCGAAGCCGACCAGGTGCAGGCCTACAAGGCCGCTTTCGAAAAGGAGAACCCCAACATCGAACTGAAGTTCGTGCGCGACTCCACCGGCATCGTCACCGCCAAGCTGCTGGCCGAAAAGGCCAACCCGCAGGCCGACGTGGTGTGGGGCCTGGCCGCCACCTCGCTGATGCTGCTGGACAAGGAAGGCATGCTCCAGCCCTACGCCCCCAAGGGCCTGGACGCCATCAAGCCCACCATGCGCGACACGGCCAACCCGCCCAAGTGGGTCGGCATGGACGTGTGGTCGTCGGCCATCTGCTTCAACACCGCCGAAGCCACGAAGAAGAACCTGCCCAAGCCCACCAGCTGGGCCGACCTGACCAACCCGGTCTACAAGGGCCAGATCACCATGCCCAACCCGGCCGCCTCGGGCACTGGCTACCTCATGGTGTCGGGCTGGATCCAGATGATGGGCGAGGACAAGGCCTGGAAGTACATGGACGCGCTGCACCAGAACATCGGCGTGTACAGCCTGTCGGGCAGCAAGCCCTGCCGCCAGGCCGGCGCCGGCGAGTTCGCACTGGGCATGTCCTTCGAATACCGCGCCAACAAGACCAAGCGCGACGGCGCGCCCATCGACATCGTGCTGCCCAAGGAAGGCCTGGGCTGGGACATGGAAGCCACCGGCATCATGAAGACCAGCAAGAAGCAGGACGCCGCCAAGGCGCTGGCCGACTGGGCCGTGACGAAGCAGGCCAACGAGCTGTACGCGAAGAACTTCGCCGTGCTCGCGCTGCCGGGCATCCAGGAAAAGCTGGAGTTCGTGCCGGGCGACGTCGAGAAGCTGCTGGCCAAGAACGACTTCAACTGGGCTGCCGCGAACCGCGACCGCATCCTGACGGAATGGTCGAAGCGCTACGACGCCAAGGCTGAAAAGAAGCCGATGTGATCGGGGTTCCGGGCAGCCGCACATGACCAGCTTTCTTTCCCTTCGCGGCATCGGCAAGTCCTTTGGCGCCACGCGCGTGCTCGACGGCATCGACCTGGACATCGAGCCCGGCGAGTTCGTCTGCCTGCTCGGTCCTTCGGGCTGCGGCAAGACCACGCTGCTGCGCATCGTGTGCGGCATCGAGCGCGCCGACAGCGGGCAGATCCTGCTCGGCGGCCAGGACATCGCGGGCCTGCCGCCCGCGGCGCGCGGCTTCGGCGTGGTGTTCCAGTCGTATGCGCTGTTCCCCAACCTGACGGCCGCGCAGAACATCGCCTACGGCCTGCACCCCACGGGCGCGCTGGCACGCGAGATGGCCAAGCGCTCGCGCGAAATGCTCGACCTCGTCGGGCTCACCGCGCATGCCGACAAGTACCCCGTGCAGCTTTCGGGCGGCCAGCAGCAGCGCATCGCGCTGGCGCGCGCCCTGGCGCCCAACCCGCGCCTGTTGCTGCTCGACGAGCCGCTCTCCGCGCTCGACGCGCAGGTGCGCGCCACGCTGCGCAGCGAAATCCGCGCGCTGCAAAAGCGCCTGGGCATCGTCACCATCATGGTCACGCACGACCAGGAAGAAGCCCTCTCGATGGCCGACCGCGTGGTACTGATGCACAACGGCCGCATCGAGCAGGCCGGCACGCCCGACGAGCTGTACCGCAAGCCGCGCACCCGCTTCGTGGCGGGCTTCGTGGGCCGCATGAACATGCTGCCCGCCACCGTGCTGGCCGACGGCAAGGTGCGCGTGCGCGACAGCGAACTGTTCTGCGCGCCGGGCAGCTTGAGCGTCGGTTCGCAGGCCACCGTGGGCATCCGGCCCGAGCATGTGGTGGTGAAGCGCTTCGGTTCCGAACTCGGCACCAACAGCTTCGCGGCACGCCTGCTCGACACCGAGTTCTTCGGCAACCGCACCTCGGCCCGCCTGGCCTGCGAGCCGCTGGGCATCGAGATCGAGGCCGAACTGCCCGCCGATGCGCGCAGCGGCGGCGAAGAGCCGCTGGTGCCCAGCAGCATGGTGCACATCCAGCTTCCCTTGAACGCGCTGTCGGTTTTGGCGCAATGAAATGACATCGCGCGTGCGAGGTCCTTGTCGCGCGGGGCGCAGTCCTTCGGGGCGCGCTCCCGCCGACGGGGTGCCTTGCTCCGCGAATGTCCCCCGCCCTTCGGGCTCCCCCTTGATTTCGCTGCGCAAGGCACCCCATCGGCGTGAGCGTTGGGCAGTGCGGCTGTTGATCGAACAGCACAACGACCGCGCCCATCGTGCGCAGGACACCGGGTGCTTCCCGCAGCGAAATCAAGGAGGAGGGCGAAGCCCGGGGGACATTCGCGGAGGGAAGTACCCGGTGGCCTGTGCACACGCCCTGAACAACGACACCAAAAGAACAACAACATGAGCACCCCTTCCGAAGCCCTCGCCCCGATCGCCATCCCACGTTCGAATCACTTCGACCGCGAACGCTGGCTCACCGGCGCCGCCGTGCTGCTCGTCGTGCTGCTGCTCGTCGTGATCGTCGCGCTCCCCGTAGGCGCGCTCGTCGGCCAGAGCTTCTACGACCGCGCAGGCAACTTCGTCGGCCTGACCAACTTCGCGCGCTACCTCGAGAGCCCCGCGCTCGTGCAGTCGGCCTTCAACAGCGTGCTGCTCGCCGTGATCAGCGCCGTGCTGTGCACCGCCATCGCCTACGTGTACGCCTACGGCCTCACGCTCTCGTGCATGCCCGCCAAGGGCCTGCTGCGCGCCGTGGCGCTCATGCCGCTGCTGGCGCCTTCGCTGCTGCCGGCCATCAGCCTGATCTACCTGTTCGGCAACCAGGGCCTGTTCAAGGGGCTGCTGGGCGACCTGTCGATCTACGGCCCGCTGGGCATCGTGCTCGGCTCGGTGTTCTGGACGCTGCCGCATGCGCTGCTGATCCTCACCACCGCCATGGCCACCTCCGACGGGCGCCTGTACGAAGCCGCCCAGACCCTGGGCGCCTCGCGCTGGCGCATCTTCCGCACCGTCACGCTGCCCTCGTCGCGCTACGGCCTCATCGTGGCCGCGATGGTCGTGTTCGTGCTGGTCATCACCGACTTCGGCGTGCCCAAGGTCGTGGGCGGCCAGACAGGCGTGCTCGCGACCGACATCTACAAGCAGGTGGTCGGCCAGCAGAACTTCCAGATGGGCGCGGTGGTCGGCCTGGTGCTGCTGATTCCGGCCGTGCTGTCGTTCCTCGTCGAGCGACGCGTGCGCCGCAAGCAGGCCGCCGCGCTGTCGGCGCGCGCCACGCCCTACCAGCCCGAGCCGGTGAAATCGCGCGACCGCGCACTGCTCGTGTTCTGCACGCTCACCGCCATCGCCATCGTCGTGATGATCGGCATGGCCGTGTTCGCCTCGCTCGCCAGCTACTGGCCCTACAAGCTCACGCCCTCGCTGAAGAACTACGACTTCAGCAACATGGACGGCGGCGGCTGGGGCAGCTACGGCAACTCGCTGCGCCTGGCGCTGTGCGCGGCCGTGGCGGGCGCGCTCGCCACCTTCGTGTCGGCCTACTTCGTGGAGAAGCCGCGCCACTTCGGCCTGCTGCGCGAGCTGCTGAACCTGTTGGCCAACTTGCCGCTCGCGGTGCCGGGGCTGGTGCTCGGCGTGGGCTACATCTTCTTCTTCAACTCGGCCTCGAACCCGCTGCACGGGCTGTACGGCGGCATGGCGATCCTCGTGATCTGCACCGTGGCGCACTTCTTCTCGGTGGCGCACCTCACCTCGCTCACCGCGCTGCGCCAGCTCGACCGCGAGTACGAGCTGGTGTCCGAATCGATGGGCGTGCCGTTCTGGCGCACGCTGTGGCGCGTGCACCTGCCGGTGGCGCTGCCCACGGTGCTCAACGTGGCCGGCTACTTCTTCGTCAACGCGATGACCACCGTGTCGGCCGTCGTGTTCCTCTATTCGCCGCAGACCACGCTGGCCGCCATCGCCGTGCTCAACATGGACGATGCCGGCGACGTGGCACCCGCCGCCGCCATGGCCTCGCTCATCATGCTCACGGCCGCCGTCGGCCGCGGCCTGTTCGCGCTGGCCGGGCACTGGGCGCTGAAGCGCACGCAAGCCTGGAGACAACGTTGATGAACCCCAGCATGTCCGTCGAGAGTTTCGATGTGATCGTGGTCGGCGCCGGCATCGTCGGCCTGGCCCATGCCTACACCGCCGCGCAGCGCGGCCTGCGCGTGTGCGTGGTCGAACGCGATGCGGCGTGCCTGGGCGCATCGATCCGCAACTTCGGCTTCATCACCGTCACCGGCCAGGCGCCGGGCGACATGTGGCGCCGCGCCATGCATTCGCGCGACGTGTGGCAGGCCATTGCGCCGCAGGCCGGCATCGACATCGTGCACCGCCACCTCTGGCTCGCGGCGTACCGGCCCGAAGCGCATGCGGTGCTCGAAGCCTTCTTGCGCACGCCGATGGCCGAGGCCTGCGCACTCATCGACGCCGCCGACGCGCAGGAGCGCGCGCCCGGTCTCAACCTCGCGCAGGCGCGCTCGGTGCTGTTCAGCCCGCACGAGCTGCGCGTCGAATCGCGCACCGCCGTTGGCCTGTTCGCGCGCTGGCTGGCCGAGGTGCACGGCGTCGTGTTCCGCTTCGGCGAGACCGTGCACGAGGTCGAAACCCCGCGCGTGCGCACCTCGCGCGGCACTCTGCGCGGCGAGCGCGTGGTGGTCTGTACCAACACCGAGCTGCATGGCCTGTTCGCCGGCCGCATCGCCGCGCACGACCTCACGCTGTGTCGCCTGCAGATGCTGCGCGTGCAGCCCGAGGCGGGTTTCCGCCTGCCGGGTGCCGTGATGACCGACCTGAGCCTGGTCCGCTACGAGGGCTACAGCAGCTTGCCCGAAGCGGCGGCGCTGCGCGAGCGGCTGATGCAGGAAGAGCGCGCTTCGCTCGACCACGGCATCCACCTCATCGTGGTGCAGAGCGCCGACGGCTCGCTGGTGGTCGGCGACTCGCACCACTACGGCGACGCACCCGAACCCTTCGCCATCGAGGCGGTCGACCAGCTCATCCTGCGCCACCTGCGCAGCACGCTCGACCTCGAGACCGCGCAGGTCACCGAGCGCTGGACCGGCGTGTACCCGTCGTCGAAGACCACGCCTTGCGTGATCGACGCGCCCGACGACGCCACG
This sequence comes from Variovorax sp. V35, assembly GCF_041154465.1. NCBI lineage: Bacteria > Pseudomonadati > Pseudomonadota > Betaproteobacteria > Burkholderiales > Comamonadaceae > Variovorax > Variovorax sp. V35. The sequence continues at coordinate 1,149,456 of NZ_AP028666.1, forward strand.
CGCGTGGTGCTGGTCACCAGCGGCAGCGGCGCGAGCACGGGCTTCGGCATTGCCGTCGACGTGTTCGACGCGTGGTGAGTGCCGCTCCTTTCTTCATCCTTCTTCCCTCGCCATGAACGCCCACCCCCATGCCAGGCTGCAGGCCGTCGTCTTCGACTGGGCCGGCACCATCCTCGACTTCGGTTCCTGCGCGCCCATGGGCGCCTTCGTGAAGCTGTTCGCACAGTCCGGCATCGACATCACCATCGACGAGGCCCGCGCCCCGATGGGCATGGCCAAGTGGGACCACATCAAGGCCCTGGGCACGCAGCCGCGCATCGCCGCGCGGTGGGAAGCGAAGCACGGCCATGCCTTCAGCGACGCCGACGTCGATCGCCTGTACGAGGTGTTCACGCCCATGAACGCGGCCAGCGTGCGCGACCACACCGACTTCATTCCGGGCGCGATCGAGGCCGTCAACGCGGCGCGCGAACGCGGCCTGAAGATCGGCTCCACCACCGGCTACAACCGCCCGATCATGGACGTCGTCACGCCCATCGCCGCGGCCGGCGGCTATGCGCCCGACAACCTCGTGTGCGCGGGCGACCTCGCGGCGGGGCGCCCGTCGCCGCTCATGATGTACCGCTGCTTCGCTGACCTCGGCGTGTGGCCGCCGCACGCCGTCGTCAAGGTCGACGACACCGGCGTGGGCCTGCAGGAAGGCCTCAACGCCGGCACCTGGGCCGTCGGCGTGTCGGTCAGCGGCAACGTCAACGGCCTGACGCTGGCCGAGTGGCAGGCGCTCGACGCCGACAGCCAGCAGGCCCGCCGCGCCCGCGCCATCGCCGAGCTGGAAGCCGCCGGCGCGCACTACGTGATCGACAGCGTGGCCGACCTGCCGAACGTGCTGGAAGACATCGAGCGCCGCCTGCAGGCCGGCGAGCGGCCGGAAGTCCTTTTGCGCTGAAGCAGAAAGCTCGCTTTACCGACGGTGGCTGGCGCTGCCGTCCGACTTGACGCGTCACTTCGCGGGCTTAGCATGCGCCGCATGCGAAGCACAGCCTTTGTTCTTCTGCTCTGTCTCGGCCTGCTGACCGCGGCCTGCGACGGCAAGCGCAAGCCCGGCATTCCGATGCCGAAGGCCTTCTTGTCGTCGAGCGTCGTGGTGGTGATGGCACCTGCGCCGTTCGTGGGCTGAGGCTGCCGGCGCGTTCAGCGCACCGGCCGCGGCGAACGTCTCAGGACGGGACGTACGCCAGCACTTCATCGCCCGCTGCATCGAATTCGCCCGTGGGCTTCCAGCCCAGGTGCCGGTAGAACCCGTGCGAGCGCACCTGCGGGTCGGGCGAACAGCCCAGGAAGAGCCGCTGGAAGCCCAACCCCTTGAACTCTTCGACCATCCGCGCGAGCAGCGCCTTGCCGATACCTTGGCCTTCATAGGCTGGCAGCAGCGCCAGCACGGCGATCTCGCCGGTGTCGCGCTCGCCGAAGCAATAGCCCGCCAGATCGTCGTCGACGAGCGCGACGTAGCCGGGCAGGGATCCGTCGGCGATGCCGGCCTGCCAGCTCTCCAGGGTGATGCCGAGCGCCTCGAGCTCGTCGACCGAGAAGGCGTTCTCTCGCGTGCGGCCTCGCAGGTCGAGGCACGCGGGCGTGTCTTCGGGAATGGCTTGTCTGTAGGTGATGGACATGCGTCGGGTGCTCGAGGGCGCGCGCAGCAGGCGGCGCGGCCTTCCGCGAGAATGCCACACGACGTGCGCCACCCGATGCACGCGTGGAGACAAGAAGAATGAAGACGACCCCAGAGACAACCATCGTCCATCAGCCCGACTCGCGCTACGCCATGGTGCGCCTGGCGCTCACGCTGCTGGTCATGACGGTCGGCAGCAGCGGCATGTACGTGGTGTCGGTCATGCTGCCCGCCGTGCAGGCCGAGTTCGGCGTGGCGCGCGCCGATGCCTCCATGCCCTACACGCTGCTGATGCTGGGCTTCGGTTTCGGCGGCGTGCTCATGGGCAAGCTGGCCGACCGCATCGGCGTGATGAAGCCGCTGCTGATGGGCTCGGTCTTCCTGGCTGCCGGCTACATCGCCACGGGCCTGTCGCAAGGCATCGTGTCCTTCACCATCGCGCAGGCGTTGCTCGTCGGCCTGCTCGGCAGCTCGGTGGCCTTTGCGCCGCTGGTGGCCGACACCTCGCTGTGGTTCGTCAAGCGGCGCGGCATCGCGGTGGCGGTGTGCGCCAGCGGCAACTACCTCGCGGGCGCGGTGTGGCCGCCCATTGCGCAGCACTTCGTCGAGCAGGTGGGCTGGCGCCAGACCTACATCGGCATGGGCATCTTCTGCGGCGTGACGATGGCGCTGCTCGCACTGTTCTTCCGCGCACGGCCGCCGGTATTGGTCGAGGTGGCACCGATGTCGCAGACCCCGGGCAGCACCCTGGTGCGCGACATGACGCGCCCCTTCGGCCTGAGCATGGGCACGGCGCAGGGCCTGCTGTGCGTCGCGGGCGTGGCCTGCTGCGTGGCGATGGCGATGCCGCAGGTGCACATCGTGGCCTACTGCGGCGACCTGGGCTACGGCCCGGCGCAGGGCGCGATGATGCTGTCGCTGATGCTGGGCTTCGGCATCGTGAGCCGGCTGGTGTCGGGCGCCATCTGCGACCGCATCGGCGGGCTGCGCACGCTGATGCTGGGCGGCGTGCTGCAGTGCGTGGCGCTGCTGCTGTTCCTGCCCTTCGACGGGCTGGTGCCGCTGTACGTGATCTCGGCGCTGTTTGGCCTGTTCCAGGGCGGCATCGTGCCCTCGTACGCGATCATCGTGCGCGAGCACTTTCCGCCCAAGGAAGCCGGCGCGCGCGTGGGCACGGTGCTGATGTTCACGCTGTTCGGCATGGCGCTGGGCGGCTGGATGTCGGGCAAGGTGTTCGACCTGACGGGCAGCTACCACGCGGCCTTCCTGAACGGCATCGGATGGAACCTGGTGAACGTGAGCATCGCGGCGTTCCTGCTGTTCAGGGTGCGCCGGATGCGGCGGGGTGGGGTGGCGGTGGCGGCCTGAGGCCGCGAAAGATCGCGCCGCCTAGCTTTCGCACCACGTGACCCCTTCGGGCCGCGCGCCGTCGCGGTCGCGGAAATCGACGAGGGCCTGAAGGCACTGTGCGAGCTCGATGCTCCACGCGAGCGGGTACTCGTCGACCTGTCCGTTGCTCAACGTGAAGACTCCCATGCCGGGCCGGTGTGCGTCGCCCGACGACCTGAAGCCGCTGTCACCCGGCTCTCGGAGGTACATCAGCCAGGCGTTCTCGCCGTTTCGCAGCATGCACAGCGACGGGCCGTCGGGCACGGAGACCCACAACTCGAACCGGGAGGTCGACTGCATCAGCTCGAGCGCACGGGCCCATGGGCCCGGCGCCGAAATGTCCAGCGAGCGATCGTCGAGCGTCATCTGAATCACGTGCGGCATCTCGTGTCTTGCGTCCGGACGGGCGTTCCTAATTCATCGTCGGCTGCTGCGGCGGCGACGTGATGAAGAACCGGATCGGCACCTCGCGCCACACCACCGTGCCATCGTCCGGCGTCGGCTTGAAGCGCCATTTGCGGACGGTCTCGACGGCCGAGCGGTCCAGCCGTGCGTGGCCGCTCGATTCCTTCACCTCCACGCTCGCCGGCAGGCCGTCCGGCGTGGTGCGCACGCGCAGCAGCACCATGCCTTGCTCCCCGTTCATCCGCGATTCGGCCGGATAGGGCGCGTTCGGGTTGGGGGGCTGGGGCGACCATTCGCCGGGCGCCGGCGGCGGTGGTGCCGCGCAGGCGGCGAGCAGCGCGGCGGTGGCAGCGCCCGCCAGGAGCGCGTGTCGGGGAGCGTGGCGTGGTGTCTTCATCGGTGTTCCGCAATCCTTCGAAAGGAGGCCCCGCGCATTGTGACCCGGACGCGTTCACCGCCTTCGCGCCCGGTACGTAGTTCCCCTCGCGGCTGCGTCAGATTCCGATCAGCTTGCAAAAAGAGCATCGATCCGTCCGGAACTTCCCTCCGGACGGAGACACGTCCGCACCGGTTTTTCCGGTCGCGGGCGCATTCGAATCACAACACTCCGTGAGCGTATGAATGAAAAATAGAAACCTTGTCAGAGGTCTGTTCCTCATGGCGATCGCGCTGGGCTTCGGCCTGACCGCGCTGCGCTATCCCATCGGCGACTTCAGCCGGGCGGGGCCGGGCCTGTTCCCCGTGATGGTGAGCAGCCTGCTGCTGCTGATCGGCGTGGCCACCGTGGTCCGGTCGTTCGTGGTGGCGCCGGTGACGCTGGACCTGAACTTCAAGAACATCGGGCTCATCCTGTCGAGCCTGTGCGGGTTCGCGCTGATCTCGATGTACGTGAACATGATCGCGGGCATCGTCTTCATGGTGTTCTGTTCGGCCTTCGCGGGCAGCTCCAACTCGTGGGTGCGCAACGTGAAGATCTCGGCGGGCCTGATCGCCATGGCGCTGGCGCTGCAGAAGCTGCTCGGCCTGAACCTGCCGCTTTTCTGAGGTCACGACCATGACGGAAGTCCTGAACAACCTGGCGTTCGGTTTCTCGCACGCCCTGACACTCCACAACCTGATGTACTGCGCCATCGGCTGCACGGTGGGCACGCTGGTCGGCCTGCTGCCGGGCCTGGGCCCGCTGGCCACCATCAGCCTGCTGCTGCCGCTGACGTACTCGATTCCCACCACCGGCGCGCTGATCATGCTGGCCGGCATCTACTACGGTGCGCAGTACGGCGACAGCGTGAGCGCGATCACGATGAAGATCCCGCATGCCAGCAGCATCGTGGCCTGCATCGACGGCTACGCGATGACGCTCAAGGGCCAGACGGGCCTGGCGCTGTTCACGGCCGGCTTCTCCAGCTTCATCGGCGGCACGGTCGCGATCCTGGTGCTGTCGTTCCTGGCGCCGACGCTGGGCGAGGTGGCCTTCCTGTTCGGCCCGGCGGATTACGTCGCGATGATGCTGGTGGGCTTCGTGTGCGTGAGCTTCGTGACCACGGGCAGCCTGCTGAACGGGCTGGCGATGTGCATGATCGGCGTGCTGCTGGGCACCATCGGCACCGACGTGAACAGCGGCATGGCGCGCTTCACGATGGACATGCCGTTCCTGACCGACGGCGTGGGCATCGTGAGCATTGCGCTGGGCTGCTTCGGCATCGCCGAGATCACGAAGAACCTCGACTCGCGCGAGGAGCGCTCGCCCTTCAACGGCAAGATCAACCTCATTCCGACCTGGGCGGAGTTCAAGCGGATCATTCCGAGCGCCTTGCGCGGCAGCGTGGTCGGCTCCATCCTGGGCATCCTGCCCGGCGGCGGCCCGACCATTGCGCAGTTCGCGGCGTACGCGCTGGACAAGAAGGTCAGCAAGTACAAGCACGAGATCGGCACCGGCTGCATCGAGGGCGTGGCCGGCCAGGCGGCGGCCGACGAGGCGGCGGCGCGCACGAGCTTCATTCCGCTCATGAGCATCGGCATTCCCGAGAACGCGGTGATGGCGCTGATGCTGGCGGCCTTCATCATCAAGGGCATCCAGCCGGGCCCGAACATGATCGCCAGCCACCCCGAGCTGTTCTGGGGCCTGGTGGCCAGCATGTGGATCGGCAACGTGTTCCTTCTGGTGCTGAACGTGCCGCTGGTGCGCTACTGGCTCTCGGTGTTCAAGATCCCGTACAGCGTGCTGTTCCCGTCGATCTTGTTCTTCTGCTGCATCGGCACCTACAGCGTGAACAACAACCTGCAGGACGTGTTCATCACCGCCGCGTTCGGCTTCATGGGCTACATGTTCATGCGGCTGGAGCTCGACGCCGCGCCGCTCATGCTGGGCTTCATCCTCGGGCCGATGCTCGAGGAGAACTTCCGCCGCGCGATGCTGCTCAGTCGCGGCAGCTTCGGCACCTTCGTCTCGCGGCCCATCAGCGGCACGCTGCTGGGGCTGATCGCGATCTTCGTGGTGTGGCAGCTGGTGGCGTTCGTGCTGCAGGCGCGCAAGAAGAGCGGGGCGCCGGCGACGGTGGCGCTGGAACCGCAGGAGTAGGTCGACAGGCCCGAACAACGCCCGCCCCTTCGGCGGGCGTTGTCGTTTCAGCTTGCTTCTTCTGCCACCAACCGCCCGAGCGTCTGCAGGGCCTGCTCGCTGTGCGCGTCCCACGCGTGGCCGTAGTTCAGCCGCAGGCAGTTGGCGAACGCGCGCGTGGCCGAGAAGATCGGCCCGGGCGCCACGCTGATGCCGCGCTCCAGCGCCAGGCGATGGATCTCCAGCGCATCCACCTGCGCCGGCAGCTCGACCCAGAGGAAGTACCCGCCCAGCGGCCGCGTGGCGCGCGTGCCCGCCGGGAAGTAGTGCCCCACGGCCTGCGTGAAGCTGGCCTGCTGCATCGCCAGCGTCTGGCGCAGCTTGCGCAGGTGCTTGTCGAAGCCGCCCTTCTCGAGGTAGTCGGCCAGCGCCAGCTGCGCGGGCACCGAGGTGCTGAGCGTGGTCGTGAGCTTCTGGCGTGCCACCTTGCGCGCGAAGCGCCCGGCCGAAGCCCAGCCGATGCGGTAGCCGGGCGCGAGGCTCTTGGAGAACGACGAGCAGTGCAGCACCAGCCCCTGCGTGTCGAAGGCCTTGGCCGGCGGCGGGCGGCGCTCGCCGAAGTACAGCTCGGCGTACACGTCGTCCTCGATCAGCGGCAGTTCGTGGCGCGCGAGCAGTTCGACCAGCGCCTTCTTCTTCGCGTCGGGCATGAGGCTGCCCAGCGGGTTCTGGAAGGTGGTCATGAGCCAGCAGGCGGTGGGCTTGTGCGCGGCGATGGCCTGCGCCAGCGCGTCGAGGTCGATGCCTTCGCCCGGGTGCGTCGGCACCTCGATGGCGCGCAGGCCCATGCGCTCGAGCGCCTGCAGCGCGGCATAGAAGGTGGGCGACTCGACGATCACCGCGTCGCCCGGCCGCGTCACGGCCGAGAGGCACAGGTTGAGCGCCTCGAGCGCGCCGTTGGTGACCACGATCTCCTCGGCGGGCACGGGCAGGCCGTCGGCCAGGTAGCGCAGCGCGATCTGGCGGCGCAGGGCCGCGCTGCCGGGCGTGAGGTCGTCCACGGTGCGCCACGGGTCGAGCGCCTTGGCGCTGGCCGCCATGAACTGGCCCAGCCGCGCCAGCGGAAACAGCAGCGGGCTCGGAAAGGCCGAGCCGAAGGGCACGACCTGGCGCGACATGCTGGCTTCGAGGATGTCGAACACCTGGTCGCTCACTTCGAGCGCGCGCGGGCCTTCGGCGGGGCGCGAGGTGAGGGTGGTCTCGGGCGGCGCGTCGCGCAGGCCGCCGCCGGCCACGTAGTAGCCCGAGCGGTCGCGCGCGCGCACCAGCCCGCGCGCCTCCAGCAGGTAGTAGGCTTGGAACACGGTGGAGGCGCTCACGCCGCGGCTGCTGCCCGTGTGGCGCACGGAGGGCAGGCGGTCGCCGGTCTTGAGGGTGCCGTTGCGGATCGAGGCTTCGATGTCCGAGGCCAGGGCTTCATAACGTTTCATCGGTGGGCCGTTGTCATTCGCGGGGACTCTAATCTGATATGGTGAATCGAGCTGGATCTGCATCTGTTTTTTTTGACCCGTTTGCGCGACAGTGGACCCATGTTCAATCTGATGCGCGCGGTGCGCGCCGTACTCTGGAGCTTCATCGGGCTGGGCGGCCGCCGGGCCGACGCCGACAAGCGGACCGCCCAGCTGGGCATCCTGCCGCTGATCGGCGTGGGGCTGTGCATGGCCTTGCTGCTGATCGCGGGCCTGCTGGCCCTGGCGCATTTCGCGGCAGGCACGTGATGAAGGCCGTGCTCCACCGGGCAGCGCTGGCCCTGGCGCTGCTGTTGCCGTTCGCGCCTGCGATGACGCGCGCAGCCACTACCACCGTGCCCGACACCATCGAGCAGCGCGTGGCCGCCTGCATCGCCTGCCACGGGCGCGAGGGCGCCACCACCAACGCCGGTTTCTTCCCGCGCCTGGCCGGCAAGCCGGCGGGCTACCTGTTCAACCAGCTCGTGAGTTTTCGCGACGGGCGCCGCTTCAACAGCGACATGACCTACATGGTCCAGCACCTGTCGGACGACTACCTGCGCGAGATGGCCGAGTACTTCGCCAACCTGTCGCTGCCGTACGCGGCGATCTCGCCGCAGAGCGACGCTTCGCCCGAGCAGTTGCGCCGTGGCCGCCAGCTGGCGCTCGAAGGCGATGCCGCGCGCCAGATCCCGGCCTGCGTGCAGTGCCATGGCGCGGCGCTCACGGGCGTGCAGCCGGCCATTCCGGGCCTGCTGGGCCTGCCGCGGCTGTATGTGTCGTCGCAGCTGGGCGCCTGGCTCACCAAGGAGCGCCATGCGCCCGCGCCCGACTGCATGGCGCAGATCGGCCAGCGCATGACCACCGCCGACATCAACGCCGTGGCCAGCTGGCTGGCCGTGCAGCCGATGCCGGCCGACACCCGCCCGGCGGCCTCGCTGCCCGCGCCGCTGCCCGTCACCTGCGGCGGCATGCCCACCGCGGCGAAACCCTGAGAACCCGATGACCGCGCGACTAAGACATTTCGGCTGGGCCCTGCTGGGCCTGGTCACCCTGGCGGCCGTGTTGGCCGGCGTCGTGCTGGCGCTGAACCTGCGCGGCGAAGACCCGCTGCCCGAACGCGCCGAAGCCTTCGAAGCCACGCCGCAGCTCGTCGAGCGCGGGCGCTACCTCGCGCTGGCGGGCAACTGCGCCGGCTGCCACACCACGCGCGGCGGCCAGCCCTATGCGGGCGGCGTGCCGCTCGAAACGCCGTTCGGCACCATCTACGCGACCAACCTCACACCCGATGCGACGCACGGCATCGGCGGCTGGAGCAGCGCGCATTTCTGGCGCGCCATGCACAACGGCCGCAGCAAGGACGGGCGCCTGCTGTACCCGGCCTTCCCGTACCCGAACTTCACGCAGGTCACGCGCGAAGACTCCGACGCCCTCTACGCCTACCTGCGCAGCGTGGCGCCCGCCACCACGGAAAACAAGGCGCACCGCCTGCGCTTCCCGTACGACACGCAGGCCGCGCTCGCGGTGTGGCGCGCGCTCTCGTTCAAGCCGCAGCCCTTCGTGGCGAACGCGAACAAGCCGGCCGAATGGAACCGCGGCGCCTACCTCGTGGGCGGGCTGGGCCATTGCATCGCCTGCCACGGCAGCCGCAACTCGCTGGGCGCGACCGAAACCAAGCTGGGGCTCTCGGGCGGCCTGATCGCGGTGGAGAACTGGTACGCACCCTCGCTGGCCGATCCGCACGAAGCGGGCGTGGCCGACTGGCCCGCGGCCGATGTCGTGGCGCTGCTCAAGTCGGGCACCTCCCCGCGCGGCTCGGTGATGGGCCCGATGGCCGACGTCGTGTTCCGCAGCACGCAGTACCTGAGCGACGCCGACCTGGGCGCGATGGCGATCTACCTGAAGGACCTGCCCGAGGCCGTGAAGCAAGACGCGCCCGAAGCAACGAAGGCACCTGTCGCCCCGCTGCGGCGCGACGCCGGCGCGATGGTGCGCGGCGCGAAGATCTACGACCAGCGCTGCGCCTACTGCCACGGCGACCAGGGCCAGGGCGCGGCCGGCGCCTACCCGCCGCTCGCGGGCAACCGCGCGGTGACGATGGCGCGGCCCACCAACCTGATCCAGGTGGTTGCGCACGGCGGCTTCCTGCCCGCGACGGCCGGCAACCCGCGCCCCTACGGCATGCCGCCGTTCGGGCACGCGCTCGACGCCACCGAGGTGGCCGAGGTGCTCACCTACATCCGCGGGTCGTGGGGCAACAACGCCGCGCCGGTCACGCAGCTGGACACCATGCGTCGCTGACGCGCACGGCGCACCGCTTTTTCAGGCGGTGTGTGGATGCCGCGCGCTGTCGTACAGCGTGCGCGCCAGGTCGCGGTGCGTGGCCAGCAGCGGCGCCAGCTCGAAGCCCGTGAAGCGCCCGTCGCGGATGCGGACCACGCCGTCGATCACGCTCAGCGCCGCCGCCACCGGTGTGCAGAACACCAGCGCCGCGACCGGGTCGTGCCAGGCGCCCGCGTGGTCCACGCCGCGCATGTCGAAGGCCACGAGGTCGGCCGACATGCCCGGTGCCAGCGCACCGATGTCGTCGCGCCCGAGCACGCGGGCGCCGCCGAGCGTGGCGATCTCCAGCGCCTCGCGCGCGGTCATGGCGGCGGGGCCGTAGCCCACGCGCTGCAGCAGCATGGCCTGGCGCGTTTCGCCCAGCATGTGCGCGCCGTCGTTCGACGCGCTGCCGTCCACGCCCAGGCCCACGGGCACGCCCGCGCGCCGCATGGCCCCGATGGGCGCGATGCCCGAGGCCAGCCGCATGTTCGAGCACGGGCAGTGCGCCACGCCGGTGCCGGTGCGCCCGAAGAGCGCGATGCCGGCGTCGTCGAGCTTCACGCAGTGCGCGTGCCACACGTCGTGGCCGACCCAGCCCAGGTCTTCGGCGTACTCGGCCGGCGTCATGCCGAACTTCTCGCGCGAGTAGGCGACGTCGTTGTCGTTTTCGGCCAGGTGCGTGTGCAGCGACACGCCGCGTGCGCGCGCCAGTTCGGCCGACAGTCGCATCAGGTCGCGCGACACCGAGAACGGCGAGCAGGGCGCCAGCACGATGCGGCGCATCGAATGGCGCGCGGGGTTGTGCCAGCGGTCGATGAGGCGCTCGCTGTCGCGCAGGATCGCGGCCTCGGTCTCCACCACCTCGTCGGGCGGCAGGCCGCCGGCGCTGCGGCCCACGCTCATGCTGCCGCGCGCCGCGTGAAAGCGCATGCCCATGGCGTCGGCCGCCTCGATCGAGTCGTCGAGCCGCGACCCGTTCGGGAACAGGTAGAGGTGGTCGCTGGTGGTGGTGCAGCCCGAGCGCATGAGCTCGGCCATGGCGGTCTGCGTCGACACGCGGATCATCTCGGGCGTGAGCCGCGCCCACAGCAGGTACAGGTTCGTGAGCCAGCCGAAGAGCTCGGCGTCCTGTGCCTCGGGCACGGCACGCGTGAGGCTCTGGTACATGTGGTGGTGCGTGTTCACCAGCCCGGGCATCACGACATGGCCGTGCATGTCGATGGCCTCGGCCTGGCCGCTGCGCAGCGCGTCGAGGTACGCCGCTGGCAGCTCGGCCGTGGCGCCCACCCAGGCGACGGCGGGGCCGTTCATCACCACGGCGCCGTCGGCGATCTCGCGCCGGGCCGCGTCCATGGTGACGAGCACGTCGGCGTGCCGGACGATCAGCAGCGGCGGACGCTGCGGCGAAGAGGACGAGGGGTTCTGGAAGGTCATTCGGTACCGTGCGAAGTGCGCGCCGCCATCGCGAAGGAACGTTCCTTCGACAGCACGCCGTTGTAGAAAAGATTGAGCAGCACCGCGGCCAGCGTGCCCAGCACGATGCCGCTGTGCGTCAGCGGATGGGTCCAGGCGGGGAAGTGCTGGAAGAAATTGGGCGACAGCGTGGGGATCAATCCGAGCCCGATGGAGATCGCGATCACGTACAGCGCGTGGCGGTTGTGCGCATAGTCGATCGCGCCCAGGATGCGCACGCCCGTGGCCGCCACCATGCCGAACATCACGATGCCCGCGCCGCCGAGCACGAACTGCGGCACCGAGGCCACGATGTGCGCGATCTTCGGAAAGAGCGCCAGCGCGATCAGCATCAGGCCACCGCCCGCCGCCACGTAGCGCGAGCGCACGCCCGTCACCGTGACCAGCCCCACGTTCTGCGAGAACGAGGTGTACGGAAAGGTGTTGAACACGCCGCCGATGACCGTGCCCAGCCCGTCGGCGCGCAGCCCGCGCGTGAGCGCGTCGGTCGTCACCTTGCGGCCGGTGATCTCGCCCAGCGCGAGGAACATGCCGGTCGATTCCACCAGCGTGATGAGCATCACGATGCACATCGAGGCGATGGCCGTGAGCTCGAAACGCGGCAGGCCGAAGTGGAAGGGCGTGGTCACGGCCATCCAGCTGGCTTCCTCGAGCCCGTCGAAGTGCATGCGCCCGAGCGCCAGCGACAGGCCCACGCCGAACACGATGCCCAGCAGCACCGCGATGTTGGCGATGAGGCCCTTGCCGAAGCGCGTGATCGCGATGATCACCGCCAGCACGGCTGCTGCAATCGCCAGGTTCACCGGCTCGCCGTAGGCCGGGTTGGCCACCGCGTGCGCCACGCCGTCGACCATGCGGGTCGCGGTGGGCTGGCCGCCGGCGGCCCAGTTGATGGCCACGCCCATGAGCGACACGCCGATCAGCGTGATGACCGTGCCCGTGACGAGCGGCGGAAACACGCCCAGCACGCGCCCCATGAGCGGCGCGACGAGCATGCCGAACACGCCCGCCACGATGGTCGCGCCGTAGATCGCGGGCAGGCCGAGCGAGGGGTCCATGCCGATGGCGATCATCGGCCCGACGGCCGCGAAGGTCACGCCCATCATCACCGGCATGCGAATGCCGAAGCGCCAGAAGCCGATGGCCTGCACCAGCGTGGCGATGCCGGCGGCGAACAGGTCGGCGTTGATGAGGAACGCGATGTCGGCCTTCGAGAGGCCGAGCGCGCCGCCCACGATGAGCGGCACGGCCACCGTGCCGGCGTACATCACGAGCACGTGCTGCAGGCTCAATGCGCCGCAGCGGGCGAGCGGAAGCTTCTGGTCGACCCCTTCGCCGTCTCCTGCGGGGGTCTTTTTATCGTTCGAGAACATGGGAACCTTTCCTGCCGATGAACCGGCGCGGCAGTCTAGGAGCGATGTCTTTGCCCATGCAAAGTCAATAAATGACGCGCCCTGTGCACAAAAAGTGGACGGTCATTCAGGGGCGAATTTCAGGGCGCCAGCAGGTCGTCCAGGCAGGCCACGACATGGTTCGCGAACAGCTCGGCCGCCGCGCTCGGCGCCTGCGCGGCGCGGGTCTCGAGCGTGAGCGTCTGCGCGCGCAGCGTGGTGTCGCGCAGCGGCACGAAGACGAGGCTGCCGTCGTTGCGCTCCTCGTCCACGTCCAGGCGATTGAGCAGCGTGATGCCGCCGCCGTCGCGCACCAGCCGGCGCATCAGCGCCGTGGAGGTGGTCTCGACCACGGGCGACACGCGGATGGCCGAGCGCTCGAAGGCGGCATCGAGGATCGGGCGGATCGACAGCGAAGGCGCGGGCAGGATCAGCGGATAGCCCACGCACTCCGCCAGCAGCGCGGTCGCATGCGCCGTGAGCGGATGGCCCGGCGGCACCACCGCGCCGATCGGCCACTCGCTGCTGAACAGCGTGCGAAAGCCGGCCGTGCCGGGCACGTCGTAGGCCAGTGCCAGGTCGGCGTCGCCTTCGGCCACGCTGCGCAGCACGGCCGCGATGGGCAGGCCCAGCAGCTTGAGCTGGATGCCCGGGTGCGCGGCGCGAAAGCGCTGCACCACGGCCGGCAGGAAGGCGTCGGCCAGGCCGGCCGTGGTGGCCAGCGTGACCTCGCCCTGGCGCAGGCCGCGCACGTCCTCGATGCGCTGGCGCACGAGGTCGAACTCGCGCAGCGTGCCGCGCGCATGCGCCAGCACGATCTCGCCCACGGGCGTGAGCTTGAGCGTGTTGTGGATGCGCTCGAACAGCGGCGCGCCCAGCTCTTCCTCGAGGTTGAGGATCTGGCGGTTGACGGCCGTGGGCACCACGTGCAACTGCTCGGCCGCCTTGCGGATCGAGCCCGCGCGAACCACTTCGACGAAGTACCGGATGACCTTGGCGTGCATGAATTCCCCCGCGCCGCTGGCGGGCGCGGGGGGATCATGCCTACGTCTTCAGAGGTCGGGCAAGCCCATCGCCGGATCGCTGACCGTGTGCTTGCCGGTTTCCACGCGGCCGGCGAAGCGGCGATAGAAGGCCGGGTCGCTGTCGCAGGTGACGGCGAAGTCGTACCACTGGCCGCTGGCGGCCAGCTCCCAGTGCTGCTCGGCCTGGGCCCCGCCGTTCACCGTCGCGTTCCACGGGCCGTCGTCGCGGTAGGCCTTGGCACGCACCGTGAACTTGCACGCGGCCTTGCCGTCGTTGCGCATCTGCAGGTAGACGTTGCCGTTGGCGATGTCGTAGCAGACACGCACCTCGGGCGCGGCCACGCCGCCGGCGCGCAGGCGGTTGAGGTCGCCCTTGAAGTGGCGGTGGTAGCCGTTGGGGCCGAGCACCCAGAGGTCGTATTGGCCGGCGTCGTCAGTGGCCGCCGTCCATGCGTCGTCGAGCTGCTTGCCGGCTTCCACCACGTAGCGGCGCGGCAGGCGGGCATCCAGGTGGAGCTTGTCGTAGACATGGAAGACGGCCGCGGCCTTGCCGGTGTTGGAGAACAGCAGCTGGACCTTGCCGCTGGTGACATCGGCGCGCGCACTCGTGTGCAACTCGTAGGGCAGGGCGCGCGAGGGCCGCGTGCCGGTGGCCTGGCGCGGCATTTGCGGGTCGATCGGCAGCGGGACCGCGCCCAAGGCCTCCTGGGCCAGGCGCAGATTTTTTGTGTCGTCCTTCGTCGTGCGCCCCGCCAGCGTGGGCAGCACTTCCGTGTTGGGCGTCGCGAAGTTGAAGGCGCTCGTGAGGTCGCCGCACACCGCGCGACGGAAGGGCGAGATGTTGGGCTCCTTCACGTCGAAGCATTCCTCGATGAAGCGGATGACCGAGGTGTGGTCGAACACCTGCGAGTTGACCCAGCCACCGCGGCTCCATGGCGAGATCACGTACATCGGCACACGCGGGCCCGGACCATAGACCAGACCGTCCCCGTTCGCGGGGTACATCGCGTTCGAAACCGACTTGTGCGTGAAGTACTCGTAGCCCATGTCTGCATCGGACAGCGTGGTTTTGCCTGCGAGAAGGCTGCTGCCGGGGGTGGCGGGGCTGATCAACGACGGGGCCGAGGGCGAAGGCACGTGGTCGAAGTTGCCGTCGTTCTCATCGAAGTTGACGATGAGCACCGTCTTGCTCCACACCTCGGGAGAGGCGGTGAGTGCATCCAGCACCTCCTGCGTGTACCAGGCACCCTCTGCGGGGCTGGACGGGCCCGGATGCTCTGAATACTGGGCAGGTGCGACGATCCACGACACCTTCGGCAATGTCTTGCTCAGGATGTGCTGCTTGAAGGTCTCCAGAAAGCCGCCGTCGGGCATCGTGTTGGAGATGCCCTTGTAGAGCGGGTTGTAGAACGGGCTCTTTTCATCATCGTAGACGGGCTTGTAAGGGCCTGGCGTCGCCGTGTTCTCGTCGACCATGTTCTTCTCGTTGGCCTTGCGATAGTTCTTGAAGCCGGCGAGCGGGTTGTCCGTGAAGTTGTCGGGCAGGTTCTGGTAGACGAACCAGGAGACTTTTTTCTCCTGCAGGCGCTCGGGGAAGGTCTTCCAATCCAGCGCATCTGCAGAGGAGCCGAGGCCGTCCCAGGTGTTGTCTACGGATGCGACACCGGCGACGCCCGTGGCCGTCTGGCCCGAGGGGCCGTTGGTGCCCGTCCAGTGGAACAACCGGTTTGAGTTGGTGCCTGTGTGCATGCTGCAGTGGTAGCCGTCGCACACAGTGAATGCATTGGCCAACGAGAACTGATACGAGAGCTCGGCATTCGAGAGATAGCCCATCGCCAGCGATGTCTTGAACGTCGGCCACTGGCTCATTCTTCCGTTGTCCCAGGCGGGTTGGGCGTCTTCCCATCGATGCGGCGTCTGGCCTGCACGTTGCGCATTGCCCTTTTTCTGGTCGAGGTGGTAGGGCAGAACAAGCTTGCCCGTCGCGTCCTGCTGCTGCCAGACGTTGCGTCCCTTGGACAGCGGAATCGTGAAGCGATCGCCGAAGCCACGCACGCCCATCAGCGTACCGAAGTAGTGGTCGAACGAGCGGTTCTCCTGCATCAGGATGACGATGTGCTCGACGTCCTTGATGGTGCCGGTCTTGTTGTTCGCAGGAATGGCGAGGGCGCGGCGGATGCTCGGCGGGAAGGCCGAGAGCGCGAGGGCGGCAGCGCCAGTGGTGGCGGTGCCCGTGAGGAATTTGCGGCGTGAATTCATGGTCTTGTCGTGGGATGTCATGTGTTCGCGTGTCACGGTGCGCAGCGCATCTCGGGCTTCACGCCGGTTTCGGGTTGGGGCTGCGGGGGCGGCGTGGTAACGGGCGGAAAGCCGGCGAAGCCGCCGCCGTTGTCGCTGCCGCCGCAGGCTGACAGCGTGCAAGCCAGGATGAAGGCGGCCAGCAGCCGCGTGGGGAGCGAGGCTTGAACAAGCATGGGGTGATCCTCTCTTTGTGATGTCGTGGAGATCGGGGGTGATCAGGGCGCGAGCGCGAAAAGCGGCTGGCCCGATGTGCGCACCGGACAGGCGACAAGACTAGGGAGAACCCGTTACTCGGCAGTGAACGAGCGATGACAGTGGGACGAAACGCGTGTGACAACGCGCTGGTCTTTGAGGTTGCTAGAGAAGGACTGTGGCGTGTGCACAGGACACCGGGTACTCCCCTCCGCGAATGTCCTCCGGCCTGCGGCCTCCCCCTTAATTTCGCTGCGGGGAGTACCCAGTGCCCTGCGCACGAGGGCACGTTGCTGGTGTGCGGCTGGCCAACGACCGCACGGCCCATCGATTACGTCGATGGGGTGCCTTGCGCAGCGAAATAAAGGGGGAGCCCGAAGGGCGGAGGACATTCGCGGAGCAAGGTGCCCCGTCGGCGTGATCGCGCCCTGAACAGCGTCAGGGCTCGTTGCTGATGCCACTCGATACATGCCCCGCAGGCACATGCCGCGAGGCTGCGTCGACGTGACCGGTCTGGTCGTCGAAGAAGAAGTCGGGCTCGAACTCGCGCAGGAACTCGCCCTTGGGCAGGCCGCCGAGGAACATCGCTTCGTCGACGCGGATGTTCCACTTCATGAGCGTGCGGATCGCGCGCTCGTGTGCCGGCGCGCTGCGCGCCGTGACCAGTGCGGTGCGGATGCGCATCTGCGCATTGCCCGCCATCTGCAGGCGGTGCAAGGCCATCAGCAGCGGCTTGAACGGGCCTTCGGGCAGGGGCAGGTCGGCCTTGCTGAGTTCGTGCGCCTGGAAGGCATCGAGGCCCTCGGCCTGGAACACGCGCTCGGCCTCGTCGCTGAAGAGAACGGCGTCGCCGTCGAAGGCGATGCGCACTTCGTTCGGCCACGCGTCGCTGGCTTTCACCGATTCGACCAGCACGCGCGCGGCGGGAAAGCCAGCGGCGAGTGCCTCGCGCACGTCTTGCGCGTTGACCGACAGGAACAGGTGCGCGCGCAGCGGGCGCAAATAGCCGAAGGGCGGGCGGCCCTGGGTGAACACGCCGCGCTGCAGCTTGATGTCGGCCGCTGCGCTCGACTTGAAGATGCGCATGCCCGACACCGGGTCGTTGCGCGAAAGAATGACCACCTCGACGCGCTGCACGCCGTCTTCGTTGAAGCGCAGCAGCTTGCGGATCAGCGACGACGCGATGCCGGGGGCGGCCGGTTCGTCGATGCGGTCGAGCTGCAGCTTCATGTAGCCCTCGTTGTCGCCGGCCTCGAAGATCTTGTTTTCTTCTTCGAGGTTGAAGAGGGCCCGCGAGGAGATCGCGACCACGAGTTTGTCTTCGAGCGTTACGGGCATGTGAGGGGCTCCCCGTCCGTCGTCACTTGACGAACTGATTGAGCTGGATGATAGGCAGCATGACGGCCAGCACGATGAGCATCACCACGCCGCCCATGGCGACGATGAGCAGCGGCTCCAGGATGGTGGCCAGATGCATGGCGCGGCGCTGCACTTCGGCGCCGAGTTGGTTGGCGGCGCGTTGCAGCATCACGGGCAGCGTGCCGGTCTGTTCGCCCAGGCGCGCGAACATCGACACCAGCCCCGGGAAGCGTTTTTTCTGCGCCAGCGCCGAGGCCAGCGGCGCGCCTTCGCGCACCAGCACCAGCGCGTCGAGCGCGTCGGCGCGCATGGCGCGGTTGCCCAGCGTTTCGGAGGCGGCCTGCAGCGCGCGCAGGATCGGCACGCCGGCCGTGGCCAGCATGGCGAGCGTGCTGGCGAAGCGCGCCGCGTTGTAGCCGCGCGCGAGCTTGCCGACCAACGGCAGCTTGAGCCAGGCGGCATCGAACTTGAGGCGGAAGGCCTCCTGCGCCAGCGCGATGCGCGCACCGATGGCCGCGATCACCACGGCGCCCAGCATCCACCAGCCGTAGTTGCGCACGGCCGCGCTCAGCGACAGCATCACGGTCGTGAGGAAGGGCAGCGAGCGCTTGGTGCCCGCGAACACCTGCGCCACCTGCGGCACCACGTAGCTCACGAGGAAGATCACGATGACGATCGCGACCAGCGTGACGATGGCCGGGTACAGCGCCGCGCCGATCAGCTTCTGCTGCAGCACCTGGCGCTCTTCGAGGTCGTCGGCCAGGCGCTCGAGCACGAGCCCGAGGTTGCCGCTTTGCTCGCCGGCGCCGATCACGGCGGTGTAGATGGGCGAGAACTCGCGCGGGTGCGCCGACAGCGCGCGCGCAAAGGGCGAGCCCGCGTTGACCTCGGCGCGCAGCGAGGCGACGAGGTTGCGCTGCGGTTCCGATTCGGCTTCGTCGGTGAGGGCCGTGAGTGCGCGTTCCAGCGGCAGGCCGGCCGAGATGAGGCCGGCGAGCTGGCGCGTCCACACGGCGAGGTTCGTCGAGTTGAAGACCCGCTTGCCACCGCCGAGCCAGCGCGTGAGCGTGCTGCTTGCGCTGCCGCCACCGCCGGCCGCATCGCCGCCGCCGACCGGCTTGACCGACAGCGGAATGAGCGCCTGCGCCCGCAGCAGGCCGCGTGCGGCGCGTGCGGTGTCGGCCTCGAGCACGCCTTCGCGCGACTGGCCGCTGGCATCGATGGCTTCGAAGGAATAGGCGGGCATCGCGGGTCGCTACTCGCGGGTGACGCGCAAGAGTTCGGCGCGCGAGGTGATGCCGGCCTGCACCAGCCGTTCACCGTCTTCGCGCATGGAGCGCAGGCCGCCGCGCGCGCCGGCTTCGAACAGTGCGCTCTCGGCGGCCTTGCCGTGGATGAGTGCCTGCACCTCGTCGTCGGCCACCAGCAGCTCGAAGATGCCGGTGCGGCCCTGGTAGCCGGTCTGGCCGCAGGCCTCGCAGCCCGCGCCGCCGCAGGCGGTGCAGACCTTGCGCACGAGCCGCTGGGCCAGCACGCCGAGCAGCGACGAGCTCAGGAGGAAGGGCTCCACGCCCATGTCGGTCAGGCGCGTGACGGCGCTCACCGAATCGTTGGTGTGCAGCGTGGCCAGCACGAGGTGGCCGGTGAGCGAGGCCTGGATGGCGATCTGCGCGGTTTCGAAGTCGCGGATTTCGCCGATCATGATCACGTCGGGGTCCTGCCGCAGGATGGCGCGCAGGGCCTTGGCGAAGGTGAGTTCGATCTTGGCGTTGATCTGCGTCTGGCCCACGCCCGGCAGCTCGTACTCGATCGGGTCTTCCACCGTCATGATATTGCTGCGGCTCGCATCGAGGCGGGCCAGCGCGGCGTACAGCGTGGTGGTCTTGCCCGAGCCCGTGGGGCCGGTCACGAGGATGATGCCGTGCGGCTGCGCAATGAGCTTTTCGAAGCGCGCCAGCGAGTCGCCCTGCATGCCGACCGATTCGAGCGTGAGCTTCGATTCGCTCTTGTCCAAAAGGCGCAGCACGGCGCGTTCGCCGTGCGCGCTGGGCAGCGTCGACACCCGCACGTCGACCGCGCGCGTGCCGATGCGCAGGCTGATGCGCCCGTCCTGCGGCAGCCGCTTCTCGGAGATGTCGAGGTCGGCCATGATCTTCAGGCGCGAGATCAGCGCGGCGTGCAGCGCGCGGTTGGGCTGCACCACCTCGCGCAGCGTGCCGTCGATGCGAAAGCGCACCGACGACGTGCGCTCGTAGGGCTCGATGTGGATGTCGCTGGCGCCGTCGCGCGCGGCCTGCGTGAGCAGCGCGTTCAGCATGCGGATGATGGGCGCGTCGCCGGCGCTGGCCAGCAGGTCTTCGACGGCCGGCAGCTCCTGCATCATGCGCGAGAGGTCGGCGTCGTTCTGCACTTCGCTGACCACCGCGGCGGCGCTCGATTCGCCCTGGGCGTAGGCGGCGCTGATGCGCTGCGCGAGCGGGCCGTCGTCGAGCACCTCGAAGGCCTGCACGCCGTACTTGCGGGTCACTTCACCGACCGCGCTGCGTGCCGGGTGGGAAGACATCCACAGCGTGTGGCGGCCGTCGTCCGTGGCTTCGAGCAGCAGTTGCTGGCTGCGTGCGAACGCGTAGGGCAGGGGATAGCGCATGGGGGGCTGGCGTGTGCGGGACGGGGCTCAGGGCAGCTCGCGCGAGCTGGTCGGGTCGGCGGTGGGCGGCAGCGCGCCACGCAGCGGGCTGGGCGCGAGCCGGCGGTTGTCGGTGGCGGGGCGCGGCGGCGGGATCAGCTGCGTGCCTTCCATGCGGGTCTCGCTGGTCTTCTTGCCGCTGTCGCTGCTGTTGAGGCGGTTGATGCGCACCAGCGGCGCCTCGGGCAGCACGGGCGCCGAGTCGACACCGCGCAGCATGATGTTGTCGGTGTTGGGCTGCGTGCGCTGCTGCATGCCGCGGATCTCGTCGTAGCGGTCGTAGGCGAAGGCTTCGGTGGAGGCGCCGTCGCGCATCACGGCGGGGCGCAGGAACATCATGAGGTTGCTCTTGTCGCGCGTGCGCACCTCGTTCTTGAACAGGTTGCCGAGCACGGGGATGTCGCCGGCCACGGGCACCTTCTCGACGGTGTTGCCGTAGTTGTCCGACAGCAGGCCGCCGAGCATCACGAGGCCGCCGTCTTCCACCAGCACACTCGACTCGATGGAGCGCTTGTTGGTGGTCGGGCCATTGGGGTCCTTGGCCGTGTTCTGGTCGACCGTGGAGGTCTCCTGGAAGATGGTCATCTTCACGGTGCCGTTCTCGTTGATGGTCGGGCGCACGCGCAGCGTGAGGCCCACGTCCTTGCGCTCCACCGTGGTGAACGGGTTGATGCCGACCGAGCCCGAGGTGCTGGCGTACTGGCCGGTCACGAAGGGCACGTTCTGGCCGATGACGATCTTGGCTTCTTCGTTGTCCAGCGTCAGCAGGTTGGGCGTGGACAGCACGTTGGCGTCGCCGTCGCTGTTGAAGAAGTTGGCAATGGCGCCCAGGATGTACTGGCCGCCGATCTTGCCGGCGATGCCCAGGTTCAGGCCGGTGGACGGGCGGATGCCGGCCACGTCGCGCGTGGCCAGGGCCTGCGTGAGCGCCAGGATGTTGGCGCTGGCCAGGCTGGAGTTGGTGCCGATGACGGCGTTGTTGCCCAGCGCGCTTTGCCACTGCACGCCGAAGTTGGCGGCCTTCTTGGCGCTGACTTCGACGATGAGCGCCTCGATCATCACCTGCGCGCGGCGGCCGTCGAGCTTGTCGATCACGGCGCGCATCTGGCGGTACTGCGGCTCGGGCGCGGTGATGATCAGCGAGTTGGTGCTCGGGTCGGCCTGGATCTGGCCGCCGGTGGACGGCTGGTTGGCGTTGTTCAGCGGCGCGTTGGCGGCGGCCGAACCGCCGCCCTGGGTGTTGTTGCCGCCGAAGCTGGCTTGCGTCATCGGCATGCTGGCCGGCGGCACCGACGAACCGGCGCTGCCCGCGGCGCCGGGCGCGCCCGGCACCTGCGACTGCTGCTGGCTCGCGGCCATCGCGGCGCGCAGCGTGGCCGCCAGGCGCACCGCGTCGGCGTTCTTCAGGTAGACCACGTAGATGTTGCCGGCCGCGCCGTTGCTGCTTTCGGCTGGCGCACGGTCGAGCTTCTCGACCAGCGTGCGCACGAGTTGCGCGCGCGCGGGGTTGGCGGCGCGCAGGATCAGCGAGTTGCTGCGCGGGTCGGCCATCAGCGTGGTGCGGAACGAGGCGTCGGCACCGCCCGGTGCGGCCGCGCCCGGCGCACCCGCACCGCCGCCTTCGACCAGCCGCGTGACCAGCGGCACCATGTCGGTGGCCACCGAATGCTTGAGCTGGATGACTTCGATGTCGGACGCGTTGGGCACGTCGAGCGACGCGATGATGCGCGCCAGCCGGCGCATGTTGTCGGCGTAGTCGGTGATCACGAGCGAGTTGTTGCCCGGGTTCACGTTGATGGTGTTGTTCGGCGGAATCAGCGGGCGCAGCACCGGCAGCAGGCTGTTGGCCGACTCGTAGTTCAGGCGAAAGATCTGCGTGACGATCTGGTTGCCCGCGGCCGCGCTGGCGCCGCCGATGGAGGTGTTGACGGTGCTGGTCTGCAGCTTGGCGTCGGCCTCGGGCACCACCTTGTACAGGCCGTCGGCTTCCACCACCGCGAAGCCCTGCAGGCGCAGCGCGGCGGCAAACTGGTTGAAGGCGGCGGCCGGCGCCAGCGGGCGGTCGGTGACTAGGTTCATGGTGCCCTTGACGCGCGGGTCGACCACCACGTCGCGCCCCGTGACCACGGCCATGGTGCGGGCCACGGCTTCGATGTCGGCGGCGGCAAAGTTCAGCGTGATCGGTTCGCCGCGCCGCGGGGCGTCGCCGGTCTGTGCGTAGGCGGCCGGCAAGACCGGCACGAACGACGCCGCGATCAGCAGGCGTACCGCGAGCGCGACGAGGCCGGGGCGGGCGCCGGACGAGGACAGAGGCTTCTTCATGGTCGGATCAACCCAGGGTGATGATCGAGCGCGCACCGTCGCGCCGCCCGATGATGTTCAACAAATTGGAAAGTGCGTCTTCGCGGCCCGGTGCCGCGCTGGCTTCGCCGTTGAAGCGCAACGCGGTGCCGCTCCAGTCGCCGCTGCCGTTCAGTTCGAGGCTGCCTTCGCGCGTGCTCAGCAGCAGCGTGGGGCGCGTGCCGCCTTCGAGCGACAGGCGGTAGCTGCCCATCGGCCGCAAGGTCGACAGGGCGGACGACACATCGGTGGCGTCGAGCGTGGCCTGGCCCTCGATGCGCAAGGCGGGGCCGTCCCACTGCATGGCGAAGGCGCGGGTGTTGAGGTCGAGCGCGCCTTCGAGCTTGAGCGTGTTCCAGGGCGCGCCCAGGCCGGTGAGCAGCGTGGCGGGCCAGCGCGAGCGGGCGTCCTGCCAGACGAGCTGCAGGCCGTTGGCGCGCGGGCTGGCCTGCAGGCCGAGCGGTTGCGCCGCGCAGCAGGAGAGGTCGAGGCGTGCCGAGAGACCGCGCCAGTTCGGCCACATGCGCCAGTTCAACAGGCCCGGCAGCGAGACGGCCTGCGTGCCGCCGGCGCCGCTGGCGAACACGACGGCGGCGGTGCCGTTCCAGACCGTGCCGCGCGGGTTGACCAGCAGCAGGCGGCCTTGCGTCCAGCCCGAGAGCGCCGAGGCCAGCCAGCGCGCTGGCGCGAACAGCACGACCGCCACCAGCATGCCGGTGGCGGCGCCGAGCACGGCCCAGCGCCAGCTGCCGCGGCGCGGCTGGAGGTCGGGGACCGGGGGACGTCTCGCCATGCCGTGCGGTGCGTGGGGCTGCTTCAGCGCGGGGCGGGCAGCGCCATCACGAGCGTGCCGTCCCAGCGGGGTTGCGGAGGTTGGTCGGGCGTGGCGGGCGCGGGCTTGGCGCCTGGCGGCGGCGGTGCGACGGGCGCGCGCGTCAGGTGCACTTCGCGCGGCACGGCGTGGGCATTGCCGCGCGCCTGTGCGAGCCATTGCGCCAGGTTCTGGGCGGGCGCGCCGCGCAGCGTGACGGTGGCGGCGCCGTCGCCACCGGCCGTCATGAGCTGGGCGTTCGTGACGCCCAGGCCGTCGCGCACCGAGCTTTCGAGCGCGCGCAGGGCGTCGTCGCGTGCCAGGCGCGGTTGCGACTGCAGCGCCTTCGCGCGGTTCTGCAAGGTGGCCATCTGCTGGAGCTGGGCGTCGAGCCGTGCGTGTTCGGCCGGGGCCGCGGCCAGCGTGCGCAGCGCGGGGGCGAGCGCGATCCACCAGAGCAAGGCCAGTGCCACCAGCACGACGGCGCCGATGACGAGGCGGCGCTCGCGCATCCCGAGGACGGCCCAGCGGGCCTTGAGTTGTTCGCTGAAGTTCATCGGTTGGCCTCGGCCTGCACCAGCAGCAGGTCGCCTTCGGTGCGCACCTGGTAGCCGCGCGGCGACAGCGCGGCGGTGATCTGCGTGACCTCCTGCGGCTGCAGCCCGAGGCCACGCAGGCGCAACTGGCCGGCGCTGAAGTCGATGGCGCTCGGCGAGCGCCCGGGCGGCAGGGCGGTGGCGATGGCGCCGACCATGGGTTCGAAATCGCTCGGTGCCACGTCGCCCACGGCCTGCTGCAGCGCGGCCACCTCGCGGCCCATCTGCAGCGGCGCGTCGACCACGATCTTCACCGAGGGAAAGGTCTGCGTCAGGATGGCGCGCGTGGCCTGGCGCTTGGACTCGAGCGCGTTGCGCTCCTTCCAGGCCCAGGCGTTCAGGCCGATGAGCTGGGTCAGCAGCAGCACCACGACGCCCCAGCGCGCGGCGCGCCATTCGGGCGCGAAGCGCAGGGTTTGAAGCACCGAGGCGAACTTCTTGCCGGCGCGCGCGCGGCCCGTCACGGCGAGGTCGAACTGCGCGAGCTCCCAGGGCGTGCGCGTGGCGTGCAGCCAGCGCTGCGGCGCCTGCACGATCGGCACGCGGCGCTGCAGCAGGTGCTCGGCGGCTTCGGCCACGGCGGGTTCGGTGGTGATGACGGCGGTGTCCAGCGGCAGGCCGTTCGACAGGGCCAGGCCCGCGCCGGCCAGCGGCAGCGAGACCACGCCGTCGCCGTCGCAGACCGTGAGCTGCGGCGCCTCGGGCTCGCCCGTGACCTGCAGCAGCGGCGGCGCGTCGGCCGGCTGCGGCGTGAATTCGGGAACGATGCGCACGACGCGCCGACCGGCGGCTTCGAGCCCTTGCACGACGCTGCGCAGCCAGATGCGGTTGCAGGCCGCGACCCACACCGGCTCGCCGGCCTTGGCGTCGGGCGCGAGCGCGAAGTGCAGGGCTTCCGGGTCATCGAGCAGGTGTTCTTCGAGCAGGCCGTCGAGCACGGCGCGCAGCTTCGAGGTGCTGCCCATGCTGCCTTTGGGCAGCGTGACGCGGTGCCACGAGAGCGCTGAGGACGGGATGCCGAGCGTGACCTCGGGGCCCGACGGCAGCAGCGTCAGCAGCGCGCGGCCCTGGTCGCGCAGGGCGATGCCGTCCTCACCGGCCTGGGCCCAGTCGTACTCGCCCGCGGCATCGGCCGGAGGGAGGGGGGCAAGGAGCAGCAGCGGGGTCATGTCGGGGGGTGTCGGAAAAGCCGGTGATTGTAGGAGGGTGGCTTACAAGTTGTTGCTATTGTTTGAATAGCATATCTTGCAGAGACTACGTGCGTTTGACGGTGTTTTGATCAGAGAAAAGCAAACCGGCCTCAGGGTTTTGCCGGGGGCAGGGTGGCGCCCGCGCCACGGGTGCGCCAGACGGTGGTCACGGCCAGGCCCTTGCGGAAGAGCAGCGAGTGTTCCTCGACCCAGGTGCGGTCCAGCCGCAGCCGGCCGTACACCTCGAAATACTGGGTGCCCACACCGTGCTGGGCCGCATTGAAGCGCGAGCCGCCGCTGGGCAGGCCGGCATTGGCTTCCTCGATGTTCTTGAAGAAGGAGCGGGTGCGCCGCTCCACCAGCTGGCGCGCGCTGGCGATGCCCAGCGATTCGACGCTCGCGCTGATGGCCTCGGCGCTGGCCGTGTTGAGGTTGAGCGTGGTGCGCTCCGGCAGGATCGTCACGTAGGGTTCGAGCGCGGCGGCGGTGGCGGGCGAGAGGCCGAGCCAGACCAGTTGCGCGACTTCCTGCGGCATCAGCGGGGCGGCGCCGGTGTCGGCGCTGGCATCGCTGCTGCCGCCACCGCCGCTACCGCCTGAGGCGGCGTCGGTGCTGCCGGTGTGCAGCGCGCTCGCGAGCCGCGCGGTCATCTGGGTCAGCTCGCCCGCCGGCAGGCCCAGCAGGTTGAAGAGGCGCGTGAAGGTCGCGACGCTGGCCGGCACCGGCTTGCCGGCGTCCACCAGCGACAGCACGTTGAGCTTGGACTGCGCGTCGACGATGCGGCCCGACAGGAAGGCGTCGGGCAGGCCTTCGAGGTTGTCGCTCGCCACGTTCTTCTCGGCCGACAGGAAGCTGGTGAGGCGAGCCTCTTCGAGCGGCACGGCCCACGGCTCGCCGAGGTGGTCGGGGCCGCCGGCGCGGCCGTCTTCGCCGAGGATCAGGCGCGACCAGTCGAGCGCGCCGATCAGCACCCAGGCTGCCTGCACGCGCGCGCGCTCGGCGCCCTCGACCTCGGCCGAGCGCCATTGCTGCCAGAGCGCGGCGGCGGAAAAGGTGGCGACCAGCATCACGGTCAGCATGGCGGCGAGCAGCGCGGCGCCGCGCTGGCGGCGCGTGCTTGCCACGCGATGGCGTTGCGGCGCGGTCATGAGCGCGGCCCCCCGAGCGTCGGCCGCACCCAGTCGCGGGTGAGCGTGCCCGAGAGCCCGTCGCCGGGCGGCAGGGTCAGCACCAGCCGCACGCCGTCGGGCATGGCGATGAGCGCGCCGGCCGGGTTGGACGGGTTCGCCGCCGCCACGGGCAGCGGTTCCGCCGGCACCCAGGCGTTGTTGCGGAAGTACGCGAGCTGCCAGCTGTTGACCGGCATCAGCGCCACATCGGTGGCGCCGCCGGTGGGCGCGGCGCCATCCTGCGCCCACGCCGCCGCGAGGTTCCAGGCCTGCACCCATTCGCCGCGCGTGGCGAAAGGCGCCGACTGCCAGCGCCGCCAGCGCGTGCCGTCGGCGCCGGGGCGCAGCGTCCAAGCAACGACCTGCACGGTCGGCGTGCTGGTGTCGCTGCCGCGACGCGTCATGCGCAGCACGCGGCCGTCCCAGTCGATCGGGCGGGTCTGCGCGAGCAGGGTGATGGCGTCGAGGTCGGCGCTCCACTGCGCGAGCGTGGCCTGCAGCGTGAGCACCGCGTCGGCGCGCAGCTGGTTCTGCGTGGTGGCGCGCGACATGCTGTCCAGGCCGCGCCAGCTCACGAGCGCGAGCAGCGCCATCACCGCGATGGCGACCAGCAGCTCGATCAACGTGAAGCCGCGTGCGCGCGAAGGCTTCGTCATCAGACGCGCCCCACCACGGTCGACACGCGCAGCAGCGGTGCGCTGCCTTCGTCGCGCACCTGCACGTCGACGCGCCGGAAATTCGGGTTGAGCGTGGGCACCGTCGTGGTCGTCACCAGGAAGGTGAGACCGGCCTGCAGGCAGATGGAGCCCGAGTCGCCGACGGCCGGCATCTGCCGCGACAGGCGCGCCTTGGCGAGTTCGTTTTCGGCGCACAGGCCGGCCAGCACGAGGTCGGACTGGCGCTGCGCATTGCGCGTGAGCGACATCGTGGCCTGCGAGCCGGCCGCCAGCGCGAGCGCGACGATGCCCAGCGCGATCAGCACCTCGACCAGCGTGAAGCCGTGGCTGGAGCCGGCGCGCCGCAGCCGTTGTCTCATGGCACGGCGAACACGGTGAAGGGCCGCAGCCCGTCGGTGGCGACGCGCAGCACGCGCGCGGGCGGGCCGTCGCTGTGCAGCATGACCTGCTGCGCCGGAATGATGGGGTCGGGCCCGAGCTGCAGCGCCGCCACCGGGGTGTCGCCGCCCAGCATGGGCTGGGCCGTGATGCCTGCGTGGGTCCAGCCGGTGGGCAGCGCGTCGGCCGGCAGGCCGTCGAAGACGAAGCCGCCGCCTTCGACAAGGCGCCAGCGCACCATGACGCCGCTGGCGCGCGACTGGGCACGGGCCGATTCGAGCAGGGCGGCGAGGCGGTCGGCCTCGCGGTCGAGCGCGGCGGCGTTGGTGTCGCGCATCGCGAAGCTCACGCTGGCGGTCGCGATGGCGATGATCGCGATCACCACGATCAGCTCCAGCAGCGTGAAGCCACGCGCTGCGCGAGGCGGTGGCAGCACCACGCGGCCGGGGGCGATGCGCTTACTGCCAGCTGCCGATGTCGGCATTCTTGCCCTCGCCGCCGCTCTGTCCGTCGGCGCCGAAGGAGAGCACGTCGATTTCGCCCTTGATGCCGGGGTTCATGTACTGGTACGGATGGCCCCAGGGGTCGTTGGGCAGCTTCTCGACGTAGGGCTTCCAGTTGGGCGCGGCCGGGCCCGCGGTGGGGCGGGTCAGCAGCGACTGCAGGCCCTGCTCGGCGGTCGGGTAGCGCTGGTTGTCGAGGCGGTAGAGCTTGAGCGCCTGCATCAGGTTGTTGATGTCGGTGCGGGCGGCGGTGACGCGGGCGTCGTCGGCGCGCTCGATCACGTTCGGCACGATCAGCGCAGCGAGCACGCCGATGATGACAAGCACCACCATGAGTTCGATCAGCGTGAAGCCGCGTTGTGCGGTGCGGTAGACGGAACGAAGGAGTTTGTTCATAGCTTGCGGGGACATGAGGCGGTAAGCGCGGTGCATGATAATCCGCGGCCATGACAAGTCCTTACTCCGCAGCCCGCTGGCATGCCCCACTTGCAACGACGGGGCTTTGGGCGTTGGCCGCGGGCGCCGCGGTGTTCTGGGCGCTGCGGCTGGCCTCGCCGGCCGACGCCGTGGCTGCGGCGGCCACGATGCCGCGCGCACCGGTCGCGGCCGATGCCGAGGCGGTGGCCCGGTTGCTGGGCGTGGTCACGGTGACGTCGAACGCGCCCGTGGCGCCGGAGGCCGCGAGCCGCTTCGCGCTGTCGGGCGTGGTGGCGGACCCGTCGAACCAGGGCGCGGCGCTGATCTCGATCGACGGCAAGCCGCCGCGGCCGTTCCGCGTCGGCTCGAAGGTCGGCGAGAGCTATGTGCTGCAGTCGGTGGGCGTGCGCGCGGCGACGCTCGGTGCCCAGCGCGACGGGCCCGCGGCGTTCACGCTGCAGCTGCCGGTGCGTGCGCCGCTGAGCATGGGGCTTCCGACGCCGCCTGCTGGTCTGCCGTCGGTGTCGCCGGCTGTGCCTGCCGGCCCGTTGCCGGCCACGATGCCGGCAGTGGTGATGCCGCCGCAGCAGCAGTTGCAACCTGCCGCCACGGCGGGCGCCGCGATGGAGCCACCGCCGCAGGCGCAGACCCCTGCGCAGTAAGCGCAGCGGTCGCTTTCTTTCTCTTTTCTTCTTTTCTTCAGGCCTGAAGGAACAGGCGGTAGGCCGGGTTGGCCGTTTCCTCGACGCAGGGATAGCCCAGCGTTTCGAGGAAGCTGTCGAAGGCCGCCGACTCTTCGGCCGGCACCTGCAGGCCCACGAGGATGCGCCCGTAGTCGGCGCCCTGGTTGCGGTAGTGGAACAGGCTGATGTTCCAGTTCGGCCGCATCAGGCTCAGGAACTTGAGCAGCGCACCGGGACGCTCGGGGAACACGAAACGCAGCAGGCGCTCGTCGTGCGCCAGCCCCGTGCGGCCGCCCACCAGGTGGCGCAAGTGCTCCTTGGCGAGCTCGTCGTGCGTGAGGTCGAGCGCGTCGAAGCCGTGTTCGATGAAGACCTTCGCGATGGTGGCCGACTCGCCGCGCGCCGAGGTCGTGAGGCCGACGAACACGTGGGCCTTGGCGGCATCGCTGATGCGGTAGTTGAACTCGGTCACGTTGCGCGGCGCGCCGCCGGCCGGCAGCTGGCTGATGAGTTCGCAAAAGCGACGGAAGCTGCCGCGCTCTTCGGGGATGGTCACGGCGAACAGCGCCTCGCGTTCCTCGCCGACCTCGGCCCGCTCGGCCACAAAGCGCAGCCGGTCGAAGTTCATGTTGGCGCCGCACAAAATCGCCGCGTAGGTCTCGCCTTGCCGGCCATGCTCGGCCGCATACTGCTTGATCGCCGCCACGGCCAGCGCGCCGGCCGGCTCGACGATGCTGCGCGTGTCGACGAACACGTCCTTGATGGCGGCGCACACGGCGTCGGTGTCGACCGAGATGTAGCCGTCGACCAGGTTCTGCGCGATGCGGAAGGTTTCCTCGCCGACCAGCTTGACGGCCGTGCCGTCGGAGAACAGGCCGACGTCGGGCAGGTTCACGCGCTGGTGTGCGGCGACCGATTGCATCATCGCGTCGGAGTCGTTCATCTGGACGCCGATCACCTTGATCTCGGGCCGCACGGCCTTGATGTAATTGGCCACGCCGGAGATCAAACCACCGCCGCCGATCGCCACGAACACCGCATCGAGCGGGCCCTGGTGCTGGCGCAGGATCTCCATCGCGATGGTGCCCTGGCCCGCGATGACGTCGGGATCGTCGAAGGGATGGACGAAGGTCAGGTTCTGCTGCGTCTGCAATTCGAGCGCATGCAGGTAGGCATCGGAATAGCTGTCGCCATGCAGCACGATCTCGCCGCCGAAACCACGCACTGCATCGATCTTCAATTGCGGCGTGGTCACGGGCATCACGATCACTGCGCGCGTGCCGAGCTTGCGCGCGCCGAGCGCAACGCCTTGCGCGTGATTGCCGGCCGATGCGCAAATCACACCGCTCGCCAATTGCGCTTTGCTCAGGTGCGCCATCTTGTTATAGGCACCGCGCAGTTTGAAACTGAATACGGGTTGCTGGTCCTCGCGCTTGAGCAACACGGTATTGCCAAGTCGCTCGCTGAGCGCGCGCGCTTTCTCCAACGCAGACTCGACGGCCACGTCGTAGACCCGCGCATTGAGGATTTTTCTGAGATAGTCGGCGGGCGTTAACGCCGCAGTAACAGGTGCATTGCGCAAGATCTTTTCCAGGGAGTTTTCATTTGCTAACCATCAATCATAAGAGGCATCGGTATTGCATGCGGGGAATGGCATGGACACAAATGTCATAAACCTATTCCGCAAGGCTCCTGCTGCAAATGATTCCGGTTTTTTTGCGCGCACCTATCCCGCGATTCATACGCCCGCTAATTCACTAACAGTTGGGCAGAATTTGTTATCAGTTTCTGTCAGTGACCTTTCGAAGGGACTGATGCAGGCCGAGGCCGCGCGCGTGCAACGCGGCGAAATCGGACGGCCCACATGGCAGGTCATGGGCAACAGATTGCGTGCGCACATCGTTCCGTTGCTGGGCGATGTGCCGGTGGCTGTGTTCGCGACCGCAGACGTGCAGCGCCTGATCGATCACCTCGGCGAACAAGGCTTCACCAGCACGACGATCGCGCAATACCTCGTGTTGCTGCGCAAGGTGGTCATGCATGGCGTGCACGTCGGTGCGTTGCGCGAGGCCCCCGTGTTCCCGAAGGTCAAGGTGCGCAGCCAGCCGCGCGGCAGCTTCAGCGTGGCGGAGTACCGTGCGCTGATTGCGGCGGCGCGCAGCTTGCGCGGCCATTCGCACCCGGTGCTGGATCGGCTGACGGCCGGCGAACGTTTCTGGATCGCACGCGAATTGCTCGTCATGCCCGACGAGCTGCCGTGGCTGATCCGCTGGATGGTCAACACCTTCGTGCGTCCCAGCGACATCAAGCTCATGAAGCACAAGCACATCGAGGTGGTGCGAGGCAAGCACGTCTACCTGCGGATGAACCTGCCGGAGACCAAGCGGCACAGCCAGCCCATCGTGAGCCTGCGACCTGCCGTTCGTGTCTATGAATGCCTGGTCGCGTACCGCGAGACCCATGGTTTCGGCGGGGCGGAAGACTACATCTTCATGCCGCACCTGAAGAACCGCGAGCACGCGCTGGCGGTTCTCAATTTCTTCTTTCACTGGGTGCTCGAAAAGACCGGTCTCGAGAGAGGGCCGCTGGGTCAGTCGAGGACGCTGTACTGCTTGCGCCATACGGCCATCACGTTGCGGCTCTTGTATGGACAGGGGATCGACATGCTGACGCTGGCGCGCAATGCACGAACGAGTGTCAACATGGTCGAGCGTTTCTACGCATCGGTGCTGAGCGGAGAAATGAATGTGGGGCTGCTGCAGAGCAGGCGTGGCCGGATGAATTGAGGAAGGACAAAAAGCCGCCCGGCTTGAACCGGGCGGCTTGAGCGTTTGCAGATTCAAACTGGCGTGGGCCAGCATGTGAATCAACAGCGAACGATCAGAAGGCGTGACGGATGCCGAAGTCGTAGCCCGTCGAGGTCTTCGGCGTGAAGCCGTTGCCGGTGCCTTGGAAGCTCGGGCCGCCGACGGTCAGCGAAGCACCGTTCTTGTTGCTCACGCGAGCAACGGTGGCGTACAGGGCCGTGCGCTTCGACAGGTTGTGCACGTAGCCGATGGCCAGCTTGTTGGCCTTCTTGTCGGCGGGCAGCACTTCCCACGGGTTGCGGGCAACCAGGTTTTCGTCGTACTTGACGCTCGAGTACGAAGCGCGGATCAGGCCAGCACCGACCGGCACGGTCACGCCCAGCAGGTAGCCGGTCAGGTCGATGTCCGGACGGCCGCCGAGGTACGGTTCGACTTCGTAGTCGATCTTGTTCTTGGCGCGCGACAGTTCACCGAACAGCTTCACGGGGCCGAAGTCGTACGAAGCGCCCAGGTTCAGCGTGTTGACCTTGGTGGTCGTGCCGACGTAGAACTGGTCACCCACGGTGCTGCTGCCATAGGCCAGCGCAACGTCCAGCGGGCCGTTGGCGTAGCCGAAGCGACCGCCGACATAGCGACCGGTGCGCGATACGTTTTCCGCGAGGGGCGTTGCGGTGCCGGGGCTGTACTTGGTCTTCTCGTGGAAGCCGTACATCACCTGGCCGTAGAAGCCGCCCAGGTTCGGCGGCAGGAAGTAGCCGATGCTGTTGCCGGCGCGAACATAGTTGCTGCCACCAGCATCGGGGAGCTGCGGTACGTTCTTGAGGGCGTCGGGGAGCTTCTTGCCGTCGGCATAGCCGGTGAAGCCGCCGAATGCGCCATTGGCTGTGTTGACCAGGTTGGAGCCGACGCCATTGGTGCCGAACGGGTCGAACACGGTGTCGTTCCAGAACGTCGGGGTGTAGTCGCGGCCGAGGCGGACTTCACCGAACCCGCCCGACAGGCTCACGGTCGAGCGGCGCGTGAATGTCGAGACGCCCGTCTGGCCGTCGTCGTTGCTGATCGGGGCCTCGAGCCAGAAGCTGGCGGCCAGGCCACCACCGAGGTCTTCCGTGCCACGGAAGCCCAGGCGGCTGGAGTTGTAGCCCGAGTGAGCCAGTTCGCGGCGGCTTGCCTTGATGCTGCCGCGGTTCAGGTAGAACGGGTTGTAGATGGGGAAGCCCAGCCTGTCGTACGTGACGCCATTGCCCAGGTCCCGCGAGGTGGACGAGTAGCCGCTGATCGACGCGTCGACCACACCAAACAGCGTGACGGACGACTGAGCCGAGGCAACACCGGCAACAGCCAGGGCAGCCAGAGCAGCTGCCCTTTCGCAGTGGACGGCTAGAGTGGCGCGGCCATCGGGGGCACAAAGAAAAAAGCCCCGAGTCTTGCGACTCGGGGCTAAATCCACCAATTGGAAGGGTGGAGGAGACAACTGGGTGCGCACCATGAAGTGCGCAGCAATGAAATAGAGTATACCCACCCTTTGTTGCGATGCAACAAGCAGGCGATGCTTTTCCCACACACAAGTTGATGTTTGGTGCGCATTTTTCCGCACGAATTCATCCCAATTGGAGCTGAACACCATGGAATGCACAGTAAGTTGGACCGGTGACGCAGGCACCCGATCGGCCATGGGCTTCGTGGCCGAGACCGGCAGCGGCCATGTCCTGATGATGGATGGCGCTCCGGACGCGGCCAAGTCCGAGAACGGCGGCCAGAACCTGGCGGCACGCCCGATGGAAACCGTGCTCGCGGGCACGGGCGGTTGCACCGCCTACGACGTGGTGCTCATATTGAAGAGGGGGCGCCATCGCGTCGAGCGCTGCAGCGTCAAGCTGACCAGCGAGCGCGCCGAGAAGGACCCCAAGGTCTTCACGAAGATCCACATGCACTTCACCGTGGCGGGCAAGGGCATTCCGGCCATCGCCGTGGAGCGGGCGATCGCTCTCAGCCACGAAACCTATTGCTCCGCCAGCATCATGTTGGCGAAGACGGCGGAAATCACGACCAGCTTCGATCTGATCGAGACCTGAAAACCCCGTTGGATGGCGACCGAAGGCCCTAGATTCGGTGGGCGACGGTCGTCATGACCCGCGATGCCAGGCGCATCAGGGCCTTGGCCGGGGCCGGCAGTTCCGTTGCGCCCGCGTCGACGGCCTGCGTGGCATGGCGGGCTTCGTCAACCTTCATCTGCTCGACCACGGCGCGGGACGCGTGATCGGTCGGCGGCAGCCGGTCCAGGTGGCTTTCAAGGTGCGCTTCCACCTGCCGTTCGGTTTCGGCGACAAAGCCGAGGCTCAGGGGATCGCCCAGGCGTCCGGCAATCAGGCCAAGACCGAAGGCGCCTGCATACCAGAGTGGATTCAGGAGGGACGGGCGGGCGCCCAGGTCGTCCAGCCGCTGCCGGGTCCAGGCCAGGTGATCGGTTTCTTCATGCGCGGCTTCCAGGAAGTGCGCGCGCAACGCCGGGTCCCGCGCCACGGCGGCCTGGGCGGTGTACAGCGCCTGTGCACAGACTTCGCCGACATGATTCACGCGCATCAGCGCACCGGCCTCGCGGCGCTCCGATTCGCTCAATTCACCTTGCGGCTGGATCGCGGACGGAAGCGCCCGGGTGGCGTGAGATCGGGCAAAAAGCGTGCGCAAAGCCGCATCGGCGGCTGTCAGGGCGGGGTCGAGCAGAGCGGTCATGGGTCTATTTGAACGCACCTGTCCGGCGATGCAAGGACAGCAGATTTCGTTTCATATCGTGGCAAAACCACCCGTCTAAGTCCTTTGTTGCACGACTGCAACGAAACACACGGGGCTTCCAAGATTTAGGGCGATTTGTTTTGCCCTGCCGCAGCGGCTCTGGTGCAATAGCATCAACTTCCCAAAAGGAGGTTGGCCCGGGGTCCGGTGGGAGCACAAAAGTGCCAGTCACGGTGAGCCCTTCGCACCGGAGCCCTATGTTTAACCTTGGAGAAACTTGCAATGAAAAAATCTCTAGTTGCTCTGGCTGCCCTGGCTGTTGCCGGTGTTGCCTCGGCTCAGTCGTCCGTCACGCTGTTTGGTGTGGTCGACGCGTCGATCAGCGGCTACTCGTCCACCTCGCGTGACCTGAACGGCGCCACCTTCCTGAACCCGTTCTACCTGAACCGTGGCAGCGTCAAGGTCAGCCGCACGGCTCTGGCTAACTCGGGTTACAACTCCAGCCGTCTGGGCTTCCGTGGTACGGAAGACCTGGGTGGTGGCCTGGCAGCCAGCTTCTGGCTCGAAGCCCCGATCACCAACGACGACGGCGCAACTGGCGTTTCGACGTTCGCTCGTCGCTCGACCGTGAGCCTGTCGGGTGGTTTCGGTGAAGTCCGCCTCGGCCGTGACTACACCCCGACGTTCTGGAACGACACCGTGTTCGATCCGTTCGGCACCAACGGCGTTGGCACCAACCTGATCTCGACGGCCAGCGGTTTCAACACCACCGGCGGTTCGGGTGGCTTTGGTGGCAACCCGAACTACGTTCGCGCCAGCAACACCATCGGCTACTTCCTGCCCCCGAACCTTGGCGGCTTCTACGGCCAAGTGCAGTACGGCTTCCACGAGAAGGACAAGTTCAGCCCTGGTACCGCTACGCCTAACGTCGCGAACAACTCGCGCACCGGTCGTTACGTCGGTGGCCGCTTCGGCTACGCCAACGGTCCTCTGGACGTTGCGCTGGCCTATGGCAGCAGCACCTCGGGTGACCAGTTCTACGCTGGCGTGACCAACAAGGTCAACACGCTGAACCTGGGCGCTTCGTACGACTTCGGTCCCGTGAAGCTGTTCGGTGAAGTGTCGCGCGTCAAGAACAAGGTCGACTACGAAGTCACCCCCTTCGTCGGCGCTACGCCTGACACCGACCTGACCGGCTACCTGCTCGGCGTGACCGTGCCCGTCGGTGCTGGCCTGATCCGCGCTTCGTACTCGAGCGTCAAGTACGACCTGAACCAGCCGCAAGTGCTGTTCCAGCCGCGTATCGCTGACCCGAAGGCTAACAAGCTGGCTATCGGCTACGTGCACAACCTGTCGAAGCGCACGGCTCTGTACGCTACCGTTGCTCGCGTGAGCAACAAGAACGGTGCAGCCCTGACCGTTGGCGGCCCGGCCTTCATCAACAGCGGTGTCTTCACCCCGAAGAACTCGACCGGCTACGACTTCGGCATCCGTCACGCTTTCTAATTTGATGCTGGCGCAAGCCAGCTTCGAATCGAAAGACTGAAAGCCACCCGGCGCAAGCCGGGTGGCTTTTTCTTTTGGCGCGCGCCTGTTCTCACTCGTAAAAATTGCGCCTCCACCCCCGGGGAACCCCCGTGCGGGCACGCTGCTTGCACTGCTAGCATGCCGCGATCACTCTTGTTGCTGAATGACTGCCTTTGTACTGCGCCGCCTGATCCAGGCCGTGATCGTGATGATCGCGGTTGCGTTCATTGCCTTCCTCCTCTTTCAATATGTCGGCGACCCGGTCGTGTTCCTGCTGGGGCAGGATGCCAAGCCCGACCAGATCCGTGAAATGCGCGCCGCATTGGGGCTCGACCGACCCTTCTTCGTGCAGTTCTGGCACTTCCTCGTCAACGCCGCGCAAGGCGAATTCGGACTGAGCCTGCGCCAGGGCGCCAAGGTGTCGCGCCTGATCGGCGAGCGCTTCCCGGCCACGCTCGAACTCGCGCTCGTGGCCGCGGCCCTGGCGCTGTTCGTCGGCATTCCGATGGGCGTGTACACCGCCCTGCGCCGTGGCACCTTCATGAGCCAGGTGTTCATGACGGTCTCGCTGCTCGGCGTGTCGCTGCCCACCTTCCTCATCGGCATCCTGCTGATCCTCGTCTTCGCCGTGACGCTGGG
Organism: Variovorax sp. V35; assembly: GCF_041154465.1. Taxonomy (NCBI): domain Bacteria; kingdom Pseudomonadati; phylum Pseudomonadota; class Betaproteobacteria; order Burkholderiales; family Comamonadaceae; genus Variovorax; species Variovorax sp. V35. The sequence goes on from NZ_AP028666.1 coordinate 1,186,206, forward strand.
CTGGTTCCCGAGCTTCGGGCGCGGCGACACGGTGCAGTTCGGCTGGTGGACCAGCGGCCTGTTCAAGGCCGACGGCTGGCACCACATCATCCTGCCGGCGGTGACGCTGGCGATCTTCCAGCTCACGCTGATCATGCGGCTGGTGCGCGCCGAGATGCTCGAGGTGCTGCGCACCGACTACATCAAGTTCGCGCGCGCACGGGGCCTGTCGAACCGCGCGATCCATTTCGGCCACGCGCTCAAGAACACGCTGGTGCCGGTCATGACCATCACCGGCCTGCAGCTCGGTGGCCTGATCGCCTTTGCCATCATCACGGAGTCGGTGTTCCAGTGGCCCGGCATGGGGCTGCTCTTCATCCAGGCCGTGACCTTCGCGGACATTCCGGTGATGGCCGCCTACCTGTGCCTGATCGCGCTGATCTTCGTGGTGATCAACCTCGTGGTCGACCTGCTGTACTTCGTGGTCGATCCCCGGCTGCGCGTGGGCAAGGCGGGAGGCCATTGAGGTGAGTGTCGCAACCGCTGCCGCAACGCCGCGCCTGCAGGCCTCCGGCCGGGCCTTCGCGCACATCGCCAGCTTCTACCCCGAGATCACGGCCTTTCGCCGCGACCTGCACGCCCATCCCGAGCTCGGCTTCGAAGAGGTCTACACGGCGGGCCGCGTGCGCGAAGCGCTGCGTGCTTGCGGCGTGGACGAGATCCACGAGGGCATCGGCAAGACCGGTGTCGTCGGCGTCATCCGCGGCAAGTCGACGGCCAGCGGCCGCATGATCGGCCTGCGCGCCGACATGGACGCGCTGCCCATGCGCGAGGACAACGACTTCGGCTGGCGCTCCGCCAACGACGGCCTGATGCACGGCTGCGGCCACGACGGCCACACCGCCATGCTCGTCGGCGCCGCGCGCTACCTGGCCGAGACACGCGACTTCGACGGCACCGCCGTGCTGATCTTCCAGCCCGGCGAAGAAGGCCTTGCCGGTGCGCGCGTGATGATCGAAGACGGCCTGTTCGACCGCTTCCCGGTGAACGCCGTCTACGCCATGCACAACTGGCCCGCGATGCCGGCCGGCACCGTCGGCATCAACCGCGGCGCGATGATGGCCGCGGCCGATCGCGTGACGATCGAGATCAAGGGCAAGGGCGGCCATGGCGCGCATGCCTACCAGACCATCGATCCCGTCGTGGTGGCCGCGCACATCATCACCGCGGCGCAGACCATCGTGTCGCGCAGCGTGCGTCCCATCGACGCGGCCGTCGTCAGCATCTGCGCCGTGCAGGCCGGCGACCTCGGCGCCATGAGCGTGATCCCGGGCGAGGCCACGCTGGTCGGCACCGTGCGCACCTTCAGCGCGCGCGTGCAGGCGCAGGTCGAGCAGCGCCTGGGCGAGCTGTGCACGGCCATTGCCACCGGCTTTGGCGCGACCGCGACGATCAAGTACGAACGCATCTACCCGGCCACGATCAACACCGCGCCCGAAGCGATGTTCGCGGCCGACGTGGCGCAGGCGCTGGTCGGCGCGAAGAACGTCGACCGCAATCTGGAACCCAGCATGGGCGCCGAAGATTTCTCTTTCATGCTGCAGAAGAAGGCCGGTGCCTATCTGCGCATCGGCCAGGACGCCCGCAGCGGCGCCTTCCTGCACAACAGCCGCTACGACTTCAACGACGAGATCCTGCCGCTGGGCGCCGCACTGCATGCGGGCCTGATCGAGCAGGGCATGCCGCTGGCTGCTACCCGCAGCCTGCAGCCAGGGAAAGCCGCCGCCACCGCGGCGCCGTGATGTGTTCGATTTCAACCCGAGGAGTGTTCCCATGAGTTTCAAGAAGCAAGCGGCTGCGGTCGCTGTCCTGTGCGCTCTGAGCGCCGTCAGCATGGTCGCCAGCGCGCAGACCATCCGCATCGCGAACCAGGGCGACGCCCTGTCGCTCGACCCGCACTCGCTCAACGAGTCGCTGCAACTGAGCGTCACCGCCAACGTCTATGAAACTCTCGTGGGCCGCAACAAGGACCTGAGCCTGGCGCCGCTGCTGGCCACGAGCTGGAAGCAGACCTCGCCGAACGTGTGGCGCTTCGAACTGCGCAAGGGCGTGGTGTTCCATGACGGCACGCCGTTCAGCGCCGACGACGTGGTGTTCAGCTTCGCGCGTGCGCAGGGCGACGGCTCCGACATGAAGGCCACGCTCAGCGAGATCAAGGCCGTGCGCAAGGTCGGCGACCTCGCCGTCGAAATCGAAACCAACGGCCCCTTCCCGATCCTGCCCGACGTGATCTCGCTCACCATGATCATGAGCAAGAAGTGGTGCGAGGAAAACCAGGCCACCAAGCCCGTCGACCGCCGCAAGGGCATCGAGAACACCGCCTCGTTCAAGGCCAACGGCACCGGCCCGTTCCGCGTGCGCGAGCGCCAGCCCAACGTGCGCACCGTGTTCACGCGCAACGGCACCTACTGGGGCAAGATCGACGGCAACGCGCAGGAGATCGTGTTCACGCCCATCGCCAACCCCGCCACGCGCGTGGCCGCGCTGGTCTCCGGCGAAGTCGATGTGATGGAGCCCGTGCCCGTGCAGGACATCGCGCGCATCAACGCCGCGCCCAACGCCCGCGTCATCACCGGCCCCGAGATGCGCACCATCTTCCTGGGCATGGACCAGAAGCGCGACGAGCTGCAGTACTCGAACGTGAAGGGCAAGAACCCGTTCAAGGACAAGCGCGTGCGCCAGGCCTTCTACCAGGCCATCGACATCGCCGGCATCCAGCGCACCGTGATGCGCGGCGCCTCCAAGCCCACCGCGCTGCTCGTCGGCCCGGGCATCAATGGCTGGACCGCCGACCAGGACAAGCGCTTGCCCTTCGACGTCGATGCCGCCAAGAAGCTGCTGACCGAAGCCGGCTACCCCAACGGCTTCGAAGTCTCGATGAACTGCCCGAACGACCGCTACGTTAACGACGGCCAGATTTGCCAGAGCGTGGCCGCCAACCTGGCCAAGATCGGCGTCAAGATCAACCTCGTGGCCGAGACCAAGGGCACCTACTTCCCGAAGATCCTGCGCCGCGACACCAGCTTCTACATGCTGGGCTGGACCCCGACCACCTACGACTCGCACAACGCGCTGAGCTCGCTCACCTCGTGCCCCGACGACAAGGGCACGGGCCAGTTCAACCTGGGCGCCTACTGCAATCCGAAGCTGGATGAGCTGACCAAGAAGATCCAGTCCGAGTCGGACAAGGCCAAGCGCAACGAGATGATCAAGGAAGCCTTCAAGGTCCACACCGACGACATCGGCCACCTGCCGCTGCATCAGCAGTCGCTGGCCTGGGGCGTGAGCAAGAAGGTCGAGCTGGTGCAACTGGCCGACAACTTCATGTACTTCAAGTGGATGAGCATCAAGTAAGTCGACCGTGGGCCGCTGCCTGAGCGGCCCGACCATGGGCCCGCTTCTTGCGGGCCCATTCTTTTTTGCCTCACGATGAAAAATAACCCCCACGCGGCCCGGCGATGAAAAAAACCCTTGCTCGCTGGCTCGACAGCGATGTCGGCTACAGCTTCCGCACCTCGCCGGTGGCGATCGCCGCCGCCGTCATTGCGCTGGTGTGCGTCTTCTGTTCGGTGTTCGCCGGATGGGTGTCGCCGCACAACCCCTTCGACCTCGCCACCCTCGAACTCGGCGACGCCCGCCTGCCGCCGGCGTGGAGCGCCGAAGGCTCCACCAAATACATCCTCGGCACCGACGACCAGGGCCGCGACATTCTTTCGGCCGTGATCTACGGCGCCCGCATCTCGCTGATCGTCGGCGTGGTGTCGGTGGTGCTGTCGGTCGTCGTCGGCGTGGTGCTCGGCCTGCTGGCCGGCTTCTTCGGCGGCTGGCTCGACTCCTTCCTCATGCGCGTGTGCGACGTGATGCTGTCGTTCCCGCCCATCCTCGTCGCGCTGCTCATCGCCGGCGTCGGCCGCGCGCTCTTTCCGGGCGCGCACGAATCGCTGGCCTTCGGCGTGCTGATCATCTCGATCTCGCTCACGGGCTGGGTGCAGTACGCGCGCACCGTGCGCGGCTCCACGCTGGTGGAGCGCAACAAGGAGTACGTGCAGGCCGCGCGCGTCACCGGCGTGGCGCCGCTGCGCATCATGCTGCGCCACGTGCTGCCCAACGTGATGGGGCCGGTGATGGTGCTGGCCACCATCCAGGTCGCGACCGCGATCATCACCGAGGCCACGCTCTCGTTCCTGGGCGTCGGCGTGCCGCCGACCTCGCCTTCGCTGGGCACGCTCATCAGCATCGGCAACCAGTACCTGTTCTCGGGTGAATGGTGGATCACGGTGTTCCCGGGGCTGATGCTGGTGCTCATCGCACTCAGCGTGAACCTGCTCGGCGACTGGCTGCGCGACGCGCTCAATCCGCGCTTGCGCTGAACAGAAAAGGACAACGCCCCATGACGCTGCTCCAGGTCAAAGACCTCGTCGTCGAATTTCCGAACCGCCGCGGCACGCTGCGCGCGCTCGACCGCATTTCCTTCGACATCGCGCCCGGTGAAATCCTCGGCGTGGTGGGCGAATCGGGCGCGGGCAAGTCGCTCACCGGCGCGGCCATCATCGGCCTGCTCGAACCGCCGGGCCGCGTGGCCGGCGGCGAGATCCTGCTCGAGGGCCAACGCATCGACAACCTCGGTTTCGATGCGATGCGCCCCATCCGCGGCCGCAAGATCGGCGCGATCTTCCAGGATCCGCTGACCTCGCTGAACCCGCTGTACACCGTGGGTCGCCAGCTCATCGAGACCATCCGCACCCACCTGCCCGTGACTGAGTCGGAAGCGCGCAAGCGCGCCATCGGCCTGCTGCAGGACACCGGCATTCCCGCCGCCGAGCAGCGCATCGACCACTTCCCGCACCAGTTCTCGGGCGGCATGCGCCAGCGCGTGGTGATTGCGCTGGCGCTCGCGGCCGAGCCCAAGCTCATCGTGGCCGACGAGCCGACCACCGCGCTCGACGTGTCGATCCAGGCGCAGATCATTCAGCTGCTCAAGCAGGTCTGCAAGGAGCGTGGCGCGGCGGTGATGCTCATCACGCACGACATGGGCGTGATCGCCGAAACCTGCGACCGCGTGGCCGTGATGTATGCGGGCCGCATCGCCGAGATCGGCCCGGTGCACGAGGTGATCCACCAGCCCGCGCACCCCTACACCTCGGGCCTGATGGCGTCGATCCCCGACATGACCAGCGACCGCGAACGGCTCAACCAGATCGACGGTGCCATGCCGCGGCTCAATGCCATCCCCACCGGCTGCGCCTACAACCCGCGCTGCCCGCGCACCTTCGCGCGCTGCCTGACCGAGCGGCCCGAGCTGATGCATGCGGGCGCCACGCGCGCCTCCTGCTGGCTGCACGACGCCGCCGACCCGCATGCGGGGCAGGCCGAGATCGCCGCGCAGCACCACGACGCCCTGGCGGCCGGCGAGCGCGCCACGCCCGAGGCGGCCGAACCCCTCGCAGAGGTGACCCGATGAGCGCCGTGATCGAACCCCGCAAGGACGCTGCGGCGACAAAGACCGGCGAGCCGCTTGTGGTCGCGCACGACCTCGCGCGCACCTTCGACGTCTCGCCGCCCTGGCTCAACCGCGTGCTCGAACGCAAGCCGCGCGTGCTGCTGCATGCGGTCGACGGCGTGAGCTTTTCCATCGAGCGTGGCAAGACGCTCGCGCTGGTCGGCGAATCGGGCTGCGGCAAAAGCACCGTGGCGCGCCTGCTGGTGGGCCTGTATGCGCCCACGCGCGGCGGCCTGCAGTTCGACGGGCAGGACGCGCACGCCGCGTTCAAGACGCCCGAAGGCCGGCAGCTGCGCCGCCGCATCCAGATGATCTTCCAGGACCCCTACGCGAGCCTCAACCCGCGCTGGATCGTCGAGGACATCATCGGCGAGCCGCTGCGCGAGCACGGCATCCTGAGCGACAAGGACGCGCTGCGCCAGCGCGTGGGCGAACTGCTGCAGTCGGTCGGCCTTTCGCCGCTGGACATGAGCAAGTACCCGCACCAGTTCTCGGGCGGCCAGCGCCAGCGCATCTCCATCGCGCGCGCGCTCGCCACGCAGCCTGAGTTCCTCGTGTGCGACGAGCCCACCTCGGCGCTCGACGTGAGCGTGCAGGCGCAGGTGCTCAACATCATGAAGGACCTGCAGCGCGAGCAGGGCCTGACGTACCTGTTCATCTCGCACAACCTCGCCGTGGTGCGCCACGTGGCGGACCAGGTCGGCGTGATGTACCTGGGCCGGCTGGTCGAGGTGGCGGACAAGCAGAAGCTGTTCGAGACGCCGCAGCATCCGTACACCCGCATGCTGCTCGACGCGATCCCGCAGATGAAGCACACCGGCCGTGCGCGCACGCCGGTGCAGGGCGAAGTGCCGAACCCGCTGAACCCGCCGACCGGTTGCGCCTTTCATCCGCGCTGCCCGCATGCGAATGCGCGCTGCTCGACCGAGCGGCCGTCGCTGTTGAGTCTCAAGGGCGTGCAGGTGGCTTGCCATGCCGTGGAGGAAGGCCGTTTGTGAGTGAAGGCGGCAGTCCGCAGGGCTGGCCGGCGGACAACTTTCCGTACCGGCCGCACCTGCGCTTCTGCTCGCTGGGCAACGAGAACGTGCGGGAGGTGATGGAGGGCTTTCGCCTCGCCTGCGAACGCCTCGGCTACACCACAAGCATCGCGCCGGGGCCGGGTGTCGACAACGACGACATCAATCTCTTCTTCTTCGCGATGGGCCTGAGCCTGCCCTCGGACGACGAGCTGCCGCCGAACGCGATCGTCGTCAACTTCGAGCCGGCCCTGCCCGCATTGCTCGCGCAGATGCCCGGCTACCAACGGCTGCTGCAGCGCGCCCATGTGTGGGAGTACAGCCTCGAGAACATGGTGCACCACCCGACGCTGGGCATCCATCGGTCGGATTACGTGGGCCCGGGCTTCGAGCCGCTGGCCACGCCGTTGCTGCCGGCGTCCGAAGTGCTGGACGATGCGCAGCAGGACATCGACGTCATCTTCTTCGGCGAGACGACGCCCCGGCGGCTGCAGGTGCTGGAGGCGTTGACGGCTGCGGGGCTGCGGGTGGCCTATCCCTTCGGCACCGCCTGGACGCCGGCGCAGCGCGACGCCTTGCTGCTGCGCGCCAAGGTCGGGCTGAACATGCGCAAGGCCGATCACTCCAGCACCGTGGAGTTGCCGCGCCTGTCGATCCTGCTGCGGCATCGCAAGGCCGTGGTGTCGGAGCTGTATCCGCATTCCGAGATTCCGCCCGTGCTGCGCGACGCGGTCGAAGGGTGCACGAAGGACGAGCTGGTCGACCGCGTGCGCGCGCTGGTGGCCGATGCGCCGCGGCGGCGTGCGCTGGAAATCGCCGGGCCGCGGGCGCTGCAGTCCTTGCCGCCGCAGCATGAGGTGCTGGCGGGGGCGATGCAGCGTTATCTTTCGGCGGCCCGGCAGCGATGGGTGGGACAGCAGGCACGGAATACGGCTGAGCCTGCCTCGCAGGTGTCCGTCCTGATGGTGACGCGAGACGACGAAGCGAACGTCGCGGAGGCTCTCGCATCGATCGCCGAACAAGGCCTCGCATCGCACCAGATCATCGTGGTGGACGACGGCTCCACCGACGCCACCGTCGACGTGATTCGCGCGCGCATGGCCGCCGAACCTCGGCTGGCCGAACTGCTGCTGTTGCAGGCGCCCGTCCCGATGGGCTGGGCGGCGGCCGCGCAATGGGGGTTGATGCAGGCGCGCGGCGACGCGCTGGCGCTGTGGGCACCGACCGTGCGCTGTGCGCCCGAGCGCCTGCAGGTGCAGTCCGCGTTCCTGCGGGCGTCGCCGGAGATCGGCGCGGTCGGTGCCTGGTACACCCGCGACGGCGACGCGGAACCGTCGATGCAGCGCCTGCCGGAGATGCACGACCAGATCCTGGCCGCGTTGCTGGCGCATCTGCCACACGAACAGCCGCTGCTGGTGGGCGGCCTGATGCTGTCGCTGCCGCGCATCCAGCAACGCGGGCTCGGCTTCGACGCCACGCTCGGCCGGTTCGCATGGCTCGGCCTGCTGTTGGAACTGGTGCGCGGCGGCGCGCGGCTCGCCAACCTCGGCATCAGTCTCAGCCAACTGACGACCCGCCACGTTGCGGGACTCGCGGAAACCGATGTGACGGCGCTGACCCATGTGCGCGAACGCCTGCTGCCGCTGGTCTTTCCCGACGTGCCGTCCGCCGAGGCGCAGCGGCTGGCCCGGCTCTACGGCCAGCAATGGGCGCCCGATGCCGACGATGCCACGGCGCTGCTGCGCGACATGGCGAGCGCCTGCGCGCGGCAGGGCGACGTCCACGCGAGCACCGTGCTGCGCGGGGAGAGCCTGCGCGTGCTGGCGGTGTATGTGGAGAACGGGCGACTGGCGCCGGGCTACCTCGACACGCTGATGCGCGAGCCCTTGCTGCGCGATTTCCTGGCGCCGCTGGGCGAGCGCCTGCGTGCATTCGTGCCGTGAACCATGGTGCTTGCGACGGGCGGTGTGCGTAAACGCACTTTCCAAGCCCTCACTCTGTTGCACAGTCTTGGGTTGGCCCCGAATCCACACCCCTTGACACGATGACCTCCACCCCGATGACCCGCCTGCTCGGCCGCCGCGGCTTTCTCATGGGCTCGGCGCTGGGCGCGACCGCCGCGCTCGCGTCGATGACCGAGATCGCACACGCGGCCGGCGCAGCACCGGCGCGCCGCATGCCCGTCATCTTCATTGGCCACGGATCGCCGATGAACGCGCTGGCGGACAACGCCTTCACGCGCCGCCTCGCCGCCTGGGGCCGCGAGCTGCCGCGACCCACGGCGATCCTCAGCGTGTCGGCGCACTGGCTCAGCCAGGGCGCGACCGGGGTCACGGTGCAGACGCGGCCCAAGACGATCCACGACTTCGGCGGCTTTCCGCAGGCGCTGTTCGACATCGAATACCCTGCGGCGGGTCATCCCGCACTCGCGCGCGAAACGATCGGCGCCGTCAAGCAGGCGCCGGTGATCGCCACCGAGCAGTGGGGGCTGGACCACGGGACCTGGACCGTGCTGAAGCACCTGTACCCGAAGGCCGACGTGCCGGTCTTCCAGCTCAGCATCGACTACGACAAGCCGGCCGCGTTCCACCATGCGGTGGGGCGCGACCTGGCGGCCTTGCGCGACCAGGGCGTGCTCGTGATGGGCAGCGGCAACGTGGTGCACAACCTGCGCGCCACCGACCGCGGCACGCCCGATGGGCTCAAGGCGAGCCGCCCGTGGGCGCAGTCGTTCGACGAGGCGGTGAAGGCCGCGCTGGCCGGCCGGGACGACCGCGCGCTGATCGGCTACGAGAAGCTCGAAGGGGCGTCGACCGCCGTGGCCACGCCGGACCACTACTTTCCCTTCCTGTATGCCCTGGGCGCTGCGGCGCCGGGCGAGCGTGCGAAGACGGTCTACGAAGGCTTCCAGTCGGGCACGCTCAGCATGCGCTGCCTCCAGTTCGGCTGAAGGTGCGGCGCATTCGGCGGCTTTACTGCTCCTCGCCCCAGGCGAAGCCGTCGCGGGCGATCATGGCGCTCGACGCGCTGGGGCCCCAGGTGCCGGCCGCATAAGGGCGCGGGCCGCCGTCGGACTCCCAGGAGTCGATGAGCGGCTCGACCCAGCGCCAGGCTTCTTCCTGCTCGTCGCTGCGCACGAACAGGTTGAGGCGCCCGTCGATCACGTCCAGCAGCAGGCGCTCGTAGGCACCCACGCGTTCGGCACCGAAGCGCTTGTCGAAATCGAGGTCGAGCTGCACCGGCGCCAGTTGGGCGGCGCTGGCGTGGCCGTTGCCGCCGCGCTGGCGGTTGTCCTGCGCCTGCGCGAGCATGTGCAGCTCCAGGCCGTCCTTGGGCTGCAGGTTGATCACCAGCTTGTTCACGTTGCCTGCGGGTGCACGGTAGATGGCGTGCGGCGTCGGGCGGAAGTTGACCTCGATGCGCGCGTCGCGCGAGGCCAGCCGCTTGCCGGTGCGGATGTAGAAGGGCACGCCGGCCCAGCGCCAGTTGGCGATTTCGGTGCGCAGCGCCACGAAGGTTTCGGTGCGGCTGTCGGGGTTCACGCCCGGCTCGTCGCGGTAGCCCTGCACCCGCTCGCCGTAGGCCGTGCCGGCCGTGTACTGGCCGCGCACCGCGTGCAGGCCCAGGCTCTCGGGCGTCCAGGGCTTGAGGGCGCGCAGCACCTTGAGCTTCTCGTCGCGGATGGCGTCGGCGTGCGCGTTGATGGGCGGCTCCATGGCCACGGCGCACAACAGCTGCAGCGCGTGGTTCTGCACCATGTCGCGCAGCGCGCCGGTCTGGTCGTAGAAGGCGCCGCGCTTTTCCACGCCCAGGTCCTCGGCCATGGTGATCTGGATGTTGGCGATGTGCTCGCGGCGCCAGATGGGTTCGAAGAGGGCATTGCCGAAGCGCATCGCGAACAGGTTTTGCACCGAGGGCTTGCCCAGGTAGTGGTCGATGCGAAAGACCTGCTTCTCTTCGAGCACCTTGCCCACCGCGGCGTTGATGGCGCGGTTGGAGGCCAGATCGTGGCCCAGCGGCTTCTCGAGCACGACGCGGGTGCGCGGGCCGTTGAGCCCGGCGGCGGCGATCTGCTCGACCACCTGCGTGAAGAGCGCGGGCGCCGTGGCCACGTACATCACGACCGTCTTGGCGTCGCGCTGCTTGAGCAGGTCGGCCAGGCTGGCGTAGTCGGCAGGCTTGGACAGGTCCATGCGCAGGTAGTGCAGCATGGACGCGAACTTCTTGAACTCCTCGGGGGAGGGGCGCTTGGCGCCTTCGACGGCGCTGAAGCGCGACTGGATCAGCTCGCGGTACTGGTCGTCCGACAGGTCGTCGCGTGCCACGCCGACGATGCGCCCGTCCTGCGGCAGGCTGCCGTGCCTGAAGGCCTGGAACAGCGCGGGCATCAGCTTGCGCCACGCAAGGTCGCCAGTACCGCCGAACAGAACGAGATCGAAGCTCATGAGAAAACTTTCCTTTGTCTGAATGCCGAGCAGGCAACGTGCCAGTCGCGATGGTACTTGTACCGATTCGGCACACCTGTACTAAAGCTACGCTGTCCCATGGCCGCGAGGCCTTTTTTTATTGCCGAGGCAGGGGAATACCAATGAAGAAGCTTTTCACGGCAGCCGCGCTGCTGGGTCTGTCGGCCGCCGCGTCGGCGCAGACCGTCAACGTCATCTGCTCGGTGCAGGCCGAGTGGTGCAACGTGATCTCCACCGTCTACGCCCGCACCACGGGCGTGCGCATCAACATGGCGCTCAAGGGCTCGGGCGAGGCGCTGGCCCAGCTCATCGCCGAGAAGGACAACCCCAAGACCGACGTCTGGTTCGGCGGCACGGGTGACCCGCACCTGCAGGCGGCCGAGCAGGGGCTCACGCTCGAGTACAAGTCGCCCACGCTCACGCAGCTGCATCCCTGGGCCCAGCAGCAGGCCAAGCAGTCGGGCTACAAGACCGTGGGCATCTACTCGGGCCCGCTGGGCTTCGGCTACAACCCCGAGCTGCTGGCCAAGAAGAAGCTGCCCGTGCCCAAGACCTGGGCCGACCTGCTCAAGCCCGAGTACAAGGGCGACATCCAGGTGGCCAACCCCGCGTCGAGCGGCACGGCCTACACCATGATCGCCACGCTGGTGCAGCTCATGGGCGAGGACAAGGCCTTCGACTACCTCAAGGCGCTGCACAAGAACGTGGGCCAGTACACCCGCTCGGGCACCGGCCCGATCAAGGCGGTGGCGCGCGGCGAAACCGCGATCTCCATCAGCTTTGTGCACGACGGCCCGGGCGAGAAGATGCAGGGCTTCCCCGTCGAAACCATCACGCCCAGCGACGGCACCGGCGCCGAGATCGGCTCCATGAGCGTCATCAAGGGCGCGCGCAACCTCGATGCGGCCAAGAAGTTCTACGAATGGGCGCTCACGCCCGCCGCGCAGGAATTGGGCGCCGCCAACAAGCAGTTCCAGCTGCCCAGCAACGCGAGCGCCAAGCTCGACCCGCGCATTCCTGACTTCAAGAAGATCAAGTTCATCAACTACGACTACGCCAAGTACGGCGCCAGCGCCGAGCGCCGCCGCCTGATCGCGCGCTGGGAAAAAGACGTCAACTCGCTGCCGCGCTAAGTGCAGGCGCGTTCCAACGAAGGTGCGCCGGTCAACCCGGCGTCCCTGGCCGCCGCCCGGCGCGCACGGCGCTGGATCTGGGCCTGGGTCGCGCTGGGCCTGGCGGCCTATCTCGTGCTGCCCTGGTATGCGATCCAGGACGCGACCTGGTACGAAGCCGTTCCGCAGGTTTTCGGCAGTGCAGAGGGCGCCAATGGCCTGATGCAGGCGGCCACGCAGGGTCGCAGCTGGCTCTTCATCGGGCTGGCCGGGCTGCTGCTGTGCGCTGTCGGCGCGGCCTTGCCGGCCGGCAAGGCGCAGGGGCGCTGGCTGCTGGCGGGTGGCGCGATCGGCGCCATCGGCCTGGCCGTGGCGGGCTTCACCATCGGGGCGCGCGGCTGGAGCGTCGCGGCGCTCAACACCCAGTTCGGCGAGCTGGCCGTCAACCAGTTCGGCATCGGCGCGGGCGGCTTCGTGGCGCTCACGGCGCTGGTGCTGCTGGCGGCCTTCGGCATGGCGCGGCTCGGCCTGTTCAAGGGCGACCTGTTCGTGTCTGCCTCGGTGGTCGGCTGCGGCGTGCTGATGGCGCTGTTCATCGCCTACCCGGTGAGCCGGGCGCTGTCGGGCGCCTTCTTCAACGAAGACGGGCAGTGGTCGATCACGGCCTTCGCGGCGCGCGTGTTCACCGAGCGCATCTGGGGCCTGGGTTGCCTGGCGGGCGGCGTGCGCTGCGGCGTGGCGTGGAACACGCTGGTGCTGGCGCTGCTCACCGCGGCCGGGACCACCTTCCTGGGCACGCTGATGGCGCTGATGGCCGAGCGCGGCAACCGGCGCGGGCAGGGCGCATTGCGCGTGCTGGCGCTGCTGCCGATCATCACGCCGCCGTTCGTCGTCGGCCTGGGCCTCATCTTGCTGTTCGGCCGTGCCGGCATCGTCAACCAGGTGCTCGAAAACGTGTTCGGCATCGAGCCCACGCGCTGGTTCTACGGCATGCCGGGCGTGCTGGTGGCGCAGCTCTTCGCTTTCACGCCCATCGCCTTCATGATCATGCGCGGCGTGGTGCAGGGCATCGCGCCCAGCCTGGAAGAAGCTGCGCAGATGCTGCGCGCCGACCGGCGCCGCGCCTTCTTCACCGTGACGCTGCCGCTGCTCAAGCCCGGGCTGGCCAACGCCTTCCTGGTCGGCTTCATCGAGAGCATTGCCGACTTCGGCAACCCGGTGGTGGTGGGCGGGCAGTTCTCGGTGCTGTCGACCGACATCTTCTTTGCCATCGTCGGCGCGCAGTACGACCAGGGCCGCGCCGCGTCGCTGGCCTGGGTGCTGACGCTGTTCGCGCTCGGCGTGTTCGCGCTGCAGCGCGGCCTGCTCGGCAAGCAGAACTACACGACGGTGAGCGGCAAGGGCGACGCCGGCATCGCGATGGCGCTGCCCGACGGCGTGCGCCGCACCATCCAGTGCATCGCGCTGCCGTGGATCGCCTTCACCGCCGTGGTCTACCTGTTCGCCTTCGCGGGCGGCTTCGTGCAGACCTGGGGCCGCGACTACAGCTTCACGCTCAACCACTTCAAGAGCGCCTTCGCGCTGGAGTGGGGCCAGTTCGGGCTGGTGTGGGCCGGCACCGCGTGGAACTCGCTGATCACCACCCTGAAGCTGGCCGGCATCTCGGCGCCGATCACTGCGGCGCTGGGCCTGCTCATTGCCTGGCTGCTGGCGCGCAACGAGTTCAAGGGGCAGGGCGCCTTCGAGTTCGGCGCGCTGCTGGCCTTTGCGATCCCGGGCACGGTGCTGGGCGTGAGCTACATCCTGGCCTTCAACGTGCCGCCGTTCGAGCTCACGGGCACCGGGCTCATCATCGTGCTGTGCTTCATGTTCCGCAATCTGCCGGTGGGCGTGCGCGCCGGCACGGCGGCCTTCAAGCAGCTCGATCGTTCGCTCGACGAGGCCTCGTTGATGCTGCGCGCGTCCACGTCGCAGACGCTGTTCAAGGTGGTGCTGCCGCTGCTCAAGCCGGCGCTGGTGGCCGCGCTGGTCTACAGCTTCGTGCGCGCCATGACGACGGTGAGCGCCGTGATCTTCCTGGTCACGGCCGAGAACGAGCTCGCCACCACCTACATCATCGGCCGCGTCGGCAATGGCGACTACGGCATCGCGCTCGCCTACTGCACGGTGCTCATGGTGCTGATGTCGCTGGCCATTGCGCTGGTGCAGTTCGTGGTGGGGGAGCGCAAGCTGGGGCGGCGCGGGGCTGTACCCCCGCATGAGGGACATCACAAAATGGAAAGCCTGGCAGCATGAACGGTATCGAATTCCGCAACGTCACCAAGCGCTACGGCAGCGACAAGAACGGGCCGATGGCCGTCAAGGGCATCAGCTTCGAGGTGCCCGTGGGCACGCTCACCACCATCCTCGGCCCCTCGGGCTGCGGCAAGACGACCACGCTGCGCATGATCGCGGGGCTCGAATCGCCGACCTCGGGCTCGATCTTCATGGGCGGGCGCGACGTCACCACGCTCGGGCCGGGCGAGCGCAACGTGAGCATGATGTTCCAGAGCTACGCGCTGTTCCCGCACATGAACGTGATCGAGAACGTGGGCTACGGCCTGCGCATGAGCGGCGTGAAGAAGGACGAGGCCACGGCGCGGGCGCGCGAGGCGCTCAGGGGCGTGGGCCTGGTCGGTTTCGACGAGCGCCTGCCCAGCGAACTGTCGGGCGGCCAGCAGCAGCGCGTGGCCCTGGCGCGCGCGCTGGTGCTCGAGCCGGCGGTGCTGCTGTTCGACGAGCCGCTGTCCAACCTCGACGCACGCCTGCGGCGCGAGATGCGCGAGGAAATCCGCTCGCTGCAGCAGCGCCTGAAGCTCACCGTGGCCTACGTGACGCACGACCAGAGCGAGGCCCTGGCCGTGAGCGACCAGATCATCGTGATGGACCACGGCGTGATCGCCCAGCGCGGCACGCCCGAGCAGTTGTACGGCCGGCCCGAGAGCGAATTCGTCGCCGGCTTCATGGGCGAGGCGATGGTGTTCCCGGCCGTGGCGCAGGCCGACGGCAGCGTCACGCTCGGCCCGCTGCGCCTGCAGCCGCGCTACGCGGTGGCGCCCGGCACCGTGAAGGTGGCGGTGCGGCCCGAGGCCTGGGACATCGGCGCGCTCGACGGCCTGCCCGCCACGCTGCGCAAGTCGGCGTACCTGGGCAGCTTCTACGAATACGGCTTCGACACCCCGCTGGGGCCGGTCTTCGTGGTCTCGACCGACCTGTCGCGCCCGCTGGCGGCCGGCACGCAGACCACCCTGTCGCTCGGAACCCATGGCGTGAGCGTGGTGCCCGGCGCATGAAACAATGGCGCCATGAACGTGGTTTTCGATCTTGGCGCCGTGCTGTTCGCCTGGGAGCCGGCACGGCTGGTCCAGGCCCATCTCCCCTCTCACGCCCCCACTGACGCCGCCGCCGCGGCCCTGGGTCGGGCCCTTTTCCATCACGACGACTGGACCGGCTTCGACTGCGGCACCCGCACGCTGGACGATGCCATCGCCCGCATGTCGGCGCGGCTGGCGCTGCCGGCCGAGTCGCTGCACGCCATGCTCGACGGCCTGGGGGAGCGACTGGCGCCGATCGACGTCACGGTCGCGATGCTCGAAGAGCTGCTCGTGCAGCGCGACGCCGGCGAGCCGCTGCGGCTGTACTACCTGTCGAACATGCCCGTGCCGTTCGCCCGCGCCCTCGAGCGCCGGCACGCCTTCATGCGGCGCTTTGACGGCGGCGTGTTCTCGGGCGACGTGAAGTTCCTCAAGCCCGAGCGCGAGATCTACGAGCTGCTGGCCATGCGCCACGGCCTCGACCCCGAGCAGACGGTGTTCATCGACGATTCGGCCGCCAACGTCGAGATGGCCCGCGCCTTCGGCTGGCACGCCATCCACTGCACCGCGCCCGACAAGCTGCCGGCGCAACTGCAGCGCTACCTGCCGGTGAGCACCACCTTGTCGGTGTCGAACCCCAGGCTGCGGGCGTAGTCCAGCTCGGCCTGCAGCGCGTCGTCCTCCAGGCGCGGCGCGCGCGACAGCACCCAAAGGTACTCACGGTCGGGCGTGCCGACCAGCGCCACCTGGTAGTCGCGGTCGAGCTTCAAGATCCAGTAGTCGCCCCACACCAGCGGCAGCCAGCCCATCCAGGCAGGGGCGAAGCGCACCTGCAGCCGTCCCGCGCCGGGCTGGCCGGCCACGGGCACCACGCGCGCGCTGCCGATGGCCTCGTCGAAGTTGCCGTCGTCGCGCACGCAGCGGTTGCGCACCTGCACGGTGCCGTCGGGCTGCGGCGTGTACTCGGCGCTCACCGGGCCGGCACACTGTTTCTGGAACCGGTTGGGCAGCCGCGCCTGTTCGTGCCAGACGCCGGCGTAGCGGTGCAGGTCGACCGGCGCCACCACCTGCAGCGGCGCGCGCATCAGCGGGGCACCGTCGGCCGGGCCGGCGGGCCGGGCACGGGCCGTGCGTGCGGCGCCCAGTGCGTACCAGGTGGCCACGCCGCCCACGACGAAGGCGGTGGCCATGGTGCCGATCGCGTGGCTGGTGCGGCGGTCGTCGAAGGCGCGACCGGCGGCGGTGGCGGGGCGTGGGGGGCGAGGGGTCATGAGGGCTCCTGGGGAAAGTCGTTCTCGGCGTGGATGTCGCGTCCCGTTCAGGGTGCCCCGGGCTGCGGCCGGCTGCCGTCAGCCGGGGACCACAGCCCCTGTAGGGCAGGGCGGCCGACAACCCTTCGCGCTGCAGGCCGATGGAGCTTCGCGAAAACCCGTGCTACGGTTCGCATGAAAACATCGACCGCCGCGCAACTGCGTGCAGGACTTGTCACACCCCTCCCCGGATAATTGATTTCATGAACCAACTCGATGCACTCCGCCAGTGGACCACCGTGGTTGCCGACACCGGCGACTTCAAGCAGCTCAGCATTTCCAAGCCGCAGGACGCGACCACCAACCCGTCGCTGATCCTCAAGGCCGTGCAGAAGGCCGAGTACCGGCCGCTGCTCGATGAAACCGTGAAGGCCCACGCCGGCAAGCCGCTCGACGAGGTCATCGACCGCCTGCTGGTGCGCTTCGGCACCGAAATCCTCTCCATCATCCCGGGCCGCGTGTCCACCGAAGTCGACGCCCGCTTGTCGTTCGACACCGCCGCCACCGTGGCCCGCGGCGAGCGCATCGTGGCGCTGTACAAGGCCGAGGGCATCGACACCGAGAAGCGCCTGCTGATCAAGGTCGCTTCCACCTGGGAAGGCATCGAGGCCGCGCGCCTGCTCGAGCAGAAGGGCATCCGCACCAACCTCACGCTGCTGTTCTCGTTCGCACAGGCCGTGGCCTGCGGCGCGGCCGGCGTGCAGCTCATCTCGCCCTTCGTGGGCCGCATCTACGACTGGTACAAGAAGTCGGCCGGTGCGAAGTGGGACGAGGCCGCCAGCGCGGGCGCCAACGACCCGGGCGTGAAGTCGGTGCGCGAAATCTTCAACTACTACAAGCAGCAGGGCATCAAGACCGAGGTCATGGGCGCGAGCTTCCGCAACGTGGGGCAGATCCAGGCGCTCGCCGGTTGCGACCTGCTGACCATCAGCCCCGAGCTGCTGGCCGAGCTGGCCGCGAGCAACGAGCCGCTCACGCACGCGCTCGACGCCAAGGCTGCCGCGAGCGGCAACGCAGAGAAGGTGAGCTACGACGAAGCCGGCTTCCGCTTCGCGCTCAACGAAGACGCCATGGCCACCGAGAAGCTCGCCGAAGGCATCCGCGCCTTCGCGGCCGACGCCGTGAAGCTCGAAAAGCTCATGCAGGAAAGCGGCAAGTAAACATGACCATGACCCTGCGCTGTGACCGCGCGCCGGCCTGGGCGCAACTGCAGTCCAGCTTCGACACGGCCGGTCGCCAGTTCGATCTTCGCCATGCCTTCGTGGAGGACGCCGGGCGCTTCGCGCGCTTCAGCCAGGAGGCGCCGCACGTCTTCGCCGACCTGTCGAAGAACCTCATCGACGCGCGCACCGAGGCGCTGCTATTCACGCTGGCGCGCGAATGCGGCCTCGAGGCCCACCGCGACGCCATGTTCGCGGGTGCGCACATCAACAACACCGAAGACCGCGCCGTGCTGCACACGCTGCTGCGCGCGCCGGCCGACGCGGCCACCGGCCGCCAGACGGCCCACGAGCTGCGCGAGGTGCATGCCACGCTCGACGCCATGCTGTCCTACGCCGAGAAGGTGCGCAGCGACCACACGATCACCGACGTGGTCAACATCGGCATCGGCGGCTCCGACCTCGGCCCGCAGATGGCCGTGCTGGCCCTCGCGGAGTTCGTGGCGCCGGGCAAGCGCTTTCACTTCGTCTCGAACGTCGACGGCCACGAGCTGGCGGGCGTGCTCAAGGGCCTGGCGCCCGAGCACACGCTGTTCCTGGTCGCTTCCAAGACCTTCACCACGGCCGAGACGATGAGCAACGCGCTCTCGGCCAAGCGCTGGTACGAACAGTCGGGCGGCACCGACATCGCCGGCCATTTCGCCGCGCTCACCACCAACGTCGAGGCCGCGAAGCAGTTCGGCATCGACACCACCTTCGGCTTCTGGGACTGGGTGGGCGGGCGCTATTCGCTGTGGTCGGCCATCGGCCTGCCGATCGCGCTGGCCATCGGCGCCGACGGCTTTCGCCGGCTGCTGGCGGGTGCGCACGCGATGGACGAGCACTTCCGCACCGCGCCGCTCGAGCAGAACCTGCCCGTGCGGCTGGGCCTGCTCGATGTCTGGTACCGCAACTTCCACCGCTTCACGAGCCGCAGCATCGCGCCGTACCACAGCGCCTTGAAGCGCGTGCCGGCCTACCTGCAGCAGCTCGAGATGGAGAGCAACGGCAAGCAGGTCGACGCGAGCGGCGCGCCGCTGGCCTTCGGCACCTCGCCCGTGCTCTGGGGCGAGCCCGGCACCAACGGCCAGCACGCCTACTTCCAGATGCTGCACCAGGGCACCGACGTGATCCCGCTCGAGTTCATGGCGGTGCGCGATGCCTCGCACGACCTCGACGGCCACCACCCCAAGCTGCTGGCCAACGCGCTCGCGCAGGCGCAGGCGCTGATGGTCGGCAAGCTCGACGAAGGCGGCCACAAAAACTTCCCGGGCAATCGGCCGAGCACCTTCTTCGTGTTCGAGAAGCTCACGCCCGAAGCACTGGGCGCCTTCCTCGCGATGTACGAGCACCGCGTGTTCACCAGCGGCGCGCTGTGGGGCATCAACAGCTTCGACCAGTGGGGCGTGGAGCTCGGCAAGGTGCTGGCGCGCGACATCGAGCCGCGCCTGGCCTCGGGCGATGTCTCGGGGCTCGATGCCTCCACGGCCGGCCTGCTGCAGCGGCTGAGCACCTGACGGCACACGTCACCGCAAGGCTTACGAGCCTTGGCCAAAGGCGCTATCCACTAGGCCTTTAGGCCATTGGTTTGCAGGGTGGTGGCCGGTTTGGCCGAGTTTGTCGTTGCACAGTGCGCCGATATGATGGCCCCGGGGAAATTTCCCTGGGATTCATCAAGAGGAGCGAGTCAATGGACTTTCAAACAGCGGTCAAGACGTGCATCGCCAAGTACACCGATTTCACGGGTCGTGCGTCGCGTTCCGAGTTCTGGTGGTTTTTTCTGGCCCAGTTCGGCGTGCTCGTCGTGACGGGCCTGATCCATGAGTACGTGTACTTCATTGCAGCGCTGGCCCTGCTTCTGCCCGCCCTCGCGGTGGGCGTGCGCCGCCTGCACGACATCGGCAAGAGCGGCTGGTTCTTGCTGCTGTCGATCGTCCCGCTGATCAATCTGGTGCTGATCTACTTCTTCGTTCAGCCGTCGCAGCCGGAGAGCAATGCTTACGGCGAACCGCCGAGCGCCTGATCTTTCTGCCAAGGGCCGCACACGCGGCCCTTTTCTTTTGGGCGTTAGCAAGCGGCTTAGGCCACCGCCGCCTCCACGGATGCAGGCGCTGGCGCACCGCTTGCCATCCGCACGCACAGGTCGAAGGCCTGCTGCAGCCCTTCGATCTGCGCCATGCCCTGGCCGGCGATGTCGAAGGCGCTGCCGCTGGCCGAGGTGGCCACGGGCACGGGCAGGCCGCCGTGCAGGGTCACGCCCTGCTCGAAGCCCATGAGCTTCATCGCGATCTGGCCCTGGTCGTGGTACATCGACACCACCGCGTCCACGTCGCCGCGCCGCGCGCCGATGAACACGGTGTCGGGCGAGAACGGGCCGCGCGCGTCGTGGCCTTCGGCGCGCAACTGTTCGATGGCGGGCGCGATGATCTCGATCTCTTCCATGCCGATCGAACCGCCGTCGCCCGCGTGCGGATTGAGCCCGGTCACGGCGATGCGCGGGTGTGCCACGCCGGCGCGGCGCAGCGCCGACGCGATGATCTTCACGGCGTCGCGCACGCCCTCCACCGTGATGTGCCGCGCCACGTCCTTCAGCGGAATGTGCGAGGTCACGCGCGAGGTCCACAGCGACCCGGTGAGGTTGAACTCGCAGACGAAGCCCGTGACGGCAAAGCGCTCCTGCATGTAGCGCAGCTCGTCCTCGTGCACGAGGCCGCCCAGGCGCAGCGAATGCTTGTTGAGCGGCGCGAAGAGGATCGCGTCGGCCTGGCCGTTGCGCACGGCCTGCGTGGCCAGCTCCAGTGCTTCGAACGAGGCGCGGCCCGAGCGCTCGTTGGACTCGCCGAGCACTGGCTCCTCGCCCGCCATCCAGTCGCGCACGAGGAGGCTCGGGCGGCCGTCCTCGAAGCGCAGGCTGTCGAGGGTGTTCACCTGCAGCGGGGCCAGCTTCGCGCCCGCCACGCGCTCGCCCGCGGCCAGTACGACGGGGTCGGCGATCAGCAGCACGCGCGCGGCGTCGAGGTTGCGCTGGCGCGCGAGCAGCTTCACGGCCATCTCGGGGCCGACGCCGCTGGGGTCGCCCAGCAGCACGGCGATGCGGGGTTTGGCGGAGGTCACGCGCGGGGTGGAGGAGGGGGTGGGCATGGTCGGATGTCTGAGGAAAGAAGAAGGGGGAAGGGCGGCCTCACTCGGCCTTGATGCGCGCGTCGCGCACGAGCCGGCCGTAGTGGTCGAACTCCTGCCGATTCATCGCCGCGAAGGGTTCGCCGGTCAGCGTGCCGGGCTCGCCGCCCAGGGCCTTGATGCGCGACTGCACGTCCGCCAGGCCCATCGTGCGCGTGAGTTCGGCGCTCAGCCGCTCGACCGCCGGGCGCGGCGTGCCGGCCGTCACGTACAGGCCGTACCAGGTCGACACGTCGGCGCCCTTGACGCCTTGCTCGGCGAGCGTCGGCACATCGGGCAGCTCGGGCGAGCGCTGCGGCGCGCTCACGGCCAGCGCGCGGAACTTGCCGGCGCGGATCTGGCCCATGGCCGACGAGGTGCTGTCGAACATCATCTCGACTTCGCCCGAGATGATGTCGATGTGCGCCTGCGAGCTGCCCTTGTAGGGCACGTGGATCGAGGTCATGCCCGTGGCCAGGTTGAAGGCTTCGCCGCCCACGTGCTGCGTGCTGCCGATGCCCGACGACGCGTACTTGAAGCCGCCGGGCTTCGCGGCCATCGCGGCCAGAAGGTCCTTCACCGACTTGTAGGGCGAGCTGGCCGACACCACCAGCACGTTGGGCATCACGGCCACGAGGCCGATGGGTTGCAGGTCTTTCAGCGGGTCGTACTTGAGCTTGAGGATGTGCGGCGCCACGGCCTGCGCCGTGTTGGTGGCCAGCAGCAGCGTGGCGCCGTCGGCCGGCGCGCGGGCCGTGAGTTCGCCGGCGATGGTGTTCGATGCACCGGGGCGGTTCTCCACCGTCACGGGTTGCTTGAGCACGGGCGCGAACTTGTCGGCCAGCACGCGCGCAAGGATGTCGGTGCCGCCGCCCGGCGAGGCGCCGACCAGGATGCGCAGCGGCTTGTCGGGGTAGGCCGGCTGCGCGCCCGCGTTCAGGCAGGCGGCCAACGCCAGGAGCGCCGCCAGGCCGGCACCGCGGGCCAGGGGAAAGAGGGTCATCGCGTCGTCTCCTGCTTGTTGTGGGCCCGAGCCTACGGAGCTTCTGGCGCGCGATCCAATCGAAAAAGGCCGAAGCTCCATATACTTTTGTGCATGAAATCCGGCCTCACCGACGCTTCGCTGATGCTGCATGTGAGGCCGCGCCAGCTGCTCCTGCTGGCCCGGCTCGATGCGCACCGCCACCTCGGCCGCGCGGCCGAGGCCATGAACATCAGCCAGCCCGCGGCCACCAAGCTGCTGCAGCAGCTGGAGGAGTCGCTGGGCGAACAGCTCTTCGAGCGCCTGGCGCGCGGCATGGCGCCCACGCCCTACGGCGAGATCCTGATCCGCTACGCCCACCGCGTGCTCAGTGACTTCGGCACCGCGCGCGAGGAAATGCTCGCGCTGCGTTCCGGCCTGAGCGGTGCGCTGCGCGTGGGCAGCGTGCCGGGCGCGGTGCCCGAGCTGCTGGCGCCGGCGCTGGTCGAATACCACCTGCGCCATCCGCAGGTGGCCGTGTCGGTGGTGGTCGAGACCAGCGACCTGATGCAGGCGCAGCTGGAGCAGGGCGACGTCGACCTCGTGCTGGGCCGCCTCACCGACGGCCACGACGAGGCGAAGTACGCGAGCGTGCCGCTGCTGGGCGAGTCGCAGGTGGTCGTGGTGCGCGCGGCGCACCCGGTGTTCGAGCGCGCGGCCACGGTCACGCTGGCCGAGATGGCGACCTGGTCGTGGGTGCTGCAGCCGCCGGGCTCGCCGCAGCGCGGGCGCTTCGAGGCGGCGATGCGCGAGGCGGGCATCCAGGCGCGGCTGGACATCATCGAAACGGCATCGCCCATCGCGATCACGGCGCTGCTGGAGAACTCCGACATGGCCGCCGTCATGCCGGCCTCGCAGGCCAACCATTACGGCCGGCTGGGCGTGCTGCGCACCGTGCCGGTCGAGCTGCCGGTGCGCGTGCCGCCGATCTGCCTCATCACCCGCGAAGACCGCCCGCTGTCGCCGGCGGCGGCGCAGTTCCGGCGCCAGCTGCTGGGTGGGCACGCGTGACGGGCGAGAACTTCAGCCGGACAGTTTTCCATCCTGAATTGCGTTAACTAGGGATTTCACTAGCCAACTGGTGCAAGAGAGTACTGGTTGGGCCGCTCGAAATACCAAAATCGCAAGCGCGTTTCTCCAGAATCCGGGCACGGCGACCACGATACCGAGGCGTCGCTCACCCAAGGAGACACCATGAAGCGCTTTCTGAAAGCGGGCCTCGCCCTCGCACTCATCGGCACGGGCCTTGTGTCCCACGCCGCCACCGAACTCGTGATCGCGACCGTCAACAACGGCCACATGATCGAGATGCAGAAGCTCACGCCCTTCTTCGAAAAGGCGAACCCCGACATCAAGCTCAAGTGGGTCACGCTCGAGGAAGGCACGCTGCGCCAGCGCGTGACCACCGACATCGCCACCAAGGGCGGCCAGTTCGACGTGATGACCATCGGCCTGTACGAGGCGCCGATCTGGTCGAAGAAGGGCTGGCTGCAGCCCATCGCCACCGATGCCGCCTACGACGCCGACGACCTGCTGCCCGCCATCCGCGCCGGCCTGTCGCACGAAGGCAAGCTGTACGCCGCGCCCTTCTACGGCGAGAGCTCGATGCTCATGTACCGCAAGGACCTGGCCGACAAGGTCGGCTTCAAGATGCCCGAGCAGCCCACCTGGGCGCAGGTGAAGGAACTGGCCGGCAAGATCCATGACCCCAAGGGCGGCCTGTACGGCATGTGCCTGCGCGGCAAGCCGGGCTGGGGCGACAACATGGCCTTCCTGACCACGCTGGTCAACACGAACGGCGGCCAGTGGTTCGACATGCAGTGGAAGCCGCAGATCGACACCAAGCCCTGGAAGGACGCGATCGGCTTCTACGTCGACCTCATGAAGGCCTACGGCCCGCCGGGCGCCTCGGCCAACAGCTTCAACGAGAACCTGGCGCTGTTCAACGAAGGCAAGTGCGGCATGTGGGTCGACGCGACCATCGCGGCCTCGTTCATCAGCGACCCCAAGCAGTCGAAGGTGGCCGACAAGGTGGCCTTCGCGCAAGCACCCGTCGCTGTCACGCCGAAGGGCGCGAACTGGCTGTGGACCTGGAACCTGGCCATTCCCGCCAGCTCGACCAAGGGCGCCGCCGCGCAGACCTTCGTGAAGTGGGCGACCTCCAAGGAGTACGTCAACCTCGTGGCCAAGGAGCACGGCTGGGGCACGGTGCCCACCGGCACGCGCAAGTCGACCTACGCGAACCCCGAGTTCCAGAAGGTCGCCAAGTTCGCCGCCGCCGAGAAGAAGGCCATCGACAGCGCCAACCTCAGCGACAGCACCTTGCCCAAGTCGCCGTACGTCGGCGTGCAGTACGCGGCCATTCCCGAGTTCCAGGCCATCGGCGTGGCGGTGGGCCAGCAGATGAGCGCGGCGCTGTCGGGCAAGGTCACGGTCGATCAGGCGCTGAAGACCTCGCAGCTCGCAGCCGAGCGCGAGATGAAGAAAGCGGGCTACTACAAGTAAGCCGCGCTTCTTCCCCTCTCCCCGCGGGGAGAGGGCCGCAGCCTGAGAGGAACAGACCATGAAAAGACTCCTGCCCCGCGCCCTCATGGCGCCCGCCGTGCTCACGCTCTTCCTGTGGATGATCGTGCCGCTGCTGATGACGTTGTACTTCTCGTTCGTGAACTACAACCTCATGCAGCCCGGCGAACGCACGTTCGCGGGCATCGAGAACTTTCACTACTTCGTCACCGACCCCGACTTCTGGCCGGCCACGTGGAACACGCTGCTGCTCATCGGCAGCGTCATCGTCATCACGGTGGTGTTCGGCGTGCTGCTTGCGCTCCTGGTGAACGAACCCTTCCCGGGCCGCGGCATCGTGCGCGTGCTGCTGATCTCGCCCTTCTTCGTCATGCCTGCAGTGAATGCGCTGCTGTGGAAGCACATGATGATGAACCCCATCTACGGCATCCTGGCCGATGTGTGGCGCTTCTTCGGCGCGCAGCCGGTCGACTGGCTCACCGACGTGCCGCTGTTCTCCGTGATCATCATGGTGGCGTGGCAGTGGCTGCCTTTCGCCTGCCTGATCTTCATCACCTCGCTGCAGTCGCTCGACCGCGAACAGATGGAAGCGGCGCGCATGGACGGCGCCAGTTCATTTCAGCGCTTCTTCTATCTCACCATTCCGCACCTGGGCCGCCCGATGGCCGTGGTGATCATGATCGAGATGATCTTCCTGCTCAGCGTGTTCGCCGAGATCGCCATCACCACCAATGGCGGCCCGGGCAACGAGAGCACGAACATGACCTACATGATCTTCAAGCAGTCGCTCATGAACTTCGACGTGGGCGTGGCCTCCGCGGGTGCGCTGTTCGCGGTGGTGCTGGCGAACATCGTCGCGGTGTTCCTGATCCGCATCATCGGCAAGAACCTCGACTGAAGAAGGAACGACCATGCAACCCAGCAACTTCCTTCCCCAGCTGCTGCGCACCGTCGGTGCGTGGGCCGTGGCGCTGCTTCTCTTCTTCCCGCTCGGCTGGCTGTTCCTCACGGCCTTCAAGACGGAGCTGCAGGCCATTCACGTGCCGCCGCTGTTCATCTTCGAGCCCACGCTCGACAACTTCGGCGAGGTGCAGCGCCGCAGCGACTACCTGCTGTACGCGCGCAACTCGCTCATCACCAGCCTGGGCTCGACCATCCTGGGCCTGCTGATCGCCGCACCCGCCGCGTACTCGATGGCGTTCTTTCGCACGAAGAAGACGCGCGACATCCTCATGTGGATGCTCTCCACCAAGATGATGCCGGCCGTCGGTGCGCTGGTGCCCATCTACGTGCTCGCGCAGACCGCGGGCATGCTGGACTCGCTCACCGCGCTCACCATCGTGTTCACGCTGTCGAACCTGCCGATCATGGTGTGGATGCTCTACAGCGCCTACAAGGACATTCCGAACGAGATCCTGGAGGCCGCGCGCATGGACGGCGCGAGCCTGTGGACCGAGTTCCGCCATGTCGTGATGCCGCTGTCGGTCGGCGGACTCGCATCGACCGGCCTCCTGTGCCTGGTGCTGAGCTGGAACGAGGCCTTCTGGGCATTGAACCTCACCTCCGCCAAGGCCGGCACGCTGGCCACGCTCATCGCCTCGTACTCCAGCCCCGAAGGCCTGTTCTGGGCCAAGTTGTCGGCCGCGTCGCTGATGGCCATCGCGCCCATCGTCGTGTTCGGCTGGTTCAGCCAGAAGCAGCTCGTGCAGGGCCTGACCTTCGGCGCCGTCAAGTAAAGAAAGGGAGACATCTCATGGCCTACCTCGAACTCAAGAACATCAAGAAGAGCTTTGGCGACGTCCACATCATCAAGGGCGTCGACCTGCAGATCCAGAAGGGCGAGTTCATCGTCTTCGTCGGGCCTTCGGGCTGCGGCAAGTCGACGCTGCTGCGGCTGATCGCGGGGCTCGAGCCGATCACCAGCGGCAACCTGCTGCTCGACAGCAAGGACATCACCTGGACGCCGTCGGGCAAGCGCGACCTGGCGATGGTGTTCCAGAGCTACGCGCTGTACCCGCACATGAGCGTGTACGACAACATGTCCTTCGCGCTGAAGCTCGCGGGCGTGGCCAAGGACGAGATCAAGACGAAGGTCGAGTACGCGGCCAAGACGCTGAACCTCACGCAGTACCTGGACCGCACGCCGAAGGACCTGTCGGGCGGCCAGCGCCAGCGCGTGGCCATCGGGCGCGCGATCGTGCGCGCGCCCAAGGTGTTCCTTTTCGACGAGCCGCTGTCGAACCTCGATGCGGCGCTGCGCGGCAACACGCGCGTCGAGATCCACAAGCTGCACCGCGCACTGGGCGCGACCACCATCTACGTCACGCACGACCAGGTCGAGGCCATGACGCTGGCCGACCGCGTGGTGGTGCTGAAGGACGGGCTCATCGAACAGGTCGGCACGCCGCTCGAACTCTATGACCGCCCCGCCAACCAGTTCGTCGCACAGTTCATCGGCATGCCGTCGATGAACATGGTGGCGGCGAGCGCCATCCCGAGCTTTTCCGCCGCGACCGGCGGGCGCCTGCCGAGCGACGGCTTCCTGGGCGTGCGCCCCGAAGGCCTGCGCGTGCATCCGAAGCAGGGCGCGGCCGCCGGCGTGCCGGGCCGCGTCGAGCTCATCGAGGCGCTGGGCGCCGACACGCTGATCCACGTGGACGTGGGCGGCGTGCCGCTCATCGCGCGCCAGAACGAACGCACGCCGCTGCAGGCTGGCGACGACGTGGCGGTCGAGCTCGACCCGTCCGTGCTGCACCTGTTCAGCCGCGAAGGCCGCGCCGTCGCCGCCTGATCCGACGACCCTCACTTTCAACGGACCTTCCCCGTGACCCTCGCAGCAGCGGGCCTCGTGCCCACCCCACCGGCGCCTTCGGAATTCACGGTGCTTCACCTCGGCCTCGGCTCGTTCCATCGCGCCCACCAGGCCGTCTACCTGCAGCGGCTGATCGATGCGGGCGACACCCGCTGGTCGCTGTCGGGCGCCAACATCCGGCCCGACATGGCCGAGGTCGTCGCGGCGTTGCAGGCCCAGGGCGGGCGCTACACGCTCGAGACGGTGTCGCCTGCGGGCGAGTACCGCTACGAGCAGATCGAAGCCATCCGCGAAGTGCTGCCGTACGAGCCCTCGCTGGCCCCGGTGATCGCGCGCGGCGCCGCGCCGTCCACGCGCATCGTCTCCTTCACGGTGACCGAGGCGGGCTACTACCTCGACACCAAGGGCAAGCTCGACCTGTCGTTCACCGACCTCGCGGCCGACATCGAACGCGCGCGGCGAGGCGAGGCCGGCGAGACGATCTACGGCGCGGTCTGCGCGATCCTGCGGGCGCGGCGCGCCGCGCAGGCGGGCCCCGTGACGCTGCTGAACTGCGACAACCTGCGCCACAACGGCGACCGCTTTCGCGCGGGCCTGCTCGAGTTCATCGCGCTCGTCGGCGACGCGCCGCTGCAGGCCTGGGTCGATGCCAACACCCGCTGCCCGAACGCGATGGTCGACCGCATCACGCCGCGCCCGCCGCCCGAGCTGCGCGCGCGCGTGCTGGCCGCCACGGGCCGCGACGCCGGCGCGGCGGTCACGGGCGAGAGCTTCATCCAGTGGGTGATCGAAGACGACTTCATCGCCGGGCGGCCCGACTGGGGGCGCGTGGGCGTCGAACTCGTCGAATCGGTGCAACCGTATGAAGAGGCCAAGATCCGCATCCTCAACGCCACGCACAGCTGCATCGCCTGGGCCGGCACGCTGGCGGGGCTGGGCTTCATCCACGAAGGCACGCACGACGCGGCCATCCGCCGCATGGCCTTCGACTACGTGACCGACGACGTCATCCCGTGCCTGAGCCCCAGCCCCATCGACCTCGCGGCCTACCGCGACGTGGTGCTCGACCGCTTCGGCAACCCCGCGATCCGCGACACCAACCAGCGCGTGGCGGCCGACGGCTTCTCGAAGATCCCGGGCTTCATCGCGCCGACCGTGCGCGAGCGGCTCGCGGCCGGGCAGGGCATCGACAGCGTGGCGATGCTGCCCGCGCTGTTCCTCGCGTTCCTGCAGCGCTGGCACCGGGGCACGCTGCCCTATGCCTACCAGGACCAGAGCATGGACGACGCCGCCGCGCACGCCATCTGCGACGCGGCCGATCCGGTGGCGGCGCTGTGCGCCGATGCCGGGCTCTGGGGCAGCCTCGCAGGGGATGCGCGGCTGGTCGATGCGGTGCGCCGTGCCGGCGAGCGCGTGGCCCGCTTCATCGAAGAGAAGGCCGCGCCATGAGCGGCCGCCTGCAGGACCGCCATGTGCTGCTGACCGGTGCCGGCGGCGGCATCGGCCTGGCCGTGGCCGAGGCCTGCATCGCCGAGGGCGCACGCTGCAGCGTGATCGACCGCGCGACCGCCGCACCCGAGGCCGTGCGCGTGCTGCAGCAAGCCCATCCCGACGCGCTCGCCTACATCGCGGCCGACGTGACCGACACGCGGGCCATCGCGCACATGCTGGCCGAGGCACAGGTCGCCTTCGGCCCCATCCACACGCTGTTCAACAACGCCGCCGTGTTCGACCTCGCGCCGCTGCTCGACAGCGACGAGGCCTCGTTCGACAAGCTCTTCGCGGTCAACGTGAAGGGCATGTTCTTCGTCATGCAGGCCGTGCTGCGCCACATGGTCGAGGCCGGCACGCCGGGCGCGTCGGTCATCAACATGGCCTCGCAGGCCGGACGCCGCGGCGAGGCGCTGGTGTCGCACTACTGCGCGACCAAGGCGGCCGTCATCAGCTACACGCAGAGCGCCGCGCTGGCCATGGCGCCGCACGGCATCCGCGTCAACGGCATCGCCCCCGGTGTGGTCGACACACCGATGTGGGACCATGTCGACAGCCTGTTCGCCAAGGCCGAAGGGCTGGCGCCGGGCGAGAAGAAGCGGCGTGTCGGGCTCGCCGTGCCGCTCGGGCGCATGGGCGTGCCGGGCGACATTGCCGGAGCGGCGGTGTTTCTGGCCAGCGACGAGGCGCGCTACATCACGGCGCAGACCCTCAATGTCGACGGCGGCAATGTCATGAGCTGAACCCCACCTTCCTTCCGCATTTCCGCATGAACGACGACTTCCACCTGTACCTCGACAGCGCCGACCTGGCCGAGCTGCAAGCCTGCCTGCCGCACCCGGTGGTGCACGGCGTGACGACCAACCCGACGCTGCTGCAGCGTGCGGGCGTGGGGCGCGCCGATGTCCCCGGTCTGCTGAAACGTTGCATCGACCTGGGGGCGCGCCAGGTGCTGGCCCAGGTCTATTCGAGCGAGGTCGACGGCATGCTCGAAGACGCACAGGCGCTGCTGCCGCAGTTCGACCCCGGCCAGCTCGTCATCAAGATTCCCGCCACGCGCCAGGGCCTGGACGCCGGCGCGCGGCTCATCGCCCAGGGCGTGCCTGTGACGTGGACCGCCGTGTACGCGCCGGAGCAGGCGCACTTCGCCGCGCAGTTGGGCGCGGCCTATGCGGCGCCGTACCTCGGCCGGCTCGAAGACGCCGGCATCGACGGGCTGGCGCTCATCGCGCAGATGCAGTCGCTGATGGCGCAACGGCTTTCGCCCCGCACGCGGCTGCTGGTGGCGAGCATCCGTTCGCGCGCGGCGTACCTGGCGCTGCTCGGACTGGGCGTGGGCGCCATCACCATTCCGCCGCGCCTCTTTGCCGAGCTGCTCGACCATCCCGCCACCCTGGCTGCCGAAGCGGGTTTCCTGGCCGACGCCCGCGCCTTGCCCTGACAGAAGAAGAAAATCCAAGCACCATGCGCATTGCACTCACGGGCGAGGCCCTGATCGATTTCACCGCCGGCGAAGGCGGCACCCTGGCGTTCCTCGGCCATGAAGGCGGCTCGCCGCTGAACACGGCCGTGGCCTGCGCGCGGCTGGGGCAGCCGACCGGCTTTCTCACGCAGCTGTCCACCGACCTGTTCGGCGAGCGGCTGATGGCTTTTCTGGAACGCAACGGCGTCGACACCCGGCTCATCCTGCGCAGCGACGCGCCGTCGACGCTGGCCTTTGTCGAGCGCACGCCGCAGACCAACCGCTACGCCTTCTACACACGCGGCAGCGCCGACGCGACCTGGGCGCCCGAGCCGCTGCCCCAATTGCCGGCGGAATGCCGCTTCCTGCACTTCGGCTCGATCTCGCTGCTGCAGGAGCCGGCGTCGTCGCGCATCGCCGACCTCGTGGCCGCCCACACGGGGCGCTGCGTGATCGTGTTCGATCCCAACGTGCGGCCCAGCCTGATCCCGGACATGGCCGCCTACCGCGCCCGCGTCAGCGAGTGGTTCGCCATGGCCGACCTGGTCAAGCTCAGCGACGAAGACGCCGCGCTGCTCGCCCCCGGGCGGCCCGTGGATGTGCTCGCG
Organism: Variovorax sp. V35; assembly: GCF_041154465.1. Taxonomy (NCBI): domain Bacteria; kingdom Pseudomonadati; phylum Pseudomonadota; class Betaproteobacteria; order Burkholderiales; family Comamonadaceae; genus Variovorax; species Variovorax sp. V35. Next base: position 1,217,277 of record NZ_AP028666.1, read on the forward strand.
GCCGAATGCCTCACGGCCGGCGCGCGCGCCGTGGTCGTCACGCGCGGCGGTGCCGGTGCCACGCTGTGGCGCACCGGCAGCGCGCCGCTCACCGTGGCCGCGCCGCGCGTCGAGGTGGTCGACACCATCGGCGCGGGCGACACCTTCACCGCCGGGCTGTCCGTGGCGCTGCTGGCGCACGGCGTCGAGCACCCCGCGCAACTGGCCGAGCTTGGCGACGACGCCTGGCGCGCCGTGATGCGCTTTGCCGCCACCGCCGCGGCCCTGAACTGCACCCGCGAGGGCGCCGATCCACCGACGCTGGAAGCCGTTCGCACGGCGCTTTCGCAGGAAGACAACGAGGCCGTCGCTTCCCGGCCCTGATCGATCCGTGCCGCCATGACCACGACCACCCGCAAACGCGCGATCCCTCGTCAACGCCAACCCGAGCTGGAGCGCGACTTCGCGCGCTCCCCGTCGCTGGGCTACGAGGCCCCGGAAGAAACCGGCCTGGTGCGCTGCCTCGCGCACGGCTTTCCGAGCCCGCTGGTGCGGTGGCACTTCCATGAAGACTACGAGCTGCACCTGATCACCGAGACCTCGGGCAAGGCCTTCATCGGCGACTGGATCGGGCCGTTCCAGCCCGGCCACCTCGTGCTGTGCGGGCCGCGCCTGCCGCACAACTGGATCTCGCTCGATGTGCCCGAAGAAGGCGCCGCCGGGCGCGACCGCGTGATCCAGTTCCGCCACGAGCCCATCGAGCGCGCGGCCGCCGAGATTCCCGAGCTGCGCGACGTGATGCCGCTGCTCGACCGCGCGCGCCACGGCATCGAGTTCTTCGGCATGTCGGCGCAGGCGCTGGCGCACTGGGACGCCATCAAGGCCGCGCGCGGCGTGCGCCGCCTGGGCCTGTTCTTCGAGTTCATGGCCGACCTGGCGCAGTGCACCGACTACCGGCTGCTGTCGAGCGTGCAGATGCAGGGCGTGCAGGGCAGCGACGGCGATGCGCAGGTCGACCAGATCAACGACATCGTGAACCGCATCACCAACAACATGACCGACTCGATCTCGATGTCGGACGTGGCCGCCGAGCTGGGCATGAGCGAGAGCCGCTTCAGCCGCTTCTTCCGCCGCTCGACGGGCAACAGCTTCACCGACTTCGTGAACCGCGTGCGCATCAACAGCGCCTGCCACCTGCTGATGCAGACCGATCACTACGTGACCGACATCTGCTACCAGGTGGGCTTCAACAACGTGGCGAACTTCAACCGGCGCTTTCTCGAAATCAAGGGCATGACGCCGAGCGAGTTCAGACGCCAGGCCGACACGCGCTTCGGCTGACTTCTTTCAAGGCGAACGCGCCCGCTCCGAAGGCGCCATCAGGGAGACCATCTTGTATCTGGGACTCGACCTCGGCACGTCCGAGCTCAAGGCATTGCTGCTCGCGGACGATCACCGCATCGTCGGCGTGGCACGCGCGCCGCTCACGGTCGACCGGCCGCAACCGCTGTGGTCGGAACAGGCGCCTGCCCAATGGTGGCAGGCGCTTGAGGCCGTCATGGCCGCGCTGCGCACCACGCACGCCGAGGCACTGGCGCAGGTACGCGCCATCGGCCTGTCGGGCCAGATGCACGGCGCCACGCTGCTCGACGCGGAAGGCGAGGTGCTGCGCCCGGCCATCCTCTGGAACGACGGCCGCAGCGGTGCGCAGTGCGAGGCGCTCACGCGCGCCGTGCCGCGCCTGGGCGAGATCGCCGGCAACCTCGCGATGCCCGGCTTCACCGCGCCCAAGCTGCTGTGGGTGCGCGAGCACGAACCCGAGGTCTTCGCCCGCGTGGCGCGCGTGCTGCTGCCCAAGGACTGGCTGCGCTTCATGCTCAGCGGCGAGGCGGTCAGCGAGATGTCCGACGCGGCCGGCACGCTGTGGCTCGACGTGGGCGCGCGCGACTGGTCCGACGAACTGCTCGCCGCCACGGGGCTCACGCGCGCTCACATGCCGCGGCTGGTGGAAGGCAGTGAAGTCTCCGCGCTGCTCAAGCCGGAACTGGCGGCGCGCTGGGGGCTGCGCGAGGGCGTGAAGATCGCCGGCGGCGCGGGCGACAACGCCGCCAGCGCGGTCGGCATGGGGCTCGTCGAGCCGGGGCAGGGCTTTGTCTCGCTCGGCACTTCCGGCGTGGTGTTCGTCTCGACCGACCGCTTCCTGCCGAACCCGGCGCAGGCGATGCACGCCTTCTGCCACGCGCTGCCGAAGCGTTGGCACCAGATGTCGGTGATGCTCTCGGCCGCGAGCGCGGTGAGCTGGGCAGCGAAGACCTTCAAGTTCGCGGACGAGGCGGCGTTGCTCGAAGCGGCTGCGTCGGTTGCGTTGGCGGACCGGGCGCGCTGCCCGCTGTTCCTGCCGTACCTGTCGGGCGAGCGCTCGCCGCACAACAACCCGAATGCGCAAGGGGTGCTCTTCGGTCTCACGCATGCGCATGGCCCGGCGGAGATCGCCTATGCCGTGGTCGAGGGCGTGAGCTTCGGGCTGCGCGATGGCTTCGACACGCTGCGCTTGCCGGCCGACATGCCGCTGCGCGAAGTCGCGCTCGTGGGGGGCGGTGCGCGCAGTGTGTGGTGGGGGCAGTTGCTGGCCGACATCTTCCAGGTGCCGCTGACGCTGTATGCGGGCAGCGAGACGGGCGGGGCGCTCGGCGCGGCGCGCCTGGCGTGGCTGGCCGATGGAGGTGCTGTGGCCGAGGTGTGCACGCTGCCGCCGGTGAAGCAGACGCTGGAGCCTTCATCCGAAGGAGCCGATGGACACAAGACGCGGCATGCGCGGTTCCAGGTGCTCTACATGGCGCTGCGCGACCAGTTCCGATAGGCCCGATCTAATACCGAGCGCCCATAGAAAAAGCCCCGCCGAAGCGGGGCTTTTTCATTTCGCGAAACACCGCGGAACCGGCTTTGCCGGGCCGCAGGTGTTGCCCCCGGTAGGGGGTTGGCGTAGCGGACACGAAGTGCCGCGCAGCCTGGGGGCGAGCGAAATTACATGCCCATGCCGCCCATGCCGCCCATGCCACCCATGTCGGGCATGCCACCGCCGCCGGCGCCGGACTCGTCCTTGGGTGCGTCAGCAACCATGGCTTCGGTCGTCAGCAGCAGCGAGGACACCGAAGCGGCGTTCTGCAGTGCGGTGCGGGTGACCTTCGTCGGGTCCAGGATGCCCAGCTCGAGCATGTCGCCGTACGTGTCGTTCGCAGCGTTGAAGCCGTAGTTGCCCTTGCCGGCCAGCACAGCGTTCACCACCACCGAGGCTTCGCCGCCGGCGTTGTTCACGATTTCGCGCAGGGGCGCTTCGATGGCCTTCAGCACCAGCTTGATGCCGGCTTCTTGATCAGCGTTGTCGCCCTTGACCGACTCGCCCACGGCTTGCTTGGCACGCAGCAGTGCCACGCCGCCGCCAGCCACAACGCCTTCTTCCACTGCAGCGCGGGTGGCGTGCAGGGCGTCTTCGACGCGAGCCTTCTTTTCCTTCATTTCGACTTCGGTGGCAGCGCCAACCTTGATCACTGCCACGCCGCCGGCCAGCTTGGCCACGCGCTCTTGCAGCTTTTCACGGTCGTAGTCGCTGGTCGCTTCTTCGATCTGAACGCGAACTTGCTTCACGCGGGCTTCGATGTCACCGGCAGCGCCAGCGCCGTCGATGATGATCGTGTTTTCCTTGCCCACTTCGATGCGCTTGGCTTGGCCCAGGTCGGCCAGCGTCACCTTTTCGAGCGTCAGGCCCACTTCTTCAGCGATGACCTTGCCGCCCGTCAGGATGGCGATGTCTTCCAGCATGGCCTTGCGGCGGTCGCCGAAGCCAGGAGCCTTCACAGCCACAACCTTCAGGATGCCGCGGATCGTGTTCACGACCAGCGTCGCCAGGGCTTCGCCTTCGACTTCTTCGGCAATGATCAGCAGCGGACGGCCCGCCTTGGCGACTTGCTCCAGCACCGGCAGCAGGTCACGGATGTTGCTGATCTTCTTGTCGAACAGCAGCACGAAGGGGTTGTCGAGCAGCGCCGATTGCTTCTCGGGGTTGTTGATGAAGTAGGGCGACAGGTAGCCGCGGTCGAACTGCATGCCTTCGACGACGTCGAGTTCGCTGTCCAGCGACTTGCCGTCTTCCACGGTGATCACGCCTTCCTTGCCGACCTTGTCCATCGCGTCAGCGATGAGCTTGCCGATGGTTTCGTCGCTGTTGGCCGAGATGGAGCCGACTTGCGCGATTTCCTTGGAGGTGGTGGTGGGCTTGGAAGCCTTCTTCAGCTCGGCGACCAGGGCCGTGACAGCCTTGTCGATGCCGCGCTTCAGGTCCATCGGGTTCATGCCGGCAGCCACCAGCTTGAAACCTTCGCGAACGATGGCTTGTGCCAGGACCGTGGCGGTCGTGGTGCCGTCACCAGCGTTGTCGCTGGTCTTGGAGGCCACTTCCTTCACGAGCTGGGCGCCCATGTTCTGCAGCTTGTCCTTGAGTTCGATTTCCTTGGCCACGGACACACCGTCCTTGGTCACGGTGGGGGCGCCGAACGAACGCTCGAGCACCACGTTGCGGCCCTTGGGGCCCAGGGTCACTTTGACTGCGTTGGCCAGGATGTTGACACCCTCGACCATGCGTGCGCGGGCTTCGCCGCCGAAGACTACGTCTTTTGCTGCCATGATGAATTAACTCCGAATGGATTGGATTGGATGGGATCGAAAGGGAGGAGAAGAATTACTTCTCGACGACTGCGAACAGGTCGTCTTCCTTCATCACGAGCAGTTCGTCGCCATCGACCTTGACGGTCTGGCCGCTGTACTTGCCGAACAGGACGCGGTCGCCGACCTTGACGGTCAGTGCGGCCAGTTCGCCCTTGTCGTTGCGCTTGCCCGGGCCCACGGCCAGGACTTCGCCCTGATCGGGCTTTTCGGCGGCTGCGTCGGGGATGACGATGCCGGAGGCGGTCTTGGTTTCGCTGTCAACACGCTTGACGATCACGCGATCGGCCAAAGGACGAAGTTTCATTGCATCTCCTGGAAGGGTAAGAAACGGGTTTGTTTGTGGTCGGGCGCCGGAGAAACCGGCGACCTGTCGACTGGATGGGAGGGCTGTTAGCACTCGTCAGCAGCGAGTGCTAATCATAAGGGCATTCGATGACCTTTCAAGGGCGGCGCCCTTGCCGCCGTTTGGCACCGCCGTGCTTTTCCGGGGAAACACCGGGTGGCCGGGTGCCTTCGGTCGGGAAGCTTTGAGGTATTTTGCCCGGGCAAAATAAGGCCGTGCCCATGTCGCCGATGCACGGAGGTCGCGCGCGCAGATTGCTTTTTTGTAATCCGGGTGATCGGTGGTGGACGGGCTTGGCTTCCTAGAGTCGCGGCATCCCGGCAACCTCCAAGGACACCATGACACACACCTTCCGCAACACCGTTTTCGCCGCAGGAGCCGCACTGGCCGCTGCCGGCGCCTTTGCCTCGGGCACCCATGCCGGTGGCCACGGCCACGATGCCGAGGCCGCCGTCGGCAAGCCTGGCGTGGCCGCCAAGGTGACGCGCACGGTCCAGGTCGACATGACGGACTCGATGCGCTTCACGCCGGCGGACATCAAGGTCAAGCAGGGGGAGACGGTGCGCTTCGTCGTCAAGAACTCCGGCGTCCTGAAGCACGAGCTCGTGCTCGGGACCGAGAAGGCGCTGCTGGCGCACTACGAGGCCATGAAGAAGAATCCCGAGATGGAGCACGCCGATCCGAACATGGTCACGCTGGCCGCGGGCAAGACCGGCGAGATCGTCTGGCAGTTCACCCAGGCCGGCAAGGTCGACTTCGGCTGCCTGCAGCCGGGCCACTACGACGCCGGAATGAAGGGCGCGGTGCTGGTGGGCAAGGCCGGCAAGTGAGCGTAATGCGCACGCGTCTTTCACGCGCCGGCCGCCATGCCGGCGCTTTTTCTTCCAGGGTATCGCGCGACAGGGCTTGACCTTCACATCGTGTCAACCTGGACACTGATCGCTTCCCCCTCAAGGGCTTCCCCCTTTCCTGTCGGAGAACGCGAATGAACGACACGTCCACCAGGCACGCAGGACACCCCCACGGTCATCACGGCCACCACGATCACCACGCATCGCACGGGCATGCGCCCGCGGACCCTGCGCAGCCCGCTGCGGAGGGCACGGTCTACACCTGCCCCATGCACCCGGAGATCCGGCAGGACCACCCGGGCAACTGCCCCAAGTGCGGCATGACGCTGGAGCCCGAGATGCCGACCCTCGACGAGGGCGAAGACCCCGAGCTGAAAGACTTCAAGCGGCGCTTCTTCTGGACGCTGCCGCTCAGCGTTGTCGTCACCGTGCTCGCCATGGCCGGCCACCGCCTGCAGTGGTTCGCGATGGGCACGCAAAGCTGGATCGAGCTCGTGCTCACTGTTCCCATCGTGCTGTGGGCCGGATGGCCGTTCTTTGTGCGCGCGGTGCAGTCGGTGGCGAACCGCAGCCCGAACATGTGGACCCTGATCGGCCTGGGCACGGCCGCCGCCTTTGTCTACAGCGTCGTGGCCACGGTGGCGCCGGGCGTGTTCCCCGCGTCGTTCGTGTCGATGGGGCGCGTGTCGGTCTACTTCGAGGCGGCCGCGGTGATCATCTCGCTCACCTTGCTGGGCCAGATCCTCGAGCTCAAGGCGCGCTCGCAGACCTCCGCGGCCATCAAGTCGCTGCTGGGGCTCGCGCCCAAGACGGCACGCCGGATCGGCGCCGACGGCACCGAGGAAGACGTGCCCATCGGCCACGTGCATGTCGGCGACAAGCTGCGCGTGCGCCCCGGAGAGAAGGTGCCGGTGGACGGCGTGGTGATCGAAGGCGGCAGCGCGGTCGACGAGTCGATGCTCACTGGCGAGCCGCTGCCCGTGACCAAGCGCGTGGGCGACAAGCTCATCGGCGCGACGCTCAACACCAACGGCGCCCTCGTCATGCAATCGGAAAAGGTCGGCTCGCAGACCGTGCTCGCAAGCATCGTGCAGATGGTCGCGCAAGCCCAGCGCTCGCGCGCGCCGATGCAGCGGATGGCCGACCAGGTCGCCGGCTACTTCGTGATGACGGTGATCGCCATCGCGGTGCTGACCTTCTTCGCTTGGGGATTCTTCGGGCCACAGCCCAGCTGGGTCTACGGCCTCATCAATGCCGTGGCGGTGCTCATCATTGCCTGCCCCTGTGCGCTGGGTCTCGCGACGCCGATGTCGATCATGGTGGCCACGGGCAAGGCGGCCACGCAGGGCGTGCTGTTCCGCGATGCCGCCGCGATCGAGAACTTCCGCAAGGTCGATGCGCTCATCGTCGACAAGACCGGCACCCTGACGGAAGGCCGGCCGCAGTTCGAGCGCGCGGTGCCAGCGCCGGGCTTCAACGCCGACGAGGTGCTGCGCCTGGCGGCCAGCCTGGACCAGGGCAGCGAGCACCCGCTGGCCGACGCCATCGTGCGGGCGGCGCGCGAGCGCCAGCTGGCGCTGGACACGCCCGAGGGTTTCGAATCCAGCAGCGGCATCGGCGTGAGCGGCGCCGTGGCCGGCCGGAAGCTGGCGCTGGGCAACACGGCGCTCATGGAACAGCTGCGCGTGCGGGTCGACGACCTCAAGCCGCAGGCCGAGGCCCTGCGGGCCGAGGGCGCGAGCGTCATGTTCCTGGCGGTGGACGGCCAGGCGGCCGGGCTGCTCGCGGTGTCGGACCCGATCAAGCCGACCACGCTGGAGGCGCTGGCCGCGCTCAAGGCTTCGGGCCTGCGCGTCATCATGGCCACGGGCGACGGGCTGACCACCGCCCGGGCCGTCGCCGCGAAGCTGGGCATCGACGAGGTGCACGGCGAAGTGAAGCCCGCCGACAAGCTCGCGCTGGTCGACAAACTGCAGCGCGAAGGCCGCATCGTCGCGATGGCCGGCGACGGCATCAACGACGCGCCCGCGCTCGCCAAGGCCGACGTCGGCGTGGCGATGGGCACCGGCACCGATGTCGCGATGAACAGCGCCCAGGTGACGCTGGTCAAGGGCGACCTGCGCGGCATTGCGCAGGCGCGCGTGATCTCCGAGCAGACCATCGCCAACATGAAGCAGAACCTGGGCTTCGCCTTCCTCTACAACGCGCTGGGCGTGCCGCTGGCCGCGGGCGTGCTGTTCCCGTTCACGGGCTGGCTGCTGTCGCCGATGATCGCCGCGCTGGCGATGAGCCTGAGCTCGGCGTCGGTGATCACCAATGCCTTGCGCCTGCGTGGCGCTACCTGGCGCGAGGCTTGAGAAGGCCCGCCAGGGCCTTCTGGTCTTCGGCCAGCTGGATGCGCATGAGCTGGAGCACGCGCACCGCCAGGCCGGACAGCGGCTGTCCCGGCGGCAGCACCAGCATGCCAGCGAAGGACACCTCCAGCGACAGCGGGCGCACGGCCAGGCCGCGTTGCGCGTACTCCAGCGCGGTGACCGGATTGACGACGCCGATGCCCATGCCGCTCAGGGCCATCTCGCACACGCTGGCCGCGTAAGGGGTCTCGACCAGCACGCTCAACGCGACGTTGCGGTCCGCCAGCGCCCGCTCCAGGCGGCGCCGGGACGCGTCTTCCGGGTTGAGCGCAAGGAAGGGCTCTTCGGCGAGTTGATGCGGCTGGATGGTCCTGGCGCGGGCCAGCCGGTGCTTGGCATGCATCACCACCACGCCCGGAAAGCGCGCGAATTCGGAGTGCTCCAGGCCGGTCGTCGGCATCTCGTCGGCCATCAGCCCGAAGTCGACCTGGCGCCCCAGCACGGCCTCGTGCACCTCTCGCGAACTGAGCACCTGCAGCGAAATCTGCGGGCGGGCGTCGGCGTCGCCGCGCTCGGCCACCAGCCGCGACAGCACCCGTGGCACGAAGCTCAGGCCGAAGGCCGGATACACCGCCATGCGCAGCGTGTTGACGCCGAAGCGCTTGAGGCTGCGCATGCGGTGCTCGATGCTGCTCAAGCCCACGAAGACGCGCTCGACCTCGGCCAGCAGCGCCTGCGCTTCGGGCGTGGGGTGCAGGCGGCCGCGCAGCCGGCGAAACAGGGGAAAGCCCGCGGCTTCCTCCAGCCTGCGCAGCGACTGGCTGATGGCCGGCTGTGTCACGCCCAGGAGTGCGGCCGCCTTGCTCGCGGAGCCCACGGACATCACGGAACGGAACACCTCGATCTCTCGGAGCAACATATAACAACCGCTTATGGAGAAAGAACTTCGGGCGCGATCCGGATTATCTCCAGCGTCCTAGAGTTGGTGTCTTCAGCCACTTCCCGAAAGACGCGAGATGAACCTTCGAACAGCGCTTGCAGTGACGGTCCTGGCGTGTGCGATGCCCGCATGGGCGCACGACTTTTCCAGCGACGTCGCCAGGTTCCAGACCCTCGCGGCCACCCGCAAGCCCGACAGCCCGCAGGCGGTGGCCGCCAAGCTGGCGCTGGAGCGGGCGCAGGGCGAGATGGAGCAGTCGGACGTGAAGATGCTGCTGCGCATCCGTTCGATGACCAACGCCGGCCTGCGTGCCCTCGGCGAGCAGCCGGCCCTGCTCACCAGCGAGTACAAGCGCCTGGAGGCGGCACTGGCCAACCCCAAGACCCAGGACCCGGCCCGGATCGCCACCGCCCGCGAAACCTTCACCCGCCTGGGCGTGGAGATGAAGGTCTACACCGATCTCGAAACCATGGCCGTCGAGCAGATGAAGCATGCGCTGCAGCTCATCGAATCGGCCCCCGCGAACTGACTTCCATCGTGAACCCATCCATTTCCCATCCCGGCACGTCCTCTGCAGACGCCGCCTTCGCCAGCCTGGCGCCGCCGGTGTGGCGCGCCTCCACGGTCGTCTTCGACTCGCTCGACGATTTCGTGCATCGCCGCACCCGCCTGCCGGACGGCTTCAGCTACGGCACGACGGGCACGCCGACGCAGCGCGCCCTCGAGGCACGCATCGCCGAGCTGGACGGCGCCGCCCACGGCATCGTCTTTCCTTCCGGACAGGCGGCCATCTGCGGCGTGCTGCTCGCACTGCTCCAGAAGGGCGACCACCTCTTGATGACCGATGCCGCCTATGGCCTGGCCAAGTCCTTCGCCGTCGAACGGCTGCAGGCGCTGGGCATCGAGGTCGAGTTCTATGCGCCGCGCATCGGCGCGGGCATCGAGCGCCTCGTGCGTCCGAACACGCGGCTCATCTGGCTGGAGTCGCCCGGCACGGTGACGATGGAAGTCGAGGACGTGCCGGCGATCACCGCCGTGGCGCGTGCCCGTGGCGTGCTGACCGCCATCGACAACACCTGGGCCAGTCCGCTGGGCTTTGCCGCGCTGGCGCACGGCGTCGACCTGTGCGTTCACGCATGCACCAAGTACATGGGCGGGCATTCGGACGTGCTGATGGGCAGCGTCACCACCCAGGACGAAAGCCTGTACCGCTCCTTGCGCGGCCTGCAGTCGCTGATGGGGCTGGCCGTGAGCCCGGAGGACTGCTTCCTGGTGGCCCGCGGCCTGGACACGATGCAGGTGCGCATGGAGCGCCAGGCCGCCAGCGCGCGCCTGATCGCCGGGCAACTCGACGCGCACCGCCTCGTGCGCCGCATGCTCTTTCCGGCGCTGCCCGGCGCGCCGGATCATGCGCTGTGGGCGCGCGATTTCGCGCAGCCCGGCTGCGTGATGTCGCTGCAGCTCGTGGACTGCCCCTACGACGCCTACCGGGCGCTGTTCGCCGGCCTGAAGCGCTTTGCCATCGGCGCCAGCTGGGGCGGCGTGCGCAGCATCGCGGCCTTCTACCCGGCGGAAGAACTCGCCAGGCGCAATTTCTGCGACGTCGAAGGGCCGGTCATCCGCCTGTCGATCGGCCTGGACGACCCCCAGGCCCTGCGCGACGAGCTGCTGGGCGCGCTGGACGCCTGCGCCACGCGTTTCGACCTCTGACCCCCGACACCTGGAGCCCGCGATGACTTTCAAGCCGACCCTTCACGCCGCGTTGACCCGTTCCTTCCTCGCCATGGCCGGCCTCGCGCTGTGCGCCGGCGTCGCCGCGCAGACCGCGCCGCCGCTGGACGGCACGCTCAAGAAGATCAAGGACACCGGGGCGATCACCGTGGCCACGCGCGGTGCCTCGATCCCGTTCAACTACCTGGACGACCACAACAAGCAGGCCGGCTTCGCCTGGGAAATTTCGCAGCGCGTGGTCGCCCAGGTGAAGAAGGACCTGCAGCTCACCCGGCTGGAGGTCAAGACCCTGGAAGTCACGCCGCAGACGCGCATTCCGCTGGTGGCCAACCAGACGGTCGACCTGGAGTGCAGCTCGACCACCAACAACGCCGAGCGGCAGAACCAGGTGTCGTTCTCGACGACCTTCTTCGTTGTGGGCGCCCGCCTGCTGGTGCGCAAGAACTCCGGCATCAAGCACTGGGCCGACCTCGTGGGCAAGAACGTCGTGGTCAGCGCGGGCACCACGGCGGAGCGCATGCTGCGGCAGCTCAACGAAAAGAACAAGTGGGGCATCCAGATCATCCTGGCCAAGGACATCAACGAGAACTTCCTGACCGTGGAGACGGGGCGCGCGGTGGCCGCGACGCAGGACGACATCATTCTCTTCAGCAACATCGCCCGCGCCAGGAACCCGGCGGACTGGGAGGTGGTCGGCGTGCCGCAGCAGAAGGAGGCCTATGGCTGCATGCTGCGCAAGGGCGACGCGGCGTTCAAGAAGCTTGTCGACGGCGTGATCACCGGGATGATGCGATCGGGCGAGTTCACCGCGTTGTACGAGAAGTACTTCCTCAAGCCCATCGCGGTGAAGGGCAGCGTGACGGTCAACTTCCCGATGTCGCCCGACATGCAGGAGCTCGTGCGCCATCCGAGCGACCAGCCGCTGTAAGGCGCGGACGCGGCCACCCCTTCACGAACCGAACCGCCTGCCGGCACCTTTCGCGATGCACTACACCTGGGATTGGTTGATCTTCTTCAAACCCTCGGTCACGGGGGAGGGCCTGTACGGCCTGATGCTGGTGCGCGGGTTGCTGTGGACGGTCGCGCTGTCGCTGCTGGCCTGGACGCTGGCATTGGGCCTGGGCCTGATCGCCGGCGTGGCCCGCACGCTGCCCCACCGGACGGCGCGCACGCTGTCGGCGGTGTACATCCACTGCTTTCGCAACACGCCGCTGCTGGTGCAGCTGTTTCTCTGGTACTTCGTGGTGCCCGAGCTGTTGCCGACCGCCTGGGGCCATGCGATCAAGCAGATGAACCCGACCGCGAACCAGTTCCTCACCGTGCTGGTGGGCCTCACGCTCTACACGGCGGCGAAGGCGGCCGAGCAGGTGCGCGCGGGCATCGAGTCGGTGCCGCGCAGCCAGAAGCAGGCGGCCATGGCGATGGGCCTGGGAACCGTGGCGGCCTACCGCTACGTGATCCTGCCGCAGGCCCTGCGCATCGTCATCCCGCCGCTGACGTCCGACTTCCTGAACGTGTTCAAGAACTCGGCCGTCGCGCTGACGATCGGGCTCATGGAGCTCACCGGGCAGACGCGCCAGCTCAGCGAGTTCAGCGCCCATCCCTTCGAGGCCTTCATCGTGGCGACGCTCATCTACATGGCGATCACCTACGGCGTGATCGTGCTGATGCGCCGCATCGAACATCGGGTGCGCGTGCCCGGGCTGCTGGGCGCCGCGTGATGGGCTACGACTTCGATTGGGTCGCCCTGCAGCGCGCCTGGCCCTACCTGCTGCAGGGCCTGCAGATGACCGCGCTGCTGGTGGCGGCCTCCATGGCCGCCGGCATCGGCCTGGGGACCTTGCTGGCGATCACGCGGATCTTCGCGCCGCGGCCGGTGGCGGCGCTCGTGGCGGGGTACGTGAACCTGTTCCGCTCGATCCCGCTGATCCTCACGATCCTGTGGATCTACTTCCTGATGCCGGTGGTGCTGCGCGCCGTGACCGGCGACCCGAACCTCGGCGTCGGGCCGATCTACGCCGCGCTCGTGGCCTTCGTGCTCGCGGAGTCCGCCTACTACTGCGAGATCATCCGCGCCGGCATCGGCAGCGTGCGCGCCGGCCAGATGCAGGCGGCGCAGTCGCTGGGGATGTCGCCGGGGCAGGCGATGCGGCACGTGATCCTGCCGCAGGCCTTTCGCAACATGACGCCCTCGCTCATCAACCAGACCATCGCGCTGCTCAAGGACACCTCGCTGGTCTACGTGATCAGCCTGAACGACTTTCTCGGCGCCGCCAGCAAGGTGGGACAACGCGACGGGCGCGTGGTCGAGGTCTACATCCTGGTCGCCGTCGTCTACCTGGTGCTGTGCACGGCGGGCGCCTGGTGGGTCACGTGGCTGCAACGGCGCAAGGTGGCGGCGGCGACCTGAGGTCTTCTCAGAACTTCGCGCGCAGCGTCAGCTGCACTTCGCGCCCCGGTCCCGGCAGGATCAGGTTGTCCACGCTGCCGTGGGCCGAGACGTAGTACTTGCGGTTCGCGATGTTCTTCAGGTTCAGCGCGATCTCGTAGCGCTCGGTCTTGTAATTGGCCGCGAGGTCGGCGGTCAGGTACGAGGGCAGCGTGACGAGGTTGCTCAGCGAGGCATAGCGCGCGCTGACGTAGTTCAGGCCGCCGCCGGCGCTGAAGCCGTGGCCGAGATCCTTCATGGCCCACACGAAGGCCGAGTGACGCGGCGTGAGCGCGGCGGTCTTGCCCTGCACCGGGATCGCGGCGCCCACGGGCAGCTGCAGCGAGCTCACGGTGGCGAGCGACTTGGTCATCTTTGCGTCGAGGTAGGCATAGCCCGCGCTCACGTCCCAGCGGCCCGGCAGGCGGCCGTTGAGCGCGAGCTCCAGGCCGTTGGTGCGCTGCGTGCCGACGTTGATCTGGCGGCGCGGGTTGTTCGGGTCGGTGTTCTTGATGCCCGAGCGTTCCAGGTTGAACAGCGCGGTCGTGAGGTTCAGGCCACCGTCGAGCAGATCGAACTTGGCGCCGATTTCCTTGTTGACGGTGATCTCGGGCGCGTTGTCGATGTTGCCGGTGGACAGCGCGAAGTTCTCACCCGAGGGCTGGAACGAGCGGCTGTACGACACGTAGTACGACTGCACCGTGTCGGGCTGCCACACCACGCCGGCGCGTGGGCTGAACTTGCGGTCGGTGCGCTCCAGCGGCGCGAGCTTGCGCTCGAAACTGGTGTCCTGCTTGAACACGTCGTAGCGCCCGCCGATCAGCGCCTTCCAGTGCGGTGCCAGCGTGATCTGGTCCTGGACATACACGGCCGCGGTCTTGAACTCGCTGTTGCTCGGGATCGCGCCGTCGGCGAGGTAGGTGGCCAGCGGGATCGGCAGCGGGTCCGCCACCGGGCTGAACAGGTTCACGCGCTGCGCTCCTGTGGCGGAAGACACGCTGAACAGCCGCTTGCGCTGCACGCCGAACTCGGCACCGACCAGCCACTCCTGCTTGAAGCCGCCCAGGTCGTTGCGCCAGGTCAGGTCGGTCTGGTTGAACCAGCCGCTCTCGTCGCGGTCGACGATGCCGCGCGTGCGGCCCACCGTCAGGCGCACCGGGTCGGTGGTGCCGCTGGGCAGCGTGTTGTTGCGGTCCAGGTGGTAGCTGGAATAGCGCGTGGTGTTGCGCAGGCTCAGCGCGTCGCTGAAGCGGTGGTTCAGCGTGGCGGTGAAGGTCTGCACCTTGCTGGTCACGGTGTCGTCGCGCTTGCCGTGCGCGGAGCCGTAGTAGGCGCCGATGGGCACGTCGACCGGGCGGCCGTTGAGCGCCGGGATGCCGAAGTCGGTGAGGCGCTGGTCGCGCAGGTTGGTGTACTGCAGCAGCAGGTCGGTCTGCGGGCTGAACTTGATCGCCAGCGAGGGCGCGATGTTGTGGCGGTCGGTGAACTGCTGGTCGCGGTAGCTGTCCGACTGCTCGCCCGCCACGTTCAGGCGGAAGGCCATGTTCTCGCCGATGGGTGTGTTCAGGTCGATCGTGCTGCGCGTGTAGTGGTGGCTGCCCAGGCCCAGCGAGACCTCTCCGAAGCGGCGCTCGAACACGGGCTTCTTGGTCACGCGGTTGATCAGGCCGCCCGAGGAGCCGCGGCCGTAGAGCACGGCGGCCGGGCCCTTGAGCACCTCGATGCGCTCGGTGTCCGAGAGGTCGCGAAAGTACAGCGCGTCGTCGCGCACGCCGTCCACGAACCAGTCGGAGATGCCGCTGAAGCCGCGGATCACGACCTGGTCGCGCTGGCCGTCGCCGTGGTTGAAGCTCACGCCCGGCACGTTGCGCAGGGCGTCCTGCATCGACACGGCGCCCTGGTCGCGCAGCAGCTGCTCGGGCAGCACGTTCACGGCCTGCGGCACGTCGCGCAGCGGCGCGCTGCCCTTGGTGGCGGTGCTGGCGGCGGCGGGGGCGTAGCCCTTGTCGTCCTCGGCGCTGACGGTGACTTCCTTCAGGGTCGAGGCGGCGGTCTGTGCCAGCGCCATGCCCGACAGCGACGCGAGGGCGGCGCCGGCCAGCAGCGAAAGGGGCCACAGCGGGCGCGAGGGGGTGGCGGTGCGGGTGGCTGTGCGGGAGGAGGGCTTCATGTTGTCCGGTTGTGCTTGTTCTTGGAGGGCGGCGCCGCGCAGGCGCGGCCGTACGCGACAACGCCCTTCGTCGCGAGAGACGAAGGGCGTTGTCGTGCCCTGCCTTGAACTGGAAATGTCTGGGTGAGGCAATGGCGCAGCGCGGACGGAAGAATCTCCGTGGCGGGACGCCATGACGGCCGCTGGACGCGGCGGGCTGAATTCTAAAGAGCTAAATGCGAGGCGTTTGCATTTGTGGCAAGGATGCGACGCGGGGCCGCCCGCCCGCCGCTCACAGCTGGTCGGTCGGCACGAACCACGAGAACAGCAGCAGCTGCAGGCGCGTGAGCATGCTGGAGTCGGGCTCGCTGTCGAGCACTTCGTTGTGCACGTCGCCGGTGCCGATCCATTGCACGTTCTGGCCGTCGGGCTTGAGCACGACGCGGTACACGCCTTCCATGTCGTCCAGCTGGTAGGCGAAGAGCAGCGCCTGCGTGAGCTCGAAGCTGCGCACGCGCACGCCGAACTCGGTGTTCAGCAGGGCCGAGCGCGGGTCGAGGTTCATCGAGCCCAGCAGCACCCACTGGCGGTCGACCAGCGCCAGCTTGGCGTGCAGGCGCCCGCGCGCCTTCTTGAGCAGGCTGCGGAACTGGCCGCTGCGCTTGAGCTGCTGCGTGCTCACCTCGTACAGGTTCACGCCGAGCTTGAGCATGTCGACGCGGTAGCGGTTGTAGTTGATGTTCACCAGCGGCTCGTCGCTGTCGGCCAGCGAGTTGGTGACCACGGTGATGCTCAGTCCGTGGTCGCGGCCCATGCGGATGCGCTCCATGCCCTCGTCGCCGGGAATGAAGTAGGGCGAGATCACCACCACGTTCGACTTCGCCGCGCCCAGCATCTCGTGGAAGCGCTGCGCCAGCGACTCCTGCGGGCGCGCCATCGTGCCCAGGGCCTTGTTCGGGCTGTCGGCGGTGGCGGCGGCCTCGGCGCGGATCCAGCGCGTCTCGCCGATGTTGTCCAGCTGCGCGCCCAGTGGCAGGTCGCCCAGCAGGTCGGTGGCGGCCAGCGGATCGGGCAGCGGCGCAAAGGCGGGCGAGGTCGCGGCCTCGAAGGCGGCCTTGAGCTCGTCGGGCGTGAGCGTCGTGCCGGCCATGCGCTGCAGCGGGTAGACCACGTCGCTGTTCCAGTAGGTGTCGAAGATCCCGGCCGACTGCGGCACCACCGGGCCGGCCAGCAGCAGCTCGAAGTCGATGAAGTTGGCGCTCTCGCTGCGCAGGAAGTACTCGTCCGCGAGGTTGCGTCCGCCGGCGATGGCCATGGCGCCATCGGCGATGAACAGCTTGTTGTGCATGCGGTGGTTGAGCCGCCGGAAATCGCCGAAGAACTCCAGCCAGCGCAGCGACGAGTGATCGCGCGCGTTCACGAAAGGGTTGAACAGCCGCACCTGGGCATTGGGCTCGGCGGCCAGCCCGAGCAGCAGGCGGTCCATGCCGGCGGTGTAGAAGTCGTCGAGCAGCAGGCGCACGCGCACGCCGCGCCGGGCGGCGTCGCGCAGTTCGCGCAGCAGGAGGCGGCCGGTCTTGTCGTTGCCGAGCTGGTAGGTCTGCACGTCGAGCGAGGCCCGGGCGCGGCGGATGAGCTCCAGCCGCGCATCGAGCGCGAACGAGGCCTCGATCAGCGGCCGCATGCTCGACAGCCCGTCGGGCGGTGAGTCGAGGCTGGCGGCGGCATGGCCGAGCGGGGTGGCGGACGAAGCGGGAATGGCGATCGAGGGCGGCCCATCGGGCAGGCGCGGCGGCAGGCCGGCGCAGCCGGTGAGCACCAGCACGACCAGCACCAGCGCCGGGCCGCGCAGCGCAGGAAACAACGAGGCGAGGAGCTTGAGCATGGGGCCTGTCAGCGCACGCAAGGGCGTGCGGGCGGCATCGTAGCCCGGCTCGCGACGGCGACCGCGGCGGTTTTGCAACGCTTCGCCCCCGTGTGCTGGAAAACCCGTGGACCGCGACTTTCTTGACAATAGAATGCGAATTGTTATCAATAGTGTTCAATGGGCAATAAAAACATGGCAAGAATGAGGGCGCGGCGCAGGGCCGCTTCGGTGCTGGTGGGCTGTCTGGCGATCTACGCGCAGCAGCACGTTCTGGCGCAAACGGGCGGCACGGGGTCGCTGCCTGAAGTGCGCGTCGATGCGAACGCCGAAGCCGAGACCGCCACCTCGCCCGTGATCGGCTACCGCGCCAAGAACGCCGTCACCGCCACCAAGACCGACACGCCGCTGTCGGAAACGCCGCAGTCCGTCACCGTGATCACGCGCGACCAGATGGTCGACCAGGGCGCCAACAACCTGCAGGACGCCCTCAACTACGCGGCGGGCGTGCGCTCCGACGCCTACGGTGTCGACTCGCGCACCGACTCGATCCGCGTGCGCGGCGCCTACCCCGACATCTACCTCGATGGCCTGCGCCAGGCCTACGGCTACTACACCAGCACGACGCGCACCGAGCCCTACACGCTGGAGCGCCTCGAAGTGCTGCGCGGCCCCTCGGGCATGCTGTTCGGCGCGGGCACCGCGGCGGGCGTGGTCAACATGGTCAGCAAGCGGCCGCTGCAGGAGGCCCAGCGCGAGGTGGGCGTGCAGTTCGGCAGCTTCGGCCGCAAGCAGGTGCAGGCCGACCTGACTGGTCCGCTGAATGCCGATGGCTCGCTGTCGTACCGGTTGATCGCGCTGCAGCGCAAGTCCGATTCGCAAGTGGACAACGTGCCCGACGACCGCAGCGTGATCGCGCCCTCGCTCACCTGGCGGCCCAACGCGGCGACCTCGCTGACGCTGCAGGGCCTGTGGCAAAAAGACAAGAGCGGCAGCAGCTCGCAATTCCTGCCGTGGGAAGGCACCTTGCTGCCGAACCCGAACGGCCGCGTGCCCGCCAGCCGCTTCATCGGCGAGGCCGGCGACTACTACAACAGCGAGCGCCAGACCTTCGGCTGGCAGTTCGAGCACAAGTTCAACGACAGCTGGACCGTGCGCCAGAACTTCCGCTACGCGAAGAACGAAAACGACAACCGCTACCACTACGGTGGCGCGTTCAGCGGCTTCGACAGCTGGTCGACCGACCCGATCTTCAAGCGCGTGTTCCCCCGCTACTTCGACAGCCAGCTGACCCGCAACCGCACGCAGACGCTGGAC
Organism: Variovorax sp. V35; assembly: GCF_041154465.1. Classification (NCBI taxonomy): domain Bacteria; kingdom Pseudomonadati; phylum Pseudomonadota; class Betaproteobacteria; order Burkholderiales; family Comamonadaceae; genus Variovorax; species Variovorax sp. V35. Next base: position 1,235,955 of record NZ_AP028666.1, read on the forward strand.
AACCACGTCGAGGGCCACTTCCAGACCGGTGCGCTCAAGCACACGCTGCTCGTGGGCGCGGACTTCGCACGCCAGCGCGAGAACGTCTGGGGCGGCACCACGGTCGACACCATCGACCTCTATGCGCCGGTGTACGGCCACGTGGACGAACCCGAGCGCGTGGCGCGTCCGCGCACCCGCCAGCGCCAGACCGGCCTGTACCTGCAGGACCAGATCAAGCTCGACAACTGGATCTTCGTGGCCGGCCTGCGCCATGACCGGGCCGTGTCCAGCGCCGCCGGCAGCGACGAGCAAAAGAGCAGCGCCACCACCAAGCGCCTGGGCGTGATGTACGCCCATCCTTCGGGCTGGTCGCCGTACCTGAGCTACAGCGAGTCGTTCACGCCGCAGTCGCCGCGCGAAGGCCGCATCTTCTCGCCGCTGCGCGGCGAGCAGTGGGAAGTGGGCCTGAAGTACGAGCCGAAGAACCGCGCCATGGCCTTCAGCGCCGCGGTGTACGACCTGCGCGAGAAGAACCAGATCGTCGAAGAGCAGCCGAAGGTGTTCTCGCAGCGCGGCCTCACCAAGACGAAGGGCGTGGAGCTGGAAGCCAAGGGCTCGGTGGGCACCAACCTCGACCTGATCGCCCACTACAACTACACCGACGCCGACGCGCAGATCGAAGGCCTGCCCAAGCACCAGGCCAGCTTCTGGGCCAAGTACAGGTTCTCGGTGGCCGGCATGAGCGGCTTCTCGGCCGGCGCCGGCGTGCGCGTGATGAGTTCGTTCCGCGACACCCAGTTCGGCACTGGCCCGCGCATCCCCGGTGTGGCGCTGGCCGACTTGGTGTTTGCTTACGATACGGCCCAGTGGCGCTATGCGCTCAACATCAACAACGTGACGGACAAGGTGTACTTCAGCACCTGCCTGTCGCGCGGCGACTGCTGGTACGGTGCGCGCCGCAACATCGTGGCGAGCGCCACCTACCGCTTCTAGCCTTTTCCCCACCCAACGACGCACGACGACATGGACAGCCGAAAGATCAAGACCTGGGCCTGGGTGCACAAGTGGAGCAGCCTCGTGTGCACGGTGTTCATGCTGCTGCTGTGCATCACCGGCCTGCCGCTGATCTTCCACCACGAGATCGGCCACCTGCTGGGCACCGAGGTCGAGGCGCCGAAGATGCCGGCGAACACGCCGCGCATCAGCCTGGACAAGGTGGTCGAGATCGGCCGCGCCAAGCACCCCGATCGCGTGGTGCAGTTCGTCTCGCAGCCCGAGGACGACGACGGCCTGTGGTTCGTCACGCTCACGCCCACGCCCGAACCCACCGAAGACTTCAAGTCGGTGGCGGTCGATGCGCGCACCGGTGTCGTGCTGGCGCAGCCCGAGTTCAGCCAGGGCTTCATGTACATCATGTTCAAGCTGCACGTCGACCTGTTCGCCGGGCTGCCGGGCAAGCTGTTCCTGGGCTTCATGGGCTTGCTGCTGCTGGTGGCCATCGTCTCGGGCGTGGTGCTGTACTCGCCGTTCATGCGCAAGCTCGACTTCGGCACCGTGCGGCGCGAGAAGCGCCCGCGCCTGAAGTGGCTCGACCTGCACAACCTGCTGGGTATCGTCACGCTGGTGTGGCTGTTCGTGGTGGGCTCCACCGGCATGATCAACACCTGGGCCGACCTGATCATCAAGTACTGGCAGTACGACCAGCTGAGCACGCTGCTCGCGCCCTACAAGAACGAGCCGGTGGTGCCGGTGGCCGAGCGCGGCTCGCTGCAGCGCTCGATGGAAGGTGCGATGCAGAAGGCGCCCGGCATGAAGCTGTCGTTCATCGCCTTCCCGGGCACCTCGTTCTCGAGCCCGCACCACACGACTTTCTTCCTGCGCGGCAACGAGCCCTTCACCTCGAAGCTGCTGCAGCCGGTGCTGGTCGATGCCAAGACCGCAGAGGTGACGGCAGCGCCGAAGATGCCGTGGTACCTCACGGGCCTGCTGGTGTCGCAGCCGCTGCACTTCGGCGACTACGGCGGCATGCCGATGCAGATCCTGTGGGCGCTGCTCGACATCGCGACCATCATCGTGCTGGGCAGCGGGCTGTACCTGTGGCTCAAGCGCGGCAACACCGTGCCGGCCCGGGCGACCCCGACCGCGGCGCCCGCCACGGAGCGCGCGCCGCCCTCGGCCTCGGGCCCGCAGCCCGAGCCGGCACCGGCCATGAAGGTACAGGCATGACGACGCACCACAAGGCACCGCACCAGTCCTTCTGGCGCATGTGGGGCTGGCCGATCGCGCTGGGCGTGATGACCACGGTCGGCCTCATCACCGCGCTGTTCAGCGATGGCGGCCTCGGCGACATGGTGGCCTGGGTGGGCCTGGGCATTCCGGTGCTCGTGTGCGCCTGGTACGGCTGGCGCCGGTCGCCGCGCACGGGTTCGCGCTAGGCGAAAGGGGCAGGGCACCGACGCAGAATCGGTGCCGATGAATGCCGCACTCTCCTACCCGCTTCGCCTCCTGATCCTGGGCGCTCCGCTGGCCGTGCACGGCCAGCAACCCGCCACGTCGCCGGCTGGCACGCTGCGCGATGTCACCGTTTCCACGCCGCGCGGCACGCTGTCTCCGTTTCTCGTGCCCGGCTCGGTCGACCGCGTCGACGGCGACGAGATGCGCGACAGCCGGATGCAGGTCAACCTGTCCGAGAGCCTGGGCGCCGTGCCCGGCCTGCAGGTGCAGAACCGCATGAACTACGCGCAGGACCTGCAGCTGTCGGTGCGCGGTTTCGGCGCGCGCTCGACCTTCGGCGTGCGCGGCGTGCGCCTGTACGTGGACGGCATTCCGGCCACCTTGCCCGACGGCCAGGGACAGACCTCGAACATCGACATCGGCTCGGTCGACCGCGTCGAAGTGCTGCGCGGGCCGTTCTCGGCGCTGTACGGCAACTCGTCGGGCGGCGTGGTGCAGGCGTTCACGGCCTCGGGGGAGGGCGCGCCTCGCCTGTCGTATGCGCTGGCGGGCGGCAGCTTCGGCAGCTGGCGCCAGTCGCTGCAGCTGAGCGGCTCGCAGGGCGCGGTCGACTACCTGCTCGGCGCGAGCCACTTTCGCACCGACGGCTGGCGCGAGCAGAGTGCCGCGCGGCGCAACATCGCGAACGGCAAGCTGGGCGTCGCGCTGGACAACGGCGACAAGCTCACGCTCGTGTTCAACAGCGTGCGCATCGAGGCGCAGGACCCGCTGGGCCTGACGGCCGAACAGGTCGCGCAGGCACCGCGCAAGGCACCGCTGGCGCTGCAGTACGACACGCGCAAGACGGTCGAGCAGACGCAGGTCGGCCTGCGCTACGAGCGGCGCCTGAATGCCGAGCAGGCGCTGCAGTTCATGGTCTACGGCGGCGAGCGCAAGACCGTGCAGTTCCAGTCGATCCCGCCGTCGGCGCAGCAGAGTCCGCTGCATGCGGGCGGCGTGATCGACCTCACGCGCCAGTACGGCGGCGTCGACCTGCGCTGGACCGCCGCGCTGCAGCTGGCCGACCGGCCTTTCGACCTCGTGGCGGGCCTGGGTTACGACAGCCTGCGCGAGCGCCGCCGCGGCTACGAGAACTACCAGGGCCCGGTGGCCGCGCCCCTGCTGGGCGTGCAGGGGCGGCTGCGCCGCAACGAGCGCAACGAGGTCTGGAATCTCGATCCGTATGCGCAGGCGGCCTGGCGCTTCGCGGAGCGCTGGACGCTCGAGGCCGGCGTGCGCCGCAGCCGCGTGCACTTCGATTCGCACGACCTGTACATAGCCGGTGCCAACCGCAACGACAGCGGCAGCGCGAGCTACAGCAAGACCTTGCCCGTGGCCTCGCTGCGCTACCAGGCCACGCCCGATCTCGCCGTGTACGGCTCGGTCGGTCGGGGCTTCGAGACGCCGACGCTCAACGAGCTGTCGTACCGCCCGGGCGGCGCCAGCGGGCTCAACTTCGGGCTGCGGCCGTCGGTGAACGACAGCCTCGAGGTGGGCGCGAAGGCGCGGCTGGCCGGCGGGCTGCTGACGGCTGCACTGTTTCATACGCGCACGCGCGACGAGATCGTCACCGCCACCAACAGCGGCGGCCGCGCCACCTTCCAGAACGCGGGGCGCACGCGGCGCAACGGCTTCGAGCTGGGCTGGCAGCACGAAACGGCCGACCACTGGCGCACGCAGGTCGCCTACACGTGGCTGGACGCGACCTACCGCGATGCGTTCTGCTCGCCGTCGCCCTGTGCGGGCGGCAATGCCGTGAACGCGGGCAACCGCATCCCGGGCATCGCGCGCCAGTCGCTGTTCGCCTCGCTCGGCTGGGTGCCGCCCGAGGGCTGGCGCGCCGGTGTCGAGATGCGCGCGCTGAGCCGCATCCAGGCCAACGACCTGAACACCGCGAGCGCGCACGGCTACGCTGTGGCGGCGCTGTACGCCGGCTACCTGAAGAAGTGGGAGCGCTGGGACTTCAACGCCTTCGCGCGCGTCGACAACCTGTTCGACCGCCGCTACATGGGCTCGGTCATCGTCAACGAAGGCAATGCGCGCTTCTACGAGCCCGCGCCGGGGCGCAACTGGACGGTGGGCCTGAGCGGCGCGTACCGCTTCTGAAGAACGCGCCATGAAATGAAAAGGCCCGCCGCCCCGAGGGGACGGCGGGCCTTGAGACCCGGTAGTCGCAGTGCTTACTTGAGGCCGGCTGCAGCGCGCAGTGCGGCCGCTTGCGTCGTGGCTTCCCAGGTGAACTCGGGCTCTTCGCGGCCGAAGTGGCCGTAGGCGGCGGTCTTCTGGTAGATCGGGCGCAGCAGGTCGAGCATCTGGATGATGCCCTTCGGGCGCAGGTCGAAGTGCTCGCGCACGAGCTCGGCGATCTTCTCATCGGGGATCACGCCGGTGCCTTCGGTGTAGACCGTGATGTTCATCGGCTGGGCCACGCCGATGGCGTACGCCACCTGGATCTGGCACTGGCGCGCCAAGCCGGCGGCCACGATGTTCTTGGCCACATAGCGCGCGGCGTAGGCGGCCGAGCGGTCGACCTTCGACGGGTCCTTGCCCGAGAACGCGCCGCCGCCGTGCGGGCAGGCGCCGCCGTAGGTGTCGACGATGATCTTGCGGCCGGTGAGGCCGCAGTCGCCCTGCGGGCCGCCGATGACGAAGCGGCCGGTCGGGTTGATCAGGTAGCGCGTGTTCTGCAGCCATTCCTTGGGCAGCACGGGCTTGATGATCTCTTCGATGATGGCTTCGTTGAACGAGGCCTTCATCTTGGTCGGCGTTTCGCTCTGGTCGGGGCTGTGCTGCGTCGAGAGCACCACGGTGTCGATGCTGTGCGGCTTGCCGTCCACGTAGCGCATCGTGACCTGGCTCTTGGCGTCAGGGCGCAGGAAGGGCAGGCGGCCGTCCTTGCGCAGCTGGGCCTGGCGCTCCACGAGGCGGTGCGCGTAATAGATCGGCGCGGGCATCAGCTCGGGCGTCTCGTCGCAGGCGTAGCCGAACATCAGGCCCTGGTCGCCGGCGCCGGTGTTCAGGTGGTCGTCGGAGGCGTGGTCCACGCCCTGGGCGATGTCGTTGGACTGCTTGTCGTAGCAGACCATCACCGCGCAACCCTTGTAGTCGATGCCGTACTCGGTGTTGTCGTAGCCGATGCGCTTGATGGTGTCGCGCGCGACCTGGATGTAGTCGACGTGCGCGTTGGTCGTGATCTCGCCGGCAAGCACGACGAGGCCGGTGTTGGTCAGCGTTTCGGCGGCGACGCGGCTGCGGGGGTCTTGTTCGAAGATCGCGTCGAGGATCGCGTCCGAGATCTGGTCCGCGACCTTGTCGGGATGGCCTTCGGAAACCGATTCGGAAGTAAAGAGAAAGTCGTTCGCCACTGTGGTCACTCCTTGAAGTTCAATTGGCGCGTTGCCAACTCTGCGGAGCCCTGGCGAACGCTTTAGCAGATGTCGACGTATCGACGGGACACAATCGCATTCGCGCTTGTGGGTGTCGCCCTGCAAGTTGTTCCGTAACTCGGCGACAATTTGCATTCTATTCGAGCCGCGCAATACCATGCGCGCGCGTCCGCCTTTTGACCCTCCCTGACTCTCTCCCCCTCCCCGTTCAATGATCACCCTGTTCCGCCTGCTTGCCCGCGTGCCGATGCCGTTGATGCATCGGCTCGGCGCCTTGCTGGGATGGCTGGTCTGGTGGTGCGCGCCGGATTACCGCCGCCGCTTCAAGGCCAACGCCGAGAGCGCCGGCTTCTCGCCCGCGCAGTACCGTCCCGCCATCGCCGCCGCCGGCCACATGGCGTCCGAGCTGCCCTGGCTGTGGCTGCGCCCGCAGGGCGAGAGCGTGCTGACGCGCGTGGTGCGCTGGGAAGGCGTCGAGGCCTTCGAGGCCGCGATGCGCGCGAAAAAGGGCGTGATCCTCGTGGCGCCGCACCTGGGCAGCTGGGAGATGTGCGGCCAGGCCATCGGCGAGCGCTTTCTCGCGGACTTCGGGCCGATCACCGCGCTGTTCCGTCCGGCGCGTAAAAAGTGGATGGCCGACCTGATCGCCGCGGGATCGCGCGACCGGCCCGGCCTGCAGACCCTGCCGACCAACAACACCGGCGTGCGCGGCCTGATCCGCACGCTGCGCGGCGGCGGCTACACCGGCATCCTGCCCGACCAGGTGCCGCCACTGGGGCAGGGCGTGTGGGCGCCTTTCCTCGGCCGCCCCGCCTACACCATGACCCTGCTTCCCCGTTTGGCCCAACAGACCGGTGCCGCCTGCTTTCTCAGCGTGTGCGAGCGTCTGCCGCGCGGCGCGGGCTACGTGATCCGCTTCGAGCCGATCGTCGGCACCGCGCTCACCGACCCCAATGCCTCCATCGAGGACGCCGCCGCCGCCATGAACGACGGCATCGGTCGCCTGATCCACAGCCTGCCCGGCCAGTACGTGTGGGATTACGCGCGCTACAAGGAGCCGCGCGGCGAACCCGCCGTGGTGGCCAATGCCGCAGGAGGGGCTGCGCCATGAGCCTCAGCTCCCGACTCGGTATCGGCTTCATGCGGGTGCTGGCCCCGCTGCCCCTGCCGCTCGTGCGCGGCTTCAGCAAGGTGCTCGGCCGTGTGCTGCACACCATCGCCGTGCCGCGGCGGCGCGTGGTCGACCGGAACCTGGCCCTGTGCTTCCCCGAAAAATCGGAGGCCGAGCGCCGCGCCATCGCGCGCGAGACCTTCGTCTTCGTCGCGCAGTCCTGGCTGGACCGCAGCTGGCTCTGGCATGCGCCCGAACAGGTGGTGAAGAGCCGGCTCAAGATCGTCGGTTCTGCCTCTGAAATCCGCGAGATCGCCGAAGGCGACGCGCCGATGATCCTGTTCGCGCCGCACTTCTACGGCCTCGACGCCGCGGCCACCGCGCTCACCATGCACACGGCGCGCCCCTCGGCCACGATCTACACGACCCAGCGCGACCCGATGGTCGACGCCTGGATCCGCGAAGGCCGCACGCGCTTCGGCGACGTGGCGGCGCTCAACCGGGTGGACGGCATCAAGCCCATCCTCGCGGGGCTGCGCAAGGGCGGTTTGCTGTACCTGCTGCCCGACATGGACTTCGGGCGCGACCAGACCATCTTCGTGCCCTTCTACGGCGTGCAGGCGGCCACCGTGCCGTCGCTCTCGCGCTTCGCGCGGCTGGGCAAGGCCAAGGTGGTGCCGGTGGTGGCGAAGCTCACGCCCGGTGGTTACGAGATCCAGGTGCTGTCGGCGTGGCAGAACTTCCCGACCGACGACGTCGAGGCCGACACGGCGCTCATGAACGAGCGCCTGCAGGGCTACATCGACACGATGCCGTCCCAGTACTACTGGGTGCATCGGCGCTTCAAGACCCGCCCCGAAGGCGAGCCGCCGATCTACTGATTGCGGGCCAGGAAGCCCTCGATCTCGCGCGCGACCAGCTGCGGCTGCTCGTGCACGATCCAGTGGGTGGCGTTCGGCACCTTCTTGACCTCGAGCTGGGGCACGTAGTCTTCCAGCCCTTCGAGCAGGCCCGGCAGCAGCGCCGCGTCGTCGAGCGCCCAGAACACGAAGGTCGGCATGGTCACCGTGAGGCGTTCGCGCGGCAGCACCGGAATGCTGTCGACGGTCTGGCCCGGCAGCGGCGGCTTCATCGGCGTCACGCGGTACAGGTTGCAGGCGCCCGTGAGGCCCGCGCTCCAGACCTCGCGGTACTGTTGCTTCACCTCTTCGGTGAGCCAGCCGAAGCCGTCCGGGCCGGCCTTCATCAGCAGGAAGAAGGGCCACATGCGCTTGAAGTCGTCGGCCGCGAGCAGGGCTTCGGCGTCGGGGCGCGCCAGGAAGTGCATGTAGGCGCTGGCCTGCTGCTGCGCCGGGTTGTTGCGCAGCTCGCGCGTGAAGGTGCCCGGGTGCGGCGAATTGATGATGACCAGCTTGCCGACCTGCTGCGGGAAGGCGTTGGCGTAGCCCCAGGCGAAGGCGCCGCCCCAGTCGTGGGCGACCAGCGCGGCCATGGTGCCGTCGGCGCTCTCGGTGGCCACGAGCTGCTGGATGTCCTGGATCAGCAGGTGGGCCTTGTAGTCGGCCACTTCCGTGGGCGCGCTGGACTTCTCGAAGCCACGCAGGTTGGGCGCCACGCAGCGGTAGCCGCCGTGGGCCGGGTCCGAGAAGTAGGCGAGCAGTTCGTCCCAGATGAACGCGGCTTCGGGGAAGCCGTGCAGGAACACCATCAGCGGCTGGCCCGGCTTGCCGGCGGCGCGGCAACTCAGGGTGGTGCCGTTGGGCAGGCTGCGTTGGAAGGTCTCGATCATGCTTCGTGTCTCCTTGGGTTGACTTTCGCTATTGTTTTGATAGTGAACTTCGCAGGCGAGGCGCTCGATGCAGCCGGTTCCTCTAGCGCATCAGGCGTCGTCGGCCGGTGGCGGCGCGGGCGTTGGCGCGGCGTCGTCGGGATGCACCCAGCGCCACAGCAGCTCGGCCGCTTCGCCGACCCCTTGCTTCTTCAGGGCCGAGAACAGTTTGACCTCGCCGCCGCCGGCGTTCAGTCGCGTAATCGACAGCACCTTGGCGGCTTCGGTGCGGGTGAGCTTGTCGGACTTGGTCAGCAGCACGAGGAATTTGAGGCCTTGCTCGACGCGCGGGCGGATCACGTCGAGCAGGATCTCGTCGAGCTCGGTCATGCCGTGGCGCGGATCGCACATCAGGACAACCCCGCGCAGACTTTCGCGCGTCATGAGGTAGTTGCCCATCACGCGCTGCCAGCGCAGCTTGGCTTCCTTCGGCACGGCGGCGTAGCCGTAGCCGGGCAGGTCGGCCAGCACGGCGTCGTCGACCTTCTGCTTGCCGATGCCGAACAGGTTGATGTGCTGCGTGCGGCCCGGCGTCTTCGAGGCGAAGGCCAGCCGTGTCTGCTGCGTCAGGGTGTTGATGGCGGTCGATTTGCCGGCGTTCGATCGGCCGACGAAGGCGATCTCGGGCAGGTCGACCGGGGGCAGGTGTTCCAGCTGCGGAGCGCTGGTCAGGAAGTGGGCGGTGTGCAGCCAACCGAGGGCCACGCGCTCGCGTTCAGCGACCTGCGGGTCCACGGCAGGGGCCGCGCGGGGAGGATAAGCGGCGGACTTGGCGCGCGGGGAGGTCATCAATGGGCTTTCGGAACGGGGCGCCATTGTAGAATCGCGGGGTTTTGCGCCATAAATTCGAAGCCCCCGATATGAAGTTGTTTGCCAATATTCTGCTTGCAGCCCTCATGGGCGTCGCAGCCAGCGCGAGTTTTGCAGCCGATGAGCATGCAGCTGCCCCCGCAGCGGCAGCCGCCAAGCCGGCCAAGCCCGATCCCGCCAAGGGCGACACGCTGTTCAACGCGACGCCGGCCAACAGCCAAAGCTGTGCTTCGTGCCACAACGCGGACGGCAACTCGGCCATCGCAGCCAACCCCAAGCTGGCGCAACAACACCCCGAATACATCCTCAAGCAGCTGCAGGACTTCAAGTCCGGCAAGCGCAAGAGCGCCATCATGAAGCCGCTGGCCTCGGCGCTGTCCGAAGAAGACATGCGCAACATCGCCTGGTTCGTCGGCTCCAAGAAGATCAAGCCGGGCTTCTCGAAGGAGAAGGACACGGTCGCCCTCGGCGAAAAGATCTACCGCGGCGGCATCGGCGATCGCCAGATCCCGGCCTGCGCCGGCTGCCACAGCCCGAACGGTGCCGGCCTCCCGGCCCAGTACCCGCGCCTGGGCGGCCAGCACGCCGACTACACCGTGGCCCAGCTCGTGGCCTTCCGCGACAACGTCCGCCTGAACAGCTCGCCCATGAACGGCGTGGCCGCCAAGCTCAACGACCGCGAAATCAAGGCCGTGGCCGACTACATCGCCGGCCTGCGCTGATTTCCGCCGTCGCGCTGTCCAGCGTGAACTAACCGCCGATAAAAATCCCAAACAAAGGGCGGGCCGATCCAGGAGGATGGCCCGCCCTTTTGTTTTTTTCTCCTTTCCTGGTTCCCTTCCGATGACCGTTTCCACCCATGGCCTTCGCGTGCATCGCGGCCCGCAGCTGCTTCGCGCTGCGGTGGAACTGCTGTCGTCGATGCGCTTCGCGATCGCGCTGCTGACGGTCATCTGCATCGCCTCGATCATCGGCACCGTGCTCAAGCAGCATGAGCCGATCAACAACTACATCAACCAGTTCGGGCCTTTCTGGGCCGAGCTGTTCCGCACGGCGCGGCTCGACTCGGTCTACAGCGCCTGGTGGTTTCTGCTGATCCTGCTGTTCCTGGTGATCAGCACGTCGCTGTGCGTCGCGCGCAACACGCCGCGCATCCTGATCGACCTGCGCACCTTCAAGGAAGACATCCGCGCGCAGAGCCTCAAGGCCTTCGGCCAGCGCGCCGAGAACCGCCTGGCGGAAACGCCCGACATGGCGGCCAACCGCATCGGCCAGCTGCTGGTGAGCGGCGGCTGGAAGGTCAAGCTGCAGCAGCGCAGCGCCAGCGCCGACGGCAAGGCCGCGGCGGGCTGGATGGTGGCTGCGCGCGCCGGCGGCGCGCACAAGCTGGGCTACATCGCGGCGCACAGCGCCATCGTGCTGGTGTGCATCGGCGGCCTGCTCGACGGCGACCTGGTGGTGCGCGCCCAGACCTGGTTCAACGGCAAGAGCGTGTTCACGGGCGGCGGCATGATCGCCGACGTGGCGCCCGAACACCGACTGTCGACCGCCAACCCGACCTTCCGCGGCAACATCCTCGTGCCCGAGGGCGGGCGGGGCAACGTGGCCATCCTGAACCAGGCCGACGGCGTGCTGCTGCAGGAGCTGCCGTTCACCATCGAACTGAAGAAGTTCATCGTCGACTACTACTCGACCGGCATGCCCAAGCTGTTCGCCAGCGAGGTGGTGCTGCACGACCGCGAGAGCGGCGAGCAGGTGCCCGCCCGCATCGAGGTGAACCACCCGGCCAGCTACAAGGGCGTGGAGATCTACCAGTCGAGCTTCGACGACGGCGGCTCCACGGTGAAGCTCAAGGCGGTGCCGATGGCGGCCGCGGCCAAGCCCTTCGAGGTCGAGGGCATCATCGGCGGCCCGAGCACCGAGATCACCAACGGCAAGGACAAGCTCACGCTCGAGTACGCCGCGCTGCGCGTGATCAACGTGGAGAACTTCGCCGACGGCGGTGCGATGGGCAGCGGCGCCGACGTGCGCAAGGTCGACCTGCGCCACGGCATCGAGTCGCGCCTGGGCGCAGCCAACAAGACGAACAAGCCCAAGGTGCTGCGCAACATCGGCCCGAGCATCGGCTACAAGCTGCGCGACGCGGCCGGCCAGGCACGCGAGTACCAGAACTACATGGTGCCGGTCGACGCCGGCGACGGCCAGCCGGTGTTCCTGCTCGGCATGCGCGAGAAGCCCGAGGAGCCGTTCCGCTACCTGCGCGTGCCGGCCGACGAACAGGGCTCGATGGACGGCTTCGTGCGCATGCGCACCGCGCTGGGCGACCCCGCCACGCGCGAGCGCGCCATCCAGCGCTACATCGCCAAGGCGACCGACCCCAAGCGCCCCGAAATGGCCGAGCAGTTGCGCGTGTCGGCCGCCCGTGCGCTGGCGCTGTTCTCGGGCGCCGAGCGCGCCAAGGCCGACGCCGCGTCGCAGGGCGGCTGGCAGGCGATTGCCGAATTCATGGAGGCCAACGTGCCCGAGGCCGAGCGCGAACGCGCCGGCACGGTGCTGGTGCGCATCCTCAACGACGTGCTGTTCGAGGTGCTCAACCTGAGCCGCGAAGGCGCCGGCCTGACCGCGCTGCCGAACGACGAGAAATCGCAGGGCTACCTCACGCAGGCCGTGCTGGCCCTGAGCGACGCGCACTTCTACCCGGCGCCCGTCGCGATGATGATGACCGACTTCACCCAGGTGCAGGCCAGCGTGTTCCAGGTGGCGCGCGCCCCTGGCAAGAACATCGTCTATCTGGGGTGTCTGTTGCTGATCGTCGGTATTTTTGCCATGCTGTACGTGCGCGAGCGCCGCCTGTGGATGTGGCTGACACCCGGCGGCGGCGCCTCTGGAGACAACGACGGCCGCGAAACGGTCGCCACGATGGCGTTCTCGGTCAACCGCAAGACCCTGGACAGCGATCGCGAATTCGAGCACCTGAAGCACAGGTTGCTCGCCCTGAAGAAAGAAGAACCGGCGTCACCATGAACACCACGACCCTCACGCTCCACGAAAGCTGGCTCTCCCGCCGCAACCTGTTCGACTGGGTGTTCGCGGCGCTGGTGCTGGCCGGCGGCGCGTTCGCCTTCATGCGCCACGCCGGCTCGATGGACAGCTACGAAAAGCCGATCCTGGTGGCCGCGCTGATTTCGGTCATCGGCATCTGCTGGTTCTGGCGCCCGCTGCGGGTGCTGACGCTGGTGGTGGCCGCGGCCTCGCTGCTGGCCATCAGCTCCTACCAGGGCGACCTGGCGCGCGCCGATTCGGTGTTCTGGCTCAAGTATTTCCTGTCGAGCCAGTCGGCCATCCTCTGGATGAGCGTGCTGTTCTTCATGAGCACGCTGTTCTACTGGATCGGCTTCGCCGCCGGCAAGCAGCAGGCCGACACCTTCGACCTGATCGGCTCCCGGCTGGCCTGGGCGGCCGTGACCATGGCGCTGATCGGCACCATGGTGCGCTGGTACGAAAGCCACCAGCTCGGCCCGGACATCGGCCACATCCCGGTGAGCAACCTGTACGAAGTGTTCGTGCTGTTCTGCTGGCTGACGGCCGCGTTCTACCTGTACTTCGAAGAGCGCTACAACACGCGCGCACTGGGCGCCTTCGTGATGCTGGTGGTCAGCGCGGCGGTCGGCTTCCTGCTCTGGTACACGATCGTGCGCGAAGCGCATGAAATCCAGCCGCTGGTGCCTGCGCTGCAGAGCTGGTGGATGAAGCTGCACGTGCCCGCCAACTTCATCGGCTACGGCACCTTCGCGCTCGCGGCCATGGTGGCCTTCGCCTACCTCATCAAGGAGCAGGCGAGCGAGACCCGCTGGTACAAGCTCACGCCGATCTGGCTCCTGGGCGTGGCGCTGTGCTTCGTGCCCGTGGCCTTCCGCCAGCGCGTGCAGGAAGCCGGCGGCAGCTACTGGGTGATCTACGCGGGCATCTCGGCGCTGATCGCGGCGGGCATCCTGCTGGGGCGCAAGCGCATCGCGGCGCGCCTGCCGGCCAACGAGGTGCTCGACGACGTCATGTACAAGTCGATCACCGTCGGCTTCGCCTTCTTCACCATCGCGACCGTGCTCGGCGCCCTGTGGGCGGCCGACGCCTGGGGCGGTTACTGGAGCTGGGACCCGAAGGAAACCTGGGCGCTGATCGTCTGGCTCAACTACGCGGCCTGGCTGCACATGCGCCTCGTGAAGGGTCTGCGCGGCACCGTGGCGGCCTGGTGGGCGCTGGCCGGCCTGGCCGTGACCACCTTCGCCTTCCTGGGCGTGAACATGTTCCTGAGCGGGCTGCACAGCTACGGCACGCTGTAAGCGCAGGCCTGGCGCCTTTTGCGAAGAATTGAAACCACGCGCCGCCATGGCGCGTAACCAAACCGGGGCATGTCACGAACTACCCTGAGCACAACGATTCACGCGAAAGGCCTGCCATGTCGTTCCCTTCCCGTTCGCACCGTCGCGACACCCACGGTTTCAACCATCCGCTGTCGAGCGAGATCACGCCGCGCGCCGCCTACGAAGGCCGGCGCGACCTGCTCAAGCTGATGGCCGGCGGTGCCGCGGGTGCGGCGCTCGCCACCTTCGCCGGGCGCGAGGCCTTCGCCCAGGCGACCGGCCCGCACAAGCTGGCCCTGCTGCCGGGCGCCAAGTCGGCCGTGCCGGGCGCGCAGACCATGGAAAAGCTCACCGACTACAAGGACGCGAGCAGCTACAACAATTACTACGAGTTCGGCGTCGACAAGGGCGATCCGGTGAAGAACGCCGGCACCCTCAAGACGCGGCCGTGGACTGTGGAGGTTGAGGGGCTGGTCAAGAAGCCGGGCAAGTACGGCATCGAAGACCTGCTCAAGCTCAGTGCGCAGGAAGAGCGCATCTACCGCCTGCGCTGCGTCGAGGGCTGGTCGATGGTGATCCCGTGGGTCGGCTACTCGCTCGCCGAGCTCATCAAGAAGGTCGAGCCGCAGGGCAACGCCAAGTTCGTCGAGTTCGTGACGCTGGCCGATCCGAAGACCATGCCCTTCGTCGGCTCGCGCGTGCTCGACTGGCCCTACACCGAAGGCCTGCGCATGGACGAGGCGATGCATCCGCTCACGCTGCTGGCCTTCGGCATGTACGGCGAGGTGCTGCCCAACCAGAACGGCGCGCCGGTGCGGCTCGTGGTGCCATGGAAGTACGGCTTTAAGTCGGCCAAGTCGATCGTCAAGATCCGCTTCGTCGAGAAGGAGCCGAGCACGGCCTGGAACAAGGCGGCGGCGCAGGAGTACGGCTTCTATTCGAACGTGAACCCGACCGTCGACCACCCGCGCTGGAGCCAGGCGACCGAGCGCCGCATCGGCGACGGCGGCGGCCTGTTCGCGAAGCGGCGCAAGACCGAGATGTTCAACGGCTACGAGGCGCAGGTCGGCCAGCTCTACGCCGGCATGGACCTGAAGAAGAACTACTGAGCGGGCGCGCCCGCCCGGTCGTTGCGCCATGCTGAACAAGCTGCTCATGCACCCGGCAACCAAGCCGGTCGTCTTCCTGCTGGGCCTGCTGCCGTTCGCGCGGCTGGCTTTCGGCGCCTTCACCGATGGGCTGGGCGCGAACCCGGCCGAGTTCCTGATCCGCGCGACGGGCGACTGGACCTTGCGCTTCATCTGCATCGTGCTGGCGGTGACGCCGCTGCGCGTGATCACCGGGCTCAACGCGCTGGCGCGGCTGCGCCGCATGCTGGGCCTGTTCGCGTACTTCTACGTGGTGCTGCACCTGCTGTGCTACAGCTGGTTCGACATGGGCTTCGAGTGGGGTGAGATCGCCAAGGACATCGCCAAGCGGCCGTTCATCCTGGTGGGCTTCTCGGCCTTCGTGCTGCTGACGCCGCTGGCGGCCACGTCATTCAACCGCGCGATCAAGGCGATGGGCGCCAAGCGCTGGCAGCTGCTGCACAAGCTGGTCTATGTGATCGCGGGGCTCGGGCTGCTGCACTTCTTCTGGATGCGGGCGGGCAAGAACAACTTCGCCGAGGTGTTCGTCTATGCCGCGATCATCGGCGTGCTGCTGGCGTGGCGCGTCTGGAATTTCGCGCGCAAGCGCCAGGCCAGGCCCGCAGTGGCCGTGCGCGGCAGCGAAAAGCCGCTGCGCACCGGCTGAGACCGGATCAGCCGTCGATCTCGGCGCGCAGCTGGTCTTCCATCGTCTCGCGGCGGCGGATCAGCTTGGCGCTGGCGCCGCTCACCAGCACCTCGGCGGCACGGCCTCGCGTGTTGTAGTTGCTGGCCATGCTCATGCAGTACGCACCGGCCGACAGCACGGCCAGCAGGTCGCCGGCCACCACGTTGAGTGCGCGATCGCGGCCGATCCAGTCGCCGCTTTCGCAGACCGGGCCCACCACGTCGTAGGTCGGGGCGTCGCCGGCGCGCTCGCGCAGCGGCACGATCTTCTGGAAGGCCTGGTACATCGCGGGGCGTGGCAGGTCGTTCATGGCCGCGTCGACGATGCAGAAGTTCTTGTCCTCGCCGGGCTTCGTGTAGAGCACCTCGGTCACGCAGACGCCGGCATTGCCGACCAGCGAGCGGCCGGGTTCGATCACCAGCTTGCGCTGGCCGAAGCCGCGCGCGTCGAGCTTGGCGAGCAGCTGCTGCCACAGCGCATCGGCCTTGGGCGGCACTTCGCCGTTGTAGTCGATGCCCAGGCCGCCGCCGAAGTCCAGGTGATGGATCGGTACGCCGGCCGCCTCGATGGCTTCCACCAGGTCGAGCACGCGGTCGCAGGCGTCCAGGTAGGGCGAGGCTTCGGTGATCTGCGAGCCGATGTGGCAGTCGATGCCGACCACCTCGAGGCCCGGCAGTCGGGCGGCGTGCTGGTAGGCCTGAACCGCACGGTCGTGCGCGATGCCGAACTTGTTGCCCTTGAGGCCCGTGGAAATGTACGGGTGCGTCTTCGGGTCGACGTTCGGATTGATGCGGATGCTGATCGGTGCGCGCACCTTCTCGGCCAGCGCCACCTCGTTGAGCACGTCGAGCTCGGCCTCGCTCTCGACGTTGAAGCAGGCGATGCCGGCCGCCAGGGCCTGGCGCATCTCGGCGCGCGTCTTGCCGACGCCCGAGAAGATGATCTTCTTCGGATCGGCGCCCACGGCCAGCACGCGCGACAGCTCGCCGCCCGAGACGATGTCGAAGCCGCAGCCGGCTTCGGCGAACACGCGCAGCACGCCGAGCGAGGAGTTGGCCTTCATCGCGTAGCAGATGAGCGCCTCGCGGCCCTCGAAGCCGCGCTGGTAGGCGGCCAGGGCGTCGAGCATCCATTGCTTCGAATAGACGAACAGCGGCGTGCCGTGCGTGCGCGCCAGCGCGTCGAGCGCGACGCCCTCGACGTGCAGGGCGCCGTCGTGGTGGGCGATGTGGGGGTGGCCGGGCAGGGGGGTGTTCGTCGTCATTTCTGGGGGGAGGCGGGGGCGCTGCTGGCTGCGGCGGGCTTGGGGGCCGCTTCGTTGTCGGAGGCTTTGGAGCCGCCGGGGGTGAGCAATTGGGGCAAGGTGGCGCGCTGGGCGGCCGCCGGATCGGTCGGCAGATAGAGCGCGCCGCGCTGTCCGCACGCCGCAAGGCCGGCCGCGCTGGCGGCAAGGCAGACCATGAGCGCGGTGCGGGCGCGAGCGCTCACTAGAATTTGGCGAACATTCAACATGCTGAAATTGTAATGACCGACACCGAGTACATGGACCGCGCCGAGGCGGCGCTTGCTGCCATCGAGCAGGGCTGCGACCGCATCAACGACGCGACCGACGCCGACATCGACAACCAGCGGGTCGGCGGGATGATCACGATGTCGTTTCGCAACGGCAGCCAGCTGATCGTGAACCTGCAGAAGCCGCTGCAGGAAATCTGGCTGGCGGCACGCTCCGGCGGCTACCACTACCGGCACGACGGCCGGGTGTGGGTGGACACCAAGACCGGGGAAGAATTCTTCGGCAACCTGTCGCGCGAGGCGACCCTGCAGGCGGGGCAGCCGCTGGTGTTCGCGGCGGCCTGAGCCGCCGCTTTCCCGCTTTCTTGATCAGTTCCTGAACAGGTCGAGGATGCGGTTGCGCTCCTCGGGCGGCGCAGGCGCGCTGATCGCCGGGCCGCTCAGGGCTTCGGCCGGTGCCACCGGCGCGGAAGATTCCACGCCCAGGCTCGACACGCCGCGGCCCGGCGCGTAGTCGTCGTAGTACCACTCGCCGCCGACGCTCACGATGCCCGAAGGCGGCGTGGTCGACAGGTCGGTCACGGGCACGCCCTTGAGGGCGGTTTCCATGTAGTTGATCCAGATCGGCAGGCTCAGGCCGCCGCCTGTTTCGCGGTCGCCCAGGTTGCGCGGCGTGTCGTAGCCGATCCACGAGATCGCCGTCATGGTGGGCTGGAAGCCCGCGAACCAGGCGTCGAGCGAGTCGTTGGTGGTGCCGGTCTTGCCGTAGAGGTCGGGGCGCTTGAGCATCGCCTGCGCCTTCGCGGCCGTGCCGGCGCGCGTGATGGACTGCAGCAGCGTGTCCATGATGAAGGCGTTGCGCTGCGGGATGGCGCGCGAGGCTTCATTCAGCAGCGGCGGCTGGACGTCGACCAGCACGCGGTCCTTGTGGTCGGTGACGCGTGTCACGAGGTACGGGTTCACGCGGTAGCCGCCGTTGGCGAACACCGAGTAGCCCACCGCCATTTGCATCGGCGTGACGGCACCGGCACCGAGCGCCATCGGCAGGTAGGCGGGGTGCTTGTCCTTGTCGAAGCCGAAGTTGGTGATCCAGTCTTGCGCATAGCGCGTGCCGATGGACTGCAGGATGCGGATCGACACGAGGTTGCGCGACTTCATCAGCGCGGTGCGCATCGACATCGGGCCGTCGAAGCCGCCGCCGTAGTTCTTGGGCTCCCAGGGCTGGCCGCCGGTGGTGCCGGCATCGAAGAACAGCGGGCCGTCGTTGATGACCGTGGCGGGAGTGAAGCCCTTTTCGAGCGCCGCCGAGTAGATGAAGGGCTTGAAGCTCGAGCCCGGCTGGCGCCACGCCTGCGTGACGTGGTTGAACTTGTTCTTGCCGAAGTCGAAACCGCCGACCAGCGCCTTGATGGCGCCGTCGCGCGGGTCCATGGCCACGAACGCGCCTTCCACCTCGGGCAGCTGGGTGATTTCCCAGGTGTTCTTGGGCGTCTTGGCGACGCGGATCACGGCGCCGCGGCGGATCTTGATGTTGGGCGGTGCCTTGTCCGACAGGCCGGACTGCGCGGGCTTGAGGCCCTCGCCTGTGATCTGCACGGCGTCGCCATTGGCGCGGATGGCCTGGATTTCCTTGGGCGTGGCCTTGAGCACCACGGCCGCCATCACATCGCCGTTGTCGGGGTGGTCGTTCAGCACGTCGTCCACCGCCTCGTCGAGCTCCTTGGGGTCGTTCGGCAGGTCGATGAACTTCTCAGGGCCGCGATACACCTGACGGCGCTCGTAATCCATGATGCCCTTGCGCAGCGCCTTGTAGGCCGCAGCCTGGTCGGCGGCGACCAGCGAGGTGTAGACCTTGAGGCCGCGCGTGTAGGTGCTGTCGCCGTACTGGGCGTACATCAGCTGGCGCACGGTTTCGGCCACGTACTCGGCGTGCAGGCGGTTCGGGTCGGCGGCGTCGCGCAGATGCAGCTCTTCCTTCTTGGCCTCGGCCGCCTGCTCGGCAGTGATGAAGCCGGCCTCCTGCATGCGGTCGATCACGTAGAACTGGCGTCCACGCGCGCGCTGCGGGTTGTTGACCGGGTTGTTGGCGCCGGGCGCCTTCGGCAGGCCGGCCAGCATGGCGGCCTGGGCGATCGTCATCTCGGACAGCGGCTTGCCGAAATAGGCTTCGGAAGCAGCGGCGAAGCCGTAGGCGCGGTTGCCCAGGTAGATCTGGTTCAGGTAGATCTCGAAGATCTGGTCCTTCGTGAGCAGGTGCTCCAGCTTGAAGGTCAGCAGCACTTCGTAGATCTTGCGGGTCAGCGTCTTCTCGGAGCTCAGGTAGACGTTGCGGGCCACCTGCATCGTGATGGTGGAGGCGCCCTGGCTCTTCACGCGGTTCAGGTTGGCGAGGCCGGCGCGGACTAGCCCCTTGTAGTCGACGCCGCCGTGGTCATAGAAGCGGGCGTCTTCGGCGGCCAGGACGGCGTCCTTCACGACCTTGGGGATCGCGGCGATGGGGGTGAGGTTGCGTCGCTCCTCCCCGAACTCGCCGATCTGCGTGCCTTCGGCGGAGAACACGCGCAGCGGCAGCTTGGGTCGGTAGTCGGAGAGTTCCGAGATGTCCGGCAGGTTGGGATAGGCCACTGCCAGGGCCACGGCCACCACGCACAGGATGGAAAGCAGGCCCGCCGCAGCGATGCCCGCCCCCCAGAACACGAAACGCAACAGCCATTTCAGCCAGAAGGGGCGTTCGGGTGGAGGAGTCTTGGCGCGCCCTTTCGGGCTGGAAGTTTCTTGCATGGGGGCCCGGAGAGTCACCGGACATTATAAAAAGCCGCCCCCTCGGCGCCTCCGGATCTTTGTTACCTCGCGCATTCCCTCTCCAGGGGCTAAGCAGAAAGTTACAGAATGCGGCTTTGACGTCACGTTTTGACAACGGTTGTCGGTTCCGGGCTTTCTGCACGCTTGGTGGGCGCTGTGCCTGCTGCTAGCATGCAACCGAACGCATATTTTTCCATTGGTTACAAATAACAGGGGGAGAGGGACCTAACTTGGCTGCTCTTGGATCATTGTTTCGTCGTCAGAACGCCCCCCTGCTGGGACTGGACGTCAGTTCGTCCAGCGTGAAGCTGGTGGAGCTCGGCCGTGAGGCCAGCGGCAAGCTGGTTCTGGAGCGCTGCGCCATCGAACCGCTCGAACGCGGCTGGATCACCGACGGCAACGTCGAGAAATTCGACGAAGTCGCCGAAGCCGTGCGCCGCGTCGTGCGCAAGAGCGGCACCAAGACCCGCAACGTGGCACTGGCGCTGCCGCCCTCGGCGGTCATCACCAAGAAGATCATTCTCCCGGGCGGCATGAGCGAGCAGGAGCTCGAGATCCAGGTCGAATCCGAAGCCAACCAGTACATCCCGTTCTCGCTCGATGAAGTGAGCCTCGACTTCTGCGTGACAGGACCGAGCACGACCTCCGTCGGCGACGTGGAAGTGCTGATCGCCGCCTCCCGCAAGGAGAAGGTGCAGGACCGCGAAGGCCTGGCGGAAGCCGCGGGCCTGAAGGCCATGATTCTCGACGTCGAGTCGTATGCCTCGCGCCTCGCAACCGCACGCCTGATCGAGCAACTGCCGGGCAAGGGCGTGGACGCCATCGTGGCGCTGTTCGAAGTCGGTGCCTTCACGACCAGCATGCAGGTGCTGCGCAACCAGGAAGTGCTGTACGACCGCGACCAGGCCTTCGGCGGCGCTCAATTGAGCCAGCTGATCGTGCGCCAGTACGGTTTTTCCGCTGAGGAAGCCGAAGCCAAGAAGCGCAGCGGCGACTTGCCCGACGACTACGGTTCGGGCGTGCTCAAGCCCTTCGTCGAAAGCATCGCGCAGGAAATCGCGCGGGCGCTGCAGTTCTTCTTCACCAGCACGCCGCACAACCGCGTCGATTACGTGCTGCTGGCCGGCGGCTCGTCGTCGCTGCCGGGGCTGACTAATGCCGTGACCCGCCAGACCTCTTTTGCCTGCTCGCTCGTGAATCCGTTCGACGGCATGGACTTCGGCCCCAGCATTCGCGAGAAGAAGGTCCGCCGTGAAGCGCCTTCCTATCTGACCTCCTGCGGCCTGGCCATGCGGAGGTTCCTGCAGTGATCCTGATCAATCTGCTTCCGCACCGCGAAGCCGCGCGCAAGCGCCGCCGCGAGGCTTTCTACGGCACCCTGGGTGGTGCCGCGCTGCTGGGCGCCCTGATCGCCGGCCTCGGTTACCTGTGGTTCGAGGCCCAGATTTCGGCTCAGCAATCGAAGAACGGTTTCCTTCAGGCCGAGATCAAGAAGCTCGAAGTCGAGATCAAGGAAATCTCGACACTGCAGGAGGAAATCGCAGCCTTGCGCGCGCGCCAGCTGGCCGTGGAAGACCTGCAAGGCGACCGCAATCTGCCCGTGCACCTGCTCAACGAACTCGTCCGGCAACTGCCCGACGGCGTCTACCTCACCAGCATGAAGCAGGAGAACCAGACCGTGACCCTGCAAGGCATGGCGCAGTCGAACGAGCGCGTGTCGGAACTGCTGCGCAACCTCGGCAACAACAGCCCCTGGCTGGTGAAGCCCGAGCTGGTCGAAATCACCTCGGCCAACGTGAACCTGAGCCAGCGCGACCAGCGCCGCGTGGCGAACTTCACGATGCGCATCGGCCTCAAGCGGCCCACCGACGCCCAGAAGGCGGAGGCCGAGAAGGCCCTGGCCGCCAAGGCGCAGGCGAAGGGGTAATCGATCATGGCCATCAGCAACCGATCCCTCCCCAAAGTCGACGTCGCCACCGCATTGCGCAACTTCGGCGACCAGTTCCGCGGACTGAATCCGAACGATCCTTCCATGTGGCCGGCGGTGCCGCGCTACGCGCTGTGCCTGGCCGTGTCCGCGCTGGTGTTGGCGGGCCTGTGGTTTGTCTGGCTCACGAACTCCAACGACGAGCTCGAAGCCGAGCGCGCCAAGGAAGTCACGCTCCGGACCGACTACCAGAAGAAAGTGGCGCAAGCCGCCAACCTCGACCTGCTGAAGAAGCAGCGTGAGCAGGTCCAGCAGTACGTGATCCTTCTCGAGAAGCAACTGCCCAGCAAGGCGGAAATGGACGCGCTTCTCTCGGACATCAACCAGGCCGGCCTCGGCCGCAGCCTGCAGTTCGAACTGTTCCGTCCGGGCCAGGTGTCGGTCAAGGATTACTACGCAGAGCTGCCGATCGCCGTGCGCGTCACGGGCCGCTACCACGACATGGGCGCCTTCGCGGCCGACGTGGCCAGCCTGTCACGCATCGTGACGCTCAACAACGTGACCGTCACACCGCAGAAGGACAAGGACGTGCTGACGATGGACGCCACCGCGCGCACCTACCGCTACCTCGACGAAGACGAGCGGGCCGCACAGAAACGCGCCACGGCGCCGAAGGCGAAGAAATGAAGCCGGTCGCCAAAGTCCTGTGGCTGGCACTGGCCACGTTGGGCCTGAGCGCCTGCGGCGATTCCGACCAGGAAGACCTGCAGCGCTGGATGGTCGAGCAGCGCGCCCAGATCAAGCCCTCGGTGCCGCCGATCTCCGAACCCAAGAAGTTCACGCCGCAGGCCTACACCGAAGCGTCGTCGTTCGAGCCCTTCAACATGCTGAAGCTGACCCAGGCGCTGCGCCGGGAGTCGAACCAGCCGAGCACCTCCGAGCTGATCGCACCGGAGCTGGCGCGCCGCAAGGAAGCCCTCGAGGCGTTCCCGCTCGACACGATGGCGATGGTCGGCAGCATGAACCGCAACGGCCAACCGGTGGCGCTCGTGCGTGTGGACAAGCTGCTCTACAAGGTGCGCGTCGGCGAATACCTGGGGCTCAACTACGGGCGCATCACCCGTATCAACGAAACCGAAGTCGCCCTGCGCGAGATCGTGCAGGACGCCGCGGGCGAATGGATCGAACGCGTAGCCACGCTGCAGTTGCAAGAGAGTGCGAAATGAACCATAAAAAATCAACGATGGCACAGTGGCTGCGCGCCGCCGGGCTGGGTCTGCTGGCTTTCGGTGCCCTGGCCGTCGCCCATGCGCAAAACGCGATCGAGTCGGTGACGAGCTCGACCCAGTCGGGCGCGGAAGTGATCCGCATCGACCTGGCGCAGCCGCTCACCGCCGTGCCCGCCGGGTTCTCGGTGCAGACGCCGGCGCGCATCGCGCTGGACTTCCCGGGTGTGACGAACGCCATCGGGCGTTCGGCCATCGAGGTGAACCAGGGCAACCTGCGCTCGGTCAACGTGGTGCAGGCCGGTGACCGCAGCCGCGTCGTGCTGAACCTGAAGCAGGCCACGGCGTACAAGGCCGAGATCCAGGGCAAGTCGCTGCTGGTGGTGCTCGAGCCGGTGGCTGGCACGGCGCTCGCCGCTTCCGCGGCGACCACTTTCGCCGAGAACCGCAATCGCGACACGCTGCCGCTGCGCGATGTCGATTTCCGCCTGGGCGCTGATAACACCGGTCGCGTGCTGGTCGACCTGCCGAACAACCAGGTCGGCGTCGACGTGAAGCAGCAAGGCAAGAGCTTGGTGGTGGAGTTCACCAAGTCGACGCTGCCCGAAGGCCTGCGCCGCCGCCTCGACGTGGCCGACTTCGGCACGCCGGTGCAGCTGATCACTTCGCAGCAGTCGGGCGACCGCGTGCGCATGACGATCGATGCCAAGGGCGACTGGGAGCACAGCGCCTACCAGAGCGAAAACCAGTTCGTGGTGGAAGTCCGTGCGCGCAAGGTCGATCCGAGCAAGCTCACGCAGGGTGTCGGTTACAACGGCGAGAAGCTGTCGCTCAACTTCCAGAACATCGAGATCCGCTCGCTGCTGCAGGTGATCGCCGACTTCACGAATTTCAACATCGTGACCTCCGATTCGGTCAGCGGCGCACTGACGTTGCGGCTGAAGGACGTGCCCTGGGACCAGGCGCTCGACATCATCATGCAGGCGAAGAACCTGGGCATGCGCAAGAACGGCAGCGTGCTGTGGATCGCGCCCAAGGACGAGATCAACGCCAAGGAAAAGCTCGAATTCGAAGCCAAGGCGGCGATCGAGAACCTGGAGCCGCTGCGTACGCAGTCGTTCCAGCTGAACTACACGAAGGCCATTGCCATTGCGCAGGGCCTGACGGGAACGGGCGCCTCTGCTGGTGGCGGCGGCGGTGGTGGCAGCGGTACTGCCACGCGTATCCTGAGCCCCCGCGGCAGCGTGATCGCCGAATCGCGGACGAATCAGCTGTTCGTTTCCGACATTCCTTCGCGCCTGGCGCAGGTCACCGACCTGATCCAGAAGCTGGACATTCCCGTCCGCCAGGTGCTGATCGAAGCGCGCATCGTGGAAGCCTCGGACACCTTCGGCAAGTCGCTCGGCGTGCGGATGGGTGGCGGTATCTCCCGCGAACGCGTCGCGTCGGCCAATGGCAATCCGGCCTACGGCACCTTTGGCGTCATGCCTGCCACCACCAACGCCGGCGGCGTCGGCGGCGCAGCAGCCACCTGGACCAACTCCAACTTCATCAACCTGCCCGCCGGCGACGCTGGCGGCACCGGCAACGCCGCAGGCACCTTCGCGATCTCGCTGTTCAACTCGAGCTTGTCGCGCATGCTGAACCTCGAAATCTCGGCCCTCGAAGCCGATGGCAAGGGCAAGCTGGTCTCCAGCCCCCGCGTCATCACGGCCGACCAGACCAAGGCGCTGATCGAGCAGGGCGAGGAAATTCCCTACCAGCAGGCCACTTCCAGCGGCGCGACCTCGATCTCGTTTCGCAAGGCGGTGCTCAAGCTCGAAGTCACGCCGCAGATCACGCCCGAGGGCAACATCATCCTCACGCTCGACGTCAGCAAGGACGCCCGCGGCGTCAACACCTCGGCGGGCCCGGCCATCAACACCAAGCACGTGCAGACCGAGGTGCTGGTCGAGAACGGCGGCACGGTCGTCATCGGTGGTATCTTCGAGCTCACCGAAACCAATGACGAATCGCGCGTGCCGGTGCTGGGTGAAATCCCCTACATGGGGGCATTGTTCCGCAAGCGCGAACGCGTTGCCAACAAGACCGAAATGCTCGTCTTTATCACCCCGAAGATGATTACCGACCGCAACGCCGCGCGCTGACGCGCGGGCGTAGCAGCCACCGCGTGGCGGTCGCACTTGTCGGGTTGCCCGGCGCCGGAAAGTCCGCAGTGGGCCGGCGCCTGGGTGCTCGGCTGAACACTCCCTTCATCGACACCGATCACGTGATCGAGCAGCGCATCGGCTGCACGATCCGTGACTTCTTCGACCGCGAGGGCGAAGCCGCCTTTCGCGACATCGAGCAGGCGGTCATCGCCGACCTGGCCGCCCACCCCCACGGCGTGCTGGCGACCGGCGGCGGCGCCGTGCTGCGCGAGGCCAACCGCCAGGAGCTGCGCGACCATTTCCACGTCATCTACCTGCGTTCCTCGCCCGAAGACCTGTTCCGGCGCCTGCGCCACGACGTCAAGCGCCCGCTCCTGCAGGTGGCCGACCCGCTCGGCAGGCTGCGCGAGTTGCACGATGCACGCGACCCGTTCTACCGGGAAACGGCCCATGACGTGGTCGACACCGGCCGGCCGTCGATCGCGGTGCTGGTCAACCTCATCGTGATGCAGCTCGAGCTGGCCGGGGTGGTCGAACCCGGCGCCCATCCGGAAGAGCCCTCGGACTGACCCCGGCAGGCCCGAGCGCCTAAACTCGCGGCCATGTCCCTGTCTGTTTCGCCCGCACTTTCCGCCCCGCCAAAGCCCGAACGCGTCGAGATCCAGCTCGGCGAGCGCAGCTACCCGATCCTGATCGGCGGCGGCCTGCTGGAAGACCCCGCTAGCTTCGGCGTCGTTCCCGCTGCCGCCAGCGCGCTGATCGTCAGCAACACCACCGTGGCGCCGCTCTACGCTCGGGCCCTGCAAACCGTGCTGGCCGGCCGCTTCCGCACGGTCCATCTACTTGAACTGCCCGACGGCGAGGCGTACAAGAACCTCGAAACCCTCAACCTCATCTTCGACGCCCTGCTGGGCCACGGCAGCGACCGCAAGACGGTGCTGTTCGCGCTCGGCGGCGGGGTGGTGGGCGACATGACCGGCTTCGCGGCCGCCAGCTACATGCGCGGCGTGCCTTTCGTGCAGGTACCGACCACGCTGCTGGCGCAGGTCGATTCCTCGGTGGGGGGCAAGACGGCCATCAACCACCCGCTGGGCAAGAACATGATCGGCGCCTTCTACCAGCCGCAGCTCGTGCTGTGCGACCTGGACACGCTGCAGACGCTGCCCCCGCGCGAGCTCAGCGCCGGCCTGGCCGAAGTCATCAAGTACGGCCCGATCTACGACATGGCCTTCTTTGACTGGATCGAAGCGAACATCGAAGCGCTGGTGGCGCGCGACCCGGCCGCGCTGGCCCATGCCGTGAAGCGCAGCTGCGAGATCAAGGCGCTGGTGGTCGGTCAGGACGAGCGCGAGACCGGCCTGCGCGCCATCCTCAACTTCGGCCACACCTTCGGCCATGCCATCGAGTCGGGGCTGGGCTACGGCGAGTGGCTGCACGGCGAGGCCGTCGGCTGCGGCATGGTCATGGCGGCGCAGCTGTCGCAGCGCCTCGGTGGCGTCGACGCGGCCTTCGTCGCGCGGCTGACCCGCCTGATCGAGCGCGCCGGCCTGCCCACCGTGGGACCGGCGCTGGGTGCCGAGCGCTACCTGGAGCTGATGCGCGTCGACAAGAAATCGGAAGCCGGTGAAATCCGCTTCGTGGTGATTGACCGGCCCGGCTCCGCCGTCGTGCGCAGCGCGCCCGACGCGATGGTGCGCGACGTGCTCGCGCAGTGCTGCGTGGCATGAGCGCAGCGGGACACGCGGAGATCCGGCCGTGAGCCTTGCGGCGTACGCCTGCCACCCCGCGCGTTCGCGCGGACGGCGCCACGCGGAGCCGCCCGCGCCCACGCGCGACGCCTTCCAGCGCGACCGCGACCGCATCGTGCATTCCACCGCCTTCCGCCGGCTGGTCTACAAGACCCAGGTGTTCCTGAACCACGAGGGCGACCTGTTCCGCACGCGGCTCACGCATTCGCTCGAAGTCGCGCAGCTGGGTCGTTCCATTGCGCGCGCGCTGCGGCTCAACGAAGACCTGGTCGAGGCGATCGCGCTGGCCCACGACCTGGGCCACACGCCCTTCGGCCACGCCGGCCAGGACGCGCTCAATGCCTGCATGGCCGAACACGGCGGCTTCGAGCACAACCTGCAGAGCCTGCGCGTGGTCGATGCGCTGGAGCACCGCTACCCGCAGTACGACGGCCTGAACCTCAGCTTCGAGACCCGCGAAGGCATCCTCAAGCATTGCTCGCGCGCTAACGCCGAACGCATTGAAGCCGCCGAGCCGCAGGGCGTGGCGCGCCGCTTTCTCGACCGCACGCAGCCGGGGCTGGAGGCGCAGTTGTGCAACCTGGCCGACGCCATCGCCTACAACGCGCACGACATCGACGACGGCGTGCGCTCGGGCCTGATCAGCGTCGAGCAGCTGGCCGATGTGGAGCTGTTCGAACGCTACCGCCGCGAAGCGCTGGTCGAGCATCCGCACCTGCAGGGCCAGGGCCGGCGCGTGCTCTATGAAACCATCCGCCGCATGCTCAGCGCGCAGGTCTACGACGTGATCGACACGACGCGCGCGGCCATCGAGGCGCTGGCGCCCGCCGATGCCGACGCCGTGCGCCAGGCGCCACCGCTGGTGGCCTTCAGCGGCGTCATGCAGGCGCAGTCGGAGGCGCTCAAGCAGTTCCTGTTCCGCAACCTCTACCGCCACCCGCAGGTCACGCAGACCACCGACCAGGCGAGCGAGGTCGTGCGCGGGCTGTTCGACGCCTACCTGGCGCGCGGCACCGAGATGCCCGCCTCGTACGCCGAGCGCCGCGACCGGCACCGCGCTGTGGCCGACTACATCGCCGGCATGACCGACCGCTTCGCCATGCGCGAGCACGAGCGGCTGACCGGCCGCCGGGGCATCGCATGACGGCGGCCGTGCGCTCGAGCAGTGCGTCGACCCGCGTGCCGGCCGCGGCTTTCGCCGTCGTGCTGGGCGGCGTCAGCGCCGCGCTGCACCTGGGCAAGCTGCCGCCCGCCGTGCCGGCGCTGCAGGCGTCGCTGGGCATCGACCTGGTCGAAGCGGGCTTCCTGCTCTCGCTGGTCCAGGTCGCGAGCATGACGCTCGGCTTGCTGGCCGGGCTCGCCGCAGACTCCATCGGGCTGCGTCGCAGCATGCTGGTCGGGCTGGCGGTGCTGACAGCGGCCAGCCTGCTCGGAGGCGCCGTCGGTGCCGGCCTGCTGGGCGGGTCGCATGCGGTGCTGTGGCTGTTCGTGCTGCGCGCGGCCGAAGGCATCGGCTTCCTGATGGCGGTGATGCCCGGCCCGGGTCTCATCCGCGCACTCACACCGGCGGGCGCCGACAAGGCTGCGCTGGGCCTGTGGGGCGCCTACATGCCGCTCGGCGTGGCGCTGGCGCTGCTCATCGGTCCGGCCCTGATCGGTTGGGGCGGATGGGCCGACTGGTGGTGGACGCTGTCGCTGGTGTCGGCGGGGGCGGCACTCTGGGTGTGGCTGGCGGTGCCGCGCGACCGGCCCCGCACGGCCGGCGCGAGCCTGCAGCCCGCGTCGTCCGGTTGGGCGTCGCGGCTGCGCGAGACGGTCGGCGCGCGTGCGCCGTGGCTGGTCGCGCTGACATTCGCCGTGTACTCGTCGCAGTGGATGGCTGTGATCGGTTTTCTTCCTGCCATCTACGCCGACGCGAAGGTGCCGGCCGCCTGGAGCGCGGTGCTGACTGCGCTGGCCGCGGCGATGAACATCGTCGGCAACCTCATGGGTGGCCGCTGGCTGCAGCGCGGCGTGGCGCCCGAGCGGCTGTTGCAATGGGGTTTCCTGACCATGGCGCTGGGCGGTGTCGCCGCCTTCGCGCAGGTGGGGCAGGGCGCCGACGCGCTGGGCCTGTCGCCCGCGCTGCGCTATGCCGCGATCTGTGCCTTTTCGCTCGGCGGCGGCATGGTGCCAGCCACGCTGTTCCTGTTGGGCGTGCGGCTGGCGCCGGGGCCGAGCACCGTCTCGACCACCGTCGGCCTGATGCAGCAGGCGTCGTCGCTCGGCCAGTTCCTGGCGCCGCCGGCGGTGGCCTGGCTGGCGCACCGCGTCGGTGGCTGGCACTGGACCTGGACGGCGACGCTGGCCTGCTCGCTCGCCGGCATGGCGGTCGCTGCGCGCCTCGGGCGCATCCGCCGACTGACGGAGGCCACGGCATGAGCGACCCGACGGTCATCGACGCCGCGCAAGCCGAAGCCGACACCCGGCGCTGGCTCGAACGCGCCGTGATCGGCCTCAACCTGTGCCCCTTCGCCAAGGCGGTGCATGTGAAGGGCCAGATCCACTACCTCACCTACCTCGACACCCACGAAGGCCGTCTCATCGACGCGCTGCTGGCCGAAGCCCGCGCGCTCGTGGCGCTCGATGCCGAGGTGCGCGACACCACCTTGCTGATCGTCCCCCACGCGCTGGCGGACTTTCTCGACTTCAACGATTTCACCGAGCGCGCCGAGCGCAAGCTCGCCCGCGCGGGCTTCGACGGCGTGCTTCAGCTCGCCAGCTTCCATCCGCATTTCCAGTTCGCCGGCACCGAGGCCGACGACATCACCAACGCCACCAACCGCGCGCCGTACCCCACGCTGCACCTGCTGCGCGAAGACAGCGTGGACCGCGCGGTCGAGGCTTTTCCCGAGGCCGAGGCGATCTTCGAGCGCAACATCGAGACGCTCGAAGCCTTGGGCCCCGACGGCTGGACCGCGCTCGATGTCGGCCCGGGAAGCGCCACGCCATGAACAACAAGAACACCATGCCCCGTCCCGCGAAAGCCCACCCCACCAACAAGGCTGCGAAGGCCGAGGCCGAGCTGGCCGAAGTCCTGCGGCCGGGCCAGTCCGTTGAGCTGCTCAAGGAGCTGCACATCCTCACGCGCGAAGGCCGGCTCAACCAGGACTCGCGGCGCAAGCTCAAGCAGGTCTACCACCTGTTCCAGTTCATCGAGCAGTTGTTGCGCGAGCTGCCGGGCGAGGGCGCCGAGGCCACGCTGGCCGACCACGGGGCGGGCAAGTCGTACCTCGGCTTCATCATCTACGACCTGTTCTTCCGCGCGCGGCAGGGCGGACATGTCTACGGCATCGAGACGCGCAGCGAGTTGGTCGAGCGCTCTCGTGCGCTGGCGCAGCAGCTGGGCTTCGGGCGCATGTCCTTCCTGAACCTCACCGTGGCCGAGTCGGCGCAGGCGAGCGAACTGCCGGCGCAGATCGACGTGGTCACCGCGCTGCACGCCTGCGACACCGCCACCGACGACGCCATCGCCTTCGGCCTGGCCAAGAAGGCGCGCTGCATGGTGCTTGTGCCCTGCTGTCAGGCCGAAGTGGCGGCCTGCCTGCGCGAGACGAAGGCGCTGGCCCTGTCGCGCACGCCGCTGGCCGAGCTGTGGCGCCATCCGCTGCACACGCGCGAGATCGGCAGCCAGCTCACGAACGTGCTGCGCTGCCTGTACCTGGAAGCCAACGGCTACAGCGTGACGGTCACCGAGCTGGTCGGCTGGGAGCACAGCATGAAGAACGAGCTGATCCTGGCGCGCTACACCGGCCAGCGCAAGGCGAGTGCGGCGACGCGGCTGCGCGAGCTGCTGGCGCAGTTCGGGCTCGACACGCTGGGCGACACGCGCTTCCGCCTCGCCGACTGAGTGCCCGGACGGCGTCGTCCATCGTCCCCATGGCCCGTCTTCCCCGTCTCACGCTGGCCGGCATGCCGCACCACGTGATCCAGCGCGGCAACAACCGCCAGCCGATCTTCGTCGACCGTGCCGACCACGAGAAGCTGCTCGGCCTGCTGGCCGAGAACGCCGTGCGCTTCGGCATCGCGCTGCATGCCTACGTGCTGATGGACAACCATTTCCACCTGCTGGCCACGCCCGACAGTGCCACGGGCCTGCCGCAGTTCATGCAGTCGGTCGGGCGCAGCTACGTGCGCTACTTCAACGACCGCCATGGCCGTAGCGGCACCTTGTGGGAAGGGCGCTACAGATCGACCCTGATCCAGACCGAGCGCTACCTGCTGACCTGCATGGCCTACATCGACCTGAACCCGGTGCGCGCCGGCATGGTCGCCGAGGCGCGCGACTTCCCGTGGTCCAGCCACGGCCACTACGCCGGCCTGCGGCAAGACCGCCTGCTGACGCCGCATCCGCTGTACTGGGAGCTCGGCAACACGCCCTTCGCGCGGGAGGCGGCGTATGCCGAACTGGTGCGTGGCGGGGTTCGCGCGGCCGATCAGCAGGCCCTGACCGAGGCCACCCTGCGCGGCTGGGCGGCCGGCGACGACGGTTTTCTGGACGCGTTGCAGAAGTCCACCGAGCGCCGCGTGATCAAGGCCAAGGCCGGCCGACCGCCTGCGCCGGCCAAAGATCCGGACTGAAAGCGGCCGAAAGCCGCACCCTTGTTGGGCGTCGTGCTGCTGTTTTTAATATGTCCCCAATTTAATTCTGACAAGAAAACTCAAGATTTAATAGGAATCTGACCCCCATTAAAGTGTTTGGCATTCTTTGTGCATCGCAATATGCTCCCTTTCCCTGCGAAAACTGAAGGAGCGCGCCATGACGACGGCTGCCGAGATTCAACACCTCCAAGAACACGGTCTGTATTCCGGTGCCGATGAGCACGACGCCTGCGGCGTCGGCTTCGTCGCCCACATCAAGGGCGAGAAGAGCCACGCCATCGTGCTGCAGGGCCTGAAGATCCTCGAGAACCTCGACCACCGCGGCGCCGTCGGCGCCGACAAGCTGATGGGCGACGGCGCGGGCATCCTGATCCAGCTGCCCGACCTGCTGTACCGCGAAGAAATGGCCAAGCAGGGCGTCACGCTGCCCCCGCCTGGCGAATACGGCGTCGGCATGATCTTCCTGCCCAAGGAACACGCCTCGCGCGAAGCCTGCGAACAAGAGATGGAACGCGCCATCAAGGCCGAAGGTCAGGTGCTGCTGGGTTGGCGCGACGTGCCGGTCAACCGCGACATGCCCATGTCGCCCACCGTGCGCGAAAAAGAACCGCTGCTGCGTCAGATCTTCATCGGCCGCGGCAACGACGTGATCGTGCAGGACGCGCTGGAGCGCAAGCTGTACGTGATCCGCAAGACTGCCAGCGCCAACATCCAGCGCCTGAAGCTCAAGCACAGCAAGGAATACTACGTTCCGAGCATGTCCAGCCGCACCGTGGTCTACAAGGGCCTGCTGCTGGCCGACCAGGTCGGTACCTACTACCTCGACCTGCAGGACAAGCGTTGCGTCTCGGCCCTCGGCCTCGTGCACCAGCGCTTCTCGACCAACACCTTCCCCGAGTGGCCGCTGGCCCACCCGTACCGCTACGTCGCGCACAACGGCGAAATCAACACGGTCAAGGGCAACTACAACTGGATGAAGGCGCGCGAAGGCGTCATGTCGTCGCCCGTGCTCGGCGCCGACCTGCAGAAGCTCTACCCGATCAGCTTCGCCGGCCAGTCCGACACCGCCACCTTCGACAACTGCCTCGAGCTCTTGACGATGGCCGGCTACCCCATCAGCCAGGCCGTGATGATGATGATTCCCGAGCCCTGGGAACAGCACGCCACCATGGACACGCGCCGTCGCGCGTTCTATGAGTACCACGCCGCCATGCTCGAGCCGTGGGACGGCCCGGCCTCCATCGTGTTCACCGACGGTCGCCAGATCGGCGCCACACTCGACCGCAACGGCCTGCGCCCCTCGCGCTACTGCGTGACCGACGACGACCTGGTCATCATGGCCTCCGAGTCGGGCGTGCTGCCCGTGCCCGAGCAGAAGATCGTGCGCAAGTGGCGCCTGCAGCCCGGCAAGATGTTCCTCATCGACCTGGAGCAGGGCCGCATGATCGACGACGAGGAGGTCAAGGCCACCCTCGCCAACAGCAAGCCCTACAAGCAGTGGATCGAGAATCTGCGCATCAAGCTCGACAGCGTCAAGGCCGAGCCGGCCGCGATTCCCGTGAGCCAGGTCGCGCTGCTCGACCGCCAGCAGGCCTTCGGCTACACCCAGGAAGACATCAAGTTCCTGATGAGCCCGATGGCGCAGGCCGGCGAAGAAGGCATCGGCTCCATGGGCAACGACAGCCCGCTGGCCGTGCTCTCCAGCAAGAACAAGCCGCTGTACAACTACTTCAAGCAGCTGTTCGCGCAGGTGACCAACCCGCCGATCGACCCGATCCGCGAAGCGATCGTGATGTCGCTCGTGTCCTTCATCGGCCCCAAGCCGAACCTGCTGGACATCAACCAGGTCAACCCGCCAATGCGGCTCGAAGTGAGCCAGCCCATTCTCGACTTCGCCGACATGGCGAAGCTGCGCGACATCGGCCGCTACACGCAAGGCAAGTTCAAGAGCTACGTGCTGGACATCACTTACCCACTGGGCTGGGGTGATGAAGGCGTCGAAGCCAAGCTGGCCTCGCTGTGCGCCGAAGCGGTCGATGCCATCAAGGGCGGCCACAACATCCTGATCGTGAGTGACCGCGGCGTGGGCCCGACGCAAGTCGCGATCCCCGCGGTGCTGGCCCTCTCGGCCGTGCACCAGTACCTCGTGCGCGAAGGTTTGCGCACCACCGCCGGCCTCGTGGTCGAGACCGGTTCGGCGCGCGAAGTGCATCACTTCGGCGTGCTCGCCGGCTACGGTGCCGAAGCCGTGCACCCGTACCTCGCGATGGAAACGCTGGCGGCCATGCACGCCGACCTGCCGGGCGACCTGAGCGCCGACAAGGCGGTCTACAACTACGTCAAGGCCATCGGCAAGGGCCTGTCGAAGATCATGTCGAAGATGGGTGTCAGCACCTACATGAGCTACTGCGGCGCCCAGCTGTTCGAAGCCATCGGCCTGAACACCGAGACGGTGAACAAGTACTTCACCGGCACCGCCAGCCGCGTGGAAGGCATCGGCGTCTTCGAGATCGCCGAAGAAGCCATCCGCATGCACAAGGCCGCCTTCGGCGACGACCCCGTGCTCGCCCACATGCTGGACGCCGGCGGCGAATACGCCTGGCGCACCCGCGGCGAAGAGCACATGTGGACGCCCGACGCCATCGCCAAGCTGCAGCACAGCACGCGCTCCAACAACTGGAACACGTACAAGGAATACGCGCAGCTCATCAACGACCAGAACCGCCGCCATCTCACGCTGCGCGGCCTGTTCGAGTTCAAGATCGATCCGGCCAAGGCCATTCCGGTGGACGAGGTCGAAGCGGCTGCCGAAATCGTCAAGCGCTTCGCCACCGGCGCGATGTCGCTGGGCTCGATCAGCACCGAGGCGCACGCCACGCTCGCCATTGCCATGAACCGCATCGGCGGCAAGAGCAACACGGGCGAAGGCGGTGAAGACCCGGCGCGCTACCGCAACGAACTGAAGGGCATCCCGATCAAGCAGGGCGACACGCTCAAGAGCGTGATCGGCGCGGCCAACGTCGAGGTCGACCTGCCGCTGAACGACGGCGACTCGCTGCGTTCGCGCATCAAGCAGGTGGCTTCGGGCCGCTTCGGCGTCACCGCCGAGTACCTGCACTCGGCCGACCAGATCCAGATCAAGATGGCGCAAGGTGCCAAGCCGGGCGAGGGCGGTCAGCTGCCCGGCGGCAAGGTCACCGAGTACATCGGCAAGCAGCGCTATGCCGTGCCGGGCGTGGGCCTCATCTCGCCGCCGCCGCACCACGACATCTACTCGATCGAAGACCTGGCCCAGCTCATTCACGACCTGAAGAACACCGCGCCGCACGCCAGCATCAGCGTGAAGCTGGTGAGCGAAATCGGCGTCGGCACCATCGCTGCAGGCGTGGCCAAGTGCAAGAGCGACCACGTCGTGATCGCCGGCCATGACGGCGGCACGGGCGCTTCGCCTTGGTCGTCGATCAAGCATGCGGGCAGTCCGTGGGAAATCGGCCTGGCCGAAACGCAGCAGACGCTGGTGCTCAACCGCCTGCGCAGCCGCATCCGCGTGCAGGCCGACGGCCAGATGAAGACCGGCCGCGACGTCGCCATCGGCGCGTTGCTGGGCGCCGACGAATTCGGCTTCGCCACCGCGCCGCTGGTGGTCGAGGGCTGCATCATGATGCGCAAGTGCCACCTGAACACCTGCCCGGTGGGCGTGGCCACGCAAGACCCGGTGCTGCGCAAGAAGTTCTCGGGCAAGCCTGAGCACGTCGTCAACTACTTCTTCTTCGTTGCAGAAGAAGTGCGCCAGATCATGGCCCAGTTGGGCATCCGCAAGTTCGACGACCTGATCGGCCGCGCCGACCTGCTCGACATGCGCAAGGGCATCGAGCACTGGAAGGCCTCGGGCCTCGATTTCAGCCGCCTGTTCGCGCTGCCGATCGTGCCGGCCGACGTGCCGCGTTTCCATGTCGAGAACCAGGACCACGGCCTCGAGCGCGCGCTGGACGTGAAGCTCATCGAGAAGTCGCGTCCCGCCATCGACAAGGGCGAGAAGGTGCAGTTCATCGAGGTGGCGCGCAACGTCAACCGCTCGGTGGGCGCCATGCTTTCGGGCGCGCTGACCAAGGTGCACCCGCAAGGCCTGCCCGACGACTCGATCCGCATCCAGCTCGAAGGCACGGGCGGCCAGTCGTTCGGCGCCTTCCTGGCACGCGGCATCACGCTGTACCTGATCGGCGACGCCAACGACTACACCGGCAAGGGCCTCTCGGGCGGTCGCGTGGTGGTGCGCCCCAGCCTAGACTTTCGCGGTGAAGCCGCGCGCAACACCATCGTCGGCAACACCGCGCTGTACGGCGCGACCACCGGCGAGGCCTACCTGTGCGGCGTGGCTGGCGAGCGCTTCGCGGTGCGCCTGTCGGGCGCCACGGCGGTCATCGAAGGCACGGGCGACCACGGTTGCGAGTACATGACCGGCGGCACGGTGGCCGTGCTCGGGAAGACGGGTCGCAACTTCGCGGCCGGCATGAGCGGCGGCGTCGCCTTCGTCTACGACGAAGATGGCCAGTTCGCCTCGCGCTGCAACCTCTCGATGGTGTCGCTCGACAAGGTGCTCACCTCGGCCGAGCAGACCGCCAGCGTGCATCGCAAGATCTGGCACGGCGGCGAGACCGACGAAGCGCAGCTCAAGAAGCTGCTCGAAGAGCATCACCGCTGGACCGGCAGCAAGCGCGCGCGCGAGCTGCTCGACAACTGGGCCGAGTCGCGCACCAAGTTCGTCAAGGTGTTCCCGAACGAGTACAAGCGCGCCCTGGCCGAGCTGCACGACCGCCAGGTCGAGCTGGCCAGCAGCGGCAACAACGCCCACGTGGGCCTCGAGCCGCACGCACTGGCCGCGCCCGCCACGGCCGCCGTCTGAGCGCGCCATAGATACGAAGAACAGAGGAAAGCACGATGGGAAAAATCACCGGCTTCATGGAGCATGAGCGCATCGAAGAGGGCTACAAGCCTGTCGAAGAGCGCGTCAAGCACTACAAGGAATTCGTCGTCGGCCTGAACACCGACCAGGCCAAGGTGCAGGGCGCACGTTGCATGGACTGCGGCACGCCGTTCTGCAACAGCGGCTGCCCGGTCAACAACATCATTCCGGACTTCAACGACCTCGTGTACCGCGACGACTGGCAGAACGCCTTCGCGGTGCTCGACTCGACCAACAACTTCCCCGAGTTCACCGGCCGCATCTGCCCCGCGCCCTGCGAGGCTGCCTGCGTGCTCAACGTGAACGACGACGCGGTCGGCATCAAGTCGCTGGAACACGCGATCATCGACCGCGCCTGGGACGAAGGCTGGGTGGCGCCGCGCGTCGCCAAGCACAAGACCGGCAAGAAGGTCGCCGTGGTGGGCTCCGGCCCGGCCGGCATGGCCGCCGCGCAGCAACTGGCGCGCGCCGGCCACGACGTCACGCTGTTCGAGAAGAACGACCGTGTCGGCGGCCTGCTGCGCTACGGCATTCCCGACTTCAAGATGGAGAAGTCGCACATCGACCGCCGCGTCGAGCAGATGAAGGCCGAAGGCGTGACCTTCCGCACCGGCGTGATGGTCGGTGCTGCGAAAGACCCGCTGGGCAAGGGCTCCAAGGTGACCAATCTGGCCAAGGAAACCGTCACGCCCGAGCAGCTGCAGAAAGACTTCGACGCCGTGGTGCTCACCGGCGGCGCCGAGCAATCGCGTGACCTGCCGGTGCCCGGCCGCGATCTCGACGGCATCCACTTCGCGATGGAGTTCCTGCCGCAGCAGAACCGCGTCAACGCAGGCGACAAGGTCAAGGGCCAGCTGCGCGCCGAAGGCAAGCACGTCATCGTCATCGGCGGCGGCGACACCGGCTCCGACTGCGTGGGCACCAGCAACCGCCACGGCGCCGTGAGCGTCACGCAGTTCGAACTGATGCCGCAACCGCCGGAAGAAGAGAACCGCCCGCTGACCTGGCCCTACTGGCCGATCAAGCTGCGCACCAGCTCCAGCCACGAAGAAGGCTGCGAGCGCGAGTTCGCCATCTCGACCAAGGAATTCATCGGCGAGAAGGGCAAGGTCACCGGCCTGAAGACCGTGCGCGTCGAATGGAAGGACGGCAAGATGCAGGAAGTGCCCGGCAGCGAGCAGATCCTCAAGGCCGACCTGGTGCTGCTGGCGATGGGCTTCATCAGCCCCGTGGCCACCGTTCTCGACGCCTTCGGTGTCGAGAAGGACGCCCGCGGCAACGCGCGTGCCACGGTCGACTTCATCGGCGGCTATGCCACCAATGTGCCCAAGGTGTTCGCCGCAGGTGACATTCGCCGCGGCCAATCGCTGGTGGTGTGGGCAATTCGCGAGGGCCGTCAAGCGGCGCGTTCGGTCGACGAATTTTTGATGGGATTCAGCGACTTACCGCGCTGATTTTTGTTTCATTTGAAGCGGCGCCGTTCGCGGCCCCGTTATCATCCGCGGAAACCGCATGCCGGGATGCCTGAGAAGGCGCCCGGCTTTTTTATTGAGATGGACCCAGCCACACCCACGTCTTCCTCCTTCGTCGAATTCCGCGATGTCACGTTCGGCTACGGCGCGCGCGCGATCCTCGACGGCGTGTCGTTTTCCGTGCCGCGAGGCAAGGTGACGGCGTTGATGGGGGCATCGGGGGGCGGCAAGACCACCGTGCTGCGCCTCATCGGCGGCCAGCAGCGCGCCCAACGCGGCGAGGTGCTGTTCGACGGGAAGGATGTCGGCCACTTCGATGTCGCGACGCTGTATGCGGCGCGGCGCCGCATGGGCATGCTGTTCCAGTTCGGTGCGCTGTTCACCGACATCAGCGTGTTCGACAACGTGGCCTTTCCGTTGCGCGAGCACACGCAGCTGTCGGAAGCGCTGGTGCGCGACATCGTGCTCATGAAGCTCGACGCCGTCGGCCTGCGCGGCGCGCGCGACCTGATGCCCAGCGAGGTGTCGGGCGGCATGGCGCGGCGCGTGGCGCTGGCCCGTGCGATCGCGCTCGACCCCGACCTCGTGATGTACGACGAACCCTTCGCGGGGCTCGATCCGATCTCGCTGGGCACGGCCGCGCGGCTGATCCGCCAGCTCAACGATGCGCTCGGCCTCACCAGCATCATCGTGTCGCACGACCTCGAGGAAACCTTCCGCATCGCCGATCACGTGATCATCCTGGCCAACGGCGGCATCGCCGCGCAGGGACGGCCCGATGAGGTGCGCGAGAGCGCCGATCCGCTGGTGCACCAGTTCGTCAATGCACTGCCTGACGGGCCGGTGCGCTTCCATTACCCCGGTGTCAGCATCGAAGACGACTTCGGCAACGGCGAAGGAGGGCGTTCATGACCTGGTGGAAGCCCGCCGACGTCGGCTTTGCCGTGCGCAGCCAACTGGCCGACATGGGCCATGCGGCCAAGCTGTTCCTGCGCCTGCTCGGCCCGGGCGCGCAGATCATGCGCCGCTTCGGGCTGGTGCGCGACCAGATCCATTTCCTGGGCAACTACTCGCTCGCCATCATCGGCGTGTCGGGCCTGTTCGTGGGCTTCGTGCTCGGACTGCAGATGTACTACGCGCTGCAGCGCTACGGCTCGTCCGAAGCGCTCGGCCTACTGGTGGCGCTGAGCCTCGTGCGCGAACTCGGTCCCGTGGTGGCGGCCCTGCTGTTCACCGGCCGGGCCGGCACCTCGCTGACGGCCGAGATCGGCCTCATGAAAGCCAACGAGCAGTTGAGCGCCATGGAAATGATGGCGGTCGACCCGGTGCAGCGCATCCTCGCGCCGCGCTTCTGGGCTGGCGTCATCACCATGCCGCTGCTGGCGGCCGTGTTCAGCGCGGTTGGCATCATGGGCGGCTATGTCGTGGGCGTGCTGATGCTGGGCGTCGACCCGGGCGCGTTCTGGGGCCAGATGCAGGGCGGCGTCGATGTCTGGCGCGACGTCGGCAACGGCGTCATCAAGAGCATCGTGTTCGGTTTCACCGTGACCTTCGTCGCGTTGCTGCAGGGCTTCGAGGCCCAGCCGACGCCCGAGGGCGTGTCGCGCGCGACCACGCGGACCGTGGTGATGGCGTCGCTGGCGGTCTTGGGGCTCGATTTCTTGCTCACCGCCATGATGTTCAGTATCTAAAGGGCCCCTGGCTCCATCGTTCTAGAGAGTGCAAACCATGCAACGTTCCACCAACGACATCTGGGTCGGCCTGTTCGTGCTGATCGGCGGCGCCGCATTGCTGTTCCTGGCGCTGCAGTCAGCCAACCTGCTGAGCCTGAACTTCCAGAAGACCTACACGGTCACCGCGCGTTTCGACAACATCGGCGGGCTCAAGCCCCAGACCGCGGTCAAGAGCGCTGGTGTGGTGGTCGGTCGTGTGGAATCCATCGCGTTCAACGACAAGGCCTTTCAGGCCGATGTGACGCTGGCGCTGCAAAACCGTTACAGTTTTCCCAAGGACAGCTCGCTCAAGATCCTGACCAGTGGCCTGCTCGGCGAGCAGTACATCGGCATCGAGGCGGGCGCCGAGGAAAAGAACCTGCAAGCCGGCGACACCATCACCGCGACCCAATCGGCCGTGGTGCTGGAGAACCTGATCAGCCAGTTCCTGTACAGCAAGGCAGCCGAGGGGAATACGGCGCCGGGAACAGCCAACAAGAAATGACCACACGACTTTTTTCGTCGACTGCTATTAAAAGTGTAGCTGGCTCCGCCCGTTGGGCCACCGCCACCGTCGGTTTCGCCCTCGTGGCCGGATGTGCCACCGGATCCGGCGCAAGCCCGACCGACC
This sequence comes from Variovorax sp. V35, assembly GCF_041154465.1. Taxonomy (NCBI): domain Bacteria; kingdom Pseudomonadati; phylum Pseudomonadota; class Betaproteobacteria; order Burkholderiales; family Comamonadaceae; genus Variovorax; species Variovorax sp. V35. The sequence goes on from NZ_AP028666.1 coordinate 1,276,525, forward strand.
CCTTCGAGCCGTACAACCGCGGCATGACGCGCTTCAACGACACCGTCGACGAAGCCGTGCTGGAGCCCGTGGCCACTGCCTACCAGAACGTGGTGCCCTCGCTGGTGCGCCAGGGCGTGACCAACTTCTTCAGCAACCTCGGTGACATCTGGAGCCTGGCCAACAACGTGGCCCAGCTCAAGCTGCAGAACAGCGCCGAGACCTTCATGCGGCTGAACGTCAACACCTTCTTCGGCCTGGGCGGCCTGCTCGACGTCGCCTCCGAGGCGCGCCTGCCGCGCCACGAGGAAGACTTCGGCCAGACGCTGGGCTACTGGGGCGTGGGCGCCGGTCCGTACGTCGTGCTGCCGTTACTCGGCCCCTCGACGCTGCGCGACACGATCGCCCGGCCGCTCGACATGTACGGCGACGCGCAGGGCCATATCCACGACATCGCCTGGCGCAATTCGCTGGCGGGCCTGCGTGTCGTGGACACCCGCTCGCGCTACCTGGGTGCCACTCGCCTGCTCGACGAAGCCGCGCTCGACAAATATTCGTTCACGCGCGATGCGTTCCTGCAGCGCCGCCGCAACCAGGTCTACGACGGCAACCCGCCGGACGACGACAACGCCGGCAAGTGACGGCAAAAGGGGGCGGACGGGGTGGTCCTGCTTGCATCCGGTTGCAAGGCTTCACCTCCGCTTCAGGAACCCGGTCGGCCTGGCGCCTGTCGAAACCGTTCCTGTCTCAGCACGGGGCCATTGGCTGCACCGTGCAGGGAAGACAATTCAACCTGAGGGACTCACCATGAACAACAAGATCTTGCTGCAACGACGCGACCTGGGCCGCCTGGCATTGACCGGCGCGCTGCTGTTCGGCGCCGCCACCGCCTTCGTGCACCAGCCCGCGTACGCGGCCGACGAGGCCCCCGACGCGCTCGTCAAGCGCCTGTCGACCGACGTGCTCGAGACCATCAAGGCTGATTCGTCGATCAAGGCCGGTGACATCAACAAGATCATGCTGCTGGTCGACAGCAAGATCATGCCCAACGTCAACTTCCAGCGCATGACCGCCTCGGCCGTCGGCCCGGCCTGGCGCCAGGCCACGCCCGAGCAGCAAAAGCGCCTGCAGGACGAGTTCAAGACCCTGCTCGTGCGCACCTATGCCGGCGCGCTCGACCAGGTGAGCGACCAGACCGTCACCATCCGCCCGTTCCGCGGCGCGCCCACCGACACCGACGTGCTCGTGCGCACCGAGGTCAAGGGCCGCGGCGATCCGGTGCAGTTGGACTACCGCCTCGAAAAGACCCCGGGGCAGGGCGCCGGCTGGAAGGTCTACAACCTGAATGTACTGGGCGTGTGGCTGGTCGACACCTACCGCACCCAGTTCGCGCAGGAGATCAACAAGAGCGGCATCGATGGCCTGATTGCCGCGCTGGCCGCGCGCAACAAGGGCAACGGCAAGGGCTGACGGGCGCACGCCATGCTGGTCCTTCCCTCCCGACTCACCCACGACGAGGCTCCTGCCTGCATGCGCATGCTGCAGCAGGGGCTCAAGGGCCAGACCGATTCGTCGTCCACCGTGGTCGACGCCACGGCGCTGGCCCAGTTCGACTCCTCCGCGCTGGCGGTGCTGCTCGAGTGCCGGCGCGAATCGAGCGCGCTGGGCCGGGGGTTCTCGGTCAAGGGCCTGTCGCCGCGCCTGCGCGAGCTGGCCGCGCTGTACGGCATCGCGGGCCTTCTGCCCGCTGCGCCCTGACGCCCTAGCGCGTGCGTGGCACCGCTGCGGTCAGCAGCGCGAGTGCCTTGTTCAGGGTCGAGGTCGCGAATCGCTCCCCCTTGGAGTGGCCGATGCGCACGACCACAAGATCGTGCGACGGAATCACGAGCACGAACTGGCCCCCTGCGCCGAGCATGTAGTAGGCCGTCGTCGGTGCCGCCAGCGCCCCCGTTCCATTGATCCAGAAGAATCCCCCGTAGATGGGGCGCTGGTCTGCGGCCCAGGCCGGTGCGGCCGTGCTCACGAAATTGACGAACCCCTCGGGAAGAATGCGCTCGCCGTTCCACACGCCGTCCTGCAGGTAGAGATTGGCCAGCCGGGCCCAATCGCGGGCCGACATGAAGTCGTAGCCTTGCGTGAGGAAGTTGCCGTAGGGATCGGTCTCGATCACCATGGAGCGGATGCCGATCTTGTCGAAGATGGCGCGCTGCGGGAACGAGAGGTACTCCTCGCCGCGCTTCTCGACTCCAAGGCGGACCAGGTAGTTGGCAAGCACCGGATCGGTGTTGCGGTAGCGGCCCACCGTGTTGGGCGGCCATTGCTGCGGTCGGGTCGCGGCGTAGTTGAAGGCGTTGATCCGGCCCGTGTAGTAGTAGATGTGATCGGGGTAGGTGCCGTTGGGATCGAAGTCCGGATCGTCCGGGGCCTTGATGCGCAGCCCACTGGACATGCGCAGGATGTCGGCAATGCGGATCTGCTGGCGGCCGTCGCCGGCACCTTGCCATTCGGGAATCGGCGCGGGCTGGTCGAGCTTGTACACGCCCTGCTTGATCAGAACGCCCATCATCGTGGCCACGACGCTCTTGCCCATCGACCATGATTCGAGCGGCGTGGTCGCGCTGATGCCGCTCATGTAGCGCTCGCCGATGAGCCGCCCCTTGTGCGTGACCACGAAGGCCGCGGTGTAGGCCTCCGTGGTTTCGAAGGCGGCGCCGATGGCCTGGTTCACCTTGGCCATGTCGACGTCGGCGGGCGGCGGGTCGTTCGGCAGCACATCGCCCATGGGCCAGGGCACGGTCGTGGGGGCGGCCAGCGCGCTCTTGACATTGACGGGTGTGAAGAAAACGTCGTCCTTGCCGGGCGGCAGCGTGATGCAACCCTGCGAGCCGAAGTGGCGGGCCACCAGCGTCGGACCGCCGTTGGGCATCGTGATTCGGACCTCCTTCTTGGTGCGGTCGACCACCGGCGCACCCACCTTCTTGCGCTGTTCGTACGGCCCCGTGAAGTACCCGATGGTTTCGGCGGCGACTGCAGGATCGAGTCCGGTGATGAAGACCGCCGAGCACATGGCCTTGGCATAGCCAGACGTGTTGTGCTCCAGCACATCGCCGGGTGGCGGCACGTAGGGCGTGTCCAGCTCCAGGCACTTGGCGCGCGCAATGAGTGCATCGCGGGCTGGCAGCTGGGCCGAACCGGCAGATGAAGTGCAAGGTTGGGCGGTGCCACCCCCTGCGCCAGCGCCTGCGCCGCCGCCGACAAGGGCGATGCCGCCACCTCCGCCGCCACCACCACCTCCGCCCCCGCAAGCAGTCAGCACCATCGCCAGGAGCAGGGCGGCAACGGTTGGGAGGGGGCTGCGGGTCAAACACTTCATTGGCGTTCCTCGCGATGGGCGGTTGCGGTGCGCAGAATCGGCACCGGCGGGATTGTGGGTGAACTCCGGGCCGATGCCTAGCGCGGCCGGCTCCCCGCGTTCACCCCTGAGCAGCGCCGAAAAACCCATCGCCCGTAAAATCGCGGGCTCCCATGCCCGCGATCTCATTCCAGTCGGTCTCCAAGACCTACCCTCCCTCCCGTCAGCAACGCGCCCAAGGCAAGCAGGGGCTGCGTGCGGTCGACGAGGTTTCCTTCCAGATCGAGCCGGGCGAGTTCTTCGGCCTGCTCGGCCCCAACGGCGCGGGCAAGACCACCCTCATCAGCATGCTGGCGGGCCTGTCGCGGCCCACGGCGGGGGCGATCAGCGTGCACGGCTTCGACGTGCAGCGCGACTACGCCGAGGCCCGGCGCCAGCTCGGCATCGTGCCGCAGGAGCTGGTGTTCGACCCCTTCTTCAACGTGCGCGAGTCGCTGCGCATCCAGTCGGGCTACTTCGGCATCAAGAACAACGAAGCCTGGATCGACGAGCTGTTGCAGAGCCTGGGCCTGGCCGACAAGGCCACCGCCAACATGCGCCAGCTCTCGGGCGGCATGAAGCGCCGGGTGCTGGTGGCGCAGGCGCTGGTGCACAAGCCACCGGTCATCGTGCTCGACGAGCCCACGGCCGGCGTCGACGTCGAGCTGCGCCAGACGCTCTGGCAGTTCGTCGCCAAGCTCAACAAGCAGGGCAGCACCGTGCTGCTCACCACCCATTACCTCGAAGAGGCCGAGGCGCTGTGCAGTCGCATCGCGATGCTCAAGCTCGGCAAGGTGATCGCCCTGGACCGCACCAGCGAGCTGCTGAAGTCGGCCGCAAGCAACGTGCTGCGCTTCAAGACCGACGCCATGCTGCCCTGGGCCATCGCCCAGCACGCGCGCATCACCGGGCGCATCGTGCAGCTGCCGGCGCAGAACGCGCATGAAGTCGAACAACTGCTGGCCGCGATCCGCGAAGCCGGCGTCGCGGTGGAAGACGTGGAAATGCGCAAGGCCGACCTGGAAGACGTGTTCATCGACCTGATGGCGGGCGAGCAGACGCCGCTGGAGGTGTCGCGATGATGGCCGTGACTGGGTGGCGCGCGCTTCTGTACAAGGAAACGCTGCGCTTCTGGAAGGTCGGCTTCCAGACCGTCGGCGCGCCGGTGCTCACCGCGCTGCTGTACCTCATGGTGTTCGGCCATGTGCTCGAAGGCCGCGTGACGGTCTACGGCACCGTGGGCTACACCGCTTTCCTGATTCCCGGCCTCGTGATGATGAGCGTGCTGCAGAACGCGTTCGCGAACAGCTCGTCCTCGATCATCCAGAGCAAGATCATGGGCAACCTCGTGTTCGTGCTGCTCACGCCGCTGTCGCACTGGGGCTGGTTCTTCGCCTACGTGGGCTCCTCGGTGATCCGCGGGCTGGCGGTGGGCGTGGGCGTGTTCGCCGTGACCGTCTTCTTCGCCGTGCCGAGCTTCGTGGCGCCGGTGTGGATCCTGGTGTTCGCGCTGCTGGGCTCGGCCATGCTGGGCACGCTCGGGCTGATCGCCGGGCTCTGGGCCGAGAAGTTCGACCAGATGGCCGTGTTCCAGAACTTCCTGATCATGCCCATGACCTTCCTGTCGGGCGTGTTCTATTCGATCGGCTCGCTGCCGCCGTTCTGGCAGAGCGTGAGCCACCTGAACCCCTTCTTCTACATGATCGACGGCTTCCGCTACGGCTTCTTCGGGGTGAGCGACGCTTCGCCCTGGCTGAGCTTCGGCATCGTCGGTTCCGCCTGGCTGGTGGTGAGCGCCATCGCTGTTCACCTCCTGCGCATCGGCTACAAAATCCGCGGCTGACCGCGACTTCCAAGACCCCATGACCGCTGACGAACTCCAAGCCATCATCGCTGCCCATCTGCCGTGCGAGCACATCACGCTCGAGGGCGACGGCCGACATTGGTACGCGACCATCGTCTCGGCCGAATTCGAGGGCAAGCGCGCCATCCAGCGCCACCAGCGGGTCTATGCCACCCTCGGTGCGAAAATGCACACCGACGAGGTGCATGCGCTCTCGATGAAGACCTACACGCCGGCCGAATGGGCGGCAGTGGACAAATGACTTTCCGGCCCCTGCGGGCCTCCTGATTTCGCTGGATCCTTCATGGACAAACTTCTGATTCGCGGCGGGCGTGAGCTTCGCGGCGAAGTGCTCATTTCCGGCGCCAAGAACGCCGCGCTGCCCGAGCTGTGCGCGGCGCTGCTGACCGACCAGCCCGTGGTGCTGCACAACGTGCCGCGCCTGCAGGACGTGTCGACCATGCTCAAGCTGGTGCGCAACATGGGCGTGACGGCCGAGGCCGACGACAACGGCACCGTGCGCCTGAACGCCGGCGAGCTCGGCAATCCCGAGGCCCCCTACGAACTGGTGAAGACCATGCGCGCCTCGGTGCTGGCGCTGGGCCCGCTGCTGGCGCGCTTCGGCCACGCCAAGGTGTCGCTGCCCGGCGGCTGCGCCATCGGCTCGCGGCCGGTCGACCAGCACATCAAGGGCCTGCAGGCGATGGGCGCCGAAATCGTGGTCGAGCACGGCTACATGGTCGCGCGCCTGCCTGAGGGCCGCACGCGGCTGAAGGGCGCGCGCATCCTGACCGACATGGTCACCGTCACCGGCACCGAGAACTTCCTCATGGCCGCCGCGCTGGCCGAGGGCGAGACGCTGCTCGAGAACGCCGCGCAGGAGCCCGAGATCATCGACCTGGCCGAGATGCTGATCCGCATGGGCGCCAAGATCGAAGGCCACGGCACCAGCCACATCCGCATCCAGGGCGTCGAGAAGCTGCACGGCTGCGAGCACGCCGTGGTGGCCGACCGCATCGAGGCCGGCACCTTCCTGTGCGCCGTGGCGGCCACGGGCGGCGAGGCCTTCCTGCGCCACGCGCGCGGCGACCACCTCGACGCCGTGATCGACAAGCTGCGCGACGCTGGCTGCACCGTCGTGACCGAACCCGACGGCATTCGCATCGGCTCGCAGGGCCCGGCCTACGACCACCTGAAGGCGCAGAGCTTCAGCACCACCGAATACCCGGGCTTCCCGACCGACATGCAGGCCCAGTTCATGGCCCTGAACGTGATCGCGCGCGGCGCCTCGATGGTCACCGAGACCATCTTCGAGAACCGCTTCATGCACGTGAACGAGATGGTGCGCCTGGGCGCACGCATCCACGTCGAGGGCAAGGTCGCGATGGTCGAGGGCGTGCAACAGCTCTCGGGCGCCACCGTGATGGCCACCGACCTGCGCGCCTCCGCCAGCCTCGTCATCGCCGGCCTCGTGGCCGAGGGCGAGACGCTGGTCGACCGCATCTACCACCTGGACCGGGGCTACGACCGCATGGAATCGAAACTGCGCGGCCTCGGTGCCGACATTGAACGCGTGACGGGAGCCGCCGCATGATCACTCTGGCTCTTTCCAAAGGCCGCATCTTCGAAGAGACGATGCCCCTGCTGGCCGCCGCCGGCATCGAGGTCACCGAAGACCCGGAGAAATCGCGCAAGCTGATTCTCGAGACCACCCGTCCCGACGTGCGCGTGGTGCTGGTGCGCGCCTCCGACGTGCCCACCTACGTGCAGTACGGCGGCGCCGACCTCGGCGTGACCGGCCTGGACGTGCTGCTCGAGCACGGCAACCAGGGCCTGTACCAGCCGCTGGACCTGCGCATCGCGGCCTGCCGCCTCAGCGTGGCCGTGCGCGCCGACTACGACTACGCCTCGGCCGTGAAGCAGGGCTCGCGCCTGCGCGTGGCCACCAAGTACGTGGGCCTGTCGCGCGACTTCTTCGCCAGCAAGGGCGTGCACGTCGACCTGATCAAGCTCTACGGCAGCATGGAACTGGCGCCGCTCACGGGCCTGGCCGACGCCATCGTCGACCTGGTCTCGACCGGCAACACGCTCAAGGCCAACCACCTCGTCGAGGTGGAACGCATCATGGACATCAGCGCCCGGCTGGTCGTCAACCAGGCCGCGCTCAAGCTCAAGCGCGAACCCATCCGCCGCATCATCGACGCCTTCGCGTCCGCCATTCCCTCCGCCTGAACCTCAAGCCCATGACTCTGCAAGCAGCCCCCGCCCGACTGTCCACGAACTCAGCCAGCTTCGACGCTGAATTCAAGGCGCGGCTGCATTGGTCCGCGGACGACGACGCGGCCATCGAGAAGGTGGTGGCCGACATCCTCGCCGACGTGCAAAAGCGCGGCGACGAGGCGGTGCTGGAGTACACCAACCGCTTCGACAAGCTCGACGCGAAGACGTTGCCCGAGCTCGAACTCACGCAGGCCGAACTGAAGGCCGCCTTCGAGGCGCTCCCCGCTGTGCAGCGCGACGCGCTCGAAGCCGCCGCGCGCCGCGTGCGCAGCTACCACGAGGCGCAGAAGAAGGCCTCCGGCGAAAGCTGGAGCTACCGCGACGCCGACGGCACGCTGCTCGGCCAGAAGGTCACGCCGCTGGACCGCGTCGGCATCTACGTGCCGGGCGGCAAGGCCGCGTACCCGTCGAGCGTGCTGATGAACGCCATTCCCGCGCACGTCGCCGGTGTGGGCGAGATCATCATGGTCGTGCCCACGCCGAAGGGCGAGAAGAACCAGCTCGTGCTCGCCGCTGCCTACGTGGCGGGCGTGACGCGCGGCTTCACCGTCGGCGGTGCGCAGGCCGTGGCCGCGCTGGCTTACGGCACGGCCACCATCCCGGCCTGCGACAAGATCACCGGCCCCGGCAACGCCTACGTGGCCGCCGCCAAGCGCCGCGTGTTCGGCACCGTGGGCATCGACATGATCGCGGGCCCGAGCGAAATCCTGGTGCTGGCCGACGGCTCCACGCCGCCCGACTGGGTGGCCATGGACCTGTTCAGCCAGGCCGAGCACGACGAACTGGCGCAAAGCATCCTGCTGTGCCCCGACGCCGCCTACATCGATCGCGTGCAGGCCGAGATCGACCGCCTGCTGCCGACCATGCCGCGCGCCGAGATCATCGCCGCCTCGCTCAACGGCCGCGGCGCGCTGATCCACACGAAGAGCATGGAAGAGGCCTGCGAGATCAGCAACCGCATCGCCCCCGAACACTTGGAAGTCAGCAGCAGCGAACCGCACCGCTGGGAGCCGCTGCTGCGCCACGCCGGCGCGATCTTCCTGGGCAACTTCACCAGCGAGAGCCTGGGCGATTACTGCGCCGGCCCGAACCACGTGCTGCCAACCAGCGGCACGGCGCGCTTCTCGAGCCCGCTGGGTGTGTACGACTTCCAGAAGCGCTCCAGCCTCATCGAGGTGAGCGAGGCCGGCGCGCAGGTGCTGGGCCCGATCGCCGTCACGCTGGCCGAAGGCGAGGGCCTGCAGGCGCACGCCGAAGCCGCGCGCATGCGCCTGCGTAAGATCTGAGGCTCCAACAACCCCGCTTCAGGGAGGAGCACGCCAGATGATTCAACGCCTCTATCGCTCGCGATTTTTCCGTTTCGCCACCGGCCTCGTTGCCGGTGCCGCCTTGCTGGCCGCCTGCACCCAGATGCCGCAGAACCGCGCCGAGACGACCGCGATGGCGGCCACGTCCAGTGCTGCAAAGCCTGCACCCGCACCGGCGCAGCTCGGCACGCAATGGGGCGAGGGCATCGAGTCGAAGACCCGCACGGTGGCTGCCAAGCGCCTGTCCGACCAGCCCGACGACGTGGCCTCGATCGGCTACAACGACGCCGCCAGCGTGCGCCGTGATGCGGGCAGCAACCCCGAGCGCCGGCTGAACCTGCAACTGGCCCAGGGCGACATCGAATGGTCGGTGCTCGACGAGAACGACCGCCCGTTGCCGTTGCAGCGCGCACGTCGAAGCGGCAATGACATGTTCCGCCTCGCCGGCGTCGAAGGTGCGCGCTACACGCTGCGCTTTCGCAACCTCAGCGACCGCAGCTACGAGGTGATCGCCACCGTCGACGGCCTGGACGTGCTCAACGGCAAGCCCGGCAGCCTGCGCAATGGCGGCTACGTGCTGCGCCCGCAGCAGACCCTGAACATCGAAGGCTTCCGCAAGAGCCAGAGCGAAGTGGCCGCCTTCCGTTTCGCCACGCCGGGCCGCGCCTACGCCGCGAACACCGAGGCCGGCGACGTGCGCAACATCGGCGTGATCGGCGCCGCGCTGTTCGAGCTCGAAGAGCCGAACGCCCCGCGCCGCACCCGCCGCGACGCCTCGCCGTCGCAGCCCAGCGCCTTCCCGGCCGACGGCGCGTACGCGCCGCCGCCGCGCTACCGCAAGTAAGCCGGCGAGGCCATGCAACGCGCCGCCGTCCTGCTGTTGCCGCGCCTGCCGGCGCTGCTGCTCGCCCTGGCGGCCGGTGCGATCGGCGCCGGCGCGCAGGCCATGAGCATCCGCGAGCTGCGCACGCTCGAAGCCAACGAGAAGGACGGCAAGGCCTACGCCAGCTACTACCTCGTCGGCGTGCTCGAAGGCCTGCGCGAGGGCGTCGAGTCGTCGCAGCGCAACGGCCAGGTGCCGCCGTTCTGCATCGAGGGCCGCCGCCTCGAGCCCTCGATGGCCCGCTCGCTCTACCAGACCGAGCTGAGCCGCAACGCCGACAGCTACGAAGCCGACATGCCCGTGCAACTGGTCATGGCCGGCGCCCTCCGCAACAGCTACCGCTGCACCCGATGACCGTTTCCGATTCTTCCGCCTCCGACAACCGCCTGCCGCTCGACCGCATCCGCGCCGACGTGCGCGCCATGCACGCCTACGCGGTGCAGGACGCGCGCGGCTTCCTCAAGCTCGACGCGATGGAGAACCCCTACGGCCTGCCGCCCGCGCTGCAGGCCGAACTGGGCGCGCGCCTGGGTGCGCTGGCGCTCAACCGCTACCCCGGCGACCGCGGCGCCGACCTGCAGCGCGCGCTGGCCGCCCATGCGGGCCTGCCCGAAGGCTTCGGGCTGATGCTGGGCAACGGCTCGGACGAACTCATCTCGCTGCTGGGCATCGCCTGCGACCAGCCCGGCGCCGCCGTGCTGGCGCCCGTGCCCGGCTTCGTCATGTACGCGATGAGCGCCCAGCTGCAGGGCCTGCGCTTCGTTGGCGTGCCGCTGACGGCCGATTTCGAGCTCGACGAGGCCGCCATGCTGGCCGCCATCGCGCGCGAGAAGCCCGCCATCGTCTACCTCGCCTACCCGAACAACCCGACCGCCAACCTCTGGGACGACGCCGTCATCGAGAAGATCGTGCAGGCCCAGGGCGCGCAGGGCGGCCTGGTGGTGATCGACGAGGCCTATCAGCCCTTTGCCGCCCGCAGCTACATCGACCGGCTCGCGAACCACCGCCACGTGCTGCTGATGCGCACCCTGAGCAAGTTCGGCCTGGCCGGCATCCGCCTGGGCTACCTCATGGGCCCCGCCGCGCTGGTCGCCGAGATCGACAAGGTGCGCCCGCCCTACAACATCAGCGTGCTCAACTGCGAGGCCGCGCTGTTCGCGCTGGAGCACGCGGCCGTGTTCGAAGCCCAGGCGCGCCAGATCCGCGAAGGGCGCGACCAGCTCATGGCCGCGCTGGCCCGGCTGCCGGGCGTGAAGACCTGGCCCAGCGACGCCAACATGATCCTGCTGCGCGTGCCCGATGCCACCCGTACCTTCGAGGGCATGAAGGCCCGCGGGGTGCTGGTGAAGAACGTTTCTAAAATGCATGAACTGCTCGCCAACTGCCTGCGCCTCACCGTCGGAACGGCCGACGAGAACACGCAGATGCTGGCGGCGCTCGAAGCCTCACTATGACCACCCCCACGACCCCGGGCAGCACCGATCGCATCGCGACGGTCACCCGCAACACCGCCGAGACGAAGATCACGGTCAGCGTCAACCTCGACGGCACCGGCAAGGCCAAGCTCTCCACGGGCATCGGCTTTTTCGATCACATGCTCGACCAGATCGCCCGCCACGGGCTGATCGACCTGGACATCGACTGCGAGGGCGACCTGCACATCGACGGCCACCACACCGTGGAAGACGTGGGCATCACGCTCGGCCAGGCCGTGGCCAAGGCCATCGGCGACAAGAAGGGCATCCGCCGCTACGGCCATGCCTATGTGCCGCTGGACGAGGCGCTGAGCCGAGTCGTCATCGACTTCTCGGGCCGTCCGGGCCTCGTGATGCACGTGCCCTTCACCAGCGGCATGATCGGCACCTTCGACAGCCAGCTCACCTACGAGTTCTTCCAGGGCTTCGTGAACCACGCCTTCGTCACGCTGCACATCGACAACCTGAAGGGCGTGAACGCGCACCACCAGTGCGAGACCGTGTTCAAGGCCTTCGCGCGCGCCATGCGCGGCGCGCTGGAGCTCGATCCGCGCTCCGTCGGCGTCATTCCCTCGACCAAAGGTTCGCTCTGAAACTCCCCGGCGAACAGCTATGAAATCTGTAGCAAAGAATTCCGTCGCGGTCGTCGACTACGGCATGGGCAACCTGCACTCCGTGTCGCAGGCCGTGCGCCATGCGGCCGACCAGGTGGGCGTGGAGGTGTTCGTCACCTCCGACCCGGACGTGGTGCGCCAGGCCACCCGCGTGGTGCTGCCGGGGCAGGGCGCCATGCCCGACTGCATGCGCGAGCTGCGCGACTCGGGCCTGCTCGAATCGGTGCTCGAAGCCGCGGCCAGCAAGCCGCTCTTCGGTGTGTGCGTGGGCATGCAGATGCTGCTGTCGCGCAGCGACGAAGGCCCGACCGACGGCCTGGGGCTCATTCCCGGCGAGGTCGTCAAGTTCGACCTGGCCGGTCGCCTGCAGCCCGACGGCAGCCGTTTCAAGGTGCCGCAGATGGGCTGGAACCAGGTGCGCCAGGCCCAGCCGCACGCGGTGTGGGCAGGCATTCCCGACCAGAGCTACTTCTATTTCGTGCACAGCTTCTACGCGTGTCCGGCGGATGCCCGGCACAGCGTGGGCGAGGCCGATTACGGGGCATGCTTTACCGCGGCCATCGCACGCGATAACATTTTTGCAACCCAGTTCCACCCGGAGAAGAGTGCGGACCATGGGCTGCAGCTGTATCGCAACTTCCTCCACTGGAATCCCTGACCTTATATTCCCGCCCGGGCCGCACCGTCCGCAGCCCGGCTTTCGCACACTCGCGTCACTTCCATGCTCCTCATTCCCGCCATTGATCTCAAAGACGGCCACTGCGTTCGCCTCAAGCAGGGCGACATGGACCAGTCCACCATCTTCAGCGAAGACCCCGCCGCCATGGCCCGCAAATGGGTCGAGGCCGGCGCCCGTCGGCTGCACCTGGTCGATCTGAATGGCGCCTTCGCCGGCAAGCCGCAGAACCACGCGGCGATCAAGGCGATCCTGAAGGAAGTCGGCGACGACATCCCGGTGCAGCTGGGCGGCGGCATCCGCGACCTGGACACCATCGAGCGCTACATCGACGACGGCCTGCGCTACGTGATCATCGGCACCGCCGCGGTCAAGAACCCCGGCTTCCTGAAGGACGCCTGCAGCGCCTTCGGCGGCCACATCATCGTGGGCCTCGATGCCAAGGACGGCAAGGTCGCCACCGACGGCTGGAGCAAGCTCACGGGCCACGAGGTGGCCGACCTGGGCAAGAAGTTCGAGGACTACGGCGTCGAATCGATCATCTACACCGACATCGGCCGCGACGGCATGCTCTCGGGCATCAACATCGACGCCACCGTCAAGCTCGCGCAGGCGCTGACCATTCCCGTGATCGCCTCGGGGGGCCTCTCGAACATGGCCGACATCGACCAGCTCTGCGCGGTCGAGTCCGAAGGCGTCGAGGGAGTGATCTGCGGCCGCGCCATCTACTCGGGCGACCTCGACTTCGCCGCCGCCCAGGCGCGCGCGGACGAGCTGGCCGGCGCCTGACGCCTTTGCCGTAGCGGCGCGTGCTCTCCGCGCTCGCCATCGCCAATTACCGCTCGCTGCGCCAGCTGACGGTGCCGCTGGGCCGCCTCACGGTGGTCACCGGCGCCAACGGCAGCGGCAAGTCGAGCGTGTACCGCGCGATGCGGCTGCTGGCCGACATCGCCAACGGCGGCGTGATCCGCTCGCTGGTGCGCGAGGGCGGGTTGTCTTCCACGCTGTGGGCCGGGCCCGAGCGCTTTTCGGCGGCCATGCTGCGTGGCGAACAGCCGGTGCAGGGCACCACGCGCAGCGAGCCGGTGGCGCTGAAGCTGGGCTTCGCCGGCGCCGAGGCCGACGATTTCGGCTACGCCATCGACATCGGCCTGCCGCCGCCGATCCCGTCCTCGGCTTTCTCGCACGACCCGCAGATCAAGCACGAGGCGATCTGGAGCGGCCCGCTGCTGCGCCCTTCCACGCACCTGGTCGACCGCAAGGGCGCCGCGCTGCGCCTGCGCGACGGCAAGGGCTGGCAGGCCGTCGGCCGGCCGATCCCGGCCTTCGCCAGCATGATGACCGAGCACGCCGACCCGCGCGACGCGCCCGAGATGCTCACGCTGCGCGAGCAGATGCGCTCCTGGCGCTTCTACGACCACTTCCGCTCGGACGCCGACGCCCCTGCGCGCCAGCCGCAGCTGGGCACCTACACGCCCGTGCTCGCCAACGACGGTGCCGACCTGGCCGCCGCCCTGCAGACCGTCCGCGAGATCGGCGACGGCGAGGCGCTCGACAGCGCCGTGGACGACGCCTTCCCGGGCGCCCGCATCGAGGTGCAGGCGAACGGCGACCGCTTCGAGACGCTGATGCACCAGCACGGCCTGCTGCGGCCCCTGACGGCCGCCGAGTTGTCGGACGGCACCCTACGCTACCTGCTGTGGATCGCGGCGCTGCTGACGCCCCGTCCGCCCGCGCTGCTGGTGCTCAACGAGCCCGAGACCAGCCTGCACCCCGACCTGCTGCCGGCGCTGGGCCGCCTCATCGCGCAGGCCGCGCGGGCGTCGCAGGTGATCGTGGTGTCGCATGCGGCGCGCCTGATCGCCGCCCTGGACGACAGCGACGGCCTGCAGCCGGTGGTGCTCGAAAAGCGCTTCGGCGAGACCCGCATCGCGAATCTGGACATGAGCGAGATTCCGCGCTGGGAGTGGCCTGCGCGGTAGAGAAGGGCAGGCGGGCCTACTCGGCCTTCACCGCCATCGTCTGGATGATTGTTTCCAGCTGCGCGCTCATCGGCAGGTTGAGGCTCTCCCCCGAAGGCAGCTTGCGCATGAACCAGCGCTTGTACTGGCGGTGGATCTCGCCGTCTTCCGCCAGCACCTGGAAGGTGTCGACCACCACCTTGTTGAGCTGCGGGTCGCCCTTGCGGTACATGACCGCGTACGGGTCGTAGGAGAGAAAGTCGCCCACCACCTCGTACTGCGCCTTGGCGGCGTCGCGGGCGATCAGGCCGTAGAGCAGCACGTCGTCGGTGGCGAAGGCGTCGGCCTGGCCTTCCTTCAGGAGCGCGAACGACTCGGCATGGTCGCGCGCCACCTTCAGCTCGATGTTGAGCTTGAACTTCTGCGACAGGTCGCGCAGCGTCTTCTCGTTGGTGGTGCCGGCCGTCACCGCCACCTTCTTGCCGGCCAGGTCGCGGAACGACTGGATCGGCGCGCCCTTCTTCACCAGCACCTTGGTGCCCGAGACGAACATCGTCGGCGAGAAGGCCACGCGCTTCTGGCGCTCCAGGTTGCTGGTGGTGGAGCCGCACTCGAGGTCGACCTGGCCGCTGACGACCGCGTCGATGCGCGAGTCGGAGGTGACGGGCACCCACTTGATCGTGAGGCTCTTGTTGACCGTGTCCTCGATGGCCGTGACGAGCGCGCGGCACAGCTCGATGGAATAGCCGATCGGCTCCTTGCGCGCATTGAGGTACGAAAAGGGCACCGAGGCCTCGCGGTGGCCGATGGCGATGGTGCCGCTCTCGCGCACCTTGGCCAGCGTGCCGGTGAGGAGCTCCTGTGCCTGCGCGGGGCCGCCCGGCAAGGCCAGGGCCACGGCCGCCAGCAGCCATGCGGCGACGGCGGAGGGCAGCGTGGCGATGCGCGTCATGGCGTGGCGCCTCACGCGTGCGCCGGGTGGGCGAGGGTGGCGGCGGCTTCCTCGTCGAGCACCTTGGCGTTGGCCTCGGCATCGCTCTCGGACAGCAGCTCGCCCTCCCACTTGGCGACCACGGCCGTGGCGATGGAGTTGCCCACCGCGTTGGTGGCCGAGCGGCCCATGTCCAGGAAGGTGTCCACGCCCAGGATCAGCAGCAGGCCGGCCTCGGGAATGTCGAAGTGGTTCAGCGTGGCGGCGATCACCACCAGCGAGGCGCGCGGCACGCCGGCCATGCCCTTGGAGGTGAGCATCAGGATCAGCAGCATCGTGATCTGCGTGCTGATCGGCATGTGGATGTCGTAGGCCTGCGCGATGAACAGCACGGCAAAGGTGCAGTACATCATCGAGCCGTCGAGGTTGAACGAGTAGCCCATCGGCATCACGAAGCTGGAGATCTTGCGCTTCACGCCGAAACGGTCGAGCGCCTGCAGGATCTTCGGATACGCGGCTTCGGAGCTTGCGGTGGCGAACGACAGCAGGAACGCCTCCTTGATGAGCACCAGCAGCTTGAACACGCGCGGCCCCAGGAACAGCAGGCCGGCCATGATCAGCACGCCCCACAGCACGAACAGGCCCAGGTAGAAGTCGCGCATGAACACGGCGAACTTGATGAGAATGCCCAGCCCGTTCACGGCGACGGTGGCGGCCATGGCGGCCAGCACCGCCAGCGGCGCGAGCTTCATGACGTAGCCCGTGATCTTGAGCATGGCGTGCGACAGCTCCTCGATGGCGGCTACCAGCGTCTTGGCCTTGTCGCCGAGCGAGGCCAGGGCCACGCCGAAGAACATCGAGAACACCACGATCTGCAGGATCTCGTTGTTGGCCATCGCCTCCACGAACGACTTGGGCACCGTGTGGCTCACGAAGTCCTTGAAGGTGAACTTGTTGGTCGCCAGGTTGGCCGAGGCGCCGATGTCGGGCAGCGGCAGGCCCAGGTTCTCGCCGGGCTTGAGCAGGTTGGCCATGACCAGGCCGATCACCAGCGAGATCAGCGAGGCCGTGAGGAACCAGCCGATGGCCTTGCCGAACACGCGGCCCACCGACTTGGCGTCGCCCATGTGCGCGATGCCCACCACCAGCGTGGAGAACACCAGCGGGCCGATCAGCATCTTGATCAGGCGCAGGAAGACGTCGGAGACGATGGAGACGTAGTCCGCGATCTCCTTGGCGGCCTTCTTGTCGGGAAAGCTGGTGAAGATCATGTAACCGACGATGATGCCGAGCACCATGGCGATCAGGATCCAGGCGGCCATGGGCAGCTTTTTCTTCATGCGTATCCCCTTTGTCGTGTGAGAGTGGTTCTTTTCGAGTGCACGGGACCGACCCGGCACAGGGTATCCAAGAAAGGCGGATGCACGCAATGGCCCGCTGTCAGGATGCGGCGGCTGCCTACAATTCCTCACATGGATATCCGCTCGATCGAGTTTCGAGGCCAGCCGGCGTTGCACGCCGTGGCGGCCGATGGCAGCACGCTGACGGTGGCGCTGCATGGCGCCCAGGTGCTTTCCTGGGCCCCGGCCCGCGGTGGGGAGCGACTGTATCTGAGTCCGAAGGCCGTTTTTGACGGCCAA
This sequence comes from Variovorax sp. V35, assembly GCF_041154465.1. Lineage (NCBI taxonomy): Bacteria > Pseudomonadati > Pseudomonadota > Betaproteobacteria > Burkholderiales > Comamonadaceae > Variovorax > Variovorax sp. V35. The sequence goes on from NZ_AP028666.1 coordinate 1,293,505, forward strand.
ACTGCCATCCGCGGCGGCATTCCCCTGTGCTGCCCCCAGTTCAACCAGCGCGGCATGCTCCCCAAGCATGGCTTCATGCGCAATCTGCCTTGGATTCGGGAGGAATCGGGCGCGCCCGACACGCTGCGGCTGGTGCTGCGCGACAACGACGCCACCCGCCGGCTCTGGCCGCATGCGTTCGAGGCGCGGATGGACGCCACGCTCAGCGCCGGCCGGCTGCGCACCGCGCTCACCCTGACCAACACCGGCGACACCGGCGACGCGCCCTGGCCGTTTTCGGCCGCGCTGCACACCTACCTGCGCGTGGACGACATCGCCGCGGTGCGCCTCGAAGGCCTGCAGGGCGCCGCCCGCTGGGACGCGGTGCGCGACGTGCGCCAGACCGAAACCGCTGCCGCGCTGCAGTTCGACGCCGAGTTCGACAGCGTCTACACCGCCCCGGCGCAGCCGCTGCGGCTGGTGCAGCCCGACGGCACCCTCGAAATCACCCAGAGCGAAACCTGCACCGAAACCGTGGTCTGGAACCCCGGCGCCGCGCTCGGTGCGACACTCGCGGACATGCCCGCAGAGGGCTTCCGCCACATGCTCTGCGTCGAGGCGGCCCGCATCGACGAACCCGTCGTGCTGGCGCCCGGCGCCCAATGGCAGGGCTGGCAACAGCTTTGCGTTCTCTGATTTCTCCCTGGTTCACCACCCCATGCTTGCCAAACGCATCATTCCCTGCCTCGACGTCACCGGCGGCCGCGTCGTCAAGGGCGTCAACTTCCTCGAGCTGCGCGATGCCGGCGACCCGGTCGAGATCGCCGCGCGCTACAACGCGCAGGGCGCTGACGAGCTGACCTTTTTGGACATCACGGCCACCAGCGACGGCCGCGACCTGATCCTGCCGATCATCGAGGCGGTGGCCTCGCAGGTCTTCATTCCGCTGACCGTGGGCGGCGGCGTGCGCACCGTGGCCGACGTGCGCCGGCTGCTCAACGCGGGTGCCGACAAGACCAGCTTCAACTCGGCCGCCATCGCCGATCCGCAGGTGATCAGCGACGCGGCCCAGAAGTACGGCTCGCAGTGCATCGTGGTCGCCATCGACGCCAAGCGCCGCAGCCCCGAAGACGCCGCCACGCGCGGCGCGGGCTGGGACGTCTACAGCCACGGCGGGCGCAAGAACACCGGCCTGGACGTGGTGCAGTGGGCGACCGAGATGGCGCGCCGCGGCGCGGGCGAGATCCTGCTCACCAGCATGGACCGCGACGGCACCAAGAGCGGCTTCGACCTGGCCCTGACGCGCGCCGTGAGCGACGCGGTCAACGTGCCCGTGATCGCCTCGGGCGGCGTCGGCAGCCTCGACGACCTGGCCGACGGCATCCAGAAGGGCGGCGCCGACGCGGTGCTGGCCGCGAGCATCTTCCACTACGGCGAGCACACCGTGGGCGAGGCCAAGGCGCGCATGGCCGAGCGCGGGATTCCCGTGCGCATCGACGCCTGAGCGGGACCGGAAGGGTCTTTTCCTATCCTCGACAATATCCCCATGAATTGGCTCGATGAAGTGAAGTGGGACGCCAACGGCCTCGTGCCGGTGATCGCCCAGGAACAAGGCACGAACGACGTGCTCATGTTCGCGTGGATGAACCGCGAGGCGCTCGAAAAGACCGCCGAGCTGGGCCGCGCGGTGTATTTCAGCCGCTCGCGCAGCAAGCTGTGGTTCAAGGGCGAGGAGTCGGGCCACGTGCAGACCGTGCACGAGATCCGCCTCGACTGCGACAACGACGTGGTGCTGCTCAAGGTGACCCAGCTCGGCCACGAGCCCGGCATCGCCTGCCACACCGGCCGCCACAGCTGCTTCTTCAGCAAGTACGAAAAGGGCCAGTGGACCGTGGTCGAACCGGTCTTGAAAGACCCGGAGTCGATCTACAAATGACCGCCACAGTGAACGATTCGAACACCTCCGACGCGCTCGCCCGCCTGGCTGCGGTGCTCGAGAGCCGCCTGCCCGGGAACGGCGGCGACCCCGAGAAGAGCTACGTCGCCCGGCTGCTGCACAAGGGCCCCGACGCCTTCCTCAAGAAGATCGGCGAGGAAGCCACCGAGGTCGTGATGGCCGCGAAAGACGCCGACCACGGCGGCGACCGCTCGAAAATAGTGAACGAAGTGGCCGACCTGTGGTTCCACACCATGGTGGCGCTGGCCCACTACGGTTTCTCGCCGGCCGACGTGGTCGCGGAGCTCGAGCGCCGCGAAGGCACCAGCGGCATCGAGGAAAAAGCCCTGCGCAAGGTGCAGGCCCGCGAAGCTTCCAACGACTGACTGATCGATTGAAAGGGCATCGACCATGGCCAATGACATCGTGAACGTGGAACCCGACGACTCCCTCAAGACCTGGGGCTGGGTCAGCTACGTGCTGCACCTGATCGTGGCCATCGGCGCGGTCGTGCCGGGCGCGCAGGCCTCCGTGCTGCTGCTGCTCATCGCCTTGCTGATCGATTTCGTGAAGCGCGACGACGCGGCCGGCACCTGGCAGGCCTCGCACTTCAGCTGGCGCATCCGCTCGGTGCTGTGGGCCGGCCTGCTGTACATCGTCACCTCGTGGCTCTGGCTGCTGCTGTTCGTGCCGGGCTGGATCGCCTGGAGCCTGATTTCGCTGTGGTTCCTCTACCGGATCGTGAAGGGCATGATCCGGATGAACGACGGCCGTCCCATGGAACCCAAAGATGTCATCTGATCCGAACTGCGTCTTTTGCAAAATCATCGAAGGCAAGATCCCGTCGCGCAAGGTCTACGAAGACGACGACCTGTTCGGTTTCCACGACATCGCCCCCTGGGCGCCCGTGCATTTCATGCTGGTGCCCAAGAAGCACATCGCCTCGATGGCCCAGCTCACGCCCGAAGATTCCGCGCTCATGGGCAAGATCATGACCCTGGCCCCCCAGCTGGCGCTGGAGCAGGGCTGCAGGCCCTATCCGGACGGCGGCTACCGGGTCGTCGTGAACACCGGCGCCGAAGGCGGGCAGGAGGTTCACCATCTCCATGTGCACGTCATGGGCGGCCCTCGCCCCTGGCTTCGCGGCTGAGCAGGGTTAAGCCAAACTGTCACATTCCCCCCGACTAAAATCGGACACATTCTTAGGAGTTCTCCATGGGTTCTTTTTCCATCTGGCACTGGCTGATCGTGCTGCTCGTCGTGGTCATGATCTTCGGCACCAAGAAGCTGCGGAACATGGGTTCGGATCTCGGTGGCGCCGTCAAGGGTTTCAAGGACGGCATGAAGGACGGCTCGGCCTCCCCCGACGCCTCCGCTGCACCGGCCCCCACGCAGCAAGTGACCGGCCAGCCGGCCAACAGCGACAAGTCGACGATCGACGTCGAAGCGCGCCAGAAGTCCTGAGCACCGCAGGCACACATCCGTGATCGACCTCGGCATTGAGAAGCTGGCGCTCATCGGCGTCGTGGCGCTGATCGTGATCGGGCCGGAGAAGCTGCCGCGCGTTGCACGCACGGTGGGCGCCCTGCTCGGCAAGGCACAGCGCTACGTGAACGACGTCAAGGCCGAAGTCAACCGTTCGATGGAGCTCGACGAGCTCCGCAAGATGAAGACCACGGTCGAGGACGCGGCGCGCGACGTGGAGCACAGCATCCACACCGGCGCCAGCGAGTTCGAGAAGCAGTTTTCCGGCGCGTCCGGCGACACCCTGTCGGCACTGGCCGAGCCCGAGCAGGCGGTGCCCGAATACAGGCACCCCCGCAAGAACTGGCGCCTGAAGCAGGGCGCCACGCCGAACTGGTACAAGGCGCGTAACGGCGTGCGTACCAAGGCGCTGTCGGGCGCGGCGCGGGTCGCCCGCTTCCGCCCCCACAAGATCAACTGACGCACGCGCACGCCCCGCGGCGTTCCCGGGCGCCCCGTGCGCCTGTGTCTTCTCCCACGCTTTCTCCTCTCCCATGGCCGATTCCGACAACAAGAACAAAGAAGACGAGCTGGCGGGCACCGAGCAGCCGTTCGTGCAGCACCTGGTCGAGCTTCGGGACCGGCTGCTGTACTGCGTCTATGGCCTCGTGGTCGCGGGCATCCTGCTGGCGATCTGGCCCGGTCCGAGCGGGCTCATGGACATCATCGCCATGCCGATCCGCGCGCACATGCCGCCGGACGCCAAGCTGATCGCCATCGGCGTGTTCTCGCCGTTCTTCGTGCCGCTCAAGGTGCTGATGATGGCGGCCGTGCTGCTGGCGCTGCCCTGGCTCATGTACCAGGCCTGGATGTTCGTCGCGCCGGGCTTGTACAGCCACGAGAAGCGCTTCGCCTTGCCGCTGATCTTCTTCGGCAGCGTGCTGGCCTACGGCGGCATCGCCTTCGTGCAGCTGTTCGTGCTGGACAAGATGTTCGGCTTCATCCAGAAGTTCACGCCTGCGGCGGTGGCGGCCACGCCCGACATCTCGTCGTACGTGGAGGCCATCCTGTCGCTGTACATCGCCTTCGGCGTGGCCTTCCAGGTGCCGATCGTGGTGATGCTGCTGGTGCGCTTCGAGATGGTCACCATCGAGAAGCTGCGCTCGTTCCGCGGCTACTTCATCGTGATCGCCTTCGTGGTGGCCGCGGTGCTCACGCCGCCCGACGTGGTCTCGCAGCTCGCGCTGGCGGTGCCGATGTGCCTGCTGTACGAGGTGGGCATCATCGGGGCGCGTTATTTCGCAGGTGCTGGCAAGGCGCCCGAGGGCGAGGAAGAGAGCGCAGGGTCGGGGTCTTCCGGCAGTTCCTGATCCCCGGATCGATCGGCTCCTGCCCCCCCAAAACAAAAGCGGCCCGAGGGCCGCTTTTTTGTTGCTGTCCGATCTGCGGCCGGAGCCGCTGTCGTTTCCCGCCTATTCGTTGTTGGGCAACTGCTGCCGGATCGGGCTCTTCGGCCGCAGCCCCGGCGTCACGTCCAGTTCCATCTTGTCGGTGCCGCGCTGCAGCGCGAAGCGCGCCGTGTCGCCCGGCTTGAGGCCGGCCACGGCGGTCAGCAGGGCCTGCACGCTGTCGGTCTTCTTCTCGCCCACCGAGGTGATCACGTCGCCCGGGCGGATGCCGGCCTTGGCGGCGGGGCCGTTCTGCAGCACGCCGGTGATGATCACGCCGGCGTCGGCCTTCACGCCGAAGGTCTCGGCCAGTTCGGGCGACAGGTCGCTCGGCTCGACGCCGATCCAGCCGCGGCGCACCTGGCCTTCCTTCACGATGCCCTCGAGCACGATCTTGGCCATCGACACCGGAATGGCGAAGCCGATGCCCATGCTCCCACCCGAGCGCGAGTAGATGGCGGTGTTGATGCCCTGCAGGTTGCCGTTGACGTCGATCAGCGCGCCGCCCGAGTTGCCGGGGTTGATGGCTGCATCGGTCTGGATGAAGTTCTCGAACTGGTTGATGCCCAGCTGGTTGCGGCCCAGCGCCGAGACGATGCCGCTGGTCACGGTCTGGCCCACGCCGAAGGGGTTGCCGATGGCCAGCACCTGGTCGCCCACCAGCAGCTCGTCGGAGTTGCCCAGCACGATCACCGGCAGCTTGTCGAGCTCGATCTTGAGCACGGCCAGGTCGGTGTCGGGGTCGGTGCCGATCACCTTGCCGCGCGCGTGGCGGCTGTCGTTCAGGGTGACCTCGATTTCGTCGGCGCCCTCGACCACGTGGTTGTTGGTGAGGATGTAGCCGTCGGTGCTCACGATGACGCCGCTGCCCAGGCCCACCTGCGGCTGGTCGGCCTGGTCGCCGAAGAAGAAGCGGAACCACGGGTCGTTGCTGCGCGGGTGGCGCTGCGCGGCCTTGCTGGTGTTGATGCTCACGACTGCCGGCGAGGCCTTCTTGGCCGCCGCGCTCAGGCTGCCCGCGGCGGGCACGGCCGGCGCGCCGCTGGGCGCTTCGACGATCGACACCACGCCGCCCAGCGAGGTCGAGCGCTTATTGATCCACTCGGGCTTGAGCGTCGCGACGACGAAATAGGCCGCCAGCAGGACGGTCACGGCTTGGGCAAAGAGCAGCCAGGTGCGTTTCATGAAAGCTTGAAGAAAGAGCGTTGGAAAAGCGCTGAAAGACGGCGCCGGTTGCAATTGTCCCTCAACCGGCCTGGCGCCATAGACCGCGCGGCAGGGTCGAGATTGCGCGGCCTGCGGGGCGTGAATACGGGCTAACCCTTAGTATCGGCAAGCGATCCGACCCGGATCGCCCCCTCAGGCCTTCCGCGCCGCCCACCCGGCGGACGCGGCCAGGCGATCCCTTCGTCGGCGTGCCACGCTCTGCCCCTATCCGGTTCAAGGCAGGCGAGCGGCCACGATACCCCTGCTGCCATGACCTCAGAAGCTACCTACACGGACGGCGCCACGCCCGCTCCGGCGCGCACGCTCGATGCGCGCGACTACAAGACCCTGGCCCTGTCCGCCCTCGGCGGCACGCTCGAGTTCTACGACTTCGTCATCTACGTCTTCTTCGCGACCGTGCTGGGCGCGCTGTTCTTCCCCGCCGACATGCCCGACTGGCTGCGCCAGCTGCAGACCTTCGGCATCTTCGCGGCGGGCTACCTCGCGCGGCCCGTGGGCGGCATCGTCATCGCGCACTTCGGCGACCTGCTGGGGCGCAAGCGCATGTTCACGCTGTCGATCTTCCTGATGGCGGCGCCCACGCTGGTGATCGGCCTCTTGCCCACCTACGCGAGCATCGGCGTCGCGGCGCCCCTGCTGCTGCTGGCGATGCGCGTGCTGCAGGGCGCGGCCATCGGCGGCGAAATGCCCGGCGCCTGGGTGTTCGTCGGCGAGCACGTGCCGGCCAAGCGCTACGGTTTCGGCATCGGCACGCTGACCTCGGGCATCACCGGCGGCATCCTGCTGGGCTCGCTGGTGGCCGTGGCCATCAACCGCCACTACTCGCCGGAGCAGGTGAATGACTTCGCCTGGCGCATTCCCTTCATCCTGGGCGGCGTGTTCGGGCTGTTCTCGGTCTACCTGCGCCGCTTCCTGCACGAGACGCCGGTCTTCAAGGAGCTGGCCGGCCGCAAGACGGTCGCTCGCGAGCTGCCGCTGCGCACCGTGCTGCGCGAGCACCGCCTGGCGAGCGTGTACGTGGGGCTGCAGACCTGGGTGCTGTCGGCCGCCATTGTCGTGGTGGTGCTGTACACGCCCACCTACCTGCAGAAGGTGCACCACATCCCAGCGGCGCTGGCGCTCGAGGCCAACGCGCTCGCCACGCTGACCCTGACCATCGGCTGCGTGATCGTTGGCTGGGCCAGCGACCGCATCGGCACGCGCGCCGTGATGCTCATCGGCTGGGGCGGCCTCTTTGCCACCGCCTACCTGTTCTACACCGGGCTGCCCGGCACGCCGGCCACGCTGTTCTGGCACTACGGGCTGGTGGGTCTGTTCGTGGGCACCATCGCCACGGTGCCGATCGCGGGCGTGCGGGCGTTTCCGGCGCCGGTGCGCTTCACGGGGCTTTCTTTCGCCTACAACATGTCTTATGCCGTCTTCGGCGGCCTGACGCCGGTGATCCTCACGCTCTGGCTGCAGCACGACCCCATGGCGCCGGCGCACTATGTCGCCGCGCTGGCGGCGCTGGGCTTCCTGCTGGCCCTGTGGCCCCTGGCCGCACGCGGCCACCCGATGCGCGATGGCGCGCCGGCCGCAGGGAGCGCGACAATGTCGCGATGAGCACCACACGCCACGAACTGCTTCACGCATTCGACCTGCTGCTGGCCCCCGGGCGCTTCAAGGATTACGGACCCAACGGCCTGCAGGTCGAAGGGCGCACCGTGGTCCGCAAGATCGTCTCGGGCGTGACCGCCAGCCGCGCGCTGATCGAGGCCGCGATCCACGCCGAGGCCGATGCCATCTTCGTCCACCACGGCCTGTTCTGGCGCGGCCAAGACGGCTGCGTCACCGGCTGGATGAAGCAGCGCCTGGGCCTGCTGCTGGGCGACGACGTCAACCTCTTCGCCTACCACCTGCCGCTCGACGCGCACCCCGAACTGGGCAACAACGCGCAGCTCGGTCTGCAGCTGGGGCTCGTGGCGCACCCGGGGTCGGCCGGGCGCTTCGGCGAACAGGAGCTGGGCTTCCTGGGCGCGCGCGAGAACGGCGAGAACTTTGCCAGCGCCAAGGCCCTGGCGACCCATGTCGAGAAGGTGCTGAAACGGCCCGTCACGCTGGTCGACACGGCCCACCGCCCGATCAAGAACGTCGCGTGGTGCACGGGCGGCGCCCAGGGCTACTTCGAGGCCGCCATTGCGGCCGGCGCCGACGCCTTCATCACCGGCGAGATTTCCGAGCCGCAGGCGCACTACGCCCGCGAGCTGGGCGTGGCCTTCCTGGCCTGCGGCCACCACGCCACCGAGCGCTACGGCGCGCAGGCCGTGGCCGCCCATGTGGCGGCCCAGCTCGGGCTGAAGCACGAATTCATCGACATCGACAACCCCGCATGAAGGCGCCGATCGCGATCACGCTCGGCGACCCGGCCGGCATCGGCCCCGAGATCATTGTTAAGGCCTTCCGCGACGCGCCTGACGCCGTGCGCGGTGCGTTCGTGGCCGGCGACGTCGGCACGCTGCGCGGTGCCTCGCAGGCGCTCGCGGCGCCGGGGCGGCTGGGGTGGCCTGTCGTGGAGATCGCCAGCGTCGCTGAAACGGCCACCGTGCCGCCGGGGTGCATCCCGGTGCTGCAGGTGATCGCGCCGCCGGAAGGCATCGTGCAGGGGCGTATCAGCGCCGAAGCCGGTCGAGCCGCCGGCGACTGCGTGGTGTGGGCCGCGCGCGCCGCGTTGCGCGGCGAGATCTCGGCCCTCGTCACCGCGCCGCTGCACAAGGAAGCGCTGGCCGCGGCCGGCTTTCCATACCCCGGCCATACCGAGCTACTGCAAGCCGAGGCCGCCGCCCATCTGGGCCGCACCGTGGCTGACGTGCCCGTGCGCATGATGCTGGCCAACGACGAACTGCGCACTGTGCTCGTGAGCATCCACATGTCGCTGCGCGACGCCATCGAGGCCGTGCGCTTCGACGGCGTGCTGGACACGCTGCGCATCACCCATCGCGCCTTGACCCACGCCCTCGGGCGGCCGCCGCGCATCGGCGTGGCCGGGCTCAACCCGCACGCGGGCGAGGGCGGCCTGTTCGGTTCGGAAGAGCGCACCGTCATCGCGCCGGCCATCGAAGCCGCACGCGCCGAGGGCATCGATGCCCAGGGGCCTCATGCACCCGACACCGTCTTCATGCGCGCGCGCGCCAAGGCCGGCGTGCCGTCCAGCGGCGAGTTCGACGTGGTGATCGCGATGTACCACGACCAGGGCCTGATCCCGGTCAAGTACCTCGGGGTGGAGAAGGGCGTGAACGTGACGCTCGGGCTGCCGCTGGTGCGCACCAGCCCGGATCACGGCACCGCGTTCGACATCGCGGGCCAGGGCGTGGCCGATGCGTCGAGCCTCGTCGAGGCGCTGCGCATGGCGCGAACGCTGGCCGGCGCCTGAGCGCGCGGCCGGAAAGAAAAGCTCAGGGGCGCTTCAGGCTGTCGCGGATCTCGCGCAGCAGCGTGATGTCTTCCGGCGTGTCGGCCGGCGCTGCCGGGGCGGCCTCTTCGGTCTTGCGCAGCTTGTTGATCTGCTTGACCATGATGAAGATGATGAAGGCGAGGATCACGAAATTGACAGCAATCGTGATGAAGTTGCCATACGCCAGCACCGGCACGCCGGCCTTCTTCAGCTCCGCCAGCGTGTTCGTCACGCCCGGCGGCACCGTGCCCAGGATCACGTAGAGGTTCGAGAAGTCGAGCTTCCCGAACACCATGCCCACGAGCGGCATGATGATGTCGGCCACGAGCGAGTCGACGATCTTGCCGAACGCTGCCCCGATGATCACGCCGACGGCGAGGTCGATGACGTTGCCCTTGACGGCAAACTCCTTGAATTCGCTGAGGATGCTCATGATTCAGAAAGGGTGCTGAAGACCTGCTGTTGAAAGGGGTGCCAGTATGCCTCCGGAAGCGGGAGGGCAAGACGGCGGCGCGGCGGGTGATGCTGGACTGCAACTGAGGCATGACCGCTGGCGGCTCTTACCTGGAACGGACGGAGGGTACCCAGTCTCCGTAGCCAAACCTTGCCGACTACGCTTTGGAACGTCTTGTTTCCAATTTCGCGGGATGGGTAGAACCAGTCGGATACGCCGTGTTTTGCTCTCGAAAAGAAGGCAAAACGGCGCCGTACGAGCATTCCGGAAGCATCCTGGAACGCAGGCAAAGCCCCATTGACAGTGCACTGCACTGGTACGATGAGAGGGGAGCAGTGGGGAGCGGCCGCGCGAAATCGACCTTCAAGACTTCTGTCTGTCGGAGCGCATTCGCCCTGGGTGCACCAGATTCTTGCGTGACCCCGCGATGAATTCTGCACCTTTGTTGCCTGAATTTGCCAGTTTCAGCGCGACTTTAGCTGTTCAAATTTTTACATAAATGGTGCCGCGTAGTGGCGGCGATCACAAGTGTTTGAAAAAGAAGCGCGATACAAGAGAGCGGATGTGCGAGCCTCGCATGCCTTCGGGAATTGCCGTTCTTTCGCCGCTTCGTTGTTGATACGACTGACTGACTGACTTTCAAGGGACCTGAATTGAGAAGAGATGCGAAAGCCCTCGCGTGGGTAGCGCTTGCCGGCGCGGTATTGCTCCAGGGCTGTGCCGTGGTGCCCGGCATGGGTTCGGTGGAGCCTTACGAAGCAGGCGGCGAGTTGCCGTCGCAGTTCCGCTACCTTCCCGATGAGGCGCCTGAAGGCGAAATCACCCCGATCTCGCTGGCGTTGGTGCGTACGCTGGCGGAGGTGTCGCCCAAGGGGGTGCCGCCTGAGGTGCAGGCGTTGTTTGGCAAAGGGGCGCGCTACACCATCGGGTCGGGCGACGTTGTGGGCGTGATCGTTTACGACCATCCAGAGCTGCTGCCCAATGCGGGTGCTGTGATTTCACAGTCGGCCGACCCGACTGGTGTGCAGGTGGCGCCAGGCTTCATCGTCGATGCGGATGGTGAGATTGCCTTTCCCTACATCGGTCGCGTGCGCGTGGCAGGCTTGAGCGAAGGCGACGCTTCCGACCTGATCGGCAAGCTGTTGCGGCCGCATGTTCGCGACCCGCAGGTGACGGTGCGTATCCAGTCCTTCAGAAGCCGCCGCGCTTATGTGGAAGGCGAAGTGCGCGTTCCGGGGTCTCAGATCTTCACTGATGTGCCCATGACGCTGAACGAGGCAATCAACCGTGCCGGTGGCATGACGGCCAATGCCAATCGCGCTGCCGTCACGCTCATTCGCGATGGCCGCTCAGTCCCGATCGACATGACCCGGCTGCGTGAGGCGGGCTACGACGGGAACAACATCCCCCTGAAGAACGGCGATACCGTTCGTGTGGCGCACCGGGAAGACTCCAAGGTCTTCGTGATGGGCGAAATCATGGCGCCTGTTGCCTTGTCCATGCGCAGCAATGGCCGTTTGAGCTTGAGCGAGGCCCTGGGCGAGGCGGGTGGTCCGATGACGACCACCTCCAATGCCGGTCAGATCTACGTGATTCGCCAAGGCGCGACCGGCGCGCCGGCCATCTTCCACCTGAACGCCAAGAACCCAGCGACGATGGCACTGGCAAGTCAGTTTCGGCTGCAGTCGCAGGACGTTGTGTATGTCGACCCCGTGCCGCTGGTCAAGTGGAACCGCGTGGTTAGCTTGATCCTGCCGTCTGCGCAAGTGGTCAACAACGCCAGCGAGGTTTACGTCAGGCATCGCTAGCCAAGCCTGGCCCCAGACCAAGTTCTCGAGGTTCGCGTCACGGGCCTCCTTACTTTTGAAGTCAGCGGCCGTGAATGCGGTGTGGCGGCATGGCTCTTGACTGAGTCTGTCGCCAATTTTTCGTCTCCAGTGCTTTCAATATGCAAGTCATTCAATCAACTCAACCTATCGCGATCATCGGCCTCGGCTACGTGGGCCTTCCCCTCGCTGTGGAATTTGGCAAGAAGCGCCGGGTGGTCGGCTTCGACATCAATGCAAAACGCATCGCAGAGCTGCAGGGTGGACACGATCACACGCTCGAAACCACCAGCGAAGAGTTGAAGGCGGCAACGCAGCTGGCATTCACCTCGCATGCCGATGACTTGCGTGACTGCGCTGTCTTTATCGTGACTGTGCCCACGCCTATCGACGATGCGAACCGTCCCGATCTGACGCCGCTGGTCAAGGCCAGCGAAACCGTCGGCAAGGTCATGCCGCAAGGGGCGATCGTTATTTTCGAGTCCACGGTCTATCCCGGCGCGACAGAAGAAGTGTGCGTTCCCGTGCTCGAGAAATTCAGCGGCAAGAAATTCAATGTCGATTTCTCCTGTGGCTACAGCCCAGAGCGCATCAACCCCGGCGACAAGGTCAACACGCTCACCAAGATCAAGAAGATCACCAGTGGCAGCACGCCCGAGGTGGCCGATGTGGTGGATGCGCTCTACAACGAGATCATCACCGCCGGCACGCACAAGGCTGCCAGCATCAAGGTGGCCGAGGCAGCCAAGGTGATCGAGAACACACAGCGCGACCTGAACATCGCGCTGGTCAATGAACTCTCCGTGATCTTCGAGCGTCTGGGCATCGATACGCTCGACGTGCTCGAGGCCGCAGGCAGCAAATGGAATTTCCTGCCCTTCCGTCCGGGCCTTGTGGGGGGGCACTGCATTGGTGTGGACCCGTACTACCTCACGCACAAGGCGGAGCAGGTTGGCTATCACCCTCAGGTGATATTGGCCGGGCGCCGCATCAACGACAACATGGCGCGCTACGTAGCGCGCAACACCATCAAGCTGATGCTGAAGAACGGCATGGACGTGCCGCGTTGCCGCATCGGCGTGCTGGGCATCACCTTCAAGGAAAACTGCCCGGACATCCGCAACAGCAAGATCGTCGACATGGTTCGCGAGTTCGAGGCATGGGGTGCTTCCGTGGAAGTCGTAGACCCATGGGCTGACGCTGAAGAAGTGACAAGCGAATACGGCCTTCAACTCGGCCAGGTCGATGCAGACCACCTGGTCGATGCGCTCGTCGTTGCCGTGGGCCATAACGAGTACCGCGGCGCGACGATGACCGAACTGCGTGCCCTGTGCCGAGGCGAGCAGCCCGTGCTGGTCGACGTCAAGAGCCTGTTCAACGCACAGGAAGCTCGCGACAGCGGCTTCTCCGTGTTCCGCCTGTAAGCCATTTTCCGTTTCTTCCTCGACATGAAAAACTTTGCTCTCATCGGCGCCGCCGGCTACATCGCTCCGCGCCACATGCGTGCCATCAAGGACACGGGCAACCACCTCGCGGTGGCCTACGACATCAACGATTCGGTCGGCATCATCGACAGCATCTCGCCGCAGAGCGAGTTCTTCACCGAGTTCGAACGCTTCTACGAGCATGCGCAGCAGCTCAAGCGCAACCCCGCGACCGCGTTGGACTACGTAGCAATCTGCAGCCCCAACTACCTGCACCATCCGCACATTGCCGCGGGTCTCCGCCTGGGTTGCGACGTGATCTGCGAGAAGCCCCTGGTGCCCACGCCGGATCTCATCGACGAACTGCAACGCGTTGAAAAGGAAACCGGCAAGCGTGTCTTCAACATCCTGCAGCTGCGCCATCACGAAGCCATCCTGAAGCTGCGCGACAAGGTGGCAGCGGCGCCCGCGGATACCAAGTTCGACGTCGAGCTGACCTACATCACCTCGCGCGGCAAGTGGTACATGGAAAGCTGGAAGGGCGACAACCGCAAATCGTTCGGCGTGGCGACCAACATCGGCGTGCACTTCTACGACATGCTGCACTTCATCTTCGGCAAGCTGCAGCGCAACGTGGTGCACTACAGCGGCACGGCCAAGGCGGCGGGCTACCTCGAATACGAACGTGCGCGCGTGCGCTGGTTCCTGTCCATCGACGCCAACGATCTGCCGGCCGATGTGAAAGGCAAGAAGACCACCTTCCGCAACATCGACGTCAGCGGCGAGAAGCTCGAGTTCTCCGAAGGCTTCACCGACCTGCACACAGTGAGCTACAAGGAAATCCTGGCCGGTCGCGGCTACGGCCTCGAAGATGCGCGCCACTGCATCGAGACCGTCAACGTGATCCGCGGCGCTACGCCCGTTCAGGGTGAGCAGGGCGAAGTGCATCCGTTCGTGCGGCAGCTTGCCTGACGCACCGCGAGTTCGGCATGGCATACAAAGCCCACCCCACCGCAATCGTCGACGAGGGCGCCCGCATCGGCGACGGCACCCGCATCTGGCACTGGGTGCACGTCAGCGCACAGGCGTCGATCGGCGAAGACTGCTCGCTGGGCCAGAACGTCTACGTCGGCAACGACGTGACCATCGGCCACAACGTGAAGATTCAGAACAACGTCAGCGTCTATGACGCGGTCACCCTGGAAGACGATGTGTTCTGCGGGCCGAGCATGGTCTTCACCAATGTCTACAACCCGCGGTCGGCTGTCACACGCAAGGACGAATATCGCCGCACCCTCGTGAAGCGCGGCGCGACGCTGGGCGCCAATTGCACGATCGTCTGTGGCAACACCGTGGGCGAATACGCCTTCGTCGGCGCCGGTGCCGTGATCAACAAGAACGTGCCGGCCTACGCGCTCATGGTCGGCGTGCCTGCCAGGCAGATCGGCTGGATGAGCGAATTCGGCGAGCAACTCGCGTTACCGCTGCAGGGCGCAGCCGAAGCCATTTGCGCGCGCACCGGCGCGCGCTACGTACTCGACGGCAATGCCGTGACCAAGTTGGATGCCAAGACGCCATGATCGAATTCATCGACCTCAAGACCCAGCAAGCCCGCATCAAGGACCAGATCGACGCGGCGATTCAGCGCGTGCTGGCGCATGGGCAATACATCCTCGGGCCTGAAGTGGCCGAGTTGGAAGAAAAGCTTACGGCCTACACAGGTGCGAAGCATTGCATCACTGTGGCGAACGGTACCGATGCTTTGCAGATCGCTCAGATGGCGCTTCGCATCGGACCGGGTGATGAAGTCATTACGCCGGGCTTTACGTACATCGCCACCGCCGAGACGGTGGCGATGCTGGGCGCCAAGCCGGTGTACGTGGACATCGATGCGCGCACCTACAACCTGGACCCGGCGTTGCTGGAAGCTGCGATCACGCCGCGGACCAAGGCCATTGTTCCGGTGAGCCTGTATGGCCAATGTGCAGATTTCGACGCCATCAACGCGATTGCCGCGAAACACGGAATTCCGGTGATTGAAGATGCGGCGCAGAGTTTTGGCGCTACTTACAAGGGGCGTAAAAGCTGCAATCTCAGCACGATTGCGTGTGCGAGTTTTTTTCCTAGCAAACCCCTCGGATGCTATGGCGATGGCGGGGCAATATTCACCAACGATGACGAGTTGGCGAAAACCATGCGACAGATCGCTCGACATGGCCAAGATCGACGGTATCACCACATTCGGGTGGGGGTGAACAGCCGGCTTGACACCTTGCAAGCTGCGGTGCTATTGGAAAAGTTAAAAATATTCGATGACGAAATTGTGAGTCGCCAGCAGGTGGCGGCTGAATATGGGCGCTTGCTGCCTGATGCTGGCGTTGCCGCGGTTCCATACATTGAAGCTCATAACCAAAGTGTGTGGGCTCAATATACCGTGCGCGTGAGCAATCGGGAGGTGTTGCAGGAACGATTGAAGCGAGCAGGTGTGCCAACCGTTGTGCATTATCCCATTCCTTTAAATAAACAGCCTGCGGTAGCGAATGAACAAGTTAATTTATCCGTAGGTGATGAAGTCGCAAGCGAAGTACTTAGCTTACCAATGCACGCTAATCTTTCATTAGATCAGCAACGGCTCGTTGCAAGTGCAATTTATGCGTCTACTTCTATATAAGCCTTCCGGCTCGCCATGCATATCCTAATAATTCCGTCGTGGTACCCAAAAAACAAAGCTGACATTAACGGAAGCTTTTTTCGAGAGCAATCCATTGCGTTAGAAAGAGGCGGTAACAAAGTCGGTGTCATTTATCCAGATCTTCGTTCCCTTAGAGACTGGCGATCCGTTTGGTCAGGGCGTTATGACATTTCCAGAGAAGACGATGAGGGGGTTGTCACGTATCGTGCCCATGGGATGAATTGGTTTCCTAGGAATGCTGGACTCGCAGAAAAATTGTATCAATGGCATGGTGGACGACTGTACAAAAAATATGTAGATGAAAATGGGGTGCCTGACGTCATGCATGCCCATTCACTTCTGTACGCTGGATCAATAGCTGCTTTGCATCGTGAAAAATTCGGGGTCAAGTTTGTTGTTACTGAGCATAGTAGCGCGTTTGCCAGGAAATTAATCTCAAAAAAAGGGGTGGAGATTGCGAAAAAAAGTGCTCTTGCAGCATCTCGGAGGTTTGCCGTTTCCCAATCATTGGCGTCTGCTCTTGATGATTTAATAGGAAATAAGGCCGGGGAGTGGGAGGAGTTCCCCAACATAGTTCAGAAGAAATTCTTAAATTACGAATTCGTTGAGAAGATAAAACGGCCGCGGATCAGATTTTTGAATGTTGCGCATCTAAATAAAAACAAGGGTCACATTAACTTGCTTGAAGCCTTTTCGCTCGCGATGAAGAGCGCCTCAAATATTATCCTTACAATTGGTGGGGATGGCCCAGAGCGAAAAAACCTGGAAAATCTTGCTCGCGACCTGGGGATTGCCCAGAGCGTAAAATTTACAGGCCTCCTGTCGCGAGACGAAGTGCTGCTAGAAATGGTTAAAGCAGACGCACTGGTTTTGGCTAGTAAATATGAGACGTTTGGGGTTGTTGCGATTGAAGCGCTAGCGTTAGGAAAGCCAGTTATCTCCACCCGCTGCGGAGGGCCCGAATCAATCATCAGGCCAGAAGATGGAGTGCTCGTCCCAGTGGATGATCCTAGTGCCTTGGCAGCAGCAATTTTACGCATGAGTGAATCCGGAGAGCTCTATGACGAGGTCGAAATTCGAAGCTCTTGTGCGATCCGTTTTGGTGAAAAATCGATCGTAAATCGCCTCGCTGAGGCGTATGCCGGATTAATTAATCAAAAATAAACCCATGAGTTGGTGCTTTTTTTTTAACTCATGAATCGAAGAAAAATATTCGGATTCATGCTAGGGCCTGTGCTGGGGGGCGTTCTCAGTCTGCTATCAATACCTTTACTTGCATGGCACTTCCACCCAGAAGAAATCGGGAGAAATGGAGTCTTCCAGATTTTTCTGTCGTTTTCCCTGATGATCTTTAGCTTAGGGTTGGATCAAGCATATGTGCGTGAGTATCATGAAGCAGAGGACCGTCAGGGGCTTTTCAAAAAATGTTTCTCCGTTGGTTTCGTGCTTCTCGTTATTGTGGTATTTGCGACCATCCCGTTTTTTGAGAAAATCTCAAAATTCCTCTATGGGGAAGCCAATCTTGCGTGGCATCTTCTTACCTGTGGTTGCCTTTTATTAAGTTTTGCATCCCGATTTTTTTCCCTGGTAGTGCGCATGCAAGAGCGCGGTTTGGCCTATTCAATGAGTCAAATTTTACCCAAGCTCGCATTATTGGGATTGGTCTTGATTTACGTCGCAGCTGGCGCTGGCAAGAACTACGAAAATCTGCTCTATGCAAATTTTTTCGCACTTCTCGTAACCACGGTAATTTTTGGCATAAATAGCAGAGCAGATTGGATGCCTAAGGCTGAAGGAGGTTGGGATAAAAAAGAGATAAAAAGACTTCTCAGTTTCGGCCTCCCATTAGTTGGCTCTGGACTAATTTACTGGGCCCTAAGCGCAACAAGTGTGCTGGCATTGAGGACGTTTTCCGGGTTCAAAGAAGTCGCTATTTATTCTATGGCAATGAATTTTGCCGGAATTGGAGTTCTGCTCCAATCAATATTCTCCACCATATGGATGCCGACTGTTTATAAATGGGTCGCAACTAAGCAGGATTTGGCGAAGATTGAAATAGTTACGAATCATGTCCTGTTGCTAATTTGTCTTTTATTTTCTCTTGTCGGGCTGTTTGCTTGGACCATCGACTATGTGGTCCCTGTTGCCTACTTGGAGGTTAAATTCATTGTGGTGTGCTGCATGGCACAGCCACTTTTGTATACCTTGTCTGAAGCGACTGTTGTTGGTTTAAATATTCAGAAAAAGACTTCGTACTCTTTGATTGCTTCGGCGGCGGCGTTTGTTACGAATGTAGTCCTCTGCCTACTTCTCGTTCCTCGGCATGGAGCTGCAGGAGCTGCGGTGGCCAATGCATTTTCCTATTTTGTCTTTCTTATAGCGAGAACAGAGCTGTCATGCCTTGTCTGGCAGAAGATTCGACGGCGTCATATCTATACGACCATATTGATTTTCTTGATCATTGGTTCGTGTATGGCTTTTGGGGAGGTGGGCGAAAAATTGTACGCTGCTCGCGTGCTTTGGCTAATAGCCTTTCCGGTTGCTTTCATAAGGGTTGTCGGAATTTTTTATAAATATGCTTCAAATCGAAGCATTGAGTACCCATAAAGTGTCCTTGTTTTTTTGGACTTCTGGAGAGGACAAGGTTATATGGTAGGCCTTACTGAGTTCAGAGCGAAGCAATCGTCCTTCCCTGAATGGATATTGTATTTTGTGATTGGCTGTATTGTTCTAAATACAGTTCATTTTATCCCTCCGGATTATAAAATTGGCTGGAAACTGATTGCCTACTCAGCACTTATGGCTTTGTTGTTCTTTCGGGCTAATGGATTTTTTAGCTTGAAAAAAGACAATCGTTATGGGTGGTTTTTGATCTATGGCGCGTTTTATTGGATTTCTTTGGTCGCTAGTGTAGATTCTTCGCAGGGGCTGAGTTCTGTTGTGAATGAGACTATAGTGGCCTTTGCTTTAATGCATTTGATTGTATTGCACATCGATAAAAAAGGGGTGGATGGAATCATTTTTTCATGCTTCGTTTATTGCTCCATCCTGGTGCTGGCATCGGTCCTAATTTCGATTGGTTTGATTAATGTTAATTATTATGATTACGGGTCAAACGAGCTTGGAGTCGATAGTGTAGAGCTTGGTGCATTGAGGTTTAGTGGGGTCTACAGTAATCCCAATGGATTGGGAATTCTTTTTTCTGTATATGCGGCACTTCTCTGTCATTATTATAAGAGGGCAAGAAGTCTTCGAGCCAAAAGCATTTATATCTCGTTGTTAATTTTTTCTGGCATTGGTGTTGCTGCAACGCTGTCACGCGCAGCAATTGTTGCTTTCTCAGTGGTGATTTTTATTTATTTCTTCTTATTCCAATCTTGGCGAGGAAAAGTCTATTTTGTAGGTTTTGCACTTCTTCCATTGGCACTATTTTTTCTTTTTTTGAGTAGTGACTATTTGAGCGCCGGATTGGCTCGGGAGGAAGTATTCAATAACCGAGATGTTATTTGGAGGGACGCGCTGGGGGTTTTTGAGGATAATTTTTTTCTTGGACTTGGGCCTGGCATGTATTCGTATGACGATGGCCACGCATCCTTTAGCGCACATAATTACTACATTAACTCCCTCGCCAACACAGGCATACTGGTGACAGCCGCCTTTTTGTTTTTCTTGATTTCGGTTTGGCGCAAATCCTATTCTTTGCTCAAGAGTGAGAAAAAGGAAGCGGATTATTCTTTCTTGTTCTCGTTTGCGTTCATCTCCTCGTTAATGATTCATCAGTTCGCTGAATCGGGAGGGTTTGCTGTTTTTGGGCTTCAAGGGGTGATATTTTTCATCTGCTGCGGAAACGTTATTGCAGCCTCTATGCGAGCGCGTATCCGAAGACGAAAAGAGAGGCCCACTTCCATTTCAATAAATGGTTATTCGAGATGAGAGTTTTATATATTCATTGTGCGGGCCCTTTTGGCGGCTCTTCCCGAAGTCTGTACGAAATGCTTTGTGGTGCCCAGTTGGATGGCTTCGAGTTGGCATTTCTTACGCAACGGGGCACGGTAGTGCCTTATTTCGAAAAGTTTGGAGAGGTCATCGCCGTAAGGGGATTAAGCCAGTTTGATCATGGGAAATACAGCTTTTACAGGGGGCTTCGCTGGTTGATTTTATTGCGAGAGATTTTTTACCTTCCTTATTCATTGATTGGGGTGCTGCGTGCCAAAATCAGGTTGAAGAGGGTTGATGTAATTCATTTGAACGACTTTGTTGGATTGATTCCTTTGTTTTTTGCATCTATTTTATTTGATGCCAAAGTTGTTATCCATGTGAGATCTCTTGTTAATCACGATGCTAGTTTATATAGAACTAGGTTTATAAATAAGGTCTTGGGAAAAAAAGCGGTATCCGTTATATGTATCGATGAGACCGTTCGTCGTACCATTGATAAAAATATCAATGCAAAAATCATTCATAATGGGTTGAATTTTTCGGCAAAACCTGTGACGACCGGGGCTTCAAGTAGTACGGCGCTAAAGGTTGGTTTTGTGGGGAATCTTCTTCGACAAAAGGGAATTCTTGATTTGGCAGAAGCCGCTGCTCATTTGAAGGCAATGGGCAAGCCGTGTGAGTTTTTTATTTATGGTGATGCGATAAAGAAAAGCTCTGGCTTGGTGTCGGTTCTGCTTCAAGCTGCAGGCCTGCGCCAGGATGTAAAGCAAGAATTGATTGCCCTGATAAAAAAATCCTCTTTAGAGTCGAATTTCCATTTCATGGGGTTCTCCAATGATTTGAGAAAAGTCTATGAATCAATAGATGTAGTCTGCTTTCCCTCGCATTTGGATGCGCCGGGTCGACCTGTGCTCGAGGCTGCATGTTTTTCTAAGCCTGCCATTGTTGCTGTTACAAACCCAACCCCTGATACGCTGATTCACGGTGTCACCGGCTTGGCATTTGAATCGAGATCAGTCAATGGTTTGGTAGATGCTATATTGACTTTGCATCAAGATAGGGGCTTGTTGGAGAGAATGGGGAGCGCAGCAAAATCCCTTGCAAATGAAAAATATGACCAGAGGGTTAATTCAATGAGAGTTTTGGCATTGTATGAGTCTCTAATATTAAAAGAGGATTTGAAATGAGAGGTTGTCTTTTAATAACGGGCGGAACGGGTTCTTTTGGTAACGCTGTGCTCAGGCGGTTTCTTAATTCTGATTTATCGGAAATTAGAATTTTTAGCCGAGATGAGAAAAAGCAGGATGACATGCGCAAGCGCTACAAACATCCGAAAATCAAGTTCTATATCGGCGACGTACGAGATGCGAGAAGCGTAAGCGCCGCTATTCGAAGTGTCGATTACGTATTTCATGCAGCGGCGTTGAAGCAAGTGCCGTCTTGTGAGTTCCACCCCATGCAAGCTGTACGGACCAATGTGCTTGGCACGGAAAATGTCTTGGAAGCTGCGATTGCCGCAGGAGTGCAGCGCGTCGTATGCCTTAGCACCGACAAGGCGGTGTATCCCATCAACGCCATGGGCATCAGCAAGGCCATGATGGAAAAGGTGATGGTCGCCGCCAGCCGGAACCTGGAGAGCACTAACACCGTCATTTGCGGCACCCGCTACGGCAACGTCATGGCCTCCCGCGGTTCGGTGATCCCGTTGTTCGTGGAGCAGGTGCTGGCGGGCAAGCCCATCACTGTCACCGACCCGTCCATGACCCGCTTCATGATGACGCTGGAAGACGCCGTCGAACTTGTGCTGCATGCCTTCGAGCACGGCAACAACGGCGATATCTTTGTGCAGAAGGCGCCCGCCGCCACGGTGCAGGTTCTCACGCAAGCCATCCTGGAAGTGATGGGCAAGCCGGACCATGAAGTGCGCGAAATCGGCACTCGCCATGGCGAGAAGCTCTATGAAGCGCTGCTGAGCCGGGAAGAAATGGCCTGCGCCGAAGACCAGGGCGATTACTACCGCGTGCCTCCCGATGGCCGCGACCTGAACTACGCGAAGTACGTGGAGCAGGGCGAGAAGCGCATCACTCAAAGCTCGCACGGTGAAGACTACAACTCGCACAACACCACCCGCCTCGATGTCGAAGGCATGAAGAAGCTGCTGCTCAAGCTTGACTTCATGCAGCGCATCGCGCGGGGTGAGTCGGCTGTGGCAGAGGGATAAAACGATGAAGGTGTTGATTACCGGCACTGGTGGCTTCTTGGGCAAGAACCTGCAATTGCACCTGGCCGAGCGCAAGGACGTGCAGATAGTTCGCTTCACCCGCGACCACAGCGTGGAGCAATTGCCAGCGCTGCTGGAAGGCGTGGACTTCGTGTTCCACCTCGCTGGCGTCAATCGCCCACAAGACCCGCAGGAATTCGCCATCGGCAACGCGGAGCTCACGCGGAACCTCTGCTGCGCCGTCGGTGACGTGGCGAAGGCGACCGGCAAGAAGGTGCCGATCGTCTACACGTCGTCCACGCAGGCGGGGCGCGACAACCCGTACGGCAACAGCAAGCGCGGCGCAGAAGAAGCGCTGCTGGCCGCAGCCACTAGCCACGGCATTCCGATGCATGTCTTCCGTTTGCCCAATGTGTTCGGCAAGTGGTGCCGGCCCAACTACAACTCTGCCGTCGCCACCTTTTGCCACAACATCGCGCGCGACCTGCCGATCCAGGTCAATGATCCGGCCGCGCCGGTCACGCTGGTGTATGTGGACGATGTCATCGAGCGTTTCGTCCAGCTCATGGACGGCGCCGATGCCACCGTGGATGCCGGCGGTTTCGCGACGGTCACGCCGCAATACACCACCACGGTGGGCGAACTGGCCCGGCAAATCCAGTCGTTCAAGGATAGCCGCAACACCCTCATGATCGACCGCGTGGGGGCGGGCCTGGTGCGTGCGCTTTATTCGACCTATGTGAGCTACCTGCCGCCCGAGCTGTTTGCCTATACCGTGCCGCAACACGGAGACGCGCGCGGTGTGTTTGTCGAGATGCTCAAGACGCCGGACGCCGGCCAGTTCTCGTTTTTCACAGCGCACCCGGGCATCACGCGCGGCGGCCACTACCACCACAGCAAGACCGAGAAGTTTCTTGTCATTAAGGGGCAGGCGCGCTTCAAGTTCCGACACATGAACACCGGCGAAACCCACGAGCTAGTGACCGCGGGCGACAAGTCTGAAATCGTCGAGACGGTGCCGGGCTGGACGCACGACATCACCAACATCGGCACCGAAGAAATGGTCGTGATGCTCTGGGCCAACGAGGTGTTCGATCGCGCGCGGCCTGACACCTTCGCTTGCCCGCTGTAGTCCCTCGGCTTTGGATCCATCTCCCATGAAAAAACTCAAAGTCATGACCGTGGTCGGCACTCGGCCCGAAATCATCCGCCTGTCGCGTGTGCTGGCCCGGCTCGACGAGCACTGCGACCACGTGCTGGTGCATACCGGCCAGAACTACGATTACGAACTCAATCAGGTCTTCTTCGACGACCTGGGCGTGCGCAAGCCCGACCACTTTTTGAACAGCGCGGCCAACGCCACCAGCGCGGCGCACACCATCGGCAACCTCATCATCGCGGTGGACCAGGTCCTGGGCGAGGTTCAGCCCGAGGCTATGCTGGTGTTGGGCGACACCAACAGCTGCCTCTCGGTAATTCCGGCCAAGCGCCGCAAGATTCCGATCTTTCACATGGAAGCGGGCAACCGTTGCTTCGACCAGCGCGTGCCCGAAGAAACTAACCGCCGCATCGTGGACCACACGGCGGATGTCAACCTGACCTATAGCACCATCGCGCGCGACTACCTGTTGCGTGAAGGGTTGCCGCCTGATCTGGTCATCAAGACCGGCAGCCCGATGTTCGAAGTGTTGACACACTATCGCCCGCGCATCGAGGCGTCCGACGTACTGGAGCGCCTGGGCTTGCAGGCCGCGCAGTACTTCGTGGTTAGCGCGCATCGCGAGGAGAACATTGAGTCGCCGCAGTCCTTTGGCAAGCTCGTGTCGGTGCTGAATGCCGTGGCCGAAGATCATGGTCTGCCGGTCATTGTTTCGACGCACCCACGCACGCAGAAACGCATCGACGCGACCGGCGCACGCTTTCATCCGCAGGTGCGCCTGTTGAAGCCGCTGGGCTTTCACGACTACGTGAAGCTGCAGCTCTCGGCACGCGCCACGTTGTCCGATAGCGGCACAATCAACGAAGAGTCGTCGATCCTGAATTTCCCGGCGCTCAACCTGCGCGAGGCTCACGAGCGGCCCGAAGGCATGGAAGAAGCGGCCGTGATGATGGTGGGCCTCGAAGTGGACCGTGTGCGCCAGGGCCTGGCCATTCTGGAGAGCCAGCCGAGAAGCGAGGCGCGCGGCATGCGCCAGGTGGCTGACTACAGCATGCCCAACGTGTCAGACAAGGTGCTGCGCATCGTTCACAGCTACACAGACTATGTGAACCGCGTGGTCTGGAAGAAGTACTGAAGTCACTATGCGGTTGCTCGTCGTCTCCCAGTACTTCTGGCCGGAAAACTTCAGGATCAATGATCTTGTCGCCGAATTCGTGCGGCGTGGCCACCAAGTCACGGTGCTGACTGGTGTGCCCAACTACCCCGACGGCAAAGTGTTCCCCTCGTACCGCAATGCCCCCGAGATGTTCGCACGCTATGAAGGAGCGGAGGTCGTCCGGGTGCCCATGTCTGCGCGTGGAAAGGGAGGCATCCGCTTGATGCTGAACTTTGCGACCTTCGCGATCAGTGCATCCGTGCTTGGGCTGTGGAAGCTGCGAGGGCGCGACTTTGACGCGGTTCTCGCCTATGAGCCATCGCCCATCACGGTCGGCGTGCCTGCAGTTGCATTGCGAGCGGTAAAGCGGGCACCACTGGCTTTCTGGGTTCTTGACCTTTGGCCCGAGACGTTGGCAGCCATTGGCGTGGTTCGCTCGCCTTTCATCCTGCGTTCAGTGGGGCGGCTTGTGTCGTTTATCTACAAGCGCTGTGACCTGATCCTGGCGCAGTCGAAAAGCTTTGTGCCTCAAATCAAGAAGTACTCGGGCGATAGCGCCCGAATCGAATACTTCCCCAGTTGGGCCGAGATGCTGTTCGATGTAGAGCAAGCGGTTGCTGCGCCTGAGGTACAGGTCCAACCGGAGTGCTTCACCGTAATGTTCGCTGGAAACATCGGCGATGCTCAAGATTTCCCGGCAATCCTCGCCGCAGCGGAAACGCTCAAGGAACACCGGAGCATTCGTTGGTTGATCGTCGGTGACGGCCGAATGGCGCAATGGGTGGTCGATGAAATCCAGCGTCGCGGATTGCAAGAGTGCGTCCATATGCTCGGACGGCATCCAGTCGAGCGAATGTCCTCTTTCTTCAAGCATGCCGACGCATTGCTGGTCAGCTTGAAGAACGAGCCGATCTTCTCGATGACCATACCTGGCAAGCTGCAATCGTACCTAGCCGCGGGCGTTCCCGTACTCGCCATGCTGAACGGCGAAGGTGCCGATGTGGTGAAAAATGCCGTGGCCGGCTTGACTTGTAACGCGGGGGATCACAAGGAGCTTGCCAAGGCAGTTCTGAATCTCTCGAAAAAATCAAGCGAGGAACGCAAGGTAATGGGCGCGAATGGCCTTGCGTTGAGTGCCAGCGAATTTGGGCGTGGCTCGCTGATTAATCGACTGGAAGGTTGGCTTCAGTCGCTGTCCTTCCCCGCCTCGGCCACAAAAAAACGAAGTGAGGCAAGATGATCCTAGTAACAGGAGCGACGGGCTTCGTAGGCACTGCGCTGGTTGCGCGGCTGCTTGCTGATGGCCAGCCTGTGCGCGCGGCGATTCGTCGTGAATCAGCGCTCGAGAAGTTCAAGGTCGAAACCACAATGGTTGACGACCTCAGCACGGAAACCGACTGGCAGAAAGCCGTCGCCAATATTGACACAGTGATCCACACTGCTGCCCGCGTCCATGTGATGTCGGATGGTGCGAGCGATCCACTGATGGAATATCGGCGCACAAATCTTCACGGAACGTTGCGACTAGCGCGGCAAGCCGCGGAGGCGGGGGTGCGACGCTTTGTCTTCGTCAGCTCCATCAAAGCCAATGGAGAGGCAACGCGGATTGGCAACGCTTTTTCAGCGGATGGGCCTACAGCCCCAGTGGATCCGTACGGCATTTCCAAACTGGAAGCAGAGCAGGCCTTGCGGGAGTTGGCAACACGAACCGGAATGGAAGTTGTGATAGTGCGCCCGCCTCTCGTGTACGGCCCCGGCGTCAAAGCGAACTTCCGCACAATGATGAGCCTAGTCGCGCGTCGAATTCCGTTGCCGCTTGGAGGCGTCACCGGTAATCGCAGAAGCATGGTGTCTCTCGACAACTTGGTAGATCTGTTGACTGCTTGCTTGCATCATCCTGCAGCGGGAAATCAGACTTTTTTAGTTTCCGACGGTGAGGATCTTTCTACCGCACAACTACTGAAACGTCTGGGGCAAGCCATGGGAAAGCCTGCGAGACTGCTTCCTGTTCCGGCGAGTTGGCTGGAGCGAGGTGCTTCGATGCTGGGGCGAGCCCATGTCGCGCAACGACTCTGTGGTTCGTTGCAAGTCGACATTTTTAAGACGCGCAATTTGCTGGGATGGACGCCTCCCATTACCGTTGACGAGGGCTTGAAAAGGACTGCAGAAGGATATTTGCGTGAAGCGTCTGTTTGATTTTTTTTTGGCACTGTGCGCTGGGGCGGTGCTGTTGCTGCCCGTTGTGATCGTGGCGGTAGCAGTACGCTTTACCTCCCGCGGGCCTGCTCTTTACTGGTCTGAGCGGATCGGCCGCGATAACCGCATTTTTAAGATGCCTAAGTTCCGTAGCATGCGTGTCGGCACGCCCGCAGTAGCTACACATTTGTTGTCCGACCCCAGTATGTATCTCACACCTATTGGGTCTTTTCTGCGCAAAAGCAGCCTCGATGAACTGCCGCAACTTTGGAGCATCTTGGTCGGAGATATGAGTTTTGTGGGGCCCCGACCAGCGCTCTTCAATCAACAGGATCTAATCGATCTGCGTACTCGGAATGGTGTCCATGCGTTGGTGCCGGGCCTGACTGGCTGGGCGCAAATAAACGGACGCGATGAGTTGCCTATCCCCGCCAAGGTCCAGCTCGATGTCGAATATCTTCGTCGTCGCTCGTTGTGGTTTGATATCCACATCTTGTGGCTTACCTTCGTAAAGGTGCTGAGGCGCGAAGGGGTGACGCACTGATGAAAAAGCGTTTGCTGATCATTGGTGCAGGTGGTCATGGTCGCTCTGTCGCTGAGGCCGTATTGCTGGGGCGGGACTATGCATTGACGGCGTTCCTGGACGACGCGGCCAAGCCGCTGCAGCATCATTTGTGGGGCTGCCCGGTCTGGGGTACGACAGCGATGCTGGCCGACAGTTGCGACCGAGTAGATGCGGTCATCGTGGCGATCGGCAATAACACATTGCGTGAGGCCTTACAGCAGAAGGTGAAGGCGCATGGAGTGACGCTGGCGACGGTGCTTCATCCTGCAGCCATGGTGTCGCCCTCAGCTACCGTAGGGGAGG
The DNA here is from genome assembly GCF_041154465.1 of Variovorax sp. V35. Classification (NCBI taxonomy): domain Bacteria; kingdom Pseudomonadati; phylum Pseudomonadota; class Betaproteobacteria; order Burkholderiales; family Comamonadaceae; genus Variovorax; species Variovorax sp. V35. Next base: position 1,320,924 of record NZ_AP028666.1, read on the forward strand.
GCAGTGCCGTAATGGCCGGGGCTATCGTGGGAACTGAGGCTCAGCTTGGAGAGGGTGTGATCGTCAATTGTGGCGCGGTGGTCGACCATGACTGCGTGGTGGAATCATTTGGTCATCTTGGTGTCAATGCGGGCATGGCCGGAGGCAGTGTGCTCGGGCGTTCTTCGTGGATGCCTGTGGGTTCGATGCTCGCTCACGGAGTCAAAATTCCTGCTCGGCGTGTGCTGCGAGCGGGCGAAGTGGTCGATGCCTGAGTGATGCCCGCGCTCCCCAAGCCAAGGCCGCGTAAGCAGGTGAAATCGAAGATCAGTCTGTTATCGACTTGGACTTTCTGGGCCTGTATTTGTGCGATCCTTGGGCTGTCACTCGCGCCTCCCTCGACGCCCATGCCCACGACCGGATGGGACAAGAGTAATCACGTGCTAGCCTTTGTTGTTTTAACCTTTTTGGCACGTAAGGTTTGGGCCGAGCAGTTTTGGCTGGTGCTGTTAAGTCTATTGGCCTATGGGGCGCTCATAGAGTTGCTGCAGTCTCTCATGCCCTATCGGCATGCTGAATGGAGCGATCTCTGGGCGGATGGTCTCGGCCTGCTTGTCGGGACGATATTCACTCGACGTAATAGTCCGCTCAATACCGTCGTTGACGATCTACGGGTTTAGGGTGTGACTTCGACGATGTGTGTTAGCGCTAGTGGAATCTTGATCAGCGGTGCCAATCGAAAAATAATCCGAATGTCTACCGAAAAAAACAGGCCACCATTCTTCACACGCCTCGAGCTAAGAGGGCGCGAGCGACGCGCAGAGATTGATGTGGCAAAGGGCATCGGAATCTTGTCCGTCGTTATTGGGCATATCTTCACCGGGGCGATTGTTCCTGTGATATTTTTATGGCACATGCCGTTTTTTTTCTTTATTAGCGGGCGCCTGTTCAGTCCACGTCAAGATGCAATTGGATACGCGGCATCAAAGGTGAAAAGCCTGTTGGTTCCATATGTTTCTTTCCTTTTGCTATTTTCACTTCCATTTTTTTTAAAAACCGCTAAGGCGCACCCTTCAGAGTTGGGAGGGCTGGTGTCGAATATGCTTTATGGTGGCGCTAGACTCACCAGTTGGTTTGGTGTTTTTTGGTTTTTGACATGCCTTTTCTTTACGCAGCAACTGGCGAATTTTATTGTCATATATGCGCGGCGAATCACGGTGATGCTCTGCTCAATTTCAGCGCTCGTTGCACTTTTAATGGCTTCGTGGGTTCCTGAAATTGAGACCCCATGGGGCCTGCATGTCGTGCTCATGGCGCTTCCAATTTTTATATTGGGGTATCTAACTCGAACCGGTTTTATGTGTGCCTATGCGCGGTGGATCGCGATTTTTGGGCCTATCGCACTGATTGCTGTGTGGGCGGGTGTCTTGGGGGCATTCGACATGAAGCATGGTCGGTACGGAACACCTGTTATTTCTTTGGTGGCAGCAATATCGGTGATATTTTTTGTACTGGAAGCCGCGAAGCTCGTCGCCCGCTACGAGAGATCTTCCAAGGTCTTGGTATTTTTTGGGCGGGCGTCAATGACAATCATGTTCACGCATCAAGCAGTACAGCTATCACTGTTAGCTGTCGGAGTCGGCTCGCCCTTTCTGCGGGTAGTTATCGCGCTAGCAGTGGGGTTGATTACTCATGTGCTGTTAACCAAAACAAAATTCACTCGGAGATTTTTTTTGGGACGCTTCGAAGGTAAGCTTCCACCCCGATTGGCGGGTGCCTAGCTGTGAAGCGTCAAGAGGTTGTTTCTTGACGAGTTGTGTCTGGACATGGGCGCGATGCCGGTGTGCGGGCGATGCCAGTTGTAGTGGTGTTGCCAGCTTGCCAGGGCATCGGTTCGATGGGCTGAGTTCTGGTATGTCCAGCCGTAGGCCCGCTCTCGCAACGCGGACTGGATCAACCTCTCTGCCTTGCCGTTGGTCTGCGGTCGGTAGGGCCGCGCGAAGCTGTGCTTGATGCCCAGACGGGCGTAATAGGCCACTGCATTGCGCAGGAACAGGATCGCCTGCGATTGCGTCTCGTCTGGGTGCATGGCGGTAAACGCCAGCCTTGCGTGGTCGTCGATGGCCACGAAGAGAGTCTCCTAACCTGCACCTTCCACGGAGTTTTTGCGATTGCCGGTGACGCGGTGACTGGGCCGCACGATGCGCCCGAGCTTCTTGGTGTCGATGTGCAGCAGATCGTCGGGAGCTTCGTGCTCGTAGCGAACAACCGCTTCGACCGGCTCCAGGTCGCTCAACTTGGACATGCCCGCTCGCGCCAGGACGCGGCTGACCGTGGGCTCCGAAACCCCCACGCTGCGTGCGATGCGAGCCTGCAGCATTCGCAGCTCGACGATGAGCAACGCCTTGCCTGCATCGATGGTCCTGGGAGAGCGCATGGGCCTGGAAGACGCTTCGGCCAGGCAGCCTCACCGCCCACAAGGTAGCGACCGAGCCATTTCCTGGTTGTGGGGGCGCTCACGCCGTGCGCGGCCGCCGCTCGCACGGCATCCAAGCCTTCACAAGTCATCTGTTTGACCATCTCAAGTCGGCGGGCAAAGGTAAGTCGGGCATGCTTATGGGTGTTCATCCGGTTGGGCGTCCTGAGTGGATTGGGTGTTTGGCGACTCCCAGTCTCTCAAGCCCAATCCGAACACCGGATACAACTTATTGGAGCTTCACACCTAGCCTTCTCGCCGCTCTCAATTTTTTTGCCTATTTCTTATTGGGTTTTTGCTGTTCCCTATGAATGGAATTCGCTACGGATTCCGATGGGTCAGTCAACCACCTTACCGAAGCAACTCCCGTAGTGGGCGGTGTTCCTGAAATGATCACGGTATTATTTTTTGACGCTGCCCAGATGGAGCGAGTCATAGAAGGGCCGGAGCGCGTTTCAGCGTATGCGCCGGCATGTTCGATGGCCACCTTATTTCCGACCGACTTTCCAAAAAGAATGAAGTCGTCCTTTCGCGAGCAGAGCGTCTTGATTGTGATTTGAGATTTGGCACACGTGACGACAGAGGCGATCGCGGCAGGACGCGCTGATCCGGCATCAGGTGCGATGACAAACACGTTCGCAGATAGACCTGTGCCACCGGCCCAGAACCCAGTTCGATTGATTGAACTTACCGGGAGATAGACGGTGCAGCTCTCGATTACACCGTCCCGTACCGTGGCTTCTAGATTGGTTTGAATGTCTACGAGAACAGTGTTGACGCCAGCCGGATCGTCAAAACCTTCGGACTTTGACATGATACTGCCGACGCGCCAATTCTTCGCTTGCCCTTTCAGGCTGAAGGCCGACGTGGCTTCCATCGTCGTGATGATCTCGCCAATAGACGCGTTATTGAACGCAGTGATCTGCACGCTGGCATCGAATCCAATTTTCCCCGAGGGGCCTTGGATGATCGATCCGTATTCTTTGACCCGATCAATCCGAGCATCGATTAGATTGATGTACGCAAAATGCCCCTGTCCGTAGTGCTGCATCGAATGGTTGTGGCGCTTTGTACCTTCAAGTGAGCCGAAACGCATACCAACTGTATTGTTGGCTATTGCTCTTGCGTAGTGGCTCGCGAACATGCTTCCGACGTTCGAGCCGTGGAACGAGCCTGTATCGCCTCGCAGAACGAAGTCGTATAAGTTCGCGTCGGACTCACCGACTGCCTCGATCCGCTCGATATTGATGATCGAGGCGCCGCCATAGCGGATAAAACCGCAGAACTGTGCGTCGCTGGGTTGCTTCTCACCATATTTTTTCACGACGCCGGCATTTTTCGGGTAGCTTCCGGCGAAAATCAAACGCGCGGCCCCCCGGAAGGTGAGCCGCTTGCTCGCACAATTGATGAGTAGGAATGCTGAGGCGCAGTGGCGGATCGCCGGGCCGTTGAACTGAATTTCGATATCCCCTGTTAGGGTGTCCGCTTCCGACGCGATGAAGACGTTGTAGAAACTGCCTCCATTGAGTTGGATGATCCCTGACGAGGCTAGCGCAGCCTTGAATGCGGGGATGTTGTTAAATTTTGTGTCGTCAGGCTTGGCGCCATAGCGACGGATATCGGCCACCCCATCGAAGCGCCAGCGCCCCGCACCAGAAACACGCGCGGGCTTGATCACGCTACCGCCGTTGTCGGCTAGAGTCGACGCAGGATCCCACACAAACGCGCCTCCGCCGCCATCGTTCGCCGTGTAATAGCCGTCTATCGTTGCATGCGTGGCGTGAGCGGGGGGCGAAAGATGCCGTAAGTCATCGAGCGTTCTGATACGCATCACTGCGTCGCGGGCGTGTGCCGTTCCAGCATCTTCGGCGGGAGCCGTGACCAGTTGTTTGGAGTCATCGCCTACCCAAGCGGAGAGCCCGCGTAGGACTTCTTTCAATTCTCCGTTTTGCGTATCCTCGCTTGACGCCCATGCGGTCAGCGGCAGGCCGAGCATCGTTGCCAGTAGGCGTCGCCGTGACTCATTGCTGCGAACCGAACGACCCACAGGCTTCAGGAACCACTTGAACACACTGCGCTCCGGTTGCATAAGGGCGACCATTCTGAACGACACCACACGGTTGCGCACGTTGTGGCTATCGCGTGACGCTTAAAGCTCCCAACTGAGTCGAAGTGAAGCCGTCCCCCAATTGAAGAACCTAACGCGGTGGCCGAGCTTGGTATGCTGTCCGGAACTCTCGCATCTCATGTCCGTTCGATACCTATTGTGAACTAACTATTCAGCGGCTACGCCAGCTTCTTTGTACTTGTACTCGGTGTACCTATAGCCACCGTATTTGTAACCATAGCTACCATAGTGCCTGCGGGAAAGGTCCATGCCATTGAAGACCACGCCGTTGACTCGCTGGTCGGCGTGCGCGAGACGCTTCACGCTCTCATTTAATTCACCCAACTGGGTCAGGTTGTCGCGGGCGACTAACAGAACAACACCTGCATGCGCAGCGACCGCGGCAGCATCAGCGGCCACGAGCACCGGAGGGCTGTCGATCACCACCAGATCGTAGTGTTCCGAGAGGTCGTTAAGCAGTTCACCTAGCTTGGACGACAGCATCATATTCGCGGGATTGAACGGGTAGGCGCCAGTCGTCAAGACATCCAAGTTGGGGACCACTTGAGTATGAATTGCCTGCTCAGGTGTCAACTCACCCGACAGTACATCCGCTAAGCCCCCTTTGCGCGGCAAACCGAAGGCTTTTTGAAGATGACCCTTGCGTAGATCGGCGTCGATCAATAGAACGCGCTTGCCAGCTTGTGCCATGATGACAGCGAAATTGCCAGAGACGAAGCTCTTTCCCACCCCAGGCGTAGCGCCAGTGATGAGTACACGGTTGTTCCCGGTTTCCATCAAAGTCAGTTGCAGGGAAACACGCAGATTGCGCAAGCTCTCGATGGCAAGGCTTTCGGGGGACGTGACAGCTAGCAGTTGCACACCCTTTGCGCCGCCGGCAATGTGCTCCAAAATCGTCTCCTGCTCTAGTGCGAGTGGAACGACGGAATAGACATTGAGACCAAGGCGGTCCTCGATTTCTTGCGGGTTCTGAATGCCACCCGAAAGCTTGCTTCGGAGGATCGCAAAGGCTACGCCCGCCAATAATCCAATTACTAGAGAAAGCGCCACGATCAGCGGCTTCTGCGGTTTGACCGCCTTTCGGGGCTCAATAGCCGTATCCAGTAGTCGCACGTTACCAATCTTCCCCTCTTTAACAAGGCGAAGTTGCAGCGAGCTATTGAGGAGCGACTTGTAGAGCTCGCCGTTCACTCGCACGTCGCGTTCGAGTCTGAGGGCGTCCCGCTGAACTGCAGGCATAGCACTCACGCGGGTCTCAAGATTTTCGATCTCATGGCGAACGGCCGCGATCTGGCCGTCGATCATCCGCACCTTGGGATTGGTCTCGGTGAAACGTGAGAGCAATTCGCGCCGCAGTTGTTGGGACTCCAGGAGTTTGGTCTGCAACTGCACAGACATGGACAGCGCAGCTTTTGCCTCTTCGTCGAAAGCAACAGTGCCGTTTTTATTTCGAAAACGTGCGTACGCATCTTCTGAATCTTCGAGCTGCTGCTTGAATTCTGGGAGCTGCCGGTCGAGAAATTCGATGGTCTTCTCCGCCTCGGCTGCCTTGCGTTCTACATTTTGGCGTACATATTGAGCGCCAACCTCGTTAAGTGTGCGGCGCAGACGATCCCGATCACTGTCCTCTAAAGTAACGCTGATTACATTCGATTGCTTCCCCTGCTCGCCAAGCTGAAGGCGCTTTTGCAGATTTTCCGTAGTAGCGAGCACCGATGCACGAGAGACTAGGAATTCGGCGCCAGGCTTGCCGTCGAGTCGAGAAACTATCAATGTAAGAGTCCCATCCGGCAACTGCTGACTAAGGACTTTGCCAACCGTTCCGTTCAAAGGGTTAGCAAGTTCAGGATGGCTCAACGTAAACTGGCTTCCACCGATTGCGGTGATTGTGAAAGGCGATTGATCTTCCAACGCGGGAGGGACGTCGAACTTGGCAATATCTATGGCTTCGGTACCTGAAACGTAGCCACTCGCGCCAAGGAAGCCAGGGCTTGATAGCTCTTTGGCGCGCCTCGAAAGCCACTCTCCGATAAACGGCAAATAGCGTGGCTGTGCGTCAATGTAGAGTTGCTTTTCCTCGACGGCTCCGCCGATGACCATCCGCGAGCGGATGATTTGGATTTCGCCCGTGGCAGGCGTCTTCACATCGAATAAGTTTGCGGTGTCGCCAAGAAAGTTCTTGGCGTCGGGGGCGGAGTCTTCAACTTGAATCAGAAGATTGGATTGATAAATCGGCGTGGCCAGCAGCGCATAGGCCGTACCGATGACGAGCGCGACGGCGGTAATGCTAGCCACCAGCCACTTTCGGTCGAGCAAAATATCGAAGTACTCGGACAAGTGAATTGCGTCGTCGTCATGGACGGGCGCGAGTGCTGCGGAAGGGGCCGAAGTGGAAGCAGAAAGAGTCATGAGAGTTTGCGAATGCGTTCAGCCCAAGCTTGGGCGCCGTCGTCGATAAGTTGCAGGGCGTGCTCAAAGGCCGGGCGGCCCATGCGGTAAGGGTCCGGGATGTCCCTGCGTGCGACTTCGCCAAGTCGAAACAGCTTGCCTCGAGTAAGTGGATAGCGTTGGCCAATATGCAGCCGCTGAGCTTCGTCCATCGCAAGGATGAGATCGACCTGCTGGCACATGAGCGCCGTGAGCTGTCGTGCCCGATGAGTTTCGATGTCGATGCCGCGTTCGGCCATCAGCTTGCGCGCAATCGGATCTGCTTGGTGCCCCACCAAGGCTCCAGTTCCCGCTGACGCGACTTGAACCTGCGGCAACGCCGCAGCAATCAGTGCTTCCCCCATCGGGCTACGGCAGATGTTGCCAATGCATACCACCAGAACAGATTTCATGAGACTTGGCTCCCTGCGAAGGCTTGTGCCTTTGTTGTCAGACTCAACGTATTGCGTGCCGTGTGCTTCATATCCAGCATGAATCACATGAATCACATGCCATGCCGAAATGTCCTCACCATTTGTTCTTCGTTGGCAATTGGATCGCGCCATCTAACCAAGAGAGCCGAAGAATGGCCCAGGCACGCCCCTGGCATTGTAGTCAGGGCGTTGGCGCCCACTGCCTCGCGCATGTGGTCAAGCGGTAGGCGCTCTGGGCTCGAATCGGTCATTGCTGCCAAGGGGGCAACTGATCGAGTGGGCTGATCAGCCGCCCTATGACCAAAGTCATACCGATGCAAAAGATACAAAAAATGACATTGTGAGTGTCGCGAATCCCCTGAATTGGGGGGGGGTGGTGGGTACCCTTCACAGACAATTATTGCAGCGCGGCGCACTCCAACGCCGCAGGAGTTTTCAGTGTGATCAATCGTCTGGCTGCGCCCTTGCTCGCTTTGCCGCGCCCTATGAAGCGCATGCTGGCTCTAGGGGTGGATGCAATGCTCTGCGTCCTGTGTGTCTGGCTGGCATTCAGCTTTCGTTTCGAGCAGTGGGTGACGCCGCGCGGCGTTCAATGGTCGGCTGTCGCGGTCGCTGTCGCCCTTGCGCTTCCCCTCTTTGTGGTGTTCGGGCTCTACCGAGCCATCTTTCGCTATGCAGGCACGGCTGCGGTCATGGCCATCGTGCGCGCGTGCGTGTTGTTTGGCCTCGGGTATGCATTGATCTTCGCGGTGGTCGGTGTGCGAGGAGTGCCGCGCACGGTCGGATTGCTGGTGCCGTTGCTCTTGTTCTTGGCTATCGCTGGCTCGCGCATGTTCGCGCGCTATTGGCTGGGCGGCCTCTACATGAGCGCGTTGCAGCGCAAGCAACTGCCTCAGGTGGTGATCTACGGTGCAGGTAGCGCGGGTTTGCAACTGGCTGCGGCGTTGGCGCAAAGTCGCGACATGGTCGTCCGCGCTTTCGTTGACGATGACTCGCATCTCCAAGGCAACACGATCAACGGTCTGCGCATTCAGTCCTCGGATTGGCTTAGCAACAACGCCGCCAGTTGGGGCATCACGGACGTGCTCTTGGCGATGCCTTCGGCCAGTCGCGGGCGCCGCGTCGAGATACTGAACCAATTGTTGCCATTGCATCTGCATGTACGCATGCTCCCGGGGTTGCTCGATCTGGCCAATGGCAAGGTGCAGGTCAATGACCTGGTTGAAGTCGACATCGAGGACTTGCTGGGACGGGATCCAGTCGAGCCGGTGGCGGACCTGCTGCACAAGCACATCCGGAGCCAAGTGGTGCTGGTGACTGGGGCCGGCGGCTCCATCGGCAGCGAGTTATGCCGGCAGATTGTTCAGCTTGCGCCTTCCACGCTGCTGCTCGTAGAGCTGAGTGAGTACGCGCTCTACGCCATCCATCAGGAACTGGAGCAACTGGCGCCGAACGTGCGTGTCGTGCCGCTGCTTGCGTCGGTATGCGATGCAGCGCGGCTGCGCGAAGTGATGCGCGCCTGGCGTCCTGACACGGTTTACCACGCGGCTGCGTACAAGCATGTGCCGCTCGTCGAGCACAATCCGGCAGAGGGTGTGCGAAACAACGCGATTGGCACGCTCACGACGGCGCGGATTGCCGTGGAGTGCAAGGTTCCCAACTTTGTCCTGATCAGCACCGACAAAGCTGTCCGGCCGACGAACATCATGGGGGCCAGCAAGCGCGTCGCCGAAATGGCGCTGCAGGGACTGGCGCAGCAGAGTTCAGATACTTGTTTCTCGATGGTCCGCTTTGGGAACGTGCTGGGCTCAAGCGGTTCTGTGGTGCCGTTGTTTCGCAAGCAAATCGAGGCAGGTGGCCCGATCACGCTGACACATGCGGACATCACGCGCTATTTCATGACCATTCCCGAAGCCGCCCAGTTGGTGATTCAGGCGGGCGCGATGGCGCAAGGCGGTGACGTCTTCGTGCTCGACATGGGGGAGCCGGTGAGGATCATTGACCTCGCTCGTCGGCTGGTGGAGCTTTCGGGGCGTACGGTTCGTGACGAGCATTCGCCGGATGGCGATATCGAACTCCAGGTGACCGGATTGCGGCCCGGCGAGAAGCTCTACGAAGAGCTTCTGATTGGTGACAGCGCGATGCCTACGACACATCCTCGTGTGATGAAGGCGCACGATCCCTGCCTGCCTTGGAACGAACTCTGGCGCCAGTTCGAGACGCTGAATGCGGCACTCGAAAGCAGCGATGTGCCGATGCTGAAGCGGGCGCTGACGCAGATGCTGCCCGGCTACCGGCCTCATGCGGAGGTGGTGGATTGGGTGCATATGGAGCGTCACCGTGTGCGTGACCATGCCCTGCCGCTCTCAGCGGCGGCTGGCGCTGCGGCGGTGGGCGAAGCTAGCCAGCCATCCGCACCGAATCAAATTGCCGTGGCAATCTGATTCGATAGAACTGCTTCATTTTTCCCCGTCTCGACTCACCAGGGGTGCTGAGACCAAGAGCCCCAAATCGGGGCTCTTTTGTTTCCAGCCGGTGGCGCTTATTTCGCCCGCTTGAAGTCGAGGATGTTGTCCCCCGCCTTCGGAGCCTTGTCGTCGGGCGGTGAGAGGCTGAAAGCCTTCGGATCCCGTATCGACGTCATTTCGAACAGAGGGTTGATCCGCCCCAGCTTGGCGCCGCCGTCCCGTACCAGCGGAGCCCATGCAAAGTTCGCGGTGAACTTGCTCGAGCGCGGCAGCAACGCGTCGAAGGGGATGGAAACGTAGATGCCCTTGTCGAAGCTGCCTTCGCCGAACTGGGCAGCGGACACGTTGGTCTTGGTGGCCCAGGCGCCGATCGTCACGCCGTTGTCGAAGCGGCGGCTGATGTCGAGGGTGACGCCACGATCGCCCGCCAAGTACTGGCCCGCGCTGATTCTGGCCTGCACCCCGTTCCAACCGGTGTCCCAATAGAGCGTGGCGTGGCCGGTGTTGACCTTGTAGTCGCGCAGGCCGAAGTCCTGCGCGAAGTCGCGTTGGCGCACGTGGTTAACGTCGATGCCGAAGGCGAACCTGCTGCGCCACGGGCGGTAGAGCCACTCGGCGCCCACGCCGGCGAACATTGACTCGAGAGCGCCGCCGTAGACGCTGTAGTACTGGTCTTCGTTCAGCCGGCCCACGTGGGTCAGCTGAAACACTGGCATCGTCAACCGCTTGGTCGTCGCGTACTCGCGTTGGTAGGTTCGCACGCGGGGAAGATTGCTGGGCGCCGTGTAGGTGAACTTGTCGAAGTTGTCGATCAGGCGCCAATTCAACGCGGCGTTGACCCAGGTGCTCGGTGTGAAACGGTATTCCGCAGTGGCCGAAACGCCGAGTTGGTAGAGCAGGAAGGCATCGGGGCCGCCGAGAATCTGCGAGAAGCTGGGGGTCAGGCCGAACGTGAGTTTTTCCGTGCGCCGTTCCCATGGCCCCATGGCCGGCGTCTCGCCAGCCGATGCGGTGGCGGTTGTATCGGTGGGTGCACGCTGCGGCGATGTCGGCACGTAGAGTCCGTCTTCGGTCCGACCGCGCGGCGGGGCGTAATCGCGCTGGTCCGTGGCGCGCAGTTCTGCGGGCGTCTGTGCTTGGTAATGCGCCGTCACCCACTCGCTGCGATCGACGACCTGCGTATGCAGCGCCAGTCCGCGCTCGTTGTAATGAAGGATGAAGTGCTTGATCGACGCCGGTGCATCGCGATGCATGACGGCAACGACCTGCTGCACGCGGGCCTCGCGGTACACCGTGTGGCTTTCGGTGATCCAGACGTGCGCGCTGTCGCCTTGCGGCGCAATGCGCTGCACGGTCCATTCGGTGCGGGCCTGGATCTCCGCAGCGGTGGCGGCCCAGCCGGGGGGATTGGCCGGCGCCTCCGGCGTGAAGCGGGGCGGCGGCGGATCTGCGGGCTTGCTGGCCCGCATGCTCGCCATGTTGGTGGACAGGGTCAGGCCCACCATTACTTTGTTGCCGCGCTCCAGGCCCGCGGTGAAGGCCACGCCGGGTGAGTAGCGATATTCCAGGCCGATGTTGAAAGGCGAGCGCTGAACCTGGTTGTTCTGCTGAGGCTCGTTCTTGTAGTTGTTGCCTTCGTACTCGAGCTTGACGGTCAGGGGATCCCAGGGGGTGCGCCATTCGACGCCGCCGAACAAGGAGGCTGGACCTCGGAAGAAAGCCTTGAAGTTCGCCTCGCCGCCCGTTGCGGAGCTCACCGTACGCGTTCTGAAGCGATTGCTCAGGGCCAGCAAGGGGTTGCGGATGTTTCCGCTGTTGCCTAGGTATCCCCAGCCGATGCCGAGGCTGAAGTCGAGATCGCCGTAGCGCTTGTTGGCGACCAGGTATTCGGCCGAAAAGAGGCCGGTACCGCCAAGGTCGCGAAAGCCCAGTGCAACCTGCGGCACATACGCAGACTCGCGCAGTAGCCGCAGCTTCACGTCGATGCTCTTGTCCTTGTTGCTCTGGCCAGTGGTGCTGGCGGCGTACGCGCGGTTGCTGATGGAGGTGTAGCGAAAGCCGGCCTCCATCCAATCCAGCGGCTGGAACATCACGTTCAGTCGCGTATAGGGCGACACGTGGCTGATCGACGTGCGGAAGTCACCGGCCTCGCCCATGCGTGCCGTTGGCGTCTGGAGCAGGCCGGTTTCGCCCCAGTCGTTGCTGCTTGTGCGAGGTGCTTTGTATTGCGGGGCCGATGCGTCGGGGCGCACGGAGATGACGCTTTCCGGCGGCACTGATGGCGGGATGGATGCATTGATCACCGCGGCCGGCTTGGCCACTGCAAGCGCGGCAGTGGTGGTGCCCAGCGCCGCTGCCTGAGGCGAAGGGCCCTGGGTCGCCAGGAACTTGATGATGCCTTCCGATGCGTCGACCAGTTCGGTCATGCCGCGCGGCGCTGCCCAGATCCATGCGCCGGGCGCCGGCTCATCGGAGGGGTGGCCATTCCAGGGGGCGATGCCCACGCGCGATGTCCGGCCGTCGGGCTGTGCAACCCATGCCCAGTCGTGGGTGCTGTCGGGTGCGCAGGCGATGACGTAGTCCCAGGCGGTCCGGCCGGCTTCGTGCGCCACGTGGCACAGCTCGCCATTGGGGCGGACAACCGCGATGGTTTTCAATTGCGGGGAGGGCGCAACGAGCTGCTGGCCGGCCGACAGCACAGGGTCTTGATCCGGGTGTGCCTGCAGCCAGCGGGGGTCCACGATGCCAAGCGCCACGCGGCCGGTGACCGGCAGGTTCTGCAGCCACGTGATGAGCTTCAGTCGATCGAGTTGCTCGGAGCGCGGTGCGCGCCTGCTGGCCGCCTCAAGGCGCACGAGCAGGGTGTTCTTCAGGAACTGCTGGGCCAGTCGCTCCTGCGGCACGCGCCATGCCAACCCAGGCGCAGCCGTGCCCTCGGGTTGGCGCAGCAGCCAGGTGCTCAGTCGTTCGCCGGGTCGCACTTCGGCATCGCTTGCAGGTTCAACTGTCGCCGCGTTCTGCGACGGCTCCGCCGCGGCGCCAAGGCTTGCCATCAACGCGCAGGCAAGGGCCGTTCGACGGGGCCAATGCGGGGGGCTGATGGCGCGCAGGAAGAGGGGGCTCATGTACCAGCGCGCGCCGCGGTGCCGGCTGCTGGTGCGGGGGGTGTCCACTGTTCGAAGCTCATGCAGAGGTCGCGGGAAATGCATTGCTCCGAATACACGACCTGAGGGGCGCCAGAAGCAAATGAAACGCCGAAGCGGGCGGGAGGAACAGAGGCTGTCGCAGGGCGGGACACGCTGCGTTCTTCATACCAGCGCAAGGCGCTTGCGGGCACGCCGGCGAGAGCGCTGTCGGTGGGCGGCGCGATCGATGTGCGCGCGATGTCGTCGCGAATGCCGAAGCGATAGCCCGGCATCAGGTCGCGTTCGCGCGCGTAGGTCTGCGTGGTGTTGGCAGTGTGGGCTTGCCAGGCGGGTGGGTTGGCGAGCCGAACGTCGCGCCAGTCGATGGACAGCCCGGTCGTGCCGACCAGTTGACCATTCAGAAGTCGGACGACTTCGCCCGTGCCGCTGTACCAAACCTCAACCGGCCCTTCGGCGCGCTGATCGATGTAGCCGAGCACCATGTACAGGACGCGCCCATCGACGGTGGCCCGCAGGTACCGATAGCTGGGATTGAAATTGGGCTGAGTTGCTGCAGACTCGCCGCGATAGAGCAGTCGAGCTGAATCCAGCATGGCCGAAGTTCCGGAGGAGCAACCGCCAATGCCCAAGAAAAACGTTGCCCAAAGGCAACGTTCTAAGAGTCGCGTGGCGGAAGCAACGCGCGGACTTTTCAGCGAATGCCCTCCTTTCAGGAGGGCAACCAGCATTAACGCGTGCCGGTGGTGCCCGTGCCGGTGGTGCCCGTGCCAGGGACGAAGAAGCCGCCGCCGCCGTTGCCGTTGTTGCTGCTGCCGAGGGCCAGCATCAGAGCGCCGGTGCCTCCAACAGCGCCCCATTGAGCGGGGGTCAGGCCGCCAAGGCCACCAGCGGTTGCGGCCGGAGCGCCAGCAGGGCCCGGTGCAAATGCGCGATTGTTGTTGCTTGCAGGCGCAGGGGTAACCTGCGTTTGGGCAAAAGCCGACGAGATTGCCAGGGTGGCAAGGGCGACGGTAGCAACCAGTTTGTTCGTCTTCACAGTGATCCTCTCAAAGGGTTTTTATGCTCTTGACTTGAGGTTAGCAGCATCAGAAGTGTGCCGCAACTAATTTGGCCTGGAGGATGGGGCGTTTGCCACGGCCTCCTTGTAACCGTGTATTGCCTCGATTTTTGTGGAGGAGTGTGAGGGGTGCATGTGTATCTCAATGCTACGTAACGTTCCGCCTGCGACGACCGTAACGGCGACGACTGGTGCGTACCTCTATCCGCGGGGCAGCCGGTGTTGCCTCCGCATTTCTTCAATGAAATCAACGCACTCACCGAGCCATTGTTGCGATGGGCCGCATGGCCGACTCACAGGCATCGTTCCTGCAGTACCCCCGAAACGAAAGTTGACATTCAAGGTAGGCCGCGGGGCACAACAAGGGGATATGCGTGGTTCGATTGTCTGAAGGTGGGGTAGCGAAGGGTGTGCGAGTGCGCGGGCCCGTGGTCGGCGGCGTGATCGGAGGCGTCTGCTCATGATGAATCAGCTGTCTGCCAGCAGCGCACACTCGGCGCCGGCACTCACCGGCCGGTACGCCGCCTTGGGCTGTGCCTTCTTCGGTGCCCTGATCGTCGAGGGCGACCTGGCCCTGGCCGACCGCATGCGACGCCTTCTCTGCGATCTGGCTCCGGGTCGCCGCGTCGTGATCGCCTCCACGCACACGGAAGCGATCCGTCTGCTGGCCGCGTTGCCCTACGACTTGGTGCTGGTCGACATGCACCTAACTGATAACGGCGGCGTCGTGCTCCTGTCGCACCTGCGGCGTACCTACCCGCAGATCGACGCCATCGCCATGTCGAAGGGCGACGACCGCCTGCTGGTCGAAGCCGCGATCTCGTCAGGAGCCTCCGGCTATTTGCTGACGAGCGCCGACGATGCTGAGCTTTCTTTTTTGCTGCGCTCGATCGAGCGCGGCGGTTCGCCGATGGACGCGCGCGTCGCGCGCCGCGTCCTCGGCCTGATTGCGGCGTCCGCGAAACCGGAGGGTGTCGAGTCCGCGCTGCGCGACGGCGACACGGTCTCGCCCACGATGCCTGCTCCCGGGCTGCTGTCACCTCGGGAGCTCAATGTGCTGCGCCTGATCGCGCAAGGCTGGAGCAATCGGCAGATTGCCGAAGCGATCTGTCTCTCGATCAACACGGTCGAGTTCCACGCCAAGCGGATCTACCGCAAGCTGGCCGTCAAGTCGCGAACCCAGGCCGTCCGGCAGGCGACCCAGTACGGGCTGCTGAGCTGAGCGCCGAGGGCCGTCGCGTGCTGTCGCGCACGTGCTGCGGCAGCGTGCGCACGCGCGGCAATCATTGAAAAACCCTTTTGCGCCCCGCTACAATCTCGGGTTGACCTTGCTGTGGCAAAGGTCAGCCCCTGCTCCAGCGAAGAAGACTTAGAGGATCCCCATGAGTGACATGACCTCCGGCTCGCCCCGGATCGACACAAGCAAGCGGACGTGGTTGATCGCATCCAGCTGTGCCGGCGTAGCGGGCGGCGTGGCCACCGCAATCCCTTTTGTGAGCACATTCCAGCCGTCCGAAAAGGCCAAGGCCGCGGGCGCCGCGGTCGAAGTGGACATCTCGACCCTCAAGGTCGGCGAAAAGATCACCGTCGAATGGCGCGGCAAGCCGGTCTGGATCCTCAAGCGCAGCCCTGACCAGGTCGCCGAACTCGCCAAGCTCGATGGCCAGCTCGCCGATCCGCTCTCCAAGCGTCACCCCGACGAATTCACGCCCAAGTACGCACAGAACGGCCATCGTTCGATCAAGCCCGACGTGCTGGTCGTGGTCGGCATCTGCACCCACCTCGGCTGCTCGCCGGTCGATCGCCTGCAGGCCGGCCCGCAACCCTCGCTGCCGAACGACTGGGAAGGCGGCTTCCTCTGCCCTTGCCACGGTTCCACGTTCGACCTCGCCGGTCGCGTCTTCAAGAACAAGCCCGCTCCTGACAACCTCCCTGTGCCTCCGCACATGTACCTGTCCGACACGCGCCTGCTCATCGGCGACGACAGCAAGAAGGCCTGAGGGAGACCACGAACATGGCTGAATTTCACGAAGTTTCCCCCAACGCTCCCGCAGGCGAGAAGCTGCTCAACTGGGTCGACAACCGCTTCCCGCTGACCAAGCTCTGGAACGACCAGTGGGGCAAGTACTACGCGCCGAAGAATTTCAACTTCTGGTACATCTTTGGCTCGCTCGCGATGCTGGTCCTCGTGATCCAGATCGTGACCGGCATCTTCCTCGTCATGCACTACAAGCCCGACGCGAACCAGGCGTTCGCATCGGTCGAGTACATCATGCGCGACGTGCCCTGGGGCTGGCTCATCCGCTACATCCACTCGACGGGCGCCTCGGCGTTCTTCATCGTGGTGTACCTGCACATGTTCCGCGGCCTCATGTACGGCAGCTACCGCAAGCCGCGCGAGCTGATCTGGGTGTTCGGCTGCGCGATCTTCCTGTGCCTGATGGCCGAAGCCTTCATGGGCTACCTGCTGCCCTGGGGCCAGATGTCCTACTGGGGCGCTCAGGTGATCGTGAACCTGTTCGCCGCCATCCCGTTCATCGGTCCTGACCTGGCCCTGCTGATCCGCGGCGATTACGTCGTGAGCGACGCCACGCTGAACCGCTTCTTCAGCTTCCACGTCATCGCCGTGCCGCTGGTGCTGCTCGGCCTCGTGGTGGCCCACCTGATCGCGCTGCACGAAGTGGGTTCGAACAACCCCGACGGCATTGAGATCAAGGCCAAGCGCGGTCCCGACGGCCATCCGCTCGACGGCATCCCGTCGCACCCGTACTACACGGTGCACGACATCTTCGGCGTGGTGGTGTTCCTCACGATCTTCTCGGCAGTGATCTTCTTTGCGCCTGAAGCCGGTGGGTACTTCCTCGAGTACAACAACTTCATCCCGGCCGATTCGCTGAAGACGCCGAACCACATCGCCCCGGTCTGGTACTTCACGCCGTTCTATTCGATGCTGCGCGCCACCACCGACGACATGGTCAACGTGTTCGCGCTGATCATCGCGGCCGCCGCCGTCTGGAACTTCATCAAGGGCAAGTCGGGCATGGGCCTCAAGATCGCCGCCGTGGTCGTGGCTGCCGTCATGATCTTCCTGCT
The DNA here is from genome assembly GCF_041154465.1 of Variovorax sp. V35. Lineage (NCBI taxonomy): Bacteria > Pseudomonadati > Pseudomonadota > Betaproteobacteria > Burkholderiales > Comamonadaceae > Variovorax > Variovorax sp. V35. The sequence goes on from NZ_AP028666.1 coordinate 1,338,132, forward strand.
CAAGACCTTCGACGCCAAGTTCTGGGGCGTGGTCATCATGGGCGGCTCGGTCATCATCCTGTTCTTCCTGCCGTGGCTCGACCACAGCGAAGTCAAGTCGATTCGCTACCGTCCGAGCTGGCACAAGTATGTCTACGGCGTGTTCGTGTTCTTCTTCCTGATCCTGGGTTACCTGGGCATCCAGGCGCCCGGCGTCTGGGGCAACCTGGTCATCGGCTCGTTCGCCCTGGACATCGCCCAGACCATCTCGCAGATCGGCACGCTCTTCTACTTCGGCTTCTTCCTGCTGATGCCGTGGTGGAGCCGCAAGGGCGAATTCAAGACCGTGCCCGAGCGCGTGGTCTTCGCCGCCCATTGATGCGCGCACAAGTGCAAGAGAGCTTGAGAGAAACACGATGAAGAAAAGAATTTTCGGCTGGCTCGCTGTCATGGGTCTGGCACTGGGCCTGACCTTCTCCGCGGCCGCATCCGCCGAATCGGGCGGTCTGGCGTGGGACAAGTCGCCCAACAAGACCACCGACGTGGCGGCCCTGCAGAACGGCGCCAAGCTGTTCGTCAACTACTGCCTGAACTGCCACTCGGCCGCCTTCATGCGCTACAACCGCCTGCAGGACATCGGCATCAGCGAGCAGCAGATCAAGGACAACCTTCTGTTCACGACCGACAAGGTCGGCGAGACCATGAAGGCCAACATCGACGCGCGCCAGGCCAAGGAATGGTTCGGCACCACGCCGCCCGACCTGACGCTGGTCGCACGTTCGCGCGCCGGCCACGGCGGCACGGGCCCCGACTACCTGTACACCTTCCTGCGCAGCTTCTACCGCGACGACACCAAGGCCACCGGCTGGAACAACCTGCTGTTCCCGAGCGTCGCCATGCCGAACCCGCTGTGGGAGCTGCAGGGCGAGCGCCTGCCGGTGCACGCCAAGGTCGAGCAGCACGGTCATGCCACCGACGTGTTCACGGGCAAGTGGGAGCAAGTGACCCCCGGCACGCTGACCCCGGTGCAGTTCGACAGCGCAGTGGGCGACCTCGTCGGCTACCTGCAGTGGATGGCCGAGCCGGCACAGAACACCCGCGTGCGCATCGGCGTCTGGGTGCTGCTGTTCCTGGCCATGTCGGTGGTTTTCGTATGGCGACTGAACGCCTCGTACTGGAAAGACGTCAAGTAATTCCGTTCACGCCGACCGGGCGCCTCGTGCGTCCGGTCCCACAGAGTGGGTTGCCCAGGCGACCCACTCTTTTTGATTTTTAGGAGTCTCTCGCCATGATGGTCTTGTATTCAGGAACGACCTGCCCCTTCTCCCACCGCTGCCGCTTCGTGTTGTTCGAAAAGGGCATGGACTTCGAGATCCGCGACGTCGATCTCTACAACAAGCCCGAAGACATCAGCGTGATGAACCCGTACGGCCAGGTGCCGATCCTGGTCGAGCGCGACCTGATCCTGTACGAGTCGAACATCATCAATGAGTACATCGACGAGCGCTTTCCGCATCCGCAACTGATGCCCGGCGACCCGGTCGACCGCGCCCGCGTGCGCCTGTTCCTGCTCAACTTCGAGAAGGAACTGTTCGTGCACGTCGCCACGCTTGAAAATCGGAACACCAAAGGCAACGATAAGGCGCTCGAAAAGGCCCGTTCGCACATCCGTGACCGCCTCACGCAGCTCGCCCCCGTGTTCCTCAAGAACAAGTACATGCTGGGCGACAACTTCTCGATGCTCGACGTGGCCATCGCACCGCTGCTGTGGCGTCTCGACTACTACGGCATCGACCTGAGCAAGAATGCGGCGCCGCTGCTGAAGTACGCCGAACGCATCTTCTCGCGTCCGGCCTACATCGAAGCACTGACGCCTTCCGAAAAGGTCATGCGAAAGTAAGTAAGCTGCGTGCTTGCTTCCTTCGTTTTTCGCCGCCTTTCATGATCAACGCGCTCGAGTCCTCTTCCACCCGCCCGTACCTCATCCGGGCGCTGTACGAGTGGTGCACCGACAACGGGTTCACGCCCTATGTAGCGGTGCTGGTCGACGACACCGTCCAGGTGCCGCGCGAATACGTGAAGAACGGCGAGATCGTGCTGAACATCAGCTTCGACGCGACCAGCTCGCTGAAGCTGGGCAACGACTTCATCGAGTTCAAGGCCCGCTTCGCAGGCACGGCGCGCGAGATCAGCGTGCCGGTCGGCCGCGTGATCGCGATCTACGCCCGTGAGAACGGCCAGGGCATGGCGTTCCCGGCACCGGTGCCGGCGGCCACCACGTCCGACGATGGCGATGACGTCACCACGGCCGCTTCTTTGCCGAACAGCGTGCCGCGCATGCCGCTGCGCGATGCCTCGCGCGGCACCGAAGGCGACGCCAGCAAGGTGTTCCACCTGGTGACGGGCGAAGAGGGCGACGAGACGGTCGATGCCGGTTCGGCGCCTTCCGACCCGACCGACGAGCCACCGCGCCCGCCGGCCGGTGGCGGCACCCGGCCGTCGCTCAAGCGCATCAAGTGACGACGCTGTCGGCCCCAAAGCCGGCCGCTTAGAATCGTCGCCAGCACTGCTTTCTTTCAGCCGCTTTAGCTCAATTGGTAGAGCACCCGCCTTGTAAGCGGAAGGTCGTCAGTTCGATTCCGACAAGCGGCACCATCACTCTGTCCGGGGAGATCCAAGGACAGCCAAAACCCCTAGGTTTATCAAAGACTTAGGGGTTTTTTCTTGGCTCAGCTGTCCCGGCTTGTCCTTTGTGTTCCGTTGACTGCCGGTATTTTTGGCGGTACTTTTGACGGTATCTGTCATTGATCAACAACGAGATACCGTCAAATGCCTCTCACTGATGTCGAATGCCGCAACGTCAAAGCCGCGGAAAAACCTTTAAAGCTCGCCGATGGGAAAGGGCTCTACCTTTTGGTCAAGCAGGCGGGAAAGTACTGGCGCTGGGACTACCGGTATGCAGGCAAGCGACAGACTGCCGCACTGGGCGTTTATCCAGAAACAGATCTAAAGACTGCAAGGAAGAAACGTGATGACGGGCGCGCGTTGCTCGACACAGGCGCGAATCCGATGCAGGTCAAGGCGGAGCGGAAACTGGCCGCTAAGCAAAGTGCAGCGACCAGCTTCAAGGCAGTAGCACTGGAGTGGCATGCCGGCAAAGCCGAGCCGAAGCCGGGTCTGAAGGGAAAGCCAGACCGCCCTGCGAGTTGGGCGAAGGTGACCGCCGACAAGATCATGACGCATCTCGAGGCAGATGTGTTTCCGGTGATTGGTGCTAGGCCAGTGGCTGAAGTGTCTGCACGTGAAATGACGGCGATGTTGGAAAAGATCCAAGCGCGTGGAGCGACATACACGGCTAGTCGTCTGCGTGAAATTTGCTCGCAAGTGTTTCGTTTCGCGATCGCGACAGAACGAGCGTCGAACAACCCAGCTCATGCATTGGTGCGGACAATCGATGTTCCTGCCGTACGTCACCGACCGGCCATTACCGACCGTCGCGAGTTTGGCGTATTCCTGCGGGCCCTTGCGGGCTATGAAGACGCCGATGAACTGACGTTGCTCGCAATGCGGCTCGCGCTGCTGACCTTCTTGCGCTCTTCGGAGCTTCGCGGTGGCATGTGGTCGGAGGTTGACACTGACGCACGCGAGTGGCGCATCCCGCCGAGTCGGATGAAGATGGGCAAGGGGAGTCATCAGGCGCACGTCGTGCCTTTGTCCTCCGAGGCGCTTGCCGTCATCGAAGACCTGCGGGGGCTCACCGGCGGCGGCGCAGCCATGTTCCCGAGCGCTTACGGGGGCGAGGGGGGCATCATGTCCGAGAACACAATCGGGCGCACTTTGATCCGGATGGGGTATCAAGGTCGCCAAAGCCTGCATGGCTTTCGCGCGTCAGGACGTAGCCTCTTGTCAGAGCGGGGTTGGAGTGTGGCGGCACTTGAGCGCCAACTTGACCACGCCGAGCGCAACGCCGTTGTGGCGGCCTACGCTCGGAGTGAGCATCTTGAGGAGCGTCGCAAGATCATGGATGATTGGGGAGCGCTTGTAACGGCGCTCGAAGGAGGCAGTATTGTGATTCCATTTGCTCAGAAGGCGGGCTGACTGGCGTTGTTGCACAACTCTGATTGAGGCCGAGACGCCTCTCATGTTCTTCCGCTACTCCCGATTTCGCCGGGGTGCGCTTGACGGGCTGGCCGCGCGTTTGTCTTGCGTCTACTGCCAGAATTCTCCACTGAAAGGCAGAATGCGGCTCGCGGTTTGCTGACGTTCAAGCTGTCAGATGGTTTCAAGCGAAGGTTTCTCGCGTATCGATGGGTATTGCATCTCGAAGGTGCAGCTCGAAGGAGTTTGTACTCGCTCTCGATCAAGGTCCGTCTTCCGAAAGTGCGAGTGGAGCTGGCCGAGCCTGCTGAGTCGCACGACCTCACTGCCATCGGAAAAATGCCTCCGCGACTCCTGGTGATCAAGAGCGCTGTTTCCTAGTCTTGGCACTTGTTTGTTGCATAGGCATAAGTGATGGTCGACCCTAACTATCGAAAAAGTGTTCAGTTCGCCACAAGTCCTCTGCTGGCAAGCAGGACGCCAGTCTGGCGGAGCAAGTTCATCGTCGCTAGCATCGCCTTCGGCTTCGTCATGCTGGCGGGGCGGGCCGCGTACGTGCAGGTCTTCAACAACAGCTTCTTCCAGCGCCAGGGCGAAGTGCGCTTTGCGCGCACGCTGGAGCTGCCGGCCAACCGCGGTCGCATCCTCGATCGCAACGGGCTCATCCTCGCCTCCAGCGTGGTGGCGCCCAGCATCTGGGCCATTCCCGAAGACGTGGAGCGCGACGACCCCGAGGTGCGCGCCAAGCTCAAGCAGGTGGCCAAGCTGCTCGGCATGCCGCAGAAGGACTTCGACAAGAAGCTCGAAGACGAAGACAAGACCTTCGTCTGGATCAAGCGCCAGGTCGACGAGCCCATCGCCAAGCAGATCGCCGCGCTCAACCTCAAGGGCATCTACCAGCGCAAGGAATACAAGCGCCAGTACCCCGAGGGCGAGGCCGCGGCGCACGTGGTGGGCTTCACCAACGTGGAAGACAACGGCCAGGAAGGCATCGAGCTGGGGTTCAACAAGGAGCTGGCCGGCAAGGCCGGCTCGCGCCGCGTCATCAAGGACCGGCTGGGCCGTGTGGTCGAGGGCGTGGGCGAGCAGGTGCCGCCGGTCGAAGGCCGCGACATCCAGCTGAGCATCGACAGCAAGGTGCAGTTCTTCGCCTACCAGAAGCTGCGCGACGCCGTCACCGCGCGCCGTGCCAAGGCCGGCAGCGTGGTGGTGCTCGACAGCACCACCGGCGAAGTGCTGGCGCTGGCCAACTACCCGAGCTACGAGCCCGACAAGCGCCAGAACCTCACCGGCGAGCAGCTGCGCAACCGAGCAATCACCGACACCTTCGAGCCTGGTTCGACCATGAAGCCGATCACCGTCGCCATGGCATTGGAGGCCGGCCGGATCACGCCGAAAACCATCATCGATACGACCCCTGGCCGCTACCAGTTGGGTGGCTTCACGATCACCGACACCCATAACAATGGGGCCTTGACGGTAGAGGGCGTGATCCAGAAGTCGAGCAACGTGGGCGCTCTCAAGATCGCCCAGAAGATGACGCCCCACGAGATGTGGGACACCTACACCGCGCTGGGCTACGGCCAGAAGCCGCAGATCCAGTTCCCCGGCGCCGTGACGGGCCGGCTGCGTCCGTGGAAGACCTGGAAGCCGGTCGAGCAGGCCACCATGGCCTACGGCTACGGCCTGTCGGCCTCGCTGTTCCAGATGGCGCATTCGTACACCTCGTTCGCGCACGACGGCTCCATCATTCCGGTCACGATCCTGAAGAACACCGAGCCGCCGGTCGGCGTGCGGGTGTTCTCGCCGTCCAACGCGCTCGCCGTGCGCAAGATGCTGCAGATGGCCGCCGGCCCGGGCGGCACCGGCACGCGCGCGCAAACGGTGGGCTACTCGGTCGGCGGCAAGTCGGGCACGGCCCACAAGCAGGTCGGCAAGGGCTACGCCAGCAACAAGTACCGTGCCTGGTTCACCGGCATGGCGCCCATCGAGAAGCCGCGCATCATCGTCGCGGTGATGATCGACGAGCCGACCGACGGCCAGTATTTCGGCGGCCTCGCCGCGGCGCCGGTGTTCAGCGAAGTCGTGCAGCAGACGCTGCGCATGATGAACGTCCCACCTGATATGGCGGTTAAGAGGGTGTAGACGAAATCAACTGAAGTTGGCGAGTCTGCTGAGAAGGATACGCGCCTCGGCAAGCCAGACCCATGCGGTGGAGATAGAGGTATTGCGGTCGTGGTGCATGACCATGCGGCGCCAGCGTTCGTTCCAGGCGTGAGTGCGTTCAACCACCCATCGCTTGGGCAATACGACGAAGCCAGCCACCGGCTGCGGCCAGAGGGACTGTTGCGGATCGTGCAGCCTCCCGGTCGAGCGATTGCCTGGCCTGCGCACGACTTCGACACGGATGCCGTGGACGTGCTCGATGGCCTGCGCACATTTGCCACCGTAAGCACCGTCCGTGTAGAGCCGCTCGATGGTAGACGCCTTCGCGCAGGCCTGCCCTACCATCTGTGCGGCACCATCGCGGTCTTGCACGTTGGCCGCAGTCACCGTGACGGCCAACAACAATCCGAGTGTGTCCACCACCAAGTGGCGCTTGCGGCCCTTGACCTTCTTGCCCGCATCGAAGCCACTGTCACCGCCCTGCGGCGAGGAGCGTGTTGACTGGGCATCGATGATTGCCGCGGTCGGCTCCGCATTGCGCCCCATGCGCACACGCCACTGCTGGCGCAGCCGGTCTTGCATCCGCTCGAAGGCATCGGCCTGGACCCAACGCACGAAGGCCTTGTAAACCGCCTGCCATGGTGCAAAGCTCACGGGCAGCAGGCGCCAGGCGCAGCCTGTGCGCAGGACATAACAACAGGCATCCACAAGGTGCCGGCGCTCGTAGCGCGGCGGCGCGCCTCGCTCCCCCTGCGGGCGTTCGAAGAGATCGGCGATCAGTGCCCATTCAGCATCGGTCAGGTCGGTGCTGTAGTGCGGACCTGCTTCACGTCGATGGGCTCCGGTGTAGCCGTAGCGTTTCAGTGCCGACGCTTTAGGCGGCGGCCCTTCGAGGGCTTTGCGCTTTGGCATCAAGCGCACGATGCCTTGAGCGCGCAAGGCCCTGCGGATCGTTGCCGCGCACACGCGCACGGCACCTCGATGCTCAAGCTCCGACGCCAATTCGTCCAACGTCGCATGCGGCATCTGCGAGACGATGGTCAGTAGCAAAGCGACCTGCTCGGGAAGCAGTGCTGGTGGCCTCCCTCCACGGTCCACTGCCTTCGATTCATCGCCCAATTGCCTTTGCCTTGCCATCGCAAACTCCTGTTGGATGGCAACATGGCATGCAAGCTTCAGGCCAGTTGATTTCGTCTACACCCTCTAAATGGAAGAAGAATATTCAGATAGGCCAATCAAGCGATATGACAACCATCCGGGAGTGATCTAGATCGCAACGCGTTGGTCTCCAACCCCTGCTGAATTTCGCTTACAAGCACCCGAGCCCAATCCGCATAGGTCCGCGCGCTCGGATGGAACCCATCCATAGCGAGAGAGTCCATGCGCTCCTTCTGGTCCAGATGAAGCACGGTGCATTCAGGAATCGATCGCGCAAGATCCCTCAACGCGTAGTTGAAACGCATGGACCGTTTTCCCAGACACCATCGCAGAGGCTGGGGCAATGCTCTGATCCGATGCATTGAGGGCACAGGCGTCACGAGGACACGGCACGCCCCAAAGCGCCAAACGAGCATCTCAAGCAATTCGCGCTGCCGTTCGATCCATTGCTTCAGCCTCAAGCCCCGCGTGATGTCATTCACCCCGAGCGAAAGAATCACGACATCGAACGGCTTGGCCGGCTCATTCCTCAGCCGTTCGAGCAGGTCACTGGTGGTGAATCCGGACTGGGCGACAAGCGACCATGTCACGTGAAATTCAGCGGCCAACTCTCGCACCAGGCAGCCAGAAAGTGCACTTGCCTGGCTTGCAACTCCAACACCCGCAGCAGCCGAATCGCCTGCGATCAACAGCCTCAACCCGCGGCCCCGGCCGGAGACCCCCTGCCTCGGCCCTACCGGCTCGAGCAGGAGCGGAGTCACTTGCCGTACATAGCGCCCCTGAAATATCAGCAGTGGAGCCAGGGCCAAGAGGACCAGTCGCTGCCCCCAAGCGCTCATGCGTCCGCGCGCAATTGGACCCGCAGAATCTTGCCAACCGGTGACTTCGGTAGCTGAGCGCAAAACACAATCTGCTTGGGCACCTTGTAGGCGGTCAACTGGGTGCGACAGTAGCGCTCAATCTCATCGGCACTGAGCTCTATATCGCGCAGGACCACAAAGGCGCGCACGGCCTCGCCCGTGGCAGCGTCTGGCACCCCAATCACCGCAGCCTCGACGATGTCTGGATGGGCTGCCAGAACATCTTCCACTTCGTTGGGATAGACATTGAACCCCGAGACCAGAATCATGTCCTTCTTGCGATCCACGATACGGACGTATCCGTCCGGCTCAAACTGGGCGATGTCACCCGTATGGAGCCAGCCATCAACGATCGCGCTTGTACTTTCTTGCTCTGCATGCAGGTAGCCAGAAATGACCTGCGGTCCTTTCACCAGCAGTTCGCCGCGCTGGCCCGGCCCAAGATTGTTTCCTCCCGCATCGACGATGCGTACTTCGCAGCCAGGCATAGGCAAGCCCACGGTCCCCAGATGCGGCTCCTGGGTCGGTGGATTGCACGACACGATGCAGGTAGTCTCCGTCATGCCGTACCCCTCCAGAATGGGGCACACCGCAGCCTGCCAGGCGCGAGCAGTCGAAGGACGCAGCGCGGTCCCCCCAGAGAACGCGAATCTCAGCTTCGGAGGATGCTCCTTGAACCAAGGCTCATTGAGCAGCCCCGCATAGAGCGTGTCGACGCCAGACATCCAATCGATCTGGAATTCTTCGAAGGCGCTGCGAAGATTCGAGATCGGACGGGGATTGGGCACCAACAGGTTCCTTGCCCCAACGGAGAAGAACACCAGGAAGTTCACCATGAAGGCGAAGATGTGGTACAGCGGGAGCACCGTCAGAATAGTCTCGGCGCAGCGTGGCCCCTCGTAGGCATTGAGATAGTCCCGCGTCAACTGAACCGTCGCCAGGATGTTCTGGTGGGTGATGACCGCACCCTTGCTGCGGCCCGTGGTTCCGCCCGTGTACTGGTAGAGCGCAACGGGGTGATCGCGGCGAGTGAGCTTCTCCAGCACTGCGCCTTTCTGCAAGGCATCCACCATCCGGGTGGACGGTGTGACAGACGTCGGACTGCCCGCCGCCGTGAGCTTTTCGCGTATCGCTGCAGCGATGGGCTCGTCGAAAAAATCCCACAAGCTAGCAGTCATGAGCTGAATGCGGAGCGCCAGCGCGACCGGTTGCGCTACCTGCAAGAACATGTCGGATGCAAGCAGCACTTGCGCCCCAGAGTCTTCCATTTGCAGGCGCAGTTCGCGTTCCGTGTACATCGGATTGACGTTCGTCACAATCAATCCGGCCTTCCACGCACCGAAAACGGCGATGGGGTAGTGCAAGCAGGTCGGTAGCTGCACGGCAATAACTTGCCCCGGCTTCAGGCCCAGTTCGTGCACCAGATACGCGGCAAAGGCGTCAGACAGCGCGTCGATTTCCTTGAAGCTGCGCGCCGTGTTGGCGCCAGTTGGAAGCACGAAGCCGAACGCGGCACGCGTGTGATGTTGGTCTGCAGCAGCTGACGCCAGCGCGGCGGCATTGGCGGGCAAAGCCGCAAGGTCGACCCGGTAGTCACGCAGACTGGGGGGAAAGGAATCTTTCCAGAGATTCTGTAGCGGGGCAGTCATTTCTTGTCTCCACTTGATTGTTTGTGCTGCAGCTTCTCAGGCCTTGACCTTGAACGCCGGCAGTTTGTCGGCCAGGCGTTTGGCCATCTCCACTCCCAATGCTTGCAGGCCGCTCATCGGGCGCACCATCACCTCGAACTCCACGATCTGCCCCGATTCGTTGAAGCGGATGAAGTCAATTCCCTTGAGCTTCTTGTCGCCGATGTCCGCGCTGAACTCGAGCACAACGCTCTGGCCGTCATCGGTAGCGAGTTGTCGGTGATAGGTGAAGTTCTCGAACACCTGGATCACGGTGGACAGCGCCAGCGCGAGCGCCGGGGCCGGGGTGTAGGCGGTGTGCGCCATGGGCGAACGAAACACCGCGTCCGGGTGAACGATGGTGTGAAGTTCACCAAGATCATTCTTGGCGATCATCTCGTGCCAGAAATTGAGCGACTTGGCGACAGCAGGAAGTGTGTTTTCCGGGGGCTTTGACATGGGGCATCTCCTTAGTGGTAGTAGTAGAAAAATTGCGGTGGCGACCCCGCGCGTTAGAGTCGCGCCGCGAGGCTGGTACCTTGCAAGATGGCTCGCTTTGCATCGAGCTCGGCGGCCACGTCCGCGCCACCGATGAGATGTACAGAACAGCCTGCCGAAGACAGGCCGTCATACAACTCGCGAAGTGGCTCTTGGCCAGCGCAGAGCACGACGTTGTCCACGTCAAGCACTTGAGCTTCGCCGTCCACAGTCAGGTGCAACCCCGCATCGTCGATCCGGTCGTAGGAGGCCCCCGAACTCATCGCGACGCGGCGAGCCTTCAATGACGTACGATGAATCCAGCCAGTGGTCTTACCCAACTGGTCACCCACCTTGGTGGACTTGCGCTGTAGCAGATGTACTCGGCGCGCCGGCGCTTCGACCTGCGCGCGGCCCAGGCCACCGGCCAGTGCATAGGCCGTGTCGACGCCCCACTCCTCGTAGAACTTCGCAGGGGCAACGGCACCGCTTTCACCAACGTGCGTCAGGTACTCGCTCACGTCAAAGCCGATACCGCCGGCGCCGATCACCGCCACGCGCTCGCCCACGGGCTTGTCGTCGCGCAGCACGTCCAGATAGTTCAAGACCTTGGGGTGCTCCACACCGTCGATTGCGGGAATGCGCGGCTGGATGCCCGTGGCGAGGATCACCTCATCAAAGCCAGCGCCGGCGAGCTCATCGGCACTGACGCGCGTATTGAGCTTCACGGTCACGTTCTGCAGTTCGAGCTGGCGCTGGAAGTACCGCAGCGTTTCGTAGAACTCTTCTTTGCCAGGCACCTTCTTGGCAATGTTGAGCTGGCCGCCGATCTCGATGCCCGCGTCAAATAGGGTCACGTCATGGCCACGCTGAGCCGCCGTGATCGAAAAGGCGAGGCCGGCGGGGCCGGCACCGACCACGGCAATACGCTTGCGCGCCTGCGTGGGCTCGATGACAAGTTCGGTTTCGTGGCAGGCGCGTGGATTGACCAGGCAGCTCGTAATCTTGCCGCCGAAGGTGTGATCCAGGCAGGCTTGGTTGCAACCGATGCAGGTGTTGATCTCATCAGCGCGGCCCTGGCGAGCCTTGCGCACGAAATCCGCGTCGGCCAACAGCGGGCGGGCCATGGACACCATATCCGCGTAGCCCTCAGCCAGCAGCCGCTCGGCCACCTCGGGTGTATTGATGCGATTGGAGGTGACGAGCGGAATGCCCACCTTTCCCATGACCCGTTTCGTGACCCAGGCGTAGGCTGCGCGCGGCACCTTGGTCGCAATGGTCGGAATACGTGCCTCGTGCCAGCCGATACCGGTATTGAGGATCGTCGCTCCCGCAGCCTCAATCGCCTGCGCGAGCTCGATCACCTCTTCCAGGGTGGAGCCGCCCTCGACCAGATCGAGCATGGACAGGCGGTAGACAATGATGAAGTTCCGGCCCACTCGCTCGCGCGTGCGTCGCACGATCTCGACCGGGAATCGCATGCGGTTGGCGTAGCTCCCCCCCCAATCGTCGTCACGACGGTTCGTACGAGCCGCAATGAACTCGTTGATCAGGTAGCCCTCGGAACCCATGATCTCCACGCCGTCGTATCCGGCGTATTGAGCCAGCGCGGCACAGCGCACGAAGTCGTCGATGGTCTGTTCGACCTCATCGGCCGTCAGAGCGTGCGGCACGAAGGGATTGATAGGAGCCTGCAGGGGGCTAGGCGCAACCAGCTCGGGTTGGTAGGCATATCGCCCGAAATGCAGGATCTGCATCGCGATCTTGCCGCCCTCGGCATGTACCGCCTTCGTGACGATGCGGTGATGCTCCGCCTCATCCTCATTCGTCAGCATGGCACCGCCTTTCATGGGGCGAGCACGCTCGTTGGGAGCGATACCACCAGTGACGATCAAGCCGACCTCACCTCGAGCCCGCTCCGCATAGAAAGCGGCCATGCGCTCAAAGCCGTTTGGGACCTCCTCCAGCCCGACGTGCATGGACCCCATGAGAACTCGGTTACGCAGCGTGGTAAAGCCTAGATCAAGGGGCTTATTCAGGTGAGGGAAGTGAGTCATGAACGTCTCTTTTCATCGTATTTGTGCAACTGGTTGCATAAATATAGATCATCCAACCAGTTTGTGCAACTGGTTGCATAAACAGCATGCGCGCTGTGTGGATAGCTGGCGAAAAGACGATTAAGGCAAGATGCAGCCTTTTTCCAGCTGCTGCGGCCCACTGCGCGATGTCGTTACCCCATGCTCTTTTGACCGCCTTGATCGAACACCCGTGCTCGGGCTCAGAACTCGCGGAACGGTTCGATCGCTCCATCGGCTATTTCTGGCACGCCACACACCAACAGATCTACCGGGAACTCGCCCGCCTAGAGGAGGCAGGCTGGGTCGAAGCTCTTGCAGCCGAATCTGGTCGCGGGCGCAAACGTCAGTACCAAATCCTTCCGGCGGGCCGAAAGGAACTCAAACGCTGGGTCGTTGAGCAAGAGGAACCGAAACCCCTGCGCGACGAACTGATGGTTCGCCTGCGTGCCGAAGCAGCAATCGGCCCCTGCGGGCTAGAGAGCGAAATCGCAAGGCGATTGGCCCTACACCGCGACAAGCTTGATCTGTACAAGCGGATTGAGCAGCAGGACTTCCTTGATAGGAGTCTCAGTCGCGAGCGACACCTGCAGCACCTCGTCCTGAAGGCAGGCATCATGCAAGAGGAACTTTGGCTGCAGATCTCTCAGGAAGCCCTGGAGATCCTAGGCAAGCCTGTCAAGTCGACATAGTTCCTGCAGCCCACATTTCCACGTAGCCGCGACTGAGATCGTTTTGACCAACGCGCTCAGGAAGGCCTTTTCATCTTACAGATAGTCGGCGTGCTAGCCTGATAAGCCTCGATCCGCTTGACCGGTGCGAACGTGTAGCCGGTGTTCTCGACGCTATACGCGTTCTTCTTGTCGGCCTTCTGCCATCGCGTAATGAAAATTGCCTGTTGCAACTGGTGGTCTGACTTTCGCATCGTGATCTCGCCCGAGTAACTCTTGATGCTTAGCCCCTCGAGTGCGGCGGCCACAGCTACGGGGTTGGTCGACTGCGCGTTCGCCATAGCCTGGCCGAGCAACTTCAATCCGTCGTAGGTTGTGAAGTAGTAATAGTCGTCATTGAACTTCTTCTTGAAGCCGTTCACCGTATCGCCGATGTCTCCGGTCATGTTCGGATGCCCAGTGGTAACAGCAAAGACATCGCTGTTGTCACTGCTGGCCAATGCCGTGGGCGTCCCACTCACCATCGCATCATTGGTGTACATGGCAGTTTTGGCACCCGCTTCGCTTAGCGCCTTAGAGGGTGTAGACGAAATCAACTGAAGTTGGCGAGTCTGCTGAGAAGGATACGCGCCTCGGCAAGCCAGACCCATGCGGTGGAGATAGAGGTATTGCGGTCGTGGTGCATGACCATGCGGCGCCAGCGTTCGTTCCAGGCGTGAGTGCGTTCAACCACCCATCGCTTGGGCAATACGACGAAGCCAGCCACCGGCTGCGGCCAGAGGGACTGTTGCGGATCGTGCAGCCTCCCGGTCGAGCGATTGCCTGGCCTGCGCACGACTTCGACACGGATGCCGTGGACGTGCTCGATGGCCTGCGCACATTTGCCACCGTAAGCACCGTCCGTGTAGAGCCGCTCGATGGTAGACGCCTTCGCGCAGGCCTGCCCTACCATCTGTGCGGCACCATCGCGGTCTTGCACGTTGGCCGCAGTCACCGTGACGGCCAACAACAATCCGAGTGTGTCCACCACCAAGTGGCGCTTGCGGCCCTTGACCTTCTTGCCCGCATCGAAGCCACTGTCACCGCCCTGCGGCGAGGAGCGTGTTGACTGGGCATCGATGATTGCCGCGGTCGGCTCCGCATTGCGCCCCATGCGCACACGCCACTGCTGGCGCAGCCGGTCTTGCATCCGCTCGAAGGCATCGGCCTGGACCCAACGCACGAAGGCCTTGTAAACCGCCTGCCATGGTGCAAAGCTCACGGGCAGCAGGCGCCAGGCGCAGCCTGTGCGCAGGACATAACAACAGGCATCCACAAGGTGCCGGCGCTCGTAGCGCGGCGGCGCGCCTCGCTCCCCCTGCGGGCGTTCGAAGAGATCGGCGATCAGTGCCCATTCAGCATCGGTCAGGTCGGTGCTGTAGTGCGGACCTGCTTCACGTCGATGGGCTCCGGTGTAGCCGTAGCGTTTCAGTGCCGACGCTTTAGGCGGCGGCCCTTCGAGGGCTTTGCGCTTTGGCATCAAGCGCACGATGCCTTGAGCGCGCAAGGCCCTGCGGATCGTTGCCGCGCACACGCGCACGGCACCTCGATGCTCAAGCTCCGACGCCAATTCGTCCAACGTCGCATGCGGCATCTGCGAGACGATGGTCAGTAGCAAAGCGACCTGCTCGGGAAGCAGTGCTGGTGGCCTCCCTCCACGGTCCACTGCCTTCGATTCATCGCCCAATTGCCTTTGCCTTGCCATCGCAAACTCCTGTTGGATGGCAACATGGCATGCAAGCTTCAGGCCAGTTGATTTCGTCTACACCCTCTAAGCCGCTTGTGATGACACAGGGCGCACCCGAGAGCCTTTGATTGCTGCTCTTTGGGATGGCGGCGAAGAATTCGTTCCTTCTGGTCGAGCTCTCGCCACCAAGGCAGAGCGCGCTAGCGTGAGTCGGCAGGAGGCGCTGGTGATGGCGTGTAGCCGAACAGCGCGCCCCATCGGCACGATCATTTTCGCCCGAGCGGCGAATATGTCGCCCACAGCGCTGAGCATTGGCAAGAGCTCGGAGTACCGTATATCGATGACATTGGCTGTCAATGTCGGCCTGATCAGCGCCACGCGGTTGTCCTTAGTGTTGGGGCCGACTGTCTACGAATTCGTGAAGGACGCAAAGCTGTGCTTCACCGCCCATCGTCATAGCGGTGCGCCGGTAGGCGCACGGTGGTTTCCTCGCTGAGCATTACGGTAGACGGCATCCACGTATCAGGATGAAAGTTCAACATCTCGTCGATTCACTCGAGAGCCCGAGCGGGGCGCGATGCCCAAAGGCCATGTCTCTGTGCATTCATGCGATCAATCTATGCGAGATCGCGTCAAGACCACATGAAAACCCGGTCCGACGTCAGCATTCATCTGGAGGATAGGTTTAGGGCTGGACGGAACTGTAAATCGTGTTACCGCTGTTCGCTGCGCCGATGGAGAAATTGCAGAGCACTTTTCCAAGTGGCCGTTTTCCGGAAGATGTTGCTCATCAAAGTCCAGTATCTGTACGTCGACCTGGATTGCGCCGTTGTTCCGGGCCGCATTCAGGCGAACGCCCAGTTCGCGATCAACCACCTTCATGCTTCGGGGCTGGTCTGCATTGCAGGCTACTTCAACCTGACCGACTGTGAGGATTCTTGCCGAGGCTGCGCTCGAATTTTCGAGCGCAAGTAGGACTGGTCCTGAAAGGATTTTTCCGCCTTTGTGAACAGTGACTTCAATCAAGTCAATTGAGGTGGGTTGGGCTAGAGATGCCAGGCTAACGAGACTGAATGTCAAGAAGGAGGCTGCTTTGAAGGTGAGTGTTTTCATTGCTCAAGTTGTTGGTGAGGTGACATCGAGATCATGCCGAGTTTGCACTTCTTTGGCCGCGTCCCATTCCGTGGTGTAGGTCCACAGCCCGGAGAAGGCTGAGGGACGCGGCAATCAGCGAGCCACAGCGGGCAGGCGAGTGGGTGGGCATCACTGAGGTTCTGCAGACCCTCAAGCTACATGTGGCGAAGGTTGTGCGAGCATTCGTCGTTCTGGTTGAGCATCATGGCGTCGATCAGGCGCGTGATCGAGGCGCTATTGGGCCCATCTCCAGCAGCGGCTCGCTGGCGAGCTCTGCAACATCAGTCGGTGCGCCTACTTTAGTGCCGAAATCTCCCGGCTCTTGATGAGGCGCGAGCGCAGCACGTTGCGGCTGATGCCCAGCAGCTTGGCCGCCTGCACCTGGTTGCGGTGGCAGAACTCGAAGGCGGTGCGCATCACGGCCTCCTCGATTTGCTCGAACAACTGTTCATTCGGCTCGTTGAAGAGGTCGCGCAGCACGGTTTCTAGCGCCTGTTGCGGCGTGGCGCTGCCTCGGGGCTCGGGGTCCGGCGAACGGCGCTGGATGTTCAGCGACGACAGGTGCAGGTGCTCGGCGCTCATCACGCTGTGCTGGCAGATCAGCAACGCGTGGTGGATGACGTTCTCCAATTCTCGGATGTTGCCGGGCCAGGCATGCTCGGAGAGCTTGTGTTCGGCGCTCGCATCGAGGCGCACGGCGCCATAGCCCAGCCGCTGGCGGTACTCCTCAATGAAATGCCGCGCCAGCGGAAGAATGTCGCCGGGCCGCTCGCGCAGCGTGGGCAGCGCCAGGTGCACCACGTGCAGCCGGTAGAACAGGTCTTCGCGGAAGTGGCCGGCGGCCACTGCGTCCTGCAGTCGCACGTTGGTCGCGGCCACCACACGCACGTCGATCGGCACGCTCTTGCGCGAGCCCAGGCGCACCACCTCGCGCTCCTGCAGCACGCGCAGCAGCTTCACCTGGATCGACAGCGGAAGGTCGCCGATCTCGTCGAGGAACAGCGTGCCGCCGTTGGCCGCCTCGAACCAGCCTGTCTTGGCCGAGAACGCGCCGGTGAAGGCGCCTTTCTCGTGGCCGAAGAGCTCGCTCTCGACCAGGCTCTCGGAGAAGGCACCGCAGTTCACGGCCACGAAAGGCTTGCCGCTGCGGCGGCTCAGGTCGTGCACATGCCGCGCGATCAGCTCCTTGCCGGTGCCGGTCTCTCCGATGATGAGCACGTTGGCGTCGCTGGGCGCCACCATGCGGATGCGCTCGAGCAGCGCGGCCGAGCGTGGGTCCTGGAACACTTGGGCGGTGGCGCGGATTGAGGTGGTGAGCTTGCGCGGGTTGGGCAGCGTGAGGAGCGTGGGCGGGGGGGGCGCATCCCAGTCTTCGTCCGATCCGGGGGCAGCATTGGCCGGCGGCAGCACAGCGAGAGGGCGGGTGTAGGCGGTCATGAGTAGAAGGTCGGTACGGGGTAGTTCTGCTTGAGGGCCCATTCGCCGAGCTCGCGCAGCTTGTAGGCCACCGGGTCGTGCAAGGTCTGGGTGCGCAGGTTGCGCCAGTGGCGGTCCAGCCGCAGGCCGCCGTGCGTCGCGCGCGCGCCGGCCACATCGAACATGCGCGTACAGATGTCCAGACCCGTGTTCGTGGCCGCGACCTTGGCGGTGGCCACGGCCACGGCGACGTCGCCGCGCTCGCGCTCGGTGAGCGCCGGGCCGCGCCGCCATGCCGCGTCGAGCCGGTCGGCCGCGCGGTCGGCCAGCACCCGCACGCTCTCCAGGCCGACCCAGAAGTCGCCGTAGTGGCCCAACACGTAGGGGTCGTCGTGCATCTGCGCCACTTGGGCCGCATGCCAGGGGCGCGACTCGTGCAGCGTGTAGTACCGCGCGTCGTCGAAGGCCGCCTCTGCAATGCCCAGGTAGATGTTGGCCAGCACGAGCTGCGATACCAGGGGGCGCAAGCACGCGAACGGGGTCGAGAGCGGCCCCGGGTCGGCCAGCACCTCGTGCTGCTCCACGCGCACCTTCTCGAAGGTCACGCTGCCGCTGTCGGTCTGGCGCTGGCCGATGTTGTTCCAGTCGGGCGCCACGAAGATCCCCGAGCGGGCCGTGGGCACCGCCGCGACGATGAAGGCGCCGCTGCCCGCTTCGCGCGCCGAGGCGATGAGCATCTCGGAGTCGAGCGCGCCCGAGCAGAAGCTCTTCTGCCCGGTGAACTCGCGCCAGCCTTCGTGCGCGCTGGCCACCGTGCGGTCGTCCAGCGGGTTCAGAGCATTGCCCCAGAACCAGCGGCGGCGCGCGGTCTGCTCGAACCACGGCTGCCATTGCGCGGGCCGCGCGAACAGCCGCACGGTGGCCAGCATCAAGTGATGGAAGCCGAACACGTGGGCGATCGAGCTGTCGGCCTGCGCGAGCAGGCGCACGACGTCGAGTGTCTCGCGCCAGTCGGCGCCGCCGCCGCCGAACTCGTGCGGAATGCTCAGGGCCAGCAGGCCGCTGTCGCGCAGCGCGTCGCGCTCGGTCTTCGGCGTGCCGCCGCGCTCGTCGCGTTCGACCGCGGTCGCGGCGAAGCCTTTCATGAGTTCGCGTGCGATGTCGCGGTGCGATTCGGAAACCGGAATGGAAAGAACGGAACTCACGCAGCCCTCGGTGGTGTGCAGGCAGCACAGTTGCTGCGTCAGCAGCATGTTCGTGGCGAAGGCGTGCCCGACCAACGATGCGATCCGTCTATCGATCCTCGTTTTGCTTCCATGGCAGCAATGCGCTGAGGCCGATGTGTCGCGCGCAGCAGATGTGGTGCTTGGCTGCTGCTGGAGCAGCAGAAATCGCGCGTTTCGGTATGTTCCCGCAGGCAGGGCGACTGGCACGCTAACTGCTGAACTGATGCATGCAACTTTTCTGGTTCCTCCCCACGCACGGCGACAGCCGCTACCTCGGCACCTCGCGCGGCGCGCGCACCGTGAGCCATCGCTACCTGCGACAAGTGGCGCAGGCCGCCGACGAGCTGGGCTACGAAGGCGTGCTGATTCCCACGGGACGTTCCTGCGAAGACTCGTGGGTGGTCGCCTCGTCGCTCGCGGCGCAGACCGAGCGCCTCAAGTTCCTGGTGGCGATCCGTCCCGGCATCATTTCACCGACGGTCTCGGCGCGGCAGGCCGCGACGCTCGATCGTTTTTCCGATGGCCGGCTGCTCATCAACGTGGTGACTGGCGGCGACCCAGACGAGCAGCACGGCGATGGCAGCTTCCTCACGCATGCCGAGCGCTACGAAGTCACCGACGAGTTCCTGCGCATCTGGCGCGGCGTGGCGGCGGGCGAAACGGTCAACTTCTCGGGCAAGCACCTGCGCGTGGAAAACGCGAAGACGCTCTATCCACCGGTGCAGAAGCCGTATCCGCCGCTGTGGTTCGGCGGCTCGTCGGATGCCGCCATTGCGCTCGCGGGCGAGCAGGTCGACGTGTACCTCACCTGGGGCGAGCCGCCGGCGGACGTGGCCGACAAGATCGCGAAGGCCCGCGCTGCGGCAGCGAAGCATGGCCGCACGCTGCGCTTCGGCATCCGGCTGCATGTGATCGTGCGCGAGACCAGCGAAGCCGCATGGCGCGCCGCCGACGAGCTCATCTCCTATGTGACCGACGACACCATCGCGGCCGCGCAGAAGGCCTTCTCGCGCTTCGACTCGGTGGGCCAGCAGCGCATGGCGGCGTTGCACGGCGGGCGGCGCGACAAGCTGGAGGTGTCGCCCAACCTGTGGGCCGGCGTGGGGCTGGTGCGCGGCGGTGCGGGCACGGCGCTCGTGGGCAGCCCCGAAGAGGTGGCGGCGCGCATCCAGGAGTACGCCGCGCTCGGCGTGGAGACCTTCATCTTCTCGGGCTACCCGCACCTCGAAGAAGCGTACCGCGTGGCCGAGCTGCTGTTCCCGCTGCTGCCGCTCGACCATGTGCGCCCGGCGGGGCAGGCCAACATCACGGGCCCCTTCGGCGAAGTGATCGCCAACGACATCGTGCCGTCGTCGTCGAATGAAGCCGTGCGCGAGAAGGCCGCCGCATGAAGCACTTCTCTGCAGAGGCTGGCGACGAAGTCGTGCCGTGGCACGCGACCGCGGAGCGCATCACGCAGACATTGGCACAGACCGCCGTCGAGCGTGACCAGCGCGGCGGCACGCCCAAGGCCGAGCGCGACCTGCTGCGGGCCAGCGGCCTGCTCATGCTCAGCGTTCCGACCGAACTCGGCGGTCTCGGCGCAAGCTGGCAGCAGACGCTCGACGTGGTGCGCGGCTTTGCGCGCGTCGACAGTTCGGTGGCGCACCTGTTCGCCTTTCATCACCTGCTGCTCGCGACCACGCAGCTCTTCGCGCAACGCGCGCAGTGGCAGCCGTGGATCGAGCAGACCCGCGCGCACCGATGGTTCTGGGGCAATGCGCTGAACCCGCTCGAAAAGTCCACGCGCGCGCAGGCGGTCGATGGCGGCTATGTGTTCTCGGGCCGCAAGAGCTTCTGCTCCGGCGCGAGCGACTCCGACATGCTGCTCGCCTCGGCGTTCGATGCAAACGACCGCCTGCTGATCGGCGTCGTGCCCACACAGCGCGCAGGCATTGCGGTGCAGGGCGACTGGGACAATATGGGCCAGCGCCAGACCGATAGCGGCAGCGTGTTGTTCGACAACGTTCGCGTCGACGCGAACGAACTGCTGCTCGACCCCGGCCCGCTCTCGACGCCGTTCGCCTGCCTGCGCCCGCTGCTGGCGCAGCTGATCCTGGCGAACATCTACCTCGGGCTGGGCGAAGGCGCGCTCGAAGAGGCGAAGTCTTTCACGCTGCAGCAAGGCCGTCCCTGGCTGTTCTCGACAGCCTCGTCCGCGAACGAAGATCCCTACGTGCTCACGCACTACGGCGACTTCTGGCTCGCGCTGCAGGGCGCTCGCCTGCTGCTCGACCAGGCGGCTGCGGCCTTCGACCAGGCCTGGCTGCGTGGCACTTCGCTCGACGAGCGCGAGCGCGGCCAGGTGGCTGTGGCGGTCGGTGCTGCCAAGGTCGCGAGCACACGCGCGAGCCTAGAGGTGGCGCACCGCATGTTCGAAGTGACGGGCGCGCGCGCCACTACCGCGGCGCTGCGCCTCGACCGCTACTGGCGCAACCTGCGCGTTCACACGTTGCACGATCCGGTGGATTACAAGCTGCGCGAGCTCGGCGACTGGGCGCTCAATGCCCGCGTGCCGCAACCCAGTTTCTATTCCTGAACTTTGGCGTCCGATGCAACGGGCCTGCGACCTCGCGTCGCAGGCCCGTTGTGCTTTCAGGCGCCCGCGGCGGCTGCTGCGTGAGAAGCAGGTTTCCCCTCGGGTTGCTGTCCGGCGTTCATTTGGTGTGCGCATACCTATACGCGCCAAACAACTATGGACTGCGCGCTGCTGCCCCGTCAGCAACCCACCCGCAGCCTGCTGCCGATTCAGCATGAGTGCAAGCCACCATTTTTTTCTAACTTGTTGATTCATAAGGGAAAAGAAGGTGGCATGCCATTCGCTTATATCCAGTGCGCTGTGAATTGATCGCAGCTTCCAAACAGAGGTCATATCACCATGAGTCGAAAACTGAAAGTCGTTGCCGTCTCCGGCAGCCTGCAACGTCCCTCGCGCACGCTGGTGCTGGTCGATGAGCTGCTGGCTGCGCTCGGCGATGAAGTCGCCATCGATGCGCGCGTGATCTCGCTCGGCGAGATCGGCCCGCAGTTCGCCGGTGTGCTCTATCGCAACCAGTTGCCCGCTGTGGTCGAAGAAAGCATTGCGGCCATTGAATCGGCTGACCTGTTGCTGGTAGCGAGCCCGGTGTACCGCGGCTCGTACACGGGGCTGTTCAAGCACCTGTTCGATTTCGTTCACCACGAAGCGCTGACCGACAAGCCCGTGCTGCTTGCGGCCACCGGCGGCAGCGACCGGCATGCGCTGGTCATCGACCACCAGCTGCGCCCGCTCTTCAGCTTCTTCCAGGCGCGCACGCTGCCCATCGGCGTCTACGCGGTCGAGAAGGATTTCGAGGGCTACGAGATCGCCAACCCGGCGCTGTGCGAGCGCATCGCGCTGGCCGTCGCGCGTGCCGTGCCGCAACTGCGTGACGCCTCCCCGGCCTCCACGCCTGCACCCGCCCGTCGCAGGGCCGTGGCGCTGCCCGCCTGAAGCCCCTTCGACCTTTACAGAGAAAGAGCCTTGCCATGAGCCAAACGCCTTCCACCCCCGCCCCCGTCAAGTTCGCCTATTGGGTGCCCAACGTCAGCGGCGGCCTCGTGGTCAGCACCATCGAGCAGCGCACCGACTGGAGCCTTGAATACAACCAGCGCCTGGCGCTCGCGGCCGAGACGGCCGGCTTCGAATATGCGCTGAGCCAGATCCGCTTCACCGCGGGCTACGGCGCGGAGTACCAGCACGAGTCGGTGTCGTTCAGCCAGGCGCTGCTGCATGCGACCACCAAGCTCAAGGTGCTGGCCGCGATCCTGCCCGGCCCGTGGAGCCCGGCCGTGGTGGCCAAGCAGATCGCCACCATCGACCACATCTCTAACGGCCGTATCGCCATCAACGTGGTGAGCGGCTGGTTCAAGGGCGAATTCCAGGCCATCGGCGAGCCATGGCTGGAGCACGACGAGCGCTACCGCCGTTCCAACGAATTCATCCGCGCGCTCAAGGGTATCTGGACGCAGGACAACTTCACCTTCAAGGGCGACTTCTATCGCTTCAGCGAATACACGCTGAGCCCGAAGCCGGTGCAAAAGCCGCACCCCGAAATCTTCCAGGGCGGCAGCTCGCGTGCCGCGCGCGACAACGCGGCCAGCGTGTCGGACTGGTACTTCACCAATGGCAACACGCCCGAAGGCCTGAAGGAGCAGATCGACGACATCCAGGCCAAGGCCGCACAGAACGGCCACACGGTGCGCATCGGCGTGAACGCCTTCGTCATCGCCCGCGACACCGAGGAAGAAGCCAAGGCCGTGCTGGCCGATATCATCAAGCACGCCCACGTCGAGGCGGTGCATGCCTTCGGCGACGCGGTCAAGCAGGCAGGCAAGGCCTCGCCCGAGGGCGAGGGCAACTGGGCCAAGTCCACCTTCGAAGACCTCGTGCAATACAACGACGGCTTTCGCACCAACCTAATCGGAACGCCGCAGCAGATTGCCGAGCGCATCGTGGCGCTCAAGGCCATCGGGGTCGACCTGATCCTGACCGGCTTCCTGCACTTCATCGAAGAGGTGGAGTATTTCGGCGAGAAGGTGTTGCCGCTGGTGCGTAAGCTCGAAGCGGAGCTGGCCGCTCGCGGAGAAAAGCCGAGCAAGGCAGCGCTGGAAGCCGTGGCGTGAACCTGGTGATGCCTGATCTTTTCTTCGAGGCGGGGCCGGTCTCGCTCGGTGTCGATCCGGTGGCTTTCGTGCCGGCGGGCCGCACGGCGCCGGCTGGGGAAGATACCGCGACCTCGGCCGTGCTGCGGCTGGAGGGCATCGACCTGTCCTTCGGCGGCGTCACCGCGCTGTCGGGCGTGGACCTCGCGATCGCCAAGGGAGAGATCCGCGCCGTCATCGGGCCCAATGGTGCCGGCAAGAGCTCGCTGGTCAATGTCATCAGCGGGCTGTACCGGCCCGACCGCGGGCGCGTGTGGATCGGTGGGCGCAGCTTCGGCCATATGCCGACGGCGCGGCTGGCCCGGCTGGGCATCGCGCGCACCTTCCAGAACCTTGCGCTCTTCAAGGGCTTGAGCGTGCGCGACAACATCGTGCTCGGCCGCGTCGATGCGGCGCGCTCCACCTTCATCGAACAGCTTATCGGCCTCGGCCGCGCGCGCCGCGAACGCGAAGATGCACGCGCGCGGGCCGACGCGATCGTCGGCTTCCTCGGACTGGGCGCCGTGGGCGAGCGGCTGGCCGGCACGCTGGCCTATGGACTGCAAAAGCGCGTCGAGCTGGCGCGTGCACTGGTCGCTGCGCCGCAACTGCTGCTGCTGGACGAGCCGATGGCCGGCATGACCGTCACTGAGAAAAGCGAGATGGCGCATTTCGTGCGCGGCGCGCGCGACGAGTTCGGCACCACCATCCTCCTGATCGAGCACGACATCGGCGTGGTGCTGGGCCTGTCGGACCGCGTGGCCGTGCTCGACTACGGCCGCAAGATCGCCGACGGCACCCCGGCCGAAGTGCGCAGCGATCCGGCGGTGATCGACGCCTACCTGGGCGTGGCCCACGACGACGACCAAGCGGAGCAGGGCTGATGGATGCCTCCGATCTCAGCTTCTTCGCCGAGGTGCTCATCGGCGGCCTGCTCTCGGGTGTGATGTATTCGCTCGTGGCCATCGGCTTCGTGTTGATCTACAAGACCTCGGGCGTACTCAATTTCGCGCAGGGTGCGCAGCTGCTGTTCGCCGCGCTCACCTTCGTGAGCCTGGTGGAGCGCAACGTGCCTTTTGCGCTCGCCTTGCTGCTGACCTTCGCGCTCATGGTGCTGCTGGGCCTGGTCATTGAGCGCACCGTGTTGCGGCCGCTGGTGAACCAGCCGCCGATCACGCTGTTCATGGCGACGCTGGGCCTCTCATACGTGATCGAGGGCGTGGCGCAGCTGGTGTGGGGCACGCAGGTGCACGCGCTGGAACTGGGTATTGCGGACGAGCCGCTGCAGTTCCTCGGCATCATGGTCTCGACCTTCGACCTGTTCGCAGCCGCAACGGCCGGCGTGATGGTCGCGTTGCTCTCAGCTTTCTTCCGCTACACCCGCGTGGGCCTGGCGTTTCGCGCGGTGGCGGACGACACCTATGCGGCCATTGCAGTGGGCCTGCGCCTGCCGCGCATCTGGGCCACGGTGTGGGCCGCGGCCGGTGTCATCGCGCTGGTGGCCGGCCTGCTCTGGGGCGCGCGGCTGGGCGTGCAGTTCTCGCTGTCGCTGGTGGTGCTGAAGGCGCTACCGGTGCTGGTGCTCGGCGGCTTCGATTCGATCCTGGGCGCGATCGTCGGCGGACTGGTGATCGGCGCGCTCGAGAAGCTGGCCGAGGTGTACATCGGGCCTTTCGTGGGCGGTGGCATCGAGAGCTGGTTCGCGTACGTGGCCGCGCTGGCCTTCCTGCTGAGCCGTCCGAGCGGGTTGTTCGGGCAGAAGCTGGTCGAGCGTGCCTGAGCCATGCGTACCGTTTCCGTGCCTCCATGGACCTTGCCGCTGGTCGTTCTGGTCATCGCTTTCGGCGTCTTGCCGTTCGTCGCGTCCGGCTATGTGTTCGACGCGTTGCTGATTCCGTTCCTCGCGCTGTCGCTCGCGGCGGTGGGGCTCAACCTGCTGACCGGCTACGCGGGCCAGCTGTCGCTGGGTACCGCGGCCTTCATGGCGGTCGGCGCCTTTGCGGCCTACAACTTCAACCTGCGCGTGGAAGGGCTTCCGCTGTTCGTGAGCATCGGCCTCGCGGGGCTGGCCGCCACGGCCGTCGGTCTGGTGTTCGGCCTTCCGAGCCTGCGGCTGCGCGGCTTCTACCTCGCGGTGTCGACACTGGCCGCGCAGTTCTTCGTGCAATGGGCGCTGACCAAGTTCAGCTGGTTCAGCAACGACAACGCCTCTGGCGTGATCGATGCGCCCGCGCTCGAAGTGGCCGGCATCGTGTTCGACACGCCGGTGGGGCGCTACATTTTCGCGCTGGTCGTGGTGACGGTGCTTACCTTGCTGGCATGGCGCCTGGTGCGAACGCAGACGGGCCACCACTTCATTGCCGTGCGCGACAACGAGCTGGCGGCGCGCGTCATCGGCGTGCCGGTGCTGCGCACCAAGCTGCTGGCGTTTGCGGTGTCGTCGTTCATCGTCGGCGTGGCGGGCGTGCTGTGGGGCTTCGTGTACCTGCGCACCGTGGAGCCGGCGGGCTTCAACCTCGACCGCTCGTTCCAGATTCTCTTCATCGTGATCATCGGCGGGCTGGCGACGATCCGCGGGGCCTTCTTCGGCGCGGCGCTGATCGTGGTGTTTCCACTGCTGCTCTCGCGCGTGGGCAGCTTCCTGTTCGGCGGCTGGTTCGATTCGGGCGTGCTCGACATGAGCCAGCGCATCGTGCTGGGCGCGCTGATCATTTTCTTTCTCGCCGCGGAGCCGCAGGGGCTGGTCGCCCTGTGGGACCGCGCACGCAAGCGGCTCGCGCCTGCCTGAGCGCACACCACTTCTGATTCCATTTCCTTCTTCCTTCGCATCCTAAGAGCCTTCATCACCATGTCCTTCCTCAAGCACCTGAAAACCGCGGCCCTGGCCGCCACCCTGTCTGTGGTCGGCCTGCAGTTCGCGCATGCCGACGGTAACGAGCAGTTCTTCCCGCTGCAGAGCTATCGCGTCGGCCCCTACGCGGCCGGCGGCACGGGCTTCTTTGGCGGCTTCATCGACTACCTGAACCTGGTCAACACGCGCGACGGCGGCGTGGGTGGCGTCAAGCTGACCTGGGAAGAGGGCGAGACGCAATATGAAGTGGAGCGCGGCGTGGAGGTGTACGAGCGCCTGAAGCAACGCCCCGGCATCGCGACCTGGAACCCGCTGTCGGTCGGCATCGCCTATGCGCTCATCGACCGCGTGACGGCCGACAAGGTGCCGCTGCTCACCATCAACCACGGCCGCACCGACACCACCGACGGGCGCGTGTTCAAGTACATCTTTCCGCTGCTGCTCAACCCGTACAGCGAAACCTCGGGCATCGTGAACTACATCGCGGGCAAGGAGGGCGGCGCCGACAAGCTCAAGGGCAAGAAGATCGTGGTGCTGTACCACGGCTCGCCCTACGGCAAGGAGACCATCCCGATCTATGAGTTGCTGGCCAAGAAGTACGGCTTCACGCTGCAGCAGATCGAGGTGCCGCACCCGGGCAACGAACAGCAGTCGCAGTGGCTCACCATCCGCCGCGTGAAGCCCGACTACGTGGTGCTGCGCGGTTGGGGCGTGATGAACCCGGTGGCGCTCAAGACGGCGCAGAAGACGGGCTTTCCGGTCGACCACATCGTGGGCAACGTCTGGTCCAACTCCGAGGAAGACGTGATCCCCGCGGGTGATGCGGCCAAGGGCTACGTGGCCATCACCACGGTGGCGGCCGGCGCGCAGTATCCGGTGCTGCAGGACATCACCAAGGTCGTCTACGGTGCGGGCAAGGGCAACCTGCAGGACACCAAGCGCATCGGCAGCGTCTATCACAACCTCGGCGTGCTCAACGGCATCCTGAACGTGGAGGCCATCCGCATCGCGCAGGCGAAGTTCGGCAAGCGCACGCTCACCGGCGACGAAATCCGCTGGGGCCTGGAAAACCTGAAGATCGACGAGGCACGCGCCGCAGCGCTCGGTGCCAAGGGCCTGTTCCATTCGATCAACGTGACCTGGGACAACCACGAAGGCGATGGCCGCGTGGCCTTCCAGCAATGGGACGGCAGCAAGTGGAACGTGGTGTCCGACTGGATCGCGCCCGACTGGAAGCTGCTGCGGCCGATCATCGAGAAGTCTTCGCTGGCCTATGCCAAGGAAAAGAACGTCAAGGTGCGCAAGAGCATCGACGACTGAACCCAACGCACGTCCTCATTCGAAATCACTCGCCATTCCAAAGGCCATCCGATGTCCGCTGTTCTCCAATCCTCCGCATCCGCACCGGCCGCAGCCAACGACGCAGTGCCCGGCCTGCCACTGTCCGACACGCCGGCGCATGTGATCCGCGACGACGCCGAAGCCATCGCCGTGGCGCATGCCCTGGCGGCGAGGCTTATCGTCGGCGCCTCCGAGCGCGACCGCCTGCGTCGCTGGCCCGTCGAGGAGATCGACGCCTATTCACAGAGCGGCCTCTGGGCCATCAACGTGCCCAAGGCCTTCGGCGGTGCGGACGTGTCGTACGCCACGCTGGCCGAGGTGATCGCGATCATCTCGGCGGCCGACCCTTCGCTCGGGCAGATCACGCAGAACCACCTGGGCTTCGTCGCCGCGGTGCGCACGGTGTCCGACGCGGCGCAGCAGACGTTGTTCTTCGCCGACTTCCTGCGCGGCGTACGCTGGGGCAATGCGTTCTCGGAGTCCGGCTCCAAGCGCGCGGCCGATTTCGAGACGCGCTTCACCGACGCGGGCGACCACGTGGTGGTGACCGGCAAGAAGTTCTATTCGACCGGCGCGCTGCTCGCGCACTACGTGCCCATCGTGGCCAACGACGAAGCAGGCAACACCTGGTACGTGGTGGCCGATCGCAATGCACCGGGCCTCACGGTGATCGACGACTGGTCGGCCTTCGGCCAGCGCACCACGCTCAGCGGCACGGTGGTCATCGACCATGTGAAGGTGCCCAAGTCGCACTTGATCCCGGCGTTCAAGGGCTACGACACGCCTTCGGCTGATGGCGCGATCTTCCAGATCATCCAGGCGGCGGTCGATGTGGGCATTGCGCGCGGCACTATTGCCGAGACGGTCGATTTCATCCGCACCAAGACGCGTCCGTGGATCGACAGCCAGCGTGAGCATGCATGGGAAGACCCGTATTCGATCCAGGCCGTGGGCGACCTGCAGATCCGCCTGCATGCGAGCGAAGCGCTGCTGGAGCGCGCGGGCCGCGCCATCGACCGCGCGGTGGCCGCACCCGGTGCCGACAGCGTGGCCGCAGCGCAGATCGCGACGGCCGAGGCCAAGGTGCTCTCCACCGAAATCGCGATCCTGGCGACCAACAAGCTCTTCGAACTGGCTGGCACGCGCTCGACGTTGGGCCAGTACAACCTGGACCGCCACTGGCGCAATGCGCGCACGCACACGCTGCACGACCCGGTGCGCTGGAAGTACGCCATCGTGGGCAACTACTTCCTCAATGGCGTGAAGCCACCGTTCCACGCGTGGAGCTGAGGTGACGGCCCCCTTGTTGCGCATCGAGGCGGTAGCGGCTGCGTACCAGCGCTCGATCGTCGCGCTGCACGGCGTGAGCCTGGAGGTGCGCGTCGGTGAGATCCACGCGCTGCTCGGCGCCAACGGGGCGGGCAAGTCGACGACGCTCAAGGCGGTGTCGAACCTGCTGCCGGCCGAGCGCGGTGAGGTCACGGCGGGGCGCATCGTCTTCGACGGACGCGACACCGGTCGCACGAGCCCGGCCGACCTCGTGCGGTTGGGCCTGGTGCAGGTGCTGGAGGGCCGCCACTGCTTTCGCACGCTGACAGTGGAGGAGAACCTGCTGACCGGCGCGCTCGGGCGCAGCGCGCGACGCGCGGAAGCCGCCGAAGACCTTGCGCGGGTCTACGCGATCTTTCCGAAGCTCAAGGACCGGCGAAAGACCCTGGCGGGCCTAAGCTCCGGCGGCGAGCAGCAGATGACGGCCATCGGTCGCGCGCTGATGTCGCGGCCCCGGCTACTGGTGCTCGACGAGCCGTCGATGGGCCTCGCGCCGCTCGTGGTGCGCGACATCTTCGAGCAGCTGCGGCGACTCAACCGCGAGGAGGGCCTGTCGATCCTCGTGGCCGAGCAGAACTCCACCGTGGCGCTGCAGTACGCGGACCGCGCGACCGTGCTCGATGCCGGCGTGGCGGTCTTGAGCGGTGACGCGCAGGCGTTGCGCCAGCGCGCCGACATCCAGTCTTTCTATTTCGGCGAAGGCGATGTAGCCGGCGCTGTTTCCCACGCCGCGGTCTGAAGGCCCGGCACCTTGTCCCATCCGTTTCATCAGGAGCTCGCACCATGAGCCTCACGCTCGAGCAAGCGCTCAAGACCTCGCCCTGGCAAGGCAAGCCGCGTCCGGCCGACGCACCCCAGTGGCTGGCCCGCGCCGCCGAGGTGGCCGCCATCCTCGCGGTCGACCAGGTCGCGCGCGACCGCCAGCAGGCGGTGCCCACGGCCGAAGTGCAGCTGCTCAAGGACGCGGGCCTTACCACGCTGCTCGGCCCGGTACAGCATGGCGGGGCGGGGCAGTCCTGGGACACGGCCTATAAGGTGATCCGCATCGTGGCCTCGGGCGACGGCTCTATCGGCCAGCTGCTGGGCTACCACTACCTCTGGGCCTGGGCGGTGCACCTGGTGGGTACGTCGGAACAGATCGACGCGGTGGAGGCGCTCTACACGGCCAACGACCTGTTCTTCGGCGGCGCGGTGAATCCGCGCGACGGTGATCTGGTGATCACCGAGGTCGACGGACAGCTGGCCTACAACGGCCGCAAGTCGTTCTCGACCGGCTCGAAGGTCTCGGACCTCACCGTGCTCGAAGGCGTGCTGCAAGGCACCGACAAACACATCTTCGCGATCGTGCCGTCGAAGCAGGACGGCATCCGTTACCTCGACGATTGGGACCACCTGGGCCAGCGCCTGTCCGAATCGGGCGGCGTGATCATCGAGGACGTGCGCATCGACTGGGCGAGCGCCGCGGGCTATGTCGACAAGGTCTACCAGAGCCGCACCTACGAGACGCTGAACCTGCCTGCGATCCAGCTCGTGTTCGCGAACTTCTACCTGGGCATTGCCGAGGGCGCGCTGAAGACGGCCGCGGGCTACACGCGCGAGAAGACGCGCGCCTGGCCCTACGGCGGGGACAACAAGGAGGCTGCGAGCGATGAGTGGTACATCCTGGAGGCCTACGGCACGCTGCAATCGCGCCTGTGGGCGGCGGAAGAACTCGCCAACTCAGCCGGCGCGGAAATCTCCGCGCTGCTGCACGCCGAGCGCGATGCCCTGACACCCGAGGCCCGCGGGCGCGTGGCGGTGCGCATTGCGGCGGCCAAGCAGGCGGCGGTCGACATCGGGCTGGAGATCGGCACCAAGGTGTTCGAGGTCACTGGCGCGCGTGCCACCTCGAACGCGGTGGGCCTGGACATCTTCTGGCGCAACATCCGCACGCATTCGCTGCATGACCCCATCGCCTACAAGCGGCGCGAGGTGGGAGCCTATGCGCTGAGAGGGCAGATCCCGGAGCCAAGTTGGTACACCTGAGAAGTAGTCATCGCCAAGGAGAAGGATGTAAGCGCGTTGTGGGCATGCGGGAATTGCGCCAGCTCAACCGGCGATGGCCCGGGATTTCGATTACTGGTGGGCCGACCGACAAACGGCAAGGGGGTATTTTCGTGACTTTGGTTATCGTCGATTGGCCCGCGAAGTCCGGCATTGGCATCGCCCAGAGCTGGTTTCTTGAGGCGTTCGCAATTTGATGCCGTGGTTCCTCGCCGCTCAAACTGTGAGAGAAAACGGGTTGTAGAGCGGCGGGCGAGATATGTCGCGCAAGCAAGCGCGCGGGGGCGTGGCCGAAAAATGACAGATGGCGCATTCATGCTCTCAAACAGGTCATGTCCTTGTTCCGCCTTCGCACGATCCCACCGATAGTGATATGAAACCACGTGCTTTTGGCTTCGGGAACGATTCGCCAGCGTGGTCAGATCCAGTGCTGGTCCGTTCGTGTGGGCCATCGATCCGCTGCTGCCAGCCATTGTGAATTCGTGGGCGCGACTGCGGCCGTCGAGGCGGAGTCTCAACGATGCAGCGGCGGCCGTAGACGCCGATGAGCAGGCGAGGCCCTGGCCAGCGCGTTAGTTGAGCCGCTGCCCGCCTGCTGCGTCGAAAAGATGCGCCTTCGCTGCCACAGGCCACAGCGGCAGCCGCTCGCCGGGGCGGGCGTCGATGCGGTCGCGGAAGGCGGCCATCACCGGATGGCCGCCCAGGCGCAGCGCCACCTGCGTTTCCGAACCGGTCGGCTCGACCACCACCACGTCGGCGGGCAGGCCCTGCCCGGCGTTGAGGGTGAAGTTCTCCGGGCGCGTGCCGTAGAGCACGCGGTCGCCGTGTGTGCCGCTCGATGCGTTGGCCAGCGGCAGCCGCAGGCCGTCGTCCGTCAACACATGCGGTGCGCCGTCGAGCTGCAACCGGCCGGGAATGAAATTCATCGCGGGCGAACCGATGAAGCCGGCCACGAAGGCGTTGCGCGGGCGGTCGTACAGGGCGAGCGGCTCACCGATCTGTTCGACTTTTCCTTCCTTCAGCACCACGATGCGGTCGGCCATGGTCATCGCTTCGACCTGGTCATGGGTGACGTACACCGTGGTCGTGCCCAGCCGCTGGTGCAGCGCCTTGATCTCGGTGCGCATCTGCACGCGCAGCTTGGCGTCGAGGTTCGACAGCGGCTCGTCGAACAGGAAAGCCTGCGGCTGGCGCACGATGGCCCGGCCCATGGCCACGCGCTGGCGCTGGCCGCCCGAGAGCTGGCGCGGGTGCCGATGCAGGAGCTCGCCCAGGCCCAGTGTGTCGGCCGCCTGCTGCACGCGGCGGGCGATCTGGTCTTTCGCGATGCCCTGGATCTTCAGGCCGAAGCCCAGGTTCTGCGCCACGGTCATGTGCGGGTAGAGCGCGTAGTTCTGGAACACCATCGCCACGTCGCGGTCGCACGGCGCGGTGTCGTTGAGGCGGCGGTCGCCCAGCAGGACGTCGCCACCCTCGGCGGTTTCCAGCCCGGCAATCACGCGCAGCAGCGTCGACTTGCCGCAGCCGCTCGGACCGACGAGCGCCACGAACTCGCCGTCGCGAATGTCGATGTCGATGCCGCGGATCACCGGCGTGCTGCCGAACTGCTTGAAGAGCTTGCGGATGATGATGGAGGCCATGAGTTTCTTATGTGGGTTGCTGTT
The DNA here is from genome assembly GCF_041154465.1 of Variovorax sp. V35. Taxonomy (NCBI): domain Bacteria; kingdom Pseudomonadati; phylum Pseudomonadota; class Betaproteobacteria; order Burkholderiales; family Comamonadaceae; genus Variovorax; species Variovorax sp. V35. The sequence goes on from NZ_AP028666.1 coordinate 1,370,714, forward strand.
TTCGAAGGCCTGCATCAGTCCTTGACGCCGCCGGCCGTCAGCCCGCGCACGAGGTACTTGCGCACCAGCACCGTGAAGACGATCACCGGCAGCATCACCAGCGTGCCGCTTGCGGCGATCTTGGTCCATTCCCAGCCTTCGTACTGCAGGAAGTTGACGATGGCCACGGGCGCGGTGATGGCGTTGGTGCGCGTGAGGATCAGCGCGTAGAAGAAATCGTTCCACGAGAAGATGAAGCACATCACCGCAGTGGCGGCGAGGCCCGGCGCGGTGAGCGGCAAGGCCACGCGCCAGAACGCCTGCCAGACGCCGCAGCCGTCGATCCATGCGGCCTCTTCGAGCGATGCGGGCACCGCCTCGAAGAAGGTCTGCATGAGCCAGATGACGATCGCGAGGTTGAACGTGAGGTACACGATGGCTAGCCCGATCACCGTGTCCTGCAGCCCGAGGTACTGGTAGGCGAGGAAGAACGGAATGGTGAAGGCGATGGGCGGCGCCATGCGCGTCACCAGAATCCACAGCGCGATGCGGTCGCGACCCTTGAATTTCCAGCGCGTGAGCGCATAGGCCGCGGGCACGCCGATCACCAGCGAGAAACCGGTCGACAGCGTGCTCACCAGCAGGCTGTTGCCGAACGACTTGAGGAAGTTGCCCTGCAAGAGGCTCGCGAAGCCGTCCAGCGTGGGCACGAAGAGCAGGGCGTCGTCGAAGATGTCGGCCACAGGCTTGAAGGCGAGCTGCACCAGCCACAGGAACGGCGACAGCACGAGCAGCACCAGCACGGCGACCGTGAGCGAGCGGCTGTGGGTGTGCCACCACGGCGCGCGGCGACGGCCTGTAGTGCCGATGCCGGCGCCTTCTTCGTGCGTGCCGGCCAGGTCGGCGGCGTCGAGCATACGGCTAATGCTGTTCATGGTCGCTCCATCCGAGTTTGCCGACCAGCCAGCTCAGCACGAACACGCCCACCAGCATCACCGTGGCGATGGCGCTCGCGTAGCCCCAGTACGAGAAGTTGAAGGCCTGGATGAAGCCGTAGTAGTTGGTGACCTCGCTCACGTTGCCCGGCCCGCCGTTGGTCAGCACGTAGATGAGCGGAAAGGCCTTGAAGCTGTCGATGAGCCGGAAGAGGCCGCACACCACCAGCACCGGCCGGATGTAGGGGAACACGATGTAGCGAAACAGTTGCCAGCGGTTGGCGCCTTCGAGCCGTGCGGCCTCCAGCGGATCGTCCGGAATCATCTGCAGCGAGGCCAGCACCATCAGCATGGTGAACGGAAACCATTGCCAGGTGTCGGCCAACGAAATGGCCCAGAGCGCCGTGTCGGGGTTGGCGATGAGCGAGCGCACCGGCAGGCCCAGGTGCTCGAGCACGCGGTGCATGGGGCTCACATCGGGCGTGTACATGATCTTCCAGATCAGCGCGACGACGATCGGCGGCAGCACCATCGGAATGAGGAACAGCGTGCGCGCGCCGTCGAGCACGCGCGACTTCCCGTTGAGCAACAGCGCGAGCCCGAGGCCCACCAGCAACTGCAGTACCACGCTCGATGCCGACAGCTTGAACTGCACCGCGATGGAACCGAGGAAGCGGTTGTCGTGCAGCAGCTGCCGGTAGTTGACCAGCGGATCGTCGAAGCGGAAGGTGGCCGCCGGGTCGGTGAGGCTGAGCGGCGTGAAGCTCGCCACCAGCAGCGCCACGGCCGGCACCAGCGTGATGACGAGCAACACCGTCAGCGACGGCGACAGGCCCAGCAGGAAGGCCCGGCGCCGCTCGGCCTGCCAGCCCGGCGCGGAAAGAGCGAAGGCCATGGCTCAGGGCTTCACAGCTTGATGCCGGCGCGCTTGAGTTCGGCAATCGAGTTCGCTTGCGCCTGCTGAAACGCCTGCTTGGCCGACAGCTGGTTGCTCGCGATCAGTTCGATGGCCTTGTTCAGTTGCTGGTCGATCTGCGGATAGACCGACACCGTGCGGTACTTCATGTGGCCCGTCTTCGAAGCCAATTCGATGGCGTCGAGCGAGAGCTTGGCCAGGTCGCTGCCGTTGATGACCTGCTTCTGGCGGAACTCGGCCGAGTCGATGTCCGAGCGGCGCGCCGGCGAGCCGTAGCCCGCGGCCACCGCCTTGCGCGTGGTCTGCTTGCTCAGCGCCCACTGGATGAAGGCCCACGCCGCTTCCTTGTTCTTCGAGCCGGCCGGAATGCCGAGCCCATGCACGGCGGTGCCCGGAAAGCGACCCGCCGGGCCTTTCGGAACCTGGCCGAACCTGACGGTCTTCAATGTCTTGCTGGTTGCCGCATCGCCCAGTTGGGCCAGGTGCAGTTGTCCGGCGTCGGTGAAGTTGACGCGGCCGAGCTTCAGGGCCTGTGTGACCTGGTCGGGCTGGTAGGTAATGGCACCGTCGGGGCCAAACTCGCGCAGCAGGTTTGCGTAGTACTCGCCGGCGGCAATGGCCTCGGGCGTGTCCAGCGTCGGAAACAGGTCGTCCGGTGCCTTGCGGAACACGTCGCCGCCAAACGCGTGCAAATAAGGCACGAAGGTCCAGCCGTAGTGGTTGTCGGCCACGAAGCCGGCCACCCGGTCTTTCTTGTGGACTGCTCGCAGCACTTTCACAAGATCGTCGGTGGTGTCGGGGAACGCGAAGCCCGCCTTCTCCAGCAGGTCGAAGCGCGACGAGGCCGTGAGCAGCGCTTCGGCGGTCCAGGGAATGCCGTAGAGCTTGCCGTCCTTGCCGGTCTCGGGCGCGCGGGCGCCGGGCAGGAAGTCGTTCAGGTCCCAGTCGGCGCTCGTGAGGTTTGGGTTCCGGATGTAGTCGTCGAGCGGCGTGAGCCAGCCCGAGTTGATCCAGCGGCTCGAGTAGATGAAGGTAACGTTGACCACGTCGTACGCCGAACCCCGTGTCGAAAGCTCCAGGTCGACACGCTGGTTGTAGACCGGAAAGGAGGGCGCGTCGAAGTTCACCTTGGCGCCCGTGAGCGCCTCGAACTCCGGCAGCCACTGCTGCAGCAGCTTGGGATAAGTGGCGCTGAAGGTCGACACGTTCAGTGTGACGCCCGCGAACTTCTTCGCACCACCTTGTGCCGCAGTGAGCCCGGGAAGAAGAAGCGATGCGGCGCCAAGCGCGGCCGATGTCTTGAGCAGGCTACGCCGATGCAGCCCGAAGGGGGAGGGGGATGTCATGGAATGCGGGGGCTTCAGGCAGAGGCGGAAATGACTTCGTCGATGCGCGCGTCGTTCGTGGCCTCGGGCCGGCTGCGCGTTCTGCTGCGCCGGCCGTCGATGGCCACGGCGGCTTCGCCATGCACCGTCACGCGTCGCACCAGGCGCGGCTGGTTGCCGTAGTCGTTGATCGCGAAGTGCTGCGTGGCGCGGTTGTCCCAGATCGCCACGTCGTCCTGTTGCCAGCTCCAGCGCACGGTGTTTTCGAGGCGTGTCACGCGGTTCTGCAGCAGCTCGAAGAGGCGCGCCGACTCGGCACTCGACAGCCCCTCCAGCTTCTTCACGAAATGCCCGAGCAGCAGCGCACGCTCGCCCGACACCGGATGCACATGCACCACCGGATGCTCGGCCTCGTACACGGCCGAGACGAACACGTTGCGGTGGTGGCGCAGGCGATCTTCTTCCACCAGCACGCGGTCGGCGCCGTAGTCGTAGTCGTTGCTGTGCACGGCCCAGAGCTGGTCGGCCAGCTGCTTGAGCTGCGTGGGCAAGCGCTCGTAGGCGACGGCTGTGTTGGCCCACACGGTGTCGCCGCCGTAGGCCGGAATCTTCACGCCGCGCAGGATCGAGATCTTCGGAAACGCATCGACGAAGGTCACGTCGGTGTGCCACGAATCGGCGCGCCCACCGCCCTTGGAGGCGTCGAGCTCGAAGAGCTTCGTGCCCGTGGGCGAGGGCACCGTGGGGTGCGCCACCGTGCGGCCGAAGCGCGCGCCGAAGGCCTGGTGCGCGGCGTCGTCCAGATGGCCCTGGCCGCGGAAGAACAGCACCTTGTGCTTCACGAGGGCGGCCTCGACGTGCGCGATCTCTCCCGCAGAAAGATCGGCGGAGAGCTTCAGGTTCTGCACCTCGCCGCCGATGTGGCCCGCCACGCGCCGAATGCGCAGATCGCCGAAGCTCGTGTCGATGGATGAAGGGGGTGCGCTGTCGCTCATCGGGGACTCCTCTGTTCGTTCATGACGTGGGCAGGCAATGCCGGAAGCCGCAGATTCTGTGGTCGCGCGCCGCAGGAGTGAACAACGGAATCGTTGTTTCGACATGCGTGAATCTTCTTAACAGGCGGCAGAAATACCTGACCATGAAGATTGCCTGCGCGTTGTTCTTGTAGCCCAACAACAGCCCAACCCGATGCGCGGCCCAGACTCATTCACCATGCGACGGCCGGACCATTGCGTTCCCGCCGATCACCCGCTGCGCCGCATCCAGGTGATGGTCAATGAGGCGCCGGCCGAGACGGACGCGTTGTTCTCTCGGATGTACGAGGCCGACGTCAAGGGCGGACGCCCAAACATTGGGCCGGAGAGGCGGCTGCGAGCCATGCTGCCGTAAATCCTGTTCAGCAACGACGTGGCGTAGGTGTCGTCCACCAGGTGCAGCCCGCCGGTGCCGCGCACTGTGTCTTCGAGTCGCAGCGTCACCGGAAAGTGCTGCGTGAACGGGTCAATGCCCTGCCGGTCGAATGAGAAAAAAGAAGTTGGATTGCGCGGTCCGCGTCCATGCGCAGATCTGTGCGTCGGCAAGGTCCAGGCAGGCGAACGCCGGTTGTGATTGCGCGTCTACGCGATCACGCCGCGCCCTTTGGACGAGCCCGCCCCTTCGACCGCCACGCCGCCGGCCGCGCAGAAGGTCGCCCAGTTGTAGAACTGCGATTTCGTGATCGACGAGAACGTTGGGCCGAGCCCGTAGGCGTTCGAGAACTCCATGTCCGAGAGCGGCCATCAGCTGGCCATCACCAGTGAGCACGTTGCTGCCCAGCACGCGCCTCAGGAAAGCGCAGCCGCCGGTGGCGATAACAACCGCGCCGGCCCTCACCCCCCCAGGTGTCGCTGCTCTGGCGGTTCACGCCGGTGGCACCGTAGACGGTGCTGTGCTCGAGGATGTGTGCACCCGATTCCTTCACGCGCTTGCGCATCAGCCGCATGTAGTCGGCACCTTGCAGCGCAGCGCGCTCTGATCGCCGGAGGGAAATGGATAGCCCAAGCCCTTGAGCCGCTCGACATTGGCCCAAGTCAGTTCGAGCCCCCGGTTCATCCAGGCGTGCTCGGCCAGGTGGCCGCCCATCGCGAGGCGGCTGTCCTAGGCCTCTTCGTGTGCCTTGCCGTCGAGCGATACATGCAAGAGACCAGTACCCGAAGACGCAGTGGCCCCGAGGTGCCGCAGAAGCTCTTGTCGGCCAACAGCACGTGCACGCCCTGCTCAGCTGTGCTCACCGCAACTTAGGCGCCAGCCGGGCCGCCGTCGATGACTAGCACGTCCACCTGGTGCTGAACGGAGTCATGGCCCCGGGAGGGAAGCTGCCGCTAGAAAGTTCTTGCGCCCATAGTCGTCCACCTTGCAAGGCAAAGAGAGCGATCGTGTCAACGCGCAGCGCGGCGCACAAAGAAGGAATACGTGGATCAATATGCCGTTGGCGCACCCAGCAAGCCCAGGGGCTGACCATGATGCACCAATTTCCGCATATCGAAGCATGTTTTCGTTATTTAACGAAAAAAGTATCGCTGACTACCATCTGGCCTCATTGAACTGGTCATAACAGGTCAGCCGCATGTCTACCGCCAGGGCGCTCGCGCCCATCGCCTTTTCTCCCGTCCCGCTCTACACCCAGGTGCGCGAGACACTGCGCGAGCGCATCCTCGACGGCACCTACGCACCACATGCGCAACTGCCCTCCGAAAGCGAAATGGTCGCGCTGTTCAAAGTCAGCCGCATCACGGTGCGGCAGGCGCTCAGCGACCTGCAGCGCGAGAACCTGATCTTCAAGATCCCGGGCAAGGGCACCTTCGTCGCCAAACCCAAGGCCTTCCAGCAGCTGGGCCAACTCGAGGGTTTTGCCGAATCAATGGGCCGCATGGGCTACGAGATCCGCAACCAGGTCACCAGCCACAAGACCGTGCCAGCCTCGCCGCGCGTAGCGCAGCGCCTGGGCCTGCCCGAGGGCACGCCGGTCGCGCAGATAAAGCGCGTGCGCCACCTCAACCGCGCCCCGGTGTCCTACGAGGTGACTTACCTGCCCCACGCCATCGGCGAGCGGCTGCGGCAGGCGGACCTCGCGGGCCGCGACATCTTCCTGATCCTTGAGAACGACTACGGCATCGCGCTCGGCCATGCCGACCTGCAGATCGACGCGATGCTCGCCGACGAAGTGCTCTCCCGCGCCCTGAGCGTGCCCGAGGGCACCGCCGTACTGCGCGTGGAGCGACTGACCCACACAGCCGAGGGCGCACCGCTGGATTTCGAAGACCTCTATTTCCGCGGCGATGCCTTCCAGCACCGCCTGCGCATCGCCCGCAGCTATCCCACGAAGACAACCCCATGAACATCCTCACCCGCACCGTCGACGTGCTGGTCATCGGCGGCGGCACGGCCGGTCCGATGGCCGCCGTCAAGGCCAAGGAAGCCAACCCGAAGCTCGAAGTGCTGCTGCTCGAGAAAGCCAACGTCAAGCGTAGCGGCGCCATCTCGATGGGGATGGACGGCCTCAACAACGCCGTGGTGCCGGGCTTCGCCACACCCGAGCAGTACGTCAAGGAAATCACCACCGCCAATGACGGCATCGTCAACCAGAAGACGGTGATGGCCTATGCGCGCAACAGCTATTCGATGATCGAGGAGCTCGACCGCTGGGGCGTCAAGTTCGAGAAGGACGAGACCGGCGACTACGCGATGCGCAAGGTGCACCACATGGGCACCTACGTGCTGCCGATGCCCGAGGGCCACAACATCAAGAACGTGCTCTACCGGCGCCTGAAGCGCACGCGCGTGGAGATGTCGCAGCGCCTCGTGGTCACGCGTCTGCTGACCGCGGCCGACGGCAGCATTGCAGGCGCGATGGCCTTCGACTGCCGCACGGCCGAGTTCCACGTGATCCGCGCCAAGTCGGTGGTGCTTGCCACGGGCGCGGCCGGCCGGCTCGGCCTTCCCGCCTCCGGCTACCTTTTCGGCACCTACGAGAACCCGACCAACGCGGGCGACGGCTACAGCATGGCCTACCACGCGGGTGCGGAGCTCTCGGGCATCGAGTGCTTCCAGATCAATCCGCTCATCAAGGACTACAACGGCCCCGCCTGCGCCTACGTGACCGGCCCCTTCGGCGGTCACACCACCAACAACAAGGGCGAGCGCTTCATCGAGTGCGACTACTGGAGCGGCCAGATGATGATGGAGTTCTACAACGAGCTGCAGGGCGGCAACGGCCCGGTCTTCCTCAAGCTGAGCCACCTAGCCGAGGAGACCATCGCCACCATCGAGCAGATCCTGCACACCAACGAGCGCCCGAGCCGCGGGCGCTTTCATGCCGGTCGCGGCACCGACTACCGCGAGCAGATGGTGGAGATGCACATCTCCGAAATCGGCCTGTGCAGCGGCCATTCGGCCTCTGGCGTTTGGGTGGACGAGCATGCGCGCACGACAGTGCCAGGCCTGCATGCGGCGGGCGATCTGGCCTGCGTGCCGCACAACTACATGCTCGGAGCCTTTGTCTACGGCCGGCTTGCAGGTGAAAGCGCTGCAAGGCATTGCGCAGAAATCGAGCTGCCCGCGCTCGACGAAGAACAGGTCGCACGCGAGCACGCCCGCGTCAGCGCCCCGCTCCTTCGCAGCGGCGGGCTGCCGCCCGCGCAGGTCGAATACAAGCTGCGCCGCATGGTCAACGACTACCTGCAGCCGCCCAAGGTCACGCGCAAGATGGAGATCGGCCTCTCGCGCTTCGAGCAGATCCACGAAGACCTCGAACAGCTCGCCGCCCCCGGCCCGCACGAGCTGATGCGCGCGATGGAAGTGCATGCGATCCGCGACTGCGCCGAGATGGCCGCGCGCGCCTCGCTCTACCGCACCGAGAGCCGCTGGGGCCTCTACCACCACCGCGTGGACTTTCCCGAGCGCAACGACCGCGACTGGTTCTGCCACACGCAGTTGCAAAAGCAAGGCGACGCGATGGTGAGCTTCAAGCGGCCGGTCGATCCCTACATCGTGCCGCTCGATGCGCACGAGATGTCGGCCTACCAGCACCTGCGCGTGTCCGCCGCCGTGCGCGAGCCGGTCGCGGCCTGACACCTTCACAACTGCACCGCGACAAAAAAAGAGAACCCCACATGCCCCTCGCCTTCAACCCCACCAGCGTGCCCGTGCGCGTGGACGACGACAAATGCATCGCCCACAAGGGCTGCACCGTCTGTGTGGACGTCTGCCCGCTCGACGTGCTCGCCATCGACCTTAGCAAGGGCAAGGCCTACATGAAGTTCGACGAGTGCTGGTACTGCATGCCTTGCGAAAAAGACTGCCCCACCGGCGCGGTCACCGTCGACATCCCCTACCTGCTGCGCTGAGCCGCGGCCGCCGCATTTCAACCCGGAGCATCACGATGAAAACCCAGAGAACCCTGACGCTGTGGAGTGCGACTCTTGGCCTGCTGCTGGCCCTGCCTGTCGTTTCGGTCGCACAGGCCGAGACCATCCGCATCGCCATCGGCACGCAGGACACCACGATCAACTGCGCCACCGGCGGCCTCTTGATCCGCGAACTGAAGCTGCTCGAGAAATACCTGCCGCGCACCGGCAAGTACAAGGACGCGCAGTACCAGATCGAGTGGAAGAACTTCACCTCCGGCGCACCGCTCACCAACGAAATGGTCGCGGGCAAGCTCGACCTCGGCTCGATGGCCGACTTTCCGGGCAGCTTCAACGGGGCCGCCTTTCAGAAGGCGGGACGCAAGAGCATCTTCATCACCGTGCTTTCCGGCAGCACCACGGGCAGCGGCAACGGTATCGTTGTGCCCAAGGATTCGAAGGTGCAGTCGCTCGCCGAACTCAAGGGCAAGACCATCTCGGTGCCCTTCGCCTCGACCTCGCACGGCATGCTGCTGCGCGCGATTCAGGCGCAAGGCTGGGACCCGCTGAAGGACGTGAACATCACCACCCAGGCGCCCGAGGTGGCCGGCCCCGCGCTGCAGGCCGGCAAGGTCGAGGCGCATGCGGATTTCGTGCCTTTCGCCGAGCTCTTTCCGTACCGTGGCTTCGCCCGCAAGATCTACGACGGCTCGCAGGCAAACGCGCCCACCTTCCACGGCAGCCTGGTGGACGAGGAGTACGCGAAGAAGTACCCCGAGGTCGTCACCGCCTACCTGCGCGCCGCGCTGGAAGCCGACCGCCTCGTGGCCGCCGAGCCTGAGAAATACAGCGAGCTAATCACCAAGGTCACGGGCATCGAGGCCGAAGTCAATTACCTCTTCCACGGCCCGCTCGGCCTGCAGACGCGCGACCTCAGCTGGAAGCCCGAATACCGCCAGGCGGTGAAGACATCGCTCGACACGCTGCGCCTGTTGAAGCGCACCGACAACGACATCGATGCCAATGCCTTCGTGCAGGACGGCTACATCCGCACCGCCTTCAAGGAGGCGGGCCTGGACTACGACAGGCAACTAAAGAACTACGCCCGTGCCCCGCTGGTCGCGAAGGATGCAGCGACCGGGAAGCCCATCGCCGATGTGAGCCGCGTGGCGCAGGTCTGGGTGGCCGGCGAGCCGCTGGTGCGCCACTACGCCTCGCCCGAGAACGCTTTCGCCGACTTGCAGAAGCTGGAGAAGGCAGGCAAGAAGGCGCGAGTGGTCTATGCGCAAGACCGCCACAGCGGCAACAAGCTGCTGGCGGCCGATGCGTGGTTCGTGCTCGGCGCTAAGGGCGAGGTCGATGTCTTCCTGCTCAAGGATCAGGCCGAGGGCTGGGCCGCAAAAAATGGTGGCAAGGTGGCGGACTTCGCCGGCGTGCGCGCCGCGCTGGCCGGCTGATGTTCCTCGGGCTTCACCATGACCAGCTTGTTCAACAACGGCAACCTGCCGCGCGCCACATGGCGCATTGCCGCGCTGTTCCTGTGCGTGCTCGCATGGCACCTGGCCACGCGCGAGCGTATGAACCTGGGCTTCATCACCTTCCAGAACGTGCCGCGACCGCGCGAGGTGGCCGAATCCGCGTGGTCGCTAGTTCAGTCGCCGCTGGTGCTGCAGCATCTGTCGGCGAGCCTGCGCCGCGTGTTCATCGGCTTCGGCCTCGCGGCAGTGGCGGGCGTTGCGCTCGGTCTTGCGATCGGCCGCGCCAACTGGGCCGAGGACACGCTGCTGCCGCCGCTCGAAGTGCTGCGCCCCATCCCCGCCGTCGCGTGGATTCCGCTGGCCATCCTGATGTTCCCGTCATCCGAAGCTTCGATGGTCTTTATCACCTTCGTCGGGGCGCTTTTTCCTGTGCTGCTCAACACCGTGCACGGCGTGGAGGTGGTGGATGCGCGCCTCGTCGCTTCGGCACGCAGCCTGGGCGCGGGCCGCCTCGCGGTGTTCCGCGAAGTGATCCTGCCAGGCGCGCTGCCGAGCGTGGTCACGGGCCTCGCCATTGGCATGGGCACCGCTTGGTTCTGCCTCGTCACGGCCGAGATGATCTCGGGCCAGTTTGGCATCGGCTACTACACGTGGATGTCGTACATGATCCAGAACTACGCGGACATCGTGGTGGGCATGCTCTTCATCGGCGTGCTCGGTATGGGCAGCAGCGTGCTGGTGCGGTGGGTCGGCCAATCGCTGATGCCATGGCGCGCCGTACAGGAGAAACGCGGATGAAGGCCGACGTGCAAACCGGCCGCATCGCCATCGACGACCTGCGTGTGCGCCTCGGCCAGGGCGCGCAGGCCTTCGATGCGGTGCAGGACATCACGCTGCATGTGGAGCCCGGCGAATTCGTCTGCCTGCTCGGTCCTTCGGGCTGTGGAAAGTCGACGCTGCTCGGCGCACTCGCCGGCCATCTGACGCCTGCGGGCGGTGTGATCCAGGTAGACGGCGAGCCCGTTTGCGGACCGCATCCGGACCGCGGCCTCGTCTTCCAGCATCACACGCTCTTCCCCTGGAAGAAGGTGCTCGACAACGTCGCTTTCGGCCTGAAGATGCAGGGCATCGGCCGCAGCGAGCGCCAAGCGCGCGCGCACGAGATGCTACGGCTTGTCGGCCTGGACGACTTCGCCAACTTCTACCCCTCGCAGCTCTCGGGCGGCATGCAGCAGCGCGCCGAGATCGCTCGGGTGCTCATCAACCGTCCGCGCGTGATGCTGATGGACGAGCCCTTCGGCGCGCTCGATGCGCAGACGCGGCTCATGATGCAGCGCCAGTTGCTCGACGCCTGGGCGCGCGTGCGCACCACCATCGTCTTCATCACGCACGACATCGACGAGGCGCTGTTCCTCGGCGATCGCGTGCTGGTGATGGGGCCGCGGCCGGGGCGCATCGTCGCCGAGTTTGTGCTCGGTTTTCACCGGCCGCGCGATCCGTCGCTGGTCACTTCTTCCGAATTCACTGCGCTCAAGCGGCGCTGCCTGCAGCTGCTGCATCCGCATGCGGACGCCAGCGAACCGCTGGAACGCCTCACGCCGCTCGGCGCCGCCCCCACCGCTGCGCAGCTGCGCTTTGCCATCTAGAAAAAAAAAGAATGACTTCCTCGCTCCTCGACGACCCCGAACTGCAGGCCATTGCCGAACGCCTGGCCTCGCCCGATGCCGAAGTGCGCCGCATCGCCGTGATGGACCTGGGCGACCTGTCCGACGAGACGCACACGCCGCTGCTGGTCGCGGCGCTGCGCGACGACACGCCGGCCGTGCGCGCCGCCGCCGCGCTGGCGCTCGAAACCATGGAGAGCCAATCCGCCGTCGAAGGGCTGGCGGCGGCGCTCGACGATGCCGATGCGCAAGTGCGCGAAGCCGCTGCCCACAGCCTGGCCGAACTGAAGGAGCCCGCATCGGCCGCGTGGCTGCTGCCGCATGCAGGCACCGGCCCTGCGCGGGTGCGCGCCGCCGTGCTGCGTGCGCTGCGCGAACTGCGCGTGCCAGCCAGCGCCGGCCCCGCGCTGGCGGTGCTTCAGGAACTACGCGCCGCGCAGGACTCCGCCGACGCCATCGCCCTGCGCCGCGAAGCCATCGGCGTGCTCGGCTACCTGAAACATGCGCCCGCGCTGCCCGCGCTGGCCGGCCTTGCCGCCTCCGACCCGGTGGACGAAGTGCGCCGCGCCGCCGTGGGCGCGTTGGCCTTCGCGGCGGGCGATGCGGATGCGCGCGTCGCGCTGGAAACCGCACTGCGCGACGCGAGCTGGCAGGTGCGCGAAGAAGCCGCCACCGCGCTCGGCAAGCTGCAGCAGCCCGCCGCGACCGCCGCGCTGCTGGTGGCCCTGGACGATGCCTACTGGCAGGTGCGCCTGCGTGCGGCCCGCAGCCTGGGGCGCCTACGCAGCGCCGAGGGCGTCACGCCGCTGCTCGCGACGCTGGGCCACAGCATCAGCAACCTGCGCAAGGAAGCCGCGCTGGCGCTCGGCGACATCGGTGATGCAGCCGCGCTGCCCGGCCTCGAACAGGCCGCGCACGATCCCGACCCTGAAGTGCGCAAGTCGGTGCGCTTGGCCATCGCGCAGATCGCGTCGCATGGTGCCTGAGTCCATCGTCGATCACCGGGCCAGTGAGGCGTTGGAGTTCCGCTGGTCGGATGGCACGCGGTATCTCGCCACATACAAGCTGCTTCGCTCGAGCTGCCCCTGTGCAGATTGCAAGGCACTGCGCGCAGCCGGCCGACAGGACGAAGTCGGCACCATTCAATTGAAAAACATGCAGCCCGTGGGCGCTTATGGCGTGCAGTTCTTCTTCAGCGACGGGCACTACCGGGGGATCTTCCCGTGGATTTTCCTGAAGGATCTGTTGGAAAAATCTCCCATATAGCGCACCGGACACACCAATGAACCGGTCCACCCGGGCACCTCCGTCGATCTAGCGTCAAGAGGGGTCTTGAGAGGACGCTTACCCAGTTCAGCCCTCAGCCGACTGATCTCCATTTGCTCTGCGCTCACGGCCTTGCTGTCGGCCCCGCTGAGCTTTCCCTCGCGCTTGGCCTTGACCCAGTTGAACAAGGTCTGCTCGACCAACCCCAGCGTGCGCGCCGCCGCCGCAAGGCTCTGCCCGCCTTCGACCAGCCGCACCGCTTCCTGCTTGAATTCGAGCGTGTAGCGCGCTCTTGCCGTCTTCGTCATTTCGACTCTCCTTGCTTGGATTGAAACACTCAGCAAGGGGTGCGTTTTTCGGGGGCAAGGTCAGTTCAGTGCCGCGGTCGTACGGTTCGAAAGCGAAGGTGCCACCGTCAGAAGTCCCGACAAGCATGTCGCTACCGATCCGTCAGCTCGTCTCGAAGCACATGTTTGCGCACTTTGCCTGTCGCCGTGCGCGGCAATTCTCCTGCTTCTCGGATGTAGAAAATCCGAGGAATCTTGTAGCGAGCGAGTCGTGGCGCGAGAAAGGCGCGCAGTGATTCCGCATCCAAACTTGTTTGTGCGCGACCTGCGACGACAGCCACAACTGTTTCCCCCCATTCGACATGCGGGATTCCTAGTACCGCTACTTCGGCGATTTCCGGGTGCTCGCTAAGGGCGTCTTCGACCTCCTTCGAATAGACGTTCTCGCCCCCGGTGACGATCATGTCGCGGGCCCGATCCACGATGAAGAGATAGCCGTCGTCATCTCTACGTGCAAGGTCGCCGGTTCGATAGAAGCCTTGATCATCGAAGGCCTCTTTATACGCTTTGGAGTCGTTGAGATAGCCCTGCATCGAGGCTGGCGAGCGAAGAAGGATTTCACCAACTTCACCTGATGCGCACTCGCGCCCGGAAGCGTGTTGCAGCCGAAGGGAAACCCCAGGCAACCCCGCGTATCCGATTGACCCTGCTTTGCGCAATGCGTCACTTGGAGGCAACAGAGTACCCAGTGGCCCTGTTTCAGTCATCCCATAAACCTGAAAGAACTGGGTCATGCGGTAGCTTCGGATCAGACGCTGCGCTACCTCAGCGCTCAGTGGCCCTCCACCACAGACCCAGGCGCGCACGTGTCCCAGGTCATGGCGGGCGGCCTCGCTGACAACTCCCAGAGGAGAAAGAAAGGCGATTGGGGAACCGAAGACCAAGGTAGTGCGATGCGTGTTGATTGCATGTACGAATCCTTCCGGGCTGTACTCGCGGAGCAGCACCGCGGTGCCGCCCATCATCAGAACGCCGAGAAGCCAGTTGTTCAACGGCGACGCATGCCAGATCGGCATGGCAATCAGGAACTTGTCTGCGTCGGTGATCGACATTCCCGTCGCCGTGCACAACGCTGTCATGAACACGTTGCGGTGGGTGTGTAGGCAGCCTTTGGGTTTGCCAGTTGTCCCGGAGGTATACAGAATTTCCGCCAGTAACTCGCCGGAAGCGCCGGTGCCGAATGGCAGGGGATCGGCCTGCTCAACGAGACGCTCTAGCAACTGGAGATGCTCGGCTTCTGAGTCCGTCACGATCCACAGGCATTTGTGCGAGACCGCGGTGGCGTGATGAGCCAACTGACCATCCACGACGCAGAGTTTCACCTCCGCATGTCCCAGGATGTAGTTCACCTCCGGTGTCTGCAACTTGTGGTTGATGGGAACCACCACCGCCCCCAGGCGCCAAGCAGCGAACAATGCCAGTACGAAGCCCGAGGTGTTCAGGCACATCAGGCCAACACGATCACCTGCGCCCACACCCAGTGCTTGCAACGCACTGGCGGCTTTGCGGGTCTGAACAGAGAACGCGCCGTAGCTCCAACTGATCTTGTCGGAGCGCAGGCATTCCTTCCCGGTCCTGATGCGGGCATGCTCATCGATGAGCGACACGAGATCCATTGCAGCTTCTCCCGGACGAAATTCGAGGAGTGTGCTCATGTCGCGCTGACGGGAAATGGCATCGAATCGGAGTCTTCCTCCAACCGGAACGCATTGCATACCGATGCAACCGTCCGATACCAACCAACGAGAAGCACGAACTCCATAAGCTGCGCGTCACTGTAGCGCTGAGCCAACCAGGCCCAGGTAGAGTCATTCAAGTCGGCGCTTTCAGCCAGTTCGTCCACTGTATCGAAGAAGCGAAGATCATCTTCGCTCCACAGCTCGGGCGTTGCATGTGGACCGTGGACTGTCGACGTCAAATGGGCTTCGCTTAGTTCCGCCGAGGGCCCGAAGGTGCTGGCATGCAATCCCCATTCATGCGCGGCACCAAGTTTTCCCGTCACGCGGTCGATGGCCATTTCCCTGTCACGTAGCGGCAAAAGGTGGTGTGCGAGAAAACCGGCACCTAGAACCCGCGCGCGAGATGCCAATTCGGGATGCACATGAAAGAGGCGAAAGATCAGCGGAGGTCGACGGTCGGAGTTTGGCGGTAGCCACTTTCGCAGTGATGCGGCGATGGCGGGTTGCTCGGCGTCAGGGATTGCGATGCGGGGCATTGGGGCCTTCTGTTGACAGATTCTATTCATGAACGGTTTGCTTTGGCGGCGGGGCGCTTCATGACGCAGGAGGTCGGCAGCACAGCATCTGCTGCATTCACTGTATCTACGGGCATCCATCCAAAGCCCGTCGCGTCTTGGTCGTGCACAACCCGCTTGCCGTCCACCTTTTTCCAGCTCGTTACAAAGACTTGTTGCTGCGCCTGGTGGTCATCACGTCGAAGCTCGACTGGCCCGTTCAAGCCTTCGAATTTCATGCCTTCAAGACGGGCTGCAACTGCAATCGGATCAGTGGACCGTGCCTCGCGGATGGCCTGGGAGAGCGCCACAATAGCATTGTGGCCAGCACCATTGATGAAGTCTTCGTTGAACTTCTCCTTGAACGAATCGATCACCTTCCCTCCTTTGAAACGAGGGTCGTTCGGGCTGAAAGTGGACACAAGCTTGACCCGCCCTTCACCCGCTGCGCCAACGGCAGCCGGAACGCCATAGGTGTTGGCGTTCAGGGTGTACAGGTCGATGTTCAGACCGGCGTCCCGCATGGCCCGTACCAGGAGAGAGAGGTCTTGACCCGCACCTGCCGTCACGACAGCGTCTGCGCCCGATTGGCGAATCTTCGCCGCGTACGGAGCAAAGTCTTTGACTTGGCCTGTGGGAAGGAAGTCTTCGCCGACCACTTGGACTTCGGGCCTCTTGCGGGCCAAAGTCTCCCGCGTAGCCTTTGCAACATCCTGGCCGTATGAGTAGTTGGGGTTGATCTGGTAGATCTTCTTGATGCTGGACTGGCGCGCCAGATACGTCGTCATGGAATCAACTTTCATATCGGAATTCGCATCGAAACGGAAGTGCCAATAGCTGCACTTGGCATTGGTCATGACTGGTGCTTGAGAAGCGTAGTTCAGGTACACAATCTCCTTGCCAGGGTTGCGTGTGTTGTGGCGCTCAATGGCCTCCATCAGCGCCACGCCGACCGCCGAAGAACTCGCACCCTGCACCACGTAGCGAATGTCCTGCCCGATGATGATGTTCAAGATCGTCAGTGCTTCTTGGGGCGAGTACTTGTTGTCGAAGGGAACGATCTGAAGCTTCACACGCCCTGCCCAGCCGTCCTGGTTGGCCAATTGCACCGAATGTTGAAAGCCCTTGAGCACGTTCAGTCCCAGGCCAGCCATGGAGCCGGACATCATGTCGAGCGAGGCGATTTTTACGGTCTGCTCGGGTTCGGATTGAGCCGCGGCCGCAAAGTACACAGCGCTTGCCGCGATGGCAAGAACGATTTTTCTCATAGGTTTTTCTCTCTTGATCTGGATGCCACTTCAGCCGGCCAACGGCTGGCTTCTTTGTGGTCCATAAAGTCTAATATCGCGACCTCTTTGAGGTGTTCAACTTGACTCGCATGGGCGTCAAACATCCTCCGTCTACGAATCCTCCACAGAGGCGGCGACCGCGTCAGACACGCGCGCACCACACTTCATTGGCCTTGCAGCAGGCCTTTGTTCAACTTCTGACGGAGCGCCCTTACGAGGCCATCACGATCCGGGAAATCGTGGCGTTGGCCGGCACGGCCTTGGGGAGCTTCTACGTGTATTTCCGCGACAAGGACGATCTTGCGCGCGTCTGCCTGCACATGAGGACGAAGTCGCTTCGCGAGGTAATGCGCGAGGCCTTGGCTCGCTGGGGTGGCAGGAACCTGCGAGTGATCGTGAGAGAGACGATTGACGCTCTCCTGGACGCCTGCCTCGAGCACCCTGCCGAGTGGGCGCTGCATTTCTTGTTGGAGCGACACCTGTCGCCACTGAGTGCATACAAGAAATCCCATCTGCAGTTCTCCATGGATTGGATGGCGCTTATCAACTCCAGTAGGGATGCACCGCTGTCGGTGCGCACGCCCAACGTGGCTAGTGCATGCCACACTCTTCTCCATGGCCTGATCTCCCACGCGTGCTTGATCAACGCGTCGGATGGCTCAAGCGCCGCATTGTTGAGTCAGCAGGCACATTCAGCCATCTGGTCTTTTCTAAAAGCGAACTGGCTCGTCGAGCCAAGTGCCAAGCCCCCCCAAGCATCAGCTGCAACCAAATCTCGACCAGCACACTGAACTGAATGGAATTGGTTCGATTTGCAACCGATCAGCAAACCTTGGGATAATCGGCAAATGGCAGGTATGAGCGCCCTGCCTCTCTCATGAATGATGAAATCGGGACGACCGTTACGGTCAAGAACATGGCTGAGGCGGACTGGCTGGATCTGGTGTCTCGCCAGGACCTGGCGGAAGACATCTGCCAGTTTGAATTTCGGAGTGAGGCCGGCGCGGAACTTCCGGCCTACACGGCCGGCGCCCATGTCAGTGTGAAGACCGGGGCAGGCGTGACCCGCGCCTACTCGCTGTGCGGTGATCCTGCGAATCGTTCGCGGTACCTGATTGCCGTGCTGAAGGAGAGCGCCGGCAGGGGAGGGTCCATCGCCTTGCACGAGCAAATGGTGATCGGCGCGTCCGTCAGTGTCGCTCAGCCGGACAACTTCTTTCCTCTCAGCGCTGCGGCCGGTCATCATGTGCTGATCGCTGGCGGCATTGGTGTCACGCCGTTGCTCGCGATGGCGCGCGTGCTCGGTCGCAGGCTGCCGGCGAACAGCCAGTTCTGTCGCTTATGTGGAGATCCACATAAAAGAAAGGCATGGATGTTCGTGGGCAGTGAACTCGCTGGCCAGCGCGCGGCCATCGTGATGAGCCTGGTGCAGTCGGCGCGCCTGAACGGCCATGACCCCTGGGCCTACCTGCGCGACGTGTTGCAGCGCCTGCCGACGCAGCGCGCCAGCCAAATCGAGGACTTGCTGCCGCACCGATGGCAGCCAGCGTCCGACGCGCGACCATGACCTTGCTCACGCAGGCCGTGATGGTCCGGGCGAACATCGACGTCGACCGCATGAGCGCGCAACAAAAGGTTGAGCTGGCTGACGAAATCTACGTCCAGCAGCCCAACCTGCTGGCCTCCATCCTCGTGTTGCCGCGCTACGGGGTCGACATGCTGCAGCTTGAGGTGCCGATCCACGTTCTGCTGGTCGCCTTCCAGGCCATGAAGCACTGCGGGCACGCCGTGCCAACGATCTCTGAAGACGTCCAGGAAACCTGCTTGCAGCGGCTGACGGCGACGATGCAGTTCACCGAGGGCGTGCCGCCAGACCTCGTTGCGCAGATGATCACGAACTCCTGCCTCGGCCACCCCGAGCGCTACTTGTTGGCGTTCGTGTACGGCCACCTTGGCCAGCACGACCTGCTGCGCGTGAGAACTGATGCCGAGAAGTTCCTGCTGCTGGCCGCCCTCAACCTCGTGGAGTGCGTTGCTTACGTCGGAGGGCGCTGTTGCATAACCCGAATTCAGGGCGAGCCTCCCCTTACCCCAGACGCAGCTATGCCACGCGCACAGTCTCAGGCGTTCCCAGACTGGTGAACCTGTTGAGGATCGATGCCCGTACCTGTAGCTCGGTCACCTGCCTCTGGAAGTCCCGTGCCATCACGCGCTCGCCCAGTCTCTTGAAGCACCCCATCTTGGTCTCCACCAGGCTGCGGCGGTGATAGCCGCTCCACTTCTTCCAGATTGAACGACCAAGCTTGCGTGTCGCCCTCAGGATTTCGTTTCTTGCCTGCGCCCCAGCTTTGCCATCCGCCCAAGGCTTGGCGTTCTTGCGTGTGGGGATGATCGCCGCGGCCTGCCGGCTGGCAATGGCCTCGTGGCACGCTTTGGTGTCATAAGCACCATCGGCGCTCACCGAATGCAGTTGTTCGTCCGCAGGAATCTGCGCCAGCAACTCCGGCAGCATCGGCGCATCGCCAATGGCGTTGTCCGTGATTTCGATGGCGCGGATCTCCAGCGTCTGCGCATCGATGCCCAGGTGCACCTTGCGCCACTGCCGGCGGTAGTCGGCACCGTGCTTCTTCGTCTTCCATTCGCCTTCGCCCAGCATCTTCACGCCGGTGCTGTCGATCAGCAGGTGTAGGCCCGCGCTGCTGCGGCGCGTGGCAATGGCCACACTCAATGTCTTCTGACGCCGCGACAAGGTGCTGTAGTCGGGCACGGCTCAGTCCAAGTGGGCCAACTTGATCAGGCTCTCGGCCAGGCCCGTCGCCTGGCGCAGGCCCAGCCCGAACATGCACTTCAAGGTCAGGCAGAACTGGATCGCAGCATCGCTGAACACAGCGGGCCGGCCTGAGCGACCACTGGCAGGAGCCAGCCATTGAAGGTTGGCATCGAGCCAAACCATCAAGGATCCCCTGCGCTTGAGCGCCGCGTTGTACTCACTCCAGTTCGTCGTGCGGTACTTCGCCCGCGGTGGCTTGCTCATCTGTCTAGCCTAGCCTAACCACGATCGGGGACCACTCCCGCGGGGTTATGCAACAACGCCCGCGTTGATCATGAAGTCGATGCAGCGCCTCTGGCTTGTGAGGTCGAGTTGGCCCGTTTCGGTGAAGGTTGTCGGCACGACCGGGAAGATGCCCCGATAGCGCGGCCTGGCCGTCATGGCATCACCTGGCCGCCGTTGACTTCAATGATCTGACCGGTGATGTAGCCGCTGGTGGCCTCGTTAGCGAGAAAAAGAAAGGCACCGACGCATTCTTCGGCCGTCCCTAGTCGGCCCATCGGTATTGCGTTCGCGAAGTTCTTCAGCACGTCGGGGCTGGAGTGTCCGTCATGAAATGGTGTCTCGATCACGCCTGGCGCCACGGCATTGACGCGGATATTTTCCTTCACCAGTTCCTTGGCCATGGTGCGCGTGATGGTTGAGACAAACCCCTTGCTGGCAGCGTATAGCCCGGCGCCTGGGCCGCCGCCGGTGCGCGCCGCCTGGGTCGTTACGTTGATGATGGCGCCACCGCCGTTTGCCGCCATCAAGGGGATCACGCGCCGGCTGACCGCGACCACGGATCGGGCGTTGAGGCGAAACACCGCGTCGATGTAGTCGTCGTCAGCATCGACGATGGGCGAGCGCTTAACGAAGCCGCCTGCGTTGTTGATCAACACGTCGATGCGACCGAAAGTCTCGTGGACGGTGCCAACCATCCGATCGACCGCGACGGAATCGCTCACATCGGCTTGGACCACGATGGCTTGGCCGCCGGCGACTTCGACATCGTGCGCGACCGCTTTGGCCTCCTCGAGACTGACGCGATAGTGCACGGCAACACGCGCGCCCTCTTTGCCCAGCGCGCGCGCCACGGCGGCACCAATGCCTGTACTGGCGCCTGTAAGCAGGACTGCCTTGTTCTTCAGATTGCTCATGTCGATTCTCTTGGGGGAAGGGATGGAAGAGACCGCCGCAGCGTGTTCGCTCAGAGTGCGGCGGCAGTGATCTCAAGTTGAGTAAGCCGCCGCGCCATGCGGCCGGCGAAGTTCTGCGTGACAAGTGGCAAGGCGCGTTGTGTTGGCACCAGGATGCCCACCTGCAACTTGGCCAGCGCTGGAAGTTCGAACGGCCGCCAGAGCAGATCCCCGTTTCTGAGTTCCTCGATGAATGCAATCTTCGAGAAGCACGAAATTCCCTTGCCGCCCATGATCAGGCGTTTGAGAAGGGGGGTGGAATTGCAGGTCGCGGCCGGCTCCATGTCGTCCCAGAAGGCGGCGAACTCGGCGGACAGCGAGGCGCTTAGTACTGGGTGCGAGTTCGAGCGCAGGAATGGATACTTGGCGCACTCCCTCAACGAAACACTCGCGTGCTTCGACAGCGGATGTCCCGGCGGCATGACCAAGCCGATCGGCAGGTTGGCAGTGGCGATCGACTCTACGCCGCCGGGCAGTCGGCTTACGAAGGTGAGTCCCACGTCGGCCTGGCCCGACATCACGAGCTGGGGGATCTCCATCGGTTGAGTCGAGGTGATGGTGTATGTGACCGCTGGAAAAATCTGCAAGAACTCCTCGACCGCCGATGGCAGGAGTTCCTCGAAGAACGAGTCCATCGCCGCGACTTTGACGTGGCCCGTCCGTTCGCCCTTGAGTGCATCGATCTCCGTGCGCATCACCTGGAACTGGTGCAGGGTTTCCTGCGCGTGCTTGAGTAGCCGTTCGCCGGCGGCGTTGAGACGCAGGCCATTGGGCAGGCGATCGAATAACTCGACGCCCAATTCGTCCTCGAGTTTGTGGATCTGGCGGTTGACGGCACTCGCAGCGACATAGAGGCGCTCGGAGGCCTTGCGCACCGAACCGGCGCTTGCCACTTCGATGAAGTACTTCAGGACGATGGCGTGCATCAGCCTGCCCTCCGGAAAGCAGCAGCATCATCCCACCATCCGGGTGCTCGGCGCTTCCTGCACGATGTACGGATGGTCGCAGGCCATACGCCTTCCATCGGCACCACCCGGCGATCCCAGTGCGCTGACTTCGATTCCAAAAAACTCGCGGTTGATCGCCGCGTAGTGGCGCAGCCCGAGCGGTAGCCGAAACTCCTCATAGATCGCCTGGGTGGGGCAGGCAGAGACACAAACGCCGCAATCGATGCATTCATCTGGGTGAATGTACAGAGTACGGGTACCCTCGTAGATGCAATCGACTGGACAGCACAGGACGCAGGCACCGTCCTTGCAGTCGATGCAGGCCGTGGTGATGACATGGGCCATGAAAGAAATATTCGTGAAATGGTGTTGCGTTCTAGCGGCCTTGCCACCGAGGCTTCCGCTTCTGCTGGAAGGCCAGCACACCTTCATTTGAATCTTCGGATTGCAGCGCCGTCACCAGCGCCGGCAGTCGCGTGCAGTGAGCCTGCGCAGGCGACATCGTGCTCGTAAGGCGAACCACCTGCTTGAGAGCTTTGAGCGACAGCGGAGCGCATGCCAAGATCTGTTGCACCCAGCGATCGACGGCACCGTCGAGTTCGACGCGTGGAACGACTTCGTTGATCAGGCCCATCTCCAGTGCACGGCTGGCGTTGACCCGTTGTCCTGTGAGCATCATGCCCATGGCTTGGCGGTACGGGATTTGGCGCTGCAGCAGCAACATGCCGCCGTCCAGGGGCAGGCGCCCCACCAGCGGTTCGGGCAATCCGAAGCTGGCTTCCTCACAGGCTACGACGAGGTCGCAGCCCAGCACCATTTCGAAGCCACCTCCCAGCGCGAAACCATTAACTCTTGCGATCACTGGAACGTTGAGTGTTTCGCGCAGCGCGATGCCACCGAAGCCGCCCGATCGCGAGGCCGCCCAGTAGTCGACACCCTTGAGGTTCGATGTGTTCTTCAGGTCCGCGCCGGCGCAAAAGGAACGCTCGCCAGCGCCGGTCAGCACCACGACGCGGATGTCGTTGTTCCGCTCAATTTCGTTCCAGATGCCAACTAGTTCGGCCTCGGTAGCGAGGTCGACTGCATTCAAAACCTCGGGACGATCAATCGTGATCGTGGCCACGTGGTTCGTGACGTCGAAGAGAACGCTCATGCTCCTGCCTCTTCGATTAGAGTCCGCGCTTCGGCCAGCAGCTCTTCCGTGTGCTGACCCAGTTTCGGCGGCTCCCGTCGCAGGCCCGCGCGAGTATCGGACATGCGGATCGGGCTCGCGATGAACCTGAGCGGGCGGTTAGCCGAGTCGTCGCCTTCGAGGATCATCTCGTTGTGCAGAGTCTGTGGATCGACGAGGGCCTCGCGCATATTGTGTACCGGTGCCGAAAGCAGATCCTGTTCCTCAAGGCGCGCCAGCCAGTATTCGCGCGTGCTGCTCGCAAAGCGCTCCCTGAAGATCGCATGCAGTTCGGCTTTGTGCCTGAACTGCGCTGCTAGATCGACGAAGCGCTCATCCTGCGAGAGGTCATCGATCTCCAGCGCTGTGCAGATGTTGCGCAACGGATGTGTCTTGAACGCGCCGACCAGCACCAGCGCACCGTTCTGCGTATCGAAGACGCCAGACAGGGGCATGGCGGCCCAGTTGACTTCCGAATCCTCCATCATGATCATCGCAGCTTCCTGCATCTGCATAGACAGCATCGAGTCGTAGAGCGAGACAGAGATCTTCTGGCCTTCGCCGGTACGTTCGCGCTGCAGTAGCGCGAACAAGATGCCTTGCACCATGTGCATGCCAGCCGTGTAGTCAGCCAACGCGGTTGGGTAGATTGAGATCGGCGCGGAGTCGTCTGCACGGCGCGCCATGACGCCGGTCAGAGCCTGCGCCAACACGTCCTGCCCCCCCTTGTGAGCGTAGGGGCCAGTCTCTCCAAAGCCGGTGCCCACCGCATAGATAATGCGCGGATTTATCTTCTTGCAATCCTGATATCCTAGGCCAAGGCGCTCCATCACACCGGCACGAAAGTTGTTGGTGACTACATCGGCATCGGCGATAAGCGCCTTGACCAAATCTACCTGTGCCGGGTCGCGCAGGTCGATCTCGACACTGCGCTTGTTCCGATTCAGGCTACAGAAGATCGGGTTGTCGTCACCGGCGACCGGTGCAAAAGTTGAGCGGCTCAGGTCTCCAGCACCTTTGCGCTCGATTTTGATCACGTCGGCTCCGTGGTCTGCCAGCATTTGTGTGCAGACTGGCCCCATCATGACCTGCGTGAAGTCGATCACGCGGATGCCGTGCAGAGGAAGCGTGTTCATGCTGCCTCCGCGAACGAGCGGGCGATGGTAGGGATGTCGGCATTGGGACCCTCTTGTTCGCCAGGGTCGGCGCCCTGGGCGCGTAGTGCGCGCTGCAGCTTCCCGATGTCGACGTTGCGCACCGACACGTTGGTGTCCAGCGAGAGCGCAGCGGCTGTACCGGTGGCTTCCCCCATTGCCATGCAGGGCGGGATTTCTCGGGAGACCTTCTGCGCGGCTGAGGTCGAGGAGTAGTGGCGACCGGCTACCAGCAGGTTGTCCACGCTGCGCGGCACCAGGGTGCGGTACGGGTAGTAGTAGTCGCGACCGCGTGCCACGCTGTCCTCGAAGCGCACGCGGTTGGCGACATCGTCCTTGGTCATCACGTACTCGCCTTCGAGAAGGCGCGTCTGGCGGATACCGGTCTGCGGCGCCAGGTCGATCAGATAGCAGTCCTTGAAGCCCGGCAGCTTGGCGCGGATAAATTCGATCACCTTGTGGATGGTGGCGCGCCCTTGCACCTCGGCGCGGGTCAGGTCGGCCACCTTCAGGCCGTCCAGGCCTGCCATGTGCGGGCAGTTGCACCACACCACGCCGGGTAGCGGCGTCTTGAGCCACCACGAATCCCAGGCGCCGCCCAGGATGTGCTTGACCTCGCGGTCGATCGTCGCGAAAGCTTCCGGCTCCTCATGCTCGAAGCACTCGGCTTCGTTGGTATCGACACCGCCGAGGCGAAATACCGTAGTCACGATGTAGGCACCGCTGATGTGCGGCGCGCCGGCGGAAGCTGCCACGTCCAGGTCACCCGTGGCGTCGATCACCACTTTGCCCAGGATGGCTTCGCGCCCGCTCTTGGATTCGACCACTACGCCCTTAACCTGGCCCTCTTCCACAAGCGTGCGCGAGAACCAGGAGTGCAGGCGCAAGTTGATCCCGGCCTGTTGCACCATTTCGAGAGAGGCGCGCTTGAAGGCGTCTGGATCAAAGGCTGCGGCGAAGCAGATCGGGTGCGGCTTTTCCTTGCTGTGGAAGTCGAAGGTGCCCCAGCGCTTCCAGCGACGCACCGACTCGGGCAAGACGCCCCAGTCCTTCTGCTTGGGATATTCGGCCAAGCCACGTTCGGCCATGCGCTCGATTATTTCGAGGCAGATGCCGCGCACCGAAATTTCCCTCTGGTGGTTGTCCCACATGTCGTCCAGCACCAGCACCATGCCGCCCGAGGCGAGACCTCCGAGATGGTTGTAGCGTTCCAGCAAGGTGACGCTCGCACCGTTGCGCGCGGCAGCGAGGGCCGCGGCCTGGCCGGCAGGACCGCCACCGACCACTACGACATCCGATTCGGCTGCGACGCGAATGTCGTGCGCAGGTTCATGCATCCAGTCGCCAATACGGCTCATAGGAATCTCCTAGTGAAGTTTTGAGAGGTGGGGCGTCGCTCGGAGCGAGGCCCCGAGGGTTTCAGTGGTGACCGTCGGGCTGCCAGCGGATGATCCAGCGCTCGGCCAAGGCCACGAGTAAGAAGAACAGGCCCGACAGAGTGGCGCTCATTACGATCGCGGCATAGAGCAGTGGCGAATCAAAGTTGAAGGTGGCCTGCAAGATCATGGCGCCGATGCCCACTGTGGCCCCTACCCACTCGCCCACTACCGCGCCAATCACGCTCATCGAGGCTGCGATGCGAAGGGCCGAGAACAGGTAGGGCAGAGCGTTCAACAGCCGCAGGCGGAAGAAAATCTCCATCTTGCTTGCGGACAGCACGCGCATCAGTTCCATGGCTTGCGGATTCACCGATTCGAGGCCGCGCACCATGTTCACGAGCGTCGGGAAGAAGCACACCAGTGCCGCGATGGTGATCTTCGGCTCCATGCCGTTGCCCATGATCAGCACAAGGACCGGAGCCTTGGCCACCAGCGGGACTGCATTGAACATCAGCACGACAGGGAAGAAGATGTCCTGCAGCGTCTTGTTGTGGACGAACACCGTGGCGACCGCCATGGCCGCCAGGTTGCCGATCAGGAAACCGCCGGCTGCTTCGAGCGCGGTCGGAATCAGGTTGTCCAGCAGAATAGCGCGCTTGGCGTAGAGCGTCTCGACAACCGCCCATGGCGTGGGTGCGATGAAAGGCTTGACATCGAAAAGAACGATGACGGCCCACCACAGCACGATGAGCCCGCCGATACCGAGTGCCGGTAGGATGCGACGGCGCCACAGGCGGCGGCGGCGGGCGGCCGCCCACGCGATGTATTCGGCGTCGGCCGGCGTCACTGCAAGGCCGGGCACCGGCGTATCGATGGAACTGGTAGTCATGTAAGCCTCAGCAGGTTTCCAGCACGCGCCGCAGGTGGGCCGTGAGCCGGACGAACTCGGGTGTTTCACGGATATCCAGGGTGCGGTTTTCCGGCAGATTCACCGGCACGATCTCGCGGACACGGCCGGGGTTGGCTGCGAGCATCAGTACGCGCTGGCCAAGGAAGGCAGCCTCATGGATGCTGTGCGTGACGAACAGGATCGTCACGCCGGTGTCTTTCCAGACGCGGCGGATCTCCTCATTGAGCCGGTCGCGCGTGATTTCGTCGAGCGCGCCGAAGGGCTCGTCCATCAGCAGGATTTTCGGATCGCTGGCTAGCGCGCGTGCGATCGACACGCGCTGGCGCTGCCCACCTGACATCTCGTGAGGCCAGGCGTGCGCCCGGTCCTTGAGGCCGACCAGTTCCAGAAGTTCTTGCGGAGAACGGCGGCCCTTGCGGCTGGCGCCACCGCCTACCTGCAGCGGCAGCTGGACATTCTGCAGCGCCGTGCGCCATGGCAGCAGCGCCGCGTCCTGGAAAACGAAGCCGATGTCGCGGTTCTTGCGCGCGGCCTGCGGTGAAGTGGAGAGCACCTCGATCTTTCCGCGGTTCGGCTCCAGCAGGTCTGCCACCACACGCAGGAAGGTCGACTTTCCGCAGCCCGACGGGCCCAGCAGTGTCAGGAATTCGCCCTGCGCAACGTCTAGGTCCAGGCTTTTGATCGCGGTGACATCGCGGCGCTCGGTGAAGAAGCGCATGCCGATATCGCGGCACGAGATCGCCGCAGCGGCGTTCAGTACGGCAGTCATGGCGTCAGACCTTCATACGGTCGGCGGTGGTCGACTTCAGCCCATCAAGCCAGATGACGTCGTCCACTTTCGGCGTTCGTGCGGTGAACTGGCGCAGTTCCGAATACATCGAGATCTGCGCCTGCCAGATAGCGGGATCCATGGTGCCCCATCCCTGAGTTTGCGCGAGGCCGCCGAAGGCATATTCGAGCATGGTGTCGACCGCGGCACGCTCGTCCTCGCGTTTGAGATTCGGATACTCTTTCACCAGGAGGTCGACCGATTGGTCGCGGTTGGTCTTCGCATGCTGCCAGCCGCGCGAGGTCGCACGCAAGAAGGCTTCGATGAGCTTCGGCTGGGACTCGAGTGTCTTGGTCGAGGCATAGTAGGGCAGCGCATAGAGTTGCACGCCCCCATCCCACAACGTCAGGTCGACACGGTCCGGGCCTAGTGCCTTGAGTGCGGTCGTGCTGGTGAGCCAGCCTGTGACGACGTCGACTTGGCCGGTCAGCAGCGGCACCATGTCGGAGCCGACCGTGATGATGGTGACGTCCTTCTCGGCGATCTTGTTCTTCGCCAGCAGGGCGCGCAGCAGGATGGCCGCGGTTGAGGGGATGCCGACCTTCTTGCCGATCAGGTCGGCGGGTTTGCGCACGGGATTCTTGGCCAGTGAGAAGAAGGTGAACGGATGCTTCTGGGCGCCGACAGCGAAGCACTTGATCGGCAGGCCCTGCGAGACGGCCAACATTACCGAGGGGCTGGACGAAACCTGGCCCACCTCATAGCGGCCAGAAGCCACGATGGCCACGCCATCGATGTTCGGTCCACCGGGCTGGATGGCGAACTCGATGCCTTCCTGCTCGTAGAAGCCCAGCCGCTTGGCCACTACCTCGCCGATCTGGTTGATGCTGGGGATCCAGCCGAGCTGCATGTTGATGCGCGCCTTGCCCTGCGCGAAGGTGTCGAACGACAGCATGCTGCCGAACGAGAGGCCCCCGGCAACGAGCGAGGTCTTGAGAAGGCTTCGGCGACCGGGGTCCCGGAGATTGGCCATGGCGGATTCCCTTGTAGAAGAATTGGGAGCGGAGAGCGTGACCCTGCGTGTTGTCTTCGTCACGTTGAAGGGCCAGCGGGAGCGAATGTTAGGAGCCCACCGCGTTGCTTCCAAGCATCGTTTTTCGCGCCGGGCGCGCTAAAAATTAGGCATCGGGGAAGACCCTGAATCGGCAAGAAGGCGATACAGAATGGGCCTCGCAACACGCAGCTTCGATATGTGCGGCTGCAGCGTGCTCAAGGTCGGTCACCATGCCGACTTGGTGATGCTCGACGCTGGATAGGTCGCCATCCCGAAAAACAAGGATCCAACACGACCAGCCGAAGGGATTCCAGCGCATTCGCCCCTACGGGCTCCGGGTCAACGGCAACCGCAAGGACGGCCTGACATGCTTTCGCGAACTCCGCTGCAACCATCCGCTAGTAATGCGGCCAAGTGCCGGCCGGGTCTTTCCAGTTCAACGCGCTACCGCGTATCGACGGCACGGGCACGGGCACGGGCACGGGCACGGGCACGGCGCAGGTGGCGGGACCGGCGTGCCGCCACCCAGCCTCTCACTCTTTGACAGCAGTTGCCTGTTGGTATTCGGTCGGAACGACTGGAGGGTTGACTGAGCGTGGTGAAACGCAACTACAGCCTGCGTTTCTGTGACTAGGGCCTGTTACTAATTGCGCGCACCGCGTGTTCGAGCGACATTGGTGGCATGGAGATCACACGAGCGCAGTTTGAGCAGATCGAGGACTGCTTGCCGACTCAGCGAGGCAATGTCAGCTTGTCGAACTTGCAGGTACTCAATGCCATCTTGTACGTCGCCGAGCATGGGTGCAAGTGGCGAGGCCTGCCCAAGCGGTTCGGCAACTGGCACACCATCTACACGCGCATGAATCGCTGGGCCAAGTCTGGCGTCCTGGACAGAGCCTTCGCGCGGCTACAGCTCGCGCAAGTGGTGCAGATCAAGATCGAAGCCGTGTCGTTGGACAGCACCAGCGTCAAGGTGCATCCCGATGGCACAGGCGCTCGAAAAAAAACGGTCCGCAAGCTATCGGCAAGTCCCGCGGCGGATGGAACACCAAGATCCACCTTCTCGCCGCGGACGCGCGCACGGCCGTAACGTTCTCGTTGTCGCCGGGTCAAGCGCACGATGCACCCGAAGGTCGCGAGTTGTTGAGGCGCTTGGGCGCGCCGAATCGGCCACTGCATCTGCTCATGGATCGCGCCTATGAAGGCAACGAGACTCGGCAGCTTGCGCTCGACTTGGGCTTTATCCCGGTCGTCCCGCCACTGCGCACCCGCGTCGAGCCGTGGGAATACGACCGCGCCATGTACAAGCGCCGCAACGAAGTCGAGCGCTTGTTCCGTCGGCTCAAGGGCTATCGGCGCATCTTCTCCCGATTCGACAAGCTGGACGTCATGTTCACCGCCTTCATCAGCTTCGCTCTCATCGCTGATGGCTTGCGGTTGTGTTAACAGGCCCTAGTTCGCTCCACACGTTCGCGAGCGCTTCAGCACACGTCATTGCGCTCCCCACGCTGCCTGCTGGAGCACAACGCGGTAGCCATCTAGGTCTGCAAACGTGCGACCGCGGCGTTGCCAATACGGATTAAAGGACGAGACCTCGGTGAAACCGGCGGTGAGCATGGCTTCGGATGAGCGCTGCCATTCTGCAGGGTCCGGCATATAGAAGACGGTGAGGTCCTCCACTGTGGGAGCCGGGATTACCGGGTGGTCGCTGCAATGCGTGAACGCGAAATGGTAGGGCAAGCCAGGAAACCCGACTATTGCAGCAGCAAACCCTTGGTGGTCCAAAAACCTGTCAAGTTCACGCAGGCCAAGGCCATCGCAATACATGGCTAGCGAGCGTTCCACGGAGCGGACTGGGCGAACGATTCGAAGCTGAACGGTCATGTGCAAGAACCTTCCATGGCTGAATTGAATCTGTACCTCAAAATCGTACTGCACAAGAGCGGTCCAACACTGCTGTGCAAGTGCGCCTACCTCGCTACCGCGAGGAAATTGCCCACCGCCTCCTAGCGAACTTCGCTGAGGCGCTGAACGTCGGCTCTTGCCGCCGAAAGCCGAAGTCTAGTCTGCAGGCTAGAGGCCGTCGATTGGTCCAGATGGACTGGAAGGCCATATACAGGGTTCAATTCGAGGAGTCGATCTCGGCGATAAGCGGTCGCGGCAATGGCAATATGTCGATAACTGTGCGTTCACGTTAAATATGCACTTTCGGCACTCAGGACATCGAGGGATGCGGCATGCTGGCACGCGACGACATCGGTATCCCGACCATCTGGGGGATCTTTTGAAAGATGCCCGGCACCTGGTCACCAGGCGCTACCTGCGTCAGCTCTATCCGGATCCGATGACGGGGCAGGCGCTGGTGCCGCTGATTGCACCGCAGGGCGGTATCTGGGGGGTGGCCAGTGCCTCGAAGGAACGCCCCATTCGCGCGGCGCTGCCAAGAGGCGTTGTGACGATTGAGCACCAAGCGAATACCTATTCGGATTGGCGCTTCACCTATCTCGGGGGGCAATGACAAGTGCATGGCTGCCCCATCTCCATAGGCCGGCAGTTTGTGGCGGCGGAGACTAGACTTTCGCTGCTCGCCGAGATCGGACCCTTGCCATGACACCAGAAACCTATCCAATCGTTGGGAAATTCAAGAACGAAACCGTCGCCACGATGACGCTGTATCTTGAAATGGTTCCCGAGGAGGTTGTTCTTGAACCTGGCGACGAGGTTGAGCTTCTTGCGCAACCCACCGATAACCTGCTGCCTCTTGATATCGCTCCCGTAGAAGGCGGTTTCCATATACACGCACACAAAGAATTTGGTCCTGATTGGCACGTCAGATTCAGAGGCCAAGTGCTCAAGGCCGGCAATCCAACGCGCCTTTCAAACTATCGCTGAAGCCAGGTTTTGCAACACCCACTTTACGACAACGACTCGACCGCCTGCGGATATCGCCGTGGCTGGCGCACTCTCGGGTGGAACCAGATGTTCATGGAGCTCTGGGAGTGATCGGACGCTTGATGAAACGCTTTCTTTTGTTGCTGGCAGAAATGGTCCCTTTCGCCGTCCTTGCAAGTCTTCCGTTGCAAATGTCCTTGGCCGAGATGGCTGAAGAAGCTGACCATGTACTTGTCGGCCACGTCGTGGGCGTCGACTTGGTTGACGGCACTGGCCGTCCCGTCGTGGATGATCAGGCGCGCACGGGGCCCGGTTTGAACAATGTCATTCGTCTTCGCATGGCAGTTGACGAGACTCTGATCACGACTGCCGTTCAAGTTCCGAAGGGGTTGTTGCTCCCGCTCGACCCAGTCATGCATTACAGCCTCGGACAGGTCAGGTCCGCTCACAAATCTTAACGACCGTTCTTGACCGCATCTTGTCTCAAGGCACGTCAATGAGCTGCGAAGCATGGATGACGAACTCGCTCAAACCGGCGATGGACTCCACTCCGTCTGGCCTCGTTGTATCGATTCTGACAAACGAACGGTTGGCCGTATCTTTCCATTCGGACTGGACTTCGCAGGCTATTTCGCCAGAGCGCGGATAGCAGCCGTCACCGACAAGCGCTGCGCGCACAACGATTGGGGCCTTCTCCACGAACAAATGCGCGTCCCCCTGTGCATCAATCAAGCGGCACTCGACCCAGTTAGGGAAGCTGCTGTCAACCATACGCAAAATCTCAACGGAGAGTGCCTTCATCTATGCTCCAAGTGCGGTAGTACGCTCGTGCTTTTGAGGTCATCTTCGGACGTCTACTACTGGTTGACTGTAGTCGGATGCGGGGGCTTTTTGATCACTCTTGTATCGCGGGTGTGCCAAGATTTGGTCTGGCGGCCGAATCGAGTGCACCGCAAGCTGACTCATGTCAATAGCGTTTGACGTGAGTCAACCGCAATCTGGCACACACGAAACTCGACTGCCATTCGCCGACGCCAGCGCATGCAGTCTCCCGAAAGCCACTTTCTCCAGTTCCCTTTGAGGCACGCGTTGCGCAGTAGCGGGTATGTCCGCTAAGTAGTGTTTCGGCATCATCGACAAGATTCAGAAAAACGTACGTGGCTAGTTAACTCGACACTTCGCATTCGGCCTGTTATGGTGTGCTATGAGTTTTCAAGATCTGCTCTCCATGCAGAGCCCAGGTGCGACCTTTGCTGTTGATGCGAGCAAGCTCAGTCTTGGCGATGCGGCATTCCATCACCTCGCCCTGGGATGGGAGCGCGATGGAGGAGGCGAGGGGTTCACCCTGAAAAAGGTCCACAGGGAGAGTCAAACCTCAAACGGGTATATCGATCTTGTCATGCTTCGGCGCGACGAAAAATAGGCTCCGCAGCCGCACGCGGCATACCGACTTGCTGTTCGATAGTACCTATCCAGATGGCATTGTAGATTGGCCGAGCTGCGTACGTTGTACGGCACTTGGGCGCGGCCGAAAGGGCATTGGCTGTGAAGAGGGCAGATCTCGGCCAAGTCTTAAAGTGAGTAAACCTCGTGCATCTTGATGCAGACACTCAAGCTCCACGGCTGCAGTACGCGGCGGCGAATCCAAAAAGTTCAAGACTCGTCGTGATCAAGGTTCGGCAGAGCGCATGGGCCGCACGGAGTTTCAAAGCCTCACGAAACCGCTACAGTCCAGCAATACCAACCGATCCACCTCGACGGCGCCTTCCCCGCAACCAAGGCCTGTCTCAAGCACATGTACGCGCAAGGCCGCGGCGGCAGCGTGATCTGCCCGGGTTTCGTACGCACGCCGCTGATCGAGAAGCCGATCCCCGAGCAGGCCAAGACGCTGGGCATCGGCGAGCAGGAAGTCATCAAGAACGTGATGCTCAAGGAAACGGTGGATGGCGAGTTCACGACCACCGAGGACGTGGCACGCGTCGCGCTACTGTTCGCGGGCTTCCCGACCAATGTGCTCACGAGCCAGTCGCTGGTCGTGAGTCACGGCTGGATCATGCAGTAAGAAGGCCGCCGAGTACGCAGGCAGCGATGCGAAAGCCAGCCTGCTGAGCTTGGTGGCGTCCGTCGCCCGGTGGGCCGCGGCATCCCCAATCTCAATGGCGCGTCGTCAAGGACCGGTGCAGCGCACCGAAGGCCTTGCCGACACGGGCGTTGTAATCGAGCATGACTTCCTGCAGGCGCCGGCTGTCGAACTCGACGCCCCGGGTGCGAGAAAAAAGCTGCGCCGCGGCCAGGGCATGCAGGCCGTGCTTGTTCTCCACCTCTCCTGCATGGCCGATCACATAGCCTTTGGCATTGCGCAAGCTCGTTGCATCCTCGAGAAGGTCCGGATTGGAGGAGAGCAGCTTGTCCTCGATGTGCTGCGCGATGAAATTGAACTCACGCCCGTTCCAGGTTTCCGAGGCCACCGAAATCATCATCGCGTGGAGGATCGATTCGTTGTGGCGTGAGGAATTCAATGGGGATTTGTGCTCGGCGACACCCGCGTCGTAGAGAAATTCCGAAAACTCATTGCACTCCGGAACTTCGTACCGGATGTCCACCCAGTCTTCGGCGTCGAGCGCCGCGGTCAGGTAGCCGTACATCCCGTCGTGCCCCTTGTGCCCGAGTCCGAAGTCGTCCTTGGCGACCTCGTGCATGTGCGCCATCGCGCCGTGATATCCGGGTTGCTGTTCGGCGGGGATGGAGATGGCATCCGCCGACAGGCGCATGATGATCTTTGCCGAAACCAGGCTCGTGGTCTTGTGGGTGTTGTACCAGCCGTTGAAAAATTTCAGCAAGCCGGCATCCACGACCTCTTTTTCCAGAAATGCCTTGAACGTGCTTTCGGCATGAATCTCGGCCTGCCGTGTCGTCGGATGGTGCAGCACCTCCTGCATCGCCTCCTGAATCTCGGATATTTCTTCGATGCGGACATTTTTCGGTGGCGCGTTGAAATCGGCCGAGATCTTGCGCCCTGGTATCTGCAAGGCGTCGATGTGCTTCGGCAGCGCATTGATGAACGACTCCCCGAATTCCCGCATCGACTTTTCCTTGGCGGCGGCTTCGATTCGGCGAGGTTGGATCTCCAGACTCATGATTCGTCTTCCGTTGATTGGGATTGAAGAAAGTCAACCATTCAGCCCTCTGAGAAGGTCGGACTTCAGGTCGATGGGGTCCTCCAGGCCGATCGACAGCCGGACCAGGCCTTCGGTGATTCCCGCCAGCGCCCGCTCGTTCGGGGTGATGCGCGAATGGATGGTCGAGGCCGGATGCAGGATGGTCGATTTCACATCGCCGAGATTGGCCGTCCTGGAAAAAAGCCGGGCTCGATCCATGATGCTCCAGGCCGTATTCCGCTGTGCTTCCGGTGTGTGACCCCGGACTTGAAAGGAGACCACGGATCCGCCGGAGCGTTGCTGCTCGCCGGCCAGAAGGTGTTGCGGGTGCGATGGAAGTCCCGGATAGAACACGCGATCGACCTCTGGAATCGTTTCCAGCCATCGGGCGAGTTCCAGCGCGCTTTCGGATTGGCGATTCAATCTGATCTGCAGGGTTTCGAGGCCTTTGAGCAGAACCCAGGCGTTGAATGCCGAAAGCGTCGGACCGGTCAGGCGGACAAAAGGAAATATCGTTTCCTTGATGAATTTGTCCCGGCCCAATATGGCTCCACCCAGCACGCGCCCCTGTCCATCGATCAATTTGGTGGCCGAGTGGATGACAACATCGGCGCCCAGGCGGATCGGGTTTTGAATGGCGGGCGAGCAGAAGGTGTTGTCCACCACGAGCAACACGCCCTTTTCGTGAGCGACGTTCGCAATCGCCTGGATATCGCCGATCTCCATTAATGGATTCGACGGGGTCTCGAGAAACAGGAGCTTCGTGTTGCCTTGGATGGCCTGCTGCCAGGCGGAAACGTCCGTCAGGGGCACGAACGTCGTTTCGACCCCCACTCTCGGAAGAAAAGCGGAGAGCATCTGGATGGTCGAGCCGAACAAGCTCTGGGAGGCGATGACGTGATCGCCTGTCTTGAGCGTCGAGAGCAGCAGGGTCAGGATCGCGCTCATGCCCGATGCGGTCGCAATGCAGGCTTGCGCCCCTTCCAGTGAAGCGAGCCGCTCCTGGAACATCGATACCGTGGGGTTGGAAAACCGCGAGTAGTAGAAGCCCTTTTCCGAGTTTGCAGCCTGCCGCGCGATGCTTTCCGCACTCTCGAAGATGTAGCTCGAAGACAGGAACAGGGACTCCGAATGCTCCTGAAACTCGGAGCGCATCACCCCGTCGCGCAGAGCTCTCGTTGAAAATTGCAAGGATCGATCGTCGGAAGCAGTCATTGAAACCTCGGTCAGTTCGTGTCGACAGATGCTGGAGTCAGCGCCGGAAATATTTTTCCTTTCAACATCGCCATCGAGAGAAAGGAAATTGCACCCAGTGTCAGGAGGAAATAAAGAGACAGCCCCACCTCCAGGGAATTCATGATGAATGCAAAAAATGCGGGAGCCACGGCCCTTGCCAGCATGGTGGCCGACTGGATATAGCCTTGGGCGGCACCGTAGGCCTGAGCCTCGAAGAACTCGGTCGTGATCAGAGCGCGGGAAATCAACCCCGCTCCGAGAGAGAGACCGTTCAGTATGGAAAATATATAAAGAAGCGTTGTGCCCGGAGAAAAGGCGATGCACACCGAAAGAGCGATCAGGGAAATGGCCTGAAATCCCATGGCACACACGCCCAAACCGTAGTAACTGATCTTCTGGCTCAGCCTGCCGACCATCAATACCCGTATCAATATCTGAGCCGGTCCGACCAGGGCCGCCGTGAGGACGGACTCGTGCATCGAATAGTTTCCCCACAGAAGCAGCGGAACAAGCTGGACCGCCAGTACTGCCGATATCGCTGAGTTCGTCCCGAAGGCCGCGAGCATGAGTAAGAGCTGCCTGTTGCGAGCAAGCAAAGGCGACCTGGGGGGACGTGATGATGAGTCGGCAGCAATGAAGTCCGGATGCCTCCGGGGAACATAGGCAAGATGAAGGGCGGCACAAAGCAGGTTGAGTGCGGCCAGCACCCTTAGTGAATCGCGCCATCCGAATTCGGCGATCAGATAAGAGCAAAGCGGCAGGAAGACGGCGCCAGAGGCCGCGGTTCCGAGCGAACAATACAAGATGGCCTTGCGCCCGATCTCCATCCCCATCTGAACGAAGACCGCGTATGCGGTTTGACTCAGAACAGCTGCCATCGCTACACCCAGTCCGATCCAGGCGACAGCAAAGATCATCGGGTTTTCATTTACCGAAAGCGCAAGCAGGAGGACGGAAGACAATGCGGCACCTACCGAGAGCGGAAAAAATCCGCCCCACCGGTCGACCCATTTCCCGATGGGGATGGCGCAAAGCCCGCTGACGCCTAGGGCGATAGAAAAGGACGTCACGATGAACGTCTTTCCCCAGCCGAGTTCACGATGGATTGGATCGATGAAGAGCGTGAAAGAGGAGTAGATCGTCCCCCACAGAATGAACTGGCAGATCGATATTGCGGCAATGGCTATGCCGAGGCGCTTGATTCTCAAGCGGCGCTCCTGCCGATTTTTTTCGATGCTTTGATCGTATCTCTATTAGTCATATCGATCCCTGGAAAGAGGTGCGGCACCGGGGCGGTGCAATGCAATCGTTGCGTAAGCGTAAGGCCGTTGCATTTCTTCGGAAAGAATCCCTTCAATGCTTCTTTCTTGCTAATTGACGCCGCATATCTATATTTGACAAAGTTTCAACTGCGGTGAAGTTCATCAAGCCCGTTTCGGGCAGAAGCTCGCCGCCCTAGTACAACATCCCTCAAATAGATTTTCTATTGTGGGGTGTTGAGGTAAGCTCAGTTCTCGTGAGTCCAGGCCGTCCAGCACAGGTTGTCAAACTGTCGAAGAAGGAGCGCAATGCGCTGCAGGCGCTGGTGCGCCGCGGCACGGCGCCGCAACGGGACGTGGTTCGCGCCCGGATTGCCTTGATGGCTCACGAGGGCCAGACGAATGCGGCCATTGCGAGCACACTCGGACTGTCATTGCCCAGCGTATCGATGTGGCGCGCTCGCGTGGACAGTCAAGGCGCGGAAGGCTTGCGCGAGGCGCAGCGTCCGGGGCGACCGCGACTGATCGGGGATGCGCAGAGGCTGCAACTGCTGGCGTTGGCGTGCGAACCGGCCGAGCGATACGGCCGCTCGACGCCGACGCTGGATGAACTGTGCGAACGGGCAACCGCGCTCGGGGTGGTCGAGCAGATCAGCCGCAGCCACATGCAGCGCATCCTGCAGGCGGCCGAACTGCGCCCCCACCGGGTGCGACAATGGCTGCACAGCGTGGATCCGCAGTTTCGTGAGAAGGTCAACGCGATCTGTGCGCTGTATCGGCGGGCGCCCAAGGACTCGGTGGTCCTGAGCATTGACGAGAAGACGGGCATCCAGGCCATCGAGCGCAAGCACTGGGACAGGCCACCGAGCCTCGCGCGAGTGCGCCGGCAAGAGTTCGAGTACATCCGGCACGGCACCCAGGCGCTGACTGCTGCGCTGGAGGTGCATTCCGGGCGCGTGCTGGCACGCTGCACGGATCGCCGCACACAGGACGACCTGGGGGGCTTCATGGAGCAGGTCGCCCGTGCCTATCCTCGTGGAACCGTGCATGTGATCTGGGACAACCTGAACACCCACCGCGCCTACGGCGTCTGGAAGGACTTCAACGCGCGGCACGGCGGTCGCTTCGTCTTCCACTTCACGCCCTTGCATGCCAGTTGGGTGAACCAGATCGAGCTGCTGTTTGCCATCTACACGCGGCGGATCCTTCGTCACGCCAGCCATCGCTCCACAGAACATCTGCGACAGCGCACGCAGGAGTTTGTCGCCCAGCGCAATCGCTCACCCCAGCCCTTCAAGTGGACGTTTGCCGGCTTTGAGTTGCAAACTGGCCAACCCAAGAGGTTCCCTTCCGATGCCCACACTACTGGCCCAAGCACGCGCCGACGAACTCCAGCGTCAGCTGGCTCGACTCATCGGACATGAGCAGGCGCGGGTGCGCCCCTACGGCAAGCACCTGCTGATCCAAATGCACCGCGACGACGATGTCGACACGGTGGCTCGCCTGACGGAGCTCGCTCGCAATCGATACACCGCTGCGTTCCGTAGTCATACGGGGCGCTGGGAGCCCTTGCCCATCAACGGCGACCTCGAGCAAGCGGCCGATTCGATCGTGACGCTGCTGGCACCGTTCTTGGCTGCTGAATAGACAATATATTTAGGGGATGTCGTACTAGGACGGCTTCTGGCCGATAGTACCCATTCGCGCGAGGCCGCGGGATGTCGGCAATCGCTGCGAAGCGGCTGAACAAGTCGCCAGTCGCCACAAAGCAGTCGTTCACTACGCCACTTTTTCCGCGTGCCGTGCGGCGATCCAGGACAACGCTCCGACGTCGGCACCGCCGGTTTCCACGATCTCGGTGCCTGCCATCATCAGCCCATAGCCGTGCTCGTGCTCCCAAGCGCAACTGAAGTCCAGTCCAATATAAGGCGCGCCAGCGACGGGGTGCAGATTGATGTTGTTGAGCCGGACCAAAGGCAACAGCGTGGCCTCATCCCAGCACTCGGGAAGTCGAAACGCATCGTCAGCCAAGACGGTCGAACCCTCGATGGCGCGCAGGGACGGCAGATCGGCCAGCATGGCCTCCAACACTGCGCCGAAAAAGGCGGCGTCGTTCACGAGCAGCCAACGTGCTGCCTCAATCATCGCCGCGCTGGGCGCAGAGCCGGATCCGTCATCGTTCTCGAAATAGGCGACCACTTCACCGAAATCAGCAATCCGGTCGGACTCAGCGTAGCCCCGCATTGCGGCTCGGGCGGTTGCATCGCGAAACCTTGCCGTATGAGGCAATCGCAAGGCCGTCACCCAGGCACACCAGCTTCCCTTGGGCCCATAAAGCATAGGCAGGCCTGGCACGTTCAGCGGAAGGTAGCTGGGAGGGATATGGGCGATGTTCATGGTGCCAGAGGCGATAGTCGAAGGACCGGTTCAGGCCGCCTACCGAAGCAAGCTTGCAACGTAGCTCAGTGCGCCAGCAATTTCTTCATGGAGGCTAGGTAGAAGCCAGACGCATAGTGGTCGACGCGCGCGTACTCCTTGTAGCCGTGCTTAAGGTAGAACGCCGGCGCCTGCCACTCGAAGGTGTCGAGCTTGGCGTTCGTCGCACCCAACTCGATGGCCTGCCGCTCGGCCTCGGTTAGCAGGCGGCTGCCCAGGCCCGAGCCGCGCACGTCGGCTTCGACAAACAGGACTTCGATGTTGAGCCAGTAGAGAAAAACGAAGCTTCGCAGCCCGCCGAGCAATCGGCCGTTCCCGTCCCTGGCGTTGAGCCGGATGTACTGCTGCTCGGGATACTCACCGACGAAGCCGTGGTTGTAGAGGCGTAGCTTGCGGCCGAGTTCGCCGGAGCGGAGTTCTTCGGGGGTGGCGGCTGTGATGGTGATGTTTTCCATTTGGAAGAAGGGTAACGAGGCCGCGCCTCCGAGGTCGGCTTTTGGCAGACTGTAGCCGGACACTTTGGTCTTCAATAGGCGCCGCACCTGGGCATACAGCCATCCACATCATGCAGCTTACCTTCAGCGACCACGTTTTGCATCTTGCAGACCTCGTTGAAGCTCCAGACCTCAAAGGCATCACCCGGGATCGCATAGTGATTTTTTGAACTCGACCACTCCGAGAGGCGACCGCGTTGAGAGACCGCTTCTCTGATCGAGCCAGTTTTTCAAGTGCAGAGTATCTCGGTATTTGGTTTTGTCGCCGGTAGACCTCGCTTTAACACGGCGGAGGCCAAAGGCTTATTGAAATCAAAACCTAAGTATTAGTCGAGGGAGCCATTGAGATTTGCAGATGCTCTATCCGTGACGTTGTGCTCACGGCTGACATAAGGCACCCCTGCGTATTGACCGCTCGCCCCTGAGAATTGGACTTCGACGTGTTTCGATACAGAACCGTCGCGGTTAGCCAAAAAAAACACAGGGATGTCAGAGCATGAATCGCCAGCTTCACCGCGTCATTTTCAACGCTGCCAGAGGTATGCGGATGGTGGTTCAAGAGACTGCCACGGCCACAGGCAAAGCCTCGAGCAAGGCCACGACGGTAGCAGGCGGTGCACTGGCCGCCGCCGCTGCCCTTGCCCCCATGCTGATCGGTGCCGCATTGGCGGGGATGCTCTCGGCGACGTCGGCCCATGGGCAGATCGTGGGCGCGCCCAACGTTCCTGGCAACCTGCGCCCCACGGTGCTGGTGGCACCCAACGGCGTGCCCTACGTCAACATACAAACGCCCTCGGCCGCAGGCGTTTCCCGCAATGTCTACAACCAATTCAATATTGGAAACAACGGCGCGATCCTGAATAACAGCCGGGTCAATGTGCAGTCCCAGCTCGGGGGCTACATACAGGGCAACCCATTCCTGGCCACAGGACCCGCGCGAATTATTGTCAACGAAGTCAACGGCGGGAATCCAAGCCAGATTCGCGGCTATCTGGAAGTTGCGGGCCAACGGGCCGAGATCATCATCGCGAACCCGGCCGGGATCAACATCGATGGAGGCGGCTTTATCAACGCGTCTCGCGCAACGGTGACCACGGGCACGCCGCAATTCAACGCCATCGGCGGCCTCGACAGCTTTCTCGTGCGAGGAGGAACAGTCACCATCGATGGTGCAGGCCTCGATGCCAGCAAAACAGACTACGCGGCCATCCTCGCTCGCGCCGTGCAGCTCAATGCTGCAATCTACGCCACCGATCTCAAGGTGGTCACAGGCGCAAACCAGATCAGCGCCGACCATACGCAGATCACTCCCACGACGGGCACGGGCGCAGCACCCACCTTCGCTCTCGACGTTGCTGCATTGGGCGGCATGTATTCCGGGAAGATTGTGCTCGTGGGCACAGAGCAAGGGCTCGGAGTGCGCAACGCCGGCAACATCGGCGCGAGCGCCGGAAGCCTGGTAGTCACGGCCTCGGGCCGTCTGGAGAACACTGGCACGCTGGAAGGCCAGAGCGTGCAGCTCGCGAGCACGAGCAGCGACATCGTCAACCAGGGAACGATCCGCCAGACCAGCATGGCCTCGCTGTCGCTCGCGGCGCCGATGGTCTCCAATGCGAATGGGGGCTGGATCGGCGCGGAGCCCGTACCGGCTCCCACAACCGACGGAGGCAGCACCGGCACAACCACTCCAGGCACGGGTTCGACCGGATCGACGGGCACCGCGACACCGACAGACGGCACGACGACCGCTGGCACGCCAACACCGGCTCCCGCCGTAGCGCCAGCTCCCATCGAGCCTGGCCGCATTACTGCAGCAGGCGCGATCAGGAACGACGGCGGCAAGATCTACGCAGGCGGTCCCATCACCTTGCAAACCGCCAACCTCGTGAATAGCGGCGGTACGTTATCCGTGGCGAGCATGGCCCTCAACCAGCCGGGTTTCAGCAACGAGCGCGGAACGCTCAATGTCTCGGGGGCTTTCACGGGCAACCTTGGCACCTTCAGCAATGCGGGTGGTGTGCTGCGCGCCGGCAGCCTGGACATCGCCACGGCGGGCGACTTCGACAACCAGGACGGCGTGCTGACCAGCGACACCGATGCGAAGCTCACAGTCGGGGGCAGCGCCAACAACGCGCGGGGGGCGATCTCAGCAGCAGGCGCACTGACTGCCAATGTCGCGGGCGCCACCACCAACACTGCCGGGACCTTGGCCTCGAACCAGGCCCTGACGCTCCATACCGGCTCGCTGGATAACTCGAAGGGCAGCATCCAATCGGCGCAGGCGGGCGTGCAGCTCGCGGTAGCAGGTGCGCTGGTTAACGGCGATGGCGGCTCCATCAACACAGCCACCGACCTGGCCATTCAAGCGGGCTCGCTCTCGAATGGTGGCACCCTGCGGGGCGCCAATGACGTCAACGTCACAGTTGGAGGCACGCTCACCAACGGCGGCAGCATCACCGCAGGCCGCAACACGACACTCGCGGCCGAGAATGTCCAAAGCAATGCCGCAGGCGTGATCGGTGCTGGTATCCAGAGCGACGGCCAGTTGGCCACCGGCCAAATCGCGCAGGGCACGCTGCGCGTCACCGCAACCGGTGCGCTGGTTGCCAACGGCACTAACCTCGCCGCAGGCGACGCCGCGTTTCAGGGGGCGAGCGTCGATCTCTCCGGCAAGCAGACCAGCGCCGCCAACATCGCCATCGTCGCGACCCAGGGCGATGTGAACACCAGCAAGTCGGTGATCACCACGCCTGGCATGTTGAGCATCGTGGCGACCGGCGCGTTGACGAACGTCGAAGGCGTGCTGGCTGCCAACGGAGCCACGCAGGTCGATGCCGCCAGCCTCGACAACAACCATGGCACGTTGGCCAGTGTGACCGGCGATCTGCGCGTCACCACCAGCGGCACGACCGACAACACCTCGGGCAGCCTGCTCGCGGCAGGCGCCACCGTGCTTGCGAACAGCGGCCTTGTGAACACCGATGGCAAGGTCAGCGGCCGCAGCCTGGCCGTCGACACGCACAACGGGACCTTGCAGAACCTGCGCGGAACGCTCACAGCAGGCAGCACCGTCGATCTGAGCACGGGCTCCATCGTGAACGACGCCGGCCTGATCCAGTCGGGCGGGGCGATGACCATCGACACGCATGGCGGCACGCTGGGCAACACCAACGCCGCCGGCTACGCGAACGGCCAGGGCGGCATCGTCAGCGCCGACACGCTGCGTATTGCCACAGGTGCCGCGGGTTCCTTCGGCCGCCTGGACAACGGTGCTGGCTTCATCGGCTCGAAGAACGCGCTGACTGTCAGCACCGGCGAGTTTGTCAACGGCAGCGGCGGCCTCGTGCTGGGTCAATCGACGCTCGCCATCGACACGCACGGCGCGATCTACGACAACCGAGGTGGCCAGACGCTGGCCGTGGGCGATCTGCAGCTCGACGCAGGAAGCATCCGGAACGCGGGCGCCTTGATCCGTTCGAGCGCCACGACCACGCTGCGTGCGGGAAGCGTCGACAACACCGCCACCTCCGGCACCGATCAAGGCATCGAGGGCAAGAACGTCGGGATCACGGCCACGACCGTCAGCAACGCATCTGGCGCCATTCGCGCCGATGTGAACGTCACGCTCAACAGCACAGGCCTCGTCGACAACGGCGCCGGCGGCCTGGTCTCCGCAGGCGATACCGTCAGCATCACCGATCCGAACGGGGCGTTGGCTGGCGCCAAGACCTTGAGCGTGACCAACGCCGGCACCCTGCTCGCGGGCAAGACACTCACCGTCGATGCTGCCTCGCTGACCACTACGGGCAAGCTGCTCTCCCAAGGCGACATGAACCTCGCCCTGACGCAGGACGTGACCCTCGCTGCGGGCACCGAGACCATTGCGAACCACGACCTGCGTATCGCCACCAGCGGCAACATCGCCAACAGCGGGCGCATCGCCGCCGGCAACGACCTGTCGTTGTCGGCCACCAACATCGAGAACACCGCCACCGGCGACATCCAGGGTTCCACCACCCATCTGAGCGCCACGGGTACGGTGACCAACCGGGGCGTGATCGATGGCGTCGTGACCCGCATCGACGCAGGCACGCTGACCAACATCGGAACCGGCCGCATCTACGGCGACCAGATTTCCATTGGCGTCGACACGCTGAACAACCTTGCCGAGACCGTCAACGGCGCCACCAGCGCTGCCACCATCGCGGCACGAACCCGCCTGGACATTGGCGCTAAGAACGTCAACAACCGCGACGGCGCGCTCATCTTCAGCGACGGCAATCTCGCCATTGGCGGCAGTCTCGATGCGCTCGGCCATGCCACCGGCTCCGCCACGAGCATCGACAACCACGCCGCGACCATCGAGGCCACCGGCAACGTCGATATCAAGACCGCCACGCTGAACAATACCAACGGCGGCGTCACCTGGGCCCTGCAGCCAGGTTCGCCCCAGAACTTCGTCGAATACCAGATTCCGGGCGGCAGTCAGCGCTGGACGGCCGACGAAGTGCTCATCGGCTTCGGGGGA
The DNA here is from genome assembly GCF_041154465.1 of Variovorax sp. V35. Classification (NCBI taxonomy): domain Bacteria; kingdom Pseudomonadati; phylum Pseudomonadota; class Betaproteobacteria; order Burkholderiales; family Comamonadaceae; genus Variovorax; species Variovorax sp. V35. Next base: position 1,414,925 of record NZ_AP028666.1, read on the forward strand.
CTCGTCCGGATTCCCGACACCGGATGGAACGGGTGGGCTGCCGACAGTGCGTCCAACCCTTTGAGGGCCGGCAGCGACCCCTATGCGCGACTGCTGATTCCTTCGCCGGACTACCCTCTGGAAAAGTTCCGCGCCTATTACATGCGAAGCCCGGAGAGCAGCCACGACCGGACGTTCCAAGAGTGCACTGTCGGGCAGGACAGCACCTGCCATCCGGTGCTCGTCCCTGGTGCTTGGTACTCGCGCACCGATCCGATCTGGGCCACCTTTGGCGTCACGCCGCCGGCCGAGGACTTGCCCGCGGATTTCATCGGCCGGCGCTACCCCGACATCACAGTGGGGCAGGCGGGCATCACAAGCTGGGACACCAGCGAGCCTCCGCACGAGGTATTCATGGCTTTCGACCACCCGGTCACGCAAGCCGAGTACGACCAGTGGCAGGCCTATCGCGCGGCACACAAGGCGCTGGACAAGGCCACGCTGGCCTTCATCTACACGATGACGGGCTCGCCCGCGATGGCGACAGACTACAAGCCAACACGCTTTTCATCGACCTTCGACGCCTACGTCTACACCGTCACCTCGTCCACGCCAGTCCTGCAAAGTTCCGCACCGGCCAAGATCATCGCCGGCGGCGCGATGAACATCCAGGTGGGCAGCGGCACCAACGAGAACAGCCAGATCCTGGCTGGCGGGGCGTTGACGGTCAGCGGCGGGACTATCCAGAATGTCGGCTTGACGGTCGATGCACCCACCGTGCGGGTCGGCACAGTGCTTCACAGTTACGTCGAGGAACACTCCGGCGACGATGAGCGGGTCTACCAGATCGCGCCGTACAACCTGACGACCAACGGCACGGCCACGCTCTCGGCTGCGCGTCAGCAGGGCAATACCGCTGTCGCCGTTGGCACCCCGGGCCTCGGGTCCCTGTCGGTGGGGCAGACCGGGGCCAGCGCGCAGGCCAGCGGCGGCGTTGCAGGTGGTGCGCGCGTCAATCCCATCATCGAGGTGCCGTCGACCGGTGGACCAGGCGGAACCACAGGTGTCGCAGGCGCCACCATCGTGCGCACCAGCGTGCCGAACACGGCGGTTCCCAGTGCGAGCCTGTTCAGGACCTTGACCAACCCGTCGAGCCATTACCTGATCGAGACTGATCCGCGCTTCGCCAACTACCGCAACTGGCTCAGCAGCGACTATCTACTCAACAACCTCGGGCTCGATCCGAACAACACGCTCAAGCGCCTGGGCGACGGTTTCTACGAGCAGCGCCTGATCCGCGAGCAGGTGGCCCAGTTGACCGGCTTCCGGTTCCTGGACGGCTTCGAGAGCGATGACGCGCAGTACACGGCGCTCATGAACGCCGGGGTGACCTTTGCGAGGCAGTACGGCCTGCGCCCGGGCATTGCACTGACGGACGCGCAGATGGCCCAGTTGACCAGCGACATCGTCTGGCTGGTCGAGCAGACCGTCACTCTGCCCGATGGCAGCACCCAGCGCGTGCTGGTGCCCCAGGTCTATGTGCACGTCAAACCCGGTGACATCGACGGCTCCGGTGCGCTGCTGTCCGGCCGCAGCGTGGACATGCGCTTCACCGGCGACCTCACGAACGCTGGCGGAACGATTGCAGGTCGGCATGCGGTCTCGCTCTCGGGCGACAACATCAGCAACCTCGCGGGTCGCATTACGGGCGAAGATGTTGCGCTGACCGCCAGGACCGACATCAACGTGATCGGCGCCGTGGTCGATGCCAGCAAGAGCCTGACTGCCGTGGCGGGACGCGACATCAACGTGGTGACCACCACCCGCGATTCGAGGAGCCAGGTGGGCGCGCTGCCTCGCTCGGATGCATCGAGCGGCGTGAAGCTCGGCGCCGTCACGCTGGACCGCGTAGCGGGGTTGTATGTGACCAGTCCGGGCGGAGACCTGACTGCCGTGGCAGGGCGCGACATGAACTTGGTCAGCGCCGAGGTCAAGAGCGCGGGCGATGCGACCCTGGTCGCCGGACGCGACGTGAACCTCGAGACCGTGACGACCGGGCGCACCGAGGACATCCGCTGGAGTTCCAATAACTCGCGCAAGAACGAGGAGAGCAAGGAAATCGGGACCGCTGTCAGCGGCGCTGGCAATGTGAGCATCGGCGCCGGCCGCAACCTGACCGGCAAGGCCGCGACCTTGAGCGCGGGTGAGACGCTCAGTCTCAGCGCAGGTGATCAACTCACCCTTGTTGCGGGCGAGAACCAGACATCGGCCGCCACGAAGGACGCACAGAAGAGTGGCATGACCCACTCCAGCTTCAATGCCGATAGCCAGGAGACAACACTGGCGCGCACCACGCTCGCCGGCAAAGAGATCCAGCTCAAGAGCGGCGGCGACATGACGCTAGGCGCCATCAAGGCCGACGCCGACAAGATCGATATCGAGGCCGGCGGCAAGCTCAACCTGCTCACGCAGAAAACGACCAAGGCCGGCAGCAGCAACGAGAACGACGGCGACGGGGCCTGGGTGTCGGCCAAGAGCAATGGCCGTTCGGACGAGACCAGCCAGTACAACCTGTTCAACACGCTGAACCTGAACATCAAGGCCAGCGGCGGGGTGACCGCGCAACTGGGTCAGAACGCCAGTCTCACGGATCTGGCCAAGCAGCCTGGCATGGCCTGGGTAAACCAGCTCGCGTCCGATCCGGCCTTCGCGAACAGCGTGCAATGGGAGCGGGTGCAGGAGGAACACAAGAAGTGGGCGCAGAGCCAGACGAGCCTCGGGCCGGTGGCCTCCGTCATCGTCAGCGTGGTGGTGGGGGTGGCCACTGCGGGAGCTGGGTCTGCCGCAGTGGGAACGGCAACCACAGCCACGACAACCGGGACCGGCATCGCGGGAGCGATGGGGCTGTCTGCCACGACGACCAGCATCGCAACCGCAGCGATGCAGGCCGGCATCACTGCGATTGCCAGCCAGGCGACGATCTCGTTCGTCAACAATAACGGCGATCTCGGGAAGGTGTTCGATGAACTCGGCAAGAGCCAAAGCGTCAAGAACATCCTGACGGCGATGATCACGGCGGGTGCCATCCAAGGGCTGAGCGTCGGCAACGTGCTGCCGGACAACCTCGCCAATGCGACGAATGGCAAGGCGCTCTTTACCGACCAGTTGCAGCGCCAACTGCTCGACGGCGCCGCCAGCGCGGTGATACGCAGCGCGATCAATGGCACGAGCCTGGAAGATGAACTCAGCCATGCCATCTCGACCGCGCTGCTGAACACCGTCGCGGCGCAAGGCGCCAACGAGATCGGAGACTTGCGGGTCAATGAAACCTTGAACGTGTACGGCCAGCAGGTGGCGCATGCCGTCCTGGGCTGCCTCGTGGGTGCAGGACGGGCGTCAGCCGGAGGCAGCAGCAGCGGCGGTGGATGCGCGGCAGGCGCCATCGGCGCGGTGGTGGGCGAACTGACGGCTGCCGCGTTCAACCCCACAGGCAATCCTGCGCTGGCCGAACAGACGCTCCAGGCGGCCACCGTGATGAGCGCGGTCGTCGGCGCGCTGGCGGGCGGCAGCGCGAGCGCGGGCTACATCGCGGCGGCGGCCGGGGTCAACGCGGCCGAGAACAATTTCCTGCTGCACAGCCAGGCCCTTGCGATGAAGGAGGACTTTGCGGCTTGCGCCCAAAAAGCCGGCGGTTGCTCCGAGCAAGAGATCAAGAACATCACTCAGACGTATCTGAAGCTCTCGAGCGACAACATCGATGCCGTCGGTAAGTGCGTTGCCGCTGGGGATGCGGCTTGCGTGCGGCGGCTCGAGGGGCAGGCTGCGACCGCGAGCGAAGTGGATGGCGCGATTCCCGTGGGCTACGGGGACATCTCCAGGGTGTTCCAGGGACGGCAGAACAACGTCAACAACTACGGCTCCGTGAAGGGGGCGCAGAGCCTGTTTGGGTCGGACGAACAGCAGGCCCAGGAAGTCGCGCAGTTCCGGCAGGCCAACTGTGCCACGAGGTCGGCGGCCGATTGCAACGCCATGGTCGATCAGGCTATCAAGGACCGTTACGCGCGCGCGGGCACTCTGATGCTGGCGGGCGGCGCCGCAGGCGCGGCGGCGACGCGGTTGGTCGGCCTGAAAGTGCCGGCCAGCGTCAAGACACCGATCAAGCCGGGTGTTGTTGCGGATGACCTTCCACCCGGATTCACGAGGGGATCGGGCGGAAATGGACGCGTCGTCGGCGACATCGATCCCGTCACGGGGGAGTTCCTGCTGAACACAGGCGGCAATGCGGTGGCGCTGCCGTCGAGCTATGTGCCGATGAGCGTGGGCAACCTGCCGACCGGGTACCAGGGCGTGCTGAACGTAGGCACGGGCGAGATCATGATGATGACGGCGGGCGGGCAAATTTTGCCGCTACCGGCCAATGTGGCAAGTACGTTGCCCAATCCGCAGGCTCTGCCGAATCCGGCCGCGACGCCGCAGCCGGTGTCGAGCCTGTTTGGGCAAACGTTAATCGGGCCTGCGGTCTCGCACACGCCGGGGCGCCAAACAGGCGTCCTTGGTGAGGATGTCGGACTGCAGACGCTGAATACTCGGACGGGGTTGAACTTTGCGCCGTTGCAGAACAACAGCAACCAAGGGGCGGACGGTGTCGCCCTTGACCACAACACAAGAACCATCTACGTCGCGGAGGTGAAGTCCTCGCAGAACGGGGTTGACAATGCCGCCTCGGCCGAGGGCAATCCTGTAACTCTTTTGCAGGGCTGGGTACGCGATTCGCTGAATCCTCCTCAGGGGCAAGTGCCTGGTTCTACTTGGCAATCTCAACCGTCAGAGAATATTGCTTTGGCTCGATCAATTCAAAGAGCTACCAATGCTGGTTATCGAGTAGTTGGTGTGCAGGTTCAAGTGGGGGTTCCGGCGCCTGGGGTGAGTGGAATTCCTCAAATTAAGATAAACCCATGGCCATAGAAATTTATGAGAATTATTAAAGAGCCGGTTCGTATTGGCGTTGATCCGCGCTGGATGACTCGTAAAAAAATTATTCAAGGGATCGAAAGAACGACCCCATGGGATATGAGTGAAGCGGAAGAGTACAGCGCGAGAGTCGATAAGGAAAATACTCTCAATATACCTCCGACCGCTTCTTTTTACCCTGTTGGCGCTCGATTGCTTGCCAAAGCTGAAGCGCTTGCGTTAAGCAATCAGCCTTGGGAACGAGAGGCGGTGGGTGCTTTGGGGTATCTGAAGTTTGGATATCAGTTGTACTATTTCTGGCATCGCCAGTTCCGAAGACTGTTCTTGAATCCAAATCAACCTTTGCGGATGTTCGATTGGGAGTCCACAACGGAATGCATGGCAAGGTATTTCATCTTGGGGCAAATCGATGAGGCGGTGTACATGGGCTATATGACCCATGCAGCATTGAATCAAACCTTTCAGCTCCAGCTCTCTTACGAGGGGCAGCACCGTCGATGCCACGCTTTCATGTTGCGCCTGTTCGCGGACTGGCGCGGCGATGCCAGTCATGATTGGCCTGCATTTGCGCACGAGGAGCCTCTGTATGAGGGGCTTCTTGCCCTTTGGCGAGAACCGGACTCCGAATCGCTCAAGCCGTGGCTACTGGCAGCGTGTGATCATCACACGCAAGGACTCAAAAAGGGAGAGGAGGCGGCGTTTACAGATTGCGGCGGCTTCCCGCGAACACCTTTGGAGATTCTCTTGATATTTCGTTTGCGCGAACTGATCGGGCTCTCCAATCCCGTGCTCGATCATCCGCTGATGGAAGCTCCCTTTGATCGTTTTCCAGAGACCCCGCCTGCGTATGTGCCGGATAGGCTGACGCTTGGGACGTTGGAGCGGGTACGCCAGGACTGGCCGAATTTCGATCAGGAGGTAGAGCTCAGCTCACTGATCGACTTGTCGCGGACTCCTGCTGTTTAGCCACCAAAAAAGCAAGCGACGAAGTGCGTGACGCGAGTCGAGAGGTCGACGGCGATTCCTGCAAAGCCTTGCGACTTTTTCCCATGACGCATTTGAAAACCGGCTTTGCTGCAGCCGTTGCCATCCTGCCGATGCTCGCATCCGCACAGCTGGCGAGCACACCGCAACCTTTCGTCGAACAACAGCGCCAGCAAGAGCGCGAACGTGCGCTGCGCGAGCAGAACGAGCGCACCGTCGACCAGCGTCCGCAGGCCGCACCACCGGCGCCCACGCAGCGCATCCCCGAGTCCGAGTCCCCGTGCTTCCGCATCGACCGCGTGCGGCTGGTTGGCGAGCAGTCCGAAGCCTTCCAGTGGGCCGTCGCTGATCTGTCCGGCTCCGACGGCAACGACTCGCCGGTCGGCCGCTGCCTGGGCACGGCCGGCGTCAACGTGGTGCTCGCGCGCGCCCAGCAAGCCGTCATCACCAGGGGCTGGGTCACCACCCGCGTGCTGGCCGCGCCTCAGGACCTCTCGGACGGCACCTTGACCCTGTCGCTCGTGCCCGGCCGCATCGCTGCCATCCGCCTGACGCCGGATTCTTCATCGACGCTGCTCGGCAGTGCCGCCTTGCTGACCACCGCCATCCCCGCACGGGTAGGTGAACTCTTGAACCTGCGCGACATCGAGCAGGGCCTGGAGAACCTGAAGCGCGCCCCGACTGCCGAAGCCGACATCCAGATCGAGCCGTCGACGGCCGCGAACGCCAGGCCCGGCGACAGCGACCTGGTGGTCAAGTACGTGCAGTCAAAGAAGTGGCGCGTCACCCTGAGCCTGGACGACAGCGGCACCAAGGCCACCGGCCGCTACCAGGCTGGGGCCACGGTGTCGGTGGACAACCCCTTCGGCCTGAACGACCTGTTTTACCTCAGCGCCAACCACAGCATCAACAGCCACTTCCTGTCGGAGCCGAGCTACGGCACCGAGGGCCAGACCATTCACTACTCGCTGCCTTACGGCTATTGGCTGCTGGGCTTCACCGCCTCCAACAGCCAGTACCACCAGAGTGTGGCCGGCCTGAACCAGGACTACGTCTACGCCGGCAAGACCAACAATGCCGAGGTCAAGCTCTCGCGCCTGCTCTACCGCGACCAGCATCGCAAGACCACGGCAGCGGTCAAGGGCTGGCGCCGCGAGTCGCGCAACTTCGTGGACGACACCGAGGTCGAGGTGCAGCACCGCGTGGTCGGCGGCTGGGAGCTCAGCCTGAACCACAAGGAGTTCATCGGCGAGGCGACGCTCGAAGGCACGCTGGCCTACAAGCGCGGCACCGGTGGCTTTGGCTCCCGCACCGCGCCCGAAGAAGAGTTCGGTGAGGGCACCTCGCGCCTGAAGCTCTACACCGCCGAGATCAGCGTCAACGCGCCGTTCAAGTTGAGCGACCAGAAGTTCCGCTACTCGGGCCTGATCCGCGCCCAATGGAACCGCACGCCGCTGACGCCGCAGGACCGCTTCGCCATCGGCGGGCGCTACACGGTGCGCGGCTTCGACGGTGAGACCAGCCTGATGGGCGAGCGGGGCATGTTGATTCGCAACGACATCGGGTGGACCATGGGGCAGAGCGGGGCGGAACTCTACGCCGGCATGGACTACGGCCATGTCGGCGGGCGCTCCACGGCTGACCTTCTCGGCCGGAATCTGGCCGGCGCCGTCATTGGCGTGCGTGGCCAGTGGAGCAAGCTGAGCTACGACTTCTTCATGGGGGCGCCGATCTCCAAGCCCGAGGGCTATCGCACTGCCAAGGTCACGCTAGGCTTCAACTTGAATGCCAGCTTCTAGGTCAACACATCAAATCAGCGGCTCAGCTCCGGGGAGGAAATTCATGTTTACGAAAACGCTTGCAGCGCTGACCGCAGCGGCTGCATTGACTGCCTGCGTCGCCCCGACCTCGTATCGGGAGTCAGGCGCGCAGGGCAACTACTTTGGCTATGCGAGCAACAAGCTCTCCGATCAGTTCTACCGCGTGCGTTTCACGGGCTCGTCTCGCACGCCGTTGCGCTGGTCCGATGCGTTCGTGCTCTATCGCACCGCGCAGATTGCAAAAGAAGCTGGAGCACCGGCTTTCAAGATCGTTGAGGGCGCCGTCGACACCACCGTGCTCACAGGTGACGAAGTTTTTGGGTGGATGAATCCACTTGCCGATGTGGAGGTGAGCCAGGCGGCGCAGCGCACGCAGCCAGATGGAGACAGGGTTATCGGCCTTCACGAGCCCTACATGCAACGAACTGCGGGCGCGATGCCTGTATTCCGGGCTCCGCCTCCGCCGATGGTCAAGAGCCAGGCACCTTTGTTCATCTACATCCCTTCCAGCGGGCCAGGGCCTGCGCAGCCGGTGCGCTCGATACTTGTCGAGCTGCGATCTGACACCAAGGACATGGACGACAAGACTTTCGTCACCGACGATGTTCTCGCTCGTCTGGGGCCTCGCATTAAGCAAGCGTCACCACCGTCAGATGCGCCGCGCTCTGCATCGAACACCTGATCCAGACATCTTCCGCGCCAAGTCCTACACACCCGGCGTGCTGATCCAGATCGTGCACGCCCCATTGGACAGAGATCGGCTCTGAGAGCCACGAAGTTCAACAGAAAAGAGAATGAAGCTGTCAAATCCTTTCCCACATGCTGCGACCGTCGTCGCCGTCACCGCCTGCGTGATCTTGACCGGTTGCGCCACCAAGCTCGCGCAGCCCATCACCGGCTACACCTGCTGTAACCTGCGCCCCGACTACGGCTGGGTTTCCAGCACCAACATGCTGGGAGGCGCCATCGTGCCGGCCGGCGAGCCCGTGGTGATCGACACCCTGAAGCGCGACCGCTATGCCTACGGGACCATCGGAGGCGATTACGTCTCGCTGCGCGATGACACCGCCCGCAGCAGGGAAGACATGCTGCGCTGGACGAACCAGATCGTTGTTCCGACAGATCCCAAGTTGACGCTGGCAACCTGGAGCCCCGACGTACAGAAGGCCGTCTACTCGGCCAAGGTCGTCGTCGGCATGACGCGGCCTCAGGTGCTGATGTCGCTCAGCTATCCGTCTCGCAACGACACCAAAGACTTGAACGGCAATACTTGGCGGTACTGGACGACCCAGGAGGATGAGCCGGTGGACATCCTCTTTGGCGTTGATGGCAGCGTGAGCGGCTTCTCCGGTAAGCCGTCCGCTGTCCGCACGGTCGAGTTCAAGCGCTGACCATGGTCCGTCCCGTTGGCGTGCCTCGGCGCACGCGCATGGCCGTGGCCGCAGTCCTTGTTCTCTCCCCGTTAGTGGCTCTGGCTCAGCAGTCCTCCACCACCCCGCAACCCTTCGTTGAGCAGCAACGCCAGCAGGAGTGCGAATGCGCCCTCCGGGAACAAAATGAGCGGACTGTCGATCAGCGTCCGCAGGCTGCACCGGCGGCACCTACGCAGCGCATCCTCGAATCCGAGTCTCCGTGCTTCCGCATCGACCGCGTGCTCTTGGTTGGTGAGCAATCCGAGGCCTTCCAATGGGCCATCGCCGATCTGTCGGGGCCGAACGGCAATGACTCGCCCCTGCTATCCGATCGGACGGCCAAGACCAGCTTCGGCTTTAACCTCAACGCAAGTTTCTGATCAGTTTCCGACGCTTGCCGCCGAGAAAATTTAGCGGATTGCCATGAGCGAGAAATCTTTCGTCATCCGTCTGGGCGCTCGCTGGCGCATGTTTGCAAGCGAGCGCGACGGCATGACATTCCTCGGCACCGTCCAGAGCGGCGTGGCGGGCATCGGCGCACTGGCGAGAACCTGCGATGGCGGCTACGTCCAAGTCAACGGCGATGTCGTGGCCGTGCTCGATGCCAGAAAAATCAGGCTTGCGCTGCGCATGCGGCCGGACAAGACAGAGGGGCAGCCGTGCGCGACGCATCTCTTGGACGACCGCCTGGTCGCTGACCATCCCCGATGGCCGCAGCCCGTTCTTGCAGCGACCAACTCACTCGCGGCTTCTGCTCCCAGGCCGGTGATTACGGTGAAGAAGCGGCGCGTGGCGGTGCGTGTAACAACCGGTGCGGCCCAGGCATCGGAACAAGCATCGGAACCGGCAGATCAACAGGGGTCGGGCATCGGCTGAAAACCAACGTCTAAGTAAGCCGTATGAAACAGAACCCACGCAGCATCGCAAGCGATGCCTGCGCGGAAGCAGGTCGAGGGGCTACGGTCACGCACGAGCGGGCCTCGGCGCCGAGCGACCATAACTACTGCCATGCGCCGGCGATGTATGGCAGCGTACGCATGTCCAACAACTGGCGAGTCACGCTGTCCCGCGGCGGCAAGAGGTTCCTGAGGGGGAGCGCCTTCAGCCGGTATGGCGGCGAGCCCGCTGCACTGGCGTGCGCGCAGGCCTACCGGGACGAGATCGTGCGCCAACATTCGCCGCCAGAGCGACGTGAACTGGCGCAGAAACTGCACCAGACTAAAAAAAGCGGCGTCTCCGGCGTGACCTTCCGCTTGAACGCCAACCGCGAAATCATGAGTTGGCACGCGCTCACCCGTGTGAACGCGGATCGCTTGTTGACCAAGTCCTTTGGCGTGAAGCGCTACGGAGCGGCCCAGGCTGAGTGCCTGGCGATTGCAGAGCGCGAGAAGCAGTTGAAGCAAATGAAAGGGCTCAGAAAGGTTCATCCGGCAGAACAAAGCGTGGGGGTGAATGCGGTGAAGGCGCCAGATGCTTTGAAAGGAACGGCGGGCCGATCGCGACGGACGTTGTCAAAACCCATTGCAGTTGTCGAGATCCTGAGAAAGAACAAAAACTCCGGCATGCCAGGAGTTTCTTGCATCAAGAGCGCTGACGGGTTGCCCCGCTATTGGCTTGCCAAGACAGGCGGAATAGATGGGAGGAGGCCCGCTTGCTGGCAATTGCTGCGCGCCGAGAGCAACTGCGCCTCAAAGAGGACTCACAGCTTCGGTCCAAGAATTCCAACTGAGAAGGGCAAGGTGATGGTTCACAGTAGGCTCGGAATCTTGCGCTTGCTCACCGGGCGGATGTACTTGGCCAGCCGACGAAGTGGCGAGGGCTATTGATCAAGTTTCCACAGGAGTGCCCCGTGCAGACTCACCGAAGTATCTTGATGCTGACTTGCGATCCTCCTGGGCAGCGCGGCTGCTCATCACGGACGTGGAAAGCTCGATGGGCGATGTCGACCTGCTTGTCAACAATGCTGGCATTCAGTTCACCGCTCGCGTCGAGGACTTCTCGGTCTCAAAGTGGGACGACATCATCGCGATCAATCTTCCCTCGGTGTTCCACACCAGTGCAGCGGTGCTACCAGGAATGCAGAAACGCCAGCATGGGCGGATCATCAACATCGCGTCAGCGCACGGACTGGTGGCATCCGCGGAGAAGGCCGCATATGTCGCCGCGAAGCACGGAGTGGTGGGTTTGACGAAGACCATTGCGCTCGAGAATGCCAAATCGGACCTCACCTGCAACGCGACCTGCCCAGGGTGGGTGAAGACGGCGCTGGTCGAAACTCAGATCCAGAAGTACATGGAGCGCAAGAGTCTGTCCTATCAAGATGCAACGGCAACGCTGCTGACTGGGAAGGAGCCCGGCGGACGGTTCACTACCCCCGAGAAGATTGTTGCCGCCGTGCTGTTTCTCGCGAGCGATGCGGGCAACAACATGACCGGCATCAGCCTTGCCATGGATGGCGGCTGGACTGCCCAGTAGTGTTCCGATAGGAACGGCGCAGGTCAAGCTGACGATTCAGATTTCCTGATGGCCCCGGCAAGGCCTGCGCGCTCTTTCGACGCGATCGACTGAACCGGCGATCGGCTTCAACCTGGCCGCGAAAAAGGCGGCGGCCACGCAGCGATTCGCGACGCCAGATTTCGATGGATACGTGCCCGAACAGCGTGCAGGCAAGCCCAGTTCGCGCAGCCGCTGCGAGCACGAATTTTCTTGCGTGGCGAGCCAACGCGGCCTTGCCTTGCACAGCTCAGTTTTGATCCACCATGGTCGCGCGCGCCTGCGCTGCGTTTTCAACAATGTGCGGTGCGACGCCACGTTGCTTTAAGGCATCGCCCAGCTTCATGCGCAGAAAACCGCTGGTGGTGTAGCGCGCTACGCTGCGGTAGTACTGCTCGACCAGACTGCGCACCATCTCCGAGTAGGCGTCCAGCACGTCCGGCAGGATGGTGGAGTGGTCGTAGTTGACAACCACGTCCACCCGGTGGCCCAACGGCCCGACGCGCCGGACCACCTGCTCGCGAATGGCCTGGACATCGGCCATGCAGCGTACGGTGTGCCCTTCGAAGTTCACGAACAGCAGGTTCTTGCTCGCGTCGTAGGCAAAGCGCTGCTCCAGCGGCACGCCGAGCATGTCCTCGCGCAGCCCCATGGCTGCGGTAGCGAAGATGCGTGCATCCATCGGCATCGGGGGCGCGTGCATCACGGGCACGAAGTCCATGCATTCCAGGATGTCCCGCTGCAGATCCACGCCGGGCGCGATCTCGACTAGCTCTAGCCCATCGGCGCACAGGCGGAACACGCAGCGCTCGGTCACGTACAGCACGCGCTGGCCGCGCTGCACCGCGATGCGACCGCTGAAGGTGCGGTGCTCGACCTGGTGCACGAACTTCTTCGTGTTGCCGGCCATGAAGCTGCCCACGAACACCACCCGCTTGGCGTTCTGGCTGATGTTGATGAAGCCGCCCGCACCGGCCAGCTTGGGGCCGAACTTGCTGACGTTGAGGTTGCCTTCGCGGTCGGCCTGGGCTAGGCCCAGGAAGGCGATGTCCAAGCCGCCACCGTCGTAGAAGTCGAACTGGTAGGGCTGGTCAATGATGGCCTGCGTATTGACGGCGGCGCCGAAGTTCAGGCCGCCGGCTGGCACGCCGCCGATCACGCCGGGCTCGGCCGTCAGGGTCAGCAGGTCGATCACCTTCTCCTCGCTCGCCACTTCGGCGATGCCCTCCGGCATGCCGATGCCCAGGTTCACCACGCTGTTGGCATGCAGCTCCATGGCCGCACGCCGCGCGATGGTCTTGCGCGAGCCCATGGCCATGGGTGCGGTGCCGGCCAGCGGCACGCGCAGCTCGCCGCTGAAGGCCGGGCTGTAGGGCTCGGCGAAGGTCTGCCAGTGGTTCTCGGGCTTGGCCACTACGACACAGTCCACAAGCACGCCGGGGATCTTGACCTGCCGCGCCGGCAGCGCATGGCGCTCGGCCAGGCGCTCAACCTGCACGATGACCGTGCCGCCAGAGTTGCGCACGGCCATGGCGATGGCCAGCGCCTCCAGCGTCAGCGCTTCCTTCTCCATGGTGATGTTGCCGTCCGGGTCGGCCGTGGTGCCGCGGATGATGCCCACGTCGATGGGGAAGGCTTGGTAGAACAGGTAGTCGCGACCATCGATGGGCATCAGCCGAACGATGTCCTGCGTGGTCTTCGCGTTGAGCTTGCCGCCGCCGTGGCGCGGGTCGACGAAGGTCCCGAGGCCCACGCTGGACAGGTGGCCGGGCTTGCCGCCGGCGATGTCGCGGAAGAGGTGCGAGATCACACCCTGCGGCAGGTTGTAGGCCTCGATGCGGTTGGACACAGCCAGCTGCTGCAGGCCTGGCACCAGGCCCCAGTGCCCGCCGACCACGCGCTTGACCAGGCCTTCGTGCGCCAGATGGTTCAGGCCCTTGTGCTTGCCATCGCCTTGTCCGGCCGCGTAGACCAACGTGAGGTTGCGCGGTTTTCCGTGGGCCTGGGGATGCTCGTCCTCCGACGCAAGGAACAGCTCCTCGAGCGCGATAGCGATCTCCTCGGCGAAGCCGATGCCGACGAAGCCGCCGGTGGCCACCGTGTCGCCGTCACGGATCAGGCGCACGGCCTGCGCGGCGGTGACGATCTTGCTGCGTTGCGCGGCGGCCGCGCCCTGTGCCGGGTCATGCATGCTTGTCTCCTCTTGTTCTTTGGCGGTGCCGAATGTCAGTTGAACGGCTCTTCGCGGATGCGGCGCTTGTGGTCTTCGACCGGGTCCACCTCGGTCTGCATCTGCTCGCGCACGATGCGCGCGGCTGTGCCATCGGCCTGCATGGCGGCCCAGGCCGCCTGCCACTGCGCGGCCTCGTCCTGCGAGTAGTCGCGCGAGCTGGCCAGGTACAGCCTCGAAGGCCGGATCACCTGGCCGAACTGCAGCAGGTCCAGGTTGCCGCGCACCTCGCGCACGGCGTGCACGACCATGGCGCGTGGCGCGATCCAGGCGTCGATGCGCCGGTCCTTCATGCGTTTGGCGTTCATCCATTCCTCGCGCTGTGGTGAGAGCTTGCTGAAGTTCAGCGAACGCGCCAGCGCCTCGGCACTGGAGAATTCGAGCACGCCGACCGGCTGGTCCTTGACGCGTGCCAGGTCCGATACGTCCACACCGGGCGAGCCCACCAACACCAAATCGTCGGTCATCAACTCCACCATCCAGCGGTAGTGCGGCTCGCGCTCAGGCGAGCGTGTTAGCGCCAGGATGCCGACGCGCGGCCCCTGGCGCGCAATCTCCTGCGCACGGAACCAGGGCATGTATTCAATGCGGCCCGAATGGCCGACGCGGGCTGCCAGCTCCTGAACCAGCGCGTGCAGTACGCCGCGCCCGGGCCCGGGGTAGGCCGAGACCGAGGCCGATGGCACCTGGTAGGTATAGGGGGGCAGCTCGGCCGCCAGCAGGCGCAGCTCCTGTGCAGGGGCCAGAGCTAGAGCCTGGGCTTGGGCGCGGCCAGCCAGCAGCGCTGCCGCGATGCACAGCGTGAGGAACAGGCGCGCCATGGTCAGAACACCCCCACGGTAAGGTACAGACCCAGTACCAGGATGCTGGCTGCGAACGCCGTCAGGCTACCTACCACGAACAGGTCGAAGTAGGACTGGCGGTGCGTCAGCCCGCAGATGGCCAGCAGCGTGATCACCGCGCCGTTGTGCGGCAGGATGTCCATGGCCGCCGAGCCCATGGCGGCGATGCGGTGCATGATCTCCGGGTTGATGCCCGCGGCCTGCGCCGCGTTGACGTAGTACTCGCCCATGGCGCCCAGTGCCAGGCTCATGCCGCCCGAGGCCGAGCCGGTCATGCCGGCCAGCACGGTGACCACCAGCCACAGTGAGATCACAGGGTCGGACGCCACCGAGCGCAGTCCCTCGCGCACCACAGCAAAAGCCGCCAGCGCGGCGATCACGGCACCGTAGCCCACCTCGGACGCAGTGTTGGTCATGGGCAGCAGCGAGCCCAACGTACCCTTGTTGATGGCGCCCTGCAGGTCGACGATGCGTTTGCGGTTGGTCACGGCCAACACCACGATGGCGGCCAGCATGGCGCCGATGATGGCCCAGATGGCCAGCACCTTCTTGAGGTCGATGTTCTTGAACTTGGCCGTGGCCAGCTCGCTGTGGTCTAAGGCCGGGATCACGTACTTGGAGAGCAGGAAGTTCAGGCAAATCACCATCAGAATGGGCAGCAGCGCCAGGAAAAATGAGGGTAAGTTGGAGTTGTCCACCGCCGCGAACTCCTCCTTGTGCTCACCATAGCCTTCGCCCGCCTTGCGTGCGGCGGCCGTGCGCCGCGACAGCCACAGCATGCCGGTGGCGAACATGAACATGGCCGCCACCAGACCCATGCCGGGCGCTGCGTAGATGGTGGTCTTGAAGAACGGAATCGGGATTGCGTTCTGGATGGCCGGGGTGCCCGGCAGCGCCACCATGGTGAAGGTGAAGCTACCCAGGCCGATAGCGGCCGGGATCAGCCGCTTAGGGATCTGTGCCTCGCGGAACAGCGAGGCCGCGATCGGGTAGACCGAGAAGGCCACCACGAACAGCGACACGCCGCCATAGGTCAGCAGCGCGCAGGCCAGGACCACGGCGAGGATGGCGCGCTCGCCGCCGACCCAACGCACGATCTGGTGGGCGATGGCGCGCGCCGCGCCCGACTCGTCCATCAGCTTGCCGAACACAGCGCCCAGCAGGAACAGCGGGAAGTAGGTTGCGAAGTAGCTGCCCAGCGCGGGCATGAAGATCTGCGTGTAGCTGGCAAAGAACGGCAGGTCGCCCAGGTTGAAGGCGATCGCCACGGCCGCGCAGATGGGGGAAATGAAGATGACGTTCCAGCCGCGATGGGCCAAGAAGATAAGCAGCGCCAAAGACGCAAAAATACCAGCGATGCCAAGCATGAGTCTTGTCTCCTACAGGGGGCGAATGCCCTTACTTCTGCGAAGACCGTGCCAGGGCTCAAATCTTGGTCAGTCACTCCAAAATCAAGGGTTAACCTGGGTAATTGCGGCCACTGCGGGCGACCTGCGGCGCAGCAATGTCCATGAAACTGGACACTACTGGAGTCGGATGTACAGTGCCCAAGACATGGGGTAAAGGTGCTATCCGACCCGCCCCGACAACAACGAGAAGACAAGAGCCGGAGAACGCAATGAGTACATTGGTGCAAACCGAGGCCTGGCCCAATAGCGTGTTGGGCCATAGCGCCGGATCGATCCGCGCGCTGGCCATGCGCTCGCTATTCGCCCGCCTGGAAGACCTGTGCGAAGGCGCGGTGGCGGTCGACATGGACGCGCGCGTGGCCTGGATCAACGACAAGTACGCGCGTCGGGTCGGCCTGTCCCATCCCAGCCTGGCCTTGGGCCAGCCCATCGAAGACATCATCCCCGACAGCGCACTGCGCGAAGTCGCACGCAGCGGCAAGCCCATCGTGGTGGACATCATGCGGCTGGGCGAGGAGCACGTGGTGGTCACGCGTCTGCCGCTGCGCGACGAGGGCGGCACGCTGGTCGGTGCCATTGGCTTTGTGCTGTACGAGCGGGTCGAAGGGCTCAAGCCTGTCATGGCCAAGATGCAGCAGTTGCAGGCGCGGCTGCAAGCCGCTGAACGTGAGCTGGCCGAAAATCGGCGCGCGCGCTACAGCCTGGCGTCGTTCCTGGGTGTCTCGCCCGCGGCCAACGAGATCAAGCGCCAGGCCCGCCGCGCGGCCCAACTCGACGCCAACGTGCTGCTGTACGGCGAGACTGGCACTGGCAAGGAACTGCTGGCCCATGCCATTCACCATGTGTCCCCACGCGCTGCGCGGCCCTTCGTTAGCATTAATGCTGCAGCTATTCCCGAGTCGCTGCTGGAGGCAGAGCTGTTCGGTGTGGCTCCCGGCGCCTACACCGGTGCCGATCGCCGCGGCCGCGATGGCAAGTTCAAGTTGGCTGACGGCGGCACGCTGTTCCTGGACGAAGTCGGCGACATGCCCATGGCCCTGCAGCCCAAGCTGCTGCGCGTGCTGCAGGAGCAGGAGATCGAGCCGCTGGGCGCCAACCGCTTGCTGCGGCTGGACGTTCGGGTGATCGCGGCGAGCAGCTTGGACCTGGGCCAGCGCGTTGCTGAGGGCCACTTCCGCGCTGACTTGTACTACCGCCTAGCCGTCCTGGCGCTCAAGCTGCCGCCGCTGCGCGAGCGGCTGGACGACCTTCCGCTGCTGGTGGAGCGTCTGCTGGAAGACATCGGTGCCAGGGTGGGACAGACCATAGACATTGATGCAGAAGCCCTGGCCCTGCTAGAGCGATACGACTGGCCGGGCAATGTGCGCGAACTGCGCAACACGCTGGAACGCGCTCTGCTACAGAGCGATACACCACACCTAGAGGCCGCGCATGTCGCTGCCGTGCTGCCCGAGCAGAAGCCGGCCATCGAGCGGGCTCCGGCTGAGCCAGAGGCCAACACGGTTGTGCGGCCGCTGGCCGAAGCCGTGCTGGCCGCCGAACGCCTGGCGATCGCCGCCGCACTGAAAACCCACGGCGGCAGCAAGGTCGCCGCAGCGCGTGCGCTCGGCATCTCGCGCGCGGCGCTGTACCAGAAGCTGTCCTTGCATGACTTGACCTGCCCCCCGAGTTCGACGCCAACTCCGCCAAGTCCCTGATCTGTATAGGCCGCGCTGTAAACGCGCCACTACAGAACAGAAGGGTTGATTGAGCGTGGCATGCGGGTTTCTTGGTCTCAATACGGACGATCGGATCGGTGGACAGTTTGAATGTCTCTTGACGGTGCGGCTGCAAGCCGAAGGCGCGCCAGATGCGTGAGGCGGCTGTCTGCGAAAGCCCGGCTGCGCTGGCTGGCCATGGTGCAGGTGCTCCAGTGCGTCGCGCCGCGTGGCACGCTCTCCTGCGTCTTGGCGATCACGGCATCGACGCGGGCATCGTCAATCGTCCTTGTGACCGTGCCTCGATTTCACGTGCAGCAAGAAGTTGATAACTTCTGAAGTACGGAGAAACGAAATGAGAGACGGCAATGTGTCCAAGCGGCAATACACGGACGAGTTCAAGATCGAAGCGATCAGGCTGTGCGATTCGGTGGGCGATCATGAGGCTGCGCGAAGGCTTGGAAAGCGCAGGCCGGTGGACTTGCCGCCGGTGCCCGAGACGAACTCTGCACAGCCACTTCGTCGCCCAGTGGCAGAACTGGAAGCTGAGAACAGCCGGCTTCGCAAGGGGCTGGCCGATGCGAAGCCGGATGTGGAAGTGCTGCGAAAAGCGACGGTTAATGGGGTCAGTGATCGCGATGTACGAACCGGCTCAGCCGAACATCGATCAAACTGGGACTGTCACTTCGGATTCAATCTGATTCGGCTCATGCCCAGGTCAACGAGGCGCCTCAAATGACCGTATTGACAGCATCCTTCAGGGCTTTGCCGGCGGAGAACTTGGGCGATTTGCTGGCTTTGATGGTCATCGGCTCACCAGTTGATGGGTTCCGGCCTGAGCGTTCGGGACGACTGGATACCGTGAATGTGCCAAAGCCGATCAACTGCACGGTATCACCGCGTGCCAGCGCGCGCGAGAGATTCTCAATGACGGACTCGAGTGCTCGAGCGGCATCGGTCTTGCTGAATTCGGTGTCCGCGGCGATGGCAGCGATGAGATCGGTCTTGTTCAAAACAGGAGTTCTTTCAATGGGAATGGTTGAAGAGGGTTCGGCAGCGTGAGTGTGCGCCGGCTTCAGTTTACGCATTGCGCTGAGCCAGTCGCTCGATGGAAGTGATTCAAATCAGAAAAATCGTGGTGATTTCGGGAGAAACTTACTCGATCAAGGTCTCGTCGGACGCTGCAGATGCAGAACCTCTAGCTTGGCGCGCTTGGTGCGTGTGCGGATGCGTTGCAATCGCCGATGGTTCTTGGGATTCCAGAATTTTTCAGCCACATATGACTACACCGGATAGACAGTAGAAAGTTCATCCTTGCCCACAAAGCCCAGCCCGGTTCCCGCCGCGCTGGGCTTTGTGCCGTCTGGCGTCACCAGACGAGTGACCACGTCTCACCCAATCTTGAAAAGGAAATTCCTTCATGGCACACCCCATCGAAACTATGGCCGACGCCGGCGACAGCCGAATGTGTCCAAGACCGATACGCAATCCGTGCCGCGCACGTTGGCGGCGCGGAAGGTTCTGGAGCTCTACGAGGGGCGGGGCCGTGGCGCCGAGCTCGCGGCCGCTCGCGGCACGGCCTGGGGCCTGCTGAGTGCAATGACCGAGTACGTCGATCACGAGCGGCGTGCCCGCAGCCGCGAGTACCGTCTCGACAGTGCTTGGTTCGCTCAGGATGCCGCACTGAAACAGCGCGCGCTGGACCGCGCGCTTGCGCTCACTACTTGAGGGAGACAGCCAACCTCGCTACCACCTCACCAACACATCCCTTCCCCAGAAGCCCCGTCCCTCCATCAGGAGGACGGGGCTTTTGGCTATGGGCACTCATTTCAAGGAAAACAAGATGTACACACGTGCTGAACGTTTGCGAACTACGAGCCGTGCCACCACAAAGTGCGCGACGCTGCACTTGGTCTCAACGTCGAGGGGGACTGAACCAACGGCGATCGTTGATAGCCAACTCGACAGACTCCAACTCCCAGAAGCCGGTATCGGAAACCGCGAGGCCGCCGCTGTCCTCGGCCAGGATCCCTTCAAATCCCAGATCCGCCTCTGGATGGAGAAGACGGGTCGGCAGGACTTGTTGCATCCAGTGCAGCTCCAGGACGACAGCCTCGGGTATTGGGGCCGTTTGCTCGAGCCGATCGTGGCCGCGCACTACACCCACAGGACCGGACGCAAGGTCCGGCAAATCAACGCCACGCTGCGGCATCCAAAGCACCCGTGGATGCTCGCCACCGCCACGCGCGAGGTCATGGACGCACCCGATGTCCAGCTTCTTGAGTGCCTGTGTATCGGCATGGACGTCGCACCCTTGTGGGCGAACGGTGTCCCCGACTACATACGGCTTCGGGTCATGCACTTGCTTGCCGTCACCGGCCAATACGCCGCCGATGTCGTCGTGTTGCTGGGTGGTCGGGACCTGCAGATCTATCGCATCGAACGCGAAGAGGCCGAGATTTCACGGCTCATCAAACAGGAGCGCGTGTTTTGGCGCGCAGTCGAGTCCGACCGGGCGCCGCCTGCGCGAGATGAGGATGTCCCGATGCAGTGATGCGTCGAACTTGGCCGCGGTCTGGCGCGCATGCCCTGCCATCCTATTGGTGTTCCCGCCAGAACGTCCACCACCGGCGTGGCGCTGATCTCATCTCCAGGGGGCGCAGATCCAGGGTGTCGTAGTTCGTGAATGGTGCCCCGGCGCGCCGGCGCAACTCTGTCTCGAATTCGTGAGCGATGCCGCGTGCGTGAAGGTCTCCCGTCAGGGCCTTCCTGCGCCACTCGATGGCCATTGCACTCAATGCCTCGTCGGGCAGTTCCTGCTTTGTTGTCATGCGCAGATTGTGCCGCGTCGGCGAGCGATTCTTGACAGGTGTCCTGACGCGACCTTGGGGCATCGCACTCCAGCGCTGATGGCGTGCCGACCTTTCCTCTTGCCCACTCCTTTCTCCTCCTCTTTCTTTCTCTCATTTGAACAATCCGAATCGAAATGAACAACGAATCAACCCTTTCCGCCCCATGGGGCCCCGGGCCTTCTGCGTTGCAGTCAGTAGGCCTTCATCGCTGCATCGGCCGAACGCTGCGCGTCAGTGCGCACCATCTTCCATGGGAGATCGCGAATCAACTCCGGACCGAGTTCCAAGCCAGCGAGTACGACGAATCTTCGTCATTGCATCGTGCCGGCCTGCAAATTGTCGAGCTCGACGACTTCAGCTGGCGTGCCGATGTCACGGCCGACAACATCGCCGCGGCCCAGGTGCTGGGGTGGCATGCATTGCGCCGGCTGCTGCGACTGGCGCAGACATATCAATGCGAGGCCCTGGAAGTCGCCCCAGGCAACTTGGTGCTGCCAGCTGTTCTGGAGTTCGAGGTCTTCCCATGGCCTTGAACCGCTCAGCATCCCCTTGCGTGACTTCCATCTCTATCGATCCCGATGGCGAGTACCTGCTGGGAGGCAATGTGTACACCGGGCATCAGCTGCAAAGGGCCATTCACTGCGCGCACAGCGTGGCGCGTGCCTACGAGATCGCCGACATCGCCAACGGCGGCGGTGGCACCGTGGAGCGCAGCGAGATCGACGATGCGCAACGCGAGGCCGCCGATGCGATGGGGCCGCAGGCGATGCGCGAGATCGTTGCTTCGGCGCGTGAGTACAACGACGCCTTGCCGCGGGAGTCGGAGTTGGAGTCGGAAGACGGCGACTCCTTGCTCAGCGCTGAAGAGAACGCCGAGGCCTGTGCCGAGGGTTGGTCGCTTTTCATGCACTCGCACGAAACCCTCGAGCTTCGGCTCGAGCGCATCGACAGCCCTGACGAGGGCGACGGTGTGCTGCCCGACGATGCGGCCGCCTGGCTGAGGGTCTGGACCCGGGCCACGCCACTGCACTTGAAGGTGATCGACATCCTCAAGGCATCGTCTCCAGCAGAGTACGCACGCATCGAGGCCTATGTCCACGGTGTTGAGGCATGCCATGCACCTGCTTGAACGCCTGGCCCGCGGGGTCGTGGCGCATTGGGAGCATGGCGATCTTGCCGAGGCCGTGAATGCGTTGGACCGGCACTTGCAGGGCAACGCCGAAGACAGGGTGCGTCATGCAGAACTGATCGAACGCGCCATCGACCTCTACCAGGACGACGACATCCAGATCGACGCGAACGCCTCGTTGGTCTGCGAGAGCGAGGCGGGGGCTTTCGTCATGGGTTGGCTGTGGGTGTCTGGGCGTGATAGCGATGCTGCGTTCCGTCCAGAAGCTACGCAGGCTCCATGACAGTCCCTTGCAGCCTTTCACTTCAAACGACTCTCAACATCAACCCAACCCGCTTCGTGCGGTTTTTTTACGTCTACCCAATGCACCACCTCCTGCTTTTCCTTTTCGACATTCTTCTTCTGCTGGTCTCTTCGATGGCTGCCACTTGGTTTGGGCGAGCGCCATCCTTCGCGCCAGGCCGTTGACATGGGGACCATCGTCTACCGCGCCACCAAGGACCAGGCCGTTCACGATGAACTGGTCAGCGTTGGCGCTTCTTCCACGGTGCTTGCACATCGCGTGATCGGCAATCGGCTGTGGTTCTTGGCCCAGGTCCGTAGTGGCGAGCGCGCCGGGCGCAAGTGGATCGGCCTGACGCTCATCGACTGCAAGAACGGCGAAGCGGCCGTCAAGTGCTTGGACGAGACCTGTGGGCCTTGCTACTACGACTGTCCCCTGTCATTCCTGACACAGGCGGATCCCCCCGTGGGGCCCTATGCCGGGGCGTGGCGCGAGAAGGTTCGTGCCTTTCACATCGCTCGAACTGCCAAGCGTGCAGCCATTCGCCAGGGTGCACGCATCTCTTACGGCTACCAGACCTACGTGCTGCGTCGCAGCCTCGGGCGTCGCGGATGGGAGGTCGCACGCGAAAGCGACGGCTTCGCCTTCCGTCTGAAATCCAGACAACTCGGCAGCGCGACGGTGTTGCCGTCACAAGAAAAACATTCACAAGAGAAACATCCATGAAAACCAGATTCCGACGGCACGCCACAGTGCCGCCCCATACCCGCGACCCCTTCGCCCAAGACGTATTCAAGTGGTCTGCCGACTTCGAGGTTCCCTCGATTGGCGAAGACGTGATCATCCGCATCAACGGCATCGGCCGCGCCAAGGTGGTGGGCTACGCTTCGCAAGGCGGCTATTTGGGCGTGATGACCGTGCCGTACAGCCCGCCCGATTGGTGGATTCGACAGAACGGGCCTCCCAGCTCTGACAACGCGGCGTTGGCGTTCGGCGCGGAGATCGCGCCCATCGACACCGGGGAGGGCGCATGAGTGGCACGGCATCCATGCCCCGTACAGTGGTTGTCTTCAGCATCGAGCTTGCCGTCTTCGATGAGGATGCATTGCGCCGCTCTGCGCAACGCCGAGCACGCGAGGAGGGCCTGGACGATGAGGTGTGGACGTCGATGCGCTCTGGCATCTCGGATGACCTGGTCATGTTGCTCGATCCGGGTCTCATTGCCGATGCCGGCTTCGAGATCCTGCAGTCGACATGTGAGGTCTGTGAGGTGAATGAGGTGAATGAGGTGGGCGAGCATGCCGTCGACCAACGTTGAATTCGTCACCGAGCTGATGGAGTTCAGCGCCCATGGCGCGCTCATCCAGGCGTTCGTGATGCAGGCGCTGGAGCAGTACGCCAGGCGCGTGGCTGCAATGGAACCCGAGACACTGGACACACCCATGGTCAGCGGCCATGCCTGGCATGGCTGTGCCGTCGAGGTCCGGGACAAGCTGGCCAGAAGGCTTGGCCGCAACGACGCAGGCCGACCACCCGCAGAGTCGCCCACGCACGAGCGTTGACTCGCTGCGGCAGCTGACTCGCCGCAGCTGCACACACAAAAAGAAAGAGGGCCCCGCGCCCCGCATCGGACCTCCCGGTCCGCCTTCATCCCCACACACGCACCCACCACGCCCCGGCCTCTCTGGCCTGGAGCGTGGTGGACGTGCGCGTGGGTCTGGCTCGCCCTTTGGGGCCGGCACTTCATGGCGTCGCCGTCAACGGCTGCGCTCACAACATAGAGGATCAACTTTGTCCATCTCGATCATGGCGCGGGTACAGGCTCGCCCGAACCTAACGCGTTCGTCGCAAAAGCGACGGCATCACTCTCCCAGTGCGCACGTCGAAGATGACGCCTGCACCTATCACCTGGTGCGCGTCAGTCGCAACTACAAGACAGGGCCGATCCCGGTGACGACGACGAGTGCGAACTCGTGCCCGCCGAGTTGCAGCTTCAAGGGCAGTGGCTGCTATGCCGAAAGCGGTCCCTTGGCCATTCATTGGCGTCACGTGTCCGAGGGGCGACGAGGTTGCACCTTCGACGAGTTGCTCCGGGAGATCGCCACCTTGCGGCGCCGTGCCCTGTGGCGCCACAACCAAGCGGGTGACTTGACGCCCGAAGCGCCCGGTGTCATCGATGCCCGAATGCTCACGCGGCTGGCCATGGCCAACAGGGGGCGGCGTGGATTCACGTACACCCACTACCCGCCGACACCCGCCAACCAGGCGGCGATCCTCAACGCCAACCGGCTGGGTTTCACGGTCAACCTCAGTGCCGAGACCCTGACGCAGGCCGACGCGTATGTCGACCTTGGCATCGCGCCGGTGGTCGTGGTGCTGCCGCAGGGCGTCATCAAACCGACTCGGACGCCGGCAGGGCGTCAGGTGATCGTGTGCCCTGCGAGCACCGGCAATTCCGATTGCTTGAATTGCGGCATCTGCCAGCAACGTGATCGCGCTGCCGTCGTGGGCTTCCCAGCCCATGGCAGCGGCGCCAAGCGTGTCGAGGGGATCTTCTTCAAGGAGGTGCGCTCATGACAACCGTGCGCAAGGTCATGTCCGCCGAAGAGCAGGGCGCTTTGCTCGAGCTTGACGAAGCCTTCTTTCGGCGCGTGGACTGCGCCGGTCTGGCTCGTAAGCAGGGCGATCCCCATCGGTTGGACCAAATTCATCGTGCGCTCGAGGAGGAGGTTCACCGAGCGAGCGTCAATGGCGCGATGTACCTGGATCGGCCACCAAGAAGAGACCCATTTTGACGAGCGCCCTGTGCATCGAGGTACCCCCAGTCACTCAACACCTACATCAGACCGATATGACTCACCCTTCTGCTTGCCCCCGATGCAACTCTACCGAGATCACCGCCCACAACTACGCCCGCAAGATAGGCAGCACGGTAGGCACTGCCGCTGGGGCTGCCGGTAGTGCTGCTGCGGCACTCGGGGGCGCCGAAGCCGGTGCCGCCCTTGGCTTGGTCGCCGGCCCCGCAGGTTCCCTCCTTGGAGGGTTGGCTGGCGCCCTCATGGGGGCCTTGTTCGGTGGTGCGGCCGGCTGCGCCGCCGGGGCCGCGGTTGGCGAAGCCATCGACACCAATGTGCTCGACAACTACGAGTGCCAGGCGTGCGGCCACAGCTTCGGCAGGCCGGGAGGGTCACCTGACCTCTAGCCATCACGGGTAGGTCTTTCCTTCAACACATCAGAGACCCCCAAGGCGCTCGCTATCTGGCACCTGCGTCTTACGCGGCGCACACGGGCTGCCTTTTCTCATCAATCCCCCGCCCGGCAGCCTTTGGCTGGTCGGGCTTTCTTTTGGAGATTTCTCATGCCGCATTCCACAGTCGGACCCGAACGTTCTGTGCCGCGTCTTCATCTCGGCAAGGTGTTCATCACCGATGCCGCCTCGGCCGCCCTGGATAGAACCGAAACCGAAGGCGTCCTCTTGCTCGCCCGCCATCTGCATGGCAATTGGGGCGATGTCCCCGAGCAGGACGCACTGCAAAACGAGTTGGCCTTATTGCTGGGCCTGCGTGTGCTATCCCGCTATGTCATCGCCGACAACGTTGTGATCTGGGTCGTGACCGAGGCCGATCGGGAAACCACCACGATCATGTTGGCGGATGGACACCTGAGGCGAGCAGGTGACTCACCCACCGGTTAGAGCACGATGGCTGCGTGCTGGCGTCGTATCAGAGGCGGCGTTGCTCCAGCCGGTCGGCCAACGTCTCGACGATGCCCACCACCATCGTCCGATCCGTGCTGCCGAGCTTGGACAGCAGCCGCGCCAAGTGGCTCGCTTGGTCAGTCGCACGGGAACTGGTTTCTGTCAGCAACTCGGCGATGTTGCATTCGAAGATCTCGGCCAACTCGCTCAGCCGCAGCACGGTGGGCAGCACAAGACCGCGCTCGATGCGTGACATCGCTTCCACGCCGATCCCTAGGCGCTCGGCTACCCGTTCTTGCGTGAGCTCACTGGCGTTACGTCGCTTCGCGATGGCCCGGCCTACGGCAGTGGCCAATCGCTTCTCTTCCTCTTGCGGCATACGCCCTCCATTTCCAACGGGAATGGTTGGGCATCACCTTGCCAAGAGGAAGGACTCAAAAGGTTGGTTATCACCCTAAAACGACGTATCATGTTGGTTACATCCGACAACATTTTTACCAAGGAGAAAACGTTGAAACACCCATTGCGGCTGTTGGCCTTGGCCGGCGCCATCATCGCCATCATGGCGACCGCCTGCCACGCGGGCGATCCCCCTTTTGAAGCCTCCGTCCAAGTCATCCAAGGCGTCTCCGTCGTTCAACTCGAATCCGTAGCCGGTGAGGTCGTCCTTACGGGATTCGAGGTGAACCGAGGCAACTGCAAGAGCAAGTTGGGTGGCATCGACCCCTTGCCGTTGACGTTCAAGTTCGGCAACGCCGTCAAGCTCTTTGCCTACTCGTGCAGCGTGAAGGAAGTCTCCGTGACTACCAACCAGGGCACGTTCACCTATTCCTTTGGCCGATAGGCCGGCATCGTCATGTCAGGAGCGTGCGCAGTGCACTGCTCCTGCATCTTTTCGACCCCGGCTATGTCCGGAGTCAATTTGGAAAAACATCAATCAATGAAAAATCTCAAGAACACTATTCGAATGACAGCAGCGTCTGCCGTGATTTCGGCCCTGGCCGCGTGCGGTGGCGGCGGTGGTGGATCTGGCGGTGGTGTCGGTTTCCCGATTGGGGCCATTCCTCCCACGACCAATCCAGAACCCGCCGTGACATCCAGCGGTACCGCCGCTGTCGGCCTTCCCATCGTCGGTGGTCAGGTCACCATGAAGTGCGCT
Organism: Variovorax sp. V35; assembly: GCF_041154465.1. Taxonomy (NCBI): domain Bacteria; kingdom Pseudomonadati; phylum Pseudomonadota; class Betaproteobacteria; order Burkholderiales; family Comamonadaceae; genus Variovorax; species Variovorax sp. V35. The sequence continues at coordinate 1,441,882 of NZ_AP028666.1, forward strand.
TCCGGCACCACCATGACGGCGGTCACGGAAAACACCGGGACCTGGCAGACGTCCGCCCGCAACAGCGACTACCCTTGTGTCATCCAGGTGTCCGGCGGCACGGCCGGCGGCGTCGAACGCACGACGTCGCTGTATTCGATCGCCAGCGGTCCTGGTGTTTCCAACATCACGCCACTGACCGACCTGATCGTGGCCGCTCTGAGCGGGCAAGAACCCGGAGCTTGGTTTGCCAGTGTCACCAATGGCGTACTGAGTGGCGTGATCACGCCGGCAGGGCTCTCGGATGCGCTCGGCAAGGTCAAGTCGGCCATCGCGACTTTGCCGGGCAGGCTGAGCCTGCTTGATGGGTTTGACCCGATCACCACCGGCTTCAATGCCACTAAGGGTGATGCAGTCGACGGCCTTCTCGAGGTCTATGGCGTTGCTCTGACGACCGCGGGGGTCACGCAAGCTGATGCAGGCAAGGCGGCCGCATCCGGCACGGCGCTGACGAAAGAGGCGTTCTCGTTGACGGCGTACACCACGCCGAACTTGACCGCGATCAAGATGGGCACTTCCAAAAATCTGGATGACACCTTCGGCATTTCGATTCCCGACCTGAACCGAGGTAGCTACACGGCGAAGGCCAGTATCGATGCCGAGGGCAATCTGAGTGCGCTGAGTGCCGGCAGTCCGTTTAACGGGTATGTGTCGCTCCTGGGCAATCGGATTGGCCAACTGTGCACGGCCAACAAGGGGGGCATGAATCCCAAGATGGCCAGTCAATATGTGTACGTGTCCTCGGAACTGACAGAGGTCACCGATGCTACTGAGCTGTTCGACAAGAAGTTTTTGGAATACGAAGACTGTGCTTCCTATGGCACTTCGGAAATCCGTGCAGATGGCGCGTTCATCTTCACTGAAACCGCATCGGGAAACAGCAATGAGCCCGACTTGAATTTTGCTCAGGCGCTGACCAGCAATGGTCGTGTTGATGCGGAAAACGGCGCGGTGATTCGTGGCAAGGTCTACAAGTACGCCGTCGGCGAAGTCACCACGTATGTCTATCTGATCGTCAGCACCAAGCAAGGGACCTCAACACCTGTGCTGAACGGCGAGACAGACTACGTCGTGATGGGTGTTTCCCGCCCATTACCATAAGCCGTCGGCGCGGAAATCATCACCCCCGTTTGGGGGTGATGATTTTTTTCCTGTGTACGGTCGGATCACAACGTGGTCGTTCTTCGGGCGATACTTGAAACGGTGGTCAAACGAAGCCTGAAAGGTCGAAACGGCTTGGTGGCGCCGTCGAGTCGCTCAAGCAGCTCGAAATTCCGACTGTATTGAGCGCCAAGGTATTTGGTGCCGCCGCCTCGATAAGCAGGGCACACGGTATCACCAAGTCCACTGCCGGAACCCAGGCGGGCGCACCGGAGGCGATTTTCAAGACTGGCTTCCCAAAAGGCTTGTGCCGGTCACGGCTGCGATGTCTACCGTATGGAAACCTGCCCCCAGCTTGGAGTGACTGTTGGCGAGAGAGCCAATTTTGGCTTTCAGTTCAGCCAAGTCTGCTACACCAAGTAGGTGTCTTATTTTTTCAAAATATGCTCGTGAAATGGAGCGTGCGAAAATTTCAAGCGGACGCATTCTTCGTCCGACATAGATGCAAGTCTCGGGATACCAAAATCCACCCTTGATTTGGGCTCGCAAGAAAAGAACAATATCGGCTTGATAAATGTCATCGGGGCTCAAGTTCGAAGCTGCAACTCGCGCTACCAGTTCGTCTGCGTGCAATGAGATTCTGTCGGATTCAAGTCGCCGCTTTCTTTCATCGAAAGACCGAATATTCTCCAGGAAAGCCGAAAAATCCATCATCGGCTCTTTTTGAAAATGGGCGGAGTTGGGCAGGTAATATGGTCGATTGACCAACTCTCCCGCTAAGTCAAACCTTCCGCTTTTGATGAAGATCGCGAAGATGCTCAAAAATAATTCGTGTACGATGAATCTGAAGTTGTCGAAGTCGCTTTCGTAATGCTGGCTGATGTGCCCAGGGCGTTGAGTGTATTTGTAAACAATTTCCAAGAAAAAATGTATATCGTCAGCGTATTGTAAATTCTGAGAGTAGGCGGCGATTGCCGAAAAAATCGACAAGGCTTCGTTCTTGAAGGGTAGAAAATCGTCGATACTTTTCTTGAAGACTTCATCGAAAACCATGTCTTTCTTGCGAGCGATTCTAAATCTCTCTAGATTCGTCTGAAAGACATTTGCGTAATCCTTAAAAGCTCCCTGAGCGGTCGGCTTCCCATTCATGATCGCGTCCAGAGCGCGCCGCGCGTGGATGCCCGTTCCTAAATTAAGGTGCTCACCTTCATCCAGATAGCCCGGACGAACTCCTATCTCAGGGCGAACGTACAACGGCTTGTCATAGATCCAACGGATGAGTTTTTCATGCTCTGAGGCATAGACTGACTCTGAACTCAGATCAATGTAAATTCTGGACTTGTAATACGTTGGAAGAAATGGCTTGCCGTTTTCATCTCTTTCGCAAACCACCAGTACAAAGCGGGTTTGATCCTGTTTGGCGTAAATTTCAGCAGAAATGATCTGAGTTTCTGTGCCAACCCCTCCGCTTCGATCGTTTGCTTTTTCAACATATAACCTGTCGGCCAAAATCACGACCTTCGACACTGTGGCATCATTAACCATCTTTTCCATGAAATGGTTCGTGTCTTGCCCCTCTCTCAGATCCCATTTGTCAAAAAGTACCTTCACGCCTGCTTGAACCAGCGATTCCGCTATTTCAAGAACCCATCTTTCATGGTCGGCGTTGGACCAGCTGTAGGAAATAAAGACTTTGGGGTGATTGGAAGTTGCCATGTTGTTATTTCAGAACATCAAACAGCAGTCAGGCGTTTACTAAGCTGGTTGCTTGCCTAGGTTGAAGGCGCAACTCTCCGTGAGGGGGGAAATCATGTTGGCCATGAATATGCAGGGCCCCACAGGAGCCCCGGTGCTGTTATTCTTTAGTCATCGAACTGCGATCCCAGAAAACCTATTTGCCAGCGCATCGCCCTCTACATCTGCCATCAATTCGCGCAGCCACGCAGGTTGCCGTCCCTTGCTTCCCCCTGTCCATTCTTCGCCATTCGGGCCACGGTACACGACGCCGTCTTGATAAGGTTTTTCGACTTTCACAAGGCTGCCGCGCGCAGCCCGCTTACGCGTGGATGTGTCGTAGTTAGCAAGCTCCTCTAAGCCCTCTTTGATGCTGAAACCCGCAGCTTGGAGCTTCTTCGCACAAGCATCAACGATTATCTTCAGTTCTTCACTGCGCTTGGCGTCACGCGCTGCTTCTGCCGCTTGAATCAACTTTTGCAGTTCAGCGTAACTCAGTTTAGTGATGTCCATATCATTTGCCATGCTTAGATCCTTTTCTTGAGAAATTTATCTTAACCTATTATTTTGAAATACTTGCTTTGCAGGGGGGCAATGGCCGGTCAAGTGCGCACAGAAACGGTGCCGAGGGAATTCTCAGAAATTTTCACAAAGAGGAAGGCATGGCCTCGTGGTGAGCTTTGTGATGATCTAAGGAGCCTGCGGCGTGGTCTGCTTTGGGGGCACTTGAAAGCGAGCGCAAACCGGGGAATTTCCAAATTTCACCTGCTCGCGGTGATGTACAGAACTATCCGCCTCGGCCTCAATCCCCTTGAAGGATAGTTCTGTGCATGCAGGCGCCTATCAATTTTTTTTCTAGACGAAGATTTCTCTCAGTTTGGCCTGGTACTCGGAGCCTGAGAGACCCGCGCCGCGTGGTCGGCCCGGCTTCTCCCCTTGGCGCTTTTGACGCTTTCCGTGCAGCACCATCTGTTCCTTGCCCGTCTGCTTCACGCGCACGATCTGCGAAGCCTTGACGAAATAGTCCACTGCCGTCCACAAGTGCTTGATCTTGTCGAAATCGTCATGTTCAACAATGCCGATGCCAACGTTCTTGTAGCCACCTGCGGCAGCTTTCGCGTTGCAACTGAAGTAGTAGCCTCGCCCCGCCGTAATCTTTTCCCAATATTTTCCGATCTCATGCGAGTAGAAGATGTCATGCTGTGCTTTTGATCCTTTGTAAAAAAAGCAAACGTGAACATGGTAGCCGGCCTCCCGTGAGTACTCGATGCGGCCAAAATAGTCGATGAACTTTTCCTTGCTGAAGAGGCTTCGCTTGTTTCGCATGTTGTTGAAGAAGTGGTGCAAGTCTTCTTTCACATCTGCAAGACTCACCCAACGACTAGGAGTCTCATGGAAATCAGCACCCTGCATGTATGCCTGGTATTCACGCTCTGCACGTTGCTGCTGCTCGCGGCCGCGCTCAAAGGCCTCACTCTTGTTCTTGCACGCAGCTTTTCTGTACAGAAAAACTACGTCAACAACCATGATTCGACTGTGCTCCTCGAGCATCTCAATCATGAAATCCCTCAAGTAGTTCCTGTTTCGCCTGGGCCCGCTTAACCAATCGCTCATGCGGCTTTTGAGTCGCTCCTTCTTGGCCGCTTCGCGTAGCGTCAGCACAAAGTTGTTCGCAATTTTTGCGTGCTCAGATCCTACTTCATTGAGGGGGCTTAGATTTCGATATTCAAATTCTTCTGCTTCCCAATCAACATGTGAATAGTGTCTGATTGGGTGCTGTTGGTAGGTTTTGAAGAACAGATCAAAGTCTGGTGGAAACGAAAGTGATGGGCTATATATTCGGGCGTAGGTGGGCAGCATTTTTATGTCATGAGCCATCCTCAAGGTATTAGCGAATTCGATATTTCTTCGTTTGTATATCTCATAGGGAAGATCGTCTGTTTCGAATAATCGCTTGCTGAAAGACTCCAACGCACTGAGGTGCGCTGCGTTGACGGGGATGCGGTAGCGTTCGCCGTTGTTCCCATATATGGAGTTTTGTACGTTTAATGTTTCTCCGATAAATTTTTTGCAACGTCCTGCTTTCGTTTCCCCCAGCATGAGCTCATCGGAAGAGAGGTTTGTCATTTTGCGATTTTCTTGAAGGTAGTCCCGGTCGCTCATGGATCTATTCACTTTGGAATTGCCTTCGCACCTTACTCGTGAATGGGTGTTTGAAGGGCTTATATTTCCCCCTCTTGCTTGTTGACTTGGCGGCCTGGTGTTGGTTGCTTCTATTAACCTTGTTAGAACCAGAAGTCCGCAAAGAGAAAAAGCAAGGTGATTCTCCGATCAGTGATCGAAGAAATTCCTTGCTTTCTACGGATCTTAATTTTGGTGAATGTACGTAATCATTCAGGCCGTAAAGGTGAGCAGAGATTAGTAGCTACCAACTTTACAAAGGAGGTGCCCCAAGCGATCCGGCCTGTCCCAGTAGACGTATCCATCCTTCAGGGTTGCATCGCCTTGCTGGCAAAGTAAACCGAGGGCCTCGTTGAAATGCGCGGAGCGCACCAGACCGATGTTGAAGGCCTCCTCACTCAATCGGCGCTTCGGGACCTTGCAGTCGCGCACACGCAAGCCATGCAGCATCAAATCCCACAAGGTTTCGGCATCTTTCTCGGCGTTACGCCCGCTGGTTTGCCCGTGCTCCGTCAAGGCGACATAGTTGTCCAAGCTCCACAGGACCCATTCTGCGGAATCAGCAATTTCGCAAGCCTCGATGGGCCCATCGATACCGGCAAATTCATGATGCCGCGCCGCGTGCCGCAGGATGTTCTGTGAAGCTTTGTCGATGACCGCTAACTCGCCCGGGCTGGCCGCACCTCGGCGGATACCGTGCAGGTACCTTTCGATGTCCTGAAATTCCCTTTTGGCGGATTGCGACAACTCCTGGACTTTTCGGTCCTTCCACCCGCTTTGGTTCAACCGGTCTTGAAGGTCGAAGAAGTATTCCGCCCGATCGAGCACGATCTGCAGCGCCGAAGTGCCACGTGTGTCGGAAGGGCTGAAGGATTGCTGCGCGAAATCCGATTCGTGGACCCCGTAGTACAAAGATCGGCTTGCCTTTCCACTGTCCACGTAGAACTTTCCTTTTGATGTGGACAGAAAACTCATGAGGACGCTGCGCTGGATAGACAGGATGAAGGTGGGCATGGCGCGCACAACCTGCACGCCCATATGGCTGCGTGCGTGGCTAGGCGGCATGTCACTCCAGGAACTGCACAAAGCCCCAATCAGGTCCTTCTCCATTTCCGCCAACATCGGGCCCCCTTCGTCGGCGTAGAAGAGGGTCGCGGGATGCTTCGCGGCTTGCTCGATCCAGGGAGCAAAAGTGGTGTTTTCGAAACGGTGAGGCGGAGATGGCGGCATTTTCGGAATGCTCTTTTCCAACTCCAACAGGCGCTGCTGCAAGCTGGCATCTGCGGGATGCCCGAGGGAGGCGTTCTTCTTTATGGACTTGAGAATGCCTGCCTTTTGCGCTTTCCAGGCCTCCTTGTTTGCCTCGTACTCATGCCATGCCACGATGGTGCCGTCGGTGTAGGCCTCACGCCATTGGTCGAAGTGTTTCCGAAAGAGTTTGCCCATCGGGGTCTTGCCGGCACCAGCCGGGCCGAAGACCGTGACGTAGGCGAGGGCGGGGATCAACTCGCCATAAGGTGTCTTGACGAGTAGGCAAGGGCCAACGGCTTGGGAAATGTAGCCATCTAGGAATCCAGCTAGGAAGATTTCCGCGGCCGCCGTTGCGGCCTGCTCGGCGATGACGTTGCGCACAACACGCGATGAGGCGTGCAAGGGTGGGAGCGTGGACTTGATGATCATCACTCGCCCCGGCCTTCCACGAGACGTGAGCGAGGGCGTTCAGCCAGCCAGGCTTCGACCTCGCTGAGGACATAGGTGGCTCTTCGCGTGCCGAGTTTGATCGCCAGCGGCCAAGTCGGATCGTGATAGGGCGACTTTGGGTCCTGCCAGCTATAGCGGGTGGATTTGCCAATGCCCAGCCACGTATCGATCTGCGCGCCGGACATGTGGGACGGTTTGATAGTGCTCACTTGCTTCTCCTAGAACCCCGTCGGACCATTCCGGCGGGAGTGGGGGAAGCTTCGCGGCTCGCTGGATTTTCAAAAAGGGCAGTTTCTTAAACGAATCGCCACTACTGAACGGGATGAGGCTCCTCCTCCCCAAGGAGGAAGTGCATGCCCAACTCAAACGTGAGCTTGCCGAGCCCTTCCATCGCAATGAGCATCCCCTCCCGGTTGTTCGTCTTGGCGATCACTTTCGCTTTGCGAGCCAACGCGCTTCGAAACCGGAAGCGCTGAACCGTGAGTTCCGTGTGCCCTTGCAGCGCATCCAGGAACCATTCGAAACGGCTTGTCCAAATCAGCCTATGTTCCTCTGGAATGGCGTCAGAGGACTTTGCGGGATGGTTGTCCCAAGGGGATGTCTTGAGCGAACTCAGGATGCTGCCGCCCTGTGTTTGCTGGCCTTTCCAGTACGGCCGGTGTTTCGTCCGCTCGCCTTCGCTTCTTGCCTGCTCTTGACGTACGCAGCAAAGGGCAGCAATCATTTCGAGAAGACTGACGGTGAAAAAATTCTTATGTTCGAATGCCGGTTTCCGGAAAAGGAGATAGGTCTGCATTAAATGCAGTGCAGGTAGTGTCGCTTTCTTCAAGGAAGATTTCGTGAATTCTTCACGCAATGCTGAACCGACCGCGCGGCAAAGCATTTCTTCTTGGGACTTGGAAAAAAGAGGAAAATCTTCGTCGGTGACAATTGGGTCAAACATTCCTAGCGCATCATTCCCGGTGAGCGCCTTTGCGAATTCGTCAATCGCCGGGCCGATGGGGACCAGCTCGCATTGCCGATCTGCCTTGTCAAGCAGATGCGGATATGCCTCTACGAAATGGGCAAACTCAAGCGTATGAAGGTACAGGAAGAGTTCTTCATCTAGAGCGATGTTTGCCGCGGGAACATCGAACTTCACCAACTCCAAATCTATCCGATCGGCGAGATAGCTATAGGTTTTTACCGCGTCCCAGTATTCGGTTCGGCCAGTGTCGGGAAGGAGTTTTTCGATGTTTCGCTCGATGTTGTTGAGGTGCCAATGCAGTGCTTCTGGTAGGTTGGAAATCGCCTCGTAGGTCTCGTCATCTAGCTCGACGCTGAGGTAGCTTTTGAGATCCGAGAAGAGTGCTGATACTTCTTCACTTGACTTGGACTGGGAGTTCGGAGAGGGACTTTGATAGGGAAACGCGTCCCGCAGCGATAACGAGTACCGATTTCGTCCGTCACCCTCCGGCCATTTGAGTAGATCGAACAGTTGAAATTTTCCCGGGCCGGAATCTATCGACTGGAAATCTGCGGACCATCGATCTCGGCCTAGTCGGTATAGAAGCTTCAGAACCTTCAGTGCGGTCGATTTATTTTTTCGATAGTGCTGCTCCATGCTGCGACCGGTTAATGTCGCAAGGTCTTTCTTAATTTTCTTGAGGTAGCTCGCCTCAAGAAATTCGCTAGCGCCCGTTTGGCCTGAATTTTCCAATTCTCTTGAAATCTCACCTATTAAGCTAATATTCTGTGGGACGTCGGAGTGGTCGATTGTGCAAAATTCCGGTGGCAGCAGCCGAAAGTTGCCTAAATCATAGTTGCCGGGAAATATTTCTTTTCGGCGCTCCTCTGGAATTGCATCGCGCAGCAAGAATGACAAGCGACTTCTGGTGCCAAAGGGAGATCCAAAAAGCAGTACTTTGTTTCGGAATAAGGCGTGCTTCTTGTCAAATAGAAACCCCCTCGAGAAGAGGTCGATTTCTGGGAGTTCTTTTTGCATTTCACGTATTGCCATCTCTTGAAGGGCTGGGTCCATCAAGTAACGCTTATCCTTCTGCTTGTCTGTAGATTGTGGTGACGCACCGGACGGCCTTGCGGGATCTTCACGCAATACCAAATCCAAGAGAAAGGACAATCGATCTGCCTCCTGTTCTGCCGTTTCAGCGAGGTCTTCCCCTCCGACAATCTTGCCGCTGACCCTCCACTGGAAACTGTGTGGAACGGGAACACAAGAGCCGTCCTTGTTTTTTGTGGCAAGGAGCATGCTCGTTTGAAAGGCGACGCCGTCTCCCTTAGTCAAGACGAAAGTCAAAAGGCGAACGGGTAAAAGTGGCTCGGGGGCACTATGCAGCGCGGCATCGATAGATGCGCGGCAACTTTCAGGCAACTGAGATACATCCTGAGCCAAGATTCCAATGAGTTCCGACGGCCCCTGATGCACGAGCGGGCACATGCGGAAGTAGAAGTCAGTGCCTGGTGTCACGGGGAGCCTTGAAAGCTCTGCTCTGTTTCCGTTTACGACCGTGGGAGTGCACTCATTGGCGGCTGACAAAAGTGTTGCGTATAACTGCTCAACCTGTCCACGAGATTTTGATTTTGGATTGATCGAATCGACCTCCTGTAGAAGCTCTTGAAAATAAGATTTCAGCCCAAAAATAAATACTCGCTTCACCTCGCTTGCGTCCATGGACAGATTTTCCTAATTTAAATGACTCAAGTTTAAACTTGCCGAATCGCATCGGCCGTGAGGAGATTTTTAACTCATTGGGAAGGCGAACCCATGAATAGGCCGAACAAGTTCTCGCAATGTCTTGGGCGCGGTGGGGCTGGTGCAGGAGCAGCGAGGGGAATATTCGTTGCAGTCCGCGGAATTTGAGTCGATTGCGCCGAGGATCGCCCGCGGGCTGCGAACGCTGCTGGAGTGGGCCAAGTGAATGGGCCACGATGGCGTCAGGTAAATGGCAAGCCGCCGGCCGCGCCACCTTGACGGCCGTGCAGGCGACCGCTCGTCGCGCGGCGCAGCGTGCAAGCTGACGGTGACGGCAAGGTCGGCATGGGGTGCGGCCTGGAAGCCCGGCGGCGCGGCGCGGCGCGCCGACACGCATCGCTCACCATCCCGTCACGGGGCTCCCGATATACCTCTTTCGATGCGTCAAGCTCAAGCCTGCAGCAGGTTCCACAATTTACCGAGATGCCGCAAAAGACGCGTCTTGAAACCTCTTCGACCCCACCCACCTAACGCGCTGGAAGCAGCCCTGCTGCGAATCGATGGTCGAAGCGGATTGCCGCCAGATTGGATCGCCGCAGGCTGCGGTACCGGGACGCGTAGCTGCGTACCGCTTTACAACGAAAGCGCCAAGTGCAGCCCTTTGCCGCGCTCGGCAATCGGAGGAGAACTTGTCACTGAACAACACCGAGATTCGCTATTACGACAGCACCGTGCTGCGCCTTCCCGAGGACAAGCGCAAGGAATATCACGAACAGGTCGATCGGCTGATCAGCGCGCTGACCAAGCGCGTGCATGAGCAAAGCGATATCAAGATCACCAAGGTGGTGAAGGCGGGCTCGTTCGCCAAGTACACGATCTTGCGCAAGACATCCGAGGACCCCGTTGACGTTGACGTCGTCTTCTACGTTTCGGGGCGCAGCGTCGACAAGGAAAGCCTGGCCAGCCTGACCCAGCTCATGTACGACGCGCTGATCAAGCTGTACCCCACCAAGACAGTCGAGGACTTCGAGATCCAGCGCAAGGCAGCGACGGTCACCTTCGTCGGGACCGGGCTGAGCGTGGACATCGTTCCGGTCATCGAGGATCCCGGCCGCCCCGGATACGGCTGGCAGTTCGACATCCATGATGGCACCAAGGTGCAGACCTGCGCGCCCTGCCAGATCAAGTTCGTGCGCGATCGCAAGGACAAGGACCCCGACTTCCGCACCCTTGTGCGCCTGGCTAAGAAGTGGCGCAACCGGGTCGAACTGAAGCCGCTCAAGTCGTTCGCCATTGAGCTGATCATGGCGCACGTGCTCGCGAAGAACGGCAAGGACGGCTCCATCGAGAAGCGCTTTCGGGACTTCCTTCTCTACATCGCGCAGTCCGGTCTGAAGGAGGTCATCACCTTCCCCGAGAACGGTCTGGTGTTCCCGAGCTTCACCGATCCGGTCGTGATCCTGGACCCGGTGTGCAACAGCAACAACGTCGCCAGCCGGATTTCCGAGGACGAGCGTAAGGAAATCGTCGCCGCCGCGCTGGAGGCTTGGGAGACGGCGAACTTCGCGTCCACGGAAGACGACATCGAAATCTGGAAAGAGCTGTTCGGCCCGCGCTTCAAGGTCGAGGAGGAAGAATGAGTTACACGTATGCCGCGACGGAGACCTACTCGGTCGCCGACATCGAAGTTGTCATGCGTCGGGTAACAGCCGACCTTGTCATGATTGCCGCCAGCACGCGCGCGATCACAGAAGAAAAGGCCCGCAACTGGGGGCACGATATTGAGGTTTTGGCCAAGAACGGCTACTTGAAGAAGGTTGATCTGACTCTGCTGAGCTTCGGCGTGGAGCAGAAGGCGACTTGCTTCGAGGTGAACGTGGTGTCGGGTGATCTGAAGATGAGCCGCCCTGGAGGCGTGATGTGGCCGCAGGTGCCCAGTCCCGAATTGCGCATCGTGTTGTCGTACACCAGCGACTACGACGATGCTGCCAGGGAAAAGATGTCTCCAAAGCTCAAGATCAACTGGGTGCCGTCGACGGCGGATCTCAGCCACTCAACCCTCGTTGCCAACACCAGCCGTGACTATGCTAGCAATGGCTACGGCATGCAGCGCAAGGACTTCAGCCTATGACCCAGCCCAGCATCTTTGACGGCAAACTGCCGCTGCCCGATACCTCGCTTGCCGCGCGCGAAAAGACGCTGCTCGGCTTCGACGGGTGGTATCGCAGGATCCACGACCAGCTGCGGCTGCTGCTCAACCTCGGCGAACTGGGCGCTTGGAGCAAGGCCCAGCATCAGAAAAAGCTGCTTCTGTGCGACCTGGTCGCCGAGCAGTACCCGCTGGTGATCTTCCATGGCGACGTAGGTACCGGCAAGACGGCCACCGCTGAATGCATCGCCAACCGACTGGCCAAGGAATCGCGCACTGAGGATGCACTTCTCTTCAAGCTGAGCAACCGGGTCCGCGGTAGCGGTAAGGTGGGCGAGATGGGAACCCTACTAACCCAGGCTTTCCACGAAGTCGTTCAGGCCGCTGGCAAGGCGCGCCGTGCGTTCCTGATCATCGACGAAGGCGACTCGCTGGCCGCCTCGCGCAACCAGGAACACAGCCATCACGAGGACAAGGTGGCCGTGAACACCCTGATCCAGGGCGTCGACGACCTGCGCCGGTTCGGCGGTCGTATCGTGGTCTTCCTGTGCACCAACCGCTTGTCTGTGCTTGACCCTGCGCTCCAGCGTCGCGCCGCCATCGTCGAGGAGTTCACGCGCCCCGACGACGGCGAGCGTCAGGCCCTGCTGGCCATGGATCTGGAGGGTGTCGGTCTCACCGACCGAGAGATCAAGGAGCTGGTCGCCGCCACCGGCCCACGCAACAAGCTTCCGGGCTGGACGTTCTCCGATATCCGTACCCGTTTGTACCCGGCTGCGCTGGCCCAGGCCTTCCCCGATCGGGCGTTGACACACCAGGACTTGATCGGTGTCGCAAGTGCGATGCGGCCGTCGCCGGTCATGGAGGACAAGTGATGCCGCGCTCTGCGTTGTTTGGTCGCCGCATTCACATCACCGGCAGCATCGTCGAGGACGCCAACGTGGCGACGGCGGCCGAGGTGACTCGGGCTCGCGAATTCGTGAAGGCGCTGGTGCTGGACCTGCTTTCCAAGGGCGCCACTTTCGTCATCCCCGTAGACGCTGAGAAGAACCGCGCTGACGGCCAACCCATCTGTTTCGACTGGCTGGTGTGGGACACCATCCATAGCAACCTGGCGCGTCGGCCGGCCGACGCGCCGGGACCGCTGGTCATCGCAGTCAAGCACCACAAGAACGAAGCCCAGATCCCGGCCGAGTACCGTTCGGTGTGGAATGCCATGCGGGTGTCGCCGCTGGTGCAGATCGAGAGCGCTGCGCACTGGAACATGGCCAGCAAGCGTATGGAGGCCCAGGCGCAGCACGGCGACATCCTGATTGCCGTCGGCGGCGGAGAGGGCGTTCTGTTCCTCGCCAACTTGTATCACGACGCCGGCAAGCCGGTGATTCCGCTGAACTTCGGCCTCGGGCCGGCGACCACGGGGTCGTCGCGCCTCTTCGACTTCGCAATGTCCGGCAGCAACGCGCAGCGCCTGTTCCAGACCGAGGGTGCGGCCACGCCGCAGAGTTGGCTCAACCGCATCGAGATGTATGCGGGCAAGACGGCGAGCGATGGCGTACGCGACGTGCTCGGCCTCCTCGAGGACCTGGTGCCTCCGAAGGCGTTCGTGGTCCGGCTGCTGAATCCCGCGCACCCGGACTACAACGACGTTCAGAACTTTTTCGACGTCGTGGTTCAGCCTGTCATCGAAGGAGAACTGGGCTACAAGCTCACTGTGATTGACGGGAACCAACCCTACGAGCATGCTCGCATTGATGAGGAGATCTTCAAGAAGCTACACCGCAGCAGAGTGGTCCTTGCTGATATCACGGGCGTGCGACCGAACTGCTTCATCGAGCTGGGCTATGCGTTGGGACGAGGCTTGCCGACCATGCTGCTGTCCAAGGACGGGACGGAATCCCCGTTCGACATTTACTCGCTGTCGGGTCATCGCTGGAAGACGACTGGCACCGCGCAAGAGCGCCGGCAGGAGTTTCGTCAGCACTGGAACGCTATCAAGAACCGTCCTCCACTCGTCGCCCCAGACCCGCTGATTCCATGAGCCAGAAGCGCGAAATCTTCTTATCGGTGGACGTCGAGACGTCAGGCCCAATCCCCGGCGAGTACAGCATGCTCACCATCGGCGCGTGCAACGTCGACAACCCCGAGCAGGTGTTTTCGTGCGAGCTGAAGCCGATCTCGCCCAGCGCCGACCCGAAGGCCATGGGGGTGACCGGGCTCTCTCTGGAGACACTTGCCGCCGAGGGACTGGCTCCCGAGGTCGCAATGAAGCAGTTTGAGGACTGGGTGGCCGAGGTCGCCGGCGACGACAGCACGCCCGTGTTCGTCGGGCTCAACGCGCCTTTCGACTGGTCATTCGTCAACTACTACTTCCATCGTTACCTGCAGTCGAATCCCTTCGGCTTTACCGCACTGGACATCAAAGCGCTCTACATGGGGGCGACGGGCTCAACTTGGGCAGACACCCGCTCGAGCCGGATGGCTGCTCGACTACACCCCAAGTCCAGGGGCGACCATCAGGCGCTGCACGACGCCCAATACCAAGCTGAGCTGTTCCGCTTGATCCGAGGCATCTTGCCGCGGGCGCGCGGCTGATCTCTCTTGCCATTTACAACCCGCGAACCGGCAATCCCGAGCGCAACAGCGATACCTTGGCCGTCATCTTCATTTTTCCGTTCGTCCACTTCATCAGAGGTACCTTTGGCGCACTTCAGGCGAGCGGCTCCTTGCTATTCCTGCGGGCGGTTAATGTCACGTCGAAGCGTCCAAGTATCTGTTGAAGATGCTTCCCATGAAGAATAGAAAATCTATGACCGAGCACGCTATTTCAAGCCATCCGCATATCGAAGTTCGCCATAGTGACGTGCATGGAGCAGGCATCTTCGCGTTGTGCGATTTGGCGCAAGGCTCGCTCATCGGAATCTACACAGGCCGACGTTACAGCGCCGACGAGGTCCATGGCAAGGATTGGGACAACCGGCTGACGTACCTCTTTGGTCTATCTGACGGAACTACCATCGACGGCGCCGAAGGCGGCAATGCGACGCGGCACTTGAACCATGCCTGTGAGCCGAACTGTGAGGCACTCGAGGTGTACGGCGAAGGGAGTCAGCTCGTGTTGCGTATCGAAGCGGTCCGGCACATACGCGCCGGCGAAGAGCTTTTCATCGACTACGCGCTGAACGTAGATGCGGATGCTGATCCAGACGACTATCGCTGCCGTTGCGGTTCCGTGAAGTGCCGTGGCACCCTGCTGGCCCCGCTCGCCGAGTTGGCCTGAAAAAGCGCAGCAACGTGATCAGCGCGCGGAGTCGAATTGAGTCGCGTGAATGAGCGCGATCAGCGCGCGGTCGAAGTTGTTGATCAGTTTCAGGAAGGCCGCGGCTTCTTCCGGGGTTGGAGTCCTGGAAGGTCCATCCATTGCGGGCAGGCTCGATGTGGTCAGCGCCATCGGCGCCAGCACCTGTGTGCTGGCAGGGCGATTTTCGGCCGTCTGGTGCAGCGGGTAAGAACTCTTAGGCACGGAAATATCCTATTGCAATCACTTCGCTTTTTCCGAAGCGTTGCGAGCAAAAAAGTCATGCGCGACAACATCGTCGCGTTTGAGATGTAAGCGGCTGGCCGCCCCACCTTGAGTAGAGCCGATGGCTAAACGATGCTGTCCAGTTAACTTCTAACTGGACGGTTATGGACGTGAACCCCAAGTCGCGGCGCAGACACAGCGCTGAGTTCAAGGCACAGGTTGTGGCCGCGTGCACCGAGCCCGGCGCCACTGTCGCGGCGGTAGCTCGAGCCTTCGGTCTGAACGACAACCTCGTTCACGACTGGCGCCGCGGTCGCAGCGGTGCGGGCGTTTCCAGGACCATCGGAACATCGCTGCAAGAGTCACCGCCGGAGTTTGTTGCGCTGTCGATGCCTTCGCCGCCGCCGACAGCACCGGCGCCGGCGGTCGCTCCCGAGGGGATCCGTCTGGAGTTCAAGCGTGGGGCTCTCGGCGTAAGCGTGACGTGGCCCATAGCGGCCGCTGCTGACTGCGCGGCCTGGCTTCGCGAGGTGCTGCGTTGATTCGTATCGACGCACTGTGGCTGTGCACGAAGCCGGTGGACATGCGTTGTGGCGCCGAGCGTCTGCTCGCGCACGTAGTGCATGCGCTAGGGAGCGCGAACGCCCACCATGGCTACATGTTTGCCAATGCGCGGGCCACACGTATCAAGATGCTCGTGCATGACGGGTTCGGCGTGTGGTGCGCCGCGCGACGGCTGAACGCCGGGCGCTTCGCCTGGCCACGCGAGATCGACACAGCCAAGCCGATCGCTCTGACGCAAGCGCAGTTCGATGCGCTGGTGATTGGCTTGCCCTGGCAGCGGCTGCCGCAGATGAGCGCGATCACGCGGCTCTAGCAGTCGAACTCGCCAAGACGGCGCGTTGACGGCGCATCTCCCAGTGGCGGTGAGTCGCCGCCGTCTGCATGATTCGCGCATGCAACCACTGCATGATCTCAAGGACGAAGACCTCCAGGGCTTGGCCCCTGAGGCCATCGCCGCGCTCGCGCAGCAGATGCTTCAGCGCCTGCGCCAACAGGACAGCGAGATCAAGTTCAAGGACACCAAGATCGAGAAGATCACCTTCCAGCTCGCACGGCTGAAGGCCTGGAAGTTCGGCGCGAAGACCGAGGTAATGAACGCCGAGCAGAAGCGCCTGTTCGAGGAGACGCTGGCCGAGGACGAGGCCAGCCTGCAGGCGCAACTGGAGCAAGCCAGGGGTCAAGCATCAACCCCGCCTGCACTCGATGGCGACAACAACAAGCGCAAGCGGCATCGCCAGCCCCTGCCCGATCATCTGCGTCGCGTCGAACACCACCACGAACCCGCCGATACGAACTGCCCGTCACTCGACTGCGGCCGGCCGATGGTGCGCGTGGGCGAAGACATCAGCGAACAACTGGACATCGTTCCGGCCGAGTTCTTCGTTCATCGCCACATCTACGGCAAGTGGGCCTGCCGCTGTTGCCAGTGCCTGGTGCAGGAGCCGGCCGTGCCGCAGATCATCGACGGCGGCATCATGGCCGCCGGGCTGATCGCGCACACGCTGACGAGCCACTTCGTCGACCACCTGCCGTACTACAGGCTGGAGACCATCAACGCGCGCTCTGGGGTGCACACGCCGCGCTCGACGCTGGCGCAGACCTCGGGGCGCGCTGGCGCGGCCCTGGAGCCCTTGTACGACGCGCAAAAGCGCTTCGTACTGCAGTCGAGGGTGCTGCATGCCGACGAGACACCTGTTGCCATGCTGGACCCAGGCCGAGGCAAGACCAAGAGGGCTTACATCTGGGCCTATGCCAGGGGAGCCTTCGATTCCATACCGGGTGTCGTCTACGAGTTCTGCCTGGGCCGGGGTGCCCAGTACCCCATAGCCTTCCTGCAGGGAAGCGACGGCTTCGGCGCGCACGCGCCTTGGAGTGGCACGCTGGTGCGCGACGAATACTCGGCGTACGACAACGTCGTCGCAGCGCATGCTGATCGCATCGCCGCAGGATGCCTCGCTCATGCGAGACGCCACTTCCACGAACTGGGCAAGGCGGGCACCAGCGAAGTGGCGTCCGAGGCGCTGCGTCGCATCGCGGCGATCTACCGTGCCGAGCGCCAGTTCGGCGCGCTCGCTGGCGAAGACCGCCTACGCATGCGCCAGTCGGTGACCATGCCGCTGTGGGAGGAACTGCGTGTGTGGCTGCAACTCGAGCGTGCCAGGGTCCCCGACGGCGGGGCGACGGCCAAGGCCTTGAGCTACAGCTTGAATGCCTGGACTGCGCTGACGCGCAACCTCGCCGACGGCGATGTGCCGGTGGACACGGATGCTTTTGACAAGGGATTCAGAGTCTTTCCCCTTTCGCGGGAGGGTTTCCCTTTCCGGGAGGCCTCTCCTTCCAAGACGCGACGAAGTTTTCATAAGCCTTCTCGGCTTCACACACGCGGTCTCGCTCAGCATCCCGCACGGGTTTGATACTGTAGTCACGTGCCGGACCAGGGGCCTTCCCGCCGCGCCGTGATGGCCGCCCCGACCTGAGCTCCAACGCCCGCAGCTTGTACTGAAACAGGGCCGGTCGAACCCAAGTGTAGTCCTGCTTTTTCGTCAGCATGTGCCAGATGAGCACGGTCAACTTGCGTGCGGTGGCGACTGCGGCAACGGGTTGTCCTCGCCTGAGACTGATGCGGTGGAAGAATGCGCTGAGCGGACCAGGCCCCATCCCAATGACCCACGCTGCCTCAACGAGCATGCTTCGCGCATGACCGTTTCCTTGATGAGTGATATGCCCGTGATAGGCCGGGCGATCACCCGACTGGTGAACCGAGGGATTGAGACCAAGGTAGGCGACCAGCTTCTGGGAACTCGAGAACCGCGTGATATCCCCGATCGCGGCGAGCACGCTGGCGGCCACCACGACGTTGACCCCGCCGATCGTCATCAGACGTCGAACTTCCGGATCGTCGAGTGCATAGCGAGCCACATCCTGATCAATCAGCGCCAACTCCGCCGTCAGTCGCTGGATCTCATCATGGTGACGCAGCGCCATGCGCATCTGGTCGAGCGCAAGGGGCAAGGCCTCCAGGATCGTCCGCCCCTTCGCGCTGAAGATTCGGCCCGTCTCCTGCGGCATCAGGTTGGCGTGAAGGATCGAGTGAATTCTGTTCTTCAACCGCGTCATCTGCGACACCAGCTGGGTCCGCTCCGCGATGACCCGTCGTCGCTCGCAGACCTCCTCGGTGGGCATCCAGACTTCGGGGAGGAACTGCGCAGCGTGCAGGCGTGCGAGCGTTGCAGCGTCAATCTTGTCCGTCTTGACCTTGGCCCAAGCGATGGCCCGGACCTGCAGTGGGTTGGCGATCACGACGCGATGCGCGAATGGCTCAAGCAGCCGAACAATGGCTGCCGTATTGCCAGTGGCCTCAAGCACGACGTCGTCTTCTTTGGTCAGGGTCTCGGCAAACTTGAGCACGGCGAATCGATCCATCGCGAAGCGGCCATGCTGATTGACCTGGCCGTTCTCGACGATCGCCACCTGCGCAAAGTTCCGATGCACATCCAAGCCGATAACTCTCATATGCGACCTCCTGTGAGTGAAACGACAAGGCGGAAGCTCGCGGACAACACGACAACTACGGATTCGCGCTCGCAGCGCAACCGGGCGAGTCGAAGGGGCAGCCAGATAACAACCCGAGCTCGCAGCTCATTGTCTAATCTCGGCCTGCCCGCAAACACCTATGCTTCCGTCGCCCCCATCCCGGTATGTGCACGATACGCCTGCTGGAGTGTCGTGCGCCGGGAGGCGCGCGGAGACAAGCATGCCCGGTAACAACCACTTGGAAAATCGAATCCGTCCTTGGGCCATGGGACGCCGCGCCTGGCTGTTCGCCGGTAGCGAACTGGCTGGTCAGCGCGCCGCCGTCGTGATGAGCCTGGTGCAGTCGGCACGCCTGTGCGGCCACGATCCGCACGCCTACCTCAAGGACGTCCTGCAGCGCCTGCCCACGCACATGGCCAGCCGCATCGATGAACTCCTGCCGCATCGCTGGCAACCGCTCACCTGACTCTGCGGCAGAGGCTACCGCCGCTCATGACCGTCAAGATGGAGCGCCCATCCGCTTACTTTGAGATTGTGGTGTGGGCGCATGATTCCTGACGTTGTTCTTGATCGCGTGCTTGACCCCGAAGGCCCCCGCCGATTCGACAGCCAGTGTGAACTCCGTCAGCCGTACCACGTTTTCAGCTGATAACGTCCTCGTCAAATCGAAAATGCGTGATCAAGCTCCAGGTGCGGCCCTCGTCGTTGGGATTGTGGGCTCGGTATCGCTGCTCATTGAAATCGTTGCACCGCTCTAACTTCTCTTTCCAACTCAGATTGGTGCTCCGCTTCGACTTAGCGTTGTTTCGCCCCGCCGCCGCCCAACTCTTGACCGGCACGCTCAAAGAGGTCCTGGTTGTGCTCCATCACATCCCGCACAGTCATCCGGTAAAGGATGTCCGGCACGATACCTACATCTTCCAGCACGCGCCCTTCATGCGCCCGCACACGCAGCGCGCGGCGCATCGTCAGGCTCAGGTGGACGCGGTTCGGCAAGTCGGCAAGGCCGGACGAGCCGCGTGCAAGATAAACATTGAGATCGGAGCTCATCCACGGTAGGTCGCGCACAACATGGGACAGGGTTCCATCGTGGATGACCCACGCCGTATCACCATCATCGACCTGACCAGGCGACAGCGTTGCCGCTCCAGACAAAGATACGCCCGCTGTATTGAAGGCATTGACGACCTGCGCAGACAAGTCGCCAGCAGCGAAGTCGTTCTTCAGCTTCCGGTCAAGGCGAAGATCTGGATTGAATAAACGCACGACATCCCATCCCCAGTTGTTTCCGCCGGCTGCGGCCATGTTGCCGTCAGTGCAGATGACTTTTCCGATCTCGTTGTCGATGAAGCCGGCAGCGAACATGTCAGCAGTACTGAATGCCAGCGCGTCGCTTATGAGAATCACCGGGCCGGCGTACTTGCGGCCGACCTTGTTGTAATCGGCATCCTCGCCTTCGATCGGAATGCCACGGGTGTAAGCCTCGCCAGTTCTGTATGCCTCCACAAACGAAGGGCGCCACCTGATGAACATGTCGCTCGCATCTACCATGGCGCGCGTCAGATCGGTCACGCGAAACTGGAAGCGTGCCGGCACGATCGGCTGTGCACTGAACAGCTGTAGCACACGCTCGCCTGCGGCGATGTAGCCTCCGGTGTTGTGTCGGATGTCGAAAATTAAGCCATTCTGTGGCAGTGTCGCAAGCACAGGAGCCAGGGCATTGACGAGGGCGTCGGCGTCGCTTGCGCCAAACGACCAGAAGCGCACATAGGCAAAAATGCCACCGCTCGTCGTGACGGTGCCGTAGTCGATCACGCCGTGCGCGGTGCTGCCGTGGATGGCGGGGACACCAAGTGGCGGCGTGTCAGGCACGGCGGGCGGGGGGAGATCGAAGGAGTGTGGTGCGGTCAACACTCGACGTGCATTCTGCAGGTCCATCAGCAGAAGGTCACCGCCGAAGCCGGTGAGATTGCGCCCCAGCCCAGGATAACTCGGCGTGGCGGCGGCCTCGAATCCGATCCAGCTGAAGCGTTCTTCCAACTCCATGCCATTCAAAGAGAAGCGCAGATCGACCCAATCTTCCAGCGGCGGCCCGAACTGCGTAAGTGGGCGATGTGTAAGGAAGGCCAGACTCCGCGCAAGCGCTGCGGCCTCGTTTCCACCGTCGAAGAGATTGGCGGTCAGGCGGACATAGCGATCGATGGGGATGCCGTTCCAGTGACTGACGCGCGCGCCGGCCTGAAGTGCCTTGAACACGACCGCTGCATCGGTCTTGGTCACGAGGTAGATCTCGCTTTCACCATCCCAGCACGTTTCGATGGTGAAGGGGAGAGCCGCCGCGAAACCATAGGGCGCCCGCCCGTAGAACATGACGTGCCGATCCCTAACTCGTGCAAGGATCTCGACCAGGTTCTGGTGGAACTCAGCATCGGAAAACGCCTGGGCTTGTAACCGCAGCAGCCCCAGTGCCCGGACAGGATCGAAACCATATACCGCTTTTTTGCGCTCGAGATGCACATAAAAGCTGTCCAGGGCGATCGAGATTTGATCAATGAGACGCAGCCTATCAGCGAAGGGATAGAGGGCAACTGCGGCGAGCTCCGGAGCCGGCAATGCGAACGTCCTTGCGAGCAGCTTGCCCCCTGGTGAGCGGATCAGGACTTCGCCTGCGCTTTCAGCCGGCCTTGTTCCTGCTCCACCCACGTGCTTCTTTGAAGATTCCTTCTTCGACATTACGTTCTCCTCAAATCAAACTGTCGGCGCAGTTGCGAGCATCTGGCCTATGCCGATCGCATCACTGCGCCCTGTCTGCCGCAGGTCCGAGTCAGAGTGCCGGCGGGGACGCAGAGGCGGCAGGCGCGCAAAGGCTCGCCGAGGTCAAGCAAGCAGGGCATGGAGCGTGCGCAGACCTGGTGCAAAGAAATAACCGGCGCCCGTGGCGCGGACGAACTGGCCAGCGAGAGTAAGCGTGACTTGCTTGTTATCAAGTGTCATTCGCAACTTGCGACCGCCTGGCGGCGATGGCCCGATCACGGGGTCAATTCCGCCCGCGACTGGCCGGGTTGCATCTTTTACCCATTCGGTCATCAACCGGAAGAAGCCGTGCTGGATGGATGTCTGGTAGCTCATGAACATCAACCCGCGATCGGCGCTATCCGGTGTGCCGGACCAGTCCGGGCCGAAGGGCACGCCTCGGCGCAGCATCTGGCTGCTGAGCGTGCTGCCTACCCCGCCGAAATCATGGCTTTGATCGCGCGGATTCACCTTCCTGACATGGCTGAAAAACGGGCACGAGTTCCCCAGGGGATCAGCGACTGCACCCGGGAATTGGTGGTCGCCTTTGTCGTCGGTGAGCGTCGCAGAAGCGACGGGGGTCACGAATTTGAACCCGTTTTTTCGATAGAAATTGTCGGAGATGTCGGGGTTCTCGCGATCAGGCGATAGTGATACGGGTGTGCCGTCCCTCCAGCGCCCGACCACCCTGGCGGCTGCCATGGCGGCGCTCCAGGTTGATCCGGTGGCTGCGGAAATCTGCTGCGCAAGGTCCGTCATCGCGCTCCAGAACAAGGGTACGTCCTGACTCAAGCGACGCACAACCAGCAATGAGCCATTGACCAGAAACGGGTCGTTTCCAACGACGTCTCCAGGCTGCTGCACCGCGTCCGGATTGAGGCCGGGGTAGCCGAAGACGAACTGGCCCGGCCAAGTCAAGCGTTGGCCCGGTCGGGCCCACATTGCGCTTTGCGGATCCTCTGGACGGTACGCTCGTGGAGTGAGCAAGGTGTCGTTATCCACCCAGCCGCGAACGCCTGGCTGGGAGATGCCGTCAACAAAACCGAAATGTTCGGCGTCGCGCGCGATCCTGCGCCCGCACTCGCGCAACACTACGGTCGCTGCGTCACCGAGCAAATTGAGGTAGCGATCGGCCGCGGCCTCGACTTCCGCCTTGAGCGCCGACGCGATGATGAGAAGAACTTCTGGCTCCCGCTCTTGCACATCTCCGAATAGCCATCCCTGCGGCAGCCCATTGGCGTCGACGTCGTCCCCGAGGGCCGCCGCGCTGCGTCCCGGCCCCATCTCAAAGATCGGGTCCACGATCTTGCCGGCGTCTCCGCCGAACGTGGTGAGACCGTTGGCAGACAATGCGAGCGCGACGCTCAAGGACATTGGTCCCGCCGGAGTGTTGCCGGAAAGGGCCGCAAGTCGCCGCATTGCCTTCGCCTGCGCCGCAGGCCGCAAAGGAGTCACATCGATCGCGATGGTTCGCAAGGCAGCTTTCGCGCTATCGAGTTGATCAGGCTTGACGCGAAGCCCCAACAGGAGCTCGAAAGCTCTGCCGAAGCCTGTCAGAACGTGGCCCTGAATATCGTCCGCGTCGAGGATCGGCTCCTGGATGCTCATCGCAATGTGGCGCGACTCTTGGAGATCGCTGGCTCCGCGAGGATCTGTTCGCCGACCGGTGCGGCATCCGCGGGATCGACTTCTCCCGTTTCCAAAGTCACCCTGAAGGGCAGATTGATCCTTACAGCCAAGAGATGAGGGTCGTCGCCTGGCAGCTTCGCTTGTTCGTGGGGGATCTCTTCCAACCAGTCTTCAGGCGTTGCTTTGGCGCAGGAGGGAACATTTTTAGGGTTGAAGGTTCCAAAAAAACCGGGGCTTTCGGCGTGCCGGCAGACGAGGATATTTTCACAACCCTGCACCGTCTTGTCGGCCCCGCCGTTCTGCACGTCAGCATAGATCACCATGGTGATCTTGCGAGCGATCTGTCCACCTCTCTCGAGACGGCGATTGTCCAAGAAGCAGTCCCCGAGTGTCCAATCAGCCCCGGCGGGTGCTTCAAGCTTGAGATGGAGTTTTCGCGGGTGGCTTGCGTCGGCATCGCCGCGCCGCACAGATAGTACTTGCCCTTCGGACACCGGAATGCGCACTCCCTGGGCCTCGCGCTCCAGGGTGGACAGATCGACCTTCGAGATGTAGAGACCGATCGGATCCGAAAGGGCTACGCGGTTGCCTGCCATGACTTGAATGCCGACCTGTTCGCCAATGCTCGGATCGCTGCTTCTATTGATCGCGCCGTACCCTGCGCAGGCAATGCGGGTCAGTGCCGGGTCTTCATCGTATGCAGGATCGGGGCCATCGATATCCGGCTGCCACACCAGCGACGCGTTCGCAGCCAAGTCTATTTCGGCGCCGAGAGTGTTCGCAGGGTGGGTCAGATGGACCGCGCCGTGAGTCGAATTCCACTTGTTGAAGCGGTTGTATGCTCCCTTCTTCCCGAATGCGAGCCACTTCGCCACCCCATCGTTTCCGACGCCGTAGGCAACTGGAGGATCAGGAAAGAAGAGGTCGCTGCGTTCGACTTGCTCTCCAACGAGCTCCTTGTACAGCTGCAGGACCAGATCAGGCTCTTTCGCGGCGAGGAACGTCCAGTATTCCGGTGGCTCGGCCGTGAAGCTCAGCCGGACGAGTCTGCCCTGATCGTCATGGTCGGCATGCCATTCGCAATACTCGTCCTGTTGGCGATAGCACATTGTCAGCTCCTTGCCGGTGCCGGATCCAAGGCGTGCACGCCTTGCACTAGCCTTTTGTTCAGGTTTCAAGAGATCCACGAGATGCGCAGGACACTGTTTGAGCTCGGGCTTGCCGTCTTCTGCGGGTTCCCACCAGAATAGATATTCGCCAATGGCATTGGCGGTGGTTTCCGCCTGGGTCTGTTTGGCCGGAGTGGGATCGCCGAGGACCTTGTGCCATCGATCGAGTGCACGCGGAAAAGCGTTCCAAGGAATTGGCGCGGTCGCATCGGCCGCGCCAGCGCGCACATCGTAGTAGTTCGGACTCTTGTCAAAGGCGCCGCGAACATGCTTGCCATTGGCGTCATAACCTTCAAGATTGCCGACCTGAAAGGCGTTCCAACCTTTCGCAAGGTCTTGGGCGCTATTTTTCGTAGCGCGAGAAAAATCCGCCGAACCGATGTCGGCAGGTGTTCGAAGCAACGTCATGGATTTTCCTCCGGCCGCTCCTCACATCGATACGCGTAAGCTGTGCGGCTCGTGCGTCAAATCCTAGCACTTGATCATTGCACTTGAATCATTGGCATCTGCTGCAGCGATCACCTAAATTGGGGATGTGAAAGGTCACTGAAAAGAGTACGCGTGAGCGGCGGCGATTGCCACGACGCTGATGCGAAGACTAGGCCTGAGTCTGGACAGTCGCATATCAGCGCAGGCCGTCAGTGGCGCATTGCGAATGAAGCCATCGTTCTTCCAATTGCGGTCCAGTTGAAGGTGACCTGCGCAAAGAAGTTTGACGATTCTGCGGATTTGCTTTCCTTTTTGGGCGGGTTGGCCAGATGACGTCTGACTACACTTCGTTGCCGCTCCCGTACAACGAGTGTTCAGTTGCAACCAAGCTGCAGTCTTGAAAAAACCAATTCCGCGCACACGTGTGAATGGGCGCTTCTAGCTTGGCAGCACAGTGCGCTGCCTCAGCATTGGCTTCGAACTCGTGGACTCGAGACAAGGTTGTACACTGGTTTGCATTCATTTCCACGTGATGCAAAAAGTATGAAACGCGCTTCGCTTCTGCTGTCTGTGGCCGCTCTTCAAACTGTCCTGTGGACTGTGCCGACCACTGCCTGGGCAGCCTCGCTGACGTTTCTCAATGGCGCCATCGTGACCCGCATCCCCTCCAAGGACCTGCCAGCGTTTCGAACGGCTGTCGGTGATGTGCTCAACAAGAGCGCGGACGGCACCACAACACAGTGGTCCAGTACGTATCACTCGCCTCGCCGCACCCCTGTGCGGGTGGAGATCACCCCTATTCAGTCCGCCCAGACCCAGACGGCCCGCACCTGCCGCCTGCTGGACGCGCGCGTAAGCCAACTCAAGAGTTCCGAGAAATGGCAGTTTTGGTTCTGTAAGCAGGATGATGGCAGTTGGAAATCCAGTGGTAGCAATGTTCCTCGCTAAAGTCTTTCGGCGAAAAGGATTCTCTGTATAGGCCGTGCGTTGAAGGATTCGGATTCGCAGATGGCGCTGTTGTACATCTCCGTTTGAGGCTGAACTTCTTCTTGCCCTGGCCGGCATCAACTATCTTGTCCGCCGGCCAAGGCAATTGTCGCCAACCACCTTGTCCCAGGACTCTCACGCTGTTCCAACTGAGCGCCAACATCGAACGGATGCTGGCCGATCTCAGGCGCATCATCGCGGTGCGCACACACATGAATCTCGACCAGGCGGTGCGCTTCCTCAATCGGCGTGATGGACAGGCGTGCAATGGCAAGGACGTCGCCAAGAAGGGCGCGCAGGTCACCTTGCACGAGGGAAGGCACGTGGCGTGAGCGGAAGCTGCCCTACACGGCAATAGAAGCGCCAAATCCTTTAGTCCCTTTTGCGACGGCCTATATGCGCCCCGCACAATGGATGAACCCGCTTTCGCGTGGTGACTTCCGCTGCGCCGAGAAGGTCTCGTTCGACGACAAATGCCTCTAGTCTCTGGTGGGCATCGTCGTGCGCATCAATCAGCGCACCATCACCGTCGAGACGGGCAACGGGTATTCATGGCGTTGTCGGTTGGGGGCGGAGGAAATCTGGGACTGGTTATGTCGCGAGACCCAGGCTTTTGCGATATTCCATCGGATTGAGGGGGCCGAGGGAGATTTTGATCCGTTTTTCGTTGTATTAACGGATGTACGAGTCCAGGGCCTGGGTGAACTGCTCGACGCTCGTTGACTGCCAGTTGCCAGGATAGAACATCTCCGTTCTAAGCCGGCCGAAGAATCCTTCGCACGCGGGGTTGTCAGGCGGGCATCCCTTGTGCGACACGGAGCGAATCAGCTTGGCATCGGCGATGCGCGATAGCCATCTGGGCCTGCGGTAGTGGGGGCCGCGATCGGAATGCACAACAGTCCGATCGCTGTTGCCGGGAATTGGCAGGATGGCGGCATCCAGCCTGGTGTCCAGGAGCTCTGCGTTTGGGCGCGTGCCGATTGACCCACTGACGACCTAGCCATCGAAGAAGTCGATCATGGCTGATGGGTACACCTTGCTGGCGGCAATCTGGAACTTCGAGATGTCGGTGAGCCATTTCTCATTCGGGGCAACAGGAGCGAAGTCGCGGTTGAGGAGGTTGGTTGGCACCGAGCTGATCTCTCCCTGGTAGAAGCCGTACCGGCGTCGTTTCGGTTTTGTGACCATCAGGCATTCCTGCTTCATCAGCTGGATCGCCTTTTCCGACAGGCGCAGGCACTGCCTGCCCAGCGCCGCTCGCAACCACCTCAACCGCGTGCGCGAGATGCTGGCAGTCGAGCCCGATCCGGCGGGCGTGCTGCGCGACCCTGACGGCCTCGCTGTCGAGGATTTCGGCCTTGCGGGGAGCCTGATGCTCGCGTGCTCTGTCGAACTGGCCGAGTCAGCAGAGGATGCCGTGCAGCGCGTGGCGTGCCTCATCGCCCAAGGGCGGTAAATGCTGCACATTGCCTCAAAGCGCTGATCAAGCAGATCGACCACTAGAATGATCTCGGTGGCCCGTGTACCTCCCTCCCGGGCCACCTTTGCCCGCCTTCGTGCGGGCTTTTTCTTGCCTCCGACCCGCCGGCGGTGCGTCGTTGCCACGTTGGTCACGCGAACGCTATCGATCTACGGAAACCTGTAGTCGTCAAGATTGTGAACGCGAGGTACTCTTTGCCTGCTCTCCGCGTTTTAGGTGCCAGTGCCCGTGAAGGAGCCACGAATGACCCACGCAAAGCCCGCGAAAAGCTTCCAGCAGATCAAGGCCCAGTTCGGTCGAACATTCCACCGAGGTGATCGAGTCACCTGTGGGGGCCGGCCCGGCACCATCGTAGGGGTCCGCTACCCCCACATCCGGGTGCGTTTCGACGGACAGCGGATTTCAGTGCCATGCGATCCGCTCGAGCTTGAGGTTGCTAAGCCGAACCCGTCGACGCTCCCCGCTCATCAGCTCTTTCCTTCGCAAGGAACGATAGAAGAAAGAGCAAAGGATTCAAAAGTGTGACCTTTCCCCGCAAGCACTGTCGTTTGTCCGCACGCTTGCAACTCAAAGGACGGCCCGGGGAATTACAACATCAGTGCTGTCACGCATATGAGAGCACCCTCCTCATTTAACCCGCTTCGGCGGGTTCTTTTTTGGGCGTCGCTTTCTGTCCGGGCAGCCATCAAGCAAGGCCGCCAGCGCATGCCGGATGGGGGGCAAGAAATTGGACTTTACGTCGCAAGTCCAAGACTCTCTCGGTACTCGATGGGGCTGAGATAGCCAAGGGTTATCTTGATCCGCTGCTCGTTGCAACAGCGGATGTGGGAATCAACTTCTTTGATGAGCTAGCGGACAAGCCACAGGCCCACAACGGTCGCGCTGTTCGTCTCGGTACTCCTTGCGGCGGTTGTGCTGCCCGTAGGCAGGGAGGCATCCATTACATCTCCTGGTAGTCCAAGTTTTTGTCCGCATCCCCCAAGGGCGTGGTTAATTGGAGGAATCAGCGCTGTTCGAGGTGGAATTCATTCCAAATTGAAGCGCACGCGATGAAGGCTGAGATGGAAAAAATCGCTGAGTATTCCAACTTCGTTACGTTACATCGGGACGTGACATCAAGCCTGAAAAAGAGGCCGCGGACCTTGAATTATCAGCGTAGATCTAGAAATTCCTATAAAAATCAATAGCTTGCTGGGTTGATTTACTCAAAAACATGTTGGCATGGAGTTTGCTAGAAATTGATGTTTTTGTGAGGAGGTCGATATGTCCGGTCAGGGCGAGAGGGTATCGAATATGACGAGATCTGGAGTTGCTATTGCGCGCACCCGCAATCGCCTGCAGCCTAGGATGGCCAAGTCCCCCTCTTGATGCTGGCGGGACCTTTGATCGCGGTGCGAAAGGGATCTGAAGTTCTCTGCCTGCGCGTGCCGATCCGCTCTAAATATTGATTCCACTGAGGTGTGCTGATTGGCTTGGTATTTTTTCAGATTCGCTGATGTCAATCGATGGCGAATCTCTCGATGTGCATCGGTGTGGGCCGTCGACGTAGTTGGACGTCAAGGATTGTTCTGCAGCTTCAAATTGCGACGGCCGGATGCCTTCTTCAAGGAAAACTGGAGTAGCAATGAACAAGTCTTTCAAAAGAATGTGGAGCGAACTGTTTGGCGATTTGGTGGCGGGTTCGGAGATTTTTAGCCTGTCGCGCAAGTCCAGTGGAAGCCAGAAGAGCGCGGGGGCGAACGAGCAAGTAGCTCCAAGTCGCAAGCATCGAAGGTGCGATTTTTGTCATGTGAACACCCGCTGACTCTCGGCGACGTTTGGGGGGGTGGATCGAAATCCCCATTCTGACCATTGAGCAGGGCGCCAAGCACGGAGGGCGAGCGAGCTGATTGCCGGGCTGACGTGGGCGGGGCAGGCCGAGTCTCGCGTCTTTCCCTTGTTTGTGTGAACTTGTGTGAAATTGTGTGAACTTTTCCCTATAACGATGCGGCAAATCATTGGTCTTTTGACCTGTTTTTGTCACAATGACCAACGAGGGATGAGTTTGCTTTGTAACGAATCGAGGTTCGAGTCGTTCGTAATAGTTCGCTTCCGCCGCTGAACAGCGGCCCGGGGCCATGGAGGCGGCAAGCTTCCGAAAAAAGAAGATCAATATGAGTTTTCTCCGCCGCGCTTGTATGTGGCTCGTTTGTCTCGGGGGGCTGCATGCCGGACCTCTGGCATTCGCGCAGACGTCGGTCACCAACACGGCTACGGTCACGTTGCCGAGCACGATGACATGTGCGGTGCCTGGTCCCGGCGGCGTGTGCCAATGGTCCGATCCGGAAGTCACCACTGTGACGGCGCCGGTGCTGTCCATTGTCAAGACAGCCAGCGCAGCCAATTTTGTGGTGGGTCAGGTCGCTGGCTACACGTTGGTGGTCACCAATAATGGTACCGCAGCGACCACGGCGCCCTCCACGGCGAACGACCCCATTCCAGCGGGCTTGACCCTCGGTGCGATGCCGGCGGGGTGCTCTGCCGTTGGTCAAGTCGTGGCCTGCGCCATTCCGGCTGGGCTGGCCGTCGGCGCGTCCATCAGTTTCGTCATTCCGGTGACGCCCACCGTCGCGGTTCCTGCGCCGGGCGTTGTCAACACCGCCATCGTCAGCGGCGGCGGTGACGCGGCCTGCACGACCGGATCGCCGGTGCCGGCCCGTTGCAGGAGCACAGTCACCACGCCCATCTTGCCGGCGGCAGTGGTGACGGTTGCCAAGACGGCGACGCCGGCGACGGGCTCGACGGTGGTTGCTGGCCAGACGCTGAGCTACACGCTGACGGCGACGGTGACTGGTTCGGCGACGACGGCGGCGACGGTGCTGACGGACACGCTGGGTGCGAACCTGACGTTCGGCTCGGTGACCTCGGCGGGCGTGTACACGGCCGGCGGCAGTGGCCAGGTGCGCACGTTCACGCTGCCCTCGGGCACGGCGGCGGGCACCTACGCGGTGACCTACACGGCGACGGTGAACGCTGGTGCGACCGGCACGGTGAACAACGCGGTGACCGGTGCGACCTGCACGGCCAGCGGCGTGTGCACGACCAGCCACCCGATCGGGGCGGTGACCTTGACCAAGGCGCTGGCTGGAGAAAGCGGCACGCAGGCGGGCATCGCTGAGGCTGGTGAAACGCTGACGTACACGATCACGCTTGCCAACCCGAGCACGGTGGCGGTGACGGGCTACGCGCTGACGGACACGCTGAGCGCGGGCCTGACGTACGTGAGCTCGACCAATGGTGGTGTGAATGCGGGGCAGAGCACGACGTGGACGGGTCTGACGATCCCCGCCTCGGGCAGCCTGGTGGTGACGGTGGTGGCGAAGGTGAACACGCCGATCGCGACCTCGAGCATCAACAACATTGCGAAAAAGACTGGTGATCCGGATCCGAGTTGCCCGAGCACGGGCTGCGTGGTGACGCCGACGGCCAGCACGGTGACGGTGGCCAAGACGGCGACGCCGGCGACGGGCTCGACGGTGGTTGCTGGGCAGACGATCAGCTACACGCTGACGGCGACGGTGACTGGTTCGGCGACGACGGCGGCGACGGTGCTGACGGACACGCTGGGTGCGAACCTGACGTTCGGCTCGGTGACCTCGGCGGGCGTGTACACGGCCGGCGGCAGTGGCCAGGTGCGCACGTTCACGCTGCCCTCGGGCACGGCGGCGGGCACCTACGCGGTGACCTACACGGCGACGGTGAACGCTGGTGCGACCGGCACGGTGAACAACGCGGTGACTGGAGCGACCTGCACGGCCAGCGGCGTGTGCACGACCAGCCACCCGATCGGGGCGGTGACCTTGACCAAGGCGCTGGCTGGAGAAAGCGGCACGCAGGCGGGCATCGCTGAGGCTGGTGAAACGCTGACGTACACGATCACGCTTGCCAACCCGAGCACGGTGGCGGTGACGGGCTACGCGCTGACGGACACGCTGAGCGCGGGCCTGACGTACGTGAGCTCGACCAATGGTGGTGTGAATGCGGGGCAGAGCACGACGTGGACGGGTCTGACGATCCCCGCCTCGGGCAGCCTGGTGGTGACGGTGGTGGCGACGGTGAACACGCCGATCGCGTCCTCGAGCATCAACAACATTGCGAAAAAGACTGGTGATCCGGATCCGAGTTGCCCGAGCACGGGCTGCGTGGTGACGCCGACGGCCAGCACGGTGACGGTGGCCAAGACGGCGACGCCGGCGACGGGCTCGACGGTGGTTGCTGGGCAGACGATCAGCTACACGCTGACGGCGACGGTGACTGGTTCGGCGACGACGGCGGCGACGGTGCTGACGGACACGCTGGGTGCGAACCTGACGTTCGGCTCGGTGACCTCGGCGGGCGTGTACACGGCCGGCGGCAGTGGCCAGGTGCGCACGTTCACGCTGCCCTCGGGCACGGCGGCGGGCACCTACGCGGTGACCTACACGGCGACGGTGAACGCTGGTGCGACCGGCACGGTGAACAACGCGGTGACCGGTGCGACCTGCACGGCCAGCGGCGTGTGCACGACCAGCCACCCGATCGGGGCGGTGACCTTGACCAAGGCGCTGGCTGGAGAAAGCGGCACGCAGGCGGGCATCGCTGAGGCTGGTGAAACGCTGACGTACACGATCACGCTTGCCAACCCGAGCACGGTGGCGGTGACGGGCTACGCGCTGACGGACACGCTGAGCGCGGGCCTGACGTACGTGAGCTCGACCAATGGTGGTGTGAATGCGGGGCAGAGCACGACGTGGACGGGTCTGACGATCCCCGCCTCGGGCAGCCTGGTGGTGACGGTGGTGGCGACGGTGAACACGCCGATCGCGTCCTCGAGCATCAACAACATTGCGAAAAAGACTGGTGATCCGGATCCGAGTTGCCCGAGCACGGGCTGCGTGGTGACGCCGACGGCCAGCACGGTGACGGTGGCCAAGACGGCGACCCCGGCGACGGGCTCGACGGTGGTTGCTGGCCAGACGCTGAGCTACACGCTGACGGCGACGGTGACTGGTTCGGCGACGACGGCGGCGACGGTGCTGACGGACACGCTGGGTGCGAACCTGACGTTCGGCTCGGTGACCTCGGCGGGCGTGTACACGGCCGGCGGCAGTGGCCAGGTGCGCACGTTCACGCTGCCCTCGGGCACGGCGGCGGGCACCTACGCGGTGACCTACACGGCGACGGTGAACGCTGGTGCGACCGGCACGGTGAACAACGCGGTGACCGGTGCGACCTGCACGGCCAGCGGCGTGTGCACGACCAGCCACCCGATCGGGGCGGTGACCTTGACCAAGGCGCTGGCTGGAGAAAGCGGCACGCAGGCGGGCATCGCTGAGGCTGGTGAAACGCTGACGTACACGATCACGCTTGCCAACCCGAGCACGGTGGCGGTGACGGGCTACGCGCTGACGGACACGCTGAGCGCGGGCCTGACGTACGTGAGCTCGACCAATGGTGGTGTGAATGCGGGGCAGAGCACGACGTGGACGGGTCTGACGATCCCCGCCTCGGGCAGCCTGGTGGTGACGGTGGTGGCGACGGTGAACACGCCGATCGCGTCCTCGAGCATCAACAACATTGCGAAAAAGACTGGTGATCCGGATCCGAGTTGCCCGAGCACGGGCTGCGTGGTGACGCCGACGGCCAGCACGGTGACGGTGGCCAAGACGGCGACCCCGGCGACGGGCTCGACGGTGGTTGCTGGCCAGACGCTGAGCTACACGCTGACGGCGACGGTGACTGGTTCGGCGACGACGGCGGCGACGGTGCTGACGGACACGCTGGGTGCGAACCTGACGTTCGGCTCGGTGACCTCGGCGGGCGTGTACACGGCCGGCGGCAGTGGCCAGGTGCGCACGTTCACGCTGCCCTCGGGCACGGCGGCGGGCACCTACGCGGTGACCTACACGGCGACGGTGAACGCTGGTGCGACCGGCACGGTGAACAACGCGGTGACCGGTGCGACCTGCACGGCCAGCGGCGTGTGCACGACCAGCCACCCGATCGGGGCGGTGACCTTGACCAAGGCGCTGGCTGGAGAAAGCGGCACGCAGGCGGGCATCGCTGAGGCTGGTGAAACGCTGACGTACACGATCACGCTTGCCAACCCGAGCACGGTGGCGGTGACGGGCTACGCGCTGACGGACACGCTGAGCGCGGGCCTGACGTACGTGAGCTCGACCAATGGTGGTGTGAATGCGGGGCAGAGCACGACGTGGACGGGTCTGACGATCCCCGCCTCGGGCAGCCTGGTGGTGACGGTGGTGGCGAAGGTGAACACGCCGATCGCGACCTCGAGCATCAACAACATTGCGAAAAAGACTGGTGATCCGGATCCGAGTTGCCCGAGCACGGGCTGCGTGGTGACGCCGACGGCCAGCACGGTGACGGTTGCCAAGACGGCGACGCCGGCGACGGGCTCGACGGTGGTTGCTGGGCAGACGCTGAGCTACACGCTGACGGCGACGGTGACCGGATCGGCGACGACGGCGGCGACGGTGCTGACGGACACGCTGGGTGCGAACCTGACGTTCGGCTCGGTGACCTCGGCGGGCGTGTACACGGCCGGCGGCAGTGGCCAGGTGCGCACGTTCACGCTGCCCTCGGGCACGGCGGCGGGCACCTACGCGGTGACCTACACGGCGACGGTGAACGCAGGTGCGACCGGCACGGTGAACAACGCGGTGACCGGTGCGACCTGCACGGCCAGCGGCGTGTGCACGACCAGCCACCCGATCGGGGCGGTGACCTTGACCAAGGCGCTGGCTGGAGAAAGCGGCACGCAGGCGGGCATCGCTGAGGCTGGTGAAACGCTGACGTACACGATCACGCTTGCCAACCCGAGCACGGTGGCGGTGACGGGCTACGCGCTGACGGACACGCTGAGCGCGGGCCTGACGTACGTGAGCTCGACCAATGGTGGTGTGAATGCGGGGCAGAGCACGACGTGGACGGGTCTGACGATCCCCGCCTCGGGCAGCCTGGTGGTGACGGTGGTGGCGACGGTGAACACGCCGATCGCGTCCTCGAGCATCAACAACATTGCGAAAAAGACTGGTGATCCGGATCCGAGTTGCCCGAGCACGGGCTGCGTGGTGACGCCGACGGCCAGCACGGTGACGGTTGCCAAGACGGCGACGCCGGCGACGGGCTCGACGGTGGTTGCTGGGCAGACGCTGAGCTACACGCTGACGGCGACGGTGACCGGATCGGCGACGACGGCGGCGACGGTGCTGACGGACACGCTGGGTGCGAACCTGACGTTCGGCTCGGTGACCTCGGCGGGCGTGTACACGGCCGGCGGCAGTGGCCAGGTGCGCACGTTCACGCTGCCCTCGGGCACGGCGGCGGGCACCTACGCGGTGACCTACACGGCGACGGTGAACGCTGGTGCGACCGGCACGGTGAACAACGCGGTGACCGGTGCGACCTGCACGGCCAGCGGCGTGTGCACGACCAGCCACCCGATCGGGGCGGTGACCTTGACCAAGGCGCTGGCTGGAGAAAGCGGCACGCAGGCGGGCATCGCTGAGGCTGGTGAAACGCTGACGTACACGATCACGCTTGCCAACCCGAGCACGGTGGCGGTGACGGGCTACGCGCTGACGGACACGCTGAGCGCGGGCCTGACGTACGTGAGCTCGACCAATGGTGGTGTGAATGCGGGGCAGAGCACGACGTGGACGGGTCTGACGATCCCCGCCTCGGGCAGCCTGGTGGTGACGGTGGTGGCGACGGTGAACACGCCGATCGCGTCCTCGAGCATCAACAACATTGCGAAAAAGACTGGTGATCCGGATCCGAGTTGCCCGAGCACGGGCTGCGTGGTGACGCCGACGGCCAGCACGGTGACGGTTGCCAAGACGGCGACGCCGGCGACGGGCTCGACGGTGGTTGCTGGGCAGACGCTGAGCTACACGCTGACGGCGACGGTGACCGGATCGGCGACGACGGCGGCGACGGTGCTGACGGACACGCTGGGTGCGAACCTGACGTTCGGCTCGGTGACCTCGGCGGGCGTGTACACGGCCGGCGGCAGTGGCCAGGTGCGCACGTTCACGCTGCCCTCGGGCACGGCGGCGGGCACCTACGCGGTGACCTACACGGCGACGGTGAACGCAGGTGCGACCGGCACGGTGAACAACGCGGTGACCGGTGCGACCTGCACGGCCAGCGGCGTGTGCACGACCAGCCACCCGATCGGGGCGGTGACCTTGACCAAGGCGCTGGCTGGAGAAAGCGGCACGCAGGCGGGCATCGCTGAGGCTGGTGAAACGCTGACGTACACGATCACGCTTGCCAACCCGAGCACGGTGGCGGTGACGGGCTACGCGCTGACGGACACGCTGAGCGCGGGCCTGACGTACGTGAGCTCGACCAATGGTGGTGTGAATGCGGGGCAGAGCACGACGTGGACGGGTCTGACGATCCCCGCCTCGGGCAGCCTGGTGGTGACGGTGGTGGCGACGGTGAACACGCCGATCGCGTCCTCGAGCATCAACAACATTGCGAAAAAGACTGGTGATCCGGATCCGAGTTGCCCGAGCACGGGCTGCGTGGTGACGCCGACGGCCAGCACGGTGACGGTGGCCAAGACGGCGACCCCGGCGACGGGCTCGACGGTGGTTGCTGGCCAGACGCTGAGCTACACGCTGACGGCGACGGTGACTGGTTCGGCGACGACGGCGGCGACGGTGCTGACGGACACGCTGGGTGCGAACCTGACGTTCGGCTCGGTGACCTCGGCGGGCGTGTACACGGCCGGCGGCAGTGGCCAGGTGCGCACGTTCACGCTGCCCTCGGGCACGGCGGCGGGCACCTACGCGGTGACCTACACGGCGACGGTGAACGCTGGTGCGACCGGCACGGTGAACAACGCGGTGACCGGTGCGACCTGCACGGCCAGCGGCGTGTGCACGACCAGCCACCCGATCGGGGCGGTGACCTTGACCAAGGCGCTGGCTGGAGAAAGCGGCACGCAGGCGGGCATCGCTGAGGCTGGTGAAACGCTGACGTACACGATCACGCTTGCCAACCCGAGCACGGTGGCGGTGACGGGCTACGCGCTGACGGACACGCTGAGCGCGGGCCTGACGTACGTGAGCTCGACCAATGGTGGTGTGAATGCGGGGCAGAGCACGACGTGGACGGGTCTGACGATCCCCGCCTCGGGCAGCCTGGTGGTGACGGTGGTGGCGAAGGTGAACACGCCGATCGCGACCTCGAGCATCAACAACATTGCGAAAAAGACTGGTGATCCGGATCCGAGTTGCCCGAGCACGGGCTGCGTGGTGACGCCGACGGCCAGCACGGTGACGGTTGCCAAGACGGCGACGCCGGCGACGGGCTCGACGGTGGTTGCTGGGCAGACGCTGAGCTACACGCTGACGGCGACGGTGACCGGATCGGCGACGACGGCGGCGACGGTGCTGACGGACACGCTGGGTGCGAACCTGACGTTCGGCTCGGTGACCTCGGCGGGCGTGTACACGGCCGGCGGCAGTGGCCAGGTGCGCACGTTCACGCTGCCCTCGGGCACGGCGGCGGGCACCTACGCGGTGACCTACACGGCGACGGTGAACGCAGGTGCGACCGGCACGGTGAACAACGCGGTGACCGGTGCGACCTGCACGGCCAGCGGCGTGTGCACGACCAGCCACCCGATCGGGGCGGTGACCTTGACCAAGGCGCTGGCTGGAGAAAGCGGCACGCAGGCGGGCATCGCTGAGGCTGGTGAAACGCTGACGTACACGATCACGCTTGCCAACCCGAGCACGGTGGCGGTGACGGGCTACGCGCTGACGGACACGCTGAGCGCGGGCCTGACGTACGTGAGCTCGACCAATGGTGGTGTGAATGCGGGGCAGAGCACGACGTGGACGGGTCTGACGATCCCCGCCTCGGGCAGCCTGGTGGTGACGGTGGTGGCGACGGTGAACACGCCGATCGCGTCCTCGAGCATCAACAACATTGCGAAAAAGACTGGTGATCCGGATCCGAGTTGCCCGAGCACGGGCTGCGTGGTGACGCCGACGGCCAGCACGGTGACGGTGGCCAAGACGGCGACGCCGGCGACGGGCTCGACGGTGGTTGCTGGGCAGACGATCAGCTACACGCTGACGGCGACGGTGACTGGTTCGGCGACGACGGCGGCGACGGTGCTGACGGACACGCTGGGTGCGAACCTGACGTTCGGCTCGGTGACCTCGGCGGGCGTGTACACGGCCGGCGGCAGTGGCCAGGTGCGCACGTTCACGCTGCCCTCGGGCACGGCGGCGGGCACCTACGCGGTGACCTACACGGCGACGGTGAACGCTGGTGCGACCGGCACGGTGAACAACGCGGTGACCGGTGCGACCTGCACGGCCAGCGGCGTGTGCACGACCAGCCACCCGATCGGGGCGGTGACCTTGACCAAGGCGCTGGCTGGAGAAAGCGGCACGCAGGCGGGCATCGCTGAGGCTGGTGAAACGCTGACGTACACGATCACGCTTGCCAACCCGAGCACGGTGGCGGTGACGGGCTACGCGCTGACGGACACGCTGAGCGCGGGCCTGACGTACGTGAGCTCGACCAATGGTGGTGTGAATGCGGGGCAGAGCACGACGTGGACGGGTCTGACGATCCCCGCCTCGGGCAGCCTGGTGGTGACGGTGGTGGCGACGGTGAACACGCCGATCGCGTCCTCGAGCATCAACAACATTGCGAAAAAGACTGGTGATCCGGATCCGAGTTGCCCGAGCACGGGCTGCGTGGTGACGCCGACGGCCAGCACGGTGACGGTGGCCAAGACGGCGACCCCGGCGACGGGCTCGACGGTGGTTGCTGGCCAGACGCTGAGCTACACGCTGACGGCGACGGTGACTGGTTCGGCGACGACGGCGGCGACGGTGCTGACGGACACGCTGGGTGCGAACCTGACGTTCGGCTCGGTGACCTCGGCGGGCGTGTACACGGCCGGCGGCAGTGGCCAGGTGCGCACGTTCACGCTGCCCTCGGGCACGGCGGCGGGCACCTACGCGGTGACCTACACGGCGACGGTGAACGCTGGTGCGACCGGCACGGTGAACAACGCGGTGACCGGTGCGACCTGCACGGCCAGCGGCGTGTGCACGACCAGCCACCCGATCGGGGCGGTGACCTTGACCAAGGCGCTGGCTGGAGAAAGCGGCACGCAGGCGGGCATCGCTGAGGCTGGTGAAACGCTGACGTACACGATCACGCTTGCCAACCCGAGCACGGTGGCGGTGACGGGCTACGCGCTGACGGACACGCTGAGCGCGGGCCTGACGTACGTGAGCTCGACCAATGGTGGTGTGAATGCGGGGCAGAGCACGACGTGGACGGGTCTGACGATCCCCGCCTCGGGCAGCCTGGTGGTGACGGTGGTGGCGACGGTGAACACGCCGATCGCGTCCTCGAGCATCAACAACATTGCGAAAAAGACTGGTGATCCGGATCCGAGTTGCCCGAGCACGGGCTGCGTGGTGACGCCGACGGCCAGCACGGTGACGGTGGCCAAGACGGCGACCCCGGCGACGGGCTCGACGGTGGTTGCTGGCCAGACGCTGAGCTACACGCTGACGGCGACGGTGACTGGTTCGGCGACGACGGCGGCGACGGTGCTGACGGACACGCTGGGTGCGAACCTGACGTTCGGCTCGGTGACCTCGGCGGGCGTGTACACGGCCGGCGGCAGTGGCCAGGTGCGCACGTTCACGCTGCCCTCGGGCACGGCGGCGGGCACCTACGCGGTGACCTACACGGCGACGGTGAACGCTGGTGCGACCGGCACGGTGAACAACGCGGTGACTGGAGCGACCTGCACGGCCAGCGGCGTGTGCACGACCAGCCACCCGATCGGGGCGGTGACCTTGACCAAGGCGCTGGCTGGAGAAAGCGGCACGCAGGCGGGCATCGCTGAGGCTGGTGAAACGCTGACGTACACGATCACGCTTGCCAACCCGAGCACGGTGGCGGTGACGGGCTACGCGCTGACGGACACGCTGAGCGCGGGCCTGACGTACGTGAGCTCGACCAATGGTGGTGTGAATGCGGGGCAGAGCACGACGTGGACGGGTCTGACGATCCCCGCCTCGGGCAGCCTGGTGGTGACGGTGGTGGCGACGGTGAACACGCC
Organism: Variovorax sp. V35; assembly: GCF_041154465.1. NCBI lineage: Bacteria > Pseudomonadati > Pseudomonadota > Betaproteobacteria > Burkholderiales > Comamonadaceae > Variovorax > Variovorax sp. V35. The sequence continues at coordinate 1,481,240 of NZ_AP028666.1, forward strand.
GATCGCGTCCTCGAGCATCAACAACATTGCGAAAAAGACTGGTGATCCGGATCCGAGTTGCCCGAGCACGGGCTGCGTGGTGACGCCGACGGCCAGCACGGTGACGGTGGCCAAGACGGCGACGCCGGCGACGGGCTCGACGGTGGTTGCTGGGCAGACGATCAGCTACACGCTGACGGCGACGGTGACTGGTTCGGCGACGACGGCGGCGACGGTGCTGACGGACACGCTGGGTGCGAACCTGACGTTCGGCTCGGTGACCTCGGCGGGCGTGTACACGGCCGGCGGCAGTGGCCAGGTGCGCACGTTCACGCTGCCCTCGGGCACGGCGGCGGGCACCTACGCGGTGACCTACACGGCGACGGTGAACGCTGGTGCGACCGGCACGGTGAACAACGCGGTGACTGGAGCGACCTGCACGGCCAGCGGCGTGTGCACGACCAGCCACCCGATCGGGGCGGTGACCTTGACCAAGGCGCTGGCTGGAGAAAGCGGCACGCAGGCGGGCATCGCTGAGGCTGGTGAAACGCTGACGTACACGATCACGCTTGCCAACCCGAGCACGGTGGCGGTGACGGGCTACGCGCTGACGGACACGCTGAGCGCGGGCCTGACGTACGTGAGCTCGACCAATGGTGGTGTGAATGCGGGGCAGAGCACGACGTGGACGGGTCTGACGATCCCCGCCTCGGGCAGCCTGGTGGTGACGGTGCGCGCTATCGTAAGTACGCCACTCACGGGTGCCACGGTACGCAACATCGCCAAGCCGACTGGCACGCCAGATCCGAGTTGCCCGAGCGCAGGCTGTGTGGAAACGCCGACCTCGGCTAACGTGACGCTGGTCAAGACACTCAGCGCCGAGAGCGGCGCGCAAGCGGGTATTGCCGAGCCTGGTGAAATGCTGACCTACAGCATCACGCTGACCAATGCGGGCGGTACTGCTGTCAGCAACTACAACCTCAGTGACACGCTCAGCCTGGGCCTCGCCTATGTCTCATCGAGCAATGGTGGTGCCAACAGCGGCCAGACCACGACGTGGAGCAACCTCACGGTGCCGGCCAACGGTAGCCTGGTAGTCACCCTTGTGGCACGTGTCAGCGCACAGATCACCACCGCCGCAGTCAGCAACATCGCCAAGCCAACCAGCACGCCTGATCCGGCTTGCCCGAGTACGGCTTGCGTGGTGACGCCGACCGCTGCATACGTCACGCCATTGAAGCAACTCACTGGTGAAACCGGCTCCCAGCCTCGTGTCGCGGAGGCCGGCGAACAGCTGACCTACACCATCACGCTGAGCAATAGCGGCGGTACGGCATTCAATAACTACCGTTTCACCGAGAACGTGCCGTTGGGCGCCACGCTGACCAGCGTGAGCGGTGCCAGTGGCTTCGGTAGCCCAGTCACAGGGAGTGGCTCTGTCACTCTCACAGTGGCGAGCGTGCCGGCCGGCGGTACCGCCGTTGTCACGGTCGTGTTTACCGTCCCCGACACAATCCCAGCGGGCGTATCCGACCTGCTGAATCTGATCAATGGTGGCGACATCGATCCGGCATGCGGTAGCGCCTGCTCGGTCAGTATCCCGGTCGAGATTCCGGCGCAACTCAGCATCGTCAAGACCTCGGCGGTGCGTGAAGCCAAGGTCGGTGATCTGGTGCGCTACACGCTCACGGTAACCAACATCGGCGCTAGTAACGTGGTCAACGCGCGAATCACCGACACGCCACCCATGGGCTTTAGCTATGTGGCCGGCTCGGTTGCAGTTGCGGATGGTGACGGTGCTTTCACGGTCAGCGGCAGCGCCTACCCGATCCAGATCGGAGGCATTGACGTCGCGATTGGCAAGCAGGCCACGATTAGCTACTTGCTGAGGGTCGGTGCCGGCGTGCGGCAGGGACTGCACATCAATCAGGCGTCGGCGCAGAACAGTCGTGGCCGCACGATCTCCAACATCGCGACCGCACAGGTTTCGGTGGTGGCCGATCCGCTGGTTGACGAATCGTTGATCCTGGGAACGGTATTCGACGACCGCGATGGCGACGGCTGGCAAGACCCGGCTACCCTGAGCGGCCTGCGCGTGCAGGGTGGTTTTGCACCGGAGGCTTACATCGCTGGCTCGACGACGGTCGACCGCGGTCAAGGTCCGCAGCCCGAGCCGGACGCTAGCGCGCCGATGCTGCATGGCATCGCGATTGGCACAATTTCCGGTCGTCAGTCCGAAGCTGACCCGGTTGAGAACCACCAGGTGGTGATCCGCCAGCGCCTGCGCGAGCCAAGCTTCACAAACGATCTTGTGCTCACCAGCAGCCAAGGGGTCACTCTACGCATGGATGCTGCAGGAAAAACTACGATTGAAAAAAGCGGTGATGCGGCCAAGGGTCTGAACGGCGCCGAGCCGACCGTCGAGCGACGCATCGCTCAGACAGAAGACGGCTATGTGGTCGACTACATCGTGCGCAACGCCGGCATCGACGAACGCGGCATCCCGGGCGTGCGTATCGCCTCGGTGGAGGGCTTGCTCATCGAAACCGACCAGTTCGGGCGTTACAACCTGACCGGCATCCTGGGCGGCGACAGCAACCGGGGCCGCAACTTCATCCTGAAGGTCGATCCGTCCACGCTGCCCGATGGCGCCGCATTCACCACGGCCAACCCGCTGGTGCGACGTATCACGCCGGGTCTGCCGGTGAGATTCGACTTCGGCGTCAAGCTGCCAAACGGTTTGATAGCCGGACAGAAGGAACAGATCGACATCGAATTCGGTGAAGTGATGTTCGCGCCTGGTAGTGCCGATCTACGTCAGGACTACCTCCCCGTGGTCGAGAAGATGGCCGCCAAGGTCAACGAGTACGGCGGCGGCGATCTTGTGATCCGTGCCAATGGCGAAGCGGAGGCGCTTGCGTTGGGCCGCGTTCAGGCTGTCGAAGCCGCGCTCAAGAGCATGCTTTCGCCGGCAGCGGTCAAGGCCACGCGCATCACCGCGCGTACCGAGTTGAGTCAACCGGCGAGCACCGTGGTCGGAGTTCAGCAAGGCCAGATTCTCCTAGGCACCGTGCTCTTCGACACTGACAAAGCGCTGATCAAGCCGCGCTTTAACGTGTTGCTGGCGCAGATCGCGAAGCAGATCGATGCGAGCAAGGGCGGCGTGGTCAATATCGTCGGTCACGCGGACAAACGGGCCTCCGACGCCCACAACATGGCCCTGGGCCTCAGGCGGGCAAAGGCGGTCTACGACGCCATCGCTCAACAACTCAACCCCGAGGTGCGAGCGAAAGTGCGCGTCGAAACGCTTCCCGAGGTGCAGCCCATGCTGCGCTCCGGACGGCAATGAACGGGAATCCATCATGAAAATGAAGCTTCTCGACTACGCGCTGTTGACCCTTTTCTCGAGCGCCAGCTCGTTGGCAGCGGCGCAATCACCGGCCAGACCGTTGGCAGGTGCGACCCAATCCGCAACCTCGCTGAAGGAAGCCGAATGCAGCGAGAGCGGCTGCAAAAACGACGAAGGCATCCTGTTCCAGTTGCAGACTCGTGGCGCCCGTGCCCCTGTTAGCCGCGATACCAGCGAGCGCTCAAGCGCCGAGGCATTGCAGCCGGATCGTCGTGTACTGGTGGAAGTCGACAACCCCAAGGCCGCGCCGTTGCCCGGCAAGGCGAGTGCGGCGGGTAAGTTCTCGCTGCAGTTACCTAACGGCGGCGTGATTTGGGCCACCGAAGACCCGCAACTCGGTGTGCCCGAACTCAGCGTCTCCGGCCCCGCACTGGTCACGTTCGAGAGTGGCCGCATTACGAAGCCGGTGGAGTTCTTCGTTCGAAGCAACTATCCCGGCTTCATCGAGCGTTTCGAGTTGACGGTCTATCGTGCCACCGATATCAGCCTTACGGAGCCGCTCGCACGTGTTCCGATGCCGGTTGCGGCGGTCAGTCGCGCGACCTGGGACGGTGCGATGAACGCGCGCTTTCCATTGCGACAAGGCGACGAACTGGTCTACGTGTTGCGCGCGTGGGGCGTCGGTGGTGCTGTGGATGAAACGTTGCCCCGCACCTTGCAATTGGTACGTACGGAAGAGGCCGAGCGCGGCGCTACGATGCTGCGTGACAGCGTCGAGCGCACGCTCGGCGCAGCGCTGACCACACAGCAGGCCCAGTCGCAGAGTCAATTGAGCAGTGTGTTCAGCGGCAACGGTCTACGCCAGCAGAACATTGCGATCTACGGTTCGCGCATCCGCATCCAGGGGCGCAACCTGCCGGCCGACCACAACCTGCAGATCAACGGCGAGGAGTACCCGGTCGACCTCGAACGCAAGTTCGTGGCCGAGTTTCTCGAACCCATCGGCCGGCATAGTTTCAAGTTGGCGCTGAAGGACAGCGAGAACCGCACCGTGTTGACACACGCGATGGACGTCGATGTCACCGGCAAGTATTTCTTCGGCGTCGGCATTGCGGATCTCACGGTGTTTCAGAACAGGGCTACGGGCCCAGGCCAGGAACTGGCGCTCAACGGTCGCAATGAAGACTTGCTGACCAATGGTCGGCTCGCGTTCTATGGCAAGGCAAAGATCGATGGCAAGTACCTGATCACAGCTCAAGCCGACACGCAGGAACGGGATATCCGCGATTTGTTTTCGGGGTTCGGCCGCGCCGACCCGACAGACATATTCCGCCGGCTCGACCCGAATCAGTATTACCCGGTCTATGGCGATGACTCCACCACCTATCGCGACGTCGACACTCAGGGGCGGCTTTACCTGCGCGTGGATTGGGACAAGAGCCAGGCGCTCTGGGGCAACTACGCGACCGGCTTCACAGGCACTCAGTACGCGCAGTACGTGCGCTCGCTATATGGTGCTGCGCTCAACTGGCGTTCAACGGGCACCAACCCCTGGGGTGAGGCGCGCAGCACAGTGCGGGCCTTTGCCTCGCAAGCACAGACCGCGCCCGGCCACAGTGAGTTCATCGGAACCGGTGGTAGCCTTTACTACCTGCGCCACACCGACCTGTTGCCAGGTTCGGACATCGTCACGCTCGAAGTGCGCAACCCCGGCACAGGAAGCGTCGAGAACCGGGTGACCTTGGTGCGCGGGACGGACTACACCATCAACGAACTGCAGGGTCGCATCCTGCTGACCAAGCCGCTGTCGCAGATCACCAGCGACAACGTCACCAGCATCACCCGCGACACGCCACTGGGCGGTTATGAGCAGCGACTACTCGTCGACTATGAATGGGTGCCAAGCGATTTCACCGCCGGCAATCTCGCGGCCGGTGTGCGCGCCAAGCAGTGGGTGAGCGACAACGTTGCCGTCGGCGGGACCTGGGTCGAAGAAAAGCGCGGAGGCGACAACTACAGCCTAAAAGGCGTAGACCTCACGCTGCAGGCGGGCCGTGGGACCTTCCTCAAGTTGGAGCACAGCAAAACGGAAGCCACGGGCACGCCGGTGTTCTATTCGACCAACGGCGGCTTCAACTTCACACAGACCAATGCGAGTATTGGGCACCGCGAAGGCAGTGCTACGGCGCTCGAAGCGCAGGTCAACCTGAAGGAACTGGGCTGGACCGATCGGAACTGGTCGCTAGGAGCCTGGTGGCGCAAGGTCGGTGCAGGCTATTCGGTGGCGCGCAACGACATCGGGCTTGAGACCCGAGAGATCGGTGCCAACCTGCGCGGTGAGATCAGTGACACGATGTCGATCTATGCGCTTACGAGTCGCATCGAGCGGGGTGGTGACTCACTGCAGCAGTTGCAGATCACGGGCCAATGGCGTCCGACCGAAGACGACACAGTGAACGTCGAGATTCGGCGCGTCACGCAGCAACGCAGCTCCAGTGATGTCAACGGCACACTGGGCGCCGTCAAGTATGCGCGCCGCGTCACGCCGAACCTCGATGTTTACGGCATCGTTCAGAAAACGCTCGATGACGATGGTGGCCGCTATGCCGACAACGATGCCTACACGTTGGGGGCCAAGTACCGCTTCGCCAACCTGTCGACGATCGGAATTGAAAGTACCAAGGGTGACCGCGGCAACGCGGCCACGGTCAGTGCCGAATATCGCATGACGCCGGAGCACACCTTGTACGGCAGCTTCACGGCCACCAGCGATACAAGCGAATACGACTCGCTCTTCAACCCACGCCAGCAGGGTGGCTGGACGTTGGGTCAACGCTGGCGTCTGACCGAAAAGTCGAACCTGTTCAATGAAAGCCAGTACATCAAGGACCCGAATACGGGCAACGGGCTGGCCAACACCTTCGGCATGGACTTCTATCCAGCCGTGGGATGGAACGCTGGCTTCACATTGCAGCAAGGAGAACTCCAAGGTGTGAACGGCGACGTGCATCGGCGCGCCATCAGCATCAGCGCTGGCCGCACATCACCCGACACCACTTGGTCCAGCAAGGTCGAATGGCGTCGCGACACCGGCGCGGAAGATCGCACTCAATGGGTGTTGACCAATCGAATTAACCACAAGATTGATGAGAGCTGGCGCCTGTCAGCCAAGTTCAATTACTCAGACACCAAGGACAACGTCAATGCCGCCGCTGGCGCGAAGTACATCGAAGGTGGTGTCGGCTTTGCATGGCGGCCGTACAACGAAGCGCGCTACGCGCTGCTTGGCCGCTACACCTACCTCTATGACCTCGCCACGTTGGGTCAGCTTGGGGGGGCGCAATACGACCAAAAGTCGCACATCCTCTCGCTGGAGGGCATCTACAAGTACGACCGCAACTGGGAGTTCGCCGCGAAGATAGCGCGTCGGCAGGGCGAGGCCCGTTTCGGGCGAGGTACAGGCCAGTGGTTTGATTCAGCCACGACCTTCTTTGGTGCACAGGTTCGTTACGAACTGCCCGAGCAGTGGCACGCGCTGGCCGAGTACCGAGTGCTTGCTGTGAAGGACGGCGGTACGCGCAAGGGCTGGATGGCTGGCGTCGATCGCGATATTGGCAAGAACCTGCGCGTGGGCATTGGCTACAACTTCACCAACTTCAGTGACGACCTCACAAAGTTTGACTACAAGTACAAGGGATTTTTCCTGAATCTGGTCGGCACGTACTGACCGTTCGCGGGCAACTTCGGTCCCCAAACGGGATCGGTTGCAAAAAAGGAAATATCGGTGAATACATCTGTTTCGCATTCGAATGCATGTCGACAAAGACGCTCTAGAAGGTCTTTGCAGAGGTTTACAGCGATGCTTGCTTTGACATATGCCCAACAGAAGGTGGCACAGACCCCCCACCGGTTGCAGCACCCGGGGTACCTCAAGCCGTCGCGAATCACTGTCGCGCAGGTCCTTACACGATTTGGCGCCTTCGATCAACGCTCTACCCGCCCGTTGGCCTGCTCGCTTACTGACTTGTTGACCAAAGCTCCCTTCCTCTTGAATGCGTTGCTTCTTAGCTGTGCGGAAAAGCTACCTATAGGGTATGTGCGGGCGGCCATGACCTGGCCAATTGATGAAATACCCCTAGGAGAAAGAAACGGGAAAGTAAGGCGCGCCAGGAGCCATTTTCGGCCAAAGTTCCCAGTGTGCGATTGGTTTGAGCTTATAGACGAAGGAGCCATGATTTTCAATGAATCAGGCTTGCTGACAGGTGTTGACCCTTCTCCCCATACTCCACGGAACACTAAGAACTCTTGTCCCCGATATGCGAAAAGTAAATGACCCATCCAGCCACACGAAAAGTCCCGTCGGAGAGGCTCAAGACATGAAGTCTACAAACGTGCGGCTAACAACAATGCTGTCCAACCTGAAGGATGCTATGAAGCTGTTGCGCTGTTTTTTGACTAGCTGGGTGCTCCCATTGGCGGGAGTTTTGGCGGCGGGACTTATCCCGACGGCACAGGCGCAGACCTATCAACCGCCTGGTGCCTTTGTCAGCGGAACGGCGGGGCAAAACGGTTCTAGTACCTTCCGCTATAACAATGGCACCAATATCACGGTGACGTTTTCTACCACGGCTACAACTAGCGGTGGTATCTACAGTTATGGCGTGCGTACCGCCAATTCAACTTTGGGTGCCATTGGGTTTTCGACCGCCACGGATTACACCAACGCAACTCTTTCAAGCCCGGCCGCTTCTGTTGATCTGTGGGGCACCGGATGTCCCGATCCTGGCGTGTCGGTAAGTGGCACCATCTGCAATAATCGCGGCACCATGACTGTGACTTTCAGTCAGCCGGTTACCGACCCTATATTGCATTTTGGTGGTCTTGGCGCAACGGGCGCGGGGAGTAACAGATTCCATGCAATCTATGTTCTAACAAGTGCCTTCAACGGTGCGACATCGGTCACACCGTCCCTGACTAGGGTCAGTGGAAATTCCGCCTTCGCCGTGACCACGCCGCCGGTGACGGTAACCAATAATGTGGCTGCAGCCACTATGAGCTTCGAATGCAACCTTAATCTGGCTGCGTGCGGCAGCACTCGCTTTACTGGCACGGTCACGCAATTGGTATTCAGCATCGACCTGCGTGGCTGGGGGGGCGGGGCCTATCCGAGCACTCAGAGCACGGCTGCTGCTGACGCCAATACATTGTCCGCCAGTGTCGCTCCAGTAGCCGACCTGGCAATTACCAAGACCAATAACCAGACCGAGTATTTGCCCGGCCAAGCCGTGACTTATCAGATTGTGGTCACCAATAACGGGCCCAATTCAGTTGTGGGCGCCACCGTGACAGACAATTTCCCTGCGGCCCTAACCGGTGCGACTTGGACGGCGGCTTACAGTGTCGGCTCTTCCGGCCCAGCCTCGGGTAGCGGCAATATCAACACCGCGGCAGTCAATCTGCTTTCTGGAGGCATCGCCACGTTCACTGTAACTGCGACTGTCTCCGCCATCGCCACTGGCAATTTAGTGAATACCGCGACGGTTAGCGCGCCCAGCAGTGTCCGGGATCCGATTTCGACTAACAACACTGCGACCGATATCGACCAGCCTGCGGCGCGCGTAACGATCAGCAAGGTGAGCGTGGGCGGTATCGGCGCGTTTGCTTTTACCGGCACCAACGGTATCGGGGCGCAGACGCTCACCACCACCGTTGCTGGCACGCCGGTAAACGGCACGCCACAGAGATTGACCACCGCGGGGGGCGTAACAACAATCACCGAAGGCGCGCCACCGGCCGGCTATGTGCTTAGTGGCATCGCTTGCACGGGTCTTCCAGGTGGCACGGCCACCCCAGATCTGGCCACGCGCACCGTCACCCTGAATGCCGCCGCCACGGCCGCAGGCGCGGACATCACCTGCACCTTCACCAACACGTCTGTGGGCAATCTGAAGATCGTCAAAAGCGGCCTGCCGGCCAGTGTGCCCACGAACGGACTGGTGAATTACACGATCGCCGTGACCAATGATGGCGCTGTGCCAGTGACCGGCGCTCGCTTGCTGGACACCGTGCCCACTGGGCTCGACTGCGTGACGGCGCCACCGCCGCTGGCTGCACCCACCTGCACGCCAGCGGCAACCTGCACGGGCCCTCTGACGGCCGCTGCGCTGACCACAGCGCCAGGCATCACCCTGGCAACGTTGGCGGTCGGGGCGACGGTCACTATTACCCTGCAGTGTCGGGTGGTGGCTACAGGGCAGTAGCCCAGCGCCTGCGCTCATTCCTGATGCCATCGGGCAATACATTGATGTGAGTTCGTGGGCCGCAACGATTGAATCGGAAGTAATTCGCCGTGATGGGTCGAAGTGCTTCCACTTCACGGGCTTGGGTTGCTCGTTGTATTTGCGGATGAATCGCCCCGGTTTTTGAGGAGGCTTCAACTCTTGAGAAGATGAAGCCATGAATAAGTCGAACAAGTTCTCATCGGAGGTCCGTGAGCGTGCGGTTAGGATGCTGCAGGAGCACCGGGGAGAGAACTCGTCGCTTCGGGCGGCAGTCGAGTCCATTGCACCGAAGATCGGCTGCGTGCCACAGACATTGCGTGAATGGGTCAAATGCGTCGGCACCAAACGGGTCTTGCTGCCTTTGCCAGTGATCTCGAGCCACCGGCGCTCGCGCCCATCTGCGCTACGTAGGTTGAAGAATCCGCCCATGTGGGCGTCACAGATCTCGGACACGCGCAGCCCACCGATGTAGAGCAGCGAAAACAGCCGTCGGCAGGGCGATGCAAGCAGCCCTTCGCGTTCGCGGCCCAACGGCATCGCTTCAATCGCGCTCTTCACTACGTCCCAGTGTTCTTCCGGTAGAAAGCGGCTCATACGAGGTGCGGCCCGACGGCGCTTGCGCCAGCTCGGCGCCAACGGATTGCCGGCCAGGTGTCTGGCCACCTCCTGTCCACGTAAACCGTCGTAGCGGGCAGCATGGCCGGCGGCGGCGTGACGATCTGCAGCGCCGTCTGCGGTGCTGCCGATGCGGTGATCGATACGCTCGAGCTTTGCATCGACCTTGCGCGCCAAGGCATCGGGAATACGGTTGTTCCGCAAGCGGTCATACATCCTTTCAAGTACCCACAATTTAATTCGCGATCTGCAACCCGAAGACAATGTCGGTAAGACGAGTGTGGCTTCGCCACTTGACGGCGCTGTCCGGCGGCAATCGCCCTTGCTTGCGAACCAAATATCCTCCGAGCTTGGCGAGCGCGGTCAAGCAATGCGATAGCGCTCTCGTAAGCCGAAGCCCCTCACATAGTCGAAGACTGCCGATGACATCCTTGCCTGCGTCGAGAGGTTTTTTCTACGAAGTCCTAACTCACCGAATTAGCTCAGGAATATTCTGGGCCGGAGATTCAGTCGAGTTCGTTTCGGGCAGCTGCGCCGGTGTCAAGACAAGGCTTCATTAAGTTCAACCTTGTTCCTGACACAAAGGTGAATATAGGCTTGCCGCAGGTAAGTTCGCACCGTAGCAGGTGACAGTGATAGGCGGCGACCGATTTCCTTGTGGGTCATGCCAGCAGCAAACAGGTGGGCCACGCGCCGTTCTCGCGGCGACAGGTTGATCCCTATGGCGCCGGGCTCCATCCGCTCGATCCTGAAGTGGTCGCCCTGTGGACGGACATTCAACGCACCTTTGCCGAGCCGCACCATGCACGGCGAGTCATGCAAGCGCCTTACGAGATCCTCCGGAAGGTCGACGCCATCCCAGTCGGGCCACAGTTCATAGAGCAGTTCGCAAAACACGCCGCCCGTAAATAGCAAGTGTCCGTCGGCACGAACCAGAGCGAGCGCTTCCATTCGATGGTCGGACACCCGTGATATCGCCTCTAGGAGATTGAAATACCAGAGCTGAACCACATGCCGAGAAAGCTCCTGGAACCATACGGCCTCGCCGTCCGTGAACGGGCTGTCACCCTCGCCGCGGTACAGCACCAAGAAGAACAGCTGGCCTGTGGCCTCCTCATCCAGGCAAATTCCCATGGCATGGTGGATTTCATGCACTACTGCGAATTCGGCCAATGAGTCGGGCAGCCCGTCCCCCCCGGGCCGACGGTCACGAAGCGCCAGCCGACGCGCTTGCCCCATATGGTCCATAGCGTCTCGTGCGAAGGGGTCCCCCACTGAGACTTGTCGCCAATTGCCTGCAACATCTTCCGGCAGACCAAGAACGTCGGCTTGCAGGATATTTGGAGCCTGTAGCGGTCCGCGGTCGATGGCCAAGCCCCACCAAGCACTGCGAAAGGCAATCGTCTGCTGTATGAGTCGCACCGCATCCCGCAAGAAGACCTCAGGGTCCAGCTGACGGCTCAGTCTTCCTAAAACCAACAACTGAGAGCTCAGAGTTCGAAGGCTCTCGGGATTAAATGATGGGGGCATTTGGGATGAGCGGTGGGGGAGCGACCGTCTGCATCTGCAGACCTTCGAAGTGCCGACAAGCCTGCCTACCATCCAGCAAACCACCTTGGAGACAGCATGACGAACCAATTTTCCGATTTTGATGCAACCGGCCTTGCAGAGCTAGTGCGTACGCGAAAAGCCAGCCCGCAGGAGCTGGCCGAAGACACGATTCGAAAAATCGAATCTATCAATCCAACCGTCAACGCGATTGTTCACAAGACCTATGACAGGGCGCGCATGCGAGCCACGACGCAGCCCACCCATGGAATCTTCGCGGGCGTCCCTTGGTTGCTCAAGGATATCAGCGAGGCAGAAGGAGTTCCTATGACTTTGGGTTCGCGCGCGATGCGCGGGAACGTGTCGCAGGTCAGTGTTCCATTCGTTGAAGCGACCGAGACGGCAGGATTGAACATCCTGGGTGTCACCAACGTGCCCGAATTCGGCCTGACGGAAAGTTCCGAAAATGTTCTCTACGGTCCCACCCGTAACCCTTGGAGTTTGTCGCACAGCGCGGGTGGCTCGAGTGGAGGTGCGGCCGCCGCGGTGGCCGCAGGTATCGTCCCGATGGCACATGGGAACGATGGGGGTGGTTCGCTACGCATCCCGGCCTCACATTGCGGCCTGTTCACGCTCAAGCCCTCGCGGGGCCGCACGTTATCGGCTCATGCGCACGATTATCCGTTCGGCATCGCCTACGACGGCGCGATCAGTCGGAGCGTGCGGGACAACGCGCGCCTAATGAGCATTGTGGAGTCGCGCGAATCCGGGCTCCCTCCGCTCGGATTCGTGGAGGGGCCGAGCGATCGAAAATTGACAATCGGCCTTCTGCTCGACCTCGGCAATGGCGTTCCTTTGGACGCTGAGGTTGCTGCGGCAATCGTTTGCACGGCCAAGCTCTGTGAGAACCTCGGGCACCGTGTCGAGCCGGTGTCCCTGCCCTTTGAATTCGAGAGCTTCACCGAAGCTTTCATGTCCATCTGGATGTCGATGGCCGCACTGACCGTCGATTCGATCGCCGCACTCGCAGGGCCGCTCACACTTAGTGACCATTTCGAGGCTTGGACGTTGGGGCTTCGGGAAGAGACGCTGAGCCGCGGCGGCGCCACAGCGCTACTTCAGGCCGCTGCTCCCGTTGTCGAGAGCTGTTCTGAGAAACTCGATTTGCTTCTGCAGACGTACGACGTCGTGCTCTCTCCGGTCTGTCAAGGACGAGTGCCCTCTCTTGGCCTCCGAGAACTGAATGCATCGACGTCATACACCCAGCTTAAGCGGCGATTGATGAACTACGCATCGTTCACACCTATCCACAACGCCTGTGGTACGCCGGCGATGTCCGTCCCTCTCGGTTGGGACAGCGAGGGACTCCCGATCGGCAGCCAGTTTTTCGCTCGAAAGGGCCAGGAAGCGACTTTGCTCGGGCTGGCATATGAATTGGAGGCAGCCCAACCCTGGTCGCATCGTCGCCCCACTCATTTCGTGTGCTAACGGGTACGTCAGCACGGGCCCGCGTTCTTACTCAGACGCCCCCATTTGCACGCGGCTTTCAATCGCCCAAAAGTTTGAAGCCTGACGGTTCACCGAGGACTGACTCGGTCCGTTACTGCAGCACGACACGGTAGTCGTTCCACGGGGATCGATTGAACGGGTCATCGAGATGGGCGAGCGTCGAAGATTCATCCGACAGTACGTCATGAGTAGCCGGCGAGGTCGCTGGCTGCGAGTTTCGCGACGCGCGACTGAGCAGGAGATTGAGCAGCCTGCTTCATAAACTCTGCGGCAACATCGGAGGCACGATCCTCTCGCATGCCAGGGCTGGGCTGGCACCAAGACTGCCTACCGTTTGCTGTTCGATGTCGATGTCGATGTCGATGTCGACGAGCATGCCGTTCTTGCTGAGCACTTCCAGTCCACGCGTGAACGGACCCAGGCATGCTGCGGTCCTTTTCTCATCCTTCAGGACACCACCACGGAGTTCTTGTACAAGAGGGACAAGTCGGAATTGATCGGCTTCAAGGGGGGGCGACTCACAGCCGAAAAGACGAAGCGGGCCGTCCGTAGCCGCACACTACCTGCGGCACCTTGATGCACTCGGGTCTCTCTGTAGCGGCGCAAGGGCTGCCGTTAGGCCTGTGTGCCATCGGGTTCTGGAGCCGCCAGAAGTTCAAGGGCACCAGCGCGCTGAAGCGCAAGACCAACCCGACGTGCGTTCCTATTGAAGAGAAGGAACGCGTCACGTGGCTTCTGAACCTGCGTCAGTCGAGCGCCTTGATCGACGAGCCTGAGACCGAGCGCTGCGTGCACATGGGCGATAGTGAGGGCGACATCTACGAGTTGTTCTGCCTGGCAGACGAACTCGCGTCCTGGTGCAAGCCTGCGTCGATTGACCGGCTGGCGACGGCGAACAAGCGATCGCTGAGGAAATGGCTGAGGTTCGCGTGCTGAGGCTGCATCGCATCGAGTTCCGCGACGAGCGGGGCCAGCCTTGCCAAGCTACTCTTGAGATCCGATTCCGTTGCATTGGCGTGCTGCCGCCCATCGGCAAACAGAAGCCATATCCACCGCTCGAGTTAACGGTACTCCACGCGCAAGACGGTGAGGCGCAATCGGTCGCATCCCGCTGCAGTGAAAGCTCATCACGAACCTGCCAGGCCATTCAAAGGCCAAAGGCCGAGGTCATCGAGAAGATCGACCGGTACGCCATGCGTTGGAAGATCGAGACCTTCTACAAGATCCTGAAGTCAGGCAGCCGAGCCGAGGACTCGCGACTTCGAACAGCCGAACGCCTAACCAATCTGATAGCGATCCACTGCCTGAGCTGGGCATTGTTGCGTAGCCCTGCGGGAGTGGCTCCGGATCGTGGTTGGACTAGACAGATGACTAAGCTACCGCGGGTGGCTGAACTACAGGTGCAGGCATCGATCCTCAACAGGTTCACCAGTCTGGGACCGCGTATGACTGTGCGCGTGACATGGCTGCATCTGGGGTAAGGGGAGACTCGCCATGAACTCGGGCCATGAAACAGCGCCGGTGTACCGCATCACTTACGACCACACCTACTGGACTTCTTAAGTCGATGTAGAGCAATTTAGCGGGTTTGTGAGCATCCGGATTTGGCTGTTTAGTACAAGCCGCTTCGATGCCGTCCCACCAAAATTCTGGTGTCTTCAAAAGCTGGACACCTTATGCGAAAACCCAATCCACTCCGTACTCTTCAGGACATAGAGGCATTTGAGGCAGACATGCCCCTTGAGGCCCGGATTCCCCGCAGCATTCATGAGGCCTTTGCCAAATCGGCGGTGGCCTTCGCAGACCGCACGGCGCTCACCATGGTCATGACCGGGTCAGTCGCCGAGGAACCCGTGCAAGTCAGCTACGCAGAGCTGTACGAGCGGATCACGCGTGCAGCGAATCTTTTCTCCGCCGTCGGTGGTCAGGGGGTAGGCGTTGCTTACATGTTGCCAATGCTCATCGAGACGCAAGTGGTGCTGTGGGCTGCTGAAAGTGTGGGCTACGCGGTTCCGTTGAATCCGATGCTTCAGCCCGAGCAGTTGATTGACCTGATTTCGATGTCGGGCGCCGGGATACTGGTGACTTGTGGGCCCGCTGTGTCGCCTCAACTCTGGGAAAGTTGCCAGGCGATCCGAAAGCAGCTGCCCCATTTGCAGGTGGTTTGCATCGGAGGCGCCGCCGGGCTGGACGGGCCTGTGATTGACTTCAGCACTGCGACCCGGCAAACCCGGGCGAATGAACTGGACCACCCAGCTCCTGTGGACTTGGACCGTGTTGTTGCCTATTTTCATACCGGCGGCACGACTGGGAGCCCCAAGCTTGTGGCCCACACGCAGCGCAACCAGCTGTCCGCCGCGCTTGGCGCAGCCGCGCTGCTTGCAATGGGGCCAGACGACGTATTGACGAACGGGATGCCGATGTTTCACGTGGGCGGCGCCATCGCATGCAGCCTGGCACCGTTCATGAGCGGCGCCCATGTTCTGATCCTCTCGCCGCTGGGGCTCAGGAGCCCAGACATCATCCGTAACTACTGGCGCATCGTGGAGCGCTATGGCGCAACCATCGCAGGTGCTGTCCCCACGGCGCTGAGCGCGATCCTGTCGCGCGATGTGGACGCAAGCCTGAAAACGGTGAGGTACGGCATTACCGGCGCGGCATCGATGCCTCGCAGCCTGGCTGAAAAATTTTCGTCAATGACGGGCCTGCCTCTGCACGAAATACTGGGCATGACGGAGTCTGGTGGTGTGACCGCCGTAGACCCCATCGCCGGGGCCCCCACCTTGAGCTCGGTGGGACTGCGGCTGCCGTACACGCGCATTGAAGTTCTCAAGCGCGGTGAAGACGGAAGCCTGGGCGAGGCCTGCAAACCGCACGAAATTGGCGTGTTGGTCATCTCGGGCCCCACGGTTTCGCCGGGGTACCGCGACACACGGCAGAACGGAGGGGTATTCGTAGACGGAAAACTGAACTCCGGGGATCTGGCGTACTTTGATGAAGATGGAAAGCTCTTTATCGCGGGGCGCGCCAAGGACCTGATCATTCGCAGCGGCCACAACATCGATCCGTCGATGATTGAGGCCGCCTTTGCCGCTCACCCTCAGGTTGCCATGGCCGCAGCTGTCGGCCAGCCGGATTCATACGCGGGGGAACTACCGGTCTGCTACCTGACCCTCGCCCCCAATGCGACGGTGACGCCCGAGGAACTGCAAGCGTTTGCTCGGGAGCGTATTGACGAAAGACCGGCTTGGCCGAAGCAGGTCTACGTGCTCGCGACACTGCCGGTCACTGGAGTCGGGAAAGTCTATAAACCGGCGCTGCGCGCTGATGCCGCGATCCGGCTCGTGGAACCCCTGCTGGAGGCGGCCCTGGGAGAAAAATGGGGTAACGCGACAGCGACAGACGGCGGGCCACGGGGCATGTCCGTTCAAATCTCGCTGTCCTCAGGCGACCCTGCGGCGCAAAAAGTGGCGCATGACATCCTCAAGCCATTCTTGTTTGACCATTCGATCAATCCTCAGAAAGACACAGCGAGATGAAAACCCGCATCACCGAACTGTTCGGCATTGAGCATCCAATCATCCAGGGGGGCATGCACTACGTGGGCTTCGCAAAAATGGCGGCAGCCGTTTCTAATGCCGGCGGGTTGGGCATGATCACCGCGCTGACGCAGCGCACACCCGAGCTTCTGGGAGAGGAAATCTCGCGCTGCCAGCAGTTGACCAACAAGCCGTTCGGCGTCAACCTGACATTTCTGCCTACGGTGAATTCGCCCGACTATGCTGGATACATACGCGTGATCATTGACTCGGGCGTCAAGGCGGTAGAGACCGCCGGGAACAATCCGCAGAAATGGATTGCGTCGCTGCACGATGCGGGCGTCAAGGTCATCCACAAATGCACCTCGATCCGCCACGCGCTCAAGGCAGAGTCGATCGGTTGCGACGCCATCAGCATGGACGGGTTTGAATGCGGCGGGCACCCCGGAGAAGACGACGTGCCGAACTTCATCCTGCTGCCCAGGGCCGCCGACGAGTTGAAGGTTCCCTTCGTGGCTTCGGGCGGAATGGCCGATGCGCGTTCCCTGGTCGCTGCATTGGCGTTGGGGGCGGATGGCATCAACATGGGGACCCGCTTCATTGCCACCCAGGATGCTCCGGTTCATCTGAACGTCAAGGACGCCATCGTGGCGGCCAGCGAACTGGATACCCGCTTGGTGATGCGGCCGCTGCGCAATACCGAGCGGGTCCTGAAGAATGCCGCGGTCATCCGGCTGCTCGAGAAGGAAGAGGCGTTAGGAAAGACACTCAAATTTGATGATGTCCTCAATGAAGTGGTCGGGGTTTACCCAAGGGTCATGCTCGAAGGCGAGATGGATGCGGGAGCCTGGTCATGCGGCATGGTGGCCGGTCTGATTGGCGATATACCTACCGTCAAGGACTTGATTGATCGCATAATGCGCGAAGCACAGGAGATCATCTACGGCCGCATGGTCGGCCTTGCCGGGCCTGTGCCTGGCATGCCCCAGGGCGTGACCTGACTCCTGGGCGGCGGTCCTAACCGCCTTACTTTCATTCCGGGTCAAGCATGAACGCAAGCTACGGGCGCTCAACGCAGGTTCACCTTTGCAAGCACATGCTTGCAATTGACACGCCCACTGTCGTGAGCGGGCCCACACGCAGGCCCACCGCCGTCATTCTCTGGGCGTCCAATGGCCGACCTTTGAAGATGCGCGATACGCGCAGTGGAGCGATATGGGAGGGAAAGGCTGCAGTCGTTGCGCCTCACTTCCTGCGTGCCATGCAGGCTGAAGACTGTGGGTTGCTGAGCCTGAATTTCGAGCCCGGGCATCCGTTGTTTCGTGGGCTTTGCGACATCACCCGTGAAAAGGGAATGCTCCCACTTGACGGAAAATCGCTGTTGCCCTGCTCAAACGATGTGCGAAACCTCGTCATGTCATCTGACAGCGTCGAGATGGACCGGCTGGCTACTTTTATTGCGCGGCTGGTGTTGCCATCCATGGAGAAAGCCGTCCCTGGTGATGAGCGGGTGGCAGTGGCGATAGAGCGCCTTGAAGAAAATCTGAGCAAGCCGCCCTCACTACCCGAGCTTGCCCGCAGCGTGGGGCTGTCCGGGCGGTACCTTTCAGACTTGTTTGTCGACCAGGTGGGGCTGGCGGCCCGTTCTTACATCGTCTGGAGGCGCTATCGGCGCGCGCTCGCATCATTGCATCTTCCGCATAATCTTTCTGACATCGCGCAATCTGTCGGGTTTTATGACCAGGCGCAGATGGCGCGAACATTCGTCGAGTTTTTTGGCTTCGCACCCTCCAGGCTGCGCGAGCAAGGGTCTATTCGTTTTCATGGTGGGCCACTTCATACAAGTCGCGCATTGCAGAACTGACGAGAATTCTGCTGTTCATTCCCAAACAGCAGGAGACATCGACGAGAACAACGCTTGCATACACGAGCTGCCCAACCTTTCCCACAAGCTAACAAGGTGCGCAGCGCTTGTCGGCATCACGTCCATTGCCGTCGCGGGCCATCAGGCTCTGCGTAGACGGGGCTCTATTCGTCAGGCCTGATTAACGTGACGGGGGCATACCCCACCGGGGCCAGGCCGATGTGATTGCACGCAGTGTGTCACTGGGCCTGGGTAAAATTCTCGGCCAGTCTGTCGTAGTGGACAACGTGCCCGGCGCGGGCGGCGCCATCGGGGTTCACCGCGACCTGGGCACGCGCCAGGATGCACATTCATTGCGGGTGGCGACCGCGATCGAGTTGAAGCAAACCTCAATCGCCTTCAACGTCAAATACCGGTCTGAAGACCTGGGGATGATTGGTTTGATTGCCAGCTCCAACCTGCTTCTTCTGGGCAAGTCGAATCTTGACGTGAAAACACCCGAGGACCTAGTTGCGCTGGCCTCGTCAAAGCTTGACGGCAGGCAAGCTCACGTTCGGCAGTGTCGGTAGGGGAGGGGCATTCCTACTGGGATGAGTCGATGAAGCGGATCCGTCATGCAGACTACCGCGGCCACAGGTGGGTGGGCTAGCAGTTCAAACTGACGATGGCTGCGGGAAAATCATCCATACAGCTCGAATCTCCAGTTTCGAGGCAGTAAGGGATAGGATGATGAGACGCACAACCTGCGCGGAGATTCAGGCGCCGCGCTCACAGCGAAAAACAACGCCGTTAGATAGCTGGCAGACGGCCTCCACTGTCTTGCGCTGAGCAGCACTGGCGGCTTCGGATGTGGAGATCCATCCGCCCGTTAGCTCTATTTTCAGGCTCTCCCGCATCCCGAGCTCGCACTATCGACCGGATCACCGCGCCGCGGTGCAACTTCATGGCAAGGTGGAGTTAGCCGTTGACTGAAGGCCGCGTAGAAACTCATGGAACTGAGGCGAACGACGCAGCGACTCCTGTCCAGCCTCTTGTAAACGCTGTGTTTCACTGGGCGCGATGGTGAAGGATGTGGGGATCCGTGCTAGCGATGAATCCTCGGTGTCGCCCAGGCTCACGTCGATAAGATGGACTTGAGCGTCTGGTGCGAAAGGGCTGGCATCTTGCCCGCGTAGGGCCATCAGTTCTTGCGACCAGCGTTGCAGATCGTCGCGCAGCAGTGCCGAAGTGATCCGGGTCTCGCGTGAGCCGGCGCCGAAGATGAGTGTATTGATCACCTGCAGCGTGTCGGGTACGCGGTCGCTCCGGTCAATGTGCTCGTCCAAGCCCCGCTCGGCATTGACTACCAGAAGCGCGATGCGACGGATTGAGCCGCGCGGCGCGCCTCGGAAGACGCGCTCAAGAGATCCATCGACGATCATTCGGTCCAGCAGCGGCCTTACGCCGAGGTTGTCGCTGACACCACCATCGACAAGGTGAATGAATGGTCGTAACTGAGCATCGCCATAGCTCTCGGCTGAGAGCCGGAACATGCGCGAGCGGAAATTTTCGTCAGTTTTCGCCTCATCCAGCGGCGGCGCTGCCGTTTGACATTGGCCGGCATGGTTACGCAGCGTCAAAGGCGCCAGCAGCAGGGGAACGGCGGCGGACGCGGCGACGGCAAAAGACAGGGGTACTTCTGACAGATCACTGCAAAGCAATGCAAGCTGTTCATGAGTAAATTCGAATGGTGCACCCGTCGTGAGGTCAGTGGCGCCAACGACAAGCTGTGGGGCGCCAGGGCGAGCCGCGACGTCGGCGAAGCGCCGCCCTCGGAACAGATGATCAAAGCGCTCGGCCAACACGTGGCCGCGTCCGTACCATGGTGAACTCAAGTGCCACAACGTGCGTGGTTGCATGGCTTGGGTGACCAGCTGATCCTGAAAGCCTATTCTGAGGAACTCTGGCTCGAAGCGAGTGAAGACCTCGTCGCCAAACGCGGCATAGTAGGCTGCTAAGACGCTGCCGCCGGAGACCCCGCTGACCAAGCCGACCGTGTCAAGCAAGGTGCCCTGGCGACCATCCTGATCGAGTGGCGTGGCCTTGAGTTCACGTAGCACACCTAGCCCGAACGCGGCAGCTCGTGCCCCTCCGCCAGAGAACGCGACTGCCGCGATGATCGATCCGCGCTGCTGGTTTGAGGCGGTATGGGCTGCAGCTTCCAGCATCGCCGAGCTTGTCGGGGGGTTGACCCACGGTCGAGTACTTGAGCAGCCAGCTAGCAGCATGCTGAGCAGTAGGGGCACTAGGGAGGGGAACCTAAGCGTCATGTATTGGACTCCTGTTTGGACGGAGTGGCCTCGAGCTTGGCAAGCCAGTGTGTGCCGGCGAAGGTATCGGCTGCCCCGCTGCTTGCTGAGCCGGCGGCCTTGACTCTGACCAACTCGGGGAGGGACGCCGGCTCGACGGGTAAACCGCAGGTGTTCGGCACAAGCGCTGAGGTGATGGACGCCGAGGCCATGGCGCCACCGGGATGCAGGCAATAGGTATGCATGGACAAATTGTTGGATCAAGAAAAGTCAGCAAATCTCGCCCATCAGCTCAAGCATGGCCTTGCGCATGGTCGCACCTTCTCTGGGCCTGACTGATGCAGTTGCCGGCGCAAAATTTCGCCATCTAGCGTCACTGATAGCAGCAGCGATAAGCCGGCCCCTGGGATCGTCTGTCAACGTGTCGTCGTCACGTTCGTGCATGACCCAAGCCGACGATAGAAGATGAGGTTTGCGGTGGACAGAAATCTCCAAAGTGAGTTCGCAAGACCGATAACTTGGGCCCGCTGACGCCCGCGCATGACTAATGAACGGTTCCACCGCTCGGGTTTCAGGTTGAGTCTGAGCGCTCGGAGTAATGCAGTGGTTCTGGCTCCCCGTGTAATATACTATACGCGTATAGCAAACTTTGCTCTGAAGGGAGTGCGTAGTCAACTGCGTCGCGGCCCCCGTATCAGCGAGGGAAGGGTTCAGCGCGGTAGAGCGTTGAGTGGCGTAGCCACTCTAGAACTTCTCACCAACTGGGGATGGACAGTTTCCTCGGCTCTATTTGTCAAATTTTCAAGTGCGGGAGAGCTTATGAATACGAAATTTTCTAGAAGCAACAACGCGATGCATCACTCCGACTTTTCGATTGATTGAAAGGGTCGAGCATGCATGCGAGTAACGAAATTCCGTCCGATGCCTTTATTGAAGGTTTTCTATATGAGCTCTCCAATCGCGCATTTGCAATGCGTGTGGCGGAGCGTCTCTCAAAGCGGCTCAAGGGAGAAAAGCAAGAGCCTTTCTGGCTGGCCTACCTGAGATTGGAGCAACTGAATGCTCCTTACTACCGAGCGGCTGCCTTGGGGTTCGGGCTGAACTTTCGTGCTGGATGGTGGATCGAGATCAAGGCCTGGGCAATCAGCTTGGTTCCGAGGAGTCTCATGAAGCCTGCACTCGAATCGGCTCATTCCAAAACGGTTGAATATGTTGGAGAGCTGCGTGAATTGCGACGAATCGGTCCTGCTAGCTCGCAGGACTTTCTGAGCTACATGGTGGCCCAGGAGGAATTGCAAGTTGAGATGATGCAACTGGCCCTTCGAGGGGAGTATGCAAAGCTTGTTAGGCGGGTAGATGGCTTTATCCGTACCTACAACGGTGGCCCTTTTTTCCCTGAAAAGTAGACTCGGGATAACGAATTGGGAGCACTCGCACGGGGGCTCAATCCCAGATTGGGCCTGCATCGCCGCCGCCGGAGCGATGCCAGCGCTCTGCCTCCGAAGTAACTAGATGGGCGGGTCGTTGAGGATCAAGGCGCAGACGTGCGGCCCAGCAACCTGTCGCTCGAGTGAGGCTCCTGAGCCTCTACCAGCGCGCAAGCATGTCCAAAATTCGTCGCATGCCCGGGCCATAAGGCGGGTGAAGCAGACTGCTCGCGTTCCAACGCAACTGCCGGAACACCGGCTTCAGATGTGACAGCCGCAGGAATCCGGCCTCACCATGGTAGGCGCCCCACCCGCTCTCGCCGACGCCGCCGAACGGCAAGTTGGCATGTGCGAAGTGCAATAGCGTTTCGTTCATAACTGCGGCACCGCTGACAGTCTCGCTGAGCACCTTTTTCGTGCGTGCTGAATCGTTGCCGAACCAGTACAGGGCCAAAGGCCGTGGTCCGGCATTGATATAGGCGATAGCTTCGTCCAACGTGTCGTAAGGAACGATTGGCAGAATCGGCCCAAAGATCTCTTCCTGCATTACTCGCATTTGAGGCCGAGTGTCTAGCACCAAGGTTGGGGGCAGCTGACGCCGTTGTACTGAATCACTTTTTTCAGTGGCGCGCACTCCGACCTGGATCACACGAGCGCCCTGGTCTTGCGCGTCGTACAACAGAGACAGCATGCGCGCCAGACCGCGCTCATCTAGCAAGGCTGTGTAGTCGGGATTGCCAACGATCTGCGGATAGAAGCGTTGCACCGTGGCATTGAACGCTTGAACGAAGTCCGCTTCGCGCCCGCGTGGCAACAGCACATAGTCGGGCGCAATGCAAGTCTGGCCGCAGTTCAGCAGCTTGCCATTGACGATGGCCGGCATCACACTTGCAAAGTCGGCGGCGCTGTCGATCAGGCAAGGCGACTTCCCGCCCAGTTCCAACGTGGTCGGAACGAGGTTGGCTGCTGCGGCGGCGGCAATCTTGCGCGCCACCGCAGGCGAACCGGTAAACACCAGATGATCGAAGCGCAACGCAGAGAATGCGCTGGCCACCGTGATGTCGCCCTGTATCACGTCGAATTCCTCTAGTTCGAAGTGCATAGCCAGGCACTGGGCCAGACAGGCTGCGGTGTGTGGCGTCAGTTCACTGGGTTTGAGTAGCACGCGGTTGCCTGCAGCCAATGCGGCGATGCTGGGGCCCAGTGCCAATGAAATCGGATAGTTCCACGGCGCGATGACGCCGACCACACCCAGCGGCTGAGGCATCAGGTGTGCGCGGGCCGGCTGCAGTTGCAGTGGCGTACGCACGCGACGACTGCGCATCCAGTTGCGTAGATGGCGCAACGCATGATGCAATTCCCATTGCAAAGGGACCAGTTCGCTGAGCCGGGTCACTTCGTGGGACCGCGCACCGAAGTCGGCTCGCGCGGCATCGGCCAAGCGCTCACCGTTGACCTCAAGGACTGCCTGCAAACGACGCAACCTGTCGCGCCGCAAGGCCAACGGTACGACAGGCCGGATGCGGCTGGCTTGAAACTGGCGTTCGAAGCGAGCAGCCAGCGTTAGCTCTGGGTAGTCATGCTTCATGAAAATGATCCTGGACGCAAGATGAAAATTCTGCACGTGCCTCTCTGGCGATTGAGCCAGATGCGCTTAAGGCGCGCCCAGGCGCAAAGTGGATCACTTCACTCAAGCGAAGTAGGCCATGACCTCATCGGCCGCTCGCTCGCCGGATTGAATAGCGCCGTCCATGTAGCCTGTCCAACGCGTCGCGCTTTCAGTGCCGGCCCAGTGGATCCGACCGCAAGGAGCCCGCAACGCGGGACCGAAGGTCGTTAGCGTGCCTGGCGCCATGATCCCGACGTATCCGCCCAAGCTCCATGGATCGGAGATCCAGTCCTTATCGACATAACCGATCGGTGAAGCCGCTTGTGCGCCGAAATAGCGCTGTAAGGATTGCACTGCCGCGTCGCGGCGCACTTCCTGGGTGGCAGCCGCCAGGGTGCGACTGTGCCCAGCTTCGAAGAAGCCGACTAGAAAGCCGTGCCGACTACCGGGTGGCGTAGCGTCTGCGATGGGCCCGAAAGGTCCTTGGGTGCTGATCACCTCCCCGGACAAGCCTTGCTCTCGCCAGAATGGGCGGTCATAGGCCACCAACGCCTTGATCACAGAGCCCATCGGCATACGGGAATGCAACTGCATGCGAGCCGGTGACAACAGCGATCCGAAATCGATGCGTGCAGCCACCGGAGGGGCGGCGGAGACGATGAGCCGGGCGGCATTCACCTCGCCTCCAGCATACCGGACCATGACGCCAGACGCGGTCTGCTCGACCGCACGTACGGGCGCGTCGAGAGTCAGAACGCCTGCCGGCAGCCTTTGTGCGATCCGCTCCGAGATCTGGAATGCTCCGCCACGAACCCGCAACTTCTGCGCACCATCGCCGCGCGCTTCCACTTGAGTCTCAATATCTCCTGCGGCTGAGACGAAGCTGAGGAGGCTAAGCAGCGACACTTCGTGCGGATCAGAGGTGTAGAGGGCGTGCATGATGATCTTTATCATGCTGCGTCCGTCGCGGGTCCACAGGGTTTTCTGCATCCATTGGTCCACAGTCATCCGGTCCCAGCGCATGGCATTGGCAGCTTTCCATGGCGCGGCCGGATCGATGCTCTTCGCCGCCTGGTTGAGACTGTGCATTGCCCAAGCGGAATCCAACAAGCCTCGTAGCGACATTCGTGGGATCGTACCGCCGTAGCTGCGTACCTTTTTACCGAGTTCCATCAAACGTTTGCCCTCGATGTACTGCGGAATGAGGTTGAGACCGAGCTCTTTGCACAAGTCAACGACGCGGGTTTGGGTCGGACCGATCCACTGACCACCGAGATCTACAGCTTCGCCGCAGAGCTCCCCCCCCATCGTTCGGCCGCCCACCCGGTCCCGCGCTTCCAGCAAGCGCACGCTACGACCGCGTTCGCTCAGCAGTTGTGCTGCGCGAAGCCCCGCTATCCCCGCACCAATGATGCAGACGTCGACCTGCTCAGTTCCTGAAGTGAATTTGGAGAGCGACGAAGCATTTGCGCTCGAAAGACCGTTTGTAAGCATTGATAGTCCATGTTTTATATACGCGTAAACAATATTAAGCCAAAAGTCGATCTAGTTGCAAGTCTTGAGATTTTCGGAGGAGGTGAAGAACTGAGAGGTGAGAGGGGGCTCGGGGTAGAGCGAGCGGCATTGCAATGCGGCTTTTGCAAGACGGCGCATCATTCGCTTACATAGCGCTGCCTGCGCGTGCGCCATGGTGCGGTTGTAGCCCTGCGAGAGTCCAGCCGGGCCGTAGCACGCGGCGGCAGCTAGGGCCAGCGCGGTCAGCAGCAGGGGCCAGCCCACACCAGGCCCCGGGCACGGCGGTGGGCGTGTCGAAGCGCAGTCCAGCAGCGCTATCCGCGCGGCCACGTTCTGCGTCAGCGGGAACGCATCGTCGGCATAGCCGAGGTTGATGGGGCGCGGCATGCAGCGTCATGAGGTTCGAGCCATCCGGCCGGCACTTCACCACCGAAGCGCAGTAGCGCCGTGGGAAAGCTGGTGTCTAGCACGTTGGCGCCGAACGGCAGGCCCTGTCCGCCCTGGCCTGTGAACACGGTGAACGAGGTTAATGCAGCCGCGATGACGCACCAGCATCCGCTGCGCGGCATGGATGCGCTAATGGATCACCAGGAGGCGGTGGACGCCTGCGTGGCGCAGTTGCTGCGCCCGCTGATCGATGAGCAGCCGTCGGTGGCGTTCCATGACCTGATGACGACCCGCGCGTAAGGCCGCACACGCCGAATTCCAGGGCCCGGCCTTCCTACACTGTCTTGGCGGATACACGATGCAATGACAGCGGCGTGCTTCAAAGCGAGAAGGCACGGGGTTCGCTGCGCGTTCCCAGCAACGCAGCCACATACCCTGGTTGCACTTCGTGAATCCCGGCGCTTGGCGAGGCCCCGCCTGGGTACCCCATGGCCTTCATGATGGCCGCGATACCGCGCCCATGACCGAGGCCGTGTCTGGCAACCACGTTCTTCTGCTCCCAAGAATATTTAGGCTTCGGTCGTGCTTAGCTTTTTGGAAAATCGAGCTGCTACTCGTACTCCCAGTCCAAGCCTTTCAATGCATTCTTGGGCGCGTATCCCAATTGGAGAATGGTCGCTCTGACGCGCTTGCCGAGTTCGATATAGAGCTCGATCGCTCGAATCCTATCCTCGTGTGAATACATGAACTACCTACTGGTAGTCCAATTTTTCGTCCGCTTCCCCCGGTGGCTCAGTTTTACTTTGGCGCGGGCAGTTCTAGGCCAATGTTCGAAGCTCGAGCACGGCCCGTTTGAGCGGACCACTGTCATCCATGATCTGGAGCCAGATCACCCCTCCATAGACCTTCGCGATCGAATCGGCAGCTAAGCGCTTGGCTTCGGCCTTGCCGTGTCGCGGGGTAAGCAATTTCGCGATGAGGTCCTGCCAAGTGCGATAAAAATTCTCAACAATTTCCCGCGCCCGACCACTCTCGTTAACGACATCCGGCCATAGCTGAATGAACGCACAGTTGCGATGTTTCAGGTAGTAGGCAAGCACTGCATCGAACATCGCCTCAAAGCGCTCTTTCTCACTGTGCTCTGAATCGCGCGCCGGTCCAAAGACTTCTTTTTCAAAAATATCGGCGATGTACTGCACGCCGCTGATCAGCAGGTGCTCCTTATCTGGGAAATGGTGATAGATGCTCCCCTTAAGCAATCCCGCTTCTTGAGCAATGTCTGTCATCGACGTTCGTTTGTAGCCTTTGGTGCGAAACAAGGCCAGTGCGATCTCAATCAAGCGGGAGGAATCGGTTTTCATTCGGAAAGCTCTGATTGCACTAGTGTGGAGCGGAATACGCCTCTGAGGCAGGAAGTAAACGTCACAATATGTCAAAAAAGAGGGAGGCCAGCGAAAAGGGCGCCCGTCGTAGAGTCCCTATCAGCACACGTTAGGCTGAATTGCGCTATCGATTCAGCCTGTAAAGCTCAGATTTCGAACGTGTTGGGCATTTTTCGATATCGAGCGCATGAAGTTGAACCCCTCATTCGTTGCGCTTCAAGTTTCTGATGGTTACGAATTTTCAGGACAAGTAGAATTGCAGCCCAGTCTTCCACGATCACTGGCCGCTAAGAAGAGGGCGTCAGGTTCAATCCGGTTGTCCTGGATGGCCCGTTCGATGGACGGAGAAAGCGCACAACTAGACTGGAGAAGCTCTAGTCGGCGACGGACCTTGGCGATCATGGGCAATAAGGGGCAATGGAGGCTGCGGGGATCTTGTACTAGCCAAGGCTGCTTCAGCGCTGGACGAGCCTGCGTACTGTCGCAACCAGATTTATAGGCATCCCTTGCCGGCGCCAGACCGTACTAGACGAAGATCCATTCGTCCGGCTTTGCCTCAGTACGCGCGCGGAAACCTCGGGACGGCAAGCGAGTGGTGATATCCAGCGCAAGGAATGAGCGGCACCAAGACCTATTCGCTGCCAGGGTGACCAGCGCGTCGCGCGCCGTGCGTGAAACCCCACCGCCGATGGCGCTGGCCGTGGCGGCCAAATGGCTGTCGCGCTACAGCCGCGCGCCTGTGCCTTCGTCCAAGGTGACCGACTCGGAAAGCGGGACAGCCGGCGATGGAGACCGCGACGCCGCACGCTGGATCGCCTGACCCGCCAGCACGCGCGCATGCGCATCCGCCGCGAGGATGTCGTCGATGTTTTCGTGCGCGGACGCAGGCGCGTGCTGGAGGCAGTCTTCCACCACGTGCGCGATGTCGGTGTAGCGCAGGCGCCCGTTCAGGAACGCATCGACCGCCACTTCGTTCGCCGCATTGAGCGTCACGCTGGCCGCGCACCCCTCGCGCAGCACCTCCAGCGCCAGGCGCAGGCAGGGAAAGCGCTTCAGCTCGGGCGCGGCGAAGCTCAGGTGGGCGAGCTGCAGGAAGTCCAGCGGCGCCACGCCCGAGTCGATGCGCTCGGGCCAGGCCAGCGCGTGCGCGATCGGCGTGCGCATGTCGGGGCGGCCCAGCTGCGCCAGCACCGACTGGTCGGCATAGGCCACCATCGAATGGATCACGCTTTGCGGGTGGATCACCACCTCGATGCACTCGGGCGGCATCGCGAACAGCCAGCGGGCCTCGATGGTCTCGAGGCCCTTGTTCATCATCGTCGCGGAGTCGACCGAGATCTTGCGGCCCATGCGCCAGGTGGGATGCGCGCAGGCTTCGTCGGGCGTCACCCGGTCCAGCGCCTCGAGCGGCCGATGCAGGAACGGCCCGCCGGACGCGGTGAGCACGATCCGCTCGACACCCACACCGCCGGCCGGCGCGCCCGCCAGGCACTGGAAGATCGCGTTGTGCTCGCTGTCCAGCGGCAGCAGTGTGGCGCCGTGCGCGGCCACCGCGCGCATGAACAGCGCGCCGGACATCACGAGCGCCTCCTTGTTCGCCAGCAGGATCTTCTTGCCCGCGCGCGCCGCCGCCAATGACGACAGCAACCCCGCCGCGCCGACGATGGCCGCCACCACCGTGTCGCAGCCCGCCGACTGCGCGACCTCGCACAGCGCCTGCGGGCCGTGCATGACCTCGGTGCGCAGGCCGGCCGCGCGCAGCCGAGCCTGCAACTGCATGGCGCCTGGCGCATCGCCGACCACCGCGACTTCGGGGCGGAAGGCGACGCAGTGCGTGAAGAGCTTGTCGAGGTTGCGGTGCGCCGTCAGCGCATGCACCGTGAAGCGGTCGGGGTGGCGCGCCACGAGGTCGAGCGTGCTGTCGCCGATCGACCCGGTGGCACCGAGCAGGGTGAGGCGTTGCGTGGCCATGGCGGTGCCTTCAGACGGCAGCGATCGGCACGACGCGCTCGCGCGACGACGGCTTCATCCACGCACCCAGCCGCTCGCTCGCCTCGGCGTCGGCGCCGTAGCGCGCGGCCACGTAGGTCTCGACCAGCCGCGTGAAGTCGTCGGCGATGTGCTCGCCCTTGAGCGTCAGCGCGCGTTCGCCGTCGATGTACACCGGCGCCACCGGCTGCTCGCCCGAGCCCGGCAACGAGATGCCCAGATGCGCCAGCCGGCTCTCGCCGGGGCCGTTGACCACGCAGCCCATCACGGCCACGTGCATGTCTTCCACGCCCGGAAAGCGCACGCGCCAGGCCGGCGCCTGCGCGTGCAGCCAGCCTTCGATCTGGCTGGCCAGCGACTGGAAGAAGGTGCTCGTGGTGCGCCCGCAGCCGGGGCAGGCCGTCACGCTGGGCGTGAAGGCGCGCAGGCCCATCGACTGCAGGATCTGCTGCGCCACCAGCACCTCGCGCGCGCGGTCGCCGTTCGGCTCGGGCGTGAGCGACACGCGGATCGTGTCGCCGATGCCCTGCTGCAGCAGCACGCCCATCGCGGTGGCCGAGGCCACGATGCCCTTGGAGCCCATGCCCGCTTCGGTCAGGCCCAGGTGCAGCGGGTAGTCGCAGCGCGCGGCGAGTTCGCGGTACACGGCGATCAGGTCCTGCCCCTGGCTCACCTTGGCCGACAGCACGATGCGATCGGGCGGCAGGCCGACGTCTTCGGCGCGCGCGGCGTTCTCCAGCGCCGAGACGATGAGCGCCTGGCGCATCACCTCGTCGGCCGGCTGCGGCTGCGCCGCCTGCGCGTTCGCGTCCATCAGGCGCGCCAGCAGCGCGGGGTCGAGGCTGCCCCAGTTCACGCCGATGCGCACCGGCTTGCCGTGGCGGCAGGCGATCTCGATGAGCTGGCAGAACTGCGCGTCGCGCTTGTCGCCCCGCCCGACGTTGCCGGGGTTGATGCGGTACTTGGCCAGCGCCTGCGCGCAGTCGGGGTACTGCGCGAGCAGGCGGTGGCCGTTGAAGTGGAAGTCGCCCACCAGCGGCACGTGCACCTGCTGGCGCGCGAGCGCGTCGCGGATCGGTGCGACCTGCGCGGCGGCCTCTTCGTTGTTGACCGTGAGGCGCACCAGCTCGGCCCCCGCGCGCGCGAGCGCCGCCACCTGCGCCACGGTGGCGGCCGCGTCGGCGGTGTCGGTGTTGGTCATGGCCTGCACGGCCACGGGCGCGTCGCCGCCGATGCGCACGGTGCCGACGCGCACCTGCCGCGAGAGGCGGCGTGCGACGGGCGGTTTCATGGCACGGCCACTTCCGTTGCGAGTTCCGCCGGCAGCCGGAACACCACGTGCTCCTCGCGCCCGGGCAGCGTCAGCAGTTCCACCTCGGCCAGGCGGCGCAGCGCGGCGACCACGTCCTGCACCATGGTCTCGGGCGCCGACGCACCGGCGGTGACGCCCACCGCGCCGGCGTCGCGCACCCAGTCGGGCTTGAGCTCGCTGCCCTGCGCAATGAGGTAGCTGCGCACGCCGGCCTGCGCTGCGATCTCGCGCAGGCGCTGCGAGTTGGAGCTGTTCTGCGCGCCGACCACCAGCACCACGTCGACCTGCTGGCTCAGTTCGCGCACGGCCGTCTGCCGGTTCTGCGTGGCGTAGCAGATGTCGCGCGTGTCGGGCCCGACGATCTGCGGAAAGCGCCGCTGCAGCGCGTCGATGATGCCGCGCGTGTCGTCCACGGACAGCGTGGTCTGTGTGATGTAGGCCAGCGGCGTGTCGGCATCGAGCACCAGCGCGTCCACGTCGGCCTCGGTCTGCACCAGCGTGACCGGCGCCGGAATCTGCCCGAGCGTGCCCGTCACCTCGGGGTGCCCGGCGTGGCCGATGAGGATCAGCGCATAGCCCTTGGCGGCGTAGCGGCGCCCCTGCTCGTGCACCTTGGTGACCAGCGGGCAGGTGGCGTCGATCGCGCGCAGGCCGCGCGCGCGGGCCTCGACCTCCACCGCGTGGCTCACGCCATGCGCGCTGAA
Organism: Variovorax sp. V35; assembly: GCF_041154465.1. Taxonomy (NCBI): domain Bacteria; kingdom Pseudomonadati; phylum Pseudomonadota; class Betaproteobacteria; order Burkholderiales; family Comamonadaceae; genus Variovorax; species Variovorax sp. V35. The sequence goes on from NZ_AP028666.1 coordinate 1,512,537, forward strand.
GATTGCCACCGCGTCCGCGGGCACTTCGGCCAGTTCCTCGACGAACACGGCGCCCTGGGCCTTCAGGTCGTCGACGACGTGCTTGTTGTGGACGATCTCGTGGCGCACGTAGATGGGCGTGCCGTGGCGCCGCAGTGCGTGTTCTACCGTGTCGATGGCCCGCACGACGCCGGCGCAGAAGCCTCGGGGCTGGGCAAGGATGACGCGCATGGTGCTTCCCCTCGGGGTGATTGGATGGAGGTGTCAGTTCGCGCGATGGACCACGAGGTCGGCCAGCTGTCCGAGCCGGTCCGCCCGCGCCCCGAAGGGCGCGAGCGCCGCATGGGCGCGCGCGTTCAGTTCGCCGGCCAGTGCGCGCGAGGCCGGCAGGCCGAGCATCGACACGCAGGTGGGCTTGTCGTCGTACGCATCCTTGCCGGCGGTCTTGCCCAGCGTGGCCGTGTCGGCGGTCGCGTCGAGGATGTCGTCGACCACCTGAAAGGCCAGGCCGATGGCGTTGCTGTAGTCGTCGAGCGCGCGGTACAGCGCGGCGTTGGCCGGCGTGTCGGCCAGGCCGCACAGCGCGCCCATGCGCACGGCCGCACGGATCAGCGCGCCGGTCTTCATGCGGTGCATCTGTTCGAGCGCCGGCTGGCTCAGCGACCGGCCCGCGCTTTGCAGGTCGATGGCCTGGCCGCCCACGAGGTGGCGAGAGCCGGCGGCCTGCGCCAGCTCGCGCACCAGCGCGATGCGACGCTCGGCCGGCAGCGGCAGTTCGCTCAGCGTGAAGAAGGCCTGCGCCTGCAGCGCGTCGCCCACGAGGATCGCGGTGGCTTCGTCGTAGGCCACATGCACGGTGGGCTTGCCGCGGCGCAGGTCGTCGTCGTCCATCGCGGGCAGGTCGTCGTGCACGAGCGAGTAGACGTGGACCATCTCGATGGCGGCGCCCGTGGCGTCGAGCGCGTCGGGTGGTGCGTCCACGAGGGCGCCCGCCGCCTGGCACAGCAGCGGGCGGATGCGCTTGCCGCCGCCGAGCGCGGCGTAGCGCAGCGCTTCGTGCAGGTGCGTGGGCAGGGTGTCGGCCGGCGGCAGGCCGGCGGCGAGTGCGTGCTCGGTGCGGTGGACCGCGTCGTGCATCCAGGTGTCGAAGGGGGCGGCGGGCCCGCCCTGCGGCACCGGGGCCTCGCGGACGTCGTACGGCAGCAGGGCGTCAAGGGGCATGGTGGTCTCCCGCATGCAGTGCGCCGGGGTCGTCCACCAGGCCGCCCGGATAGAACCGGGACGCCCAGCGCCGGTGGACGATGAGGGTCTTGTCGCCCGCGGTCAGCCGGGGATGCCTGACGAAACTCTTGGCATTCCATATCGGAAAGTCCGGCTCGATGAACCACCGCATCCATCGGCTGGCGATCGGCGTGAGCACGGCGTAGATCGCGCGCCTCAGCATGCGGGGCGCGCGGCCAAGCCGCACGATGCGCAGCCGGTCCGCGATCGCCAGCTTCCATTTCAGCGGTGCGATCTGCGTGAAGAAGACCTGCGTCTGCAGCCGCACGCCCAGGTCGGGCATCTCGAACGAGCCCATCACATAGCCGACGCCGTAGTTCATGAATTCGCCACGGATGTGCAGCCCTTTCCAGCGGGCCGATAGCGAGATCTCGAACCTGCAGTCCTCCGCCCGGTGAGACATGGTCATGTCCGAGAGCCCGTGGAGCCAGCCGAAATGAACCATGTCGGCGCCGTTCTCCACCGCATCGTGCGCGTAGCCGTCCAGCGTCTTGCGGATGTAGCAGGCGGAAGAAAAATCGCCGAGGTCGTGATGCGACACGTCCCACTGGGGAGGGCGCCCCGCATGGTCGACCCACACCAGGACGGCGCCGTCGATTTCCCGGACGTGGCGCGCGGTCAGCGCGGCGCGCGGCGGCCGCTCGCCATGCCCGGTGCGCACGCAGCCGCCGTCCGGCCCGTAGGCCAGCCCGTGCAGCGGACACACCAGGTTCTCGCCGTCGACCTTGCCGCCGTGGCCCAGGTGCGCGCCCAGGTGCGGGCAGTACGGCTCGACGACGCGGGCGAGCCCGGCGTGCGTGCGGTACAGGACGAGTTCCTGCCCCATGAACGGCACCGTCAGCACCTGCCCGCGCGCGAGCTCGCTGGAGAAGCACCCCAGGAACCAGCCCTCGGCATAGGGCAGCGGGCGGCGTGTTTCGCCCACGATGCTGCGAAATTGCTGCAGGCCGATGGTGTGCGCGGCCGGACCGCAGCTTGCCGTGAGGGGCGGCGCGAGATGGCCCGCTTCCTGGAAAGCCGCATCGATCACGCGCGGCATCGTGGGCGGGTTCATGGGAGTGCTCCCGCACGGGCGCGTTCACCCTGGCCTGCGACGTGCAGGGCCGGCGTGCCCCGGCGGGCTTCCTGCGCCGCGGGGTCGTGCGTCCACCACCAGGCGATGCACGGGATGGCGGAGGCGGTGGACGGCGATGCCGCCTTCGACGGTGTTGCGCCCTCCGGCCCGACTTCGTCGGGCACGCCGTCCTGGACGTAGCGCTCGGAGCCGTGGCACCAGTCGAACGTCGCCCTGACGATGCGGCCCAGGCTTTGCACATGGCGTTGCAGCGCGGGCGAGGTGCCGGCGGCGATGAGCTCGCCGCGCAGGCTCAGGAAGAGCTGCATGATCTCCATGTACATGGCGACGGCCCGTGCAGCCGCCGCTGTGGGCATGCACCGGGATTCGTGCTGGATCACGCTGATCAGGTTGTGCCCCCCTTGCTCGCGCGCCACCTCCTTCTCGTACGACACGATGTCGGCGCTCCAGGTGGCCAGCGTGAGCGCCATTTCCGCGAGCGCCCTGACGCGGCGATCCTCCAGGAGGTCGGTGGGCACGGCATAGCCTTCGGCGATCGCGGCCAGCGTGGGAAAGGCCAGGCCGCCCCCGCTGTACAGGCGCAGCAGCCCGTACTGGTTCAGCGAAGGGACATGGCCCGACGCCACGTTGCCCGCCTTCCAGACCTCGGCAAAGAACCATCCCCGCATGGCGGCCAGCCACTGGGCCATCTGGTCGGCGGTGGCGTGCGCCTCCAGGCGGCGGCGGATGTCGCACATGGCGGCGGCATAGCGGTCGTCGACCTGCGCGCTGTCTTCCGGCGTCTCGATCGCCCGGTGGATCATCGCCAGCACGCCGGCCAGTCGGCCGGGTTGCCGGCTCAGCGGACCTTCGTCGCAGTACTCGTCGTCGAACGAGACGTTCCAGATGAAGAAGTCCGAGAGGATCTGCAGGGTCTGCGGCGTGGCGTCGGGCACGATGCGGGCCGCGAGTTCGCCGCAGCCGGAGCGGGCCATGCGGTCGCGTTCGGTGTCGTTCAGGCACAGGGAGAAGCGCCGCATCCAGGCGACCGACTGCGCATCCGCTTGCGCCGCCCCGGGATGAATGGCGCTGGGAATGGGGCACTCGAAATACGGCAGCTTCATGGCGCGGTCTCTACGACACGTAGACAGAGCCGACCGGTGCCTGTTGCGGGGCGCCCGCGCCCTCCATCTTGTCGGTGCCCGCCAGGCTCACATCCACATGCCGCATGGGCAGCCCGTTCCAGATGTGTCCGTGTCCGCCGTAGCGCGGCGATTCGATGTGCCACTGCAGCGTGCCCACCACCATCAGGAGGTAGGTGTCCAGGTACAGGTGCAGGCGCGCGCCCAGCGGGTGATTGGCATAGCGCTCGTGCAGCCGGGCGATCAGGCCGGCCAGCTCCGCGTACATCTCTTCCATCATTTCGCAGACGGCGCTGATGGCCTGCTGCGCATCGAGGCCGCGGGTGTTGCGCATGATGAGGACCGAGCTCAGCGTGTCTTCGGTGGAGTAGTACTCGACGGCATACGAGTACACGTCGTTCGTGAACGCGCAGTGCCAGCTGACGAGGTCCACCGCGCGCTTCATGTCGGGGTCTTCGATCAGGTCGGACACGTCGATGTCCAGCACGTATTCCATGGCGGCGATGTAAGGCTGCATGCCGCTGGACATCAGGCGCACCTTGAGGAAGCTCTCCATGTCCTCGTTGGCCCAGTTGTCGCGAAATTCCTTTTCGACCTTGAGGTGGTGCATCCAGCGGGTCCACCGGCCGCGCAGGCGCTGGTACACCGCGTCGCTGGGCGCATGCTGGCGGATGGTCTGCCAGAGCCCTTCCATGACGCGCGCGTCGTGGGCGTCGGGGTCTTCGGCGATGATCTTCGCGCACTGCTCGGGGTCGCTGGTCGTCAGGTCGTCGCACTGGAAGATCAGCGTCAGGATGCTCGCGTGGTGCGCGACCCGCTCCGGAATGCCGTCCGGAAACACGCTGGCGTCGTAGAGCGAATCCATGCGCTCGATGGCGCCGTGCAGGCTGCCCGGCTCCGGCTTGCCGTAGTTCTCGTACAGCCATTGCGCATGCAGCCGCTTGATGTAGGGGTAGCTCGTGTTGATGCGCGGCCGGATGGCTTTCAACATTTCGGGGATCACGAATTTCGGGGGCGGCTCCAGCGTCGCGGGCGTGGTGCTTTCGAGAACGGCATTCATGCATCTGCTCCTGTGGAATGGATTGAAGTGCGGGGTGGTGTCGGTGCGTGGCGAGGGGTCATGCGGCACGCGCGTCGGCCGCCGCGATGTCGTCCAGCGTCGGAGCCGCCGCGATGGTCACTTCGCCGGAAACGAAGCGCTCCTCCGAGAGGTGGTAGCGCCGCGTGATGACGCACCACTCCGCGTTGCCGGAACTGATGTATTCCAGCTCGCGCACATAGGCGCGCACGTCGGGGCGCTGCCCAAGGGGGCCGGCGAGCACCGCGTCGCGCGACCGGATCAACGCCTGCTCGTTGCGCGCGCAAAGATCGGCCAGGCGGTAGACCGCCTGCTGCAGGTCCAGGCCTTCCTCGCGCATCAGCACCCACATGGCGTTGAGCGAGTCCTGGGCCGGCACCTCCTTGCGGAAGGAGAAGAAGTCGTTCACCAGGATCACGGCGTCCATGGCCGCGGTGCGCACCGCCCGCAGCGACGCGTCTTCGGCCAGCGCGTCGGTCATGTCCACGTCCAGGGCGTACTCGGTCAGCATGGTCAGGTACTCGCCGAACGCGTTGTCGCGGCGCAGGTCCATGTAGCCTTGCAGCGTCAATGTGCCCATCTGGTAAGCCAGCGGATCGGCCATGCGCACCAGCTGGCTGCGGATGCCGGCCTTCATGCGTTCCCAGACGCGGGGCTTTTGCGCCAGTTGCGCCTTGATGGGGGGCAGGGTGTCGAACAGAAGCCGAGGCAACGGGGCGTCGTCGGGCGGCCGGATGCCTTCCAGTGCGTCGAGGTAACGATGCAGCAGTGCGTCGCGGGGGCGCTGGTCGGCGCTCAACTCCAGCGGCGTGAAGGCATCGTCCATCAAGGTCCCCGCATTCATCATGCGCATGACGGAATAGATGCGGTCCGCTTTCGCGTGCGGGTAGCACAGGCCGCCGTAGGCCGGCACGCGCTGCCCGATGTAGGCGGCGGTGGCCTTCTCGCTGCGAAAGTGCGCCAGCACATAGGGCCGGTCGTCGACTGCCAACTGCGCCTCGATGGCGTCGTTCCGGGGATGCCAGATGGGCTTGAGCACGAGGCCGGGGTCGGGCAGGTGCACCTTGCTGCCGAGTTTGGGCATCTTGATCGCGGCTTGAAGCGGTGTGGGGGTGGCCATGATTCACCTCATTCGACGCGGGAGCGGGCAGTGGCAGCAAGACGGTCGGGCTGCCTGCCTTCCGCAGGCGCAGCGAAAACCTTCAGAGGAGAGACCTGGTCCGCGGACGCCGCCGGGTAGAACTGCGCGGCCCAGCGCCGGTAAGCCATGATGGGGCCGTCGCCCGGCACCAGCCTGGGTTCCGGGTCGAAGCATTTCGTGTCCCAGACCTGGCGGTCTTTCATGTTTTCCCGATGGAACCAGTACTGGAAGGCCACGCGGAGCAAGCCATAGATCGGGGCGCTCAACAGCTTCGGCCAACGCTCCAGCCACGCCAGCCTGAACACGTGGCGAACCCGGAACACCCACTTCAGCGGCGCGATCGGCGTGAACATGGTTTGCGTGTAGGCCCGCAAGCCCAGGCCGGGGAACTGGAGCATGACCGAGTTGCACCCCAGGCCCAGCCATGCGGCCTGGAATTGGAACAGCTGGTTGCCGACCTTTTGCTTGAAGTCGCACTCCATTCGCGGGCCCTCCGTGCGCAGCGGGCCCTGTTCGACATCCTTGAATCCGTGGATCTGCCAGAAGTGCGTCAGGTCGGCGAGGTTTTCCGCCACGTCCTGGACGTAGCCGCCCAGCTCGAAGCTGCCGGTGATCGGATGGACGAAGCCTGCGAGGTCGACCTCCGGGAGCACCCAGTCGGGCTGGCGCCCCTCGCTGTCATGCCACACGAAGACCGCACCGTTCCACTCGTGCACCTGCCAGCAGCTGAGCATGGGGGCGCGAATCGGCCGCTCGCCGTCGGGCCGCACGCAGCGGCCGTCGGGCGCGTACTTCAATTTGTGAAACGGGCAGACCAGGTTCTCTTCGTCGACCTTGCCGCCGTGCCCGAGATGCGCTCCCAGGTGCGGGCAGTACGGACTGACCGCCTTGATCGCACCAGACTGCGTCCGATAGACCACCAGCTCGCCCCCCATGAACGGGAGCGTGTGGACGGTGCCGTTCCTGATCTCGTCGCTGAAGCAGACGGCGAACCAGCCGTTGGGGTACGGCAAGGGGCGTCGCGTCAGGCCGGCGGGGGGCGCCGGGGGCATCGGCGTCTCTGCACGCATCTGATTCATGGCTTGTCCTCGTGGGGAGTGGGCGTGGCGGCATGGAACTGACCCAAAGGGTCAGGTCCGCCGCGCAATGAAGCTGAACGACGACGCCTTGTCCTTGGCCAGCGCGTCCGAGAAACTCACGGCGATGTCGCGCAGCTCGGTGAACGTGGCGGTCTTGCTGGTCGGGTGGTGCGCGTCCAGGTTGTCCTTGACCAGCCCGTACCAGCGGATCACCTCCGCGTTCGACGGCAGCACGCGCTGGTCGAGCACCGCGAAGCCGTGGCGCTCGAGCACCTGCTTCACGCCGTCGGGTGTCTTGCGGTAGCCCGACGCGGCGCGGTCGACCTTGTCGGGGATGTGCGACTTGTAGGTCGCCAGGTCCACCTTGTAGAGGCTCTCCGAAATGATCACCGTGCCGCCCGTGCGCATGCGCGCCGACAGGGAGGCCATGGCCTGCTCCAGCACCTCGGGCGTGAAGTGGATCAGGCTGCCGCGCAGGATGGCCAGGTCGTAGGGCACCTGCGGCTCGGGCAGCTCGCCGATGTCCTTGGCGTTGCACTGGTACAGCCGCACGCGGTCGGCCAGGCCTTCGTGCGCGATGAGTTCGCGCGCGCACTCCAGCTGCGGCCGGCTCACGTTCACGCCGTCGATGCGCGCGCACTGCGGGTAGCGCTGCGCGATGAACTTCAGCACCGGGCCCCAGCCGCAGCCGATGTCGATCGCGCGGCGCACGGTGGCCGGCGAGAGGTCGGCGCCGGCCTGCTCGGCCAGTTCGAACTGGTGCTCCATGTGGCGCCGCCCGGAGGCGTCGAGCGGGAGGTCGTGCGGGTCCATCTTCTCGTCGAACACGCCGTACTGGTACCAGAGCTCGTTGCCGATCGCCTTGCGCCACTGGTCGGGCGTGTCGGCATAGACCTGCTCGATCTTGTCCTGGTAGTGGTCGAGGCTGCGGCTGTGGATGACGTCGATGCCGACGGCTTGCGCGGATGCTTGCATGGTGTGGGCGCTCCTTGTGGGGGAAATTCAGACACGTCGCGCGATGACGCTGTAGGTCGAGAACTTGTCCTTGATCAGCGCGACCGAGAGGCTGACCGCCATCACGCGCAGCTCCTCCAGCGGCGGCGGGATGGTGTCCGGCGTGAAGTTCTTCTCGATGTTTTCCTTCACGTCGGTGAACCAGCGCGCCACATCGATGTTGCGCGGGAGCACGCGCATGTCTTCGACGATGAAGCCGCTCTCCTCGAGCACGCGGCGGAAGTAGGCCGGCGTCTTGCGGTGCTTGCAGGCGAGGCGATCGACCTCGTCCTCGATGTCGGAGCGGTAGTTGTCCAGCGGGATGTTGTAGAGGTTGTCGGAGATGACGACCTTGGCCCCCGGGCGCATGCGCGCGGCGACCTGCTTCATCGAGCGTTCGTACAGGTCGTTGGGAAAGTGCGAGATGACGCCGCGGATCGTCACCAGGTCGTAGGGTGTGTCGGGGTTGGGCAGCAGGGCGACGTCCTGCGCATCGCACAGGTACAGGTTCACGCGGTCGCTCAGGTGCTGCTGGGCGTGGTAGCGGGCGCAGTGCGCGAGCTGCGTCTCGCTGATGTTGATGCCGTCGAGCTGGCGGCACTGCGGAAAGTGCTCCGCGAGGTAGCGCAGGCCGAAGCCCCAGCCGCAGCCCACGTCGAGGATGCGGCGGATGGGGAAGGGCGGGGGCTGGTCCAGGCCCGCGATTTCCATCTGCTGGTCGAAGTAGCGCAGGCCCGATTCGTTGAGCGAGATCGGCGGCACCGAGCGCGGGTCGTCGTAGACGCCGAACTGGAACATCAGGTCCTCGCCGATGGCCTTGCGCCAGTCCTCGGGGTCGTCCTGGTAGGTGTACTCGACCTTGGCGTGGTACGGGTTGGCCTCGGCACCCCGGATCACTTGAAGCGAAGGCGGGGCGGGCGCGTCGATGCGGCGTGCGGTGGCTGTGCTCATCGGGTTCTCCTGTGGCTGGCGGTCACGGTGGGTTTCAGGAAACGAGGCTCATGCGAGCCGTGCGGAACGCGGGGGCGTTGGCATCGAAGAACGCCTGGATCGACTGCACCAGCCCGTCGGCGTCCAGGCCGTGGGCCGCAAGCAATCGGGCGCAGTCGCCGTGCTCGACGAACGCGTCGGGCAGGCCGAGTTGCAGCGAGGGAATCAGCACGCCCTGCGCGGCCAGCGATTCGAGGCAGGCCGCGCCGGCGCCGCCCATCACGCAGCCTTCCTCGACGGTGACGAGCACGTCGTGCGTCTCGGCGAGCGAGAGCACCAGCTCGGCATCGAGCGGCTTGACGAAGCGCATGTTGGCGACCGTGGCGTCGAGCCGTTCGGCGGCGGCCAGGCTGGGCGCGACCATGGTGCCGAAGGCCAGGATGGCGATGCGCGCGCCCATGGGCTGCGTCGACTCGCGCCGCACCTGGCCGCGGCCGATGTGCAGCGGCTGCAGCGTGCGCACGGGCAGCGCGCCGGGCCCGCCACCGCGGGGGTAGCGCACGGCGGCCGGGCCGTCGTGGCGCAGGGCGGTGTGCAGCATCTGGCGGCACTCGTCTTCGTCGGACGCGGCCATCACGACCATGTTCGGAATGCAGCGCAGGTAGGCGACGTCGAAGGCGCCCATGTGCGTCGCGCCGTCGGCGCCGACGATGCCGGCGCGGTCGACCGCGAACACGACCGGCAGGTTCTGCAAGGCCACGTCGTGGATCAGCTGGTCGTAGGCGCGCTGCAGGAAGGTCGAGTAGATGGCGACCACGGGCCGCATCCCCGCCGCCGCGAGGCCCGCGGCGAAGGTCACGGCGTGCTGCTCGGCGATGCCGACGTCGAAGTAACGCTCGGGAAAGCGCCGCTCGAAGTCCATCAGGGCCGAGCCTTCGCGCATGGCCGGCGTGATGGCGACCACGCGCGCATCGGCCTCGGCCTCGTCGCAGAGCCAGTCGCTGAAGACCTGGGCATAGGTCGGCTTGGCGGGGGCGGCTGCCGGGGCGGTCTTGATGCCAGCGGCGGGGTCGAACTTGCCGGGGCCGTGGTACAGGACCGGGTCCTGTTCGGCCGGGCGGTAGCCGTGGCCCTTCTGCGTAATCACGTGTAGCAGTTGCGGCCCGGTGCGCGAACGCGCCGCTTCTAGGGCGGGCACCAGAGAATCGAGATCGTGGCCGTCGACCGGTCCAGCGTACTTGAACCCCAGATTCTCAAACAAGGTATCCACCGGCGCGTCGCGCAGGGCATCCGCCGCGGCTGCGCCGGAGGTACTAGCGAGCTTCACCAAGTGGTCGCGCAGCGCCCCCACAGAGGGGGAGATCGACATGCTGTTGTCGTTCAGGACCACCAGCAGTCGCATACTGTCGCCGCACACCCCTGCGTTGTTAAGCGCTTCGAAGGCCATGCCGGCGCTCAGGGCTCCATCGCCGATCACCGCCACGCTGTGGCTGCCATCGGCGCGCAGCCGCGCGGCGTGTGCCATGCCCAGCATGGCCGAGATCGAGGTGCTCGAATGCGCAGTGCCAAAGGTGTCGTACGCCGACTCGTCACGCCGCGGAAAGCCCGACATGCCCCCGAACTGGCGCAGCGTTTTCATCGCCTCGCGTCGGCCAGTCAATATCTTGTGTGGATAAGACTGGTGTCCGACATCCCAGACTAGACGGTCGCGCGGGGTGTCGAACACGTAGTGCAGCGCAATTGCCAGTTCGACCGTGCCCAGATTGGACGACAGATGCCCCCCGGTGCCGGACACGCTGTCGAGTACGAAGGCGCGAAGCTGGGAGGCCACGTCCTGCAAGTCTGAGCGCGCCATCTTCCGCAGCGCCAGGGGCTCGTCGAGCATGCTCAAGCTTGCAGGCATGACTCGCTCCCTGCTGTGCGTGATTCCTGGGCGAGTGCTGCCCATTGCGCCAAACCTGAGGACCCGATCTGCGCCAGCATTGTCTTGAACCAGATCGTGAAATCGTTCGGTCGCTGCGACACCCACGCCGAGACATCAGGCGTCTCTGCCCATTTCCAGTCCTGCACTTCGCACGGATTGACCTGCGGCGCGCCATCGAAGACACCGACGTAGATGTGGTCGTACTCATGCTCGATCAATTCGTCCGAGACTGCGGCCCAATAGGTTAGTGTGGACACTTCGTGCAGCCCGCAGTCGAAACCCATTTCTTCCCGCAGCCGTCGATGAGCCGCGGCATCTGGGACTTCACCGTGGCGTGGGTGACCGCAGCAGCTGTTACTCCACAACCCTGCGGAGTGGTATTTGTCTTGTGCGCGCCTTTGCAGCAGAAGTCGCGACTGTCGATCGAAAACCAAGATCGAGAACGCACGGTGCAATGTGCCACGGCGATGCACCTGCATCTTCGTGTCAAAGCCGATCTGAACGTCGTTGTGATCGACCAGAACTAACAACTCTTCCATGTTCGTCTCCTCGCTGGTGACAGAACTGACTAGCTGCAAATTTCCCTTGGGCACTCTTGGGTGCAAGGCCGCCGTACTTGGAACTCTGGCGGCGTGAGAGAGGTGCTGAATCGCCGATTGAGGCGACCTAGACCTATACGAGGGCGGGGGCGGCGATATCTGGGCGATTGACGCTGGCGAGCTGAAAGGTCCAGAAGCTGTCCCACAAGTCGCAGTAATGCTCGCACAGCGTGCTGATGCCTTGGTACTGAGCGGGCGTCATGGCCTGAGTGAGGAGCAGCCACAAGTCGTCTTGATGGTCGTCGTCCGCAGCGTCCGAACTCTCGTCGCTTGCTACGCCGTGCACGAAGTAGTAACCCTTGCTCACATCGATACCGAGCGCGCCTGTCGCTGTCCGCAGCGGTGGGCTGAAAAGGATCACTTCCTCCTCGGCTACGGCGAGCAGGGCCACAACATCCAGATAGTTGCCGTAGCTGTTCTCCAGAAAGTTGCGAACCATGTCCGAGACACGGCTCGGTACATATTCGCTGCGCTCCTGAGCCCCGATGCCGTATTCGTCAAGAACGCGCTCGAACAGCGGGTAGTGGGCATACGCAGGATTCCCGCGGTAGTAGCCCTCGGAATCGCAGCCCGGCCGGAATCCGAACTCGTCGAGGTCATTCAGAGTGAGCAGAAAGCGTGGGGCCAACTTCGCTCCGGGGGGCAGTCGAGGCTCCAACTGGCGGGTTTCCAGTTGTGCTGCCAATAGTGCATCGGTGAAGATCTGCACGATCGCGTGCCGGTACTCAAGATGGATCGTCTTCAGCGTCTCAATGCTCAAACGACCGCCATTCAAGGCCGCGATAGCCGGATGTCGGGACACCGGATGAGCTGCGATCTTGTCCCGCAGGGTTCGCAGGAACTCTGCGTTCCGCCGCCAGAGGTCTTGCGGCACGGAGTCACGCATGACCTGAACCGCCTTGCTGCGCGGGTCATCCAAGTCTTCGGGAAGGGAATGCATCGAGCCTCCTTCTTTCGTCATCAAAGTGAGATGAAAAACCGAACGTTTGGTTTTTAGCTGAAAAATTTGAGAATGTAAACAGGAATTCAGTCTGGGCTGCACCGAAATATTTCTGAGTAGACGTGCCACGTCGCGACCCTCGATTGGGCGATCAAGTCCTGGGCGGTGTCGATCGCAATAGGCTGCTCCAGCAAGACGGCGAGTTGGGGCGCAGTGCCCAGACCGTACCCCATGTCATTCCCTCTAGCAGCGCTTGTCGGATCAGTTGATCCAGCTTCATGGCTCACGATCATCGATCCGTCTCTGATCAGCCGTCGACATCTCCAAAATCGAGCGCATAGTGCCGACAGAGGTCGCGCTTGACGGGCCGCGTGGCGACGCCGCTGGCGAAGTCCTGTGCCACTGCCCGGCTTGAATGGCAGGGGTTCCATGCTCGGCGACATACAAATCAGTGGCATGCGACGGGTGGAGCACATCCCGGGATGTGCTTGTTGCCGCACTTGAAGAAGAGGTGATGGCTCAGTTTGCGGCCGGCGCCAACAATGTCGACGGCGGCGGCAATCCCCAAAGCGGCTTTCCGGGCCATGGCCAAGTACTGGCGACGAGCAATGTGGCGCAAGACAGCTACTGCGACACAGTTATGGTCAGGGTCGTGTACCACGGCCGCTCGCTCACTGTGACCCGGGCCTTCCAGCATGACGGGCGGTGCCGCGGTGAAGTAGCTGCAGGCGCGCAAGGTTGGTGCGGTCTTGTCGTGAGCTAATGCGTTGCCTCGGTTTGGGTTAGCCAAAATGCGCAAGATTGGGATAGGTAGTAACGATGGGGGGGGGCGCTCGACCTATCGGTGCGTAATGGCGGGTTGCTGCCCGCGTTTATCCGAATCGCAATCTATGTCTGGTCTGAGATCATTCGAATACGTCTATGCTGCTGGGCGTGGCGCACCTCTCGGCTCCGATGTTGCTCCGAGATCGCCATGGCTGGTATACGACACGAACCCTCCTTGTCCCTTCGTTGAAAAGTACAGTTGAGCCCATGGTTCTGCAAGGAAATTGTTCGCCGCTTAATACCTCGTTCGACTATGCAACGGTCGAAACGACCGATGTAGACGAGCACGCAGCATGTTTGTCGAACTGGGAGCAGGACTATGAGCAACTCTCCCCGGGCGCCTTCAGGGGGCGGCTCGAGGAAGTTCGGATAGGGCCGATTCACCTGTATCGCGAAACCATCAGTCAGGCGGTGTTGATGCATGGAGCGACAAAACCCGGTACAACAACGTGGGCTGTGGCTGCAGTTGAGCAGGGGGCTGGTTGGCTTGGAGGTCATCAGATCGATTTCAACTATCTGGTGAGACTCTCCCAGTACAGCGAATTCGAAGTGGCTACGCGCGGCGCGGCCGACGTGGTGGTCGTGAGCATCGACTCCGAATATCTTGGCGACTATGTACGGCGAGCGGAAGGCATCGACTTCGAGACCGAGACATCGCAACATCAAGCCCTGCAGGCGATTGGCTGCAATGTTGGATCCCTGCGCGACTTGCTGATGGAGACACTGGCTGTCACGGCAAATGGTTCCAGGCTTCTCGAGCGCGAACCGCTTCGGCGCGTACTGCTGCACTCAATGTGCGACGAGCTGATCGCCCGCGACAAGCAGTTGGCTGCGCCAATCATGACGGCCGACGTCACCGCCGGTACCCGACAGAGGGTCGTCAGAGAGGCTCGCCAATACATGAGCGAGCACATCGATGAGGCGATCAGCGTGGTCGATCTTTGCGAGGCAATTGGCGTATCGTGCCGCACGCTGCAGTACAGCTTCCAGGACGTGCTGCAGATGAGCCCCGTGGCCTATCTCCGCTCGTCCCGCCTCAACGGCATGCGGCGCGATTTACGTCGCGGCGGTGATGAGTCGGTGGGTGACCGCTGTGCGCGTTGGGGCTTCTGGCACCTGTCGCGTTTTGCGGCCGAGTATCGGCGCATGTTCGGTGAACTGCCGTCAGAAACGCTATCGCGCGCCCGCAGCTTGACAAGGCGAAGCTGATCCTGCGCCTGCCCGGCTCTAGTCGGATCGCACATATTGCCGATACTGGCTAACGCCGGATCCGGCAGCGCTTCAAACTCCGAGCGCTTTGAAGCACCGTGACTTCCTATGTTGCGGAGCTAAATCGGAGGACTCAAGACAATGCGAACGACCACATTTTTTGCCAAACGTCGCTTTCTCAAGCTGGCGCTGATTGGTGTCGGCGGTGCGGTTGCTGTAGCGGGAGGCGGCGTTGGCTATCTGACGCAGACCCACCGCTACCGTGGCCGTTACGGCAAGCTGCTCGCGCTCGACGATCACCACGCAGACATCGTGCATGCGCTGGCCGAGGCCTGCACTCCGGATCGCCCCGGATTTCCGACCGTTGAGCAGACCGAAATCGTTGCCCGTCTAGACGAAGAATTGTTCTTTGTCAGCGACGGGATCTGTTCGGAGATGAAAGCCGCGCTGTATCTGATCGAGATGCTGCCCTTGGTGAGCGGCCACGTCTCGCGGCTGTCGTGTATGCCGGTTGCCGAGCGCCGTGCCTTCCTCGCCAAGGCTAGCGAAACCCGTAACGATACCGTGCGCGTTGCGGTCTCCAGCCTGGCCGCGGCCATGCGCTGGTACTACTACGGCCACCCTGCATCGTGGAACGCTATCGGCTACGACGGTCCATTCATGCAGTTGCCAGAGCAACATAGCGAACAGCGCGTGTTCTACGCTGAGCTGCTCAAGAAGAACAGCTGATCTGTCAAAGAGCATTCAACATGGAAAACAAGGTTTTTGAGTTCACCGACTACGGGCAAGTGGAGCAAATCACCGCCGAAGTGTGTGTGATCGGCTCCGGTTGCGGAGGGGCCACCCTGGCCTACAAGCTGGCCGAGGCCGGCATCGATGTCGTCGTGATCGAAAAAGGCGGCTACTACCCCTCGTCGACCTTCGACAATCGGGAACTGAACCAGGCCGGCAAGGTCGACGCCGAGCGCAACCTGGTCACCTCCACCGACGGCTCGACGGTACTGACCTATGGCGAACTGGTGGGAGGTACCTCGGTCCATTACTGGGCCGACAGCTACCGCACGCCCGAGGATCGGCTCTCCCTGTGGAACGAGCAGTATGGCATCACCGGCCACAGCGCTGCCGAACTCGGCCCTATCTTTGCTGACGTCGAGCGCCGGCTCAGCATCCAGGAGCACGGGCCGGCGTATTACAACCGGATGAACGAACTCTTCCGCGACGCCGTCGATGCGCTCGGCTGGACCGGCGCCGCAGTTAAGTCGGCCCGCAAGCCTTGCGCCCGCTCCGGTCATTGCATGCAGGGTTGCCGCATTGACGCCAAACAAAGTCAGCTCGTCACCAGTATCCCGGCCGCGATGGAGCTCGGCGCGAGGATCTACGCGGACCTGAAGGCGCAGTCCTTCAGCTTCGACGGTTCACAGGTGACGCAACTGACGGCTAGCGTGATCGATCGCCGACGCAACCGCCCCAGCGGCAAGACCGTCGTCATCAAGGCTAAGCAGTTCGTTGTGGCCGCAGGTGGCTTCAACACGCCGGCATTCCTGCTGGCTCAGTCGCAACTGCGCGAGGCTCTTCCCGCTCTGGGCAAGCACTTCGGCATGAACCCGGCTGTCTTCGCACATGGCATGTTCAAGGAGCCCATCGTCTTGTGGCGCAACATTCCCGTTGCTTATGGCAGTGAACACTTCCGCCGGGCGAGCTACGACGCACAGGGCAACTATGTTGAGGGCGGCTATATGCTCGTTCCGGATCAGCTCCAGCCGGCGATGATGGGCTACACCGTTCCCGGATTCGATGGCCAGGCCGTCGATTGGATGGCAAACTTGCCCAATGTTGGCGGCGCCATCGGCTGGATCGACGACCATCCCGACGAGTTGGGCGAGATCAAGCTGGACAGCGATGGCCAACGTCAAGTCCTCTATCCCTACGGGCCTATCACGCAGAAGATGCTGCGCGATGTAATGAAGAAGGCGGCCCTGATTAATTTCCGGGCCGGTGCCACATCGGTCATGCTGCCCGACTGGCGCCGCACGACGCTGTCTTCGGCGGCCGAAATTGATCGCATTGACGCGCTGGAGATCAAGCCCGGCAGCCTCATGATTGCGGCGCCGCACCCTTTCGGTGGCTGCCGCATGGGCAAAGACCCGAAGACGTCGGTTACCGATTCGAGCCATCGCGTCCATGGGATGAAGAACTTGTTCGTTTCAGATCCTTCGGTGCTGCCGACAGGGCCTTCGGTCGACCCCAGCGTCACCATCATGGGCTTCAGCTATATCGCGGCCGAGCAGGTCGCTCAGGTGCTTGGAAAAAGTACACGGATGCCGACGACGCCTACCGCCAATTAGTCAAGCCTGCGACCGGAATCCCAAACGTATGCGCCTTGACGCTCAAGGTCGATCTGGTCGGCCTGTTCGGGATCTATCGGGAGCAAGCGTGCGAAGCGAACGCCGCGCCATCGTCAGCCCGAGCGAGGAAGGCGCCTGATCAGCTATCGGATGACGCCAGCCCGGACAGATAGCTTTTCACAGTCAGGCGCTTGAGCGATGCGATGTCGGCCCACGGGTAGTCGCTGATGGTGATGAAATTCAGGGCTAATCCCTGCAGGACGCACATCAGACCTTGAGCCACCGAAGCGGCATTCGAGCTGCCGAGTTCGCCCTGAGCCTGCGCCTTTTCTACCGTGTGTGTGAAAAGGTCAAAGTACTTGAGGCGGTCGGAGTTTTCCACATAGCTGCGAGTCGCTCCTTGTTCAAGGTCTGGTTGCAGAAACACGATGAGGAAGCGTTCCGGGTACTCCAGCCAGTAGTCGAGGTAGCACAGCGCGAGTTTTTCCAAGCGCGCCCGTGGAGATCTCGTCTTGATCTGTCCCAGGCGGTCAAAAAGCTCGTCGAGGATCATGTCCCAAACATGCCAAAGGATCTCCTGCTTGTTGTCGAAGTAGCGATATAGCCACATCGGTGAGCACCCCACTTCGCTGGCAATGTTACGCATGGAAACAGCATCCACTCCCTCACGCAAGAACAACTCGCGCGCCACGGCGGCTATGCGCTCTCGCATCTCTTTTTCATCCGCGGCGGCTTGACGCGGGCGGCCTCGAGACTTGGCACTAGGCTCATTCATATGTAATATCGTATACGTGTATATATAAAAAAGGAGACAACATGCAGACACCCGACTTAGGGGCAGACATTCACTCGGTGCCGAGGACCGTACCATGAACCGCCTAGCAAGGGCGTGCGTGGGCGTACTGAGCGACGGTCATTCGGAAGCATCGCGGGCGCCACGCCGTCCATTCGCTCATAGAGGTTCCTTGTCGCGCTTTTCGACGATGGGCGCAGCTGCCAATTGGCGCGCGCTGATGAAGCGACGCGTCTCAGCTCAGTCACTCGATCCTCCCTAGAAGGCTTGGTGAAGGCGCGGCCACTCAACGTTGCGATTCCGCGTTTTCGCATACGTCGTTCTCTCGAGTGTTTCACGGCACTCAAGAAACGAGCGCACGCCTTCGCGTTAGATACCATTTTTTCTACGTACGTCTTGTCCGTTGACGGGGCGGCGTACTTCTATCTTGAAAATCTATGACTCTTTCACTCAATTGCGTGACTCGATTGCTTCGAGTTCCATTCGCAGTACTTCTGATCACTCTCACCCCGTTTGCATTGGCCGCGAGCCCAGAGGATGCCAAGGGCCTTTGGATGACGGCAGAAAAGGATGGCGTCCTCGAATTCAGGCCTTGCTCCGACAACCCCGCTTCCTTGTGTGGGCGCGTCATATGGGACAAGGATGCTGGCACGCCTCTCGACACTTGCGGGCTGGAGATTGCTCGGCTCGACCGCTATGAGAACGATGCGTGGCGCGACGGCTGGGTGTATGACCCTCGCGCCAGCAAGAAATACAAAGGCGCTTTGCGCGTGAAGTCGGGGGAATTGCACATCCGAGCCTACGTCGGCAGCGAAATCCTGGGGCAAACCGAGCAGCTGCAGCGTATCAACGCTTTGCCGGCGACCCCTGTCTGCCGGCTGTGATTTTCCCCCATCATCACTCACTCCTCCGAAAGAAAAATGCGTATGAACCGCTCCTTGCTGAAAATGGTCGCTGCGAGTTTTCTGCTCGTCGTCATTTCCGCCTCCGCGTATGCCGATGAAACTGCCAGCTATTCATTGGAGACCGAGGTCAAGTTGCTCAGCGACCAGAGAAATCGGGGAATTTCCGAATCGTTCAATCAACCTGCGATCCAGCTGGGTGTGCAGTTTGCCCATGAAAGTGGTGTGATCGCCTTGGCCCAGTTGACCACGGTCAGCAGGAAGGTCAACCTGGGAAGCGATGGCTATGCCCTGCTGCTTGGCTCTGGCTATCGCTTTGGGGATCCCGAGGGATGGCACTTTGGGTTGGGTGTGGCCACAGAGGTTTTTCCTGGCGCGAAGTTTGATGCTCCGCATTCTTTTGATGTGAACACCGGGGTGGCAGCGGATGTGAGGACTAGCAAGTACAACACGTCCTACGCATTGCTTGAGGTCGGTTGGGGTGCACTTGAAGGCCGCATCCTTAATGTGATCTCGAAGAACTATCGCGGCGTCAACACTGGATCAGTATGCGGGACGTTACTGGCCTTGTCTGCCGATCCCAGTAAAGCCCTTGACTGCTATGCGCGCGGTGATCACAACTCGCGCGGGAGCTGGCTCCTGGATCTTGACTACAAGCTCGCGCTGACTGATCGGACTTCACTGAAGCTGCACGCAGGTACCCAACGCATCAGGAACTTCAAGGAAGCCAACTACAGCGACTATTCGATCGGTCTGCTTCACAAGCGGTGGGATATGAATTGGAGTATCGAGTACGTGATTCCCAAGACCAAGGTGCGGGAACTCTTCCAGGTTGTTGAAAACAACAAGATTCGTGCTGTAGATAGCAATCGCTTGGTTCTCTCCGTTTCTCGAAAATTCTAAGGTCCCGCGGGAAGCTCGTCCAAGAGTTGGGAAAGAGCCTGGACTTCGGTGGTCTGGACCGTAAGATTTTCCAAGGTCGAGTCCGTGCAAGCGACGCGACCGCAGTTCAGTGCGAAGGTCGAACTGACACTAGGTTCACGAGTCTGGCCGTGGAACTCCCGCTGAGCTTGCTGCGCGAGCAACGAAACTGGTGGTCTGCGATCGAGAACGAGCGCTTGAGTTGGTGCGCAATCTTCTCTTAACTCAAGCCCATCTACCGCGAGCAGGGCAACGACATGCTCGACGGGTGTGGGGCGCGGAATCCTCGCGCGACGTTGGCCATGCTTAGTGAAATTTTCATGACCGGCCCGCGCGCCATCGCGACGACTTCCTCGAAGCGAGCCCAACGCTCGCCACGAGCCAGTTGGCAGGCGTCCATCGGGTCCACGCATATGAGGCTTGCGGGACATGTTCGATCCAGGATCGGGGCGGCCATCTTCAGATGAGTGCAGATGCTCGATAGTTCCGTACGCACTTTGCGACCAAGCAATCGCTCCAGCTCCAAGCCGCGCAGCACGGCCACGCCATGCAGATGCCACGCGGCCTGCACGCATCGGTCTGAGGCGTCGATTGGCGCGACTCCGACTGATGGGACGACACGTGCGGTCGTGCAGAGTTCGACTTTTGGGGTACCAGGTGGCATTGTGGTCGCCCAATCGGCGACCCTGGGTATCAGGCGCGGCGGCGATCCCATTGAGGTGATTTCTCGAAAAGGCCTCCTTGCCGCGGCCACAGCTCCCATCTCCTAGATTCGGGCCTTTGGGTTCAACATCGAACAGCTACGACGCCGTAGCGGCAGCTGCAGCATGGGCCAATAGCAAGTGAGCGCTTTCCCGGACGCGCACTGCTATCTCACGAATGGACGCGTCATCCTGACGAGCTATCCCCAGTTGCACGAATAAACCGTCGCTCAAGCTGATCAGGACTGCCGCTAGGTGCCGACTTTCAGTTGCAGGGATGACCGAATAGGCGCGGCGGATCAACCCTGCGACACCTGAGATCAAGGCTTCATACGCCTCGCTGAGCACGCGCGCCGACTCTTTGTCCGCGACGCCCATCGACCAGAAGTGGGGAATCAGTATGACTTTTTGTTCATGCTCTGCATGCTCAATAACACTGTCTAGCATTGCGTCCAGAACCGCTATTGCAGCCTCAGGGGTAGAGGAATTTTTCTCCGCCTCTTGGATTAGTACAACGTACTCGTCGAGTAAGGGCTTCATCACTGCGCGCAACAACTCCGCTCGACCCGAAAAATAATACTGTACGTTGCTGATCCTCACGCCTGTTTCGTCGGCCACACGTCGTAAGGTAAAGCCGAGAGGTCCTTCGGCAAGCAGCAGCTTTCTGGCGGCGTCCACCAGCGCGTTGCGGGTCCGCAAGCCTTGAGCGCGGAGAGTCGGCGCCACGCCATCGGCCTTTTTCTTGGGGGCGGCGCGAGATTTGGCGCTGGACATGCGCTCACGATTGGTTTCCATTGTGCTTCGTTTGTTGATTGCTACTGAAAATTGACCCAGCTAACTCACTAATTTCCGTCAAAGGCTGACTCACGTAAAAACCGTACTCAGCTGATCTTTAAAGCAGAGGCTCCTGGGAGTGACGGATGTGGCGACATGGAGTGTCATCAGACGCCGGGCCCTGCGCGAGCAGCCGCCCATTCGCGAGATAGCCAGGCGTGCAGGCCTGTCTCGCAACATCATCAAGAAGTGCCTGTGAGCCGGCGAAGAAACGCCGCGCTACGCCAAGCGGGCAAACTCAAGCAAGCTCGACAGCCACGTTGGCGAGCTGGCGCTCTGAGTCGCGATCGAGGCAGCCAAATCGCGGAAACAGCGGCGCAATCTGCGGCAAACCTACACATCCCAATCTAAAAAGGAAAACATCAAGCACTTCCCCACATCGTGAAGCCTTCAGGCTCACAAAGTGGATGGGTCAGTATTCGATGGAAGTTTCGGGGAAGGGATCGGTGGAATTCAACAGCCTTTGTGAACTTTGTCCCACAACAGGTCATCTTCTTATTTGTCCACACGACCTGTGTTTGTAATAATGACCAAACAAATCCAAGATTATTCACTCCGCCACGAACCGTGACTGGCTCAAGTTGCGCCTTGATCGAGTGTGGCGTCTGATCTGCTGATTGATACGTTCTGACAAGCAATTCGTGAGGATGGACTACAGAAATGCGATGGGACAAATGAACGGCCGGATTGTGTTGTTGATGAGCTCGCATGAGGAGGTTGACTGGCTGCGCCGGCGGCTGAAAGATGCGGGTTTCGACTTGGTTTGCGTGCAGCACAAAGAGGACCTGCTGGCGGTTGCGTCGATGTCTGGTATCGCGCTGTTTCTCTTGATGGTGGATGAGGTGGGGTGTGCGTTGCCGGAGCTTGTATTTGGCATTCGCTCAAACTCTGCTTCGATGGCTCCTGTGATGGTTCTAGTCAACTTGCACGCCGTACTTGGGGTGCCGGGATTTTCCATCCTTGATGTTGACGATTTCTTGTTTGGCGCTTGGGGGTGGGAGGAAGTTGCTCCTCGAATCTTGTCGCTCTGCGGTGGGGCGTCGCCCCGGGGCAGTGGAAAGCGGCATGACCCGTACGGCTTCCAATTGACGCGCAGCCGTTTGGCCGTTGAGTACGCGGGCAGGGAGGTCATTCTGAGTCCGAGCGAGTTTGAAATCGCACGGGTGCTGGTTCGACATCTTGATGCTCCTGTCCCGCGATTGATGCTGCCAAGCGGGGCCCGTGGATGTGCTGAGCCAGGCGGCGGTCGTTCGTTGGATGTTTTGGTGTCTCGGTTGCGCAAAAAGCTTGATTCGATTGCGGGAGGGGATTTTTGTTTGCGCTCGGTCTCTCGTGTAGGGTACAGGCTGGGGAGAGTGCGTGCCAACTAGGAGTGCTACAGTTGCAGTCTACACTCCTCTACAGGCCGAGGCGCTGCGCGAGCCCGCCAAGTCCTTCATCAAGCCGCAGTCGCACGACATGCTGAGCATGCCGGCCGCGCAGATCAAGGCGACCGAGGCGCTGGTGGTGATTCACATCAGCGATGCTGATGCGCAAGGCAGCGCCGACGACTACCTGCAGTTCATTGCGCCGCGGACCAGCGCTGTGCGCAGCTACCTGATCGGGTGCGGCGTCGCCGTACTGCGCCTTTCGCATCGACACGTGAGCGCGACCACTTGCACCACGCCGGCATCGCTCACGGATTGCGTCAAGACCACGCCGGCGAATGCACCGCCTGCGGTGCGCAGTGGCCTGCACCACTGCCTAGCCCGCCGGGGCCACGGGCGTGATCGACTGGCGCTTCATGGGCACGGTCGAGCCGGGCGGCACGGGCTTCGTGCGGTTCCAGGTGAAGGTGGACTGAGAGGAGGACGAGCTCTATCTGTCAGAGCGTTGTTGAACGACCCATCTGACCCAAGAGGATGCAGGCCATGAATCAGACCTGTGTGCATCACCCGCTGTTACCGCCTTCGTGTGCCGTCGCACTGCTCAGCGCTGCCACCTCCGTGGGCCCCGTGAGCAACACCGACAATCTGGACTACCCCGACGTCGAGGTGCGCCGCCTCGACTTCAGGGAACCCTTTCTGCGCGACGGCGTTGTGTCGCGGCTCCAGCGCTTTCGCGAGATCAAGTCCGGCATCACCCAGGCCCAGGTGCTCGCCGTGCTCGGGCAGGCGCTGAAGCGGCAGAGTGGCGCGCTCGGCACCGAGTGGATGGGACTACCACTTCAAGTTCCAGACGCCCCAGTTGACCAACTATCTTGTATGCCGATACAAGGTCGTGTTGGACGACAGCCGGGCCGTGCGCCGCGTGGTGCCGCCGCCAATGCCTGGACCTGCTGCCGCGCTGAGCGCCGCCGGCAGCCGCACCAGCCCGTAGCTCATGTCTCGCGATTCCACGCGTGCGCCGTCCCTTCAAGGCCTTTGTGTACGGCAGCTCCGCCGACGAGCCGAAGAGCCGACGCGACTGGCCGAGCGTTGCCTAGAGGCGATCGACGACGGCACGCTGAAAAGCGTCGACTGCGTTGTGGCCAGCCTGCGCGTCGGCGAGGTGGGGGTCGAGAGGGTGTCTGCACAGCTAAGAAGTGGGGACATTCAAGACAATGAACCGAGCCAATGCTTCGTGCGATGACGTTGAAGAAAAAATTCAGGCGCTACGCGTTGCCTTGATCGTTGAGGGGGTAGAAGACAGCGAAGTTCTACGAAATTGCGTTGAATTTATCGTCGGATGTCGTGTTGTCTCATTCGACGCATTGCAGGCTCTTGAGAGCGGATTGCACAGTGGCGAGAAGTTTGACTTGCTGCTGATTTCTTTGCGCAACGCGAGCGATTCGTACCTGAGTCAGGTTCGGGCCATTCGCGACTTGACATGTGCGTCCGCAATTTTCTTATTGCACAACAGTGACCTTTGGAAATTGCAGGGAATCAGTGCTGATTACCTCGGCTTGAGTTTCACGGATTTCTTGCTTGCCCCCTTCGAGTTGCGCGAACTGCGCCTGAGGCTTGGCATGATGGCGAGGCGAATCGCCTCAGCTCAAAGCGATCAAGATCTGATCCTGCAGGACTACCATTTTCGAGTGAGAAGTCGTACGGTTCTCTATCAAGGTAGTTTGGTGCATCTGAGCCCTCAAGAGTTCAAGCTGGCCTTTGAGCTTTTTCGGAATATGGGGCGTGTACTGACGAGAGATTGGCTGCTGAGAACGATCTGGGCACATGATTCTGCGCCGCGTACGGTTGATGTTTGTGCCTCGAACTTGCGAAAAAAGCTAAAACTTCATCCAGGGAATAGTTTCACCCTTCGCTCGGTCTATGGGCATGGGTATCAACTCGCCGGAGGTGAGGTTAGTCATCTCGAGTTATCAGGCAACAGAGTGCAAGGGGCGAGTGTGTGAGAGAACGAATCAAATCAGAGGAAGTAGAGGTCCATGCGGTCAACGAAGTCCGTTCAATGAGTGATCTGTCCCCTCTTGCCCTGTCCTAGTGCGAAAGGTGAGCGCCCTCGGATTCGGTTCTGCCTGATTCGGATTGACGGAAGAGGGGCGATGCGTTCTGCCAAGCTGCGCAGGAGCGCATGCATGATTGTCCAAACCAGGCTGCAGTTGGCGATATGGCTTTGGGGATTTTTCGAGCACAATTCGTGTGCCGCAATGAATTGCGGAATTACTCAAGCACGGAACTGATCCAGAAGGAATCTGAATGACATCGCTCGCCGATATCAAGCTACAAATCGAACAGCAGGAGCAGCAACGTGCTCAGTTGCAAAAGCAGGTGGAGGGATTGCGCGCGGCGGAGCGCAACACTGTGATCGAGGAAGTACGCGAAAAAATCGTGGAGTATGGCATCACCGCGACGGAATTGAAGCTCATCGCGACCAAAGGTCGCAAAGTTACCCACGTTGCCATTCTCCCGAAATACCGCAACGGAAATGGCGAGACTTGGGCGGGTGGCCGCGGACGCAGGCCCAAATGGGTGGTTGACGCCCTGGCTGCGGGAAAGTCCTTGTCGGACTTTGAAGTCTGAGATCCGCAATCGGGCAGCGGAAAGACTGATCAATCGGTTGGCATTGCCGTACGGCGAACGGTAGGTAGTTCCACCAGTCGCCCCGCGAGAATATGGGATGGCTTCTTGGTTACCAACGATTGCACTGGGTGGCACGAAGCGAATCCGTCGACTCCGCCCTACCCTCGTTCTTTGCACTGTCGTTGCGACGACTGCCTGTGGGCGCGCTGCGCTGCCCGTATTGCCCTATCCGGCGATCTAGAGTTCCAGCCTTTTGACTCATACGTGTTTGCGTTGCGGGCAGCCGAAAAGCGACAGATCGCGTATCCCGATGGGCCTCTTTGGCTGCACGGCGAAGGAGGCAGAAGCGTCGACGCCGTCTTGAATGCTGACAGCGCGGCGATGGCGTTCTACGGTCTCGCAGGTGCAGGCATCGGGAATGAGAAGGGGCACAACCGAAATTCTCAGCGGGCTGCCGCCGATCCTGCAGCGCTATGAAGCCGTGTTCGGCAACAGCCAGGGCAAGTGGTATCAAGAGGAGTGCGTCGAGACCATTGGCATCCAACTCGCGATGCTGACCGCGCTTCAACCTGCGTCGCAGTCCTCGTTCGTTGCGACAACGTCACCCCGGAAATCCTTGAGTGAGCATTGCGCGTGATCGCCCAGTTCGGCCGCGTTGTCTTGCGCCGCGGCTACGGGAATCACGGCACCTTGGCCCACAAGTGGCGGGAGGCGCTGGTCCGGTTGGCACTCCCCCATGCTTGCAGTACCAACAGGCGGCCGGCAAGAACACCGCAGACATCGCGCTGGCTTTCGATGCGATGGAGGCCGTGTTCGATCGCAAGATCGACACCTTCTGCCTGGTTGCCAGCGACTCCGACTTTGCGTACCGGCCAATGGTGCGATGACGGTCGCCTCGATTGCGACCGCCACGGCTTGCGGCGCTCCGCATTTGGGGCCCGCCCGCGCCGTTTCATGAATCTGACCGCATTCGACGAAACAGCGTTGAACCGCTCATTCTTTTGCAATAGCGTGTCGTCGACGGGTGCTGGCTGATCAGTTGCCGGATGGACGACGTATTCAACCTGCGGCGGATTCACAACTGGCGAAGCGCCTTGGTCTTTGTGGACCGTCCCGAGATGGAAATTGGATGAGGTCTATTTGCCGAGTCGACGACCGCTAATTCAAGGTGGTGAAGATCTGGAATTTCCTTCCAAAGGTGGTGGGCCACCTCACGCGGCACTACCATTTCAACGATATCGCCGACATCGAGATGGGCCGACCCTATTGGGAGCAACGGAAAACTCAGCGTCGTGGAACTCGGGAGCTGCACCTGGACAAACCTGATGGTAGCGGGGCGCTTGCCAACGTTGCTCACGGAAATGGACAGCGTCAGGTAGTCGTCGCATTGAAAGGGGGAGCCGTGTGCAGTGATCTTGTGCCTGCCCATCCATAACGGCAGCCACGGCCCAAACACCGCAAACAGGGCGAGGACGATGGAAAGTCCAGAAACGATCAGACTGAGTAGCGCGATGTTCTCAGTCGTCACGGCAAGCCCCGCATCGGTTTCGGGCGGGTGTCGGCAGGGGCTTCGGGATTGAGCTCTCCCCAGAGATGCCCCACGGCGGGTCCGCCGGGCAGCGTATCACCACGACCAGAGGCCGCCCGCCCCGGCGCCGACCTTGCCGCCGGGGCCCGTGCCGACGTTGAACTTGAGCTGCAATTGCTCTGACACGCGCGCCGCCACGCTCAGTGATATCGCGGACTGTCCGTCGTAGCTGGCAACGCCCAGCCCGACACCTATCCGTTTGCCAGTCTCCAGGGCCGGAACGGAAGCCGCAGCGAGTGCTACCGCCGCTCCGGTACCCGCCACGCGGCGATTCTCGGACATCTGTTGCTGCATGCGATGAGTGGTCAGCTGCTGCGTGGCGTTGATGTTCTGCTGGGCAGCATTGATGGCGGCCTGCTGGGCCGTCGTGGCCGCAAGACCCTGGGCCATGGCATCGACCTGGCCGACGTTGGCGGCATCGGTGGGCGCCACGCCCGGCGCCACGTTGGTGATGGTCTGCCCGCCGTTGTCGATGCCGGCGGTTCGCGTCCTGCCAGTGACGGTCAGCGTGTCCGTGCTGATGTTGCCGGTGTTGAGGATGCCGTGGGTCGTGCTGGTGCCCGTCACGGACAGCGTACCGCCGATCGTTGCATTGCTGGTGGTCGTCAGAGTGCTGGTGCCGATGTTGCCGGCGTTCACAATGCCGTTTGTGGCACTAACGCCCAACACACTCAAGGTGCCGGTATTTTTCGTGTTGCCCACGAGGGTGTTGGTTCCGTCGTCGCTGGTCATGAGTCCGCTGATCGGTGCCAGGCCAGAGTTCAGTACGCCCGTGAAGGTACCGTTGAGCGTTGTGTTCGAGCCGGCGATGTTTCCTGTCGCCGCGTTCACGGTGCTCATGTAGGCCTCCTGCGGCCTCACGCTCACCGTCGATGCATTGCCGCTGACCTGATCGGCGGCTGTGGTGCGAACCTCCGACGTGTTGAGCAAGAGACTGGAGGATGGGTTCGACTGCGCCGGTGCGTAGGTTTCCATCTGGATCGACGACGGCGTCGAGATGATCTGGGTGCCCCCTGCGCCGGGTGCATCGACGAAGACGGCCGCGCGTGGCTGCCCCTGCGAGAGGGCCGAATGCGGGCCGCTGCCGCTGTAGCGGGTGCGGTCTGTCCCGCTATCCACCTCGACCTGGGCATACTGGGCCATGGCTTGAGCGCCAACCATGGCCAGCCCGACGCAGATGGCGATGGCTCGCAGGCGAGCCCGCTTGCAGTTCCTGTCGCTGCAGTTCATGTCTATGATCCTCCCGGGTTGATGTGATCGACGCGGCGGATACTCGCCCCGCTGTGGAAGAAAGAAATCATTCACATGAATGAAAGCGCGCAGGCCAAACGGCCTAGTACCGATGACGTCGACACCACCGATGCGTTGGTGAGCCTGATCGACGCGTGCTACGCCTCGGTGGGCGACGACGGTGCCTGGAGACGACTCCTCGGTCATCTGTGCGATGTTTTTCACGCCAATATCGGCCTGCTCGTGCTGATGGGCGAAGGGCAGTGCGACAAGGCCTTCTATGCCGCGCACAACTATTCCGAAGGCTTGGCGCGCGAGTACTCGGAGCGTTGGTGGGCGCACGACGCACCCTTGCTGCGCGGCATTGAGCAGGGCCTGTTTCGCACGGGTGTGGCGCGCCGCGCCAGCGACGTGATACCCACGTCGGAGTTGTGCCAGACCGTGTACTGGCGCGAGTTCATGCGCCGGATGCCGGCGCTCTATGCCATGTCCGGCGTGATCTCCGATGGATCGACTCCGGGCGCCCCGCCGCCCATGTTTATCAGCCTTTTTCGCCCGGAAGAGGCGGTCGACTTCTCCGAGGCCGATCTGCGCCTGTTCGAGCGCCTGCTGCCGCACCTGCTGCGCGCCTTTACCCTGCATTGGAACCAGCGCAGTCTGCGCGAGCAACTGGATGTGATGCGTGGCGGACTGGACAGTCTGGACTTCGGGGTCGTGTTCCTGGATGCCGCACTGCACATTCATCACGCAAACCGGACGGTGAGCCGCATGGCCAGCCAACCGGCGCTGGCCCGTTGGATGGGCGGGCTGCCTTTCGAGACGCCCCGCCAAGGCGAGCTCGCAGTGCTCATCCGTGCTTGTGCCGCAGGGCGTGGCGCAAGCCTGCACATGGGGGCCAACAGCAGGGGCGGTCGTGGCTTGGTCGCGCTCGCGTTCGCGCTGCCTCAACCGCTTACCACCGCGAACGGCGATCTACGCAACGCACAGATGCTGGTGCTGGCTGATCCCGAGCACAGCAACCAAGCGGCCACCCAATTCGTGACCAATGCATTCGGGCTGAGTCGTGCGGAGGCAAGACTGCTGCCCCTGTTGATGGCCGGCCAGAGCCCCGCGCAGATGGCTAGCAGCCTGAGCATCGGCCTACCCACCGTGCGCAGTCATCTGGCCTCAATCTTCTCGAAAACACGCACTGGCCGGCAACAGGAATTGCTCAACATGCTGAGTGCACTGCCGCACCTTCAGGCCGACCACTAAGCGCTCTGCCTCAGCAAGACGGGCACAAGATCGATGTACTTTATGACTCCGAATCAGGCTCGCATTTGCAACCGAGCGACTCTCTGAAGTCAGAGTGTTCTGGGCAACTTGAGTGGTGTACCAGCGCCTCCAGCGAGGTCCTGGGTCATTTTCTTAGTTGTTTTTTATCTTTCCTGCCTCCATTTCAGACGGATAGAGCTTTTTCTCCTCCAGTCCACTTTCACCAGGAACTGCACGAAGCCCTTATCCCCGGCGGGTTGAACGGTGGTGCAGGCCACCGGGGCCGTCGGCGTCGGGTTCACCGGCGTGGACTTGACGCAGCCCGTGAGCGACAACCGGTCGAACTGCTGCGGTTCGCGCTTGCGCAACTTGGCTGCAAACCGCTTGACTGAGTTGTAGGCGCCGTCGAAGCCGAACTGGTCCACCAGATCCTGGTACACAGCCATTACGTTGTGGGTGAGCTTCAACTGCGACTCGATGAATGCCCAGTTTGGCTCGCATGCCGACGTGATGCTGCTCGGCGCTGCGCCGGGAGACCGGGGCGGCGGCCAGGGTGGGGCAGTTCGCGCTGGCACGTCGCCAGCTGTGGCCGGCGGCTCGACATCGTCGAGGCTGGTGGACTGCTTCTGAGAGAAGCGAATCGTGTGACGCGAGATGCCCGTGACGCGTGCGATCTCTCGTTGTGTCGCGCCGTTGTCCTGCCCATCGGCCATTCAGATACCTGGGCGAGCAATGGTTCGAGATGCTGGAGCAGGCCAGATCGGCCATCAAGGCATGGACGCGGGACTACAACGAGGTCAGGCCGCACAGCAGTTTCCAGCAAATACCACCGGCGAAGTTCGCCGAGCTACGTCGCCAACGCGCTGGCGATGCAGTTCGAGCCAGTTCAACAACCATCGCGATCAATTAATCTTGCAACCCCGGACTTCCTCGTCATAGATGGTACGGCAGGAGGTGGCAGGTCATCGCGCGCGCATGATTTCGATCTTGTCGTTGAAGCGGCATTCGTGTTTTGGGATTAGCACTGGCTCGAAGGCGCCAGCATGGTCGCGCGGTACCCCGATGTGCTGCGTTCCGTCGTCGGCCAGAACGGTCTTGGCGCTTCGGCCGCGGCCGGATCGTCCCTCCCGGGAGCACGTCATCGTTCATAGTCGGTGCAGAATTCTGAGACCAAGTTGGTCTCGCATCAACAGATGAAAACTTCAGATTCCCACTACCATTGGATTCACATTCAACATCGCGGCGTCGCCGCAGCACTTTGCCGAGGAGACGGAAATGTCGAAATCGAGTCGGATCGCACCGCTGTCCTGGGAAAAACGCGATCCCGAGTACGAGAACCGCGCTGGCTACGATCCCTACTTCCTCGCATTGCGGGTGCCCACACCAGCGCTCGGTAAGGCTCTCAAGAAGACAGCGACTTTGGGTGCCTTGGCCTATGAGCACTTCTCCGTTCTTCTGAATCCTTCCCGCAAGTTGGCCTACTGGACCGCGGTCAACATCGACGGCGCGACCGAGCGTCGTCTGGGGGATCGGGCCGCCGACACGTGGTGGATCGATGATCGAGACGACAACGCCTATGGCGCCTACCAAGTCGGCAATGCCTTCTACAAGAAGTCGGGCTTCGAACGCGGGCACCTTGTGCGCCGATTGGATCCTGCATGGGGCGCGGACGACACCGAGGCGGCGCGCGGCGAGGCCGACTCCTTCCATTTTTCTAACTGCGCGCCTCAGGTGCCCAAGCTCAACAAGCAGTGGTGGGCCAAGGTCGAGAACCATGTGCTTGACACCGCCAACGCCAACGACGCACGCATCTGCGTGTTTTCAGGGTGCCTCTTCACCGACGCAGATCCGTCCCTGCGAAAGGTGCAGATCCCACTGGCGTATTGGAAGGTTGTCGCCTGGACCGTCGGCAAGGCCAAGCCGGAACTGCGCTCACTGGCATTCTTCATCAAGCAAGACGAGGCTGTCGCGAGGCTTCTCAAGGCGAAAGGCGTCGAGCCGCTGGCAGTCAACCTTGAAAAAGTGCCTGCTGCAATCCAGGGCTACCAAACAACGGTTGTCGAGCTTCAGGCGAAAACCGGGCTGTCGTTTGGTGCACTGGCGGATCAAGCCGTCGACGTCTATGCGCGTAAGCGATCAACCCGCCTTGCTCCTTTGGCCTTTGATACGGTGGACATCTACCGCCGCCTGCGCAAGCCATCTGACCTGATCACCGTGTAAGCCATGGCCGCAGTGATCGACTCCAGCGTTGCAAGTGCAGCACGCCGCGGAGAGCGCGTTGGCGTACTGGTTCTCGTTGAGAAGACGCAACACCGAGGTCCCGCCCCTTTGGCGATCGCCGCCAACCTGCACTCTCTGAGTGAGCGCACGCAAGATGTCCACGATCTTGTCAAGGATCTTCTACTCAACCCGAGCTGCCGCACCGACCTGTCGAGGGCCGGAGGGCCTGTCCCGTTGGGGTTTGCCGCAGAGCCTGAACGTGGGGGCATGGTGCTGGAGAATTTGGGCGCAGTGATGGCGGCTGTCAATTCCGCAGATCTCGTCAAGGTCAGCGAAGTCCCTGGCGTCCGCAAAGTGATTGCAATGCCCCGATTCGTACCGCTGATCTTGCCGCTCAGGTATCAAGTGGCCGCACCCGCAGCACTGGTCGATGGACCGGTAAAGACCTTGAGCAGAATCGGTGTGCCTACTCTCTGGGATGACGATCTACTGGGCCAAGGAATGACCATCGGCCACTTCGACACCGGCATCAACGCAGCCCACCCGGTGTTCGCGCAGATGCGAGCCGAACGCCGGTTCCGATATGCCGCCTTTGGCGCTGATGGCACCAAGGTTCGAAAGGCACGCGCACGCGACAGCGACGTAGGCACCTCAGTCCACCATGGAACGCACACTGGCGGAACCCTCGTGGGGGAGCGCGTGGAGGGGGTGCAGGTTGGCATCGCGCCACAAGCCAAACTCGTGAGCGTGCAGATATTCCCGCAGCCTGCCCCTTCCCAGGGCGAGCAGGATCAACTCGTCGTGAATGCACTGAACTGGATCGTCGGCGAAAGACCGCAGGTCTTGAACCTGAGCTTCGGAGATTCCCGCTATAACGATTCGTACCTCGGTGTGGTTCGCGAGTTGATAGATCAGAACATCGTCGTAGTTGCCGCAGTGGGGAACTCGGGCGTGGACACCTCCAGCAGCCCGGGCAATTACGCAGGCGTCATCGGAGTCGGGGCGGTTGACGGGCGTAACCGCGTGTGCAAGTTCAGCGGGAGCGCCACAGTGCGCAGGGCCGTTCGCCCGGACCTTTGTGCCCCCGGGGTCGATGTTCTCTCCGCAGGCAGGGGGGATGAATTTGCGATCTCGACTGGAACTTCGATGGCCGCGCCCCATGTGGCAGGTGTGCTGGCACTGATCCGCCAGCGCGCTCCAGACCTTACCCCTGCCCAGTTGAAAGCCTTGCTCAAGCGCACTGCGCGTCAGCCGGCCGGCTGGGATGTGAGCCGAGGTGGCGCGGGCGTACTCGATGGCAGGGCCCTGCTTTCTGCCGTATAGTCTTGTGGTATATGGCCAAGCCCGTCGCCGTCGTCGTCAACTCCTCGCGCGCCGTCCCGCGCGCCTCGAGGTCGCCTGCGCGCAAAACCACGCAAGGGACGAAGGCCGGAGTGCGCGTAAAACAGATCGATCCCGCTTTGCGCCGCGCGATCCGGGGTGGAAACGCCGATGAGCCCTTAACGGTGATGGTCAAGTTGGACACCAAAAATTCCGCCTTCGGAAAATACCCTGTCACGAACCGCCCTGGAAGCGCACGTGAACGCAAGTTCAACGAGGAGGTCATGGCTGAGGTGCAGAGTGCCTCTGGGGTGGGGCGCGTCAAGATCGTCTCCACGGCAGCCAACGTCGGTGTTGCCACAGTCGAGGCATCGATGGGCATCGTCAAAGATCTGGTGCGCTCGGGCAAGATCACCGGCATGAAGCTCAAGGCAGGCTGAAGCCTGTTTCAACCACGGGACTCGCACGGAGGCCTGAGCGTGAGCCTCGCGAACCGATCCAGCGGCGGTGCGAAGTCCTCAGCACCGATTCCGCTTCGTGTTACCCAGCGGCAAGTGCTCTACGCTACGGAAAATTGGATATCGACGGGCTTGTCGGTTCACTGCTTCAATGAGTCTCGTGTCTGCCTGACACCGACGCGGGTGCCGTGCAGGTTCTAGAGGTCAAGATTAGATCGTGTGGAGGCAATTTTTGCGCGGTGCTGCGGCCTTGTGTTGCATGGGGTAAGGCGGTGGGAAAGCCGCGCGCAATGCTCAGAAGCGGAGCGTCGCGCCGATCAGCGGCCCACCCAGCGTGAAATCGAGGCGCTTTCCCCTATCACGGTAGTTCACGCCCAGATGCCGGTAGCCCAGCGACAGGTAGATGTTGTCCCTGAGTTGGTAATTCACCGAGCCTAGAACTTGCCAAGTGGTGTCCGAGCCCAAGCCGAAACCGCCTGCATCTGCGTAGATCAATGTGGACCACCGCGGCGCGAGGTCGTACCGCCAGCGAGCAGCCACGATCGGGTCAACGAACGATGTGTTCGACCGTATCGTCACTAGACCAGGCACCTGTACGGTGGCTTTGATGTCCCACAGTCGGATGCCTGCCATCAGATCGATGCTGGAGGCTGCGCCGGTCGACCAGTTGTAGCCTCCAATCAGAGTCAACGAGGTTTGGCGCACTTTGCCTACGGCCGAAAAGCCCTGTGGCAGGGAGGCAGCATCCGAGGTTGAAGAATGGGTGAAATCCCCCTGCAAAACAATCTGCCCCTTGCGAGCCGTGCCCGCGATGAAGGCTGCCGCATCCAGCTTCTTCAGCACATCGGAGAAGGATTTGTCGACATGGGCTGTGGGGGCGCCCTGGAACGGGCTTATATGCCCTTCCAGGCCCGTCATCCAAACATAAGGCGTGAGTTGAAAGCGCCAAGCTTCACTCTCGCGATCATCGGATACCGACGTCTGTGCGGAAGCACAAGTCAGGGAAAGCAGTCCGATGGCCCATATTGCAGGGCTTCTGAGGTTACACATAGCGGCCAGCTTGGTCATTGCCTTGGCCTACAGCGTGTTCTTATAGACATTCCCGTCTTTCATGATCAGGCGCAAGTTTTTCTCCGGATCTGCTAAGAACTCAAGATTCACAGACGGGTCTCCATCAGCTACCAGCAGATCCGCGAACGCGCCGGGAGCGATGCGTCCCAACGGACGACGGTAGGGGTTGCGCTCGCCTGACAGAGCTAGCAGTTCACCGTTCATGCCAGTGGCTTGACCCAGCAAAGTCAGCGGGTCGTAGAAACGCACCAGTTTGGCCAACTGCCTGCCTTGTGTCGGTGTATTTTTTGCATTGAACAGAATGTCTGTACCCCAGCCAGTCCGAATTCCGTACTTTTGCGCCAACTCAAAAGCCTTCACCGTGCCCTGGGCTACTTGCCGTTGGCTTTCGCGCCGCCCAGCATCGGGGTATGCATTGCTGTCCTCGTCTTGGAGGAATGGCTGCAGGCTCCACCAAACGCCTTCGTCGCGCATCATCCGCGCGCTTTCGTCGTCGGCCAACTGGCCGTGTTCGATGCTCTTCACGCCGGCCTTGATTGCGCGCTTGATACCCTTGGGCGTATACACGTGCGCCATCACATAAGTGTTCCAGTCCGCGGCTGCGTCTACGCCGGCGCGCAACTCGCGCTCTGAAAACTGCATGCTGTCCAGCGGATCGTACAGCGAAGCGACGCCGCCACCCGCCAGCAGCTTGATCTGCGAGGCGCCCAGCATTAGTTGCTCGCGTACTCGGCGAAGCACCTCATTCTCGCCGTCAGCGACCATGGCCAAACCGACCCGTTCGACCAGACTCAGCGGGTCATTGGCCGCGCGCGGAATGTCGCTGCGCAGGCGGAAGTCCCCGTGTCCCGAGGTCTGCGAGATCATGGCACCGCTAGGATAGATACGCGGTCCGACCACCATGCCCTCGTCGATGGCACGCTTGAGTGCAAAGGCCGGTCCGCCTGCATCGCGTACTGAAGTGAAACCACGCATCAACGTACGACGTGCTTCTTGTGCTGCAGCCAGATAAAGATAACCTAGATCAGACGTCATCGCTGTCATCTGCTCGATCGCTGCCAGCATCGTGTGCCAGTGTGCATCGATCATCCCCGGCATCACCAGTTTGCCCTGGCAGTCGATTATCTGAGCGCCCTCGACTTTCTCCGCTGCTGGGGGGAGGGCCGAGATCACCTTGCCTTGCACCAACACGTGCACGCCAGCACGCACAGCCTTGCCGGAGCCGTCGAACAGCCGCAAATTCGTCAGCAGCAACGGGCGTTCCGAGTCCTTAAACTGCTGGGCACTCCCACTAGCATTCTGCGCAACGGCAAACGGCGCCAAGGTCGCCGCCATGCCCCCGATGAACAAGCGGCGGGACATGTCAGCCGTCACTCTTTGGTGAAGTGTCTGGCACACGATACTGCCGCAGGTGCATGTTTTCGTGCGAATAGGGCCCAGCCTCCACGGAAAATTGCCTGAGAGCACTGCAGTGTTTTCCCCCATCGGTTCTTCCTGCTCCAAGAAGAGCGCGCGTGTTACTTCGTATTCAGTCAAAAGCTGAGACTCCACTATCCTGTAGATTTAACAAAATCTCGCGCTACCGGCAGCCGATTGCAGCAAGGGCATTCAGCACATACGCCTACTAAGAAAAATGACTTGCAGCAACACGTGCTGAGGTCGAATTGGGTAGCGCCTTTTTATTGCTTTCACTCGAATTACTGGGGCGTACCGCCTTGAATAGGCACTGGTTTCTTGCCGCCGCTCTTGGCGGGGCGGCGCGCATCGCGCGTTTGTTTCCGCGCCTCGCCAGCATCCAAAGCCTTACTAGCGGTTACTCCACCGCTACCTTCTGCGACCGTGGCTTGATCGCCACCGGTCGCTTTTACCTGGCTGGCCGGTTGAGCGCTCTTGCGAGCTTCGGCGCGATCAACAGCTTTGCCCTTGCCTGTGGGATCGATTTCGGCAGGATTCGTCTGCGCGTATGCGCCAACAGTGAAAAGCCCGGCGATCGCCGTTGCGAAGATCTTACTCATTGCGGATTTTTCCATCTAAAAAATAAATAAAAGTAGACCCGCTGAGGGTTGGCGAGGAGATTTAAAGGGTGGTTGAGAGAAATCGTAGCACCGCTCAATGGCGGTGCGGAAAAAAAATATCGAACTGATCTATGTCGAAAGTCCAAGGCCTTTTCGGCATTCGAGGGAAGCGGCGAGAGTCAAGAGAGATTTGGCATCGATTCTCGGTGTATCAACGAATGTTGGAGTTCATTGCCTGAATGAACTGCGCAATGGTTGTGGACTGTCAGACCCGAGAAAAGAACAACTCCGTTTTCCGCCTTCGAAATAAGCTGCCACATGCTGCGTTCTCAGGCAAGCACCCCCGTGCGTCGCACTGAGTAACTCAGCCTCGAACCGGTGACCCGCGATATCCACCCAGGTCAGCGATATTGGGCGACTCGTTCAGAGTGAGCGATGGAGCGGGCGTTGCTGATGATCATCGTTTCGATGGCGAGCCAACATAGTGCTCATGAGCTCCGGTCCTAGCCGAGTGCTAAGGACTAGGAGCCTGCGCGGCAGAGCGCGACGATCGCGCAGAGGCTTGATAGATTTGGGCGCATGCCGATCAGCTACCTTCCCTACGAGCCGCAACAGCAAAGGCTGCTTCCAGATGCACTTCAAGACTGGTTGCCCGAAGGGCACCTGGCGTACTTCATCAGCGACAGCGTCGACAGCCTGGATCTGAGCGCCTTCCATGCGCGCTACGCCAAGGGCGGGGCGCGCAACCAGCCCTTCCACCCGGCCATGATGTTCAAGGTGCTGATCTATGGCTACGCCACGGGCACCTTCAGTTCGCGCAAGCTGGCGGCCAAGCTGCACGAAGACGTGGCCCTGCGGGTGCTGGCCGCGGAGAACTACCCGGCGCACCGAACACTGTCGGACTTCAGGGCGCTGCACCTGCAAGAGTTGGCGGCCTTGTTCGTGCAGGTGGTGCGCCTGGCGCGCGAGTGCGGTCTGGTCAAGCTGGGGACGGTGGCGGTGGACGGCACCAAGCTCAAGGCCAACGCCAGCCGCCACAAGGCCATGAGCTACGACCGGATGGTCAAGGCCGAGGGCGAGCTCAAGGCGCAGATCGACGGCCTGCTCAACCGTGCCAAGGCCGCCGACGATCTGGAGAAGAACGAGCCGGACCTGGACATTCCCGGGGAGATCAAGCGGCGCGAGGACCGGCTCAAGGCGATCACCGAGGCCAAGCTGCGCCTGGAGCAACGCCAGCAAGAAGCCGATGCGGCGCGTGGTCGCAGCAAGGACGACGAACGCAAACCCCGCGACAAGGACGGCAAGCCCAAGGGAGGACGCTACAAGCGCGACTTCGGCGTGCCCAAGGACGGCGCCCAGGAGAGCTTCACCGACAGCGACAGCCGCATCATGAAGCGCTCGGGCGGGGGCTACGACTATGGCTACAACGCCCACACGGCGGTGGACGAGGCCGCGCAGATCGTGGTGGCGGCAGAACTGAGCAACAACGCCGCCGACAGTGACCGCCTGCCAGTGCTGCTGGCGGCAGTGAGGGCCAACCTGGGCGAAGACGCACGACAGGTGCTGGCCGATGCGGGATTCCGTTCGGAGGCGGTGTTCGAGCAGCTCAAGGACAGTCCGAGCGAACTGATCGTGGCGCTGGGCCGAGAGGGCAAGCAGGCGCTGGACATCGACGCCGAGCGATACCCGTGCACTGCTGAGATGGATGCCAGGCTGAAGACGCCCCGAGGACAAGCGGCCTACCGGAAAAGAAAGTGGAGCGTGGAGGCGCCCAACGGGTGGATCAAGAGTGTGCTGGGCTTCGGGCAGTTCAGCTTGCGCGGGCTGCACAAGGTCAAGGCCGAGTTCAAGCTCGTGTGCATGGCGCTGAACCTGCGAAGAATGTGCGCCTTGCAGGCCAGATGAGAACGAGAGAGAGAAGCTGAGGCGTGTCTGGCAGCTTCCGGCGGGCCGAGTCGGGCGGCTCACGCAGTTCCATGGGCACCCAGGACGTTACGCCAACGCCCTCGGGCCGTTCGCAAGGTGCAACGGCGCGTGCCGAGCAACTCAAAAACTTCTGCCGCGCAGACTCCTAGGCCGTCCTACTTGATGAAACGATGCATGGCCTCCGAGATGAAGACATGCAGTTCGCTTGGTGGCGCCTGTATCGATAGTTGCCTTCTTCTGCTTGTCGGTGTACTTCGAATGAGGTCTTCGCATGAATGAATACACGAACTCCCCCAAGTGCTCCAAGTTTTCGTCCGCACCTCCTTCGTGGAAAGAATCGTTGCCGTCCATGTTTGGGCTTTGAATATTCAGCATGTCCCGGGGACGCTCTTTGGAGCGATGTTTCACTGCGGTGACTTGTTGCTTTCGTAAATTCCGGGCTGTATGCGTCGACCCGGAGTTGGGTCGACGCGACTTTGCTCTCCCTCTTTCTCTGTTTCATGCCTTCTGTTTTCCTGCCTCGCTCCCTTTTTGCTTATTCCCTCGTTGCCACACTCTGCCTGTCCGCCTGCGGGGGCGGCAGCGAAAACACGCCGCTATTCCTTCCCGGCACTACGTCCGCACCAGCGCCAGTGATCGAGGTGGCGGGGCCGCCCAAAGATCTAGGCTTTGTCGACAGCGCGCCGGCGCCCAATGAAACGACCGTGCCGCCCTTCGTGGACAACGTCGCCACCAACCAGCGTGGCGACGCCCGCTTCGCCACGCTGCAAACCAACGCCGGCGTGCGTGTGGCGGCGGGCTTCCTCGACCTGTGGGAGCCCACCTCCAGAGTGGTGGATGCAGATGTGACAGCCGCGGCGCGTGATGGCTTCCCGGCCATCAACGGCACAACTTGGACCGGCATCCCTGGCAGCGCCACCGACGGCAAGGCGCTCAATGCGGCCGTGCTAAATCAGAACATCCAGTACGTGATCGACCTCACCAACGCGCGCACGCCGGCTGGCGACTTGGCGGCCTGGATGGACGACCGGCGCGGCAAGGGCTTCAGCATCAGCGACGGTATGGGCCCGCTCACGGCCGCCTGGCGCACCGCCACCGGACAGAGCACCACGCTTACCAGCGTCCCGGCCGATGCGGCCACCGTGCTCTACACCGACGGTGGCAAGGACGTCGGCATCGCTGGCGCGGCCAACCCCACCTTTGGCACCGTAGTCGATCTGCTGGACAACATTGGCGAAAACGGCTCTACGGAGCCGGCCAAGCGCTTCTATAAATACGCGCGCCCGTGGCGCTGGAGCGCCAGCGTCAAAATCGCACCAGGGTTGGAGTCGGCCCGTAGCAGCACGCCCGTCACCGATGGAGGGTTCGTGAGTGGCCACACCGCCGAAGCCGTGCGTAAGGGCATCGCCTTTGCCTACGTCGTGCCACAGCGCTTCCAGGAAATGATGGCGCGCAGCCTGGAGATGGGCGAGAACCGTGTTCTCGCAGGCATGCACTCGCCGCTCGACGTGATCGGCGGGCGCCTTCATGGCAGTGCCGTGGCCACCGCGAGCCTGGCGACTGGCAGCAATGCCACGCGCAGAAGCGCGGCCTTCGCCCAGTCGCAAACCGTGCTGATGGCTGCAGCGGATACCAAGGACGCGACGGCCTTCTATGAGTTCGCGCATTCGCAAAAGCTGGCCGACGATCGCTTCGCAGACCACGCCGCCAACAAGGCCGAGTACCTGCGCCGCCTGACCTTGGGGTTCAAACAGATCGCCGACACCACCAAGCCCGCCGTAGTGCCCAAGGGTGCTGAAGTGCTGCTCGAAACGCGTCTGCCCTACCTGAGCGCCGAGCAGCGCCGCGTGGTGCTCAAGACCACTGCCATCGCTTCAGGCTACCCGGTGATGGACGACGCCGAAGGCTGGGGCCGCCTGAACCTGTTTGACGCGGCTGACGGCTACGGCGCCTTCAACGGCGACGTGGTTGTGACGATGGACGCCAGTCTGGGTGGCTTCAACGCCATCGATCAGTGGCGCAACAACATCGGCGGCAACGGCAAGCTGAACAAGCTGGGCACCGGCACGCTACGCTTGGGCGGCAACAACAGCTATGCGGGCGGCACGCTGCTGACGGCCGGCACGTTGCAGGCCGACAGCGCCACAGCCTTCGGTCAGGGCAATGTCTACGCTGGCGGCGGCACGCTAGTCAGCAACGCCACCGCAGCCGTGGTGGTGCACGGCTCCTACACCCAGACTGGCGGCGCAACGCTGCAACTGAACCTGGGGGTCAACGATGCGGGTCGCCTGAAGGTCGCTAATGTGGCGGCCCTAGCCGGCACGCTGAACGTCAGCTTCAAAGCGGACAGCCAGCC
This sequence comes from Variovorax sp. V35, assembly GCF_041154465.1. Lineage (NCBI taxonomy): Bacteria > Pseudomonadati > Pseudomonadota > Betaproteobacteria > Burkholderiales > Comamonadaceae > Variovorax > Variovorax sp. V35. The sequence goes on from NZ_AP028666.1 coordinate 1,552,643, forward strand.
CAAGGTGGGCGAAACCCTGTTGCTCATCACCGCCGGCACGCTTACGGGTCAGTTCTCTGCCATCACGGTGCCGGGATTCAAGGTCACGCCGATCTACACCGGCTCCGAACTGCGCCTGCTCATTGGCGCCTGACCGACTGAGCGTCGAAGAGGGTTTAGTTGAGGCGGCACTGTTCATCGCGGCCGGTGACAATCCCAGCCGATTGGGAGTGTCGGCTCAATCTTTCGATGACCCACAAATTCGTTCGCAATCCACCGTCCGAGGACGACGCCAGTACGTCGTCCGTCCTCGCCACATGACGGTGTTGCTAAGCGGCGGATTGCCCTTGCGATCCAAGTATCCACCGAGCTTGGTGAGCGCGCTCAAGTAGTGCGACAGCGGTCATTGATCATCCAGTTCGAGCGAAGCTGAGTGACAGCGGAGAGCTCGGGTCGGGTGGCGTGCTTGGGGGTTCGCCTAGCCAAATGCAGATGACGGTACTTTTGACGGTACCTTTTCCTGGCTCATCAGGAAAACTCAGCATTCATGCGGTTCTCTGTTGTAAATTCGAGTCAGACAAGCGCACCAGACAAAAAGCCCGACAACGTCCTGCGTTGCCGGGCTTTTTTCTTTCTCTCGAGAAGCCGCGCGACGCTCGCCTAGGACGCGCCGTGCACCAGGCGCTCGAACACGTCGTCCGAGCCCATCTGGCCGCCCTTCAGCATGATCTCCAGGCCGTCGAGCGCGGCGTCGTCGCTGTGCACGCGACACAATGAGGTGCCGGCGCCGATGTCCGCCACGTACGAAAGCCCCCAGGCGTCGAACGCCTGCACGGCATGGCTCGAGGTGTCACCGCCGGCAATGCCCACCCGTTGCAGCGGGGCCAGGGTCAGTACGCGGGCCAGGAGTTCGCCACCGGCGCGCGCGAGGGCTTGGGCATCGATGCCTCGCTCGGCCGGCAACGGATTGAGGGGGCGGGTGCAGGCCAGCACGTTGCGGCCGCTGGCGAGCCCGTTCGCGATGTCTCGCGCATGGCGTTCCAGCGTGGCGGCGTCCCGCTGCGCCATCGCTGACGCATCGAGCCACACGGTATCGAAGGACCGTGCCGCAGCGACCTGCCGTGCCGTGACAGGCGACAGGCTTCCGGCAAGCACCAGCACCGGACCTGGCGCGGGCGTGACGACGCGCTGTGTCGGCTCAGTGCCGTTGCGTGAGTCCAGCGCAGGCGCCAGCGCGTCGACCACGCTGCTGGGTCCTACTGCGAGCATGGTGTGGCGCTGTGCCCGCGCCCACAGCACCTGCCCGATGGTCGCGAGCTGCGCGGCATCGGCCACGTCGAACAGCACGGCGTCAGGCGGCGTGTCGGGCGAGGGCGGCTGAAGCGCGCGTTGCAGCGCCGCCTCGAGTGCCTCGCTGCCCTTCGACACCGCCGTGAACGGCATGGAATGCACGTCGGTCAGACCTTGCCCGGCCAGATGCCGCCGCAAATCCGCCTCGTGCATCGGCGTCACCGGGTGCCGGCTCATGGTTGGATGCCGGTCGATGCGGAACACTTCACCGCCCGCGCCCGCTGCCGCGAACAGGTTGCCGAACAGGCAATGCCGACCGAGGTTCGGCTGCCCGCCGAGGATCGCCGTCCATGGCTGTTCGACCGCGCCGCCCAATGCGCGCACCGCAACGCCGATCGAGCCGATGTGCGGTGCGCTGTCAAAGGTCGAGCAGGTCTTGTAGTGCAGCACGCGCGCGCCGAGCGAGCGGAACAGCGCGGTGACGGGGGCCAGTTCGACCTTCATCTCGTCCGGCGTCATCGCGCGCGCAGCGCCTGCGATGCCCAGCACGTCCAGCGGCCCCGCGCGCTCGATCAGCGCGGCATCGGGCGTCTTCAGGAACAGCAGGGCCCGCAGACCCGCGCGGGCCGCGGTGCCGAGCGTGTCGGTCGCGCCGGTGAAATCGTCGCCGTAGTAGACGACAGCCGGGGCCGGCGTCATGGCTTGTCGAAGAAGGCGAGGGCGCGCACGAGTTCGGGCGCGTGCTTCGCGGCGTCTGCCAGTGTGGTCCCGGCGCGCGCGGCCGACCACGCCTGGCGGATGCTGGTCACGCCGGCTTCCGCGCCGTCGGGGTGCGCGAGGATGCCGCCGCCGGCCATGAAGAGCAGGTCGTCGCTGCCGATGGCGGCCCAGGTGGCGGGCACGGTGCCAGCCCACTGGCCCGAGGAGAACGCGGGCATCACGCGGTCGTCCGCCGCATCGGTCAGTGGCGTGAAGCAGTCGCGCGCCGATTCGATGACTTCGCTGTTGGGCTGCGAGAACTTGCCTTGCAGGCCGTGCACATGCATGTGGTCCACGCCCGCGAGGCGCCAGAGCGTTTGGTAAGCCTGGAACGATATGCCCAGCAGCGGATGCCGCGACAGCGCACCGTAGCCGTTTCGGTGGCCGTGCAGCGCCAGGCCGGTGTGGCGTCGCAGCGTCTGGATGCCCGAGTGCCCGCACCAGTTGAGGCTGGCCATCACGCAGGAGCCGCCTTCGCGCTCCACGAGGTCGGCGTGGCGCTTCATCGCATCCGTTTCATCGGTGATGTTGAAGGCCACCATCACGTGCTTGCCGGTGCGCTCCTGGTGCGCGCGAACGACCGCCATCACGGCGGGGACGCGCTCTGAGAGCGGCGCATGCGCGGGGTCGGCGCAGACTTCGTCGTCCTTGATGAAGTCCACGCCCGCGGCGCAGAGCCGGTCAACGAGTGCGGCAGTCTCCGCGGCAGAGAGCCCCACGTTCGGCTTGATGATCGTGCCGACCAGCGCGCCGCTCGCCACACCCGTGGCGCGCCGCGTGCCCGCGATGCCGACGCGCGGCATCTCGAACTGCGCGCGATAGGCAGACGGCACATGCAGCGATTCGAGCCGCAGCCCCGTCACTTCACCGAGGTCATAAAGGTTGCCTGAAACAGTCGCGGCGAGCGTCGGCAGGTTGGCGCCGATGTTCGCGACAGGAAACGAGATATCGACATGCGCACGCCGCCACGGCCCACGCGTTCCCTTGCGCTCCAGCAGCGCGTTCGGCAGGCTCGGTGATGCAACGGGTTCCAGCTCCGTGATTGCTTCGACCGTCGCACGCGCACGTTCGCGCAGCGCATCGGTCTCGCCCTCCACGCGTGTGAAGGTGCCGCACGATTGCTCGCCGGCCATCACTTCGGCGACGGCCGCCAGGTCCACCGGCGTCTCGATCAGGTAGCGCGCGCGGATGCGTTCGGCCGCCATCGTCACAGCTTGCTCAGGTCGGGAAAGGGGCGCACCGGTTCGCTGCCGTCCCAGCCTTCAGAGGCGCTGCGGATCAGGTCGAACATCTTGCCCTTGGGCCCCGCCACTTCCGACAGCTCGATCACCGTGCCTGGGTGGTACTCGGTGTCGAAGTAGATGAAGCGGCCGCGCTCGCCCACTTCTCCGCTCATCACTGGCTTGAAGCCCTGCGCGGTGAGGCGTGCGAGGTCTGCGTCGTAGTCGGCGGTCCAGTAGGCGACGTGCTGCAGGCCCGTGCGGCCCGCTTGCAGGAAGTCGCGGTACATCGAGGGCACGTCGTTGCGCGTCTGGATGAGCTCGACCTGAACGTAGCCCGAGTTCGCGAGCGCCACCGAGTTGTGCGGCTCGTGCGCCTCGCCGTTGTAGCGGTAGTTCTTGATGGGCACCTTGGGGTTGTAGAACCACGGGCCCACGCCCAGCGTGGTGCTCCAGTAGTCCATGGCGGCTTCGATGTCGTGCACGACATAGCCCAGCTGGCGGATCTCGCCGAGGAATCGACTCATTGCAATTGGCTCCGGTGATGTGAGTGTGTTGTTGTGATCAGAACTTGAGGAAGCCGGTCGAGAACCACGGGAAGGCGGCCACGATCACGAGGCCCACTAGCATCGCGGCGATGTAGCCCCAGATGTGCCTGATGCCTTCGTCGGGGTTGACCTTGCTCACGGCGCACGCGCCGTAGTAGCCGACGCCGAAGGGCGGCGCGAAGAGGCCGATGCCCATCGAGAAGATCACGACCATCGCGTAGTGCACCTCGTGCACGCCCGCGGCCTTGGCGATGGGAAAGAGCAGTGGCCCGAACAGCACGATGGCCGGAATGCCCTCAAGCACGCTGCCCAGCACGATGAATGCGACGATCGATACAGCGAGGAAGCCATACGCGCCGCCCGGCAGCGTGCCCATGATGCGCGCCAGGTCCTGCGAGAAACCCGACTGCGTGAGGCCCCAGGCCATGGCCGTGGCGCAGCCCACGATGAAGATGATCGCGCCCGAGAGCGAGGCGGTGTCGATCAGCATCGGCTTCAGCCGCTTCCAGTCGAACTGCCGGTACACGAAGAGCCCGACCAGTGCCGAATACACGATGCCGATGGTCGACACCTCGGTGGCGGTGGCCACGCCCTCGACCACGGCGGCGCGGATCACGAAGGGCAGCAGCACCGCGGGCAGCGCGACCATCAGCAGCTTGCCGATCTCGCGCTTGCTGTAGCGCTGCACGCCGCTCAGGTCTTCGCGGCGGTAGCGCCACCACACGACCACGCATAGCGCCGCCCCCAGCACCACGGCCGGCAGCAGCCCGCCGGTGAAGAGCGCGGCAATAGAGATGCCCGTGACCGAGCCTATGGTGATGAGCACGATCGACGGCGGAATGGTTTCGGTCTGCGCGCCGGTGGCCGAGAGCAGCGCCACCAGGTCGCCCGGCTTGGCGCCGCGCTTGACCATCTCGGGGAACAGCACGGGCGCGATGGCCGCCATGTCGGCGATCTTGGAGCCCGAGATGCCCGACACCAGGTACATCGCACCGATCAGAACGTACGAGAGGCCGCCGCGCACATGACCCAGCAGGCTCGCGAGGAACTGGATCATGGCGCGCGCCATGCCTGTCATCTCGATCAGTGCGCCCAGGAAGATGAAGAGCGGCACCGCGAGCAGGATCAGGTGCGACATGCCTTCGTCCAGCCGCCCTACCATCACCAGGAGCGGCGTGCGCGTGGTGAGCGCGAGGTAGCCGAAGGTGGCGAGCGCGAACGAGAACGCGATGGGCACGCCCGAGAGCACGGTGGCCGCCACCACGACCACGAAGAAGATCACGAGGTTGAACTTGCCGAGCGTCGCGAACAGCGGCGCCGCGAGCCAGAAGATGCCGACCAGCGCGGCCATGCCGAGCACCGCGACTGCTATCTGCTTGCCTGTGCATACACGCAACAGCCGCAGCAGCGCCATCACAAGCATGATGCCGATGCCCGCCGGAATGGCCGCGGCGCGCCAGGCGTTGCTGATCTCCAGCGCGGGCGTGACGATGAACGACTCCTCGTGCGCGTAGTCGATCGAGGGCCAGGCGACGAGCACCAGGAACGCGATGGACGCGGCAATGGCGAATGCATCGAGCATGGCGCGCGTCGAAGGCGTCACCTTCTGCAGCAGCGCCGTCATGCGCATGTGCTCGCCGCGCCGCAGCGCGACCACGGCGCCCAGCATCGAGAGCCAGAGAAAGAGGATCGACGCGAGCTCGTCCGACCACACCAGCGGTGCATGGAACACATAGCGCGACACCACGCCCGCGAACAGCACGCAGATCTCGGTCAGCACCAGCAGTGCGGCCATGGCTTCGACGGCGCCGCCGATCACGCGGTCGGCGCGCCCGGCGATGCTGCTCAGCGCGTTGGCCGAAGGGCCGGCGCCAGTAAACGGCGCCGCCTCGAAAGTGGATCCATGCACCATGGCCGCTTAAGCCAGCTTGCCGACGGTGCCTTCGAGCAGCGCCCAGGCCTCGGGACCGAAGCGGCCCTTCCACTCGCCGTAGAAGCCCGATTCGCGCAGCTTGGCGCGGAAGCTGTCGGCCGTCGGGCGGTTGATGGTGAGGCCCTTGGCCTGCAGGTCGCCGACGACGGAGTCGTTGAGCTTCTTGATGTCCTCACGCTGCTGCATGCCGGCGTCATTGATGGCGCGCGCGACGATGGTCTTCAGGTCGGCGGGCAGGGCGTCCCATGCACGGCCGTTGGCAATGAACCAGTAGCCGTCCCAGATGTGGTTGGTGAGCGAGCAGAACTTCTGCACCTCGAAGAGCTTGGCGACCTGGATGATGGGCAGCGGGTTCTCCTGCGCATCGACGATCTTCGTCTGCAGCGCCGAATACACCTCGCTGAACTGCAGGCTCGCGGGCGCGGCGCCCAGGCCCTTGAACATCGAGATCGACAGCGGGCTCACCGGCACGCGGATCTTCAGGCCGTCCATGTCCTTCGCGGTGGCAACGGCCGCCTTGCTGCTCGTGGTCTGGCGAAAGCCGTTGTCCCACATCTTCTCGAACGCATAGAGGCGCGACTTGGCGATGGCACCGCGCACATGCGCGCCGACCTTGCCGTCCATTGCGGCCCACACCTGGCTGTAGTCGTTGAATGCAAAGCCCACCGCGTTGATGGCGGCCACCGGCACGAGCGTGGCGATGACGAGTGCCGACGGCGTGAAGAACTCGATGCCGCCCGAGCGCACCTGCGCAAGCATGTCGGTGTCGCCACCGAGCTGGTTGTTGGGGAAGATCTTGATCTCGACCCGGCCCTTGGTTTCCTTGGCGATGCGGTCCGCGGCTTCCTGCGCGCGCACGTTCAGCGGATGGCTCAGCGGCAGGTTGTTGCCGTACTTGTACGAGAACTCCGCAGCGCGCGCGATGCGCGGCACAGCCGACACGATGCCGGCGGCGGGGAGGGCGGAAAGCGTGCGCAAGGCACTGCGGCGAGTCAGCGAGGTCATGTCTTTTGTCTCCAGGATCTTCGGAATGTGCTTGATGCAATCTGATGCATCGGTGGATTCGGACCAAAGTGACGATAAAAGCATGCATCATCCGGGTCAAACTCGATTCTGATGGTTTTTGATGTATGCGGCATAACCCTTCACCTCCTTCCGATGCACGCCGCGCGCGCGTGGTCGACATCGCGCGCGCGGCGCAGGTGTCGACCGCCACGGTCGATCGCGTGCTCAACCGCCGGCCCGGCGTGCGTGACGCCACGGTGCAGCGCGTGCTCAAGGCCGCGGGCGAGCTCGACTATCTGCCGGGCCCCGAGCTCTATGCGGCGCTGACACCGCCGCCGCTGCGGCTCGTGTTCCTGCTGCCCGCGGGCACTAACCGCTTCATTCGCATGCTGGGCGATATGGTGGGTTACTCGCAGGAGCACTGGGCGCCGTTCAACGTCCAGTGCCGCACGGTGTTCATCGAGAGCTTCAATCCGCACGAGCTGGCCGACGCATTGCGCAAGCACGGCCAGCGTTGCGATGGCATCGCGATGATGGCGCTCGAACATCCGGCGGTGCGCGAAGCGGTGGCCGCGCTGGCCGCGCGCGGGCTGCCGGTGGTCACGCTGATCTCGGATCTGTCGAACTCCGAGCGCGCTGCGTTCGTGGGGCTCGACAACCGCGCCGCCGGGCGCACGGCCGGTTACCTCATCGGCCGCTTCATCGGCGCGCGCGCCGCGAAGGTCGCGCTCATCGCGGGCAGCCTGAGCTACAAGGCGCACGAGGAGCGCGAGGCGGGCTTCCTGCACGTCATCGACGAGATGTTCCCGAAGCTCGAAGTCGTGGGCCTGCGCGAAGGCCAGGACGACGCGGCCAAGAACTACCGCCAGACCCGCGCTCTGCTGGAGCAGCATCCCGACATGGGCGGCATCTACAACATCGGCGGCGCGTCAGACGGCGTGGCGCGCGCACTGAAGGAAGCGGGGCGCGAGCAGAAGGTGGTCTTCATCGGCCACGGCCTCACGCCCGATACGCGCGCGCTCCTCATCGACGGCAGCATGGACGCGGTGATCACGCAGAGCCCGCACACCACGCTGATGAGCTGCGTGCGTATCTTCACCAACCTGCGCGACAAGCGGGACGCGCTCAGCGGCGTGGAGACCACGCGCAGCCAGGTGATCTTTCGCGAGAACCTTCCGTAAATATGGCATCTGGCTGCGGCCAGGCCGCTTCATTTGGTAGATGGGCAGCTCCCTCGTTGCGCTGGAGCGGCTCTGCTCGCGACAAAGGGCGGTTGGCCGTGCTAACAAGGTGTGTGCGGGGAAATATCAGGCTTTGGCTCTGGACAGGGGTGGTCAATTCTCGATTTCGAGCGAACGTGTTTGATTCCAGAATTTTTCAGACCCATATGACTTAGGTGAGCACTGACAAGAAGTGACCATCTGGCTTGCCCAGTCGGGCGAGTACGTGCGATGGAGCCGATTCCCCATCAAATCTTCGACCGAACTCTCGCTTTCTCGAACCTAACCAGCCAAACCAGCAAGAAGCCCGGCACGACCTCGCGGTCCGCCGGGCTTTTTGCCGTCTGGGTGCTCCTTCTCTTCCATTCACCCGCCTGCAAAGGAGTTTCTTCAGCTTGTCCTACTTTCAATGTCCCAACTGCGGCTCCAACCGCATCGAAACCCGCGACGTGGCCCAGCGAACCGGTGGCACGCTCGGCGGTCTGGCCGGTGCAGCCGGCGGCATCGCTGGTGCACTGCGCGGAGCCCGCACCGGCTTCACCATCGGCATGGCTGCCGGACCGGTCGGCGGCAGCCTCGGCACCGCCATCGGCGTCGTCCTCGGCGCTCTGGGCGGCGGTGCGCTCGGCACGGAGGTCGGCGCCATCTTCGGGCGTGTCGTCGACGACCGGGTCCTGAACAACTGCCGATGTACCGCGTGCGGTCACACCTTTAGTGGTCAGCGAGGAACCAGTGAGCCGCCATGGTCCTCGGCCGAACCGACTGCACCGTTCCCTTTTCGACCGATGAATCCCGACTCGGAGCCGAATCCGCACGAAATCGATCCTGATGACCCTGATTTCGCCTGACGCGCAGTTATCCCTTTCGCGCTTTTCGCCCTTGAGCCACTCGGCTCGTCGTTTCCTTTTCTCCTTCCCACAAATCCTCCCGGCCGAGGCTGTCGCAGCTCCTCGGCCAATGCTCGCCTGTGCGCGCAATTTAAGAAAGATCTTCCATGGCACATCAGATCGAACAAATGGCTTACGTCGGCGACACACCGTGGCACCGCTTGGGCCATCGCCTCCAACCCAATCAGCCCGTCGAAATCTGGGCCCAGCAAGCCGGCATGGACTGGACCATCCAGGAAACGCCGGTGCGCTTCATGACCCAAGCTGAGGGCGATTCCCTGCAGGCCCTGGAATCCTTCTCCGAGCAGAAGGTGCTCTACCGCAGCGACTCCCACATGCCGCTGTCGGTCGTCAGCAGCCGCTACCAGGTCGTGCAGCCCCGCGAAGTCCTGGAGTTCTACCGTGACCTCACCGAGGTCGGCGGCTACGAGATGGAAACGGCAGGGGTCCTCAAGGGTGGGCGCAAGGTCTGGGCGCTGGCGCGCACCGGCAAGCAGGCCGTGCTCAAGGGCAGCGACACCGTCAACGGCTATTTGTTGTTCGCGACCTCCTGCGACGGCTCACTGGCCACCACGGTCACGCCGACGACCGTACGGGTCGTGTGCAACAACACCCTGGCTATCGCACTGGACAACACCAGCAACGTCATTCGCGTGCCCCACAACACCAGCTTCGACGCAGACGCCGTCAAACGACAGCTCGGCATTGCCATCGGACAGTGGGACGACTTCATGCACCGCATGAAGGTCCTGTCCGAGCGCAAGGTCAAGTGCAAGGAGGTCGAAGCCTATATCCAGCATGTGCTCTATGGGCCGATCGAATCGAATGGGCTCGCCACAGCTCAGACCGGCATCCAGTCCATACCGCGAGCCTGGGCGGCACGCAAGGTCCTCGAGTTGTACGAGGGCAAGGGCCGGGGCGCCGAGCTTGCCGCTGCGCGGGGCACGACCTGGGGCTTGCTCAGCGCGATGACCGAATTCGTCGACCACGAACGCCGGGCTCGCAATCGCGAGTACCGCCTGGACAGTGCCTGGTTCGGCCAGGGCGCTGCCCTCAAGCAACGCGCGTTGGCGCATGCGCTGGAGCTCGCTGCTTGACGCTATTGGATCTTCGACCTCCTCCTCACTCCCTCTCACAACTCCCACTCAGCTCCTCACCAAAGCCCCGCCCCTCCATCGAGAGGGCGGGGCTTTTTGCTGGATGGGGCGGTTTCAACCTTCAGAAAGAAATCGATGAACTCAACTCCCCGAAGCACACAGCGTTCCCCGAGCGCTCGTGCGCGGTCTCGCGCCCCTGCATTGCACTTGGTGCCGACCACTCGTTCGCAGGATCCGATATCCGAGCGGTGGCCGGACATGCAAACGGACGGCCTTGCCGGGATCGGCAGTCTCGACGCCGCTGCGGCCGTAGGTCGCGATCCCTTCAAGTCTGCCGTGCGGCTGTGGATGGAGAAGACCGAGCGCCACGACCTGCTGCAGCCTGTCGATCCTTCCCTCGTTCAGTCCGCAGAAACCGCAGCCTATTGGGACCGCCTGCTCGAGCCCATCGTGGCGGCGCACTATGCGCTGCGCACGGGGCACCAGGTGCGGCGCACTCGCGCCTTGCTGCGGCACCCGCAGCACCCCTGGATGCTGGCGCTTCCCGGCCGCGAAGTCGTCGGCGCTCCCGATGTCCAGCTGCTGGAGTGTCGATGCGTCGGCATGCACGCGGCTGAGCTCTGGAGCGCGGGCCTTCCCGCCTACGTGCGGATCCAGATGCTGCATTGGCTGGCTGTCACAGGCGCCCAGGCCCTGGATGTGGTTGCCCTGATCTGCGGCCAGGACCTGCGGATCCACCGGGTCGAACGCGACGAGGTCGAGATCTCCCGACTCATCGATGCCGAGCGCGAGTTCTGGCACTGCGTGGCAACCGACTGCGCGCCACTGGCGGGCGATCGGGCGGAGGTCTGAGATGGGCAGCATCGTCTACCGGGCCACCAAGGACCAAGCCGTCCATGACGAACTGCATAGCGTCGCAGCCTTTGCTGCGGTGCTGGCACATCGCGCGATCGGCAACCGGCTGTGGTTCCTGGCACAAAACCGTTCGGGTGAACACGCCGGGCGGATCTGGATCGGCCTGACCCTCATCGATTGCAGGAAGGGTGAAGTGGCCGTCAAGAGCATGGACGAGAGCTGCGGGCCGTACTACTTCGACTGTCCCTTGGCCTTCCTGGATCGGGCCAGTCCTCCGACTGGGCCCTACGCAGGCCCGTGGCGCGAGAAGGTGCGCGAGTTCCATGCGAACCGTGCAGCGAGGCGAGCAGCCATCCGCCCGGGCATGCGCGTCTCGTACGGCGAGTGGACCTACGTGCTGCGCCGAAGCCTCGGCCGCCGTGGCTGGGACGTGGCACGAGAGAGCGACGGCCTGATCTGTCGCCTGAAATCCCGACAACTCGGCAGCGCGACGGTGTTGTCGTCCCAAGAAAAACATCCACAAGAGAAACACCCATGAAGACCAAGTTCCGGCGGCACGCCACAGTGCCGCCCCATACCCGAGACCCCTTCGCCCAAGACGTATTCAAGTGGTCTAGCGACTTCGAAGTTCCCTCGATCGGCGACGACGTGCTCATCCGCATCAACGGCATCGGCCGCGCCAAGGTGGTGGGCTACGCCTCGCAAGGCGGCTACCTGGGTGTGATGACCGTGCCGCATAGCCCGCCCGATTGGTGGATTCGCCAGAACGGACCACCCAGTGCCGACAACGCGGCGCTGGCGTTCGGTGCGGAGATCTCGCGCATCGACGCCGGGGAGGATGCATGAGCGGCACCGCGTTCACCCCGGCCATGCCCCGCACGGTGGTGGTGTTCAGCGTCGAGCTTGCCGTCTTCGATGAGGAGGCGCTCGCTGGTGCTGCCAGGGTGCGTGCACGCGAGGATGGCCTGGACGATGAGGCGTGGGCGTCGATGCGCTCGGGCATCTCGGATGACCTGGTCATGCTGCTGGATCCGGGCCTCATTGCCGATGCGGGCTTCGAGATCCTGCAGTCGACATGTGAGGTGTGCGAGGTGAATGAGGGGAGCCTGCATGCCGTCGACCAACGTTGAATTCGTCACCGAGCTGATGGAGTTCAGTGCCCATGGCGCACTTATCCAGGCATTCGTGATGCAGGCGCTGGAGCAGTACGCCAGGCGCGTCGCTGAAACGGATCCCCAGGCGCTGGACACGCCCATGGTCAGTGGTCATGCCTGGCATGGCTGCGCTGTGGAAGTGCGGGACAAGCTGGCCAGAAGGCTGGGGCGCAACGACCCCAGCCTAGCCGCCACTTCGACCACTCAAGGGCGCTGACTCTCGGACCGCAGCTGACTCGCTGCAGCTGCACTGAAGAGTGAATAGGGGCTCCCCCGCGCCCGCCTCGGACCTCCCGGTCCGCCTTCATCCCCTACGCACGCACCCACCACGCCCCGGCCTCTCTGGCCTAGAGCGTGGTGGAGGTGCGCGCGTGGGTCTGGCTCGCCCCTTATCGCCCTTTAGGGCCGGCACTTCATGGCGTTGCCGTCAACGGCTGCGCTCACAACATAGAGGATCAACTTTGTTTATTCCGATCATGGCGGAGGCACACGCTCGCCCGCCATCAACCAGGCCGTCCCAGGAACGGCTGAATCACTCTCCTGCAGCTTCCACCAAACAGGACATCTGCACCTATCACCTGGTGCGCGTCAGCCGCAACCGAAAGACCGGCCCGATTCCGGTGACCACGACGAGTGCGAACTCGTGCCCACCGAGCTGCAGCTTCAAGGGCAATGGCTGCTATGCCGAAAGCGGACCCCTGGCCATTCATTGGCGCAGCGTGTCCGAGGGGCGGCGAGGCCACAGCTTCGGCGAATTGCTCCAGGAGATCACCACCTTGCGTCGCCATGCCCTGTGGCGCCACAACCAGGCGGGTGATCTGACGCCCGAGGCGCCCGGCGTCATTGATGCCGGCCAGCTCACACGGCTGGCCATGGCGAACCGGGGGCGTCGTGGATTCACCTACACCCACTATCCGCCTACCCCCGAAAACCAGGCGGCGATCCTCAATGCGAACCGGCTTGGCTTCACGGTCAACCTCAGTGCCGAGACCTTGGTCCAGGCCGACGCGTATGCGGACCTGGGCATCGCGCCCGTGGTCGTGGTACTGCCTCAGGGCGCAACGAAACCCATCCGTACGCCAGCCGGGCGCCAGGTGATCGTCTGCCCCGCCAGCACCGGCAACTCGGACTGTCTGAACTGCGGCATCTGCCAGCAACTTGATCGCGCCGCCATCGTGGGTTTTCCGGCCCACGGCGCTGGCGCCCAGCGTGTGCAGGCGATCTTCTTCGAGGGCAAGCCCTCATGAGAAGCACACCTGACGCGATCCCCGCGCCCGGCGTAACCAGCCAGAAGGAAATGTTCGCGCTCGATGAGGCGTTTCTTCAACGGGTGGATCGCGTGATGCTGCAGCGCAAGCAAACCGATCCGTTTCAGCAGGAAGCGACCTGGCGCGCCACCGAAGAGGAGGCTAGGGTGCGACAACTTCAGTTGCCGGAGGAGGCCCCTGTCCGCATCACCCCCCGTTGAATGTGGCGTTTTACTGGGATTGGGGCGTCGCCGATCTCTCTGTCATTGGTGGCGTGCCCCGAGGCCCTGCATATGCGAAACACTGCCTAGCAACTCGGCTGGTGCAATGCCCAGCGCGTGGGCGAGGCGATGAATGTTGAACAGCGAGACGTTCTTTAGTCCCCGTTCAATCTGGCTGATGTACGTCACGTGCATATCGCTGAACTCTGCGAGTTGCTCCTGAGTCAGCTTGCGGGCATCCCGAAATGCACGAACAGCAACCCCAAATCGCAACTGAACATCCTCCTTGCTGGCTAGTTTGGAGGTCGACTTCGGCATTGCTCCGAGTCTGAAAATCCTAGATCTAAAAATCCATAGACGATGAATCTATATCTGGCAAACTATGCAATTGGTAGATTTAAAAATCTATAAAAAATCCACTCAAGAAGCCTCGGAGAGCGATTCCAGAAGCCTTCGAACAGGTATGACTTGCCTGAGCTTTTGAGAGGCGGGTGTCTGCTTCGTGCGGCGGCGCGATTGCTTGAGAGCAAGTCTGCGTAGACGTCTCCATCAACACTAACTAGAGGAAAAAATGATCAACACACACATCCAAAGAGGCCGCCTTGCGCTGAGCGCGCTGCTGGCGACGCTCGTTCTGACCGCCCCGGCCGCGCAAGCTGCCCAGGGGCAATGGACTCAAGGCTATGGCCAGGGCAACCTCGAGTACTTCATCGACGCCCAGGGCATGCGGCTGCTCATCGGCTGCCCAACGCAGGAAGGCAGCGCCGACGCGGCGTCCAGCGTCACCTTGACGGCGATGGCTTCGTCCCAGGAGGTGAAGAAGTTCACGGTCAAGGTCGGCGGCCGCACGTACGAAGGCCCCTTCGAGGCCGACAGCCGCGTAGGCGAGGACAACTTCATCACCTTGCTGAACGACCTTCGCAAGGGCGATGCCTTGGTCAGCTACGGCGGCAAGACGATCACCTTCGCCAAGAGCAATGCCGCTCAGGTCCTGCCGGCATACGGCAAGAAGGGCTTCCAGTGCAACCTGGGATGAGGGGCCTCGGCTCTTCTCACTCCCCATCTCCATCAATCTAGACACTGCCCTGGCCGGGCCGCCTCAAGCGGTCTGGACCAGGACGACCCATACATCGAATCACATGTCCAAGAAAGCCAAGATCATCTGCATTTACCTTGCCATCGGGGTGTTGTTCGCCCTTTACGGATGGCTGTTCGGAGACAACTCGTACAAGAGCTTTGCATACAACCTGGGCACCGGAATCGTTTGGCCCATCATGCTGTTCCCAGGGCTGGGCAAGATCCTCGGCGCGGGCATCCTGGCGCTGTTCGTCGGCCTGGTGCTGATGTCATGAATATCAAGCTCTTGCGTCGACTTGCCGCCATCGGCCTGCTGATTGCGTTGGCAGGCTGTGGTCGCGACGAGGTGAAGGTCGACTTCATGGAGGGATGCGTCCAGGGCGGCATCTCGAAGTCGATCTGCAAATGCATCTTCGGCAAGATCGAGCCGGACCTGCGGCAGATGCATGCCGGCGAGCAGGTGGAGGGGCTGGGTCAGCGCATGACCCAAGCCACGGCGATTTGCCTGCGTGATTGACGCGATGAACCATGAAAGATCATTACGAGGTCCTCGGCGTTCGCCGCAGCGCCGCTGAAGCCGAGATCGCGCTGGCCTACAAGGGGCGCCGGACGCAGTACCACCCCGACAAGTATCAAGGCAGCGATGCGCAAACGCTGCAGTGGGCAACTGCCCGGATGCAGGAGGTCAATGAGGCCTACGCGGTGCTCTCGGACGCGCAGCGGCGGGCGCGGTTCGACGCGCTCAGCCCCCAGAGCAGCGACGACGTCGCTGCCGACGAACCAGTGGCAAATCGGGAAGGTGCACCGGCGCCAACCACAGCGTCATTGCAGAACTTTCTGCATCAACGCTTCGCATCGGACGGCCGGTTTTCGCGAACTTACTTCGCCCCCAGCATTCCGCTGAAGAAACTCAGCAACGCCCTGCAAAGCTATGGCCGCGGTATCCAGGCCGAAGAGGTGGTGGCGCTCATGGACACCACCGTATTCGGCGGCGCGAAGGACGGGGTCATGCTCACCGAAAACCAGATTCGCCTGAAGGACCTGGGCTCAGGCCTGGCGATCTGGCGGTGGCCTGACATTCGGTTCATCGAGGCGGAAAAGACCGGGATCTACATCAACGGCCACAAGCTCATCGACTGCCTGGCCGTCAACGAAGGCGAGGTGGCACACCTGGTCAGCGGATTGCAGGCGTTCCTGCAATTCCGCAGCAAGGAGTGGCAAGGGCCGCAGTCCGGACAGCATCGCGGCACGCCACAGGACGGCGCCGACCCTTTGGCTCAGAAGTACCGCAGCATGTACGACATGGCCACGCGTGAGTTCCTGGACCTGTGCGAGAAGATCCAGAAGTTCGAGTTTCAGCTGGGGGAGAACTTCATCGAGCGCGAAAACGCAGCGGCGTACTTCGGTTATCTGGAGCAGTGCCTTCGAGATGCCGGAAGAGCTGAGCGGGCCTGGGCGATCCTCGGCGAGATCGCGATCCTGAGCAGGGCCACCGTCTCCTTCAGCGATACGGGCAAGACAGTCCCGCCAGACCTTGTCCGGCCGCGCGACGGCGACTCGCAGTTGGTGATGGAGCTGCGCGCACTGCTGCACTTTTTGCAAGAGGCAGTTCAGGAGGCTGAGCGGCAGGTCGAGGCGCAGCAGTTCTTCAGGCGCTGAGGGCGGACATTCAAGAGTTGGCGCAGACCATGCGGGCGATCGAGAGATCGCTCGCAGGTCTGTGCTTCTTTTTTTGGGTCCGGCGCCTCTTGGTAGCTTGAACGGGAAGGAGCATCACTGCCGGGATGGAAACAACTGGCATCAAGGAGTCGACGCACACGCGGCAATCCGGCGTCAAGGACGCTTCAGCTCAATCGTGCGGTCACAACCACTGTCCGTGCGCCGTTTCGCATCTCTCGCACGCAATCACAACGACTGTTTCCTCAAGCGTGTCGAGAAATACCCCATCGAATCGGTTGACGGCAATCAAGTAGGTGGGATGCCATTCATACATGTTCACATGAGAGTACCCGCAACTCGTGCAGACGCGGACGTTCTCATAGTCCTGCACGTCCTGAAGGAAAAAGCCAGCCTCTTGTAAATAATCGCAGGCCGCTTGTACGCCGCACTTCGTGCAGTACGACTTCAGCACTCGGGCATTTGTAACTTCCAAGTGGTTTCCGGTGGTGTATGGTCTCGCGAGACATTCGGCGTTGCGATGCAGGTTCACGTGAATAGGGCCGATGGGGGCGCTGCAGTTCGAGCAGTGAGACTGAGGGACTTTTTTCATATGGGTGGCCATTTCATTGATCTCAAATTTGGGTTTATTGGTGTCCTCGATGCTTGGCTGTGACGCATTCGGAGGTGAGCAGTGGATCGAAGACGAGGACAACGCAGTTCGCTGTCATGTCATTGCCCGCCACGATAGAAATCGCCCGATCCCGTGAGAGAAGAAGCCGCAAAGCGGTTCGACGACTGGGTGATGCCTCGAGCCTCAGGATCACGATCGGCCTTCGAAATGTGGTGCTGGCACGCAGCAAGATCAGGCGGTAACGCGAACTCACTGCTCAAGCCCACCTAGCGATACGAGCCGCCTTCTGGGTCCGCGCCCACGGAGACGGGCAGTCCGTTGACTCAGTGAATAGACACAGCCGATTGAAGCAACTGAACAAAGGACATATGCCCCGGCATCCAGCAGATCGGTGGGCCCTGCTCAACTCTGTCCCAGGGATAGCGCGCTCGATGGAGATTTTCGGCAACTCTCGCGTGCATCAAGACCGAGCGGTAGAGCTGAGTCGAACGCCCGCGCCTTGGAAAAAATTGCGGTTCTACTTCTAACGACTTTTCTCTGAGTCGAGTCTATTCAGACTTTCAGAGAGAGGTACAAAGTACCTCTCTTATCAATAAGAAAATAAACCCAGGGCAGAGCCCCCGCACTGTTTACGCGTGGATGCCTGGCTACCTCCCGGCGCCTGACAAATCATGGACGGGGCAAGTAGATTTTTACTTAAATGCTCTTTGGCCCCGTTCATTCGGGGGCAACTAATGGCCGGCTTCCTTGCGCGCCCGAACTCCTCTCGCCGCGCTCTTTCGGAAGTCCAAGGAGGTGTCATGGAAATTTCCGCCATCATCTATCCTATGTAGACGTTGATGCGAAATTAGGATGAAGCTTTGCCAATTCAATCAATGCGCGCGCGAATGTCACCAGTGCTGCACGATTCAAAAAAAGAGCGTGCGGCAACCGGGCTATATGACGGAGATCGAGGAGGTTTAATATTTTCTCGATGAGAAGGTGGTCTGATTCGGGCCAATGATCGGAGTGCGCGGAGCCTTGTTGGTTTGCGTTACAATTAATTTGTTGTAAAAATATATTTTTAAGTAATGCCATCTCCAGGATTCATACCTAAGAAAAGTATACGAGTTGGTTTTCCTTGGCACCATTTGCCGCCCCTATTGCAGAAAGTACTGCAGGAGGTCGGCGCCGTCGTTCAGTCTCCGGTGGAGTTGGCATTTGCTTC
Source organism: Variovorax sp. V35 (assembly GCF_041154465.1). Lineage (NCBI taxonomy): Bacteria > Pseudomonadati > Pseudomonadota > Betaproteobacteria > Burkholderiales > Comamonadaceae > Variovorax > Variovorax sp. V35. The sequence continues at coordinate 1,570,632 of NZ_AP028666.1, forward strand.
CGCATTGGGTGTGCTGTCGATCGCTTGTCAGGGTTCTCGCCGCGTCAAGGTTCCCATTGGCTATACATGCAACATAGGGGTCTACCTTCTGACCATTGCCGGCTCCGGCGTGCGCAAGTCATCGACGGACAGACCTTTCATGGTGCCTGTGCGCGCGTTTCAGGCAGAGTGCGACGCTGAACACGCAAAGAGAATCCGGGACTTCGAGCGGGATCGGCGAATCTGGGATAGCGAGCGTAAAGGGCTGGAGCGGGCGATCAGCAAGGCGCGAGCCACTGACAAGCCGATCGCGGACATCGAAAGCAAGATGGTCGAACTCTATGAAAGAGAGCCTCAAAAGCCCAAAGGCTACAAGCTGATCGTCGAGGATGCCACTCCAGCTGCGTTTGCCCGTATCCTGGCTGACAGTCATCCCACGACGGGCATCTTTTCTGACGAAGGCGGCACGGTCCTGAACGCACCCGTGCTGCGCAGCCTAGAGATACTGAACAAGGCATGGAGTGGAGACGCGATCAACATTGATCGCGTGACTACTGGCAGTTCACTTTCGGAGCGTACGAATCTGACGCTCTCGCTCATGGCTCAGCCTCGTGTGGTGGACAACTTCCTTGGGAAGGCCAATAACCACGCACGCGAGAGCGGATTCGTATCAAGGTGCCTCGTGGCTCGGCCCCACTTTGAGCCGGGCTACCGAGATCTTCGGCCAGGCGTTCAGTATGCGGAGGGAATGGAGGAGTGGACTCGAAGAATCACGCAGCTGCTTCGAAAAAACCACCCGCTTGAATCACCGCCAGCGACGCCTGAGACGTTGCAATTTTCACCCATTGCTGCAGAAGAATGGGCGGCATTTGCCCGACGAACGGAGACGTTTCAACAAAGGGGAGAGATGTTCTTCGATATCCCTGATGCGGCTTCGAAGATGGCAGAAAACGCTGCACGTATCAGTGCGTTATTTCATTGCCTGGGGTCGGACACTCTGGAGATCGGGCACGATTCGGTCGTTGCTGCGACTTGGGTATGTGATTTTTACCTGCGTGAATTTCATGCCATCTTCAAGGAGAGGGAAAACGATGACGATGAACTGCACGCAAAAAATATCACTGAATGGCTTCATGCTAGGTGCGAGATCGATGGTCGAAAGCCATATATATCGGTGAGAAAAATACTTCAGCTGGGCCCATCACCGCGAAATGTCAATGCCCGTGATCGCGCACTGGACCTCATGGCGCAAAAGGGCATGGTTCGCATCGTCAGAAAGCAAAGTCAAATTAATCTTTGGCTAAATCCGAGTAAATTCAAGGTCGACCTTGTGGAAGGGGCTCCGAACAATGGCTTCCCCAAGGATGCCGACAATTTTCCATGGTTCTAGATAGATTGTGATTTACATGCATCGAAACACTGCTACAGCTGCTACCTGTAGCAGCTGTAGCAGTGTTTCGTGGCTATGGATCTGTTTATGGGGTGTGAGGTTGAGGGCGAACGACTATGCCTCAAGCAGGATGACGCAGAAGCTTGGCTTCGCCTCACGATACGTGCTTTTAAGAGGCACTGAAGTCGACCTTTGTCGGATCAGCGCGTTTCATCTTGAATTCAAATAAATAGAGCAAAAAATCCCTTTCTCTATCCAGTCGAAATGGAAAAATTTCCAATCAATACGAGAAAATTTGTGGCGATTTTCTCATCAGATATTCAATTTGAGATGGTCAATTTTTGGATAAATAGGTTTCTCGAAGAGAGTGCGGGACATTGTGAGAGTCCAGAAACTCTATTATTTCATCTCGCCTAAATCCAATGACTCGAAGTCGCTCTGAATCGCCGTTGTTTTTGTATTTTCCGTCCGAAGGTGAAGTGCTGATTGTTGTTGGAAATCCGCTGTGCTGAGCTTTAATCAGTGAAACTTCAAAACGGTCAATCCATCGAGACATATGGACTAGCATCCTTTGTGCTTCGGATCTTGCCGTACTGCTGATTTTTGGCAGTCCTGTATCTCCCCAATCAAACCAACAAGGCCCACTACCTATTTCGTGAGCATTGTGCAGGCATTGGTCAAGTTTTGCGGCGGCGTGCGACTCTTGAAATATAATTTCAATATGATGATTGAGGCTGGAGATTTTAATTGCATGCAAGCGTGCCACTGAGCGTGCAGCGAATTTAAATGGGCTTTGTGCGTTAATTGGAAAATTTGCAAGTGAAAGCGGGCCTTCATCGCCCCAATTTTTTGGTACATGTTTTGAAATTGATTCAACAATATCTGATATGGAAACAACGTTTACCAAGCTCATAGCATTACAAAGATGATGGGGTTGTCATCATAGAGCCCGATCCAGTCCGCCCTGGACAACGCGCTTGGAGACTCGTAGCATCTTCGGGCGTGAGATTTGCAGGATATTGCGACGTTGAACGCCATTACCTTGCAAATTCCGACGAGGTTTGATGATGAAGGCTCAACCCTCAGCACCGCGGACCGATGAGTTGATCAACATGCGCCTTCCGCTGGTGCACCTGGCCGGCTGATCGACTGGAGTGAGATCGAGCGCACCTTCGGCGGCCCACTTCAGCTCGGGGCGCGGGTGACCTGCACTGCCCCCTCAGCTTGTTGCCGGCCTGCTGTACCTGCAGCACGTCTTCGACGCTTGCGACGAAGCGGTGGCGAGACTTTCGGCCATGGGCCCGGCGGGAGTTTGCCCAGGGCCATCGGTCACGAGTGGGACCTGAGCGTCGCCACGCTTGCCCGCATGACGCACTAAGTGCCGGCGGGCGCCTCGTTGCCGGAACCACCAGGCGGGATGACCGTGATCGCACAAGGCATTCGCGAGCGGCCCGGCATGCTGGATGCGTATCTCGATTACTTCTCGAACGTGACCGAGTCACTCGGAGGCCGGCCGAGATGATCTATTGGGAACGTCCACAAGGCGGACGCGTGTTCCATGCCCCCGTGTCGTGGGGGCTGCCTGGGTCGTGGGCAGCGACCCAGTGTTCGGGAACGTACGGCATCACTTCGGTGTGCGGCCGGGACCGCGATCGCGAAATTGACAGACAGCTGGGCGAGATCCTCGATTCGAAGGACGTGAGTCCACCGTCAGGCCGTCACAGCGACCCTCGGGCAGACGTCGTGTGGATCAGCGCGCCGTCGGCATCACGAATTCCGCGCCCTTGCCGATGCTCTCGGGCCAGCGCTGCATGATCGACTTCTGCTTCGTATAGAAGCGCACGCCCTCTTCGCCATACGCGTGCATGTCGCCGAACAGGCTCTTCTTCCAGCCGCCGAAGCCGTGCCAGGCCATCGGCACCGGGATCGGCACGTTGATGCCGACCATGCCGACCTGGATGCGGCGGCCGAACTCGCGCGCCACGTTGCCGTCGCGCGTGAAGCAGCTCACGCCGTTGCCGAACTCGTGCGCGTTGATGAGGTCGACGGCTTCCTTGAAGGTCGCGACGCGCAGGCAGCCCAGCACGGGGCCGAAGATCTCTCCTTGTAGATGCGCATCTCGGGCGTGACGTGGTCGAACAGCGTGCCGCCCATCCAGAAGCCGTCGCCGCAGCCTTCGCCAGCCTTGTTGCCGTCGAAGCTGCGGCCGTCGACCAGCAGCTTCGCGCCTTCCTTCTCGCCCTGCGCGATGTAGCCGGTGATGCGCTCGTGCGCGGCGCGCGTGACGATCGGGCCCATCTCGGCCGCGAGGTTCTCGCCGTTGAGCACCTTCAGCGTCTTCGTGCGCTCGATGAGCTTGGGCAGCAGGCGGTCGGCCACGTCGCCCACCAGCACCGCGACGCTGATCGCCATGCAGCGCTCGCCGGCCGAGCCGTAACCGGCGCCGATCAGCGCGTCCACGCCTGGTCGATGTCGGCGTCGGGCATGACGACCATGTGGTTCTTCGCGCCGCCCAGCGCCTGCACGCGCTTGCCGTGGCGTGCGCCGGTCTCGTAGATGTAGTTGGCGATGGGCGTGGAGCCCACGAAGCTGACGCCTTGACGTCGGGGTGCTCCAGCAGCGCGTCGACCGCGGCCTTGTCGCCCTGCACCACGTTGAACACGCCGTCGGGCAGGCCGGCCTTCTTGAGCAGCTCGGCCATCAGCAGCGACGGGCTCGGGTCGGTCGGGCTGGGCTTCAGCACGAAGGTGTTGCCCGCGGCGATGGCCACCGGGAACATCCACATCGGCACCATCACCGGGAAGTTGAAGGGCGTGATGCCCGCGACCACGCCCAGCGGCTGGCGCAGCGTCCAGTTGTCGATGCCGGTGCTCACCTGGTCGGTGAAGTCGCCCTTGAGCAGCTGCGGAATGCCGCAGGCGAACTCGACGATGTCGATGCCGCGGCTCACCTCGCCCTGCGCGTCGGTGAAGACCTTGCCGTGCTCGGCGGTGATGAGGTGGGCGAGCTCGTCCTTGTGCTGGTTGAGCAGTTCGAGGAACTTGAACATCACGCGCGCCCGGCGGATCGGCGGCGTGTCGGCCCAGGCCGGGAACGCGGCTTGGGCGGCGGCCACGGCGGCCCCCACCTGGGCGGCGTCGGCCAGGCCGACCTTGCCGGTGACGGCGCCGGTGGCGGGGTTGGTCACGTCCTGCGTGCGGCCGGAGGTGTTGGCGGCGGGGGCGCCGGCGATGTGGTGGTCGATGTTGACGCGTTGGATGCGCAGGCGGCCGGGCGAGACAGTCATGAGGTCACTCCTTGTCAGACGGGCTTGATGCCCAGTTTGTGGATGAGCTGGCGGAAGCTGGCGTTGTCGCGTGCGATCAGCGCCTTGAAGGCCGCTTCGTCCAGATAGCCTTCGCCCATGTTCTGCTTGGCCATCGTCTCGCGCAGCGCGGGTTCCTGCAGGGCCTTGACCATCGCGTTGCGCAGCACCGCGAGCACCTCGGGTGGCGTGCCCTTGGGCGCTGCCAGTCCACGCCAGCCTTGGATGACCAGGTCGATCTGCCGTTCCCGAAGCGTCGGCACCTGCTCCCAGCCGGCTGCGATGCGCTTGTCGGCCATCACCGCCAGTGGTCGGACCTTGCCGGCTGCGACGTAGGTCGCCACTTCGACGGGCGTGACCGCCACCGCTTCGATGTGGCCGCCCAGCAGGTCCAGCACCGCTGGGTTGGCGCCGCGGAACGGTACATGATTGAACTGTGTGCCGGTCTTGTCCTCCAGCGCAGCGGCCGCCAGATGACCGAGGGAACCGGGGCCGGCGTTGCCGACGCGCAATGCGCCGGGCGCCTTGCGCGCGGCGGCCAGGAATTCCTCGATGGTCTTGTACGGCGAATCGGCGCGCACCGCGATGGTGGCCGGATCTGCATTCAGGCGCACGATCGGCGTCACCTCGTCGGAGGTGAACTTCACGACGCCCATGTGGGGGATCATCGTGATCTCCACGGTGATGATCGCCAGCTTGTAGCCATCGGGCTTGGCGTTCACCAGTTCGGCCCAGCCAACGCCGCCACTCGCGCCGGCGCGATTGATGACGATCAGGCTCTGCGAAAGGTGTGGCCGTGCGGCCTCGGCCAGTGCGCGGGCCAGCACGTCGGTGCCCCCGCCGGCGGCGAAGGGCACGATCAACTCGACCGGCTTGCTCGGATAGGCGGCGGGCTGCGCGGCGGCAGGCAGCAAGGCGCTGCCTCCAAGCGCCGCGAGGGCGCCCAGGGCATGGCGGCGGGTGAATGGCGAATGGGTCATGAGAAGTCTCCTTGGAAAGCGTGCCCTCAATCGAGCCGGATGTTGGCGGCCTTGATCACGCCGGACCACAGCTTCTGTTCGCTGCGCACGAAGTCCGCGAACTGCGGCGGCGTCATCGGCATCGGCTGGATGCCGATCTCTTCCAGCTTGGCGCGTGTCTGCGGGTGCTTGAGCGCATCCACCAGTTCCTTGTTCAGTCGTTCGAGCACCGGCGCGGGCAGCCCGGCTGGGCCGACGAGGCCCTGCCATGCGTAGGCTTCGTAGCCGGGCACGCCGGCTTCGGCCATCGTGGGCACGTCCGGCAGGATGGCCAGGCGCTGCGGTGTGGCGACGGCCAGCACGCGCAGCTTGCCGGCCTTGATCATCGACAGGCTGGGCGGCAAGTCCACGAACATCGAGTTCACCTGGTTGGCCATCAGGTCCTGCAGCGCAGGGGCCGAGCCCTTGTAGGCGACATGCAGGATGTCGGTTTGGGTCTGCTGCTTGAACAGCTCGAGCGCCACGTGCAGCGGCGAGCCCGGGCCCGACGAAGCCGAGGACACGGAGCCCGGCGACTTGCGAACCAGCGCCAGGAACTCCTGCACGTTCTTCGCGGGGAACGCGGGGTGCACGGCCAATACCAGCGGCATCCGGCCCAGGCCACCGATGAAGCTGAAGTCCTTCTCGGCGTTGTAGCTGAGGCTGGCGTACATCGCGGGATTGAAAGCCAGCGTGCCCGAGTCCACCGTGCCCACCGTGTAGCCGTCCGGCGCCGAGCGGGCGATGAAGGTGGCGCCGATGATGCTGGCCGCGCCCGGCTTGTTGTCGGCGATGACCGGCTGACCCATCGTTTGCCCCATGCGCATGGCGAGCTGGCGCGCAATCACATCGGTGGTGCCGCCCGGTGCGTAGGGCACGACCCATTTCAGTGGTTGGCGCGGGTAGGCAGCAGGCTGCGCCTGCACGGTGCCGAGACCGGCGAGCAGCGTGGCCGCCAGGAGGCGGAGGGTGGTTCGCTTGTTCATGATGTCTTGTCTCCAGGGTTGTGTATCTGTCTTCTTTTCTCTTTGCCTGCCGCGCGCGGCAGAACTGTCGGCCGCGTCGGGCCGTCGCATTCGTCTCGTGTGAGTCGCAGGTGACTGGCGGCCGGCGTTAGCGCGGCGCCAGCATCCATTCGTGCGCCGGGTCGTTGCGGAAGGCCCAATGCCGCTGCGGGCCGGCCATGGTGTTGAGGTAGTAGAGGTCGTAGCCGTGCGGTGCCACGCAGGGGTGGTAGCCGCGCGGCACCAGGACGGTGTCGCGGTGCTCGACGGCCATGGTCTCGTCCAGGCTGCGGTCGTCGGTGTAGACGCGCTGGAAGGCAAAGCCCTGCGCCGGGTTGAGTTGGTGGTAGTAGGTTTCTTCCAGCACCGTCTCGCCATCGCCCGCGGTGTCGTGCTTGTGCGGCGGGTAGCTCGACGCGTGGCCGGCCGGCGTGATGACCTCCACCACCAGCAGGCCTTCGGCCGGCTCGGTCTGCGGCAGGATGTCGCAGACGTGGCGGGTGTTGCTGCCCTGTCCGCGCACGCTGCGCGTCATCTGCGCGGGCTCGATCACGCGCTCCGGGTGCAGCCCCTTGGCCGGCGCGGAACTCAGCGCCACCTCGGCCGGGCCGCGCGCTACGATGCGCACTTCGCGCCCCGGCGGCACATAGACCGCCGTGGGGGAACGGTCTTCGAACACCGAGCCCCGGCTGCCCAGCGCGCTGTAGCGCCGCGCGTTCACCGTCACGTCGACCTGGCCGGTGAGCACCGTGATGCACAGCTCGCGCGTGCCGGTGACCAGTGCCTCTTCCTCGCCCGCCGCCAGGCGCAGCGCCTTGAAGCCGACGTGCGTCCAACCCGCCGAAACGGGCGTGACATCCGCAATCACGCGCCCTGCCGGCGCGGCCTTGACCAGCAGGCTCATTGCAGTGCCTCCTCGCCCACCGGTGCGGCGACCCGGCTGGCGTGCCAGCCGTCGACCAGACGGAGGAAATTGGCGGCCACCCGGGCCTTGAGGCCGGTGTCGTCGATCTCGCCGCGCAGCCAGGCCTGGCTGGGATCGCACCACACCGAGCGACCGACCATGAAGCCCTTGACCAGCGGCACGCGCGCCTGCGCGAAACCCGCCACCAGGTCCTCCAGCGGCTGCGACAGCCCGAGGATCACCGCACCGCGGCAGTACGGATCGCGCTCGCGCACCAACGCGTCGAGTTCCTCCCACTGGCGTGTCGACAGCGCGCCGACCTTCCACCACTCGGGCCGAAGGCCCAGGTCGTAGAAGTGGCGGATGGCCTGCACCACCGCCTCGCCCATGTCGCCGGGCGCGAGCGTGTCGCGCGGCGGGATCACTTCCAGCAGCAGTTCGTGGCCACTGGCGCGCGTGGCCTCGGCCACCTGCAGCAGCCATTCGTCCTGCTCGTGGCGCAGTGCGGTGGCATCGCTCGGGTGATAGAAGACCAGGCACTTCACCACCTGCTCGCGCGGCCAGTGTCTGAGCTGCGAGCCCAGCGAGCGCATGCCGTCGAAACGCAGCGGGCGCGAGCCCGGCTGCTCGATCGGCCGGCCCAGCCACCAGCCGCGGCCGGTGGCGGCGTGCAGCGCGGCCTCGCCCAGGGCGGGGCGGCCGTCGATCAAAACGCCGAGCCGACCGCGGTAGCCGGGCTCGTCGTGCTCGATACCGGCCACCACCTCGTTCAGCAGGTGCTTGAGGCGCGCCAGGCGCGCCGGCTCGGCACCGGTCTCGCGCGCCATGTCTTCGAACTGCGAGCGATGGTCATAGGCCAGCACATAAAGCTCGGGCCATTCCTTGCGCCGAACACTCGCGCGATGCAGGTGAGCCAACTGCGGATCGAGGTCCGGGCGCGGATGACGGTTGCCGGAGAACCAGTGCGCCAATTCGGCCAGCGTCGGCATCGCGGGCGCGCAGCCGTGGCGTGAAACGACGATGGCGCCGCAGGCATTGGCGATGGCCGCGGACTCGTGCCAGTCCTTGCCGCGCAGCAGCCCGCTCATCAGGCCGGAGGCAAAGGCGTCGCCCGCGCCCAGCACGTTCAGCACCTCGATGCGCTCGCCCAGCACGGTGAGTGCGTCGTCGATGCGCGCCGGCACCGCGCCGTCGACGATGCTGCAGCCCAGCGCGCCGCGCTTGACCACGAACACCGCCTGCGTGCATTCACGGGCGCGGCGCAGGCAGGCCATCAGGTCGCCTTCGACGCCGCCGGCGATCATCCATTCCTCTTCGGTGCCGATGATCAGTTCGAACTGGCCGAGTTGTTCCTGCAGGTGCCGGGTCACCGCCTGGCTGCTCACGTAGCGCGTTTCGCCGTCGCCCCGGCCCGTCAGGCCCCAGAGCACCGGACGGTAGTCGATGTCCAACACCCGCACCGCGCCGTGGCGGCCGGCCAGTTCCAGCGCGCGCCGGCTGGCGGCCAGCACGGTGGGCGTGCTCAGGTGGGTGCCGGTGACCAGCAGGCTGCGGCAGCCGGCGATGAAGTCTTCGTCGATGGCGCCGGCGTCCAGCGCCATGTCGGCGCAGTTCTCGCGCGCAAACAACAGCGGGAAGGTGTCCTGGTCTTTGATGCCCAGCAGCACCATGCCGGTCAGGCGCTGCGGGTCGACCTGCACCTGGCTCACGTCGCAGCCCTCGCGCCGCAGCGTGTCGAGCAGGAAACGGCCGTTCTGCTCGTCACCCACGCGTGAGACCATGGCCGAGGCCAGGCCCAGGCGAGCGGTGCCGAAGGCGATGTTGGCCGAGGAGCCGCCCAGATACTTGGAGAAGCTGGTCGCGTCCTCCAGGCTGCAGCCGATCTGGTCGGCGTACAGGTCGACCGCCAGGCGCCCGAGGCAGGCGATGTCGACCGGGCGGCCCGTGGGAAAGGAAAGGGTGCGCATGAAGCGTTGTCTCCGTGGTGGCGCCGGCGGCGGGTTCAGAATGCCCCGCGCGGCCGGTGGGCGTGGTTCGTTTGTCCGATGCGGCCGATCTTAGCGAAAATAGAAAAATATTTCTAGATAAATGAAAAATAGAATTTCTTCTCCGATCGCGGTGTCGCCAGCCATCGCCGCTGGTCCGTACGCCAGCGCCGAGGACTTCCTGCAGGCCGTGCGTGCCGGCTTTGAAAGCCTGAGCCGCCAACTCAAGCTGATCGCGCGCTACGTGGAAACCAGCCGCGACCGGCTGGCGCTGGACGGCGTGCAGGAAACCGCCAGCGAGTGCGGCGTGCAGCCTTCGGCCGTGGTGCGCTTTGCCAAGCACTTCGGTTTTTCCGGCTTCTCGGAAATGCAGGCGCTGTTCCGCGCCGGCGCGGCCCAGCGGCTGGCGCCCCATCGCGACTACCAGGAGCGCATCCGCTCCCTGGTTGGGGCCGACGCTGCGCCGATCACCCCCGCGCGCATTGCGCACGAGGTGATCGGCGGCAGCATCGAGAGCCTGCAGGCGCTGCAGGCTGGCCTGCCGGACGAACGTTTCGATGCGGCGGTGGAACTGATGCTGGACGCGCCCGCCCTGTGGCTGGCGGCCTCGCGCCGCGCGTTCCCGGTGGGTGCTTACCTGGCCTATGCGCTGCAGCACACGGCCAAGCCGGTGCATTGGTTGCACGGCCTGGGCCACATGCAGCAGGGCGAGTTGCGCGCACTGGCGCCGGGTGACGTGCTGGTCGCCGTTTCGTTCGAACCCTACGCGAAGGAAACGTTGGAGGTGGTGGACGCGGCGCTGGCGCAGGGCGCGCGGCTGCTGGCCATCACCGACAGCCAACTCAGCCCGCTGGCCGGGCGCGCCAGCGCGGTGCTACTGGCCCAAGATGGCGCCACCTTCGGATTTCGTTCGCTCACGAGCACCCTGTGCCTGGCGCAGTCGCTGTTCCTGGGGCTGGCCTATCGGATGGAGTTGGCTTACGAGCGCAGGAGTACCTGAGCGAGACCAGTCACTGGGCTGGGTGGACGGGCTTCGAACTCAAGAACGTCTCGCCCGGCGAATTCCAGGCTTCTCGGCGGCTGCGGGACTGGCTTCTGTGAGGGAGGACTGGGGAGGCTCGCAGGCCTCAAAAAACGGCCTCAATCCGCTCGATGTCGGTATCTTTTAGCGAAATCCACGTACCAGTCGATGCTCTCCGGGTCGGCCAACGCATCGCGGCTCACGACCTTCTCGAGCGCATGGCCCAGCAGCAGCTTCTTGACGGGCAGCTCCAGCTTCTTGCCGGTGATCGTTTTCGGGATCGCGCTTACCTGAATGATTTCGTTGGGGACGTGGCGTGCCGACAAACCCGTGCGCAAGGCCTGCCGGATGCGCTGCGCCAGTGGCTCGTCCAGTGGGATGCCGGGCTGCAACTGAACGAACAGCACCATGTACGACTCGCGCCCGAGGTACTCCAGGTCCACGACCAGGCTGTCCAGCACTTCGGTGATGCCTTGCACGACGCGGTACAGCTCGGACGAACTTGGGCGTGGGCCTGTCCAGCGCCACCAGCGGCGGGGGCGACAGCGGTGGGCGCAAACTTGGGGCGCGAGTGCAGGTGGGCTACGCTTGGTAGGGCGGGCGAAGCCTTCACGCCGCGACTGACCGCAGAAGGCGACGGAACGCCGCGAATCAGCCCACGTCCACCGTCACCCGCAGGAACGTCGCGGCGATCAGGCAGGTGTTGGGGTACTGGCTCTGGTTCTGGCTCTGGAACAGCGTCACCAGCTCCGTGCGCAGTTCGTCGGTGCGCCCCGCCTGGGCTGCCGCGTCGAATGCGTTCATGGTCGGCCCGTAGAACTGCCGGAAGGTGTCGACGAACTCTGCCGGTGAACCCTTGAAGTCGAAGATGTAGCTGTCGCGTTCCCAGCTGATGGCCTCCGAAGCGACGCCTGCCGCGCCAAAGCGCTCGATGATGTTCGGGGTCGAACCCCAGCCCATCGGGCTCACGAAGCCCTCGGGCGGCGGGGGCGCATACGACGAGCTGATCTTCAGGATCTGCGCCACCAGCGTGGGGTCGTTCGGGATCCAGTTGCCCATGAGGATGCGGCCGCCCGGACGCGTGACACGCACCATCTCCCGTGCCACGTCGAAAGGCTTGGGCGCGAACATGGCGCCGAACATGCTGATGACGAGATCGAGCGACTTGTTCTCCAGCCGCAGCTCGCAGGCGTCCCCTTCCTCGAACCGGCAACTGGCCGACAGGCCGGCCTGGGCCGCCCGTCGGTTGCCCGCGGCGACCAGGTTGGCGGCGATGTCCACGCCCAGCACCTGCGCGCCGAGCTTCGCGGCCGGGATGGCGGTGTTGCCGTCGCCGCAGCCGAGGTCCAGCACCTTCATGTTGGGCGTGATGCGGGCGTGCCGCACGACGTCTTCACCGCTCTCGCGCATGCTCTCGGCGATGCGGGTGAAGTCGCCTTTTTCCCAGAGGGCCTTGTTCGGGTTCATGACTTCACCTTCTCGATCATGTGGTCGATCACGTGCGTGTGCTCGTGTTGCGGGCTGAACATCACGATCTCCGCGTCGGCGTCGACCTTGACGTTGTGGCCGGGCGGCCAATAGAACAGGTCGTTGGTCTTCACGGTCTCCTGCTCCCCGGCGTCGTCGGTGGTGGTGATCTGGCCCTTGATCACGAACCCCCAGTGCGGGCACTGGCAGGAGTTGTGGTCGTTCAGGCCCTGGAACAGCGGCGTCGTGTCGACGCCCGCCGACAGCGTGAAGTACTCGCCGCTGATCTTGCTGTAGCCGGTCGCGTCGCCGAAATTCAGACGCTGCCGGATCAGGGCACCGGGAATTTCCATCTTCACGTCGACGGCGTCTTTTGCGATATGCATGAGGTACTCCTTGAGGGTCCGCGGGCGCGAGGGTGGCGCGTCTATTCGTTGCACCCGCCAGATTCGATAGACGGCATACTGATGCTCCACGCTTGGCGTTCCTGAAACGTTCCCGGCCCGTGCCGGGGGAAAGGAATCGCGATGTCGCCCCCACCGACTCCGTCGTCCGAAGCCGTGTCCATCCGGCTGCTGGGCCCGTTCCACCTAAGCGTGGCCGGCGACGACCCGCAGATTCCACCAGTGCCGCTGACCCGGCGCGCCGCTGAGCTGCTGCAGCTGCTGGCATTACAGCCCGGACGCAGCCTGGCGAACGAACAGGTGGTAGAGGCCCTGTGGCCGCACCTGGACCCCGACGCCGGCAGCGCCAACCTGCGCAAGGCCGCGCACCACGCGCGCCAGTTCATCGGCCAGCCCGACGCCCTGGTGCTGCGAGGCGGCCGGGTTTTCCTGTTGCCCGACCACGCGGTGGCGTGCGACGCCGAGCGGTTCGAGCGCGCAGCGGACGAGGCCCTGCACAGCGGCGATCCGCAGGCCTGCAAGGCGGCCGCGCAGCTCTATGGCGGCGACCTCCTGCCGGACGCCCGCTACGAAACCTGGACCGAGGCGCCGCGCCAGCGGTTGCGCGACAAGTTCCTGCAGCTGCTGCGCCAGACCGGCGACCTGGAACGGCTGGTGCGCGAAGACCCCACCGACGAGGCGGCGCATGTGCAGCTGATGCGCGAGGAACTGGCGGCCGGGCGACGCTCTTCGGCGCTGCGCTGGTACGGCCACCTGCGCGACCATCTGCAGCAGACCCTGGACATGCGCCCCGGCCCGTCGGCCGAGGCGCTGTACCGCGAATGCGTGGCGGGCCTGGAGGGCGCCGCGCCGCGTTTCGTCGGCCGTGCCATGGAGCTGGTGCGTGTCCTGGGGTGGCTGCGCGCCAGCCTCGCGGGCCGGCCGGGGGGCGCGGTGGTGCGCGCGCCGGCGGGGATGGGCAAGACCGCGTTCTGCCGCCGTGTCGCCGAAGAAGCGCGGGGCCTGGGCTGGCAGGTGCGCTCGTTGCAGGCCGGCGACTGGACCCGGCCCTACGGCATCGCGGCCGACCTGGTGGAGCCCTTGCTCGGCGAACTGCCCGATGCGGCACAGGCCATCGGTGCGCACGCCCAGGCTGTGCTGGCGCAGATGACCGCCTCGGGCGACGTGAAACCGCTGGCCCTGCCGCTCGGGCGCCACCAGATGGTGGGCGCGGTGCGCCGGCTGCTGCTGGCCACGGCCGCGCACAAGCCGGTGCTGCTCATCGTCGACGACGCGCACGCGGCGGACGACGCGAGCGCCCAGGCGCTGACGCAACTGGCGGCGAGCGGTCCCCCGGTGTTCGTGCTGCTCGCATGCCGGCACGCGCTGCCGCCGCTGCTGGATCGAAACACCTCGCGCTTGCAGCGTGCCGGCCAGCTGGAGGCCCTTGAACTGGGCCCACTGTCCGAGGAGGAAGCGGCACTGCTCGCGGCCCGCTCGGCCGACGCACCGATGACAGGCGAGGCCGCGACCGCCATCGCGCGTCGTGCCGAAGGCCTGCCGTTTGCCGTGGTCGAGCTCGCGCGCGGTGCCGCTACCTCAGACGGCGCCGCGGCGGTGATGTCCCGCAGCCTGTCGTCGGCCCTGGCCGAACGCCTGTGCGACCTGGACCCCGGCACGACGGAGGCCTTGCGCCGGTTGGCGCTGTCGGCCGAGGACTTCGACGTGGCCACGGCCGTGGCGCTGGCCACCGATGAAGGCCACGACGCATTGGCGCGCCTCGACCAGGCGCTGGCCGCAGGCGTGCTGGTGGTCGCCGATGGCCGCTACCGCTTCCGCCACGCCCTCGTGCGGGACGCGCTGGCCGAAGGCATCCCGCCGCACCGGCGTGTGCTGTGGCATCGCGACGTGGCGGCGCGGCTCGCGCAGGGCGGTGCGGCACCGGGCCTGGTGGGCCATCACTGGCTCGCCGCGGGCGATGCCGAGCAGGCGATGCCGTGTGCGTTGGCGGCCGCGCGCCAGGCCTTTCGCCTCGGCGCCTACGAGGACGTGTTGCGCCACGTCGAGCCGCTGCTCGCGCACCGGGCGGCGCAGCCGGAAGCACTGGCGCTGCGTGCCGAGTCCCTGGACGCCCTGGGCCGGCCAGGCACGTTGGCCGCCTACGATGCGGCCGCCGCCGTCGCGGAGGAAGCGCTGTCCCACGAATTGCGCGCCAAGCGAGCCTTGGCGCAAGTGAAGATGAGCGACCCGCCCGGTGCCCTGCAGTTTCTGAAGGATGTGCATCCCACCACGGTGGCGGGGCGCCTCGCCGAAGCGCTGGCGTACAGCGGCGCGGCGGCCCTGGGCTTCGGGGACCCCGCCGAAGGCACGCGCCGGTCGGCCGAAGTGCGTCGGATTGCCTTGGTGACCGGCGACGAAGGCACGCTCGTGATCGCCTCCTGGTCGCAAGCCGCGGCGGCGCACGCGCGCGGCGACCTGCACGGCAGCGTGTGGGCCGACCTGAAGGAGACGAGCCACCTGCCGCAGCTGGCGGTGCGCGTGTTCGACGGTCACCTGTGCATCACGCAGCGCTTTTTGTACGGCTCGCGGCCGTATGCCGAGGTCATCGCCTTTGCCGATGCGCTGGCCACGGAAGCGCAGCGGCTGGGCGCGGCGCGCGGGCATGCGTTCGCGGTCACGTTGCGCGGCGAAGCCTGGCTGCTCAGTGGCCAACTCGACGCCGCCGAACAGGACCTGGTGGCCGGCGGGCGCATGCACCGCGCGATCGGCGGCGCGACCGGCGAAGCGCTGTCGCTGCAGCGTCGCTCGGAACTGGCGATCTACCGCGGGCAGATGGACCGGGCGCGCGGCCTGCTTGACGAAGCGCTCGACGTCGCGCGCCAGTCCGACGTCGGCTTCCACCTGCTGGACCGCATCTACGGCACCCGCATCGCGATGGCCACGCAGCCCGATGCCGCGCTGGGCGTGCTGGAGGAGGCCGAGGCCAACGTGCGCGGCCCGCTGGAAAGCTGCCCCGGCTGCCGAATCACCTTCGCCATCCCGGCCACCATCGCGGCCGCGAGAGCGCACGAACTGGACCTGGCGGCCAGCCACCAACAGCAATCCGAATACCTGGCCAACGTGGTGATGAAGCTGCCGGCCTGGTACGCGTCGCTGCACGAGGCGCAGGCCCACATCGAACGGGCCACCGGCCGTGTCGCTGCCGCACGCGCAGGCTTCGCCGCGGCGGCGCGGGAGTTCCATGCCTGCGGCCATGCGCTGGACGCCGCACGCTGCCGGGAATTGGCCGGCTAGGAAGTCCGCGCGGCACCGGCGTGACGAGCGGACAGCAAGACGCATGCGCCGCATGCGTCAGGCCGGTTTCACGCCTTGCGCACGAATTCCGACTTCAGCTTCATCGCGCCAATGCCGTCGATCTTGCAATCGATGTCGTGATCGCCATCGATCAGGCGGATGTTCTTCGCCTTGGTGCCGACCTTCACGACCAGCGACGAGCCCTTGACCTTGAGGTCCTTGATGACGGTGACGGTGTCGCCGTCGTTCAGGACGTTGCCGACCGAATCCTTGATGACCCGCCCCTCATCGGCCGCGCTTTCGGCGGCAGCGCCCGAGACGGACCATTCGTGAGCGCATTCGGGGCAGACAAGGTTGAGGCCGTCTTCGTAGGTGAATTCCGAATGGCATTGGGGGCAAGGGGGCAGGGTACTCACGGCGGCAGGGGTGGTTCGTATCGGTTGAAGGACGTGGATGTTAGCCCGCGCTCATGGAGGCAGGTCCTGTTGATCCGGCCGCAACGAGCTTGACGTTTCGGAAGGCGCCATCGTGTGTGCGCCCGTGGAATCCGTGGCCGAGGCCGTTCAGTCCAGCGTGTCGAAGAGCCGGAAGATCCACGACAGCTGGTAAGCCAGCGTGCCCGCGACGAAGGCCGTGTGAAAGCGCGGGTTGGCGGAGCGGGCCGCCGCGATGCACAGGCCCACGAGGATGGGCGTGCGGATGAGGTACTCCATCGCAAAGCGGGCGAAGTGCGCCTCGCCCTTGATCAGCGTGTCGACCACGTCGAGCAGGTAGGTGGCGGCCAGCAAGCCGAAGAACCACGCGCGGCGGGCGTAGAAGTAGTCGCGGTAGCTCGCGTAGTCCTGCATGCTGTCGGGAAAGAGCAGCGCGCACAGCAGGAACAGCAGGATCGCGTAGCTGACGATGAAGGCGTAGGTGCCGAAGGTCCAGCTGTCGATCTGGTACAGGCCGAACTCCCACCACCAGAAATGCACCAGCGCCAGCAGCACCGAGGCGACCCAGGCCAGGTGCACGGCATAGAGCCGGTACTGCGTCGGGTGCTGCACGATGCGCGCCACGCCCGACAGCAGCCGGGTCACGCCCAGGCCGATGACCATGCCCATCACGACGCGGATGTGCGGAAAGATGTCGTGGGCCGAGATGGCTTCTTGCTGCATGCGAGAGTGCCCGGTCGAATGGATGGGCCTCCAGTCTAGGCCGCCCGCGTCACACCTCCGCGCCTTCGACCAGAAAGCGCAACCGTCGCACCCCTTGCCACTCGTCCGCATCGAGCCTGAAGGCCAGCTTCACGCGCGGCGGCAGCGGCTCGGTGTGGCTGAACCAGATCGCGTCGATGGGCTGGCCCTGGTGCTTGAGCTTGAGCGCCAGGTGCTTCTCGCCCACCAGCCGCTGCGACACCACCTCGACCTCTTCGCTGAAGGTGGGCGGCGCAAAGCCCTGGCCCCAGACCTCGCGGTGCAGCGTGTCGACGAGGTCGATGCGCATGTATTCGCGCGCGATGGGCCCGTCGGTTTCGATCTGGCGCGTCAGCGCCGCCTCCGCCAGCCATTCGCCGGCCACCTGGGCCAGCGCGCGCTCGAAGACAGGAAAGTGCTCGCGCGCCACGGTGCAGCCCGCGGCCATCGCGTGGCCGCCGAAGCGCAGCAGCACGCCGGGGTGGCGCTTGGCCACGAGGTCGAGTGCGTCGCGCAGGTGAAAGCCCGGGATCGATCGGCCCGAGCCCTTCAGCTCCTGCTCCTTGCCCGGTGCCGCGCTGGCCGCGAACACGAAGGTCGGGCGATGGAAGCGGTCCTTGATGCGCGAGGCCACGATGCCCACCACGCCTTCGTGGAAGTCCGCGCCGAACACGCTGATGGCCGGCGGCGGTGCTTCCACGCCTTCACCGTCGGCCGCGAACAGCGACTCGGCCAGCAGCAGCGCCTGGTCGCGCATGCCGCCCTCGATGTCGCGTCGCTCGCGGTTGATGCCGTCGAGCATGCGCGCGAGTTCGTCGGCGCGGCCCGCGTCGTCGGTCAGCAAACATTCGATGCCCAGCGTCATGTCGGCCAGCCGGCCGGCCGCGTTGATGCGCGGGCCGAGGGCAAAGCCGAAATCGAAGGTGGTCGCGGCCGAGGCGGTGCGCCCCGCCGCCTTGAACAGCGCCGCCACGCCGGCCGGCATCGCGCCCGCGCGGATGCGGCGCAGGCCCTGCGCCACGAGGCGGCGGTTGTTGGCGTCGAGTTTCACCACGTCGGCCACGGTGCCGAGGGCGACGAGAGGCAACAGCGCATCGAGCTTGGGCTGCGTGGCGGTGTCGAACACGCCGCGCGTGCGCAGTTCGGAGCGCAGCGCGAGCAGCACGTAGAACATCACGCCGACACCGGCGATGCTCTTGCTTTCGAACTCGCAGCCGGGCTGGTTCGGGTTCACCATCACGTCGGCCAGGGGCAGCTCGGGGCCGGGCAGGTGGTGGTCGGTCACCAGCACCTGCAGGCCGCGCGCCTTGGCGGCGGCCACGCCCTCGACGCTGGCGATGCCGTTGTCGACGGTGATCAGCATGTCGGCGCCGGCCGCAGCCACGCGCTCGGCGATGGGCGGCGTCAGGCCGTAGCCGTCCACCACGCGGTCGGGCACGAGGTAGCTCACGTGCTTGCCGCCCAGCAGGCGCAGGCCGCGCACGCCGACCGCGCAGGCGGTGGCGCCGTCGCAGTCGTAGTCGGCCACGATGCACAGGCGCTTGTCCTGTGCGATGGCGTCGGCCAGCAGCACGGCGGCTTCGCGCGTGCCGCGCAGCGTGTCGGGCGGCAGCAGGCGGGCAAGGCCGTCGTCGAGCTCGTCCTTGCCGCGCACGCCGCGCGCGGCAAAAAGGCGCGCCAGCAGCGGGTGCACGCCGGCCTGTTCCAGCGCCCAGACGGTGCGCGGCGGGATGTCCCGGGCAATGATCTTCATAGGGACTCCAGCACCTGGGTGGCGCGGTTGCGGTCGAACAGGCCCTTGGCCCAGCGGGCGAGGCCGCGCGGTTGCACGGTGAAAAGCTGCGCGCCGCGGTCGCCGCACAGCGAGAGCGCCACGTCGGCGCCGCGCGTCAGCTCAGCGAGCAGGCCGGCGACGGCGCCCGCATCCAAGGCCTGCCAGGCGGTGGCCCAGGCCAGGCCGTCGTCGTGCAGTGCCGCGTCGCGCAGCGCGAGGTCGACGACC
Organism: Variovorax sp. V35; assembly: GCF_041154465.1. Classification (NCBI taxonomy): domain Bacteria; kingdom Pseudomonadati; phylum Pseudomonadota; class Betaproteobacteria; order Burkholderiales; family Comamonadaceae; genus Variovorax; species Variovorax sp. V35. The sequence goes on from NZ_AP028666.1 coordinate 1,589,538, forward strand.
GGCGTGCGCGAAAGGGGCGGCGAGGGCAGGTCGCCGTCCTTCAGGACGCCGGTGCCGCTGAGCCAGAACGAATTGATCGGCGGCACGCCGCGCGCGGTGCGCTCGTCGTTCACGCGCTGCGTGTACAGCAGCATCTGCATCTCGTTCTGCAGCCGGCGCAGCGGCCGCGAGGCGTCGCCCAGCGGCGACCACTGCGAAATGGGGTACCCCACCGCGCGGTCGATGGAGGCCGTGGCCAGCCCGTCGAAGATGGGCGCGCGCGCGAGCCAGCGGCCCGGTGTGTCGGAGGGGTACAGCGCGATGCCGTCTTCCTCGAAGAACGGGTCTGCAACGGTCAGCAGGGCCATCGACTCGGCGGCGTCGATCTCGATGGCGCTCGGGTCGCCCAGCGCCACGTCGTCGATGCCGACCTGCCAGTTGCACAGCGTCACCAGGCCCCAGGCCTCGTGGTCGCCGGGCGCGGCCAGGCCGGTCTTGCGGGCTTCGAGCGCGGCCCAGGGAATGCAGCCGTCGTCGGCAGGGGGCAGGCCGAGCGCGCGGGCCAGCGCGCGTTCGTGCGGCGGGGAGCGGGTGCCGTCGTCCTGCGTGTCGGTGTCGGCGAGCGTCAGGCGCAGCAGCAGGGTTTCGAGGTTCGGCAGCCGCAGGGTCGCGAGCGCCGCGCGGCAAGCCGGGGAACCGCGGCCGGCAAAGGGAATCAACAGATGACGTGGGAGAGGTTCGGCCATTTCCCTATTGTCCGGGATGCCACAATTCCACCGTATGACCTACCCCCTCGCTCCTCACCCCGAGTATTTGCCGCCCCCCGCGGGTGCGCCCATGCCCCTTGAGGCCACGGGGCGAGGCCGCTGATGCGATTCCCCTACGAACTGCAGCTCGGCTGGCGCTACACGCGCGCAGGCCGGGCCACGCGACGCAACGGCTTCATCTCCTTCATCTCCGGCGTGTCGATGCTCGGCATCGCCCTGGGCGTGGCGGCGCTGATCATCGTGCTCAGCGTGATGAACGGCTTCCAGAAGGAAGTGCGCGACCGCATGCTCAGCGTGGTGTCGCATATCGAGATCTTCTCGCGCGACGGCCAGGCCCTGCAGGACATCGACGCCATCATGGCCGACGCCCGCAAGAACCCCGAGGTGATCGGCGCGGCGCCTTTCATCAACACGCAGGCGCTGATCGCGCGCGGCGAAGACATGAAGGGCGCCATCGTGCGCGGCATCGACCCCGCGCTCGAGCCCGAGGTCACCGACACCGGCGGCATCGCCAAGGGCGGCACCTTCGACAAGCTGGTGCCGGGCGAGTTCGGCATCGTGCTGGGCATCGAGCTGGCACGCTCCATGTTCGTGCAGCCCGGCGACCAGGTCACGCTGGTGGCGCCGGGCGGACAGGTCACGCCGGCCGGCGTGGTGCCGCGTCTGAAGCAGTTCACCGTGGTCGGCGTGTTCGATTCGGGCCACTACGAGTACGACTCGGCGCTGGCGATGGTGCACGAGAAAGACGCCGCCAAGGTGTTCCGCCTCGAAGGCCCGACCGGCATCCGCCTCAAGCTGAAAGACCTGCACGAAGCGCGCGAGGTGGCCGACCAGCTCGCCGTCACGCTGCCGGGCCAGTTCCTCATCCGCGACTGGACGCGCCAGAACAAGACCTGGTTCGCGGCCGTGCAGGTCGAGAAACGCATGATGTTCATCATCCTCACGCTGATCGTCGCGGTGGCGGCCTTCAACCTCGTCTCGACGCTGGTGATGACCGTGACCGACAAGCGCGCCGATATCGCCATCCTGCGCACGCTGGGCAGCTCGCCGCGCAGCATCATGGCCATCTTCGTGGTGCAGGGCGCCATGGTGGGCGTGATCGGCACCGTGGGCGGCCTGCTGCTGGGCCTGGGCATCGCCTACAACATCGACGTGATCGTGCCCTTCCTGGAGCAGCTCTTCCACGCCAGCTTCCTGCCCAAGGACATCTACCTGATCAGCAAGATGCCGAGCGACCCGCAGCAAAGCGACATCATGCCGATCGCGATCATTTCCCTCATCCTGGCCTTCCTGGCCACGCTGTATCCGAGCTGGCGCGCCAGCCGTGTGAACCCCGCCGAGGCCCTGCGCTATGAGTGATGTCGTCCTGAAGGCCCGTGGCCTTACCAAGCGCTTCCACGAAGGCCGCATCGACCTCACCGTGCTGCACGGTGTCGACCTCGACGTGCACGCCGGCGAAACGCTGGCCATCGTCGGCGCGTCCGGTTCCGGCAAGAGCACGCTGCTGCACCTGATGGGCGGGCTCGACGCGCCCACCGCGGGCAAGGTCGAACTGCTCGGCAAGGACATTGCGCATGCCGACGCCGCCGAGCAGGGCCGCTTGCGCAACCATCACCTGGGCTTCGTCTACCAGTTCCATCACCTGCTGCCCGAGTTCAGCGCGCTCGACAACGTCGCGATGCCGCTGAAGATCCGCCGCGTCGAGGCCGGCGAAGCGGCGCAGGCCGCGGCCAAGATCCTCGCCAGCGTGGGCCTGGGCGAACGCCTGCACCACCGGCCGGCCGAGCTGTCCGGCGGTGAGCGCCAGCGCGTGGCCATTGCGCGCGCGCTGGTCACGCAGCCCGCCTGCGTGCTGGCCGACGAGCCCACCGGCAACCTCGATCGCAGCACCGCCGACGCCGTGTTCGCGCTGATGCTCGACCTCGCGCACCGGCACCGCACGGCCTTCGTGATGGTCACGCACGACCAGGACCTGGCCAAGCGCTGCGACCGCGTGCTGCAGCTGGTGGCGGGGCGGCTGGCGGGCGGAGGGTCGGTCAGCCACTCAATGGGCGGCCTCGGCCTTTCCGCGGCGCAAGTGACGCTAGCCACGCCGGGGCATACGAAAGTCTGACGTTGCAACGAGACCGTCACACGCCGGTGACAGCATGCAAGTTTCCCGACTGGCGTGCGCTCCTTGCCGACTCGACTTTTCTCCCTGCCATGGCTTTCGCATCCTCACGGCGGGCGTGACGATGCGCGCGGCATCGTTGCGCCGCGAGGGTGAGCGAGGTGCACCCTGGGTTCGCGGGCTCGGCAGGCCGCAGCGTCGCACTCTGCGCGCTCGCGCTGTCGTGGCTGGCCGGCACGGCCTGGGCGAGCGACGGATCTGCATCACCGCTGCGTGAGGGCGAGGCCTCGGCCGGCGCGGTTCCAGGCGCGGGTGACGCCGCACTGGCGTTCGACATTCCCTCGCTTCCCTTGGCCGATGCGCTCAAGCGCTATGCCGCCGTCACCCGGCAGCCTGCACTCTTTCGCAGCGAAATCCTGGCCGGGCTGACGTCCTCCGCGGTGCGCGGGCTTTACGCCCCCGACACCGCGCTTGAACTGTTGCTGGAGGGCACGGGCCTGGTGGCCGAAAAGGTCCGCACGGGTTCGGCCGTCACGCTCGCGCTGAGGCCGGCGCAGGCCCGGGCGGAGGCCCCGCGCGCGGCCAGCCTTGGAAGCCTGGCGGGCTACCCCAGCCTGCTGCAGGCGCGGGTCTGGGAAGCGTTGTGCGGCAATGTGCGCACGCGGCCGGGAACGTACCGGTCCTTGCTGCGCTTCGAGGTGGACGAGGGGGGGCAGCTTCGCCGGCCGCGCCTGCTCGGCCTGACCGGCGACGCGGCCCGCGACGCCGAGATGCTGGAGGTTCTGCGGGGCGTGCGCCTTGCGCATGCGCCGCCGCCGGACCTGCCGCAGCCTTTGACGCTGCTCATCCTGCCCACCGATGCGCGCGGCGGAACGCGCTGCCGCGAGGCGGCCGGCCGCTCGCCGTCCTGACCTGTCCATGGCCGAAGACGTCCGCCCCGTGCTCATGGACTACCTGTCCAGGCACTACGACGCCCTCAAGCGCCAGCTGGGCCGCGCGTTGCGCAATGCAGACCTGGCCGAGGATGCGCTGCACGACACCTGGCTGCGCGTGAACGACCAGGGCGGAAGCGAGGCAGGGCCGATCCAGCGGCCGGGCGGCTATCTCGTGCGCATGGCGTTCAACATTGCGCTGGACATCCAGCGTCGCCAGAGCCGCAACCTGCCTTTCGAAGAAGTCGATGCGCTGATGGAACTGGCCGACACGGCGCCGGGACCCGCGCGGATCGCCGAGGCGCGTTCGCAGCTGGACGCCGTGATCAAGCTGCTGGACCGCATGCCGGCGCGGCGGCGCGAGGTCGTCGTGCTGGTGCACATGGAGGGACTGACGCAGCCCGAAGTGGCCCGGCGCCTGGGCATTTCCCTGCGCACCGTCGAATACGAACTCAAGCATGCGCACGATTACCTGAGTGCCCGGATGGCCCATGACAAAAAATAGTTGCGGGATCGGCGCGGCCCGTTCGTCGTACGGAGTGAAGAATCGAATCACCCTGGCGCTCGCAGCGGGCCGAGGCCCTGAAGAAGGGGCGCGGCCGTGATGCACGACCCCCTGACGGCACCGGTCGACGATCCCGCCCTCGCGGTCGACACGACGCGGCGCGAGGCCTGGGAATGGCTGCGGCTGCTTCATTCGGGTGCCGTCAAGCCGCAGGACGCCCAGCGCTTCAAGCACTGGCTGGCGCGCAGCCCGGCGCACGCGGCGGTCTTCAAGGAGGCCAGGGCGCAATGGGCCGTGCTCGGTCAGGCCTCTGCCGGCGTGCTTCGCACCAATGCCGATGCCGCGGCGTTTCATGCGCGCCACCAGCCCCGGCCGGTGCTCGCGCGCCGCGCCTTCCTCGGTGCGGCAGCGGGCGCGGCGGCCATGGCCGGTGTCGCGGGCGTGGCGGTGTTCCATCCGTCCGCGGGCCTGTGGCCTGCGCCGGCGGGGTGGGGCGGCGACTACCGCACCGCCACCGGCGAGCAGCTGGAGGTGGGCCTCACCGAACGGGTGCAGGTCACCCTGAACACCCAGACCCGCATCCGGCGCCGCACGGTGGACGGCCGGACGACCGGCGTCGACCTGCTCGAGGGCGAGGCCGCATTCGATCTGTCGTCGGCCAGTGGCGCGCGGCCCTTCGGCGTCGTGGCCGGGGCCGGCCGCAGCCTGGCCGAGTCGGGGCGTTTCGAGGTCCGCTACCTGGACGCCAAGGTGTGCGTGACCTGCATCGAAGGCGCGGTGCGCGTGGAGCATCCCGCGGGCGCGCGTGAGCTGCGCGCGCGCCAGCAGACGGTGTACGACGGCACGTCGGTGAGCAGCGTGGCGCTGGTCGGCGCTGCCAACCTGTCGGCCTGGCGCAAGGGCGAGCTGGTGTTCACGCAGGCCCGGTTGTCCGACGTGCTCGACGAGATCAACCGCTACCGGCGCGGCCGCGTGGTGCTGATGAACACGGCCGCGCGCAGCCGCCTGGTCACCGGGAGCTTCTACATCGCATCGCTCGACCTGGCGCTGGTGCAGCTGCAGCATGCCTTCGATCTCGACGCCCGTTCGTTGCCGGGCGGGTTGACCGTTCTCAGCTGAATCGGACGGCCGTGGTGCGCGGCCTGAAAAATAAGTTGCGGGGTCGTGGGGCGCCCGTTCGTCGTAGTGCATCGACTCAACTTTCCGGCGGAAACGACTCATGAGCACACGCGGGCCCCTCACACCGATCCACGCAACGAAGGCGCGCAACCGGCGGCAGGCGCGGCGCTTTCGCATGGCGCCGATCGCGCGCGCCATTGCCATGACGCTGGCGGCCAACGGCGCACTGGTGCTCGATGCCCAGGCCCAGCAGGCCTTCAGCGGCGCCTGGTTCGCCAACAAGAGCGCGGTGCAGAACACCGCCTCGGCGACGGGCCGCCTGCCCAACGGCATGCCGGCATCGATGCTGACCAACCCGCTGGAGCAACGCAAGGCCGGCGAACAGTTGCAGCGCGCCATGGGCAACCTGAACATGGCGGCGCGTTCCATTGCCGCGCAACAGGCGGCGCAGGCGGCCGCACGCGAGGCCGCATCGAACGGGGGCTCGGACATCCCCGACGGCCTGGCCGACGGCGGGCTCAAGGTCGATACGAACAGCCTCACCGCAGGCTGGCTCAACGCCAGGGCGCCGGTGCAGACCGCGGCGGGCGGCCGCACCGTGGTCGGCATCGAGCAGACCGACGACAAGGCGATCCTGAACTGGGAGAGCTTCAACGTCGGGAAGCACACCACGGTGCAGTTCGACCAGAAGGGCGGCGCCAAGCCCGACGGCACCAACGCATGGATCGCGCTGAACCGCATCAACGACCCGAGCGGCCGACCCAGCCAGATTGCGGGGCAGATCAAGGCCGACGGCTCGGTGTACCTGGTCAACCGCAACGGCATCGTCTTCACCGGCTCCAGCCAGGTCGACACGCGCTCGCTGGTCGCGTCCAGCCTTGCGCTGTCGGACAAGCAGTTCAAGCTGGGCATCAACAACCCGCAGGTGCTCACCAACCAGGGCAACGATTTCCCGATTCCGCAGTTCGGCGAGTTCACCTCCGAGCGGCCCCTGATCTACGGCGACGCGGGTTTCAAGCCCGGCGTCGGCGGCGCGCCCGACAAGATGGGCGACGTGGACCGCTTCGTTCCCGGCGCGGCGCCCGGCGAAGTGCGTGTCGACGCAGGTGCGCAGCTGGCGGCGAACAGCGGCGGCAAGGTCATGCTGTTCGCGCCCAAGGTGCGCAACGCGGGCCGCATCTCGGCGCCCGACGGCCAGGTCATCCTCGCGGCCGGCGAGAACATCTACCTGAAGACGCCATCGACGCAGGACCCGAACGCGCCCCGCGGCCTGGACGTGGCCGCTTCGGCAGTGCCCGGTTGGGCTTTCACCGGCGGGCAGGTGTGGGGCGCGCTCAAGCTCTCGCCGGTCTATGCCGACGCCAACTTCGTCGCCGGCCTGCGCGATGTCGTCATGCCCGAAATGGCCGCGCGCGCCAAGGCGGTCGGCTACGAGGTGGTCAACACCGGCACCGTGCAGGCCGACCGCGGCAACATCACCCTGCAGGCGCAGGACGTGCGGCAGTCGGGCGTGCTCAGTGCAACCACCGCGTTGAACAACCGCAACGGCTCCATCCTGCTGCGCGCCTGGGGCCTGGGCTCGCACATGTACGCCGATGGCGTGAACGACCTGATCAACTGGTCGGCCGGCACGCTCACGCTGGGCGAGGGCAGCATTTCGCAGGTATTGCCCGACACCTCGGACACGAGCGAGATCGAGGCGTCGGCGCTTGCCACGCGCTACCAACCGGGCCGCGTGAGCCTGTACGGGCAACTGATCGACATCCGCTCGAAGGCCGGCGTGCTGGTGCCGGCGGGAACCATCAAGCTCGAGTCGGCGGTCAATCCGATGTTCACGCTGTTCCCGTATTTCAAGCCCGGCAGCCTGCGCGACGCGAGCCGCATCTACGTGGACAACGAGGCCTTCCTCAGCGTGGCCGGCCTGCAGGGCATGCAGGTGGCCATGTCGCGTAACTTCATCGAGGCCGAACTGCGCATCAACGAACTGCGCGACTCACCCATGCAGCTCGACGCGTGGGTGCGTGGCAAGAAGGTGATCGTCGACCGGCGCGTGAGCGGCGTGTTCAAGGACGGCCCGATGGCGGGCGTGCAATGGGTGCTGGGCCCTGACGGCGCCACCTACATTCCCGGTGCCTGGGTGGGCACGCCGCTGGGCGACGTGAGCGGCTGGGTGGGCGTGGGCAAGACCGACCTGGGCGAGCTTTCGGCCAACGCGGGCAGCATCGAGATGCGCTCGGGCGGCTCGGTGATCACGCGCACGGGATCGATGCTGGACGTGTCCGGCGGCTCGGTGCGCTACACCGACGGCATGAACACCGCGACCAAGCTCATGGGCGCCGACGGCCGCGTGCACACCATGGACCGGGCCATGTCCGACACCGACTACACCGGCATCGCGGGCGAGTTCACCCACCAGCATGCGCGCTGGGGCGTGAAGACCACGTGGCGCACACCGCTCATCGGTGCCGACTACAAGGAAGCCGGCTACACCGAAGGGCGCAAGGCCGGCGCCGTGCAGATCTACGCGGGCGACACCATGGTGCTCGAGGGCGACATGCTGGGCGGCGTGGTGGTGGGCGAGCGCCAGTCGAAGAACCCGGGCGGCAACAAGGGCGGCCGGCTGCAGCTGGGCGAGAACTCGCCGGATGGCCGGCCGTGGTCGCCGGGCACCATCATCGTCAGCCACGACCCGAAGCGGCTCGCGCAGGACTTCGATGCGAACACGAAGCTCGGCGACGACTTCTATGTGCAGTTGAAGCCGGGCGAGCAGAAGTCGCGCAAGCTCACCTTCCTGTCGGACGACTTGCTCAGCAATTCGGGCATGGGCAGCATCGTGCTGAACCACATCAACGGCGACTTCGAGCTTGCGAGCGGTGCCGCGCTGAACCTCTCGCCGGGCGCGTCGCTCTCGGTGGCCGGCACCGAAGGCTCGACCAACGACATCCGCATCAACGGACTGATCCGCGTGCCGGGCGGGCAGATCGGGCTTTCGTCGGCCTACGGAAAAGTGGAGCTCGGCGAGCAGGGCCGGCTGGACGCCAGCGGCCAGTGGATCAACACCTGGCGCGACGGCGCACTGCGCGGCGCCTGGGCGCTGGACGGCGGCGCGGTCACGGTGATTGCCGGAAAGATCGTGGCCCACAAGGATGCCGTGCTCGACGTGTCGGGCGGTGGCCGCACGGACCCCGGCAAGCAGGGCCTGCCGACGCTGCGCGTGGGCAATGCGGGGTCCATTTTGCTGGCCGGCGTGACGCCCGACCTCGACCTGAACGCACTGAACATGCGCGCCCATGCAGCGGGCTCGGGGGGCAGCCTGTCGATCCAGACCGCCTCGGCGGTGCAGATCGGTGGCGTGCCGCCCGTTTCGCCGCCGGACGATGCCGGCGCGCCCTCGGCCTCTTCGGTGGTGATGCTGCCGCCCACGCTCTTCGGCGAGCGCGGGTTCGGCAACGTCACGGTCTCGGTGCGCGGCGAAGGCAAGGGCATCGTGGTGCCCGAAGGCGTGTCGGTGTCGCAGCAGGCCACGAGCATCGACCTGAACAACTTCGCCTGGCGCGATCTGCCGAGCGGCCGCAACCTGGCCGAGGCAGCGCCCCTGGGCGTGCTGCGGCCCGACGAGCGCGCGGCGCGAAACCCCACGGCGCTGTCGCTCGGCACCGAGAACGGTCCGGTCCGCATTGCGCGGGGCGCCAGCGTGCGCACTGACACCGGCGGCAGCCTGTCGCTGAACGCCGGCAGCGAACTGGGCGTGCTGACGGTCTCCGGGCGCCTGGACGCGCCGGCGGGCCGCATCGGGCTGAGCGGCGCCACGGTGGTCCTCGAAGCCGGCGCCGAACTGCTGGCGCGCGGCGTGCCGCTGATCCGCATCGACAGCAGCAGCGGCCGCCGCGTGGGCGAGGTGCGCGACGGCGGCACGGTGAGCATCTTGGCGGGCGACATGCGGCTGGAGAAAGATGCGCTCATCGACGTGTCGGGCGCCACCGGCACGATCGACGGCGTGCCCGATGCCGGCCCCTCGGGCACGCGCGTGCACCGGCCCGCACCGGAGATCCGGCTGGACAGCAACGGCGGCCTGATCGAAATCACGGGCAAGGGCCTGATCGAAAGCACGATGGTGGGCAAGGCGGGCGGGCCCAACGGCATCGGCGGGCGCATCCGCCTGAACATGACCGCGACATCGGGCCCGACAGGCTCGCCGCTGGAGCAACTGCAACGCGTGCTGCAAGACCCGGACTGCGTGGGCCTGGCGGTGGACGGCGTGTGCAGCGACTGGCGGCAGGGCGTGGACTACGACTGGGCGCCCGGCCTGCGCAGCTACGGCTACGAGATCGACGGGCCGATGATCCTGTCGTCGGCCCTGCTCGCGAAGCTGGCGGACGTGAAGGAGTTGGTGGTGTCCGACCGGCTGGGCCTGCCCGGCGCAAACGGTGCGCTCGATGCGGCGCAGTTCGGCCTGACGCCGCAGGCGCTGGACCTGTTCCGCGACGCGCTCTTTTCGAGCGACCTGCTGCGCGACCTGCTGAACAAGCCCGGCCAGGTGTCCACGCTGACGGTGCGTCCGCAGGCCTTCAAGGACGGCGGCTTTGCCGACCTCTCGCTGGTGAATGCGACACAGGGCGCGATTCGCCTGGACAACGCGAACCTCGCGCTGGGCCGCTCGATCTTGCTGCAGGGGCCGATCGTCGGGCACGCGGGCACGTCGTCGTCGCTGCGCGCGCCACGCATCGTGCTGTCGGCCGTGCCTGCCGCCTCGCCTGAAGCGCCGGTATCGTTGGCGGGGGCGGGGCAGCTCACCGTGGCCGGCTCGCTGATCGACATCTCGGCATCGGAAGACCCGACCCAGTTCCAGGCCGGTGCCGTGCGCATCGGCGGCTTCGGCCGCTCGGTGCTCGAAGCCGGAGAGATCCGCATGGGCGGCGCGCTGCCTTCGCCGATCAACGAAGAAACCCGGCTGCAGGTCAACCTGGACGTGGACGGGCAACTGGTGCTGAACGCCGGCCAGGTGTACCCGACCACCGCGATGACCGGCGTGATCCGCGCCGGCGATTCCATCACCGTCGAGCGCCTGGGCGATGCCGGCAGCGCGCCGCTGTCGGCCGGCGGCAGCCTGCGCCTGGAAGCACCGGTGATCGCGCAGAACGGTGTGCTGCGCGCGCCCTTCGGCCAGATCGAGCTGAACGCCGGCGAGCGCCTGTCGCTGGGCGCGGGTAGCCTCACCTCGGTGTCGGGCGCCGGAATGACCGTGCCCTTTGGCACGCTGTCCAACAACGAGCACTGGCACGACCCGTCGAAGGCGGTCGATCCCACCAATCCGTCGACTGGCTCGCTGGTCGCGCCGCCTGAGAAACGCATCACCATGAAGTCGCCCGACGTGGCGCTGGCGCGTGGCGCGGTGGTGGACATCGCGGGCGGCGGCGACCTGCATGCCTCCGAATTCGTGCCGGGCCCGGGCGGCTCGCACGACATGCTGAACATGCCCGGCATGTACGCGATCCTGCCGGGGCAGGCCGGCGCGGCGCCCGCTGGCGGTGCCGCGGCGGGCCAGCGTGTCTGGCTCGCCGGGGGCCCCGGTCTGGCGGCCGGCTGGTACACGCTGCTGCCCGCGCGCTATGCGCTGCTGCCCGGTGCCTTCGCGGTGCAGGCAACGGGCAAGGCCTGGGGCGGCGCACTCGCGCCCGCCACCCGCGCACCGGACGGCAGCCTGGTCATGCAGGGCAAGGCCGGCAACGCTTACGGCGGCAACCAGGACGCGCAGGCATCGGCCTGGCGCGTGATGTCCGGCGCCGTGCTGCGGCGCTACTCCGAATACAACGAGGCCACGGCCAACGACTTCTTCTCGTCCGAGGCCTTCAAGCTCACGCAGTACCGCCTGACCGGCCAGAACGTCGTCACGCCGCGCCTGCCGCGCGACGGCGGCGCGGTGGTGTTCGACGCCGGCCGCCGGCTGGTGCTGGACGGCACGCTGCGCTCGGCACCCGACGAGGGCGGGCGCGGCGGGCTGGTGGACATTGCCGGCAAGAAGATCGCCATCGTCGGCAGCGGGCAGGACAGCGCCAGCCTGCAGGCCGACGGCTACCTCGTCATCGATGCGGCGAGCCTGTCGAACTTCGGCGCGGGCAGCCTGCTGGTGGGCGGCAAGCGCAAAGGCAACGCGCTCGGCCTGGAACTGGACGTGACCGCGACCGACATCGTGGTGCGCAACAACGACGGCTCCGAACTGTTCGGCCCCGAGATCATCCTGGCCGCCAGCGACAAGGTGGCCATCGAAGGCGGAAGCCGTGTGAGCGCGAAGGGCGCGGGCGGGCGCGGCGCGGGCAACCTGGTCATGAAGCCGCGGGTGGCGGCGGTCTACGCCGACCCGGACGGCAACCTGGACGACAACTTCGATGGCGTGATCGACGCCAAGGACGCGGTGGACGACGTGCTCGTCTCGGCCGCCAGGGACTGGGGCGCGCTGGTGCGCGTGGCCACCGGCGACGCGGTCAAGGTCATCCGCCAGGGCGTGGACACCTCGCGCGGCGGGCTGGTTTCCATCGGTGCGGGTGCCATCGTCAACGGCGATGCGGCCTTGCTGATCGACGCCACGCGCACGACGGAACTGGCGGCCTCGGCACAGATCGCGGGCACCGACCTGTCGGTGGCGGCAGGCCGCATCGGCTTCGGCGGCGGCACCGAAGGCATGGTGCTGGACAGCGGCGCGCTTGCGCAGCTGGGCCGTTCGACGCACCTGACGCTGCGCAGCTACACCGACTTCGACTTCTACAGCTCGCTCGACCTGGGCGCGGCGGGCCTGAAATCGCTGACCTTCGACGGCGGCGCATTCGTGGGCCGCGGCGCGGGCGACGTGACGATCAAGGGCGACAGCATCGCGCTCGTCAACAGCGGCGGGGGCGGCACCGGCGTGCCCGCCGCCGGCGGTGCCGGCGGCTTCACGCTGGACGCGGCCACGCTGGTGCTGGGCGCGGGCCAGAAGACGTTCTCGGGCTTCGGCGCGGTGACGCTGGCGGGCCGCAACGTGATCGTCGGCGAGGGGGCGGGCGGCATCGACACGGGCGCATCGCCGCTCACGCTGAACACGCCGCTGCTGACCGGCCGCGGCGGTGCGGCGCAGTCGATTGCCACGGGCGGCGCCTTGCAGGTGGTTGCTTCGGCGCAAGGCGAGCCCTCGTCGTTCGACCCTCAGGAAAGCCTGGGCCTGCGCCTGGCCCTCAGCGGGCGCAGCATTGCCTTCGACGGCCGGGCGGTGGCGCGGGGCGGCAGCATCGACATGACGGCGACCGGCGGCAGCCTGGTCGTGGCGCGCGGCGCCACCATCGACGTGAGCGGCTCCGCCAAGCATTTCTTCGACGTGGCCGAATACGCGGACGCGGGCCGCATCGGCCTGTCGGCGGTGGGCGGCGACGTGCGGCTGGAGGCCGGCAGCCGGCTCGACCTGGCCGCCCACCCGAGGGGCGGCGACGCCGGCACGCTGAGCCTTGCGGCATCGCAGGGCGGCACGGTGGTGCTCGACGGCCTGATCGCGGCGCAGGCGGGAGGCAATGGCGGCAAGGCCGGCAGCTTCGCGCTCGACATCGAGGCGCTGCCCGATTTCGCCGGCGTGAGCCAGCGGCTGAACGACGCCGGCTTCAACCGCTCGCGCCAGTTCCGCATCCGCCAGGGCAACGTGGCACTGGGCGGCTTCACGCAGGTGGAAGACTTCGGCCTCACGGCGGACCGGGGCAGCATCGACATCTCGGGCACGGTGGATGCGCGCTCGGCCTACGGCGGCGCCATTCGCATCACCGCCGGCAACGGCGTGGCAATGCAGGCCGGCGCGCAGTTGCTCGCCGGTGCCACCGGCAGCCTGGGCAACGGCCGCGTCACGCTCGAAGCGGCGGGCGGGCAGCTCAACCTGCAAGGCGGCCTGATCGACGTGGCCGGCAACGAAGGCGGCAAGGTGCGCCTGCGCGCGCAGCAGAACGCCACGCACGACGACGTCGCGGTCGGCGCGCTGAACGTTGCCGTGAACGGCGCGCGCTCGGCGGTGCTCGAAGGCGTGAGCGTCTACGACGTGAAGGCCTACGACGGCGCCACGGTCGATTCGGTCAAGCCCGACGCCATTGCCGATGCCGCGCGTTTCAGGGCCGCATCGGGCGGGGTGGCGGCACGGCTGGGCACCGGGCTGGCCGTGATGCCCGGCATCGAGGTCCGCAGCGCGGGCGACCTCGCGTTGAACAGCGACTGGAATCTTTTCAGCGATTTCTCCGGCGCGCGCGAAGGCACGCTGACCTTGCGCGCGGGCGGCAACCTCGCCATCAACGGCCACCTGAGCGATGGCTTCGACGCGGCCGACCGCAGCGGCCGGCTGCAGGCGGGCCCGTCGTGGAACCTGCGGCTGGTGGCCGGCGGCGAGCTGGCCTCGGCCGATGCGATGGCGCTCAAGCCGCTCGCGGCACAGGCCGCAGGCAAGGGGTCGATCACCGTGGGCACGGCCAACACCGCCGTGCCCACCGACAGCGACCCGAAGCCTGACAACGGCGCGGGCAAGCTCGTGCGCACCGGCACCGGCGACCTCGAAGTGCGCGCGGGCCGCGACCTCACGCTAGCGCACAAGGAATCGGTGATCTACACCGCCGGGCGCAAGGACACGACGGTGTGGAGCGACTTCACCACCGCCAACCCGAACGCCAGCTACGGCGTGGAAGGCGGCAACCTCGCCATCGGCGCGCAGGGCAGCATCGAGGCCGCGCCGTCGGGCCAGCACTTCACCGAATGGCTCAACCGGCAGGGCACGCTCAATGAAAAGCGCTTCTTCGGCGAATACACCAACGGCGAAAACGGCTGGAACCCCGACGGCGTCTACGGCCCCGTCATTCACGCGCCCGAGCAGTCGAGCTGGTGGATCGACTACGGGCGCTTCCAGCAGGGCGTGGGCGCGATGGGCGGCGGCAACGTCAGCGTGGAAGCCGGCGGCGACCTGCGCAACCTGCTGGTCGCCTTGCCGACCCACATGCGCATGCGCGGCGGCCGCTCCGCCAGCGAGGCCATGGCCATGGAAATGCGCAACGGCGGCGCCATGTCGGTGCAGGCCGGCGGCGCGATCCGCGGCGGCCAGTACTACGTGGCGCGCGGCGCGGGCGACATCCGCGCCGGCGAAACGGCGGTCGGCCACACGGTGACGATAACCCGCGACGACAGCGGCGGCGGCTTGACGAAGAGCAGCTACACCGTGGCGCCGATCCTCGCGCTGGGCGACGCCACGCTGAGCCTGCGCACGGCCGGTGACCTGCGCCTGCAGACGGTGGTCGATCCGCTGCTGGTGACCTACGGCGAGGGCCTGCGAGGCGACGGCCAGGTGCTGAACTACGGCGCCTACATGAGCGGCTACACCGACCGCAGCGCGCTCCGGCTGGTGTCGACCGGCGGCAACATCACCTTCGTGAACCGGATCGAGTTCATCTTCCGCGACCTGCTGCTGCGCTGGGTCGAGAAGGACACGCTGGTGGGCTTCGGCGGCAACCGGTATCCGGCGCGCTTTTCGGCGGCCGCCCTGAACGGGGGCATTGCCATCGACGGGCCGCTGTACGTGCTGCCGGGCACCACCAACGACGTGCGAGTGGTCGCGAAGAACGACATCCGCTTCGACGCGCCGCTCGTCATGGCCTACGCCACGCCCGCGATGATGCCCACGGGCTACATGCCGGCCGGCGCGGGCTCGCCGTTCAGCCAGATGAACATGGAGGACATGCTCGACAACCTGATCGAGCGGGCACTGGCCTCGCCGGTCAACAACACGTACCTGCGCACCGTGAACAACCCCGAGGTGCTGCCGCTGGCCAACGACTTCGAGCCCAGTCGCATCTATGCATCGCAGGGCTCCATCGTGGGGCTCGACGTGAAGGCCAACGAGCAGACCTGGGTGCGCGCGGGCACCGACATCCGCGGCCTGCGGCTGGCGGGCCGCAACCTGCGTGGGTCCGACGTCACGCTGCTGGAGGCGGGCAACGACATCCTGGCGATGCAGAGCACGGCGCGGCTGGACACGAACAACGATCTCTCGGTGGGCCTGACCGGCAACATCGAGATCCAGGGCCCCGGCACGCTGGTGCTGGCCGCCGGCCGCGACCTGTACGCCGACAACCTGCAGGTGCAGACGCTGGGCAACCAGCGCTACGACAGGAACAACCGCGCGCTGCCCGAGACGCAGGTCAAGGGCCTGCCGGAACACGGCGCCGCCATCACCGCCATGGCCGGGCTGAACCACGCCGTGGGCTACGACGCGTTCACGGCCGCCTACCTCGATCCGTCGAAGGTCGCGTCCATGCCCGACTACCTGAAGACCCGGGGCGCGGACGGCAGCGTGCTGCCCATCTACCTGGTGGACCAGGTCGAAACGCGCGCAGGCGGGCAGGAAAAAACCGTGCGCCGCGGCCTCGTCTCGTTCATGTCGGACATGACCGGCGAAAAGCTGGAGCCGCTCGAAGCCTGGGCGCGCTTCCAGAAACTGCCCCAGCTCGCGCAGCAGCAGTTCCTGCGGCAGGTCTACCTGCTCGAACTGCGCGAAGCCGGGCGCGACCAGAACGAACCGGGCACCGGCGGCCTGCCGCGCAACGGCGGCTACAACCGCGGCTACACGGCCATCGAGACGCTGTTCCCGGGCGACACATGGAAGGGCGACGTCGCGGCCAACAAGCTGATGCTGCGCACCATGGCCGGCGGCGACATCGACGTGCTCACGCCCGGCGGCGGCCTGCAGGTGGCGGCGCTGGGCGCCGCGGTGCCGGCCGGCTACGGGCTGGTGACGCTGGCGTCGGGGCACATCGGCATTGCGGCCCGGAACGACGTCACCGTGAACCAGTCGCGCATCCTGTCGTTCGTGCCCGAGGTCACGAAGCAGGGCAGCGACCAGATCATCTGGTCCACCGTCGGCGACATCGACGCCGGGCGCGGCGCCAAGACCTTGCGCGTGCCCTCGGCGCCCGAGGTGTCCACCGACCTGGACGGCGTGACGGTGATCCGCGAGAAGTCGGACATGAGCGGCAGCGGCATCGGCACCGTGGGCGACGGCGACGTCGACCTGGTCGCGCCGCGCGGCACCGTGAACGCCGGCGATGCGGGCTTGCGCGTGGCGGGCAACCTGAACATTGCGGCGCTGCAGGTGCTCAACGCGGACAACATCCAGGTCAAGGGCGAGACCAAGGGCCTGCCGGTGATCGCGTCGGTGAACATCGGCGCGCTCACCAATGCGAGCGCTGCCGCTGCGCAGGCGACGGCCGCCGCGCAGGACGCGGTGCAGCGCGAGCGCGCGGCCGCGCGGCAGGCGCTGGCGTCGGTCTTCACGGTGCGCGTGCTCGGCTTCGGCAACGAGCCCGCACAAGAGGGGCGCGACGCGCCGGCGCCGCGGTCGGGATTGCAATCCGGGGCGCAGGTCGACTACGACCCGCAGAACCCCGTGCAGGTGGTGGGCATGGGCCGCAAGATCGACCCCAGGCACTGGGCCGCCCTGAGCAGCGACGAGCGTCGTCGCCTGCAGCAGGACCGCTAGGCGGGCAGGAGCGGCATGTCATGGCACCCAGTGTCCTTTGCGAACAGGAAGCACCGGCGCGCGACGAGGCGGCCGATGCGCTGCGGGACGAAGCGCAGCGTCGCCTGGCGCTGCAGGTTTTTCTCTGCGCCAATTACGAAGGGTTGCGGCGCAAGCTGACCCGCCATCTCGGGTGCGCCGAGATGGCCAGCGAATGCCTGCACGACGCCTGGCTGCGGCTGGGTCACCTGCGGGTGTGCGCACCCGTGGAGAACCCCAGCGCCTACGTCTATCGCGTGGCCTGCAACCTGGCCATGGACCGGTTGCGCAGCGAGGGGGCATGGCGCTATGTGGACGACCCGCACACCGCCGTCGAGTCGGCCATCGACCACGCGCCCGGGCCCGAGGACATGGCCGAGGTGCGCGCCGAAGTCGGTTCGGTCGACCGCGCGATGCAGGGCCTGCCGCGGCGTCACCGGGCGGTGCTCGAGGCCTTGCGCATCGAGGAGAAGACACGCCAGGAGGTGGCCTCCCATTACGGGCTGTCGCTGCGCAACGTGGATACCGTCCTGCGCCAGGCGCTCGACCATTGCGGCGCGATGACGGGCCGGCCGGTGCTGGCCGGCGTCGGTACACCCCGAAGGGCCGTGGTGTCGCCCCGGATGGGCGCCTGAGCGGCACGTGGCACCGTGGCACCACGGTGCTGCTTGCCACGGCAGGCGCAATGTCACGAAACTGTGGGCTTGTTCGTCAAGACAGTTCAACCACAGGAGCTTTCTTCATGCAGCCCATGTTTTCAACACTGGAAACCGACGACGACACCCCGCCCGCGGCGACGGCCGAGCCGCGCAATTCCTACCTCGAGGAGAAAGCCTTCAAGTCGCGCACGCTGCTGATCTTCGGCAGCATCACCGACAGTGTGGCCGCCGACGTCACGCGCCGGCTCATCGCGCTCGATGCCGACAGCGGCGACAAACCCATCGACATCCTCGTGAGCTCTCCCGGCGGGCACCTGGAGTCGGGCGACGCGATCCATGACGTGGTGCGCTTCATCAGCGCGCCGGTGCACATGATCGGCACCGGCTGGGTGGGTAGCGCCGCCACGCACCTGTTTCTCGCCGCGCCGCGCGAGCGGCGCGTGTGCCTGCCCAACACGCGCTTCCTGATCCACCAGCCCAGCGGCGGCGCGGGCGGCCAGGCGACCGACATCGCGATCCAGGCGCAGGAAATCATCAAGGCGCGCCAGCGCATCGCGCACGAGATCGCGCGCGAAACCGGCAAGCCCATCGATGTGGTGCTGGCCGACATCGAGCGCGACCGCTGGCTGTCGGCCACGGAGGCCGTCGAGTACGGGCTGGTCTCGCGCATCGTGCAGCGCAAGACCGAGTTGCGACCCGCCTGATCAGGCCTTGGGCTTGTAGGCGACGACGTCGATCTCGACCTTCGCATCGACCATGAGGCGCGCCTCGGTGGTCGAGCGCGCCGGCTTGTTTTCACCGAAGTAGCTCATGTAGACGCGGTTGAAGGCACCAAAGTCGCGCGCGTCGTGCAGCCAGACGGTGCTCTTGCACACGTCGTCGAGCGTGGCGCCGGCCAGCGCGAGCACGGTCTTGAGGTTCTCCATCACCTGGCGCGTCTGCACCTCGATGCCGCCGGCCACGATCTCGCCCTGCGCGTTGGCGGGCACCTGGCCCGACACGTAGACGAAATCGCCCGCGCGCACGGCGGGGGAGAAGGGGCGGGCCTGGCGGTCGGAGGCGATGGGCGGGGCGCCGAGGTATTCGAGGGGCATGGGAACTCCTGTGAGTGAGAGGGGTTGAGTGGGTCGGGTGAGGGCCGCAGTATCCGTCTGATTTGAAATACTTTTTCAGAATAACCCCTCAAGAAGGGTTAACACGGATGATTTGGCATGAAGTCTGCTTCAGAGTTCGGCCTAGAAAGAAAATTTCTTTCATAAATCAGTCCGCCCCATGAAGGAGTTCTCCATGTCTCACGCCGGTCTTGTCCAGCGCCTGCCCCGCCTGTCGAAGCGCAGCCTGCTGGGAGCTTCCCTGCTCGCGATGCTGTGTGCCGCACTGCCTCACCCCAGCGCCCACGCGCAGGGCCCGCGCAACTTCGCCACGCTGGCGATGGTGGCCGAGCCGCAGACGCTCGACCCGATGGCCTCCACGGCCGACCTGGTCGGAACCATCATGCAGCACGTGTACGAGACGCTGTACACCTTCGATGCCAAGTGGAACGTGGTGCCGATGCTGGCCGAGACGATGCCGAAGATCTCCGCAGACGGCAAGACCTACGCCATCACGCTGCGCAAGGGCGTGGCGCTGCACAACGGGCGCGATCTCACGGCCGACGACGTGGTCGCCAGCCTGCAGCGGTGGATGGACCAGTCGCCGCGCGGCAAGGCCGTGGGCAAGGAAATCGAGAGCCTCAAGGCCAAGGGCCCGCTGGGCGTGGAAATCGTGCTGAAGGCGCCGTACGCACCGCTGCTGTCGCAGCTGGCGCTGCCCAGCGGCATGGCGGCCATCATGGCCAAGGACTCCATCGCGTCACCGCTGAAGGACTTCGTCGGCACCGGCCCCTACAAGTTCAAGGAGCGCCGCCCCGACCAGTTCGTGCTGCTCACGCGCTTCGACAAGTACGCCGCGCGCAAGGAGCCCGCGAGCGGCTACGGCGGCAAGCGCGAAGCCGCCATCGAAGAGCTGCGCTTCGTGCCCGTGCCCAACGCCAGCACCCGCGTCGAGGGCGCGCTGGCCGGCCAGTACGACTTTGCCGACCTGCTGCCGGTGGAAGCCCTGCCGCGCCTGGAGAAGGCCGGCGGCAAGACGCTGCCGATCATGACGCCGTCGTTCGGCTTCCCCTACCTCGTGCTCAACACCAAGGAAGGCGTGGCCGCCAACCCGGCGGTGCGCCAGGCCGTGCAGACCGCGCTGGGCCAGGGCGAGATGCTCGCCGCCGGCTTCGGCGACACGCGCTTCTTCGTGGCCGAGGCCAACCACTTCCCCAAGGGCTCGCCGTTCTACTCGGCGGCCGGCGCCGACCACTACAACCAGCGCAACGCCACCAAGGCGAAAGACGCCGCGGCCAAGGCCGGCTACAAGGGCGAGCCGATCCGCGTGCTCACCAGCCGCCAGTACGACTTTCACTACAACATGTCGCTGCTGATGGCCGAGCAGCTCAAGCGCGCCGGTTTCAAGGTCGACCTCAACGTGGTCGACTGGGCCACGCTGGTGCAACGCCGCAACGACCCGAAGCTGTGGGACATCTACGTGACCCACTCGGGCCAGTTCCCCGAGCCCATGCTCTCGCCGCCGCAACTGGGCGACGGCGCACCCGGCTGGTGGGATTCGCCCGCCAAGAAGGCTGCACTGAGCGCCTTCAACACCGAGAGCGACCCGGCCAAGCGCGGCGCGCTGTGGGGCAAGGTGCAGCAGGTGGTGTACGACGAAGTGCCCTACATCAACGTCGGCAAGTTCAACGGCCTCTCGGCCAAGAGCCCGGCGCTGGACAACTACCAGCCCGCGACCTGGCCGTTCTTCTGGAACGCGAAGATCAAGTAAGGCCGCAAGCACCGCCATGCCGTCGCGTCGTCAACTTCTGCAAGTCAGCGCACTGGCCTCCGGCCTCGGCGCCCTCGGACTCAAACCATCCATGGCCACTACCGCTCAAGCCACCACTTCGGGCCCCGTGTACGCCTACGTCGGCACCTACAGTGACGGCGGCAAGCCGTGGCGCGGCGGGCGCGGCCTGGGCGTGCACCAGTTCGTGGTGGACGGCGCGACCGGCGCGCTCAAGCCCATCCCTGGCGCACCGCCCGCCGTGGCGAGCGCGGCCAGCGATGCCAAGCTGCGCAACCCCGCCTCGCTCGCGCGCCACCCGACGCTGCCGATGCTGTACGCCGCCAACGAGTTCGAAGCCGGCTCTGTCTCGGCCTTTCGCATCGGCGCGAACGGCGCGCTGTCGTTCGTGGCCGAGATGCCCTGCGGCGGCAAGGACCCGGCGCACCTGAGCGTGCATCCCGACGGCCGCTTCGTGTTCACCGCCAACTACGCCAGTGGCGACGTCAGCGTGATCGCGCTGCGCATCGACGGCAGCTTCGACACCGACCGCGCCGCCGTCGTCTACAAGGACGTCGCGGCCTGCGGCGCCGCCACGCCCTGCAAGCCCGGTGCCGACGTGGTGCCGCTGGCCGCACGCTCGCACGAAGGCTTTGCCACCAGCGACCACGACGGCCCGCACGCCCACATGGTGCAGGCCGACCCGGCCGGCAACTTCGTGCTCGTGGCCGACCTGGGGCTGGACCGCGTCATCTCGTACCGCTTCGACCGCGCCACCGGCGTGCTGAGCCAGCCGAGCACGGTGGCCGTGTCCGAAAGCTCGGGCGCGCGCCACTTCGCCTTCCATCCGAACGGCAAGTGGGTCTACCTCGTCAACGAAGAGGCCTCGACCATTGCCTTCCTGCGCTACGACGGCGCCACCGGCGTGCTCGCGCTGGTGAGCGAAACCTCGGCGCTGCCCGCCGGCTTCAAGGGCACCAGCTACGCCTCGGGCATCCGCATGCTGCCGGGCGGCACGCACTTCGTGTCGCTCAACCGGCTGCACGACTCGATCTCGATCTTCAAGGTCGATGCGCGCACCGGCGCGCCCACGCTGGTGCGCGAGGAGTGGACGCGCGGCAACTACCCGCGCAGCTGCACGCTCGAGCCGAGCGGGCGCTTTCTCTACGTGTGCCACAACAAGCAGGGCGACAACGTGACCATCTTCCGCGTGAAGAAGAACGGCGACGTGCAGTTCACCGGCCAGTACGTGGCCGTCGGCAGCGCCGCCGCCATCGAGTTCTCGTCATGATCAAGAGCGCATCGCTTCGCTACATCGCCTCCCGCGCGGGCGGCATGCTCATCGTGCTGGCGCTGGTGGCCGTGCTGGTCTTCGTGCTCACGCGCGCAGCTTCGGGCGACCCGATCTCCGTGCTGCTGGGCGACCAGGCCACCGCCGCCGACATCGCCCGCGTGCAGAAGGACTACGGCCTGGATAAACCGCTGCCCGTGCAGTTCGGCTACTGGCTGCGCGAAGTGCTGCAGGGCAACCTGGGCACCTCGATCTTCCTGCAGCGCCCGGTCACGCAGGCGCTGTGGGAGCGGGCCGAGCCGACCACCTTGCTGGCGCTTCTGGCGGTGGCCATCGCCGCCCTCATCGGCGTGCCCTGCGGCATCGTCTCGGCGGTGTTCCGCGGGCGCGTGGTCGACCAGTTCTTCACCGGCATCGCGATGCTGGGCGCGAGCATCCCCAGCTTCTGGCTGGGCATCGTGCTGATCCAGGTCTTCGCGGTGTCCTTCGGGTGGTTCCCGGTGTCGGGCTACGGCGCGCCCGATGCCCCCTTCGCCGAACGGCTGCATGCGCTGGTGTTGCCGCCACCGTGCTGGGCCTGCTGAACTCCGCACTCATCATCCGCTTCACGCGCGCTTCGATGCTCGACGTGCTCGGCGAAGACTACGTGCGCACCGCACGCTCCAAGGGCCTGAGCGAGAAGGTCGTCGTGCTCAAGCACGCACTGCGCAACGCGCTGGTGCCCATCGTCACCGTGATCGGCCTCACGGTCGCACTCATGATCGGCGGCGCCGTCATCACCGAGACCGTGTTCGGCCTGCCCGGCGTGGGCAACCTCGTGGTCAACGCCGTGCTGCGGCGCGACTACCCCGTCATCCAGGGTGCGCTGCTCGTGATTGCTGCGATCTACGTGCTCATCAATTTCTCGATCGACCTGCTGTATGCGGTGGTCGATCCGCGCGTGAAGGTCTGAACGATGCGCATGCCTCGAATGCTCCGCCAGCTGATGCACCGCCGCATCGTGATGGTCTCCGCCCTGGTTCTGCTGGTGATTGCCGTGCTCGCTGTCGGTGCGCCGCTGTTCGCGTCCGCCGACCCCAACGACACAGCGGTGCTGCAGCGCCTGAAGGCGCCCAGCGCCGAACACCTGCTCGGAACCGACGAACTCGGGCGCGACATGTATTCGCGCATCGTGCACGGCGCACGCTACTCGCTGGCCATGCGGCGCTCACGCGCTGGGCGCCGTCATCGCCGGCACCGTGCTGGGTTTGATGGCAGGCTTCTTCCGCCGGCTCGACGCACCCTTGATGCGCGTGGTTGACGCCATGATGTCCTTCCCCGACATCCTGCTGGCCATCGCGCTGGTGGCCATCCTCGGGCCGTCGCTGATGAACACCGTGCTCGCGCTGGTGCTGGTCTACACACCCCGCGTGGCGCGGGTGGTGCGGGCTTCGACCTTGGTCGTGCGCGAACTTCTCTTCGTCGAAGCCGTACGGGCCCTGGGCGTGCGCACCTCGCGCATCCTGTGGCGCCACATCCTGCCGAACCTGATGTCGCCGATCCTCGTGCAGGTGTCGTTCATCTTTGCCTACGCCATCCTGGCCGAGGCGGGGCTGTCGTTCCTCGGTGTCGGCGTGCCGCCTGAGATCCCCACCTGGGGCACCATGGTTGCGGGCAGCCAGCAGTACGCGCACCAGGCCTTCTGGGTCGTGCTGTTCCCGGGCCTGGCGATCATCTTCACGGCGCTGTCGCTGCAATTGCTCGGTGATGGCGTGCGCGACCTGCTCGATCCGAAGCTCAAGAAGACCTCGTGATGACGAACGCGAACAACACCCCACGCCTCACGGTCACCAACCTGAGCACGAGCTTCCCTACTGAGGACGGATTGATCCGCTCGGTGGCCGATGTAAGTTTCTCGATCCAGCCCGGCAAGACCACCGCGCTGGTCGGCGAATCGGGCTCGGGCAAGTCGGTCACCAGCCTCACGCTGATGCGCCTCTTGCCCAAGACCGCCAACGCGCAGGTCAGCGGCTCGGCCTCTTTCGTCACCCGCGAAGGCAAGACACTCGACCTGCTGCAGATCGGCGAGCGCGAGATGCGCTCCCTGCGCGGCAACCAGCTGTCGATGATCTTCCAGGAGCCCATGACCAGCCTGAACCCGGTCTTCACCATCGGCGAGCAGATTGCCGAGAGCGTGCGCCTGCACAAGGGGCTCGACCGCAAGGCGGCCTTGGCCCATGCGCTGCGCATGCTCGAGCTGGTCGAGATTCCGGCCGCGGCCCAACGCATCCACGAGTACCCGCACCAGCTCTCGGGCGGTATGCGCCAGCGCGTGATGATTGCGCTGGCCATGGCCTGCGACCCGACGCTCTTGATCGCCGACGAGCCCACCACCGCGCTGGACGTGACCATCCAGGCGCAGATCCTCGAATTGATGCGCCGGCTGCAGGCCGAGACGGGCATGAGCATCCTGTTCATCACGCACAACCTGGGCGTGGTGGCGCACCATGCCGACGACGTGGTCGTCATGTACTCGGGCCGCGTGGTCGAGCGTGCGCCCGTGCGGCCTCTTTGCGCAGCCTGAGCATCCGTACACGCAAGGCCTGCTGGCCTGCCTGCCGGGCAAGGCGCGGGTTCCTGGGCAACCGAAGCCCAAGCGGCTGTTCGCGATTCGCGGCAGGTGTCGAGCCCGCTGGCGCCGCCACTCGGCTGTGCCTTCGAGCCGCGCTGCGACCAGGCGCTGGCGAGTTGCAAGGACGCGATGCCGCCCTGATCGACATCCGGCAGGACCGCCAGGCGCGCTGCGTGCGCGTGCAGCCCGACCAACCGCTCGCGAGGGCTGCATGATGACCACCGCTGTTTCTTCCCCTTCTTCCTCGCCCCTTATCGAAGTCCGCGGCCTCAAGAAATACTTCGGCAGCAGCGAGCGCCCTGTGCGCGCAGTGGACGACGTGTCCTTCTCCATCCAACCCGGCGAGACGCTGGGCCTGGTGGGCGAATCCGGCTCAGGCAAGAGCACCATCGGACGCACCGTGCTGCGCCTGGTCGAGCGCACCGAGGGCCAGGTGCTGTACCGGGGCGACGACATCGGCGGCCTCTCGGCGAGCGCATGCGCAAGCTGCGCAGCAAGCTGCAGATCATCTTCCAGGACCCGTACGCGAGCCTGAACCCGAAGATGCGCATCAGCGCCATCCTGGGCGAGGCACTGTCCACGCACGGGCTGCACAAGGGCGCGCGGCGCGCGACAAGCGCATTGCCGAGCTGCTCGAAACCGTGGGCCTGCGCCCCGAGCACGCCAGCCGCTTTCCGCACGAGTTCTCGGGCGGCCAGCGCCAGCGCATCGGCGTGGCGCGCGCGCTGGCCGTGGAGCCCGAGTTCATCGTGGCCGACGAGCCGCTGTCGGCGCTCGACGTGTCGATTCAATCGCAGGTCATCAACCTGTTGGCCGACCTGCGCGAGCGCCTGGGCCTGACCATGCTCTTCATCTCGCACGACCTCGACGTGGTCGAGTACCTGTGCGACCGCGTGGTGGTGCTGTACCTGGGCAAGGTGATGGAAGTGGCCACCACCGAGGAGCTGTTCGCGAACCCCTCACACCCCTACACGCAGGCCTTGCTGGCCGCGAGCCCGAAGCCCGACCCTGAGATGGCCACCGAGCGCATCGCACTGAAGGGCGACATTCCCAGCCCGATCTCGCCGCCCTCGGGCTGTGTGTTCCGCACGCGCTGCCCGCATGCCATCGAGGCCTGCGCGCAGACGGTACCGCCGCTCGAGGAGATTTCCGCAGGACACTACAGCGCCTGCATCCGCAAAGAACTGCTCTCCAACACCGCCGTTGCACGACCATGACCGACATTTCTTCCTCGACTCACGACTTCATCGACCCGCTGCTGAGCGACCGTTTCAAGGGCTACCCGCGCACCCAGCCGCCGCGCCTGCGCAGCGAAGTCGGCGCCGCCGGCTGGAACGTGCTGGCCGGCGACCTGCCGCTGCCGCTGGCCGTGCTCAAGCGCGAAGCGCTCGAACACAACCTCCAATGGATGCAGGCACGCGTGCGCGAATGGGGCATCGACCTGGCGCCGCACGGAAAGACGACGATGTCGCCGCAGCTGTTCCAGCGCCAGCTCGACGCCGGCGCCTGGGGCCTGACCTTTGCCACCGTCACGCAGCTGGCCGTGGGCGTGGCCGCTGGCGCGCGCCGCACGCTGATCGCCAACCAGGTCGTGAGCGACGAAGACCTCGCGGGCATCCAGCTGCTGCTGGCCGACCATGCGGACCTGCGCGTCGTGTTCCTGGTCGATTCGATCGCACAGCTGGCGCTGATCGAAGACTGGTCGAAGCGCAACCCCGCCAGCGTGCCTTTCGAGGTCATGCTCGAGATCGGCGTGCAGGGCGCACGCACGGGCTGCCGCACGCACGATGAAGCCATTGCGCTCGCCACGCGGGTGCGCGCGAGCGACGCAGCCAAGCTCGTCGGCATCGAGACCTATGAAGGGCAGGGCGCCACTGGCGAAAGCGGGCCCGACACGGCCTATGCCACCACGCTGATGGATCGCGTGGAAGCCGTGGCCCGCCACTGCGACACGCAGCAGCTGTTCGAGACCGACGAGGTGCTGGTCTCGGCCGGCGGCTCGGCCATCTTCGACCTTGTGGCCGGGCGCCTGAAGCCCGCGCTGGGCTCGCCCGTGCGCGGCCTGCTGCGCTCGGGCTGCTACGTGACGCACGACCATGGCTTCTACAAGCGCATGGTGAACGTGGTCGACGAACGCCTGGGCTGCGACTGCGGCGAAGGGCTGACGCCGGCGATGGAAGTCTGGGCCAATGTGCAGTCGCGGCCCGAGCCGGGCCTGGCGATCCTCTCGGTCGGCAAGCGCGACATCTCCTTCGACCTGTCGATGCCCGTGCCGATCGCGCGCGCGGCGCGCGGCGCGTTGCAGCCCCAGGGCGTGCCCGCCGGCTGGAAGATCACCGCACTGAACGACCAGCACGCCTACCTGCGCTGGGACGCAAGCGAAGAAGCCGATGCACCCAAGGTCGGCGACCGCGTGGGCCTGGGCATCTCGCACCCCTGCACCACCTTCGACAAGTGGCACTGGATGCCCGTGGTCGAGAACGACTACCGCGTGAGCGACGCCGTCGCCATGCACTTCTGAACAACGCACCGATGACGCCCTCATTGCTCCAGAGGATCGCCGAGGCGCGCAGCGACGCGCCGGCCACTCGGCGCGCGATCCTCGACCTGATCCTCGAAGACCCCGACCGCGCGCTCGAAGAGAGCTTCGAGCAGCTGGCCGAGCGCTCGCGCAGCTCGGTGCCCACCATCATGCGCACCTGCCGCGACCTCGGCTTTGCCGGGCTGCGCGAGTTCAAGCTCGCGCTCGCGCAGGAGCTGGCGCTCGGCGGCTCGCCGCTGCACCGCCGCGTCAACATCGAAGACGCCGCCGACGAAGTGGTCAGCAAGATCGCGCGCAGCGCCGCGGCCTCGGTCTCGGGCGTGCGCGGCCAGCTCGACATGCAGGTGCTCGACGGCGCGGTGCGCGCCATCGCGGCCGCGCCGCACGTCGACCTGTACGGCGCGGGTGCCACCTCGTGGTTCATGGCGAACGACCTGCAGGCGCGGTTGTTCCGCCTCGGCCTCTCGGCCAACGCCTGGGCCGACTACCACTTGCAGCAGGTGGCCGGCGCGGCGCAGCGCCCGGGCGGCGTGGTCATCGCCATCTCGCACGTGGGCGGCATGCCCTCGCTGCTCGACGCGGTCGACATCGCACGCGGGCAGGGCGCCCAGGTGGTCGCCATCACGCGGCCGGGCACGGCGCTCGCGGCCAAGGCCGACTTCCTCATCGGCCTGTCGGTGCCCGACGATGCCGTGATGCATGTGGGCATCGACGCCTACCTCACGCACCTCACGGTCATCGAGATCCTCACCGTGCTGGTGGCGCAGCGCCGCGGCGAGCCCGCCGTGCAGCGCCTGCAGCGCGCGCGCGAGGCCTTCCAGCGCCACGGCATCGACGCCACCACGCACCCGCTGCAAAGCTGGGACGGCGGCGGCATCAACACGAAAAAGGGAGACAGCGAACCATGAGCGACACCCAAGCCGTGCTGCTCGAAGCCGGCCTCGTGGTCGACGGCTCGGGCGGCCCTTCGTGGCCCGGCGACGTGCTGTTGCAGGGCGACCGCATCCTGGCGCTGGGCGACGGCCTGCGCGCGCGACTGCCTGCAGGGTTGAACATCGCCGACGTCGACGTGGTCGACTGCCGCGGCAAGGTGATCGCGCCCGGCTTCATCGACGCCCACACGCACGACGACGCCATCGTGCTGCGCGACCCGCTGTGCCTGCCCAAGGTGTCGCAGGGCATCACGACGGTGGTCACGGGCAACTGCGGCATCTCGCTGGCGCCGTACCGCACGCCGCAGTCGAAGCCGCCGCTCACGCTGCTGGGTGCGGACTCGTTCAAGCACGCGACCATGGCCGAGTACCGCGCGGCGGTCGATGCGGTGCAGCCTGCGCTCAACGTGGCCGCGCTCGTGGGCCACACCACGCTGCGCTTCGCGGCGATGCAGGCGCTCGACCGGCCCGCCGATGGCGACGAGCTGGCGCGCATGGAAGCGCTGCTCGACGACTGCATGGCCGCGGGCGCGCACGGCATGTCGTCGGGCCTGTTCTACGAAGAAGCGTTTGCCGCGCCGGCCGAGGAAGTCACCGCGCTCGCGCGCGTCGTCGCGCGCCATGGCGGCGTGTACGCCACGCACCTGCGCAGCGAGATGCAGCAGATCATCGAGGCGCTGCACGAGGCCGGCGACACGGCCTTCAGCGCGGGCGTGCCGCTGGTCATCTCGCACCACAAGTGCGCCGGTCCTGCGAACTGGGGCCGCACGAAGGAGACGCTGCCGCTGATCGAGGCGCTGTCGCAGCGCCAGGAGATCGCGATGGACGTCTACCCCTACGTGGCCGGCTCCACCGTGCTGCGCGAAGACCTGGTGGACGGCGTGATCGACGTGCTGCTGACCTGGTCCGACCCGCACCCCGAGATGACCGGCCGCCTCATCTCCGACATCGCGCGCGAATGGGGCACCACCGAGCAGGAGGCCTGCCTGCGGCTGAAGCCCGGCGGCGCCTGCTACTTCCAGATGCAGGAAGAAGACGTGGAGCGCGTCATTGCGCACCCGCTCACCATGATCGGCAGCGACGGCCTGCCGCACGACCGCCATCCGCACCCACGGCTGTGGGGCGCGTTCCCGCGTGTGTTCGCACGCTACTGGCGCCAGCGCAAGCTCTTCACGCTGGAGCAGGCGGTGCACAAGATGACCGGCATGACGGCGCGCAACCTGCGCATCGCCGATCGTGGCCTGCTGCGCGTCGGCACCATGGCCGATGTGGTGGTGTTCGACCCCGAGACCATCACCGACACCGCCACCTACGACAAGCCGCATGGCGTGAGCGTCGGTGTCGAGCGCGTGTTCGTGAACGGGGTGCTGGCCTATCGCGGCGGCCAGGGCGAAGCGAAAGTGCTGGCGCGTGCGGGCCGGATGCTCGCGCGCGGCAGCTAGGCATCAGGCAAAAGCCAGACAGACGGGCGTAGGCACCTGCGCCACCTGCACCGGCTGGTCCAGCTTGCCGCTGGCCGGATCGATGCGCAGGCGCAGGACAGCGTCGCCCTTCTGGCTGAGCGCGTAGAGGTGGCTGCCGCCCGGCGCCATCGCCAGCGCACGCGGAAAGCGCAGGCCTTCGCCCCAGTGCTGCAGCGGTGTCAGCGCGCCGTTGCTCGGGTCGATGCGGAACGCGGCGATGCTGTCGGCCATCGGATGGTCCGACTTCAGGCGGCGGTTGCTCGCATAGAGAAACTGCCCCGAGGGGTGCATCACCAGCGCCGCCGCATTCTTCTGGCCGGTGTAGCCCTCGGGCACGGTCGAGATGCGCTGGCGCTGTTCCCCGACCTTGCCGCTCGCCGCGTCGTAGCCGAAGCCGGCGACCGTGGCGTCGAGTTCATTCACCACATACAGGAAGCGTTGCGACGGATGCAGCGCGAGGTGGCGCGGGCCGCTGCCGGGCGCGACGGCCGTGCGGCCGAGCAGGGCCAGCTGGCCGTCGGCGAGCGTGAACGCGTTGATGCGGTCGGTGCCCAGGTCGGTGGCGAGCAGGCGCTGGCCCGTGCCGTCGAACAGCACCATGTGCGGATGCGGCGATTCCTGCCGCTGCGCGTCGGGGCCGGTGCCGGTTTCCTTCTCGATGCCCGAGACCTTGCCGAGCCTGCCGTCCGCCTCGATGGGCAGCACGTTGTAGGCCCCGCCGCCGTACAGCGCCACGGCCAGCGCGCGGCCGTCGGGCGACACGGCCAGGTGCGCGGGGACCACGCCCGAGAGCGAGAGCGGCTGGCGGTTGAGCAGCGTCAGGCGCCCGTCGTTCGCATCGATCGCATAGGCCTCGGCCGTGCCGGTGGGCAGGCCCTGGTAGGTGTCGATCTCGTTGATCGCGTAGAGGAAGCGCCGGCTCGGGTGCACCGCGAGGAACGAGGGGTTCGCGCTGGCGACGGTCTGCACCGGCGTCCAGCTGCCGTCCCGGATCGCGAGCACGTAGATGCCCTTCGATGCCGGGCCGCCGGTGGTACCGCCCGGTGCGTCGCTGGTGTAGGTGCCGACGTAGGCGAAGCGGGGCGCGGGTGCGGTGCTGGCGGTGGTTGCGGCCGCGCCGGTGTCGGGCGTCTGTGCGCCGGCGGGGACCATCGGGGTCAGTGCGCCGAGCGCGGAGGCGCCGCCGATCCACTGCATGACGGCGCGGCGGTCCTGGCCGAAGCGGTTGGGGCTGTGTGGCATGGAAATCCTTCCTCTCGTTCAGGGCCGCACCGACATGGCGTGGTGAAAGATGTTGTTCGGGTCGTAGCGCCGCTTCACTTTCCGAAGGAAGGCGTAGAGCCCCTGGTCCCCGTAGTAGAGCTGCGGCCAGAACGGGTGCGCCAGCATGTCGTTGTCCGGGTAGTTGATGTAGCAGCCCTCGTAGCGCTCGCCGGGGTAGGGCGTGCCGGCAAAGCGCTCGGGCACGTCGGGCGTGCCGTACACGTCGCGGTAGAAATCGCCGATCCAGCGCAGGTGGCCCGCATCGTCCGCCGCGCTGCGCCAGTAGGTCTGGTACTGCAGCTTCATGATCGATGCGCGCTGCGGCACGGCGGTGTCGCCGATGCGCTCGGGCTTGTTGATCGCGCCGCCGTAGGAGTCGACCTGCACCAGCGACTGGCTCAGGTCGATGCCGGGCATCGTGCGCGTGAGGTGCGTGTAGATGCGCTGCGCCTCGCGCGCGGTGAAGCTGCGCTTCATGTAGGCCGACTTGTACTTGCCGCGCTGGTTCTCGCCCGAGCCGTTGAGGTACTGCGTGGCCGTGAGCCAGTCGTAGCGCGTCACGGTGTGCGGCTTGGAACACAGCAGCTGCCCCGTGTCTTGCCGCGGCGCCGGGCCCACGCCGGGCGCGCGGCCTTTCAGCGGCACGGGCGTGCAGGCGCGAAACCGGTCGAGAAAGTCGTGGAGCACCGTGAGGTCGTTGCAGGTGCCGTCGGGGTTGCAGAACTGCGTGAGCATCACGATCTGGCCCGACGAGCGGTGCGTGAGCTTGAGCAGCGAGAACATGCCCCAGGTGTCGGGCGAGGTGCCGCGCGTGGCCCAGTAGTCGCCGTAGATGGCGAGCAGCTGGGCGAAGCGTGCGGGCGTCATGCTGGCCCAGTCGAACGCGACCACCGCGAGCGCCACCTCGCGCGGCGCGGTCGGCAGGGTGTCGAACACATAGCTGGTGATCGCGCCGAAGTTGCCGCCGCCCGCGCCGCGGCAGGCACGGAACAGCTCCGGGTCGCGCGTCGCGTCCACGGTGCGCGGCACGACCTTGCCGCGCGCATCGACCGTGAGGATGTCCACCGCCGAAAGCCAGTCGACCGTGAGGCCCTGCAGGCGCGACAGCAGCCCATAGCCACCGCCGCAGATGTGCCCGCCCGCACCCACCGAATAGCAGGAGCCGCCGGGCAGCGTGACGTTGTGCTGCTTGTACAGCTCGAGGTAGCCGTTCCAGTTCTGCGTGCCGGGCGCGACGCGGTAGCGGCCGTCGCCCTTGCGCTCGGCACTGGCCTGCGTGAGCAGGCTCAGGTCGAGGATCGCACCGCCGGGGTTGTTGGAGACGAAGTCTTCATAGCAGTGCCCACCGCTGCGCACCGTGGGCCGCCGGCCCGCATCGACGATGCGCTGCAGCGCGGCGGCGGCATCGTCTGCGTTCTCCACCAGCTCGATGCGCGATGCCGCATCCGAATCAACGGAAGGCCATCGCAGGTTGAAGCCTTTCTTCAGGGTGTTGTAGCGCGGATCCTGGCGTGTCACGGTGATGGTCATGGGCACTTTCTGAAGGACGCCGTGCGACGGCGGTAAGACGAAAGAAGGACGCGAAACCTGGGACGTGTCTTACGCGCGGGTATTCATTTGCAAGGCCGGCCGGAAATGGAAGCGTTATGTCTTATCTCCAGCGGGTCGTGCTGAATGCCGCGCGATGGCGCTCATCTTGCCGTCAATTTCGAGCGCGTCGCACCCCCTCGAAAGCATGTGGGTTTCGCGTCACGGACACCGCGTTCGATGCGCTGCAAGGGCGCGCAGACAGCGCCTGCGATCTCAGCGTGCGCCTGCCGCGGCTTCGTCTTCCGGCTGTGCCTGGAACATGCGCGTGAAGTCGCAGCACGCCTGCGCGAGCATCACGATCGACGAGGTGAGCGCGCTGCGGTGCTCGCCCTTGTGCATGGCCACGTAGCGCACCACGGGCAGCGCGGGCGTCACGTCGAGCACCTCGAGCATGCCGGCATCGACCAGCGGCGCGAGGCATTCGCGCGGCAGGTAGCTCACGCCCAGGCCCGACACGGTGAGGCCCGTGAGCGCCACGAGGTTGCTCACCACGATCGCGTTGGCGGGCTGCACGCCCTGGTCCTTCATCCAGGCGTCGTAGGCGCGGCCGGTGCCCGAGTTGTTGCCCTGCACCAGCATGCGGTGGCGCGCCAGGTCGTGCAGGCGCACGGTGCCGGTGGCCGCGGTCGAGGGAATCACGCCGGGCTTGCACATCCACGCGCTCTTCACGCGGCCGATGACCTTGCTCTGCATGCGCGAGTCGGCAAAGGTGTGGGGCACGATGACCACGTCGAGCTCGTCGGCCAGCAGCTTGTCGCGCAGCTGCAGGCTGTCGTCCACGTCGGGTTCGAGGATCACCTTGGGGTAGTGCTGCTGGATCAGGCCGACCAGGCGCGGCAGCCACGTCATGGCGGTGAGCTCGGTCACGCCCAGGCGGATGCGCCGCTCCACCACGCCGGGCTTGCCGAACTGCTCGACGGCGGCGTCGCGCTGGTCGAGCAGCTTCCTGGCGAGCACGAACATCTCCTCGCCTTTTTCGGTGAGGCGCGCCGTGCGCTGGCTGCGGTCGAAGAGTTCGGTGTCGAACAGCTGCTCCAGCTCGTGCACGCGCTTGGAGATGGCCGACTGCGAGGTGTGCAGCTGGTTGGCCGCCTGCGCGAAGCCGCCCAGCCGGGCGATCCAGTAGAGGGCTTCGAGTTGCTTGAAGGTCATCACGGCGGGCGGCTCCTGAAAGAAAGAACGCTTTTCTTCATGCGATTCGATCACAAAAAATCGCTTTTAGAAATTCATCGGGACGCAGAAGATGCGCGCCAGGCCACCGTCATTGCAACCCAAGGAACACACCATGGACTTCAAACTGCCTCTCGCACCTTTCGCATTGGCACTCGCCCTCGTCTTCGCCTGCGGCGCCGCCAGCGCGCAGGACGCCGGCACGCTGCGCAAGATCAAGGACAGCGGCACGATCCAGATCGGCGCGCGTGACAGCCAGATCCCGTTCTCGTACAAGCTCAGCGCCGACAGCGCGCCCATCGGCTTCACCAACGACATCTGCCTGAAGATCGTCGACGCCGTGAAGGCCAAGCTGGGCCTGCCGAAGATCGAGGTGCGCTACACCATGCTCAACTCGACCAACCGCATCCCGCTGCTGCAGAACGGCACCGTGGACCTCGACTGCGCGACCACCACCAACACCACCCAGCGCCAGGCGCAGGTCGACTTCGCACCCAGCCACTTCGTCACCAACATCACGGCCGCCGTGAAGAAGAACTCGGGCATCAACGCGCTGCCCGACCTCAACGGCAAGAACGTGGCCACCGTCTCGGGCAGCACCTCGATCCAGCTGCTGCGCGGCGCGCGCAAGAGCGGCACCATCGAGGTGAACGAGATCGCGGGCAAGGACACCTCCGACGGCTTCCTGCTGCTGTCCACGGGCCGCGCCGATGCCTACGTGCTCGACGACGTGCAGCTGGCCGGCATGATCGCCAGCGCCACCAACCCGGGCGACTACAAGATCCTCAAGGAGTCGCTGCGCCAGGAGCCCTACGGCATCATGCTGCGCAAGGACGACCCCGAGTTCAAGGCGCTGGTCGACGAGACGGTCAACGGCCTCATGAAGTCGGGCGCCATCGAGCAGCTGTACACCAAGTGGTTCCTCTCGCCGATCCCGCCGCGCAACGCGAACCTCAACTTCCCGATGACGGACGCGGTGCGCGAGATCTACAAGAACCCCAACAACAAGGGCGTCTGACACCATGGCAGCCACACGTGCGGACCTGCCCCGAGGCGAGCTCCTTTCCGATGCGCTGATGCGCCAGGTGCGCGAGCGCTTCCTGGGCATCGAACGCGACCACCACGGCCGCGAGCGCCTGTACTTCGACAACGCCGGCGGCTCGTTCCGGCTGAAGGCCGCGGTCGAGCGCTTCGCGCTGGTCGACGCCATTCCCGACAACGCCGAGCGCATCCACGCCACCGCCGTCGAGCTGCAGGCCATGCAGGCGCGCGGCGCCGACGACCTGCGCACCATCCTCAACGCCACGGGCGGCAGCGTGTACCCCTCGCTCACCGCCTCGGGCGCGATGTTCGACATGGTGCGCGCGGTGGCCGAGAACGTGCCGGGCACGAACATGGTCACGACCGCGCTCGAGCACCCCTCGGCCTTCGACGCCATGCGCCTGTATGCGGAGCGCCTGGGGCGCGAGCTGCGCGTGGCAAAGAGCAACCCCGTCACCGGCGGCGTCGACGTGGACGCCATCGTGGGGCTGGTCGACGAGAACACCTGTGTGCTCAACGTGATCCACGCGTCGAACATCTCGGGCGCCAAGCTCGACATGGCGGCCATCGTGCGGCGCGCGCGCGAGATCAAGCCCGACCTGTACATCCTCGTCGATGCCGTGCAGCACGCGCCGCACGGCGTCATCGACCTGCAGCAGACGCCGGTGGACGGCATCAACCTCGCGCCCTACAAGTTCTTCGGCTGCCGCGGCTCGGGCTTCTCGTGGATGTCGGAGCGCGCGGCCGCGCTGCCGCACCACAAGCTGGCCGGCAAGAAGCCCGGCCACTGGGAGTTGGGCAGCTCGGCGCCGTGGCAGTTCGCGGTGCTCACCGAAATCGTCGACTACGTGGGCTGGCTCGGCAGCCATTTCACCGAGGCGACCGACCGCCGTGCCCGCTTCGTGGCGGGCATCGAGCGCATCGAGCTGCACGAGCGCGCGCTGCTGGCGACGCTGCTCGACGGCACCGCGCAGACGCCGGGCCTGCGCGCGCTCGACGGCGTGCAGGTGTTCCTCGACCACGAAGACTTGACGAAGCGCGACCTGATCCTGGGCATCGGCTTCGACGGGCTCGACTGCACGCAGGCCGTGGTGGAGTACGGCCAGCGCGGTGTGACGGTGTACGAACGCGTGGCCAGCAGCATCTACTCGAAGCGGATGCTCGAATCCTTCGGGCTCGAAGGCACCGTGCGCGTGTCGCCGCTGCACTGTCACACGGTGGGAGAGATGGAAGCCTTCCTGCGCGTGACACGCGAGATCGCGGGCGCCTTCGCCTCCGCCTCGCCCGCGGTCAACGCGGCGTAGGGCGCGCCAGCGCCGCGCAGGCCGGCGTGTCGTTCGCCTGCCGAAGGTAGGCGAGCAGGTCGGCGCGGTCCCGCGGGTCGGGCACGCCGTCGTAGGTCATGCTGCTGCCCGGCACCATCGCGAGCGGGGCGCTGAGGAAGCGGTCGAGCGTCTTGTCGTTCCACACGATGCGCGACTTCTTCATCGCCTCCGAGTACGCGAAGCCCGGCACGCTGCCGGCGAGCCGGCCGAACAGGCCGCAGTGGCGCGGCCCGACCCGGTCGGTGGCCAGCGCGTGGCAGGCCTGGCAGCGCGCGTAGACCTGTTCGCCGCGCACCGCGTCGGGCGTTGCGGCAGCCGCACAGGCCCATGCGGCCAGCAGGCTCGCAGCGAGCCCGCGCGCCGCACGGCTCACGACACGAACGCCGAAGGCACCGGCGCCTCGCCGAGCGCCTGGCGCAGCACGGCCCAGTGCATTGCCTCGTCGCCGAGGATGCTGGCCGCGGCCTTCGACAGCTCGCGGTTGCCGAACAGCGGCACCGCGCCCAGGTAGGCGCTCACGGCGCCCTGTTCAAGCTTCGCCGCGAAGCGCAGCACATCGGCCTGCGACTTGAGCTGTTCCACGGGGAAGTCGTAGCGCGCCTTGGCCGCGACGGCCTTGCCGCCGAGCTTCGCGATGGTCTTGGCCAGCAGGTCCGCATGCTCCTTGTGGTGGCCCTGGAAGGTCACGGCGAGGTCGAGCACGGGCTTCTCGAGCAGCTTGCTTTCCGCACCGAGCTGGTAGGCCGCGATGGCCTCGAGTTCGGCGCCGAGCGCGGTATTGAGGATCTGCACGTCGTTGCCGGTCGCACCGCCGCTCTTGGCGGCGAGCGCGTCGCGCCCCGCCAGCAGCGCCACGGCGGCGCCCGACAGCATCAGGCCGGAGTGGCCTAGAAAGGCGCGCCGCGCGGCGGCCGGGGTGGGCATCAGGAAAAAGGACATGGTGGGGTCTCCTCGGGGGTGGTGGTTGTGGGAAGAATCAAGGCAGCGCCGCCAGCACGCGCGCCACGATGCGGTCGCAGCGCGCGCCGTCGAACGCGAAGGCGTCGCCCGTCGCCAGGTCGATGTCGCGCGACAGGCTTTCGCGCAGCAGGCTGCGGGCGCGGAAGAAGCGCAGCCGCACCGTGGCCTCGGGCAGCTGCAGCGCCTCGGCGGTTTCGCCGACGCTGAGTTCCTGCACCGCGCGCAGCACGAACACGGTGCGGTAGGCGTCGGGCAGCCGGTCGATGCGGCGCTCCATGAGTCGGCGAAGGTCTTCCCGCATGGCGAGGCGCTCCGGTTGGCGGTCGGGGTCGTCGGCGAGCTGCGTGTCGGGGGCATCGTCGTCGTCCCCCGCAGTCGCGCCGCCGTCGAGCGGAATCACCTGTGCGCCGCGGCGGCGCAGGCGACCCAGCGCCTCGTTGATGACGATGCGCACCAGCCAGGTCGAGAGCTTCGCTTCGTCACGGAAGCCGCCGATGGCGCGCCAGGCGCGCAGGTAGGCGTCCTGCAGCGCGTCTTCGGTGTCGGCGTCGCTGTGCAGGATGCTGCGCGCGGTGCGAAACAGCAGCTGGTTGTGGCGCCGCATGATGCGCGCGAAGGCCTGCGTGTCGCCCTGCGCGGCGCGTGCGGCCAGTTCGGCGTCGGACGCCTTCGCGTCGGCATCGGCAGTCAGGGGCAGGGCGGTGGGCGGCATGCGGTGAGTTCCTTCTGCCCATTGGATGGCGCACCCCCGCGCCGTGTTGCAACTTTCTTTTTTTCCCTTCAGACCATCGTCTGCCATTCGATCGTGCACAGCCGCTCGTCGACCACGCCGCGCACGCCCGCGATGCCCTCGGCCGCCACGCGCGCCGCGTCGCGCTCGGCCTCGTTACCGACCATGCCGTGGTACATCACGATGCCGTTGTCCACCGACACATGCGACCACGCGCGGCTCCACCAGGTCTGCCGCTCCAGTTCGGCCACGAGGCGCACCAGGATCTGCGCGTCGTCGCACGCATCGGCGCTCGCGGTGTCGGCCTCGGCCTGCCGCAGCAGCGCCTTGACCAGGTCGCCGCTCGTCACGATGCCCACCAGCCGGCGCCCGCGCACCACCGGCAGGCGCTGGATGCGGTAGGCGGTCAGCAGCTGCGCGACGCGGGCCAGCGAGAGGTCTTCGGCGATCGACACCGGCTCGCGCGTCATGAGGTCGGCCGCGCG
Organism: Variovorax sp. V35; assembly: GCF_041154465.1. Lineage (NCBI taxonomy): Bacteria > Pseudomonadati > Pseudomonadota > Betaproteobacteria > Burkholderiales > Comamonadaceae > Variovorax > Variovorax sp. V35. The sequence goes on from NZ_AP028666.1 coordinate 1,627,413, forward strand.
CAGGGCGTGCGCGCGCACGTAGTCGCGCGGCGGTGCGGTGCGCTGCACCCAGCGCTGCCACCACGGGTGCGGCGGCGCGCCGCTGGGCTCGGCCTCGTAGCGGTGCAGCAGGTCGGACTTGCTCACGATGCCGACCACCTCGCCCTGGTCGAGCACCGGCACGCCGCTGATGTGGCGCGCCAGCAGCAGCGCGCTGATGTCGCGCACCGGCGTGTCCGGCGCGACGGTGAAGACCGGCGAGGTCATGACGTCCTGTGCATTCATGATGAAGCTCCTTCCTGCGGCCCGCGCGGGGCCTGTGATGCCTGGGGTGCCTGCTGCGCATCGACGCGCGCGATGTTCTGCTGGTGCGACATCAGCATGGCCGTCAGCTCGCCGTGGATGTGCGCGTCGACGATGCGCGGCAGCAGCGCCTGCAGCTTGCGCACCACCCAGCCCTGGCCGCGGTTGAGCAGCGCCAGGCGCGCGCCAAGTTCCGGCACCGCCATCGCGCGCTCGTAGAAAGCGCCGGTGCGCGTGCTGGGCGTGGCGGCCAGCGATTGGATCGCGTCGATCAGCACGCCGCACCAGCGCACTTCGTCGCGGTGGATGTCGGTCACCAGGCGCTGCAGCGCGGGGTCGTCGGTCTCGGCGGCGCTGCGCAGCGTGATGCGCGCGCCGGCGCGTTCGGCTTCGAGCAGTTCGTTCAGCGCGGCCAGCAGGTCGTCGCGCTCGCCGGTTTCGCGGTAGGCCGCGTCCAGCTCGTCGGCGTAGCAGACCGGCGAGGACACCTGCACCCGCTCGGGAAAACGCAGCCCCTGTGCGCGCAGCGCGGCGGGCGTGTCGGCGAAGGGCGCAGCGGCATCGTCGGGCGGGCAGGCGTGGGGCATGGGCGGCAGGGGACGCATGGGCGGGGCTCCTGGAAACGTGTGCATGCCCATGGTGAACCGATGCTTCTCCCCAAGCCAATGAATGTTCATTGCAAATGAGTGCAAAAAAACTAATATGAATCCGATGGACATCGGCCTCGCCCGGACCTTTCTCGAAGTCGCGGCCACCGGCAGCTTCGTGGCCGCGGCCGAGCGGCTGCACCTGACGCAGACCGCCGTCAGCGCGCGCATCCGCCTGCTCGAAGACCAGCTCGGGCGGCGCCTGTTCGTGCGCAACAAGGCGGGCGCGCGGCTCACCGCCTCGGGCGAGCGCTTCGTGGCGCACGCGACCACGCTGGTGCAGGTGTGGGAGCGCGCGCGCCAGCATGTGGCGCTGCCGCCGGGGATCGAGGAGGGCGTGAGCGTGGGCAGCGAGCCCAGCCTGTGGCATCCGCTGCTGGCCGACTGGCTGATCTGGATGCACCGCGTCTGCCCCGAGATCGCGCTGCGCGCCGAGGTCGACAGCGCGCAGCGCCTGCTCGACGGCGTGCAGGGCGGCGCGCTCGACCTGGCCGTGCTCTACAACCCGCCGCAGCGCCCCGGCCTCGTGGCCGAACTGCTGGCCGAGGAGCGGCTGGTGATGGTCACCACCGACCCCGAAGGCCGGCTCGACCGCACGCGCTATGTGTCGGTCGACTGGGGGCCGGCCTTCGCGGCCAACCACGAGGCCGCGTTTCCGGAGCTGGCCCACGCGCCGGTGTCGATCTCGCTCGGGCCGCTGGCGCTCACCTACCTGCTTGCCGTGGGCGGCGCGGGCTACTTCCGCATCGGCGTCGCGCGGCCCTTCCTGGCCGACGGCCGGCTGCGGCTGGTGGAGGGCGCGCCGGAGTTCTCGCATTCGGCGCACGCCGTGTATGCGCCGCAGCGCGAGAACGAGACGCTGGCGCGCGTGCGCGGCGGGCTGTGGTTGGTGGCGGCAGAGGAAGAGGAGCGCCAGGGCAGCGGCGTGCATTCGCCGGACTGAGGCGCCGTCCTGCATCGCCGGGTGCTACTTTCAGGTACTTACGCTCGGGCCACCGGGACTCCGACAATCGGACGCATGCCACCCCGCGCAACGCGGGGAAGAAAAATAAGTTCGGGGAGTTTCATGTCCAACCACGGCAGCGTGCCCTTGCGCATGCGTTCGTCGTCACCATCCGCTGACCGCAGCGCCCTGTGGGCTGAGCTGAGCCAGACGGGGCGGCTGTATCGCCTTGAAGCGCCCAGTGCTGCTTCATCGTCTTCGTCCGCTGCGCGGGAGAGCATCGACGCCCTGCGCGTGGAAGGCTGGGTGCAGCGCGAGGCGGTGTCGCAGTTGTTCGAGCTGCGTATCGTGTGCCTGAGCCTGCGCGCGGACCTGGCGCTTTCATCGCTGATCGACCAGCCGCTGACGCTGGTCACCGTGCTGGCCAATGGTTCTCTCGCACGACGTACGGGCTTGATCCGCGCCGTCGAATCGCTGGGCGCCGACGGCGGTCTGGCGCGCTACCGCCTCACGCTCGTACCCTGGCTCTGGTTGGCCACCCAGCAAGGGCGCAGCCAGGTCTTCCAGCAGCGCAGCGTGGCAGACATCATCGAACGCGTGCTCGCCCCGTACGCCGAAGCCGGCAGCTGGGCCTTCTCCTCCGAAGTGAACAGCTTCCTGGCCGACGCCCCCGTTCGCACCTACTGCACCCAATACCGCGAGAGCGACTACGACTTCTTCTCGCGCCTGCTGGCCGAAGAAGGCCTGGCCTGGCGCATCGAGGAAGACGCCCAGGCCCCGACCGGCCACAAGCTCGTGATCTTCTCGTCGAACGACACCCAGCCCGCCGATGCAGGCTCGCCTGTTCGCTTTCACCGCAAGAGCTCCCAGGAGCGCAGCGACGCCGTGCAGGCGCTGGTGCGCCGCATGCGCCAGTCGGTGGCCCAGGTGCACCTGAGCGCCTGGAACGTCGACGGCAAGCGCCAGCTCACGGGCAGCGCACCCGCGCGCTTTCCGGTCGGCGGCAAGAACGCACCGCGCCTGGAATACGACGACGTGCTCGGCCTGAACGACCGCAGCCGCGGCTGGGACACGAACCGCACCGTCGAGCGCTACGCCGCATTGATGATGGAAGCGGCCGAATGCCGCGCCGACCTGATGCTGGGCCACAGCACCGTGCGCACCTTGCGCGCGGGCACGCGCCTCGAGATCGACGACGCGCCTGCACTGGGTTTGCAGGCCAGGCCCGCACTGCTGCTGGACACCGTCGAACACGTGGGCATCAACAACCTGCCCAAGGACACGGCGGCATCGATTGCGGCGCAGCTGGGTGCGCTGACGGAGCACCTCGTGTTCGACCAGCCCTGCGCCCCTGTGACGGCCGAGGCCGATGTGTTCGGACTGGTGTCTGCAGCCACAGGCACGCACAACAACACTATCCACCCGCAGCCCCAGAGCCTCGCCACCGCGCAAGCCCAGGGCTACGCCAACAGCTTCTCCGGCGTGCACGCCCCACGCCCCTGGCGCCCCGCACTGGCCGCGGCCGACGGTGCCCGCCTGCACGCCAGGCCCACGGCCAGCGGCGTGCACAGCGCCATCGTGGTCGGCCTTCGGGCGAGACCACGCCCAATGGCGCCGACGAGCTGTACTGCAACGACCGCGGCGACGTGCGCGTGCGCTTCCACTGGCAGAACGGAACGGCGAGAACGGCGACAACGCCCAGGACAACCGCAGCACCCGCTGGATTCGCGTGGCCCAGCGCCAGGCGGGCCCCGGCATGGGCTGGCAGTGGCTGCCGCGCATCGGGCAGGAAGTGCTGGTCAAGTTCGTCGACCTCGATGTGGACCAACCCGTCATCGTCGGCGCGCTGTACAACGGCCGCGGCGACGGCGGCATCGCCCCCACGCCCGGCGGTGCATCGCGCGCCGGTGAGAACAGCGAACAGGGCAGCAACGACAACAACGACGTCTTCGCCCAGGCGAGCAATGCCTCGCCCAGCGCCAGGCCAACCTGGCAGCCGGCCATGCCCCGCCCTGGCACGGCGCCAGCGCCGACGACAAGGGCCACCGCAATGCGGCCGCCCTGAGCGGCTTCAAGACCAAGGAGTTCGGCGGAGAAGGCTTCAGCCAATTGGTGTTCGACGATTCGAACCAGCAGCTGCGCGTGCAGCTGCACGCCAGCACCGCCCACAGCCAGCTGAACCTGGGCCACCTCATCCACCAGGCCGACAACTTCCGCGGCAGCTTCCGAGGCCAGGGCTGGAGCTACGCACCGACGGCTACGCCGCCCTGCGCGGCGGCAAGGGCGTGCTGCTGAGCACCTACCACGGCGCAGGCGGCCAGAAGCTGGAGCCCGTGGGCGACTTCGCCGCCGGCATGGCGCTGCTCAAACAGGTGCAGCAACTGGGTCAGGCTCTGAGCGATGCGGCCAAGACCCACGAGACCGTGCAGCTGGCCGGGCACATCGGGGCCAGCAAGGCCAACGAATCCCAGCTCGACAAGGAACGCGCCCCGTACGCCGCGATGGAGCGCACCGCCAGCGGCATGGTGACGGCCGATGCGCTCGATGCCGCCTACGCAGACGCCGCAGACAAGGCCATTGCCACGGGCGAAGGCAAGGTGCCGCACACGAGCGACGCCGTGATCGCGCTGGCCGCACGCGGCGGGCTGGCGATGGTGGCCGGCCAACAGCTGCAGATCGTCAGCGGCGAGACCGCCACGCTGGCCAGCGGCGGCGACATCAACCTGGCGCTGGCCGACGTGCTGCGCGTGCACAGCGGGCAAGCCATCGGCGTGCTGGCCGGGGCGCAGAAGGCCGATGCGGACACGGGCCTGTCGGTCATCGCGGGCAACGACGACCTGGACTTCCAGGCGCAGCACGACGAACTGCGCGTGCAGGCCAAGGAGGCGCTGAAGATCGCCAGCACCGACCAGACGGTGGAGTTCGCGGCCAAGAAGAAGATCCGCATCGCGACGGCGCAGGGTGCGTCGATCACGCTGCAGGGTGGGGACATCACGTTCGAGTGTCCGGGGAAGATCACGTATCACGCGGTGCAGCGGAAGTTGGCCGGGCCGGTGCAGAAGAGCTACCCGCTGCCGGCATTTCCCAAGAGCATCTGCGTGGCGTGCCTCCTGAAGTCGCTCAAGTCGGCGCCGGCCTTCACCCAGGTGGAGTAACGCACGATGAACCTGATCGACAAGCACGCGCCCGGATGGATCGACGCCTTGTTTGCGGACGGCGGCCCTCTTGCCTCCGGCGCTGAGGGATTTCGCTACGCCTTGATCGATTGCGCATTCGCTCCGCAATGCCATCAGCTGCTCGAGAGCCACCTGGGCTTCGGCTCTTGGCGGTCGCTCTACGAGAACATGCCCGGCGCTTCGGATGAAGCGATCCAGCATTCACCCGTGCTGCTGAACATCGATGCCGTCGAGAGGCCCTTGCTCGATCGTGTGCTGCTGCTGACGAATGGCTTGCCGATGCTCAGCTTCATCCGCTCGAACGAACCGCTCGAATCGCTGTTCGAACGCCTGAGCCCCTGGTGCATCGTGAATGCGGACGGGCAGTATTTCGTGCTGCGCTTTCCCGACACGCGCCGCCTGCCGGATGTGCTGGCTGCGCTGTCGCCGTTGCAGCAGATGGCGTTCTGCGGTCCCGGAGCCACATGGCATTTCCGCCGGCGCGACGCCAGCTGGAGCACCTTCCTTGCACCGGGGAAAATGGCATCCACGTCGCTGGCTCCATGCGCACCGGTACTCGATGGTGATCAATGCGCGCTGCTCATTGCCGGCAGCGAAGCGGATGAAGTGATCGCGAACCTGCTTCAACTTTCGCCAGCCTACGAAGCGCAGCACCGGCTCTCGGTGCTGCACGCACTGGCGGTATGCGGGCTCGCCGCAGCCAATGCCATGCAGTTCGACACCGTGGCGCAACGGATGAGGCTGTGTGAAGTTTTTTGGCAGCATCCCGAACTCAGCCACGGCGCTGGCCCGGACCATGAAGCGCTGCGCGCCTTGATGGTCTAGCGCATTGCCGCAGGAACAACAGATGATTCTCAAAAACTGGCTCCTTCCCCTCGCGTTTCTTGCATCCCTGGCTACGACGGGATGTGCCACCGGTCGTGCTGACACGGTTCCAGCCTCGGTCAGCGGCGTCAACTACACCGACCAGGACATCCGCTACCGGCTGTTCGACCCCAAGGACCCGAAGCAGACCGTGGTCGCCTCCGAAGAAATCGGCCCGTTCGCCGCGGGGGGCGTGATCTGTTGCTACAACGTGCCGAAGACGTGGGCACCCGGCATCCAGGTCGGCGTGATCCTGCAAAGCTACGACAACAAGGCGGGCGACTACCGGCCACGCCAGACTTTCATCGTCGATCTGCCGCCCTACGACAAGAGCGGAAAGGCCGGGGATGTGTGGTTCATCAACTATCCCGATGGCACGGTGGGGGTTGTTTCGACCGCCTATCGTCCCAATGGCGACGAGTGGCCCGGGAAGATCAAGGGGTGGCCCAAGCCTTCATTGGCTTTCCAGCGAGAGCTGTGGGAGCGGGATATGAAGTTGGCGCGAGAAGCTTTGGAATCGAGCCAGGAATCGATGACAGAGTTTGATCGCGACCCAAAGCAATATCTCAAGAAAGCGTGGGATCGTCACCTGGAGTACGTGAAAAACAAGCAAGGCTTGGCAAGGGCATACAGTCGGTTCTCTGGCCCTGACGATCCCGCACTGCTTTCATTTGAAAGAGATAGGCGTGAAGCGTCGTTGAGATACTCGCAAGAAAAAGTGGATCGACTTTTGAAGGCGAAGCCATGATGGTCAAATTAGTCGATTCCGTCGATGAAGTCTCATTCTCCAACCCAGCGAACAGAGAGGGTTTCTTTGGAAAAGAGGAGAGTGACCGAATCAGAGACGACTACGAAGTTCCGCGCGAACTGCGCCCCATAGGGCAGCCTGGCAAGTCCTGTGATGTGAATCTTTCCATGGGCTTCTTCTTTGACGGTACACGCAACAACTACGACCGAAGCAGCAGGGAAAAAGACAGCACGCATTCCAACGTGGCACGCTTGTACGGCGCATACCCGGGACAGAGCGTGCCTGGGGTGCCAGCCGATCCCGATGCGCAGTGGACAACCAACCTCGACGACTACCAGCATTTTTTCAAGGTGTACGTGCCGGGTGTGGGAACACCCTTTGGACAGGTGGATGACAGCGGCACCGGCAAGGATGCGCTGTTGGGCAATGCCACAGCTCGTTACGGCGAACGTCGCATCCTGTGGGCGCTGGCGCAAGCACTCAACTGCGTCTACCGCTATCTCACCCGAAGCGGCAACGGGCCGGGGCTGTTCTCCGTCGAAGAAGTACTGCAGTTTTGCAAGGCCTTCGACCTCGGGCGGGAGGAACTTCTGGAGGCGGGCAAAGGTCCAGCCGACAAGCGCCAACGCGAGAACAAGAATCGCCGCACGCTTGAGGCGATGCTCAACAAGCTGCACGAGTCGGTCAAGCCGCACATGATCGACCCCGCGACGGGTCAATGCAGCAAGGTCGATCCGGGGCGTGTGCAGCGCATCTTCGTCAGCGCATTCGGATTTTCGCGGGGGGCAGCGGAAGCCCGGGTCTTCGTCAACTGGTTCCTGGCGATGTGCGAGATCGATGCCGAACTTCGCGGGCAGACCGCACCAACGCTCGCATCGTTTCCGGTGACCTTCGATTTTTTGGGATTGTTCGATACTGTCGCGTCAGTGGGTGTGGCGGCTTCTTCGCTGTTCGCTGACGGGCATGGCGGGTGGGCTGATGCGGACACTTCAATGCGCATCCCAGCCGAGGTGCCTTGTCTGCACATCGTGGCCGCACATGAGTTTCGCCGCAGCTTTCCATCAGATTCCGTCCAGGTCGGCACCAGGTTGCCGGACAACTGTCGGGAGTGGGTGTGCCCCGGCATGCACTCTGACGTCGGTGGTGGCTACATGCCCAAAGAGCAAGGCAAAGGGATCGACGCAACGGGGGAGGACATGCTTTCGCGTATTCCTTTGGCCTTGATGTATCGGGAGGCGAGAACATCGGGCGTGCCCCTGAAACTAGAACTGGCGCGCCCAGTCATCCAGAAGCAGTTCATGGTCGCCAAGGACCTGATCCGGGACTTCAACGCTTACCTTGCCGTATGCCGGGTCAAGGAAGGGGTGCTGCGCGACATCATGGCGGAGCAGCGCAAGCTGTTCATCCTGTGGCGCAAATCCTGGGCTGGTCGCGCGGCCGAGATGACTTTCGTCCAGCGTGCTTCGGCCGAAGACCGGGCGGACTTGGTGTCGGCCGACGAGCAGTTCGTCAAGGAAGTGAAGGACTTCGAAGCCTGGCTCAAGAAAAAGAAGCGGATCAGCGGCCGCAACAGCCCCGACGGCACGCCGCACGAAGTCGACAACGTGCCCGGCATCGATTCGGAGCGGGTCGGCGAGTGGGGCCGCATCGAGCCGTACTGGAACGAGCCCGTGCTCACCAGCAAGCTGTTCGAAGACCGCGTGCACGATTCGCACGCATGGTTCAAGCTCACCGGGCCCGAAGCGGCCGAGTTCAAGGAGCAGCTCGAAAAACTGGTGGCCCGGAAGAAAAGAGCGGACGAGGCGCGCGGGCAGATCGATCCACCCCGAGGCGGAGCGCCCGCCGGGCTGACGCGACGGCAGGAGCAATGGGTGAACCTGTACCTGACCAAGGGCGAGTACGCGCCCGAATTCACGGAAGGGCGCGAATGGTATGCATGGGGGGCCGGCTACCTGCGCTATCGCCGTGTGTATGCGGGCGCGGACGAGACACGGCTGACCCAGAACCGTCGGCCCGCCGAAAGGGAGTCGCCGGAGCCGATGATGGCTTGATCGGAGCGGCAGGGCGGAGTCCTGCCGCTCCCTTTGTTCAGAACGGATAGTGCCGAGGCGTCGTCTGCACCGTAATCCACCGCAGCTCCGTGAACGCCTCGACGCCCGCCCGCCCCCCAAACCGCCCATACCCCGACGCCTTCACCCCCCCAAACGGCATCTGCGCCTCGTCGTGCACCGTCGGCCCGTTGACATGGCAGATCCCCGCCTCGATGCGCTGCGCCACGTTCCACGCACGCGCCACGTCGCGGCCGAACACCGCTGACGACAAACCGAACTCGTTGTCGTTGGCCACCGCCACCGCCTCTTCCACGCCATTCACGCGCACGACCGCCTTCACCGGCCCGAAGGATTCCTCGCGGTAGATGGCCATCGCGGGCGTGACGTGGTCGAGCACGGTGGCGGGCATCAGCGTGTTCTGTGCCTTGCCGCCGCACACGAGCACCGCGCCCTTGGCGAGGGCGTCGTCGATCAGGGCGTTGCAGCGGGTCACGGTGCTCATGTCGACGACCGAGCCCAGCACGACGGGGCCTTCGCGCGGGTCGCCGAGCGGCAACGCCTGTGCGCGGGTGGCGAACTTCGAGACGAACTCGTCGGCCACCGCGTTGTCGACCACGATGCGTTCGGTCGACATGCAGATCTGCCCCGAGTTGGCGAACGAGCCGAAGATCGCGCCGTCCACGGCCGCGTCGATGTCTGCGTCGTCCAGCACCACGAAGGGCGCCTTGCCGCCGAGTTCGAGCACGGCGGGTTTCAGGTACGTGGCGCAGGTCTGCGCGATCAGCCGACCCACGCGCGTGGAGCCGGTGAAGTTGACGCGCCGCACCGCCGGGTGCGCGACCATGGCTTCGACCACGGCGCCTGCATCGGCGGGCGCGTTGGTCACGAAGTTGACGGTACCTTTGGGCAGGCCGGCCTCGGCCAGTGCTTCGATGATGAGCGCATGCGTCTCGGGGCACAGCTCGGAGCCCTTGAGCACGACGGTGTTGCCGCAGGCCAGCGGCGTGGCGATGGCGCGTGTGGCCAGGATCACGGGGGCATTCCAGGGCGCGATGCCCAGCACCACGCCGGCCGCCTGCCGCACGCCCATGGCAAGGCTGCCGGGCACGTCGGACGGAATGACTTCGCCCGCGATCTGCGTGGTGAGCGACGCGGCCTCGGTGAGGATGCCGGCCGCCAGGTGCACGTTGAAGCCGGCCCACAGCGCCGAGGCGCCGGTCTCGCGGGCCATGGCCTGCACGAAGGCATCGGCGCGCGCTTCGAGCGCATGTGCGGCCTTCAGCAGCAGGGCGCGGCGTTCGTTGGGGCCGGTCTGCGACCAGGTGGCGAAGGCGCGCTGCGCGGCGTCGACGGCGGCCACGGCGTCGGCCGGCGTGGCCGCAGGTGCGCGCGTGGCGATGCCGCCGTCCAGCGGGTTGCGGCGCTCGAAGGTGGCGCCGCCGGTGGCCGTGCGGCGTTCGCCGTCGATGAGCATGGAGATGTCGGTCATGGGTGTCCTTTGCAGGAAAGAAAGAGGAAGAGGGGTGTTCAGGCCACGCCCAGGTAGGCCTGGCGCACGGCGTCGGAATGCAGCAGTACCTGCGCCTCGCCCGAGGCGACCACGCGCCCGCGTTCGAGCACGTAGCCGCGGTCGGCGGCCTGCAAGGCCTTGCGCACGTTCTGTTCGACCATGAGCACGGTCACGCCTTGGTCGGCGATGCGGCGCACGATGGCGAGCAGTTCGTCGACCATGCGCGGCGCCAGGCCGAGCGAGGGCTCGTCGAGCATCAGCAGGCGCGGCCCGCTCATCAGGGCGCGTGCCACGGCGACCATCTGCTGCTCGCCGCCGCTCATGGTGCCGGCGAGCTGCGTGGCGCGCTCCTTCAGGCGCGGAAAGTCGTCGAAGGCGCGCGCGAGGCGCTCGGCGCGCAGCCGCGCGGGGATGAGCCAGCCGCCGAGTTCGAGGTTCTCGGTGACGGTCATCTGCGGGAACAGCTGGCGGCCCTCGGCCACCAGCGCCAGGCCGCGCCGCACGCAGGCGGTGGCATCGGCGGACGGCAGCGCCGCGCCGTCGAGCACCGCATCGCCCGTGCGCGGCAGCAGCCCCGCGAGCGCCTTGAGCAGCGTGGTCTTGCCCGCGCCGTTGGGCCCGAGCACGACGGTGACGCCGGGCGTCACGTCGAGGTCCAGGCCCTGGATGACCTGGAAGCCGTGGTAGCCCGCGGACAGGCCGCGCACGGTGAGTTGTGTGCCGCTCATACCGTGGCCTCCATCTCGTCGCCCAGGTAGGCCTCGACCACCTCGGCATTGCGCACGACCTCGGCCGGCGTGCCGTCGGCGATCTTGCGGCCCTGGTGCAGCACCAGCACGCGCTCGACGTACTTCAGCAGCGTGGTTACCGCATGTTCGATCCACACGACGGCGAGGTCGTGGTCGTCGCGCAGGCGGCGGATGCGCCGTGCCATGGCATCGACCTCCGCCTCGGTGAGGCCGGCCGCCACCTCGTCGAGCAGCAGCACGCGCGGCCGCGTGCCGAGCGCCATGCCGATCTCGAGCAACCGCTGCTGCGAGGGCGTGACGTCGGCCGCGATCTGCGTGGCGAGGCCGCCCAGGCCCAGCATGTCGAGGATCTCGCCGGTGCTGCCCAGGCCCGCGATGGGCGCACGGCGGCGGCCGGCGAACTGCATGCCGAAGCGCACGTTGTCCTCGAGCGTCATGTCGGCCATCACGCGCGGCGTCTGGAAGGTGCGCGCGATGCCGTGGGCGGCGTACAGGTGCGGGCCGCGCCGCGTGAGGTCGACGTCGCCTTCCACCAGCAGCCGTCCCGACGTGGGCATGACCACGCCCGAGATCGCGTTGAAGAAGGTCGTCTTGCCCGCGCCGTTGGGGCCGATGATGCCGACCAGCTCGCCCGCATGCAGCGTGGCGCTCACCGCGTCGACGGCGGTGAGCCCGCCGAAGCGCACCGTGAGGTCGCGGGCTTCGAGAAGCGGCGTGGCCTTCATGGTGCGTGCCTCCGCAATGCGGCCGCCTTGCGCTGCCACAGCGACGCGAGGCCGTTGGGCAGGTACATCACGCACAGGATGAGCAGCAGCCCCAGCACCATCATGTAGCCGTAGGGCAGCTGCAGCCGCAGCGTCTCCGACAGCAGGCTGAACACGATGGCCGCGGCCACCGGTCCGCCGATGCTGGCGGCGCCGCCGATCATCGCGATCAGCACGGTCTGGAAGCCGATGAAGGGGCTGAACACGGCGGCCGGTTCGATGTAGGTCCAGCGCACGGCCATCGCGGCGCCCACTGCACCGGCGAAGGCGGCGGTGAGCGCGAAGCCGGCGATCTTCACGCGGCGCGTGTCCACGCCCAGCGTCTGCGCGCGCTGCTCGTCGGCGCCGATGCCAGCCAGCGCCAGGCCGAAGCGGCTGCGCTTCACGAGCAGCGCCGTGGCAATGGCCGCGCCCGCAATCGCCAGCACCGTGAGGTACACCGTCTCGTTCGACGGCACCACCGTGAGCACGCGGCCCACGGTGCCAGAGACCTGCTTCTCGACGAAGGTGACCGCATGGCGGATCAGCTCGGTCATGCCGAAGGTCAGCACCGCGAAGTAGGTGCCGCGCAGGTGCAGCACGGCCGCGCCCATCAGCACCGCCACCGCGCTCGCGATGGCCGCGCCGCTCACAATGACCAGCGGCCAGGGCAGCACCTCGAGCAGCGTGGCGCTCGCATACGCACCCAGGCCGAAGAAGGCCGAGGTGGCGAGCGACAGGTAGCGCGTGGCACCGCAGAACAGCGACCAGCTGGTGGCCAGCGCGATGTACATCAGGCAGCCGAGCGCGACCGACGCAATGAACTCGCTCGCGACCCACGGCACGGCGGCCGCCAGCGCGAGGCCGATGCAAAGCACCCACCACGGTTTGTTTTGAAAGAGGGAGTTCATCTTCTGGAGAACAGTCCGTTGGGCCGCCAGATCAGCACGCCGATGAACACGGCATACGACAGCAGCATCTTGAGCGAGGGGCTCGTGTAGTGCATGCCCAGCGCTTCGACCACGCCCAGCAGCAGGCCGCCGACGAGGCTGCCCGCGATGCTGCCGAAGCCGCCGAGGGTGATGACGATCAGCGCCGTCACGGTGTAGGGCTCGCCCATCGAGGGCGAGATCTCGTAGGTCATCGACAGCAGCGCACCGGCCACGCCCGACAGGCCCAGGCCGATGCCGAACATCAGCGGGTGCAGCCGCCTGGTGTTGATGCCCACGAGCTGCGCGCCGGTGGGCGACTGCATCAGCGCGCGCACCGCCTTGCCCAGCAGCGTGAGCTTGAGCAGCGCGATGAGCACGAGGCTCAGCGCCAGCGCCACGCCGAACAGCACGAGCTTGTTGGCGGTGAAGCGCATCTCGCCCAGCTGCACCGGTTCGGCCAGGTAGTCGTAGCCGCGCAGGTCGCCGCCCCACACGAGCAGGGCGGTGTTCTGCACGAAGAACATCAGGCCGAAGCCGACCATCAGGCTGCGCGCCTCGAATACGTCGACGTTCGGCGCGCGCGCCGCCACCTGCCGGAAGCACAGCCAATGCACTGCCATGCCCAGCGCCATCAGCAGCACGAAAGCCACCGGCATGAACAGGAGCGGCGAAATGCCCAGCGCCGTGTGCGCCCACCACGTGAGAAAGGCACCGAGCATCAGGAACTCGCCGTGCGAGATGTTCATGATGCGCATCAGCCCGTACTGCAGGTTCAGCCCGATGGCGACCAGCGCATAGATGCCGCCCGTGATCAATCCGCCGGCCAGGAGCTCGGCCCATCCAGAGAACGACACGCTGTTATTTCCAGGCCGGCTTGGGCATCAGTTGCGCGGTGGCGCGGTCTTTCGGCCACACCACTTCGAAGTCGCCGCCCTGCCACTGCGACACGGTGCCGGGAATCGACGCGTTCTCGCTGCCCTCGAAGCGGATCGGCCCGAGGATGGTCTTGAACTCGTTCTTCGCGATCTGCTCGCGCAGCGCCTTGCGATCGAGGCCCACTTTCTCCACCGCCTGCTGCAGGATCTGCAGGCCGGCCCACGCGTGGCCGCTGGCCCAGCGGTCGGGCTCCTTGCCGAACTTCTTGGTGTGCGCATCGAAATAGGCCTTGGCCTCGGGGCTGGTCTTGCCGTTCCACGAACCCATGCCGATCACGCCCTCGGTGTTGGCGGCCATCACGTTCTTGTAGAGCTGGAAGGCGGTGCCCACCGAGGCGTAGAAGTACTTCGGGTTGAAGCCCACCTCGCGCGCCTGCCGGCTTGCGAGGATGGTGTCCGGCGGGTAGGTGATGCCGATGAAGGCGTCGGGGTTCAGGTCCTTCATGGTGCGCAGCACGGGCGCGAGGTCTTTCACGCCCAGCGGGTAGCTCTTGCGGTCGAGCACCTGGATCTGCGTCTTCTTCAGCGCGTTGTTCAGCGCCGCGAAGTTCTCCAGCCCGAACAGGTCGTCCATGTAGACGATGGTGATGGTCTTCACGTTCTGCGCCACCAGCATGTCGACCAGCGCACCCATCATCTTGTCGGGCTGCTGCAGCAGCGAGAAGAAGAAGGGCAGGCGCATGTCGATGAGCTTGCGCGACAGGGCGGTGGGCGCCAGCAGCGGGTAGCCGAAGCGGTTGGCCAGTGGCGCGACCGCGAAGTTGGCGCCCGATCCCCAGGGCGGCAGCACGAGGTCGACCTTGTCGCTGCCCATGAGCTTTTCAAACGTGCGCACGCAGGTCTCGGTCTCGCTGCGGTCGTCGTAACCGATGAGCTCGATGGGGCGCTTGGCACCCTTCACCGACAGGCCGCCCGCGGCGTTGACCTGCTCGGCCCACAGCAGGTAGTTGGGTTCCTGGCTCACCTGCGCACCCGCGGCCCAGGGGCCGGTGCGGGCGATGGCGTAGCCGATGCGAACGGGCGCGCTTTGCGCGAACAGCTGCGGCGCGACGGCGGCCGCGCCCAGCGCGGTGGCCGTGCCCTGGATCCAGTGGCGGCGGGTGGGGTGAAGCATGGAGGTCTCCTTCCGGGCGTCGGTATGCGCCCGCTGACCGGGATCGTAGAAACGCACGCCCTTTGCCGCTGTGCCCGCCGCGCACAAAGCACTTGACGCAGCGTGCAGGCGCCTAGTGGTTAACCCGCAAAGGCGAGGGCTTTGCGGGCACTCCACAATGCGCGGCATCCTGCTGCCGTGTTGCAATCTTTCGTCTTCACTGCTTTCGCCCCATGACCGCGTCCCTGCTCCTGTCCACCGACGCCATCCCGCCGAAGGAACGCGGGCCGCTGTGGTGCGAGTGGGTGTGGCGCCACTTCGGCGGCCTCGGCTCCGACCTGTACGGCGACAGCGATTTCGACGGCCACCTCGCGTCCTCGCACGCGGGCGACGTGATCCTCACGCGGCTCGAAGCGAACCGGCATCGCGTCTTGCGCACCCCGCAGATGGCGCGCCTGAGCGATGCGCCCTACCTGAAGATCGTCGCGCCCTGGCAGGGCTCGGCCGAGGTCACGCAGCGCGGGCGCGCGGCGGCGGTGCGTGCGGGCGGCTGGACGCTGTACGACACCACGCTCGACTACACCGTGGCCAACCCCGAGCGCAGCGACCACCTCATCGTGATGCTGCCCAAAGACCAGATCGCCTCGCCCGCGCTGCCGCTGGGCGACCTCGTGGCGCGGCGCATCGGCGGCGACAGCGGCATCTCGCGCGTGGCGCTGGAGACCATGCGCAACACCTACCTGGAGCTGCCCCACATGAGCGAGGCCGCCGCGCGCGGCGCGGGCGAGCTGCTGATCCAGCTGGTGCGCCTGTCGCTCATGGAACTCGCGGGCCGCAGCACCGCCCAGACCCAGCGCGAGGCGCTGAAAGACCGCATCCACCGCCACGTGGCGCAGAACCTGCGCGACCCGGCGCTGTCGATCGACGGTATGGCGCTGGCCCTGCGTTGCAGCAAGCGCCTGCTGCACCAGGCCTTCGCGGGCGACGACGACACGCTCACCGGCTACATCCAGCACCAGCGGCTGGCGGCCAGCATCCGCGACCTGATCGATCCCGCGAACGCCGCGCGCTCGATCACCGACATCGCGCTGGGCGCGGGCTTCGGCAACCTCTCGCACTTCAGCCGCGTGTTCCGCGCGCACACGGGCGGCAGCCCGAGCGAGTTCAGGCGGCAGGCGACGCTGCCGCGCTGACGATGCGCGCGTGCGCGATGTGCGCCGCGCCGGCCGGCTGCAGGCCGTTGCGCCCGGTCGGGTCGTAGCGCGCCAGTGCTGCGTGGCCGTCGATGTCTTCGAGTAGATCGAGCCCGGTGCCGCGCAGCAGCGCCGCCAGCGTCTTCGGATCGAAGCCCGACAGGAACTCTTCGCCGACCGAGGCCACGTCGCTGCGCAGCTTCTGGAAGGCCTCGGTGCCGGAGGGGCCTGCGTGCAACGTGGCCTCGTCGATGTAGGTGAAGACCAGTTCGCTGCCGGGCGCCGCGCAGGTGGCGATGTCGCGCAGCGCGGCAAGGTTGGCCTCGCGCGTCAGGTACACCGTCACGCCGAGCCATGAGAAGAAGGTCGGTTGCGCGGCGTTGAAGGGCGAACGCGCGAGCGCCGCGCCGAGGCTCTCGGCCGACAGGTCCGCTTCGACGAAATGCACCGATGCGGACGGTGCCACGCCGCAGGCCGCGAGGCGCTGGCGCTTCAGCGGCTGCGTGGCCGGGTGGTCGACCTCGTAGATGTCCAGGCCCTGCGCCCACTCGGGGATGCGGCACACGAAGCTGTCGAAGCCGGCGCCGATCAGCACGTACTGGGCGACGCCGCGCGCGACCGCGTCCTTCAACGCGTCTTCTGTGTAGCGCGAACGCAGGATCACGTCGGGGTAGGCGGCGTTGGCGCGCATCGCGTCGTCGAGCGCTGTGTCGGGTGAGTCCGTCGAGGTGGCGTCGCGCCGTGCCAGCGCGCGTTCCAGGAACGCGACGCGAACGCTGTCGGGCACCAGGCGCTCGCCCCACGGGTCGTCCAGCAGCGGCGCAGGCGCGCTGCGCGCATGGATGGCGCGCATGAGCGCGGTGGCGAGGGCGGTGCGGCTGGCTTGCGAAGAAGGATTCAAGGGCGGGGCTCCAGTGGTGCGAGGGCGCGAAGTTTCAACCCGCACGAGGCGTCTGTACAGCATGCGTTCCGTTCACGGGCCACGGTGCACGTACGGCACGCCGTGCGCTGCTTGCAGAGTTGCCATGAATGCTTAAGCAGCGCTTGTGTCGAAGCTGGCGTCAAACTTAAATCTTCTCGGTTAACTGGTTTCGCGGCAGGCGTTCTCGGCTCAAAAAAAAGATGCCCTAACGCATGCGAAGCCTCGGGAGCGACGCTTCCCGCTGGTATGGTCGTGCGCGCAATTCAGCTCCACGCCACCACGCCCGTTGTCGACGCATTGGGTACTTGCTTCACATGCCCCTTCGTCACGACCGCATCTTTCCGCGCTACGCGTTCTACTGTGTGCTGGCCGGCCTGGCCGCGATCTATGTCTTCTGCGCCATGGTGTTGGTGCCGGCCAAGATCTACATCCTTCCGTACCTCATCACGCCGGACTTCGTGCGCTACAAGGGCGCCTTCTTCGTGCTGGTGCTGGCGATCCCGGCCGCGATCTACCTGATCTGCTGGAAGGGCAGCGACTTCTTCGCGTGGCTGCGCACCCCGCAGGTGCTGACGCTGACCGCGCACGGCCTGCAGCTGGGCACGCAGACCGTCGCCTTCGCCGATGTGACGCGGCTGCGCCATCGCCACAACCGCAACCACCTGCTGCTCACCACCCGCGACGGCCGCACGCTGCGCCTGCGGCTCGACCTGTGGGACGACCCGTATGCGCTCGTCGCCGAAGTGGAAGAGGCCGTCGGCGAGGTGCTGCGCCACGACGTGGAGCGGCGCCTGCATGCGGGCGACACTGTGCCCTTCGGCGCGCTGGCGCTCAATGCGGAAGGGCTGGTGCACAAGGGCCAGCTCATCGCGTGGTCGAGCATCGACACGATCCGCACGCAGTCCGATGCCGAAGCGATGGACGTCGATGAGCACCTGCTCATCGTCGCCAACGGCAAGACCCGCAAGATCGATCGCTCGAAGATCGACAACGAACCGGTGCTGATGGTGTGCCTCATGCAGCGCCTGCCGTCGGCCTGAGCCTTCTTCTTTTTCTTTCTTCAATCTCCAAAGTACAGCGACTCCAAAATGGAAATCTACAGCTCCGCCAGCCAACAGGAAAAAACCCGCCAGGACCGCCCCGTCTTCTACTCCCGCACGCGGCTGATCGCCGGTGCCACGCTCTGGGTGGTGGTCGCGGTCGTGCTCGCCGTGCTGTGCATCCGCGCGCAGGACAAGAACATCGGCATCCTCATCGCGGCGGGCTTCGGCCTGCTGGCCGCGTGGCTGGCCGTCAAGTGCATCCGTACGCTGGCCAACATCGCAACGCCTGCCTTCGTCATCGGCCGCCAGGGCCTGACCTTCGAGAACGGCTTGCTGCTGCCGTGGCACAACATCGTCGAGAACACCTGGGTCAACCAGGACTACATGGGCATTCCCATCGGCAAGCAGATCCAGATCAAGACCGACCTGCCCAAGCCGAAGGCCCGCGTGCTGCGCCGCGCGACCGCACTGGAGATTTCGGGCGACGAGTACCTCGCCCTGTGCGACGCCTACGCGGCGTGACGGGCAACAACCGCGCGTTTGAGCCGCCAGGCGCCTGCTGGTAGGCTGGCGGGCCGCCATCCTCCGGGCTCGCTGTCGCGGGCCCCACGCGCATGAACGCCTCTCACCGCCGGCCGGTTCCGCTGAACAAGGCCTACCGTCTCCTGAACCACGGCCCGACCGTCCTCGTGAGCGCTGCGCACGACGGCCGGCGCAACATCATGGCCGCGGCCTGGGCCATGCCGCTGGACTTCGATCCGCCCAAGGTGGCCGTGGTGCTCGACAAGAGCACCTGGACGCGCGTGCTGCTCGAAGGCGCGGGCACCTTTGCACTGCAGGTGCCCACGCGCGCGCAGCTCGACCTGACCGAGGCCCTGGGCAACAGCTCGGGCCGCGAGATCGCCGAGCGCGACGGCAGCGACAAGTTCGCCGCCTACGGCCTCTCGACCTTCGCGGGCGACGCCACCGGCACGCCGCTGCTCGAAGGCTGCGCGGCCTGGCTCGAATGCCGGCTGCTGCCCGAGCCGCCGATCCAGCAGCGCTACGACCTGTTCCTGGGCGAGGTGATCGCGGCGCAGGCCGATGCGCGCGTGTTCTCGGAAGGCCGCTGGCATTTCGAGGGCCACGACGAACTGCGCACGCTGCACCACGTGGCGGGCGGGCACTTCATCGTCGACGGCGAGGCGGTCGATGCGAAGACGCTGCCGCGGTTGACACCGTAGCCTGCATGCCGGACCTGAACCAGATCATCACCGTCGTCGGCTACAGCCTCATGGGCCTGCTGGTGGCCATGATGGGCTCGCTGGGCCTGGCGGCGTTGTGGACCTGGCGCGGCTGGCCCGGCGCCGACCGCCTGACCGGCCTGGCCGCGCGGCTGGCGATCCTCACGTGGATGGTGGGTGGCGTGATGCTGGTCGTCGGCGGGCTGGCGATGGCCGGTCTGGCGACCTGGGTCATCTTCTGGGCGGCCAAGCCGCTGCCGTCCACGCTGCTCGGTATCGCGGGCTACGTGGCGTCGCGGGCCGTGCTCGTGGTCATGGCGGTGCTGCTGGTGCGCAAGGGCGGGCTGGT
The DNA here is from genome assembly GCF_041154465.1 of Variovorax sp. V35. Taxonomy (NCBI): domain Bacteria; kingdom Pseudomonadati; phylum Pseudomonadota; class Betaproteobacteria; order Burkholderiales; family Comamonadaceae; genus Variovorax; species Variovorax sp. V35. The sequence continues at coordinate 1,646,816 of NZ_AP028666.1, forward strand.
CCTCGCCAGCTGGTGGGGCGCGCGCGGCGAGGGCACCGGGACGACGGCAGACAAGCCGTAGCCGCTCACGCTGCGGCCTGGTGCGGCACCTCGAGCGGGAGCGCGCCGAGCCAGTGCGACAGCGGCGCCAGCACCACCTCGCCGGCACCGTCGGCATCCCGCACCGGAAACACCAGGTCGCGCAGCACCGCGTACTCGCGCAGCCGCGCAGGGCCGATCGGGTCGCCCGGCGTCAGGCCGGCGGAGGGGTGGCACATGAGCACGTCGCCCGTCTCGCTCGCCGCGATCCACGCGGTGAGGCGCTGCTGGTGGTCCTGCATGTCGCCCTCGAAGTCGTACACGCCGAGCAGGCGGCGGCTGGTGGGAATGCCGTGGCGGTGGGCCAGCGCCGACAGGCCCGCGGCGCCCAGCGCATGGATGAGGCCGGCCTTCAGCCGCTCGGCGCCCCGGCCCGGGCCCGGCGCCGTGTGGCGCAGCCAGGGCGGCGACGCGCCGTAGCGCCGCACGATCTCTTCCACCAGCAGCTCGCGCACCATCGGCAGCTGGTGCACGTGGCGGTGCCCGTCGACGAAGGCGGGGGCGCGGCCCATCGCGTCCTCGAAGCGGCTGAACTGGTCGCGGATGTCGGCGCGCAGCCCCGGGGCGAAGGCGGTCCGCGTCCAGGTGCGCGCCACCAAGCCGGTGAGGGCCGGCTCGGGGCCGCCGGAGACTTCGGGCCGCGTGAGGTCCAGGTGCAGGCCGGCGTCGAAGGTGCCAGCGTCCAGGCGCCGCAGCGCCCGTGCGCCGGCCAGCCAGGCGCGGCGGCGCACCATGCCGCTGGTGGCGCAGACGATGCCGCGCTCGACCAGGTCGATGACGGCCGTGTTCACGCCGGCGCTCAGGCCGAAGTCGTCGGCGCAGATGCACAGGCTGCGGGACGAGGCGGTGGGGGTGTGCATGTCGTCAGTCATTGGCGCTGGCCGGGGCCGCCGGCGGGAGGTCGAGGCACCGCGCATCGCCCGTTGCGCTGCCCGCGAAGCGCCAGGCCGCGACGGCCGGGGTGAAGGCGACGAGCCGGGCCTGCGCGAGCCACGGATGGGCGAGTTGCGCGTTGCTCGGGCCCACCAGCCAGGTGGTGCGCGGCGTGCACAGGGCGGCGGCCAGCTGCGTGCGCTCGACCAGCAGGTCAGCGGCGCGCGCGGGGTCGAAGCGGGCCGCGTCCGCGATCTCCTTGCGCCAGTTGTCGCGCGTGTCGGTGGCGGCGGCTTTCCAGTCGTCCGCGATCCGCACCGGCGTGCGCAGCTTCCAGTAGAACGGGATCTCGTAGAGGTAGCTGTCGAGCATCAGCACCTGGTCGCCGGCCGCCACGGCCTGGCCCTCGGGCAGCCGCAGCCGCGTGCCCGGCGGCCGTGCGTAGAGCGCCAGGCCGGCCACGCAGGCAATGCACACGAGGGCCGACGCCAGGGCCGTCGCGCGGACCTTGGGCAGCAGCGTGTCGGGCACGCGGCCCGCGAGCACGCGCTGCGCGATCAGGCAGGCCAGCGGCGGCAAGGCCGGCAGCACGTAGCCGACCAGCTTGGAGCGCGGCAGCGAGAAGAAGCCCACGATGACCACGAGCCAGATCCACATGAGCCAGTCGATCTCCGAGAAGCGCGGGCGCGGCGCCGCCGCGTCGTGGCCGCGCGGCACCAGGGCCCAGGCGAACCACGGCAGCGTGAGGGCCGCCAGCACCGGCAGGTAGAACCACACGCCATGCTCGTTGTTGAAGCCCGAGGACGCGAAGCGCCGGAAGTGCTGGGTGATCACGAAGTAGTCGAAGAACCCGGGGTACTTCATCTGCATCGCGACGAACCACGGGCCGGCCACCGCGAGCAGGATCGCCCAGCCCGGCAGCCACACGGCCAGGCGCAGCACGACGGCCTTGCGCGTCACCGCGCACCAGGCCAGCAGCACCAGCGTGGGCAGCAGCAGGCCGATGAGCCCCTTGGCCAGCAGCCCCGCCGCCGCCAGCAGGTAGGCGCCCGCCAGCAGGCCGCGCCACGGTTCCTCGCGCTCGCGCGCCAGCACGGCGCCAGCGCCGAACAGCACGGTGCCCGAGATGCAGCCGGCCACCAGCATGTCCAGGTTGGCGAACTGCGCGCCCAGGAAGAAGAAGGGCGTGGTGACGAGCACCACGGTGGACAGCAGCGCCAGCCGCACCGTCGACCAGCGGCGCAGGAACAGGAACAGCGCCGAGGCCGCGATGCCCGCGCCCAGCACGGACGGCAACCGCGCGGCCCATTCCACCGGCCCGGCCACCGCCATCGCGGCGGCGCCGATCCAGTAGAACAGCGGCGGCTTGTGGAAGAAGGGCAGGCCGTCCAGCCGCGGCACCAGCCAGTCGCCGGAGTGCAGCATGCCCAGCGCGATGCCGACGTAGCGGCCTTCGTCGGGCGCCATCAGCGGCCGGGCCCAGGCCGTGATGAGCAGCCAGGCGAAGATGCCCGCGATGAGCCACAGCGGCTGCGGCGCGGTCCACCAGGTGTGCGGGGTGGTGGTGGTGGTGGTGGTGGTGGTGGTGGTGGTGGTGGTGGTGGTGGGCCGCGTCATGGCTGCCCGGCCCCGAGGCCGGTTCCGCGCTCCTGGCGCACCACGTACAGCGGCCGGCCCTTGGCCTCCTCGTAGATGCGCGCGATGTACTCGCCGACGATGCCGGTCGAGATCATCTGGATGCCGATGAAGAACATCAGGCTCACCACGATGGTGGTCCAGCCGGAGACGGCGTTGCCGAACAGCAGGTGGTCGATGGCCACGAAGATGCCGTACGACAGCGCCGGCACCGCGAACAGCAGGCCGACCACGCTCACCATGCGCAGCGGCCAGGTGGTGAAGGCGGTGAGCCCGTCGATCGCCAGGCTCACGAGCCGCCGCGCGTTGAAGCTGCTGGCGCCCTGCGCACGCGGGGCCGGCGTGTAGGGCAGCGCCACGGCGCGGAACCCGACCCAGGCGTACAGGCCCTTCATGAATCGGCTGCGCTCGGGCAGGCTCTTCAGCGCGTCGACCACCTTGCGGTCCATCAGGCGGAAGTCGCCCGCGTCCTTGGGCACCGAGAAGCGGTCCGAGTCGTTCATGAGCCGGTAGAACAGCCGGCTGCCGAGCTGCTTGAAGCGGCTCTCGTCGTGGCGCGCCGCGCGCACCGCGTAGACCACCTCGGCGCCGGCGCGCCACTGCGCGAGCATGTCGTGGATGAGCTCGGGCGCGTGCTGCAGGTCGCCGTCGAGCAGCACCACCGCATCGCCGCCGGCGGCGGCCAGGCCCGCGGTGAGCGCGGCCTCCTTGCCGAAGTTGCGCGACAGCGAGATGCAGCGAAAGCCCGACAGGTCGCACCAGGCCTCGGCCACGGCGGCGGTGTCGTCGGTGCTGCCGTCGTCGACCACGATGATTTCCCAGTGCATCCGCGTGGCCCACAGCACGTCTTCGAGCAGCGGCAGCAGGTGGCGCAGGTTGGCGCCCTCGTTGAAGCAGGGAATCACGCACGAGAGGCTGTGCGCGCCGGGCGGCGGCGTGTCGGGGTCGACGGTCCGCGGCGAGGGGGCGGCCGTGGCCGTGGCGTCGGTGTCCGGGCGCAGGGTCGAGGCGGTGGTCATGAGGGTCTCCAGGCGGAAGCCGTGGCACGGGTGGCGGCGCGCGCGGCCGCGCGGTGGGCCAGCCACTGCGCGGTGCCCAGCGCACCGACGAGCGCGGCGGCCAGCAGCAGGCCGGCCGCGATGTCGAACGGGAAATGAACCCCGGCGTAGACCCGGCCCCAGCCCGTCGCGGCAGCCAGCAGGAACAGCGGCACGCCGATGGCGCGCAGGCCGGTGCGCGCCAGGAAGGCCAGCGCGACCGTGAACATCACGCTGGCGTGCGTGCTCGGCAGCGAGCCGTTGACCGCGTGCGTGATGTAGGCCGGCACCAGCCCCTGCGCGAAGGGGCGCGGCACGTTCAGCCGCAGCGCGACGGCGTGCGACAGCATCGAGGCCAGCCCGGCCAGCAGCCCGACCGCGACCAGGTAGGCGCGCTCGTCGGGCCGGCGCCACAGCATCGCAAGCGCGACGGCGGCGCACAGCCAGCTGCCGCCGAGCGCCAGCGTGCGGGCGCACATCAGCACCCATGGCGTGGGCTGCGCGCCGGCGGCGAGCCATTGCAGCAGGGCGAGGTTCAGCGCGTGCATGGTGGCACCTCGCTCGGCACACGGGCAACGTTGGACGCAGGGCGATGCGTGCACGAAGAGAAAGCGGACATGGTCGGACCTTTCGACAAAGACGAGGGTGCGCCGGCCGCGCGCAGGGCGCAGCACAGCCGCTCGGCGCGCGAGGCGCCGCTTCTCAGGTCGCGAAAGGTGGGGCGGCGGGGGGAGGCAGGCGCCGCCAGGGGGAGGACGGCGGCGGCGCGCCGGCATGCCGCGGCACGGGCTCGGGCACCGTGCGCCCGGCAGGGCCGGCATGCCGCATCAGCACCACGGCCAGCGGCAGCAGCGCCAGCAACAGGGCCAGCAGCGTGTCCAGCCCCATGTTCAATGTGTCGGGCAGATGAATGCCCGCGGGGCCCTGGGCGAACACCGTGGTCTCGCGGTCGAACGGGTGGTCCGCGCGGTCGTCCGCTTCGAACTGCGTCGTCTCGCCGACGCCGCGCAGCCGCAGCATCGGTTCGTCCTCGAGCCCGTCGCAGTTGAAATGCACCGCGATGAAGGGCTGCAGCAGGCTCAGCAGCAGGGCCGCGAACCACCATGCCCGGCGATGGGCATGAGCGAGACGGCGGATGCGTGCGAGCAACATGCGCGAATGCTAGGAGCCCCGCATGAACAGAACCTGATCGTGCAGGTCAGCGTCCCGCAAGGTAGCGGGCGGTGCGCGGAAGGGGCAGGGCAGGCCGGCGCTACCGGGCCGGCGTCACGCTCACAGCAGGAACGGAATGAAGCGCCGCGTGCCGCGCATGTAGTCGCGGTAGTCGTCGCCGAAATGCGCGAGGCATTCCTTTTCGTCGCGCAGCGCCGTCAGGAAGAGAAACAGCGTGGCCAGCAGCACCAGCGCCAGCGTGAGCCAGGTGAACTGCTTGAGGAAGGCGCCCCAGGCCAGCAGCATCAGCGCCGTGTACATCGGGTGGCGGATGTAGCGGAAGGCGCCGGTGGTCACGAGCGCCGAGGTCTTTTCAAAACCGTACAGGGCCGGGTCGTCGTTGCGCGCCTCGCTCGGCTTGCCCTGCGCCTTGAGCAGCCGCACCGCGTGGATCGGCAGCCAGATCGACAGCGCCAGCAGCACGCACGAAAGCAGCTGCGTGAACGAGAGCGGATCGACATGCCACACCGGCAGGTTCAGCACGATCAGCACCAGCATGCATTCCCACGCGAAGAAGCGGTAGAAGCCGTGCGAGCCGGGCTGGCTCAGCGGCCCGCGCGACACGTACAGCAGCGCGGCCGTGCCGGCGACGAAAAGGAAAAGCTGGAACCAGAGGAGCATGGCGGCCGAATTTACACGGCCCGCAAGACTCAGCCGGAGATCGAAAACCCGCCGTCGACCGGGATGGCGGTGCCGGTCACGTAGTCGGAGGCGGCGCTGGCCAGGAACACGGCGGTGCCTGCGATGTCCGAGGGCTGACCCCAGCGGCCGGCGGCGGCGCGCGTCTTCACGCGTTCGTACAGGCCCGGGATCTGGGTGCGCGCACCGTCGGTCAGCTCGGTCTCGAACCAGCCCGGCAGGATGGCGTTGACCTGGATCTGGTCGGCCGCCCACGAGAGCGCGGTCGACTTGGTGAGCTGCACGATGCCGGCCTTGCTCGCGGCGTAGGCCGGCGCGTAGGGCGCGCCGAAGATCGACATCATCGAGCCGATGTTGATGATCTTGCCGCCGCCTGCCTTCTTGAGGTGCGGGTGCGCGGCGCGGCTGCACAGGAAGGCGCTGGTGAGGTTGGTGTCCATCACCTGGTGCCACTCGGCCAGCGCGAGCTGGTCGACGGGCTTGCGCACCGTGGTGCCGGCGTTGTTGACGAGGATGTCGAGCCGGCCGCAGCGCGCGGCGACCTCGTCGAAGGCCTTCTGCACCGAGGCTTCGTCGGTCACGTCGAGCGCGAGCGCGAAGCTGTCGCTGCCCAATGCCTTCAGCGATTCGACCGCGGCGGCCGACTTCTGCGCATTGCGTGCCGCGATGATGACGCGGGCGCCGGCTTTGGCGAGGCCCTGCGCCATGCCGAGGCCGATGCCGCCGTTGCCGCCGGTGACGAGCGCGACTTTTCCTGTGAGATCGAACATCAGGTGGAGCTTTGGGTGGTGGGTTTCTTGGAGACGAGCGTCAGGATATCGTAGCTCGCGACCAGTTCGCCCAGCTGGTTGGTCACCTCCACGTCCCAGGCCACCACGCCCTGGCCCTGGCCGCTCGCGTCCTTCTTGTTGCGGTCGATCTTGCGCTTGCAGGTCAGGCGCGCCTGGATGGTGTCGCCGATGCCCACGGGCTTGACGAAGCGCAGCGTGTCCAGGCCGTAGTTGGCCAGCACCGGGCCGGGCGAGGGCGACACGAACAGGCCCGCGGCCGCCGACAGCACGAAGTAGCCGTGCGCGATGCGCTTGCCGAAGGGCGAGGCCTTGGCCGCCTCTTCGTCGAAGTGCATGTAGAAGTAGTCGCCCGAGATGCCGCCGAAGGCGACGATGTCGGCCTCGCCCACCGTGCGGCGGTGCGTGAGCAGCGAGTCGCCGATGCGCAGCTCCTCGAAGTAGCGGCGGAAGGGATGCACCTCGCTCTCGCGCAGCGCGGCGCCGCGCACGTGCTCGCCGGTCACGGCCGCGAGCATGGTGGGCGAGCCCTGCAGCGCGGCGCGCTGCAGGTAGTGCTTCACGGCGCGCAGGCCGCCGAGCTCTTCGCCGCCGCCCGCGCGGCCCGGGCCGCCGTGCTTCAGCGGCGGCAGCGGCGATCCGTGGCCGGTCGATTCGGCGGCGGCCTCGCGGTCGAGCACCAGCAGGCGGCCGTGCCAGGCGGCAGCCACCGGGATGGCCTTGGCCGCAATGGCCGGGTCGCGCGTGACCAGCGTGCCCACGAGGCTGCCCTTGCCGCGCGCGGCCAGCGCCAGCGCTTCGTCGATGCCGTCGTAGGGCATGAGCGTGCTGACGGGGCCGAAGGCCTCGACGTCGTGCGCCGCATCGTGTTCGAGCGGCTTGCGGCTCAAGAGCAGCGTGGGCGCGAAGAACGCGCCTTCGCTCACGCCGTCGCCCACCGGCGCGAAGCCGTCGCGTTCGCCGTACACCAGCTCCGCGCCCTGCAGCAGCGTGGCGACGCGCTCGGCCACGTCGGCCTGCTGGTCGCGCGAGGCGAGGGCGCCCATGCGCACGTCTTCGCGCGACGGGTCGCCGATGACGGTCTTGGCCAGTCGTGCGCGCAGCTTCTCGGCCACGGCGTCGAGGTGCTGACGCGGCACGATCGCGCGGCGGATGGCGGTGCACTTCTGGCCGGCCTTGATGGTCATTTCGCGCGCCACTTCCTTCACGAAGAGGTCGAACTCCTCGTCGTCGGGCGTCACGTCGGGCGCGAGGATCGCGCAGTTCAGCGAGTCGGCTTCGGCGTTGAACGGGATCGACTGGCGCACCAGGTTCGCGTTCACGCGCAGCTTGGCGGCCGTGTCGGCCGAGCCGGTGAAGGTGACGACGTCGGGGCCTTCGAGGCGGTCGAGCAGGTCGCCCGTGCTGCCGATCACGAGCTGCAGGCTGCCCTCGGGCAGGATGCCCGACTGCACGATGAGCTTCATCAGCGCCTCGGTGAGGTAGCTGGTGGCCGTGGCCGGCTTGCCGATGCAGGGCATGCCCGCCAGGAAGCTGGGCGCGAATTTTTCGAGCAGGCCCCACACCGGGAAGTTGAAGGCGTTGATGTGCACCGCCACGCCGCCGCGCGGCACCAGGATGTGCGTGCCCGCGAAACCGCCCTTCTTGCCCAGCGGGAAGGCCGGGCCTTCGTGCACGAGGTTGCCCGAGGGCAGCTCGTTGGTGCCGATGCTGGCGTAGGCGCTCAGCGTGCCGGCGCCGCCCTCGATGTCGATCCAGCCGTCGGCGCGCGTGGCGCCGGTGTGGGCCGACACGGCATACAGCGCTTCCTTGTTCGCGGCCAGGTACTTGGCCAGCGCCTTCAGGCGCTCGGCGCGCTGCTGGAAGTCGAGCTTCATGAGCGCGGGAATGCCGACGCGGCGCGCATGCGCCAGCGCCTCGGCGAAGTCGATGGCCTCGGCGTGCGTGCTCGCCACGGCCTGGCCGTTGACGGCGCTGCGCAGCGATTGGGCGGCTTCCTGGCCGATCCAGCGGCCGGCGATGTAGCTTTGAAGGGTGGTCATGGCGCGTGTCCTTTGAAGAGGGAAGGCGCAGCGGCGCGGTGCGCGCGCTGCGCGGGGGTCATTTCTTGTTGCCGATGCCCAGGTAGGTATCGATGATTCGCTGGTCGTGCAGCAGATCGCCGGCATTGCCTTCGAGCGCCACGGCGCCCATTTCGAGCACGTAGGCGCGGTCGGCCACCTGCAGCGCGGCGCGGGCGTTCTGTTCCACCAGCAGCACCGACACGCCGTGCTTGCGCAGCTGCGACACCACGCGCAGCACCTCGCGCACCACCAGCGGGGCCAGGCCCAGCGAGGGCTCGTCGAGCATCAGCAGGCGCGGGCGCGCCATGAGCGCGCGGCCGATGGCCAGCATCTGGCGCTCGCCGCCCGAGAGCGTGGAGGCCATCTGCGGACGGCGCTCCTTCAGGCGCGGAAAGATCTCGAAGATCTCGTCCATGCGCGCGCGCTGGTCGCGCTGGCCCTTGCGCCACTGGTAGAAGCCGCCGAGCAGCAGGTTGTCTTCGACCGACATCTCGCCGAAGAGCTCGCGCCGCTCGGGCACCAGCGCCACGCCGCGCGCCACCATGGTCTCGACGCCGGGGCGCGCGATGCGCTCGCCGTCGAGCGACAGCTTGCCGGTCGACTGCAGCAGGCCCATGGCCGCGCACAGCAGCGTGGTCTTGCCGGCGCCGTTGGGGCCGATCACGGTGACGATCTCACCTTCGTTCACGTGCAGGCGCACGCTGTGCACCGCCTCGACGGTGCGGTAAGCGACGCAGAAGTCTTCCAGTTGAAGGATCGGGTGGCTCATCGGGCGTCTTCCAGCAGTTCGTCGTCGGCGCCGCCCAGGTAGGCCTCGAGCACGCGCGGGTTGGCCTGCACTTCGGCCGGCGTGCCGGTGGCGATCACGGTGCCGAACTCGAGCACGGTGATGCGGTCGGCGAGGTTCATCACGAACTCCATGTCGTGCTCCACCACGAGGATGCCCAGGCCTTCGGCGCGCAGCTGGCCCAGCAGCTCGGAGAGCGCGCGCTTTTCAAGATGGCGCAGGCCGGCGGCGGGTTCGTCCAGCAGCAGCACCGAGGGCTGGCCGGCGAGCGCGCGTGCGATCTCGACCACGCGCTGCTGCCCCAGCGAGAGCGAGGCGGCCGGTGTGTCGGCGTGCGCGCCCAGGCCGCAGCGCTCGATCTGCTTGCGGGCTTCGGCCATCAGCGCGGCCTCTTCGGCGCGGTCCAACCGCAGCATGGCTGCGAGCCAGCCGCGTTTCGCGCGCAGGTGCGCACCGAGCGCCACGTTCTCGACCACGCTGCGTTGGCCCAGCAGGCGCACGTGCTGGAAGGTGCGTCCCAGGCCGCGCGCCGCGAAGGCGCGCGAGGGGCGGCCCGACATGGCGTCGCCTTCGAGCCGCACTTGGCCCGAACTGGGGTCGTCCACGCCCGAGATCATGTTGAAGAAGGTGCTCTTGCCCGCGCCGTTCGGTCCGATCAGCGCGTGGATTTCGCCGGCCTTCAGCGTCATCGAGATGTCGTTGTTGGCGATGAGGCCGCCGAAGCGCTTGCTGACCGCATCGGCCTGCAGCAGCAGCGTGCCCGCCGCCGGCAGCACGCGCTGCGCGAGCTGCGCCGCCGGTGCGGCTGCGTTGGCGGCGGGTGCCTTGGCCACGGGCCGCACCCAGCGGCTCACGAGCCGCGCCAGCGTGGGCCACAGGCCGTCGGCAAAGCGCTGCAGCACGAACAGCATCAGCAGGCCGAACACCACCACCTCGAAGTTGCCGCTGGTGCCCAGCAGCGCGGGCAGGATGTCCTGCAGCTTCTCCTTCAGCAGCGTGATCAGCGTGGCGCCGAGCACCGCGCCCCACAGGTGGCCCGCGCCGCCGACCACCGCCATGAACAGCATCTCGATGCCGATGTTGAGGTTGAAGGGCGTCGGGTTCACGAAGCGCTGCATGTGCGCGTAGAGCCAGCCCGACACCGCCGCCAGCAGCGCGGCCAGCACGAACAGCTTGATGCGGTGGCGCGCCGTATCGACGCCCATCGACTCGGCCATGAGCCGGCCGCCCTTGAGCGCGCGGATGGCGCGGCCTTCGCGCGAGTCGAGCAGGTTGTGCAGCGCCCACAGCGCCAGCAGCAGCACGGCCCAGATCACCACGCCGAGCGCGCGCGGCGAGGCCAGCGAGACGCCTGCGACCACCAGCGGCGGCACGCCCGTGATGCCGGTCTGGCCGCCCAGGAACTCCATGTTGCCGAGCAGGAAGTACAGGCTCAGGCCCCAGGCGATGGTGCACAGCGGCAGGTAGTGGCCCGACAGCTTGAGCGTGACCGCGCCGAGCGCCCAGGCCAGCGCGAAGGTCAGCACCAGCCCGAGCAGCAGGCCGAGCCACGGCACCAGCGCCGAACCGGCGATGCCGCCGAGCCAGCCCGCGGCCGTGGGCGAGGTGCAGATCCACGCGGTGGCATACGCGCCCATGCCGACGAACGCGGCCTGGCCGAAGGAGGTCATGCCGCCCACGCCGGTCAGCATGACCAGCCCGGCGGCCACCAGCGCATACAGGCCGATGTTGCTCAGCACCGCGACCGTGAAGTCGGGCAGCCAGCCCCAGGCCAGCGCGAGCGCCACGATGCACACCAGCGTGAGCGTGCGCGGCGTGACCAGCGGACGGCCCGCGTGCACGGCGGTGGCGGGCGAAGATGAAGTCGACGGCGCGCTCATTCCTCGTCCTCCACGTGGTGGCTGCGCAGCGAACGCCACCACAGCACCGGAATGATCAACGTGAACACCAGCACTTCCTTGTAGGCGCTGGCCCAGAACGAAGAGAAGGCCTCGAGCAGGCCGACCAGCAGCGCGCCTGCGAGCGCCAGCGGGTAGCTCGCGAGCCCGCCCACGATGGCGGCCACGAAGCCCTTCAGGCCGATGAGAAAACCGGTGTCGTAGTAGACCGTGGTGATCGGTGCGATCAGCAGGCCCGACACCGCGCCGATGAGCGCCGCGAGCGCAAAGCTCAGGTCGCCCGACAGCTCGGTGGGAATGCCCGAGAGCCGCGCGCCCACGCGGTTGATGGCGGTGGCGCGCAGCGCCTTGCCGACCATGGAGCGGCCGAAGAACCAGAACATGGCGATCACCAGCAGCAGCGTGACGCCCACCACCACGAGCGACTGGCCGCTCACGGGGATGCCGCCGATGTCGAAGCGCACGTCCGAGAACGGCGTGGTGCGCGAGCCTTCGGCACCGAAGAAGAACAGGCCCAGGCCGACCAGCACGCCGTGCAGCGCGACCGAGACGATCAGCAGCATCAGCACCGTGGCATCGGCCAGCGGGCGATAGGCCAGGCGATAGAGCAGCGGGCCCAGCGGCGCGATCAGCACCAGCGTGGTCACCGCCTGCATGGTCATCGACGTGGGCTTGAGGCCCAGCACCAGCACCGCGGCGATCGTCGGGAAGGCGACGCACCAGGTGAAGGCCGAGCGCCAGTCGATGGTCGCGCCGCGCTTCCAGCGCCACACCTCCACGACGAGCGCCATGACGCCCAGCGCCACCAGCAGCCACAGCGTGGCCGGCGTGCGCCCGCCCTGCAGCGCCGCCATCGAGAGCGCGCCGAAGGCGACGAACTCGCCCTGCGGGATGAAGATCACGCGCGTGACCGAAAACACCAGCACCAGCGCGAGCGCCATCAGTCCGTAGACCGCGCCGTTCACGATGCCGTCCTGCCCCAGCAACAGGGCAATCTGCAAGTCCATAAAACAACCTTCGGGCGTCGCCCGTGATTCAGATCAGGAACACCGAGGAACCGGCTTTGCCGGGCCTCAGGTGTTGCCCCCAGTAGGGGGTTGGAGAAGCGACACGAAGTGCGCGAAGCCTGGGGGCGAGTTCAGTGCTTCAGGGCTGGAATTTCCAGGCGCCGTTTTCGATCTTCACCATCACGCGCGCGCGCTGGTCCAGGCCCAGGTGATCGGCTGCCGTCATGTTGAACACGCCGTGCGCGCCCGACACGTCCTTGGTCTGCTCGAGCGCATCGCGCAGGGCGGCACGGAACTCGGGCGTGCCCGGCTGGGCCTTCTTCAGCGCGACCGGCACGGCCGAACTCATCAACAAGCCCGCGTCCCAGGCGTGCGCGCCGAAGGTCGAGACCGTGCCCTTGCCGTAGGCAGCCTCATAGGCAGCGACGTAGGCGAGCGCAGACTTCTTCACCGGGTTGCTGGCGGGCAGCTGGTCGGCCACGAGCACGGGGCCGGCCGGCAGGAAGGTGCCGTCCACGTCCTTGCCGCCCACGCGCAGGAAGTCGGCGTTGGCCACGCCGTGCGTCTGGTACATCTTGCCGGTGTAGCCGCGCTCCTTGAGCGTCTTCTGCGGCAGCGCGGCCGGCGTACCGGAGCCGGCGACCAGCACCGCGTCGGGCTTGGCCGACATGAGCTTCAGCGCCTGGCCGGTGACCGAGGTGTCGGAGCGCGCATAGCGTTCGTTGGCCACGATCTTGATCTTCTTCAGGTCGGCGGCTTTGGCGAATTCCTGCGCCCAGCCTTCGCCGTACGCGTCGGAGAAACCGATGAAGCCGACCGTCTTCACGCCGTTGGCGGCCATGTGCTCGGCGATGGCCAGCGACATCATGATGTCGTTCTGCGGCGTCTTGAAGACCCACTTCTTCTTGGCGTCCATCGGCTCGATGATGCGGGCCGAGGCGGCCACCGAGATCATCGGCGTCTGCGCCTCGCTGGCCACGTCGATCATCGCGAGCGAGGCCGGCGTGGTGGTCGAGCCCAGGATCACGTCGACCTTGTTCTCGGCGATCAGCTTGCGCGTGTTGTTCACGGCGGCCGTGGTGTCGGAGGCATCGTCCAGCACGATGTAGTTGATCTTCTGCCCGCCGATCGTCTTGGGCATCAGCGCGATGGTGTTCTTCTCGGGAATGCCGAGCGACGCCGCCGGCCCGGTGGCCGAGATGGTCACGCCGACGTTGACGTCGGCCCAGGCCGAGAGGGCCGTGGCGCACAGGGCGGCGATCAGCAGGGGCTTGAAGAATTTCATGGTTGGTTTGTCTCCGGGTTGAAAGGGGAAGGGCCGAGGAAAAAGCCGTGCGTTCAACGCTCGTCGAAGGACAGCGTGACGCGTTCGGTCAGGGGGTGGGCCTGGCAGGTCAGCACGAATCCCGCGGCCACCTCATTCTTGTCGAGTGCGAAGTTTCTTTCCATGCGGACTTCCCCGTCCACGCACTTCGCGCGGCAGGTGCCGCACACGCCCGAGGTGCACGAGAACGGCACCTCGAGCCCGGCCGCCGACGCCGCATCGAGGATGCTGGGCTGGCCCTCGGTGTAGGTGATCTCGCGCTGCAGGCCGTCGCGCACGATGGTCACGCGCGCTTGCTTGGCGTCGCCCGGCTGCGCCTCGTGCACCACCGCGCCGACCTGGCTGGCCGAGGGCAGCGCGACGCCGAAGCGCTCGATGTGGATGCGGTCCTCGGGCACGCCCGCGGCGAGCAGCGCGGCCTCGGCCTCGTCGTTCATCTGGAACGGGCCGCACACGTACACGTGGTCGATCTGCGCGGCGGGCACGACCGAGGCCAGGAACTCGCCGATCTTCTCGCGGTTCATCACGCCGAAGCCCAGCGGCGAATCGGTGTGCTCGTCGGAGAACACGTGCTGCAGCACGAGGCGCGTCATGTAGCGGTTCTTCAGGTCCTCGATCTCTTCCTTGAACATCGTGGACTGCAGCTGGCGGTTGCCGTAGATCAGCGTGAAGCGGCTCTTGGGCTCGCGCGCCAGCACGGTCTTCATGATCGACAGGATCGGCGTGATGCCGCTGCCGCCGGCGATGCCCACGTGGTGGCGCGCGGCCTCGGGCTCGATGGGCACGAAGAAGCGGCCTTGCGGCGCCATCACCTGCAGGCTGTCGCCGGGTTGCAGGTGGGCGTTGATCCAGTTGGAGAACACGCCGCCGCGCACCTTGCGCACGCCGACGCGCAGCTCGCCGTCGTCGAGGCCGGCGCAGATCGAATAGGAACGGCGCAGGTCCTGGCCGTCGATGTCATGGCGCAGCGTGAGGTACTGGCCCTGCGTGAAGCCGAAGACTTCGCGCAGCGCGGGTGGCACCTCGAACGAGACGATGACGGCCTCGTGCGTGTCGGGCTCGATGGCCTTCACGCGCAGGGGATGGAAGAGGGTGCTCATCGTGGGCGTGCCTCAGATAGGCTTGAAATGTTCGAAAGGTTCGCGGCAGGCCATGCAGCGGTACAGGGCCTTGCACGCCGTGGAGCCGAAGGCCGACAGCCGCTCGGTGCGCTCGCTCGCGCAGCGCGGGCAGGCGATGCGCTCGCCGGCCATGCGGCCGAACAGCTTGATCGGCACGGCGGTGTTGGAGGCCTGCTCGGGCGTGAGGTGCGCGGGCGGCGCGATGCCGTAGGCCTTGAGCTTGTCGCGGCCTTCGTCGCTGATCCAGTCGCTGGTCCAGGCGGGTGCGCGGCGCAGCGTGGCGCGCGCACGGCCCAGGCCGGCGTTCTGGATGGCGGCCAGCACGTCGTGCTCGATGGCTTCGGTCGCGGGGCAGCCGGAGTAGGTCGGCGTGAGCACGATCTCCAGGCCGTCGTCGTGTTCGATCACCTCGCGCACGATGCCCAGGTCGCAGACCGACACGGCCGGCACCTCGGGGTCGGGCACGGTGTGCAGCACGGCCCACGCCGCATCGACACGCGACGCCAGTGCGTTCATTGCTGCACCCTTCGGCCTGCGGCCTGTCCCGCCAGGCGGGAGCGAGCTTGCTTGGGGCGGCCCGGCGCGGCGCTCATCACCACACGCCTCCGGGGAAGCTGCGCTGCAGGTGCTGCATCTCGGCCAGGATGTAGCCCATGTGCTCGCTGTGCACGCCGTGCTTGCCGGTGCTGCGGAAGGCGGCTTCCTTCGGCATGGCGAGGCCGGCCGCGTCGAGCACCTGCTGCATCTCGGCCAGCCACGGTTCGCGCAGTTCGCTCCAGGCCGGGCCGAGGCCGCTGGCGCTGGCCTGCGCGTCGACGTCGTCGCTGTCGAACAGCTCGGGCACGTAGAGCCACAGCTGCTTGAGCGCCTTCTCGGTGCGGCGGCGCGATTCGTCGGTGCCGTCGCCCAGGCGCACGACCCAGTCGGCCGAGTGCTGCTGGTGGTAGCGCGCTTCCTTCAGCGCCTTGCCGGCGATGGCGGCCACCTCGGCGTCGCTTGATGCGGCCAGGCGTTGCCACAGCAGCTTGAGCAGCGTGGCGACCATGGTGTTGCGCAGCACGGCAAAGGCGAAGTCGCCGCGCGGCAGCTCGACCAGCGTGAGGTTGAAGTAGTCGCGCTCGTCGCGCAGGTAGGCGAGCTGGTCTTCGTCATGCGCGCGGCCGGCGCCTTCGAGCTGGCCGGCGTGCGTGAGCACCGCGCGGGCCTGGCCGACGAGGTCGAGCGCGATGTTGGCCATCGCGATGTCTTCTTCGAGCACCGGTGCGTGGCCGCACCATTCGCCCAGGCGCTGCGCGAGCACCAGGCAGGTGTCGCCGATGCGCAGCAGGTAGTGCACGGCGGGCGTGCGGTTCAGTTCGATCGAGGCTTGCATGGCGTGCCGTTCCTGGCTCACATGTGGTCCACGGACTTGGGCAGTGCGTAGAAGGTGGGGTGGCGGTACACCTTGTCTTCGGCCGGGTCGAAGAACATGTCCTTGTCGCCCGGGTCGCTGGCCACGATCTGGTCGGAGCGCACCACCCAGATGCTGCTGCCTTCCTGGCGGCGCGTGTAGACGTCGCGCGCCATCTGGATCGCCATCTTCGGGTCGGCCGCGTGCAGGCTGCCGCAGTGCTTGTGGTCCAGGCCGGCCTTGCTGCGCACGAACACTTCCCACAGGGGCCACTCTTGCTTCACTTCGGTGCTCATGCTGCTTCCTTCATCGGTTGTTTGTTGGCGTGGGCCATCGCGGCTTCGCGCACCCAGGCGCCGTCGTCCCAGGCGTCCACGCGGGCCTGCAGGCGTTCGCGGTTGCAGGGGCCGTCGCCGGCGATCACGCGCCAGAACTCGCTCCAGTCGATGACACCGAAGTCGTGCGCCTGGCGTTCTTCGTTCCACTTGAGGTCGGGGTCGGGCAGCGTCACGCCGAGGATCGCGGCCTGCTCGACGGTGGCGTCGATGAACTTCTGGCGCAGCTCGTCGTTGCTGAAGCGCTTGATGCCCCAGCGCATCGACTGCGCCGAGTTGGGCGACTGGTCGTCCGGCGGGCCGAACATCATGATCGAGGGCCACCACCAGCGGTTGACTGCGTCCTGCACCATGGCCTTTTGCGCGTCGGTGCCGTGGGTCATCATGGTCAGCAGCGACTCGTAGCCCTGGCGCTGGTGAAAGCTCTCTTCGCGGCAGATGCGGATCATGGCGCGCGCATACGGTGCGTACGAGCAGCGGCAGATCGGCACCTGGTTCATGATGGCCGCGCCGTCGACCAGCCAGCCGATGGTGCCCATGTCGGCCCAGCTGAGCGTGGGGTAGTTGAAGATCGAGCTGTACTTGGCCTTGCCCGTGTGCAGCGCGTCGAACATCTGGTCGCGCGAGGTGCCCAGCGTTTCGGCGGCGGCGTACAGGTACAGGCCGTGGCCGCCTTCGTCCTGCACCTTGGCCAGCAGGATGGCCTTGCGCTTGAGCGTGGGCGCGCGGCTGATCCAGTTGCCCTCGGGCAGCATGCCGACGATTTCGGAGTGCGCGTGCTGGCTGATCTGGCGCACCAGCGTCTTGCGGTAGTGCTCGGGCATCCAGTCTTTCGCCTCGATGAAGTCGCCCGCGTCGATGCGCGCGTCGAAGCGTTCCTCGAGACGCAGCTCGTCGGCGGAGCGCACGGCCTTCTGCTTGCCGTCGCCTGCGTCCTTGCCCATCGTGTCCATGGCCTGGGTGTACATGTGCGTGTCCTTTCGGTGCGGTGTGTGGGGCGCGGGCGCTCAGCGCGGGCGCGTGTCGACGACGCGCCGGGCCTTGCCGGTCTGCGTGCGTTCCATTTCGTCGGGGCCGTGCACGACCACGCGGGTGGAGATGCCGATGAGCGTCTTCACGCGGTGCTGCACCCACTCGGAGATGGCGTTGCGGTCGGCCGCGGCGGCTTCGTGCGGCGTGAGTTCGCAGTGCACCTCGACCTGGTCGAGCAGGCCTTCGCGGCTCACGCGCACCTGGTACAGGCCGGTGAGGGCGCTGTGCGCGAGCACGATCTCTTCCACCTGCGTGGGGAAGACGTTCACGCCGCGGATGATCATCATGTCGTCGCTGCGCCCGACGATCTTGCCCATGCGGCGGAACGCGCGCGAGGTGGGCGGCAACAGGCGCGTGAGGTCGCGCGTGCGGTAGCGCACGATCGGCATCGCTTCCTTGCTCAGCGAGGTGAAGACCAGTTCGCCTTCTTCGCCGTCGGCCTTCAGCTCGCCGGTCTCGGGGTCGATGATCTCGGGGTAGAAATGGTCTTCCCAGATCACCGGGCCGTCCTTGCTCTCGACGCATTCGCTGGCCACGCCCGGGCCCATCACTTCGGAGAGGCCGTAGATGTCGACGGCGTCGATGCCGGCGCGCGTCTCGATGTCGCGGCGCATGGCTTCGGTCCACGGCTCGGCGCCGAAGATGCCGACCTTGAGCGAGCTGTCTTTGGCATCGAGGCCCTGGCGCTCGAACTGCTCGATGATCACCTGCATGTAGCTGGGCGTGACCATGATGATGTCGGGCTTGAAGTCCTGGATGAGCTGCACCTGCTTCTCGGTCTGGCCGCCCGACATCGGGATGACGGTGCAGCCGGCGCGTTCGGCGCCGTAGTGCGCGCCCAGGCCGCCGGTGAAGAGGCCGTAGCCGTAGGCCACGTGGATCATGTCGCCCGGTCGTCCGCCCGCCGCGCGGATCGAGCGCGCAACGAGGTCGGCCCAGGTGTCGATGTCGTTCTTCGTGTAGCCCACCACGGTCGGCTTGCCGGTGGTGCCCGACGACGCGTGGATGCGCGCGACCTGCGTGCGCGGCACGGCGAACATGCCGAAGGGGTAGTTGTCGCGCAGGTCGGTCTTCACCGTGAACGGGAATTTCGACAGGTCGGCCAGCGACTTCAGGTCGTCGGGGTGCACGCCCTTGGCATCGAAGGCCTGGCGGTAGTGCGGCACGTTGTCGTAGGCGTTGCGCAGCGTGGCGCGCAGGCGCGTGAGCTGCAGGGCGGCGATCTCGTCGCGGCTGGCGGTTTCGATCGGCTCGAGGTCGCCGGGGGCGGGGCGTTTCACGGTCATGGTGGGGTGTCTCCTCAAGCGGCCGGGACGGCCGGCCGGCCCTTGGCGGTGTAGGAGCGACCGCGGAACATCGCGATGCGCTCGCCGCGCTGGTTGGTGATTTCGGTGTCGTACACGCCGGTGCGCCCGGCCTTGGAGACTTCGAAGCAGCGCGCGGTGAGCACGTCGCCCTCGCGCGCCGGCGCGAGGAAGTCGATGGCGAAGCCCGAGGCCACGGTCAGCTCGTTGTACGAGTTGCAGGCGAAGGCGAAGGTGGAGTCGGCCAGCGTGGCCATGAAGCCGCCGTGGCAGATGGCGTGGCCGTTGAGCATGTCGGGGCGCACGCGCATCTCGAGCGTGGCCTGGCCGGGGCCGACCTCCACGATGCGCATGCCCAGGCCCTTGCTGGCGTTGTCGTTCGCGAACATGCCGTCGCGCACGAACTCGGCGGTCTGTTGCGGGGTGCGGGAGGAAGCGTCGGTCATCTCAGCGGTCCTTGAACACCGGGGCGCGCTTGGCGCGGAAAGCCTCGACACCTTCGCGGTAGTCGTCGGCATTGCCCATCTCGCGTTGGATGCGCGCTTCTTCGGCAAGTGCCGCGCCCAGGTCGAGGTTTTGCGCGGCGGCCATCGCTTCGCGGGTGGCCACGAGTGCGCGCGTGGGCATGCCGGCCAGGCGCGCCGCCAGCGCGGCGGCGGTGTCGGCCAGGGCCGCGTCGTCCACGCACTGCCAGATGAGGCCGATGCGCGCGGCGTCTTCGGCCGGGAGCTTGTCGCCCAGCATCGCGATGCCCAGCGCGCGCGCGGGGCCCACGAGGCGCGGCAGCAGCCAGGTGCCGCCGGTGTCGGGCACGAGGCCGATCTTGGTGAAGGCCTGGATGAAGCTGGCCGAGCGGCCCGCCACCACGAGGTCGCAGCACAGCGCGAGGTTGGCGCCCGCGCCTGCCGCCACGCCGTTGACGGCGGCAACCACCGGCACCGGCATCGAGCGCAGGCGCGCGACCAGCGGGCCGTAATAAGCAGAGATGACGTGGCCCAGGTCCTTGGGTGCGGCGCCCGGCGTGGGGTCGGGCGCGACCGACGGGTCGGCCAGGTCCTGCCCCGCGCAGAAGGCGCGGCCGGCACCGGTGAGCACCACGCAGCGCACGCTGCTGTCGGCGGCCGCGGCTTCGAGCGCAGCCAGCAACTCGGCATGCAGCCCGGTCGTGAAGCTGTTGAGTGCCGCGGGGCGGTTCAGGCTCAGCGTGCGGACGGCGCCGCTGTCGCTGATGAGTACCAAAGGCTCAGTCATGCGTGTCTCTTTCATCCTTTGTGGGGACGGCTCGGTGCGTAAACACTATTGACCGACCGTTCGGTTGATTTTAGGATCGACCTCGATTCCGGCACAAGCGGGGTGCATTCAGGGCAAACCCTGAGGCCTGCAAAAAACAAGGAGACCGAATGCCCAGCTATTCCATCGACGGCGTGATCCCTGTCGTCGACCCGAGCGCCTACGTGCATCCCACGGCCGTGCTGATCGGCGACGTGATCGTCGGCCCGCACTGCTACGTCGGCCCCTGCGCCAGCCTGCGCGGCGACTTCGGCCGCATCGTGTTGCAGGAGGGCTCGAACGTGCAGGACCACTGCTGCATCCACGGCTTTCCCGACAACGACACGGTGGTGGAGGTCAACGGCCACATCGGCCACGGCGCGATCCTGC
This sequence comes from Variovorax sp. V35, assembly GCF_041154465.1. Lineage (NCBI taxonomy): Bacteria > Pseudomonadati > Pseudomonadota > Betaproteobacteria > Burkholderiales > Comamonadaceae > Variovorax > Variovorax sp. V35. Next base: position 1,666,998 of record NZ_AP028666.1, read on the forward strand.
ACAGCTGCATCGTGCGCCGCGACGCGCTGGTGGGCATGAACGCGGTGGTGATGGACGAGGCCGAGGTGGGCGAGAAAGCCATCGTCGCGGCCTGCGCCTTCGTGCCCGCCGGCATGAAGGTGCCCGCACGCTCGCTCGCGGCGGGCATCCCGGCCAAGGTGCGGCGCGAACTCAGCGACGAAGAGATCGCCTGGAAGCTCGAGGGCACGCAGACCTACCAGGCGCTGACGGTGCGCAGCCTGGCCAGCCTGCACGAGGTGGCGCCGCTCGCCGAGGTGGAAAAAGACCGGCCGCGCCTGCCCGCCACCGACGTGAAATCCCTGATCGCCACCCGCCGCGGCTAGCCCTGCGGCTTCATGCAAGATCGAGCCTGCTGCACGCCAGCAACCGACAGACAACCCAGGAAGAAGACCCGATGCCGCGTGGAAGATCCGCCACCTACGACGACCAGCGCGAACTGATCCTCGCGCAGGCCGCCCAGCTGTTCGCCCGCCGCGGCTACCCCGCGACCTCGATGAACCAGGTCGCCGAGGCCTGCAACCTCTCGAAGGCCACGCTCTACCACTACTACAAGGACAAGAGCAGCCTGCTCATCAGCATCGCCGAGACGCACGTCTCGAAGCTGGCGGCGCTGGTGGCCGAGGAAGAGGCCCAGCCCTCAACCGACGAAGAGCGCCTGCGCCGCTTCATTTACCGCATCGTCGAGGAGTACGCCGGCGCACAGGACGCGCACCGCGTGCTGACCGACGACGTGCGCTTTCTCGAGGACGAGGACCGCGAGCGCGTGCTCGACCAGGAGCGCGCCGTGGTCGCCGGCTTTGCGCGCGCCGTGTCGGCGCTGCGCCCCGGCGCGCCGAGTGACGAGCTCGCCAAGCCGCTGACCATGCTGCTGTTCGGCATGATCAACTGGATGTTCACCTGGATGAAGCCCGGCGGCCGGCTCGACCACGCGGCCATCGCGCCGATCGTGGCCGACCTGTTCCTGGGCGGGGTGGGGGCGGTGAAGCTGCCACCCGCTCCACCCTCGCAGAGCGCTAAAGAATCCGGTTGAACCAGAGCAGCGACAGCCCCGCCGACAGCAGCGTGAGCACCGCCGCGCCCAGCGCGAACAGCGCCGAGATTTCGGTCTCTTTCTTCTCCACGGTGAGCTTGGAGCTCAGCGTTTCGTAGACCTTCTTCAGGTCGCTCGCGGTGCCGGCGTAGAAGTATTCGGCGCTGGTCTTGTTCGCGATGGCCTTGAGCGTTTCTTCGTCCAGCCGCACGCGCATCGACCAGCCTTCGAAGCCGATGGTCTCGCCGTCGACCGTGCCCACGCCCACCGTGTAGATGCGCACGCCGCGGTCGGCCGCGGCCTTGGCGGCGTCCAGCGGGTCGACGCCGGTGGTGCGCTGGCCGTCGGTCAGCATGATGATCGCGGCGGAGGTGAACGAGCCGGGCGCCACGGGCGTGAACTCCTTGAGCTGCTTCTCGTTCTGGTCGATCGGGATGCCGCGCTGGCGGCTGGGCGCGCTGAACTGCGAGATGTCGATGCCCGCGTCGGGGAACAGCGTGGCCAGCGACACCACGATGGCGTTGCCCGTGGCCGTGGCGCGCTGCAGCTGGAAGCTGTCGATGGCCGTCACGAGGTCGTCGTGGTTGGTGGTGGGCAGCTGCGCCACCTGCGCGCTGCCCGCGAAGGCGACGATGCCCACCTTCACGTGGCGCGGCAGGTCCTTGATGAAGCTCTTGGCCGCCTCCTGCGCCGCCACCAGCCGGTTGGGCTGCACGTCGGCCGCGCGCATGCTGCCCGACACGTCCATCGCCAGGATGATGGTCTGCTGGTTCGACGGCAGCACCACCACCGCCATCGGCCGCGCCGCCGCCACGAGCATCGCGGCCATGGCCACCAGGAACAGCAGCGGCGGGATGTGGCGCCGCAGGCTCTGGCCCGGGCCCATGGCCTCGCGCACGATCGACAGGCTGGCGTAGCGCACCGCCATCTTCTTCTTGCGGCGGATCAGCCAGACATACAGGAGCACCAGCAGCGGCAAGGCCGCCAGCAGCCAGAGGAATTGAGGCCAGAGGAATGTCATGCCGCCACCACCGCCTTCCCGCCACCCGCTGCAACACCGCGGACCCGGCGCTTGCGCAGGTCCGCGAATCGCACGATGGCTTCGACCAGATCGTCGTTGGTCGAGAGTTCGAGGGCGTCGACGCCGGCCCGGGCCAGCGACTCGCGCAGGGTGGTCTCGCGTTCGGCGGCCAGCCGCGCGAAGCGTTTGCGGAACCCCGCGTCATGGGTGTCGACCCACAGCTGCTCGCCGGTCTCGGCGTCGCGCAGCGGCACCAGGCCGAGGTCGGGCAGCTCGAGCTCGAGCGGATCGAACAGGCGCACGGCAATCACTTCGTGCCGCTGCACCAGCTGGCCCAGCGGGCGCTCCCAGCCGGGCTCGCTGAGAAAGTCGGACACCACGAACACGGTGGAGCGGCGCGGCATGAGCGCGGCGGCGGAGGTCAGCAGGTCGGCCAGGCGCGTCATGCCCTTCTGGGCGGGCGCGGCCTCGGCCTGGTTCGCGCGCTTTTCCATCGCGTGCAGCAGGTGCAGCACATGGCGGCGGCCGGTGCGCGGCGGGATCACGGCCTCGAGGTCGCGGCCGTAGACCAGCGCGCCGACCCGGTTGCCGTGCCGCGTGAGCAGCCGCGCGAGCACGCCGACGAAGCCGGCCGAGATCTCGCGCTTGGCCTTCAGGCCCGAGCCGAAATCGACCGAGCGGCTCAGGTCGAGCACGAACCACGCGGCCATCTCGCGGTCTTCGGTGAACACGCGCACGTGCGGCGTCTGCAGCCGCGCGGTGACGTTCCAGTCGATGTGGCGCACGTCGTCGTGGTGCTGGTACTCGCGCAGGTCGGCCAGGTCCAGGCCGGTGCCGCGCATGAGCGTGCGGTAGTCGCCCTGCAGCAGGCCGTCGAGGCGGCGGATCACGGTCCATTCGAGCCGGCGCAGCGCGCGTTCGGCCCCGCCGGCTTCGATCGCGAGCCGGTCGTCGTTCGCGGCCTCGGGGGCCTTACGCCACCAGCTTTTCATGTTCCAGGGGCTTCGGAGGAGCAGGGACGGCCTTCATGATCTTCTCGATCAGCCCGTCGGGCGTGAGCCCTTCGGACAGGCCTTCGTAGGACAGCGTCACGCGGTGGCGCAGCACATCGGGCACCAGCGCGCTCATGTCTTCGGGCAGCGCGTAGCTGCGACCGCGCAGCAGCGCCAGGGCGCGCGCGCCTTCGGTCAGGCTGATGCTGGCGCGCGGGCTGGCGCCGAAAGTGATGAAGCGGCGCAGGTCCTTCAGCCCGTGCTTCTCGGGCGTGCGCGTGGCCGACACGAGCTTGACGGCGTACTGGATCAGCGAGGGGTCGACGTACACGCGCCGCGCCTCGGCCTGCAGTTCGGCCAGCTGTTCGGTGGTGGCGACCGGCGTGGCCGTGACCACCGGGCCGATCACGCGCTGCACGATCACGAACTCTTCCTCGTCGCTCGGGTAGTCGACCATCACCTTCATCATGAAACGGTCGACCTGCGCCTCGGGCAGCGGGTAGGTGCCCTCGGTCTCGATGGGGTTCTGCGTGGCCATCACGAGAAAGGGGCGCGGCACCTTGTGCGTTTCGCCGGCGATGGTGACCTGGCGCTCCTGCATCACTTCGAGCAGCGCGCTTTGCACCTTGGCCGGCGCGCGGTTGATTTCGTCGGCCAGCAGCAGGTTGGCGAACACCGGCCCCAGCGAGGTGCTGAACTCGCCCGTCTTCTGGTTGTAGATGCGCGTGCCCACGAGGTCGGCCGGCACCAGGTCGGGCGTGAACTGGATGCGCTTGAACTGGCCGCGCACGGTGTCGGCCAGCGTCTTGATGGTGAGCGTCTTGGCCAGCCCCGGCACGCCTTCGACCAGCAGGTGGCCGCCCGCGAGCATCGCGACCATCACGCGCTCGAGAAAGCGGTCCTGCCCCACGACCACGCGCTTCACCTCGTAGAGGATCTGCTCCATCAGCTCGGCGGTGGCGGGGGCTGTTGCAAAGGTCGACGAGGTCGGGTTTTCTGTGCTCATGCGAAGGGCTTTCGAAGAAATCAGAAAGGCGGCGAGCCGGCCGCCGAGGCGGCGTTCTCGATCGGCACCGCGAAGCCGATGCCGATGAAGGTGCGCTGCTGCGTCGGGTTGAGGATGGCGGTGACGATGCCCAGCACCTCGCCGTCCATGTTGATGAGCGGGCCGCCCGAATTGCCGGGGTTGGCGGCGGCGTCGAACTGGATCAGGTTACCCAGCTCCTGCTTGCCCTCGGGCGAACGGAAGGAGCGCTTCAGGCCCGACACCACGCCGGCCGACACCGAGGGACCGATGCCGAACGGAAAGCCCACGGCCGCCACCTGGTCGCCGGAGCGCAGGTCGGCGGTGGAGCGCATCACGGCGGGGATCAGGTCGTCGGGGATCTTCTGCGCCTGCAGCACGGCCAGGTCGTTCTCGGGCTGCACGCCGGTGATGACGGCGATGGCCTCCAGGCCGTCGGCGAAAGTGACCTTGATCTTCTCGGCGCCGGCGACCACGTGCAGGTTGGTGAGGATCACGCCCTTGTCGACGATCACCACGCCCGTGCCCACGCCGCGCTCGACCTCGCCCGGCGTGCCGCCGTCGGCGGGCGCCTCGGGCGGCTTGCCCTTGGCCATGTTGCGGCCGCGCTTCTGGGTCTTGGCTTCGGGCGTGGCCTTCTCGGGGCCGTAGCCGACCACGCGCACCACCGAGGGCCGCACGATGTCGGCGGCCTTGGCCGCGGGCGAGGGCAGGGTGGCGGTCTGCAGCGTGCGCAGCACGGCGGCGTCGATGTCTTTCTGTGTGAGCGCCTTGGCGCCCTGGCGCGGTGCCCAGAAGGCGCCGCCGGCGGCGATGGCGATGCAGCTGACGGTGAGCAGGGCGAAGGCGCGGCGGCCCGGCTGCCAGCGTGCGCGAGGGGGTGGGGCTTGCACGGCGTCGGCCTCCGCCACAGCCGCGGCATCCGCCGGCGACCCGGCCGCCGGTGCTGCGGCCGGCGGCAGCGTGCGGGGCGAGCGGCTGTAGAAAGCGGGCCTGCGCATCGGAGCACCTCCGGCAAAAAAGGACGCGTGAAGGAGTTCACAGTAGCACGCTTTCCGCGCCTGTGCATCCCTTCGGGCATCATCGCGCGATGGCTGCGTTTGTCGATACCCACTGTCACCTTGATGCGCCCGAATTCGGTGCCGAGATGCCCGTCATCCGCGCCCGTGCGGCGGCGCAGGGCGTGGTGCTGTGCGTCATTCCGGCGGTGGCGGCCTTCAACTTCGCCACCGTGCGCGCGCTGGCGCACGCGCAGGGCGACGCCTACGCGCTGGGCATCCACCCGCTGTGCACGGGGCAGGCGAGCGACGACGACCTGCAGACGCTCGATGCCGAACTGCATGCGCGGCGCGACGATCCGCGCCTGGTGGCGGTCGGCGAGATCGGGCTCGACTACTTCGTCGAAGGCCTGGACGCCGATAGACAGGAACGCTTCTTTCACACTCAGTTGCAACTGGCGCGCAAGCACGGGCTGCCGGTGCTCATCCATGTGCGGCGCTCGGTCGACAAGGTGCTCAAGCACCTGCGCCAGACCGCGGGCGGGCGGCCGTGGCAGGGCATCGCCCACGCGTTCAACGGCAGCGAGCAGCAGGCGCAGGCCTGCATCGAGATCGGCCTGAAGCTGGGCTTCGGCGGGGCCGTGACCTTCGAGCGCGCGCTGCAGCTGCGCCGGCTCGCGGCCACCTTGCCGATGGACGCGCTGGTGATGGAAACCGACGCGCCCGACATCCAGCCGCACTGGCTGTACCGCACGCAGGCCCAGCGCGACGCGGGCCAGGCGCAGGGCCGCAACGAGCCCGGCGAGCTGCCGCGCATCGCCGAAGTGGTCGCGCAGCTGCGGGGCATCGACATCGCGTCGCTGGCCGAAAACACCACGCGCAATGCGGTGGCAGCCCTGCCGAAGCTCCAAAGTCTGCTGGCCGTGTCGGAGGGGCGTCCGCCCGCCGCGTAGGCCAAGGCCCCGAGTTGCGCCAGCGCAGGTCATCGGGCCCTTTTTGCTGTCATCCTTGAAGTTCGAAGTGACGTTGGTTGTCCAGTGGCACTGTCGTCACTCCGCACTTCACTCAAAAAAGGAGTCTTTCATGACCACATCTTTTGTTCGTACCCTGCCCGTCGCGCTCGCACTGGCGCTGGCCTCCATCGGTGTGTCGGCCATCGCGCAGACCACCGCGGCCGAGCCCACGACCACCGAGAAGGTGAAGGAAGCCGGCAAGGACGCCGTCGATGCGACCGCACGCGGCACCGAGAAGGCCTGGGACGCCACCAAGAGCACGACCAAGAAGGCCGTGAACGCGACCGAGAGCGGCGCCGAGAAGGCCTGGGATGCCACCAAGAGCGGCACCAAGAAGGCAGCCAACGCCACCGAGCGCGGCACCAAGAAGGCCTGGAACGCAACCAAGAACACCACCAAGAAGGCCACCACCGCCACCAAGAAGGCGGCCGTGAAGACCGGCGACGCCGTGGAAACGGCCGGCCACAAGACGGCCGACGGCATGCGCAGCGCCGGCAAGGCGATCGGCGAGAAGGTGCCGGGCACGGCCGAGAACGAAGCGGCCAAGAAGCCGTAACTTCCATGCACCGGGCTTCGGCCCGTGCTTGACGAAAGAACCCGCTTCGGCGGGTTTTTTCATGGGCGTTCAGGCACACCACGTGGCAATGCCAAGATACCGCCCATGAAACCGACCGCCATCCCGTCCCCGACCGTCGCCGCCACCGCCGGCATGGTGCTGACCGGCCTTGCGCCCATCGTCTCGCCGAACACACGTGTGCTCATCCTCGGCAGCTTCCCGGGCGTCAAGTCGCTCGAGCGGCAGCAGTACTATGCGCATCCCCAAAATCAGTTCTGGAAGATCTTGCAAGCCCTCTGGCCCGACCCCCTGCTTCCGACGGGCGCAGACAGCTACTGCGCGCGCTGCGACTGGCTGCTCGATCGCGGCCTCGGCGTGTGGGACGTGTACGGCGCCTGCGAGCGCGAGGGCAGCCTCGACGCGGCGATCCGCTCGCCGGTCGTGAACGACATCGCCGGCCTGCAACTGCCGAAGCTCGCCGCCATCGCCCACAACGGCGGCGAGAGCTTCAAGCACGCACGCCACACGCGCACCCTCGGGGTGCCGGTGTATTCGCTGCCCTCCACCAGCCCCGCCAACGCGTCGTGGTCCTTCGAGCGCAAGCTCGCGGCCTGGCGCGAGGTCTTCGTTGCCCACCACCTTCTCTGATGGCTTCTTCCGCTTCTTCCAAGAAAACCCTCGTCCTGCCCGAAGTCAATTTTTCCGACTGGGGCGACATCCGCTACCTGCACCTGGGCACCGAATGGGTCCAGGGTTCGATGAAGCTCGACGCGCCCTTCGAGATCGAGCTCGAGTACGTGCAGCGCATGATGGCCTGGCTGCTCTTCGTCGACAGCAAGGGTGTGGGCAACCGCCACGCGATGCAGCTGGGCCTGGGCGCGGCCACGCTCACCAAGTTCAGCCGCAAGACGCTGCGCATGCGCACCACCGCGGTCGAGCTGAACCCGCAGGTGGTGTCGGCCTGCCGCGGCTGGTTCAAGCTGCCGGCCGACGACCTGAAGCTGCGCGTGGTGATCGCCGACGCGGCCGAGGAAATCCGCAAGCCCGAATGGCAGGGCACGGTCGACGCGCTGCAGGTCGACCTGTACGACCACGAGGCCGCCGCGCCGGTGCTCGACAGCGAAGCCTTCTATGCCGACTGCCGCGCGCTACTCACCGAAGACGGCTGCATGACGGTCAACCTCTTCGGCCGCTCGTCGAGCTACGAGCGCAGCCTCGAGAAAATCGCCGCCGCTTTCGGCGCCGACGCGGTCTGGGCCTTCAAGCCGACGCGCGAAGGCAACACGGTGGTGCTGGCCCAGCGCACGGCGTCGCGCCCGAAGCGCGAGGTGCTTGCCGAGCGCGCCCAAACCATCCAGACTCGCTGGGGCCTGCCCGCGCCGAAATGGCTGCGGGTCTTCAAGCCGATGACGCTTTCCCTCACCACCTGATTCCCGGTTCATGAGCGCTGTACCTGCCGCCGCCGCTGCTGCTGTCCGCCACGAAGGTCCGCTCGACCTGCGTCGCCTGATCGAATGGCTCGCCACCGACGGCGTGATCTCGCCGATGGAGGCCAAGCGCACCATCGCGCGCTGCGCCCAGGCCGAGAGCCGGCAGGCGCCGCTGGTGCGCCTGGCCAATGTGGCCATGACGCGCGAGGCCGACGGCAAGCCGCTCGACCTCGAAGCGCTCACGCAATGGCTCGCCGGCCGGTCCGGCCTGGCCTACCTGCGCATCGATCCGCTCAAGGTCGACGTGGGCAAGGTGGCCGACACCATGAGCGCCGGCTACGCCGAGCGCCACAAGGTGCTGCCCGTGCAGGTGCTGCCGAACGAGGTGGTGGTGGCCACGGCCGAACCGTTCCTCACCGACTGGATCGCCGAGGTCGAGCGCCAGTCGAAGCGCACCGTGCGCCGTGTGGTGGCCAACCCGTCGGACATCCAGCGCTACACGGCCGAATTCTTTGCGCTCGCCAAGTCGGTGCGCGCCGCGCAGAAGGCCGGCGGCAACACCGGCGGCGCGAGCTTCGAGCAGCTGGTCGAGCTGGGCAAGAGCACGAAGCAGCTCGACGCCAACGACCAGAGCGTGGTGCAGGTGGTCGACTGGCTGTGGCAGTACGCCTTCGACCAGCGCGCCAGCGACATCCACTTGGAGCCGCGCCGCGAGCAGGGCGTGATCCGCTTTCGCATCGACGGCATCCTGCACCCCGCCTACCAGATGCCCATGGGCGTGATGAACGCGATGGTCGCGCGCATCAAGCTGCTGGGCCGCATGGACGTGGTCGAGAAGCGCCGCCCGCTCGATGGCCGCATCAAGACCCGCAACATGCGCGGCGACGAAATCGAAATGCGCCTGTCGACCTTGCCGACCGCCTTCGGCGAGAAGATGGTGATGCGCATCTTCGACCCCGACACCGCGGTGAAGGACCTCGACGCGCTGGGCTTCGCGCAGCACGACGCGCAGCGCTGGGAGCAACTCGTCACGCGGCCCAACGGCATCATCCTGGTGACCGGGCCCACGGGCTCGGGCAAAACCACCACGCTGTACTCCACGCTCAAGCGCGTGGCGACCGAAGAGGTCAACGTGAGCACGGTCGAAGACCCGATCGAAATGATCGAGCCCTCGTTCAACCAGACGCAGGTGCAGCCGCAACTCGACTTCGGTTTCACCGAGGGCCTGCGCGCGCTCATGCGGCAGGACCCGGACATCATCATGGTCGGCGAAATCCGCGACCTCGCCACCGCCGAGATGGCGGTGCAGGCCGCGCTCACCGGCCACCTCGTGTTCAGCACGCTGCACACCAACGATGCGCCCAGCGCCATCACGCGGATGATGGAACTGGGCGTGCCCTCGTACCTCATCACCGCCGTGATGCTGGGCGTGCTCGCGCAGCGCCTCGTGCGCACGCTGTGCCCGCATTGCAAGCAGCCCGACGACGCGGTCACGCGCGAGAGCCTCGAGGCCATCGTCAAGCCGTGGCAGATCACCGGCCCCGTGCGCGCCTACAAGCCGGTGGGCTGCGTCGATTGCCGCATGACCGGCTACATGGGTCGCATGGGCCTGTACGAACTGCTGAGCGTGACCGAGCCGTTCAAGGACCAGGTCACCAAGGAGCCCAACCTCACGGGCCTGCGACGCCAGGCCGTGATCGACGGCATGCGGCCGCTGCGCCTGGCCGGCGCGCTGCGCGTGGCCGAGGGCGTGACGACCATCGAGGAAGTGCTCAGCGCAACGCCTCCTCTGGAATAGGTCCTCCCCCAGGCTTCGCGCACTTCGTGTCGCTACGCCAACCCCCTCGCCGGGGGCAACACCAGCGGCCCGGCAAAGCCGGTTCCGCGGTGTTTCTTGAAGGGGATCTCATGAGTCATTTCGGGTTATCCCTAGTCCTTTGGTTAGTGGAATCCACATCGGCCTGACCGGAGGCTGACTCGACAATCCCGCATCGAAATTGTTCGAGGAGACTGTTCGTGAAAATCAAAAGTCAGAAAGACTTTTTCTCGGGACTGATGTTCACCGTCGTGGGCGTGGCGTTCGCATGGGGCGCCACCACCTACAGTGTGGGCAGCGGCGCCCGCATGGGTCCGGGTTACTTCCCGCTCATGCTGGGCATCCTGATGGCGCTGATCGGCCTGGGCATCATGTTCAGCGGGCTCACCGTTGAAACGACCGATGGCGAAAAAATCGGCAAGTGGGCCTGGAAGCAAGTGGTGTTCATCCTGGGCGCCAACCTCGCCTTCGGCGTGCTGCTCGGCGGCCTGCCGAGCATCGGCGTGCCGGCCATGGGCATGATCATCGCGATCTACGCGCTCGTGATCATCGCCAGCCTCGCGGGCCACGAGTTCAAGCTGCCCACCGTGCTGATCCTGGCCACCGTTCTGGCCATCGGCAGCTACGTTGCATTCATCTGGGCGCTGAAGCTGCAGATCCAGGTCTGGCCGACCTTCATCGGTTGAGAGAAGAAAGCTGCTCACATGGAACTGTTTGAACACCTCTCAATGGGTTTTGGCGTTGCCTTTACCTTCACGAACCTGCTGTACTGCCTGGTCGGCTGCATTCTGGGCACGCTGATCGGCGTGCTCCCGGGCATCGGCCCGGTCGCGACGATTGCGATGCTGCTGCCCGCCACGTATGCGCTGCCGCCTGTGTCGGCGCTGATCATGCTGGCCGGTATTTATTACGGCGCGCAGTACGGTGGCTCGACCACCGCGATTCTGGTGAACCTGCCGGGCGAATCGTCGTCGGTGGTGACCGTGATCGACGGCTACCAGATGGCGCGCAAGGGCCGTGCAGGTCCGGCGCTCGCTGCGGCCGGTCTGGGCTCGTTCTTCGCGGGTTGCGTCGGCACGCTGATTCTTGCCGCCTTCGCACCGCCGCTGACCGAGCTGGCCTTCAAGTTCGGCCCGGCCGAATACTTCTCGCTGATGATCCTGGGCCTGATCGGCGCCGTGGTGCTGGCCTCGGGTTCGCTGCTCAAGGCGATCGCGATGATCGTGCTGGGCCTGCTGATGGGCCTGGTCGGTACCGACGTGAACTCGGGTGTCGCACGCTACAGCTTCGACATCCCTGAACTCACCGACGGCATCGGCTTCGTGGCCATCGCCATGGGCGTGTTCGGCTACGGCGAAATCATTGCCAACCTCTCGCGTCCGGACGACGAGCGCGAAGTGTTCACCGCCAAGGTCTCGGGCCTGTTCCCGACCAAGGAAGACTTCAAGCGCATGGTGCCTGCCGTGCTGCGCGGCACGGCGCTGGGTTCTGCCCTGGGCATCCTGCCCGGCGGCGGTGCACTGCTGGCGGCTTTCGCGGCCTACACGATCGAGAAGAAGACCAAGCTGAAGCCGGGCGAAGTGCCCTTCGGCAAGGGCAACATCCGCGGCGTGGCAGCACCCGAGTCGGCCAACAACGCCGGCGCACAGACCTCCTTCATTCCGCTGCTGACGCTGGGCATTCCGCCCAACGCCGTGATGGCGCTGATGGTGGGCGCGATGACCATCCACAACATCCAGCCGGGCCCGCAGGTGATGACCAGCAACCCCGAGCTGTTCTGGGGCCTGATCGCCTCGATGTGGCTGGGCAACGCGATGCTGATCGTGCTGAACCTGCCGCTGATCGGCATGTGGATCAAGCTGCTGTCGGTGCCGTACAAGTTCCTGTTCCCGGCGATCGTGCTGTTCTGCGCAATCGGTGTGTACTCGACCAACAACAACACCTTCGACATCTGGATGGTGGGCATCTTCGGTCTGGTGGGCTACACCTTCTTCAAGCTGGGTTGCGAGCCTGCGCCGCTGCTGCTGGGCTTCATCCTGGGCCCGATGATGGAAGAGAACCTGCGCCGTTCGCTGCTGCTGTCGCGCGGCGACTGGAGCGTGTTCGTCACGCGTCCGATCTCGGCCAGCCTGCTGGCGGCCGCGGCCCTGCTGCTCATCATCGTGCTGCTGCCGGCCGTGAAGTCCAAGCGCGAAGAGGCCTTCGTCGAAGACTGATCGACGGGCTTTCTCTGAACGCACAAACGGCGCCCTCGGGCGCCGTTTTTCTTTGGGGGGATGCCGTCGTCCCTATCTGCCCAGCGCGCTGAGCACCGCCACGGTCATCGCGTGCACGCCGGTCTTGATCGACGGCTCGGGCACCGGCGCGAAGAAGGGCGAATGGTTGCGGGCCAGCGGCTTGCCGCCGGGTTGGGCGGAGGCCGCGATGTCCCGCGCATCGAGCACGCCGACAGTGAAGTACATCGACGGCACGCCGGCGTTGATGAAGGCCGAGAAGTCTTCGCTGCCCGTCGAGGGCACTGTGGATTGAACGACCTGCGCCGCGCCCAGCGCCTGCTTGAGCGCGGCGGCCGCGCGGGTCACGGCCGCTTCGTCGTTGACCAGCGCTTCTCCGCCCGGCACCAGCTTGACCACGGGGTCGGGCGCGCCGCTCGTTGCCGCAGCCGCCATGGCCATGCGGCGCACGCCGGCCAGCAGCTTGTCGCGCACTTCCGCCTTGTACGAGCGGATGGTGCCGCGCAGCGTGACCGTGTCGGGAATGATGTTGCCGGCGGTGCCGCCCTGGATGGCGCCGATCGTCACGACACCGAATTCGGCCGGGTCTTTCTCGCGGCTCACCACGGCCTGTACGTCGGTCACGAAGCGCGCGGCGATCACGATCGGGTCGACGGTGGTGTGCGGCCGCGAGCCGTGGCCGCCGCGTCCCTTGAAGACGATCTCCAGCGCGTCGGAGTTGGAACTGCTGATGCCGATGCCGTAGCCGATGGCGCCGTGCGGCGTGGGCGCCGTGTGCAGCGCGAACGCGGCGTCGGGCTTGGGAAAGCGCGCGAACAGGCCGTCCGCAAGCATCGCCTTGGCGCCCGACACGGTTTCTTCGGCGGGCTGGCCGATGAACATCAGCGTGCCTTTCCATTGGTCCTTGAGCGCGACCAGCGTGCGCGCGGTGCCGAGCCAGCTGGCCATGTGGATGTCGTGGCCGCAGCTGTGGGCCACGAAGCTGTCGCGCCCGCCCCAGTCGGTACGGGCCTGGCTGGCGTAGGGCAGGCCGGTCTTCTCTTCCATCGGCAGGCCGTCCATGTCGGTGCGCACCATCACGACCGGCCCGGGGCCGTTGCGGTACAGCGCCACGACGCCGGTGCCGCCGACCTTCTCGGTCACCTCGAAGCCGATGGCGCGCATCTCGGCGGCGAGCAGGGCGGCGGTGCGCGTTTCCTTGAAAGCAAGCTCGGGGTGGGCGTGCAGGTCCTTGTAGAGGGCGTCGAGCCGGGGGTACATCGCATCGACGAGCGGCGGGATCGCCGACGCCTGCGGTGATACGGCGGGCTGGGCCTGTGCGCCTGCGCCGAGTGTGAAGGCGAGGAGGGCGGCGGCGGCCAGTGAACGAAGGGCGAAGGGGTGTGCGTGGGTCGGCATGGAATGAGTGAAGGGGCGCATGAAGATGAAGATCAGAAGATGTGGCGGATGCCGAAGTCGTAGCCCGTGGCGCTGCGCGGGCGCCAGCCGCTGGCGGTCATGTAGCCCGGATAGGGCGCGTCGCTGGCGCTCGTCACGGCGCCGATCGCCTTGTCGTTCTGGCCGTCCCGGATGCGAACGCGCGCGAACGTGGCGTACAGCGCCGTGCGGCGGGACAGGTGGTGCACGTAGCCCAGCGCCCATTGGCTGGCGCTGGCGCCTTGCGCGACGTCTCCCGGCAGGCCGGTGGCGCCGGCCTTGTAGCTGACACGACCGAAGGACGCGCGGACGAGTCCCGGGCCCACGGGCACCGTGGCGCCCACCAGGTAGCCGTTGTATTTGTCGGTGCGATCCTGCATCCAGGGCTGTGCCTGCGCGCGCCGGTGCCGCAGCTGCGACAGTTCGCCCAGCAGCTTGACGGGGCCGAAGTCGTAGGTGGCGCTCAGGCTGAGGGTCTTCAGCCGGTCCTCGCCGCCGGCGTCGACGGGCGGCTTGGCCGCCGAACCCGAGGGCAGGCGGTCCTTGTTGTCTTCACCGAACGCCAGCGCCACGTTGAGCGGCCCCTTGGCATAGCCGAAGCGCCCGCCCAGGTAGCGCCCACGCGCGTTCGTCGGCGTCACGTCCGGGCTGTAGCGGACGTTCTCGGGCAAGGCGTACTGGAGCTGCCCGTGGAAGCCGCCGAGGTCCGACGGCAGGAAGTAGCCGATGCTGTTGCTGGCGCGCGCGTAGTTGTCGCCGGCCGCCACGCCGGCCGGTGCGCCGCCCAGGAGCGTGGACGAGGCGCTGTTGACGCGCGCGATCACCGACAGGCCCGCGCCCTGCACGGCGAAGGGGTCGGCCAGCGAGTCGTTGCGAAAGATCGGCGTGTAGTCGCGGCCCAGACGCAGCTCGCCGAAGCCGCCCGACAGGCTCAGCGTCGAACGCTTGGCGAACGAGGCCAGGCCTGTCTTGCCGTCGTCGTTGCTGATGTTCGACTCCAGCCAGAAGCTCGCCGCCAGGCCGCCGCCCAGGTCTTCCGTGCCCCGAAAACCCAGGCTGCTGCCGCGGTAGCCGCCGCGCGACAGCGTGGTCTGGCTTTGCGTCACCCGCGGCACGCCCGCCGCCAGCAGGGCGGCGGCAGGGCGCCGCGGATCGAACGCCGGGCGGTACTCGCTGACGGTCTCGAAATGGCTGACGCCCGCATCCATGACGCCGAACAGCGTCACCGAGGACTGCGCCGAGGCCGCGCCGGCCAGCGCCAGCAGGGCCAGGCCGAGCGGGTGCCGCTTCACGCGAAGAACGCGCGAGCTGAAGCAGAGGGCGCCGGCATCGGCGCCCTCGAAGGAAGGAAAGTTCAAGGGGAGGTCTCCTGTGCGCCACTTCTGTGTCGAGTGGACTGGCGCGACTATCGGACGGCAGGGCGCCCGGGAGGAAATACCGTTTGCTGATGCGACCCCATCGCTATTTCTGATGGTCGGGCGCAAGGCCGCGCGCCGCGTGATGGCCGAGGGAATGGCCGTGGCCACATTGATGCGCCGGATTCATATATCTATCCGATAAATCCATTTCCCTTTTCAATGCCCCGCGTGTCCAATCCTGCGGCCACGTCGGACAAGGCGCGCTCCCGACACACCACCTCGGACACAATGAATTCCATGAAACGAACCACCCGCGCCGCGCTTGCCGCGGCTGCGCTGGTGCTGGCCGCGGTGCCCGCACTGGCCCAGAACTACCCGAACCGGCCCATCCGCCTGATCGTGCCGTTCCCGGCGGCCGGTGCCACCGACCTCTTTGCCCGCACGCTGGGCCAGAAGATGAGCGAGAAGCTCGGCGCCACGCTGGTGGTCGACAACAAGCCCGGCGCGGGCGGTGCGATCGGTTCCGACCTCGCGGCCAAGGCGCCGCCCGATGGCTACACGCTGCTGCTCGCGACCACGAGCACGCACGCCATCGGCCCGGCCATCACGCCCAAGCTGCCCTACGACACGGTGCGCGACTTCACGCCCATCGCCCACGTGGGTGACGCGCCGAGCATCATGCTGGTGCCGGTCAACACGCCCGCCAAGACGGTGCGCGAATGGATCGACAACGCCAAGAAGAACCCCGGCAAGCTCAATTACGCATCGAGCGGCAACGGCACCATCGTGCAGCTCACGGCGGAGCTGTTCAAAGCGCAGGCCGGCGTGTTCGTCACGCACATTCCCTACCGCGGCACGGCGTTGGCGGTGCCCGACCTCATCAGCGGCAAGGTCGACGTGCTGTTCGACTCGCTGCCCACCGGCATGCCGCACGTGCGCGACGGCCGGCTGCGCGCGCTGGGCGTGACCTCGCTCAAGCGCAGCCCGCTCGCGCCCGAGCTGCCGCCCATCGCCGACACGCTGCCCGGCTTCGAGTCGACCACCTGGTTCGGCTTCTACGGCCCGAAGGGGCTGCCGGCCGACATCGTGGCGCGCGTGAACAAGGCCGCCAACGAGGCGCTGGCCGATCCGGAGCTGAAGGACAAGCTCGCGCGCCTGGGCATCGAGCCGGCGAACGCGGGCACGCCCGAGCAGTTCGCAAAGATGGTGGCGGTTGATGCCGCCAAGTGGAAAAAGATCGTCGTCGATCGCAAGATCACGAATGACTAACGAGAGCACGCCGACATGAACTTCGACTTCAACAACCCCTACCTCTCGACCCGCCTCCCGGTCTTCGCGCGCAACGTGGTCGCGACCTCGCACCCGCTGGCCGCGCAGGCCGGCCTGCGCATCCTGCAGCAGGGCGGCAACGCGGTCGATGCGGCCATTGCCACGGCCGCGGTGATGACGCTGGTCGAGCCCGTGAGCAACGGCCTGGGCAGCGACGCCTTCTGCATCCTGTGGGACGGCAAGGAACTGCACGGCCTGAACGCCTCGGGCCCTGCGCCGAAGGCCTGGACGCCCGAGTACTTCAAGGCCAAGTACGGCGCCGATGCCGCCACGCCGCCGATGCGCGGCATCGACTCGGTGACGGTGCCGGGCGCGGTGCGCGGCTGGGTTGCGATGAGCGAGCGTTTCGGCAAGCTGCCGTTCGCCGACCTGATGGCGCCGGCCATCGACATCGCCGAGCGCGGCTACCTCGTGCCGCCGGTGGTGCAGGGCAAGTGGGCGGCGGCCACGCCGATCCTGCAATCGCAGCCCGGCTTCGCGCAGGCCTTCCTGCCCTGGGGCCGCGCGCCCGAGGTCGGCGAGCTGTTCCGCTTCACCGCGGCGGCCCGCGCGCTCAAGGCCATCGCCCGCACCAAGGGCGAGGCCTACTACAACGGCGAGATCGCCGAGGCCATCGCCAAGTTCTCGCAAGAACAGGGCGGCGCGCTCACCGTGGCCGACATGGCGGCCTACCAGCCCGAGTGGGTGAAGCCGATTTCGCGCGACTACCGCGGCCACACGTTGCACGAGATCCCGCCGAACGGCCAGGGCATCGCGGCGCTGATCGCGCTGGGCATCCTCGAGAAGTTCGACATCGCCTCGCTGCCGGTCGACTCGGTGCAGTCGCAGCACCTGCAGATCGAAGCCATGAAGCTGGCCTTCGCCGACGTGTACCGCTACGTGTCGGAGCCATCGTCGATGACGGTGACCCCCGCGCAAATGCTCGATGACGCCTACCTGGCTTCGCGTGCGAGACTCATCGACGTGAACAAGGCGCAGGACTTCAAGGCCGGCAACCCCGTCAAGGGCGGCACCATCTACCTCACGGCCGCGGACGAGAGCGGCATGATGGTGAGCTTCATCCAGAGCAACTACATGGGCTTCGGCTCGGGCTGCGTGGAACCCGAGTTCGGCATCAGCTTGCAGAACCGCGGCCACGGCTTCAGCCTCAAGGCCGAGAGCCCGAACGTGGTGGCGCCGGGCAAGCGCCCGTTCCACACCATCATCCCGGCCTTCCTCACCAAGGACGGCCAGCCGGTGATGAGCTTCGGCGTGATGGGCGGCAACATGCAGCCGCAGGGTCACATGCAGACGCTGGTGCGCATGCTCGACTACAAGCAGAACCCGCAGGCCGCCTGCGATGCGCCGCGCTGGCGCTTCAACGCGGGGCTCGAGATCAACGTCGAGGCCGCGATGAATGCCGGCACGCTGCAAGGGCTGCGCGACCTGGGCCATCACCTCGAGGTGATCAACGACTCCTACCAGGACTTCGGCGCCGGCCAGTTCATCTGGCGCGCGGGCGAGCCTTCGGTCGAAGGCTACGTGGCCGCGAGCGATCCGCGCCGCGACGGCCTCGCTGCAGGCTACTGAGGATCAAGGGATGATCGGGGGATGAACAAGACAGCCGCATCGGTCGGCATTCCCCCGCACGGACACGAGGCCGCCCGCAAGGGCTACGCCACCGGCCTCGTCCTTGCCACGCTGGGCGCCATCGCGTTCAGCGGCAAGGCCATCATCGTCAAGCTGGCGTACCGCTACGGCGTCGACGCCATCACGCTCATCATGCTGCGCATGCTCTTCGCGCTGCCGCTGTTCGCGCTGATGGCGTGGTGGGCCGGGCGCGGCAAGCCCGCGCTCACGACGCGCGACTGGCTCGGCTTCTCGGGCTACTACCTCGCGAGCTTTCTCGACTTTGCCGGGCTGGCCTACATCTCGGCCAGCTTCGAGCGGCTGATTCTTTACCTCAACCCCACGCTGGTGCTGTTCTTCGGCTGGCTGCTGTACCGGCGCCGCCCGACGCGCCCGCAGGTCTTCGGCATGGTCGTGAGTTATGCCGGCGTGCTGCTGGTGTTCGGCCACGAACTCTGGACCGGCGGCGACGGCAAGGGCGGCGGCGCGGCCGCGTGGGGCGCGTTCCTCGTGTTCCTGAGCGCGGTGAGCTATGCGGGCTACCTCGTGTACAGCGGCGAGTTCGTCAAGCGGCTGGGGTCGCTGCGGCTCGTGGGGCTGGCGACCACCGTGGCCTGCGTGCTGTGCATCCTGCAGTTCGTGCTGACGCGGCCGATGAGCGCGGCGATGGCGGTGGCGCCCGAGGTGATCTGGCTGTCGGTGCTCAACGCCACGCTGTGCACGGCTGTGCCTGTCCTCATGGTGATGATGGCCATCGAGCGCATCGGCCCCGCCATTGCGGCGCAAACCGGCATGATCGGGCCCCTGTCGACCATCCTCATGGGGGTGGTCATACTGGGTGAGCCGTTCACCGCATGGATCGCGGCCGGCACGGTGCTCGTCATCGCGGGCATCTTCGTTTTCACACGCAAGGGGCGTTAGCCGTTCTTGCAACATCGATCGACCGATCGACGGGAGCAAACACATGGATCTGGGCATTGCAGGCAGGACCGCACTGGTGTGCGGCGCGAGCAAGGGGTTGGGCTACGGCTGCGCCGAGGCGCTGGTGCGCGAGGGCGTCAACGTGGTGATCGTGGCGCGCGGCGCCGAGGCGCTCGATGCGGCGGCCAAGCAGCTGGTGGCAGCGGCCGGGCCGTCGGGTCCGTTCGTCAAGCAGGTGGCGGCCGACATCACCACCGAAGCCGGCCGCGCGGCCGTGTTCGCGCTGGGCCATGACTTCGACATCGTCGTCACCAACGCCGGCGGCCCGCCGCCCGGCGACTTCCGCAACTGGGACCGCGAGGCGTGGATCAAGGCGGTCGACGCCAACATGCTCACGCCCATCGAGCTCATCAAGGCCACGGTGGACGGCATGGCCAAGCGCGGCTTCGGTCGCATCGTGAACATCACGTCGAGCTCGGTGAAGTCGCCGATCGACATCCTGGGCCTGTCGAACGGCGCGCGCAGCGGCCTCACGGGCTTCGTGGCCGGCGTGGCGCGCACGTCGGTGGCGGCGCAGGGCGTGACCATCAACAACCTGCTGCCGGGCTCCTTCGAGACCGACCGCCTCAAGGGCACGATGGCCGGCGCGGCGCAGAAGTCGGGCCAGGATTTCGACACCGTGTGGGAAGCGCGCAAGAAGAACATTCCGGCCAAGCGCTTCGGCAACCCGGCGGAGTTCGGCGCGATCTGCGCGTTCCTGTGCAGCATGCAGGCCGGCTACATGACCGGCCAGAACGTGCTCGCCGACGGCGGCGCGTACCCCGGAACGTACTGACCGACGCAGCGGCGCGCGTTCAGCGCCGCGACGACACCACGATCCCGCCGACGATCAGCACGAAGGCGGCGCCGTGGTACCAGTACGGCGCCTCGCCGAGGAAGGCCGCCGACAGCACGGCCGCGAACAGCGGCGTGAGGTTCATGAAGATGCTCGCTGCCTGCGGGCCCGCGCGTTGCACGCCGGTGCCCCAGCAGCGGTAGGCCAGCACGGCGGGGCCGATGCCGATGAACAGCATCGCCGCAATGAGCGGCCAGCCCAGGTCGAGGTGGGCGGGCGTGAACGTCCACTCGCCGGCGGCCAGCGCGCCCGACCACGCGACACCGAACACCAATTGCGCCATCAAGAAGGCGGCCCAGTCGCTGCGCACGTTGGTGGGCTCGTGCGTGCGCGCCAGCAGCCAGCTGTAGAAGGCCCAGGCGATGGTGCCCGCGATCATGTAGAGGTCGCCCGGCACCAGCCGCAGCGCCAGCAGCTGCTGCCACTCGCCGCGGCTCAGCACCAGCAGCACGCCCAGCATCGACAGCAGCGCGCCGCCCAGCGCGCGCCGGCTGACGCGCGCGCCGAAGCACAGCGTGCCCACGGCCAGCATCCACAGCGGCAGGCTGGAGCCCACCAGCGTGACGTTGATCGGCGTGGAGGTCTGCAGCGCCAGGTACTGGAAGGCGTTGTACAGGCCGATGCCCAGCAGGCCCAGCAGCGCATAGCGCCGCCAGTGCGCCCACAGCGGGCTGTCGCGGCGCAGCACCCAGGCCGCCAGCGGCAGCAGCAGCACGAACGCGATCACCCAGCGCACGAAGTTCAGCGTCAGCGGCGACACCAGCGCGCGCACCAGCCGGCCAACCACCGCGTTGCCGGCCCACAGCAGCGGCGGCACGGTGAGCAGAAGGGCGGTGAGGGGCGTGAGGCGGTGGTGCGATGCGGACGACATGGCCGCCGACTCTACCGGGCCCGCGCAGTGCCCGTGGCCCGTCGAGAAATGGTCAAACGTGGCACGATGCCCGTCCCATTCTTTTTTTCCCCTGCGTGGAGACAGCAACGATGTTGAGCAAAGCCGTCCGTATCGACCGCCACGGCGGTCCCGAGGAACTGAAGGTCGTCGAGGTCGAGGTGGGCGAGCCCGGCCCCGGCGAGATCCGCATCCGCCACAAGGCCGTGGGCCTGAACTTCATCGACACCTACCAGCGCACCGGCCTGTACCCGTTCCAGATGCCACTGCAGCTGGGCATGGAAGCCTCGGGCCTCGTCGAGGCGGTGGGCGAGGGCGTGACGCACCTGAAGGCGGGCGACCGCGCCGCCTACGCGAGCCAGCCGCCCGGCGCGTATTGCGAGCTGCGCGTGATGCCCGCCAAGTGCGTGTGCAAGCTGCCCGACGACATCTCCTTCGAGACCGGCGCGGCCATGATGCTCAAGGGCCTCACGGCCCAGTACCTGCTGAAGAAGACGCTGCCCGCCGAAGGCCTGCAGCCCGGCGACTTCGTGCTGTTCCATGCCGCGGCCGGCGGTGTCGGCCTCATCGCCTGCCAGTGGGCCAAGGCGCTCGGCCTGCAGCTCATCGGCACGGCCGGCAGCGACGCCAAGTGCCGGCTCGCGCTGGCGCACGGCGCGGCGCACGCCATCAACTACAGCACCGAGAACTTCGCGGCGCGCGTGAAGGAGATCACCGGCGGCCAGGGCGTGAAGGTGGTGTACGACTCGGTGGGCAAGGACACCTTCGAAGGCTCCGTCGACAGCCTGCGCCCCTTCGGCCTGCTGGCGATCTTCGGCAACGGCTCGGGCCCGGTGCCGCCGGTCAACCTCGGCCTGCTGGCCTCGAAGGGCTCGCTCTACGTGACACGCCCGACGCTGTTCACGCACATCGCCACGCGCGAGCGCACGCAGGCCATGGCCGACGACCTGTTCGCCGTGGTGCAAAGCGGCGCGGTGAAGATCCCGATCGACCAGCGCTACGCCCTGGCCGACGTGCAGCAGGCGCACCGCGACCTCGAGGCGCGCAAGACCACGGGCTGCACCATCCTCACGCTCTGAACCAGCGCACGGGCCGGCGGGTGATGTCCTACGCGCGGTGGGGTGTCACACCTTCGACTTGTGGCGGGCGCAATTTGTAGCCTGCACTTGTCCCTTTGCAGAGCCCGCCATGACCACCGTCCGCGCCTTCATCGTCGAAGACAACCCCGCCCAGCGCGCCAGCCTGGCGGGCACGCTGCGCGAGATGGCGCGCGTCGATCCGGTCGGTCAGGCCGAATCGGAGGCCGAGGGCACGCGCTGGCTCACGCGCAACCCGGCGCTGTGGGACTTGGCCATCGTCGACCTGTTCCTGGGCGACGGCACGGGCTACAGCGTGCTCGAGGCCTGCCGCAACCGCGACCCGAGGCAGAAGATGGTGGTGCTCAGCAACCACGCCACGCCCGAGACGCGCCGCAAGTGCGCGCAGCTCGGCGCCGACGCGGTGTTCGACAAGGCCACAGAGGTGGAGGAGCTGATCGACTTCTGCGTGCGCCAGCGGCAGGAGCGCTTCTTCAGCGCGCCTTCGTCGGCGGGGCCGCGGGCGCCTCACTGAGCGCCGCCGTCTCGCGCACCATGCGCCAGACCCGCTGCGCCAGCGGCGACAGCTCGCGGTTGCGGCGCCGGATCAGCATGATCGCGCGCTGCACGTTGGGCACTAGCGGGCGCACCACCAGCCGCGCCAGCCCTTCGGGCGGCAGCGACAGGCCCGGCATCACGCTGATGCCGATGCCGGCCTCGACCATGCGGAACACGGTGGTCGCATGGCCCAGCTGCTGCTTCACGTCGCAGCGCGCGCCGTGTCGTTCCAGCGCCTGGTCGATGAGGCGCCGGCTGCCCGAGGCGTGATCGAGCAGCACCAGCGGCTGGCCGTCGAGCGCCGACCAGTTCACCGAGGCCTTCTTTTCCGTCAGCCGGTGGCCGGGCAGCGTGACCACCATGAAGGGGTCGTTGAGGATCGACTCGCAGTGCAGGTCGTCGGCCTCCGAGGGCTCGATCACCACGCCGAAATCGACCTCGCCGCTGCGCACGCTGTCCAGCACGTCCTGCTGGATGCGGTCGAGCAGCAGGAACTGGATGCCCGGCGCCTGCACCGCGCAGGCCGCGATGCAGTCGGGCATGAGGTTGGCCGAGAGCGTGGGGCTGCTGGCCACGCGCACCTTGCCGCCGCGCGCGCTGGCCAGGCCGGCCACGTCCTGCAGGGTCTGGTCGAGTTCGTCGAGCACGCGGTCGAGCCGGGCCGCGAACGAGTGGCCGGCTTCGGTCAGCACCACCTCGCGCGTGGTGCGGTCCAGCAGCTTGAGGCCGAGCTGGGCCTCGAGCTCCGAGATCGACCGGCTCACCGCCGGCTGGCTCAGGCCCACCTGGTCGCCGGCACGGCTGAAGTTGCGGCCCTCGGCCACCGAGCGGAAGACGCGGAGTTGGCGCAGCGTGACGTTCATGCACTCAAATCATATATCCATCCGATAAATCCATTTCTCTTTTGAATGGCCGGAAGGTCCAATGCAGGCCATGGCACGTTCACGCTTTCTCCCCGACAACTTCACGCTCACGCTCGTCGCGGTCGTCACCCTGGCCAGCCTGCTGCCCGCCAGCGGCCGCGTGGCCCATTTCTTCGAGGGCCTGACCACGGTCGCGATCGGGCTGCTGTTCTTCCTGCACGGCGCCAAGCTGTCGCGCGAGGCGATCCTCGCGGGCATCACGCATTGGCGGCTGCACCTGCTGGTGTTCGCCTGCACCTTCATCCTGTTTCCGGTGCTGGGGCTCGCGCTGCGGCCTGTGCTGGGGCCGCTGGTGACGCCGCAGCTGTACACGGGCGTGCTGTTCCTGTGCGTGCTGCCGGCCACGGTGCAGTCGGCGATTGCGTTCACTGCGATGGCGCGGGGGAACATGCCGGCCGCCATCTGCAGCGCCTCGGCTTCGACCTTGCTGGGCGTGTTCATCACGCCGGTGCTGGTGAGCCTGGTGGTGTTGCCTGAAGGCGGGGCGGTGGCGTCGTCGTCGTCGCTCGACGCGATCGGGCGCATCCTGCTGCAGCTGCTGGTGCCGTTCGTCATCGGCCACCTGTCGCGCCCGCTGATCGGCAAGTGGATCCAGAAGCGCGCCGCGGTGCTGAAGTTCGTGGACCAGGGTTCGATCCTGCTGGTGGTCTACACGGCGTTCAGCGCAGCCGTGATCGAAGGGCTCTGGAAGCAGATTCCCGTGAGCGCGCTGCTGGGGCTGCTGCTGGTGTGCGGCGTGTTGCTGGCGCTGGCACTGGGCCTGACGACCTTCATGGCGCGGCGCTTCGGCTTCAACATCGAGGACGAGATCACCATCGTCTTCTGCGGCTCCAAGAAGAGCCTGGCGAGCGGGATTCCGATGGCCAAGGTGCTGTTTGCCTCGCACGCCGTCGGCGCGATCGTGCTGCCCCTGATGCTGTTCCACCAGATGCAGCTGATGGTGTGCGCGGTGCTGGCGCAGCGCTACGCGCGGCGCGCGACGCCAGCCCCGGCACCTGCGCTTCGCACGGCCGAGTAGGCTGCCCGGCGCATCGCGTTCACGCACCGGCCGGCGCGTGAACGCAAAACAACACCCGCGAGGGGAGGGCTGGTGTCCACCAGATTCCTCCAATTTTGAACAGGACCATCCGGTCAGCGGCTCGATGAAGAGCAGCTGAAAACCCCGGAGAAACCTGAATGAAGAAATCCCTCACGGCACTCGCCGCGCTGGCCGTCACCGGCCTGGCCTCTGCCCAATCGTCGGTCACCCTGTTCGGCGTCGTCGATGCCGGCGTGAGCTACCAGAGCGCCACCTCGCGCAACCCCGTCACGGGCACCACCAGCAAGCAGAGCCAATGGAGCCTGGCCAACTCGGGCTACAACTCCAGCCGCATCGGCTTTCGCGGCACGGAAGACCTGGGCGGCGGGCTCGCCGCCAGCTTCTGGCTCGAGGCGCCGATCAGCAACGACGACGGCGCCACCGGCATCGCCAACTTCAACCGCCGTTCCACCGTCAGCCTGTCGGGCGGCTTCGGCGAAGTGCGGCTGGGCCGCGACTACACGGCCACGTTCTGGAACGACACGGTGTTCGACCCGTTCGGCACCAACGGCTCGGGCTCGAGCGTGATCAACACGGTCAGCGGCAGCACCGCGCTGGGCAACACGAACTACGTGCGCGCCAGCAACATGGTCGGCTACTTCCTGCCGCCCAACCTCGGCGGCTTCTACGGCCAGCTGCAGTACAGCCTGAACGAGAACACGAAGACCAGCGCGACCGACACCACCGCTGCCACCAGCAGCAGTGCGGGCCGCTACGTCGGCGGGCGTTTCGGCTATGCGAACGGGCCGCTGGACATCGCGCTGGCGGTGGGCCAGAACGTGGCGGTCGACACCACCACGCTCACGCGCAAGGTGCAGACCATCAACCTCGGCGCGTCGTACGACTTCGGTCCGGTCAAGCTGTTCGGTGAGCTGTCGAACGTGAAGAACAAGTTCGACCTCGCGGCACTGGGCAACAGCCACGACAGCTACAACGGCTACCTGATCGGCGCGAGCATGCCGGTGGGCGCGGGCCTGATCCGCGCGTCGTACTCGACGGTGCGCTATAACGAAGGCGCGGTCGGCGTCACGGGCGACGACCCGCGCGCGAACAAGCTCGCGATCGGCTACGTGCACAACCTGTCCAAACGCACCGCGCTGTACGCCACCGTGGCGCGCGTGAGCAACCGCAACGACGCGAACTACACGGGCAGCCTCACGGCCGCCAGCACCACGGGCTATGGCAGCACGGGCGTGGGCTACACGGGCCTGCCGCGTTCGTCGACGGGCTACGACTTCGGCATTCGCCACGCGTTCTGACCGGCTTCCGTTCGCGTGCGTCGGCGCTGTCGGTGCACGCGAACGGGCCCTGCCGTCGAACCAGTCATGCATCGATTCACATGATCCGAATTCATCACCTCGCAGGCGTACTGGCAGCGCTCGGCCTGTCGGGCTGCATCGTGCTGCCGCCGCCTCTTTTTCCGCCCGGGCCACCGCCGGGATTTCGCGAAGGGCCCCCGCCACGCTGTGAGGCCCCGAGCGGCTGCGCGCGGCCGGCCTTTCCTGAAACGCGCTGAGGACTGTCGACCGTGTACGGCAGTTCACTAGGCCTGGTCATTGCCACGCTCATCGGCCTCGGCCTGACCGGCGTGCTCGCGCTGATGGGCGCGCTGTTCGTCGCCAACGCCCGCGCGGCCGTGCAAGCCCGCGGCCTCGCGCAGCAGGCCCGCACGCAGCAGCGCCAGCAACTGGCGGACAGCCGCGTGCAGGACCTGCGGCCATTGCTCGGCACTGAATCTGGCGATGCAACATCGCTGCACCTCGATGTGCACCTGCCCGCGGAAGCGGTGCCGGTCTTCGGCATTCCGTCGGAGCTGCGCGAGCTGCTGGCCAAGGTGGCCGCGCATGCCGCGCGCGTGATGGCGGCGGGCGCGACGCTGCAGGTGCGCGCGCGCATCGAAGGCACGCAGGCCGTCGTTCACTGGCGCGACCTCGACGCAGACAGCGAACGCCCACCGCTGGCGCGCTTCTTCGACGCGCTCGACGCCGCTTCGCTGGCCAGCGCGCGCATCTGCGAGCGCATCGCGGGGCGCCACGGCGGGCGCATCTATTCCGCGCCGGACGATGGCGGCGTGCTCGGGCTGACGCTGCGCCTGCCGCTGTACGCGCCGGCGGTGGCCGCTGGATCAGTCGACTGAAGTGCGCGTCGGCGCCGAAGGAGCCGACGATGTGCCGGCCAGCTCAAGGGCTTCGAGCGCCTCGTACTCCACCGCCAGGAAATCCACCAGCTTGCGCACCGACGGCAGCAGGCCGCGGCGCGAGGGGAACACCGCGTGCACGATGCCGCTGCGCGGCGCCCATTGCGGCAGCGCATCGACCAGGCGGCCGGCCTGCAGGTCGTCGCGCACCATCATCGTCGGCATCTTGGCCACGCCCACGCCCTGCAGGGCGGCATGGCGCAGCGCGGCCATGTCGTCGGTCACCAGGCGGGGCTGGTGGCGCACCTCGGCGCTCGCGCCGTCGGGGCCTTCGAGCGACCAGGTGTGGTGCGGCTGGGCCGGGCCGAGGTCCAGGCTGGGCAACAGGCCGATGTCGGCGGGGCTGGCCGGCGCCGTCAGGCCTTCGAGCAAGCGCGGGTGGGCCACGAGGCGCTGCGTGCTGTGGCCCAGCACCTTCATCACCAGGTCGGTGTCCTCGAGCGGCGGAAAGCGCACGCGCAGCGCGAGGTCGAAGCCTTCGCGGATCACGTCGACGCGGCGGTTGGTGCTTTCGAGCTGCACCGTCACGCGCGGGCACTCGGTCATGAAGCGGGCGATCATTTCGGCCACCTGGTAGTACACCAGCGCCGGCGGGCACGACAGCCGCACCAGCCCCTGCGGCTGGGCCTGCAGGCGGTCGATGGCCTCCTGCGCGGCGTCGGCCTCGACCAGCATGGCCACGCAGTGCTCGTAGTACTGGCGGCCGATGTCGGTGACGCTGAAGCGGCGCGTGGAACGCTGGATCAGGCGCACGCCCAGCCGCTCTTCGAGCAGCGCGATGCGCCGGCTCAGGCTCGACTTGGGCACGCTGAGCGCGCGGCCGGCGGGGGCAAAACCGCCGTGGTCGACCACCTGGGCGTAGTAGTAGAGATCGTTCAGGTCGCGCATGGCTTTTTGGGGCCCTCCGTGCCGTTGATCGTTCGCCAGATGGAACGATGAGGGCGAATTCTGGCATCTACTCAAAGCATCGTTGCGGCCCCATCCTTGATCCATGGCTTTCCCGTTCCGGGCGAGCCGCCAGATGGAAAGGAACACAGACCATGAAGAAGATCCTCGGCACCTACAGCGCACCGCGCCCGCACTGGGTGGGCGACGGTTTTCCCGTGCGCTCGCTGTTCAGCTACGACACGCTGGGCCGCCACGCCAGCCCCTTCCTGCTGCTGGACTACGCCGGTCCGGCCCCCTTCACGCCGACCACGCAGCCGCGCGGCGTGGGCCAGCACCCGCACCGCGGCTTCGAGACCGTGACCATCGTCTACAGGGGCGAGGTGTCGCACCGCGACTCGACCGGGCAGGGCGGCACCATCGGCCCCGGCGACGTGCAATGGATGACCGCGGGCGCGGGCATCCTGCACGAGGAGTTCCATTCCGAAGCGTTCACGCGCGACGGCGGCGAGCTCGAGATGGTGCAGCTGTGGGTCAACCTGCCCGCCAAGGACAAGATGGCCACGCCCGGCTACCAGGCCATCGTCGATGCGCAGATTCCGTCGGTGCCGCTGCCGGAAGGCGCGGGCAGCGTGCGCGTGATCGCGGGCGACTACCTCGGTCACAAGGGGCCGGCGCACACTTTCACGCCCATCGACGTGTGGGACCTGCGCCTGAACCAGGGCGCGCAGGTGACGCTGCCGGTGCCCGAAGGCCACACGGCCGCGGTGGTGGTGCTGCGCGGCACGGTGCAGGTGAACGGCGAGACGGTCGTGCGCGACGCGCAGATGGTGCTGCTCGACCGCGCGGGCGACGCGCTCACGCTGGACGCCAACAACGACGCGGTGGTGCTGCTGCTCAGCGGCGAGCCGATCGACGAACCCATCGTCGGCCACGGCCCCTTCGTGATGAACACGCGCGACGAGATCGTGCAGGCGATGAAGGACTTCGGCAGCGGGAAGTTCGGGCAGATGCAGCCGGCTTGAACCCCTGCGCTCCGGTCGCGAGACACCGCAGAACCGGCTTTGCCGGGCTGCTGGTGTCGCCCCCGGTAGGGGGTTGGAGAAGCGACACGAAGTGCGCGAAGCCTGGGGGCGAGCCTAGGCCATGAGCATGCCGCGCGTTTCGATGAAGGCCACCACCTCGGCGACGCCCGTGAGCGTCTTGAGGTTGGTCATCACGTAGGGGCGCTGGCGGCGCATGCGCTGGGTGTCCTGTTCCATCACGTCGAGGTTCGCGCCCACGTAGGGCGCGAGGTCGGTCTTGTTGATGACGAACAGGTCGCTCTTGGTGATGCCGGGGCCGCCCTTGCGCGGGATCTTCTCGCCGGCGGCCACGTCGATCACGTAGATGGTGAGGTCCGACAGCTCGGGACTGAAGGTGGCCGCGAGGTTGTCGCCGCCCGATTCGACGAACACGATGTCGGCGTTGGGAAAGTCTTCGAGCATGCGGTCGATGGCCTCGAGGTTGATCGAGGCGTCTTCGCGGATCGCGGTGTGCGGGCAGCCGCCGGTTTCCACGCCCATGATGCGCTCGGCCGGCAGCGCGCCGGCCACGGTGAGCAGGCGCTGGTCTTCCTTGGTGTAGATGTCGTTGGTGATGGCGACCAGGTCGTACTTGTCGCGCATCGCCTTGCAGAGCATTTCGAGCAGGGTGGTCTTGCCCGAGCCGACGGGGCCGCCGATGCCCACGCGCAGCGGCGGGAGCTTCTTGGTGCGGTTCGGGATGTGGTGCAGGGCGGAGGTCATGGGCGAAAAGGTCCGGTTCGGTCAGCTTCGGAAGAGGCGGGAATATTGTGTTTCATGGCGGGCCGACAACACCGCCAGCAGGGGCGCGAAGGCTTGGCGCTCGTCGTCGCTCAGTTGCATTGCGCGGTCAACGGCCGCAGGGATTTCGTTCGCCAGCCGCGACAGGATGCGCTGGCCCGCGCTCTGGCCCAGCGGCACGGCCTTGACGGCGGCGGCGACCATGTTCTCGGCCCAGCCGAAGGCGAAGGCCAGGCAGCCGTCTTGCACCGAAGCTTCGGTGCGGCTGGCCGCGAACGCGAAGGCCACGGGGTAGGTCGCGGGCAGGCCGGCGAAGACCTCGGCGGTGTCGGCATGGTGCAGCTTCAGCCACTCGACGAAGGAGCGGCCCATCTGCTCGGTCTGCAGGAAGAACTCGGCGGATTCGCGGGTGTGCAGCACCCAGTCGTTGAGGGCGCGGATGCGTTGTGCGTCGTTCGCGCGCCAGGCCGTGATCGCCTGGGCGGCCAGGGCGAGGTCGCCGCGCGCGAAGCTCAGGTGCAGCTGGTCGGAGAGCCACTCGGTGGCGCTGGCTTCGGAGTTGATGCCGGCCCATTCGACTGCGGCCTCGACGCCTTCGGAGTACGAGAAGCCTCCC
Organism: Variovorax sp. V35; assembly: GCF_041154465.1. Lineage (NCBI taxonomy): Bacteria > Pseudomonadati > Pseudomonadota > Betaproteobacteria > Burkholderiales > Comamonadaceae > Variovorax > Variovorax sp. V35. The sequence goes on from NZ_AP028666.1 coordinate 1,696,687, forward strand.
ACTGGCAGGGCGGGGGAGGCGAGCCAGATGAGCTGGAGGAGGCTGTGCGGGGTCGGCATTTGTTTATTGGCGCGCGCCGTTGTTCAGGGCGCGTGCGCAGGCCACCGGGTACTTCCCTCCGCGAATGTCCCCCGGCCTGCGGCCTCCTCCTTGATTTCGCTGCGGGAAGCACCCAGTGTCCTGCGCACGGGAAGGCCGTCGTTCATTTCAGTGCGAGTGGCCGTGATCGTCGTCGAGCAGTTCGGGGGCGAGCACGAGGGGCTTCGGGCCGCTGCTGTGCGAGTGCCCGTGGTCGTGACTGTGGTCATGGTCATGGCTGTGGCCGCCATGCGAATGCCCTTGCGCGCCGTACGCGCCGCCTTCGGGCTCGAAGGCTTCCTCGACGGCGACGACGATCAGGTGCATCGAACGCAGCATGTCGGCCAGCACGTGGTCGGGTTCGATCTTCAGGTGGTCGGGCTTGAGCTCGATCGGCACATGCCGGTTGCCCAGGTGGTAGGCCGCGCGCGTCAGGTCGAAGGGCGTGCCGTGGGCGGTGCAGTGCGTGATGCGCAGCACCGGCTGCGGCGCCGCGATCACGCGCACCAGCGAGCCGTCTTCCGCGACCAGCACGTCGCCGCCGCGCACCGCGGTGCCGCGCGGCAGGAAGATGCCGATCTGCCGGCCCTGCGAGTCGGTGGCGTCGAAACGGCTTTTCTGGCGCACGTCCCAGTCGAGTTCGATGGTGGCGGCACGCTTGAGCAGCACGGGCGCGAGACCGCGGCCCTGGGGCATGAGTTTGTTGGCGGTGAGCATGGCGGGTTGCGACTCCAGATGAGGCGGAATAATATAACGCTTGTTATAACTTTTGCTCGTGGGAGTCCGCCATGTCCGCACTCAAACTGACCCAGATCGGCAACTCGGTCGGTGTCATCCTGCCCAAGGAGGTGCTGGCCAGCATGAAGGTCGGCAAGGGCGACACGGTCTACCTCACGCAGGCCGCGGGTGGCGGCTTCACGCTCACGCCGTACGACGACGCCTTCGAACGCCAGATGGAGGCGGCGCGGCGCGTCATGAAGAAGCGGCGCAACGTGCTGCGCGAGCTGGCGAAATGAGCGCGGCCAACCAGGCCTGGGTCTGGCTTAGCCTGCAGTTGATTCATGCGGTGCATGAAGAGCAGTTGGCCGAGCATGGCGGGCCGGCGGGCGTGCGCGACGAGGGCCTTCTGGCCTCGGCCATGGGCCGGCCGCAGAACCGCGCGCTGTACGAATCGCCCGATGCGGCCACGCTGGCCGCAGCCTATGCCTTCGGCATCGCGCGCAACCACCCCTTCACGGACGGCAACAAGCGAACCGCTTTCGTCGCGATGGAAGTGTTCCTCGACCTCAATGGCTTCGAGTTGGTGGCGTCCGACCACGACTGCGTGCTCATCACGCTGAAGCTCGCCGAAGGCGGGCTGGACGAAGACGCGCTCGCCCAGTGGATTCGCGAGCACCTGGCGCCACGCAACGGCTGAGACGGCGCGCGCGGCGCGGGTGAGTGAAAACGCAGGCATGGGCATGGTGCAACAAGGGTTCCTCCTCCCGTAGCAAGGACCGGGCCCCGCGCAGGGCTTGCCTGCGCGCCCCATCCGCCCCAGCATCCGCGTCATGAACAGCCTGGCCTACCTGACGACCGACGTCGCCACCCCGCTGCGTTTCGACTACTGGCACGACGTCGTGTGCCGCCACTGCATTCCCGCGGCCAGCCGTGCGATGACGGCCGAGCCGTTCGAAGGGCGGCTCGACGTGCGCGAGGTGGGCGCGGTCAGCGTCAACCGCATGTCGGCGCCGGTGCATCACTGGTCGCGCGACGCGCCCCACCTGCGCCGGCACCCGCTGGACGACCTGTGGCTGGCGTTCGTTCAGGAGGGCGAGGGCACCTTGGTGCAAGGCGGGCGGCAGGGGCGGCTGCGCAGCGGCGACATGGTGCTCTACGACGCCGGCCGGCCCTTCGAATGCACGCTGGACGCGCGCTCGGTCTACCTGGCGCGCATGCCGCGCCGGCTGCTGCTGCGGCGTTTCGCGAAGGCCGAGGACTTCACCGCCCGCACCATCGCCGCGGACCGTCCCGGCGCGGCGCCGCTGCACGCGATGTTGCGGGAGACGGCGAACCCGGCCTTCGCGCAGCCGCATTCCATCGCCGCCGAACGCTTCGGCGGCGCGCTCATCGACCTGCTGGCCGTGACGCTCGAACTGCAGCAGGACATGGCTGGCGACGCTGGCACCGAGCGCGGCCTGCATGCGCGCATGACGGCCTACATCGAGCGCCATCTGGACGACCCGGCGCTGTCGCTCGATACGTTGGCGCAGGCGCACCACGTCTCGGCGCGCACCGTGGCCCGTGCGTTCGCACGCCAGGGCGAAACGGCGATGGGCGCGGTCTGGCAGGCGCGCCTGGCGGCCAGCCGCGACGCGCTGATGGGCGGGCGCGCACACAGCGTGACCGACGTCGCGTTCCAGCACGGGTTTTCCGACCTGTCGCATTTCAGCCGGGTCTTCCGCAAGGCCTACGGCTGCGCGCCGCACACGCTGCTGAAGCCGCGCTGAGCGCCGCGCGCGGGATGTCCGCCCCAGCACAAGTGCATGTCCGGAAGAGACCAGCGCGGGCCGCCGCGCGCCGATAAGGTTCGCCCGGGGTGGCAGCTTGCCACTTGGATTCGGACCTTCTTTCTCAACCCTACACACGCGGGAGTCAGTCATGGCGGACAAGGAATTGCATCATCTCGAACTGCTGGAAGTCGGCCGGCAGATCCAGTCGCGCGAGCGCTCGTCGGAAGAAGTCACGCGCGCCATGCTCGCGCGCATCGAGGCCGTCGATGGCCGGCTGCGCAGCTATGCGACGCGCATGGACGCGCAGGCGCTCGACGAGGCGCGCCGCGCCGACACCGAGATCGCCGCCGGCCGCGCGCGCGGGCCGCTGCACGGCGTGCCGCTGGCCGTGAAAGACCTGCTGTGGACCGAGGGCGTGCCGAGCGCGCACGGCATGACGATCCACAAAGCGTTCCGCCCGACGGAAGACGCGACCGTGGTGCACCGCCTGCGCGAGGCCGGCGCGGTGATCCTGGGCAAGCTGCAGCAGACCGAAGGCGCCTTCGCCGACCACCATCCGCAGATCGCGTCGCCGGTCAACCCATGGGACGCCACGCTGTGGCCCGGCGTGTCGTCCAGCGGCTCGGGCGTGGCCACGGCGGCGGGGCTGTGCTTCGGCGCGCTGGGCACCGACACGGGCGGATCGATCCGCTTTCCGTCGGCGGCCAACGGCATCACGGGCCTGAAGCCCACGTGGGGGCGGGTGAGCCGCCACGGCGCCTTCGAACTCGCCGCCTCGCTCGACCACATCGGCCCGATGACGCGCAGCGCGGCCGACGCGGGCGCGATGCTGGCGGCCATCGCGGGCGCCGACCCGCGCGACCCCACGGCGAGCACGCTGCCGGTGCCCGACTACCTGGCGACGATGACGCGCGGCCTGGCCGGCCTGCGCGTCGGCATCGACCCCGCCTGGACGCTGGACCGCGTGGACGCCCCCACGCGCGCCACGCTCGCGGCTGCGATCCGCACGGTCGAATCGCTGGGCGCCTCGGTGCGCGAGGTCGTGTTTCCCGACACGACGCAGGCCGTGCTCGACTGGTCGCCGCTGTGCGCGGTCGAGACCGCCGTGGCGCGCGAGGCCACGTACCCGTCGCGGCGCGATGAGTACGGCCCGGGCCTCTCGGGGCTGATCGACCTGGGCCTGTCGCAAAGCGCCACCGACTACCAGAAGCTGCTGCTGCGCCGCGCCGATTTCACCGGCCGCGTGCGCACGTTCTTCGAACAGGTCGACCTGTTGCTGATTCCGGCCATTCCCTTCGCGGCGCCGACGCTCGAGCGTGCCGGCCAGCTCGGCGTGGACCCGGAGCTGCTGGCGGGCATGCTGCGCTACACCTGCCCGTTCGACCTCACGGGCAGCCCCACGCTCACCTTGCCGGGTGGCGCCACCGAGGCGGGCGTGCCGGTGGCCTTCCAGTTCGTGGCGCCGCACTTCGGCGAGGACCTGCTGGTGCGCGCGGGCTGGGCGTTCCAGCGGGCGACCGACTGGCACCGCCGGCACCCGGCGGTCTGAGACGGCTTCGCAATCAAGGCGATCGCCGCGTTGCGACGCCTTGCCGTGCGTCAGCACTGTCTGCGGCTTCGCGCCTTGCGCTCACCTTGATTGCGAACCCGTCGGACGGCCGCGTCGCGGCCTCCTTCAGAACAGGAAGTAGCGCTGCGCCATCGGCAGCACCTTGGCCGGCTCGCAGGTCAGCAGCTGGCCATCGGCGCGCACGGCATAGGTCTGCGCGTCGATCTCCATCTTCGGCGTGTAGCCGTTGTGGATCAGGTCCTGCTTGCGCACGTTGCGGATGTTCTTCACCGCGCTCAGGTGCTTGCTCAGGCCGTAGCGCTCCTTGATGCCCGCGGCCAGCCCGGCCTGCGAAACGAAGGTCAGCGAGCTCTTGGCGAGCGAGCCGCCGTAGGCGCCGAACATCGGCCGGAAGTGCACCGGCTGCGGCGTGGGAATCGACGCGCTGGGGTCGCCCATCGCGGCCATCGCGATGGTGCCGCCCTTGATGATGGTGAAGGGCTTCACGCCGAAGAAGGCCGGCTTCCAGACCACGAGGTCGGCCCACTTGCCGACTTCGATGGAGCCCACCTCGTGCGCGATGCCGTGCGCGAGGGCCGGGTTGATCGTGTACTTGGCCACGTAGCGCCGCGCGCGGAAGTTGTCGTTGCGTTCGCTGTCCTCGGGCAGCGTGCCGCGCTGTTGCTTCATCTTGTGCGCGGTCTGCCAGGTGCGGATGACCACCTCGCCGACGCGGCCCATGGCCTGGCTGTCGGAGCTGAACATGCTGATCGCGCCCAGGTCGTGCAGCACGTCTTCGGCGGCGATGGTTTCCTTGCGGATGCGCGACTCGGCAAAGGCCAGGTCTTCGGCGATGCCGGCGTCCAGGTGGTGGCACACCATGAGCATGTCGACGTGCTCGTCGAGCGTGTTCACGGTGTAGGGCATCGTCGGGTTGGTCGACGAGGGCAGAAAGTTCGCCTCGCTCACCACGCGCAGGATGTCGGGCGCATGGCCGCCGCCCGCGCCCTCGGTGTGGAAGGCGCAGATGGCGCGCCCGCCCACGGCGGCGATGGTGTTCTCGACGAAACCCGATTCGTTCAGCGTGTCGCTGTGGATCGCCACCTGCGTGTCGGTGGCGTCGGCCACGTCCAGGCAGTTGCTGATGGCCGACGGCGTGGTGCCCCAGTCTTCATGCAGCTTCAGGCCCATGACGCCGGCCTCGATCTGCTCGTGCAGCGCATCGGGCAGGCTGGCGTTGCCCTTGCCGAGGAAACCCAGGTTCATCGGGAACGCATCGGCCGCCTGCAGCATGCGCTCGATGTGCCACGGGCCGGGCGTGGCGGTGGTCGCGAAGGTGCCGGTGGCCGGGCCGGTGCCGCCGCCGAGCATGGTCGTCACGCCCGAGGCCAGCGCCTCCTCGATCTGCTGCGGGCAGATGAAGTGGATGTGGCTGTCGATGCCGCCCGCGGTGACGATGGTGCCCTCGCAGCTGATGATCTCGGTGCCCGGGCCGATGACGATGTCCACGCCCGGCTGTACATCGGGATTGCCGGCCTTGCCGATGGCGGCGATGCGGCCGTCCTTCAGGCCGATGTCGGCCTTCACGATGCCCCAGTGGTCGAGGATCAACGCGTTGGTCATCACCGTGTCGACGGCGCCCTGCGCGCGCGTGCGCTGCGACTGCGCCATGCCGTCGCGGATTGTCTTGCCGCCGCCGAACTTCACTTCTTCGCCGTAGCCGCCGGCGCGCAGCGTGTAGTCGGCCTCGACTTCGATCAGCAGGTCGGTGTCCGCAAGGCGGACCCGGTCGCCCACGGTGGGGCCGAAGATTTCTGCGTAGGCGCGTCGCCCGATGGTGGCCATGTTTTAGAGCTTTCCTTGAACCAGGCCGCGAAAGCCGTAGACGATGCGATCGCCGGAAAAATCGACCAACTCGACGGTGCGCTGCTGCCCCGGCTCGAAGCGCACCGCGGCGCCCGAGGCGATGTTCAGCCGCATGCCGCGCGCGGCGGCGCGGTCGAAGTCGAGGGCGCCGTTGGTTTCGGCGAAGTGGTAGTGCGAGCCGACCTGGATCGGCCGGTCGGCCGTGTTGCGCACCACCAGCGTGAGGGCGCGGCGGCCGGGGTTGAGCGTGTGCTCGCCGTCGTCGGTGAGGAGTTCGCCGGGCGTCATGGCGGCCTCAGACCGCCTGGGCCAGCAGCGTGGCGCCCAGGGCAACGACGGCAGCGCCGGCCACGCGGGGCAGCCAGGCGTTGGCATGGCGCAGCGCCCAGCCCAGCGCGATGCCGGCCGCGTGCAGCAGCAGCGTGGCGCTGACCATGCCGGCCAGCGTGAGGGCCGCGCCGTGCTCGCCCGCGAGTTCGTGGCCGTGCGCCACGCCGTGGAAGACGGCGAACAGGCCCACCACGGCCATGGCGACGCCGGCCGGCAGGTGCACGCGCGTGGCGACCAGCAGGCCCAGCACCAGCAGCGACGCGGCGATCATCGGTTCCACCGCCGGCAGCTGCACGCCGGCCAGCCCGGCCAGCGCGCCCGCGAGCAGCATGCCCGCGAAGGCCAGCGGCGCCCACAGCAGGTCGGGCCAGGCGCGGCGCGCGACCAGCGCGCTCCACAGGCCGACCGCGACCATCGCCGCGAGGTGGTCCGCGCCGGTCAGCGGGTGCATGAAGCCGGCGGTGAAGCCGTGGTGCACGCCACCGTCGACGCCGGTGTGGGCGCTGGCGGCCAGCGGCAGCAGGAGGGTGACGAGCAGGGCGGAAGTCTTTGCGAAGCGCATGAAAAGGTCTTTCTTCTTGTGGCGGAGGTTCAGACGATCGGCTGGTGGACGGTCACGAGCTTGGTGCCGTCGGGGAAACTGGCCTCGACCTGGATGTCGGGAATCATCTCGGCGATGCCGTCCATCACGTCGGCGCGGGTGAGCACGCTGCGGCCCTCGCTCATCAGCTCGGCGACGCTCTTGCCGTCGCGGGCGCCTTCCATCACGGCGGCGGTGATCAGCGCGACGGCTTCGGGGTAGTTGAGCTTGAGCCCCCGCGCCTTGCGGCGCTCGGCCAGCAGCGCCGCCGTGAAGATCAGCAGCTTGTCTTTTTCGCGCGGGGTCAGTTCCATGGCGGGGGTGGGGTCGGGTGGCGGTCGGTGATTATGGGCAAGGCTGTGGCTTTGCAACAGTCGTGCCCTGTTCGCCAAATGCCGTACCTGATGGCATGAAAGCTGCACCGAAACGGTGTGAATCCCGCCGACCCACCTCTCCTGACCGACGACGCCCCCCAGCGCATCGTCAAGGTGCGGCGCGACTACAACAGCTGGGTCGCGAGCGAAACGCTGGAGGACTACGCGCTGCGCTACACGCCGCAGCGCTTTCGCAAATGGTCCGAATGGCGGGTGGCCAACACGGCCTTCGGGGCGGCCTCGTTCCTGGTGCTGGAGGCGGTCGGCGCCACGCTGCTGGTGCAGTACGGATTCGCCAACGCCTTCTGGGCGATCCTGGTCACGGGGCTCATCATCTTCCTGGCGGGGCTGCCTATCAGCGTGTACGCGGCGCGCTACGGCGTCGACATGGACCTGCTCACGCGTGGCGCGGGCTTCGGCTACATCGGCTCCACGCTCACCTCGCTGATCTACGCGAGCTTCACCTTCATCTTCTTCGCGCTCGAGGCGGCCGTGATGGCCTATGCGCTCGAGCTGGCGCTGGGCATTCCGCCGGTGTGGGGCTACCTGGTGTGCGCGCTGGTGGTGATTCCGCTGGTCACGCACGGGGTGTCGGTGATCAGCCGGCTGCAGCTGTGGACGCAGCCGCTGTGGCTGCTGATGCTGGTGGTGCCCTTTGTCTTCGTGCTGGTGCGCGATCCTGGTGCGTTTGCGGGCATCACGCACTACGAAGGGGTGAAGTCGGGCGCACAAGGATTCAACCTGCACCTGTTCGGTGCCGCGCTGACGGTCGGCATCGCGCTCATCACGCAGATGGGCGAGCAGGCCGACTACCTGCGCTTCATGCCCGCGCGCACCGCGGGCACGGCGCGCCGCTGGTGGGCCGGGGTGCTGGCGGGCGGGCCGGGCTGGGTGGTGCTGGGCGTGGTCAAGATGCTGGGCGGCGCGGCGCTGGCCTACCTGGCGATCACGCACATGGTGCCGGTGGAGCGCGCGGTCGACCCGAACCAGATGTACCTGGCGGCCTACGAGTACGTGTTTCCGAACTACGGCTGGGCGGTGGCGGCGACGGCGCTGTTCGTGGTGGTCTCGCAGCTAAAGATCAACGTGACGAACGCCTACGCCGGTTCGCTGGCCTGGAGCAATTTCTTCTCGCGCGTGGCGCACAGCCACCCGGGGCGCGTGGTGTGGGTGGTGTTCAACGCGCTCATCGCCTTCATGCTGATGGAGATGAACGTGTTCGAGGCGCTGGGCGACGTGCTCGGGCTCTTCGCCAACATCGCCATCGCCTGGATGATGGCCGTGGTGGCCGACCTGGTCGTCAACAAGCCGCTGGGGCTGTCGCCGCCGGGCATCGAGTTCAAGCGCGCGCACCTGTGGGACATCAACCCGGTGGGCGTGGGCGCGATGGCGCTGGCGTCGGTGCTGTCGATCACCGCGCACCTGGGCGTGTTCGGGCCGCTGGCGCAGGCCTTCTCGGCGCTGATTGCGCTCGGCACGGCGCTGGTCGCGTCGCCGCTGCTGGCGTGGGCCACGGGCGGCCGGTACTACCTGGCGCGCACGTCCGACGCGGGCGGCTCGGTGCTGTTCGCGCCGGCCGCGGGTGGGCGCAAGGTGCGCTGGGCGCGGGTCGAGCCGTCGCCGGACGAGGGCGGCAGCTACCAGCGATTGAAGGTGCAGCACTGCGTGATCTGCGAGCGCGAATACGAAGGGCCCGACATGGCGCACTGCCCGGCCTACCAGGGCGCGATCTGCTCGCTGTGCTGCACGCTCGACGCGCGCTGCGGCGACCTGTGCAAGCCGCACGCGAGCCTGTCGGCGCAATGGTCGGCCGTGCTGCGCTGGCTGCTGCCGCGCCGCAGCTGGCGCTACCTCGACACGGGGCTCGGGCATTTCCTGCTGCTGATGCTGGTCATCGTGCCGCTGTTGGCCGTGGTGTTCGGCGTGCTCTACCAGCAGGAGCTGCGGGCCCTGAGCGAAAGCGCGCTCGCGCTGGCGGCGCAGGCCGACGTGGGCGGGGCGCTGGTCGCGGTGCAGCAGGCGTCGCTGCGCTCGGGTTTTCTCAAGGCCTACATGGCGCTCTTGGTCATCGCGGGCATCGTCGCGTGGTGGCTGGTGCTGGCGCACCAGAGCCGCAAGGTGGCGCAAGAGGAGTCGAACCGCCAGACCCACCTGCTGGTGCGCGAGATTGCGCTGCACCGCGAGACCGACCGCGCGCTGCAGGACGCCAAGCAGAGCGCCGAAGAGGCCCGCGAGATCGCCGAACACGCCAAGCTCGCGGCCGACCAGGCGCGGCGCGCGGCGGACCTCGCGAACCAGGCCAAGAGCCGCTACATCAGCGCCATCAGCCACGAGCTGCGCACGCCGCTCAACAGCATCCTGGGCTACGCGCAGCTCATGGGCGAAGACCACTCGGTGCCGCCGCACCGCCAGCAGGCGGTGGCGGTGATCAAGCGCGGCGGCGAGCACCTGCTGTCGCTCATCGAAGGCACGCTGGCCATCGCCCACATCGAGGCCGGCAAGCTCACGCTCGACGCGCGGCCGATGCGCTTTGCCGATGCGATGCGCGAGCTGGCCGACATGTTCGAGCTGCAGGCGGCGGAGAAGGGCCTGCGCTTCCGTTTCGAGGCGGCCGGTGCGCTGCCCGACGTGGTGCGCGCCGACGAAAAGCGCGTGAGCCAGATCCTCATCAACCTGCTGGGCAACGCGATCAAGTTCACGGCGGCGGGGCAGGTGACCTTGCGCGTTGCCTACGCGCGCGAGTTCGCCGCCATCGAGATCGAGGACACCGGGCCGGGCATGACGGCGGCGGACATCGAGCGCATCTTCGAGCCCTTCGCGCGCGGCCACGCGGCGGTGTCGTCGGCGCCGGGTGCGGGCCTGGGCCTGACCATCGCGAAGATGCTGACCGACCTGATGGGCGGCGAGATGAAGGTGCGCAGCACGCCGGGCGAGGGCTCGCTGTTCTGCGTGCGGCTGTTCCTGCCACGGGTACACGAAGCGGTAGCCGGCACCGCGCGCGTCGCACCGGCACCGCGTGCACGGCGCGGCTACGAGGGCGCGCGCCGTCGCCTGCTGGTGGTCGACAACGAGGAGGCCGACCGCGAACTGCTGGGCCATGTGCTCGCGCCGCTGGGCTTCGAGCTGCGCAGCGCGGCCAGCGGCCACGACGCGCTGGACCTCATCGCCGCCGGCTACCGGCCCGACGCCATGTTCGTCGACCTCGCGATGCCCGGCATCGACGGCTGGGAGACCATCCGCCGCGCACGCAAGCTGGGGCTGGCCGGGGCGTCGGTGGCCATCGTCTCGGCCAACGCTTTCGACAAGGGCCTGGACAACGACGTGGGCATTGCGCCCGAAGACTTCTTCGTCAAGCCCGTGCGCCACACCGAGCTGCTCGACTGGCTGGAGCGCCGGCTCGCCCTGCAGTGGACCGACACCGCCGTGCGGCCCGCGCCCGCCGTGGCCGCACCGCGCGCGATGCAGCCGCCGTCGCTGGCACGCCTGCGTGCGCTCGACGAGGCCGTGGGCCTGGGCTACTTCCGGGGCATCATGAACCAGCTCGACGACATCGACGCCGCGCAGCCCGAGTGCGCCGCGTGGACCGAGGCCCAGCGCGCGCTGGCCCGCCAGTTCCAGTTCGAAGCCATGGGCCGCGCGCTGGCCGAAGCCGCCGAGGGCGCCGCATGACTCTGTTGTCTCCACCGACCCTGCCCACTTCGCCGCTCGCCCGCACGCTGCGCGAGCAGCAGGGCGCCCACGGCGACCTGGTGCTGATCGTCGACGACGTGCCCGACAACCTCGCCGTGCTGCACGACGCGCTCGACGAATCGGGCTACACCGTGCTCATCGCCACGAACGGCGAGCAGGCGCTGCAGCGCGCCGCGCAGGCGCGGCCCGACATCGTGCTGCTCGACGCGATGATGCCGGGCATCGACGGCTTCGAGGTGGCGCGCCGGCTCAAGGCCGATGCGGCCACCGCGCACATCCCCATCGTGTTCATGACGGGTCTGACCGAAACCGAGCACCTCGTGGCCGCGCTCGAGGCGGGCGGGGTCGACTACGTCACCAAGCCCATCAAGCCGAAGGAGGTGCTGGCGCGCATGAACGTGCACCTGCAGGGCGCGCGCCGCGCACGGCAGGAGGCGCACCAGGCGGGGCAGGCACGCAACGCGCTCGACGCCTTCGGCTACGCGAGCATCACGGTGCGGCTGCCCGAGGGGCGGCTGATCTGGCAGACGGCGCTGGCGCGCGAGCTGCTCGCGCGCTACTGCGAAACGCAGGCGCCCGAGACGCCACCGGCCGTGCTCGGCTGGCTGCGCCAGCACGCGCCCGATGCCCGCGCGCGCGGCATCGAGCCGCCCGCGCTGGTGATCGCGCAGGGCGCGCGCAGCCTGAGCCTGCGGCTGCATCGCCAGACCGGCGAGGACGACGCCGGCGACGAATGGATGATCGTCATGCGCGAGGTGTCCGACACCGCCGTGATCGAGGCCATGAGCCTGAGCCTGAAGCTCACGGCGCGCGAGGCCGAGGTGCTGTACTGGGTGGTCAAGGGCAAGACCAACAAGGACATCGGCGAGATCCTCGGCAGCAGCCCGGCCACCGCCAAGAAGCACCTGGAGCGCGTGTACGTGAAGCTGGGCGTGGAGACGCGCACGGCAGCGGCCGGCGTGGCGATCAAGCGCATCCGCGAGCTGCAGCCGCAGTTCGAACTCTGAAGGGCGGGGGATGGCGTTGCCGCGTCATGGCGCGGACTTTCCGGCTTCCTAGAATGAGGCAGGGCTCTCCGAGGGAAGCACGAAATGAAGAACAACAACATGCGCACCGCACGCCTGCTCCTGGCCGCCTTCGCGGCGCTGTCGGGCCTGGGCGCGCAGGCCGCCGGCCACTTCGATGTCGACGATGCCGGCACGCTCGACCCCGGCCAGTGCCAGTACGAAACCTGGTGGGGCCGCAGCGGCGCCGAGCCGGTCACGACGGGTTTCCATGTCGGGCCGGCTTGCCGGGTCGGGCCGGTCGAGCTGGGACTGAACTTCGACCGGCTCTCGGCGCAGGGCGTGCATTCGGTCACGGGCGGCCCGCAGCTCAAGTGGACCTTTGCCGGCGCGGCCGCCGACGTGCCTTTCAGCGCCGCCGTGTCGATGGGCGCGGTGGCCGACCTGCGGCGCGGCGGTCGCTGGGGCGGCCAGCTGGTCGTGCCGCTCACCTGGCGGCCCGCCGGGAGCCTGCAGATTCACGCCAACCTGGGCGCCGACTGGGCGCTGGGCACCGGCGTGCGCACGCCGCGCGGCGGCCTGGCCGTGGAGTGGGCGCTGAACGACGCGGTGTCGCTGATCGCCGAGCGCCACCGGGCAGGGGGCCTGTGGACCTCGCGCGTGGGTGGCCGTTTCAGCCTGACGCCGCTGATCAGTGTCGACATCAGCACCTCGCGCACCGGGCCGCAGGGCGTGCGCGGCGTGGTGATCGGGCTGAACCACGAACTCAGCTGGAAATGAAATAAGTGAAGGAAAACTGAAATCCGCTGCAATGGGATGAACTCCCGTATCGTGGATTTTGTTGATTTTGAATAAGATTCCGTCACATTTATTAACGAGTCAACGATCCGTGACCCCATCGCCCGTTCTGGACTTCAAGTTCACCGCGCCGCCGGAGAGCCCCGCGCAGACCTTCCTGCCGGGGCGGCCGGCCGGGGTGCTCGGCCGCTCGTTCACGCCGCAGCGCAACCCGCGCCTGCAGGGGCTGCAGTGCCTGCGCTGCGACGCGCTGTACCCGGTCACGCTTGCCAACGACGGCTGCCCGGCCTGCCGGCAGGCCGGCTTCCATGTCGGGCTGCGCGCCAGCTACCGGCCCGGCGGCCCGGACGTGGTGCCGATGCCGTACGTGCAGGGCTTTTCGCTCGGCGAGGGCAACACGCCGCTGCACGACATGCCCGAACTCGCGCGGCAGTTCGACATCGCGCGCCTGAGCATCAAGGACGAATCGCGCAACCCGACCGGCTCACCCAAGGACCGGCTGACCGCGATGGGCGTGGCACAGGCGCTGGACGCCGGCGCCCACACGCTGGTGCTCGCCTCGTCGGGCAACACGGCGGTATCGGCGGCGCACTACGCCTGGGCCGCGGGGCTCGGTTGCGAGGTGGCCACGTACGAGGCGATGCCCGCCACCTACGCCCGCCAGCTCGACGCGCTGGGCGCGCGGCGCTATGTGTTCGCCGACAACACCGGCCGCTGGGGCTTCGTGCGCGAGCGCTCGCAGTACCCGGGGTATTTCGCGCTGTCCAACTACCGCCTGCCGGCACTGGGCAGCGCACCCTTGGGCGTGGAGGGCTACAAGGCCATCGCCGAAGAGTGCCTGAAGGACGGCGGCCTGCCCGATCACGTCGTGGTGCCGACCGGGCGCGGCGACATGGCCTGGGGCATCTACGCCGGTTTTCGCGAGCTGCTGGCGGCGGGGCGCATCGCGCGCCTGCCGCGGATGTGGCTGGTCGAGCCCTTCCCGCGGCTGTCGCGCGTGCTTGGCGGCGGGGCGCTCAACGGCAGCTACCCCGGTCGCACGGCGCAGCTGTCGAGCGCGGGCGCGACGGTCACTTACCTGCAATGGCAGGCCGCCACGGCCAGCGGCGGCGGTGCCGTGGTGGTGGGCGACGACGAGGCCCGCGCGGCGCGGCGGCTGCTCACCGCGGCCGGCGTGAGCGCCGAACTCGCGGCAGCGGCGGGCCTGGGGGCCGTGCGGCAACTGCGCGAGGCCGAGACCATCGCAGCCGATGCGCATGTCGTGATGGTGCTGACCTCCGACGCGTCGAGCGACCCGAGCTGGCCCGACCGCGCCGTAGCCGCCTGAGGCGGTGTGCGACCCCGGGGCTCAGCGCCCCGTGTGCACCTTGATGCGGATCGTCGCGACGTCCCAGCCCCGGTTCTTCAGGCGCGTGACCAGCATCGGCGACAGCTGCCGCAGCTTGGCGGCCGCGGCGCTGCCCTTGACCAGCAGGCACCACACGTCGCCCTCGGCCGGCCCCGGCTGGATGGCCGCGCGCATGGCCGGCGGAATCAACCCTTCGATGGCCTTCAGCCGCTCGGCCGTGTCCCGCGCGCGCGCCATCAGGCTCCCCAGGGTGGGGGCGCCTGCCGCAGCATCGTGCAGTGAAATGGCGGGGGGCAGTCGGCGATACATGGGTAATCCAGGGGTTAGAAACAAGACAGCTAAAATGCCCGGTTTGCCGACGCGTGCGTCGGCGTTTGTTCCGGAACGGGGCCATCCGACTTCGAGACTTGCGAAGCTTGCATTCGAAGAAGGTGCGCCCAACTGCTTTCACCATATCTTAGGGAATCCGGTCGCAGTGCCTGTCGTGTCAGGTGCCCGCCCCTCTCCACGCCCATGGCAACCAACTTCCTGACCCAGATCTTCGGCAGTCGCAACGACCGGCTCCTCAAGCAGTATCGCAAGACGGTGACGCGCATCAATGCGCTCGAACCCGAATTCGAAAAGCTCAGCGACGACGCGCTGCGCGCCAAGACGCAGGAATTCAAGGACCGCATCGCCAAGGGCGAGTCGCTCGACGACCTGTTGCCCGAAGCCTTCGCCACCGTGCGCGAAGGCTCCAAGCGCGTCATGAAGATGCGCCACTTCGACGTCCAGCTGCTCGGCGGCATGGCGCTGCACAACGGCAAGATCTCCGAAATGCGCACCGGCGAAGGCAAGACGCTGACCGCCACGCTGCCCGTGTACCTGAACGCGCTGTCCGGCAAGGGCGTGCACGTGGTCACGGTGAACGACTACCTGGCCAACCGCGACGCGACCTGGATGGGCCGCCTGTACAACTTCCTGGGCCTGTCGGTCGGCATCAACCTGCCGCAGATGCCACGCGAAGAGAAGCAGGCCGCCTACGGCAGCGACATCACGTACGGCACGAACAACGAGTACGGCTTCGACTACCTGCGCGACAACATGGTCTACGAGCCCGGTGACCGGGTGCAGCGTGGCCTGAATTTCGCGATCGTCGACGAGGTGGACTCCATCCTGATCGACGAGGCCCGCACGCCGCTGATCATCAGCGGCCAGGCCGAAGACCACACCGACCTGTACCTGGCGATCAACAAGGTGGTGCCGCTGCTCAAGAAGCAGGAAGGCGAAGCCGATCCGCGCACGGGCGAGGGCGTCACGGTGCCCGGCGACTTCACGGTCGACGAAAAGACCCACCAGGTGTTCCTGACCGAAGACGGCCACGAGAATGCCGAGCGCATCCTGGGCGAGCTCAAGCTGATTCCCGAAGGCGCGTCGCTGTACGACCCGGCCAACATCACGCTGATGCATCACCTGAATGCCGCGCTGCGTGCCCGCCACCTGTACCACCGCGACCAGCACTACGTGGTGCAGCAGGGCGAAGTGGTCATCGTCGACGAATTCACCGGCCGCCTCATGAGCGGCCGCCGCTGGAGCGACGGCCTGCACCAGGCCGTGGAAGCCAAGGAAGGCGTCGAGATCCAGGCCGAGAACCAGACCCTGGCCTCGATCACCTTCCAGAACTACTTCCGCCTGTACGGCAAGCTGGCCGGCATGACCGGCACGGCCGACACCGAGGCCTACGAATTCCAGGAAATCTACGGTCTCGAGACCACGATCATTCCGCCGAACCGCATCAGCAAGCGCGACGACCAGCTCGACCGCGTCTACAAGACGACGCGCGAGAAGTACGAAGCAGCCATCCAGGACATCCGCGAGTGCTACGAGCGCGGCCAGCCGGTGCTGGTGGGCACCTCGTCCATCGAGAACTCGGAAATCATCGACGCCCTGCTCGAGAAGGCAGGCCTGCCGCACCAGGTGCTCAACGCCAAGCAGCACGCCCGCGAAGCCGACATCGTCGCGCAGGCCGGCCGCACGAAGATGATCACCATCGCGACCAACATGGCCGGCCGCGGTACCGACATCGTGCTGGGCGGCAACATCGAGAAGATGATCGAGGCGATCGAGGCCGACGAAGGCCGCGACGAGGCCACCAAGCAGGCCGACATCGCCCACGTGCGCGCCGAGTGGACCAAGGACCACGAGTTCGTGAAGTCGCTGGGCGGCCTGCGCATCATCGCCACCGAGCGCCATGAGTCGCGCCGCATCGACAACCAGCTGCGCGGCCGTTCGGGCCGCCAGGGCGACCCGGGCTCCTCGCGCTTCTACCTGAGCCTGGACGACCCGCTGATGCGCATCTTCGCGGGCGACCGCGTGAAGGCGATCATGGACCGCCTGAAGATGCCCGACGGCGAAGCCATCGAAGCCGGCATCGTCACGCGCAGCATCGAAAGCGCGCAGCGCAAGGTCGAGGCGCGCAACTTCGACATCCGCAAGCAGCTGCTCGAGTACGACGACGTGTCGAACGACCAGCGCAAGGTGATCTACCAGCAGCGCAACGACATCCTCGACGCGGCCGACCTCACGGCGCAGATCGCCGCGTTGCGCGAAGGCTGCTTCACCGACCTCGCGCGTCAGTACGTGCCGCGCGAATCGGTCGAAGAGCAGTGGGACCTCGACAGCCTCGAGAAGAGCCTGTTCAGCGAGTGGGGCATCGACATGCCACTCAAGCAGCAGGTCGAGGCGTCCGAGGCCATCTCCGACGAGGAAGTGGTCGAGAAGATCGTGGCCTACGCCAACGAGAGCTTCGACGCCAAGGTCACGCTGATCGGCCAGGAAAACTTCACCCAGTTCGAACGCATGGTGCTGCTGCAGAGCATCGACACCCACTGGCGCGAACACCTGGCCTCGCTCGACTACCTGCGCCAGGGCATCCACCTGCGCGGCTATGCGCAGAAGCAGCCCAAGCAGGAATACAAGCGCGAGGCCTTCGAGCTCTTCGGACAGCTGCTCGACTCGGTCAAGAACGAAGTCACGCGCCAGCTCATGACGGTGCGCGTGCAGTCGGGCGAACAGCTCGAGCAGGCGGCCGAAGAGATGGAAAGCCGCGGCGAGAACGTCTCGAACATCACCTACACCGCGCCCACCGAGACCGGCGAGGTCGAGGTGCGCGTCGACGAAGAGAACCAGCGTCGCCTCGCGGCTGTCGGCACCGGCGCACTGAGCGCCGAAGCCGCGGCGTTTGCGCGCGTCGGCCGCAACGACCCCTGCCCCTGCGGCAGCGGCAAGAAGTACAAGGCGTGCCACGGCAAGCTGAACTGAGCTGAAGTCCCGCACCTTTCATTGAGAGAAATCCCATGCCCGTGAACCTGTCCGCTCCCGATCCCGCCGCCTTGTTCGCGGTGCCCGGCGTCCGCATCGGCGTGGCCGAAGCCGGCGTGCGCAAGGCCAACCGCAAGGACCTGACCGTCGTGCTGATCGACGAAGGTTCGGCGGTCGGCGGCGTGTTCACGCAGAACCGCTTCTGCGCCGCCCCGGTGCAGGTCTGCCGCGACCACCTGAAGGCCAGCTACGGCATTCGCGCGATGGTGATCAACACCGGCAACGCCAACGCCGGCACCGGCGAAGACGGCCTGATGCGCACGCGTTCCACCTGCATCGCGCTGGCGCGCCACCTGGAGCTCGCGCCCGAGCAGATCCTGCCGTTCTCGACCGGCGTGATCATGGAGCCGCTGCCCGTGGACCGCATCGAGGCCGGCCTGCCGGCCGCGCTGGCCGACGCGTCGGAAAACAACTGGGCCCGTGCCGCCGAAGGCATCATGACCACCGACACGATCCCCAAGGCGTTCAGCCGCCGGGTGCAGATCGGCGGCGCCACCGTCACCATCACCGGCATCAGCAAGGGCGCCGGCATGATCCGCCCGAACATGGCGACCATGCTCGGTTTCATGGCGACCGACGCGAAGATCGACCCGGCGCTGATCCAGCCGCTGGCCACGCAGCTGGCCGACGCCTCGTTCAACCGCGTGACCATCGACGGCGACACCTCGACCAACGACTCCTTCGTGGTCATCGCCACGCAGAAGGCCGCGCACGCGACCATCACCTCGCTCGACTCGGCCGACGGCCAGGCACTCGTGGCCGCGATGCGCGACGTGGCCCGCCTGCTGGCGCAAGCCATCGTGCGCGACGGCGAAGGCGCGACCAAGTTCATCACCATCCAGGTCGACGGCGGCAAGGACGGGGCCGAGTGCCGCCAGGTGGCTTATGCCGTGGCGCATTCGCCGCTGGTCAAGACCGCTTTCTTCGCCAGCGACCCGAACCTGGGCCGCATCCTGGCGGCCGTCGGTTACGCCGGCATTGCCGACCTCGACCAGACCGGCATCGACCTGTTCCTCGATGACGTGCATGTGGCCGTGAAGGGCGGGCGCAACCCGTCGTACCGCGAGGAAGACGGCCAGCGCGTGATGAAGCAGAGCGAGATCACCGTGCGCATCGGCCTGGGCCGCGGCACCGCCAGCGACACCGTGTGGACCTGCGACTTCAGCCACGAATACGTGACTATCAACGCCGACTACCGGTCATGAACGAGCAGTTCCAGAAGCTCATCGAGCGCGCCGAACAGCTCATCGGCCGCATCGAATCGATCCTGCCGCAGCCGCTGGCCGCACCGACCGACTGGAGCGCCTCCATCGCCTGGCGCTACCGCCGCCGCAGCTCCGGCCATGGCGTGCTGGAGCCCGTGAAGCACGTGGCCACGATGGCGCTCGATTCGCTCAAGGAAATCGACGTCCAGAAGGAAAAGATCGAGCGCAACACGCGCCAGTTCGTCGAAGGCAAGCCGGCCAACAACGTGCTGCTGACCGGCGCACGCGGCACGGGCAAGTCGTCGCTGATCCGCGCGTGCCTGCAGGCTTACGCGCCGCAGGGCCTGCGCCTGATCGAGGTCGACAAGGCCGAGCTCACCGACCTGCCGGACATCGTCGAGGTGGTGTCGCAGCGTCCCGAGAAGTTCATCGTCTTCAGCGACGACCTGAGCTTCGACGAGGGCGAGCCGGGCTACAAGGCGCTCAAGTCGATCCTCGACGGCTCGATTGCCGCCTCGACGCCCAACGTGCTCATCTACGCGACCAGCAACCGGCGCCACCTGCTGCCCGAGTACATGAAGGACAACCTCACGTACAAGCACACGGACGACGGTGAGGTGCATCCGGGCGAGGTGATCGAAGAGAAGATCTCGCTGTCGGAGCGCTTCGGCCTCTGGGTGAGCTTCTACCCCTTCAGCCAGAACGAATACCTGACGATCGTGGGCCAGTGGCTCTCGTCGTTCGGCGTCGACGACGCGGCGATTGCAGCGGCGCGACCCGAGGCGCTCGTGTGGGCGCTGGAGCGCGGTTCGCGCAGCGGCCGCGTGGCCTACCAGTTCGCGCGCGACTACGCAGGACGGGCCGGCGCGTGAGCGAGGCTGAGCGCAAACACACCGAAGTGGCCGTCGGCGTGCTGATCCGGCTGGCCGACGATGCGTTGTTGCTCACCACGCGGCCCGAAGGCAAGGCCTACGCGGGCTACTGGGAGTTCCCGGGCGGCAAGATCGAAGCCGGTGAAACGGTCGAAGAAGCCCTGCGTCGCGAGCTGCAGGAAGAACTGGGCATCACCATCGGCGGCGCCGAGGTCTGGAAGGTCACGGAGCACGACTACCCGCATGCGCTGGTGCGCCTGCACTGGTGCAAGGTGACGGACTGGACCGGCGAGTTCGAAATGCGCGAAAGCCAGGCCATGGCCTGGCAGCAACTGCCGCTCGACGTGGCGCCGGTGCTGCCGGGCGCGCTGCCGGTGCTGGCGTGGCTGGTCGAGGAACGCGGCCTGCCCGCGTCGGCCGCCGAGGCGGTGTCGAGCGTCGCCTGACGACGCACGGCACGACCGTGGTCCAGAAGTAAGAGATATGCATCCCAAGTACCGTGCCGACATCGACGGCCTGCGCGCCGTGGCCGTGGCCTCGGTCGTCATCTTCCACGCGTTCCCGAAGCTGCTGCCGGGCGGCTTCATCGGCGTCGACATCTTCTTCGTGATCTCGGGCTTCCTGATCACGACGATCATCATGCAGAGCCACGCGGCCGGCGATTTCAGCTACCGCGATTTCTACGCACGGCGCATCCGCCGGATCTTCCCGGCGCTGATGCTGGTGCTGGCGGGCGTGCTGGCCTTCGGCTGGTACGTGCTGCTGAACAAGGAATTCGTCGAGCTGGGCAAGCAGGCACTGGGCGGCGTGGGCTTCGTGGCCAACTTCGTCTTCTGGAGCGAGGCCGGCTACTTCGACACGGCCGCCGAGACCAAGCCGCTGCTGCACCTGTGGTCGCTGGGCATCGAAGAACAGTTCTACATTTTCTGGCCGCTGCTGCTCGGGCTGGCCTGGCGCAGGCGTTGGCCGATCGTGCGCGTGTTGTGGGTGCTGGCGGTGGTGTCCTTCCTCATCAACGTGACGACGATCCACCCGTTCCGCACGGCGGCCTTCTATTCGCCGGCCTCGCGCTTCTGGGAACTGATGGTGGGCGGCATCCTGGCCTGCATGCGGATGAAGCCGTCGGCGCCGAGCGTCTGGCGCAGCCATGTGCAGTCGGTGCTGGGCGTGGGCCTGATCGTGCTGGGCCTCGTGATGATCCGTAGCGACAAGGCCTTCCCCGGCTGGTGGGCGCTGCTGCCGACGCTGGGCGCGGTGAGCTGCATCGCGGCCGGCCCGACGGGTGTGCTGAACAAGTACTTCCTGTCGAACCGCGCGATGGTGTGGATCGGCCTGATCAGCTATCCGCTGTACCTGTGGCACTGGCCGCTGCTGGTGTACGCGCGGATCGTCAAGGGCGCGGAGCCGTCGGTGGGCACGCGCGTGACGATGGTGGTCGCGAGCGTGCTGCTGGCCTGGCTGACCTACCGCTTCATCGAGCGGTTCACGCGGGCCCGCCTGGGCGCAGGCATGCTGCGCACGCTCGTGGGCACCGGCGCCTTCGTGGCCGTGGCCGGCGTGGCCGTGCTCAACGGTTTGCCCGCCCGCCACAACAGCGAGCTGCTGCAGAAGGTGACCGACGCGACGGTGGACGGCGACTACTACGCCGGCTTTTCCTCGGAAAACTTCGGACCCTACGCGGTGAATCGCATCGGCAACGGCGCCCGCAAGGTGCTGCTGATCGGCGACAGCCACGTCATCGAATACGGCCCGCGCGCCGCGGAGCTGGCGCGCCTCGCGCCCGAGCGCATGGCGACCACGTACTTCTTCACCTACGGCGCGTGCCCGGCCATTCCGAACGTCTTCGCCGAACAGAACCCCGGCTGCGGCCCGGCCCGCGACCAGTGGATGGCGATGGCGCGCGACCCGCAGATCGACACCGTGCTGATCGGCAGCTGCTGGAACTGCTACTTCACGGGCGATTTCCCGCTGGATTACGTGCTGCGCGCGAACGGCACGTCGCTCTCCCTGACCCGCGGCGACCGCGCTGGCATCGAGCCCTCGCTGGTGGCGCTGCAGGCGTGGGTGACCGAGCTGGTCAAGCAGAAGAAAAAGGTCTACCTGCTGCTGGACAACGCGCTGGGTGACGACTTCGAACCCCGCCGCATGATCGAGGGCAGCCGCCTGCGCACGCTCTCGGTGGTGGGCAATTCGCCGACCGCGCCCGTGCTCGCCGACCAGGTGAAGCTCAACCAGCGGCTCCTGCAGATCGCGGCCGCCAGCGGCGCGGAGGCGATCGACGTGCTGGGCGCCCTGTGCAAGGACGGCCAGTGCCCGCGGACGATGCCCGACGGTGCGCCGGCCTACAAGGACCACGGCCACCTGCGGCCCGCGTTCACGCGGCAGTTCGCGACCTACCTGGACAAGGTGTTCCTGGAAGAGGGCGTGCAGCCCGCGGCGGCCAACTGACGACGACCCCGCAGCCCTGGCTGGGCTGTGGCGGCGTGCAGGGCAATCTATTGCTGCAGCTTGGGATCGCCGAAGGGCTCTTCGTCGGGCGGTGTCTCCGCCGGCATCCTGAATTCCTCGGTCGCCCAGGCGCCGAAGTCGATGCCCTTGCAGCGTGCGCTGCAGAACGGCCGGAACGGGTTGCGTTCCGCATAGACGCTGTCGCCGCCGCAGGTCGGGCAGCGGACGATGCGTTCGTCTTCTTTCTTCTTGCTCACACCGGGCCTCACGCGCAGAGGGTCAGTTCGAAGGGGGTGTCTTCGGTGCTTGGGTGCAGGCGGTCGTCGGCTTCGTGCCGCATGAGCCGCACCGAGACCATGAGGCGGTTGCCGCTGATTTCCGGGACCAGGCCCAGCTTGGGATCGATGCGCAGCCGCAGCAGCTGGAAGCTGCGTCCCTGCGGCAGGTTCTGCTGAAACTGCCCGTGGGTGGCGATCACCTTGTAGGGCACGTCGGCGTCGCGCAGCAGCTTGAGCAGCAGGTAGATCGACGAGGCCAATGGCGACAGCGTGTTCGACCAGCGTTCCAGGTCGGCGCGGCGGCTGGCCGGCGTGCGGTGCTGCCAGGCGTAGTAGGCGGGCAGGTCGAACTCGCAGGTGCCGCCCGGAATGCCGGCGCGGCTGCGGATGCTCATGAGCCACTCGTTCTCGGTGAGTGCCTGTCCCGCCTTGCCGGCCACGCCGTTGAGCGCGCTGAAGTTGCGTTCGAGCTGGTCGACGACCTGGTTCAGCACCGTCTCGGCGATGGCCGGATTGCCCCGGTAGCTGTTGAAGACGTTCTTGTGCTTGTCGAGGTCGCGCAGCACGTCGGCCTTGAGGTCGGCGCGCGCCGCCACGTCCATGATCTCGAAGATCGTGACCAGGGCGTAGTGGTGCGAAAGCGGCGATTCCGAGGGCACCAGTTCCCCGAGGCGACGGAACAGATGCTCCAGCCTCAGGTACGTGCGGATGCGCTCGTTGAAGGGGTACTCGTAGAGGATCACGCGTATTTGTCGGTTTCCTGTCGCGGAATCATAACTTCAGGGCGATTTGGAAGGGGGTGTGGGCATCACTTCACGCACCGCGGCCAGCATGCGCTCGCCGAGGGCGAGCTGTCCGTGCATGGACATGTGCGTGTCGTTCGAGAAGTAGAAGTCGCGGATCTGCGTGTGCTTTTCGCGGGTGAAGGCGTACAGGTCGGGGCCCAGCTTCGCGTCGCGGAAGCCGCTTTCGAAGTCCTTCGAGAAATCGGGCTTGAGGTAGACCGTGGTCTTGTTGGGCACCACCATCCACAGGAGCGGGATGGTGCTGTGCGCAGTGGTGAAGTTCTTCATTCGCGCCAGCGTGTCGGAGGTCAACGGGCCATTGTCCTCGTCTTCCTGGAAGAAGGGCATCCGGTCGCACTGGCGATGCGAGAAGAATTTGCAACCGTCGGGGACTTTCCTTACCCAGGTGTCACGATCGAAATAGGTGTCTACCGGCGAGTTCTTGGCCTTCCACGTGTGGTAATAGGTCACGACACCGGTCATGTACTGCACTTCCCAGTTGGGCGCGAAGGCCGGCACGGTCTCGTCGGGCTCGATGAGGGGCTCGGCCTTGGCGCTGTAGGGGAAGATGGTCTTGCCGTCCTTGCAGCGCTCGCTGTAGCGCATGCGCATGTCCAGCAGGCGCTCCACGCTTTCGATGATGACCAGCTTGCCCTTGAAGCCGGAGTCGTGGACCCACTGGCTGAAGTCGCCGCACAGCGATTCGCCGTACTGGCCCCAGTACGAGGTCGAGACCCGGTAGCCGGCCTTGGCGAGCACGGACTGCCAGCGGTGCGTCATGGAGAAGCTGTCGCCGACGACCATCACGTCCGCCTGTTCGATGGGTGTGCTGGCGAGGTAGACCGGGTCGACCTTGGGCGGCGGGTCGCGCCAGCCGAACTCGCGTTCGGACAGGCGCCCGATGCGCGTGAGGTCGCCGTAGGGCACCGGGCTGGTGAGCGAAATGATCCACAGGGCCATCAGGACGAAGTAGCCGAAGAGGAAGAACCGCAGCCAGACTTTCGCGGGCGTCGTGGTCGTCGTCATGTCGAATCAGAATTGGAAATAGAGGAAGGGGCTGTAGCCGCCCAGCTTCGAAACGCACCACGCGAACAGTGCGAAGGTACCGATGGCGAGCACCACGGTCGACAGGCGGGCCATCACCGGGCGGCCGGCCATCGACTTCGGATGGGGAATCCAGCGCTCCAGGGTGATGGTCGGCGGCAGCGTCAGGCAGATGACGATCGCCACCAGCATGAGCTGGAAGAACTCCGGCTTGCGGAACGGCACCTTACCGAACTCGCTGAACGCCGAGACCGGCGCGCCGTGCAGGCCCAGCATGCCCTTGTAGATGGACATGGCCGTGTTCATGCCGTCGGCGCGGAAGACGATCCAGGCCACCACCACGCACAGGAAGGTCAGCAGCCAGCCGAGCACGCGCGCGATGCGCCCCGGGGTGGCGTTGCGGCGGACCTTGGCGTTCCAGAGGTGGTTGACCATCAGGAACGCGCCGTGCATCGCGCCCCAGACCACGAAGGTCCAGGCCGCGCCGTGCCACAGGCCGCCCAGCAGCATCGTGAGGAACAGGTTCAGGTAGCGCCGCGCCGGGCCCTTGCGGTTGCCGCCCAGCGGCACGTAGAGGTAGTCGCGCAGGAAGGTCGACAGCGAGATGTGCCAGCGGCGCCAGAACTCGATGATGTTGGTCGACTTGTAGGGCGAGCGGAAGTTGAGCGGCAGCTGCACGCCCAGGCACATCGAGAGGCCCACGGCCATGTCCGAGTAGCCCGAGAAGTCGAAATAGATCTGCAGCGTGTAGGCCAGCGCGCCAAACCATGCGGTGTACAGCGTGGGCTCGATGCCCTTGTGAACGCCGTTGAACATCAGGTCGGCGTACTGCCCCATGGGGTCGGCGATCAGCAGTTTCTTGGCGAGGCCGAAGACGAAGATCGTCAGGCCGATGGCGACCTTGTTCGGGTCCATCCGGTAGGTCGCGGGGTTCGCGAACTGCGGCATCATCTGCGCGTGGTGCAGCACCGGGCCCGCGATCAGGTGCGGGAAGTAGGTGACGAACAGCACGTAGTGGATGAAGCTGCGCTCGTGCACCTTGCCCTGCCAGCAGTCGACCAGGAAGGCGATCTGCGTGAAGGTGTAGAACGAGATGCCGATCGGCAGCACGATGTGCACCAGATCGATCGGCGTGAGACCCGCGGCGACCAGCCCCGCATCGACGTTTTCCAGGAAGAAGTTGGCGTACTTGAAGACGGCCAGCACGCCCAGGTTGATCACCAGCGAGGCGATCAGCAGCGTCTTGCGCTTGCGGTCGTTGCGTCCCGGCGCGGGCGTCAGCTGCAGGCCGAACCAGTAGTTGACGCAGATGGAACCCAGCAGCAGCGGCAGGGCCTGCACGCTCCACCAACCGTAGAAGAACAGCGAGGCCAGTCCGAGGAAGCCGGCGGCGGCGCGGGCGTTGCGCTTGCCGATCAGGAAGAACCCGATCAGGACCAGCGGGAAATAGACAAAAATGAAGGGATACGAGTTGAAAAGCATCTCGGGGAGGGCACTGCAGGGGCGAGCGCCTTTTTGTCGTAATCGTTATAGAGCCGCCGGGGCGGCTGGTCTCGGATTATCGCGTGGTGGCCGCAGCCCACAGCTTCCAGAGACCCCGCACCTCGGTGCCCAGTTCCGCGAGCGTCAACGACTCGTTGTAAATCACGGCGTCGGCGGCGGCCCGGCGCGCCTTGCGCGGCGCCTGCTGGGCGATCACGGCACGCACGGCTTCGGGCTCCCATCCCGAGCGTGCGACCACACGCTGCAGCTGCGTGTCTTCGCGGGCATCGACCACCAGCACGCGGTCCACGAGGGCGCGCCAGCGGCCGGATTCGACCAGCAGCGGGACGTCGAACACGACGACGGCGTCGCCGGCGGCGGTGGCTTGGCGTTGCGTCTCGGTGCCGATCAGCGGATGCAGGATGGCTTCGAGGCGAGCTTTGGCGCCCGCATCGGTGAACACCAGCTGGCGCATGGCGGCCCGGTCGAGGCCGCCGTCGGGGGCGATGACGGAAGGGCCGAACGCGGCCTCGAGGGTGGGCATCGCAATGCCGCCGGCCTGCGCGATGCTGCGTGCGATGGCGTCGGTGTCGACCAGCACCGCCCCTTCGGCCACCAGCAGCGACGCGACCGTGCTCTTGCCGCTGCCGATGCCGCCGGTCAGGCCGATGCGCTTCACCGCCATGCCGCTGTCGTCCTCAAAGGGCCAGGGCCCCGAAAGGGAAGGCGAAGGGAATCCACTGCTTGACGACGGCGGGACCGGCCACGAGGCAGATCAGGCCGGCGCCGGCCAGGAAGGGGCCGAAGGCGATGGGAATGTCCTTGTGGGCCAGCTTGCCGGCGAAGCGCAGCGTGAGGCCGATCACGGCGCCCACCACCGAGGAGACGAGGATGATTGCAATGAGGTAGTCGGCGCCGAGCCAGGCGCCCAGAGCGGCGAGCAGTTTGAAGTCCCCATGTCCCATGCCTTCCTTGCCTGTGGCCAGGCGGTAGGCATGGTACACAAGCCACAGGCTCAGGTAGCCGAACACGGCGCCCCAGACCGCGGTGTTCAGGCTGACGCCGGTCCAGCCCATGGCGGCACCGACCAGCCCGAGCCAGAGCAGCGGGTAGTTCAAGGCGTCGGGCAGGAACTGGGTGTCGAAGTCGATGAGGAACTGGCAGATCAGCACGGCGCCGAAGGCCGCCCAGAGCGCGCCCGTGGGGGTGATGCCGAAACGGTACGCGCACAGGGCGAACAGCGCGCCCGTGATCAGCTCGACGAGCGGGTAGCGGGGGCTGATCGAGGTCTTGCAGTTGGCGCACCGGCCACGCAGCACGAGGTAGCTGAGCACGGGGATGTTCTGGTACCAGCGAATCTTGTGACCGCAGGCACCGCACCGCGAAGCAGGGCGAGACAGGTCGAAAGGCGGCAGTTTCTCGAGGGCTTCAGCCGCCTTGTCCGCGGCTGTTTCTAGACCTGCGGGCGGCACCGCCTTCGGGCCGAAGACCAGCGACCAGAGCGATGGCATGTCCTTCGATGACATGAGGTTGGCGACCGCATCGCTCAGCCAGCCCCGGTACATCATGACCGGGGTGCGGTAGATCACCACGTTGAGGAAACTGCCGATCAATAGCCCCAGCACACCGGCCAACGCGGTGTCGAACCCTTGCGACACCAGCATCAGACGACCTGGCCGAGCTTGAAGATGGGCAGGTACATCGACACCACGATGCCGCCGATGATGACGCCCAGGAACACGATGATGATGGGTTCCATCAGGCTGGAGAGGCCGGCAACCATGTCGTCGACTTCGGACTCGTAGAAGTCGGCGGCCTTGCCGAGCATGTGGTCGATCGAGCCTGATTCCTCGCCGATGGCGGTCATTTGAATCACCATCGAGGGGAACAGGTTGACGTTGGTCATGGCCGTCGTGAGGCTGGTGCCGGTCGAGACCTCCTGCTGGATCTTGGCGGTGGCGTCGCCGTACACCGAGTTGCCCGATGCGCCGCCCACCGAGTCGAGCGCCTCCACCAGCGGCACGCCGGCCGCGAACATGGTGGCGAGCGTGCGGGTCCAGCGGGCCACGCAGGATTTCTCGATCAGCGTGCCGAAAATGGGAATGCGCAGCAGCAGGCGGTCCATGACCTTCTGGACGCGCTCATTGCGTTTCCACGCTTGCAGAAAGAAATAGATGCCACCACCGAGCACGCCGAAGATCAGCCACCAATAGGAAACGAAGAACTCGCTCATTGCCATCACGAAGAGCGTAGGCGCGGGCAGGTCAGCACCGAACGAACTGAACACCTGCTTGAAGGCAGGGATCACGAAGATCATGATGATCGCCACCACCACGAAGGCCACGACGACCACCGAGGTCGGGTACATCAATGCCGACTTGATCTTGGACTTGATCGCTTCGGTCTTTTCCATGTAGGTCGCCAAGCGGTCGAGCAGGTCCTCCAAAATACCGGCCGCCTCACCGGCTTCCACCAGGTTGCAATAGAGGTTGTCGAAGTACTTCGGAAACTTGCGAAAAGCGGCCGACAGCGAGGTGCCGGTCTCGACATCGCTGCGGATGTCGTTCAGCAGCTTGGCGACACTCGCGTTCGCGTTGCCGCGACCCACGATGTCGAAGGACTGCAGCAGCGGCACCCCGGCCTTCATCATGGTCGCGAGCTGGCGCGTGAAGATCGCGATGTCCTTGGGCTTGATCGCCTTGCCCGAGCGCATGCGGCGCTTCTTGATCTTGGAGGCCAGCACGCCCTGGCGACGCAAGGCCGCCTGCACCTGGTTCTCCCCGGCGGCGCGAAGTTCGCCGCGCACCAGCTTGCCGTTGCGGTCCTTGCCTTCCCATTCGAAGACGAATTCCTTGTGAGTGACCTGGGAGCGGGAGGATGCCACTGTTGCCATTCGATCTCCGGTGTTCAGTGTGTTCGTTATAGGTTGGTGCAGGCGACGACTTCTTCGAGTGAAGTGAGGCCCTGCATGACTTTGCGAAGGCCGGACTGGCGCAGCGAGCGCACGCCTTCGGCTTCGGATTGGTTCGCGATGTCTAGCGCACTGCCGTCGCGCAGGATGATTTCCTGGATGGCTTCCGAAATCGGCATCACCTGGTAGATGCCGACCCGGCCCTTGTAGCCGCCGCTGCAGGCGGCGCAGCCGACCGGGCGGTAGGGCTTCCAGGTGCCGTTGATGTCTTCGTCTTTGAAGCCGGCATCGAGCAGGGCTTCGCGCGGGATGTCGATCGGTGCGCGGCACAGCATGCACAGGCGGCGCGCGAGGCGTTGCGCGGTGATCAGGATCACGCTCGACGCGATATTGAACGGCGCGATGCCCATGTTGCGCATGCGCGTGAGCGTGGTCGGGGCGTCGTTGGTGTGCAGCGTCGACAGCACCAGGTGGCCCGTTTGCGCGGCCTTGATCGAGATGTCGGCGGTTTCGAGGTCGCGGATTTCGCCGACCATGATGATGTCGGGATCCTGCCGCAGGAAGGCGCGCAGCGCGGCCGCGAAAGTGAGGCCGGCCTTCTCGTTGACGTTGACCTGGTTGACGCCGGGCAGGTTGATTTCCGACGGGTCTTCCGCCGTTGCGATGTTGACGCCGGGCTGGTTGAGCAGGTTCAGGCAGGTGTAGAGCGACACGGTCTTGCCCGAACCCGTGGGGCCGGTCACCAGCACCATGCCATAGGGGCGGCCGATGGCGTGGAGGAGTCGCTCTTTTTCGTCGGCGTCGTAGCCCAGGGCGTCGATGCCCATGCGCGCGCTGCTCGGGTCCAGGATACGCACGACGATCTTTTCGCCGAACAGCGTGGGCAACGTGCTCACGCGAAAGTCGATCACGCGATCGGGCCCGATCTTGAGCTTCATGCGGCCGTCTTGCGGCACGCGTTTTTCCGAGATGTCGAGCCGCGAAATGACCTTGATGCGCGAGGCCAGCTTGTCCTTGATGACCGTGGGTGGGCTGGCGATTTCGCGCAGCTCGCCGTCGACTCGAAAGCGCACCCGGTAGTGGTGTTCGTAGGGCTCGAAGTGGATGTCCGAGGCTCGCATGCTCACGGCGTCGAGCAGCATCTTGTGCAGGAAGCGCACCACAGGTGCGTCTTCGACCTCGGCGATGGCCTGTTCGTTGGCGTCGCCCGAGGTGTCGGCCGTGACGTCGTCGAACTCGAACTCGGTGCCGACGATGCTGTTGATCGTTTCCGCAGCGCTCGCAGCGGCGGCTTCGATCATGCGCGAGAGCTTGTCGTACTCCGCGATGACCCAGTCCACGCCCATCTGCGACGCGAACTTGATTTTTTCCGCGGCCTGCTGGTCCGACGGGTCGGCCGTCGCGACGATCAGGCGGTTGTTGCGCTTGCTGAGAACGACGATGCGGTACGCATGGCAGAGCTTCGGATCGAGCAGGTCCTTGGGCAGGCGCTGGTGATCGATGGCATCGAGGTCGAGCAGCGGGGCGCCGAAGGCGCTTGAGAGGGTGTGGGCGAGGTCCGCAGCCGAAACGGCGCCGGTGCCGGTCAGTTCGGCGATGAAGCTGGTGCGGCCGCTCAGCGACTTCTGATAGATGTCTTCGGCTGTCTTCGCCGCGAGCTTGCCGGCCGACACGAGGGCGCGCGCCAAGCCGGGAAGGGCGATCTGCGTAGTTTCTTTAACGGGAATTTCGGCAGCGGCCATTCAGCGAATGCAAAAGATGTGAAAAAGTGCTTCACGATCATCGCTGAACACGCCTGTGCTGTAAATCGTTACACAGCAACAGGGGCTGACATTAACTGGACCAGTCGAGAAAAACTGGTCGGGGTGAGAGGATTCGAACCTCCGGCCTCTACGTCCCGAACGTAGCGCTCTACCAGGCTAAGCTACACCCCGATTGGTTGCAAGAAAAAGAACTCGTCCTAGATGCCAACTCTGTGGAGGTGTTTCAGGCACGTCGCTCAAGCAACTGAGCCGCTAATTGTAGCAAACCTGAAGCGTGCAAATTCGACGGAAGGTCGCGCAATGCATGAATTGCGCGTTCGGCCTCTGCTGCAGCGGCTGCGCGCGAGGCTTCCAGCGCGCCGGTTTCGCGAACGATCTCGACGATTTTCCCCAGCTGGGCGGTATCGCCGGCCTCGATGGCGGCACGCACCAAAGCGCTCTGTTCGGGGGTGCCGCGTTGCATGGCAAAGATCAGTGGCAAGGTGGTCTTGCCTTCGCGCAGGTCGTCGCCGACGTTCTTTCCGGTTTCCTGGGCATCGCCTGCGTAATCGAGCACATCGTCGATCACCTGGAAGGCCGTCCCCAGCGCCTGTCCGTAGGTGGCGCAGGCTTCTTCGACTTCGGGCGTCGTGCCGGCCAGCACGGCCGCCAGGCGGGTGCTCGCCTCGAAGAGCTTGGCGGTCTTGGAGCGGATCACGCGCAGGTACGCCGCTTCGTCCAGAGAGGCGTCGTGCATGTTCATCAGTTGCAGCACTTCGCCTTCCGCGATCACGTTGGTCGCTTCGGCCAGGATCTGCATGATGCGCATGTTGTTTGCATCCAACATCATCTGGAAGGCGCGCGAATACAGGAAGTCGCCCACCAGCACGCTGGCGGGGTTGCCGAAGGATTCGTTGGCGGTGGCGCGGCCCCGGCGCAGGGTCGATTCGTCGACCACGTCGTCATGCAGCAGCGTGGCGGTGTGGATGAACTCCACCACGGCCGCCAGGTTGAAGCGCTGTTCGCCGGTGTAGCCGAGCGCGCCTGCCATGAGCAGCAGCAGCGCCGGCCGCAGCCGCTTGCCGCCGGCCGAGATGATGTATTGCGAAACCTGGCTGACCAGCGGAACGCCGGTGTTCAGGCGTTGGGCGATCACACGGTCGACTTCGACCATGTCGCCGGCAATCAGGTCCAGCACGGTGGCGGTGGGGGAGGTGTCGGCGGCGGGAACTGGCAAAGCGAAGGCGCGGGGCGCTGCGAGGATGAGGGCGGCCCTGGGGGCCGGAACGCGGGAATTATAGGGAGCCGTGCACGATTCCCTGGAGCGTCTCAGCGTCGGGGTGGTGAGTGTTCGCAAACCGCGCTATAATCTTGGGCTCTGCGGAATTCGCTGCGGAGACTCATTTCTAAGAGGTTTACATGTACGCGGTCATAAAAACCGGCGGCAAGCAGTATCGCGTTGCTTCCGGCGAGAAAATTAAAGTAGAACAGATTGCTGCGGACGTAGGCCAGGAAATCGTGATCGACCAGGTTCTGGCTGTCGGAAACGGCGCTGAAATCAAGGTTGGTACGCCCCTGGTGTCCGGCGCAACGGTGACAGTCACGGTACTGTCGCACGGCAAGCACGACAAGGTCGGCATCTTCAAGATGCGCCGTCGCAAGCACTATCAGAAACGTCAAGGCCATCGCCAGCAGTTCACCGAACTGCAAATCGGCGCGATCGCCGGCTAAGGAGCAGATTCCATGGCACAGAAAAAAGGCGGCGGCTCCACGCGAAACGGGCGCGATTCCAAGCCCAAGATGCTCGGCGTGAAGGCCTTCGGCGGCGAACTGATCAGCGCAGGCTCGATCATCGTGCGCCAGCGCGGCACCCAGTTCCACCCCGGCGTGAACGTCGGCGTGGGCAAGGACCACACGCTCTTCGCCCTGGTCGACGGCCACGTGTCGTTCGGTCACAAGGGTGCGCTGAACAAGCACATGGTCAACGTGACGCCCGCGGCCTAAGCCCCGCAGTCACTTCGATCTTTCCGAGGCCCCGCATTGCCGGGGCTTCTTCATTTGTAAACTGGACATCCCATGAAGTTCGTCGACGAAGCCTTCATCGACATCGCCGCGGGCGATGGCGGCAACGGCTGCGTGTCGTTCCGTCATGAGAAGTACAAGGAGTTCGGCGGCCCCAATGGCGGCGACGGCGGCCGTGGCGGCCACGTGTTCGCGGTGGCCGACTCGAACCTCAACACCCTGGTCGATTTCCGCTACTCGCGCCGGCACGAAGCCAAGCGCGGAGAGCACGGCATGGGCTCCGACATGTTCGGCGCCGCCGGCGACGACATCGTCCTCAAGATGCCTGTCGGCACGATCATCACCGACGCTGAAACGGGTGAGGTGTTGTACGAGCTGCTCAAGGACGGCGAGGTCATCACCATCGCCAAGGGCGGCGACGGCGGCTTCGGCAACATGCGCTTCAAGAGCGCGATCAACCGCGCGCCGCGCCAGAAGACGCCCGGCTGGCCCGGCGAGAAGAAGAGCCTCAAGCTCGAACTCAAGGTGCTGGCCGATGTGGGCCTGCTGGGCATGCCGAATGCCGGCAAATCGACGCTGATCAGCGCCGTTTCGAACGCCCGCCCGCGCATTGCCGACTACCCCTTCACCACGCTGCACCCGAACCTCGGTGTCGTGCGCGTCGGCCCCGAGCAGAGCTTCGTGGTGGCCGATTTGCCCGGTCTGATCGAGGGTGCCTCGGAAGGCGCCGGCCTTGGTCACCTGTTCCTGCGTCACCTGCAGCGCACTCGCCTGCTGCTGCACGTGGTCGACATGGCGCCGTTCGACGACAGCGTCGATCCGGTCGCCCAGGCCAAGGCCCTCGTGGCCGAGCTCAAGAAGTACGACGCGGCGCTGCACGAGAAGCCGCGCTGGCTGGTGCTGAACAAGCTGGACATGGTGCCGGACGACGAGCGCGCCGCGCGCGTCAAGGACTTCGTCAAGCGCCTGCGCTTCAAGGGCCCGGTCTTCGAGATCTCGGCGCTCACGCGCGAAGGCTGCGAGCACCTGATCAAGGCCGTGTACCAGCAGGTCAAGGCGCAGCAGGTGGCCGAGCATGAAACCGTCGTGGTCGATCCGCGCTTCGTTCCGCTGCCGCCCGAAGGAAACTGAGGGCGTCGCGGCACCTTCGGTGCTGCAAAATGGATAGCAGGCAGCGCAGGCTGCATTCCTGAAACACGCCTTCTTTCTTCATGACCTCGAATTCCGGTTCCACTGCCTTGCGGGATGCCCGCCGTATCGTCGTCAAGGTGGGCTCCAGCCTCGTGACCAACGAGGGGCGCGGCCTCGACGAAGGTGCCATCGGCGAGTGGTGCCGGCAACTGGCCGAGCTGGTGCGCGACGGGCGCGAAGTGGTCATGGTGTCGAGCGGCGCGATCGCCGAGGGCATGAAGCGCCTGGGCTGGAAGACCCGTCCGCACGAAGTGCACGAGCTTCAGGCGGCGGCGGCCGTCGGGCAGATGGGCCTGGCCCAGATGTACGAGACCAAGCTGCGCGAGAACCAGATCGGCAGCGCGCAGGTGCTGCTCACGCACGCCGACCTCGCGGACCGCGAGCGCTACCTCAATGCACGCTCGACCCTCGTCACGCTGCTGCGCCTGGGCGTGGTGCCGGTGATCAACGAGAACGACACGGTGGTCAACGACGAGATCAAGTTCGGCGACAACGACACGCTCGGCGCGCTGGTCGCCAACCTGGTCGAGGCCGATGCGCTGATCATCCTGACCGACCAGAAGGGCCTGTACACGGCCGACCCGCGCAAGGACCCCGACGCGAAGTTCGTGCATGAAGCCGCCGCAGGCGACCCGGCGCTCGAAGCCATGGCGGGCGGCGCCGGCTCGAGCATCGGGCGCGGCGGCATGATCACCAAGATCCTCGCGGCCAAGCGCGCGGCGGGGTCCGGTGCTTCCACGGTCATCGCCTGGGGCCGCGAAGCCGACGCGCTGCTGCGGCTCACGCGCGGCGAATCCATCGGCACGCTGCTGGTGGCGCAGACCGCCAAGCACCAGGCACGCAAGCGCTGGATGGCCGATCACCTGCAACTGCGTGGTGCCGTCATCGTCGATGCCGGTGCGGCTGCCAAGGTGCGCGGCGAAGGCAAGAGCCTGCTGCCGATCGGCATGACGGGCGTGTCGGGTGAGTTCTCGCGCGGCGACGTGATCGCGGTGCGCGACGTCGACGGCGTCGAACTGGCCCGCGGGCTGGCCAACTATTCGAGCGTGGAGGCCCGGCTGCTGTGCCGCAAGCCTTCGGCCGAGTTCGAGCGGCTGCTGGGCTACGCGGCCGAGCCGGAGATGGTGCACCGCGACAACATGGTGCTGATGCCCGGTTGATCTTCAGGGCGGGGCGCCATGCCCCGCCGATGCTTCAGGGCAGTTCACGCAGCGGATTGCGGATGTTCTGCACCATCTCTGTGACCGAACTGCGCGGCGCGTTGCCGCGGCACAGGCCCTGCGACGCCAGCGCCGGCACGTAGCTGGAGTTCATGTCCCTCACGCGCTTCCACTCGGGCGACTTCGTTTCCTGCCAGGCGCCGTTGTTGTAGCGGGCATAGCTCTTCATTTCCGCCGTCGAGCAGCGCACGCCTTCGTAGAACGCATTGACGGCACCGCCGGCCCGGTTCTGCGCCACCACCACGTAACGCACGATGCCGTCCTTCGTGATGGCGATGGTGTTCGGATCGACGCCGAACTTCAGCGTCATGTAGGGCGGCATCGCGATCGGCAGCAGACGGCTTTCGCTGAAGGCGGGCGGCGGCGGCACCGCGGTTTCTTCCCACTCCTTGTCCTGCTCCGTGCTCTTGGGCGCGGGTGGCATGCCGGCCTGGGCCCAGTCGGGGTTGTCGGTGTCGTAGCCGCGGGAGGCGCAGGCGGCCAGCAGGCCGACGCAGGCGATGACGAGCGCACGCTCAGCGTGGCGTCGGGAAAGAAGAGGGCGCGCTGTTCTTGGGAGGAGGTTCATCGCTCGCAGAAGGAATGTCGGGATGCGGGTCGAAGCTGCCGCCGGGCGGCAGATCGAGGCCTGCGGGCGCTCCATGGTCCAGCGTGTGGCGCTCGAATTCTCGGGCGCGCACGTTGCTGCGCAGGAAGCGGTTGCGGAAATCCTGCCGGGGCAGGTAGCGAGCAAGCTCGGTAAGCGCCATCTCGTAGACGCCGCGCTTGAACTCGACGACCACGTCGAGCGGGACCCAGTAGTCATGCCAGCGCCAGGCGTCGAATTCGGGATGGTCGGTGGCACGCAGGTTGAGATCCCAGTCGTGGCCGACAAGTTGCAGCAGATACCAGATCTGCTTCTGGCCTTTGTAGTGGCCCCGTGCGTCACGGCGGATGAACCGATCCGGCACCTCGTAGCGCAACCAGTCGCGGGTACGGGCCACGATGCGCACATGCTCCGGGTGGAGCCCGACTTCCTCGTGCAGTTCCCGGAACATGGCTTGCTCGGGACTTTCGCCACGGTCGATGCCGCCTTGCGGAAACTGCCAGGAATGCGTGCGTATGCGCTTGCCCCAGAAAACCTGGTTTCTCTGGTTGAGCAGGATGATGCCGACGTTGGGCCTGAAGCCGTCCCGGTCGAGCATAATCAAACCCCAATTTTTGAACTGAGTCGATTATGCATGCCGGGTTGCACTCGGCAAGCGACCGGTTCCGGGCTCTCAGGGTCTCTCCGGGGTGCCTGTCTCCCTCCTCACTTCGAACCCACCTGCGCGATCCCGATGAAAGCTTCCCGATTCTTTGTCTCCACCCTGAAGGAAGCGCCCGCTGACGCCGAGGTCGCGAGCCACCGCCTCATGATGCGGGCCGGCATGATCAAGAAGCTCGGCACGGGCATCTACACGTACATGCCCATGGGCCTGCGCGTGATCCGCAAGGTCGAGGCCATCGTGCGCGAGGAAATGAACCGCGCCGGCGCCGTCGAGCTCACGATGCCCGTGGTGCAGCCGGCCGAGTTCTGGCAGGAGACCGGGCGCTTCGAGAAGATGGGCCCCGAGCTCTTGCGCATCAAGGATCGCCACGACCGCGACTTCGTGATCCAGCCGACCAGCGAAGAGGTGGTGACCGACATCGCGCGCCAGGAAATCCGCAGCTACAAGCAGCTGCCGAAGAATTTCTACCAGATCCAGACCAAGTTCCGCGACGAGCGCCGTCCGCGCTTCGGCCTGATGCGCGGGCGCGAGTTCATCATGAAGGACGCCTACAGCTTCGACCGCGACCTCGACGCGGCCAAGGCCAGCTACCAGGTGATGGCCCAGGCCTACCGCAACATCTTCGACCGCTTCGGCCTGCGCTACCGCGCCGTGGCGGCCGACAGCGGCGCCATCGGCGGCGACCTGAGCGAAGAGTTCCAGGTGATCGCCGCCACCGGCGAAGACGCCATCGTCTACTGCCCCGACAGCAATTACGCCGCCAACATGGAAAAGGCCGAGGCCCTGGCCCCGGCGGGCCCGCGTCCTGCCGCCGCCAACGCGCTCGAGAAGACGCCCACGCCCGGCAAGAGCACCTGCGCCGACGTGGCCGAACTGCTCGGCGTGCCGCTGGCCACCACGGTCAAGTCGCTGGTGCTGGCCACCGACATCCTCGACGACGCCGGCAACGTCAAGGGCGCGCAGATCTGGCTGCTGCTGCTGCGCGGCGACCACGACATGAACGAGATCAAGGTAAGCAAGCTGCCTGGCCTGGACAAGGGCTTCCGCTTTGCCACCACCGCCGAGATCGACGAGCACTTCGGCTGCAAGCCGGGCTACCTCGGCCCGCTGAACCTCAAGAAGCCCGTCAAGCTCGTGGCCGACCGCGAGGCCGCCGTGCTGGCCGACTGGATCACCGGCGCCAACGAAATCGACTTCCACATGACCGGCGTCAACTGGGGTCGCGACCTGCCTGAGCCGGACCTGGTCGCCGACCTGCGCAACGTGGTCGCCGGCGACGCCTCGCCCGACGGCAAGGGCGTGCTGGCCATCGAGCGCGGCATCGAGGTGGGCCACGTCTTCGTGCTGGGCACCAAGTACAGCAAGGACATGAACGCCACCTACCTCGACGAAGGCGGCAAGCCGCAGTTCCTCGAGATGGGTTGCTACGGCATCGGCATCACGCGCCTGCCGGCCGCCGCCATCGAACAGAATCACGACGAGCGCGGCATCATCTGGCCCGACGCGCTGGCGCCGTTCACGGTCGTGGTCTGCCCGATCGGCATGGACCGCAGCCCCGAGGTCAAGGTTGCGGCCGAAGCGCTCTACGAAGAACTGCTGGCCAAGGGCGTCGACGTGCTGCTCGACGACCGCGGCGAGCGCCCCGGCGCGATGTTCGCCGACTGGGAGCTGATCGGCGTGCCGCACCGCGTGGTCATCTCGGACCGCGGCCTCAAGGAAGGCCAGCTCGAGTACCAGGGCCGGCGCGACACCGCCGCCACCAAGGTGCCCGCGGCCGGCATCGCCGACTTCATCGCCGGCAAGCTCGCGGCATGAGCGTGGCGGGGGGCCTTTCGCGACGCAGCTGCCTGCTGGGCAGCGCCGCCGCCGGCGCCCTCACTGCTTTGTCGCTGCCGCAAACGGCCTGGGCCGGCGCGCAGATCGAAGAGCCGCTGATCGACTCGGTGCGCACCGCGCTGAGCTCGGCCATCCATAACAAGGCGCCGCCGGTGCCGCAGTTCGCCGACACCGAGGCCCGCCTTGCGTACCTGCGCTGGCTCGGCGAGATGAGCGAGCGCCTGCGCAAGAAGGTCGCCGACCCGGCCACGCGCATCGAGTTCCTGCAGACCGTCTGGTACGAGGCCAAGCGCTCGGGGCTCGACGTGAGCCTGGTGCTGGGCCTGATCCAGGTCGAGAGCAACTTCCGCAAGTTCGCGGTCTCCAGCGCTGGTGCGCGCGGTTACATGCAGGTGATGCCGTTCTGGACCCGCGTGATCGGCGACAGCGATTCGGCCAAGCTGTTCCACATGCAGACCAACCTGCGTTTCGGCTGCGTGATCCTGCGCCACTACCTCGACCGCGAGAAGGGCGACCTGTTCATGACGCTGGGCCGCTACAACGGCAGCCGGGGCCGCGCGCCGTACCCGAACGCGGTGTTCGCGAACCAGCGGCTGTGGGCGTACGTCGACAGGGACCGCTCGGCGGCCTGAAGGTCGTTGCTCAGTCGGCGACCACCGCCTTGGCGGTCGCCGAGCCCTTGGTGACCATCACCTGGTCGATGCGGTAGCTGTCGACGTCCATCACCTCGAAGGTGTAGCCGCCCCAGGTCACGCTGTCCGTGCGCTTGGGCACGCGGCGCAGCATCACCATCAGGAAGCCGGCCAGCGTCTCGTACCCCTCGGCATGCGGCAGCTCGTCGATGTGCAGGGCGCGCTGCACGTCCTGGATGGGCGTGATGCCGTCGATCAGCCACGAGTTCTCGTCGCGCTTCACGATCTGCTCTTCTTCGGGTGTCGAGGTCGACACCAGGTCGCCCATCACCGTGCTCATCACGTCGTTGAGCGTGATCACGCCCACCACCAGGCTGTACTCGTTGACGATGATCGCGAAGTCTTCGTGCGCCTGCTGGAACTGCTCCAGCACCTCGGTGAGCGAGAGCCGGTCGGGAATCACCAGCGCCTTGTGCAGTGTCAGGCCCTGGTCGAAGGCCAGCGGCTGGCCGCTGAGCACGCGCTGGAACATGTCCTTGGCGTCCACGTAGCCCAGCACGTGGTCGATGTCGCCGTCGCACACCGGGTAGGCGGAATAGGGCTCGGCCACGATGCGCGCGCGCAGCACCGATTCGGGGTCGTCATGCAAAAACCAGGCGATGCTCTCGCGCGCGGTCATCACGCTGCTGACGAGGCGCGTGTCCAGCTCGAACACGTTGGCGATCACCTGCTGCTCGCGCGCCGCCAGCACGCCGGCCTGCGCGCCGGCCTCGGTCATGGCCAGGATGTCGGCCGAGGTGATCTTGTCGTCGCGCGCCATCGGCATGCCCAGCACCTTGAACAGCAGGTCGGTCGCGCGCGTGAAGAACCACACCAGCGGCTTGAAGGCGGTGATCAGCAGCAGCATCGGCCCGACGATGCGCACCGCGAGCCGTTCGGGCGCGCTCATGCCCAGGCGCTTGGGGAACAGGTCGGCGAACACCAGGAACACCGCGATCACGATCACGAACGAGCACAGGAAGGCGATGTTGGCCGCCACTTCCACGCTGAGCCAGTTCTCGAAGAAGCGGGCGAAATACGGGCTCAGCGAGCCTTCGCCGACCACGCCGCCGAGGATCGCCACCGCGTTCAGGCCGATCTGCACCACCGTGAAGTAGTGGCCCGGCTGCTCCTGCACGCGCAGTACCTTTTCCGCGCGCGGGTCGCCCTCGTCGGCCATCTGGCGCAGACGCAGGCGGCGCGAGGCGGCCAGGCAGATTTCGGCGAGGGAGAAGAAGGCGCTCATCGCGATCAGCAGCGCGATGATGAGCAGGCTTTGGGTGAGAGTCATGGCGGCACGTCGTAGACCGCCATGGTGCCATGACTGGCACCGGGTTCGGGCGCGCGCGGGGCGCGGCGCCCGTCAAACGGGGAGCGGAAGGCTCAGGCGGACGCGCCGCCGCCGATCACCTGCTGCAGCTCGCCCGACTCGTACATCTCCATCATGATGTCCGAGCCGCCCACGAATTCGCCCTTCACGTAGAGCTGGGGGATGGTGGGCCAGTTGCTGTATTCCTTGATGCCCTGGCGGATGCCGTCGTCTTCGAGCACGTTGACGGTCTTGAGCGTCTTGGTGTCGACGCCCACGGCCTTGAGGATCTGGATGGCGCGGCCCGAGAAACCGCACATCGGGAAGCTGGCGTTGCCCTTCATGAAGAGCACGAGTTCGTTGGACTTGACGAGGTCGTCGATGCGTTGTTGAGCGTCGGACATGGGGACTCCTGAAGAAAAGTGGGCTGGGGGGATTATTTCACCGTGCGCCAGATGCCGCCGGAGCAGCGCGCGATGCCGGCGAGGTCGTCACGGCTTTGCACCTCGGCAAAGCCGCGTTCGGCCAGCAACTGGCGCACGGCCTCGGCCTGGTCGTGGCCGTGCTCCAGCAGCAGCCAGCCGCCGTCGGCCAGGTGGGTGGGCGCGTCGCGCACGATCTGGCGGATGTCGTCCAGGCCGTCGGCGCCTGCGACCAGCGCGCGGGTGGGCTCGTGGCGCAACGCGGGCAGGTGCGGATCGCCGGCGGCGATGTACGGCGGGTTGCTGGCGATGACCGCGTAGCCGTCGGCGGCGCCGTCGAGCCAGCTCGATTCGGTGAAGCGCACGGGCAGGCCCAGGCGCTGCGCGTTGGCCCGGGCCACGGCGAGGGCGTCGGCGCTGGCGTCGACCGCGTCGACCTGCGCGTCGGGGCGCGCATGCTGCAGCGCCAGCGCGATCGCGCCGCTGCCGGTGCCGAGGTCGAGCACGCGCGGGGCCGGGCGGCCATCGAGGCAGGCCAGGGCCCACTCGACCAGCGTTTCGGTGTCGGGGCGCGGCACCAGCACGCGGGCATCGACCTGCAGCTGCAGGCCGTGGAATTCCTTCTCGCCCAGCAGGTAGGCGACCGGCTCGCCCGCCGTGCGGCGCGACAGCTGGCGCGCGAACGCGGGCCATGCGTCGTCGGGAAACGGGTCGGTGTCGTGCGCGAGCAGCCAGGCGCGGTCGTTCACGGGGCGGCCCAGCGCGTGCAGCAGCAGCAACTGGGCGTCGAGGCGGTCGATGCCCAGGGCCACGGCCGCGGCCAGTGCCTGCGCCACGGTGGATGGTGCGGAGGCTTCGGTCATCACGCGGGCAGGCTCGATTCCAGCTCGGCCAGCTGCTCGGCCTCGCGCGCGGCGCGCAGCGCCTCGAGCACGTCGCCCAGGTCGCCTTCCATGATCGCCAGCAGCTTGTAGAGCGTGAGGTTGATGCGGTGGTCGGTGAGCCGGCCCTGCGGGAAGTTGTAGGTGCGGATGCGGTCCGAGCGATCGCCGCTGCCGATCAGGCCCTTGCGCATGGCGGCGTCCTTGGCGGCGCGCTCGCTGCGCTCCTTTTCCTGGATGCGTGCCGACAGCACCTGCAGCGCCTTGGCCTTGTTGCGGTGCTGGCTGCGGTCGTCCTGGCACTCGGCCACGATGCCGGTCGGGATGTGCGTGATGCGCACGGCCGAGTCGGTCTTGTTGATGTGCTGGCCGCCCGCGCCGCTGGCGCGGTAGGTGTCGATGCGCAGGTCGGCCGGGTTGATCTGCACCGCCACGGTCTCGTCGGGCTCGGCCAGCACGGCGACCGTGCAGGCGCTGGTGTGGATGCGCCCCTGCGTCTCGGTGGCCGGCACGCGCTGCACGCGGTGGCCGCCCGACTCGAAGCGCAAGTGGCCGAACACGTCGTCGCCGACGATGCGGATCACCACTTCCTTGTAGCCGCCGAGCTCGCTCTCGCTTTCGCTCACCACCTCGCAGCGCCAGCCGGCGCGCTCGCAGTAGCGCGTGTACATGCGCAGCAGGTCGCCCGCGAACAGCGCCGATTCGTCGCCGCCCGTGCCGGCGCGGATTTCCATGAAGGCGTTGCGCGCGTCGTCGGGGTCCTTGGGCAGCAGCAGGCGCTGCAGCTCGTCTTCGAGCTGCACCAGCTCGGCTTCGGCACCGGTGATTTCTTCTTTAGCCATCTCGGCCATGTCGGGGTCGTCGAGCATCTCTTGCGCGCCCGCGATGTCGGCCTCGCGCTGCTTGAAGCGCTCATAGCGACCGGCGATCTGCGTGACCTCGGCGTGCTCGCGCGAGATGGTGCGGTACTGCGCCATGTCGCTCATGATGTCTTCGCGCGAGAGCAGGAAGTCGAGCTCGCCCAGGCGTTGGGCGTAGCGTTCGAGTTGGTGGCGCAGAAAGGATTTCACGACGGAAGGGGCTCGAAAAATGGGGAGGGGAACGCCGCAGTGCAGCGGCAGGGCGCATGGAGACCGCGGCCCGCGCGGCGAGCGGGGCCATCGACGCGCGTCGTCGCTAACGCTCTTTGCGCAGGAACAGGCGCGACAGCGTCTGCGCCGTCTGTTCGCGCGAGGCGGCATCGCCCGCGTGCAGCTCGGCCATGGCGCCATGCATCATCTTCTGCGTGAGGCCGCGAGACATGGCTTCGAGCACGGCCTCGACCGATTCGCCCTTGGCCAGCAGCTTGCGCGCGCGGGCCATCTCGGTGGCGCGCCATTCGTCGGCCTGCGCGTTGAGCTGCTGGATCAGCGGCACGGTGCCGCGCTGGCCCAGCCAGTGCATGAAGCTCTGCACGCCGGCGTCGATGATGACTTCGGCCTGCGCCACGGCGGCCTGGCGGTTGGCCTGGCCCTGCTGCACCACCTGGGCGAGGTCGTCCACGGTGTACAGGTAGATGTCTTCGAGGGCCTTCACCTCGGGTTCGATGTCGCGCGGCACGGCCAGGTCGACCATGAACATCGGGCGGTGCTTGCGTGCCTTGAGCGCGCGCTCCACGGCGCCCAGGCCGATGATCGGCAGCGTGCTCGCGGTGCAGCTGATGACGATGTCGAACTCGGCCAGCCGCGCCGGCAGGTCGGCCAGCCGCATGGCTTCGCCGCCGAAGCGCGACGCCAGCTTTTCGCCGCGCTCCAGCGTGCGGTTGGCGATGGCGATGGCCTTGGGTTCCTTGGCTGCGAAGTGCGTGGCCGCGAGGTCGATCATTTCGCCCGCGCCGACGAACAGCACGCGGGTCTTGCGCAGGTCTTCGAACAGCTGGCCGGCCAGGCGCACGGCGGCGGCGGCCATGCTGATCGAGTGGGCGCCGATCTCGGTGGCGGTGCGCACTTCTTTCGCGACCGCGAACGAGCGCTGGAACAACTGGTTGAGCGTGCTGCCGAGCGCGCCGGCGGTTTCGGCTGCGCGCACGGCGTCCTTCATCTGGCCGAGGATCTGGGCCTCGCCGAGCACCATGGAATCGAGCCCGCTGGCCACGCGGAAGGCATGGCGCGCGGCGTCGCCGTCGTGCAGGGTGTAGGCGTGCGAGCGCAGCAGGGCGGGGGCCACGCCGCCGCTCTGGGCCAGCCAGCCGAAGGTGTGGTCGAGCGCGATGTGCTCGGAGGCGCAGTAGATCTCGGTGCGGTTGCAGGTCGAGATGATCGCGGCCTCGACCTGCGGGTGGCTGCTGTTGCCGGCGAAAGAGCTGCGCAGGCTGTGCAGCGTCGGGGCGATCTGGTCGAGCGCGAACGCGAAACGACCGCGCAGATCGAGCGGCGCGGTCGTGTGGTTCAAGCCGAGAGCCCAGACTGACATGTCCATGATTATAAAATCAGCAGCCGGGCGAGGTTTGCCGAGGGGCAAATGGCTTTCCCTATGACAGCCATACGCTTCGCCACATGGCCTCACGCCCACTCGTGGCCCCCTCATGGACCTGCTGGACCTCTTCAACCACCTGCTTAATTTTGCGGCACCTGCGGCCTTCATCGCCTTGGTGCTGGTGGCGGTCGGGCGCTTTCTCGGCGGCCCGCGCACCGGCATTGCGCGCTGGTGGAAGCAATGGGCGATCACCTTCGGGGCCGGCCTGCTGACCTCGCTGGCCGGGCTGATCCTCACGGGCCGCGACGGCTCGATGGCCACCTATGCCGCGCTGGCGGTGGTCTGCGGCACGGTGCAGTGGATCGCGATGCGCGGCTGGGGCCGCTGAGCCGGGCTCAGTCCAGCCGGCGGGCCATGTAGACCGAGTCCCCGGGGTAGGTCGCCAGCCGGGCCTGCTGCAGGTCATCGGCCGGCACCGTGGCCGCATAGCCCTGGCGTTCCCAGAACCCGACCGAAGCCTGCACCGACACCAGCGTCGAATGCCGCCAGCCCGCGCGCAGCGCGTGGGCCCAGGCGTGGCGCACGAGGCGCGGCCCCAGGCCCAGCCCCGAGGCCTCGGGGTGCACGGCCAGGTCGTGCAGGTAGAGCGCGTCGGCGTCGGGCGCCACCTCGAAATCGCCGTGCAACGGCGTGAGCTTGCCGCGCTGCGAGGGGTAGGCCGCCAGGTAGGCCCGCACGGCACCGCCGTGCTCGGCCACCCAGC
The DNA here is from genome assembly GCF_041154465.1 of Variovorax sp. V35. Classification (NCBI taxonomy): domain Bacteria; kingdom Pseudomonadati; phylum Pseudomonadota; class Betaproteobacteria; order Burkholderiales; family Comamonadaceae; genus Variovorax; species Variovorax sp. V35. Next base: position 1,740,942 of record NZ_AP028666.1, read on the forward strand.
CGGTGTGCGGCGAGGCCGCCAGCCGCCGCGCGATGAGCACGCCGTCCTCCACGAACCCCGCGCCGTAGCAGGCGAGCTGGATCGCCAGCACGGCTTCGAGGTCGTCCGCACGCATGTCGCGCACGAGCAGAAGAGGAGCCGCTGCGTCCATCAGGCCAGCAGCAGCTTGTCGTCGTCCAGCTTCTCGCCGCGCGTCTGCTCGAACATGCGCAGCAGATCAGGCACATCGAGGCCCGCGCGCTGGTCGCCGGCCACGTCGAGGATCACCTGGCCTTCGTGAAGCATCACGGTGCGCGTGCCGTAGTCCAGCGCCTGGCGCATGCTGTGCGTGACCATCATCGCGGTGAGCTGGCTGCCTTCGACGATCTTGGCGGTGAGCTCCAGCACGAAGGCGGCGGTCTTCGGGTCGAGCGCGGCCGTGTGCTCGTCCAGCAGCAGGATGCGCGAGGGCCGCAGCGAGGCCATCAGCAGGCTCACGGCCTGGCGCTGGCCGCCCGAGAGCAGGCCGATGCGGTCGGCCAGGCGGTTTTCCAGGCCCAGCTTCAGGATCGACAGCTTCTCGCGGAACAGCTCGCGCAGGTTGCGGTTGAGCGAAAAGCCGAAGCCGCGCCGCTCGCCGCGCTTCCACGCCAGCGCCATGTTCTCCTCGATGGTCAGCGCCTCGCAGGTGCCGGCCATCGGGTCCTGGAACACGCGCGCCACCATGCCCGAGCGCTGCCAGGCGTTCAGGCGGGTCACGTCCTTGCCGTCGATCTCCAGGCGGCCCTTGTCGACCATCAGGTCGCCGCTGATCGCATTGAGGAAAGTCGACTTGCCCGCGCCGTTGGAGCCGATCACGGTGACGAACTGGCCGGTCGGAATGTCCAGGCTCAGGCCGCGCAGCACGCGGTTCTCGATCGGCGTGCCCGGGTTGAAGGTGATTTCGAGTTGTTGGGCGCGCAGCATCAGTTCTTCCCCTTGAAGAGTCCGCCCAGCTTGCGCTTGTAGGCGGGCACCAGCAGCGCGAACGCCACGAGCACGGCGGTGACCAGGTTCAGGTCCTGCGCCTGCAGGCCCATGAAGTCGGTGTTCAGCGCCATCGCGATGAAGAAGCGGTACAGCAGCGCACCCAGCACGCAGGCCAGCGTGGTGATGACCATGCTGCGCGCGGGCAGCAGGGTCTCGCCGATGATCACGGCGGCCAGGCCGATCACGATCGTGCCCACACCCATCGAGATGTCGGCCGTGCCCTGGCTCTGCGCGAACAGCGCGCCGGCCAGCGCCACCAGCGCATTGGAGAGCGCCAGGCCCGCCATGGTCTGGAAGTCGGTCGAGATGCCCTGGGCCCGCGCCATGCGCGCGTTGCCGCCGGTGGCGCGCATCGCCAGGCCCGCTTCGGAGGCAAAGAACAGGTCGACCACGATCTTCGCGGCGATCACGATGATCAGCAGCAGCAGCGGCTTGGCCCACTGCTCGGGCATGCCGCCGAAGCTGACCATGCTGAACACGGTGGGTTCGGTGATGAGCGCCACATTGGGCTTGCCCATCACGCGCAGGTTGATGGAGTACAGCGCGATCATCACCAGGATGCTCGCGAGCAGCTGCATGATCTTCAGCTTGACGTTGAGCCAGGCCGTGAGCCAGCCCGAGGCGGCACCGGCCACGCAGGCCACGGCCGTGGCGGCGGCGGGGTTCCAGCCCGCGACGATCAGCGTCGCGGCCACGGCGGCGCCCAGCGGAAAGCTGCCGTCCACCGTGAGGTCGGGAAAGTTGATGATGCGAAACGACATGAAGACGCCCAGCGCGACCAGTCCAAAAATCAGACCGATCTCGATGGCGCCCAGCGAAGCAATGAGGGACATGGGGGCTTCCGGCGGGAGCGCAGTCGGCGGGCCCCGGCGCCCGGCCTGCGCCGGGAGCAAAAAGGCCCGCCGGGGCGGCGTTTACTTGGTGCTGACGACCTTCGCCGACTTCAGCAGCGCGTCCGACAGGGTCACGCCCTGCAGCTTGGCCGCGCCGGGGTTCACCACCAGCTCGAAGTTGGTGCTGGTCTGCGAGGCGATGGTGCCGGGCTTCTCGCCCTTGAGGATGCGCACCACGATCTTGCCGGTCTGGCGGCCGATGTCGGTGTAGTTCAGGCCCAGCGCGGCCACGGCGCCGCGCTCGACGGTGGCGGTGTCGGCGGCCACCACGGGCAGCTTGGCCTGCTGGGCCACCTTCACGATGCCTTCGAAGGCCGAGACCACGTTGTTGTCGGTGGGCGTGTAGATCACGTCGGCCTTGCCGACCAGGCTCTGGGCGGCGGTGGGCACGTCGACCGTACGCGCGGCGGCGGCTTCGACCACCGTCATGCCGGCGGCCGAGGCGGCCTTCTTGAGCGACTCGACGATGGCCACCGAGTTGGCTTCGCCCGGGCTGTAGATCACGCCGATGCGCTTGGCCGTGGGCACGACCTTCTTGATCAGGTCGATGTGCTTTTCGAGCGGCGACAGGTCGGACACGCCGGTCACGTTGGTGCCCGAGGGCTCCCAGTTCTTCACCAGCTTGGCGGCCACCGGGTCGGTGATGGCCGAGTACACGACGGGAATGGTCTTGGTGGCGGCCACGGTCGCCTGCGCCGACGGCGTGGCGATGGCGACGATCACGTCGGGTGCGTCGCCCACGTACTTGCGGGCGATCTGGGCGGCGGTGCCCACGTTGCCCTGGGCGCTCTGGTAGGTGAACTTGAGGTTCTTGCCCGCTTCGTAGCCGGCGGCCTTCAGCTCTTCCTTCACGCCGTCGCGCACGGCGTCCAGCGCCGGGTGCTCGACGATGGCGGTCACGGCGACCGACTTGTCGGCGGCCAGGGCCGGTGCGGCGGCGAGCACGCCGAGGGCCAGGGCCACGGCGCTGAAGGGGGTGCGAAGCAAAGCGTTTTTCACGTAAGGGTCTCCGGGTGGGGAAAGGGGTGTGGGTGCGTTCGAAGCCGCCGGCAAGGCACCGGCAAAGCACCAGGGCGCGCAATTCAGCGGCCCGGCGTGGCGCAACGCCGTCCGGGCGCGTCGAAGTCTAGATCGTACTTTGCACAATTAAGGTGCATGAATGCCTCGGGCTTTCCCCGCTTTAGGAAACATAATTGCATCATTGATGCGTGTGGGGAGACGAAATTGCAGATCATCGAACTCGATCGGACCGATCGGCGGATTCTGGACCACCTCCAGGCGCACGGCCGCGCGTCCAACCTGGACCTGGCCGAGGTGGCCCAGTTGTCGCCCGCGCAGTGCCTGCGGCGCCACCGGCGGCTCGAGGAACTGGGGCTGATCAGCGGCTACGCCGCACGGCTCAACGCACGGCACATCGGGCTGGGCGTGATCGCCTTCATCCACGTCACGATGGCGCGCGGCCACGTCGACGAGCTGCCCAAGTTCCAGGACCTGATCGCCGACATGCGCCAGATCCTGGAGTGCTACTCGGTGACGGGCGACTTCGACTACGTGCTCAAGGTGGTCGCGCGCGACCTGGAGGCGCTGTCCCAGTTCCTGATGCACACGCTGATGCACATGCCGGGCGTGTCGGCGGTGCGCTCCAGCGTGTGCCTGAACGAGATCAAGTGCACGGGAGCGCTGCCGCTCGAATAGGGCGACGGGCGCTTCAGGTGCTGGTGGTGCCCGGCAGCGGAGACGCCGGCGTGGCCGGCGCCGGCGACGGCTCGGCGGGCAGCACCGGTGCGGGCGCCGCCATCACCAGCGTCGTGGGCGTGGCCAGCGGCAGGTCGGCCTGCTTGAGCGCGTCGAGGATCGTGAACAGCAGGTCGCTGCGCACGCCGCCCGCCAGCCGGGGGCTCGGCACGTAGGCGATGGCCTGGAAGATCAGCAGCCCGTTCTCGATGCCTTCGAGCGTCAGCGAGGGCGCCGGCGTTTCCAGCACGCCCTCGTGCGCGCGGCAGGCCTCGAGGATCAGCTCGCGCACGCGCTGCGCGTCGGTGGTCAGCGGCATGGGCAGGCGGATCAGCACGCGGCCTTCGGCGTTGGCCAGCGTCATGTTGCGCACGGTCTTGGTGATGAACTCCGAGTTCGGCACGATCAGCGTCGAGCGGTCGCCCAGCTGGATCTCGGTGGCGCGCACGTTGATGCGCCGCACGTCGCCCTCGGTGGTGCCCAGCACCACCCAGTCGCCCACCTTCACCGGCTGCTCGGCCAGCAGGATCAGCCCCGAGATGAAGTTCTGCACGATGGCCTGCAGGCCGAAGCCGATGCCCACCGACAGCGCGCTCGCCACCCACGCGATGCGCTCGATGCCGATGCCCAGCGCCGACAGCGAGAACGCCACCACCAGGATGCCGCCCACGTAGCCCAGCAGCGTGGTGATCGAGCTCTGCATGCCGGGCTCGAACTGCGTGCTCGGCAGGTAGCTGCGCGACAGCCAGCGCTTGAACACCCGCAGCACGATGAAGCCGATCACCGCCACGGCCACGGCGCTGAGGATCGCGCCCGGCACCAGCTGGAACTCGCCCACCTTCACGCCGGTGCCGAGCTTGCCGCCGCGCTGAAACACCTCGCCCGGGCCCGTGCCCAGCGGCGCGGCCAGCGCCACCAGCATGTAGAAGAACAGCGCCACGCGGCTCAGGCCCGAGAGCACCGTGGCCGCTTGGTCGAGCGTCTGCGGCGCCAAGCCGAAGCTCTTCTGCAGCCGCTGGCCGGAGGCGCTGCGCGAGGACACCACGGCCATGAACAGGTCGTCGGCGAACTTGAACAGCACATAGAAGGCCGCCGCGACGATGCCGCTCCAGGTGAGCTGCGAGGCCAGGAAGCTCGCCAGCGCCACGTAGCCGAAGGCCACCAGCACCCAGATGGTGATGACCAGCACCACGATCAGCGCCACCAGCACCCCGACCCACATCGGCCGTTCCGGCAGGCCGGCGTCGGGCGCGTCGGCGCGCAGCGCCTTCAGGCGGTACACGACGGTGCCCACCAGCGCGGTGAGTAGCAGCGCCGTCGCCACGTGCGTGGTGACCACGGCGGCAAAGCTGGCGTCGATGAGCGCGTTGATCTCGGCCGGCGTCCACGCCAGCGCGGCCACCAGCGCCACCAGCCACGGCAGCGCCGACAGGCGCTGCGCCGTGAGATCGGGAATGGCCGGCAGGCGCCACGACGGCCGCCCCGTGGCCAGCAACCCGCGCCCCAGGCCGATGATGAACGCCATGAAGGTCAGCGTCTGCGCCGCCGATTGCAGCGCCTTGCGCGCCTGCGCGTCCCACATCGCGTGGGCCTTGAGCACCTCGACGACGCCGTGCGCGGCCACGGCGACCAGCAGCACGTGCGTGGCGACGATGGCGATCACCAGCAGCGAGCGGCGCAGCCGCCCGGCCGGCAGCACGCGCGTGGCCAGGCGCGCCAGCCCGCGCTCGGCGGCCCAGACGCCGAGCCAGGCGAGCAGCAGCGCGCCGATGAACGAGGCGATCACGGGCGTGCGGCTTTCGGGCTGCAGCGCCTGGTCGAAGCCGTCACCGAGCGCCGCCCCGATCGCCTGCAGCCGTTCGAAGTCGTCGGGCCAGGCCTCGCGCAGGTCGTCCCAGAATTCGCCGCTGAGCGGCGAGGCGGCGCGGCTGGTGAGTTCGGCCTCGAACTGCTGGCGCCGCTGCGACACCACGTCGGTGCCGCGCTGGCGCACGTCGATCGCCAGCAGCTTGGCCAGGCGGATGTCCGCGTCGAGCGCGTTGCGTTCCTTGGTCAGCTGCGCGCGCTGGCGCGTGATGTTGGGGTCTTCGGTGGCGCCGGCGGCGGGCGGGTTGCCGAGTTCGCCGAGGCGCGCGTTCAGGTCGGCCAGCTCGCTGGCGCGGGCGGCGACGAACTTGTCGGCCTGCACGCCGATCTCGTTGATCTGCGCGAGCTGCTTGCGTGCGTCGTCTTCGGCGCCCGGAACGACACTGGCGTTGGCCTTGCCCGAGGGCGCGATGCGGGCGAACTGCGCGCGCAGCTCGGCGATGGTGGGGGGCGGGGCGGCGGCCGCCGCGGTGTTGGCGCTGTTGTTGGGGTTGCCGTTGCCTGCGTTCATGCTGGCGTCCGGCTGCGCGAAGGCGCCGCCGCACGTCAGCAGGGCCCACAGAGCCAGGAGGGCGGGAAGGCACAGGCCCGCCAGGCGAGAGGTCCGATTCATGGCCGCATCATAGAAGCCGCCATGACGTAAGAACGGGTAAGAAATGCAGCGTCAGCCCGCGGGGCTGAACAGGTCCACCCGGTCGGTGATGATGCCGTCGGTGCCCAGGTCGATGAGCCGCTGCGCCGCCCAGTCGTCGTTCACCGTGTAGCTCAGCGAGCGCAGGCCCGCGCCATGCACCTGCGCCACCGTGGCGGCGTCCCACAGCGCGTGGTTGCAGACGATGGCCTGGCAACCCAGGCCCAGCGCGGTGTCGAGCCAGCCATTCCAGAGCGTGTCGAGCAGCAGGCCGCGCGGCAGCTCGGGCTGCACGGCCTGTGCGCCCTTCAACGCATCGACCTGGAACGAGGTGAGCAGTGGCGGCACGGCCGCACCTTGCCAGAGGCGCGCGGCTTCGCGTGCCACCACCTCGCCGGTCTCGCGTTCGGTGCCGGGCGTGGGCTTGATCTCGATGTTCAGCAGCAGCTCGTTGGCCCGGCAGAAGCGCGCCAGGTTCTCCAGCGTGGGCAGCGGCTCGCCCGCGAAGGCGCGCGAATGCCAGCCGCCCGCGTCGAGCTGCGACAGCGCGCTCCACGTCTGCTGGCCGCCGATGCCGTGGCCGTTGGTGGTGCGATCGAGCGTGGCGTCGTGCATCAGGAACACCACGCCGTCGGCGCTGAGCTTGGCGTCGCACTCGAACATGCGGTAGCCGTGCGAGGCGCCGAAGCGGAAGGCCGCGAGCGTGTTCTCGGGCGCCAGCTTGCCGGCGCCGCGGTGAGCGACCCAGCGGGGGTAGGGCCAGGGGCTGCGTTCGGCCATCGCTCAGTCGGCGCGCTTGCCGGAGCCGGCGTCGAACCAGTGCAGCTTGTCTTCGCGCGCGGCGATCTTCACCGTGTCGCCAGCCACCGGCGGGTGGTCGCCTTCGTCGGTGCGCATGATGATCTGCTCGTCGCCGATGCGGCCATACACCAGGCGCTCGGCGCCCAGCAGTTCGACCTGCTCGACCTGCACGGTCCAGCCGCTTTCGTCGAGCTTCATGTGCTCGGGGCGGATGCCCAGGATCTGGCCCGGGCGCACGCCCGGTGCGTGCTTGAGCAGGTTCATCGGCGGCGAGCCGATGAAGCTCGCCACGAAGGTGGTGGCGGGCCTGGAGTACACCTCTTCGGGCGTCGCGAACTGGTCCATCACGCCGCCGTTCATCACGATGATGCGCTGCGCCAGCGTCATGGCCTCGACCTGGTCGTGCGTGACGAACAGCGAGGTGATGCCGAGCTCGCGGTGCAGCTTCTGGATCTCGAGGCGGGTCTGGGCGCGCAGCTTGGCGTCCAGGTTCGACAGCGGTTCGTCGAACAGGAACACCTGCGGCTGGCGCACGATGGCGCGGCCCATGGCCACGCGCTGGCGCTGGCCGCCCGAGAGTTCGCGCGGCTTGCGCTCGAGCAGGTGGCCCAGCTCGAGGATCTTGGCGGCCTTGTCGACGCGCACCTTGATCTCGGCCGTCGGCACCTTGGCGATCTTCAGGCCGTAGGCCATGTTCGCGAACACGCTCATGTGCGGGTACAGCGCGTAGTTCTGGAACACCATGGCGATGTCGCGCTCGGAGGGTTCGAGCTGGTTCACCACCTTGCCGCCGATGCAGATTTCGCCGGCCGAGATTTCCTCCAGGCCCGCGACCATGCGCAGCAGCGTCGATTTGCCGCAGCCCGAGGGGCCGACGATGACGATGAACTCGTGGTCGGCGATCTCGGCGCTCACGCCGTGGATGACCTGGTTGGCTTTCGGCCCGTGGCCGTAGCGCTTGATGACGTTGCGTAGGGAAAGAGCTGCCATTTTTTATTTCTCGGTATCAACAAGGCCCTTGACGAACCATTTCTGCATCAGGATCACCACCAGCGCGGGCGGCAGCATCGCCAGGATGGCGGTGGCCATCACGACGTTCCATTCGTTCTGTCCGTCGCCGCCGGCAATCATCCGCTTGATGCCGACCACCACGGGGTACATGTCTTCGCTCGTGGTCGCCAGCAGCGGCCACAGGTACTGGTTCCAGCCGTAGATGAACTGGATCACGAACAGCGCCGCGATCGAGGTCTTGGACAGCGGCAGCAGCACGTCGAAGAAGAAGCGCATGGGGCTCGCGCCGTCCATGCGCGACGCTTCGGTGAGCTCGTCGGGCACCGTGAGGAAGAACTGGCGGAACAGGAAGGTCGCCGTGGCCGACGCGATCAGCGGCACCGTCAGGCCCGCGTAGGTGTTCAGCATGTTCAGGTCGGACAGCACCTTGTAGGTGGGCAGGATGCGCACCTCCACCGGCAGCATCAGCGTCACGAAGATGGCCCAGAAGCAGATCTTCTTGAACGGGAAGCGGAAGTACACGATGGCGAAGGCCGACAGCAGCGAGATGGTGATCTTGCCGATGGCGATGACCATGGCCGTCACGAAGCTCACCCACATCATGTGCGCCACCGGGGCGTTGGAGCCCGCGCTGCTCTCGCGCCCGAACAGCGCGCCCTTGTAGCTGTCGACGATGTTCGAGCCGGGTGTCAGGGGCATCGGCGCCTGCACGATCTCCTGGGCCGTGTGCGTGGACGCCACGAACGCCAGGTAGAGCGGGAAGGCGACGATGAACACGCCCAGGATCATGATGACGTGGGCCAGGATGCCCTGCGTGCCGCGTTTCTCAACCATGCTGCGCTCCGCCGAATTCGATTTTTTCTTGTTGCTTCATCAGTACTGCACTTTCTTCTCGACGTAGCGGAACTGGATGACGGTCAGCGCCACCACGATCACCATCAGCACCACCGACTGCGCGGCCGAGCCGCCCAGGTCCAGGCCCTTGAAGCCGTCGTGGTAGACCTTGTAGACCAGGATGGTCGTGTCCTTGCCCGGGCCGCCCTGCGTGGCCGCATCGACGATCGCGAAGGTGTCGAAGAAGGCGTAGACCACGTTGATCACCAGCAGGAAGAAGGTGGTGGGCGACAGCAGCGGGAACTGCACGGTCCAGAAGCGGCGCCACGGGCGCGCGCCGTCGATGGCCGCGGCCTCGATCAGCGACTTCGGGATCGACTGCAGCCCGGCCAGGAAGAACAGGAAGTTGTACGAGATCTGCTTCCACACCGAGGCCATCACGATCAGCGTCATGGCGTGGCCCGAGTCGAGCAGGTGGTTCCAGTTGATGCCGATCTTGCCCAGCGCATAGGCCACCACGCCCAGCGAGGGCGAGAACATGAAGACCCACAGCACGGCCGCCACGGCGGGCGCCACGGCGTACGGCAGGATCAGCATGGTCTTGTAGAACATGCCGCCGCGCACGATGCGGTCGGCGAACACGGCCAGCATCAGCGACAGGCTGATGCCGATGCCGGCCACCAGCACCGAGAACAGCGCGGTGGTCTTGAACGACTCGGCATAGGCCGGGTCGTCGAACAGGTGGCGGAAGTTGTCGAACCCGACGAACTCGACCGACGTGCCGAACGCGTCCTGCTGCTGCAGCGATTGCAACAGCGCCTGGCCGGCCGGCCAGAAGAAAAACACGAGGATCACCGCCATCTGCGGTGTCAGCAGCAGCCAGGGCAACCAGCCCGAGCGAAAGAAAACGCGTTTTTCCATGAAGCCCCTACATAAAAAATCCCGCCCGGCGCACCCTGGAAGAAGGGCGTGCGGGGGCGGGCGATATTAGCCGGACACGGAGCCCGGATCTTCAATCGTTAGCTTTTGTTCGCCTTTTGGAAGCGTTCGAGCTGTTCGTTGCCGCGGGTCACGATCGAGTCGAGGGCTTCCTTGGCGGTCTTCTTGCCGCCCCAGACCTGTTCGAGCTCTTCGTCCTCGATGGCGCGGATCTGCACGTAGTTGCCCAGGCGGATGCCGCGGCTCTTGTCGGTGACCTTGCGGATCATCTGCGTCACGGCCACGTCGGTGCCGGGGTTCTGCTTGTAGAAGCCCGACTCTTCGGTGAGCTTGTACGAGGCGGTGGTCACCGGCAGGTAGCCGGTGCGCTTGTGGCTGGCGGACTGCACTTCAGGCGTCGAGATGAAGCTGAAGAACTTGGCCACGCCCTTGTACTCGGCGGCCTTCTTGCCCGACATGACCCACAGGCTGGCGCCGCCGATCACGGTGTTCTGCGGTGCGCCCGGCACGTCCGGGTAGTAGGGCAGGGGGGCCAGGCCGTAGGCGAACTTGGCGTTCTTGGCCACGTTGCCGTAGAAGCCCGACGACGTGTTGATCATGGCGCACTCGCCCGACACGAACGAGGCCTCGGGCACGTTGCCGCGGCCCTTGTAGATGAACAGGCCCTGCTTGGACATGCTGGCCAGGTTCTCGATGTGGCGCTGGTGCAGGGGCGAATTCACCTTCAGGCGCGCGTCCAGGCCCTGCAGGCCGTTGGCCTTGCTGGCGAACTCCACGTTGTGCCAGGCCGAGAAGCTCTCGACCTGCGTCCAGTTCTGCCAGGCGGTGGTGAACGGGCACTTGTGGCCGCTGGCCTTGAGCTTGGCGGCGGCGGCCACCACTTCGGGCCAGGTGGCGGGGGCCTTGTCGGTGGGCAGGCCGGCGGCCTTGAAGGCGTCCTTGTTGAAATAGAAGATGGTGGTCGAGCTGTTGAACGGGAAGCTCAGCATCTGGCCGTTGGGGGCGGTGTAGTAACCGGCCACGGCGGGGATGTAGGCGGCCGGGTCGAACTTCTCGCCTGCGTCCTTCATGAGCTGGCCGACCGGAATGACGGCGCCCTTGCTGGCCATCATGGTGGCGGTGCCCACTTCGAACACCTGCAGGATGTGCGGCGCGTTGCCCGAGCGGAAGGCCGCGATGGAGGCCGTCATCGATTCGTCGTACGTGCCCTTGAAGGTCGGGACGATCTTGTATTCCTTCTGGCTCTCGTTGAACTGCTTGGCCAGGTCGTTGACCCACTCGTTGTTGACGGCGGTCATGGAATGCCACCACTGGATCTCGGTCTGGGCCTGGGCTGCATTGAACAGCGTGGCGGCCAGCGCCGATGCCAACGCGAGCGTCTTGAATCGCATGAAGACTCCTGAAGGGAAAAAATGGAAAGCGCGAATGCTAGGGCATGTGCGTGACACAGCCGCGTCACATTGGGGCACGGACCGAAGGGTTCCTCCAATCGGGGAAACCCCTTTGGCGTCAAGCCCGGCGCGGGTTGCGGGCCTCATGCTGCGCTGCACCATGCTAGCATCGCCCTCCCTTTTTTGGCCTAGCTTGTCGCCATGGCCGGGGCTTCCTTGAGTACGTCATGAGCAGCAAAACCTCCCTCGACAAAAGCAGGATCAAGTTCCTCTTGCTCGAAGGCATCCACCCCTCGGCCGTGGAGGTGCTGCGCGCCGCCGGCTACACCAACATCGAGTCGCTGCCGGGTGCGCTGCCCGACGCCGAACTCAAGGCCAAGATCGCCGACGTGCACTTCGTGGGCATCCGCTCGCGCACCCAGCTGACGGCCGAGGTGTTCGCTGCTGCCCACAAGCTGGTGGCCGCCGGGTGCTTCTGCATCGGCACCAACCAGGTCGACCTCGAAGCCGCCCGCGAACACGGCGTGGCCGTGTTCAACGCCCCGTATTCCAACACCCGCTCGGTGGCCGAGCTGGTGCTGGCCGAAGCCATCCTGCTGCTGCGCGGCGTGCCCGAGAAAAGCGCCGTGGCGCACCGCGGCGGCTGGCTCAAGTCGGCCGAGAACGCCTTCGAAATCCGCGGCAAGACGCTGGGCATCGTGGGCTACGGCTCCATCGGCGCGCAGCTGTCGGTGCTGGCCGAGGCGCTGGGCATGCACGTGGCCTTCTACGACGTGGTCACCAAGCTGCCGCTGGGCAACGCCCGCCAGGTGCGCGAGCTGCACCAGCTGCTGGGCCAGAGCGACATCGTGACCCTGCACGTGCCCGAGACCCAGGCCACGCAATGGATGATCGGCGCGGCCGAGATCGCCGCCATGAAGCCGGGCGCCATCCTGCTGAACGCCTCGCGCGGCACCGTGGTCGAGATCGAGCCGCTGGCCGAGGCCCTCAAGAGCAAGAAGCTGCTGGGCGCCGCCATCGACGTGTTCCCGGTCGAGCCGCGCACCAACAAGGACGAGTTCCAGTCGCCGCTGCGCGGGCTGGACAACGTGATCCTCACGCCGCACATCGGCGGCTCGACCATGGAGGCGCAGGCCAACATCGGGCTCGAAGTGGCCGAGAAGCTGGTCAAGTACAGCGACAACGGCACCTCGACCTCGTCGGTCAACTTTCCCGAGGTGGCGCTGCCGGCGCACCCGGGCAAGCACCGCCTGCTGCACATCCACCGCAACGTGCCGGGCGTGCTGTCCGAGATCAACAAGATCTTCTCGGACAACAACATCAACATCTCGTCCCAGTTCCTGCAGACCAACGAGAAGATCGGCTACGTCGTGATGGACATCGACGCCGCCTCGTCCGACCTGGCGCTGGAAAAGCTGGCGAAGGTGGGCGGGACGATCCGCAGCCGCGTGCTGTTCTGAGCCTGCCGGGGCCCCCGCGGGCCCCGCGATAGGGAATAGCGGCCGGGCACGGCAAAGCCCCCGGGGCCTGCCCTAAAATCGACCCCCCGGCTACATGGGCGCGCAGCGCCTGGCCAAGGGCCCCACCCGATGAATGCTCCGACCGCGTTGAATACGCTGTTGTCACAGGCCGCAGAGCCTGTACGACTGCGCGAGATCCCCTACAACTACACCAGCTTCTCCGACCGGGAGATCGTGATTCGCCTCCTGGGCGAGCGCGGCTGGGACCTGCTGCAGACCCTGCGCGCCGAGCGCCGCACCGGCCGATCGGCGCGCATGCTCTACGAGGTGCTGGGCGACATCTGGGTGGTGCAGCGCAACCCCTACCTCGTCGACGACCTGCTGGACAACCCGCGCCGCCGCGGCCAGCTGGTCGACGCCCTGCGCCACCGCCTGGGCGAGGTGCAGAAGCGCCGCACCCCCGACAGCGACCTGCCGCGCGACCAGCTGGTGGGCGAGCTCACCGGGCTGGTCAGCCAGGCCGTCGCCGCCTTCGACGACACCTTCCGCGACGTCGCCGCGCTGCGCCGCAAGGCCACCCGCGTGCTGGGCCGGCTCACGGCCAAGGACAATATCAAGTTCGACGGCCTCTCGCGCGTGTCGCACGTGACCGACGCCACCGACTGGCGCGTCGAGTACCCCTTCGTCGTGCTGTGCCCCGACACCGAGGCCGAGATGGCGCTGCTGGTCAAGGGCTGCATCGAGCTGGGCCTGACCATCATTCCGCGCGGCGGCGGCACCGGCTACACCGGCGGCGCGATCCCGCTGACCTGGAAGAGCGTGGTCATCAACACCGAGAAGCTCGAGGCGATGACCGAGGTCGAGCACGTCGCGCTGCCCGGCCTGGCCGCGCCCGTGCCCACCATCTGGACCGAGGCCGGCGTGGTCACGCAGCGCGTGGCCGACGCGGCCGAGCGCGCGGGCTTCGTGTTCGCGGTCGACCCGACCTCCGCCGAGGCCTCGTGCGTCGGCGGCAACGTCGCCATGAACGCCGGCGGCAAGAAGGCCGTGCTGTGGGGCACGGCGCTGGACAACCTCGCCTCGTGGCGCATGGTCACGCCGCAGGCCGAATGGCTTGAAGTCACGCGCGTTGGCCATAACCTGGGCAAGATCCACGACGCCGAGAGCGCCGTCTTCGAGCTGCAGTACTACGCCGCCGACGGCAAGACGAAACTGCGCACCGAGCGCCTGGACATTCCCGGCAAGACCTTCCGCAAGGAAGGCCTGGGCAAGGACGTGACCGACAAGTTCCTCTCCGGCCTGCCGGGCATCCAGAAAGAGGGCTGCGACGGCCTCATCACCAGCTGCCGCTGGGTGGTGCACAAGATGCCGGCGCACACGCGCACCGTGTGCCTCGAATTCTTCGGCAACGCGAAGGACGCGGTGCCCAGCATCGTCGAGATCAAGGACTTCATGTTCGCCGAGCAGAAGCGCTCGGGCGTGCTGCTGGCCGGCCTCGAGCACCTGGACGACCGCTACCTGAAGGCCGTGGGTTACGCCACCAAGTCGAAGAAGCATGGCGGCCTGCCCAAGATGGTGCTGTTCGGCGACATCGCCGGCGACGACGCCGACGCGGTGGCCCGTGCCACCTCGGAAGTGGTGCGCATCGCCAACTCGCGCAGCGGCGAAGGCTTCATTGCCATCAGCCCCGAGGCGCGCAAGAAATTCTGGCTCGACCGCAAGCGCACGGCCGCCATCAGCAAGCACACCAACGCCTTCAAGATCAACGAAGACGTGGTGATCCCGCTGCCGCGCATGGCCGAGTACAGCGACGGCATCGAGCGCATCAACATCGAGCTGTCGCTGCAGAACAAGCTGGCGCTCACCGATGCGCTCGAAGCCTTCCTCACGCGCGGCAACCTGCCGCTGGGCAAGACCGACGACGCGCACGAGATTCCGGCGGCCGAGCTGCTGGAAGACCGCGTGGCGCAGGCCGTGGCGCTGGTGCACGAGGTGCGCGCGCTGTGGGCCGGCTGGCTCGAGAACGTCGACACGCTGTTCCCGCAGCTGCAGGACCACACGCTGCGCGCTAGCTGGAAGACCCAGCTGCGCCAGCCGCTGCAGGAGATTTTTTCGGGCGCCGAGTTCGGGCCGATCCTGGCCGAGTGCACCGCCATCCACAAGCAGGTGCTCAAGGGCCGCGTGTGGGTCGCGCTGCACATGCACGCGGGCGACGGCAACGTGCACACCAACCTGCCCGTCAACAGCGACAACTACGAGATGCTGCAGACCGCGCATGCCGCGGTGGTGCGCATCATGGCGCTGGCACGCAGCCTGGACGGCGTGATCTCGGGCGAGCACGGCATCGGCATCACCAAGCTCGAGTTCCTCACCGACGAAGAGCTGCGTCCGTTCACCGAGTACAAGGCCCGGGTCGACCCCGAAGGCCGCTTCAACAAGGGCAAGCTGCTGCGCGCGCCCGCGGGGCAGGCGCAGACCCTGCACGCCGACCTGACCAACGCCTACACGCCGAGCTTCGGCCTCATGGGCCACGAGTCTCTGATCATGCAGCAGAGCGACATCGGCGCCATCGCCGACAGCGTCAAGGACTGCCTGCGCTGCGGCAAGTGCAAGCCGGTGTGCGCCACGCACGTGCCGCGCGCCAACCTGCTGTACAGCCCGCGCAACAAGATCCTCGCGACCTCGCTGCTGGTGGAAGCCTTCCTCTACGAGGAGCAGACCCGGCGCGGCATCAGCATCAAGCACTGGGAAGAGTTCGAGGACGTGGCCGACCACTGCACCGTGTGCCACAAGTGCCTCACGCCGTGCCCGGTGAAGATCGACTTCGGCGACGTGTCGATGAACATGCGCAACCTGCTGCGCAAGATGGGCCAGAAGAGCTTCCGCCCCGGCAACGCGGCCGCGATGTTCTTCCTGAACGCGACCAACCCGCAGACCATCAAGGCGGTGCGCGCGGGCATGGTGGGCATCGGCTTCAAGGCGCAGCGCATGGCCAACGACCTGCTGCGCGGCCTCGCAAAGAAGCAGACCGGCGCACCGCCGGCCACGCTGGGGCCTGCACCCATCAAGGAGCAGGTGATCCACTTCATCAACAAGAAGATGCCGGGCAACCTGCCGAAGAAGACGGCACGCGCGCTGCTCGACATCGAGGATGCGGACTACGTGCCGATCATCCGCAACCCGAAGACGACCAGCTCGGAAACCGAGGCGGTCTTCTACTTCCCGGGCTGCGGCTCGGAGCGGCTGTTCTCGCAGGTGGGCCTGGCCACGCAGGCGATGCTCTGGCACGCGGGCGTGCAGACCGTGCTGCCGCCGGGCTACCTGTGCTGCGG
Source organism: Variovorax sp. V35 (assembly GCF_041154465.1). Lineage (NCBI taxonomy): Bacteria > Pseudomonadati > Pseudomonadota > Betaproteobacteria > Burkholderiales > Comamonadaceae > Variovorax > Variovorax sp. V35. The sequence goes on from NZ_AP028666.1 coordinate 1,756,842, forward strand.
CTATCCGCAGCGCGGCAGCGGCCAGTTCGACAAGGCCGAGAAGATGATCACGGACAACCGCGTGCTCTTCCACCGTGTCGCCAACACGCTGAACTACCTGGACATCAAGACCGTGGTGGTGAGCTGCGGCACCTGCTACGACCAGCTGCAGGGCTACCAGTTCGACAAGATCTTCCCGGGCTGCCGGATCATCGACATCCACGAGTACCTGCTCGAAAAGGGCATCACCCTGGCCGATGCGGGCGGTGGCGGCTACCTGTACCACGACCCCTGCCATTCGCCGATGAAGCAGCAGGACCCGATGAAGACCGTGAAGGCGCTGGTCGGCGACAACGTGCTCAAGAACGACCGCTGCTGCGGCGAGTCGGGCACGCTGGGCGTGTCGCGGCCCGACATCTCGACGCAGATCCGCTTCCGCAAGGAAGAAGAGCTGAAGAAGGGCGAGGCCGCGCTGCGCGAGAGCGGCAATGTCGGCGCCACCGACAACGTGAAGATCCTCACCAGCTGCCCGAGCTGCCTGCAAGGCCTCTCGCGCTACGGCAACGACCTGAATAACGGCCTGCTCGAAGCCGACTACATCGTGGTCGAGATGGCCAACAAGCTGCTCGGCGACGACTGGATGCCGAACTACGTGGCCGCTGCCAACCAGGGCGGCATCGAGCGGGTGCTCGTATGACGGCGGTGGCCGGTTGCCCACTATGCGACGCGCCCGGCGGGCGCATCGTGTTCGAAGGCGCGAAGCTGCGTGTCATCCATGCACAGGAAGAAGGCTTTCCGGCCTTCTATCGCGTGGTGTGGCAAGACCATGCGGCGGAGTTCTCCGATCTCGACGCGGCCGACCGCGTGCTGTGCATGGAAGCCGTGGTGCGCGTGGAGCAGTGCCTGCGCGACGCGCTGGCGCCCACCAAGCTCAACATCGCCGCGCTCGGCAACATGGTGGCGCACCTGCACTGGCATGTGATCGCGCGCTTCGACTGGGACAGCCATTTCCCCGGTTCGGTCTGGGCTGCCGTGCAGCGGACCGCGCCGGCCGAGCGGCTGGCCGCCGTGCAGGCGTTGCTGCCGCAGGCGGAGGCCGACATGGTCCGTCGGCTGGCGACGCTGGCCTGAGGCCTTCGTTTCTTCTTAGTTGGCCGCGGCGGTGCGCGTCGCGCTGCCTGCCTTGCGGTCCGCGCAGGCCTGTTTGAATTCCGGCGTGGCGCGCGTTTCCTTCGAGAAGCGCTTCGAGGCCACGCTGCCATCCCTGCACACGCGATCGAGCTCGGCCTGCGCGCTCTTGTTGCCCGCATGCGCGGCATGGGCCAGCAGGCGCACCGCGTGGAAGGGCAGCGCGCCCGAGTTGCCGGGTGACGTGGTGGTGGTTGTCGGCTGCGGTGTTGCTGCAGCCTTGACCGGCTCCGCAGGCAACGTGCGTGCGGTGCCCGCCGAGGTCGGCATGCGCTCGACGGCGGTGAAGTCGCCGCTCTTGCCGGCGCGCTCGACCATCTGCCGGTAGCTGTCCATCATGAACGACGTGTCCTTGGGCGTGAGCTCCTTCGCCGGCTTGGCGAGGTAGGCCGCGACCTCGGGCGGCAGCGCGGCATTCACGGCGCTCAGTTCGTGCGCGCCGCCGAAGCCCCGCGAGCCGACCTGCGCGGCATGCGCCGCATCGTCGCCCAGCGCCATCGCACCCTTGGCGGCCACGCCCGTCGCGCCTTCGGCCGCCACCGCACCGGCGCCGACCGCCGCGCCCTTGCCCGCCACGCCGGCCGCCTTGCCGGCGGTCGCGGCCTTGCCTGCCGCCTTGCCGATCAGGCCCCAGAAGGCATGGGCCGGTGGGGCGAGGGCGGCGCCCGCGAGCGCGATGCAGAGGACGAGGGCGGCCCGGTTCGGACGCGACAGGAGGAGGGGAGAGCGTGTGCGTGACGGCATGCAGCGATGCTAAGCGCAGGCGGCCGGCACGCTGGCGCGCAGCGCGCGGCATACTGCGCGAGTCCCACCCCTTTTCTCTTTTCTCTTCTTCCGAACGGATTCCCCATGGCAGGTTTGCAAGCCGGCGCGCCGACACCCCAATCGATCACCGTGCATGGCCAATCGCGCGTGCTCGAGGTCGGCTTCTCGGACGGCGCCACCTTCCGCATCCCCTTCGAGCTGATGCGCATCTACTCGCCGTCGGCCGAGGTGCAGGGCCACGGCCCGGGGCAGGAGGTGTTGCAGACCGGCAAGCGCGACGTCGACCTGGTCGGGCTCGAGCCGGTGGGCAACTACGCCGTGCAGCCCGCCTTCAGCGATGGCCACAACTCCGGCATCTACACCTGGAGCCTGCTGTACGACCTGGGCGCGCGGCAGGCCGAACTGTGGGCCGACTACGAGCGGCGCCTGGCCGCGGCCGGCGTGGACCGCGACGCCCCGATGGCCGACAAGGGCGGCCACGCCTGCAGCAGCCACTGAGCGCCGCGGGAACCGAGGGTAAACATGCCCTGTTGCTATTGAAAAGATAGCCTTACACACAGCAAAGACGCGCGTTGCGGCGGCCCTCCGTTGGAGGAAAAAGCAACAAATGTCCGCCGTGCCCGCGGGGTCGTCGCCTTGAAGGAATGCCTTCCGGCCTAACATCCAGCGCATGAGTACAACCCACTTCGGCTTCGAGAAAGTCGACGAAAGCGAGAAGGCGCAACGCGTTCGCGGCGTCTTCGACTCGGTGGCCTCGCGCTACGACATCATGAACGACCTGATGTCGGCCGGACTGCACCGGGCCTGGAAGGCCTACACCGTGATGGTCGCGAACGTGGGCGAAGGCTCGCGCGTGCTCGACATCGCGGGCGGCACCGGCGACCTCGCGCTCGCCTTCTCGAAGAAGGTCGGCGCCACGGGCCAGGTGGTCCACACCGACATCAACGAAGCCATGCTGCGCACCGGCCGCAACCGCTTGCTCGACGCCGGCGTGGTGCTGCCCACCACGGTCTGCGACGCCGAGAAGCTGCCCTTTCCCGACGACCACTTCGACGTGGTCACCGTGGCCTTCGGTCTGCGCAACATGACGCACAAGGACGTCGCCCTCAAGGAGATGAACCGCGTGCTCAAGCCGCGCGGCAAGCTGCTGGTGCTCGAGTTCTCGAAGGTCGCCAAGCCGCTCACGAAGGCCTACGACTGGTATTCGTTCAACGTGCTGCCGCGCCTGGGCAAGCTCGTGGCCGGGGACGACGCGAGCTACCGCTACCTGGCCGAATCGATCCGGATGCATCCCTCGCAAGAGGAGCTCAAGACCCTCATGAAAGAGGGCGGTTTCGGACATGTGGACTATCACAACATGACGGGGGGAATTGCAGCCCTCCATGTTGGAATCAAGTGTTGATCACGATGACGACGCGAATTTTTCGCTCAAGAGGAGACGGCATGAAGAGTTTGGGTTCTTTGTTCTTGGCAGCAGCACTGGTGCTGGTGAGCGTTCAGGCGGAAGCTGCTCGCATGGGTGGCGGCAAGTCCGTCGGTCGCCAGTCGTCCAACGTGACGCAGCGCCAGGCCACGCAGCCCGCGGCCCCCGCGCAGCAGAACGCGACCAACGCGGCGCCCAAGCCCGCAACGCCCGCCGCCGCTGCACCGAAGCGTCCGTGGGGCGCGATGCTCGGCGGTCTCGCTGCCGGCCTCGGCCTGGCATGGCTCGCGAATTCGCTGGGCCTGGGTGCCGGCTTCGCCAACATCCTGCTGATCGCGCTGCTGGCTTTCGCCGCGCTCGCGGTGTGGCGCATCTTCAAGGCGCGCTCGGCCGCGTCGTCGGGCAACGCCAACCGCCAGGGCGCTTTCGCCTTCCAGGGCGCTGGCAGCCCTGCCGATGCGCGCGCACCGGCACAGTACAGCCCGGCCAACGTCGGTAACGACGCCTCGGCACGGCCGTGGGAGCGCAACGCCGCGGCGTTCGATGCCGCACCGGCATCGCACGGCAGCAGCCTGTCGGCCGCGGGTGCCGCAGCCGGCGGCAGCATGATCGGTTCGGCACTGGCCGGCTCGCAGTCCTGGGGCATCCCCGCGGGCTTCGACGCCGACGGTTTCCTCACCGCCGCCAAGCGCAACTTCGTGACCCTGCAAGACGCATGGGACCGCGCCGACGTGTCGATGCTGCGTTCCATGATGACCGACAGCATGGTCGAAGAGATCCGCACGCAACTGGCCGATCGCGCCAGCCACACGGGCGGTGCGCTCAACAAGACCGAGGTCGTGATGCTCGACGCCAAGCTGCTGGGCATCGAAGAGCTGCCCGACGCCTACATGGCGAGCGTGGAGTTCTCCGGCATGATCCGCGAAGACGCCTCGGCGGGCCCGGCCCCGTTCCGCGAAGTCTGGAACATGACCAAGACCGGCAGCGCCGGCTGGCTCGTCGCAGGCGTGCAAGCGCTGCAGTGACAAAAACCTGAGCCACGGCCGTCACCCGGCCGTAGCACTGACGGGATAATGGGGACCATGGCTACACCATCGTCCCCTTTTTCTTTGCTCGGCGACCTGTTCAACCGCATCGGCGAACGCCTGCAGCCGCCGGCCTGGGCCGTCCACGAGATCCAGCACCGCGCGGTCCTGTTCCTGAACCACGTGCTGCAGCAGGAGCCCGAAGCGCAGCAGCGGCTGCTGCGCCAGCAGGGCAGGGTGGTGCGCTTCCAGTGGCGCTTCGTGACGATGGAACTGGTGGCCACGCCGGCCGGCCTGCTCGACCTGGCACCTGCCGGCTCCACGCCCGAACTCACGCTCACCGTGATCGACGACTCCCCCTTCGACATCGCCCGCGCCACGCTGCGCGGCGACAAGCCTTCCGTGCAGATCGTCGGCGACGTGCAACTCGCGGCCGAGGTCAACTGGCTGGTCGATCACGTGCGCTGGGACGTCGAGGACGACCTGGCCCGCGTGATCGGCGACGTGCCCGCGCACACGCTGGGCAACGGCGTGCGGCGCGTGGTGGGTGCACTGCGCCAGTTCGTCGGCGACCGCTCGGCCCGTGCCGGCGGTGCGGCGGGCCACGCCGAATGAGTCGCTTCTATCGCGGCCTGTTCATCGTCTGGGTCGCACTGCGCTATGGCCTGGACGAGCTCGTGCTCACGAGCTTCCAGAAACCCTGGCTGCGCGTGGTGGCGCGCATCGTCTCCATCGGACGCAACCTCGACGCGCCGCGCGGCCAGCGCTTGCGCGAGGCGCTGGAGCGGCTGGGCCCCATCTTCGTGAAGTTCGGCCAGGTGCTGTCCACGCGGCGCGACCTGCTGCCGCCCGACATCGCCGACGAGCTCGCCTTCCTGCAGGACCGTGTGCCGCCGTTCCCCTCGGCGGTGGCGGTCGCGACCATCGAGCGCGCCTTCCGCCGCCCGGTGAGCGACGTGTTCGTGCAGTTCGACGAAACGCCCATCGCCAGCGCCTCGATCGCGCAGGTGCACTTCGCGACCATCCGCACCAACCAGGGCGAGATCCGCGACGTGGCAGTGAAGGTGCTGCGCCCCAACATGCGCGGCGTGATCGAGAAGGACCTGGCCCTCATGGCCATGATGGCCGGCTGGATCGAGAAGCTCTCGCCCGACGGCAAGCGCCTGAAGCCGCGCGAGGTGGTCGGCGAGTTCGACAAGTACCTGCACGACGAGCTCGACCTCGTGCGCGAGGCTGCCAACGCCGCGCAGCTGCGCCGCAACATGGCCTCGCTCGACCTGGTGCTGATCCCCGAGATGTTCTGGGACTTCTGCCACCCCGAGGTCATCGTGATGGAGCGCATGAACGGCGTGCCCATTGCCCAGATCGACAAGCTGCGCGCTGCCGGCGTCGACATTCCCAAGCTCGCGCGCGACGGCGTGACGATCTTCTTCACGCAGGTGTTCCGCGACGGTTTCTTCCACGCCGACATGCACCCGGGCAACATCCAGGTGAGCCTGGCGCCCGAGACCTTCGGGCGCTACATCTCGCTCGACTTCGGCATCATCGGCACGCTCACCGAGTCCGACAAGGAATACCTTGCGCAGAACTTCGCGGCTTTCTTCCGGCGCGACTACAAGCGCGTGGCCGAGCTGCACCTGGAGAGCGGCTGGGTGCCGCAGGGCACGCGCATCGACGAGCTCGAGGCGGCGATCCGCACCGTGTGCGAGCCGTACTTCGACCGGCCGCTGAAGGAAATCTCGCTGGGCATGGTGCTGATGCGCCTGTTCCAGACCTCGCGCCGCTTCCACGTCGAGATCCAGCCGCAGCTGGTGCTGCTGCAGAAGACCCTGCTGAACATCGAGGGCCTGGGCCGCAGCATCGACCCTGAGCTCGACCTCTGGGCCACGGCCAAGCCCTTCCTCGAGAAGTGGATGGTCGACCAGATCGGGCCGAAGAAGCTGTTCCAGCAGCTGCGGGCCGAGGCGCCGCGCTACGCGAAATTGCTGCCGCAATTGCCGCGTTTGCTGCACGATTTCCTGGAAAATCGGCCGCCCGATCACCGCCGCGAGTTGCAGGAACTGCTGGCCGCGCAGAAGCGCACCAACCGGCTGCTGCAGGCCATCCTCTATGGCGGCATCGGATTCGTCCTGGGGTTGCTCGCCATGCAAGTGCTGGTGCGCGTGCGTTTGTTCTAGAGGCTGGAGGAGTTTCGCCGTGTTGTTGACGCTGGTCATCGTCTATCTGCTGGTCACCATCGCCATCGGCCTGTATGCGGCCAAACGGGTGAAGAACACCACCGACTTCGCGATCGCGGGGCGGCACCTGCCGCTGTTCATGATCATCACGACCACCTTCGCGACCTGGTTCGGGTCCGAGACGGTGCTCGGCATCCCGGCCAAGTTCATCGAGGGCGGCCTGAGCGGCGTGGTCGAAGACCCGTTCGGCGCGGGCACCTGCCTGATCCTGGTGGGCCTGTTCTTCGCGGGCAAGCTGTACCGCATGACGCTCTTGACCATCAGCGACTACTACCGCGAGCGCTACGGCCGCAGCGTGGAAGTGGCCTGCTCGCTGATCATCATGCTGAGCTACCTGGGCTGGGTCTCGGCGCAGGTCACGGCGCTGGGGCTGGTATTCAACGTGCTGTCGGCCGGCGCGATCAGTATCCCGCTGGGCATGGTGATCGGCGTGGTCTCGATCCTGGCCTACACGCTGTTCGGCGGCATGTGGTCGGTGGCCGTGACCGACTTCATCCAGATGATCATCCTGGTCGTCGGCCTCGCAGTCATCGCGATGTTCGCGGGCGACATGGCCGGCGGCGCCGACAAGGTGGTGGCCTTCGCGGTCAGCAAGGACCTCTTCAAGTTCTGGCCCGAGCCCAACTGGCACGACATGGTGTTCTTCTTTGCCGCGGCCATCACGATGATGCTGGGCTCCATTCCGCAGCAGGACGTGTTCCAGCGCGTGATGTCGGCCAACAGCGTCAAGGCCGCCACGCGCGGCCCGGTGATCGGCGGCGTGGCCTACATCCTGTTCGCCTTCGTGCCGATGTTCCTCGTGGCCAGCGCGCTGCTCATCATGCCGGAGGAGGTCGCCGTGCTGCTGAAGGAAGATCCGCAGAAGGTGCTGCCCACGCTGGTGCTGCAGAAGATGCCCTTCGTGATGCAGGTGCTGTTCTTCGGCGCGCTGCTGTCGGCCATCAAGTCGACCGCTTCGGCCACGCTGCTGGCGCCCAGCGTCACCTTCACCGAGAACATCTGGCGCCAGTTCCGTCCCGCCGGCACCGACCGCGAGAACCTGATGACCATGCGCATCACGGTGCTGCTGTTCAGCGCCGCCGTGCTGGCCTACGCGATCCGCATGCAGGGCACGCCGATCTACGAACTGGTGTCGGGCGCCTACCAGGTGCCGCTGGTGGGGGCCTTCGTGCCGTTGGTGTGCGGCCTGTACTGGCGCCGTGCCACCACCCAGGGCGCCATCGCCTCGATCGTGGGGGGCATCGGCGTCTGGCTGCTGTTCATGGCGATGCCCTGGGGTACCGCTTTCCCGGCCCAGCTGGCGGGCGTGCTGTCCTCGTTCGCGGGCATGGTCATCGGCTCGCTGCTGCCTCAATGGATAGCGAACACTCACACGCCGCACCGCCTGCTGGCGACCGAGCCGGCCTGACGGCGGGCCGGGTCGCGCCCCCACGGCCCCTGCGGGCGGGGGCGCCCCTATAATCGAGGGCTTTGCGAGCGGCAGCTGCGTCGCTCATTCCCACCCCGATTTCCCATGCCCATTTACGCCTACAAGTGCAGTTCCTGCGGCTTTGCCAAGGACGTTCTGCAGAAGATGTCGGACACGCCGCTCTCGGTGTGCCCGGAATGCGGTGCGAGCGCATTTGAAAAGCAGGTCACGGCCGCCGGCTTCCAGCTCAAGGGCTCGGGCTGGTACGTGACCGACTTCCGCGAGGGCGGCGGCAAGAAGTCCGAGGCCGCCACCGCGCCCGCTGCGTCCGGCGACGGCGCCAAGTCGGCCGACGCTTCTTCTTCGTCCCCCGCCTCCAGCCCCGCACCGGCGCCCGCTCCCGCGCCGGCCCCCGCTGCAACGGCTGCCGCCAAGAGCGGCGACTGACGGAACCCTCTCCCATGTCCGCCCTGCGCAAATGGCTGCTGTCCGGCTTGCTGGTCATCGTGCCGCTGGTCATCACGCTCGGCGTGCTGAACTGGATCATCGGCACGCTCGACCAGACGCTGTGGCTGCTGCCCGAGCAGTGGCAGACCTGGCTCAGCGAGCACAAGGTGCGCGGCCTGGGCGTGCTGCTCACGCTGGCGATCCTGCTGGTGGTGGGCGCCACGGCCAGCAACTTCGTCGGCAAGCGCCTGCTCGGCTGGGGCGACGCCGTGGTGCGCCGCATCCCGGTGGTGCGCTCGATCTACTCGAGCGTCAAGCAGGTGTCGGACACGCTGTTCTCCGAGAACGGCAATGCCTTTCGCACCGCGGTGCTGATCCAGTGGCCGCGCGAAAACGTGTGGACCATCGCCTTCGTCACCGGCGCGCCCGGCAATGAAGTCGCCGAGCACTTGGGCGAGGGCGAGTTCCTCAGCGTCTACGTGCCGACCACGCCCAACCCCACGGGCGGCTACTTCGTGATGCTCAAGCGCAGCGACTGCATCGAACTCCAGATGAGCGTGGACGAAGCGCTCAAGTACATCGTCTCGATGGGCGTGGTCGTTCCAGGCGGCCCCACCACGGTGGCGGTGAAGCCATCCAACTCATAAAAACGAACGCGCCACGACGGCGCCGGAAGTCATCTCTATGGCCATGCGTACTCACTATTGCGGTCTTGTGACCGAAGCCCTGTTGGGCCAGACCGTCACCCTGTGCGGGTGGGTCAACCGTCGCCGCGACCACGGCGGCGTGATCTTCATCGACGTGCGCGACCGCGAAGGCTACGTGCAGGTGGTGTGCGACCCCGACCGCGCCTCGACCTTCGCCGTGGCCGAGAACCTGCGCAACGAGTTCTGCGTGCAGATCACGGGCCTCGTGCGCGCGCGCCCCGAAGGCACGACCAACGACAGCCTCAAGAGCGGCAAGATCGAAGTGCTGTGCCACGAGCTGAAGGTGCTGAACCCCTCGGTCACGCCCCCGTTCCTGCTGGACGACGACAACCTCTCGGAAACCACCCGCCTCACGCACCGCGTGCTCGACCTGCGCCGCCCGGCCATGCAGCGCAACATGATGCTGCGCTACAAGGTGACGATGGAAACGCGCAAGTTCCTCGATGCCAACGGCTTCATCGACATCGAGACGCCGATGCTGGGCAAGTCCACGCCCGAAGGCGCGCGCGACTACCTCGTGCCCAGCCGCGTGCACGACGGCAGCTTCTTCGCGCTGCCGCAGTCGCCCCAGCTGTTCAAGCAGCTGCTGATGGTGGCCGGCTACGACCGCTACTACCAGATCGTGAAGTGCTTCCGCGACGAAGACCTGCGCGCCGACCGCCAGCCTGAATTCACGCAGATCGACATCGAGACCTCGTTCCTCGCCGAAGAGGAAATCCGCGAGATGTTCGAAGGCATGATCCGCAACGTGTTCCGCAACGCCGCGGACATCGACCTGCCGGTGTTCCCGACCATGAGCTACGCCGACGCGATGTTCAAGTACGGCTCGGACAAGCCCGACCTGCGCGTGAAGCTCGAGTTCACCGAACTCACCGAGCTGATGAAGCGCGTCGAGTTCAAGGTGTTCTCCAACGCCGCCACCATGGCCGGCGGCCGTGTCGTCGCGCTGCGCGTGCCCGGCGGCGGTGCCGAGGGCGGCCTGTCGCGCGGCGAGATCGACGCCTACCAGGAGTTCGTGAAGATCTACGGTGCCAAGGGCCTGGCCTACATCAAGGTCAACGACGCCGCCGCCGGCCGCGACGGCCTGCAAAGCCCGATCGTCAAGAACCTGGACGACGCCACGCTGGCCGAGATCATCGCCCGCACGGGTGCGCGCAACGGCGACATCCTGTTCTTCGGCGCCGACAAGGAAAAGGTCGTCAACGACGCCATCGGCGCGCTGCGCGTGAAGATCGGCCACAGCGCCTTCGGCAAGAAGGCGGGCCTGTTCGACGACCGCTGGGCACCGCTGTGGGTGGTCGACTTCCCGATGTTCGAGTTCGACGAGGAAGGCCAGCGCTGGAGCGCCGTGCACCACCCGTTCACCGCACCGAAGGACGGCCATGAAGACCTCATGGACACCGCACCCGAGAAGTGCATCGCCAAGGCCTACGACATGGTGCTCAACGGCATCGAGATGGGCGGCGGTTCGGTGCGTATCCACCGCGAGGAAGTGCAGAGCAAGGTGTTCCGCGCGCTCAAGATCAGCGCCGAGGACGCGCAGCTCAAGTTCGGCTTCCTGCTGGACGCGCTGCAGTACGGCGCCCCGCCGCACGGCGGCATCGCCATCGGCCTGGACCGCCTGGTCATGCTCATGACCGGCGCCGAGTCGATCCGCGACGTGATCGCCTTCCCCAAGACCCAGCGCGCGCAAGACCTGCTGACGCAGGCGCCGAGCCCGGTCGACGAGAAGCAGCTGCGCGAACTGCACATCAAGCTGCGCAACACGCCGCAAGCCGCGGCCTGAGGCCGGCATGACGACTGGCACCCGACCCTGGAAGATCCCGGAGTCGGTGCTGGTCGTGATCCACACGCCGGCACTCGATGTGCTGCTCATCCGGCGTGCGGATGCCGAGTCCGACTTCTGGCAGTCGGTCACCGGCAGCAAGGACACCCTCGACGAGCCGCTGGCGCTCACGGCCGCCCGCGAGGTGGCCGAGGAAACCGGCATCCAGTGCGGCGAAGGCAGCGCCCTGGCTTCGCAACTGGTCGACTGGCAGCTGCGCAACGTCTACGAGATCTACCCGGGCTGGCGCGCGCGCTACGAACCCGGCGTCACCCACAACACCGAGCACCTGTTCGGCTTGTGCGTGCCCGAACGCCTGACGCCCGTGCTCGACCCGCGCGAGCACACCGACTGGCAATGGCTGCCGTACCACGAGGCGGCCGACGCCTGCTTTTCCCCGTCGAACGCCGAAGCCATTCTGTTGCTGCCAGAATTTGCGCGATGAACCCACCGGCCGCCGCAGCAGCAGCAACGCAGAACCTCCGGGTCGCGACCTACAACATCCACAAGGGTGTGCAGGGGATCGGGCCGGCGCGTCGGCTTGAGATCCACAACCTGGGCCATGCCATCGAGCAGCTCGATGCCGACATCGTCTGCCTGCAGGAAGTGCGCAAGATGAACCGCCAGGCCGCTGCACGCTTTCCGCGCTGGCCCGAGCTGCCGCAGGCCGACTTTCTGGCGCCCGAGGGCTACACGGCCGTCTACGAGACCAACGCCGTCACGCGCCACGGCGAGCACGGCAACGCGTTGCTCACGCGCTGGCCGGTGATCCGCACCAGCCACCAGGACATCTCCGACCACCGCTTCGAACAGCGCGGCCTGCTGCATGCCGTGATCGACGTCGAAGGGCGCCGGGTGCACGCCATCGTGGTGCACCTGGGGCTCATCAAGGGCAGCCGCGTGCGGCAGGTGGCCCGACTGCGCGAGTTCATCGAGCGCGAGGTGCCGGCCGACGAGGCCGTGGTGGTGGCCGGCGATTTCAACGACTGGGGCGCGCGCATGCGCTACGCCATGAACGCCATGGGCCTGCGCGACACCAGCGACCTGCGCGGCCCGCGCACGCTCACGTACCCGTCGCGCCTGCCCGTGACGCAGCTCGATTTCGTCTATGGCCGCCAGCTCGAACCGCTGGCCTGCAACGTGCCGCGCGGCCCGATCTGGGCCCGCATGTCCGACCACCTTCCACTGGTAGCCGACTTCGCGCTACCTAATTGATAGCATTGCTCCGAGAAGGGGCGGGCGTTGTAGCCCGAATCCCCTGGGGCCATTCACTGGTACGATCCCCGCCATGCTGAGGAAAACCGACGTCGAACCGCTTCCCGATCGAAAAGACGATGACGAGGGCACGCCCGTCTCCGTCAAGATCCGCGAGCGACTGAATGCAGCGCGCAAGCGTTTCAACGCCAACGACAACATCGCCGAGTTCATCCAGCCGGGCGAGCTGGAGTCGCTGCTCGACGAGGTCGAGGTCAAGATGAAGGGCGTGCTCGAGAGCCTGGTCATCGATGTCGAGAACGACCACAACACCGACAACACCGCGCGCCGCGTGGCCAAGATGTACCTCAACGAGGTGTTTCGCGGCCGCTACGTGCCGGCGCCTCCGCTCACCGAGTTTCCCAACGCCGAGCACCTGAACGAGCTGATGATCGTCGGCCCGATCACCGTGCGCAGCGCCTGCTCGCACCACTTCTGCCCGATCATCGGCAAGCTGTGGATCGGCGTGATGCCCAACGAGCACACGAACGTGATCGGCCTGTCCAAGTACGCGCGCCTGGCCGAATGGGTCATGGGGCGTCCGCAGATCCAGGAAGAAGCCGTGGTGCAGCTGGCCGACCTGATCCAGGAAAAGACGCAGCCCGACGGCCTGGCGCTGGTCATGGAGGCCGAGCATTTCTGCATGGCCTGGCGCGGCGTGAAGGAAATGGACAGCAAGATGATCAACTCCGTCATGCGCGGCGTGTTCCTGAAAGACCCGAGCCTGCGCCGCGAATTCCTGTCTCTCCTGCCAAGAAAGAGCTGAGCCATGCTGGTCCGACTTCTCTATGCCAGTCGCGCCGTCGATACCAGCCCCGAGGCCATCGAGGCGATCCTCGCGAAATCGCGCACGCACAACCCGGCCTGCGGCATCACCGGCATCCTCTGCTACGGCGCCGGCACCTTCCTGCAGGCCATCGAGGGCGGGCGCGACGCCATCAGCGATCTCTACGGGCACATCCAGCGCGATCCGCGCCACAAGGACGTGGTGCTGCTGCACTACGAGGAAATCTCCGAGCGCCGCTTCGGTGGCTGGACGATGGGGCAGGTCAACCTCTCCAAGCTCAACGCCTCGACGCTGCTGAAGTACTCCGAGAAGCCCGAGCTCGACCCGTACAAGGTCTCGGGCAAGGTCTCGCTCGCGCTGCTCGAAGAACTGATGGCCACCGCGGCCATCGTCGGCCGCCACTGATCCCGGTTCGACCGGGGTGCCCCTTTCCGCTTTCGCACTGATCCTGCTGGCTGGCGTCATCCACGCCAGCTGGAACATCGCCGCCAAGAAGGCGAATGGCGATTCGCGCTTCGCGTTCCAGAGCGGCGTGTTCATGGCCGTGGTGTGGGCGCCCGTGGGCATCACGCTCGGCTGGAGCGTCGTGCCGACCTGGGGCACGAAGGAGTGGGCCTTCATCGTGCTGAGCGGCGTGCTGCACGTCTTCTATTACGTCGTGCTGCTGCGCGGCTACCGCAAGTCGGACCTCACGGTGGTCTACCCGCTGGCGCGCGGCTCGGGGCCGCTGCTGTCGTCGCTGGTCGCGATCCTGTTTCTCGGCGAGAAGATCAGCCTCGTCGGCGTGGCCGGCATCTTCGGCGTGGTGCTCGGCGTGTTCCTGGTGGCCGGCGGTCCGCGCCTCTTTCACAAGAAGCATGACCCGGTGCAGCGCGAGCGCGTGCACAAGGGCATGCGCTACGGCGTGCTGACCGGCGCCTTCATCGCGGCCTACACGGTCACCGACAGCTACGCCGTCAAGTTCCTCGCCATGTCGCCGATCCTGCTCGACTACATGAGCAACTTCGTGCGCCTCGTGCTGCTGCTGCCCGCCGCGCTGCAGGACCGCGCGACCACCGCGCGCATGTGGCGTGAGCAGTGGAAGTACGCGCTGCTGGTGGCGGCGATCAGCCCCGTCTCGTACGTGCTCGTGCTGTACGCGGTGCAGCAGGCGCCCATCTCGCACGTCGCGCCGGCGCGCGAGGTGTCGATGCTGTTCGCCGCGCTGATCGGCGGGCACCTGCTGCGCGAAGGCGACCGCATGCTGCGGCTGTTGGGCGCGCTGTTCATCGCGGCCGGCGTGATCGCGCTCGCACTGGGTTGACCGAAGGCGGGCGATGCTCTTCGGCTGCGATTTCTCGAGCGCACCGACCGCCCGCAAACCCATCGTCGTGGCCGTCGGCGAACTGGCCGGCCCGGACGCCGTCACGCTGATCAGCCTGCACCGCTTCGCCACGCTCGACGCCTGGGGCCAGTGGCTCGACAGCAGCACACCCGCCTGGGTCGGCGGCTTCGACTTTCCCTTCGGCCTGCCGCGCGAATTGATCGAGCACTTGCAGTGGCCGACCGCGTGGGACGCGCTGATCGCCCACTACGCCGGCCTGAGCCGCGCCGAGATCCGCGACACCTTCGCCGCCTTCTGCGCGGCGCGTCCGGTCGGCGGCAAGTTCGCGCACCGTGCGACCGATGCGCCGGCCGGCTCGAGCCCGTCGATGAAGTGGGTGAACCCGCCCGTCGCCTACATGCTGCACGCCGGCGTGCCGCGCCTGCTCGCCGCCGGCGCCACCTTGCCGGGCCTGTACACGGGCACGCACAAGGAGCGCATCGCGCTGGAGGCGTATCCCGGCTTGCTGGCCCGCGAGCTGATCGGCCGGCGCAGCTACAAGAGCGACGACCTCGCGCGCCAGTCGCCCGAGCGCGAAGCCGCGCGCGCCGACCTGCTGGCCGCGCTGGAAGCCGGGCGCACGCGGCTCGGCCTGCGCCTCCAACTCACGGCCGCACAGCGCAACGGGCTGCGCGCCGACGCCAAGGGCGACGAACTCGATGCGGTGCTGTGCCTGCTGCAGGCCGCCTGGGCCCAGCAGCGCGCCGGCAGCCCCGGGCCGGGCTACGGATTGCCGGGGTCCATGGACCCGCTCGAAGGCTGGATCGTCAGCGCCTGAGCCGCCTGCCGTCGCTTGCTTGTCCTACAGCGCTTCGGGCCTGCGGCGACACCCGGGCGCGGGCGGCGGGGACTAGATTGACTGGCGTGGACCAAGCCGGTCCATGCACCCATTTCCGACCGCAGGAGGATTTCCCATGACAACGTCGAACCGTTCCCTCGCTCCCTTTGCCACCTCGCGCACCTGGCTCGCCGTGCTCGCCGCCGGCGCCGCGCTGACCCTGGCCGCCTGCGACAAGCCGGGCAACCAGACCGCCGGCGAGAAGCTCGACAGCGCCGTCGCCAAGACCGAGCAGGCGGCCTCCGATGCCAAGGCCAAGACCGAACAAGCCGCGGCCGATGCCAAGACCGGCATGGCCGGCGCCACGGCCGATGTGAAGGAAGCCGCCAAGGACGCCACCGCCGCCGTGACCGCCACGGTCGACGATGCCGCGATCACCGCCTCGGTCTCGGCCGGCCTGGCCAAGGACCCGGACCTGAGCGCGATCAAGATCGACGTCGACACCAAGGGCGGCGCCGTGAGCCTCAAGGGCCCGGCACCGACGGCCGCCGCCAAGTCGCGCGCCGAGGAGATCGCCAAGGCCGTGCAGGGCGTGAAGTCGGTGAACAACCAGCTCGAAGTGAAGGGCTGATCGGTCCTTCTGCGTCAAGCAGCAAAAAGCCCGGCTCGGCCGGGCTTTTTCTTGGGTGCGTGCAGCAGGCGTGCAGGTCAGGGCGGGTCTTGCCGAGGCGGCCGCCCAGGCTTCTGCAGCAGCGTGTTGACCAGGTCGGCCACGTCGGAGGTCTTGAGCACCGCCGCGATCACGGCCGTGGCCGAGAGCAGCCGCCAGGGCCGCACGAGCACCAGCAGCGAGCCCGTGGCGGCCGCGGCGGCCATGAGCTTGACGGGCTCGGTGCGGGCGTAGTGTTCGAGCAGGGGGCGCGCCAGCTGGCCGGCCGCGTGCGCGGGATGGCGGCGCCACCAGCGCTGCACCACGCCGCGCGCCATCGCGCTCCAGACGTTGTGGCGGCGCCCCGGCGAGGCGGGCGGCGCATCGCCGGCGTCGGTGTGTGCGTATTCGAGATCGTCGTCGGCGTCACCGGCGGCAAAGGCGCGATGCGGCGCCGGCGCGCCCGTCTCGCCGCCGTTCAGTTGCCGCACGAGCGCGCGGCGAGAAAGGGCCAGCCGCTGTTGCGGCGTCAGCTGCGCTGCGGCAGGGCGGCGGGGATCAGGGCTGCTCATGGCGGGCTCCGGGGGCGTGCAGCGCGTCGAGGTCCGCGGCCAGCTGGGCGCGCAGATCGTCGAAGCCGTAGTTCGGACTCGGGCGGGTGGCGATCCAGGTGCAGATCGCCGCGATGACCACCGCCACGGCAGGCACGGCCACCAGCACCCAGTGGAAGCTGCCGTGCAGCACGCCGAGCAGCACGGCCACGCCGATCAGCCCGAGTGCTAATACGGCGGTGGCCACGGCCAGAACGCCCGCGACCAGTCGGGCAACCAGGCCGCGCCCCGCCACGGCACTCTCCTGCCGGACAAGGGCTGCGTAGTTGGCGATGTGATCGGCAATGAGCTCCGGGTGCCCGAGCACCGTCGAGAAGATCGGATGAAGCATGTGCGAGGGTGGTCGGGCGGGGTCGGTCGGTCAGTGGCGATGCAACGGATCAGTAGTCGTCGCGGTTGCGGCGGCTGGCCAGCACGATCAGCGCCGTGATGGCGGCGCCGGCCGCGGCGGCCAGCAGCACCGAGCGCACGGGCTGGTCGGAGATGTAGCGGCCGGTCACGTCGGCGGCCTGTTCGATGCGGCGGTGCGCGCGGGCGCTGGTGGTCGAGGCGGCGTCGAGGCCGCGCTGCACGGCTTGCTGCACGCGTGCGGCCAACTGCTCGACACCCGGTTCGGCGTCGCGGCGCAGTTCGCGGACCTTTTCGCCCGCCGCATTCACCGCGTTCTGAGCGTAGGCGCGGGTGGTTTCGGCCGCTTCCTGGGCGGTCTGGCGCACGTCGTCGGCGAGTTGCGAAGGGGTCTTGGTCGTGTTCATGGGAGAGTCCTTTCCGGGAAGATGAAATGCGGGAGCCTGTGGATCGTAACTACGCTACTTGCGTCGTAGCAAGCCGGCCAGGAAGCTGGCGATGGCGAGCACGGCAAAGATGATGAAAAGGACCTTGGCGATCCCCACCGCGCTGGCGGCAATGCCACCGAAGCCGAACACGGCAGCGATGAGTGCGATGACCAGAAATACCACGGCGTAGTGCAGCATGCGGAACTCCTTCGAGGCTTCCCTCTTTGTGGTTTGAAACCATGCATCCGGGCGCATCGCTGAAGACGCGGCCCGGTGCCGGATGACACAGGACCCACCTTAAGGGCAGGGCCGCATCGGCCCTGTCAGCGACCGGGGCGGGGGTGCGTAGGAGGCGACCGAGTCGCCGCAGGCCCGGGGCGTGAAGAAATGCCAGCGCCTGCGTCAGGCACCGCGCGACGCGGGGGTGTCGGGGCTCGCCGGCGTGCCGGCCTGCGGTGCCGGCTTCACCACCGGCAGCATCGCGGTGAGCCGCGTGCCCTGGCCGGGCGCCGAGGTGATGGTGAGCTTGCCGCGCGCCGCCTCGACCCGGTGGCGCATGCCCGCCAGGCCGTGCGTCGACGGGCGCATGCGCTGCGCGTCGAAGCCCTTGCCGTTGTCGGCCACCTCCACGATCACGTGGTTGGCGTAGTTCTTCAGCACGATGGTGGCTTCGCTGGCCTCGGCGTACTTGCCGATGTTGGTCAGGCTCTCCTGCACCATGCGGTAGATCGTGAGCTGACGCGACTCGTCCATGGTCACCGGTTCCAGCGCCATCTCGATCTCCAGGCCCGAGCGCTCTCCGAACTCGCGCCCCAGGATTTCCAGCGAGGCGACCAGCCCGAGGTTGGAGAGCGACGAAGGCCGCAGGTCCTCGATGATGCGGCGCTTCAGCGCGATGCCGCTGTTGAGCAGCTCGGTCAGATGCTGCAGTCGCTGGATCGCGTCGGGCGAGTCGGCCAGGCGCGACTTCAGCCGCGCCACGTCGAGCTTGGCGGCCGTGAGCAGCGAGCCCAGCTCGTCGTGCAGTTCGCGCGCCAGGTAGCCGCGCTCGGTCTCGCGCACGTCCTGCAGGTGGGTGGCGAGTTCGGCCAGCGAGGCGGTGCGCTCGCGCACCTCGTCCTCGAGCGCGTTGCGTTCGCGTTGCAGCGCTTCCTGCTGGCGCTCGCCCACGGAGCGCAGCGCGTGCGTCTGGCGCAGGTACAGGAAGAAGGCGATCAGCGCCGCGAGCGCCACGATGCCGGTGCCGACGCGTGCCAGCTGCAGCGACTTCATCACCTGCAGCTGGCCGGCCTGCAGCGTCGCGTTGCTGGTCTTCACCAGCTCGTTGGCGGTGGCGCGGATGGCTTCCATCTCCTCGCGTCCGACGTCGGTGGTCATGACGAACTTCCAGGCGTCCTCGTTGCCCTCGTGGCGCAGCCGCACGCTCATGTCCATCTCGGCGATCTTGCGCAGCACGTGCTTGGACAGCTCGGACAGCTGGGTGCGCTCGGCCGGGCGTTCGGCGTACAGCTGGCGCAGCGTGGCCAGGTTGCCGTCCACCTGCTTGACCGCGATGTCGTAGGGCTGGCGGTAGGCGGCTTCACCCGTGAGCAGGAAGCCGCGCTGGCCGGTTTCGGCGTCCAGCATGTTCTGCAGGATCTGGTTGAGCGTGCCGCGGATCTGCTGCGCCTCGTCGATGTCCGCCAGGGCGCGGCTCGATTGCCGGTATCCTGCCTCGTTGATGCCCACGAGGGCCAGTGCGGCCAGCGCTGCGAGCAACAGGCTCACGGCCATTTTTTGGGGGGCTAACCAGTGCATGACACCCTTAGGGTCGCATTCAATGCAACTTCGTGAATAATTGATAACAATCAGGGACCGGCATGCTGCGGCTTCCAAAGCTGCGGCACAACGACGAAAGTAACAGATGATCAAAATTGGAATTGTGGACGACCACGCCATCGTGCGATCGGGCCTCCGGCAGTTCTTCTCCGAGCACGTGGACCTGCGCGTGGCGGGCGAGGCAGCGAGCGGCCGTGAAGCCATCGAGCTGGTACGCACCACCGAACTGGACGTGCTGGTGATGGATCTCTCCATGCCGGGACAAAGCGGTATCGATGCCCTCGCCATGATCCGCGCCAAGGCGCCGGACGTGGGCATCCTGATCCTCAGCGGCTACCCCGAGGAGCACTACGCGATGAACCTGATCCGTCAGGGCGCCAGCGGCTACCTCAACAAGGAGTGCGATCCGATCGAGATCGTGAACGCCATTCGCACCATTTCGCTGGGCCGGCGCTACATCACGCCCGCCGTGGCCGAACTGCTGGCCCGCCAGCTCGACCGCAAGGACGACGCCGCGCCGCACGAGCAGCTCTCGGAGCGCGAGTTCCAGGTGTTCCTGAAGCTGGCCAAGGGCGAGACCGCCGGCGACATCGCCAAGACGCTGTCGCTGTCGGTGAAGACGGTGAGCACCTACCGCACGCGGCTGATGGAGAAGATGAACCTGTCCTCCAACAGCGACCTGACCTACTACGCGCTGAAGAACAAGCTCATCGATTGACAAGCGCCTAGGCATCGCCGGGCGCGGACCGCAGCGCGGCGGCCTGGCGGATGCAGAACTCGACCAGTGCGTCGATCTCGTTCGACTTGTCGAACACCGCGTCGACCCCGAACTCGGCGCAGCGGCGCCGGATGTCGGGCGTCGCATAGTTGCTGAGCACCACCACCTTCTGGCCGGGCTTGCGCGACTGGCAGGCCTGCAGGATGCCCAGGCCACTTCCCTGCTTGAGAAAGAGATCGACGATGGCCAGGTGCCACTCGTCGGCATGGGCGTGCAGCCAGTCGCGCGCGTGCTGCTCGGTTTCGGCAAAGCCCACGACCGTGGTGCAGGTGAGCTCTTCCAGAGTGCCGATGAGGTTTTCACGGATCGTGGGGTTGTCTTCGACAACGTAGGTCTGCAATCTGGAATCCATGCCGAACCGCGCTTCCTCTGAGGTGGGCAGGTGCTCGTGTCCAAGCGCCCTGCGGAGGAGAGAGCCTGCCCATGGACATTGAGGCTTTCCCGCAGCGGATCATGCAGGGTTCAAGGGCCGCGCGTTGTAGGCGGGTTCTGACGCATGTGCAGGCGGCTGTCTCCACGCCGCCTCGCGCCCGCCCGTAGGCCAAGCCGCACGGGGTCTGCGGCCCGCCGCCGACCCGGTTCGGGCGCGCATCCGGGTAAGAATCGACCATGGCAACCCAATCCCTTCGCACCCGGCCGCGCTGGCAGAAGCTGCTGGCGGCCTTCGTGTTGCTGGTCGCCGTCCTGCTGACCGCGTTCGCGCTCCTCGTGGCCTTCTTTCCGTGGGACACGCTGCGCGAGCCGCTCAACCGCTTCGTGAGCGAGAAGACCGGGCGCAAGTTCGAGATCACCCGCCGGCTCGACGTGGACCTGGGCTGGAAAGCCGCCACCATCCACTTCGACGGCATCGAATTCGCCAACCCCGACTGGGCGCGCGACCCCTACCTGGTGAAGGCCGAGCGCGCGAGCTTCGAGATCCGCCTGTGGCCGCTGATCGACAAGCGGGTGGTCATTCCGAGCCTGGCGCTGACCGCGCCCACCGTCGGCCTGCAGATGGAATCCGATGGGCGCCGCACCTGGGCCTTCGGCAAGGACACCTCCGACACCGGCACCGTGCCCACCATCGGCCTGATCCAGGTCGACAAGGGCGCCGTCGACTTTCTGGCCCAGCACCTGGGCGTCGACGTGCACGCCGATCTGGACTACGACAGCACCCGCGGCGAGCTGCCGCTGCACTACCGAATCAAGGGCCGCTACAAGGGCCAGCCGCTCACGGCCGACGGGCGCACCGGCAACGTGCTGCAGATCAACGCCGCGGGCGCGCCGCCGTTCCCGCTCGAGATCAATGCCGCCGCCGGCCAGACCCGGCTCAAGGCCAATGGCACGGTGGCCCAGCTCGCGGGCTTCGACGGCATCGACGCCACCTTCCAGATCAAGGGCCAGACGCTGAGTGCGCTGTACCCGCTGCTGGGCATCGTGCTGCCGCAGACCCCGCCCTATGCGCTGAGCGGCGGCCTGCGCAAGCGCGGCAAGCTCTGGGAGGCGGCGGGGCTCAATGGCCGGCTGGGCCTGTCGGACATCGGCGGCGACATGGCCTTCGACCAGGCCGGCAAGGTGCCGCGCCTGTCGGGCACGCTGCGCTCGCGCGTGATGGACATGGACGACCTCGGCCCGCTGATCGGCCTGCCGCCCACGGCGCGTTCCGCCAACGCGGTGGAAGGCGTGGCGCCGGTCGCCTCAGCCCAGCCCAAGCGCCCACCCGGCGGCAAGGTGCTGCCGACCAACCCCTTCGACTTCGGGCGGCTGCACGCCATGAACGCCGACGTGAGCTACACCGCCGAAACCATCCGCAACGTGCGCCAGGTGCCGCTGGACCGCGGCAGCGTCAAGATCCGGCTGACCGACGGCGTGCTGTCGCTCGACCCGCTGGACCTGGGCGTGGCCAACGGCAAGCTCGTGGGCGCGATCCGCATCGACGCCACGAAGACGCCGGCCGACATCCGCGCCTCGCTCGACGTGCGCGGCCTGCGGCTCGCCCGGCTCATTCCCAAGCTCGAGAACTCGGGCAACAGCGTCGGCCGGCTCGACGGGCGCATCAACCTGTCGGGCGCCGGCAATTCGGTGGCCAGCTGGCTCGGCGGCGCGTCGGGCGACATGGCGGTGCTGTCGGGGCGCGGCCAGTTCGGCAACCTGATGCCCGTGTTCGCGACGCTGGTGGGCGGCGACATCCTGAAGTTCCTGCTGCGCGGCGACCGCGACGTCGAGCTGCGCTGCGCCGCGCTGGCCTTCGACGTGAACAAGGGCGTGATGAACGGGCGCACGCTGGTGCTGGACACCACCAACGCCGTCTTCACCGCCACCGGCCAGGCCAACCTCGCGACCGAGACGCTGGACTTCGTGATCCGCCCCGAGCCCAAGAGCGCCAGCTTCCTGTCGCTGCGCACGCCGCTGGTCGTGAGCGGCACCTTCGGCGCGCCCAAGGGCGGCGTCGAGATCGGGCCGCTGGCCGGCCGCGGTCTGGCGGCGCTGGCGCTGGGCGCCATCAACCCGCTGCTGGCACTGGCCGCGACCATCGAGACCGGCCCCGGCGAGAACGCCGACTGCACGGGCGTGCTGGCGCTGGCGAACCGGCCCACGGCCGGGGCCGCCGCGCGCGGTGCGGCGCGGGCCAAGGGGGCTCGCCAGCCTTGAGAAAGAACTTGAGAAAGAAGAGGGCGGGCGCTCAGGCGCCGGCCTGGGGCCGCTGCGCGCAGACGCTGCAGTGCGGATCGCGCGAGACGCGCAGCGTGTCGAAGCCCGTGCTGCGCCCGTCGAACATCAGCAGCTTGCCCGCCAGCGACGGGCCGATGCCGGCCAGCAGCTTGAGCGCCTCGCTGGCCTGCAGCGTGCCGATGGTGCCGACCACCGGGCCGAACACGCCGAGCACCGCGCAGCGCGTTTCCTCGAAGCTGGCCTCGGGCGGGAACAGGCAGGCGTAGCAGGGGCAGGCGGCGTCGCGCGTGTCGTACACGCTCAGCTGGCCGTCGAAACGGATCGCCGCGCCCGCCACCAGCGGCTTGGCGTGCGCCACGCAGGCGCGGTTCACGGCCTGCCGGGTGGCGAAGTTGTCGCAGCAATCGACCACCACGTCGGCCTCAGCCACGAGCCGCGACAGCAGCGCCTCGTCGGCGCGCACGGCGTGGGTCTCGATGGCGATGTCGGGGTTGATGTCGCGCATGGCCTGCGCGGCCGATGCGACCTTCGGCTGGCCGACCCGCGCCTGCGTGTGGACGACCTGCCGCTGCAGGTTGGTGAGATCGACCTCGTCGTCGTCGACCAGCACGATGTGGCCGACTCCCGCTGCCGCGAGGTACAGGGCCACCGGCGAGCCCAGCCCGCCGGCGCCGATGACGAGCACCCGCCCGGCACTGACGCGCGCCTGGCCGTCGATGCCGAATTCTTCGAGAAGGATGTGCCGCGAATAGCGCAGCAGGTCGTGATCGTCCATGCGCGCCTGCCTGGGCCTGTGCGGGGGAGGGGAAAACGCCGGTGGCGCGAACCGCACGGTGCGTGCGGCCCGCTCGCCGGGATCAGTTTTCCTTCTTCTCGTCCTTGTTGTCGACGATGACCTGCGTCTTGCTGACGAGCACCGGCTGGCCCTTCAGGCGGTTGAGCGCCTGCACCAGCGGGAAGTCCTTGTCGGTGCCGAACTCGGGCACCTTGCGGTCCTGCGGCGGCTTCTTGGCTTCTTCCTCGAGGCGCTTGCGGGCTTCGTCGCGGGCCTTTTCACGCTCGGGGTCCTTCACCTCGGGGCCCTGGCCGCTGGCCAGGTGCTTCTCGAGGTCGGCCTCGCGCATGCGCAGGGCGGCGAAGGGGCTGCCCTCGGCGCTTTCGTCGACCAGCACGTTGGGCACGATGCCCTTGGCCTGGATCGAGGTGCCGCTGGGCGTGTAGTAGCGCGCGGTGGTGATCTTCAGGCCCGTGTCGGGGCCGAGCGGGCGCACGGTCTGCACCGAGCCCTTGCCGAAGGTCTGGCTACCCATGATGGTGGCGCGCTTGTGGTCCTGCAGCGCGCCAGCCACGATCTCGCTGGCCGAGGCCGAGCCTTCGTTCACCAGCACCACCAGCGGCACGTTCTTGAGCGCTGCCGGCAGGTTGCGCAGCGGGTCGCTGCCCGAACGGCGCTGGTAGTACTCGGGCGCCGCCTTGTAGATCGACTTGCTTTCGGCCAGCTGGCCGTCGGTGGTGACCACCGTGACGTTCTCGGGCAGGAAGGCCGCCGACACCGCCACCGCCGCGTCGAGCAGGCCGCCCGGGTCGTTGCGCAGGTCGAGCACCAGGCCCTTGAGGTTCGGGTCTTCCTTGTAGAGCTCCTCGATCTTCTTGACGAAGTCGTCGACCGTGCGCTCCTGGAACTGCGACAGGCGGATCCAGCCGTAGCCCGGCTCGATCATCTTGCCGCGCACCGACTGGGTACGGATTTCCTCGCGCGTGATCGTGACCGGGAAGGTGCGGCTCTCGTCCTTGCGGAAGATGGTCAGCAGCACCTTGGTGTTGGCCTCGCCGCGCATGCGCTTGACGGCTTCGTTCAGCGACAGGCCGCGCACGGCGGTGTCGTCGATCTTGGTGATCAGGTCGTTCGGCTTCAAGCCGGCACGGAAGGCCGGCGAGCCCTCGATGGGGGAGACGACCTTGATGAGGCCGTCTTCCTGCGAGATTTCGATGCCCACGCCGACGAAGCGGCCCGTGGTGCCCTCGCGGAATTCCTTGAACGACTTCTTGTCGAAGTACTGCGAGTGCGGATCGAGCCCGGCGACCATGCCCGAGATGGCGTCCGAGATGAGTTTCTTCTCGTCGACCGCCTCGACATAGTCGCTCTTGACCATCCCGAAGACGGCCGCGAGCTGCTGCAACTCCTCGAGCGGGAGCGGCGCGAGCGAACCCCGCGCGACCGTCTGCAGCGAGACGGTGGTCAGGACGCCAGCAACGGCGCCGGCGGCGACCCAGCCGGTGATCTTCAGTTTCTGGCCCATCATGAGTGAAATGTCCTGTATGTCGACGGCTGTCGAACCAATATACACAGCTTGGAAGCAAATTGCCTGCCGGGGTTCCACGGAGGAACCGGCAGGCGGGGTTTTCTTCTTTTGCTTACGTCTTCAGCCCTTGCCCTGCGAAGCCACCGCGGCGGCGGCCTTTTCGGCGGCCGCGGCATCGCCCAGGTAGTAGTGGCGCAGGGGCTTGAGGTCGTCGTCCAGCTCGTACACGAGCGGGATGCCGTTCGGGATGTTCAGGCCGACGATGGCGTCGTCCGAGATGCCGTCCAGGTACTTCACCAGCGCGCGGATCGAATTGCCGTGTGCGGCCACGACCAGGCGGCGGCCGGTGCGGATGGCCGGGGCCATCGACTCGTTCCAGAACGGCAGCACGCGCGCCACCGTGTCCTTCAGGCATTCGGTCAGCGGGATCTGCTCGGGCGCCAGCTTGGCGTAGCGCACGTCGGAGCGCTCGCTGCGCGGGTCGTCGGCTTCCAGCGGCGGCGGCGGGGTGCTGTAGCTGCGGCGCCAGACCAGCACCTGCTCGTCGCCGTACTTCTTGGCCGTTTCGGCCTTGTTCAGGCCCTGCAGGCCGCCGTAGTGGCGTTCGTTCAGGCGCCAGGAGTGCACCACGGGCAGCCAGGTGCGGTCGAGTTCGTCGAGCGTGTGCCAGAGGGTGCGGGTGGCGCGCTTGAGCACGCTGGTGTAGGCCACGTCGAAGTCGTAGCCCTCGGCCTTGAGCAGCCGGCCGGCCTGCTTGGCCTGCTCGACGCCGGTTTCGGTCAGGTCGACGTCGGTCCAGCCGGTGAAGCGGTTTTCGAGGTTCCAGGTCGATTCGCCGTGGCGGATCAGTACCAGTTTGTGCATGTCGGAGGCCTTTGGCAGCGCGTGGGAAAACCAGCATTCTAAAATCCCGGGTTTGCCATCCAAGGAACCCCCGTGAAATTGATCGAATTCGTCACCGCGAACTGGATGCTGATCCTGATGGCGCTCACCTCGGGCGGCATGCTGGCCTGGCCGATGCTCCGGGGTGCGGGCGGCGGCACGCTCACGGCCCAGGGCGCCGTGCAGCTCATCAACCGCGAACGCGCGGTGCTGGTCGACGTGCGCGAACCCGAAGAATTCGCGACCGGCCACATGATCGGCGCCAAGAACGTGCCCCTGAACCTGCTGGACGAGAAGCTGGCCAGCACGGTCAAGAACAAGAACGTGCCGCTGCTGCTGGTGTGCGCCACCGGCGCCCGCGCCCAGCGCGCCGTGGCCACGGCCAAGAAGCTCGGCTACGAGCAGGCCCAAGCCGTCGCTGGCGGGCTCAAGGCCTGGAAAGAGGCTAACCTGCCGGTTGAAAAAGCCTGATTGTTCCCAAGGTAGAGCGCATGCAAGCCGTCAAGATGTACACCACCGCCGTCTGCCCGTACTGCACGCGTGCAAAGCAGATCCTCAAGGCCAAGGGCGTCGAGCAGATCGAAGAGATCCGCATCGACACCGACCCGCAAGCCCGCACCACCATGATGGAGATCACCCAGCGCCGCACGGTGCCGCAGATCTTCATCGGCGACACCCACGTGGGCGGCTGCGACGACCTCATGGCCCTGGACAGCCGCGGCGGCCTGGTCCCGCTGCTGCAAGGCGCCTGAAGCTCCGCGCGGCCGGGCGTCACGAAAGTGCGCGGGCCGTCGGGCGATAATCGTTTGTTCCCTCATCTGCAGCCCGCTGCGGGACCCTCTCCCCGGCGGGCATTGTTTTGATCCTCGAAAGTTCAGCCATGGCCGACCAGCAAGCCCAAGATCCCGTGTTCCAGATCCAGCGCGTCTACCTCAAGGACCTGTCGCTCGAACAACCCAACTCGCCCGCGATCCTGCTGGAGCAGACGCAGCCCACCGTCGACATCCAGCTCGGCGTGGACGCCCAGCCCGTGGCCGACGGCATCTTCGAGATCACCGTGTCGGCCACCGTGCAGACCAAGATCGAAGACCGCACCGTGTTCCTGGTCGAAGCCAAGCAAGCCGGCATCTTCGAGATCCGCAACCTGCCGGAAGACCAGATGGGCCCGATCCTGGGCATCGCCTGCCCGCAGATCGTCTACCCGTACCTGCGCGGCAACGTGGCCGACGTGATCCAGCGCGGCGGCTTCCCGCCCGTGCACCTGGCCGAAATCAACTTCCAGGCCATGTACGAGCAGCAGCAAGCCCAGGCCGCCGGCCAGGCTGCCCCCACCCTGGCCCAGTAAACCGGCCGCACGACGCCGCCAGCGCACGATGAAGATCTGCGTTCATGGCGCCGGTGCCTGGGGCACGGCCGTCGCAGTCAACGCGGCGGCCCGCCACGAGGTCACCCTCTGGGCGCGCGACGCCGCCCAGGCCGACGCCATGTCGGCCGCGCGTGAAAACACCCGCTACCTTCCCGGGCTGGCCCTGCCGGCCTCGCTGGCCGTGCGCGCGGGCGACATCGCCCAGGCGCAGGCCGGGGCCGACCTCGTCATCGTCGCCACGCCCATGGCCGCCCTGCGCGACCAACTGATCGCCCTGCGCGGCACCAGCGCCCAGGTGGCGTGGCTGTGCAAGGGCGTCGAGCCCGCGCTCGATGCCTCTCCTACCGCCTACGGCCTGCTCGCCCACGAGATCTGGGCCCAGGTCGCCCCTGAATTGAAGGCGGGCGTGCTCAGCGGCCCCAGCTTTGCGCAGGAGGTCGCCGAAGGGCGCCCGACCGCGCTGGTGGCCGCCAGCCCGCACGCCGGCGTGCGCGATGCGCTGGTCGAGGCCTTCCACGGCCCGGCCCTGCGCGTGTACGCCAACGACGACATCGTCGGCGTCGAAGTCGGCGGCGCCGTGAAGAACGTGCTCGCCATCGCCACCGGGCTGTGCGACGGCCTCGCGCTCGGGCTCAACGCCCGCGCGGCGCTGATCACCCGCGGCCTGGCTGAAATGACCCGCTTCGGCCTGGCGCTCGGCGCCCGCGCCGACACCTTCATGGGCCTGTCGGGCCTGGGCGACCTCGTGCTGACCGCCACCGGCGACCTGTCGCGCAACCGCAAGGTCGGGCTGCTGCTGGCCCAGGGCCGCACGCTGGCGCAGGCCGTCGATTCGCTGGGCCACGTGGCCGAGGGCGTGTACTGCGCCCGCACCGTGGTGCAGCGCGCGCGCGGGCTGGGCATCGAGATGCCCATCGCCGAAGGCGTGGTCGCGCTGCTCGACGGCCAGGTGAGCCCGCGCGACGCCGTCGCGGCGCTGACCGGGCGCGACCCGGTGCCCGAGTCGGTGCAGCCGCCCGCCGGCCCGGCCTCGCGCCATTCCTCCTGAAGAAGATTAGAGATTCCAGAGACATGAGCCCTCGCTTTGATTTCTCGGCGTCGGCCGTCGCCGCGCTGGCCGAGTCCGACGTCGCCCGCGCCCTGCAGGAAGACGTCGCCGACGGCGACCTGACCGCCTCGCTGGTCGACGCCTCCCGCACCGCCCATGCCCGCGTGCTCGCGCGCGAAACCGCCGTGGTGTGCGGCGCGCCCTGGGTCGAGGCCACCGTGCGGCGGCTCGATCCGCAGGCGCGCATCACCTGGCTGTGCGGCGAGGGCCAGCGCTGCGCCGCCGACCAGCCCGTGCTCGAAATCGAAGGTGGCGCCCGCGCGCTGCTGACGGCCGAGCGCACCGCGCTCAACTTCCTGCAGCTGCTGAGCGCCGTCGCCACCAAGACCGCGCTGTACGCCGACGCTGTGAAGGGCACCCGTGCCCGCATCGTCGACACCCGCAAGACCCTGCCGGGCCTGCGCCTGGCGCAGAAGTACGCGGTGCGCACGGGAGGCGGGCTGAACCACCGCATCGGTTTGTACGACGCGGTGCTCATCAAGGAAAACCACATCGCCGCGGCCGGTGGCGTGGCCGCCGCCCTGCGCGCGGTGGCACCCGTGGCCGCGCAGGCCGCCTTTGTCGAGGTCGAGGTCGAGACCCTGGCCCAGCTGCAGGAAGCGCTGGACGCCGGCGCCCGCATGGTGCTGCTCGACAACATGGACCTGCCCACGCTGCGCGAGGCCGTGCGCCTGAACGACGCCGTGGGCGAGAGCCGCAAGGCCGTGCTCGAGATCTCGGGCGGCGTCACGCTCGACGGCCTGCGCGCCCTGGCCGAGACCGGTGTCGACCGGATCTCGATCGGCGCGTTGACCAAGGACGTGAAGGCCATCGACTACTCGATGCGCTTCCTGACCCACTGAACCGCCATGACGACCGCTTCCGTCATCGATGTCGACTACGAACAGCCCGCGCAAGGCGCGGTCTGCGACACGCGCCACGCCTGGGCCCGCGTGCCCCCCGAGCCTTCGCCCGACGAGCGCGTCGCGCTGAAGGAGCGCATCCGCCGCCTGCTGCGCGAGCGCAACGCGGTGATGGTGTCGCACTTCTACGTGCACCCTGACCTGCAAG
The DNA here is from genome assembly GCF_041154465.1 of Variovorax sp. V35. NCBI lineage: Bacteria > Pseudomonadati > Pseudomonadota > Betaproteobacteria > Burkholderiales > Comamonadaceae > Variovorax > Variovorax sp. V35. The sequence goes on from NZ_AP028666.1 coordinate 1,786,021, forward strand.
ATCTGGCCGAGGAAACCGGCGGCATCGTGAGCGATTCGCTCGAGATGGCGCGCTTCGGCCGCGACCACGCCGCCACCACGCTGGTGGTGTCGGGCGTGCGCTTCATGGGCGAGACCTCGAAGATCCTCTCGCCCGAAAAGCGCGTGCTGATGCCCGACCTGGACGCCAACTGCTCGCTCGACCTGGGCTGCCCGGTCGACGCCTTCAGCGCCTTCTGCGACGAGCATCCCGACCGCACCGTGGTGGTCTACGCCAACACCAGCGCGGCCGTGAAGGCGCGCGCCGACTGGCTCGTCACCTCCAGCTGTGCGCTCGACGTGGTGAACGCGCTGCACGCGGCCGGCCAGAAGATTCTCTGGGGGCCCGACCGCCACCTGGGCGACTACATCCGCCGCCAGACCGGCGCCGACATGGTCAGCTGGAACGGCGCCTGCATCGTGCACGACGAATTCAAGGCGCTCGAACTCGAGCTGCTCATGAAGGAGCACCCGAAGGCCAAGGTGCTGGTGCACCCCGAGTCGCCCTCGGACGTGATCGCGCTGGCGCATGCGGTGGGCTCCACCTCGGCGATCCTGAACGCGGCGCAGCGCTTCGACGCGACCGAGTTCATCGTCGCGACCGACACCGGCATGCTGCACAAGCTGCGCACGCTGAACCCCGGCAAGACCTTCATCGAAGCGCCCACGGCGGGCAACGGCGGCACCTGCAAGAGCTGCGCGCACTGCCCGTGGATGGCGATGAACGGGCTGGTCGAACTGGCGAACGCGCTGGAAACCGGCGCGGGTGAGATCCACGTCGATCCGGCACTGGGCGTGCGCGCGCGCGTGCCGATCGACCGCATGCTGGCGTTCACCGCCGGGCTGAAGAACGGCCAGGCGCCGGGCAGCCTGGTGGCCGGCATCGGCGCCGCCTGACCGGCGGCTAGAAGTCCACCGTACAGCTGTCGCCCAGCGCCTCGCGCCACACGCGCACGCGCGCCAGCGACGGCCGCAGGTCGGGCAGTGCGTCGGCGATGAACACGCACAGGTTCTCCAGCGTCGGCGGATGCAGCCCCGGCACGTCGTCCAGCAGGTGGTGGTCGAGCTGCTCGCGCACGTCTTCGAGCCGGCGGCGCAGCAGGCCCAGGTCGATCACCATGCCCGTCACCGGGTCGCGCTCGCCTGCCAGCCACACCTCCGCGTGGTACGTGTGGCCGTGAATACGGCGGCTGCCTTCGACCTCGATCTCGCGTTTGAGCGTGTGGGCGGCGTCGAAGAAGAAGCGTTGGCTGATGGTGAAGCGCATTGTCAAAAAAAGAAACTCGAAACTGAAAGGGGCTGCCGCGTCAGCGGATGCCCGTGATCTTGTGGGTCTGCACGCTCAGGCGCCACACCGGCTGCTTCATGCATTCGGCGATGCACAGCTCGGTGTTGGCGAGCCGGTCGGGCCCGTCCATCGGCTGCAGGAAGCGGTGCGTGAATTCGCCCGTGCGTGCCATCGCATCGAGGTCGATGCCGGCCTGCGGCCACACCAGCTTCAGCTCCTGGCCACGCTGCTGCACCCACGGCGCGCCGGCCTTGGGGCTGATGCACAGCCAGTCGATGCCCGCGGGTGCGACGACCGTGCCGTTGCTCTCGACCGCGATGCGGAAGTGCCGCGCGTGCAGCGCGTCGACCAGCGCCGCATCGACCTGCAGCAGCGGCTCGCCGCCCGTGAGCACGACCAGCCGGTGCGCGGTGTCGCCGGCGGGCCATTGCGCGGCGATGGTGTCGGCGAGCTGGTCGGCGCTCTTGAACTTGCCGCCCAGCGTGCCGTCGGTGCCGACGAAATCGGTGTCGCAGAAACGGCAGACGGCCGTGTCGCGGTCTTCCTCGCGGCCGGTCCAGAGGTTGCAGCCGGCGAAGCGGCAGAACACGGCCGGCATGCCGGCCTGTCCGCCTTCGCCCTGCAGCGTGTAGAAGATTTCCTTGACGCTGTAGGTCATGTCGCGAGCGGGGTGTCGATTTCGAGGTTGTCGATGAGCCGCGTGCTGCCCAGCCGCGCGGCGGCCAGGGCCACGAGCGCATCGCCGGGTTGTGGCGCCTGCAGGTCGGCGCGGCGGCGCAGCACCACGTAGTCGGGCTGCCAGCCCCGCTGCGCGAGCGATTGCATGGCGCGCGCCTCGAGGGCGGCCACGTCGCGCTCGCCGGCGCGCACGGCCTCGGCCATGGCCCGCAGCGCCTTCGACAGCTGCACGGCCTCGGCGCGCTCGGTGGCGCTCAGGTAGCCGTTGCGCGACGAAAGCGCCAGGCCGTCGTCGGCGCGGAAGGTCTCGCCGCCCACGATCTCGATCGGCAGCGCGAACTGCCGCACCATGTGGCGGATCATCATGAGCTGCTGGTAGTCCTTCTTGCCGAACACGGCCACGCGCGGCTGCACGCACTGGAACAGCTTCATCACCACCGTGCACACGCCGATGAAGAAGCCGGGGCGGAAGTGCCCTTCGAGCAGATCGGCCAGCGCCGGGTCGGGGTGCACCTTGCAGGTCTGGGGCTCGGGGTAGAGCGCTTTCTCGTCGGGCGCGAACAGCACGTCGCAGCCGGCGGCGCGCAGCTTCTCGCAGTCGCTGTCCCAGGTGCGCGGGTAGGTGTCGAAGTCTTCGTGCGGCAGGAACTGCAGGCGGTTCACGAAGATGCTCGCCACGGTGGCGTCGCCCAGCGGCTTGGCCTGGCGCACGAGCGCGAGGTGGCCCTCGTGCAGGTTGCCCATGGTGGGCACGAAGGCGGGGCGCTGGCTGGAAGACAGGTGCTGGCGTAGTTCGTCGATGGTCTTGGCGATGTACATGGTCGGTGTCCTTCTGTGCTTACCAGGCGTGGAGGCGGTCGTCGGGGAAGCTGCCGTTCTTCACGGCCTGCACGTAGGCCTGCAGCGCGGGCAGCACGCCCGGCGCGTCGGCCATGAAGTTGCGCACGAACTTCGGCATCTTCCCGAGGTTGATGCCCAGCATGTCGTGCAGCACGAGCACCTGGCCCGCGGTGGCCTTGCCGGCGCCGATGCCGATGGTGGCGCAGTGTTTCAGCTCCGTGGTGAGTTCGGCGGCCAGCGCGGCCGGCACCATCTCCAGCACCAGCATGGCGGCGCCCGCGTCCTGCAGCGCGTGGGCCTGCTGCTTGAGCAGCGCGCCGGCGGTATCGCCCTTGCCCTGCACGCGGTAGCCGCCGAGCGCATGCACGGTCTGCGGCGTCAGGCCCAGGTGGGCGCACACGGGAATGCCGCGCTCGACCAGGAAGCGCACCGTTTCGGTGGTCCAGCCGCCGCCTTCGAGCTTGACCATGTGCGCGCCGGCCTGCATCAGCACGGTGGCGCTGGCCAGGGCCTGCTCGCGCGATTCTTGATAACTGCCGAAGGGCAGGTCGGCGATGAGCCAGGTCGTGCCCTGCACGCGGCGCAGGCCGCGCGAGACGCTGTCGGTGTGATAGCGCATGGCCTCCAGGCTCACACCCACGGTGCTGTTCAGGCCTTGGCAGACCATGCCCAGCGAGTCGCCGACCAGCAGGCAGTCGATGCCGGCCGCGTCGGCCATGGCCGCGAAGGTGGCGTCGTAGGCAGTGAGCATGGCGATCTTCTCGCCGCGCGCATGCATGTCCGCCAGCCGCGGCAGGCTCACGGGCTTGCGCTGCGCCAGGGGCGAGGCGGGCGGCAGCGTGCCGTAGGGCGTGGCGGCCGGGGCTTCGGACGAAGAGGTGGGTGGGGTAGGGGTGTTCGACATGGTTGGCTTTCTCCCTGCGGGCGTCGGTGGCCGGGCATCCTGAGGGTGATCGAAAGGTGACGAAGGGTGGGCTCAGTCGACCGGCGGCACCAGCACGGTGGGTGCGGTGGGCTCGGCCAGCGAAGGGTAATCGCGACTGAAATGCAGGCCACGGCTCTCGTGGCGGGCCTGCGCGGAACGCACGATCAGCTCGGCCACCTGCACCAGGTTGCGCAGTTCGAGCAGGTCGCGCGTGACGTGGAAGTTCGCGTAGAACTCCTGGATCTCGGCCTGCAGCAGCGCGATGCGATGGCTCGCGCGCTCCAGGCGCTTGTTGGTGCGCACGATGCCGACGTAGTCCCACATGAAGCGGCGCAGCTCGTCCCAGTTGTGGGAGATGACCACGGCTTCGTCGGCGTCGGTGACGCGGCTTTCGTCCCAGGCGGGCAGCGCGGCGCGTTCGCGCGACGGCGCCTGCGCAATGGCGTCGGCCGCGGCACGCGCGAACACCATGCACTCGACCAGCGAGTTGCTGGCCAGCCGGTTGGCGCCGTGCAGGCCGGTGCAGGCGGTTTCGCCGATGGCATACAGGCCCGGGATGTCGGTGCGCCCGGCCAGGTCGCTGAGCACGCCGCCGCAGGTGTAGTGCGCGGCGGGCACGACGGGAATCGGCTCGCGCGTGATGTCGATGCCCAGCTCCAGGCAGCGCGCCAGGATGTTGGGGAAGTGTTCCTTCAGGAACGCGGGCGGCTGGTGCGAGATGTCGAGGTATACGCAGTCGAGGCCGTGCTTCTTCATCTCGAAGTCGATGGCGCGGGCCACCACGTCGCGCGGCGCCAGTTCGGCGCGTTCATCATGCTTTGGCATGAAGCGCGTGCCGTCGGGCAACTTGAGCAGCCCGCCTTCGCCGCGCACCGCCTCGCTGATCAGGAACGACTTGGCGTGCGGGTGGTACAGGCAGGTCGGGTGAAACTGGATGAACTCCAGGTTCGACACCCGGCAGCCCGCGCGCCAGGCGGCGGCAATGCCGTCGCCGGTGGCGGTGTCGGGGTTGGTGGTGTACAGGTACACCTTGCCCGCGCCGCCGGTCGCCAGGATGGTGTGCGGCGCGCGGAAGGCCAGCACCTCGTCGGTCTCGTCGTCCAGCGCGTACAGGCCCTGGCAGGACGGGTCGGCCAGCCCGAGCTTGGTGCCGGTGACCAGGTCGACCAGCGTGTGGTGCTCGAACAGCGTGATGTTGGGCGTGCGGCGCACGCGCTCGATGAGCACCTGCTGCACGGCCGCGCCGGTGGCGTCGGTCACGTGCACGATGCGGCGCTGGCTGTGGCCGCCTTCGCGCGTCAGGTGCAGGTCGCCGCTTTCTTCCGAGAAGGGCACGCCCAGTTCGCGCAGCCAGCCGATGGCCTGCGGCGCGCCCTCGACCACGAAGCGCGTGGCCTCGGGGTCGCACAAGCCGGCGCCGGCCACGAGCGTGTCTTCCACGTGGGCGTCGAAGCTGTCGCCCGCCGCCAGCACGGCCGCGATGCCGCCCTGCGCCCAGGCGCTGGAGCCGTCGTTCAGCGCGCGCTTGGTGAGCACGGCCACGCGGTGCGTGGGGGCCAGGTGCAGCGCGGCGGAGAGGCCTGCAAGGCCGCTGCCGACAATGAGGACGTCGAAGTCGCGAACGGCGGAAGTCACAGGCGTGGGAACCGGTTGGGTCAGGCCGGCGAGTAGGCCAGTCGGACGTAGATGGGGGCGAAGGCTTCGGCCTGCGTGATGTCGATCAGCGTTTCTTTCGCGAGCTCGAGCATCGCGATGAAGGTGACGATCAGCACCGGCACGCCGCGCGAGACGTCGAAGAGCTTTTCGAACTCGACGAAGCGCTGGCCCTGCAGGTGGCGCAGCACGATGCTCATGTGCTCGCGCACGTTGAGCTCTTCGCGCGAGATCTTGTGGTGTTGCACGAGCTTGGCGCGCTTCATGATGTCGGCCCAGGCGTCGCGCAGCTCGACCACGTCGACGTCGGGAAAGCGCGGCTTGATCGACTGCTCGATGTAGACCTGGGCCTTCCAGAAGTCGCGCCCGTAGGTCGGCAGCGCGCTGATGGCGGCGGCCTGCAGCTTGGTCTGCTCGTACTCCATGAGCCGGCGAACCAGCTCGGCGCGCGGGTCTTCGGCCTCTTCGCCGTCGGCCACCTTCTTGGGCGGCAACAGCATGCGCGACTTGATCTCGATCAGCATCGCGGCCATCAGCAGGTACTCGGCCGCGAGTTCGAGGTTCGTCTGGCGGATCTCGTCGACGTAGCTCAGGTACTGCCGCGTCAGGCCCGCCATCGGGATGTCGAGGATGTTGAAGTTCTGCTTGCGGATCAGGTACAGCAACAGATCCAGCGGGCCCTCGAAGGCCTCCAGGAAGACCTGCAGCGCCTCGGGCGGGATGTACAGGTCCTTCGGCATCGCGAACAGCGGCTCGCCGTAGAGCCGGGCCAGGGCGACCTGGTCGACGACCTCGGGCATGCTGGCCACGATCGTGCCGTTGTCCTCGTCTGCGCTCATGAGGCGGTTGCTATCAACTTAATAGCTGTGCGCGCAGGCTGGGCGGCGGGATGCCGGGTGGGCACCATTCACTTGGGTTGGGTCTGGTAGACGTACGGCTGCATCGGCACGCGCGCTTCGCTGTACTCCTCGAGCAGGCTGCGGTCGAGGTGCTTGTCCCACAGCAGGGCGCGGCCGGCGCGCTGTTCGGCCTCGAGCGTCGGCTTCTTTTGCTTCATCTCCTCGATGAAGTTCGTGATCTCGGAGGTGTAGTGGGGGCGGCGGAAGATGGACATAGACTGGACCTTTATCGCTCGAATTTTACCGGGGACGGCATGCAACGATTTCAGAAGGGCCGGATCGGCCTCGTGGCAGGACTGCTGGCGGCGCTGATCGGGCTCGCGGGCTGCGATCCGCAGCGCATCAGCGAACTCGAAGAAGGCGTCTCGACCGAGGCCGACGTGCGCGCGCGTTTCGGCGAACCCGAGAACGTCTGGGACGTGCCCAACGGCCGCGTGCTGGAGTTCAACCGCCAGCCGCAGGGCCAGAAGAACTACATGATCACCATCGGCGCCGACGGCAAGATGAGCGCGCTGCGCCAGGTGCTCACGCCCGAGAACTTCGCCAAGGTGCAGCCCGGCATGATGATGGAAGACCTGCGCAAGCTGCTGGGCAAGCCGGCCAAGGTCACGCCCTATGCGCTCAAGCGCGAGACCGAATGGGAATGGCGCTGGGTGCAGCCACCGAATTCGTCGATGGTCTTCACCGCCACGCTGAACGACGACCAGCGCGTGGTGCGCAGCGGGTCGTCGCCCGACCGGGGCACCGAGGCGCCCTGAGCGCGCTGCCTACAGCGCTGCCGCGTGCAGCGCCGGGCGCCGCGCGGCCCAGGGCATGGCCTGCTCGAGCTGCGCGGCGAGCTGCAGCAGCGTGGCTTCGTCGCCCATGGGCGCCATGCATTGCACGCCGATCGGCAGGTCGCCGGCCATCCCCAGGGGCAGCGAGATCGCCGGCTGGCCGGTGAGGTTGGCCAGCGGCGTGAAGGTCGCGTAGTCGAACAGGTGGTCGAAGTAACCCTGCGCATCGCGCGCGGGGTCGTCCTGGTCGAGGTAGCCCAGCGCCACGGGCGGGGTGCGCATCGTCGGCGTGAGCAGGATGTCGTGCTGCGCGAAGAAGGGCGCCACCTCGCGCGAGACCGCATTCATCTGCGCGAGCGCCAGTTCCAGGTCGAGCGCGCTCAGGCGCAGCCCGTGCTCGGCGGTGGCGCGGGTGCAGGCCTGCACCTGGCCCAGCGCCTTCTCCAGCGGCATCTGCAGCGCCTGCGCCGCGCCCGCCACGCCGGCCGCCAGCAACGAGGACCAGAAGGTGCGCGTGGCCGAGAAGAAGGCCTCGTGCGCATACGACGGCGTCGCCCATTCCACGACATGCCCGAGACCGGCGAGCGTGCGCGCCGTCGCCTCCACCGCGTCGACGCAGGGTTGCGCCGCCGGCTGCGTGCCCGGGAACTGGGTGCTCACCGCGATGCGCAGCCGGCGCGGCGCCGACCGGATGGCCTGTGCGTAGGGCTGCGCGGGCGCGGCCATCAGGAACGGATCGCCCAGCTCGGGGCCGTGCATGAGGTCGAGCGCGGCGGCGGCGTCGCGCACGGTGCGGCAGACCACGCCCTCCATGCCCAGGCCCATCAGCGGCTGGCCGTAGCCCGGGCCGGCGCTGATGCGACCGCGGCTGGACTTCAGCCCGATCAGGCCACAGGCGGCGGCGGGCACGCGGATCGAACCGCCGCGGCCGAGCCCCCGCTGGAGCCGCCCGCGCTGTGCGCCAGGCTCCACGGGTTGCGCGTCGCGCCGCCGAGGGCGCTCTCGGTGGTGGCGTTGAAGCCGAGTTCCGGGGTCCAGGTGCGCCCCAGCGTGGCCAGGCCGGCGCGGCGAAAGCGCGCCATCAACGCACTGTCTGCGGCAGCCGGCAGCCCGTCGCCGAACAGCCGGCTGCCGGCCTGGCAGCGCACGCCCTCGGCCTGCAGCACCAGGTCCTTGATGAGGAAGGGCACGCCGCCCAGCGGACCCTGCGCGTCGTGCGACAGCGGGGCGTCGAAAAGCTCGGCCATGGCGTTGATGCGCGGGTTGAGCGCGGTCGCCGCCTGGCGCGCGCACTGCTGCGCTTCGGCGGCGCTGATGTCCTTGCGGCGGATGCATTCGGCCAGCCCGGTGGCGTCGAGGCGGCTGTAGTCGGCGTGGTTCATGGCAACGGTGTCCTGTTCGTGTGTGATGTGGGAACGCCGTGCAGCGTAGGGCGGGGTGTCCGGCAGCGGCAGTCGTTCAGATGAACGATGCGGGAATCTCCGCAACCCCCCGCGAGCGGGCGGCCCCTAAGATCGCGCCGCATGGCGCACAGCAGTTCTTCTTCGGGGTCGTGCATTCCGGCCGCACAGCTCGGCGCGCTGCTGCTCGATCTGTATCCGCGGGCGGCTGCGCCCGAGGCCTCGGCCGCCGGCGGGCTGCTGGACTGGCTGGCCGGCCACATTGCGTTCGATGCCGCCTGGTTCGGCCGCTCGGTGTTCGCCGCCGGACGGCTCGAGCCGCGAGACGGCCACACGCGCGGGCTGGCGCCGGATTTCGTGGCCGACTGGTGCCGTGTGCGCCACCTCGATCCGATGGTGGCCGCGGTGATGGCACGACCGGGCCATGGCATGGCGATGGCGTCGCACGAGCTGCCGCCGGTGGGGTCGCTGCGCGCCTTCGCTTCGGAGCATCGCCTCGACCGCGTGCTCAGCGTGATGCTGCATGCGCCCGATTCGCCGTGGTGGACGCACCTGTCGCTGTACGGCCGCGAAGCCGCGAGCTTCGGCGCGCGCGAGCACGCGCTGCTGGAGTTGCTGATGCCTCACCTGGTTTCGGCGCAGGCGCTGCGGCTGCGGGAGACGCCGGCGCCCGGCGTATCGGCCCTGGCGGTGCTGAGCCGTCGCGAGGCCGAGGTGGCCCGCCTGTTCGGCGAGGGCCACAGCTACAAGATGGTGGCCCGCAGGCTCGACAGTTCCCCGGCGACCGTGCGTCACCACCTGCGGCAGGTGTACGCCAAGCTCGGCGTCACGAGCAAGGTGCAGATGGCGCGGCTGGTGTGCGGCGAGGCCGCGCAGGCCTGACGAGCCCCGCCTAGGAGGTCGTTGCCGGCCGGCCCGAGGTCAGCTCCTCGGCAAAGCCCGAGCGCTCCAGCACCTCGAGCGGCTGCGGCTGCAGCGACTCGATGCGCAGCAGCCCGTCGCGCGCCAGCACCGCCCGGTGCAGCTGCCGCAGCGCATCGACGCCGGTGGCGTCGATGTAGATCAGGTGCGTGGCGTCGAGCACCAGCGTCATGCCGCGCGGCGCGCGCTCCGCGGCGTTCACTGCTTCGTCGAGCTTGGCCGCCGCGCCGAAGAACATGGCACCGTACAGCCGGTAGGTGAGCACCGGCGGCTGCAGCGTCACCAGCTCGACGCTGAACAGCCCGCTCATGCGCCGGATGAAGAGCGCACACGCCAGCACGATGCCCACCTGCACCGCCACCGTGAGGTCGAACACCACCGTGAGGAAGAAGGTGCCGAGCATCAGCAGCCGGTAGTGGCGGCTGAAGTGGCGCAGCTGGCCGGGCGTGAATTCGCGCCATTCGCCCATGTTCAGTCCCACGAACACCAGGATGCCCGCCAGCACCGCGAGCGGCACATGGCGCGCCAGCGGCGCCGCCAGCAGCACCACGACCAGCAGCGTGACCGCATGCACGATGCCCGCGATGGGCGAGCTGCCGCCCGAGCGGATGTTGGTCACGGTGCGCGCGATGGTGCCCGTGGCCGGCATGCCGCCGAAGAAGGGCGTGACCAGGTTGGCGATGCCCTGCGCCATCAGCTCCTGGTTCGGGTCGTGGCGCGGCTGGCCGCTGACCTGGTCGGCCACGCGCGCGCACAGCAGCGACTCGATGGCGCCGAGCAGCGCGATGGTCAGCGTCGGCGTCACCAGCTGCTTGACGGTCTCCCATGAGAAATCGGGCAGCGCGAAGGCCGGCACGCCCTCGGGAATGCCGCCGAAGCGCGTGCCGATGGTTTCCACCGGCAGCGCGAAGCCCCAGGACACCAGCGTGAGCGACACCAGCGCGACGATCGGCCCCGGGATGCGCCCGACGATCTGCACCGGGCGCGTCTGCACCCAGCGCCCGCCCACGCGCTGCACCGCACGCGCCAGCGCCGAGTCGCCGCGAAACAGCCGCGACCACGCCAGCAGCCCGAGCACGCAGGCGAGCCCGAGCGCGAAGGCGTGCGGATTGAAGGTGTCCAGCCGCAGCGCCATCGCGTGCAGCTGCGAGAACACGTCGGCCGGCATGCGCTCCACCGTGAGGCCCAGCAGGTCTTTCAGTTGCGACAGCAGGATCAGTACTGCGATGCCGTTGGTGAAGCCCACCACGATCGACAGCGGCACGAAGCGCACCAGCCGCCCGAGCCCGAACAGCCCCGCCATGAACAGCAGCACGCCCGCGCAGGCGGTGGCGATCAGCAGGTTGGCCACCCCGTAGCGCTCGACGATGCCGTAGACGATCACGATGAACGCGCCCGCCGGCCCACCGATCTGCACGGCCGAGCCGCCCAGCAGCGAGATCAGGAAGCCCGCGATGATCGCCGTCCAGATGCCGGCCTCGGGCTTGAGCCCCGAGGCGATGGCAAAGGCCATGGCCAGCGGCAGCGCGACGATGCCCACCGTGGCGCCCGCGCCCAGGTCCCCCAGGAACCGCCCCCGGTCGTAGCCGGCCATCGTGTCCAGCAGGCGGGGGCGAAAGCGGGTGAGGTTCAGCGGCGACGACATGTGCGGTCATTGTGGCCCGGCCTTTGCGGCGGCCGCGCGATGTCCCGGCGGTGAGTACTTTCAGTCAGCTTATCGGCGGCGAGGCTGAAAGATACATTTTTGACGTTTAGAAACAAACGTCAATGAGGTCGCCCATGCACATCCTGCTCGTCGCGAGCGCGTTCAACAGCCTCACGCAGCGCGTGCTGGCCGAGCTCCAGGACCGGGGCCACACCGCGGGCGTTGTGCTGGCGCTCGGCGACGACGAGGCCTTGCGCGAAGCGGTGCGCCAGCACGCGCCCGCGCTCGTCGTCGCGCCGATGCTGACCACGGCGATTCCCGAGGACGTCTGGCGCGCCCACACCTGCCTGATCGTGCACCCGGGCCCGCCCGGCGACCGGGGCCCGTCCTCGCTCGACCGGACGCTGCAGGGCGGCGTCGACAGCTGGGGCGTCACCGTGCTCGAGGCCGTGGCCGAGATGGACGCGGGCGATGTCTGGGCCTGGTCGCCGCTGAAGGTGCCGCCGCAGGCCGGCAAGAGCGACTTGTACCGCGGCGAGGTGGCCGATGCCGCCGTCGACGCCGTGCTGCTGGCCGTCGAGCGTTTCGCCTCGGGCACCTACAAGCCGAAGCGGCAGAAGGCGGCCGACCTCGCCGCCGGCTGGCGGCCCTTCATGAAGCAGGCCGAGCGCCGCATCGACTGGGCCACGCAGACCACCGAATCGGTGCTGCGGCAGCTGCGCGCGGCCGATTCGCAGCCCGGCGTGCTCGACGAGCTGCTGGGCGCGCCGTGGTACCTGCACGGCGGCCATGCCGAGGACGAGTTGCGCGGCACGCCCGGCGAACTGATCGCCACCCGCGCCGGCGCCGTCTGCCGCGCCACCGTCGACGGCGCGGTCTGGCTCGCCCAGCTGCGGCCCTGGCGCGAGCCGGGTTCCGGCCTGCCGAGCTACAAGCTGCCGGCCGTCGAGGCGCTGGGCGAGCGGCTGCCCGCCGGCCTGCCCGAGGTGGCCGCGCCGCTCGAGTTGCCCGCTGGCCGCCGCACGTGGACCGACATCCGCTACCGCGAGCATGGGCAGGTTGGCGTGCTGAACTTCTCTTTCGCGGGCGGGGCCATGAGCACCGCGCAATGCCGGCGTCTGCTGGCTGCCTACCGCTTCGCCTGCACCCGCCCGACCTCGGTGCTGGTGCTCGGCGGGCTGCGCGACTTCTTCTCCAACGGCATCCACCTGAACGTGATCGAGGCGGCGGCCGATCCGGCCGAGGAGTCGTGGGCCAACATCCACGCGATGAACGACCTGGTCGAGGCCGTGCTCACGACCACCGACCGCCTCACGGTGGCCGCGCTGGGCGGCAATGCCGCGGCCGGCGGCGTGATGCTCGCGCTCGCGGCCGACGAGGTGTGGTGCCGCGACGGCGTGGTGCTCAATCCGCACTACAAGCTCATGGGCCTGCACGGCTCCGAGTACTGGACCTACAGCCTGCCGCGTCGCGTGGGCGCCGACGAGGCCGCGCGGCTCACGCAGTCGGCGCTGCCCGTGAGCGCCAAGCGCGCGGTGGCGCTGGGCCTGGCGCAGCGCGTGCTGCAGGCCGCGCCGGAAGAACTGGGTGACGAGGTCGGCCGGCTGGCCGCGCAACTGGCGGCATCGCCCGACCTGGCCGCGCGCCTGGCGGACAAGCAGGCGGCGCGTGTGCGCGACGAAGCGATCAAGCCGCTGCAGGCGTACCGCGACGAGGAGTTGGCGCACATGCGGCGCAATTTCTTCGATCCGGCCGAGCCGCACGCGACGCTGCGCTCGGCCTTCGTGCGCAAGGAAAAAGCGCAGCACACGCCTGCGCACCTCGCGGCGCTCGGCTTGCCGCGCTGAACGCCCGTCAGTCCTTGCTGTCGGGAATCACCGCGTCGGCCGCCGCGCCCACGGCCTTGCCGGTGATGCGCGCGGTGCCGATGGCTGCATCGGCCGCGAGGCCGACCGCGCCGGCGCCCACGCTCACGGCGGTGCTCGCGACGCTGACCACCGCGCAGCCGCTCAGCAGCAGCGCACTCGCGAGGCCGAGCGCGGAAAGGACGAAGGGGCGGAGGCGGTCACTGCGTTGCATGGGCGGATTCTGCACCCGCAGCGCTGGACCGGGCGAGCGACGCCAGGATCGCCTCGCGGTCCTGGTCCAGCCGCGGCGGCTGCCGCCGCACCTGCGTGCGCAGCCCGCCGACGTGCACCGGGTTGCCCGCCACCGTGAGCGGCTGGCCGCCCTGCGTGCGCACCTGCACCAGCATCTCGCGCGCCTGCACCTGCGGGTCGTTCACCACCGCGGCCACGTCGTTGTAGTCGCCGGTGGGAATGTTGTGCTGCATCAGCAGTGCCTGCCAGTGCGCGCAGGGCCCGGTCGACAGGCGCTCTTCGAGCAAGCCCTTCAGCGCCTCGTGGTGCTGGCAGCGCGCCGGGTTGGTGGCAAAGCGCGCGTCCCCGGCGAGCGCGGGCAGCTCGAGGGCAGTGCACAGGCGCTGGAACAGCGCGTCGTTGCCTGCCGCGATCACGAACCAGCCGTCGGCCGCGCGGAACACGTCGAAGGGCGTGATCGACGGATGCCGCGAGCCGATCGGCCCCGGCGCGCGGCCCTCGGCCTCCATGCGCGAGATCGCGTTCTCGAGCAGCGCGACCTGGCAGTCGAGCATGGCCACGTCGACCCGGTCGCCCAGGCCCGTGCGCCCGCGCTGCAGCAGTGCGGCCTGCGTGCCGATGGCCGCGTACAGCCCGGCGCCCAGGTCGCCGATCGACACGCCCACGCGCGTCGGCGGCGCGCCGGGATGGCCGGTGAGGCTCATGATGCCGCCCATCGCCTGCACCACCATGTCGTAGGCGGGGCGCTTGCTGTACGGCCCGGTCTGGCCGAAGCCCGAGACCGAGGTGAACACGAGTTTCGGAAAGCGCGCATGCAGCGTCGGCCAGTCGTAGCCCAGCTTTTCCATCGTGCCGGGCCGGAAGTTCTCGACCAGCACGTCGGCCGTGGCCAAGAGCTGCTCGAAGACCGCGCGATCGCCCGGCGCCTTCAGGTCGAGCGCGATCGACTCCTTGTTGCGGTTGACCGACATGAAGTAGGCCGAGTCGCCTTCGACGAAGGGGCCGATCTGCCGCGCGTCGTCGCCCAGGCCGGGTTGTTCCACCTTGATGACGCGCGCGCCCAGGTCGGCGAGCAGCAGCGTGCAGTACGGACCCGCGAGCACGCGCGTGAGGTCGATGACGGTGAAGCCCTGCAGCGGGCCTGCCTTGGGGGCGTGCGCGGTCATTCGACGCTCGCGCCCGAGCGCTCGGTGAGTTCCTTCGACTTCGCGCCTTCGGCCAGGGCCCAGGCGCGGAATTCGGCCAGCGACTTCGACGGCGCCGACTCGTTGCCCGACTTCTCCATCCGCGCCTTGACCTCGGGGTCGTTCAGCGCCGCCACGCTGGCGTCGAACAGCTTCTGCGCCACCTCCGGCGGCAGGCCGGCCGGGCCGAAGAGGCCGAACCAGAAGGTGTAGTCGTAGCCCTTCACGCCGGCCTCGGCCACGCTGGGCACGTCGGGAAAGAGCGGCGAGCGCTGGCCCGAGGTGACGGCCAGCACGCGCAGCTTCTGGCCCTGGGCCATCGGCAGCACCGAGGGCGGCGTGCCGAAGGTGAGCTGCACGTCACCCGCGGCCACGGCCTGGATCGACGGTGCGCCGCCCTTGTACGGCACGTGCAGCATCTGTACGCCGGCCGCCTTCTCGAACGAGAGGCCCGCCAGGTGCGTCACCACGCCCGCGCCCGACGACGAGTACGCCAGCTTGCCGGGGTTCTGCCGCGCCTCGGCGATCAGCGCCTGCACCGTCTTGGCGCTCACGTCCTTGTTCACCGCGAGCAGCATCGGCGCGGAGCTCCAGCGCGAGATCGGCACGAAGCTCCTGGCGCCGTCGTACTTCACGCTCTTGTAGAGCAGCTTGTCGCTGCCGTAGAGGTTGGCGCTGCCCAGCAGCAGCGTGTAGCCGTCGGGCGCGGCGCGCGCGACCTGGTCCGATGCGATGGTGGTGCCGGCGCCCGGCTTGTTGTCGATGACGATCGGCTGGCCGAGCAGCTTGCCCAGCTTGTCGCCGACGATGCGCGCCACGGTGTCGGCGCCGCCGCCGGCGGGGAAGCCCACCAGCAACGTGATCGGGCGCGAGGGATAGGTGTCGGCCAGTGCGCCGGCCGAGGCCAGCAGCGCGGCGGCGGCGAACGAGAGGGCTCGCAGTTCTTGCTTCATGGGTTTGTCTCCTGGGTCTTGTGTAGGGAAGGGCGGGCGCGCTCAGCGGCCCTGGAACACCGGCGTGCGCTTCTCGCGCCAGGCCCGGCCGCCCTCGGCGAGGTCTTCGGAGGCGACGGTGCGCTGCACCTCGCGCGAGATCGCGGCGGCGTCGGCCGTGCCGCGCGCGATCTGGTTCAGGTGCTTCTTCATGCCCAGCAGCGCCAGCGGCGCCATGCCGGCGAGCACGGTGCGCAGGCGCTGCACCTCGGCGTCGAGCGCGGCGGCGTCGTCGACCAGCTGCGTGAGAAAGCCGCAGTCGCGCATGGCGGCGCCGTCGAGCTTCTCGGCGGTGAGGAAGAGGCGCTTGGCCGTGTCCAGCCCCAGCCGCGACACGTAGCGTTCCATGCCGCTCTGGTAGTAGTGCAGGCCGAGTCGCGCGGCCGGCATGAACATCTCGGCGCTGCGGGCGCCCACGCGGAAGTCACAGGCCAGCACGAGGTCGGTCGCGCCGCCGTAGACGCCGCCGTGCACCGCCGCGATGGTGACGGCGCGGCAGTTTTCGAACACATCGACCATCTCGCCGAAGCTGCGGCCCTCGGTCTGGCTCTGGGCGGCCACCTCTGATATATCAAATCCGCTGCAGAAGTACTTGCCCTCGGCGCGCAAGACCAGCACCAGCACCTCGGGCGTGCGGTTCACTGTGTCCACATGCTGGATCAGCACGGGAAGATCGTCTGGCGTGAGCTTGTTGGCGGCCTGGGGACGGTGCAGCGTCAGGTAGGCCACGTGGCCGTCGATCGCGAGGGTGGGGGACATTGATGTACCAAACAGATGAATTGATATATCTGTAAGGTTAGCTAATATCCAAATCGCCATGCAACCCGCGAAAACCCTCGACACCCACAGCCTGCAGGACCGCATCCGCGCCCGGCTTGAACAAGACATCCTGGGCGGCGTGCTGTCGCCCGGCATGGCCATCGACGAAAAGGCCCTGGCCCTGAGCTTCAACACCTCGCGCACGCCGGTGCGCGAGGCGCTGCTGCTGCTCAGTGCGCGCGGGCTGGTCGACATCGTTCCGCGCACCGGCATCTACGTGCGCCAGCTGCGGGCGAACGAACTGGTGGCGATGATGGAAGCGCTCGGCGAGCTCGAAGGCGTGCTGGCGCGGCTGGCCGCGCTGCGCATCGGCCCGGCGCTGCGCGAGGAGTTGTTGCGTGCCCTGGCCGGCACCGCCGCCCAGGCGCAGGCGGACGACGCCGAGGCCTACCAGCAGGCCAACGCCGCGCTGCACGACGTGATCTACCGCGCCAGCGGCAACCCCTTCATCGTGGAGCAGGCGCAGACCGTGCGGCTGCGCATCTCGGCCTACCGTGGGCGGATGTTCGAGAAGCCCGGCCGGCTCGCCGCTTCACAGCGGGAGCACGAACGGGTGGTCGAGTGGATTCTGAAAGGCCACGCGGACAACGCCGCGGAGGCGATGCGCGACCACATCTCGGTGGGCGGCAAGGTGTTTGCCGACCTCGTGTTGAACAACAAGTTCGGCTAGTTCTTCTTTGCGTCTTCGGGTCAGCGCACGCGCATGCCCGGCGTCGCGCCCGCCCAGGGCTCGAGCACGTGGATGCCCGGGTGGGCCTTTTCGTCGCCGTGGCTCGCGGCCAGCACCATGCCTTCGCTGACGCCGAACTTCATCTTGCGCGGCGCGAGGTTGGCGACCAGCACCGTGAGCTTGCCGACCAGTTGCTCCGGCTGGTAGGCCGAGGCGATGCCGCTGAACACGTTGCGCGTCTTGCCTTCGCCCGCGTCGAGCGTCAGGCGCAGCAGCTTGGTCGAGCCTTCGACCTTCTCGCAGGCCACGATCTTCGCGATGCGCAGGTCGATCTTCACGAAGTCGTCGATGGTGATGGTCGGCGCGATGGCTTCGCCGCCGGGCAGCTCCTGCGCTTCGGTGGCGACGGGTGCTGCTGCGGCGGCTTCGGGCACGTCGAACAGCTTGTCGACCTGCTTGGGGTCGGCGCGCTGCATCAGGTGCTTGTAGTCGCCGATGGCGTGGCCGGCCGGCAGCGCCTGCGCGGCGTCGGCCCAGACCAGCGGGGCGATCTTCAGGAAGGCCTCGACGTTCACGGCCAGCGCCGGCAGCACCGGCTTCAGGTACAGCGTGAGCAGGCGGAAGGCCTCGATGCACACCGTGCACACGTCGTGCAGGCGCGCCTCGGCGCCTTCCTTCTTGGCCAGTTCCCAGGGCTTGTTCTGGTCGACGTACTCGTTCACCTTGTCGGCCAGCGCCATCACCTCGCGCAGCGCGCGGGCGTAGTCGCGGCCGTCGTACAGCGACTGCACCTGCGTGGCTGCGGCGCGCAGCGTGGACAGCAGCGTTTCGCCGTCGGCCGACACCGCACCCAGCTGGCCGCCGAAGCGCTTGCCGATGAAGCCGGCCGCGCGGCTGGCGATGTTGATGTACTTGCCCACGAGGTCGCTGTTGACGCGCGCCACGAAGTCGTCGGGATTGAAGTCGATGTCCTCGTTGCGGCCGTTGAGCTTGGCGGCGATGTAGTAGCGCAGCCACTCGGGGTCGAGCCCGATCGACAGGTACTTCAGCGGGTCGATGCCGGTGCCGCGGCTCTTGCTCATCTTCTCGCCGCTCACCGTCAGGTGGCCGTGCACGTACACGGCGTTGGGCGCCTTGCGGCCGCTGAAATGCAGCATCGCGGGCCAGAACAGCGTGTGGAAGGTGATGATGTCCTTGCCGATGAAGTGCACCTGCTCCAGCTCGGGGTCGGCCATGTACTCGGTGTACGAGATGCCGTCGCCGCCCAGCTCGATGCAGCGCTTGTCCAGCAGGTTCTTCAGCGAGGCCAGGTAGCCCACGGGCGCGTCGAGCCACACGTAGAAGTACTTGCCCGGCGCATCGGGGATCTCGATGCCGAAGTAGGGCGCGTCGCGGCTGATGTCCCAATCGCCCAGGCCGCCCTTGCCTTCGTCGTCCTTGTAGAGCCACTCGCGGATCTTGTTCTGCACCTCGGGCTGCACGTGGCCGGGGGCGGCGGTCCATTCCTTCAGGTAGGCCTCGCAGCGCGGGTCCGACAGCTTGAAGAAGAAGTGCTCCGAGCTGCGCAGCTCGGGCTTGGCACCCGACAGCGCCGAGTACGGGTTGATCAGCTCGGTGGGCGCGTACACGGCGCCGCACACCTCGCAGTTGTCGCCGTACTGGTCCTTCGAGTGGCAGTTGGGGCACTCGCCCTTGATGAAGCGGTCGGCCAGGAACATGCCCTTGGCCGGGTCGTAGAACTGCTCGACGCTCTTGGTCTCGATGAGGCCGTTGGCGCGCAGGTCGCGGTAGATGTCCTGCGCCAGCTGGTGGTTCTCGGGCGCGTCGGTCGAGTGCCAGTTGTCGAAGGCGATGTGGTAGCCATCGAGGTAGGGCTTGCGGCCCGCGGCGATCTCGGCCACGAAGGCCTGCGGCGTCACGCCGGCCTTGTCGGCCGCGATGGTGATGGCCGCGCCGTGCGCGTCGTCGGCGCACACGAAGTTGACGTCGGCGCCATTCATTCGCTGGTTCCGCACCCAGATGTCGGCCTGGATGTATTCCATCATGTGGCCGATGTGGAACTTGCCGTTGGCATACGGCAGGGCGGTGGTAACGAAGAGCTTGCGCGGGGCGGACATCGGGGAGGGCGCTTTCGGGAGTGACGAACGGAAGGGGCGCGGGGCCCGTGGAGGCGGCCAGGGGCCGCGTCCGGGAACCGGGCATTTTAGGCGGCCCGTCCCGCGGCCGCCGCCATGGGGCTGCTCACCTCGGCCGCGGGGTACCCGGAGTGACCCCGAAGGCCGCGGGGGTGTCGCCCGTGCGACGTATGCTCGCAGCCTCTTTACTGAAAGTGAGCCGCCGCCGATGACCACCTCGATCCCCGCAACTCTCATCCCCGGCGACGGCATCGGCCCCGAGATCGTCGACGCGACCCTGGCGGCGCTCGACGCGCTGAAGGCGCCTTTCGTGTGGGACACCCAGATCGCCGGCCTGGGCGGCGTCAAGGCCTCGGGCGACCCGCTGCCCAAGGCCACGTTGGACAGCATCCGCAGCACCCGCCTGGCGCTCAAGGGTCCGCTCGAAACCCCCTCGGGCGGCGGCTACCGCTCGTCGAACGTGCGCCTGCGCGAGGAGTTCCAGCTGTACGCCAACCTGCGGCCCGCGCGCACCATCATCCCGGGCGGGCGCTACGACAACATCGACCTGACCGTGGTGCGCGAGAACCTCGAGGGCCTGTACATCGGCCACGAGCACTACGTGCCCATCGACGGCGACCCGCACGCCGTGGCCATGGCCACCGGCGTCAACACCCGCAAGGGCAGCCGCCGCATCCTCGAATACGCGTTCGACACGGCCGTGGCCACCGGCCGCAAGAAGGTCACGCTGGTGCACAAGGCCAACATCATGAAGGCGCTCACCGGCATCTTCCTGGAGACCGGCCTCGACCTGTACGAAGAGAAGTACAAGGGCCAGTTCGAGCTCGACACCGTGATCATCGACGCCTGCGCGATGAAGCTGGTGCTCAACCCCTGGCAGTTCGACATGCTGGTGACCACCAACCTGTTCGGCGACATCCTCTCGGACCTCGTGGCCGGCCTGGTCGGCGGCCTGGGCATGGCGCCCGGCGCCAACATCGGCACCAACGCCGCGATCTTCGAGGCCGTGCACGGCTCGGCGCCCGACATCGCCGGCAAGGGCATCGCCAACCCGACCGCGCTGCTGCTGGCGGCCGCGCTCATGCTCGACCACGTCAAGCGGCCCGAACTGGCCACGCGCCTGCGCACCGCCATCGACCAGACGCTCAACCTGGACAACGTGCGCACCGGCGACCTGGGCGGCAGCGCCGGCACGGCGGCCTTCACGAAGGCGCTGGTCGCACGCATCAACGGCGGCTGAGCAAGAAAAGGGCAGCCCAGGTCGTCGCATGAAAAAATTGCTGCTGCCTGCGCTGGTCTTCCTGCTCGCCGGCCTGGCGTGGTCCGCCGCCGGCGCCGTGGACGCGCCGCCGCGCTACACCGTCGTCAAGGTCGACCTGCGCACCGACAAGCTCGCGCTGTTCCTGAACGACGACACCGGTGCCGCCTTCAAGCGCTTCGACCGGCTCGAGGCCTGGCTGAAGGCGCGCAACAAGCAACTGCTGTTCGCGGCGAACGCCGGTATGTACCACGCCGACTTCGCACCCGTCGGCCTTCTGGTGCGCGAAGGCCGCGAGGAAGCACCTTTGAATCTGGCCGACGGCGTCGGCAATTTCTTTCGCAAGCCCAACGGCGTGTTCCTGGTCACGGCCCAGGGGCCGCGCGTCGTCGAGGCGTCGGAATACCCGGCGATTGCCGCGAAGGGCGGTGTGCAGCTGGCGACCCAGTCGGGCCCGCTGCTGCTGCGCCACGGCGCGGTGCACCCGGCGCTCATTCCGAATTCGGATTCGCGCAAGACCCGCAACGGCGTGTGCGTGTCGGGCAGCACCGCGGTCTTCGTCCTCGCCGAGACGCCGGTGAACTTCTACGACTTCGCGCTGTACTTGCGCGACGTGCTGCATTGCCGCGACGCGCTGTACCTCGACGGCACCGTGTCGGCGATCTATTCGAAGACACTGCAGCGCAACGACTTCGTGCGCGACCTCGGGCCGATGCTGGCCGTGGTGGCGCCCTGAGGCTCGGCTGCCTTTTCACTTCTGTCCCTGTCTCCTTCTTCCTGCGCCATGTCCACACCGCTGCCCGTCCTGTCCCTCCTCGAAACCCGCGTCCTCGGCGTGCTGGCCGAAAAGCAGCGCACCGTGCCCGACAGCTACCCGCTCACGCTCAATTCGCTGGTGTCGGGTAGCAACCAGAAGACCAGCCGCAACCCGGTGCTCGAACTCAGCGAGTCGCAGGTGCAGGCCGCCATCGACAGCCTGAAGGGCTACAGCCTCGTGGCCGAGACCAGCGGCGGGCGCGCCTTCCGTTACGAGCACAACATCGACCGCGTGCTGCGCATTCCGTCGCAGTCGGTGATCCTGCTCACCGTGCTGATGCTGCGCGGTCCCCAGACCGCCGGCGAGCTGCGCATCGCCTGCGACCGCATGCACAACTTTGCCGACATCTCGTCGGTCGAGGGCTTCCTCAACGAACTCGCCGAACGGCCGGCCGGCGCGCTGGTGGTGAAGCTGGCGCGCCTGCCCGGTGCGCGCGAAAGCCGCTGGGCGCACCTGCTGAGCGGGCCACCGGCGGAAGAGGTGGCGGGGCCGGGTGCCTCGGGCGACGGCGCGTTTGCCACGCACGGCGACTCGCTCGGCGAGGTCGCGGCGCTCAAGGCCAACGTGGCGCGGCTCGAAACCGAGGTGGCGTCGCTGAAGGCGCTGCTGGGGCGCGTGTGCGCGGAACTGGGCATTGCGCCCGACGCGCCGACAGCCTGATACCGCGCTTCACACAGGCTTCATCCAGCCCGCACATTCGCTGCCTACCGTCGGACCCATTGCGAACCAATGGAGCTCCGAGCATGGACCACGGACAAACGGCCACCTGGCGCGACCCCGCGCCCTTCGACGACATCACCCACCGCCTGCTGGGCGGGCTCGCCGCCCTGGCCGGCGTGGCCAGCCTCTACGCCTTCTTCTGGTGGGCCGCTTCGGCCACCGGCTTCCTGCTGTTCGACGGCTGGTGGCACACCTGGCGCGGCCTGGGCACGGCCCTCGCGTTCCGCGACGCGGACTCGGCGTTCTACCTGCTGAGCTGGACGCTGTCGGTCCTTGGCGGTGCGCTCGGCTGGGTCGCCCTGGTTGCGCTCGCCGTGACCCATGGGCGTGGCTGGGGCGCGGTGCCAATGTGGGTCAAGGCTGGCTGCCTTGTCGGCGCTGTCGCAGGGTTGGCCTTCGAACCCGGCCGGCTGCTGGCGCTGGCGCCGATCGTCGGCGCGGTGCTGCTGATGCTGCGGTCGATGTTGTCGGCGCGCTGAGCCCATCGGCTATCGTCGGCTTCCACGTCGTTCGCGGGAGCCGCATGACCTACGCCTGTCCCCATTGCCGCCAGCCGGGCATCGCCGCCATGGCCAAGCGCCTTTCGAGCCGCGGCTCGCCGGCGGCGTGCGGGCTCTGCGGCAAGCTCTCGCATGTGCTGGCCAGCACGTCGAACGGCATCTGGACGGCGGGCCTGCTGATCATCGTGCTGTCGGGCATCGCCGCCGCCGCTTGGAACATGGCGCCGCTGGTGCTGCTTGGCGTGGCCCTGGCGGTGGCCAACAACTTCCGAGCCTGGCGCCGCGCCAAGCTGTGGCCCATCTCGAAGGAAAGCGCCGACGCCGCCAAGAAGGCTGGCTGGTTCGTCGCAGGCCTGCTGGCGCTGTTCGGCCTGGGCTCGTGACGCGCGCTCAGACCCCCGTCGACACCGGCACATCCAGGCTCACCTTCACCGGGTCCATCGTCACCAGCGTGCGAAAGCGCTTGACGTTGTTGCTCTGGAAAAACAGCTGGCGGGTGAGCGCGGTGTACTGCGCCATGTCGCGCACCACGCACACGAGGATGAAGTCCCACTCGCCCGTCACGTAGTAGCACTGCTGCACCTGCGGGCAGTCGCGAAAGCTTTGCTTCATGGCGTCGAGCCGTTCGATCTGCTCGCTCTCGGCCTCGACCTCGACCACGATGGTGAGCGGGTGCCCGAGCGCGGCCGGCGACAGCACGGCGCCGTGGCGCTGGATCACGCCCTCGTCGCGCAGGCGCTTGAGCCGGCGGTTCACCGCCGCCGTCGACAGGTGGATGCGCTCGCCCAGTTCGCCCTGCGAGAGGCGGCTGTCGGCCTGGATCAGTTCGAGCAGGTGCAGGTCGAGGGCGTCGAGGGGTGTCATGAGAAAGGGCAGGCTTCGCGCAAAAACGTTGCGTGGCAGCGGCTCATTTTGCGCACCTGTCCCGCTGTGTTGTCAATAGCATCTCGCCATGAAGTTTCCAGACGCACCCCTGCGCGACCAGCTGGCCGGCTGGCGGCACCAGCTGCATGCGATGCCCGAGACCGGCTTCGAGGAGGCGAAGACCTCGGCCTTCATTGCCAACGCGCTGCGGGCGCTGGGGCTCGAGGTGCACACCGGCATCGGCGGCACCGGGCTGGTCGCCAGCCTCAAGGTCGGCAGCGGGACGGGCGTGATCGGCCTGCGCGCCGAGATGGACGCGCTGGCCATCACCGAGCTGGCGACCGAGCGGCCCTACGCCTCCGCCACGCCCGGGCGCATGCACGCCTGCGGCCACGACGGCCACATGGCGATGGTGCTCGGTGCCGCGCAGCTGCTGCGCGAGCGGCGCGATTTCGACGGCACCGTGCGCTTCATCTTCCAGCCCGCCGAAGAACACGGCCGCGGCGCCCGGGCCATGATGGACGACGGCCTGTTCGAACGCTTTCCGGTCGACGAGATCTACGGCCTGCACAACATGCCCGGCCTGCCCGCCGGCACCTTCGCCACGCGCGTGGGCGGCCTCATGGCGAGCGAGGACAACTTCGTCATCCACATCCACGGCCGGGGCACGCATGCCGCGCGGCCGCACATGGGCATCGACCCGATCGTGATCGGCGCGCAGATCGTGCTGGCGCTGCAGACCATCGTCTCGCGCACGCTCGACCCCGGCGCGCAGGCCGTGGTGTCGTGCACCGAGTTCATCACCGACGGCATCCGCAACGCGATTCCGTCGAACGTGGTCATCAAGGGCGACACGCGCAGCTACGACCCCACCGTGCAGCGCATGCTCGAGACGCGCATGCGCGAGATCAGCGAAGGCATCTGCCGCATGCACGGCGCGGAGTGCACGTTCAGCTACACGCACGAGTTCGCGCCCACCGTGAACTGGGCCGAGTGCGTGCCGATCGCGGTGGCCGCTGCGATGGCCGTGGTGGGCGCCGAGAAGGTCGATGCGAACGTCGCGCCGATGATGATCTCGGAAGACTTCGGCGCCTTCCTGCGCGCCGTGCCGGGCGCCTTCGTCTTCCTGGGCAACGGCGCCGAGGGCGAGCCCGGCGGCACGCCGCTGCACAACGGCCGTTACGACTTCAACGACGCGGTGCTGACCACGGGCGCGCGCTACTTCGCGGAAATCGTGCGCCAGCGGCTTCCCGTGCGCACCGCCGCCTGATCCATTCTTCTCTTCCGGTTTTCTTCCCATGCTCTTCGCCAACCCTCACGCGCAACGGCGCGGCTACGACGCGGCCCTGCAGGCCGTCATGAACATCGCACGCGGTCGCGAGAGCCGCCAGTGGCTGTCCACCTGGCACCGGCTCTCGCCGCAGCCGACGCCGGCGTGGCCGCTGCCCCGGCTCGCCGCGCAGCTGGGCATCGCGCAGGTGGTCGTGAAGGACGAATCGCGCCGCTCCGCGCTCGGCAGCTTCAAGGTGCTCGGTGCGCCCGTGGCCTTGCTGCGGCTCGTGCTGCGCCGCTGGCCCGAGCGGGGTTGGACGCCCGCCGACCTGTTCGCGGGCCGGTATGCCGAGGCGCTGCGCGACTTCGTCGTCATCAGCGCGACCGACGGCAACCATGGCCGCGCATTGGCTGCGGCCGCGCAGAGCATGGGCTGCCGCTGCGTGATCGTGCTGCACGCGCAGGTCAGCGAGGAGCGCGAGGCGCCCATCGCCGCGCTCGGCGCCGAGATCGTGCGCATCGCCGGCAACTACGACGCCTCGGTCGAGGAGGCCGCGCGCCTGGCCCGGGTGAACGGCTGGGAGGTCGTCTCCGACACCTCCTACGAAGGCTACGAAGAGATTCCGCGCGACGTGATGCAGGGCTACGGCATCCTCGTCGACGAGCTGCTCGAGAACACCGCGCCCGGCGCGCCGTGCCCCTTCACCCACGTCATCGTGCAGGGCGGCGTCGGCGGGCTCGCGGCCGGCGTGGCCAGCCATGTCTGGGAGCGCTACGGCGCCGCGCGGCCGACGCTGATCGTCGTCGAACCCGAGCAGGCCGACTGCCTGCTGCAGAGCGCGCGCAGCGGCCGACCCGACCGCGCCACCGGCAGCGTCGATTCGGTGATGGCGGGGCTGGCCTGCGGCGAGACTTCGCCGCTCGCGTGGCGCTTCCTGCAACCCTCGGTCGACCTCTTCATGACCGTCACCGATGCCGACGCCGAGCACGCCATGCGCACTTTCGCCACCGGCGAGGCGGGCGACGTGCCCGTGCAGGTCGGCGAATCCGGCGCGGCCGGCCTCGCCGCGCTGCAGGTGCTTGCGGCCGACCCCGAACTGGCGCGCGCCGCCGGCCTCGACGCCAGCTCGCGCGTGCTGCTGTTCAGCACCGAAGGCGCGACCGCGCCCGGCGTGTACCGCGCGCTGACCGGCCACACAGGCGAAGAAGTCGTGGCGGCGCAGGCGCAATGGCTGCAACGCGAAGGCATCGCCGAGGCGGCGCTGATGGCGCGCATCGACGCGCACGCCGCCATCGGCGCGACCGCACAAGGCGGCGTCTGCCGCATCGCACTCACCGACGCCGACCGCGCGGGCCGCGACCGGCTCGTGCAATGGATGCGCGACTTGGGCCTCACCGTGCGCATCGACCGCATCGGCAACATCTTCGGCATCCGCCCCGGCCAGCTGCCCGATGCGAAGCCCGTGATGACCGGCTCCCATATCGACACCGTCGCCACGGGCGGGCGCTACGACGGCAACTACGGCGTGCTGGCGGGCCTGGAGGTGGTGCGCTGGCTCAACGAACGCCAGCGCCAGACGCTGCGCCCCTTCGTGGTCGCCGCGTTCACCAACGAGGAGGGCGTGCGCTTCATGCCCGACATGATGGGCTCGCTGGTGCATGCCGGTGGCCTGGCGCTCGACGCGGCGCTCGACACCGTCGCCACCGACGGCGCGCGGCTGGGCGACGAACTCGCACGCATCGGCTACGCGGGCGACATGGCCTGCGGCGCGCTGGTGCCGCATGCGTTCGTCGAACTGCACATCGAGCAGGGCCCGGTGCTGGAGGCCGAGGGCGTCACCATCGGCGCGGTGGCCGACCTGCAGGGCATCTCGTGGCAGGAGATCGTCGTCACCGGCCAGTCGAACCACGCGGGCACCACGCCCATGCACCTGCGCCACGACGCCGGCTACTGCGCCGCGGCCATCGCGGTGTTCGTGCGCGAGCTGGCGCGCCGTTACGGCGGCAGCCAGGTCGCGACCGTCGGTGCCATCGATCTGCACCCGAACCTCATCAACGTGATCGCGGCGCGCGCCACGCTCACGGTCGACCTGCGCAACACCGACGAGGCGACGCTGAAGGACGCCGAAGGCGAGTTGGCGGACTACCTGCGGCAGCTCGAAACAACCGAAGGCGTGAGCATCGAAGCCCGCACGCTGGCGCGCTTCGAGCCGGTGCGGTTCGATGAACGGCTGGTGCGCCTCGTCGAGGCCAGCGCGCACGCCCGCGGCCTGAGCCACCGCCGCATGACCTCGGGCGCGGGCCACGACGCGCAGATGATGGCGCGCATCGCGCCCGCCGCCATGGTCTTCGTGCCGAGCGTGCGCGGCATCAGCCACAACCCGAAGGAGCACACGGCGAGCGTTGACCTAGCGCAGGGCGCGAACGTGCTGCTGGACGTGGTGCTGGGGCTGCTGGACGAGGCGGGGTGAGCGGCGCGAACTCAGCTGGCCGCGTGCGCCGTCACTTCGGCACCCACCCGAAGAACCGCAGCACCTCGTCTCGCTGGCGCATCGCGTCCGCGCGCCCCAGCGCCATGAGTTCGCGCGTGTAGGCCGACTCGAACAGCAGGTAGCTGGCGAGCGCGCCGCCCTTCACGTCGGCCGCGACCTTCGAGCCGCCCAGCAGGTGCCGCACGGCGCCCGGCAGCGCGTCGACGTGGCGCGCCGCGATCATGTCGATGCGCTCCGACGGCGAGATCACCAGCAGGTCGAGCGGGCGCAGCGTGCTGGCCGCGCGCGCCTCTTCGGGAATGAGGCCCAGCGTGTGGTTGATGCGGCGCAGGCGCTCGATGTCGACCGCCAGTGCATCCAGAAAGATGCTCGACAGCGCATGGCCGGCGATCTGCGCCATGGTCGGGTAGCCGCTGTGGGTGTTGGGCGCATCCTCGTCGCGCGGCTCGTGCATCCGGCCCGCGCCGATCACCACGATGCGCTGCGCACCCAGGTGGATCGCCGCCGCGATGGGCGCCGACTGGCGCATCGAGCCGTCGCCGAAGTACTCGGTGTGGCCCGGAGGCATCGGCAGCGCGGTGGCCGGGAACACGAAGGGAATGGCCGATGAGGCCATCAGGTGCGCGTGCGTGATGCGGTCGCGCACCGACAGGCGCTGCGAGCGAACCCAGGGCTCCATCGGCACGGCCGCCTCGAAGAAGGTCACGTGCTCGCCCGAGCTGTAGCTCGAGGCCGTAACGGCCAGCGCCTGCACGTGGCCCTGCTGCATGAGCTGTGGCAGGCGGTCCAGCGGCACCAGGCGTTGCAGCAGGCCGGCCAGCGGCGTGTTGTCCAGCAGCGACTTCGGCTTGATGCGCATCCAGTTGGCCGCAAAGCGCCCCAGCCCGAGCAGCATGCGCCAGCGCGCGCCGCTGCCGAGCACCGAGAGCGAGTCGGCGCGGTAGATCTGTTCGGCACGAAACTCGCCCCACACCTGCGCGATGTGCGCGACCACGCGGTCGAAGTCGTCGGCGCCGCAGGCCAGCGCCGCGGCGTTGATGGCGCCGGCCGAGGTGCCTGTGATGATCTGGAACGGGTTGCCGCCGCCGATGGCCGCACCCGCCGCCACGGCGTCGCGCCGGATCTCGGCGATGGCTTCGAGCACGCCGACCTGGTAGGCGGCGCGGGCGCCGCCGCCTGTCAGCAGCAGGCCGGTGGCGGGGCTTGTCTCGGGCATTGCGTCGGTGTCTTTGCTTCTTCGGCGTTTTTCGGACGGGAAATGAGCGCGTCCCGGTACGGGCTTGGCGGGCGGAATAGACTACCCGCCATTCAGGAGTTTGATCAATGGCACTCACCCCCGACGGGCTCATGGACGCACTCAAGAGCGTCACGGACCCTAACACCGGCAAAGAATTCGCAGCGACCCGCTCGCTCAAAAACCTGCAGATCGCCGAGGGCGATGTCTCGTTCGACCTCGAACTCGGCTACCCCGCCAAGAGCCAGCACGCGGCCATCCGCAAGTCGCTGGTGGCTGCGGCCAAGGCCGTGCCGGGCGTGGAGAACGTGTCGGTCAACATCGTGACCAAGGTCATCAGCCATGCGGTGCAGCGCGGCGTGCAGCTGATGCCCAACGTGCGCAACATCGTGGCCGTGGCCTCGGGCAAGGGCGGCGTGGGCAAGAGCACCACGGCCGCCAACCTGGCGCTGGCGCTGGCCGCCGAGGGCGCCAGCGTGGGCCTGCTCGACGCCGACATCTACGGCCCGAGCCAGCCCATGATGATGGGCCTGGACGGGCGCCCCGAGAGCATCGACGGCAAGAACATGGAGCCCAAGGAGCGCCATGGCGTGCAGGTGATGTCGATCGGCTTCCTGGTCGACGCCGACCAGGCCATGATCTGGCGCGGCCCCATGGCCACGCAGGCGCTCGAGCAGCTGCTGCGCCAGACCAACTGGAAAGACCTCGACTACCTGATCGTCGACATGCCGCCGGGCACCGGCGACATCCAGCTCACGCTGAGCCAGCGCGTGCCGATGACGGGCGCGGTGATCGTCACCACGCCGCAGGACATCGCGCTGCTCGACGCGCGCAAGGGCATCCAGATGTTCGAGAAGGTCGGCGTGCCGATCCTGGGCATCGTGGAGAACATGGCGGTGCACATCTGCTCGAACTGCGGCCATGCCGAGCACATCTTCGGCGCCGACGGCGGCAAGAAGATGGCGGCCGAGTACCAGATGGCCTACCTGGGCGCGCTGCCGCTGGACATCAACATCCGCCTGCAGGCGGACAGCGGGGCGCCCACGGTGGTGTCCGACCCCGACGGTGAGGTGGCCGGGCTCTACAAGGCCGTGGCGCGCAGCGTGGCGGTGGGGATCGCGGAGAAGGCGAAGGACTTTTCCGCGAAGTTCCCGACGATCTCGATCAGCAAGAACACCTGAGGCACAGGCGGGGGCAGGGCGAGGGCCTGCGCAGGCGCCCCGGACGAGAGCTCCCAAGAAGAAAAAGGACGCACGCAATGAACCTGCTCGCCTCGATGCGCTACCTCGTCGCACTCAGCGAGCACAAGCATTTCGGCCGCGCCGCGCAGGCCTGCCACATCACGCAGCCGGCCCTCTCCAATGCGCTGCGCGCGCTGGAAGGCGAGTTCGGCGTCGTCATCGTCAAGCGCTCCCGTGTGTACGTGGGCCTCACGCACGAAGGCGAGCGCGTGCTGGCCACGGCGCAGCGCATGCTGCGCGACAACGAGGTGCTGCTGCAGGAGCTGCGCAGCGAGGCCGGCGACCCGCGCGGGCGGCTGCGCATGGCCGCCGTGCCCACCGCGATTCCGATGCTGTCGCGCTTTGCCGCAATGCTGCAGCAGCGCCATCCGGGCATCGTGCCGGCCGTGCTCTCCATGAGCTCGCAGGAGCTGGAGACGGGCCTGGAAAACCTCTCGGTCGACCTCGCCCTGGGCTACACCGAGCGCATGCACCTGCCGGGCGTCAAACTCAAGGCCTGGCCGCAGAGCATCGAGCATTACTTTTTGCTGCGGCGCGCGAAGAAGCCCTCGGCCGACCGGCTGCGCATCGGCCGCCCCATCGCCTGGGCCGAGGCCGGCAAGCTGCCGCTGTGCCTGCTCACGCCCGACATGCACAACCGCGCCATCATCGACCAGGCCCTGCGCGAGGCCGGCGTGGCCGCGGTGGCGCCGGCCATCGAGACCAACTCGGTGCTCACGCTCGCGCTGGCCGTGAGCGCGGGCACCGTCAGCAGCGTGCTGCCCGGCGCCATGGTGGCGGCCGTGCGCAGCCACCGCGAACTGGAGGCGCTGCCGCTGGTGGCGCCCGAGGTTCGCACGCCCATCGGCTTCATGACGCAGGAGGGCGTGCGGCCCGCGCGGGCGCTCGATGCGGCGCTGGCCTTCTTGCAGACGCCCGAATGGCAGGCGCAGGCGCGCCAGCACAGCGGCGCGCTCGACGCCGCGTAGCCCGGCCCACGGGTGCCGACGGCACCTGGATGGTTTACCCTTCGCGCCATCATGAAATCCAAAGCCCAGTTCCGCCTGCGCATCTACCGGGACGACACCATCGCCATCGGCCCCGGCAAGATCGCCGTGCTCGAAGCCGTGGCCGAGACCGGCTCGATCTCGGCGGCGGCCCGCCTGCTCGGCATGTCGTACCGCCGCGCGTGGATGCTGATCGACGAGATGAACCAGACGCTGGCCTCGCCGGCCGTGAACACCGCCGCGGGCGGCTCGCGCGGCGGCGGCACGGCGCTCACGCCCGTGGGCGAGGACATCGTGAAGCGCTACCGCGCCATCGAGAACGCCGCGCGCCTCGCGACGGCGGCGGATGTTCGTGCGCTCACGCGCTTGCTCGCGCCATGAATGCTGCCGACATCGATCCCGTCGTCTGCCGCCCGGTCGGCATCGTGCGCAGCCGCTTCACCGAGACCTCGGGCATGCCCATCCAGACGGCCGGCGCGCCCCGACGAAGTGGGGCGTCTGGAGGTGTTCGCCGAGTTCGCGCCGGGGCTGCGCGACATCGAAGGCTTCGACTACCTGATCCTCGTGACGCACCTGCACCGCTGCGCGCATGAACGGCTCGAGGTGGTGCCCTTTCTCGACGACGCCACGCACGGCGTGTTCGCCACGCGTTCGCCCGCGCGGCCCAACCGGCTGGGCCTGTCGATCGTGCGGCTCACGGCGGTGGAAGGCTCGACGCTGCATTTCAGCGGCAACGACATGATCGACGGCACGCCCGTGCTCGACATCAAGCCCTACGTGCCGCGCTTCGACGTGCGCGAGACCGCGCGCGTGGGCTGGTTCGGCGCGCGGCTCGATCAGCTGCCGCGCACGCGCTCCGACGGCCGGATGGACTGATCGCCGTCGCCTGACGCCTCGCCGGCTGCGCCCGGCAGCAGGTCGCCCTGCCAGCACGACCACACGTCCTGCGACAGCGTCTCGCGCGCCTGCGGTGGCGCCTCGCGGATCGTGCCCATGCTGATGAAACCCGCCAGGTACTCGCCCGGCTGCACGCCGACCTGGCGCACCAGCGTCTCGTCGAAGCAGCGTTCGCCGCTCAGCACGATGGCGCCGTAGCCCAGCTGGTGCGCGGCCGCCAGCAGGTTGCCCAGCGCCGCGCCGGCGCCCAGCCACTGCTCGCGCGCGGGGATCTTGCTGCGCTCGCGCGGCGACACCACGAAGCCCAACAGCAGCGGCGGGCGCGTGGCGTGCTCGCGGGCGTGCCGCAGATCGGTGGGGCTGGCGAGCGGATCGCGGCGCAGCTTCTCCTGTTCGAAGCACCAGGCCAGCGCCTCGCGGTTCTGCGGGCGGAACTCGATCACGCGCCACGGATGCAGCCCGCCGTGGTCGGGCGCGCGCAGGCCGGCCTGAATGATGGCGTCGAGTTCGTCGGGGTTCGGGCCGGGCGATTGCAGCCGCCGCGGCGACACCGAGCGCCGCGTCAGCAGGACTTCGAGGATGCGTTCCGCACCCGTCATGTGGCGCCACATGGTGGTCATTGCTCGCGCCGGTCGGTCCATGCGGCGCTGCGGCGCAGCACCTCGCCGATGTCCTGCGCGTCGCCCGGCGCCACCAGGAACGACTGGCTCTCGCCGCCCGGCGCGATGATCGACAGCACGAAGCCGCCGGCGTCCAGCGTGCGCTCGATGCGCCATTCGTGCACCTGCGTCACATGGCGAAGCTCGGGCCTGCCGGAGGTCGAGCGGACAACGGTGTCATGAGGGGAAAGGCGCATGGGGCGGATGGACAAAGTCTCCAACGCTGTATTCGCCAGTATATGAAGACCGGCGCATCCGTGCATCCCCGTGGGAACCAGAAGGCCGCTCATGTAACAATTGCGCCGTATCTCAATGAACACGACGACCACCTCTTCGCTCATCGCCACCACCGACTGGTCGCCGCTGGTCCTGTCGCTGCAGGTCGCGGCGGTCGCGACCTTGCTGGCGCTGGTCGCGGGCGTGGCGCTGGGCTGGGTGTTCGCACGCAAGCAGTTCACCGGCTCGGGCGTGCTCGAGGCCGTGTTCATGCTGCCGCTGGTGCTGCCGCCCACGGTGATCGGCTACGCCATCCTGGTGGCGGCGGGGCGCCGCAGCCCGCTCGGTGCCTGGCTGCGCGAGCACTTCGACTACACCATCATCTTCAGCTGGCACGGCGCCGTGGTGGCGTCGGCCGTGGTGGCGCTGCCGCTGGTGCTCAAGTCGGCCAGCGCGGCGTTCTCGAACGTCGACCGCTCGCTCGAGGCCGCCGCGAGCACCTTGCGCCAGTCGCCGTTCTCGGTGTTCCTGCGCGTCACGCTGCCGCTGGCCTGGCCCGGCATCCTGGCCGGCACGCTGCTCGCGTTCGCGCGCGCCATGGGCGAGTTCGGCGCCTCGCTGATGGTGGCCGGCTCCATTCCCAAGCAGACCCAGACCCTGTCGATGGCCATCTACGACGCCGTGCAGGCCGGCCACGACGACCTGGCGCTGCTGCTGGTGGTCGTCACGTCGGTGCTGTCGATTGCCGTGCTGGTCGTGTCGAACCGCTTCTTTTCGCTTCGTTGATTCCCCCTTTTTCCAGGAGACTGTGCCCATGCGTCCGTTGCGTCTTTTGTCCGTCGTGCTTGCCCTGGCCCTGCCGTTTGCGGCCGCCGCGCAGCAGATCACCGTGTCCGCCGCCGCGAGCCTGACCGACGCGTTCAAGGAAATCGGTCCCAAGTTCGAAGCCGCCAAGGCCGGCAGCACCGTGCGCTTCAACTTCGCGGCCTCGGGCGTGCTGCTGCAGCAGATCGGGCAGGGCGCGCCGGTCGACGTGTTCGCCAGCGCCGACCAGGAGACGATGAACCGCGGCAACGACCAGAAGCTCATCGACACCGCCACCCGCAAGGACCTCGTCACCAACAGCCTCGTGCTGGTCGAGCCTGCGCAGGGCGCCGTCGGCCTGAAGTCGCTGCAGGACCTGAGCGGCGCCAGCGTGAAGAAGATCGCCGTCGGCAAGACCGCCACCGTGCCGGTCGGCCGCTACACCAAGCAGGTGCTGGACAACGCCAAGCTCTGGACCGCGCTCGAACCCAAGTTCGTGCAGGCCGACAGCGTGCGCCAGGTGCTCGACTACGTGAGCCGTGGCGAGGTCGAGGCCGGTTTTGTCTACCGCACCGACGCGGCCGTGGCCGGCGACAAGGTCAAGGTCGCTTTCACGCCCACCGGCCACACGCCCGTGACCTACCCCATCGCCGTGGTGGCCGAGAGCAAGCAGAAGGCGCTGGCCGGCGACTTCATCGCCTTCCTGTCGACGCCTGCGGCCCAGGAAGTGCTCGCGCGCTACGGTTTCGGCAAGCCATGATCGATGTCGATCTGCAGCTCACGGTGAAGGACGGAGCCCGGCGCTTCGACCTCGCCGTGCGCTTCCAGACCGACGTCCCCTTCGCCGCGCTCTACGGCCCCTCGGGGGCCGGCAAGTCGCTCACCCTGCAGGCCATCGCCGGCCTGCTGCATCCGTCGGCGGGCCATGTGCGGCTCGACGGCCGCACGCTGTACGACGCGGCGCAGCGCATCGACGTGCCCGCGCCGGCGCGCCGCATCGGCTACCTGTTCCAGAACTACGCGCTGTTCCCGCACCTCACGGTGCGCGAGAACGTGGCCTTCGGCCTCACCGCGTGGCACCGCCGCACGCTGCCGGCGCGCGACGCCGAGCGCGTGCAGGCGCTGCTGGCCAGCTTCGGCCTCGCCGCGCTGGCCGACAGCCGGCCGCAGAAACTCTCGGGCGGCCAGCAGCAGCGCGTGGCCCTGGCGCGCGCGCTGGCCTGCGAGCCGCAGGTGCTGCTGCTCGACGAACCCTTTGCCGCGCTCAACCCCATGCTGCGCGCCGAGCTGCGCAACGAACTCGCGCAGGTGCGCAAGCAATGGGGCATTCCGGTGCTGATGATCACGCACGACATCGAGGACGTGCTCGCGCTGGCCGACGTGGCCTTTGTCTACAAGGACGGGCAGGTGGTGCGCGAGATCGACCTGCACAACGCCGACAGCCGCGACTTTGCGCTGCGGGAGATTGCCGGGGTGCCGGAGGTCGAGGAGACGCCGCTGCGCAGCAAGCTGCGGGGCTTGTTGATGGGTGGCGCGCGCGAGGCCTGAACCTTCGTCATTTCCATTTTGAATCGCCGCATGTCGCGATTCAATTTGACGCCACGCCCCCACAGGCCAACACTGCCGCCATGAGCGAGCAGAAGATCGAGTTTTACAAGGGCCCCGCCGGTGGCTGGGGCGCGTTGCGCAGCGTGACGAATGCGTTGCTGCGGCAGGACATTCCGGTCAAGGGCGCGAAGACGCTGCTCTCGGCCAACCAGCCCGACGGCTTCGACTGCCCCGGCTGCGCCTGGCCCGACCGCAACCATGCCTCGACCTTCGAGTTCTGCGAGAACGGCGTGAAGGCCGTGGCCGCCGAGGCCACCGCGCGCCGCGCGGGCCCGGAGCTGTTCGCGAAGCACACCGTGGCCGAGCTGGCCCAGCAGAGCGACTTCTGGCTCGAAGACCAGGGCCGCCTCACGCACCCGATGGCCTACGACGCGGCCAGCGACAGGTACGTGCCCATCGACTGGGACGACGCCTTCGCGCGCATCGCGCAGCACCTGAACGCGCTGCCCGACCCGAACCAGGCCATCTTCTACACCTCGGGCCGCGCGAGCAACGAGGCGGCCTTCCTGTACCAGCTGTTCGTGCGCGAGTACGGCACCAACAACTTCCCCGACTGCTCGAACATGTGCCACGAACCCAGCGGCAGCGGCATGCGCCCGCAGCTGGGCGTGGGCAAGGGCACGGTCACGCTGGAAGACTTCGAGAAGGCCGACGCGATCTTTATCTTCGGCCAGAACCCGGGCACCAACCACCCGCGCATGCTCGGCGAGCTGCGCGCGGCCTCCAAGCGCGGCGCGCGCATCGTGAGCTTCAACCCGCTGCGCGAGCGCGGGCTGGAGCGCTTTGCCGACCCGCAGGACAAGCTGGAGATGGCCACGCTGGGCTCCACGCCGATCAGCACGCACTACTTCCAGCTGCGCGTGGGCGGCGACTTCGCGGCGGTGAAGGGGATGATGAAGCACGTCATCGAGCGCGAAGACGCGGCGGTGGCGCGCGGCGAGCCTTCGGTGCTCGACCATGCATTCATCGCCGAGCACACCCTGGGTTTCGAGGCGCTGGCCGACGACCTGCGCGCCGAATCGTGGCCGCTGCTGGTGCAGGAGTCGGGCCTGAGCGAAGCGCAGATCCGCGCGGCGGCCGACGTGTACCTGGGCGCCAAGCGCGTCATCGCCTGCTGGGGCATGGGCATCACGCAGCACCAGCATTCGGTGGCCACGATCCAGATGATCGGTAACTGGCTCATGCTGTGCGGCCACATGGGCCGCGAAGGCGCGGGCGCCTGCCCGGTGCGCGGCCACAGCAACGTGCAGGGCGACCGCACCATGGGCATCTGGGAAAAGCCGCCGGCCGCGCTGCTCGACCGGCTGCAGCAGGTGTTCGGCTTCGAGCCGCCGCGCCAGAACGGCGTGGACACGGTCGAGGCGATCCAGCTGATGCTCGACGGCAAGGGCAAGGTGTTCTTCGCGCTCGGCGGCAACTTCGCGGCCGCCACGCCCGACACCTACCAGACCTGGAAGGCGCTGCAGCAGTGCGACCTCACGGTGCACGTGACCACCAAGCTCAACCGCAGCCACATCATCCACGGGCGCGAGGCGCTCATCCTGCCGTGCCTGGGCCGCACCGAGATCGACATGCAGGCCAGCGGTCCGCAGGGCGTGACGGTCGAAGACTCGATGAGCATGGTCCACATCTCGGTGGGCATCAACCCGCCCGCGTCGGAGCATCTGCTGTCCGAGCCGGCCATCGTGGCGCGCCTGGCTGCAGCCACCATCGGTGCGCGCAGCAAGACGCCGTGGCTCTGGCTGGTGGAAGACTACGCCCGCATCCGCGACAAGATCGAAGCCGTGTTCGACGACTTCAAGGACTTCAATGCGCGCGTGGCGCATCCGGGTGGCTTCCGCCTGCGCAACACGGCGAGCGAGCGCGTGTGGGCCACCGCGTCGAAGAAGGCCGTGTTCTTCACGCACGCCGTGCCGCTGGACACGCACGCCCACCGGGCCCGCGCGCGCTTCGCGTCGCAGCGCGACACGCTGGTGTTCACGCTGCTCACCACGCGCTCGCACGACCAGTACAACACCACCATCTACGGCATGGACGACCGCTACCGCGGCGTGTTCGGCCAGCGCCGCGTGGTGTTCATCCACAAAGACGACATCCGCCAGCTCGGCATGAAGGACGGCGACTGGGTCGACATCCAGACCGTGTGGAGCGACGGGCAGGAGCGCCGTGCCGACCGCTTCAAGCTGGTGGCCTACGACATCCCGCGCGGCAACCTTGCGGCCTACTACCCCGAGACGAATCCGCTGGTGCCGCTGTCGTCGGTGGCCGAGAACGCGGGCACGCCGACCTCCAAGTCGATTCCCGTGGTGCTGTCGCTGCATGTGGCGCCGGTCGCGGCGGAGGCCGACGCCGTGGCGGCATGAGCGACTCCGGGTTCGACGCCGACGCCTTTTCCATCGCGATCCTGCGCGCGCTCGCTGAAGCGCCCGGCGAGGGCGGCATGTCGCTGCCGCGCCTGGGCAAGCGGCTGGGGCAGGGCGCGAGCGTGGTCATGCGCCAGCTCACGCTGATGGGCGATGCCGCGCTGGGCGGCGTGCGCGGACCGGGCTGGGTGCGCGTGGTGCAGCTGGACGATCGCTGGGTCGCGCACCTCACCGACGCCGGGCGCGCGATGCTCGAGCGCCTGCCGGCTGACGAAAAACCCGGCTGAGCGGACAATGGCCGCGGCCATGGAAAACACCCCCGAATCCGACTCGCTGCCACCGCTCGCACGGCATGCCGTGCACGTCTTCGGCGAGCGTGGCCTCGCGCCCGAGGGCGTGGTGCGCGACGACACGCTGGCCGCCGAGGTGCCGGTGGCGCTGGTGTTCAACGGCGTCTCGCACGCGGTGATGATGGCCACGCCGCAGGACCTCGAGGCCTTCGCGCTGGGCTTTGCGCTCAGCGAAGGCATCCTCGACAGCGCCGCCGACTGCCGCGGCATCGACGTGCGAACGGTCGAGGCCCTCGATGCGGGCCTGCCCGAGGGCATGCCCGGCATCGAGGTGCAGCTCGAAGTTTCCACGCGCAGCTTCGAACGCCTGAAGGACCGGCGCCGCAGCCTCGCGGGCCGCACCGGCTGCGGCGTGTGCGGCGTCGAAAGCTTCGCGGGGCTCGACCTGTCGCCGCAGCGCGTGCCGCCACGCGACTGGATCGAACGCATCGACCTGGCCACCGTGCTGCGCGCCTTCGCCGCCATGCCGCCGCGCCAGGTGCTCAACGCCGAAGCCGGTGCGATCCACGCAGCAGCCTGGGCCACGGTGGATGGCGAGCTCACCGACCTGATGGAAGACGTCGGCCGCCACAACGCGCTCGACAAGCTGCTCGGCGCGCTGGCCCGTGCGAATCGGCTGCAGGAGCCCGGCTTCGTGCTGATGTCCAGCCGCGGCAGCCACGAGCTGGTGCGCAAGTGCGCGCGCCTGGGCATCGCGGCGATGGCGACCATCTCGGCGCCGACCGCAATGGGCGTGCGCATGGCCGAGCTCAGCGGCCTGCGGTTCTGGGGGCTGTGCCGCGCGCCGCGCGGCGTGCTTTACGCCAACGGGCTCGGTGCGCCGAGCGCCAGCACCGCGTCGGCCACGGCTTCGATGCCCTGATCCGAGAGGTCGGACGCCGCCACGCGCTGGCGTTTCGCCCACGCGCGGAAGTGCGTCTCCTGCGACTTCTGGTAGTGCGGGTCGTAGTGCAAGGACATCAGCTCGGCGAACAGGTGCGGCAGGTCGGCCTCGTGGGCCCACTGCTGCCAGCGCGTCACCGTTTCCTTGCCCTGCAGTTCCTTGAGCACGCCCATCTTCTCGGCGAGCGCCGCGCGGTCGTCGCCCAGGTAGGCGTAGTCGCGCAGCAGGTAGGCCAGCCGCGCCTCGGGCGTGGCCTCCACCTCGATGCACGGCGCGGCGCGCATCTGCGCCACCAGCGACAGCGGCAGCGACAGCCGCCCGATGCGCACGCTCTCGCCCTCGACATACAGCGGGCGCGAGAGGTCGATGGCTTCGAGCACGGTCGCGATGCGCGTCTCGAAGTGCTTCTGCGAAGGCTGCGGCACGCCCGGCAGCGCGCCGAGCAGCGAGCCCTTGTGGTTGGCGAAGGCTTCCAGGTCGAGCACCTGCGCGCCGCGTTCGGCCAGCGCGTGCAGCACGCGCGTCTTGGCGCTGCCGGTGGCGCCGCACACCACGCGCAGGTCGAGCTGCGGCGTCAGCGCGTCGAGCTGCGAGATCACGTGCCGGCGAAAGCTCTTGTAGCCGCCCGCGAGCTGCTGCGCGTCCCAGCCCACGAGCCGCAGCCACGTGACCATCGAGCCGCTGCGCATGCCACCGCGCCAGCAGTAGACCAGCGGCTTCCACTTCTCGGGCCGGTCGGCCAGCGTGTCGCGCAGGTGCGTCGCGATGTTGGCCGCCACCATCGCACCGCCGATGCGGCGTGCCTCGAAGGCGCCGGTCTGCACGTAGACCGTGCCGACGATGTGGCGCTCCTCGTCGTTGAGCACGGGGCAGTTGATGGCGCCGGGGATGTGGTCGAGCGCGAACTCGGCGGGCGAGCGGGCGTCGATGATCGAATCGAAGGCGTGGCGGTCGGCCACCCGAACGGGCTGGCGATGACTCATGGCTGAAGGGACCTCATGCCGCCATTGTCGGCCACTCAGGCGTAGGCGGGACCTAGGCCTTTTCGCAAGCGAGCACTCGCCAAGTCGACAAAGGTGACCAGCACGAACATCGCGATCAGCACCGTCATCGCCTGCTGCTGCTGGAAGATCGACAGGTGGAAGTACAGCAGCTGGCCCAGCCCGCCGCCGCCCACGAAGCCCAGCACGGCCGCCATGCGGATGTTCATTTCCCAGCGGTAGAGCGTGTAGGCCACCCACTGCGGCAGAACGATCGGCAGGCTGGCGTAGCTGAAGGCGGCGACCGGGCCGGCGCCCGAGAGCGCCAGCGCCTGCTCGGGCTCGCGCGGCGCGTTCTCCAGCGCTTCGGCAAAGAGACGGCCGAGCACGCCGGTCGTGTGCAGCGACAGCGCCAGTGCCCCCGCGAACGGCCCGATGCCGGCGGCCAGCACCATCAGCGCGGCCCATACCAGCTCGGGCACGCTGCGCAGGAAGTTGAGCACGAAGCGCGCGCCGTGGCGCAGCGGCCCGCCGATGCGCCCCGACGCCGGCAGCGCGAGCACGGCGCCCGCCACGGCGGCCAGCACGGTGCCCAGCGCCGACACGGCCAGCGTCTGCAGCGCGCCGTGGCCGACCTTGGCCAGGAACTCGGGCGACACGTCGGGCGGGAAGAACTCGGCGATGAACTTGCCCATCAGCCGGAGCGATTCGGCCGAGCCCAGCGCGCCGTAGTCGATGCCCAGGTAGACGAAGCTCGCGACCACGGCCGCGGCGATCAGCGCCACGGCGAGCCAGCAGCGCAGGCACAAAGGAGGGCGAGGCGGAAGCGTCGTCATGCCAGGAGCTTTCGCAGCGCGTTGCTCAGCATGTCGGCCAGCAGCACGAGCGCGAGAAACACCAGCAGGATGCTGCTGGCCTCGCCGCCGTTGAGCATCTTCATCGACTGGTCCATCAGCTGCCCGAGGCCGCCCGCGCCCACGAAGCCCATCACCACCGAGGCGCGCACCGCGCATTCCCAGCGGTACACGGTGTACGAGGCCAGCTCCTGCGCCGTGTGCGGCAGCAGGCCGTAGCACAGCGCCGCGAGCCGGCCGCTGCCGCTTTCGAGCAGGGCGCGCGCGGGGCGCGTGTCGGTCGATTCGAGGATCTCGGCGTAGACCTTGCCCAGCATGCCGCCGTAGGTGATGGCCAGCGCCAGCACGCCGGCCGCGGGGCCGAGCCCGAGCGCGCGCACGAACAGCAGCGCCCACACGATCTCGGGAATGGCGCGCAGCACCATCAGCAGCCAGCGCGCTGCTTGGCGGACGATGCCGGCCTGCACGCGGCCCGGGCCGGGCCCGATGCGCGAGATGGACAGCGCGCGCGTGGTCACGAAGCCCAGCGGCGCGCCGATCACCAGCGCCATGGCCGTGCCGGCCGTGGCCATGGCCAGCGTTTCGAGCGTGGCCTTGGCGAGCAGCGCGAGAAAGGCGGGCGAGCTGTCGGGCGGAAAGAAGCCCGCAAGAAAGCCGCCGATGACGGCGAGGTTGCCGCTGCCGAAAAGCGCCCAGGGCTTGAATTCGGAGAGCGCGAGCACCGGCCAGGCGATGGCCAGCGCGGCGAGCCAGCCGGCCAGGCGGCGGCCCGTGTGCGGATCGCGCAGGGCAGGGCGGGCGAGTGTCGCCGTCACGGGCAGTCCGGCCGATGGAAGGCCGGTTCGGCGGTGCCGGCCACCGGTGCGACCGGCAGCGGCCCTTGCGTCGCCACGCCGCCTTCGCTCGCATAGAGCGCCTCGAGCAGCGCCGGCGTCACCTGTGCGGCCGGCAGGTCGAAGGCGACCTGCCCGTCGCGCATGCCCACGATGCGCGGAAACCAGCGCAGTGCCAGATCGACCGCGTGCAGCGACGCGACCAGCGTGGCGCCGGTCGATTCGCTCTGCGCGACCAGCTGGCCCACGGCCGCATGCGCGAGCGTGGGGTCGAGCGCCGACACCGGCTCGTCCGCCAGCAGCAGTGCGGGGCGCTGGTACAGCACGCGGGCGATGCCCACGCGCTGCAACTGGCCGCCCGAGAGGCGGTCGCAGCGCTCGAACAGCCGGTCTTCGAGCGCGAGCCGGGCCAGCGCCGCGTGCGCGCCCGCGATGTCGGACGGATAGAAGAGCGAACCCAGCGCACGCGCCGTCGACCACTGGCCGAGCCGGCCCGCGAGCACGGCCGTGACCACGCGCAGGCGCGGCGCGATCGGCGGCGCCTGGTGCACGGTGCCGATGCGCGCGCGCAGCTGCTTGAGCGCACGCGCCGGCAGCCGCCACGGGTGCTGGCCCAGCGCCTGCACCTGGCCTTCGCCGGGCCGCAGCGCCGCGCCGAGCACGCGCAGCAGCGTGGTCTTGCCCGCGCCCGAAGGCCCGATGACGGCGATGCGCTCGCCGTCGCGCGCGGCCAGCGTCACCCCGGCCAGCGCGCGCTGGCCGTTGGGGTGCACTACGCCCGCGCTGTCGAGCGAAAAACTCATCCGCGCATTCCGCTCACTTGATGAGGCCGGCCGACTTGCCCGCCGTCTCGATGCCGTCGTAGTTCGACGACTTGGTGGGAATGAACTTGCTCGCACGCTGCAGCGCCATGATCTCCTTGTGCGCCGGGTTGGCCGGGTCCAGCTTCAGGAAGGCGTCGGTGAGCTTCTTCGTCACGGCGGCGTCCAGGCCGGGGCGCACGGTCCAGTTGTAGTCGTAGTAGGTCGGCGTGGTGGCCAGCACGCGCACCTTGGCCGCGTTGGGGTTCTTGGCCTCGACCAGCTTGTCCCACACCGAGGCGTTGAGCACGCCCGCTTCGGCGCGCGAGGCGGCCACGAAGGCCACGGTGGCGTCGTGCGCGCCCGAGAACGCGACCGTCTTGAAGTCCTTCTCGGGGTTGATGCCGGCCTGCAGCAGGAAGTAGCGCGGCATCAGGCTGCCCGAGGTGGACGAGGGCGCGCCGAAGGCGAAGGTCTTGCCCTTCAGGTCGGCCAGGGTCTTGGCGGGGCTGTCGATCGGCACGATGAACTTGCTGGTGAACACCTCGTCCTCCGCGCGCTGCACGATCGGCACCGCGCCGCCGTTGGTGCGGATGCGCGCCTGCACGAAGGTGAAGCCGCCCAGCCACGCCATGTCGATCTTGTTCGTCGCCAGGCCCTCGACCACGGCGGCGTAGTCGGTCACGGGCGTGAACTGCACGTCCATGCCGGTTTCCTTCTTCAGGTAGTCGCCCAGCGGCGTGAACTTGCGCTGCAGCTCGGTGGGCGCCTCGTCGGGAATGGCCGACACGCGCAGCACGCCCTGGGCGAAGGCGCCCACGGCGGTGAGGGACAGGGCCAGCGCGAGGGCGAGCCGGGACACGGTTTGTTTCGTTTGCATGGTGTGATGACGCGTTCAGTGGAAAAAGAAAGGGGTGTGTCGGGGCACTCGGGCAGATGGCGGTGCGGGCTTCGATAATCGCGGCTTGTTCCATTCGACCGACCTGCCGCCATGATCGAAGCCGCACCTTCCAAGCTCCTGAATCCGTTGGCGCCGCTGCGGCTGACCAGCTTCTCGCACGGGGGCGGCTGCGGCTGCAAGATCGCGCCGGGCGTGCTGTCGCAGATCCTCAAGAACCATGCGGGCGGGCTGATTCCGCCCGAGCTCATGGTCGGCATCGAGACCGCCGACGACGCGGCAGTCTACCGGCTCAACGACGAGCAGGCGCTGATCGCCACCACCGATTTCTTCATGCCCATCGTGGACGACCCCTACGAGTTCGGCCGCATCGCCGCGACCAACGCGATCAGCGACGTCTACGCGATGGGCGGGCGCCCGATCATGGCGCTGGCGTTGGTCGCCATGCCGATCAACCAGCTGCCGGTGGAAGTCATCGCCGAGATCGTGCGCGGTGGGCAGGACGTGTGCCGCGCGGCCGGCATTCCCATTGCGGGCGGCCACACCATCGATTCGGTCGAGCCGATCTACGGGCTGGTCGCGATGGGGCTGGTGCACCCCAAGCGCGTGCGGCGCAACGCCGACGCGCAGGCGGGCGACGTGCTGGTGCTGGGCAAGCCGCTGGGCGTGGGCGTGCTGTCGGCGGCGCTCAAGAAGCAGCAGCTGTCCGAGGCCGGCTACCGCCAGCTGATCGAGAACACGACCAAGCTCAACACGCCCGGCATCGCGCTGTCGGCACTCGACGGCGTGCATGCGCTGACCGACGTCACCGGCTTCGGCCTGGCCGGCCACGCGCTCGAACTCGCGCGCGGCGCGGGGCTCGCGGCGGTGGTCGAGTGGTCGCGCGTGCCGCTGCTCGACAACGTGATCGCCATGGCCGGCGGCGGGCTGGTCACCGGCGCGTCGGGCCGCAACTGGGCGGGCTACGGCGCCGACGTGCAATTGCACGAGGGCCTGCCGGCCACCGCGCAGGCGCTCATGACCGACCCGCAGACCTCGGGCGGCCTG
Source organism: Variovorax sp. V35 (assembly GCF_041154465.1). NCBI lineage: Bacteria > Pseudomonadati > Pseudomonadota > Betaproteobacteria > Burkholderiales > Comamonadaceae > Variovorax > Variovorax sp. V35. Next base: position 1,829,538 of record NZ_AP028666.1, read on the forward strand.
CTCGTGAGCTGCGCGGCCGAGGCGGTCGAGGCGGTGCTGGAGATCTTCCGCAACGAAGGCTTCGGGCAGGCGGCGGTCATCGGCCGCGTGGAAGCTGGCGCGCCGGGTCTCGTCGTGTTGCCCTGAGCCGGGGCGCCGCCGGGCGGGTGGGGTCGTCATCGACACGCGCTCCTTCGTTTTTTCGCATCGTGCGACAGGTCCGCGCAGCGGGCAACACCCCGCGGCCCTTTCCAATAACCCTTGAGTCCGCCGGTGCCGGTAGGCGTCGGCTATCGTTCGCGCCATGAACGCTTCCCTTCGCCTTGGCTGGCGCACGCTCTGGCGCGACCTGCGCGCCGGCGAGCTGCGCCTCTTGATCGTGGCCGTGGTGCTGGCCGTGGCCGCGCTCACGGCGGTCGGCTTCTTCGCCGACCGATTGCAGGGCGGGCTGCAGCGCGACGCGCGCCAGCTGCTGGGCGGCGACGCGGTGGTCGTGAGCGACAACCCGACACCCGAAACTTTCATTGCACAGGCGAAGTCGCTGGGCCTTGCGGGCACCGGCACCTTCGGCTTTCCCACCATGGCGCGAGCGGAAGACGCCCAGGGCGGCGCCAGCAAGCTCGTGGCCCTGAAGGCCGTGACGCCGGGCTACCCGCTGCGCGGCAACCTGCAGACGGCGACCACGGCCGAGGGCGCAGGCGCGGTGACGCGCGACGTGCCGGCGTCGGGCGAGGTCTGGGTCGATGCCTCGCTGCTCGACTCGCTGGGCCTGAAGGTCGGCGACACGCTGCTGCTGGGCGACACCGGCCTGCGCGTGGGCCGCGTGATCACGCTCGAGCCCGACCGGGGCGCGGGCTTCATGAGCTTCTCGCCGCGCGTGATGCTCAACCAGGCCGACGTGGCGCGCACCGGCCTCGTGCAGCCGGCCAGCCGCGTGGGCTACCGCTACGCCGTGGCGGGCGATGACGCCGCCGTGAAGCGCTTCACCGAATGGGCCGACGCCACCATCAAGAAGGGCGAGCTGCGCGGCGTGCGGCTCGACTCCTTCGAGGGCGGCCGGCCCGAGATGCGCCAGACCCTGGACCGCGCCGAAAAATTCCTGAGCCTGGTCGCGCTGCTTGCGGCGCTGCTGTCGGCCGTGGCCGTGGCGCTGGCCGCGCGCGGCTTCGCGGCCAGCCACCTGGACGACTGCGCCATGCTGCGCGTGCTGGGCCAGAGCCAGCGCACCATCGCCGCGGCCTACGCCTTCGAGTTCGCCGTGATCGGCACCGTGGCCAGCGCGATCGGCGTGGCCATCGGCTTCGCCGTGCACTACGTGTTCGTGCTGCTGCTGGCCGGGCTGGTCGAGACCGCCCTGCCCGCCGCCACGCTGTGGCCCGTGGCCTTCGGCCTGGGCATGGGGCTCACGCTGCTGTTCGCCTTCGGCCTGCCGCCGGTGCTGCAGCTGGCGCGCGTGCCGCCGCTGCGCGTGATCCGTCGCGACGTGGGCGGGCTCAAGCCCGCATCGCTCGCTGTGCTCGGCATCGGCGTGGCGGGCTTCGCGGCGCTGCTGATGGCGGCCAGCAGCGACCTCAAGCTGGGCCTCATTGCGGTCGGCGGCTTTGCCGGTGCCGTGGCCGTGTTCGCGCTGCTGAGCTGGCTGGCTGTGAAGGTGCTGCGCCGCAGCGTCAGCGAGACCACCGCGCCGCGCTGGCTGGTGCTGGCCACGCGGCAGATCTCGGCGCGCCCGGCCTACGCCGTGGTGCAGGTCAGCGCGCTGGCCGTGGGCCTGCTGGCGCTGGTGCTGCTCGTGCTGCTGCGCACCGACCTCGTGGCGAGCTGGCGCAAGGCCACGCCGCCCGATGCGCCTAACCGCTTCGTCATCAACGTGATGCCCGAGCAGAGCGAGGCGTTCCAGAAGACGCTGCGCGATGCGGGCGTCGCCAAGTTCGACTGGTACCCGATGATCCGCGGCCGGCTGGTGGCGATCAACGACAAGCCCGTGACGCCCGACGACTACACCGAGGACCGCGCCAAGCGCCTGGTGGACCGCGAGTTCAACCTGAGCAACAGCACCGAGGCGCCCGCGCACAACAGCGTCACCGCCGGCGCCTGGACGCCCGAGGCGAAGAACGAGGTGAGCGTGGAAGAAGGCCTGGCCCAGACGCTGGGCCTGAAGCTGGGCGACACCTTGCGCTTCGACATCGGCGGCATGCAGAACGACGCGCGCATCACCTCGCTGCGCAAGGTCGACTGGGGCTCGCTGCACGCCAATTTCTTCGTGATGTACACCGTGGCCTCGCTGGCCGACGTGCCCGTGACCTACATGGGCGCCTTCCGCGCGCCCGAGACGCGCGGCTTCGACAACGCGCTGGTGCGCAGCTTCCCCAACGTGACCAACGTCGACATGAGCGCCACCATCAACCAGGTGCAGCGCGTGCTCGACCAGGTGGTGCGCGCGGTCGAGTTTTTGTTCGGCTTCACGCTGGCGGCCGGGCTGGTGGTGCTGTTCGCCGCCGTCACCGCCACCCGCGAGGAGCGTGCGCGCGAGTTCGCCGTGATGCGCGCCGTGGGCGCACGCGCCAGCTTGCTGCGACAGGTGCAGCGCGCCGAGCTGGTGGGCGTTGGCCTGCTGGCGGGCTTCCTGGCGAGCATCGTGGCCTCGGTGATCGGCTGGGGGCTGGCGCGCTACGTGTTCGAGTTCACCTGGACCGCGTCGCCGCTCGTGCCGGTGGCGGGCGCGCTGGCCGGTGCGGTGCTCGCGCTGGCGGCGGGGTGGTGGGGCCTGCGCGATGTGCTGCGCCGGCCGGTGGTCGACACGCTGCGCCGCGCGGCCGAGTAGGGCCGCGCAGGCCCGTACAGTTTTTTTCTTTCGCGATCGGCAGGACGGGGCCGGGGATGCAATACATTCCCCGGCCCCGTATTCAATTCAGAAGAGAAATTCCTGCATGCGCTTGGCGTCATTCCAGATCACCAACTATCGCTCGATCCACGACAGCGGCTCCATCGATTCCTCCCAGATCACAGCGATCCTCGGCCGAAATGACAGCGGCAAGTCGAACCTGCTGCGCGCGTTGCACAGCCTGAACCCGACCGACGGGCTCACGGCACTCAGCCCCATCAAGGACTTTCCGCGGCACCGCCGCCTGGACGAATGCACCGACGACACCCCGGTGGTGCACACGCGCTGGGACCTGGACGCCTCCGAACAACTGGCGCTCGCCGCCATCCTGCCGCGCGCGGCCGGCGTGCGCCAGGTCACGGCCGGGCGCGGCTACGGCGCCACGCGCACGACCGGCTTCGAGGGCCTGGGCCCGCTGTCGATCGACGTGAGCGACATCAAGGCCAAAGTGCGCAAGATCGTGCCCGCCGTGAAGGCCGCGGCCGAGAAGGTCGCCGACGAGTTGAAGGCCGCGCTCGAACAGGAGGCCGACGCCTTCGACGCCGCCATGATCCCGAGCCCCGACTTCGTCAAGTGGTCGGCTGGCGCGCTGCTGGCGCTGCAGGCGCTGCGCCAGGCGCTGGCCACGGCCGGCGCCGAGATCGCCGACAAGCAGGCGCAGATGCTGACCGAGCTCGAGGAGCTGGCGCGCACGATCGACAACGACCAGCCCGCGCTGGCCCGCGCCCGCGCCTGGGTGCTGGAGAAACTGCCGCGCTTCATCTACGTCGAGGACTACGCCTCGCTGCCCGGCCGCCAGAACATCGCCGAATACCTCACGCGCAAGGGCTGGGGCGAGCGCACGGCGGGCGAGCGCAATTTCGAGAAGCTGTGCCAGGTGGCGGGGCTTGATCCGCAGCAGCTGCAGGACCTGTTGGCGAAGAACGATCTGGCGACGCGCAATCAGTTGGTGAACCGGGCCGGTGCCGTCGTGACCGCCGAGATCCGCCGGCTGTGGAAGGACCGCCCGCTCAAGATCCGCTTCAACCTCGACGGGCAGCACCTGGAGACGCTGGTGTCGGACCCGAACGGCGCCTACGAAGTCGAAGTGAACCTCGACGAGCGCAGCCGCGGCTTCCAGTGGTTCTTCTCGTTCTACATCGCGTTCTTCGCCGGCACCCGGGGCGTTGCATCCGGGGAGGTCGTGCTGCTGCTCGACGAGCCCGGGCTGCACCTGCACGCGCGCTCGCAGGCCGACCTGCTTGCGCACCTGGAGAACGACTTCGGCCACCAGATCCTCTACACCACGCACTCGCCGTTCATGGTGCCGGCGCACCGCCCCGACGCCGTGCGCGCGGCCCACATCGACGACGTGGCAGGCACCACGGTGCGCGCGGCGACGCCGGAAGATGCACGCACGCTGTTCCCGCTGGACACACTGGCGGCACTGTGGGGCCGCACGGGTGCACCCGTGCAATCGCAGCCGGCCCCCGTGGTGGCTGCGCCAGCCCCGCAACCGGTCGAAGCGCCCGCCCTCGCGGTCGCGGCCTGACGCACCCGCCCCGCCCGCCGTTCAGCGGCGCGGCGGGTGGTTGTCTTTCTCTTCTTCGCCGGCGGTCGCAGTGAACATGTGTTCACTCGCGAAGTCGACAAACGCCCGCACCTTCGGCGACAACTGCCGGCTCGACGGCCACAGCGCCGAGAACTGTCCCTGCCGCATGAGGTGCGCGGCCAGCACGCGCTGCAGCTCGCCGCGGCGCAGCGCTTCGCGCGCCAGGAAGTCGGGCATGTACGCGATGCCCAGGCCCGCGACGGCGGCACCCAGCATGGCTTCCATGTTGTTGCAGACCAGGCCCGGCGGCAGCTGGGGCGGCAGGCCGGGCAGGTCCCAGTCCTCGATCTTTCCGCCGGTCACGAACTTGTAGCGCAGGCAGCTGTGTCGGGCGAGGTCGGCCGGCACCTGCGGCACGCCGTGTTGTGCCAGGTAGGCCGGAGAGGCCGCGAGCACGAAGCTGAACGGGCCGAGGCGGCGCGCCACGAGCTGCGAATCGACCAGCTCGCCGCTGCGGATGGCCACGTCGACGCCCTCGGCCACCACGTCGACCAGCCGGTCGTTGAAGTCGAGGTCGAGTTCGATCTCGGGAAAGCGTGCCTTGAACGCCGGCAGGATCGGCAGCAGAAAGCGGTAGCCGATGGTCGGCAGGCTCACGCGCAGGCGGCCGCGCGGCGTGGCGACGGCGTCCTGCAGCATGGCGCGCGCATCGCCGAGCTCGTCGAGGATGCGGCGGCAGCGCTCGTGGAACATCGCGCCCTCGGCCGTGAGCCGCACTTGGCGTGTGGTTCGGTGGAACAGCCGCACGCCCATCTGCGCCTCGAGCCGCGCGACGTTCTTGCCCACGGCCGAGGCCGAAATGCCCAGGTCGCGGCCCGCCCGCGCAAAGCTCTGCAGGTCGGCCGCCCGCACGAAGGATTCGAGTCCGCTGAAGCTGTCCATGGGCTTGATTGGCAACCTGGGGTTGGCAGTGTGAGGAGCTGAGGGCCCATTTTCGTTTCATTGAATCCTTTTTATCTTCGCTTCACGCATTTCCTTCCTTTTCCTTCTCCCGCGTGAAAGCCCTCCCGATGTCCTCCCCCGATTCCAACAAGGCCTGGTTGCTCGCCGCCGTCTGCCTGGCCGCGCTCGGCATGCCGCTGAGCTTCACCGGCCCGGCCGTGGTGCTGCCCGCGATCCGCGACACGCTGGGCGGCACGCCGGTGCAACTCAACTGGGTCACCAACGCCTTCATGCTGAGCTTCGGCGCCACGCTGATGGCGGCCGGCGCACTGGCCGATGCCTACGGGCGCAAGCGCGTCTTCCTGCTGGGCCTGGCGGTGGTGGCGCTGAGCAGTGCGCTGTTGACGCTGGCGCCCGGCATCGTCGCCTTCGACCTCGCGCGCGCCGTGCAGGGGCTGGGTTCGGCGGCGGCCTTCGCGGCGGGCACGGCGGCGCTGGCGCAGGTGTTCGACGGGCCGGCGCGGCTGCGGGCGTTCAGCCTCATCGGCACCTCGTTCGGCGTGGGGCTGTCGTGCGGGTCGATCCTCTCGGGCTGGCTGGCCGACACCGTCGGCTGGCACGCCGTGATGCTGAGCCCCGGCGCCGTGAGCCTCGTCGCGCTGGGCCTGGCCGCGCCGCGCATGCGCGAGTCGCGCAACCCGCAGGCGAGGGGGCTGGACGTGCCGGGCACGTTGAGCTTCACGGCCGCGCTGAGCCTGCTCACGCTGGGCGTGCTGCAGGCGCCCGACAGCGGCTGGGGCAGCCCGTGGGTGCTCGCGGCGCTGGCCGGCGCGCTGGCCATGGGCGCGGCCTTCATCGCCATCGAGCGGCGCGTGGCGCATCCGATGCTCGACCTGTCGCTGTTCCGCTTTCCGCGCTTCGTCGGCGTGCAGCTGCTGGCCGCGGCGCCGGCCTATGGCTTTGTCGTGCTGCTGGTGCTGCTGCCGATCCGCTTCATCGGGCTCGAAGGGCGCAGCGCGCTGGAGGCGGGTGGCTTCATGTTCGCGCTGTCGGGGCCGATCCTCATCGTGCCGACGCTGGCGGCGTGGCTCGCGCACCGCTTCTCTGCAGGCGTGATCTCGGCCGTGGGGCTGCTGGTGTGCGCGGCGGGGCTCGTGTGGCTCGCCCGCTGCGCACCGGGCACGTCGCTGCACGGCCTCGTGGGCCCGCTGCTCTTGATCGGCGCAGGCATCGGCCTGCCCTGGGGGCTGATGGACGGCCTGGCCGTGAGCGTGGTGCCGCGCGAGCGGGCGGGCATGGCGTCGGGCATCTTCAACACCGTGCGCGTCGCGGGGGAGGGCATCGCGCTGGCATTGGTGGGGGCGGGGCTCACGGCGCTCGTGGCGCTGCAGCTGAAGGCGTCATCGCCTTCGTCCGTGGCGGTGTCGCAGGCGGCGCAGCGCGTGGCGACGGGCGACCTGGCGCAGGCGCTGGCTTTGTTGCCGGGCATGGATCGCGCGGGGCTGCTGCACGCGTATGGCGCGGCGTTCGGAACGCTGCTGTGTGTGCTGGCCGGGGTGACGGTGTTGACAGCGGTGGTGGTGTTCGTTTTTCTGCGCGGGGAGGTCGAGTCGCACGGCGCGGAGGCTGCACTGAATTGCTCGACGTCCTGAGCGCGGCGCCGCCTTCAGTTCAGCTTGATGTTGGAGCCTTCGAGCTTGGCCTGTCCCTTCGCGAACGATTGCACATTGCTTTCTTTGACCTGCGTGTTGGTGAAATCCACCGAGCGAGCGATGGTGTTGCTGCGCAGCTCCAGTTTGCCCATGCGACCGTTGGAGACGTTGAGACTGCCTATCGTGTTGCCCTCGATTTGGAGGCGCTGCGTTTCAAGCCAGGAGGCGTCCATGATGGGAAAGGTGCAATTTCGTATGACGGCTGACTTGTTCAAAGGTACGACGCTCCATTCGTTGGCTTGCAATGGGCGGCCTGGTCCCAGGTTGACCTTTGACGTCATTTGAGTGCCGAAGTTGGTGCGCTCAAGCAAGACTTGCTGAGCACCGTCCATCGACATGAGAAATGAGACACCTCGGTCATTGCCCAGGATTTCGCAGTTACTGACCGTGAGGCTGCGTGCAGCGGCTACGCCCGCGTGGATGAAGTTTCCTTTGACTCGCTCCATCACCACATCCTCCTTGACCGTGACATTGGAGAGGTTCAGTTCTTCTAACACGGTATCTCGAACGGTGAGTGATTGCAGGACGCTTGAGGTCATGTCGAATTTTCCGCGTAGCTTGCAATTTCTGATTGCAACATCGGGCGCGATACCATTTGATTCACGCGGATCTATCAAGCAATTCATTGAATCAAATTCACACTTGTGGATGAGCAAGGTCGAGTGACCAAAAACACCGAACCACTTGCCATTGCACTCGATGAAGGTGGCTTCGCCGTAGGTCCCAACACTTCCTTGCTGATTTGAATCTGCCGATGTACCAGTAAGGGTGCATTGCTGGTACGTGACTGCCGTGCTGCCTTCTGCACCCCATAGATGCGAAGCGCCGGCCATGCCGCATTTGATGAAGGACACGGCGTTTTGTATGCCCCATGCAAAAATTCCCGAGAATCTGCACTCCTCGAAGGTGCAGTTCTCCATGGCAGCGAGCTTGACTTCATAGGCTCCAATGAAATCGCATTTCTTGAAGCTGACATTGCGCCATGTCTTCCCTTCGAAGCTTTCGCCCGTGATCTCCATGCTATCAACTATGAGCCGTGCATCGCCCGTCTCCGTCGCACGAAGATTTGGGTCTTGGAGGTAGGCCAGGGTCTTGCCAAAGCTCTTGATGTTGCGTTTCTTGCTCATATTTCCAATAGCCAAAGTTCGTGAAAAAAGGGTCCCATCCGCAAAGGTGCTGGCAAGTAGAAATTCACGTCGTTGCATACGGCTTACTTGCCTTTGATCACCGCTTTGGCTTCTGGATATTTTTCGCCATATGTTTTATAGAGCCAATCCCAGTCCGGCACTTCCCCGCGTTCCTCGGGAGGCCTCGAGAAAGTCCACGAGCGCCCACCAAAGCTGAAAGGTCCCACCCGCGCGCTGAGTGGAAACATCCATGCGTCTGTGCAGTCGATGTCCTTGCTCCAATCGTTCTCGCCGACCTTTGGTTGCTTGAGCAGCACTTCGCAAAACCCTTGTGCCAGCGTTTCCCCGCCGTTGGCATCGATGGCGCCGAGCAGAGTTTTCAAGTCATCGCCTGTGAATTCGATCGATGGGCCCGTGACGTCCGGGTGAAAGGTCGGCGTCAGGATATGCCAACGTTTGACCGTTCGGGGGCCAACCCCTATCTGCTCGAATGCCCAAATCCGCATCCCCGCAATGCACTCCAGCTTCGCCATCGTGCGACTGAGCATCACCGACACGCGCCCGCCCCCGGCACTCAGGTCGGCAGGTTCAAATTCCAGAGGCGTCTCGATCTTCTTGTCCTTGTTGCGGCTCATCACCGTCATGTAGTCCAACGCCACACAAAGCCGAGGCACCTCGTTCAGCGGCGCGCCAGCGCTTCGGCTGGCGCGTTGCGTGCTGACCTGCCTGATCACCCCGCTGGTCGGTTCCAGCAAGGAGCCCGAGGGTGGCCGCAGGGTCCAGCCATCGAGTTCGTGATCGAGGTTCTGCCGGCCAATGGGGCCGCCGCAGCTGCTGACGATGAAGCGCGTGTGGTGGCGCGCCGGTGCTTTCTGCTCCTTCTGGATGCCGGGGTCGATCGCACTCGTGACCTCGATGACCCGCCCCCCGCTGGCCGGCTGGCGCCAAGCCACGGTGTAGACGCCACTGCGGTGGCTGTGGCCGCTGAAGTGCCAGTCGACCATGGTGTCTGGCGTCACCGCGGGTGCGTCGTTACGATCGGCGGCATTGCCGCTGCCTTCGGTTCGCACGCAGTGCTCGAAGTACTTGTCCTGGTTGATCTCGCAGGTGCCGGTGTTCACGGTGTTGAAGCCCGGCCGGCCTCCGGGCAGAAGCGTGTAGGTGTTGCTGGCGGGCCTGAAGCGCATGTCTTGCGGCTTGGCCGAATAGGCAATGGGCTCGTCGTAATTGATGATGGTGAAGTGGCTCGCAACCGTGAGGCTCGCGCCGGGGCTGGTGCGCTTATGGCGTTGTGCCTGACCGAGCAATCGCAGCTGATTGGTGCTGAAGGATTGCGGTGCACGTGGCAGGATGCCTGCACCTTGCTTGTCGATGGACGTAAAGATCGCGCCCGTGACGATGTTCTTGAAGTTCTCGCCCTGGCCCCAACCCAACGCCGCAATCACCTGTGTGGCGGGGCCGCTCTCGTCAGGCTCGACGCCCAGAGCGATCAGCATGTCTTCCAGCGGAGTGAACAGCGTGTAGAACCAATCGTAGTTGTCCACCTTGTAGTTGTTTCCGGTGAGCGCCTGACCATAGGTTGGACCGTAGGCCAGCGTGGTCTCGTAGATGGTCATGTTGTGGTCGGCCGAGATGCCTTCGTTGGGCATGTTGGCGCTCCACTTGCTGGCGCCGTCGAAGTCAAGGTAGGACGTCTCCAGGTCCTTGATGCCGAGGTTCTTGTTCTTGTTGACCAGCCTGCGCCCGACCTCGGCCTTGAGGCCGATGGTGCTGACTTGGTGCGTGCCACCGCGCGGGGTGTTCACGGTCCGGGTTGCGGTGAAGGGGCGATCGCGCCCGTAGCTGTCGCCCAGCGCGTCGGTGGTGTCCTCCATGACGCCCATGGAGGCAGCCCATTCGTTCAGGCGCGGGCTGATGCCGTAGGGAACCGAATACGCCTCGTGATTGCCGCTGGTCATGAACACGGGCAGCAGCAGCTCGTTGTAGGCGTAGCGCACGAGGCTGAAGGCCAGCATGTCGTCCTGCCCGCGGGGGTACAGGCCAGGTGTGTTGACATTGTTGAGCACGTTGAACTTTTTCCATTGCTCACCAATGCCATCAGGGACTTGGGCGGGATCGATGTTGCGATTGAAGTCGATCAGGTCACCGGTCAGCAGCAGGGCCGTGTCCGGCTTCTTGCCGGCACCGATCTTGTCGAAGAGTTCCTTGAGCGCATTGAAGCTGTTGCACACGCGTGAGCCCACCGGAAGGCTTGTGTACTGCGCGTCTTCGATGACGCGCGCGGGCGACTTGGCCAGCGCGTTGTGTCGCACGTTGATGTGCACATCGCTCAGGTGTCCGAGATTGAGCGGTTCGTTGCCGGCCAGCTTGATGACTGGGTGCCAGGCGGCCAGGCGCTCGGCGCTGTTCGTGATCAGGGTGCGGGCCTTCTGCGCGGTCTGAGGGACGTCGTATTCGAGCAGGCAGGTTTCCTTGCCCTGGCGCGCGCTCGTGGCATTGGCCGCTTGGTGCCGGTAGCGAAGGTCTTCGACCTGGGCGATGAGGAAGGATTCGACCAGCAGATCCTGCGAGTGCACCGTGCTGGCAGCGCAGAGCGTGGGCAGGTTCTCCTTTTGCTGTTGAGTGGGTTCGACCATCCATGCAAAGCTCTTGAAGCTGCCGGACTCCGGCTGCACGCTCAGCGTGGCCAGTTCAAGCTCGACCTCATACACATAGCCTCCCGCGAAGCCCGATTCGGTGTACGCCTTGACTGCCTGTGGGCTGAGGGTGGCGAACACCTCGCCTTTCTGGTTGTAGATGAGCGCGCCTGCATCGAACCTTGCGACTCGCCAGACTTTGATGGCACTTTTGGCCGTGGCGCAGTCTTTGCCGTCACCGGTGAGTTCGCCGGACTGGATGTCGGCGTCGGGCTTGGGACCTTTCATCCCGACGAGACGCAGGTGCCGTGCCACCGTGGCGGCAGCGATTTTCTCGCTGTCGCCGTCCATGGGGATGACCTGAGAGCGCTTGTCCTGCGTGTCCCGGGCTCCGTTGTTGTTGGCGACGCCGAGCGATGCGGTGGCGATGAAGAGGCTGCATTTCTTCTGGCCAGGGCCAATCAGCAGCGGGGCTCCCAGGCTCGGATACAGAATCACCGCCACCTTTTGCGCCGGGTCGCTGCAATCGCACACCGAGGTGCCTGTGTGGGGTTCGTTGGTCATGGGCTACCGCGTTCTGGGACCACGCGCTGAAGCGTTGGCCGGTGAGGAGTTGGGTGAAAGGAGCGTTCGGGCCTGCGCGTCGCAAAGCCATGAGGAACACCGGTTTGCGGTTGCATCCCCAGGCTTCGCCTTCGGCTATCACTGCGTTGATCTGATGGGGACGGGAGCCACCCAGCGTGATCCGGGATTCGGCGTCTTGAGCCGAAGCTCATGTGCAAACAGCTGGCTGAGTCCCTCCTGGTTCGCCAGCCGCACAAGTTCCAGCAGGCGTTGTCTAAGGACAAGGGGGATCGAGGGGGCAATGGAAAGTGGGCGCGGCATCGACGTCTTCCGTGACAAGCCAAGAGGTCGAAGTAGTCTGCGGGGATGCCGTCGCATGCACTGCGAACAATCGTCACCCGAAGCGGGCGTGCCTTAGAAAATTGCGATGAGCGTGGAAAAGTGGGGTGCTCATCGCGGCGGCGCGTGACGCTAGCCGGCCTGCGCCACCTCGAAGATGTCCCGCAGCCACCTCGTGAACACCCGCACGCGCGACGACAACTGCCGGTTCTGCGGATACAGCACCGACACCGGCATCGGCGGCGGCGCAAAGCCCGGCAGCACCGCCTGCAGGCGACCGTCCGCCAGCTCGGCCGCCACGCGGTAGCGCGGCACCTGCACCAGCCCGAGGCCCACGACGGCGGCGCCCGTGTACAGGTCGGCGCCGGTCACCGACACGGTGGCGGCCAGTTGCACGGGGCGCACCTGACCGTCGACCGTGAACTCGAGCGGCAGCGCCTTGCCCGTGCTGCTCGACACGTAGTGCACCGCGCGGTGCGAGGCCAGCGCCGCGAGGTCGACGGGCTCGCCGTGTGCCGCGAGGTAGCCGGGGCTCGCCACCGTCACCTGCGGCAGCAGCGCAACGCGCTGCGCGACCAGCGACGAGTCCTGCAGCGGGCCGGCGCGCAGCACGCAGTCCACGCCTTCGCGCACCAGGTCGACCAGCCGGTCGTCCTCGCCGATGTGCAGCTGCAGGCCCGGATGGCGGGCGAGGAAGGCGGGTAGCGCCGGCACCACGAAGTGCCGCGCCAGCGTGCCCTGCAGGTTCACGCGCAGCAGGCCCTGGGGCGCCGCGTGGGTGAACGCGCCCTCGGCCTCTTCCACGTCCGCCAGCAGCCGCACGCAGCGCTGGTAGTGGGCCTCGCCGTCCTGCGTGAGGCGCACCGTGCGCGTGGTGCGCTCGAGCAGCCGGGCGCCCAGGCGCGATTCGAGCCGCTGGATCAGCGTGGTGAGGGTGGCGCGCGGAATCTGCAGGTCGTCCGAGGCCTGCGTGAAGCTCTGGCGCTCGGCGATGCGCACGAAGGCCTGCATTTCCTGGAAGCGGTCCATGGGGTCGCTCTTCGTGCCTATTGTTTAAGTAAATGGAATTTTATTGACGAATTGGTGCTGATTATCTTTTGGGTGGAATGGCCGACCATTCGCTTCATCCACTCACCACCCCCAAGGAATCGCGCCATGAACACCGCCGCCACTTCTTCCTCGCTTCCCACCCGCGTCGCCCTCGTCACCGGCGCCTCGCGCGGCATCGGCGCCGCCGTTGCACGACGGCTCGCTGCCGACGGTTTCGCCGTCGCCGTCAACTACGCCGCGGGCGCCGCGCCGGCCGAAGCGCTGGTCGCTGAACTGAAGGCCACGGGCGCCCGTGCCCTCTCGGTGCAGGCCGACGTGGCGAACGCCGAGGCGGTGCGCACGATGTTCGACACCGTCGAAGCGCAGCTCGGCCCGGTCGACGTGCTGGTCAACAACGCCGGCGTGCTCCAGACCGCGCCGCTGGCCGCGCACAGCGACGCGCTCTACGACCAGACCTTCGACATCAACGTGCGCGGCACCTTCAACACCCTGCGCGAGGCCGCGACCCGGCTCGCCGAGGGCGGGCGCATCGTCAACTTCTCGAGCACCACGCTCGCGCTGCACATGCCCGGCTACGCGATCTACAACGCCACCAAGGCGGCGGTCGAGGCCTTCACGCACGTCTTCGCCAAGGAGCTGCGCGGCCGACGCATCACGGTGAACGCCGTGGCGCCGGGGCCGGTCGCGACCTCGCTGTTCCTGGACGGCAAGACCGACGAACAGATCCAGGCCTTCGCCCAGATGCCGCCGCTGCAGCGCCTGGGCCAGCCGGAAGACATCGCCTCGGTGGTGTCGTTCCTGGCGGGGCCGGACGCGGGATGGGTCAACGGGCAGGTGCTGCGGGCCAACGGCGGCGTGGCCTGAGCGGTGGCCTCTCACGACATCCACGGAGCACGCACCATGCATCCGCCTTCACCCCGCACGGCCACCCCGCGCTTCTTCAGCCTCGCCTACACGGCGTTCACGGCCGCCGCTGCGGTGGTGGCTGCCGTCGCCTCGGCGATGGCGCTCGTGCTCGAACTGCCCGTGTGGGCGATGTTCGTCGGCTGGGTGGCGTTCTACACCCGCGGCGCGACCGCACGCGACGGCGTGTTCAACCTCGTCTGCGTGAGCCTGGGCCTGCTGATCGGCAAGGGTGCGGCCTTGGCCATCGCCGCGCTGGCCCCGATCGCGGGCGCCGCGGCGCTGCCGGTGGTGGTGCTGTTCGTGGCGCTCCTCGTGGTGTCGATGCGCAGCGTGCCGCGGCTGAACAACCTGCTGTGCTACTTCCTCGGGCTGATCGCGTTCTTCGCGGTCCACCAGCCCCCTTCGCTGTCGCTGTTCGCCACGCTGGCCGGCGCGGCGGCACTCGGATCGATGGCGGCGTGGCTGGCCCACCTGCTGCAGCGCCGCGTGCACTGACCACCGGACTTTCCTTTCTTCCCTCCCACCTTCATTCAAGGGGTTCCATCATGCAATCCGTCATCCTCGTCACTGGCGCCGGCTCCGGCATCGGCAAGCTCAGCGCGCAGGCGCTCGCCGAAGCGGGCCACATCGTCTATGCCTCCATGCGCGACATCGCAGGCCGCAACAAGGCGCGCGCGGCCGAGCTGCGTGCGCTGGCCGCGGCCCAGGGGCTTCAGCTGCATCCGATCGAACTCGATGTGCTGTCGCAGGCCTCCGCCGATGCCGCCGCGGCGACCATCGTCCAGGCGCAGGGCCGCCTCGACGTGGTGATGCAGAACGCGGGCCATCTCGTGGTTGGGCCGACCGAGGCCTTCACGCCGGAAGACATCACCCGGGTGTTCGACACCAACGTGCTCGGCGCCCAGCGCGTGAACCGCGCGGTGCTGCCGTACCTGCGGCAGCAGGAGTCGGGGCTGATGCTGTGGATCAGCAGCACGACCACCAAGGGCGGCTTTCCGCCGTTCATGGGCCCGTACGGCGCGGCCAAGGCGGCCATGGATTCGCTGGCGGTGACGCTGGCCTACGAGATCGCGCGCTTCGGCATCGAGACCTCGATCGTCGTGCCGGGCGCGTTCACCCGGGGCACCGATCACTTTCCGAGCGCGGGCAAGCCGTCCGATGCGGCCATTGCCGCCGCCTACGGCCGCTACGACGGCGTGATGGACCGCATCGGCGAGCGCCTGTCCGCCCTCACGCCCGAGCATGCCGATCCGCAGGCCGTGGCCGACGACATCGTGCGCATCGTGGGCCTGCCGGCCGGCACGCGGCCGATGCGTTCGCTGATCGACTTCGTGGGCGACGGTGCGGCCGAGGTCTTCGAGGTGTCGGAGCGCGTGCGCATCGATTTCGCCCGGCGCATCGGCATGGGCGACCTGCTCGAGGCGAAGGTCCGGCGCTGAGCGGGGCGCTGTCAACAAGAAGCGGTGGATCTTCCTGTCCAATAGCGGCATGGAACATTCACCGAACGACGTGACAGAGCGCCTGAACGATCTCGAGATCAAGTCGAGCTATGCCGAAGACCTGCTCGAGCAGCTGAACATGACGATCTACCGGCAACAGCAGCAGATCGACAGCCTGATCCTGCAGGTCGCGCAACTGCGGCTGCAAAGCCAGAACGCAGGGCAGGATGGAGGCGCGCGTAACTTGCGCGACGAACTCCCGCCCCACTATTGAGGAAGAGCGCTCAGCCGTGCGCGTGCCAGAGCACGGCGAAGAAGTGGCAGGTGCTGCCGGCCAGCACGAACAGGTGCCACACCGAATGCGCGTAGCGCACCTTGTTGTCGAACAGGAACACCACGGCCCCGGCTGTGTAGAACAGCCCGCCGGCCACGAGCCAGGCCAGCCCGGCCGATGACATGCGCTCGTACAGCGGCACCGCCGCCATCAGCGCCATCCAGCCCATCGCCACGTACAGGCCGGTGGACCACAGCGGGTGCTGCAGGCGGTTGAACAGCTTGGCGCCCACGCCCAGCACGGCGGCGGCGGTGATGGCGCCGAACAGCGTCCAGCCCCAGGGGCCGCGCAGCACGCCGAACAAAAAGGGCATGTAGCTGCCCGCAATGAACAGGTAGATGGCCGCGTGGTCGAGGCGGTTGAACCAGGCCTTGGCGCGGCCGATGGGCAGCGCGTGGTACAGCGTGGAGATCAGGTACAGCACGATGGCCGTGCCCGCGAAGAGCGAGGCGCCCACCACGGCCGCGGCCTGGCCCTTCTGGGCGGCGCTGTAGACCAGGATCGGCAGCGAGGCGATCGCCAGCAGCAGGCCCAGGCCGTGGCTCAGGGCGTTGAAGAGCTCTTCCATCGCGGTCTGGTCGCGCGCGGCGGACGCCTGCTTTTTCTGCAGATCGGTGGAATGGGCGGGCTGCAGCTGCAGCGGCGGGCTATTCGTCATCAGGAACAGAGCCTCCGGGATCGGTGTTGGTTCCGCAAGAATTCGCGAAACCGGCAGATCATGTTACTTGACCTGCTGTTTGCCGAGTTTGCGTGCCAATGTGCGCCGATGCATGCCGAGCCGGCGCGCGGTTTCCGAGATGTTGAAGCCGGTCTCGGCCAGCATTTCGTGGATGCGTTCCCACTCCAGCGTCTTGATCGAGGTCGAGCGGTTGGTCAGTTCGACCTCGGTGGTGCCGGCGGCGCGGCCGAAGGCGGCCTCGATGTCGTCGGTGTTCGAGGGCTTGGCCAGGTAGTGGCAGGCGCCGAGCTTGATGGCCTCGACGGCGGTGGCGATGCTCGCGAAGCCGGTGAGCACCACGATCAGCATCTCGGCGTCGTGCCGGTGCAGCATCTGCACGCAGGCCAGGCCCGAGGCCTCGCCGTTGAGCTTCAGGTCGACCACGGCGTAGCCGGGCGAGGGGCCGTCGCCTTCCTCGAGCAGCGCTTCCACCTCCTCGAGGTTGCGCGCATGCACCACCACGTAGCCGCGCCGCTCGAAGGAGCGGGCGAGCGTGCGCGCGAAGGCCTCGTCGTCCTCGACGATGAGCAGCTGGCGGACTTCGGCGGTGTCGGGGGTGGACGTCATGGACTGGTGGGGGCCTTGGGGGCGGCGGTGTCCGCGAGGGCGGTGGCGGCGTCGTCTTCGTCCTCTTCGAGCACGATGGCCGCCAGCGGCAGCGTGATGGTCACGATGGCGCCGCCCTCGGGGCGGTTGCGCACGGCGACGCGTCCGCCCAGGGTGCGCGCCACGTTCACGACCAGGAACAGGCCCAGCCCGCCGCCGGGACGTCCCTTGCTCGACTGGTAGGGCTTGCCGAACTCCGCGAGGATGGCCGGCATGAAGCCGGGGCCCGCGTCGGTGACGGTGATGGTGAGCGCGTCGGCGTCGTGCGTGGCTTCCAGGCGCAGCCAGTGCGGCGAGGCCTCGAGCGCGTTGTCGAGCACGTTGCACACCATCTGCTTGATGGCCGAGTCGGACACCATGGGCAGGTCCTGCCCGAACAGGTTCTCGTAGTCGAACTCCTCGACCGGGCGCGTGGTGCGCCATTCTTCGACGAGGTCGTCCAGGAAGGTGCGCACGGTGGTTTCTTCGGACGATTCGCCGCGCGTCTCGCCGGCCGACAGCAGGATGCCGCTCACGATGCTCTTGCAGCGCTGGATCTGCACTTCCATCTCGGCCACTTCCTGCAGCAGCTCGGGGTCGGAGCTGAAGTGAGGCAGCCGGCGCCAGTCGCCCAGGATCACGGCCAGCGTGGCCAGCGGCGTGCCCAGTTCGTGCGCTGCGCCCGAGGCCAGGAGGCCCATGCGCACGATGTGTTCTTCTTCGGAGGCGCGCTGGCGCAGGTCGGCCAGCCGCGCGTCGCGCACGCGCAGGTTGCGGCTGATGCGGGTGATGAAGACCACCAGCAGCGCCGCGTTGAGCGCGAAGCACACCAGCATGCCCTGCACGTAGGGGCTCCACAGGCCGCGGTCGTGGTCCAGCGGCAGCGGCAGCGGGCGCGAGAACAGCGCCAGGCCCGCGAAGCACAGGCCGGTGATGACCACGATGGTCCAGGTCGACCAGGCCTTGAGCAGCACCGCGCCCAGGATCACCTGCAGCAGGTACAGGAAGACGAAGGGGTTGGTCGCGCCGCCGCTGAGGTACAGCTGGGCCGTGAGCGTGGCCACGTCGACCAGCAGCGCCACGAACAGCTCTTCGTTGGTCACGCGGCCATGGATGCGCAGGCGCAGCAGGCTCACCATGTTGAACAGCGCCAGGCAGGTGAGCACCTGCAGCATGTGGTTCAGCGGCAGGCGGATGCCGAAGCCGTAGTGCACCACGAGGATGGTGGCCACCTGCCCGACCACGGCGAACCAGCGCAGCTGGATCAGCTGCTGCATGTTCTGGTGGCCGATGGCGTTGTCTAGGCTCGCGACGCCCGCGCGCGGGGCGTGCAGCTCGCCGGCCACCGCGACGAGCTTGTCAGTCGCGGCGGGCATCGGCGGGGTCGGGGCGTGCGGCGTCGGCATGCGGCACATTTTCGCCGCTGCCGCCGGGGGCCGCCCGTCGGCGCCGGTCGTCGCGCCACACGAACCCATAGGCGCCGAGCACCATCAGCGCCAGCCCGTACCAGGTGAGGGCGTAGACGAGGTGGCTGTTGGGGAAGGCGATGACGGTCAGGCCGCCTGCCGGCCACGTGGGCGCGGCCTGTGCGGGCGCAGCGCCGGCCTCGGCATCGACGAAGTAGGGCGCCACGTCGGCCAGGCCGCGCGCGGCGGCAATGGCCTGCACGTCGCGCGAGAACCAGCGGTCGGCCGCGGGGTCGTTCGTGCGCAGGAAGCCGCCCTTGGGCTCGGTCAGGCGCAGCAGGCCGGCCACGGTGGTGTCGCCCTGGGGCTCGGGGGCAGTGCGCGCCGCGCGTTCACGCACTTCAGGCGGCACGAAGCCGCGGTTGACGAGCACGACGCTGCCGTCGGCGGTGCGCAGCGGGGTCAGCACCCAGAAGCCGGCACCGAGCCGGGTGCTGGCCTGCACCAGCGCTTCCTTGTCATGGAGGAACGTGCCGCGCAGGCGCACGTGCCGGTATTCGTCGTTGGCCGCGTTGACCGTGGGCCATTCGGATCGCGCCGGCGCGTCGGCGGCCGGGGCGTGCACGCGCTGGTCGACGCGGGCGATGAGATCGAGCTTCCAGGCCCTGCGCTCGACCTGCCAGGTGCCGAGCGCAAGAAAGCCGGCAAAGGCCAGGAGGGCGCAGACCGCCAGCGCCGCACGCGTGACAACGGAGCGCGGGCGGGCGGCCGGGGCCATCAGGGCATGTTCTTCATGTCGTGGACCATGGCCGGCATCATGTTGGTGTTCATGTGATACATGACCCACAGCGAGCCGGCCAGCGTGATGACCACGAGCACCAGCGTGAAGATCAGCGCCAGCATGTTCCAGCCGCCTTCGGACTTGGCGTCCATGTGCAGGAAGTACACCATGTGGACCACGATCTGCACCACGGCGAAGCCGAGGATGACGAGGGCGGTGGTGCTCGGGTTGGCGATCACCTTGCCCATCACGAGCCAGAACGGGATCGCGGTCAGGATCACGGCCAGCACGAAGCCGGTCATGTAGCCCTTGAAGGTGCTGTGGCTCACGGGGCCGTCGTCGTGGTGGTCGCCGTGACCGTGGCTGTCGTGTGCGCCGTGGCCGTCGTGTGCGGCGGTGGCGGTGTGTGCGGGGGCGCTCATGCCATCGATCCCATGAGGTAGACAAAGGTGAAGACGCCGATCCACACGACGTCCAGGAAGTGCCAGAACATCGACAGGCACATCAGGCGGCGGCGGTTGGCGGCGGTGAAGCCGTGCTTGGGCAGCTGGACCATCAGCACGACCAGCCAGATGATGCCGAAGCTCACGTGCAGGCCGTGCGTGCCCACCAGCGCGAAGAACGACGACAGGAAGGCGCTGCGCTGCGGGCCGGCGCCTTCGTGCAGCAGGTGCGCGAACTCGTACAGCTCCAGGCCGATGAAGCCCAGGCCGAGAAGGCCCGTGATGCCCAGCCACAGCAGCACGCCGCCCATGCGCTTGCGCTGCATCTCGAGCATCGCGAAGCCGTAGGTGATCGACGACAGCAGCAGCAGCGAGGTGTTCATCGCCACCAGCGGCAGGTCGAACAGGTCGGCGCCCGAGGGGCCGGCCGCGTAGCTGCGGCCCAGCACGCCGTACACCGCGAACAGGCAGGCGAAGATGAGGCAGTCGCTCATCAGGTAGAGCCAGAAGCCCAGCAGCGTGCCGTTCTCGGGGTGGTGGTCCTCGTTGCGGACGTGGAACAGGTCGAACGCCGGTGCGTTCGCGTTCCGGGAGGGGAGGGCGGTGGTATCAGACATGGGCGGTGGCCAGCAGGCGCGTGCGTGCTTCTTCGGTGCGAACGACTTCTTCCGCGGGGATGTAGTAGTCGCGCTTGTAGTTGAAGGTGTGGGCGATGATCGCGACCATCATGGCCACGAAGCCGATGCCGGCCACGAGCCACATCTGCCAGATCAGGGCAAAGCCGCACACCGCGCTCAGCGCCGCGATGATGAAGCCGGCGGCCGTGTTCTTGGGCATGTGCACGGGGCTGAAGCCGTCCAGCGGACGCTGGTAGCCGCGGGCCTTCATGTCGGTCCAGGCGTCGTTGTCATGCACGCGCGGCGTGAACGCGAAGTTGTAGGCCGGCGGCGGCGACGAGGTCGACCACTCCAGCGTGCGGCCGTTCCACGGGTCGCCCGTGGTGTCGCGCAGCGACTCGCGGCGGATGAAGCTCACCACCAGCTGGATCAGGAACGAGGCGATGCCCAGGGCGATCAGCACGGCGCCGACGGCGGCGACCTGGAACCAGATCTGCAGCGACATGTCCTGGAAGTGGCTCATGCGGCGGGTGACGCCCATCAGGCCCAGGATGTACAGCGGCATGAAGGCCATCCAGAAGCCGACGATCCAGAACCAGAACGAGCACTTGCCCCAGAACGGATCGAGCTTGTAGCCGAAGGCCTTCGGGAACCAGTAGGTGATGCCCGCCAGCATGCCGAACAGCACGCCGCCGATGATCACGTTGTGGAAGTGGGCAATCAGGAACAGGCTGTTGTGCAGCACGAAGTCGGCCGGGGGCACGGCCAGCAGCACGCCGGTCATGCCGCCGATCACGAAGGTGATCATGAAGCCGATGGTCCACATCATGGGCAGCTCGAAACGGATGCGGCCGCGGTACATGGTGAACAGCCAGTTGAAGATCTTCGCGCCCGTGGGGATCGAGATGATCATCGTCGTGATGCCGAAGAACGAGTTCACGCTGGCGCCGGAGCCCATGGTGAAGAAGTGGTGCAGCCACACGAGGTACGACAGGATCGTGATCACGACCGTGGCGTACACCATCGAGGCGTAGCCGAACAGGCGCTTGCCCGAGAAGGTGGAGACCACTTCCGAGAAGATGCCGAAGGCCGGCAGGATCAGGATGTACACCTCGGGGTGGCCCCAGATCCAGATCAGGTTCACGTACATCATGGCGTTGCCGCCCATGTCGTTCGTGAAGAAGTTGGTGCCGACATAACGGTCCAGCGACAGCAGGGCCAGCACGGCCGTGAGCACCGGGAAGGCGGCCACGATCAGCACGTTGGTGCAGAGAGCCGTCCACGTGAAGACGGGCATCTTCATCATGGTCATGCCGGGCGCGCGCATCTTCACGATGGTGGCCAGCAGGTTCACGCCCGAGAGCAATGTGCCCACCCCCGCGATCTGCAAGGACCAGATGTAGTAGTCCACCCCCACGTCAGGGCTGAACAGGATGCCCGACAGCGGCGGGTACGCCAGCCAGCCGGTCTTGGCGAACTCGCCCACGAACAGCGAGGCCATCACGAGGCCGGCGCCGAAGGTGGTCATCCAGAAGCTGAAGTTGTTCAGGAACGGGAAGGCCACGTCGCGCGCGCCGATCTGCAGCGGCACCACGAAGTTCATGAGGCCCGTGACCAGCGGCATCGCCACGAAGAAGATCATGATCACGCCGTGGGCGGTGAAGATCTGGTCGTAGTGGTGCGGCGGCAAAAAGCCCGCGTTGTCCCCGAAGGCGACGGCCTGCTGGGCCCGCATCATCAGCGCGTCGGCGAAGCCGCGCAGCAGCATCACCAGGCCCAGGATGATGTACATGATGCCGATCTTCTTGTGGTCGATGCTGGTGATCCAGTCGCGCCACAAGGTGCCCCACAGCTTGAAGTAGGTCACGGCGCCCAGCAGCGCCAGGCCGCCCAGGATCACGGCCGCGAAGGTCACGAGCAGGATGGGCTCGTGAAGGGGAATCGCCTCCCAGGAGAGGCGGCCGAAGACGAGCTTCGTCAGGTCTAGGTTCTGCAACATCTTAGTCTTCGGTGGTGCACATCGCGGTGACGTACTTGCGCTTGGGCGTGTCGAGGGAGTCGGCCTGCCAGGCCTGCTTGGTGGCGACGTTGAAGGCGCCGGGCTTGCCCAGGCCGCCGTCGGCGTCGATGGCCATCATTTCCTTCATGCACATCTTGTTGCGGTCGACGCACAGGTTCAGGATGGCGTCGTACAGGGCCGGGTCGACCGCGGCGTAGTGGCGCACGGGCTCGCGCTCGCTCGGCACTTCGAGCTTCTTGTACTGCTCGCGGGTCAGTTCGCCCTCTTTGCCGGTCTTGACCTTGGCCACCCACTGGTCGAAGCCGTCATGGCTCAGGCCGTGGAACTTGAAGCGCATGCCCGAGAAGCCCGCGCCGCTGTAGTTGGCGGAGAAGCCGTCGAACTCGCCCGGCTTGTTGATCACCGCATGCAGCTTGGTCTCCATGCCCGGCATGGCATAGATCTGGCCGGCCAGCGCGGGGATGAAGAAGGAGTTCATGACCGACGAGGCCGTGATCTTGAAGCTGATCGGGCGGTCCACCGGGGCGGCCAGCTCGTTCACCGTGGCGATGCCCTGCTCGGGGTAGATGAAGAGCCACTTCCAGTCCAGCGCCACCACCTCGACCACCAGCGGCTTGGTTTCGGCGGGAATCGGGCGCTGCGCGTCCAGGCGGCTCAGCGGGCGGTACGGGTCCAGCGTGTGGGTGCTGATCCAGGTGATCGCGCCCAGCGCGATGATGATCAGCAGCGGCGCGGCCCAGATCGCCAGCTCGAGCTGCGTGGAGTGGTCCCAGTCGGGGCTGTAGGTGGCCTCCTTGTTCGACTGGCGATAGCGCCAGGCAAAGAAGATGGTCAGGGCGATCACCGGAATGATGATGATCAGCATCAGCACCGTGGAGACGACGATCAGGCGTCCCTGCTGGTTGGCGATGTCGCCGGAGGGGTTCAACAGCACCGTGTTGCAGCCCGCCAGGAAAATGGCGGAAAGCAGCAGAAGTGCTCGGCGAAGGGTCTTGAGGATGTGCATGCCGGGAGAGGAAAGTGCGAAGGCCGCGCAAAAATGACCCTGCAATCTACGCCGCCCAAGGGATTCCGCCTATTGGACGTTTTGTCCTATGGCGGTAAACGCAATTCGGTGAGACGCTACAGGGTGTCCAGAATTTCCCCTGTGTCGTGCCCCGGCATGACATCCGAATTACAGCCAGCCAGCTAGCAAGATGACGACGTCCAGCATCAGTCCACCAGGCGCCCAGCCTGTGTCGCACCCGACCGAAGGCGGCGCCCGCGCCGCAGACGCCGACCATTCGCGCATCGCCCCGGGCGAGATCGCGGTCGGCGTGGTCATCGGCCGCGCCTCCGAGTATTTCGACTTCTTCGTCTACGGCATCGCCTCGGTGCTGGTGTTCCCGGCGGTGTTCTTCCCGTTCGAGCAGCGCCTGGAAGGCGTGCTCTGGGCCTTCGTGATCTTCTCGTTCGCCTTCATCGCGCGCCCCTTCGGCACCGTGATCTCGATGGCGATCCAGCGGCGCTTCGGGCGCGAGACCAAGCTGACGATCGCGCTGTTCCTGCTGGGCACCTCCACCGCCGGCATCGCTTTCCTGCCGGGCTACGCGAGCATCGGCTTCACGGCCATCGTGCTGCTGTCGATCTTCCGCTTTGCCCAGGGCCTGGCGCTGGGCGGCTCGTGGGACGGCCTGCCGTCGCTGCTGGCGCTGAACGCACCGCCCAACAAGCGCGGCTGGTACGCCATGCTGGGCCAGCTGGGCGCGCCGCTGGGCTTCTTCCTGGCCAGCGCGCTGTTCGCGTACCTGTATTCCAGCCTGCCGCTGGCCGACTTCCTCGACTGGGGCTGGCGCTACACCTTCTACGTGGCCTTCGCCATCAACGTCGTGGCGCTGTTCGCGCGCCTGCGCCTGGTGGCCACCGACGAGTACGCGCGCCTGCTCGAAGAGCGCGAGCTGCAGCCCACCAGCGTGGTCGAGCTGACCCGTTCGCAGGGCGCCAACCTGCTGATCGGCGCGTTCGCCGCGCTGGCCAGCTACGCGCTGTTCCACCTGATCACGGTGTTCCCGCTGTCGTGGATTTCGCTGTATTCCGACCAGTCGATCACCGAGTTCCTGATCGTGCAGATGGTCGGCGCGGTGTTCGGCGCCATCGGCATCGTGGCCTCGGGCCTGATCGCCGACCGCATCGGCCGTCGCTTCACGCTCGGCGGCCTGGCCGCCATGATCGCCGTGTTCAGCGGCTTCGCGCCCACGCTGCTCGACGGCGGACGCATCGGCCAGGACATCTTCATCGTGCTGGGCTTTGCGCTGCTGGGCCTGTCGTACGGCCAGGCAGCTGGCGCCGTGACCTCCAACTTCGCGCCCAAGTACCGCTACGTGGGCGCGGCCCTCACGGCCGACCTGGCCTGGCTCATCGGCGCGGCCTTTGCCCCGCTGGTCGCCTTGGGCCTGTCGGCGCACTTCGGCCTGGCCTTCGTGAGCATCTACCTGCTGTCGGGCGCGCTCGGCACGCTGGCGGCGCTGGGGCTGAACCGGGCGCTGGCGCGGGACTGACCGGCAGCATTGCCGTTTCTCGAAACAAGGGGCCGATGGCCCCTTTTTTCATGGCCGCCGCACCACTCGCTTAGGATTCGCCTCGATGTTCACCGCCGCCATTTTTGACATGGATGGGCTGCTGATCGATTCGGAGCGCCCCATCATGGCCGCCTGGATCGCCGCGGCCCGTACGCTCGATGTCGAGCTTTCGCACGCCCAGTACCTGCAATGCGTGGGGCTGGCCATGAGCGAATCGAAGCAGATCCTCGCGGCGCTGCTCGGCGGCCCTGCCGCCTACCAGCACGCGGCGACGCAGGTGACCGCCGCGCTGCAGCTGGAACGCGCCGACGGCGACGCCCGGCCGCTCTTTCCCATCAAGCCCGGCGCGGCCGAGTTGCTCGCCGCCTTGCGCGGACGGGGCACGCGCTGCGCGGTCGCCTCGTCGTCCACGCGCGGCCAGATCGCGGCCTGCCTGGGCAGCCTCGACGTGCTTCACCACTTCGAGGCCTTCGCGGGCGGCGACGAGGTGGCGCGCGCCAAGCCCGACCCGGCGCTGTACCGCCTCGCGGCCGAGCGCCTGGGTGTGGACCCGGCCGATTGCGTCGCCTTCGAAGACAGCGAGAACGGCGCCAAGGCCGCGCTCGCCGCCGGCATGCGCGTGGTGGTGGTGCCCGACCTCAAGCACCCGCCCGAGGCGATCGTCGCGCAGGCCTTTCATGTGCTCGATTCGCTGCACGACGCGATGCCGCACGTGCCGCGCTGGTTTCCCTGACGAGGTCAGGGCCCGGGTTCAGTTCAGAGCACTTCGTCGCGCAGCTGCGGGAACACCTTCGACACCTTGGCCAGCAGGTAGTCGCCGTAGCGGCCACTGAAGGCGTGCACGTTGGCGCGGTCCCAGCGCTCGGCGCTGTCGTCCAGCGCGTCGGCGCCGGCCAGGCCTTCGATGCGCTGCACGCGGGCCTCGAAGTTCGGGTCGAAGAACAGCGGGAACGACAGCCGGTCGCGGCCCGAGGTGTTGCGCTTCACGCGGTGCGGCGTCGACTTGTAGAGCCCGCCGGTCATGCGGTCGAGCATGTCGCCGATGTTGCAGACGAAGGCGCCGGGCACCGGCGGGGCGTCGATCCAGCCGCCCGGCGTGTGCACCGCGAGGCCGCCCACGGTGTCCTGGTGCAGGATCGTGAGCAGGCCGTAGTCGGTGTGCTCGCCCACGCCCCATTGCACGTCCAGCCCCTCGGGCACGGCCTGCGTGGGGTAGTTGAAGAGGCGGAACAGGATCAGCGGGTCGCCCGTGTAGCGTTCAGCGAAATAGGAAGCGGGCAGGCCGAGGCTCAGCGCGATGCCTTCCATGAGCCGGTGGCCCAGCTGCGTGACGGCGTCCATGTACGCGAGGATGGTCTCGCGAAAGTCCGGCACGTCGGGAAAGAGATTCGGCCCATGCACCGGCGTCTTCGCCTGCACCAGCGGGTGGTCGGCGGGAAGTTCGGTGCCCAGGTACAGGCCTTCCTTCCAGTCGGGGCGGCCCGAGGTCAGCTCGCCGCCGCGCGGAAAGAAGCCGCGCCAGGCCCGGCCGCCCAGGGCCATGCGCCATTGCATCTTGGTTTCCTCGGGCAGGTCGAAGAACTGGTGGCTCAGGTCTTCGAGCCGCTGGACCAGCGCGACGTCGACGCCGTGGCCCGTGACGTAGAAGAAGCCGTGCGCGCGGCAGGCGTCGCCGATCTGCGCTGCCACGCGGTCGCGTTCGGGCGTGCCGGCCACCAGCGGGGCGACGTCGATGAGGGGGAGGGAGGAGTCGGTCATGCGTCTCTCGAAAAAGGCGAACGGATGTCGGACAGGAACTGCTGCGCACGCGGGTGCTGCGGGCGGTTGAAGAAATCGTCGGGCGTGGCGCGTTCGAGCACCTGGCCCTGGTCCATGAAGAGCACGCGGTCGGCCACCTCGCGCGCGAAGCCCATCTCGTGCGTGACGCACACCATGGTCATGCCGTCGCGCGTGAGGTCGCGCATCACCAGCAGCACCTCGCCGACCATCTCGGGGTCGAGCGCGCTGGTGGGTTCGTCGAACAGCATCAGCGGGGGCTTCATGGCGAGCGCGCGCGCAATGGCCACGCGCTGCTGCTGGCCGCCCGACAGCTCGCCGGGCCACGCATTGGCTTTGTTCGCGAGGCCCACGCGCTCCAGCAGCGCCATCGCCTGCGCGTCGGCCTCCTTGCGCGACAGGCCGTGCAGCTGCATCGGCGCCATGGTGCAGTTCTGCAGCACGCTCAGGTGCGGGAACAGGTTGAACTGCTGGAACACGAAGCCGATGCGCGAGCGGAACGCGTTCACGTCCAGGCCGGGCGCGTGGATGTCCTGCCCGTCAAGCGTGATGCGGCCCGACTGGATCGGCTCCAGCCGGTTGAAGGTGCGGATCAGCGTCGACTTGCCCGAGCCCGAGGGCCCGCACACCACGACCACCTCGCCCTTGTGGATGGTCTCGGTCACGTCGACCAGCGCGTGGTAGCTGCCGTACCACTTGTTGACTTGTTGGAGTTCGATCATGCGGGCACCTTGAGGGTGACGGCGGGAAGGCCGCGGCGCGCGAGCCGGCGCTCCAGCCAGTAGGCGAAGCGCGAGAGGCCGAAGCACAGGATGAAGTAGGTCAGGCCCAGGATCAGGTAGATCTGCGCCGGCTTGGTGAACACCTGCGTGTTGATCTGCGTGGCGATGAACGACACCTCGGCCAGCCCGATGATGTAGCCCAGCGAGGTCTCCTTGATGGTCGAGACGAACTGGTTCACCAGCGAGGGCAGCATGCTGCGCAGCGCCTGCGGCAGCACCACGAGGCGCATCGCGCCGAAGTAGCTCAGGCCGAGCGCGCGCGCGGTTTCCATCTGCCCGCGCGGCAGGCCCTGGATGCCGGCGCGCACGATCTCGGCGAGGTAGGCGGCATCGAAGATCACGAGCGCGATCAGCATGGTGGTGAACTGGTCGGTCTTCACGCCCGTGACGCTGGGCAGGAAGAAGTAGGCCCAGAAGATCACCATCAGCAGCGGCAGGCCGCGCACCACGAACACCAGCGCTGTGACGGGCCAGCGCACGCAGCGCCACGGGCTCACGCGCGCCAGGCCGAGCACGATGCCCAGTGGCAGCGCGAGCACCAGCCCGCACGAGGCCAGCAGCAGCGTGAGCACCAGGCCGCCGAGCGGGCCGTTCGGGTACTGGCCGATGAGGAAGTAGACCCAGTAGTCGTTGATGATTTCCAACATGACGACC
Organism: Variovorax sp. V35; assembly: GCF_041154465.1. NCBI lineage: Bacteria > Pseudomonadati > Pseudomonadota > Betaproteobacteria > Burkholderiales > Comamonadaceae > Variovorax > Variovorax sp. V35. The sequence continues at coordinate 1,857,318 of NZ_AP028666.1, forward strand.
GCGCCTTCAGATGGTCCGCACCGGGAACCGGTGGTGGTACCAGGTCGCCAGCCCGGTGATGGCCAGCGACACAGTCAGGTACGCCGCACTCGCGAACGCGAACGACTCGAAGCTGCGGAAGGTCGCGCTCTCGACCTGCCCGGCCTGGTACATCAGTTCGGCCACGCCGATCACCGTGGCGATCGAGGTGTTCTTCCACAGGCTCAGCGTCTGCGAGATGAGCGGCGGCACGGTCACGCGCAGCGCCTGCGGCAGCACCACGCGGCGCATGGTGGCCAGGAAGCTGAAGCCCAGCGCGCGGCCGGCCTCGAACTGCACCGCCGGGATCGAGCGGATGCCGCTGCGGATGTCCTCGGCCATGAAGGCCGCCGTGTACAGCGACAGCGCCACGATCGCGCTGTAGGCCTCGATGTGGCCTTCATAGAGCCAGGTCTTCAGGCCCTCGGGCAGCAGCTCGGGCGCGCCGAAATACCAGAACAGCATGTGGGCCAGCAGCGGGATGTTGCGGATCGATTCCACGTACGCAAAGCCGAGCCAGCGCAGCGGCGCCAGCGGCGAGAGCCGCAGCAGCGCCACCACCAGCGCCAGCGGCAGCGCGAAGACGAGCGAGACCGCGAGCAGCTGCAGCGACAGCCACAGGCCCGCGACCAGCATGTCGTGGTACTGGCCGGTCAGCAGCAGCGAATAGTCGAACAGGGGCATGGGAAACGGAAGGCACGGCGAAAGGCGCCGGGGCGCACATGGTACGCATGCGCGCCGTGCCGCTCAAAAGCGAAGGGCGGGTCGCATGGCGGCCCGCCCCTGGTGTGCCGAGCGCGGGGCTCAGTCGATCTTGTCGGTCTCGAGCTTGAAGTCGCGCGTCTGGAAGCCCGACGCCGTGTTCGGGCCGTACCACTTGAGGAAGATCTTCTGCGCTTCACCCGACTTCTCGAGTTCACGCAGCGTGTCGTCCACCACGGTCTTCAGGCCGCTCTCGCCCTTCTTGATGCCGATGGCCAGCGACTCGGTGCTCAGGTTCTGCTTGAGCACCACGTACTGCGCCTTCTGCGGGCCCAGCTTGGCGTAGCTGCGCAGCAGCGCGGCCTCGTCGTCCACGTAGCCGACGCCCTTGCCCTGCTGCAGCGCCTGGAAGGCCTGCTGGCTGGTGTCGAAGGTCACGACCTCGGCGGTGGGCACGGCCTTGCGGATGTTGGGTTCCTGCGTGCCGCCGCGGATGGTCAGCACCTTCTTGCCGCCGAGCTGCGGCACGTCGGTGATGCCGCTGGCCTTCTTCACGATGGCCTTCTGGCCGGTGACGAAGGTGGTGAGCGAGAAGTCGATCTGCGCCTCGCGTTCCTTGTTGTGCGTGAGGCCGGCGGCCACCAGGTCCACGTGGCCCTGCTGCAGCTCGGGAATGCGCGCGGCCACGGCGATCTGCTTGAGCACCGGCTTCACGCCGATCTTCTTGGCGATGGCGTTCACCAGGTCGACCTCGTAGCCGACGATCTGGCGCGTCTTCGGATCGATGAAGGTGGCGGGCTCGTCGGTGCCGAGCACGCCGACCACGAGTTCGCCCTTCTTCTTGATGTCGGCGAGCTGGTCCGCATGGGCGGCAACGCCGGTCAGCAGGGCGGAAGCGGCAAGGGCCGCGGCAAGCAGGGTGTGGCGCATGGTGGGGATCGTCCTCTCTCCAGAGTGAAATTCAGGCCGGAACCATATCAATAAAACCCAAGATTATTAAATCGTCAATCGACATATGCATATGGGGCTGATGAATCGGCCTGTTGCCGGCTGGGTTAAATTCGCGACGCCGCGACGTGCCCCGCCGCCGTCCCCCGAATGTCTTACCGAGCGAGCTTTTCATGATCATCCAACCCCGCGTGCGCGGCTTCGTCTGCGTCACCACCCACCCCGTGGGCTGCGAAGCCAATGTCCGGCAACAGATCGACTACGTCAAAGCCAGGCCCCCCATCGCGGGCGGCGCCAAGCGCGTGCTGGTGATCGGCGCGTCCACCGGCTACGGCCTGGCCGCGCGCATCACCGCGGCCTTCGGCTGCGGCGCCGACACGCTGGGCGTGTGCTTCGAGCGCGCGGGCAGCGCAACCAAGCCCGGCTCGCCCGGCTGGTACAACACCGCCGCCTTCCACCGCGCCGCCACGGCCGAGGGGCGCTACGCCAAGACGATCAACGGCGACGGCTTTTCCGACGCGGTGAAGCAGCAGGCCATCGAGACCATCCGCGCCGACCTCGGCCAGGTCGACCTCGTGGTCTACAGCCTGGCCGCGCCGCGCCGCACGCACCCGAAGACCGGCCAGGTCTTCAACTCCGTGCTCAAGCCCATCGGCAAGGCCGTGACGCTGCGCGGCCTGGACACCGACAGCGGGACCGTGAAGGAGTCGGTGCTCGAGCCCGCCACGCAGGAAGAGATCGACAACACCGTTGCCGTCATGGGCGGCGAAGACTGGCAGATGTGGATCGACGCGCTGCAGCAGGCCGGCGTGCTGGCCGACGGCGCCAAGACCACGGCCTTCACCTACCTGGGCGAGCAGATCACGCACGACATCTACTGGAACGGCTCCATCGGCGCCGCCAAGAAGGATCTTGACGAGAAGGTGCTGGACATCCGCGCGCAGCTGGCGGCCAAGGGCGGCGACGCGCGCGTGTCGGTGCTGAAGGCGGTGGTCACGCAGGCCAGCTCGGCCATTCCGATGATGCCGCTGTACCTGTCGCTGCTGTTCAAGGTGATGAAGGCCGAAGGCACGCACGAGGGCTGCATCGAGCAGGTGCACAGCCTGTACGCCGACAGCCTGTACGGCGCCACGCCGCACCTGGACGACGAAGGTCGCCTGCGCGCCGACTACAAGGAACTGGCGCCGCAGGTGCAGGCGCGCGTGCAGGAACTGTGGCCGCAGGTCACCGACGCCAACCTCAACGAGCTGACCGATTTCGCGGGCTACAAGACCGAGTTCCTGCGCCTGTTCGGCTTCGCCGTCGAGGGCGTGGACTACACGGCCGACGTGAGCACCGATGTGGGCATTCCCGATCTGATCCAACTCTAGAGTGCCCTCGAAGGGATACTCGCTTTCATGCAGATTCAAGACAAACCGCCCGCCGGCACGCCCTTCGAGTGGATCGGCGGCGAGCCGAAGGTGGAGGCGCTGGTCGAGCGCTTCTACGACCTGATGGACCTCGAGCCGGCCTACGCGCAACTGCGCGCCGTGCACGGCACCGACCTGGACAACGCGCGCCAGCGCCTGTTCTGGTTCCTGTGCGGCTGGCTCGGCGGGCCCGCCCACTACACCGACCGCTTCGGCCACCCCATGCTGCGCGCGCGGCACCTGCCGCAGGCCATCGGCGGCCACACCATCGGCATCAAGGAACGCGACCAGTGGCTGGCCTGCATGGACCAGGCGATGGGCGAGACCGGCGTGCCCGAAGACCTGCGCGCACGCCTCAGAGACTCCTTCTTCAAGACCGCCGACTGGATGCGCAACCGCGGCGAGTGACCCGACAACGATTCCCGAAAGACTGTTCTCCATGAATTCCATCGTCATCATCGGCGGCGGCCACGCCGCGGCCCAGCTCTGCGCGGGCCTGGCGGAAGCCGGGCAGGGCGCGCGCGTGCACCTGGTCTGCGAAGAGGCCTGCGAGCCTTATCACCGTCCGCCGCTGTCGAAGGCCTTCCTCAAGAGCGCCGACGAAACCACGCAGCCGCACAAGGCCGCCGACTGGTACCGCGAAGCGGGCATCACGCTGCACCTGGGCGACGCGGCCGTGGCCATCGACCGCGAGGCGCACACCGTCATGCTGCGCTCGGGCGCGGTGCTGCCGTGGGAGCGCCTGGTGCTGGCCACCGGCACGCGCGCGCGCCAGATGCCCGGCCTGCCGCAAGGCCTGGAGAACGTGGCGAGCCTGCGCGCCGCCGACGAGGCGCATCGCCTGCGCACGCGGCTGGCGGATGCGCAGCAGGTCACGGTGCTGGGCGGCGGCTTCATCGGCCTCGAAGTGGCAGCCACCGCACAGGCACTGGGCAAGCGCGTGCAGGTGATCGAATGCGCGCCGCGCCTTTTGGGCCGCGCCGTGTCGCCCGAGCTGTCGGCGCACGTGCTGGCCACGCACCGCGCGGCCGGCATCGACATCGTGCTGGGCGCGCAGACCGGCGCCTTCGAGGTCGTGGGCGACCGGCTCGTGTCGGTCGAAGTCAACGGCGTGAAGCAGCCGATCGACCTGCTGCTGCTGGGCATCGGCGCGGTGCCCGAGACCGCGCTTGCGCAGGCCGCGGGCCTCGAGTGCGCCGACGGCATCGTGGTCGACGGCCACATGCAGACCAGCGCCGCCGACGTGCTCGCGGTGGGCGATTGCACGCGCTTCCCCGACCGCCGCGCGGGCCGCGCGCTGCGGCTCGAATCGGTGCAAAACGCGAACGACCAGGCGCGCACGGCGGTGGCCACGCTGACCGGCGCCGCGCGCGATCACGACGCGGTCGCGTGGTTCTGGTCCGACCAGGGCGGCCTGCGCCTGCAGATGGCGGGCCTCATGCCTGCCGAAGGCACGCCGGGCCTGGTGAGCGTGCGCCGCGCGGGGCCGAAGCCCGAGGCGTTCTCGCTGTTCCACTACGTCGACGGCCAGCTCGTGTGCGTCGAATCGGTGAACGCGCCGGTCGATCACATGATGAGCCGCAAGCTGCTCGAAGCGGGCCGCAGCCCCGCGCCCGAAGCGGTGGCGGATGCGGCGGTACCACTAAAGAATCACCTGGCCTGAGCCTGGTGTAACGGCTGTCGCAACGGCGCTGCACGGCAGGCCCGGATTCACCGGTCTGTCACCCGGCTTTCGGAGACTGGTCCTTCCTCATATCCGCAGGGAGACCTCTCGATGAACAACGCAGTGGCCGCGTCGCTGGCGCGCCTCGCCCCCATGTCCACCTGTGCCGCCGTCCTGGCCGCCGTGCTCACCGCCTGTGGCGGTGGCAACGGAGGCGGCACCACGTTCCCCCCGATCGTTCCGCCCCCTGCGCCCGCACCCGCCCCGGCGCCTGTGGCCGCCGGCACGCGCACCACGGTCGCGCTGCTCGAAACGACCGACCTGCACTTCAACGTGCGCAGCTACGACTACTTCAAGCTCGCCGAAGACAAGTCGTACGGCTACGAGCGCACCGCGACGCTCATCAGCGCCGCGCGCAAGGAGTTCGCGAACACGATGCTGTTCGACAACGGCGACACCATCCAGGGCACCGCGCTGGCCGACTACGAAGCGCTGGTCAGCCGCATCCCGTGCACGCAGCCGCTGTCGATGTACAAGGTGATGAACGCCACCGGCTACGACGCCGGCACGCTGGGCAACCACGAGTTCAACTACGGCCTGGACTTCCTCAACCAGGTGCTCGGCGGCGGCCTCGATGTCGAGGGCGTGGACGGCAGCAAGAAGTGCGCGGGCCCGAGCTTCCCGATGGTGGTGGCCAACGTGCACAGCCTCAAGAGCGGCAAGCCGCTCGTCGCGCCCTACACCATCGTCACCAAGCAGTTTACGGCCACTGCGCCGGACGGCAAGAGCGTGACGGTGCCGGTGAAGGTCGGCGTGATCGGCTTCACCACGCCCGGCATCATGAACTGGGACAAGCGCTTTCTCGAAGGCAAGCTGCGCACCGAAGGCGCGGTCGAAGCCGCCAAGCGCTACGTGCCCGAGCTGCGCGAGAAGGGCGCCGACATCGTCGTCGCGCTGCAGCACGGCGGCCTCGACGCCTCGCCGTACTCGCCGACGATGGAAAGCCCGGGCCTGTACCTGTCGAAGGTGCCCGGCATCGACGTGCTGATGATGGGCCACCAGCACGGCCTGTTCCCCGACCGCGGCGCCAAGCCCGGCTACACGCAGGCGGGTGTCGACAACGCCGCCGGCACCGTCAACGGCGTGCCGGCCGTGATGCCCAGCTCGTGGGGCAAGGCGCTGGGCCTCGTGAAGCTCGAGCTTGTGTGGGACGGCAAGGCCTGGGGCGTGGACAAGAGCAAGACGCTGGTCGAGGCGCGCTCCACGCAAACCGGCAAGGACGGCGCGGGCAAGGCCGTGTATGTCGACGCCGACCCGAGCGTGGCGCCGCTGGTCGACACGCAGCACCAGGCCGCGATCGACTACGTGAAGACGCCGATCGGCACCACCGACTTCCGCATGAACACCTTCTTTGCCGACGTGGGCGACCCGGGCGCGATCCAGATCGTGAACCAGGCCCAGGCCGACTATGTGAAGACCTACATCCAGGCCAGCCTGCCGCAGTACGCGGGCCTGCCGGTGCTGTCGGTGAGCGCACCCTTCAAGTCGGGCTTCGAAGGCGGGCGCGACTACACCGACGTAGCCGTGGGCAACCTGGCGATCTTCAGCGCGGCCGACCTGTACCTGTACCCGAACACGGTGTACGCGGTGAAGGTGACGGGTGCCGAGATCAAGGGCTGGCTCGAAGCCGCGGCCAAGCGCTTCAACAGGATCGACCCGGCGCTCACGACCGACCAGTCGCTGATCAGCCCCTTCCCGGGCTACAACTTCGACATGTTCACCACGCCCGACATGCAGTACGAGATCGACGTGACGCAGGCCGTGGGCAGCCGCATCAGGAACCTCATGTACCTGGGCGCGCCCATCGACCCGGCGAAGGAGTTCGTCATTGCGACGAACAACTACCGCGCGACCAGCGGTGCGAGCTTCATTCCGGCGCTGGACGGGCGCGCAACGATCTACGCCTCGCCCGATGCGAACCGCGACGTGCTGATCGCGTACATCAAGGCGAAGAAGACGATCACGCGCGCGGCCGACGGCGCGGCGCGCAGCTGGCGCTTCACCAAGGTGACGACCGCGGGCAACGTGACGATCACGTCGGGGCAGGGGCAACTGAGTGCTGCGACCGATGCGGGGCTCGCGAACATCTCGCTGCTGACCGCGGATGACGGCAGCGGCAAGGGCCGCTCGGTCTACAAGGTCGATCTGAGCAAGTAAGAAGGGCAGGGCACCGTGCGGTGCCCTGTCAGCGCCGCACGGGCGCCAGCAGCACCACCAGCGCCCCGGCCCCGCCTTCGGCCGGCTTGGCCTGCACGAAGGCGATCACCTCGTTCTTCTGGATCAGCCAGCGCTGCGTCTTGGTCTTGAGCACCGGCTGCTTGCCGGGCGAGCCCAGGCCCTTGCCGTGCACCACGCGCACGCAGCGCAGCCCCTGCTTGTGGGCATTGCGGATGAAGCCGCCGAGCGCCTCGCGCGCCTCATCGCTGCGCAGGCCGTGCAGGTCGACCTGCCCCTGGATCGCCCAGTCGCCCTTGCGCAGCCGCGCCGTGATGTCGGTGCCGATGCCGGGACGGCGAAAGCTCATGGCGTCGTCGACGTCGAGCAGCGTGGTCACGTCGAACTCGTCGGACAGCGACTCGCGCAGCACGCGCTGCTCGTCGAGCTGGTGCTGGAACGGAATGGGCGCGGGCGGCTCGGGTGCGAGCGCCACGGCGGCCTTGCGGCGCAGCGGTTCGGTGGCACCGATGGCGCGCGTGAACAGGTCTTTCTCGGCGGCGCGCTTGCGCTCGGCCGCGGCGCGCGCGGCGGCCTCGGCGGCCTCGCGCTCGCGGGTTTCGGCGAGCACGCGCTGCACCTGCTTGAGGTCGGCCAGGTTCTTCAGGGCCGGGGGACGCGAAGAAGACGACGCCATCAGAGCAGCCCCCGTTCCGCCATCGAGAAGCTCTGGCCCGGGCTCACGATGACGTGGTCGAGCACGCGCACGTCGACCAGCGCCAGCGCGGCGCGCAGCGTCTGCGTGAGCGATTCGTCGGCGCGCGAGGGCTCGATGCTGCCGCTGGGGTGGTTGTGGGCCAGCACCACGGCCGCGGCCTGGTGGTGCAGGGCGCGGGTGACGACCTCGCGCGGGTAGACGCTGGTCTGCGTGAGCGTGCCGCGAAACAGCTCCTCGAGCGTGAGCAGGCGGTGCTGCACGTCGAGGAAGAGCACCGCGAACACCTCGTGCGGGCGCGAGCCGATGTGCATTTGCAGGTACTGCTTGACCGCCTCGGGCGAGTCGAACACCGTGCGCTCCTTCAGGCGCTCGCCCATGGCGCGGCGCGCCAGCTCGAGCACCGCCGTGAGTTCGGAGCGCTTGGCGCTGCCGCCCATGCCCTTGACCGCCTTGAGGTCATCGGGCGCGGTGTGCAGCAGCCCCGACAGCCCGCCGAAGCGCTCGAGCAGTTGCTGGGCCAGCTGGAGCACGTTCTTGCCGGCCACGCCGGTGCGCAGCAGCAACGCCAGCAGCTCGGCGTCGGCCAGCGCGGCGGCGCCCCGCGCGATGAGCTTTTCGCGCGGCCGGGCGTCGAGAGGGAGATCCTTGAATGCCATGAAACCCTTCTGAAACCTGGGCCGGGGCGAGGTGTTGCCCCGATCCTTAAAATGAGGGCCAGTTTATCGGGACACCTCCCTCGTCTTTGCCCACCTTCGCTGCACCCATGTCCCAAGTTGTGACTTCCGGCTCCTTCCTGACCCTGCACTACCGGCTGGCCGGTCCGGCGGGCGACATCATCAACACCTTCGCCGACAAGCCCGCCACGCTGTCGCTGGGCACCGGCGAGCTCTCGCCGGCCATGGAGCAGCGCCTGATGGGCATGGAAGAGGGCGCGCACGCCACCTTCGAGCTGCCCGCCGGCGAGGCCTTCGGCGAACGCAACCCCGACATGCAGCAGTGGGTGGCGCGCAAGCTGCTGGCCCAGATGGGCGACCCCGACGAGCAGTACGCCGTCGGCGACGTGGTGCAGTTCCCCACGCCCGATGGCGCGGGCAGCTACGCGGGCGCGGTCGTCGAGTCGAACGAGACCGGCGTGCGCTTCGATTTCAACCACCCGCTCGCGGGGCAACCGGTCACCTTCGAAGTGAAGCTGATCGGCGTGCTATGAACCCGAACATCGAAGAAGTCCTGTTGGCCGAGCCGCGCGGCTTCTGCGCCGGCGTGGACCGCGCCATCGAGATCGTCGAGCGCGCCCTCGCCAAGTTCGGCGCGCCGATCTACGTGCGCCACGAGATCGTGCACAACACCTACGTGGTGAACGAGCTCAAGGCCAAGGGCGCGATCTTCATCGAAGAGCTCTCCGACGTGCCGCCCGGCTCCACGCTGGTGTTCAGCGCGCACGGCGTGAGCAAGGCCGTGGAGCAGGAGGCGCGCGACCGCGGCTTCTCGATCTTCGACGCCACCTGCCCGCTCGTGACCAAGGTGCACGTCGAGGTGGCCAAGCTCGCCAAAGAGGGCTACGAATTCATCATGATCGGCCACAAGGGGCACCCCGAGGTCGAGGGCACGATGGGGCAGCTGTCGAGCGGCATCCACCTCGTGGAAGACGTGGCCGACGTGGCCAATGCGTCGCCCCTGCAGACCGAGAAGCTCGCCGTCGTCACGCAGACCACGCTCAGCGTGGACGATGCCGCCGAGATCGCCGCCGCCGTGCGCGCGCGCTTCCCGAACGTGCGCGAGCCCAAGCAGCAGGACATCTGCTACGCCACCCAGAACCGCCAGGACGCGGTGAAGATCATGAGCCCGCAGGTCGACCTCGTGATCGTGGTCGGCAGCCCCACCAGCTCCAACAGCAACCGCCTGCGCGAGCTGGCGCAGCGCCTGGGCACCGAGAGCTACATGGTCGATTCGGCCGACGAGCTCAAGCCCGAATGGTTCGAGGGCAAGTCGCGCATCGGCCTCACCGCCGGCGCCTCGGCGCCCGAGGTGCTGGTGCACGAGGTGATCGAGCGCGTGCGCGCCTTCGGCGCCGTGTCGGTGCGCAAGATGGACGGCATCGAGGAAACCATCAAGTTTCCGCTTCCCAAGGGCCTCAAGCTCGACGACATCCCGCCCCCTGGGCACATCTCCTGAACATCATGAAAAACACCGATTGGCGCTCCGACATCGAGAGCGCCTCCCGCAGGCTGGGCGAACGCGCCGGCCATTTCCTGCGTGAAACGCCGCTGTGGAAGCTGCCGGCCGCCGCCCTGGGCGTGGCCGCGCCCGGCGCCGAAGTCTGGCTCAAGCTGGAGCACATGCAGGTCAGCGGCAGCTTCAAGGCCCGCGGCATGATGAACCGCCTGCTGGCCAACGACATCCCCGCCGCGGGCGTGATCGTGGCCTCGGGCGGCAACGCCGGCATCGCCACGGCGGCCGCCGCCAAGGCGCTGGGCGTGCCTTGCCAGGTGTTCCTGCCGGGCGTGTCGCCCGAAGCCAAGCGCGCGCGCCTGCGGGCGCTGGGCGCCGAAGTGGTCGTGGTCGGCGAGCTGTACCCCGACGCGCTGGCCGCCTGCCTGGCGCGCCAGAAGGAAACGGGTGCCTTGCTCACCCACGCCTACGACCAGCCCGAAGTGGTGGCCGGCGCCGGCACGCTCGGCCGCGAGATCGAGGCGCAGGGCGGCCTGCCCGACGCCGTGCTCGTGAGCGTGGGCGGCGGCGGCCTGATCGGCGGCCTGGCCGGCTGGTTCGAGCAGCGCGCCCGCGTGGTGGCGCTCGAGCCCGAAAAGGCCCCGACGCTGTTCCGCGCTCGCGAGGCGGGCGAACCGGTCGATGTGGACGTCGGCGGCATCGCGGCCGATTCGCTCGGCGCGCGCCGCATCGGCGCCATCGCCTGGGAGATCACGCAGCAGCAGGTGCGTGACGCGCTGCTGCTGTCCGACGACGCCATCCGCGCCGCCCAGCAGTGGCTCTGGAAGGAGCTGAAGCTCGCCGTGGAGCCGGCCGCCGCGCTGCCGTTGGCGGCGCTGCAGACCGGCGCCTACGTGCCGCGCGAGGGCGAGAAGGTGTGCCTGATCATCTGCGGGGCGAACGTCGATCCGGCCACGGTCGCCTGAGTCGCCTGAGGTTTGCAAGCGGGGAGGGCGGGCGCGACCGGGCGCCCACCTAAAATCTCCCCATGCTCGACATCACCCTGCTCCGCAAAGACCTGGCCTCCGCTGTGGCCGGCCTCGAAAAACGCAAGAAGAACCAGCCCTACCTCGACGTCTCGGCGTTCACCGCGCTCGAGGCCGAGCGCAAGACGCTGCAGACCCGCACCGAGGAAATCCAGGCGCGCCGCAACACGCTGAACAAGCAGATCGGCCCGCTCAAGGCCAAGGGCGAGTCGGTCGACGCGCTCATGGCCGAGGTCAACGCGCTCAAGGCTGAGCAGGAATCGCAGTCCAAGCGCCTCGAGGAAATCCAGCCCGAACTGCACGCGCTGCTGCTGGCCGTGCCCAACCTGCCGCACGCCAGCGTGCCGCTCGGTGAAGACGAAGCCGGCAACGTCGAGATGCGCCGCTGGGCGCCCCAGGGCGGCGCCGGCGCCAACGCCACGCCGCTGGCCTTCGCGCCCAAGGACCACGTCGACCTCGGCGCGCCGCTGGGGCTCGATTTTGAGATGGGCGCCAAGCTCTCGGGTTCGCGCTTCACCGTCATGAAGGGCCCGATCGCACGCCTGCACCGCGCACTGGCCCAGTTCATGGTCGACCTGCAGACCGAACAGCACGGCTACACCGAGTGCTACGTGCCCTACGTGGTCAACGCCGCCACGCTCAGCGGCACCGGCCAGCTGCCCAAGTTCGAAGGCGACCTGTTCGCCGCGAAGAAGGGCGGCCAGGACGGCGAGCCCGCGCCCGACCATTCGGCGCTCTACCTCATCCCGACCAGCGAAGTGCCGCTGACCAACTTCGTGCGCGACGAGGTCGTGCCCGAGGCGCAACTGCCCATCAAGCTCACGGCCCACACGCCGTGCTTCCGCTCGGAAGCCGGCAGCGCCGGGCGCGACACGCGCGGCATGATCCGGCAGCACCAGTTCGACAAGGTCGAAATGGTGCAGATCGTGCACCCCGAGAAGAGCTACGACGCGCTCGAGCAGATGACCGGCCACGCCGAAGCCGTGCTGCAGGCGCTGGAGCTGCCGTACCGCGTGGTGCTGCTGTGCACCGGCGACATGGGTTTCGGTTCCACCAAGACCTACGACCTCGAGGTGTGGCTGCCCGCGCAGAACACGTACCGCGAGATCAGCTCGGTGTCGAACTGCGAAGCCTTCCAGGCGCGCCGCCTGCAGGCCCGTTTCAAGAACGCCCAGGGCAAGAACGAGCTGGTGCACACCCTCAACGGCTCCGGCCTGGCCGTGGGCCGCGCCCTGGTCGCCGTGCTGGAGAACCACCAGAACGAAGACGGCTCGATCAACGTGCCGGCAGCGTTGCGTCCGTACCTCGGCGGCCTCGAAGTTTTGCGCGGTTGAAGCGCAGGGCGTCAAAAGTCAGATTTTTCTGGCTATAATCTGAGGCTCGACAGCACCGGAGAGGTGGCAGAGTGGTCGAATGTACCTGACTCGAAATCAGGCGTACTAGCGATAGTACCGAGGGTTCGAATCCCTCCCTCTCCTCCAGATTCAAGCCCCTGTAGCAGCCCTGCTACAGGGGCTTTGTCTTTGGGCCGCCCATGCGCCTCATGGCGCCCGCTGCGGCCCCCCGCACCCCCTGCGCTGCAGCACCGGCAGCAACTGCGGCCCCAGCGACTTCAGCAGCTGGGTCGGCAGCGCGCTCGTGAACCGATGGCGCGCGGCATGGGGCTCGTGCACGTAGGCCAGGATCGTGCCGAAGTAGCGGTCGCCGATCATGAACACGAAGGTGGCCGAGCGGTCGATCTTGCGCTGCGAAATCACCCGTCCGCCGCGGCCGGTCTGTTCGTAGCGATGGTCGCCGGTGCCGGTCTTGCCGCCGATCTCGAGGGCGCGGCCGCTCTCGTCCACCAGCGCGCCCTTCAGCCGCCGCGCGGTGCCGTCGTTCACCACCTCGACCAAGGCGCGGCGCACCGTGGCGGCCACCTCGGCGGGCAGCACCTGCTGTGCGCTCGCATGGCGCGGCTCCAGCCGTGTCTCGTAGGGCGTGTCGCGCGCGAAGTGCAAGGCGCCGACCCGTTGCGTGGGCAGCCGCACGCCGTCGTTCGCGAGGATGCCCATCAGCTCTGCCAGGGCGGCCGGCCGGTCGCCCGACGCGCCGATCGCGCTCGCGTAAGACGGCGTCAGCGATGCGAAGGGGTAACCCACGCGCTGCCATGAGCGATGGATCTGTGCAAAGGCGTCGAGCTCGATCAGTTCGCGCAGGCGCCTGTCCTGCGCGCTCTTGTGGCGCGTCTTGAAGAGCCAGGCGTAGACCTCCTGGCGTTCGCGCACGCTTGCGTCCAGCACCTCGGTCAGCGAGGCGCCGGGGTGACGCCGCAGGTAGCCGACCAGCCAGAGCTCCAGCGGATGCACGCGCGCGACATACCCGCGATCGGCCAGCGACAGGCCGGCGTAGGTGCGGCGCAGCGCCCCCAATGCGCGCGGCGAGTCGGCGCCGCGGCCCAGCCGTTGCACCAGGAGCGCGTCGAGCCGTGCGTCGTCGGCCTCGGGCTCGATGGTGAAGAGCACGCTCGCCAGGCGCGGTGCCGACGGCCTCAGGCCGCGCAGCAACAGCGCCTCGGCGTCCGCGGCCGGCAGGTGCTGGTACTTGCGATGGAAGCGGGTGAGGAAGGCCGAGCCTTCGCGGTCGGCAAAGCGCGCGAGCAGCTCGCGCCGGCCCGGGTCGGCAGGGTCCTTCAGCAGGCGCTCGGCGCCCGACGCGCCGCCGAACATGCGGTGGCGCACCAGGTCGCGCATCAGGCGGATGAACACCAGGTTGACCGAATGCTTGAAGCCTTCGCGCACCGTCATCGAACTGCTGTTGCGCGAGCGCTCGAAGTTCTCGAACTGGTGCAGGCCGCCGCCGGTGAAGAAGGCCTCGCCGGGGTTCGCCGAGTACTTGCGCTCCATGGCCGCCTCCAGCATCGGCGCAAGACGCCGATCCTTGGCGCGCAGGAGGTACTGCCGCGCCCACGTGCCCAGCGGGTCGCGAGGGTTCGGTGCCAGCGCGGACAGCTGGGTTGGGCTCAGGTCGACCCAGCCCGCGTGCAGCTCGGCCACGAGCTCCAGGTAGCTCACCAGGGTGCGCAGCTTGGCGGTCGAGCCCAGGTCCAGCCGCGCGCCCTGGTTCACGTCGAACGGCTGGTCGATGTTGTCGGCCTGGATGCGCAGCAGGTTGCTCCCGGCGCTGCGCTCGAACAGCGTGAAGCTGTAGATCAGAGGGCTGGGGTCGGCGCCCGGGTCGAGCATGTGGGAGCCCACCAGCCCCGCCGCCTTCGTCGCGGCGGGCGTGCGCAGGCCGGCCAGCACGCGCGCCACGAGCGCCTGTGCTTCGCCGTCCAGGCTGGTTTCGGCCTCGAGGTCGAGGCGCTCCAGGTCGTAAGCCCGCGGCACGTCGAGCAGCGTGCCGATGTGGGTGCGCAGCGCGGTCGCGGCCTTGCGCTGCACGAAGTCGGGCCGGGGCGTCGGCGGCAGCGGTGGCTGCAGGTGCAAGGACAGCGGCAGCGCCGCGTCGCGCAGCGTGGGCGAGATCAGGCCGGCCTCGGCCATCAGCCGCAGGTAGCTGTCGGTCAGCCGCGTCAGGCCGGCGCCGTCGCCGAGCAGGTGTTGCGACGGGCGGCGCTGCGCGATCATCAGCGACAGCGCCTGCTTGAAGGCCTCGGCCTGCTGCCGCAGCGCCTCGTCCGTGGGCGCTGCCGCCTCTTCCGCCTGGTCGGCGAGCAGGCGGTTGATTTCACCGAAGTCGCGCCCGTACCAGGCCCACAGGCCGTCGCCCAGCCCGTGCACCTCGCCCATGCCCGGGCGTGCGGCCAGCGGCACGGTGTCGAGGTAGTCGACGACGATCTGGCGGCGCCGCGCCTGCGTGTCGTCGCCGTCCTGGTAGGCGCGCAGCGAGGCCGACGCCATCTGGCGCAGCTTGTCGCCGACCGAGCCGGTGCGGCCCTGCGGCGAATGGCGGTACTTCTCGAGCTGGGTGGCCAGCGTGCTGCCGCCCGTCGCCGTCTGGCCCAGGCCGACCGCGCGCAGCGCCTGCTCGAGCGTCGCCTTGGCAAAGCGTTCCGGATCGATCGCGGGGTTGCGCTGCAGCGGCTGCGCGTCCAGCAGGTGGCGGTCCTCGACGAACAGCAGGGCGCTCACCAGCAGCGGCGGCACCTCCTCGAAGCGCTCGTAGGCGCGCTGGGGCACGCGGGTGTGCAGCAGCGCCGTGTCCCGGCAGTCGCGCACGGTCAGGCCGGCCTGGTTTTTCTCACGGTAGGGCGCGAAGAGCCCGTAGTCCTGCAGTTCGAGCAGCCGCGGCGACATGCGGGCCTGGCGGGTGACGACATAGCCCTGCGGTGCCAGGCGGTCGATGTAGCCCGGCAGCTGGTGGTAGCCCAGCCGCTCGTCGTAGGGCCCGGTCCGGGGAAAGCGGATGGCATCGCTGGCACCGTCTTCGACGCTGAAGCGGGCGCCCTCGGCCAGGTCGCGCCACAGGGCCGATTGCAGCCGGGACGTCTTCAATTCGTCCAGCACGAACAGGGCAAGCCCGCCTCCCACGGCGAGTCCCGCGCCGATCCAGACAAGCTTCTTGAACCAAGTCATGCTCTGCCTCGCGAACAGTCCACACCATGGGTTCGTCAGTGACGATGATGCGCTTTTTGAGGCGATTTGGCATGCGTGCGACGACGCAATCGGCCGGAGTCATGCACTTCCGCCGCGCGGCAGAAGAGGTACCTCGACACACATGGCGCATGTCGATCTGCACGGACGTGCGGATCTATCTCAGGGCGAACTGACCTGCCAACCCTTCACGACCCCGGACACCCCACTAGTCGTCGGAATCCTGCGGGCCCGCCAGCAGCCCGAGCACCAACCCGCCGAGGACGATGGCCAGGGCAAGAATCAGCGATGCCTCTGCGAGTAGTCTCATGGTGTCCTGCAATGAATCTCCCCCTCACGATGTGCCCGCCATTGAACGTGCGTTCACTGACTGGCGGCTGAGTACGGAAGCAGAAGGGTTTTGTGCGGGGCTTCAGCCTGTCTTCAGCTAAGGCGCGGATACTGGCGGCGACGGTCTTCTGGCGTTGGTAGAGGACGCTTCGGCACCCGCCCTTCGGGGTGGTTCCTCGAGGCCGGAGGTCGTCACGGTTTTTTCGTCGCGCGGGCGCATGCTCAGGCCCGCGCGCTTTCGCCGAGCCACACGGGCTCGTTCGAGGTGTCCGGGAAGTCTGCGGTGTCGATCAGCGGCGCTTCATCGACTTCGGACACGGCCGGCGCCATGTGCCGCAGCTCGTAGCCCCGTCCATACACCGAGACCAGCACGAACTCGCCGCCCTTGTGCAGCGACAGCTTGCGGCGGATGCTGGCCACGCAGCAGTCCAGCGTGCGGCTGGTGCGTTCGATGCGCGCGTCCACCCACAGCGAGGCCAGCAGCCAGTCGCGCTCCAGCAGCCGGCCGGCGTTGCGAAACAGCAGCAGCGCCAGTTCGAACTCGCGTGGCTTCAGGCGCACCTCGGTGCCGTGGCACACCACCACGCGGCGCTCGCCCAGGAACTGGTAGTCGCCGAAGCACGCGGCCGTGGCGTGCGGCTGCAGCAACGTGCGGTTGCGCCGCAGCGATTCGCGCACGCGCAGCTCCACCTCGAACTCGTCGACGGGCAGCACCGCGAAGTCGATGCTCGCGCCCTGCGTCTCGCCGCCCGCGGCCGACAGCACGTCGACCAGCAGGTCGCGTTGCGAGGCGCGTGCCACCAGAAAAATGGGAATGCGCAGCGCGCGGCACATCGCCGTGAGGATCGGCCAGGCGCCTTCGTCCTTCAGCACCACCAGCAGCAGGCCGAACTGCAGGCCCTGGGTGATCGCCAGCAGGAAGTCCGTGCTGTCGTCGAAGCACAAGGGATCGCAGCCCATCAGGCGCAGGCGGTTGCCCCAGCCGGCCTGCTGCGCCTCGTCGCAGCCCACCATCGCGATGCGGCGCGCGCCCTGCTGCGCGGCCATCACGCGCGGGCTCCCCGGCGGGCGACCTTCTCGTGGCGGGGCGTTGGCGTGGCAGGAGAGGTCTTCATGTCGGTGGCATCCATGCGAAGGTGGTGAAGGGCGTCCCGGGGCGATGGCGTGGGCTCAGGGGCGGGCGGCGGCCGTGCTGCGCGGCAGCTTCCAGCCGATGCCCGCGTTGAAGCCCCAGTCCCGGCCCGTGCTGGACACACCCATGCCCCAGGCCATGTCGCCGTCGTCCGAGCTGCGCTTGAAGCCCAGCGCCGCGGCCGAATAGCCCCGGTAGCTGCCGAAGGCCAGGCCGATCGCCTGTTCGCCCGGACGGTACGTCGGCACGTAGGCGGCCGACATCGCAATGGCCATGGCCGCGCCCGAGTAGGCGATGCGCGCCGTCTCGCCGACGGCCGCGCGCACCGGGTGCAGCTGGCCCAGGTTGATGGCGTCGTCCGGGCGCACGGCGGGCGCCAGTTCGAAGGCATGGGCGCCGGCGCACGCGAGCCACAGCATCAGCACCCGCAGGATCGCGGTGCGTCGGGGGGCAAGGCGTGCGAGCGCGTTCACGGCTGCTGTTCAGCCGGCGGCCAGCCGGTTGCCCGCGCCGGCCTGCGTCTTGCGCACGCCGTCGGGGCCGTAGAAAGGTTGGGCGCGGGCCTGCAGGAAGTGCAGCGCCTGCTGCGTGAAGTCGAGGTGCGCGTACACCAGCGTGCCGTTGTGCAGGTTGCGGTTGCGCGCGTCTTCGGCGAGCGCGAGCAGTTCGCTCCAGGCCTGGCGCGTCGGCGCACCGCCCGCGGCCGCGGCGGCATCCGCACCCGCGCGGCCGGGCGCGAAGCCCAGCGCCGCCTGCAGCGATTCGCGCTGGCGATCGAGCTCGGCCATGCGGTCCAGCAGCGCGGTCTTGCGGCCGGAGATGGCGTTCAGTGCGTCGAAGACGCTGTCCGACATGGCCTGCGCCTCTTCGTCCAGCACCGCGAGAAATTCCTCGATACAACGGGCTTCCGCACGCAGCTGTGCCAGCAAGGTCGTCATGCCTCGCCCTTCGGTGCGAGCAGCTCGCGCACGCTGGCCAGCAGGCCGTCGGCGATGCGCTCGGGGCGGATCTCGTAGCGGCCTGCGCGGATGTCCTCGCGGATCGCGGCCACGCGGGCCGCATCGAAATCGCTGCCCCCCACGGCGGCGGGCATCGCATGGACGAGCGCGGAAACGGGCGCCGCTTCCTTCGGGCGTTGCACGGCCTCGGCGGGCGTCGACGGAGCCGGCGCGCCCGGTGCGGGCGTGCGGTGCAGGGGCGTGGCCGAAGGGGCGGTGGGATCGATTTTCAAGGTGATTCCTCAGGGGCTGACCCGTATATCGGCAGCCGGTGCAAGAACTTTAGGAAGGGCGTGCATGAAGTGAAGCCTGCGCAAACGCGGCGGCCGCTACTGCACCAGCCGGACCTGTCCTTCCTCGTCGGCCACGCCGCGGATCACCCGGCCGTCCAGCGTCTTGGCCTGCACCACCGCGCCCACCGCGGCGCCGCTCAGGGCCTTGGCCTCGGTGCTGACGACAAAGCCCGGCCCCTGCGCCACCACCTTCACGGCCTGGCCCTGCTGGATCACGGCGACGCCGCGCAGCAGCTCCTTGCGGATCGGGGCGCCGGGCGCGACGCGGTTGGCGCTCACCACGCCGACCAGTTCGGCCGTGCTGGTGACCACCGAGCGCGGCAGCCGCGTGAGGTCGCCGGTGCGCTCGACCACGTCGCCGGCGCCCAGCGCCCGGCCCGCGTCGATGGCGCGCGCCGCCACCAGGTAGCGGCCTTCCACCGCGACACGCGCCTGCACGAAGCGCGTCCACGGCCGCTCGGCATGGCAACGCACGCCCACCGAGACGCGGCCCCACGGCGTGACGCCCGGCGGCAGGAACACCTCGGGCGCTTCGCACGGGGGCAGGGCCTCGGTGCCGCGTCCTTCGAGGCTGACCGTGACCTTGCCCGGCAGGCCGGCGCTCTGCACCTGGAGGTAGGTTTCGACGGCCTTCGCTGCCGTGTCGCCTGCGATCGCGCCGGTCGACACCGCGCACGACAGCCCCACCGCGCAGGCGGTGCGCAGCAGGCGTTGGCGAAGCGGCGAGAGGGTCATCGAAAGCGAAAGAAGAGGGCCAGAAAAATGAGGTCGCCGGTGCAGGAAAGCCGCAGCCGGCGCCCCTGGATTCTTATGAATTCACCCCGCTGGCGAAGGTGCGAGCAGCAGGCGAAACCCCCCTTTGTTCGGGCGATTGCCAACGCGCCGCATGCATAGACTTGCTTTCCATCGGTCGCTGCGCCCCGTGCACTGGCGACGCCTCAACAGATGGAACAAAGATGATCGACAAGCTGGATGCGGCGTTTCGCTTCCACCGCGAAGCGCTCCATCTCCGGGCCCAGCGCCAGGAGGTGCTCGCGGCCAACATCGCCCATGCCGACACGCCGAACTACAAGGCGCGCGACTTCGACTTCGGCGCGCGCCTGAGCGAGGCCGTCGAGCGCGGCCGTGCCGCATCGTCGGTGTCGATGGCCACCACCTCGTCGCGCCACCTCGCGGGCCAGGCGCAGGCCACGGCCGGCGACGACCTGCTGTACCGCGTGCCGCACCAGTCCAGCCTCGACGGCAACACGGTCGAGATGGACGTCGAGCGCGTGGCCTTCGCCGACAACGCGCTGCGCTACGAGTCGAACCTGACCCTCATCAACGCCAAGATCAAGTCGCTCCTGTCGGCGGTACAGCCATGAACATCTTCGACGTGGCGGGCTCCGCCATGACCGCGCAATCGCAGCGCATGAACGTGACCGCGAGCAACCTCGCCAACGCCGAGAGCGTGGCCGGCCCCGACGGCCAGCCCTACCGCGCCAAGCAGGTGGTGTTCGAGGTGGCGGCTTCGGGCCGGCGCGACATCGGCGGCGTCAAGGTGGCCGGTGTCATCGAAGACCCGTCGCCCGCCAAGCTGGTGTTCGACCCCAAGAGCCCGCACGCCAATGCCGAGGGCTACGTGGCGATGCCCAACGTCAACGTGGTCGAGGAGATGACAAACATGATCTCGGCCTCGCGCAGCTACCAGGCCAACGTCGAGGTGCTCAACACCGCCAAGACGCTGATGGTCAAGACGCTGACCATCGGCCAGTAACCCACGCACGCACACGCGCCTCCCGCAGGAAGAACACCGACCCCATGGCCCTCTCCGACACCTCGTCCATCAGCGGGCTGAACGCGCCCACGGCGGCGAACAGCAACAACAACGTGTCCAGCGCCGACAGCGAGCAGCGCTTTCTCAAGCTGCTCGTCACGCAGCTGAACAACCAGGACCCGCTCAACCCGATGCAGAACGCCGAGCTCACCTCGCAGCTCGCGCAGATGAGCACCGTGAGCGGCATCGAGAAGCTCAACGCCACGCTCTCCGGCCTCGTCAACCAGACCGGCGCCAACCAGCTGCTGCAGGCCACCTCGCTCATCGGCTACAACGTGCTGTCGCCCGGCGACGTGCTCACCACCAAGAAGCCCGAGGACGGCAAGGACCCCGCCACGCAGGCCTTCGCCGTGCAGCTGCCGGGCACCGCCGCCGACGTCGAGATCAAGATCGTCGACAGCACCGGCAAGGTGATCCGCACGCTCGACGCGGGCGCCATGAAGGAAGGCGTCAACGCCGTCACCTGGGACGGCAAGGACGACCTGGGCGTGGCGGTGCCACCGGGCGCCTACCGCTTCACGGTCGATGCCAGCAACAACGGTACGACGGTGAAGGCCACCGCGCTCACCTTCTCGCAGGTGGCCGCCGTGAAGCAGGGCGCCGGCGGCGTCACGCTGGAGCTGGCCTCGGGCGCCAGCATCGGGCTGGGCGACGTGCGCCTGTTCCTCTGAGCTTTCGTCTTCGTCTTCGGCGTGGCCCGTGCGGGCCGCGCCCTTCGCACTCTTCTTCCTCGCACCGAACAAGGACCCCCTCATGAGTTTCTCCCAAGGCATCAGCGGACTCGGCGTGGCCGCGGCCAACCTCGACGTCATCGGCAACAACATCGCCAACTCGGGCACGGTGGGCTACAAGTCGGCCGCCGCCACCTTCCAGGACGTGTACGCCGGCTCGCGCGTGGGCCTGGGCGCCTCGGTGTCGGGCGTGACGCAGAACTTCACGCAGGGCGTGACGCAGTCGAGCACGCGCCCGCTGGACGTGGCCATCCTCAACGGCGACGGCTTCTTTCGCCTGGCCAGCCCCAGCGGCGAGGTCTTCTACTCGCGCAACGGCCAGTTCACGCGCGACAAGGACGGCTACATCGTCAACGCGCAGGGCCTGCAGCTCACCGGCTACGGTGCCAACGCCAGCGGCGGCATCAGCGGCGGCACGCCGGGCCCGATCCAGGTGCAGGGCGGCATGATGCCGCCCAAGCCCACGGCCAACATCGACGCGCAGTTCAACCTCGACGCGCGCAGCACGGTGCCCGCCAAGACGCCGTTCAACCCCACCGACGCGGCCACCTACAACTACCCGAACGCCATCGGCCCCATCTACGACTCGCTGGGCAACCCGCACGACGTGGCCGTGTACTTCGTGAAGACGGCGGCCAACACCTGGAGCGTGTACGGCACCTCGGACGGCGCACCGCTGAACGGCGGCGCCGCGCTGTCCAACGTGACCTTCGACGCCAAGGGTGTCATGACCGCGCCGGCCTCGGGCGCGTTCAACATCGGGCCGCTCACCTTCACCAACGGCGCCTCGCCGCTCACCGCCTCGGTCGACCTCACGGGCACCACGCAGTTCGGCAGCGCCAACGGCATGAGCAAGCTGGGCCAGGACGGCTACAAATCGGGCGAGCTCACCGCGTTCTCGATCAACCCCGACGGCACCATCACCGGCAAGTTCTCCAACGAGCAGACGCGCCTGCTGGGCCAGGTCGTGCTGTCGTCGTTCGCCAACCCCAACGGCCTGGAGCCCAAGGGCAACAACGTGTGGGCCGAGACGCAGGCCTCGGGCAACGCGCTCACCGGCACGCCGGGCGAAGGCACCAAGGCCGGCTCGCTGGCCTCGGGCGCGCTGGAGTCGTCCAACGTCGACCTGACCTCCGAGCTGGTGAACCTCATCGTCGCGCAGCGCAACTACCAGGCCAACGCGCAGACCGTGAAGACGCAGGACCAGGTCATGCAGACGCTCATGAACATCCGCTGACCGGGAGCACTTCGTGGATCGAATGCTGTATGTCGCCATGAGCGGCGCCAAGCAGGCCATGGAGCAGCAGGCCGTGGTCGCCAACAACATGGCGAACGTCTCGACGCCGGGTTTCCGCGCGCAGATCGCGACCTTCCGCGCCGTGCCTGTGGTCGGCGAAGAAGCGCCCACGCGCGCCTTCGTGGCCGCCACCACGCCCGGCGCCGACTTCACGCACGGCCCGCTCACGCAGACCGGCCGCGCGCTCGACGTGGCCGTGGGCGGCCAGGGCTGGCTGGTGGTGCAGGCGGCCGACGGCAGCGAGGCCTACACGCGCGTCGGCAACCTGCAGATCGGCGCCGACGGCCAGCTCACGACGATGGGCGGGCGCCCCGTGGTGGGCGACAACGGCGCACTCACTGTGCCGCCGGGTTCGGCCGTGAGCATTGCGTCGAACGGCCTCGTGGGTTCGCGCGACGCGGCCTCGACCACGCTCACCGGCATCGCCGAAGTGGGCCGGCTCAAGCTCGTCAATCCGCCGACGAGCGACCTCGTGCGCGGCGACGACGGCCTGTTCCGCATGCGCGCCGACCTGCCGCCGGCCGAGGCCGACGAGGCCGTCACGCTCATCTCCGGCGCCATCGAGGGCAGCAACGTGCAGCCGGTCGATGCCATGGTGGCCATGATCGCCAACGCCCGCAGCTTCGAGATGCAGATGAAGTCGCTGCAGACCGCCGACATCAACGCGCAGACCGCCAACAAGCTGCTGGCCTACGGCTGACCCTCTTCCAGGAACTCCTTTCAATGATCCGCTCCCTCTACATCGCCAAGACCGGCCTGGACGCGCAGCAGACGCAGCTCGACGTGGTCTCCAACAACCTGGCCAACGTCGGCACCACCGGCTTCAAGCGCAGCCGCGCCGTGTTCGAAGACCTGGTCTACCAGAACCTGCGCCAGGTCGGCGGCCAGAGCTCCGACCAGACGCGCCTGCCTTCGGGCCTGCAGGTCGGCACCGGCGTGCACGTGGTGGCCACCGAGCGCATCCACTCGCAGGGCAACCTCACCAAGACCGACAAGCCGACCGACGTGGCCATCAGCGGCAGCGGCTTCTTCCAGGTGCTGATGCCCGACGGCACCACCTCGTACACGCGCGACGGTTCGTTCCAGACCGACCGCGACGGCCAGCTGGTCACGGCCAGCGGCTTCCCGGTGCAGCCGGCCATCACCATCCCGGCCAACGCCACCAGCATCACCGTGGGCCGCGACGGCATCGTGTCGGTGGTGCAGGCGGGCGGTACCAACACCGTGCAGGTCGGCCAGCTGCAGCTTGCGACCTTCGTCAACCCGACGGGCCTGCAGAGCAAGGGCGAGAACCTGTATGCCGAGACCGACGCCTCGGGCGCGCCCAACCAGGTGAACCCCGGCGTGGACGGCGCGGGCACGCTGAGCCAGGGCTATGTGGAGGCCTCCAACGTCAACGTGGTGGAGGAGCTGGTCAACATGATCGCCACCCAGCGCTCGTACGAGATCAACAGCAAGGCGGTCCAGACTTCGGACCAGATGCTGCAGCGCCTGGCCCAGTTGTGATGCAGGCGGGGGTGCGTCTTCTTCGCCGGGCGGCGGCGCTGCTGCTCGCCACCGCGCTGGCCGCCGGCTGCGCGCAGGTGCCGCGCGAGCCGCTGGTGCACCAGCCGATGACGGCGCGCGCCGACCAGTACGCGGCGGTGCAGGCGCGCCGCGCGCCGGGCGCGATCTTCCAGGACGGCCCGGGCGCCAACGCGCTGTTCGAAGACCGCCGCCCGCGCAACGTCGGCGACATCCTCACCATCCTCATCAGCGAGAAGGTCAACGCGACCAAGAACTCGGGCGCCAATGCCAGCCGCACGGGCAACACGACCAGCGTGTTCGCGGCCATTCCCAAGCTCATCGGCGGCCTGCTCGACGGGCAGGACACCAAGCTGTCGGGCACCAACACGCTCAACGCCAAGGGCGGCGCCAACGCCAACAACACCTTCAACGGCGTGATCACCGTCACCGTGACCGACGTCATGGCCAACGGCAACCTGCTGGTGAGCGGCGAGAAGCAGATGGGCATCAACCAGGGCACCGAGTACATCCGCTTCTCGGGCGTGGTGAACCCGCGCACCGTGTCGGGCAACAACACCGTGCCCTCGACGCTGGTGGCCGATGCGCGCATCGAGTACTCGGCCAAGGGCTAC
The DNA here is from genome assembly GCF_041154465.1 of Variovorax sp. V35. Taxonomy (NCBI): domain Bacteria; kingdom Pseudomonadati; phylum Pseudomonadota; class Betaproteobacteria; order Burkholderiales; family Comamonadaceae; genus Variovorax; species Variovorax sp. V35. Next base: position 1,881,493 of record NZ_AP028666.1, read on the forward strand.
ATCGACGAGGCCCAGCACATGGGCTGGATGCAGCGCATCTTTCTCAACGTGATGCCGTTCTGATGACACACCTCCAGGCCTCACCCTCTTCGAATCGCTGGCGCATCGCGGCGCTGTGCGCGCTCCTGTTCATCGCGCCCGCGCATGCGGAACGGCTCAAGGAACTCGCCAGCATCCAGGGCGTGCGCGACAACCCGCTCATCGGCTATGGCCTCATGGTCGGCCTGGACGGCACGGGCGACCAGACGATGCAGACGCCGTTCACCACGCAGAGCCTGAACAACATGCTGCAGCAGCTGGGCATCACGATCCCGCAGGGCGTGAACATGCAGCTGAAGAACGTGGCGGCCGTGATGGTGACGGCCACGCTGCCATCGTTCGCGCGGCCGGGCCAGAACATCGACGTCACCGTGTCGTCGATGGGCAATGCCAAGAGCCTGCGCGGCGGCACGCTGCTGATGACGCCGCTCAAGGGCGTGGACGGCGCGACCTATGCCGTGGCGCAGGGCAACATGGTGGTGGGCGGCGCGGGGGCGTCGGCCAACGGCAGCAAGGTGCAGGTCAACCAGCTGAGCTCGGGGCGCATTCCCGCCGGCGCGCTGGTGGAGCGCACGGTCGAGGCGCCGGTGGGCGCGGAAGGCTCTTTCACCATTGAGCTGAACCGCTCCGACTTCGGCACCGCACAGCGCGCCACGGACGCCATCAACCGCCAGTTCGGCGCCGGCACCGCCGAGGCCATGGACGCGCGCGTGATCCGCGTGCAGGCGCCCGAGCCGCAGCGGCGCGTGGGCTTTCTCGCGCAGCTGCAGGAGCTCGAGGTCACGCCCACGCAGGCGGGCGCGCGTGTGGTGGTGAATGCGCGCACGGGCTCGGTCGTGATGAACCAAGCGGTGCGCGTGAAAGACTGCGCCGTCGCGCACGGCAACCTGTCGGTGGTGATCAACACCGAGCCGGTGATCAGCCAGCCGGGCGCGTTCTCGGGCGGCAGCACGGTGGTGGCGCAGACCTCGCAGATTTCCGTCAACCAGGGCGGCGGCGCGATCCAGATGGTGCGCGGCGGCGCCTCGCTGGCCGATGTGGTCAAGGGGCTGAACAGCCTGGGCGCGAACCCGCAGGACCTGGTGTCGATCCTGCAGGCCATGAAGTCGGCCGGGGCCCTGAGCGCCGAGCTCGAGATCATCTGAGGCCGCTGCGATGACCATCTCTTCCCATACCGCGTGGACCGGCACCGACGCGGCCAGCCGCAGCGGCGCGTTAGACCAGCGCTTTGCGCTCGACGTGCAGGGCGTCGATGCACTGCGGCGCACCGTGCGCACCTCGCCCGAAGAGGGGCTGCAGCAGGTCTCGCGCCAGTTCGAGGCCTTGTTCATGAACATGGTGCTCAAGAGCATGCGCGAGGCGACGCCTTCGAGCGGCCTGCTCGACAGCCAGGACCAGAAGGTCTACTTGTCGATGTTCGACCAGCAGCTCACGCAGAACCTCTCGGGGCGCGGCGTGGGGCTGGCCGAGGCGATGCTGGCGCAGCTGCGGCGGCAATTGCCCTCGGCGGCGCCCGAAGCCGACGAGGGCATCGGCACACGGCCGATGTCGCTGGAGCCGCCCGCCGGCCTGCCGTACGGCCCGCGCGCGGGCATCCCCATCGGCTCGGCGCCCGGCGCGCGCGTGTCGACCGCCGCCGACCTTGGCGTCTATCAAATGAAGAGCGGCCCCTCGCCGGCCGCGAACGCCTCGCTGCAAGGCCAGGTCGATGCGTTCGTGGACCGCATGGGCGCTTCGGCACAGGCGGCCAGCGCCGCCAGCGGCGTGCCCGCGCCGCTGATCCTGGCGCAGGCCGCGCTCGAATCGGGTTGGGGCAAGCGCGAGATCCGCGCCGACGACGGCACGCCCAGCTTCAACCTCTTCGGCATCAAGGCCGACAAGGGCTGGAAGGGCGCCACGGTCGAGACCACCACCACCGAATACATCGACGGCGAGCCGCAGAAGGTGCGCGCGAAGTTCCGCGCCTACGCCTCGTACGAGGAGGCCTTCACCGACTACGCGCGCTTCATCACGCGCAACCCGCGCTACGCGAACGTGCTGGCCACCGCCGACCCGGCGCAGGCCGCGCACGGCCTGCAGCGCGCGGGCTATGCCACCGACCCGAAGTACGGCGAGAAGCTGGTTCGCATCATGCAGAAGTTCGGCTGAGCCCTTCGCACAGCCTGACTGCCCGGACCCGAGAACAACGACACGAGAGGCCCCGAGAGGAGACAAGCGAATGACGATAAAGAACTGGACGATCGGAATGCGGCTGGGCGCCGGCTTTGCGCTGGTGCTGGCGCTGCTGGTGGCCGTGGCGGGCATCGGCGTGCTGCGGCTGCAGGGCGTGGGCGAGGCCACGCAGGACATGGCGTCGCGCACCCTGTCGAAGGAGCGCCTGGCCACGGCCTGGCAGCTGGGCACGGCCACCAACAGCGTGCGCACCTTCTCGCTGCTCAAGAGCGACGACGCGCAGGTGCAGGCCCACCTGCAAAAGCAGATCGCCGCCACCAGCGCCACCATCTCCGAGACGCAGAAGGCGCTCGAGGCGCTGCTCGTGTCGCCGGAAGAGCTGGCGCTGAGCGCCGACATCCAGAAGCGGCGCGGCGAGTACATCGCGCTGCGCCAGCAGATCCTCCAGCTGAAGACCGAAGGCCGCAAGGACGAGGCCACGACGCGCACCGACACGCAGCTGCTGCCGATGCTCGACGGCTACGACGCGGGCATCCGCGCCATGGTGGCGCACCAGCAGAAGCACATCGACAGCACCGCCGCCGCCATCGACGCGCAGTACCGCGCGGGCCTCATCTACATCGTCGCGCTGGCCGTGGCCGCGCTGGCGCTGGGCGCGGTGCTGGCATGGCTGCTCACGCGCAGCATCGCCGATCCGGTGGCCGAGGCGCTGCTGATCGCCGAGACCGTGGCCTCCGGCGACCTGAGCCAGGAGTTCGAGACCGAGCGCGGCGGCGACTTCGGCCGGCTGCTGCGCGGCATGGGCGAGATGGAAGACACGCTCACCGACCTCGTGACGCGCATCAAGGCCTCGACCGATTCGATCGCGGTGGCGTCGCGGCAGATCGCGGCGGGGAACCAGGACCTGTCATCGCGCACGGAAGAGCAGGCGAGTTCGCTGGAGCAGACGGCGGCATCGATGGAAGAGCTGACCTCGACGGTGAAGCAGAACGCGGACAACGCGCGGCAGGCGAACCAGCTAGCGGTGTCGGCTTCGGAAGTGGCCGTCAAGGGTGGGGCGGTCGTGTCGCAGGTCGTGGACACGATGGGGTCGATCAACGCCTCGTCCAGGAAGATCGTGGACATCATCGGCGTGATCGACGGCATCGCGTTCCAGACCAACATCCTTGCGCTGAACGCTGCTGTTGAAGCAGCGCGTGCGGGTGAGCAAGGTCGTGGATTCGCAGTCGTAGCCTCCGAAGTGCGAAGCCTCGCGCAACGTTCCGCAGCAGCCGCCAAGGAAATCAAGACCCTGATCGGCGACTCGGTGGAAAAGGTCGAAGAAGGCAGCAAGCAGGTCGCAGAAGCCGGCCGCACGATGGAAGAGATCGTGGGCAGCGTCAAGCGTGTGACGGACATCATGGGCGAGATCACGGCCGCGAGCCAGGAGCAGACCTCGGGCATCGAACAGATCAACCAGGCGATCACGCAGATGGACCAGGTGACGCAGCAGAACGCGGCGCTGGTCGAGGAAGCCTCGGCTGCTGCGCAGTCGCTGCAGGAGCAGGCGGGCGCCCTGGTCGAGGCTGTGAGCACCTTCAAGCTCGACGCCGACGAAGCCGTCGCGGCCTGAACACCCCGTGTCCACGCACTTCCATCCGAAATCCCTGCGCCGCGTCGGCATGGGCTTCGCCGTATTGCTCCTGCTGCTGGCCGTGGCGCTCTTCCTCGGCTTCCATGTCGGCACCGGCTGCGCCTGGGCGCTTCATGCCGTGTGGGCGTTGGCCGGCGCCGCCGGCCTGACGGGCCTGGGGCTCGCGGGCTTCGCGGCGCATGCGCGGGCCCGTGCAAGTCACCACGACGCCAAGGTGGCCGAGCGGCTGGACCGGGTGTTCCAGCACGTCAACGCCACCGACGCCTGACAGAGAACGCATGCGCCCGCGCCCCGATCCGCACCGATATTCAGAAAAAAGACTCAAGTCTGGCGGCGCGCTGCCGATAACAGGGAGACGGGGTGGCGCAGGCCGCCGTCCCGCCATGCCGTCATGTCATGCCGGTGGCCCGCCGCGCGATGCGGCCACCGTCCCCCGTTATTGAAGGAAGAGAAGCGCAATGAGTTTGAAGGATCTGAAAATCGGCACCCGCCTGGGGCTCGGCTTCGCGGTGTTGCTGCTGCTGATGGCGTTCATTGCGGGCACCGGCGTGCTGCGCCTCACGAACGTGGGCCAGGCCACCGACGAGATGGTGCAGGGCGCGCTGGTCAAGGAGCGGCTGGCGGCCGAATGGCTCAGCCTGCTCAAGTCGAACACGGTGGCCAACTACGCGATGGTCAAGACCACCGACCCCGAGGTGGCGGCCTATTTCGCCAAGCTCCAGGCGGCGGGTTCGGCGCGCATCACGCCGGCGCAAAAGCAGCTGGAAGCCATGCTCGCCACGCCGGAAGAAAAGGCGCTCTATGCCGCGGTGGTCGCGGCGCGCGTGGTCGTGCTCGAGACCGTGGGCACGCTCAACAAGCTCAAAGACGAGAAGAAGATCGACGAAGCCAATGTGCTGGTCGACACCAAGTTCAGCGCGGCGCTCGCCGTCTACGCCGGCGCCGTCGAAAACCTGGCCAACCACCAGCGCGAGAAGATCGACGCCGCCGCCAAGGGCATCGCGGCCGACCACACCGAGGGCCGCACCACGCTGCTCGTGCTGTCGGCCATCGCGCTGGCGGTGGGTGCGCTGTTCGCCTGGCGCCTCACGCTGGGCATCGTGCGCCCGCTGGGCCACGCGCTCGAAGTGGCCGAGACCGTGGCGGCCGGCGATCTGAGCGCGAACATCCGCGTGGACAGCCGCGACGAAGCGGGCCAGCTGATGCAGGCGCTGAAGGACATGAACGCGAATCTCGCCAAGGTGGTGGGTGAAGTGCGCACGGGCACGGAGACGATCGCCACGGCCTCGGGGCAGATCGCTTCGGGCAACCAGGACCTGTCGTCGCGCACGGAAGAGCAGGCGAGTTCGCTGGAGCAGACGGCGGCGTCGATGGAGGAACTGACCTCGACCGTGAAGCAGAACGCGGACAACGCGCGTCAAGCGAACCAGCTGGCCGTCTCTGCTTCGGAAGTCGCGGTGAAGGGTGGGGCGGTCGTGTCGCAGGTCGTAGACACGATGGGCTCGATCAACGCATCGTCCAAGAAGATCGTGGACATCATCGGCGTGATCGACGGCATCGCGTTCCAGACCAACATCCTGGCGTTGAATGCCGCTGTTGAAGCGGCGCGTGCGGGTGAGCAAGGTCGCGGCTTTGCGGTGGTCGCCTCCGAAGTCCGCAGCCTCGCACAGCGCTCTGCCGCAGCCGCGAAGGAAATCAAGACCCTGATCGGCGACTCGGTGGAAAAGGTCGAAGAGGGCAGCAAGCAAGTCGCAGAAGCCGGCCGTACGATGGAAGAGATCGTCGGCAGCGTCAAGCGCGTGACCGACATCATGGGCGAGATCACTGCGGCGAGCCAGGAACAGACCTCCGGCATCGAGCAGATCAACCAGGCGATCACGCAGATGGACCAGGTGACGCAGCAGAACGCGGCGCTGGTCGAAGAGGCTTCGGCGGCCGCGCAGTCGCTGCAGGAGCAGGCGGGCAGCCTGTCGCAGGTCGTCGGCGTGTTCCGCCTCGGCGGCAGCAGCAGCCACGGCAACGCGCTGGCCCTGGCCTGAAGGCGACGCACCGGCCATGCGTGTCAACCTGCCCGTCACCGACATCGAATACGAACTCTCGAAGGAAGAGGCCCTGGTGTCCCGCACCGACCTCAAGGGCCGCATCACCTACGTCAACCCGGCCTTCGTCGCGGCCAGCGGCTTCACGGCCGCCGAACTCCTGGGCAAGGCGCACAACATCGTGCGCCACCCCGACGTGCCGCCCGAAGCCTTCGCCGACCTGTGGCGCACGCTGGACCAGGGCCTGCCCTGGACCGGCCTGATCAAGAACCGGCGCAAGAACGGCGACTTCTACTGGGTGCTCGCCAACGTCACGCCGATCCGTCACCAGGGCCGCGTGGAGGGCTACATGTCCGTGCGCAGCCGCCCCGCGCGCGACGACGTGGCCGCCGCCGATGCGCTCTACCGCCGCATGCGCGAGGGCGAGGCCAAGGGCCTCGAACTGTTGCAGGGCGAGGTGGTGCGCAGCGGCTGGACGCGCCCGCTGGCGCGGCTGCGGCGCATCCCGGTGCGGCGCCGCGTGTTCGGCGTGACCGTCGCAGCGGCTGCACTGTCCGCGGGCCTGGGCGCGATGGGCTGGATGGAAGCGTCCCGCCTGGCCGCTGCGTCCGGCGCGCACAGCTGGCTGCCCACCGCCGTGGCAGCGGGCAGCCTCGGCGCCGCGCTGGCCTGGCTGGGCCTCGGTGCGTTCCTCGGGCGCACGGTGTTCCGTCCGCTCGACGAGGCCATCGAGGTCGCGCGCACCATCGCCGGTGGCGACCTCGTGCGCTTCACGGTGCGGCCGGGCGACGAGATCGCGGGGCTGCTGCGCGCGCTGAACCAGATGAGCGCCAACCTCTTCGCGATCGTCGCGGACGTGGGTGCGAACGTCGCGGGCGTGATGTCGGCGTCGAGCCAGATCGCCTCGGGCAACGAAGACCTGTCCTCGCGCACCGAGCAGCAGGCCAGCTCGCTGGAGCAGACGGCCGCGTCGATGGAAGAACTGACCTCGACCGTGAAGCAGAACGCGGACAACGCCCTGCAGGCGAACCAGCTGGCCGTTTCCGCTTCGGAAGTGGCGGTGAAGGGCGGCGCGGTGGTCTCGCAGGTCGTGGACACGATGGGCTCGATCAACGCTTCGTCGAAAAAGATCGTCGACATCATCGGCGTGATCGACGGCATCGCGTTCCAGACCAACATCCTGGCGCTGAACGCGGCCGTGGAAGCCGCCCGCGCGGGCGAGCAGGGCAAGGGCTTCGCCGTGGTCGCGTCGGAAGTGCGCAGCCTGGCGCAGCGCTCGGCCGCGGCTGCGAAAGAAATCAAGACCCTCATCGGCGACTCGGTGGAGAAGGTCGAAGAAGGCAGCAAGCAGGTGGCCGAGGCCGGCCGCACCATGCAGGAGATCGTCGGCAGCGTGAAGCGCGTGACCGACATCATGGGCGAGATCACGACGGCGAGCCAGGAGCAGACCTCGGGCATCGAGCAGATCAACCAGGCCATCGCACAGATGGACCAGGTGACGCAGCAGAACGCCGCGCTGGTCGAAGAGGCTTCGGCCACGGCGCAGTCGCTGCAAGAACAGGCGGAGGGCCTGGTCAGGGCCGCAGGGGTATTCAGGACCGGGGCGGGCGAGGGTGCCGGCGCCCGGGATGCGTATTGAACGAGGAGAAGAACACATGTTGAACAACACCAGAGACACCACATCGCCGCGATCGAATGGCGCGGCGCCGTCCGCATCCGCCGTGGCCAACCGCTTGGAGGTCGTGACCTTCAAGCTCGGCGACGAGGAATACGGCATCGACATCCAGAAGGTGCAGGAGCTGCGCGGCTACGACGCCGTGACGCGCATCGCGAACGCGCCGGACTACATCAAGGGCGTGGTCAACCTGCGCGGCATCATCGTGCCGATCATCGACATGCGCATCAAGTTCGAGCTGGGCGCACCCACCTACGACCAGTTCACGGTGGTGATCGTGCTGAACATCGCGGGCCGCGTGGTGGGCATGGTGGTGGACAGCGTGTCCGACGTGATCACGCTCACGGCCGAGCAGATCAAGCCGGCGCCCGAGATGGGCTCGGTGCTCGACACCGACTACCTGATCGGCCTGGGCACGCTGGACGAACGCATGCTGATCCTGGTGGACATCGACCGGCTGATGTCCAGCGAAGAAATGGGCCTCATCGAAGCCGCCGCCACCGTTTGAGGACCACCCCATGACATTCTTTTCGAACCTTCGCATCGGCACCCGCCTGACCCTTGCCTTCGCCATCGTGCTGGGGCTGACGCTCATCTCCAGCGCGGTGGGGCTGATGTCGGCGCACAGGAACGCCGAAGCCACGCGCATCATGATGCAGAGCCCGCTGGCCAAGGAGCGGCTCATTTCCGACTGGTACGTGCTGACCTACTCGGCCATCGCGCGCACCTCGATGATCGCGCGCACCACCGACGAGGCGCTGCCGATGCTCTTCGCCGACGTGATCTCCGAGAGTGTGAAGAAGGGCAGCGAGACCATGGCCAAGGTCGAGGCGCTGCTGGTCACCGACGAAGAAAAATCGACCTACAAGTCCATCGTCGAGCTGCGCGCCAAGTACCAGGCCGCCAAGGACGAGGTGACCCGCGCCAAGGCCAGCGGCAACACGGTCGAGACCGTGCGCGCCTACCAGCTGTCGTTCCAGCCGGCCGCCAAGGCGTACGAGAACCGCGTGCTCGAACTGCTGGCCATCGAGCGCCGCGCCATCGACGACATGAGCCACGCCATCGACGCGGCGAATGCGAAGAGCTTCAACCTGCGGCTGCTGCTGACGGCGCTCACGGTGCTGCTGGGCGGCCTGTTCGCCTTCTTCATCTCGCGCAGCATCGTGCGCCCGCTGGCCAAGGCCGTGGGCGTGGCCGAGACGGTGGCCGCCGGCGACCTGAGCGCGAACATCCGCGTGGACAGCCGCGACGAGACGGGCCAGCTGATGCAGGCGCTGAAGGACATGAACGCCAACCTGGCGAAGGTGGTGGGCGAGGTGCGCACGGGCACGGAGACCATTGCCACGGCCTCGGGGCAGATCGCCTCGGGCAACCAGGACCTGTCGTCGCGTACCGAGGAGCAAGCCAGCTCGCTGGAGCAGACGGCGGCATCGATGGAAGAGCTGACTTCGACGGTGAAGCAGAACGCGGACAACGCGCGGCAAGCCAATCAATTGGCGGTGTCGGCCTCTGAGGTCGCCGTCAAGGGTGGCGCGGTCGTGTCGCAGGTGGTGGACACGATGGGCTCGATCAACGCCTCGTCGAAAAAGATCGTCGACATCATCGGCGTGATCGACGGCATCGCGTTCCAGACCAACATCCTGGCGCTGAACGCTGCTGTGGAAGCTGCGCGTGCCGGCGAACAAGGCCGAGGCTTTGCCGTGGTCGCCTCCGAAGTTCGCAGCTTGGCTCAACGCTCCGCAGCCGCCGCCAAGGAAATCAAGACCCTGATCGGTGACTCGGTAGAAAAGGTCGAAGAAGGCAGCAAGCAGGTCGCAGAAGCCGGCCGCACGATGGAAGAGATCGTGGGCAGTGTGAAGCGCGTGACGGACATCATGGGCGAGATCACGGCCGCAAGCCAGGAGCAGACCTCGGGCATCGAGCAGATCAACCAGGCGATCACGCAGATGGACCAGGTGACGCAGCAGAACGCGGCGCTGGTCGAAGAGGCCTCGGCAGCCGCGCAGTCGCTGCAGGAGCAGGCCGGCGCCCTGGTGCAGGCCGTGAGCGTCTTCAAGCTCGACGCGAACGCGGTCGCGACGACCCGCGCCAGCTTCACGCGCATCACGCCGATTCCCAAGCCGCCGAAGCCGGCGCCCAAGCCGCGCGCCAAGGCGCTGCCCACGCGCCGCGAACCGAGTGGCGCACCGCAGCTCGCCATGGCCGGCGACGCCAAGGGCGACTGGTCGGAGTTCTGAGCCAGGCGCAATGACACCGCGCGCCCTCAACTTCGGGCGGGCGCTGCCGATAACCATGGGGAGGCATCGCGCGATGCCGCTCCCCCACACCCCTTTGACAGGTAAAGCCTTATGTCCGGAAGCATGTTCTACACAGGTCTGAGCGGCCTCGCGGTCGCCCGCACCGCGCTGATGACCACGGCCCACAACACCGCCAACGTGTACACGGCCGGTTACAGCCGCCAGATCGCGCAGATCGCCTCCTCGGGCGGCATTGCCAGCGGCTCGGGCTTCATCGGCTCGGGCGCCAACGTGACGACCGTGTCGCGCAGCTACGACCGCTACCTCACGGCGCAGCTGGCCACCGCGCAGTCGCAGTCGGCCGCGCTGGCCACCAACGGCGTGCAGGTCAACCGCATCGACCAGCTGCTGGCCGACAAGACCTCGGGCATCGCGCCGCTGATGCAGAGCTTCTTCACCAGCGTGCAGGGCGTGGCCAACACGCCGGCCGACCCGGCGGCGCGCCAGCAGATGATCAGCGCGGCGCAGTCGCTGGCCAGCAAGTTCCGCGCGACCGACCAGTACCTGTCGGACCTGAACACCTCGGTCAACGAGCAGATCGTGGGCAGCGTGAGCCAGATCAACACCTACGCCGCCAAGATCGCCAGCCTGAACCAGCAGATCAGCCAGATGAGCGCCGTGGCCGGCGACCAGGCGCCCAACGACCTGCTCGACCAGCGCGACCAGCTCGTGAGCGAGCTGAGCCAGGTGGTCGACGTGCGCGTGCTGCAGCAGGACGACGGCAAGTACAACGTGTTCATCGCCACCGGCCAGTCGCTGGTGGTGGGCGACCATGCCTCGAAGATGGCGGCGGTGACGTCGTCGGCCGACCCCACGCGCCAGGTGGTGGCGCTGTCGGGCTTTGCCGGCAACACCGTCGAGCTGGACGACAGCGCCTTCACCGGTGGCGTGCTCGGCGGCCTCATGGCCTTCCGCAAGGACACGCTGATCCCCACGCAGAACGCCATCGGCCGGCTCGCCATGTCGGTGGCCGACGCGGTGAACGCGCAGCACAAGCTGGGCGTGGACCTGAACGGCGCGCTGGGCCAGAACTTCTTCTCGCAGGCCGTGCCGGGCACCATCGCCAACGCCGGCAACGCGGGCAACCTCGAGCTCGGCGCCACGCTGACCGATGCGTCCAAGCTCACCACGAGCGACTACAACGTGAGCGTCACCGACGTGGGGGGCACGCTCACCTACACGGTCACGCGGCTCTCGGACAAGACGCCGATGGGCAGCTTCACCACCTTCCCGATCAGCTTCGACGGCGTGAGCCTCACGGCCGCGAGCGGCACGGCGCAGGCCGGCGATTCGTTCCTGGTGCAGCCCACGCGCACCGGCGCGCGCGACCTCGAGGTGCTGGTGCGCGACCCGGCCAAGGTGGCCGCCGCCTCGCCCGTGATCACCGGCAACACCGCAGGCAACAAGGGCAGCGGCGCGCTGGGCGCGGCCAGCGTCGATGCCGCCTACCCGGGCTCGCCGCTGGCCGGCAACGTCACGCTGAGCTTCAACGCGGGCACCGGTACGCTGTCGGGCTTTCCGGCCGGCTCGGCCGTGACTGTCACGCTGGCCAACGGCACCGCCACCAGCTACCCGGCCGGCACGCCCGTGCCGTACACGGCCGGCGCGAAGATGAGCTTCGACGGCATCACCGTGGCCATGACCGGCGCGCCCGCGCAGGGCGACACCTTCACCATCGGCAAGAACACCGGCGGCGTCTCCGACGGCGGCAATGCGCTGCTGCTGGGCGCGCTGCAGCGCAAGACCACCATGTCGAACGGCACCGCGACCTTCAACGGCGCCTACTCGCAACTGGTGAGCGATGTCGGCAACCGCGCCATGTCGATCAAGGTGGCCGCCGTCACGCAGGACAGCGTGACCGGCCAGATCAAGGCCAGCCAGCGCGCGATTTCCGGCGTGGTGCAGGACGAGGAAACCGGCAACCTGCTGATGTTCCAGCAGATGTACCAGGCCAACGCCAAGGTGATCCAGACCGCCTCGGCCATGTTCGACGCCATCCTCGGCATCCGCAGCTGAACCCTTTTGTACAGATTCCAGGACCCGCGATGCGCATCAGCACCCAATCCTTCTACGAACAGAGCCTGCAGTCGATGGGCCTGCAGCAGCAGAAGCTGTTCAAGGTCCAGCAGCAGCTGGCGACCAACTCCAAGTTCCTGACGGCCGGCGACGACCCGGTGGGCGCGGCGCGCGCGCTGGGCGTGAGCCAGACGCTGGCGGAGGGCGCCCAGTTCACCACCAGCCGCCAGCGCGCGGCACTGGCGCTGTCGACCGAAGAGAACGCGCTCAATTCGGTGACGGCCATCTTGCAGAACGTGAAGACGCTGGTCGTGCAGGCCGGCGGCGGCGGCCTCTCGGACGCCGACCGCGCCTCGCTCGCCACCGCTATCCAGAGCAGCCTGGAGCAGCTCGTGGGCGTGGCCAACAGCGACAACGGCAGCGGCCAGTACCTGTTCGCCGGCTTCAAGAGCGGCAGCCCGCCCTTCGTGATGGCTGCCGGCGGCGGTGTGCAGTACGTGGGCGACCAGGGCGAGCGGCTGATGCAGATCGACGTGGCGCGCCAGATGTCGACCTCGGACGATGGCCGCAGCATCTTCCAGTCGGTGCAGGGCGGTGCGGGCTATGTGACCTCGGGCTCACCTGCCAACACCGGCTCGGGCGTGTTCGGCGCGGTGAGCATCACCGATGCCACCGCACCGAACTACGGCAAGGACTTCACCATCCGCTTCACCGGCACCGACTACACGGTGATGACCAAGGACACGCCGCCCGTGGTGGCCGCGAGCGGCCCGTTCACCGTCGGCACCCCGATCTCGTTCGGCGGCGTGCAGATCGCCATCAGCGGCACGCCGGCCAACGGCGACAGCTTCGACGTGTCGACCGCGCAGAACGCCGGCACCGACATCTTCGCGGCCCTGGGCGAGCTGGTGAGCGCGCTGCGCGCACCGCTCAACGGCGGCGGCGCGGCGGCCCAGGCGCAGCTGCGCAACGCCTTGAGCACCGCCAACGTGAAGGTCACGAACGCGCACGACAACGTGCTCACGGTGCTGTCGTCGGTGGGCTCGCGCCAGGTCGAGCTGCAGGCGCTCGACAGCGCGGGTGCGATGAACAAGCTGCAGGAAGAAAGCTACCTGTCGTCTATCGAGGACCTCGATCCGTACACGGCGATTTCCGAGTTCTATCAGCGGCAGTCGTCGCTGCAGGCGACGCAGATGACGTTTGCCAAGTTGAACAGCATTTCGCTTTTCAACTACCTGTGAGGGTGGGGGGCGCTACTTGCTCTCTGCTGGCCATTTGATGAGGCCGAGCCGGTCGTTGCGATGGACGGGGAAAAATGCGCTGCCGGGTTGCTATCGGCCGACGGCTGACGGCCGCGAATGGCTGCTTTCAGGCGCTACTCCCAGATTGACTTGCATCGCGCCACCATGCGGCGATGTCAATTCGAGGTCCGCCTCTAGGTTAATGCAGACCCTTCCAGTGCCTCATCTATCACCTCGCGCCCCTTAAGAAGACGGTTAGCTTCGGCCTCCCCAACGGCAGCAAGTCCTCCATTCGGTGCGGCGACTGGGCTGTGCCGCACACGATGCAAACGTTGGCGGCTAGGCCTTAGCGTGTCTAAGCAATCGGGAATCGCTGATACCCCGTCCAGCCCGACTTCGGGGCGGCACCGTCGCCTAGCCTAGAGCGCAGACACGGACGAGACTGTCTGAGATAAGCTCGATAAGACCTATCTGCTCTCTGCTATGGAAAAACTAAAGCAAGTTCTAACTCAGGAAGACACTGTCCTTTTCATCGGTTCGGGATTGTCGCTATGGTCAGGACTTCCGACTTGGGCGGGACTGATTGAAGAACTCGCTAGGTTCGTTGAATTGGCAGGCGGCAAAGCAGACTTGATCCGAGCCGAAGCGCAACGAGGCGATTTCTTGCAAGCAGCGAGCTATGGATTTGACAAATTAACGAAGCACCAGATTGGCGATTTCATACGGACAGCGTGTCGCTATGGAGTTGCCAAGCCGCATGAGATTCACAGAAGGGTTGTCTCGCTGGGAACGCGTTGCTTTGTCACGACAAACTACGACAATCTTCTTGAGGAAGCTCTTCGGCAATGGCAGCCCAACCGGTTTTTTCGCCCTCCAATAACTAATCGTCATCTCACAGAAACCGCTGAAATTGTGCACGCACGGGCCATTGACTTCGTTTTCAAACCACATGGTGACGCAGCGGACAGCGATAGCATCATTCTGACGCGAGAACAGTATCGACTGTTACTTCCACAGGGCGAGCGACAGAACGCACTGGAATCATTAAAGATGCTTTTGGCTAGTAGGCCAGTTGTCTACCTTGGTTTTGGATTGAGGGATCCAGATTTTCTCTACGTGCGCGATCTCTTAGCCAATACCTACAAAGGGGGTACGCGGGATCACTATGCAATCATGGCAGACGTTTCGGAAGCGGAATGTGACTATTGGAGACGAAATTACGGCATTCATCTCGTCGGCTACGCTACGACGATTCGTCCTGATCAGACAAAGGATCACGCAGCGCTTCTCGCATTGCTTGGTTCCTTCGCGGAACCTGCGCCCTCGCCTCTGAAAAAAATCGCAGGCGAAGCAGCTACTGTAATAAGCACACCAGATGTCGTCCTTTCCCTTGCTCGCCATGCAGCGAGACTGGCACGAACACCTAAGCTGAATCCCGAATTTCCAATTCGCGTCCACACCGAGAATGACAGCCATTTGAAGAGTGCTATTTATCATCGGCCAGATAAGTTTGATCACCATCTTGTCGAAAAATTCTTAGATGATGGACCGAACCGAGGGATTTTGGTTGGGCTACCCGGCGCAGGAAAAACATACGCTCTTCGGCAAGCTGCCGCGCGTCATGCCGAGAAACTTCATGAGCTCTGTCTCTCAGAGGTTTTTGACGAGGCTTCCGTAGTTATCCCCATCTTGGTAGACCTAAAGCTTTATCGTGGAGATCTCGCTGAATTAGTAAATCAGGTCCTGCCAAAAAGCTTACCTTTGGAAAGCTTGATACAGCGTTTTCAATTGAAAGTGTTTCTTGATTCTTTTAATGAAATGCCTAGGGAGTATTGGGAGAGCGGCGCCTACGAAGCGGATTTTTCAGAATTTACATCGAATATCGAGAGCTCGTCACTCATCATCGGTTCGCGAACAAGCGATGGCCTAGATAAGTTTGGGTTTCCTGTTTACTGTCTCGATCAGATTGATGAAGCAGTGGTTGCTGAGGAAATTCAAAAAATGAATATCGCTATCGAGGGGCGATTCGATCGCGAAATTCTATTTCTTTTGCAAAAGCCGTTTTATTTTCAACTTGCCAAATCTGGTGCTGTTTCTTTCAAAAAAGACGCTCACCCACGAGATTTCTATCAGGCACTTCTTGAAAATTTGCATCGAAACTTCAAGGAGCGATTTGCTAGAGAGTTTGATCTTGAGAAGGCCCTTTCCCTTGCGGCTTATGACGCTATCAATCGTGGCGAAGAGGCGTACCCGTTAGCAGACCTTCTTAGTGCATTAAAGTCGGGTCTCGAAGCGGCGGGCATCTTGGACATTGATGCCCGAGATGTTGCCAATTGGCTTGTCTCAACGTCGACTCTTATTCCTTACATTGGGGGGCGAGTCGCGTTTGCACATCAATCGATAACTGAATATCTTGCAGCTACGGAACTCGCGCGTCGCTATCAGTCAAGTCCGCAGATTTTCAAAGAGAAAATCGCCCTGACAAGGTGGGATCAAGCATTATTTCTCGCCTTGAGCATATTGCCGAAGACGCACGCCGATGCGTTTTTTCATGACATCGCCAACGCCGACTTCGAGCTAGCACTAGCAGCAGTAAAGTATGTTGAGGTTGGGCGTGATGAGATCGTATCAAACCTTCTCTCCTTGATTCCAGAACATCTCACCAAATTCGGTCCATTTGACAATCGGATTGGGTGGATAGTTGAGTCTAACCTTCCGATTTCGGAAGCTCACGAGCCAAAATTGCGGGCCTTGATGAAGGCGGGCGGCATGATTGGTGCAGCAGCCGTGAAGCGGCTTTTTGAGCTAAAGGGCGCCATCGTCAAAGATGAGTTGCTTCTGGAAATGTTGAACGCACGCTCTGACTACAACTATTGCTGTAACGGCATCGTGAGCGTCCTCCAGCCCTTGGTTACCGCGGCCGATATACCGGCGATCGTCGCACTCGTGGATTCCATCGCTCACGAGATAACTCTCGATTCGGGTGATGATGTGGCTCATGGATTTACGAGCGGTGTCGCAATGCTTCTTGTCGATCTAGAGATTTCTGCGATAAAAAAGTGCTTCCTAATGAATTCTGAGTCTAATCATGTGCCAGAGATTTATGCCCGAATACTATGTCGAATGCTTTGGAGGGTTCATTCAACGCAGGCTCTGGAGTTGGCGGGGGAATTGCTGTTGCGTGGTGTAAAAAAAGCAGCAACGTCTATTTATTTTGTAGCCAATTTTGCCGAAGAAAAAAATGAGTTGTCCTGGGATTATTTCAAACGAGAACACGTGGACCATCTCATTGCGATAGCGGAGGTTCCAGAGGAAGATGCGTGGTCATTAAAGGCGCTTAGATGCATCTGCCTTGGCAGGCCGGATCTGGCTCAAATTGTCAGAGATAGAGCGTCCGGCCGATTTGGAGTGGTGAGGGCTGCTCTTCTTTTTTGTGCCTCGCCAGGCAGCGAGGAGCAAGTGTTTGAAGCGTTGAATGAGCTCGTAAATATGAATCAAGAACAACGCATGCAGCAACCAACGCATTTCCTTGAGCAAATCGAAGTAGACTGGGCAGGACGTGAAACGCTTTTTGTTCAAGTGTTAAAAATACGGGATACGAAGTTGGCTTTGACTGTTCTCGATCAGGTATATGGGGAGAAGGGTGCCCCGCTGGGATTTCTTGATATTGGGCCTATTGAGTGGTGGTTGGAGTGGCTGGCTGGTGAGTGCAATTCGAATTTGAAGCACATCCTCTTGGAAAGAATATCTTGGTTATTCTCAATTTACTTGAGCCAAGATGTGCGTCATTCTTTTGTGGTTGAATTTAATAAGGATGATTCAATTTATCGATCGTTGCTTGCGCGTTCAATTTTAATTTATCAAAATCATCTTACGTCTGATGATTTTAGTTCGGATGCGATTTCTTTTCTCTTGAGAGGGTTGGAGTGCGAGAGGGGATTTGATTTTCGTGGACATCTTCTTGGGCGAACGGCAACTGAAAAATTTGTGATCGATCGTTTGTTGCCGTTGATTCGCGATGCTCAGGATCCATTAAAAGGAAATATTGAAGAGCTTGTTCGACAAGCAGGTTCTCGTCACGGAAAGCGCTACCTATTAAATTAGCATCGAGTCCTAAAATTCCGGACGGTGGTCGGTTGTGGTTCGAGTGATTTTTTTTGGGGGGATTTTGAGGTGGTAAAACGCTTGGCTTGGATTTGAGCGTGTAATTCACCTCGCTTCGAATTTGAGCGCGTGCGTTCCTGTGATCAATCGCTAGGCTCGTGCTATTGGTTTCGGCTCGGCGCAGCTCTTCAGCCTCAAAGGGACCTGCCGTTCTTCGAAATGACCGAACGGCCGGATGTGGGCGTCCAAGCGTCAGCGCCGCAGCCTCTGCTTGGACCGCAGCATGTTCCCCAGAGATTCCGCAAACCGCGGTTCCAAAAACGCTGCCAGGTGCGGCATCAGTAGCTGCAGCGTCACCGACCCCGCCAGCAGCGTGAGCGGAAAGCCCACCGCGAAGATGCTGAACTGCGGCGAGGCGCGGTTCAGGAAGTCCATGGCGAGGTTGAGCGTGAGCAGCGCCGTGATCAGCGGCAGGGCCAGCAGCAGGCCGCTCGCGAAGATGTCGCCGGCCGCGAGCACGATGAACATTCAGCCGCCGGCAGCTAGAGGCGCGTCGGCGCTTTGAGCCGCTTCAATGCAAACCGTCCCGCGTCCGCAAGCTACCTAAGTAGACCGGCCAGGATCTTGATCACGGGCACGCTTCCCATCCCTACGAAGCCTTGCGCCAGCTCTGGCCGGTAGTAGCTTCGTTGCGGTCTTGATGTGGTCTCATCGTCCCTGCCCAACGCGAAGCGGCAGCGGTCGGGTAGAAGTCGGCCTTCGACTTAGCCTGCCAATTTCTTCATAGGGGCGTGAGCTTCCTGTGGGTTTTCGACGCACCTGAGCTTTGTCGCCTTGTGTTGACGCCCACGCGCGTGCGTCGGGGCCGCGTCCTGTTCAGGCGCGGATGTGA
This sequence comes from Variovorax sp. V35, assembly GCF_041154465.1. Lineage (NCBI taxonomy): Bacteria > Pseudomonadati > Pseudomonadota > Betaproteobacteria > Burkholderiales > Comamonadaceae > Variovorax > Variovorax sp. V35. The sequence goes on from NZ_AP028666.1 coordinate 1,899,601, forward strand.
AGGGGCGCGAACGACTTCACCAGGTCGTCCAACGCCTTCAGCTGCGTGAGGAAAGGCTCCAGCTGGTCCAGCGGCAGGGCGCTGGGGCCGTCGCACTTGGCCTGCGCCGGGTCCGGGTGCGCTTCAAGGAAGAGGCCCGCCAGGCCCACTGCCAGGCCCGCACGCGCCAGCTCGGCCACCTGCTCGCGCCGCCCGCCCGAGGCGATGGCGTTGGCCTCGCGTTGCTGGAGCGAATGCGTCACGTCGAAGATGACCGGCAGGTTCCCGGTGACCTTCTTCATGGTGCCGAAGCCGAGCATGTCCACCACCAGGTTGTCGTAGCCGAAGCAGGTGCCGCGGTCGCACAGGATGACGGAGGAATTCCCCGCCTCCTTGAGCTTCTCCACGATGTTGAGCACCTGCGTCGGGCTCAGGAACTGGGGCTTCTTGACGTTGATGACCTTGCCGGTTTGGGCGAGCGCGACGACCAGGTCGGTCTGGCGGGCGAGAAACGCGGGCAGTTGTAGGACGTCCACCACTTCGGCGACGGGTTTCGCCTGCCAGGGCTCGTGCACGTCGGTGAGCACGGGCACGCCGAACGCCGCCTTGACGGCCTCGAAGATCTTCAGGCCCTCTTCCAGGCCGGGGCCTCGATAGGAGTGGATGGACGAGCGGTTGGCCTTGTCGAAGCTCGCCTTGAAGACATAGGGAATGCCGAGCTTCTGCGTGACCCGGACGTACTCTTCCGCGGCACGCAGGGCCATGTCTTTCGACTCGAGGACGTTCACGCCGCCGAACAGGACAAAGCCCTTGCTGTTGCTGACGTGGATGGCGGGGGTGATGGCGACGGTGGTCAAGGCGAGCTCCTCTGAAGTGTCTGTTGCCCGCATTCTCGCGGTTCGGCTTCTGGCCCAGAATGGGCCCCTGGCCACCTACGGCCTGAACCTGCCTGCCCGATAGGGGCGGGGCATGAAAGCGACACGGGGCCGGTACGCCGTGATCCGCGTTAGGCTGCAGCGAACGCCATGAAAGTACTTTTCCCCAATCCCTTTGGCCGCGCGCCAGCCTCCGCGCAGGCGGTCGACGCGCTGCAGCGCCGCCTCGGTTTCTCTGACGCCTACGCCGCCTTCCTGCGAACCCAGAACGGCTTCTCGCTGTACGAGATGGAACAGGCCGGCGACATCGCAGCCTATGTGCAGCCAGACGGCACGGCGAGCAGCGCCTCGCACGCCAACTTCCGAGCGCTCAACAGCTTCGGCGCTTCGGACCCCCACTGCGACCTGGAGACGCTGCAGGCCGAGAGCCTGCTGGCCGCCTGGTTTCTGGACATCGGCAGCGACCCCGCGGGCAACCCGTTCGTGGAGGTGCTGCACGGCCGGCACAAGGGCAGGATCGCCAGCCTCGACCACGACCTCTTTGCAGGCAAGCTGGACACGCAGGAGTTCTTGGCCGACATGGAGCTGGCCCACCTCCCATCGCTCAGCCTGGACGCGCAGGCCGATGCGCTGTGCGACGAGGCGCAGGGCCTGGTGTGGTTCCACGCCAGCGGCATGCAATCCTTCCTGGACCATTGCATCCACTGCGACGACGATTTCTGGGGCTTCGTGGTGGACGAACGCGCGCCCTGACGCTGCCGGATCAGTTTCTTGCCACGCTCCTGAACGCCGCAGACAGGGCGTCCACGGCCTCGTGCGCCCGAGCCTCCCGGACCCTGGAGTGCAGCAGGACCGGCAGGCGCGGCAGGTCGGGCAGACCCAGCTTCGGCCCCACGTCGACGCAGCCCAGGGGCAGCATGCGCGGCGCCAACGCAGCGACCCCCAGGCCGGCCACCACCGCCGCCGCCACGGCCGCGACGCCGCCCCCCACGAACACCTCGGTCCACGGGATGCCGGCCGTGTCCAAAAGCTGCTCCGCCAGCGCGCGCACGTCGCAGGGCTGCGCCATCGTGGCCAGCGGCAGGGGCTCGCCCACGCGATGCTGCCAGCCTGCGGCAGCGAACCAGCCGAAGCGCTCCTGCGTCAGAAGCTTCCCGTCCGTGCGTCCGGCATGCAGCCGGACGATGACCGTGTCGAGTTCGCGTCGGTCGTAGCTCTGGAGCAGATCGCCCGACGAGCCGATCCGGATGTCGATGAGCAGCTGCGCGTCTTGCGCGTTCATGCGGGCGATCAGCGCGGGCAACTCCGGTCCTGCCACGTGATCGCTGATGCCGATGGTCAGTCGCTGGCGGGCGCTCGCAAAGGCCGCCAGCGTGCGATCGTGGACCGCCAGGAGCTCCCGGGCATGTCCCAGGAAGGCGGCGCCGCGCGCCGACAGCTCCACGTGCCGGGGCGTTCGCTCCAGGAGCCGGCAGCCCAGCCTGTCTTCGAGGCGTTTCAGTTTCAGGCTGATCCCTGCCTGCGTGGTCTGCATGACTTCCGCGGCGCGCGTGAAGCTGCCCAGCTCGGTGATGCGAACGAAGGCCTGAACGGCGTCGAGATCCAGCGGGCGATCAGTCATGACAAAAGATTGTTATTGAGATAAGTATCAATAGCAAATCCGAATACATAACATCCGCTGTTCCACCATGACCCGGAGCAGCGATGCCCACCATTCACATCTCGATGCGCGCGGGAAAGCCCGAGGCTTACCGGCAGGCGATCTTCGACAGCCTCTATCGCGCCCTGCGTGACACGTTGAACGTGCCGCAAGACGATCAGTTCATGACGATCACCGAGCACGAGGCCGCCAACTTCCGATATGGAGGCGCCTTCGGCGTCGCGCGCAGCGACGATCTCCTGTACATCCAGATCACCGTTTTCAACACGCGCACCGCGCAGCAGAAGAAGGCGCTGTTCCAGCGCATCGCGCAGCTGCTGGCCGAGAGCCCGGGGATACGGCCGGAGGACGTGTTCGTGACCCTGGCCGATGCACCCAGGGAGAACTGGTCCGTCGGGCACGGGCTGGCGCAATTTGCCTGAGGAACGGCGGCCGTCGGGCGGGCGAGAAATTGCCGGCCAGCCCCGGTGCTACCGGGACAAGGCCAGGGACGTCGGGCCGATCCCCCCGGTCGCCACCGCCGGCACGGCCATGGGCGCCAGGGCCCCTGTGTCGGCATCGATGGTGTAGGCCGACACGTCCTTGGAGACGTAGTTCGTGACGTAGGCAAAGCGACCCGTGGGGTCCAGGGCGATGGCGGTGGGGGACGCGCGTGCGGCCACCGTCGGCATGGCCATGGGCGTCAACGCGCCGGTACCGGCATCGATGCGGTAGGCCGACACGGTGTTGCCGGCCATGTTCACCACGTAGGCAAAACGGCCTGTGGCGTCCACGGCGATGGCGCGGGGGGAACGCCCTGTGGCAACGGTCGGCATCGGCGTCAGCACGCCGGAGCTTGCATCGATGGCATAGGTCGACACCGTGTCGTCGACCATGTTCACGACGTACGCAAACCGGCCCAGGGGATCCAGGGTCATGGCGGACGCGCCGACCCCCGCGGGCACCGTCGGCACGGCCAGCGGGCTCAGCGCACCGGAGCCTGCATCGATGGCAAAGGCCGACACGGCCTCGGCGCCCAGATTCGTCACGTAGGCAAAGCGGCCTGTGGGGTCCACGGTGATGGTGTGGGGGGACGACCCCGCGGCCACTACTGGCACGGCCATCGGACGCCATGCGCCGGTGGCGGCATCGATGGTGTAGGCCGACACCGTGCTGGCGCCCGCGTTCGCCACATAGGCAAAGCGGCCCGTCGGGTCCACGGCCATGGACATGGGCATCGCGCCCGTGGCCACGGTGGCGAACGGCGTCAGCACGCCGGTGCCGGCACCGATGGCGTAGGCGGACACGGTGCTGTCGCCTGAATTCGCCACGTAGGCAAAGCGGCCCGTGGGGTCCACGGTGATGGCGAGAGGGTTGGGCCCTGTCCCCAGCATCGGCGCGGCCATCGATCCCAACGCGCCGGTGCTGGCGTCGACGGTGTAGGGAAACAGGTTGTCGGAGCCTGAATTCGTCGCATAGGCGAAGCGCGCCGCAGGCGCGGCACAGACCACGGCCACGTCGGCAATGGCCGCATCCGCGACCGTGCCGGTGCCATGGCTGACGGTACAGACCCGGGTCAGGATGCGGGGCTGGCTCTTGACCGTGACCGCGTAACCCGCGCCGCTGGCGACTTCGGAGGCGAAGCTGAAGCTGCCGTCGGCTGCGATGCGCAGGTCGTCACCGGCGTTGTTCTGCAGCACCAGGCCCGTGCCCAGCAGGCCCTTGACCGTGCCGCTGACCTTGTAGGTCGGCGTGGGGGCTGCGGGTGCGGGTGCTTCCGGCGATGCGGGAGGCGCCGGGGCCGGGGTTGCCGCCCAGAAGGCGGGGAGCGAGCTGCCGCCATTGCCGCCCCCACCGCAGGCGGCCACGCTGACGATGACCAGGGCGCTCAGCGCGACCTGGCCCAGTCGGGCGGGCCCGCAACGCCAGGTGGACGGCTCGCGATTCGCATGAGGTGCATGCCGATGCGCAGGGAAGGAACGAGGGGACAGGACAGGGGCCAACATGGGTGAGATTCGCTTGGATGTCATGCGTTGCACGCAGCGTTTCCAAGTGTGTCGAGCCTGCATGCATCGCGCTATCCCAGAAAACTGGTAGACGGAATTCGAAGGAGGGCGACTTCCTCTTGCCGACAGGGCGCCTTCTCACGACGCCGCAAACCCAAGGTCCTGGTTCAGTCGCTCACCGCGCGCCTACTTGGCCAGGAGCGACGCAATCGCCGGCCCGGCCAGGCCGATGGTGGCACCCAGTGCATCGGCGTGGCCGTTGGGACTGTTCATCTCGACATACTCTGCCGGCGTGCCTTGCGCCTTGAGGATCTCCACGGCGCGTTGGGACAGGAGCGGCGGAAAAATCTGGTCCGAGCTGATGCCCACGAACAGCGACCTGGCCTTGATGCGTTCTGGCTTGGCGCTGGGCAACTGCAAGGCCTTCAGCGTGTACAGCCAGCTGTTGGCGTCCATGCCCTTGGCACGCGCTTCGCCGATCTTCTCGAGGGTGGCATCGACCGCAAACTGGTTTGCAGCCGCTTCGCCGGGGTTCTTGCCCGGGTCGGCCCACTTCTGACCGAAAGCCTTGTCGGCCCAGGCGAAGCTGAGTGCGTCGAGCGTGACCAGCCGCATGGCCTGCGTCATGCCGGCCAGCGGCTCGGCCTTGCCGTGGTAGTCGCCGTGGGCCCAGTTCGGGTCCAGTCGCACGGCCGCGCCCCACGAGCTCATCTTGGCGATGGCGTAGGCCGGGCTGTCGACGCCAGGTCCCACGATGGACACCAGGCGCTGCACGCGCTCCGGGTAGGCCGAGGCCCATTCCACCGACATCCAGGCGCCGGCCGACGCGCCCGCCACGGCGTAGAGGGTTCGAATGCCCAACGCATCGAGCAGGGCCTTCTGCACCTCCACCGTGTCCCGCGCAGCCAGCACCGGGAAGCGCGGACCATACGGTTTGCCGGTGGCGGCGTCGATGCTGGCCGGGCCGGTGCTGACGACGGTGGCCGATGCGCGATTGGGGTTGGACAACGCGTCGGTTGCGATGACGAAGAACCGATCGGTGTCGATCGGCAGGCCGGCGCCGATGATCGTGTCCCAGTAACCCGGCGCGGCGTCGCTCGCCGCATAACGGCCGGCGGCGTGCGAGGTGCCGGTGATGAAGTGATTGATGAGGATCACGTTGTCTCGCGCCGCATTCAGACGGCCATAGGTCTCATAGCCGATGCGCACGCCCTTGATGACCTGGCCGTTCACGGTCGTGTAGGTGGGCAGGTTGAATACCTGCTTTTCCACGATGCCGTCGAAGGCCTGTGCGTGCGTCGTGACGAGGGCCGCACAGACGGCGGCCGCGGCGCAAAGCAGCGTGTTCGAAAGAGAAAAAGAAGATCGTTGCATGGGGACTCCCGGGTGGTGAGGTCCGCACTGTCGGCGGCCGCTGCCAGGCGCGCATCCGGTTTGGCGCCCAAACGCCCGGTGGAGGGCATCAACGGTCGTGAGGCGGCATCGAGCGGTCGCCGTTCGGTCCCCTCAAACGACGGCTCGAGGACAAACTCGCCCCACGGGCCCTCGATCGGTGGCGGCATGGCATGCCAACCTCTACAGTGGCGCGATGCATGCAGCCGACGGCCCCCCGTGATCCGCGTTGATTCACCCATTCCCGCCCACTGGCTGGGCGCCGCGCGGCTGACGGCCGGCGCGTTCCTGCTGTGCGCGATCGCGGCCGGGCTGCTCTTCTGGGCCGCTCCTGCACTCGAAACGCCGGCGCGCCTGTTCGTCTTCGTCGAATGTGTCGGCATGGTGTTCATCGCGTGCGTCGCGGTGCTGGGCCGCTTTGGACGACTGCGGCGAATGCAGGCGCTGCCCCGTTGGCTTCTGACCGGCGCGATCGCCATCCCGACGGGGTACTTCGGGGGGCACCTGGTCGCGCTCCTGATCCTGGGCGAACCGATCGGCCGCGTCGTGGGTCATGACCGCGACTACATGGTGGCGTTCGCCTTCGGCCTGGTGCTGGCCATGTTCGTCCTCTACGTCGCTGCGACGCGTGACCAGCTTGCCAAGGAGGCGGTCGCCCGATCCGACGCCCAGCGCCTGGCCACCGAATCGGAACTGCGGCTGCTGCGCGCGCAACTCGAGCCCCACATGCTGTTCAACACACTGGCGACTCTGCGCTCGCTCGTCGACGAGGACCCGCGACAGGCCGAGCGCATGATCGACCAGCTGATCGTCTACCTGCGCAGCACGCATGCAGCGTCACGCGACGAAGTGACGACGCTGCAGTCGGAGTTCGCCCAGCTGAAGGCGTACCTCGACATCATGTCCTTGCGCATGGGGCCGAGGCTGGCCTATCGGCTCGACTTGCCCGCCGAGCTGGAGCGGATCGCCATCCCGCCGATGCTGTTGCAGCCGCTGGTCGAGAACGCCATCAGGCACGGCCTGGAGCCGAAGTTGGGCGCAGGTGGCGTTGAAGTGCTGGCACGTTCGATCGAGGGCGGCATCGAGGTCGCGGTGGACGATTCCGGTCTGGGCTTGTCGCCGCACCTGCCCGCTTTGGGGGGCAACGAGGTCTGCGGGGCCGGACTGAAAAATGTGCGTGATCGCCTCCAGACCCGCTATGGCTTGCGTGCGTCCCTGTCTCTGCAGGCCCGATCGCCGTGCGGCGTTCGCGCGGTCGTGAGGATTCCATCGTGAGCGCGTGGCGCGGCGTGATTGCCGAAGATGAACCGGTGCTGTCGAGAACGCTGCAGCGCTTGCTGCACGAAGCCTGGCCCGAGCTGGAGATCGTGGGCGTTGCCGACGATGGCCTGAAGGCGATCGAGCTGGCACAGACCCTGGCGCCCGATGTGATGTTCCTGGACATCAAGATGCCGGGCAAGACAGGCCTGGAAGTCGCCGAGTCCGTCGCTGACGAGTGGCCCGACGACCAGGCCGAACCGCTCTTCGTCTTCATCACCGCGTACGACAACTTCGCGATCTCGGCGTTCGAGCATGCGGCGATGGACTACATGCTCAAGCCGGCGACGCTCGAACGCTTGCAGGTCTGCGTGCAACGCCTGAAGCAAAGGTTGCACGAGCGCGCCCGGACACCGGCGGCCGGTGGCATGGCGGCCCTGATGGAGCGCGTGCAGTCGATCACCGATCCGGCCAACGCGCCCGAAAAGATCAAGGTCATCCGCGCCGGCGTCGGCAACACCGTGCGGATGATTCCGGTCTCGGAGGTGATCTGCCTGGAAGCCGCCGAGAAGTACGTCAATGTCGTCACGGCCCAGGGCGAGGCGCTGGTGCGCATGAGCCTGCGCGATCTGGTGTCGCGGATCGACGCCACCGACTTCACACAGGTGCATCGCGGCGTGCTCGTCAACATCCACAGCATCGTGAGTGCCACCCGCGACGAGAACGGGCGCTATAGCTTGTCGGTGCGGGGCCTGGCGCGATCGCTCAAGGTCAGCCGGGCGTTCGGGCACCTGTTTCGCGCGATGTAGCGGGAGCAGGCTTGTTGATGGCGAGGGCCGGGGTCATCGTCTCGGGGCGCGCAGCCTCGCAATGCCGAAGCCCAAGGCCACTGCGACGCACAAGAATGCCAGCACGGCCAGCCAGGTGGATTGGGTGAAGTAGTAGGCGCCCAAGGCCGCACCCGCCGCCACGAAGGCGCCCAGCCATTCCAGGGCGGGGTCGAGCCAGCTCTTGGCAGCGTGCGCCTTGGGTTCCGCGAACGCGCGATCGTGTTCGTCGATCTGCTGTGTTGTTGTCGGCGATCTGCGGGCCTTCCGTTGTCGCGGGTCGGGAAAGTGTTCTCGCAACGCCGGCGTGGGCCAGGCGCCATCGCTGGATGACGCGAGGCCGCTCAAGGTCCAGACCGGGTCCGCATCGTGCCTCGCAAGATCCGACATCAGGCTTTCGAGCGCCTTGCTGTCGTGGAGACCGTCGATGTCCCCAAGATCGGCGCGCAGCCATGGCTCGGCGTCGGCCGCATCCGGCAGGCCGGAGGTGCGCAGCAGGAGGTAGTCCCCGAAGTGCTGCGCAATCAGTGCCTCGAAGGATGCGTAGATCGGGCGGTAGCGTTCTCCGACAGCGCCGAGGATCGCTTCACGCCGCGTCGCCAGCCGCGCAACCGCCGCGGCCTTGTCAATGACGAGGTAGGGATAGGTCGCGTCGGCGCCGAAATCCTCGATGCATTCCTCGCGGTCGATGGCCGAAGCTTCGTCGTCGATGTCGTATTCGTCGATGAAGCGCGCGTACCGGATGTCGCTGGGGCTGAAGAGTGCCCGCCAGAACAGCGGGAAGAACGCGTTGGCCTCCAATTCGACGCCATGGCCGAAGAAGCTGCGCCATTCGTTGCGGCTGCCTTCCGGCATCCGGGGCAGGGAGGAACTGGACAGATAAATGGGGTGTGACATGCGCGACCTTCCGTGTTGCGGCCGGAATCATCTTAGTGGGAGCGGCGCGCCATCCCGTGACCCTGCTGCCCTTCAAACCAGCCGATTGGCCGCAAGCAGCCCTTCACCCCTCAGTGCCGCAGCCCCTGCGTGAACCGCAGCATGTTCGAGAGCGACTCCGCGAACCGCGGCTCCAGGAACGCCGCCAGGTGCGGCATCAGCAGCTGCAGCATCACCAGCCCCGCCAGCAGCGTGAGCGGAAAACCCACCGCGAAGATGCTGAACTGCGGCGACGCGCGGTTCAGGATGCCCATGGCGAGGTTGAGCGTGAGCAGCGCGGTGATCAGCGGTAGCGCCAGCAGCAGGCCGCTCGCGAAGATGTCGCCGCCCGCGAGCACCAGGAACATCCAGCCGCCGGCCGCCAGCGGTGCGTCGGCGATGGGCAGCGTGTGAAAGCTCGCGGCCAGTGCCTCCAGCATGAGCAGGTGGCCGTCCAGCGCCATGAAGATCAGCATCGCCAGCATGTTCAGCAACCGCGACACCACCATCGTGCTGCCGTGGCTCATGGGGTCGAAGAAAGACGCGAACGACAGGCCCATCTGCAGGCCGATGTACTCGCCCGCGGCCAGCACGGCCGTGAACACCAGCCGCATCGAGAAGCCCATGGCGGCGCCGATCAGCACCTGCTGCACGATGATCCAGAGGCCGCCCGCCGACACCACGGGCACCGCCGGCAGCGGCCCGAGCGTGGGCGAGATCACCAACGTGAGCACGGCGGCGATGCCCACCTTCACCTGGCGCGTCGCCCAGGGCTCGCCGAACACCGGCGCCGTGGAGACCATGGCCAGCATGCGAACGAAGGGCCAGAGGAAGGCCACCAGCCAGGCCTCGAGCTGGCCCGAGGTGACGGAAAAAACCGAGGGCGTCACGCCAGCATCTGCGGGATGCTGGCGAACAGGGCGCGCATGTAGTCGAGCATGCGGTCGAGCATCCACGGTCCGGCGATGACCAGCGTCGCGAACACCGCGAGCAGCTTGGGAATGAAGGACAGCGTGGCCTCGTTGATCTGCGTGGCCGCCTGGAAGATGCTGACCACCAGGCCGATCACCAGCGCGACCAGCAGAAGCGGCGCACCCAGCAGCAGAGAGATTTCCATGGCCCGGTGGCCCATGGTCATGACGGCTTCGGGCGTCATAAGTAGAAGCTCTGCGAGAGCGCGCCGATCAACAGCTGCCAGCCGTCGGCCAGCACGAACAGCATGAGCTTGAAGGGCAGCGCGATGGACGCGGGCGGCACCATCATCATGCCCATCGACATCAGCACGCTCGCCACCACGAGGTCGATGATGAGAAAGGGAATGAAGATGGTGAAGCCGATCTGGAACGCCGTCTTCAGCTCGCTGATGACGAAGGCCGGCAGCAGGATGCGCAGCGGCACGTCTTCGGGCCCCTGCATCTCGGGCGCCTTGGCGAGCCGTGCGAACAGCGCCAGGTCGGTCTCGCGCGTCTGCTTGAGCATGAAGGTCTTGAAGGGTGCGATGCCGCGCTCCAGCGCCTTCTCGGCGCTGAGCTTGCTTTCGGAGAAGGGCACGTAGGCCTCGGTGTAGGCCTTGTCGAACACCGGCGACATCACGAAGAAGGTGAGGAACAGCGACAGCCCCACCAGGATCTGGTTGGGTGGCGAGGTCTGCGTGCCGATGGCGGTGCGCAGCAGGCCCAGCACGATGAGGATGCGCGTGAAGCTGGTCATCGACAGCAGCAGCGCGGGCAGGAAGGTGAGCGAAGTCAGCAGCACCAGCGTCTGCACGCTCAGCGACCAGGTCTGGCTGCCGCCGGGGCCCGGCGTGCTCGTGAGGCCGGGCAGGCCTTGGGTCCATGCGGCGGCGGGCAGCGTGGCGGCGAGCAGCAGCAAGGCGGTGCGCAGGCCGCGGTGCAGAGCGGTGCGCGTCATGGCGCGGTGCGCGTCTTGCCCGCGAGGGAATCGCGCAGCTTCTGGGCGAACAGGCCCACCGGGTTCTGTGGCGACATGGGTGTGACTGCCGCAGGCGTTGCCTGCGCCGGCAGCGTGTGCAGTGTGCGGACCTGGCTGCTGGTGACGCCCAGCACCAGCCACTGGCCGGCCACGTCCACCACGACCACGCGCTCGCGCGGGCCGACCATGGCGGTGGACACCACCTTCACAACCTGCCCGCCGCCCAGCCGCTGCAGGCCGAAGCGCCGCGCCAGCCACGCGCACAGGAAGATCAGGCCGACGACCGCCGCCATGCCGAAGCCCGCCTGCAGCAGGCCCGCGCCGCCGACCGCAGCGGGCGGCGCGGCTTCGCGCACCGGCGTGGGCACGGTGGGCAGCGCGGCGTGGACCGCATGCGCCGCATGCAGGCCCAGCGCCAGCAGCGAAGACACCCGCGCCAGGCTCATGCGCGCGCGAGCTTCTGCATGCGCTCGGAGGGCGTGACGATGTCGGTCAGGCGGATGCCGTACTTCTCGTTCACCACCACCACCTCCCCCTGCGCAATGAGGTAGCCGTTGATCAGCACGTCCAGCGGCTGGCCGGCCAGGCCGTCGAGCTCGACCACCGAGCCCTGCGACAGCTGCAGCAGGTTCTTGATGGTGATGCGCGTGCGGCCGATCTCGGCGGTGAGCTGCACGGGCACGTCGAGCACGCGCGCGATGTCCACGGGCGTGGCGGACGATGCAGCCGGTGCATCCTGGATCTGCTGGAAGACCTGCGCGGTGGCCGGCGCCACGGCCGGGTCGGGCGCGGGCGCGCTGGCCGCGGTCTGCTCGGCCAGTGCGCTGGCCCAGTCGTCCGCGTCGCTGGCGGCAGAGGTGTTGTCAGTCATGGTCGTTCTTCGAATCGCTGTCTTGGTGGGAGATCATGTGTTGCACGCGCAGGGCGTAGCGCTCGTTGGAGGTGCCGTAGCCGCAGGCCATCACGGGCACGCCACCGACCTTGGCGACCACCGTCGCCGGCAGCTCGATGGGAATCACGTCGCCCACGCGCAGCTTCATCACCTCGCCCAGCGTCGAGGGCATGGTCACGAAGTCGGCGGTGAGCTCGACGTCGGCGGCCTGCATCTGGCGCGACATCTGCGTGACCCAGCGCTTGTCGACCTCGACCTCGTCCTGGATCGGGTTGGACAGCAAGTCGCGGATCGGCTCGATCATCGAGTAGGGCAGGCACACGTGCAGAAAGCCGCCGATGGGGCCGAACTCGATCTGCAGCGTGGTGTTGATCACCACCTCGTTGGGCGCCACGATGTTGGCGAGCTTGCCGTGCATCTCGGCGCGCACGTAGTCGAAGGCCAGCGGAAACACCGGCTGCCACGCGTCGCCGTAGCACTGCAGCGACAGGTCGAGCAGGCGCTTGATGATGCGCTGCTCGGTGCGCGTGAAGTCGCGCCCTTCCACGCGCACGTGGTAGCGGCCATCGCTGCCGAACAGGTTGTCCACCACGAGGAACACCAGCTTCGGGTCGAACACGAAGAGGGCGGTGCCGCGCAGCGGCTTCATGTGGACCATGTTGATGTTCGCGGGCACCGGCAGGTGCCGCACGAACTCGCCGAACTGCTGGATCTGCACCGGCCCCACGGAGATGTCGGGGCTGCGGCGCATGAAGTTCAGCAGCGCGCTGCGCAGGCCGCGCGCAAAGCGGTCGTTGATGACCTCCAGCGTGTGCATGCGGTTGCGCACCACGCGGTCGGGCGCACCGAGGTCGTAGGCCGGCAGGCCGTCGGGCGGCGGCGCGGGCGCGGCGGCCTGGTCGAGGTCGCCGCCGGTGACGCCCTGCAGCAGGGCATCGACCTCGTCCTGGGAGAGCACCTGTTCATACGCCATGGATCGCGGGTCCGCAAACGGGCATCGTCGTCACTGCACGACGAAGGAGTTGAAGGACACGCTCGCAATGCCCAGCTCGGGCAGGCCCTCGGCCAGCGGCGCGTTCAGCGCGCTGTGGATCTCCGTGGCCAGCCGGGCCTTGTCTTCCGAGGTGACCAGCGATTCGGGCGGGCGGTTCGACAGCAGCACCAGCAGGCGGCTGCGCAGCTCGGGCATGAACTCCACGATCTGCGCCTTGGCCTGCTCGTCGCGCACCTTCAGCGCCATGCCGATCTGCAGGAAGCGCGAGCGGCCTTCGGACTGCAGGTTGACGGTCAGCGGCTCCAGCAGCAGGAAGATGGGTTTCTCGGGCACCGGCGCCTTGGCCGTTTCGGCGGCGGCGTGCTCGGTGAAGCGGGGCAGCACGAAGACGTACGCCGCCGCGCCGGCCACGGCCAGGCCGAGGACGGCCACGAGCCCGATCAGCAGTTTCGAGGTGCGGCGCGAGGCCGGCGGGTCGGTCGCGACCGACGCAGCCGCGGTGGCGGCAGGAGAAGAGGTAGCCATGGTGAAACGGTGGACGGGTCCGATCTATTCTTTGCGAAGTCGCCCGCCGGCGAACGGCCGAACAAGCGCACAAAGGCGCTTCACATCCGTTCATTGGGGCGGCGGGCGGGACGGTTTCAGGCGAAGGTGTCGACGCCCGGGCCCGTGCGTGGGGTGGCAAGGGGGCGGGGTGCTGCCGTTGCCGTGCGGGCGATGTCGGTGGCAGCGGAAGTGCCCTGTGGTCGCCATGCGCCCTGTCGCTGGTGTTGTTGCTGCTGTTGCTGCGCGAACGCGGCGTCCTGCCCAAACGGCGCGCGCGTGTCCGCGCCCACCGAGGTCTGGCCCAGCGTGATGCCTTGCTCCGACAGGCTGGTGCGCAGCTGCGGCAGCGCGGCCTCGACGGCCTTGCGCACGCTCTCGTGCGCCGACACGAACGCGGCCTGCGCCTGGTGCTCGCCGACCGACAGCGTGACCTTCAGCGGGCCGAGGCCGGCAGGGTTGAGGTTCAGCTCGGCCGTGTGCGTGCCGCCGAGGCTCATGCGCGCGAGTTGCTGGCCGAGTGCGGGTGCCCATTTCTCGCTGCCGACTTCGGGCGCGAGCGTGTGCATGGCGGGGCGTGCGGCGGGGCTTTCGGACGCGCGCTCGGTGGCCGTGGCGGTGGGCTGTTGCAGCGCGAACGGCGCGATGGATGGCGCCGCTGCGTCGTCGCCCGAGGTGCCGGCCGACACCGCGGCGACGGGGGCGGTGTCCGCTGTCGCGGGCTTCGCATCGCCGGCAGGCTGGGCTTGCGCTGCGGCTGCGAGTTGTTCGGTGGTGGTGGCGCTCACGGTGCGCGGTGCACCCGCGCGGCCCGGTGCGGCGGTGCCGACGGGTGGGCCTGCAGGTGAAGCAGCCGGCTTCTTGCCATCGACAGCCATTGGCTGCGCAGCGACGGCGGCGCGCACGATCTCGTACAGCGACGGCGGCGCCGCGTTGTCGGCTTCAGGCGCTGCGCCTTGCGCGACGACGGTTGCAGTGGGGGCGGAGGCGTCTTCGGTGGCGATAGCGGGCGCGGGCGTGGCGGCGGCTTCGCTGCTCAGGCGGACCGTGCCTGCAGGGAGACCGGCTTGCGCGTCGGGCGCGACCGGCGCCAGCGAAGTTTCAGGCGCACCGCTGCCCTGCGTGGCCGCACCTCCCGCAAGCACCAATGCCTGTTGCGGCGTGACGGCGGCTGCGAGAAAGGCGAGGTCGGGCTCCGCAGGCTGCGCATCCCGCATCTCTTCAGCAAGCTCCGTCTTGCGCAGCGGCTTGGCATCCGCCACCACGGTGTCGGCATCCGACGCCTTCTCGGCCTGACTCGCACGCGAACGTTCGAGCGCGGCACCGAACGCGCGGCCCTGCGCCTCGTCGGCGTTGCTGCGGCCACGTGCGCCGCCCTGCGCGACCGGCGAGGTGGCGGCAGGCGTGACGGTCGGCGGGGTCATGGGAGGCATGTCGGTTCCTGGAGGAGATTCAGTGGGTGGGGTGCGAGGCGCGGTCGAAGAACTGGCGGGCGGCGCGTTCGTCGCTGTCGCGCTGTTCGCGCTTGGCCTGCGCCATCAGCTCCTGCGCGCGCACGCGATCGGCCAGCGTGTCGAAGGAACTGAGGCGGCGCTTCTCGCGCTGCCAGTCGGTGCGGCCCCGGTCGAGCTGGTGGCCGGCCCGCTCGGCGATGGCGCGCTGCTGCGCGATCGCGTGGTCGAGCGTGCCGAGGAAGTTGCGGTAGTTGCGCCACTGCGACGACGGCAGGCCGCCGCGCATCAGCGTGTCCAGCTGCGCGTGGTAGTCCTGGCGGTACTGCAGCAGCAGCTCGAGCTTCTGCTGCGCGCTCAGGTGCGCGCTTTGCAGTGCGCCCAGGCGGCGCGCGGCGTCGTCGGTCTGGCTCTGCGCCAGGTCGATGAGCATGCCGAGGGGGAGCTTGCTGCTGCTCATGGGCGTCCTGGGGAAGGTGTGTTCGTGAACAGGCTGTCCATGTGGGCGATGGCCTCCTCGTAGCCGGTGCGTTCGTGCATCGACTGCTGCAGGAAGGCCTCGATGCGCGGGTACATCGCGATCGCCTGGTCCAGCTGCAGGTCGTGCCCCGGCGCGTAGGCACCGACGCTGATCAGGTCGCGATTGCGCTGGTAGCGCGACAGCATCTGCTTGAAGCGGCGCACGGTGTCGAACTGCGCGGGCGCAATCAACGACGTCATCGCGCGGCTGATCGAGGCCTCGATGTCGATGGCCGGGTAGTGCCCGGCCTCGGCCAGCGTGCGCGAGAGCACGACGTGGCCGTCCAGGATCGCGCGCGCCGAATCGGCGATCGGGTCCTGCTGGTCGTCGCCTTCCGACAGCACGGTGTAGAAGGCCGTGATCGAGCCGCCGCGCCCCTGCGCGTCGCGCGCGCCGTTGCCGGCACGCTCCACCAAGGCGGGCAGCCGCGCGAACACCGAGGGCGGGTAGCCCTTGGTGGCGGGCGGCTCGCCCACGGCCAGCGCGATCTCGCGCTGCGCCATTGCATAGCGCGTGAGCGAATCCATGATGAGCAGCACGTCCTTGCCCTGGTCGCGAAAGTACTCGGCCAGGCAGGTGGCGTAGGCCGCGCCCTGCAGGCGCAGCAGCGGCGAGTTGTCGGCCGGCGCGGCCACCACCACGGCGCGTGCCAGGCCTTCCTCGCCCAGCGTGTTCTCGATGAAGTCCTTCACCTCGCGACCGCGCTCGCCGATGAGGCCGACCACGATCACCTCGGCGCTGGTGTAGCGGGCCATCATGCCCAGCAGCACGCTCTTGCCCACGCCCGAGCCAGCGAACAGGCCCATGCGCTGGCCGCGACCGACGGTGAGCATCGCGTTGATGGCGCGCACGCCCACGTCGAGCACCGAGTCGATGGCCGCGCGCGACAGCGGGTTGATCGGCGGCGCCGCCAGCGGCACCTGGCGCGCCACGTCGAGCGGGCCCAGGCCGTCGAGCGGGCGGCCGGCCGCATCGACCACGCGCCCGAGCATGCCTTCGCCCACGGGCAGGCGCTTGGTATGGGCGTCGCCGGTCGCACCGGGCTCGCGCAAGCCGGGCCGCGCGAACACACGCGCGCCGGGCAGCAGACCCGCCACTTCGGTCTGCGACATGAGGAAGAGGCGGTCGCCCGCGAAGCCGACCACCTCGGCTTCTGCATGGCGCTGCGGATGGCCGGGCGGCAGTTCGATGAGGCAGTCGCTGCCCACGGGCAGTTGCAGGCCGACGGCCTCGAGCACGAGGCCGACGGCGCGCGTGAGGCGGCCCGAGGCGGTGGTGGTCGTGCTGCGGGCGACGTCGGCGCGCGCCTGTTCCAGCACGGCGCGCACGCTGTTCAGATGAGGGTTGCTGGCCGTCGTCTGCATCGGCTCAGGAAGCGTCGCCACGCAGCGCCGCACCCACGCGCTCCCAGCGCGTGGCCAGGCTGGCGTCCAGCTCGCCGGTGGCCGACTGCACGCGGCAGCCGCCGCGCGCCAGGCTGTCGTCGGCACGCAGCTGCCAGCCGGCCGCCTCGATCTCGTTGCCCAGGCTGTTCTTCACCAGCGCGATGTCGTCGGGGTGCAGCAGCAGGCGCGGTTCGCCGCGCAGCGCGGGTTCGGCGTGCAGCAGGTCGCGCACCAGCGGCAGCACCCACTCGGGCTCGGCCTGGTAGGTGCGGTGCACCACCTGGCGCGCCACGTCGAGCGCGAGCGCGAGCACGGTCTCGGCCAGTTCGGCTTCGGCGCCGCGCAGCGCTTCGGGCAGCGAGCGGGCCAGCGCGCGCAGGCGTTCGGCATGCACGCTGGCGGCGGCGAGGCCGGTGGCCAGGCCTTCGGTGTGGCCGACCTGGCGGCCTTCGGCCAGCCCGGCGGCGCGGCCCTCGGCTTCGCCCGCGGCGCGCGCTTCCTTGCGGATGCGGGCCAGCTCGGCGAGGTCAACCTTGGGTGCGGGAGGCGCAGGGGGCGGGGAAGGGCGCTGCGCCGTGTGGCGCGAGAGGGCCGTGCCCGACGGCGCCTTGCCATCGAGCGTGCCCATCTCCCAGCGCTCCCAGGCCGACAGCGCGGGCGTGCCGGCACCGGCCTGGCGCGCGGCCGCATGGATGGCGGCGAGGCGCTCGCGCGAACTGTTGGAGGCGCCGAAGGCGCCGGGGTCAGACGAAGTCATCGGTGCCAGGCGCCGCGATCACGATCTCGCCGGCGTCTGCCAGACGGCGGGCGACCTGCAGGATGGCCTTCTGTTCGGTCTCGACCTGCGACACGCGCACGGGACCGCGCAGCTCCATGTCCTCGCGCAGCGTCTCGGCCGCGCGCTGCGACATGTTGCTGAGGAACTTGTCGCGCAGCTCCAGCGGCGCGCCCTTGAGCGCGATGATGAGCGAGTCGCTCTCGATGTCCTTGAGCAGGCGCTGGATGCTGCGGTCTTCCAGGCCCAGCAGGTTCTCGAACACGAACATCTCGTCGACGATGCGCTGGGCCAGCGCCTCGTCCTGTTCGCGCACATGGGCAATGGCTTCTTCTTCCACCGTGGTGCTCATCAGGTTGACGATCTCGGCCGCGGTGCGCACGCCGCCCAGGCGGCTGCGGCGCAGGCCCTGGCCCGCGAGCATTTCGGTCAGCACCTCGGTGAGCTCGTTCAGCGCCGACGGCTGCACGCCGCCGAAGGTGGCCACGCGCATGATCACGTCGTGGCGCAGGCGCGCGGGCAGCTTCTCGAGCACCTCCGACGCCTTCATGCGGTCCAGGTGCACCAGCAGCGTCGCCAGGATCTGCGGGTGCTCGTCGCGGATGAGCTCGGCCACCTCGCCGGCCTCGAGTTCGTTCAGCCGCTCGATGCCGCCGTGCGGCTCGTCGGGCTGCAGGATGTCTTCCAGCAGGTTGCTCGCGCGGTCGTCGCCCAGCGCCTTCTTGAGCACGGCGCGGATGTAGCTGGTCGAGCCCAGGTGCAGCGCCGACAGCTGCTCGGTCTCCTGGCGGAACTCGGCCAGCACCGAGGCCAGCTCGTCGCGCGACACCGCGCTCAGCTTGGACATGGCCAGGCCCAGCGCCTGCACCTCGGAGGTGGGCAGCAGGTGCAGCGCGGCGGCGGCGCGGTCTTCGCCCAGCGCCATGAGCAGGATGGCGCTCTTGCGGGTGCCTGCTTCGCTGCTAGTCATCGGTGTGCATCCAGTGCTGGATCAGGGCGGCCACGAGCTTGGGGTCCTTGTCGGCGGTCTGCTGGGCGTAGTCCATGTCGGCCTTCTGGCGTGCGGACTCGCGCTGCTGCAATGTTTCTTCGGGCTCGGCCGGGGCCGTGCCGGTGGGGGTCACGGTGCTCGCATCGGCCACGGGCTGCGCGGGTGGCGGCGCGGCGAGGTGCCGGCGCATCAGCGGACGCCCCACGGCGAACCAGGCGAACAGCGCGAGCAGGCCGATGAGCAGGTAGGGGACCAGCGTCTTGCCGAACGCGAGGTTGTCGCGGTCGCGCCAGAACGGCACGTCGGGCGCGGGGCCGGCGTCGCTCTCGCCATCGCGGGCGAAGGCGCTGTTGACCACGTTGAGCGAGTCACCGCGTTCCTGGCTGAAGCCCATCGCTTCCTTGGCGAGGTTGCGGATCTGCTCCAGCTCGGCCGGCGCGAGTGCGCGGGCGCTGGTCTTGCCTGCGGCATCGACCGTGTCGCGGTGGTTCACCACCACGGCGACCGACAGGCGCTTCACGCCGCCGGCGGCCTGCTGCACGTGGCGGATGGTGCGGTCGAGCTCGTAGTTGGTCGTGACGTCCTTGCGCGTGTTGCTCGGGCCGGCCGGTGCAGCGGGCGCGTTCGCCGTGCCCGGTGCGTTGGGCGCATTCGGCGGCCTGGGCGCGGTGATCGGCGCCGTCGGGTTCACCGGCGGCTGGTTCGACAGCGCACCCGGCACGCCACCGGGCGGTGCGCCGTTGTGCTGCGCCGATTCGCTCGACTGCTGGCTGCGGATCGCGGCCTGCGCCGGGTCCTGGTTGGGCCGGTACTTCTCGTCGGTGTGCTCCACCACCGAGAAGTCGATCTCGGCCGCGACCTGCGCGCGCACGTTGCTCGCGCCCACCAGCGGCTGAAGAATGGCTTCGATGCGGCGCACGTAGCCCTGCTCGATCTCCTGTGCGTACTTGAGCTGGCTCACGTCCAGCCCCTGGCTGGTGCCGCGCGCCGACGACAGCAGGTTGCCGCGCTGGTCGACCACCGTGACGTTCTTGGCGTCCAGGTCGGGCACGCTGCTCGACACCATGTGCACGATGGCGCTCACCTGGCCTTCGTCGATGCTGCGCCCGCGCATCAGCGTGAGCACCACCGAGGCCGAAGGCTTCTTCTGGTCGCGCACGAAGAGCGACGGCTTGGGCAGCGCCAGGTGCACGCGCGCGGCCTCGATGCTGCCGATCGATTCGATGGAGCGCGCCAGCTCGCCTTCGAGCCCGCGCTGGTAGTTGACCTGCTCGGCGAACTGGCTGGTGCCGAACTTCTGGTTGTCCATCAGTTCGAAGCCCACGCCGCCGGCCTTGGGCAGGCCCTGGGCCGCGAGTTTCAGGCGCGTCTCGGCCACCTTGTCGCCCGCGATCAGGATCGCGCCGCCGCCCTCGGCGAACTTGTAGGGCACGTTCATCTGCTGCAGCGACGCGATGATCGCGCCGCCGTCGCGGTCCGACACGTTGGTGTAGAGCACCTTGTAGTCGGGGCCGCGGCTCCACAGGAAGAAAGCGGCCGCCACCGTCGCCAGCGCCGCGGCGCCAAGGATCAGCGGCAGCCGGGGCTGCGCGCGCATGCGCTCCAGCATCGGGGGCAGGCCGTTGGCGCCCGCCGCCAGGCCGCCCGTGGGCGCGGCCGTGCTCATCGGCGCGCCTTCGCCGGGGCCGTTGCGCCGCGCAGGGCCGGCGCCGGAGTGAGAGAGGGAATTCGGTGTTGGGATGTCATGCCGGTGGCCGGCGACGTCGTGCGCGGCCTGTGGTTTCGCGAACGATTGTCAGCAGGCGATGTGGAATTCGATCGGTCGAACAGCCGGGGGTTTTGCCCTCAGTTGCGCGTTTGAATGGGGGTCTTCCCTTGATACGCTGCCTGCCGGTCGGAGCGCTCGCGCGCTCCGTGTCAAGTCAGCTGGAAGTGAACTTTTCCCCATGTCCATCAATGCCATCGAATCCGTCCTGCAGCAGATGCGCGCCACCGCGCTGGCCAGCGGCATGGGGCCCGCGACGACTGCGCCAGCCGGCGTGGGCGGCTTCGCGGCCGAACTGCAGCGCTCGCTCGCCAACATCAGCGGCGCGCAGCAGCAGGCCTATGCGCAGGCCGAATCCTTCGAGCTGGGCAAGCCCGGCGTGGCGCTCAACGACGTGATGGTCGACCTGCAGAAGGCCAACGTGGCGTTCCAGACCGGGCTGCAGGTGCGCAACCGGCTGGTGACGGCCTACCAGGAAATCATGAGCATGCAGGCATGACGAGGCAGAGGGCGGCAACGTAGAACTTTTTTCGTTGCGACCCTAAAGGTTTGCGGACACCCGCCGATATCCCCTTCAACGATGGCTTGAGTCTCACCGTGGAAGCGGGTCCAGCGTTACGGCCGATGGCCGGAGTCCACAACCTTTTGTCAATCAGGAGTCGAACATGGCGCAAGTCATCAATACGAACAGCCTTTCTCTTCTCACGCAGAACAACCTCAACAAGTCGCAATCGGCCCTGAACACGGCCATCGAGCGCCTGTCTTCCGGCATGCGCATCAACAGCGCCAAGGACGACGCCGCCGGCCAGGCCATCGCCAACCGCTTCACCGCCAACATCAAGGGCCTGACGCAAGCCGCGCGCAACGCCAACGACGGCATCTCGATCGCGCAGACCACCGAAGGCGCGCTGACCGAAGTCAACAACAACCTGCAGCGCATCCGCGACCTGTCGGTGCAAGCCGCCACCGGCACCAACTCGGCCACCGACCTGGATTCGATCCAGTCGGAAATCGGCCAGCGCCTGGACGAAATCAACCGCGTGTCGGAGCAGACCCAGTTCAACGGCGTGAAGGTCCTGTCGGCCAACGCCGGCAAGCTGACGGTGCAAGTGGGCGCGAACGATGGCGAAACCATCGACATCGACCTGCAGGAAATCAGCGCCAAGACCCTGGGTCTGGAAAGCTTCAACGTGAACGGCACGGGCACGCTGAACAAGGCCGCCACCAAGGACGACCTGACGCTGGCTGGCGCTGTCGCCAACGGCGCACCGGTCAACGGCACGCAGAAGTACGACGTCACGGCCACCAACACGCTGGCCACGCGCTCGCAGCTGTTGGCGGGCGCCAAGGCGGGCGACTCGGTCGTCGCCGGTGGCTCCACCTACACCTACAACGCTGCGAAGTCCGCCTTCACCTTCGGTGAAACGGGCCGCACGAACGCCGCCACGATCGCTTCGCTCCAGCCCGCAGCGGGTGCGAGCAAGACCGCGACGGTCACCATCGGCGGCAACTCGCTGGACGTCAAGATCGACAGCGCAGGCACCATCACGGCAACCGACGGCTCCGCGCTGTGGGTGGACACGGCCGGCAACCTGACGCAGAACAATGCGGGCGGTACGGGTACGGCAGCCACGCTGACCAGCCTGACCACCAGCATGGCGTCGGGCACCGGCACGGGCGGCACCATCAAGGTGGGCGGCACGACCTACACGGCCACTGCCGCTGCAGCCAACTTCGACGTGACCGGCGACGAAATCTCGGCCTCCGCGCTGAACGACAAGCTGGCCGCAGGTGCTGGTATCGCCGTGGGGGCATCGACCATCGGCGGCGTGGCAGGTGTCACGATCACTGCTGGCGGCACGGTGACCGGCGCCTACGTGGGCGCGGACGGCTCGTTCGGCAACTCCGCCACCACCGTGTCGACCTACAGCGTGCACAGCAACGGCGCAGTGACCGACGGCGCTGGCAATGCGGTCTACGCCGATTCGGCCAAGGCCGGTGCCTTCACGCTGAACGCCCGCAGCGGCAAGACCTCGACGGTCGACCCGCTCAAGGCCCTGGACGCCGCCCTGTCCAAGGTCGACAAGCTGCGCTCCTCGCTGGGTGCGGTGCAGAACCGTTTCGACTCGGTGATCGCCAACCTCGGTACCACCATCACCAACCTGTCGTCGTCGCGTTCGCGCATCGAAGACTCGGACTACGCCGTGGAAGTGTCGAACATGACGCGCGCGCAGATCCTGCAGCAGGCCGGTACCTCGGTGCTGGCCCAGGCGAACCAGACCACGCAAGGCGTGCTGTCGCTGCTGCGTTGATTCGCTAAGACCGCCGGGCGCCCCTCACGAGGGCGGCGCCCGGTGTCTTGCTTTTTTGCTCGCAGGCCTTCGGGGCGACCCGAAGCCGCCTGCGTTGTCCTGTGCGGCCACGTTCGTTGCGAGGCCGCACAGGACAACGAACTCCAGAAGAAGAACGCAGACCATGTCCCAGCCCGTACCCGCCGCCTCTGCCGCGACAGAAAGCCCCTGGCTGCAGCAACTGCTCGCCGGCCGCACCGGCGGTGCCGCTGCGGCCGCCGCCGAGGCCGCCGCACTGCGCAAGGCCGAGGCCGAAGTCGAGGAGGCGACACCGGTGCAGATCGAGATGGCGGTGAAGTCCGTCAACGCCTCGCTGGAAAGCCGCTCGATCAGCCTGCAGTTCGAGGTCGACCGCGACACCGACAAGCTCATCGTCAAGGTGGTCGACCGCAGCAACGGCGAAGTCATTCGCCAGATTCCGACCGAAGAGGTCGTTCGCATCGCCAAGGTCATGGACCGGCAGGCCGGGCTTCTGGTGAGCCAGCAAGCCTGATCACGACCCGCTCCAGACCTCTTCATTTCATTCGCATTTCAGGACACCCCCGACATGGCATCGATCAGCAGCATCGGCGTTGGCGCCAACCTTGACCTGGGCGCATTGCTCACCCAGCTGCAGACCGCGGAGAACCAGCCGCTGGTGGCCCTGAAGGCCAAGCAGACCAGCTACAACAGCAAGCTCTCGGCCTACGGCACGCTGCAAAGCGCGCTCACCGGCATCCAGGCGGCTGCCAAGAAGCTGGGCGACCCGGCGCTGTTCCAGGCCATCACCGGCACGCCCAGCGTGAGCGGCATCCTGGCGGCGAGCGGCACCGACCCGCGCTCGGTCGGCACCTATGCCATCGACATCTCGCAGCTCGCGCAGGCACAGTCGGTCATCGCGAAGGGCCAGGCCAGCACCACCGCCGCGATCGGCAGCGGCAAGATCACCATCGACTTCGGCAAGGTGTCCGGCGGCACGCTGGACCCGGCGACCGGCCAGTACACCGGCGCCACCTTCGACAAGGACGCGACGCGCACGGCCAAGCCGATCACCATCGATGCGACCAACAACACGCTGGGCGGCATCCGCGATGCGATCAACGCGGCCAACGCGGGCGTGTCGGCCACCATCGTGAACGACGGCAGCGGCACGCCCAACCGGCTCGTGCTCACCTCCACGCAGACCGGCGAGGCCTCGGCCATGCGCATCTCGGTGGACGGCGACGCCGCGCTGCAGAACCTGCTGGGCAACGACCCCGCCGGCACGCAGAACCTGAAGCAGACCGCCGCGGCGCAGAACGCCAAGCTCACCGTCAACAACATCGCCGTCACCAGCACGAGCAACTCGGTGACCGACGCCATCCAGGGCACCACGCTCACGCTGGTGCAGACCGGCAAGCTCAGCCTGGTGATGAAGGCCAACACGACGTCGGTGAAGACGGCCATCACCGATTTCGTGAAGGCCTACAACGCGCTGCAGAGCACCGCGAAGTCGCTCACGGCCTTCGACACCGACGCCAAGGCCGCCGCGCCGCTGGTGGGCGACTCGACCTTGCGCAACCTGCAGACGCGCATCCGCCAGGCGCTGGTCGCCCCGCAGGTGGGCGGCCCGAACGACCTGAAGGTGCTCACGTCCATCGGCATCTCGTTCCAGAAGGACGGCACGCTCGCGATCGACAACGACAAGCTCGACAAGGCCATCGACACCAACCTGGAGGGCGTGGCGAAGCTGTTCTCCAGCGGCACCGGCAGCACCGCCGGCTACGGCAAGCAGCTGACGGCGCTGGTCGATGACCTCACCGGCACCAAGGGCGCACTCAAGGTCGCCACCGACGGCGTGACGAGCTCGCTCAAGCAGCTGGACACCCAGTACACCGCGATGAAGGAGCGCGCCGACGCGACGGTGGAGCGCTATCGCAAGCAGTTCGTGCAGCTGGACGTGGCGATGAACAAGATGAACGGCACGCTGAAATACCTCGCGCAGCAGTTCGACGCGATGAACGCCAACAAGGGCTGAGGACAGGAAGCGACATGTACAGCTCTCACCACTCCCGCACCGGTGCCGGCGTCTACGCGCGCGTCGGCGTGGAGACGCGCGCCATGAGCGCATCGCCGCTGCAACTGATCCACATGCTGTTCGACGGCGCGAAGACCGCCATCGGCGCGGCGCGCCTGCACATGACGGCCGGCGACATCGGCGCCAAGGGGCAGGCGATTTCGAAGGCCATCAACATCGTCGACAACGGCCTGAAGGCCAGCCTCGATGCCGAGGCGGCCGGCGAGGCCGGCGGCGACATCGTCGGCAACCTCTCGTCGCTGTACGACTATGTGGTGCAGCGCCTGCTGCTGGCCAACCTGCGCAACGACGTGCAGGCACTGGACGAGGCCGACCGCCTGCTCGACCACCTGGCGTCCGCCTGGCGCGAGATCGACGACAGGCCCTCCAACTGATGATGCAGAGCGTGACCTGGGGGCAGGAACAGATGGCCGTGCGCAGCGAGATCGTCCATTGCTACGAGCAGCTGGCCGCGTGCATCTCGACGATGCTGGCGCTGGCCCGTGCCAAGGAATGGGGGCAGCTGCCCGAGCTGGAAGCGCGGTGCTCGGCGTCGGTCGAGCGCCTGAAGGCGATCCAGCCGCTGGCGTCGCTGGAGCCCGCGCAGCGCGACCTCGTGCTGCGCCTGCTCGAACGCATCTGCACCGAGCAGGCCGAGCTGTCGGGGCTCATCAAGCCGCAACTCGACGACCTGATCCGCCGCATGGATTCGCTCAACCACCAGAAGAACCTGGGCAAGGCCTACGGCCTCGCGCACTGACGCACGCCGACAGGACGACACCACCGTGGCCATGCTGGGACTCACCGGACTGATCGATGCACTGAGGGCCGCGCGCCTGACGCCGCCGCTCGACCTGCTCGGCCTGCGGCCGGAGACCACGGTCGGTGCGCCCGGTGCGGCGGTGGCCGTGCCGAAGACGGCGAACGACGTGCGCCTGCCGTCGCGCGCGGCGCTGGACCGGCTGGTGCCCTCGGGCGCGTCCGGTGGCGAGGTGGCCGCGCCTCCCGCCGGCGGTGCGCCGCCGTCCATCGACACCCGCCTGTCGCTGGCCGCGCGCGTGATCGGTGCGGTGCTGGCCGACCTGCAGGCCGCGCCGGGGCCGGTGCGGGGCGAGGTGCCGTTGCTGCTGCCCGTCGCGCGCCAGGGAACGAACACCGCGGCGCTCGCGGGCACGCTGGCGCAGACGGTGGCGGACAGCGGGCTCTTCTACGAATCGCACCTCGCCGAGTTCGCGGCCGGCACACGCACGCTCGCGCAGATGGCGCGGGAGCCGCAGGCGCGCTGGGCGAGTCCGGTGATGGTGGCGATGACGACGACAACGGCGGCAGCAGGGCAGGGCGTGGTGGCTGCGGCGACGGCGCTGACTGCGGTCGATGTTGCGACGCCGCCCGCGCCGAATGCGCCCGTGCAGGCCCCGCAGGTCGACGCGTCGGAAGCCGAGATCGCACAAGCAGCGCGTGGAGTCGCGCGCAGCGAGACCACCGCCGCGCCCGCACCGGATGCGGCGCGCGTGCAGGCGGCCTACGGCCTCTCTGAGGTCGCGCCGGAAATGCCCGCGCCCCGCATCGCAGAACACGCACGCGCTGCAGTCGACACCGCTAGCACGCCGGCCCCGCGTAGCACCGAAGTGATCCACCCGCAAGCCGTCACCGTCGTGCACCAGCAGCTCGACCTGCTGGCCAGCGCCGCCTTCCGCTGGAGCGGCCAGGCCTGGCCCGAGGTGCCGATGGCGTGGACCATCGAGGAAGAGCCCGCCGGGTCCGGCGCACGCGAAGGCGAACCCGCCGAAGAAGAAGCCGCGCGCCGCTGGTCGACTACCGTGTCGCTCGTGCTGCCGCGCCTGGGCGAGGTCGACCTGCGCCTGAGCCTCAGCGGCCCGACCGTGCAGGCGCAGCTGCAGGCGCGTGAGCACGCCACCGTGGCCCGCCTGCGCGGCGACGCCGGCCGGCTCGCGCAGCGCTTCGAGGCGGTCGGTCTTCAGTTGCAGCAGCTACAGGTCACGGAGAAGGCGGCGGCATGACCGATGAGCTTCGCCACCGCCACAGCGCCGTCGTGCTCTCGCATGCGGACACGCGCAAGGCCCCCGTCGTCGTCGCCAAGGGCTACGGCGTGGTCGCCGAATCGATCCTGCGCGAGGCGCGCGCGCACGGGCTGTATGTGCATGCGTCGGCCGACCTCGTGAAGCTGTTGATGCAGATCGACCTCGACCGCCAGATCCCGCCGCAGCTGTACCAGGCGGTCGCGGAAGTGATGGCCTGGATTCACCGGCTGGAAGGCGGCGCCGAGGCGGCGGCGCCTTGATTGGCGGTTGTTCTATGGAAAGTCATTGACCTATTGAAAGACCCTGAATAAAGCCGCCGATTAACACTCGGCGGTGTTCGATAGTCTTTATAAATTCAATTGGCGAGGGGATTGCCAATTGCCGGAATACGCACGCTCGTAACAATTGCTTGCGCTATGTGACCGCTCGTCGGTGCTAGGACTGAAACCGTTTCCCCAGAGGGAAGCCTGAAGCCTTCCGTCGGAAACCGCGTCAAAACCATTTTACTTTTTGGTCTACTTTGTCTTCGAAGTGTAAATAAGTGTGTATATAATGTATACATGTTGGATGGACGTGCGGAGTCGACATGGAATCGGAAATGGAAGTAGACGTGGAAAATTGCAATGTCAACGCAGGCGGCGTGATTTCGAAGGAAATCGGCGAGATCAATCTGGCCTACATGCTGCTCGCGCAGAAGCTCGTGAAGCGGGACCGGGCGGAAGCCATGTTCCGCCTCGGCGTGGGGCGCGAGCTGGCCGATCTGCTCATGAACATGTCGCTCAGCCAGATCGTGAAGCTGGCCGCGTCCAACTTCCTGCTGTGCAGCTTCCGCCTGGACGACCGGCCCATGTTCGCGGTGGTCGGCGAGGGCAAGGAGCCTGCGCTGCAGCAGGCCCACATGTCGATCCTGATGAGCGCGCGCCAGGCACAGGCCCAAGCCCAGCCGCAGATGCGCAAAGCAGGTTCGGCCAGCGCATGACTGCCAAGAGCATCCTGGGCGAGGTCCGGCAGGTGCAGCTCGCGGTCGAGCTCATCGGCCTGGGTGCGCGCCTGCAGTTCCTGGAGGCCGTGGTCGCGCTCAGCCGCGAACGCCTGATCCGCCTGTACAAGGAGCTCAAGGGCGTCTCGCCGCCCAAGGGCCTGCTGCCGTTCTCCACCGACTGGTACATGACCTGGCTGGCCAACATCCACTCGTCGATGTTCTACAACATCTACCGCTTCATGCGCGACGAGGCCGGCGAGGGCGAGCTGCCCGCGCTCATCAAGGCCTACCGCCTGTACACCGAGCAGGTCGAGTCGCAGGGCAGCGAGGTCGTGCTCGACTTCACGCGCGCCGAGACCATGGTGCGTTTCTTCGACAGCGACATGCTGCAGCTGAGCCCGTGCAGCCGCTGCGGCGGCCACTTCGTGGCGCATGCCCACGACCACAAGCACGGCTACGTGTGCGTGCTGTGCCGCCCGCCCTCGCGCGCGGGCAAGGCGCGCAAGCCCAAGCTCGAACCGGTGCGCCGCGGCGGCCTCATTGCCGGCGGCCCGGTGCTCGACATCGGCGGCGCCGTCTCGTGAAAGTGCCCCGGCGCCCGGCGCGGGTTTTTTGTTTTGGACGCCTCAGGGCATAGGGGAAGCGCGTGCTGGTACTGGTGGGATATCTGGTGGTGATCGGCGCCGTCTTCGGCGGCTACGGCCTCATGGGCGGGCATTTCGGCGTGCTGTTCCAGCCCGTGGAGCTGCTCATGATCGGCGGCTCCGCGCTCGGCGCGTTC
The DNA here is from genome assembly GCF_041154465.1 of Variovorax sp. V35. Taxonomy (NCBI): domain Bacteria; kingdom Pseudomonadati; phylum Pseudomonadota; class Betaproteobacteria; order Burkholderiales; family Comamonadaceae; genus Variovorax; species Variovorax sp. V35. The sequence goes on from NZ_AP028666.1 coordinate 1,927,930, forward strand.
ATCGCGGGCAACAACGGCAAGACCATCAAGGCGACCATCCGGGAGCTGCCGCTCCTGCTGCGTTCTTCCAAGCACAACCGCCAGCTCTACATGGACCTGCTGGCGCTGCTGTACGAGCTGCTCGCCAAGGCCCGCAAGGAGGGCATGATGAAGCTCGAGTCCGACGTGGAAGCGCCGCAGCAGAGCGAGATCTTCGGCCGCTACCCGACCATCCTGGCGCACGAGGGCATCACCGTCTTCCTGTGCGACTACCTGCGCCTGGTCATCAGCGGCAACACCGACGCGCACGAGATCGAGGCCCTCATGGACCACGAGATCGACACCATCCGCCACGAGGCCGCCGTGCCCGGCCACAGCCTCTCGCGCGTGGGCGACGCGCTGCCCGCGCTGGGCATCGTCGCGGCCGTGATGGGCGTGGTGCATGCGCTGGGCTCGGCCCACCTGCCGCCGTCGGAGATGGGCGCGCTCATCGCGCACGCCATGGTCGGCACCTTCCTGGGCGTGCTGCTGGCCTACGGCTTCGTGTCGCCGCTGGCCTCGCTGATCGAGCAGAAGGTCGAAGAGGGCATGAAGATCTACCAGTGCGCCAAGGTCACGCTGCTGGCCAGCCTGAACGGCTACGCGCCGCAGCTGGCCGTGGAGTTCGGCCGCAAGGTGCTGTTCTCGACCGAGCGCCCCTCGTTCACCGAGCTGGACGACCACGTGCGCGAAGTCAAGGCACGCTGATTCTCTAACGGCCATGAGCGACGCGAAGCCCCGCATCATCATCAAGCGCGCCCACGGCGGCGGGCACGGCGGCGGCCATGCGGGCGGCGGCTGGAAGATCGCCTACGCCGACTTCATGACGGCCATGATGGCCTTCTTCCTCGTGATGTGGCTGCTGTCGATCTCCAGCCCCAAGCAGCGAGAAGGCATTGCCGAGCACTTTCGCATGCCGCTGCGCGTGGCGCTGGCCGGCGGCGACAAGAGCAGCATGAGCACCAGCATGATCCCCGGCGGCGGCGCCGACGTGATGCACGCCGAGGGCGAGGTGCGCCACACCGAGGCCGACAGCGAGGACGCGGCCGACGCCAGCCGCCTGGCAGAGATGAAGAAGAAGCTCGACGAGCTGATCGAGAAAAGCCCGGTGTTCCAGCAGTTCCGCTCGCAGATCCTCATCGACATCACCACCGAAGGCCTGCGCCTGCAGATCGTGGACAGCGAGAACCGTCCGATGTTCGAGCTGGCCAGCGCGCGCGTGGTGCCGCACATGCGCGCCATTCTTCGCGAGCTGGCGCCGGTGCTCAACGGCCTGCCCAACAAGCTCACGCTGTCGGGCCACACCGACGCCATCGTCTACACCAACGACCGCGCGTACGGCAACTGGGAGCTCTCGGCCGACCGCGCCAACGCCTCGCGCCGCGAGCTGGTCACGGGCGGCATGACCGAGGACAAGGTGCTGCGCGTGATCGGCCTGGCCGACAGCATGCACCTGGACCGCGCCGATCCGCGCAACCCCATCAACCGCCGCATCAGCATCATCTTGCTGAACCACCGCACGCAGGAGCGCATCGAGCGCGAGAACAGCAACGACGCCGGCGCCACGCGCATCGGCCTGCCGCCACCGGCCGCGCAGGCGCGCACCGCGGCAGGACACACGGCGGGATAACAAGAACAAGGAAGCGGCTTCGCGCAAGAGTGCGGGCCCCGGAGCACCACAGATGGACCTCAGTCAATTCACCCAGGCCTTCTTCGTCGAAGCCATCGAGCTGCTGGCGGAGATGGAGCAGCTCTTGCTCGACCTCGACGTCGAGGCGCCCGACGGCGAGCAGCTCAACGCCATCTTCCGCGCGGCGCACTCCATCAAGGGCGGCGCGGCCACGTTCGGTTTCACCGCCTTGACCCACACCACGCACGTGCTCGAAACGCTGCTGGACAGGGCCCGCCACGGGCAGCTGCACCTGAGCGCTCCGATGATCGATGCCTTTCTGGAAACGAAGGACGCCTTGCAAGAACAACTCACCGCCTACCAGGCCGGCAAGGAGCCGGACGCCGAGAGGGTCGCCCACATCTGCGGCGTGCTGCAGCAGCTGGCGATGGAGAACAATGCCGCCGCCGCACCGGTGCCGGCACCCGCGCCCGCACCGGCGCCTGTCGTTCAAGCCGCTGCGCCGGCCGATGAAGGCGGCAGCAGCGACGGCGTGCTGGTCGTCCGCTTCGCGCGCCTGTCCGACAGCGAATGCGAGCTGCTCGCCGGCGAGCTGGCCAACCTGGGCACCGTGCTGGCGCGCACGCGCAGCAACGACCAGCTGACCGTGCGGCTGGCCACCACCTGCGACCCCGACGACATCGTGGCCGTGTGCTGCTTCGTCATCGACGAGTCGCAGATCGACATCACGCACGAGGCGACGCAAGAAGCGGCGCAGGAGGCCGCGCCCGTGGCCGCCATCGCCGAGCCGGTGGTGCCACCGCCCGCCGCACCAGCCCCCGCGCCGGCCGCGGCCGCGCCCGCCAGCGCCAAGGAATCCAGCTCCATCCGCGTCGATGTCGAGAAGGTCGACCAGCTCATCAACCTCGTGGGCGAACTCGTCATCACGCAGTCGATGCTCACGCAGGCCGCGACCGTGCTGGACCCCGTGGCCTACGAGCGTTTCCTGAGCGGCCTGGGCCACCTGGAGCGCAACGCGCGCGACCTGCAGGAATCGGTGATGTCGATCCGCATGATGCCGATGGACTACGTGTTCAGCCGCTTCCCGCGCGTGATCCGCGACGTGAGCGCCAAGCTCGGCAAGCAGGTGCGCCTGGACACCTACGGCAAGGAGACCGAGCTCGACAAGGGGCTCATCGAACGCATCGTCGATCCGCTCACGCACCTCGTGCGCAACAGCCTGGACCACGGCATCGAGGCCCCCGAGGTGCGCCTGGCCAAGGGCAAGGACGCCACCGGCCAGCTGCTGCTGTCGGCGCAGCACCACGGCGGCAACATCGTGATCGAGGTGAGCGACGACGGCGCGGGCCTGAACCGCGAACGCATCCTCGACAAGGCGCGCCAGCAGGGCCTGCCGGTGAACGACGCCATGCCTGACGAAGAGGTGTGGCAGCTGATCTTCGCGCCCGGCTTTTCGACGGCCGAGCAGGTGACCGACATCTCGGGGCGCGGCGTGGGCATGGACGTGGTCAAGCGCAACATCCAGGAGATGGGCGGCCACGTCGAGATTCATTCGCGCGGCGGCCAGGGCACGTCCACGCGCATCGTGCTGCCGCTCACGCTGGCCATCCTCAACGGCATGTCGGTGCGCGTGGGTAGCGAGGCCTACATCCTGCCGCTGAGCTACGTGATCGAGTCGCTGCAGCCGCTGCCCGAGCACCTGCATTCGATCACCGCCGACGGCCACGTGATCCGCGTGCGCGGCGAGTACCTGCCGCTCATCGAGCTGCACCGCGTGTTCGACGTGGCCGGCGCGCAGACCCAACCCACGCAGGGCATCCTGGTAATCGTGCAGGCCGACGACAGCCGCTTCGCGCTGCTGGTCGACGAGCTGCTCGGCCAGCACCAGGTGGTGGTGAAGAACCTGGAGACCAACTACCGCAAGGTGCCGGGCATCTCGGCCGCCACCATCGTGGGCGACGGCAGCGTGGCCTTCATCGTCGACGTGGGCGCGATGCCGCGCATCCAGCGCGCGCAGGCCGCCAGCGCGGCGGCCCTGGCGGGCGCGGCGCGCCGCACCGACGCGTTGGCTTCCTGATCCCGACGCGAGGGACGGCCGCATGAGGTTCGATTTCTTCCGACGCCCCGGCGTCGACGGCAACGGCGCGCAAGCCGACACGACGCCCGCCATCACGCCCGCCGTGGGCGCTGACGGCCACGTGGCCTACGCCATGCTGCTGGACGGCAAGCGCCGCGTGGTCGGCTACCGCATGGCATGGCGCGCGGCCGGGCAGGGCACCGACGCGGGTGCGGCGGCCGGCGTCAAGGCGCTCATGGACACGCTGGGCCTGCACCTGAACCCGGGCGGCCACGGCTGGCTGCTGGGCGGGCAGATGATGTTCGTCGACGTCACGGTCGATGCGCTGTTCCAGAGCGAGCTGCAGTCGCTGCCGCCGCGCAATGTCGTGCTGTGCATGAAGGCCGACGAGCTGATGGACGCCGACATGCGCTCCATCCTGCTGTTCCTGCGCGAGCAGGGCTTCGGCTTCATGCTGTGCGGCGGCGTCGCGCTGCCGGACGACGACGAGCTGCGCGCCATCGTCACGCACCGCGAGGTGCTGCCCTCCCTGCTGGCGGACGTGTCGCCCGCCGGCCCGGCCCCCATCGCCGCGCGCGTGGCGAACTGGGCCGAGTTCGAGGCCTGCGCCGCGCGCGGCGTGCAAGTGTTCGTCGACGGCGCCGTGCGCCTGCCGCCGGCGCGCGACAGCGCCGATGCGCTGCAGCCCGAGTCGCAGCTCATCGTGCACCTGATGCAGATGATCCTGCGCAACGAGGACGTGCGCGCCATCGAGGGCGCGCTCAAGCACGATGCGGCGCTCACCTACCGGCTGCTGCGCTACATCAACTCGCCCTCGGTCGGGCTGGCGGTGGAGATCCACTCGCTGCGCCATGCGGTCGCGATGCTCGGCTACTCGCCGCTGTACCGCTGGCTGTCGCTGCTGCTGGCCACCAGCAACAAGGTCAGCTCGCCCTTCATGATGAAGAAGGCCATCCTGCGTGGCCGCTTTGTCGAGCTGATGGGGCAGGGCATGCTGCCGCCCGGCGAGGCCGACAACCTGTTCGTGGCGGGCATGTTCTCGCTGCTCGACCAGCTGCTGGGCGTGCCGATGGAAGGCGTGCTGCGCAAGGTGCAGCTCACCGAGGCGGTGCAGCAGGCGATTCTTTCGCGCAGCGGCGTCTACGGCCCCTTCGTGGCGCTGGCCGAAAGCTGCGAGACCGACGACGGCCGCGCCGCGCGCCTGTCGGAGGCGCTCTTCCTGAGCGCCGCGCAGGTCAACGCCGCGCAGCTGTCGGCGCTGGTGTGGGCGCTCGACGCCGGCCCGGCCGTGACCGCGCCACCCGCCTGACCCCCGGAAATGCAAGGCTTTTGCGCGTCTGATCGGCCGATTGGAAACGGCGGTTTCCGTGACCATTGAAAGTCACGCTTCCAGGCTGGCTGTGACGACCGAGTTCCTCTTTACCGACCACGACTTTTCCAGAATCCGGACCCTCATCCATCGCCGCGCCGGCATCGCCCTGGGCGAGCAGAAGCGGCAGATGGTGTACAGCCGGCTGTCGCGGCGCCTGCGCGAGCTGCAGCTGCCGGCGTTCGCGCCGTACCTGGACCAGCTCGAGGCGCGCCACGACGGCGACGAGTGGCAGCTGTTCATCAACGCGCTCACCACCAACCTGACCTCGTTCTTTCGCGAGGCGCACCACTTTCCCACGCTGGCCGACCATGTGCGCAAGCGGCCGGGCCCGGTCACCGTGTGGTGCGCCGCCGCCTCGACGGGCGAGGAGCCGTACTCGATCGCCATCACGCTGATGGAAGCGCTGGGCGAGCGCGCGGGCTCGGCCCGCGTCATCGCCAGCGACATCGACACCGCGGTGCTGGCCAAGGCCGCCACCGGCATCTTCACCGCCGAGCAGGTGCGGCGCCTGTCGCCCGAGCGGCTGCGGCGCTTCTTCAACAAGGGCACCGGCACCAACGCCGGCAAGGTGCGCGTGCGCCCCGAGGTCGCCACGCTGGTGAAGTTCTCGCGCGTCAACCTGCTGGACAGCGCCTGGTCGGTGAAGGAGCCGGTGGACGCGATCTTCTGCCGCAACGTGATGATCTATTTCGACAAGCCGACGCAGAAGAAGGTGCTCGACCGCTTCGCGCCGCTGCTCAAGCCGGGTGGCCTGCTGTTCGCCGGGCATTCCGAGAACGCCTCGCTCGTCAACCCGGCCTTCCGCCCGCTGGGGCAGACGGTGTACGAGCTGTCGCGCACGCCGGGCACCGCATGAGCCTGGCGAGCCACCACTACTTCGACCGCGATGTCGGGCGCATGGCCGTCAAGCTGCTGCCCTCCGAGTACTACGTGACCACCGACCACACCGTGCTGAGCACCGTGCTCGGCTCCTGCGTGGCCGCCTGCCTGCACGACGCCCAGGCGGGCGTGGCCGGCATGAACCACTTCATGCTGCCCGACGACGGCGAGCCCGGTGGCGGCTCGATGCGCTACGGCGCCTTCGCCATGGACGTGCTGGTGCGCGAACTGGTGCGCGCGGGTGCGCGGCGCGAGCGGCTGCAGGCCAAGGTGTTCGGCGGCGGCGCCGTGCTGGCCGGCATGACCACGCTCAACATCGGCGACCGCAACGCCGACTTCGTGCTGCGCTACCTGGAGGCGGAACGCATCGAAGTGGCGGCGCAGGACCTGCGCGGACCGCACGCGCGCCGCGTGTGCTTCCTGCCCGAGAGCGGCAAGGCCGTGGTGCGCCGCCTGCGCGCGCAGACCGAGGTGCTGCGGGTGCGCCGCGACGAAGGCGAGCTGCTGCGCCGGCTGTCGGCGCCCGCCGCGCCGCACGAGATCGACAGAACCAAAGGAAGCCGGTGAGCCTGCCAAGCAAGAAAAAGATCAAGGTGCTCTGCGTCGACGATTCGGCGCTGATCCGCAGCGTGATGAGCGAGATCATCAACAGCCAGAGCGACATGACCGTGGTCGGCACCGCGGCCGACCCGCTGGTGGCCCGCGACCTCATCAAGGTCACCAACCCCGACGTGCTCACGCTCGACGTGGAAATGCCGCGCATGGACGGGCTGGAGTTTCTCGAGAAGCTCATGCGCCTGCGGCCGATGCCGGTGGTCATGGTGTCCTCGCTCACCGAGCGCGGCTCGGAGATCGCGCTGCGCGCGCTGGAGCTGGGCGCCATCGACTTCGTGACCAAGCCGCGCCTGGGCGTGCGCGACGGCCTGCTCAACTACACCGAGCTCATCGCCGGCAAGATCCGCACGGCCGCCAGTGCGCGGCTGCTGCCCGCGCGCCCAGCGGCCACGGCGGCGCGGCCCGCCCACGAGGCGGCGCCCGAGGCGCTGCTGCGCAGCCCGCTGCTGAGCACCGAGAAGCTGCTCATCATCGGCGCCTCCACCGGCGGCACCGAGGCCATCCGCGAGGTGCTGCAGCCGCTGCCGCCCGATGCGCCCGCGGTGCTCATCGCGCAGCACATGCCGGCCGGCTTCACGCGCTCCTTCGCGCAGCGCCTGGACGGCCTGTGCCGCATCCGCGTGAAGGAGGCGGAGCAGGGCGAGCGCGTGCTGCCGGGCCATGCCTACATCGCGCCGGGCGGCTTTCACCTGTCGCTGGCGCGCAGCGGCGCCAACTACGTGGCGCACCTGGACCAGGAGCCGCCCGTGAACCGCCACCGGCCATCGATCGACGTGCTGTTCGATTCGGCGGCCAAGCACGCGGGCAAGAACGCCATCGGGATCATCCTCACCGGCATGGGCAAGGACGGCGCCGAGGGCCTGCTGCGCATGCGGCGCGCGGGCGCGCACACGCTGGCGCAGGACGAGGCCAGCTGCGTGGTCTTCGGCATGCCGCGCGAGGCGGTGGCGCTGGGCGCGGTGGACGAGGTGTCGCCGCTGAACGAGATCAGTCGCCGCGTGATGGCGCACCTTCGCACGTTCGGTGAACGTGCGAACCGGGTATGACGAGTTTGAACAACGACCTGTGGAGCTGGAAAAAATCGTGATCGACAAGAGCATCAAGATCCTGGTGGTGGATGACTTCCCGACCATGCGGCGCATCGTGCGCAACCTGTTGAAGGAGCTGGAGTTCCTCAACGTCGACGAGGCCGAGGACGGCGTGGCCGGCCTGGAGAAGCTGCGCGGCGGCAGCTTCGGCTTCGTGGTCTCCGACTGGAACATGCCCAACATGGACGGCCTGACCATGCTGCAGACCATTCGCGCCGACCCCGAGCTGAAGACGCTGCCGGTGCTGATGGTCACGGCCGAGGCCAAGAAGGAGAACATCGTCGCGGCCGCGCAGGCCGGCGCCAACGGCTACGTGGTGAAGCCTTTCACCGCGGCGACGCTGGAAGAGAAGATCACCAAGATCTTCGAGAAGCTGGCCAAGGCATGAGCCAGGACACCGCCGGCGCGGCAGACGCCACCAACAACACCACCGAGGAACTGCTGGGCCGCATCGGCCACCTCACGCGCCAGCTGCGCGAAGGCCTTCGCGAGCTGGGCCTGGACAAGCAGGTGGCCAAGGCCGCGCAGGCCATTCCCGATGCGCGCGATCGCCTCAACTACGTGGCGGCCACCACCGAGCGCGCGGCGCACCGCGCGCTCAACGCCATCGACGTGGCGCAGCCGCTGCAGGAGGCGCTGGCCACCGACGCCAAGGCCCTGACGCAGCGCTGGGACCAGTGGTTCGAGAACCCGATCGAACTCGACCAGGCGCGCGAGCTCGTGCTGGACACGCGCGGCTACCTGAACGACGTGCCCCAGCGCGCCAGCGCCATCAACACGCAGCTCATGGAGATCCTGATGGCGCAGGACTTCCAGGACCTCACGGGCCAGGTCATCAAGAAGATGATGGAAGTCGTCAACGACGTCGAGACGCAGCTGCTGCAGGTGCTGATCGACAACTCGCCGCCCGAGAAGCGCCACGAGGCCGTGCAGAGCCTGCAGAACGGGCCGCAGGTCAAGCCCGGCAACCCCGACGCCGTGACCGACCAGGCGCAGGTCGACGACCTGCTCGAAAGCCTCGGCTTCTGAGCCGCTTGCAGCCTGCTTGATTGGCCGAATTGCAGGGCGATACCGGCCCTGATCGGCAGATTGTTCCGCACCACCGGAACCAATAATTTGGTTCTGGGCAAGGCGTACTTCGCCAGTGCTGGTTCGGAGCATGAATGGCTGAGGAAAGCGATCTCGAGAAAACGGAACCCGCCTCCGAGCGGCGCCTGGAGAAGGCGCGCGAGGAAGGCAACGTGGCCCGTTCGCGCGAGCTCACCACCTTCGTCATGCTCGCCACCGCGAGCGCCGGCCTGTGGCTGGCGGCCGAGTCGCTCGGCGCGAGCCTGAGCGGCGCGCTGCGCCGCGGCCTGCAGTTCGAACGCGCCAGCGCCTTCGACCCCGCGCACATGCTCTCGCAGAGCGGGCTCATGGTGCTGCACGCACTCATGGCCATCGGGCCGCTGTTCGCCATGATGGTCGTGGCCGCCGTGGCCGCGCCGCTGATGCTCGGCGGCTGGATGTTCTCCGGCAAGGCCGTCGCCCCCAACTTCGGCAAGCTCAATCCCCTGGCCGGCATCGGCCGCATGGTCTCGGCACAGGCGCTGGCCGAACTCGTGAAGGCGCTGGCCAAGTCGGCGCTCATCGGCGGCGTGGCATGGTGGGTCATCGTGGACGACATCGAGGCCGTGATGGCGCTCATGTCGCAGCCCGCGCACGAGGCGCTGCCGCATGCGCTGGTGCTGGTGGCCAAGCACTGCGCGCTGATCGCCGCCACGCTCTTTCTCGTCGCGCTCGTCGACGTGCCGTTCCAGCTCTGGAACTACTACCGCAAACTGCGCATGTCGCGCGAAGACGTGCGCCAGGAGCACAAGGAAAGCGAAGGCGATCCGCACATCAAGGCGCAGATCCGCCGGCAACAGCAGCAGATGGCACGCCGCCGCATGATGGCCGAGGTGCCCAAGGCCGACATCGTGCTCACCAACCCGACGCACTTCGCCGTCGCGCTGCAGTACCTGGACAGCGACATGCGCGCACCGCGCGTGGTCGCCAAGGGCACCGAGCTGGTCGCCGTGCGCATCCGCGAGATGGCCAGGGAGCACAAGGTCGCGATCCTCGAGGCGCCGCCGCTCACGCGCGCGCTCTACCGCCACACGAAGCTGGGTGAGGAGATTCCGGCCGGGCTGTACACCGCCGTGGCCGAGGTGCTGGCCTGGGTGTACCAGCTCAAGCGCTGGAACAGCGAGGGCGGCGAGGCGCCGCGCACGCCGACCGACCTGCCGGTGCCGGCCGACCTGCAGTACGCGCCGGCGGTGGCATGAACGGACTGAACGACCTGATGCGCCTGCCGGCGCGGATCTTCTCCGGCTCGCAGTTCAAGGGGCTGGCGGGTCCGATCCTCATCATCCTCATCCTGAGCATGATGGTGCTGCCGCTGCCGCCCTTCCTGCTCGACCTGCTGTTCACCTTCAACATCGCGCTGTCGGTGATGGTGCTGCTGGTGAGCATGTACACCATGAAGGCGCTGGACTTCGCGGCCTTCCCGGCGGTGCTGCTGTTCTCGACGCTGCTGCGCCTGTCGCTCAACGTGGCCTCCACGCGCGTGGTGCTCATGCACGGCCACACGGGGCCCGACGCGGCCGGCAAGGTGATCGAGGCCTTCGGCCACTTCCTGGTGGGCGGCAACTTCGCGGTGGGCGTGATGGTGTTCATCATCCTCGTGCTCATCAACTTCATGGTGATCACCAAGGGCGCGGGCCGTATCGCCGAGGTGGGCGCGCGCTTCATGCTCGACGCCATGCCGGGCAAGCAGATGGCGATCGACGCCGACCTCAACGCCGGCCTCATCGGCGAAGAGATCGCCCGCAAGCGCCGCGCCGAGGTGGCGCAGGAGGCCGACTTCTACGGCTCGATGGACGGCGCCAGCAAGTTCGTGCGCGGCGACGCGATCGCGGGCCTGCTGATCATGGTGATCAACATCATCGGTGGGCTCGTGGTGGGCATGCTGCAGCACGGGCTCGACTTCTCCACGGCCGGCAAGACCTACACGCTGCTGGCCATCGGCGACGGCCTGGTGGCGCAGATTCCGGCGCTGGTGATCTCCACCGCGGCCGGCGTGATCGTCTCGCGCGTGACCACCGACGAAGACGTGGGCAGCCAGCTCACGGGCCAGCTCTTTTCCAACCCGCAGGTGCTGTTCCTCACGGCCGGCATCGTCGGCCTGCTGGGCATGATCCCCGGCATGCCGAACCTGGCCTTCCTGCTGATCGCGGGCGGCCTGGTGTGGCTCGGCAAGCGGCTGGTGCAGCGCAAGCCGCAGGTGGCCGCGCAGCAGGCCGCCGCGGCCGCCGCCACGCAAGGGGCGGGCGTGCCGGCCTCGGCCGAGCAGGCCGAAGCCACCTGGGACGACGTGGCGATGGTCGATCCGCTGGGCATGCAGGTCGGCTACCGGCTGATCCCGCTGGTGGACCAGTCGCAGCAGGGCGAGCTGCTGGGCCGCATCAAGAGCATCCGCAAGAAGATCGCGCAGGAGCTGGGCTTTCTCGTGCCGGTGGTCCACATCCGCGACAACCTGGAGATCAAGCCCAACGCCTATGTCATCAGCCTGAAGGACGTGGAGATCGGCCGCGGCGAAGCCTTCCCCAACCAGTGGATGGCGATCAACCCCGGCCAGGTGACGGGCACGCTGACGGGCACGCCCACGCGCGACCCGGCCTTCGGCCTGGAGGCCACCTGGATCGACGCCAGCCTGCGCCAGCAGGCGCAGGTGTACGGCTACACCGTGGTCGATGCCTGCACCGTGATGGCCACGCACCTGAACCACCTGATCCACACCCACGCGGCCGAGCTGCTGGGCCGCCAGGAAGTGCAGCAGCTGCTCGACCAGATCGCCAAGACCGCGCCCAAGCTCACCGAAGACCTGGTGCCCAAGGTGCTGTCGCTGAGCACGCTGCATAAGGTGCTGCAGAACCTGCTCGACGAAGAAGTGCCGATCCGCGACATGCGCACCATCCTGGACGTGATGGCCGAGCACGCGCCCACGGTGAAAGACCCGACCGAGCTCACCACGCTCACGCGCCTGGCGCTGGGCCGCGCCATCACGCAGCAGCTGTTCCCGGGCGACGAGGAGATGCAGGTGATCGGCCTGGACGGCTCGCTCGACAGCGTGCTGCAGCAGGCCCTGAACAACAGCAGCGGCATCGAGCCGGGCATTGCCGACAACCTGCTCAAGCAGGCGCAGGCCGCCATGGTGCGCCAGGAGCAGATGGGGCTGGCCCCGGTGCTGGTCGTGCAGCACGCGCTGCGCGTGCTGCTGTCGCGCTTCCTGCGGCGCAGCCTGCCGCAGCTCAAGGTGCTCTCGCACGCCGAGATCCCTGACGCCCGGACCATCAAGATCACCGCCGCCATTGGAGGACGAGCCGTTTGAATCCACAGACCGACGTGCGCACCACCGCACGCAAATTCGTCGCCGCCACTGGCCGCGAGGCCCTGCGCCTGGTGCGCGAATCGCTCGGCGCCGAGGCCATCGTGCTCACGCACCGCGCCACCGCCCAAGGCGTCGAGATCGTCGCCATGGCCGAGGGCGATGTGCAGCAGACGGTGCAGGCCGCCGTGCCCGCAGTCGCACCTGCCGCCACGGCCGCACCCGCCGACCCGACCGTGCTCAGCGAACTCCATTCGATGCGCGGCATGATCGAGGAGCAGCTCGCCAGCGTGGTCTGGAGCGACAGCCAGCGTCGCGACCCGGTGCGCGGTCGCCTGCTGCGGACGCTGTTGGGCGCCGGCTTCAGCGCGCGCCTGTCGAAGGCCATGCTCGAGAAGCTGCCCACGGGCCAGAGCTACGCCGACGGCATGGCCTTCGTGCGCTCCGAGCTCGTGCGCGCGGTGCCGGTGCATGAAGACGAAGACGCGCTGTTCGCGCAGGGCGGCGTCTATGCCTTGATGGGACCGACCGGCGTCGGCAAGACCACCACCACCGCCAAGCTGGCGGCACGCTGCGTGATGCGCTTCGGCGCCGACAAGCTCGCGCTCGTCACCACCGACAGCTACCGCATCGGCGCCTACGAGCAGCTGCGCATCTACGGCCAGATCCTCAATGTGCCGGTGCATGCCGTGAAGGACGCGGCCGACCTGCAGCTGGTGCTGCACGACCTGCGCGACCGCCACATGGTGCTCATCGACACCGTCGGCATGAGCCAGCGCGACCGCGCCGTGCCCGAGCAGATCGCGATGCTCGGCAGCAGCCAGCGGCCGGTGAAGCGGCTGCTGCTGCTCAACGCCACCAGCCACGGCGACACGCTCAACGAGGTGGTGCACGCCTACCGCCAGGGCCATGCGCTGGCGGGTTGCATCTTCACCAAGGTCGACGAGGCCACGCACCCGGGCGCGCTGATCGACACCGTGATCCGCCACCGCCTGCCGGTGCACTACATCTCGGGCGGCCAGAAGGTGCCCGAGAACCTGGTGCGCGCCGACCGCGCGCAGCTGATCGACAGCGTGTTCCAGCCGCGCCAGCACAGCCCGCTCTTCGTACCGGCCGAAGCCGACCTGCCCGACGAGGCCGCGCCTTCGCCGCAGGCGCAGGCGCAGGGCGAGACCGATCGCCTGCGCCTGCGCTACCAGAGCCTGATCCGCGCGATGGCGCATGACGCGCAGGAGCTGGCGACAACCGCCGGCGCGCTGGCCGGTGCGCACATCGGCTTCGATGGCGCGCGCACGCTGTGGGGGCAGGCCGGTGATGAGGCTGTCGATGCCAAGGCCGTGCTGCACGAGCTGTCGGTGTTCGCGCGCGGCGAGGTGACTGCGGGATGCGACACCCACGTCCTCGCACTGGCCGGGCAGGTGGGCCTGCGCGCGACCGACAGCGGCGACGCCTACGTGTGCCACGGCAGCCTGCTGCTGTCCGATCGCAGCGGCCTGCCGCTGGCTGCACCGAACCAGTGGCTTTCGACCGCTGCGGCGCGCCAGTCGGCGGCACCGGGTCTGCGTCAGGCGCAGTGGCTGCAGCAACAGGATTTCGGCAAACGATTGGTGCATGTGCTGGGCAAGCCGCCGGCCGTCGAACAGATGCTGGCGTGGCAGGCCGAAGGCACGCAGTGGGTGGCGCGCGCGCCCGGCAGCACGGCCGTGACGGACGCGCACACCGGCGCCGCGACCACGCTCGCGCGCCTGGCCTTCGCGTTCGACGATGCAACCGAACGGCCCGTGCGCTATCGCGGCAAGGCCGCGCTGCAATGCGAAGCGCAGGTCGAGGTGTTGCCGCGCACCGCCATTGATCGCGACACCCTGCCCACGCTGCGTTGCGTGGCCGTGCGCGTGGTCGACGCGCGCAGCCGCAAGCTGCTGTCGCAGACCTGCGTGCTCACCAACCTGGGCGACGAAGTGGGCGCACCGCAGCTCGCGCAATGGCAGGGCTGGGCCGCCGACGCCGAGCCGTGCTTCCGCCTGCTGCGCGACGGCGTGCAGCTCGTGGGCGGCATGGGCGAGCCCGGCGATCCGCACATGATGAAGCGCCTGCTCGTCGCCGGCCAGGTCACGACCACCGTGTGGCGCCTGCTGCAGGCCGAGGGCGAATGGGCCGACCGCACGCGCCTGTTGCTGGGCCAGCTCACGGGACGCGCCACGCGCGCCGGCCGCGCGCTGACGGGCGGCGCGCTGTACGCGGGCGTGGGCAAGCTGTTCCTGCTGCTCGATGCGCTGGGCACCGAATCGGCAGCGCCTGCGCAAGCGCCGCGCGCGTTGGAACGCCTGGGCTGAAGGCGATGAGCGCACGCGTCACGGACCAGGCCGACGGGCTGCGCCGGCTGCTCGGGCAGGCGCCGGTGCGCGTCGTCGCGGTGGCGGGCATGGGTCCCGGCGCGGGCGCGACCACGGCTGCGATGAGCCTGGGCGCGGCGCTGGCGCAGCAGGGCAAGGACGTGCTGCTGCTGGACGAACATCACCCGAAGGGACGCTCGGTGTGCGATGTGTGGGCGCTCGGCCCGCGCGGCACGCTGGCCGATGTGGCGAGTCGGCGGTTGCGCATCGACCAGGCCGCTGCGAGCGCGGTGTGCGGCGTGCAGGTGCTGCCCGCATCGCGCGGCGCGACCATCGATCCGCGCACGCTGTGGCCGCGCGGCATCGTGCTCGTCGATGCGGCCTTCGACGACGAGGGCCGGCTGTCGCCGTTGGCGGAAAGCGCCGACGAACTGCTGCTCGTGCTGCAGCCGCACCCGGCAGCCATCACCTCGGCCTACGCGGGCATCAAGCGCCTGCACCGCGCGCATGCGCTGAAGCAGCTGCGCTTCCTGCTCAACGGCGTGGCCGATGCGGGCACCGCGCAGCAGGTCATGCACAACCTCGCGCAGGCCGCCAGCCGCTACCTCGCGCTGTCGCTTCTGCCCGTGGGCTGGGTGCGCACCGACCCGTGGCTGGCTGATGCGGCGCGGCTGCGCCAGACCGTGGTCGAGGCCTTTCCGGCCAGCGCGGCGGCGGTCGATTTCCGCGCCATCGCCGACGACATGGGCCGCTGGACCTGGCGCACGCCTGCGCGGCCGGCCGTGTTCCCGCAGGCGCTCGCGGCCTGAGACACGACCACGAGGACGGACGGCCGTGTACACCGCACAGGGCACCATCGAGAAATCGCATCTGCTGGAACAGCACCAGCCGCTGGTGCGCCGCATCGCGCTGCAGATGATGGCGCGGCTGCCGGCCAGCGTGGAGCTCGACGACCTGATCCAGGCCGGCATGCTCGGCCTGCTCGACGCATCGAGCCGCTACCAGGACCACCGCGGCGCGCAGTTCGAGACCTTCGTCAGCCAGCGCATCCGCGGCGCCATGCTCGACGAGCTGCGCGCCAGTGACTGGGGTTCGCGCGGGCTGCGCCAGTCGGCGCGCGGCATCGAGAAGGCGATCCAGGCGCTGGGCCACCGGCTGGGCCGCGCACCCACCGAAGGCGAGATCGCGAAGGAGCTGAAGGTCGATCTGGACACCTACCAGTCGATGCTGCAGGACATCCAGGGCTGCCAGCTGCTGTACGTGGAAGACTTCGCGAAGGGCGACCCCGACAACCCCTTTCTCGACCTGCATGCGCAGGAGGCGCGCAAGGGGCGCGGCGACTTCGACGACCCGCTGGCGCGCCTGCTCGAAAGCGGCTTTCGCCACCAGCTGGTGGATGCCATTGGCGCGCTGCCCGAGCGCGACCAGCTGCTGCTCAAGCTCTACTACGAGGAAGAGCTGAACCTGCGCGAGATCGGCGCGGTGCTCGAGGTGAGCCAGTCGCGCGTGTGCCAGCTGCACGGCCAGGCGGTGAGCCGGCTGCGTGCGAAGCTGAAGGATTCTCTGTAGAGAAACTCAGCTGGCGTAGCGCGCGTCGAGCGCATCGAGCTCGGGCTTGCGCACCAGCCGCTGCCGTTCGGCGAAGGGCGCGACCAGCGACGGGTCTTCGTCCATGCGCCGCGTGTCGCGCAGCACCGTGAGCGCCTTCTGCATGCCAGCCAGCGCGCCCTGCAGCGCGGCGTTGGCGTACAGCACGATGCCGTAGCCGAGGCCGCCGAGTTCCTCGGCGCCGAAGATCGGCGTCTTGCCGCCGATCACCATGTTCATGAGCTGGGGCTTCGCCAGCCGCTGCGGCAGCGCGCGGATCTCGTCGGCCGTGGTGACGGCTTCGACAAACAGGATGTCGGCGCCGGCCTCGCTGAACTTCTGCGCGCGCTCGATCGCGGCCTCGAAGCCCAGCGTCGCCGCCGCGTCGGTGCGGGCCATGATGAGCAGGTCGGGGTCGGTGCGTGCATCGACGGCGGCCTTGATCTTGTTGACGGCTTCCTCGGTGGAGATCACCTCCTTGCCCGAAAAATGGCCGCAGCGCTTGGGCGCGACCTGGTCCTCGAACTGGATGCAGTCGGCGCCCGCGCGCTCCAGCACGCGCACCGTGTGGCGCACGTTCAGCGCGTTGCCGAAGCCGGTGTCGGCATCGACGATCAGCGGCAGGTTCACGGCGTCGCGGATGCGCGCCGTGTGGTCGGCGATCTCGTGCAGGCCCATGAAGCCCTGGTCGGGCAGGCCGAACCACATGTTGGTGACGCCCGCGCCGGTGACGTAAATGGCTTCGAAGCCCAGGTCTTCGATGACGCGCGCCGACAGGGCGTTGAAGGCGCCCGGCACCAGCACGCCGCGGCGGGCCTCGGCCAGGGAACGGAGGGTCTTGCGAGTCGACATCGGAATTTCCTGTGAATGGATCTGAAAGCTCAAAGGGTGTCGCCGGGCACGCGCACCCAGCCTTCCATCAAGACGCGGGCGCTGCGGCTCATGACGGCCTTGGTGACCTGCCATTCGCCATCGACCTGCTGCGCCTGCGCGCCCACGCGCAAGGTGCCCGAGGGGTGGCCGAAGCGCACGGCCTCGCGCGCGCCGCCGCCGGCCGCGAGGTTCACCAGCGTGCCGGGAATGGCGGCGGCCGTGCCGATGGCCACCGCTGCCGTGCCCATCATGGCGTGGTGCAGCTTGCCCATCGACAGCGCGCGCACGAGCAGGTCGATGTCGCCGGCCGCCACGGCCTTGCCGCTCGATGCGGTGTAGCCCGCCGGCTTGGCGACGAAGGCGACCTTGGGCGTGTGCTGGCGGCTGGCCGCTTCGTCGAGCGTGCGGATGAGGCCCATGCGCAGTGCGCCGTGCGCGCGGACGGCCTCGAAGCGGGCGAGCGTGGCGGCGTCGCCGTTGATCGCATCCTGCAGCTCGGTGCCCGTGTAGCCAATGGCCTCGGCGTTCACGAAGACGGTGGGGATGCCGGCGTTGATCATCGTGGCCTGCAGCGTGCCGAGGCCGGGCACCTCCAGCGCGTCGATGAGGTTGCCGGTCGGGAACATCGCGCTGCCCGCGCCGCCTTCCTCGGCGGCGGGGTCCATGAATTCGAGCTGCACCTCGGCCGCGGGGAAGGTCACGCCGTCGAGTTCGAAGTCGCCGGTCTCCTGCACCGTGCCGCCGGTCATCGGCACGTGCGCGACGATGGTCTTGCCGATGTTGGCCTGCCAGATGCGCACGACCGCCACGCCGTCGCGCGGCACGCGAGCCGCATCGATGAGGCCGTTGCTGATCGCGAACGGCCCGACGGCCGACGAGAGGTTGCCGCAGTTGCCGCTCCAGTCGACAAAAGGCCGGTCGATCGACACCTGGCCGAACAGGTAGTCCACGTCATGGCCGGGCCGTTCGCTCTTCGAGAGGATGACGGTCTTGCTCGTGCTCGACGTCGCGGCGCCCATGCCGTCGATCTGCTTGCCGTAGGGGTCGGGGCTGCCGATCACGCGCAGCAGCAGCGCGTCGCGCGCCTTGCCTGGCACCTGCGCGGGCTCGGGCAGGTCCTGCAGGCGGAAGAAAACGCCCTTGCTGGTGCCGCCGCGCATGTACGTGGCGGGGATCTTGATCTGCGGGGTGTGCGGCATCGTCAGTCGGCTTTCGTGGCGGCGAGGAAGTCCTGCGCAAAACGCTGCAGCACCCCGCCGGCTTCGTAGATGGAGACCTCTTCGGCGGTGTCGAGGCGGCAGGTCATGGGCACGTCGAGCCGTTCGCCATTGCGGCGGTGCACGACCAGCACGAGGTCGGCGCGCGGGGTGCGCGCGCCGGTCACATCGTAGGTCTCGGTGCCGTCAAGGCCCAGTGTCAGGCGGTTGGTGCCGGGCTTGAATTCGAGCGGCAGCACGCCCATGCCGATCAGGTTGGTGCGGTGGATGCGCTCGAAGCCTTCGGCCGCGATCGCTTCCACGCCGGCCAGCCGCACGCCCTTGGCGGCCCAGTCGCGCGACGAGCCCTGGCCGTAGTCGGCGCCGGCCACGATGATCAGCGGCTGCTTGCGCCCCATGTAGGTCTCGATGGCTTCCCACATGCGCATCACCTCGCCCTCGGGCTCCACGCGCGCCAGCGATCCGGCGCGCACCGTGCCGTCGGCCTTGCGCACCATCTCGTTCTTGAGGGTCGGGTTGGCGAAGGTGGCGCGCTGCGCCGTGAGGTGGTCGCCGCGGTGGGTGGCGTAGGAGTTGAAGTCTTCCTCGGGCAGGCCCATGCGGTGCAGGTACTGGCCGGCCGCGCTGTCCAGCAGGATCGCGTTCGACGGCGACAGGTGATCGGTCGTGATGTTGTCCGGCAGGATCGCCAGCGGCCGCATGCCCTTCAGCGTGCGTTCACCGGCGAGCGCGCCTTCCCAGTACGGCGGGCGGCGGATGTAGGTGGAGGCGGGGCGCCAGTCGTACAGCGGCGCGACCTGCTCGCCCGTGTCGGGCTGGATCGCGAACATCGGCTCGTACACCTGCCGGAAATGCGCGGGCTTCACGCTGGCCTTGACGATGGCGTCGATCTCTTCGTCGCTCGGCCAGAGGTCCTTGAGGCGAATCTCCTTGCCGTCGACGACGGTGAGCACGTCCTTCTCGATGTCGAAGCGCACCGTGCCCGCGATGGCGTAGGCCACCACCAGCGGCGGCGAAGCCAGGAAGGCCTGCTTCGCATACGGGTGGATGCGCCCGTCGAAGTTGCGGTTGCCCGAGAGCACGGCCGTGGCGTACAGGTCGCGATCGACGATCTCCTGCTGGATGGCCGGGTCGAGCGCGCCCGACATGCCGTTGCACGAGGTGCAGGCATAGGCGACCACGCCGAAGCCCAGCTGTTCCAGCTCGCCCATCAGGCCGGCATCTTCCAGGTACAGCGTCACCGCTTTCGAGCCGGGCGCGAGCGAGGTCTTGACCCACGGCTTGCGCGCCAGGCCCACGCGGTTGGCGTTGCGCGCGAGCAGGCCCGCGGCGATCACGTTGCGCGGGTTGCTGGTGTTGGTGCAGCTGGTGATGGCCGCGATGATCACGGCGCCGTCGGGCATCTGGCCGGGCACGTCGTCCCACGGGGCGGCGATGCCGCGCGCGGCGAGGTCGGCGGTGGCCACGCGCGCATGCGGGTTCGACGGGCCGGCCATGTTGCGCACGACCGTCGACAGATCGAACTGCAGCACGCGCTCGTACACGACCTCGGCCAGCGTGTCGGCCCACAGGCCCGCCTGCTTCGCATAGACCTCGACCAGGCGCACCTGCTCGTCGGCGCGGCCGGTGAGGCGCAGGTAGTCGAGCGTCTGCGTGTCGATGGCGAACATCGCGGCGGTGGCGCCGTACTCGGGCGCCATGTTGGAGATGGTGGCGCGGTCGCCCAGCGTGAGGCTGGCCGCGCCTTCGCCGTGGAACTCCAGGTACGCGCCCACCACCTTCGCCGCGCGCAGGAACTCGGTGAGCGCGAGCACGACGTCGGTGGCCGTGATGCCCGGCTGCGGTCGGCCCGCGAGGCGCACGCCGACGATGTCGGGCAGCCGCATCCACGAGGCGCGGCCCAGCATGACGTTCTCGGCCTCGAGCCCGCCCACGCCCACGGCGACCACGCCCAGCGCATCGACGTGCGGCGTGTGGCTGTCGGTGCCCACCAGCGTGTCGGGGTAGGCCACGCCGTCCTGCGCATGCACGACGGGCGACATCCGCTCCAGGTTGATCTGGTGCATGATCCCGTTCCCCGGCGGGATCACCTCCATGTTGCGGAAGGCCCGCTTCGTCCATTCGATGAAGTGAAAGCGGTCTTCGTTGCGCCGGTCCTCGATGGCGCGGTTCTTCGCGAAGGCATCGGGGTCGAAGCCGCCGCACTCCACCGCCAGCGAATGGTCGACGATGAGCTGCACCGGCACCACGGGGTTCACCTGCGAGGGGTCGCCGCCCTGTTCGGCGATGGCGTCGCGCAGGCCGGCCAGGTCGACCAGCGCGGTCTGGCCCAGGATGTCGTGGCAGACCACGCGCGCGGGGAACCACGGAAAGTCATGGTCGCGCCGACGCTCGATGAGCTGCGTGAGGCTTTGCACGAGGATCGCCGGGTCGCAGCGGCGCACGAGGTTCTCGGCATGCACGCGCGCGGTGTAGGGCATCGTGGCCCAGGCGCCGGCGCGGATCGCCTCGACGGCTGCGCGCGCATCGAAGTAGTCCAGCGCGGTGCCGGGGAGGTTCTTGCGGTAGTCGGTGTTCATGGGGCGCTTGTCGCTCGGCACCCGCGCGCAGGCACGGACGCTTTTCTTCTTCTCGTGTTTTTACTTCCGATCCTGGATCGGCGCGAACTTCAGGTCTTCGGGGCCCGTGTAGTTGGCGCTGGGCCGGATGATCTTGTTGTCGATGCGCTGCTCGATGATGTGCGCCGCCCAGCCCGAGGTGCGTGCAATGACGAACAGCGGCGTGAACATGGCCGTGGGCACGCCCATCATGTGGTAGCTCACGGCGCTGAACCAGTCGAGGTTGGGGAACATCTGCTTCACGTCCCACATCACGGCCTCGAGCCGCTCGGCAATGTCGAACATCTTGGTCGAACCGGCCTCCTGCGACAGCGTGCGCGCCACGCCCTTGATGACCACGTTGCGCGGGTCGCTCACCGTGTAGACCGGGTGGCCGAAGCCGATCACGACCTCCTTGGCGGCGACGCGGCGGCGGATGTCGGCCTCGGCCTCGTCGGGTGCGTCGTAGCGCTTCTGGATCTCGAAGGCCACCTCGTTCGCGCCGCCGTGCTTGGGGCCGCGCAGCGCGCCGATGGCGCCGGTGATGGCGGAGTACACGTCCGAGCCCGTGCCCGCGACCACGCGCGCCGTGAAGGTGGAGGCGTTGAACTCGTGCTCGGCATACAGGTTGAGCGAGGTGTGCATCGCGCGCTCCCACTGCGGGCTCGGCTTGCGTCCGTGCAGCAGGTGCAGGAAGTGCGCGCCGATGGAGTCGTCGTCGGTCTCGACCTCGATGCGCCGGCCCTGCGTGGACCAGTGGTACCAGTACAGCAGCATCGAGCCGAGCGAGGCCATCAGGCGGTCGGCGATGTCGCGCGCGCCGGGCAGGTTGTGGTCTTCCTTCTCGGGCAGCAGGCAGCCCAGCGACGAGACGCCGGTGCGCATCACGTCCATCGGGTGCGCGCTGGCGGGCAGCTGCTCCAGCGCCTCCTTCAGGCTCGCGGGCAGGCCGCGCATGGCCTTCAGCTTGGCCTTGTAGGCGCGCAGTTCGGCGGCCGTGGGCAGCTTGCCGTGCACCAGCAGGTGCGCGATTTCCTCGAACTCGCAGACCTCGGCGATGTCCAGGATGTCGTAGCCGCGGTAGTGCAGGTCGTTGCCCGTGCGGCCCACGGTGCACAGGGCGGTGTTGCCGGCGGTCACGCCCGACAGGGCGACGGATTTCTTGGGCTTGAAGCCGGTGGGGGTGGCGGTGTCGTTCATGCGGGTTCCTTGTCTGTGGGCACGGTGTGCAGGTAGGCGTTGCGCAGGCGCGCGGGACGGCCGCGGCCGTCGACGGCCACCATCTCGAACAGGCCTTTCAGCGAAGGGCGGGCCTCGCCGTCGGGCGGCTCGGCCGCGCCGGTGACGCAGACCGTGAGCGAGCTGCGGCCGGCGCGCGTCACCCAGGCCCGCAGGCGCAGCACGTGGCCGACCGGCACGGGCGCCAGAAACTGCGCGTCGCCCAGGCTAGCCATCACCACGTCGGACTTCGCGAAGGCGCGCGCGGCGAGGAAGGCGGCCTTGGACATCAGCAGCAGGGCGTTGCCGCCGAACAGCGTGCCGTAGTGGTTGGCGTGCTCGGGGAACACGATGTCGGTCAGCTCGATGGCGGCGGATCGGTTTGTCATGCTTCGCAATTTACGCAATCGAACCTCCATAATGAAGGCCTGAATTGGCGAATCATTGCGAATGAAGACGGCTGATTTTGCAAATATTGCGAATACCGCAAAGACCCACGAGGTGACCCGATGAGCAAGACCTTCATGGGCGTGCGCCTGCGCACGCTGCGCGCCGAACGCGGCCTCACGCAGGTGGCGCTGGCCCAGATGCTGGGCCTGTCGCCGAGCTACCTGAACCAGATCGAGCAGAACCAGCGCCCGCTCACCGTGGCCGTGCTGCTGCGCATCAGCAAGACGCTCGGCGTTGACGTGCAGCAGTTCTCCGAAGACGAAGAGGCGCGGCTCGTGGCCCGCATGCGCGAGGCGCTGGCGGACAACCCCGGCGGCGAGGCCGTGGCGCTGCCCGAGCTGCGCGAGGTGGCGTCGCAGATGCCGGCCGTGGCGCGCGCGCTGCTGGCCTTGCACCGCCGCCACCAGGAGGCGCAGGAGCGGCTGGAGCTCATGGCCGCCGAACTCGGCGACGGGCGCGGCGACATCTCGCGCAGCCGGCCGATGCCTTTCGAGGTGGTGCGCGACTTCTTCTTTGCCCACCAGAACCATTTCGACCCGCTCGACACCGCCGCCGAATCGCTCGCCGCCGAGGCTCGCGCGCAGGGCGGACCGCTCGCCGAATGGCTCCAGCAGCGGCTTCTTTCGGCCCACGGCGTGCGCGTGGTGCCGGGCGACGAAGGGGAGGGCGCGCTCGACAGCCAGCGCCGCTACGACCCGGCCCGCCGCGTGCTGCGCCTGTCGGCCGGCCTGGAGCCGGGCCAGCAGGCCTTCCAGCTGGCCACGCAGCTCGCGCTGCTGGAGCAGGCCGCGCTGATCGAGTCGCTGGTCGTGCAGGCCGATTTCGGCGACGCCCCGGCCCACGCGCTCGCACGCATCGGGCTGGCCAACTACTTCGCGGCGGCTGTGCTGCTGCCCTACGGCCCGTTCCTGCAGGCGGCCGAGGCGCTGCGCTACGACATCGACCTGCTCGCGCGCCAGTTCGGCGTGGGCTTCGAAACCGTCTGCCACCGCCTGAGCAGCATGCAGCGCCCGGGCGCGTCGGGCGTGCCCTTCTTCTTCATCCGCGTGGACCGGGCCGGCAACATCTCCAAGCGGCAATCGGCCACGCACTTCCACTTCTCGAAGACCGGCGGCACCTGTCCGCTGTGGAACGTGTACGAGGCCTTCGCGCAGCCGGGCCGCGTGCTGCCGCAGCTGGCGCGCATGCCCGACGGCCGCGCCTACCTGTGGATCGCGCGCACCGTGTCGCACGGCCAGCGCGGCTTCGGCTCGCCGAGCAAGACCTTCTCGATCGGCCTGGGCTGCGACATCCGCCACGCCCCGCGCCTGGTCTACGCCAAGGGCCTGGACCTGAAGGACCCCGACGTGCCCACGCCCATCGGCATGGGCTGCAAGGTGTGCGAGCGCGTGGCCTGCCCGCAGCGGGCGTTTCCGTTCATCGGGCGGCCGTTGGATGTGAACGAGAACGAAAGCAGGTTCACGCCCTATGCCGTGGCCGGCGCGTAGGGCGGTGATGCGTCAGTCGCCCTGCGCAGGCTGCTGCGTGCCGGACGCCTCGCTCCACCCACCCCCCAGCGCCTTGTAGATCGCCAGCCGGTTCGTCTGCTCCGTGAGCTGCAGGCCGATGAGCGTCTGCTGCGCCGCATAGTCGCTGCGCTGCGCGTCCAGCACGTCGAGGTAGTTGGCGGCGCCGCTCTTGAAGAGCGACTGCGAGAGCTCGAAGCTGCGCGAGGTCGCGGCGCGCAGCGAGCGCTGTGCGTCGAGGCGCTCGGCCAGCGTGCGGCGTTCGGCCAGGGCGTCGGCCACTTCGCGGAAGGCGGTCTGCACGGCCTTCTCGTAGGTCGCGACTTGGATCTTCTGCTGCGCTTGCGCCACCTGCAGGTTGGCGCGGTTGGCGCCGCCGTCGAAGATCGGCACGCTGATCGACGGCGCGAAGCTCCAGGCCTTGCTGCCGCTGGCGAACAGGCCCGAGAGCGTGCTGCTCGCGGTGCCGGCCGAGGCGGTGAGCGCGATGCGCGGGAAAAAAGCCGCGCGCGCCGCGCCGATGTCGGCATTGCTCGCGCGCAGCGCGTGCTCGGCGGCGCGCACGTCGGGCCGCTGCTGCAGCACGCTCGACGACAGGCCGGCCGGGGGCACGAGCAGCTGTGCCACGTCGGCGGTCGTCGCGGCGCTTGGCAACAACTCGGGCGGCGGCGTGGCGCCGACCAGCAGCGCCAGCGCGTTGCGGTCCTGCTCGACCTGGCTGTCGAAGGCTGCGGCATCGGCGCGCGCGGCATCGACGGTGCTCTGCGCCTGCGCCAGCGCCAGGCCCGACTGCGCGCCGAGCGCATGGCTGCGCTGCACCAGCTCGAAGGACTTGCGCTGGCTCTCGAGCGTGCCGCGCGCCAGCTGCAGGCGCTGCTCGTCGGCGGCCAGTTGCAGCCACGCTGTGGCGACCGAGGCCACGAGGCTGATCTGCGTGCTGCGCTGGGTTTCCTCGGTCTGGAAGTAGCCCTGCAGCGCCGATTCGCCGAGGTTGCGCACGCGCCCGAACAGGTCGAGCTCGTAGGCCGTCATGCCGAGGTTGGCGCTGTACTGCGAGGCGATGCGCGATTCGCCGCTGGTCGACAGGCTGCCCGGCGTGCGCGAGCGCGTGCCGGCTGCGCCGGCGTTGACGGTGGGGAACAGGTCGGCCCGCGCGATGCCGTACTGGGCGCGCGCACGCTCGATGTTGAGCGCCGCCACGCGCAGGTCGCGGTTGTTGGCGAGCGCGAGTTCGATCACGCCCTGCAGCTGCTTGTCGACGAAGAAGTCGCGCCAGCCGATGTCCAGGGGTGTGGTCGTCGTGACGCCGGCCGAGGGCAGGGCCGATGGGACTGGCGAGGCGGGCGTTTCGTACGCGGGCGCGAGGTTGACGCAGCCGGCGAGCACGGCCGAGGCCAGGGTGGCGCAGGCCAGTGCGCGCAGGGGAAGGCGGGGCAGGGTGGTGCGCTTCATCATTGCGCTCCCTGTTCCGCGGGCAAGGCATCCGGCGGTGTGTCGGCCGGCTTGCGGCGGCCTTCCAGCCAGCCGCGGATCATCGCGAAGAACAGCGGCACGAAGAAGATGCCCAGCGCGGTGCCGACCACCATGCCGCCCAGCACCGCGGTGCCGATCGACTGGCGCCCACCTGCGCCCGCGCCGGTGCCGATGGCCAGCGGCAGCACGCCGAAGCCGAAGGCCAGCGAGGTCATGAGGATGGGGCGCAGCCGCAGCCGCACGGCCTCCAGCGTGGCCTCGATCACGCCCTTGCCCTGCTCCTGCAGCTGCTTGGCGAACTCGACGATCAGGATCGCGTTCTTGGACGACAGCCCCACCGTGGTCAGCAGGCCGACCTGGAAGTACACGTCGTTGCTCAGGCCGCGCAGGCTGGTGAACAGCAGCGCGCCCACGATGCCCAGCGGCACCACCAGGATCACCGAGAACGGCACCGACCAGCTCTCGTACAGCGCCGCAAGGCACAGGAACACGAACAGGATCGAGATGGCGTAGAGCACCGGCGCCTGCGCGCCCGACAGGCGTTCCTGGAACGAGGCGCCGGTCCATTCGTAGCCGATGCCGGCGGGCATCTGCTTCATCACTTCGTCGACCGCGGCCATGGCGTCGCCCGAGCTCACGCCGGGCGCGGCATCGCCGACGAACTCGTAGCTGGGGCTGCCGTTGTAGCGCTGCAGCTGCGGCGAGCCATAGGTCCAGCGCGAGCTCGAGAACGCCGGGAACGGCACCATCTGGCCCAGGCTGTTGCGCACGCTCCAGCGGTCGATGTCGGTGGGCAGCATGCGAAAGGCCGTGTCGCCCTGCATGTACACGCGCTTGACGCGGCCGTTGTCCAGGAAGTCGTTGATGTAGGTGCCGCCCATCGCGCTCGACAAGGTGCTGTCGATGTCGGACGTGGCCAGGCTGGCCGCACCGGCGCGCGCGTCGTCGATGTCCACCGCGAACTGCGGCGTGTCGTCCAGGTTGTTGCTGCGCACGTTCGCCACCTCGGGGCGCTTGGAGAGCAGATCGATGAGCTGGTCGCGCGCCTTCACCAGCGCGTCGTGGCCCAGCCCGTTGATGTCCTTCAGGTGGAAGTTGAAGCCCGCGTTGGCGCCGAGCCCGCGCACCGCGGGCGGCAGCAGCACGAAGATGCGCGCGTCGCGGATGGTCGAGAGCTCCTTGTTGGCGCGCCGCGCGAGTTCGGCGGCCGACTGGCCGACGCCTTCGCGCTCGGCCCAGTCTTTCAGCTTCACGAAGGCGCGCGCCGAGCTCTGGTCGCCGTTCTGTCCGGTGATCACGTTCACGCTCACCACCTCGGGCTGCTTGGTGAAGTAGTCCTGCATCTGCGTGACCACCGGCTGCAGCCGCGCATCCGACGCGCCCGGCGGCAGCGTCACCTGCACCTGCAGGAAGGCCTGGTCTTCATCGGGCAGGAAGGAGGTGGGCAGGCGCATGAACAGCAGCGCCATCACGGCCGCGATCAGCAGGTACACGACGAGGCTGCGCTTGCCGCGCCGCATGATGCCGCCGACCACGCCCTGGTAGCGGTCGGCGCCCTTGTCGAAGTTGCGGTTGAAGCCCGCGAAGAAGCGGTCGACCGCACCCAGCACGCCCTTGCGCGGCGCGGCATGGCCGCCCTTGGCCACGGGCTTCAGCAGCGTGGCGCACAGCGCCGGCGTGAGCGTGAGCGCCACGAACACCGACAGCGCCATGGCCGAGACGATGGTGATCGAGAACTGGCGGTAGATCACGCCGGTCGAGCCGCCGAAGAAGGCCATCGGGATGAACACGGCCGACAGCACCAGCGCGATGCCGACGAGCGCGGGCGTGATCTCGGCCATCGACTTGCGCGTGGCCTCCTTGGGCGAGAGGCCTTCCTCGTGCATCACGCGCTCGACGTTTTCCACCACCACGATGGCGTCGTCCACCAAGAGGCCGATGGCCAGCACCATGCCGAACATGGTGAGCGTGTTGATCGAGTAGCCGGCCATCGACAGCACGCCGAAGGTGCCCAGCAGCACCACCGGCACGGCAATCGCCGGGATCAGCGTGGCGCGGAAGTTCTGCAGAAAGACGTACATCACCAGCACGACCAGCACCATGGCCTCGGCCAGCGCCTTCACCACCTCGTCGATCGACGCGCTCACGAAGGGCGTGGTGTCGTAGCTCACGAAGGTCTGCATCTGGTTGGGAAAGAGCGGCTGCAGCTCGGCCACCTTGGCCTTCACGGCCTCGGCCACCTGCACCGCGTTGGCGCCGTCGGCCAGCACGATGCCCATGCCGGCGCCGGGACGCCCGCCGGGCACCGAGCGCACCGTGAGGTTCTCGGCGCCCAGCTCGACACGCGCCACGTCGCGCAGGCGCACCACGGCGCCGTCGGGCGTGGCGCGCAGCACCACGTTCTCGAACTCCTCGACCGTCTTCAGCTTGCTGCGCGCCGTGATCGTGGCGTTGAGCTGCTGCTGCGCACCGGCCGGCAGCGCGCCGAGCTGGCCGGCCGAGACCTGCGCGTTCTGCGCGGTGATGGCGTTGCCCACGTCGGAGGGCATGAGCGCGTACTTGCGCAGCTTGTCGGGGTCCAGCCACAGGCGCATGGCGTAGCCGGTGCCCAGCGTCTGCACCTCGCCCACGCCGTCGACGCGGCTGATGACGTCGACCAGGTTGCTGCTGATGTAGTCGCCCACGTCCACCGCCGAGGCGCTGCCGTCGCCGGAGAACATCGAGACGATCAGCAGGAAGTCGTTGCCGCCCTTGGTGACGGTGACGCCGCGGCTTTGCACCTGCTGCGGCAGGCGCGACATGGCCTGCTGCAGCTTGTTCTGCACCTGCATCTGGGCCACGTCGATGTTGGTGCCCGCGTTGAAGGTGAGCGACAGGCGCGCCACGCCCGACGAGTTGCTGGTCGACTGCATGTACAGCAGGTTGTCCAGCCCCTTCATCTGCTGTTCGATGACCTGGGTGACGGAGTCTTCGACCGTCTTGGCCGAGGCGCCGGTGTAGGTGGCGTTGATGGACACGCGCGGCGGCGCGATGTCGGGGTACTGCTCCAGCGGCAGCGTGCGGATGGCCATCAGGCCGGCGAGCATGACGACGATGGAAAGCACCCACGCGAAGATGGGGCGGTCGATGAAGAACTGGGCCATGGCGGGGCCTCAGCGCGCGACGGTGGCGGACGCGGCCGACGTGGTGTCAGGCGTGGCGCTCGCGACGGAGGTGCCGGCCGGCTTCGCGCCCAGGTCGACCGTGCGCACCTTGTCGCCCACCTTCACGCGCTGCGAGCCTTCCATCAGCACGCGGTCGCCCGCGGCCAGGCCGTCGATCACCTGCCAGCGCGTGCCGATGGCGCGGCCGATGCGGATGGGCCGCTTCTGGACCTTGTCCTCGGCGTCGATCACCAGCGTGGAGGCGCTGCCGTCGGGCGCGCGCGTGACGGCCTGCTGCGGCACCAGCAGCGCGGCGTCGTTCTCGCCTTCCTGCAGCACGGCGCGCACGTACATGCCGGGCATCAGCAGCTTGTCGGGGTTGGGCACCACGGCGCGCAGCGTGACGCTGCCGGTGCCGGCATCGACCGTCACGCCGCTGAAGGTGAGGCGCCCGGCGTGCGGGTAGGGGCTGCCGTCTTCCAGCAGCAGCTGGATGCGCGCCTCGGCCTCGCTGGCGCGCTGCAGCCGGCCGCTGGCCAGCTCGCGCTTCAGGCGCAGCAGCTCGCTGCTGGACTGCGTGACGTGCACGTGGATCAGGTCGAGCTGCTGCACGGTGGTCATGGCCGCCGCCTGGTTGGCTGTGACCAGCGCACCCGGCGTGACCGTGGACAGCTCGGCCCAGCCGGTGATCGGCGAGGTGATGCGTGTGTAGCCCAGCTGGATGCGCGCGGTCTGCTCGGCGGCGCGGGCCACGCCGAGGTCGGCCTCGGCCTGCTGCTCGGCGGCTTGCGTTTCGTCGAACACCTGGCGGCTGATGGCGTCGATCTTCACCAGCTCGGCATTGCGCTTGGCGACCGTGCGTGCCGTGGCCAGGGCCGACTCGGCCTTGCGCACGCTGGCCTGCGCGCTGGCGTGGGCCGCCTGCAGCGAGGCGGGGTCGAGCTGGTAGAGCACCTGGCCGGCCTTGACCTGCGAGCCTTCGGTGAAGAGCCGCTCCTTGAGGATGCCGCCGACCTGCGGGCGGATCTCGGCGATCACCGGGGCCGCGGTGCGACCGGGCAGCTCGGTGCTCAGGGCCAGCACCTCGGACTTGAGCGTGACGATGCCGACTTCTTTTGCCGGGGCGTTGGCCGCCTTGGCTGCGCCGGGGGCCTCCACATTGGTGCGCGAGCACCCCGCGAGGGCGGCGGCGATGCACAGGGCCGTGAGGAGCGGGGCGGAGCGGGAGGCAAAGTGGACGGGCATGGACAGGCAGAAGTAACGAAAGCCAAAGATGGAGCGGGCTCGCGCCGTCGAGTTCAATGCCGCGGCGCGGGGGCGGCGAACTTTACAGAGCGGAAACCGTGCCATGTCCCGAGGGGACTGGCGGGTGGCGTCGAGTGTGCGGCCCCACAGTTAAGCGGGTGTGAAGCGGGACATTGCCCGCATGAAAAACCCGCCTGAAGCGCTCTCTATGGTTTCTTCTTCGCCTGCGCGACCAGGAAATCGACCAGCAGCTGCAGCGGCCCGACCTCGTTGTCGCTGCGGTAGAGGATGCCCAGCGGCGCGATGGGCGCGTTCATGCGCAGCGGCAGCTCGGCCACGGCCGCGCGGTCGAGCTGGTCGAGCACGGTGCGCGGCACCGGCACCACCACGTCGGGCTGCGAGAGCAGGGCGCGCACCAGCTGCGGCGTGAGCACCTGGATGGCATGCGGGCGCGGCACGATCCGCTCGGCGGCCCAGGCGGCCTCCATCACCTGGCGCACCGCGAAGTGCGCGGGCGGCAGCACCCAGCGCGAATCGGCGAGGTCGCGCAGCCGCAGGCGCTTGCGCTGCACGGCCGGGTGGCCGATGCCGGCGATGACCACCACCTCGTCGCTGCGCAGCGGCACGAAGCGGTGGGCATCGGGCACGCGCGCCGGCTGGCGCAGCAGCACGGCGTCGAAGGCGCCCGCGCGCAGGCCGATCGTGAGCCGTTCGATGTTGCCTTCCTCGATGAACAGGCGCAGCTTGGGGTGCTTCGCATGCAGCAGGTTCAGCGCGGGCTGCAGCACGCTGGCGATGGCCGCCTCGATGGCGCCGATGCGCAGCGCGCGCGTCTCCTGCGCGGCCAGCGCCGCGAGGCCGTCGCTGGCCACCTGCATGGCGTCGATCACCATGCGCGCGTGCAGCGCCAGCAGGCGTCCGGCCTCGGTGATGCGCATGCCGCGCGCGTGGCGCTCGAACAGCGGCGTGTCGAGCAGGCCCTCGACCTCCTGCAGCATCTGCGTGGCCGCCGGCTGGCTGATGTGGATCGCCTCGGCCGCGCGGCGCAGGTGCGAGTGCGCGGCCAGCGCGTCGATGAGCTTCAGGTGGCGCAGGCGCAGGCGCGCGAGCAGCCGCTCGTGCAGCACGGAGGAGGGCGTAGTTGTGTCGGCGGCCATCGATAGGCAATCATTATCAGTCGATGCAAAAGCGATTGGACACCAATCGGTGGCCTTCCTACGCTCACGGGGTCGGGCGGCAGACAAGGGCGCATCGGCTGCCGACCCGACGGGGCTGTGCGGACGAAGGGCTCCCGCCCGGCGGGTCCTTCCCTTTCTTGCTTTTCTGACAACACATCACC
Source organism: Variovorax sp. V35 (assembly GCF_041154465.1). Lineage (NCBI taxonomy): Bacteria > Pseudomonadati > Pseudomonadota > Betaproteobacteria > Burkholderiales > Comamonadaceae > Variovorax > Variovorax sp. V35. Next base: position 1,958,997 of record NZ_AP028666.1, read on the forward strand.
ATGTCCCACCGATTCCGTCCGGCCGCGCGCCTGTGCCTGCCCATCGTCCTTGCCGTCTCGTCCCTGTGCGCCTCGGCGCAGGAGGCGCCTGCTGTTGCCACATCGCCCGCGCCGGCCGCCGCCGTGCCGCTGTACCCGCTGATCGCCGAGCGCTCCAAGGCCATCGAGCAGAAGGTGATCGACTGGCGCCGCGACATCCACCAGCACCCCGAGCTGGGCAACCAGGAAAAGCGCACCGCCGCGCTGGTCGCGGCCCACCTGAAGGCGCTGGGCTACGAGGTGCGCGAGGGCGTGGCCGTGACCGGCGTGGTCGCCACGCTGCGCGGCGGCAAGCCCGGCCCGGTGGTGGCGCTGCGCGCCGACATGGACGCGCTGCCCGTGAAGGAACAGGTCGACGTGCCCTTCGCCTCCAAGGCGCGTGCCCAGTGGGGCTTTGCGACGGTCGACGTGATGCACGCCTGCGGGCACGACGGCCACGTGGCGATCCTCATGGGCGTGGCCGAGGTGCTGGCCTCGATGAAGGCGCAGCTGCCGGGCACCGTGAAGCTGATCTTCCAGCCGGCCGAAGAAAAACTGCCCAATGCCGAGATCGGCGGCGCGCGCCGCATGCTGGCCGAAGGCGCCTTCGACGCGCCCAAGCCCGACGCAGTGTTCGGCCTGCACCTGGTTTCGGCGCTGAACACCGGGCAGATCGGCTACAAGAGCGGCCCCATCACCGCGAGCTCGGACACCTTCAAGGTCAGCGTGAAGGGCCGTCAGACGCACGGCTCGCAGCCCTGGAGCGGGGTCGACCCGATCGTGCTGGGCTCGCAGATCGTGCTGGGCTTCCAGACCATCGCGAGCCGCCAGGTCAACGTGACCAAGGAGCCCTCGGTGCTCAGCGTGGGCACCTTCAACGCGGGCACGCGCTACAACATCATTCCCGACAGCGTGGAGATGAGCGGCACGCTGCGCACCTACGACGACGAGATGCGCCAGTTCATCATCAAGCGCATGGGCGAGACCGCCTCGCACATCGCGCAAAGCGGCGGCGGCACGGCCGAGGTCCGCGTCGAGGCCGACGGCTACGCCCCGACCGTGAACGACCCGGCCCTGACCGCGAAGATGGTGCCCAGCCTGCAGCGCGTGCCCGGCGCCACGCCGATCGTGATCCCGAAGGGCACGGGCGGCGAAGACTTCTCGTTCTTCGCGCAGAAGGCGCCCGGCCTGTTCGTGATGATCGGCGCCACGCCGCCCGGCCGCGACGCGAACAAGGCCGAGCCCAACCACTCGCCGCGCTTCTTCGTCGACGAGGCCAGCCTGCTGGTGGGCGTGCGCACGCTGACGCAGCTGACGGTGGACTACATGGCGGGCGCGCAGCGCTGACCTGAGCGAATCGGCTGCTCCAGCGCATCCGAAAGCGGAAACAGGTGCTGCGCGATGAAGTCCACGAACACACGGATCCTGGGCGACAGCTGCCGGCTCGACGGCCACAGCACGTGGAAGATCATGTGTTCGCGGTTGTGGTCGTCCAGCACCGTGACCAGGCGGCCCTGTTCCAATTGCTGGCGCACGGCGATCTCCGGCACGCAGGCAATGCCCAGCCCCTGCTCGGCAAAGCAGACCTGCGGGTCGAGCGTGTTGGTCACCATGCTGGCCGGCAGGTCGATGGCGGGCGCGCCGGCCGCAAGGCCCAGCGGCCACACGTCCAGCTTGCCTGTGCTGGGAAAGCGGTAGAGCAGGCAGGCGTGGCTTGCCAGATCTTGCGGTTCGCGCGGCACGCCGGCCCGGCGAAAGTAGGCCGGCGCACCGACGATCACCTTGCGGCACGAGCCGATGCGGCGCGCCATCAACCGTGAATCGCTGGGCTCGCCGGTGCGGATGACCGCGTCGAAGCCTTCCTCGATGACGTCCACCAGCCGGTCGGCGTAGTCGATGTCCAGTTCGATGTCGGGGTAGAGCCGCTTGAATGCCGCCAGCTTGGGCATGAACAGGGTGCCCACCGACGGCAGGCTGATGCGCAGCTTGCCGCGCGGCGCGCTCTGTGTCTGCAGCAGCTCCGCTTCGGCCGATTCCACCTCGCAGAGGATGCGCCGGCAGCGCTCCAGGAACAGCGCGCCTTCCGGCGTCAGGTGGACGGTGCGCGTGGAGCGATGGAACAGCCGCACGCCCAGTCGTTCTTCGAGCCGCACGATGGCCTTGCTGACGGCCGAGGCCGAGATGCCCAACTGCTGCCCCGCGGCCGTGAAGCTGCGCGTTTCGCCGGCGCGAACGAAGACGTTCAGCGAACCCAGGTTTTCCATGGAGCGACTTTGATTGATGACTAGAGAGTCATATGTATTTGAAACTTTAGCCCATTTTTCATTGATGCATTCCCGCCCACACTGCGGTGAACGCCAACGCGGGCCACCCGGCCAACGCGGGCACAGACGATGGAAAACAACTGAATGACCACCACAACCGCCACCGGGGGCGAGCGCACTGAACGACTGCCCGTGGCCGCCTTGCTGGCCCTGTCGATGACTGGCTTCCTGGCACTGCTGACGGAAACGATGCCGGCCGGCATGCTCTTGCGCATCAGCCAGGACCTGGGCGTGTCGGAAGCGCTCGCGGGCCAGTTCGTGACCCTCTATGCCATCGGCTCGCTGGTCGCGGCCATTCCGCTGACGGCGGCCACGCTGGGCTGGCGGCGCCGGCCGTTGCTGATCGCGGCGCTGGCCGCCGTGCTGGCCTTCAACACGCTCACGGCGCTGACGTCGAGCTATGCCGTCGCGCTGGTTGCGCGCTTCATGGCCGGCATGGCGGGCGGCCTGATCTGGGGAATGCTGGCGGGCCATGCGCGGCGCATGGTGCCCGAGCACCTCAAGGGGCGCGCGCTGGCAGTGGCCGGGCTGGGGGCACCGCTGGCGTTGTCGCTGGGCGTCCCGCTGGGGACGTTGATGGGTGCCACGCTGGGCTGGCGCACCGCGTTCGGCAGCATGTCGCTGCTCACGCTGGCGGTGATGGCCTGGGTCTTCCTGCAGGTGCCCGACTATCCGGGGCAGACGGCCGAAAAGCGCGCGCCGGTGCGCCGGATCTTCGTCACGCCCGGCGTGCGACCGGTGCTGGCCGTGCTTGCGCTGTGGGTGCTGGCGCACAGCATTCTCTACACCTACGTGATGCCGTTCCTGGCGCCGGCCGGCCTGTCCGATCGGGTCGATGCGGTGCTGCTGGTCTTCGGCGTGGCATCGCTGGCCGGCATCTGGATCAGCGGGCTGCTCATCGACCGCATGCTGCGCTCGCTGGTGCTGCTCGCCCTCGCGGGCTTTGCGCTGGCGTCGCTGGCCCTGGGCGTCGCCGGCACGTAGCCGGTGGTGGTCTATGTCGCGGTGGCCGTGTGGGGGCTGACCTTCGGCGGCTCCGGGGCCTTGCTGCAGACCGCGTCGGCCGAAGCAGCCGGCCCCGGCGCGGACGTGGCGCAATCCATCCTCGTGACGGTGTGGAACATCGCCATTGCGGGCGGCGGCATCGTCGGTGGCGTGCTGCTGGAGACATCGGGCGTCGGCGCTTTTCCATGGGCACTGCTGGTGCTGTTGCTTCCCGGCCTTCTGATTGCCTGGGCATCGCGTGCGCACGGATTCCCCGCGAGACCGCACCGGTCGTCCAACTGATTCCGAAGGGCGCGGAGCATTTCGCGCGCAACGGGCGGGGCCCGCGAGAAAGGCAGGGGCTCGCTCAGAGCCAGTTGCCACCCTGCGGCATCTGGATCTGCTCGGCCGGGTCGCCGCCTGTCACGAACGAGCCGATGACGATGCTCAGCAGCGAGACGAAGATGCTCGCGAACAGCGCGGTCCAGAAGCCCGACACCTTGAAGCCCTTCACCAGCGCCGCCACCAACAGGATCATCAGCGCGTTGATGACCAGCAGGAACAGGCCGAAGGTCAGCAGCGTCAGCGGCAGGGTCAGGAAGATCAGCAGCGGCTTGACGATGGCGTTGGCCAGCCCGAGCAGCAGCGCCGACACGATCAGCGCCGAGGTGCTGTCGAACTTGAGTCCCTTGAAGAGATGGCTGGCGACCCACAGCGAGATGCCGGTGATGGCCCAGTGGACGAGGAAAGGGGTGATGTTGTTCAGCATGGCGTGCGGTGTGTGTCGGCAGCCCGCATGGTAAACGGGGCGTCGCGGCGGACCGTTGCGCGGGGCGGGCGGATTTTCTGCGGTTACTTCCCGAAACCATGGCCGACAGGCCGTTAAGATCGCGAACTTCCGGCGCCTGCGCAGGCGCCTGTCTCCATCTTTCTCTGGTTTGGCCGAATCCACCACGGTCATGCATCCATGGCGAATGCGTCGATCGCAAGCGTGACACCCGCTCCGGCGTCGGCCGACGAGGCCGAGTCGTGGGTGCGCGGAGAACTCATCCGCAGCCTGATGCGCTCGGCGCGCGGCTCCTACCTCGTCTCGGCGGCGCTCATGCCCGCCATGGTCGGCCTGAGCTGGGGCCACGTGCCCCGCTGGGAGCTGCTGACCTGGCTGGCCGCCGGCATCATCGCCACCGCCTGCCGGGCCTGGGGCGCGCGTGTGTACGCCGTGCGCTATGCCGGGCGCAGCGCCGTCGCGCAGCAGCAGTTCACCGACCGCTACGGCTTCGTGTGGAGCACCAGCGCGGTGGTCTGGGGCTGTTCGGTGCTGCTGTTCTTCGAGCGCACGCCGCAGGTCAACCAGTTCATGAGCTGGCTCATCGTGGCCGGCGTGGGCACCTTCCCGCTCAACGGGCTGGCGCTGCACCCGCCGCTGCTCAAGCGCTACGTCAACACGCTGTTCATCACCATGCTCGGCGCGGTGCTGGTGCGCCTCGTGGCCGTCACCATGCAGCACCCGCATTTCCAGTACGGCTACCTCATGCCGCTGCTGCCGGCGCTGCACTGGTTCCTGCTGCTGCGCGCCGGCCGCAACATCCATGAGACCGCGCGCAACAGCCTGGAGCTGCTGTTCCACAACCACATCCTGATCAAGTCGCTCACGCAGCAGCGGCAGGCGGCGGTGTCGGCCGTGGCCATGAAGAACCGCTTCCTGGCCAGCGCCGCGCACGACATGCGCCAGCCCGTGCTAGCGCTGTCGCTGTACGCCGACTGGCTGCGCAACGAGCCCGAGCTGGTGCTCGAACTGGCCCCGAAGATCGTGCGCGCCACCCACGCGGTGAACGCGCTGTTCGACTCCATGTTCGACCTCGCGCGCATCGACGCGGGCCAGGTGCGCCTGCACATCGAGCGCGTCGACGTGGCCGAGCTGCTGCACGACCTGGAGCTGCAGTACCGCCCCGTGGCCGAGAGCCGGGGGCTGGACTTCCGGGTGCACGTGACCGAGGGCTCGTTCCTCACCGATCCGATCCGCGTGCGCCGCATGATCGGCAACCTGCTCGCCAACGCCATCAAGTACACGACCGAAGGCGGCGTGCTGCTGGCCGCGCGCCAGACCCGCGAGGGCATGCGCGTGGAGGTGTGGGACACCGGCATCGGCATCGCGCCCGAGCACCTGCGCGACGTGTTCCTGGAGTTCTACAAGGTCGCCGACCATGCCGGCACCTCCGACGGCTTCGGCCTCGGCCTGGCCATCGTGGCGCGGCTGTCGCACGTGCTGGGGCACCCGGTCAGCGTGCGCTCGCGCCTGGGCAGCGGCAGTGTGTTCCGCGTGGCGCTGCACGACGCCGACGAGGCGGTGGCGCAGGCACGGGTGAGTGCGTCGGGCGGCTGAGCACGAGAGCGACGCGCCCATAAAAAAACCGCGCTGTTGCGCGGTTTTTTCCTTCCAGTAACACCGAGGAACCGGCTCTGCCGGGCCTCAGGTGTTGCCCCCTGCAAGGGGGTTGGCGTAGCGACACGAAGTGCGCGAAGCCTGGGGGTTAGCCAGACAACAGCCCATTCGTGCGTGCATAGTGCAAGGCCTGCGTACGGCTCTTCACGCCCAGACGGCGGAACAGGCGCCACAGGTGCACCTTCACCGTGTGTTCGCTGATCTCCAGGTCGGTGGCGATGTCGCGGTTGCTCATGCCCTTGTCGAGCATGGCGATCAGCTGGGTCTGGCGCTTGGAGAGCTTGCCGCTGTTGGCGGCCGGCATCTCCTCGGTGTCGTCTTCCGACCCGGCCATCAGCAGGCCGCGCAGGGCGGCTGCCAGCTCGTTGGAGCTGGCCGACTTCTCGATGTAGGTGTCGGCGCCGGCCTCGATGCAGGCGTCTTCCATGTCGGCGGCCGGGGCTGCCGAGTACACGGCGATCGGCACGTTCGGATAGACCTGCTTGACCGCGATCACGCCCGAGACGCCATTGGTGTCCGGCAGCTTCAGGTCCAGGCAGAAAAGAGTGGGCGCGCCACGCTGCTGGACCGAACTGGCGAGCTTGTCGAGCCGCTCGAGCTCGACGATGTTCTCGGCGGGGCGCAGGCGACGCAGGACCATCACGATCGCGTCGCGCATCAGGGGGTGGTCGTCGATGACATAAATGCTCATGTTTTCTTCCTTTGTGATCGCACCGTCTTCTCTCTTGTCACACCCGCCGGCGGATGGCCCGCGGGTTGTTGCCGGATCAATGTCCCTGGGTGGTGGACGTTGCCTCCGCCAGTGCCTCCAGCGCCTCGGTGGCGGCGCGAGCCTGTTGCGCGTCGACCGGTTCGAGCTGCGCGGCCAGTGCCGTGAGCGCCGCGCCGCGTTGCGCCTGCAAGTCGGCGATGGTACGGCCGGCTTCTTGCGGTGACGCGAATCCACGGCTTTGCAAAAGGGTTTCGCCGCGCGCATCGAGCAGCTTGAAATAGAACAGGCCGTCGGCCTTCTCGCGGTATTGCTTGAAGCTGGGCTTTGCCACCTTGGCGGCCTTGGTGCCGGCGCCGTCGCGGCCCGCCGCGAGGTTGCGCAGGCCGACCGCGTGGCGCAGCGAGGTCATGAAGGGGCGGGACAGCTTGCGCGCCTTCTCGGCGCCCAGCAGCAGGATGCGCTCGATCTCGGCCGGGTCGTTCATGAGCGCCTCGTAGCGCGCGCGCAGCGGCGCCACTTCGCGGTCGATGCGTTCGAACAGCACCTGCTTGGCGTCGCCCCAGGCGATGCCGTCGGCATACGCCTTGCGCAGCGCTTCGGTTTCCTCGGCACTGGCAAAGGCCTGGTAGATCTGGAACAGGGCCGAGCCCTCGGTGTCCTTGGGCTCGCCGGGCGCGCGCGAGTCGGTGACGATGCTGGCGATCTGCTTTTGCAGCTGCGCGCGCGGCGCGAACAGCGGGATCGTGTTGTTGTAGCTCTTGCTCATCTTGCGGCCATCGAGGCCGGGCAAGGTGGCGACCGCATCGTCGATCTCGGCGTCGGGCAGCGTGAAGTGCTCGCCGTACTGGTGGTTGAAGCGCTGCGCCATGTCGCGCGCCATCTCGATGTGCTGCACCTGGTCGCGGCCCACGGGCACCTTGTGGGCGTTGAACATCAGGATGTCGGCGCCCATCAGCACGGGGTACATGAACAGGCCCGCCGTCACGTCGGCGTCGGGCTCCTCGCCCTTGGCGATGTTCTTGTCGAGCTGGGCCTTGTAGGCATGCGCGCGATTGAGCACGCCCTTGCCGGTGACGCAGGTGAGGAACCAGGTGAGCTCGGTGATCTCGGCGATGTCCGACTGGCGATAGAAGGTGACGCGTTCGGGGTCGAGCCCGCAGGCCAGCCAGCTGGCCGCAATTTCGAGCGTGGAGCGCTGGATGAGCGCAGGCTCCTGCACCTTGATGAGTGCGTGGTAGTCGGCCAGGAAGAAGTAGCTCTCGACGCCCGCCGCGACGCTCTGGCGCACCGAGTGGCGGATCGAGCCGACGTAGTTGCCGAGGTGAGGCGTGCCCGACGGCGTGATGCCGGTCAGGACGCGCAGGGGAGCTGGAGAAGACGAAGCCATGTGACGGAAGGAGAAACTTAGAGCAGCATTGCCTTGAGCGGCGTGATGAGCAGGTTGACCACGAAGTAGCCGGCATCCATCAGCGGGCGCAGCCAGTAGTTGCTGACGATGCCGGCGAGCACCAGCGCCATCACGATGAAGAAGCCGTAGGGCTCGATGCGCGCCAGGAAATTCTGCGCCGGGCCGCTGGGCAGCAGGCCGGCCAGCACGCGGCCGCCGTCGAGCGGGGGCAGCGGGAACAGGTTGAAGGCCCACATCACGAGGTTGACCAGCACGCCGCCCTGGCACATCTTGATGAAAAAGGTTTCACTGACGCCCGCCGCAACGATCACGATGAGCAGCACGGCCCACAGGATGGCCTGGATGAAGTTGGAGGCCGGGCCCGCGAGCGCGACCCACACCATGTCGCGCTTGGGATGGCGCAGGCGGTTGAAGTTGACCGGCACCGGCTTGGCATAGCCAAACAGGAAGGCGCCCGAGGTCGCGAAGTACAGCATCAGCGGCATCAGGATGGTCCCGATGGGGTCGATGTGCTTCATGGGGTTGAGCGTCACGCGGCCCATCATGGCGGCGGTGTTGTCCCCGAAGTGGCGCGCCACGTAGCCATGCGCCGCTTCGTGCACGGTGATCGCGAAGATCACCGGCAGTGCGTAAATCAGAACCGTCTGTATCAGATTGGAAATATCCACTGCGCGATTGTGTCAGAGAGGAATGGGGCGGCCGAGCCGTTCGTCAGAGGCCAAGCACCGCGAGCGCACCCCGGCCCTGGCGCACCACGACCGGGTCGTCGCCCGTGCCCATGGGCGTGAGGTCGACCACGGTGGTCGGCTGCGAAGGGCAGGCGCCGGCATCGATGACGGCGCCGATCTGCTTCTCGAAGCGCTCGCGGATTTCCTGTGCGTCGTTCAGCGCTTCGGTCTCGCCGGGCGCGATGAGGGTGGTGGCCAGCAGTGGCGCGCCGTGCAGTTCCAGCAGCTCCAGCAGCACCTTGTGGTCGGGCACGCGCAGGCCGATGGTCTTGCGTTGCGGATGGCTCACGCGGCGCGGCACTTCCTTGGTGGCTTCGAGCAGGAAGGTGTAGGGCCCGGGCGTGGCGGCCTTGAGCAGGCGGTACTGCTTGTTGTCGACACGCGCGTAGTTGGCCAGTTCGCTCAGGTCGCGGCACAGCAGCGTGAGGTGGTGCTTGTCGTCGACCTGGCGGATGCGGCGCAGCTGGTCGACCGCGTCCTTGTCGTCCAGGTGGCAGGCCAGCGCGTAGCTGGAGTCGGTGGGCACCGCCACGACCTCGCCGCGCGCGAGCAGCGCCACGGCCTGCTTCAGCAGGCGCTGCTGGGGGTTCTCGGGGTGGACTTCGAAGTACTGGGCCATGGTGAATTGCTCCTGATCAGGATTCCGCCGGTTCGATCGGCACGCGCCGCTCGCGCACGGTGAGCCACGCGCCGGCGGCGCCGCACACGGCGATCATCGCCATGCCGATCAGCGAGAAGCGGTCGGGCACGTGGGAAAAGATGAGCCAGCCGCCCAGCATCGCGAAGGCGATCTGCGCGTACAGGTACGGGGTGAGGGTGGACGCCGGCGCGCGCTGGTAGGCCAGGATCAGCATGAAGTGTCCCACCGTGCCCATGAAACCCATGAGACACAGCAGCGCCCACCATTCCCACGAGGGCAGGGCGGTCCAGGCGAAGGGCACGGCCACCGAGGCCAGCAGCGTGCCGACCCAGCCGGTGTAGAAGTGCATGGTCAGCGGGTTCTCGGTCTGCGCGAGCTTGCTCGTGAGCACCTGGAACCAGGCGTTGGTCAGCACCAGCCCCAGCGGCAGCAGCACGGCCCAGCTGAAGCTGCCGCCGCCCGGACGCAGGATGACCAGCGTGCCGATGAAGCCGCCGGCCACCAGCGCCCAGCGCAGCGGCGAGACCTGCTCCTTGAGCGTGGTGGCGGCCAGCAGCGTGATCACCAGCGGCGCGATCAGCACGATCGACGTGAACTCGGCCAGCGGCATGTAGCGCAGGCTCAGGAAGGCAAAGAGGCTCGAGCCCAGCAGCAGCGCCCCACGCAGCGCCTGGTAGCGCGGGTGCTGCGTGCGCAGCAGGGCCGTGCCGCGCAACGGCAGCAGCACCAGCGTGGTGGCCACGGCCTGGAAGGCGTAGCGGAACCACACGCCCATGAGGATCGGCACGGCCAGCGTCGAGTACTTGGTGGCGGTGTCGAGCGTGGCGAAGCAGGCCACCGCCAAAATGACCAGCCCGATGCCTGCCAGGATGCGTTCGGATTCGGTGCGGCGGCGGGTTTGCGCTGCGGCGCGTGCCTGGGCCAGCGCGGCGGTGGCCGCGCTGTCGATGCCGGGCCCGGGGCTCTGGCTCACTGCTGGATGCGGTGGCCGAGCAGTTCCCACACCGGCGTGAGGCTGCCGGGCAACGGTGGCAGCTTGCCGAGATCGCAGTGGCTCTCATCGGGGCTGTGGAAATCGCTGCCGCGCGAGGCGGCGAAATCGAACTCGAGCGCCTTGTCGGCGTACTCGACGAACTCGGCCGGCGTGTGGCTGCCCGTGACGACCTCGATCGCCTGGCCGCCGTGCGCCTTGAATTCGAGGAACAGCGCGTACTCCTCGTTGGCCGTGAACTTGTAGCGGCCCGGGTGCGCGATCACGGCCATGCCCTTGGCGGCGGTGATCCAGTGCACGGCGTCCTTCAGCGAGGCCCAGCGGTGCGGCACGTAGCCGGGCTTGCCTTCGGTGAGGAACTTGCGGAACACCTCGGGGGTGTCGCGGCAGTGGCCCTGTTCGACCAGGAAGCGCGCGAAGTGCGTGCGCGAAATCAGTTCGGGGTTGCCGACGAACTTGAGCGCGCCTTCGTAGGCGCCGTGGATGCCGACCTTGGCCAGCCCCTCGGACATTTCCTGCGCGCGCTTGCCGCGGCCGCCGCGCGTGTCGTACAGGCCTTGCGACATGGCGGCGTCGTCGGGGTCGAAGCCCAGGCCGACGATGTGCACGGTTTCGTTCGCGAAGGTCACCGAGATCTCGGTGCCCGTGAGGTAGCGCATGCCGTTTTCGCGCGCGGCCGCGGCGGCGCGGTGCTGGCCGCCGACCTCGTCGTGGTCGGTGAGGGCCCAGAGCTCGACCCCGTTGGCGGCGGCGCGGGCGGCCAGCGCTTCGGGCGTCAATGTGCCGTCGGAGACCACGGAGTGGCAGTGAAGATCGGCATTGAGAGTAGAAGACACCGGCCGATTCTAGGCGCTCTCGCCCGCCGACACCGGCGTGTGGATGCTTCGCGGTGCTACTAGATAAATAGCATTAACCTCATCGCCCAAGCGGCTTGGCGCGCGCCGTCCCGTGGGCGCTCAGGCGCGCAGGTCGTGCCTGACGAGGTCGGCGGCGCGCTCGGCGATCATGATGATCGGCGCGTTCGTGTTGCCCGACACCAGCCGCGGCATCACCGAGCCGTCCACCACGCGCAGCCCTTGCAGCCCGTGGACCCGCAGGCGGGCATCCACCACCGCGTCGCCGTCGTCGGCGGGGCCCATGGCGCAGGTGCCCACCGGGTGGAAGATGCTGCCGCCGCGGCGGCGCACCCAGTCCAGCAGCTGCGCGTCGCTGGCCAGCGCGGGCCCGGGCTCGTGCTCCTGCGCCAGGTAGCGCGCCAGCGGCGGCGCGGCGGCGATCTCGCGCATCTTGCGCACCAGCCGCACGGCCAGCGCGCGGTCGGCTTCGTGCGACAGGTAGCGCGGCTGGATCGACGGCGCCGCCAGCGGATCGGCCGAGCGCAGCATGATCTCGCCGCGGCTGTGCGGGCGTAGCAGGCAGGCCGACAGCGTCACGCCCGGGAACGGATGCGGCGGCTGGTGCGGCCGCTCGAAGCTCACCAGCCCGAAGTGGATCTGCGCATCGGGCCACCCCGCGGCCTCGTCGCCCGCCGGAAAGAAGGCGCCGGCGCGGTAGACGCCGCCGTTCAGCGCGCCGCCGCGCGTCAGCAGGTAGCGCATGAACTCGCGCGCGCTGCGCCAGCGGCTGTGGGCGATGTCGTTGAGCGTTTCGATGCCCTGGCAGCGGTAGCTGGGCCGCACCTGCAGGTGGTCCTGCAGGTTGCGGCCCACGCCCTCGAGCGGCGCCACCACCGGCAGGCCCAGGCGGCCCAGCAGCCCGGCCGGCCCCACGCCCGAGAGCTGCAGCAGCTGCGGCGACTGGATGGCGCCGGCGCTCAGGATCACCTCGTGCCGCGCCGAGACGCGTTCGGCCTTGCCGTCGCGCACACAGTCCACGCCGACGGCGCGCGGCCCCTCGAAGCACACGCGGGTCGCCTGCGCGCCCGACAGCACGCGCAGGTTGGGCCGGCCCCGCGCCGGCGCCAGGAAGGCCCGTCCGGTATCCATGCGCCGGCCGTGGCGCGTCGTCATCCGGAAGTAGCCGGCGCCGCTGTTGTCGCCACCGTTGAAGTCGGCCGTGGGCGCGATGCCGGCATGCGCCGCCGCGGCGATGAAGGCATCGGACAGCGCATCGCGCGGCAGCTCGGACACCCACAGCGGCCCATCGGCAGCGGGCTGCGACCGGTCGAAGTAGGGGCGCACGCTGTCCCAGTCCCAGCCCGGGTTGCCCAGGGCGGCCCACTGGTCGTAGTCGGCGCGGTGGCCGCGCAGGTACAGCATGCCGTTGATGAGGCTGGAGCCGCCCGGCCCCCGACCGCGCGGCCAGGGCAGGCGGCGCTGCGCCATGTCGGGCTCGGGGTCGGTCTCGAAGCGCCAGTCGTGCCGGGGGTGGCCGACCGTCTTGAAATAGCCGATGGGAATGCGCAGCCACGGGTTGCGCGAGGGCTGTCCCGCCTCGACCAGCACCACCTGCAGCGCAGGGTCTTCGCTCAGGCGGGCGGCCAGCACGCAGCCCGCCGAGCCGCCCCCGACGATCACGATGTCCGTCTGCATCGCGCGCGCTCAGTCGGCCTTGATGCCGGCGTTGCGGCCCAGGCGCAGCCACTTGTCCGACTCGGCCGCCAGCACGGTGCGAAAGCGCGCCGGCGTCATCGGCTCCGGCTCGAGCGCCAGCGTGGCCAGGCGCTCGCGCACCTCGGGCGCGGCCAGCGCCTTGGCGAGCGCATCGCCGAGCCGCTCGACGATCTCGCGTGGCGTGCCGCTGCGCACCGTCATGCCGTCGAAGGAGCGCAGCTCGAAGCCCGCGTAGCCCTGCTCGATCATCGTGGGCACGGCGGGCAGGGCCGGCAGGCGTTGCGCGCCGGTCACCGCGAGCGCGCGCAGCTTGCCGGCCTGGATGTGGGGCAGCGCCGCCGACGCGGTCAGGAACATGGTGTCCAGGCGCCCGGCCAGCAGGTCGCCCACCGCCATCGGGAACTGGTTGTACGGCACGTGCGTGAGCTGGCTGCCGGTCTGCTGGGCGAACAGCGCGCCGGCCAGGTGCGCCGGCGTGCCGTTGCCGCCGGAGCCGAAGCTCAGCGTGCCCGGCCGGGCCTTGGCCGCGGCCTCCAGTTCGCGCGGCGAGCCCAGCGCCGAGGCGGCGGGCGCCACCAGCACGTTGTAGCTCCAGGCCGTCATGCCGACCGGCTCCAGGCTCTTGAGCAGGTCGAGCGACTGGCCCGGGAACAGCAGCGGCGCCACCAGCGAGGCCGACGACAGCATGTAGACCGTGTAGCCGTCGGCCGGCTGGCGCAGCACCTCGCCCAGGCCCACGGTGCCGGCCGCGCCCGGCCGGTTCTCGACGAACACGGTCTGGCCCAGCGCGCCCGCCATGCGCTCGGCCACCACGCGGCCCGCCACGTCCGCCGGCGTGCCGGGCGCCCACGGCACGATCAGGCGCACGGGCCTGGACGGGTACGCCTGGGCCGCGGCGCCGGCGGGCAGCAGCCCGGCCAGCAGGGCGGCGGCCATGAGGGCGGCGCAAAAGGATCGCTTCGTCGGTTCGGTCATCGCGGGTCTCCGGGGTGCCAGGGCGGTGGGCGGATTCTGGGCAGGCCGGGGGAGGGCGACAAATGAGAAATCCGAGCGTACTCATACCGTTGCCGATATAAATGGCCATGGCCTCCTTCCTGGAACGAAACCTCACGCTGCGCCAGCTGCGGCTGCTCAGCCAGCTGGGCCGCACGCTCAGCCTGAGCAAGTCGGCCGAGCTGCTCAACACCACCCAGCCCGCGCTGTCGCGCACGCTGGCCCAGCTCGAGGCCACGCTGCAGGTGCGCCTGTTCGAGCGCACCACCAAGCGCATCGCGCCCACGGCGGCGGGGCTGAGCATGGTCCGGCACGCCGACCGCGTGCTGGGCGAGTTGATGCTGGCCGAGGAGTCGCTGCGCGACCTGCGGGTGGGCGTGAGCGGCGAGCTGCGCCTGGGCGTGCTGCCTGTGTTCTCGGCGCAGCGGCTCGCGGCCGCGCTGCTGCAGGCCTCGCAGATGCTGCCCCACGTGCGCCCGATGGTGCAGACGCTGGAGATCGAGGACCTGCACGCCGCGCTGCAGGACGGGCGCATCGACCTCATGCTCGCGCACGCGGAGTGGACGGTCGACCTCAACCGCGTCGAGGTCACGCCGCTGTACGAGGAGTTCAGCAGCATCGTGGCGGCGCCGCGGCACCGGCTGGCGCTCAAGCGCGCGCCGACCTGGGCCGAGGCCGCCAACGAGCGCTGGGTGCTGCCGCCGCACCGCACGCCGCTGCGGCCCAAGCTGGACCGCATGCTGTCGGTGCACCGCCGCCCGGGCGGCCCGCACCCGGCCGACATCCAGGCCGACTCGGCCCCGCTCGCGCTGCACCTCGTGCGCAGCTCGGGCCTGCTGTGGGCCACCGCCAACCACTACGCCGAAGACTTCGAGCGGCGCGGGCTCGTGCGCCGCATCGCCATGCCGGGCGAACTGCTGCGCGGCCCCATGTGCGCCTTCCGCCTGCGCAGCGAGGCGATGAACACGCCCACGCGCGTCTTCCTGCAATGCATGCAGGACGCGGCCGTTGCACCGCTGCCGTCGTTGGACTGACCGGGCGGACGGGCGGGTGCTGTGGCGCCTCAGCGCTTCTTGCGAAACGCCGTCCAGGCGGCCACGGCGGTGAAGGTGGCGACGATCGCCACCACGATCCAGAACCCGTGCCTGTGCTCCGCCAGCGGAATGCCGCCGACGTTCATGCCGAACAGGCCGGCCAGGATGTTGATCGGCAGCGCCAGCACCGTGACCACCGTCAGCACGAACAGGCTGCGGTTGTTGTCCTCGTTGACGTTGGCGGCGATTTCTTCCTGCAGCAGCTTGATGCGCTCCTGCAGCGCCTGCATGTCGCGCAGCACCACCGAGAACTCCTCGGTCGAGCCGCGCAGCTCCTGCACGTCGGGCTCGGCCATCCAGGCCGGCGGGCCCTGCAGCAGGCGGAACAGCGCGGCCGGCTCGGGCGCCAGCAGCCGCTGCAGCCGCACCAGCAGCCGGCGCAGCACGCCCAGGCGCGCGCGCTTGTGGTCCAGGCGCCCGGCCAGCAGCTCGTCCTCGATGCGGTCGATGCGCGAGGTGACGCCGCGCACGATCTTCACCAGCACGTCGGCCTGCGCGCGCAGCAGGTGCTCGAGCAGCTCGGTGCTCGAGCGCGGCGCCTCGCCCGCCTTCACGGCCGTGCGCAGCGCGTCGACCGAACGCAGCGGCTTGGTGCGCGCCGTGACCACCAGGCGCGGGCCGACGCTGATCCACAGCGTGGAGATGTCGGAGGGCTCGAAGCTGAACTCGAAGTGCACGTCGTTGATGACCGCGATCAGCGAGTCGTCGGCGCGCTCGATGCGCGTGGAGGGCAGGCCTTCGTGCAGCGTCTCGTAGAAGGTGTCCGACAGCGCCGCGTGCCGCGTCAGCCAGCGCTCCGCATGGGCGTGGCTCAGGTTGAAGTGCAGCCACACGTAGGCGTTGCTGTCGCCGAGCCGGCCGGCATCCGCCAGCCACGCGGCGGCCTGCGCCGAATCGATGGCCCGCGCGGGTTCCGGCGCCGCGGCGTCGAACAGGTAGCCGCAGATCAGCCCGGCTTCGTCGCCGCCATAGGACTGCGCGGCGAGGTCATGAAATACCGACAAGGTGCGTGGTCAGAAAAGACATGTGAACAGGCAGACGCCCGTTTGGCGGGCTGCCAGCATGCCCCGGATGGTGTTCGTGCCATGTGACAACGGCGTGTCGGCTTACAGAAAACAGCCGCAAAACCGTCACGCCGCCGTCATGCGGCGGGTGCAGCATGCTTTTTGTCTACCCGCCACTCTTGCCCCTTTTCATCATGCTGACGAGCGCACTTCCCGACCACGAAGACCTGATGCAACGCATCGCCCGCGACCTGATCGACAGCTACGACGAAGAACTCGAGCTGGAGATCGAAGACCGCAACCTCGACGGACTCGACCCCGGCTCGGCCGCGTCTTCCGTGTCCGACAAGGCGGCGCGCCAGGCCTACTTCAAGGAACTCTTTCGCCTGCAGGGCGAGCTGGTCAAGCTGCAGGACTGGGTGCAGCACAGCAAGCAGAAGGTGGTCATTCTTTTCGAAGGCCGCGACGCGGCGGGCAAGGGCGGTGTCATCAAGCGCATCACCCAGCGCCTGAACCCGCGCGTGGCCCGCGTGGCCGCGCTGCCCGCGCCCAACGACCGCGAACGCACGCAGTGGTACTTCCAGCGTTACGTGGCGCACCTGCCGGCCGCCGGCGAGATGGTGCTGTTCGACCGCAGCTGGTACAACCGCGCCGGTGTCGAGCGCGTGATGGGCTTTTGCAGCGACGACGAGTACGAGGAGTTCTTCCGCACCGTGCCCGAGTTCGAGAAGATGCTCGTGCGCTCGGGCATCAAGGTCATCAAGTACTGGTTCTCCATCACCGACGACGAGCAGCACATGCGCTTCCTGGGCCGTATCCACGACCCGCTCAAGCAGTGGAAGCTCAGCCCCATGGACCTCGAAAGCCGCCGCCGCTGGGAGGAATACACCAAGGCGAAGGAGATCATGCTGGAGCGCACCCACATCCCCGAGGCGCCGTGGTGGGTGGTGCAGGCGGTCGACAAGAAGAAGGCACGCCTGAACTGCATCAGCCACCTGCTGGGCCAGCTGCCCTACCAGGAAGTGGCGCATGCGCCGGTCGAGCTGCCGGCGCGCGAGCGGCATGACGACTACCTTCGCCAGCCTGTCCCCGCCAGCATGATCGTCCCGGAAATCTACTGAAGGCTTCGCGGCCGTTTGGCCGCCCGGCGCTTTGCCTGCACACTGCGCCATGGCCCGTCGCTCCACCGCTTCTTTTTTCGCCCGCGCCTACGAGCGCAACCTGAAGGCGCTCACCAAGCTCACGCTGAGCAACGGCAAGCGCGTGGCCGGCCAGGTGCAACGCGCGACCGCCAAGCGGCTCAAGCCGCCGCCCGGCAAGGGCGACTGGATCAGTGGCATGGCGATGGGTGCGGGCGGGGCGCGCGGCTATCACCTGTTCCGTCCGGCCGACCTGGTGCTGCAGCCCGGCGAGAAACTCCCGCTCATGGTCATGCTGCACGGCTGCGGCCAGACCGGTCGCGACTTCGCGGCCAGCACGCGCATGAATGCGCTCGCGGTGCGCCAGCGCTTTCTCGTGCTCTACCCCGAGCAGGACCGCATCGCCCATCCGCAGGGCTGCTGGAACTGGTACGAGCGCCGCTCCGGCAAGGCCGACGCCGAGGCCGCCACGCTGATGGCCGCCGTCGACCAGGCCTGCATGCTGTACCCCGTCGACCGCGACCGCGTGGCCGTGGCCGGCCTGTCGGCGGGCGCGAGCATGGCGGCGCTGCTGGCCACGCGCTACCCGAACCGTTTTCGCGCCGTGGTCATGCACTCGGGCGTGGCGCCTGGCGCCGCGAAGTCATCGGCCACCGCGCTCGGCGCCATGCGCGGACAGCACGTGCCGCCGATGCCCGTCACCGCAGTTGGCAAGGCCATGGGCGCGGCGGCCGTCTTCACGACGCTGCCGCCGATGCTGGTGCTGCACGGCGACGCCGACGCCGTGGTGGCGCCGAGCAACGCCATGAGCAGCGCGGCCGTCTGGGCCACCGCCGTGGGCGCGCACGCCGGTATCGCGCGCGACCTGCAACGCGGCCAGCGCCGTGCCATGCGCGTGACCGACTTCAAGCGCCAGGGCCGCACCCTGGTCACGCTGTGCGAGATCGCGGGGCTTGGCCACTCGTGGAGCGGCGGGTCGCGGGGGCAGCTGTTCAGCGACCCGCTCGGGCCCGACGCCACGCGCATGACCTGGGCCTTTGCGTCCGCGCAGTTCGACAAGCGCTGAACGCGCGGCGGCCTGCGCGCATGACCTCGCAGGTCATTGCCGCGATGCCGGCCGGTGCCGACAGTGGGGGCCATGACCTCGTCGAACCCCGCCGTTTCTTCTGCCCCATCGATCACGTCCGCCGCACCGGGTCCGCTGGGCCTGTGGGTCATGCTCAGCGGCACCTTCCTGGTGGTGCTCGATTTCTTCATCGTCAACGTCGCGCTGCCATCGATGCAGCACGACCTGCAGGCCAGCGCGGGCACGCTGCAGCTGGTGGTCGCGGGCTACGGCCTGGCCACCGCCGCAGGGCTGGTCACGGGCGGGCGGCTGGGCGACCTGTTCGGCCGGCGCCGCATGTTCATGCTCGGGCTGCTGCTGTTCACGCTCGCCTCGGCCGCCTGCGGCGTGGCGCCGAACGCCGGGCTGCTCGTGGCCGCGCGCCTGCTGCAGGGCCTGGCCGGCGCGTTGCTGCAGCCGCAGGTGCTCGCGATGATCGGCCTGGCCTACGCGGGCGAACACCGGACGCGCGCCTTCGCGGCCTACGGCCTCACGCTGGGCCTGGCGGCCACGCTGGGGCAGCTGGTGGGCGGTGCGCTGATCCATGCCGACCTTGCGGGGCTCGGCTGGCGCAGCTGCTTTCTCATCAACGTGCCCATCGGCCTGCTGGCGCTGGTGCTCGCGCCGCGCGTGGTGCCGCCGCTGGCGCAGGGCCGCGGCGACAGCCGGCTCGATCTCGCCGGCATGGCGCTGGTCGCGGCCGGTTCGGTGGCCGTGGTGCTGCCGCTGGTCGAAGGGCGCCAGCAGGGCTGGCCGCTGTGGAGCTGGCTGTGCCTGGCCGCCGCCGTGCCGCTGTGGGGCCTCTTCGCGAGGCAGCAGCGCCGCCTTGCGGCACGCGGCGGTGCGCCGCTGGTGGCGCCGGCGCTGCTCGCCAACCGCCGCTTCGTGACCGGGCTGCTCACCACGCTGGCCTTCTATGCGGGCAACGCCTCGTTCTACTTCGTGCTCGCGCTGTACCTGCAGCAGGGGATGGGGCTGGGCGCGCTCCACTCGGGCATCGTCTTCACGGCGCTGGCCGTCGGCTTCTTCGCGACCTCGATGGCCGGCGCCCGCATCGCCCGCCGCTTCGGCGGCACGCCACCGATCGCGCTCGGCGCCCTCGTGCTCGCGGCGGGGCATGCGCTGCAGTGCGCCAACGTGGCCGGCTGGCCGGGGCACACGCATGTCGTGGCGTGGATGGTGCCGCTGCTGTTCGTGCAGGGCGCGGGGCTCGGCATGGTGATGGCGCCGCTGGTGTCCACCGTGCTGGCTGGCCTGCCGCCGCAGCACGCGGGCGTGGCGTCGGGCGTGCTGTCGATGGTGCAGCAGGCGGGCAATGCGCTGGGGGTGGCGTTGGTGGGGATCCTGTTCTATGGGCAGTTGGGGCGCGGCGCCGACGCCGCAGGCTATGCGAGCGCGCTCGGCGTCGCGCTGCTCTACCTGATGGGCACGGCCTTGCTGGTGGCCGTGCTGCATCGCACTGGCGTGCGACAGCGTCAGGTGGCGGCGGGCGGGGGCAAACCGGACAGCGCCGAGGCCACGCGCTGACAGGCGGCGATGAGATCGCGAACGATGCGTTCGTCGATGTTCATGTCGCCTTCGTATTCACCGAGGTTGCGGATCTCGTGCCCCTTGGCCAGCACGCGCCAGACTTCCGGCCCCAGCGCCAGGGTGTGCGGCAGCACCTGGAAGACGATGAAGCGGTTGCCCGATCGATAGCCGTGCCATCGCAGTGCAGCGAGGCACAAGGCGTGTGCCGCGTTGTAGGCCAGATCGAAGCGGCTTTCCAGCGAGAGCTGGGTGACCTGCGCATCGGCCAGGCGAGCCAGTCCGGAGCGAAGCAGGCCCGCGAATTCGCGCGCATCGGGTGCTTCGGCCGTCAGCGGTTTCGACGGGCCGCACAGGTTGTCAAGCGGGGAGGGCATGCGCGTCGCCAATCACCCAGAGCTTGGGCTGTGCCATGACGCGGGTGGCGAAAGCTTCGCCGTCCTTGAGTTTTCGCATCAGTTCTTTCCTCGTGAACAGGGTCGGGTTCACTGTACGGCCGAGGCGCGCCGAGACGGCGTCGAGGGCGAGAAAGAGGTCCGAATAGGCAAGTTCTTCACTGATCAGCAGCAGGTCGATGTCGCTGGCAGCGGTGTCGCTCTTCTTGGCCACCGAGCCGAAGACGAAGGCCGCTTCGATCTTGTCGGCCACGGGCGCCAGTGCATCGCGCAACGGGCCCGCGAGCCCGAAGGTCTTGCGCACGATGCTGCACAGCTCCTCGAAGATCGGTGCGTCCGCGTTCGCGCGGTAGTGTTTCTGGTTGCCGACACGCGACGTCGTGAGCAGCCCGCTGTCGGTCAGCTGCTGGAGTTCTCGCTGCACTGCGCCCGAGCCCGCACCGGTAAGCTTGATCAATTCACTGGAAAAGAAGCTCCGGTCCGGCTGCCCGAAGAGACAGCCCAGCACGCGTTGCTGCGTGGTCGTGAACAAGGCGTCCGCCAGGCTGGCGGACTTCTCGACAACCGGTGCCGGTGATTTCAATTTACCCATTTTGGGTATGTTAATGCCCAAAATGGGTTTCTCCAACCCTACAGGAATGCCATGGCCGATGACCTGCAATCGCTGACCCAGGCCTTGCGCGACTTCGCACAAGCCCGCGACTGGGAGCAATTCCACTCCCCCAAGAACCTCGCCGCCGCGCTGTCGGTCGAGGCCGCCGAGCTGCTCGAGCATTTCCAGTGGCTCACCGACGCGCAAAGCCGGGCGCTGCCCGCAGACCAGCGCGCGCAGATCGGCACCGAGATCGCGGACGTCCTGCTCTACCTGCTGCAGCTGGCCGACAAGCTCGGCATCGACCCGGTCGAGGCGGCGAAGCACAAGATGCTCGCCAACGCCGTGAAGTACCCGGCCCCGCCACCCGCCTGAGTACCTCCGTGTACGCCACCCGGCGTATTTCCCCTTTGTGGTGCGTTCCGCAGACTCCTCTCCATCGCCAGCCCCGCGCTGTCGACAAGGTTCAACCCACCCGGAGCAGGAGTCCACATGCAACGTCGTTTCACACTCAAGGCGCTCACCGCCGCCGTCGCGCTGGCCAGCATTTCTGCTGCGCCTGCATTCGCTGCCGACACCATCAAGGTCGGCGTGCTGCACTCGCTGTCGGGCACGATGGCCATCTCGGAAACCGTGTTGAAAGACACGGTGCTGATGGCCATCGACGACATCAACAAGAAGGGCGGCGTGCTGGGCAAGCAGCTCGAGCCCGTGGTGGTCGACCCGGCCTCCAACTGGCCGCTCTTCGCTGAAAAAACCAAGCAGCTGCTCGGCCAGGACAAGGTCTCGGTGATCTTCGGCTGCTGGACCTCGGTGTCGCGCAAGTCGGTGCTGCCGGTGGTCGAGGAAATGAACGGCCTCTTGTTCTACCCCGTGCAGTACGAGGGCGAAGAGCTTTCGAAGAACGTGTTCTACACGGGCGCCGCACCCAACCAGCAAGCCATTCCGGCCGTCGACTACCTCATGAGCAAGGAAGGCGGCGGCGCCAAGCGCTGGGTGCTGCTGGGCACCGACTACGTCTACCCGCGCACCACCAACAAGATCCTGCGCGCCTACCTCAAGAGCAAGGGCGTGGCCGACAAGGACATCGACGAGAAGTACACCCCCTTCGGCCACAGCGACTACCAGACCATCGTTGCCGACATCAAGAAGTTCTCGGCCGGCGGCAAGACGGCGGTGGTGTCGACCATCAACGGTGACTCCAACGTGCCCTTCTACAAGGAACTGGGCAACGCGGGCCTGAAGGCCAAGGACGTGCCGGTGGTCGCCTTCTCGGTGGGTGAAGAAGAACTGCGCGGCGTCGACACCAAGCCGCTGGTCGGCCACCTGGCTGCATGGAACTACTTCATGTCGATCAAGAACCCGACCAACACGGCGTTCATCAAGCAGTGGAGCGACTACGCCAAGGCCAAGAACATCGCCGGCCACAAGGACAAGCCGCTCACCAACGACCCGATGGAAGCCACCTGGATCGGCATCCACATGTGGAAGCAGGCGGTCGAGAAGGCCAAGTCGACCGACACCGACAAGGTGATCGCCGCCATGGCCGGCCAGACCTTCACGGCGCCGTCGGGCATCGTCTCGAAGATGGACGAGAAGAACCACCACCTGCACAAGAGCGTGTTCATCGGCGAGATCAAGGCCGACGGGCAGTTCAGCGTGGTGTGGAAGACGCCGGGTCCTGTGAAGGCCAAGCCGTGGAGCCCGTACATCGAAGGCAACGACAAGAAGCCCGATTACCCGGCTGGCAAGTCGATGTAACTGGGGCTCGCCCCCAGGCTGCGCGCACTTCGTGTCGCTTCGCCAACCCCCTACCGGGGGCAACACCTGAGGCCCGGCAAAGCCGGTTCCTCGGTGTTCCCGAATGAGAGAACCGCTGTGCATCCATTACTGCGCTCAATTTGTTCCTGCACGACGGCGCTGTTGCTGCTGGCAGCAGCGCCCGTCCATGCGCTGACCGCCGACGAAGCCCGGGCCATCGCCTCCGGCGAATCCGAAGCCCGCATCGCCGCGCTCAACAAGGCCGTCCTCACTGCCGACGACAAGACCGCCGCGTTCATTCAGGCGATGTCCGACGACGCCGTGAAGTACACCGAAAACAAGGTCTTCGTGATCAAGGACGACAAGGGCTTCGACCCCGTGACCGGCACCGAGTTGAAGGTGCCCGACACCGCCGAAGACGTCGTCAACAACAACCTCATGCGCGGCGCGCTCGATGCCGCGCAGGCCGCGCTCAAGCTCACGAGCACCGACGACGCGGTGCGCGCCGAAGCCGCGCAGGCGCTCTTCAAGGAGCCCGACGAGTCGCGCATTCCGATGGTCGAGAAGGCGCTGGCCGCCGAGACCAACCCCAAGATCAAGGCGCAGCTCGAGCTCGTGCGTGCCGCCAGCATGCTCACCAGCGCCGACAAGGCCAAGCGCCTGGCTGCCGCCAAGGAGCTGGGCAACAACCGCAGCCCCGACACCAAGCTGCTGCTGAACCAGCGCCTGGCCGACGAGACCGAAGCCGACGTGAAGGCGGCCATCACCGCATCGATCGCCAACATCGACGGCGCGCTGGTCTGGGGCGACCGCATCAACGCCGTGTTCAGCGGCATCAGCCTGGGCTCGGTGCTGCTGCTCGCCGCGCTCGGCCTGGCCATCACCTACGGCCTGATGGGCGTCATCAACATGGCGCACGGCGAGCTGATGATGATCGGTGCCTACGCCACCTACGTGATGCAGGGCATCTTCCAGAAGTACATGCCCGAGGCGGCGTTCGGCTGGTACCTCGTGGCCGCGATTCCCGTGTCGTTCCTCGCCTCGGCGCTCGTGGGCGCGGTGCTCGAGCGTGGCGTGATCCGCTTCCTGTATGGCCGTCCTCTCGAGACGCTGCTCGCCACCTGGGGCATCAGCCTGATGCTGCAGCAGCTCGTGCGATCGCTGTTCGGCGCGCAGAACGTCGGCGTGGAAAACCCCGGCTGGATGAGCGGCGGCTTCACGATGCTGAGCAACGTCACGCTGCCCTGGAACCGCATCTGCATCATCGTCTTCGCCGCGCTCGTGCTGCTCGCGATGGGCTGGCTCATCGGCAAGACGCGCCTGGGCCTGTTCGTGCGCGGCGTCACGCAGAACCGCCCGATCGCCTCGTGCATGGGCGTGAACACCGCGCGCATCGACACCTACGCCTTCGCGCTCGGCTCCGGCATCGCGGGCCTGGCGGGCTGCGCGCTGAGCCAGATCGGCAACGTCGGCCCCGACCTCGGCCAGAGCTACATCGTCGACAGCTTCATGGTGGTCGTGATGGGCGGCGTCGGCCAGCTCGCGGGCACCGTGTATGCGGCGCTGGGGCTGGGCATTCTCAACAAGTTCATCGAAGGCTGGGCGGGCGCGGTGCTCGCGAAGATCGCGGTGCTTGTCTTCATCATCATCTTCATTCAAAAGAGACCTCAGGGCATCTTCGCCATGAAGGGCCGGAGCGCAGAAGCATGAGCAAGGTCGTACTCCCAACCAAGGGGCCGCTGCTGAGCGGCAAGGGCTGGACGGCCTTCTTCGTCGCGCTCATCGTCGTGTGCGCCGTGGCGCCCGTGCTCAACATGTGGGTGCCGGCCGACAGCCCGCTGCACATGAGCGACTACGCCGTGGCACTGGTCGGCAAGATCATGTGCTACGCCATCTGCGCGCTGGCCATGGACCTGATCTGGGGCTACACCGGCATCCTGTCGCTGGGCCACGGCCTGTTCTTCGCGCTGGGCGGCTACATGATGGGGATGTACCTCATGCGCCAGATCGGCCGCGACGGCAACTACAAGAGCGACCTGCCCGACTTCATGGTGTTCCTCGACTGGAAGGAACTGCCCTGGCACTGGACTTTCAGCGGCAGCTTCGGCATGACGCTGCTGCTCATCGTGGCGGTGCCCGGCCTCATCGCCTTCGTGTTCGGCTTCTTCGCCTTCCGCTCGCGCATCAAGGGCGTGTATTTCTCGATCATCACGCAGGCCATGACCTTCGCGGCCATGCTGCTTTTCTTCCGCAACGAGACCGGCTTCGGCGGCAACAACGGCTTCACCGACTTCAAGCGCATCCTGAACATCCCGATCGCCACGCAGGAGATGCGCATGACGCTCTTCGCGCTCACCGGCCTCACGCTGCTGGGCTTCTTCCTCTTCGCCAAGTGGCTCATCGGCAGCAAGTTCGGCCGCGTGCTGCAGGCCATTCGCGATGCCGAAACGCGCGTGATGTTCTCGGGCTACAACCCGCTGCCGTACAAGCTCACGATCTGGGTCATCTCCGCCGTGATGTGCGGCGTGGCCGGCGCGCTGTACGTGCCGCAGGTCGGCATCATCAACCCGGGCGAGATGAGTGCGGCCAACTCCATCGAGATCGCCGTGTGGGCCGCAGTCGGCGGGCGCGCCACGCTGATCGGGCCGATCCTCGGCGCCTTCATCGTCAACGGGGCCAAGAGCTGGCTCACCGTGGCCTACCCCGAGTACTGGCTGTACTTCCTGGGCGCCTTGTTCATTGCTGTCACGCTGTTCCTGCCGAACGGCATCGTGGGGTTGGTGCGCAAGTGGCTCTCGCGCGAGAAGACGCAGAAGGTCGCGGCGCCGGCCGCGAAGGAAGCGCGGCGCGAGCCCGCCGCCTCGCATGCAGAGCCCGAAGCGAGCGTGCAGGCGCCCCTGGCCGCCGATGTGAAGGGAGCCCGCGCTTGACCCCCGACCTGATGGAAGCCGGCGCCGAGCGCGCCGCACGCGCGGCCGGCCTGCACGCGGCCACCGGCCAGACCGAATCGGGCGGCCGCACCGCAGGCTTCAGCCGCATCGCCACGCCGGGCGAGGTCGATATCACCCACGGCCGCATCCTGTACCTGGAAGACGTGAGCGTGAGCTTCGACGGCTTCAAGGCCATCAACAAGCTCTCGCTCGACATCGCGCCGGGCGAGCTGCGCTGCATCATCGGCCCCAACGGCGCGGGCAAGACCACGATGATGGACATCATCACCGGCAAGACCCGGCCCGATTCGGGCACCGTGTTCTTCGGCAGCACCATCGACCTGCTGCGCCACCGCGAGGCCGACATCGCGCAGCTGGGCATCGGCCGCAAGTTCCAGAAGCCGACGGTGTTCGAGCACCTCACCGTGTTCGAGAACCTCGAGCTGGCGCTCAAGACCGACAAGGGCGTGCGCGCGTCGATGCTGTTCAGGCTCGACTCGGCGCAGAGCGACCGCCTCGCCGAAGTGCTGGAGACGATTCACTTGGCCGACAGCGTCTCGCGCCTGGCCGGCAACCTGAGCCACGGCCAGAAGCAGTGGCTCGAAATCGGCATGCTGCTGATGCAGGACCCGAAGCTGCTCCTGCTCGACGAGCCCGTGGCCGGCATGACCGACGAGGAAACCGCGCGCACGGCCGAGCTGTTCCTCACGCTCAAGGGCAAGCATTCGCTGATGGTGGTGGAGCACGACATGAGCTTCATCCGCACCATCTCCGAGATCGTGACCGTGCTGTGCGACGGCTCGGTGCTGGCACAGGGCACGCTGGATGAAGTGCAGGCCGACGAACGCGTGATCGAGGTCTACCTTGGCCGGTGAATTTCTAGCCGCGGCCAGAGCCGACAGCATCAACGTCACGACCAGCGCCCGGTGTGCGGTGCGGCGTGGGCGGCCCCTCTGTGCCGCCGAGGAGCGCAGCGTTTCGCGGATCAGGGCTCGCAGCTGTTTGAGCGCAGCGAGTTCTGCGAGACCCCGCGAAACGCGAGCACCGCAGGGCAGCCCGAAGGGCCGGCACAGTGGGGTCGACCGCGCCGTGCCGCGCACCGGGCGCCCCCGATAAAGACCAAGGAAGGCATCCCACCATGCTGACAGTCAAGAACATCCACCAGTACTACGGCGGCTCCCACATCCTCAGAGATGTGAGCTTCGAGGCGACACTCGGCAAGGTCACGGTCCTGCTCGGCCGCAACGGCGTAGGCAAGACCACGCTGTTGAAGTCGCTCATGGGCCTCGTGCCCATCAAGAGCGGCAGCATCGAGCTCGAAGGCAAGCCGATCCACAAGGCCACGCCGTACGACAGGGCCAGGGCCGGCATCGGCTTCGTCCCGCAGGGCCGCGAGATCTTCGCGCGGCTCACGGTGGAAGAGAACCTGCGCATGGGCCTGGCCTACAAGAGCGGGGGCACGCCGATTCCTGCAGAGCTGTTCGAGCTGTTCCCGGTGCTCAAGCAGATGATCAACAGACGAGGCGGCGACCTCTCCGGCGGGCAGCAGCAGCAACTGGCCATCGCGCGCGCCCTCGCGCCCAAACCCAAGCTGCTGATCCTCGACGAGCCCACCGAGGGCATCCAGCCCAGCATCATCAAGGACATCGGCCGCGTCATCCGCATGCTCGCCGACCGCGGCGACATGGCCATCGTGCTGTGCGAGCAGTACTACGACTTCGCGCAGGAGCTGGCCGACGACTACCTCGTGATGGAGCGCGGCGAAGTCATTGCGCGCGGCCTGGGCAAGGACATGGAAGCGCAGGGCGTGCGGCAGTTGGTTGCCATCTGAATTGCAAGACGGTACCGAAGCTGCGCACGAGAGCATCTTCACAATTTAAGGGTTTACCCTAGAATCGAGCCTTGCCCGCGTCCGCCGGGCACCCCCCAGGAGCTCGGCCTTGAACGCCTCACCGTCCGCCCGCGAAGGCGCGGAAACCACCGCCATTGCACCGTCCGTCTCGTCCGCCCAGTTCCTGCGCGCGGTGCTCGCGCTCGGCGTCGGCGGCTTTGCCATCGGCACCGGCGAGTTCGTCATCATGGGCCTGCTGCCCGAGGTCGCGAAAGACATCGCCGTCACCATCCCGCAGGCCGGCCACGTCATCAGCGCTTACGCGCTGGGCGTGGTCATCGGCGCGCCCGTGCTCGCGGTGTTGGCCGCCGGCTGGGGCCGACGCGCACTGCTGATCGCGCTGATGGCCGTGTTCGCGGCCGGCAACTTCGCCAGCGCGATGGCGCCCGGCTACCTGTCGCTCAACCTGCTGCGTTTTGCCACCGGCCTGCCGCACGGCACCTACTTCGGCGTGGCCGCGCTCGTGGCCGCCACGCTCGCGCCACCGGGGCGGCGCGCACGCGCCGTCGGCCTGGTGATGCTGGGGCTCACCGGCGCCACGCTGGTCGGCGTGCCCATCGCGGCGTGGCTGGGCCAGCTGTTCGGCTGGCGCGCGGCCTTCGTGTTCGTGGGCGTCATCGCGCTGGTTGCCGTGGCGTTGCTGCGCCGCGACGTGCCCGACATCGCGCCCGCCGCCGGCGCCAGCCCCTGGCGCGAACTCGGCGCGCTCAAGCGCAAGCAGGTGTGGTTCACGCTGGGCATCGGCGCCATCGGCTTCGGCGGCATGTTCGCCGTGTTCAGCTACATCAAGCCCACGCTGATCGAGGTGGCCGGCCTGCCGCTGGGCGGCGTGCCCTTCGTGCTCGCGCTGTTCGGCCTGGGCATGGTCACCGGCAACCTCGTGGGCTCGCGGCTGGCCGACAAGTCGCTCATGCGCACCATCGGCGGCGTGCTCGTCTACGCGGCGCTCGTGCTCGCCAGCTTCACCTTCGCGGCGCACCACGTCGTGACGGCGGCCTTCACCGTGTTCCTCATCGGCACCACCGTCGCCATCGGCCCGGCCCTGCAGATCCGCCTGATGGACGTGGCCGGCGACGCGCAAACGCTCGCCGCCGCGCTCAACCACTCGGCCTTCAACATGGCCAACGCCCTCGGCGCCTGGCTCGGTGGCGTCGCCATTGCGGCCGGCCTGGGCTGGACCTCGACCGGCTGGGTCGGCGCGCTGCTGGCGCTGGCGGGCGTGGGCATCTTTGCCTGGGCGGTCGCGAGCGCGCGTGCGGATGCGCGGCGGCCGGTGGCTGTGGCTTGCGAAGGGTCGGCGGGCTGAGACGCCGTTCTGCAGTGGCGGTGCTGTAAGAGAAGGGCGCCAGAATCAGGCACGTTCCTGATGGCTGGAGTCCATGCATATCTTTCGAGTGTTGGTGGCGACGTGCGTTGCGGCGATGGGCGTCGCCATGCTGTGTGTCGCGCTGCTGTCGGCGTATGACGCGGCGCTGGTTCTTCTTTCCTACGACGAAGTCGAGGGTGTCGTCACCGGCGTCAACGGCGACGAGGTGCGGGTCGACTACGTCCGACCCGATGGCCGAAAAGCCGTCCTGCGGGCCGGCCGTGGCGGCAAGTTCAGCGCGCGCCCCGTGGGCAAGAAGCTCGCAGTCCTGCTGCCTCCGCGGGACCGGACAGACAACGCAGCGCAGCCGATCCTTAAGAGCGACCTGAACCGGGTCGCCGCGGAATTCATGGTCGCGCTGTTCCTGCTCGGCGGCGCTGCAGCGATCTGGTGGGGAAAGTCTCGCCGTGTTTCCTCACAGTCGGTCGAAGGCATACGCACGAGGAGCTTCGACACCCGCCCGAAGAACCCCGAACGGCAAGCGCAGCTGCAAGCATCGATCGACCTCGAGATCGCCGAGCGACGCGCCAAGAAAGACGCCCGATGACCACTCCGCTTTTCACCCGCCGACGCCTGCTGCACACCGGCCTCGCCGCCGCCGCGCTCGGCCATCCCTTCCTGCACCTGCGCGCCCAGCCCTCGGCCACGCGTGACCCGTTCACGCTCGGCGTCGCCTCGGGCGCGCCGCGGCCTGACGGCATGGTGCTGTGGACGCGGCTCGCGCCCGAGCCGCTGCAGGGCGGCGGCATGGGCGACGCGCCCGTGGCGGTGCAGTGGGAAGTGGCCGAGGACGAGCGCTTTCGCCGCATCGTGACCAAGGGCATCGCCAGCGCCGAGGCCGACCTCGCGCACTCGGTGCACGTCGACGTGCAGGGCCTGCGCCCGGGCCGCCCCTACTGGTACCGCTTCACCGCCGCCGGCGTGCGCAGCCCCGTCGGCCGCACGCGCACCGCGCCGGCCGACGATGACGCCACCGTGCAGCCGCTGCGCTTCGCCTTCGCCTCGTGCCAGCAGTACGAGGAGGGCTACTACGCCGCCTACCGCGACATGGCCGCGCAGCCGCTCGACTTCGTCGTGCACCTGGGCGACTACATCTACGAAAGCTCGCGCGGCTCGCACAACGTGCGCCGGCACGAGGGCGGCATTCCCACCGACCTGGCCGGCTTTCGCAACCGCTACGCGCTCTACAAGACCGACCCGCACCTCCAGGCCGCGCACGCCGCCTTTCCGTGGCTCGTGACCTGGGACGACCACGAGGTCGCCAACGACTACACCGACGACGTCTCGCCGCGCACGCCCGACCCGGCGCAGTTCCTCGCCATCCGCGCCGCGGCCTACCAGGCCTGGTACGAGCACATGCCCGTGCCCGCCTCCATGCGTCCACGCGGCGCGGGCGCGACCATCTACGGCCGCCATCGCTTCGGCCGCATGCTCGACGTGATGCTGCTCGACGGCCGCCAGTACCGTTCGCACCACGCCTGCCTCCCGGGCCGCAGCACCAAGCCGTTGGTCGACTGCGCCGACCGGCTGGCGCCGGAGCGCAGCCTGCTCGGCATGCAGCAGGAAGCCTGGCTCGCGAACGAACTCGCAACGCCGCCGGCGCGCTGGACCGTCATCGCCCAACCCACCTTGCTCGCCGAAGCCGACCGCCAGCGCGGCCCCGGCCACGGCTACTGGATGGACGGCTGGGACGGCTACGCCGCCGCGCGCACGCGCCTGCTCGACGCGCTGACCGCCAACCCGTCGCGCGGCGGCGATGCGCTGGTGCTCGGCGGCGACGTGCACGCCTTCTGGGCCGCCGACCTGCGCCGCGCGCCGCAGGGGCCCGTGGTCGCGACCGAGTTCGTCGGCGGCGCCATCACCTCCGAAGGGCCCAGCGCCGCCAGCGTGGCCCACATGCGTGCGAAGAACGAACACCTGCGCTACGGCCGCGCGGACAAGCGCGGCTACGGCCTCATGACGCTCGACGCACGCGGCTGCGCGGTCGAGTTCCGCGCGGTCGAAGACGAGAAGAACGCCGATTCTGCCGTCGCGGCCATGGCCCGCTTCTCGGTCGAACGCGGCGCGCCCGGCGTGCACCTCGAATCCACCTGAATCTCCAGCGCCTGCAGGAATGCGCGGCCGTGCCTATGATGGCCGCCGCCTCTTTCCCTCCCTCTCCCACCTTCTCGGAGCGAGCCTGCATGAGCATCCCCACCACCCGCCTGGGCCGTACCGGCCTCACCGTGTCCCGCCTGGCCCTGGGCACCATGACCTTCGGTCTGCAGACCGACGAGGCCGTGTCGCACCAGATCCTGGACAAGGCCGCCGACGCCGGCATCAACTTCCTCGACACCGCCGATGTGTACCCGCTGGGCGGCACCATCGAGACCACCGGCCGCACCGAAGAGATCATCGGCAACTGGCTCGACAAGCAGGGCCCCGCGGGCCGCCGCCGCTTCGTGGTCGCCACCAAGGCCGTCAACAAGGTCGGCCCCAACCCCTGGGACCAGGGCGCTTCGCGCAAGCACCTGCTCGACGCCATCGACCTCTCGCTCAAGCGCCTGAAGACCGACCACGTCGACCTGTACCAGCTGCACATGGACGACCGCGAGACCCCACTCGAAGAAAGCCTCGAGGCGCTCGACGTGATCGTCAGGTCGGGCCGTGCGCGCTACATCGGCGTGTCGAACTTCCTGGCCTACCGCCTGGCCCGTGCGCTCGGCAAGGCCGAGCTGCACCGGTTCACGCGCTTCGTGTCGGTGCAGCCGCGCTACAGCCTGCTGTTCCGCGAGATCGAGCGCGAACTGCTGCCGCTGGCGGCCGAAGAGGGCCTGGGCGTGATTCCCTACAACCCGCTGGCCGGCGGCCTGCTCACCGGCAAGTACAAGCCCGGCGCCAAGCCCGAGGAGAACACCCGCTTCACCCTCGGTACCGCCGGCGGCATGTACCAGGACCGCTACTGGAACGACCGCAGCTTCGACACCGTGACCCAGCTGCATGCGCTGGCCGATGAAGCCGGCGTGCCGCTGGCCACGCTGGCGGTCGCCTGGGTCATGGCCAACCCGCTGATCACCGCGCCGCTGCTGGGCGCCAGCCGCCCCGAGCAGCTCGACGCCACCGTGGCCGCCGCCAGCTACGTGCTCGACCCGGCGCTCAAGCAGAAGCTCGACGCACTCACCGCCGAGTACCGCAAGGGCGACGCACCCCGCTGAGCGAAAGGATGCGTGCCGGCCCCCGGATGGCCTGCGCGCAGTACGTGCTTGGGCCATGCGGGAGAATCGCGCCCGGCATGACCACATCCCACACCTCCTCCCGGCGCGCCGCCCTGCGGCACGCGGCAACGACCGAACGGCGGCCCGCATGGCGCAGCTGATGTCGCTGCTGGTGCAGAACGCGATCCTGGTGGTGTTTGCCGCCAGCTTTGCCGCGCGCCTGGGCCTGCCCGTGCCGGCCGCGGCCGTGCTGGTCGTCACTGGTGCGTTGCTGGCGGCGGGCGACGTGTCGGTGGTCGGCGTGGTGCTGGCCGCCGTGGTCGCCAACCTGCTGGGCGACGGCGCGTGGTTTTACGCCGGGCGCCGCTTCGGCTACCGCTTCATGCGGCTGCTGTGCCGCATCTCGCTGTCGCAGGACTCGTGCGTGCGGCGCGGCGAATCGCTCATTTCCGACTGGGGCGGCATGTCGCTGGTGGCCGCCAAGTTCGTGCCCGGCGTGTCCGTGGTGGCGCCGCCCATGGCCGGCGCGCTGGGCATGTCGGTGCGGCGTTTTGTCGGCTTCGACATCGTCGCCGCGCTGGTCTGGACGGGCCTGTTCCTTGGCCTGGGCTGGCTCTTTCGCGACCAGATCCAGCAGGTGCTCGCCGTGCTGGCGCAGGCCGGGGGCATCGCCACCGCCGCGCTGGGCGTGGTGCTGCTCGTGATGCTCGCCGTGCGCTACTGGCGCCGCCGCGCCTTCGCGCGCCTAACCGGCATGCCGCGCATCAGCGTCGACGAGCTGTTCGACCTGATGAGCGGCGACGTGCCGCCGCTGGTGATCGACGTGCGCGGCGAAGCCGGCGTGCAGGTCGACCCGCGCCGCATTCCGGGGGCGCTGTCGTACACCCTCAAGGCGCTGCAGCAGCGCAACCTCGACCTCACGATCGACCCCGACCGCGACGTGGTGCTGTACTGCAACTGCCCCAACGAAGTCTCGGCCGCGCAGGCCGCGCGCGTGTTGCTGGCGCGCGGGGCGCGGCGGGCGCTGCCGCTGACGGGTGGGCTCGATGCGTGGGTGGCTGCGGGGCGGCCGACCAGCGTGCATTGAACGCACCAGGACGAACGAGGCACCCACCCCGACGATGAACCTGCGCACCAAGATCGTCGCCTTGGCCGTTGCGCCCCTGCTGGTCGCGCTGGTGCTCGTGGCCCTGGCCGTGCGTCACCAGGAACACGACCTGGCCCAGCGCGAGCGGGCGCTCATCGAGCGCAGCTACATGGCCCAGCGCCGCAGCGAGCTGCGCAGCTACGTCGACCTGGCCGTGAGCAATCTGCTGCCGCTGTACGAGTCGGGCCTGGACGACGAGGCCACGCGCACCGAGGCCCTGCGCCGCCTGGCCACGCTCAACTACGGCGACGACGGCTACTTCTTCGTCTACGACATGGACGGCAACTCGCTCATGCACTCGCGCCAGCCCGAGCTGGTGGGCCAGAACCTGTGGAACCTGCGCGATTCGCACGGCCGCTTCACCATCCAGGAGCTGATCCAGGGCGCGCGCGACAAGGGCGGCGCCTACGTCGAGTACGAATGGCGCAAGCCCTCGAGCGCACAGATGGCGCCCAAGCTCGGCTATGTCACCGCGCTGCCGCGCTGGAACTGGATGGTCGGCACCGGCCTGTACCTGGACGACATCCAGTCGACCATGGACACCCTCGACCGGCAGATGAACGCGAACGTCACCGCCACGTTGCTGTGGATTGCCGGCATCGCCGCGCTGTGCCTGGGCGTGGTGAGCGCGGCCGGGCTGCTGCTCAACCTCAGCGAGCACCGCACCGCCGAGGCCAAGCTGCGCCTGCTCGCGCGCCGCGTGGTGCAGTCGCAGGAAGAAGAGCGCGGCCACCTCGCGCGCGAGCTGCACGACGGCACCAGCCAGACGCTGGTGTCGGCCAAGCTGCTCATCGAATCGGCGGTGGAGCAGCTCGACCGCGCGCACCAGTCGCCGCCGCCCGCGCTCGGCAAAGCGCTGCAGCGGCTGAACGATTCACTCATCGAAGTGCGCCGCATCTCGCACCGGCTGCGCCCCGCGCTGCTCGACACCCTGGGCCTGCCCGCCGCGCTGGAGCGCCTGGGTGCCGAGTTCGGCGAAGAAGGGGGCATCGACGCGTCGATCATGGTCGAGGGCGAACCCTTCGAGCTGTCGCAAGAAGCCAAGACCGCGCTCTTTCGCGTCACGCAGGAAGCGTTGACCAATGTGCGCAAACACGCCCGTGCGCAGCAGGTGCACATCGCACTGGGCTTCGACGAAGAGGCCGTGCGCCTGGAGATCAGCGACGACGGCGTCGGCTTCAACGTCGAGGCCATGCAGCTCGACCCGCAGCGCGGCATCGGCCTGCGCAACATGCGCGAGCGCATGGAGTCCATCGAAGGCCGGCTGCGCATGCGCTCGGGCCGGGGCCACACGTCCATCGTGGCCGAAGTGCCCGTGCGGCGCGCAAAGCCAGAATAGCGGCCATGAAAGAAGACCCCGCCGCTGCTGCTCCCGTTGTCGTGCGCCTGTTCCTGGTCGACGACCACCCGCTGGTGCGCGACGGCCTGCGCGCGCGCCTGGGCGCCATGCCCGGTCTGGAGATCGTGGGCGAGGCCGGCAGCGGGGCCGAGGCGCTGGCACTCATCGGCCCCGCGCAGCCGCACCTCGTGCTCATGGACGTGGGCATGAAGGACATGAACGGCATCGAGCTGGCGGCGCTGCTGCTGCAACAACAGCCGCAGCACCAGCAGCCCGCGCCGCACATCGTGATGCTCAGCATGTACGACAACCCCGAGTACGTGCAGAAGGCCCTGCAGGTCGGCGCGCGCGGCTACGTGCTGAAAGACGCGCCGGCGGCGGAGATCGTGGCCGCCATCGAGGCCGTGTCGGCGGGCGGCACCTTCCTGAGCCCGGC
The DNA here is from genome assembly GCF_041154465.1 of Variovorax sp. V35. NCBI lineage: Bacteria > Pseudomonadati > Pseudomonadota > Betaproteobacteria > Burkholderiales > Comamonadaceae > Variovorax > Variovorax sp. V35. Next base: position 1,993,710 of record NZ_AP028666.1, read on the forward strand.
CGTGTCGAAGAAACTCTTTCGCAACCAGACGCCGCGCCCGCTGCTCACGCCGCGCGAGAGCGAGATCTTGAGTGCGCTCGGCCGCGGCGAATCGAGCAAGCAGATCGCGCGCGACCTCGGCCTGAGCGTGCGCACCGTGGAGGCGCACCGCCAGAGCATCAAGCGGCGCCTGGGCATCGAAGGGCAGGCGGAGCTCATCAAGTACGCGGTGGAGCACGCGCGGGAGTTCGGCGGGCAGGGCTGAGGCGCTGCTGTCGATGCGGGGCTCGGGCCCTGCTTTCAGGGCCTGACTGTCAGGGCTTTGTGAATCGCCGCTGCCGCAGCGCGATTACTTGCGCGAACCGCGCATTCCTCGGCGAAATTTCTCTCTGTGCCGGGCAGGACTTCTCTACAGTGAATGCCCCTGTGATGACACGACCCGCCATGTGGGCGAGGAGGGCAGCACACACCACACCACGGACCACTGACTGATTGAGTGAATGAAGGAACCGCTTCGCCTCACGGCGGGCCATCGATGCAGATCGATCGATGCGAACGTGAGGCACAAAAGGCGACGGCCACGGTGCGCGAACACCATGACCGTCTAACCAAGTGACGTGCATAACCTTGAAAGAGAGCACAACAAATGGCTAAACGAATTATGGCCCGGCCTACCGGGTCGACCCCTCCCCACGCGACCACCCCCAGCGCAGCAGACCTGTTGGAATGCAAGCTGGAACAACTGAACTCACTGCTGTGGTGCTGCCACGGCGCCGGCGATGGATGGTTCGAAGATGCAGGGGCAGGGCATCGGGACAACCTGCTTTGGATCGCCTCGGATCTGGCGCGGGATGCGGCGGCGTTGTTTCAGGAGAGTGGGGGAGGGTGAGAGTTTGGCGCCGGTATTGGATACCGGGGTGGCTGCTTCAGCCTGATTGCTGCCGCTCGGGGCGATATGCATCGAGGGCGGCTTTGCGACCCGGCGGGGACTTCCGCCTCGCAAATCTGCCCGAGCCGTCTGACTGAAGTAGACACGAACCAGCCGGTGCGCTCGTGTCAATAAACGGAGGTTCCAAACGCTCTGTGGCTTGGGCGACTGCTCGCATGCGTTGTGTCTTCAGTCTCGCCAAAGCGACGCAACAAGGCACATACGGTCGGTTGCCCAGGAGGCTCTACAGCATGGTTGTCGATGTCAGTTCGCAGCGTCTCGTCGAGCGTTGGCGTGTCGCCCCTGGCCAGTCGAACTTCGATCGACCACACAATGGCGTCACGAAGGATTTTCGGCATGCTGCGCCCACTGAGGTAAGTCCGAAGCAGCGACTCGGCGGTGAACTGGGAAGGTGTCATGCGCCCCTCCGTTGAAGAAGTTGAAGCTGCCACACTACCGCGCAGGAGATTTTTCGACCGTGCGCTGGCGCACAGACCGAAAACAAAAGGCGCGCCATGATCTGGTTGACGGCCATCCGGCGCTGGTAGAGGAAGCTTAAGCACCCGCCCATCAAGAGCGGCACCTCGATGCCGGCGGGCCGTCACCTCGCTGGATTTCATGGCAAAGGCCAAGCACTTGGGCCTGCAGAGCGATCAACTCCCGTTGTCTTACGGGCGCGAAGCGCCAAGCGTGTGATAGTGCACAGCCGCCCCCAAGAAAGATTTTCGCAATGTCCGATGCTCCCTACTTTCATGATGCCTCTGGCTCCGTCCGCTTCTGGGTGGACCTGGAAGGCAACCGGTTCGTGAGTGCCAGCGTCGGGAGCCAAGCGCTGCGCTATCACTTTCACACACCCGAGAGCGCCGATCCGCTTGAAACCTTCGGCCACCATGTCGAAGAGATTGAAGCCGCGGTGCGGCGGCGTCTCTCACAGGGGGCCATGGAGCCGGTGATGCTACGGGAGAACGATCTTCATGCTCCTGCCGTGTGAATGGCAGGAAGGCCACCTGTCATGAGATCAACCGCGCGTAGTTGCGCTGGTTGGCCCGATAGCAATCGCACGCCGCATTTTCCAGTCCTTGGCGATCCGTGATCGTGATGGCGCCGCGGCGGTATTCGATCAGCCGACGCTCGTGCAGTGCCGTCGCTGCATTGGTGATGCCGACCCTGCGCACTCCCAGCATGCGACCCAGTACTTCATGAGTCAGTGCCAGGTGGGCGGAGTGCGCGCAATCCTGCGTGGTCAGTAGCCAGCGCGCCAGGCGCTCCTCGATCAGATGGAAGCGGTTGCACAGGCCCGAGCGACCCAGTTCCATCAGCAGCACACAGACGTAGCGGTTGAGAACACGCCTGAGCATCGTGTTGTGCTCCAGTTCCTGAGCAAAGGACTGCGCCGTCAGGCGCCAGGCCAGACCGCCGCCTTGAACGAACGCTCGCAACGGTGCGCTCTGAACACCCAGCGACAGTTCGTAGCCCAAGGCGCCCTCGTTGCCCACCAAGCCTGTTTGCAGGCCGTCGTGGCCGTCCGCCGTGGAAACCAGCGAAACAAAGGCGCTCGTGGGAAAGTGGATGTGGTGGATGACATCGCCCGGCTCATAGAGCGTCTGGGCCGCGGCCAGTGGCACGCTCTCGCATTTTTCGAGCAGACGCGCCCTGACCATCGGCGGCAGCACTTCGAGCAGACGGTTGTGAATGGGGCGGGTCGGATGGGATGTCACAGAGCCCCTGTTGAGAGGGGCCAGCGCGAAAATGCGTGACCCGCCGCATTGTTGCCGATGCGATGGCTCACGTCTGTGCGGCGGCGCACCGAGCGTGACCATCGGCGCGGCGAATCAGCTTGCCACTTGGCGAGGCAGCAGCCGATCCGTTTCGCGCTTCACGACCTCATAGCATTCACACACCTGCTGTTCCAGGCCCGGGCGGTCGAGCACCGTGATGTGACCTCGCGCGTACTTGATCAGGTTCAGACGCTGCAATTTGCCTGCCGCCTCCGTCACGCCTTCGCGTCTCACGCCGAGCATGTTGGCGATCAGCTCCTGCGTCATGACCAGTTCATTGCCGGGCAATCTGTCCAGGCTCAACAACAGCCAGCGGCACAGCTGCTGCTCGAGCGAATGATGCCGGTTGCACACCGCCGTTTGCGACATCTGGGTGATGAGCGACTGGGTGTAGCGCAGCAAGAGGTGAAGCAACGGGCCCCCCTTGTCCGTCAGCTCCTGAACGTGGGTGGCACTCAGCCTGAAGGCCTTGCCTGCACTTTGCACCACGGCACGATTGGGGGTGCTACCTCCGCCCATCAGGAGCGACACGCCCACCATGCCTTCGAAGCCGACGACCGCGATCTCCGCCGACTGCCCGTTCTCCAGCACGTACAGCAGGGAGACGATGCAATCGACGGGGAAGAAAACGTGTCGCTGCACCACCCCCGACTCGTAGAGCACCTCTCCGAGACGCAGCGGCACCAATTCCAGGAACGGCTCCATTCGGGCCATCACCTCGACAGGGATGGCATCCAGCAGTTCGTTGTGTGCAGCGGCCCGACGCAACGAAGAAGAACGAGGAGGCAATGCCATGGGCGAGATCTGCTTCCAAATTTTCATGATTCTGCGACCGAAATCCGGCGTCTGTGCGCTGGCGTACCAATCGCCGGGGCATTTTTTGGGGGGGGCTTGGTGCGCCAGCGAACAGTCAGGGACTCACTTTCTGGCTAGCGTGGGCCCCCGGAACCTCGCGTTGGAGAGCAACCCCATGTACGCCATGAGCCCCGCGGAAATCGACACCGAGAACCTGGCGCGCACTTGCTTGTACGGCCGTCAATTGCCCCGAATCCTGCACCGACCGGCGCGTGGGTTTCGGGCACATGGTTGGGCGGCCGCACGTTCTCAGCAGTCAACACTGCCGCCCAACACAGACCCGGGAAATCCAATGCCTATACATCTGCTCCGCCGCTTTTGCCGCGCGCGACCGCCTGTGCCGACCGATGATCTGGAGGAGACTCGAATGCGCGGAGTGCTGCGCAGCGCGGGGTTGATCGAGGCTGAATCTCCGCTCCCCCGGTTGTACCCACGTGGGCGAGTCGTCTGTTCAGTCCGGGCCACCGTGATGCGCGTGACGCCCAAAAGGCATGCTGCATCGGAACAAGCGCATTGAGCCCGTAGCATGGCCAAGCTTCTCGTGCACACAGCGACGGTGACTCTCAGCTTGCCCTTCGACATTGACGCGGACGCCGAAGTCGCAGCCCTTCGCGGCGCAGGAATCCCCGTTGATGCGCTCGGCAACGCAGAGTCTGGCTACCTGTTCGTGAGGCTCGCCAACAACCGCTGCGACAACATCTTCCGGTGGTTTCCCAACAAGAAGTTCTCAAAACCCTGAGAGGCTGCATTGATCTCTACGTCGGCGGCGAATGGCAGCAGGGATTTTCGAGGGTCGATTTTTCTGACGCGGGAGGCTACCCCTTGCTTACAGCCGGCGATCTTGATTGGGGGGCACATGGGCTCATGCGAGTGCGATGCGCCATTGAACTCAAAGCAGACGTCCGTCGCTTCGCGGTCGATTTCTACAATCGCTGCGAAGCGGACTTTCTCGACTGCTGGTTGTAGGACGGCATAGGGCCCACTGCGGTCTTCCGACATTGTCCAAAGCTGCCGGTCGTCGCGCCACTAAGAGACATCTCCTTCCACGCATTGTCTAGCCAGGCACGCTGAATAAAACCCAACCATGTCCGCCGCTGTAGTCCCACGCCCCCAGTGCACCGCTTGCCTGCGCCCGCTCAGCGCCTGCATTTGCCGCTGGGTCGCGCCCACTGCCCACACGGTGGAGGTACTAGTGCTGCAGCACCCGTTGGAGGTACACCAGGCCAAAGGCAGTGCCCGCCTGCTGCACCTCAGCTTGGCGCACTGCCGCTTGGTGGTGGGTGAGGCATTTGCCGTACCCGTCTGGCCGGAGGACGGCAAGCACACGCTGCTGCTGTACCCGGACAGTCTGCAAGATACCGCCCCGGACCTGCGAGTCCCACCCCCGCTACCGCCCGAGTGGCCGCAAGCCCCGTCGCGCCTGCGCCTGGTCGTGCTGGACGGCACCTGGCGCAAAAGCCGAAAGATGCTCTACCAAAGCCCGCCACTGCAACAGTTGCCCCGCTTGGCCCTGCACAACCTGCCGCCTTCGCACTACCGTATCCGCAAAGCCCATGGGCCCGACCAACTGTCCACGCTGGAGGCGACCTGCTCCGCCTTGTGCCAACTGGAAGGCGGTGCGGCGCGGTTCCAGCCCTTGTTGAATGCCTTCGACGGGTTTGTAGAGTACTTGGAGCAGGCTGGTGGGCAGCGAAATGCGCAAACCGACAAGTCCTGCCCTCGATCAAGGGATACAGGGTTCATTTAAGCGACCAGGTGAATGGCCGGTTTTGGCCGATAGTACCTATTCGTCTCGCAGGCGCCAACGACGGCAATCGCTGCATTGCCGACATTGCGGAACTACGAAACGGATCTGAGCGATCTTGCTTTGATACCCTGTAATTTGTACCTGCCCGAAGCTTCTCGTGATGCCCGACCTTCCCTTCAGCCCCGCCGCCGACCGCAACAAGCAACCCATCCTCGATGCCCTGACCCGCATCCTCGATGAGCAGGGCACCGCCTTGGAAATCGCCTCCGGCACAGGCCAACACGCCGCCTGGTTCGCCGCCGCCTTGCCTTCATGGACCTGGCAACCCACCGACGCAGATGCCCGCTCGCTTCCCGCGATCGCCAGTCGCGTCGAGCAAGCCGCGCTGCCCAATCTGCGCCCGCCGCTGCTGCTCGACGTGATGGCGCCGCAGTGGCCCTCGCAAGGCCCCGCGTTCGCTCAAGAAGGCAAAGAGGAAGAAAAGTTCGACGCCATCTACTGCGCCAACATGCTGCACATCGCACCCTGGCCCACCTGCGCCGCGCTCATGGTCGGTGCCGCGCGGCATCTGCGTGCCGGCACCGGCGCGCTGATCACCTACGGGCCTTACTTCGAAGACGAAGCCCAGCACGGCCCCACGGCACCGAGCAATCTGGCGTTCGACGAAGACCTGCGCGCGCGCAATCCTGCATGGGGCATTCGCCGGCTCGACGACGTGGTGGCAGAGGCGCGCCGTGTCGGCCTCGCATTGCGCGAGCGGCACGCGATGCCTGCGAACAACCTGCTGCTGGTCTTCGGCTTCAGCTGATGATGAGGAGGACGGGCGAGGGCGTTGTCGCCCGCCAAGGGGCTCTGCATTGCGATCCGGGCCACTCGCGCTAGAGTCGGGCCACGTCCACAAGACCGGCCTGCGCCCATGCTCGACACACCATTGCCGACGCCTCCTCATTCCCCCGCATCGCTGTCGCTGCTGCAGCAGCGGCTCCTGTTCCGACTGATCCCCGCCGTCACCGCCTGCCTCCTGGCCATCGGCTGCGCGAGCCCGCCGTCGACGCGTGCGCCCGGTGGTTCGGTTCCGAGCAGCAACATCCCGCCGTTGACGTCGGAGCAGTCGAACAGCATCACGATCCATGCGCTGGGGCTGGTCGGCACGCCGTACCGCTATGGCGGCAATTCGCCCGAGGGCGGGTTCGATTGCAGCGGACTCATCGGCTACGTCTACCGCCATAGCGTGGGGCAGGTGCCGCCGCGCACGGTGTCGCGCATGGCGGGCTTCGGTCGGCCGGTGCCGATGTCGGAGCTTCGCTCGGGCGACCTGGTGCTGTTCGGGTCGGCGTCGCCCACGCATGCGGGCATCTACGTGGGCGACGGGCGTTTCGTGCATGCGCCGTCCACGGGCGGCGAGGTGCGGCTCGACCGGCTCGACGGCGTGTACTGGTCGCGCCAGCCGACGCAGGCGCGACGGCCCGGCTGATCCGGCGAATCCGATTCGCGCGTTACGCGCGCGGCGATTGCACGTGCTCGGCCCGCACGCCGATGCCCACGGCGCGCGCCGGCAGGGTGCGCAGCCACGGCCAGCGCCCCAGCAGGCGCAGGGGCCAGGGCATGGGGCGGGGCGCGGTCGATGCAGCTGCCTTGCGGCTGAGCACGGGCATCAGCACGCGGTCTTGCACGAGGCGCTGCGCGGCCTGGGTAACGCGCACGGGCCATTCGCGGCGGCGCTGCAGCTGGGGCAGCAGGTTGTCGATCTGCTTGTCGGTGGCGCTGCCGGCCAGCGACGCGGCCAGCAGGTTGGCGGCGGCCACGGCGTCCTGCACGGCAAGGTTGATGCCGACGCCGCCCACGGGCGACATGGCGTGCGCGGCGTCGCCGATGCACAGCAGGCCGGGGCACGACCACGATTCGAGCCGGTCGACGGTCACTTCGAGCAGCTTCACGGCCTCCCAGTCGGGCAGGGCCTCGGGCAGGCGCGTGGCAAAGAAGGGCGCGATGCGCGCGATCTCGGCATGGAAGGCGGCAATGCCGCGCGACTGCAGTTCGGCGCTGCCGCCCTTGCGGATGACGAAGGCGCACTGCCAGTAGTCGCCGCGGTTGAGCGTCACCAGGAGGTGGCCCGCCGCGATGTGGCCGCCGGTGGCCTCGGGGTCGCCGGGGAGCTTGGGAATGCGCATCCACAGCACGTCGATGGGCGCGCCGTAGCTGATGTGCGGCAGCGCCGCCGCATCGCGCAAGGTGGAGTGGCGACCGTCGGCGGCCACGATGAGGGAGGCGTGCAACTCGATGTCTCTCGGGCCGCCGCTGTCGGGGCTGCGGGCGCCGATGCGCACTTTCACGCCGTTGACGCGGCCCTTGTCCTGCAGCAGGCCGATGGCCTCGGCGTCGGTCCACAGCTCGAAGCCGGGGTAGCGCCGCGCCTCGTCGCACATGAAATCCAGAAACTCCCACTGCGGCATGAGCACCAGGAAGCGGGCGTGCGTGGGTAGCCGCCTGAAGTCGGCAATGGTCACGCCGCGGCCTTCGTAGGTGCCGCGCAGCTCTTCGATGCGGTTGTGCGGGCGCTGCAGGAAGGCGTCGAGCAGGCCGAGTTCGTGCAGCACTTCGAGGGTCGAGGGGTGCACGGTGTCGCCCCGGAAGTCGCGCAGGAAGTCGAGGTGTTTCTCGAGCACGACGACGGGCACGCCCGCGCGCGCAAGCAGCAGGCCCAGCACCATGCCGGCCGGGCCGCCGCCGGCAATGCAGCAGCGGGGCGACGTGGGAGCGGGCGCAGAGGTGGTGTGGGTGTCCATGGCTCCGATCGATCCGGTCGCGCCATGGGTGGCGTGGCCTGTGGGGTGCACGGTGCGCGCACCCTCGGTGCACGCACTGCGCGGCCGGACCGCCGGGGCCCGGACCTCAGGGCTGCATGAAGCTCACGCTTTGGGCGATGAGCACGCCGTCGACCACGCGGTCGCCGACGACGGTCACGCGCTTGGCGTTGCCCAGGTCCGCGGCGGTGCCGTTTTCGAAGATGGTACCGGAGCCGCTGGCATTCACGCGCTGGCCGCGCACGATGAAGTCGGCGGCCGACATGTAGTTGGCGATGGGGCCGATCACGGTGAACGACACGGGCCCGCCGGTGCCGGGCACGTGGCGGATGCGCAGTTTCTTGACCACGAGCACCTGGCCCGAGAGGAAACCGTCGACCTCGACCTTCACGCCGTTGCCGATGGAGCCGCTCGGCCCGCCGGTGATCTGGGCGTTGCGCGCGTCGATCTTGTTGCCCAGCACGCGGAAGTCGCCCAGCGCGGCGAAGTCGGTGACCACGCCGGCCAGCTGCAGCGCGATGCCGTCGGCCGAGGGAATAGCGTACCAGCCCTGCACCTGGGTGGCGGTGAAGCGGCCGGCGGCCGGTGCCGCCGTGCCGCGCACGCGGACGATGGCGCCGTTGGCCAGGCTGGCGGCGTCGATGCCGGGGCCGAAGGCGGCGCTGGCGAAGTCGACGGTCAGCAGGCCGAGCGTGAACTGCTGGCCGCCGCGGTCGAGGTTCTGCACGGTGCCGGTCACCAGCGGGGCGGTGGTGGCGGGCGCCAGCTGGACGCGCGTGGCGCGCAGGGTGCCCGGTGCGGCGGGCAGGCCCCACACCTGCACCACGGCGCCGTCGACGAGGTCGGTGGTGCCGTCGGCGTCGGCCCAGACGGTGGCGTTGTCGGTGGTCACGCGGGCGCCCATGACGATGAAGCTGCCGTCCTTCAGGTCGATGGCCGACACGGCGCCGCGCAGCTCGGCGGCCGAGACGACGGTGGCGGCGATGCCGCTGGTGAAGTTGGCGTCGACCTTGCCGGCGATGCGCGCGCTCATGCCGATCTGCAGCTCGGTGGTGTCCTCGAGGCTGAAGGTGGCGCTGTCGGTGTTGTAGCGCAGGCCGTTGAGGATCACGCTGCCCAGGCCGTCGGCCGCGCCGATGCCAGCGGCGTCGGCGGTCACGCCGGTGCCGCCGGAGCCCACGCCCGAGCCGTCGCCGTTGGTGTTGCTGGCGGTGCTGTCGCCGCCGGCGCCGGTGCTTCCGGTGCTGCCGTTGCCCGTGCCGCTGCCGGAGCCGGCGTCACCCGAGCCGCCGTCGCCGCCCCCACCGCCATTGCCGTTGCCGGTGGCCGTGGTGCCGGTGGTGCCGAAGCCCAGTGTGCCGCCGCCACCCCCGGCGCCGCCTCCGCAGGAGAGAAGCAGGGCCATGGCGCCGGCCATCAGCAGGCCGCGCACGAGTCGCAAGGAGAGGGGAGGCGTGTTCATCGGGGGGACTCGTTGTGCTGGGGCGTGCCGGGGGCGGGCGCGCCTTCTTCGTCTTCGTAATACGTGTAGATGCCGACGCGGATGCGTGCCTTCGCGGTAGCCTTGGCCTCGGGGGGCACGCGGTCGACGGCTTCGGTCATCTCGCGGGCCAGCTCGTGGTGCAGGCCGGCCCAGCGTTCGCGCACGAGGCGTTCGATGGCCGTGCAGTCGGCCAGCGTGAGCCCGCGCGCGTACACGGCGCGCTCGAGCATGCGGGGCGTCTCGCCCAGGGTGTTGGAGACGGCGGCCAGCAGGTGGTCGCGGCCGTTGTCGCCCAGGAAGGCGAGCATCGACTGCAGGTCTTCCACCGGCACGAAGCCATCGGCCGTGAGTTCGGCGCTGCCGTCGCTTTCGGCCACCATCTGCAGGCGCACCAGCTCGTCGAGGATGGTGCGGTGGTGCACGTTGCCCCGGCTGGCCAGGCGGGCCACGCGCTCGAACGAGGGCCCGTCACCCTCGGTGACGACGGGCAGGCGGCGCAGGGTGTCGTCGTCGGTGGTCATCTGTAACCACAACGTAAAAGTCTTGGCAGCCGCTGACAGCTCGGTGTGGGGCAGCGGGTCGACGGTGGCGCGGACCTTGGCGGTGACGACCTTGCGGTTCAGCCCGGTGGTGACCGAAATCTGGCTGAGGTTGGGCTTGGTCACGCCCTGGGCGCGCCAGGTGCGCTGGGCTTCCTCGATGAGCAGGTCGCGCAGCAGGGCTTCGAGGTGCGGGTGCTTGACGCCCATGCCCAGCGCCAGCCGGACCACGGGCCTGAGGATGCGAGCGCAGGCGGCAAGGGCCCAGTCCAGCCGGTGTTCCATGAATGCGGGAGCGTTGTTCCTGGTGAAGGTCGTCAAGGCAAGAGAGGCGGGACCGGCGCCCGGGCTTGCCACAGGGCCCTATTGTCGTTCGTCCGGCGGACCCCCTCGGCCGGCCCGGGTCAGGTCGCGGCGCAGGTGCCGCCGCTGGACCGGGTGACGGTGGTGCGCCCCGTGGCGCTGATGCTCACGGCGCGCGACTGGTCGGCGCTCGGGGTGGCGCGGCAGATGGTGATGCTGCTCCGGCCGGCGCCCAGGCCGGTGGCCTGGAACACGATGGCGCTGGCGCCATCGGCCTCGCGCAGCCGGTAGCCGCTGGCGGCCGCGGGCTCGACGCGCAGCACCTGCGTGTCGCTGCGCACGATCCAGCCGGCTTCCCACTGCCCGTTGGTGCTGCAGCTGGTGCCGTTGGCCGAGGCGCACAGGGTGACGGGCGCGTTGCGCTTGATGGCCTCGCTGCGCGCCAGCTGGCTGCCGGCGACCAGCGCGGTGCTGTAGCTGCTCAGGCGGGTGGACAGCCGGATGCCGTCGAACGAGGGCACGGCAATGGCGATCAGCACCACCAGCACGGCCAGCGTGACCATCAGCTCGATGAGCGTGAAGCCGCGCGGCCGGGTGCGGGCCTGCCTGGGGTGGTGGTTGCGCATGCGCGGGTGCACGGCGTTACTTCTGGATGAACCAGTAGACCCGGCCCTTGGGCTGCTTGAAGGCGGCCTTGGGCGCGGTGCCCTTGGGGCTGAGGAAGGAGTCGGGGTTGGCGCCGATGACCACGTCGCGCATGCCGCCATCGCCGTCCAGCTGCACGCGGCCCACGACCGGCGTGGGCGCGAGGCCGCCGCCCACCACGTTCTGGAAGCGCCCGTTGGTGCCCTGGGCGGCCGCGTTGACGTACGACACGTTGTAGACCCGCGCGGTGCCCAGGTCGGCCCGGCACGACTGCGTGTTGGGGTTGGTGGGCGTGTGGGTGTTGAAGGTGGTGACGCCGTAGGCGGTCACCGAACCGGTCACGACCTGCTCGCCCGCTGCGAGCCCGAGGTACCAGCCCTTCTTGGTGGCGAGGTCGGACGAACTCGGCGTGCTCGCGTCGGTGATGGCCTGCAGCGAGGTATGGCACAGCACCTCGTTGCCGGTGCCGCAGCGGTCGGCCTCGCTGGTCAGCCAGGTGGCGTCGGTGGGCTTGTCGACCAGCATGTAGAAGCGGTTGGCCACGCCGAGCGCGACGTTGTAGTGGCGCAGCGGCTTCTCGCGGTCGCCCGAGCCCAGCAGCACGACGTAGGCGCCGTTGTCCGCGACCACGTCGGGGCCGAACATGAACTTGCGGTTGGGCGTGCAGGTGGTCACCGTGTCGCAGCCGAGCGAGGCGATCTGGGTCATGGCCCAGGCGGACGGGGCCGCGCTGCCGATGGCGATGCGGTAGACGTTGCCGCCCAGGTCGGCTGCGTAGGCGATGGTGGCGACGCCCAGGGTGTCGGTGACCACCGTCACTTCGCCGACCACGGGGCGGGCGGTGGTGAACACCTTGAGCTGCGCGCCGGTGTTGGCGTCGAGCACGTAGATCCGGTTGCCCTTCACGCCGGTGCCGCAGGCCTGGGCGGCGCTGTTGGTGTCGACGTCTTCGCACTTGTCGTAGCCGCCGCCGAAGACCAGCAGCGGGCTGCTGCCGCTGCCGTAGCCGGTGGCGCGCAGCACCTTCGGCGCCGACCAGGTCTGGCCGATGCCTTCGAAGCCGGTGTCGCAGCCGGTGTCGTCGTTCTGGTTGGGGCAGCCCTTGCGCCACTTCAGCGTGGGTGCGGCGGGCGACGAGACGTCGAAGGCGTAGACCAGCCGGCCGCCGCGGCGCATGCTGGCGTAGAGCCAGGCGGTGCTGCCCTGACGGTAGGCCGCGACCGCGCCGTCCATGCCGTAGGGCTTGGGCGCCACTGTGCCCAGGCTGACGGGCAGGCCGGGGAAGTTGATGCGCGTGGTGTTGTCGTACAGCCGCTTGAGGCTGCCGTAGAACTCGGGCGGCATGAACGACCACAGCTCGGAGCCTGCGGCGGCCCCGCCGATGGCCGTGTTGCGGTTGCCGTTGATGGCGCGCAGCACACCGTCGTTGCCGCCGTAGAACACCACCACCTGGGGCGAGGCGTCGGTGCCGTAGTTGATGGCCACCGGGCGCGAGTGCACCACGTCGCCGTGCACCGAGGGACGCATGGCGCTCGAGGGCACCGGGTTGCCCTGGGCGTTGGGCCGTTCGTCGCCCTTGTTGTCCAGGCCTCGCGCCCAGTTGATGAGCTTGGTGCGGTCCGCGGTCGCGTCCGCGGCGATGCCGAGCGCGGTCGTGGTAATGGCCGTGTTGGCGTCGTCGAAGGCGGTGAGCGCGGTGCAGCTGCCCGCCGCGCAGGTCTTCATGTTGCGCACGGCCGGCACGACGCCGCGCAGCATGTAGCCCTGCGCGCCTTTTTCCACCACGTTGCCGTCGGGGCTGTCCGCGGCTTCCTTCTTGAGGCAGTCGCCGGACGGCCGGAAGCTCCAGTAGGCGTCGCTGTCGCTGGCGGCGGGTGTCCAGAAACTGCGCGCGCAGGGCGCGATGAAGCCGGTCTGGTTGTTCACCGCGTTCTTGTCGTCCGCGTCCTGCAGGATCAGCTGGCTGCTGCTGTCCAGCCCGAGCTTGTATTGCTTGAGGTTGCCGTTCCAGCGCGGAAAGGCGTTCTCGTCGGGGCGGAACATGCCCACGAACACCTGGTTCAGGTAGGTGCCCTGGGTGTTCACGCTCACGGGCAGGCTCACCGAGGAGAACACGCTGTTGACCGACTGGATCTTGCTGAAGATGTCGTCCAGCGCCTCGCCGAGCGCGGCGCCGAGTTCGGGCTTGCTCGAGAGGTCGTAGTACTCGCCGTTGCTCTGCTTGGCCATGCTCTGCAGCAGCGCGCTCCAGCCCGGGCCCTGGCCCTGGGTGGCCTTGGCGGCCTCGATGGTGTAGACCTTGACGCCCATGCTGGTCTGCAGGAAGCGCGCCCATTCGTCGGCCGTGTTGTCCTGCGAGCCGCTGGGGCTGAGCGTGATCTGGGCGGTGCTGCCGCCGGCGGCGCGCAGGGCTTCGTTGGAGAGCTGGTTGTCGTTGTTGTTGTCCTGCGCTGCGCCGTTGCTGATGTAGATGACGAAGGTGCCGATGCAGTTCTCGGTGCTCGGGCCGACATAGGTGCTGGCGTTGACGCTGGCCAGGGCGTTGCGCGTGAGCGCGTAGATGGCCTTCGATGCCGCGGTGCCGCTCACGTTGCCGGTGTAGTCGGTCTTGACCTTGCCGTTGCCGGCGATGGGCGCGGCGCTGGCCAGGTAGCGGTAGACCTCCGCCATGGTCTTGCCGGCCTTGCCGCCGTTGGACTTGTCGGCCACCTTGTCCAGGCTGCGGATCATGGCGCCGTACTTGAGCTTGGTGCCGCTGTCGAGCGTGCGCACCGCGGCGCGCACGTAGCCGCCGTCGCTGTTCGAATTGCCCTGGCCGGTCTCGGTGAACATCATCAGGCCGACCTTGAACTTGTCGGCCTGCAGGCTTTCGAAGGCGCTGGCGAGCGCGTTGAGCTCGGCGGTGAAGGGCTGGTTCCAGTTGGCCGTGTTGTCCAGCACGAACAGCACGTTCGGGGCCTGGGTGACGGCGGGGTTGTAGCCCACGAAGAGATCGATGTCCTCCGCCTGCGCAGCCTGCATCGGCAACGCGAGCAGCACGGCGGCCCACAGCGTGGTGAGTAGTTTTCTTGTCATGGCGGGGGCCCGTTCATCGTCGTGGTTCAAGGGGGGACAGGCGCAGGTTCGGCTGGTGCGGCAGGTGGCGGCGCGCACAGCGCTTCGAACTGCGCCTTGTTGAGCAGCGCCCGCACGCCCTGGCGCACGGAGGTCGAGGTGCCGGTGGCGCCGGGGGTGGTGTCGGTCACGGTGGTACTGATGTCCCACACGGCGTTGTACTGGTCGGGCAGGGCCGCAAGCCCGGAGCCGCTGCTGGACGCGCCGCCCGTGATGCCGCCCGGGCCCGTGCTGCCGCCGCCGCTGCTGTCGACGGCCTTGGTGGCGCGCACGCACACGGGCGGGGCAATGGTGACCTTGTAGTCGTCCACGCCGTCGTTGTTGATGTCGACCATGCTCACGGTGCCCTGCGGCGGCGCGAGCGACGGGGTGCCGTCGCTGCCGGGCACCAGCAGGCTGGCCGCGACCTCCTCGATCGCGCGGTTGGCGGCGGCCACGGCTTCGTTGCGGGTCTGCAGGTTGCCCACGGCCTTGAGGTTGGCGCCGCTGAGGTTGAAGGCGGCGGTGACCACGAGCGTGATCAGCAGCAGCATGATCATCCCGATGATCAGCGCGGCGCCGCGCTGGGTCTGGGTGGAGCGGCCGGCGTGCACGCGTGGCTTCATGGCGTTTCCCTCCGGCCGGTGACGTTGGTCAGGCGCACGGTGGTCGCGAACGCGTGCCGCTTGTAGTGGTCGTTGAACGGCGCGAGCGTCGCAGCGCCCATCTGGTACCTGCGCGTGTCGGTGTGGCCCGGCGAGATGGTGGTGGCGCGCGCGAGCACATACAGCTTCACGGCCACCGCGTTGACCAGCTGGTCGGCAGTGCAGGTCGCGCCGCAGTGCACGAAGGCGCCGTCGGGGCTGCCGTCGCCGCGGTTGGACGGGGTGGACTTGTTCGCCGGATCGGCCCAGGCGATGGCCTGGGTGTAGTTGACGGCGGCGCCGGTCTTGCTCAGCGTGTCCAGGCCGAGCTCGACGCGAAAGCCCTCGACGCCTTCGATCAGCGCCGTGGGCGGTTGCTGCACGAGCGTCCCGCCCACCAGGTCGAAGCGCGAGCGTGCCAGCGTGGGAATGCCGTCGCCCACGGCCTCGGCGTAGTCGCGCACGTAGTAGATGTCGGCCACCAGCTTGCGCTTGGGCGAAGGGGTGGTGCAGTCCTTGAGGAACATCTGGTCGAAGGCGCCGGTCGAGAGGTCGAACGACGAGGGCTTTTGCGTGCCGCACAGCGACGACTGGAAGTACATCGCGCCGGCCACGTCGGCGTCGCAATGCGTCGTGCCGGGCAGGCAGGTTTCGGCATGGCGCACCACGAGGATGTCGGTGCCGGTCTTGTGGCGCGTCAGCAAGTCGGTGCAGGTGGCCGGCACGCTGCTGTAGACCTGCACGGGCAGGTCGAGCAGCTGGCGCTTGTAGTCCTCGGTCCAGTTCGCCGCCGAGTAGGCCAGGCAGGGGTCGGGCACGGCGCCGGTGGGCACGTGCGTGGGCGCGGCGCTGACCGTGAGGTCGTCGAACTCGGGCATGTAGTTTTCCCAGAAGCCCGCGTGCGAGATCTCGTTCTCGAGCACGAAGATGCTCAGGCGCCCGGTTTCGATCTGGCGGTTGACGCGTTCCATCTCGCGCTGGGAGCCGCTCACGTTGAGGAACAGCGTGAGCAGCGCGGCCATCACGATGAGCATGATGGTGATGGCCACCATCAGCTCGATCAGCGTCAACCCGCGCTGGGCGCGGCGTGCGGTGGGGCGCGGGTTCATGAGAGAGATCCGATGCGCACGAGCGTGGTCACGGTGCGGCGGCACAGGTCGTTGATGCACTTGGTGCCGGTGTCGTAGAGGTCCTTGCCGCAGGCCACGCCGGCCGGCGGCGCCGAGATCGGCCCCAGGCCCTGCCAGGCGACCGTCACGAGGTACTCGTTGTTGCCCATGTCTTCCACGCAGCCGCGCCCGCCGATCACGGTGCCCAGCTTGTCGTTGCCCGAGAACTCGGCCGCGCCCTGCAGCGCGTTGCACCACTCCTTGGCGTCGATCTGCTGGCGCGTGCCGGTGCCGGTGGGGCAGGCATCGGTGCCGCCCAGCGGTGCGCTGGTGGCGTAGCTGGCCGCCACGCGGCGGTTGATGGCGATGCGGTTGGCCATGTCGTTGAGCAGGATCAGCGCCTGCGAGCGCTGGTACGACTCCATCTCGGAGGCCTGCAGCCGGGCCTGCAGGCCGACGAGGCCGAACAGGCCGAAGGCCAGCACGAGCAGGGTGACCAGCACCTCGATCAGCGTGGCGCCGCGCTGGCGCCGCAGGGCGGGGCTCACCATTTTTCGGGCGGCGTCTTCACGCCTTCGCTGGTGAGCCCGAGGTTGCCGTCGCCCGCCTGGCTGCCGATCGCGGTGAAGGTGATCGTGAAGGTGGGCGGGCCGGATTCCTGCAGCGCGACGTCGTAGCTGTAGTTGCTGCTGACTTCGGCGGGCAGGCTGTAGCCGCTGGCAGTCAGTGCCGTCTTGTCGGCGTAGCCGCGGTTGGCAATGAGGAACTGCTGCTGCCGGTTGGCGATGTCCATCATCTGCGCCTGGGCCGCCGAGCGCTTCGATCGCACGATGTACTGCTGGTAGCTGGGCAGCGCGATCGACGCCAGGATGGCCACGATGGCCACCGTGATCATGACCTCGATCAATGTGAAGCCGCCGCTTGTGCGCGCCTGCGAATGCTGGGTCATCGTGGACTCGTCAGAGATGTTTCACATTGTTAGTGAATGTGAATTTATCACATCTAATGTGAGCGCAACGGATTTGCGGCGCTTCCCGCGGCGGTCCGGCGGAGGCGATCCGGGCGTGGATAGGGGTTATCCATTAGGCAATTCCACCCGGCCGGCCCGCGCAGTCCGACGGATGCGGCCCGGCGGCGGGCGGGGAACACTCGCCCGGTTCATATCGAGGAGACATCCGCATGCCCAACATTCGCCGCCATCTGGTGTGGCTGGCCGTGGCCGTGCTCGGCGCTTTTGCGCTGGGCACCGTCGCCCTGAGCCGGGGAGAGAGCATCAACGCCCTGTGGGTCGTGACCGCCGCGCTCTGCACCTACCTGATCGCCTACCGCTACTACAGCCTGTTCATCGCCGACAAGGTGCTGGGGCTGGACGCCAACCGCAAGACGCCCGCGCACCGCCACAACGACGGCCTGGACTACGTGCCGACCGACAAGAACGTGCTGTTCGGCCACCACTTCGCGGCCATCGCAGGCGCCGGCCCGCTGGTGGGCCCGGTGCTCGCCGCGCAGATGGGCTACCTGCCCGGCCTCCTGTGGGTGCTGGCGGGCGTGGTGTTCGCGGGGGCGGTGCAGGACTTCATCATCCTGTTCATCTCCACGCGCCGCGACGGCCGCTCGCTGGGCGACCTGGTCAAGCAGGAGATGGGCGTGGTGCCCGGCATGATCGCGCTGTTCGGCACCTTCATGATCATGATCATCATCCTGGCGGTGCTGGCCCTGATCGTGGTGAAGGCGCTGGCCGAATCGCCCTGGGGCAGCTTCACGGTGGCCGCGACGATTCCGGTGGCGCTGTTCATGGGCGTGTACCTGCGCTACATCCGCCCGGGCCGCATCGGCGAGGTGTCGGTGATCGGCTTCGTGCTGCTCATGGCGGCCATCTTCGGCGGCCAGTGGGTCAGCCAGCACCCGGTGTGGGGCCCGGCCTTCACCTTCGACGGCAAGGCGCTCACCTGGATGCTCGTGGGCTACGGCTTCGTGGCCGCCAGCCTGCCGGTGTGGCTGCTGCTGGCGCCGCGCGACTACCTCTCGACCTTCCTGAAGATCGGCACGATCATCGCGCTGGCCATCGGCATCGTGGTCGTGATGCCCACGCTGCAGATGCCTGCCATCACGCAGTTCGCGCAGGGCAACGGCCCGGTGTGGTCGGGCAGCCTGTTCCCGTTCCTGTTCATCACCATCGCCTGCGGTGCCGTCTCGGGCTTCCACGCGCTGATCTCTTCGGGCACCACGCCCAAGATGCTGGACAACGAACGCCACGCGCGCTTCATCGGCTACGGCGGCATGCTGGCCGAATCCTTCGTCGCCGTGATGGCGCTGGTGGCGGCCTCGTGCATCGAGCCGGGCATCTACTTCGCGATGAACAGCCCGGGCGCGCTGGTCGGCACCACGGTGCAACAGGCCGCCGCAACGATCTCCGGCTGGGGCTTCGTGGTCACGCCCGAGATGCTGCTGCAGACGGCCAAGGACGTGGGCGAGACCACCATCCTCGGGCGCACCGGCGGCGCACCGACGCTGGCCGTGGGCATGGCCCACATCCTTCACCAGGTGATCGGCGGGCAGGCCATGATGGCCTTCTGGTACCACTTCGCGATCCTGTTCGAGGCGCTGTTCATCCTCACGGCGGTGGACGCCGGCACGCGCGCCGGCCGCTTCATGCTGCAGGACCTGCTGGGCAGCTTCGTGCCCGCGCTCAAGCGCACCGACTCGCTGCCGGCCAACCTGATCGCCACCGCGCTGTGCGTGGCAGCCTGGGGCTACTTCCTGTACCAGGGCGTGGTCGATCCGCTGGGCGGCATCAACACGCTGTGGCCGCTGTTCGGCATCTCCAACCAGATGCTGGCCGCGGTGGCGCTGATGCTGGGCGTGGTCGTGCTGTTCCGCATGAAGCGCGAGCGCTACGCCTGGGTGGCGGCGGCGCCGGCCGTGTGGCTGCTGGCCTGCACGCTGACGGCGGGCTGGCAGAAGATCTTCTCGAGCGATCCGAAGATCGGCTTCCTGTCGCACGCGGCCAAGTACGCAGACGGCCTGGCCAACGGCGTGCTGATTGCGCCGGCCAAGACGCCCGAAGCCATGTCGCGCATCGTCTTCAACGACCGGCTCGACGCGGCGCTGTGCGCGCTGTTCATCTTCGTGGTGCTGAGCGTGCTGGTCTACAGCATCAAGGCCTGCCTGGCGGCCCGCGCGGCCAACCGGCCGACCACGCAGGAGACGCCGTTCGAGGCGATGGGCGCGGCCTCGTCCGCCGCCCACTGACCGAGCGAAAGAACGCCATGGGCCTCGCCATGCCGGAAGCCGGGCGCTACATCGCCCGCTCGATCAAGCAGTCGCTGCGGCTCATGGTCGGGCTGCCCGACTACGACGTCTACCTGACGCACATGGCGGCCACCCACCCGGACCGGGCGCCGATGAGCTACGAGGAATTCTTCCGCGAACGGCTCGAGGCGCGCTACGGCGCGGGCAAGGGGCGCTGCTGCTAGCGGCAGCCGGCTGGCAACAAGAAAAGGGCGCACACGGTGCGCCCTTTTTTCATGTCACGAGGCGTCGAGGATCTGCGCCATCCGCAGCGCCGCCGGCGAGAGCGGCCGGTTCTTCAGCGCCAGCCGGTACAGCGGCCGCGACAGCACCGCACCCGGCAGCTTCAGCTCGCGCAGCGTGCCCAGCGCGAGCATGTCGGCCACCACCACGCGCGGCAGCATCGAGATGCCGACCCCGCTGGCCACGGTGCGCGCAATGGCTTCGTTGCTCGCCATTTCCATCCACGGCGGCGCGTCGATGCCGTGCGCCGCGCACAGCGCCTCGGTGGCCTGGCGCGTGCCCGAGCCCGGCTCGCGCAGGATCCAGTTCTGCCGGCCCAGCAGCGCGGCCGTCACGCCGCGCCGGGGCAGGGCGGCATCGGGCGGCGCGACGATGGCGAGCGGGTCGGTGGTCCATTCGCGCACCTCGACGCGCTCCTCGTCCACGCGGCCCTCGACCAGCGCGAGGTCGATGCGGCATTCGAGCAGCTGCTCGCACACCCACTGCGTGTTGCCGACCGTGACGCGCGGCACCACCGCCGGAAAGGCGGCGCAGAAGGCTGCGATCTGCGGCGGCAGCCAGTAGCTCGCCACCGTGGTGCTGGCGCCCAGCGTGAGGCTGCCGCGCTGCACGCCGACACGCGCACGCACGTCGTCCAGCGCCGCGCGCTCCATCGCGAAGATGCCGCGCGCATGCGTGAGCAGCGACGCGCCGGCCTCCGTGAGCCGAAAGCCCTTGCCCGCGCCGCGCTCGATGAGCGTCAGGTCGAGCTGGTGCTCCAGCTCGCGGATGCCCTTGGACACCGCCGGCTGGCTGATCCACAGGCCCTCGGCCGCGCGCGAGAAGCTGCCCGCCTCGGCCACGGCGACGAACAGGCGCACCAGGTGCAGGTTCAGGGTCATAACTTAACTTCATGCATCGGTGAAGTTTATGTCTTTGACTCATGAGGTGTCGATTCCTAAGCTCGGGTCCATGTCCTCCCTTGCCGCCTCCTTGCCCGGTTTCTCCTTCGCTCGCCGCTGCGGCCCCGGCGTGTTGCTGTCTGCACTGCTGGCAGCCGCCGCCGCGCTGCTGGCCGAATGGCCGCCGATGGTGCACCTGGGCCTGAGCGCGCTCACGCTGGCCATCGCGCTGGGCATGGTGGCGGGCAACACGGTGTTCTCTGCGGTGTCGCAGCGCACCGGCGCCGGCGTGGACTTCGCGCGCAGCGCCTTGCTGCGCGCGGGCATCGTGCTCTACGGCTTTCGCATTTCGCTGAGCGACATCGGCGCCGTCGGCTGGCCTGGCGTGCTGATCGCGATGGCGATGGTGGCGCTGACCTTCGGCCTTGCGGTGCGCATCGGCACGCGCTGGCTGGGGCTCGACCGCGAGACCGCCGCGCTCATCGGCGCGGGCAGCGCCATCTGCGGCGCCGCCGCCGTGATGGCGACGCAGCCCGTGGTGCGCGGCGAAGAGCACAAGGTGTCGATCGCCGTCGCCACGGTGGTGGTGTTCGGCACGCTGTCGATGGTGGCGTATCCGCTGCTCTATCCGTACCTCGGGCTCACGGAGCATGCCTTCGGTCTCTTCGCGGGTTCCACCATCCACGAGGTGGCGCAGGTGGTCGCGGTGGGCGAGGCCGTCAGCCCGGGCGCGGCCAACGCGGCCGTGGTCGAGAAGATGCTGCGCGTGATGATGCTGGCGCCGTTCCTCATGGGCCTGTCGTTCCGCGTGGCGGCGTCGACACCGGGCGCGGCGAGCGTGGGCGCGTGCTGGCGTCAGGTGCGCGTGCCATGGTTCGCCGTGCTGTTCATTGCCGTGAGCGCCGTGCATTCGCTCGACGTGCTGCCCCGTGCACTCGTCGCCGCGCTGGTGCAGCTCGACACGCTGCTGCTCGCCACCGCCATGGCCGCGATGGGCCTGCGCACCAGCGCCGCGAGCTTGCGCAAGGCTGGGGCGCAACCGCTCAAGCTGGGGGCGCTGCTGTTCGTGTTCCTGACGGCCGGCGGCTATGCGGTGAATGCGGCCGTGCTGGCGATGTTCTGAACGAATTTCGCGCAGGGCTCAGGCGGCGCCTGAGGCGTCCTGCGTGAATTCCAGTTTCTCCTGCGCGCGCCTTCGCGGGACCATCGGTGCCACGCAACCCGTGGAGAAAAAACCGATGTCATCCGAACTCAACCAGATCGCCAGTTGGTCGCTGCGCTGGCGCATCTTTCTGTCAGGCGTGCTGTGCCTGGTCGCCGCCATCGCCGCGGCGAAGCCCTTCGACGCGAACGTCGACCTGCAGACCGAGCAGCGCTACCAACTCGCCCTCGAAGCGCAGGCCGCACGCGACTACCGCACGATGCTCGAGCAACTGCGCCAGGCCGCCACCGAAGGCCATCCCGAGGCGCAGGAGATGCTCGGCATGGTGCTGCTCACGGGGCCCACGCTGTACGGATCGGCCGTGAAGGCCGACCGCTGCGAGGCGCGCACGTGGATGCTGCGCGCCGCCGGGCAGGGCAGCGAAACGGCCAGGGTGCAGCTGGCGTTTCTCAACAGGCTGCGCAGCGCGCCGTCCGGAAAGATCGCCTGCGGTTGATGGCGGGCGCGGTGCGGCCATACTCGGCGCTCCTTCACGAGCGCGCCGTTGCATGCCCACTCCTTCTTCTGCGAACCGATGCAAGCGCACCGTGTCCTGGCTCCTGTTCGCGTTCGTGCTGGCGCTCGCGCTCGCCGGGTGCACGGCAACGGGAAACAAGCCCGACGCGACCGTCACCCGGACCGCCGACGGCTACGAGGTCACGCTCTACGCCACCCGGGGCCTGATGGTGCATGACCCTGTGTCGCTGATCTTTCACCGCAGCTACGAACTCGAATCCCGCATCCGGGTGCCGTCGATCGAAGGGCGAGTCGACGCAGCCGACGCCTCGGTGTACGAGGTGAGCGAATTCGACAAGGCGGCCGAGAAGAAAGCGCCTTCCACGCACCCTGTCGACCTTCGGCTGCGGGAGCACTACGAGAAGGAGCGCAGGCCGCGCCTCACGGGCGCGCTCGTTTTCTCGGGCAAGACGCTGACGGTCGACGTGCAGGCGGTGGGGCAGGGCAGTTCGTCCCCGTACCCGTTCAACGGCACCTACCGCCTGAAGACACGAAAGTAGCGGCGATTGCCGGCTGCGTCTCAGGTCGCCCAGATGCGCGGCGTGGCCGCCGGCAGTTGCCACAGCTCGCTGCGCCACGCCTGCCAGACCTGCCGCAGCAGTTGCATCGCGGGCTCGACCACCGGCGCGAGCACGCGCAGCACCACCACTTCCGCATGCGGGCTGGTCGCGCCCGCGCTCTCGCGCAGTTCGTGCACGTCGAGCAGCCCGCGCGCCTGCGCCAGCAGGGCTTCGCGCCGTGCCTTGGCCATCGGCGAGCCGGCCACGACGAACAGCGAAGCGAGGCAGCGGTGGCCGCCCAGCCCCAGCGGGCTTTGCAGCAGGCGGTGGTCGCTGGCGTCGATGCGCCCGCGCTCCAGCCACACGCCGGGCGCCTCGATGTGCTGCAGGTAGGTGCCGCGTTCGAAGGGCTGGTGGGCGTTGGGCAGACCGAGCGCGCACACGTCCCAGCCGATCATCTCGGCGCCCGGTGCGACCTCGAGCGTGAGCCGGTTCTCGGCCTGGCAGCCGCTGTAGCAGATGGCCTCGAGCGGCAGCCATTCGAGCCGCGCGCCCGGTGCGAGGCGGATGCGCGTGCGTTGCAGCGCGGTCTCGCCTTCGGAGCGGTAGAAGCGCGAGGCGCCGGGCGTGGTGATCAGGCCGTGGCTGCCGTCGGCGGCTTCGATGTCGATGTCGAGCGTGTCGCCGCCCACGAGGCCGCCGGGCGGATGCACCAGCACGTTGTGGCACACCGCATCGCCCTCGGGGTAGAGGCTCTGCAGGATGCGCAGCGGGCCGTCGTGGCGGAAACGGGCGACGCTGCGGTCGGCTTCTTTTTGGTAGGCGAGGTGGAGACGGGCGTGCCAGGGCATGCGGGGAGTCTAGGTCTTCCAGGCGCCGTCATGCGCGGCGGCGGCTTCGTCGATCAATGCCGGCCCGATGCATTCGATGGCATGCGGCGACGCGCGGAACACGTCGCGGCACGACAGCTCCGCATCGCGCTGGTCCTGCCGCTCGCCACGGAACACACGCAGCCGCTGCGCGTCGATGCCGAACACCACGCGGCCGATGTTCGACCAGAAGATCGCACCCGCGCACATCACGCAGGGTTCGCCCGAGGCATAGAGCGTGGCGCCCGCCAGTTCTTCGCGCGTGAGGCCGCGACCGGCCAGCGCGCGCAGCGCGTTCACCTCGGCGTGCGCGGTGCAGTCGCCGGTTTCGGCGTTGCTGTTCGCAGCCTCGGCCAGCACTTCGCCGGCGGCCGAAACGATGACCGAGCCGAAGGGCCGGTTGCCGCGCCGGCGCGCGGCGTGCGACCACACGATGGCCTTGCGCAGGTAGCGGCCGTCGCGCTCGTCGAGCGTGGTTTCTTCGGGGAGGGAAGGAGTGGGGTTTTCAGGAGGGGTCATGCCTTGGGTGCGGGAAGAAGGCGCTCGCTGCGCGCAGGCAGCATCGCGCCGTTGAAGAGGGCATCGGCCGAGGGCCGCGTCTTCAGGCCGAAGGTGTCGGCCACCTCGTCGACCTGCTGTTCGAGCGTGAGCTTGCGGATGTCGCCCAGCCCGTGGCCGCGCGTGTCCGCCGCGCCCACGTACTGCGCCGTGAGGCCCCAGCGTTCGAGTTCGACCTTCTCGTCCAGGATCGGTTCGCGCTGGCGCATGGCCGCGATGCTGGGCACCGGGTTGGCAAAGGTCTCGACGATGGCGCGGTTGGTGGCGCGCAAGAAAGCCGCCACCACCTTCGGGTTCTGCGCGATGAGGTTGCTGCTCGCCAGGATCGCGTTGCCGTACAGGTTGACGCCCGCGTCCGAATACTTGAGCACCGAGAGTTCCTCGGCCTTCATGCGCGCGAAGAGCGAGACGGCCGAGTCGTGGAAGTAGGTGGCGGCATCGACGTCGCCGCGCACCATCACGTTGTCGCGCGCGCTGAAGTCGGTGGTCTGCCACTGGAAGGCGTCGCCGCGCATGCCCTGTTTGCGCGCCACCATCGGCCAGGCGCGGCGCGTGGACTCGACGGCTGCGGCTGCCACCTTCTTGCCCGTGAGGCTCTTGAAGTCGCCGGTCACGCCGCGGTCCTTGCGCCCGATGATCACGAACGGTGCACGGTTGTAGTACTGGTACACGGCCTGCACCACCGGCGTGCCCGGGTTCTGTGCATTGAACTCGACCAGCGAGCTGATGTCGCCCAGGCCCAGTTGGTAGACGCCGCTCGCGATGCGGGTGATCGATGCGACCGAGCCGGCGCCGGTGTCGATCGTCACGTCCAGCCCCTCGTCGCGGTAGTAGCCCCTGGCCTGCGCCAGGAAGAAGGGCGCGGTCTGGCCGTTGATGCGGAAGTCGAGCGTGAACTTGAGCGGTGTGAGCTTGCCGCCCTGCGCGAACACGGCAGGGGCGGCGAGGGTGGCGGCAGCGGCGGCAAGAAAGGATCGGCGTTGCATGGTGGGGCCTCGGAGTCGGTGGTCTTGACGGATGCCTCCCACCGCGGGCGGGAGGCGCCTCAAGAGCAATTTCCGGGCGGGCGCACGGGGTTGGTGCGTGCGCTGCTGAACGCTTCTACTCTTGCTCGCTGTCTTGCATGAGGCATGCCAGGGTGCGGCGCTCGGGCATGGCGGCGCGGGGCTTGGAGGCGCGACAAGGGCGCGCCACAATCCGGGCGCGCTAATTGCAAGTCGATCGGCGCAGAGTAGAAGCGTTCAGCCTCGCGCATGCCGTTCATCAGGCATGCCGACGAAGCAGGAAATTGCTCTTTCACGTTCGTCCCCCCACGCAACAACGAAGGAGTTCGCCCATGCTCGTCACCCGACAACCCGTCTTCCGCAAGTTCTGGCATGCCGTCATGCCGCTCACCGAACTGGCCCACGGCCCCAAGCCTTTCCGGCTGCTGGGCGAAGACATCGTTCTGTTTCTCGACGCCGACGGCCAGCCGGCTGCCCTGCGCGACCGCTGCTGCCACCGCACCGCGAAGCTTTCGAAGGGCTGGTGCGTGGACGGCGAAGGCAAGGCCTGCGGGCAGGGCGCGATCCAGTGCGGCTACCACGGCTGGACCTACGACCGCAGCGGCCAGGTGGTGCGCATTCCGCAGTACGAGCCCGACCGCAAGATCTCGCCCGAGTACAGGACCACGGCCTACCCCTGCACCGCGCGCTACGGCTACGCCTGGGTGGCGCTGGAGGAGCCCATTGCCGACATTCCGGCCATTCCCGAGTTCGACGACCCGGGCTACCGCACCATCTTCCAGTTCTACGAGGAGTGGCAGACCAGCCCGATGCGCGCGCTCGAAAACTCGTTCGACAACTCGCACTTCAGCTTCGTGCACCGCGCCACCTTCGGCGTGGCCGCGAGCCCGAAGCCGAGCAAGTACGAGCTGGTGGAAAACGAGTCGGGCTTCCATGCCGAGACGGTGATCGAAGCGACCAACCCGGTGAAGTTCCACGCGATCAGCGGCGTGACCGACGCGATCACCACGCGCCACATGCGCAACGCCTACTTCCTGCCGTTCGCGCGCCGCCTCGACATCGAGTACCCGAGCGGCATCCGCCACATCATCATCAACTGCTTCACGCCCATCGACGACGGGCGCATGCAGCTGTGCCAGTGGCTGTTCCGCAACGACACCGAGGCCGACTGCGCGGCGCAGATGCTGATCGACTTCGACGAGGAGATCACGCGCGAGGACAAGGACATCCTCGAATCGACCGACCCCGACGCGCTGGTCGACACGCGGCGGCGCGGCGTGGAGTACTCGATGGAGTCCGATCGGCCGGGCATGCTGATCCGCAAGCACCTGATGCAGCTGCTGGCCAGGCACGGCGAGGCGGAGGTGCACCGGGGCATGACGATCCCGATCGCGAAGGCCGCCTGAACGGGCTACCGCTGCGGGCCCGCATGCGCGTGGCCGCAGCGGTCGGGGGTTCACACCTTCTCAGGCCTTCACGAAGGCGCCGTGCAACCCCAGCGGCAGCGCGTACGGCAGCGTCGCCTGCGCCACCGGCCCGGCGGCCAGGTGGTCGGCGGCGAAGCACGACAGCACCGTGCGCTGCCGGCCGAAGTCCAGCGCGGTGCCCAGCACCCAGCCGGGCTTGCCGCCATCGGGCACGAAGACGTGCTCTTCCACGATGGCCTGCGCGCCGTAGCTGAAGCGCTGGCTGCGTCCGCTCTCGATGTCGGTGCGCGCGACGGCGCCGAAGCCCGGCACGTCGGCGCGCGTCTGCGTGGCGTGCACCACCTGGCGGTGGCGCAGGCCGACACGGCGCGGGTCGATGCGCGGGAACTCGGCCTCCAGCGGCAGTTCCCGCTGCGTGGCCTTGCCCGTTCCCAGGTCGAGCGTGGCGACGGTCAGGCGCGGTTCGTTGCGGCGCACGCGGCGCGCGCGCATCACCTCGCGGTTGCTGGTGAACACCGACTCGGCGTTCTGCGTGCGCACGTAGTCGATGTGGATGCGTGCACCGCGCGGCGTGTCTTCTTCCCACGCATTGCCGACGTGGAACAGGAAGCCGGCCGGCAGCTCGAACAGCTGGCGCTTGTCCCAGTCCTGCTTGTCGACCACCAGCGCGCGCATGCCGAGCTCGGGCCGCCAGACGTGGGCGTCGAGAAAGCTCGCGCCGGCCTCCTTGCGCTTGCTGTCGTACACCAGCGGCGGCATGAGGAACACGAGGTGCCGCGCGGTCACGGCGAAGTCGTGGACCATGGGCAGCTCGGGCACCGGCACAACGGCCGCGCGGCGCAGCGCGCCGCCGGGCGCGATCTCGTACAGCGCCAGCAGGCTCTGGCCCGAGCTCACGCCGAAGTTCCACACCGTGCCGTCCGGGTCGACCTTGGGGTGGGCCGAGAAGGGCATGCCCGCGAGGTCGGCGCGCCAGGTCTTCACGCCCAGCGTGTCGAGCGTGCGCGCATCGATGCGCGTGGCCGAGCCGCCTTCCCACAGCGCCAGCACCTCGCCCTGCATCGGCAGCACGCTGGTGTTGGCGACGTTGATGGCGTCGGCCGAGGTGGGCGGCTCCACGCCCGGTGGCATGGTGCCGAAGGCTTCGGTGAGGTGGCGGCCGGCCTTCACCTCGGCCAGGCGCTTGGGCGTGGCGACGTAGCGGCCCTGGTGGCGCACGTCGGCGCCTTCGATCACGAAGCGATGCACCATGCCGTCGCCATCGAACCAGTGGTGATAGCGCTCGCCGCCCAGGTCGTGGCCGGCCGGGCCGATGCGAAACAGCGTGCCGGCGACGGCGTCGGGAAAGCGCCCGCGCACGATGGCGCGGGTCAGGGGCAGGTCGCCGGGGGGCGTGGCGAAGCCGATCTTCCAGGGCGCGTCGGCGGCGTCGAACTGGGCTTGCCAGTCGTCGGTGGTGCCGGCGGCACGCGCCAGCGGGGCGAGCAGGGGCAGGGCGCCGGCCGTGGCCAGCAGGCGCAGGAGTTCGCGTCGTTCCATGGCCGTGTCTCCTCAGCGCAGGTGGATGACGGCCTGCGCGTCGGCGTCGATGCGCAGCGCCGCGGCCTCGAAGTCGGGCGCGCCGCGGTTGCCCTTGGCGTCGTTCGAGAAGCCGTAGCGTTCGATCGGCATGCCCACCAGGTTGGTGTCGAGCTTGCCGTTGCCGTTCTCGTCGGCGAACACGCGCAGCGCGTAGCGGCCCGGCGCCAGGTCGGTGAAGACGAAGCGGGCCTTGCCTTCGCGCAGGGGTGCGGTCTGCGAGGCGAGGGCCTTGCTCTCGGCGTAGCTGGCGGCGTCGTTGTACAGCGCGACGTAGAGCGTGGCGCCGGCGGCCGGGCCATCGGCGATGCGCAGGTTCAGGTCGGCGGCCAGGGCGCCGAGCGGGGCGAGCGCGGCAGCGGCGATCAGGCCGCGCGCGGCGGGGCGGGAGAGGAAGGCGGGAAGGTGCATGGCAGGCCTCGTGGTGGGTGGAGGGCCCGACGATCCCGCAGTCGCCGGGCGGTGCCCAGCGTCATGCGACGGAATGCATGAATGCGCGCGCGAAATGCACGCAGAAGGAGCGAACGCCGGAGGCCCGGCGCCGTGTCAGGCCTTGTCCTGCCCGTTCTTCGGGGCTTCTGCGGCTTCTTCGGTCGCGTGCCCCGTGCCCACATGGCCCGAGTCGGCAAACAGGCTCCAGGCCGCCATGAACAGCGCCGCGATCACCGGCCCGATCACGAAGCCGTTGATGCCGAAGATCGCCATGCCGCCGATGGTCGACATCAGCACGATGTAGTCGGGCATCTGCGTGTCCTTGCCCACCAGCACGGGGCGCAGGATGTTGTCGACCAGGCCGATCACGAACACGCCGATGAAGATCAGCACGCCGCCCTGCCAGAAGTGCCCGGTGGCCAGGTAGTAGATGGCCACGGGGCCCCAGATCAGCGCCGCGCCCACGGCCGGCAGCAGCGACAGGAAGGCCATCAGCACCGCCCACAGCAGCGCGCCCTGAACGCCCAGGAACCAGAAGGCCAGCCCGCCGATGGTGCCCTGCGCGATGGCCACGGCCACGTTGCCCTTCACGGTGGCGCGGATCACGGTGGTGAACTTGTTCAGCAGGTAGTGCGTGTGCGGCTTGGCCAGCGGCAGCGCGTCGCGCATGGTCTTCGAGAGCGACGTGCCGTCGCGCACCAGGAAGTACAGCAGGTACAGCATCACGAAGAAGCTCACCACGAAGTCGAAGGTGTTCTGCCCGATGGCCAGCGCCTGGCTGGCGATGAGCTGGCTGGCCTGGCCCGCGATGGCCGAGACGCGCGCCTGCCAGGCCGCCATGTCGCCCAGGTTGAAGCGCTCCACGATGTTCAGCAGCCACTGCGGCGTGGCGTTCAGGATCTGCTGGAAGTAGGCCGCGAAGTTGATCTGGCCCGAGCGGATGCTCTGCGTGATCAGCGCGATCTCCTGCACCAGCGACACGCCCACCATCGCCAGCGGCAGGATCACGATGAAGAGGCAGATCGCCAGCGTGGACATCGCGGCCACGTTGCGCCGGCCGGGCATCTTCTTGAGCAGCCACTTGAAGAGCGGCGTGAACAGGATCGCCAGCGCCACCCCCCAGAGCACCGCGCCGAAGAACGGCATCAGCACCCACAGAAAGGCGACGGTGACGGCGGCAAGCAGGGCGAGGAAGACGCCGCGCTGGAGTTGGGGAGAGTTCATAAGTGTCTCGGACTGTAGCCGAGCCGGAACCCGCCGCTGTGTCAGCCGGCGCGCCCTTGTGCGGCGCAACAGGGTTGCCAAGGAAAAACGCCGCAGGCGCAGGGCCGGCGGCGGGTGTCAGCTATGCAATCGATAGCTGATCGTGGCACAAATGCACAGCTTCAACGTCTGGCGGCGCGCGGCAGCGCCACCGGCGCCAGCGTTGCGCGCAGCCGGCTCGGCGCGTCGGGCTCGGCGGTGGCGTCGACCTCCAGCGCCCGTTCGACATTGCCGATGTGGTCGAGCATGAGCTGGCGCGCCTGCTCGATGTTGCCGGCCTCGAGCGCCGCGACGATGGCGCCGTGCTCCGCGCACGACTGCCCGGCTTCGTGCTTCGATTGGTAGAGCGTGGCCGCCAGCGTGGTGCGCGCCGTGAGGTCGCGCAGCACGTCGACCAGCAGCTGGTGGCCCATCTGCTCGGCCAGGCAGACATGGAAGTCGGCCAGCAGGAAGGCGCGCGTGGCGGCGTCGGCGCCTTCGATGGCGCGCTGCTCGTCGGCGATGTGGTCGCGCAGCTTGCGGATCACCTGGCCCAGCGGCCGGCCTTCGCTGGCGGCCAGGATGCCGGCCTCGACGATGCGGCGCGCCGAGAAGGCGTCGCGCGCTTCCTCGGCCGAGGGCTCCACCACGTACCAGCCGCGGCGCGACTGCACCTCGACGAAACCGCGCGCCTGCAGCTGCATCAGCGCCTCGCGCACCATCGTGCGGCTGACCGAGAAGTTCTCGGCCAGCGCCTGCTCGCCGAGCCGGTCGCCGGGCGCGAGCTTCTGCGCGAGGATGGCCTCGACGACGCGTTCGGCGATGGCGGTGGGGCTGACGTCGGCGGGCATTTTTTTCAGTGGGCGGTGGAAGCGGCGGTGCCGGTGTTTACCACGGGCGCCTCGGCCAGCGGCTCGTCGTCGGGCGAATAGGTGCCGTCGAGCACGGCATGGGCACGTTCGCGGTCGATGTCGCCTTCCCACGCGGCGATCGCCACGGTGGCCACGCAGTTGCCGATCAGGTTGCCCAGCGCGCGGGCGATGCCCATGAACCAGTCGACCGACAGCACCAGCACCAGGCCGATGGCGGGAATCGCCGGAATCGCATGCAGCGTGGCGGCCAGCACCACGATCGCCGAGCCCGGCACGCCGTGCGCGCCCTTGGAGGTGACCAGCGCGATCGCCAGGATGGTCAGCAGGTCGGCCATCGAGATCGGCGTGTTGGTGGCCTGCGCAATGAACACCGCCGCCAGCGTGATGTAGATCGAGAACGCGTCGAGGTTGAACGAGTAGCCCGTGGGAATCACCAGGCCCACCGTCGAATCGCGAATGCCCATGCGGCGCAGCTTGGCCATGATCTGTGGCAGCACGCTGTCCGACGAGGTGGTGGCGAACACGATGGCCAGCTCTTCGCGCAGGTAGCGCAGCAGCTTCCAGAGGCTGAAGCCCGACATGCGCATCACCAGCCCCAGCACCACGAACACGAAGACCAGCACCGCGCCGTAGAAGAGGGCGACCAGCATGCCCAGCTGCTTGAGCGAGCCGATGCCGTACTTGCCGACCGTGAAGGCAATGGCACCCAGCACGCCCAGCGGCGCCAGCTTGATGATGATCCCCATGATCTTGAACAGCACCAGCGAGAGCGCATCGACCACCGCCGCCACCGGCGCGCCGCGATCGCCCAGCAGCGACAGCGCGCAGCCGAACAGCACCGCGAACAGCAGCACCTGCAGCACGTCGCCCGTGGCGAAGGCGGCCACCACCGTGGTCGGAATGAGCTTCATCAGGAACTCGACCGTGCCGCCGCTGGTGAGCTTGTCGGCGTTGGAGGCATAGGCGCTCATGGCGCTGGCGTCCAGCGCCTTGGGGTCGACGTTCATGCCCACGCCCGGCTCGAACACGAAGGCCAGCACCAGGCCCATCGCCAGCGCGATGGTGGTCAGCACCTCGAAGTAGATCAGCGCCTTCACGCCGACCCGGCCCACGCGCTTGAGGTCGCCCGCGCCGGCGATGCCATGCACCACCACGCAGAACACCAGCACGGGAATGATCATCTTGATCAGCTTGATGAAGCCGTCACCGAGCGGCTTGAGCTTGGCGGCGAACTCGGGGGCAAAGAGGCCGACGAGCACGCCGATCACCAGTGCGATGACCACCTGTCCGAAGAGCGATTTGGCAAAGCGAGGCATGGAAATCTCCTGTCGTTGTCGTGTCGAGGTTTTGCATGCAAGGATCGCTTTTTCTTGCATACAAGAACTGTAGGCAAGAAGATTGCAGGGGGTTCAGAGGGTATTCCCGGGGCGTTCCGGCTGCCTGCGGGGGGCTCGGGCGTGAACCTTCCAGCTTTGAAGCGCCGTGCGCCATGTGCAAAGAACGAAGGCGCCATCGGCAAACTCCGGGGAGGCGCGGGCGATACGCTGTAGCCATGAACGCCATGCCGCAGCCCTTCTTTCTTCCTTCAGATTCAGTCGCACGCCTGCATGCCCTGATGGCCAATGGCCAGCGCAAGCTGCTGGGACTGGTCGGTGCGCCCGGCGCAGGCAAGTCCACGCTCGCGATGGCGTTGCGCCAGGCGGCTGGCGCCGGCTGCGCGCAGGTCGTGCCGATGGACGGCTTTCACCTCGCCAACGTCGAGTTGCAACGGCTCGGCCGTGCCGACCGAAAGGGCGCGCCCGATACCTTCGACAGCGCCGGCTACGTCGCCCTGCTGCAGCGGCTGCGCAATCAGCGCCCCGACGGTGACATCGTCTACGCCCCCGAGTTCCGCCGCGAGATCGAGGAGCCGATCGCCGGTGCCATTGCGGTGCTGCCCTCGACGCCCCTCGTCATCACCGAAGGCAACTACCTCCTGCACGACGTCGGCCCCTGGGCGGGTGTGGCGGCGATGCTCGACGAAGTCTGGTACGTGGACATCGACGACGCGGTGCGCGAGGAACGCCTGATCGCGCGCCATCGGCAGTTCGGCCGCAATGCCGAGGCCGCGCGCGACTGGGTGGCCAGCACCGATGCACCGAACGCGCGCCTGATCGCTGCAACGAAGGCTCGCGCTCACCACGTGTTCACGTGGCCTTGAGCCCCGCCGCCCTCAGCGAGGGTCCGCAAACGCCTTGCGAAACGCGGAAGGCGTCATTCCCTTCACCGCAAGGAAGCGGCGGTTGAAGTTGGCGACGTTGTTGAACCCGACGTCCTGGCAAATCGCGGCGATCGGATCGCGCGCATGCGCCAGCAGCTGGCATGCCCTGGACACGCGCAGCTGGATCAGGAAATCCGTGAACGTGTTGCCCGTGCGCCGATGAAAGAGACGCGAGAAGTGGCTCTTGCTCATGCCGAAGTGCCGAGCCACCCGGGGCATCGAGAGGTCTTCGGCATAGCGGTCGTTCATGAAGCCGATGATCGCGTCGATCTGCGCCATCGAGCTGGCGTCCTCCGCCGCATCGGTCCAGGGGTTGGAGAGCAGCCGGTAGTCCTTCCACTCGCCGAGCACGCAGAGGAACTCGAGGAAGACCGAGAACCTCGAGATGCCCTGGCTGGCACGGATGCGGCCGAAGTAGTCGCCCGCGAGCGCCGACATGTCGAAGAATTCGATGCCGCGCGCAGACCGGTCCAGAAGGGGCAGCACGTCCTTGAGTTCCGAGATCGATTCGGACGCCCGGTCCAGCGGCCCCCGGTCGAAGACGATGCAGTGATCGCGCAGTGCCACGCCGCCGGCGGGTGCGTTCGTCGAGATCCAGTTGTGAGGAAGCCTCGGGCCGGTGATCACGAGGTTGCCCGGCTCGAAGGTGCCGATGTAGTCCCCCACGAACATTTTTCCGCAGGTGGACACGACCAGGTGGATCTCGTAGTCGTCGTGGTAGTGCCACCGGATGAGCGGCGAGGGCGTGCCGTGGCTCACGCAGCGCACGAGCCTGTCGAGATCGGACGAGGGGCTGTAGCCGAGCTCTGCGTTGCGGCACAGCGGATCTTCCCTGGACGGGTGAGACTTCTCCATGCGCTTTCCGGTCGCCCGTTGCGTTGGCTGCAAAGCGCCGGCTACTTGTAGTAGCCGGCCTTCTTCATCTCTCGCTCGGCGATGCTCTGCGAGGTCTTCAGCGCCTGGTCGACCGTGACCTTGCCCGACAGCGCCGCGCTCATCTGCTGCCCCACGCCGGTGCCGATGGCCTGGAACTCGGGAATGGCCGCGTACTGTACGCCGACGTACGGCGACTTGGGCAGCGTGCTGTCGCTGAGGTTGGCGCTGTCGATGGCCTTCTTCTCGGCGGCGGCGAACCTGGCGACCTTCTGGAACTCGGGGTTCGCGTAGGTCGACTTGCGCGTGCCGGTGGGCACGGAGGCCCAGCCGTTCTCCTTGGCCACGAGGGTGACGTACTCCTTGGAGGTCGCCCACTTCACGAAGGTCTGTGCGGCGGCGCCCTTGGTCGAGCTGGCGGGAATGGCCAGGTTCCAGGTCCACAGCCAGTTGGAGCCCTTGGGCGTCACGGCGACGGGTGCTTGCGCGAAGGCCACCTTGTCGGCCACCTTCGACTGCTTCGGATCGCTGATGAACGAGGCCGCGATGGTCGCGTCGACCCACATGCCGCACTTGCCTTCGTTGAACAGCGCCAGGTTCTCGTTGAAGCTGTTGGCCGAAGCGCCCGGCGGGCCGTAGGCCTTCATGAGGTCGACGTAGAAGTTGATGGCGTCCTTCCAGGGCTTGGTGTCGATCTGCGGCCTCCACTGCATGTCGAACCACTGGCCGCCATGCGTGTTCACGAGGGTGGTGATCGGGCCCATGTTGTCGCCCCAGCCCGGCTTGCCACGCAGGCACATGCCGTACAGGCCGCCCTTGGGGTCATGGATCTTGCCGGCCAGCTCCTTCGCCTGCGCCCAGGTGGGCTGCTCGGGCATCTTGAAGCCGACCTTGTCGGCCAGGTCCTTGCGGTACATGAGCATCGAGCTCTCGCCGTAGAACGGCGCGGCGTACAGCTTGCCTTCGTGCGACAGGCCGGCGCGGATGGCCGGCAGCAGGTCGTCGGCGTCGTAGGCGGCATCGGTGGCGATGGGCTGCAGCCAGCCCTTCTTCGACCAGATCGGCGCTTCGTACAGGCCGATGGTCATCACGTCGAACTGGCCGCCCTTGGTGGCGATGTCGGTGGTTACGCGCTGGCGCAGCGTGCCTTCCTCGAGCGTGACCCACTTGAGCTTGATGTCGGGGTTGGCCTTTTCGAAGAAGGGCGTGAGCTTCTGCATCTCGATCATGTGGCCGTTGTTGACGGTCGCGATGACCAGTTCGGTGGCCGAGACGGAAAAAGCGAACGCCGAGCCGGCCAAGCCTGCAAGCAGTTTCGTATAGGTCATGAGGTGTCTCCCATCGGGTTGAAATCGGCGATTCCGATCTCCCCCAAGGATCGCGAGGATGGTCCGATTCCTGTAACGCGTCGACTTGTCCGAATTGATACTTCGGTGCTTTTTGGTCTAGCGATTTTCCCTAGCCGGCCGGGCGGGCCGATGAGGCCGGCGCACTGCGCAGACGCCGGTTCATGCCGCATGCCGTGCACATGGCCGGCAGCTACTCGACAAAAAGCAGCGCCGGGCACTCGAGCGACGCCCGCACGGCCTGCACGAATTCGGCCGCCAGCTGGCCGTCGACCACGCGGTGGTCGAAGGAGGACGACAGGTTCATCATGCGGCGCGCGACCACCGCGCCGCCCAGCATCACCGGGCGCTGCACGATGCGGTTGACGCCGACGATCGCCACCTCGGGCGCGTTGATGATCGGCGTGGAAGCAATGCCGCCCAGCGCGCCGAGGCTGGTGACGGTGAGGGTCGAGCCGCTCAGTTCGTCGCGCGTGGCCCGGCCCGCGCGCGCGGCGTCGGCCAGGCGGGCGATCTCGGTCGCGCTCGACCAGAGGTCGCGCGCCTCCGCGTGGCGCAGCACCGGCACCATGAGGCCGGCCGCCGTCTGGGTCGCGATGCCGACATGCACCGCGCCGTGGCGCGTGAGCACGCCCGCCTCATCGTCGAAGCGGGCGTTGATCTGCGGGAAGCGCGGCACCGCCAGCACCACCGCACGCACCAGCAGCGGCAGCAGCGTCAGGTGCGCCCGCTCGCCGCCCCAGCGTTCGTTGATGCGGGCGCGCAGCAGCTCCAGCTCGGTCACGTCGACCTCCTCGACGTAGGTGAAGTGCGGGATGCGGCGCATTGCGTCCTGCATGCGCTGCGCGATGCGGCGGCGCACGCCGGTCACGGGCACGGCCTCCTCGTCGTTGCGTTCGGCGTAGCGCGCGGCATCCGGCGCCGGCGGACCGGGCCGGCGCAGCAGCC
The DNA here is from genome assembly GCF_041154465.1 of Variovorax sp. V35. Classification (NCBI taxonomy): domain Bacteria; kingdom Pseudomonadati; phylum Pseudomonadota; class Betaproteobacteria; order Burkholderiales; family Comamonadaceae; genus Variovorax; species Variovorax sp. V35. The sequence continues at coordinate 2,029,658 of NZ_AP028666.1, forward strand.
AGGCGTCGAGGTCCTCGTGCAGGATGCGGCCGTCCGCGCTGCTGCCCGGCACCTGCCGCAGATCGATGCCGAGGACCGACGCCCGATGGCGCACCGCGGGCGCGGCGAGCGGCTTGCTGGCCGAGGGGCGTGCGCGTTCGTCTGGTGCCGGCACCGCTGCAGGCGCCGCCGCCGATACCGCCGACACGGCCGGCACCGGCTCCTGCGCCTCGCCGCCGCCCGCCACATCGATCCGGATCAGCTCCGCGCCCACCGCGATCTGCTGCCCCACCTCGCCGCCGAGCGCGACCACCCGGCCCGCGACCGGCGAGGGAATCTCGACGGTGGCCTTGTCGGTCATCACGTCGGCCAGCACCTGGTCTTCGGCCACCGTGTCGCCGGGCTGCACGCGCCACGCCACCAGCTCCACCTCGGCAATGCCTTCGCCCAGGTCCGGCACCTTGATCGTGAGCGTGCCCATTCAGTTCTCCATGGCGCGGCGCAAGGCCGCACCGACGCGTGCGGGGCCCGGGAAGTAGGCCCACTCCTGCGCATGCGGGTAGGGCGTGTCCCAGCCGGCCACGCGCCCGATCGGCGCTTCCAGGTGGTGGAAGCAATGCTCCTGCACCAGCGCCGTCAACTCGGCGCCGAAGCCGCTGGTGCGCGTGGCCTCGTGCACGATCACGCAGCGGCCGGTCTTCTTCACCGAGGCGACCAGCGTCTGCAGGTCCAGCGGCCACAGGCTGCGCAGGTCGATGATCTCGGCATCGATGCCGGTCTCGCGCGCGGCCGCTTCGCAGACGAAGACCATGGTGCCGTAGCTGATCACCGTCAGGTCGGCGCCGGGGCGGAACACCGTGGCCGACTCCAGCGGCACCGTGTAGTAGCCCTCGGGCACCTCGCCCAGCGGATGGGCCGACCAGGGCACCAGCGGCCGGTCGTGGTGGCCGTCGAAGGGGCCGTTGTACAGCCGCTTGGGCTCCAGGAAGATGACCGGGTCGTCGTTCTCGATCGAGGCGATCAAGAGGCCCTTGGCATCGCGCGGATTGGAGGGCATCACTGTGCGCAGCCCGCAGACGTGCGTGAACAGCGCCTCCGGGCTCTGGCTGTGCGTCTGGCCGCCGTAGATGCCGCCGCCGCAGGGCATGCGGATGGTGATCGGCGCGGTGAAATCGCCCGCCGAGCGGTAGCGCAGGCGCGCCGCCTCCGACACGATCTGGTCGTAGGCCGGATAGACGTAGTCGGCGAACTGCACCTCCACCACCGGGCGCAGGCCGTAGGCGCCCATGCCGATGGCCGAGCCGACGATGCCGCCCTCGTTGATCGGCGCATCGAACACGCGCGAGCGTCCGTACTTGGCCTGCAGGCCTTCGGTGCAACGGAACACGCCGCCGAAGTAGCCCACGTCCTGGCCGTAGACGATCACGTTGTCGTCGCGCTCGAGCATCACGTCCATGGCGGAGCGCAGGGCCTGGATCATCGTCATCGAGGCCATGGCCGTCACCCCTCGGACGCCAGCTGTTCGCGCTGGCGCTTCAGGTGCTCGGGCATGTCCTTGTAGACGTCCTCGAACAGGGCGGCGTCGCCCGCGACATGGCCGTCGGCCATGGAGCCGAAGCGCTCGGCCTCCTTCACCGCGGTGTTCACCTGCGCCTGCATGTCGGCCTGCATCTGCGCGTGCTCCTGCTGCGACCAGGCACCGATCGCCGTCAGGTGCTGCGCCAGGCGCGCGATCGGGTCGCCCAGCGGGAAATGCGCCCAGTCGTCGGCCGGGCGGTAGCGCGACGGGTCGTCCGAGGTCGAATGCGCACCGGCGCGGTAGGTGACCCACTCGATCAGCGTCGGCCCCAGGTTGCTGCGGGCGCGCTCGGCCGCCCAGCGCGAGGCCGCCAGCACCGCGAGGAAGTCGTTGCCGTCGACGCGCAGCGACGCGATGCCGCAGCCCACGCCGCGCGCCGCGAAGGTGGTGGCCTCGCCGCCGGCGATGGCCTGGAAGGTCGAGATCGCCCACTGGTTGTTGACCACGTTGAGGATCACCGGCGCGCGGTAGACATGCGCGAAGGTCAGCGCCGTGTGGAAGTCGGACTCGGCGGTGGCGCCGTCGCCGATCCAGCCCGAGGCGATGCGCGTGTCGCCCTTGATCGCCGAGGCCATGCCCCAGCCCACCGCCTGGATGAACTGCGTGGCCAGGTTGCCCGAGATCGAGAAGAAGCCGGCCCGCTTCATCGAATAGCACACCGGCAGCTGCCGCCCCTTGAGCGGGTCGCGCTCGTTGGACATCAGCTCGCAGGTCAGCTCCAGCAGCGTCACGTCGTCGCGCGCCAGCAGCAGGCCCTGCTGGCGGTAGGTGGGAAAGCACATGTCGCCCTGCTGCAGCACCAGCGCGTGGCCGGTGGCGATGGCCTCTTCGCCCAGGCACTGCATGTAGAAGGAGATCTTCTTCTGCCGCTGCGCGATCAGCATGCGGGCGTCGAAGGCGCGTGTCTTCATCATCGCGCGCAGGCCGCGGCGCAGCAGCTCGGGGTCGGCCGGCGGCGCCCACGGGCCGACGGCGCGGCCGTCGTCGTCGAGCACGCGCACCAGCGTGTAGGCCAGGTCGCTGGTGTCGGCCGGCGATGCGTCGACCGGGGGTTTTCGCACCTCGCCGGCGCGCGACAGGTGCAGGTAGGAGAAATCGGTCTCGTGCCCCGGCCGCCCGGTGGGCTCCGGTACATGCAGACGAAGAGATGTGCCTTGGCTCATCGCGTTGTCTCCGCGCTCGATGGCATCGCGCGCCACCACAGCCTAGCGAATTTCGGGCGCGGGCGCAGCCGGTCAAGTGCGTGTTTCGCAGGCGCCCGCGGCGCAGGGGCGGGGAGGGTCGCGCGGCCCATGCCGGCACCCGTGTCTTCCCCCTTGCCTTTCCCGGCGCGTCTCTGCACTGTCCGTCCACCCTGTGGCCCTCGGCGCATGAACGACCTGGAACCTCCACCTCCTCTTTCCGAACCCGGCCGCAGTGCGCCGCGGGCGAAGGCCGCCGATGCGGCCGGGTGGCGCCGCTGGCTGCCGGGACTGCGCACGCTGCGCGGGTACGAACTGGCCTGGCTGCGGCACGACATCGTGGCCGGGCTGGTGCTGACCACGATGCTGGTGCCCGTCGGCATCGCCTATGCGCAGGCGTCGGGCGTCCCCGGCATCCACGGCCTCTACGCGACCATCGTGGCGTTGCTCGCGTACGCCGTGTTCGGCCCCAGCCGGATCCTGGTGCTGGGCCCGGATTCCTCGCTGGCGGCCCTCATCCTGGCCGTCGTCCTTCCGCTGTCGGGCGGCGACCCGCAGCGAGCCATCGCCCTGGCGGGCCTGATGGCGATCGTGTCGGGCACGGTGTGCATCCTCGCGGGCGTCGCGCGCCTGGGCTTCGTCACCGAGCTTCTTTCCAAGCCGATCCGCTACGGCTACATGAACGGCATCGCGTTGACCGTGCTGATCAGCCAGCTGCCCAGGCTGCTGGGTTTTTCGGTCGAAGGCGACGCACCGCTGGCGACCCTGAAGGCCATCGCCGTGTCGGTGATGGAGGGCAAGACCCACGCGATCACGCTCACGGTCGGCGCGGGCACCCTGGCGGTCATCCTGCTGCTCAAGGGCCGCCGGCGTGTGCCGGGCATCCTGATCGCCGTGGTGGGCGCGACCGTGGCCGTCGGCGTGCTGGGCCTGGCGACGCGCGAGGGGGTGCCGGTGCTCGGCGCCCTCCCGCAAGGCCTGCCGGCGTTCGGCATTCCGTGGATCACCGCCGCCGACTTCGGCCCCGTGCTGATCGGCGGCTGCGCCGTCGCGCTCGTCTCGTTCGCCGACACCAGCGTGCTCTCCCGTGTCTATGCGGCACGCACCCGCACCCACGTCGACCCGAACCAGGAGATGGTGGCGCTGGGCGCCGCCAACCTGGCGGCCGGATTTTTCCAGGGCTTTGCCGTCAGCAGCAGTTCGTCGCGCACCCCCGTGGCCGAGGCCGCGGGCGCCAGGACCCAGCTGACCGGCGTCGTCGGCGCGCTGGCCGTTGCCCTGCTGCTGGTGGCGGCGCCGGACCTGCTGAAGAACCTGCCCACCAGCGCACTGGCCGCGGTCGTGATCGCATCGGCCATCGGCCTGATCGAGATTGCCGACCTGCGGCGGATCTACCGCATCCAGCGCTGGGAGTTCTGGTTGTCGATCGCATGCACGGTCGGCGTGGTCGTGCTGGGCGCCGTCGAGGGCATCGGCCTGGCCATCGTGATCGCGGTCATCGAATTCCTGTGGGATGCCTGGCGCCCCTATTCCGCGGTGCTGGGGCGCGCCGATGGCGTCAAGGGCTACCACGACATCACGCGCTATCCCGACGCGCGCCTCATCCCGGGCCTGGTCCTGTTTCGCTGGGATGCGCCGCTGTTCTTCGCCAATGCCGAGCTGTTCCGCGACCGGGTGGGCGAGGCCATGGCGTCGTCGCCTGCGCCGGTGCGCTGGCTGGTCGTTGCGGCGGAGCCCGTCACCAGCGTGGACGTGACCTCCGCCGACATGCTGGCCGAGCTGGTCGACAGCTTGCGCGACGCCGGCATCCAGCTGTGCTTTGCCGAGATGAAGGACCCCGTCAAGGACAAGCTGAAGCGCTTCGGACTCTTCGCGCGGCTGGGCGAAGCCGCGTTCTTTCCGACCGTCGGTGCCGCCGTCAGCGGGTACCTCAAGACCCATCCGGTGGAGTGGGTCGACTGGGAAGACGAAGGGCGCTGAGCCCTTGCGGCCCGCGGCATGCGCCTCCCATGGATGGGGGAGGCGACGTTTCGAGGCGGCTCCTAGCATCCGCGCACCCACAACGAGGAGCCTCCCGATGAAGATCGCCTTTACTTCCTGCTTCAGTGCCCAGACCTTCAAAGAACAACCTGTCTGGACCCAGGTGGGCGCGTCCGGCGCCACGCACCTGGTGCTGCTGGGCGACTCGGCCTACTACGACGCGGACGGCTCCAGCATGGGCGCCATCAAGGCCATGGGCGCCAACGACTTCGCGATCCACGCCTTCGGTCGGCTGCGCGACCAGCTGAACCAGAAGGAGTTCGCCAAGCTGGTGCGCAAGACCGACCTGCAGATCCATCCGATCTGGGACGACCACGACTTCCTGTGGAACGGTGCCTGCGGTGCGCAGATCGAGGGACAGCCTTCCTACCGGCACCTGCTGGACCCGACCCGCGCGGCGTTCCAGGAATACCGCAAGGCGTTGGATTCACACGATCCGAAGACTTTTCCCAAGGCCGGCGATCCCTGGGCCTCGGGCGTTCCCGAACCCGGCTACCGGCCCCTCATGCTGAGCAATGTCGGCGACCCGGACGGCGCCGTGATGCTGCACCTCACCGACGGCCGCAGCTACAAGGCCAAGGGCGGCGAGGACGCCGTGCTCGGCAAGAAGCAGATGAGCAAACTGAAGAAGGCCATCGAAGACTCGGACGAGAAGGCCGTGCACCTGATCGCCAGCGGCCTCACCTTCGAAGCCCGCCACGGCGAGACCTGGATGGATTGCGCGGCCGAGCACGCCGCGATCCTCAAGCTCGCGGAGAAGCGCCGCATCCTCATCCTCAGCGGCGACGTGCACGAGAACCGCTTCGCCGTGCCGTGGCCGGCGGGCCCCTGGAGCCTGTTCGAAGCCACGTCCTCCGGCGCCGCGCTGCGCACGGCCGTCACCGTCGGCGCGCTGCAATGCAACTGGGGGCTGGTCGACATCACGAAGGACCAGGTGAACATCGAGCTGTCGCAGCTGAACATGGACACGCGCCGCCGCGTCATCGACCGCAAGAAGTGGAAGATGCTGTAGGCGTGGCGGTGAGCGGGTTCACGGGCCGCTCCTGCGGCTTGCGAAGCAGGATCACGAGGCCGGAGATCAGGAAGTACACGGCGCCCACCGTCGCATAGCCTGCGAGCGTCTGCAGGACCGGGGCGTCGGTGCCTTGCCGTGCGACGAAGAGGCCGCCGGCCAGCGCGGACTGCGCGCCGCTCAGCATCATCACCCACTGCCCCCGATGGCTCTTTCGGCGGCGAACGGCCGTCGCCAGTTGCAGAAGGCCCGACACGATGGCCCAGGCGCCGAAGATGGCCAGGCCGATCTGGAGCCCGAGCACCAGCGAGGCCGCCACGGCTACGGTGACCAGTGCGCTGATCCAGGTGTTCAGCATCTGGCTGGGGTTGGCCCGGGGGCCGCCGGTCATCCGGGCGTCCACCAGGTTCGCCAGCGCGTCCCACGCCGGATAGACGACCAGCAGGATCGTCGTCAGCACCGGCGATTGCCTGGCGACGCTGAAGGCCAGCGCGACCCACACGAAGGAAAAGGCCGCACGGGTGAAGTAGAGCTTGCGCAGCCAGGCGGCCGGCTGCAGAGGGGGTTGGATGATGTCGGACATGGAAGGGGGGAGGTAGGAGGAGGGGGCGCGCCTCGCACGAGGCGGGTGCCACGATTCTTCTGCGTTCCCCCGGACCCCGGTATCGGTCGAATGACCGACACGCGCTGAACCGGCGGCTGTGCGATGCTGTGCGCTCGCCCCCGCGATCCCATGCCCGACGACACCACCCTCACCGCTTTCGACGCGGCCCGCGCGCTCGCCTTCATCGGCGACCTGAGCATGGGCCAGCCCATCGACCATTCGCTGCGCACCGCCTGGCTGGCCGGCATGATTTCGACACAGGCCGGCTGCAACGCCGCGCAGGTCGAGGTCGCGCAACACGTCGCGCTGCTGCGCTGGTCGGGCTGCACGGCGAACGCGCAGGAGTTCGCGGACTTCCTGGAAGACGACGTGCTGGGCCGGCGAGCCCTTCTGGCCTCCGCGCAACCGCGCATGCGCCAGCCCCACCAGGCGTCCATCCCCGGGGCCGTCGTGGCGATGGCCCAGATCCACTGCGAGATTGCCGGCGACATCGCGAACATGCTCGGCCTGGGGCCCGAGGCCGAAGCCGCGCTGCGCGCCGTCTTCGAGGCCTTCGACGGCAGCGGCGTCCCCGGCCTGCTGCAGGGCGAGGGCGTGCCGCTGGCCACCTACGTCGTGGCCCTGGCGAGCGATCTCGAGATCTTCAGCCGCCTCTACGGGCTCGACGAAGCCCTCACGCTCGCGCGGGGGCGCGCCGACAGCCTCTACCCCGGCTTCCTGGTCGACGCCTGCGCACCGCACGCTGTGGCGTGGATGACGCGGCTGGATGCGTCGCCCGCGCCGTGGACCGATGCCGCCGACCCGCCGGTGTCGATGCGTCGGCGCGTCGGGCTGGAACTCGTCGGCGACGTGAGCGACCTCAAGCTGCCGTGGATGACGGGCTACTCGCGGCGCGTGGCCCGGCTGGCGCGCGACTGCGGCGCCCAGCTGGGCATGAGCGAAGCGATGTGCCATCGCATCCACCGGGCCGGCCTGATCCACGGCATCGGGCGGGCCGCGGTGCCCAACGCCATCTGGAATGCGCCCGAGCCGCTGCCGGCCGCGTCGATGGAGCGCCTGCGGCTCGTGCCGTACTGGACGTCCCGCGCGGCGGGGCAGATCGACGGTCTCGCGGCAGAAGCAGAGATCGCCTCGTTCGCCTTCGAGCGGCGCGATGGTTCCGGTTATTTCCGTGGTCGCTCCGGCGCGTCGATGCCGCTCGAAGGGCAGGTCGTCGCGGCGGCCGAGCAGTGGGTGTCGCACCGCACCCGCCGCCCGTGGCGACCTGAACTGACCGACGCCCAGGCGCGCGATCGCATGCAGGCGGACGCCGAAGCCGGTCGCTTCGACGCGGAGGTCGTCGGCGCGCTGCTCGCCTGCGCGCTCTCGGGCACGCCTGCGAAGCCCGCGATGCCTGTGCAGGACGACGCGTCACTGTCCCAGCGCGAGCTGGACGTCCTGCGTTGCATCAGCCAGGGCGACAACACGAAGCAGGTCGCGCGTGCGCTGGGCATCAGTGCGAGCACGGTGCGCACGCACGTCGAACGCGTGTTCCGCAAGCTCGGTTGCTCGACCCGCGCGGCCGCCACGCTGAAGGCCTCTGCCAGGGGCCTGCTGTAGCGGGCCGCGCCGGCCGTCCCATCGACTAAGCGGCCACAGGCTCCGGCCGAACCGCCCGCGCAGGCGCTGCGCTGTCGAGCTGCCCGCGCAGCATCTCCCACCGCACGCGCGCCGACACGATGCTTTCTTCCTTCACGTGCCCGAAGCCGCGGATCTGCTCCGGCAGGCGCGCCAGCGACAGGGCGGTGTCGAAGTCGATGCGCTCGAAGCGCGCGAGCAGGTCTTCGACCATCGCGCGGTAGTCGGCAGCCAGCTGGCGCTCCATGCGGCGCTCGGCGGTCCGGCCGAACGGATCGAGCGCCGTGCCGCGCAGGCCGCGCAGCTTCGCGAGCACGCGGAAGGCGCCGAGCATCCACGGGCCGAAGCTGGTCTTGACCGCGCGGCCTTCGGCATCGCGACGGCCCAGCATCGGCGGTGCCAGGTGAAAGCGCAGCACCGGCTTGCCTTCGAACTGCTCGCCGAGCTTCTCCATGAAGCGCGGGTCGGCATACAGCCGCGCCACCTCGTACTCGTCCTTGTAGGCCATGAGCTTGAACAGGCCCGAGGCCACGGCCTTGGCCAGCACCGTGCTGCCGCGCGTGCGCTGTTCGGCCTCGCGCACGCGTTCGACGAGGTCCGCGTAGCTGCGCGCGTAGGCCGCGTTCTGGTACGCCGTGAGGAACGCGGTGCGGTCGGCCACCAGCGCTTCGAAGCTCTGGGGTTTCTGCAGCGACACCACCTGCGCCGGCGCGGCCTGGCGCGTGACGGCCGCGAGGTCGAGCGCCGCCTTGCGGCCCCAGCGAAACGCCGCCTGGTTGGCCTTCACGGCCACGCCGTTGATCTCGATGGCCTTGTCGAGCGCCTGCGCCGACAGCGGCACGAACCCCTTCTGGAACGCGAAGCCCAGCAGGAACAGGTTGGCCGCGATGGCGTCGCCCATGAGGCGCGTGGCCAGTTGCGTGGCGTCGATGAAGTCGGCGCGGCCTTCGACCGATTCCTCGATGAGCGCACGCACCTGCGCGGCGGGGAACTGCCAGTCGGGCTGCTGCGCGAAGTGCCCGGTCGGCTGTTCGAAGGTGTTGACCAGCGCGTAGGTGCGGCCCGGCCGCATGCGCGCGATGGCGTCGGGCGCGCCGGCCGTGAGCATGTCGCAGCCCAGGATCAGGTCGGCCTCGCCGGTGGGAATGCGCTGCGCCTTCAGCTGCGCCGCGTCGCGCGCGATGCGCACGTGCGAGGTGACCGAGCCGTTCTTCTGCGACATGCCCGTCATGTCGAGCACGCTCACGCCCTTGCCTTCGAGGTGCGCCGCCATGCCGATCAGCGCGCCGATGGTGATCACGCCCGTGCCGCCGATGCCGGTGATCAGGATGTTGTGCATGCCTTCGAGCGCGAGCGGCGCCGGTGCGGGCAGGGCGGGCTCCTCGGCGGCCTTCACGGCCACGGGGGCGTGCTTGCGCGGCTTCACGCCTTCGACCGTCACGAAGCTCGGGCAGAAGCCCTTGATGCACGATTCGTCGGCGTTGCACGCGCTCTGGTCCACGCTGCGCTTCAGGCCCAGGTCGGTTTGCTTCGGTAGGAGGGCGGTGCAGTTCGACTGCTCGCCGCAGTCGCCGCAGCCTTCGCACACGGCGTCGTTGATGAACACGCGCCGCGCGGCGGGAGGAAACTCGCCCTTCTTGCGGCGGCGGCGCTTCTCGGCCGCGCACACCTGGTCGTAGATCAGCACCGACACGCCCTCGAAGCCGCGCAGCTCGCGCTGCACCGCGTCCATGTCGTCGCGGTGGTGCACGCTCAGCGCAAAGAGGCCGTCGCGGTCGGGCGGCAGCAGGCTGCGGTCGGCCCAGCGCGTCGGGTCCTCGGCCACCAGCGCGATGCGCTTCACGCCTTCGGCCGCCACCTGGTGCGCGATGCGCGGCACGGTGATCGGCCCGTCGACCGGCTGGCCGCCCGTCATCGCGACCGCGTCGTTGTAGAGGATCTTGTAGGTGATGTTCACGCCCGCCGCCACGGCCGCGCGAATCGCGAGCGAACCCGAGTGGTAGTAGGTGCCGTCGCCCAGGTTCGCGAACACGTGCTTGCGCTTGGAGAACCACGCCTGCCCGAGCCACGGTGCGCCTTCGCCGCCCATGTGCGTGGTGGTGCGGTTGTGCTCGGGGTAGATGGCCGTGGCCATCACGTGGCAGCCGATGCCCGCGAGCGCCAGGCTGCCCTCGGGCACCTTGGTCGAGGTGTTGTGCGGGCAGCCCGCGCAGTACCAGGCCGGTCGCGAGGGCGTGGCCACGGCCTTGCCGAGCACCACGTCTTTCGCGTCGAGGATCGCCAGCCGCATGCGGATGCGGTCGCTGGTGTGAAAGCGCGCCACGCGCCCGGCAATGACGCGCGCGATCTGCGCCACCGAGAAATCGGCCGTGGCCGGCAGCAGCCACTGGCCGCGCGGGTGCGCGCCCCATTCGCCCTGTTCGTCGAACTTGCCGATGACACGCGGGCGCACGTTCTCGCGCCAGTTGTACAGGTGCTCCTTGAGCTGGTACTCGACGATCTGGCGCTTCTCTTCGACCACCAGGATTTCTTCGAGCCCGTCGGCAAACTCGCGGATCGAGTCGGGCTCCAGCGGCCAGGGCATCGACACCTTGAACAGGCGGATGCCGATGCGCGCGGCCTCGTCGGCATCGATGCCCAGTTCTTCGAGCGCTTCGAGCACGTCGCGGTACGACTTGCCCGAGGCCACGATGCCCAGCCGCGCCTGCGGCGAATCGATGGTCACGCGGTTCAGGCGGTTCTCGCGCGCGTAGGCGATGGCGGCGTAGATCTTGTAGTCCTGCATCAGCGCTTCCTGCTTGCGTGCCTGCACGCCGAGCGTGTCGGTCGACAGGCGCGCATGCACGCCGCCGGGCGGGAACGCGAAGTCCTTCGGCAGGCGCGTGTGCACGTCGAGCGCGCCGGCGGCAATCGAGCCCGACGACTCCACCGTGTCGGCCAGCGCCTTGAAGCCGACCGGCAGTCCGGCAAAGCGCGACATCGCAAAGCCGTGCAGGCCCAGCTCGATGTATTCCTCCACGCTCTGCGGATAGAGCATGGGGATCATCGAGGCGGCGAACAGGTGATCGCTCTGGTTGGGCAGGGTGGACGACGACGCGCCGTGGTCGTCGCCCGCCACCAGCAGGATACCGCCCTTGGGCGAGGTGCCCGCGTGGCTCATGTGCTTGAACACGTCGCCGCAGCGGTCCACGCCGGGCGCCTTGCCGTACCACATGGCGAACACGCCATCGACCGCGCTCTCGCCGGTCAGGTGCACCTGCTGCGTGCCCCACACGGCGGTGGCGGCCAGCTCCTCGTTCACGCCAGGCAGGAATTTGACGGCGTTGGCTTCGAGCTGCGGCTGGGCTTTCCACAGCGCTTCGTCCAGGCCGCCGAGCGGCGAGCCGCGGTAGCCCGAGACAAAGCCCGCGGTGTTCAGGCCGGCCTGCTGATCGCGCCATTTCTGCACGAGCATGAGACGCACCAGCGCCTGGATGCCGCTCAGGTAGATCCGGCCTTCGGTGGCCGTGTATTTGTCGTCCAGCGCAACGCTGGCGAGTTCGTGGGTTGCCATGAGAAAAAAAGACTCCGGGTAGGACTCGTGGAATGCGGGCGTGGCCCCGGTAGAGGGCCGGCCCGCGAAACGCCTCGTCGGGGTTGCCGCCGAGACAGCGACGATTCTTTCGCACCCCGGCCCGAAAGTGCTTCTTCGTTTCGACGGGGAAACCCGCATTCCGGAAGAACCATCGCCGCCGCCGTCGATTCGCCGAAAGGCCTTCGGTCATGCGTCCACAACCGCGCAGGCCCGACAATGTCCGCCCGATCGACCGAGGACCCGATGAGACCCGACCTGGATTCGCTGGCGCTGTTCCTGCGCGCCATTGAGCACGGCAGCCTGTCCAAGGCGGCCGCCGAGAGCCACATGGTGCTGTCGGCCGCGAGCCGGCGCCTGGCCATCCTCGAGAGCCAGCTCGGCGTGGGGCTGCTCAACCGCACCTCGAAGGGCGTGACGCCCACGGGCGCGGGCGAGTCGCTGGCCATGCATGCGCGCCAGATCCTGCGCGACGTGGACCGCATGCGCGCCGACCTGTCGGACTACGCGCAGGGCGCCACCGGCCGCGTGCGGCTGCATGCCAACGCGTCGGCCATGGGCCAGTTCCTGCCCGACGACGTGGCGAGCTTTCGGCTGCGCTACCCCGAGATCCGCGTGAGCGTGGAAGAGCACCGCAGCGTCTACATCGTGCAAGCGATTCGCGACCGCCAGGCCGACGTGGGCGTGATCACCAGCGAGGCGGTCGACCCGGCGCTGCACTTCATTCCGTACCGCACCGACCGGCTCGTGGCCATCGTGCGCCAGAAGCATCCGTGGCGCGGGCGCGAGGTGTCGTTCGAAGAACTGCTCGACTTCGACTTCGTGGGACTCGAAGACGACTCGGCCATCTCCCGCACCATGGAAGACGCCGCGATGAGCGCACGCAAGGTGCTGCGCCTGCGTGTGCGCGTGAAGAGCTTCGAGGCCGTGTGCCGGATGATCGAAGCGGGAATGGGCGTGGGCATCCTGCCCGAGGGAGCGGCGGTGACTTACCGCAAGGAGATGAAGCTGCGCTTCATCAACCTCACCGATGCGTGGGCTTCACGACGGATGTACTTGTGTACGCGGCAGGAGGCGTTGAGCTTTCCGCAGCGTCGGTTGGTGGACCATCTGCTGGCGAGAGGGATGCCGTAGGGCGCGGGTTCATTCGGCGCGACGCAGGAACACATGCATGGCGCGCTCGCCCGCCACCTGCCGTTCGCAGCGGTAGCCCAGCGCCGGCAGATCCAGGCCTGCGAACAGCGCTTCCCCCTGGCCCAGCAGCACCGGCCGCAAGGCCAGGTGCAGTTCGTCGATCAGGCCGGCCTTCAGGTATTCGCGCACGGTGGCCACGCCACCGCCCACCCGCACGTCACGCTCACCCGCGGCGGCCCGTGCCTGCGCCAGCGCATCATGGATGCCGCCGGTGACGAAGTGGAAGGTGGTGCCGCCTTGCATCGTCAGTGGTGGGCGGGCATGGTGGGTCAGCACGAAGACCGGCACGTGGTAGGGAGGCTCGTCGCCCCACCAGCCTTTCCAGCTCTCGTCGGGCCAGGGACCGCGCACCGGCCCGAACATGTTGCGCCCGAGGATCCAGGCCCCCATATCGGCGAAGCCTTGCTCGGCCATCTCGTTGTCGATGCCGGTCTCGCCATTTGTCTCGCCCGTCTGAAGCATCTGCTGCCAGACACGCGTGGGCATGAACCAGTCCATGAGTTCAGGGCCGCGAACGCCCAGCGGATGCGCCAGACTCTGGTCCGGGCCGGCCGCGAAGCCATCGAGCGAAACACCGAAGCTGCGCACAAGCAATCGAGGCATGGGGTTGTCTCCTGCAAAAGCGGAGCCGCAGTTTAGACCTTGCAACACCGTTGAAAGAGGAGCCGAAGGACATGACACTCAAGCGAATGGACAACATCCTGATCGTTGTCGACGATCTGGAAGCGGTGAAGGCGTTCTTTGTCGCGCTGGGCCTGAAGCTCGAGGGCCAGACCACGGTGGAAGGGCCTGCTGTCGGCAGCCTCATCGGGCTGGGAGATGTCCGGGCCACCCTCGCCATGCTGCGAACGCCCGATGGGCAGGGAATCGAACTGGACAAGTTCCACACGCCGGATGCGGTCCGGTTCGGGCCCGTGAATGCGCCAGTGAACACCCTGGGTCTTCGCCGCATCATGTTTGCCGTCGATGGCATCGATGCGGTCGTTGCGCGGATGCAAGCCCATGGCGCGGAACTCATCGGCCAGATGCAGTACGAGACCTCCTACCGGCTCGCCTATACCCGGGGGCCCGAGGGCATCATCGTCGGGCTTGCCGAGCAGTTCGGCTGAGGCTCAAAAAAAAGAGCCCCTGCCGCCCGGCAAGCGGGCAACAGGGGCGTTGCACGCATGCAGCAATGGCTGCGCAGTCCTTCGTCGCAGATGTCGACAGGTCGCGTTCGTGGCGCCGTGGCGCTGCGCAGGCGCGATAGGTATGCAACAACATCCAGAACGCAGTGCGCAGCTGTCGGAGTTCACGTCCACCAGGTGGCGCGGGGCTGTCGTCGCGCGGCGTCTTTTGCCGGCGCGCAGGAAGAAGCGCGGGGCGAGGCGCCAACCCGTCCGTCAACGCCTGCGCTCTGCTTCTTGCTCTCAGTACAAATGAACCGGGTAGCTGCCGCCGGCGGTATTGCCCGAATTGGGCTCTGCAGGCTGCGAGACCGCCAGCGTGCCGCCGTCGGCCGAGAGCGCCAGGGAGACGGCGAACCCGGCACTGCCAGTGCTCGCGTCCGGGCCCTCCAGGCGGGCCTGTTGGGCCCAAGCCCCGCTCGTGCGCGTGTACACGTACGCCGCACCTGGGAGACGGAGGTTCAAGAACCCGGCGCGTGCGCAGTTCTCCCCGACCGCCAGCGTGGCGCCATCCGCCGACAGGGCCACGCCGCCCATGCCGAAGCATCGATCGGCGCTCGTGGTCGGGGGCTTGACGTAGCCCTGCTGGGCCCAGCTGCCATCTGCACGGCTGAACACATACACGGTGCCAGCCGGACGCACGCGGGTGCCCCCCTGGTCGCCATCGATGTCAGTGACGCTGCTGACCTCGCCGGGTGCCGCGACCGCCAGCATGGTGCCGTCAGCCGAGAGGGCAACGCTCAGGCCAAAAATCACGCTGGCAGGGTTGGACGCCTTCAGATAGGCCTGCTGAGCCCAGGTGCCGTTCGTGCGGGCGTACACGTACACCGCACCTGCGGGGAACGTGCTGTTGTCCGGGTCTGCGTACCCGCCGGCCTTGACGCCCGAGGTGCCGCTGTCCTCGGACGGCGCCCCGACCGCCAGCGTGGCGCCGTCGGCTGAGAGCGCCACGCTCATTCCGAAGTTGGCCCCTGCATCGGTGTTCGAGGCCTTCACGTAGGCCTGCTGGACCCACGTGCCGTTGCGGTGGGCGTACAGGTACGCCGCGCCTGCGTAGGGTGCACTGTTGTTGAGCTGGTCGCCGTCAATGCTGGTCGCGCCGCTTGCTTCAGAGGGCGCCCCGACCGCCAGCGTCGCGCCATCGGCAGAGAACGCCACGCTGCTGCCGAAGCGGCTGCCCGCCGTCCTCGCGCCTTTCACATAGGCTTGCTGGGCCCAGATGCCGTTCCGACGGGTATAGACGTACACCGCGCCGGTGTCGGTCGCGCTGTTGTCCGCTTGGTCGGCATCGATGCCGTAGGCGCCGCTGTCCTCGGCGGGCGCACCGACCGCCAGCGTCGCGCCATCGGCTGAGAGCGCCACGCTCATTCCGAAGTTGTCCCCTGCATCGGTGTTCGAGGCTTTCACATAGGCCTGCTGGACCCAGGCGCCGTTCACGCGGGTGTACACGTACACCGCGCCGGCCCCCTGTGCGCTGTCGTTCGACTGGTCGCCTCCAATGCCGGTGGCGTTGCTGTCCTCCCGGAGCGCGCCGACTGCGAGCGTGGTGCCATCGCCTGACAAGGTCATGCTGATGCCGAACAGGTCGTCAACGCTGGCGTTGGACGCCTTGACGTGGCCGATGGCCTTGACCGGGTCGGGCACGAGCGCGGCCGAGGCCGGCCCGCAGCCCGACGCGTTGCACGCCCGCACGGTGTAGCTGGCGTTCAGGCGCAGGTGCAGCGCCACGGTGTACTGCAGCGTGGTCACGCCCACGTTGGCGCCGACCTGGCTGGCATTCGCCGCACCGGCGCCGTCGGGGTCTTCCTGCAGTTGGTAGTAGCTTGCCCCTGCCACCGGGCTCCAGCTGAAGTCGTAGCGCTGGGCTGCATAGCCCACGGCCAGGTCGGCCGGCGCGCTGGCCGGCACGGGCACCGCCACGCCCTGGCAGCTCACGGCGACGTCGCTCACCGGCGCATCCGCCTGGCCCCGATCGTTGACCACCGCGCACAGCTGGCCCTCGGGTTGGGCGAAGACGGTGACCTGGTAGCGCGCGCCGCTGGCCACCGGCGTGGTGAAGCGGAAGGCGCCATCGGCCGCGATGGCCAGGTCGTCGCCCGCGTTGTTCTGCAGCACGAGGCCGGGTGCCGCCAAGCCGCTGACCGTGCCGCCGATGGCATAGGTTGCAGTGGGCGGCGCTGTCGGTGCAGTGCCTACAGTCGAAGGAGGTACGGCCCCAGTGGCTGAACCGCGATGGTCCCCACCGCCGCAGCTGGCGAGCAGCGTCGCCGTCAGCAGCGTGGCCGAGGCCGCCGAGCGCCGACCTTGCCAGCAGGTCCAGAGACGGCGTGAGCAATGGGTGGCAAGGGCGGACGCTGCCAGCGCCTCGTTCCAGATACTGGACAGCGCAAGCCGATGAAGAGAAAGGGACGAGCGCATGGGGGCCTTGATGGATGCAGACCGGCGCGATCCTAAGCACGCGCTGGTGGGAGCGCATTGGACTAAAGTCTCATGCCCGCCGCCGTTTTTGCCCGTTCGCCAACAGCGAAGCCTTACCAGGGGATGCTTCGCCCGCTCAAGAATTTCTTTGGCTCTCGAGAAAACGTCGGCTTTGAAGCGCTGCCAAGGTCGGCTCAGGGCCCAAAGCGGCCGGCCACGCACGCCGAAAGCGGCCATTCGACACCGTGGTTGAACCGCACCACGAAGCACCACCTTGGGACCGGCTGCTAGCCGTGTGGACTGCCGGTTCGCTCGTAATTCCCGATGTAGCGCTCAGTAGGCATTGCGGTTCCGGTAGCGATGAGCTTGCTAGTCCGTCTTTCAACAAGGATCGGGGCATTGCCTGCGATCGCGTAGCGCACGTCACGCGTCTCGTGCCATTTTTTTGAGGTGTAGAAGAACACCCACCCCCAAGGCTTTTCAAGGGTCTGCTCGTCAAGAAGAATGAGCTCGTCATCATCTGGGAGCCACTCCACCCTTCCGCAAACAGATTCAGCAACGAGCTGTCGAGCTTCCTCTTTCGTGATCATGCTATTGGACGCCTGTCATTTGGATGGTCTGCTTATGGCTGAATGTAGCCCACTGGCGGTCGGCACCACACGGCCCCAAGTTGACCTATGCCTCTACGCGGGGAAGCGCGGCAGCTTGGCTTTCTCGACGGCGGTTCTGAACGCTATGTCCCATGCAGTCCACTGCTCCGGCGACGCCTGGCCCTCAATGGTTATGCCGGATGGCTCAAACGACGCTTCTAAGCATGGCTCGTCAGAAGAATCACTGAAGAAGCCCATCGAGCCTGGCCGTGCCCCCGGCAATCCAAGAAGCAGCCTGCCCAGAGTTGCGACCTCACCTTCGGTCAGACTTCCCGTGTAGATGGTGTATGTCCCACCGATCTTTAAGAGCGGTCGAGCCGCCAAATCGTGCTCGTTCCAAGGCTGGAACCAGCCTTCTAAGCCCTCGATATGTTCTTCGCTGGTCATGAGTGCTCTTCTACTTCCGCTTTTGGCTGCTACCGGACCCGGTTGGCGTGTCGTTCGACGAAGAGTTTCGCATCGGCCAAAGTCGCAGGATATTGCACGAGTAGCCCACTGGGCTGTTCGCGGATGGATTGAAAGCGGAACCCATGGCTGACGAGATACTCGACTTTGCACCACTGATCAACGTCGCTCATCCTGGGCGCTGAGAACTTGCGACTGAGCATTACCATGGGGCCGTGGCACTGCGGGCAGAGCCTAGGGAGCGCTCGCATAGGCTTCTTGAAGGACTTATGACACGAGAAACAGACGTGCGGAAACAGGTGCTTCTGTTCTTGGCGCGGCTTGGCAAAGTACGAATGGTGTCTGAACTTCTTCATGCTTCTGATCTGGGCTCGGAGGGCCGCTCTTGGCCGACTGTAGCCGGTCGGGCTTCCGCAGCGAAGGGCCCCAAGCGGAAGTACATCCCGACGAAAAGCAGACCTTCCCTCAGCCTTGCAGTTCAACGTTCGTGTCGGTCAAGGTCAGGCCGTCGAACGAGGTGATGCAGACCCAATGTCCCCAGAACATCTCTCCGGCCGTGTAGGAGAGAGAAAGCAACTTGGCACCCGTTACATCAAGCGCCACTGGGGTGAGCGCTGAGACAAATTGCGCCTCGGTGAGGAGCGGCTTCTCGAACTCCTCGGTTCTGCCATCGGCCTTTAGAACCGCGCCAAACCGCCACTCACTGTTGTATGACGTCAAGAAATCAGCAGCGACAAGTGCTCTGCAGCGAACATCAAGTTCCGCAAGCATAGAGACTGCATCCGCCGCTAAAGCGAGCGCGGCTTCCATTGGGTCTCCATCCGGAGCGACGCTGATGTCAATTGTCATGCCGCCCACCGTGACTGCGCCTCCCAGAACGCCTGAGACTTTCTCGCTTGACTCAAGTCGACCCAAAATTGGATGGTCAACGGCGTCCAGACGAACGAATGGAGGCTTCTTCTTTATCAGTCCAAACAACGCGAATCCTTCACTAAAAGCGAACGGTCAGCATTATTTCGAGCGGCCGCTTCTGGCCGAGGCCGACCGTCATGACTTGCGAACTCGTCGACGCTTGAACCTCAAAAATATGCCAACAGCGAGGACGATCAAGACGGCCCCTAGGACGACCTGCCCAATGATCGCCGCCAAGGCAGCTCCTGAAAGGAGGCCAAGCCCAAGAATGCCGTCGATGAAGCCGAGTGCGAGATCGAGCTTCGTGCTGGGGGAATACTTTCCCTTCATATATCCGGCCGCGTTTTCGAATTTTGAGTCGAGTTGCGAGCGACTGGACGTGGCCAGGAGCAAGCTATGACTGCTGACCAGCTCCAACGCGGTCAACGACGATCGAAGGTCGGTAAGCACGCACCAGTATCGCGACAGCGATGCCAGAAGCCCAAGCTACCGAGAACCAAATGGCGTCAGACGAAGTGTCGAGCGACAAACGTCCGGTCGCCGCCAATGCGATGACGCTGATTACGTCATAGGCCAACAGAACAGCACCGATGATCACTGCCACCTTCAATCGCTGGTCAAAGAGCCGGGCTGAGCCTGCAAGAACTCCACTGCAAGAAGAAATTCCATTTGTTCCCAGGCAAAGGAGGAGCAGCTTTATCGTCGGATCGTCCGGATAGAGGTTGCGAATTGACGCAAGCCCGACAACGAAAAGCATCAACAGGTAAACGACAAAAGCGACAAAAAAGGCAAGCAAGATTCGCTTCAGCAATGACCAGCCAGGAATCGCGCTCATCTTCCCCTCCTCTTCATAGTTCGAAATCATGCGGTCTCACTTTCACCCACTACATCTCAGATTGAAGAGCCGTAGTGAACGACTGGTTGTGGCCGCGATGGGACCTTCAAGGAACCAACTCACTGACTACGCCGATTCCGACAATCCTTGCACCTTCTAAGATCTGAAATTGTGATCCAACGACCAGATCCCCGTAGTCGACATTGGGTGCATAGATGAACGCGACCTCAGCATCTGTACAAATTCCGGGCTGAATCGGCTCGCTGGATTCATCGCCCGAAAAGACCATCCCCAAGTACTCTCCACTACCGACGCGAAAATGAGGTCTGTACTTTCGGGTCAAGTACGCGGGCATCGTTCGACCGCTAACTTCCGCGGCAACGAACTGAACTATCACCTTCGCACCGGGCATATATTGGGCTTGATCGTATGACTGCTGGGGAACGAACTGGAGCCGGATTGTGAGCGTCGGGTTCTGGCCGCGACGCGTCATGCTTCGCGGCACTCTGAAATCTAGTCCATATGGATGGCGATGGTCTTCGAATCGAGCGCAATTTTTTGCAGCGTGCGATAGAAATTGCCGTCCTGCCAACGGCGCAGGACGTCGGTGTTCACAAAGCGGAGCACGCACTCCCCAGGCCAACCTGGTCCCCCCGCGCTCAGTGCATCCCAGAGCGCGTCGAAATTGCGGCCAAAGAGTTGTGCACCCTCCGGTTGTGTCGTCGACAGGTAGGCTGCCCAAAAATCTGCTTCGTCGTTGAACTCACTGCAGTCGATGATGAATTCACGCATTACTCATGACGTTCGAAATTGAGGGGACGAGGTGGAAGTCTGCTATTGGCCGACTGGAGCCAGCAGCATGCTACCTTCCGAACCGATACGGCTCGTTGGAATCACAGATGGACGTACATCAGCCTCGCCGCCCGCACCGACCCGGTTGGCTGCCCGTTGTCGACGCCGCGCGTTGCACGGGCTGCGGCTGGTGCGTCGCCGCGTGCGACCTTCACCTTCTCAGTCTCGAAGTCGAGCAATGGAAGAAGTTGTCGACGCTTCAGGACGCGGATCGGTGCACGGGCTGCAGCGATTGCGCAGTGACTTGCCCTTTTCATGCGATCACCATGCGAAAGGGCTGAAACGCCCCCGGCGTCCGGCTCGCCGCCCAGGCAATCCGCAGACCCGGGCGCGTGAGCCGGACGGTCGCGGGTGCCACGCCCCGTTCGACCATCCCGAAGAAGTATCTTCCCGAGGCCTCTACCCCGGCTCAGCTTTGGGGCTTTGCGAATTCCTCTGCGCTCATCATCTCCAGGCCGACGAACGGAGCGTTGCCTTCGACCCATGCGTCGTGGCCCGGCGGAATGGTGTACGACATGCCTTCCTCGATGACGGTCTGCGAGCCGTCATTCATTTGCACGGTGATCCGGCCGGACACCGCATACCCGACGTGAGCCACCTGGCAACTGTCCGTGCCCACGACCGGCTTGATGCACTTCGACCAGCGCCACCCGGGCTCGAACTTGAAGCGTCCGAGCGTGTAGCCCTCGAGGCGGACCACTTCGACCCGGGTCTTCTCGGGCTCCCGAACCTCATCCGGTTCGTCATGGGATTTCGTCTGAAGCTTGTTGACGTTCATCGGGCTTGCCATCGCGACTCTCCTTGCGACACGAGTGAGCAAACAGTCCGCGGCAGTCTCGTGCCGAACCGCACGTGAACGATGGAATGGTAGTCCTGGGCCACGCGTGCAGTGATCTATTTCTTGCACGGAAGTGCCGGTCTTTCGAAGAGCGTCATGTGGCAGTTTGCGTAAGCCGGGTTACAGAAAATCTTCGTCCACCACCAGCGACAGCACGGACCAGCGCAGTCGCTGGGCCCAGTTCGATTCGGGCTCCCGGTTAAGCACCCAGCGACGTCCGTCGCGCAGGAAGCTCCATTGCAAGCCGCCTCGCAGAGGTACCTCGCTCACGGTGAAGCTCGCGGGCATGCGCACGCGCTGGATCAGGTCGGCCAGCTCGCCGGCCAGCGCGGGGCTGTCGACGATCAGGCCCAGTTCGGTGTTGCAGTGCGCCGAGCGCCGGTCCATGTTCATCGAGCCCACGTAGAACCATCGCCGGTCGACCACCGCGAGCTTGGCGTGCAGGCGCCCAAGCGAGCCGCGGCTGCTTTCGGTGTCGCTCCAGGCGGGATGCGCTTCGCTGGCCGGCATCAGCTCATACAGCATGGCGCCCATCTGCAAGAGCGCGCTGCGGTAGCGCGCGTAGCCATAGTGCACCAGCGGTTCGTCGGTGGTGGCGAGCGAATTGGTCATCAGCGACACGCGCGCGCCCTCGCGGCTCGCATGGCTCAGGGCCTCGATCATGCGGGGCATGGGCACGAAGTAGGGCGAAACGACAAGCACCTCCGAGCGCGCGGTCCGGAAGAGGTCAAGGTTCGCGGCCATGACCGCGCCCTCGCGGCCTTGGGGCGCTGCGGCTTCTTCGACGTTGCCGCCGGCATCATCAGCGAAACGGCCTGGCACCGCCGCGTCCGCAACCACGCGCACCTGCGCAGGCACCAGCGCGACGCGCCCCTGCGCCAGCTGCACACCGACCGGGCCGCGTCCCAGCGCATCGGGTTCGTCGGCAGCAGGCATGAAGCGCGCGAGGTCGCGCACCAGCGCGGCGAAGCGTTCGCGCGCAGGAGCCGCTGCCGGGGCGCTTTCGGCCGCGATGGCTTCGAAGGGATAGGACAACGGTCCGTTCCAGAAGGCGTCGAAGCTCGCCGACAGCGCGCGCACCGCCGGCCCAGCCACCAGCGCGTCCATGTCGATGAAGTTCGCCGGCTTGCTGCGTCCGAAGTACTCGTCGGCGATGTTGCGTCCGCCGGTGATGGCGAAGCTGTTGTCGGCAATGAAGAGCTTGTTGTGCATGCGCCGGTTCACGCGGCCGATCTCGTGCAGCGACAGCAGCACGCGCGTGCGCAGGCCACCGCTGCGCACCGGCAGCGGGTTGAAGACGCGCACTTCCACGTTGGCGTGCGCGGCCAGCCCGGCCAGCATCTCGTCGTCTCCGCCCGTGTACAGGTCGTCGACCAGCAGGCGCACGCGCACGCCGCGCTGCGCCGCGTCGCGCAGCTCGCGCAGGAACTGCCGCCCCGCGCTGTCTGGGGCCACCACGTAGTACTGCGCGTCGACGGTGTGCCGTGCGGCCTGCGCGAGTGCGATGCGTGCGTCGAAGGCCTGATCGCCGCCGGGCAGCAGGCGCACGCCGGATACATCGGGCATCGCGGACATCGCGCTGTCCGCAGCCGGCAGCGACGCGGCGGCGATGCGCGCCAGGGGGCTGTCCCCGAGGTCGGTGCGCGCGTGCGACGCGACACGGGGTACCTCGCCGGGCAATGCGGCGCAGCCCGCCAGCAGCGAGACGGCGAGCATGGCCGTGGCGCAGAGCCAGCGGGCGAGCGCCGCATGCTGCAGCGCCAGGATGCACAAGCGGCACGCAAGGGGCTCCCATGCGGCACGCAGCGCGGCAAGAGATTGGGGGGTGTTCATGGCGGACCTCGGTGCATCGGATGCGAAGTGGCGATCGATGCAGCCAGTTTTCCGCGCGGCGCCCGCCGCAACCATTGCGCGCAGCGCCTAGTCCCCGGCGTGGCCATTCGACTAGGCCTTTGGTGTAGGTGCGCACGCTCGCTTCTTGGGGGGCTTTGCGCTAATCTGCATTCAGGACGGGGAGGGTCACCGTAGACGAGAGGCCTGTATGAAGGTTCTGCTGGTCGATGACCACGAGATCGTCTGGAACGGCACGCGCCTGCTGCTGGAGCGCATGGCCGCCGAGATCGAACCCGGCCGCCCCTTCCATTTCGACGCCGTGCGCGACGCCGAACAGGCCTGCCAGCGCGACCCCGCCGGCATCGACCTGCTGCTGCTCGACTACCACCTGCCCCAGCTCTCCGGGCTGGCGGCGCTCAAGGCCGTGAAGGCGCATTTCGAGGCCACGCCCGTGTGCATGCAGTCGGCGGAAAGCTCGCCGCAGCGCGTGCGCGAGGTCATCGAGGCCGGCGCGGCCGGCTTCATTCCCAAGTCGTACCGGCTCGAGGACATGGAGGCCGCCCTGCGCGTGGTGCTGCGCCACAAGATCTACCTGCCGGCCGAGTTCGTGCTGGCCGACGACGTGACCCGCGCGCGCGACCCCGACGAGCTGCCGCGCGAAGACCTCGCCGGCTTCCTGCGCGTCGAGCTGTCGCCGCGCCAGCGCGAGGTGCTGGCGCTGGCGATGCGGGGCATGCCGGTCAAGCTGATCGCGCGTCAGCTGCTTATTGCCGAGGGCACCGTGAAGGTGCACCTGTCGATGGTCTACCGGGCGCTGGGCGCGCGCAACCGCACCGATGCCATGTGCCGCGTCTTCGACGCGCAGGCGGCATGGGCGCTCGAGGCTGCGTGAGCATGCCGGCCGCGCTGGACGATCTGGACGAGCGGCGCCTGCAGGTGGTCGCCGAGCAGGCCGTGGGGTTGCGCTGGCAGATCCTGCTCACCGCCGTCGTCGTCGCGGCCATCGTCTGGCGCGACGTGCCGACGCCCTGGGTGCTCGGCTGGTTCGCGGCGGTGATCGCCAGCCGCGAGTGGCGCGCCGCCGCGCTCGCGCGCATGGCCGCAGACCGTGCCCGCCCCATCGCCGCGCGGCTGCGCGCCACCGTGCGTTGGAACGTGCTGATCGGCGCCTGCAACGGCTCCGCGGCGCTGTTCATGGCCCGGCTCGACCCGACGCTGGACGCGGTCCTCACGATGATCCTGGTGTCCTGGGGCGCGGGCGCCGTGTCCACCAGCGCGACCGTGATGCCCGCCTTCCTGGCTTACGCAGGGCTGCTCTTCGTGCCCACGGCCGCCATGTGGCTGGTGGCCGGCGGCTGGCTCGGCGGGGGCGTGGCCGCGCTGGTGCTGATGTTCTTCGGCGTGCAGACGCGCTTTGCCCGGCGCAACCTGCAGACCTTCGAGGAGTCGTTCGGCATCCGCGCCGAGAACCAGGCGCTGGCCACCTCGCTGGAGTTCGAGCGCGCGCAGCTGGCCATCGCGCGCGACCAGGCGGTGCGCGCCAACAACGACAAGAGCCGCTTTCTGGCCGGCGCCAGCCACGACCTGCGCCAACCCTTGCAGGCGATGGCGCTCAACGTGGGGGCGCTGCGCCACGTGGCGATGGCGCCCGATGCGCGCGCGATCGTCGAGGTGGTCGACAGCAGCCTGGAGCAACTGCGCGCCATGCTCGACGCGCTGCTCGACGTCTCGAAACTCGACGCCGGCGTGGTGGTGGCCCAGCCGCAGCGCGTGCAGATCGACCGGCTGTTGACCGCCGTGATGGCCAGCTTCGGCGCCGCGGCGGCGGCGCGCCGGGTCGCGCTGCACACCGACTGTCCGCCCGGCCTGGCGGTGCGCACCGACCCCGACCTGCTGCGCCGCATGCTGGCCAACCTCGTGGACAACGCGATCAAGTTCTCGCCCGCGGGCGGGCAGGTCGAGGTGCGGGTCCGTACGCAGGACCCATTGGACGCATCGGACGCCGGGGTCGAGCTGACCGTGCAGGACAGCGGCCCCGGCATCGCACCCGAGAACCACCGGCTCGTGTTCGAGGACCTGGTCCAGCTCCACTCGGCGGGCTCCGGCGCCACGCCTGCCGCGGGGCATGGCCTGGGCCTGGGCATCGTGCGGCGGATGGCCGAGCTGCTGGGCGTGCCGGTCGAGCTCGAGTCCCGCCTCGGCGCGGGCGCCTGCTTTCGCCTGCGGCTGCCGCGCGCCGCGCCTGTCGGTGCCGATGGCTCAGAGGGTGACGGCGCCGGCGCGACGTGGAGCCTGGCCGGGCGCTGCGTGCTGGTGCTGGAGGACGACCCGATGGTGCGCGGCGCCTACCTCAACGCGCTGGGCGCGATGGGCTGCCGCGTGCTGTCCGCCGCCACGCTCGATGAGGCCCTGGCGCAGGTCGACGAGCCCGATGCGGTGGTGCTCGACTGCCGGCTCGGCGGCGGCGTCTCGGGCTTCGATGCCGTCGGGCGCCTGCGCGCGCAGCGCTCCGCACAGCCGGCGCTGCCCATCGTCATGGTCACGGCCGACACCGACCCGGCGGTGGTCGAAGCGGCGCGGCGTCAGGCGCTGCCGCTGCTGCGCAAACCTGTCGACGACCAGACGCTCGGCCGCGCGCTGGCCGCAGCCATCGAGCATTCCTGAAACCGCGACCATCCTGCGAGGAGCCGAATATGAACGACGGTGGCCGCGACGATGACGATGTCCCCGGCGACCGCCTGCTCTCGCAGGGCGCCGAGGTGCTGGTGCGCGAGATCGCCGCGGCGCCGCCCGACGCGCTGCACTGCGATGTGCTGGTCATCGGCAGCGGCTACGGCGGCGCGGTGGCGGCGGCACGGCTGGCGGGCGCGTTGTCGCTGGATGCAGCGCCCGGCATCGCACCGGGCACCGTGCCGATCAAGGTCTACGTGCTGGAGCGCGGCAGCGAATACCTGCCGGGCGAATTTCCGGCCACCTTCGCCGAGCTGCCGGGGCATGTGCGCTTCAGCATGCAGGACGGCCGGCCCGCGCGCGGCAACGCCTCGGGGCTGTTCGATCTGCGCCTGGGCGGCGAAGTGAACGCGCTGCTCGGCAGCGGGCTGGGCGGTGGGTCGCTCATCAATGCGGCGGTGATGGAGCGCGCCACGCCCGATGCCTTCGAGGGCGGTGCCTGGCCCGGGGGCCTCGACCTTGCCGCGCTCGCGCAGGGCTACGGCAAGGCCGAGGCCATGCTGGCGCTGGAGCAGATCCCCGAGAGCGTGTCGAAGCTCGACTCCCTGCTGAAGGCCGGCGCGCGGCTGCATGCGGCGGGCGGCAAGGCCCATGTGGCCATCGCCTTCGCCGACGGCACGCGCACGCCGGCCCAGGTGGCGATGCACCGCTGCCTGCGCTGCGGTGATTGCGTGAGCGGCTGCAACCACCGCGCCAAGAAATCGCTGGACACCAACTACCTCGCGCTGGCCCATGCACGGGGCGCGCGCCTGTTCACCGGCGGCACCGCGCACCGCATCGCGGCCCTGCCGGGAGGGGACGGCTATGCGGTCGAGTTCTTCTTCACGGACCGGCGCAAGGCACGCACCGACAACGCCCGGCCCTACGTGGTGCGCGCGCGGCGGGTGGTGGTGGCCGCCGGCACGCTGGGCTCCACCGAGCTGCTGCTGCGCTCCAGAGGCCCGGGCCTGCCCGTCTCGCAGGCTGTGGGCCGCGGCTTCTCGGCCAACGGCGACATGATCGCGGTGGCGGCCGCGCAGAACGACGAAGCGCTGTCCAGCGCGCCCGAAGGCGAGGCGCCGGCACAGCGCGGCATCGGGCCGACCATCACCGGGTTGCTGCGCACCTGCGCGACGCAGGGCGAGCGCCCGCTGGTGATCGAGGAGTTCGCCATTCCCGCGCCGCTGCGCCGCCTGCTGGCCGAGGTGGTGACCACCACCGACGCGCTGCAGGCGCTCGCGCACATGGACCTCGACCTGCACACGCCGGATGAAGGGCGCGATCCGCTGGCCGTGGACGACGACATGCTGCGCCGCACGCCGGTCTACGGAATGATGGGCGACGACGGGGCGGTCGGCCAGATCGGCTTCGTCGGTCATGGCGGCGAGGGCGCCGTGCTGGCCGACGCGCAGGTGCGCGTGGCGTGGCCGAAGGTGGCCGCGCTGCCCGTGTTCGAGGCGCAGATGCGCGCCCTGCATGCGGCCCACGATGGCGCGGGCGGGCTCGGCGGGCGCGTGCTGCCCAACCCGCTGTGGAAGCCGATTCCGCCGTTCGGCAGCCTTGCCGACCTGGTCGGCCAGCTGGAGGGCGTGGGCTCGGTGCTGACCGTGCACCCGCTGGGCGGTTGCCGCATGGCCGACCGGTGCGAGCGCGGCGTGGTCGACAGCTGGGGCCGCGTCTACGACGGCGCTGCGGGTGCTTCTGCTGTGCCGTCGCTGCTGCCGGGCCTGGCGGTGCTTGATGGCTCGATCGTACCGGTGTCGCTCGGCATCAACCCCTCGCTCACCATCGCCGCGCTGGCCGAGCGCGCGGTGCCCGTGCTGGCCGAGGATTGGGGCCTGGCGCTGGCGGGTTCGCCGCAGCCACCGCCGTCGCAGCGCCCGTTGCGCCGCGACCTGACCCGTCCCCGCGCGCCCGCGCCCACGCGCGTCTCGCTGCGCGAGCGCATGACGGGCCGCGTGCACATCGACGGCCAGGCCTTCGCGCTGAGCGCCGAAGTCGAATTCGAGCCGTTCGACGTGCCGACCCTGCGCGCGACGCCGCGCGTGCTGTCCCAGCCGGTGGTGGTCCTGCGCTTCGGCAAGGGCGACGACGCGCCCGTCGCGCATTGCACCGGCACCGCATCGATGCTCGTGCGCGAGAAGAGCGACAGCATCGAACGCATCCTGCGCAGCCACGGACTGGCCCGCAAGAAGCTGCTGGCGCTGGTGCAAAGCCTGCTGGACGCGCGCGCCGCATCGGCCGGCGGAGCGATCGATGAGGACGATGCCGTCTTCGAGGGCCTCGCCATGGCCGACCTGCTGGCGCTGTGCTCGCACCTGGGGCAGGTGCGCCTCATCGAATACGACTGGACGGTGGCGCGCATCGCGCACGGCGCGCCGCTCAAGGAAGGCGACCGGCTGCGGCTCACCAAGCGCATCGCGTTCGTCGAAGGCGGCAACCCGTGGCGGCAGCTGAGCGAGGGCGACCTGCATCAGCTCGGCCCCGATGCGCCGAAGTCGCTGGGCCGGCTGGTGCTGGACCCTTCTTACTTCGTCGAGACGTTGCAACCCCTGCTGCGCGTCGAGCACCAGCAGGACATGCCCAACCAGCTGGCGGACCTGGCCGAGTTGGCGCTGTGGGTGCTGCGCATCGTGCTGCACATTCACCTGTTGCACTTCGTGCCGCCACCCGACTCGCCGCAACGCGACTGGGAACGCCTGCCGGGCGAGGTGTACGGCGTGCGGCCCGAGCCGGTCGAGCTCGTCACCGCGGCGGGCCCGGGCAGCGCGCCGCCGCGGCTGCTGTCGCGCTACCACCCGCCGGTGCGCCGCGCGGGCACGCGGCCCGTGATGCTGATCCACGGCTACGGCGCGAGCGGTTCCACCTTCGCGCACAGGAGCATCCCCGGCAACCTGGTGCACAGCCTGCTCGCGGCCGGGCGCGAGGTCTGGGTGCTCGACCTGCGCACCAGCATCGGCTTCCCGAACCGGCCTCGGCGCTACTGGTCGTTCGACGAGGTGGCCGAGACCGACATTCCGGACGCCCTGCGCACCGTGCAGGCGGCATATGCGACACCCGACGAAGCGGCGCCCGTCCAGGTCGACGTGGTGGCGCATTGCATCGGCGCCGCCATGTTCAGCGTGGCGGTGCTGCGGCTGCCGGGGCTGCATGCGTCCATCGGCGCGGTGGTGCTGTCGCAGGTGGGACCGCTGCTGCGCGCCACGGCCTTCAACCGCTTCCGGGGCTATGTGGCGGGCTACCTGCAGCAGTTCATCGGCATCGACGAGTTCGACACGCGACCCCCGCTCACGCGCATGAAGCGCCTGCTCGTCGACGGCTTGCTGGCGACCTTTCCCTACCCCGACGACGACGGGGAGGCGCAGCGCCTGCGCGAGGCGCCGGGCTTCGCGGCCGTGCGGCACCGGGCCGACGCCATCTTCGGCCAGACCATGCGGCTGCACAACATCGGCAAGGACACGCTCGATGCGCTCGATTCGATCTACGGCTTCGTGAAGGTGCGCGGCCTCGCCCAGGTCGGCAACTACGCCCGCGAAGAGGTGCTGACCGACGCCGGCGGACAGGGCCACGCGGTGGGCTTCGAGCAGGTCGGCCAGCGCTTCGGCTTTCCGGTGTTCATGCTGCACGGGCAGCGCAACGCAGTGTTCGACTGGCGCGGCTCCTACGAGAGCTTCTGGCTGCTCAAGCGCGTGTTCGGCAAGGACGAAGGCCTGCCGCGGGAACCTCCGCAGCTGCCGGAGCCGTCGGACGCTTCGAAGCCTTCCGGGGGCGACCTGTTCCTCGGCGAAGGTACCCCGCACCAGCTGCTGGTGCTCGGCGACTACGGCCATCAGGACACGCTGATCGGCGAGAAGGCCTGCACCGACGTGTTCCCGCACATCGTGCGGTTTCTCGAGGCCTTCGACCACAAGCCCGGCCGCGGCCATCCGGTGCCGCCCGACTGGCGGGCCAGCCTGCCGTGGACCGGCCCGTGGCTCGGCCTTGCGAGCCGGTCGGCGGACAACGCGGGCCGGCTGCATTGCCGGTTGGCGCTGCGTCCGCCGCCCGCGCATGTGTCGGCGCGCGCCGTGGTCTTCGTGCCTGCGTGGCGCCGCGACGGGCGCTGGTGCTTCGACTTCGAATGGATGGTGGGCCTGGAGACCACGCGCGAAAAGCTCCTGCAGGAGGCGGTGGAGATCGACCTGTTCGACGACCGGCTCGCCGACTACCAGGGCTTCGCGGTGCTGACGGCGCACGACGACCTGCCCATGGCGCGCGGCCCCCTCGAGGTGCTGGGCCGGAGGCTGTCGGCCGGGCTGTTCGCGCAGCCGCAGGACGAACCCATCGAGCCCATCCGCAACCAGGTGATGAAGACGCTGGACGCCGCCACCGACGCGCAGCGCGAGCGCGCCGTGGTGCGCCTCGACCCCGCATGGACCGGCGCCGTGCAGCGCGAGGGCGAGCCCGCGCAGGCCTCGCTGTGCTTCGTGCTCGCCAGTTGCCAGTACGTGCCGGGCCTGGTCGACCGGGTGCCCGCACAGGCGTCGTACCGGCGGCTCGCGCAGCGGCTCGAGGTGCTCGCGCCGCCGCACAAGCCGCAACTGCTGGTGCTGGCCGGCGACCAGGTGTATGTCGACCAGACCGCGGGGCTCTTCGTGCCGGCCGGCGGCGACGACGTCGGCCAGGCCTATGCGCTCACCTTCAGGCTGGAGGCGCTGCGCCAGGTGATGGCCTCGCTGCCGACCTGTCCGCTGCTCGACGACCACGAGGTGATGGACGACTGGGAGCCGGGCCCCGACCCCTGTGGAACGCCGGCCGTGCGCGCCGCGCTCGACGGCTACGTCGCGCAGCAGCACAAGCTGGTGCGGGGCATCGGCCCGCAGCGCGACCCGCGTCCCTTCGACTACCGCATGGCGCCGGCCGGCTTTCCGTTCTACATGCTCGACACGCGCAGCACGCGGCAGCGGCGGGCGCTGCGCACGGACGCGCAAGCCACGCCGCTGGACCAGGCGGCGATCCGGGCCGGGGCCGGCATGGGCGACCTGAAGAAGTGGCTCGAGGCTGCGCCCGCCGAACTGCCCAAGTTCATCGTGTCGCCGGTGGCGCTGTTCCCGATGCCGCGCGCGGCCGTCTTCGGCGACCCGGCACAACGCCTGGGGATGGACGACTGGAGCGGCTACCCGGCCTCGCAGCGCGCGCTGCTCGAACTGCTGCGCGACACCACCGCGCGCCACGTGGTGGTGCTGTCGGGCGACCGCCACATGTCGAGCGTGTCGAGCCTCTGGCTGCAGGCGGCGGGCGGACCGGTGGAGGTGATCTCGGTCGTGTCCTCGGGCCTGTATGCACCCTGGACCTTCGTCAATGCGCGGCCCGACGCGTTCTGGCTCGACGGCCAGGTCGAGCTCGGCGCCGTGCCGGGTGCCTTCGGCGCCACCATGGTCACGGCGGCCGTGGGCACCGGCAACGGCTTCGCCGTGCTGCAGGTGGAGCGCGGTGCCACCGGGCATTGGCGGCTCGGCGTCACCCTCGACCTGGACGACGGGCTCACGCAGTGCCTTCGCGACCTCGATCAGGCCGGCGGTGGCTGGACGGTGCAGGGGCCGGCGCGCTTCGCACGCAAGTAGGGCCTGTGATCCGCGACAGCCGGCAGGCGAAACGGGCGCGCGAAATCGACAGGCCGTTTACAGGCACCGTACGCACGACACAGTGCCATACAAGCCATTGCACAGTTGCCTTCACAGTGCTCTTCCGCCGTCGCCGGCGCCGTTGCCACGGAGTTTGCGTAGGCCACCCACAACGCCCTTCGGCCACCTTGCCGAGGGGCCCTCGGAGCACAAGCCGTGTTGTCGCAGAAAAAGAACGCCGCCTTCCTCGTCTCGACCTCGGGCCACCGCCTCCCGGCGTGGCCGTGGCGCGCAGGAAGAAGCAGGCCTCGTTCGCGTACGCCGGCTGGATCTGGCGCGCAGAAAAGTAGCGCTTTTTAGTTAATGCCATGTAACGCCCTCGGGCGTTACCGACAGGCCAACCAGGCGCTTGGACGCACGCGCTCGGCTGAACGCATGCCGACTGCGCGACGTCAGAGGGGCATGTCATGTTCACCCGTTACGCCATCCGCGCGCTGCTGTGCATCGCCGTCGTGCCGGCCATCTCCGAGGAGCCCGCACCCATCCATGGCCGCGTGTTCCTGAGCAAAGCCGAGGTCGAGAGCACCTTGATCGGCAAACCCATCGTCTCGAGCAATCTGTCGACCGGCATGGTCTCGCGCTGGCAGTTCTACTCGGATGGCCGCGTCGACTTTGTCAACCAGAGCGGACCGGGCAAGGCGTCGGGCAAATGGGTTCTCAACGCCGACGGCTCGATGTGCGTGACGATGATTTCTCGAACCGGGTGCCGCTACTGGTTCAGGAACGAAAAAGACGGTGCCATTGCGAATGCCAGGACCAGGGAGCCGAATGCGCCGACCGTGGCCGAGATACGGTTCGAGTGATGGTGCGGGACAGCGCCCTCAACGCCCTCAACGCGCCGGTGATGAAAGCGCACGCATCCAGCGTTCGCGCTCTTCGTCTTCCAGCGCCAGCAGGCTCTCTGGCGAACCGCCGCCGCCGACCACGCGAAGGTCCTGCAGCTGCTTGCGCACCTCGGGCGTGGCAAGCACCTGGGCCACGGCTTCCTGCAGGGTGCGATTGGACGCGGCCTCCGAATTCGCGGGCGCCCAGAGGCTGAAGTGATCGTAGGTCGTGTAGCCGGCCAAGGGCGCGCTCGAGCCCAGCGTCGGCCACGGCACGCCCTCGAAGCTTTGCGGGTGCGCCGGGTCGGCGGTGGTGCCCAGCACACGCAACTGGCCGCGCCGCACGGCGACCGCCACGCCGTTCACGGGCGCGAACAGCAGGTCCACCGCATGTTCCTTGGTGATGACGTCCGAGTCGGGGTACATGCCCTTGAAGACCACGCGCTGCACGTCGACGCCGCTCGCTGCGCGGAACTGGCCGAAGGCGAGGTGGCCCGTCCAGCCGTCGTCGCCCGTGCCGATGCGCAGGCTGCCCGGGTGGGCCCGTGCGTAGGCCAGCAGGTCGTCCGTGCTGCGGATGCCCAGCGTGTCGGCCTTCGTGCTGTCGATGGCCAGCACCAGAGGCTCCGATGCCAGCAGCGTGACGGGGCGAAGGGAATGCATCAGCGCATCGATCGGCGCGGCCTGGTGCACGCCCTCGATGCCTCCGCGCGGCAGCCGCAGTGCCGCGAGCAGGACCTTCTCGTTGCCGCCCTCCGTCATCAGCCGGCGATAGTCGGCCTCGGTGGCTGTCGGCACGTGATCGACCTGCACGCTGCGTCCCAGCAGGGTGGGCAAGTGGCTGGCCAGCATCTCGGCATAGTGGCCGCTGCGGCCACCGGGCGGAACCAGCACGGTGACGTGCAGCGCGGGCTGCGGCACGGCGGCAAGCCATTGCCCTGCATCGTTCATCAGGCCATAGCGTAATTCCCACGCGCCGCCCGTGGACGCGTTGCGCACCAGGGCGTCGACCACCCAATGGCGGCCCACGCGGTGGAACTGCCGGATGATCGGCCGTTCGTCCTGCCACCCGGGCGGCCGCCAGTCCTGGGGGAACGCGCCCGAGACGACGGCGTAGCCATGACGGAACCGGCGCGCGGATTCGAACTGCGGCGCGATCGCCCATTGGCCCCGCGCGTTCTGGTAGCCCCATCGGCCGGTGGCCGCGTCCTTGACCGGCCGCAGCGCGGCGCCGGCATTGCTGCTGCCATGCAGTCGTTGCCAGCGACACACCTGCGGCGTGCCGGCGTTGCGCTGCAGATCCAGCCCGGTGGCGGTGCACAGCTGGATGCGCCGCTGGGCTGTGGCGTCGGGCCGCTCGCCGAAGATGAACGGAATCACCATGCGTCCGCGCGCGTCGATCAGGCCCGAGCCGGTGGAGCCAGGCGTCACCATCTGCCGCTTGTAGTCCATCCACCGTGCAGTGGTGATGTCCCGCGGCGGGGCAGGGGGGCGCCACTGTCCCCGTGCATCGCGCAAGCCAGGCTGTGCGAACACCGTGTCCACCTGCAGCTCGGAAGGCACGGGCCTGGATCCTTCGGGCATCAGGTAAGAGAGGGCCGCGGGGGAGTCGGCGGAGATCGTGTCCTTGCCATCGCAGCTCACGGGCGGAACGGCCCACTGGCCTTGCGCATCGATGCGCCCGTTGGCCGTGGTGGTCCGCAGCCCGCCGCCGGGCTTTCGCTCCACCAGCCACACCCGGTGCAGCGGCTGCAGTGCGGGATTGACGGAGATGTATTCCTGCCGCACGACCTGCCAGCGGCCATCGCAGAAGCTGCGCGCCGCCGGCGAAAGGAAAAGCACGCGCCCGTCGAGGGCGTCGAACAATGCGGGGGCGCGCTCGCTGTGCTTGCCCGGATTCAGGCTCAACCAACGCGCCCGTTCGATCAGGTTGGGGGCGATGCCGATGGTGAAGGTGAAGATGTCTTCCCATGGTGGCGCTTGTGCATCCACTGGCTGCAGTTGCCAGGTCGGCTGCATCGGCAACGCGCGTTCCGGGTTGGCGTACAGCTCTTGGTAGGTCGGTGGCGCTGCGCGGGCCGGACCGAGGGCGATGCCGAGCCACAGCAGGGCGGCAAAGAGACGCAGCCGCTTCATCGGGCGAGCAAGAAACAAGGGTTCAGCCTCGGGTCGTGGCCGCAGATGGAGGCCATTCCATCGCAGGCATCGCGGTTCGCCGAGGCGCTCGCGGTTGAACGCGCGGCGGCTGTCTGCCTGCTTGAACGATTTGTGGGCCCTCGCTCAAACTTCGTATGCATAGATGCAAGTGAGCTCAGCCCCTTTCAGCGCGGATTGAAAGGGCTCAGGCGCATTCTTGAGGATGGCGCCAAAGCTGGCGTTGAGTTTGCCGGCACCCATGCTGCCTTTGTACTTGATGCTCTTGGGCTTGGCTTGAAGCTGGAGCTTGTTCGAACCGGACAGCGCAGCTTCCAACCTGAAGACGCCATGGCGGAAATCGGTGGACTCGGAGGTTTCCGCCTGGGGCGAAACCAGGCGCATGGTTTTCCCGCCATAGGAGAGCTTCAGATCGACCTCCACGATGGAGGCGGGCACATCACCCACCAAGGTGAGTGCCTGCCCCGCGTGACTTCCGGTGCAGTTCAGTCGCGCCGTGTTGGCACCGGCGAGGGCCTGACCCGAGAGGGCGGACAGCAACACGAGGGTGCAGAGAGGAAAGATTTTTCTCATAGGTTTTCCAAGGCACTGACGCGATGTGTCCCGCACGACCTGCGAGACAGGCTGGGCAGCGCGAACATGCCGGTCACGGGCTCCTCCACAAAAACGTTTCTGATCATAGGCGGAGCCATTCGCCGCGGATGCTCCGCTTCTCATCGCTTTCCGCGCCCCCACTGGTCCGCCCAGGCTGACAACGGCTTCAGCGCCTTCGAAAGCCGCCGCCCTTCGTCCGTCAGTCGATAGCCACCCTCGGCATGTTCGACCAGGTCGACTTCCCTCAGTTCGGTGAGCCGCGTGTTGAGCAACCGGGTGTTCGTCTCGCACGCGTCCTGCAGGGCCCTGAAGGTCAGCGAGCCCTCCCGAAGTTCCCAGAGCACGCGCAGCGCCGTGCGCCGGCCCAGCAGGTCCAGCGCGACCATGAGGGGGCGGCCGGTGGTGGAGCCGCGAACTGGGTGGCCGATGCGAGGTGTCGTCATGCTTTACTTTATACAGCAGCGGACCTACGATGGCGTGGCCCTTGAATCAGGAGTCTGCATGCCCGCACGCATCGAGCCAGCAACGCCACCATTCGGTGAAGACATTTCCAGGTCACTCGACAGGGTGATGAAGGGACAGCCCCCCTTGCGACTGTTCACGACCTTGGCACGCGACCCGCGTCTGTTTCAGAAGTTCTTTGCCGGCGGGTTGCTGGACAAAGGCCACTTGAGCGTCCGACAGCGCGAGATCGTGATTCACCGCACCACGGCATTGTGCAAGTCCGAATACGAATGGGGCATCCACGTCACGGTCTTCTCGAGGCTCGCCGGCCTGACGCCAGAGCAGGTTCAGGCGAGTGTCACGGCTTCGGCGAACGACGCCTGCTGGTCGGCCGAGGACCAGGTGCTTCTGCGCCTGTGCGACGCCTTGCACGCGCACGCCGACATCGACGATGGCCTGTGGGACGCGTTGCGAAGGTACTTCAGCGAAGAAGCCATCATCGAGCTGCTGATGCTGGCCGGCTTCTATCGCACCGTCAGCTACCTCACGAACGGGCTGCGCCTGCCCTTGGAAGCGTCGGGCGCGCGATTCCCCGCTTGAGGCGATCAACCAGCGTGCAACCCCAGGAGAAATCTCGATGATCAAGGTCAGTGTCATGTACCCCTACGCCGCAGGCGCGCGGTTCGATCACGCGTACTACCGCGAGAGGCACATGCCCATGATGAAACGACTGCTCGGCGCTGCGTGCCTGTACTACATGGTGGACAAGGGCATCTCGGGGCGTGGTGCGGGCACCGACCCTGCGTACATCGCCAAGTGCGACTTCGTCTGCACTTCCGTCGACGCTTACCGGGCGGCCTCTGCCCAGCACCAGGAGGAGATCCGGGGCGACATCGCCAACTACACGGACATTCAACCCGTGGTGCAGATCAGCGAGGTGGTCGTGGAGCGTTCGGAGGGTTGAGTTCCCTCCGAGCGCAGGGCGTCGGCATGGAGGACAAGCCAATGAGTACGGACAGCCGCATCATCGTGTCGCTCGACTTCCCTGCCGCCGCATTGGCGGCGGACCTCGTGAAGCAACTGGGCGCAGCGACCACGCACTACAAGGTCGGCCTGCAGCTGCTGACAGCGGCAGGACCTTCTGTCGTCCGCGAGCTCGTTGATGCCGGGAAGAGCGTTTTCCTGGATCTCAAGCTGCTGGAAATTCCCAGCTCGGTGGCGGGTGCGGTCACCGCAGCCGGACACCTGGGTGCGTCGATGGTGACGGTGCACGCCTCAGGCGGTTCCGCCGTGCTTCGCTCGGCCGTCGAGGCCGCGAGCCAATTCCCTCAATTGAAGGTGCTTGCGCTCACGGTCATCACCAGCATGAGCGACCAGGACCTGGAAGAGGTGGGCGTCGCCTCGACGGTTCCAGAGCAGGTCGCGCGGCTGGGCCGTCTGGCCGCCGCGGCCGGTTGCCATGGCGTTGTTGCGTCGCCATTGGAGGTGAGGCTGCTTCGCGAGATCCTGCCGCCCGATGCCCTGATCGTGACGCCAGGCACGCAGCTCCCAGGCGATGAAAAGAATGACCACGCGCGGGCTGCGACGCCCTCGCAGGCCATCGGGGCTGGCGCGACGCACGTGGTCATCGGCCGCCCCATATCGCGTGCCCCAGATCCTGCGGCCGTGTTCGCCGCCGTGCGCGCAGAACTGGCTACCGCCATCCAACAACACTGAAGCGGTCGGGCGGGTTGGGACTGGCACTTCGCCGCAGCGCCCGAACGGCCAGCACCACAGCCACGCTCATCGTGCGCAGGACACTGGGTGCTTCCCGCAGCGAAATCAAGGAGGAGGGCGAAGCCCGGGGGACATTCGCGCAGGGAAGTACCCGGTGGCCTGCGCACGCGCCCTGAAGAATGTCAGCGCAGCGCTTCGACCAGATCCAGGACCATGCGATCCGGCCCGAAGACCTCGACCCCGTGGGCCAGCAAAGCATCCACAGCCTGCGCAATGCCATGGCTCGAAGACGATTGCTCTGCCATGTCGTTGTAATACCCCAGGTCCTTCTTCGCATTCGCCATCGAGAACTTCAGCGAATCGGTGCTGCCTGTCAGCAGCTTGGGCTTGAGGCGTTCCAGCGCCACGCCGTTGCCGCCGCCCTTGGCGAGCACGTCCACGAACACCTCGGGCTTCACGCCGGCGCGCTGCGCGCAGGCCGCGGCCTCGCACAGCAGCGCCACGGTGCCCAGCGACACGAAGTTGTGCAGCAGCTTCATCGCATGGCCCGCGCCCACATCGCCGACGTGCGTGACGTTCTCGGCAAAACAACGCAGCAGCGGCAGGCACGAGGCCAGCACGTCGGCGTCGCCGCCCACCAGCAGGTTCAGGCGGCCTTCGGCGGCTTCCTTGGCGGTGCGGGTCATCGGCGTGTCGAGGAAGCGGCCACCCTTGGCGAGCACGGCCTGCGCCACCTTGGCGGTGGAGGCGGGCACGGCGGTGGAGCAGTCGATCACCACGGTGCCGGGGCGCAGCGTGGTCAGCGCGCCGTTGTCGCCCAGCATCACGGCTTCGACCTGCGGCGTGCCGGTGACGCACAGGATCAGCACATCGACCTGCGCGGCCAGCGTGGCCACGTCTTTGACCGACGTGGCGCCGGCCTTCAGCAGGTCGTCGATCGGCTGGTTGCCCGCATGCTCCAGCACGGTGAGCTGGTGGCCGTGCTTGACGATGTTGCTGGCGATGCCGTGGCCCATCAGGCCGACGCCGACGAGGCCGACCTTGCGCGAGGTTTGTGGTTGCTGTTCAGTGGTGGTCATGAATTCATCCGTGCTTGATGGCGATGGTCTTGAGGGTCGTGAAGCCGAGCAGGGCCTCGAAGCCCTTCTCGCGGCCGAAGCCGCTCGATTTCACGCCGCCGAAAGGCAGTTCTACACCACCCGCCGCCCCGTAATTGTTCACGAACACCTGGCCGCAATGCAGCTTGTGCGCCATGCGCAGCTGGCGCCCGCCATCGCGCGTCCACACGCCGGCCACCAGGCCGAAGTCGGTGCCGTTGGCCAGGCGCACCGCCTCGGCCTCGTCGGCGAAGGGCATCACGGCCAGCACCGGGCCGAAGACCTCGCGCTGGGCCAGGTCGCTGTCATGCGGCACGTCGCGGAACAGCACGGCCTCCTGGTAGTAGCCGGTGGACGGGGCCTGCGGCGACACCGTGCCACGCGCCGCCACCTTCATGCCGCTCGCCTCGGCGGTCGCGACCATGTCGCGCACCTGGCGGAACTGCTTCTCGTTGATGAGCGGGCCCATGTCCAGGTCTTCGGCGGGCGTGCCCGCGCGCACGGCCGTGAAGCGCTTCGCCAGGCGCTGCACGACTTCTTCATAGATCGACTGTTCCACCAGCACGCGGCTGCCCGCCGAGCAGGTCTGGCCGGCGTTCTGGATGATGGCGTTGAGCAGCACGGGCTCGGCCGCGTCGAGGTCGGCGTCGGCGAACACGATCTGCGGCGACTTGCCGCCCAGCTCCAGCGTCACCGGGCAGTGGCGCTCGGCCGCGGCCAGGCCCACGCTGCGGCCGGTCATGGTCGAGCCGGTGAACGAGATGTGGTCGATGCCCGGGTGCGCGCACAGCGCGGCGCCGGCTTCCTTGCCGTAGCCCGTGACCACGTTGAGCGCGCCGGCCGGCAAGCCCACCTCGGTCGCGATCTCGGCCAGGCGCAGCAGCGACAGGCTCGCGTCTTCCGCCGGCTTCACCACGCAGGCGTTGCCCGCGGCGAGCGAGGCGCCCACGCTGCGGCCCGCGATCTGCATCGGGTAGTTCCAGGGAATGATGTGACCCGTCACGCCGTGCGGGATGCGCACCGTGAGCACGGTGTAGCCGCGCTCGTAGGGCAGGGTGTCGCCGTGCAGCTTGTCGCAGGCGCCGGCGTAGTACTCGAAGTAGCGCGCCAGCGCGGTCGCGTCGTTGCGCGCCACGCGCAGCGCCTTGCCGGTGTCGCGCGCCTCGAGCTGGGCCAGCTCTTCGTGGTGCTGCATCACGGCGGCGCCGAGCTTGGCGAGCAGCCGACCGCGTTCGAGCGCGGTGGTGGCGCCCCAGGGGCCGTCGAAATGCTCGCCCATGGCCTGGCGCGCGGCGCGCACGGCGGCGTCGATGTCGGCGGCGGTGCCGCGTGCGATCTCGCCGAATTTCTGGCCGTCGCTCGGGTCGATCACGTCGATGGTGGCATTGCCTTCGGACGCCACGCGGCGGCCGTCGATGTAGTGGGTGGCGTTCATGGGAAGGTGTGTCTCCGTGTGGCGGGTCAGGTCGGGTCAGAAGGTGTGAATGAATCCGGCGTGGCCGAGCAGCCCGTCCAGGCGCGCCCCATCAAGGCGCAAAGCGCAGCCATAGCTTGGGCTATGGCGAGCATTTGCAACGCAGAGGGGGTGTGTCTGGGCGGGATGAGCGGGCATGGCGGGTTCGTTCACACCTTCTCTGGCCAGGGCTTCTGGGCGTCGCGAATCTGTTCGAAGGCGCGGCTGAACTGCAGCACGCCCAGGTCGTCGAAGCGGCGGCCGGCCACCTGCAGGCCGATGGGCAGGCCTTCGGCCGAGTAGCCGCAGTTGACCGACGCCGCAGGCTGCTCCGACATGTTGTAGGGCACCGTGAAGCCGATGTGTTCCAGCGGCCGCATCGGGTCGTTGGTGGGCGAGGCATGGTCCGCGGGCGCGGGCATGTTGGGCGACACCGGCGAGATCACGAAGTCGTAGGCCTTGGTGGCGGCGACCGTGGCCGCGCGCGTGGCGACGAACTGGCTGTAGCCGTCGAAGACGTGCGCACCCGAGAAGCCGGCCGCGCTCTCGGCCCATTCGCGGATGTACGGCAGGATCTTCGCGCGCTGCTCGGCGCTCATGGCCTGCATGTCCAGGCACGAGCGCATGCGCCAGAAGTGGTCCATGCCCTGCAGCATCTGCGGCGTCATGAAGGCCGGGATTTCCTCGACGTGCGCGCCGGCCGCCTCGATGCGCTTTGCGGCATCGCGCACGGCCTGTGCGATCTGCGTATCGAGCGGCAGGCCGCAGCCCGCGTCCATGTGCAGCGCCACGCGCTTGCCCTTGAGGAACGACGGATCGACCTCGAATGCGTTCCAGTCGATCACGGGCGGAGGCAGTTCCGAGTAGTCGCGGTCGTCGGGCTGCGCGACCGAGGCCATCATCAGCGCCGCATCGGCCACGGTGCGCGTCATCGGGCCGGCGCAGCGGCCCATGTAGGGCGAGCTCAGCGGAATGCGGCCGAAGCTGGGCTTGAGCGTGAAGATGCCGCACCAGCTCGCCGGCAGGCGCAGCGAGCCGCCGATGTCGGTGCCCACGTGCAGCGGGCCGTAGCCGGCAGCGGCGGCGGCGCCGGCGCCCGCGCTGGAACCGCCCGGCGTGCGCGAGGTGTCCCACGGGTTGCGCGAGAGGTCGTGAAAGCTCGACAGGCCCGACGACAGCATGCCCAGGTCGGGCATCGTGGTCTTGGCGACCATCACCGTGCCGTCGGCCTTCAGGCGCGCGGCGGGCGGCGAGTCGTACGTCACCGGCACGAGCTCGTAGGCGGCGGTGCCCAGCGGCATCGGGTCGCCCTCGGTCGCGAGGTTTTCCTTGATGGTCACGGGCACGCCGTCGAGCGCGCCGCGTGGGGTGCCGGCGCGCCAGCGGGCTTCGGAGGCGCGCGCCTGTTCGAGCGCGGCTTCGGGGCGGAACAGCCAGGTGGCGCGCAGCTGCGGCTCGCAGGCCGCGATGCGTTCGTTGACCGCGCGCGTCACCTCGACCGGCGAGAGTTCCTTGCTCGCGTAGGCCGCGTGCAGTTCCTGCACGCCCAGGGCGTAAAGAGGTTTCGTCATGGCCGCATCAACCCCACGAGATCGCAGCCAGGTCGTTCGCCACGATCGGCATGTTCGGCCACAGGCCCTTCACTTCCTTGCGCGCGACCGTGGGGAACACGGCCTGGAACAGGAAGCCGTTGACGGCATCGTTGGCGAGCATCTTCTGCGCCTCGCCGAGCAGCGCGTTGCGCTTCTTCTCGTCGGGCTCGCTCTGCACCGAGGCGTAGAGGTCGCGGAACTTCTTCGAGTCGTAGCCCCAGTAGTAGTCGGGCTCGGTGTACTTCACGAGGTCGAAGGGTTCGACGTGGGCGACGATGCTCAGGTCGAAATCGTGCCCGCCGCCGAAGGTGCCGCTGAGCCACTGGGCCCACTCGACGTTCTGGATCTTCACGTTGATGCCGATGGCCGCGAGCTGGGCCGCGATCACCTCGCCGCCCTGGCGCGCGTACGAAGGCGGCGGCAGCGTCATGCGCAGCTCCAGCGGCGTCTTCACGCCCGCGTCGGCCAGCAGCTTCTTCGCCTTGGCGATGTCGAAGGGGTTGATGCCGGTGGTGTCGACATAGCCCGGCGCGCCGATCGGGTAGTGGCTGCCGATGGCCTTGCCGAAACCGTCGGCCGCGCCCTGGATCACCACGTTGCGGTCCACCGCGGCCAGGATGGCGCGGCGCACGCGCACGTCGTCCAGCGGCTTGCGCTTGTTGTTGATGGCCAGGATCACCTTGCTGCGCGTGCCCACTTCGAGCACACGGAAGCGCGGGTTGGCGCGGAACTGGCCCACGCTGCGCGTGCCGGCGCGCGGGAAGATGTCGATGTCGCCGGCCATCAGCGCCGCGGTCTGCGCCGCCGAGTCGGACATGAACTTGAAGACGAACTTGTTGACCTTGGCCAGCGCCGGGTTGCGGTACGTCGGCGACTTCACCAGCGAACAGGCCGAGCCGCGCTGCCAGCTGTCGAGCTTGTAGGGACCGGTGCCCACGGGCTTGGTTGCGTTGGTGTCGGCGCTCTTGGGCTCGACGATGCAGGCGGTGGCCTGGCCGAGCATGAAGAGCAGGTCGGGGTTGGGCTGCGCGGTGGTGATGACCACCGTGTCGGCGTCGGGCGTCTTCAGGCTGATCTCGCTGAAGAAGCGCTTGTCCTTGTTGGTGCTCTTCTCGCCGGCCGCGCGCTCGAAGCTGAACTTGACGGCGGCGGCGTCGAAGGCCTCGCCGTTCTCGAACTTCACGCCCTTGCGCAGCTTGAAGGTGTGGGTCTTCAGGTCGGGCGACACGGTCCAGCTCTCGGCCAGCAGCGGCGTCACGCTGCCGTCGGCGTTGATCTTGGTCAGCGTCTCGAAGATGTTGTAGTGCGCGATCTCGGCGATGGCCGAGGCGGCGGCGGTGGTCGGGTCCAGGCCCGGCGGTTCCAGCGGCATGCCGATGGTCAGCATGTTCTTGCCGGTCTGGGCCTGCGCGAACAGCGGAAAGGCGCCGGGGATCGCGGCGGCGATGGCGGTGCCCATGAGGGTGCGTCGCTTCAACATTCGGGGGTTCTCCTGGAAGAAAAAAGAGGCTGCCGGTTCGACCCGTTCGGGCCTACCGCGACGGCGTGTGCAGCACGGCCGACAGCAAGGTGCGTGTGTATGGGTGTTGCGCGTGGGCAAAAAGTTCGGCGGGCTGGCCGCGTTCCACGATCTGGCCCTTGAACACCACGCACACTTCGTCGCACAGGTGGTTGACCACCGCGAGGTCGTGGCTGATGAGCAGGTAGCTGATGCCGAACTGCTGCTGCAGGTCCTGCATGAGGTTGAGCACCTGGGCCTGCACCGAGACATCGAGCGCGCTCACGGGCTCGTCGGCCACGATGAGCTTGGGGCGCGTGATGAGCGCGCGTGCAATCGCGATGCGCTGGCGCTGGCCGCCGGAGAACTCGTGCGGGTACTTGTCGAGGTCGGTGGTGCGCAGGCCGACGGCCGCGAGCGCTTCGGCGGCGCGCTCGCGTTGCTCGGCGCGGCGCGTTTCGGCCAGGGCTTCGAGCGGCTCGGCGACGATGCGTGCGACGGTCTGGCGCGGGTCGAGCGAACCGTACGGGTCTTGAAAGACCATCTGGAAGGCGCGCCGCGCGGTGCGCAGCTCGGCCTTCGAGAGCGCGTGCAGGTTGCGGCCTTCGAGGGCGACGCTGCCCGAGGTGGGCGTGTCCAGCGCCATCACGAGGCGCGCGATGGTCGACTTGCCTGAACCCGACTCACCGACGATGCCCACGCTCTTGCCGGCCTGCACCTCGAAGCTCACGCCGTTGAGGGCCTTCACGGTGGGCGGCGGGCCGAAGAGTTTTTCGCGCGGCAATGCGTAGTGCCGCACGAGGTCGGTCACCTGCAGCAGCGGGGTCGAAGAGGAAGACGTCGAAGTCATCGGGGTGCTCATGCGGCGGCCAGCGTGGCGTGCGCGGCGACGGCGTCGAGGTGCAGGCAGCTCACCGCATGGCCGTTGGGTTGGCGCGCCACCGGCGGTTTCGTGGTGTGGCAGGCGTCGGTCGTGAAGTCGCAGCGGCCCGCGAAGCCGCAGCCGCGCGGAATGTCGACCAGCTCGGGCACGCTGCCGCGGATGGTGGGCAGCCGGCCCGCGCGCACGGCGCCGAGCGCGGGGCGTGCGGCGAACAGGCCGCGCGTGTAGGGGTGGGCGCGGTCGGCAAAGACCGTCTCGGTCGGGCCGCTTTCCACGGCGCTGCCGCCGTACATCACGAGCATGCGCTGCACGCTGCTGGCGATCACGCCGAGGTCGTGCGAGATGAGGATCAGCGCCATGCCCATCTCCTTGACCAGGCCCTGGATCAGGTCGAGCACCTGCTTCTGGATCGTCACGTCGAGCGCGGTGGTGGGCTCGTCGGCGATCAGCAGGTCGGGCCCGCAGGCCAGCGCCATCGCGATGCCGATGCGCTGGCGTTGCCCGCCCGAGAACTGGTGCGGGTAGGCGTCGAGGCGCGAGGCGGCATCGGGAATGCCGACGCGGTCGAGCAGGTCGAGCGCTTCCTTGCGCGCCTGCGCCTTGGTGAGGCCGCGGTGCAGCATCAGCGGCTCGCCGACCTGGCGCGCGATGGTGTGCACGGGGTTCAGGGCCGTCATCGGCTCCTGGAAGATCATGCCGATGCGGTTGCCGCGCAGCTGGCACAGCTGCTTTTCGGGCAGGCCGACGAGTTCCTGGCCGTCGAGCTTGATGCTGCCCGTGACCTTGGCGGTGGAGGGCAGCAGGCCCATGAGGGACATCACGGTGATCGACTTGCCGCAGCCCGATTCGCCGACGATGCCCAGCGTTTCGCCGCGCTCCAGCGAGAAGGAAATGCCGCGCACGGCTTCGGCCGGGCCGCGTTGCGTCTGCAGGCCGATGTGGAGGTCGTTGACTTCGAGGAGGGGCATGGCGGTCTACCTTGCGCGCGCCAGGCGCGGATCGAGCAGGTCGCGCAGGCCGTCGCCCAGCAGGTTGAGGCCGAGCACCGCGAAGGCGATGGCCATGCCGGGGAAGACGGCCAGCAGGGGTTGCTGGAACATGAGGGTCTGGGCTTCGCTGAGCATGCGGCCCCATGAAGGCTGTGGCGGTTGCGTGCCGAGGCCGAGGTACGACAGCGCAGCTTCGGCCAGGATCGCGATGGCGAAGCGG
Source organism: Variovorax sp. V35 (assembly GCF_041154465.1). NCBI lineage: Bacteria > Pseudomonadati > Pseudomonadota > Betaproteobacteria > Burkholderiales > Comamonadaceae > Variovorax > Variovorax sp. V35. The sequence continues at coordinate 2,074,180 of NZ_AP028666.1, forward strand.
ATGGTGATCTGCACGATGAGCACGGCCGAGATGTTCGGCAGCACGTGCTGCATCGTGATCGCGAAGCTGCCCTTGCCGCAGGCGCGTGCGGCGGCGACGTACTCGCGTGACCAGATCGCGTTGGCCGAAGCGCGCGTGATGCGCGCGAAGGTCGGGATGTTGTAGATGCCGATCGCGATGATGGCGTTGACGATGCCGGCGCCGAACACGGCGGTCATCATGATGGCCGAGAGGATGGCGGGGAAGGCGAGTGTGAAGTCCGACAGGCGCATCACCGCTTCTTCGACCCAGCCGCGTCTTGCTGCAGCGAGCAGGCCCAGCGCGGTGCCGACGACGAGGCCGATGCCCACGGCGATCACGCCCACGAGGATGGAGGCGCGTGCACCCACCAGCAGCAGCGAGGCCACGTCGCGCCCGAAGGCATCGGTGCCGAGCCAGTGCGTGGCCGAGGGGCCCTGCATCTTGTTCGCCATGTCCATCGCGTAGGGCGACCAGGGCGTCCAGACGAAGGAGATCAGAGCCGCCAGCAACAGCAGCAGCGCGAACACGCCGCCGATGACGAAGCTGCGGTGCTTGACCGCGCGGCGCCAGAAGCCGGGTGCGAGGGGCGCAGCGGATGCGGGCACGGAAGGGGAGAGGATGGCGCTCATATGTCGCTCGCCTTGATGCGCGGGTCGATGACGGCATACAGCACATCGACCACGAAGTTCACGATGACGACCATGGCCGCGAGCAGCATCACGCAGTTGCGCACCACGATCAGGTCGCGGTTGCTGATGGCCTGGAAGATCAGGCGGCCCAGGCCGGGCAGGTAGAACACGTTCTCCACCACGATGGTGCCGGCCAGCAGCTCGGAGAACTGCATGCCCATGACGGTGATGACGGGGATCATCGCGTTGCGCAGCACGTGGGTCCACAGCACCATGCGCTGCGACACGCCCTTGGCGCGCGCGGTGCGAACGAAGTCTTCGCGCATCACCTCGAGCACCGCCGAGCGCGTGATGCGAGCGAGGATCGCGGCCTGCACCACCGCGAGCGATAGCGCGGGCAGCAGCAGGGACTTGAGCCCCGCGAAGATGCCTTCACCCCAGCCCTCGAAGCCGCCCGCGGAGAACCACTGCAGTTGCACCGAGAACACGAGGATCAGCAGGATCGCGAACCAGAAGTTGGGAATGGCGATGCCGACCTGGGCCATGCCCATGAGGCCGACGTCGCCGAGCTTGTTGTGGCGCGCCGCGGCCGTCACGCCCACGAGCAGGGCGATGACGACGGTCAGGGCCATGGCCATCACGGCCAGCGGCACGGTGAGCGCCAGGCGCTCCAGGATCAGGTCGATGACGGGCGAGCTGTAGGCATAGCTGTCACCGAGGTTGCCGGTGAGCATGCCGCCGATCCAGTGCCAGTAGCGGGTCCACGCGGGCTGATCGAGGCCGAGCTTGGTGGCCAGGGCGGCGACGGCGTCGGGCGAGGCGTCGGGGCCCATGAGCATCTGCGCGGCATTGCCGGGGAGAATTTCGAGCACCAGGAACACGATGACGGACGCGCCGATCAGCGTGCCGATGAGCGTCAAGGTGCGCTTGAGCAGGAACAGGCCCATGGTTCAGTGGCTCCGTTGTTTGTCGCTGTTCAGGGCGTGTGCCCAGGCCACCGGGTACTTCCCTCCGCGAATGTCCCCCGGCCTGCGGCCTCCTCCTTGATTTCGCTGCGGGAAGCACCCAGTGCCCTGAGCACGGGGGCACGCTGCGGGTGTGCGCAGCGCGTTTCGCTTCCTGCGAAAAAGAGGGTCGGGAGGTGTCATGCCGAAGCGATGCACTCGGCAATCGCGCGGCCCACGTCCACCGTGGTGGCGGTGCCGCCCATGTCGCGCGTGCGCGGGCCTTCGCTGAGCACGGTCTCGATCGCCGAGAGCACGGCCGCCGAGGCCTGTGCGTACACGGGGTCGTTGTCGCCCAGGTGGTCGAGCATGAGCGCGGCCGACCAGATCTGGCCGATGGGGTTGGCGATGCCCTTGCCTGCGATGTCAGGGGCCGAGCCGTGCACGGGTTCGAACAGCGAGGGGAACTTGCGCTCCGGGTTCAGGTTGGCGCTGGGCGCGATGCCGATGGTGCCGGTGCAGGCCGGGCCCAGGTCGGAGAGGATGTCGCCGAACAGGTTGGAGGCCACGACCACGTCGAACCAGTCGGGGTGCTGCACGAAGTGCGCGCACAGGATGTCGATGTGGTACTTGCTGGTGGCCACGTCGGGGTAGCGCGTGGCGATCTCGGCCAGGCGCTCGTCCCAGTAGGGCATGGTGATCGAGATGCCGTTCGACTTGGTGGCGGCCACCAGGTTCTTGCGCTTGCGGCGGTTGGCGAGCTGGAAGGCGTAGTCGATGATGCGGTCGACACCCACGCGGGTGAACACGGCTTCCTGGATCGCCATCTCGCGCGGCGTGCCTTCGAACAGGCGACCGCCGACCGAGGTGTATTCACCTTCGGTGTTCTCGCGCACGACGAGAAAGTCGATGTCGCCGGGCTTGCGGTGCGCCAGCGGGCCCGGCACGCCAGGCATCAGACGCACGGGGCGCAGGTTGACGTACTGGTCGAAGTCGCGGCGGATCTTGATGAGCAGGCCCCACACGGCGATGTGGTCGGGCACCTTGGCGGGATCGCCCACGGCGCCGAAGTAGATGGCGTCGTGGCCCTGGATCTTGTCGGCCCAGTCGGCCGGCATCATCAGGCCGGTGCGCACGTAGTGGTCGGAACCCCAGTCGAAATGGTCGTACGCGAAATCGATGCCGAAGCGCCGACTGACCGCGTCGAGCACGCGAAGGCCCTCGGGCATGACTTCGACGCCGATGCCGTCTCCGGGAATGACGGCAATCCTGTGCTTTTGCTTCTGCTGCATTGACTCAACCTGTTCCTGAACCGTTTCGATAAGAGCGCCGACGCTTGTGACACCGGGCCGTCAAAAAATTCTAGGAGCGGGTGGGGCGCGCGCGATGGGGGTTGGCACCCACCAGGCATTGACAAAAAGCGAAGGCCAAAACGCCAGAACACGGCGGAAGATAAGCAATTGATGGTCATCGAACTGACTTGAGCTTCGAAAAATTAGAAGGCACCGGGGGCGGAAAACCCGCACCCGGGCACCCGCCCAAAGGGCCTGCGTACCATCGTGCCCATGCGAACACTTCCACTCCCCACCGGCGGCGAGATGCCGGTTCTCGGTCTCGGCACCTGGCGCATGGGCGAGGACGCCACCCGTCGCGCGGCCGAGGTGGCCGCGGTGCGCGAGGCCATCGGCCTGGGCTACCGCCTGATCGACACGGCCGAGATGTACGGCGAGGGCGGCGCCGAGACCGTGGTCGGCCAGGCCGTGGCCGAGGCGCTGCGCGCGGGCGATGTGCAGCGCGAAGACCTCTTCATCGTCAGCAAGGTCTACCCGCACAACGCCAGCCGCCGCGGCACGGGCCAGGCCTGCGAGCGCAGCCTGGCGCGGCTGGGGCTGGAGCGCATCGACCTGTACCTGCTGCACTGGCGCGGCAACCACCCGCTGGCGCACACGGTCGAGGCGATGCACGAACTGGTGGCGGCCGGCCGCATCGGTCATTGGGGCGTGAGCAACTTCGACACCGACGACATGCAGGAGCTGGCGCAGGTCATCGGCCAGGGCCCGGCCTGCGCGGCCAACCAGGTGTACCTGTCGCTCGGCGAGCGCGGCCCCGAGTTCGACCTGCTGCCCTGGCAGCGCGAACGTGGCATGCCGCTGATGGCCTACAGCCCGATCGACCAGGGCGCGCTGGCGGGCGACGAGGCACTGGGCCGGCTGGCGGCCGAGCTCGGCGTGAGCGCCGCGCAACTGGCGCTGGCCGCGGTCATCGCGCGCCCGGGCGTGGCGGCGATTCCGAAGGCGGTGCGCAGCGCGCACCTGAAAGAAAACAGGGCCGCCGCCGAGCTGCAGCTCGATGCGACGACCCTGGCGGCGCTGGACCGGATCTATCCGGTGCCGAAGCGCAAGACGCCGTTGGCGATGATCTAGTCAGCGCACGGTTCGGCTCAGTGCGCGTCGGCGTGCTTGGCCGCCGCGATCACCGCCTCTTCGTCGTGCTTTGCACCGTTGAGGAACAGGTTCAGCAGCACGGCCGTGATCGACGCCAGCAGGATGCCCGACTCGATCAGCGAGTGGATCGAGTGCGGCATCCACTGCTTGAAGTTGGGGGCGATGAGCGGAATCATGCCGACGCCGATCGACACGGCGACGATCATGGCGTTGTGGCGGTTGGTCTTGAAGTCCACGCCCGACAGGATGCGGATGCCGGTGGCGGCCACCATGCCGAACATCACGAGGCCCGCGCCGCCGAGCACCACGGTGGGCAGCGACTCGACCAGCGCGGCCATCTTCGGCAGCAAGCCCAGCACGATCAGGATCACGCCGCCGGCCACGCAGACATAGCGGCTCTTGATGCCGGTGACGGCCACCAGGCCCACGTTCTGCGAGAAGCTGGTGTACGGGAAGGTGTTGAAGATGCCGCCGATGAGCGTGCCCAGGCCGTCGGTGCGCAGGCCCTTGGCCAGGTCCTGCTGGCTGATCTTGCGGTCCGTCATTTCGCCCAGCGCGAGGAACATGCCGGTCGATTCGATCATCACGACGATCATGATGAGCGTCATCGTGAGGATCAGGATCGGGTCGAACAGCGGCATGCCGAAGTGGAAGGGCAGCACGACGTCGACCCAGGCGGCCTTGCCGACTTTTTCGTAGGTCATGAGGCCGGTGAGCGAGGCCACCACCGCGCCGATCACGATGCCCAGCAGCACCGAGATGTTGGCGATGAAGCCCTTGGCGTACTTCACGATCAGGAGGATCGACACCAGCACCAGCGCGGCCACGCCGAAGCCCGACAGGTCGGCGTACTTGGGGTTGGGCACGGTGGGCATGATCGCGAAGCCCTTGGGCACCGCGGGGATCGAGCTGCCCGGCGAGGTGACCTCGGCCAGCCACTTGGCGTACACCGGGTCGACCAGCGCGGGCGCCGTCGGGCCCACGGGGTTGCCGAAGATCCAGTTGATGCCCACGCGCATCAGGCTGATGCCGATGACCGCGATGATCGTGCCCGTCACCACCGGCGGGAAGAACCGCAGCATGCGGCTCACCAGCGGCGCGATCAGTATCGATATGACCCCCGCGCCGATGATGGCGCCGAACAGCAGCTGCGCCCCGTTCTGCCCGGGGTTGGCGTTGGCGATGGCGACCATGGGCGCCACCGAGGCGAAGGTCACGCCCATCATCACGGGCAGCTTGATGCCGAACCACTGCGTGGCACCCAGCGCCTGGATCAGCGTGGCGATGCCGCAGCAGAACAGGTCGGCCGAGATCAGCAGCGCGACCTCGTCGGGCGAGAGTTTGAGCGCGCGGCCCACGATGAGCGGCACCGCGACGGCGCCCGCATACATCACGAGCACGTGCTGCAGGCCGAGGGCCGCGAGCTTGCCCGAAGGCAGGCGCTGGTCCACGGGATGGACATTGCTGGAAAGGGAATCTGCCGTCATCGTTGTCTCCTGGCGCGGCGAGGGGAACGGAGCAGTGATGCGCGTCGCAGAGCCGTCGCGCACACCAGTTGTGTACGCGAAACTGTATACAATTTATGCGGCAATCCGGATTCAGGTAAACCCGAATCCGGCGAAGAAGCGCTGTGGGAGGCGCGCGCCAAGGCATCCGGCCTTCTGGCCGGCTCTCAGGTATTGGGAGTGGGGCGCGCGTCAGCGACGCGGGCTCAGGCCAGCAGCGCCTTGACCAGGTCGAGCTGGCGATCAGGCTTCTCGGTGCCCAGTTCGAGGCTGGCCTCGATGCGTTCGAGGTGCTCGATCATGCAGGTCACGGCCGCTTCCACGTCGCCCTTGCGGCACAGGCGCAGGAAGTCGGAATGCTCGTCGGACGAGCAGTGCGGGTCGTTCGAGGAGTGGTAGAGCATCGCGATCAGCGAGCTGCGCGCCACGAGTTCGCGCACCATCTCGGCCAGCGTGTGGTTGCCGGTGGCTTCGGCCAGCGCCACATGGAAGTCGCCCAGCAATTTCTCGCGCACCGTGCCCATGGTGGTGCTCTGGCGCAGCGCGGTGCGTTCGAACTTGATGTGCTGCTCGAGCGTCTGGTAGTCGCGTGGTCGGGCGTTGGCGATGAACAGGCGCACCACCTCGCGCTCGAGGATGCGGCGCACCGCGAACACCTCGCGCGCCTCGTCCACCGTGGGCTGGCAGACGAAGGCGCCCTTGTCGGGAATCATCTCGATGAGCTTGTCCTTCGACAGCATCAGCAGCGCCGCGCGCACCTTGGTGCGGCTCACCGAGTAGACGCGGCCCAGCGCCTCTTCGCGCAGCCAGGTGCCGGGCGGCAGGCGCTTCTCGACGATCGCGGTGGCGATGTCGTTGGCGATGCTCTCGATGGAACTGTTCTTGTCGGCCGGCGCCGTGCCGTTCTCGGCCGGTGCGGCAACGGGGGCGGCGGAAGGGACGGAGGTTTTGGAACTGGCGCGGGGCATCCGTCGATTGTGGCTCAGCGCGTGAGCGTGAAGGCCTCGAGCGCGCCGATCATGGGCTTGGGCAAGGGCCTTGCCAGCTCGCCGCGCTTGCTGGTGCGCAGCTTCAGCGCTACCAGCGATTCGATGAGCTTGGTGCCCGCGGCCACGCCGTCGATCACCGGCACGCCGAGCACCTGCTCGATGTGCGCGCACAGGTCGGTCATGCCGGCGCAGCCGAGCACGATGCAGTCGGCGCCGTCTTCTTCCAGCGCGCGCCGGCATTCGTCGACGATGCGCTCGCGGGCGTTGGAGCCCGGCTCTTCCAGCTCGAGCACCGGCAGCTCGCAGGCGCGCACGTTGGCGCAGAAGCGCTCCATGCCGTAGATCTCGGCCAGGTGCCAGGCCTGGCCCATGGTGCGTCCCAGCGTGGTCACCACGCTGAAGCGGCTGCCGATCATGCTGGCCAGGTGCATCGCCGCTTCGGCGATCCCGACCACCGGGCCGCGCGCCAGCTCGCGCGCCGCCTTCAGGCCCGGGTCGCCGAAGCAGGCGATCACGTAGCCGTCGATGCCGTCGCGCTCGCCCGCCGCGATCTCCTGCAGCAACCCCGGCACGGCCAGCGCTTCGTCGTAGTGGCTCTCGATGGAGACCGGCCCCATGGCCGGGCTCACGGCCACGATCTCGGTGCCGGCGTGCGCCACCGCGCGGGCGCAGGCACCGATCTTCTCGGTCATGCTCCAGGTGGTGTTGGGGTTGATGATCTTGATGCGCACGGCGCGGTCCCTTTCTTTCTCTCTACAGTTTCAAGTCTTGTTGTTGCGGTTCAGCAGCACGTACAGGATGAAGCCCAGGCCCATGCCGATGAACCACGCATAGTTGGCGGCGCCGCGCAGCGTCGGCACCATCACGCACAGGATGGGCACGAGGGCCGACGGCACCAGCGCCTGGATCGCCTTCGGGTTGTAGCCGCCGCTGTACCAGTACTTGCCCTGCTTGCTCATGGTGTAGAGCGAGTCGACGTCGATGCGCTGCTTGCGCACGATGTAGTAATCGGCAATCAGAATGCCGAACAGCGGGCCGATGAACGAGCCCAGCACGTCCAGCGTGTAGTGAATGACCTCGGGGCTGTTGTAAAGGTTCCAGGGCGTGAGAAACACCGAGCCCACCGCGGCGATCATGCCGCCCGTGCGCCAGCTGATGTGCTGCGGCGCCACGTTCGAGAAGTCGAAGGCCGGCGACACGAAGTTGGCCACGATGTTGATGCCGATGGTCGCGATCATGAAGGTCAGCGCGCCCAGCACCACGGCCGTGGTGCTGTCGATCTTGCCCACGGTGTGCACCGGGTCGGTGATCAGTTCACCAAAAACGGGCAGCGTGGCCGCCGTGGTGATCACGGTGAGCAGCGAGAAGAACACGAAGTTGACCGGCAGGCCCCAGAAGTTGCCCTTCTTCACCGCGTCGAAGCTCTTGCCGTAGCGCGAGAAGTCGCCGAAGTTGAGCATCGGCCCGCTGAAGTAGCTCACCACCAGCGCGATGGCCGAGAGCATCACCGGCAGCGCGTCCCAGCCCTGGAACTTGATGCCGCCCAGGTTCAGGTCGATGTTGCTCCAGCCGGCCTTCCACACCAGCCAGCCGCACAGCACGGCCATCACCACGTACACCGCCGGGCCGGCCCAGTCGATGAACTTGCGGATCGCTTCCATGCCGTGCCAGAACACGAAGGCCTGCAGCACCCACATGACCATGAACGCCACCCAGCCCAGGGCCGAGAGGCCGACGAAGCCGTACTGCGCCACGTCGGCATACGGCACCAGGCCCGGCGCCATGTGCAGCGCCAGCACCATGAAGGCCGCCGAGGCGAGGTAGGTCTGCACGCCGTACCAGGCCACCGCGATCAGCCCGCGGATGATGGCCGGGATGTTGGCGCCCAGCACCCCGAAAGAGGCGCGGCACACCACGGGGTAGGGCACGCCCGTCACCTGGCTGGGCTTGGCCACCAGGTTGCAGAAGATCTGCACGATCACGATGCCCACCAGCAGCGCCACCAGCACCTGCCAGCTCGACAGGCCCAGTGCGAACAGGCTGCCGGCCGTGATGTAGCCGCCCACGCTGTGCACGTCGGACATCCAGAACGCAAAGATGTTGTATTGCCCCCAGGTCTGCTTCTTCAGCGGGGCGAGGTCCTCGTTGGTCAGGCGCGGGTCGTAGCCCGGCTTGATGAGGGCATTCGATTCCGCGTGCGGCGCGATGCCGGCTTCGCTGGCCCCCGCGGGGGCATGGCTGGCGACTGTGCTCATGGTCTTTCCTCGTACTTGGTTGGGATGAGGGACTTTTTGACGCAAATTTCGCGCCGTCTTTATGGGTTCGTTATTTGTATACAAAAATTGAACTCAATCAAGACCATGCGGGGAATCATATATCCGTAGATTCCCTGATGCGAGGCGGGCCCGGGCAAAGAAAAAGCGCCATGCCCAGCGAGGGACATGGCGCCTTGGAGGGGCCGGGGCGGGGTGGGGCTTACTGCGCCGCCACCTTCACGAACACCGGATTCGAGTAGAACCATAGGTCGTTGTAGTTGCGCGCATTGATCGCGTTGAAGCGCGTGACCGGGTCGTCGCCGGCTGGCGTGGGCGTGCGTGCATCGAACAGCGGCTCGCCGCCCGCGGTTTCGTTCGGCACGTCGGTGCCCAGGTTGGTGCCGCGCAGGCGGAAGTACTGGTTGTTGCCGGCCTTCACGGTGTAGCTCACCGCGAAGTAGCCTTCGGTGTCGAGCGTCCAGTCGGCGCGGGTGAAGCGCTTGACCACGCGGGTCGTCGGGTTGGTGTCGCGCGCGTAGCCGGGCGTGCCCGGGAGTTCGCGGCCGGTCACGTCGCCGGCGATGAGGTCGATGTGGTCGACCACCGGCTTCACGTTGGCATACACGCCGCTGCCGAGCTGGTACTCGAAGTTGTTGCGCTCGGGGCTCTTGAAGCGGATGGTGATCTTCAGGTCTTCGCCGGGCCTGGCGCTCACTTCGGCGCCCATCTCGCCGGCACCCTTGGCGCTTTGCACCTTGAAGTCGAGCGCGTCGATCAGGCTGCCGTTGACCGCGAAGAGCTTGCCCGAGCGCATCGCGGTGAGCAGCGACTTCGGGTCCTTGATGTCGCCCCAGAGGTGGTTCCTGGCGTACTCGCCGGGCGCGTAGCCGCTGCTGTACAGGCCCTTGGAGGTCGTGAAGTGGTAGTCGGAATCGGCCACGTTCCAGATGCGGCGTCCTTCGGACAGCAGGGCGTCCCAGGTGCCGCCGAGCCTGGCGACGAGGTAGTCGACGCCGCCGTAGGTGCGCGAGGGCAGGTTGGCCGGCGTGTAGGCGCTCTCGTAGCCGCCGCGGTCGGGCTCCATCTGGTTGCCGACCATGCCCTCGAGAGAGAACACGATGTCGGGCGCGGCGTCGTTCATCTCGCGCAGCTGGGTGGCGGTGTATTTGCCGGGGCTGCGCGAGGGGTGGTTGATCTGCAGGTAGCTGGAGTCGGGGTAGTTCTTCTTCAGCCAGGCGATGGCCTTGAGCACGTCTTCGTGCGTGGTGAAGGCGCGTGCGTCCTTGGCGCTCCACGCGGCCACGTCGGCGGCCGGGAACAGCGCGGGGTCGCGGTTGGTGAACAGGTATTCGAACTGGCTCACGGCCTTGAGCGCCGCGTCGGACATCGGGCTGTCGGTCAGGATGCCGACGTTGCCGTGGTCGTGCGTGGCCATGTCCCACTCGAAGGACGCGAAGATCGTCTTGTCGGTGTACTTGCCGCCGGCCTGCAGCGCCTTGATGCGCGGCACCTGATAGAGGGCCATGCCTCGCGAGAACGGAATCGCCGGGTCCAGCTTGCGGCCGTCGTTGTCATAGGAAGACATGCGCAGGTGGTCCGACAGCGCGACCCAGTCGAGGCCGAAGGTGTCGAAGGCCTTGGCGAGCACCTGGTCGAGCGTGGAAATCTGCTGCGTGTCCTCCGACTGGATGGTGTGGACGTGCAGGTCGCCCACGGTCCAGCGGCCGGCGGGCTCGGCCGGTGGCGGCGGCGTGGCGGGCGAGGGCGCCGGTGCAGGGGCCGGCGGTGCGATGGGCAGGCCGGCGAACGGCGCACCGCCGCCGGAGCCGCCGCCGCACGCGGTCAGCAGGGCCGCGCCGAGCGCGAGGGAAGAGAAAAGCGTGGTGCGAAAGCGGGGTGCGGGAGACAGGGTTTTCATGGCGACACAAGCAGCAACGGCCAGCGCATGGCTGGCCGTCGCATCGGGATTTCAACGAGGCGGATGGCGTGAAAGCGCATCCGCCGGAGAACCCCGGAGTCTGAAATCCTGTCGTGACGCTTCGATGAAACCGAGATGAAAGTTCACGCCCGAAGGCATGCGCTTTCAGTCGCAGTTCAGGGCGTTCAGGCCAGCAGGTCGCTGAGCGTGCGCGCCACCACCTTGGTCGCGCGGCGCAGGTCTTCGAGCACCACGCGCTCGTCGCTGCGCTTGGCGTGCGACTCGAGCACGGTGCGCGGGCCGGCGCCGTAGATCACGCCGGGAATGCCGGCCTCGACGTACAGGCGCACATCGGTGTACAGCGGCGTGCCCATGGCCTTGATGGGTTCGCCGAACAGCTCGCCGCCGTGCTTCTGGATCGCGTCGACCAGCGGCTTGTTGCCGGCCAGCGGCTTCATCGAGTTGGCGAGCAGCATGCGCTTGATCTCGACCGTGATGCCCGCGCTTTCGGCGGCGGCATCGGCGATCACCTGGCGGATGTTGGCTTCGACTTCGACCGGGTTCTCTTCGGGGATCATGCGGCGGTCGAGCTTGAACACGACCTTGCCAGGCACGACGTTGGTGTTGGTGCCGCCCTCGATGCGGCCCACGTTCAGGTACGGGTGCGTGATGCCCTCGACCTTCGACGTGACCTTCTGGTAGAGCGTGTTCTGTGCATACAGCGCGTTCAGGATCTTGGTGGCGCCCTGCAGCGCGTCGATGCCGGTGGTGGGCACGGCGGCGTGGGCCATCTTGCCGTGCACGGTCACTTCCATCTGCAGGCAGCCGTTGTGCGCGGTGACCACTTCGTAGCTGAAGCCGGCCGCGATCATGAGGTCGGGCTTGGTCAGGCCCTTCTCGAGCAGCCAGCCCGGGCCGAGGATGCCGCCGAACTCTTCGTCGTAGGTGAAGTGCAGCTCGATGCTGCCCTGGGTGGGCTTGGCCACGGCCTCGAGCGCGCGCAGCGCGAAGGTGAAGCTGGCGAAGTCGCTCTTGCTGACGGCGGCGGCGCGGCCGTACAGGCTGCCATCGACGATCTCGCCGCCGTACGGGTCGTGCGTCCAGCCTTCGCCGGGCGGCACCACGTCACCGTGGGCGTTGAGCGCGACGGTTCGGCCACCGCTGCCGTAGGTGCGGCGCACGATCAGGTTGGTGATCGACTCGAGGCCGTAGTCCTTCACCTCTTGCGCGGGCACGGCGTGCTTCTCGGCGTCGAGGCCGAAGTCTTTCAGCAGCTCGGCGGTGCGCTCGGCGTGCGGCGCGTTGTTGCCGGGCGGCGTGTCGGTGGGCACCTGCACCAGTTGCTGCAGGAATTGCACTTCCTCGTCGAAGTGGGCGTCGATCCAGGCGTCGAGTTTGGCGTAGTCGGTCATGGTGGTTGTTCTTGTGGGGTCGGTCAGTGGGCTTGTTCGGCGGCGAGGTTGTCCAGCAGCAACTGAAAGGCCTGCACGGCCAATTGAATGTCGTCGTTGGTGCTCGACTCGAGCGGGTTGTGGCTGATGCCCGAGTTGATGCCGCGCACGAAGAGCATGGCCTGCGGCATCACCTCGTGCAGCTTCATCGCGTCGTGGCCGGCGCCGCTGGGCATGCGGAAAAGCGGAATGCCCAGCGCGTCGACGGCCTGTTCCCAGCGCTGCTGCCAGGCGGGTTCGCTCGGCGCGGCGGCGGCGCGCATGGTTTCCTCGAGCTCGTAGCGCACGCCGCGGCGTTCGCAGATGTCCTTCAGTGCGGCGACCACGTCGTTGGCCAGTGCGTCGCGTTGCGCGTTGTTGGGCGCGCGCAGGTCGAGGCTGAACTTGCAGCGGCCGGGCACGACGTTGATGGAGCCACTCGGCACTTCGAGCATGCCCACGGTGCCGACCGAGTCGCCGTCTTTGGCGGCGCGCTGCTCGGTGTAGAGGATGAGTTCGGCCACGGCTGCGGCGGCGTCGCGGCGGCGGTCCATGGGCGTGGTGCCGGCGTGGCTGGCCATGCCGATGACTTCGCCCACGTAGCGCACGCTGCCGTTGATGGAGGTGACGATGCCCAGCGGCAGGTCGAGCTCGGTGAGCACGGGGCCCTGCTCGATGTGCACCTCGACGAAGCCGAGGTAGCGCGCGGGGTCGCGCTGGATCTTCGGAATGTCTTCTTCCTTCAGGCCGGCGTGCTGCATGGCCTCGCGCATGGTGATGCCGTCGGCATCCTTCTGGTCGAGCCAGCGCGGGTCGAAGTGGCCGATGAGCGCGCCCGAGCCGAGGAAGGTGGCCTTGTAGCGCTGGCCTTCTTCTTCGGCGAAGCCGACGACTTCGAAGGCGAAGGGCAGGCGGCGGTTCTGGCGCTTGAGTTCGCGCACGCAGGCCATGGGCACGAAGATGCCCAGGCGGCCGTCGTACTTGCCGCCGTTGCGCACGGTGTCGTAGTGCGAGCCGGTGAGCAGGGTCTTGGCATCAGGCTTGGCGCCTTCATAGCGGCCGACCACGTTGCCGACCGCATCGATGTGCACGGAGTCGAAGCCGCAGTCGCGCATCCAGCCCGAGATGTTCGCGGCGCAGGCGCGGTGCGCGTCGGTCAGGTACGTAACGGTGAGCTGGCCCTTCTCGGCATAGCCGGGGTCGGTGTGCACCGACAGCTGTTCCTGCCAGTCCCACACGTCGTTGCCGAGCGTGATGTCGGCGCCGAATTTGTCGTTCAGGCGGATCTCGGCGATGCGGTGGATGTTGCGCAGCGCCTCGCCGAGCTCGAAGCTCGGGTGGTTGTGCAGCCGGCGCGCGAAGGTCTCGATGATCTCGCGCTTGGCCAGGCCCGTGCCGCGCGGGCCGCGCACCGCCAGGATGAAGGGGAAGCCGAACTTCGCGTTGTAGTCGGCGTTGAGCTTCTGGATCTGCGCGAACTCTTCGGGCGTGCAGTCGGTCAGGCCGGCCTTGTTCTGCTCGTTGGTCGACTCGGCGGTGAGCGTCTTGCTGACCATGGCCTTGCCGGCGAGCTCGGGGTGGGCGCGGATCAGGCCGATCTGCTCGTCGGCCGACGACGCGGCCAACGCCTGCACCAGCGCGTGCTTGAGGTGCGCGAGCGAGCGGAAGGGGCGCTGCACCAGCGCGCGCTGCGCGATCCAGGGCGAGTGTTCGTACACGCCGTCGAGCATGGCGACGGCAGCGGCCGGCCCGGCGGCGTTGAGTTGGGCAAGGGTGAGGAGGGGGGTGCTCATGATGCGGCTCCGGCTTCGAAGGGGTGTGCCTGCTTCCAGTGGCGTGCGATGTCGACGCGGCGGCAGACCCAGACCTTGTCGTGCGTGGCGATGTGATCGAGGAAGCGCTGCAGCGCCGTGATGCGGCCGGGGCGGCCGAGCAGGCGGCAGTGCATGCCGATGCTCATCATCTTGGGGCTGTCGTCGCCGTTGGGGTCGCCTTCGGCGTACAGCGCGTCGAAGGTGTCCTTCATGTACTGGAAGAACGGGTCGGCGTGCGAGTAGCCCTGCGGCAGCGCAAAGCGCATGTCGTTCACGTCGAGCGTGTAGGGCACGATGAGCTGCGGCACCACGTTGCCGTCGGTCTTTTGCACCTTCATCCAGAAGGGCAGGTCGTCGCCGTAGTAGTCGCTGTCGTATTCGAAGCCGCCGTAGTCGGCCACGAGGCGGCGCGTGCGCGGGCTGTCGCGGCCGGTGTACCAGCCGAGCGCGCGCTCACCGGTGAGCTTTTCGATCGCTTCCATGCCCAGGCGCATGTGCTCGCGCTCGGTGGCTTCATCGAGGTTCTGGTAGTGGATCCAGCGCCAGCCGTGGCAGGCGATCTCGTGGCCCAGTTCCTTGAAGGCGGCCGTGAGCTCGGGGTAGCGCTGCAGCGCCATGCCCACGCCGAAGACGGTGAGCGGCAGGCCGCGCTTTTCGAACTCGCGCAGGATGCGCCACACGCCGGCGCGCGAGCCGTACTCGTAGATGCCTTCCATGCTGATGTGCCGGTCGGGGAAGCTCGCCGGGTTGAACATCTCGGAAAGGAACTGCTCCGAGCCCGCGTCGCCGTGCAGCGTGGCGTTCTCGCCGCCTTCTTCGTAGTTGAGGACGAACTGCACCGCCACGCGCGCGCCGCCGGGCCAGCGGGCGTGGGGCGGGTTGCGGCCGTAGCCGATCAGGTCGCGCGGGTAGGGCAGGGTGGTGTCGTAGACGGTCATATCAAGAACGATCGTGGCAGTGGTCGTTGCCCATTCGCGAAACACCGTGGAACCGGCTTTGCCGGGCCACTGGTGTTGCCCCCTTGAGGGGGGAGGCGGCTACACGAAGTGAGCAAGCAACGGGGGTGGTCATGAGAGCGCGAGGGAGATGTCGTTGGTCGGGACCTTGCGGTCGAAGGTGAGGTTGGCCTCGACGTGTTCCAGGTGCTCGGTCATGAGGCGCACGGCGAGTTCCTCGTCGCGCGCGGCCAGCGCCTTCACGATGTCGGCGTGCTCGTCGTTGGAGTGCTCGGCGGCGCTGGTGCTCTGGTACATGAGCGTGATGAGGGCGCAGCGCGAGATCAGCTCGCCCAATATTTGCGCCAGCACCTGGTTGCCCATGAGCTCGGCCATGCGCACGTGGAAGTCGCCCAAGAGCTCGGTGCGGCCCGACACGTCTTCGCCGCCGACGGCCGATTTCTCGAGCGCCACGTGCTCCTTGAGCGCCTTGATCTTGGCGGGCGTGACGCTGCGCACGAAGGCGCGCGTCATTTCGGCCTCGAGCATGCGGCGCACCGCGAACACCTGCTTGGCCTCGTCGACGGCGGGCGCGGCCACGAAGGCGCCGCGCGCCGGCTCGAGCCGGATCAGCTTGTTCTGCGAGAGCTGGAACAGCGCCTGGCGCACCAAGGTGCGCGACACGCCGAAGTGATCGGCCAGCTTCTGCTCGGCGAGCTTGGTGCCGGGCTGAAGGCGGTGCTCGACGATGGCCTTCGTGAGGGCATCGACGATCGAACGGGTGGTGGAGGACTCCATGTTTTTCATGATAGACCCAAAGCCGGTAACTGTATACACTTTTGTCCACCGGAATTTCCCGCACCCCGATCTCACCGATCCGACACCCTTTGAAGGAGGCCCCATGGGCTTGAGCACTCACGTACTGGACACGATGCACGGCGGCCCCGCGGCCGGCATGGAGGTGGCGCTGTACACCACCGACGGCGACGCCGCGACGCTGGTGAAGCGCTTCACGTTGAATTCGGACGGCCGCAGCGACGGTCCGCTGTACGACAACAACTCGCTGAAGGTCGGCACCTACCGCCTCGTGTTCGACGTGGCGGGTTACTTCAAGGCCCGCGGCGTGACGCTGCCGGAGCCGAACTTCCTGAACAAGGTGGCGCTGGACTTCGGCGTGGCGCACACCGACCAGCACTACCACGTGCCCTTGCTCGTGAGCCCGTGGAGCTACTCCACCTATCGGGGCTCCTGAGGTCAGTCCCCTTGTTGCTGTCCCTCTGTCAGGGTGTCGAGCTGGAAGCGCCCGCTCTTGTCCCACAGCCAGGTGTCGGTCCACGTGACCGCGCCCAGGCGCTGGGCGGGCGGGAAGGGCGCGGCCTGCAGCACGGCGCGCTCGATCTCGGCGATCACTTCGGGCGCGTGCTTGGGCGCGCGCAGCCAGTGCATCGAGACCACCTTGCCGCCGGCGTCCAGGTTCACCTGCAGGGTGCCGACCGCGTACAGCAGCGGCGGCATCTGGCCCTTGTAGATGCGCGAGGGGTTGGCGTTGTAGATGTGGCGTGCGGCGTCGCGGCGGTACTCGCGCGCGGTGGCTGCGCTCGAGGCGCGCGGCGCGGGGCCGCTGCCCTGTGCGTTGCTGGCGCCGCTCAGCTGGCCGGGCACCGAGCCCGTCGAGCCGCAGCCGGCGAGCCACAGGGCGGAAAGAACAGTGGCGGCCCAGGCGAGGCGGCGCGGCGTAAGCTGGCGGTTCGTCATCATCGCCGGGGTTATACCGTGAGTTGTTGCCGCCTCGGCAACCGAAGGTTTCGGGCATGAACGGTGCGGTCGATCAATTGCTGGCGCGTCTTCGCCATGAAGACGCCGTGCTGGTGCGCGTCGAATCGACGCAGGGCTCGGCCCCGCGCGAGGCCGGCACCTGGATGGCCGTCTGGGCCGACGGGCTCACGGCCACCATCGGCGGCGGGCAACTGGAGTTCCAGGCCACGCAGGAAGCGCGCGAGATCCTGGCCGGCACCCGCAGCCTCGACGGCGTGCAGCGCTACCCGCTGGGCCCGAGCCTGGGCCAGTGCTGCGGCGGCGTGATGTTCCTGACCTACCGTCGCATCGGCGCGGCCGACGCGCCCGCGCTGCAGAAAGAACTGGTCGCGCAGCTCGAACCCGTGGCCCTGTTCGGCGGCGGCCATGTGGGCGCCGCGCTGGCGCGCCTGCTGGCCGTGCTGCCGTTCTCGGTGCGCTGGATCGACAGCCGCGACGGCGTGTTCCCCGACGCACTGCCCGCGCAGATCGACACGGAGCACTCCGAGCCCGTGCAGGACGCCGTGGCCGCGCTCGCGCCCGGCAGCCGCGTGCTGATCATGAGCTTCAGCCACGCCGAAGACCTGGACATCGTCATCGCCTGCCTGAAGCGCCTGCGCACGCGCAACGACCTGCCCTACATCGGCCTCATCGGCAGCAAGACCAAGTGGGCCACCTTCCGCCACCGGCTGGAGGCGCGCGGCTTCACGGCCGACGAGCTGGCGCGCGTCACCTGCCCGATCGGCGTGCCCGGCATCACGGGCAAGGAACCCGAGGTGATCGCGGTCGCCGTGGCGGCACAGTTGTTGCAATCGCTGGGCTGAACAGGGTTTTCCCTTGGCGACGACGCCGCAAATAGCATCCCGCCTCGTGCCAAAACTGTATACACTTTCGGTCCACAACAAGCCGCAGCGGAGCGAGGTCCATTTCAACGGACCTGCGTTCGCGGCACTTTCTCTGCTTACAGCGCCCGCGGTGGTGAGCAGGCTGAAACCCCTCCTTGGCGTCCCCACGCGCCAACAGGGTTGAGAGAGAGCACATGGAAAGCTACTACCTCGACTGGGCCAACCTGCTGCTGCGCTGGGTCCACGTCATCACCGCCATCGCCTGGATCGGCGCCTCCTTCTACTTCGTGATGCTGGACAACAGCCTCGAGAAGCCGCAGGACCAGGAGTCGCTCGACAAGGGCGTGGGCGGCGAGCAATGGGCCGTGCACGGCGGCGGCTTCTACAACAGCCAGAAGTACGCGCTGGCGCCCAAGAAGCTGCCCGACCACCTGCACTGGTCGTACTGGGAGAGCTATTCGACCTGGCTCACGGGCTTTGCGCTTTTCACGATGTCGTACCTGTGGAACGCAAGCACGTACCTCATCGACAAGAGCAAGATGGACTGGCAGCCCGGCGCCGCCATTGCGGTGGCGCTGGCCTTCTTCGTCGTGTTCTGGATGGTCTACGACGGCATCTGCCAGATCTTCGGGCGCCGCAAGAATGGCGACACCATCGTCGGCGTGCTGATCGCGATCTTCATCGTCTTCGCGACCTGGCTGGCCTGCCAGTGGTTCGCGGGCCGCGCGGCCTTCCTGCTGGTGGGCGCCATGATGGCCACCACCATGAGCGGCAACGTGTTCTTCTGGATCATCCCGGGCCAGCGCAAGAACGTGAAGGCGCTGCGCGAAGGCCGCCCGGTCGACCCCGTGCACGGCCAGCGCGGCAAGCAGCGCAGCGTGCACAACACCTACTTCACGCTGCCGGTGCTGTTCGCGATGCTGAGCAACCACTACAGCTTCACCTACACGCACAAGTACAACTGGATCGTGCTGCTGCTGATCATGCTCGGCGGCGCGGCCATCCGGCAGTTCTTCGTGGTGCGCCACCGCTTCAAGCTGGGCAACGCGGGCAACCCGCTGCCCTACGCCATGGTCGGCATCGCGGTGCTGGGCCTGACCATCGTGTGGATGAAGCCCGAGCCGGCCGCACCCGTGGCGGCCACCGCCGCCCAGGCCGTGCCCGCCGTGGCCTACCAGGACGTGCAGAAGGTGCTGGAGCAGCGCTGCTTCATGTGCCACGGCGCGGCCGTGCAGATGAAGAACGTGCGCGTCGACACGCCCGACCAGGTGACGGCGCACGCCCAGGCGATCTACCAGCAGGTCGTGGTGACCAAGATCATGCCGATGAACAACGCGACCAACATCACCGACGAAGAGCGGGCGCTGATCAGCCGCTGGTTCCAGGCCGGCGCCAAGACGAACTAGAAGACCGTGGCCTGCGAGGGCGGGCCACCGGTCGTCGCACAATCGCCGAATGGAGACAACACGCAAGCCATGACCGCATCGACCTCGCCCTCAGCAACTGCCGTTCCCGATCCGCGCGAAGCCCCGCGCGCCTTCCTCGAACACCTGTACCGCGTGGCGGTGGACCGCGCACTGCCGCTGTCCACGCTGGGCGCCCATCTGCCGAAACCGCCCAAGGGCCGTACCGTGGTGCTCGGCGCCGGCAAGGCCGGCGGTTCGATGGTGCAGGCGCTCGAGGCGCTGTGGCCGGCCGACGCCCCGCTGTCGGGCCTGGTCGTCACGCGCTATGACCACATTCCGCCGCGCCCCGAAGGCGTGCCGCAGCGCATCGAGCTCGTCGAGGCCGCGCACCCCGTGCCCGACGCGGCCGGCCAGCAGGCGGCCGAGCGCATCCTGGCGCTCACGCAGGGCCTCACGGCCGACGACCTCGTGCTGTGCCTCATCTCCGGCGGCGGCTCGTCGCTGCTGGTGCTGCCGGCCGAAGGCCTCACGTTGGCCGACAAGCAGCGCATCAACAAGCAACTGCTCGACAGCGGCGCCCACATCGGCGAGATGAACTGCGTGCGCAAGCACCTGTCGCGCATCAAGGGCGGCCGGCTCGCGGCGGCCTGCGCGCCGGCGCGCGTGGTCACGCTCACCATCAGCGACGTGCCGGGCGACGACCCGGCCGTGATCGCCAGCGGCCCCACCGTGCCCGACGCCACCACCTGCGCCGACGCGCTGGCCATCCTTGACCGCTACGGCATCGAGGTGCCGGCGCCCGTGCGCGCGCAGCTCGACAGCGGCGCGCTCGAAACCCCCAAGCCCGACGACGCCGTGTTCGCCGGCCACAGTACCCACCTCATCGCCACGCCGCAGCAGTCGCTCGAAGCTGCCGCCGCGGCCGCGCGCGCCGCCGGCATCGGCGTGCACGTGCTGAGCGACGAAATGGAAGGCGAATCGCGCGAAGTGGGCAAGGTGCATGCGGCGCTCGCCCGCGCCGTGGCCCTGCGCGGCGAACCCTTCGCCCGACCCTGCGTCATCCTGTCGGGCGGCGAAACCACGGTCACCATCCGCCCGCGCCAGCCCGGCCAGGCCAAGGGCCGCGGCGGGCGGGCCGGCGAGTTCTGCCTGGGCCTGGCCGGCGCGCTCATGGGCCAGCCGCAGGTGTGGGCACTGGCGGCCGACACCGACGGCATCGACGGCGTGGAAGACAACGCCGGCGCCTTCGTCACGCCCGACACCCTGGCGCGCGCCACGGCGCAGGGCAAGAAGCTGTCCGACCACCTCGACCGCAACGACGCCTACGGCTATTTCGATGCCATCGGCGACCTGTTCGTGACCGGTCCGACGAACACCAACGTCAACGACTTCCGCGCGATCCTCGTGCTGTAGGCGCGCCCCGGCCCCTGGCGGGGGCCGCCGGCAAGCTTTGTGAACTCAGGTTAATCTACGGCCCCGGCGGCGCTTGGCCGCCGTTGTCGCATGCGCACCCCCACGGGGTGCCGCGCCGCGCGCCCGATTTCCCGTTTCGTTTTCACCATCCAGTCCTCGAAGGAAAGAGTTCGCCATGACCGCCACCTACACCGACACCCGCCTGCTGATCGACGGCCAATGGGTCGACGCCGCCGACGGCAAGACGCTCGACGTGCTGAACCCCGCCACCGGCAAGGCCATCGGCAAGGTGGCGCACGCCAGCATCGTCGACCTCGACCGTGCCCTGGCCGCCGCCCAGCGCGGCTTCGAAGCCTGGCGCGACACGCCCGCCAACGAGCGCGCCGCCGTGATGCGCCGCGCCGCCGGCCTGATCCGCGAACGCGCCCTGGACATCGCCAAGCTGCTGACGCAGGAACAAGGCAAGCCGCTGGGCGAGGCCAAGGTCGAAATGATGGCCGCCGCCGACATCATCGAGTGGTTCGCCGACGAAGGCCGCCGCGTGTACGGCCGCATCGTGCCCTCGCGCAACCTGGCCGCGCAGCAGCTGGTCATCAAGGAGCCGGTCGGCCCCGTCGCGGCCTTCACGCCGTGGAACTTCCCCGTCAACCAGATCGTGCGCAAGCTCGGCGCCGCGCTGGCCACGGGCTGCTCCTTCCTGGTGAAGGCGCCCGAGGAAACCCCGGCCTCGCCGGCCGCACTGCTGAAGGCCTTTGTCGATGCCGGCATTCCGGGCGGCGTCGTGGGCCTCGTGTTCGGCAACCCGGGCGAGATCTCTAGCTACCTGATTGCGCACCCGATCATCCGCAAGGTCACGTTCACCGGCTCGACCCCGGTCGGCAAGCAGCTGGCCGCACTGGCCGGCTCGCACATGAAGCGCGTCACGATGGAACTGGGCGGCCACGCCCCGGTGATCGTGGCCGAAGACGCCGACGTGGCGCTGGCCGTCAAGGCCGCCGGTGCTGCCAAGTTCCGCAACGCGGGCCAGGTCTGCATCTCGCCGACCCGCTTCCTGGTGCACAACAGCCTGCGCCATGAGTTCGCGAGCCTGCTGGTCAAGCACGCCGAAGGCCTCAAGCTTGGCGACGGCCTGGTCGAAGGCACCAACCTCGGCCCGCTGGCCAACGCCCGCCGCCTCACGGCCATGGCCCACGTGCTGGAAGACGCGCGCAAGAAGGGCGCCACCATCGCCACCGGCGGCGAACGCGTCGGCGACACCGGCAACTTCTTCGCGCCCACCGTCATCACCGACGTGCCGCTGGACGCCGACGTGTTCAACAACGAGCCCTTCGGCCCCATCGCCGCCATCCGCGGCTTCGACACGCTCGAGGAAGCCATCACCGAAGCCAACCGCCTGCCGTTCGGCCTGGCCGGTTATGCCTTCACCAAGTCGATCAAGAGCGCGCACCTGCTGAGCCAGAAGCTCGAGCTGGGCATGCTGTGGATCAACCAGCCCGCCACGCCCTCGCCGGAAATGCCGTTCGGCGGCGTGAAGGATTCGGGCTACGGTTCGGAAGGTGGCCCGGAGGCAATCGAGGCCTACCTGAACACCAAGGCGGTGTCGATCCTCGGCGTCTAATCTTCGGCGGAGGCGTTCCAGAACGCCTGCTGGACGCCTTCCAGCGTTTCCAGCTCCGCGATCACCTGGTCGAGCTCCTCGGGCTCGACCGCGGTGGCATACAGCGTTGCCGCAATCTCCGTGTCGGCCTGCCCGAAGGCGTGCTGGTCGATGTCGCGCACCGGGTAGTTCGCGGCTTCCAGCTGCACCAGCAGCTGGTCCATCACCTCGGGCCGCGCCGCGCGTGAGCAGATCACGCGCACCGTGTAGGTGGCCTCGCTCGATTCCTCGTGCACCGGGCGGCGGTTGATGCGGTTCACCACCGGCCGCAGCAGCGTGTTGCTCGCCAGCACGAAGAGCGCAGCAATCAACGCTTCGCCCAGCAGGTCGGCGCCCGCGCAGGCGCCCACCGCGGCCGATCCCCACAGCGTGGCGGCCGTGTTCAGGCCGGTGATGTTGGCGCCTTCCTTCATGATCGCGCCGGCGCCGAGAAAGCCGATGCCCGAGACCACGTAGGCGACCACGCGCACCGCGCCGTCGGGGCCGCCCAGGCGGGCCGCCATGTCGACGAACACGGCCGCGCCCACGGCCACCAGCGTGTTGGTGCGCAGCCCCGCGGTGCGCTGGCGCACCTGGCGCTCGAAGCCGATCAGCGAGCCCAGCAGAAAGGCCGCGCCCACGCTGACCAGCGTGTCCAGCAGCGAAGGCAGGTTGATGTGGCGAATGGCTTCCATGCGTGATCCTCCTGATCCTCTGTGTGCGAAGCAGGGTAGCGGCCTTGTGTGACAGCCGCGACCCTGCGTTCGCCGGGTGGTTCTTGTCTTACTGCCAGCCGTACTTGCGCGCGTACCAGCCCTTCACGGCCTGCGTCAGCGTCGCGTAGCCGACGAGCATCAGCACCAGCCACGGGAAGTACGCGAGCGGCAGCGCCTGCAGCTTGAAGTAGTGCGCCAGCGGCCCCATCGGCAGCCAGATGCCCACGGCCGCAATCGCCGCGCCCATGGCCAGCAGCGGCCAGGCCGCGCGGCTTTGCAGGAACGGAATCTTGCGGGTGCGGATCAGGTGCACGATCAGCGTCTGCGACAGCAGGCCCTCGATGAACCAGCCCGACTGGAACAGCGTCTGGTGCTCCACCGAGTTGGCTGCGAACACGAACCACATCACGGTGTAGGTCAGGATGTCGAACACCGAGCTCAGCGGCCCGAAGAACACCATGAAGCGGCCCAGGTCGGCCGAGTTCCAGCGCTGCGGCGTCTTCAAAAATTCCTCGTCCACGTTGTCGAACGGGATCGCGATCTGCGACACGTCGTACAGCAGGTTCTGCACCAGCAGGTGCAGCGGCAGCATCGGCAAGAAGGGCAGGAAGGCACTGGCCACCAGCACCGAGAACACGTTGCCGAAGTTCGAGCTGGCCGTGATCTTGATGTACTTGAGCATGTTGGCGAAGGTGCGGCGGCCTTCGACCACGCCTTGCTCCAGCACCATGAGGCTCTTTTCGAGCAGGATGATGTCGGCCGACTCCTTGGCCACGTCCACCGCGCCGTCCACCGAGATGCCGATGTCGGCGGCGCGCAGCGCGGGCGCGTCGTTGATGCCGTCGCCCATGAAACCGACCACGTGGCCGTTGGCATGCAGCGCTTGCACGATGCGCTCCTTGTGAGCGGGCGTGAGCTTGGCGAACACCTGGCGCATTTCCACCACCTGCCGCAGCTCGGCCTCGTTCATGCGCTCGACTTCGTGGCCCAGCACCATGCGTCCGGCGTCGATGCCGACATCGGCGCAGACCTTGCGCGTGACCAGCTCGTTGTCGCCGGTCAGCACCTTCACCGCCACGCCGTGTGCGGCCAGCGCCTGCAGCGCGGGCGCGGTCGATTCCTTCGGCGGATCGAGAAAGGCCACGTAGCCCAGCAGCGTGAGCCCGGCTTCGTCGGCCACGCCGTAGGCCGGCTTGCGCGCGTCGGCGTGCAGCGTGCGGCTGGCCACGGCCACCACGCGCAGGCCCTGGGCATTGAGCTCCGAGGCCACGCGGTGGATGCGCGCCATCACGTCGGTGTCGAGCGCGAGCACCTCGGCGCCGCGTTCGACCGAGGTGCACACCGACAGGATCTCTTCGAGCGCACCCTTGCAGATCAGCAGGTGCTCGTCCTCGCCGTGCGCCACCACCACCGACATGCGGCGGCGCGAGAAGTCGAAGGGCACTTCGTCGACCTTGCGCCAGCTTGTCTGCAGCTGCGCATCGAGCTGCACCTCGGCGTGGCTGAGCACGGCCTTGTCGAGCAGGTTCTTCAGCCCCGTCTGGTGAAAGCTGTTGAGGTAGGCCTGCTGCAGCACGTGGTCGGAGTCTTCGCCCCAGGCGTTGGTGTGGCGTTCGAGCACGATGCGGTCCTGCGTGAGCGTGCCGGTCTTGTCGGTGCACAGCACGTCCATCGCGCCGAAGTTGTGGATGGCTTCGAGCCGCTTCACGATCACCTTGCGGCGCGACATCACGACGGCGCCCTTGGCCAGCGTGGCCGTCACGATCATCGGCAGCATCTCGGGCGTGAGGCCGACCGCGATCGAGAGCGCGAACAGCGCCGCCTCCCACCAGTCGCCCTTGGTCACGCCGTTGATCACCAGCACCAGCGGCGCCATCACCAGCATGAAGCGGATCAGCAGCCAGCTCACGCGGTTGATGCCGGCCTGGAAGGCGGTGGTGCCGCGGTCGGTGGCGCTCACGCGCTGGGCCAGCGCGCCGAAGAAGGTGCGCTCGCCCGTGTGCACGATCACCGCGGTGGCGGTGCCGCTGATCACGTTCGTGCCCATGAACAGCAGGTTGTCGCGTTCGAGCACGCCGGCCTGGTGGTCGGCGGCGGTGGCGGCGAACTTCTCCACCGGCATCGATTCGCCGGTGAGCGCCGACTGGCTGATGAACAGGTCTTTGGCCGAGAGCAGGCGCGCGTCGGCCGGGATCATGTCGCCGGCCGACAGCGCGATCACGTCGCCGGGCACGAGGTCGCGCATCGGCACTTCGATGCGTTGCGTGCCGGCGTGCGCGAGGTCGAAGCCGTCGTCACCCGCGCGGCCAGCCTTCTCGCCGGGCGCGGGGCGCAGCACCGTCGAGGTGTTGCTGACCATCGCCTTGAGCCGGTCGGCCGCCTTGTTGGAACGCGACTCCTGCAGGAAGCGCAGCACGGTCGACAGCAGCACCATGCTGCCGATCACCACCGTGGCCTTCGTGTCCTCGGTGATGTAGGAGACCAGCGCGAGCACCGTCAGCAGCAGGTTGAAGGGGTTGCGGTAGCACTGCCACAGGTGGTTCCACCACGGCAGCGGCTGCTCGTGGCGCACCTCGTTGCTGCCCAGCCGCTTGCGCAGCGCGAGCGCGTGCGCTTCGGTGAGGCCTTGCGACGAGCTGTTCATGCGCACCAGCACCTCGCCCGCGTCGGTGTGCGAGGCGGCGGCCAGCGCCTTGGCGATCTCGGGTGGCATCGCGGCCGAGCCGAGGCTGCTGGGCTTGGCGCTCAGCAGCGTCTGCCAGCGCTCGAAGTGATGCAGCATGTGGCGGCTGCGCAGGAAGCTTTCGAAAAAGGACTTCAGGACGTTCTTCATTGTTCTTCTCCTGTGTGAGGGCGCTCAGCGAGCGAACGCCCAGGTGAGGCCCAGCGTCCAGCCGCGCGGGCCGTCGTGGCGCAGGTCGCGGGCGTGGCTGAGGTCGACGTTCAGGGACGGCGTGGCCGTCCAGCGCAGGCCGGCGCGCCAGGCGTTGCGCCCGCCTTCGCGGAAGCGCTCGGCCACGAGCGACAGCGCGGGCAGGGCGGCCCATTCGAGCGCCGCGCCCGCGTGGCTGGTGCTCGGCTGCGCGCGATGGAAGTCGCGGCCCAGGTTCAGGTGGGCGCGCCAGGCGTCGTCGAACTGCCAGGTGACGGGGATCACGACGCTGCTGTCGGCCAGGCGCAGCGAGGCATGGCCGGCGTCGCTGCGTTGCCAGGTGGCCGAGGCCAGCACGCCGGTGCTCAGCGTGTCGGTGAGCGCGAAGGCCCACTTGATCTGCGGGCCGGCGCGCAGCGTGCGGCCGTCGGCACCGCGCTCGCGTTCGAGGTTCAGGCCCAGCTCGACGGGGCCGACACGGCAGGCCGGACCGAGGTGCACGAGGCGCTGGCCGCCCCAGGTCTCGATCTGGCACTGGCCCGGATCGAGGATGGCGGCGTCGTCCACCGAATGATGGCCGCCGGCGGCGTGGGTCTGCGTGGCGGCCAGGCCGCAGAGGGTGGCGAGCCAGGCGCGGCTTGGCGCGGGGCGGCGGGGGGCAAAGGGGCGGGCGGTGGAACGGGCGGTCGTGGCCGTCCGCACGACACGCCGCAGGCGTTCGCGGGTCATGGGTGTTTCTCCTTCGGGTGCGACGCGCCGCGAAGGAAGGAAACGCCCGTGACGACTTGCTTACTTACTCAGCAGTCAGCCGGCGGGGCTCCTCCGCAGCGCGGCAGGCTGCGAGGTGAATGGGGGATCGATCGGGCAGTGAAGGCGGCGCACAGCGGCGCAAGCAAGGGTCCGGGTCCATGAGGGCCTCCTGTTCTGTGGGGTGGCAGGGGCGGGCTTCAGCGGCGCGTGGTGCCGTGGCCGGGTGGGTCGAGCAGCAGGAAGAAGCTGCGGATGCGGCGCGTGGTCCACAGCGCGGCGGCGCGGTCCAGGGCCTGCTCGTCGTCGACGTGCGGGGCCGGGTTCACACGCACAGGCGCACCGGCGTGCGCCGACGGGCGACCGTGCGACGGTTGCACCTGCGGATGCAACGGACGAATTTGAAACTGGCGCATGACAAGGCTCCTTCACGCTGAAGGGCCTCGCGCACGGACGCACGCAAGCTGACTGACAAAGTCAGCGACGAAGAACAACGGGAATCGGTAGGGGGAGCCGCTTGCCCGTGGGGCAAGGGGTTCGCGCTGCGGACACGGCGGCCGCAAGCGCGGGAGCTGCCTGCGCTAGAGGGCCGGGGGTGTCACGCCTGCCGAGGCACGCGTCTTGTCACTGATCCAACTGGCACTGTCCACGCACGGGGCTCCGAAATGATGATTTTCGGATTGTTGCACCGCATCATTGGCAGCGTCAACCCTTGGCATGCAGCAACAGGCTGCGTCGGGGCTGCGTGGCGCGGAGCCGGGCCTCGTTCGCGCTGCGTTCGATAGGGGCCGGAAACCAGCGGAAGATGTTCGAGTCGCTGCGCCAGCCGTTGCTGAAGCGCACGAACAGGAAGCCCGAGATGGCATTGCCCAGGTCGTCCACCGGAATGCCCGCGGCGCGCAGGGCCTCGACCTCTTGCGCGGCGCTCATGTCGAAGGGGAGTTTCAGCGTGATGCTCGCGCTGTGAAGACTGGGTCGGGGCATCGTGACCTCCTTTGCACTGACCATGGGCCGTAGTGAAGCGCAAGGAGTTGTGTCAGGCGATACCGAAGATATGGGAGCTGTCCATTGGAGAGGGAGGGTGCGATTCGCCCTCGCTCCCTCGTGGCATCCCCAGACCGGGGGATGCCAGGGGGAGGGTGGCCTATGCCGAATGCCTGCCCTCTGTGCCTATAGTCGGCGCGCATGAAACCAAGCACCCCCGCCATCCTGTTCGTTTGCACAGGGAACATCTGCCGTTCGCCGACCGCGCACGCATTGCTGCTTCACAAGGCGCAGCGCGCGGGCTTCGCGGTGGAGGTCGACAGCGCCGCCATCTCCGACGAGGAGCGCGGCAATCCGCCCGACCCGCGCTCGGTGGCCGAGGCGCTGCGGCGCGGCATCGCGATGCCCGCGCACCGCGCACGCCAGGTGCGCGCGGCCGACTTCGAACGCTTCGACTGGCTCATCGGCATGACCCAGCAGCACTGCGCCGCATTGCGCCGGCGCGCGCCCGCCGATGCGGCGCGCAAGGTGCGCCTGCTCTCGGAGTTTGCGCAGGCCATCGGCGGCGACGTGCCCGACCCGTGGTACGGCGGCCACCAGGCCTTCATCGAGGCCTTCGACCTGATCGACCTCGGCGTGGAAGGCCTGCTCGCGCAGCTGCGTCGCGACGCGGCCTGAGTGGGCAGAGCTCGTGGCTCAGCCCGTGCAGAGCGCGCGGATCGTCGGCGGAATCGGCACCGCGCGGATGCCGCCGCCTTCGCGCTTCGCCGCAAAGATTCGCACCTCTTCGCATTCGAGGATCAGGTCGTCGCCGCGCGTCACGCGGTAGGTCTGCACGAAGCTCTTGTCGCGCCATTCGGTGATGCGCACCGCGATCTGCAGCGTGTCGCCGTAGCTGGCCGCCTTGACGAAGCGCGTGTGCGTGTCGACCAGCGGCGTGCCGATCACGCCGAGCGTCTGGGCCGTTTCCTCCCAGCGCGGCACGCCGCACTCGGCGAAGAAGTGGCGCGAGGCCGCGTCGATCCAGCGGAAGAAGTTGGGAAACCAGACGATGCCGGCCGGGTCGCAATCGCCGAACTCGACGCGTGCGGTGTAGACGACTTCCTTGCCGGAAGCGTCGTGGAGAGAGGGAGTGCTGCTCATCCGTCGATTGTCCCGGCTGCTCAGTCCGCCTTGATGCCGCGCTCGCGGATCAGCGCGCCGAAGCGTTGCGAATCGGCCGCCGCGCGGCGCTGGAAGTCGGCCGGCGTGCCCGGTGCCGGCTCGCCGCCGATGGCCGCGATGCGCTCCTTCACTGCCGGCAGCGCGAGCGCGCGGTTGACCTGTGTGTTGAGCTGCGCCACCACCTCGGGCGGCGTGCCGGCCGGTGCGTAGAAGCCGAACACCGTGTCGGCGTCGAAGCCGCGCAGGCCGGCCTCGTCGAGCGTGGGCACGTCGGGGAACTGCGAGGAGCGGTGCGGGCTGCCCACGGCCAGCAGCTTGAGCTTGCCGGCGCGCACCTGGTTCAGGGCAATGCCGGGGTCGAAGGCGTAGTCGATCTGGCCGGCCAGCAGGTCCTGCAAGGCGGGTGCCGCGCCGCGGTACGGCACGTGCAGCGCGAACAGGCCGGCCTGGCTCTTGAACATCTCGCCCGCCAGGTGCGGCGAGCTGCCGTTGCCCGGCGAGCCGTACGACAGCTTGCCGGGGTTGGCCTTGAGGTAGGCCATGAACGACTTCACGTCGGTCGGCGGCAGGGAAGGGCGCGTGACCAGGAACACCAGCACGCGCGCGGCCGCGGCCACGGGCACCAGGTCCTTGGCGGGGTCGAAGCTCATGCGCGCGTACAGGTGCGGGTTCACTGACACCATGCCGCCCGAGCTCATGAGCAGCGTGTAGCCGTCGGCCGCCGCGCGCGCCACGGCCTCGCCGCCGACGTTGCCGTTGGCACCGCCGCGGTTCTCGATCACCACGGGCTGCTTCAGCGCCTCCTGCAGCGGCTGCGAAACGGCGCGCGCGAGCTGGTCGGCCGCGCCGCCGGCCGGGAAGTTGACGATCACCTTGATGGGCTTGGAGGGCCAGGTGTCGGCGTGCACGGCGGGCGCGCACAGGGCGGTGCTGGCCAGGGCGAGCGCCAGCAGCAGGCGGCGCGATGAAGCGGGGGTGGATGGGTTCATGGTTCTTTGTCTCCTCAGATCGTGGTCGTTGTCTTGGGCCGCTTCATCCAGCGGATGGGTTGCGCCTGCACCGGGCGCGGCGCGGCGCCGTGGCGCGTGAGCGCGGCGTCCAGCGCCTTGCCGCCTTCGTCCGCGAGCGCGGCCTCGCGGGCCGCGGCGATCGCCTCGGCGCGCGCCGCGGGCTGCAGCGTGGCGCGGCCCGCGAGCTCGTCGATCACGTGCAACAGGTTGTGCTTGCCGCGCTCGTTGGTGCTGCCGTAGCCCTTGATGAGCCGGCCGCACAGCGCCAGCTCGCGGCCCAGCGCCCAGTGCGCGCGCGTGCCGGTCTCGACGGCGGCCAGCCAGCGCTCGATCAGCGCCTGCTCTTCGGCAAAGCGGCTGCCGCGCCGGCGCAGCCAGGTGAGCGAGGCCAGCAGCCGCAGCGAGGCCATGCCCAGCACCGAGTGGCTGCCCACCTGCAGCGGCAGCGCCCAGGGTGCAAGCCCGCGCGACTGGCGGGCGCGGTCCCAGGCGGTCACGCGGCGCGCGAGCGACGGCGGCAGCAGCGCCGCGAACTCGGGCGCGCCGGGCTTGAAGTGGTCGAAGACCTTCACGAGGTCGTCGTCGCCCGCGCGCACTTCCTGGCGCACGCGCTGCGCGCGGCTGGCGCGGCCCTTCAGCGCGGCCACGCGCACGATGTCGTCGAAGGCCATCCACAGCGCCAGCCAGCGCGCCATCTCGCGTGTGACCGCGAAGCCCTGCGCGCCCGACGGGTCGGCGGCGCGCTCGGCCTCGAGCACCCGCGCGAGGCGCTCGGCGTACAGCGCGGCGTAGGTGTTGTCCTGGTAGTCGCGCACCCGCGCATGCCCGAGCGCGAGCATGTCGTGCACGGCCGGCGGAAAGCGGCGCGCCACGTCGTCGGGCAGGGCCTGCGGCGGCGGGGGCGCGTCGCGCGTGTCGTCGCCGGCCAGCACGCCCTGCACGAAGGCGGCCTGGGCGCGCGGCGCGCGCACGGCCTCGAAGGCGGCGGCAAAGCCGCGCAGGCTGGCGGCGGCCATCTTGCCGAGCTTGTCGGGCGCGGCTTCGTCGCCGCCGCGCACCGCGCGTTCGTAGGCCTCGCGCGGGAACGGGAACAGGCCGCTGCCCGCGATCGCGCCCAGCATCACGGCGCTGACCACCGTGCCGGCCTCGCGCGCCATGGCGCCCATGTCGAGCACGTGGTGCTCGCGGCTGAAAGCCTTGACCACGTCCAGCAGGCGCTGCGCGTCGGCGCGGCCGTCGCCGGGCACCATGCGCTCGGCCGTGGTGAGCACGCGCGCCGACGAGCTGATGACCAGCGTGCGCAGCGGCGCGCTCATGCCGTTGCCGATCTGGCGCGTGGTCTCCAGCAGTTCCGACGAGACGATCGCGTCGAGCGCGCCCGGCACCGGGCCCAGGCTGAACACCGGGCGCCGGCCGCCCAGCTGCGCCATCGGCACCGGGAACACTTCGAGGTAGTAGGTGGTGGCACCGGTGCGTTGCGCCACGCCGGGGATCGACGTGCTCTGCGCCGCGTAGCCCGCATGCCGCGCGGCGTCAACCAGCCATTCGGTGAGCACGCCGCCGCCTTCGCCGCCGAGGGCGCACACGAGCAGGGTGGTGGGACGGTTCTGTTCCATGTCTCTGTTCTTTCTTCTCATGCCGGGCGCAGGGCGCCGACGATCGCGCTGCGCAGGCCGTGCAGCAGGCGTTCGTGCCATTTCGGGTTCTGCACCACCTCGGCGCGGTAGAAGCTCGGGCACAGCGTGGCCGCATGCGCGTTGGCGCCGCACAGGCCGCAGCCCACGCAGCCGTCGATGACGACGGCCACCGGGTCGACCTTCAGCGGATCGGGGTTGTCCTTGAGCGTGAGCGTGGGGCAGCCCGACAGGCGGATGCAGGCGTGGTCGCCGTTGCACACGTCCTCGTCGACGCCGTACTTCACGCGCACCACGCGCTTGCCTTTTTTCAGCAGGCCGGCGATCCACGGCTTGATGCGGCGTTGGCGCTCCAGCTGGCACTCGCCCTCGGCGATCACCACCTTCAGGCCGTTGAAGTCGCTCGTGAGCGCCTCGGTGAGCGTCTTGCGCATGCGCTCCACGTCGTAGGTGGTGACGGTGCGCATCCACTGTACGCCCAGGCCCTTCAGCGTGGCCTCGATGGTCTGGTTCTTGTCGACCAGGCTCTGCTGCTTGTCGACGGCGCGCTCCTTGATCTCGTCGTCGGGCGTGGAGATGATGTCCTGCGTGCCGGTGGCCGAGGTGTAGCCGTTCTTGAAGATCAGCAGCACCGCGTCGTCGTCGTTGAACAGCGCGCTCTGCACGCCCGTGAGCAGGCCGTTGTGCCAGAAACCGCCGTCGCCCATGATCGACAGCGTGCGCCGGTTCATCATCGGCGCCACGCCCGCGCGGCTGGCCAGGCTCATGCCGTAGCCGAGGATCGAGTGGCCCATCGAGAACGGCTCGAAGGTGCCGAAGGCATGGCAGCCGATATCGGCCGCGATGTGCACCGGCCCGGTCTCCTGCTGCGCGAGCTTGAGGGCCGAGAACACCGGCCGCTCGGGGCAGCCGACGCAGAAGCTCGGCGGGCGGTTGGGCAGCGGTGCATCGAGCCGGCGCGCCACCGCCTCGCGGCGTTCGCGGTTGCCGGCCAGCCAGGCCTGCGCCGAGGCGGCGGCTTCGCTCGCGCCGAGGTAGCGCTCGGCAAAGGCCGCGAGGCCGCCCGACAGCACCTCCACGCCGTACTCGCCGGCCTGCGGCAGCAGGTCCTTGCCGTGCAGCGGCGTCTGGATGTCGCGCCGGCGCAGCAGCGTGGCGATGTCCTGCTCGATGTACTCGGGCTGGCCTTCCTCCACCACCAGCACCGCGCGCTTGCCGATGCAGAAGTCGGCCACCTGCTCGGGCACCAGCGGGTAGGTCACGTTGAGCACCAGGATCGGGATGTCGGTGTCGCCGAAGGCATCGGCCAGGCCCTGCTGCTGCAGGCTGCGGATGAGCGCGTTGTACAGCCCGCCCTGCACCACGATGCCCAGGTCGGGGTGGCGCCGGCCGGGCATCAGCTCGTTGAGGCCGTTCGCCACGATGTGGCGGCGCGCGGCCGGCATGCGCTCGTCGCCCTTGAGTTTTTCGTGGCGGAAGGTGACGGGCGGGTGCGCCAGCCGCATGTAGTCGAAGCCCGCGGGCTCGTCCATGAGCGCGCGCGTGGACACGGCGGGCGCGATGTTGTCCTTGCAGTCGAAGCTGCCGCGCACGTGGCAGGTGCGGATGCGCAGCTCCATCAGGCAGGGCATGTTCGAGGCCTCCGACAGCTGGAAGCCCTGCTCGACCATGCGCACCATCACGCCCAGGTCGGGCCGCGGGTCGAGCAGGCACATGCTCGACTTGAGCGCGTAGGCGTGCGTGCGCTCCTGGATCACGCTGGCGCCTTCGCCGTAGTCTTCGCCCACCACGATCAGCACGCCGCCGGTCACGCCGGGCGACGACAGGTTGGACAGCGCGTCGGCCGCCACGTTGGTGCCGACGATCGACTTCCAGGTCACGGCGCCGCGCAGCGGGTAGTGGATGGACGCGCCGAGCATCGCCGCCGCCGAGGCCTCGTTGGAGCAGGCCTCGACGTGCACGCCCAGCTCGTCCATGTAGGCCTTGCCCTGCACCATCACGTCCAGCAGGTGCGACACCGGCGCGCCCTGGTAGCCGCCGACGTAGGCCACGCCCGACTGCAGCAGGCCCTTGGTGATCGCGAGGATGCCCTCGCCGTGGAAAGTGTCGCCCGCGCCCAGGCGCAGCATTTCCACTTCCTTGCTGAATGAAACTTCCATCGTGTCTCGTGCTTCTTGTCGTGGGGAGAACGCGGGAGTGTGGGCGGGCCTGCGTCATACTTCAATGCAATGAGCCAGCTATCGAATATGAATGGCGTGCATATTGATTCGGTCGACCTCAACCTGCTGCGGTTGTTCGACGCCGTCTACCGCACCCGCAACGTGAGCCGCGCCGCCGAGGCGCTGGGCCTCACGCAGCCGGCGGCCAGCCACGGCCTCACGCGGCTGCGCCTGCTGCTGGGCGACGCGCTCTTCACGCGCAGCCTCGGCGGCGTGGCGCCCACGCCGCGCGCCGAGCGGCTGGCGGTGCCCGTGCAGTCGGCGCTGGCGATGCTGCAGCAGGCGCTGGCCGAGCCCGAACGCTTCGACCCGGCGGCCTCGCGCAAGCTCTTTCGCATCCACATGAGCGACATCGGCGAGGGCCGCTTCCTGCCCGCGCTGATGGCGCGGCTGCGCGAGCTGGCGCCGGGCGTGCGCGTGGAGACCATGCCTCTCGCGCCGGGCGAGATCGCCACCGCGCTGGACAGCGGCAGGGTCGACTTCGCCTTCGGCTTTTTGCCGCACGTGGAGGACACCCAGCGCACCCAGCTGCTGAAAGACCGCTACATCGTGCTGCTGCGCCACGACCACCCCTTCGTGAAGCGCCGGCGCAGCGGCCAGGCGCTGCTCGCCGCGCTGCACGAGCTCGACTACGTGGCCGTGCGCACCCATGCCGACACCCTGCGCATCCTGCAACTGCTGAACCTCGAAGACCGCCTGCGCCTGACGACCGAGCATTTCATGGTGCTGCCGGCCATCGTGCGCGCCACCGACCTGGCGGTGGTGATGCCGCGCAACATCGCGCGCGGCTTTGCGGCCGAGGGCGGCTACGCCATCGTCGAGCCGCCGTTTCCGCTGCGCGACTTCACCGTGTCGCTGCACTGGAGCAAGCGCTTCGAGGCCGACCCGGGCAACCGGTGGTTGCGGCAGGTGATCGTGGCCCTGTTCTCGGAGCGCGGCTGACCGCGACCGCCGAACACCCGCAGCGTGCCCCGTGCACAGGGCACTGGGTGCTTCCCGCAGCGAAATCAAGGAGGAGGGCGAAGCCCGGGGGACATTCGCGGAGGGAAGTACCCGGTGGCCTGGGCACGCGCCCGGACACACGCGTTATTCTCAAGCGTTCCCGCCTCGCGCCCTCGTCCCCCGATCCCCGTCCGAATGTCCGTCCCGCATCCCCTTTCCCCCGTCTCCCTCCACAGTCCAGCAAGCTTCGGCGCGCGCTGACGACACCCCGGTGCAAGCGATTCTTTCCGGCGCCGTCCCGGTCCTGATCTTCATGGCCTGCGTGGGCCTGGCCACCTACGCGCAGAACCTCACGGGCTTTGCGTTCAGCCTCATCCTGCTGGGCCTCGTGTCGGTGCTCGACATCGCCAGCGTGAACGACGCGGCCAATGCCGCGACCGTGCTGAGCCTCATCAACGCCTGGACCTATTTCCGCGCGCGCCCCGGCCCCGTGCCCTGGCAGCTGATGAAGCCCGCGCTCAACGGCAGCACCGTCGGCGTCATCGTCGGGCTCATGCTGCTCGTGTGGCTCAGCGGCAGCGCCGTGTCGTGGCTGCGGGGCCTGCTGGGCGTGTCGATCCTGATCTGCGCCGTGCTGCTGTTGCTGCAGGGCAAGCCGCTGCCGGCCGTGTCGGGCCGCACCAGCTTCGCCCTCATCGGCGGGCTCTCGGGCGTGCTGGGCGGGCTGTTCTCGGCCTCGGGCCCGCCCATCGTCTTTCACATGTACCGCCAGCCGCTGGACCGCGAACTCGTGCGCCGCGCGCTGCTGCTGATGTTCGCCTTCAACTCGCTCGTGCGGCTCGTCATCGTGGTGCCCACCGGCCACTTCTCGTGGCACTCGGCGCTGCTGGCCGGCTGCGCCATGCCCGTGGTCTACGCCGCGACGCGGCTGCACCATCGCCTGCCCAACAAGCTGCAGCCGCGCACCTTGCAATGGCTGGTCGCCGGGCTGCTTTTCGTGGCCGGCGTGACGCTGCTCGCCACCGCCTGGAGCGCGATCGCGCACGGCTGAGAAAACAGCCGGAAACCCTCGGTTTCCGGCGTGGCCCGGGAATTGCAACGTCAATCCAAGGGTTTCCCCGGACGTGGCATACCGACCCTCACATACGCGTTATGGGCGTGCCCGTATGCAAGACCCCACGCAAGCCGCTAACGTCCATGACTGGCCCACGACGGGCCGCCCACGAGCCTGAAAAAGCATGAGCACCGAGAGCAGCAGCAATCCGATTCAACCGATCCGCTTCTTCCATCGCGGAAAGATCGTCGACGTCAGCGGGGTCCATCCGACCCGCTCCGTGCTCGACTGGCTGCGCGAAGACGCGCGCTGCACCGGCACCAAGGAAGGCTGCAACGAAGGCGACTGCGGCGCCTGCACCGTCGTCATCGGCGAGCTGGCCACCGACGCCCACGCGCCCGGCGCGGTCGACGGCCTGCAGCTGCAGACCGTCAACGCCTGCATCCAGTTTTTGCCCACGCTGCACGGCAAGGCGCTGTTCACGGTCGAAGACCTCAAGGGCCAGTGCGCGTCGCAGTGCAAGCCCAAGGCCGAGGCCCCGGCCAAGCACGCCGTTCACCCGCTGCACCCTGTGCAGCAGGCCATGGTCGACTGCCACGGCTCGCAGTGCGGCTTCTGCACGCCGGGCTTCGTGATGTCGCTGTGGGCCACCTACGAACACCACCAGGCCGAGGGCACGCAGCCCACGCGCCAGCAGCTGGCCGACGACCTGTCGGGCAACCTGTGCCGCTGCACCGGCTACCGCCCCATCCTCGACGCCGGCCAGCGCATGTTCGACCTGCCGGCCGTGCGCCTGGACACCGCCCCCGTGGTGGCCGCGCTCACCGCGCTGAAAAACGACGGCCTGGACTACGCGGCCCCGCTGGGCGCCCGCATCGATCACTTCCACGCCCCCAAGACCCTGGCCCAGCTCGCCGCACTGCGCGTGCAGAAGCCGCGCGCCCAGCTGCTGGCCGGCTCGACCGACGTCGGCCTGTGGGTCAACAAGCAGTTCCGCGACCTCGGCGACATCATCTATGTCGGCGACGTGGCCGAGATGAAGACGGTCGAAGAGCGCGCCGACGAGCTCTACATCGGCGCCGGCGCCTCGCTCGAAGCCGCCTTCGGCGCGCTGGTCGAACGCGTGCCCAGCCTGGCCGACGTGTGGCTGCGCTTTGCCTCGCCGCCGATCCGCCACGCCGGCACCATGGGCGGCAACGTCGCCAACGGCTCGCCCATCGGCGACTCGCCGCCGGTGCTGATGTCGCTGGATGCCGAGATCGAGCTGCGCCGCGGCGACGTCGTGCGCCGCATGCCGCTGCCCGCGTTCTATCTCGACTACATGAAGAACGAGCTGCAGCCCGGCGAGTTCGTGCAGGGCCTGGCCGTGCCGCTGGCCGCCATGCGCCGCCAGGTGCGCGCCTACAAGATCAGCAAGCGCTTCGACTGCGACATCTCTGCGCTGTGCGCGGGCTTCGCCATCGAGCTGGAAGCCGGCAGCGACACGGTGAAGGCCGTGCGCCTGGCCTTCGGCGGCATGGCCGCCACCGTCAAGCGCGCCGCCAACGCCGAGGCCGCGCTCGTGGGCAAGCCCTGGACGCAGGCCAGCGTGGCCACCGCCAAGCTGGCGCTGGCGCAAGATTTCAAGCCGCTCTCGGACATGCGGGCCTCGGCCGACTACCGCCTGCAGGTGGCGCAGAACCTGATCCAGCGCCTGTGGCTCGAAACCCGCACACAGGACGCGCTGTCCATCGAAGAAACCAGCGTCTGGAGCGTGATGCCCCATGTCGTTGCCAAGGTTGCGGCGGAAGGACTCTGACCATGAACAAACCCATCGACGCCCGCCTGCTGCAGCCCGCCGAGGCCTTTGCCGACTACCTGAAGAACACCGCCGCCCGCATCGACGTGGGCGCCGAAGCGCTGGCGCACGGGCGCGGCATGCGCGTGGGCATCAGCCGCCCGCACGAGTCGGCGCACCTGCACGTGGCCGGCGAGGCGACCTACATCGACGACATTCCCGAACTCGCCGGCACGCTGCACTGCGCGCTGGGCCTGTCGCCGGCCGCCAACGGCCGCGTCACGGTGCTGTCGCTCGACGCCATCCGCGCCATGCCTGGCGTGGTCACGGTGCTCACCGCCGACGACATTCCCGGCACCAACGACTGCGGCTCGATCATTCACGACGACCCGATCCTGCTGCCCGTGAACGACGGCGGCCAGATCCGCTACCTCGGCCAGCCCGTGTTCGCCGTGATCGCCGAAACGCGCGATGCCGCGCGCCGCGCCGCCGCCAAGGCCAAGGACGCGCTGACCATCGAGGCGCAGCCGCCCGTCATCACGCCGCAGGACGCGCATGCGCGCGGCCAGTACGTGGTGCCGCCGATGCACATCGTGCGCAGCGGCGGGGCCGCCAACGGAGGCGACGAGGCCGCCGTGCGCGCCGCCATCGCGAAGGCGCCGCACCGCCACACCGCCACGCTCGACGTGGGCGGGCAGGAACAGTTCTACCTCGAAGGCCAGATCAGCTACGCCATCCCGAAGGAGGGCGGCACGCTGCACATCCACTGCTCGACGCAGCACCCCAGCGAGATGCAGCACCTGGTGGCGCACGCGCTGCACCTGTCCTCGAACGAGGTGCATGTGGAATGCCGGCGCATGGGCGGCGGCTTCGGCGGCAAGGAATCGCAGTCGGCGCTGTTCGCCTGCGTGGCGGCCATCGCGGCGCGCCAGCTCCAGCGCCCCGTGAAGCTGCGCCTGGACCGCGACGACGACTTCATGATCACCGGCCGGCGCCACTGCTTCTGGTACGAGTACGACGTGGGCTACGACGACGAGGGCCGCATCCTCGGCGCCGAGATCACGATGGTGTCGCGCGCCGGCCATTCGGCCGACCTGTCGGGCCCGGTGATGACGCGCGCGCTGTGCCACTTCGACAACGCCTACTGGCTGCCCAACGTGAGCATGCACGGCTTCTCGGGCAAGACCAACACGCAGAGCAACACCGCGTTCCGCGGCTTCGGCGGCCCGCAGGGCGCCATCGCCATCGAGAACATCATGGACTCGGTGGCGCGCGAACTGAAGCGCGACCCGCTCGACGTGCGGCGCGTCAACTTCTACGGCAAGGGCGAGAACAACGTCACGCCGTACCGCCAGACCGTGACCGACAACATCGTCCACGAACTCGTGGCCGAGCTGGAAGAAACCAGCGACTACCGCCTGCGCCGTGAAGAGATCGCCGCCTTCAACGCGAAGAGCCCGGTGCTCAAGCGCGGGCTGGCGCTGGCGCCGCTGAAGTTCGGCATCTCGTTCAACGTGAAGCACTTCAACCAGGCCGGCGCGCTGGTGCACGTGTACACCGACGGCTCGATCCTCGTGAACCACGGCGGCACCGAGATGGGCCAGGGCCTGAACACCAAGGTGGCGCAGGTGGTGGCGCACGAGCTGGGCGTGAGCTTCGAGCGCGTGCGCGTCACCGCGACCGACACGACCAAGGTGGCCAACACCTCGGCCACGGCGGCCTCGACCGGCGCCGACCTGAACGGCAAGGCCGCGCAGGATGCCGCCCGCCAGATCCGCGAACGCCTGGCTGCCTGCGCCGCCGAGCGCCATGGCGGCAACGCCGCCGACGTGCGCTTTGCCAACGACCAGGTCGAAGTGAACGGCCGCACGCTGGCCTTCAGCACCGTGGTGGGCGAGGCGTACCTCGACCGCAAGCAGCTGTGGTCCGACGGCTTCTACGCCACGCCCGGCCTGAGCTGGGACAAGGACAAGATGCAGGGCCGCCCGTTCTACTACTACGCCTACGGCGCGGCGGTGAGCGAGGTGGTGGTCGACACCCTCACCGGCGAATGGAAGCTGCTGCGCGCCGACATCCTGCACGACGCGGGCAAGTCGCTGAACCCGGCCGTGGACATCGGCCAGGTCGAGGGCGCCTTCATCCAGGGCATGGGCTGGCTCACGACCGAAGAACTGGTGTGGCACCCGGCGAGCGGCAAGCTCACCACGCACGCGCCCAGCACCTACAAGATCCCGACGGCCAACGACTGCCCGCCGGTGTTCAACGTGCGCCTGTTCGAGGGCCAGAACTTCGAGGACTCGATTCACCGCAGCAAGGCCGTGGGCGAACCGCCGCTGTTGCTGCCGTTCTCGGTGTTCTTCGCCATCCGCGATGCCGTGTCGGCCGCGGGCGGGCACCGGGTCGATCCGCCGCTGAAGGCGCCGGCCACGAGCGAATCCATCCTCCGCGCCCTGACCGCGGTGCAGGCAGCCTCTGGCGAATGAGCACCGGCCGTGCTCGCACGGTCCGAGCGTCCTTCCGTTCTCCAAATGTTGCGCTGTATAACTGTTCGCACAGACAAGAAAGGTGTGAACAGCCATGAGAGACCAGGCGCTTTTCGACAAGATCGACCTTCATCTGATTCGGGTGCTTCACACCGTGTTGACCGACCGCAGCGTCTCGCGCGCCGCCATCCGCCTGGGCATGTACCAGCCGGCCGTCTCGGCCGCGCTGAAGCGCCTGCGCGAGCTGTCGGGCGACCCGCTCTTGGTGCGCTCGGGCTCGGGCATGGTGCCCACCGACGCGGGGCTGCGCATGATCGAGCCCGCGGCCAGCATCCTGCGGGCGGCCGAGATGCTGTTCTCGGATGCACGGGGATTCGAGCCGCAGTCGGCGGCCACCACCTTCCGCATCGCGGCCAGCGACTACATGGACCCGCTGTTCCTGCCGATGCTGGTGGCGCAGGTCAAGCGCGAGGCGCCGCTGTGCCAGATCGAGATCCATGCGCTCTCGCCCGATTCGGACTACCACGGGCACCTCGCGCTCGGGCAGGTCGACCTGGTGATCGGCAACTGGCTCAAGCCGCCGGAAGACCTGCACATGGCGCGCCTCTTTGGCGACGAGGTGGTGTCGCTGGTCAACCAGGACCATCCGGCGGTGCGCCGCGGCTGGGACCTGGAGACCTGGCTGGCGGCCGAGCACATCGCGCCCACGCCCATGCACCCGGGCGGGCGCGGCATCATCGACCAGATGCTCGACGAGCTGGGCCGGCAGCGCAACATCACGGCGCGCTGCGCGCACTTCAGCCTCATTCCGGACATGGTGGCCTCGAGCCTGCTCGTGCTCACCACCGGGCGCCAGTACTGCGAGCGCTTTGCCGCACGGCTGCCCGTGAAGATCCTCGAGTGCCCGGCCGCGCTGCCGCGCCTCATGTACTACCAGCTCTGGCACGAACGCACGCATTCGTCGAGTTCCGCGCGCTGGCTGCGCGAATGCATCAAGGGCGTGGCGGCGTCGCTGCGGCCCGGCTTCGATGCCGCGCCTGCCGCCACTGCCCGAGCCCTGCCGGCTGAGCCGCTTTCCGATCCTCCCTGAGCCCTCCGTCGCGCCGGCGTCGCGACCGAGGCAACGATGAACGAACCGCCATATACAACAGCTGGAGACAAGCGAAATGAACAGGTATGAAGAGGTGCCCAAGGCCACCACTCCCCGGGCCGCCGGGGCCACCGAGGCGGCGCCGTTGCGTGCGGCCACCGCACCGGCCAACGCCGGTCTGCTGGAACGCTTTTTCAAGCTGACCGAGCACAACACCACCGTGCGCACCGAAGTCATCGCAGGGCTGACCACCTTCCTGACGATGGCCTACATCATCTTCGTGAACCCCTCAATCCTCGGGGACGCGGGCATGCCCAAGGGCGCGGTCTTCGTCGCCACCTGCCTGATCGCGGCCATCGGCACGCTGATCATGGGCCTGTACGCCAACTACCCGATCGCCATGGCGCCGGGCATGGGCCTGAACGCCTACTTCGCCTACGTGGTCGTGCTCGGCATGGGCTACACGTGGCAGACCGCGCTGGGCGCGGTGTTCATCTCGGGCTGCCTGTTCCTGATCGTGACGGTCACCGGGTTGCGGGAGCTGTTCATCGCGGGCATACCGCAGTCCTTGCGAACGGCGATCACCGTGGGCATCGGCATGTTCCTGGCGCTCATCGCGCTCAAGAGCGCGGGCGTGGTCGCGGCTTCGCCGGCCACCTTCGTCACGCTGGGCGACCTGCACTCGGCTCCCGTGATCCTGGCGACCATCGGCTTTCTCATGATCGTGGCGCTCGACCGGCTCAAGGTGCGCGGCGCCATCCTGATCGGCATCCTGACGGTGACGGTGCTGTCGTTCTTCTTCGGCGGCAACAAGTTCCACGGCGTGTTCGACGCACCGCCGTCCATCGCGCCCACCTTCATGCAGCTGGACATCCTGAGCGCGCTCAAGGGCGGCATCCTGAACGTGGTGCTGGTGTTCTTCCTGGTCGAGATGTTCGACGCCACCGGCACGCTGATGGGCGTGGCCAAGCGCGCCGGCCTGCTGGTGCCGGGCAAGATGGAGCGCATGAACAAGGCGCTGCTGGCCGACAGCGGCGCGATCTTCGCGGGCTCGCTGCTGGGCACCTCGAGCACCACGGCCTACGTGGAAAGCGCGGCCGGCGTGCAAGCCGGCGGCCGCACCGGCCTCACGGCCGTGGTGGTGGCGGTGCTGTTCCTGGCCTGCCTGATGATCTCGCCGCTGGCGGGCTCGGTGCCGGCCTACGCCACCGCACCGGCGCTGCTGTTCGTGGGCTGCCTGATGCTGCGCGACCTGGTCGAGCTCGACTGGGAAGACACCACCGAGGTGATCCCGGCGGCCGTCACGGCGCTGGCCATGCCCTTCACCTACTCGATCGCCAACGGCCTGGCCTTCGGCTTCATCACCTACGCCGTGCTCAAGCTGTGCACCGGCCGGGCACGGGAAGTGCATGCGATGGTGTGGGTGATCGCGGCGATCTTCCTGTTCAAGTTCGCCTACATCGGCGGACACTGAAGAACGCGCCGTCGGGCGCCGATGGTCGCGGGGACGCCCGGGCCTGTAAACACTGTGTTTTGGTGCCGCGTTGGCCGGCAAAGGGGCTGGATGCAAGGCGCCCGCGCGCAGCAAGGCTTCTGCCTTGCAAGCGCGGGCAACGCCGCAGGCAGCCCCTTTGCCGGCCAACCCGGAGGGAAGGCCTGCCAGGGCGGGCCACTCGGCGTTGCGCTCCTTGCGTGTGCGCATGCACACGCGGCGTCGCGCGCCTTGATTGGCCCGCCCTGGCAGGCCTTCGCGGCACCAAAACACAGTGTTTACAGGCCCTAAACTTATAGCTGTCCCCGCTTGTTGATGTTGAACGAGACAAACCCACGAAACCCGGCATGACAACCCCCAGACTCCAGCTGGCGCACATCACCAAGCGGTATCCCGCGGTGGTGGCCAACAGCGACATCTCCCTGGCCGTGCAGCCCGGCGAAATCCATGCCGTGCTCGGAGAGAACGGCGCGGGCAAATCGACCCTGATGAAGATCATCTACGGCTCGGTCAAGCCCGATGAAGGCACCGTCACCTTCGACGGCCAGGCGGTGAACCTGCGCAACCCGCAGCAGGCGCGCGCGCTGGGCATCAGCATGGTGTTCCAGCACTTCAGCCTGTTCGACACGCTCACCGTGGCCGAGAACGTCTGGCTGGGCCTGGACAAGTCGCTCGCGCTGGCCGAGGTGGCCCGCAGCATCACGGCCAAGGCGAGCGAGTACGGGCTGGACATCGACCCCTCGCGCCCCGTGCACACGCTGTCGGTGGGCGAGATGCAGCGGGTGGAGATCATCCGCGCGCTGCTCACCAACCCCAAGCTGCTGATCCTGGACGAGCCGACCTCGGTGCTCACGCCGCAGGCCGTGATCCGCCTGTTCGGCGTGCTGAACAAGCTGGCCTCGGAAGGCTGCAGCATCCTGTACATCAGCCACAAGCTGCACGAGATCCAGGAGCTGTGCACCGCCTGCACCGTGCTGCGCGGCGGCAAGGTCACGGGTGTGTGCAACCCGCGCAACGAGAGCACCGAATCGCTCTCGCGCCTCATGATCGGCAGCGAGCCGCCGCCGCTGCAGCACCGCCCGCTGCATGCCGGCGCGGTGGCGCTGCGCGTGCAGGGCCTGAAGCTGGCGCGCGAAGACCAGTTCGGCGTCGACCTGGACGGCATCTCGTTCGACGTGCGCGCGGGCGAGGTCGTCGGCATCGCCGGCGTCTCGGGCAACGGCCAGAAGGAACTGCTGTACACGCTCTCGGGCGAGGACGTGCGCGCCGAGCCTGCCATGGTGCGCGTGTTCGACCAGCCGGCCGGCCGGCTGCGCCCGCGCGCGCGGCGTGCGCTGGGCCTGCATTTCGTGCCCGAGGAACGGCTGGGGCGCGGTGCCGTGCCTACGCTGGGCCTGGCGCACAACCTGCTGCTCACGCGCAGCAACGCGGTGGGCAAGGGCGGCTGGATCCGCACCGCCGAGCTCGACAAGCAGGCGCGTTCCATCATCGATCGCTTCAAGGTGAAGGCCGGCGGCCCGGGCGCGGCGGCGCGCTCGCTGTCGGGCGGCAACCTGCAGAAGTTCATCGTCGGTCGCGAGATCGACGCCAACCCCAAGCTCTTCATCGTCTCGCAACCCACCTGGGGCGTGGACGTGGGCGCGGCCGCGCTCATCCACGCCGAGATCCTGGCGCTGCGCGACGCCGGCTGCGCCGTGCTCGTGATCAGCGAGGAGCTGGACGAGCTGTTCAACATCTGCGACCGGCTGCACGTGATCGCCAAGGGGCGGCTGTCGCCCTCGATCGACCGCGCCGCGGCCACGCTGCCGCAGATCGGCGAATGGATGAGCGGCCTGTGGCCGCAGGCGCAGCCCCACCAGAACAACAACAAGAAGGAGGGCGCGCATGCTCAAGCTTGAACCCCGCCCGGAGCTGTCGCGCTTCTGGAGCTATGGCTCGCCGATCCTGGCGCTCTTGATCACCGTGCTCATCGGCGTGGCGCTGTTCGCCGCGCTCGGCAAGGACCCGGTCAAGGGCCTGCAGGTGTTCTTCTACGAGCCGATCAAGAGCGGCTACGCCATCGGCGAGCTGATGGTGAAGGCCACGCCGCTGCTCATCATTGCGCTCGGCCTGGCCGTGTGCTTTCGCTCCAACGTCTGGAACATCGGCGCCGAAGGGCAGTTCGTCTGCGGCGCCATCGCGGCGGGCGGCGTGGCGCTCCTGGCCGACAAGAGCACCGGCAGCTGGATCGTCGTGGCCATTCTGCTGGCGGGCATTCTGGGCGGCATGGTGTGGGCGGGCATCGTCGCGTTCCTGCGCGACAAGTTCAACGCCAACGAAATCCTCGTGAGCCTGATGCTGGTCTACGTGGCCACGCTGATGCTGAGCTACCTGGTCTTCGGCCCCTGGAAAGACCCGCAGGGCTACAACTTTCCGCAGACCAAGACCTTCGAGGCGGTGACGCAGATCCCGCGGCTCATGAAGGGCTCGCGCGTGTCGATCGGGCTGATCATTGCGCTGGTCGGCGCGGGCGCGCTGTGGGTGTTTTTGTTCCGCACGCGCGCGGGC
Source organism: Variovorax sp. V35 (assembly GCF_041154465.1). Lineage (NCBI taxonomy): Bacteria > Pseudomonadati > Pseudomonadota > Betaproteobacteria > Burkholderiales > Comamonadaceae > Variovorax > Variovorax sp. V35. Next base: position 2,118,889 of record NZ_AP028666.1, read on the forward strand.
TTCGCGCAGCAGGTCGGCGGGCTGGCGCCCGCGGCGGCGCGCTATGCCGGCTTCTCGGCACGCCGCGCCGTGTGGATCGCGCTGCTCACCTCGGGCGGCGCGGCCGGCCTGGCGGGCGCGCTCGAAGTGGCGGGCCCCATCGGCCAGCTCACGCCTTATGTGCCCGCAGGCTACGGCTTCGCGGCCATCATCGTGGCCTTCGTCGGGCGGCTGCACCCGGTGGGCATGATCTTCTCGGCCATCCTGATGAGCATGTTCTACATCGGCGGCGAACTCGCGCAGTCGCGCCTGGGCCTGCCCAAGTCGCTCACCGGCGTGTTCCAGGGCTTGCTGCTGTTCACGCTGCTGGCCTGCGACACGCTCATCGCCTACCGCATCCGCCGCAAGGCCGGCGCCAAGGCCGCGACGCTGACCACGAGTTCGCTGCAGGTCAGCACGCCGATCACCGCGCCGACCGCGCCCGTTGCGCCGACCGCGCGTGCCACCGAAGGAGGGCTCTGAACCATGGAAAGCTACGCACTCCTGCTGGGCTCGACCCTGAGCGCGGGCACCGTGCTCGCCATCGCGGCGCTGGGCCTGTTGATCAACGAGAAGGCCGGCGTCGTCAACCTCGGCGCCGAGGGCATGATGCTGTGCGCCGCCATCGCGGGCTTCGCGACGGTGGTCATCACGCACAACCCCTGGCTTGGCTTTCTGGCTGGCATGGCGGCCGGCGCGCTGCTCGCGGCCTTCTTCGGCGTGCTCGTGATCTGGCTCAACACCAACCAGTACGCGACGGGGCTGGCGCTGAGCCTGTTCGGCGTCGGCTTCTCGGCCTTCGCGGGCATCAGCTTCGTGCAGGCCAAGCTGCCCGAGAGCACGCCCTTCGCCATTCCCGTGCTGGCCGACATCCCGCTGGCGGGCCCGGCGCTGTTCCGGCACCACCCGATGGTGTACGTGGCCGTGCTGTTGACCATCGGGCTCATCTGGTTTTTGTACCGCACCCGCGCCGGCCTCGTGCTGCGCTCGGTGGGCGAGTCGCCCGAGTCGGCGCATGCGCTGGGCTACCCGGTGCGGCGCATCCGCTTCCTGGCGGTGATCGCGGGCGGCGCGCTGTGCGGGCTGGCGGGCGCGTACCTGTCGACCGTGTACACGCCGCTGTGGGTCGAGGGCATGGTCGCCGGCCGCGGCTGGATCGCGCTGGCGCTCACCACCTTCGCCACCTGGCGCCCGGTCCGCGTGCTGCTCGGCGCCTACCTGTTCGGCGGCGTCTCGATGCTGGGCTTCCACCTGCAAAGCAGCGGCGTCGACGTGCCCTCGCAGTTCCTCAGCATGGCCCAGTACATCGCGCCGATCGTGGTGCTGGCGCTGATCTCGCGCAACCCCGCCTTCATCCGCATCAACATGCCGGCTTCGATGGGGAAACCGTTCTACCCCGGCTCATAATCGCGTTCTCGTTTTTTTGCCAACCCGTCCTTTTCTTCCGAGGATTTCGACAATGAATGATCTGAACAAGCGTTCCCTTCTCAAGCTCGCCGCCCTCACCGCGGTGGCTTCGGCGGCCCTCATCGGCTGCGGCAAGAAGGAAGAGGCGGCCGCCCCCGCAGCATCGCCGGCACCGGCCCCCGCGGCCGCCCCGGCTCCCGCACCGGCGGCCCCGCTGAACATCGCATTCGCCTATGTCGGTCCCGTGGGCGACGGCGGCTGGTCCTTCGCGCACGACAACGCCCGCAAGGCGCTCGAGAAGGAATTCGGCGACAAGATCAAGACCACCTTCGTCGAAAGCGTGCCCGAGTCGGCCGACGCCGAGCGCGTGTTCCGCGACTTCGTGGGCCAGGGCAACAAGCTGATCTTCGGCACCACCTTCGGCTACATGGAGCCCATGCTCAAGGTCGCCAACGACAGCAAGGACGTGAAGTTCGAGCATGCCACCGGCTACAAGACCGCCGAGAACATGCGCACCTACGACAGCCGCACCTACGAAGGCGCGTACATGGCCGGCGTGATCGCCGGTTCGATGACCAAGAGCAACACGCTGGGCGTGGTCGGCTCGGTGCCGATCCCTGAAGTGCTGCGCAACATCAACAGCTTCACGCTGGGCGCGCAGTCGGTCAACCCGAAGATCACGACCAAGGTCGTGTGGGTGAACGAGTGGTTCAGCCCGCCCAAGGAAACCGAAGCCGCCACCGCCCTCATCAACGGCGGCGCCGACGTGCTGTTCCAGAACACCGACTCGCCGGCCGTGCTCAAGACCGCCCAAGAGAAGGGCAAGCGCGCCTTCGGCTGGGACTCCGACATGACCGCCTACGGCCCGAAGGCCCACCTGGGCTCGGCCATCATCAACTGGGCGCCGTACTACATCAAGACCACCCAAGACGCGCTGGACGGCAAGTGGGCCACCGGCCAGACCTGGTGGGGCGTGAAGGAAGGCGCGATCGACATCGTCTCGATCGCCGAAGACGTGCCGGCCGAAGCCAAGGCCAAGGTCGAGGAAATCAAGAAGGGCCTGAAGGACGGCAGCTTCTCGATCTGGAAGGGCCCGATCGTCGGCCAGGACGGCAAGGAGCTGATCGCCAAGGACGCGGTCGCCGACGACAAGTTCCTGTCGGGCGTGAACTTCTACGTCAAGGGCGTGGAAGGCAAGGTGCCGGGCGGCGACAAGAAGTAATCATTGATCGATCGCTTCGGCGATTGCCACGAGAAGGGTCGTCTGCGGACGGCCCTTTTTTCATTCAGGAAAAGGATTCACACCATGAAGCTGCAGAGGGTCATGGCGGCGGGTGCGGCACTGTTGGCCGTGTCGATGTCGTTCGCTGCACCGCCGGCGTTCTCGAAAGAAGAGCAGCGCCTGCGCAAAGCCGTGGACGACGCGGAAATGTGCTTTCACTTCGCCGGCGAATTCAACGGCGACGGGTCGGCGCACGACAAGGAAGTGGCGCGCCAGCAGCGCCAGCATTGCGGCAAGGAAGGCCAGCAGCTGGTGCTGCGCGCCTACCGCAAGAACCCGCAGGACACGCGCCTCTACCCGGCGGTGCTGCGGCTGGACGGGCTGATGCCGGGGCTCACGTTGCCCGCGGCCGAGAAGGCCCGGCTGTGTGCCGTGGCCAGGACGGAACTGGCCTGCCCCTGAGCCGGCTTACTGCGTCGCCGCCTGCAGCTGCGCCGCCATCTTCTGATGGATCAGGTTCACCGCCTTCAGCGGCCGCAGCATCACCTTGAACTCGGTGATCCGGCCTTCGGCGTTCCACTTCATCATGTCCACGCCGTTGATGGCGATGCCGTCCAGTTCGAGTTCGAACTCGAGCACGGCGTCGGTCGGGCCCTGGAGTTCGCGCACGTAGCGGAAGCTCTCGTTGAAGAAGACCTGGAAGGCCGCGGCCAGGTACTGCTTGGTGATCGCCTTGCCGACCTGCGGCCGGTGCACCACGGGCGAGAGGAAGACGGCGTCGTCGGCCAACAGGGCATCGAGGCCCGCCACGTCGCGTGTCTTGACGAGCCGGTGCCAGGTGGAAAGGGTGTCGATCGCCATGGGTCTCCTCGCGCGGTGGATGGATGGAAGAACGGAAAACCCAGTCTAGCGAAGCGCCTGCGGGCCCGTCGTCGCGGGCGCGACGGGGCCTGGCAGGCGGCCGGGCTACGCGCCCTGCCAGCGCTTGAGCACCAGCGTGGCGTTGGTGCCGCCGAAGCCGAAGCTGTTGCTCATCACGGTGTCGACGGTGGCGTTCTCGCGCGTCGCAGTGAGGATCGGCATATCGGCCACTTCGGGGTCGAGCGCCTCGATGTTGGCCGAGCCGGCCATGAAGTGGCCTTCCATCATCAGCAGGCAGTAGATCGCCTCGTGCACGCCGGCGGCGCCCAGCGAGTGGCCCGACAGGCTCTTGGTGGAGCTGATGGCCGGCGCCTTGTCGCCGAAGACTTCGCGCACGCCCTTCATTTCCATGACGTCGCCGACGGGCGTCGAGGTGCCGTGGGTGTTCAGGTAGTCGATGGGCGTGTCGACGGTCGACAGCGCCATCTGCATGCAGCGCACGGCGCCTTCGCCGCTGGGCGCAACCATGTCGTAGCCGTCGGAGGTGGCGCCGTAGCCGACGATCTCGGCGTAGATCTTGGCGCCACGCGCCAGTGCATGGTCGAGCGACTCGACCACGACCATGCCGCCGCCGCCCGCGATGACGAAGCCGTCGCGCTCGGCGTCATAGGCACGCGAGGCCTTCTCGGGCGTGTCGTTGTACTTGGTGGACAGCGCGCCCATGGCGTCGAACAGAAACGACTGGGTCCAGTGTTCTTCTTCACCGCCGCCGGCGAACAAGATGTCCTGCTTGCCCATCTGGATCTGCTCCATGGCGTTGCCGATGCAGTGCGCGCTGGTGGCGCAGGCCGAGGCGATGGAGTAGTTCAGGCCCTTGATCTTGAAGGGCGTGGCCAGGCAGGCCGACACGGTGCTGCTCATGGTGCGCGTCACGCGGTAGGGGCCCACGCGCTTGACACCCTTTTCGCGCAGCAGGTCGAGCGCTTCCATCTGGTTCAGCGTGGAGGCGCCGCCCGAGCCGGCGATGAGGCCGGTGCGCGGGTTCGACACCTGCTCCTCGGTCAGGCCGGCATCGGCAATGGCGTCCTTCATGGCCAGGTAGGCGTAGGCCGCCGCATGGCCGACGAAGCGATAGAGCTTGCGGTCGATGAGGTCTTCGAGGGGAAGGTCGATGGAGCCGGCCACCTGGCTGCGCAGGCCCATTTCGGCGTAGGCCGGCTGGAACCGGATGCCGGGGCGGCTGGCGCGCAGGTTGGCGGAGACGGTCTCCTTGTCGTTGCCCAGGCACGAAACAATGCCCAGACCGGTGATGACGACGCGTCGCATGGCGAAACCCTCAGAAGTTGTCGGTGGAAGTGAACACGCCGACCCGCAGGCCCTCGGCGGTGTAGATCTGGCGGCCGTCGACGCTCACCGAGCCGTCGGCGATGGCCAGGTTCAGCTTGCCCTTGAGCACGCGCTTGATCTGGATGCTGTAGGTGACGAGCTTGGCGGTCGGCAGGACCTGGCCCGTGAACTTCACTTCGCCCGAGCCCAGGGCCCGGCCACGGCCCGGCAGGCCCTGCCAGCCGAGGAAAAAGCCCACCAGCTGCCACATGGCGTCCAGGCCCAGGCAGCCGGGCATGACCGGGTCGCCTTCGAAGTGGCAGGCGAAAAACCACAGGTCGGGCGTGATGTCGAGTTCGGCCGTGAGTTCGCCCTTGCCGTAGGTACCGCCCTCGGCGCTGATGTGGGTGATGCGGTCCACCATCAGCATGTTCGGGGCGGGCAGCTGTGCGTTGCCGGGGCCGAACAGTTCGCCGCGGCTGCAGCGCAGCAGGTCTTCGCGGGTGAAGGCGTTTTGTAGGGTCATGCGAGTCGATCAAGGACGGCGCCAGGGGCACGAATGCACGCTGCGCGCGGATTGGAGGGAACACGCCCGATGCCGGGCCTGCCGGGGTCCAAGCCTAGCGCATCCGCCATGGCCCGATTTGACCCAGATCAGTTTGGGGGAAATGGGGCTGGCAGCGTATACGTTTTCGGGGATGCCGCGCAGGGTGTCTGCCCTTATGCTGTGCGCGATCACAACGTCGATTTCCCACGCCCCATGACCGATTCCAGCCGCCCCCTCTTCGACCCCAGCTTCGCGCAGCGCATTCCCGCCGAACGCCTGCCCGAGCTGCTGCGTGCCATGCCCAAGGCCGAGCTGCACATGCACATCGAAGGCTCGCTCGAGCCCGAGCTGATCTTCGCGCTCGCGCAGCGAAACGGTGTCTCGATCCCGTATGCCAGCGTGGAAGACCTGCGCAAGGCCTACGCCTTCACCAACCTGCAGACCTTTCTCGACATCTACTACGCCGGCGCCAGCGTGCTGCTGAAAGAGCAGGATTTCTACGACATGGCCTGGGCCTACCTGGAGCGCGCCGCGGCCGACCAGGTGGTGCACACCGAGATGTTCTTCGACCCGCAGACGCACACGGCGCGCGGCGTGGCCATGGAAACGGTGGTCAACGGCCTGCACCGCGCCTGCGTCGATGCACTGCCCAAGCTGGGCGTGAGCGCCTCGCTCATCCTGTGCTTCCTGCGCCACCTGAGCGAGGAAGAGGCCTTCGAGACGCTGGAGCAGGCGCTGCCGTACCGCGACAAGTTCATCGGCGTGGGGCTCGACTCGAGCGAGGTCGGCCACCCGCCCGAGAAGTTCGCGCGCGTGTTCGCGCGCTGCCGCGAGCTGGGCTTCCATCTCGTCGCGCACGCGGGCGAAGAAGGCCCGCCGGCCTACGTGTGGAGCGCGCTCGACGTGCTGAAGGTCGAGCGCGTCGACCACGGCGTGCAAAGCGCGAAAGACCCGGCACTGATGAAGCGGCTGGCGCAGGACCGCATTCCGCTCACCGTGTGCCCGCTGTCGAACCTCAAGCTGTGCGTGTTCCCCGACCTGTCGCAGCACAACCTGGGCGCGCTGCTCGACGCGGGGCTGGTCGCCACCGTCAACTCGGACGACCCGGCCTACTTCGGCGGCTACATGAACCAGAACTTCACGCAGACCTTCGCCGCCACCGGCCTGGGCGTGCAACAGGCCTGGCAGCTCGCGGCGAACAGCTTCGAGGGCAGCTTCATCGACGCGGCCGCCAAGCGCGCCTACGTCGACCGGCTCAACGCCGTCTTCGCGACCTTCTGAGCCAGCTCGGCCGTGCAGGCGCCGGGATCGGCCTTGCGCGGCACGAGCAGCGGCATCGCCACCAGCGCACAGGCGCTGGCCGCCAGCCACACGACCGGCCAGCCCTGCAGCGCCAGCAGGTGCGGAATCGAGAAGGGCGTGACGAAACACACGAGGAACACGCTGGTGTTCGCCATGCCCAGCGCGGTGCCGGCGCGCGCCGCGCCGGCCAGCGTGGCCAGCTCGGTGTACGCCACGCCGTGCCAGGCCGACACGCACACGCCACTCACCGCCAGCAGCGCGATCAGCGCCAAGCGTAAAGACATGGACGGCGGCTCGGTGCCCGCCGCCATCACCAGCGCAGCCAAGCCTGCGAACAGCAGCACGCTGAGCGCGCTGCAGGCCCGCAGGTAGGCCGGACGGTTGCGCCGGCGGTCGGTCCAGCGGCCGCTCCACACGCGCATCGCCATCGCGCCGACCTGCACGAAGACCATGGCGGCGGTGATCGTGCCCAGGCCCACGTGGCCGAAGTCGTGCAGGAACACCGTGCCGAAGGACAGCACCGCGAACTGCGGCGCGCACAGGATGCCGATGCCGGCCACGATGCGCCACACGCGCACGTCGCGCAGCGGGCCGGTCTTCGGCGCCGGCGCTTCCACGTTCGCGTGACGGGGCGCCACGGGCGGCTCGTGCACCCAGGCCCAGCTCATCGCCGCGCTCAACGCGCACAGCAACGCGAGCAGGCCGTACAGCGCGGCAAAGCCGTAGTGCAGCGCCACGAAGGGCAGCACCAGTGCGCCGATGCCGCCGCCCATCGGCACGGCGGTCTGGCGGATGCTCATGGCCAGGCCGCGCTCGCCGGCGTCGAACCAGGTCATCACCGCGCGCCCGCTGGCGCCGTTCACGCTGCCGCCGAGCAGGCCCACCAGCAGCAGCCCTGCACCGAGCACGCCGAGGCCCGGCACATGGCCGGCGCCCGGCGCGGCCCACAGCGCCATCGCGACCAGCGCGATCGCCGTGCTGCCCAGCCCGGCCAGCAGCACGGGGCGGTCGCCCCAGCGGTCGGTCAGCAGGCCCCAGGGCAGCTCGCTCACGGCAATGCCCAGGCCCATGAGGCCGAGCACCAGGCCGAGCGCGGCGTTGTCGAGCTGGTAGCCGGTGCGCATGAGCACGGCGGTCATGGGAATGCCGCTGAAGGCGACCGAGAAGGCCGCGTTGGCGGCCACGCCGGCGGCGAGCACCTTCCAGCGGTGGCGGGGCGACAGCGGGGGGGAGGAGGGCGATTGGGTCATGTTGCAGCGCAGTGTCCGCCGCTGCAAAGGTTTTGAAAATCAGAAAATAATGAGCGGATCGTCCTGAAATTCAGGATGATTGAGAGACCTCATGCAAGGACCCGCGATGACCCAGGTGATGTTCGATCTCGACGTGCTGCGCACCTTCTCCACCGGCATGGCGCTCGGCAGCTACGCGCGCGCGGCCGACAAGCTGGGCCGCTCGACCTCGGCCGTGAGCGCGCAGCTCAAGAAGCTGGAGTCGCAGGCCGGCACCGTGCTGTTCCGCAAGGAAGGCCGCGGCCTCGCGCTCACCGACGCGGGCGAGACGCTGCTGGCCTACGCGCACCGCATGCTCGAGCTCAACGACGAGGCCAGCGCCGCCCTGCGTGGCGCCGACCTGCAGGGCTGGGTGCGGCTGGGACTGCAGGAAGACTTCGGCGAGACGCTGCTGCCGGCCGTGCTCGGCCGCTTCGCGCGCGCCCACCCCAAGGTGCGCATCGAGGCCTGCGTGGCGCGCAGCGGCGAGCTGCGCGAGCGGCTCGAGCTGGGCCAGCTCGACCTGGCGCTGGCCTGGGACGCGGGCGACCAGCCGCTGTCGCCGCATGCCGAGCGCGTGGCGCGGATGCCGCTGCTGTGGATCGGCCCCACGGCGCCCGAGCGCGTCGATGCGCCCTGGTGGACCGAGCGCGAGCACCGCGCGGGCGTTCGCGCCGTGAAGAGCAAGGAGCCGCTGCCGCTCATCATGCTGGACGCCCCGTGCCCGCTGCGCGAGATCGTCATCACCGCGCTCGACCGCGCCGGCCTGCCGTGGCGCCGCGCCTTCGGCAGCGCCAGCCTGGCGGCGCTGTGGGCCGCGACCTCGGCCGGCCTGGGCCTGACCGTGCGCACGCCGTTCGGCTTGCCTGCGCATGTGCGCGCGCTCGACCGCGCGGTGCTCTCGCTGCCGGCGCTGCCGCAGATCTCGCTCGTGCTGTACCGCGCGCAGGCCCGCGCCGAGGCCCCGGCGAGCCGGCTGGCCACGCTGCTGCTGGAGGCCGTGCGCCAGCATCTGCAGGTCGAGACCGTGCAACCCCGCTGAGCGCAGGCCCTTGCGCGGGCCGCCGCCGCGATGCGTGAGAATCCGCCGCTGGAGACAAGTACAAGAGACAAGACCCAAGCGAGACGGCATGACCACCACGCGGCACAACTCCCTGCACCTGTGGGACGACAGGTTCCTCTACATCACACCGGCGATCCAGTCGGGGCTCACGGCCCGTTCGTCGGCCACGCTGCTGGCCTCGGTGAGCGGCCATCCCTTCACGCTGGAGGCGGTCGACGGCACGCGCGTGCGCTGCACCGCCGCGCTGGTGGGGCCGCATGTGTCGCGCCGGCTCGACGTCGACGGCTGCGGGCTGCTGTCGCTCAACCTCGACCCGGCCTCCAGCGCCTACCGCATGCTCTCGCGGCACCTGGGCGGCCACGGCATCCAGCCGCTCGACGCGCGCCGCTTCGGCCGCGCGCGCGACGACTTCGAACCGGCGCAGCACGGCGCGCTGTCCGACCGGCGCCTGCAGGTGCTGAGTTCGAAGCTGGTCACGTCGATCACCGAGTGCCCCGAGCTGCAGGCCGTCATCGACCCGCGCATCGACCGCGTGCTGCAGGCCATCCGCACGCATGCGGGGCAGATCCCGCTGCGCGAGCTGTCGGCGCTGGCCTTTCTCTCGCCCGACCGGCTCACGCACCTGTTCGCGCAGCAGGTGGGCGTGTCGATCAAGCGCTATGCGCTGTGGACCAAGGTGCGCCGCACGGTGCAGCAGTTCACCGCGCGCCGCCCGCTGACCGACGTGGCGCTGGTCAGCGGCTTCACCGACGCGGCGCACATGAGCCGCACCTTCCAGCGCTACTTCGGCCTGTCGCCGTCCTTCCTGTCGAACCAGGTGCGCGTGACGGCCGACGAGCAGGCCTCGCACGCGTGGGGGCGCGGCCTCGCGCACTGAGGCGCCTTCGAAGGTCTCCGGGCGTGGCGCAGGACAGCGGCTGCGTTCAAGCCCCGGCACGCCGGCGTGCCTAAGCTGTGCGGTGCTCCATCAAGAGAGCGCCCATCCAACTGGAGACAGCATGAGACCTCGGAATTTCCTGCGCGGCGCAACGCCGCGATCACTCTGGCTTGCGCTCGTGGCTGCAGCCGCACTGACCGCCTGCGGTGGCGGCGGAGGCGGTGGCAGCAGCAGCTTTCCCTTCTTCCCCGGCACGGGCGGCAATCCGCCCGCAGAGAACAACGCCTACAAGGCCGAGATCCGCCGCACCACGATGGGCGTGCCGCACATCAAGGCCGCCGACTGGCCCGACCTGGGCTACGGCTACGGCTACGCGCAGGCCGAGGACAACCTGTGCACCATGGCCGACTCGTTCCTCACCTACCGCGGCGAGCGCTCGCAGTACTTCGGTGCCGACGCGAAGCTCGTGGCCAGCAGCACCATCGGCCTGCCGAAGAACATCGACGCCGACTTCTTCCACCGCCACGTCATCTCGTCCGACGTGCTGCAGCAGATGATCGGCGCGCAGGCCGACTACATGCAGCGACTGGTGGAGGGCTTCGCCGCCGGCTACAACCGCTACCTGCGCGACGCGAAGGCCGGCGGCAGCGCGCACGCGGCCTGCCGCACCGAAGCCTGGGTGAAGCCGATCACCGCCGAGGACATCTACCGCCGCATGTACGCGACCAACCTGGCGGGCGGCTACAGCAACTTCCTGGCGCACATCGCGAACGCGACCCCGCCCGTGCCCGCGGCGCCGACGAAGGTCGCGGTACGCAGCACCAGCAACAGCAAGAAGACAGCGCCGCCGCTGCAGCTCGCCGCGCGCGACCTCGCCGTGCCCTTGCAGGTCGGCGGCGAGGAGGGCGTGGGCAGCAACATGATCGGCTTCGGCACCGCCGCCACCGGCGACGCGAGCCCGCTGCTGTTCGGCAATCCGCACTGGTACTGGCGCGGGCCCGACCGCTTCTACCAGGCGCAGCTCACCATTCCGGGCAAGCTCAACGTGAGCGGCACCTCGTTCCTGGGCATTCCGGTGACGCTGATCGGCTTCAACGACAACATCGCGTGGAGCCACACGGTCTCGACCGCCAAGCGCTTCGGCTTCTACGAACTGCAGCTGGCCTCGAGCGACCCCACCAGCTACATGCGCGACGGCAACGCGGTGAAGATGCAGGCCCGCGAGATCACCGTGCAGGTGAAGCAGGCCGACGGCAGCGTGGTGCCGGTGACGCGCACGCTCTACAAGTCCGAGTACGGGCCGATCGTCAACCTGCAGTACCTCAGCGACAAGCTGCCGCCGTGGACCACCACCATGGCCTACGCGATGCGCGACATCAACGACCAGAACTTCCGCACCTTCCGCAACTGGCTGCGCTGGAGCCAGGCGAAGTCACTCGACGAGTTCATTGCCATCCAGCGCGAAGAAGCGGCCATTCCGTGGGTCAATACCGTGGCCGTGGGCCGGGGCAGCGCCAAGGCCTGGTACGCCGACATCGGTGCGGTGCCCAACGTGTCGGTGGACCAGGTGGCGACCTGTTCGAGCAAGAGCCCGATCGGCGCGGCACTGCAGGCCGTGCCGGCGCTGGCCCGCGTGCCGGTGCTCGACGGCTCGCGCAGCGCCTGCGACTGGCAGACCGATGCCGACTCGGCGCAGAAGGGCGCGCTGGGCGCCGCCCGCATGCCCAGCCTGCTGCGTGACGATTACGTGGCCAACATGAACGACAGCTACTGGCTGGCGAACCCGAAGGCGCCGCTCACCGGCTTCCCGGAGATCATGGGCCCGGCCGGCACCGACCCCGTGAGCTTCCGCACGCGCCTGGGCCATCTGCTCGCGCAGGGCCGCATCGACGGCACCGACAGCCACGGCGCGCGGGGCGCCACGCCCGACAGCGTGAAGCGCATGGTGCTGGACAGCCGCGCGCTGACGGCCGAGCTCTTCAAGATGCAGGCGCTGCCGCTGGTGTGCGCGAAGGCCACCATCAACGTCGCCACCGATCCGCTGACCAGCGAGGCCATCGGCCGCGACATCGATGTCTCTGCGGCCTGCAGCGCGCTGCAGGACTGGAACGGCATTGGCGTTGCGGGTGCGCGCGGCGCGCATGTGTGGGACGAGTTCTGGAACCGCGCCTCGCGCATTCCGGCGGCCGACCTGTACAGCGTGCCCTTCAACCCGGCCGACCCGGTCCGCACCCCGCGCGACCTGAAGCCCGCCGCCGCCCTCGCGCTGCAGCAGGCCTTCGGTGCCGCCGTGGCGCGCGTGCAGGCCAGCGGCTTCGCCGAGAACGCGGCGCGCGGCGACTACCTGTTCGCCACCCGCGGCGGCCAGAAGATCCCGCTGTACGGCGGCTGCGGCGGCCCGGGCTACTTCACCATCGCCTGTTCCGAGAACCGGCTCGACAAGGGTGGCTACACGATGGACGCCAACCCGAACGGCAACAGCTACATGCACATCGTGCGTTTCCCTGAAGGCGGCGTGGAGGCCCACACCTTCCTGACGTTCTCGCTGTCGGACGACCCGGCTTCGGCGCACAACGCCGACTACACCCGGGCCTACAGCGCGGGGCAGTGGCTGAAGGTGCCGTTCTCCGAAGCGGAGATCAAGGGCGACGCGGCCTACCGCAGCGCGGTCGTCAGCGAGTAGATCAGCGAGTAACGGGCGCCGTGGTGGACGCGGCGCGCTGTGCGAGCCAGTTCCACCCGGCGCCTGCGGCCATGAGCACGCAGGTGCCGAGGAACACGGCGCGCATGCCGACGTGCCCGCCCACGAAGCCGCCCAGCAGCGGGCCCGCCACCTGGCCCGCGTACTGCGCCGACGTCGAGTAGCCCAGCATGTTGCCGGCCACGCGCTCGGGCGCGTTGTGGCGGATCACGCTGGCAATGCACGGCAGCAGCCCGCCGAGCGACAGCCCCATCAGGAAGCGCAGCACCACCAGCTGCCAGCCCGCCGTGACGAAGGCCTGCGGAATCAGCAGCAGCGCCGACACCGCGAGGCACCCGACGATCACGTTCCAGTGCCCCACGCGGTCGGCCAGCTTGCCCAGCCGCGAGGCCGAGAGGATGCTGCCGAGCGCGGCGGCCGACATCACGAGGCCGGCCATCATCGTCACGCGCTGCGGGTCGTCGAGCAGCGTGGCGACGTAGACCGTGATGATCGGCTCGATCGACATGTTGGCCAGCATCAGCAGCATGCCGGTGAAGAGCATCGCGACCAGCGGGCGCTTGTCGGGCACGGCGGCCCAGCCGGTGTCGTCGGACGTGCCGCGCTGCTTCGCTGCGGAAGGCGCCTTCTTCTCTTCACGGATGAGAAAGGCCGTCGCGAGAAAGGCGATGAAGATCATCGCGCCCGCCGCGAAGAAGGTGTTGCGGATGCCGACCAGCGGCGGCAGCACCCCGCCCACCAGCGGCCCCACGAGGTTGCCCGCCATGATGGCCGACGACATCGTGCCCAGCGCCCAGCCGGTGCGGTCCTTGGGCGTCTGCGTGGCGACCAGCACCATCGAGCCCGAGGCGTACCCGCCGAGCAGCCCCGCCAGCAGCCGCAGGCCCACGAGCTGCCACACGTTGGCCGCCAGGCCGATCAGCGCCATCGCCACCGCCATGCCGAGGCTCGCTCGGATCAGCATCGGCTTGCGCCCGTAGCGGTCGGCCAGCCGGCCCCACAGCGGCGCGACCAGCGCGGCGCTCAGGAAGGTGGCGCCATAGGCCGCGCCCGACCACTGCACGATGGCCGCGTGGCCCTTCACGCCAAGCTGCTCGACGTACAGCGGCAGGAAGGGCAGCAGCAGCGTCATCGCGATGATGGTCGTGAAGGAGCCGAACATGCAGACGGCGAGGTTGCGCTGCCAGTGTGCGTGGGCGCCCGGTTCGGCTGTGGGGGCGCCTGTTGTCGTTGTCGTCGGGTTCGTCATGGTGGGGAACGCCCATTGTGGGACGACCCGCGCGGGCTGGCGCTTGCCGATTGGTGGGGGCACCCATCGCCGTGCGGGAAGGGCGCAGGCCGTATCCCTTCCGCTGGCGCGGTGGGACGGGTTGGTCTAGCCTTGTGTCTGCTGCTTCAAACAACCCTCTTTTCAGGACATGGCCATGAAACGCATCGGCATGCTCGTCTTCCCCGGTTTCCAGATCCTCGACCTCGCTGCCATTGCCGCGTTCGAGCTCGCGAACCTCCATGCCGGCAAGCAGGTCTACCAGGTCGAGCTGCTGTCGGAAGAGGGCGGCCCCGTGACCAGCTCGTCGGGCGTGGTCACCGACAGCAAGCGCTTCGGCACGGGGAAGTTCGACACGCTGGTGATGAGCGGCGCGCTCTTCATCGCGCCCACGTCCGAGAAGATGTGCCGCTTCCTGCGCGCGGGGCTGCGCAACGCGCGCCGCGTGACCAGCATCTGCACTGGCGCCTTCGGGCTGGCGGATGCGGGCCTGCTCGACGGACGCCGGGCGACCACGCACTGGTCCTTTGCGGGCGAGCTGCAGAAGCGCCATCCCGCCGTCAAGGTGCAGCCCGACCGCATCTTCATCAACGACGGGCCGGTGTGGACCTCGGCCGGCATGACGGCGGGCATCGACCTCGTGCTGGCCCTGGTGGAGGAAGACCTCGGCGTGGAGGCGGCACGGTTCGCGGCGAGGAAGCTGGTCGTGTACCACCGCCGCGCGGGCGGGCAGTCGCAGCATTCCGCGCTGCTCGAGCTGGCACCCAAGTCGGACCGCATCCAGAAGGCGCTGGTGCATGCGCGCGCCAACCTGCGCGAGACGCTGTCGGTGGACGAACTGGCCGAGGTCGCGCACCTCAGCCCGCGCCAGTTCAGCCGCGCCTTCAAGGCCGAGACCGGGCAGTCGCCGGCGCATGCGGTCGAGAACCTGCGCGTGGAGGCGGCGCGCGCGCTGATCGACGAGGGCAGCCTCGCGCTCGGCGTGGTCGCGCGCGAAACCGGCTTCGGCGACCCCGAGCGCATGCGCCGCGCCTTCCTGCGCACGCTGGGGCATCCGCCGCAGAGCGTGCGCCGCGTGGCCCGTCGGGAAGCCGCGACGGCTTGAGCTGCGCATGTCCTGAAAGGTGGCTTATATGACATTTACGCCATCGCCTTGCAGGAAGAGACTTCTCCCCACGGCCACACACCCGTGGCGACGAAGGAAACTCCATGACTGCAACCCAAGCAAATCCGAACAAGGGCACGGCCCTCATCACCGGCGCGTCGTCGGGCATCGGCGCCGTGTACGCGGACCGTCTCGCGCGGCGCGGCTTCGACCTGATCCTGGTGGCGCGCAACCGCGAGCGCCTTGCCGCGCTGGCCACGAAGCTCTCGGACGAGACCGGGCGCAAGGTCGAGGTTCTCCCGGCCGACCTGTCCGACCGGAAGGACATCGCGTCCGTGGAAGCCGTGCTGCGCACCCGCGGCGACATCACCCTGCTGGTGAACAACGCCGGCTTCGGCGCCGCCGGGCCGCTGCTCGGCTCGGACATCGACAAGATGGCGGACATGATCGAGCTCAACGTGAGCGCGCTCACGCGGCTCACCTATGCGGCCGTGCCCGGTTTCGTTGAACGCGGTGCCGGCACGCTGGTGAACATCGCCTCCATCGTGGCGATCTCGCCCGAGACGCTCAACGGCGTGTACGGCGGCACCAAGGCCTTCGTGCTGGCACTGAGCCAGTCGTTGCAGCACGAGCTGAAGGACAAGGGCGTGCGCGTGCAGGCGGTGCTGCCCGGTGCGACAGCCACCGAGTTCTGGGGCGTCGCAGGCGTGCCGATGGCGCACCTGCCCAAGGAGATCGTGATGACGGCGCAGGACATGGTCGATGCCGCCCTTGCGGGGCTCGACCAGGGCGAGCAGGTCACGATTCCGGCGTTGCCTGATCTGGCCGAGTGGGAGGCGTTCGATGCGGCGCGGCGTGCGATGTCGGGCAGGTTGTCGAGCACGGCGCCGGCGGCGCGCTATGGCGTCGGTGCCACCGCGCTACTGGCATGACGCCTGCGTTCGGTGGGTGAGGCCGTCGGTCGTGCACGAAGAAGACGTGCCCCGGGAACTCCGCCAGCCTGGCTTCACTTCAGAGGCGGTCAGAGCGGCCGCACCTGCCATGCGGAGTCCGGTCCGAAAAGCGCCCGGCACTGGGGGCATTCCTCAGAGAAGTACGGAATCTCCGCATTGCATGAGGGGCACACGCCGAGGCGGGTCGCGGGGTCGAAGGTGTCCGGCGCCGGCATGTCATCGGTGGGGAAGCCGGCGGAAGGAAACGAGAGCGGCGCGGCCGACGCAGGCGGCACGATCGGCGTCAGCAACCTCGCTTTCAGCGCGTCGCGTGTCTGCGCGTCCAGTCCTTCGCTGTCGGCATAGGCATCCACGACCTTGCGTCGTTTCTCGAGCCATTCCGGCTGGTGCTGGCGCCAGACGGCGAAGGCCTCGGCCAGTGCCATGCGCAGCACGGTTGGCGGCATGCCGCGGTAGAACAGGTGCAGTTCGCCGAGATGCGTGACGAAGGAAATGAAGCTCTGCAGGGTCGGTTGCGTCGTGGCGGAGATGTGTTCCCGCCCCGCCAGGCCTTGCGTGGTCTCGCCCGTTGTCGCGACTTCGCGGTTCTCGATCGTGAGCTCGGCCAGCTCGAAGTAGGGCAAGGGGATCGGATCGCGGTTCTTGGCCTTCACCATCACGCATTTCGTGCCGAAGGCCAGGGTGACGGTCTCGTTGGTGAAGAGGTCGTAGCCCGCCGCGTTGGCGACGATGCATGGCTCGAGCACGGGCGTTCGTGGCAGCGGCGTGAAGTCGAAATGCATGCTGAGGGTCATGGCTGGCAGGTTGTCATGTGGAGGCACGGATCGTAGTGAGTGCACGGCATTCCTGGCCGCCGCATCCGATGCGTCTGTGCGGCCGGATGCGTTCGCGTTTTGCGGCGGCCATGGCTGGCGGGAGGCCTCGGCACTAAAATCCGAACCCCGCAGCAGGGCGTCCCGGCCTGCTGCGGGGTTTTGCTTTTCCGGGGCCATGTAGAGGAACACCATGTACAAAAACCTCGCGGGCCGCGCCGTTCTGGCGCTGGCAGCCGCTTGCTTTTTATCTCCCGCCCTGTCCCAGACCGCGCCGCCGAAGCCACCTCCCGCCAAGGACGCGCTGAAGGTCGGCTTTGTCTACGTCACGCCGGTCACCGATGCCGGCTGGGTGCGCCAGCATGAAGAAGGCCGCAAGGCTGTCGAAGCGGCGCTGGGCTCCCGCGTGAACACCGTCTTCGTCGAGAACGTGCCCGAAGGCGCCGACGCCGAGCGCGTGATCCGCGACCTTGCGCAGCAGGGCAGCCAGCTGATCTTCACGCCCAGCTTCGGCTACATGGAGCCGACGCTGAAGGTCGCGAAGGACTTTCCCGGCGTGAAGTTCGAATCGATCACCGGCTACAAGACCGCGCCCAATGTGGCGACCGCCAACGCCCGCTACTACGAAGGCCGCTACCTCGCGGGCATCGCGGCCGGGCGCATGACGAAGACCAACATCGCGGGCTATGTGGCGGGCTTTCCGATTCCCGAGGTGCTGCAGGGCATCAACGCCTTCACGCTCGGCATGCGCTCGGTGAACCCGAAGGCCAAGGTGATCGTGGTGTGGCTCAACGAGTGGTTCGATCCGCCGAAGGAGCGCGACGCGGCCATGGCGCTGTTCAACCAGAACGCCGACGTGCTCGCCTTCCACACGGGCTCGACCGCCGTGATGGCCGCCGCGCAGGAGCGCGGCAAGATGGCCGTGGCCTACCACTCCGACATGCGCAAGATCGCGCCCGACGCGCAGATCGTCGCGGTCACGCACCAGTGGGGCGGCTACTACACGCAGCGCGCGAAGGCCGTGCTCGACGGCACCTGGAAGAGCGGCAACCTCTGGGGCGGCGTGAAGGAAGGAATGATCCGCGTCGGCGACTTCGGTACCAAGGTGCCCAAGGCCGTGCAGGACGAGGTGCTGGCGCGGCAGAAGGACATCGCGGCGGGCAAGCTGCAGCCGTTCCGCTCGGTGGCGGCCGATGTGCGCGACAACGAAGGCCGCGTCGCGATCGCCAAGGGCGCGCAGCTGAGCGACGAGCAGATCCTGCAGATGAACTGGCTGGCCGAGGGCGTGCAGGGGCGGGTGACGCGCTGAGCGCGGCCTTTGGCCCCGCCTGAAGAGAGCGTTGCGCGTATAGCACTCATACGCGCAGGGCAATTCCCGCCGTCCGGGGCTGGATTACCCTCCGCATCCACGATGAAAAAAGCCTACCGCGCCTCCCTCCTGCGATTCGACGCCGCCGGCCTGCCTGTCTTCGACGAGGACGGCCTGCTGGTCGTCGCCCCCGACAGCACCGGCCGCCAGCGCGTGCTCGACGCCGGCAGCCATGCCGACGTGTCGCCGCGCCATGCCGGCGCCCACACCACCCACCTGCCGGGCCGCATCCTGGCGCCGGGCTTCGTGGACATGCACGTGCATTACCCGCAGACCGACATCATCGGCGCGCCCGCCGCCGGCCTGCTGCCCTGGCTCGAGAACTACACCTTCCCGGCGGAAGCCAAGTTCGCCGACCCCGCCCATTCGCGCGTGGTGGCCGACGTGTTCTTCGACGAGCTGCTGCGCAACGGCGTGACCACCTCGCTGACCTTCGCGACCTCGCACGTCGCCTCGGTCGACGCCTTCTTCGAGAGCGCGCAGCGCCGCCAGCTGCGCATGATCACCGGCAAGGTGCTGCAGGACCGCAACTCGCCCGACGGCGTGCGCGACGACACCGAGCAGAGCCTGGTCGACACGGAGGCGCTGATCCGCAAGTGGCACAACGTCGATCGCCTGGGCTACGCCATCACGCCGCGCTTTGCACCCACCAGCACCGACGCGCAGATGCGCGGTGCCGGCGAGCTGGCCGCCAAATACGGCGACACCTGGATCCAGTCGCACGTGGCCGAGAACCGCGACGAGGTGAAATGGGCGCGCGAGCTGTACCCCAAGTCGCGCTCCTACCTGGACGTGTACGCCGACTTCGGCCTGCTGCGCGAGCGCGCCGTGTACGCCCACTGCATCTACCTGGACGACACCGACCGTGCGCTCATGCACGAGACGAAGACGGCCGCCGCCGTGAGCCCCACGAGCAACCTGTTCCTGGGCAGCGGCTTCTTCGACTTCGGCGCGGCCGACCGCCTCGAGCAACCCTACGGCCTGGCCAGCGACGTGGGCGGCGGCACCAGCTTCAGCCCCTTCCACACCATGCTGGCCGCGTACTACGTGGGTCGCGAGGGCCAGACCAAGACCGGCCTGAGCATCGCGCCCTCGCGGCTGTGGTGGCACCACACCGGCGGCGCCGCGCGCTCGCTGGGGCTCGACGGCGTGGTCGGCAACCTGCAGCCAGGCTGCGAGGCCGACTTCCTGGTGCTCAACCCGTCCGCCACGCCGCTCCTGGCGCGCAAGACCTCGCTGGCCAACAACCTCGAAGAGCTGTTGTTCGCGATGATCGTGCTGGGCGACGACCGGCTGGTCGAGCGCACGGTGATTTCGCAGGCGGGCTGAGCACGTCGATCCCGGCGTCTAGAACGTTCCGCAGGTTTCGGCCAACGGTGGATCGGTCGTATCGGACCGCGTAGCCGCGATGCGGCCGGCCGCGCTCTTGCAGGAAGCCAGGGCCCCGGCCTGTGACGGCGCATTGCTGCGTGCGATTTCCAACAGGTAGGTGTTGGCCACACCACGCCATGCTTCTTGCGGCCAGGAGGCGATGGCCCGAAAGAGTGTCGCCTCACCGTCCTTCCATACCTGTCCATTGCTCGAAGGACGAATGGCGTTGACCATGGCCATCTCGCGCATGCCTGGGGAGCACCATTCGAAGCGTCCATTCACCTGCGCGGAAATCGTTTCGACGAGGTCCATGCGACGCTGCGCGAGCGCGCGAACGAAAAGGTGGTAAAGGGCCTCGTCGCCAGCCCGCAGCGGTGGGCCCCGGTGCTTGGCCAGCACCGTCAGCATCTCGATGGGAACCGGGCCTTGCGGTGGGGCAATCTCGCCGGTCTCGCGCAGCGCGGAAATCTTCGACTGATCTTGCACGGACATGAGCCAGGTGGCGTCGTCGTCGTGCTCTGCCAGGCCGACGAAGCAGGTGGCATAGGTAGCGTCGATGCGCCTGCCGTGCCATGCCTGTTTTCTTTTTACATACTGCTGCGTGCGGTCAAGCAGGTGATCGAGGATGCGCCACCGGTTGGCTTTAAACGCAGTGTGCAGCCGATCCGGGGAGTCCAACGGAGCTATCCCGCACGAAAACTCATTCATCTGAGCCGGGGGAATGGCATTGACGAATGCTTGGCAGGTCGTGTCTGCTGTTTCGAGTGCGGCGGGATCGTCCGCTTCGATGGCCTCACGGATCGCGGCAAGGTGCTTTTGATGAGAAGTCTTCCATCGGGCAAGAGCCGCCGCGGCTCTTTCTGTTTCGTGCATCGTGTCGTGTTCTTGGAGTCGGTTCGACACCGCGCTGAGGCCCATGAACAACGCCACCGCGCAGAAGTACACGAGGGCCAGTGTCAGGGTCCGTTCCAGCGCGGCTCCCAGCAGCAGCACGAGACCAAATCCGCATGTGACGAAGCCGATCCCGTTCCAGAACGACCAGCTGGACGATCCACCAGAAGACCCGCCGCCATGGCCGCCGCAGCACCCGCCCGCGATCGCGCCTCCGATCGCTGCAACCAACGGGATGCCCAAGATGACCATGCCGGTCAGCAGCACCACCACGCCGAGCAATGCCTGCGACTTGCGCGAACTGGGAGCCTTCGACAAGGATGGAGTGCCGGAAAGAGGGGGCTGGTCTTCTGTGTTCATAGGCTGCTGAGCAGGATAGTCGCGAGCCATGCGCTCCAACCGTCGTGCCACAATTCGCATCATTTCCCCGTAGCAGCAGCATCAGCGAGCGCATATGAGCATCAAGAGCGACAAATGGATCCGGCGCATGGCCGAGAACGAAGGAATGATCGATCCCTTCGAACCGGGCCAGGTGCGCGAGAACGACGGCCACAAGATCATCAGCTACGGCACCTCGAGCTACGGCTACGACATCCGGTGCGCGCCCGAGTTCAAGGTCTTCACCAACATCCACAGCACGGTGGTCGACCCGAAGAACTTCGACGAGAAGAGCTTCGTCGACATGCACGGCGACTACTGCATCATTCCGCCCAACAGCTTCGCGCTGGCGCGCACCGTGGAGTACTTCCGCATCCCGCGCAACGTGCTCACCATCTGCCTGGGCAAGAGCACCTACGCGCGCTGCGGCATCATCGTCAACGTGACCCCGTTCGAGCCCGAATGGGAAGGCTACGTGACGCTGGAGTTCAGCAACACCACGCCGCTGCCCGCCAAGATCTACGCGGGCGAAGGCTGCGCGCAGGTGCTGTTCTTCGAGAGCGACGAGGTCTGCGAGACCAGCTACAAGGACCGCGGCGGCAAGTACCAGGGCCAGCGCGGCGTCACGCTGCCCAAGACCTGACAGCCTGATACAGGCATCCTGACCGCCGGTTACGTTCCGGGCGGCCGGGCCAAGTACCATCCTGCGACGTTCCGGCAAATACGCCGTTCAGCAAGCCGGCAAGGAGACTGCGATGAGATGGGAAGGCAACGAACAATCCGACAACGTCGAAGACCGCCGTGATGGTGGGGGGGGCGGCGGAGGCGGCGGCTTCATCGGTGGGCGCGGCATTGGCATCGGCACCATCGCGGTCGCGCTCATCGCCGGCTGGATCTTCGGCATCAACCCGCTCACCGTGCTGAGCCTGCTCAGCGGCGGCGGCGACCCGGTCCAGGTGCAGCAACA
Organism: Variovorax sp. V35; assembly: GCF_041154465.1. NCBI lineage: Bacteria > Pseudomonadati > Pseudomonadota > Betaproteobacteria > Burkholderiales > Comamonadaceae > Variovorax > Variovorax sp. V35. The sequence goes on from NZ_AP028666.1 coordinate 2,140,594, forward strand.
GCAGCAAGGCCCCGCGCCCAAGCCGCCCACCGGCGACCGCGAGGCGGCCTTCGTCTCCACCGTGCTGAAGAACACCGAGGTGGTCTGGACCGATCTCTTCCGCAAGAGTGGCGGCAATTACCAGGCGCCCCGGCTCGTGCTGTTCCGCGGCGCCACGCCCACGGCCTGTGGCACCGGGCAATCGGCCATGGGGCCGTTCTACTGCCCGGGCGACAAGAAGGTCTACATCGACCTGGCGTTCTACGACACCCTCAAGAACCAGCTCGGCGCGCCTGGCGAGTTCGCGCAGGCGTACGTCATCGCGCACGAGGTGGGCCACCACGTGCAGGACGAACTCGGCATCACCGCCAAGGTCGACGGCATGCGCGGGCGCCTGAGCCAGTCGCAGAACAACGCCGTCAGCGTGCGCGTCGAGCTGCAGGCCGACTGCTTCGCGGGCGTGTGGGCGCACCACTCGCAGGAGTCGAAGAAGTGGCTCGATCCGGGCGACATCGAGGCCGCCATGAACGCCGCGCAGAAGATCGGCGACGACGCCCTGCAGCGTTCCGCGGGCCGCGCCGTGGTGCCCGACAGCTTCACCCACGGCTCCAGTGCACAGCGCCAACGCTGGTTCGGCACGGGCTACCAGACGGGTGAAATGAAGTCCTGCGACACTTTCAATGCGCGCAATCTGTAAAGATTGTCTCGCGAGAGCCCCGGATTCATTGAGGTCTTTGCTATTGAATAAATAGCAATTCGGCCTGCGCGGATGTTGTCGTTTCGTTGTCACTGCCGTTTTTTGCGGCAGTGCGACAATAGAAGGCTCAATGACAATGTCCTTCTCCAATCTTTCGCTGGCAGAACCGCTGGCCCGCGCCGTGGCCGAAATGGGCTACGAGACCATGACGCCCATCCAGGCACAGGCCATTCCGGTCGTGCTTTCAGGCCAGGACGTGATGGGCGCCGCGCAGACCGGCACCGGCAAGACGGCGGCGTTTTCGCTGCCGCTGCTGCAGCGCATGCTCAAGCACGAAAACGCCTCCACCTCGCCCGCGCGGCATCCGGTGCGTGCGCTGGTGCTGCTGCCCACGCGTGAACTGGCCGACCAGGTCGCGCAACAGGTCAAGCTGTACGCCAAGTACACCAACCTGCGCAGCACGGTGGTGTTCGGCGGCATCGACATGAAGCCCCAGACGCTGGAGCTGAAGAAGGGCGTCGAAGTGCTCGTGGCCACGCCGGGCCGGCTGCTCGACCACATCGAGGCCAAGAACGCGGTGCTCAACCAGGTCGAATACGTCGTGCTCGACGAGGCCGACCGCATGCTCGACATCGGCTTCCTGCCCGACCTGCAGCGCATCCTGAGCTACCTGCCCAAGCAGCGCACCACGCTGCTGTTCTCGGCCACCTTCTCGCCCGAGATCAAGCGGCTGGCCAGCAGCTACCTGCAGAACCCGGTGACCATCGAAGTGGCGCGGCCGAACGAAACGGCCTCCACCGTCGAACAGCATTTCTACAGCGTCTCCGACGATGACAAGCGCCGTGCGCTCAAGCAGATCGTCAAGCAACGCGGCATTACGCAGGCCTTCGTGTTCGTCAACAGCAAGCTCGGCTGCGCGCGCCTCGCACGCTCGCTGGAGCGCGACGGTCTGCGTACCACCGCACTGCACGGCGACAAGAGCCAGGACGAACGCCTGAAGGCGCTCGCCTCGTTCAAGGCCGGTGAAGTCGACCTCTTGGTGTGCACCGACGTCGCGGCCCGCGGCCTGGACATCAAGGACGTGCCCGCCGTCTTCAACTTCGACATCCCGTTCAACGCCGAAGACTACGTGCACCGCATCGGCCGCACGGGCCGTGCCGGCGCCTCCGGCCTGGCCGTGAGCTTCGCCAGCGGCGGCAACGATGCGCGCCTGGTGGCCGACATCGAGAAGCTGATCAAGAAGAAGATCGAGCTCGAGCCTGTCGAGTTCGAGGAAGACCGCCCGCGCGGCCGCATCAACGACGGACGCCGTCACTGGCGTGAAGAAGGCGAAGCCGGCGACGCACGCGACGTGCTCGACCAGCCGCGCGAACGCCGCGAAGCCGACACCCGCCGCAGCATGAGCGGTGGCGGCCGCCCGCACCGCGCGCCGTCCGCGCCGCGCGATCCGTTCTTCGACAAGCCCTACGAATCCGGCGAGCGCGAAGCCGCACCGGCCTGGGAAGCGTCGGCCAAGGCCGCGCCCGCACGCGGCATCTCGAGCAACATCAAGAGCAAGCGCAAGGTCGCGGCACTGTTCAAGGCGGCCGAGCCGGGTTGAGCCGGGGTTGAGCGACAGTGAAAGTTAGAAAAGCCGGGCATGCCCGGCTTTTTTTCGTCTGTGCTCTGCGCGCTCAGGCCACGCGGAAGTGATGCGTGCCGTCGCGCCCCAGCTGCTCCACCAGTCCGAACTCCCAGTCCAGGTAGGCCTGCATGGCCTCGGCGGGTGCGTCGGTGCCCTCGTAGGGCCGGCGGTAGCGGTCGGTGCGGGCGGTGGCCAGGCGGGTCTCGCCGGTTTCGGCGGGCAGCCCGGCGGCGAACCAGGCGGTGTTGCCGCCCGTGAGCACCTGTACTTCCACGTCGCGCTGGCCGCGCGCGTCGAGCAGGGCGCGCAGGTCGGCTGCGGCGTAGCGCGCGAGCAGGCTGCTGCCGCAGGTCAGCACGTAGCGCGGCGCGGACGGAAGGGCCTGGCGGTTGATCGCCTGGGCGAGTTGCGCGCGGATCGCGTACCAGGCGCCGGGAATGTGCCGCTTCACGTAGTTGGCGCTCGTGGTCACGTCGATCACGGCAGTGGCGGGTTGCTGCTTCAGCAACTCGGCCAAGGCTTGGGGTGCGATCTCGGCGACCGTGGCCGCGACGGGCGGGTAGGCCGACGTCGGCGTGCCGGTTTCGCTGAGCGCGGCGGCTGGCGGCACCGCATCGGGCACGTACACCTCCCAGCCCATCTGCGCGAGCCATGAGGCGCTCATCGACGCGCGCACGCCGTCGTCGTCGGCCAGCACGATGCGTGCGCCGCGCACCGGCACCTGGTGATCGGTTTCCTGCACGAGCTGCCCGCCGGGCGCGCTCGCGAAGCCGGGCAGGTGGCCGGCGGTGTATTCCTCGGGCGTACGCACGTCGAAGCGGTACACGGTGCGGCCCGGGGCTTCGAGCGTGCCGAGCGCGTCGAGCGCGATGCGGCGCACGCCCGCGGCGTCGGCCACGCGGCGTGCGTCGGCCTGCGCCTGCGCGCGGTTCGCGTCCGACACCGTCGCCGGCGCCTGCCGGCCCGCGCCGTGGTCGAGCTCCTGGCCCGCGAGCTTCCAGCCGATGGTGCCGTTGCGCAGCGCCGCGACCGGGTTCGGGATGCCCGCGTTCACGAGCGACTGCGTGCCGATGATGCTGCGCGTGCGGCCTGCGCAGTTCACGATCACGCGCGTGGCCGGGTCGGGCGCGAGCTCGCGCACGCGCAGCACCAGCTCCGCGCCGGGCACGCTGGTGGCCGAGGGGATGCTCATGGTCTGGTATTCGTCGAAGCGGCGCGCGTCGAGCACGACCACGTCGGCGCGGCTGTCGATGAGCGTCTTCACCTCGGGCGCCGACAGCGACGGCGTGTGCCGCTCGTGCTCGACCAGCTCGCCGAAGGACTTGCTCGGCACGTTCACGTCGCGGAACAGCTCACCGCCCGCCGCGCGCCAGCCTTCGAGGCCGCCGTCGAGCAGGTGCACGTTCGTGTAGCCGAGCGCGGCGAAGGTGCGTGCCGCCAGCGGCGCGAGGTCGACACCGTCGTGCGCGCCGTACAGCACGATGAAGGTGTCGCGCCGCGGAATGCGTCGCCACGCTTCGATCTCGATGCGCGACAGCGGCAGGTTGGCGGCCCACAGCGGGTGCTCTTGTGCAAACGGGTCTTCCTCGCGCAGGTCGAGCAGCGCGGTCTCCTTGCGCGCGATCAGCCGTTCGCGCAGCGCGGCGAAGGGCAGCAGGGGAAAGGAGTCGGTCGTTGTCGTCGTCATGCGGCAGTGTTTCGGAGTTCGGCGGAGCGGTCCCACAGGTTGGGCAGCAGCGTGTTGGAGTAGCCGGAGACGAAGGGCTTGCGCCCGCCTTCGGCCGGATAGGTGTGGCGGCGCACGGCGCCGATGTTGGCGCCGTACACGTGGATGCTGATCGACACGCGGTCGGCGTGCGCGTTGTGCACGCGGTGCAGGTCGCCCACGGTGGGCGACACGGCCTCGACATGGCCCGCATCGAGCCGCACCGGCTCACCCTGGGGCCGCGGGGTGCCGTCGGCGTCGAGCGCGTAGGGCTGGCTGTACTCGGCGCCGCGCAGCATGCCGATGAGGCCCCACACCGTGTGGTCGTGGATCGGCGTGGCCTGGCCCGGACCCCAGACGAAGCTCACGACCGAGAAGCGCTCGGTGCTGTCGGCGTGCAGCAGGAACTGCTGGTAGTAGGTCGGGTCGGCCACGGCGAAGGCGTCGGGCAGCCAGTCGTCGCGCGCCACCAGCGTGCGCAGCAGCGCGCCGCCGTCGGACAGGATGCGCGGCTCGTCGGGCCGGCTGTCGAGCAGCCGGCCGAAGGCGCCGACGAAATCGCGCAGCGGAGCAATCATGCGGGGCGTTTCCAGAGTTGGGTGTCGGTGATCGCGCGCACATCCACGCGTGTGGGAAGGATACCGTCACGCGCCGAGCGGTCAGCCACAGTTTGCAGCGCGGCGATGTCGGCCTCGCTCACGGGTCGCCCCGCCACCGAGGCGCGCGCCGTGATGAGGCGCGCCGACGCGATCGGCAGCCGCGTGAGCTGGCTGTAGGCCTGCGCATAGGCCTCGGGGTTGGCCAGCGCCCAGTCGCCCGCGCGGGCGAGCCGCTCGAGGAACTGCACGATGGCCGCGCGCCGGGCCGGGTCGGCCAGCGAATGCTCGCTCGCGGTGATGAAGCCCAGCGCCGTGTTGATGCCGCGCCCGTCGCGCAGGATGCGCCCGCCCTGCAGCAGCGCGATGGCGTAGTAGGGGTCGAAGATGGCCCAGGCGTCGATCTGCTTCGAGGCGAACGCGGCGGCCGCGTCGGTGGGCAGCACGAACTTCACCGTGACCTCGTCGCGCCGCACGCCGGCCTCTTCGAGCGCGCCGTAGAGCTGGTACTGCGAGATGCTGCCGCGCGCCGACGACACGACCACCGTCTGGCCGCGCAGGTCGGCCACGCGGCGCAGCGGCGAGTCGGGCTGCACCACGATGCCCAGCGACTCGGCCTTGCCCACGCGCGTGGCGACGATCTTCAGCGGCGTCTTGCCGACGGCCGCCGCGAGCACGGGCAGGTCGCCGGCCATCGCGGTGTCGACCGCAGCGCTGCGCTGCGCCTCGAACAGCGGCGCAGCGCCCTGGAAGTTGGCCCAGCGGTAGGCAAAGGGTGCGTCGTCGAGGGCCTTGGAGGCCTCGAACAGCGAGCGCAGGCCGCCGGCCTGGTCGCCGAGCACCAGCGTGGCCCGGGGTTGCGCCACCGCGCGCAACGGGCCGGCCACGGCCAGCGACAGCGCGGCGCCTTGCGCGAGCCAGGCGCGGCGAGAAATTGGCAGCGCGCTCATGCGGCACCTCCCGATGCCTGCAACGCCCGCTGGCCCGCCGCGACCAGGATCGCGTCGTTCTGCGGCGTGTGGATGCGGCTGCACAGCACGTCGCGGTAGTGGCGTTCGAGCGGGTTCTGGCGCGTGAGGCCGTGGTTGCCGCTCAGCTGCAGCGCCAGTTCGACCACGCGGATGGCGTGCGTGGTCACGGTGTGCTTGAGCAGGCCGCTGTCGGTGGCGGGCGGCGTGTGACCGCTGTCGACCGCGGCGGCGGCGTCGTCGAGCAGCACGCGGTTGGTGCGCAGCAGCGCCTCGATCTCGCCCACCTGCTCCTGCACGCGCGGCAGGCTGGCCAGCGGCGCGCCCAGGCTGCCGGGTGCGCGCCGGTTCAGGAAGTCGACCAGCCAGTCGCGCGCGGCGCGCGCCACGGCGTCGTAGAGGCTGCCCAGCAGCACGACCATCCAGGCCTGCTGCGCCGCATGGGCGTCGATGTCGGTCTGGCTGCCGGCGCCGGGCGCCCAGTCGGCGGGCGCGCGCAGGTCGACGGCGTGGTCGGCGGCAATGGCGACGTCCTCGAACACCACCTCGTGGCTGCCCGAGGCGCGCAGGCCCAGGTGGTCCCAGCTCGCGATCACGCGGATGCCGGGCGCGTCGCGCGGCACCAGGAACACGCCGGTGCGCGGCGCGGCCTCGTCGGTGCGCGCCGCGGCCTCGTCGGTGCGCGCCCAGACGGCGAGCCACGACAGGCCCTCGATGCCGGTCGTGTAGAGCTTGTGGCCGTCGATGCGCCAGCCCTCGGGCGTGCGCCGCGCCACGGTGCCGGGCAGGCCGCCGCGCGCCGGCGAGCCCAGCGCGGGCTCCACGCGCAGCGCGTTGATGAGCGCGCCGTGCGCCACCGCGTCGCGCGCCACGCGCTCGCGCAGGTGCGCGGGCCAGCGGCTCTCGCGGCGCGCGAGCGACTGGTGCTGCAGGTAGGTCATGGTGAGGATCAGCGCGGTGGCGGGCTCGCCGCGCGCCACCGCCGCGATCACGCGGCGCGCCGTGGCCAGCGTGGCACCGCCGCCGCCGTATGCGGCGGGCGCGACGAGGCCGATCAGGCCGTGCGCCTGCAGCGCCTCGAAGTTCTGGCGCGGAAAGGCGCCGCTGCGGTCGTGGTCGGCCGCCGTGGACGCGAACTGGTCCGACAGGCGGGCCAGCACGGCCGGGTCGACGGAGGGCGGGGTGTCTGTGTCGGGAACGGCCGGCGCGCGGCGCAAGGGGAGTGCACTCATGGTGCCCGCACGGTAAAGGCCCGCTGCCAGCGCGCGAAGGATGCATCGCGCATATCCAAATTCGTTTTTCTGCGTTCGTTTTCGGGGCCCGCCTCGGTACGGTCTCGCTTCTCCTCGTGAGTGAGTGAAGAAGAAAGAACACAAGGCATGACACCCGATTTCCCGCTGGACCGACGCCGCTTGCTGCAGGCCGCCGCCGCATGGGGCGCGACGGCTTCGGGCGTGGCGCAGGCCGCCGCGCCCTCGCGCGACCTGTCGGGCGTGACCCTGCGCGTGGGCACCTACAAGGGCCTGTGGCGGCCGCTGCTCACGGCCTCGGGCCAGGCCGACACGCCTTACAAGATCGACTGGCGCGAGCTCAACAACGGCGTGCTGCACATCGAGGCCATCAACGGCGACGCGCTCGACCTGGGCTCGGGCAGCGAGATCCCGCCGGTGTTCGCGGCGCGGCAGAAGTCGAGCGTGCGGCTCGTGGCCGTGACGCACGAAGACCTCAACAACCAGGCCACGCTGGCGCGCAAAGATGCGCCGATCCGCAGCATCGCCGACCTCAAGGGCAAGCGCGTGGGCTACGTGCGCGCCACCACCTCGCACTACTACCTGGCCAAGCAGCTGGCAGAGGCGGGCCTGTCGTTCGCCGACATCCAGCCCGTGAGCCTCACGCCGGCCGACGGCCTCTCGGCCTTTGCGCGCGGCGACCTCGATGCCTGGGCCATCTACGGCTACAACGGCCAACTCGCGCGCACCCAGTACGGCGCGCGCACGCTCAAGACCGGCGTGGGCTACCTGTCGGGCAACTTCCCCATCTACGCCAACCCGCGCGCGCTCGACGACACGCTGCGCCGCGCGGCACTGGGCGACCTGCTGCAGCGCCTGCAGCGCGCGTTCGCCTGGATCAACGGCAACTTCCTGGCCTACGCCCGTGCGCAGTCGGCCGAGACGCGCGTGCCCGTGGGTGACCTGGTCGAGCTGTTCAACGGCCGCAGCGGCGACTACAGCCTCGGCCCCGTCACCGACGCCGTGGTGCGCAGCCACCAGGACGTGGCCGACACCTTCCAGAAGATCGGCGTGCTCGACGGCCCCGCCGACGTGAAGCCGCTGTGGGACCGCCGCTTCGAAAACCTGCTGCGGCTTCCTGCCGCCTGACCCCTTCATTCCATCCGCATCCACGAGGACACCATGAGCCAGAACGACGTTGAATTCATCGGCATGATCCAGGGCCAGAAGGTCTCGGAGATCCATGCCGCCAAGGGCCCGGCCATCGACCGCGACTACGTGCGCGCCTTCGCGCAGGCGCACGAGAACGCTGGCTTCGACCGCGTGCTGGTGCCGCACCACTCCACCAGCCCCGACGCCACGCTCACCGTGGCCTACGCGGCCTCGGTGACCGAGCGCATCCACTTCATGCTCGCGCACCGCCCGGGCTTCGTGGCGCCCACACTCGCGGCGCGCCAGTTCGCCTCGCTCGACCAGTTCAGCGGCGGGCGGCTCGGCGTGCACTACATCTCGGGCGGCTCCGACGAGGAGCAGAAGCGCGACGGCGACTGGCTCGACCACGACCAGCGCTACGCCCGCACCGACGAATACCTCGAGGTGCTGCACAAGGTGTGGACGGCCGAGAAACCCTTCGACCACGAAGGCGCGCACTACCGTTTCCAGAACGCGTTCTCCGAAGTGAAGCCGGTGCAGACGCGCCACGGCAAGCCGCACGTGCCCGTGTACTTCGGCGGCGCGTCGGAGGCCGCGATCCCGGTCGCGGGCAAGTACGCCGACGTGTACGCGCTGTGGGGCGAATCGCTCGACCAGGCGCGCGAGCTCACGTCGCGCGTGCGCGCCGAGGCCGCCAAGCATGGGCGCAGCGTGCGCTTCTCGGTGTCGTTCCGCCCGATCCTGGCGGACACCGAAGAGGCCGCATGGGCGCGCGCCGAGAACATCCTGGCGGAGACGAAACGCCTGCGCGTGGTGCAGGGCTACAACCGCGGCGGCCCGCAGCAAAGCGAAGGCGCCAAGCGCCTGCTGGCTGCGGCCGAGAAGGGCTCGCGCCTGGACAAGCGCCTGTGGACCGCGGTCGCGCAGGAGATCGGCGGGCGCTCCAACAGCACCGCGCTGGTTGGCACGCCCGAGCAGGTGGCCGATGCGCTGCTCGACTACTACGACCTGGGCGTGACCACCTTCTTGATCCGCGGCTTCGATCCGCTCGAGGACGCGACGGATTACGGCCGCGCGCTGATTCCGCGCACGCGCGAACTGGTCGCGCAGCGCCTGCAGTCGCAGCGCAAGGCGGCCTGAGCCATGAGCGCCGTCCTGTCCATCGACCGCCACGCGGCCCAACCGCTGAAGCTGCACGCGAACCCGCAGCAGAAGCACTGGTTCGACCCCATCCCGCCGCGCCCCACCGTGCAGGCCGAGCGCCGCCACCGGCAGGAGCGCCTGGCGGGCGCCTTCCGCCTGTTCGCGCGCTTCGGCTTTGCGCAGGGCCTGGCCGGCCACATCACGGCCCGCGACCCCGAGCTGACCGACCACTTCTGGGTCAACCCGCTGGGCGTGCACTTCTCGCGCATCAAGGTGTCCGACCTGCTGCTGGTCAATTCGAAAGGCGAGACGGTCGTCGGCGACCGGCCGCTCAACAAGGCCGCCTTCGCCATCCACGCCGCGATCCACGAGCACAACCCGAACATTGTGGCCGCCGCCCACACGCACTCGACCTACGGCAAGGCCTGGTCCACGCTGGGCCGCAAGCTCGACACGCTCACGCAGGACGCCTGCGTGTTCCACGACGACGTGGCGCTGTTCGACGACTTCACCGGCATGGTGGTCGACACCAGCGAGGGCGATCGCATCGCCCGCGCGCTGGGCGACAGGAAGGGCGCCATCCTCAAGAACCACGGCATCCTGACGGCCGGCCCCACCGTGGAGGCCGCCGCGTGGTGGTACATCGCGCTGGACAACGCCTGCCACACGCAGCTGCTGGCCGAGGCGGCAGGCACGCCGCAGCCGATCGACGAGGCCACCGCGCGCCACACGCACGGCCAGATCGGGGGGCCCGAAGGCGCGATCCATTCCTTCGACAGCCTGTACGAAGGCCTGGTCGAGGCCGAACCCGAACTCCTGCTTTGACGATGACGACGAACCCCCGGAGCCTTTCCCCGATGAACGCATCCCTTTCCCGCCGCAGCGTGCTGCGCACCGGCGCCGCCGCCGCCGTGGTCGCCTCGGGCGGCCTCATTGCCTCGCAGGCCTTCTCGCAGCAGGCGCGCAAGCTCACCTTCGCCTGGAACGCCGCCGCCTTCTGCCTCTCGCCCGTGGTGGTGGCGCAGGAGCGCGGCTACTTCGAGCGCAACGGCCTGCAGGTGGACCTCATCAACTACACGGGCTCGACCGACCAGCTGCTGGAGTCGCTGGCCACCGCCAAGGCCGACGCGGCCGTGGGCATGATCCATCGCTGGCTCAAGCCGCTCGAATCGGGCTTCGACGTGAAGATCGTCGGCAGCTCGCACGGCGGCTGCGTGCGCCTCGTGGGCGCCAAGGACGCGGGCGCCACCAGCCTGGCCAGCCTCAAGGGCAAGATCATCGGCGTGTCGGACATCGCGAGCCCGGGCAAGAACTTCTTCTCGATCCTGCTGGCCAAGAACGGCATCGACGCCGACCGCGACGTGACCTGGCGCCAGTACCCGGCCGACCTGCTCGACATCGCGGTGAAGAAGGGCGAGATCCACGCCATCGCCGACGGCGACCCGAACGTGTACCTCATCGAGAAGCGCAACCAGGGCACCTTCGTCGAGCTCGCGAGCAACCTCTCGGGCGAGTACAAGGACAAGGTCTGCTGCATCGTTGGCGCGCGCGGCGAGCTGGTGCGCAAGGACAAGGCGACCGTCGCCTCGCTGGTGCGCGCCATCGCGCAGGCCTCCGACTACGTGGCCGAGAACCCGAACGAATCGGCCAAGCTCTTCGCCAAGTACTCGCCCAAGGTTCCGGTCGAAGACCTGCGCGCGCTGCTGGGCACGCTCACGCACAACCACCACCCGCTGGGCCGCAAGTTGCGCGACGAGGTGGAGTTCTACGCGCGCGACTTCCGCGGCGTCGGCGTGCTCAAGAAGACCACCGACCCGGTGCGCTTCGCGGAGCACGTGTCCTTCGATCCGTTGGCATGAGCGCCGTCATCGACCGGGTGCTCGAGGCACCGCCACCGGCGCCGGGCAGTTGGCGCCGCCCCGGCATCGAGAAGGCCGCGCCGGCCGCCGTGTTCGCGCGCCCCGCCGAAGGCTTCTGGCGCACCGGCGCGCTCGCGAGCGCGGGCTGGGTCGCGCTGGGCCTGCTCACCGTCTACTGGCCCAACAAGGCCGTGGGCTTCAGCGACTGGGCCTACACCGACGAATTCGGCATCGCCGCCATCGCCATCGGCGCGCTGCTGCTGCTCGTGGCGTTGCTCGGCACGCGCGCGGGCCGCGTGGCACGCACGCTGCGCCCGGCCGGGCCGTGGCTGGTGGCGCTGCCGGTGCTGTTCGCCCTCTGGGAGATCGCCACCGCGAAGCTCGCGCTGCTGCCCACGCCGTTCTTCGCGCCGCCGCAGAGCCTCATCGAAACCTACATCGACGATTGGCGCCGCCTCGGCGAAAGCCTGGCGCATTCGGCGCGGCTGCTCGCCCACGGCTTCGTGCTGGGCGCGCTGGCGGGCTTTCTCACGGGCGTGACCATCGGCTGGTCGCGCATCGCGGGCTACTGGGTGCATCCGGTGCTGCGCTTCGTGGGGCCGGTGCCGGCCTCGGCGCTGCTGCCGCTGGCGTTCTTCTTCTTTCCGTCGAGCTACGCGGCGGCCGTGTTCCTCATCGCGCTGGCCACGGGCTTTCCGGTGGCGGTGCTGACGTGGTCGGGCGTGGCGGGGGTCAACCGCAACTACTACGACGTGGCGCGCACCATGGGCGCGAGCGAGCGCTTCCTGGTGCTGCGCGTGGCGATTCCCGCCGCGCTGCCGCAGGTGTTCGTGGGGCTGTTCATGGGCCTGGGCGCCGCGTTCTCGGTGCTGGTCACGGCCGAGATGATGGGCGTGAAGGCCGGGCTGGGCTTCTACCTCTCGTGGGCGCAGGGCTGGGCCTCGTACTCGAACATGTACGCCGCGCTGATCGTGATGGCGCTGCTGTGCTCGGGCCTGATCACGCTGCTGTTCAAGGTGCGCGACCGCGTGCTGTCGTGGCAGAAGGGGACCGTCAAATGGTAGCCACCGCGCAAGCCGAAGCGGGTGTGCGCCAGGCCGGCGCGCAGATCGACATTCAGGGCGTGAGCCACTGGTTCGATGTGCCGGCGGGTCCGCTGCAGGTGCTCGACGACATCGACCTCACGGTGAAGCCTGGCGAGTTCGTCGCGCTGCTCGGGCCGAGCGGTTGCGGCAAGTCGACGCTGCTGCGCCTCGTGGCCGGGCTGGAGCCCGCCACGGCCGGTCGCATCACGCAGGACGGCGCACCCATCGCGCGGCCCGACCCGTCGCGCATCGTCGTCTTCCAGGACCCGACGCTCTACCCCTGGCGCAGCGTGTGGGACAACGTGGCGCTCGGCCTGCAGGCGCGCGGCGTGCTCAAGGCGCAACGCGGGCGCGTTGACGAGGCGCTGAAGCTCGTCGGCCTCACCGACTTCGCCAAGGCCTTTCCGCACCAGCTCTCGGGCGGCATGGCGCAGCGCGTGGCGCTGGCGCGCGCGCTGGTCAACGACCCGCAACTGCTGGTGCTCGACGAACCGCTCGGCAAGCTCGACTCGCTCACGCGCATCGCCATGCAGAGCGAGCTGGTCAACCTGTGGCAGCGCGCGGGCTTCTCGGCGCTGCTGGTGACGCACGACGTGGAAGAGGCGCTGTTCCTCGCCAACCGCGTGATCGTGCTGAGCGACCGGCCGGCGCGCATCGCGGCGGAACTCGTGGTCGACCTGCCGTACCCGCGCCATCGTGGCCATGCGCGTCTTGCCGAACTTCGTCACGAGGCACTGCGCCACTTGGGGCTCGACGCCACCTGGTGACATGAACAGCACGCCCGAGGCCGATTGGCTCAACCTGCTGATCGGCCTGCTTCAGGGCGCTCAACTGCAATTGCTGCGTGTGCTCGACGCGCTCGGCCTTGCGCGCCATGTGCACGGCCAGCCGGCGTGGCCGTGGGCGCACCGGCTGTCGGGCGAGAACCTGCTGATCGACCTGGGGCAAGCGCGCAGCCTCGCGTGGACGCTGGCGTGCGTCGGCGTGGCTTTGCTGCTGCTGTTGATCGCGTTGCTCTGGCGGCGCCCGCGCTGGTACCTGCTCGCGCTGGTGCCGATGCTGCTGATCGCCGCGCCCTGGCCCCATGCGAACGTCGTGCTGGTGCCTGCGACGCCGGCGAGCTTCCACGCGTCGCCGACCGGCTTCACGGCCACATCGATCGCGCAAGGCCGCGTGCTCTACGCGCAGCACTGCGTGAGCTGCCACGGCACCGACGGCAAGGGAGAAGGGCCGCTGGCCGCGTCGCTGGCCGTGTGGCCGCCGAACCTCACGGGCCCGCTGCTGTGGCGCCGCGCCGATGGTGACCTGCTGTGGCGCGTGCTTCACGGCACCGCCACCATGCCCGGCTTCGGCGGCCCGCTCGACGCGGCCGATGCCTGGGCGCTCATCGACTACATGAAGGCGCAAGGCGCGGGCCAGAGCCTGCGTGCGCTGGGCCACTGGCCGCAACCCGTCGGCCTGCCCGACATGGCGGTGCGCTGCGGCGCGCAGGCGCCCCGGTCGCTCGCGCAGTGGCGCGGGCAGCGCGTGCGCGTCGTGGCGGGCGCGGTCGCGCCCAGCGAAGACCCGCGCCTGGTGACGGTGCAGCTGCTGCCGCCCGGGGCGAAGGCGGCGGGCGTCACCGCCGATTGCGTCGCCGATTCACCGGCCGCGTGGGAGGCGCTGGCGCTCATCGCGGGCACCGACCAGCTCGCAGGCATGCAGCTCATTGCCGACCGCGACGGCTGGCTGCGCGTGCGCGGCCTGCCGGGGCAGGCCGGCTGGTCCGACGACGACCTGCTGTGCCGCAGCGACAGCCCGCCGGCCGCCTTGGCGAAAGGTACCGTGTTGCCGCTCGACGGCCTGGGCGCGCTCATCGCCCGCATGGACGCCGAGCCGGTGCGCTTCGTCAAGGGCGGCTTCATCCACTGATTTCCTTTTCACTGCTTCTACGGAGAACGAACCCATGACCTCACACCTCGACCGATCGCGCCGCCAGCTGCTTGCCGGCGGCCTTGCCGCTGCCACGACCGCCACCTTGCCCGCCTTCGTGCGTGCACAAGGCCGCCCGGTGCTCAAGGCCGGCGACCAGAAGGGCGGGCTGCGCGCGTTGCTCGAAGCGGCGGGCGGGCTCGAAGGCCTGGGCTACGACATCCAGTGGTCGGAATTCCCGGCCGCCGCGCCGCTGGCCGAGGCGCTCAACGCGGGCGCGGTCGATTCGGGCCCGATCGGCGATGCGCCGCTGATCTTCGCGCTCGCGGCCGGCACGCGCGTCAAGGCCATCGGTGCGAACCGCTCGGACGCCTACGGCACGGCGGTGCTGGTGCGGCCCGATTCGCCGCTCAAGAGCGCTGCCGAGCTCAAGGGCAAGAGCGTCGCCACCAACCGCGGCTCCATCGGCCACTACGTCACGCTCAAGGCGATCACGGCGGCGGGCCTGAAGCCCGAGGACGTGAACATCCGTTTTCTTGCACCGGCCGATGCCAAGCTCGCGCTCACCCAAGGCTCGGTCGATGCCTGGGCCACCTGGGAGCCCTACACCGCGCTCGCCGAAATCAGCCGCCATGCGCGCGTGCTGGTCAGCGGACGCGGCCTGCTGCCGGGGCTGAGCTACCTCGCCGCGACCGACGCCGCCATTGCCGCCAAGCGGCCGGTGCTGCAGGACTTTCTGCAGCGCGTGGTGAAGGCGCAGCGCTGGTCGTACCGCAACGTCGATGCGTTCTCGGCCACGCTCGCACGCATCATCGGCATTCCGCCCGAGGCGGCGAAGCTGCAGTTCGAGCGCCGCCAGCAGCAGTGGATTCCCATCGACGCGCAGGTCATCGCCGACCAGCAGGGCACGGCCGATTTCTACCGGCAGGTGGGGCTCATCAAGCAGCCGCTCGACGTGAAGGGCACGTTCGACACGGGCTTCGGCACGGCGGCCTAGAACCGTCGTTCGAGTGCCTGCACGCGGAAGTCCTGCGGCGCGATGCCGTAGGCGCGGCGAAAGGCGCGGCTGAAGTCCGAGGCGCTGCGAAAGCCGGCGCCGTAGGCGATGTCGGTCACCATCACATGCGGGTAGCGCGCCAGGTCGCTCGCCGCCTGGCGCAGCCGCAGGCTGCGGATGTAGCTGCCCAGCCCGCCCTCGTGCTGGAACATGCGGTACAGCGTGGGGCGCGGCAGCTGCAGCGCGGCCAGCACGCTCTCGGGCGTGAGGTCGGCGCGGTGCAGGTGCGTCTGCACGTGGCGGCGCACCCGGTCGAACATGGCGGCGCGTGCCGCCGCGCGCGCGTTGCCGTCGAAGCCGGCCTGCTTGCCGAAGGCCGACACCACCAGCTGCGCGCCCGTGCGCACCGCGCTCTGCGCCGCCGCCGGCGTCATGCCGCCGATGTGGCGCGCCAGCGAGATCGCGTGCCCCGCCGCCAGCCGCGCCAGCGGCGTGGTACAGGCCAGCGTGCGCCCGTGCAGGGCCTCGGGATCGGGGAAGCTCTCCTGCACCAGCGTGCCGGGCACGAAGAAGGTGTGGACGCGGCAGTCGTGGCGCCGCATGCGCACCGGCTGGTTCATGTCCAGCGCGAGGATCGTGGGCGTGCCGGCGGGGGCGGGCGGCGGTTCGCCCTTGCGGCGTGCACCCGGCGTGGCCCGCACCCGCAGGTCGTCCACGCCGCCTTCCTCGAACACATGGAACACGAAGTCGCGCACGCTGTCGGTCGACACGCGGGCCAGCGAGCGCTCCAGCACCAGCGTGTCGGAGCGGCATTCGGTGAAGACCAGGCCGCCCACGTCGTAGCGGTCGATCGCGGCGTGGAAGGGGCGCTCGAGCGCGTCGCGCGAGGGCAGGGCGTCCATCACATGGCCGACGCGCGCGCGCCAGGCCAGGAACTGCCGGTCGGGCGGCTCTGCGTGCACGTCGAAATGGCTGTGCGCCACGCCCGGGGGACAGAGGGGGCGTTCGGGGGCCGTGGCGGCGCTGAGCGTCATAGGGCGAGGTCGGAGCGGCGCCAAGGGGCTGGAGGGTCCATGCCCGCCAAATAGTACTAACTAAGCGTTAAAAAATCACATATTTTGCGAAATTCTCCCAAGAACTGAGACGGAAGGTCAAGGCTGTTTACAAAGCGACCTCAGGCTCGCGAGAGGCGTCCTTGCATTGCATTTCGTGGCAGAGGGACGCCGGGTTTACTTTTTTCCCCCAGCGTTGATCGACCGAGCGAGCATTGACATGTCCAAAGGAAGCGCCGAGCTGCGTGCCATTTCGGAACTGGACGACGCACCGCCCTTGAGCCCCGCCGTGGCCGCGAACGCCGCGGCGCGGCTCTTTGCCCAGGCCAACCAACTGGAGCTGGCCAACCTGATGACGGCGGTCGAGCGCGGCGACGTGTGGGCGGCCGCGCGCACGGCGCGGCAGATCCTGTGCGACATCGAGGAGGCGGCCCTGGCGGCGCACGGGCTCGACAGGGCGCACGAAGAAACCGGCGACGAGGGCCTGCTCTCGCCGCGCGAACTCAAGGTGCTGGAACTCGTGGCCCAGGGCTGGAGCAACCGGCGCGTGGCCGAGGCGCTGCACCGCTCCGACAGCACGGTCGCCAGCCAGATCAAGAGCATCTACCGCAAGCTGTCGGTCCATTCGCGCACGCAGGCCGTGCACGAGGCCACGCGGCGCGGGCTGCTGCGCCCCTCGGGCGCGACGCAGCGCCGGGTGATCAGTTTCCCGGGGGCCGGGCCCGCGCGCGGCTGAGCTCAGGCGGCCTTGCGCGTGCGTGGCCTGGGCGTGCCGCCGGCCGCCGGCAACTGCTCGCGCAGGTAGGCCAGGAAGGTGCGCACCACCTCCGGCAGCGTGCGGTCGGCCAGCGTCTGCAGCTCGACCGAGCGTCCGCGCATGCCGGGCTCGCGGATCTCGGCCGCCACCAGCTCGCCGCGCTGCACGCGGTCGCGCACCGTGATCTCGCCCGTGATGGCCAGCCCGCCGCCCTGCAGCACGAAGTTGGCGAGCGCCTCGAAACGGTTGCTCACCAGCACGGGCTCGAACACGAGGCCGCGGTTGCTGCAGCCCACGTCGAACAGCTGGCGCACCGTGTTCTCGGGGCTGCCCAGCGCGATGGGAAAGGGATGCATCTGCGCCAGCGTCACGCTGCGCGACTTCGCCAGCGCATGGTCGGGCCGCATGATCGCGAACACTGACGCCGCCTGGCGATGCTCGACCCGGATGCCGCGCACCGCCGCGCGGCTGTAGGTCAGGCCGATGTCCGCCTCGCCGAGCAGCACGGCATCGCTCACCTGCGTCGGGCCGGTGGCATCGAGCCGGAAGCGCACGCCCGGGTACTGTTCGCGGAACGCCGCGATGGTGCGCGGCAGGAACTCGTTGGCGAAGCCCGAGGAACAGGCGATGCGCACCCGACCGCTCAGCGGCCCCTGCAGCGCCTGGATGTCCGACAGCACGCGCTCGGCCTCCAGTGCGCCGCGCAGCGCGTGCGCCGCCAGCAGCTCGCCCGCGGCGCTGGGCACCATGCCGCGCGGGCGGCGCTCGAACAGCGGCGCACCCACCAGGGTTTCGAGCGCGGCCACCTGGCGGCTGACGGCCGAGATGCTGACGTTCAGCCGCGCGGCCGCCTCGGTGAGCGAGCCCGTGCGGGCCACTTCGAGGAAGTAGCGCAGCGAGGTTTCCTGCAGGCGGCGGCTGGGCATGGGGTGACGTGAGGTTTGCACTGAATGCAAAGGTAGCTCAAGAAAATAGCAATTGTTGAAAAGGTGCCCGCTTTTTATGCTGCGCAGATCCCCGGTTCGCCGTCCTGCTCCCTTCTGCGCTGCCATCCATGTCCACCCCTTCCCCCCGCTCATCCCGTCGCCTGTTGGCGCTGCTCCCCACGGCCGTCCTGCTGCTGGGCCACGGCCTCGCGCAGTCCGCCGAACTCTCGCCGGCCCAGGCCGAGCGCCATGCGCAGGCCACCTACCGCGAGTACTTCGAGCTGCTGGCGCTGCCCAACGACGCCACCGTGCCGGAGGACATCCGCAAGAACGTCGACTGGCTGGAGCAGGCCTTCCGCAAGCGCGGCTTCACGACGAAGCAGCTGCCCAACAACGGCAAGCCGATGCTCTTCGCCGAGTTCCCGGGCAGCGACCCGGCGCGCAAGACGGTGCTGTTCTACATGCACCTCGATGGCCAGCCGGTGATCCCCGCGCAGTGGGCGCAAAAGAGCCCGTGGACGCCCGTGCTCAAGCGCAAGACGGACAAGGGCGAGTGGGAGGAGATCGATGCGGCGCCGCTCTTCAGCGGCCCGCTGGACCCCGAGTGGCGCGTGTTCGGCCGGGCCTCGGCCGACGACAAGGGCCCGATCATGATGCTGCTGGCGGCCATCGACGCCCTGAAGGCCGGCGGCGGCCAGCCGGCGGTCAACGTGAAGGTGATCCTCGACAGCGAGGAAGAAAAAGGCTCGCCGTCCATCAGCCAGGTCATGCAGGCGCACCGCGAGCTGCTGCGCAGCGACGCCATCGTGATCCACGACGGCCCCATGCACGCCACCAACCGTCCCACGCTGGTGTTCGGCAACCGCGGCGCGGCCGATGCGCGGCTCACCGTGTACGGCGCCAAGGTACCGCTGCACAGCGGGCACTACGGCAACTACGCGCCCAACCCGGCGCAGCGCCTGGCCAGCCTGCTGGCCACGATGAAGGACGACACGGGTCGCGTGACCGTGCCCGGCTACTACGACCGCGTGAAGATCGGCGAGGCCGAGCGCAAGATCATGGCCGCCGTGCCCGACGACGAGGCCGCGCTCAAGCGCCGCCTGGGCATCGCGCGCACCGACCGGGTCGGCGCCAACTACCAGGAGGCGATGCAGTACCCCTCGCTGAACGTGCGCGGCATGGCCTCGGCGGCCGTGGGCGACAAGGTGGCGAACATCGTGCCCGACAAGGCCGAGGCCGAGATGGACCTGCGCACCACGCCCGACTCCGACGCGCCCTACCTGGGCAAGCTGATCGAGGCGCACATCGTCAAGCAGGGCTACCACCTCGTGAAGGGCGCGCCGACCGACGAGGAGCGCGCCCGCTACGACAAGCTCGCCAGCTTCAGCTACCGCAGCGAGGGAGCCGACGCGGCGGGCTCGCCGATCAACTCACCGATCGGCCAGTGGGCCTACAAGGCGCTGACCGACACCTTCGGCACCACGCCCGAGCCGGTGCGCATCCGCATGATGGGCGGCACCGTGCCGACGGCGGAAATCGTGCGCGTGCTGCAGGTGCCGTTCGCGATCATTCCGCTGGTGAACGCCGACAACAACCAGCACGCGGCGAACGAGAACCTGCGCATGGGCAACTACGTGACCGGCGTGCAGACGGTCTACGCGTTGATGACGCACGGGTTCTGAGCCCCCGAACGGGGCGGGTGCTCGTCAGGCCCCCTTGCCGGGCTTCTGCGCCTGCTCGCATTCCACCTGGACCAGCTCGCGCTGGTCCAGCGTCGCGCCGAAGCGCACCGCACTGAGGCAGCCGCCCCACACGCAGCCCGTGTCGGTCGACAGCAGGTCGGGTCGCGAGAGCCAGCCCAGCGTCGACCAGTGGCCGAAGGCGACGGTGGCCGCGGCTGTCTTGCGGCCCGGCACGTCGAACCACGGCAGGTAGCCCTCGGGGCCGGGAATGGCGCCGTCCTTGCTCTCGAACTCCATCACGCCCTCGGGCGTGCAATAGCGCAGGCGCGTGAGCGCGTTGACGATCACGCGCAGCCGTGCGTGGCCCGTGAGCGCGTCGTCCCAGTGGTCGGGCGTGTTGCCGTACATCTCGTGCAGGAAGTCGCCCAGCGCGGGGCCGCGCAGCACCGACTCGACCTCCGACGCCAGCGCCAGCGTGTCGCCCACCGTCCACTGCGGCAGCACGCCGGCATGCACCATCAGCAGGTCGCCGCCGCCGATCTGCATGTGCAGCGCCATGTGCTGCTGGCGCAGCCAGTCGAGCATCGCCGCGCTGTCGGGTGCGGCCAGCAGGCCGGCCACGGTGTCCTTGCGGCCGCCCTTGCGCACGCCGTGCGCCACGCCCAGCAGGTGCAGGTCGTGGTTGCCCAGCAGGCTGCGCGCCGAGGCGCCGTAGCCCTGCAGGCGGCGCAGCACCGCGGCCGAATCGGGGCCCCGGTTGACCAGGTCGCCGAGCACCACGAGGGTGTCGCGGCTGGGAGAGAAATCGATCTTGTCGAGCAGCCGGCCCAGGGGGACATCGCAGCCCTGGACGTCGCCGATACAGTAAAGTGACATTCCCTCATTCTCTCCCCCCGTTCATGGATGTCTTCCTGCTGGCCTTGCTGACCACCCTCAATGCGGTGTTCGCAATGTCCGAAATGGCCCTTTCCACCAGCCGCCGCGCACGCCTCGCGGCCTTGGCCGAAACGGGGGACACCGGGGCGGAGGCCGCGCTGAAGCTGATGGAATCGCCCACGCAATTCCTCTCGACCGTGCAGATCGGCATCACCTCGATCGGCATGCTCAGCGGCATCGTGGGCGAGGCCGCCTTCGCGGCGCCGCTCGCCGTGTGGATGGAAGGCCTGGGCATGGGCGCCGGCACCTCCAGCATCGTGTCGACCGCGGTGGTGGTGACCTGCATCACCTTCTTCACCATCATCTTCGGCGAGCTGGTGCCCAAGCGCATCGGCCAGCTGTACCCCGAGCCGGTGGCGCGCTTCGTGTCGCGCCCCATGCGCGGGCTGGCCAAGGGCGCCAAGCCCTTCGTGTGGCTGCTGGCCGGCGCCACCGCCACCACGCTGAAGCTGCTGCGCATCGACGCCAACGCCGCGCGCTCGGTCACTGAAGAAGAAATCTCGGCCAGCCTTGAAGAAGGCGTGGACGCCGGCGTGATCGAGCAGCACGAGCACCAGATGGTGCGCAACGTGTTCCACCTGGACGACCGCCGCCTGTCGTCGCTCATGATCCCGCGCGCCGACATCGAATGGCTCGACGCCTCCAACACCGTGGCGCAGGCGCTGCAGAAGGTGGCGGACGCCGCGGCGCTCAATCTCGTGCATTCGTGGTACCCCGTGTGCCGCAACTCGCTGGACGACGTGGTCGGCGTGATCAGCGTGGCGCACCTGCTGCGCCTGGGTTCCGCCCACAAGGGCGTGCTCGGCCAGGAGGCCACGCCGGCCGTGTTCGTGCCCGAGACGCTCACCGGCATGGAGCTGCTCGAGCAGTTCCGCACGCGCGCCGGCCGGCTCGTGTTCGTGGTCGACGAGTACGGCGTGGTGCAGGGCCTCATGACCCCGCGCGACCTGCTCGAAGCCATCACCGGCGAGCTGCAACCCGGCATGCAGGCCGACGCCTGGGCCCACCAGCGCGCCGACGGCATGTGGGAGCTCGACGGCCTCATGCCCGTGTCGGAGCTGCGCGCGCGCCTGGGCATCCGCGAGCTGCCCGACGAAGAGCGCGGGCGCTACAACACCGTGGCCGGGCTGCTCATGTCCGTGTCGGGCCACCTGCCCGCCGTGGGCGAGCACATCGACTGCGCGGGCTGGTGCTTCGAGGTCGTGGCGCTCGAAGGGCGCCGCATCGACCGCGTGCTGGCGTCGCCGGACCCGGCCGCGCCGCAAGAAGACTGAAGAGGAGGGCGCGGCCATGCTGTCGCTGCTTGCACTGAGTTGCCCCCAATGCTCGGCCCCGCTGCCGCGCGCGGCGCGCTGGCGCACCGTCAATTGCGGCTACTGCGGCGCCACCATCACGCGCGGCACCGAGACCGTCGAGCGCGAGAGCTTTCGCGCCGCCTGGCGCCGCGCCAACGCGCCACAGCTGTCGGACACCGGTCGCCTCCTGCAATGGCGCGGCGCGCACTACCGCGTGCTCGAGCCGCTGGGCCAGGGCGAACACAGCGAGGTGCTGCTGGCCGAACGGCTGGGCGCCGTGCCCGAGCGCGTGACGATCAAGCTCGCGCGCGACGCGGCGGGCGACGCCGTGCTGGCGCGCGAGGCCGCCGTGCTGCAGGCGCTGCAAGCCCTGTCGGTGCCCGGCGCGGCCTACTTCACGCGGCGGCTGCCGCAGCCGCTGGGCCTGGGCGTGGCGCAAGGCCTGGGCGACGGCGAACGGCAGGCGCTCGTGCTGCGCCACCCGACCGGTTTCTGGGGCAGCCTGCAGGAAGTGCAGCAGGCCAATCCGCAAGGCATCGATGCGCGCCATGCCGTCTGGCTGTGGCGGCGCATGCTCGAGGTGCTGGCCTTCGTGCACGGCGCCGGCTGGACGCACCGCGCGCTCGCGCCCGCGCATGCGCTCGTGCATCCGCGCGACCACGGCGTGTTGCTCATCGGCTGGTCGCAGGCCAGGCAGGACGTGTCGGGCGGCGCCATCGGGCGCGACCTGATGGCGTCGGCGCACAGCGTGCGCGCGTTGCTGTCGGATGGTGCTGTGCCCGCACCGCTCGCCGCCTTGCTGCGCGAGTGCAGCGACGACGCCGTTGCCTGCGAACGCCTGGGCGCGCAGGGCATCGAGCAGGCGCTGTCGGCCGCCTCGCGCGAGGCCTTCGGGCCGCCGCGCTTCGTTCACTTCGACCCCGCGCCGGCCGGCTAGCCGCCAGCCTTTCACTTTTTCCCGCACGAAGGAGCACGTCCATGGGTTACGGAAATTACTCGCATGCCGCCCACGCAGCCATCGTGGCTGATCGCGCCGCCAAGTCCGGCAGCGAGGTTTTCACGCAGACCGCCACGCACGCGCTCATGAACCCGCAGGGGCTCAAGGTGCGCGAGTCGCGCGACAACGCCGACCACCCGAACTCGCTGGGCATCGCCTTCGCGCTCGACGTCACCGGCTCGATGGGCGACATCCCGCAGACCCTGGCGCGCCGCGAGCTGCCCACCTTCATGAAGCTGCTGACGGACTGCGGCGTGGCCGACCCCCAGCTCATGTTCATGGCCATCGGCGACGCCACCTCCGACCAGGCGCCATTGCAGGTGGGCCAGTTCGAATCGACCGCCAACCTCATGGACCAGTGGCTCACCTGGAGCTACCTCGAAGGCGGCGGCGGGGGCAGCGGCGAAGAAAGCTACGAGCTGGCCTTCTACGTCATGGCGCAGCACACCGACATGGACTGCTGGGTCAAGCGCAAGAAGCGCGGCTACCTGTTCGTCACGGGCGACGAGCTGCCGTACCCGGCCGTGTCGCGCCACCAGGTCGAAGGGCTCATCGGCGAGAAGCTCGACGAGGACATTCCGATCGAGGAGGTCATCGCCGCCGCGGCCGAGACCACGCACCTGTTCTTCCTGATCCCCGACGCACAGCGTCGCCGCCGCTGCGAGCCGCGCTGGCGCGAGCTGCTGGGCGACCATGTGATCTGCATGGACTCGCCCGACGACGCCTGCGCCGTGGCCGCCGGCATCGTCGCGCTCACCGAGAAGGCCGTGCCCAGCCTCGACGCGCTGGCCGGCGTGATGGCCGCGACCGGCATGGCCAAGGAGCGCGTGGGCGGCGTGCTGCATGCGCTGGACGGCTACGCCGCGCTGCTCGATCCGAACGCACCGCGTCGCGCCACGCCGGCCGCCGGCAACGGGGCGCGCAGCTCGTGGTGGAAGCGACTCTTCGGCTGACGGCCTGCCGTTGACTTCGACGCGCTACGTCTCGCTGCTCGGCCTCGGTTTCGGCGACTGCGGCAAGGGCCGCTTCACCGACTTCCTGTGCGGCGCCTGGGGCGCGCACACCGTGGTGCGCTTCAACGGCGGCGCGCAGGCCGGCCACAACGTGGTGCTGGCCGACGGCCGCCACCACACCTTCTCGCAGTTCGGCGCGGGCAGCTTCCATGCCGGCGTGGCGACCGTGCTTGCGAGCCCGGTGGTGGTGCATCCGACGGCGTTGCGCGTCGAGGCCGAGGTGCTGCAGCGCGCGGGTGTGCCCGACGCTTTTGCTCGCCTGTTCATCGACGCGCGCTGCCGCGTGACCACGCCTTTTCATCAGGCTGCTGGCCGCCTGCGCGAATGGGTGCGCGGCGCGGCCGCGCATGGCAGCTGCGGCGTCGGCGTGGGCGAGACCGTGCGGCAGGCGCTGGCCGCGCCGGAAACGACGCTGCACTACGGCGACCTTGTTCACCCCGCGCGCACGCTCGACAAGCTCGAGGCCTTGCGCCTCGCGCTGCACCGCGAGTTCGCGAACGTGCTGCCTTCGTCGGCCGAGGCCGCGCAAGAGCTGTCCGTGCTCGCCGACGCTTCACTCGCACAACGCTGGCTCGACGCCGTGCAGCCCTGCCTGCGTCAGTCGCCACCCGCGAGCGCCGACACCATCGGCGAACGGCTCGTGCGCGCCGGCACCGTGCTGTTCGAAGGCGCGCAGGGCGTGCTGCTCGACGAGTGGCGTGGCTTTCATCCGCACACGACCTGGAGCACCGTCTCCACCGCCGCCGTCGAGGCGGTGCTGCGCGATGCGGGCATCGCGGCGCCCGTGCAGCACCTGGGCGTGCTGCGCAGCCACCTCACGCGGCACGGCGCCGGCCCGCTGCCCACGCACGACCGCGCGCTCGATGCGCGGCTGGCCGAGCCGCACAACGCCGACGACGGCTGGCAGGGCGCGTTCCGCCGCGGCCACCCCGACGCGGTGCTGCTGCGCTACGCGCTCGCTGCCGCCGGGCCACTCGACGGGCTGCTCGCCAGCCACCTCGATGCGCTCGCGCACGCGGACCTGCGCTGGTGCACCGGTTACCGCAGCGCCGACGGGCACACGCTGTCGTCGCTGCCCCTGAGCGATGCGACCGACCTGGACCACCAGCACGCGCTCACCCGCCTGCTGGAGGGCGCCCAACCTTTGTACGAATCGCAATCCGTCGCCCACGCCCCCGAGTGGGTGCGGCGCGTGGAAGCCCTCAGCGGCCTGCCCGTGCGCTTCGGCGCGTTCGGCCCGGTGCGCGAGGCCGTCCGCGCGCGCGACCTGCTGCGTTGACCTGATGAGAAAGCCTGCGTGACCCCCAACGTCTTCCTGATCGCCGGCGCCGTGCTGAGCGCCATCGCCGCGCTCTTGCACATCTGCGTCATCTTCGGCGGCCCGGCTTGGTACCGCTTCTTCGGTGCGGGCGAGCGCATGGCCGCGAGCGCCGAGGCCGGCCACCTGTACCCCGTGGCCGTCACGCTGGTCATCGCCGGCATGCTGGGCGTGTGGGCCGCCTACGCGCTGGCAGGCGCCGGCGTGCTGCAGCCACTGCCGCTGCAGGCGCTGGTGCTGCCTGCCATCACCGCCGTGTACCTGCTGCGCGGCCTTGTCGCTGTCGCGATGTGGCTGTTCGACCGGCGCCGTCTCAGCGCTTTCTGGGTGTGGAGCTCGCTCGTGTGCTTCGTGTACGGCGTGGTGCACCTCGTCGGGCTCGTGCAGGTCTGGGACACGCTCTGACCACGACCCGCCACCGCACTCAAGCAGAATCCGAATCGAAGCAACCTCGTCCTGTTTTCCCTCCCACGATCGACACCATGACCACTCCCGAAGACATTTACACCGAACCCTCCGCCGATCCCGACACGCTCGCCAACCTGGGCCCGCTGCGGCCGCTGGCCGGCATCTGGGAGGGCACGAAGGGCGTCGACGTCAAGCCGAAGAAAGAGGGCCCGAAGACGCAGGTGTACGTCGAGCACTACGAGCTGCAGCCCATCGACGCGCAGACCAACGGCCCGCAGCTGCTGTACGGCCTGCGCTACCACACCTACATCCACAAGCCCGGCCTCACCAAGATGTACCACGACCAGGTCGGCTACTGGCTGTGGGAGCCGGCCACCAGCACCGTGTTCCTCACGCTGGCCATTCCGCGCGGACAGGTGGCCATGGCCAGCGGCCACGTGAAGCCCGGCGACACCGAGTTCACGCTCAGCGCCGAGCACGGCAGCCTGGTGAACGGCATCGTGTCGAACCCGTTCCTGGAGCGCGCCTTCACCACGCTGGCGTGGAACATCACGGTGAAGATCAACGCCGACGGCA
Organism: Variovorax sp. V35; assembly: GCF_041154465.1. Classification (NCBI taxonomy): domain Bacteria; kingdom Pseudomonadati; phylum Pseudomonadota; class Betaproteobacteria; order Burkholderiales; family Comamonadaceae; genus Variovorax; species Variovorax sp. V35. The sequence goes on from NZ_AP028666.1 coordinate 2,166,499, forward strand.
CCTGGTCGTACGACCAGGACACCGTGATGCAGATCCTGGGCCAGGCCGAGCCCTTCCACCACACCGACCGCAACACGCTCACGCGCGTCGGCGAGCCGGGGCTCAATCCGCTCGCGAAGATGGGCTGAGGCCGCTCAGTCTGCAGGCGGCTTCGGCGTGCGCAGGCGCCGCAGCCGCACCGTGAGCTCCTTCACCAGCTGAAGCTCCCCGCGCCGCTGCGCCACCTCCAGCGCCTGCGCGAACGAGGCTTCGGCCTTCGCTGCGTCGCCGAGCGCCAGCGCGAGCAGGCCCTGCAGCCGCCACGCGGCGGTGAACTCGGGGTCGAAGGCCAGCGCCTTCTCGACATGCATCAGCGCCGTGGGCGCGTCGTCGCGCCGGTGGTGCGCCAGCGCCAGGCTCATGCGCAGCAGGGCGCCGTCGCGGCCGGCGGCCAGCAGGCGCTCGAGCGCCTCGGGGGAGGGGCCGGGTGGGGTGGTGGTGGTGGTGGTGGTGGTGTTCATGGCATTCGTTCGACCTTCCTTGAGGGACTTTGAGCGCCGGCCGGCGGTTGCGTAAATATCAAAGAATAATCTTTGATATTTAAAAACGCAGGTGCCCCGATGAATCTCCCTACTTCCGTCTGGCTGTTCCAGTCTCTCCACGCGCTGGGCATGGCGCTGTGGCTTTCGATTGCCGTGCGCAACAACTGGCGTGGCTTTGCGGGCTCAGCGTTCGCGGTCGGCGGCACGATGTCGATGGCGCCGTTGCGCGTCGACCCTGCCATCGACACGCCCTTGCTCACGCGCGCCATCCGCTCGGTGGCGCTGCACCGCGCGGCGCTGTGCGTGGTGCTGGCGTTGCAGTTCGGCGCGGCGCTGGCGTTCTGGGCCGGCAGCGCGATGCTGGTGGCCGGCGGCGACCTGGCCGCCGCCCGGCCATGGCTCAACCTGGGGCTGGCCGGCTTTGCCGCTTTCCTGTTCGCGATGCACCTGGGCGGCCTGTGGTTCGGCTACTGGATACGGCAGGAGGGCCTGCAGCTCACGCACCTCGTGCTGCTCTTGTGGGTGCTGGCGGCGTTCTTCCTGTTCAACCTGTCATGGCATTGATGCCGCCTTCGTCCTACGCGCGCGGTGAGGCCACGCCCACAGCCCGTGCGTCGCGCTGCATCCACCATCGGTCTCCATGAACAGAGTGATTCTTGCGTTCCTGGGTGGGGTTGCCTGCGCCGCCGCCGTGGCGGCCATCGCGGAGCCTGTGAGAGTGCCCGTCGACAGCGACGACAAGGGCACGGCCTACATCGCGCCCAATGTGAACTCCACCGAAACCTCCGCCCGAACGAACGGCGCCACGGTCGGCGTGCAGCGCCCCGACGGCAGCGCCCTCGAAGCCGGCACCGACACGTCTGGCAAGCGGCCCACCTATTCGGTCGGTGCCAAGACCGGCGGCGACGTCTCCTTCTCGGGCGGCGCGCACTCGGACGGCAAGGCCAACACCGGCGTGAAGGCCGGCGTCACCATCAAGTACTGATCGGTCAGACCATCGTCGCGTAGACGATGAAGCCCTCGTGCTTCGCGACCTTGTCGTAGAGCGTGCGCCCGGCCGCGTTGGTCGTGTGCGTCTGCCAGTACACGCGGTGTGCACCCGCGCGTCGCACCTGTTCGTACACGCCCTCGATCAACTGCCGGCCCACGCCCTGGCCGCGTTCGGACGATTGCGTGAACAGATCCTGCAGGTAGCAGTTGGGCTCGATGCGCGTCGTGCTGCGGTGGAACAGGTAGTGCACCAGCCCCACCAGCTGCCCCTCGCGCTCGGCCACCAGCGCATGCACCGGCTCGTACGGATCGAAGAAGCGCTGCCACGTGACCTGCGTGATTGCCTCGGGCAGGGCCGTGGGGCCCTCGCGGCCGTAGAAGGCGTTGTAGCCGTCCCAGAGCGGCTTCCATGCGGCGAAGTCGTCGGGCGTGGGCGGGCGGATCAGGAGCGCGGGCGTGGTCATGAGGTCAGGGGGCCTTTCCGTTGGGTACGAGGGTTTTGCTTGCCGCGATGGCGGCGTTGGCGGGACAGGCCGGCAGCGCCACCGGCACCGCCGCGGGCATGGGTTCGGGCACCGGCCCCATCGACTTCTCGAGAAAGTCGAGCATCGCGCGCATCGCCGCGCTGTTGTGGCGGCGCTGCGAATACGCGGCATACAGCCAGTGCTCGTGCGGCATGTGGTCGCGCAGCACCGGCACCAGCGCGCCGCGTTCCAGGTGCGACTGCGCCAGCGGCTCGGGCACGTAGGCCACGCCCACGCCGCGCAGCGCCAGCTCGATCAGCGCCACAGCGTCGTTGGCCTCCATGCGGCTGTGCACCGCCACGTCGTGCGGCTGGCCGTCGGTTTCGAACGGCAGGTGCGTGGTAGGCATCGGCGAATAGCTCAGCACGTCGTGCCGGGCCATATCCTCGGGCACCTGCGGAATGCCGCGCTGCGCCCAGTAGGCGGGCGACGCGCACACCACCATGTCGAAGCGCACCAGCCGGCGCACGATCAGGTTCATGTCGTCGATGCGCCCGCCCGTCAGGTGGATGTCGATGCCTTCCTCGATCAGGTCGATGTCGTGGTTGGTGAAATTCAGGCTCACGTACACGTCGGGATAGAGCTTGATGAACTCCGCGATCACGTCCGAAAGCCAACCTGCGATGAGGCCGTGCGGCGCGCTCATGCGCAGGCGCCCGCGCGGGTGCGAGCCGTGCGCCTGCAGGTCGTTGAGCGTGTTCTCGGCCATCGTCACCAGCTCGGTGCTGCGCTCCAACAGCACCTCGCCCGCGTCGGTGAGGCTCAGGGAGCGGGTCGAGCGGTTGAGCAGGCGCACGCCGCTGCGCGCTTCGAGCTCGGCCACATAGCGGCTGACCGTCGCCTTGGACATGCCCAGCGAGAGAGCCGCGCGGGAGAAGCTGCGCCGGAACGCGACTTCGCGGAACGTTTTGATGAGATCGAGACCATCCATAGATCGGCGCATTGTTCCAGCATCGGGGGAGGGGGCACGGGTCGTAGGGGCATCCCGGTTTTGCGCTGCGAAGGGGGTGGGGGTGCGTGGCTATACTGCGGCCGTCACGTCAAAAACAGGCGTGGCCGGGATTGGCGTCCCGTGTAACTGCTGCGACGAAAGCCGCAGATTTCTCCGCAGAGACTCTGTGGCTTTGTCGTTCGTGCCTCTTTTTTTTGGCGGCTCGAGCAGGGAGCCGCGAGGCTCGCCGGTTTGCGCAAGCAGTTCCCGGTACGCCAACCTGTTCGAGCTGCCGCCCTCAATTGGCGTTGGGTGCGACGGTTGTTGCAAACCGAACTGCCTGGAGGCCACGCATGGCTCTCGCCCCCTCCGTCACAGCCGAATCGCTCGTCTTGCAGGCCTGCGATGACCTCGACAGCTTTCACATGGTGCGCCGCGCGTATGCGTGCATCGAGAAACTCATCGTGCCGCAACACGTGAACGACACCGACGATGTGTACCCGACGCGCACCGAACTCGGCGCGCTGGTGCGGCTGGTCAACGAAGAACTGCAGCGGCGCATCGAAACGGCGGAGACCACGCTGCAGTCGCTGCGTGCTGCCGTGGGCGATGCCCAGCGGGGCTGACGGTTCAGGCGGGGCGCTCGCCGTTCTCCACCGGCGGTTGCGGCTGTCGCTGTTGCAGCGTCGTCGAGATGCCGTAGAGCGCCAGCATGCCGAGCACGTGCCCGATGGCAACGCCCGGCTCCCCCGATTCGATCCGCGCGATCGTCTGGACATGAACGCCTAGGCGCGTGGCAGCGGCAGCCTGGCCCTCGCCAGCCGTTGTGCGCGCCAGCTTGGCAGCAGCACCGAACGCCTTGATCGCTTCGATCGCGTCGTCTCCGATGTCGGAAGAAATTCGTTTTCCTTGGGCCATGGGGTGATTGTCTCTGGTTGCCGGGGGGCGTCCGACGTGGGTAGGTACCATCGGCCAGGCGCAGGCATTGAATCCCCTGCATGAGCATCAAGGCCACCCATGCACTCACGAGCGATCTCTTTCGGTTTCGCATGCACGCTACTGACCTTCGGCGCTTCGTCCTTCGCGTGCTCGCCCCCCAGCGACCCGACCCTTCGAGCCGAATTCTTCGAGAGTCTCAAGGGCCGCTACAGATTCTGGGCAGTCGTTCTCGGAGAAGAGTCCGTCACGACAAAGGCTGGGCCCTTTCGGCCTGCGGCGACGATGACAGGTCTGCGCGTTCGGATCGTGGAAAGTGCCTACGCGGCGCTTCCCGTATCGAGAGAATTTACCTTCGTCGAAGCGGCGATGGGATCGGCTTGTGAGCCGGACTACCGCTCTCTTTCGATCCTCAAATACCCCGTCGGAACTGAGGTGCAGCTGGGCTCTGAGGACCTCGTTGGCATCCGTGTGTTGGGCTTCTCGCGTGCAGCAGCTCAGCAGTGCCCTGAGGCTGCTCCGGCCATGAACACAAAGACTCGCATCGACGGTGAGATTGAATGGGTCGCGATGCCAAAAGCCATACCAACTGGTTACAGCGGCTGTCGGTATTCGTGGTCTCGCTTCAACGGCAGCCGGGCTCCCATGACATCTGACTCCACCAGTCATTTCCTGAATGGACGTCTGCAATGGCTTCGAACGCCGGAGATGTTGTGTACCTACGAAGCCGGCGCCCTTGTCGCAGCGAAGTCATTCAGCGCGCATATCTGTCCAACGTCGGAAGCCATTGCGTCAGAACGTTGGCGGCTTAATGGAGCCGCAGCAAGCCTGAACAGCCCATGATCCTGGACGTCATCTCCCTCAGTCGATCGCTTGTCGACGAAGCATGGAACAACCCCGAAAAATGGGAAGCGAACCTTGCCTCTGCGCAAGCGTTGCTCTCGAAGGCGCTCGTTGAATCCCCTGGCAATGTCCTTGCCCTGACATGCTTGGGCGCAGTGCTTTCCGATCAAGGCAAGCACGAAGAGGCTGCATCCGCTCTGAAGCGTGCGATCGAATTCGGCTCCACCGACCGGAACACGTTCTTCAACCTCGGCGTGGCAACGATGAACTTCGGCTCACGCGCGAAAGCCATGTCTGCATTCCGTGGGGCCGAAGGGCTCCAGGCTTCGCCGCTGTCGTGGCCGGCATACTTTGATGCGCAGGCCCATTGAGCGCCCTCCCACCCCAAGCACGGAGACCCGCATGAGAACGCTGAAAATCATGGAGCACATCTCGCTGGATGGCGTGATCCAGACCTCGGGCGAAGACGGTTTTCCCTACGCGGACTGGACCGCGCCCTACCGCAGCCCCGCCGGCCGGGATGAGGTGCTCGCCGCGCATGGCGGGCGTTTCGACCTGCTGCTCGGGCGTCGCACCTACGACATGTGGTCGGACTACTGGCCGAAGGCGCCGAGCAGCGCGATGGCGGACGGCCTGAATGCGGCGACCAAGCATGTCGTGACCCACCGCCCCGAAAGCCTGGCATGGGGCCCGTTCGAAAGCGTGGGGCCGGACGTCGTCGAGGGCGTTCGCCGCATCAAGTCGCAGGCGGGCCCGAACCTGATCCTCTGGGGCAGTTCCTCGCTGACATCGACGCTGCTCGAGCACGGCCTGGTGGATGACGTCGTGCTGCTCGTCTATCCGGTGCTGCTGGGCGCGGGAAAGCGCTTCTTCGCACAGGGCACTCCACCACGCGCCTTCGAGCTTGTCACCACGAAAGCAATGCCATCGGGCATCCTCCTCAGCGCCTACAGGGTCGTCGGCCCTTTGAAGGCCGGGTAGTCGAACCGCGAAACATCGCGAGCGAAATCACAAGGAACATCTTGATCCACCGCATCCGCACGGCCCTCGTGGCCTGCACCTTGGGCGCCGCGGCATTGGCCGCTTCCGCGCAGGTCAAAATCGGCTTCATCGGCACGCTCTCCGGACCCGGGGCTGCGCTCGGGCAGGAACAGTACGACGGCTTCATGCTGGCGGTCGAGCAACGCCAAGGCATGCTCGGCGGTGTTCTCGTGGCGGTCCTCAAGGAAGACGACCAGCACAACCCCGAGCGCGGGGCGCAGCTGGTGCAGAGCCTGATCGAGAAGGACAAGGTGAGCTTCATCACGGGCGTGACCTTCTCCGACGTGATGATGGCCATGGCCAAACCGATGGCCCGGGCGGGCATGCTGTTCGTCGGCTCGAATGCCGGCCCTGCGCCGATCGCTGGCAAGCAGTGCAACACCCGGTTCGTCTTCGCCTCGTACCAGGACGAGTACCAGGCCGGGATCGTGGGACGCTACGCCGTCGACAAGGGCTACTGGAAGACGCTGTTCATTGCGCCCGACAACGCGTCGGGCAAGGACCAGCTGCGGGGCTTCAAGCGCTACTACTCGGGCGAGGTGGTGAGCGAAATCAACGTCAAGACCGACCAGGTCGATTACGCGGCGGCGCTGGCGCAGATCCAGCGCGTGGCGCCCGATGCGGTGGTGGCGTTCCTGCCGGGCGACATGGGCGTGAACTTCATCCAGCAGATGAACCGCTCGGGCCTGCTGAGCAAGGTGCCCTTGCTGACCATGGGCACGGTCGATGGCACGACGCTGCCGCTGCTCAAGGATGCTGCGCTCCATGTGCTGGCCGGCGCGGTCTGGGGCCCCGATCTGCCGAGCCCGACGAGCAAGGCTTTCGTTGCCGCCTTCGAGAAGAAGCACGGGCGCATCCCCTCGCAATACGCCGCGCAAGGTTTCGATGCGGCGCTCCTGATCGACAGTGCGCTGAAGGAGACGAAGGGCTCCGTCGCCGATCGCGGTGCCTTGCGCAACGCACTCAGCGAGGCCGACTTTTCGTCGGTGCGCAGCGGCTTCAAGTTTCTGCGCAACGGTTTCCCGGTGCAGGACGGGCACATCTTCGTGGTCGCGAAGGACGCGCAGGGGCGCGTGTCGCTCAAGCGGGTCGCCACGCCGCTGGAGGCGAATCCGGACGGGTACTGGAACGAGTGTCGATAGGCAGGGGCCGGCGGCATCAGGCCAAGCCCTCGACGCTCGCAGCGCCTATGCTCGGCGTTCAAGAACAAACCCCGTCCGTCCCGGCCACCGCCGCGAGACCACAGCCTGACCATGCACCCGACCGGAACCCTGCGCGGCATCGCCGCGATGCTGTTGGCCTGCGCCTTCTTCGCCTGCATGGACGCGCTGCTCAAGACCCTGGCCGGGCACTACCCGCCGGTGCAGGTGATGGCGCTGCGCGGTCTCACGGCGCTGCCGCTGGTGTGCCTGTACATCGCGTGGCGGCGCGAGGCGGCCGGCGTTTTCAACCGCCGGCTGCGCTGGCGCCTGCACCTGCTGCGCACCGCGCTGAACATGACGATGCTGGTGCTCTTCGTCCACGGCCTGAAGACCCTGGGCCTGGCCGAGGCCTACACGCTCACGTTCATCGCGCCGTTGCTGATGGTGCTCATCGCCGTGCCGATGCTGGGCGAATCGGTGCAGCCGCGGCACTGGATCGCCATCGGGCTGGGCTTCGTCGGCGTGGTGGTCGCGCTGCGGCCCGAGCAGGGGGCCTTCCTTTCGACGGGCGCGCTGGCGATCCTGGTGGCCGCCGTCTGCTATGCGCTGTCGAACATGCTGGGCCGGCTCATCAGCCGCACCGAGCCGAGCGCCGCGCTGGTCTTCTGGACCACGGCGGGCATGGCCGTCGGTGGCAGCCTGCTCGCGGCGCCGCAATGGGTGCCGCTGCAGGCCGAGCACGCGTGGGCGCTGGCGGGCCTGGCCCTCAGCGGCTTCCTGGGTCAGCTGGCTATCGCCGAGGCCTTCCGTCACGGCCAGGCCGCGGCGATTGCGCCCTTCGAATACAGCGCGCTCGCGTGGGCGCTCGTGATGGACTGGGTGTTCTGGCAGGCCGCACCCGATGCATGGACGCTGGGCGGCGGGGCGTTGATCGTTGCGAGCGGACTGTGGCTGGCGCGAAGCGAGGCGCCGAGGTCCGTACAGAAAAAGCAGAAGGCCGCCTGAGCCGCTAGAGTCGGCCAGAAGCAGCCACGTGCACAAGACTTCCAATGCCTCGAACCACTTCCGAGATCGCCCACGACATCGCCAACTTCGAACCTCCGGAGGACGGCAGCTGGCGCCACCTGGACTCGCTTCTGGATGAACTCTGGCGGGCGGGCAGTCCGGAGCAAGCCATGCCCGAAATGCTGAGCGTTTTCGAGCGCTACCCCGAGGAAGACGGCTACGGGGTCATGTGGACCATCGTTCACGGATTGGAGAGCTTGCCCAACTACCAGCCGGAGCTTCTTCGCTCCCTCGCGCGACAGCCCAGCGAACTCGGCATCGCCATGGTCGGGCGCATCCTGAACGCCGGCACGACAGAGATCGGCGGCGTTTCATTGCTGCAGACGCTGCACGATCTGGCGAACACGGCGGCCTCTTCGTACATCAGGGAAGAGGCGCTCCGTGTGGCGTCGCGACCGCGCTGAACGTCCCGTCGTGAGGTGCATCGGATAGCCGCTTATTCGCATCGTGCGCCGCGATGCTCCCACGCTGCCCGGCTTAGCGATCCAAGCCCATGACCACAGAGCCTCTTCCAATCACCCGGCCCGCCATCCTCTTCGTCGCATGCGCCGCGGCGGCGGGGTTCTTCTGGTGGGCGTTCTATGAGCGGTACTACAGGCACAGGGACTGCATTGAAGTATCCGCATCCAGCTGTATCGCGCCCGACGGCGCCAATCTGATCGGCGGGGGCGCCGTCTGGTCCGTGGTCGCAGGCCTCTTCACGGGCGCCTCGGTCTACTACCTGGGGGTCGTGCTTCGCCGTCGTCGGGCGAATGGCCGCTGATGGCCGGCTGAAGCGAGAGTTCAGGCCCCGCCGTCTTGTCGAGCCAATACGGGCGCCTCATGCCGCGAGGCCACTTCCGGCTGGCCATCGAGCGTGGCCCGCGCCTTGGCAAAGCAATCCACGTCGGCCGGCAAGGCCACGCCGCTTTGGGCGGAGCGGGTCCAGATGTGGCTCGTGAGTTCGACCGCGTTGGGATCGTCGTAGCACCCGCGCGAGATGGCGCGCACATCGGGCCAACGCTCGAAGGTCAGGCCCATCGTCGTGCCGCACGAGGGGCAGAAATGAACGAAGACCTGCTTGTGGCTGCCGTCCGATCGGTGCACGTACTGCCGCAGTTCGCCTTCGTTGAACTGCACGGCGTCCATCGGAAAAAGCGACTCGGCGTAGAAGGACGTGCCGGTCATGCGCTGGCAGAACGTGCAATGGCACGCGAACGTGCGCAGCGGCGGCTGGGTCGTGCTGAATCGGACCTTGCCGCAGAGGCAACCCCCTTCAAGTACAGCTGGCATACGGCACCCGGAAAAAAGAGGGGATTCTGCCCCCTCGACCGACGGCGCTCGACGCAGCTGCGCCAACCGCCGCTCAGGCCAGCCCCAGCTCCTTGGCCTCGGCTTCGTAGTGGGGGTACGACGCCTTCATCGTCGCGCCATTGAGGATCATCTCGGCCACGAGCGTGCGCGACGGCATCTCGTAGACCTTGGTGCGCACCCACACGGACTCGGTGCGCGCGCTTTCGCTCAGCGCGATGATCTCGCGCTCCAGTTCGTAGTCCTGGTCGACGAAGAGCGGGCCCTTGATGAGGCGGATTTCCTGTCCGGCGAACAGGCCCACGGCCGGCTTGCGGCCACTCAGTTGCGCCTCGGCGCTGGTGGACCCGAGCAGCACGCTGATCATCTCGGTCGGGATGATGGCCCGCCCCCACGGCGAGCGTTTGCCGCCTTCGGCCGTGTACCAGTCGCAGGGCTCGGTGATGACCTTGAGCTTGTCGGCGAGCGTGAAGGGGTAGTGGTCGCCCATGTGCTGGTCGAAGCCCATGCGGATCTTCTCGACGACGGCGCCGCGCTGGCCCACGCGCAGGTCGCGGTTGATGACCAGGCCCTGCGGCGGGCGCAGCTTGGCGATGCGCTGCGGCAGTTCGTGCGGGTGTTGAGCGGCATCGCCCACGGACGCGGTGCCGGTCAGCACCGGCGTGCCGTCGACCTTCTCGGCGCGCAGGCGCACGAAGGTGGCGCCAGGCGCGGGCAGGTCGACAAAGGCGCGCACCGACTCGCCCTCGACCACCATGTTCTGGTAGTGGGCGCTGATGCAGCCGGTCTCGAACCAGGCCGGTCCGAACACATGGAACAGCAGGGGATCGAACTGGCTGAAGTGCGTCGGCCCTTCGATCGGCCCGGCGCGCAGGCCCAGCGTTTCCGCCGTCGCGTCGTCGTGGATCGATTTGTGGTCGTCGTAGGTCTGGTCGGCCAGCATCTGGCGCGGCTGGCGCAGCGGGCCGCACAGGCCCAGGGCGGTGGTGGTGAAAGGCGAGGTCATGAGGGAGGGCTCCGTGTAGCCGGCGGCGGGCGCCAGTCGAGTTCGCGATGATGGCAAAGTCTCCGCGCCGCGCCTGTCGCCTAGGGAACGCCTGATGCGGCCGGCCACGCAGTCACTGGCGGTCGGCGCACGGCAGATGCATCGGTCGTCCTTGCATGACGGTCCGGGTGGCCACCTGCCTCATTGCGCCTCGACGCCCAGCTCGCGCATCCGCCTGGTGATCACGTTGAACTCCTCCTTGTACGACACCGCGAACTGCTCGGGCGTGCTGTTCATCACCTCGAAGCCCCGGCCCACGAACAGCTGGCTGACGTCGGGCGAGCCGACGATGGCGCGCACTTCACGGGCCAGCTTGTCGACGATGGGCTGTGGCGTCTTCGCCGGTGCCAGCAGCCCGATCCAGACGTTGGTGTCGTAGAGCGGGTCCTTGAAGCCCAGCTCGTTCATGGTCGGAACCTGCGGGAGCGTGGTGGAGCGCTGTCGTCCCAGCACGGCCAGCGGCACGACCTTGCCCGTTGGCACATGCTGCATCGCACTGGGCACCGACGACAGGCCGACGTCGATGGTGCCCGACAGCAGGTCGGTCACCACCGGCCCTTCGCCGCGCTGCGGCACATGCACCATGCCGGCACTCAGTCCGCGGTTGAGGCTCTCGCCGGCCAGGTGGCCCAGCCCGCCGACGCCCCAGGACCCGTAGCTCAGTTTCGCGCCGCCCTTGGCCACCTTGGCCTTCAGGTCTTCGATGCTCTTGATGCCGGTGCCGGGGTGCGTGGAAATCAGCGCCGGGCTGCGCACCACCTGCGTGACGCCGACGAAGTCCTTCTGCGGGTCGTAGGCCAGGGTCTTGAACAGCGCCGTGTTGTTGATCTGCGAATCGGTGATGGTCATCAGCAGCGTGTAGCCGTCGGGCTTGGCGCGGCCGACTTCGCCGGCGCCGATGGCGCCTGCCGCACCCGCCTTGTTGTCCACCACCACCGGCTGCCCCATCGATTTCGACAGGCGATCGCCCAGGGTGCGCGCCACGAAGTCGGTCGCGCCGCCGGCGGCGTAGGGCACGACGAGGCGGATCGGCCGCGAGGGGTAGCTCTCCTGCGCGGCGATGGGCAGCGCCAGGGTGATCGCTGCGCATGCGGCAGTCATTTTCTTGAACATGGTTGTCTCCAGTGGTGGGGTTGGGTTGTTGGTGTTGTGGGGGGAACGTCAGAGGTCGAGGACGAGCACGGCGCTGCGTGCGCGGGACACGCAGGGCAGGATGCAGGTGTGGCTGTCGCGCTCCTCGTCGCTGAGCACGAAGTCGCGGTGATCCGCCTCGCCCTCGAGCAGCGGCACCTCGCAGCTGCGACACATGCCTTCGCGGCACGAGAAGGGAATGCTGACGTTGGCGTCTTCCAGTGCATCGAGCAGGCTCTGCCGCGGTGCGACCTCGATCCTCTGACCGCTGCGATGCAGCACCACGGTGAAGGCGCCGGCCGGCGCTGCGGGCGTGGCGGGTTCCGGTGGTGCGAAGCGTTCGAAATGGGTGGCCGCCTTGTCGATGCCGACAACGCCTGCGGCCGCGCCGACCGCGTTCATCAGCCCTTCGGGGCCGCAGCAGTAGAGGTGGGCGCCCGGGGCCGCACCGGCCAGCCAGCCCGCCAGGTCGGGTGGCGTGCCCGCCGCTTCCTGGTCCACGTGCAGCTGCACGCGGTCATGGTGGCGCGCCAGCGTCCACGCATAGGCGGCACGGGCCCGCGTGCGCACGCAGTACAACAGCTTCCAGGGCCTGGCGTTGGCCTCGCACCAGAGGATCATGCTCAGGATGGGCGTGATGCCGATGCCCCCGGCCACGAACAGATGCTCGGTGGCGGCCGGGTCGATGCCGAACAGGGCGCGCGGCGCGCCCACCTCGAGCACATCGCCCACGGCAAGGCGCTGGTGAACGAAGGCCGAGCCGCCGCGCGAAGCTGGCGCCAGGCCCACACCGAGCACGTAGCGGTGGCGCTCCAGCGGCGAGTTGGCCAGCGAGTACTGGCGGCGGATGTCGCCGGGCAGCAGCAGGTCCACATGGGCGCCCGAGGTGAAGGGCGGCAGCGCGGTGCCGTTCTGCGCACGCAATTCCAAGCCGAGCACATCCTGCGCCTCTTGCGTGAGGCGGGTGACGAGGAGCTTCATGGCTCAGGCCTTGACGGGTTCGGGCGCTGCTGTGGAGGCAGGGCGGGCCGCGGCTTCTTCGAGCGCCTCTTCTTCCAGCCGACGCGAGACCATCCAGCGGAACTGGTTCAGCGCGGCGTCGATGCCGAAGGCCATCATCTTGAAGTCGGGTGCCAGCGCCAGGCTCTTTTGCTGCGCGGTGATGATGTCGCGGTCTTCGTCGAAGGCATCCACCACGGCCTGGTGGATCGAGTGCGTGACTTCGGGTTGGTCGATGGCGAAGTTGTGGGGATGCGCGAAGAAGTAGTGGGTGGAGTTTTCCGTCTCGGGCGTGATGGCCTGGCAGCCACGAAATTCGATCGCACCGTCGCGGTTGCCTTCGGCAGCGCCCTGGCCGGTGGGCGCCATGCCGGAGTCCATCAGCAGGATGGCCGGGATGGTGAAGTTGTAGATGTTCCATCGATCGACCCTGCTGCCCCAGTCCTTGACAGCCTGGGCGAACGGCGGCGGCTCGGTGTCGAGGGCCCACCGGGTGATGCGCACGCCGTTGTCGATGCGTTCGACCTTGGGCTGGGCGGCGGCGTAGTCCGCACTGCCTCCCAGCGTGGTCGGATGCACGAAGGGCAGGTGGGAGAAGTCCAGCAGGTTGTCGCAGATCAGCAGGTAGTTGACGTCGTAGTGGATGTAGCCGTCCAGGCTGCGCCAGTGCGGGTCGTCCAGCCATGGCGTGTCGGGGATCAGCGCCGGGTCGGCCTTGTCGGGGGCGCCCATCCAGATCCAGACCCAGCGGTGGCGTTGCACCACCGGGAAGGTGCGCACCCTGGCCTGGATGGGAATGCGCTTCTGGGCCGGCGCCTCGATGCACTGGCCCGAGGCGTCGAACTTCAGGCCGTGGTACATGCAGCGCACGCAGTCGCCTTCTCGCCGTCCCACCGACAGGGGCGCACCGCGGTGGCAGCAGCGGTCTTCCATGGCGACGATCTCGCCGTCGTCCTTGCGGTACATGAGAACGGGCACGCCGATGATGGTGCGGGCGAACAGGCCCTGCGGCGTGAGCTCGTTGTCCCAGGCAGCCACGTACCAGGTGTTTTTGATGAACATGGGGCGTCTCCTTTGTTGTTCGCCGCGTTCGGGTCACGGCATGGGCAGAGCGTAGGACGAGGGTTCCCATGTATCAATGTCATTTCAGTCATTCCTAGAATGCACAGCATGCATGCGGAAAACCTCGACCTGAATTTGCTGACGGTCTTCGACGCGATGTTTCGCGAGGCCAGTGTCACGAAGGCCGCGCAGGGCCTCGGGCTGACGCAGAGCGCGATGAGCCATGCGCTCAACCGGCTGCGTGCTTTCTTCGACGACCCCTTGTTCGTCAAGGTCGGCAGCCGCATGGAGCCCACGCGCAAGGCCGAGGGCATGCGCGCTGCGGTGGTGGAGGTGATGACCACCGTGCGCCAGCAGATCCTGGCGGGCGCCCGGTTCGAGCCCGCGCTGGCGCGACGCACCTTCACCCTGTGCATGACCGACATGGGCGAACTGGTGTTCCTGCCGCCGCTGCTCGAGCGCTTCAAGAAGGAGGCGCCCGGGTGCTCGCTGCGCACGCTGCAGGTGCCGCTCGAGCAGGTCGAAGGGCTGCTTGCGTCAGGCGAGGCCGACCTGGCGGTGGGGTCCATCCGTGCGGCGCCCGAGGGGCTGTTTCATCAGCGCCTGTTCCTGCACTCCTTCGTGACCATCGCCAGCGCGCGGAACAAGGACATCGGCGCCACCCTCACGCGCGAGCGCTTCGAGGCGATGCGGCACATCGTGGTCTCGCTCACCGGCCACTCGGCGGAGAGCTACGACAAGGTGCTGGAAGACCAGGGCATCCGCCGCACCGTGGCCGTGATGACGCCCCACTTCCTGATGGTTCCGCTCCTGATGGACCGGCACGCCGATCTGCTCGCGACCGTGCCGCGCGAACTGGCGGAGGTCTTCGCCCGCATGGGCACGGTGCGCATGTTCGAGCCGCCGGTGCCCGTGCCCCAGTTTCAACTCAACCAGCACTGGCATCCGCGCTTTCACCACGACCCTGCCGTGGTCTGGCTGCGCGATGTGATGAAACATACCTTCGAGCACTACCCGCGCATCACCACGCAGGCCGAGCCTCCGGCCAGGAAAAGTGCGCGAGCCAAGTCGCGTTGACGCGCCGGCCGGCATCGACTTTCCCTCTGCTGCGAACCTCATCCCCCACCCGTTTCTCCGTGCCCGCTTGTTCGAGCGGCCGCGCACTGTTACAAAGGGCGTCTCCATGCGCTCGCCCACCTTTCTTTTCGTTTCGCTGCTCTGGCTTGTCGTGGCCGCTCCGGCCGCGCAGGCGGAGGTGGTGCGTTGCACCGACGCCGACGGGCGCATCGTCTACACCGACGGCGCCTGCCCGCCGGGCACCAGGCAGTCGCGGCAGCTGCGCATCGACGAGCCGCCGCCTGCGCCGCCGCGTGCCTCCAGCGAGGAAGACACGCCGCGCCGGCCGGAGTACGCGGCACCGTCCGCGCCCCCGCCGCAGCCCGCGCCCTCGGGGCCGGCCATCATTCCGCGCTACCCGGTGGGCGAGGCGCCCGCGGCCGACCCGGGGCCGACCTACATCTGGGGCGGCGATCCGTACTACGGCCCGCCGCGACCGGGGTATCACCCCCGGCCGCCGCGTCCGCCGCGCGACCCGGGGCCGCCACCCGGCCAGCGGCCGTGCAATCTCGCGGGCATCAAGCGCAGCAACTGCTGAGCGCGTTCGTTCTTCTTCCTCTGCTTCCTGCTTCTTCATGACCGTTGCCGCGCCCGAGCGCCTTCCTCCGTGGGTCGTCCACTGCGACGGCAGCGCCATGCCGAACCCCGGGCGCATGGGCGTCGGCGTCGTTATCACGCAGCCCGACGGCACCCGCCACACCTTCTCGCAGGCCACGCACACCACGGGCTGCAACAACGAGGCCGAGCTGTGGGCGCTCACGCTCGCGCTGCGCGAACTGCAGGCGCGCGGCGCCACGGCGGTGCAGGCCTTCAGCGACAACAGCACGCTGGTCGAACAGTTGAGCGGCGCTGCCGACGTGCGGCCGATCGTGCGCATGGCGCCGCTGTTCGAGGAGGCGCGCACGCTGCTGCAGGGCTTCGACGAGGCGCGCGTGCAATGGATTCCGCGCCACCGCAACGCCGAGGCCGACGCGCTCGCGCGGGCCGCGCTGGGCTTCGGGCCGAAGCCGTCGCCCAAGGCCTGGAAGAAGCGGCGCTAGCGGCGCCCGCGAAGGGGCATGCGGCAGGTTCTATCATTCGGGTCGATTCAGACACCCGTTTCCCCATGACCGAAGAAGCCACCTCCAAGCCCACGCTGCCCGACCATCTCTCGACCGATCCGCGCAGCCCGCACCACATTCCCGCCGTGTTCGAGCACCCGATCGGCATCCGCTTCAACGGCAAGGACCGCCTGGACGTCGAGGAATATTGCATCAGCGAAGGCTGGATCAAGGTGCCCGCCGGCCGCACGCTGGACCGCAAGGGCTATCCGCTGCTGATCAAGCTCAAGGGCGCTGTCGAGGTGTACTACCGCGACTGACAGCCCGGGGGCACACACCCCCACCGTTCCTGTTTTTCTTTCAGCGCCACTGCAGCAGCAGCGACCACGGCTGGCGGCTCATGTGGTGATCGACGCATGCGTTGCCGCCCGCCGTGCAGCCTTCGGGCAGGTAGCTCGGGTCCAGCAGCCGCGTGCCGGGCGCAAAGGCCAGGCGCCGCAAGGTGACCGACTGCAGCACGTTGCCACCCACGGCATCGAAGCCCGCACCGTCCACACCCACCACCACATCGCAGTGCATCGGCAACGGTGCGCCACCCGTGGGGCGCCCGGCGAGCCACTCGCCGATCTTGCCGAAGCCGTCGAGCGCGGCACCGCGCGGGCCGCGTGCATGGCAGACCAGGTCGCCCGGGCGCGGCGGCGTGCGCATCAGGTCGCAGGCGCGCAGGGCTTGCGGTGTCGCGCGGCCCGCCGCCTCGTCGATGCCGGCCTGCCACGCGGCGCCGGCGTAGTCGACGTGGGCCTCGGAAAAGACGAACTCGTTGGCACCGAGCCCGGCCTCGCGCGCGACCCAGCTGATGAACGCGGCGGACCACGGCGTGTCGATCACCGCGACGCGCTGCAGGGCCACTTCGAGGGCGCGCTGGTCCGACGCGTCCAGCCCCTGGCCGGGGCCGACGCCCAGGCCTTGCAGGCGCGCGGCGCTCGCCTGGTTCAACGCGTCGGTCAACCGCGTGCGGTCGGCCGCGTGCGGGGCACCGAAGCGAACGAGCGAGGGCAACCGCTCGCTCGCCGGATCGACCGCGCGCCAGTAGCGCAGCACGCGTTGCCATGCGGGCAGCGCGTCTATCGGATAGCGCGTGTCTTCTGCTTCTGAATAGCCAGACTCGGTGAGTCGGCCTTCGGCGTCCATCGTCTGGCTGCCGAAGGCAACGTGCTCTTGTCGGGCCAGCGCGGCCATCGCGAGGGCACGGGGCGGCGGCGGAATGTAGGAGGCCGTGGCAAGGCAGCCGGACGCGGCCGATGCGAAGGTGGGCGCCGCCGCGAACGTCAGGGCTGCGCACAGCGTGCGCGCGGCGTGGCGCAGCGGCTGTGTGAGCGCGGAGGAGGGCGCGATGACGGGCGGTGGCGGCATGTGAGGCGAGCATAGCGGGGCACTGCCCGTGGCAAGCAGAATGCAGGGCGCTCCCTGAAGCGCCGGGCCGTCCGGCGCAGGCGCTCCACCGTGAAGCTCAAGACCATCCTGCTGCGGATCCTCGGCCTCATCGCCGGCCTCGTCGTCGTGGGCTATGCCGCGTTCCAGTGGAGCCCGTGGCCTTCGGTGCTGATGATCCGCTACGCCTTCGGCAAGGGCTCGGACGCCGCGTCGCAGTCGCTGCAGAAGCACGTGCCGCCCGGCATCGCGGCGGTGCTCGATCAGCACTACGACGAGGCCGATCCGGATGCCTACCTCGACGTGTTCCGTCCGGCCTCGGCGGGCGCCCAGCCCTTGCCCACCATCGTGTGGGTGCACGGCGGCGCCTGGGTCTCGGGCCACCGGCGCGACGTGGCGAACTACGCGCGCGTGCTGGCGGGGCAGGGCTTCACCGTGGTGGCCGTCGGCTATTCGATCGCGCCGGGCCAGGGCTATCCGGTGCCGGTGCGGCAGGTGAACACGGCGCTGGGTTATCTGGTGCGCGAGGCGGCGCGGCTGGGCGTGGACCCCGCGCGGCTCGTGCTGGCCGGCGACTCGGCGGGCGCGCACATCGTCGCGCAGGTTGCGAACGCCGTGGCCGTGCCGGGTTACGCGAAGGCCGTCGGTCTCACGCCCGTCATCGCGCGCGAGCAGCTGCGTGGTTTGCTGCTGCACTGCGGGGCCTACGACGCGGCGCAGGCCAAACTCGACGGTGCCTTCGGCGGCTTCCTGCGGACCGTGTTCTGGTCGTACAGCGGCAGCAAGGATTTCCAGAACGCGCCGGCCTTCGAGACCGCGTCGGTGCGCCGTTATGTGACCGAGGCTTTTCCGCCGTCGTTCATCACCGCGGGCAACGGCGATCCGCTCGAAGGGCAGTCGCGGTCGATGGCCGAAACATTGGCGGCGAAGGGCGTGCAGGTCGACAGCCTGTTCTTCCCCGCCGATCAAACGCCGGCGTTGCCGCACGAGTACCAGTTCAACCTCGACGATGCGCCGGGGCGGCTGGCGCTGGAGCGCTCGCTGCAGTTCTTGCGGCGCGTCATGGCGCCGTAGCTAGGTCAGCCCTGGGGCTTGCTCGGCAGGTCGCCTTCGCGCAGCTTGCGGCCGACCCACATCAGGCCGGTTTCATAGTCGGCGCTGCCGACCTGCACGCCGCCCACGGTGCGCAGCGCACCGGTGCCGTCGTCGGTGGCAGGACCTTCGCCCGTGAGGTCGCCGGGGACCAGCAGGCGGCCGTCTTTCAGGAAGTCGGCGATGCGCAACTGGCGCATGCCGCGGCCCCAATGCCAGTGCTGCTTGAGGTCGAAGGATTTCGGCGATGGCGCGGGTTTGGATTTCTTCACGGGATGTCGGGGAGAGGCTTGCGAAGGGTCGCGTCGGCGCGATCAAACGTACAAGTGAACGCACCATGAAAAAAGCCTGCTACCTTGTGGGTAGCAGGCTTTCCAGCGTTGCCGCGATGTTGGTTGGTGGGCCCTGAGTGACTCGAACACTCGACCTACGGATTAAGAGTCCGCTGCTCTACCAACTGAGCTAAGAGCCCTTGCTTTGAAAACCGTTAGTGTTTTCTGGCAAGACCACGAGTATATACCAATCTTTTTGGGACTTCAAAATTTTTCTGCACATTTGTACGAGAGCGTTAGGATGCGCGACCGTCGGGGCCCGACCCCATCCCTGTCAGAGGAGAAATTTCGATGAGCGATGCAAGCAACACCCCCCATGTCCTGATCACCGGCGCCGCGGGCGCGCTGGGCCGGGCCGTGGCCCAGCACTTTCTTGACCAGGGCGCGCGGCTCGCGCTGGTCGATCACCACGCCGGTCGCCTGGCCGAAGTCTTTCCGGGCCTGGACAACTCGCAGCACCTGCTGCTGGCCGGCGATGTGACCTCGGCGCCCGACATGGCGGCGCTCACCGGCCAGGTGCTGCAGGCCTTCGGCCGCGTCGATGCGCTGGTGCACATTGCCGGCGGCTTCGAGATGGGCGAGGCGACGCACGCACTCACGCGTGCGAGCTGGGACCGGATGATGAACCTCAACGCCTGGTCGTTCGTCGCCGTGACGCAGGCCGTGCTGCCCTCGATGATCGAGCGCCGCGCGGGCCGCATCGTCGCGGTGACGGCCAAGGTGGCTGCGCGCGGCCTGCCGGCGATGGCGGCGTACATCGCGTCGAAGAGCGCGCTGCAGCGGCTGGTGGAATCGATGGCGGCCGAGGCCGCGCCGCACGGCGTGAACATCAACAGCGTCGCGCCCAGCGTGCTCGACACGCCGGCCAACCGCCAGGCGATGCCCGATGCGAACCCGGCCGAGTGGGTTTCCACCTCGGTCGCGGCGCAGACCATCGGCTTCCTGGCATCGCCCGGCGCCGCGGCGCTGCACGGCCAGCACCTGACGCTCGACGCCTGATATTTCCCGGCCGCAGCGCACAGCTGCAAATGAAAAAGGCCTTGGCGATTGCCAAGGCCTTTTTGCTGGGTCGGTTGGTGGAGAGGAGGAGGATCGAACTCCCGACCTCCGCATTGCGAACGCGGCGCTCTCCCAGCTGAGCTACCCCCCCAACACAGCCCACATTTTATCCAGCCGCGCATTTCCATGCACGCGGCCGTGCCAAGATGCGCCCCGGAAAAACATGGAGCAAACACCGCATGGAAGCGCACGACCCCGCCTGGCTGGAAGGCATGTACAACAACCTGGCGCGGGTGAAGGACCACCCCGCGTACTTCGCGCGCTGGGGGCGCGATTCCGCCGCGGCGCGCGACACGCTGCCGTGCCGCATCGACGTGCCCTACGGCACCGGCCCGAACGAAACGCTCGACGTCTTCCCGGCGCCCGTGCCCGATGCGCCGGTGCTGGTCTTCATCCACGGCGGCTACTGGCGCGCGATGGACAAGAAGGACCACTCGTTCATCAGTCCCGCGTTCCACGACCGCGGCATCTGCGTGGTGCAGCCCAACTACGCGCTGTGCCCGGGCTCGGTCGACCAGCCGGTGACGGTGCCGGGCATCCTGCTGCAGATGGTGCGGGCGCTGGAATGGACCTGGCGCCATGTGGCGGCGCATGGCGGCGACCCGTCGCGCATCACCGTCGCCGGGCATTCCGCGGGCGGCCACATGGCGGCGGCGCTGCTGGCCTGCGACTGGAAGGCGGTGGCGCCCGATCTGCCGGCGCAGCTGGTGCGCAATGCGCTGTCGGTCTCGGGCCTGTTCGACCTGCGGCCGCTGCAGCGCACGCCCTTCCTCGAGCACACGCTGAAGCTCACCGATGCCGACGCGCGGCGCGCGAGCCCGGCGCTGTGGCCCGCGCCGGCGCGCGGCCAGCTCTATGCGGCGGTGGGGGGCAACGAGAGCGCGGAGTTCATCCGCCACAACGCGATGATCCGCGAGGCCTGGGGCCGCCACACCGTGCCGGTGTGCGAGGTGCTGCCAGGGCTCGACCACTTCGGCGTGGTCGATGCGCTGGCCGATCCGGCGCATGCGCTGCACCGCTACGCAGTGCAGCTGCTCGAGGCCTGAAAGAAAAGAGACGGGCGGAGGGCCGCCCGTCGCGCTCACATCAGCAGGTGTTCGCCGGCGTTGTCGCCGCCCAGCGTGACGTAGTTGACCTTGCGGATGTCCATCAGCGTGCGGCCGCCCGCGTAGCTGATCGAGCTCTGCACGTCCTGCTCCATCTCGACCAGCGTGTCGGCCAGCTTGCCCTTGATGGGCTCGAGGATGCGCTTGCCTTCGACGTGCTTGTACTCGCCCTTGTTGAAGTCGCTGGCCGAGCCGTAGTACTCCTTGAAGAGCGCGCCGTCGACGTCGACCGTCTTGCCTGGCGATTCTTCGTGGCCCGCGAACAGCGAGCCGATCATGACCATCGACGCGCCGAAGCGGATGCTCTTGGCGATGTCGCCGTGGTCGCGGATGCCGCCGTCGGCAATGATCGGCTTGGTGGCCACGCGCGCGCACCACTTGAGCGCCGACAGCTGCCAGCCGCCCGTGCCGAAGCCGGTCTTGAGCTTGGTGATGCAGACCTTGCCTGGGCCGATGCCGACCTTGGTGGCGTCGGCGCCCCAGTTCTCCAGGTCGATCACGGCTTCGGGCGTGCCGACGTTGCCGGCGATCACGAACGACTTCGGCAGCTTGGCCTTGAGGTAGCCGATCATGTTCTTCACGCTGTCGGCATGGCCGTGCGCGATGTCGATCGTGATGTATTCGGGCACGAGGCCCTGGGCCACCATCTGGTCGACCGTGTCGTAGTCGGGCTTCTTCACGCCCAGCGAGATCGAGGCGAACACGCCCTTGCCCTGCATGTCTTTCACGAACTGGATGTTGTCCAGGTCGAAGCGGTGCATCACGTAGAAGTAACCGTTCTGCGCGAGCCACAGGCAGATCGACTCGTCGACCACCGTTTTCATGTTGGCAGGCACCACCGGCAGGCGGAAGGTGCGTTCGCCCAGCGTGACGCTGGCGTCGCATTCCGAGCGGCTTTCCACGCGGCATTTGCGCGGCAGCAGAAGGATGTTGTCGTAATCGAAGATTTGCATGACCAGGCTCCAGAAAGGAATCGTTGAGTGGAACGAATGAGCGCTTGGTCCGGCCGGTTCTCGTGGTCGCGTCATGGAAATGACGGCCAAAAAAAACCGGACGCAAGAAACTTGGGCCCGGTGATTGATTTTACGGCCATGGCGGTGATGCGCAAGTTGCCGGGCCGTATTGACCCTATGGGTTGCTGCGTATACCCGACGACCGTGGTGCGGTTCTTCGTCAGAACCGGTAGCCGATGCCCACGCCGAACAGCCACGGGTCGACCTTCACGGTCGACAGCTGCACGCCGTTCATGTTCACGGCGCTGCGGATGCGCAGCTTCTTCACGTCGAGGTTGAGGTAGGTGTTCTTCGCCACCTCGATGTCGACGCCGGCGCCCAGCGCGAGGCCGAAGCTCTCGTTCTGCAGCTGCAGGCGCCCGACCGTCGGCACCTGCAGGTTGACGCTGCTCAGTCGCGTGTAGTTCAGGCCCGCGCCGATGTAGGGCCGGATCTTCGCGGTGGGCATGAAGTGGTACTGCAGCATCAGCGAGGGCGGCAGGTGCTTGAAGCTGCCGATGTCCACGGGCCCGCCCAGTGCGCTCTGCTGCACGGTGACCGTCTGCTTCTGCGGCACCGTCAGCACCAGTTCGGCGGCGATGTTCGGCGTGAAGAAGTAGGTGACGTCCAGCTCGGGAATGGTCTTGCTGTTGACCGTGATGGCGTCGGCCGGAATCGACAGGTCGGCCACCGGGGCCGAGTGGTTCGCCGGCTTCAGGTACACGGCGCGGGCGCGCACCAGCCAGTTGCCCTGAGTGTCCTGCGCTGCGGCCGGCAGGGCGACCATGGCGCCGAGCAGGGCGGCGAGGCAGGCGGGGGCGAATTTCTTGGGCATGTGTTCTCCAGTGACGGCCGGCGCGCAGGGCCGGCAACTGGAAGGCAGTCTCCCGTCGGACAGCGCCGTGCCGCTTGATCTGCCGCAAGCGCGGCAGGCCTGCCCAGGCCAGCGGGCCCTGCCTTGATCCAGGTCATGCCCGCAGGGGCAAGCGCGCTCGGCGAGGCCCTGGGCGGGGCAGCTTTCTACAATGGAGCCCATGCTCCCTCACGACCTGTTTTCCGGCGCGTCCGCAGCCGATACGGGCGGCCCTGCCTCGCCGTTGCTGAACAACCTCAACGCCGAGCAGCTTGCTGCCGTCACGCTGCCCGCGGGCAATGCCCTCATCCTCGCCGGTGCCGGCTCCGGCAAGACGCGGGTGCTCACCACCCGCATCGCCTGGCTGCTGCAGACGGGGCAGGTGTCCGCCGGCGGCATTCTGGCCGTCACCTTCACCAACAAGGCGGCCAAGGAAATGATGACGCGGCTGACCGCGATGCTGCCGGTGAACGTGCGCGGCATGTGGATCGGCACCTTCCACGGCCTGTGCAACCGCCTGCTGCGCGCGCACTGGAAGCTGGCCAACCTGCCCTCGACCTTCCAGATCCTCGACACACAAGACCAGCTCTCGGCCATCAAGCGCCTGATGAAGCAGTTCAACGTCGACGACGAGCGCTTTCCGGCCAAGCAGACCCAGTGGTTCATCGCCGGCGCCAAGGAAGACGGCCTGCGCCCCGGCGACATCGAGGCCCGCAGCGACGACGACCGCAAGAAGGTCGAGCTCTACCAGCTGTACGAAGAGCAGTGCCAGCGCGAAGGCGTGGTCGACTTCGGCGAGCTGATGCTGCGCAGCTACGAGCTGCTGCGCGACAACGAGCCCGTGCGCGAGCACTACCAGCGGCGCTTCCGCCACATCCTGGTCGACGAGTTCCAGGACACCAACCGCTTGCAGTACGCGTGGCTGAAGATGCTCGCGGGCCACACGGCGGCCGGCGGCCACTTCACGCCGGGCGAGCACAACAGCGTGATCGCCGTGGGCGACGACGACCAGAGCATCTACGCCTTCCGCGGCGCGCGCGTGGGCAACATGACCGACTTCGTGCGCGAGTTCGACGTGCGCCGCCAGATCGTCCTGGAGCAGAACTACCGCAGTTACAGCAACATCCTCGATTCGGCCAACGAGCTCATCAGCCACAACAAGAAGCGCCTGGGCAAGAACCTGCGCACTGACCAGGGGCCAGGCGAGCCGGTGCGCGTGTACGAATCGCCCACCGACCTCGCCGAGGCGCAGTGGATGGTCGAGGAAATGCGCCAGCTGGCGCGCGACGGCTTCGACCGCAAGGAAATGGCCGTGCTCTACCGCAGCAATGCGCAGAGCCGGGTGATTGAAACGGCGTTGTTCAACGCCTCGGTACCGTACCGCGTGTACGGCGGCCTGCGCTTCTTCGAACGCGCCGAAATCAAGCACGCGCTGGCCTACCTGCGCCTGCTCGAGAACAAGGACGACGACACCAGCTTCCTGCGCGTCGTCAACTTTCCGCCGCGCGGCATCGGCGCACGCACGCTCGAAAGCCTGCAGGACGCGGCGCGCGCCGCCGGGCGCTCGCTGCACGACGCGGTGAGCGCGGTCGGCGGCAAGGCCGGCTCGAACCTCACGGCCTTCGTCGCCAAGATCGACGTGCTGCGCGAGCAGACCCAGGGCGTGAGCCTGCGCGAGATCATCGAGCTGGTGCTCGACCACAGCGGCCTTGTCGAACACTACAAGGCCGACCGCGAAGGCGCCGACCGCATCGAGAACTTGGACGAACTCGTGAACGCGGCCGAGAGCTTCGTCACGCAGGAAGGCTTCGGCCGCGACGCCGTGGCGCTGCCGGTCGACGAGCTGCGCCAGTCGCCTGCCAGCCAGGGGCTCGACCCCAGCCGGCCGGTGCTCGACGAGCCGCTGGCGCCCGACGCCGAAACCGGCGAAACGCTGAGCCCGCTCGCGGCCTTCCTGACGCATGCGGCCCTCGAGTCGGGCGACAACCAGGCACAGGCCGGCCAGGACGCGGTGCAGCTCATGACCGTGCACGCCGCCAAGGGCCTGGAGTTCGATTGCGTGTTCATCACCGGCATGGAAGAGGGCCTGTTCCCGCACGAGAACTCGATGAGCGATTTCGAGAGCCTCGAGGAAGAACGGCGCCTGATGTACGTGGCGATCACGCGCGCCCGCAAGCGCCTGTACCTGAGCCATTCGCAGACGCGCATGCTGCACGGCCAGACCCGCTACAACGTCAAGAGCCGCTTCTTCGACGAGCTGCCGGAAGGCGCACTCAAGTGGCTCACGCCGAAGAACCAGGGCTTTGCGCCTTCGGCCTTCGGTTATGGCGGCGGCTACGGCAGCACGCGCGGCGGTGCCGGTGGCTACGGTGGTGGGGGAGGCGGCGGCAACCGTTACGGCGGAGGCGGTGGCAGCGCGAGCAAGGACACCTTCGCCAGCCCGCCCGTGCCGCCGCAGAAGACCGCGCCGTCGCACGGCCTGCGCTCAGGCATGCAGGTGTTCCACAACAAGTTCGGCGAGGGCACGGTGACCGCGCTCGAAGGCACCGGCGACGATGCGCGGGCACAGGTGAAGTTCGCGCGCCACGGGGTGAAGTGGCTGGCGCTGTCGGTGGCGAAGCTCACGCCGGTCTGAGGCCGGTGGTCCCGCTTGCCCGAAAGGGCAGCGGGCGATGCCCGCTCAGTTCGCGTCGAAGCTGTCCCGGAACGTGAACCAGGTCGAGGCCAGCGACATGGCCGCCAGCACCAGCGCGGTGCCGATCATCAGGATGTTGCCGATCGCCAGGGCTGCGCCGTCGGAGCCCATGGCGCCGACGCCGATCAGCACGGTGGCGAGCAGGCCGATGGCGATGCCCGCGAGCATGAACACGCCGAACCACGCCAGGCCGAACAGCGCGTAGGCGCCGAAGTTGCGGAAGAGCGCGACGATGCTGAAGAAGACGCTCTTCACCGGCTCCACGCGGTGCCAGTGCACCAGCGCCGGCGCATGCCACATGGCCAGCGACAGCGGCAGGTTCAGGCACATCAGCAGCGTGCGCGCCGTGAGGAACTCGCTGCTCTTCATGACCTCGGGCGTCACCGCTTCGTCGAACAGGTAGGCGCGCATGAGCTGGCCGCCGTCGACCAGCGCCGTCAGGGTGACGGCCAGCACGAAGTACACGGCCGAGATCACGCCCAGCACGACCAGCGAGCGCCATTCGGTGCGCATGGCGTCGAACACCGCGATGAACATGGCCGAGCCCGTGGGGCGGCCCAGGTCGCCCGCGTTGCCCAGGCCATCGGCGTTGTCGGTTGCTGCCACCGAGGTCGCGACCATCAGGCCGAGCGTCATGAAGGGCAACAGGATCGGCGCGAGCACGCTGCCGAGCAGCGGCAGCATCGACACCGTCGAGATCATCGCCATCAGCAGGAAGAACAGCGAGATGAAGGCCAACGGCTGGCGCCAGAAGGTCTTGAGTCCGAGGCGGACCCAGTCGAAGCCGGTGCGCGCCGGCACGAGGTGGAGTTTCATGTGGGGGGGTCAGAAGGTGTGAATGAATCCGGCGTGGCCGAGCAGGCCGCCCAGACGCGCCCAATCAAGGCGCAAAGCGCAGCCATAGCTTGGGCTATGGCGAGCATTTGCAACGCAGAGTGGGTGTGTCTGGGCGGGATGAGCGGGCATGGCGGGTTCGGTCACACCTTCTTTAGGCTGCCAGCGCCGGCTCTAAGACGTGGGCGATGGCGTGCGGGTGGGTGGCGCGCTCGCGCAGCACGCGCTCGAAGTGCGTCGGGTCGTGGGGCTTGAGCATGCTGGCCTCGCGCGGCAGGTGGAAGTCCCACAGGCGCGAGATCCAGAAGCGCAGCGCGGCGGCGCGCAGCATCGCGGGCAGCAGGGCGCGCTCTGAGGCGTTCAGCCTGCGCACGCTTTCATACGCGGCGAGCAGGGCATCGGCGCGGGCGGCGTCGTGCCGGCCGCTGGCCAGGTCGATGGCCCAGTCGTTCAGGCACACGGCCAGGTCGAACAGCCAGGTGTCGGTGCCGGCGAAGTAGAAGTCGAACACGCCCGTGAGGCGCGGCGGCGCATCGGGCTCGCCGCCGGTCGCGAACATCACGTTGTCGCGGAACATGTCGGCATGCACCGGGCCGCGCGGCAGCGCCGCGTAGGCCGACGATTCGGCGACATGGTTCTGGTAGGCCAGCTCGGCGCGCAGCAGCGCAGCCTGCGCCTCGTCCATGTAGGGCAGAACCACCGGGGCGGTTTCGTTCCACCAGGGCAGGCCGCGCAGGTTGGGCTGGATGCGCGGGTAGTCGCGCCCGGCCAGGTGCATGCGGGCCAGCATGGCGCCCAGTTCGCCGCAGTGGGCGGCGGTGGGGGCCAGCTCGCTGCGGCCCGAAAGCTTCTGCACCAGCGCCGCCGGCTTGCCGGCCACGCGGTGCAGCAGCTCGCAGGGCGCCTGCGCGGGGATCGACAGCGCATGGCCGGTCGGCGGCGCCACGGCCGGATCGGCCACGGGCGCGGGCACCGGCAGGCCGGCACCGGCCAGGTGCTTCGTGAGGCAAAGGTAGTACGGCAGCTGCTCGGCGCTCAGGCGCTCGAACAGCGTCAGCACGAATTCGCCCGACTCGGTGGTGGCGAAGTAGTTGGTGTTCTCGATGCCGCCCTCGATGCCGCGCAGCTCGCGCAGGGCGCCCATGCCAAGGCGCTGGACGAGCGCGTCTGCCTCGCCGAACTGGACTTCGGTAAAAACTGCCATGGCGATGCTCAGCGCCGGACGGCGGCTGCGGGAGAAAAGAGGGTTGCCGGGAAGGAGAACGACAGCGTCACGGTCAGAACTTCAGCACGTTCCAGACACGCGGGCCGTTGCCGCCGCTGTTCGCGTCGCCGGTCGTGCCGGGGCG
Source organism: Variovorax sp. V35 (assembly GCF_041154465.1). NCBI lineage: Bacteria > Pseudomonadati > Pseudomonadota > Betaproteobacteria > Burkholderiales > Comamonadaceae > Variovorax > Variovorax sp. V35. The sequence continues at coordinate 2,193,918 of NZ_AP028666.1, forward strand.
GGCGCTGCCGCCGTCGTTGGGCAGCACTTCGTAACCGGGCATGTTCGACTTGGGCTTGACGTTGATGCTCTGCGTGCGGCCGCCGTAGCGCACCTCGTCGACCGAGGCGCCGCTGTCTTCCGTGTGGATGTGCTCGACCTTCTGGTTGCGCCGGCCGTCGGCCTGCTCCTGATTTTGTAGCGGTTCCGCCGGGGCCGGCTTGGCGGCGGGCGCGGCCGGCGCCTGCGCGAGGGCGGCAACGGGGGTGGCGAAAGCCAGCGCCAGCAGGATGCGGCGGGCGACCAGGAGTGGGGAGCTAGGCATGCACAGATTGTAGGCGTGCACCCGCTGGCGGCGTGTCGGCCGCCAGCCGACCCTGGCGTCGTTCCGGACGCCGGTCCGGGCACGGCAAAATGCCCCGATGACCGACAAGAAAACGCTGCTGCTCGTCGATGGCTCGAGCTACCTGTACCGGGCCTTCCACGCGATGCCCGATCTGCGCGCCGTGCCCGGCGACCCCAAGAGCCCGGCCACCGGGGCGATCCGGGGCATGATCAACATGATGACCGCGCTGCGCCGCGAGGTGCGCGCCGACTACGCGGCCTGCATCTTCGACGCCCCCGGCAAGACCTTCCGCGACGACTGGTACCCCGAGTACAAGGCCAACCGCTCGCCGATGCCCGACGACCTGCGCAGCCAGATCGACCCCATCCACGAAGTGGTCAAGCTGCTGGGTTGGCCGGTGCTCACGGTGCCCGACGTCGAGGCCGACGACGTGATCGGCACGCTCGCCAAGGTGGCGGCCGCGCAGGGCGTCGAGGTGATCGTGTCCAGCGGCGACAAGGACCTGAGCCAGCTGGTCGATGAGCACATCACCATCATCGACACGATGAACGGCAAGAAGCGCGACATCGCCGGCGTGACGGCCGAGTTCGGCGTGCCGCCCAATCTCATGGTCGACTACCAGACGCTCATCGGCGACACGGTCGACAACGTGCCCGGCGTGCCCAAGGTCGGTCCCAAGACCGCCGCCAAATGGCTGCTCGAATACGGCTCGCTCGATGCACTGGTCGAACGCGCCGCCGAAGTGAAGGGCGCCGCCGGCGAGAACCTGCGCCAGGCGCTCGACAAGCTGCCGCTGAGCAAGCGCCTCGTCACCATCCGCACCGACTGCGACCTGAACGGCTTTGTCGAAGGCCTGCCCTCGCTCGAAGGCCTGCCCGTCGGCGCGCCGCAGACGGCCGAGCTGAAGCCCTTCTACGAGAAGTTCGGTTTCAAGAGCCTGGTGAAGTCGCTCGAAGCCCAAGAGGTGCCGCCTGAGCTGATCGAAGAGAACGCCAAGAAGAAGGCCGCTTCGAAGGCCGACCGCGACCAGGGCGGCCTGTTCGACGAGCCTTCCGAGCTGGACGCGCAAGAGGCCGCCGCGCCCGCGAGCAACCTCAAGTACGACACCATCATGGAATGGGCGCAGTTCGACGCCTGGCTCGCCAAACTCGAGGCCGCCGAACTCACGGCCATCGACACCGAGACCACCTCGCTCGACGAAATGGTCGCGCAGATCGTGGGCATCAGCTTCAGCGTCACGCCGGGCGAAGCGGCCTACATTCCGCTCACGCACAACTACCCCGACGCGCCCGCGCAGCTGCCCATCGACGAGGTGCTCGCCAGGCTCAAGCCCTGGCTCGAGAACGCCGACAAGAAAAAGCTCGGCCAGCACATCAAGTACGACCGCCACGTGTTCGCCAACCACGGCATCGAGGTGCAGGGCTACGCGCACGACACCATGCTGCAAAGCTACGTGCTCGAAGTGAACAAGCCGCACGGCCTGTCGTCCCTGGCCGAGCGCCATCTGGGGCGCAGCGGCATTTCCTATGAAGACCTGTGCGGCAAGGGCGCGCACCAGATCTCGTTCAGCCAGGTCGACATCGCCAAGGCCGCCGAATACTCGTGCGAGGACAGCGACCAGACGCTCGACGTGCATCGCACGCTCTGGCCCCTGCTGCAGAAGGAAGAAAAGCTGGCCTACATCTACCAGCTCGAAATGGATTCGAGCGAGGCGCTGTACCGCATCGAACGCAACGGCGTGCTGATCGACGCGCCCACGCTGGCCGCGCAGAGCCACGACCTGGGCACGCGCATCATGGCGCTGGAGCAGGAGGCCTACGACATCGCGGGCCAGCCCTTCAACCTGGGTTCGCCCAAGCAGATCGGCGAGATCTTCTTCACCAAGCTGGGCCTGCCCGTGGTCAAGAAGACGCCGAGCGGCGCGCCCAGCACCGACGAAGAAGTGCTGGAGAAGCTGGCCGAAGACTATCCGCTGCCCGCCAAGATCCTCGAGCACCGCGGCCTCTCGAAGCTCAAGGGCACCTACACCGACAAGCTGGGCCAGCTGGCCAACCCGCGCACCGGCCGCGTGCACACGCACTACGCGCAGGCGGTGGCCGTCACGGGCCGCCTGAGCAGCAACGACCCGAACCTGCAGAACATCCCGATCCGCACGCCCGAAGGCCGGCGCGTGCGCGAGGCCTTCGTGGCGCCGGCGGGCAGCGTGATCGCCAGCGCCGACTACTCGCAGATCGAGCTGCGCATCATGGCCCACATCAGCGGCGACGAGTCGCTGCTGCGTGCCTTCACCGACGGCGTCGACGTGCACCGTGCCACGGCCGCCGAGGTGTTCGGCACCACGCCCGACCAGGTGTCGAGTGAGCAGCGCCGCTACGCCAAGGTCATCAACTTCGGGCTCATCTACGGCATGAGCAGCTTCGGCCTGGCGAAGAACCTGGGCATCGAGACCAAGGCCGCGGCCTCGTACATCGATCGCTACTTTGCGCGCTACCCGGGCGTGAAGACCTACATGGACCAGATCGTGGAGTTCGCGCGCGACAAGGGCTATGTCGAGACCGTGTTCGGCCGGCGCCTCTACCTGAGCGAGATCAACGGCGGCAACGGCCCCCGCAAGAAGGCGGCCGAGCGCCAGGCCATCAATGCGCCGATGCAGGGCACGGCGGCCGACCTCATCAAGCTCAGCATGGTCAAGGTACAGAACGTGCTTGACGAAGAGAAGCGCGCCACCAGGATGATCATGCAGGTGCACGACGAACTGGTGTTCGAAGTGCCCGAGGCCGAGGTCGAATGGGTGCGCACCGAAATCCCGCGCCTGATGGCCGGCGTGGCGGCGCTCAAGGTGCCGCTGCTCGCCGAGATCGGCGTCGGTCCCAACTGGGACAAGGCCCACTGATCCACATTCGCACGATCCCCAAGAGACAAACGACAGAAAGAAGAAACACGCCCATGAAACTCCAGCCCCGCACCTTCCTGCTCGCCGCCGTCTGCGCGGCCTTCCTCGGCACCGCTTCAGCTGCCCCTGATGCCCGCATCGCCGCGCTCGCCGCCAAGGAAAAGCCCGCCCTGCTCGAGACGCTGAAGGAGCTGGTCTCCATCGAGTCGGGCAGCCGCGACATCGAAGGCCTCGAGAAAATCTCCGACCTCATCGCCGCGAAGTTCAAGGCGCTGGGCGGCGAGGTCGAGCTGATCGACCCGAGCGCCGACGCCTACCGCATGGAAGACACGCCCGAGAAGATCGGCCGCGTGGTGCGCGCCACCTTCAAGGGCACGGGCACCAAGAAGATCATGCTCATCGCGCACATGGACACGGTCTACACCGTGGGCATGCTCAACAAGCAGCCGTTCCGCGTCGACGGCGACAAGGCCTACGGCCTGGGCATTGCCGACGACAAGCAGGGCGTGGCCGTCATCACGCACCTGGTGTCGATGCTGCAGGCGCTGAAGTTCAAGGACTACGGCACGCTCACCGTGCTGATCAACGGCGACGAGGAAATCAGCTCGCCGGGTTCGCGCGCCTTGCTCACCAAGCTGGGCGGCGAGCACGACGCCGTGCTGTCGTTCGAGGGCGCCTCCATCAAGGACGACAAGCTCTCGCTGGCCACCGCGGGCATCGCCTCGGTCACGCTGAACGTGGCGGGCAAGGCCTCGCACGCGGGCTCCGCGCCCGAGCTGGGCGTGAATGCGCTGTACGAGCTGTCGCACCAGATCCTGCAGATGCGCGACCTGTCCGACCCGTCCACGGGCCTGAAGATGAACTGGACCATCTCCAAGTCGGGCACCAACCGCAACGTGATCCCGGCCAGCGCCACGGCGGGCGCCGACGTGCGCGTGCTCAAGGTGGCCGACTACGACCGCATCGAGCAGCAGGTGAACGAGCGCGTGAAGAAGCAGCTGGTGCCCGAGGCCAAGGTCGAGCTGAAGTTCGAACGCCGCCGTCCGCCGCTCGAGGCCACCGACGCGTCGCGCGCGCTGGCCAAGCATGCGCAGGCGATCTACAAGGACGAGCTGGGCCGCCCGCTGGGCGCCGACGACAAGGCGGCCGGTGGCGGCACCGACGCGGCGTTCGCCTCGCTCAAGACCAAGGCGCCGGTCATCGAGCGCTTTGGCCTGCAGGGCTTCGGCGCGCACACGGCCGACGCGGAGTACGTGCTGATCGATTCGATCGAGCCGCGCCTCTATCTGGGTGTGCGCATGGTGATGGACATCGCCACCGGCAAGACCACCGTCCGCTGACCGCCACCGACCGCTGTCGGCCATGCGGCTGCGCCACATCGAGGTCTTCAACGCGATCATGCTCGCGGGCAGCGTGAGCGCGGCCGCGCGGCTGATCAACATCACGCAGCCGGCCGTGAGCCGCACGCTGCAGCATGCCGAGCTGCAACTGGGCTTTCCGCTGTTCCAGCGCGCCAAGGGGCGGCTCACGCCGACCACCGAGGCGCTCACGCTGTACCCGCACATCGAGCGGCTGTTTGCGCAGCTCGACGAGGTGCAGCGGCTGGCGGCGAACCTGCGCGCGGGCAACGACACGGGCGAGCTGCGCATCCTCAGCGTGCTCGCACTGAGCTACGAAATTTTGCCGCGCGCGCTCAAGGCCTTCCGCGAGATGCATCCGGGCTACGCGATCACGGTCGAGTCGCTGCACTCGCCGCAGATCATGTCGGCGCTGCTCTTGCAGGAGGCCGACGTGGGCTTCGCCTTCAGCCCCGCGGTGCATCCCTCGCTCACGCAGGAGACGCTGGCCGACAGCCGCATGGTGTGCGTCGCGCCCAAGGGCATGCTGCCGCGCGCGCTGGTGCGCAACGGCTCGGTGGCGCTGCACGACCTCATCGACCGCCCGGTGATCGGCCTGGACGGCCGCGACCCGGTCGGCACCAGCCTGAGCCAGGCCTGCCGGCAGGCGGGCGTGGGCTTCCAGCAGGCCGTGGTCACGGTGCAGACCTACCATGCGGCGCTGGCCATGGCGCACCACGGGCTGGGCGTGGCGTTGGTCGACGGCTGCACGGCGCGCTCGGCCGACCGCGCCAAGGTCGACGTGCTGACGCTGGAGCCGCACATTCCGGTGCCGGTGCGCGCGCTGCGCTTCGCGGGCCGGCCCGACTCGGTGGCCGTGCGCGGCATCACGCGCTGCATGCGCGAAGCCATCGAGCAGACCGCCTGAGAAAGATGCGGGGCATTCGCCTCGCGCCATAATCCGCGCCCATGCACGCCCTTCGAACCTTCTGCGCAATGCACCGACTGGTGCTGGCGTGGTTCATGGCGTCGCTGCTGGTCGCGGGCGCGTCGCCGCTCGTGAACCCGCAGGCGATGGAACTCGTGTGTTCCGCCGCGGGCACCGTCAAGCTCATCGTGCAGGGCGACGACGGCGCCACCGAAGTCGGCATGGCGGCCATGGACTGCCCGCTGTGCATGGTCTCCGGCCCGCCGCCTGCCACCGTGCAGGTGACGCTGCCCACGCCGCTGCCGCTGGGCCGCGCGCTGCAATCGATTCCCGCTGCCCGCCTTGCGGCAGCCACGGCCTCGCCGCTGCCGGCGCGCGGGCCGCCCACGCATCTCTCCTGAGCTTCGTCGTTCCTGCACCTGACGCCGCCTGAACGGGCCGCGCGGTGCGTTCCCGGTCGTAGTGCGGCCGGCGCTGTGCGCCTTTGTTTTCGCCAGCGTCGTCGCAAGAGAGATGCCATGCCCACCCTTTCCCGTGCCCCCGCCCTGGGGCTGCTTGCCCTGTTCGGCGCCGTCCATGCGCCTGTCCAAGCCCAGACCACCGTGTCTTCACTGCCTTTGATCGAAGTGGCCGACGACGCCCCGCGCCCCAACGGCCGGCTCGACCTCGACACGCCCGCCGACACCGCGAGTCGCCTGGGCCTCACGCCGCGCGAGACGCCGGCCTCCGTCACGGTGGTGAACCGCGCGGTGCTCGATGCGCGCGGCGCGCAGAACACGCAGGAGGCGCTGCGCGCCGTGCCCGGCGTGACCGCGCACGACGCGCCCGGCAACGTCGGCGTGAGCTACCGGGGCTTCGGCAGCAGCTCGATCGCGCAGCTGTTCAACGGCATCAACCTGCAGTATTCGATCGCGGCGCGCCCGGTCGACAGCTGGATCTACGACCGCGTCGAGGCCATCGGCGGCCCGTCGAGCTTCCTGTTCGGCTCGGGTGCGCTGGGCGGCTCGATCAACTACATCACCAAGGCGCCCGAGCGCAGCGACTTCGCCGAAGCGCAGCTGCGCCTGGGCACGCAGAACCTGAAGGAGGCTTCGTTCGGCCTGAACCGCCGCATCGCCGGCGACGGCGGCGCAGGCAGTCACTACGCGCGCATCGACGTGAACCACCGTGACGCCCACGGCTGGACCGACGGCACCAAGAGCAAGTCGACGCAGCTCGCGGCCTCGCTGCTGTCGGACTTCGGCGGCGGCCTGAAGCACACGCTGGCCTACGAATACCAGGACGAAGACGTCACGCGGCCCTACTGGGGCACGCCGGTGCTGAACCCGGCGGGCGGCGAGATGCGCATCGACCGCGGCATGCGCTTCAAGAACTACAACAGCGCCGACGGCCTCTACGCGCAGCGCGTGCAGTGGCTGCGCTCGGTCACCGAATGGCAGGCCAGCGACGCGCTGCAGTTCAAGAACACCTTCTACGCCTACGGCGCGCTGCGCGACTACCGCAACGTCGAGAACTACCGCTACAACGCACGCAACACGGCCGTCATCCGTTCGGGCGCCTTGCTGCAGCGGCACGACCAGGACGTGTGGGGCAACCGCGTCGAAGGCCTCTACAGGGGGCAGCTCGGCAGGCTGAAGAGCGACTGGTCCTTCGGGTTGGACTTCAGCGTGAATCGGCAGACGCGCTTTCCCAACAGCCTGCCCGGCACCGTGAGCACGGTGAACCCGTATGTCTTCGCCACCGAGCGCTTCTTCGACGTGCCGGGCATGACGCCGGGCTTTCGGCCCGACCGCGACAACAAGGTGCGGACCACCGCGCTGTATCTGGAGAACCGCACCGCGCTGCAGCCGTCGCTGCACCTCGTGACGGCGCTGCGCCACGAGCGCATCGACCTCGAACTGGTCAACCGCCGTACCGTGGACGCGGCGAACCCGGCCACCTTCCATCGTGGCTACAAGCCCACCACCGGCCGCATCGGCCTGGTGTGGGACTTCGCGCCCGGTGCCAACCTGTACGCGCAGTACGCCACCGCGGCCGATCCGCCGTCGGGCGTGCTCTCGACCGCCTCGTTCGCCGACGTGCGCAACAACAGCGAGCTCACCACCGGCCGGCAGGTCGAGGTCGGCACCAAGCTCGACTTCTGGCAGGGCAAGGGCACGGCCACGCTCGCGGCCTACAGCATCCGCCGCACCAACATCGCGACGCAAGACCCGGCCAACAGCACGCTCACGGTGCTCGTCGGCGAGCAGTCGTCCAAGGGCGTGGAGCTGGCGCTCGGGCTGCAGCCCACGCCGCAGTGGTCGCTGCAGGGCAACCTCACGTACGTCGATGCGCGCTACGAGCAGTTCCGCCAGGGCGGCGTGTCGCTCGCGGGCCGCACGCCGACCAACACGCCGGCGGTGGTCGCGAACCTCTGGGTGTCGTATGCCATCACGCCGCGCCTGCAGGCCACGGCGGGCGTGCGGCATGTGGGCAAGGTGTACGCCGATGCGGCCAACACGATGCACTGGCCCGGCTACACGCTGCTCGACCTCGGGCTGAGCTGGCAGGTGAACCGCAACGTCACGCTGGTGGGGCGCGTGCGCAACGCGACCGACCGCGTGTACGCCGCGAACGTCGGCGCCGGCTTCGCCTACCTCGGCGCGCCGCGCACGGCCGATGTGTCGGTGCGCGTGAGCTTCTGAACCCAGGGAGCGCCGCCATGCATGCCAAACGCTGGTTGTTCCTGGTCCACCGCTGGCTCGGCGTGGTCGTCTGCGCCTTCTTCGCGATGTGGTTCGTCTCGGGCGTGGTGATGATGTACGTGGGCTACCCCAAGCTCACCGAGGCCGAGCGTTTGCAGCACCTGCCGCCGCTCGATGCGAAGGCACCCTTGCTGGGCCCGCGGCAGGCGCTCGATGCGGCCGGTATCGCGGGGCCCTTGCAGGACCTGCGGCTGGCCGTGGCCAGCGGCGGGCAGGCGGTGTACCTCGCGGTGCCGGCGAGCGCGGTAGAACCCGGCGCGCGCCGGTCGCCGCCGGGGCGCGGCGTGGTCGTCGTCGATGCGCACACCGGCGCCGTGCTGCGCCAGGTCGACCGCGCCCGCGCGCTCGTGAGTGCGCAGGCCTATGGGGGCGAGGCCGTGGTGCTCCAGTACCGGGGCACCATCGACGAAGACGCCTTCACCCATTCGCGCGGGCTCGACGCGCACCGCCCGCTGCACGTGGTCGACCTGGCCGATGCGCAGGCCACGCGGCTGTACATCTCGGGCCGCACCGGCGAGGTGGTGCGCGATGCGCCGCGCGCCGAGCGGCTGTGGAACTACGCCGGCGCGTGGATCCACTGGCTGTATCCGCTGCGCGGCACGGGCCTGGACCGCTACTGGGCCGACATCGTCAACTGGCTGTCGATCGTCGGCATCGCCGTCACGCTCACGGGCACGGTGGTGGGCGTGATGCGCTGGCGCTTCCGGCGCACCTACAAGAGCGGCTCGCATTCGCCGTACCAGGGCTTCATGATGCGCTGGCATCACATCAGCGGGCTGCTGTTCGCGCTCGTCACGCTGACGTGGATCTTCAGCGGGCTGATGTCGATGAACCCCTGGCGTGTGTTCGACAGCGGGGCGCCGGCATTGCGCATGGCGGCGATGCAGGGTGGGCCGCTCGTTGTAGGCATGGGCGACGCGACGCCCGCCGCATTGCTGGCTTCAACGCGTGGCGACATCCGCGAACTGCGTTGGGTGCGCGCGGCAGGGCAGACGCTGGTGCTGGCCAGCACCGCCAGCGGCCGGCCGCTGGTGCGCAATGCGGTCAGCGCGCAGCCGCAACAGATCGACCCTGCGGTGCTGCGCACCGCCGTCGCGCAACTGCTGCCTGATCCGGTCGCGCGCATCGACGTGCTCACCGCCTACGACAGCCACTACTACACGCGCGACGCGCACACCATGACCGGCGGCAGCGAGAAGCCGCTGCCCGTCTGGCGCGTGGTGTTCGCCGACGCGCACGCCACCTGGGTCCACGTCGATCCGCAGACCGGCGCCGTGCTCGGTCGCAGCGACAGCACGCGCCGGTGGAGCCGCTGGCTGTTCGCGATGCTGCACAGCTGGGACTGGCTGCCGCTGCTCGCGCACCGTCCGCTGTGGGACGTGCTGCTGGTCGCGCTCAGCGCGGGCGGTGCGCTGCTGAGCCTGACCGGCGTGGTGATCGGCTGGCGGCGCCTGGGCCGCAAGCTCAGGAGTGCGGCGGGGCCGCGTCCAGCGCCTGCGCGATCCGCTGCGCCGAGCCGAAGGCCAGCGTGAAACCCAGCGCGCCGTGGCCGGTGTTGAACAGCATGTTCGACGGCGCATGCGGCAGCCGCCCGATGATCGGCAGGCCCTTCGGCGTGGCCGGGCGCATGCCGGTCCAGGGATGCAGCTCGGCCAGCCGGCTGGCGCGCGGGAACACGGCGCGCGTGGCGTCGGCCAGTGTCTCGATGCGCGTGGCCGGAATGCTTGCGTCGTGCCCCACGAGCTCGGCCATGCCGGCCACGCGCAGGCGCGAGCCGATGCGCGCGAAGACGACCTTGCGCGCGCTGTCGGTCACGTTCACGCGCGGCGCCGCGCCGGGGGCGGGATCGACGTCGACCGTGATGCTGTAGCCCTTGAGCGGATACACCGGCAGGTAGGCGCCGAGCGCGCGACCCAACTTGTGTGAGGCCGAGCCCAGCGCCATCACGAAGGCGTCGGCTTCGATGTCGCCTTCACTGGTCTGCACCGCCGCCACGCGACCTTCGCTGCGCGCGAAGCCGTGCACGTCTGCACCGAGCATGAAGCGCACGCCGCGCGCGCTCAGTGCGCGCATCAGCTCGGCGCACACCTTGAGGCAGTCGGCCGCGCACTCGCTCGGCGTGTGGACCGCACCCGCCATCTGGCCGCGGTAGTCCGCGAGCGCGGGCTCGATGGCCACGCACTCGTCGGGCGTGACGATGCGCTGCTCGCTGCCCAGGGTGCGCTGCAGTTCGACCTGCGCGCGCGCACCGGCCAGCGAGGCGGCGCTGGCATAGAGCACCAGTTTGCCGGTGGCGGAGAAATCGCAGTCGGGCGCGATGTCGGCCTGCATGGCCTCGAAGCCGGTGCGGCTCGCAGCGGCCAGCGCCAGCAGCTGCGCGGTGGTGTCGCGCGAGGTCGCGGCGTTGCATGCGGCCAGGAAGGCCAGGCCCCAGCGCCATTGCAGCGGGTCGAGCTGCGGGCGCAGCTTCAGCGGCGAAGTGGGGGAGAACAGCAGCTTGGGCAGCTGCGTCCAGATCGACGGATCGGCCAGCGGCTGCACGTACGAGTAGCTCAGCTGCGCGCCGTTGCCGCCGCTGGCGCCCGCGCCGGGCGCCGCGCGGTCGATCACCGTGACCTGGTGGCCCTGGCGCTCGAGTTGCCAGGCGGTCGCCAGGCCCACGATGCCGGCGCCGAGCACGCACACATGCATGGAGGCAACTTTCCGGAAGTGAAGAAGAAAGGGAACAGAAGAGACAGCGTGCGACTGTAGAGGCCCCTCGCCGTGCCCGGAAATGCCAAAAGAACCCAGCCCATAACCTTTGGGCATGACCCCGGGGTTAATTGGAATTGTCCCGATGTGTCACTCCTTCTTACACTGGCTGTCTGTTCAATCCAACCGATGAAGGCTCGAATGAAACTCTCCGTTTTGATGGCGTCCCTGGCTGCCGCGGTCCTCTTCACTGCACCGGCCGCGCAGGCTGCCGACACGCTCGCCAAGATCGCCGAGTCCGGCAAGATCTCGCTCGCCTACCGCGAGTCGTCGGTGCCCTTCAGCTACCTGGACGGCCCCAACAAGCCGATCGGGTTCTCGGTGGAACTCTCCAACGCCGTGGTCGAGGCGGTGAAGAAGAAGTTGAACAAGCCCAACCTGCAGGTCTCGCTGATGGCGGTCACCTCGCAGAACCGCATCCCGCTGATCACCAACGGCACCATCGACCTGGAGTGCGGCTCCACCACCAACAACACCGCGCGTGGCAAGGACGTGGCCTTTGCGGTGAACCACTTCTACACGGGCACGCGCCTGCTGACGAAGAAGTCCTCCAAGATCAAGGACTACGCCGACCTGGCGAAGAAGACCGTGGCCAGCACCACCGGCACCACCAACGCGCTGGTCATGCGCAAGTACAACACCGAGAAGAACCTCGACATGAACATCGTGCTCGGCAAGGACCACGCCGACGCGTTCCTGCTGGTCGAGAGCGACCGCGCCGTGGCCTTCGCCATGGACGACATCCTGCTGTTCGGCCTCATCGCCAACTCGAAGAACCCGGCCGACTACGAAGTGGTGGGCGAGTCGCTGCAGGTCGAGCCCTACGCCTGCATGCTGCCCAAGGACGATCCGGCCTTCAAGAAGCTGGTGGACGACACCTTCACCGCCATGATGAAGAGCGGCGAGTTCGAGAAGCTCTACACCAAGTGGTTCATGCAGCCGATCCCGCCGAAGAACGTGCCGCTGAACCTGCCGATGAGCGACCAGCTGAAGGAAAACCTGAAGGCCTTTAGCGACAAGCCAGCGACCTGATCGCACAGAGAGAGCGAAAGAGAAAAGACATGGTCGCAGCCACACAGGTCGTCGGCATCCTCGGGGGCATGGGCCCCGCGGCGGGCGCCGACTTCGTCCGGCTCTTCGTGCAGGCCTGCGCGCAGCAGATGCGTGCGCGCGGCGAGCCGGTGCGCGACCAGTCCTTTCCCGAGCACTGGCTGGCGCAGGTGCCGGTGCCCGACCGCACCGGCGCACTGGCCTCCGATGCGCAGGGCGCGCACCAGCCGCTCGAACCGATGCTGCAGGCGTTGGGCCGGCTGGCCGCGCTGGGCAGCCGCGCCGTGGCCATCGCCTGCAACACCGCGCATGCGTGGCACGCCAACCTGCAGGAACGCTTTCCGCAGGTCGAGCTGCTGCACATGGCGCGCGAGACCGCGCAGCACCTGGCTGCGCAGGGCGCGAGCGAGGTGGCGCTGATGGCCACCGAAGGCACCTACCGCGTGCGGCTGTACGAGCAGGCACTGGCCGAGGCCGGCCTGGGCTGCCATGTGCCGTCGGCCGACGAGCGCCAGACGATCATGCGCGGCATCTTCGACGGCGTGAAGGCCGGCAACCTGCCGCTGGCCGAACGCTGCTTCTCCGAGGTCGCGCTGCGGCTGGCCGAACGGCACGGCCCGGTCACGATCATCATGGGCTGCACCGAGGTGCCGCTGGGCCTGCAGGGCTCGGCCGCGGTGGCGGGGCTGCGCCTCGTCGACCCGGCCCAGGTGCTGGCCGGGGCGCTGGCACGGCGGGCCTACGGCACCTGACCGCAGCCCGAGGCAGTCCGGCTGCTTTACGGTCCGGTCACACGGCCCGGACCGATTTCGCCTACATTGCGGCGTGCGTTTTTCTACGCCACACCCCCTTGTCAGACGATTCAACCGGAGCCCGTGCATGACCTCCTTCGACGACAACCGTTCCGAATTCGATTCGCTGCGCCCCGGCGACAGCACCGAGCAGGGGGCCACGCGCCGCACCGCGCTCAAGGCCGCCCTCGGTGTCGGCTACGCCGCCGCCGTGCTGCCGGTGGCCGCGCAGACGGCCATCACCACCCCGGCCGACGGCCTGAAGGCCGGCCCCATCAAGTACACCGTCAACGGTTTCGGGGTGCCCGCCTATGCCGCGGCGCCGGCCGGCAAGACCGGGCTGCCCGTGGTGCTGGTGATCCAGGAGATCTTCGGCGTGCACGAGTACATCGCCGACACCTGCCGCCGCTTCGCCGAACTGGGCTACCTGGCCATCGCGCCCGAGCTGTATGCGCGCCAGGGCGATCCGCGCGGCTACACCGACATTCCCAAGCTGCAGGCCGACATCGTCACCAAGGTGCCCGACGCGCAGGTCATGGCCGACCTCGACGGCGCCCTGGCCTGGGCCAAGGCCAACGGCGGCGACACGAGCAAGGCCGGCATCACCGGCTTCTGCTGGGGCGGGCGCATCGTGTGGCTGTATGCGGCCACCGGCAAGGTCAAGGCCGGCGTGGCCTGGTACGGCCGGCTGGTCGGGCAGGCCAGCGAATTGCAGCCCAAGCATCCCGTCGACATCGCCGCCAGCCTGCAGGCGCCGGTACTCGGCCTGTACGGCGGAAAAGACCAGGGCATCCCCCTTGACACGGTTGATAAGATGAAAGCTGCTCTGGCCGGTGGGACTCCGGCGGCCAAGGCATCGAGCTTCGTCGTGTACCCCGAAGCAGGCCACGCGTTCCACGCCGACTACCGCCCCAGCTACCTCAAGAGCGCCGCGGACGACGGCTGGCAGCGTGCCACGGCCTGGTTCAAAGCCAATGGTGTCGCCTGACCGAAGACGGCGCCCGTAGCCACCCGCCGCCGAAGGCCGTCCGAAGTGACGGCCTTTCTCTTTTTATGAACGGAACAAGGCCGTACCGGCCGTCCCTCTTGCGCAAGCAGCTATGAATTTGATAGTAATTCTCGTGGCGACCCTGGTCGCCGGCATCGGAAGCGTCTGGCTCGCGGCCCTGCTGCTGCGCGTGGGCGTGCGCAGCGGCGGCGGCGGCGTGAACCCGCAGCACCTGCTGAGCCTGGCGGCCGGCGCGCTGCTGGCCACCGCCTTCATGCACCTGCTGCCCGAGGCCTTCGAAAGCCGCATCGAGCCCGCGCTGCTGTTCGCGGTGCTGCTGTTCGGGTTGGTGTTCTTCTTTTTGCTCGACAAGGCCGAGTTGTGGCACCACGGGCATGAGCACCACCATGGCGACGTCGCACCCGCCAAGGGCGAAGCGCACGATCACCACGGCCACGATCACGGTCATTCACATGGACACGCCCACCACCACCCACCCACCACGGGCGGCGGCGGCTGGGCCGTGCTCACCGGCGACAGCGTGCACTGCTTCGGCGACGGCATCCTGATCGCCTCGGCCTTCGTGGCCGACATCCGCCTGGGCCTCGTGGCCGCGCTGGCCGTGCTCGCGCACGAAGTGCCGCACCACATCGGCGACCTCGTCGTGCTGCGACAGAGTTCGGCCAATTCGCGCGCGGCGCTGGTGAAGGTGTCGCTCGCGGGCACGATGACCATGCTCGGCGGCATCGCGGGCTGGTGGCTGGTCGACCAGCTGCATGGCTGGCTGCCGTACTTCCTGGTGCTGGCGGGCAGCAGCTTCGTCTACGTGGCGCTGGCCGACCTGATCCCGCAGTTGCAGAAGCGCCTGCCCGCGCGCCAGACCGCGGCGCAGATCGCGTGGCTCGCCGCGGGCATCCTGCTGGTCACGCTCGTGAGCCGGCTGGCGCACGGCGAGCACGGCCACGATGAAGGACACGGCGAGCACGGCCACGTCCACAAAGACTAGAAGGTGTGAACGAACCCGCCATGTCCGCTCATCCCGCCCAGACACGCCCCCTCGGCGTTGCAAATGCTCGCCATAGCCCGAGCTATGGCTGCGCTTTGCGCCTTGAGGGGACGCGCCTGCGCGGGCTGCTCGGCCACGCCGGATTCATTCACACCTTCTGAGCACGCGTGCGTGCGGCCTCGGGAGACGGGAAACTTTCCGACACCGACGTCAGCCCGGCGATCCACCGCAAGGGGCAAAACAGGCGCACCATAGAGGGCCGTTTACTCATCTGCCGAGGAATTCGATCATGACGCCCCAAGCCGATGCCACCGCGCGCTCCGCCTCGTCGTCCGAAGACGACGATGACGACAGCACGCCTGCCGACGACTTCGACGAACTCGAAGCCGATGCGTCCGACGACCTGTCGGACGAAACGGGCATCGACCTCACCGATGCCAGCGAGCTCGATGCCGACAACGTGCCGGCCGACGAAGAGTTCGACCGCGTGATGAACGCGCCGGACTGATTCGCCTGACCCAGCCCGGTCAGGCCGGTTCAGGCCAGCGCGCCTGTGCCGGACGCACCGATTCGTAGAAGCGCGCCATCTGCAGCACGCCCAGGTCGTCGAAGCGACGCCCCGCGATCTGCAGGCCGATCGGCAGGCCATTTTTCGCATGGCCGCAGTTGATCGACGCGGCCGGTTGTTCCGACTGGTTGAACACCGACGTGAAGTGCGAGTCCTTCAGCAGGTTTTCCGAGCCGCTGTTGATGGCGTCCGCCGCGAACGGCAGCACCGGCGACACCGGCGACAGCACGTAGTCGAAGGGCTGCGTGGCCGCCACGGTGGCTGCGCGCAGCGCCTGCATGCGCGTGAAGGCGCGGAAGGTGTCTTCGGGCGTGAGCGAGGCCGCGAACTCCGCCGCCTGGTGGATGTAGCCGGCCGCGAGCTTCGCGCGCTCCGGCGGCATCGCGGCCAGGTCGACGCGGCAGCGCATCGTGAAGAAGTGGGCCATGCCCATGCGCATTTCGAGCGTGGTCCAGTCGGCCAGCGGCTCGACGATGGCGCCGGCCTGCTCGAACAGGCGGGCCGCGGCCAGCACCGCTTCTTTCACTTCCGCATCGATGGGCCAGCCGCCCATGGTCTCGGTCCACAGGCCGATGCGCAGGCCCTTCACGTTGCGCTCGAGCCGCTGCCACGCGAAGTCGTTCGGCGGCAGGCTCATGTAGTCGCGCGCGTCGGGGCGCGTTACCACCTGCATCAGCAGTGCGGCGTCGGCCACGGTGCGCGTCATCGGGCCGATCACGCGCGCGGCGGCGGGCGGGTCGACCGGGATGCGGCCGTGGCTGGGCTTGAGGCCGAACACGCCGCAGAAGCTGGCCGGAATGCGCACCGAGCCGCCGATGTCGGTGCCCAGGTGCAGCGGGCCGTAGCCCGCGGCGGCGGCGGCGCCGGCGCCCGAGCTCGAGCCGCCGGTGTTGCGCCCCAGGTCCCACGGGTTGCGCGTGAGCGCGTGGAAGCTCGAGGGCGCCGCGCCGAGAAAGCCGAAGTCGGGCATCGTCGTCTTGGTCACGATCACCGCGCCGGCTTCGCGCAGGCGTGCGGCGGCGGGGGCGTCGGCCGCGGCGGGCGCCAGCACGGTGGCTGCGCTGCCGATCGGCGTGGGCGTGCCGCGCGTGGCGATGTTCTCCTTGAGCGTGACCGGCACGCCGTCGAGATCGCCCTGCGGCTTGCCCTGGGCCCAGCGTGCCTCGGAGGCGCGCGCCGATGCCAGCGCGGCTTCGGCGTCCAGCCCGTAGGTGGCGTGGATGTGCGGCTCCCAGCGCTCGATGCGCGCAAGCACGGCCTGCGTCACCTCGACCGGCGACAAGGCGCGGTCACGGTAGTGTTCGAGCAACTGAAGGGCACTGAGTTCGTACAGGGGTGTGGTCATGTCTTCGTTTCTTCTTTGGGTGGTGGGATGAAGGTGGGTTGAAAGATGGAGAAGAGGACGGCGCTCAGCCGCCTCCGAACGCATAGCCCTGGCCCGGCGCCGCGGCCAGCAGCGTGCGCGTGTAGGCCTCGCGCGGCGACAGCAGCACGTCGTGCGCGCTGCCTTGCTCGACGATGCGGCCCTTGTGCATCACGATCAGGCGGTCGCAGATCTGGCTGGCCACGCGCAGGTCGTGGGTGATGAACAGGATGCCGATCGACAGCCGCTGCTGGATCTCCGCGAGCAGCTTCAGGATCTGGTCCTGCACCGACACGTCGAGCGCCGACACGGCTTCGTCGGCGATCAGCACGCGCGGCTCGCAGGCCAGCGCGCGTGCAATGCACAGCCGCTGGCGCTGGCCGCCCGAGAACTCGCTCGGGTAGCGGTGCAGCACCTCGGGCTGCAGCCGCACCAGCGCCATCAGCTCCTCGGCGCGCTGCCAGGCCCGGGCGTGCGGCACGCCGAAATTCACCGGCCCCTCGACGATCGACTGGCCCACCGTGCGGCGCGGGTTGAGCGAACGGTTCGGGTCCTGGAACACGACCTGCACCATGCGCCGGAACGCCGAGCGCTGCGCGCCGCGCGAGCCCTCGATGCCCGGCACGCGGATGTCGCCGTCGGTGGGTTCGATCAGCCGCGCGATGCAGCGCGCCACGGTCGACTTGCCCGAGCCCGATTCGCCCACGATGCCGACGGTCTCGCCCGCATGCAGCTTCAGCGACACGTCGGCCGCCGCGTGCACCGTGCGGCGCTTGCCGGGCCAGCTGCCCGTGCGGTAGACCTTGCCCACGCCGCGCGCGTCGAGCAGCGGCGCCTGGGCGTCGATGGGCGCGCGCAGCACGGGCGCCAGCCGCGGCACGGCGTCGAGCAGCATGCGCGTGTAGGCCTCCTTCGGGCGGCGCAGCACCTCGTCCTTCGGGCCGCTCTCGACCTGCCGGCCCAACTGCAGCACCACCACCTGGTCGGCGATGTCCGCCACCACGCCGAAGTCGTGCGTGATGAACAGCACGGCCGTGCCGTTCTCCTGCTGCATCTCGCGGATGAGCGACAGAATCTCGGCCTGCGTGGTCACGTCGAGCGCGGTGGTGGGCTCGTCGCAGATCAGCAGGGCCGGGCGCAGGATCAGCGCGATGGCGATCACGATGCGCTGGGGCTCGGGCAGCCGCACGCGCTCGAAGATGGCCAGCACGCGCTCGCGGCGCGCGGCGGCGCCCAGCGTCGTGTGCTCGGCCAGGATCTCGTCGACCTGCGCGCCGCAGCGCATCACGGGGTTGAGCGCGGTCATCGGCTCCTGGAACACCATCGCCATGCGCGCGCCGCGCAGGGCGCGCAGCCGCGCCGGGCTGGCCGCGAGCACGTCCTCGCCCTGCACCTCGATGCGCCCGGCCGAGGGCCGCAGCGACGCGGGCAGCAGGCCCATCGCGGCCTGCGCGATGACCGACTTGCCGGAGCCCGACTCGCCCAGCAGGCACACGACCTGGCCGGGCATGACGTCGAACGAGATGCCGTGCACCGCGTGTGCGCGGTCGGCGCCGGCGGGCAGGTCGATGGCAAGGTCGCGCACCACGAGGCAGGGCGCGGCGGAGGTTGTGGAAGAGGTGGATGTCATGCTCAGCCTCCGCGTGCCTTGAACTTGGGATCGAGCGCGTCGCGCAGGCCGTCGCCGAGCATGTTCACGGCCAGCACCGTGAGCGCCAGGAAGAGGCCGGGCAGCAGCACGGTCGAGGGGTGCGAGGTGAAGTGCGTGCGGCCTTCGGACATGATGTTCCCCCAGGTCGGCACCTCGGACGGCAGGCCGATGCCCAGGAAGGACATCACGGCCTCCACCAGCATCGCCGCCGCGCAGATGAAGGTGCCCTGCACGATCAGCGGCGCCACCGTGTTGGGCAGGATGTGGCGCAACATCAGCTTCCAGGTCGGCGTGTCGAGCGCGACGGCCGCTTCCACGTACGGCTCTTCGCGCACCGACAGCACCACCGAGCGCACCAGCCGCGCCACGCGCGGCGTCTCGGGCACCACGATGGCCAGGATCACCGTGAGCAGGCTGGGCCGCCACACGGCCACCAGCACGATCGCGAACAGGATGCCGGGGATGGCCATCATCCCGTCCATCACCCGCATGATCACGCCGTCCAGGCGCCGGAAGTAGCCCGCCACCATGCCCACCACGAGGCCGAACGCGACCGAGCCCAGCGCCACCGCCACGCCCACCGACAGCGAGATGCGCGCCCCGTAGGCCGTGCGGCTCCACAGGTCGCGGCCCATGCTGTCGGTGCCCAGCGGAAAGAAGCGATCGAAGCTGTCGCCCGCCAGCGTGGTGAACTCGGCGCGTGCGCCGGGCGGCAGGTGCGAGTTCGCGGGGTCCATCGCGTTGGGGTCGATGGTGCCGAGCCAGGGCGCGGCCACCGCCAGCAGCAGCATCGCGGCCAGCAGGACGCCGCCGATGCGCACGCCGCCGTTGGCGAGCAGGCGGCGCAGCAGCGAGCGGGCCGGGGCCCGGGGTGCGGCGGGAGGAACCGCGGCAGAGGCAGGCGCGTCGTCGCGCAGGGAGATCGAAGTCATGGCGGGGCTTTCGAAGGAAGGTCAGTACCGGATGCGCGGATCGAGCAGCAGGTAGCTCAGGTCCACCAGCAGGTTGACCACCACGTACACGAGCGAGAAGAAGAGGGTGATCGCCTGGATCAGCGGGTAGTCGCGCGAGAGCACGGCGTCCACCGTGAGCTGGCCCAGGCCGGGGATCGCGTAGATCGTCTCGGTGACCACCACGCCGCCGATCAGGCCCGCCACGCTCAGGCCGATGACGGTGGCGATCGGCACGGCCGCGTTGGCCAGCGCGTGGCGCAGCAGCATGCGCCACTCGGCGATGCCCTTGGCGCGCGCGGTGCGCACGTAGTCTTCGGTGAGCGCCTCCGACACCGCCGCGCGCGTGACCCGCGCGATGAGTGCCGCGTACATCACGGCCAGCGTGATGCAGGGCAGCGCCAGGTGGCGCAGCCACGGGCCCACGCCGTCGCCGATGCGCTGGTAGCCCTGTGAGGGCAGCCAGCCGAGCTGCATCGAGAACAGCCAGATCATCACGTAGCCGGCCACGAACACCGGCACCGAGAAGCCGAGCACCGAGGCGCCCATGATGAAGCGGTCGAGCCGGCCGCCGCGCCGCGAGGCCGCGAGCACGCCCAGCGGCACGGCGATCAGCACCGTGAGCACCACCGTCACCGCCGCCACCGAGAGCGTGGGTTCCAGGCGCTGGCCGATCAGGTCGGTCACGCGCATCCGGTAGAAGAACGAGTAGCCGAGGTCGCCGCGCAGCACCTGGCCGAGCCAGTGCACGAACTGCGTCACGATCGATGCGTCCAGGCCCAGCTGGGCGCGGATGCGTGCGATGTCCTGCGCGCTGGCCGCGTCGCCCGCGATGGCCGCCGCGGGGTCGCCGGGCGTCATGCGCAGCAGCAGGAAGACGATGACGGCCACGATCAGGAGCACGGGCGCGGTGGCCAGTCCGCGGCGCAACAGGAAGTGGAGCATGTGAATCAGGTCCTTGACGAGGGGCCGGGCGTGTGGCGCGGGCAAAGGAAGTCCCGCCCGGCTGCCGCGCAAGGCGCAGCCGGTCAGGGGTGGCGATCAGAAAGGGGAGAGGGGCGGGTGCGCGGGCCGGCCTATGTCGCGGTCATGGCGATGGCGCGGACGTCTTGCGCACGTTCCAGTACAGCACCGCCGGCGACGGCAGCAGGCCGGTGATGGTGCCGCGGCGCACGGCCGTGGGCGCCTTGCCTTCGCCGAGCGGGGCGAGCACGCCGTGTTCGAGCACGACCTGCTGGATCTGCGTGGCGATCTCCTTGCGCTGCGCGAGGTCGGCGGTGGCGATGAACTTCGTCTTCAGCGCCTCGAGCTCGGGCACCACGGGCCAGCCGAAGTAGCCCTGGTCGCCGTTGCCGGTCAGCGGGCTGTAGCCGATGGGGCTGCTCGCGTCCACGCCGCCCCAGAAGGTGATGAAGGCGTTCCAGCCGCCGTTCTCGGGCAGGTCTTTCTTGGCGCGCCGGGTCACGAGCGTGGCCCAGTCGGTGGTCTGCACGTCGACGTTGAAGCCCACCTGCTTGAGCAGCTGGCCGTACACCGCGGGCAGCTTGTTCAGCGCGGGCGCGTCGCCCGGCAGCAGGATCACCACGGGCTTGCCGTCGTAGCCCGATTCCTTGAGCAGCTTGCGCGCCTCTTCGAACTGCGGCTTGCCGGTGTAGAAGCCCGTCTTGTCGCTCGCGTAGAGCGAGCCGCACAGGTAGATCGACGCGCAGGGCTTGTAGAAATCGCGGAAGGTGACCTGCGCGCGCAGCATCGCCTCCTGGTTGATGGCCAGCATCGCGGCCTTCAGCGCCTTCGGGTTGTTGAAGGGCGGCACCTTGTGGTTGTAGAGCACGGTGAAGGGGCCCGCCGGCATCACGTCGACCAGCTCGATCTTGTCGTTGGTGCGCATGCCCGTGTAGCCCGACGAGGGCACGGTCTCGAGCATGTCGACCTCGCCGTTGAGCAGCGCATTGGCCTGCGTCTGCGGATCGCGCAGCATCACCCATTCGACGCGGTCCACGTGCACCACCTTGCCGCCGGCCAGGCCCGAGGCGGGTTCCTTGCGCGGCACGTAGGCGGTGTTCTTGCGGTAGATGACGCGGTCGCCCGGGCGGAAGTCTTCCTTGGCGAGCGTGAAGGGGCCGGAGCCCACCAGCTCGTCGATCTGCTTGTCGGCGGGCGTGTCGGCCACGCGCTTGGGCATGATGAACGGCACCAGCGGGTTGGGCTTGCCGAGCGCGTCGAGCACCACGCCGAAGGGCTGCCTGAACGTCATGCGAAAGCCGTTGGGACCGTCGGCGGCGATGCTGTCCATCGCCTCGTACATCTTCTGGCCCAGCGTGTCGCGCTTGGCCCAGCGCGCCAGCGAGGCGATCACGTCCTGCGAGGTGACCGGTGCGCCGTCGTGGAACTTCAGGCCCGGGCGCAGCGTGAAGCTCCACACCTTGTTGTCGGCGCTCGCGCTGTACTTGTCGACCATCTGCGGCTTGATGACGCCCTTCTCGTCCATCGCGAAGAGGGTGTCGTAGATCATCAGGCCGTGGTTGCGCGTGATGTTGGCGGTGGTCCAGATCGGGTCGACGATCTTCAAGTCCGACGAGGGCACGGTGCGAAGCACGGTCTGCGCGGACGCGGTGGCGGCCAAGCACAAAGCGAGCGCCGACAGGGAAGCCGCCGCGACGCGGCGCGGTGAAAAGTGGATTGCCATGGAGCCTTACTTCTTTCGGGAGGGAGCGGAAGACGCGGGAGAGGAGGACGGGGGCGATTCCTTGCTTTCGCGCAGCTGCACCAGCAGGAATTCGAAGATGTCGCGCGAGCCTTCTTCCGCGTCGATGAGCTTGTGCATGATGCGGCGCAGGTTCTCGATGTCGGCGACGCTCAGGCAGTCGAGAAAGCGCGCTTCCATCTCGTGCCCGATGGGCTCGGCGCGCAGCACCATGTCGATGCCGGCCGGGCTCAGGCACAGGCGGATCTGCCGCGCGTCCTCGGCGCCGATCTGGCGCTCGACCAGCTCGCGCTGCACCAGCGAACTCACCAGCTTGGAGACCAGCGTCTTCTCGATGGCGCAGGTCTGCACCAGCTGGCCCATGGTGATGCCGGGCGCGCCGCCGATCATCCGCAAGAGGCGCACGTCGCGGATCGACAGGCCGAGCTCGATCTCGTAGATGCGCGAGCCGCGGTCGCGCGTGCGCTGCGAGGCCAGGTCGAGCAGGACGTTGAGGTAGTCGTCTTTCAGGCGAAGCGGGGCGTGCATGGCGGGTTGGTAGAAGTCTTCAATAGTTGAAATGTTCAACTATGTGGACGAACTACGCAAGCTCCGGGCCAGCTGTCGAGGGAAATCCCCTAGGCACGCTCTGCCAGAGGGGAAAAGCGCAAGGGAGAAAGAAAAACCGGGCCTGCGAGGCCCGGCGTGTTCACCGATCCGGTGCTGCGCATGCACCAGGATGCGAAGGCGGGCGCCATGCAGGCGCCGCCGAGGTGCAACGTGTCAGGCCGCGTCCTGGCGCACGATCACCTGGCCGTTGCGCGCACCGCTGTGCACGCCGTGGCGCCACGTCACGGCGCCGTTCACGATCACCGCGTCGATGCCTTCGGCCGGCTCGGTCGGCGTTTCGTAGTTCGCGGTGTCGCGCACGGTGGCGGCATTGAAGACCACCACGTCGGCGTGGTGCCCGACCTTGAGCGCGCCGCGCTCGTGCAGGCCGAAGTTGCGCGCCGTGAGCCCCGTCATCTTCCACACCGCCGTCTCCAGCGGGAACAGGCCCACGTCGCGGCTGTAGTGCCCCAGCACGCGCGGGAAGGTGCCCCACAGGCGCGGGTGCGGCTTGTCGCCCAGCGGAATGCCGTCGGAGCCGATCATGGTTTCGTCGAAGGCGAGCACGCGTTGCACGTCGTCCTCGTCCATCATGAAATAGATGGCGCTGCCGGGCGACAGGCGCAGCGCGGCCTCTTCGCCCGACACGCCCCATTCGGCCGCGATGTCCTTCAGGTCGCGGCCCGCGCATTCGGGGTGCGGCACGCTGGAGGCGATGAGCACGCGGCCGTCCATCATTCCGCGGTCGGTGCGGATCATGGTGGAACCGGCCGTGTACGGGTAGCAGTCCAGGCCGATGCACTGGTGCTTCATCGCTTCCTGGATGAAGGGCAGCGTGACCTTGGTCTTGCCGAAGTTCTGCGTGTTCTGCACCTTGTGGTGCGACACCACCACGGGAATGTCGAGCGCGCGGCCGATGTGGAAGGTTTCTTCGAGCGACTCCATCACGCGGTCGCTCTCGTCGCGCATGTGCGTCACGTACAGCGCCTTGCGCGATGTGAGTGGGCGGCCGACCTCGATGATCTCCTCGGTCGTGGCCTTCACGGCCGGCGGGTAGAAGGTGCCTGTCGACAGGCCGATGGCGCCGGCCTGCATGGCTTCTTCGACCAGCGCCTGCATGGCGGCGATCTCCTTGTCGGTCGCGGGCCGGTCGAGGTCGGACATGGTCACGGCGCGCAGGGTCGAGTGGCCGACCATCGCCGCCACGTTGACCGACGAGGGCGTGGCGCGCAGCGCGTCGAGGTAGGCCGCAAACGTCGTGAAGCGGTCTTCCGGCGGCGTCTCGAGCAGGCTCAGCGGCATCGGCAGGTCCATGTCGGCGCGCAGCGGCGCGGCGCTGATGCCGCAGTTGCCCGCCACCACCGTGGTCACGCCCTGCGACACCTTGAAGGGCATCTGCGCGTGCGACAGCACGGCCTGGTCGTCGTGCGTGTGCGAGTCGATGAAGCCCGGCGCGACGATGCGGCCGGTGGCGTCGAGCGTCTGGTCGGCCGTGTGGCCCGCGAGCTTGCCGATGGCGGCGATGCGGCCATTGACGATGCCCACGTCGGCGTCGAAGCGCGGGGCCTTGGTGCCGTCGATCACGGTGCCGCCGTGGATCAAGAGGTCGTAGTGGGGTGTCTTGTCGGTCATGAGGGCAGTGCTTTCAACGGAAGTGGCAGGCGACCCAATGGCCGCCCTGGGAAGACGAAGGGCGCTCCGTCAGTTCGGGCGTCTTCTCCTTGCACACGGCCTGCGCCATCGGGCAGCGCGTGTGAAAGCGGCAGCCCGAGGGCGGGTTGGCCGGGCTCGGCGGATCGCCCTGCAGCAGCAGGCGGCGCGCCGGCGTGCGCGGGTTGGGCACGGGCACGGCCGACAGCAGGATCTCGGTGTATGGATGGCGAGGCGCCGAGAACAGCGTGTCGCGGTCGGCGATCTCCACGATGTGGCCGAGGTACATCACGGCCACGCGGTGGCTGATGTGGCGCACCACGGCGAGGTCGTGCGCCACGAACAGGTAGGCGATGCCGAACTCGGCCTGCAGGTCCATCAGCAGGTTGACCACTTGGGCCTGCACCGACACGTCGAGCGCTGACACCGGTTCGTCGCAGACGATGAGCTTGGGGTTCAGCGCCAGCGCGCGCGCAAT
This sequence comes from Variovorax sp. V35, assembly GCF_041154465.1. Classification (NCBI taxonomy): domain Bacteria; kingdom Pseudomonadati; phylum Pseudomonadota; class Betaproteobacteria; order Burkholderiales; family Comamonadaceae; genus Variovorax; species Variovorax sp. V35. The sequence goes on from NZ_AP028666.1 coordinate 2,218,682, forward strand.
GCCCAGGCGCTGCCGTTGGCCGCCCGAGAACTCGTGCGGAAACTTCTTCGCCGCCTCGGGCCGCAGGCCCACGCGCGAGAACAGCCACTGCACGCGCTCGCGCCGCTCGGCCACCGACACGTCGCCGAAGTTGCGCAGCGGCTCGGCCACGATGTCGCCGGCCGTGAGGCGCGGGTTCAGCGAGGCGTAGGGGTCCTGGAAGATGATCTGCAGGTCGCGCCGGCGCTGGCGCATCGCGTTCGCGGGCAGGGTCAGCAGCTCTTCGCCGTTCAGGCGCACCGAGCCCGAGGTGGGCTCGACCAGCCGCATCACCGACTTGGCCGTGGTGGTCTTGCCGCAGCCCGACTCGCCGACCAGCGACAGCGTCTCGCCGTGCCCGACGTTGAACGACACGCCGTCGACCGCCTGGATCGCCGGCTTGGCCGGGCGCAGCCAGCGTCGCGGCGAGGTGTAGTGCTTGCGCAGCTCGCGCACCTGCAGCAGCGGCGCCTTGGTGGATGGGGTCGTCGTTGTCGTCATGCGCTCACCTCGGCAGCCTCGTCGGTCCATTGTTCCTGCACCGCGAAGCAGGCGACCACATGTCCGTCGCCCTGCGTCGAGAGCGGCGGTGTCTCGCGGCGGCAGCGTTCGCGCGCCTGCGCGCAGCGCGCGGCGAAGGCGCAGCCGCGCCCCAGCTCGTGCGCGGCGGGCACCATGCCCGGAATCTCGTGCAGCCGCGCGCTCGACGTGCTCATGGCGGGCATCGAGGCCATCAGCGCGCGGGTGTAGGGGTGCAGCGGGCGGTCGAAGAGGTCGACCACGTCGGCTTCTTCCACCTTCTTGCCGGCGTACATGACGACGACGCGGTCGCAGCTCTCGGCCACCACGCCCAGGTCGTGCGTGATCATCACCACGCCCATGCCCAGCTCCTTCTGCAGCCGCTTGATGAGGTCGAGGATCTGCGCCTGGATGGTCACGTCGAGCGCGGTGGTGGGCTCGTCGGCGATCAGCACCTCGGGGTTGCAGGCCAGGGCCAGCGCGATCATCACGCGCTGGCGCATGCCGCCCGAGAGCTGGTGCGGGTACTCGTTCACGCGCCGCTCGGGCTCGGGGATCTGCACCAGGCGCAGCATCTCGACCGCGCGCTGCAGCGCCTCGGCGCGGCTGGCCTTCTGGTGCAGCTGCACCGTCTCGGCGATCTGCCGGCCCACGGTGAGCACCGGATTCAGCGAGGTCATCGGTTCCTGGAAGATCATCGAGATGCGGTTGCCGCGGATCTGCCGCATCTCGCGCTCGCTGAGCTGCATCAGGTCGGTGCCGCGCAGGCGCACCGCGCCCATGTGGCGACCGGGCGGCGTGGGCACCAGCCGCAGGATCGAGAGCGCCGTCACGCTCTTGCCGCAACCCGATTCGCCGACCACGCCGAGCGTGCGGCCCGCGCGCACGGTGTACGACACGCCGTCGACCGAGCGCACCGTGCCGGCGAGCGTGCTGAAGTAGGTGCGCAGGTTGTCGACCTCGAGCAAGGGCTCGCCGGGGGCGAGGGTGGCCTGGGACATGGGGATGGTCATGGCGCGTTCCTCTTCACAGCTGCCGCGCCAGGCGCGGGTCGAGCGCATCGCGCAGGCCGTCGCCGAGCAGGTTGATCGCCAGCACCGTGGCCGCCAGCAGCAGGCCCGGGTACAGGATGATGTGGAACGCCACGGTCACGAAGTTGCGGCCCTCGGCCATCATGTTGCCCCAGCTCGGCGTCTGCGAAGGCACGCCCACGCCGAGGAAGGACAGCGCGGCCTCGGTGAGCACGGCGGCGGCGGCCACGAAGGTGGCCTGCACCACCAGCGGCGCCACGATGTTCGGCAGCACGTGCCGCACGAGGATCACCGGCAGCCGCGTGCCGACCGCGTGCGCGGCCTCCACGAACAGCTGCTCGCGCAGCGTGAGCGCCAGCGAGCGCACCAGCCGCACCACGCGCGGAATCTCGGGCACGGTGATGGCGATGATCACCGTGGTGAGGCTGGCGCGCGTCACCGCCATGAGCGCGATCGCCAGCAGGATGCCGGGGATGGCCATGAGACCGTCCATCACCCGCATGATCGGGCCGTCGGCCCAGCGCACGAAGCCCGACACCAGGCCCAGCGCGATGCCGAAGAAGGTGGCGAGCACCGCCACCGAGGCGCCGACGATCATCGACACGCGACCGCCCCACACGGCGCGGCTGAACACGTCGCGGCCCAGCGCGTCGGTGCCGAACCAGTGCTCGGCCGAGGCCGGCTGCATGCGCGCCAGCGGGTCGATGTCCTGCGGGTCGTGGGTGGCGATCCAGGGGGCGCCGATGGACAGCGCGGCCACCGCGAGGAGCAGCAGCGCGCCGACGATCAGCGTCGGGTGCTTGCGCACCCAGCGCCAGCGTGGCGGTACGAAAGGGGCGTCTTCGGCGGAAGCGGCGGCATCGGCAGGCACCGGCGCATCGACCTCGCGCAAGGGCAGGGCAGTGGACATGGCGTCGTGGGGCTCGTTCTTTGTTCTAGTACTGGATGCGCGGATCGAACAGGCGGTAGCTCAGGTCGATCAGGAGGTTGATCAGCACGTACACGCCCGCCGACAGCAGCAGCACGCTCTGGATCACCGGGTAGTCGTGGCGCTGCACCGAATCGATCACCAGCCGGCCCACGCCCGGAATGGCGAACACCGTCTCGGTGACCACCACGCCGCCGATCAGGAGCGCAATGCCCGCGCCGATCGTCGTGGCGATGGGAATGGCCGCGTTGCGCAGCGCGTGGCCCAGCACCGGCAGCACGCCCAGGCCCTTGGCGCGCGCGGTGCGGATGTAGTCCTCGTGCAGCACCTCGAGCACGGTGGCGCGCGTCATGCGCGTCACCAGCGCGATGTACACCAGCGCCAGGTTCACACAGGGCAGCACCAGCGCGCGCAGCCAGGCGCCGGGGCCTTCGGAGAAGTTCACGTAGCCCTGCACCGGAAACCACGGCAGCTGCACCGCGAAGGTGTAGACCAGCAGGTAGCCGATGAGGAACACCGGCACCGAGAAGGCCAGCACCGCGAACAGCATCACGAGGCGGTCGATCCAGGTGCCCGCGCAGTAGGCCGCGAGCGTGCCCAGCGGCACGGCCGTCACCAGCGTGATGAGCATGGTCAGCGCCGCGATCGACACCGTGGGCTCCAGCCGCTGGCCGAGCAGCTGCGTCACCGGCACCTGCGTGAAGATCGAGGTGCCCAGGTCGCCCGTGAAGATCTTGCCGATCCACAGCCCGAACTGCTGCCACAGCGGCAGGTTCAGGCCGAGCGCGGCGCGCAGCTTGTCGATGTCCTCGGTGGTGGCGAGGTCGCCCGCGATGAGCGCGGCCGGGTCGCCGGGCGACAGGTGGATCAGCAGGAACACCACCACGGCCACCACCGCCATCACCGGCAGCGTGGAAAGAAAGCGTCGAACGATGTAGCCCATGGCGGTGCGCGTGGCTTACTTGTCGAGCATCCAGACGGTGGGCAGGCCGGCCCACATCTTGTCCAGCCCCTTGATGCTGGCGCGCGCCGCGAACGCGGCCGAGTACTGGCCCGCGTTGATGTACGGCACGGCTTCGTAGGCACGCGACTGGAAGGCGTCGAGCAGTTCCTTGCGCTTGGCCGGCACGGTTTCCTTCAGCCAGGCGGTGCGCAGCTCGTCGAGTTTCTTGTCGCAGGGCCAGCCGGGCAGCGTGTTGCCGCAGGCCGCGCCCAGGTAGGCGTTGCTGATGGGCGAATTCACGTCGAACTCGCCGGCCACCGTGACGTACATGTTCCAGCCGCCGGCGTCGGACGCATCGCGCTTGGCGCGACGCGCGCCGATCGAGGCCCAGTCCATGGTCTGCGCATCGACGTTCAGGCCGATGCTCTTCATGGTCTGCGCGGCCATCAGCGCCTCGGCATTGAGGTAGGGCACGTCGCTGGGCACCATCAGCACCACCTTCTCGCCCTTGTAGCCGGCGTCGGCGAGCATCTTCTTCGCCTTGGCGACGTCGGCCTTGCGGAAGGGTTCCGCGCCGGCCGAGGTGTCGTTGGGGCTGCCGCAGATGAACCAGGTGGCGCAGTAGGCCATGCGCATGTCCAGCGGGAAGCCCATGGCCGCGACGAAGCGTTCCTGGTTCACGGCCTGCAGCAGCGCCTGGCGCACCTTCGGGTTGTCGAAGGGCGGGTGCAGCTGGTTCATCACCAGGAAGCCCTGGTAGGCACCGCCGGAGCCGATCTTGATGTTGCTGTCGGTACGCAGCGGTGCGATGTAGTCGGGCGCCAGCTGCTCGATGTAGTCGACTTCGCCGCGCTTGAGCGCCGAGATCGCGCTGTTGGCGTCGGGCAGGTAGAGCCATTCGACGCGGTCGAGGCTGGTCTTCTTGCTGCCGGCCAGGCCGCTCGGCGGCTCGCTGCGCGCCACGTAGTTCGGGTTGCGCACGAACACCGTCTTGTTGCCCGGCACCCATTCGTCACGCTTGAAGATGAAGGGCCCCGAGCCGACGACCTCGGTGAGAGGCGCGGTGGCCGGCAGCTTGGCGATGCGCTCGGGCAGGATCACCGGCGGAAAGCCCGAGGGCTTGGCCAGCGCGTCGAGCACCATGCCGAAGGGCTCGTTGAGCGTGAGCGTGAAGTTGCGCGCGTCGGTGGCCTTCCACTCGGCACCCACGGCCGTCATGGCACGGCCCAGGCTGTCGCGCGCCGCCCAGCGCTGCAGCGAGGCCACGGCGTCGGCCGAGGTCACGGCGGCGCCGTCGGAGAACTTCAGGCCGGGGCGCAGCGTGAAGCTCCACTGCTTGCCGTCCTTGGAGGTCGTGTACTTCTCGACCATCTGCGGCTGCGGCTTGCCGGTGGCGTCCTGCGCGAACAGCGTGTCGTACACCATGTGGCCGAAGTTGCGCGAGATGTAGGCCGTGGTGAAGGTCGGGTCGAGGATCTTCAGGTCGGCATGCGCCACCACCTTGAGTGTCTTGGGCGGCGTCTGGGCGAGCGCGGGAAGGCTGGCGGCCGAAAGGGCCAGGGCAGCGAGGGCAGCAAGCGTTCGTCGGGTCATCGTCGGTTCTCCGGTCGGTGGGGCGAAACAAAAAAGAAGAAGAGGGAGTTCAGGCGGCGACGCCGATGGGCCACTTCGGCAGGCGAGCCTTGCGGTACGGCAGGGTGGTGAGGTCGAGCGTCACGGCGCCCGGTGCGCCGGCGTAGATCACGTGCTTGGCCACCTGCGAGTACGACGCGTAGAAGTGCTGCGACGACTTGACCACGACGATCTTCTTGGCCGCCAGGTCGCAGCCCAGCTGCGTGAACAGGTCGGTGCCCATGGCCTGGTTGCGCCGTGTGATCAGCACGATCTCGATGCCGTTCACCTCGACGAGCGCGCAGTCGCCCATGGCGGTGGGCGTGTTCGAAAGGCCCGTCATCACCAGGTCTTCCTTCAGCGCCTTCACGGTGCATTCAAGGTCGAGCGGATCGCCCGACAGCGGGCTGATCTTGCCGCCGATGCGCATCTGCAGTTTCGCGCCCACGCCGGCGTCGAAGGCGATGCGCACGGCGATCGGGTCCCACATCGGGCCCAGCGCGGCGTTGGTGATGCCGCGCTCCAGCATGCGGCGCAGGATGAAGGTGGAATCGCTCGCCGCGCCGCCGCCGGGGTTGTCGGCGCCGTCGGCCAGCACCACGGGGCCGCCGTCGAAGGCCAGGGCCTCGTCGAGCGAGTCGTCGATGCTGGGGTAGTTGACGGTGAGGCCGTCGCGCATGGCGATGACTTCGTCGGCCAGCTGCCGTGCGAGTGCATTCGCCTTCGCTTGGTCGCCGTCGGTGTAGACCAGCACCTTGGTGCCCATCTCGGGCACGTCGCCCCACGAGAAGCCGTGCGTGAGCGAGACCGAGAGCACGCCGTCCTTGCCTTCGAGCGCCTGCATGCGCTGCACGAAGCTGCGCGCCGGTTCGCGCGAGGTGTGCACGGTGACGATGATGTCGCAGTCGACCATCGCGACCACCGGCTTGACCTTGCCTTCGACGGCCGCGGCGCAGATGTCGACCAGCTCCAGCCCGCGTTCGAGCACGTCGGTGTGCGGGTACTCCTTGAAGGAGACCATCACGTTGGCGTTGTCCACCATGGCGGGCGTGAGGTGGTTGTGCGGGTCGAGTTCGGCGCCGATCACCACATCAGGGCCGACGATCTGGCGCACGCGCACCAGCATGTCGCCTTCGCAGTCGTCGTAGCCGTCGGCCACCATCGCGCCGTGCAGGCCGAGCAGCACCATGTCGACCGGCAGTGCGGCGCGCAGGTCGTTCAGCATCTCGTCGCGCAGGGTTTCGTAGGCGTGGCGCGTGGTGATGCCGCTGGGCTGCGCGCCCGCCACCATGCCTTCGAGCAGGGTCCAACCCTTTTCCTTGCCGCGGATGCGCGCGGCCCACAGCGGGCCCGAGTAGATCGTCAGCGCATCGGGATGCTGGCCGGCGGGAAAGTAGCCGCGGTCCTTGAAGGAAGCGATGCCGGTCGGCATCGGGCCGAAGGTGTTGGTTTCGGTCGCGAGGGAGGCACTGAAGACACGCATGGTGATTTCTCGTGGGGAGGATTTGTCGTGGGGAAGGAACGGATCAGCCGGCCGTGCGCAGGCGCTGCGGGCCGAGCATCTCGGCCGTGAGCCCGAAGCCCGCGATGCGCTCGGGCAGCGGCAGGCCGCGTGCCAGCGCGGCGCAGGCCTCGCCCATGGCGGCCGAGGTCTGGATGCCGTAGCCGCCTTGCGCCGCGACCCAGAAGAAGCCGGGCGCGTCGGGCGCGAAGCCGCCCACCAGGTCGCCGTCGGCCACGAAGGAGCGCAGGCCGGCCCAGGTGCGCGTGGGCCGGCGGATGGCGAGCGTGGTTGCCTCCTCGATGCGGTGCATGGCGATGGCGATGTCCATCTCTTCGGGCTGCACGTCCTGCGGCTCGACCGGGTCGGCGTTGGCCGGCGAGCCCAGCAACATGCCGGCGTCGGGCTTGATGTACCAGCCCTCGTCGGCGGCGAACACCATCGGCCAGTGCGCCACGCTCTGGCCCTCGGGCGGCGCGAAGATGAAGGCCGAGCGGCGGCGCGGCTCGATGCCCAGCGGACGCACGCCCGCCAGCTGCGCGATCGTGTCGACCCAGGCGCCCGCTGCGTTGAGCACCACGGGCGCTTCGTACACCGCGTTGCCGGCCGTCACGCACCAGCGGTCGCCCACGCGCTCCATGGCCGTGACGTCGGCGTCGCACACCAGCTTGCCGCCGGCCTGGCGCATGCCGCGCAGGTAGCCCTGGTGGATGGCGTGCACGTCCATGTCGGAGGCGTCGGGTTCGTACACCGCGCCGGCCACCTGCTCGGGGCGCAGCGCCGGCACCATCTCGCGCGCCTGCTCGCCGTCGAGGCGCTGGGCGCCGACGTTCATGGCGCGCAGCAGCTCCCAGTGCGCCTCGAGTTCGTGCAGGTGCTCGGTGCCCGCGACCATCATCGCGCCGCGCGGCGTGAGCAGCGGGTGCTCGGCAAAGCCTTCGGGCGGGTGCTCGAGGAAGGCGCGGCTGGCCATGGTGAGGGCACGCACCTGCGGCGTGCCGTAGCTCTCCATGAAGAGCGCGGCCGAACGGCCGGTGGAGTGGTAGCCCGGCTGGGCTTCGCGTTCGAGCAGGATCACGCGGGCATGCGGGGCGAGCCAGTGGGCCACCGAGGCCCCGGCGATGCCGCCGCCGATCACGAGGTAGTCGGCCGCGACGGGAGTGGTTGTGCTTGTTGTCATCGCCGAAAAGTGTAGGTAGAAATTTGCGGATACGCAAATTGATTTGCGCCAACCAAGGGGAAACCATGGGTGCACCACCGAGGTGAAATTTGCGTACACGCAATTTGCGCATACGCAAAACGCATGCCGGGGCTGTCGCGCCGTGCGTGGCCGGCCGGGCGCGGGGCTGGCAGAATCGCCCGGCATACCTAGAGAAAGCCAAGCGTGACTCCACACACAGGGAACCGGGGCGGGGCGAAGCCGAAGGAAGAGCCGCCCACGCTGGACCGCACCACTTTCGGCCATCGCCTGCGCACTGCGCGCAAGCGTTTCGGCTGGACGCTGGCGCAACTGGCCGAGCGCTCCGGCGTGTCGATCACCACCATCTCGCGCGCCGAGCGCGGCCAGCTTGCGCTCGGCTACGAGAACTTCACCGCGCTGGGCCGCGCGCTCGAGATGGACATGAACGCCATGTTCGCGGGCGCGGGCGTCAAGCCCGAGCAACTCGACGGCCCGGTTGTCACGCGCGCGGGCAAGGGCGTGGTCTACAAGGGGCTGGCCATCGCCTACGAGTTCCTCGGCACCACCGCCGCCGGCAAGCAGATGAGCCCCATCGTCGGCACCGTGCACGCGCGCCGCATCAACGGCCCCGAGGACTTCGTGCGCCACACGGGCGAAGAGTTCGCGTACGTGCTGTCGGGCGAGATCGACGTGTACTTCGACAACGGCGAAGTGGTGCGCCTGGCGCGCGGCGATTCGCTGTACTTCGACAGCCGCCTCGGCCATGCCTACGTGAGCGTGAGCCGCCAGCTCGCGAAGATCGTGGGCATGACCTCGGGGGAGAGCGGGCACATGAAGTCGGCGCGCGAGGCGCCTGCGATGAAGCCGGCGCGCAAGGCTGTGGTGGCGAAGAAGACCGGACGGGGCGGGAAGGGGTGAGCTCGTCGCCGGCCGGCATGGTCCGGGTCTATGTCTACGGCGCCGAAGCGACCTACAGCGGCGTCTGCGATTTCGAGTGGGGTGCACCGGCCGTGGGTGGCAGGCACAAGCTCATGCTCTTCCTGGCGCAAAGTGAAGATGTCCCTCGCGAAGAGGATGCTGCGTCGGAACTTGCGAAATTTGGATTCGTCGACCTTCGCCTCTGGGAAGGGCGCCCGGTGGATGTCGAGGCGCTGAACGATCCTCGGATGCACGCGTTCAGGAAACACTACGAAGGCGCATTCGAGGAGGGGTGCTCGGTCGTCTGGTATCCGTAGCCACGAGCACCCGGCCAGAATCGACCATCCGGCCGACATGAAGGAGCAATGACGATGCCTGAGCACAAGATTTTCGCGATGCCGTTCGCGAAGGTGTACCCCATGTACGTCCAGAAAGCGGAACGCAAGCAGCGCACGAAGGAAGAGGTCGACGAGGTCATCTGCTGGCTCACCGGTTACGACGCGGCGGGGCTGCAGCAGCAGATCGACCAGCAGAACGATTTCAGGACCTTCTTCGCTCAGGCCCCGGCGCTGCACCCGAACCGCGCGTTGATCAAGGGCGTCGTGTGCGGCGTGCGCGTCGAAGAAGTCGAAGACCCTCTGATGCAGAAGATTCGCTACATGGACAAGCTGGTCGACGAGCTGGCCAACGGCAAGGCGATCGAGAAGATCCTGCGGACGTAGCCCGCGCGTTGCGCGTGTCTAGCCCGTCGCCACGATGACATGCGCCTGGATCTTCCCAGCCACCGGCCCCGCGCCATGCCGGCTGGCAATCGCCTCCTCCGCGCGGTCGGTCGCGAGTTGAAGCAGGCTCGCGTCGCGCGCTTCGATCTCGTTGCGCAGCGGCGTGCCCTGGCAGTAGGCCACCGCCACCTCGCGTGCCGAGGGTGAGCGGCTCAGCTTCTCGTGCGTCTGGATCTCGATGTCGGTGAACCCCGCGCGGTGCAGGTCGTCGCGGATCTGCGCGACGTCGTGGTAGCCGTGCGGCGTGCGTGCGAGAAAGCGCGGCGGGTCGTCCGGGAACACGGTGGCGACGGCGCGGGTGACGTCGTCGGCGAAGGCGTTGTCTTCGATGCGGTCCCAGACGCTGAACACGAAGCGCCCGCCGGGCTTGAGCACGCGGCGTGCCTCGCTGTAGCCGGCGACCCGGTCCGGGAAGAACATGGCGCCGAACTGGCACAGGACCACATCGAACGAGGCGTTCTCGAACGGGAGGGCGAGGGCGTCGGCCTGCCGCCATTCGATGCGGTTGTCCCTCGCCTGCCGGGTGACGGCGTAGTCGAGCATGGCGGGGTTGAGGTCGGTCACCACGTAGCGCGCACCGGCGCCAAGCTGGGGTGCCAGCATCCGCGTGACCGCGCCGCTGCCGGCCGCCGTTTCCAGCACCGCGCCGGGCGAGAACGCAGCGACCAGGGCGGCCGCGTCGACGGCGTAGCCCTCGAAGATCAGGGGGACCATCAGCGTGTCGTAGAACGTCGGGATCGAGCCCGCGAACACCTTGTCGCTTTCGTCGGTCATGGGAACTCCTTGAAAGCTCTGAACAGAGCGGGCCTGCTCCCTTGCTCCAACGAGTCCGTTGCCTGTTTGGGCATGCGTGACGGGGACGATGGGCCATGGTGGCCCTGCCAGGCATCGTCGTCAACGCCGTTGCGCGGGCGTCCTCCCCTGTAGTGGGTACCGGAGATGTTGCCGGGCGTTTCGGGCGCGCTGATCGGTCGACCCCCTAACGGCCGCGGTCCCCATCGCGCACCGATTCGATCGTGCCGTTGTAGATGCGCACGATGCCGAAGAAGGTGCCCGGACCCCGGTCGTAGGTCCACTCTTCCATCGGTACGCATTGATTGGCGAGCACGGCCTCGGGGCTGCCTGGCCGATACGGCGCGAGGACCCAGCCGAGCTGCACCATCGGCACGCAGACCATCTGCCGGTAGACCGGCTCGCCGCAGGTCTGGAGCAAGGTCGCGGGCGACGCTCCTTTTCCGACGAGGTAGCCGTTGCAGGCAAGGGACTGTGCTGACGCGGAACTGGCGATCAGCAAGGCGGCCGCTGCGATCGAAACCCCGGTGGGCAGGTGTGCGAGACGAGTCATGCTCGGCATCGTTGACCCTCTTGAATGCTTCGTGCGTTCATCACTCACTCACGAACCAGCTGGGCATACCGCCAGAGGCCCCAGATCGCGCCGACGGTGATGCCGATGCCCACGCTCCAGCCCGCCGGCACATCGAATCCGAGCGCCAGGATCAACATCAAGCCGACGCTGACCAGCGCGATGAAAGTCAGTGTGAAGAAATCGAAGCGCGCGACCTCGATGGTGTCTTCCGCCACGCTGCGGTTGCGCTGGCCGTGCTTGCGGCGCAGGCCGCGGAACAGCAGGACATCGAGAACGAAATCGAAGATGCCGACGACAAGGTCGGCCAGGATGCTCCACATCGGGACGCTCCATTTGCGGTGACACCCTGGGTTGTCGCTGTGCGCTTGAGGGTCCGACCCGGGTGGTGCGGCGGAGCCGGGCGAAATGTTAGCGTGCTTCCGGCAAGGCAGGCCATCGTCCTCCGACCCGCTTCACGCCGGCATCTTCGGCGGCCAGTGGTGCGTCTCGCCGCGGCCCTCGCTGCACCAGGCATAGAGCGCGTCGTACATCACGAGCCCGTGCCGCAGCATGGCGTGGTCGTCGGCGAACACGCGCGACAGGCCCAGCGATATCGCGTAGAGCCCCGCCGACTGCGGCGTGAGGTCGAGCCGCGAGGTGTCCGCACCGCGCACGATGTCGGCCAGCTGGTGCAGTGCAGGCTCGGTGAGCCGGTACTTCGCGAGGAAGGCGTCGAAGCTGCAGCGCTCACCGACGTGGCTCATCTCCACGCCCGGAATGTCGTAGGGCGTGGCGCCGGTGCTTTGCGCCATCGTCAGCACGTCGGCCGGCGGCACGTAGAGAAACTCGGCCTCGCGGTCGATGAAGCGCAGGATCAACCACGGGCAGGCGATGCGGTCGATCTTCGGGCGTTCGCGGGTGATCCATTTCATGGCGTGGCTCCTGGGTCGGCAGGCTTGGGCTGGAGCGGCCGGCCGGCGGCCTGCCAGCCGTCGATGCCGCCGCGCAGATAACGGGCATCCAGGCCCGCGGCGCGCAGCCGCAGGGCCGTGCTGCGTCCGACCTCGTGGCCGTACACGCAGTAGACGACCAGCGCGCGGTCGGCCGGGAGCTCGACGGCCCAGTGCTCGACCGCCGCCGGGTCGCGCCAGCGGGCACCGGGGAGCATCGACGCGGCCTGCGCGAACACGCCGGCACGGCGCACGTCGAGCAGCATCGAGCCGGCCACATCGTCCTGCGCCGCGCCGAAGGGTTCGCTGGCGGCGTGCACGGCCTGCTGGTAGCGTGCGTACACCGGGGCCCAGTCGATGTTGGCCATGAAGGCATCGACGTACACGCCGGCGGCGGCGCCGTGGTCCAGGTGGTAGGCGTGCTCGTACATGTCCAGCGCCAGCAGGGGCGTGCCGCCCGCCAGCGCGTGGGTGTGGTCAGCAGCCCATTGGTTGACCAGCGTGCCCTCGCGCGGCTGGAAGGTGAGCAGCACCCAGCCCGAACCGCCGCCGAGCGCCTTGCCCATCGCTGCGAATTCCTCGCGCCATCGGTCGACGCTGCCGAAATTTGCAGCCAATGCGAGTGCCATGGCGGGCTCCATCGTCTGGCCGTCGCCGCCGAGCGAGGCGAAGTACAGCTCGTGCAGCAGCATCGAGTTGCTGGCGATGAGCTCTTCGCGCTTGAGGCCGTTGAGCGCGAAGCCGGGCATGGCGGTGAACGATGCCGTGGCGAGCTGCGCGCGGATGGCGTTGAGGCGCCTGACGGCACCGCCATAGTTGTTCTGGTGGTGGCTGTTCAGAAGTTGCGCCGACAGGCCGCGCAGCGCGGCGGGATCGAAGGGCAAGGCTTGAGTTCGGGCGTCCATGACGACTCCTTCAGCGCAGCAGCGGAAGCAACAGGGTGACTGCCAGCCCGATGGCCGCGCAGGCACCGAGCAGTGGCATCACGCCGACCTTGAAGCGGAACAGGGCGAGCGTCGCGGCCACGGCAATCACCGCCGACACCGCATCGAAGCGGCCTGCGAAGCCATGCGGCCAGAGCACGTGGTACGCGAAGAACAGCGCCAGGTTCAGGATCACGCCCACTACCGCCGCGGTGATCGCCGACAGCGGCGCCGTGAAGCCCAGCCGGCCGTGCGTGGCCTCGATGGCGGGCCCGCCGGCCAGGATGAAGATGAACGAGGGCAGGAAGGTAAAGAAGGTGACGACCGTCGCGGCCAGCGCGCCGCCGAGGAACAGCGAGTCGGGCCCCAGCACCTGCGTCAGCCAGCCGCCGACGAAGCCGACGAAGGCCACGACCATGATGAGCGGCCCCGGCGTGGTTTCTCCCAGCGCCAGCCTGTCGATCATCTGCGCGCCGGAGAGCCAGTGGTATTGCTCGACGGCCCCCTGGTACACGTAGGGCAGCACGGCATAGGCGCCGCCGAAGGTCAAGAGCGCGGCCTTGGTGAAGAACCCGCCCATCTGCGTGAGCGTGCCGTGCAGGCCCTGGGTCGCCACGAGCACGCCCATGGCCAGCAGCCACAGGCCCAGGCCGATGCCCAGGATCTTCAGCAGGTGCGCGCGGGAAAAGCGCGCGTGCGCCGGCGTGGGCGTGTCGTCGTCGATCAGCGCCGGGCCGTAGTGCTGCTGCGCGCTGCCATGGCCGCCGCCGAGCGCGAACACCTCGGGCGCCCGTCGCGCGCCGAAGTGGCCGATGAGGCCGGCCGCCAGCACGATCGCCGGAAACGGCGCGTCGAACGCGAAGATGGCGACGAAGGCCGCGGCGGCGATGCCCCACATCCACCGGTTCTTCAACGCGCGGCTGCCGATGCGGTGCGCCGCATGCAGCACCAGCGCGGTCACCGCCGGCTTGATGCCGTAGAAGATGCCCGCCACCACCGGCACGTTGCCGAAGCGCAGGTAGACCCACGACAGCGCGATGAGGATGAACAACGAGGGCAGCACGAACAGGGCGCCGGCCACGATGCCGCCGCGCGTGCGGTGCATGAGCCAGCCGATGTAGGTGGCCAGCTGCTGCGCCTCGGGGCCGGGCAGCAGCATGCAGAAGTTCAGCGCATGCAGGAAGCGCTTCTCGCTGATCCAGCGCCGCTGCTCGACCAGCTCCGCATGCATGATCGCGATCTGCCCGGCGGGCCCGCCGAAACTGATGAAGCCGAGCTTGAGCCAGAAGCGAAGCGCTTCGGCAAAGGAAATGGGCGTGGGGGGCGCAGGAAGCGCAGAGGGGGCGTCAGGCAAGGCGGTGTCCACGGAAAACTCCGTTGAGGGTCACCAGCGCTTGGACGGGACACCGTCTTGCTTTGCAGCGCGGGAGGCTGTTTTCCCGCGGAAGGGCATCGTAGCAGTGGCCGTTCCTGCTGGCAACGCAGGGCCCTCAGGCCCTCTTCACGTTGCTGGAAAGCGCCCGTGCGTCTTTTCGGTCAGCGCGCCTTCGCGCACACGTGCTTGAACACGATCCCGCTCACCGTGGTCGGGCCGCCCACGGCTTTCCACTCGCTGCGCCGGGCGAGGTCGATGTCGTGCACTTCCAGCGGCCCGTTGTGGCTCACGACGCGGCGCATCTTCTCGCGCCGGCCCTTGCAGTCGTAGTCGTAGAGATAGCGCGAGGTGCGAAACGGGGTCTTGCCCACGTCGGTCTGCAGCTCGTCGTAGCGGTAGAGCGTCCACGCCTCCACGACATCGCCATGCGGCTTGACCGAATCGCGTTGCAGCAGCACCTGCTTGCGCGGGGTGGTGGCGATCTCGGTCCAGGTGTCGGCGGCGTGTGTGGCAACTGCAGTCAGCAAGGTCGCTGCAGCGCAGGCGGATGCAACGAGATGGCATGCCAGCACGGCGCGGTGCTTGGGCAGACGAGGCTTCATTGGTTTCACTCCCTGTGAATCGGTGGCAAGCAGGCGAAGAATGCCATGCATCGCCTCGGGCGAGAAACTGCGCCTCAGGCCGCGATGAACGCCGAAGGCTTCTGCCCGAGCCGCTTGCGGAACATGGTGGAGAAGGCGCCCGGGCTGTCGTAGCCCAGCTGAAGCGCCACCGCGGTCACCGGCCGGCCCATTGCCAGCTGGGCCATGGCCGAGAGCAGGCAGGCCTGGCTGCGCCATTCGGCGAACGCCATCCCGGTGTGCAGGCGGAAGAACCGGCTGAAGGTGCGTTCGCTCTGGTGCAGCTGCCGTGCCCAGGCCAGGGGCGACGTGCGCACGTCGGGCGCGTGCAGGAAGGCGATGCACAGCGCCGCCAGCCGCGGCTCGCCCGGCAGCGGCGCAAAGAAGGGCAGGGCCGCCGCGCGGCCGACTTCCTTCAGCACCAGCGACATCAACAGGCCGTCGCGGCCGCGTTCGTCGTACAGCGCCGGCACGCCGATGGCCTCGATCAGCAGCTGCCGCAGCAGCGGCGACACGGCCAGCACTTCGCACTGCGGACCGCCGCGCGGCGCGGCGGCCGGCTCGATGTAGAGGCTGCGCGTGCTGACGCCCACCATCCGCACCCGGTGCGGCTTGCCGGCCGGAATCCAGACACCGCTGTGCGGCGGCACGACCCAGGCGCCGTCGTCCGTGCCCACCTCCATCAGCCCGGTCGCGCCGTAGAGAAACTGGGCGCGGCGGTGGCTGTGCATTTCGAGCAGGGTGCCGGGCGCGTAGTCGGTGCCGATGGCCAGCACGGCGCGGGGCGTGGGGTCGAGGGTGTCGAGAGGCTGGTTGCGCACGGTAGCGGATTTAGGGGTTGGCCGGAACGCAAATATTGTTGACCGAACATCGCAAGCGCGCCAGGCCCTCGGACTCTAGCCTCGAGGCTTCTTTCCGTGTCGATGGAGTGCCTTGTGTCGTTGTATGTGATGTTGGTGGTGTGCGGATGCCTGACGGGCGTCACCACCGTGCTGTTCGGTTTCGGCGGTGGATTCGTCGTGGTCCCGTTGCTCTACCAGCTGCTGTCTCAATTGAACGCGGCCGACAGCGCCGTCGGGCAGTCGGCCATGCAGATCGCGGTGGCCACGTCCACCTGCGTGATGGTCTTCAGCGCGCTGCTGGCCACGTGGCGGCATCAGCGCGCCGGAACGCTGGACTGGTCGCACATCAGGCCGCTGCTGGGCGTCATCGGAGCCGGTGCGGTGCTGGGGGCGCTGGCCGCCAGCGCGGTCCACGGGGAATGGCTGCGCTGGGCGTTTGCCGCCTACCTGGCGCTGACCATCGTGGACTGCTGGCTGCGGCCCGGCTTTCTTTCGCCGGCCGTGGCGAGCAAGGCGGCGCCCTCTCTCGCGGCCACGACGCTGTCGGGCCTGGCGATCGGCTGGATTGCTGCGTTCCTCGGCGTCGGCGGCAGCGTGATGACGGTGCCGCTCATGCGCCGTCGCGGCATCGAGATGAGCCGCGCGACGGCCATGGCCAACCCGCTGTCGCTGCCGGTCGCGCTGGCGGGCACGGCCACCTACGTGGCCCTGTCCGCCACCTCGACGCCGGCGTTCGGGCCGTGGCATGTGGGGTATGTCGATGTGCGCGCGGCGGCGGCGCTCGTGGTGGGCTCGTGGATCGGCATCCGCGTCGCCGCGCTGTGGATCGGGCGCATTCCGGACCGCATCCACGCCAAGGTCTACCTGGCCTTGCTGATCGTGGTGTTCGGTGCGATGGTGGTGCGCTGAGCACACGGCACCGTCCCGCTTCACGCCATCGATGCGCCCAGCAGGAAGTCCGTGACCTCGTCCGAGAACACGCTGCGCCGCGCACCGATGAGCACGCCGTTCGCACTCTCCGGGGCGGGCCGCGCGGGAGGCATGCCGTGCGTCACCAGGGCCTGGGCGCAGCCGACCCAGTCGCCGCCTTCGACGGGCTCGTTGAGCGAGGCCCACGACAAGGTGCCGCAGGCGTTGTCGCCGAAGCCGTGCGGCGCCTGCCAGTCGGCACCGTGGTCGAGCAGGAACCGGGTGAGCGCCGCATCGCCGCGGAACACGGCGTGGTTGAGCGCCGAGGCGTCCCAGTCGCCGCCACGGACTTCGAGTGGCCAGCCGAGCGTGACCATCGCCTTCACCGCGTCGCTGCAGCCCTGGGCGGCGAGCTCGGGCAGCAGGCGAAGCTGCGTGGTGTCGAGCGAGCCGAGGAGGCCGGGGTGCCGCGCCTGCAGCTCGCGCGCCGTGGCTTCGTCGCCGCGCGCGCAGGCTGCGATGAAGGCCTCGCTGGTGGAGAGCGGTGCCTCTTCTTCGCCCGCTGCCAGCAGCAGCTGCGCGACCTCGGTCAGCCCGAAGCGCAGGGCGATGATGCGCGCGGACGTGCCATCGGGCGTGCACGCGTCCGGTCGCGCGCCGGCGGCCAGCAAGGCCTCGACGTGTGCGGGCGAGCGGCGGCGGCGAAGGGCCCACAGCAGTGGCGAACCCCAGTCCGAGATGGGCGGGCCCTGCGGCGGCTCGTTCGCGTCGCCGCCGTGTGCGAGCAGGAGGCGCAACGTCCCGACGTCGTCCAGGTCGAGCACCCGGTACAGCGCGTTCGAACCCGTCACGCGCGCACCGGCTTCCAGCAGCAGCTTCGTGCAGGCGGGCTGGTCCAGCGAGTGATACAGCGATTCGCCGTCGTTCGGGTCAGCCCCGGCGTCGAGCAGCAGCTTGGTCAGTTCGGGGTCGTGGTTCTGGCCGGCCGCACCGTACAGCGCGGACAACCGCTCGGTGTCGGCAGGCGCTTCGAGCGATGCGGGAGGCCAGCGGTTGCCGGCCGATTGATCGGGGGACGCGCCGGCGTCGAGCAGGAACTTCGCGCACGCGTGCAGGCGTTCGCGATGGCCCGGCAGTCGCATCAGGCCGGAATGCGTGACGGCGACCAGCGGTGGCAGTTGCAGCGGGCCGCCCGCGCGATGGACCCACTCCGGGTCTTGCGCGGTGGCGTGGCGCAGTGCGGCTTCATCGCCGATGGCGCAGGCCACCCAAGGGTCGCCAGCCGCCGTAAGGGCAGGGTTCTCGTCGCGCATGCGCAAGGCCGCCGCAGGCCGTGCGCGGTTCGTGCCGCCGGCGATGTCGCCCGCGTACACGAGGCGCAGCCAATGGAGCACTGCTTGGGCCGGGTCATCGGCCTGCGCCCTGCGGGCCAGGACAAAGCCCTGCAGGTCGGCCCACGAGGCGAAGCCGTACTCGCGCGCCACGCACGATTGGGCATCGTGCAGGCGCAACGCCTGGGCGGCCAGGGCGGCATCGGTCTTGCCCGATGCGGCCGGCAGAGCGCTGCGAAATCGGTGAAAGGCCGTGGGATCGTTGCTGCGGTAGAGCGCCAGCAGTTCCTTGGCTTGCTTCTTCAGGTGGCCGATGTCGGGCCGGGCGGGAATGCGCTTCATGGAAACCTCCGTGCATCAGGCGCCGATGACCCGCAAATCCGGCTGCACAAAAGGCTGTGGATCGTCATGAAGAAGGCAAGTGGGTTCAACCCTTCCCGCGGGCCCGGGCGCGGCTTGCACCGCGGCCCGGATGGTAGCGGATCGGGGCGGGGCGACGCCGCGCGCCGAAGTGCAGGTCACCGCTTGCGCGCCACGATGAAGGGGCGGTTCTCGCCACCCTTCGTCGCGTGGTTCTCGCTCGCAAGCACCTCGAAGCCGGCAGCCTGCAGATGCGTCCCGAGCTCCGCCGCCCGGAACACGACGGCATGCGGCGCCAGCCCGATCGCACGCATCGCGGGCAGCAAGGCCAGCCGCAGCAGCGGGGTCATGTCGCCGAGGCACGGCGTCTTGGAAACGAACAGGCCCTGCGGGGCGAGCAGGGCGTGGATGCGGCGCAGCGTGCCGGGCAGGTCGCGCACCAGGTGGAGGTAGTTGAAGCCCAGGGCGACGTCGAAGGGGCCGTCGTCCGGTGCCAGCGTCTCGGCGGTCGCCACGCGGAACGCCAGGCCGGGGACCGGGGCGGCGGCGTGTTTCTCTTCGGCGATGGCGATCATGCCTTCGGCGATGTCCGTCGCCAGGTACGTGCGGACATGGCCCGCGAGGCGCAGGGCCGTCGTGCTGGTTCCGCAGCCCAGTTCTAGCACGCGCGCGTCCGGCTTGAAGAGGGCGCGGGTCCGCTCCAGCGTGCGCGCGTAGCCGGCCTCGTCCGCGATGGCGCTCTTCGCGTAGCGGCGCGAGCTGCGGTCCCAGAATCTGGCATCGTTCGCGAGGCTCATGGTCTTGGAGAGGCGGCGTGTGGAAGGATGCGGCGCACTGTAAACCGCAGCCCGGGCGCTGTCGCCGATTTGCGCCGCTTCGCCCGCCATGTCGCTATGCTGGCGCCCGCCAATCACTCCAGGAAAAGAGACTCTCATGACCATGCGTACCTCGTCTTTCTTCTCCCTGCGTTCCGTCGCCCTGGCCTGCGGCCTGGCGATCGGCGCCGTGGCCACCGCGCAGGCGGCGCCCGATGCGAAGCTGCTCGCCGCTGCCGAGAAGGCGCAGCCCGCCGTCATCGACAACCTGAAGGAGATGGTGTCCATCGAGTCGGGCAGCCTGAACGTCGAGGGCCTGATGAAGATGGCCGACGTGATCGAAGGGCGCCTGAAGGCGGCCGGCTTCAAGACCGAGCGCCGCAAGGCCTCGGCCGGCGCGGGGGCCGACATCGTCATCGGCACGATCAAGGGCACGGGCAAGCGCAAGATCATGCTGCAGGGCCACATGGACACGGTGTACGCGCCGGGCATCCTGAACAGCCAGCCTTACAAGGTGGACGGCAACCGCATCTACGGCCCCGGCATCGCCGACGACAAGGGCGGCCTCGCGGTGATGATGGCGTCGCTCAAGATCCTGGCCGACGCGGGCTGGCGCGACTACGACACGCTCACCGTGCTCGTGAACCCCGACGAAGAGGTGGGCTCGGTGGGCTCGGGCGAACTCATCGCCACCACGGCCGACCTGCACGACACGGTGTTGTCCTTCGAGCCGACGGCCGCCAAGGCCGTGGCCAAGGGCGAGTCGCTGCTGCTCGGCGCGGCCGGCATCGCGCAGGCCACGCTCGAGGTGAAGGGCCGCGCGGCGCACGCCGGCGCCGCGCCCGAGCTGGGCCGCAACGCGCTGTACGAGCTGTCGTACCAGATGCTGCAGACCAAGGACCTCGCCAAGGACATCCCCGGCGTGACGCTGAACTGGACCGTGGCGCGCGCCACCGGCCCGATCAACCAGATCACCGAGAAGGCGCAGGCGCTGGGCGACATCCGCATCACGCAGCCCGGTGCCGAGAAGAAACTCACCGAGGCGCTGCAGGCCAAGATCGCCAGCGGCAAGCTGATTCCCGACACCGAGACCACGGTGAAGGTCGAGGTGGGCCGCCCCGCCTTCGTCGCGGGCGCCAAGGGCCGCGCGCTGGCCGAGAAGGCGCAGGCGATCTACAAGGAGCTCGACCGCGAACTGGCGCTGACGCCGATGACCGGCGGCGGCACCGACGCGGGCTTCGCGGGCCGCTCGGGCAAGGCCACGGTGGTCGAGAGCTTCGGCCTCGCGGGCTTCGGCTACCACGCGCGCGACGAGTACATCGAGGTCGACTCGATCGTGCCGCGCCTGTACCTCGTGACGCGGCTGCTGACCGAGATCGGCAAGAACTGAGCTTGTAGCGCGCAGTGCGCCCGCGGCAGGGGCCGCGGGTTCACTGCGGTGCGTTGGGATCGCCCGGGCGGCGGCGATGGGCGGCAGCTGCCGCCGCGGCGGCCTGAGCCTGCGCCTGCTGCTGTTGCGCCTGCTGGCGTTGCATCTGTTCCTGCTGGTGCTGCTGCTGGCGGGCCTGGTTCTGCGCGGCCTGCTGTTGTTGCTGCATCTGCTGGCGCTGCATCTGCTCCTGTTGCTGGCGTTGCTGGGCCTGGGCGGCTTGCTGCTGTTGCATCTGCATCTGGCGCGCCTGTTCCATCTGGGCCTGGCGTTGCTGTTGTGCGGCCTGGGCCTGCGCCTGTTGTTGCTGTTGCAGCTGCTGCTGGCGACGGGCCTGCTCCTGTTGAGCCTGTTGCTGCATCTGCTGCGCTCGCTGGGCCTGTTCCTGCTGCGCCTGCCGTTGCTGTTGCTGGGCGGCCTGGGCCTGCTGCTGATCCTGCTGGCGACGTAGCTGCTCCTGTTGCGCCTGTTGCTGCTGCATCTGTTGGCGGCGGCCCTGCTCCTGCTGGTCCTGGCGTTGTTGGCGCAACGTCTGTTCCTGTTGCTGCGCCTGCTGCTGGCGACGCGCCTGCTCTTGCTGGGCCTGTTGTTGGCGCTGCTGGTCTTGCGCGGCCTGTTGTTGCTGCTGCATCTGCTGGCGACGGGCTTGGTCCTGCGGGTCCTGGCGTTGACGCAGTGCCTGCTCCTGTTGCGCTTGCTGCTGGCGCCGTGCCTGTTCCTGTTGGGCCTGTTGTTGACGTTGCTGGTCTTGCGCGGCCTGCTGTTGCTGCATCTGTTGTCGACGGGCTTGCTCTTGCGGGTCTTGCCGCTGACGCAGGGCTTGTTCCTGTTGCGCTTGCTGCTGGCGACGGGCTTGTTCCTGCTGATCCTGGCGTTGGCGCAGGGCCTGGTCCTGCTGCATCTGCTGCTGACGCCGTGCCTGCTCCTGCTGCGCCTGTTGTTGACGTTGCTGGTTCTGCGCCGCTTGTTGCTGCTGCATCTGCTGTCGACGGGCCTGCTCCTGCTGGTCCTGGCGCTGGCGCAAGGCCTGTTCCTGCTGCACCTGTTGCTGGCGCCGTGCCTGTTCCTGTTGCGCCTGCTGTTGTTCGCGCAACTGGTTCTGGGTCGTCTGCTGCTGCATCAGCGCTTGTTGTTGCTGCTGTTGCTGGGCACGCGCCTGTTGCTGCAGCTGCTCTTGCTGCTGCGCCGCCTGCCATGCCGCCGCACCGGTCGGCGGGCCGTTGCGATCGCCTGCGTAGTTGTTGTTGTAGACGTTGCGCACGTTGTTGACGACCGTGGTCGAGCGCGAGACATACGTGCTGTTGTTGTAGACCACCGCAGGCCGGTAGGCCGGTGGCGGCGGTGCCGCGCGGTCGCGCCAGCGCGGCGCGCCCCAGTTCATGTTCCAGGCGTTCCAGCCCCAGCCGTGGCGCTCCAGCGCCGAGCCGACGATCACGCCGCTGCCGAAGGCCAGCGCGCCCACCGCGGCCACCTGGCCACGGCTGTAGCCAGGCTCGACCACCACCGGCGGCGGTGCATAGGCATAGCCGGGGTAGACGGCCACGGGCATGTCGTACACGACCTGCGGGTCGTAGCGCGGCACGTACACCACGTCGGGCTGCACGGGCTCGATGGTGATGAGCTCCTCGGGAGGTTCGATCACCGTGGGGCCCGCGTACACGGGCTGCATGTCGGGCGCGGGCGTGTAGTTGGGCGGCGTCGCGGCGCGCGCCACGCGCAGCTTGTCGTTGTTCTTGAGGCGGCCGGCCTTCGATGCGCGCTGGCGCATCACCTGGATCGCGTTCATCACGTCGGCCGGGTCGTTGTAGTAGGCCTTGCCCAGCGAGGTGGTCCACGCGATGTTGCCGGCCATCTGGTCCATCACAGGCCGGAACGCGGTGAGCGACTTCACGCTCGGGTCCCACGGCTGCTGGTTGGCGGCGTCGGCGAGCGGGCCGGCCTTGAGCGTGGGGTTCTGCTGCAGCCAGCCGTGGGCCGCGGTGATCTGATCGGGGTAGGTGGCGCCGGCCAGGATCTGCGCGACGAGCTTGTCGGGGTACAGCGCAATCGGCGCGACCAGCTGGTAGAGCTGTTCGGCCGAAGGCGGCGTGTAGGCGGCCGGCACCGGCGCGGCGACGGGCGCTGGTGCCTGGGTGGCCGGTGCTTCAGCGGCGGGAGGCGGTGGTGCGGGCTTGTCGCAGCCTGCAACGAACAACGCTGCGACGCACAGCGAAGCCATGAGGCGCCGCTGAAGGAGGGGGCGGTGGGGAGAGGGTGTCATCTGGCATGTCCTGAAGACGCCGGCAGGGTGCCCGGAACTCCTTCAACGGCGGGCCAGAGCAGGCGATGACACAGCCTGCGCCCCGGATGCAACGGTCTGTGTCGGCGGTGCGCCGCCTGTGCTGTCGGCGCAGGACCACGAGACCACCGGGCGACGTGGCGATCGCCCGGGGAAGAACCTCTGCCGTTACTTGGCGCCGCCCGAATACTTGGTGACGCTGCTGGCCTTCACGTGGTACCCGCTCACGCCCATCATGGAGTCGTTGCGCAGCGTCTGCAGCTTGCCGGTGACCCACACGGTGTCCATGGCGCGGAACTTGGCGCCCTTTTGCGGAATGACGTGCAGGATCTGGTTGGCCGGCGGTGGCGGCGTGTGGATGCAGGCGCCGAAGTAGGGCACGAGCAGGAACTCGGTGACCTCGCCCTTGGCCTCTTCGAGCGGCACGATGAAGCCGGGGATCTTCACTTCCACGCCGTTGAGCGCGGGGTTGGTGGGCGCGTTGTTCGACACTTCCTGCATCTTCATCAGCAGCTCGTTGGCGCGCGGGTCGCCGTCGTCGAGCGTGCTCAGGTCGATGCCCTTGAAGGCCTTGGCCGGGTCCCAGTCCTTGGGCACCAGTTCTTCCCAGCTGATCTGGCGCGGCTGGCCCGCCGCGGCCTGCGGCGCGGTGGCGGCCGGCTTGCCGCCCAGCGGGTTGGTCGCGGTGGTGTCCTTCGGTGCGGGCTCGGCGGCCCAGGCGGCGGCTGCGAGGCCGGCGCCGGCCAGCAGCATCGACAGGGCGGTGAGCACACGGGGTGTGGAGGTCTTCGTCATGGTCAGATTCTCGGAGAAAGGCCGTCGGCCAGCGACAGTCGATAGGCCCGGATGCCGGGCAGCAGGCTCGCGAGCCAGCCGGCGACCAGCAGGCTCGCCGTCAGCAGCCATTCGTTCAGTGTAGGTTCGGACAGGCTCAGCGTCAGCCCGAACTGCGCCTGCAGCCATGGCGAGAGCAGGGCGATGCCGAGCACCGCCATGGTCACGCCCAGCAGCACGCCCAGCACGGTGACCAGTGCGCCTTCGAGCGCCAGCAGCGCCAGCACATGGCGCAGGCCCGCGCCCACGGCGCGCAGCACGGCGAGCTCGCGGCGGCGTTCGTTCAGGCCCGCCATCACCACCGACACCAGCCCCGCCAGGCTCACGAGCGCGACCAGTGCCGACATCAGCAGCAACGCGTTCTCGCCGATGCCGATCACGCTCCACAGCTCGTCGAGTGCCACGCCGGGCAGGATGGCCATCAGCGGCTCGCCGGTGTAGGTGGAAATCCAGCGCTGCACGCCGAACACGGCGGCGCGGTTCTTCAGGCCCACCAGTGCGGCCGTCACGTTCTTGGGCGTGAGGTCGAACTTGCGCACCTGCTCGGCCGGGATCTTCACGCCCGGCATCGGCGCGCCGCCCACCCATTCGAGGTGGATGGCTTCCATGGCCGCCAGGCCGATGTGCACCGTGCGGTCGACCGGCGTGCCGGTGCGCGCAAGCACGCCCACCACGGTGAAGGGCTTGTCGGCATGCTCGGCCACGTTGAGTTCGCCGCTGCCGTGCGCCAGCGTGATCTTCTGGCCCACGTGGTAGCCCAGCTTGTCGGCCACCTCGGCGCCGACCACGGCATCGAACAGCGCATCGAAGGGCTTGCCTTCGCGCAGCTTCAAGGTCTGGCGGTCGCCGTAGCGGAAGTGCGTGAAGTACTCGGGCGTGGTGGCGAGCACCGAGAAGCCGCGGTGCGAATCGCCCAGCGACAGCGGCACCACCCAGTCGACGCCGGGGTGCGCCTGCAGCGCCTGCACGCTCTTCCACGAGATGTTGTTGGTGGCCGCGCCGATGCGGAACACCGAGTACAGCAAGAGCTGCGTGGAGCCGGTGCGCGCGCCCACGATGAGGTCGGTGCCCGAGACCGACGACGCGAAGTTCTCGCGCAGCTCGGTGCGGATGCGCTCCACGCCCAGCAGCAGGAAGGTCGACAGCGCGATCGAGAACACGGTCAGCGCGAGCGTGAAGCGGCGGTTCCAGGCGCTGCGCCAGGCAATCGAAAAGAGCGCTCTCATGCGTCCACCGCCATCGCGCTCGACGCCGCACGGTTGATCTCCGGCAGCAGCACGTGCCGCGCGAAGCGTGGCGCGATGCGCTGGTCATGGCTCACGAACACGAGCGCGCTGTGGTTCACGGCACAGGCCGTGAGCAGCACGTCGAGAAAGGCTTCGCGCCGGTCTTCGTCGAGCGCGGAGGTGGGCTCGT
The DNA here is from genome assembly GCF_041154465.1 of Variovorax sp. V35. Lineage (NCBI taxonomy): Bacteria > Pseudomonadati > Pseudomonadota > Betaproteobacteria > Burkholderiales > Comamonadaceae > Variovorax > Variovorax sp. V35. The sequence continues at coordinate 2,243,540 of NZ_AP028666.1, forward strand.
CGGCGATCACGACCTCGGGCTGGCCGATGAGCGCGCGCGCCGCGGCCACGCGCTGCTGCTGGCCCACCGAGAGCTGCAGCGCCTGGCGCTTCCACAGTGCGCGGTCCAGGCCCATCTGGTCGAGCAGGTGCTCGGCTTCGTCGCGCGAGCTGCCGTTGCGTGCGGCCTGCGCCTCGCGCCGCGCCGAGAAGCGGCAGGGCAGCAGCACGTTGTCGAGCACGCTCAGGTAGGGCAGCAGGTTGAACTGCTGGAAGATGTAGCCCACGTGCGCCACGCGGGCGCGGTCGCGCTGCGTGCCCGAGAGCTTGGCCCAGTCGTGGCCCAGCAGCGTGACGCGGCCTTCGTCGGCCACCAGCACGCCGGCCAAGAGCGACAGCAGCGTGCTCTTGCCGCAGCCGCTCGGGCCGTGCAGGAACACGGATTCACCCGCCGTGATGCGCAGGGCCTCGATGTCGATGCAGGGTGTCTTCACGCCGGGCCAGGTGAAGCGCAGGGCTTCGGCGGCGAGCACGATGCGCAAGTGCGTGGTCTCGGCCTGCGGGAGGGTGCTCACGCTGTCACTTGCCCAGCGTCAGGCGGGAAGGCTGCGCCGCCTGCGCGCCGCTCGGGCGCTTCAGCTGGCGCTTGAACTGGCCTTGCGCGGTGGCGATCTGCACGTCGATCTGGCGTGCGCCCTTGAACGCCGAGAACAGGTTCACGTCGATGAACTTCGCGGCGGCGGCCTGGGTGCAGTTGAAGGAGAAAGAGGCGTCGAGGTCCGCGTGCCCGCTCGATTCGGCGGGGTCGGGGTTGCCCAGGCCGAGCGCGCCGGAGCGCAGGTCGACGGGGCCGAGCTTGCAGTTGGCGGCGGGGTCGATGGTGAAGAGCTTGTCGGCCGCGCGCAACTGGGCGATGGCGGCTTCGACGGTCTTCTTCTCGGCGTCGGTCTTGGGCGCGCGCTCGAAGCCGACGATGTTGTCCAGCGGCGATTCCATGGCGATCACGATGGTGGGCCCGTCGATGGCCACGTCGAGCTTGAGCTGGCCGTGCACATGCGCGTGCTGTTGTTGCGCTTGTGCGGGAAGGATGGCGGCCGCGAACAGCGCGGCGGCGGTCAGTGCGAAGCCGGAGGACGTGCGTCGAAGTCGGGTGTGCAGGGTGTGCATCATGGTTCTGCGCCTTGCCGGGTCGGCAGCCCCGGCGTGTTGCTCCATTCGCTCCAGCTGCCGGCATAGAGCGCGGTCGTCCCGAACCCCGCGATCTGCATCGCGAGCAGGTTGGGCACGGCGCTCACGCCGCTGCCGCACTGGTGGACGACGGTCGCCGCATCGCGCCCCGCGAGCAATGCTTCGAACTCGGCGCGCAGTTGCGCGGCGGGCTTGAACTTGCCGTCGGGACCGATGTTGTCGGCGAAGGGCCGGTTCAGGGCCCCGGGGATGTGACCCGCGATCGGGTCCAGAGGTTCCACCTCGCCGCGGTAACGTGCACCGGCACGCGCGTCGATCAGGTTCTGGTCAGGCTGGCCGAGCCGGCGCACCACGGTGTCGGTGGTCACGAGCCTGGCGATCGGCTCGCCCTGTACGAAATTCGACTGGAAGCGCGCGGGCTCCTCGCGGTCGGTCACTTCGCCGCCCGCGGCCTGCCAGGCCTGCAGGCCGCCGTCGAGCACGGCCACGGCGTCGTGGCCCATCCACTTGAGCATCCACCACAGGCGTCCGCAGTAGTTGGCGCCGTTGCGGTCGTACACCACGGCCTGCATCGTGTTGGAGAAACCCACGGACGACAGCCAGGCCGCGAACTTCTCGCGGCTGGGCAGCGGATGGCGCCCGCCCGAGGCAGGCACGCCGTCGTCCTGCGCCACCACCACGTCGCCGCGCGCGCCGGGCAGGCCGTGCTTGGCGCTGAGGTCGGTGTCGAGGTTGGCGTACTGCGCGCCCGGGATGTGCGCGGCGGCATACAGCTGCGCGCCGGCCTCGGGCTTCATGAGGTCGAAGCTGCAATCGAACACCATGAGGGGCGAGTCGCCCTCGCGCAGCTGCCTGAGTTGTTCGACGGAGATGAGGGTGGTGTACATGGCGGGAGCTCCTTCGAAAAATGGTTCGGCGATGGGTGCCGTGGCTGCTGCGTTCAGTGTTCCTCGGCCGGCGCCTTCGGCACGGCCCGCTGCCGCAGCACGGTGGCCGCGATGCCGCTGGCGATGATCAGCGCCATGCCGGCCCAGCCGGCCGCGTCGATGCGGTCGTCGAACAGCACCACGCTGTAGAAGGCCGCGAACACGATGCCCGAATATTGCAGATTCGCCACCACCAGTGTGCCGGCCTGGGTCTTGGCGGTGGCGTAGGCGCGGGTCATGCACAGCTGTCCGAGGGCGGCCAAGAGGCCGATCGGCAGCAGCCACAGCGCATGCTGCCACGTCCACGAACTGCCGCCCGAAAACCCGGTCGCGGCCGTGGCGAAGGCGCCGGCCACCGCCGAGCCGACCGCGAAATAGAAGACCGTGCGCAGCTCGGGCTCGCCGATGCGCGACAGCGCCACCACCTGCATGTAGGCAAAGGCGGCCGTGACGCCCGACAGCAGGCCCAGCATGCCCGCGAAGCCGTCGCCGCCGCCCACCGTGGGCTTGAGCATGAGCACCACGCCGGCAAAGCCCGCGAGCACGGTCATCACCAGCGGGCCCTGCAGCGGCGGGCGCTCGATGCGGCCGTCGCGCCCGGGCACCGGCACCCAGGCCAGCAGCGCGCCGCCGACCAGGAAGGCCGCGACCCACACGCTGCTCATGTAGTTGAGCGTGACGGCCGTGGCCAGCGGCATGTGGGCGATGGCGTAGAACCATGCGCCCAGCGACACCACGCCGATGGTGCTGCGCCAGGCGTGCATGCCGGGGTATTTGGTGGCGAGCGAGGTGCCGCGGTTGCGCGCCAGCAGCCAGAGAAACACGATGCCGATGAGGCCGCGCCCCAGGACCATCTCACCGCTGTTGAACCATTGCGAGGCCACCTTCACGACCACGCTCATGGTGGCGAACAGAAAGGCCCCGAGCACCATCCACAGCGCTTGCATCGATTGAATCCAGATCAGAAAAAAGAAAGCCCCGGCGGGTGCGGGGCGGGGCGGCGTTCAGGCGCGTGGTTGTTGCATCGCGTTGCGGTACCACTCGTGGAACTGCTGCATGCCGTCTTCCATGGGGCTCTGGTAGGGGCCGGTCTCGTTGTCGCCGCGCAGCATGAGCGCGCGGCGGCCGGCGTCCATGCGCTCGGCGATCTCGTCGTCCTCCACGCAGGTCTCCATGTAGGCGGCCTGCTGGGCCTCGACGAACTCGCGCTCGAAGGCGACGATTTCCTCGGGGTAGAAGAACTCGACCATGTTGAGCGTCTTGGTCGGGCTCACCGGGTGCAGCGTCGACACGGTGAGCACGTGCGGGTACCACTCGATCATCACGTGCGGGTAGTAGGTGAGCCAGATCGCGCCGTACTTCGGCGGCTTGCCGTCGCGGTACTTGAGCAACTGCTCCTGCCACTTCTGGTAGACCGGGCTGCCCGCGCGGCCCAGGCGGTTGGCCACGCCCACCGTCTGCACCGAGAACTCGGGCTTGAACTCCCAGCGCAGGTCGTCGCAGGTGACGAAGCTGCCCAGGCCGGGATGGAACGGGCCGACGTGGTAGTCCTCGAGGTAGACCTCGATGAAGGTCTTCCAGTTGTAGTTGCACTCGTGCAGCTCGACGCGGTCGAGCGCGTAGCCCGAGAAGTCGAGGTCGGCCTGCGGGCCCAGGCCCGCCATGTCGGCCGTCACGTCACGGCCGCTGCCGTCGGCGTTCTTCTCGAACAGAAGACCGTTCCATTCGGTGAGCGGGTAGTTGTGCAGGTTGAGGCACGGGTCCTGGTCGAAATGCGGGGCGCCGATCAGCGTGCCGGTGGTGCGCGCATCTTTCGCGGCGTAGGTCCAGCGGTGCAGCGGGCAGACGATGTTGCCGCCGGTCTGGGTGTCGAGCTGGCCCCGGCCCTGCAGGATCAGGGCTTGGCGGTGGCGGCAGACGTTCGAGATGAGCTCCACGCCCTTGGGCGTGTGGACCAGCGCGCGGCCCTGGTGTTCTTGCGGCAGGGTGTGGAAGTCACCCGGCTCGGGCACGGCCAGTCGGTGCCCGACGTAGCGGGGCCCTCGCGCGAAAAGGTTCTGCATTTCGCGGGCGTACAAGGCCTCGTCGAAATACGCGGTAACTGGAAGTTGGCTCGCGGCCTGCTGCAGTTGAAGACTTAAATCAGACATGGAGGACCTGACCAAGCTCCCCACAGGGAGAAAAAAAGAAAAAAACGGAAGGCGCCGTCTGCAAGGGTGACGGCCCGAAGAGGTGTGCCGGTGCGACCGGCGGGGGAAGCGGGGATTGTACCCGGGGGGCATTTTTGCGCCCGCCGGGTTTTTGCCTCGCATGGCCGGGCGTCATACAGGGTGTTGCAAAGGGTCGCGCGCGCGTGCGCGGGCTGCCCGGCGGTTCGTTGCGCCCCCGCCCTAAAATGTTCCGTTTCATCCACGATTCGTTGCATGCCCAAGGTGCCTTCTCCTTCCACGACCAGCCCGGCGGCGACGCCCGACACCGGGCCGCTGCCCGCCAGCTACGAAGCCGGGCTCCAGGAACTGGAACAACTGGTTGCAGAACTCGAATCGGGCCAGTTGCCGCTGGACCAGCTGCTGGGCAGCTACCAGCGCGGCGCCGCACTGCTCGGTTTCTGCCGCGACAAGCTGCAGGCGGTCGAGGACCAGATCAAGGTGCTCGACGCAGGCAGCCTCAAGCCCTGGACGGCCGAATGAGCGCCGTCCCGATGACTTCCACCGCCACCACCCCCTGGGACGCGAAGACGCTGGCCGGCTGGGCCGAGCCCCACCTGGCCACCGTCGAAGCGGCGCTGTCGCGCTGGGTCGGCGTCGATGCGCCGGTGCTGCTGGGCGACGCCATGCGCTATGCCGTGCTCGACGGCGGCAAGCGGCTGCGGCCGCTGCTGGTGCTCGCGGCCAATGAAGCGGTCGGCGGCAACGCCCACGCCGCGCTGCGTGCGGCCTGCGCCACCGAACTCATCCACGCCTATTCGCTGGTGCACGACGACCTGCCGTGCATGGACAACGACGTGCTGCGCCGCGGCAAGCCTACCGTGCACGTGAAGTTCGGCGAAGCCGACGCGCTGCTCGCGGGCGACGCGCTGCAGGCGCTGGCCTTCGAGTTGCTCGCCCCCGAGGGCGACGAGGTGCCCGCGGCCATGCAGGCCCTGCTGTGCCGCCTGCTGGCGCGCGCGGCCGGCAGCCAGGGCATGGCCGGCGGCCAGGCCATCGACCTGGCCAGCGTCGGCATCGCACTGAACGAAACCCAGCTGCGCGAAATGCACCGCCTGAAGACCGGCGCGCTGCTGCAGGGCAGCGTCGAGATGGGCGCCGCCTGCGGCTCCGTGTCGCCCGCCGCGCTGGCGGCGCTGCGCGACTACGGCGCCGCCATCGGCCTGGCGTTCCAGGTGGTCGACGACATCCTCGACGTCACCGCCGACTCGCAAACCCTGGGCAAGACCGCCGGCAAGGACGCCGCGGCCGACAAGCCCACCTACGTGTCGCTGCTCGGCCTGGACGGCGCGCGCGCGCAGGCGAGCCAGCTGCTCGCCGACGCCATCGCCGCGCTGAACAAGAGCGGCCTGGCGGACACCTCGGCACTGCGCGCCCTGGCCCACATGGTGGTCGACCGCGACCGCTGAGAAGAACAAAGAACCCACCTCCATGGCTCCGCTGCTTCCAACTCTCCACGACCCTTCGCCGATCCGCCAGTACGACCGGGCCCAGCTCAAGCAGCTGTCCGACGAGGTGCGCGCCTGCGTGCTCGACAACGTCTCGCGCACCGGCGGCCACCTGAGCTCCAACCTCGGCACGGTCGAGCTGACGGTGGCGCTGCACCATGTGTTCAACACGCCGCACGACCGGCTGGTGTGGGACGTGGGCCACCAGACCTACCCGCACAAGATCCTCACGGGCCGGCGCGAGCGCATGCCCACGCTGCGCCAGCTCGGCGGCATCTCGGGCTTTCCGCAGCGCACCGAGAGCGAGTACGACACCTTCGGCACCGCCCACTCGTCGACCAGCATCTCGGCCGCGCTCGGCATGGCCATGGCCGCCAAGCAGAAGGGCGAGAAGCGCCATGCCGTGGCCATCATCGGCGACGGCGCGCTCACGGCCGGCATGGCCTTCGAGGCGCTGAACAACGCGGGCGTGTGCGACTGCAAGCTGCTGGTCATCCTGAACGACAACGACATGTCGATCAGCCCGCCGGTGGGCGCGCTCAACCGCTACCTCGCGCAGCTCATGAGCGGCAACTTCTACGCCGCCGCCAAGAGCGTCGGCAAGAGCGTGCTGCGCAATGCGCCGCCGTTGTTCGAGCTGGCCAAGCGGCTGGAGCAGCATGCCAAGGGCATGGTCGTGCCGGCCACGCTGTTCGAGCAGTTCGGCTTCAACTACGTCGGGCCCATCGACGGCCACGACATCGACTCGCTGGTGCCCACGCTCGAGAACCTCAAGCACCTGGACGGCCCGCAGTTCCTGCACGTGGTCACGAAAAAAGGGCAGGGCTACAAGCTCGCAGAGGCCGACCCGGTGGCCTACCACGGCCCGGGCAAATTCGATCCGCAGGTCGGGCTGGTCAAGTCGACCACGGCGGCCAAGCAGACCTTCACGCAGGTCTTCGGCCAGTGGCTGTGCGACACGGCCGCGCACGACGGCCGCCTCGTGGGCATCACGCCCGCGATGCGCGAAGGCTCGGGGCTCGTGGAGTTCGAGAAGCGCTTTCCCGACCGCTACTACGACGTCGGCATCGCCGAGCAGCACGCGGTCACCTTCGCGGCCGGCCTGGCCTGCGAGGGCCTCAAGCCCGTGGTCGCGATCTACTCGACCTTCCTGCAGCGCGCCTACGACCAGCTGATCCACGACGTGGCGATCCAGAACCTGCCCGTGGTGTTCGCGCTCGATCGCGCGGGCCTCGTGGGCGCCGACGGTGCCACGCACGCGGGCGCGTACGACATCCCGTTCCTGCGCTGCGTTCCCAACATGAGCATCGCCTGCCCGGCCGACGAGCGCGAGTGCCGCCAGCTGCTGACGAGCGCCTACGAACAGAACCACCCGGTGGCCGTGCGCTACCCGCGCGGTGCGGGCGCCGGCACCACGCCGCACCTCACGCTCGACGCGCTGCCCTTCGGCAAGGGCGAGGTCCGCCGCGAAGGCCAGCGTATCGCCATCCTCGCGTTCGGCACCTTGCTGTACCCGGCGCTCACGGCGGCCGAGTCGCTCGATGCCACCGTGGTCAACATGCGCTGGGCCAAGCCGCTCGACGTCGAGTTGCTGCTGCAGGTGGCGGGCACGCACGACGCGCTCGTCACGCTCGAAGAGGGCGCCATCATGGGCGGCGCGGGCAGTGCGGTGGTCGAGGCCCTGCAGGCCGCGGGCGTGCAGAAGCCGGTGCTGCAACTGGGCCTGCCCGACCGCTTCATCGAGCACGGCGATCCGGCCAAGCTGCTCGCATCGATCAGCCTCGATGCCGACGGCATTGCCGCCGCGATCAAGAAACGCTTCGTTTGACAAGAGGTCGCAGGGTAAACCCCCGCCGGCCACCTGTAAGCGCGTTTTTACAATCAAAAGGACTCACAAAAGTCCCTGACGCGGTCACAAGCCGCGTTTTGTTTTTTCCAAAGCACTCGGAGTGAATTCAATGGATCGTCGTTCCCTCATCAAAAACGCCGGCATCGCGGGCGTTCTGGCTGCCGGCATCGCGCCCGCGGTTCACGCGCAAGCCACCGTTCGCTGGCGTCTCGCATCGAGCTTTCCCAAGTCGCTGGACACCATCTTCGGCACCGCCGAGGTGTTCTCGAAGAGCGTGAGCGACATGACGGGCGGCAAGTTCCAGATCTCCGTGCACGCGGGCGGCGAGCTGATGCCCGCCTTCGGCGTGGTCGACGGCATCCAGAGCGGCGCGGTCGAAATGGCGCACACGGCGCCTTACTACTTCTACGGCAAGGACCCGACCTTCTGCCTGGGTTGCGCCGTGCCCTTCGGCATGAACACCCGCCAGCAGAACGCCTGGATGTACGAAGGCAACGGCCTGAAGCTGATGCGCGCCTTCTACGCCAAGTACAACATCATCAACCTGCCGGGCGGCAACACGGGCGCGCAGATGGGCGGCTGGTTCCGCAAGGAAATCAAGTCGGTCGCCGACCTGAAGGGCTTGAAGTTCCGCACCAACCCGTTCGCTGGCAAGGTGCTCGAGCCCTTCGGCGTGATCCCGCAATCGATCCCCGGCGCCGACCTGTACCCCGCGCTCGAAAAGGGCACGCTCGACGGCCTGGAATGGGTCGGCCCGTACGACGACCAGAAGCTGGGCTTCAACAAGATCGCCCCGTTCTACTACTACCCCGGCTGGTGGGAAGGCGGCCCCGAGCTCGACTTCTACATCAACACCAAGGCATGGGAAAGCCTGTCGGCCGATTTCAAGGCCGTGGTCGAAGCGGCTGCCGCGCACGCCAACATCACGATGACGGCCAAGTACGACGCCAAGAACCCGATCGCGCTCAAGCAGCTCGTGGGCTCGGGCACCAAGCTGCGTCCGTTCTCGCAGGACGTGATGAACGCCGCCTTCAAGTCGGCCCAGCAGATCTACTCGGACCTGAACAACAGCAACCCCGAGTGGAAGAAGATCTACAGCGACTGGTCCAAGTTCCTGGCCGACCAGAACGCCTGGTTCCGCTACACCGAAGGCACCTTCGACCGCTTCATGCAACAGCAGAAGCTGTAAGGCACGCGGCGCCGCAACCCGGCGCTTCGCACCTCACAAGTAAAAAGCCCCGCCGGTTTCGGCGGGGCTTTTTTCATTTGGACGCGGGGTCGGGTTCGGGGGAGGGCGGTGGCGCGGAGGGCAGCGTGCGCATCGCCACCTGCTCGCCGAACGCGATCAGCACCTGCGGGTCGTAGGCATGGAACCAGGTGATGCCGCCGAAGCGCCGGCGCACCAGCAGGCGCGGTGCGATCACGCGCTCGAGCATGCGGATGTGCACCAGCTTGAGCTGCGCCACGTCCTGCGCACTCACGCGCTTGTTCCACAGCCAGGTCTGCGTCAGCACGTCGCCTTCGAGGCGGGTGCGGCTGTAGACGATCCAGTAGCCGACCCAGATCACGCACAGGCCCGCCACGCCGAAGACGAACAGGCTGGTGGCCGACCAGCTGGTGGTGCGCAGCGACGGCAGGCTCCACAGCGCGAAGGCGAAGAGATCGACCACCAGCACCACCGCCAGCGTGCGCAGCAGCGGCGGGAAGGCGGCGCTTTCGAGCGGGCCGCCTTCGGTCGTCGCGGGGTGGTCGTTCGGGGCGTCGCCGGGGCGGGCGTCGCTCACGGCTTGGAAGCTTCGCCCGCCGCCGGGGCTGCCGGCGCCGGCGTTTCCTCGGGCGTCTTCTGGTTGCCGAACGGGTCTTCCATGTTCACGCCGTTGTCGGTGGCGGGCGGCGCGTTCGGGTCGACCGGCATGTCGAGGTTGACCTTGTCGATGTCGACGACCTTTTCCTTCTCGAGGAACACGGTCACCGTCTGCGGGAAGAAGATCACGATGGCCACCAGCAGCAGCTGCATCACGACCCAGGGCACGGCGCCCAGGTAGATGTCGCGCGACTCCACCTTCTTGGGCAGCGCCCCGTTCTTGAACAGGGTGTCGGCGATGCCCCGCAAGTAGAACAGCGCAAAGCCGAAGGGCGGGTGCATGAACGAGGTCTGCATGTTCACGCACAGCAGCACGCCGAACCACACCATGTCGATGCCCAGCTTGTGAGCCACGGGGCCCAGCAGCGGCAGGATGATGAAGGCGATCTCGAAGAAGTCGAGGAAGAACGCCAGGAAGAACACGAAGATGTTGACCGCGATCAGGAAGCCGATCTGGCCGCCCGGCAGGCCCGAGAGCATGTGCTCGATCCATTTGGCGCCGTCCACGCCCTGGAACACCAGCGAGAACACGCGCGAGCCGATCAGGATGAACACCACCATCGCCGTGAGGCGCATGGTGCCTTCCATCGCGTCCTTCATCAGCGCCCAGTTCAGGCGCCGGTGAATGAGCGCCAGCACCAGCGCGCCCACCGCGCCCATCGCGCCGGCCTCGGTCGGCGTGGCGATGGCCTTGTCCATGAAGGGCAGGCCGCCCATCGAACCGAGCACCGCGAAGATCAGGATGGCCGAGGGGATGATGCCGCGCAGGCACTTGCCCCACAGCGCCCAGCCGTGCAGCGTGCGCGCCGTGGCGGGCAGGCCGGGCACGTAGTGCGGGCGGATGCGCGAGACCAGGAAGGTGTAGATCGCGAAGATCACCACCTGCAGGATCGACGGACCCCAGGCGCCCTTGTACATCTGGCCGACGTCGGTGCCGAGCTGGTCGGCCATGACGATCAGCACCAGCGAGGGCGGCACCAGCTGCGTGATGGTTCCCGAGGCGGCGAGCACGCCGGTCGAGTAACGCATGTTGTAGCCGTAGCGCATCATGACCGGCAGCGAGATCATCGCCATCGCGATCACCTGGCCGGCCACCGTGCCGGTGATGGCGCCGAGGATGAAGCCCACGATGATCACCGAGTAGCCCAGGCCGCCGCGGATCGGGCCGAAGAGCTGGCCCATCGAGTCGAGCATGTCCTCGGCGAGCCCGCATTTCTCTAACACCGCCCCCATGAGCGTGAAGAACGGAATGGCCAGCAGCGTCTCGTTCGACAAAATGCCGAACACGTTGAGCGGCAGGTTGGCCATGAAGCCGGCCGGGAACCAGCCCATCTCGATGGCGAAGAAGCCGCAGATCAGGCCGAGGGCCGAGAGCGAAAACGCGACCGGAAACCCGATCAGCATGATCACCACGAGCCCCGCGAACATGATCGGGGCGAAATTTTCCATGTGCATGATGTCTACGTGTCCTGCTGTGCGGGAAAGGTCGGGGCGGTCTGGCGAAGCGCGACGAACGCCATCACTGCACCGGCTTCTCGTAGTGCGTGTTCATCTCGATCAGTCCGCGCAGGTAGGCGATGCGCTTGATGATCTCGGCGACACCTTGCAGGAACATCGTGCAGAAACCCACGGGCATCAGCAGCGCGGCGGGCCAGCGGATCAGCCCGCCGATGTTGCCCGACATCTCGCCCGACACCCAGGTGTTCCAGAAGAACGGCCAGGTGAGGTAGGTCAGCAGGCCCATCACCGGCAGCAGGAAGAAGGTCAGGCCGAACAGGTCGACATACACCGGCCCGTGGCCCTTGAGCTTGCCGTAGATGATGTCCACGCGCACATGCTCGTTGAAGCGCAGCACCACCGGCGCACCGAGCATCACGGTGGCGGCGAACAGGTACCACTGGATCTCGAGGAAGGCGTTGTTGCTGAAGTCGAAGCCGTACCGGACGAAGGCGTTGGCGGCCGAGATGAGCGACGCGGCCAGAACCGCATAGCCGGCAAATTTGCCGAGTTTTTCGCTGACCCAGTCCATGACGGCCGCGAATTTGAGGAATACAGACAAGGGGTGTCTCCCGCGAAGCCCAAGGTGAAGCGCCGGCCCCTGGTGGGGGCTGCGCGCAAAGCCCGCAATGGTATCTCGGTGAACCTTAGTATTGCCTTGACACAAACTCGGGTTTACCCGGAATCCGCGTCGCCAGAGGGCCTGTCGGGCGGTCGCCATAATGGCCCATGTCTTCGAGCCCGCCGCCTTCGACGCCCTTCGGTGCGGCGAGCCCGCCCCTGTCGATCGACTCCCCCGACATGCGCCGCGCCGGCCGCGACCTGCTCTCGCTGGCCCTCATCGATGCGCGCAACCACACGCTGCACTTGCTGTCCCTGTTCGAGCAGGCGCTGGGCGAAGCCATGCGCGTGCCGCCGCAGCCGGGCGTGGTGCCGCCGGTCTGGCTGGCGGGCCACATCGGCTGGTTCGCCGAATGGTGGATCGGGCGCAACACCCAGCGCGCCTTCGGCATCGACTGCCCCGTGCGCCCCACGCGGCTGGCCGCCATCGACCCCGACGCCGACGACTGGTGGAACCCCGCCCAGGGCGCGGCCGATCGCTGCTGGTCGCCCGACCTGCCGGGCCTGGGCCAGACCAAGGCCTACCTGCTCGAAACCCTCGAAAGCACGCTCGAGCTGCTCGAGAACGCCGCTGAGACCGATGCGGGCCTGTACTTCTACCGGCTCGCGCTCTTCCATGAAGACCTGCGCGGCGAGCAGCTCGTGGTGCTGGCGCAGACGCTGGGCCTGCCGCTGAACATCGAGCAGCCGCCCACCGCCGTCACGCGCGAGCCGCTGCTGCTGCCGGCCACGCGCTGGGAGCTCGGCCTGCCCGAGCACAGCGGCTTCCTGTTCGCGCAAGAGGGCGCGGCGCACCGCGTCGACGTGCCCGAGTTCGAGATCGACGCCCAGCCCGTCACCTGGGACCAGTACATCGAGTTCGTCGACGACGGCGGCTACGACCGCGAGGAGCTGTGGCACAGCGACGGCTGGCGCTGGCTCGCCGCACAGACCGAAGGCCGGCGCGGGCCGCGCCACGTGGAGCAGATCGGCGTGTCGCGCAACGGCACGGGCGGCTCGGTGCTGCAGCAGCGCTTCGGCGTCACCGTGCGCGCGGCCGGGCACCACAGCGCCGTGCACCTGAGCTGGTGGGAGGCCGACGCCTGGGCGCGCTGGGCCGGTCGGCGCATCGCGACCGAGGTCGAATGGGAAATCGCCGCCCACACGGCCGCACGGCGGGGCTTTCGCTGGGCCGACGTGCACGAGTGGACGGCGGGCACGCTGCAGCCCTGGCCGGGCTTCAGGGCCGATCCGTGGAGCGCCGGCGGCGAGTTCGACCCGGTGGCCGCCTTCGGCCGGGCGCGTGTGCTGCGCGGCGCCTCGTTCGCGACCCGCGCGCGCCTGCGCTCGCCGCGTCGCCGTGGCTTTGCGCTGCCCGACAGCGACGACGGCTTCTTCGGCTTTCGCACCTGCGCGCTGTAGCCGCCTTCAGGGCCGCTCGCCGCCGGCTTCCGACGACAGCGGCGGCGCCACTTCCTCCAGCGGCTTGCGCTCCGCATCGGCTGCGTAGCGCAACGCCAGCAGCCCCGCGACGATGACCAGCACGGCGCCGATGACATAGCCCACCATCACCGCGCCGCGGCTGCCGGTCTCGATCAGCATCCCGAACAGCACCGGCGCCGCGAAGCCGCCCGCGCCCATGCCGATGGCATAGAAGATCGCGATGGCCATGGCGCGCATCTCCAGCGGGAACACCTCGCTCACGGTCAGGTAGGCCGAGCTGGCCGCCGCCGACGCAAGAAAGAACACCGCCGACCAGCACAGCGCCTGGCTGCGCGCGTCGAGCCAGCCTTGCATGAAGGCCCAGCCCGTGAGCGCCAGGCCCACGCCGGCCAGCACATAGGTCAGCGCGATCATCCGGCGCCGGCCCACGCTGTCGAACAGCGGGCCCAGCAGCAGCGGCCCGAGCACGTTGCCCAGTGCGAACGGAAAGATGTACAGCGCCACGCGGCCTTCGGCCACGCCGTAGAAGCGCGTGAGCACCAGCGCGTAGGTGAAGAAGATCGCGTTGTAGAAGAAGGCCAGCGACACCATCAGCGCCGTCGCCACCACGCTGCGCGCCGGGTAGCGCCGCAGCAGCACGCGCGCCACTTCGCGCATCGACGGGCTGTTGGGGCGCGCGGCGGTGTACATCACGTGGCCGTGCGCGGCGGGCAGTGGCCCGTGCTGCGCCGCCACCTCGGCCTCGATGCCCGCGACGATGCGCTCGGCCTCATCCGCGCGTCCGTGCGCGATGAGCCAGCGCGGGCTCTCGGGCACATGGCGCCGCACCAGCAGGATGGCTACCGCCAGCACCGCGCCCAGCGCGAAGCCCGCGCGCCAGCCCCACACGGGGCCGATCACGCGCGCATCGAGCAGCACGAGGCTCAGCGCCGCACCGAGCGCCGCACCGATCCAGAAGCTGCCGTTGATCGCGAGGTTGACGCGCCCGCGCACGCGCGCCGGAATGAGTTCGTCGATGGCCGAATTGATGGCCGCGTACTCGCCGCCGATGCCCAGCCCCGTGACGAAGCGGCACAGCGCGAAGAAGGCGAAGTTGGGAGAGAAGGCCGTGGCCAGCGTGCCCAGCGTGTAGACCACGAGCGTGAGCAGGAAGAGTTTCTTGCGCCCGAGCCGGTCGGTGAGCCGGCCGAAGACCAGCGCGCCGATCACCGCGCCCGCGATGTAGATCGAGCCCGACCAGCCGATTTCTGCGGCCGTGAGCCCGAGCGTGTCGGGCCGCTCCAGCACCGCGCCGATGGAGCCCACCAGCGTGACCTCGAGGCCGTCGAGGATCCAGGCCACGCCCAGCGCGATCACCACGCGCCAATGCCAGCGCGACCACGGCAGGCGGTCCAGGCGGGCAGGGATGTCGCTGCGCAGAACCGTCATGCGGGGCATTATGCGAAGCGCATCACCCCCGCGTTGTAGGACCGGCGCTGCAATGCGCCGGTCTGCTCAGAGCTTCTTCAGGCCGCGACGGCCGCCGTCACCTGCCGGATGCCCATGGCTTTCAGCGTGTCGGCAATGGCCGCCACCGCGCCCGGGATGCCTGCGTCGCCGAAGTGCCCCATGCAACCCACGCGGAAGGTCTCGACCTGCGTCAGCTTGCCGGGGTAGAGGATGTAGCCGCGCTTCTTCACCTCCTGGTAGAAGGTCTTGAAGTTGTAGTTGGCATCGTCCGGCGCATGGAAGGTGACGATGATCGGGGCCTGGATGGCCGGGTCGAGAAAAGGCCGAAAGCCCAGCGTGGCAAGGCCGTCGACCAGCGCCTTGCAGTTGCGCGTGTAGCGCCCGCCGCGCGCGGGCAGGCCGCCTTCCTCGATGTACTGCGCGATGGCGGTGTCGAGCGCGGCCACCACGTGCGTGGGCGGCGTGAAGCGCCACTGCGTGGTCTTTTCCATGTAGACCCACTGGTCGTACAGGTCCATGCTCAGCGAGTGGCAGTTGCCTTCGCACTTTTCCAGCGTGCTGCGCTTGATGACCACGAAGCCCATGCCCGGCACGCCTTCGAGGCACTTGCCCGAGGCGGCGACCACGGCGTCGAAGGGCGTCTTGCGCGCGTCGATCTCCAGCGCGCCGAAGGAGCTCATGGCATCGATGATCAGGCCGCGTCCGTGCTTGGCGACCACCAGCGCGATCTCGTGCAGCGGGTTGAGCACGCCGGCGCCGGTTTCGCAGTGCACCACCGCGACGTGCGTGATGGACGGGTCGGCCGCGAGCGCGCGGTCGACGTCGGCGGGCGAGACCTGCTTCTCTTCGGTGTAGTCGATGGTGGTGAGCTTGCGGCCCAGCACCTTGCAGATCTTGGCCAGGCGCTGGCAGTAGGCGCCGTTGCTCGGCACCAGCACGTGGCCGTTGCGCGGCACGATCGTGCCGATGGCCGCTTCGACCGAGAAGGTGCCGCTGCCTTGCAACGGAACGCATTCGTGCGTGCCCGTGCCGTGCACGATATTGAGCACTTCCTTGCGGATGCGCGCCGTGATCTGGTTGAAGTCGGCGTCCCATGAACCCCAGTCGCGCAGCATCGCTTGGCGGGTGCGGTCCGAGGTGGTCAGGGGGCCGGGCGTGAGCAGGATGGGGTGGGCGGCTTGACTCATGGTGTCTCCAGGCAGGGAAAGGGAATGAGGGGCGAAAGGTGAGGAGGTCGTTCAGCCGCGGCCGAGGTTGCGCCAGGCCTGCGTGCGTGCGAGCAGCACGCGCGTGAGCAGTGCGTAGGCGATGCACACCAGCGTCGAGGTGACGACGATCAGGCTGGCCAGCGCGGCGGCCGGGCCGATGTCGCCGGCGTCGTCCAGGTGCATGATCGCGACCGACGCGAGGATGGTCTCCGGCGTGTACAGGAAGATGGCGCACGACAGGCTGGCCATCGACACCACGAAGAAGTAGCGCCCGATGTCCAGGATGGCCGGCAGGCACACCGGCACCGTCACGCGCAGGAAGGTCTTGAAGAACGGCACCTTGAGCGACGCCGACACGGCCTCGAACTCGTTGTCGATCTGCTTGAGCGCCGTCACCGCCGTGAGGTGGCTCGAGGTGTAGTAGTGCACCACCATCGAGATGACCAGGATCGCCATCGTCTGGTACAAAAAGTTCAGCGGGTTGGACGGATGGTTGAAGAACATCACGTAGCCCAGGCCCAGCACCAGGCCCGGCACCGCCATCGACAGCACCGCCATCAGGTGCATGCCCTTGCGCATGAGGCCCAGGTTGCGCGTCTTCTCGATCAGGTAGGCGCCCACGAACACGATGAGCGAGCCCGCCACCGCGGTGACCATGGCCACCAGCAGGCTGTTGCCGTAGGCGGCGGCCATGTCGCTTTCCACCAGCACGAAGTGGTAGTGCTTGAGCGTGAACGACAGGTCGTAGGGCCACAGCGAGATCGCCGAGGTGTAGATCGCCATGCCGATGGTGGCCAGCAGCAGGCTGCAGACCACGGTGCAGAACAGCGTGAGCAGCGCATCGGCCAGCTTGCGGGGCTTGGGCGTGTAGGGCACCGAGCGGGCCGTGAGCTGCGCCTTCAGCTTGCGCCGCACCACGTAGTCGATCACGAAGGAAATGATCGACGGAATGAGCAGCAGCATGCCCACCACCGCACCGATGGAGAAGTTGTGCTGGCCCACCACCTGCTTGAACACGTCGACCGACAGCACGTTGAAGTTGCCGCCGATGACCTTGGGCGCGCCGAAGTCGCTCACCACGTAGGTGAAGACCACGGTGGCCGCGCTGATCAGGCCGTACTTGCACGAGGGCAGGGTGATCGTCATGAACTGGCGCAGGGGCCGCGTGCGCAGGGCGGTGGCCGCCTCGTACAGCCGGCCGTCGGCCAGCGACAGCGCGGTGACCAGGATCATCAGCGCATGCGGGAAGGTGTTGTAGACCTCGGCCAGGATGATCCCGGGCGCGCCGTAGATCGAGGCGCCGCCCAGCAGGAACTTGAGCGCGCCCTGGTTGCCGAACCACTGCACGAACGAGATGGCCGACAGCAGCGAGGGCGCGAGCAGCGGAATGAGCGCGATGAGGCGGAACACCGCCTTCAGCGGCGCCGGCATGCGGCTGCGCGTGAGCGCGTAGGCGAACACGAAGGCCGTGGGCACCGAGATCATCACCACCGCGGCCGACACCCACACCGAATTCCAGGCCGCGCGCAGCAGGCTCGGCGTCTGGAAGTAGGTGATGAAGTGGGCCAGGCCGACGAATCGGCCGTTCTTGTCCTGCACCGCGTGGGCCAGGATGGTCAGCAGCGGCGCGATGAGGAACACGAACAGCATCGCCATCACCACGAACAGGATGGCGCGCGCGATGGTCTCGTCGCGGCTCCAGCGCAGGGCGGGGCGTGCAGCGAGCACGGGGCGGGGATGTGCCAGCGTGTTCATGGCTTGGCGGTGCGCGCGGCAAAGGCGCGGATGCGGTTGGCACGCAGGGCGATGTCGATCGTGTTGCCCTCGCGGATGTCCAGGTCGTGCAGCTGGTTCAGCGAGAAGTGCAGGCCCAGTGTCTGGCCGTGCAGTGCGTCGGCCGTCACTTCGGCAATGCACAGGCCGCCCAGGAACTCGACCTTCGTGACCTTGGCCTGCAGGCGGTTGGGCGTGTCCTCGCGCAGGTGCTCCACCGCGCGGTCTTCGGGCCGCAGGTAGAGGTTGACCGCGTCGCCGGGCTCGAAGGCGCCGTCGCAGGCGTCGCACTGCAGTTCCATGTCGCCGACCTGGAAGCGCTGGTTGCCCAGCGCCATCGCGCGCAGCACATTGACCTTGCCCACGAAGTCGGCCACGAAGGGCGTGGCCGGCTGCTCGTAGATTTCCATCGGCGTGCCGACCTGCTCGATCACGCCGTGGTTCATCACCACGATGCGATCGGCCATCGACAGCGCTTCTTCCTGGTCGTGCGTGACCATGATGGTCGTGATGCCGACCTGCTTCTGCAGCCGGCGGATCTCGCCGCGCAGGCGGATCCGCTCGAGCGCGTCGAGCGCCGACAGCGGCTCGTCCAGCAGCAGCAGGCCGGGCCGCGTGGCGAGCGCGCGGGCCAGGGCCACGCGCTGTTGCTGGCCGCCCGAGAGCTGGCTCGGGTACTTGGCGCCCGAGGTCGGCAGGCCGACCAGCTTCAGCAGCTCGTCGACGCGTGCCTTGATCTCGCCCCGCTTCGCGCGGCTGTTGACGAGGCCGTAGCCCACGTTCTCGGCGATCGACAGGTTGGGAAAGAGCGCGTACGACTGGAACACGATGCCGTAGTCGCGCTTGTCCGGCGAGAGCCACGAGACGTCCTTGCCGTTCTGCAGGATCTGTCCGGCGGTCTGCGTCTCCAGGCCCGCGATGATGCGCAGCAGCGTGGTCTTGCCGCAGCCCGAGGGGCCGAGAAAGCACAGCATCTCGCCCGGGTTCACGCGCAGGTGCACGTCGCGCAGCGCGCTGAAGGTCTCGAAGTCCTTGCGAACACCGACGATCTCGAGGGCCGCGGGCGGGGCCGAGGTGGGAGTCAACTGGCTGGCGATGAAGCGGGTGTCGGTCATGTCCATTTTTCGCACTCGTCGTTGGAGGGCGTCACCAGCTGCGGCGGCACCCTTGAATTGAAAACCGGGGGATGCCGTCGGGCTTACTTGGGTTCGGCCTTGCCTTCGTAGCGCTTGCTCCACTCCGCGAGGATGCGTTCGCGGTTCTTGGCGGCCCAGTTCAGGTCGTTCTTGGCCAGCAGCTTCTCGTAGTTGTCCGGAATGCCTTCCAGCTTGGAGACCACGCCCGGGTAGGCCACCACGGCCCACCAGCGCGCGCTGATCTGGTTGGCTTCCTTGCTCGCCATCCAGTCGGCAAAGCGCTTGCCTTGCGCCAGCTTCGTGCTGGTCTTCATGAGGCTGGTGGCCTCGATGTCCCAGCCCAGGCCTTCCTTCGGAAAGATCAGGTCGACCGGCGCGCCCGATTTCTTCACCTGGTGCGCGCGGAACTCGAACGAGATGCCGATGGGGAACTCGCCCGCGCCCGCCTGCTTGCAGGGCTTGGAGCCCGAGTGCACGTACTGCGCGATGTTCTGGTGCAGCGCGTCCATGTACTTCCAGCCTTCGGCGTCGCCCATGTTCTGCAGCCAGTACGACACGTCGAGGTAGCCCGTGCCGCTGGAGGCGGGGTGCGGCATCGAGATCGTGCCCTTGTAGACGGGCTTGGTCAGGTCCTTCCAGCTCTCGGGCTTGGGCAGGCCGAGCTTCTTGGCCTCGACCGTGTTGAAGCAGATGGTGGCGGCCCACACGTCCATGCCGACCCAGGCGGGCGGGCGCGCGGCGTCGGAGTACGCGGGGTTCAGCTCCTTGAAGCCCTTGGGCTCATAAGGAAGCAGCATGCCTTCCTGCTGCAGCAGCGCCAGGCTGCTGGCGGCCAGGCCGGCCACCACGTCGGCCTGCGGGTTGGCTTTTTCGGCCAGCAGCTTGGCGGTGACGATGCCGGTGGAGTCGCGCACCCACTTCACCTCGATGTCGGGGTTGGCCTTCTCGAACGCGTCCTTGTAGAGCTTCATGGCGTCGGTCTCGAGCGCCGTGTAGACCAGGAGCGGCGTTTTTTGCGCCCACGCACTGCCGGACACGAGGCCGAGGGCCGCAACACACAGGGCGGCCGTGAGACGGCGCGTGCTTTGTTTCATCGTCATCTGTTTCTCCTGAAAGGCTGGCTGTCACTGAAGAAGGGTGAGGGCTGGCGCCGGCGCGAGGGTGGGCAACGCCATCCGGTGTTTGCAATGTAGGTTGCTGATTGATGACTGTCAATAAAAAATTGTTGACAGTTGACGATCCTTCGGGAAAATACGCCCCATGGTCACCAGCAATCACTCCGCCGCCCTCGCGTTCCTCCAGTCCAGCTCGCTGCCGATGCTGATGCAGGAAGAAATCGAGCGTTTGATCATGACGGGCGAGCTCCCCGTGGGCAGCCGCATCAACGAGAGCGAGCTCTCGCAGCGCTTCAACACCAGCCGCGGGCCGATCCGCGAGGCGCTGCGCGCACTGGAAGAGGCGGGCCTCGTGCGCAACGAGAAGAACCGCGGCGTCTTCGTGCGCGAGATCGCGTTCGAGGAGGCCGACGAGATCTACGAACTGCGCGAGGCGCTGGAAGAAATCATCGGCCGGCGCGTGGCGCTGGCCATCCAGCCCGACGCGGTGGAGCGCCTGCGCGCCATGGTCGACGCCATGCGCTCGGCGGCCCAGGCGCAGGACGTGGAGCAGTACGCGCAGCTCAACCTGCAGTTCCACGAGATCCTGCTCGACACCGCCGGCAGCAAGAAGCTCACCGAAACCTACAAGCGGCTCGTCAAGGAGCTGCACCTTTTCAGAATGCGCGCGCTCGACAGCGGCGGCGGCCTGCGGGTCTCGGCCGACGAGCACAGCCACATCGTCGACGCCATTGCCAGCGGCAACCCCGACACGGCAGGGCGCGCGCTGCGCGAACACGTGGCCGGCAGCCGCGCACGCATGCACAAGGCCTTCGGCCGCATCGACGCCGATGCGGCCACTTCCAGCAACACCACCGCTACCCCGAACCACCCACCCCAAAAGGAAGTCTGAAATGACACCGGAGACACTTGAAGTCAATGCCAGGAGCTATCGCTGGATGGCGCGTCCGATCGTGGTCGTGTGCGTGGACGGCTGCGAGCCGGCGTACCTCGACGCGGCCATCGAAGCCGGTGTGGCGCCCTACATCGCCCGCATGCGCAAGGACGGTGCCGATCTGCTCGCCGACTGCGTCGTGCCCTCGTTCACCAACCCCAACAACCTGTCGATCGTGACCGGCGCGCCGCCCGCGGTGCACGGCATCTGCGGCAACTACTTCTTCGACCGCGAGCTGGGGCAGGAAGTGATGATGAACGACCCCAAGTACCTGCGCGCCGGCACCGTGCTGGCTGCGTTTGCCGATGCGGGCGCCAAGCTCGCGGTGGTCACGGCCAAGGACAAGCTGCGCAAGCTGCTGGGCCACAAGATGAAGGGCATCTGCTTCTCGTCCGAGAAGTCGGACCAGGTGACGATGGAAGAAAACGGCATCGACAACGTGCTCGACATGGTCGGCATGCCGGTGCCTTCGGTCTACAGCGCCGAACTCTCGGAGTTCGTGTTTGCCGCCGGCGTGAAGCTCATGGAATCGCGCCGCCCCGACCTGATGTACCTGTCGACCACCGACTACGTGCAGCACAAGGCCGCGCCAGGCAGCCCCGCCGCCAACGCCTTCTACAAGATGATGGACGGCTACCTCGCGCAACTCGATGCGCTGGGCGCGACCATCGTGCTCACGGCCGACCACGGCATGAACGACAAGCATGGTGCCGACGGCTCGCCCAACGTCATCTACCTGCAGGACGTGCTCGACGGCTGGTACGGCGCCGAAAAGGCCCGCGTGATCCTGCCGATCACCGACCCCTACGTGGTGCACCACGGAGCGCTCGGCTCCTTCGCCACGGTGTACGCACCCGACGAAGCCAGCGTGCCGGGCTGGATCGAACGCATCAAGGGCATTCCGGGCATGGAGCTCGTGCTCTCGCGCGCCGAAGCCGCCAAGCGCTTCGAGCTGCCGCCGGACCGCATCGGCGACATCGTGGTGGTGAGCGAGCAGAGCACCGTCATCGGCACCGCCGCCAGCCGCCATGACCTCTCGGCGCTCGAAGTGCCGCTGCGCTCGCACGGCGGGGTGTCGGAGCAGAAGGTGCCGCTGATCTGCAACCGCCCGGTCGAAGGCATTGCCCCCGGGCGCCGGCTGCGCAACTTCGATGCGCTCGACCTCGCCCTGAACCACGCACGCTGAAGCCACACGGAGCAAGCACTCATGAGCCAAGCCATCCTGAAGCCAGGCACCGTCCACCGCGAAGCGTTGCGCATCGCGGGCGAGAAAGTCCACCGCGACCGCACCATCGAGGTCACCTACCCGTACACCGGCGAGGTGATCGCCACCGTGCCCAAGGCCACGCTGGACGACGTGCGCCATGCCCTGCGCATCGCCCGCGACTACAAGCCCACGCTCACGCGCTACGAGCGCTACAAGATCCTCATGCGCGCCGGCGAGATCATCGCCTCGCGCCTCGATGAGATGTCGCGCACCATCACGCTCGAGTCGGGCCTGTCGCGCAAGGACTCGCTGTACGAAGTGGGCCGCGCCTCCGACGTGCTGCTGTTCGCCGCCAACCAGGCGCTGGTGGACGACGGCCAGGTGTTCTCCTGCGACCTCACGCACCACGGCAAGAGCCGCAAGGTCTACACGATGCGCGAGCCGCTGCTGGGCGCCATCACCGCCATCACGCCGTTCAACCACCCGCTGAACCAGGTGATCCACAAGGTGGCGCCGGCCATCGCGACCAACAACCGCATCGTGCTCAAGCCCAGCGAGAAGACGCCACTCACGGCCTTCCTGCTGGCCGACATCCTGTACGAGGCGGGCCTGCCGCCTCAGATGCTGTCGGTGCTCACGGGCGACCCGAAGGAGATCGCCGACGAGCTGCTGACCAATGCCGACGTCGACCTCGTCACCTTCACCGGCGGCGTGCCCATCGGCAAGTACATCGCGGGCAAGGCCACCTACAAGCGCCAGATCCTGGAGCTGGGTGGCAACGACCCGATCATCGTGATGGAAGACGCGGACATCGAGGAGGCGGCCACGCTGGCTGCCAACGGGTCGTACAAGAACTCGGGGCAGCGCTGCACGGCCGTGAAGCGCATGCTGGTGCACGAAGCTGTCGCCGATCGCTTCGTCGAGCTGCTGGTGCAGAAGACCAAAGCGCTGAAGTACGGCGACCCGATGGACCCCGACACCGACATGGGCACCGTGATCGACGAAGCGGCTGCGAAGCAGTTCGAAGCCGTCGTCAACGAAGCCATCGCGGCCGGCGCCAAGCTCCTGTACGGCAACGAACGCCGCGGCGCGCTGTACTCGCCCACCGTGCTCGACCACGTCGACCCCGAGATGACCGTCGCCAAGCACGAGACCTTCGGCCCCGTGTCGCCGGTGATCCGCTTCAAGAACATCGACGAGGCGATCGGCATCTCCAACGGCACGGCCTACGGCCTGTCGTCCTCGATCTGCACCAACCGGCTGGACTACATCACGCGCTTCATCCGCGAGCTGAACGTGGGCAGTGTCAATGTGCGCGAGGTGCCGGGTTACCGCCTGGAGCTCACGCCTTTCGGCGGCATCAAGGACTCGGGCCTGGGCTACAAGGAAGGCGTGCTCGAGGCGATGAAGAGCTTCACCAACACCAAGACCTACTCGCTGCCCTGGTAACCATGAGCCTCAGCATCCCCGACATCGTCGGCCTCTTCGAAACCAAGGGCCACGCGCAGTACGACGGCGAGCCGGTCACGCAGCTCGAACATGCGCTGCAGTCGGCGCACCTGGCCGAGCAGGAGGGGGCGGACAGCGCGCTGATCGCCGCCGCCCTGCTGCACGACCTGGGCCACCTGCTGCACGACTTCGGCGGCACGCCGACGCAGCAGGGCCTGGACGACCTGCACCAGTACCGCTGCCTGCCGTTCCTGCGCGCGCTGTTCGGCCCGGCCACGCTGGAACCGATCCGGTTGCACGTGGACGCCAAGCGATTCCTGTGCGCGCGCGTGCCGGGCTACCTGGAGGCGCTGTCGCCCGATTCGAAGCGCAGCCTGCAACTGCAGGGCGGCGTCTTCGACGAGGCACAGGCCAAGGCTTTCGAGACGCTGCCGTATGCAATGGACGCAGTGCGCCTGCGGCAGTGGGACGACACGGCCAAGCTGGCCGATGCCGACAAGCCCCGCCTCGCGCACTTCGTGCGCCACCTCGAGATCAGTTCCGCCGAACACCGGCAAGCCCTCACCACCGCTTAAGGCACACGGATGCGCCCCTTCTGGATCGAACAAGCGCTCTTCAACGATGGCGATCTGGCCCCGGCGCTGCAAGGTGAAGCCACCGCCGACGTCTGCATCGTCGGCGGCGGATTCACCGGCCTGTGGACAGCGATCCAGGCCAAGCTGCAGGCGCCCGCGCTCGACATCGTCATCCTCGAAAGCGACCTGTGCGGCGCCGGCGCCAGCGGGCGCAACGGCGGTTGCCTGCTCACCTGGTCGGCCAAGTTCCTGACCCTGCGGCGGCTGTTCGGCGAAGACGAGGCGGTGCGCCTCGTGAAGGCGTCGGAAGCGGCGGTGGGGCACATTGCCGACTTCTGCGCGGCGCACGGCATCGACGCCGAACTGCGGCGCGACGGCACGCTCTACACCGCGACCTCGCAGGCGCAGATCGGCACGCTCGATCCGATGATGCAGGCGCTGGAGGCGCGCGGCATCCACTCGTACCACGCGCTGCCGCCCGACGAAGTGGCGCGGCGCTCGGGCTCGGCGCGCAACCTGGCCGGCGTGTACTCGCCGATCGCCGCCACCGTGCACCCGGGCAAGCTGGTGCGCGGGCTGCGGCGCGTGGCACTGGCCATGGGCATCCGCATCCACGAGCGCACGCCGATGCTCGACTTCAGCACCGACCAGCCCGTGCTGGTGCACACGCCCACCGGCAGCGTGCGCGCGAAGAAACTGGTGCTCGCGATGAACGCGTGGATGGCCAGCCGCTTCCCGCAGTTCGAGCGGACCATCGCGATCGTGTCGAGCGACATGATCATCACCGAGCGCTGCCCCGAGCTGCTGCAGCAGATCGGCCTGACCGACGGCGTGTCGGTGCTCGACTCGCGCACCTTCGTGTACTACTACCGCAGCACGGTCGACGGCCGCATCATGCTGGGCAAGGGCGGCAACACCTTCGCCTGGGGCGGCCGCATGGCCAAGGTGTTCGACGAGCGCTCACCCTACGAGGGCGAGCTCACGCAGGCCCTGCATTCGTTCTTCCCGGCATTGCGCGACACGCCGATCACCGCGAGCTGGAACGGCCCGTCCGACCGCTCGGTGACAGGCTTTCCGTTCTTCGGCAAGCTCGATGGCGCGCCGCACATCTACTACGGCTTCGGCTACTCGGGCAACGGGGTGGGGCCGACCTACATGGGCGGGCAGATCCTGTCGTCGCTGGTGCTCGACCAGGACAACGCATGGACGCGCAGCCCGATCACGGGCGGGCCGCTGGGCTACTTTCCGCCGGAGCCGATGCGCTATGTGGGCTCGATCGTCGTGCGCAACGCGATCCGCCGCAAGGAACGCGCTGAGGATGAGGACCGCCAGCCATGGCTGGTGGACCGCATGCTCAGCAAGCTCGCGAACGCCGCAGGCAAGGCCGACAAGGCCTGACCTGCGGGTGCCGCGATATCAGCGGTTCGAGGGGAACGAGAACATCGTGCCTTCACGCACGCCGGCCGAGGGCCAGCGCTGCGTGACGGTCTTGCGCTTGGTGTAGAAGCGCACGGCGTCGGGGCCGTAGGCGTGCAGGTCGCCGAACAGCGAGCGCTTCCAGCCGCCGAACGAGTGGTACGCCACGGGCACCGGCAGCGGCACGTTGATGCCGACCATGCCGACCTGGATGTTGTCGCTGAACCAGCGCGCGGCCTCGCCGTCGCGCGTGAAGATGCAGGTGCCGTTGCCGTACTCGTGCGCGTCGATCAGGTCCATGGCTTCCTGCAGCGTCTTCACGCGCACCACGCCGAGCACCGGGCCGAAGATCTCTTCCTGGTAGATCGTCATGCCGGGCTTGACGTGGTCGAACAGGCAGGCGCCCAGGTAGTAGCCGCCTTCGTGGCCTTCGACCTGGATGCCGCGGCCGTCGACCACCAGCTTGGCGCCGGCGGCCACGCCCGCGTCGACGAAGGCCTTGACCTTCTCGAAGTGCGGCTGGGTCACCAGCGGGCCCATGTCGTTGCCGTTGTCGGTGCCGGGGCCGACCTTCATCTTGGCGATCTCGACCTTCAGGCCTTCGACCACCGCGTCGGCTGTGGCGTCGCCCACGGCCACCACCAGCGGGATCGCCATGCAGCGCTCGCCGCACGAGCCGTAGGCCGCGCCCATGAGCGCGCTCACTGCGTTGCCGATGTCGGCGTCAGGCATCACCACCGCGTGGTTCTTGGCACCGCCCAGCGCCTGCACGCGCTTGCCGTGGGCCGTGCCCGTGGTGTAGATGTGTTCGGCGATGGGCGTGGAGCCCACGAAGCTCACGGCCTTCACGCGGCGGTCGGTCAGCAGCGTGTCGACCGCTTCCTTGTCGCCGTTGACCACGTTCAGCACGCCCGGCGGCAGGCCGGCCTGCAGCGCGAGTTCGGCCATGAACAGCGTGGAGGAGGGCGTGCGCTCCGAGGGCTTGAGCACGAAGGTGTTGCCGCAGGCCACGGCCATCGGCCACATCCACAGCGGCACCATGACCGGGAAGTTGAACGGCGTGATGCCGGCGGCGACGCCCATCGCCTGGAACTCGCTCCACGAGTCGATCGACGGGCCGACGTTCTTGCTGTGCTCGCCCTTGAGCAGCTCGGGCACGTAGCTGGCGTACTCGACGTTCTCGATGCCGCGCTGCAGCTCGCCGTGCGCGTCGGCCAGCACCTTGCCGTGCTCGGCGGTGATGAGCGCGGCGATGGTGTCGGCGTTTTCCTCGAGCAGCGTCTTCAGGCGGCTCATCACGCGGGCGCGCTTGAGCGGCGGCGTGTTGCGCCAGGCCGGGAAGGCGGCCTGCGCCGAGGCGATGGCCTGCTCGACCGTGAGCTTGTCGGCGAGCGCCACGCTCTTGGCCGACAGGCCGGTGGCGGGGTCGAACACCGGCTGCACGCGGCTGCCGCCGCCGACGTGCTTGCCGTCGATGAAGTGGCCGATGGTGGCGGTGACGTTCTTGTCGTGTTGCATGTCTTGATGTCTCGAAAGGGGATCAGTTGGTCTCTGCGAGGGCGTCTGCGAGCGCATTGACCATGCGGTCGATCTCGGCCTTCTCGGCGATGAACGGCGGTGCGAGCTGGATCGTGTCGCCGCCGTAGCGCACGTAGAAGCCCTTCTTCCAGCAGTTCATCGCGATCTCGTAGGGGCGGCGTGCGGGCTCGCCCGGCAGCGCGGCGATGGTGATGCCGGCGGCCAGGCCGTAGTTGCGGATGTCGGCGACGTGCTTGCTGCCCTTGAGGCTGTGCACGGCGTTCTCGAAGTGCGGGGCCAGCGTCTGCACGCGGCCGATCATGTCTTCCTTCTGCAGCACGTCGAGCGCCGCGATGCCGGCGGCGCAGGCCACGGGGTGCGCGCCGTAGGTGTAGCCGTGCGGGAACTCGAGCATGTACTCGGGGCCGCCGGCGGCCATGAAGGTGTCGTAGATGTCCTTGCTGGCCACCACGGCGCCCAGCGGCTGCGCGCCGTTGGTGACCTGCTTGGCGATGTTCATGATGTCGGGCGTGACGCCGAAGGCATCGGCGCCCGTGAGCGCGCCGCAGCGGCCGAACCCGGTGATCACTTCGTCGAAGATCAGCAGGATGTTGTTGGCCGTGCAGATGTCGCGCAGACGCTTCAGGTAGCCCTTGGGCGGAATCACCACGCCGGCTGAACCCGCGAAGGGCTCCACGATCACGGCCGCGATGGTCGAGGCGTCGTGCAGCGCAATGAGGTCGAGCAGGCGGTCGGCCAGCTCGGCGCCGCTTTCGGGCATGCCGCGCGAGAAGGCATTGCTGGCCAGCTGCGTGTGCGGCAGGTGGTCGGCCTCGACGCCCTGGCCGAACAGCTTGCGGTTGGCCGCGATGCCGCCCACCGAGATGCCGCCGTAGTTCACGCCGTGGTAGCCCTTCTCGCGGCCGATCAGGCGCGTCTTGCCGGCCTGGCCCTTGGTGCGCCAGTAGGCGCGCGCCATCTTCAGCGAGGTGTCGGCGGCTTCGGAGCCCGAGCCGGTGAAGAACACGTAGTCCAGGCCGGCGGGCGTCAGTTCCTTGATCTTGTTGGCCAGCTCGAAGGAGAGCGGGTGGCCGAACTGGAAGGCGGGCGAGTAGTCGAGCTTGGCGATCTGGCGGCTCACCGCCTCGGTGATCTCGGGGCGGCCGTGGCCCAGGCCCGAGCACCACAGGCCCGACAGGCCGTCGAAGATCTTGCGGCCGTCGTTGTCGGTGAAGTAGGCGCCCTTGGCCTCCACGATGATCCGCGGATCGGCCTTGAAGTTGCGGTTGCCGGTGTAAGGCATCCAGTGCGCCTCGAGCCAGGCGGCGTCGGTGCGCGCGGTGGGCGTGGGTTCGATGGCGGGTGTGGCGAGGGTCATGGCGCATCCCGCGCAGGGCGGGCTCCGGGGGTGAAGGGATGCGCCGATTGTTCGCAACGCCTTCAGTGTGGAGAATGGCGCAATATCAATGTTCACTTGACGATCCATGCAAGTAAAGGCCAAGGCCTCGCCCGCCGACGAAACCGCTGCCCAGGGCACCCGCAACCGCGCCGTGCTGGGGCAGCTCAGCGACATGGACCTGCGCCTGCTCAAGGTGTTCAAGAGCGTGGTCGACTGCGGCGGCATGGCGGCCGCCGAGCTGGAGCTGAACATCGGCACCTCCACCGTGAGCCGCCACGTGAAAGACCTGGAAACCCGCCTGGGCCTCGTGCTGTGCCGGCGCGGCCGGGCGGGCTTTGCGCTCACGGCCGAGGGCCAGCGCGTGTACGACGAGACGCTGCGCCTGCTGGCCTCGGTCGACGCCTTTCGCGGCAGCATCGACGACATCCACAACCGCATGGGCGGGCAGCTGGACGTGGCGCTGTTCGACAAGACCGCGACCAACCCGAAGGCGCGCATCGGCGAGGCCATTGCCCGCTTCACCGAGATCGCGCCCGAGGTGAATCTGGCGGTGCACGTGGGCTCCATCAACGCCATCGAGCAGGGCGTGCTGGAGGGCAACTTCCAGATCGGCATCATCCCGGCGCACCGCAGCTCGAAGAGCCTGGTGTATGCCGACCTGTTCGACGAGACCATGCTGCTGTACTGCGGCCAGGGGCACCCGCTGTTCGAGAGCCCGCACGGCAAGCTCACGTGGTCGAAACTGGGCGAACACCATTTCGCGGGGCTGGGGTATCACTCGCCGAACATGGAGCTGAGCCACCGAGCAAGGCTGTCGCGCAAGGCGACGGGGTTCGACCAGGAGGCGATTGCGACGCTGATCCTGTCGGGGCGCTTCCTGGGTTTCTTGCCCGACCACTACGCGCAGGTGTTCGAGCAGCGCGGGCTGATGAAGGCGGTGCTGCCGGCGCGCTTCAACTATGCGTGCCGGTTCGTGAGCCTGCTGCGGCGGTCGCCGAAGCCTTCACGGGCGGTGTTGGCGTTTCAGGCGTGCCTGGAGCAGGCGCATGGCGATGCGAAGATCTGAAGGCAACGAAACCACCCCAGATGACCGAAACACCACTGCGTATTCGCCCTGCACTTGCGTCGGAACACCGGGCACTCGAAGACTTGCAGCGGCGCGCATCGCTCGCGAACCCTGGCGATCGCGAGGCGATTCAGTCCGACCCGGACGCCATCGAACTGCCTCTGGCCCAGATCGTCGATGGCCGGGTGTTCGTGGCAGAGATTCATGGCGTGACGGCGGGATTCGCTGTCGTGCTGCCCAACGATGACGGCAGCGCCGAACTCGATGGATTGTTCGTCGAGCCCGAGGCATGGCGTCGCGGCATCGGCAAGGCATTGGTCGCGCACTGTGTCGAGCTTTCCCGGCGCCAGGGTGCGTCGGCACTCCACGTCACCGGCAATCCACACGCCGGGTCGTTCTACCTTCGATGCGGATTCGAGGCGAACGGCACTGTCGCCGTGCGTTTCGGCAGGGCTGAGCGGTTCCGCAAGGTCTTCTAGACCTTTGTGGTGCTATCGCTGCCCGCTGGGCAGCAACAAATGCTTAGCGCCAATGTGCGCTTCCATCTCATGCATGTGGTGCTCCGCATCCACCATGTGCTCCGCCATCAGCCGCCGCACCTCGTCTGCATCTTCCTTGCGATACGCCGCCAGCAGCTGCGTGTGGTAGTCCACGTTGGTCTCGCCGAAGTGGTGGTGGTCCAGCGCCTTCTTGTAGACGACGAGGTCGCGCAGCAGGTCGTTGAGAAAGCGGCACATGAAGGACAGCACCGGATTGGGGCAGGCCTCGGCCAGCATCGTGTGGAAGGCCAGCTCGGCTTCGCGCTGTGTGCGCAGCTCGTCCTCGTTGGTCGGCTCGACGGTGCACAGGCGCACGTTGTCTTCGAGCCGTGCGAACTGCTCGGGCGTGAGCCGCCCGACCACGCTCACGGCCAGTTCGGGCTCCAGCGCCTTGCGCAGCTGGTAGATGTGGTGGCCGTCCAGGTGATGAAAGTGCAGGAAGTTGCGCAGCGGCTCCGACGCATGGTCGACCGACACCTGCTGCAGGTAGGCGCCGCCGCCCGGGCCGGTGCGGATCGAGATCAGCCCGCGCACCTCGAGCGCCTTCAGCGCCTCGCGCACCGTGCTCTTCGAATAGCCGAAGAGCTCGATCAGTTCCTTCTCGTTCGGTAGCCGGTCGCCGGGCTGCTTGCGCTCGGCAACGATCCATCGCTTGACGTCTTCGACGATGACGTCCGAGAGCTTTTGCCGCTTCGGAGGGTTGTGCCCCACTCTCATCAAAACGCTCCATCCATGCACATCGGGAGATGCGCGGGATGCGCAACAGCGCGCGATCTTAACGGCGTCATCGGCAGGGTCGGGTTGGGTTTGGGCACGGGGCTTGCTAACGGGTTTTTACCAACATATTAATCCTATTTATCCGCTTAAATTGCCGGCGATCGCAGGCACTGTGTTTTCTTCCCCACTTCCCACACCACGACCGGAGAACCCCATGCAACGCAGACAACTCCTTCAGCTCGCCGCCCTGTCGGCCGCCCCGGCCTCGCTCCTGATGAGCCGCTCGGCCATCGCCCAGGCCACCGACGCGATCCGATTCGGTGCGCCGGTGCCCATGTCGGGTGCCTTCGCGGCCAACGGCAAGTTCGCCGACCTAGGCACCAAGCTGGCGATCGAGCAGTACGGCAAGGTGCTGAACCGGCCGTTGGCCTACACGGTGCTCGACACCGAGGGCAAGCCGGCCACGGCCGTGCGCAAGGTGCAGGAGGCTTCGCAGCAGCAGGGCGCGAAGTTCTTCGTCGGCGGCATCCTCTCGTCCGAGGCGCTGGCCATGGGCAAGGAGGCCGAGAAGGCCGGCGGCCTGTTCATCACCACCGCGGGCGCCGACGAAATCACTGGCAAGGACTGCAACCCCGCCACCTTCCGCTGGTCGGTGCCCACCTTCGGTGCGATCGAGCAGACGGTGCGCCCGCTGATCGCGTCGATGCCCAAGGCCAAGCGCTGGTACACGATCACGCCGCAGTACGTCTTCGGCGACGGCCTGCTGAGCGCGGCCAAGACCATCTTCCAGGAGAAGGGCATCGAGCACGTGGGCAACAGCTACCACTCGCTCAACGACAAGGAGTTCAGCGGCTACCTCACCAACGCGATGGCCGCCAAGCCCGACGTGCTGTTGCTACTGAACTTCGGCGCGCAGTCGTCCGCCGCGCTGCGCCAGGCGGTGAGCTTCGGCATGCACAAGAACATGACGATCCTCATGGCCTGGGCCTCGGGCCTGGAGCAGTTCGACGAGCTGGGCGCCGACCTGTGCGACGGCGTCTACTTCGGTGCGCAGTACTGGCACACGGTCGACACGCCGCTCAACAAGGACCTGGTGAAGCGCACCGCCGACAAGCTCAAGATCGTGCCCAACTACAGCCTGGCCGGCTCGTACATCTGCACCAAGATCCTCATCGACGGCATCGTGAAGGCCGGCACGGTCGACCCGAAGGCGGTGGTCGCGGCGCTCGAAGGCATGAAGTTCGACGGCCTCACGGGCGTGGAAGAAATCCGCAAGGCCGACCACCAGGTCATCAAGGACTACTACCTGCTCAAGGGCAAGGCGAAGTCGAAGATGGCCAACCCGGCCGACTACGTGGACGTCGTCAGCTCCGGCAAGTCGTTCCTGCCGATCGACAAGACCGGCTGCAAGCTGGCCTGACGCCGCCCGGCTTCGCGCCGCGCCCGCGCCGTTTTTGGGCGCGGGCAGGGCGCGTGCCGCCTGCACGTTTGCCACCCCCACGACACCTATGTCCGTCTACCTGCTCCAGACCATCAACGGAATCGGCATCGGCATGCTGTATTTCCTGCTGGCCGTTGGCTTGTCCATCGTGTTCGGCCTGCTGCGCTTCGTGAACTTCGCGCACGGCGCTTTCTACCTGCTGGGCGCCTACCTGTGCTTCCAGGCCATGCAGTGGGGGCTCAATTTCTGGGCCGCGCTCGTGCTGGTGCCGCTGTTCGTCGGCGCGCTCGGCTGGCTGGCCGAGAAGCTGCTGCTGCGCCGCGTGTACGCCAAGGCGCACGAGTTCCACATTCTTGTGACCGTGGGCCTGGCGCTCGCGGTGCAGGAGATCGTCATCGTGTTCTGGGGCCCGCTGGGCAACAGCGTGCCCACGCCCGACCTGCTGCAGGGCGTGGTGATGTGGGGCAGCTTCATCTACCCGAAGTACCGGCTCTTCGTGATCGGCTTCACCGCCGTGCTCGCGGTGTTGCTGTGGTGGGTGCTCGAAGGCACGCGCCTGGGCAGTGCGGTGCGTGCGGGCAGCGAATCGACCGAGATGGTCTCGCTGCTGGGCATCAACGTGTTCCGCGTGTTCAGCCTGGTGTTCGCGCTCGGCGCGGCCACGGCGGCGCTGGCGGGCGTGCTGGCCGCACCCATCCGCGGGGCCGAGCCCTTCATGGGCGTCGAGGCGCTGGGCGTGGCCTTCGTGGTAGTGGTGATCGGCGGGCTCGGCAGCTTCAGCGGGGCGCTGGTCGGCGGCGTGCTGATCGGCATCGTGCAAAGCCTCATGAGCACGATCTGGCCGCCGGGGGCGAGCCTGATGATCTACATCGCGATGGGCGCCGTGCTGCTGCTGCGCCCGCATGGCCTGCTCGGCCGCAGAGGATGAACGCGCCATGCCAAAGAAATACACCTTCCTTCTGGCGCTGATCGTCGCGCTCGCGCTGCCGCTGTTCATGCGCTCGGGTTCGCTCGCGAGCGAAGTGCTCATCTACGCGCTCGCCGCGCTGGGCTGCAACCTGCTGCTGGGCTACACGGGGCTGCTCTCGTTCGGCCAGGGCATCTTCTTCGGGCTGGGCAGCTACACCATCGCGATCCTGCTCACGCGGCTGCAACTGCCGATGCCGCTCGCCTTGCTCGCCGCCATCGGCATGGGCGCGCTGGGCGCGGCGGTGGTCGGCTGGGTCGCCATCCGCCAGCGCGGCACCTACTTCGTGATGCTCACGCTGGCCTTCGCGCAGATGTTCTATTTCATCGCCTACACGGCCTCGGGGCTCACGGGCGGCGACAACGGCCTGCTCGATGTGCCGCGCCCGGCCTTCATGGACACGCCGTGGAAGTACTACGCCTTCGTGGCGGTGATCTTCCTGGCCGCGTTCGCGCTGCTGCTCAAGGTGACCGACTCGGTCTTCGGCCGCACGCTGCTCGCCATCCGCGACAACGAGGACCGCGCCGCCGCCGTGGGCTACGACCTGAAGCGCTTCAAGCTGCTGGCCTTCGTGATCTCGGGCGCCGTCACCGGCCTGGCCGGCGGCCTGCACGCCATGATGACCGGCATCGCGCCGCTGTCGAACGCCGAGTACCACACGAGCGAGATGATCCTGGTCATCACCGTGATCGGCGGCACCGGCAACCTCTTTGCCTCGGTGCTCGGCTCGGCCTTCTACGTGCTGCTGGCCGACTGGCTCTCCACGCTGTGGCCGCGCTGGCTGCTGCTGCTGGGCCTGCTGCTGATCGGCGTGAGCATCGGCATGCAACGCGGCTTGTGGGGCCTGGGCGAAAGCGCCTGGCGCCGGGTGTTCCGCAAGACGGCGGCCGAGGCCAAGGCGCCGGCCGTGCAAGGAGAACAGGCATGAGCGACATCCTCATCGAAGCCATCGGCGTCACCAAGCACTACGGCAAGTTCGCCGCACTCGGCGGCGTCGACCTGAAGATCAAGCGCAACACCGTGCACTCGGTGATCGGGCCCAACGGCGCGGGCAAGACCACGCTCTTTCACATGCTCACGGGCACCGGCACCACCACGGGCGGGCGCATCCTGTTCGACGGCCACGACGTGACGCGCGAGCCCGACCACCAGCGCGTGCAGCGCGGCATGGCGCGCTCGTTCCAGGTCACGAGCCTGTTCCCCAGCCTGTCGGTGCGCGAGAACCTGCGCGTGGCGGCGCAGGGCGTTGCGCCGCGCCAGGCCATGAACTGCTGGCGCGCACCCATCGGCGAGCGCGCCTGCGCCGACACGGTGGCCGAGGTGCTCGCGCGCGTCGGCCTCGAACGGCTGGCCGACACGCCCGCCAGCGTGCTCTCGCACGGCCAGCAGCGCCGCCTCGAAGTGGGCATGGCACTGGCGGCCAAACCCAAGGCCATCTTCCTGGACGAGCCGACCTCGGGCATGGGCATCGACGACCTCGACGACATGAAGCAGCTCATTCGCGGCCTGCGCGACGCGCACACCGTGGTGCTGATCGAGCACAACATGAACATCGTGATGGACATCTCCGACACCGTGACCGTCATGCAACTGGGCCGCGTGCTGGCCGAGGGGCTGCCGGGCGACATCCGGTCCGACGCGCGCGTGCGCACGGCCTACCTGGGCAACATGATCACCGGAGGCAAGGCATGAGCAACATCCTCGAAGTCGAAGGCCTGCACGCGCACTACGGCAAGAGCCATGTGCTGCAGGGCGTGTCGCTCAGGGTGGGCGAGGCCGAACTCGTCACGCTGCTGGGCCGCAACGGCGCGGGCAAGTCGACCACGCTCAAGAGCATTGCCGGCGCCGTCACGCCCACGAAAGGGCGCGTGCGCTTCCAGGGCGCGGACATCGCGGGCCAGCCGCCGCACCGCATCGCCACGCGCGGCGTGTGCCTGGTGCCTGAGCACCGCGGCATCTTCAAGCTGCTCACGGTGGAAGAGAACCTGCTGCTCGGCCTGCGGCGCGATTCGCCCTGGCAGCTGGCCGACATCTACCGCATCTTTCCACGTCTGAAGGAGCGCCGGCGCAACGGCGGCGGGCAGCTGTCGGGCGGCGAGCAGCAGATGCTGGCCATCGGTCGCGCGCTCATGAACCACCCGCGCCTGCTGATCCTGGACGAGCCTGTGGAAGGCCTGGCGCCGGTGATCGTGGAAGAGATCGTCGCGCAGCTCAAGACCATCAAGGCCGCGGGCGTGGCCATCCTGCTGGTCGAACAGAACCTCGAGGTCTGCGTGCAGCTGGCCGACCGCCACTACATCGTGGAGCAGGGCGTGATCGTGCACGAGGCCGGCAACGCCGCCTTCATGGCCGACCACGACGTGAAAGACAGATACCTCGGCGTCGGGCTCGCCTGACCCCGCCATCCATTCGTCGCAAAAACCATGAACACAACGAACGAACTTTCCACCGCAACGGACGTGCGCGCCCTGCGCGTGAACGGCCAGCGCCTCTGGGACTCGCTGATGCAGCTCGCGCAGCTCGGCGCCACCGAGAAGGGCGGCGTGTGCCGCATCGCGCTCACCGACCTGGACCGCCAGGGCCGCGATCTCTTCACGCGCTGGGCGCGCGAGGCCGGCTGCGAGGTGCGCGTGGACGCCATCGGCAACATCTTTGCGCGCCGCCCGGGCCGCAACAACGCGCTGCCACCGATAACCACCGGCAGCCACATCGACACGCAGCCCACGGGCGGCAAGTTCGACGGCAACTACGGCGTGCTCGCGGGGCTCGAAGTGATCCGCAGCCTGAACGACGCCGGTATCGCCACCGAAGCACCGGTCGAGGTGGCGGTGTGGACCAACGAGGAAGGCTCGCGCTTCGTGCCCGTGATGATGGGCTCGGGCGTGTTCGCCGGCGCCTTCACGCTGGAGCATGCGCTTGCGCAGCGCGACACCGAGGGCGTGAGCGTGGCCGAGGCACTGTCGGCCATCGGCTACGCCGGCGCCGTGCCCGCCTCGGCGGCGGCGTCGCCGGTCGGCGCCTACTTCGAGGCGCACATCGAACAGGGGCCGGTGCTCGAAGCCAACGAACGCGTCATCGGCGTGGTCGAGGGCGCGCTGGGCCAGCGCTGGTACGACGTGGTGGTGCAGGGCATGGAAGCCCACGCCGGCCCCACGCCGATGGAGCTGCGCAAGGACGCGCTGCTGGCCGCCGCCGAACTCGTGGTCGAGGTGAACCGCATCGCGCTCGCGCATGCGCCGCACGGGCGCGGCACGGTCGGCTGGATCGACAACTACCCGAACTCGCGCAACGTGATCCCGGGCCGCGTGAAGCTCAGCGTCGACCTGCGCGCGGCCGACGACGTGGTGCTGTCGGCCATGGACGCGGCGCTGAAAGAAGCCGTGCAGCGCATCGCCACCAAAGGCAAGGTCGAGGCGACGGCCGAGCAGGTCGTGTACTTCCCGCCGCAGCCGTTCACGCCCGCACTGGTCTCGGCCGTGCGCGAGGCCGCGCAGGACCAGGGCATGACGTGGATGAACGTGATCAGCGGCGCCGGCCACGACGCGGTGTACCTCGCGCGCGTGTGCCCCGCGGCGATGATCTTCGTGCCCTGCCTGGACGGCATCAGCCACAACGAGATCGAGGACGCGCAGCCCGACCACCTCGAAGCCGGTTGCAACGTGCTGCTGCAGGCGATGCTGCAGAGCGCGGGAGTGGCCGCGTGAAGGCGGCGCTTCGCCGCATCGGCCTTCACTGCGTGATGGCGATGGGCATGGTCGCGACGTCGGGGGCGGCCCTGGCGGCTGGAGAGCCGATCCTGGTCGGCCAGTCCGCGGTGCTCACCGGCCCGTTCACGCCGAACAGCCTCGCGTTCATGGAAGGCCAGACGCTGTTCCTCGACCAGTTGAACAAGGCGGGCGGCGTCGGTGGCCGGCCCGTCAAGATGATCACCTACGACGACGCCTACATCCCCGAGAAGGCCGCGGCCAATGCCGAGAAGCTGCTCGGCACGGACCGCGTCGTCTGCCTGTTCGGAACCATGGGCACGGGCATCGGCGCGGCCATGGTGCCGGTGGCGGCGAAGCACGACAGCTTCATCTTCGGCGGGTTGACCGGCGCGGCGGTGTTGCGCGGGCCGAAGGTGCCGATTTATCACGTGCGGGAGTCGTATGCCGACGAGGTCTCGCGTGTGATGAACCACCTGACGACCGTGGGCCTGACGCGCATCGCCATCGTCTCCAGCGATGACGCCTACGGCAAGGGGATCGAGAAGGATGCGTTGGCCGCGCTTGAGAAAAGCAAGCAGCCTGCGCTGCTGTCGCTGCGCTTCGATCCGAAGGAAAAGGACCATCCCGCCATCGCGCAGCAGGTCATCGCGAGCGGGGCGCAGGCGGTGTACGTCATCGCGGCCGGCACGCCGGCGATCAACATCATCCGCTCGCTGGTGGCCGCGCCCATTCATCCGCAGATCTACACGAACTCGGTGGCGAGCTCGTTCCTTCTGTACAAGGAACTCGGCGACAAGAGCCGCGGCATCGTGCTGTCGCAGGTGGTGCCGCCGTTCTGGAAGACGCGCTTTCCCATCGTCGACGAATACCAGCGCGCGCGGAAGGCCGCGGGCAGCGAAGGCGAAGGCTCCTACCTGGGGCTGGAGGGCTACATCACGGCCAAGGCCTTTGCGGAATCGCTGCAGCGCGTGAAGGGGCCGATCACCACCGAATCGCTGCGCCGCAGCATCGAGAACTCGCCGCCCATGAACCTGAACGGCTTCACGGTCGCGTTCCGTCCCGACAACCGCAACGGCTCCAGCTTCGGCGACATCACCATGCTGGGCAGCGCCGGAAAGTTTGCCCAATGAAAGTCCTGATCGCACGTCTCAACCACGAGACCAACACCTTCTCGCCCGTGCCCACGCCGCTCGCGGCCTTCGGGCCCGACGGCCCGACCTTCGGCGCGCAGGCTTACACCGACAACAAGGGCATGCGCACCGCGATGTCGGCCTTCATCGACCTGGCCGAAGCGGCAGGCGCGCAACTCGTCACGCCGGTGTCGGCCTCGGCCAACCCGAGCGGGCCGGTCGATGCGCAGGCCTACACCACGCTCACGCAATGCATCGTCGATGCGGCGCCGGGCTGCGACGCGATCCTGCTCGACCTGCACGGCGCGATGGTGGCGCAGAACAGCACCGACGGCGAAGGCGACCTGCTGGTGCGCCTGCGCGCCGCGGCGCCCGGCGTGCCGATCGGCGTGGCGTTGGACCTGCATGCCAACGTGACGCCCGCGATGGTGGACAACGCCGACGTGATCGTCGGCTTCAAGACCTACCCGCACGTCGACATGTACGAGACCGGCGAACACGCCGGCCGCCTGCTGTTCGACCTGCTGGCCGGGCGCAGCCAGCCGCACATGCGCTGGCGCCAGCTGCCGCTCATGGCGCACACGCTGCGCAGCGCCTCGTTCACCGGCGCGATGCAGCGGGCCATCGAGGCGGCGCGCGCGGCGGAGGAATCCGAGTCGCTGGCGGTGTCGATCCTGGCGGGCTTCTCACTGTCGGACATCACGGCGCCGTGCATGAGCGTGATCGTGGTCGATGCCCAATCGCCCGCGCGCGCACAGGCCACGGCCGACCGCATCGCGGCGCAGATGTGGGCCGAGCGCGAGGCCTTCATCTACCGCAGCGAGCCGCTGGCCGAATCGGTGGCGCGCGCGAAACTCATCGCCGGCGGTGCCACGCGCCCGGTGCTGCTGCTCGACCATGGCGACAACTGCATGTCGGGCGGCAGCTGCGACACCATGGACGTGCTGCAGGAAGCGCTGGCGCAGGGCCTGGACGGCATCGGCGTCGGACCGCTGTGCGATCCCGAGGCGGTGGCCGCGCTGGTCGCGGCGGGCGAGGGCGCCGAAGTGACGGTGGCGCTGGGCAACAAGGTGTCGCTGGAAGGCATCGGCCTCGCGAAGACGCCCGTCCAGCTGACCGGCGTCGTGCGAACGGTCAGCGACGGCGAGTACGTGATCACCGGCCCCACCTACACCGGCCAGCGCAGCAGCATGGGGCGCACCGTGCTGTTCGACATCGGCGCGGCGCGCATCGTCGTCACCGAGCGCACGCAGGAGCCGTGGGACATCGGCGTGTTCGAATGCGCCGGGCTCGATCCGCGCACCGAGCGCTTCCTGCTGCTGAAGTCGCGCATGTACTGCCGGCCGGTGTTCGAGCCGCTGTCGGCGGCGCTGGTGGAGTGCGACAGCCCGGGCGTGACCAGCTCGGACTACAGCCTGTTCCCGTTCAGCCTGGTGCGCCGGCCGGTGTTTCCGCTCGATGCGAACGCGGCGATGGACGCGCCGGCATAACCTGCCACGTCATCGACGCGCGGCGCGTGCCCCGCGACCATTCCTTCACCCCGCGCTGTTGCGGGTCGAACCCTCGAAAGGAACAGTCGCCATGAACACCGCCGCCCACGACGCCCATGCCATCGCCACGGGCTACATCGCCGTCTGGAACGAGACCGACGCCGCGCGCCGCGCCGCGCTCATCGACGCCGGCTGGACCGCCGACGCCCGCTATGTCGACCCGATGGCGCAGGCCAGCGGCCGCGAGCAGATCAACGCGCTGGTCGGCGCGGTGCACCAGCGCTATCCGGGCTTTCGCTTCCACCTGCTGGGCAAGGCCGAGGCGCACGGCGACAACCTGCGCTTCTCGTGGACCCTGGGCCCGAGCGGCGCCGACGACCTGATCCAGGGCACCGACTTCGCCCAGCTCGACGCGGGCAAGCTGCGCGCGGTGACGGGTTTTCTCGACCGCGTGCCCGCGGGCGCGTGATGAAGCAGGCGGGTCAGTCGCCCGCCGGCCGGCCGCGCCAGAGCTTGCGGTAGACGGTGGCGCGGCTGATGCCCAGCGTGCGCGCCGCCTCGGCGACGTTGCCGCGTGCGTCGCTCACCGCCTTGCGGATCAGCGCGGTTTCCACGTCGCGCAGGCGGGGGCGGCCGTCGGTGGCAGCGCCCGGCACGCCGCCATGCTCGCTGCCGCCGCGCTGGGCCCGCACCTGCACCCGCAGGCCCGACCACAGCGGCACCTCGAGCATGGCGTCGCCGCGCCGGGCGGCGTCGAACATCATGTGCAGTGGCAGCGCGAACAGGTCGTTGAAATGCAGGCCGCCGGCATGGCAGACCAGCGGCTGGTGCAGCATCTGCCGCGCCGCCGCGTTGGCGCCGGTGACATGGCCCGCGGCGTCGATGCACAGCAGGCCCTCGGTGGTCTCGCTGCTCGGGCAGCCGGGCCAGAGCAGGCGCAGCAGCAGCTCGCAGGGCTCGCGCTGCACCAGCAGGTTCTCGATGCTGCGCGCCGACAGGGTGGCCAGATGGCGCAGCTCGGGCCGCTCGACCACCTGCACGCCCGTGAGGTCGAGCATGCCGATGCAGTCGCCCCGGGGCCCGAAGAGCGGGGCGCCGGCGCAGCTGTACACACTGGTGTCGTCAAAGAAGTGTTCACCCCGGTGCAGCCACACCGACTCCTGCTCGGCCAGCGCCGTGCCGATCGCGCTGGTGCCGATGGCGTTTTCGGACAGGTCGACGCCGATGCGCCCGATGTCGCGCGCATAGCGGGCGGCGGGGTCGGTGCCGTCGGGCAAGGTACCCACGTCGACCACGATGCCGCGGGCGTCGGTCAGGATGGCGAAATAGCGGGTGTCGGCGATGGCGCGCGAGAGCCGTTCGATCACCGGCCGCGCCGCCGTGACCAGGGCCCGGTTGCATTCCGTGACCTCGCGGCTGGCGGTGCGACTCACGGGCTCGAAGCTCACGCGCTGCTGGGGCCGGCGGCCGGCCTCCAGGCAGCGCTGCCAGGAGCGCGTGATGCCCGGGTCGACCCGCACGCTGCCGCGCGGGCGGGGGCCGTCGCCGTCGATCAGCTCGCGGCGCGCCTGCGCAATGGCCAGCGAGCGCTCAGCAGGAGGGGGGACGGCGGAAGCGGACATCATCGTGAAAGTTCTTCTTCGCGCGGGGAGGGCTGCTTTTGCGGGCCGGCCGGTTGGCAAGCTGTTTCATTTTGAGAATTTCCCGCGCTCTGTGCAAGTGTCAAGGGTTTTTGCCTAGGATAGTGCGAAAGGGCGGCATCCAAGATGCCTCGCTGAACCAGCCATCACCTTTCACGGAGACAGCCACATGCAGGTCGCTTTCAAGGTCAACGGCCGGCCGGTCACGGTCGACGCCCCACCCAACACCTTCCTTGTGCACGCGATCCGCGAGCACCTTCACCTCACCGGCACCCACGTCGGCTGCGACACCGCCCAGTGCGGCGCCTGCACGGTCCACCTGAACGGCCGCGCGGTCAAGTCGTGCAACATCCTGGTCGCGCAGGCGGCCGGCGCCGACGTCACCACCATCGAGGGCGTGGCCGCCGCCGACGGCACCATGCACCCCATGCAGGCGGCCTTCAAGGAATGCCACGGCCTGCAGTGCGGTTTCTGCACCCCGGGCATGGTCATGAGCGCCATCGACCTGTGCACCCACCACCCCAAATCGAGCGAATCGGAGATCCGCGAGCTGCTCGAGGGCAACCTGTGCCGGTGCACGGGCTACCAGAACATCGTCAAGGCCGTGAAGATGGGCGGCGAGGCCATGGCATCGGGCAATCCGGTGCCGACCCAGCAAACCACGGTCACGGCCTGAGGAGAGCGACATGGGCGCTTCCGACTTCTCCAACCTGCCGCACATCGGCGAGGCATTGCGGCGCAAGGAAGACTATCGCTTCCTGACCGGCGCGGGCAACTACACCGACGACATCACGCTGGCCAACCAGAGCCATGCGGTCTTCGTGCGTTCGCCGCACGCGCATGCCGTCATCAAGTCGATCGACATCGCCGAGGCCTCGAAGATGCCCGGCGTGGTCGGCATCTTCAGCGGCAAGGACATCGAAGGCAAGATGGGCGGGCTGCCCTGCGGCTGGCTCATCAACAACCCCGACGGCACCCCGATGAAGGAGCCGATGCACCCGATCCTGGCGATCAACAAGGTGCGCTACGTGGGCGACCACGTGGCCATGGTGGTGGCCGAGACGGTCGAGCAGGCCAAGAACGCGGCCGAGGCCGTGGTGGTCGACTACGACGTGCTGCCCGCCCTGGTGAGCGTGGCCGACGCGGCCAAGAAGGCCAGCGGCGTCACCCTGCACGACGAGGCGCCCGACAACCAGTGCTACAAGTGGGCGCTGGGCGACAAGGCGGCGGTCGATGCGGTGTTTGCCACCGCCGCGCACGTCACCCAGCTCGATCTGGTCAACAACCGGCTCGTGCCCAACCCGATCGAGCCGCGCGTGGCCATCGGCAGCTACGCCCGTGGCACCGACGACTACACGCTCTACGTGTCGAACCAGAACCCGCACGTCGAGCGCCTGCTGATGACGGCCTTCGTGCTGGGCCTGCCCGAGCACAAGGTGCGCGTGATCGCGCCCGACGTGGGCGGCGGCTTCGGCTCCAAGATCTTCCTGTACGCCGAAGACGTGTGCCTGACCTGGGCCGCCAAGCAGCTCAACCGCAACATCAAGTGGACGGCGGAGCGCTCGGAATGTTTCCTGTCCGATGCGCACGGCCGCGACCATGTGAGCCACGCCGAAATGGCGATGGACAAGGACGGCAAGTTCCTCGCGATGCGCGTGCACACCGACGCCAACCTGGGCGCCTACCTGTCGACCTTCTCGACGGCAGTGCCGACCATCTTGTACGCCACGCTGCTGGCGGGCCAGTACACCACGCCGCAGATCTACGTCGAGGTCGATGCCTGGTTCACCAACACCTCGCCGGTCGATGCGTACCGCGGGGCCGGGCGGCCCGAAGCCACCTACCTGCTGGAGCGCCTGGTGTCGCGCTGCGCCTGGGAAATGAACCTGGGCCAGGACGAGATCCGCAAGCGCAACTTCATCACCAGCTTCCCGTACCAGACGCCTGTGGCGCTGCAGTACGACACCGGCGACTTCCATGCCTGCATGGACAAGGCGCGGGTGCTGGCCGAGGTCGACGGCTACGCCGCGCGCAAGGCGGCGACCGAGGCCAAGGGCAAGCTGCGCGGCATGGGCTATTCGAGCTACATCGAGGCCTGCGGCATCGCGCCGTCGAACATCGCGGGGGCACTCGGCGCGCGCGCGGGCCTGTTCGAATGCGGCGAGATCCGCGTGCACCCGACCGGCAGCGTGACGGTGTTCACCGGCTCGCACAGCCACGGGCAGGGCCATGAAACCACCTTCGCGCAGGTCGTGGCCGCGCGCCTGGGCATTCCGGTCGACAACGTCGACGTGGTGCACGGCGACACCGGCCGCGTGCCCTTCGGCATGGGCACCTACGGCTCGCGCTCCATCTCGGTGGGCGGCGCGGCCATCATGAAGGCGCTCGACAAGATCGAGACCAAGGCCAAGAAGATCGCCGCGCACCTCATGGAGGCGAGCGACGCCGACATCGAGTTCGCCAACGGCGAGTTCACGGTCAAGGGCACCGACAAGAAGATCCCGTTCGGCCAGGTGGCGCTCACGGCCTACGTGCCGCACAACTACCCGCTCGACAAGCTCGAGCCCGGCCTGAACGAGACCGCCTTCTACGACCCGACCAACTTCACCTTCCCGGGCGGCACCTACATCTGCGAGGTCGAGATCGACAAAGAGACCGGCGAAGTGAAGGTCGACCGCTTCACCGCGGTGGACGACTTCGGCACCATCATCAACCCGATGATCGTCGAGGGCCAGGTGCACGGCGGGCTGGTGCAGGGCATCGGCCAGGCGCTGCTCGAGAACTGCGTGTACGACAACGAAACCGGCCAGCTGCTCACCGGCAGCTTCAT
The DNA here is from genome assembly GCF_041154465.1 of Variovorax sp. V35. Classification (NCBI taxonomy): domain Bacteria; kingdom Pseudomonadati; phylum Pseudomonadota; class Betaproteobacteria; order Burkholderiales; family Comamonadaceae; genus Variovorax; species Variovorax sp. V35. The sequence goes on from NZ_AP028666.1 coordinate 2,287,246, forward strand.
GGACTACGCCATGCCGCGCGCTGGCGACTTCCCGCAGTTCAAGCTCGACACCGTCTGCACCCCCTGCACCCACAACCCGCTGGGCACCAAGGGCTGCGGCGAGGCGGGCGCCATCGGGTCGCCGCCGGCCGTCATCAACGCCGTGCTCGATGCGCTGGCACCGCTGGGCGTCAAGGATTTCGACATGCCCGCTTCGTCCAGCCGCGTCTGGGAAGCGATGCAAGCCGCCGCCAAGCCCTGAACGACACAAGAAATAACAGAGAAGGAATCACCCCATGTATGCCTTCACACTCGAACGGCCCGCCAGCGTGGCAGATGCCACCCGGTTGATCGCCGCGGGCGGCAAGCCACTGGCCGGCGGACAGACCCTGCTGGCCTCGATGAAGCTGCGGCTGTCGGCGCCTGAACAGCTCGTCGACCTCAGCGGCATCAAGGAACTGACCGGCATCAAGAAGGATGGCGGCGCGATCACCATCGGCGCCATGTCGCGCCACCTCGACGTGGCGAACAATGCCGACGTGAAGGCCGCGTACCCCGCGCTGGCCGACCTCGCGTCGCGCATCGGCGACCGGCAGGTGCGCGCGATGGGCACGGTCGGCGGCTCGGTGGCCAACAACGACCCGGCGGCGTGCTACCCGAGCGCGGTGCTGGCCTCGGGCGCGACCATCGTCACCTCGAAGCGCGAGATTGCGGCCGACGACTTCTTCCAGGGCCTGTTCACCACGGCACTTGAAGAAGACGAGCTGATCGTCGCCATCCGCTTCCCGATTCCGAAGCGTGCGGTGTACGAGAAACTGCGCCAGAAGGCCTCCAACTTCCCACTGGTCGGCATCTTCCTGGCGCAGTACGACAGCGGCGTGCGCGTGGCCGTCACCGGCGCGGGCAACGGCGTGTTCCGCCATGCCGGGCTCGAAGACGCGCTCAACAAGAGCTTCACCGCCGCGGCAGCTGCCGCCGTGAAGATCGACGCGAGCGAACTGAACAGCGACCTGCATGCCTCGGCCGCCTACCGCGCGAACCTGATCAGCGTGCTGACGCAGCGCGCCGTGACCAAAGCACTCGGCTGAAGCAGCCCAGCGCCGCCGATCACCGGAAGGCGCGACAGCCTCGCGTCTTCCGCTACGCTTGCCCATGATCTTCCCGACCATCGACGCCCTTTCCGACGGCTTGCGACAGGCCGGCTACTTTGCCGACCGCCGCCTGGCCACCGCGGTGTTCCTCGCCCTCAAGCTGCAGCGTCCGCTGCTGCTCGAAGGCGAGCCCGGCGTCGGCAAGACCGAGCTGGCCAAGGCGCTGTCGACGGCCCTGAACCGCGAGCTGCTGCGCCTGCAGTGCTACGACGGCATGGAGCAGCGCGAAGCGCTCTATGAATGGAACTACGCCGCGCAGCTGCTGCACATGCGCGCCGCCGAAGCCACCGGGGCTGCACGCGACGTGGAGGCCGAGGTCTACCAGCCGCACTACCTGATCCGCCGCCCGCTGCTGCAGGCACTGCAGACGCCGGCGCCCGGCTCGGTGCTGCTGATCGACGAGGTCGACCGCGCCGACGAGCCCTTCGAAGCCTTCCTGCTCGAGTACCTGGGCGAGTACCAGGTCAGCATTCCCGAGCTGGGCACCGTGCGCGCCGTGGTGCCGCCAGTGACGCTGCTCACCAGCAACCGCACGCGCGAACTCAACGACGCCGTGAAGCGGCGCTGCCTCTACCACTGGCTCGACTACCCCGAGCGCGAGCGCGAACTCGCCATCGTGCGCGCGCAGGTGCCGCAGGCCGGCGAGGTACTGTCGGCGCAGGTGGCGGCCTTTGTCGCGCGGCTGCGTTCGGCGCCGTTCGTCAACGCCTTCCAGCGCGCGCCCGGCATCGCCGAAAGCGTGGAGTGGGCGCGGGCGCTCATCGCGCTCGACACCGTCGAACTCGACCCCGAGGTGGTCGTCGACACCGCCGGCATCCTGTTCAAGCAGCGCGACGACGTGGCGGCGCTGACGCACGAGCTGGCCTCCGATCTGCTGAGGCCCGAGGAACCGCTCGCGAGCTGAGCGAGGCCGAGGCACCTACATGGCCGGCATCCAGCAACTCGGCGACGTCCGCAGCGGCAAGCTGGCAGGCAACATCGCCGCCTTCGGCCGCGCACTGCGCCGCGCCGGCGTGCGCACCGACGCCATGCGCATCGCACTCGCGACCGAGGCGGTCACGCTGGTCGGCGTGGAAGACAAGCTCGACCTGAGCGCCGCGATGGAAGCCGTGATGGTCAGCCGCGAGCAGGACCGGCTGGTGTTCCGTGAACTCTTTGATGCCTGGTTCCGCGACCCCGAGCTCGCCAACAAGCTGCTCGCCCAGATGCTGCCCAGCGCCGAGGGCAAGGCCGAGCCCTCCAAGCGTCGGCCGCGCGTGCGCGAGGCGCTGAGCCCGCCGCGCGACGCCGTGAAGCCCGCGGCACCGACCAAGCCCGACGAGGAAATCAAGTTCGACGCCGCCATGACGGCCAGCGACCGCCAGCGGCTGCAGCATGCGGACTTCAATGCGCTCGGCGCGGCCGAGTACCGGCTGGTCGAGCGGCTGGCGCGCGACATCCGCTTGCCGGTGCCCGAACTGCCCACGCGCCGCCTGCGCCCGGCGGGCGACGCCGGCCGTGCGCACGCCCGCATGCACTGGCCCGGCGTGCTGCACGAGGCGGCCCGCACCGGCGGCGAGATCCTGCGCCTGCCCCGGCTGGCGCGGCGCGAGCAGCCCTTGCCGCTGCTGGTGCTGGTCGACGTGTCGGGCTCGATGGAGCGCTACGCACGCCTGCTGCTGGCCTTTCTGCATGCCGCCACGCGGCGCGCCGGCCGGCGCGACGTGTTCGCCTTCGGCACGCGGCTGACCGACCTCACGCCGGCCTTCCGGCTGGCCGACACCGACGCCATGCTGGGAGCCGCCAGCCTGGCCATCGACGATTTCGCGGGCGGCACGCGGCTGGGCGGCTCGCTGGCCGAGCTGCGCCAGTCGCATGCGCGCCGGCTCATCGGCCGCCGCACGCTGGTGCTGGTGATCAGCGACGGCCTCGACACGGGCGAGCCCGCGCAGCTCGAGACCGAGCTGCAGTGGCTCAAGCGGCATTCGCGTCGGCTGCTGTGGCTCAACCCGCTGCTGCGCTTCGAGGGCTACGCCCCTCTGGCGCGTGGGGCCGCCGTGCTGCACCGCCATGCGGACGCGATGCTGGCGGTCCACAATCTGAATGCACTCGAACAGCTGGCCGCCAGCCTGGCCGCGCTGATGCGCGCCAGTCGCTAGGGCCGGACTCAGGAAGGAACAAAGGAAACCCACCATGGAAATGCTCGGAAACCGCCGCCTCGGCGTCACCCAACAACAGGCCTGGGACGCGCTCAACGACCCCGAGACGCTCAAGAAGTGCATCCCCGGCTGCGACAAGTTCGAGCTCACGGGCGACAACACCTACAGCGTGGCGCTGGCCGTGAAGATCGGCCCGGTGTCGGCCAAGTTCAGCGGCAAGGTGATGCTGTCGGACATCGTCGCGCCCGACGGCTACAAGCTCACCTTCGAGGGGCAGGGCGGCGTGGCGGGGTTTGCCAAGGGCTCGTCGAGCGTGTCGCTCAAGCCGGTGGCCGGCGCATCGGAAGCGGCACCCGTCGTGGCCGCGACCGACGGCGCACCTGCCGCCGAGGCCGCCCCCGTGGCTGCGGCGCCCGCCGGCTGCGAACTCGACTACACCGTGCAGGCCCAGGTCGGCGGCAAGATCGCCCAGCTCGGCCAGCGCCTGATCGACGGTGCGGCCAAGTCCACCGCCGACGATTTCTTCAAGCGCTTCGAGGCCGAGATGCAAAGCCGCTACGGCCCGCCGCCCGCACCGCCCGCGGAAGCGGCGACCGAGGCGCCTGCCGAGAAGGCCGGCGTGATGTCGGGCCTCATGAAGAAGATGGGCTTCGGCAAGAAGGACGGCGAAGACGCCGCCACCCCGGGCGACGCCGCCTGACGCACAAGGTCCTGCCATGGAAAACCTCGACGTCATGGTGCTGCGCACGCTGCGCGACTGGCGGCGTGCCGGCAAGCGCGCGCTGCTGACCACCGTGGTGCGCACCTGGGGCTCGTCGCCGCGGCCCGTGGGCTCGATCATGGCGCTGGCCGAGGACGGCGCCGTGGTCGGCTCGGTCTCGGGCGGCTGCATCGAGGACGATCTCATCGCGCGCTACAGCCACGCCCACGGCAAGGGCGAAGACGTGCCGCTGGGCGCGCCGCCCGCGCTCGTCAAGTACGGCATCACGGCCGACGAGGCGCACCGCTTCGGGCTGCCCTGCGGCGGCACGCTCGAGCTGCTGCTCGAATACGCGCCCGACGCCGACGCGCTCGACACGCTGGTCGCCGAGCTCGAACGCGGCAAGCTCATGCGCCGCACGGTGACGCTGGCCACCGGCGCGGTGCGGCTGGCCGAGGCGACCGCGCCCGACGAGCTCACGGTGAACGACACCGAGCTCACCAACACCTTCGGCCCCGAGTACCGCATGCTGCTGATCGGTGCCGGCCAGCTCGCCGAGTACCTGGCGACCATGGCCAAGTTCAGCGGCTTCGCCGTGACGCTGTGCGACCCGCGTGCCGAGTACCGCACCGCGTGGACGCTGTCCGGCGTGACGATCACCACCGAAATGCCCGACGACGCCGTGCTGGCCTTCAAGCCCGACCGCCGCAGCTGCGTGGTCGCGCTCACGCACGACCCCAAGCTGGACGACCTCGCGCTGCTCGAAGCGCTGCAGAGCGAGGCCTTCTATGTGGGCGCCATCGGCTCGCGCCGCAACGCCGATGCGCGGCGCGACCGCATGATCGAGCACTTCGACCAGACGGCCGAGTCGCTCGCGCGCCTGCGCGGGCCCATCGGCATCTTCATCGGCAGCAAGACGCCGCCCGAGATCGCGGTGAGCGTGATGGCGGAGATCCTGGCGGTGAAGAACGCGGTGACGCTGCCGCGCGAAGTCGAAGTGGCGCGCGCCAAGGAAATCCAGCAGCTGCAACCGAGCTGAACTGAAGGACGAGGCGCGGCTCAGTCCACGCCCAGCAGGTCGTAGATGCGGCGCACGTACTCGCCGAACTCCGGGCTGGTCTTCACGTGCAGTTTGCGCGGCTCGGGCAGGTCGATGCGGAAGAAGTCGGCCATGCGCGCCGGCCCGGCCGTGAGCACGGCGCAGTGCGAACCCAGGAACACCGCCTCCTGGATGCTGTGAGTGACCACGATGAAGGTCTTGCGGCTGCGCTCCCAGATGCGCAGCATCTCCAGGTTCATCTTCTCGCGCGTGAGCGCATCGAGTGCGCCGAAGGGCTCGTCCATGAGCACCAGCTTCGGGTCGTGGATGAGCGCGCGTGCAATGGCGGCGCGCTGCTGCATGCCGCCCGAGAGTTCGTAGGGCAGCTTGTCGGCGAAGCCCGTGAGGCCGACCATGTCGAGCAGCTCGTGCGCGCGCGCCTTGGCGGCCTTGCGGTCCAGCCCGAGGATGTCGGCGGGCAGCAGCACGTTCTCCAGAATCGTGCGCCACTTCAGCAGCAGCGGCTGCTGGAACACCATGCCGACGTCGCGGCCCGGGTTGAAGCCCGTGCCGCCAGGGCCGCCGATTTCGAGCGTGCCGCCGTCGTGGCCGTGCAGGCCCGACAGGATCTTCAGCAGCGTCGACTTGCCGCAGCCCGAGGGGCCGACCAGCGAGATCATGTCGCCCGCATGCACGTCCATCGTGACGTCGGAGACGGCGAGGAACTCCTCGTTGCGCTTGCGGTAGACCTTGCGCAGCTGCCGCATGCGGATCAGCGGTGCCGACTCCTGCGGTTGCAGCACGGCGCTCATGCCAGCCACCGTGCCAGGTTGTCGCGCACGAAGGCGTCGTCGGACAGGTCGCCGTGCTGGCGGTAGACGCGATCGATCTCCGCCGATTGGCCCTGGCCCAGGCCTTCTTCGGGATCGAGGCACCAGATGCCTTCGAGCAGGCCCTGGCGCCGCAGCACCTCGTGGCAGCCCGCGATGCAGCCGTGGAAGTTGTTCGCCACGTCGAAGAAGGCGGCGTTGCAGTCGGTCACGCGCGAATCGAGCGCGAGCAGGGCGGGGCTCAGCGCGCCGCCGCTGGCGGCCAGCTCGGCCTTGATCTGCTGCAGCTGGTGCACCGCGCTCGACGTCCACACCGACCAGTGGCCCAGCAGGCCGCCACGAAAGCGCACCTGCACGGGCGCGCCGTCGCGCATCGCGGCAAAGGGCAGCGCCAGGTCGAGCACGATGTGGTCGTCGTTGCCTGTGTAGAGGAACACGCGCTCCTCGGCGCGCGCATCGACCAGCCCGCGCACCACGTCGATGCTGCGGTAGCGGTTGAAGGGCGCGACCTTGATCGCTAGCGCGTTGGGAATGAGCGCGAAGCGGCGCCAGAAGTCGCTCGACAGGATCGGGCCGCCGACCACGGTCTGCAGGTAGAAGCCGATCAGCGGAATCTCCTGCGCCACCGCCTCGCAGTGGGCGATGAGTGCATCTTCCGACGCACCGGCCAGCGCCGCGAGGCTCAGCAGCCCCGCGTGATAGCCCAGGGAGACGGCGGTGCGAGCCTCGGCCTGCGCCTGAGCGGTCGGGCCGCACAGGCCGGCGATCATCGCCATCGGGCGGTCGCTCCAGGCCAGGCGGTCCTGCATCGCAGCCTCGAGCACGGTCGCGTACAGGCCGCGCTCGCGGATCGCGAACTGCGTGGTGTGCACGCCCACCGCGAGGCCGCCGACGCCGGCATCGACGTAGTAGCGCGTGAGCGCGCGCTGGCGCCTGCGGTCGAACTGGCGGTCGGGGTCGAGCGCGAGCGGATGCGCCGGGATGACGGTGCCTTGCGACAGCAGCGCAAGCACGTCGGCGGGAAGGTCGGAGCGGTTCAGTGGCATGGGCGAAGGTCCTCAGGCGAACTCGGGGCCGGCGATGGCGTGGATGAAGGCGGGGTGTCCGGTGGGCGGCTGCGCGCCCTCGCGCGTGGCCAGCGCCATGCGTGCGAAGCTGCGCTGCGGTGTGAAGCCGGCGGCGCGCAGCGCGGCGGTCATGGTCTTACGGTCGTCGGGCACGTCGACGTAGATGCGGCCGTTGATGCCGCGTGCGGCCTGCCTCAGCAGCGCGGCGGCGACGGCTTCGTCGGACGACAGCAGCGGCCCGATGTGGTGTGCGGTGCGGCCTGCGCGCACGAGGCCGAAGCCCAGGCCGTTGCGCACGCAGCGGCTGTCGTCGCGGCCGAGCAGGTCGGCGAGCACGGCGGGGCGCGCGAAGCCCAGCGCCTGCGCGTCGAGCGCCGCCAGGTTGCCGAGAGCGGGCTTGTCGGTGGCGAGCGATGCAGTGGCGGGCGCGGCCTCGCGCTGCCAGCGCGTGAGCCGCCACAGCGGCGTGAAGCCGAAGCTCGCATAGAGCGGCTCGCCCTGCGGCGTGGCGTCGAGCATCGCGACGAGGCCGGCGGTCTTCACCTGGTCGAGGCAGCGTGCGAACACCGCGCGGCCCAGGCCTTGTCCGCGCGCGGCCGGCATCACGAGGATCATGCTGATCCAGGCTACGCCTTCCATCGGCAGCACTGCGCCGCTGGCGATGAGCTGGCCCTTGTCGTCACGCATGCCATGCAGCGTGCCGAGCCGCTCGAACAGCCGCCAGTCGAGCGCGGTCTGGTTCCAGCCGCTCGCGGCAACCAGCGCGTCGAGCATCGGGGCGATGCCGGGCGTGATCGACGACAGGGCTTCGACGGCGGGCATGGTCATGGGCTCAGTACTTACCGTCGCGCGATTCGAATTTGGTCGGTTTGCCGTACTGACGCTGCTCGCGCGAGATCCAGTCAGCCACCCAGCGGATCTGCTGCGCCAGCGGCACGCGCGGGTAACCGAACAGGCGCTCGGCCTCGCCGGTGTTCATGAGCCACGCGGTCGGGGCCTCTTGCCCGTTGATCGTCACGGGCTTGTCGAACTGGCGCGCGAACTCTTCCGCGAGCCAGCGGATCGACGTCGTCTCGGGCCCGCTCACGTTCAGCGGCGAGGTCGGCACCGTGGCCGCCGCGAGGCAGCGCAGCGCCTGCGCGTTCGCGTCGCCCTGCCAGATCACGTTGACGTGGCCCATGGTCACGTCGACCGGCTCGCCGCGCCACACCTTGAGCGCCACGTCGGCCAGCACGCCGTAGCGCAGGTCGATGGCGTAGCTCAGGCGGAACAGGCGGCCCGGTGTGCCGTGGCGCTGCGAGAAGTACTCGAACATGCGCTCGCGGCCCACGCACGAGTTGGCGTACTCGCCGGGCGGGTTGGGTGCGTCGCTCTCGCTCGCGCCCTGGCTGGTCACCGGTACGAAGGGGTACACGCAAGCGGTCGAGAAGGCGACGATGCGCGAGGCATGGAAGTGCTCGGCCACCAGCGCCGGCACGTGCGCGTTCATGGCCCAGGTCAGCGGGTTGTCGGCGTCGGCGCCGAACTTGCGCCCGGCCATGAAGACCACGTTGGCGCACGGCGGCAGCGCGGCGATGGCGGCGCGGTCGAGCAGGTCGCAGGCGATGGTCTCGATGCCGTGCGCTTCGAGCGCTTCGCGCACGCCGGCTTCGCTGAAGCGAGCGACGGCGATCACGCGACGCCCGGGCATGGCGTTCTTCGCAAGGCGGGCCAGCGTGGGGCCCATCTTGCCGCCCACGCCGAGGATCATCAGGTCGCCGTCGAGGCGGGCCATGTCGCGCACGAGGTCGCGCGAGGGCGTGGCCAGGTAGTCTTCAAGCGCGGCTTCGCTCTCGAAGCGCTCGGGAAAGGGCAGGTCGTCGAGGACAGGCGTGGAGGTCATTGGATTCTTGCGTCCTGGGTGATGAAGAGGCGCTCCAGCAGAAGCACCAGCAGATAGAGCAGCACGCCCAGGCCCGTGATGAGCAGCACGGCCATGAAGACCGCGGGCGTGTCCAGCGAGGCCTGGACCTGGATCATCAGATAGCCCAGGCCGCGTTCCGAGGCGATGAACTCGCCCACCACCGCGCCCGCCACGGCGAGGATGGTGGCGACCTTCATGCCCGAGAACACGTACGGCAGCGAGCCCGGCAGCTGGATGTAGCGAAACAGCTGCCAGCGCGAACCCTTGAGCGCGCGCACCAGGTCGAGCAGCTCGGGCTCGGTCTCGTTCAGGCCGCGGATGGTGGTCAGCAGGATGGGGAAGAAGCACAGGCTGAAGGTGATGAGGATGTTCGGCCCGATGCCGTAGCTGAACCACACGATCACCAGCGGCCCCATCGCCACCTTCGGAATCATGTTGAGCGTGACCAGCAGCGGGAACACCAGCAGCATCAGCCGCTTGCTGGTGATGAAGAGCAGCGCGCAAAGAATGCCGAGCACCAGCCCCAGCGCGTAGCCGCCGAACACTTCGAGCGCGGTGACGCCGGTGTTCTTGAGCCAGCTGTAGTTCGGGTTGGCCAGCGTGGCCAGCACCTTCGAGGGCGCCGGCAGGATGAAGGGCTGGATCGCGAAGACCCGCACCGCGAGCTCCCACAGCGCGATGCCCGCCAGATGCACCGCGACCACGAGGGCCCAGCGCTGCCATTCGGGGCGCTCGCCCGACAAGGGCGTGGAAGCGAGGGGCGCCAGCGCGCCGTCGGGTGCCGTCATGTCTGTTCCTGGGTCAGGGAAGAAGCAATGCGGCGAATCATAGGAGTCGCCACGACCCGAGTCAACCAACTAGTTGATAATTTTCATGCGGCGGCCTTGTCGGGCCGCAAGGCGTTGAGCGCGAACTCGATCACATGCCGGCGCCGCTGCAGCAGCGCGCCGCGCGCATCGAGCGGTTTGCCGAAGATGGCCGACAGCGTGTGGTTGTTGGAGAAGAAGAAGTACGAGATGCCGGCGATCGAGATGTATAGGTTGATCGCATCGAAGTCGGGCCGGAACACGCCGGCCGCCACACCGCGCTCGAGCGTGGCTTCGAGCATCTCGATGAAGGGCGAGTGCATCTTCTGCAGCCGCTCCGACTCGCGCAGGTGCGCGCCGTGGTTGCGGTTCTCGTCGGCCAGCAGCGCGATGAACTCGGGGTGCTCGGCCAGGTAGTCGAACGAGAAGGCCACCAGCTGTTTCATGGCCTCCAGCGGTTCGAGCGCGTCGAGCGTGAGCTTCTGTTCCTTCTCGCGGATCTCGGCATAGACCGACTCGAGCGCCACCAGGTACAGCCCCTGCTTGCTGTCGAAGTAGTGGTACACGAGCTGCTTGTTGACGCCGGCGTTGGCGGCGATCTCGTCGACGCGCGCGCCTGCGAAGCCCTTGGTGGCGAACTCGGCCACCGCGGCGGCGATGAGGGCTTGCTTGGCGGCGACGGGGTCGCGCTCGCGTTTCGTGGCGACGGCGGTGCGGGCGGGGGTGGCGGGGCTCGCGGGCTTGGTGGCGGTCATGGTGTTTTTGATTCTCCCGGCAGGGGCAACGCAGTCTGGATGATCTGGATTGCCTGTCAACCAAACAGTTGGTAATATGAATTTCAGGACCTGTTTTTACCTTCTTTTGGAGTGTTCCGCATGAAAAAGCTGTTGTCGGCCGCCGGCGCCACCGCCTTGCTCATGGCCTCGGCCCCCGCCGCGTTCGCGGCCGATGCCATGAGCCTGATGCTCAACTGGACACCCACGGCCGATCATGCGCCGATCTATTTCGCGAAGGCCAAGGGCTGGTACACCGAGGCGGGCATCGACCTGAACATCGAGGCCGGCAAGGGCTCGGCCGTGTCGGCGCAGCGCGTGGGCACCGGCGGCAGCGACCTGGGCATTTCCGACCTGCCCACCACGATCCAGGCCAAGGGCAAGGGCGCCGACGTGAAGGCCGTGATGGTCATCTACGCCAACAGCCCGCAGGGCTTCTACTGGCTCAAGTCCTCGGGCATCAATGGGCCGAAAGATTTCGCGGGCCGCAAGATCGGCAACCCGCCGGGCGATGCCGCGCGCCTCATGTGGCCGGCCTTCGCCAAGAAGGTGGGGCTCGACCCGGCCAGCGTGACCTTCGTCAACGTGAGCCCGCAGGCCAAGGTGGCGGCGCTGAAGAGCAAGTCGGTCGACATCATCAGCGACTTCTACAACGAGCACGACCTGAAGGCGCGCGAGTTCGGCGCCGACCTGGGCTTTCAGCCGTGGCGCGACGCGGGCGTGAACGTGTACGGCAACTCGCTGATCGTGAACGGCCCGTACCTCGCGAAGAACCCCGGCCAGGTGAAGAAGTTCGTGGCCGTGACGCAGCGTGCCTACGACGCCTGCGTGAAGAGCTTCGAGCCCTGCCTGCAGGCGCTGCAGGCCAGCGTGAGCGGCCTCACGCCCGACAACCAGCGCGACCAGTGGAATCGCATCAAGCAGCTGATGCGTGACGACACGACGACCAAGGTGGCGCTCGGCGCCTTCGACGGTGCGCGCGTGAAGGCCGACTACGAGCTCGTGTCTTCGCTGATCGGCATCGACAAGGCCTACGACCCCGCGACGCTCTTCACCAACGAGTTCCTCGACAAGGGCGTGCGCATGGCGCCCAACTGAGGCAAGGAGAAGGAGGGAGCCGCTTCAGCGCGACTCGGAGGAAGGCGGCACCTTCGTGTTGCCCTTCTGCCGTTCGCGGAAGAGGGCGGCACGCATCAGGAAGATGGTGGTGATCGGTGCCGTCAGCACGATGAACAGCACGATCAGCACCGCGTGCAGGAACAGGCTGAAGCCCTGCACCGAGAAGTAGGCGATGGTGGCCACCGTCAGGCACCAGGCGCCCACCGTGGCGCCCAGCGTGGGCGCATGGATGCGGCGGAAGAAGGTGGGCATGCGCACCAGGCCGAAGGAGCCGATGGCCGCGAAGGCCGCGCCCAGCACCGCGAACACGGCGGTGATGATCTCGGCCCAAAGAGGAAGTGCGGTGGTGCTCATTCGATGACCTCCCCGCGCAGCAAGAACTTGGCGATCGAGGTCGACCCTACGAAGCCGAACAGCGCCACCAGCATCGCCGCCTCGAAGTACACGCTGCTCGCGTAGTTGATGCCGAGCACCAGCATCATCAGCATGCCGTTGATGTACAGGCAGTCGAGCGCCATCACGCGGTCCTGCGCGGACGGGCCGGCCAGCAGGCGAAAGAGCGCGCACAGCATCGCCACGGCCAGCAGGAAGAGCGCGGCCTTCAGGGCCCAGAAGAGAACAGGCGTCATGATTCGAAAATCTCCATCAGCGGACGTTCGTAGCGGGTCTTGATCAGGGCGATGAAGGCCGCCTCGTCCTCGAGGTCGAACACGTGGATCAGCAGCGTGGTGCGGTCGAACGACACCTCGCCCCAGGCCGTGCCGGGCGTGAGGCACATGATCATCGCGAGCACGGCGAGGCCGTTGGGGTCGCGCATGTCCAGCGGAATCTGCACGAAGCGCGCCGAGATGTCGGCGGTGCGGCGCGTGAGCAGCAGCCGCGCCACGTCGTACGCCGACTTCAGCATGTCGAAGGTGACGAGGAACGACAGCCGCAGCGCCACGCCGGGCCGGCGCATGCGCACGGTGGCGGGGCGCAGGCCCTTGGTGATCAGCGGCACGGCAATGGCGAGCAGCGCGGCCGACAGCAGCGTGGCCGCTTCGAGCGATTGGTTGAGCAGCAGCCAGATGACGAACAGCGCGAACGACAGCGGCGGGGAAGGCATCAAGCGCTTCATGGCTTGGCCTCCTCTTTCTTCGCGGGCACCGGGTTGGGCTTCTGCTTGGCACCGAGCACGGCCTCGCGGTACGCAGTGGGCGTGCGCAGGCCGCCGGCGGTGGCCTGCGCGTGCTGCATCACGGGCTCGGCCCAGACGGTGAGCGCCACGCAGGCCGCGAGCAGGGCGGCCACCGGCAGCACCTCCAGCGCGGGCAGCGAGGGCATGGTGGCGTGGGGCTGCGTCCAGAAATGGCGGATACCGGTGCGGCTCAGGGCGATCAGCGAGAGAAAGCCCGAGACGATCAGCAGGCCTAGGAAGGTCCAGCCGGCCGAGGCCACGGCCCTGCCGTCGAGCAGGCCCGAGAGCATCGCGAACTTGCCGACAAAGCCCGACAGCGGCGGCAGGCCCGCCAGCAGCAGCGTGCACAGCATGAAGCTCAGGCCCAGGAAGGCCACGCCGGCCGGAATGGCGCGGCCGTAGAGCGCCTGGGCATCGTCGTCGAGGTTCACGTCGTCGAGCGCGCGCAGGTCTTCGGCCAGGAAGGGCGCGTTGCCCGCCGCCTCGTGCGGCGCGACGCTCATGCCCGCGTTGCGCCAGCGCTCGATCATGTCGATCAGCAGGAAGAAGGCCGCCACTGCGAGCGTCGAGCTCAGCATGTAGTACAGCGCGCCCGCCCACACGGCCGGATCGCCCAGCCCGACGGCGGCCAGCAACGTGCCCGCCGACACCAGCACGCTGAAGCCCGCGAGGTTTGACAGCCGCTGCGTGCCGACGATGCCGATGGCGCCCACGAACAGCGTCGCCAGCCCCACGCCCACCAGCGCGGCCTGCCCGAAGGCGGCCGAGGCGCCGGTGTCGGGCGCGAACAGCACGGTCCACAGGCGCAGCACGGTGTACACGCCGAGCTTGGTGAGCAGCGCAAACACCGCGCCCACCGGCGACACGGCCGCGCTGTAGGCCGGCACCAGCCAGAAGTTGAGCGGCCACGCGCCCGCTTTGGCGAAGAACGCGGTGGCCAGGATGGCTGCCGCCGCATGCACGAGGCCGCGGTCGCCCGGTGCCAGCTCGGCGATGCGCGCGCCCAGGTCGGCCATGTTGAGCGTGCCGGTCACGCCGTACAGGATGGCCGCGCCGATCAGGAACAGCGACGAGGCCGCGAGGTTGATCGCGATGTAGTGCAGCCCGGCGCGCACGCGCAGCCGGCCCGAGCCGTGCAGCAGCAGGCCGTACGAGGCTGCCAGCATCACTTCGAAGAATACGAACAGGTTGAACAGGTCGCCCGTGAGGAAGGCGCCGTTCAGGCCCATGAGTTGCAGCTGCAGCAGCGGATGAAAGTGCACGCCCGCGCGGTCCCAGCGCGAGGTGGAATAGATCGAGGCCGCGAAGGCGACCACGCCCGTGAGCGCGACCATCATGGTCGAGAGCCGGTCGGCCACCAGCGTGATGCCGAAGGGCGCGCGCCAGTTGCCCGGCAGGTACACGCCGATGGAGCCCGGGCCGCCGCCGGTGTCGGCCGCGTTCACCCAGCGCAGCAGCGCGAGCGCGGCCAGCAGGCCGACCAGGCCCGAGACCACGCTGAGGAACGACTTGGTGCGCCGGTGGTTCTCGTTCATCAGCAGCATCAGCGCCGCCGTGAGCATGGGCACGAGGATGGGCACTGCCACCAGGTGCGGCATGCTGAACTCGAGGAAGCGGTCGAGCAGGTGCAAGAGGTCGTTCATTCGACGGCCTCCCGCTCTTCACCGTCCACGTGGTCGGTGCCCGACAGGCCGCGCGAGGCGAGCATGACCACGAGGAACAGGGCGGTCATCGCGAAGCCGATCACGATGGCCGTGAGCACCAGCGCCTGCGGCATCGGGTCGGCCGTGTTGGCCAGCGTGGCCTTGAAGCCTTCGACCAGCACCGGCTCGCTGTCGACCTTGAGCCGGCCCATGCTGAAGATGAACAGGTTGACCGCGTACGAGATGAGCGTCAGGCCCATGATGACCTGGAAGGTGCGCGGGCGCAGTAGCAGGTACACGCCCGACCCGGTGAGCACGCCGATGGCGATGGCCAGCACGATTTCCATCAGCGGGCCCCTCCGGTGGCGGCAGCCGCTTCTTCGGCTTCGGCGGCCGCGCGGGCCTGCGCTTCTTTCTCTTCTTGTTCGTCGGCCCAGCGGTGGCTTCGGATGGACTGGTGGGCCAGCGCGGTCAGGATCAGCATGGTGGCGCCGAGCACCAGCGCGAACACGCCGATGTCGAAGAAGAGGGCGCTGGGCACGTGCATGTCGCCCAGCAGCGGCACGTGCACGTGCGCAGTGTGCGTGGTCAGGAACGGGTAGCCGAACACGATCGCGCCGCCGCCGGTGGCCAGCGCGAACAGCAGGCCGATGGCGATCCAGCGGCGCGGGTAGATGCGCAGGTGTTCTTCCACCCACTCGGTGCCCGAGACGATGAACTGCAGCACCAGCGCCACCGACATCACCAGCCCCGCGACGAAGCCGCCGCCGGGCGCGTTGTGGCCGCGCATGAAGAAATACACCGATACCAGCACGGCCACCGGCAGCACGAGGCGCACCAGCACGGCCGGCACCATCAGGTAGCCGATGGCGGAGTCGGTGGCGCGGCGCGGGTTCAGCAGGTCGCTGCTGCCGTCGTCGACCTGCAGCCGTTGCTGAATGGGCAGCGCCATCGATTCGATGGCCGGGCGGAAGCGCCGCAGCAGCGCATACACGGTGAGCGCCACGATGCCCAGCACCGTGATCTCGCCGAAGGTGTCGAAGCCGCGGAAGTCGACCAGCATCACGTTGACCACGTTGGTGCCGCCGCCTTCGGTGAGCGCGCGTTCGAGGAAGAAGGGCGAGATGCTCTGCGGGAAGGTGCGTGTCATCATCGCCCAGGCCAGCGCCGCCATGCCGCAGCCGGCGATGGTGGCCACCAGCAGGTCGCGCCCGCGTCGACCCCAGGGGCGCAGCCGCATGCGCGCGGGCTGCACCACGTCCTTGCTGCGCATCGGCAGCCAGCGCAGGCCCAGCAGGATGAGCACGGTGGTCACGGCCTCGACCACCAGCTGCGTCAGCGCCAGATCGGGTGCCGAGAACCAGATGTAGGTGACGCACGAGACCAGCCCGGCGCCCGCGGCCAGCATCAGCGCCGCGAGCCGGTGGAACTTGGCCTGCCAGGCGGCGGCCACGGCGCAGGTGCAGCCGATGAGCCAGGTCATCGCGAACATCGGCGAGAAGGGCAGCAGCTCGCGCGTGCCGCGATCGGCCGGCGTGGTCCACAGCGAGGCCGCGGCGCCGGCCACGGCCACCACCACCAGCCACAGCAGCTGCCATTGCAGGCGGCGCGTGCCGAAGAGGCGGCGGCTGCGCCGGCCGGCTTCGCTCAGCAGCGCGATCAGGTGTTCGAAGATGAGCTGCCCGTCGAAGTGGTGCAGCAGCGGCGTGTGCTCCAGGCGGCCACTGCCCAGCGGACGGCGCAGCAGCAGGTAGAGCACGGCGCCGCCCGCGAGCGCGACGAAGCTCATCATCAGCGGCAGGTTGAAGCCGTGCCACACGGCCAGGCTGTAGACGGGCAGCGTGCCGCCGACCACCGGCGTGGCCGCGGCCGCGAGCATCGGGCCGACCGACCAGGCCGGCGCCACGCCCACCACCAGGCACACCAGCACCAGCAACTCGACCGGCACGCGCATCCAGTGCGGCGGCTCGTGCGGGGGCTTGGGCACGTCGGGGCCACACGGAGGGCCGAAGAACACGTCGAACACGAAGCGCGCCGAGTACGCCACGCTGAAGATGCCCGCGAGGGTGGCGATGACCGGCAGGCTGAGGTCGATCCAGGGCGTGGCCTGGATGAAGACGGTCTCGGCGAAGAACATCTCCTTCGAGAGAAAACCGTTGAGCAGCGGCACGCCGGCCATCGAGGCGCTGGCGATGATGGCCAGCGTGCCCGTGATGGGCATCAGCCGCATCAGGCCGCTGAGCTTGCGGATGTCGCGCGTGCCGGTCTCGTGGTCGATGATGCCGGCCGCCATGAACAGCGAGGCCTTGAAGGTCGCGTGGTTCATCACGTGGAAGACCGCCGCGACGGCCGCCAGCGGGCTGTTCAGGCCCAGCAGCAGCGTGATGAGGCCCAGGTGCGAGATGGTCGAGTAGGCCAGCAGCGCCTTCAGATCGCGCTGGAACATGGCCGCGAAGCCGCCCAGCAGCAGCGTGATCGCGCCCGCGCCGCCCACCATCCAGAACCATTGCTCGGTGCCCGAGAGCACGGGCCACAGCCGCGCCATGAGAAACACGCCGAGCTTCACCATGGTGGCCGAGTGCAGGTAGGCCGACACCGGCGTGGGCGCGGCCATGGCGCGCGGCAGCCAGAAGTGGAACGGGAACTGCGCGCTCTTGGTGAACGCGCCGAGCAGGATCAGCACCAGCGCCACCGGGTACAGCGCGTGCGCGCGGATGATGTCGCCCGAGGCCAGCACGATGTCGAGCTCGTAGCTGCCGACGATGCGGCCCAGCACGAGCACGCCGGCCAAAAGGCACAGCCCGCCCGCGCCGGTGACGGTGAGCGCCATGCGCGCACCGCGCCGCGCGTCGCGCCGGTGGTGCCAGTAGCCGATGAGCAGGAAGGAGAACAGGCTGGTGAGCTCCCAGAACAGCACCATCTGGATCAGGTTGCCCGAGAGCACCACGCCCATCATCGCGCCCATGAACGCGAGGAAGAACGAGAAGAAGCGCGGCACCGGGTCGGAGGCCGACATGTAGTAGCGCGCATAGAGCACCACCAGCGCGCCGATGCCCAGCACCAGCATGCAGAACAGCCACGCGAAGCCGTCGAGGCGGAACACGAGGTTCAGGCCGAGGGCGGGCAGCCACTCGATCTCCTGGCGCAGCACGTTGCCGTGCGCGATCTGCGGAAAGAGCCAGGCGACCTGGATCGCGCAGCCCAATGCGACGAGCCCTGCAAGGGTCGACTCCCGGTTGCGCGCGTTGGACGGCATCAACGCGGCCAGCACGCTGGCAAGAAAGGGGAGTGCGACGAGAAGGGCGAGGGGCATCGGGGGTCGATTCTATCGACCGACCCTCTGGAGAGCCCCTGTCTATAACCGCAGGAGCACGGGCAGTTTTTTCGCTGTCACGAAGCCAGCACGAGCTGCACGCTGCGGATGCCCAGCCAGGTCAGCACCAGCGAGCCGCACAGGTGCAGCAGGCCGGTGCCCAGCGCCAGCAAGGGGCGTCCGCCGAGCAGCAGCGCGACCACTTCGGCCGAGAAGCTCGAGAAGGTCGTGAGCCCGCCGAGGAAACCGGTGATGAGCAGCAGCCGCCACACCGGGTCGAGCTGCGGCAGCGCCTGGAACACGGCCACGGCCACGCCGACGAGGTAGCCGCCGACGAGGTTGGCGGCCAGCGTGCCATAGGGCACGGGGCCGCCGGTGTTGAGCCACAGGCCCAGGCCCCAGCGGGCGAGGGCGCCGCACGAGGCGCCCACGCAGATCGCTAGAACCGGCAATAGAGGAGGCATCCGTTCCCTTGTTGTCGTCGCACTGTCATTTCTCCTTGCCCATCACCAGGTCGGGCAGGATCGTGACGATACCCGGGAACAGCGTGATCAGCGCGATGCACAGCACGAGGCAGAAGAAGAACGGAATGGCCGCCCTGGCGATCACGTTGCTGTCTTTTCCGGTCATGTTCTGCAGCACGAACAGGTTGAAGCCCACCGGCGGCGTGACCTCGGCGATCTCGACCAGCAGCACCACGAAGATGCCGAACCACACGAGGTCGAAGCCCGCCTTCTGGATCATCGGCAGCACCACCGCGCTGGTCAGCACGATCATCGAGATGCCGTCCAGCGCCGTGCCCAGCACCAGGTACACCACCACCAGCGCACCGATCAGCGCGTAAGGCGACAGGTGCATGCTGTCGACCCACTCGGCCAGCTCGCGCGGGATGCCGGTGAAGGCCATGGTCTTGGTCAGGAACGCGGCCCCGGCCAGGATGAACATGATCATGCAGCTGGTGCGCGTGGCGCCCATGATCCCGTCCTTGAAGTTCTGCCAGGTCAGGCTCTTGCCATAGGCCGCGATGGCCAGCGAGCCCAGCACGCCGAAGGCCGCGCACTCGGTGGCGGTGGCCCAGCCGGCCACCAGCACCCAGACGATGAACACGATCAGCAGCGCGCAGGGAATGAGGTTGCCTGAGAGCCTGATCTTCTCCATGAAGGTGGTGGGCGGGTCGGCCGGCGGCACCTGGTCGGGGTGGCGCAGGCTCCACCAGCCGATGTAGCCCGAGAACAGCAGCATCAGCAAAAAGCCCGGCAGGAAGCCGGCCAGGAAGATACGGATGATCGAGGCGTCGGCGGCCACCGCGTACACCACCATGGTGATCGAGGGCGGGATCAGGATGCCCAGCGTGCCGGCCGTGGCCAGCGAGCCGATGGCCAGCTTCTCGTTGTAGCCGCGGCGCTTGAGTTCGGGCAGCGCCACCTTGGCGATGGTCGCGCAGGTCGCGGCCGAGGAGCCCGAGACCGAGCCGAACACGCCGCAGCCGAGGATGGTGGTGTGCATGAGCCGGCCGGGCACGCGGTTGAGCCACGGGCGCAGGCCCTCGAACATCTCCTCGCTGAGCTTGGTTCTGAAGAGGATCTCGCCCATCCAGATGAACAGGGGCAGCGCCGCCAGCTCCCAGCTCGCATTGCTTTCCCAGAAGGCCGAGAACAGGTTCTTGCCGGGCAGCGTGTTGGTGAAGAAGGCCTGGCCGACCCAGCCGACGATGGCCAGGGTCATGGCGATCCAGACGCCGCCGGCGAGCAGCAACAGCATGATGCCGAGCAGCAGCGCGCCCATCAGAAGGGTTTCGAGCATCGGTGTCTTTGTTGTTGTCGTTCAGACGTCGGAAGAGAAGTCGCCCGCAGCATGGCGCTCTTCGACGGCGCGCTGGTAGCTGGGCTTCTCGCCGCGCACCACGCCGACGAGTTCGTCGACCATGGCGATCAAGAGCAGCCAACAGCCGATCACGAAGCTCGACTGCGGAATCCAGATCGGGATCACGAGCAGGCCCGTGGCCATTTCCTTGAACTCGTAGCTCTCGTACGTGAAGCTGGTGGCCCAGTACGTCAGGTAGGCCACCGACACGGCGGCGACCAGCAGGCAGGCCACGTCGAGCACGCGGCGCACCTTCGGCGGCACGGCGTCGAGCAGCAGCGTGACCCGCACGAAGTCGCCGTGGCGAAAGGCGTGTGCCATCGCGAAGAAGGCTGCCGCCGCGCACAGCCAGGCCACCGCGTCGTTGAGCCCGCTCACGTGCCAGTTCATCTGCCGGCCCACGCCGGCCACGATCATCAGCACGAAGATCAGGAACACGCAGAAAGCGCCGAGCGCGCCTGCACCGTTGTACAGGCGGTCGAGGAAGCGGCGCACGGCTTACTTCTTCTTGTAGGCGTCGACGATCGCCGCGCCATCCGCACCGGCCGCCTTGAGCCAGTCGGCCTGCATGATGCCGCCGACCTGGCGCATATCGTTGTCCAGCTTGGGCGAGGGCTTGTGGATCTTCATGCCGCGCTCGGCCAGCAGGCGCTTGTACTCGTCGTTCTTCTCCTGCGCGACCTTCCAGCCGCGTGCCTCGGCATCGGCCGCGGCCTTGGTGACGGCGGCCTTGCCGGCGGCGTCGAGTGCATCGAAGGCCTTGGCGTTCACGAGGATCGCGTTCTTCGGAATCCACGCCTGCGTGTCGTAGAAGTTCTTGATGTGCTCGAAGGTCTTGGTGTCGTAGCCGGTAGAGCCCGAGCTCATGTAGCTCTCGATCACGCCGGTGGCCATGGCGGCGCTCAGTTCAGCCTGCTGGATCTGCACCGGCTGCGCGCCGATGAGTTCAGCGATCTTGGCCGTGGCCGGGCTGTAGGCGCGCCACTTGATGCCGCGCAGGTCGGCCACCGAGCCGATCTCCTTCTTGGTGTAGATGCCCTGCGGTGCCCACGGCACCACGAACAGCACCTTGATGCCTTGCGCGGCGAGCAGCTTGTCCATCGCGGGCTTGGAGGCGTCGTAGAGCTTGCGGGCCTCGGGATAGGTCGTCGCCAGGAAGGGCACGCCGTCCAGCGCGTAGATCGGGTTCTCGTTGGCGTAGTTGGCCAGCAGGATCTCGCCGGCCTGGGCCTGGCCGCTTTGCACGGCGCGCTTGATCTCGGGTGCCTTGAACAGCGACGCGTTGGCATGCACCGTGATCTTCAGCTTGCCGCCGGTGGCCGCGTCCACGTCTTTCGCGAACTGCGTGATGTTCTCGGTGTGGTAGTTGGTCGCGGGGTAGGCGGTGGGCAGGTCCCACTTGGTTTGCGCGAAGGCGGCGGCGCCAAGGGTGAGGCCCGCCAGGGCAATGCCGAACTTGTGATTCATGGACGCGCTCCGGAATGTAGTCAAAGCTGAATGAAAGAAAAGCATACGTGCAAATTCCGGGCCATTCGCTGAGGCATTTCCCTGCCATGTGGTGTCGATGCGGCACCAGGCGCGGGCATGAAAAAACCGCCTCGGGGGCGGTTTCTTCGGTTCAGGTCGGCGTCACTGCTTGGCGGGTTTCGCTTCGGCCACCTTGGCGGCCTTGCTTGCCTTGGCCGGTGCCGCCGCGCCGTTGAAGCTCTGGCCGTTGACCGTCAGGCCTTCGGCCGACAGCTTGGCCGCGCTCTTTTCCTTCACGCCCTTCACGCGCTGCATGAGGTCGGGCCAGTCCTTGAACTCGCCTTCCTTGCGGGCGTCGAGGATGCGCTTGGACAGCGAGGGGCCGACGCCCTTGAGGCCGTCGAGGTCGGCGGCACTGCCCTTGTTGGCGTCGACGGCGGCAAACGAGACGGCCGCGAAGCACATGGCGAGCGTGGCGATGACTTTCTTGAACATGGTGAAAACTCCCTCTTCAATCGTTGGTATAGCTATGCCGACAGGAATATCGGCTTCGGCTCAACGAGAGGGCGCGCGCGGCAGTTGACGTGAAAACGGGGCCAGAGGCCCCGTGTGACGATTGTTCTGAACCGTGGTCAGAGTTCTTCCACGCGCCGCGGCGGGTAGCTGTCCCAGGCCTGGCAGCCGGGGCAGTGCCAGAAGTACTGGTGCGCCTCGAAGCCGCAGGCTGCGCAGCGGTAGCGCATGAGCGGACGGGTCGCCTGGTCGAGTGCGCGTTGCACCTGCGGGTGGAACTGCTCGTGCTCGAAGCGCTCGCCGGCGAGCCAGCGCGACGCCGCGACCAGCGAGGGCTGGTGCGCGAGGTGGGCGATGTAGCTGTCGCGCGGCGTGGGGGCTTCGGTGGGCGTGTCCGATGGCGTGGCGTCGGGTGTGCCGCCGAGCGCGATCATCGCTTCGAGCACGTCGATCGACGGCGACTCGGCATAGCGCCGCTGCAGCAGCGCGAGCGCCTCGCCTTCGCGCTGCGCGGCCACGGCGGCTTTCTGCAGCGACGCGGCATACAGCGGCAGCGCCAGCGGTGCCGTGTCGCTGAGCCCTTCGAGCGTGTCGAAGGCCGCGGCGGCTTCGCCGTTGCGCAGCTGCAAGGTGGCGGTGTCGATGGCCGGGCGCGGTGCCTGCGGTGCCAGGGCGCGGGCTTGCGTGAGCAGGTCGCCGGCGCCCTGCAGGTCGCCGGCCGCGACGCGTTCGTTGGCCTGCTCGCACAGGTGGTGGGCGCGGCGCGTGCTGTAGCTGGCCTGGTCGGACTCGTCGAGCTTCTGTGCCACGTCGGCGGCCTGCGCCCATTCGCGCGAGCGTTCGTAGATGGCCAGCAGCGCGAGCCGGGCCTCGTTCTCGTATCGCGTGCCTTCGAGCTTCTGCAGCGCCGCTTCGGCGCGGTCGAGCAGGCCGGCGCGCAGGAAGTCTTGCGCCAGCGCGTGCTGCGCGCGCTCGCGGTCGGCACGGCTCAGGTCGCCGCGGCCCAGCAGGTGCTCGTGCACGCGCACCGCGCGCTGGTACTCGCCGCGGCGGCGGAACAGGTTGCCGAGCGCGAAGTGCAGCTCCTGCGTGTCGGGGTCGTTCTGCACGGCCTCGATGAAGGCGTCGATGGCCTGGTCCTGCTGCTCGTTGAGCAGGAAGTTCAGGCCGCGAAAGTAGGCCTTGGGCGCCTGCCGGTTCTCGAGCTTGAGCTGGCGGATGTCGAAGCGCGATGCGAGCCAGCCCAGCACGAAGGCGACGGGCAGGCCGATCAGCAGCCAGCTGGGATCAAAGTCCATGTTGACGTACGGCGGGAAGGTCGGTGGCGGAGATGGACGGCGTTGCCGCGGAGGCGGTCGCAGTGGCCAGCGGTGCGGGCGAGGGGGCTTCGGAAACCGCAGGCACCTGGGCGGCGGCGGCGCGGTGTTTCCACCAGCCGGGCAGCATGCCCAGCGCGCCGACCACGAGCCCGCCGGCAAAGGCCGCGAGCACGACGAGCACCAGCGGCGCGCGCCAGTGGGTTCCGAAGAAGAAGTAGACGGTCGCGTCGTGCTGGTTGTTCAGCGCGAAGGCGAAGAGCGTAAAAAAAATGGCTGCCTTGAGCAGCCACAGGAGGTATTTCATAGCTGTTCCCGTTGCCGGGAGCATTCTACGTTTGCATTCATTTGCATCAGGCCTTGCGGCCGGCGGCTTCCTTGCCTGCATCGAGCTCGGCGGTCTTCGCGTCGACGGCTTCGCGCAGCGCCTTGCCCGGCTTGAAGTGCGGCACGCGCTTCTCGGGAATCTGCACGCTCTCACCCGAACGCGGGTTGCGGCCGATGCGCGGCGGACGGCGGTTGACCGAGAAGCTGCCGAAGCCACGGATCTCGATGCGATGGCCGCGCACCAGCGCGTCGCTCATGGCGTCCAGGATGGTCTTGACGGCGTATTCGGCATCGCGGTGCGTGAGCTGCGCGAAACGGGCTGCGAGTTCTTCGACGAGGTCTGAGCGGGTCATAGGCCAAACATAAACGAAAAACGTGGACGAAAAAAAAGACAGAGCGGCCCCGGGGGCCTGCCTCTGTCTTCGGACTCAGCTTACTTGTTGTCGCTGTTGTCGAGCTTGGCGCGCAGCAGGGCGCCCAGGCTGGTCGTGCCCGCGTTTTCGCGTGCCGACTGCTGGCTCAGGCTGGCCATGGCGCCTTGTTCGTCGACCATGTCCTTCTGCTTGATCGACAGCTGGATGTTGCGGGTCTTGCGATCCACATTCACCACGATGGCCGTGACTTCGTCGCCTTCCTTGAGCACGTTGCGGGCATCTTCGACGCGGTCGCGCGAGATTTCCGAAGCACGCAGGTAGCCGATGATGTCTTCGCCGAGGTCGATTTCAGCGCCGCGGGCGTCCACGGTCTTGACCTTGCCGGTCACGATCTGGCCCTTGTCGTTCACGGTGGTGAACGTGGTGAACGGATCGCTGTCGAGCTGCTTGATGCCCAGCGAGATGCGTTCGCGGTCGACGTCGACAGCCAGCACGATCGCTTCGACTTCCTGGCCCTTCTTGTAGTTGCGAACGGCGGTTTCGCCGGTTTCGTTCCACGAGAGGTCCGAGAGGTGCACCAGGCCGTCGATGCCGGCAGCCAGACCCACGAACACGCCGAAGTCGGTGATCGACTTGATCGGGCCCTTGACGCGGTCGCCACGCTTCGTGTTCTGAGCGAACTCTTGCCACGGGTTGGCCTTGCACTGCTTCATGCCCAGGCTGATGCGGCGCTTGTCTTCGTCGATTTCCAGGACCATGACTTCGACTTCGTCGCCCAGCGAGACGATCTTGTTCGGAGCGATGTTCTTGTTGGTCCAGTCCATTTCGGAGACGTGCACCAGGCCTTCGATGCCGGGTTCGAGTTCGACGAACGCGCCGTAGTCGGCAATGTTCGTGACCTTGCCGAACAGGCGGGTCGATTGCGGGTAGCGGCGCGAAACGCCCATCCACGGGTCGTCACCCATTTGCTTGAGACCCAGCGAGACACGGTTCTTTTCGGTGTCGAACTTGAGGATCTTGGCGGTGATTTCCTGGCCGGCCTGAACGACTTCGCTCGGGTGGCGAACACGGCGCCATGCCATGTCGGTGATGTGCAGCAGGCCGTCGATGCCGCCGAGGTCCACGAACGCACCGTATTCGGTGATGTTCTTGACCACGCCGCGGACAACAGCGCCTTCCTTCAGGGTTTCCATCAGCTTGGCGCGCTCTTCGCCCATGCTGGCTTCGACCACGGCACGACGCGACAGCACGACGTTGTTGCGCTTGCGATCGAGCTTGATGACCTTGAATTCGAGGGTCTTGTTTTCGTACGGGGTCAGGTCCTTGATCGGACGCGTGTCGATCAGCGAGCCCGGCAGGAATGCGCGGATGCCGTTGACCAGAACGGTCAGGCCGCCCTTGACCTTGCCGCTGGTGGTGCCGGTGACGAAGTCGCCCGATTCCAGGGCCTTCTCCAGGGCGAGCCACGAAGCCAGACGCTTGGCGGTGTCGCGCGAGAGGATGGTGTCGCCGTAGCCGTTTTCAACGCTGCCGATGGCAACGGAAACGAAATCGCCGGCCTGGACTTCGAGTTCGCCCTTGTCGTTCTTGAACTCTTCGATCGGCACATACGCTTCGGACTTCAGACCGGCGTTGACGACGACGTGGTTGTGTTCGACACGCACGACTTCGGCGGTGATGACCTCGCCGCTGCGCATTTCGGAACGCTTCAGGGACTCTTCGAATAGGTCGGCAAAAGATTCAGACATTTATGGTTCCTTCCGTCAGGCAGGGTTGGCAGGCGCTCTTGCGAAATTGCGTGCGGCTGCTGTGGGTCTGTAGACGGCGGTTAGGTTGTGGGCGTGAGCCCGGTTGGTTGAACAACCAGCAGGCCGGTGCGCTGTCGCGCGGAAGGAGCCTGCTGGAGCGGTAGGCGCCACCCGGAACACCCGGGAGACGCAAGTCTTTCAAGCGGACTTGAAAGGCTGCACTTCAATCCGCTCAAGCGGACTTGAACGGTTGAATTTCTTGCCACCAGTTCAACACCGTGTCGATCGAGCGTTCGATGGACAGCTGGGAGTTGTCGAGGTGGCGAGCGTCCTGCGCCGGCTTCAAAGGTGCAACGCTGCGGGAAGAGTCCCGGGCGTCACGTGCTTCCAAGTCGGAGCGAAGACTGTCGAGTGTAGTCGAAATACCCTTTGAAATCAACTGCTTATGCCGCCGTTCGGCGCGCTGGGCGGCACCCGCCGTGAGGAACACCTTGAGCGCCGCGTCGGGGAAGATCACGGTGCCCATGTCGCGCCCGTCGGCCACGAGGCCGGGCAGGCGGCGAAAGCGGTGCTGCAGGTCTTGCAGCGCCTCGCGCACGGCGGGCAGCGCGGAGACGCGCGAGGCATCCATGCCGGCGGCTTCGGTGCGGATGTCGTCGCTCACGTCTTCGCCGGCCAGCAGCACCTTGCCCTCGGTGAACTGAAGGGGCAGGGCGGCGGCGAGGGCGGCGATCTGCGCTTCGTTCGCGGCGTTGGCCTCCAGGCCGGCACGGCGCGCGGCAAGCCCGGTCACGCGGTAGAGCGAGCCCGAATCGAGGTAGTGGTAGCCCAGCAGGCGCCCCACCTCGGCGGCCAGCGTGCCCTTGCCCGAGGCGGTCGGGCCGTCGATGCAGATCACGGGCACTTCGGCGGCCTCGGCCACCGAGAACAGGGTCTCGAAGTAGTCGGGGAAGGTCTTGGCGACGCAGTGCGGCTCGAGGATGCGCACCGGCACGCCGGCCGGGTTGAAGGCCGCGAGCGAGAAGCACATGGCGACCCGGTGGTCGTCGTAGGTGCGGATGCTGGCGGGCCGCCAGCCGGCGGCGGGGAGGGGGTGGACGCGGATGAAATCGGGCCCGGCCTCGACCGTCGCGCCGAGCTTTTGCAGCTCGTTCGCCATGGCGTCGATGCGGTCGGTTTCCTTCACGCGCCAGCTCGCGATGTTGCGCAGCGTGGTGGGACCGTCGGCGTACAACGCCATGACGGCCAGCGTCATGGCGGCGTCGGGGATGTGGTTCGCATCGAGGTCGATGGCTTTCAGGGGCCAGGCGCCGCGGCGGATTTCGAGCCAGTTCGGGCCGCTGTCGACCTGCGCGCCCATCTGTTGGGCGGCGTCGATGAAGCGGATGTCGCCCTGGATCGAGGCCGCGCCGACGCCTTCGATGCGGATGCCGTTCTGGCCTGAAATGCCCGTTGCGATGGCACCAAGTGCTATGAAATAGCTAGCAGACGAGGCGTCCGCCTCGACGTGGATCTCGCCCGGCGAGCTGTAGCGGCTGCCGGCGGGAATGGTGAAGCGCTCCCAGCCGTCGCGTTGCACCGTGATGCCGAAGCGCGCCAGCAGGTTCAGCGTGATCTCGATGTAGGGCTTGGAGATCAGCTCGCCGACGACCTCGATCACGATGTCGTCGGCCGCCGCCAGCGGCAGTGCCAGCAGCAGGGCGGTGAGGAACTGGCTCGACACGTCGCCGCGCACCCGGATCGGGGCACCCAGCGCCAACTCGTCGTGCGACACCGGATGGATGCGCAGCGGCGGGTAGCCGGGGTTGCCGAGGTAGTCGATGCGGCAGCCGAGTTGCGTGAGGGCGTCGACCAAGTCGCCGATCGGGCGCTCGTGCATGCGCGGCACGCCGCTGAGTTCGAATTCGCCGCCGAGCAGCGACAGCGCCGCCGTCAGCGGACGCATGGCCGTGCCGGCGTTGCCCAGGAAGAGCGGCAGCAGCGTCGCGCCCAGCGACGGCGGCAGCTGGCCGCCCAGGCCCGTGATGCGCAGCGAGGCGCCGGCCGGCTCGATGCCGCAGCCCAGCGCGCGCAGGGCGTCGAGCATCACGCGCGTGTCGTCGGAATCGAGCAGGTCGTGGATCGTGGTGGTGCCGCTGGCGAGCGCAGCCAGCAGCAGCACTCGGTTGGAGATGCTCTTGGAGCCCGGCAGCCGGACCGTGCCGGCGGCGCCCGCGAGGGGGGGGAGGTCGAGGAAGGCGGTCGAGAACATGTCAGCTGTCCTGCTGGGCCAAGGCGTCGGTGCTCGAGTTCGGCTTCCAGGCGGCGCGCGCCTTGCTGGCGGCGGCGATGGATTGCTCCAGGCCCTGCAGGTCGCCGGCGGTCATCAGTGCTTCGAGGTCTTCCAGCGCCTTGCGGAAGGCCTGCGACTGCTGCAGCACCTGCTCGCGGTTGGCGAGTAGCACGTCGCGCCACATGACGGGGTCGCTGGCGGCGATGCGCGAGAAGTCGCGAAAGCCCGGTCCCGCGAGGCTCAGGAAGCGGTCGCCCTGCGGCTGGCCGATGAGGGCGTTGGTGTAGGCAAAGGCCAGCAGGTGCGGCAGGTGGCTCACGGCGGCGAAGGCGGCGTCGTGCTCTTCGTGCGTCATGGTGACGACGTTGGCGCCGATGCCGCTCCACACCTGCGAGGCGCGCTGCACGTTGGAGCGCAGCGTGGTCTTGACGGGGGTCAGCACGACCTGGCGGCCGGTGAAGAGCGAGGCTTCGGCATGCTCGATGCCGGAGACTTCCTTGCCGGCGATCGGATGCGCCGGCACGAAGTTCGCGAACTGCTTTTGCAGGCCGTTGCGCGCGGCCTCGATCACGTCGCCCTTGGTCGAGCCCACGTCCATCACCAGCGTGTCGGCAGAGATGCCGTGGCGGATGGCCTTGAAGGTGGCTTCCGAGGCGGCCACCGGCACGGCCAGCAGCACGATGTCGGCACCCGACACCGCCAACAGCGCCGAGGGCGCCGCCACGTCGATCACGCCGAGCTGGCGCGCCCGCTCGGTGGTGGAGGGCGACTTGCTGTAGCCCACCACGCGTTTCACCAGCTTCGCGCGCTTGAGCGCGAGCGCAAAGGAGCCGCCCATGAGGCCGCAGCCGATCAATCCCAGTTGCTCGAACATCGCGTCGGTCCGTTCGGCTCAGGCTTTGATCGGGTAGGCGCCGAGCACCTTGTAGAAGGCGCAGAGCCCGCGCAGTTCGGCCAGCGCCGCCGCCACGTTGGGCTGCGAGGGGTGGCCGTCGAGGTCGATGTAGAAGTAGTACTCCCACTGGCCGGTGCGCGCGGGGCGCGACTCGAAGCGCGTCATCGACACGTTGTTGGCCTTCAGCGGCACCAGCAGGTCGTGCACCGCGCCGGGGCGGTTGGGCACCGAGACGATCAGGCTCGTGCAGTCCTTGCCCGAGGCCGGCGGCATGGCCAGCGTCTGCGGCAGGCAGATCACCGAGAAGCGGGTGCGGTTGTACGAATCGTCCTGGATGGCGTGCGCCACGATGTGCAGGCCGAAGCGGGTGGCGGCGCGTTCGCCGGCCAGCGCGGCCCAGGCCGGGTTGGTGGCCGCGAGGCGTGCGCCTTCGGCGTTGCTCGACACGGCGCGTCGCTCGGCGTTGGGCAGGTGCTTGGACAACCAGGTCTGGCACTGCGCCAGTGCCTGCGGATGGGCCAGCACGGCCTCGACGCCTTCGAGCGAATTGCTGCTGCGCATCAGGTGGTGGCGCACCAGCAGGCTGACTTCGCCGACGACATGGGTGGGCGAGTGCAGGAACAGGTCGAGCGAGCGCGTGACCACGCCTTCGGTCGAGTTCTCGACGCCGACCACGCCGTACTGGGCGCTGCCTGCGGCGGTGGCGTGGAACACCTCGTCGAAGCTGGCGCAGTAGATCAGGTCGGCGGCGCCGCCGAAGTACTCGATGGCGGCCTGTTCGCAGAAGGTGCCTTCGGGGCCGAGCACGGCCACGCGTTGGGGCGATTCGAGAGCCAGGCAGGCCGACATGATCTCGCGCCAGATGGCCGCAACATGGAGGTCCTTGAGCGGACCGCCATTGCTGCTTTGCATCTTGTCGATGACCGCGGCG
The DNA here is from genome assembly GCF_041154465.1 of Variovorax sp. V35. Lineage (NCBI taxonomy): Bacteria > Pseudomonadati > Pseudomonadota > Betaproteobacteria > Burkholderiales > Comamonadaceae > Variovorax > Variovorax sp. V35. Next base: position 2,316,590 of record NZ_AP028666.1, read on the forward strand.
ACGCGGTCGGGACGGAAGAACGGCGTGCCTTCGCGCTTCTTGACCTCGCCGACCAGCTCGGCCACATGGGCGCGCTCATTGAGCAGGCTCAGCAGCCGTTGGTCGAGGGAGTCGATCTGCACGCGCAGACCGGCCAGGCTTTCGGAATTGTCGGGGGTGGTGGGTGGTGTGGGGGCAGAGGCGGTCATCGGTGCGAGCAACAGGGCATGCGCCTACGCATGCGATCGCTCGAATTCTCTCATGTAGGCCACCAAGGCCTGCACCCCTGCCAACGGCATGGCGTTGTAGATGCTCGCGCGCATGCCACCGACCGACTTGTGGCCCTTGAGTTGCAGCAGCCCGGCTTCGCGCGCGCCGGCCAGGAAGGCCTCGTTGCGCCCTTCGTCGGCCAGGAAGAACGGCACGTTCATGCGCGAACGGCAGTTGGCGTCGATGCGGTTGGCGTAGAAGTCGGAGCCGTCGATGAAGTCGTACAGCAGCTTCGCCTTCTCGACATTGCGCTGCTCCATGGCGGCGATGCCGGTGAGCGCGCCCTCGGTCTGCTGCAGCAGCCACTGGAACGTGAGCCCCGCCATGTAGATGCCCCAGGTCGGCGGGGTGTTGTACATGGAGTGGTTGTCGGCCACGGTCTTGTAGTTGAACGCGCTCGGGCAGATCTCGAGCGCGTGGCCCAGCAGGTCGTCGCGCACGACCACGATGGTCAGGCCGGCGGGGCCGAGGTTCTTCTGGGCGCCGCCGAAGGCCAGGCCGACGCGGCTCCAGTCGACGCTGCGCGAGGCGACGTGGGAAGAAAAATCGATGACCAGCGGTGCCTTGCTGCCGAGCGCGGCCAGGTCGGGCAGTTGCTGGAACTCGATGCCGTTGATGGTCTCGTTGCTGCACACGTGCACATACGAGGCTTCGGCGGACAGCTGCCAGCTGGCGGGATCGGGCAGCTGCGTGTGCTGGTTGTCGGCGTTGCTGGCCGCCACGCGGGCGGTGCAGTAGCGCTGCGCTTCCTTGTGCGACTTGGCGCTCCAGCTGCCGGTGACGACGAAGTCGGCAACACCGCCGCGCGACAGGTTCAGCGGCACGATGGCGTTTTCGCCGAGGCCGCCACCCTGCATGAACAGGATGTGAAAGTGCGAGGGGATGGCCAGCAGCGTGCGGATGTCGGCTTCGGCCTGGGTGCAGATGGCACCGAATTCCTTGCCGCGATGGCTCATCTCCATCACGCTCATGCCGCTGCCCTGCCAATCGAGCATCTCGGAAGCGGCGCGTTGCAGCACCGCCTCCGGCATGGCAGCCGGACCGGCCGAAAAGTTGTAGGGGCGCTTGCCGGCCGGCGTCTGCTGCTGGGTCACGTTGCTTTACTTCTTGGCGGGAGCCTTGGCGGCGGGCGCCTTGGCGGGAGCTGCTGCACCGTCGGTCGGAGCACCGAGGGCCTTGGCGACGTTGGTGTCGAGTGCGCGCATCTTGGGTTCGATGGTGGCGCGGGTTTCGGTCACCAGCTTTTCCGTCAGAGCGGTCTGCATCTTCGGGTTCAGTTCCTGGTACTTCTTGCTCAGGGGCGAGTTGATCCAGGCCAGCAGCTGCTTGAGTTCGTCTTCGCTGAAGTTCTGCTCGAGGATGGGCGTGAGGGCGCCAGGGGCGATCTGCACGGCCTTGTCGCGCACCAGCGGGTAGGCGTCGTCGAAGTACTTCTTCAGCTCGGCGTCGGCGGCCTTGGCGGCGGATTCGCGCTTGGCTTCGGGCACCTGGGTCTGCAGGTACTGCGAACCGGCTTGCGCGATGGGGGCGCTCGACTGCTCGATCAGGCCGCGTGCCAGCGACTCGATGCCAGGGCGCTGGATCTCGATGAACTGCTTGATCAGCGTGGCCTTGTCCTGGGCCATGGCGGCCATGGACGAGCCGGCGAGGGCAGCGGTCAGGAGTGCGAGCTTGAGTTGTTTTTTCACTGAGGATTCTCCGTTGAAGATGTGGAAGTGTCGTCTGCGTCCGGCTCACCTTCGCCGTTCGCGTCGTTTTCGACGATGCGTTGAAGCCCGCTGAGTTTGGCGCCTTCGTCGAGCCCGATCAGCGTGACGCCTTGCGTCGCCCGACCCAGTTCGCGAATCTCGGCCACACGGGTGCGCACGAGCACACCCTTGTCGGTGATGAGCATGATCTCATCGTCCGCATGAACGAGCGTGGCGGCAACGACCTTGCCGTTGCGCTCACTCTGTTGAATCGCGATCATGCCTTTGGTTCCGCGGCCATGACGCGTGTATTCGGTAATGCTTGTGCGTTTTCCGTAACCATTTTCCGTGGCGGTGAGCACGCTCTGCTGCTCGTCCTCGGCCACCAGCATGGCGATCACGCCCTGGCCCGGCTCCAGTGACATGCCGCGCACGCCGCGGGCGTTGCGGCCCAGCGGGCGGACGTCTTCCTCGTCGAAGCGCACGGCCTTGCCGTTGTCGCTGAAGAGCATCACGTCGTGCTTGCCGTCGGTGAGCGCCGCGCCGATGAGGTAGTCGCCTTCATCGAGGTTCACGGCAATGATGCCGCCCTTGCGCGGGTTGCTGAATTCGTCGAGCGCCGTCTTCTTGACCGTGCCCATCGAGGTCGCCATGAACACGTACTGGTCGGCCGGGAAGTTGCGCTTCTCGCCGGTGAGGGCGAGGGCGACGTTGATCTTCTCGCCTTCCTGCAGCGGGAACATGTTGACGATGGGACGTCCGCGCGAGCCGCGCGAACCCGCCGGCACTTCCCACACCTTGAGCCAGTACAGCCGGCCGCGGTTGGAGAAGCACAGGATGTAGTCGTGCGTGTTGGCGATGAAGAGCTGATCGATCCAGTCGTCGTCCTTGGTGGACGTGGCCTGCTTGCCGCGCCCGCCGCGCTTTTGCGCGCGGTACTCGCCCAGCGGCTGGCTCTTGATGTAGCCGCTGTGCGAGAGCGTGACCACCATGTCGGTCGGCGTGATCAGGTCTTCGGTCGAGAGGTCGTAGGCACTGTGCTCGACCAGGCTGCGGCGGGCGCCGATCTTCGATTGGCCGAACTCCTGCTTGATCTCGCCGAGTTCGTCGCCAATGATGATCGAGACGCGCTCGGGCTTGGCCAGGATGTCGAGCAGGTCGTCGATCTCGGCCATGACGTCCTTGTACTCGGCGACGATCTTGTCCTGCTCGAGGCCGGTCAGGCGCTGCAGACGCATCTGCAGGATTTCCTGCGCTTGCGTTTCCGACAGGCGGTACAGGCCGTCGCCGCCCATGCCGTATTCACGCTCGAGGCCTTCGGGGCGGTAGTCGTCGGCGTTGATCACGCCGCCGTCGGCGCGCGAACGCGTGAGCATTTCGCGCACCAGCTTGCTGTCCCAGCTGCGGGTCATGAGCTCGGCCTTGGCGACCGGCGGGGTGGGCGACTCGCGGATGATGCGGATGAACTCGTCGATGTTGGCCAGCGCCACCGCCAGGCCTTCGAGCACGTGGCCGCGTTCGCGGGCCTTGCGCAGCGTGAAGACGGTGCGGCGCGTGACCACTTCGCGGCGGTGCTGCAAGAAGACCTCGATCAGGTCCTTCAGGTTGCACAGCTTGGGCTGGCCGTCGACCAGCGCCACCATGTTGATGCCGAAGGTGTCCTGCAGCTGCGTCTGCTTGTAGAGGTTGTTGAGCACCACCTCGGGCACTTCGCCGCGCTTGAGCTCGATGACCAGGCGCATGCCCGACTTGTCGGATTCGTCCTGGATGTGGCTGATGCCTTCGATCTTCTTCTCGTGCACCAGCTCGGCCATGCGCTCCTGCAGCGTCTTCTTGTTGACCTGGTAGGGGAGCTCGTCGACGATGATCGCCTGGCGCTGGCCTCGGTCGATGTCCTCGAAGTGGCACTTGGCGCGCATCACGACCTTGCCGCGGCCGGTGCGGTAGCCGTCCTTCACGCCGTTGATGCCGTAGATGATGCCGGCGGTGGGGAAGTCGGGCGCCGGCACGATTTCCATCAGTTCGTCGATGCTCGCCTGCGGATTGCGCAGCAGATACAGGCAGGCATCCACCACTTCATTCAGGTTGTGCGGCGGGATATTGGTGGCCATGCCGACCGCAATACCGCCGGAGCCATTGACCAGCAAATTCGGCAGCTGGCTGGGCAAAACTTTCGGTTCTTTTTCGGAGCCGTCGTAATTGTCCTGAAAGTCGACAGTTTCCTTGTCGATATCGGCCAGCATTTCATGCGCAATTTTGGCCAGCCGGATTTCCGTATAACGCATTGCGGCGGCGTTGTCGCCGTCGACCGACCCGAAGTTGCCCTGGCCGTCGACCAGCATGTGGCGCATCGAGAAGTCCTGGGCCAGCCGGACGATGGTGTCGTAGACCGACTGGTCGCCGTGCGGGTGGTATTTACCGATCACGTCACCGACGATACGGGCCGACTTCTTGTACGGCCGGTTCCAGTCGTTGTTGAGCTCGTGCATCGCGTACAGCACGCGCCGGTGCACCGGCTTGAGGCCATCGCGGGCGTCGGGAAGCGCCCGGCCGACGATCACGCTCATGGCGTAATCGAGGTAGCTGCTGCGCATTTCCTCTTCGAGACTGATGGGCAGGGTTTCTTTGGCGAAGGAGGTCATGAGCAAGAGGCTGGCGGCAGGAAGGCGAAATTTTACGCTGTGAGGGGTGTCGCACCGCCGCAACACAAGGGCTCTATTCCGCCTCCGTCCTACGCTTCAGGGGCGTCCAGCGGCCTGTTTGCCAAAGACCCTATGGCACAATCGTCTCAACGTTTTGGGTGGTGGTCACTTAAAGCGTCCTTGATTCGCAGCGCGGCTGCGGCTTTTTCCCCAAGAGGAGAACCATGAAGAAACTGAATAAAGTGGCGATGATGTTTGCAGTCGCTGCGCTCGCCACTGCCGCCGGCGCGCAGACCCGTGTCACCGCTGCGAACGGCGGTCCTACGATCGACAACTGGCAAAACGGCACCGGCGAACTGGTCTGGAAGAACGGCACGAACGAACTGTGCTGGCGCGATGCCAACTGGACGCCCGCAACGGCTGCCGCCGGTTGCGACGGCGCTCTGGTTCCGGCTGCTCCGGCTGCTGTGGCTCCCACGCCTGGCGCTCCGGTCGCTCCGCCTGCCGCACAAGTCGCTGCTTCGAAGGTCACCTTCGCTGCTGACGCCTTCTTCGACTTCGACAAGTCGGTGCTGAAGCCCGAAGGTCGCGCCAAGCTGACCGACCTGGTCGAGAAGATCCGTGGCGTGAACCTCGAAGTCATCATCGCTGTGGGTCACACCGACTCCATCGGTACCGACGCCTACAACCAGCGTCTGTCGGTGCGTCGCGCCGAAGCCGTCAAGGCCTTCCTGGTCTCGAAGGGCATCGAACGCAACCGCGTCTACACCGAAGGCAAGGGCGAGAAGCAGCCTGTGGCTGACAACCGCACCAAGGAAGGCCGCGCCAAGAACCGTCGCGTGGAAATCGAAGTGGTTGGCACCCGCGCCAACTGATCGATCGATTCCATCGACGAATGAAAACCCCGCCTCGGCGGGGTTTTTTTATGCCTGCCGTATTTGCGGCGCCGCCTGATGCAAGCCCATTGCTTTCGAGCCGGGCTTTGCTCGCTTCATAATTGCCCCATGACAGAAAACGTGAATGCAGACCCGGCCGAACTGGCCAAGTTTTCGGAACTCGCACACCGGTGGTGGGATTTGGAGAGCGAATTCCGCCCGCTGCACGAAATCAATCCATTGCGGTTGGAATGGATTGACGGTATTGCGCCTATTTCGGGCCAGCGCGTGGTCGATATCGGCTGCGGCGGCGGCATCTTGGCCGATTCGATGGCGCGCAAGGGCGCCGACGTGCTGGGCGTCGACCTCGCGACCAAGGCGCTCAAGGTCGCTCAACTGCACGCCCTCGAAGCCGGGACGCGCGGCGTCAAGTACCGCGAAGTCAGTGCCGAGGCGCTGGCAGCCGAGCAGCCCGGCAGCTTCGATGTGGTCACCTGCATGGAAATGCTGGAGCACGTGCCCGATCCGGCGTCGGTGATCCAGGCCTGCGCCACGCTGGTGAAGCCGGGCGGTTGGGTGTTCTTCTCGACCATCAACCGCAACCTGAAGTCCTTCATGCTGGCGATCGTGGGCGCCGAGTACGTCCTGGGCATGCTGCCACGCGGCACGCACGAGTACCCCAAGCTGATCCGCCCCAGCGAACTGGCCGGCTACTGCCGCGCTGCCCGCCTGGACCTGCGCCACACCCGGGGAATGGAATACAACCCGCTGACCCGCCGCTACTGGCTCAGCGCCGACACCAGCGTCAACTACCTCTTCGCGACCCAGAAGCCGGCGCCGCCGGAGGCGCAGGGGTGATGAAGATCGGGAGCACGACCACACAGGCCATCCTGTTCGACCTTGACGGCACGCTGATCGACAGCGCGCCCGACCTGGGCGCGGCGGCCGACAAGATGCGCACGGACCGTGGCCTGGCGCCTTATCCACTGGAGCGCTACCGCCCGATGGCCGGCGCCGGCGCACGCGGCATGCTCGGCATCGCCTTCGGCATCACGCCCGATGCGCCGGAGTTCGATGCGCTGCGCGAGGAGTTCTACGTCGGCTACGAGCGCCGCATGCTGCTCAACACCCTCGTGTTCGACGGTGTGGCGCCGCTGATCGAGGCGATCCGCGAGCGCGGCCTGCGCTGGGGCGTGGTCACCAACAAGTCGGCCCGCTTCACCGAACCGCTGACCGCCGCGATGCCGCTCTTCGCGAGCGCCGGCGCGATCGTGAGCGGCGACACCACGCCGTTCGCCAAGCCGCACCCCGAGCCGTTGCACGAGGCGGCGCGCCGTCTTGGCGTGGCGCCAGAGGCCTGCATCTACGTGGGGGACGACGAGCGCGACATCATCGCGGGCCGCGCCGCGGGCATGGGAACCGTGGCGGCCACCTACGGTTACATGGGTTCGCAGGCCGATGCGGTGCTGTGGAAAGCCGATGCCTCAATCTCTTCGCCCCTGGAGCTCTTGAAGTTACTCAATAGCGCCTAAAATGAGTCGCTTGGGGCTGCACTGGTTTCGACGTGGGTTCGGAGTCGCAGCGGGGCATGTCGAGCTGAATGCGCTCGTAAAACAGATTCAAACAAACTAACTGCAAACGACGAACGTTTCGCACTCGCTGCTTAATTGCCAGTGAGCCTTGCAACAGTTGGCCGATGGGCTGGGCAAGGGGGTCTGGAGCAATCCTGACCTCCCGGCTGCAAGGATAATTACATGGGCTGGCTCCGATCCGGGTACCTTGGGTCGGGGCGAGAAAATAGGGTGCTGGCGTCCGGTTTAGCGTGTGACTGCGCGACTCCGGAAGCGAGACTTAAATCAGATCACTACACATGTAGAACTGCGCGATGAAGGCTTGCGGACGGGGGTTCAAATCCCCCCAGCTCCACCAACATAACGTCCGAGGGCGTTCACTGAAGTCCAGTGAACGCCCTTTTTCATTGGGGAATCGCCTGCTGGCAGTCCAGTGATATCCGATGGAGTCCACTTGTAGCCGACTCAAAACCGGGGAACGGGCCGGGGAACAATCGGGCAGAATCCAGTTTTTCCGGGCGCTTGTTCCCCGGTTTTTCTGCTTTTCGGACTGCCCCGCCCATGTTGACCGACAAACACTGCAAGAACGCCGCCTGTCCTCCCGACAAGAAGCGAGCGCGATTCACCGATTCCTCTGGCTTGTATCTGGAGGTGAGCCCCGCCGGCTCGAAGCGGTGGTTCTGGAAGACCTATGCGGATGGGAAAGAGGGGCGCATGGCATTGGGCAGCTACCCGGCGATGAGCTTGGCGGAGGCGCGCAAGGCTCGAGACACTGCCAAGCTTCAGAAGGCTGATGGCATCGATCCGGTCCAGGCGCGCAAGGTGCAGAAGCTCAAGGCGAGCAACCCCGCTGGCGACACCTTCAGCGTGGTGGCCATGGAGTGGTACGGGAAGCAGAAGGATCAATGGAGCGCTGGCCACGCGGAGCGCGCGCTACGTCAGTTCGAGCGCGACCTGTTCCCCTGGCTGGGCGAGCGTCGATTGGCTGAGATCGAACCTGTGGAGCTTCTGGCCACACTCCGCAAGGTGGAGGAGCGTGGTGCGATCGAAACGGCTGATCGAGGCCTGATGCTGGCCCGCCAAGTGTGGCGGTATGGAGTCGCTACCGGCAGGATGTTGGCGCCGACCGGAAACTGAGCCAGTTTTGTACGTAGTGCCGAAGTAAAAGTGAGCCAGGTGTTCAACCTACCCTGCTGTTTATTTAAGCGGCGGGGTTCGAGGAGTGATCACCATGGACATGATTGGCAAGATCCGACGGCTGCACGCGAGGGACAAGCTGTCGGAGCGAGAGATTGCGCGCAGGACGGGGCTGTCTCGCAACACGGTGTCGAAGTGGCTGCGCGCACCAGTGAAGGAGGCGCCGAAGTACCGGCGCGAGCCGCGCCCGAACAAGCTCAGCCCGTTTGAGGAAGCACTCAAGCAGGCATTGACAGCCGATGCCAGGCGGCCCAAGCACGAACGACGCACGGCACGCGCGTTGCACGCCGAGATCAAGGCTGCGGGCTACAACGGCGGCTACTCAGCCATCACTGACTTCGTGCGGACGTGGCGCCAGGGTGAGGGGCAGACAGTCAACGTCACGGCGTTCGTACCGCTGAACTTCGAGCTGGGCGAAGCCTTCCAGTTCGATTGGAGCGAAGAAGGCCTGGTTGTCGGCGGCATCTATTACCGCATGCAGGTGTCGCACCTGAAGCTGTGTGCGAGCCGTGCGTTCTGGCTGGTGGCGTACCCGAGCCAAGGCCACGAGATGCTGTTCGACGCCCATACGAGATCGTTCGCAGCGCTGGGCGGTGTGGCGCGCCGCGGGATCTACGACAACATGCGCACCGCAGTGGACAAGGTTCACAAGGGCAAGGGCCGCACCGTCAATGCCCGCTTCGCCGTGATGTGCGCGCACTACCTGTACGACCCCGACTTCTGCAACGTGGCCTCGGGCTGGGAGAAGGGGCGTGTGGAGAAGAACGTGCAGGACAGCCGTCGGCGCATCTGGATCGAGGCGGCCCGGCGTCGCTTCGGCTCCTTCGTCGAACTCAATGCCTGGCTGGCGGAGCGCTGCCGGGCGCTGTGGAACGAGGTCCGGCATCCCGAGCACAGCCAGTTCAGCGTGGCCGAGATGCTCGAGCACGAGCGTCCCCACCTGATGCCCATGCCTGAGCCCTTCGATGGCTACGTAGAGAAGCCAGCGCGGGTGTCGAGCACCTGCCTGGTGTCGGTGGCACGCAATCGCTACTCGGTGCCATGCGAGCTGGCCGGGCAGATGGTCAGCACGCGGCTGTACCCGGGCAACGTCGTGGTGGTCGCAGAAGACGCGGCGGTGGCGCGCCACGAGCGCCTGAGCGCCTCTGGGGGCACTCGCTACGACTGGCAGCACTACATTCCGCTCATCCAGCGCAAGCCTGGTGCATTGAGGAACGGTGCGCCCTTCGCAGACATGCCCGAAGCGCTGCAGCAACTGCGCCGCGGCTTGCTGCGCCAGGCCGGTGGAGATCGCGTGATGGCCCAGGTGTTGGCCATCGTGCCGACGGCGGGGCTGGACGCGGTGATCGTGGCGGTCGAGTTGGCGCTGGAGAGCGGTCCGCCGTCAGGACGGGTCAGCGTGGAGCACGTCGTCAATGTGCTCGGCCGGCTCACCGCGCCGGCAACACCGCAGAGTGCCGAGACAGCGCTGCAGATCGTCACGCCGCCGCTGGCCAACACGGCACGCTACGACAGCCTGCGTGGACAGGAGGTGGACCATGCGTGATGTGACCGTCGAACTCAAGGCACTGCGCCTGCACGGCATGGCCAGTGCCTGGTGCGATCTGGCGGAGCAAGGAACTGCGTCCGGCCTGGATGCCTCGCGCTGGCTGGTCGAACATCTGCTGCAGGCTGAGACCACGGACCGGTCGATGCGTTCAGTGCAGCACCAGATGAGCTCGGCGCGCTTCCCCGTGCACCGGGATCTGGCGGGCTTCGACTTCGACGCGTCGGTGGTCGACCAGAAGCTGGTTCACCTGCTCGCAATGCTGGAGTTCACCGAGGCCGCGCACAACGTTGTCTTGGTCGGTGGTCCGGGCACAGGCAAGACCCATCTGGCAACGGCTCTGGGCGTGTCGGGCATCACGCGCCACGGCAAGCGCGTGCGGTTCTACTCGACGGTCGATCTGGTCAATGCACTGGAGCAGGAGAAGGCCCAAGGCAAGGCCGGTCGTATCGCGCTGAGCCTGCTGCGAATGGATCTGGTGATCCTGGACGAGCTGGGCTACCTGCCGTTCAGTCAGGCCGGCGGCGCGCTGTTGTTCCACCTGCTGTCCAAGCTGTACGAGCACACCAGCGTGGTGATCACAACCAACCTGGACTTCGCCGAATGGTCGACGGTGTTCGGCGACGCCAAGATGACGACCGCGTTGCTCGACCGCCTCACGCACCACTGTCACATCGTGGAGACGGGCAACGAGAGCCATCGATTCCTGCACAGCAGCGCCACGGCGAAGAAGCGCATCAAGGCCAGGGAGCAGACCCGCAAGACAGGCGCCAAGGCCGATCCAACAGACGCCGCTGATTGACCGCCGCCGCGCGTGGCAAGGCGCTACGGGCTACGCCCTTCGCGCCTTATGAGTTCGATCACAGAAGCGAAAGGAGGTCACAGAACAAGGCAAGACATACACTTATCCACAGCCGACCATTGCTGCGTCGGCTTCCACCCCTGGCTCACGATTCAAGCGGCGCGGTGGCTCAGTTCTACTTCGGCGCGGACACACCCGCTCGAAGTGCGCCATCAGGAAGTCGATGAAGGTGCGCACCTTGGCAGAAATATGGCGTCGACTCTGAAAAGCGATGTTGATCGTGAGCCGCGGAAGATCCCAGTCGTCCAGCACCGAGATGAGCTGGCCGGCCACCAGGTCGTCGTTTGATTCCAGCAGGCCTTTCACGTGGAGGGTCTGTACTTCGTCGTTTCGGCGGAACGTGAGCTCGTTCGGGGTGTTGCTGTAGGTGTAGAGCAGGACTGGGCGGCTCGCCAACTCCTCGACGCTACGGGGTGCGCCGTGGGTGTCCAGGTAGCCGGGTGATGCCGCCAGGATGCGCCACGTGGATGCGAGCCGACGTATGGTGATGCTGGAGTCGTTCTCGAACTTGCGGGTGCGGATGGCCACGTCGATGTTGTTGTCGATCAGGTCGTAGTACCGGTTGGACACCTCGACTTGCACGTTCACGTTTGGGTAGCGGGTTGTGTACTCCTTCAGCAGCGGTGCGAAGTGATGCCGAGCCCACGAACCCGGCGTCGGGTGTCGGGCTCAATGCAGACATCCGTAGCTCTGAGCCCGACGACGGCAATCGGCCAGAACCAGTCCTTCGTCACCGAGCTCTGATTCACCGCACAGCGGACGTTCGCAGCGCCGTCGCAAGACGCTGGATGGTATTTGGCCCGCTCCTGCAGGCGCGTTCTTCAGTAGGAGCCCGGAGGCGGAATGTGCTTCAAGCGTCGGGTCGTGGTCAGGCTGATGAATCGGGCGCGCGCGACACCGAGCCGCGCGCGCCCGGCGCCGACCACGCCGCCAACGGTCGATTTGACTGCGTCCGCGGTCGGCGACTCTCCCGGGTACGAGGGTGACAGGCCGCACTTTCGCATCAGCCGGTTCACCTGATGAATGCGGGCCACCTCGCGCGTGACTGCGGTGTAGAAGGTCACCCCGATCGAGATCGACAGGCGATTGCCAGCGGTGGTTCGGTCAACCAAGGATCTCGTCATGTGGGGCGAGGTGCTCGGGAAGTACACGGCATCCCCCGGGTGTGCATCGAACTCCTGTCCGCGCGGCAGGAAGGATTCATCGAAGCGCACTTTCTTGAGCGACTGCGTGACGATGAAGTCCTCCACGGCATCGGCCGGCACGATGCTGCGATCACGGTGATCCCATACGTTGAGGAGCTTGTGCCCATGCAACTGCAGCCAGAAGTTGTTCTCGCGATCGATGTGAAAGGGCGTGACGGAAGGCGGGGCAGAGAAGAAGACGAATCCATTCACCCTGAAGATGTTCGGTTGCTCGCGCTCCACGAGGGAGCGCATGGAGTTCACCACCAGCATCAGGAGCGCTTGATAGCGGGGGATGACCTCGATGTTGTAGAAGGCAACCGACGAACCCGGCTCTTCCATGCGTTGGAAGAATTCCTCGATGCTGCGCCCGTCGGGATGCCGGTTGTCGTGCGCGAGCGAGGACGAGACCGTTCTGTCCGGACTCATGAACCTGCATTGGTCCGTCTTCGAGAGTTCAATCCCGAGCTTCACAAGTTCGGGCACTTGAAACAACGGGTGCTCGTGAAAGTTGTGGTGCATCGGCGTGATCCTCTGGGTAGAGAAGTTCCCGGGATCGTCCATCCACACACGGTATGTCGTTTCCGAGGTCCCGACAGAACTCATGCTGGTTGCGTGCATCGCACCCTCCAGATCGCTTTCGGACTCCCGCCCCCTTGAATGGGGTCGGGGTGAAGTCCGGGGGCAAAAGCAGTACTTTCAGGATCGATATTGGGGTGAAATTCTGAATACTTCCTGACTACAAAGCGACGTCTCCTTGAGACCAGCCTCAACGAAGGACGTTGGGGTCTTTGTGCTGGAGGATCAGTGAGTGCAGTCGAGCGGTTCGATCTCCATCTTGGGCACCTGAGCGAAGGTCTTGGGGGCGCACGGACCGGTGCGCGGGCCTTCGTGGTTACTGCACGGGTCCGATGCTCCCCCTGTCGAGCAGGACCGTGGCGCCCATGTCCTGCGAGTGCCGCACACCTGACCGCGGACGTTGCGCCTACTGCATTTCGCCGTCTGAACGACCTGGCTCAGAACCTTCTCCAAAACAGCGAGCGTGATGCAGCCGTGGAGGTGAGACCATCTTCGTATTGACTGCCCAGGGGAGGGTAAGGCAAGCTCAACCGAGGGGGCGTTCGCGGAGAAGACGAAGGGGAAAAATGTTGTCTGCTATTCGCTCATTGGGTGTGCGCGTCTCTTTGTGGTCGCGCGAGACTTTCGACATGCTGGTGGCACTCGCCTTTGTCGGCGCGTGGCTCGTGCTCTGGTTCGGCGAGTAGGCGAGGCGTCCTGTGACATGCCAACGTCACAGCCCCTTGACCGATGGTTCCACGATCAGCCCCGAATCTCTGCCTAGTAATCGCACCCCGGCTGGATCGCCAGGGCTGGTGTTGCCGTCAAACCGCTTTGGGGCCCATTTCGGCCGCTCCGTTTAAGTGACCGCTTTTGGGAAGGCTTGGTGTCTGCCATGGGCCCCAAGCCGTCGTCCGCGAACGTCGGCTTCGCAGAGTGGATCTGAAATTTCCAGTGCGATCTCAACAAGTTCGTGCAATTGAATCTATAGAATTTTTGGACTACGCTGGTCGCATGTTCGACGTCGTCCGTGGCGGAAACGCCTTGTATTTCCCGACATCCCGGCAACGAAAATCGGGTGGCGCATGGGAGGGGATCGTCCAAATCGTCTCGGCGGACGGGACCGAAATCCATGTGTGCGCTGCCTGTCGCGACAATGCCGACGAAGCCGCGAGGGACGCAGTTTTGGACGCGATTCTTTTGGCTTGCGACAAGCCTGCCTTCGACGACTAAGCGCCGCTTCGAGGACGTCTATCCAGAGGATCGCGCCACAATTTTTCGCTCAGCCTCACTTCGGAAGCGTTCGAGATGTGTCGCGACGCGCACCTTCATCTCACTCAAGCGCTCAGCACTCGCGGGGCCGCCATTCACCGAGGCCATGCGTGTTAGCTCGAGGATGCGATCCATGCGTGCAGTGAACTCGGGCAGCCGATCCGAGTAAATGTCCGCGAACAGATCTTCAAGCAAGAAGCGCAGCGAGGTGATGCGAGCCGATTGCTCGAAGTGCTCCTCGAAGAGGGGTTGCAAACTCGCGTCCAACAAGACCAGCACGTCTTCTCTGTCCATTTTTTCGCTCCTTGCGGGGGACGTGTTGGGGTGACCAAACTCTAGCGGTCTACCGTCGAGCTTGCACGCGGTTGAACCGTAGAAGCAACCGGGGCCAGCTCAACCAAGAGCAAAAGATAGCGCCGGCACGTCACAGCAACCAGATCTCTACGCCGTAGCAGGCCACCATGACGCCGACTGTAGTGTCAGAAATCTCGACAGGTACGCCCATGTGCATGGTGGGGTCGACGTCCTTCTCCAGGGATTGACTGAGCAATGCGACATCACGCAGATAGTCAGCGTGCAGGAGAGGACTCAGAACGAATTTTTCGGGATACGCACGCTTCGCGCGAAGGTGATCTGAAAGTTTTTCGGTCATGTCGTAGTACAGGACCAGTGGCTGTCCGGCCATGTCGAATCACCCCCTGTCGGCGCACTGAAGCTCCCAAGAAAGCGCCACGTCAGCTTCGCTGTAAATCTGCCGTGATGTTGTTGGCCTTCACGACGGCGCCCCACATCTTGTACTGGTCGCGGGTCATCGCACCGAGCTGATCGGGCGAACCGCCACCGGGCTCGTCTCCCCGATCGACGATGGTCGGAGTCATCTCAATTGCGAGCATCGACTCTTAGGAGAATGAATGCAAGGCAGACCTATCCCTACGAAGGCTTCTGCCCTGTGGCTAGGTCGCCGGCTCGCGCGGTGCGAGCCGGAAGACCCAGCGGTTCCCTTCAGGGTGCCAGCGTGAGCTTGAAGATCTGGTTGCCGTTGGAGGCGCCCACGTAGACGCTGCCGTCGCTGGCCACCGCCACGCCGATCGGGAAATTGAACGCGATCGCCGCGCCGGTGCTGTCGCGCAGCGTGCTGATCTCGCCCGCGGGCGTGACCACGCGCGCCACGCCGTCCCAGGCATGGGTCAGGAACACGTTGTCGTGCGCATCCACCGTCACGCCGTAGGAGAAGCCGAGCCGGGCCGGCGTGGCGGCCGTTCCGTCGACCACGCCGCCGTTGGCGCAATCGCCCAGCGGCGTGCTCACCGTGGCGCTGGCCACGTCGATCTTGCGCAGGCACAGGCTGTCGGTGTCCGTGTCGTACAGCGTGCGGCCGTCGCGGCTGATCGCCAGGCCCTGCGGGCGAGCGAACTGGGCGGCGGTGCCGACCCCGTCCAGGTTGGCCTGCGTGCCGTCGCCCGCGAGCGTGCTCGTGGTGCCATCGGGTGCGACCTTGCGCACGCGCTTGTTGCCCAGGTCCGCCACGAACAGGTTGCCTGCACCGTCGAGCGCGATGCTGGCAGGGTTGTCGAACATCGGCGTGGCCGGGTTGTCGGCATAGCCGGGCGTGCCACCGCCGACCCAGGTGCTGTAGGTGGTGGCGTTGGGGGCGATCTTGTTGATGCGGTGCTGGTCGCTCACGTACAGGGTGCCGTCGGCGGCCAGTGCCAGGCCATACGGCGTATTCATGGTCGACCCCGGTGTGACTTCGGCGCCGGTGCCGCTGGCCGTGTCGATGCGGTAGACCGAGCCGTTGCCGCCCATGGCCACGTAGAGGTTCGCGCCGCTGGCGTCCAGGACGAGCTGGTAGGGGCGGTTGTAGGTCACGCCGGTGGTCGCCAGCACGGTGGCGACCCAGGGCTTCACGGTCAACGTGGCGGCATGGCTGGTCACGCTGCCGTTGCCGCCCGTCACCTGCACGCGCAGCTGCTGGCCGCTGTCGGCCAACTGGCCGGCGGCGGTGGTGAAGCTGTTGCCGGTGGCGCCGGCGACATCGCTCCAGCTGGCGCCGCCATCGACGCTGCGCTGCCACTGGTAGGCGGTGGCGCGCACGGCCTGCACCTTCAGCGTGGCGGCCACGCCCTGGCCCACGGTGGTGTCCGATGGCTGCGTGGTGATGGCGGGCGTGGTGTCTTCCGGCGCGGGGGGGGGCGGCGGTGTGTCCTGGGCTGCAGGGGCCGGTGCAGGGGCGACGGCGAAGCCGGGGAAGCCACCGCCTCCGCCGCCGCCCCCACCGCAAGCCGCGAGCACGAGGTTCATCACCATCAGCGCGGCAGGTGCGCGCCATGCACGAAGAACGGGACGAGGAGTAGTCATGAGGGGCCTTCCTTTTTTCAAGTGGAGTGAGAGAGAAGGCCTCCACGGTAGGGTCGGCACTACCCGCAATCCAGTGTCGAAGGTCATCGACACCCCGCAAAAAAAAAGTGCTCAGGCGCGCATGCCGGCGTGCGTTGCATCGTGCCGGGTCAGCGATGCCAGGGCCTGCAGCAGCCTGTCGGCGGCCACGGGCTTGAGCAGCACCTGCAGCCCCGATTCGCGCATCTGCTGCTGCCGCAGCGGCGCGGTTTCGCCGGTGATCAACAGCGCCTGCAGGCCGGGGCCGAAGCGCGCGCACAGCCGCTGCGCGGCGGCCAGCCCGTCGCCGCCGTCGGCCAGTCGCACGTCGCACAGCAGCACCTCGACAGGGGCGCTTCCGTGCGCGGCCTGCGCGAGCACGGCCTCGGCTTCGGCCTCGCTGGCCACGGCGTCGATGCGCACGCCGTGGGCCTGCAGCAGCCCGGTGACGGCCTGGCGGATCGCGGCTTCGTCGTCGATGAGCAGCACGCGCTGCGGCAACGGCAAGGCAGCGTCCGGGCGCACGGCGAGCGGCGCGACGCCCGAAGCCGAGACCGCCGGCAGCACCAGGCGAAAGCGGCTGCCGTGGTCCAGGCGCGAGCGCACCTGCAGCGGGTGCGCCATCAGGCGCGAGAGCCGGTGCACGATGGACAGGCCGATGCCCAGCCCCTGCGCACGGTCGCGCCCCGGATTCCCGACCTGGTAGAACTCGTCGAAGATGCGGCCCAGGTGCTCATGCGGGATGCCGATGCCGGTGTCGCAGACGTCGATCCACACCAACGGCCCGCGTGCACGGGCGGCCACCACCACGCCGCCGCGCACCGTGTACTTGAGCGCGTTGTCCACGAGGTTGGACAGCAGCCGCTGCAGCAGCTGCGGGTCGCTGAGCACCCAGCACGGCGTGGCGCGCAATCGCAATTGCAGGTCGCGGTCGGCCGCCTGCGCCGCGAACACATTGTTGAGCGCAAGGAACAGCGGGTTGAGTTCAACAGGGCGGATCTGCGGCGACACCTCGCCGGCGTCCAGCCGCGAGATGTCGAGCAGGGTGTCCAGCGAATCGCCAAGCGTTCCGACCGCATCCATCAGCCGCGCCGCGTGGTTCCATTCGTCGCTGCCCTGGAGCTTCTTCTCGATGACGGCGCCGAACAGCGCGATGGCGTGCAGGGGCTGGCGCAGGTCGTGGCTGGCCGCGGCAAGGAAGCGCGTCTTCTCCTCGCTGGCGCGCTGGGTCGCGGCAATCTGGTGGCTCAGTTGCTCGGCCAGCGCCTCCTTCTCGAAACGCATGGTCAGCGCGGCGGTCAGCAGCCGGTGGTGCTGCAGCGCGAAGATGATCATGACGCCCATGTACAGCAGGCAGCCGGTGGCCAGGAACAGGTGCACGGTGTCGCCGCGCCAGGCCAGCGCCAGGGTCAGGCTCGCCATGCTGGGCACGATGAAGCGGGGGATGTTGCGCTTGAGAACGGCCAGCGACAGCGCACCGCCGGCGCAGCCGCCCATCATCATGACGATCACCATCACCCACAGCCCGAGGTTGCGCCCCGGCGGCACGCACAACCAGGGTGCCAGGCCCCAGACGCAGGAGCGCATGAGCACGTTGCGCGCATTGAAGCGGGCCCAGTACTCGGGGTGGGCCGCCGCATCGGGGCTGCGCTGGTAGCGCCGGTACGCGCGTCGCAGGGTCAGTGCCAGGTGCAGCGCCATCCACAGCAGCACCTGCCAGCGCCGCGTGGCCACGAACAGGCCGATGCCCAGCGTCTGCGCCGTGAGGAAGTCCGCGAGGTAGGCGGCCGGCGCGTTGGCATGCACCGTGGCCACCTGCTCGCGCAGCACGCGCTGGGCCAGCGCGGGCGGGTGCAGCTCGGTCATCGCAGGCATGCGGGCATCGCCATGTCGAAGGCCGCACCGTGCGCGGGCGTCACCTCAGGCTGCTGATGAGCTGGGCCCGCGAGCGCATGCCGAACAGCAGCAACAGGGTGGACACGTGGTTCTTGACCGTGCCCTCGGTCAGGCGCGACAACTGGGCGATCTCCTTGTTCGACTTGCCGGCCAGCAGCCAGTCGAGGATCTCGACCTGGCGCGCATTGAGCTGCGGCTGCAACTCGGCCACGGCCGCCTTCGCGTGCACGGGGGCGGGGGCGTCCGCCAGGGGCCGGGCCGGCAGGCCGACCAGGTCGTTGTCGCGCACGTAGCGCAGCACCTCGCCCAGGTGCCCGGTCTTGGGCAGGAAGGCCTGCGCGCCGAGCGCCATCGCGCCCTGCATCAGCGCATGGCTGTCCTTGCCCGAGAGCACGACCACGCGCGATGCGGGAAAGGCGCGCTTGAAGCGCACGAGGGTGTCCAGCCCCTGGGCGTCGGGCAGGTCGAGGTCGAGCAGCACCAGGAAGTGCGACGCCAGATGGAGTTCGTACAGGTGCAGTGCGTCGGCCAGCGAGCGCGCCTCGTACACCGGCACGCTGCCGGTCTCGGCCAGCAGCAGCGCCCGCAGGCCCAGGCGCACCAGCTCGTGGTCGTCGACCACCAGGATGCCCCGCGCGGGGATGGCAATGCCGGCCTCGCTGCGCAACGGCGCGGCATGCGACGGCTGTGGTGTGGCAGTGGCCATGGTCCGGGCATGGTAGTGCGGACGACTGCGAACCTGAAATGACCAAAGTCATGACGCACGTCGCATTGGCGAAGGGAAAAGACATACGCAGAAAGGCATATGCCCTCGGAGCGTCCCGTTGCGGGACGTATGAAGCAGTCGGACTGCAGCACGGCATCACTCCAGGCGGGGCCTTGAAATACCTTGTTGTCGATTCCCGGCCTGTCTGAGTCGCGGTGGTCGTATTCAATGGCTTGCTTGCCATCGCAGAGCTCTTCACATTGGTGGCGTTTTCTTCTGAGCAATGCCTTGTTCTTGTGCCTTTGAGCAGGAGCCGTTTTTTGCGGTCGGTATCTTTTCTTCTTGCCATCGGGGACTCAGGAAGCAAGTGGTGTGGAGAGCATTCCCGCTGATCAAGGTGGCCTGGTCGTATTCGCCACTTGGACCATGCGGCTTGCCTGCTGGAGGCGTTTTTCGAAGTCACGCCACCAAGCTACAGTCGGCCACAACCGGGCGGTCAACAACGTGCCTGTCACGATCAAAAGCAGAAGCCAATTCGTGATAGGGGAGCGACATCCAATGACGACTCGAAAGCCCCTCGCGAGTGCGTCAGCACGATTTCGACTCACGTTGCTACTTTGGGTGCTGGCAGCTTGTGCGCGTAGCGAAAAGCTAGGAAAGGCCTCGGAGTGTGCGGCGCTTCTGCCGAGCTCCAAGTATTACCCTGGTGGCCATGCCGGGCACTGCATGTCAGGTGCGCAAAGCAAAACGCCCCGCGTGGGGCGGGGCGTTTCGTCAGCAGGCGGGCCGTGTCAGTTGGTGGCCGGCGCCGGCTTGTTCAGGCTCAGGTTGAGGAAGCCGTTGGCGTTGGTCGCGCCCAGGCGCGACACCACGGTCAGGCCGCCGCCCAGGGGCAACTGGATCACCGGCGAGATGTCGGTGGCGCCATCGCGCTTGCGGTAGCCCGGCAGCGGCGCGTTGTAGTGCACCGTCTGCACGAGGCTGCTGTTCGTGCCCGCGTAGCGCGTCACGGTGCTGGTGCCACTGTCGACCGAGACGATGGTGTTGTAGTCCGCCGTGATGTCGGTCTCGGATTCGCCCAGGGTGTCGGCCGAGAACTGCCAGTAATGGCTGACCTGGCCCACCGTCGGCAAGCTGGAGCTGCGCTGGTTGGTGAAGAACTGGACGCTGCCGCTGTCCTTGTTGTACGCGACCAGCGTCACCACGTCGCCGAACTTGAAGGCGTAGGCGTGGTCGTTGGCCAGCCCGCCTGTGCCCGAGAAGCCACCGGCCGCGCTGTCGGCCACGAAGCCGGTGTTGGCGGGAATGTCGTTGGGCACCACCAGGGACGTGCAGCCGCCGGCGATGCTGGAGGTGATGGGACAGGCCAGGCCATCCGCGACCACGCCGCCGTTGAAGCTGACGGCGCCGTAGGCCAGCGCGAAGTAGTCCGCGTCGGTCTCGCGCTCCCAGCCCAGGCGGTTGAACACGCCGTTCAGATCGGACGCCTTCACCGCGCCGTCGCCCGTCTGCTCGGGGAAGAACAGCGTGACGGCGAAGCCTGGCGTGCCGGCGTACGTGACCGGGTCGGTGGCCAGCCCCAGGCCGTTGGGGCCGATCACCAGCTTGCTCCCGTTGAACGTGAACTCGCAGGCGCTGCCGTTCACGGGCGTCAATGTGGCGGTGGCGCCGCTGGCGTCGGTGATCTGCGCCGTGCGCGTGGTGCCGTCCGAGCCCAGCAGGCCGGCCTTGACCTGGAGCAGGCCGGTCGCGTCGGTCTTGTCGCTGGAGGTGAGGTAGCGATAGGTGCCGCTGGTCAGACTGGCGCAGGTGGCCGCCACGCCCGAATCGTCCTGGGCGGCCGGTGCGGGTGCCGGCGCGGGGGGCGCCGGGGCCGGTGCGGGTGCCGGCGCGGGGGCCGCTGTCGGGAGCGGGAAGGCGAGGCCGCCGCCTCCGCCGCCACCACCACCACAGGCAGCCAGGGTGAGCATCAGGGCCGCCGCACTGGCCAGGCGAGTCTTTTTCGGAATGTGCATTTGGGTGTCTCTTTGCTGGAATGTGTCAAAAAGGGCTACTAACCCGGCGCCGAGTTTCTCGGGGAGTGCTGCCCAGGGGCATCGCATGAAAAGGGGATAGCTCGACCACAAGGACGTGATCAGAGACATTCCTCCAACCGTTCCGCACTGGAAGATCCGGCACTAAGGTCAGCCAATGCCTGAGAGCAGAAATCGCTCTTCAGCGGCCAGTAGTTCGACGGGCTTCAGTGACCTGGACTCTTGCAATGAATGACGGGGCTGGGTTGCACCTGGTCTTCTGACGATGCGAAGCAAACTCCCGAACTAGCAGACGCTTCGCCGTCTCGAAGCACCGAGCTCGGCCATGGCGCCCCACATCTCCGTGACGACCCCAATCACCACGGCGCCGAACAACAGGTGCGGCGAGTGCAGAGGATGTCCCCCGGAATTCCGTGGTTGCCCCCACGACACGGGCTCTCTAGCATCGCGGACAATTTCTTCATTTCGGTGCGCTGCTCGACGGCCCCGTCCCCCATCCTCACCATGACCCGAATCCTCATCGTCGACGACGACTTTCAGTTGCAGCAGCGCCTGGAATGCATCGCCGAGCGGGTCTATGGACACGGTGCATGCACGATGGTGGGCTCGCTGGCGCAGGCGCGTGCAATGCTGGAGCGTCAGGACTTCGGCCTCGTGCTGCTGGACGTGGGCCTTCCCGATGGGAGTGGCATCTCCCTCGTGCCATGGATCCGGGAGCATGCGCCGCAGGCCGACGTTGTGATCGTCTCCAGCCTGGGCGACGATGCGATCGTGCTGCAGGCGATCCGTGCGGGTGCGGTCGGCTATCTGTTGAAGAACGGTGAGGACATGGAGCTGGAGCTGTCCCTTGGCAGCATGCAGCGAGGCGGTGCGCCCATCGATCCGGTCATTGCACGGCGCATTCTTCTGCAGATCAACGCAACTGGTGACGCTGCTGCACCTGCGCAACGCGCCGGCGCAGCGGCCGTAGCTGCCGCGGGCGCGAAGGAACAGAAGGAGAAGCTCACCGAGCGGGAGCTGGAGGTGCTGCGCCTGGTGGCGCAGGGGCTGGGAAACCGCGAGATTTCCGAGAGCCTCGAGGTGTCGATCAACACCATCGAGTTTCACGCCAAGAACATCTTTCGCAAGCTGGAGGTTCGCACGCGCGGCGGCGCGGTGCACAGCGCAACGCAGCAGGGATGGCTGGGCTGAACCTTTCCGTGCCGGGCGCCGGTTCCGCGCGCGGGCCGGGCGCACTGATTTTTTCCCTGCTGTTCATTCTGCTGTTCGCCGGTATCGGTCCCACGTGGGCCCAGCCGGCGGACCGTGTGTTCGACCGCATCGAGGCGGTACGTGCCGACTGGAACGCCGCCACGCCGCCGGAAGCGGGCTGGACGCCCGTGACCCTTCCCGACCTGTGGGTCAAGCGATGGCCTGACCACGAGGGTGTCGTGTGGTATCGGCTGCAGTGGCGGGAGTCCCAGGCCGTGCAGCCCGTCACGCTGATGCTGGACTCCGTAACCATGGCCGGTGCGGTGTATGTCAACGGCACTCTGATTGCGCAGGACAGGCATCTGGTGGAGCCCCTGTCGCGTTCCTGGAACCGGGCGCGGCATTGGACCCTCGCACCTCCCATCCTGCATGCAGGCCACAACGAACTGCTGGTGCGGGTGTCGGGCATGTCGGTCTACCACGGAGGGCTTGGGCAGGTGGTGGTCGGAGCCCCGGCATCGGTGCTGCCCCAATTCGAGCGTGCCGAATTCACCCGTCGCACGCTGCTGCAAGGTGGCGTGGGCGTGACGCTCGCTGCCGTGGCGGTATTCGGCATGGTCTGGCTGTTGCGCCGCTCCGAGCACCTGTACGGCTGGTTTGCGCTGTTCTCGCTGCTGCGTGTGCCCTATGGCTACAACTACATCGCGACCGAGACCTGGCCCTATCCCGACACGGCAACCTTCCAGTTCGCCAACCTGTCCTTCCTGCTGGCCAGCGCGACCTGCTTCGTGATCTTCTCGCTGCATTTCTGCCAATTGCGCTTGCCGCGCTTGGGGCGGGCGTCATGGGCGGTCAGCGCGCTGGGCGTGGCTGCGCTGGCAATCACGCCGACGCCCTGGCTCGCGCAGGTGCGCAACGGGGTTGTCATCAGCGCGGCCGCGCTGTTTCTGCTCGGCGCGACGCTGGTGCTCTGGCACGCATGGACTTCGCGCCGCACCGGTGCCGTGGCGCTGGCCGTCTGGCTGCTGCTGCCCATGGCCGTGGCCACGCACGATTGCTTGGTCTACCTGCGGGTGATTTCGACCAACACCTACTACTTTCCGGCCGTTTCCAGTTTCATGCTGCTGGGCATGGCCTTGGTGCTGGCGCTGCATCTCGTCGGCGGCATCCGTCTGGTCGAGCAGTTCAACGTGCAGTTGCATGAGCGCGTGAAGGCGGCCACGGCGCGCCTGGCCGAGGCGTTGCGCAGCCAGCATGAGGCCGAACTGGAACGCACGCGCCTGAACGAGCGCATGAGCCTGGTGCGCGATCTGCACGATGGCCTGGGCATGACCCTGAGTGGACACATCCACGCCTTGCGTGGGCGGGAGGGCGAAGCGGACAACCGCACGTTGTCGACGCTGCGGGACATCAACAACGACCTGCGCCTGCTGATCGAGGGGGCGTCCATGGACGACACGGATCGGCTCGCCGAGCGCCTGGCGCCGCTTCGGCATCGCAGCACGCGGTTGCTGGAGGCGGCTGGCATCACCTGTCGCTGGCAACTGGTCGGCATCGAGCACAGCCGGCTCGACGCGCGGCGCAGCCTCGACCTGCTGCGCTTGCTGCAGGAGGCGTTGACCAACGTGCTCCGGCACAGCCACGCCAGCGAGGTGACCGTGCGGCTTGAAGCCGTGTACGGACAGCTATCGGTGAGCGTGGCCGACAACGGCCGGGGCTTCGAGGTGCAGGCGCCGTGTGCGGGCCGCGCGCCGCCTGCCGGGCTGGGGCTGGGCAGCATGCGTGCGCGTGCCCAGCGTCTGGGCGGCACGTTGGCGATTGACGCCGGCGCGCAGGGCACCACGTTGGCGCTGCAACTCTCACTCGAACCCGCGCCTTCTTCTTCCGTCTGATCTGGCCTCGCCATCCGGGTGCTCACGGCATGGCGTCACTCCGCGGTGCGGGTTGCGCCGTGGCGCCACACAACGTGGCCGTACCGACGGAGTTCCGTAGTTCACAAACAGACACGATCTTTTTAGCCTCGTTGCCACGTGCTCGTGCGAGGGAAAAGGAGCGAGAAGACCGCGAGAAGGTCTTCGCGCAGCGACCGGTCGGGACAGCCCGTCGCCGGGCCCGGGTTTTCCGCATGGCCATCAAAAAGCACCCAGTGATCCGGTGGCAGGCCGGTCGTGGGCGGTGAACTGGCAAAAGCGTACGGCCGACCGGCAGGGACGGCATCCGCAAATCAAGTCTGACGAAGGCAACAATGAACAAGATCTACCGCGTGGTGTTCAACCAGGCCACCGGCCTGTGGCAGGTGGTGAGCGAATGCGCGCGTGCGCGCGGCAAGCGCCGCTCGCAACGCGATGCGGCAGGCACTCGCGCCGAGTCCGTGTGCGCGATGTCCCTGGCTGCGGCACTGATGGCGATGGGCGGCGCGACCGTCAGCGCGCAACCCATCGAAGCGCAGGGCGCGGTGTGGACCGGATCGAAGGGGGACGGGCCCACGACCCAGGTCCTGGCTCCGCCTGCATCGCCATGGGACCTGAGCGGCGGTGGGCTGTTTGTCGGCGTGGGCAATGCGCAGACGGGGCGCCTGTTCATTCGCGCGGGTGCGAAGGTGACGAGCGAAATCGCCCACGTGGGCTACGACGCGGGATCTACTGGCGTGGTCGAGGTCGGCGGCGCCGGCGCGCAGTGGGACACAGCCGTGGACCTGGTTGTCGGGCGCGAAGGCACCGGAACCGTGGACATCAGCAATGGCGCTGGCGTGACCAGCCTGGGCGGCCTGATCGGCCTGGGCAGTAGCGGCCATGGCACGGTCAACGTCACGGGCGATGGCTCCACGTGGACCACCACGGGGGGCACCGTCGTGGGAGGCGAGGGGAGCGGCACGCTCAACATCCGAAGTGGCGGCCATGTGTCGAGTCAGCAGGGCATCGTGGGCAACGCAAGCGGTGGCACCGGCTCGGCGACCGTCACCGGCGCGAAGTCCGTCTGGAACATCGACAACGCCATCAGTGTGGGCGATTGGGGCACCGGGACGCTGCGAGTCGAGGATGGTGCGGCCGTGTCCAGCGATGCGGCCTACCTGGGCTCGGTCGAACGAAGCTCGGGCACGGTGGTCGTCACGGACAAGGGCTCTACCTTCACCGCGAACACTGCGGTGGAGGTCGGCATCTACGGCACGGGCGAGCTGCGGATCGAGAACGGCGCCAAGGTGCTGAGTGGCGGTCCTGCCCTTGTGGGGTACGGGGCCGAAGGCGTCGGCACCGTGACGGCGATGGGTGCCGGCTCGACGTGGACGCATGGGGGCGAGCTCACGGTCGGTATCGAAGGCCAGGGAACGCTCGGCATCACGGGCGGAGCGAGCGTCTCCAACGCGGTCGGGAGCATCGGCAGCAATGCCGGAGGCAAAGGCACAGTCAACGTGGCGGGCGGGGGATCCACCTGGACCAACACCGGTGTGCTCTACGTGGGCGGTGAAGGCACGGGCACGCTTGACATCTCGGCGGGTGCGACGGTTTCCAGCGATGGCACGCAGGTCGGGCAGGCCGCGAACAGCAGCGGCACGGTGACGGTGCGCGGGCCAGGCTCCACGTGGGACATCCAGGGCATGCCCTACATCGGTGTTTCAGGCACGGGCACGGTCGAGGTCATCGAAGGCGCGTTGCTGCGCACCGAATGGGGCTATATCGGTCACAAGGCCGAAGGTGTGGGCACGGTCACCGTGAGGGGGCGGAACTCGGAATGGAGCAATGGCGGCTCCAACATCTACGTGGGCAACGCGGGCAAGGGCACGCTCAATGTTGAACAGGGGGGGCGCGTTCGGGTCGCCAATGTGAGCATCGCGGAACAGGCCAACAGCGTTGGCAATGTGCGCGTGCATGGCACCGATGCCGATGGCAACGCCTCGGAGCTGAGGCTCTACGATTTCTATGTCGGCAACTCCGGCAAGGGCACGCTGCGCATCGAAGGCGGCGGCAGCGTGCGCAGCAGCAACGGCACGGCGGGCGTAAACGCCGGCAGCGAAGGCCGGGTCACCGTGAGCGGGGCTGCGGCCAATGGACAAGTCTCCACCTGGACCACCGACAAGGGGTCGTCGCTGAGGATCGGCGACCGTGGCGTGGGGGATCTGCGCATCGAAGCGGGCGGCCAGGTCGCGAGTGATTCGGGCGTCGTGGGCCGTTCGAGCGGCGGCGTCGGCACCGTGACCGTGACGGGGGTGGGAAGCGGTGCGGCGGCGGGAACGCCTTCCGCATGGACCAGCACTGGCAAGCTGATGGTGGGGCAGGCCGGCCAGGGGACGTTGAACGTCGCGGCGGGCGGCAAGCTGAGCAGCGGCGGCGGCTCCATCGGGGAGGGCGCCACGGGCGTTGGCAGCGCGACGCTGGCCGGGAAGAACACCCTGTGGAGCAGCACCGGCGACTTCCACGTCGGCGAGAACGGACAGGGCACGCTGCGGGTGGAGAACGGGGCGGCGCTGTCCAGTGACTGGACGCGCCTGGGAGTCCAGTCCGCCAGTCAGGGGACGGCCACGGTCACGGGCGCCGGTTCATCCTGGACCAGCGCCAGTGACTTCACAGTCGGCGTGGCCGGCAAGGGCACGCTCGCCGTGCTCGACGGTGCGGCGTTGGCGGCCAACGGCTCCACCACGGCGATCGGTAGCAACCAGGGAGGCGAGGGCGTGGTTCGCGTGGCCGATGCGAAGCTGGACGCCCGGCTCCTGTATGTGGGGCAAGAGGGGACCGGCCGGCTGGACGTCGAGCACGGCGGCAAGGTCACAGCCACCATCCGTCTCGCCGCGGGGCTGAATGCGGGCTCGACCGGGGAGATTCGGGTGCAGGGTGCCGGGGCCGAGCTGGTCAGTGCAAACAACATCCTGGTCGGGTCTTCCGGCGCAGGCACGCTCATCGTCGATGCGGGTGGCACGGCCCATGCGACCTCGGAGGTGGGAATCGCCCAGGAAGCCGGCAGTGCGGGCACGGTGCACGTGCGCGGCGACGAAATCCAGGGCCGAGGCGTGCTCATCGCGGACCGGCTGGTTCGAGGCGCGGGCAGCGCCACGCTGGACCTGGACGGCGGCATCCTGCGTGCATCGGCCGATTCGACCGATTTCCTCTCGGGTTTTGACGATGTGGCCCTGGGCAGCCGGGGCGCGTACATCGACACCGCCGGCCACACGGTTGGCGTGGGTTCTGCGTTCTCGTCCCAGGCCGGCGACAGCAGCGGCCTGGTGAAGGAAGGGGCCGGCCTATTGGCGCTGCGCGGCGCGAGCACCTACGTGGGCGACACCACGATCAATGGCGGCACGCTGGGCCTGGCCGGTGGTGGCCAGCTCGCAGCCACCACCGATGTGAGACTGGCCAATGCCGGGACGCGCTTTGACATCGCAAGCGCCAATGGCAACCGCACCATCGGCGCCTTGCTCGGCGTCGCAGGCACCGAAGTCGTGCTGGGCGACAACACACTGAGCTTTGGCGATGCGGGCGACACGACGTTCGCAGGCGCCATCACCGGTCTGGGCGGCGTGGTCCGGCAGGGCAGCGGCTCGACCACGCTCACGGGCACGAACACCTACACCGGGGGGACCACGATCGACGGTGGCACGCTGCGCATCAACGGCTCGGTGGCGGGTGATGTACAGGTCAACAACGGCGGCACGCTCGCGGGTGCGGGCAGCACGCCGGGCACCGGGCACATCGGCGGCAACGTGACGGTGGGCAATGCCGATACCTCGGGCGCACGCGCCACGCTGTCGCCGGGCAACAGCCCGGGCACGCTCACCATCGGTGGCAGCCTCAGGCTCAACCCCAGCGCGACGACCGTGTTCGAGCTGGGCCAACCCGGGGTGGCCGGCGGTGCCAGCAACGACTTGCTCAACGTCGGTGGCAACCTCGCGCTGGGTGGCACCTTGCAGGCAGGCGTGGCCGCGGCAGGCTGGTATCGGCTCATCAACTACGCAGGCAGCCTGTCGGGCAGCTTTGCGCAGCAGCAGGTGAGCTCTTCGCAATCCGGCTTCAACATCGCCGCCTACAGCCTGGACACCGGCACCGCCGGCCAGGTCAACCTCGCAGTGCGGGGCGTGGGCCAGACCATCCAGTTCTGGAACGGCCCGAATCACACCGCCAACGGTACGGTGAGCGGCGGCCCGGGCATCTGGAGCGGCCTGGGCACCAACTGGGCCAACGCCACGCCGCAGGGCGGCCCGGACGGCAACAGCGCGGTGGGCTGGGGCGGCTCGGTCGGCGTGTTCGGGGGCACCGGCGGCAACGTCGCTGTTCAGGGGACACTGCTCTTCGACACCCTGCAGTTCAGTGCCAACGGCTATCACCTCCAGGCACCGGGGGGCAGTGGCTCCATGGCTATCAGTCCGGCCTCGGGCACGGCAGCAACGCTGCACACGGACGCCGGGGTCAGCGCCCGCATCAGTGCGCCCATCGTGGATGGCGCGACAGGCAACCGGCTGGTCTTGGGTGGCGCTGGCGTGCTGGCGCTGACGGGCGCCAGCACCTACACCGGCGGCACCACGCTCAACAGCGGCGCGCTGGAGGCCACAGGCAACGGTCTGGGCACGGGCACGCTCACCATCAACGGCGGCATCCTTGCGCGCACCGATGTGGGCAACCAGGTGCGGGTGAACGGGAGTTTCGGCGTGACCGGCAGCACCACGCTGTCAGGCCCCGTGGAGTTGGGCGCCGACACCCGGGTCACCGCCACGGCTGCGGCCGGGTCCACTTCGGCGACGGGCATGTTCGCTGGTCCCATCTCCGGCGCGGGCGGCCTGACCTTCGACAGTGATCTCTCAACCTCAACCCCCGGCTTGTTCTATCTCTTTGGCGCCAGCGACAACAGCTACACAGGCGTGACCACCGCACGCTCCAACGTGCGGCTGATCTTGGCGCGCCAGCCCGGGCACATCGCCGTGCCGGGCGATTTCACGATCGAGGGCACGGCCTCGGTGTCCGAGTCATATTCCGAACAGATCGCCGATTCCGCGCGGGTCACAGTCAACAGTCCCGGGGTGCTCGCGGCACCTGGTGAATTCGGCGGAACGACGCCCGTGCTGTTCGAAGGCCTGATGGTGCACCCCACGCTGGGCCTGGACGTCCTCACCGAAACCATCGGCTCGCTGCATGGCACGGGCACGGTCGGCCTTGGGTCGGGCACTTTGCGTGTCGGGTCGGGCGAGTTCGGCGGCCAGATCTCGAACGGTGGCTATGCCACGTGGTTTGCCACGGTCGGCGGTCCCGCCGCCAACGGCAAGCTGGTCAAGTACGGTCCGGGCACGCTCACACTGAGTGGGGACAACAGCTACACGGGCGGCACCACCATCGAAGGCGGCACGCTGCAGGTGGGCAATGGCGGCACCAGTGGCTCGCTCACGGGTGATGTGGCGAACAGCGGCATCCTCGCCTTCAACCGCAGCAACGCCAGCACCTTTGCCGGTGCGATCAGCGGCAGCGGCTCGGTGCAGCAATTGGGCGCTGGCCGCACAACCTTCACGGGCGCCCACACCTACACCGGCGGCACCACAGTGCAGGCGGGCACGCTGGCGCTGAGCGGCGCGGGCAGGCTCGCCGATGCCGGGACGCTGCGCCTGACGGGCAGCGGCGCGACGTTCGACCTCAGCGCTGCCGATGGTGACCGCCAGATTGGCGCACTCAGTGGCGTGGCAGGCAGCGTCGTGGCACTGGGCGCGCGCCGACTCACCGTCGACCAGAGTGGCGGCAGCAGCTTTGCAGGCAGCATCCACGGCAGCGGAGGGCTCACCAAGACCGGCGCCGGGACCTTGACCCTGGCGGGCGCCAGCGACTACAGCGGTGGCACGGCGCTCAAGCAAGGCCGCCTCAATCTCGGCCACAGCAGTGCGTTGGGCACGGGTGAACTTGCCATGGACGACGGCACCACGCTGGGCTTCAGCGCCGATGGCCTGACCCTCGCCAACGCGATCCGCATGACCGGCAACAACGACCCCGTCATCGACACCGGCAGCTTCAGCCAGACGATCTCGGGCGCCATCAGCGGCGGTGGCTTCCTGACCAAGGAGGGCACGGGCACGCTGACGCTCAGCGGCGCCAACACCTACACGGGCGCCACCGACGTGGCCCGGGGCACCCTGCGCGCGGGGGCGAGCCACACGCTCAGCGCGGCCTCGACGCACACTGTCGCCGACGGCGCCACGCTGGACCTCGCGGGCTTCAGCCAGCGCGTGGCGGGCCTGACCAACGCCGGGACCGTGAGCCTGCACGGCAGCACGCCTGGCACGGTGCTGACCGTCACTGGCCCTTGGGTCGGGCAGGGCGGCACGCTGGCCCTGGGCACGGTGCTGGGCGGCAATGGCAGCCCGAGCGACAAGGTGCTTCTCAGTGGCGCCAGCGCGGTGGCCAGCGGCACGACCAAGGTACGGATCTCCAACCTCGGCGGCCTGGGCGCACGGACCACAGGCAACGGCATCGAGGTGGTGGGCACCGAAGGTGGCGCGCGTATCGAGGGCCAGGCTTTCGCGCTGGCGGCTCCGGTGGCTGCCGGAGCCTACGAGTACCAGTTGAAGACCACGTCAAGCGGTGCCTACCTCAGCAACAGTCTTCCGGCTCCCGAACCAGTACCCCCTTCGACTGTGCCGACCGTGCCCACCTACCGCAGCGAAGTACCGCTGTACGCGGCCCTGCCCGAGCAGCTGCGCCAGGCCAATCTGGCCATGCTGGGCAGCATGCACCAGCGCATGGGCGACGACGGCGCGGGTAGTGTGCGCGGTGCCGATGCAGAACAGGGCCGGCGTCAGGCGTGGGGCCGCATCCTGACGGTGGACCGCGAAATCCAGCAGGGCGGCACGGTCAGCCCCTCCAGCAAAGGGCGTCTGACCGGCTTCCAGGCCGGCACTGACCTGTGGGCCGATCCGAACTGGCGCGCGGGCCTGTACGTGGGCCAGTTGGAGGGGGACATGCGAGTCAACGGCTTCGTGCGCGGCATTCCGGGCCTCGCGGTCGGGCGCAACGACCTGAGGAGCGAATACCTGGGTGGCTACCTCACTTACCGGACCGACAACGGTCTGTACGTGGACGGCGTGCTGCAGGCCGGCCGCCACCGCACCACGCTGGACACCCTGGAGCCATCGCTGGGCGGTGGAAGCAAGGGCAACAATCTGTTGGCTTCGATCGAAGTTGGCCAGTCCTTTGCGCTGGGCGCGGGCTGGTCGGTGGAGCCGCAACTCCAACTGGTGCACCAGCGCCTGAGCCTGAACAACAGCGCCATCGTGGGCTCGCAGGTGCAGCAGGACACGCCCGGGGGATGGGCCGTGCGCGCGGGCTTGCGTGTGAAGGGCGAGTTCGCGGTCAGCACCGGTACGTTGCAAGCCTATGCGAGGTTGAATATCTGGCACAGGGACAGCGGCACGGACCGCACGCGTTTCATCGGGCCGGCGGCTTTCGCGGACATCGTCACGCCCACGGGCGGCAGTAGCACCGAAGCCGCGGTGGGGGCCACCTGGCAGATCAGCCCGATGGTGGGGGTGTACGGCGAACTGGGTCAGATGTGGTCTTCGGACGGCAACGCCAGGGCCGAGGGCGGGCCCAATGCCAGCCTCGGAATGAAAGTTCGCTGGTAAGTCTGGAACGATTAAATGGATGAGCGCGGCCTTGCTCTACGCATGGCAAGGTGCTGAGCTCAATAGCGGGATTGAATGATCGCCGTCGGGCGAACTGAGGGCCGTGCGGGAATGACAGGTTGTGGCCATGTCCGACCTCACGGTTCGGTTGCTTGTGCTGCGGTATCGGGCCCCCCAAGAAGATGTTGGGAGCAATCGCTATTGACGTGCTGCCGTACACGTCACCAACAGTGCGGAGCCAACAAGGAGTTCTCTCTTCTCATGAAACAGCTTCGCCTTCTTTGGCGAGAAGACGTCGTCCACCACGAAGACGATGAGCACTTCGATTGCGGGATGTGGGTTCCCGCAACGCCCTGCGCCCAGAGAAAGGCCAAAATCATCTGCGAGGTTCAGAACGCGGTTTACGGCCCCGGCTCACATTGGATCGAGGAGCGAGAGCACGCCGATCAGTTTTTTGATGGTGTCGTCTTGCGAGGACACTGCGATCTGTGAGAGATGCCCTGTGAGTCGAGGGCGGCTTTGTGCCTCGGTGGCGTTCACTGAGCTATCGACAAGGTAATTAACAGTGTTGAACTGAAAGCTCTCCATTATAACTGTATATAACGCCAGGCTGTGTTTATGTCCTGCGCTACATATGGTGTTTAGACGCTCGACCAAACACCATATATAGTTGGATTTAGCACTCTATGCGGCTGAGTGCTAAATCTTGCAAGCGCCGCCACCACGAAGAAAGTCAAAAATGGCGGTCCTCGGCAGCCCAAGCTTCTACTCCCGGATTCCCGGCCCACGGGCCTCCTCTCGCTCTTCAGCCAGACTTTTCTACCTGGTTGATGCGATCGGGCGTCTTCATGAGCCGACTAGTACGCAGCTGGACGCGCTGGAGTCGTCGTACCGAAGCACCGGGGAATTTTTGGCCGAGTGCACAGAGTTCAGGGGCGAACTCCATGAAATCCACGCACATGGTTCGCGGCAACTCGGCACGCTCATCAGGCCCATGGACGAGTCCCGTGAGGGCTTCGACATTGATCTGATCGCCCGGCTTCGGAAAACGGCCATGCTCAAGTACGAAGGGCCTAACGGGCCGGTACGGCTGCTTGATGATTTGTTTGCTGCGTTGGGTCGGTATGCGACGGCACACGGCCTGCGAATACACCGTTGGGAGCGGTGCGTGACGCTGGAGTATGCCGGCGGCATGTTTGCCGACATAGCACCTGTCATCGACTCCCCGTCACTGTTCGGCATCTACGGTGACACGCTAGGCCGCATTCCGGATCGTCAGAAGCATCTCTACGACCTGACTAATCCGCGCGGGTACGCCAGAGGATTCGACAAGGCGGCGGCGATCTCGCCGACGTTCACGTCGACGCTCGATTTCGCCGAAGCCAGCATGGAGCGCCGGGCAGACGTGGCGCCCCTACCTGACTCCCAAGAAGTCTTTAACCGCCTGCTCTGTCGCCTGGTGCAATTGCTCAAACTCCACCGAAACGTGTCCTTTGGCTTGGCTGCTAGCGGCGCCAGCGATGTGGCTCCATCGTCTATCTTCATCACGACACTGGCCGCAGCTGCCTATACGGCCTTGGCACCGCGACCGCATGACAGTCCCCTGGATCTGCTGCTGGAAATCGTTGAGACCCTGCCGGACTATTTCGAACGCATGCCGCTACTGAATGGAGGCGAGCACTGGTCACTGTCCAATCCCTCGGCCCCTGGCGAGAACCTCGCCTCAGCCATGAACACCCCGGCGCGGCAGGCCGCCTTCAACTCGTGGCACTCACGCATGAAGGAGCAACTGACCGAGATCGTCGAAGCAATCGAAGCGCGTGCCGGCCTGGATGTCCTGCTGGTCAAGCTCGAGGCTGCATTTGGTAAGCGGGCTGCCCGAGCGATTCGCGACGAGGAGGCGCGTCAGCGGCAAAGCAGCATCAATATCGGCAAGGTCGCGTTGGTCTCGGCAGGGGCATCTGTTGCAACCACCGCACGCGCACATACCTTCTTCGGCGATTGATGCGCGTAGTCATACCAGCAGCAGTGCCCACGCTAGCCCAGCGCGCCCTCGAGCTTCGCGGGCTGGGGCTGCCCGGGTCTTCGGTGCGCCTGATGAGCGGAAGGGAGCTCCAGTTTCGCTTCTCCGTGACCCCAGGTCGGTTCGGGCGGGACTATGAGTGCCTACTGCGTGTGCGGCCAGACTCACGTACGCCTGACATGTTCGTCATAGCACCCAATCTCCGCAGTCTTGCTGGCAGCGACTCCATCCCGCACATTTATCGTCACGATGGCCCGGGGGTCTTGTTGTGCCTATGGTGGCCCAAGCGACGCGAGTGGGCGCCTCAGCTGAAGCTGACCGAGACCTTCATTCCTTGGACCGAGGAGTGGCTCTGGTACTTCGAAGACTGGTTGAGGACACGCAAATGGGCCGGCGGCGGCATGCATCCGGAGCCGTCGCGCAAGCGCCGGCTTTCGTGGCGGCCCCGTGTCCCGGCGACACCAGCACTAGGAGAGCGAATTGCCACGATCTATTGAAGAAGGGTTCGACGACTTCCTCGTCAAGCTGAAGGCAAAGGCCCCGGAGACCGATGCCGCAAAGCGGCACCGAGCCTCCATCGAGGCGTGCCTCATTAGTAACTTCGGGCTCCAGCGGTTCGTGCGCATGGGGTCGTTCGGCAACGGGACCAGCGTCTCTGGATTTAGCGATATCGACTACCTTGCATCGATCCCCACGGCCAAGTTGACGCAATCATCGACGTACTCGCTCTCCAAGATCCGCGATGCCCTTGATGCGAGGTTCCCGCGGACTGGCGTCAACGTGAACACGCCTGCGGTCGCAGTGCCGTTCGGAACCTACAGGTCGGAAACGACGGAGGTCGTTCCGGCCGACTATGTCGGAGAGACCAACGGGTACAAGGTCTACGAGATCGCCGATGGCGGCGGCGGCTGGATGCGCATCAGCCCTGATTCGCACAATGACTACGTCGCTCGTGTCGATCAGCGACTGGGCGGCCGCGTCAAGCCGTTGATCCGCTTTATCAAGGCCTGGAAGTTCTACCGCAAGGTCCCAATCTCGTCCTTCTACTTGGAGATGCGAGTTGCGAAGTATGCCGAGGGAGAGACGGCAATTGTCAGCGACATCGACGTGTCGCGCGTCCTGCGCAGCCTATGGGACCAGCAGTTGGCGAAGCTGCAGGACCCCACCGGCTTTTCTGGTTATGTCCCGGCCTGCAAGACTGACGTGCAACGCGAGGACGCGCTATCGAAGCTCAGTACGGCAGTCGTGCGGGCCCAAAAGGCGCGTCAGGCGTCCCGCGACGGCGACATCTCGACTGCGTTCTCTTGGTGGCGCCTTCTCTACGACGACGCCTTCCCAACCTACTATCGTTGACGGCGCCCAAGATGTCCAAATCAGACCCGATCCGTGCGAGCTACTACGACGCGGTTGAACGCGCCGACCAAGCCTCCGATGTGTTGTTCTACCTGTCAGCCATTCTGTCGATCGTTTCGCTGTTCGTCGAGAAGGCGACGCATCCGTTGGTGTACGACGTTGTCTTGACCGGCTTTGCACTTTCCGTCGTAGCGCTATTTATCATTGGCCTTGTGAGCCGCCTGTACTGGACGCCGCGCGCCGAAGACAAGCGTCGGCAGGACTTCTTCGCCAGCGCCTGTGGTGTGAGTCTCAGTCACCAGAAAACCGATGGCTATTACAACAACGATTTCACTAAGCCCATCGAGCGCATGGCGGCGCAGGTACTGGAGAATAGTCACTTCAGCAAGGCCATTGCCTTGCGGATGGCCCGCACGGAGCGCATCAAGGTGGTTGTCTATGTCGGCGTCTGGCTGATTTGCGTGCTCAATCGGCATGCAGATTTGGGCCTGGTCGTTGCAGCATCTCAAGCTGTCTTCAGCGAGCAGATCGTGTCGAAATACCTGAGGCTGGAATGGTTACGCATCCGCTTCGAGAAAACCTATGGTGAGGTCTATCGGATGTTCCAGTCCAAGCCAGCGACCCTGCGACTCAATGCGATGACGCTGGAATCGCTCGGCATGTATGAGACTGCGAAGGCCACCGCCGCGATCACGCTGTCGTCGAAGCTGTTCCACAGGCTAAATGACGAACTATCGGCGGAGTGGGAGCAGATCAAAGCCGACCTTCGTATCTAGCGGTACGTCAGGCCGGATTTGGCAACCGTTGCCAAGATTCCATTGCGCTGAAGCATTCGCTTCACCTGATCGACCGGAGTCACATGTTTCGGGCCCAATGTCACGCTCACGATCGCTGGGCCTGGCTGAGCATCCAACCGTAGCTCCCTGAAAGCCACGATCTTGTCGTCGACGGCGCGGTAACTGCAGGCGTCTTGCTCCTCGCTAGAGAGAAGCGCGAGCATCCGCCATTCACGCTCCTCATCGAATCCGTCATTTTTGAACGTGTAGATCTTTCGCGTCCATGGTCGAAGCTTATGGTTCAGCGCGGCCTTGAGTTTTTCGCTGATCGACACGTGGCCGTACTGCAGGTATCCCTGTGCTTCTTCTATTGCATTGACTAGCGTCCTGAACGTCGGCCCATATTCGTGCAACTGCTGTCCCTCGCCGTACTCGACTCGCTCCAGAGTGGCGAAGTGCGCATCTGCTTCATCTGCAACAGAAATGCGTTTAAGAAAGTCGGTCGAAAAGCCGATGGAAACCCCTCGGCTTTGAGTCGCATAACCTCGCCACTGGCTCAGGAGATCGTACGCAACCGGCAAACTCATCTTGTGTGAGTCTCTCGGGGGCCGGGCTTGGTGCCGATGAGGGGTACGTCACAAGGGTCCACCTCCTCACATCGCAGGCGAGCGACTTCAACTGCGGCCATCAATTCGCACGTCACTGCAGGGTTTGACTGCCCGCCCTTTGCAATTCGATTGATGTCTTGCAGGACGGCTTCAACAGCAGTCTCCCAAGCCGCCCAGGCCTGCTGAATCGGCTTGCTCGTCGTAACGGGGATCGTTGCCATGCAGCGATGGTGGCACTTCCTGGTCTCACGTTCTGTGCGCTACCCCACATAAGGACCGGACGCGCAGCCGCAGATCACCGTCGGCGAATGCAGTGAATCAACGCGCTGTTGCCGCAGGTCGCCAGTGATGTGGCAGGAGCTCGGCGATCTGACTATCGCGCTGCATCGGCAGTCGAGTCAGGACGTCCTTGAGATAGGCATAGGGGTCGTGTCCGCTGAGCTTGGCCGACTGGATCAAGCTCATGACTGCTGCGGCGCGTTGGCCGGCGCGCAGGCTCCCGGCGAACAGCCAGTTGCCTCTGCCCACGGCGATGGGCCGGATCTGGTTCTCTGCCCAGTTGTTGTCCGCAGGCAAGCTCCCGTCGTCCAGGTAGCGCGTCAGCGCAGCCCAGCGCTTCAGGCTGTAGTTCAGCGCTTTGGCTGTTCCTGAGCCTTCCGGAACCTTCTGCCGCTGGGCGATCATCCAGGCATGCAGCGCCTGCGCGATCGGTCGTCCCCGCGCTTGGCGGATCCGTCGCCGTTCATCAGCATGGAGGTCCCTCACCTCGCGCTCGATCTCGTAGAGCCGGGCGAAGTACTGGATGCCAGCCTCTGCGATCTGGCTCTTGTTGGCCGTGTGCAGCTCGACGAACTTGCGCCGGGCATGGGCCAGGCAGCCAGCTTCGACGACGCCCTCGGCCAGCAGGGTCTTGTAGCCCGAGTAGTCATCACACACGAGTGCACCGCGCCATTCGCCCAGGAAGTCCCGCGCATGCTGGCCAGCCCGACTGTCGGCGAAGTCGTAGACCACCGCCTTCATGCCTTCGAAGGCGCCTGGCGTGTAGGCCCACAGGTAGGCACGGTGCGTCTTGCCTGTCCCTGGCTTGAGCATGGCCACGGGGGTCTCGTCGGCGTGCAGCACGCGGTGGGTAAGGATGGCTTGCTTGAGCGCATCGACCAGCGGTTGCAGACGTACGCCACAGGCGCCGACCCACGCGCCGAGCGTCGAACGCGGGATGGCGAGGCCGGCGCGCCCGAAGATGGCTTCCTGCCGGTAAAGCGGAAGGTGGTCGGCGTACTTGGCCACCATCACCTGCGCCAGGAGGCCGGCCGTGGGGATGCCCTTGTCGATCACCTGGGCCGGCACCGGCGCCTGCATCAGCGTCTGGCACTTCGCGCAGGCCCACTTACCGCGGACATGCCGCTCAACGGTGAACACGCCGGGAACGTAGTCGAGCTTCTCGGCCACGTCTTCGCCGATGCGTTTGAGCTCGCAGCCGCACGCACAGGTGGTCGACGCGGGCTCGTGGCGGACATCGACGCGCGGCAGGTGGGCGGGCAGCGGCATGCGGCGCGGCTGCTGCTTGTCCTCCGGCTTGGCTGGTGGGGAGCGAAGCTGCTTCAGCTCTTCTTCGATGGCCGCCAGGTCAGCGTCAAGCGTCTCCTCCAGAAGACTGGCCTGCGCCGCATCGAGCTTCTCGCTGCTCTTGCCAAAGCGCAGACGCTTGTACTGTGCGAGCTCGTGGGTGAGTTGGTCGACCTTGGTGGACTTGAAGGCGATCTCGCGCGTGAGCGTCTCGATCGATTGGTCCTTGGCCTCGAGCTGGCGCTGTTGCTCGGCGAAGCCATCGATGAGCCGGAGGGTCACCTCGTACAGTTGCTCTGCACGCAGGCCCTTCAGTTGTTCGGCATCCACCATGAATACGTAGAGTGCCGCGCGATCGTGCGACTGTCATCGGCGTTTGCCGCAATTGCACGGCTGCCGCGCGATCACACCACGGTGATGATGCCTGCTGAACCTACGCGCTGCCAGGGCAGCCCAAGCACGAGCGCATCAAGCTGCTCACGCGTCATCGCCATCTGCGTGCCCAGGCTCGCGTTGGCCCATAGGAATCGACCCTGGTTCAATCGACGTGCGCACAGCCAGAGACCAATGCCATCGTGCACGAGGACCTTCATGCGGTTGGCCCGCCGGTTGGCGAACAGGTAGGCGTGGTGCGGGTGCGCGGCCCCGAAGACCTTCACGACACGCGCCAGCGCCGTCTCCGTCCCGGCTCGCATGTCGATCGGCTCGGTGGCCAGCCACACGGCGTCAATGCGGATCAACGCAGCCATTCGCGCAGCCAGGCTGCGCACGACGAAGCCGACTCCACCGGCCAGTACACGACTGCGGTGGCGCTGCCTCTCTTCAGTTCAACGCGGATGTCGCGCATGGGCACCTCGGCTTCGGGCTGCACATCGAGTGCGATGAAACCGGGCATCGGCAAGGTCGGAGCTTCGGCCGCCTTCGACGCGGCCGCCTTCCGATCGTCGGCACGCCACCGGTGCACCACGTTCGCGTTCAGGTTGTACAACCTCGCGATCGCTGCGGCAGAGGCATCCGGTTGCCGGCACGCCTCCAGGACCTCGGCCTTGAGTTGCACGCTGTGCTTGCGACGGGTGGCCCGCTTAACCACACCATCTATCGTGTCCACATCATTCATCGCGGACACGATGCCTGTCGGCTCTCACGCGATCAAGATGACTTCACTGCGCGCTTACAGGAGATCGCCCCGCTCGGATAGACAAAAGCCCAGCCCCTCGTTGGCCGCCATTACCTCATTCCAATGAGCGGTGAGGGACGCTATGACTGCTGGGGCCGTGCCGTTGGTCTGTCCTAACTTCTCCGTAAGCCGGAGTACCAATCGGCCCTCCTCGCTGTCGTTAGACATGGATAGGGCCGACAGCCTGATGCTCTTACCGGCCACGATGGCCATGAAGGTTTCGGTGCTGCAGTAATGATGCAAGGTCGCAGGTACGTGATCGGGTGCGAACTTGTCAAAAACTAGGTCTGCAGGACCGTTTGCCATCAGTTTCTCCATCCCTGGGCATCGTGATTCGGGCTGTGTTCGATCATGATAGCGGGAGCGCTGGCCCTGGATATGGGGCACGACCCCAAGCACTACTAGTACCTTGATAGGGATTTCAACCCCTGTCGCGTGTGCGGCGCCGGACCGAAAGTTAAACAGGCTGATGTCGAAGGATCAGCCAGCGACCTACAACGCGGTTGCGCGCTGGCGCGCCGCGTCAATCATGGCGGGGTAGTCCGCGCGTGAGTAGATCGGCGTTGCCCCCCGCTGTCCGACCAAGACCCGAGGTAGATCGCTCAACGTAGATACATTCGACCTTGGCTCGGGAAGCACAGCAAAGAGTACACGTCGATTCTGAATGCAGTACTCTGCCTGGGCGCGCGAGCCGCTTTTTTCCTCACCTTCGACGATCACGGACGCAGAGGCTAGACCCACCTGAATGCGGTTGCGCAGAACGAAGTACTCCGGCTTTGTCGGAGTCCCCACTGGATGCTCCGACACCCACAATCCACCGGCATCGAGAATCCGATGCGCGAGTGGGCGATTTGTCGCGGGTGAGGCCTTCTCTAGTCCATGTGCGAGCACTGCAATAGTCGGTGTTGGTCCCTTCATTGCTCCTTCGTGAGCGGCCGCGTCAATCCCCATCGCCAAGCCGCTCACGACAGACAGCCCTTCGGAAGATACATACTGCGCAATCCGCTCAGCGATGAGGATGCCGTGGGCAGTGGCTTTGCGTGTGCCAACCACAGCAATGCCAGGGGTGGCGTTCAGCGCTGCCGCGTGGCCTCTTAAGTAGATGATGAGTGGAGCATCGTTGA
This sequence comes from Variovorax sp. V35, assembly GCF_041154465.1. Taxonomy (NCBI): domain Bacteria; kingdom Pseudomonadati; phylum Pseudomonadota; class Betaproteobacteria; order Burkholderiales; family Comamonadaceae; genus Variovorax; species Variovorax sp. V35. Next base: position 2,356,649 of record NZ_AP028666.1, read on the forward strand.
TGCCCCGCAGCGCGGCCGGGTACACCGGCGAGCAGATGGGCACGGGCGAGATGTTCAGCTGCAACCCTTTCTCAAGAGTCCCCATCGCCTCTGACACTGAGCCGTTTACCTCCGCGCGCTCAACGCCGGCCAAATTCAAAAATGCGTCAAGATCATCAAGCCTAGTACCCTCCGTCCATGCTGCCAGAAGCAGCGTGCGAAGGTTCGATACGGTGCGCCTGCCCGAACGCAGAAGAGCGATCGTGGCTGCGCTGATTGCGATGTCAGCGTCAGTCATGCGATGTCTTGCCCAGGACGAGAGGAGTAATCTGCACAGGTTGCCGAAAGTGACTTTGAATCACGGTCATGCACCCGGCGAAAGAATTTCCGCTGGTCGTCACATCATCGATCAAGAACTTTGGCATCGGGCTTGCAAGGTCCCAGTCATATTCGAGCGAATCGAGATGCACAGCCAGCGAGCGATCGCCACCTGAGGCGAGTTTGTCGATGTTTCGCGTACGAATGAGTGCCCTGGCGACAAAGCTGAATCGCTTGTCCTTCTTTGCCACCGTCTGGGCGACGAGTTCCAGCCCCGGCGACCATTGTCCTTTCGTACTGGACGGGACCACGAGAATTTCCGCTTGCCCTTGAGCTGGCAGGCCCTTCAGGTGGGCGACGATCAGATCGGCAAAATGTGTGACTGCAGCCTGTCGCTTTTGTGTTGCGTTCTTTTCTTTGATGTCGAGGATGAAGCCCGAGTACTTGTCGAACTTGGGGTTTCGAACGCCTTGAATTCGATATGGGCGATAGACGCCCATCGACCAGCCGATGCTCGGCGGGTGCGTCGCAGTGATGGTGAATCGCTGTGCAGTAGTAGCCATGTCCTAGCTTAGCGACGCCTTCACCGGCGCCTACTTGCGTTCATTCATGAAAATTGCATGCTACCATTTTGATAGCGATATTCTAAAAAATCCGCGCGGGTTAGGAATGGCTCGAACACTCGATCGACGGGTTAATAGTCCGCCGGCACCAGGTGCCCTAAACCTCGCGTGTACCCCGGCATCCCGCAGCAAAGTCCGAGCATCCCCAGAAGGCCTTGCCAGCCGTGACACCCCGTTTCGCCACCCGCCGCACCATCGGCTTGTCACACTTTGGGCAATGGGGATTGGCGGACCCAGCCGGCGCCATCACTTGAGCGATGCCTGCCGATTCATTAGACCTTGGGGACGCAGCCATCGCGTGCAGCACAGGCGTATCGGAAAGTGATGAAATTGCTTCAGTCTTGCCACGCGCTTCGCGCAGGAGCTGCATGAGTGCCGGCCCATCGATGAGTCGGATGTTGCGGCCGCTGGCGAACGCGGTGGCCTCCTGCGTGAAGCGTCCGGAGGTCACGACGAAGCCGCCCGCTGCGCCCTGTGCGGCCATCACGCCATAGAGCTCCCGTACTGTGGAGACGCTGACTTTGAAGGCTTTCCATTGCTTGCATTGAACGAAGGACTTCTCCCCGGCCTTGGTGAGAACCAGATCCACGCCACCATCGGCGCCGCCACCACCGACCTCCTTGACCGCATACCCGCGTCGCCGGAAACCTTCACCGACCAGCAGTTCGAACTGCTGCCAGGACATGTCCTGCAGCGCGTCGGCACTGCTGCTCGCGGAGGTCGTGTCGAACAAGGCGCGCCGCCGCTGCCGACGTACCGCTGACATGACCGCGCCGAAGAGACAGATCATCGGCAGCAGATACTGACCTCCCGTGGCTAGGCCCTGCCAGATGGCCGTCGTGGCCAACTGCCCGATTTGCTGGGCGGACTGAGCCGCGGGCAGGGGACGCGTGGCCATGGCATGCAACACCCAGTAGCTGGCGAGTGCCAACACCACGCCTGCCCACCAAGGTAGCAAGGCCACCAGATCCATGAGGTCGTCGGCTATGCTGGATTTACGCCGTCTCGCCATTGATTCCCCTCCGAAACCTTCGAACATGGGTTTGAGGAACATTTTGCAACAATGTTGACGACGTTCGCCGAGCAAGGCCTTCGCTGATGCCATCGCGGAGCGCTTGGGGGCTAAGGACGGGCAAGTAACCTGACGTGGGTCGTAGCCTATTGCCAGACGAAGACCGGGGAACAAAGCGGGGAACAAACTAACAAGTGGAATCCGTCCTCCCAATAGACGCGGGCGTTCTGGTCTATCGTTCAGTAGACCCCAGCACAACGACCTAGGGCGTTCACTGAAATTCAGTGAACGCCCTTTTTCATTGGCCAGGCGGCTGTTGACTGTGCTTCGCCGTCTCACTCGGGATGTCTGCGTCTGGATGACGACCCCTGCAGTCCCGTCGATGGGGTTCACTCCACACGCTAGCTAGTCGATCGCGATCTTGTTCTTCTTCACGAGGTCTGCCCAGCGCCGCATGTCGGTGTGGATGTAGTCGGCGGTCTGCTTTGCGCTGTGGACTTCAGGAAACATGCCGACGTTCTCGAAGCCTTTCATCACCTCCGGGTCCTTCAGGGCTTGTGCCACCGCTTCGTTGAGGCGATCGCTTCGGTCTGCCGGGAGGCCCGTGCGCGCAGCCAGGACGAACCACTGACTGGCCTCGAAGTTGGCGATGCCGGCTTCCCTGAGGGTCGGCACCTCGGGCAAGGAGGCGGAGCGGGTCGCCGTGGAAACCCCGTACGCCTTGAGCTTGCCGGACTTGATGTGCGGGAGCACGGGCGTGATGCCCAGTACCGCCAGCGGGATCTGTCCACCGATCACGTCGGTCACCGCCTGGTTGCCGCCCTTGTAGGGTACATGCGTCATCGTCACGCCCGTCAGTGCCTGGATGAGTTCTCCGGTCAGGTGCTGGCCGGTGCCGTTGCCGGAGGAGCCGTAGCTGTACTTGTCCGGGTGGGCGGATGCGTCTGCGAGCAGGGCCTTGAGGTCCTTGGGCGCATCGGGCCGTGCCGGTCCTACAAGGACCGTGGAGCCTTTGGCGAGCATGGCGATGGCGCTCATCTCCTTGCCGATCTGCGGCATCGGGATGCTCGTGAGCACCGGGCCGGGAACCGTCACCAGGGTGTAGCCGTCGGCAGGCTGGGTTGCCACATACCGCAGCGCGAGCGAGCCCGTGGCACCGGGCTTGTTGTCGACCACGATGGGCTGGCCGAGCGTCGCCTCCAACTTGCGGGCGACAAGGCGCGTGACGACATCGACGCTGCCCCCCGGTGGGTAGCCGACGACCCAGGTGATCGCTCGAGAGGGGTACTTCTCTTGTGCGAGCGCCGGAGAAGACGCCAGCGCCGTGAGTGCGCAGAAGATCAGAAAGAGGCCTCGGCGGCTGCCTGGATGCTTGGACATGGGGTGAGCCTTCTGGGACGGTGGAGAGATGCGCGAGCGCGTCGGGGATTCCGCGGCCTCAGTCCGGCGCGCCCGGCGCCGTGTGAGGATGTGCTGTCGCACTCTGATGGAAGGCACGGACCATCCGCTGGATCGGCCCCAGGACCCACGTGTTGTAGACGAGCACATCCGACTCCTCCTTGGGGTCGCGCGTGATGTTGAAGAGATAGGGCGACTCGAGCTTGCCCTTGCCTTCGTTCACCTCGGGCTCCCAATAGAAATGCAGCTTCCAGTCGCGCCACTTCACCGCGCGCAACTCGTTCTTGATATGGAAGAGAAAGCCCTCGCGCAAGGACTTCTGTTCGCCGAGGAAGAAGGGCATCTGATCGATGCCATCGATCGGCCTGTCCTCGGGAATGCGGGCGCCGCCCGCGCGTGCCAGCGTGGAGAAGAGGTCGGTGACGTGCATGATCTCGTTGCTCACCCGGCCCGCGGCGATCTTGCCCGGCCAGCGCACGATGCACGGCACGCGCAGGCTGCCTTCCATGGCCGTGTGATAGGTGCCACGCCAGGGGCCGGCCGTGCCGCGGTAAGGGGCGCGGAACTCGGGGCCGTTGTCGCTCGCGAAGATGAAGAGGGTGTCTTCTGAGATGCCGAGGCGCTCGATTTCGTCGATGACCTGGCCCACGCGGTGGTCCATCTCGACCATGGAATCGGCGAAGTCGCCATGGCCGGTGCGGCCCGCGAAATCGCGGTGAGGCAGGGTGGGAAAGTGCAGGTGCGTGAGCGGTAGGTACAGAAAGAAAGGCTTCTGTGCCGCGTGGTTGCGCTGGATGAATTCCAAGGACCGGTTCGTCAGCGTCTCATCGATGCGTCGGCGCGAATCCAGGTTGTATTCCTCGACGTTCTGCGAAGGCGCACCGGCACGGCCCTGCATGATGTACGGGATGTCCACCACGCTCGGGTCGTAGCCGACACTGGCCGTGAACTGGCTCTCGTCCGTGGTGCGCGGGATGCCGTACCACTCGTCGAATCCACGGTCGCTCGGGAAGCGGCCTTGAACATCGCCCAGGTGCCATTTGCCGTAGTGCGCAGTCGCATAACCCTGTGCCGAGAGCAGCTGCGCCAGCGTGATCTCGCGGCGTGCCAGGCCCTGAGGCAGGCCGGGCGGCACCGACTGCAGGCAGCCCGTACGGATCGGATGCCGCCCGCTCATCAGCGCGGAGCGCGTCGGCACGCAGTCGCTCTCGACATTGAAGTTCTGCAGCAGAAGGCCTTGGCTGGCGAGCGCGTCGATGCGTGGCGTGGGCGCGCCCCGCAGCGCCCCGCCGCCGTAGCAGCCGAGCTCGCCCCAGCCGAGGTTGTCGGCCAGGATGAGAACGATGTTGGGTGGGTTCATGGAGGGACTCATTGCGACTGCAGTCTAGGAACGGCTAGGATTCGGGTGTTTCCATTTGGGAAGTTTTCGTTAACTTTTATTCATGTCCTTCTCGGCACGTGACCTCGACTACTTCCTGGAAGTGGCGCGCCATGGGCAACTGGCCCGTGCAGCAACCAGCCTGACGGTGACGGCCGCGGCGCTTTCCAAGGCGATCCGCCGGCTGGAGGACGAGATGGGGCTCGGTCTCTTCGAGCGCTCGGGCCATGGCATGACACTCACGCCGTTCGGCGTCGCGTTCCGCGAACGTGCGCAACGCATGAAGTCAGAGCACGACGAGGCGCTTCGTCATGCGGGCGACGTCCGCGCAGGACGTGCCGGGCTCATCCGTGTGGGCGCGACGCTGGCGGTTCTGGATGCCGTGCTTTCACCGGCGCTTGCGGCGCTGCAGCCCCGTCGCCCGGGCATGCATGTGCGCCTGGAAGTGGCGTCCTCGGACGAGTTGATCGACTGGACGCGCCAGGGCCTGCTCGATGTCGCCGTGATTCCGACCTATGAATCCATGCCGCACGGCCTGGTGCATGAGGACCTCCTGACCGATGCGCTCGTCGCCGTGGCGCGCGTGGGGCATCCGGTCTTCGCGCGTCGCCGTCTCACGATGGGCGATCTGTCGAAGTTTTCCTGGGTGCTGCCGTCCGTTCATTCGGCTGCACGCGCGAAGCTGGACGAGGTATTTCGTTCCGCCGGCGCGACGCCGCCGCAAGGCGCGATCGAGGTGCACTTCAATGCGTCCTGGTCGTTGCCGGTGCTTGCAGCGACCGATCTGATGGGCATCGTCCCGGTCTCCGTGCTCGCACTGCCCCAGGCGCGTGGCGTCAAGGTGATTCCTGTCGAGGCGCTGTCGATTCCGAGGCGCATCTCGCTTTTCTCACGTCCGAATACCTACCGCTCCCCACTCCTCGAGGAGTTCGTGCAGGCGCTCAAGGCACTGGCGCCGGCGCAGCGAAGCAGCGCGGCGCGCAAGGGCTGACGGGCGCTCGCTGAGGCCGTTTTCAGGCCGCGGTCGTCGCCTTCACCGGCCAGTCGCGCAGCTTGCCCGGGTTCAGCAAGCCCATCGGATCGAAGCGCTGCTTCACCTCGATGACTTCCGGCGGGAGCGGCCCGCCGGCCTTGCCGTCTTCCACGATGTTCACGTGCGGGTTGTTGATGTGCACCTGGTGCGCGCGGTGGATGTCGATGATCTCGTTCAGGCGATCCTCGGTGCTGAAGCGCACCAGCTGCAGCCCGCTGCAGGTCAGGAGCCCCGCCGCGTTGCGCAGGAACTCGACGTGCATCATGACCTCGCCGCCCAGCAGTTTCTCCATCTCGATGACCTGCTCGACATGCCGGCCGGGGATGAACCCGCTTTGCAGGTAGGTCAGCGTCGGGTCGATCTTCAGCGCGTGCAGCGTCGTGTGGTTCCAGGTGAACTCCATCAGCGTGCGGTTGCTCTTCTGTACTTCGGCGGCCGTCTTGCGGTAGCTCACGGTGCCACCGTGCGCCTGCACCAGCAGCATCATGGCCGGCTCGCTCTGCTCGGCCACCAGCGACAGCACGGTGTGGCAGCCCTTGGGCAGGTGCGTCGCCAGCTGCGCGAGGTGGTCGGCGATGGGCGCCGCGAAGAAGGTGACGCCGCGCTTCACGATGCCCGGCGCATGCGCGAGCTTGTCCGCGAAGTTCAGCGCGTTCTCGAAGTCGTCGAAGGTCACCAGCGTCTCGAGCCACGGATGCGCCGGCGCCAGTGCGATCTCCAGCTCCAGCACGAGGCCGTTGGTGCCCCACAGGTGGTGCATGCGCATCGCTTCGGCGCCGCGCAGTTCGACCACCTGCGGCTCGGCCTCGATGGTCATCGCGCGAATGCCCAGCACATTGCCAGGCGCGCTCAGCGGCCCGTAGTTGATCGAGCCCACGCCGCCGAAGCCGCCACCGAACAGGCCGCCCAGCGTCGCGCTGCGGTAGGTCGAGGGCACGCAGCGCATCTCCTGGCCGGTGGGTTTTGTCTGCTTCTCGAGTTCGCCCAGGCGGATGCCGGCCTGCGCGCGCGCCACGCCGGGCTGCACCCACAGGCAGGCGTTGTAGCCTGTCATGTCGAGCACCACGCCGCCGGCGAGCGGCGTGGTCTGGCCGTAGTTGCCGGTGCCGCTGCCGCGGATCGTGATGGGCACGCCGCGGCGCGCGCAGGCGCCGACCACCGCGCGGATGTCTTCTTCGGTGCGCGGGCGCACCACCACGTCGGCGCGCTTGTCCTTCAGCTGGCGCGTGAGCACCGGGCTGAACCAGGAGAAGTCCTGCGAGAGGCGCGTGACGCGGCCTTCGTCGGTGATCCAGTCGAGGTCGGGGAGTTCGAGCAGCAGTTGTTCGATGGCGGAAGCGGGAGCGTTCATGGTCGATTTCAATCCTGGGAAAGTTCGCTCGCATGCCACGAGCCCAGCGCCACCTTGGTGAGCCAGGCCATCAGCACGAAGAGCGCCACACCGGTGAGGGAGATGAGCAGCAGGGCCGCGAACATGCGCGGAATGTTCAGCTGGAAGCCCGCCTGCAGGATCTGGTAGGCCAGCCCTGCGCCCGAGCCGCCGGTGCCGGCCACGAACTCCGCCACCACCGCGCCGATCAGCGCCAGGCCGCTGGAGATGCGCAGCCCGCCGAAGAAGTACGGCAGCGCGCTCGGAATGCGCAGGCGCACCAGCTGCTGCCAGCGCGTGGCGCGGTTCAGCTTGAAGTAGCTCTGCAGGTCGGGGTCGATGCTGCGCAGGCCCAGCGTGGTGTTGCTGATGATGGGAAACAGCGCCACCAGCGCCGCGCACACCGTCATGGCCGCCACCGGGTTCTTCACCCAGATGATGATCAGCGGCGCCACGGCCACGATGGGCGTGACCTGCAGCAGCACCGCGTACGGAAAGAGGGCGGTCTCGATGCGCTTGCTCTGCACGAACAGGAACGAGATCAGCACACCCGCCACCGTGGCCAGCGCGAACGACAGCACCGTGATCTTCAGCGTGACCAGGAGCGCACTGCCCAGCGGCGCCCAGTCGGTCACCAGCGTCTGCATCATCAGCCAGGGCGAGGGCACGAGGTAGGGCGGCAGTTCCATGGCCACCACCATCCATTGCCACAGCGCGACCAGCACCACGCCGATGAGCACCGGGTAGAGCACGCGCTGCACGCGCGGCTGGCTCAGCAGGGGCGCCGCGGGTTTCGTCGCCGTCTTCATGGCGCGGCCTCCTCTTCTTCTGTGGTGCTGGCGCGCAGCAGGCTGTCCTGCAACTGCTTCGCGTGGCGCGCGAACGCGGGCGTGACCATGAAGTCGGCCTGGCGCGGGTAGGGCTCGTCGATCTGGAACTGCTCGACCACGCGACCCGGCCGCGCGGCCATCATCACCACGCGGCTGGACAGGAACACCGCCTCGTGGATCGAGTGCGTCACGAAGATCACCGTGAGCTTCTTCTTGCGCCACAGCTCGAGCAGGTCGGCGTCGAGCTTGTGGCGCGTGATCTCGTCGAGTGCGCCGAAGGGCTCGTCCATCAGCAGCAGGTCGGGCTGCGTGACCAGCCCGCGCGCGATCGATACGCGCATCTGCATGCCGCCCGACAGCGCGCGCGGCAGCGCATTGGCGAACTTCTCCAGCCCCACGAGCGCGAGCGATTCCGTCACCCGCGCATCGGCCTCCTTGCGGGGCACGCCCGCCAGGTCCAGCGGCAGCCGCACATTGGTCTGCACGCTGGCCCACGGCATCAGCGTGGGCGACTGGAACACGAACGACATCTTGTGCGGGCAGTCGTGCAACTGCGCCACGGGCTTGCGCCACACCAGCAGGCGCCCGTCGCTGGGCTCCAGCATGCCCGCCACCATCTTCAGCAGCGTGCTCTTGCCGCAGCCCGAGGGGCCGAGCAGCGTGACGAACTCGCCTTCGGCGATCGACAGGTCCACCGGCAGCAGCGCCTGCGTGCCGTTGGGGTAGGTCTTCTCGGCCGAGAGGATTTCGACGGCGGGCACGGCGGGCGCCACCGGCGGCGCGAGGGTGTGGGGTTCGATGCGGTTCATGGCGCGGCGAGGTTCAGGGCAAGACCTTGGCGTCCTTCACGAACTCGGTCGTGTAGGTCTTGGCGAGATCCACCTTGGCGGGGTCGAGCAGCTTCGCGTTCACCAGGAAGTCGTAGCTCGCCTTGGCGCGCGCGTCGGTCATCACGCCGATGCCCAGCTTGGCCGCGTCGCCGCCGGTGACCATGCCCATCTCCTTGAGCTTGGCCACGCTGTAGGCGAGCTGGTCGTCGGTCATGTTGGGGTTGTCCTTCTTGATCAGCGCGTTGGCCGGTGCCGGGTCGGCCAGGTAGCTCTTCCAGCCTTCGGCCGAGGCCTTCACGAAGGCGGCGACCTGCTTGCTGCGCTCCTTCACCGTCTTGTCCATGCACGACACGGTGACCGCGTAGGAGGGGTAGCCGTGGTCGCTGAACATCAGCACCGTGCTCTTCACGCCGGCCTTCTGGATGGCGTAGGGCTCGGAGGTCAGGTAGCCCTGCTGCGCGGTGTTCGGGTCGGCCACGAAGGGCTGGATGTTGAAGGTGTAGGGACGCGTCTGTTCGTCCTTCAGGCCGAAGCGGGCCTTGAGCCAGGGCCAGTAGCCGCGGTTGGCCTGCGCGCCGATCAGGAGCGTCTTGCCCTTGAGGTCCTCGAACTTCTTGACGTCGTCGTGCGCGATCAGCACCTGCGGGTCCTTCTGGAAGAAGGCCGCCACGTTGACCACGGGCACGCCGCCTTCGCGCACCTGCATCATCTGGATGTCGCTCGATCCCATGATGCAGTCGGCCTGTCCCGCGGCCATCATCTGCGTGATGTTGACCTGCGGGCCGCCCATGCGGATCGTCACGTCCAGGCCGTGCTTCTTGTAGATGCCCTGCGCCACCGCCTGGTAGAAGCCGCCGTGCTCGGCCTGCGCGTACCAGTTGGTCATGTAGGTGAACTTGTCCTGGGCCTGTGCGGGTGCAACGGCCGTGAGGAGCGAGAGCGCGGCGGCGCCGGCCAGGGAAAGAGCGAAGGAACGCATGGTGGGGACCTCTCGAAGGCGGGATGAAAAAGAAGAACGAAGCCGTTGCAAGGAGCGCGCCTCAGGCCGGCACGAACGACTGCTGGATGAAGCCCTGCTGGTGGCCGCGCTCCCAGGTGGCTTCCTCGCGCACGACCCAGCGCAGCGCATGAAGCTCCGTCAGCGCCTGGGCCCAGCTGTCCGAGAGCGTGTCCAGGATTTCGAGGCCCTGTTCGCGCGTGGCGCTGGTTGGGTCGCCGATCACGCCGCTGGGGCCGAAGTCGCGCGCGGTCCAGGCGCAGGCCGGGCGGCCGTCGGCCGACAGCAGCTTGATCGGGAAGGGCGGCGGAAAGTTGGCCGCCGCGCGTTCCATGTGCACGGTGTCGGGCGCCAGCGCGAGCATCAGCGCGGTCTCGGAATGGCCCGCGTGCATCGCGAGCTTCTTTTCCTGCTCGCTCACCTGCCGGCTCGCCGCGCTGGGCAGGCGCGACACGCCGTGCGGCACGATCACGAAGTCGCCGTGGCGCAGGCGCAGTTCGCGCGCCGCCATCTCCAGCACCTGCGGCTGGCCGCCGTGCCCGTTGGCGAACAGCAGCTTGCGAAAGCCCGAGCGGTACACCGATTCGCCGATCTCGATCACGGTCGACAGCAGCGTGGTGCCCGTGAGCGTCACCGTGCCGGGAAAGTGCAGGTGCTCTTCCGACTTGCCGTAGGTGATCGGCGGCAGGGCAAAGGCGCGCACCTCGGCCGGCAGTTTCTCCAGCGCCTTGCCCATCACGCCCGAGGCGATCACGCTGTCGACCGAGCACGGCAGGTGCGGGCCGTGCTGCTCGATGGCGCCGCACGGCAGCACGATGACGGTGTTCTCGCGGTCGGGCAGGGCGGCGATTTCGGTCCAGCTCAGGTAGGGCAGGAAGCGGTGGGGCGGGATGTAGCCGTGGAGCATGGGGGTCCTTGTTTGTTCTTTATTCAGGGAAGAAAGGCGATGCGTCGCCGTGCGTCACGCGGCCGTCGCGCAGCACCACGCGGGCGGCGCTGCGCGAGGGCCAGCCGTGGCGGTCGGCCTGCGTGAACAGCACCAGGTCGGCTTTCGCTCCGACCAGCGTGGGCGCCGTCGTGGCGGGCGTGCGTTCCAGCCAGTCGCTGCGGCACAGCGCCTGCGACCAGGTGTCGAAGGGCTCGTCGAGCTGCGCCACCAGCGCGGCCGTGCCCAGTGCCTCGACGGGGTCGAAGCTGCCGAGGCGGCAGAACGGGTCCTGCACGTTGTCGCTGGCGAACAGCAGCGGAATGCCGCGCGCATGCGCTTCCTTGACCAGCGTGATGCCGCGCTGGCGCGGCGTGCGCCCGGTGACGGCGTCCTGCAGCAGCAGGTTGGTGGCGGGCAGCGACACCACGGTGATCGGCGCGCGCGCCACGGCGTCCAGCGTGGCGAAGGCCTGCGCCTCGGGCTGGGCCGCCAGCGCGCAGAGGTGGCCGCAGACCACGCGGCCTTCGTAGCCGATCTCGCGCAGGAGGCGTGCGGTGGTCTGCAGGCCCACGGCCGAGGCGTCGAGTTCCTCGTCCACGTGCAGGTCGATGTCGAGCTCGCAGGCCTGCGCCGCCACCAGCAGGTTGCGCAGCGCGTTCTCGCTCCAGTTGGTGGAGTGCACGAAGCCGCCGAGCAATGCGTGCGCTCCGGTGGCCTTCACCTGCCGCGCCAGGCGCAGCGCCTGCGACGCGTCTTCGAACAGGGGCAGCTTGATGAGGGCGACCTGCTCCAGCCGCACCCGGCCGGCCCATTCCTGCGCCAGCTCGGCCATGACGGGCCAGGCCGTGGGCAGCGCGTCGGGCTCCCACCAGTCGACGTGCGTGCGCACATGGGCAGTGCCGCATGCCCAGGCCCATTGCAGGCCGCGCGATGCGCGCTCGCGCACGTCGGCGGGCGTCCAGTGCACGCGGTCGGCCAGCATCGCGTCGATCGCGCCGAGCAGGCCGGGCCGCACCTTTTGCATGCGCGCCAGCGTGAACGCCTTGTCCAGGTGCGTGTGCGCGTCGACGAAGGCGGGGAGGGCGAGCGTGCCGGCGAGGTCCCAGCCGGCGCCCGGCGTGATGTCCCTCGCGGGCTGCACCGACCGCACGCGGCCGGCCTCGATGCCGATGCGTGCGAGTTCGGGCACTCCGTGGCGCTGCGGCCAGTCGGCGGGCAGCAGCCAGCGCGGCAGCCGTGCGTTGTCCAGCAGCGCGGGCGCGTTCATGCGAAACGCGCCTCCACCGGGCCTGCGGGGGCGCTGGTTTCCATCGACAGACAGCAGGCAACGCGGACGTGCATGAATTTGACCAATCAATCAGAGCAACTGGTCAGGTTATGCAAGCGACGTGCCAGTCCAGGTGCACCGGACTGGGGAGGCGGGCGCGGCCCGCGACTGATGCGACTACGTTGCCTGGCGCGGCCAGAGCCGCACCGCCAGCGCGGCGGCGGCCGCGGCGGTCGCCAGCGCCGTCACGCCGGCCCAGCCCCACGCAGCGAGCACCAGCGCGCCCAGCGCCGAGCCGGTCGCCATGCCGATGAACATGCTGGTGAACAGCACGGCGTTGAGCCGGCTGCGCGCACCGGGCTCGATGCCGTAGACGATCGTCTGGTGGGCGATCAGCGCCGCCTGCATGCCCAGGTCGAAGCCGATCGCGGCGAGTGCCAGCAGCCACAGCTGCGCATGCGGCGTCATCAGCGGTGCCAGCCCCATGGCCGCGAACGACACCAGCGCCAGCCCTGCGCCCAGGCGCGTCACCAGCTCCGGTCCGCGCCGGTCGGCCAGCCGCCCCGCCAGCGGCGCTGCCAGCGCGCCCGCCGCGCCGGCCAGGCCGAAGGCACCTGCCGCCGCGCTGCCCAGGTGGAAGGGCGCGCCGTGCAGCATCACAGCCAGCGTCGACCAGAAGGCGCTGAACCCCACGGCCAGCAGCGCCTGGGCCAGCGCCGCGCGGCGCAGCGTGCCGTGGCGCGACCACAGCGTGCCCAGCGAGCCGAGCAGGGCGCCGTAGGCCAGGTGCGTGGTCGGCCGAAAGCGCGGCAGCCCGCGCCAGGCCGCGGCGCCGATGAGCGCGATGCTGGCCGCGGCCGCGATGAACATCGCGCGCCAGCCGAAGTGCTCGGCCACGAAGCCGCTCACCACGCGCGACAGCAGGATGCCCAGCAGCAGCCCCGTCATCACCGTGCCGACCGTCTTGCCGCGCGTGGCGTCGGGCGCCAGCGTGGCGGCGGCGGGCACGAGGTCCTGCGCCATCGTGGCCGCCAGCCCGATCGCGAGGCTGGCCGCGAGCAGCACGCCGATCGACGGTGCGGCGCCGGCCACCAGCAGCGCGGCGCACAGCGCCGCCGCCTTGATCAGCACGATGCGGCGCCGGTCGAAGCGGTCGCCCAGCGGCGCCAGCAGCAGGATGCCCAGCGCATAGCCCAGCAGCGTGAGCGTGGGAATGAAGCCCACCGCGCGGGTGGAGGCACCGATGTCGGCGCCCAGCACCCCGAGCATCGGCTGCACGTAGTAGAGCGAGGCCACCGACAGGCCCGCGCCGGCGGCCAGCAGCAGGATCAGCGAGGCCGGCAGGCCGTGCCCCGGCGCGGCGGCCGATGCATGCGTAGTTTGAATGGAAGACATGGTGTTAACCCTCGATTATCGAAGCAAGGGTTGGAATGTGCTCCTTAGGGGCTTGGCTTGGTAGTCCCGCGGATCGCACAATGCCCATACGCCAAACGCATAAATGAGGCCATGTCCACGTCCCCTGCTGTCGACCGCATCGAGCTGATGCAGACCTTTCTTCACATCGTCGAGGCCGGCAGCCTGTCGGCCGCCGCGCTCCAGATGGGCGCCACCCAGCCCACCGTGAGCCGTCGCCTGCAGGCGCTGGAGCGCTCGCTGGGTGTGCGGCTGCTGCGCCGCTCCACGCACGCCATGAAGCTCACGGAAGACGGCGAGCGTTGCTACGAGCGCGCCAGGGAGCTGATCGCCGACTGGCACGCCTTCGAGGCCGACCTGCGCGGCGTGGGCGACGAGCCGGAGGGCACGTTGCGCGTGGTGGCGCCGCATGCGCTGGGCCAGCTGCTGCTGGTCGGTCCGCTGGCCGAGTACCTGCGCGCCTATCCGCGCGTGTCCGTCGAATGGCTGCTGAACGACCGCCGCCCCGACTTCATCGCCGAAGGCGTCGACTGCGCGATCCAGGTCGGCGAGATGACCGATGCGATGGCCGTGGCGGTCAAGGTCTCGGAAGTTCCGCGCGTGGTGGTCGCCGCGCCCTCGCTGCTGGAGGGACGCTCACCGCCCGCGCACGCAGCAGAGCTGGCCGAGCTGCCGTGGCTCGCGCTGCGCACCTTCTATCGCAACGAGGTGCTGCTCACGCACCGGCCGACCGGCGAGATCGCGCGCGTGCCGATCCGTCCGCGCATGAGCACCGACAGCCTCTATGCGCTGCAAAGCGCGGCGCGCATGGGCCTGGGCGCCTGCCTGGGCTCGGCCTGGCTGCTGAACGAGGACATCGCTGCCGGACGGCTGGTGCAGCTCGTGCCGCAATGGCATGTGGCGCCGTTGCCCGTCTACCTGACCTACCCGCACGCGCGCTTCCAGCCGGCGCGCCTGCGCCGCTTCATCGAGATGATGCGGCTTGCGCTGGCCGACCCGACGGGCCAGGTCTGGGAGGCGCGCGTGGCCTGAGCGAGGCCGGCGCGGAGTTCAGGCCTTGATGCCGCAGCCGCCCAGGACGAACGCCACCAGTTCCCGCGCGATCGGTTCGCGGTCGATCGGGGCTTCGGGCGGCAGGCCGAGCATCACGCGCGTCTGGATCGCGTAGTCGGCGTAGCTCTGGGTCATGGCCCAGATGTGCATCAGCAGCAGGCGCGCATCGAGCGGGCGCATCTGCCCGCGCGCGATCCAGCCGTTGATGATGTCGACCTTCTTCTGCGTCCACGCCTGCGCGTTGGGCCAGTACCGGTCGAGGTTGCGTCCGCCGTCGAGCACCTCGCGCGTGAAGATGCGCGAGATCTCCGGGTTGTCGAAGGCATGGTCGAGCTTCTTGCGGATGTAGTCGCCCAGCACCGTGGCCGGGTCGCTGGCGTCCTCGAACGAGAACACCACCTTCCAGGCATGCAGCACCTGCATCAGCAGCTCTTCGTAGAGCTCTTCCTTGCCGGCGATGTAGTAGTGCAGCTGGGGCTTGGTGAGGCCGGCGCGCGCGGCGATGGCCTGGGTGGAGGTGCCCTTCAGCCCGTGCAGGCTGAACTCGGTCACCGCCGCCGTGCGGATGGCCGCCATGATGCGTTCGCGCCCCGGCCTCGCGCGCGACAGCGGGCCGTCGGGTGCGGGCATTTCTTGGGCGATGGCGGGAGGCACAGGGGCGGTGGCGACGGTCATGGGCGTGGGAGGCGCGGCGTGCGCCCGGCCGATGGTAATCCTTGGCCCGTGGCCCTTTCTTGCGATGAGTGCGCCTGCGCCTTTCTCGCTGGGCGATGAAAGGTGACAGCGGTCGGCATCGAGGCGTTTCCCTGAGCTACTTTTTTCTTCCCCTTGCCTCTACCAGCGCCGAACCGCTGTCGAAACGCAGTGTGCGCAACGCAGGTGAAGTCAGAGTGAAGTCTGTGCAGGCCTTGCGTGAACGGATCAGAGGCCGTCCAGTTCACCCTTGACGTGCGTGCGCGTGTCGCCGCCGACCCAGACCTGGCCGGCGTCGTCGCGGGTCAGGTGGATGCGGCCCTGCCGGCCCAGGCGCGTGCCCTGCGCGGCGACGTAGTCGTCTTGTGCCACGCCTGTGGCGAAGAGCCACTGCGCGAGCGAGGCATTGAGGCTTCCCGTGACGGGGTCTTCGACGATGGCGCCCAGATGGTCGGTGAAGAAGGCGCGCACTTCGAAGGCCGCGCCACCGCCCTCGGCATGAGGGCCGACCACGCCGACGTCGATGCGCGTGGGCCAGCGGCGGGGCGGCTCCAGAGACAGCACCTTCTCGGCCGAGGCCAGCCGGATCCCCAGCCAGCCGGGGCCGTTGTCGATCCAGGCCGCGTCCTGGATGTCGTCCGCTTCGATGCCCAGCAGCCGCCGTGCGTCCTCGAGTTCGGCCGGGGTCGGCGTGCCCGAGCGGATCAGCGGCGGCGCGGCGAACGCGAGCCGTCCCTGGTCGCGCCGGATCTGGACCAGCCCCGCGCCGCACTCCTGCGTGATCACCGTGGCTTGTTGTCTGGGCGCGCCCTGGCCCGACAGCCAGGCGTGGCAGCTGCCGAGCGTGGGGTGGCCTGCAAAGGGCATCTCCCGGTCCAGGGTGAAGATCCTCACGCGGTAGTCCGCCTCCGGGTGCGTGGGGGCGAAGACAAACGCGGTTTCCGAGAGGTTGAACCAGCGCGTCAGCTGCTGCATGTCATGCGTGGCGAGGGCGTCGGCGCCGGTGACGACCGCCAGCGGATTGCCCGAGAGCGGGCCGGCGCCGAAGACGTCGATCATGTGGACGGTGATGCTCATAAGTGCGGTCTTTCGCTGGGATCCATTGGAGTCAATTCTGCGAGACCAGCAGCTTCAGCCCCGCGGCCGCGAACACAGCCGAGAGCACGCCTTCGATCCAGCGTCGCAGCCTCGCATACAGCGCAATCATCGACGCGGTCGAAAAGACGATCGCGTAGCCGCCGAACACCATGATGCCGAGAAGCACGCAACCGCCCACGATGGCCGGCAACCCGCCGGCGGGTGTGTCCTGGCGCACGCCGAGCGAGATGATCGCGATCCACGACATGATCGCCTTCGGGTTGCCGATGTGCATGAGCACGCCCTGGCGGTAGAGGGTGCGGTTGCGCAATGCGCCGCGTTCCGCGCTGTTCTTCACCGCGTCGGTGCCAGGTCGCATGGCGGACCGGCCCGCGCGAAAAGCCAGGTACAGCAGGTAGAGGCCGCCGGCGATCTTGAGCACGACAAGGGCCTGCGCATACGCGGTCAGGACTGCGGAAACACCGGTCGCCGCCAGGATCGCCCAGAAGAGCGAGCCCGTGACAACGCCGGCCGCGAGCGCGAGCGCGGGGCGGCGGCCGTCACGCATCGCGGTGCCCATGATGGCCATGTTGCTCGGCCCCGGACTGGCGGTGGCGATGAGGTACGTCCCGTAGACGAGTGCGATCTGGCTGACGGCCATGCGGGTGCTCCAAAACCAAGGGTGTCTTCGGCGGCCTTCAGCGCGATGGAGGCCGAGGAGTGAAAGTTACACTATTGGAATATTCAAAAAGTGTCACGTGACACTTTTATTTGCGAGGCCACGCACGTGCTCCTTCGATCCTCCTGGACGCCCCGTCTGGCAAGCAACGGCACGAATGCCACCGAGCGGGTGGTGCTGGCCCTGGCCGACGACATCGTCGAGGGGCGGCTCGCGGGCGGCGATCGTCTGCCTGCGCATCGGGACCTGGCGAAGACGCTGCAGATCGGCCTGGGCACCGTGACGAAGGCCTATGCCATCCTGGAGCGCAGGGGCCTCACGCGCAGCGTCAAGGGCCGGGGAACCTTCGTGGCGATTCACCAGGCGCACGGCGACCGGGAGATCGATCTGTCGTCGAATGCGCCACCGGCCGCGCTCGGTGCGCGCGTGCTGGCGCGAACGTTGACGGGCATCGCGCGCAAGATCGACGCGGATCACTTCAACCTGTACGCGCCACCCGGCGGGCACCTGGAACATCGCCGCGTTCTCGCCCGCTGGCTCGAAACGATCGGCCTGGCCGTCGATCCGTCGCAGCTGGTGCTGACCAGCAGCGCACGCCAGGCGCTGTCGCTGGCCTTCGACCTGGTGTGCGGGCGGCAAGGCGTGCTGCTCACCGAACGGATCACCTACCCCGGCGCCCTCGCGCTGGCCCGGCGCAAGGGGTGTCGCATCCAGGGTGTCGAGATGGACGCGGAAGGGATGGTGCCGCAGGCGCTCGCACAGGCGCTCGACGGCGCGGCGCCCGCCGGTGGCACGGCGGTCTATCTCACCCCGACGCTGCACAACCCGACGACGGCCACGATGAGCGCGAAGCGACGGCGGGCCATCGTGGCGGTGTGTCGCCGCGCGGGCGCCTGGATCATCGAAGACGGCGTGTACGCGGCGGCCTCCGACGGCTTGCCCCAGCTGGCCACATTGGCGCCCGACATCACGTTGCATGTGAACGGGCTCTCCAAGTCGCTCGGCCCGGGATTGCAGGTCGGCGTGCTGGCACTGCCGCCCGAGCTGTGCGGCCCGGCGCAGGCGCTTCTGCAGGACGTGCCCATGGCGCCGTCGGCGTTCTCCTGCGCGGTGGTCGACGAATGGCTGGTCACCGGCGTCGTCGCCTCGGTCCAGCGCGATCTGCGCCACGAGGCCCGGCGGCGTTCTCGGCTGGCCGTCTCGCTGCTCGGTGCCGGCGAACTGGTCTGGCATCCCGATGCCTACAACGTCTGGCTGCCGATGCGGCGCGATGTTGCCGAGGGCGTCGTGGCCGCGGCGGCGCAAGCCGGCGTGAAGCTCACCCCGCCGCAGACCCTGATGGCGAACCCGAAGGACAAGGCGAGCGGCCTGCGGATCTGCCTGGGCGGCCCCGGCTTCGACGAGCTGACCGGGGCCCTGGCCCTCCTGGCCACCTTGCTGAAGCCAGGCGCCTGACGCGGCGCGGACCTCAGACCACCGGTGCCGGGGCGCCGTCGGTGGGCGCGCTGGCGTGCCGGTCGTCGGGCGGCGCGGTCACGATCGAGTCGAGGGCCGGCTCGGCCTTGCGAAGGCGTGTGAGATCGGGCCGCGGCCGGCGCAGCCGCGGATCGGGCGCGAAGGCCTGTTCCATCGCCTGCGCGGCCGACAGCAGCGCGAGGTCGCCGCGAAAGCGACCCACCACCTGCAGGCCGAAGGGCAGGCCGCGCTCGTCGGTGCCGCACGGCAGGCTGATCGCAGGGTGGGTGGTCAGCGTCACCACGTAGGTCAGTGCGAGCCAGCGGTAGTAGTTCTCCTGCGGGCGGCCGTCGATCTGCAGCGCATGCGACTGCGTCCAGGCAAAGGGCGAGACCGGTGTCGTGGGCGAGAGCACGAGGTCGTAGTTCTCGAACACTTTCTGAAAGCGCTGGAGGATGCGTGTCTGTTCCGTCTGCGCCCAGGCCGCGTCGGGCAGGCTCATGCGCGCGCCCATCTCGTAGTTGCTGCGCGGGTTCGGGCCCAGGCTCTCGGGGGCGCGTTCGTAGGTTTCGCGCATGCCGGCGACGAAGGCCTCCGCGCGCAGCACGTCGAAGCAGCGGTGCACCTCGCCCAGGTCGAAGCGCACCTCGTCGCAGGCCGCAAAGAGCCCGCGCATGGCGGCCATGCGATCGTGCATCGTCCGGCGGATCGACGGGTCGACATCGCACAGGCCGAAGTCGGTGGTCCAGGCCACGCGCAGGCGCGACAGGTCCAGCGGCGCCGGCCGCGCGAAGGCCGCCGCATCCAGCGGATAGCTCAAGGGATCGCCCGGATGCGGGCCCGCTGTGGCCGCGAGCTGGAGGCAGGCGTCGGCCACATCGCGACCCATCGGACCGACCACCGAGATCGGCGACCAGCCCAGGCTCTTGCGCACGCTGGGCACGATGCCCGGCGACGGCCGCAGGCCCACCACGCCGCACTTGGCGGCCGGGATGCGCAGCGAGCCGCCGGTGTCGGAGCCGGTGCACACCGGCAGCATGTCCAGCGCCAGCGCCGCGGCCGAACCGCCCGACGAACCGCCGGCGTTGAGGTTGGGGTCGAAGGGATTGCCCGTGGCCCCCCAGACCGGATTGCGGCTGTTGGCGCCGGCGCCCATCTCGGGCACGTTGGTCTTGCCCACCACGATCGCGCCGGCGGCGCGCAGGCGGCGCACCAGCTCGATGTCGTTCGACGGCACGTGGTTGCGCAAGGCGGGCGTACCCATGGTGGACAGCAGGCCCGCCGTCGGCTCGAGGTCCTTCACGCCCAGCGGCAGGCCGTGCAGCAGGCCCAGCGGCTCGCCGCTCTTCACGGCCCGCTCCGCGGCGCGGGCTTCGGCGCGGGCGCGCTCGTAGCAGGTGGCGGTCACGGCGTTGACGAAGGGGTTGAGCTGTTCGATGCGCGCGATGCAGGCCTCGAGCAGCTCGACCGGCGAGAGGGCGCGCGTGCCGATCAGCCGTCGCAGTTCCACTGCGGAGAGTTCGACGAGCTCGGAGGAGGAGGAAGAGAAAGGTTGGGTCATGGCTTTCGGAATGTGCCGCACTCAGTCGGCCTGGATGTTGGCGCGCCGGGCGACGGCGCGCATGAGCGGCAGTTCGCGTTCGATCTGCGCGAGCGAGGCGGCGGCGCCGGCGAAGGCCGGCTCCGCGCCCTGGGCCTGCAGGGCCGCCTGGGCCTGGGGCGTGGCGACGATCTTGGCGAGTGTCTTCTCCAGCCGCTCGCGCACCGGCGCGGGGGTGCCCTTCGGCGCGACGACCATGATCCAGGTGTCGGCATCGACCTCGGGGTAGCCCGCCTCGGCGAAGGTCGGAACCTGCGGCAGCTGCGAGGAGCGCTGACGGGTGGTCACGGCGATCGCCTTGACCTTGCCGCCCTTGAGCTGCGGAATCGCGGCGGTGACGGTGTCCACCGAGAACGGCACCTGGCCGCCGATCAGGTCCGTCATGGCCGGTGCGCTGCCCCGGTAGGGCACGTGCATGATCTTCGCGCCCACCGCCTGCAGGATGATCTCGCCGGTGAAGTGCGAGGACGTGCCCGTGCCGAAGGACGCGTACGAGTACTTGTCGGGCGCCGCGCGCACCGCGCTGGCGAACTCCTTGACGTTGCCGATGGGCACGTTCTTGTTGGCCAGCAGGATCAGCGGAATGCGCGCGACGATCGCGACCGGCTCGAAGCTGCCGAGGGCGTCGTAGGGCAGGTTCGGGCGGATGGCCGGGTTCATGGTGAGGGTCGAGCCCGAGCCGAGCAGCAGCGTGTAGCCGTCGGGCGATGCCTTGGCCACGAACGCGGCGCCGACCGCCGTGCCGGCACCGGGGCGGTTGTCGATGAGCACCGGCTGCCCCAGTTCCTCCGACAGGCGCTGGCCGACCAGGCGCCCCACCGTGTCCGCGCTGCCGCCGGGCGGGTACGGCACCACCAGCGTGACGGGGCGCGTCGGGTAGGCCGGTTGTGCCATCGCGGGCAGGGCCGTGCCGAGGCATGCGGCCACGCCCGCGAGGACGGCACAGCACCAGCGCCGATGCGGCGCTTGCGAACGGGGAGCGTTCATTGACAGGGTCCTTCCGTAGAGCGAAGAGAAGAGGGGGAGGGGAAATGCTGGGGCACGCCCTGCGGTGTAGCAAGCACAATGATTGGAAGGTTGCGTTGCTGCTGGCGCAACGCAGACCACGCCGATGAAATCTCCCACTTCCAAGTCTCCCGCCCCGGCTCGCACCGGGGCGCGCACCGAACGCCCGATCAACCAGCGCGTGCTCCAGGAGGAGTCGATGCGCTACTTCCTGGAGGTGGCACGCGTCGGCTCGGTCACCGAGGCGGCCGTGCGGCTGAACGTGGCGCCGTCGGCCGTGAGCCGCCAGATCGGCCGGATCGAGCGCGAGCTCGACACCCTCCTGTTCGAGCGCCGCGCCCGCGGCATGGCGCTCAACTCAGCCGGCGAATTGCTGGCGGCGCACGCGCGCCGGGCCTGGCTCGACATCGAGCGCGTGACCGACGACATCCTCGCGCTGCGTGGCCTGCGCAAGGGCGAGGTGCGCGTGGCCGCGACCGAGGGCTTTGCCTACGAGTTCCTGCCGGCCCTGGTGGCTGCGTTCCAGGCGCGCTGTCCCGGCATCCGCTTCTCGCTCGACATGTGCGTGCAGCGCGAGGTGGCGCGCCGCGTGCGCGAAGGCCTGGTCGACCTCGGCGTGACAGTGAGCCTGGGCTCGGAGCACGGCCTGGACGTCGAGATCCGGCATCCCTCGCCCGTGTGCGCCGTGATGGCGCCTTCGCATCCGCTGGCCGAGCGGCGGCAGGTGTCGCTGGCGCAGGTGGTCCATTACCCGCTCGCGCTGCCGGCGCCCACGTCGACGCTGCGCCAGCTGCTCAACATCAGCTGCGCCCGCCAGCGCCTGCCGCTCGAGGCGGCATTGACCAGCGACCACCTCTACCCGCTGGTGCACTACGCGGCGCACGGCCAGGCCGTGACCTTCTGCGGCGAGCTCGCGCTGCGCCAGCAGCTCGAGAACGGCACGATCGTGGCGCGTGCCTTGCGCGACCGCGAGATGAACGAGCGGCATTTCGAGGTGCAGAGCATGGCCGGCCGGCGCCTGCCCGATGCGGCGCGCGCTTTCGTCGAGCACTTGCGCGAAGTGCTCAGCGCCTGATGCGCGGCGCGGGGCCGAAGCTCAGTCGGCCGTGATGTTGTTCGCTTTCACGACGGCGCCCCACATCTTGTACTGGTCGCGGGTCATCGCGCCGAGCTGCTCGGGCGAGCCGCCGCCGGGCTCGTCCCCGCGATCGACGATGCTCTTGACCACGGTCGGCTCCTTCAGTGCCGCGTTCATCGCGCTGTTGGCCTTCTTCACGACCTCGGGACTCAACCCGGGCGGTCCGTACAGGCCGATGAAGGAGATGATGCTGAAGTCCTTGATGCCGCTTTCCGCGGCGGTGGGCACGTTCGGCAGCATCGGCGAACGCTTGTCGCTGGTCACCAGCAAGGGCCGCAGCTGACCCGACTTCACGAACGGTGCGACGACGGAGGTGGCGTCGAACATGGCGTCGAGGCGGCCGGCCATCAGGTCGACCATCGCCGGGCTGCTGCCCTTGTAGGGCACATGGTTCATCGCCGGGTTGCCCAGGCGCTCGCGCAGCAGTTCCATGGTGACGTGGATCAGCGAGCCTGCGCCCCCCGTTCCGTAGTCGATGCCCTTGCCGCTCTTGGCACGCGACTTCACCTCTTCGGCGAACTGCGCGTAGGTCTTGATCGGCGACGTGGCGGGCACCACCAGCACCAGCGGCGACTGCAGCATGATGCCGATGGGGGTCATCTTTTGCGGATCGACGATGCCGAGCTTGGTGTACACGTGCGGCATGATCGTCATCGAGCCGTTGCCCACCAGCAGCTTGTGGCCGTCCGGCGGCGCCTTCATCAGTTCAACCGACGCGATGTTGCCGTTCACGCCGGCCTTGTTGTCGATGACCACGGGCTGGCCGAGTGCGCCCTGCATGCCGTTCGTCAGCACGCGGCCGGCGAAGTCGGTCTGCCCACCGGGCGGGAAGCCGATCAGCAGCGTGACCGATTTGCTGGGCCAGGCCGTCTGTGCCCACGCGGGGCTTGCCCCGAAGGCGCCCAGGCCGAGTGCCGCGGCACCCAGGCAAAGAAGCAGGCGCCGCGGCGCTGCACGAAGGGGCTGGGTGGCTTGGATCATGAAGTCCTCCGATGGGTCGTCTGTGGCACATCGCAGCGCGCCCGCCCGTGGATCGACGCACGGGCCGGGGCGCCGCCCTGCGGGTTCAGTTCACGGCGAAGCAGTACATCAGGCCGGCACTGCCGCTTTGCTTGAGCTGGTCGACGCTGCAGCCCCGCGTGCCGTGCGACGCGTTCCACGAGGCGTTGGCGACCGGGTCGGGGTTGGTGCCCTTCTTGTCGTGGTGGCCGACGATGGCCGAGCCGTCGACGCTGCGCGTCCAGTTGCCGCAGGTGGTGTCCTTGCCGGCGGCGGCCGGTGCGAGCGTGCCGTCGGGGCGCGAGCCGGTGAGGATGTCGTGCCGGTTGACCGGGTCGCCGAAGCCCGAGACCACCTCGCCCTTTTCGGTCAGCGAGGTGTCCTTGCCGAGCTTGGCGTTCGCGCTGTGCAGGTCGGCCACGCTGGTGGCCACGACCACGCCCTTGGCGTTGCGCCACGGCCCGGTGCCGATGCGGTCGCGTGCGTTGACGGCCGGCTGGCCGCCCGCTTCGGTGGCGCTCAGGTAGGCGCGCCAGGTCTTGCCGCCCGCACCGGCGCTCGCGGCCAGCGCCTGGCACTGGCGGTCCGCGCCGGCCAGGCCGCCGAGGTCGCCGCCCTTGCCGGGATTGGCACTCGTGATGAAGAAGCTCATCGGGTTGGCGTCCTTGCCCGAAGACATGGCGCCGCATGCAGCGAGGAGCGCGACCGCCGAGGCCGCGGCACCCCATGACAGAACGGAACGATGGCGCATGCGAGGTCTCCTTGGAGTGGTTGGAGTTGGCGAGGCTACCCGCTTCGCACACGCAGCGTTCCCCTCGACAACCCGCACACACGCCGGCCGTGGGCGAGGTGGTCGAGGGGGGCGCGGCGCCTGCTCAGGGCGTCAGCGCCGCAGAGCCCGCGATCGCATTCGCCTCGGCCGCGCAGTCGGCCGCGGGCGGGGCGTTGTCCGGGCGGCTGCGTGCCTGCGCGATCTCGTTCTTCGCCGCGCTCACCTGCGCCGTGAACACCGGGTTGGCATGCAGCCGACCCACGGTCGCCGCGCCGATCAGGCGCCCCGCCTCGATGTCGCTGCGCCAGTGCACGCCGCAGATGCCGCGGCTTTGCGCGAAGGCGCGGCCGCGCTGCAGCAGCGCGTCCGCGCGCTCCGGCGCGAGCTCCGTCAGCACCAGGGCCCAGGCCCAGCCCAGCGCCGAGTGCCCGGAAGGGTAGGAGCCGTCCTTGGCCAGGTGCGCTTCTTCCTTCGGCGTGCAGCTGGCGGCCTTCAGCGCCACGAAGGGCCGCGTGCGCTGGTACTTCTCCTTGGCCTTGTAGGTGGCGCCGCCGGCATCGGCCAGCGTGCGCCGCAGCAGCATGTTCAGGTGCGGCGTCTGCTGCTCGGAGATGCGCACGCCCAGCGCGCAGGAGAAGGTGGAGGCCGCCTCCGGAAAGCGCAGGTTGGCATCGCGCACCGCGAGCGCGCCGCGCGGCGAACCCTGCAGCGCGGTGAGGCTGCGGAACGCAGCGACGTCGGCCGCCAGCGCGGCCGAGTTCGCCTCGGGCGGCGGTGGCAGCAGCGCCAGGCTGTCGGGCATCTCGGCCGAGGCCAGGTAGCCCTTGAGATAGCCAGACCCCGGGCGTGTTTCGCCGACGTCGGCGGCCGAGGTGGTCGGCGCGGGCGATGTTGCGCATCCGCCCGCGAGCAGGGCCGCCACGAGCAGCGGCGACAGGTGTTTCAAAGCCATGGGTACCTCTTTTCGCATGCGCTCAGAACGCGTGGCGGATGCCGAAGTCGTAGCCCATCGACGAGCGCGGCGCCCAGCCCGCGGCCTGCGCGGTGCCGCCCGTGAGGTAGGCGGCCGAGCCGCCGGTGATGGCGCCCATCACGCCGGGGTTGTTCCAGCCGTCCTTGATGCGGATGCGCGACACCGAGGCATACAGCGCGGTGCGCTTGGACAGGTTGTGCACGTAGCCCAGCGAGATCTGGTTGGCCGTGGTGTCGCGGTTGCCGTTCAGGCCCCACAGCAGGCTGTTCAGGTCGGTCGCGGCCGGCGCGCCGTTCTTGTACTTCACCGACGCGTACGACGCGCGGATGAGGCCCGGGCCCACGGGCACGGTCACGCCCAGCATGTAGCCGTTGTACTTGTCCTTGCGCGTGGCGGTGTTCATGAACGGAACCGCCAGGCCCGGCAGGTTCTGCAGCGTGCCCGTCTCGTTCTTGTCCTGCACGCGCGAGACCTCGGCGAACAGCTTGGCGGGGCCGAAGTTGTACGACGCGCCCAGGTTCAGCGCGTTGATCTTGCGCTCCTGCGTGGCGGTCGCGATGCCCAGCGCGTTGAGCGTGGTGCTGTCGGCGGCCGTGCTCTGCCCGTAGGCCAGGGCCAGGTCGAGCGGCCCGCTGGCATAGCCCAGGCGACCGCCCACGTAACGGCCCTTGGCCGACGGCGTGCCGGGCTGGTCGCTGCGCTTGGTGTTCTCGTGCAGTGTGTACTGCAGCTGGCCGTAGACGCCGCCCAGGTTCGGCGGCAGGAAGTAGCCGATCGAGTTGCCGGTACGGATGTAGTTGTCGGTCGCGGCCACCACGGAGCCGGGGCCGGCGATGGCGGCGATGCGGCTGTTGATGTTGGCGATGAGGTTGGTGCCCACGCCGTTGGTGCCGAAGGGATCGAAGACGGTGTCGTTCCAGAAGGTCGCGGCGTAGTCGCGGCCCAGGCGCAGTTCGCCGAACGGACCCGACAGGCTCATCGTCGAGCGGCGGTTGAAGTTGGTGATGCCCTTGGCGCCGTCGTCGTTGGTGATGCCCGACTCCAGCCAGAAGCTCGCCGCCAGGCCGCCCCCCAGGTCCTCCGTGCCGCGAAAGCCGACGCGGCTGCCCGCATAGCCCGAGTTCGACAGCGCGGTCTGGCTCGTCTTGGCGCTGCCGCCCGCGGCGTTCGCGGGCGGCAGCGCGAAGGGGTTGGGGCTGTGGTACGTGCTCTTGGACGTGTAGCGGCTGATGCCGACGTCGACGATGCCGAACACCGTGACGGAGGATTGCGCCGATGCAGTGCCGGCAGTAGCGAGAAGGGCCAGTGCGGCGAGGGAGTGATGTTTCATGGCAGGTCTTGCTTTGCTTGCTTCTTCAGGGATGAACGAGTCCGCTGGTGCGCATCGCTGCGTTCCAGGGCTCGGGTGTTCCGAAGGGCGGATGCCCTTCGGGGACTTCGGGAAAAAGGGGGCGGCCTCTAGCCGCGCGCGCGGGCCGTGTGGTCGCGCATCACGGCATTCGCATCGCGTCGCGCGAGCCGCGCATGCTGCGCAGGGGTCTCGTCGTTCGCGCATCGCGTCGCATGGGCGACGCAAGAAGCCGGATCAACGAACGCGCCGCGGTGCTGCGAAACAGCGTCGGGCGTGCAGGCAGGGAACGTGCATGTCTCACTTAGGGAGTTCCTCGTTGTTCTTTGATTGGCCAGTCCTATGATAGGAATCGCTGCTCTTCGAATCCGTCAACCAGGCAACAGTTTTTGCTGAGTCATCCCATGGAATACCCGCAACCCGTATCGCAGAGCACAAGGGAAGAGATCGAGCACGGGCTGAGCACGTGCGCGGTGTTTCTCGATTGGCCGAAAGACCGGCTGCGCGAGTTGGCGAACGCCGCGCGCGCCAGGCACTACCGGCGCCGCACGCCGCTCGTGAGCCGCGGCAACCACCAGCGAGAGGTGTTCGTGATCGTGTCGGGCTCGATCGAGATCGCGGCCACCAACGCGGCCGGCGACAAGTACATCCTCTCGGTGCTCGGGGCCGGCCAGATCACGCGCATGGTGCATCTCATCGACGACATGCAGCCCATCTTCGCCTTCGATGCGCGCGCCGATTCGCACATCATCCACATCCCCGGTGCTGCCATGCGGCGCATCCTCGATGCGGAGCCGGTGCTGTGGCGCAGCATCGCCCAGACCATGCTGCGGCGCTATCGCATGAGCGCCGAGATCCTGCAGGACCAGGTGCTGGGCTCGGTGCGCCGGCGCACGGCGATCACGCTGCTCAACATGGTGTATCGCTACGGGGACGCGAGCGGCGCGCCGTGCGACACCGAGCTGCGCGTGTCGCAGACCGACCTGGCGAACATGCTGGGCGTGTCGCGCCAGACCGTCGGCAAGGAACTGGCGCAGTTCAAGGACGAGGGCGTGCTCGGCTGCAACGAGGGCTACCGCCTGGTCACCGTGGTCGACCTGCCCCGACTGCACCGCATCGCTGCGGAAGATTGAGCCGAGGCCTCAGCACGGCGCGCAGGCCAGGCGGTAGGCGTGCGGGCTGGTGCCGGTCCAGCGCACGAAGGCGTGCCGGAAGTTCGCGGCCTCGCTGTAGCCCAGACGCTCCGCGATCTCCTCGGTGGTCATGCGGGTCTTGCGCAGGTACTCGATGGCCAGCCGCAGGCGCACCTCGTTGAGGATCGACCGGTACGTGGTGCCATGCGTGGCGAGCCGTCGCCGCAGCGTGCGCGGCTCCAGCGCGAGCGTGCGGGCCATCGACTCGATGCTCGGAAAGCGCCACGGCATCTGCTCCACCAACTTGCGGCGCACCGCCGCGGCGATGCCGCCGGCATGCGCGAGCCCGGCCATGAACTGCTGGCAGCTCTCGCTGGCCATGGCGTGCGTGAGCGGATCGTGCAGGCGCGGCGCGCGCGTGCACCAGGCCTCGTCGAACTGCAGCGCGTTGTCGGGCTGGCCGAACTGCACGGGACACTGGAACCACGCCTCCCAGACGCCCGCGCCGTGCTCGGGCGCGGGGCAGGCCAGGCGCAGGCCCGTGAAGCCGAAGCCATCGCCGTACAGGTCGCGTGCCAGCGTCAGGTGGGCCGCGAAGGTGAAGGCCAGCGCAAAGCGGTAGAGCGGATCGCGCGGGTCGGGCGACACCAGCACCTCGAAGTTGCAGGTGCCGGGCGCGCGCGCGGGGTCGTGGTGCATGTCGGCCAGCGGCCCGATGGCGCGGCGGTAGGTGATGGCGAACTCGATCAACGCGCTGAAGGTGGGGCTGCTCTGCAGCGCGTAGCCCCACATGCCGTAGGCCGTGAGGTGCATGCGCGCGCCGGCACGCAGCGCCACCGTGGGGTTGCGTGCCAGCGCGAGCGCATTGCGCAGCACGGTCACCGTCTGCGCATACGACACGCGCGTGCCGGGCGCGCGCAGCGCGGCCTCGTCGAGCTCGCTGCCGGCCAGGGCCTGTGCGGCGGGGATGCCGTCCGAGGCCAGCGTGGCGACGACTGCGGCGATGCGCTGCGGGGTGTACACCCGGGGTTCGAAATCGGGAGGCGGGTGATGCACGGTTCTCGAGAAGCGGCGCAATCAGTCCAGCGTGACGCCCGTGGCCCGCGTGAGCTTCAGCGACACGGGCAGGAACGCCTTGTACGCCGCCGAGGCTTCGGCCGGCGTGTTGCCGATGGGCTCGGCGCCCATGTCCTCGATGCGGCGCTGCACCTCGGGCTGCTTCACCACCGCGGCGACTTCGCGGCTGAGCTTCTCGACGATGGCGTCGGGCGTCTTGGCGGGTACCAGCAGCGAGGTCGGCGCCATGAGCATGAACATGTCGTCCTTGTAGCCCTGCTCGGCGAAGGTCGGCACCGTGGGGGCGGCCTTGGCGCGCTGCGCGCCCGGCACAGCGATGGCGCGCAGCTTGCCGGCCGCGACGTAGGGCTGGAAGGTGCTGATGGAACCCACGGTCATCTGGATCACGCCGCTGAGCAGGTCGACCGCCATCGGGCTTTCGCCCTTGTAGGCCGCGTGCAGCGTCTGGGTGCCGTAGGTCTTGTCCATGAAGGCCTGCATCTGGTGCGGCTGCACGCCGGGGCCCCAGGAGCCCATCGCGTACTTGCCGGGCGCCTTGCGCACGGCCTCGACGAGGCTTTTGAAATCCTGCGCCGGCACGGAAGGGTGCACGACCATGATGGTGCGCGTGCTCGCGATGTCCGACACGTGGCGCAGGTCGGTGCGCGGGTCGTAGGGCAGCTTCTTGTACAGCGCCAGGTTCGCCGCGATCGGGCCCGGTACCGACAGCAGCACCGTGTAGCCGTCGGGCGCGCTCTTGGCCACGTAGTCGGTGCCGATGATGCCGCCGGCGCCGCTGCGGTTCTCCACCAGCACGGGCTGCTTCAGTCGCTTGGCGAGCCCGTCGCCGACCAGCCGCGCGAGCGCGTCGGCCGAGCCGCCTGCCTGGTACTGGACGATGATGCGGATCGGCTTGCTCGGGTAGTCGGTCTGCGCCATGGCGGCACCGGCCGCGAGCTGGAGCACGACGATGCACAGGCCGGGCGCGCGCAGCGCGCGGAAGCGGGAACGGTTCATGAAGTGAGTGCCTTTCGAATGGGAGACGATGCGGTCGGTTCGGTCAGGGCAGGCGCTTCAGCGCGGGCGGTGCCCAGCGCCCGTCGAGCACCGGCGCCTGCGGCACGTACAGGCGCAGGTTTATGCTGAAGGGGCCGGCGGGCGCGGGCAGCCAGTTCGGGGCCTTGGCCGGGCCCGGCGACGCGTGCTGGATGTACAGGTCCAGCGAACCGTCGGCGTTGAAGGCGAGCGCGTCGCGGTCGCCGATGGCGTAGCGGTTCAGCGCGTTGTCGACGAAGAACTGGTCGGGGCCGTACAGCGTCAGCGACCAGAACGCATCGGCCGGCGGCAGCTCGTGCGCGCCGAAGTGCAGCACGTAGCGCGCAGTGCCCGACAGCGGCTGGCCCTCGCTGTCGCAGACCGAGCGCGGGTACATCGCCTCTTCGCGCGGCAGGGCGCCCAGGCCGGCGTAGGCGACGAAGGCGCGCGCCAGGTAGTCGTTGCCGTAGACGCCCACGTTGCTGCCGAGGCTCCAGCCGTTGCGCACCATGCGCATCGCCGGCGCGCGCTCGAGCATGCGCCGGTAGGCATCGGGCGCGGCGCGCTTGAGGGCGCGTTGCACCACCTCGGGTGCTTCGGCCAGTGCGAAGCTGCGGCCGGGGACGAGGCCGATGCGCTCCATGCGCAGCAGCAGCGCACCGTCGGTGGCATGCGGCGGGTTGCGCTGGAGCAGTTCGGCGAAGAGCGCGAAGAAGGCACCGGCACCGAGCGCGGCCACCTGCTCGACGGGCGGGCGCATGTCCAGCGCTGCATCGACGTGGCCGGCGGGTGGGTCATGGGGCTTGCCCCAGGCCGACAGCGGCACGGCCTCGAAGCCGGCCTGCAGCGTGTGCACGTGGGCGTAGTCGGCCGCGCCGTTGGTCTGGATGCGCCCCACGATCCAGCCCACGTCCGTGGGGCTCACGATGGCGCGCACGCCCTCGGGCAGCGTGCCTTTCCAGCGCGGGCCGACGAGCGCGAAGTGGCCACCGCCATTGCCGTTGGTGCGCGTGCCCAGCGTGGCGAACACGTCGGTCCACAGGTCGTAGAACGGAATGACGTGGTAGCGATCGCCCATGTCCGGCAGCGTCAGTACCAGCGGCTCTTCGCCGACGTCGTACCAGATGTTGGAGTACAGCGTGTCGGCGTTGGGACGCACCACGTCCTTGAAGCCGGCGTCGGGGTAGGTGGGCACGTGCACGAAGCGGTTCATCGGCCCGCGCACGCGCGCGCCGTCGGGCTGCGCGACGTTGGTGGCCACGCGGCGCGTCAGCTCCATCACCACCATCGGATAGGCATAGGTGTAGGCCTCGATGCCGATGGCGTAGGCGTCTGCTTCGGTGATCAACGTGCTCACGACTGGACCTCCGCATAGCGCAGCCAGACGTCGTGGATCTGCCCGTCGAAGCCGAACGGCGCACGGTCGAAGTACTCGGCCGCCACTGGCGAGCCCAGGTCGCAGCCGACGTCGAAGGTCTCGCAGGCCGAGAAGATGGCCGTCACGGTGACGCCGATGTCGCACGCTGCCACCTGCACACCATCGACGCGCAGCACGGCGTGCGCGGGCCGCTGGGGCGCCGTGCCGTCGCTCATCGTGAACTCGACGTCGATCGCATGGCGTCCGGCGGCGATGCGCGCGGGCGAGCGCGCCTTGAAGCGGTACATGCCGAGCATGTTGTATTCGTAGGCCAGGTGGCCGTCGTCCAGGTACAGGCAGATGCCGCCGTTGAAGCCGCCCAGCGCGAACAGCACGCCGCTCCCGCGCTCGCCCAGCGTGGCATCGACGGTGGCCGTGTGGCTGCGCGTCTTGATGTTGGGCGCGCAGTTCTCCGGGATGCGCGTGATGTCACCGCTGAAGTGCCACGAGGTATGCCGGGGCGCGATGCGGTGCTGCGGCTTGAGCGTCAGGTGGTAGATCGCGCCCAGCGGATAGACGTGGTTGATGCCCGCCTGCACGGCGAACATCTCCTTCATCTGCGCCAGCCTGGCGGGCTGCGCCTGCGCCAGGTCGTGCGCTTGGGCGTAGTCCTTCGCGACGTGGTACAGCTCCCAGACGTCGTTGTCCGGGTCCCAGGTGGCCAGCCCGGGCGCGGCGCCCGCGACCCAGGGAATGCGCGGGCCGAACACGCCCGCGGTCCAGCCGTCGTGGTGCACCATGCGGCTGCCCGCCACCTCGAAGTACTGCACGCCCTTGCGGCCCTCGGCCTGTGGATGGGCGAAGGTGTAGGCCATCGAGATGCCGTCCAGCGAATCCTGCCGCACGCCGTTGAGCTCGACCGGCGGCGTGATGCCCAAGATGTCGTAGAGCGTCGGCGCGATGTCGTTGACGTGGTGGAACTGCGAGCGCGGCGTGGTGTCGGGCCGGATGCCGCGCGGCCACGACACGACCAGCGGCGTGCGCGTGCCGCCGAAGTGCGCGGCGATGAGCTTGGTGCTCTGGAACGGCGTGGAGCCGGCCCAGGCCCAGCCGGCGTGGTACATGTTGTCGGTCTTGCGGCCACCCAGTGCGTCGAGGCCGCCCAGGCCTTCCAGCAGTTCGAGGTGCTGCGAGATCTTGGTGGAGATGCGGTTCTGCGCCAGCAGCTCGACCACGGTGCCGTTCTGTCCTTCGGCGCTGCCGCCGTTGTCGCTGAACACGAAGAACACCAGCGTGTTGTCGCGCAGCCCGAGCTGCTCCAGCGCGTCGACGACCTTGCCGATCTGCGCATCGGTGTGCTCCAGGAAGCCGGCGTAGACCTCCATCAGCCGGCGCTGGAACGGGCGCTCGGCCTCGGGGATGCTGTCCCAGCTGGCGAGCGTCTCGGGCCGGGGCGTGAGCTCGGCGGTCTCGGGAATCCAGCCCATCTCCTTCTGGCGCGCGAAGGCGCGTTCGCGGTAGGCGTCCCAGCCGTCGTCGAACTTGCCCTTGTACTTGTCGGTCCATTCCTTGAAGACGTGGTGCGGGCCATGCACCGCACCGGGCGCCCAGTACATCAGGAAGGGCTTGTCGGGCGTGATGGCGCGGTGGCGGCGCAGCCAGCCGCAGGCCTTGTCGGCCATGTCCTCGCTCAGGTGGTAGCCCTCGTCGCGCGGCGGCTCGATGAGCGTGGTGTTCTCGACCAGGCGCGGCTCGTACTGCGAGCTCTCGCCGCCCAGGAAACCGTAGAAGTGATTGAAGCCGTGGCCGGTGGGCCAGCGGTCGAAGGGGCCCATCTGCGTGGTCAGGTTGGCCGGCGTGTTGTGCCACTTGCCGAACGCGGCCGTGTTGTAGCCCCAGGCCCCGAGCACCTCGGCCAGGGTGCCGGCGCTCTTGGGAATGACGCCCACGTAGCCGTCCCAGTCGGTGGCGTATTCGGAGATGTGGCCGTAGCCCACGCGGTGCGCGTTGCGCCCCGTCAGCAGCGACGCGCGCGTGGGCGAGCACACGCCGCAGTTGTGGAAGGCGTTGTAGGTGATGCCGCTGCCGGCCAGCCGCGTCAGCGTGGGCGTGTGGATCTCGCCGCCGAAGGTGTCGGGGTGCGCGAAGCCGGCGTCGTCGAGCATCACGATCAGCACGTTCGGTGCGTCGTCGCGCAGGTGCGGCACCGCCTTGCGCCGCTCGTGCGTGGACTCCGACAGCTTGCGCCCCGCGATGCTGGCGCTGGGCGGCGCGTCGAAGGGCAGGTGGCTGCCCTGGCCGGGCAGGGTGTTGAAGCCGCCGAGGGTCGCGGACGGGTTGGATTTTTCTTGTGTCATGGGGGTCTCCGGAACGCGCGAGGGCAGGGCCCCCGGCGTCGTGGTGGATGGGGCGTCAGTCCAGCGTGACGCCGATGGACTTGACCAGGGCGCTCCAGTCCTGCAGGTCCTGGCGCAGGACTTCCTTGAACTGCTCGGGCGTGGGGCGCGGCAGGTCGGTGAAGTTGAGTTCGCGCAGGCGCTGGGTCACGGCCGGGTCCTGCAGGGCGCGGTAGATCTCTTCGTTCAGGCGCTTGACGACGGCGGGCGGCGTCTTGGCCGGCACGAAGAAGCCGTACCAGGTGTAGTTCTTGAACGGGAACCCGGCCTGCGTCATCGTGGGCACGTCGGGCAGCATCGGCAGGCGGTCGGGGCCGCTGTAGGCCAGGGCCTTGACCCGGCCGGCCTTCACCACCTCGATGGTGGAGGAGATGTCGGCGAAGCCGGCGTCCACCTGGCCGCCCATGAGGTCCTGCACGCAGGGGCTGCTGCCCTTGTAGGGCACGTGCAGCAGCGAGATGCCGGCCTGCTTCTTCAGGCTTTCCATCGTGAGGTGGCCGCCCGAGCCGTTGCCCCACGAGCAGTAGTTCAGCTTGTCGGGGTGGGCCTTGGCATGGGTGACGAAGTCCTTGAGCGTGTTCGGCGGCAGGTCCTTGCGCACCAGCAGCAGGTTGCCGCCGCGGCCCACCTGCGCAACGGGCGCGAAGTCCTTGAGCGGCTCGTAGGGCAGCTTCTTGTAGAGCGCCGGGTTGATCACCATCGTGGCGGCGTAGGTGAACAGCACGCGCGTGCCGTCGGCCGGCCCCTTGGCGACGAAGTCGACGCCCAGGATGCCGTTGGCGCCGGCGCGGTTGTCGACGATCACGCTCTGCTTGAAGGCCTTGCCCAGCACGTCGGCGAACAGCCGCGCGATGAGGTCGGTGCCGCCGGCGGGCGGCGTGGGCACGACGATGGTCACCGTCTTGCCCGGGTAGCCGGCGCCGTCTTGCGCCGTGGCCGTGCCGGCGAGGGCGAGAAGGGCCAGCGCGGTGAGTGCCGGCCGCAGCAATGTCCTGTTCACGGGAATGTCTCCTTGGGAATGGGTCGCGCAGGTCCCGCGCCTTCGGGCGCGTCCCCCGTTGCTACAGGGGGTGGGACTGCGTCTCCATGCTAGGAAACAGCGGCCATCGATTCCGTCAACCAGCCGACAGATTCGCCGACACCGGCTCGGGGAATACCCTCTGGCTCAGCCGGAGGCAGGCTGCATGCCGACCGGCGAGGGCGCGTTGTCGTTCCGTGGTCGCGGGCAACCTCGACGGGGTGCTTTCACGCGCCGAGCTTGCGCGCGATCAGGTCCTTCATGATCTCGCTGGTGCCGCTGTAGATGCGCTGCACGCGCGCGTCGGCATGCATGCGTGCGATCGGGTACTCGACCATGTAGCCGCAGTCGCCGAACCGCTGCAGGCATTCGTCCAGGGCCTTGCCCTGCTGCGTGCAGGGCTAGGCCGCCAATGCCACCGAATGCTGCTGCCAGTCCCCACGCTCCAGCAAGGCGGTCATCGCGGAGACCGGCGCGTGCTCGCGCACGGCCGGAATGACCTCGTCCGCCTCGTCCGGCGATCCGACCAGCACCGCGCCGACAAGCCGGCCCTCGGCGACCACCAGCTTGCGATAGATGCCCTGCGCAGGCTCGGACTGCGTCAACTCGAATTCGCCGGGCCGCGCGGCGTGCACCGAGCCCGCGGAGCGGACGTCGATGCCCGAGACCTTCAGCGCGGTCACGGGCACATGGCCGCGATAGACGCGCTTGCCGCCCAGCGCATTGACGGCCGCAATTTCGCCCTGCTCGGCCGCCACGGCCCACAAGGGGATCGAGTGGCCCTCGAACTCGGCCACATCGCCCGCGGCGTAGACATGGGGGGCACTGGTGCGCATCTGTGCGTCGACGATGATGCCGCGGCCGAGCGCCAGCCCGGCCGACTGCGCGATGTCGACGTTGGCGCGCACGCCGGTGCACACCACGACCACGTCGGCGGGGAGCTGGCGTCCGTCCTTGAGCACGAGCCGCGCCACGCGGCCCTCGCTGCCCGGCTCCAGCCGCGCGGCGTCGGCACCGGTCATGACATGGATGCCCTGGGTTGCCAGGTGCGCTTCCAGCAAGGCGCTGGCCGGGGTGTCGATCTGCCGGTCCAGGATCTGGCCGCTGTTCGACAGCACCTGGACCTGCGCCCCGAGCTGCGCCAGCGCCTGCGCGGCTTCCAGGCCGAGCAAGCCGGCCCCCAGCACGACCGCGCAGGTGCCGTGGAAGCGCTGCATGTAGTCGCGGATCGCCATCGCGTCGTCGGCATCGCGCAGCACAAAGCTGCCCTCGATGCCGTAGCCCTCGAGCGGCGGGACCCACGCCGAACTGCCGGAGCACAGGATGAGCCTGTCGTAGCCCAGCGTCTCGCGGGTCGCCAGCGTGAGCTCGCGACGCTGCGTGTCGACGCCCGACACATGCGTGTTGAGCCACGCGGTGACACGGTGCTCGGCATACCACTGCTCGGGCAGCAGGTGCAGGCCCTGGACACCCGTCGGCATGCTGATCAGCTTGGCAATGGCCATCCGGTTGTAGGCGTTGTGGTTCTCGCGGCCGATGAGATGGATCTCGCAGTCGGGGTGGCGGCGCCGCACATGGTCGGCCGCGGTCAGGCCGGCCACGCCGTTGCCCACGATCACGACGCGGCGGATCGACGCATCGAAGGGCACGACCTCGGGCTTGCGTGTCTCGCGCGCCGCCGGGGTCGCCTCCCGCTTCAGGTCGATGCGGATGGGCCCGGCATTGCGGATGCGCGCCATGCAGGCCAGGCGCGTGCCGTCGGCGCAGCCGAGCCGGGCCAGCGTCGCCCGCTCGTCGCTGCCGATGGGGGCGAGCCGTTCGCCGCCCGCCACGACGGCGATCGGGTCGGCGCCGCACACGCCGGAACGACAGCCGGCGTTGATGGGGGCGCCGCAGTCCTCGAGCGCTTCGAGCAGGGTCTGGCCCTTGCGGATGGGGGTCTTCATGCCGGTGGGGTCGATGCAGAGTTCGGCAGGCTGCGTGGACGCATCGGCCGGGGCGGCCGCAGCGGCCTCGTTCTCCGGCGGGGCCGCAACCGGCGCCTTGCGCGCGGCGTCGTTCGGGCCGCGGTGCAGCCGCATCGTCTCGATGACGATCGGCGCCAGCCGGGAGCCGTCCCGGACGCCCTTGCGCAATTCACGGCGAAGGAACAGGCGCTCGACATGCAGCGACCGCGCGATCCACGTCAGGCTCGCGATGATCGTCAGGCCGCGCAGCGTGGCGACGACTTCGGGGGCGATGGCCATGCCGCTCAGGCTGCTCAAGGTGCTGACGACCAGCGGGGCGGTGAACCAGTAGTACAGCGAGAACGCGGCCGCCGCGAAGAGCACCGGCGACAGGTTGCGCGTCTTGCTGCCCAGCAATTCGATCAGGTTGAAGAGCGTCAGGCTGGCCGCCATGTAGACCAGCATCTGCATGACCGTGGAGACCGGGCCGATCTCGGCGGGCGAGGGCACGAGGTAGTAGCCGAGGATCAGGCCCGGAAAGACGCCCGCGAAGAAGCTGCGGAAGTTGCGGTACGCCGGGTTCGGGTCGTACTGGTCGGCCAGGTACGCGGCGCCGGGGTTGAGGTCGTAGCAGTTCTTGGCGCAGCCCACGCACGGTTCGCAGTGCGTGTTGGCGATGCGGATGAACGGCGTCTGGCCGTACAGCCGCTGCACCGGCAGCAGGGGGCAGATGCTGCTGCACCAGCCGCTCTTGCCCTTGAACAGCAGGCCTCCGATGAGCGCCGCCCCCATGGCTGCCGCCAGCAGGCCGGCGGTGGCCATGCCGTTGCCGTTGAACAGCAGCTTGCGCGCGACGACCGCGCAGATCAGCAGGCCGATGCCGATCGGAAATGCCGCGCCCTGCGACAGGCGGCGGCTCGTGAGTGCGCGCGTGATGCCGAGCCTGCGGGGGATCTGGTTGATGGCGGCCAACGGGCAGACGTTGCGCCACAGCCCGGGTGCCAGCATGAACACGAGCGGAAGCGACGGCACGATCAGCCCCCAGAACAACGGCATCGCGGTGGCGGGCCGCAGCGCCAGCATGACGGCCAGGGCCAGGGCCGAGGCGATGCTCACCACGCGCAGCGCGCGCCACACCGCTTTCGGCACGATGGTCGGCAGCTGCATGAAATTGGCGAAAACGAGAGCGGGAGAGGGCTTGAACATGGTTCGGTGGTACCTGCGTGAGAAGGTGTCGCCATTCATGCCCCGGGGGGACGCTGCGACAGTGGTGGCGCCATCGGTGAGTGATGGGGCTCTGCGAGTGGTGCGATTCTGGCCAGTCGCACGTCTTAAGGTTGCTATCTTGTGTGCGGCACGCTTACGAGTCTGAAGACGACGGGCTCAGGTATTCAGGCGGTAGCCGACCCCGCGAATCGTGCGGATGATCTGCCGCCCGAGCTTGCGCCGCACGTTGGACAGATGCACTTCCAGGGCGTTGCTCGTCGGTGCGCCGTGAATCCCCTGCACCAGCAATTCCACCTGGGCCTTGGGGACCGTGTGATCGAAGCGAAGCGCGAGCGCCTCCACCAGGTTCCATTCCCGCTCGGTCAGCGCGACAGGCATGCCGCAGCGGACCGTCGTCCGGCTGCCCAGGTCGAACTCGACG
This sequence comes from Variovorax sp. V35, assembly GCF_041154465.1. Classification (NCBI taxonomy): domain Bacteria; kingdom Pseudomonadati; phylum Pseudomonadota; class Betaproteobacteria; order Burkholderiales; family Comamonadaceae; genus Variovorax; species Variovorax sp. V35. The sequence goes on from NZ_AP028666.1 coordinate 2,394,405, forward strand.
TCGCCGCACCGCACGCGCGGCGTTGCCAGGCCCGCGGCCCGGCAACGCAGTGCCCGCACCCGCTCGGCCACCAGCTCGGGGCGGCACGGCATCACCACGAAGTCGTCCGCGCCCGCGTCGAGGACCTCGGCCTGCGCGGTCGGGCCGGGCGCTCCCACCATCAGCATCAGGACCGGCGTGGTGATGTGCTGCACCCGCAACAACCGGACCCAGTCGAGTCCCGATCCGTCGGGCAACTGCGAGCTGACGAGCAGCACGTCGTAGGACTCGTTCTCCAGCACGTCGATGTCGCCGAGCCGCTCGACGCTGTCGATCAGGAACCCGTTCTTGCGCAAGTGCGTGAACAGGCCGTCGTCGACCCGCGCGCGATCCTGAAGCAGAAGCAGTCGCATGGCGTCACCTGCATGTTCAGCGCCGTCATGGCCGCGAGCAGTCGCTGGTGCTGTCGGTACGTGCCATGGCATGCCTCGTCATTGGCGGGCCGGCGTTCTCCTGGACACGGAGACGGGCGCCGCGCTGTCGACCGGGGGGCGGCCGTGGGTTGCAAGCGCGGCATCGATGGCGTTCAGGTCCTCGGGCACCAGCGTGCCGTTGGCCTGCCGCAGCTTGAGATTGCCGAGCAGCACCGAATAGCGCGCCACCGCCAGGTCGCGCTTGGTCTGGAACAGCTGGCTCTGCGCGTTGAGCACGTCGATGTTGATGCGCACGCCCACCTGGTAGCCCATGCGATTGGCCTCCAGCGCGATCTGGCTGGAGACCTCGGCGGCTTCGAGCGCCTTCACCTGGCCGGCGGCCGACACCAGCCCCAGGTAGGTGGCGCGGGTGGCCTGCGCGACGCCGCGGCGCGTGGCCTCGAGCAGCGAGCGCGACTGGTCTTCGAGCGCCAGCGTTTCCCTGACGCGGTTCTCGATCGCGTAGCCTGCAAACAAGGGCAGGTTGAGGGAGACGCCCACGGTGACGGCCTTGACCCGCGAGCGGCCCGGCGTGGTGTTGGTGCCCTGGGGGTTGTTCGTGACGTTGTAGCCCAGGGTTGCATCGAGCGTGGGCAGGTGGCCGGCCTGCGCCTTCTGCACCTCGAGCCCGGCCACGTCCAGGCCCAGGCGGGCCTGCTGGATCGCAGGGTGCCCGGCATCCGCGTGCGAGGTCCAGACCTCGATGTCGGCGGGCGCGAGCGGAGGCAGCACCACGGGCGCCGCCAGCGGCACGGGCACGCTGCCGGTGCTGCCGACGAGCTGGTCGAGCACGATCTTCTTCACCTGCAGGTCGTTCTCGGCCGCGATCTCCTGCGCGATCACCAGGTCGTAGCGGGCCTGCGCTTCGCGCGCATCGGTGATGGTGGTGGTGCCGACCTCGAAATTGCGCTTGGCCGATGCGAGCTGCTCGGCCACGGCCACCTTCTGCGCGCGCACCAGGGCCAGGCTGTCCTGGCTGGCGAGCACGTCGAAGTAGGCCTGGCTCACGCGCACGATGAGGTCTTGTTCGGCGATGGTGAGCACCATCTGCGCCACCTCGGCCTGGCGCTGGCCCTGCTCGTAGGCGGCCCAGTTGGCGGGGCGGTACAGCGGCTGCGTGGCGTTGATGCCGATGCTCTGGGTGTTGAACCCGCGCGTCGTCGCGCTGCCTTCCGTCGAGAGGTCCTGCCGGGTGTGCGAGGCGCCGGCCGACAGGCCGACGGTGGGCAGGATGCCGGCCCTGGACTGCGCCGCCCGCGCCAGCGTGGCCTCGTACTGGGCCCGCGCGCCCTGGTAGGTGGCGTCGTAGCCGCGCGCCGACGTGTAGATCTCGACCAGGCTCTGGCCATGGACGGGCCACGCGAAGCTCGCTGCGAGCACGACGCCCCATGCCGGGACGAGACGCTTCCCGGTGGCGGGGGCCCGTGAGCCCTGTCCACCGGGCGGGGGTCGGCGCAGGCGCTGGTTCAGACCGTGCTCCGAGGGTCGGCCTGCAAGATGGCGCCACCCGCGCGGCGAGCCGTGGCCGGGCTGCGATCGACATGCAGGATGGCGGCCACGATCTGCTCGGGCGCCGCCAGCGCCGGCGCCATCGACCAGCGGTCATAGACGTCGTTGCCGATGCGCACCATGCCGGTGTGGCGATTGATCTCCTTGTCGACCTTCGGGTCCGGGTCGTAGAAGCCGAGGGCAAAGCGCACGAGGTCGATGCTGCGCTGGCTCCCGGTCAGGAAAAGCCAGCCCGGGTTGACGCTGTGCATCTCGGCGTAGTCGGCCAGGTGCTCCACGGTGTCGACCTCCGGGCGGATGGTGATCGAGTACATGAAGATGTCCTTGCCCACCCGATGGGCCAGGCGCTCCTGCACGCGCAGGAGGTTGTTGGTCATGAGCGGACAGATGCCTTCGCAGTCCGCGTACATCATGTTGATGGCGACGATCTTTCCGCGTACCAGGTCGTCGTAGAAGTTCACCGTCGCCCCGGTGTGGGTCTTCAGTTCGACGTTCGGCATGCGACGTCCCGGGCGTGTGGCCGTTGCCAGGGTCTCGGCGGAGGCGGGCAGGCCGAACGCATACAAGGACGCGGCGCCCAGTCCGGCGAACAGGTGTCTGCGGTGGTTCATGAGAGTCTCCTGAAAGTCATCGGCGTGCTTCACACGATGTCGAAGCGAACCATCATCGAGTGGTCCTCGTGGGTGAGGTTGTGGCAGTGCATCAGGTACTTGCCCGAGAAATCGCGGAAGCGCACGAGCACCCTCACGGTCATGAGTTCGCCGACGACGAAGACGTCCTTGCGCCCGCGCTCGTTCACGGGAATGGGCTGGCTCACGCCGTTGACGCTCTTGCTGAGAATCCGTCCTTCTTCGAAGTGCACGTGGATCGGGTGCTGCCAGCCGTTGTCGGGGTTGATGAACTCCCAGATTTCGGCGGTGCCCTTGGTGACCCTGGCTCTGGCCGTGAGCGAATCGAAGAACAGTCCGTTGACGTTCCACATGCCGCTGTTGCGTTGGAACACCCAGGAGCGAACCGGCAGGGCGGCGAGTTCGCTGGCACTGGGCAGGTCGCGCAGCGGACGCAGCACGCTCGGCACCACGCTCAGGTCGGGCGTCGGGGGCTGGCGATCGACGATGAACTTGAGCACGCGCGTGCCCGGCGACTGCACCACGCCGGGTTTGCGGGTGTCGACCTGCGTGAGCTGGTTGACGAGGTACAGCGTGGTGTTCAGCGGGAATCGCGAGAAGTCCACCACGATGTCCGCGCGCTCGGCCGGGGCGATCCGCACCCTCAGCTGGTTCAGGTTCGGTGCCGGCAGCAGGTTGCCGTCGCTGGCGATCTGGGTGTACGGGTACACGATGGTGCCGCCCGTGTTCTGCAGCACGAACTCGTAGAAGCGCGACGGCCCGACGTTCAGCAGCCGCAGCCGGTACTTGCGGCGTGCGACGCGCAGTACCGGCTCGATCTTGCCGTTGACCACGATCTTGTCGCCCAGCACGCCCTCGGGGTTGAGCTCGTCGAAGGTCAGCCGGCCGCCCGAGTCGAACCGCTTGTCCGAGAAGCTCAGGGGGTAGTCGTACGCGCCGCTGGGCAGCCGCAGCCCCGTGGTCTCGTCGCCGGTGTCGAGCGTGTCGAAGACCATGTAGCGCCCGAACATGCCCTTGAGCACGTTCGGTGCCGTCACGCCTTCCGTGTGGTCGTGATAGAAGAGCGAGCCCAGGGCTTCGCGCGAATCGCCGAGGCCGCCGAACTCGTCGAAGCCGGCGTAGAGGTTGGGGTAGAAGTGGTCGTTGAAGGTCCCCGGCGCGGTCAGCGTCACGCCGCCCTGGACGGCGCTGTAGAAGTCGCTCGCGAAGCCGTCGCTCTCCGACGGCGTGTGCATGTTGTGCAGGTGCGTGCTGATCTCGGGCGAGCCGAATCCCGTGTGGTTCTGCGGCAGCTGGTTGCGGATGCGGCAGATGACCGACTGCCCGTAGCGCGCGTGGATCGTGGGGCCCGGCGTGGTCACCCCCGGCGTGTTGCCTTCGTAGCCCCAGATGGGCTGCGGGGGGTAGTAGGGGTTGTTGCCGTTGAACAGCCAGGCCGGGTTCTCCTTGGCCGTCAGCTGGTACAGCAGCGGCGTGCCGGCCTTGCCGGGCACGGTCAGTTCCGCGTAGCGCTGGTGCGGTGCACGACCGCACTCGCCGCCTGCGATGTTCGCGTTGAGGGTCGGGGCCGGGGTCAGCGTGGCCAGCGGTGTGAGCGGCGTGACCTGGTTGGGCAGGTCCTCGACCCACGGTGTCGTCGGCGGGCTGGGCGGCAGGGGCGTGGGTTGTGCGCGGGTCTTGCCCGGTGTCAGGACCAGGGGGGCGGCCGTGGCTGCCAGCGAGGCCTTCAGGAACGTGCGTCTCTTGCTGTGGGCGACAGGCGTCACGGGGTCGTGGTGGTTGGAATCCTTGCGCATGATGTATTCCCCTCGTTGACAGAGAACAGCCCCGCTACATCTGCCGTCCCGATCGGCGGATGGTGGAGGTGATGGGCTCGATGACGTACTGCAGCGCGGTCTGCGAGACGCCCGCGATGTAGACCTCGGCGGGCATGCCCGCCTGGAGCTTGAAGTCGCCGATGGCCCTGAGCGACTCGGCGTCGGCCAGGATCATCACGCTGTAGTAGGGCAGGTTGGTCTGGCGCTCGATCAGCCGGTCGCCGGCGACATAGGTCACCTTGCCCGTGACCATCGAGGTGTTGCGGTACTTGAAGGCGGTGAACTTCACCCGCGCGCGCTGGTTGAGGTGCACGTTGCTGATGTCTTCCGGACGGATGCGCGCTTCGATCATCAGCTGGGCGTCGCTGGGCACGATGTCCGCGATCGACTCGCCGGGCCCGACCACCGCGCCGGGTGAGGTGAACTTCAGGTCGATCACTTCGCCGCTGGCCGGGGCCACGACGACCTGCCGCTGCGCCGCGTCGTTCGACTTGCGCTGCTCCTGCTCGATCTCGCCCAGGCGCTGGGTGGTGGCCTTGAGCTGGTCGCTCGCGGCCTTCACGTAGTCGTTGCGGATCGACTGGATCTTCAGGTCGATCTCCACCAGGCGCTGGGCGGCGCGCGCCAGTTCCGTGCGCCGCTCTTCGAGCTTGGCCGCGTACTCCATCACCACCGATTCGAGCTGGGAGATCCGGCTCGACGAAATGAAGCCTTCCTGGATCAGGCCGCGGTTGGCCTCCAGGTCCTGCCGCTGCAGGACAAGCGAGTTCTGCGCCTGCGCGATCTGCGCGTGCACGGCGACGATTTCCTGCTGCACGCGATCGCGCTGCGTTCTCATGAGCGAGGCCGCGCTGTCCAGCGAATGGCGCTGGGCCTGGAACAGCGCCGTCTCCTTGAGCAGGGCCTGGCCGATGCGATCGTCCTGCCGGGCCGCGCGCAGCAGGTCTTCGGGGAAGGCGAGCGTCTTGGCGACGGACTGCTCGGCCTCCAGGCGCACCAGCATGGCACGTTCCAGATGGACGCGGTAGCTCAGGCGGTTGCGGTCGGCGTCCACGCGCACGTCGCCCAGGACCAGGATCGGATCGCCGGCGTTCACATGCTGGCCGTCGCGCACCATGACTTCGCGCACGGTGCCGCCTTCCAGGTGCTGCACCGGACGGCGGTTGAGGTCCACCTTGACGAACGCGGGGGCCACCACCGCCATCGAGAGCGGGGCGAGGCCCATCCACAGGCCCAGGGGCAGGATCGCGCCGAGGATGACCCAGCATCCGCTTCGCGCGAGGCGTCGTGCGTGCTCCCGGCTGCTGCGTGGGGCTGCAACGGGAGGCATCGGGAGTGTGGCGGTGCTCATGGTGCGGGGTCCTTGTTCGCAACGGCGGCGCGGCGCTCAGGCGGCCTTCTGGTCCACGATCGCCTGGGCCTGGCGCTGCATGTCGCGCATCACCTCGCTCGCCGGGCCGAACTGCTGGATGCGGCCCGCGGCGAGCACCAGGATCTTGTCCACGTGGGCGATCAGCGACGGGCGGTGGGTGACGACGACCGAGGTCACGCCCGCCTGGCGCAGGCCGCTCATCGCCTGGGCGAGTGCGACTTCTCCCGCGCCGTCGAGGTTGGAGTTCGGCTCGTCCAGGATCACCAGCTGCGGGTTGCCGTACAGCGCGCGGGCGAGCGCGATGCGCTGGCGCTGGCCCGGAGACAACCGCGAGCCGTGTTCGCCCACCGGCGTGTCGTAGCCCTTCGGGAGGGTCAGGATCATGTCGTGCGCATTGGCGCGCACGGCGGCGGCAACCACCGCTTCGGAGTCCACCTTGTCCAGGCGCGCGATGTTGTCCGCCACGCTGCCGTCGAAGAGCTCGACGTCCTGGGGCACGTAGCCGATGTAGGGGCCCAGCTCTTCGCGCGGCCAGTACGACACGTCGGCACCGTCCAGGCGGACCTTGCCGCTGCTGGGGCGCCACACGCCCGTGAGCACGCGCGCGAGGGTCGACTTGCCGGCCGCGCTCGGGCCGACGATGGCCAGGGCCTCGCCGGGCGCCAGCGCGAAGACGATGTTCGAGAGCACCAGGGTGTCCGAGCCGGCCGCGCGGTACGAGATGTTCTCCGCGCTCAGGCGTCCTTCGGGGCGCGGCATGGCGACATGCGGCTCGGTGCGCTCGAAGTCCTTCGACAGTTCCAGCAGGCGCCCGTAGGCCGCCCGCGCCTCGATCAGCGTGCGCCAGCTGCCCACGAGCTGCTCCACCGGCTGCACCGCGCGGCCCAGCAGGATGCTGGTGGCGATCATCACGCCGGCGGAAGCCTGCTGGCTCAGCACCAGGTACGCGCCCAGGGCCAGCATGAGAATCTGGATGGCCTGGCGCGCGGCCTTGGTCCCGGCGGTGAACGCCACGGTGCTGCGGCTGGCGCTGGTCTGCATGGTCGCGATCTGGTCCTGGAGCGCCCGCCAGCGCACCAGCAGGCGCTGTGTCATTCCCAGGGCCTGCAGCACTTCGGCGTTGCGCAAGGAACTCTCGACGTATTGCGCGGCGCGTCGTCCTTCGTTCTGCAGGGTTTCGAGCGACCGGCGGCTGATGCGGTCGTTGAGCCAGGCCAGGCCGAGCATGAGGAGCGCGGAGAACGCAGCGCCCACGCCGAGCGCGGGGTGGAACATCCAGATCACGAACACGTACACGAACACCCAGGGCGCATCGAACACCGCGATCAGGCCATTGGCGGAAAACACGGCGCGAAGCGCGGCCACGTCGCGGATTCCTTCTGTCCTCACGCCGCTCGGGGCGCGTGCGGCGCGCTCCACGATGGCGTTCACCACCGGTGGGGAGAGTCGCTCGTCCACCATGATGCCCACCACGTTCTGCAGCCGGGTTCGCAGGTAGTCCAGCAGCAGCAGGATGAACAGCGCCACGCCGGTCCCGGCGAGCAGCACCAGCAGCGTTTCATGGCTGTTGGTCGAGATGACGCGATCGAACACCTGCAGGGTGAAGAACGCGGGCACCAGGAACAGCAGGTTGATGAAGAAGGAGAACGCCGCGATGTAGCCCAGCAGCGGTCGCAGTTCCGTCCACAGGGGTTTCATGTGCTTCTCCTTCGGTTTCGCCGGCCGGCGCTCAGTCCGCGCGCTGGTCCTGCGCGGCGGCCGGGGTCTGCGCCCCGTTGCCGTTCATGCCGCGCGCCGTGCCCGCGGCCGCTGCTTCCAGCAGCTTCACGCGTCGCACGAGCCTGTCGATGGTCAGCATCTGCGCCGAATAGGCGCGAGAGAGCTGCTGGGTCGCGTCGCTGAGCGCCTTGATGGCGATGGTCAACTCGTCCTTCTTGGCGTTGACCATGCCGATGCGCGACATGATCAGTGCCGCAACCTCTCGCGGGTCGGAGACCGAACGCGCTTTCTGTTCCGGGGGTGAGGTGTTTTGCTCGTCCATGTCTTTCTCCGTGATCGATGTCATTGAAACGTCGCCGCGCCTCATGCCGACAGCAGGAAATCGGCCTGCGTGATGGTGTTCGCCCCGACACCGTTCACACCCACCAGCAGGACGCTGTCCAGGCCGTCGAACTCGATCAGCGTGTCGGCACCCAGATCGGTGATGGTCACGTTGGCGGCAAAGTTGCCCGCGTTGATCCCGAGCCCGGAGATGTCGAGCCGGTCCTGTGCGTTGGCCCCGTTCGGACTGGCGTCGAAACCGTTGATCGTGTCGCTGCCGAATCCCGTCACGAACACGAAGATGTCGTTGCCCGCCCCGCCGTCCATGGTGTCGTTGCCATCACCCGCCGTGGCGACGATGGTGTCGTCGCCGGCACCGCCGTTCACCGTGTCGCTGCCCAGGCCGCCCGTGAGGGTGTCGTTGCCCGCTTCGCCGTTGAGGGTGTCATTGCCGGCGCCACCCAGCACGACGTCGTCGCCGCCGCCGGCGTTGATGGTGTCGTTGCCGCCCTGGCCGTCGATGAAGTTCGCGCCGCCGTTGACGACGATGACGTCGTTGCCCTGACTGCCGATGATGTTCTCGACCGTGTTCAGCGTGTCGATGCCGATCTGCGCGCTGATCGCGAGATTGGCGAGAACCGTCGCTCCCGCCGTGGTGGCGGACAGGTCGTAGGTGTCGACGCCCGCTCCACCGACATAGCTGTCGCTGCCGTCGCCGGCGGCCGCGAAGAAGGTGTCGTTGCCGCCGCCGCCGTTCAGCGTGTTGGCACCGGCGCTGCCGGTCATCGAATCGTTGCCGGCACCGCCGGTCGCGTTCTCGATGTTCGCCACCGATTCGAAGCCCGTCGCCGTCCCGGCGCCCAGGTTCACCGTGACGGCCGTGGTCGTGGCGCCATAGCTCAGGGTATCGACGCCGCCCTGCAGATCGGCCGTGACCGCCTCGACATTGGCGACGCTGCCGCCCGCAACGGCCGTGATCGCCGTTCCTGCCAGGACGACCGCGAGCGTCTGGCCCAGCGCCGTGCCGTTGATGCTCAGCCTGTCGTTGGTGCCGGCTCCGCCATCGATGGCGTCCGCGCCATCGCCGACGACGTAGTGGAAGGTGTCGTCCCCCTCGTTGCCGTTGAGCGTGTCGTTGCCCGCGCCGCCGGTGAGCGTGTCGTTGCCGGTGCCGCCGGTCACGACGTCGTTTCCGCCTCCGGCGTTGATGGTGTCGTTGCCGCCCTGGCCGTCGATCACGTTCACGCCGCCATTGACGTTGATGTTGTCGTCACCCTGGCTGCCGATGAAGTTCTCGATCGAGGAGAGCGCGTCGGTGCCGGTCTGGGCGCCCGTGACGGTCGTGACGGTGACCGTCACCCCCGCGGTGATCGCGGACAGGTCCAGGGTATCGGTGCCGCCACTGCCGACATAGCTGTCGTTGCCATCGTTCAGCGTCGCGATGAAGGTGTCGTTGCCGCCGCCGCCGTTGAGGGTGTTGGCCAGGGCATTGCCCGTGAGCGTGTCGGCGCCGGCGCCGGTCGTCACGTTCTCGATGCCGGCGATCGACGTGAAGCCCGAGGCAGTTCCTGCCGACAGGTTCACCGTGATTGCCGCTGCGCTGGTGTAGGTCAGCGTGTCGACACCGGCCTGCAAGTTGGCCGTGACGGATTCGACGTTGCTCACCGTGCCGCCGGCGACTGCCGTGAGTGACGTGCCGTCGTAGCTGACTGCCAGCGTTTCGGCCGCGGCCGTTCCGATGACGTTCAGTGTGTCCAGCCCTGCGCCGCCGTCGACGGTGTCGGTGCCGCCTCCGATGGTGTAGTTGATGGTGTCGTTGCCCGCGCCGCCGGCGATGCTGTCGGCACCCGTTCCGCCATCGATGATGTCGTCCTCTCCAAGGCCGTTGATCGCGTCCGCGCCTCCGCCGCCGAAGATCACGTCCTGGCCTTCGGTGCCCGTGAGAACCTGGGCCGCGTTGTTGGCGGGGATGTTGTCGCCCGTCACCACGGTCGTGGCCGAGCTCAGCGTCTCGAGCGTGCCGCCGTTGTCCGTGAAGCTCACCGTCAGGCGCAGTTCGCGATTGACCTGGCCGGCGCCCGGCGTGAAGGTCTGCTGGGTCGCTCCCGCGATTGCCGTGAACCCGCCCGCACCGCCGCCGACACCCGTGTTGACGGCTTGCTCCCATTGGAAGCTGAAGACCGAGCCCGCCAGGCCATCGGCGTCGGTGATGCCGAGGGTCGAGGCCGTCAGGAGCTGGCCTTCGGTCGGTGTGGTGTCGCTGATGGTGGGCTGGCCGGTCGCCGCGGTATTGCCGGCGCCAACCGGGCCGGTCGCGGCGGAGTACACGTTCTCCAGCACGTCGTTGGCGTCCCTGTAGACCGCCCGCACGCGCAGCGCGAGGCCGAGCTCGAAGACCCGCGGCGCATAGGTGGCCCCGGTGGCCCGCGCGACTTCGCCGCCGGCGTTCTCGATCAGGATGTCCTCGAAGATGCCGGGGCGAACTTCGGCCTGCCAGAAGTAGGCAATGGGCCCGGTGATCGCTCCGTTGGGGTTGGTGCCGCTGACGTTGTCAGGATCGGTCACGCCCAGTGCCGAGGCGGTGAGCAGTTGGCCGACGGCCGGCGTGGTGTCGCTGATCGTCAGCAGTCCTTCCGGATCGAAGTTGAAACCTTCTTCCGCAATGAACGCCGCGCCATCGGAGAACTGCAGGCGCTCGATGTTGCGCACCACGTCGATGCCGTCGGCGCCGGCCACGCCGTCCACGACATGGCTGATGCGCCAGACATCGTTTTCGAGGAAGGTGATCTCGTAGTTGCCGAAGACGTCCGAGAAGACGGCCGTGTCGAAGTCCGGCGCATCCGACATCAGGATCTCGCGGGCAATGGTGAGTTGACCCGGGTTGTAGGTGCCGTCGAAGACGCGCCCCTGCAGCTCGAGGTCGGTCATGGTGTCATAGCTCGCGATCTCGGCGCCGGTTCCGTCGGCGTTCTCCCGCACGCTGATGCGCACGTTCAGCCAGGCGTCGCCGTCGATGATGTCGTTGCCGCCGCGGCCCTCCAGCAGGTCGCTGCCGCCGCCGCCCAGGATGATGTTGCCGGCGAACGAAGTCACCGGTCCGTCCATCTCCATGCCGACACCGAGCACCTGGTCCAGGAGCTCCTGCAGGCCGTCGATGAGTTCGATGTGGGTCAGCACGCTGCCGGTGGTGCCCGACAGCGCCATCGCGGCCGCATCGTTGTCGTCGCCGCGCAGGACGTCGGCGTGCGCCGAGCCCGACATGCCCTCGACCGAAGTGAACCGCGCCAGCACGGTCGCGTTCGAGATCGGCACGGGCGTCTCGTCGAAGGCACGAAGGAACAGGTCGGCCGTGACGCCGAAGGCGTCGTCCTTGAACCCGGCCCAGTCGAAGCCGGAGCCGCCTTCGTAGCGGTCCACCTGCCCGCCGTTGCCGAACATGATGTCGTCGCCGCCTTCGCCGTCCATCCGGTCGGAGATCGAGTTGCCGATGAAGACGTCGTGGCCCACCACCTGGTCGCGGGCGAAGGCGTCGAAGTTCTCGCCGGCGCTGCCGTCGGCCATGCCTTTCTCGATCCAGTCGTCGCCTTCGTTGCCGAACACGAACTCGTTGCCGCGGGCGCCGAGGATGAAGTCGTTGCCCGTGCCGCCGAACGCCTCGGACGGGTCTTCACCGGTGACGATGAAGTCGTTGCCGTGGCCGCCCAGGATCAGGTTGATGCCGTTGCCGCCGTGGATGGCGTCGTTGCCGTCGCCGCCCTGCATGTTGTCGTCGCCACCCAGGTCCGTCATGATGTCGTCGCCGGCCCCGCCGAAGACGAAGTCGTTGCCGTCCCCGCCTTCGAGCCGGTCATTGCCGGCGTCGCCCCAGAGCGTGTCGTCGCCGATGCTGGAAATGATGGTGTCGTTGCCTGCGGTACCGCCCAGAACGACGTGGTCCTCACCGCTGTACTGCAGGTAGTTCGGATCGGCCGCTTCGGTGCCGGGGTTGTTGCGCAGCACCAGTGGCGTCAGGCTGCCTTCGGCCGTCGGATCGTCGCGCCCGTCGAGCCCCAGGCCCGTGAACTGCCGGGACGGGTCCACCTCCAGCGTGAACCCCGGCGTCGTGAAGATGTCGCCAGGCAGGTGCTCGACATCGGTGTTGGCCATCACCAGCCGGGCGAAGGAGTTGTTCTCCAGCTCGGTGAGGAAGTTCAGGCCCTGCGTGCGCTCCAGGTAGTAGAAGCGGTCGCCGTCCTGCAGCTTCTCCATCTGCTCCTCGAAGACGAAATTGAAGGTCGAGCCCAGCAGGCCGCCGAACGGCATCTGCTTTTCGGCCAGACCGCCGATCCACAGGTCGATGTCGTCGACGCCGGTGGTCGTGATGCCGGCCTCGTCCGCGTAGGCATTGCGTCCGTACAGGAAGTCGAGCCGGTCCTCCGGCGCACCGATGCCGCCGTAGACCAGCGCCACCGCCGCCGCGCGCTTCTCGATCAGGGTGTCGGCGGCGGCCAGGCTGGCGTGCACGCCGTAGGCCGCAATGAAGTTGACCACCGAGGCCTCATGCTTGATGTGCTGCATGAAGTCGACCCAGTTCGCGTAGGGCTTGAGCTGGCTGTCGCCGGTCACGCTGTAGAAGTCGCGCCGCGCGGCGTTGAGTGTCGGCACGCCGGTGTCGCGCCCGCGCACGATGTTGATCGTCGCCAGGTCGAGCGGCAGGCCGAGCAGGTTGTTGCGCAGGGCCTCGGTCACGAACTCGTCGATCTCGTTGCCCTGTTGCCGCGTGAGGCCGCGCGCGAGCGCGCCCGCCGCTTCATCCGCCGTGATGCCGCTGGCGGCGAACGCGAGCGGATTGAGGAAGGCCTCGATCAGCCCGAGCTGCTGCGTGGGGTCGGCCGTGCCGCCGATCACGTTGAAGTCGACGTCGAAGCGGTCCACCGTCTCCGTCAGCATCGAGTGGCCGAAGCGGTACACCGTGTGGGCGAACTCGGCGACGATCGATGGATCGATCTCGGTGTCGTAGACCTGGGTGGCGGCAAAGAAGATGTCGATCTGCGGCTGCACCTTGCGCGCGAACTCCTCGAACACCAGGTGCTGGTACTGCATCTCGGTGCCGAAGCGGGCCGCCTGGAACAGGCGCTCGCCGTCCCACGAGCCATCGGGCAGGTGCCATTCGGCAATGAAGGCCGCGTCGCCCGACGCCATGATCACCGCCTTGGTGTGCTCGACCAGCCGGTTGTGCTCGGCGTGGAACACATGGTGAATGCTGGTCAGCGCGATGTTTTCGTTCACCCGGCCGTCGCCGGCGATGTAGTGCGCGTCGAGCAGTTCGTCGTCGTAGAAGCCCGCAGCCGGTGTGCCGCCGATCTGGTCGTCGGCATCGGCCGTCAGCGCGACGCCCTGGCTGTTCACCGGGTTGGCGGTGTGGGCGATGTCGGCCAGGAACACGTGGCCCGTGCGCACGGCCAGGCTTGCATCGATCGGCGCGCCCGGCGAGCCCGAGGCCAGCGTGCCGCCGGCCTGCAGCACGATCTGCGCGAAGCCGGTCACCGGGTCGGGAATGAAGTTGCCGTACTCGTCGGCCGCCAGCAGCGGCAGGTTGAGCGCGTCGGCATTGTCCAGCGCGATGCCCAGCAGGTCGCGCGCTTGCGCCTTGACCACCGCCCAGGTGGCCATGCCGCCCAGCTCGATGTCGTCGGCCGTGCCGAAGAGGCCGTCGGCACCGAGGTCGCGGTTGGTGATCAGCCGCCCGGTGGCGACCGGCTTGCCTTCGGCGTTGAGCTCATAGGCGCGCAGGAAGACCTGGTGCGAGGGGTGCGACGTGTAGGTCTGGTTCTGGTCGATGAAAGGCGTCGTGAGGTTCGTGGCCTCGTGCGTGGTGTCGTCCGCGGTGCCCATGACGCCGTCGGCGCCGGGTCCGGCAACCTGGGTGGCGCGCGTCAGCACCAGGAAGTTGCTGTTGCTGCCCGACACATAGAGCGGATCGTCGGGCTGCAGCGGGACGAAGATGGTGCCGTTGCCGCCCTTGGCCACGAGGTCCAGGCCGTGGTCGAAGAACTGGCCGAAGAAGGTCATGAAGGCGTTGAACGGTGCCGACAGGCCTTCGTCCGGCGCGGTGTTCGGAATGACCAGCAGGGTGCCGACGGGAATCGCCACGCCGTCCAGGTCGTACAGGACACCGTCCACCAGCGTGCCCAGGCCCGCGTCGACGAATGCGCTCACCGCCGCCGGGTTGTTGCTCGTCATGTCGACGATCAGGTTGCTGATGATGCGCGGATCGGCGTCCACCACATTGCCGCTGGGGCCGTAGTCCGTGTTGGTGAGCGTGCCCCCCGGGCCGAGGTTGATGCTGTCACCGTCCTGGTCGTTGCGGAACACCGGATCGACCAGGCGCGGGAACACCTGGTCCGCGGCGCCAAAGCCGGACTGGCCCTGCACCAGGTTGTTGTAGGAGCCGTCCACCGTGCGCAGGCCGAGCGGCGCGCGCGCGTTGTCCAGGATGTCGGTCAGCGCCTCGCCGCTCGCGTGCCGCTCCGAGATCTTGATCTGCTCCAGGATGAACTGCAGGTCGGACTGCAGGAAGCGCACGCCCGCGCTGTCGACCAGCGCGGAGGAGGGCGGGGGCGCCGGCGGCACGACGGCCGCCACGCCGGTGACCGCCGCGGTGGGCGTGGAGTACACGGTTTCCAGCACGCCGTCGGCATCGCGGTAGACGGCCCGCACCCGGATGGCCAGGCCGTCGAAGGGCGCGGTGACCCGGAAGGTCGTGCCGTTCACCGTGGCGGGCTGGCCGCCGCCCAGGTCGATGATGTCGCGGAACACGCCCGGCGCGCGCACCGGGTCGGCCTCGTACTGCCACGTGTAGCTGATCGGCCCGGTGACCGCGCCGCCAGGATTGTCCGCATCGGTGAGGGCGGCCGACACGCTCAGGAGCTGGTTGATCTGCGGCGTGTCGTCGCTGATCGTGACCGAGCCGCCCGGTGCGTTGTTGCTGCCGGACAGCAGCTGGACGGTGTCGGAGAACTGCAGCCGCTCGATGTTGCGCAGGATGTCGGTGCCGTCGGTGCCGACGTTGTCGGTGACGGTGGTGCGGCCATCGGCACCGGTGGTGACGGTGTAGTTGGCGCGCAGCCCGGAGAACATCGCGGTGTCGTAGTCGGCGCTGTCGGACATCAGGATCTCGCGCACGATGCTGAGCTGGCCCGGGTTGATCTCGCCCGAGAGCATGCGCGGCACCAGTTCCTTCAGGCTGTCGACGCTGGTGAGGCCGGGCACGCCCGAGACGGCGATGCGCACGTTGAGCCAGGCGTCGCCGTCGATGATGTCGTTGCCGCCGCGGCCCTCGATGAGGTCGCTGCCGTCGCCGCCCAGGATGATGTTGCCTTCGCCGAACGAGGTCATGCCCGCGGGCAAGAGGCCTTGCAGGCCGTCGATCAGCGCGATGTTGGTGAGCACGCTGCCGGTCCAGCCGGCCTGCAGGATCTCGACAGCGTCGGCGTCGTCGCCGCGCAGGAAGTCGGCGAAAGCCGATCCCGACAGGCCTTCGGTGAAGGCGAAGCGGTCCATCATCGCGGCGTTCGAGTTGACCACCGGGGGCACCACGAAGTCGTTGACGATCATGTCGGCGGTCACGCCGTACTTGTCGAACTTGTAGCTGGCCCAGTCGAAGCCGGAGCCGCCGTCAAAGTGGTCTTCGCCGTCGGAGCCGGTGAAGATGTCGTCGCCGCCTTCGCCGATCAGCTCGTCGAAACCGCCGCCGGAGATCAGGACGTCGTTGCCGATGACGCTGTCTTGCACGAGCGGGTCGAAGCTGTCGCCCGTGGTGCCGTCCTGGGTTCCCAGCTCGATCCAGTCGTGGCCCTCGTTGCCGAATGTCGGCAGGTTGCCCTTGCTGCCCAGGACGAAGTCGTTGCCCTGGCCGGCAAAGACTTCGGAAACGTCCTCGCCGGTGATGATGAAGTCGCTGCCGTCCCCGCCGATGATGAGGTTCGCGCCGTTGCCGCCGTGGATGACGTCGTTGCCCTCGTTGCCCTTGAGCACGTCGTCGCCGCCGCGGTCCGTGATGATGTCGTCGCCCGCGCCGCCCTCGACCTGGTCGTTGCCGTCGCCGGACTCGATGCGGTCGTTGCCGCCGTCGCCGTAGATGGTGTCGTCGCCGATGCTGGCGATCAGGGTGTCGTTGCCGGCGGTGCCGCCGAGCACGACGTGTTCGTCGCCCGTGTAGCGCAGGTAGGTGGTCTCCACGGCCGCGGTCGTGGGATCGTCACGGATCACCAGCGGGGTGAGTTCGGTGCCGCCTTCGGTCGGGTCGCCGTGGCCGTCCACGCCGATGCCGGTGAACTGGCGCAGCGGGTCGACCTCGAGGATCAGGCCCGGGGTCGAGAAGATGTCGGCCGGCAGGTGCGTGGCGTCGGTGTTGAGCATCACCAGCTTGGCGAAGGTGTTGTTCTCCAGTTCGGTGAGGAAGTTGAGGCCTGCCAGACGGGAGAGGTAGTAGAAGCGGTCGCCGTTCTGCAGCGCCTCCATCTGCGACTCGAAGACGAAGTTGAAGGTCGAACCCAGCAGGCCGCCGAAGGGCATCTGCTCTTCGGCCAGGCCGCCGATCCACAGGTCGATGTCGTCCACGCCCGTGGTGGTGACACCGCCGACCATCGCGTAGATGCCCGTGCTGTTCAGGAAGGCGAGCCTGTCGGCTTCGTCTGCAACGAAGCTGCGCTCCGCGGCTGTGCCGGCGTTGAGAACCACGGTGCCGCCGAAGACGAGTGCGGCCGCCACGGCCCGCTTCTCGGCCATCGTGTCGACGTCCGCGGCGGTCAGCGCGCCATGCGTGCCGTACGCCGCAATGAAGTTGATGACGGAGGCTTCATGCTTGAGGTGCTGCGTGAGGTCGACCCAGCTCGTATAGGGCTTGAGCTGCGGGTCCGCGGTCGAGGTGTAGAACTCCCGGCGCGCTTCGTTGAGCGTGGGAATGCCGGTGTCCCGGCCGCGTGCGATGTTGATGGCGGCGAGGTCCAGCGGCAGGCCCAGGAGCTGGTTGCGCACCGCGTCGGTGACGAACTCGTCGATCTCGTTGCCCACCTGCCGGGTCATGCCGCGCACGATGGCGCCGGCCGCCTGCTCCGGCGTCAGTGCGCCGTCGTTGTTGAACCCGATCGGGTTGAGGAAGGCATCGACCAGCGCGAGATCGCTCGACAGGAAATTGGGGTCCAGCCGGTCCACGGTCTCGGTCAGCATCGTGTGGCCGACGCGGAAGACCGCGTGTGCGAACTCGGCGACGATCGCCGGGTTGATCGTCGTCTGGTAGTTGGTTTCGGCCAGGAACTCGTCGACGGCCGGCTGCATCTTGCGCGCGAACTCTTCGAACACCAGGTGCTGGTACTGCATCTCCGTCGCGAAGCGCGCGGCCTGGAAGATGCGCTCGCCGTTCCATGAGCCGTCGGGCAGCTGCCATGAGGCGATGAACGCAGCGTCGCCGGTGGCCAGGACGGTGGCCTTGATCTCTTCGGCCTGCCGGTTGTGCTCGGAGTGGAAGACGTGGTGGACGGAGGTCAGGGCGATGTTCTCGTTGCCGCGGCCGTCGCCGGTGATGAAGTGACGGTCCAGCAGCTCGTTGTCATAGGTGCCGGGTTCCGAGAGGCCGACGGCCGAGTCGCTGTCGGGCGCCAGCACGCCGCCCACGAACACGGGCGCCGCGGCATGCGCGATGTCGTTCAGGAAGGCATGGCCGGTGCGAACGCCCACGCTGGCGTCGAGGGGCGCGCCGGGCGTGCCCGAGGCGAGCCCGTTGCCGTCCGGGTCCAGCGGCCCGCCGACGTCGGCGGCGCGCAGCACGATCTGCGCGAAGCCGGTCACGGGATCGGGAATGAACTTGCCGAACTGGTCCGTCGCCAGCAGGGGCAGGTCCAGCACGTCGGCGTCGTCGAGCTGGATGCCGAGCATCAGCGCCTGCGCCTTGACCTGGGCCCAGTTGGCAAGGCCGCCGTCGGTGCCATCGAGCAGGCTGCCCGTGGCCACCGGACGGCCGTTGGCGTCGAGCACGTACTCGCGCAGGAACACCTGGTGCGAGGGATGCGAGGTGTAGGTCTGGTTCTGGTCGACGAAGGGCGTGGTCTGGTTGGTCTGGTCGCCGTTCGCGTCGCGTGTGGCGCGCGAAAGGATCATGAAATTCGGGGCGCCGGGGGCCGTACTGAACAGCGGATCGTCCGGCTGCAGCGGCATGAAGATCATCTCGGTGCTGTTCTTGTTGACCAGGTCGAGTCCGTGGTCGAAGAACTGGCCGAAGAAGGTGAACCATGAATTGAAGGGCGCCGAGAGGCCTTCGTCGGGGCTGGTGTTCGGAATCTCCAGCAGCGTGCCGGGGGGAATGACGACGCCCTGGAGGTCGTACAGGACGCCGGCTGCGTCGAGCGTTCCGAGGCCCGCGGCCACGAAGGCGCTCACCGCCGCGGGGTTGTTGCTGGTCATGTCGGCGACCAGGTTGCTGATCAGCCGCGGGTCGGCATCGACCACGTTCCCGGCGCTGCCGTAGTCCGTGTTGGTGATCCCTGCGAAGGCGTCGTCCTGCTCGTTGCTGTAGGTCTGCGGCACCAGCTGCGGAAACGGGTTGTCTGCGGCACCGAACTCGCTCTGGCCCGGCATCAGGTTGTTGTACGACCCGTCGACCGTCCTGAGGCCGAAGGGCGCAAAGGCGTTCGGGACCAGGCTGGCGGGGTCCGCTCCCGCTGCTTGTGCTTCCGCAATGAGAATTTGTTGAAGAATGAATTCGAGATCGGACCTGATCAGCGTGGCCATTTCTATTCTCCTCAAGACGAACGACTTTCAATGCAGCCCCGATCCCGCCTACATGGCGAAAAGGCTCATGTCGCGTGGCTCAGGAGTGACCGCGCGCCTGGAATTGCCAGCCGCGGGTTTTTCGAGGAAGTGATGCAGCGCGCGACCCGGTGGCGGTCACGCCTGGGGAGCGGCTAGGGTCGTCGTCGGCCGCTCAGGCACCGCAGCGGGACGGTGCAGTGAATATCCATTGCGCGATGCCGGTCAGGCGCGATGCCGGCATGGAGATGAAGCCCGCATTTCATGCGGACCTTGATTCGACACTTGTTCATGCGATACCCCCACCATGGATCCTGTCAAAAAGAATCTAGGTCGGCGCGCCGAAAGTCGTTGCCGCTTGTAAGCGGACGGCAACCGGTGGTCGATTGGTTGTCTTCGAAAACGAAGGTGCTAATTATGAGAGGCCATCTTCAGGAATGCAACTTTCTCACATACAAATTAACTGACGAGAACCTGACTACGCGCGCCAGAGCCAAAAAAAAACAGCGACCGCGGCGACACCGGCCGAAATCAGGGCGATCAGCGCCATTTCCGCATGGCCGCCATTGCTTTTTTGGGACGCCGCAGCGAAAGCGGGAGGGCGTTCATTGCCGTGTGGCGGGCTCGCGAAGGGGCTGTAGACGGCGGAGCCGGGACGATCCGGATCACCTGTTGTGGCCGCCGGATCGTCGGGAGAGGCCGTCACCACGGCCGCGTCGCTTGCTGCTTCGCCGTCCGGAACGCCGCCATCCGGGTTCTCGTGCGCCGCAACGGCGGCCGACGTCGCTTCCGTCGCGATCGCCAGGTCGGCGTACATGACCTGCGTGGCCCAGGCCGCGACAAGCATGGCCTGGACGAAGGGCCGCTTGTCGAGCCCGCGGCGGGGGCGCGATCCGGCGGCGAAGGGGCAATCGATCGAGGTCATGGGGTCGCTGCCCTTCAGATCAGGCCCGTGTGAACGGCGAAGTTCACCGCCTGGGCGCGCGAATGCACATGCAGCTTCTTGTAGATGCTCTTGATGTGCACATTGACGGTCTGGCCCGTGATGCCGAGCTTGGCGCCGATCTCTGCCGAGACGTAACCCGAGGCCACGCAACGCAGGACCTCGCTCTCTCGCGGCGTCAGTGTCATGTCGCGCGATGGCGGTCTCGGCGGCGACGGCGCCTTGTCGGCGACCGGCTCGCGGGGGTGGTAGTCCAGGCGGTGCAGCAGGCGCCGCGTGAGTCGGGGCGTGATCGCGGCTCCGCCGTTCACCACGTGCAGCACGGCATCGGCGAAGCTTTGCAACCAGGCGTTCTTCAGGAGGTACCCCATGGCACCCAGTTCGAAGGCGCGCAGCACGTGGGCATCGTCCTCGAGCGAGGAGATCACGATGACCTCGCTGCTGCGGTGCAGGCGGCGTGCCTCGGTGATCAGCTCGAAGCCCATCTCGTCGCCCAGCTGCAGCTCGAGCATCAGCACGTCGAAGGTGTGCGTGGCCAGCAGCCGGCGTCCCTCGCGAACGCTGTCAGCCTGGCCTTCGAGCTGGATGCGCAGGTCCGACAGCAGCTCCTGGGCGATCACCCGGCGCATGTACTCGTCGTCGTCGACGAGCAGCACGCGCACCGGCGATTTCTCCTGGCCGATCAGGAAGTCCGGCCACAGCCTCGCGGCGGGCGCGCAGACGCCGACGGAGGCCTTCTCGCCAGAGCTGATGAGCCGGTGATCAAGCATGTGCCTGCCCCGGTTGGCGTGAGCGACGCAGGCCGGTCGTTGCGAGCGTGGGCGGGGAGACGAAAAGGTCGTCCATCGAGCGCTCCGGGGCCACTTTCCCCATCGGCGGCAAAGCAGTTTGGGGTTTCATAAATTTTCAAGAGAAAAATGAAAGACAAGTGCCGAATTGAATGTTTTCTGTGAGTTTTAATTGAAATTCAATTCGGTCCGAGGCTTGCGCAATCCTATGAACTTGACGGGGCGGTTGCGCGGGTCTTTTGCTCCTGCTTGTGGAAAGACATGAGTGTTTCAAAATGGAACTACCTGAACCATGACGTTCGATATACCTAATTTCTATGTTTTTGAGGCTGATCGTGAAAAACGACGCATTGTTCGCCAAGTGAGCAATGCCGGTTGAAAAGTGGAGTGGGTTTATTTATGCATGGAAATTTTGAAAAGAATGAAATTAATCAAATATGAAATTCATTTTTGAATGGGTATTTGGTGTTTGGTGAAATAAAATATTCAAAAAACCAATTGAAACCGTGGAAATAATTTGATTATTGAAATTCCGATGATATTTGAATTGAATGAAATCTTCTATTAACCAAACTGTCTGCTATTCGATTTTTATTTTTGGAATTTACTCTCTCGCTTGATCATGATTTTTAAATTCAATTGAAATTCAATTTCTTTGAGGTGGCACGAAATACGGTGCAGGATCTTTTTTCTCCTCTGCCAGTGCGGTGCGCTCCCGCACGTCAGCTGATCGCAGCAGGCGGTGATCGGAAAAGCGGGGAAATGGCGGGTCCCGGAGGGGCAGCCGACGCTGAGCGGCCCGCAGCGGGCGCCCCGAAGGACGGGGCGGGCAGGGCGCTGTCAGTGCGCCATGGCGTCGAGGTGGTGCTTGACGGCGTAGATATACAGCTCGAGCCGGTTCGTCACGCCGAGCTTCTGGTAGATCGACGTGAGGTGGTTGCGCAGCGTGTGCTCGGTGACGAAGGCCTGCCCGGCCAGGGTCTTGTTGGAGGCGCCGCTGCCGTGCACCACGGTGCGGACGATGTCGCGCTCCTTCTGGGTCAGGCTGGCCTGCCTGACGGACTCGGGGTCGGCTTTCGGCGGCTTCTTCACCGAGGTGAGTTCCGAGAGCACGCGGCCCATGGTCGGGGCGTCGAGGCAGAGCTCGCCGTGGTGCACGCGTTCGATGGCATCGAGCACCTGCTCGGCCGAGGCGTCCTTGCGCATCACGCCGCGCGCGCCGCGCAGCACCGCCAGGTCCAGCGTGCGCTGCTCGCGTTCGCCGGTCAGCACGACCACGCGCGAGACCTCGTTCGACAGCAGCTGCGGCAGGATGTCCAAGGCGCAATGGCCGTCCAGGTCGAGGTCGAGCACGATGACGTCGGGGGCCAGGCTCTGCGTGCGCGCCACGGCTTCTTCGCAGCAGCTGGCGGTGGCGACGACCTTCATGCGCGGCTGTTCGCCGTCGATCAGCCGGGACAGGCCCCACAGCATGGTCTGGTGATCGTCCACCAGCAGGACGCCGATGGGATGGGCTTCGGTTTGCATGAGGAGACTCCTCGGACTGTTGTCGTGCTTTGGGGGCTCAGATGGGGATTTCGATCAGCACCTCGGTGCCGCCGCCGCGGCACCGGCTGACCTGCGCGCGGCCTCCGAGCGCCGCTGCGCGGTCGCTGAGGGAGCGTGGCCGGAAGGGCGCGAAGTTCTCTTCGCCGCTTTCGTTCTCGATGCGCAGGTGCAGGCAGCCATTGCGGCAGCCGATGCGCACGCTGCCGCGGCGGGCCTGCGTGTGCTTGCAGATGTTGTTCAGGCCTTCGCCCACCATCTGCAGGACCTCCGCGGTCATCCGGTCGTCCAGGCGCACGTGGCCTTCGACGTTCACCGAAATCTCGATGCCGTAGAGCCCCTGGATGCGGGCGGCCTGGCTGTACAGCTGGTGCAGCACGAGGCCGCACGAACTTTCCGGGCCGGCCTTGACCGCGCCCGCGAAGCGCCGCAGGTCGGCGATCACGCCGCTCGCCACCTCGGCGAGCTTGTCCAGGTCCTCGAGCAGCGGGTTGTCCGCGGCGGCCTTCTTGCGCAGGGCGCACAGGCCCATGCGCAGCCCGATGTAGGGCTGCACGGCGGTGTCGTGCAGGTCCAGCGAGATCTTCAGGCGCTCGGTCGCGGCCGCTTCGGAGGCCATGCGGTCGAGCACTTCGATGGTCTCGATGACCGGGAAGATCTGTTCCATGAGGTGCGCGAGGAACAGCGCATCGGACTTGCTGAAGTGGCCGTTGCGCGAGGAGATGAACACGCGCCCCTCGCCCAGGCGCAGCGGCAGCGCGGCGCTGATAAACGCGCGGGCCTCGAGCATGGCAGCCACCGCGGCACTGCGCTTGGCGCCGTCGCGGCCCTCGGGGCGCCAGCCGATCGCACCGGGGCCGTGCATGTGGCTGCGCGCGAAGAAGTGGTTCAGGGGCCAGGGCAGGCGGTTGCTCAGCACAGTGTGCGGATGCTCCAGCGCCATCAGCGGCGACTCGGCGATGCCGCCGAGCGTCTCGACGCCGACGTGCTCGCAGGTGTCGTCCTTGCGCAGCGTGCGCAGGGTCCAGTTGCCGGTGGCGGTGTCCCGCGTCATGAGGATGCAATGGCTGGCCTTGAAGAAGGCCAGCGTCTTTTCCATCGTGCGGGCGATGGTGCGGCCCGCGCCGAAGCGCGGGTTCGACAGCTGGCTGATGTCACCCAGCAGGGCCAGGCGCCGCTGCAGGATGAGCTTGGAGCCGCCCCAGTGCACGATCATGTGCCCCAACGCCAGCAGGAAGGTCGTGCGCATCAGCAGCTGCGGCGCGTCGTCGCCCGTGCTCGTGCCGAGCCCGCAGGCGGCGAACGACGCAACCGAGACGATCGTCACGCGGGCGCCTTCCTCGAAGCCCCAGCGGAACGAGGAGGTCAGGATGGCGAAGAAATAGAACAGGAAGAACAGGCTGTGCACGCCGCCCGTCACGAAGACGATCAGCGTGAACCACATCACGTCGGACCAGTGGACCGCCTTGCCCTGGACATGGCGCCAGCCCCCCTGCGTGCAGGCGTGCACCAGCACGCTGTGCAGGAGGTATCCGCAAAAGGCCAGCCACACCGCGCTGGCCACCGGTTGCCGGGCGGGCCCTGCATCGACCGCCATGGCCAGCACCGCCGAGATCGACAGCACCAGCCGCATGCGGGCGGCCATGAGCGCATCCGTCGACAGGCTGCTGTCGAGGCTCGGGGCGGAGACGGGGGCGCGCATGGCAAGACATCCTTCGCATGAACTGTTTCATGCACGGCAGGGGCCGACGTTCGGTGGTAACAGCCTGGCGTTCATTTCTTCGTGCCAATAACGCGGTGTATGTGAAGGTTTCACATTACTTCTTTGGTACTCGAAAGGAACCTTGTGGGCGATCTGTGACGTCTGTTGCGCTTGGTTTCAATTGTGTCGTGGGCAGGCTTTTTTCATCGCCGTACGAGGCGCTTCCCCTCGGCCGGGGGCAGCCGCAGGGCAAACGGGTACCCGATTCATGGAGGTGTGGGGCAAGGGGGACGCGAGGGGCGGTGTTCGTGCGCGCCGGACGCACCGATCCCCGGCGCGCCAGGGCGGGCGCGCCGTGCGACCCGAACCCGGATTCAGCCCCGCCGTGGCACCAGCGCCGTCCGTCCCAGGGGCGTGACCCGCAGGACGGTGGCCTGGCGCAGCTTCTGCCGGGCGCGGCAGATCGGGGGGAGGGTGGCCTCCACCATGCCGGCGGCTTCCAGGACCGCCACGGAGTTGATCTCCGACGGGTCCTCGGTGTGCAGGGGAAAGGTCGAGTTGCCGATCCTGCGCAGGTAATCGAGCGGCATGACGCTCCATTCGGGGCGTTCTTCATGCACCGAAGCGCCGTTGCCGCAGAGCGTGGCGATCTCCGCGTGCCCCTCGTCCGTGATGGCAAAGACCTGGGCGCTTTCGTACCGCTGGTAGCCGAAGTTGTCGACATGGAACTCGGCTTCGATGAGTCCGGTGGCGACCAGCACCGATGCATGCCGGATGTCCGCGTCCGCCGTGAGCATGACCGGAAAACGCTTGTTCATGAGCCGAAGAAGAAGGACGAGCGGCATGCGGTACTCCTCGCAATGTCAGCGGTGCCGGCTGGACCGGCGACGAACAGGCACCCGATGCGCAGCCCCGCACAGGGAGGCATCCGTCAGGCGTGGGCCTGCGATGCCAACGGGGAGCAACGGTCGCACTGAACTCGCGGGAACAGACACGGAAGCCACCAATGTAAGAAATGTGATTTTTTCACTTTAGTCCCTTTTTCGTACTTTCGCCACGGGTTTGGAGATAGATGGCCGAAGGTGCTATCCGGCCCGCGTGCGCGCAGGCCCCGCCGCGATGCGGCGATATCGAGCTGGATGCGTGAGAAAGCCCGGCGTCGCCTGCCGCCGGAAGGGGCGGGCGATGCGACCGGGCGGCGGGGCGCTGCGCCGCCGCTTCAGGTCAGGGGTTGAATGTCACCCGCTGCGCGATGAGAACGCCGTCGACCACCCGGTCTCCCACGACGGTCACGCGCTGGCCGTTGGCCAGGTTCGCGGCGGTACCGTTCTCGAAGGTGGTACCCGGTCCGCTGGCGTCCACCGGCTGGCCCTGGACCCTGAAACTGGCAGGGGACACGTAGCCGCCGATGGCGCCGATGAGCGTGAACGAGGCCGGCCCGCCCGTGCCCGGCACATGGCGGATGCGCAGCTTCTTGACGACCAGCACCCCGCCGGACATGAAGCCGTCGACCTCGACCTTCACGCCGTTGCCGAGCGAACCGACGGGGCCGCCCGTGATCTGCGCGTTGGTGGCGTCCACCGGCGTGCCCAGCACCTTGAAGGCGCCGCGCGAGACGAAGTCGGTGATGTCCCCCGCCAGTTGCAGTGCGATGCCGTTGCTCGTCGGTATCGCGTACCAGCCCTGCACCTGGGTCGCCGTGAACGCGTTGCCGGTCGGCGCGACCGTGCCACGGGCGCGCACGATGACACCGTTGGCCAGCGACGAGGCGTCGATGCCCGCGAAGCTGGCGCCGCCATAGCTGACCGTCAGCTGGCCGAGCATGAAGGTCTGGTTCGTCGTGTTGAGGTTCTGGATGGCGCCCGTGACCAGCGGGGCGGTCAGCGTGGGTGCGGTCTGCACGCGGGTGGCGCGCAGCGTTCCCGGCGCACCGGGCAGGCCCCACACCTGGACGAGGCTGCCATCGGCCACGTCGGCAAGCCCGTTCGCGTCGGCCCAGACCGTGGCCGCATCGATGGTCACGTTGATGCCCATGACGACGAAGCTGCCGGCACCCACGTCGATGCGTGAGACGGCGCCGCGCAGTTCGGCCCCCGACACGACCTGCGTCGCGATGCCGCGGGTGAAGTCGGGGTCGACCTTGCCGGCGACCCGCGCGCTCATGCCGATCTGGAGTTCGGTGGCGTCCTCGACGGTGATGGTGGCCGTGTCCGTGGTGTAGCGCAGGCCGTTCAGGATGATGCTGCCCAGGCCGTCCGCTGCGCCGATGCCGGCGGCGTCCGCGGTCACGCCGGTGCCGCCCGAGCCGACACCGGAGCCGTCGGTGTTGCCGTTGTTGGCGGTGTCGCCGGAGCCGCCCGTGCCGGCGTTGCCCGAGCCGGACCCGGTCCCATCCCCGCCTGTGCCCGTGCCCGCGCCGCCGGGGCTGTCACCGCCGATCGCAGTGCCGGTGCCCAGGCCCAGGTTCCCGGTCGAGGCACCACCGCCGCCTCCGCAGGACATCAACAGGGCCATGAGGCCGGCGCAGAACAGGCCCAGCAGGAGGCGGCGGGGTGTTTGGATCGTGCTCATGAGGGGCGCTCGCTTTCAGAGGACGCGGGCGGGGGCGGCGTGCCCTCGTCCTCGTAGTACGTGTAGATGCCGACACGGATTCGTCCTTCGGCGCGGGCCGGCGCGCGGCTGACCGCCTGTGCCATTTCCTGCGCGAGCTCGTGGTGCAGGGCGGACCAGCGGTCGCGCACCAGGCGGTGGATCTGTTCGCAATCGTTGAGCGACAGCCCGCGCGCGTACACCGCGCGCTCGAGCATGCGGGGCTGCTCGCCCAGCGTGTTGGCGACGGCCGCCAGCAGGTGGTCCCGGCCGTTGTCGCCCAGGAAGGCCAGCATCGATTGCAGGTCCTGCACGGGCACGAAACCGTCGGCGGTGAGTTCGGCCATGCCCTCGTTTTCAGTCACCATGTTCAACCGGATCAGCTCGTCGAGGATGGTGCGGTGGTGCACGTTGCCGCGGCTGCTCAGGCGGGCGACCGCCTCGAACGAGGGCGCCGTGTGGCCCGAGGTGACGGGCAGGCGCCGGAACGAAGCGTCTTCGGTCAGCATCTGCAGCCACAGCGTGAAGGTCTTGGCTGCGGCCGAGAGTTCGGTGTGGGGCAGGGGGTCGACGGTGGAGCGGACCTTGGCGGTCACGGCCTTGCGGTTCAGGCCGGTGGTGACCGACAACTGGCTCAGGTTGGGCTTGGGAACGCCCTGGCTGCGCCAGGAGTGCTGCGCCTCCTCGATCAGCAGGTCACGCAGCAACTCCTCCAGGTGGGGGTGCTTGACCCCCATCGCGAGGGCGAGCTTCACCACGGGTCGAAGGATGCGTGAGCAGGCCGCGAGGGCCCATTCCAGCCGTTGTTCCATGACGCGACGTGTGTTGTCCTGAAAGTGCGATGCCGACAGGATCGGAGGCGGCGCCTCCGACCACCATCAACGCCCCATTGTCCTGCGCACCGCGCTGCAGTGAAAGCTTTGGACTGCGGTTTGACGGCCAGTGAGCCAAAGTTTCATGTTCAGCCGCGGGGCGACCGTCCGGCCGGTGCTGCCAAGGCCGATCGGCCGACGGGATGGCCAGGTTGCCTATGTCGCCCTGCAGCGTGCCCGCCGCAGGGCGCGCGCGGCCTGGACGACACCCAGGGTCGGTCCTTTCCCACATGCGGGCCCCGCGCCGGGGGCGACAAAGACACCTCTGTTTCTTTGCATGTCTCAAGGAGCCGAGATGGCCAATGCGAACCCCCGAAAGAACGACGCGGCCGGCACGACCGCCGTCACGCACCGCACGGTGCAGATCGATGGCGTCGAGGTCTTCTATCGCGCGGCCGGTCCGGTGGGTGCCCCGGTGCTGTTGTTGCTGCACGGCTATCCGTGTTCTTCGTTCCAGTACCGCGCGCTGATGCCGGCGCTGGCGGACCGCTGGCGCGTGGTGGCGCCCGATTTTCCGGGCTTCGGCTACAGCGGCACGCCCGAGGAGAACTTTGTGTTCGATTTCGATGGCTACGCGCATTTCCTCGACCGCTTCACCGCCGCGCTCGCGCTGCGCCGTTACGCGCTGTACCTGCACGACTACGGTTCGCAGATCGGCCTGCGCCATGCGATGCGGCGGGCCGGGCGGGTGACGGCGCTGATCGTCCAGAACGGCGACATCTACGAAGACACGCTGGGGCCGAAGTACGCGGCGATCCGGGCGTACTGGAACGACCCGAGCGAGGCCCATCTCGCGGTGCTGGAGCGCGCCGTGAGCGAAGAAGGCTTTCGCGACGAGTTCATCGGCGAGGTGTCGTCGCGCGTGGCCCCGCGGCTCGCACCCGATCTCTGGCGCCTTCACTGGCCGTTGATGGACACGCCCGCGCGGCGCGGCATTGCGCTCGGTCTCATGAAGGGCCTGAAGGAGAACCTGCGGTGGTTCCCGCGCTACCAGGACTACCTGCGCACGTACCGCCCGCCCACGCTGATCCTGTGGGGTCCGCAGGACGGCTACATGCCGATCGAGGCCGGCCGCGCCTACCTGCGGGACCTGCCCGACGCCCAGTTCCACGCGTTCGACGACGGGGGCCACTGGCTGCTCGAGACGCACCTGGCCGAGGTGCTGCCGCCGCTGCGCGATTTCCTGGGGCGGCACCTGCCGGTGCCGGCGTCTGCATCCACCCGGACGATCGAAGGCGTGCCGGTATGAGCGTCGCCACCATCGCGCGCATCTGGCGCGGCCGCGTCACGCCCGATCGCGCGGAGGCCTACGAACGCTACCTGCTGGCTGAAGGCATTCCGCCGTTGCGCAAGACGGCGCTCGCGGTGCAGCTGTTCCGGGAAGACCGCGCCACCGAGACCGAGTTCGTCACGACCTCCTACTGGCCCGACGTGGCCGCGATGAGCGCGTTCACCGGCGGCGACCCGAATGGGGTGCATCACCTGCCGCGCGATGCGGAGTTCCTGATCGAGCTGCCCGAGCGCGTCGAGGTGCTGCGCATCGTCGTCGACACGTGGACCTGAAGGTTCAGGTCGCTGCCGAAGCCGCCTCGAGCCCCGTCGGAAAGTGCACGCCCGCGCGCTGCGCGGCCTGCACGATGTGCTGCGTCATCGCCTGCTGCGCCAGCGCCGGGTTGCCTTGCGCCAGCGCCTCGATGATCGCCATGTGCTCGTCGTAGGTGGCATGGCGCGCGCCGCGCTTGTAGAAGGGCAGGCGCTGGCTCTCCTGCATCACCTCGGCGCTGTTGCGCAGGATCTCGGCGATGGCCTGGTTGCCCGCGATGCCGATGATCTGCATGTGGAAGTCGAAGTCGAGCTGCGTGGCCTGCGTGAAGTCGCTGGCGTCGATGCATGCGCGCATCGCCTGTGCATTGGCGCGCAGCGCCGCCAGGTCGTCCGCCTCGATGACCAGGCAGGCCAGCCGCGCGGTGAAGTTCTCGACCGCGAAGCGCAGTTGATAAACGTCCTGCAGCGAATGCGAGGTGGCGAACTTCCAGGCCGGGGAGGCGGCCGGCGTTTGTGCGCCGTCCTCGGCCACGTACATGCCCTTGCCGGGACGCGGAATGACCAGGCCCGTGCCCTGCAGCGTCGACAGCGCCTCGCGCAGCGAGGTGCGGCTGATGCCGAGCTGCTCGGCCAGGTCGCGCTGCGAAGGCAGCAGCCCGCCGGCCGCGTAGGTGCCGTCCGCGATCCGCTGCTGGATCAGGCGGGCGGCGGTGGCGGCGACGGCAGGGGAGGCGAGCATGGGTGGTTTTCGGTGCGAAGTGCGGCAGTGGCGGGAGCTGGAAATCTTACTGTGGCCGCATCCCGGGGCCTTCCCTACTTGTTGACCAGCTTGGCCGGCACCGTCCAGGTGAGGAAGGCGCCGAACAGAAGCACGCCGGCCAGCACGAACAACGCGATGTCGGTGCTCTTCGTGGCGTCCTTGATCAGGCCGATCATGTAGGGGCTCACGAAGCCCGCCAGGTTGGCGAAGGAGTTGATGAGCGCAATGCCCGCCGCCGCGCCCGCGCTCGACAAAATGGCCGTCGGCAGGCTCCAGAACAGCGGCGAGGTCGCCAGGCTGCCGCCCGCGGCCAGGGCCAATGCGGCCAGCGAGAGGTACACGTTGTTGCTGAAGATAGCGCTCAGCGTCAAGCCCAGCGCGCCGCAGCAGAAGGGCACGATCAGGTGCCAGCGGCGTTCGCGCATGCGGTCGGAGCTGCGGCTCACCAGCAGCATCGAGACGATCGCCACGGCGAAGGGAATGGCGGTGAGCAGCCCGATGTTGAACGCGCCCGACACGCCCGACTGGCGCACCAGCGTGGGCAGCCAGAAGGTCAGGCCGTACTGGCCCATCACCGTGCAAAAGCAGATCAGCGCCATCTTCACGATGCGGCGGTCGGCAAACAGCGCGCGCAGCGTCATGTGGCTGGTGCCGCCCTTGGTGGCGTTCTCGGCGGCGATGTTGCGTGCGAGCACGGCCTTTTCTTCGGCCGTGAGCCAGCGTGCGCCCTGGATGCTGTTGTCGAGGTACACGATGACCAGCAGGCCGATCACCAGCGAAGGCAGCGCCTCGATGAGGAACAGCCACTGCCAGCCGCGCAGCCCGCCCATGCCGTGCATGGCGTCCATGATCAGGCCCGACAGCGGTCCGCCCAGCACGCCCGACACCGGAATCGCGCACATGAACACCGCCACCATCTTGGCGCGGCGGTGCGAGGGAAACCAGTAGGTGAGGTACAGGATCATTCCCGGGTAGAAGCCGGCCTCGGCCGCCCCGAGCAGGAAGCGCAGCACGTAGAACTGCGTGGGCGTGGTCACGAACATCATCGCGGCCGAGATCAGGCTCCACGTGATCATGATGCGCGAGATGGTGGCCTTGGCGCCGATGCGGTGCATCAGCAAGTTGCTCGGCACCTCGAAGAAGAAGTAGCCGATGAAGAACAGCCCCGCGCCCAGCCCGTACATGGCTTCGCTGAACTGCAGGTCGCTGAGCATGTTCAGCTTGGCGAAGCCGACGTTCACGCGGTCCAGGTAGGCGGCCACGTAGCAGAGCATCAGGAAGGGCATGAGTCGCCATGCCACTTTCTTGTAGAGCGCGTTCTCCGCTGCAGCAGAGGTGGTGGCCGGCTGCAGCGGCGCATGAAGGGTGGTGGTTGACATGGCGGTCCTCGAAGGCGTCGATGGGGTGGATTAACTGGTATTACCGGTATGATTTAACGCGACCGAGACCTTAAGGCCTCATGCGCCATTGGACACTAGCGATTTCCCTGACGCCGGGAGATTGACTGAGTGGATGCATCGCAAGGATACTGGTAATACCAGTTGGACCAAAAGCCGAGGAGTTTCTGTTGACGATTGCCAGCCCCACCTTCCTGCCCCCGGCGCCGGGCACGCCCGCAGCGCTCGCGCTCGTTGCGCAGCCGCTGACACGCGAGGCATTCGCCGCGTTCGGCGACGTCATCGAGAGCGCGCACGCACGGTCGATGCCGATCAACGCGGGCATGACCACGCGCTTTCACGACCTGGCGCGCGTGGACCCGGGCCCCGGCGACAGCCGCGTGCTGGTGAACATCTTCGAGACGCAGCCCTACGCGATGCCGCTGCAGGTGGGCATGCTGGAGCGCCACCCGCTGGGCAGCCAGGCCTTCGTGCCGATGGACGGCAGCCGCTTTCTCGTGGTGGTGGCACCGGCGGGCGACACGGTGCGCGTGGAAGACATCCGCGCCTTCGTCACCGACGGGCGGCAGGGCGTGAACTATGCGCGCGGGGTCTGGCACCACCCGCTGGTGGTCACGCAGCAGCCGGCCAGCTTCGTGGTGATCGACCGCGGCGGGGCCGGGCCGAACTGCGACGAAATTCTGGTGCCGCCGGCGTGCGTGGTGCGCGTCAGCCTGGCGGGCTGAGCGCGCCATCCCTACTGCCATCGCCCGGCGGCTGCGCCAGCGTCGCAGGCACCGCGACGCCGACTTGCGGTCATTGGCGAAAGAGGCCTACACCGCCGGGAGCGCCCCGGTGAAACCTTCGGGCAATGGGTGAACGCCATGCGCAATCCAACGAAATCGATGTTTGCCGGAAGCCTCGTCATCGGGGTCTTGGGCGTCGCGGCGCTCGTCGCCGGGCCGGCTGCCGCGCAGTCGGCCGACAAGCCGCCGCCACCGCCGGTCAAGCCGCAAGCGCAACCTGGCCCCGACCCCGAGCTCCTCGTGAAGCCGCCGCCCCATGGCCATCCGCGGCTGGTGAAGCCCGCGCCGCCCGACCGCGACCCCGGCATGGTGAAAAAGCCACCGGCGGACGCGAAGCGGGCCAGCGAAGACAAGCCCCGCGTGGACGACCCCGGAGCGCCCTCGCGCCAGGACGACTGCCGGGGCACCGCCGAGGACTGCAGGCAGAACTCCCCACGATGATGCCTTGAACGGAAGAACACGCCTCGCCATGAAATGGTCGAGTCGCCGGGCTACCTGCGCAAGACCTGCGACCGCGAGAGCGGGTCGGCGCTCATCGACATCGACGCCTGAGCGGTGCGGCCGGGCGTCAGCCCTGCGTGATGAGGTGGCTTACTGGCACTGGAACAGCACGCCGGATTCGGCCGGTGCCTTGCCGAGCCACTTCGGCTCCTGGCTCTTGGCGCTGCAGTAGTCCGAGGCCTGGGTGTAGGTCATGGCACGCAGCACACCGTCGCGGAAGGGAACGATCTGGTTGGGCGGCGTCGAGCAGCCGGCAATGACCAAAGCCAGGGGAAACAGTGTGATGCGCCAGTTCATCGGGCCATTCTAAAGAGGTCGTGCAAGCGCATGAGCCTACGGCCAGGGCAGGGCGGGTCGGCCCGCGCCGGCTTCTTTTTGCGAGGGCACGGGGCTATAGTCTGCGAGCACTGCTGCAGCCCCTTCCGATCCCCAAAGGACGTTCGTGCCGGACTCTCTGACTTCCACGCTCACCAGTTACTACGATGCGGTGCCCTACGACTCGCACCCGTTTCCCCAGTCCGCCGTGGAGCACCTGGAAGCCCTGGCCTTCCTGTTCGGGCTCGAGGCGCCGCCGCCGCACAAGGCGCGCGTGCTCGAGCTGGGCTGCGCCGCCGGCGGCAACCTGATTCCGTTCGCGGCGCGTCACCCGCAAGCCCAAGCGGTAGGGGTCGACCTGTCGCGCGTGCAGGTGGCGCAGGGCGCCGCGGCGCTCGATCAGGCGGGGCTGTCGAACATCGAGCTCAAGGCCTTCAACATCGCCGACATCGACGCCTCGTTTGGCCTGTTCGACTACATCGTCTGCCACGGCGTCTACAGCTGGGTGCCGGGGCCGGTGCAGGACGCGATCCTGCGCGTGTGCGCCGAGAACCTGGCGCCGGGCGGTGTGGTGTACGTGAGCTACAACGTGTACCCGGGCTGGAAGGCGCGCGAGATCGTGCGCGACGCGATGATTTTGCGCGGCGGCCCGCGCGACACGCCCGAAGAAAAACTGTCGTACGCGCGCGGCATGCTCGAGTTCCTCGAGCAGTCGGCCCGGCCCGACAGCGTGCTGCGCAAGACGCTCGAAGAGACGATGCCGATCGTGCGCAACTCCGGCAACTACTACCTGCTGCACGAGTTCCTCGAGCCCTGCAACGAGCCCTGCTACTTCAAGGAGTTCGTCGCGCGCGCCGAGGCACGCGGGCTGGCCTACCTGTGCGACGCCGAGCCCTCGACCATGTTCGTGCAGAACTACGGCGAGAAGGTGCGCGACCCGCTGCTGCGCGAGTGCGGCGGCAGCCAGGTGATGATGGAGCAGTACCTCGACTTCCTCGTCAACCGCACCTTCCGCCAGACGCTGCTGGTGAAGCAGGGCAATGCCGCGAACATCCGCTACCGGCTCGAGGTTCCCCGCCTGCGCGCGCTGGAATTCGCCGGCATCTTCCGCGTCGATCGCGGAGATGCGCTCACCATCGACACCCGCGAGCAGCCCTGCACCGCGCTGCGCGACCTGAAGGTCACGTTGCGGCTGCCGGCGCACAAGGCGGTGGCGCAGGCGCTTGACGCGAGCTATCCGTGTTCGATGTCGACCGAGGCCCTGCTGGCCGCGGTGGTGACGCTCACTGGCGAGCCGCGCGCGGCCGTCGAGCCCATCGTGCTCGCCATGCTCGAGGAGCTGCTGATCCTCGGCGCGCTGCGCATCCGCCGCACGCCGGTGCCGGCGGCTTCTGCCGTGTCCGCGCTGCCGCTGGTGCTGGCGCCGGTGCGCCGTGCGCTGGCCGGCATGCCCGCGTCGCAGGCGACGGCCGTGCTCTGCAACCAGTGGCACGAGCCGGTGTCGCTCACGGTGCTCGAACGCAGCCTGCTGCCGCTGCTCGACGGGGCGCACACGCACGAGGCGCTGGCCGCCTTCCTGCTCGACGAGGTGCGCGCCGAACGCCTGCGCTTCCTCAAGGACGACCAGCCGCTCACCGACCCGTCGGCGCTGCACGCGTTCGCGCAGGAGCAGGTCGCGCAGGCGCTGCAAAGCCTGCGGCGCAAGGCGCTGCTTACGGCCTGAAGGCCCACACCATTCACCCCTCCCTCATTCTTCATCCAACGCACAGAGGAGACTTTTCCATGCAGCACTTCAAGTGGACCCCCACCCTGCGCGCCGCCGTCGCGGCCGCGCTCACCCTGGCGGCGGCCGGCGGCGCGCAGGCCGCGTCGCAGGCGCCGGTGGCGGCCGAACACGGCATGGTCGTGAGCGCGCAGCACCTGGCCAGCAAGGTCGGCGTCGATGTGCTCAAGCGCGGCGGCAACGCGGTCGATGCGGCCGTGGCCGTCGGCTATGCGCTGGCGGTGGTGTACCCGGCCGCCGGCAACCTGGGCGGCGGCGGCTTCATGACCGTGCAGCTGGCCGACGGCCGCAAGACCTTCCTCGACTTCCGCGAGAAGGCCCCGCTGGCCGCCACGGCCAACATGTACCTCGACAAAGATGGCAACGTCGTCAAGGGTCTGAGCACCCACGGCCACCTCGCCGTCGGCGTGCCGGGCTCGGTGTCGGGCATGGAATACGCGCGCGAAAAGTACGGCACGATGAAGCGCGCCGACCTCATCGCCCCCTCGGTCCAGCTGGCCGACAAGGGCTTCGCGCTGGAGCAGGGCGACATCGACATGCTGCTCACCGCCACCAACGACTTCAAGAAAGACCCGGTCTCCGGCGCCATCTTCCTGAACAAGGGCGAGCCCTTCGCGGTCGGCCAGAAGCTGGTGCAGAAAGACCTGGCCAAGACGCTGAAGGAAATCAGCGCCAAGGGCACCGACGGCTTCTACAAGGGCTGGGTCGGCAAAGCCATCGTGGCATCGAGCCAGGCCGGCAAGGGCATCATCACGCAGGCCGACCTCGACCAGTACAAGACGCGCGAACTCGCGCCGGTCGAGTGCGACTACCGTGGCTACCGCGTGGTGTCGGCGCCCCCGCCGAGTTCGGGCGGCGTGATCATCTGCGAGATGCTCAACATCCTGGAGGGCTATCCGCTCAAGGACCTGGGCTTCCGTTCGGCGGAGTCTGTGCACTACCAGATCGAAGCCATGCGCCACGCCTACGTGGACCGCAACAGCTACCTGGGCGACCCCGACTTCGTGAAGAACCCGCTCGACCGCCTGCTCGACAAGGGCTATGCCGCCAAGATCCGCGCCGCCATCGACCCCAAGAAGGCCGGCGTCTCCAAGGATATCAAGCCCGGCGTGGCGCCGCATGAAGGCAGCAACACCACCCACTACTCGATCACCGACAAGTGGGGCAACGCGGTCTCGGTCACCTACACGCTGAACGACTGGTTCGGCGCCAAGGTCACGGCCGACAAGACCGGCGTGCTGCTGAACAACGAGATGGACGACTTCACCTCCAAGATCGGCGTGCCCAACATGTACGGCCTGGTGCAGGGTGAGGCCAACGCCATCGCCCCGGGCAAGCGCCCGCTGAGCTCGATGAGCCCGACCATCGTGTCGAAAGACGGCAAGCCCGTGTTCGTGGTCGGCACGCCCGGCGGCAGCCGCATCATCACGGCCGTGCTGCACACCATCCTGAACGTGGTCGACTACGGCATGAACGTGCAGGAAGCCGTCGATGCGCCGCGCTTCCACCAGCAATGGCTGCCCGACGTGACCAACGTCGAGACCTTCGCGATCAGCCCCGACACCCGCAAGATCCTGACCGACATGGGCCACAACCTGGGCGTGCCGCAGCCGGCCAACCACCTGGCGGCGATCATCGTCGGCGCGCCCTCGCTGGGCGGCAAGCCGGTGGGCGCGAACCGCTTCTACGGCGCCAACGATCCGCGCCGCAACACGGGCCTGGCAGCGGGCTACTGAACCTGCGGCACACTTGAAGGCGGTCGTGCCCCTGTCGGCACGGCCGCTTTTTTCATTTTTCATGCATCTGCAAGACATCCTCTATACCCAGGGCTTCGGCACCCGCCGCGTGTGCGCGGGCCTGGTCCAGCAAGGCCACGTGAGCATCGCCGGCGCGGCCGTGACCGACCCCTTCGCCGACCTCGACCCCGAAGGCCTGCGGTTCACCGTGCAGGGCGCCGAGTGGGCCTGCCACGAGAAGGCCTACCTGATGCTGCACAAGCCGGCCGGCACCGAGTGCTCGCAGAAGCCCTCGACCTACCCGAGCATCTACACGCTGCTGCCGTCGCCGCTGCGCCTGCGCCCCAACAAGGGTGCGGTGCAGGGCGTGCAGGCCATCGGCCGGCTCGACCAGGACACGACCGGCCTGCTGCTGCTGACCGACGACGGCCAGTTCATCCACAAGATGGGCTCGCCCAAGCACCACGTGCCCAAGGTCTACGAGGTGACGGCCAAGCACCCGATCGACGAGGCGCAGATCGCCAAGCTGCTGGCCGGCGTGGTGCTCGACGACGATCCGAAGCCCGTGCGCGCGGCCGCCTGCGAGTCCGACAGCCCGCTGCACCTGCGGCTCACGCTCACCGAGGGCAAGTACCACCAGGTCAAGCGCATGCTGGCCGCGGTCGGCAACCGGGTCGAGGGGCTGCACCGCTCGCGCATCGGCGGCCTGGCGCTGCCGGACGACCTGGCGCCGGGGCAATGGCGCTGGCTCACGGCCGAGCAGGTGGCCCAGCTGCGCGCGCCGGTGCCCCGGGCCGCTTGACATAGGTCAAGGCGCCGCGCGCAACAGCGGGTGAGGGGCGTCGGCGGTCAGCTGTTTGTCGGGTTCGACCGTTAAGATTGTTAACCCTCTCCCGGAACCTTCCCTTGCGACTCCCTGCCCGCCCGAACGGCCGCATCGCGGCCTTCCTGCTGTCCTGCCTGTGCCTGACAGCCCTGGTGACCCTCCCCGCCGCGGCGGCGCCGCCGGCCCCTCCACCGGTTTTTGTGCTCAATTCGCTGGACGCCAGCGTGAGCGTGATCAACCCGGTCGACTGGACCGAGAAGCAGCGCATTCCCACCGGCAAGGAGCCGCACCACATCTACATGACGCCCGACGAGAAGTCGGTCATCGTGGCCAATTCGGCGGGCGATTCGCTCACCTTCCTGGACCCGCGCACGGCCGAGGTGCAGCGCGTGGTGTACGGCATCATCGATCCCTACCAGCTGCAGTTCTCGCGCGACATGAAGTGGTTCGTCACGGCGGCCAACCGCCTGAACCACGTCGACGTGTACCGCTGGGACGGCAAGGACCTGAAGCTGGTCAAGCGCATCGCCACCGGCAAGACGCCCAGCCACATCTGGATCGACAACACCAGCACCGTGGCCTACGTCACCATGCAGGACAGCGACGAGCTGATCGCGGTCGACCTGCCGACGCAGACCATCCGCTGGCGCATGGCCACCGGCGCCATGCCCGCCGACATCTTCGGCGCCCACAACGACAAGACGCTGCTCGTGGGCCTCACCGGCAGCGACGGCGTGCAGGTGTTCGACGTGGCCGGCGCCCAGCCCAAGCTGGTCGGCAAGATCCCTACCGGCAAGGGCGCCCACGCCTTCCGCTCGGCCGGCGACGGCAAGACCGTGTTCGTGAGCAACCGGGTCGCCAACACCATCAGCCGCATCGACCTGACCACGCTGAAGGTCGTCGCCAACTACAACGTGCCCGGCGGCCCCGACTGCATGGACGTGTCGGCCGACGGCAAGACGCTGTACGTGACCTCGCGCTGGGCCAAGAAGCTCACGGTGGTCGATCTCGCGAGCCAGAAGGTCGTGCGGCAGATCAACGTCGGCCGCTCGCCGCACGGCGTCTGGACCCTCGACCATGCCAAGCGCATCTGAGCGCGTGCGCAGTTTTCGCACCGCCGGCGTGGCCTTCGCCGTCGCGGCGCTGGCCTGCGCCACCGTGCCGGCGGCCGGTGCCCAGGAAGCCGCCGCCTGCGACAAGCCGGTCTACCTGACGCTGGACACGGGCCACATGGGCATCGCCCCGCTGGTGGCCGACGTGCTCAAGCGCCAGGACGTGCGCGTCACCTTGTTCGCCGCCGCCGAGCGCACCCAGACCGACGGCGACAGCCTGGACGACCACTGGGCGCCGTGGTGGAAGGCGAGGGCGGCCGAGGGCCACGAGTTCGGCTCGCACACCTACGACCACGCCTACTGGCGCGGCGACGTCAAGGGCACGCCGCCCAGCTTTCGCATCAAGCCGTCGGCCGGCCCGCAGACCGGCAAGGAGTCGGTCTGGAGCGCGGCCCAGTACTGCGCCGACATCCGCAAGTCGTCCGACCGGCTGGCCGCCATCACCGGCAAGAAGCCGCTGCCGCTGTACCGCGCGCCGGGCGGGAAGACCTCGCCCGCGCTGCTGGCGGCCGCCAAAGACTGCGGTTATGCGCACGTGGGCTGGTCGCCCGCCGGCTTCCTGGGCGACGAGCTGCCCAGCGAGGCCTTCAGCAACCAGAAGCTGCTGGCCCAGGCGCTCGCGGGCATCCGCCCCGGCGACATCCTGCTGGCGCACCTGGGCATCTGGTCGCGCAAGGACCCGTGGGCGCCCGCCAACCTCGAGCCACTCATCGTCGGCCTGAAGGCCAAGGGCTTCTGTTTTCGGACGCTGCGCCAGCACCCGGACTACCGCGCCTGGATCGCCTCCCACCCTTGAATCCTGAGTTTTCGCCGTGATCGACTGGTTGACCGACGTTTTTTCCGCCATGCAGGGCTGGCTCTTCGAGACCGCCGTGCAGCCGCTGGTGTACGCCATCGGCCTGGGCGGCTGGGCCGAGGACGCCTTCGACGCCACCGGCTGGCTGCTGGTCGGCGTGGTCCAGATCCTCGTGCTCTTGGCCGTGATCGGCCCGCTGCAGCGCTGGCGCGCGGTCGAGGCCGTGACCGACCGCCGCGCGATCCGCATCGACGTGCTCTACACGCTGATCCACCGGCTGGGCCTGTTCCGGCTGGCGCTGTTTTTCACGCTGCAGCCCCTGTTCGACGACCTGCTCGGCAGCCTGCGCATGGCAGGGTGGGGCACCTTCCACCTGGACGAGGCCTGGCCCGGCGTGACCGACGTGCCGTGGGTGGCTTTTGCCATTTACCTCGTGGTGCTCGACTTTGTCGGCTACTGGATCCACCGCGGCCAGCACCAGTTCAACTGGTGGTGGAGCCTGCATTCGCTGCACCACTCGCAGCGCCAGATGACGATGTGGAGCGATGACCGCAACCACCTGCTGGACGACGTCATCCACGACACGCTCATCGTCATCGTGGCGCAGCTGATCGGCGTGGCGCCGGGCCAGTTCATTGCCGTCGTGGCCTTCACCCAGCTCAGCGAGAGCCTGCAGCACGCCAACCTGCGGCTGAGCTTCGGGGCCATCGGCGAGCGGCTGTGGGTCAGCCCGCGCTTTCACCGGCTGCACCACAGCATCGGGCTGGGCCACGAATCGCACGGCCGGAGCACGCTGGGTGGCCACAACTTCGGCGTGCTGCTGCCCTGGTGGGACATGCTCTTTCGCACCGCCAACTTCGAGAACCGCTACGACCCGACCGGCATCCGCGACCAGGTCGAGCCCGGCGCCGACGGCCGGCCGCGCGACTACGGCCAGGGCTTCTGGTCGCAGCAGTGGCTGGGGTTGAAGCGGCTGTTCGGCCGCGCCTGATCCACTCGCGGGCCCGGCGGCTGGCGGGCCGGGGCCTTGCGCTATCCTCGAACCTCATGCGCCTGCTCCTCGACTCCTTCTGGCGCGCGGTGGCCTATTGCATGCTCCCGCGCGTGATCGTGCTGTCGCTCCTGCCGCTGGCGCTCATGGTGCTGCTGGCCGCGGGGCTCGGCTACTTCTACTGGGACGCGGCCGTCGCCTGGACGCGCGAGGCCCTCGACGCCTGGCCGCTGCTGTCCAGCTTCTGGGCCTGGATCGGGCGCCTCTTCTCGAGCGACGTCACGGCCGCGCTGGCGCCGCTGGTGGTGGTGTTCGGCGTCACGCCGCTGATCGTCGTGCTGTCGCTGCTCATCGTGGCCGGCTTCATGGCGCCGGCGCTCACCAAGCTCGTGGCCGAACGGCGCTTTCCCACGCTGGAGCAGAAGAAGGGCGCCTCCTTCTTCGGCAGCGTGCTGCGCTCGCTCGGCGCCACCGTGCTGGCGCTGATCGCGCTGGTGGTGTCGATGCCGCTGTGGCTCATTCCGCCGCTGGTGCTGATCCTGCCGCCGCTGATCTGGGGCTGGCTCACCTACCGCGTGATGAGCTTCGACGCGCTGGCCGAGCACGCCAGCCCCGAGGAACGCGCCGCGCTGCTGCGCGCCCACCGGCTGCCGCTGCTGTGCATCGGCGTGCTGTGCGGCTACCTGGGCGCCGCGCCGAGCATCGTGTGGGCCTCGGGCCTGCTGTTCGCCGCCGCCTTCTTCGTGCTGGTGCCGATCGCCATCTGGATCTACACGCTGGTCTTCGCCTTCTCTGCGCTCTGGTTCGCCCACTACTGCCTCGACGCCCTGACCCAGCTGCGCGCCCAGCGCGCGGCGCAGCAGCCCGCGGCTGGCAGCGGCGACGCGCAGCAGACGCTCGAGGCGGCCGAAGCCACCGAGGCCAACAAGGCCGCTCTTTCTCAATGGAGTTCTCCATGACACGCGCATTCGGTCTCATCGTCGTCGGCGACGAGATCCTTTCCGGCAAGCGGGCCGACAAGCACATGGCCAAGGTCATCGAGCTGCTGGCCGCGCGCGGCCTGCAGCTGGGCTGGGCCGAGTACGTGGGCGACGAGCCCACGCGGATCACCGCGGCCCTCATGCGCGCCTTCGCCTCGGGCGACATCGTGTTCTCGACCGGCGGCATCGGCGCCACGCCCGACGACCACACCCGCCAGTGCGCCGCCCAGGCCCTGCGCGTGCCGCTGGCGCTGCACCCCGAGGCCGAGGCGCTGATCCGCGAGCGCATGCAGGACACGGCCCTGGAGCAGGGCGTGCCCTACGAACCCGACCGGCCCGACAACATCCACCGCCTGAACATGGGCGTGTTTCCGCAGGGCGCGTCGATCATCCGCAACCCGTACAACAAGATTCCGGGCTTCAGCGTCGAGCACGTGCATTTCGTGCCGGGCTTTCCGGTCATGGCCTGGCCGATGATCGAGTCGGTGCTCGACAGCCGTTATGCCGATCTGTTCACCCGCAACGCCATCGCCGAGAAGTCCGTGATCGTTTTCGGTGCGATGGAAGCCACCCTCACGCCCCTGATGCAGGCCATCGAGCAGGCCCATGCCGGCATCAAGGTGTTCAGCCTCCCCAGCGTGGATCACCCGCAGTACGGGCGCCACATCGAGCTGGGCGTCAAGGGCGACCCCGCGAAGCTCGATGCGGCCTATGGCCAGCTCATCGAAGGTCTGCACACTTTCGATGCGAAGCTTGGCCCCGAATTGGTGCGTTAATCTGCATTGCACCAATTTGGTGATTTTTTCCTTTTCCGGCAGCCCCTGGGCCGTCACCCGGGCCTCATCCGGCGGGGTGACAATGGCACAGAAACTGCATCCTCCCGTCCCTGTATTCCTAACCACCATCCAACTCAGGAGAAACTGATGGCAAAGACCGTCGCCGATGTACTCAAGCTCGTCAAGGAAAACGAGGTCAAGTTCGTCGACTTGCGCTTCACCGACACCCGCGGCAAAGAGCAGCACGTGACCGTGCCCGTGTCGCACTTCGATGAAGACAAATTCACCTCGGGCCACGCGTTCGACGGTTCGTCCATCGCCGGTTGGAAGGGCATCGAAGCCTCGGACATGCAGCTCATGCCCGACCCGAACACCGCCAACATCGACCCGTTCTTCGAAGAAACGACGCTGATCCTGACCTGCGACGTGATCGACCCGGCCGACGGCAAGGCCTACGAGCGCGACCCGCGTTCGCTCGCCAAGCGCGCCGAGGCGTACATGAAGGCTTCCGGCCTGGGCGACACCGCCTACTTCGGACCGGAACCCGAATTCTTCGTGTTCGACGGCGTGCGCTGGAAGAACGACATGTCGGGCTGCTTCGTGAAGATCGAGTCCGAAGAAGCCTCGTGGAACACCGACAAGGAGTTCGAGCACGGCAACAGCGGCCACCGTCCCGCAGTCAAGGGCGGCTACTTCCCGGTGCCCCCGGTCGACAGCTTCCAAGACATGCGCTCGGAAATGAGCCTGGTGCTCGAATCGCTGGGCATTCCGGTCGAAGTGCATCACCATGAAGTGGCCAACGCCGGCCAGCTCGAAATCGGCACCCGCTTCAGCACGCTGGTGCAGCGCGCCGACTGGGTCCAGCTGCAGAAGTACGTGATCCACAACGTGGCCCACGCCTACGGCAAGACCGCCACCTTCATGCCCAAGCCCATCGTCGGCGACAACGGCTCGGGCATGCACGTGCACCAGTCGGTCTGGAAGGACGGCAAGAACCTGTTCGCCGGCGACGGCTACGCAGGTCTGTCGGACTTCGCGCTGCACTACATCGGCGGCATCATCAAGCACGCCCGTGCCCTGAACGCCATCACGAACCCCGGCACCAACAGCTACAAGCGCCTGGTGCCCGGCTTCGAAGCCCCGGTGAAGCTGGCCTACTCGGCCAAGAACCGTTCGGCCTCGATCCGCATCCCGTTCGTGGCCAACCCGAAGGGCCGCCGCGTCGAAGCGCGCTTCCCCGATCCGCTGATGAACCCGTACCTGGGCTTTGCCGCGCTGCTGATGGCCGGCCTGGACGGCGTGGAAAACAAGATCCATCCGGGCGAAGCCGCCAGCAAGGACCTGTACCACCTGCCGCCGGAAGAAGACGCGCTGATCCCGACCGTCTGCCACAGCCTGGACCAGGCCCTGGAGCACCTGGACAAGGACCGTGCGTTCCTGACCAAGGGCGGCGTGTTCACCGACTCGTACATCGACGCGTACATCGACCTCAAGATGCAGGAAGTCACGCGCTTCCGCATGGCGACGCACCCCGTCGAGTTCGACATGTACTACTCGCTGTAAAAAGCGCCACGACGAGCCCGCCCCGGCGGGCAAGTAAGACAAAAGGACGGCCCCGGCCGTCCTTTTTCCTTGGTGCGGAACACCCTGTCGTGAGCGGGCCCGAATTGCATCAAAATGCGCGTTTGTCGCGCCCTCTCCGGATCCAAATGAAGACTGCTTCCCTGATTTTCCTGGCCGCCGCCTCGTTCGCCACCGCCACGGCGGCGCTCGCGCAAGAGCGCGTCTGGCGCTGCGGCAACGAGTACACCAACAACGCGACCGTGGCCCAGCAAAAGGGCTGCAAGATCATGGAAGGCGGCAACGTCACCGTCGTGCAGGGCACGAAGCCTTCGGGCGGCGGTGGTGGCAGCGCGTCGTCGTCGGGCGGTTCATCCGCCGCGCGCGCCCCGGCGGGCAGCCCGCGTGTCGAAGGCGTCGACCAGCGCGCCCGCGACGGCGAGGCGCGCTCGGTGCTCGAGGCCGAGCTGCGCAAGGCCGAGGCCCGCCAGACCGAGCTCAAGAAGGAATACAACAACGGCGAGCCCGAGAAGCAGGGCAGCGAGGGCCGCAACTACCAGAAGTACCTGGACCGCGTGGCCGAGATGAAGGCCGAACTCGCGCGCAACGAGAGCGACATCGCCGGCATCCGCCGCGAAATCGGCCGCCTGCCCGGCAAGCCGCAAGCGCAGTAAACGGCGCGCAGTCCATGGTGTTCGGCAAGAAGGCGACTGGCGCCAATCCGCGCTTTCGCGCCTTCGACCTCTTGTCCACGCTGATCGCGGTGGTCAACAGCGACGGCTCGGTGCTGTTCGCCAACGCAGGCCTCGAAGACGCGCTGGGTACCTCGCGGCGCACGCTCGAGGGCTCGCAGTTCGGCGCCTGCTTCCATGAGCCGCAGGTGCTGCGCACCGCGCTCGACGGCGCCAGCAGCAACGACTTCGCCACGCTGCGCTACGAGGCCTTTTTGCGGCGCGTGAACCACGAGCTGATGCCAGTGCAGGTCACGCTGGCGCACGGCGACAAGAAGGGCGAGCTCATCATCGAGATGTCGCCGCTGGAGCAGCAGGTGCGCCAGGACCGCGAGGAGCGCCTGATCGACCAGGCGCAGGCCAACAAGGAGCTCATCCGCAACCTCGCGCACGAGATCAAGAACCCGCTGGGCGGCATCCGCGGCGCGGCGCAACTGCTGCAGATGGAGGTCGAGTCGCGCGACCTCATCGAATACACCCAGGTCATCATCCACGAGGCCGACCGGCTGCAGACGCTGGTCGACCGGCTGCTGGCGCCGCACCGCCGGCCGCACGTGGTGGGCGACGTGAACATCCACGAGGTGTGCGAGCGCGTGCGCTCGGTCATCCTGGCAGAGTTTCCGCGCGACCTGCACATCGAGCGCGACTTCGACGTCTCCATTCCCGAGTTCCGCGGCGACCGCGAGCAGCTCATCCAGGCCACCCTCAACATCGCGCACAACGCGGCGCAGGCCCTGGCCGAGCGCCGCGCGGCGGGCGACGCGCAGATCACTTTCAAGACCCGCGTGGCCCGCCAGGTGATCTTCAACAAGCAGTGGTATCGATTGGCACTGGAATTGCATGTCATCGACAATGGACCGGGTGTGCCGGACACGATCAAGGACCGCATCTTCTATCCGCTCGTTTCGGGCAGGGAAGGCGGGACCGGGCTGGGACTGACGCTTGCGCAAACTTTTGTGCAACAGCATCACGGCGTGATCGAGTGCGACAGCGTCCCGGGCCGAACCGATTTCAAGATATTGATTCCGCTGCCCTAGCGCAGCCCCGGCAA
The DNA here is from genome assembly GCF_041154465.1 of Variovorax sp. V35. Lineage (NCBI taxonomy): Bacteria > Pseudomonadati > Pseudomonadota > Betaproteobacteria > Burkholderiales > Comamonadaceae > Variovorax > Variovorax sp. V35. Next base: position 2,439,093 of record NZ_AP028666.1, read on the forward strand.
CAGAGGAGATGCATGAAGCCGATCTGGATAGTTGATGACGACCAATCGATACGCTTCGTGCTCGAGAAGGCGCTGCTGCGCGAAGACCTGCCCACGCGCAGCTTCACGAACACACGCGAAGTGCTGGCCGCGCTCGAACAGGCCGAAGGCGACGAGCAGCAGGGCCCGCAGGTCCTGGTGAGCGACATCCGCATGCCGGGCGGATCGGGGCTCGACCTGCTCGACAAGATCAAGGCCAAGCACCCCGGCCTGCCGGTCATCATCATGACCGCCTTCTCCGACCTGGACAGCGCGGTCTCGGCCTTCCAGGGCGGCGCCTTCGAGTACCTGCCCAAGCCCTTCGACCTGCCGCGCGCCGTCGAACTCATCCGCCGCGCCGTCGACGAAAGCCAGCGCGAGGAGGTGTCCGAAGAGCGCATGGTCGCCGCGCCCGAAATGCTCGGCCAGGCGCCCGCGATGCAGGACGTGTTCCGTGCCATCGGCCGGCTGTCGCAAAGCAACGTCACGGTGCTCATCACCGGCGAATCGGGCTCGGGCAAGGAGCTGGTGGCGCGCGCGCTGCACAAGCACTCGCCGCGCGCCAACGGCCCCTTCGTGGCGATCAACACCGCCGCCATTCCGAAGGACCTGCTCGAGAGCGAACTCTTCGGCCACGAGCGCGGCGCCTTCACCGGCGCGCAGACCATGCGCCGCGGCCGCTTCGAGCAGGCCGAGGGCGGCACGCTGTTCCTCGACGAAATCGGCGACATGCCCTTCGACCTGCAGACGCGCCTGTTGCGCGTGCTCAGCGACGGCCATTTCTACCGCGTGGGCGGCCACAACTCAGTCAAGGCCAATGTGCGCGTCATCGCCGCCACGCACCAGGACCTCGAGCAGCGCGTGAAGCTCGGCGGTTTCCGCGAAGACCTGTTCCACCGCCTCAACGTGATCCGCCTGCGCCTGCCCGCGCTGCGCGAACGCGGCGAAGACGTGCCCGCGCTCACGCGCCACTTTTTGCAGCAGAGCGCGCGCCAGCTGGGCGTCGAGCCCAAGCGCATCTCCGACGCGGCGCTGGCCAGGCTCGCGGCCTTCAACTTCCCGGGCAACGTGCGCCAGCTCGAGAACATCTGCCACTGGCTCACGGTGATGGCGCCGGCGCAGCTGATCGAGTCGAAAGACCTGCCGCCCGAAGTGATGGCGGGCAGCGGGGCGGACGTGCATGCGGCGGTGGCCGAGGCGGCGGCGCCCGTGCAGGCTGCGGCGCCGTTGGCCGTCGAGCGCGACGCGTCCGCGCCGGTGGTCGCGGTCCCCGAGGCGGTGCCAGGCGCACCGACGGGCCCCAGCGCCTGGGAAAGCGGCCTCGAGGCCGAGGCTCAGGCGCTGCTCGCCGCAGGCCGCACCGACGTGTGGGACGTGCTCACGCGCCGCTTCGAATCGCGGCTGATCCTCACCGCGCTGGCCAACACGCGCGGCCGGCGCATCGAGGCGGCCCAGAAGCTGGGCATCGGGCGCAACACCATCACCCGGAAAATCCAGGAACTCGGTATCGAATGAAAAGGCCCTCCCAGGGCCTTTTTTTATTACCGGCTGCGCTGGCCGAGCGTGAGGGAATCGAGCTGGAAATTGCCGCTCTTGTCCCAGAGCCAGGTGTCGACGTACGTGTGACCGCCCAGCTTGCCGGGGCTCGGCAAGGGCGAGGTCGCCTTGACCAGCTCCGCGATCATCGGCGGCACCTCGGGCGCATGGCTGGGCACGCGGCTGAACGTGACGTTGGTGACCTTGCCGTTCGCATCGATCTCCGTCTCGACCACCACCACGGCGTACACCAGCGGCGGGATCTTGCCTTTGTAGATGCGGCTGGCATACGCCTTGTAGATGTGGCGTGCGCCGGTCTTGCGGTACGTGCGGATCGCGGGCGTCTGCGCGGTGATGAGCCGCACGGTCGGCACGTCGCGGCTGCCTTCGGTGGCGGTTGCGCCGCCGGGCGATGTGCTGCCCGTGCTGCTTTCCGATCCGCCGCCCGGCTTGAGCACCGAGCAGGCGGCCAGCGCGAGCGCCGCGGCGGCGATCGCGGCGGAACGGGCAAGGCGTGCGGCGATCGGCGTCGTCATGGCCGTCAGGCGCCCGCGCCGAGTTCGAGCACCACCGGGGCGTGGTCGCTCGGCTTTTCCCACTTGCGCGGCACGCGGTCGATGACGCAGCTTTTCACCAGCGGCCGCAGCGGTTCGCTCACGAGGATGTGGTCGATGCGCAGGCCGCGGTTCTTCTGGTAGCCCAGCATGCGGTAGTCCCACCACGAGAAGCTCTTTTCGGGCTGCTCGAACATGCGGAAGCTGTCGGTCAGACCCAGGCCGAGCAGCGCCTTGAAGTGGTCGCGCTCTTCGGTCGTGTGGTGGATCGTTTCCTTCAGGCCCACGGGGTCGAAGCTGTCGCGGTCCTCGGGCGTGACGTTGAAGTCGCCCAGCAGCACGAGGTTCGGGTGCGCCGCGAGTTCACGCGCGATGTAGTCGTGCAGCGCGTCGAGCCACTTCATCTTGTAGGCGAACTTCTCGCTGCCCGGCTCCTGGCCGTTCACGAAGTAGCCGTTCACCACGCGCAGCGGGCCCGAGGGCGTCTCGATGGTGGCGGCGATCACGCGCGATTGCTCGTCGGCGAAGTTCTCGATGTTCTTCACCACGTCGCGCACCGGCGCCAGGCTGAGGATGGCCACGCCGTTGTAGGTCTTCTGCCCGAACACCGCCGCCTCGTAGCCGGCCGACTTCAGCACCTCGAGCGGAAACTTGTCGTCGGTCATCTTGAGCTCCTGCAGGCACAGCACATCGACCGGGTTGGCGATGAGCCAGTCGAGCACATGCTGCAGGCGCGCGGTGAGGGAGTTGACGTTCCAGGTGGCTATTTTCATGAGGGCTCTGCGTATTCGGTTATCGGGGGCGGTCGTGCGTTCGCAGCCGGTCGGTGAGGTCTCTGTGCAGGCGAAGGAAGTGGCCGCGCCCAGACCCGGAAGGAAGGCGTGTCGGCAGCGAGACCGCGACAGTGATTTCCATCGCGGTATTTTGCCTCGCTGGATCGGGATGCCGTGTAAGCGAAGGCGAGGGGCGCGGAACCGCCGACCCGCCCGCCGGCGCTAGGGCTGACGGTACCAGCCCAGCTCACCCTGCAGGAACTGGGCGGCCTCGGGCGGCAGGTCGTCCGAGTCGAAGAAGCTCGCCACGGGCCGCTCGACCACGATGCGCCCCGCGTGCAGGTAGGCCACGCGCGTGGCCAGGCGCTTGGCCTGCCCGAGGTTGTGGGTGCTCATCACGATCGTCACGCCGCTGTGGGCGACCTCTTCGATGAGCGCCTCGATCTCGTTCTTGGCGCCGGGGTCCAGGCTGGCCGTGGGCTCGTCCAGGAACAGGATGTCCGGCTGCAGCGCCCACGCGCGCGCCAGGCCCAGGCGCTGCTGCTGGCCGCCCGACAGCGAGCGCGCCGAGCGCTCGGCATGTTCGAGCAGGCCCACGCGCGCCAGCGCCAGGCCGCAGCGCTCGCTGCGCTCGGCGGCCGGCACGCCCGCCAGCCACAGGCCCACCCACACGTTGCGCCACACCGAGAGGCTCAGCAGGAACGGGCGCTGGAACAGCATGGCCGCGCGCGGCAGGCGGCCTTCGGGCCGCAGCGGCAGGCGCTCGCAGCGCCCTTCGCAGGGCAGCAGGCCGTGCAGCAGCCGCAGCAGCGTGGTCTTGCCCGAGCCGTTGGCGCCCACGAGCACGAGCCGGTCGCCACGGTGCAGGGTCAGCGAGGCCTCGTCCAGCGCGACCAGCGCGCCGAAGCGCACCGTGGCGCGCTCGAGCCGGATCAGCGGCACCGTGCCGGCCACGGCCGGCGTGTGCGGGGCGGGCGCGCGGCGCATCGCGCGCGGCTTCGCCGGCGGGGCGGTGTTCAGCGGACGCGTGGCCAGCCATTGCAGCAGCCCGATGGCACCGTTGACCGCGCCGACCACCGCCAGCAGCACGATGCCCAGCGCCAGGGCCAGCGCGAGGTCGCCCTTGCTGGTCTCCAGTGCGATGGTGGTGGTCATCACGCGCGTGACGCCGGCGATGTTGCCGCCGACGATCATCACGGCCCCCACCTCGGCGATGGCCCGCGCGAAGGCCGTGAGCAGCACGGTGGCCACGCCCATCCGGTCGTGCACCAGCATCAGCAGGGCGGTGGCCAGCGGCCCGGCGCCCAGCGAGCGCAGCTGGTCGCCGCCGTCGGCCAGCGCCGCCATCACGAGCCGGCGCGACAGCGCGGCGATCAGCGGCGTGACGAGCACGCTCTGCGCCACCACCATCGCCGACGGCGTGAAAAGAATGCCCAGTTCGCCCAGCGGCCCCGAGCGCGAGAGCAGCAGGTACACCAGCAGGCCCACCACCACGGCGGGCAGGGCGAGCAGCGTGTTCACCAGCCACACGGCCAGCGCATGCCCCGGAAACCGCGCCACCGCGAGCCAGGCGCCCAGCAGCAGGCCGAACAGCGCGCCGATCAGGCAGGCCGTGGCGCTCACCTGCAGCGAGAGCGCCGTGATGCGCACGAGTTCGGGGTCGGCGCCGGTGATGAGGCGCCAGGCCAGTGCCCAGCCTTCGGTCACGGTGTTCATCGAGAGACGGCTTTCATCGCCAGCGCGAGGCCGTGCGCATTGCGCAGCCCGGCCCCGTCATCGACCGGCGCGCCGTTCACTGGCCCGCGTTCGGGAAGAAGAGCTGCTCGCCGCCGATCTTGTACGCGGCAATGGCGGCCTGCCCGTCGCGCGACACGACCCAGTCGGAGAAGGCTTGCGCCAGGTCTTTCTTCACGTGCGGGTGCCTGGCCGGGTTCACGACGATCACGCCGTACTGGTTGAACAGCTGCTTGTCTCCCTCGACCACGATGCCCAGGTCGGCGCGGTTCTTGAAGTTGAGCCAGGTGCCGCGGTCGGACAGCACATAGGCATTGGTCGACGCCGCGATGTTGAGCGCCTGGCCCATGCCGCAGCCGCATTCCTTGTAGCCGGCCGGCTTGGCGGCGGCCAGGTCGATGCCGGCCAGCTTCCACTGGCGCAGCTCGGCCGCATGCGTGCCGCTCTTGTCGCCGCGCGAGACGAAGGCGCCGCCCGTGGTGCCCAGGCGCTTGAGGGCCGCCGCGATGTCGTTGCCGCGCAAGCCGGCCGGGTCGGACTTGGGCCCGATCAGCACGAAGTCGTTGTACATGACCGCGCGGCGCGGCAGGCCGAAGCCTTCGGCGACGAACTTCTCTTCGGCGGGTTGGTCGTGCACGAACAGCGCGTCGGCGTCGCCGCGGCGCGCCATGTCCAGTGCCTGCCCGGTGCCCACCGCCACCACGCGCACCTCGGTGCCCGATGCTTTGGTGAACTGCGGCAGCAGGTGCTTGAACAGGCCCGACTGTTCCGTCGAGGTGGTCGAGGCCAGCACGATGAACTTGTCCTGCGCGTGCGCCATCGGCGCGAGCAGCGTGCCGGCGAGTGCACCAGCGAGCGTGCCACCGAGGGCGAGAAGGGTGAAGCGTCTGCGCGAAGCCATCGTCATCGTGTCAGTCCTCGAGAGTGAAAGAAAGAAGCGGTTCGGCCATCAGGCGGCGGCATCGACGCGAAAGCCCAGCCGGCCCAGCGCCTCGCGCGCCACGGCCGATTGCAGCAGCGCAATGAAGGCCTGCACCGGCGCGCGCGCAAGCCGTGCCTGGGGCACCACGAAGTCGTAGCGTTCCTCCTGCACGGGAATGAAGCCCAGCCCGTACTGCCGCGCGACCGTGTCGATGGCCAGGCCCCAGTCGGCGCGCTGCTGCGCCACGGCCACCGCCACCGCGTTGTGCGACTTGGTCTGGACGCCGTAGCCGGGCGGCTGCGCGCCGCCGAGCAGGCGGTCGATGAGGATGCGCGTGCCGCTGCCGGCGTTGCGGTTGACCATGGTGCAGCCGGGCTGCGCGGTCGCGGCGGCGATGGCCGCGGCGGCGTCCAGGCCCTCGAAGCGCGTGTCGCCGGGGCGATGGACCACGCCCTGCATGCGGCCGTAGCCCGTCACCAGTTCGAGGCCCGGCGTGAGCAGCGGCCGGTTGTAGACGCCCGTCGCCGGGTCCATCAGGTGGATGCCGGCCACGTCGCATTCGCCGCGCTTGGCGGCCATCAGCCCGCCCGTGCTGCCCACGTTCATGGCTTTGATGCGGATGCCCTGGCGCATCAGCTCGCCGGCCAGCCAGTCCAGGCCCACGCAATGGCTGCCGATGAAGATCAGGTCGGCGGCGTCCAGTCCCTGGCCCAGCAGCTGCACCTGCACGGGGGCGCCGGCATCGACGATCTCGGTGTGCTGGCCGATGGTGATGAAGCCGTCGGCGCTGCTGAAGGTGGTGACCGAGCCCGAGCCCTTGCCCATCGGGTAGGCGGCCACGCCGTCGTTGGTGGGCACCAGGCCCACCAGCAGGTACTCGGTGCGGCCGCGCTCGGAGTTCACGCGCATCGGCAGCGTGGCCGCCACGTGCGCATGCCGCTGCGGCGGCCGGCCCGCGAAGGCGCGGATCACGGGCGCGAGGAACTCGTGGAAGGTGAAGACCGCCGAGGTCGGAAAGCCCGGCAGGATCACGACCGGCTTGCCGCCCGTGACCGCCAGGCACACCGGCTTGCCGGGCTTGAGCGCCACGCCGTGCGCCACCACGCCCGGGTCGCCGAGGGCGGCCACCACACGGTACGACAGGTCGCCTTCGCCTTTGGACGTGCCGCCCGAGAAGACGACGGCGTCGCATGCCAGGCCCTGCGCGAGCGCGGCCGACAGCAGCGCCTCGTCGTCGGGGATCACGCCCAGGGGCACCGGCTCGCCGCCCAGTTCCTCGACCGCGGCGCCGATGATGGCGGCGTTGGAGTCGTACACCGCGCCCGTGGGCAGCGGCGCACCGGGCGCGACGATCTCGTTGCCGGTGGAGAAGATGGCGACGCGCGGCTTGCGCCACACGGCGACCTCGGCCAGGCCCAGCGCCGCGAGCACGCCGATCTCGCGCGAGCTGAGCACCTGGCTGGCGCGCAGCACGGTCTCGCCGCGCGCGATGTCGGTGCCGGCGTAGCTGACGTTCTCGCCGGCCGTGGCTGCGCGGCGCACCTGCACGTTGCCGTCGTCGAGGTCGGTGTGTTCCACCATCACCACCGCGTCGGCGCCGCGCGGCAGCATGCCGCCGGTGGCGATCGCCGTGGCGTGGCCGGGCGTCACTTCGCGCTGCGGCACGATGCCGGGCGCCAGCGTCTCGCCCACGAGGGCCAGCGCGCGGACCTGTTCTTCCATCGCGCCCCAGGTGTCGGCGGCCTGCACGGCAAAGCCGTCGACGTTGGAGCGGTCGAAGCCGGGCACGTCGATGGCGGCCACCGCGTCGTCGGCAAGCACCCGGCCCAGCGCCGCGTGCAGGGGAACGGTCTCGCGGCCCAGCGGCGCGAGGCGCAGGTGTTCGCGGAAGCGGCGCTCGGCCTCGTCCCGCGTGACGACATCGAGAAATTGCGATTGGGCTTTCACAGGCACTCGTACAGATGAACAGTGACGTCGGTCCCGGGCCCGAAGCCTTCGCTTTCGGCGGGGGCGATCACGAAGCCGTCGGCGCGCGTGGTCGAGCTCAGCACCGAGGCGCCCGAGAGCGCGAGCGGCTCCACGCCGTCGGCGCCGATCTTCACGCGCACGTAGTCGACGCGCCCCACCTGCGAGACGATCTTGCGCGCCACGGTGGCGCGCGTGCGCGGGTAGGGCCAGTCGGCGGGCCGGCCGCCGAGCAGTCGGATCGCACGCCCGGCAAAGAAGTCGTAGGCGCACAGGCAGGAGACCGGGTTGCCCGGCAGCAGGAACACCAGCGTGTCGCCGATGCGCCCCATGCCGGCCGGGCTGGAGGGCCGCATCGCGATGCCGTGGATCGCCAGTTCGCCGAGCTCGGCCAGCAGGCGCGGCGCGTGGTCCTCGGCGCCCACGCTGGAGCCGCCGGAAATGAGCACCACGTCGGCACCGGGCGCGGCCAGTGCCTGCGCGATGATTTGCGGGTCGTCGCCCAGGCGCTGGTGCGACTCGAGCAGGCCGCCGTCGCGCGCCACGAGGCCGCGCAAGGTCACGGAGTTGGCGTCGTAAATCTCGCTCGGGCCCTTGGGCGTGCCGGGCGCGCGCACCTCGTTGCCGGTGACGAGCAGCCGCACGCGCGGCCGGCGCACCACCTGCAACTGCGCCAGGCCCAATGAAGCCGCCAACCCCGCATCCTGCGGGCGCAGGCGGCGGCCCGCGGCCAGCGCGGTGCTGCCGCGCGCGATGTCCTCGCCGACGTGGCCCACGTGCTGGCCCGGCGCGACGGCGCGCGTGATGGCCAGGCGCCCGTCCTGCTCGCTTGCGTATTCGGCGGGCACCACGGCATCGAGCCCGCGCGGCACCGGGGCGCCGGTCATGATGCGGATGGCGGCGCCCGCGGGCACCTCGCCTTCGAAGGGACGGCCGGGCGAGGCGTGGCCGGCGATCGGAAATTCGAGCGGGTTGTATTCGCCGGCCCCCGTGGTCTCGCCGCCGCGCAGCGCATAGCCGTCCATGGCCGCGCGGTCGAACTCGGGCACCGCGATGGGCGCGATCACCTCCTGCAGCAGCACCCGCCCCGTGGCCTCGTCGACGGCCACGGATTCACCGGGCAGCAAGGGCGTGTGGGCGTCGATCCAGGCGAGGGCGGTGGGCACCTCGGCGCGCTGCGTGAAGCCGCGCATACGCACATCGGTCGAGGCAGTTCGTTCGGGTGTGGGCATCGGGGCCAGTATAGAAGTTGGAGGTCGCCGGCGTGGTCGGGCATGGCACCCGACAGCCATGCAGAAGGCGGCCGTGCCGGACCTTGCCGGCGGGCCATTTGCGGTCGGCTTTTCTTCAGCCACGTCCGCGCACGCGCGGTGCGTCGCCGGCTTACTTCTTGGGTGCGGGGTTCGTCTGTGCCGAGGTCTGGTTCGAACTCGGCGGCGACGCGGCCGTGGGGGCCGGGGAGTGGGCGCCCGATGCTTCGATGGGCTTGGTTTCAACCTTGGGGGCGGCGGCGTAAGGCCCCGGGTCCACGCAGGGCGGCGTGGCCACCGCGGCCGGTGCCGGCTTGCCGGCGGCCTGTGCGCTCGCGCGGTACTTGGCGGCGACCTGGTCCTGTGACTTGCACAGCAGGTAGCCGTCGGTCTTGGCGCTCCACGCGGTGCGGGCCGCGGCCTCGGCGGCCTTGGCCTGCGCTTCCGGCGTGGGCGGGGGGAGCTTGGCGACAGCGGAGGTCGCAGCGAGTGCGCACAGGAGAAGGGTCAGCGTGTGCTTCATGCGGAGGTTCCTTGCTGCGCCGTCGCCGGCCGTGCGGGCTCGGGTGCGCCGGCCGGTTGCGAGCGCTGCGCGGGGATCTTGCCGGCCTGGATGTCGTCGTACCAGAGCTTGTGGTGCTCGCGCGCCCAGGCCTCGTCGACATAGCCTTCGCGCATCGCCTTGTAGGCGCCGTCCATGCCCAGCGTGCCGATGTAGATGTGGCCCATGATCATCGCCATCATGAGCAGCGTGGCCACCGCGTGCACCATGTGCGCGACCTGCATCTCGCCGCGCGTGTAGACGAAGCCGGGCAGCAGCTTGTCCAGGAACAGGCCCGAGGCGATGACGATGCTGCCCAGGAACAGCACGCCGCCCCAGAACACCGCCTTCTCGCCGGCGTTGAAGCGGTGCGACGCGGGCTCCTTGCCGCCGAACAGGCCGCCGCCGTGCCGCAGCCAGGTGAAGTCGTCCTTGCTCGGCCAGTTGCTGCGGATGAAGGTGAAGATCATGAACAGCGTGGTCACCACGAACAGCGGCCCCACGAAGTTGTGCACGGTCTTGAGCACGTAGGCGAGCCAGCCGAACAGCGCGCTGCCCAGCACCGGCAGCAGGAAGAACTTGCCGAAGGCCATCACGATGCCCGAGATCGCGAGCGTGACGAAGGCCAGCGCGTTCGACCAGTGCGTGGCGCGCTCGAAGGGCGTGAAGCGCTCGATCTTGCGGCCGGTTTCGGTGCCGTGCAGGCGGATCGGCCCGCGCGTGAAATAGAAGATCGCCAGTGCCAGCAGCGTCACGAAGAGCAGCGCCGCGCCGTACGGAATGATCCAGTCGTTGCGCACCTGCCGCCAGGCCTCGCCCGCGTTGGTGAAGCGCGAGCCCGGGTACTGCACGAAGCGCTGGATCAGGTTGCCGGCCTCGGGCGCCTGGCTCACCGGCAGGCTGCTGTAGCCGGTGACGCCGCCGCTCACCTGGCGCCACATCGGCGCGTTGTTGCCGGGCTGCACCTTGTTGCGCTCGCCGTTGGTCTGGTTGAGGTAGTTGGGATCGGCGCTGGCCTCGGGCTTGACGTCGAAGATGTTCTGGCTGCGGATGCCGCCCTCGGCCTTCGGTGCCGCTGCGGTGGCTGCGGCAGGCGAAGCAGGCGCGGGCGCCGCGGTCACGGCGCCGCTCGCGGCCGGGGTGGCCTCCTGGGCCGGCGCCACCGCCGCCCAGCCCAGGAGCGCGGTCGCCAGCAGCGCGTGGAACGCGTGCCTGGTGCGAATGGTGACGCTCATGCGGCCTCCGGTTCAGTTTTCTCGGGTGTACTCGTTCTGGCCGTTGGAGCGCGTCTTGATCTGCTGCTCCCACGCCGTCTTGTCGCCCACCTTCCAGCCGGGCGCGGTGAAGGCGGTGCCGGTGTTGGCCTGCGTGCCCGTGCCGCTCCAGGGCACCGCGTCGTGCTTGACGCCCTCGGCGTTCGTCTGCGGCTTTTCGCTGCAGGCCGCCAGCAGCATCGCGCCCGAGGCGAGCGCGACGAGCATCACGACCGCGCGCTTCACTTGGTGCCTCCGGTGGGCGGCGTGCCGGCCTGCTGCGAGCCGTAGGCCGTGCCCCAGCCCCAGACCTCGGCGCCCGTGCCGCGGTGCACGACGCGGGTGCGGAAGATGTCGGCCACCACGTCGCCGTCGCCGGCCAGCAGGGCCTTGGTCGAGCACATCTCGGCGCAGGCCGGCAGCTTGCCTTCGGCCAGGCGGTTGCGGCCGTACTTCTCGAACTCGGCTTCGGAGCCGTTGGCTTCGGGACCGCCGGCGCAGAAGGTGCACTTGTCCATCTTGCCGCGCGCACCGAAGGTGCCTTGCGAGGGGAACTGCGGCGCGCCGAAAGGGCAGGCGTACGAGCAGTAGCCGCAGCCGATGCACACGTCCTTGTCGTGCAGCACCACGCCTTCGTCGGTGCGGTAGAAGCATTGCACGGGGCACACCGCCATGCAGGGCGCGTCGGAGCAGTGCATGCAGGCGACCGAGATCGATTTCTCGCCCGGCAGGCCGTCATTGAGCGTGACCACGCGGCGGCGGTTCACGCCCCAGGGCACCTCGTTCTCGTTCTTGCAGGCCGTGACGCAGCCGTTGCACTCGATGCAGCGCTCGGAATCGCAGACGAACTTCATTCTTGCCATGGTGATTCCTTATGCTTTCTCGATGTTGCAGACCGTGGTCTTGGTCTCTTGCATCATGGTGACGCTGTCGTAGCCGTAGGTGGTGGCCGTGTTGATGGCCTCGCCGCGCACGATGGGCGCCGCGCCCTTCGGGTAGTAGGCCAGCAGGTCTTCGCCCTGCCAGCGGCCCGAGAAGTGGAAGGGCATGAACACCGTGTCGGGCCCCACGCGCTCGGTCACGAGGGCCTGCACGTTGAGCTTGGCGCCCGTGGGCGTGTGCACCCAGGCGCGCTCGCCGTTGCGGATGTTCTTCTCGGCCGCCACCTTCGGGTTGATCTCGATGAACATCTCCTGCTGCAGCTCGGCCAGCCAGGGGTTGGAGCGGGTTTCCTCGCCGCCGCCCTCGTACTCCACGAGCCGGCCCGAGGTCATGATGTAGGGGAACTTCTCGGCGATCTTGTCGGCGATGTTCTTCTGCTGCACCGTCTTGTAGAGCGTGGGCATGCGCCAGAAGGCCATCTTGTCGTCGTGCGTCGGGTACTTGGCGACGAGGTCGGGGCGCGTGCCGTAGATCGGCTCGCGGTGCTGCGGGATCGCGTCGGGAAAGTTCCACACCACCGCGCGCGCCTTGGCGTTGCCGAAGGGGTGGCAGCCGTGGTTCTTCATGAACACGCGGATCATGCCGCCCGAGCTGTCGGTCTTCCAGTTCTTGCCCTCGGCCTTGGGCTTCTCGGCCTCGGTGAGTTCGTCCCACCAGCCCAGCTTCTTGAGCAGCAGGTGGTCGAGCTCGGGGTAGCCGGTGGTGATGTCGGCGCCCAGCGAGTGGGAGCCGTCCTCGGCCAGCAGGTTCTTGCCGTTGCGCTCCACGCCGAAGTTCGCGCGGAAGTTGCCGCCGCCGTCCATCACGTGCTTGGACGGGTCGTACAGGTTCGGCGAGCCGGGGTGCTTGAGCTCGGGCGTGCCGTAGCAGGGCCAGGGCAGGCCGAAGTAGTCGCCCGAGATGTCGTAGCCGTTGACCTTGTCCTTGACCGCCCCCTTGGCCCGCAGCGTGCGCACGTCGAAGGCGGCCATGTTGCGCATGTGCGCCTGCAGCCGCTCGGGACTCTGGCCCGAGTAGCCGACGGCCCAGCAGCACTTGTTGATCTCGCGCAGGATGTCGTCGGGCACGGGCTCGTCCATGCCCTTGACCTTCTGCATCTTGTAGTTCTTGCTGAGCTCCTTGCCGAAGCCCAGGCGGTCGGCGAACTGCTGCATGATCATGTGGTCGGTGCGGCTTTCCCACAGCGGCTCGATGACCTTCTCGCGCCACTGGATCGAGCGGTTCGACGCCGTCACCGAGCCGCTGGTCTCGAACTGCGTGCACGCGGGCAGCAGGTACACCGCGCGGTTCGCGTTGGCGTCCTCGGGCCGGCCCGGCATCGCGGCCATGGCGGCGGTGGCCGAGGGGTACGGGTCGACCACGACCAGCAGGTCGAGCTTGTCCATGGCCCGCTTCATCTCGAGGCCGCGCGTCTGCGAGTTGGGCGCATGGCCCCAGTAGAAGACGCCGCGCAGGTTCGAGTCCTGGTCGATGAGCTCGTTCTTCTCGAGCACGCCGTCGATCCAGCGCGACACCGTGATGCCGGGCTTGCTCATCATCGCGGGCGAGGCGAAGCGGCCCTTGATCCATTCGAAGTCCACGCCCCAGGTGGCGGCGAAGTGCTTCCACGAGCCTTCGACCAGGCCGTAGTAGCCCGGCAGCGAATCGGGGTTGGGGCCGACGTCGGTCGCGCCCTGCACGTTGTCGTGGCCGCGGAAGATGTTGGTGCCGCCGCCCGAGGTGCCCACGTTGCCCAGCGCCAGCTGCAGGATGCACGAGGCCCGCACGATGGCGTTGCCGATGCTGTGCTGCGTCTGGCCCATGCACCACACCACGGTGCCGGGGCGGTGCTCGTGCAGCATGGTCGCGACCTTCAGCACCTGCGCCTCGCTCACGCCGCAGGCCTCCTCGACCTTGTCCGGCGTCCACTTGCTCATGACTTCCGCGCGCACTTCTTCCATGCCGTAGACGCGGTCGTTGAGGTAGCGCTTGTCTTCCCAGCCGTTCTTGAAGATGTGGTGCAGGATGCCGAACAGGAACGCGATGTCCGAGCCCGAGCGGATGCGCACGTACTCGTGGGCCTTGGCCGCCGTGCGCGTGAAGCGCGGGTCGACCACGATCATCTTGCAGCCGTTTTCCTTGGCATGCAGCATGTGCAGCATGCTCACGGGGTGCGCCTCGGCCGCGTTGGAGCCGATGTACATCGCGATCTTCGCGTTGCGCATGTCGTTGTACGAATTGGTCATGGCGCCGTAGCCCCATGTATTCGCCACGCCCGCGACCGTGGTCGAGTGGCAGATGCGCGCCTGGTGGTCGCAGTTGTTGCTGCCGAAGAAGCTCACGAACTTGCGCAGCAGGTAGGCCTGCTCGTTGCTGTGCTTGCTCGAGCCGATCCAGTAGATGGCGTCGGGGCCGCTGGCCTTGGTGAGTTCCTTCAGCTTGGCGGTGATCTCGTCGAGCGCGGTGTCCCAGCTGATGCGCTCGTACTTGCCGTTCACGAGCTTCATCGGATAGCGCAGGCGGTACTCGCCGTGGCCGTGCTCGCGCAGCGCCGCGCCCTTGGCGCAGTGCGCGCCCAGGTTGATGGGCGAGTCGAACACCGGCTCCTGGCGCACCCACACGCCGTTCTCGACCACTGCGTCGGACGCGCAGCCGACCGAGCAGTGCGAGCACACGGTGCGCTTCACTTCGATCTTGCCGGCGCCGATGGCCGTGGGCCGGCCGTCGGCGGCCTTGGCCTTCTGGATCAGCGTGAGCTGGCTGGCCGCCAGGCCCACGCCGACGCCCAGGCCGGAGCGCCGCAGGAAGGCGCGCCGGTCCATGGTCGGCAGGGCGTTCGCGAGACCGCGCCGCAGGCTGTGAACGAAGGGCGACGCGTCGGAGGTCCGCGAGCTCGCGGTGCCTGGGGATTTTCTGGTCAGAAGCACGGGGTCTCCTCAGGCTGACGTGGTGGCGTAGTAACGCTTGACGTGTTCGCTCAGGGAATAGCCGCCGCCGTTTTCGGGCGGGGGCGGCAGGGAAGGCGTGGCGGCGGCGACGGGCGCTTCGGTCGCCACCTTCGGCAGCGCGGTGACGGCCACCGCAGCGGCGCCGGCGGTGGCGGCACCGATGAAGAATCCGCGGCGGGAGGCCGGCTTGATGCCGGTGTTTTGGCTGTCCTGCATATTGACTCCAGGAGTGGCTGGGCGCGACGAGAGAGGGGAAACCCGGTCGGCCTTGTGGATACTAGACCAGCAACAAGGTGTGAGCAACCTGAATACCCCTCGCATTCGTTCGCCTCAGAAGGTGTGAATGAATCCGGCGTGGCCGAGGGGGCGCGCCTGGGCGGGATGAGTGGACATGGCGGGTTCGTTCACACCTTCTCAGTCCAGCATGTCGAAGGCCTGTGCCTCGACGTCGACGAACGCGCGCGTGAAGGCGGCGAGCGCCGCGTAGAACCGCGCCTTCGGATGCTGCAACACAGCATCGCACAAGGCGGGCAGCCACGGCTGGATGTGTCTGGAGAACATCGCCTGCTGCTGCGTGAGGTTGGCCACCGCCACGTCCTCGCCGGCGATCAGGTAGCGCATGACCTCGAACAGGCAGGCGATGTGGTCCTCGGTTTCGTAGGTGGTCTCGGTGCGCGCCAGGCCCAGCTTGTCGAGGTCGTGGCGCAGCTGCACGAGCGGCTTGTCGTTGAGAAAACCGCTCAGGTAGTGCGAACCGAACAGGAAGACCTCGGGCTTGCCGATGCCGCCGAAGAGCGCGTCGTATTCCTCGTGCGCGGCGGCCGCGTCGGTGTCGCGCGCGATGCCGACCAGCTGGCGCCACGGCTCTTCCAGGAAGGCGCCCGCGGCCGGCGCCTCGGTGGGCGCGACCTGGAAGGCTTCCAGCAATTCGGCATCGGGCGCGGCGTACCACAGGCGCGCGAGCAGGCCGTAGAGCTCGGCCCGGGCCACCTCCTCGTCGAGCGCGGAAGTGGCGGGAAAGGTCTGGCTCATAGCGGGGCGATCTTCACTTCGTTGGTGGCGCTGTACAGGTCGATGACGCGGCAGTCGCTGCACATCTTGAGGCGCTCCAGCGCCTCGCCCTGGAACATGGCGTGCCCGGCCAGCTTGCCGAGCATGGCCTCGATGGCCTTTTGCGTGCCGAAGGGCTTGCTGCAGCGGATGCAGGCCCAGGGCTTGGCCTCGTTCAGCAGCACCTGCTGCTTGCGCTCGGGCGCGGCCAGCAGGCGCGGCACGAGCGAGACGGCGTCCTCGGGGCAGGTGGTTTCGCACAGGCCGCACTGCACGCAGTTCTTCTCGATGAAGCGCAGCTGCGGCGCGCTCTGGCTGTCCAGCAGCGCACCTGACGGGCAGGCGCTGACGCAGGCCAGGCACAGCGTGCACTTGTCCTTGTCGACCGCGACGGCGCCCAGCGGCGAGCCCGCCGGCAGCGCGAAGGCCAGCGGGGTCTCGGCGGGGGCCTGGAGGGCAGGGGCCGCGCCCATCAGATGGTCCAGCGCCATCTCGAGCCGGTCGCGCTTGTCGGCGCCGACGGCGAAGCGGGCGGCCGTGGCCGGCACGCGCTGCGTGGTCGTGCGCAGGCCGGCCAGCGCGGCGTCCAGCGCGGCGGGCGAGTCGGCCTCGATCACGTGAAAGTGCGTGCCGGTGTAGCCCAGGCCGAGCAGCAGCGCCTGCGCGACGTCCCTCTGTTGCTTGAGCGCAGCGAGGTACTGCGGCGCCTCTTCGCCGGTGCACAGCACCGCGACCTGCGAGGCGCCGAAGGCGACGGCGCTCAGCCACAGGTCGATGCCGGTGCTGGCCGCATGAAAGAGGTCGACCGGCATCACGCGCGCCGGCACGCCCTGGGCCTTGCCCAGCTGCGCCTGCCGGCCGAGCTGCTCGAGCAGCGCCTGGCCGCCTTCCTGGCTGTGCAGCAGCAGGGCCGCATCGCGCCCGCCCGCCGCGGCATAGGTGCTGAGCAGCTTGCGCAGCTTCAGGCCCTGGTCGGGCGCGCGCGGGTAGGTGTAGCCCAGCGCGCCCGTCGGGCACACCGTGGTGCAGGCGCCGCAGCCGACGCACAGGTTCGGGTTGACCACGATGCGCTGGCGTTGCGGGTCGCTGCTCACGGCATGGGCCGAGCACACCTCGACGCAGGCGTTGCAGCCGACCACCTCGTTGCGGCTGTGCGCGCACAGCTTCTGCTTGTAGTCGAAGAACTTGGGCTTCTCGAATTCACCCACCAGCTCGCGCAGGCGCAGCAGCGTCTGCAGGCCCTCGGCCTGCGCGACGCCGCCGGGCAGATGGAAGTAGCCCTGCGGCGGCGCGTGCCAGTCGATCTGCGGCGCGACGCCGAGGTCGAGCACGAGGTCGAAGGCCGCGTCGAGCGCCTGCGGCTCGCGGCTGAAGTTGATGGCGCCGGCCACGCTGCAGGCGCGCTCGCAGTCGCGGTGCGAGGTGCAGCGCGCGTTGTCGATCTGGTAGTCCAGCCCGATGGCCTGCTCGGGGCAGGCGACCACGCAGGCGTTGCAGCGGGTGCACAGGTCGAGGTCGATCGCGTTGTCGCGCGTCCAGCGCAGCGTGAAGGCGCCGAGCCAGCCGGTGAGCGAATCGATGCGCCCGGCGATCACCGGCCAGCGGCGCGCCTGGACGCCACCGTCTGCACCGGGGCCCTGCGCGAGCAGGGTGACGTCGAGCGTGTCGCCGACCAGCGCCGCGGCGCGCTCGGCCGCGTCGAGCGGGCCGATGATCAGCAGCCGGCCCTGGCTGGTGTAGGTCACGGTCGAGACGGGGTCGGGCTCGGGCAGGCTGGCGGCGGCCAGCAGCGCGGCGATCTTCGGCATCGCGCTTTTCGCGTCGCGGCTCCAGCCGCCCGTCTCGCGGATGTTGATGAAGCGGATCGGCGAGGTGGCGTTGGGCGTCTGCGTGGCGAGCTCGCCGAACAGCCGTTTTTCCTGGGTGCAGGCCACCACGACGTCGTCGCCGGACTGGATGGCGCGCTGGAAGGAGGTCGCCTCGCGGCGGCACAGCGACGAATGCAGCGGGAGGGTTTCAGCCAGTGCCGCGCCGAGCGTCTTCGGCTCGAGCGGCATCGTCTGGTTGCAGTCGCAAATCAGCGTGGTGGTCATCGGTTTCTTGGCTGGCGGGTTGCATCGCGGCAACCGGCGGGCTGGGAAGCGTTTCGGAACCCTGGGACTGTGCCACGTCCGACGTTTCGGCGTCGTCGGGGGTTTCCGGGGGAATGTCTTCGGGGTCTTCGTCGAAGAGCTTGAGGAACTTGGCGCTGGCCATCTGGCGCAGCACGCTCTCGGGCACGGGGGTGGACTGGGAGTAGTCGTCGACGTAGGTGTCCAGGCCGTCCATCACATTGAAATGCGGATCGGCAAAGAGCTTGCGGAAGGCCGCGTTCTTGACCTCGGGCGCGACCTGCTTCGTGAGAAAGGGCTTGAAGTCGGAGCCGATGTCGAGCGCGTCCACGTCCGCAAGCGTCAGCGGCGGCGCGGTGTCCTGATCGCCTTCGGCGGCGGGGGGCTCGGCGAGCGCGGCGGGGGCTGGCACTGGCGCTGGCGCCGCAACGGGTTCCACCGCCGGCAGGGTCTTTTCTTCCACGGCGGCCTCGGCCGCGCGCACCTCCTGCTTGCGGCGCGACCAGCGTCCCAGGAAACCCTCAGACATCGCCCGCGCCCCGCCCGCGCTTCTTCTCGGTCGTCACGCTCGCGGCGTTGCCGAAGCGGTCGACCAGCGAGCGGAAGCTCTCGGGCCGACGGCGGCGCTTGGGCTCGACCACGTAGTGTTCATCGACGAAGGCGCGCACCCAGTCGACCACCTCCGCCGGCGCCGGCACCTGTTCCACGGTTTCCTGCGCGTCGAGCCAGCGGCCGGCCTCGTAGTAGCTGAGCGTGACCACCACCGGGCGCGGAATGGGCAGCGGCGCGAGCGTGGGCTCTTCGTCCATGCGCCACAGCACGAACCAGCACGGGGTCGGCGTGATCGCGTTGAGGTGGTAGCCCTCGGCCTCGTCGCGGTACAGCTCGACCTTGAAGCCGGGGTGCAGCCAGTGCTGCTCGCCGTCGTCGTCGCGCAGGAGGCGCGGTTCGGTGCCGAAGCCGGGCTCGTCGGGCAGCACGCTATCGAGCGTCCAGCGCCAGGGCTGCCAGTGGCTCGAGGGGCCGTGCAGGCGCTCGCGGCGCATGACCACCGCGACGTCGAGCGTCGGGCGGCCCGTGGGCGCGGTCGCGGGAGTGTCCGAAGAAGGCATGAACGAACCATAGCCGATGGCGCGCCCGTTCGCGAGCAGTACCCCTTCGAGCTCCGCTCGCAGCGGTGGCGTAGGATTCCGCATGGCCCCACGTGAAGACGACGCAGAAGACGAGACACCGCTGGCTTTCGATGCGGTCCCGCTGCCCCGGCGCGCGGGTGCGCCGCGCCTGAACCCGGCGCGCGGCCCGCTGCTGCGCCGCATCGAGATCGTCGACCAGCACGGCGAGCGCCGCGACATCGACATCCCGGCGGAGCGGCCGTTGACCGTCTTCGTCGACAAGCGCGAACTCGTGACGCTGATGACCCTGGGCGCCGCGCCCGAACTGCTGGTGCTGGGCTACCTGCTCAACCAGGACCTGGTGCGGCACGCCGACGAGGTCGAGAGCATCGACGTCGACTGGAGCGTGGAGGCGGCCGCCGTGAAGACCCACCGCGGCATCGCGAACCTCGCCGAAAAAACCGCGCACCGGGTCGTGACCACCGGCTGCGGACAAGGCACCGTCTTCGGCGACGCCATGGCGCAGATCGGCGCCGTGCGGCTGCCGGCGGCGCAGTCGGCGCGCATCGCGCAGGGCACGCTGGCGCGCATCCTCGAACAGATGAAATCGCGCAACAGCGTGCACCGGCACGCCGGGTCGGTGCACGGGTGCGCGCTGTTTCGTGGCACCGAGATGCTGGTGTTCGCGGAAGACGTCGGACGGCACAACGCCATCGACACCATCGCCGGCTGGATGGCGGTGCATGGCATCGACGGCGGCGACAAGGTCTTCTACACCACGGGCCGCCTGACGAGCGAGATGGTGATGAAGTCGGCCCACATGGGCGTGCCGATCGTCGTCTCGCGCAACGGCGTCACCGCGATGGGGCACGAGTTGGCCACCCAGCTCGGCATGACCCTGTTCGGCCGCGCGGCCAACCGCCACTTCCTGTGCTACTGCGGGTTCGAGCGCTTCGACGCCGAGCCGCTGGCGCAGGCGCTCGCCGCCGACTGAGGGGGCGTGCGCGGCTTAGCCGCGCGCCACGTCGATCACCGCCTTCGCGAACGCCTCGGGCGCCTCCTGCGGCAGGTTGTGGCCGATGCCGCCGCTGACCAGCCGGTGCTCGTAGCGCCCCGAGAACTTCTTCGCATACGCGCCGGGTTCCGGGTGTGGCGCGCCGTTGGCGTCGCCTGCGAGCGTGATGGTCGGCACGCCGATCAGCGGCGCCTGGGCGAGCCGGTTCTCCAGCGCCTGGTACTTCGCCTCGCCCTCGGCCAGGCCGAGGCGCCAGCGGTAGTTGTGCACCGTGATCGCCACGTGGTCGGGGTTCTCGAAGGCGACGGCGCTGCGCTCGAAGGTGGCGGCGTCGAAGTTCCACTTCGGCGAGGCGAGCTGCCAGATGAGCCTGGCGAAGTCGTGGCGGTTCTTCTCGTAGCCCGCGCGGCCGCGCTCGGTCGCGAAGTAGTACTGGTACCACCACTGCAGCTCGGCCTGCGGCGGCAGCGGCGCCTTGCCGGCCTCCTGGCTGCCGATGAGATAACCGCTGACCGACACCAGCGCCTTCACGCGCTCGGGCCACAGCGCGGCCATGATGCACGCGGTGCGCGCGCCCCAGTCGCAGCCGGCCACGGTGGCGACGGGGATCTTCAGGGCATCCATCAGCGCGACGATGTCGACGGCCACCGCCGACTGCTGCCCGTTGCGCGGCGTGTCGGCCGACAGGAAGCGGGTGGTGCCGTAGCCACGCAGGTACGGCACGATCACGCGAAAGCCCGCGGCGGCCAGCTGCGGCGCGACGTCGACGAACATGTGGATGTCGTAGGGCCAGCCGTGCAGAAGAATCACCGGCGCGCCGTCGGCCGGGCCGGCTTCGTAGTACCCGATGCGCAGGCTGCCGGCGTCGATGCTTTTGAGGGGTTCGAGGCGCCGGGAGCTGCCTGTGCTGGCGGACTGGGCGAAGGCGGGAACGATCGACGTGAGCTGCGTGGCGGCGAGGCCGAGTGCGGCCTTGCCGAGGAACGCGCGGCGTGGCAGCGAGGGGGAGGCGGTCATGGAAATCTCCTGGGATTCGAAGGGGGACGGCGCGATTGTTCGGGGCGAAACCCACCTGCAGATCGGCTTGTGTATGCCTCTGTATCCGCGCCGGTTCCGGCCACACTAAATTTCAAACGCAGGCGAGCGAAGGCACCTCGACGAAACGTGGTGTGTCGATGTCGGGCCGGGATACACAGGCATACGCAATGCCCGTTGCGCGGTGAGAAGGCGGCCAACAATCCGCCCGTCATCCACTCATCGCCCGAAGGAAATCCCCATGACGCGCCCTCGCGGATTCAAGAAGCTCTGGTTCGCGCTGCTGTTCTTCGCGGGCGGCCTGGCGCACGAGGTGCGCCACCCGACCCAGTGCCAGAGCGTGGCGTCGGTCAGTCTCTCGCTTCGACCGCCGAAGCGAGCACGTAGCCTTCGCTGCGCACGGTCTTGATGTAGCGCGGCTCGCGCGCGTCGTCGCGCAGGCGCTGGCGCAGCCGGCTCACGAGCAGGTCGATGGAGCGCTCGAAGAGCTCGGCCTCGCGCCCCTGCGTCAGGCTCAGCAGCTGGTCGCGGCTGAGCACCTTCTGCGGGTGGTCCAGGAACACGCGCAGCAGCCGGTACTCGGCGCCGCTCAGCGCCACCATCACGCCGGCGTCGTCGATCAGGTGGCGCGCCACCGTGTCGACCTGCCACTCGCCGAACCCCAGCTTCTGCGAGGGCTCGACGGTGCCCATGTTGGGCGGCAGCATGCGCGTGCGCCGCATCACGGCGCGGATGCGCGCCAGCAGCTCGCGCGCGGAAAAGGGCTTGGCCAGGTAGTCGTCGGCGCCCATCTCCAGGCCCAGGATGCGGTCGGCTTCCTCGCTGCGCGCGGTCAGCATGAGGATGGGCGTGGCCTTGTACTTGCCGGTGCGCAGGTCGCGGCACAGCGTGAGCCCGTCTTCGCCGGGCAGCATCAGGTCCAGGATGATCAGGTCGAAGGGCCCCGACGCCTCGAGCGCGGCGCGCATGTGGCGCCCGGTGGGCACCGCGACCACGCGCAGGCCGTTCTTCACCAGGTAGGTGGTGAGCAGTTCGCGGATGTCCCGGTCGTCGTCGACGATGAGGATGTGGTCGGAGGTCTTGGGCGTCATGGCAGGGAAGGCGGTGGCGGCACGGCGCCGCAGCCGCAATGTAGCGTTCCCGGGCCGCGCCGGCAGCGGCCGGTGAAACGTAGTGTGTGGGTTTCCGGCCCAGATACACAGGCATACAGAAGGCGATCCGGCAGGGGGCGGGCGGCCCAACAATCCGTGCGTTTTCCAACCACCCTGCATCCAAGGAACCTTCATGACCCGCATCGACAAAGTCCTCTACACCGGCAAGACCCACACCTCCTCGGGTGGCCGCGACGGCGAGGCGCGCAGCTCCGACGGCCGCCTGGACATCAAGCTCTCGTCGCCCGGCAGCGCCGGCGCCGGCACCAACCCCGAGCAGCTGTTCGCGGCCGGCTGGTCGGCCTGCTTCATCGGCGCGATGGGCAAGGCGGCCGGCAAGATGAAGGTCGCGCTGCCGCCCGACCTGGCCGTGGATGCCGAGGTCGACCTGGGCACGGCGGGCGGCGAATACTTTTTGCAGGCGCGCCTGAACGTGAGCCTGCCGGGCCTGGACCGCGAGGTGGCGCAGGCCCTCACCGAGGCCGCGCACCAGACCTGCCCCTATTCCAAGGCGACCCGAGGCAACATCGACGTTGCCATCCACCTGGTGTGAGCCCGCTGCGCTGATGACGCATCGCCACGCCGCCTGACGAAGAAGCTGTTCATGTCCACTTCCGCGAATCCCGTTGCGAATCCGACCGGCACGGCGCCGCGCTGGCGCCGGCTGTTGCCCGGCTCGCTGTTCTCCCGCGTGACGCTGATCATCGTGGTGGGCCTGGCGATCGCGCAGCTGCTCACCTTCGCGGCGATCCGCTACGAGCGGAACATGGCGCTTCGCGAGCTGATGATGATCGGCATCGAGCGCGACATCGCGAGCTCGGTCGCCATCCTCGACCGGCTCCCCGCGGCGGAGCGCGCCGGCTGGCTCGACCGGCTGGAACGGCGCAACTACCGCTTCGTGCTGGGCGGCAATGCGCAGGGCAGCGCGCCCCGCTCGGAGGCTTCGCAGCAGTTTGCCGCGGCCATCGTCGATGCGATGCGCCCGTTCCCGGTCGTCAAGGTCGGCGAGGTGGCCTGGCCGCCCGAGGGCCTGCAGATCGAGGTGCGGCTGGGCGACGGATCGTCCGTGGTCGTGCACGCCATGCGCGTGGGCATGCCGGTGTCGGGCTGGGTGATGTGGCTGCTGGCGGGCCAGCTGCTGGTGCTGGCCGTGTGCGCCTGGGTCGCGGTGCGGCTGGTGACACGGCCGCTCGCGCAGCTGTCCGCGGCGGCCGACCAGCTCGGGCCCGACCTGAAGGGCCGCACGCTGGTGGAAGAGGGCCCCACCGAAGTGGCGCACGCGGCGCGCGCCTTCAACGCCATGCAGCAGCGCATCGCGGGCTACATGTCGGAGCGCGTCGAAATCCTGGCGGCCATCTCGCACGACCTGCAGACGCCCATCACGCGGATGCGCCTGCGCACCGACCTGATGGACGACACGCACGACCGCGAGAAATTCCGACAGGACCTGGACGCCATGAACGCACTGGTGCGCGAAGGCGTGACCTATGCGCGCACGCTGCACGGCGCCACCGAGCCGCCGCTGCGCATCGACGCCGACGCGCTGTTCGAGAGCATGGTGGCCGACTACGAAGACGTGGGCCAGCAGGTGCGGCTCGACGGCCGGGCCGGTGCGCCGATCGTGAGCCGCCCCAATGCGCTGCGCCGCATCCTGATGAACCTGATCGACAACGCGCTCAAGTTCGGCTCCGACGTGACGCTGCGCGTGCAAACCGAAGGCGAGGGCGGCCGCCTCGTGGTGAGCGTGCTCGACAACGGTCCGGGCATTCCCCCCGACGAGCTCGACGCGGTGCTCAAGCCCTTCTACCGCGTCGAAAGCTCGCGCAACCGCAGCACCGGCGGCACCGGCCTGGGCCTGGCCATCGCGCACCAGCTGGCCATGGCGATGGGCGCCGAGCTCACGCTGCACAACCGCCCCGAAGGCGGGCTCGAGGCGCGGCTGGCGTTGGCCGCCGCGCCCGCTCGCTGAACCCGACCCCACATCTTTCACATCCCCATGCTCATCCTCTTCATCGCCTACCTGGGCGGGGTGCTCACGATCCTGAGCCCCTGCATCCTGCCGGTGCTGCCCTTCGTGTTTGCGCGCGCCGACCGGCCGTTCCGCTCGCACGGCCTGCCGATGCTCGTGGGCATGGCGCTGGCCTTCGCCGTGGTCGCCACGCTGGCCGCGGTGGGCGGCGGCTGGATCGTCACGCTCAACGAATACGGGCGCTACGCGGCCATGGCCTTGCTCGCGCTGTTCGGTGCGACGCTGCTGTTCCCGCGCGTGGCCGAGCACCTGAGCCGGCCGCTGGTGGCGCTGGGCCTGCGCATGTCCGATGCGCCGCAGGCCTCCGTGTTCTCGCCGCTGTGGCTCGGCGTGGGCACGGGCCTGCTCTGGGCGCCGTGCGCGGGGCCGATCCTCGGGCTGATCCTGACGGGCGCGGCGCTCAATGGCGCGAGCGTCGGCACCTCGCTGCTGCTGCTCGCCTATGCGGCCGGCGCGTGCACCTCGCTCTCGGTGGCGCTGCTGTCCGGCGGCCGGCTGCTCTCGGCGCTGAAGCGCACGCTGCCGACCGGCGACGGGGTGCGGCGCCTCGCCGGCGCCGCCGTGCTGGCCGGCGTGGGCGCCATCGCGCTGGGGCTGGACACCGGCTGGCTCGCGCGCCTGTCGCTGGGCACCACGTCGACGCTGGAGCAGGCCCTGGTGGACACGCTGCGCAAGGACGCGCCGCAGGCGCAGCGCGCAGACACCGGCTTCGTGCGCGTCGCGGACACCCGCCCGGCCCCGGTGCCCGCGCGCGAACTCCGCGTCGAAGGCCGGCTGCCGTCGCTGGCGGGCGCGACCGAGTGGATCAACTCGGCGCCGCTCACGCCCGAGGCCTTGCGCGGCAAGGTGGTGCTGGTCGACTTCTGGACCTACTCGTGCATCAACTGCCTGCGCACGCTGCCCTACGTGCGCGCCTGGGCCGACAAGTACAGGGATGCGGGCCTGGTCGTACTCGGCGTGCATGCGCCGGAGTTCGCGTTCGAGAAGAACCCGGCCAATGTGCGCAAGGCCGTGAAAGACCTGGGCATCGGGTTCCCGGTGGCGCTGGACAACGACTTTTCGATCTGGCGCGGCTTCGACAACCAGGCCTGGCCGGCGTTCTATTTCGTCGATGCGCTGGGGCGCATCCGCCATCACCAGTTCGGCGAGAACCGCTACGACAAGGCCGAGCAGGTGATCCAGCAGCTGCTGGCCGAGGCCGGACAGGCGAACAGCATGAATGCCGGGCTGGTGGCGCCGCAGGGGCAGGGCACCCAGGCCGCGCCCGGCGCGGAGCCGGCGCAGTCCGGCGAAACCTACCTGGGCCATGCGCGGGCGCACGGCTTTGCGTCGCCCGGCGGCATCGCGCGCGACCGTGCGAAGGCCTACGAGCCCATGGCTTCCTCATTGCGCACCAACCAGTGGTCGCTGGGCGGCGACTGGACGGTGGAGGGTGAGCGGGCCGTGCTGAACCAGGCCCACGGCCGCATCGCCTACCGTTTCAAGGCGCGCGACCTGCACCTCGTGCTCGGCCCGATGGCCGACGGCAAGCCGGTGCGTTTCACGGTGCGGATCGACGGCCAGCCGCCGCTGGCGGACCACGGCGCCGACACCGATGCCCAGGGCCACGGCGTGGTCGATGCGCAGAAGCTGTACCAGCTGGTGCGGCAGTCGGCGGGCAGCGGCAAGGAGCGGCTGTTCGAGATCGAGTTTCTCGACGCCGGCGCGCAGGCCTACGCGTTCACTTTCGGGTGAGCGGCGCGCCGGTCAGGGCGTGAGGCCCGCCGCGTTGACGGCCCGGCAGGTGTCGACCTCCTGGCGCGTGGGCAGCACGAAGCAGCGGGCGTCCGCCTCGCGGGCGACAGCTTCGCGCAGTTGGCGTTCCTGCGCGGTTTCCACTTGCAGTTCGACCAGCCACTTCATGAGCAGCGCCATCACGATCAGCAGCACCACGGAGGCTGCCAGCAGGGTTGTGCGCCAGCTCTGGACGCGGAAGACGGAAGCGTTCGAAGTACTCATCGCGTGCGGCCCTCAGCTCGACAGCTGCGGAAAGATCCAGATGCTCATGCCGAGCACCACGCCCGCGCCGAGCGACATGGCCGCCGCGGTCGCGAACAGGCAGGCCACGAGCAGGCTCGGCACGACCACCGACATGCTCAGGAAGGCGATGGCGACGAGCACATAGGCCAGCACGGGCAGCAGGGCGATGTAGGCCGGCCGCGCGGTGCCGGTCGGCAGTTCGTCGGGCGTCATGTCACGCAGGAACGGGTTCAGCATGGCGGGCGATCAGCAGTTGCCCTTCTTGGCCTGGCCCGGCGGGCAGAAGTTGCCGCCCTTGTGCGCCGGCGCGGGCTCCGCACGCGGCGGCGGCGCGTGGTGGTGCACGCAGGCGCTCATGAGAACGGATGCCGCCAGCGCGAGCATCACGGTGATCGTGGATTTGGTCATGGGAACTCCCTGCTTCGATTTCTTGTGCACCCGGGGTGCTTCGGGGCAGGACAATAGTTGCCGTATTAACAATCTCACAGGGAAATGCTCACATTTGTGGGCGAATTGAGAAGGGTGCGGTCAATCTCCGAGCGGGATTGCGCAGTACTTCACACCCGTGCGGCCGACCGGCCGCCGCCGCGCAACCGCTACATTGCATGCCCCATGGACCGCCTCGAGAACATAGAGACCTTCGTGCGGGTCGCACAGACCCAGAGCTTTGCCGAGGCCGCGCGCCAGCTGCGGGTGTCGAAATCGGTGGTGACCAGCCGCGTGAAGCAGCTCGAGGACCACGTCGGCGCGCCGCTGTTCCACCGCAGCACGCGCGTGGTCCGGCTCAGCGACGTGGGGCAGGCCTTCCTGCGCGACTGCGTCGAGCTGGTCGGGCGGGCCAACGACATCATGGACCAGATGCGCGACGCCAAGGACGGGCCCACCGGCACGCTGCGCGTGCATGCGCTCACGGGCTTCGTGCTGGGGCATTTCGCGACGCTGCTGCGCGCCTTCCAGGTGAGCTTTCCGGACATCCACCTGGAGCTCATCGTGAGCGACGCGGTGGTCGACCCGGTGAAGGCGGGCGTCGATTGCGCGCTGCAGATCTTTCCGGCGGCATCGACCGAGCTGGTGTCGCGCCCGCTGTTCCCGGTGCGCCGCGTGTTCTGCGCCACGCCCGAGTACCTGCGCGCGCACGGCCGGCCCGCGAGCCCGCGTGAGCTGCACAAGCACACGCTCGGCCTGTACTCGGGCTACCCCACGCGCGACCGCTGGACCTTTCATCACGCGGGCGAGCAGGTCACGCTGTACATGAGCGCGGCGCTGCTCACCAACAGCGTCCACCTGCTGCGCGAGTACGCCATGGAGCACGCCGGCATCGTCTGCCTGCCGACGCTGGTGGCCGGCGAGGCGATCCTGCGCGGCGATCTGGAGGTGGTGCTGCCGGCGCACCAGCTGTCGTCGTTTTCGCTGAGCGCGGTGTACGCGGGCACCTCGCGCAATGCCTTCAAGCTGCGCCTGTTCATCGAGCACCTGACCCAGGCGTTCTCGAAGGTGCCGCCGTGGGACGCGGCCATGATCGAACGCGGGCTGCTGCCGCCGGGCCTGATCTGGGACGCCTGACGCGAACGTGGTCCGTTCCGGGGTAAACCCTGTGCATTGAACGGATTTGCCGAACAATGCGACCCGCGTTTCGGGCCTACCGCTCGCGCCCTCCGTTTCCTACAGTGCACACATCGCAGCCACCACGCTGCATCGTCCGGCACCTCAGGAGACACCCATGACCGTCGCATACCAGACCCGCTTCGGGTCCCTCAAGCACTTCGAGAAAGGCCACGTCGAGCCCATCGACGACGACGTGCGCCACTACGCGTTCTCCAACTGCTTCGAGATCGCCAGCATCAGCGCACCGTACGAGAAGGTCGTGTTCGGCCAGAACCAGATCTACGTGCTGGAAACGCTGCGCGCCGAAGGCACCTCGCCCTGGTTCACCTGCGCCCACGACGAGTTCGCGCTGGTGATGGACGGCGAGGTCGAGGTGCACCTCGTGCAGCTCGATGCGGCCCAGACCGTGGCCGACACCGAGAAGAACGGCGCCGTGCGCGTGAAGGGCGAGCCGCAGGGCAAGAAGATGGGCTGGATGAAGCTCTCGCGCGGCCACCAGGGCCTGCTGCCCAAGAACACGGCCTATCAGTTCCGCGTGGCCGGCGACCCCGGCGTGATCGTGCTGCAGACCTGCAAGGGCGACCTCTCGGTCGAGAAGTGGGCCGACATCTGCCAGACGCACTGAACCCGCCATCCAGGAGCCACACCATGAACGCACCCGCAGAACTCGCCAAGGTCATCGCATCGCAGCCCGATGCCACGCTCGGCTACAAGGATTTTTCGCTCGGCAGCTTCGGCTTCCGCCGGGACGAGTACTTCGCCCACATCACCTGGAAGACCCGTGACGGGCGTCCCATGAGCCACACCATGGACGCCGGCAACTACCTGCGTGCGCTGATGCGCGACGTGGCCTGGGGCTTCTTCTACGGCTGGGTCAACTTCGACAACGTGTTCGGCACCATCAACCACTACGACTCGGTCGACCTGTATGCCGGCAGCTTCAACGGCACCATGAAGGACGCGGGCATCGACCTGCTCGAGAACTTCCCCACGGCGCAGATCCGCGCCACCTTCGAGGCCATGCTCGACGACTGGACCAACGAGGCCTTCGACCCCTTCGCCGCGCCGCAGGAAACCGGCTCGCCCTACGGCCGCAAGAGCGGCAACAACACCGCCAAGATCACCCGGGCGCGCGAGCTGGCCAAGCGCTGCGTGGGCCTGAAGGGCGACCTCGACCTGCGCAGCGACGCGCGCGGCGCGCCCGTCAACCGCGCTTTTGCCGACGTGCCGCAGGGCCAGCCCGAACTGCACCCCGAGCCGGGCTTCGAGAACGAGGTGCACGCCTTCAACCTCTTCGGCTTCCTGAGCCGCTCGCAGGTCACGTGGAACCCGAGCTTCACCTCGGTGGTGAAGCACAGCTACATGTGCCCGACGACCGAGGAGCACATCCTGCCGATCATCCACGGCAACGACCGCGTCGAGTGGTTCTTCCAGATGACCGACGAGATCCACTGGGACTGCGGCGACAAGAACACCGGCAAGCCCATGGCCCGCGTGATCATGAAGGCCGGCGACATGGCCGCCATGCCCGCCTACTGCCGCCACCAGGGCTTCAGCCCCAAGCGCTCGATGCTGCTGGTGTGGGAGAACGGCTCGCCCAGCCTGGTCTACGAGATCCAGAAGGGCGAGTCGCCCGAGATCCCGGTCGAGTTCTGACCGGCCGGCGCGCCGCCGCTTCCTTCTTCCCGCCATTCATCCATCCAGCCCTCCCCGCGCGGGGAGGGCGAGGAGAACCCATGCCTGCTCTTTCCATCCGCCACCAGCTTTTCATCGACGGCCGTTTCGTCGACGCCGAATCCGGCGAGACGCTCGCCACGCTGAACCCGCACGACAACACGCCCATCGCCCAGGTCGCGCTGGCCGGCAAGGCCGACGTCGACAAGGCCGTGGCCGCCGCGAAGCGCGCGTTCCCCAAATGGAGCCGCATGGCCGCCGCCGACCGCGGGCGCATCTTGCTGAAGCTGGCCGACCTCATCGAGGCCAACGGCGAAGAGCTCGCGCGGCTCGAATCGCTGGACACCGGCCACCCGATCCGCGACTCGCGCCGGCTCGACGTGCCGCGCACCGCCGCGTGCTTCCGCTACTTCGGCGGCATGGCCGACAAGTTCCAGGGCGAGACCATTCCGGTGGAAGAGGGCTTTCTCAACTACACGCTGCGCGAGCCCGTGGGCATCGTCGGGCAGGTGGTGCCGTGGAACTTCCCGCTCATGTTCACGAGCTGGAAGATGGCGCCCGCGCTGGCGGCCGGCAACTGCATCGTGATGAAGCCGGCCGAGATCACGCCGCTCACCTCGCTGCGCATCGCCGAGCTGATGGCCGAGGCCGGCGTGCCGCCCGGCGTGGTCAACATGCTGCCGGGCCTGGGCAGCGTGGCGGGCCAGTACATCGCCGAGCACCCCGAGATCGCCAAGATCGCCTTCACCGGCAGCACCGCGACCGGCCGGCGCATCGTGCAGGCCAGCGCGGGCAACCTGAAGAAGGTGCAGCTCGAGCTGGGCGGCAAGGGCCCCAACATCGTGTTCGAAGATGCGAACCTGCAGGCCGCCGTGAACGGCAGCGCCTGGGCCATCTTCCACAACCAGGGCCAGGCCTGCATCGCGGGCTCGCGGCTGATGCTGCACGAGAAGATCGCCGACGCCTTCCTCGACCAGTTCATTCCGCTCGCGCAGTCGATCCGCCTGGGCAACCCGCTCGACGAGGCCACCGAGATGGGCCCGCTCACGAGCGCCCAGCACCGCGACCGCGTGCTGAGCTATGTCGAGGTGGCGCAGGCGCAGGGCGGCGAAGTGCTGGCGGGCGGCGGCGCGCCCGGCGGCGACCTGGCGCAGGGCTGCTATGTGCAGCCGACCGTGGTGCGTGCCCGCTCGTACCAGGACCGCGTGGCGCAGGAAGAGGTGTTCGGCCCCTTCGTCACCGTGCTCACCTTCAAGAGCGACGAAGAGGCGATGCAGATCGCCAACGGCACCGACTATGGCCTGGGCAGCGGCCTGTGGACCCGCGACCTGCAGCGCGCCCACAAGGTGGCGCGCGACCTGCACGCCGGCATGGTCTGGATCAACAGCTACAAGCGCGTGAACCCCGGCTCGCCCTTCGGTGGCGTGGGCCAGAGCGGCTACGGTCGCGAGATGGGCTTCGATGCGATGCGCGAGTACACGCAGGTGAAAAGCGTGTGGGTCAACGTCGACGCGCAGATTCCGCCGCACTTCGTGCGCTGACGTTTTCCTTTTTTCTTTCCAACCGACGGACGCACACGATGTCTTTCTCGATCCTTTCCAGGGCCCTGGTCGCCTGCACGTTGATGTGGGGCATGGCCGCGCAAGCCCAGGCGCCGGCCTGGCCGACCAAGCCGGTGCGGCTGGTCGTGGGCTTTCCGCCGGGTGGCATCGTCGACACCGTCGCGCGCCAGTTGCAGCCGCGCCTGCAGGCCGCGCTCGGCCAGACTGTGATCGTGGACAACCGCAGCGGCGCCGGCGGCACGCTGGCGGGCGCCGAGGTGGCCCGCGCGGCGCCTGACGGCCACACGCTGCTGATGGTGTTCGACAGCTACGCGACCTACCCGCTGGTCTATCCGAAGCTGAGCTTCGACATCGCCAAAGACCTGCAGCCCGTGACGCAGGTGGCGAGCAACCCGCTGGTGCTGGTGGTCAACCCGAAGGTCGAGGCGAAGGATTTCGTGCGCTTCGTCGGCCTGGTCAAGGCGCAGCCGGGGCGCCTGAACTACGCCAGCG
The DNA here is from genome assembly GCF_041154465.1 of Variovorax sp. V35. NCBI lineage: Bacteria > Pseudomonadati > Pseudomonadota > Betaproteobacteria > Burkholderiales > Comamonadaceae > Variovorax > Variovorax sp. V35. The sequence continues at coordinate 2,470,363 of NZ_AP028666.1, forward strand.
TCGGGCCGGGCTCGAGCAACCACCTCACGGCCGAGTACTTCAAGGCCGTGAGCGGCACCTTCGTCACGCACATCCCTTACCGCGGTGGGGGCCCGGCCCAGCAGGACCTGCTGGGTGGGCAGGTCGAGATGATGTTCCTCTCGGCCGTGCTGGCCCAGCCGCATGTCAACGCGGGCCGGCTGCGCGCCCTGGCCCAGACCGGCGCGCAGCGCGTGGCCGCCTATGCCGACGTGCCCACCGTGGCCGAGAGCGGCTACCCCGGCTTCGAGGTGAACTCCTGGGTCGGCCTGCTGGCCCCGGCCGGCACGCCGCGCGCCGTGGTCGACCGGCTGCAGGCCGAGGTGCGCAAGGTCGTGACCGAGCCCGCGTTCCAGCAACGGCTGCGCGAACAGGGCCTGACCGGCATCGCCAACACGCCCGAGCAGTTCGCCACCGTGCTGCGCACCGAGCAGGACAAGTGGGCCCGGCTGGTGCGCGAGCGCCGCCTGAGCCTCGAATAGCCAGAAAGAAAAGGAGCGCGCCATGCACGACTTCATCCACACCACCCATCCGCAGCGCGTGGTGTTCGGCGCCGGTTCGCTGCGCCACCTGGCGCGCGAGATCGATGCGCTGGGCGCGAAAAAAGCGCTGGTGCTGTGCACGCCCGAGCAGCGCCCGCAGGCCGAGCGCGTGGCGGCCTCGCTCGGCGCGCAGGCGGCCGGCCTGTTCGACCGCGCCGTGATGCACGTGCCCGTGGAAACGGCGCGAGAGGCCCGCGACCTGGCGCGCCGGCTCGGCGCCGACTGCGCCGTGGCGCTGGGCGGCGGTTCCACCACGGGGTTGGGCAAGGCCATCGCGCTGGAGTCGGGGTTGCCGATCGTCGCCATCCCCACCACCTACGCGGGCAGCGAGATGACGCCGATCTACGGTCTCACCGAGAACGGCCTGAAGAAGACCGGCAAGGACCCGCGCGTGCTGCCGCGCACCGTGATCTACGACCCCGAGCTGTCGCGCACGCTGCCCGTGGGCCTGAGCGTGACCAGCGGCATCAACGCCATCGCGCACGCGGCCGAAGGCCTGTACGCGCAGGACAGCAACCCGGTGATGGACCTGATGGCCGAAGAAGGCATCGCCGCGCTCGCCCGCGCGCTGCCGGCCATCCGCGTGCAGCCCGACGACCTGGCCGCCCGTTCCGACGCGCTGTACGGCGCCTGGCTCTGCGGCGGCGTGCTCGGCGCGGTGGGCATGGCCCTGCACCACAAGCTGTGCCACACGCTGGGCGGCAGCTTCAACCTGCCGCACGCCGAGGTGCACACGGTGGTGCTGCCGCATGCGCTCGCCTTCAACGCACAGGCCGCGCCGCGTGCCATGGCGCGCATCGCGCGCGCGCTCGGCGGCGTGTCGGCGCCGGCGGCGGTCTTTGCGCTGGCGCGCGACAACGGCGCGCCGGTGGCGCTGAAGGACATCGGCATGCGCGCCGCCGACCTCGACCGCGCGGCCGACATCGCCGTTGCCAACCCGTACTGGAACCCGCGGCCCTTCGGCCCGGCCGAGCGCGACGCGATCCGCGCGCTGCTGCAACGCGCCTTCGACGGCGAGCCGCCGGGCTAGGCCACGGCGCGGGCATCGAAGACACACACGAACAACGAAGGAGACAGCCATGACATTCAACCGCAGACAGTTCACGCAGGCCGCCGCCGCGCTCGCCGCCACGGGCGCCGCGCCACTGGTGTTCGCCGCCGACACGCTCAAGATCGGCTACGTGTCGCCGCAGACCGGGCCGCTCGCGCCCTTCGGCGAGGCCGACAAGTGGGTGATCGAGCAGATGAAGGCCGCCTTCAAGGACGGCCTCAGCGTGGGCGGCAAGAAGTACGCCGTGCAGATCGTGCTCAAGGACAGCCAGTCGAACCCCAACCGTGCGGGCGAGGTGGCCAACGACCTCATCCTGAAGGACAAGGTCGCGCTGGTGCTCACCGCCGGCACGCCCGAGACCGCCAACCCGGTGAGCGACGCCTGCGAGCTCAACGAGGTGCCGTGCATCTCCAGCGTGGTGCCTTGGCAGCCCTGGTTCTTCGGCCGCAAGGGCGACCCGGCCAAGGGCTTCAACTGGACCTACCACCTGTTCTGGGGGCTCGAAGATGTCATCGCCACCTTCACGAACGGCTGGAAGACCGTGGCCACCAACAAGAAGGTCGGCGGCCTGTTTCCCAACGACGGCGACGGCAACGCCTGGGGCGACAAGGAGCTGGGCTTTCCCAAGCCGCTCGCGCAGATGGGCTTCACGCTCACCGACCCCGGTCGCTTCCAGAACGGCACGCAGGACTTCAGCGCGCAGATCGCGGCCTTCAAGCGCGACAACGTCGAGATCGTCACCGGCGTGGTGATCCCGCCCGACGCCAAGACCTTCCTCACGCAGGCGCGCCAGCAGGGCTTCAAGCCCAAGGTGATCACGCTCGGCAAGGCGCTGCTGTTCCCGGGCGCCATCGAGGCGCTGGGCGACCTGGGCGAAGGCCTGTCGACCGAGGTGTGGTGGAGCCCGTCGCACCCCTTCAGTTCCAGCCTCACGCAGCAAAGCGCCAAGGCGCTGGCCGAGGCCTACGAGGCCGGCACGAAGAAGCAGTGGACGCAGCCCATCGGCTTCGCGCATGCGCTGTTCGAGGTGGCGGCGAACGCGCTGTCGCGATCGAAGTCGCTCAAGGCCGGCGACGTGCGCGATGCCGTGGCCGCGACCTCGATCAACTCCGTGGTCGGGCCCGTGAAGTGGGGCGGGCAGGGCCCGTTCAGGAACGTCAGCAAGACACCGCTGGTGCTCGGCCAGTGGGGCAAGGGCAAGCAGCGCAAGGTGGAGCTGACGCTGGTGAACGACGAGGCCGCGAAGGTGATCCCGACCGGCGGCGCACTGCGCCTGCTCTGAGTGACGGCTGCCATGACGTTGCTGGCCTTGCACGGCGTGAGCAAGTCCTACGGGGCGCTCAAGGTCACCGACGGCATCACGCTGGCGGTGGCCGAGGGCGAGACGCTGGGCATCCTCGGGCCCAACGGCGCGGGCAAGACCACGCTGTTCAACCTGATCTCGGGCGACGCGCGCGTCGATGCCGGCCGCGTGGAGTACGCGGGCCGCGACGTGACGCGGCTGCGCCCGCACCAGCGCTGTCGTGCCGGCATCGGCCGCAGCTACCAGGTGCCGCAGCCCTTCGGCCACATGAGCGTGTTCGAGAACCTCGTCACCGCCGCCTGCTTCGGCGGCCAGCAGGCCGAGCGCGAGGCCTGGGAGACGGCGCACGAGGTGCTGGCCCAGACCGGCCTGGCGCCGCACGCCAACAAGCCGGCCGGCGGGCTCACGCTGCTCGACCGCAAGCGGCTGGAGCTGGCGCGCGCGCTCGCGACGAAGCCGCGCCTGCTGCTGCTCGACGAGATCGCGGGCGGGCTCACCGAGCTCGAGGCGGCGGTGCTGGTGGCGGAACTGAAACGCATCAAGGCGCGCGGCGTGACCATGATCTGGATCGAGCACGTCGTGCATGCGCTGCTGTCGCTGGCCGACCGGCTGTTCGTCATCAACTTCGGGCAGCAGCTGGCGGAAGGCGCGCCGCGTGCGGTGATGAACGACCCCGAGGTGCGGCGCGTGTACATGGGGATCGAGGCATGAGCGCGCTGCTCGACACCCGCGGCCTGCAGGCCTTCTACGGCGATGCGCAGGCGCTGTTCGGCATCGACTTCACGCTGTCGGCAGGTGAGCTGGTGGCGGTCATCGGCGCCAACGGCGCGGGCAAGTCGACTTTCCTCAAGAGCCTCACGGGGCTGTTGCGCGCGCCGTCCGAAGCGATCCGCTTCAAGGGCGAACCCATCGGCGGCCTGCCGCCCGGCGAGATCGTGCGGTGCGGCCTGGCGATGGTGCCGGAAGGCCGGCGCCTGTTCCCGAGCCTGAGCGTGGAAGAGAACCTGCTGATGGGCGCCACGCCGCGCCGCGCGGGGCCGTGGAACCTGCAGCGCCTGTACGGCCTGTTCCCGATCCTGGCCGAGAAGCGGCGCCAGCCCGCCACCTCGCTCTCGGGCGGGCAGCAGCAGATGGTGGCGCTGGGCCGCGCGCTCATGAGCAACCCCGAGCTGCTGCTGTGCGACGAGCTCTCGCTCGGCCTGGCGCCGGTCGTCATCCGCGAGATCTATGCGGCCATGCCGGCCATCACGGGGGAGGGCATGACGGTCGTGATCGTGGAGCAGGACGTGCGCATGGCGCGGCAGGTGTCGCAGCGCGTGTACTGCTTCCAGGACGGGCGCGTGTCGCTCACGGGGCGCTCGGACGAACTCACGCCCGAGCAGATCTCGCAGGCCTATTTCGGCATCGAGGAATCCCATGCTTGAAACCCTGCTCCAGGGCGTGCTGCTCGGCGGCCTCTACACGCTGTTCGCCCTCGGCCAGTCGCTGATGTTCGGCGTCATGCGGCTGACCAACACGGCGCAGGGCGACTTCATCATCCTGGGTGCCTTCGCGGTGATCGCCGGCGTCTCGATGACCGGCGCGACGGTGCCGTGGTTGGTGGTGCTCGCGGTGCTGCCGCTGGCCTTCGGCTTCGGCTACCTGCTGCAGCGCCACGTGCTCAACGGCACGCTGGGCAAGGACCCGCTGCCTTCGCTGGTCGTGACCTTCGGCCTGTCGATCGTGATCCAGAACCTGCTGCTGGAGCTGTTCTCGGCCGACCCGCGCGCCATCGAGGTCGGTGCGCTGGCCACCGCCTCGGTGCCGCTGGGCGACACGCTGGCGCTGGGGGCGCTGCCGCTGGTGATCCTGGCGGTCGCGGTGGCGGCCACGGGCGCGATGCAGTGGATGTTCACGCGCACGCCGCTGGGCCGCACCTTCCGCGCGGTGTCCGACGACCGCGAGATCGCCGAGCTGATGGGCCTCAAAGCCAAGCAGGTCTACGCGCTGGCCACGGGCATCGCCTTCGTGCTGATCGCCATCGCCGGCGCGCTGCAGGGCATGCGCACCACGGTGTCGCCGTCGGATGGTCCGCTGCTGCTGCTGTTTGCCTTCGAGGCCGTGATCATCGGCGGCATGGGCTCGTTCTGGGGCACGCTGGCCGGCGCCATGATCCTGGGCATCGCGCAGCAGATCGGCTTTCGCATCGATCCGGGCTGGGGCATCTGGTTCGGCCATCTCGTGTTCCTCGCGGTGCTGGTGCTGCGGCCGCAGGGACTGTTCCCCAAGACACGCTGACCCCTTCCGACATGACCGACAAGACCTCCCCCGCGCCGCTCAGGCACGTGCTGTTCATCATGTGCGACCAGCTGCGCGCCGACCACCTCTCGTGCTACGGCCACCCGCGCCTGCAGACGCCGCACATCGATGCGCTGGCCGCGCGCGGCGTGCGCTTCAGCCACGCCTACGCGCAGGGCGCGGTCTGCGGCGCCTCGCGCATGTCGACCTACACCGGCCGCTATGTCAGCAGCCACGGGACGATGTGGAACTTCGTGCCGCTGTCGGTGGGGCAGAAGACGCTGGGCGACCACCTGCGCCCGCACGGCGTGCGCTGCGCGCTGGTCGGCAAGACGCACGTCGAGGCCGACACCGAGGGCGCCCACCGCCTGGGCATCGACCCGACGCAGGGCGTGGGCCGGCTCGCGATGGAAGGCGGCTTCGAGCCCTATGCACGCGACGACGGCATCTGGCCGCCGGGCTTCAAGGTCAGGGGCAATGCCTACTGCGACTGGCTGCGCGCGCAGGGCTACGAATCGGACAACCCCTGGCACGACTACGCCAACTCGGGCCGCGGCCCCGACGGCGAGATCCTGAGCGGCTGGCAGATGCGCTGGGCCGACCGGCCCGCGCACATCGCCGGCGCGCACAGCGAGACGCCCTACACGACCGAGCGCGCGATCGACTTCATGCGCGAGGCCGGCGACGCGCCCTGGGTGCTGCACCTGTCGTACATCAAGCCGCACTGGCCCTACGTGGCGCCCGCGCCGTACCACGCGATGTACGGGCCCGACGACATGTTGCCGGTGGTGCGCAGCGAGGCCGAGCGCGTCGACGCCCACCCGGTGCTCGAGGGCTTCCGGCGCGAGACCGTGAGCCGCAACTTCAGCCGCGACGAGGTGCGCCGCGCCGTGGTGCCGACCTACATGGGGCTCGTGAAGCAGGTCGACGACGAGCTCGGCCGGCTCTTCGCCTTCATGGCCGAACAGGGGCTGGACCGCGACACGCTGGTGGTCTTCACCAGCGACCACGGCGACTACCTGGGCGACCACTGGCTGGGCGAGAAGGAGCTGTTCCACGACCCGATCGTGAAGGTGCCGCTGATCGTGGTCGACCCGCGCGCCGAGGCCGATGCGCGTCGCGGCACGGTGAGCGACGCGCTGGTCGAATGCATCGACCTCGTGCCGACCATGCTCGACGCGCTGGGCCTGCCGCAGCCGGCCGAATGGCTCGAAGGGCAGTCGCTGCGCCCGCTGCTGCACGGCCACGCCGGCGCGGCCGGCAAGGAGCTGGTGGTGTGCGAGAACAGCTTCGCCTTCCGCGACGAGGTGCGCCTGCCGCTGGCCCAGCCCGTCGAGCGCTGCCACATGACGATGCTGCGCACGCGCCGCTGGAAGTTCGTGCACTTCGAAGACCTGCCGCCGCAGCTGTTCGACATGCAGGCCGACCCCGACGAGCTGGTCGACCTGGGCCGCGACCCGGCCTTGGCCGCGGTGCGCGAGCAGATGCTGGGCCTGCTGTTCGACTGGCTGCGCCAGCGGCGGCGCTTTCCCACGGTGGCGCCCGAGGACATCGCGCGCTGGAACGAACGCGAGCTGGCGGCCGGCATCCTCATCGGCGCCTGGTAGGCGGCCGCGCACCCATTTCAAAAAAAGGAGACATCCCATGAACGCTTTCCGCCGACCTCTCGCGGCCTGCCTGACAGCAGCCGCGGTGCTCGCCACCATCGCCGTACCCAGCCACGCTGCCGACGCCTGGCCCACCAAGCCCGTGCGGCTGGTGGTGGCCTTCCCGGCCGGTGCGCCGGGCGACATCGTGTCGCGGCTGATGCAGCCGGCCCTGCAGAAGGCGCTGGGCCAGCCCGTGGTGGTCGACAACAAGCCGGGCGCGGGCGGCAACATCGGCATGCAGGAGGTGGCGCGCGCCACCGACGGCCACACGGTGCTGGTCGGGCCCGACACCATGCTGACCATCAACCCGCACCTGTACCGCAAGCTCGCCATCCGCCCGATGGAAGACCTGGTGCCCGTGACCCAGCTGGCCGCGTTCAGCCAGGAGTTGGTGTGCTTTCCCGGCGCCGGCATCAAGACCCTGCCCGAGCTGCTGGCGGCGGCCAAGGCCAAGCCCATGAGCTACGCCTCGGGCGGCCCCGGCGTGCCCGGCCACATGGCGATGGAGATGCTGCTGGCCGACGCCGGCGTGCAGATGCAGCACGTGCCCTACCGCGGCCCGAGCCCGGCCATGCAGGACGTGATGGGCGGCATGGTGCCCTGCGGCTTCCTGGCCTCGCCGACGGTCGGCCCGATCATCCGCGACGGCAAGCTGGTGGCCATCGCCGTGTCCGGCAGCAAGCGCCTGGGCAGCCAGCCCACGGTGCCGACCGTGGCGCAGGCGGGCATCCAGGGCTACGACGCCAGCTTCGCCGAGATGATGGCCATGCCGCGCGCCACGCCGCCGGCCGTGGTGGCGCGCCTGCAGGCCGAGGTGGCGAAGGCGCTGGCCGCGCCCGAGCTGCGCGAGCGGCTGGCCACCATGGACCTCGAGGTGGTGGCCAACACGCCCGAAGAAGCGGCGCGTCGCCTGCGCGCCGAGCACCAGCGCTGGGGCCAGGTGGCCGCGCGCGTGCAGCTGCAGCTGGACTGAGTGCGATGGCCCCCGTCGTCGTCACCATCGACACCGGCAGCAGCCGCCGCGCGGGCTGGACCGCCGCCGCGTTGGTGGCGGTGGCCGCCACGCTGCCCTTCTGGGGCGAGCCCAGCTGGATGCGCGAGTTCGTCGAGATCGCCTGCTACTTCATCTTCGCGATGATGTGGAACCTGCTGGCCGGCTACGGCGGCATGGTCAGCATCGGGCAGCAGGCCTTCTTCGGCTTCGGCGGCTACGTGATGCTGATGCTGGGCAACTTCGCGGGCGTGAATCCGTTCGTGGCGATTCCGCTCGGCGCGCTGGCCGCTGCGCTGATCGCGGTGCCGGTGTCCTTCGTGGCGTTCCGGCTGTCGGGCGGCTACTTCGCCATCGGCACCTGGGTGATCGCCGAGGTGTTCCGGCTCAGCTTTGCCAACGTGTCGGCGGTGGGCGGCGGCTCGGGCACCACGCTCACGGCGCTGCGCGGCATCGAGCGCGCCACGCGCGAGAGCGTCACCTACTGGATGGCGCTGGGCTGCGTGGTGGCGGCGGTGTCGCTGGTCTACCTGTTCCTGCGCAGCCGCTTCGGACTGGCGCTGCTGGCGATCCGCGACAACGAGATGGCCGCCGAGTCGCAGGGCATCCCGGTGGCGCGCATGAAGCTGGCGGTGTACGTGGTGGCGGCCTTCGGCGCCGGGCTGGCGGGCGCGCTGTACTTCGTGGGCAACCTGCGCATCAGCCCCGACGCGGCCTTCGCGCCGAACTGGACCGCCTTCGCGATCTTCATGGTCGTGATCGGCGGCATCGGCCGCATCGAGGGGCCGCTGGTGGGTGCGCTGGTGTTCTGGGCGCTGAACAAGTTCCTGAGCGACTACGGCACCTGGTACCTGCTCGGCCTCGGGCTGCTGGCCATCGTGGCCACGATCTTCTTCAAGCAGGGGCTGTGGGGCTGGGCGCAGCAGCGCTGGGCCTGGTCCCTGTTCCCGACGCAGCGGCGCCTGGCGGCGGCGCACTCGCCTTCTTCCTACCCGGAGCCCGACGCCCATGCGCAACATCGATGAACACACCATCACCGCCGCCGTGCTCGAGCGCATGGCCGACTGCGAGGACGCGCGGCTGAAGGAGGTGCTGTCGGCGCTGGTGCGCCACCTGCACGACTTCGCGCGCGAGGTGCGGCTCACCGAGGCCGAGTGGGCCGCGGGCATCGACTTCCTCACCGCCACCGGCCAGAAGTGCGACGCGCAGCGCCAGGAGTTCATCCTGCTGTCGGACACCCTGGGCCTGTCGATGCTCACCGTGGCGATGAACCACGCCAAGAGCCCGCAGGCCACCGAGGCCACCGTGTTCGGCCCCTTCCACGTGGCCGGCGCGCCGCAGCTGCCGCTGGGCAGCGACATCGCGGCCGGCGCGGTGGGCGAGCCGCTGTTCGTGCAGGCCACCGTGCGCGGGCGCGACGGCGAGCCCGTGGCCGATGCGGTGGTCGACGTGTGGGAGGCCGATGCCGAAGGCTTCTACGACGTGCAGCGGCCCGGCGGCCCCATGCAGGGGCGGGCGGTGCTGCGCACCGACGCGCAAGGGCGGCTGCGGTTTCGCGGCGTGGCGCCGGTGGCTTATCCGATTCCCACCGACGGGCCCGTGGGCGCCATGCTGCGCGCGACCCGGCGCCATCCGTGGCGGCCCGCGCATGTGCACTTCATGGTGCAGGCGCCGGGCTACGAGACGCTGATCACGCACGTCTTCCGCGAGGGCGATCCGTACCTCGACAGCGACGCGGTGTTCGGCGTGCGCAGCTCGCTCATCGGCGACTTCGCCGCGCATGCCCCGGGCCGCGCGCCCGACGGCAGCATGCAGGACGGGCCGTTCCACACGCTGGACTTCGCGTTCGTGCTCGAGCCGACCGGGGGGTGAGGAGGGGGCCCGCGAACCGTTTCGGCGTTTCGCCGCCTCTCTTGCAGGTGTCCCTCTTCAAGGAGCCCTGCATATGTGTCCCGTTTCCATCACCTGGCATCTGCTTCGCGGCGCGGGAGCGCTTGTTCTCATCGCGCTGGCTGTGCTGCTGTCGTCCGCCCATCCCTGGACCGCGCCGCCCGCCCTCGTCGGCGCCTTGCTGCTGCTGCGCGGCTGCCCGATGTGCTGGCTCGTCGGGCTGCTCGAAAGGCTGTCCGCGCGCAAGGCGGCCCCTGCGTCCGAGGCCACTTCCCAGAGGGGTTCATGAGCGATCGGCCTTCGCGGAATGGAAGGCTGATCCGGGATTCCATCCGCCCGTGTCGAGGGGGGACGCCCCATTAGTGTGAGTTTGTTTGCACACGATGACAAAAGAACAGGGCTACCTGTTTCCGTTGGTCAATATCGGCACTTTTCCCTATCGACTGTACATAAACGTTAATACATTCCACTCCATTGTGAGAGGCATGCGGGGAGCGATGAAAAGGGAAGCGATGGTGGACAGGGTGGAACAGAAAAACGGTCGTGTGGTGGTGCTGACGGACTCCGGCGAAGAGATCGACTGGCTGCGAGGCCGGTTGAAGGACGCCGGCTTCAGCCCCTTGTGTGTGGTCAACGAGGAAGACCTGCTGGAGGCCGCGTCGATGCCCGGCGTCGGGCTCTTCCTGCTGATGGGCGAGGCGATGGAGGGCGCGCTGCCGGAAATCCTGTTCGGCATCGGCGCCAGCCGTGCGGCCACGGCGCCGGTGGTCGTGCTGACCCGGTCGCGCGGCGTGCTGGAAACGCCCCGCGTGTCGGTGTTCGACGTCGACGATTTCCTGGTGAGCCCCTGGAACGCGGAAGAGGTCGTGGCGCGCGTGTCGACGCTGTGCGGCAGGAAATCGCTGCGCAGGAACGCGAAGCCGCACGGCCTCTACGGTTTCCAGCTCGTGCGCAGCCGCCTCGCGGTCGAGTACGCGAGCCGCGAAGCCATCATGACGCCGAGCGAATTCGAGATCGCCCGGGTGCTGGTGCGCCACCTCGACACGCCCGTGTCGCGGCAGCAGCTGCCCCAGGGGCCCCGATGCAACGGGGAGCTGGGCGCCAGCCGGTCGCTCGATGCGCTGGTGTCGCGCGTGCGCAAGAAGCTGGCGTCGATCGTGGCGGGCGAATTCCGCGTGCGCTCGCTCTACGGCGTGGGCTACACGCTGGAGCGCGCGCACAACCGGCACGGCAAGTGAGTTTTCGCGGGCAGCGCCCGCGGCATCCGAAGGGGTGACGCAAGGTCACCTTGAAAAAAGACGCCCGCCCATTCGCCTCCGAATTGAGGCCGGGCGTCGGCAGACCAACGAATGAATTCCGGCGAAGTGAGCCGGCTGGGATTGGCTTGAATTGAATTCAGGCCAATGGCGAAGCCGTGTCTGTTTGAATGGAATTGGATTTTGAAAAATCCATCAATCCGTATTTCACGCTGCCCGTGATTGAAACCATTGGGGGACAGGTCGCGCATGCCGTTCCTGAAATTCACGGCGCCTGATTACACAGTCTGTGAATTTGTAAATTTAGTTTCGAAGTGGCCCCAGGGGACAGTCCGAAGCCGCTCGAAGGGCCTCGTTTCTCCCTTGAAACATTGGGGGATCGTGAGGCGGCGGGTTGATGTGGGAGTGAAATTATTCAAACGCATCAACAACTTGGAGGCGATCCGCTTGTGAAATTGATCACACTCCAATTGCAGGTTTATTCACAATCTAAGCGAGCGTCCAGATTACATCTGTATTCACAGTTGTTAACTTTGGAGGGCCTCTCGTGACATTTTCACGGAACCCTCGGCCATTGCAAGTGGCGGATCGCGGACGTTCGATTGTTTTTGTAAACATTCAGAAAATAATATGAACGTGGTAAATGGCTCATGGAAGCGGCTCGAAAAGGGCGTGCTTGCGTGAGGCCGAGAGTGGGCATTGGAGGCGGTCGTCTCCGATGCCGGTGTGTCAGTGGTGTGCTGCAAGTGGCTGGGAAATGGCTTCGATGCCAATTCGCGAGGCCACAGGTCAAGTCGGTTTGATCTTCGTGTTGCCTCGGTCTGGCTTTGAAGTTGTTTTTTAGGAGTTGTCTATGTCTATCGGAAGTTCGTCTCAAGTGAATTCATTCATGTCGCCGGTGGTCCGGCTGACCGTTCGCCTCGGCCTGGGGCTCGGCGTGGCCATGACCCTGGGGTTGGGTGGCCTGGCCGCCGCGCAGGGCACGAAGGCCGCGCCCGCGCCCACCGAGGCCGCGCAGAAGAAGACCGTCGCGGTCGTGCTGACGCAGGCCAAGGTGGTCAAGGACGCGCAAGGCAAGGAGCAGCTGCTGGCGGCCGATTCGGTCAAGCCGGGCGACGTGCTCGAGTACACGGCCACCTACACCAACCACACGGGCAAGGCCGTCACCGGCCTGGTGGCCAATCTGCCGATCCCCGAAGGCCTGGAGTACCTGCCCAAGACCGCCAAGCCCGGCGCGACGCTGGTCAAGGCCGCGACCAAGGACGGCGCCTTTGCCGCCGAGCCGCTGGCGCGCGTCGTCAACGGCAAGTCGGAGCCGGTTCCGTACAACGAGTACCGCTCGCTGCGCTGGACGCTGGGCCAGCTGCCCGCCAACGGCTCGGCCGCGGTGACCGCGCGTGCCAAGGTCGAGACGGTGGTGCCGCCCGCGCCGGTGGCCGCTGCCGCCGACGCGCAGAAGGTTGCGCGCAGCACGCCCTGAGCTTCCCGCGCTGACGACGACCGTCGGCGGCACTGAGCCGCGCTGACGGCCGGTTCTCTCTTTTCTTCAAAACCCCGCTGGTTTTTCCATCGCCGGTTTCCGTTCGCGGAAATCCCCGGCCGGGGTGAGTTCGTCCTTTTTTTGACCTTTTTTGACCCCAACCCCCGAGGAGAAACCCAAGTGATCCCTACCTTGTCTGCCCGTCGCACCGGCCCCGCGCCGCGCGCGCTCTGGGCGGGCGCAGCAGCCCTGACGCTGAGCTTCCTTTTTGGAAGTTCCGGCGCACTCGCTGCGGCTCCACCCGCCAACACCATCATCGGTAACCAGGCTTCGGCCACCTACCTGGACCCGAACGGCGCCAGCCAACTGGCCACCTCCAACCTCGTGCAGACGACGGTGCAGCAGGTCGGCTCGTTCAACCTGGACACCTACACCACCGTGACGACCAACGTGGTCAACACGAAGACCGGCGCCGCGGGCACGACCGTGTACGCGCCGCACGTGCTGACCAACACCGGCAACGGCTCCGACACCTTCACGTTCACCGTGACCGCACCGGCCAGCCCGAACGGCTTCACCAAGGTCGAAGTGTTCGCCGATGCGAATGCCGACGGTGTGCCCGACAGCACGACCGCGCTGTGCTCGGTCGTTCCGGGTGCTGTGTGTAATGTTCCGGCCCAGACCGTGGCAGGCAACAACGGCACGTTCCCGTTCGTCGTCGCGTACTCGATCCCGAGCACCGCTTCGTCGGGCACGTTCACCTCGCCGGTGGCCGCGACCATCACGGCCACCGCAGGCACGCCGGCGCTGTACGCCGCCGGCAACCTGACGGCAGCCGACGTCGACAACGTGAACCTCACGGACAAGGCGGCCTTCAATGCCACCAAGAGCCTGAGCGTTCCGTCGGTCGCCTGGTCGGCCAACGGCGGCACCTGGCCCGCGGCTTCGACGAGCGGTCCGCGCTCGGTCGCCGGTTGCGCTGCCACCGTGGCAGGCGCGACCACGCCGGCCACAGGCTGCGTCTACACCACCTACACGTTGAAGTTCAACAACACGGGTGGTGCGGCTGGCCGGTTCGCTTTGACGGACACGCTGCCTGCTGGCTTCACGTACGTCCCCGGTTCCGCGGTCTGGAGCAACGCCCCTGGCGTCGCGCTCACGGATGCGGCAGCGGGCGACACGGCCGGGATCGATTTCAGCGCCGCTGGAAACGACCTGACTGTCGTCGTGAACACGCTGCAGCCGAACGTCACGCAGACGGTGAGCTTCGTGGTGATGGTCAATGACACGGCGGCCATCGGCACGTCGACCACGACCAACACGGCCAAGTACAACCCTGTCGACGCACCGGGTGCGACCTCCACGACCCCTGGCACGACGGGTTCGCCGACCAACCCGGCGAGCTACAACGTCATCGGCACCTTCGGCATCATCCTGGGTTCGGCTGACGCCACCGCCAGCCCGACGGCCTCGAAGGACACCGGTGCGGGCAACCCCAACACGAGCGTGGCCGACACCACGACCGTCGCCAGTGCAGGGGCCGGCACCACGGTGAAGTTCAAGCAGACCGCGTTCAACACCGGCAATGCCACGGACGTCGTGAACCTCACGGTGGCTGCGGGCAGCACGTTCCCGGCGGGCACGACCTTCAAGTTCTTTGCCGCCGACGGCGTCACGCCGTTGATCGACAACAACAGCGACGGCGTTCCCGACACCGGTCCGATCGCGGCCAACGGCAGCGTTCAGTTCGTGCTGGCAGCCACGCTGCCGGCCTCGGCAGCGCCGGGCACGGGCGGCACGGCGATCGTCACCGGTACCTCGACGGGCGATGCCACGAAGACGGAATCGACGCGCGACACGCTGACGAACGTGACGGGTGTGCTGGTCGACCTGACCAACAGCACCGGTGGTAGCAACGACGCGCTCAAGGGTGACCTGGGCACCGGTCCGAGCGCACAGCCGACGACCGTGAACTCGACGCCTGCGGGCACGGGCACGATCTTCACGCTGTTCGTGAAGAACAACGACTCGACGGCCAACACCTACAGCCTGGCGGCCAGCCAGAGCAACAGCTTCCCGGGCAGCCTGCCTGCGGGCTGGACCGTCAAGTTCGTGGCGGCAGGTACGACCTGCACGGGCGCAGCGGTCACCACCTTGGCTGTCGCCGGCAACGCGCAAGCGCCGGTCGATGCCTGCGTGACGCCGCCTGCTTCGCAGACGCCGGTCACCGGCCAGGCGATCTACTTCCAGGTGCGTTCCACCATCGCGACCTCCACGGGCGTGGTGGCGATCGACACGAAGCTGGATGCAGTGACCGTGACCACGGCCAACACCTTCGGCGCGACCCTCACGCCGAACAACAACGGCCAGGTCGCTCCCGGCGGTTCGGTGGTGTATGCCCACACGGTGACCATCACCGGCGCGCAAAGCTGCGGTACCAAGTACAACGTCACGGCCACGCTGCCTGCAGCCGACGTGACGGCGGGCTGGACCACGGCGCTGTACGTCGACGTGAACGGCGACGGCCAGATCGACGGCGGCGACACGCTGGTGACGAACGGCACGGTCACGCCGACCGCACCGGCCACCGGCACCGCGCTGGACAGCGGCAAGACCCAGAAGCTGCTCGTCAAGGTGTTCGCACCGGGCGGCGCCACGGCAGGCGCCACCGACACCGCCACGGTGACAGTGACCTTCCCTGACGTCGCAGCCTGCGGCTCGCCGACGGCCACCGACATCACCACGGTCATCACCGGCCAGATGCGCCTCGTGAAGACGCAGGCGCTGGACGTGAACTGCGATGGCACCGAGGTCCCGTCCTCGTCGGCCCCGCTGGTCGCCAAGCCGGGTGAGTGCCTCGTGTACCGCGTCGTCGCGACCAATGAAGGCTCCGCTCCGGTGACCAACATGTCGATCAACGACGCCGTGCCGGCCTACACCACCTTCACGGGTGCGACGCAGCCTCCGGTGCTCACGCGGTGCACGTCGACCGGTGTGACGCCCGCCTTCGTGGCAGCGAACTACACCTCGACCGCGACGACGGTGGCTTGCGGCAGCGCAGCCAACACCGTGGCACCTGGCGGCACCGCCACGCTGCTGTTCTCCGTGAAGGTCAACAACTGAGCTTCACCTGAGTGAAGCGGAGCCGATGGGCACAAGCCCATCGGCTCCTTCGCACAAGGCATGCGAAAGCCTGTGCGTTTTTCCTTTGCGCCTTCCCTCTCTTCCTCTGTCGAGGCGAGGGTGCAAACGAAAAAGTTCTTTCGTTTCTTCTGATCCCCACGCGGTGATCGATCAAGGGTTCGCGGCATGCTGTTCACTTTCAATCCCAGGAGCACACACCGGCCATCGTGGCGCGGATGGGCTGCCGCGCTCGCCGCTGGCGCAGCGCTGCTGCTGGGTGGTGCCGCCCAGGTGAACGCCGCACCGGCCCCGGCCGGCATCGTGATCCGCAGCATCGCCACGGGCACCTACGTGCCCAACGGCCTGGCGCAGACCGAGACCATCTCGTCCAACGAAGTGATCGCCACGGTGCTGCCTGTTGAGGCCTTGGTGCTCACGCAGGACCAGTCGCTGTCGCGCCCGCCCGCGAGCATCGTCACGCTGAGCCACCTGCTCACCAACACCGGCAACGTCGCCTCCACCTACACGCTGGCGCTGGCCAACAACGCCGGCGGCTGCGCGGCCGACACGCTCGATCTGTCCGCCTTGCGCGTGGTGCGGGACAGTAACAACAACGGCGTGGTCGATGCGGCCGATCCGGTGGTGCAACTCAACGCGGCGGGTGCCATTGCTTTGAAGCCCGGCGAGACCGCAGCACTGCTGGTGCAGGGCACCATCCCCACCGCTGCGACCGGCGTGGCCTGCGTCGGCCTCACGGCCACCACCGCGCTGCAAGGCCTCACCGCGATCAACCGCGACACCGTCACCGTCGGCAACGCCGCCGCGCTGCAGCTGGTCAAGTCGGCCAGCTACCCCGGCAACGTCATCCCCGGCCAGACGCGCATCGACTTCTCGGTCTCGGGCACCAACATCGGCGCGCAGGACGCGCAGCCGTCCAACGTCATCGCCCCGACCAACACGCCGCTGCTCGTGAACGGCGCGCCTTCCGCATTGGTCCTCGTGCGCGACCCCGTGCCCGTCGGCACCCAGTACGTGCCCGGCACCTTGCGCACCACCGCCGCCAACGCCGTCAAGCTGTACCGCCTGGCCAACGATCCGGCGTTCAGCTACCGCACCGCCGAAGACGCCTCGGCCGTCGAAGTGGCCATCGGCATCTCCACGCCCGTGGCGCGCAACGTGTCCATCGCGATGCAGTTCGCCGTCAAGGTCAACGCCGACCAGGTCGGCGAGATCCGCAACACCGCGCACAGCCAGTACAACGACGGCACCGGCCCGGCCACCGTGCCCTCGAACACCATCGTCATCAGCTCCACCCAGGCCCGCATTGGCGTGGCCAAGGCCGCCTCCACCCCGCGCGTGAACCGCAACGCCGACGGCAAGACCGACGGCACCGCCACCGTGCGCTTCAGCGTCAACGTGCGCAACTACGGCACGTCATGGCTGTACGGTGTGCAGGCCGCCGACGTGATGGAAAGCGCAGGCGCCACGCAGTTCGGCACCTACACGGCAGCCGCCGTGCCCGGCGCGAATCAGTACACCATCGTGCCCGGCTCGATCGTGATCGCGCCCGCACCCAGCGGCGGCACCGTCGCCGCCCCCAACCCCGCCTTCAAGGGCACCGCCGCCGCCTCGAACCTGCTGGCCGACGGCGCCGTGCTGCCCGTGGGCGCACAACTGACGGTGCAGTTCGATGCGCGCATCAACTTCACCGGCCGCACCGGCACCTTGTTCAACACCGTCAAGGCTTCGGGTGCCCTCAATGCCGGCGGCCCCGCGGTGGCCCTGGACGACTCCGTCAACGGCGACAACCCCGACGCCGACGGCGACGGCAACCCCAACAACGACACCTCGCCTACGCCGGTGTCGACCCAGCTGCCCACGCTCACGCTGACCAAGCAGGCCTCCATCGCCCGGCGCGTGTCGCCCGGCGTCTACGAGCTGGACTACACCTTCAAGGTCACCAACACCGGCGCCGTCGCCGCGCCCAACGTGCGCGTGATCGACAACCTGAACTGCACCTTCGACATGGACAAGTCGAGCGGGCAGGTCGCCTCGTGGGAACTGCTGGGCCCGCCCAAGGCCGCCAACGGCAACCTCAACGCCGCCACCGGCTTCACCGGCCGCGCCACCTGCAACCGCACCACGCAAGACAGCGCCGACCCCTTCCAGCTGCCCACCGAAGTGGCGCTGAGCCTGACCGACGGCGCCCGTGCGTTGGCCCCGGGCCAGAGCGAGCAGATCCGCCTGAGCGTGCGCATCACCGAGAAGGCATCGGCCATCGGCGGGCGCGTGTCGCTCACCAACAAGGCCTGGGCCGCCGCCTTCGAGCAGAACACCGTCAACGTCACGCCCACCATGCTGCTGGCGGCCACCGCCACCTCGGTGCAGGCGCTGCTGGTCGATCCGCAAGGCACGGTCTACAACGCGCTCACACGCCAGCCCGTGGCCGGCGCGCTGGTCACCTACACGCGCCAGTCCTGCAGCAGCGGCACGGCCGGCCCCATCACCGCGGCCGAGATCTACGGCGCCGACTCGGGCACCTACACGCTCAACCCCAACGGCAGCATCTCGATGACCACGGGCGCCGATGGCGCCTACCAGTTCTACCTGCAGACGCCGCCCGTGACGGGCCTGTGCACCTACGCGCTGTCGGTCACGCCGCCGGCAGGCAGCGGCTACGTGTACCCCTCGCAGCTGATCCCCGTGACCGGTGGCTCGTTCACCAGCTGCGGCGCCGTCGTGCCCAGCGCCGTGCCTCCCAAGGACGCCGACCCGACCAGCTACTACTTCCAGGTGCAGGCCGGTGCCAAGCCCGACGGCACGCCGTGCGACGCGGTGCACAACCACATCCCACTCGATCCGGGCAACATCCTGGGCCTGGTGCTGCGCAAGGACGGCAGCAAGCGCCAGGTCGAGTTCGGCGACTTCATCGACTACGCGCTCACCGTCACCAACAAGACCGGCTTCCCCGTCACCGGCGTGACCTTCAACGACACGCTGCCCCCGGGCTTCGCCTACGTGGCCAACAGCGTGCGCCTGAACGGGCAGGTGGTGCCCAACCCCGCCGGCGGCGCCGGCCCGGGCCTGATCTTCCACTACCCCACGCTGGTGGTGGCCCCCGACCAGTCGGCCATGGTGCGCTACCGCGTGCGCATCGGCGTGGGCGCGCCCACCAACGGCGACGCCATCAACCGCGCGCGCGCCACCTCGGGCCCCATCCAGTCGAACCTGGCCAACTGGACCGTGCGCGTGACGGGCGGCGTGTTCTCTGACGACGCCTTCGCCTTCGGCAAGGTGTATCTCGATTGCAAGCGCGACGGCCAACGTGACGGCCGCCAAGAGGGTGCCGACGAGATCGGCGTGCCCGGCGTGCGCCTGTACATGGAAGACGGCACCCACGTCGTCACCGACATCGAAGGCAAGTGGAGCCTGTACGGCCTCAAGCCCGTCACGCACGTGCTGCGCCTGGACCAGACCACGCTGCCGCTGGGCGCCAAGCTCGAAGTGCTCGACAACCGCAACTCGGGCACCCCCGAGAGCCGCTTCGTCGATTTGAAGAAGGGCGAGTTCCACAAGGCCAACTTCATCATCACGAACTGCGACGAGAAGAGCGTGATCGCCGACGTGGCCGCACGCCGCGCCGCCATCGCCGCACGCCCCGACACCGAGGCCGAAGCCCAGGTGCGCCTGCGCCTGGACCCCGAAGGCAAGGTCGTGCCCGTGGGCGACGTGCGCGGCCTGCCGGCCACCGGCCAGGCCCTGGCCAGCGGCAGCACGGGCGCGGTGCAACCCACCTCGGCGCCGCTGATCGCGCTGCCCGTGGCGCCGGCCAATGCCAGCAGCTTCGTCAGCGGCGGTGGCGGCAGCATGGGCGGCACGCTGGGCGTGCAGCCCGCGATCCCCACCGGCAGCCTGTTCTCGCCGCTGAACGGCGTGCCTACCTCGGGCCTGCCGTCCTCGACCACCAGCGGCTCGGCCACCGGCGTCGGCGCGCAAGCCATGCGCCCCATCGGCACCGGCGGCGCGATGCTCGAACCGCGCGCCAACCCGCTGCTGCCCCAGGCAGTTCCGAGTCCCATCGAACTCGAGACCCTGCTGCCCCAGCTGGAGAACAACACGCTGGGCTTCATCGGCCTGAAGGACCGCGACACCGTCGCCGGCCAGTCGATCAACGTGCGCGTCAAGGGCACGGCCGGCACCAGCCTGCGCCTGAGCGTCAACGGCAGTGCATTGGAAGAACGCCGCGTCGGCAAGAAGACCCAGCTGGCATCGAAGAACATCGCCGCCTGGGAATACATCGGCGTGGCCCTGCGCCCCGGCACCAACACCCTCAAGCTCGAGGCCGTGGACGGCTTCGGCAACGTGCGCGGCAGCGCCGACGAGATCACCGTCGTCGCCCCCGACAAGCTCGGCGCCATCGAGGTCGACCTGCCCGAGGTGGCGCGCGCCGACCTGCGCACGCCCGTCGTCGTCAAGGTGCGCCTGATCGACGCGGCCGGCGTGCCCGTGACCGCCCGCACGCAACTCACGCTGGAGACCGACCGCGGCCGCTGGCTGGCCGAAGACCTGAACCCGACCGAACCCGGCACCCAGGTCTTCATGGACGGTGGCGCGGCCGAGTTCCAGCTGATGCCCCCGGGCGAGCCGGGCGATGCGCGCCTGCGCGTGAGCGCCGGCACCTTCGTGAAGGAAGTGCGCCTGGCGCTGCTGCCCGAGATGCGCCCCATGATCGGCGTGGGCATCGTCGAAGGCGTGCTCGACTTCACCAAGCGCGGCAAGCTGCCCCTGGGCGCCATGCCCGCCGGCGCCGCCTTCGAAGCCGAACTCTCGGGCCTGAAGGACGAAGGCAGCAACAGCCGCGCCAGCGGTCGCGCCGCCTTCTTCTTCAAGGGCACCGTCAAGGGCGAGTACCTGCTCACCGCCGCCTACGACTCCGACAAGACGCGCAAGGACCGCCTGTTCCGCGACATCCGTCCCGACGAGTTCTATCCGATCTACGGCGACTCCGCGGTCAAGGGCTTCGACGCCCAGAGCACGCAAAAACTCTACGTGCGCATCGACAAGAACCGCTCCTACCTGCTGTACGGCGACTTCACCACCGCCAGCAGCACCGAGGTGCGCAACCTGAGCCAGAGCAACCGTTCGCTCACGGGCCTGAAGCACGTGTACGAGGACGAGAACGTGCGCGCCACCAGCTATGTCTCGCGCACCGCGCAGACGCAGCAGGTGGAGGAGTTCCGCGCGCTGGGCACCTCGGGCCCGTACTACCTGAGCGCCAGCAACGGCGAGTTCGTGGACAACAGCGAACAGATCGAGATCGTGGTGCGCGACCGCAACCAGCCCAACATCGTGCTGCAGCGCACGGCCGTGGCGCGCTTCGTGGACTACACGGTGGAGCCGCTCACGCGCCGCATCCTGTTCACGCACGCCATCGCCTCCATCGACGCGAACCTGAACCCGCAGTCGATCCGCGTCACCTACGAAGTGGACTCGGGCGGCCCCAAGTTCACCGTGGCCGGCACCGACGTGCAGGTGAAGGTCAGCGAGAGCCTGCAGCTGGGCGTGGTGGCTTCCACCGACCAGAACCCGCAGAACAAGCGCAACCTGCAGGCGCTCACGGGCGTGGCGCGCATCGGCCAGAACACCAGCGTGGCGGCCGAGCTGGTCAAGACCGACTCCGACGACAAGGGCAACGGCCACGGCGCGCGCGTGGAAGCGCGCTACCAGGACGAGAAGCTGGCCGTGGTGGCCCTGGCGGCCAAGACCAGCAAGGGCTTCGACAACCCCGGCGCGAGCTTCTCGGCCGGCCACACCGAAGCCTCGGCGCGCGCCGAGTACCGCGTCGACCCGACCCTGGCCGTGCGCGGCGAGGTGCTCTACAGCAAGGACGCGGCCCAGGTCGACGAGCGCAAGGGCGCCACGGTGAGCGTGCAGAAGAAGCTCAGCGACAAGACCGTCGCCGAGGTGGGCCTGCGCCACGGCCAGAGCAACAACGCGCTGGGCTCCAGCTCGGGCTTCGACTACGGCCAGATCTCCACCTACAACGGCCAGATGGGCAGCAGCATCGGCGCCAACAGCGTGACCACGCTGGGCGCGGCCGCCGCCGCAGCCGGCGTGGACACGCAGAGCCAGACGACCGTGCGCGGGCGCCTGTCGACCGAGGTGCCCGGCGTGGCCGGCGCGCAGGTGTTCGTGGAAGGCGAGCAGGACCTGAAGGACGGCAAGCGCCACGTGCTGGCCGTGGGCGGCAACTACGCCATCACCGACAAGACGCGCGTGTACGGCCGCTACGAGCTGATCTCCACGCTCAACGGCCCCTACGAGCTGGACAGCACGCAGCGCAACAACACCGGCATCGTCGGCATCGAGAGCAACTACATGGAAGGCGGTCGCGTGTACAACGAGTACCGCATCGCCGACGGCGCCGAAGGGCGCGGCGTGCAGGCGGCCATCGGGGTGCGCAACACCTTCAAGGTCAACGAGCAGATCCGCGTGACTGGGGGCATCGAGCACACGCGCGACATGAGCGGCTACAGCAACAGCAAGAACACCGGCACGGGCTACGCGGGCGGGCTGGGCGAGTCGACCGCGATCACCAGCGGCATCGAATACATCACCGACCGGATCAAGGCCAGCGGCGTGTACGAAGCGCGCCGCGGCGATGACGCGAACACGCGCCTGTTCAGCGCCGGCTTCGGCTTCAAGCTCGATCCGTCCTGGAGCCTGCTGGCGCGCAGCATCGTGAGCGACAGCGAAGGCCAGGGCGCCAACGCGGGCAACGAGCGCCACCTGCAGCGCCACCAGATCGGCATCGCCTACCGGCCGGTGGACGACGACACCTGGAACGCGCTGGCACGCTACGAGCGCCGCTCCGAGCGCGTGGTGGGCGCGGGCAATGCGGCCGGCGCGCTGCAGGGCAGCAGCGTCTTCGGCGCCGACAACGGCGCCAGCCTGCCGGGCAAGACCAGCGCGGACATCGTCTCGGCGCACGTCAACTACAACCCCGAGCCGGGCAAGGCGGTGATGGCGCGCTACGCCTTCAAGCTCAGCCGCGCCGACGACGGCACGCTGGCCAGCAAGTACTGGGCGCACCTGGTGCAGGCGCGCTACACGCAGGACATCAACCAGGACTGGGACTTCGGCGTGCAGGCCGGCCTGCTGTACGGCAAGGGCGGTGCGCTGCAGAAGACCTTCGGCGTCGAGGTGGGCTACCAGGTGCAGAAGAACATGTGGGTGTCGGCGGGCTACAACTTCGTGGGCCTGAACGACCGCGACCTGACGGCCAACGAGTACACGAGCAAGGGCGCTTATGTGCGGCTGCGCTTCAAGTTCGATGAGACGCACCTGGGGTTTGCTTCGACGGGCGCCGATGCGAATGTGGCGAAGGCACAGAAAGCGGAGAAGGCCGAGAAGCTGGCTGCGGATGCGCCCGAAGTGGCGCCGCTGCCGATGCGCACGGTGCTGCAGGCCGAGGCGCTGTTCGAGCCCGCCAAGTCCTTCATCAAGCCGCAGGCGCACGACACGCTGAACACGCTGGCCGCGCAGATCAAGGCGACCGAGGCGCAGGTGGTGATCCACATCAGCCACGCGGACGCGCAAGGCAGCGCTGACGACCGCATGCAGCTGGTCGCGCAGCGGACCAACGCGGTGCGCAGCTACCTGATCGGGCGCGGCGTCGACGTGCTGCGCCTGCGCACCGATACCAAAGAAGACACGCCGCTTGTCGCGGGCGATGACAGCAGCGCCAAGAGCCGCTGGGTCGTCATCGCCGCGGCCGCGCAGGAAACCCGCTGAACGAGACCATGATGCAAAGCAGAACGAGAAACGAAGCGGGCGGGATGGCGCGGCTCGGCGGGGTGCTGAAGGGCGTGCTTGCCGCGACGGCCTTGTGGCTCATTGCCATGCCGGGTGCGCAGGCTGCGACCGCTGCGTGCACGCCGCAGTCGGGCTACAACAGCTGCGTGACCTTCACCCATTCGGGCTCGGCGCAGACCTTCACGGTGCCTGCGGGCGTGTCGTCGGTGCGCGTCACGATGTGGGGCGCCGGGGGCGGCGGCTCCACGGCGGCCGGCGGCAACTCGGCCAACGGGGGCGCCGGCGGCTTCGCCGACGGCACCGTGTCGGTCACGCCCGGCACCGCCATGGCGGTGACGGTGGGGCAGGGCGGGCAGAACGGGGGCACCGGCGCGACTTACGGCCGGGGGGGCGGCGGCGGCAATGGCGCGAACGCGGGCGTTGCCGGTTCGTCGGGCGGCGGCATGAGTGCGCTGTGGAACGGCGGCACGGAGTTTTCGGCGGCCGCTGCACGACTGATCGCAGGCGGCGGCGGCGGCAGCGCCTTCTGGACCGACGTCGGCAGCCCGGTGCCGGGCGGCGGCGGTGGCACCAACGGCGGCTCGTCCACCGGCACGGGCGGACGGGGCGGTACCCAGGCCGCCGGTGGTGTGCGCGGCACCCCGAGTGCGGGGACCGTCGCGGCCACCTGTCCGGCTGGCACTGATGGCAGCGCCTTGCAGGGCGGCACCGGGTGCTCGGCGGTCGGTGGCACCCCCCTCCAGTACGAGGGCGGCGGCGGCGGTGGTGGCGGCTGGTTCGGCGGCGGCGGCGGTATGGCCCAGTGCAGCAACACGCCCAATCCCGTCTCGGTCGGCTGTTCCTACAACGGACCGGGCGGCGGCGGCTCGGGCTTCATCGGCACGGGCGTGACCGGCGGCGTGATCACCGCGGGAGCGGACGGCAGCTACTCGGCGGCTTCCAACCCGGCCAATCAGGGCAACACGCTCTACCAGGGCGGCGTCGGCGTGGGCGGCGCGCGCGCTTCGCTGACCGGCTCCACCGGCGGCAACGGCCTCGTCGTCATCCAGTTCAACGTGGTCAGGCTGCAGCTCGCGAAGGCCTGGTCGGCCGGCAGCAACACCGGCGACGTGGCGAGCATTGGCGCCTCCACGGGCGGTACCAACTTCTTCGGCGCCAGCAACACCTCGGCCTTCACCTCGACGGCGTCCACTGCCGCCTCCAGCTCCGTCGTGGGCGTGAACATCGGCAACGTCATCACGCTGCCCGCCGAAACACTGACCACCGGCACGCTGGCGAACTACAACACCGTGCTGTCGTGCACCGTGAACAGCGGCACGATGGCCAGCACGTTGAGCGGCACCAACGGGCAGGTATCGAACACGCTGACGATCGCCCTCGGTGACATCGGCAAGGACATCGTCTGTACCTACACCAACACGCGCAAGACCGCGACCTTGCAACTGGCCAAGTCGTGGAACCCCATCAGCGTGACGGGCAACGTGGCGAACATCGGCGCCACCACCGGCGGCGCGGCGAACACCGCGGCGTTCTCGTCGACGGCGCCGGCGGCCAACACCAGCGCGACCGTGACCGTGGCGGCCGGTAACACGATCACCTTCCCCGCGGAAACCATGAACGGCGGCGTGCTGCCGAACTACACGACCGTGCTGTCGTGTACCGCCGGTGGCGGCGCGACGGCCAACAGCCTGAGCGGCACCAACGGCCAGGCGACCAACACGCTGACGATCGGCGCGGGCGACGCGGGCAAGGCCATCGTCTGTACCTACACCAACACGCCGAAGACCTCCACGCTGCAGCTGGTCAAGTCGTGGGGAGCCAACAGCCTCACGGGCAACGTGGCGAGCATTCCAGCCTCCACGGGCGGCACCAACAACACCACGGCCTTCACGGCCACGGCCCCCACGGGCGCGACCAGCGGCACCGCCGTGACCGTGGCCACGGGCAACACGATCACGCTGCCGGCCGAGACGATGTCGCCGGGCACGCTGGCGAACTACAACACGGTGCTGGCGTGTACGGCCGGTGGCGGTGCCACGGCCAATGCGCTCAGCGGCACCAACGGACAGAACAGCAACACGCTGCTGGTCGGCGCGGGCGACGCGGGCAAGGCCATCGTCTGTACCTACACCAACACGCCGAAGACGGCGACGCTGCAGATCGCCAAGGCCTGGGGTGCGAACAGCATCGCCGGCAACGTGGCGAGCCTGGGCGCGAGCACGGGCGGTGCGAACAACACCACGGCCTTCACGGCGACGGCACCCACAGGCGCCAACAGCGGTGCGGCCGTGACCGTGGTCGCCGGCAACACCATCACCTTCCCCGCGGAAACGATGCCGACGGGGACGCTGGCGAACTACAACACGGTGCTGGCCTGCACGGCCGGCGGCGGCGCCACGGCCAACGCGCTCAGCGGCACCAACGGGCAGGCCACCAACACCTTGCTGATCGGCCCGGCCGATGCGGGCAAGGCGATCCTGTGTACCTACACCAACACGCCGAAGATGGCCACGCTGCAGATCACCAAGTCCTGGGGCGCGGGCGCCATCAGCGGCAACGTGGCGAGCATCGGCGCGAGCACGGGCGGCGCGAGCAACACCACGGCGTTCACGGCGACCGCACCCACGGCGGGCAACAGCAGCACGGTGAACGTGGTGGCGGGCAACACCATCACGCTGCCGGCCGAGACGATGCCCACGGGCTCGCTCGCGAGCTACAACACGGTGCTGTCGTGTACGGCAGGGGGCGGCGCCACGGCCAACGCGCTGAGTGGCACGAACGGGCAGAACAGCAACACGCTGCTGATCGGCGCGACCGACGCGGGCAAGGCCATCGTCTGTACCTACACCAACACCGGAAAGCCCGCGACCCTGACCCTCGCCAAGCGTTCGCTCGGCGGCGTGGCCGGCTTCGACTTCACGGGCACCAACGGCGTGGCGGCGCACACCATCACCACCACCGTGGCCGGCACGGCCGTCAACGGGCCGCTGCAGACGCTGACCGCGACGGGCACGGCGACCACCTTCACCGAAACCTACACGCCGGCCACGGGCGTGCCCGACTACGTGATCACCGACGTCAGCTGCACGGGCATGGGCAGCGGCGGCACGGTGACGCGCGGGACCGCGCAGAACACGAACCAGTTCACGCTGAATGCCGCGGCGACGGTGGCGGGCTCGAACATCGTCTGTACCGTCACCAACGCCAAGGCGCCGACCGTGCAGCTGCGCAAGAAGTGGGTCAACGCGCTGGTCAACGACGCCTTCACGCTGACCGCCTCGGGCACGGTGCACCCGAACCACAACATCGGCTACGCCTTCAACCTGCAGGCCACGGCCAACACGCCCAACGAAACCGACACCGGCGGCGCGCAGCGCGTGGCGGTGGGCGACACCGTGACCCTGTCGGAGACGCCCTTCGGCACCAACGCCGGCTCGTACACCGCCAGCGCCTGGAGCTGCACCGGCGGCGGCTCGCTCAGCGGCAACCTGCTGACCCTGGGCAACGCCGATGCGGGCCTGCCGATCATTTGCGAGATCACCAACACCGCGAAGACGGCGACCGTCACGCTGGCCAAGACCTGGTCGGGCGCGATCGTCAACGACGCGGTGAGCGTCACCGGCACGGGCCTCACCACGCTGGCCTCGGTGGCCAACGCGGCCGCCGAGACCGACACCGGCACCGCGCAGGCCGTGCCCGTGGGCAGCGTCATCACGCTGGCCGAGAGCTTCACCACCGGCAGCGCCGCCAACTACACCAGCGCGCTGAGCTGCACCGGCACCAGCGGGCTGTCGGGCAACACGCTGACGGTGGGCGCGGCCGACACGGCCATCGTCTGTACCTACGCCAACACGCGCAAGACGGCGGCGGTGACCTTGTCCAAGAGCTGGAGCGGCGCCATCGCCGGCGACAAGGTCAACCTGACGGTCAGCGGCGGCGCCGCCGAAGTGACGGGCGCGACCGCCGGCACGTCGACCGCGCCGGCCACCACCACCAACGCCACGGCCACCGCGGCCAGCGGTGCCACGGTGACGCTGGCCGAGGCCTTCACCACCGGCAACGCCGCCAACTACACCACGGCGCTGGCCTGTACCAAGGTGTCGGACGGCAGCGCGGTGACGGTGAGCGGCAGCGGCCTGAGCCGCAGCTTCACCATGCCGTCGGACAGCGCGGTGAACTGCGCCTACACCAACACGCGCAGGACCGCGACGCTGCAACTGGCCAAGGCCTGGAGCGCCGGCAGCACCGCCGGCAACGTGGCGAGCATCGGCGCGACCACGGGCGGCGCGAGCAACACTGCCGCGTTCACGGCGACGGCGCCGACGGCGGGCACCAGCGGCACCGCGGTGTCGGTGGCCGCGGGCGACACGCTCACCTTCCCGGCCGAGACGATGTCGCCGGGCACGCTGGCGAACTACACCACTGTGCTGTCGTGTACCGCCGATGCCGGTGCCACGGCCAACACGCTCAGCGGCACCAACGGCCAGGCCAGCAACACGCTGGTGGTCGGCGCGGGCGACGCGGGCAAGGCCATCGTCTGTACCTACACCAACACGCCGAAGACGGCCACGCTGCAGATCGCCAAGGCCTGGGGCGCGAACAGCATCGCCGGCAACGTCGCGAGCATCGGCGCGAGCGCGGGCGGATCGAGTAACACCACGGCCTTCACCGCGACGGCGCCCACGGGCGCCAACAGCGGCACGGCCGTGACCGTGCAGGCCGGCAACACGATCACGCTGCCGGCCGAGACGATGGCGCCGGGCACGTTGGCGAACTACACCACGGTGCTGGCCTGTACGGCCGGCGGCGGCGCCACGGCCAATGCGCTCAGCGGCACCAACGGGCAGAACAGCAACACGCTGCTGGTCGGCGCGGGCGACGCAGGCAAGGCCATCGTCTGTACCTACACCAACACGCCCAAGACCGTCACCGTGCAGCTGCGCAAGGCCTGGAGCGCGGACAGCACGAACGGCGACGTGGCCAGCATCGGCGCCACCTCGGGCGGCAGCAGCAACACGTCGGCATTCACCGCGACGGCACCCACCGCCGGCAACAGCGGCGCGGCGGTGTCGATGGTCGTCGGCGGCACGCTCACGCTGCCGGCCGAGACGATGACCACCGGTTCGCTCGCGAACTACAGCACCGTGCTCGCCTGTACCGCCGACGGCGGCGCCACCACCAACCCGCTGAGCGGCACCAACGGCCAGGCGAGCAACACGCTGGCGATTGCCGCGGCCGACGCTGGCAAGGCCATCGTCTGTACCTACACCAACGCGAAGAAGACGGTCACCCTGCAGGTGCACAAGGCCTGGGGCGCGAACAGCGAAGCGGGCAACGTCGCCAGCATCGGCGCGACCACGGGCGGGACCAACAACACGGCCCTGTTCACCGCGACCGCACCGACGGCCGGCAACAGCGGCACGGCGGTGGTGGCGGCCGTGGGCAACACCATCACCTTCCCTGCGGAAACGATGCCCACCGGCACGCTGGCCAACTACACGACCGTGCTGTCGTGTACCGCCGACGGCGGCGCCACGGCCAACGCATTGAGCGGCACCAGCGGCCAGGCCAGCAACACGCTGGTGATCGGCGCGGGTGACGCCGGCAAGGCCATCGTCTGTACCTACAGCAACAACCGCCTGCCGACGGTGCAGATCCGCAAGCAGGCGCTGGGCGGCACGGGCACCTTCGCGTTCAGCGGCACCAACGGCTTCGGCTCGGACAGCATCAACGTCTCGGTGTCGGGCTCGACGGTGGTGGGCACGATCAAGACACTCACCACGGCCAACACCCAGACGGTGCTGACCGAAGTCGCGGCCTCGATGCCCGGCGGCTTTGCGTTCTCGGGCGCGACCTGCACGGGCCTGGCGGGCGGGGCGACGGCAGCCGTCGACCTGGTGGCGGGCACCGTCACGCTGCCCGCGGCCGGGCTGACGAACGGCACGGCGGTGGTCTGTACCTTCACCAACACGCTCGCAGCCATCGTGAGCGGCCGCGTGTTCCTGGACAACGGCGTGGGTGGCGGCACGGCCAACGACGGCCTCGTCAACGGCGGCGAGGGTCCGCTGTCGGGCGTGAGCGTGCGGCTGACCAACTGCGGCGCCACCGTGTACGCGAGCGCGCTCACGGACGCGTCGGGTGCCTACAGCCTGAGCGTGCCCGCCGGCACGGCCACAGGCTCGGCGATGTGCGTGGAAGAAACCAACCCGGGCACGCGCGTGTCCACGGGCGCCTCGGTGGGCAACGTCGCGCTGCCCTCGGGCTCGGCGGTTGCCGCGGCCGGTGGCACCTACACCTACACGCGCACCGGCACGCCCGACCGCATCGCCTTCAGCTGGAACGGCACAGGCCACGCCAATCTGAACTTCGGCGACGTCGACAACAGCGCCTTCGCGACCGACGGCGCCAAGACCGGCCTGCCGGGCAGCACCGTGACCTACGCCCACACCTTCACGGCGGGCACGGCAGGGCAGGTGCGCTTCAGCGTGGCGAACGAGACGGCCACGCCGGCCATCACCGGCTGGACGACGAAGGTCTTCGCGGATGTGGGTTGCACCGGCAGCCTGCAGGCCGGCGCGGCGCAGCTGTACCCGCCGAGCGCGGCGGCCACGCCCGTGGCCTTCGCGGGCAAGGTCTGCGTGATCGTGCAGGAGTTCATTCCCGCCACGGCCCCGCTGGGCTCGAACAACAAGGCGACGATCCGCGCCGACTTCACCTACACCAACGCGAGCCCGTCGCTCAGCGGCAGCTTCACGCTGGACGACCTCACGACGGTGTCGGGCGTGGCGCTGGAGCTGAAGAAGGAAGTGCGCAACATCACGCAAAGCGGCACCTTCGGCGTCAACAACCAGGCCAAGTCGGGCGAGACGCTCGAGTACCGCATCACCTACACGAACAACGGCGACGCGCCGATCCGCAGCATGGTGGTGAACGACATGACGCCGGGCTACACCACCTTCGTGAGCGCAACCACCGGAACCACGCCGGCGTCGCTCACGGGCTGCGTCAAGACCACGCCGGCGAACGCGCCGCCTGCGGGCGCGGTGGCCTGCACCACGGTTCAGCCCGCAGGCGGCACGGGTGCGATCGACTGGCGCTTCACAGGCACGGTCGAGCCGGGCGGCACGGGCTTCGTGCTGTTCCAGGTGAAGGTGGACTGAAGACCTGGCAGGGCCTTCAGGCCCGGCGCTTGAACAGTGCGGACGCGCCGCTGGCCCGCGCCACGTCGTCCGCCGCGGCCAGCAGCTGCGGGCCCAGCGCGAGCATGCGTTCTTCCGTGAGCCGCACCAGCGGCCCCGCGATGGTGATGACGCCGATCACGCCGCCGTGCGCACCGCGCACCGGCGCGGCCATGGCCGTCATCGCGGGGGCGAACACCTCGTTGATCATCGAGAAGCCGCGTTTGCGCGTGGCGCGCAGGAACACGAGCAGCGCCTTCACGGTGGTCGGCGCTTTCGGGCCGAAGTCTTCCGGCTGGCCGAAGCCCTGCTTCGCGACGAGTTGCAGCGCCTGTTCGTCCGTCATGGTCGAGAGCCAGGCGTGGCCCGCGGAGCTGCATGAGAGGTTCACCGACAGGCCCATGTCCGGGTCGTAGCGCAGCCCGCGCGTGGCGCCTTGCGCCTTCGCGACGAAGGTGAGCTCGTCGCCGTCGACCACCGCCAGCCGCACCAGCTCGCCCGACGCGACCGCGAGTCGGTCGAGCAGCGGCTGTGCCACGTCGACGATGCCGCTGTTGCTCAAGAAGCTCAGGCCCAGCGACACCAGCTTGATGGTCAGCATGTAGTCGCCATGGCTCTGGTCCTGCCGCACATAGCCGTAGCGCACCAGTTCGCTCAGCAGGCGGTGGGTGGCGCTCAACGGCATTTCCAGCTCGGCAGAAAGCGCGGAAAGCGCACGGCCCTCGGGGTGGCCGGAGAGGTGTTCGAGCACCTTGAAGCTGCGTTCGAGTATGGCTGTCATGAGACGACTCTAGCATTTTGCCAAGTGTTTTCACTAGTAGAAAGATTTTCCACTAAATCGATAAGATCGCGCCGCCAGGAGTCGGGGCGCGTGTGAAGCGCCCCGGCATGGACCGCTCAATCGCACGCTGGAGAACAACTTTGAGAACGCTTTACCGCTCGCTGGCCACCGCCGGCCTTGCCCTCGCCCTGGTCGTTCCTGCTGTTGCGCAGGCGCAGCAGGAGCGCGTGATCCGCTTCGGCCACCTGAACAACGCCGACCACCCCGTGAGCTTCGGCGTCAAGCGCTTTGCCGAACTCCTGTCGGCCAAGAGCGGCGGCAAGATGAAGGTCCAGGAGTTCCCTGCCTCCCAGTTGGGCAATGAGATGCAGCAGCAGTCGGCGCTGCAAGGTGGCGTGCAGCAGATGTCGGCGCCGGCCACCACGTCGCTCGCAGGCATCGTCAAGGAGTTCGGCCTCGTCGACTTCCCCTTCTCGGTGAACAACTTCGCGCAGGCCGATGCACTGCTCGACGGCCCGTTGGGTCAGGCCCTGATTGCCAAGCTCCCCGAGAAGGGCCTCGTCGCGCTCGGCTACTGGGACCTCGGGTTTCGCAACGTCACCAACAGCAAGCGTCCCATCACCAAGCCTGAAGACCTCGAGGGCTTGAAGATCCGCGTGATCCCCAACCCTGTGTTCCTCGAGACCTTCAAGGCCTTCAAGGCCAACCCGGTGCCGATGCCCTTTGCCGAGCTGTACGGCGCCCTCGAAGCCAAGGCGGTCGATGGCCAGGAGAACCCCTATGCGGTGATCCTGTCGAACAAGTTCTACGAAGTGCAGAAGTTCGTCAGCGCCACGAACCACGTGTACGCCGCCAACATCGTGCTGGTGAGCAAGAAGTTCTGGGACTCGCTCACGCCCGCCGAGCAGAAGATGATGAACGACGCGGCCAACGAGGCGCGCGGCTACCAGCGCCAGGTCAGCCGCGCCGCCGCGCAGAAGGCCGTGGGCGACCTGCAGGCCAAGGGCGCGCAGTTCAACGAACTCTCACCAGCTGAACAGAAGCGCATGCGCGACATCGCCAAGCCCGTCGTCGACAAGTTCGCCGCCCAGTACGACCCCGCCATCGTCAAGCTCTACAACGACGAGCTCGTGCGCATCCGCAAGTAGCGCGCCCCCACGGCTGACGACGAATTCCTTCTTCGTTCCCGCCGGCAATTTCCGTCACTCCCACGTCTGCGCCTGCCGCCACCCGCGGCGCAGCGACACGTGCTGGGCGCGTGCGCCCGTCCGATTCCGCCATTGACCACCAAGAGGAGACTCCGTTGACACATCCCAGATCCATTCCCTTCGGACTTGCATCGGCCGCCGCGCTCGCGCTGGCATTGACTGCCTGCGGCGGAGGCGACGGCGGAGGTGGCACGGCCTTGCCGTTCCTGCCCGTGGCGCCCGCGCCCGCTGCATCGGCGCCGCCGCCCGCACCGACGGACGAGGTGCCGGCAACGCCCACCGAACCGGTGGCCGAGGTCGACGACAGCTTCGACGAGTACTACAACGTCTGCCGCGGCACCAACCCCAAGTGCTACAACGACTGGGGCGCCTTCGCCACCACGCCCGACCGCGTGCTGATCTATTCGCGCACAGCCGGCCCGCGCCATGCCGTGCTCGGCACGCCGATGGCGGCCGGCCTGAACCCGACGATGAATACCGACAACGTGATGCAGGCAGGCCTCGTGCGCATGTTGTCCGCCGAGGGCATCACGGTCGACTGGACCGAGGACGTGGCCGTGCTGGGTAGCCGCATCAACAACTACAAGGCGATCATCTTCGCGAGCTCGAACCGCGACACCTTGTGGAACGGCGCCGTGAGCACCAGCCAGGACGCCGCGCGCACCGCACTGCGCAACTACATGCGCCGCGGCGGCGGCTTCGTCGGCCTGCACAACGCCTTCGGCGCCGAATACAACTGGCCTTACTACGAAGGCCTGCTGGGCAACGCGAACTTCTACAACCACGGACCGAACCGCGCGGGCGATGTCGAGATCGTCTCGGACGACCCTTCGACGAAGGACGTGCCCAAGCGCTTCTCGTTCCAGGACGAGTGGTACAACCTGATGCCCTTCCCGACGAAGGTGAAGTTCCTGGCCAAGGTCGACACCTCGACGCTGAAGCCGCTCACCTCCGCGCCGCATCCCGGCCACGCCGACTTCCATCCGGTCGCCTGGTGCCAGTACTACGACGGCGGTCGCGCATGGCTCACGACCCTCGGGCACAACGCGCACTCGTTCACCGCCGACCTGTCGGGCGTGGGCGCCATCGAGTTCCAGAAGCTCGTCGTGCAAGGCGTGAAGTCGGCGATGGGCCTGACGCCTTTCTGCACCACTGAATAACCACGACCTCCCGGGGCCGGTGCGGCGCCGTGTGCGCGCCACCGGTCGTTTCGAACACCCCTGTTCCAACGTTCACCGAGTAGAGACATCCATGAAGAAAAAATCATTGGTCACGCTGCTGATCTCGTGCGGCGTGCTTGCATCGCCGTTGCTGATCACCGCCTGCGGCGGCTCCAGCGGCGGTGGCGGCACGCCCGTGCTGCCCGTGGTGCCGGCCCCCGCGCCGCCGCCGTCTGCCGGCACACCGCCGCCCGCATCGCCACCGGCCGCCGCCGCACCCGCGGCCGACCTGTCGGACTGCTGCACCGCCGGCGACAAGGACTTTCCGAAGGTCGGCGGCAACCTGGGCAACCAGAACTATTCGAGCCTGCGCAAGATCAACAAGGGCCTGGTCACGCAACTGGGCGGCGCCTGGGTCAACCAGATCGAAGGCGGCATGACCACCGGCAACAACCAGAGCACCACCGTCGTCGTCGACGGCGTGCTCTACATCGAGTCCGCACTGGGCAACGTGGTCGCGGTGGACGGCAAGACCGGTGTCACGAAGTGGAAGTGGACCACGCCCTACGGCAGCATCACCCGCCGCGGCGTGGCCGTCGCCAAGGACCTGGGCCTGGTGTTCACCGTCGCCACCGGCAACCGCCTCGTGGCGCTGCGCACCGACACCGGCGCCGTCGAGTGGATCAAGCAGTACCCGACCAGCAGCACCGATCCCGACTACAAGGGCGCGCTGCAGAAGGTCGCGCTGGTCTACCACGACAAGCGCCTGTACCTGGGCACCAACGATGGCAACCGCGGCGCCGCGTTCTCGGCCGACGCGCTCACCGGCAAGGTGCTGACCACCTTCTGGGGCGTGCCCCGCGCGGGCGAACTCGGCTACGACACCTGGGGCGGTGCACCCGACACGGCACGCACCGGCGCCACGCCGTGGATCCATCCCGCGGTCGATCCCGAGCTGGGCCTGGTGTACTGGACCTTCGGCAACGTGCGCGGCGGCTCGTCGCAGGACGGTTCCTCGCGCCCGGGCCAGAACCTGTTCGCCAATTCCATCGTCGCGCTCGACCTGAAGAGCGGCGAATACAAGTGGCACTTCCAGTCGGTGCACCACGACATCTGGGACATGGACAACGTGATGTCGCCGGTGCTCGCCGATGTGAAGATCGACGGCAAGGACCGCAAGGTCGTCATCTACGGCAGCAAGACGGGCATGTACTACATCCTCGATCGCAAGGACGGCAGCGCGCCGCTGGGCATCGACGAAGTGCCCGTGAAGCAGGACGCCCGCCAGGCCAGCTGGCCCACGCAGCCCCTGCCGCGCCAGGGCGCCTGGACCGAGACCTGCATCGTCGACCAGCCGCTGGGCACGGCCATTCCGGGCGACCCCAACCGCGCGGTGCCCAACTACACCAAGGGCTGCCTGTACGACGCGCACTGGGACGTGCCGATTCTTTCCATCCCGGGCCACGGCGGCGGTGCCAACTGGAACCACCAGTCCTTCAGCCAGCGCACGGGCCTGGTCTACACGGGCATGGGCTACGTGTCGGCGGCGCACTCGCTCAGCGAGTCGAGCAACGGCCTGCGCCCGCCGGGCACCTACATGACCGGGGCGGTCGTGGCGGTGGACCCGAGCACCAACCTCGTCAAGTGGAAGAAGCCACTGCCGTACTCGGTGGCGCACGGCAACGGCATCCTGAGCACGGCCTCCGACCTGCTGTTCATCGGGCAGCCCGACGGCAACCTGCTGGCGCTCGATGCGCAGGACGGCACCGAGCTGTGGCGCTTCCAGACCGGCGCGGCGATCAGCGCGAGCCCGGTCTCCTACGAGATCGACGGCGAGCAGTACATCGCGGTGTTCTCGGGCGGCACCAGCATTCCGTACGGCGACTCGGCCCCGCGCGGCGACCGGCTGTGGGCATTCAAGGTCGGCGGCGCGGTGACCGCGGCCGCCACGCCGACACCGCCCGTGGTGCGTCGGCCCGTGTCGGGCGCGGCGGTGGAGGGCGCGGCACTGCCGACGCCGAACACCGTGTTCCTGGCGCGCGTGCAAACGGCGGCGAACGAGCCGGGTGCGACCGAATCGACGGCCGTCAACGCCATGACGCCGACCTTCATGCGCGTACCTGTCAACACCGCCGTGACCTTCACCAACCCCGCAGCCAACGCCAACACCCACTGCGCCACGCAGTTCTTCGAAGGGCGGTTCAATTTCAGGCTGAACCCGGGCCAGTCGCAGACCCACACCTTTGACACGCCGGGCGAATACTTTTACAACGACTGCCATAGCCCGCGCCCGACGGGAAAGATCGTCGTCTATTGATATGTCCTCAACCCCAACCACTGAAGGAGCAATGCGATGAAATGGTGCAAGCCTGAGTTCGAAGAAATGCGTTTCGGTTTCGAAATCACGATGTACATCTCCGCTCGCTGAGCGCGCAGACCCACGGCACCGGCCTTGCGCCGGTGCCGTGTTTTTTTGTTGGGCCCCCATGAAGATTCTGGTGCTGGGTTCGGGAGCGGGCGGTGGCTTCCCTCAATGGAATTGCAATTGCCGCCTGTGCGCCGGCCAGCGAAGCGGGCAGGTGCGGGCCACGCCCCGCACGCAGAGTTCGATCGCCGTGTCGGCTGATGGCGAACGCTGGATTCTGCTGAATGCCTCCCCCGACCTCGGCGCGCAACTGCGCGCCTCGCCGGCCCTGTGGCCGCGCCACGGACTGCGCCATTCGCCGATCGAGGCGGTGGTGCTGATGGACTCTCAAATCGACCACGTCGCAGGCCTGCTGAGCCTGCGCGAAGGGCAGCGGCTGCAGCTGTACTGCACGCCCGAGGCCCATGACGACCTCAGCGGCAGCCTGCCGCTGCTGCGCACGCTCGACAGCTACTGCGGCGTGACCTGGCACCCGTTGTCGCTCGAGCCCGGCGGCGGTGCCTGGCACGACATCGCCGGGCTGCGGCTGCAGGCCGTGCCGGTGCCCGGCAAGGCGCCGCCGTATTCGCCGCGCCGCCAGACCGAGGCGCGCAGCGAGAACGCCGCGGTGCTCATCGAAGACCCCGCCACCGGCAAGCGCGTGCTCTACGCGCCGGGCCTGGCGCAGGTCGGCGAGGCCGAGCGCCGCAGCCTCGACGCCTGCGACTGCGTGCTCGTCGACGGCACCTTCTGGACCGAGGACGAGATGGTCGCGGCCGGGCTCGGCAAGAAGCACGCGGCCGACATGGGCCACCTGCCGCAGTGCGACGGGCCGCACGGCCCCGGCATGCTGCAGGCGCTCGACGCCTGCGCGGCGCGGCGCAAGGTGCTCATCCACATCAACAACAGCAACCCCATCCTGGATGAAGACGGGCCACAGCGTGCGCAGCTCGTGCGCCGCGGCATCGAGGTCGCGTTCGACGGCATGGTCCTGGAGATCTGAACACGTGACACAAGAGACACAAGAGACACAAGGCCCATGGTCCCCGCAGGAGTTCGA
Source organism: Variovorax sp. V35 (assembly GCF_041154465.1). Lineage (NCBI taxonomy): Bacteria > Pseudomonadati > Pseudomonadota > Betaproteobacteria > Burkholderiales > Comamonadaceae > Variovorax > Variovorax sp. V35. The sequence goes on from NZ_AP028666.1 coordinate 2,507,549, forward strand.
AGCGAGGTTGCGCGCCATGGAGTCGCGCTACCACAGCCACCACCCGTTCAATCGCCGGCTCAACGCGGGCGAGCTGCAGCCCTTCCAGGTGCGCGGCTGGGTGGCGAACCGCTTCTACTACCAGTGCCGCATCCCAGTGAAGGACGCCGCCGTTCTGTCCAACTGCGACGACCGCGCCACGCGCCGGCGCTGGGTGGTGCGCATGCTCGACCACGACGGGCATGGCGACCATGAAGGCGCCAACGCGGGCGGCATCGAGATCTGGACCCGGCTGGGCATCGCCACCGGCCTGGCGCGCGAGGTGCTCGAGTCGCACGCGCTCGTCGTGCCCGGCGTGCGCTTCGCGGTCGATGCCTACGTCAACTTCGCGCGCACGGCGCCGTGGCAGGAGGCGGTGATTTCGTCGCTCACCGAGATGTTCGCGCCGCGCATCCACAAGGACCGGCTCGCGGGATGGCCCACGCACTACCCGTGGATCGACACCTCGGGCCTGGACTACTTTCGCAGCCGCATTCCGCTGGCCGACCGCGACGTCGAGCACGGCCTCGAAGTGGCGATGCAGTGGTGCACCACGCGCGAGCGGCAGCAGCGCGCGCTGCACATCCTGGGCTTCAAGCTCGACATCCTCTGGGCCATGCTCGACGCGATCGAGAAGGCTTATCCCGACGACCTTCCGAAAGACCAGCAACCATGACCGCGTGGACCGACGATGCCCAGCCGGCGCTCACCTCGATCTACCGCATGCAGTGGGAAGAGGCGCAGCAGTGCCACGTGCTGCTGTTCCCCGAGGGCATGATCAAGCTGAACGGGCCGGCGGCCGAAATCCTCCAGCGCTGCGACGGCAAGACCTCGGTGGCCGCGCTTGTGGCCGACCTGGAGCGCACCTTCGGCGAGAGCGACCTGCATGCCGACGTGCTCGAATTCCTGGAGCAGGCCCATGGACGCCACTGGATCCGCTGAGCTGCAACCCCGCGCGGTGGCCAAGCCGCCGCTGTGGCTGCTGGCCGAGCTGACCTACCGCTGCCCGCTGCACTGCGCCTTCTGCTCCAACCCGGTCGACTACACGCGCTACCGCGAGGAGCTGGACACGGCCGAATGGATTCGCGTGTTCCGCGAGGCACGCGCGATGGGGGCGGTGCAGCTGGGCTTCTCGGGCGGCGAGCCGCTGCTGCGCGACGACCTGCCCGAGCTGGTCGCGGCGGCGCACGAGCTCGGCTTCTATACCAACCTGATCACCTCGGGCGTGGGCCTCACGCCGCAGCGCGCCGAGACGCTGAAGCGCGCGGGGCTGGACCACATCCAGCTGTCGTTCCAGGACTCGAGCCGCGAGCTCAACGACTTCCTCAGCTCCACGAAGACCTTCGACCTCAAGCAGCGCGTGGCCCGCACCATCAAGGAGCTCGGCTACCCGATGGTGCTGAACTGCGTGATGCACCGCTACAACCTGCCGCACGTGGGTCGCATCATCGAGATGGCCGAGGCGATGGAGGCCGACTTTCTCGAACTCGCCAACGTGCAGTACTACGGCTGGGCCTGGCGCAACCGCGAGATGCTGATGCCCTCGCGCGACATGCTGGCCACGGCCGAGGCGGTGGTGCAAACCCATCGCCCGCGGCTGGACGGCCGCATGAAGATCCTCTGGGTGGTGCCCGACTACGCCGAGGGCAAGCCCAAGCCCTGCATGGCGGGGTGGGGCAGCGTGTTCCTCGTGGTCGCGCCCGACGGCGTGGCGCTGCCATGCCACAGCGCGCGCATGCTGCCCGGGCTCGACTTTCCCAATGTGCGCGAGCACAGCATCCGCAGCATCTGGCAGGAGAGCCCGGCCTTCGGCGCGTACCGTGGCACGGGCTGGATGAGCAGCACCTGCCAGAGCTGCGACGAGAAAGAGAAGGACCACGGCGGCTGTCGCTGCCAGGCCTTCCTGCTGACCGGCGACGCGGCGGCCACGGACCCGGTGTGCCCGAAGAGCCCGCGGCATGAGGAGGTGGAGGCGATGGTCAAGGCGGCGGGTGATCCGCGCGACGTCGGCACGCCGATCCGCTTCGTGCCGGGCGCGCGGCGTGCGGGCGAACTCGTCTTTCGCACCGACGCGAATGCGCTGAGCTGAGAGCACGCGCCAATGACGATCACCCATCGCCTGCCGCTGGACGGCGGGCATGTGATGCACGTCGAGGAGCACGGCAATCCGGCGGGCCTGCCCGTGGTGGTGTTGCACGGCGGGCCAGGCTCGGGCAGCTCGCCGCTGTTGCGCCGGGACTTTGATCCGGCGCACTACCGCATCGTCTGCCCCGACCAGCGCGGCTCGGGCCTGAGCACACCCACCGGATCGATCACGCACAACACGCTCGCTGATCTGGTGGCCGACTTGCGCTGCCTGCGCGCGCACCTGCACATCGATCGATGGCTGGTGGTGGGCGGCTCGTGGGGCGCTACGCTGGCGCTGATGCATGCGCTCGATGCGCCCGAGGCCGTCGCGGGCCTGCTGTTGCGCAACGTGTTCCTCGCGCGCCAAAGCGATATCGACGCGCTCTTCGCCGGAGCCCTGCGGCACGACAGTCCCGCATGGCAAGAACTGTGGGACGAGGCCAGTCGCCGGCAATGCCCGGTGACGGTGCCGATCGCCGAAGTCTTCGCGCACGGCACCTGGGCGCGGCAGTGCGAGCTGACGCGCCACTGGTTCGACTGGGAACAGCGCCTCGCCACCGGCGGCGCCGCGTCGCCGATCGACGAAGCGATGCTGCCGCGGCTCGTGGCGCGCTACCGCGTGCAGAGCCACTACCTGCGGCACGGCTGCTGGCTCGATGCGCCCTCGTTGTTGCAGCGCTGCGCCGCATTGCCTGCTGTGCCCACACTGATCGTGCATGGCACGCAGGACGCGCTGTGTCCGCCCGAGGGCGCTCAGGCACTGGCGCAGGTGTTGGGTGCGCCGCTGCAGTGGGCGCAGGGCGCAGGCCACGACCCGACGCACCCCGCCATTGCCGCGGCCATGCAGCAGGCCTTGCGCGACTACGCGGCCACGCAGGCCTTCGGTGTCAGCGCCGCCGCTCCTTGAGCGGGTCGCCGATCAATGTCACCTTGCCGTCCTTGCGATAGGACCACAGGCGGTCGTTGCCATGGCCGTCGTCGGCCACGAAGAGCACGGCGTCGCCGAGCGCACGAAAGCCCAACGGCATCGCGTGGCGTTCGCCCGCGGCCAGGTCGGCCACCGCGCGCGTGCCGGCGGGCGTGCCGTCGCTGATCCACGGCTCGACGCCCCGGCCACCGCCGCCGTTCGCCGCGAACCACAGGCGCGCCCCGATGACGGCGAAGCGCGCGGGTGAGCCGTTCTCCGCGCCCGGTGCGATGTCCTTCACGCGCACCGTGCCCGCCGCCGTGCCGTCGCTGCGCCACAGCTCCGCGCCCGACACGCCGTCGGTCGCGGCGAAGTAGAGCTTGCCGCCCATCACGGCGATCGCGCTCGACATGGAGCCGCCCGGGCCGGGGCGGATGTCCTTCACCAGCGCCGTGCCCTTCGCGGTGCCGTCGGTCTTCCACAGCTCGATGCCGTGCACGCCGTCGTCGGCCGAGAAGTACAGCGTGCGGCCCAGCACCGCCAGGTGCGTCGGCCGCGAGGGTGCGGCGCCCGGGCGCAGGTCCTTCACCAGCTGCGTGCCGTGTGCGGTGCCGTCGCTCTTCCACAGCTCGGTGCCGTGCTCGCCGTCGTGCGCGGTGAAGTAGAGGTCGTTGCCCACGGCCGTGAGGTTCTGAATGCCCGCGTCCTCGAGGCCCGGGCGGATGTCCTTCACGAGGCGCGTGTGCTCGGGCGTGCCGTCGGTCACCCAGAGCTCGTGGCCGTGCGTGCGCGTGGTCGCGGTGAAGAACAGGCGCGGACCGGCCACGGTGAGCTGGCGGGTGAGGGCGCGCGGCCCGGCGTCGATGGCGGACACGCGCGTGGTGCTCTTCGCGTCGCCCGTGGTCTTCCACACCTGGAAGCCGGTCTGGCCGTCGTCGGCCACGAAGTAGAGCGCGTCGCGGAACACGGTCAGCTCATTGGGCATCGCGCCTTCCTCGCCCGGGCGCAGGTCGATCACCTGCGTCGTGCCGGCGGCGGTGCCGTCGGTGCGCCAGAGCTCGAGCCCGCTCGCGCCGTCGGTGGCCGTGGTGTAGACGTGGCCCTTGAATGCGACCTGCCCGGCGGGGAATGAGCCCCGGAAGCCCGGCCGGATGTCCTTCAGCAAGGAGGTGCCGGCATTGCTGCCGTCGGTGACCCACAGCTCCTGGCCCGTCGTGACATGGAAGGCGCTGAAGACCATCTTGCCGCTGCCCAGCGGCGCGAGGCCGGAGGGCGCGATGAAGGCCAGCCGCTGGCGCTGCTCGGGCAGCACCTCGCGCTCGGGGTCTTGTGCGGCCGAGGGCAAAGCCGCGAGCAGGGCGAATGCGGTGAGGCAAATGGCGCGCATCGGCTCAGCCCCCAAACCATCGCGCCGGCACGATCACCAGCTGCGGAAACGCCACCATCACGAACAGGATCGCGAACTCGGCCAGCATGAACGGCACCACGCCGCGCGTGACGTCGTCCATCGAGATCTTGCCGACGCCGGCCACCACGTTGAGCACCGTGCCCACTGGCGGCGTGACGAGGCCGATCGAGTTGTTGATGATGAACAGCACGCCGAAGTACACGGGGTCGATGCCGGCCGCCTTCACCACGGGCATGAGCACCGGCGTGAGGATGAGGATGGTCGGCGTCATGTCCATCGCCGTGCCCACCACCATCACGAGCACCATGATCGCGATCATGAGCAGCATCTGGTTGCCCATGAACGGCTGCAGCATGCCCACGATCTTCGAGGGCAGGTCGGCCACCGTGATGAGCCAGGCGCTCACCATCGCCGCGGCGATCAGGAACATCACGATGGCGCTGGTCTTGGCTGCACTCACGAAGATGGCGTACAGGTCCTTCCAGGTGATCTCGCGGTACACCACCGTCGACACGAACAGCGCGTACACGGCGGCCACCACCGCGGCCTCGGTGGGCGTGAACACGCCCATGCGCAGGCCCACGAGGATGATCACCGGCAGCATCAGCGCCCACAGCGCGTTGCGGAAGGCGGCGGCAATCTCGGCCGACGACTTTCGCGGCGGCGGCACGATCTTTTCGCGCCGCACCAGCCAGGCCCAGGTGATCCACAGCGCGCCGCCGATCAGCAGCCCCGGCACGATGGCCGCGAGAAACAGCTTGGAGATCGACACGTTGGCCGCCACGCCGAAGATCACCAGGCCGATGCTCGGCGGGATCACGGGGCCGATCACGCCGGTGGCCGCAATGAGGCCGGCCGCGCGCGGCTTGTCGTGGCCCGCGCGCACCATCATCGGCAGCAGCAGTGCGGTGAGCGCGGCGGCGTCGGCCACGGCCGAGCCCGAGAGCGCCGACAGCAGGCAGCCGGCCATGATGGTCACGTAGCCCAGGCCGCCCTTCACATGGCCGACCAGCGCGAGCGCGAAGTCGACGATGCGCTTGGACAGCCCGCCCACGTTCATGATCTCGCCCGCGAGCATGAAGAAGGGCACGGCCAGCAGCGGAAAGCTGTCGGCGCCGCCGATCACGTTCTGCGTGAGGATCTGCGCGTCGAACAGGTCGAGGTGCCACATCAGCGCCACGCCGCTGGCCAGCAGCGAGAAGGCGATGGGAATGCCCATCGCCATGGCGAGCAACAGCGAGCCGACGAAAACAGCGATGGTCATGGCCGTGCCCCCGGTTCCTTGGCGTCTTGCGAACCCAGGATCTGCTGCAGCTGCACCGCTTCTTCCGACTCCTGCACCATCACCAACTCATGGTCGGCGATGCGGCCCGTGAGCAGGCGCAGCAGGTCGAGCGCCAGGATGAGCCCGGCCAGCACCGAGAACACGATGCCCGCGGCGTAGACGATGGCCATCGACGCGCCGGTGACGGGCGCCGTCACGTCCCAGTTGATGCGCGCCTGCGCGATGCTGCCTTGCAGCAGCAGCCAGACGATGTAGAGCATGACCACATGGCCGACGGCCAGGCAGATCTTCTTGCCGATGGGGGGCAGCTTCTGCACCACCATGTCCACACCCAGGTGCCCGTGCTCCTTCAGCGCCACCACGGCGCCCAGGAAGGTCATCCAGATGAAGAGCCAGCGCGAGATTTCCTCGGACACCGTGATGCCCGAGTTGAAGCCGTAGCGCAGCACCACGTTGCCGAACACGAGCACGACCATGACCGCGAGCGCGGCCGCGATCAGCGCCTCGATGCCGGTGCAGCACCGGTCGAGCCAGCGGGTCATGCGGCGGCCTGCGCCTGCACTTGAGCCTGGGCCTGGCGCTGCATGTCGACCAGCGCGCGCAACGCGGCCAGGTACGACAGCGGGCCCAGGCCCTGGACCGTGCCCTTCACCGCCGGCGAGATGATCGAATGCGCGCGCCATGCTTCGCGCGCGGCGATGTTGGACATGTGGACCTCGATGGTCGGGAACGGCATGGCCTTGATCGCGTCGTGCAGCGGCACGCCGTGCTGCGTGAGGCCGGCGGGGTTCACCAGCGCGCCCTGCGCATCGTCGATGTGGGTGTGCAGGAAGTCGATCAGGTCGCCTTCGTGGTTCGACTGGATGGTGTCCAGCGTCACGCCGAGTTCGACGGCGAGCGCCTGCAGCTGCGCGTTGATTTCGGCGAGCGTGGTCTTGCCGTAGATGTGCGGTTCGCGGCGACCGAACAGGTTGAGGTTGGGGCCGTGGAGAACGAGGATCTTCATGGGGAGCTTCGGTGAGGGACGGGCTGGCTTGCTGACTTACTTGCGGATGCGTGCGAGCTCGTCGTTGTAGAGCTTGACGATGGCGGGGTCGTACTGGGCGGCGAACTTGTCGACGACGGGTTTGGCGATGTCGCGCATGCGCTTTTGCTCGGCGGCGCCGAGTTCGTTGAACTGCGCGCCCTTGGCCTGCAGGTCGCCCACGGCCTTCTGCGCGGCGGCGCGACTCACTTGCCGCTGATAGCCGCGCGCCTCGTTGGCCGCGTCGTTCATCATCTTCTGCTCGGCGGGCGTGAGCGAGTCCCAGAACTTCTTGCTCACCAACACGATGTTGGCCGCGTACACGTGGTTGGTGGCGCTCACGAACTTCTGCACTTCGTAGAACTTGTTCGAGAGGATCACCGCATACGGGTTCTCCTGGCCGTCGACCGCCTTGGCTTCCAGCGCACCGTACAGCTCGGCGAAGGGCATCGGCACCGGGTTGGCCTTGAAGGCCTTGAAGGTCTCGAGGAACACGGGGTTGGGGATCACGCGGATCTTCAGACCTTCGAGGTCTTCAGGCTTGGCGATGGGGCGCTTGCTGTTCGTGACGTTGCGAAAGCCCAGGTCCCAGTAGCCCAGGGCGACGAGGCCCTTCTCGGGGAGCTTGGCGATGAGGGCCTGACCCAACGGGCCGTCGAGCAGTGCATCGGCCTGTGCGAAGTTGTTCACCGAGAAGGGGAAGTCGACGAGGCCGAACTCCTTGACGATGCCTGCGAGGGACGTGGTGGCCGGTGCCGACATCTGCTGCACGCCGCCCTGCAAGGCCGACTGCTGCTGCATCTCGTTGCCCAACTGGGAGGCGGGGAACTCCTGGACCTTCATCTTGCCGCCGCTCTTGGCCGACAGGAGTTCGGCAAAGCGCTTGACGCCGAAGCTCACGGGGTGGTCGGCGTTGTTCAGGTGGCCGAAGCGGATCACGCGCTCCTGCTGCGCCCACGACGGGGCGGTGAGGCCGGCGCACAGGCCGGCCACGGCAAGCATACGAAGAAGTTTCACGAAGGGTCCTCGGGCGGGAAGGAAGAAAGGGGGAAGGAAAAAATGCCGGACGGAGGCGATCGTATTTTTGTTGGAAAGAATTTCCATAATGGAAATCCCTTCCCCGAGTTCTGCTACGCTGGCGGACCCTGAGTGGCGGGCCGCATCGCCCGCGTTGACGAGACGACATCTGGAGGACGAAATGAGCGGAATACTGGAACGCAGCTTCAAGGTGCTGGAACATCTGGCGGAGCATCCCGAGGGGTGCGCGCTGTCGGCGTTGGCCAGCGAATTGCAGATTCCACTGAGTGCATCGCACCGATTGCTCGCGGAGCTCATCCGCTGCGGCTACGTGCGGCAGGAGGCGCGCGACGGCCACTACGTGCTGACCATCAAGCTGGTCTCGATCAGCCTGTCGTTCCTCAGCCGCTCGGGCATCGTCGACATCGCGCAGCCGCTGCTCGACCAGCTGGCCTCGACCTCGGGCGAGCTCGTGCGCCTGGCGGTGGTCGATGGCGAAGACCTGACCTTTGTCGCGAAGGCCCAAGGCGCCACGCATGGCCTGCGCTACGACCCCGACATGGGGCTGTCGGTGGCGCTCTCGTGCAGCGCCGCCGGGCACGCGTGGCTGTCCACCATGGGCGAAGACGACGCGATGGCGCTCGTCGCCAAGAAGGGGCTGGGCAAGCCCGAGGACTACGGCCCCAAGGCCCCCACGTCGCTCAAGGCCGTGATGGCTTTCGTGAAGGCGGCGCGCCAGCGCGGCTTCAGCATGATCAACGAGGTGTTCGCCCCCGCGATGACCGCCATGGCCGCGCCCGTGTTCGGCGCCGACGGCACGGCGATCGGGGTCGTCACCATCGCGGGCCCGTCGGTGCGGCTCACGCCGCAGCGGATGGAGGCGCTGGGACCTGCGCTGTGCCAGGCCGCCGAGGAGGTGGCGCGCGCCAGCGGAGCCTCGGCGTTGTTCAAGAAGAGGGCGTAGGCCCAGCCGTTTGCACCATCCCCAACAAAGAGAAGGAGACATCACCATGAAGACGAAGCATTCGAAGCGCACCGTGCTGCTGGCCGCCATGGCGGCGACCCTCGCGTTCGCGGCCCCTGGTGCGTTCGCGCAGCTCAAGGAGCGCACCATCAAGTTCGCGTTCCAGAACCAGGCCGGTCATCCGCAGGCGCAGGGCGCGCAGAAGTTCGCCGACCTCGTGGCCGCGAAGTCGGGCGGCAAGATCACCGTGAAGCTGTTCCCGGGCGGCACGCTGGGCGGCGACCTGCAGACCGTGTCGGCGCTGCAGGGCGGCACCGTGGAGATGACCGTGCTCAACGCCGGCATCCTGTCGGCGCAGGTGAAGGAGTTCGCGGCCTACGACTTCCCGTTCCTCTTCAACAGCGGCAAGGAAGCCGACGTCATCACCGACGGCCCCTTCGGCCAGAAGCTGATGGCCAAGCTGGAGGACAAGGCGCTGCACGGCCTGGGCTACTGGGACCTGGGCTTTCGCAACCTGACGAACAGCAAGCGTCCGATCGTCAAGGCTGACGACATCGCGGGGTTGAAGATCCGCGTGATCCAGTCGCCGATCTACATCGACATGTTCAGCGCGCTGGGCGCCAATGCCACGCCGTTGCCGTTCCCCGAGCTGTACCCCGCGCTCGACCAGAAGGCGGTCGACGGCCAGGAGAACCCGAACACGACCATCCTGTCGTCCAAGTTCGCGGAAGTGCAGAAGTACATCACCCAGACCCGCCACATCTACAACCCGCAGGCGCTGCTGATCAGCCGCAAGACCTGGGATGGCATGAGTGCCGACGAAAAGAAGATCGTCAACGAGGCCGCCGCGGAGGCGACCACGTTCCAGCGCCAGGCCTCGCGCGGCGCCGCCGACAGCGCGCTCGACGCGCTCAAGAAGGCCGGCATGACGGTTTCGGAGCTGCCGCCCGAAGAGATGGCGAAGCTGCGCGCCAAGGTGAAGCCGGTGATCGACAAGTACACGGCCTCGGTCGGCGAGGCCACCGTCAAGGAACTGATGGCGGAGATCGAGAAGGCGCGCAAGTAGCAGGCGGGCGCGCCCTGGATCCGGGGCGCCTTGCCTTCATCGTCCCCGGTTCCCGGTCAGAGCTCGCGATAGTCCCGGATGCGCGCGCGTGCCAGCTGCTGCGCCGCTGCAATGGCCGCCGGATCGGCCGCGGCCGCATCGGGCAGCCAGTGGAAGGCGTCCGGGCCGTGGCACAGCAGCAGGCCGTCCTTGAAGCGGCGGGCCTTGGTGTAGGCCTCCCAGCCGTGGCGCACCTCGCTGTGGCGGCCCCGTGCGTGGGAGCCGCTTTCCGACAGCGCGAAGTCGATCTCGTCGTTGTAGAAGGGGCTCTGCCTGAAGCGATGGAGGGCCAGCCGGGCGATGGCCGGCGCGCTCAGCAGCAGCGCGATGCCGACCGCGAAAACGACCGCCAGGACGGGAAACCCTTCGTGGACGCACACGGCCAGGGCCAGGGCGAACAGCAGCGCCAACGGCCACTTGAACCGGACCCACCAGACCTGCTGCAGGTTGCGCAGGAAGCCGGTGAGCACATGCGCCTGCGAGAACTGGAAGCGGTAGCTGATCTGCATCTTTGAATTCCGAGACGGGCCGTGCGGGAGGGCGCGCGGGGCGGGATTCTGACCGCTTTTGCGGCCGCCTGTGCGCCCCGGCGATGTTCCAAGTTGGGGCCTCGTCACGCCACGGGCCCCAAACAACGCACCTTGTTAGGGCTTTGCGCCTCAATCTGGTTCTCCTATCCGGCAAAATGCAGGATCCGCATAAGGTTATGCACCGTTTTGGAAAACAGAGGATTGATTGGAATGAAGCACGCATCCGTCGGGGGGTTCCTCGCACACGTCGCACAACGCAACCCCGGACAGCCCGAGTACCTGCAGGCCGTGACCGAAGTGATGGAGAGCCTGTGGCCCTACATCGAGAAGCACCCCAAGTACACGAGCCACAGCCTGCTGGAGCGGCTGGTGGAGCCCGAGCGCGTGATCATGTTCCGCGTGTCCTGGGTGGACGACCACGGCGAGGTGCAGGTCAACCGCGGTTTCCGCATCCAGCACAGCCTGGCCATCGGCCCCTACAAGGGCGGCATGCGCTTCCACCCCTCGGTGAACCTGTCGATCCTCAAGTTCCTGGCCTTCGAGCAGACCTTCAAGAACGCGCTGACCACGCTGCCCATGGGCGGCGGCAAGGGCGGTGCCGACTTCGATCCCAAGGGCAAGAGCCAGGGCGAGGTGATGCGCTTCTGCCAGGCCCTGGTGACCGAGCTGTTCCGCCACGTGGGCTCCGACACCGACGTACCGGCCGGCGACGTGGGCGTGGGCGGGCGCGAGGTCGGCTTCATGGCCGGCATGGTCAAGAAGCTCACCAACCGCGCCGACTGCGTGTTCACCGGCAAGGGCCTGAGCTTCGGCGGTTCGCTGATCCGCCCCGAGGCCACGGGCTACGGCAACGTCTACTTCGCGCAGGAAATGCTCAAGCGCAAGGGCCGCAGCTTCGACGGCCTGCGCGTGAGCGTCTCGGGCGCGGGCAACGTGGCGCAGTACACCATCGAGAAGGCCATGGCGCTGGGCGCGAAGGTGGTCACCGTGTCCGATTCGAGCGGCACCGTGGTCGACGAGGAAGGCTTCACGCCCGAGAAGCTGGCCGTGCTGATGGACGTGAAGAACCACCTCTACGGCCGCGTGAGCGACTACGCCGAGCGCACCGGCACCCGCTTCGTGGCCGGCGCCACGCCGTGGCACGTGCCAGTCGACGTGGCGCTGCCCAGCGCCACGCAGAACGAGCTCAATGAGGAAGACGCGCGCACGCTGGTGAAGAACGGCGTGGTGTGCGTGGCCGAAGGCGCCAACATGCCCTCGACCATCGAGGCCGTGAAGGTGCTCGAAGGCCACGGCGTGCTGTACGCGCCGGGCAAGGCCAGCAACGCGGGCGGCGTGGCCACGTCGGGCCTGGAGATGAGCCAGAACGCGGCCCGGCTGTCATGGACGCGCGACGAGGTCGATGCGCGCCTGCTGCAGATCATGCAGGGCATCCACGAGTCGTGCCTGCACTACGGTTCGCGCGCCGACGGCAGCGTGAGCTACGTGGATGGCGCGAACATCGCCGGCTTCGTGCGCGTGGCCGATGCGATGCTGGCGCAGGGCGTGGTCTGAGCGTTGCCTGAGCGTGCGGGCGCACCTCAGAGTTCGATGAACGAAGAGGTCGCCTTGTTCAGGGCCAGGCGGCCCTTCGCGGTGATCGATTCCACCTGGGCCAGCTGATGGATCGCGCGCTCGTCGGGCGCGTGCTCGGACGGCGGAATGAAGGCAGTCACGAGGTCAGCGGCACGCAGCACGCGCAGCCTGTCGATGTCTGCGGGCGTGTGGAGGACGTATGGCAATTTCTGCTCGGCGAGGGTCCGAAGAAATTCCATGGACATGGGGCGTCTCCTTGTGTTGAGGGGAGGGCGGTTCGGGCATTGTGCGCACAAACAATTAGCGCTGTCTAAACCCTGCGCCGCGCATGCCTTTCGAGGCGTGTACCGAAGTTTCCAGTTCTTTCTGCGGGCGCGAGGGACGTGCCACTTTGTTTCTGGTCGTAGCCATGCTTTCGGCCAGCGTGGCGGGGTCCATGCATTCGCCGGCGGCCCAGGTCTGGCGCAAGGTGGTGCGCAGGTCGGTCAGGTCGCGCCGCTGCGCGCGCAGGCTGGCCATGAGCTGGTCGATTTCGCGCACGCGGCCGTCGAGCCGTTCGAGCAGGTCGTCCCCCGAGAAGACCTCGCAGCCTGCGAAGGCGCTGCGCAGGCTGTCCAGCGAGAAGCCGAGGTTCTGCGCGATCTGGATCAGCTGCAGCCGCTTGAGCGCGGCCTCGGTGTAGACGCGGTACCCATTGGCGCCGCGCTCGGGCGCGGGCAGCAGGCCGCTTTGTTCGTAGAAGCGGATGGCCGAGGGCGCCATGCCGGTCTTGTCTGCCAGTTCACCGATCTTCATATCGCTTGACCTTCAAGTTGGCTTGAATCTTAGCATCGGGTTTTTCCACTCCACCACCCGGTCCTCATCGTGAACTCCTCGCCGCTTTTCCTGCCGCTGACCCTGCCCAACGGGAGCGTCCTGCCCAACCGCCTGGCCAAGGCCGCCATGGAGGAAAACATGGCCGACGCCGGGCAACTGCCGGGCGCGGCGCTGCACGACCTCTACCGCGTCTGGGCGCAGGGCGGGGCGGGCCTGATCCTCACGGGCAACGTGATGATCGACGGCCGCGCGCTCACCGGCCCGGGCGGCGTCGTGCTCGAAGCCGGCACGTCGCTCGAGCGCTTCAGCGAATGGGCCGCGGCCGCGCGCAGCGGCGGCGCGCAGGTGTGGATGCAGATCAACCATCCGGGCCGGCAGGTGCAGATCAACATGGGCGGCACGGCCTGGGCGCCGTCGTCGGTGGCGCTCGATCTGGGCAAGCACAGCAAGCTTTTCGTGCAGCCCAAGGCCATGAGCGAAGCGGAGATCGCCGAGACCGTCGACCGCTTCGCCGCCACGGCGCAGGCGGCCGAGCGCGCGGGCTTCACCGGCGTGCAGGTGCATGCGGCGCACGGCTACCTGCTCTCGCAGTTTCTGTCGCCGCTGACCAACCAGCGCACCGACGCCTGGGGCGGCAGCCTGGAGAACCGCGCGCGCTTCCTGCTCGACGTGGTGCGCGCCGTGCGGGCCCGCGTGGCGCCTGGCTTCGCCGTGGCCGTCAAGCTCAACTCCGCCGACTTCCAGCGCGGCGGCTTCTCGGAGAACGATGCGAAGCAGGTCATCCGCTGGCTCAACGACGAGGCCGTGGACCTGGTCGAGCTGTCGGGCGGCAGCTACGAGAGCCCGGCGATGCAGGGACGCACCGCCGACGGCCGCACGCTGGCGCGCGAGGCCTACTTCCTGGAGTTCGCCCGGGAGCTGGCCGCCGAGGCGCGCATGCCGGTCATGACCACGGGCGGCATCGTGCGCCGCGCCGTTGCCGAACGGGTGCTGGGAGAAGGCGTCGCCGTGGTGGGCATGGCCACCGCGCTGGCCGTGGCGCCCGACCTGCCGGCACGCTGGCGCGCGGGCGAAGACGCGGCGGCGCAGAGCCCGCAGGTCGACTGGAAGGACCAGGTCATGGCCGCGCTGGCGCGCATGGCGCTGGTGAAGCGCCGGCTGCGCACGCTGCGCCCGGGCCGCGACAGCGCGCCCGCGCATTCGCCGTTCCTGACCCTGGTGCTCGACCAGCTGCGCACGAAGCGGCTGACGAAGCGCTACCGGCGTTGGTTGGGGGCGCGCGCGGCGTGAACCGCCGCTATCGATTGGCTGGTTGAATGGGCCAGGCGGTGGTGTCGGGCCGCAGCAGGTGCCAGACCACGGGCGCGATGCCTTCGAAGGTGGCGCGGTAGCGGTCGGACAGCCGGTTCTCGTCGGTCACGTCGCGGATCACGATGCCGTCGATGCGCTGCGGATGCGCGCGGAACACCTGCGCATAGATCTCGGGATCGGCCTCGCCCGAATCGCCCACGAGCAGGAAGCGGCGCTGCGGAAATTCGGCCAGCAGCCGCTCGATCACGCCGAGCTTGTGGGCGCGCGATTCTTCGCCGCTGGGGATCAGCGTGCGCCAGGTCGTGCTCTCGCGCAGGTGCATGCTGCCGGCGGGAAAGTCGGCGTCGCGAATGAAATCGGTGAGCGCGGGGTACAGCTGGATCGGGCTGCCCGAGAGGTAGTGAAAGCGCGTGCCGGGCGCCTGCGCCAGCGCGCGGTAGTGCGCTGCCATGCCCGGCGCGGCCTCGAAGCGGCGCGCGAAGGTGTTCAGCAGCATCTCGCGCCGGTCGCGCACCTGCGTGCGCTTGATGGTGTCGTCGATGTCCGAGATGACCGACACGCCTTGCGCCGGCACGATCTGCGCGCGGCCGCGAAAGCGCGGCAGCAGCTCGCCCGGGCCGGTCACGCCATGGAACGGCAGCCACTCCTGCGACGCCGGGATGTGCGCGGCCTCGATGACCGCGCGCAGATTGCTGCGGCCGTCGGCGCCCGTGGGCGGCATCGTGAGGCGCGTGGCCGAACCGTCGAAGACGACGTCGATCACCTTGTCTTCTTCCGACTCGGCATGGAACAGTGCGGTGCGTTGGCTGAAGCGCAGCCGCGCGGCCGGCGTGAGCTTCTTCAGGTTCATGCCGAGGTAGCGCGCGAGCGCGGCGTCCAGGCCCCAGCGGTGCTCGCGCTCGAACACCCAGGCATGCACGTCGACCTCGAGCCGGCCATCGGCCGTGGGGCGCGCGGTGCCGGGCATGAACAGCGCCTCTTCGTCCGACTCCAGCGGCCCGGCGGCCTGCAGGGCCTGCAGCGGCGCAAGGCCGGCGAGCAGGGCGGCACCGGCGAGCACGGTGCGACGCGACAGTTGTGGCGAGGTACCGGGCGCGCGGTGCTTGATCGTCATGCAGTGACGCGTTCGTAGGTCACGAAGCTGAAGGGCAGGCCGTCCTTGACTGAGATGTGCGACTCGCGCTGCGTCTCGCGCCACACGGCGGCGTCGAGCACGGGGGCGTGCGCGTCGCCTTCGTAGTCGCGTGCGATCTCGGTGACTACCGCGCGCTGGGCCAGCGGCTCGGCCTCGGCGTAGATCTGTGCGCCGCCGATCACCCAGGCATCGGGCAGGTTCAGCGCGTCGCACAGCGCGATCGCCTCCTGCACGCTGCCCACACGCTGTGCGCCATCGGCGGCCCAGTCGGCCTGCCGCGTGATCACGATGTTCTGGCGGCCCGGCAGCGGACGAAAGCGCGGCGGCAGTGAGTCCCAGGTCTTGCGGCCCATGATCACCGGCGCGCCCAGCGTCTGCTGCTTGAAGTGCGCCATGTCCTCCGGCAGGTGCCAGGGAATGGTGTTGTTCGCGCCGATCACGCCATTGGCGGCGCGCGCGAAGATCAGGTGGATGTTCATGGCAGGTACGGCAGTTTCGTCGGAATCAGAGCGAATCGATCTTGATCAGGCCCACGTTGATCGGTACGGTCGGCGTGCGGATCTCGCAGCCGGGGACTTGTGCGAAGCGCTCCAGGAGGCGTGGACTCATGACTTCCGTGTCGAAGAACACGCGCACGCGCGCCAGTTCATTGTGAGGGAAAAGAGTCCCGAGGTAGGACGCGTACCGTTCGATGAGCACGTCTTCGTTGGCTTCTTCGACGGTCAGTTTTGCATGGCGCACGCGCACGACCAGGATGTTCACGGTGAACACCAACTCCGCCTCGTTTGCGATGTCGGTA
Source organism: Variovorax sp. V35 (assembly GCF_041154465.1). Taxonomy (NCBI): domain Bacteria; kingdom Pseudomonadati; phylum Pseudomonadota; class Betaproteobacteria; order Burkholderiales; family Comamonadaceae; genus Variovorax; species Variovorax sp. V35. Next base: position 2,523,570 of record NZ_AP028666.1, read on the forward strand.
CGGACTGCCCAGCAGCCATCGATGGCGTCGTCTTCGTCGATCGCTTGGGAGAGCAGTTGCGCTGCCCAGAGCGGCAGCGGGCTCAGGGGCTCCTTCAGCAGATGGCGCCAGAGTTTCTCCCGGATCTTGTCCAGCTTTTCCGCGGCGAGGTCCAGTCGCTTGGTGAATTCGCGAATCTCGGCTTCGGTGCCATGCGCATGCAGATGCCCGAGGATCTCACCGTAGCCCGCCACGGCCAGGCGCTTGTCCAGACGGATGGCGCTGCGCACCTGCTCGATGCCCTCGGTGCGGGCGCGCTGGAGCAGCGCGCGGCCCAGCCCGTATTGCGTCAGCGCATCGGATGGGTGCGCTTGGGCGTGGCGCTCCAGACTCGCCAGGCTTTCGTCCGTTGCATTGATCGCATCGTCCGCGAGCAGACGCTCGAGCGCGTGGCCATCGCCGCCAGGCGCGCCCGTAGGCCATTGTTGTGCCTGCAGGGCCGCCAGCTTCAGATGCTGAAGCCGCCAGGTGGGCGCCGTCTTTTCGTGCCAGCGTGCGTTGGCGGCTGCCAGTTCGGTGGCCCAGTTGGCGCCGAACAGAAGTTCGCCGGCACAGACGGGTTCGGTCCAGTGGGGGATGGCGACCGATTGGCCGAGTGCCTGAGCGCGGTCGTCGAGCGCGGGATGGCTGTCGTTGCGCCGGGGCGGGCGGCGGCGCGCATCGGCGAGGGCTGCTTCCAGTTGAGCGGCGCCCGTGTCACGCACGAATTCCCGGACGACGTTCCAGAAGGTTCGTGGCGCATCGATCGATGTGGCCTGCAGCTCGCCCAATCGGGTACGCAGGTCCGATCGCATCAAGCTGCCGGTGATTTCGAGCTTGGTCAACGCTCGCGCGAGATCGGCACCGCTCGTGGCCTGGGCCGCGAGCGCATCGGCTTCGAACTCGCAGGCGCGCGACCAGCTCGCGGACATCCGGATGAAGCGCGGCAGGAAGGCCGACGCGATCCAGCGACGCAGCCGATCGATGCCCCCGTCGCGTGCGGGATTGCTGTCGAGATAGATGTCCCACTTGGCGCGCACGTTGTAGATCCAGTGCCCGAGCCGGCCATGGCGGCGCGAGAAGTGACCGAGCTCGTGCGCGACCACCGCCAGCAGTTCCCGATCGGACAGCAGCTTGAGCAGCGGCACGCCGAGCATCAGGGTGCGCCGGCCACCGGCCAGGGCCAGGAAGCCGCCGGACTGGTAGGCGGCGGCATTGGGTTCGTCGATCAGCACGACGTGGTCGATCGACGGTGCGTCGAGCTGCTGCCGGAGATCGTCGAGCGCGCGGAAGAAGGTGGGCGCCTTGTCCCGGGGCAGCGGCGTACCGGTGATCGAGACCGTCGGCTGGACGATCCACCAGGTCATGAGCGTGAAGGCAGCGCCGGTGGCGGTGGCTACCACGGGGCCGAGAAAGACGCCCTGCAGGATGATCAAGGGAAGCCAGCCCAGCATCGAGGCGCCGACGAAAGTCAGCTCGGCCAGCACGGCGAGCGTTGCCAGCGTCGCACGCTGGCTGAAAGGGTGGGGCTGAGCCTGGGCTGCCACCGTCACCGCGCGTCGCTCAGGCAGGGCGAGGCAGCCGCACGGCGCATCGGCATCACACCGCCACCGGCGCCTTGATCGGATCGCCGTGCTTGTAGTCCAGCACTTCGAAGTCTTCGTACTGGTAGTCGAAGATCGAGTCGGGCTTGCGCTTGATGTTCAGCGTGGGGTAGGGGAAGGGCGTGCGGCTGAGCTGCAGCTTCACCTGCTCGGCGTGGTTGCTGTAGATGTGGCAGTCGCCGCCGGTCCAGATGAAATCGCCCACGTCGAGGTCGCACTGCTGCGCCACCATGTGCGTGAGCAGCGCGTAGCTCGCGATGTTGAAGGGCACGCCCAGGAAGATGTCGGCGCTGCGCTGGTAGAGCTGGCAGCTGAGCTTGCCGCGCTCGCCCTCGGCCTGCGGCGGTGCCACGTAGAACTGGAAGAAGGCATGGCAAGGCATGAGCGCCATCTTCGACAGCTCGGCCACGTTCCAGGCGCTCACGATGATGCGGCGCGAATCGGGGTTGGTCTTCAGCGTCTTGATGACGTCGGAAATCTGGTCGATGTGGCCGCCGTCGGGCGTGGGCCAGCTGCGCCACTGCACGCCGTACACCGGGCCCAGGTCGCCGTCTTCGCGCGCCCATTCGTCCCAGATGGTGACGCCGCGTTCCTTGAGCCAGTTGTTGTTGCTGGAGCCGGTCAGGAACCACAGCAGTTCCTGGATGATGGACTTGAGGTGCACCTTCTTCGTGGTCACCAGCGGAAAGCCCTCGTTCAGGTCGAAACGCATCTGGTGGCCGAACACGCTCTTGGTGCCCGTGCCCGTGCGGTCGCTCTTGAACACGCCGTGCGTGTCGACGTGGCGCATGAAATCTTCGTACTGGGAGCGGACGGGGCGGGCAGGGAGGGTCATGTTGGGAATTTTACGGGGCGGCGCTAGCATCGGCCGATGACCGGCCATGACCATTCCCACGACCATTCCCACGACCACAGCGAACTCGGCGAGATGGACCTGCGCGTGCGCGCCCTCGAAAGCGTGCTCACGCAAAAAGGCTACATCGACCCCGCCGCGCTCGATGCGCTGATCGACACCTACCAGACCCGCATCGGCCCGCGCAACGGCGCACGGGTGGTGGCGCGGGCCTGGGTCGACCGCAAGTTCCATGAATGGCTGATGGCCGATGCCACGGCGGCCATCGCCTCGCTGGGCTACACAGGCCGCCAGGGCGAACACATGGTCGCGGTGGCCAACACCGACGACCAGCACCACATGGTCGTCTGCACCCTGTGCAGCTGCTACCCCTGGCCCGTGCTCGGCCTGCCGCCCACCTGGTACAAGAGCGCGCCCTACCGCTCGCGCGCCGTGAAAGACCCGCGCGGCGTGCTGGCCGACTTCGGCACCACCTTGCCCGAGACCACGCGCATCCGCGTCTGGGATTCGACTGCCGAAGTGCGCTACCTCGTGATCCCGCAGCGCCCGGCGGGCACCGAGGACTGGAGCGAGGACGAACTCGCCGCGCTGGTCTCGCGCGATTCGATGATCGGCACGCGCGTGGTCGAGGCACCGTCGGCAAGGAGCACGACATGACCTACACGACCCACGCCGACCTCGGCGGACAACCCGGCTTCGGCCCCGTCACGCCCGAACCCGAAGGCGAGCTGTTCCATGGCGCCTGGGAGCCGCGCGCGCTGGCGCTCACGCTGGCCATGGGCGCCACCGGCTCCTGGAACATCGACACCAGCCGCGCTGCGCGCGAGACGCTGCCCGATTACCGCGACCTGAGCTACTACCAGATCTGGCTCGGCGCGCTGGAGCAGCTGATGCTGCAGCGCGGCCAGGTCTTCGCGGACGAGATCGCGTCCGGGCAGATGCACCATCCGGCCGCGCCGGTCGCCCGCGTGCTGCAGGCCGCGAACGTGCCCGCCGTGCTCGCCAAGGGCTCGGCCACCGAGCGCCCCGCATCGGCGCCCGCGCGCTTTGCGGTCGGGCAGGCCGTGCGCATGCACCTCGGACGCGTCGACCACCACACGCGCCTGCCGGGCTATGTGCAGGGCAAGCGCGGCACGATCGAGCACATCCACGGCGCGCATGTGTTCGCCGATGCGAATGCGCAGGGCCTGGGCGAGCAGCCGCAATGGCTCTACACCGTGGTCTTCGACGAAGCCGAGCTGTGGGGCGACGCCGCGCCGCGCCAGAACCTCGCGGTATCGGTCGATGCGTGGGAAAGCTACCTGGAGCCCGCGGCATGAAGGCGAACGACATGCCACCGCTCGCACTCGCCCCGGGCATGCCGCGCGACGCCGACGGGCCGGTGTTCAGGGAACCGTGGGAGGCGCAGGCCTTTGCGATGACGCTCGCGCTGCACGAGCGCGGGCTGTTCAGCTGGGTCGAGTGGGCCGAGGCGCTGGCCACCCAGATCAGCGCCGCGCAAGCCGCGGGCGACCCGGACACGGGCGACACCTACTACCGCCACTGGCTCGCCGCGCTCGAAAACCTCGTGGCGCGCAAGGGTGCGAGTTCCGGCGACGAGCTGGCCCGCTACCGCCACGCCTGGGACCACGCGGCGGAGCGCACGCCGCATGGGCAGCCGATCGCGCTGCGCGGCGAAGACTTTCCAGGCTAGACGCGGATCACGCGCCCCGGGTTCAGGATGTTCTTCGGATCGAGCCCGCGCTTGATCGCCCGCATCATCTCCAGCGCCACCGGCGACTTGTGCTTCTCGAGCTTGTCGACCTTGAGCGAGCCCACGCCATGCTCGGCCGAGAACGAGCCGCCGAACTGCTCGACCGCGTCGTAGACCAGCGTGTTGATGCGCTCTTCCTCGTTCTTCAAAAACGCCTTGGTGTCGATGTTCTCTGGCGCCTGCACGTTGTAGTGCAGGTTGCCGTCGCCCAGATGGCCGAAGTTCACCAGCCGCACGCCGGCGATCTCGCGTTTCAGCAGCGCGTCGGTCGCTTCCACGAAGGCCGGGATGCGCGACACGGGGATCGAGATGTCGTGCTTGATGTTCAGCCCTTCCTCGGCCTGCGCGAGCGGAATGCTCTCGCGGATGTGCCAGAGCTGGTGCGCCTGCGTGAGGTTCTCGGCCACCACCGCGTCGGTGACGCAGCCGTCTTCGAAGGCGGTTTCGAGCAGCGCCTCGAAGCGCGCGCGGGCGTGGTCCTCGGACTCGCTGTCGGAGTTCTCGAGCAGCACGCAGTAGGGCACGGCCTCGTCATGGATGAAGGGCACGCGCAGTTGCGGCATGTGCTTGTCGACCAGGCTCAGCGCGAACTTGCCCATCACCTCGAAGCCCGTGAGGCCCGAGCCCAGGTGCTTGTGCGCCAGGCCCAGCAGCGTGACCGCGTGGTCGAGCGAAGGCACGGCCGCCCAGGCCGTGAGCTGCGCGGCGGGCAGCGGGTACAGCTTCATGGTCGCGGCGGTGATGACGCCCAGCGTGCCTTCGCTGCCGACGATCAGGTCGCGCAGGTCGTAGCCCGTGTTGTCCTTGCGCAGACCGCTCGTGCCTTCCCAGATCTCGCCCTGCGGCGTGACCACTTCCAGGCCCAGGCACAGGTCGCGTGTGTTGCCGTAGCGCACGACCTGCGTGCCGCCCGCGTTGGTCGCCAGGTTGCCGCCGATGGTGCAGCTGCCCTCGGCCGCGAGGCTCAGCGGGAACAGGTAGCCGGCCTTCTCGGCGGTCTCCTGCAGCGTCTGCAGGATGCAGCCGGCCTCGACGGTCATCGTGAGGTTGGCGGCGTCGATGTTGCGGATGGCGTTCAGGCGCTGCAGGCTCAGCACCACCTGCGTGCCGCTGTCGTCGGGAATGGAGCCGACCGCCAGGCCGGTGTTGCCGCCCTGCGGAATGACGGCCGTGCCGGCTGCGGCGCAGGCCTTGACCACGTCGGCCACCTGCTGTGCATTGGCCGGGCGCACCACGGCGAGCGACTTGCCGCGCGCGCGCTTGCGCCAGTCCTGCTCGTAGGCCGCGAGGTCGCCCTCGGTCAGCACGTGCGTGGCGCCGACGATGGCGCGCAGTTGGTCGAGGAGGGAAGAAGAGGTGGTCATTGGGCGGAAGCCTCCAGGGGACGGGCAGCAGCAGCGGCGGCCTTGGCGTGGCGCAGGCGAAGGCGCACATGCCACGCGCAGGCCGCGAAGAGCACGAGGCACAGCAGCACCTCGACGAGCGCGAGGATTTGTCCCACGCCGTTGGTGTCGCTCCAGGCGCGCACCACGCCCTCGGTGAAGTAGAGCCAGATCATCAGGCTGACCCAGCGGTAGGTGTACATGCGGTTCTTGTAGAGCCCCGCGAGCGGAATGACCAGCGGCAGCACCTTGAGCGCCAGCAGCGAGCCGCCCGGGCGCAGCGGCGCCAGCCACAGCTCCCAAGCCAGGCCCAGCACGATCAGGCCGACGAGGCTGCCCACGGCGGCCCATCGGGTGGCGCGGACGGAAGAGGGAGGAAGCGGCTGGTTGGCATTCATGAGCGGGATACCGCGAAACCGGCTTTGCCGGGCCGCTGGTATCGCCCCCGGTGAGGGGGTTGGCGCAGCGACACGAAGTGCGCGGAGACTGGGGGAGTGTTCAACTCCTATGATACCGGCCATGAATCGTCGGCAGCTTTGGAGGGATCTTTCGCGCTTTCCTTGGCGCAACACCGCAGCGGTATTGGGCGAGCGTTTCCGCGAAGACCGCCTCGGCCTCACGGCCAGCAGCCTGACCTTCACCACCACCATCGCCATGGTGCCGTTCTTCACGGTGGCGCTCGCGCTCTTCACCGTGTTCCCGATGTTCGCCACCATGCAGGGCCGCCTGCAGCGCTGGCTGATCGAGAGCCTGATTCCCGACAACATCGCGCGCCAGGTGCTGGGCTACCTGAACCAGTTCGCGAGCAAGGCCAGCGGGCTGGGCATCGCGGGCCTGGTGGTGCTGCTGATCACCGCCATCGCGCTGATCCTCACCATCGACAAGACGCTCAACAACATCTGGCGCGTGCGCACGCCGCGGCCGTTGGCGCAGCGGGTGCTGATCTACTGGGCCACCATCACGCTCGGGCCGCTGATCCTCGCGGTGAGCCTGTCGACCACCTCGTACGTGTTCGCCGCTTCGCGCGACGTGGTGGGTGGAGGCATCGTCAAGCTGGCCTTCGACACCCTGGAATTCCTGTTGCTCGCGGCCGGCATGGCCGGGCTGTACCACTACGTGCCGAACACCACGGTGCGCTGGTCGCACGCCTGGGCCGGCGGCCTCTTCGTGGCGGCCGCCATCGAGATCGCCAAGCGCGTGTTGGGCTACTACCTGAGCCTGGTGCCGACCTACTCGGTGCTGTACGGCGCCTTCGCCACCTTCCCGATCCTGCTGGTGTGGATCTACGTGGCCTGGGTGATCGTGCTGCTGGGCGCCGTCATCGCGGCCTACCTGCCGAGCCTGCTGACGGGCGTGGCGCGCCGGGGTGGGGCGGCGGGCTGGCCGATGCAGCTCGCGATGGAAGTGCTGCAGCACCTGGCGCGCGCGCAGGCCACGCCGGCCAAGGGCATGGGCGCGAGCGAACTGCTGACGCGCATGCGCGTCGACGGGCTGCAATTGGCGCCGGTGCTCGACACGCTGGTGCGGCTCGACTGGATCGCGCCGCTGGCCGAGGAGCCCGCCAACCAGGACCCGCGCTACGTGCTGCTGGCCGACCCGTCGACACCCATCGAGCCGCTGCTGCGCGAGCTGCTGATGCCGCGCGCCGAGCCGCTCGAAGACCTGTGGCAGAAGGGCCCGCTGCGTACGCTGCGGCTGGGCGACGTGCTATTGATCTAGGAGCATCCTGGCGCTCGGGCCGTCAGATCTTGACGCGGCCGGCCCAGATGTCCCGGTACATCCTCCAGTCGCCCATGAAGGAGTACAGCGGGCGCTTGAACGAGGCGGGCTTGTTCTTCTCGAAGCCGAAGTGCCCGACCCAGGCGAAGCCGTAGCCCGCCACCAGCCCGGCCAGCAGCCACCACGGATTGAGCGTGACCACCAGCGCCACGAGGCACAGCAGCGAGATCGTCGAGCCCGCGAAGTGCAGCCGCCGGCAGGTGATGTTGGCGTGCTCGGTCAGATAGAAGGGATAGAACTCGGCAAAGCTGGTGAAGCGGCGCGGATCGACCGCGGCCGGCGTGTCCGGTGCGGCAGGGGTGGAGGTGTTCATCGTGGGTCTCCTGCGCCCCGCAGGGGCTTTGTTGATAATAGCCACGACCCCGCGGCCGCACCACCCGGGTTCGCCATCCCACCTTCGCCGTATCCACCTTGAGCGCTGTTCCCGTCGTCCCCGTCGATTCTTCCGCCGATGCCAACGCGCTGTGGGTCGTCTGCCTGTGCGCCGAATGGTGCGGCACCTGCCGCGACTACCGGCCGCTGCTGGTCGAGCTGGCAAAGGCGCACCCGCAGTTCCGCTTCGCCTGGGTCGACATCGAGGACCACGCCGAGATCGCCGACGCCTTCGACGTCGAGACCTTCCCGACCCTGCTGGTGGCGGGTGCCGACGGCACGCGCTTTCTCGGTCCGCTGCTGCCGCACATCGAAACGCTGTCGCGCCTGCTCGGCGCGCTGCAGCCGCCGCAGCCTTCCAGCCTCGACGTCGACTTGCTGCTGGCCGTGCTCGAGAAAAAGCCCGCGGCCTTCGCGGTCTGACCGCTTCGGAGCTTCCTTCCCATGAACATCCTGATCTTTGGCGCCACCGGCATGGTGGGGCAGGGCGTGCTGCGCGAGTGCCTGCTGGCGCCCGACGTGGAACGCGTGGTGGCCGTGGGACGCAGCGCCACCGGGCAGCAGCATCCCAAGCTGCAGGACCTGGTCCACACCGACATGTTCGACTACCGCGCCATCGAGTCGCAGCTGACGGGCTTCGATGCCTGCTTCTTCTGCCTGGGCGTGTCTTCGGTCGGCATGAAGGAGCCCGAGTACAAGCGCATCACCTACGACCTGACGATCGCAGCCGCCACCGTGCTGGCGCGGCTCAACCCGGGCATGACCTTCACCTACGTGACGGGCGCCGGCACCGACAGCAGCGAGCGCGGCGAACGCATGTGGGCGCGCGTGAAGGGCGCGACCGAGAACGCGCTGATGCGCCTGCCGTTTCGCGCGTCCTACATGTTCCGGCCCGGGATGATCCAGCCGCTGCACGGCGTGCGCTCGAAGACGCCGCTGTACGACGCCGCGATCGTGGTGCTCAAGCCCGTGCTCGGGCTGGCCCACCGCTGGTGGCCCGACCGCGTGACCACCACCGAGAAGGTGGGCCGCGCGATGCTCGCGGTGGCGCGCCGGGGTGCACGCAAGGTGCTGCTCGATCCGGCGGACATCAACGCGCTGGGCAGCTAAGCGACCCAGCGTTCGTCGCAGCTTTTAGCCCGCGACGAAGTCGCGCAGCGCGAACAGCACCTCGTCCGGCGCCTCGCTCATCAGCGCGTGGCCGGCATGCACCGTCACCACCTTGGCGTTGCGCGCCTTGCTCACCAGTGCCTTGGTGGCGCGCGGCGGCGTCATCTGGTCGGCGTCGCCCAGGAGGAACAGCACGGGGCACTGCACCTTCTCCATCGCCGCTTCGCCGTTCGCGTAGTCGTTGCAGGCCCTGAAGCCGATGTGGAACACGTTGGCCTCGCGGTTGCTCGCGAGCACGCGGCGCATCAGCGCGCGCGAGCTGCCGTACAGCCACGTGCCCGGGCCGAGCGACGAAGGCGGCGGCGCCAGCAGCGAGTGCGAGAAGGTGTTGACCATCGCGATGGCGCGCTGCGGATCGCTCACCGAGCTTTCGAGCAGCGCGGGTGACACCACCATCGGGTAGGCCGTGCCGACCATCGCCAGCTGCGTGATGCGCTCGGGCGCGCGTGCCGCGGCTTCGAGCGCGATCAGCGAGCCGAAGCTGTGGCCGACCAGTGCGGCCTTCTGCACACCCGCCGCGTCGAGCAGCGCGATGACGAACTGCGCCGCCTCTTCCACGCTGGCCGGCGGCGCGCCGGCGCTCTTGCAGTGGCCCGGCAGGTCGACCGCCAGCACGTTCCAGCCGTGGTTGGCGAACCAGCGGCTTTGCAGGATCCACACGCTGTGGTCGTTGAGCACGCCGTGGATGAACACCACCGTGGGCTTGGCCGCATCGAAGGGCTTGCCGGCGGTGTAGCAGTAGGTGTCGTGGCCGTTGACGGTGTAGTTCATCTCAGGCACCCGCCTTTTCCGCGGCCTTCAGCGCGCGCTTGAGGTCGTCGATCAGGTCGGCCGGGTCTTCCAGGCCGATCGACAGGCGAATGGTGCCCTGCGAGATGCCCGCGCCCGCCAGTGCCTCGTCGGTCATGCGGAAGTGCGTGGTGCTGGCCGGGTGGATCACCAGGCTGCGGCAGTCGCCCACGTTGGCCAGGTGGCTGAACAGCTTGAGCGCCTCGATGAAGGCCTTGCCCTGCGTGCGGCTGCCCTTGATGTCGAAGCTGAACACCGCGCCGGCACCGCGCGCGCCGTGGCGCAGCAGCTTCTGCGCGAGTGCATGGCTGGGGTGCGACTCGATCAGCGGGTGGCCCACACGGGACACGAACGGGTGCGTGGCCAGGAACTCGACCACCTTCTGCGTGTTGTCGATGTGGCGCTCCATGCGCAGCGGCAGCGTCTCGATGCCCTGCAGGATCAGCCACGCCGTGTGCGGGCTCATCGAGGCGCCGAAGTCGCGCAGGCCTTCGCGGCGCGCGCGCAGCAGGAAGGCGCCGACGGTGCTTTCCTCGCTGAACACCATGTTGTGGAAGCCGTCGTAGGCCTGTGTGAGCTCGGCGAACTTGCCCGACTTCTCCCAGTCGAAGCTGCCGCCGTCGACCACCACGCCGCCGATGACGGTGCCGTGGCCCGACAGGAACTTGGTGGCCGAGTGGTAGACCAGGTCGGCGCCCCAGTCGAAGGGCTTGATGAGGTAGGGCGAGGTGAGCGTGGAGTCGACCAGCAGCGGCACGCCGGCTTCGTGGGCGATGTCGCTCACGGCGGGAATGTCGAGCACGTCCAGGCCCGGGTTGCCCACGGTCTCGCCGAAGAAGAGCTTGGTCTCGGGGCGTACCGCAGCGCGCCAGCCATCGAGGTCGCCGGGCTTCACGAAAGTGGTCTCGATGCCGAAGCGGCGCATCGTGTAGTGCAGCAGGTTCTGCGAGCCGCCGTACAGCGCCGTGCTGGCCACGATGTGCGAGCCCGCGCCCATCAGCGTGGCGATCGACAGGTGCAGCGCCGCCTGGCCGCTGGCCGTGGCGATGGCGCCGATGCCGCCTTCGAGCGCCGACACGCGCTGCTCCAGCACCGCGTTGGTCGGGTTGCTGATGCGCGAGTAGACGTGGCCGGCGCGTTCCAGGTTGAACAGCGCGGCTGCGTGGTCGCTGGATTCGAAGACGAAGGAGGTCGTCAGGTGGATGGGAACGGCCCGCGCGCCGGTGGTGGGGTCGGGGGCGGCGCCGGCGTGCAGCGCGAGGGTGTCGAAACCGGGGTCGGAATAACCGGGCATGAAGGCCTTTCTGTTGTCTCTTCGCAATGCCCCGTGACGCCGGCAATGCTTGCACAGGCGACAGGGGCGTTCGGGTCGGCGTCGATTGTGGGCTATATTCAAATCGGCACGACGCCGAGAACGACGAATCCCCGAGAGGAGCACCACCATGAAAGTCAGCGACATTCTTCGCGTCAAGGGCAACACGCTCTTCACCACCACGCCCGACGACCCGCTGGCGGAAGCCGCCAAGACCATGGCGGACAAGGACATCGGTTCGCTGGTGGTCATGGAGCACGGCGACCTGGTCGGCATGCTCACCTTCCGTGAAGTGATCGTGGCCGTCGTCAACAACGGCGGCCAGGTCGGGACCACGCTGGTGCGCAAGGCCATGGACGACGCGCCGGTCACCTGCACGCTCGAAACCGACCTCGACGAAATCCGCCGCATCATGCTGGAGCGCCACGCGCGCTACATGCCCGTGATGGACAAGCGCATGCTCATGGGCGTGATCAGCTTCTACGACGTGGCCAAGGCCGTGGTCGACGCGCAGAACTTCGAGAACAAGATGCTCAAGGCCTACATCCGCGACTGGCCGGAAGACGAGAGCAACGAAAAGGCCGGCTGAGCCTTTTCAGCCAGCCATGGCCGACTGACCGCTACTCTTTGATGTTGGCGGTCTGCACGATCTTCTGGTTGCGTGCGTATTCGGCCTGCACGAACTTCCCGAACGCCTCCGGCGTTCCGCTGCCCGGCAATGCGCCTTGCTCCGCCAGCTTGGCGCGCACGCCTTCTTCCTGCAGCACCGCATTCAGTTCCTGGTTGAGCCGCGCCACCACGGCCGGCGGCGTCTTCGCGGGCGCGAAGATGCCGGTCCAGCTCACCATGTCGTAGCCCTTGAGGCCGGGCATCTCGTTGAAGGTGGGCACCTGCGCGAGCGCCGGCAGGCGCTGGCTGCCGGTGATGCCCAGGGCCTTCAGGCGCTTGCCGTTCACGTGCGGGATGGCGCTGGTGCTCACCAGCATCGCGAGGTCGACCTGGTCGCCGATCACGTCGGTGGCGATCTGCGCACCGCCGCGGTAGGGCACGTGGGTCACGAAGATGCCGCTGTGTTCCTTGAGCAGTTCCATCGCCAGCTGCAGCACGGTGCCCACGCCCGAGGTGGCGTAGTTGTAGTGGCCGGGCTGGGCCTTGGCGAGCTTCACGAAGTCGGCGTAGCTGCGCACGTCCAGGCCGGGGCGCGCCACCAGCACCATCGGCGCGGTGTTGAGCAGGCCGACGGGCGCCAGGTCCTTGAGCGGATCGAAGCGGAAGGCCGAGGGGTTGACCAGCCGCCCGATGGCGATGGCGCTGTCGGGGCCGACCACCAGCGTGTAGCCGTCGGGCGCCGCGCTCACGGCCTTGGCCACGCCGATGGCGCCGCCCGCGCCGCTCACGTTCTCGATCACCACCGACTGCTTGAGCCGTTCGCCCAGGCGCTGCGCCACGAGGCGGGCGTTGACATCCACGCTGCCGCCGGCCGTGTAGGGAACGATCAGCGTGAGGGGCTTGGCAGCGGGCCACGCGGGCTGCGCGAGGGCACCGGTGGGCAGGGCGGCGCAGAGTGCGGCGGCAAGGATCAGGCGGCGGTTCGTGGTCATGGCGGGGTTCATCCGGGGAAGGGAGTGGCGGAAGGCGCGGGTTCGCAGGGCAGGCGGGCGCGCAGCGCGTCGAAAGCGGCGCTCCATTCGGCGCGCCACTGGCGGCGCTGCGTGTCGTCGATCCAGGCGCCGTCCAGGCCGTTGTGCATGAAGCCGCGCAGGTCGTCCAGGCCGAAGCCGAAGTCGTGCACCATCATCAGCCAGGCGCCCGTGGGCGTGACCTGGTGCAGCGTCGGGTCGTCGGTGTTCGGGTGGATGCGCAGGCCCAGGCCGGGCATGCGGCGGATGGGGTGATCGAGGGCCCAGCGCTCGGGCGGCAACGTGCGCAGGTAGTACGAGTTGGTCGGCACGACAGTGAAGATCACGCCGCGGTCGGCGCACTGGCGCGCGAAGTCGGGCTGGTCGACCACCGTGTAGCCGTGGTCGATGCGGTCGACCTGCAACAGCTCGACCGCGGTGCGCACGTTGGTCCAGGGCATGCCGAACTCGCCGGCGTGCGCGGTGGTCTTGAGGCCGGCCTTGTTCGCATCGGCGTACGCACGGGCGAACAGCTCGGGCGGCCGGTCGTTCTCGCGGTAGTCGATGCCGATGCCGATCACTTCGTCGCAGCGGTGGGCCTTGACCCACTCGACCATCTCCACGGCCGCTTCGGCGCTGGCCTCGCGGTCGATGGCGGCGATGAGCCGCCCGGTGATGCCGAACGCCTGCTGCGCATCGTGGATCGCGCGGACGATGGCGCCCTGCGCCAGCGGGTAGGCAATGCCCGAGCCGTGCACCGTGCCGGTCGGGTTCCAGAAGAACTCGGCATAGCGCACCTGGTGCGAAGCCGCGTCCTGCAGGTATTCGAGGGTGAGCTGGTACAGGTCGTCGGCGCTGCGCACCAGCTGGGCGTCGAGCGCGCGCAGCACGCGCAGCACGCCCACGGGCTTTTCGCCGCGCGTGTAGAAGCCGTCGATCTCCGCGTCGGCCAGCGGCGCACCGGCGCGCCGGTTGAGCTGGCGGAAGGTGTCGTGGCGCACGGTGCCGAAGAGATGGCAGTGCAGCTCCACCTTGGGAATGGCGCGCAGCATCGCTTCGAGCGTGAAAGGAGCGGCGGAGGGCGCAGGCGCGGCAAGGGTCATGCGGCGCAGTCTAGGCAGTGCATGCTCATAAGGAAAATTTTGAATTTCTATAATTTGATTCATTGAATCGATAACCAGGACGCCCATGGCCGCCTTGCCCCTGCGTGCGCTCACGCTGCGCCAGCTGCAGTGTTTCTCGGTGCTGGTCGAGGAAGGGCACTTCGGCCGCGCGGCGCGCCGCCTCGCCATTACGCAGCCCGCGCTGAGCAACGCGATCAAGCAGATGGAAAAGCTGCTCGGCGCCGAGCTGCTGACCCGCTCCACTCACCGGCTCGAACTTACGCCGGTCGGCGCCGAGGTGCTGGCGCGCACCGATTTCCTGGTCCACACCTTCGAGGTGGCGCTGCGCGACATCGAGAGCACGGTGCAGCGCGGCCGGGCCTACGTGCGCGTGGGCGTGATCCCCTCGGCCAGCGCGCGCGTCGCGGCGGCGGCGGCCGGCTTCCTGCAGCAGCGCGGCGAGGTGGAGCTGGCCTGGCGCGACGCGCCCTCCACGGTGCTGCTGGCCGAGCTGCGCAGCGGCCAGCTCGACATGGCCGTGGCCGCGATCACCGAGCCACCCGGCGGACTGACGTGCATCGACCTGTTCCGCGACCCGCTGGTGCTGGTGGTGCGCAGCGACCACGCGTTGGCGGCGGCCGGCGAGGCGCGCTGGGAGGCCATCGGCAGCGAGCGCCTCGTGCTGTTCGAAAGCGGCAGCATGCCGGCGCTGGGCGACCCGGCGCGCGCGCAGTTCGCGCAGGGCGCGCAGCCGTACCGCGTGAGCTATTCCGAAACGCTCTATGCATTGGTGCGCAGCGGGCAGGCGTTGGGGCTGATGCCGCAGCTGTACACCTCGTCGCTGCGCGACCCCGAACTGGCCGTGGTGCCGCTGTCGGCGCCGCGCATCGAGCGGCGCGTGGTGCTGGCCTACCTGCCAGGGCCGATGCGCAACGTGGCGGCGCAGGAGCTCATCGGGTTTTTGCGCGAGCGGTTGCCGCAGGCCTAGCTAGGCAGTCTCCAGCATCGCCATGCGCGTTTCGCTACTGAAACGCTCCAGCGTCCAGCCTTCGCCGAGCATGAACATGCGCGTGTGCAGCTGCGACAGCGTGTCGCCGTCCACTTCGTCGCCGAGGTAGCTCAGCCGCTTCTCGCGCAGGTCGACGAAGCCCGTCGTGTAGTCGCGCCCCAGGCGCAGCCACAGCGCGTGCGCGCCCGGCGACTGCCGCGCGCCGCTCATCAGGCACATGCCGCTGCCCAGTGCCCAGCGGTACACGGCCGTGGCCAGCCCGCGCCGCTGGTAGGCGGGGTCGTACTGCGAATGCGGCGCGCGGATGTGGCGGTCGGCGCGGCGGTCGAGTTCGATGAGGCGGTTGAACACGGTGTAGCCCACCAGCCGCTGGTGGCGCACGTCCTCGATGTACACGTAGGTCTCGCCGTCGGCCTCGCGAAAGCGCGCGCGCAGGTCGGGGTCGTCCAGGTGCAGCGCGGGCAGGTCCTGCACGCGCTCGCCCATGGCGCGCATGCGCTCGTACACGGGCGTCAGCGGCTCGCTCGGGCGGCCCTTCTTCGGATCGACGTCGATGCGCAGCTCGGCCGGCCGCAGCAGGCGGCGGCGCAGCGCGTCGAACGACAGCCAGGCGGGCCAGGGCGGCAGGGCAGGCGAAGGCGAAAAAGAGACGGAAGGGGAGCAGGCAAGAGCCACCACGGGGAAATCCTCACGACGAAACACGACGGCGAAGCGGGCGAGGTCCTTCCGCGCGGCACGGGGCCGGAGGCGGGAAGAAGGTCGGACGCTGGGGGAAGTGGTGCGTCGCCCGGGCGGATCAAAGCCAGGGCGCGCGACCGCGCGGGGCGGGTGCCCGACGGTCGATGTGCGCTGAAGAGAAAAGGAGGCTGACCGCCGGGCTCAGGGATGTGCGAGGGTCTGCTGCGACCTCGCCGTCATCGCCGCGGGTGCGCGCACGCGCGCATCGCCCGGGGCCGCAGAGGCCGCCGCGCGATCGAAACCGGGGATGAAAACCATGACGTTCATAGGGTCGATTGTAGGAAGCCGGGGGTGTTCGGGCAACCAAAGCCCCCGCGGTCTCTGCCAGATTGAACGCGGGTTGCGCTCAGTGCAGTTCGTCGGCCGCGTGGATCGTCTCGCGCACGCGCGGGTAGATCTGCGTGTTCCATTTGCTGCCGCTGAACACGCCGTAGTGCCCCACGCCGGCCTGCAGGTGATGCGTCTTGAGGTACGGGCGGATGCCGCTGCACAGGTCTTGCGCGGCCACGGTCTGGCCGACCGCGCAGATGTCGTCGCGCTCGCCTTCCACCGTGAGCAGCGCGGTGCGCCGGATGGCCGCGGGGTTCACCGTGCGCCCGGCTACGGTGAGCACGCCGCGCGGCAGGTCGTAGGTCTGGAACACGCGCTCGACGGTCTCCAGGTAGAACTCGGCCGGCAGGTCGTTCACCGCCAGGTACTCGTCGTAGAAGTCGGCGATGGTGCGGGCCTTGTCGAGTTCGCCTTCGACCAGCAGGCGCTCCATGTCCTCGAACTGCTTCTTGTGGCGCTCGGGGTTCATGCTCATGAAGGCCGTGAGCTGCAGGAAGCCGGGGTACACGCGCCGCATCGCGCCCGCATGCGGCCACGGCACGTGGCTGATGAGGTTGCGACGGAACCAGTCGATGGGCCGGTCGGTCGCGAGCTTGTTCACGGCGGTCGGGTTGATGCGGCAATCGACCGGCCCCGCCATCAGCGTGAGGCTGCGCGGCGTGGCCGGGTGGTCGTCTTCCGCCATGAGCGCGGTCGCGGCCAGCGCGGCCACGCAGGGCTGGCACACGGCCACCATGTGCGCGCCCGGGCCCACGGCCTCGACGAAGCGCATCAGCTGCAGCGTGTAGTCGTCCAGCCCGAAGCGGCCCTGCCACAGCGGCACGTCGCGCGCGTTGTGCCAGTCGGTCAGGTACACGTCGTGGTCGCGCAGCAGCGTACGCACGGTTTCGCGCAGCAGTGTGGCGAAATGGCCCGACAGTGGTGCGACCAGCAGCACGCGCGGATGCACCGCTTCGGTGTGCGCCTTGCGAAAGTGCAACAGCGTCCCGAAAGGCGAGACCAGCGCGACCTCTTCGTGCACGGGCACGTCGGCGCCGTCGACCACCACGCTGTCGATGCCGTAGGCCGGCCGCGTGTGGGTGAGCCGCATGCGCGAGAAGACCTCGCAGCGCGCGGCCATGCGCCGCAGCGCGGTGCGCTCGGTGCCGTCCTGCCAGAGGGCGCGGCCCAGGTACTGCGCGGTGAGCCGCCATGGCGAGAGCAGGTCGGCCTGGTTCTGGTAAGCGCGGTACAGCATGCCCCAGCTGCAGGCAAGTTGCGGGCCAACCGTGTGGCACGGCGCTTGCACACACCCCGCATCGTCCAAGGAGTGTCGCGATGGCCAAACCCGTTCTCACGATCAGCAGCAAGAACTACGGCGCTTGGGCGCTGCGCGGCTGGCTGATGTGCAGGCTCGCGGGGCTGGACTTCAGCGAGAAGGTCATTCCGCCCGACGATCCGGCCATGAAGGCCGAGATGCTGCTGCTGTCGTCGTCGATGCTGGTGCCCTCGCTGCAGCATGGCGGCATCAAGGTGTGGGACACGCTGGCCATCGGCGAGTACCTCAACGAGATCAAGCCCAAGGCCGGCCTGCTGCCCGCCGACGCCGCGGCGCGTGCGCACTGCCGCGCCATCTGCGGCGAGATGCACTCGGGCTTTGCCTCGATGCGCGGCGCGCTGCCGATGAACATCAAGGCCCGCTTCAAGAACTTCAAGGTGTGGTCGCGCGCGCAGGGCGACATCGACCGCATCGTCGCCATCTGGCGCGAGTGCCTCAAGGCCTACGGCGGCCCCTTCCTGTTCGGCAAGCAGCTCGGCATGGCCGACGCGATGTACGCGCCCGTGGTCACGCGCTTCCTGAGCTACGACGTGGCGCTGGACAGCGTGTGCGCCGCGTACTGCAAGCGCGTGATGGAGCTGCCCGCCATGAAGGAATGGGTGGCCGCCGCGCTGCAGGAGCCCGACGAGATCGACGAGCTCGACGCGGAGTTCTGAGGCTGCTTCAGGGGCTTGTGGGCGGTAGGCCGAGCCCGTCCTGCCGCAGCCGGCGTTCGATGCTTTGCGCGGCCTGCTGCAGGTCGCCCAGGTGCGCCGACACGATCTCGCGCTCGCTCTTCACCGATGGCAGCCACGCGCAGCTGAGGCAACCCACCACCTGCTCGCCCAGCCGCACCGGCACCGACACCGCGCCGAAGCGGTCGGGCGAATCGAGGCTGGTGGACGTGGGGTCGCGCGCCGCGTAGCCCTGGTCGCGCGCATGCGCCACCATGCGGCGGATGCTGTCGGGGCGTCGCGCGCCGCGGTCGAAATCGTTCGGTGAACGCGCCAGTGCGGCAACGATTTCTCGCCGCTCGTCCTCGGGGCAGAACGCGAGGTAGCAGCGCCCGAGCGAGGACAGCAGCATCGGCGGGCGAAAGCCCAGCGCGCGGTAGTTCACCGCGAGGCCATTGCGCGGCCGGTCGGTGTCGAGGATCAGCATGGCCGTGCCGTCGCGCACGCCCAGGTCGATGGGCCACGGCACCAGCCGCTGCAGCGTGGCGCGCGGCGACGCCGCCAGGGCCGTGAGCCGCGTGCGCCACGCCGCCGCAGCGCCCGACTGGCCGGCGGCCGAGGTGGGCACATAGCGTTTTTCCAACTCGTTTCGCTCTACCCAGCCGGCCTGCTGCAGCGTCTTCAGGATGCGCAGCAGCGTGGCCTTCGACAGGCCGGTCTGCCGGTGCAGCTCCTGCAGCGTGACGGCCGACGAACGCTGGATGGCCAGCATCACATCGAGCCCACGGCGCAGGGCGTCGATCGACTTCACGCTGTGCGCGCCGCTGGTGTCCGACATGTCGCCTCCGAAGAAAAAAGGTTCACTCAGTGAAACTATATCTTCTGGCCGCGCGACGCCGTTCCTACAGTCCGACGACACCCCCACGTCGTCCCACCGAGAAGGAAAACGCAAGATGTTCCACCAACGAAACATGGTCCGTGCCGCTGCAGGAGCCATTCTTTTGCTGTGCACCGCGACAGCGGCGCTGGCGCAATCGTGGCCTGCGAAGCCGATCACCCTGGTCGTCGCCTACCCGGCCGGCGGCGACACCGACGCCATCGCGCGCACCTACGCCGAGAAGCTCGCGCAGCGCCTGGGCCAGCCGGTGCTGGTCGACAACCGCCCCGGCGCGAGCGGCATGATCGGCAACGCCTGGGTCGCGAAGGCGCCGGCCGACGGCTACACGCTGCTCTTCACGCCCAGCACCTTCCCCATCGCGCAGCACGTGCTCAAGGCCGGCCCCGGCGTGGCGCACGACGTGGTGAAAGACTTCACCTCCATCGTCAAGACCGGCAACATCCCGGTGCTGATGGTCACCGCGCCCACGAGCGGCATCCAGACCGTGGCGCAGCTGGTGGCCGGCGCCAAGGCCGGCAAGGCCTTCACCTACGGCACGCCGGGCGCGGGCTCGCCGATGCACATCGCGGGCGAGCTCTTCAACAAGGACGCCGGCGTGGCCATTGCACACGCGCCGTACCGCGGCGTGGCGCCGGTGGTCAACGACACGCTGGGCGGCCACGTGAGCGTGGGCTGGATCACGCCCGGCGCGGTGGCGGGCCACATCGCCGCCGGCAAGCTGGTGCCGCTGGCCGTGGCCGAGCGCCAGCGCACGAAGCTCATGCCCAACGTGCCCACCTTCCTGGAGCTGGGCTACCGCGACATGGACGTGAGCGCCTGGATGGGCCTGCTCGGCCCGAAGGCGATGCCGGCCGAGGTCGTGCAGACGCTCAACCGCCACGTCAACGAGATCCTGAAGATGCCCGACGTGCAGGCCCGCATGGCCGCGCTGGGCATCGAGCCCGTGGGCGGCGAGCCGGCCGTGCTGGCCCGCCAGATCGCCGACGACGACCAGCGCTTCGGCAAGCTGGTGCGCGAGTTCGGCATCCGCGCCGACTGACCCCCGACACCGAAGGAGATGATGCATGTTGAGCGAAGAAAAGAACCGCCTGCTGACCGAAGTGGGTCCGGGCAAGCCCATGGGCGACTACCTGCGCCGCTACTGGCACCCGATCGCCGGCGCCAGCGAGTTCGACGACAAGGCCGTGAAGCCGCTGCGCATCCTCGGCGAGGACCTCGTGCTCTACAAGGACCTGAGCGGCAACTACGGCCTCGTCGATCGGCGCTGTCCGCACCGCAACGCCGACATGTCGTACGGCTACGTCGAGAAGTGCGGCCTGCGCTGCAGCTACCACGGCTGGCAGTACGACACCAGCGGCCAGTGCATCCACCAGCCGTTTGAAGAAACGCTGGACCCCGACGCGCGCATGCGCAAGAACACGAAGATCAAGGCCTACCCCGTGCAGGAAAAGGCCGGCCTGCTGTGGGCCTACATGGGCCCGCAGCCCGCGCCGCTGCTGCCCGACTGGGAACTCTTCAACTGCAAGAACGGTTTCGCGCAGGCCGTGTTCGCCGAGATTCCCTGCAACTGGTTCCAGTGCCAGGAGAACTCCATCGACCCCGTGCACTTCGAGTGGACGCACAACAACTGGACCACGCGCCTGCAGGGCGACGAGGGCCCCTACGTGCCCACGCACCTGAAGCTCGCCTTCGAGGAGTTCGAGCACGGTTTCGTCTACAAGCGCCTGCGCGGCGGCGAGCGCGAAGACAACGTGATGTGGACCACGGGCCGCGTCACGCTGTGGCCCAACGGCTTCTTCCTCGGCCACCACTTCGAATGGCGCGTGCCCATCGACGATCACCACACGCTGAGCGTGCTGTGGGTGCTCAGCCGCGTGCCGACCGAGCAGGAGCCTTATGTGCAGGAACGCATTCCCTCGTGGTACGGCCCCATCAAGGACCCGGCCACGGGCCGCTGGATCACCAGCCACGTCGCCAACCAGGACTTCGTGGTCTGGGTGGGGCAGGGCACCGTGACCGACCGCACGCGCGAGAAGCTGGGCCAGAGCGACAAGGGCATCGTGATGATGCGCCGGCGCTTCTTCGAAGAACTCGAGTCGATGCAGTCCGACCCGGCGCACGAGCCCAAGGGCCTGATCCGCGACCCCGGGAAGAACCGCGACGTGTTCCTGCCCTCGGCCTGCCGCGACGAGATGCTGCACGGCCTGCCGCGCGAGGAACTGGCCGCGCATCCGCTGCTGGGGCCGTACCTGAAGGACTTCTTCGGGCAGGCCGGGCAGCCCGACGATGTGCGCGCGGCGTATGAGCAGGCCATCGGGCAGAAGGTCGAAGGGGCGCAGTTCTTCAAGGTCCACGGCGGCACATCGGACACCGAGGTGGAAACGCAAGAGGCTGCGTAACGCACGCCGCGATCCGGGTCTTTGCGCCGGGGCTCGCCTCGACGCGAACAGCGTGTGAACATCCCATTTCGGGAGCACACGCCGTGAAGTTTCGTGATCGCGCACAGGCCGGCCGCCAGCTCGCTGCCTTGCTGCAGCGGCGCGGCGGTCTTGCGGACGCCGTGGTGCTGGCGCTGCCGCGCGGCGGCGTGCCGGTGGCCTTCGAGGTGGCCCGCGCGCTGCGGCTGCCACTCGACGTGCTGGTGGTGCGCAAGCTGGGCCTGCCCGAACAACCCGAGTACGCCTTCGGCGCGCTCGCGGGCGACGGCGTGCCCGAGATCGACGAACACCTGGTGCGCACGCTGGATCTGCGGCCGTCGGAGATCGATGCCGTGGTCCGTGCTGAACTCGCCGAGTTGGCGCGCCGCACGCAGGTCTATCGCGGTGATCGCCCGGCGTGCGAGGTGCAAGGCCGCACGGTGCTCGTGATCGACGACGGGCTTGCCACCGGCGCCACCATGCGCGCGGCCGTTCGCGGGCTGCGACGGCAGAGCGCCGGCAGCGTGATCGCCGCCGTGCCCGTGGCGTCGCCCGAGGCCTGCGAGGCCTTGCAGCGCGAAGCCGACGACGTGCTGTGCGTGCACTGCCCCACGGTGTTTCGCGCGGTCGGCGCCTGGTATGAAGACTTCTCGCAGACGACAGACGAGGAGGTCTGCGCGCTGCTGGCGCAGGCCTAGCGCCTGAACATCCGCAGGTCGAGCGCGCTCTCTTCGCCCAGCCACATCGCATGCGCCGTGTGGTCCGCGAAGTCGTCGCCGGTCACGCCGTGCACGAACACGTCGAGGCCGTTGCGATTCGCGTCGAGCCAGCCGATGACTTCGTCGAACTCGGCGGCGTCGAAGGCGAGCTGGCAGCTCCAGTGCGGGTGCGGGCCGACGAGGCGTTCGTGCACGCGGCCCACCACCACCATCAGCTCGCGGCCGGCGCGCTCGCTGAGTTCACGCGCCTGCGCCAGCGTGGCGGGGGCGAAGTAGATGTGGGCGTGGTACTGGGCGTAGAGGTTTTCGGGGCGGCGCGGCATGGGGCTCATTGTGAACCGAGGCGGAAGCGTCCGCTGTAGCGAAACACACCGCCGAACCAGCGGTGGCGCAGCAGCATCTTCATCGTGAAATGGTCGGGGTCGGACGGATCGGGTCGCTCCTCGACGTAGGCGGTGCCGAGCAAGAGGCCCAGCGGCAGCGGAATGCGCAGCCCCGCGAGGCGCCAGATGTAGCCCCGGTCGCGGAACACCAGCGCGCCGTCTTCCGCGCTCACCGCCAGGCGCATGCCGATGCCGAAGCGCACGTATTCGATCACCTCGCTGCCTTGCGCCGCGTCATGTTCCATGTGCGAACGGAAATGAAAAGGCGGCCTGCCCGGGAAATGGAAGACGCGGTCCCAGTAGAGGTGGGCGTTGCCGGGTTGGCAGCGGTAGTGCACCTCGATCGGCACCTGGGTACCCTGGTGCGGAACCAGCGCGCCGAACAGCCGGCCGAAGGGCATCAGCAGCGTGGCCCAGGGGGCGTGCCAGACCTCGCTCATGGTCCCGCGCACGCAGACGTAATCGTCGGAGAACGGCGCCATCGTGTAGTGCCGGCGGATGACGTCGCCGAGCTGGCTCCATGCGGGGCCAAGCGCCTGCTGGAAGACGGGCGGCGCGCTCATCCCGCCACCGCCCCAGTGGCTTCGCTGCGCGCCTTGTAGAAGCGCAGGATGTTCTCGGAAGCGTCGCCAAGCAGGAACTGCATGACCGGGTCCGCATACCAGTTGAAGCGCGTGCTCAGCCGCCACGACACCGCGACGCGCAGCTCGGTGCCACCGTCGCGCGGGGTCAGGGTGTAGGTGGCATCGCGCAGGTCGAAATACTGGCCGCCGATCATCACGTGGTCGTCGAGTGCGCCGGCGGGGAAGGAGTCGGGCGTGAAGCGAAAGCGCCACTTCAGCAGGCGATCGGGCTGCCACTCGGTGACGACCTCTTCGAAATGCACGTTCTTCTGCCATTGCACCTGGCGCACGCGGCCCTCGGGCGTGTCGACGGTCACGCCCGACACCGGCATCGGCACGCCGACGCGGTAGGCCCACGCGTCGCCGACTTCGCTGGGGCGGATGTCGCGCGCGGCGTTGAGCTCGTGCCACACGCGTTCGGCCGGCGCCGCGATGAAGAGGGTGCGCGAGGTGTTCGAGAACTGGTCGGGGTTGGGCCATTGCGGCTCGATGCCGCCGAGCAGCAGCGGCACCAGGGCGACGCTGTACAGCGCGGGCTTGGGCCAGTTGGTGATGCGGCACACGATGCCCATGGCCAGCCCGCCGACGCTGCCCATCACCGCGAACAGCGGCACGATGAAGGCGGCGCAGATGATGCCCTCGATGAAGACCATCAGCGTACCGCCGACGAATAGCGCGGTGGCCACCCACGGCGCCCACAGGTAGTAGCCCCAGCTGCGCCGCTCGATGCGCTCGGCCAGGTACACCGTGACCGCGCCGCACGCCGCGGGCGCGAAATAGACGAAGGAGCCCAGCATGGCCGAGAAGGGCTCGCCGGGGCCGCCGCTGAAGACGAGGCGCAGCACGAGCGCCAGCGCCGCGCCGGCGAACATGGGCCAGAACCAGCCGAAGGGCATGCCGCGCACGGGCTTTGGGGTCGGCACTTCTTCGTTGGGGGCAAGGTCAGCGAGCCTGCTTTCTTTGGGATCGGTGCGCATGGAAATCTCTTCTCCTCTTTTTGTGATGTCTCAGCTGGCGCTGCGCCGGGCCGTCACCATGGCGTAGTCGAAGTCGCGCCAGAACATGCCCAGCGCGAGCGCGCAGTAGCTGGCGACGATGTGCTTGCGGCGCCAGGGGCTGAGCCTGCCGCGCGCCTTCCACAGTTCGGCCAGCGTGAAGCGCGTGGCCAGCACGGGGATGTGCAGCGCGCTCGGTGCCACGCGCCAACGCAGCGAGGTGAACTCGATGTCCTCGAAGCCGTGCGCGCGCAGCGCGGCCGTGAAGTCGTCGCGCACCGCCAGTGTGGGCACGGCCCAGCTGTCGGCCCACAGGCGGTGCAGCCAGCCCGCGAGGCGGCCCGGCCGGCGGCGCAGCAGGAAGCCGTCGACCACCACCAGCCGCGCGCCGGGCTTGAGCAGCCGCGCGGCCTCGCGCACGAAGTCGGCCTTGGCGGTGCCCTCGGCGTAGCAGGCGCTTTCGAGCGCCCAGGCACCATCGGCCTGGGCGGCGGGCAGGCCGGTGCGGGTGTAGTCGGCCTCGACGTGCGCCACGCGGTCGGCCACGCCGGCGCGGGCGTCGAGCCGCGCGGCGATGCCGTTCTGCACCGGCACGTTGGTCACGGTGACCGCATGCAGCGCGGGGTCGTCGCCGACCAGCGTGCGCGAGGTGGCGCCGGCGCCGCAGCCCAGGTCGAGCACGCAGCGCGGTCCGGTGGTGGCCGTGTCGAGCCGCAGTGCGCGGCCGACGGTGCGGTTCATCTCGATCAGCATGCCCTCGCGCCGCAGCGGGTTCAGGCCCAGGCGCCAGAAGCCGAAGTGCATGTTGTAGCTGGGGCTCCAGGCGCGGTAGTCGTCGGCGACCTCGGTGAAATAGTCCTGCGTGTCCTCACGGCTCACGTGGCCTTCGACGGCAGGCGGCGCAGGCCGCGCGGTGCCGGGCAGGCGGAAGTCGGGCTGGAAGACGTCGGGCATCGAAAACTCCTTCAGGCGTGAGCGGGTGATGTGTGACAGCGTGAGTTTTTTAGAGCTTGCAGTGGTCGTCGGCACAAGTGGCCGGCGCGATCGCACCGTGCCCCGCGAGCCGCAGCACCAGCCAGCGCGGCAGCCGGTAGCGGTTACGGGCCAGCACCGCGTAGGCGCGATCGGCCAGCCGGCCGACCACCGGCAGGTCGAGCACCGCGCCACCGGCCGGCAGGCCCACCGCGGCGCGGCAGGCGCGGATGGCGTCGACGCCCACGCGCAGCCGGCCTGCGGCATCGACCGCGTGCAGCGAGCGCATCAGCACCTCGCGCGGCGCCGGGCCGTTTGCGAAACCGATGGGCGAGCAGTCGACCAGGCGCAGCCGCTTCGCACTGTCGCGCGCCTGCATGGCGCCCATCTCGGCCATGCACAGCGGGCAGGTAGCGTCGAAATAGACCGTGAGCGGGTAGGTGGCGGGAGCGAAGCGGGGCATGGTGCTTTTGGTTCTCGATATTTCAGTCAAAACAGAAATAAGAAGGCAAAAAAAAGGACGCGGCCTTTCTCAGATCATGGGCAGGCTGGCGTGGTGCGCGTCGGGGTCGTCGCCCTTGCCGGCGCCAGGTGGGGCAGGGGGCGGTGCGCTGTCGCCGCGCACGAATTTCTGCACGCTGGCGCCGAGCGTGAGCACCTTGTCGAGCGTGCCGGGCGACAGCCGCAGCATCTCGTCGGCCCAGGTGGCGAGCTTGGTCATGAGGTCCATGGTGGAGCGGATGCGGTCCTGCGCATCGGGCGGCTCCTTCTGGAAATCGGGGCTGGCGACGATCTCGCGCAGCACGCGGATGGTGGGGTCGAACTCGCGCTCCTTGCGCTCGCGCACCACGGTGCGGAACAGCTCCCACACGTCGACGCTGGTCTCGAAGTAGTCGCGCCGGTCGCCCAGCGTGTGGGTGACGCGCACGAGGTTCCAGGCCTGCAGTTCCTTCAGGCTGTTGCTGACGTTGGAGCGGGCCACGCCCAGCGTTTCGGACAGCTCCTCGGCGTGCATCGGCTTGCCGTGCGCGAAGAGCAGGGCGTGGATCTGCGAGACCGTGCGGTTCACGCCCCACATGGAGCCCATCTCGCCCCAGTGCAGGACGAACTTGCGTTGAATGTCGGTGAGTTCCATGGCGTCGAGTTTAGGAATTCCTGAATTTCTGTCAAGACAGAAACAAAAAACTGTGCATGTCGGGATTAAAAGTGAAATACTGTATTAATAAACAGTTGTTCGACTTGTTTCCTGTTTCCTTCCAAGGACTCGCCATGCCCGCCGCCCAGGTTCCCATCCACATCATCAAGGGCCGAGGCGCGGCCACGCGGCTCGCGCACCGGTTCTCCAAGGACGAACGCGACGCCTTCGACGACGGCTGGGGCACGCTGGAAGACGGCGAGGCCGAAGCCGCCGGGCTGTTGCCACTGGCCACCGAGGTGCGCTTCGAGGACGTGAAGTCGGTGCTCAGCAGCAACGAGTCGCCCGACATCCCCTTCGACCGTTCGCTCAACCCGTACCGCGGCTGCGAGCACGGCTGCATCTACTGCTTTGCGCGGCCCACGCACAGCTACCTCAACCTCTCGCCCGGCCTCGACTTCGAGACCAAGCTCATCGCCAAGCGCAACCTCGTCGAGGTGCTGCGCGCCGAACTCGGGCGCAAGGGCTACCGCCCCAGCAACCTTGCCATCGGCACCGCCACCGACTGCTACCAGCCCATCGAGCGCGAACTGCGGCTCACGCGCGGCGTGATCGAGCTGCTGAGCGAGGTGCGGCATCCGTTCGCGCTGGTCACCAAGTCGAGCGCGGTCGAACGCGACCTCGACCTGATCGCGCCGATGGCCGCCGACCGGCTCGCGGCCGTGTACGTCACGATCACCACGCTCGACGGCGAACTGGCGCGCAAGCTCGAGCCGCGCGCCGCCGCGCCGCACCGGCGGCTGCGCACCATCCGCACCCTGGCCGAGGCCGGCGTGCCGGTGGGCGTGAGCGTGGCGCCGCAGATTCCGTTCATCACCGAGGACATGGAGCAGGTGCTCGAAGCCGCCTGGGAGGCCGGCGCGCGCAGCGCCTTCTATACGGTGGTGCGGCTGCCGTGGGAGGTGGCGCCGCTCTTCAAGGAATGGCTCGAACTGCATTACCCGCAGCGCGCCGAGCGCGTCATGGCGCGCATCCACGAGATGCGCGGCGGCAAGGACTACGACGCCGACTTCGCCACGCGCATGAAGGGCAGCGGCCTGTGGGCCGACCTGATCCACCAGCGCTTCCAGAAGGCGACGCACCGGCTGGGCTTCAACCGCGAGCGGATCGCGCTGGACACCGGGGCCTTTCGCCCGCCCGGCGCCGTGGGGCAGGGCAGCCTGTTCTGAACATCGCGCCGACGCGGTAGATTCGTGGCCGTGCCGGCTTCGGCACGCATTCGGCATCGGCTGCTTCAAACAAGGTCAAGGGCGCGCATGAACAGGGTCTGGCTCGTGGTGATGGGGGTTTCGGGCTGCGGCAAGTCCAGCATGGGCGCGGCGCTGGCCATGGCGTTCGGGTTGCCGCTGATCGAGGGCGACGACCACCATCCGCCCGCCAACGTCGACAAGATGAGCCGCGGCATCGCGCTCACCGACGCCGACCGCGCCGGCTGGCTGGCCACGCTGGGCCGTGCCCTGGCCGACGCGCCGCAGGGCGCCGTCATGACCTGCTCCGCGCTCAAGCGCAGCTACCGCGACCAGTTGCGCGCCGCCGCGCCGGGCCTGCGTTTCGTGTTCATGCAGATCGACCGCGCCGAGGCCGAGCGCCGCGTGGCCGCGCGCGCGGGCGCCGGGCTGCACATGTTCCCGGCCAGCCTCGTGGACAACCAGTTCGCCACGCTCGAATCGCCGGTGGGCGAGGCCGGCGTGCTGGCGGTGGATGCGACGGCGCCGCTGGCGCAGTCGGTCGGCGTGGTGCGCGACTGGCTGGCCGACGCCGGCTGAGGCGCATCACCTGAAGAGGCGGCGAGCGGGCATTCACCAGAAACACCGCGGAACCGGCTTTGTCGGGCCGCTGGTGTTGCCCCCGGTAGGGGGTTGGCGAAGCGACACGAAGTGCGCGAAGCCTGGGGGCGAGCCCAATTTATTTATTCGATGACTTCGGGCCAGTCGGTATGGAAGAACTGGCCTTCGGGCTTGTCCACGCGTTCGTACGTGTGGGCCCCGAAGAAATCGCGCTGCGCCTGCAGCAGGTTCGCGCTCAGGCGCGCCGTGCGGTAGCTGTCGTAGTAGGCCAGCGAGGCGCTGAAGGCCGGCACCGGGATGCCGTTGCTGACCGCCAGCGCCACCACCTCGCGCCAGTTCTGCTGCGTGCGGTTCAGCAGGTCTTGAAAGAACGGGTCGAGCATCAGGTTGCCCAGCGCCGGGTCGCGGCGGAAGGCGTCGGTGATGCGGTTCAAAAAGCGCGCGCGGATGATGCAGCCGCCGCGCCAGATCGAGGCGATGCCGCCCAGGTCGAGCTGCCAGCCCTTCTTCTCGCCCATGGTCTGGATCAGGTCGAAGCCCTGCGTGTAGCTGATGACCTTCGAGGCGTAGAGCGCGTCGTGCACCTTGGCCACCAGCGCCTTTTTCTCCAGCGACAGTGCGATCTTCGGCCCCTGCAGCAGCTGGCTGGCCGCCACGCGCTGCTTCTTCTGCGACGACAGCACGCGCGCCTCGACGGCGGCGTTGATGGTGCTGATGACCACCGCGTTCTCGGCCGCGTTCAGCAGCGTCCACTGGCCCGTGCCTTTCTGGCCGGCCTTGTCCAGGATGAGGTCGACCACCGGCTGGCCGGTTTCCGGGTCTTTCTGCTCGAGCGCCTTGGCGGTGATCTGGATCAGGTAGCTCTGCAGCTCGCCCTCGTTCCATTCGTTGAAGATCGCGGCCATCTCGTCGGTCGTGAAGCCGGCCGCCTTGAACAGGCTGTAGGCCTCGCAGATCAGCTGCATGTCGCCGTACTCGATGCCGTTGTGCACCATCTTCACGTAGTGCCCCGCGCCGCCCGGGCCGATGTGGATCACGCAGGGCTCGCCGTCCACCTTGGCCGCGATGCTCTCGAAGATCGGCTTCATCACCTCCCAGGTCGACGCCGGGCCGCCCGGCATGATCGACGGCCCCTTGCGCGCGCCTTCCTCGCCGCCCGACACGCCCGCGCCGATGAAGCGCAGGCCTTTGCTGCTCAGGTAGGCGTCGCGCCGTTCCGTGTCGGTGTACAGGCTGTTGCCGCCGTCGATGACGATGTCATCGGTGTCGAGCAGGGGAATCAGCTGCTCGATCACCTGGTCGACCGGCGCGCCGGCCTTCACCATGATCTGGATCTTGCGGGGCTTGGCCAGGCTCTGGACGAACTCTTCGAGCGTCTTCGCGCCCACCAGCTGCTTGCCGGGGTGGGCGGCAATGAAGGCCTCGGTGGTGGCCTCGGTGCGGTTGTAGACGCTGACCTGGAAGCCGCGGCTTTCCACGTTCAGCACCAGGTTCTGTCCCATCACGGCCAGGCCGATCAATCCGAAATCGCTTTGCTTGCTCATGTGTGCCGGGCCCTTCGTGCGTGTGCGGTGAATGAAGCGGGCCATTGTGCCGGGCACCCGCGCGCCGCGGCGTCGGAGGGCGTCTATACCCGCTTGGCAAACGGGCCCGGGCTGGCTATGTTGGCGGGATGACTTCCGCCGCCATGCCCGCAGCCCCTGCTGCGATCCACACCTGGTCGACCGACACCGTGCCGCCGCCGCAGCGGCTGGACTACTGGATCGGCGCGGTCTGCGAAGGCTTTCTCGAGATGGACGTGACCAGCCCGCTGGCCGGTGGCTTCGGCGCCTCGCTCGAATCCGCGCCGCTGGGGCCGCTGCACGTGAACCGGGTGCGCGGCAGCGCACAGGACGTGTACCGCACGCGCCGCGCCATCGCCCACAGCCGCCACAACTTCTACTACCTGCTGTGCAAGGCCGACTCGCCCTGGGTCGCGGTGCAGGAAGAGCGCTCGGCGCGCCTGCTGCCCGGCGACGCGGTGCTGGTCGATTCGCGGCGCTGCTACGCCTTCCACCTGCAGCAGTCGGCCGACACGGTGTCGATCGAGCTGCCGACCGCGTGGGTCGAGTCGTGGCTGCCCGACGCCGGCGACCACGTGGCACGCCGCATCGACGGCCACAGCGGCTGGGGGGCGGCGCTCAGCGGCTTCGCGCAGGCGCTGTCGCCCGAGGTGGCCCTGCGGCCGCCGCTGCCGGCGGCGCTGCTGGCCGACCAGCTCGGCGGGCTGCTGGCCCTGGCGCTCGGCCCGACCGGCGGCGCGGCCATGCCCGACCCGTGTGGCCGCGCCGCCTTGCGCCAGCGCGTGCTCGACGCCACCCGCGAGCGCCATGCCGAGCCGGGCCTCACGGCCGCGGCCGTGGCGCAGGGGCTCGGCATCTCGGAGCGCAGCCTGCACCGCTGCCTGGCCGAAGGCGGCGGGGCAGGGCACAGCGCCACCACCTTCGCCAACGCGCTGGCCGCCTGCCGCATGCAGGTGGCGCAGCGCATGCTGGCCGATGCGCGCTTCGACCGCCTGAGCGTGGCGCAGATCGGCCTGCGCGTCGGGCTGGCCGACGCCTCGCATTTCGTGCGCCTGTGCCGCCGCCACCTGGGCGGCACGCCGGGCGCGCTGCGGCAGTCGCGCGGCTGAACGGCGGCTACGCCCCGAACCAGTCGCGCGCCGAGCGGCCCTGGTCGGGCCCCAGCATCGAGAAGCCGCCGTCGACCGGGATGTCGGCGCCGGTGACGAAGCGCGCCGCGTCCGAGCACAGGAACAGCACCACCTGCGCCACGTCGTCGCCGTCGCCCACGCGGCCCAGCGGGTGCATCGGCGCGCCGACGCGGTCGGCCCGTGCGCGGTCGCCGTTCGTCATGCGCGACAGCGCGTCCGACCAGGTCCAGCCCGGCGACACCGAGTTCACCCGCACGCCCCGCGGCGCCAGCGTGGCGGCCTGGTTGCGCGTGAGCTGCAGGATGGCGGCCTTGGCCGCGGGGTACAGTGCGCGGCCCGCCGCGCCGAACTTGCCGCCGACGCTGCCCATGTTCACGATGGCGCCGCCGTGCGCGGCCAGCGCGTCGGCGGTCTTCTGCACCAGCATCGCGCCGGAGACGAGGTTGATGTTCAGCGCGCCCAGCCAGTCGGCGCGCGCGGCGTTCAACCCCGCGTCGCCGTAGACCACGGCGTTGTTGATGAGAAAGTCGATGCGGCCTTCGGTGCGCAGCGTGCCGGCCACGAGCGCATCGAGCGCGTCGTCCGAGGCGATGTCGCAGGCGACGAAACGGCAGCCCGCGCCCACATCGGCAGCCAGTGCGGCGCCGCGCGCCGTGTCGATGTCGACCGCCACCACGCGCGCGCCGGCCTGCACGAAGGCCCGCACGATGGCGCTGCCCAGCAGCGCGGCGGCGCCGGTCACGATCGCGACCTGGCCTTGCAGCGTCGTCATGGCCGGCCTCCCATCTGCGCGACGGCGTCGTCCACGCGCACCACGTCCGCAAGCATCGCCAGGGTTTCCAGGCTCGCCGCCTGCAGGTGCGCCTGTGCGGTGCTGCAGGCGTCGGCGACCACGGCCACGTCGTAGCCCAGGTCGCTCGCATGGCGCGCGCCGTGTTCGACCACATGGTTGGTGGCGATCCCAGCCACGTACAGGCGGCTGGCGCCGGTGGCGCGCACCGCCTCTTCGAGCCCGCTGGCCCAGAAGGGGTTGTTGCGCTTGTGGGTGACCACGGCTTCGCCCGGCAAGGGTGCGAGCTCGTCGTAGAACCCGGCGCCCCAGCTGCCTTCCTGCACCGCGCCGCTTTCGGCCACGCGGCGGAACAGCGTGCAGTTGCGCAGGCAGTCGGCGTAGTCGGGCGCGAAGGCGATGCGCACGAAGATCACCGGCACGCCGTTCGCGCGCGCCCCGGCGATGAGCCGCGCGGCCGAGGCGATGAGGCGCGGGCGCGCCGGGTCGTCGGCGGCCACGCCCACGCGCACCTTGCCGTCGACGTGCAGCACGTCGTTCTGGTAGTGCATCGCCAGCAGCGCGGCCTTCACAGGAACACCTGCAGGGCTTCGTGCGGCGCGTCGCAGTTGACGAGGTCGATGCGCTTGGTCTGGATGCGCCAGCCGTCGTCGGCGCGGCGCAGCGTGTGCAGCACGCTGCCGCCGAAGGTGCGCTGCTCGGTCTTGCGCCACTCCAGCAGCAGGAAGGTCGAGCGCACGGTGCAGCCTACTTCGTCGCGTGCTTCGAGCGCGATGTTGCCCAGCACGTGCACGGTGCGCGTGGGCGGCTGCTGCGAGTAGGCGCGGGCCTGCTCGAGCCGCCGCGCGCGCATCGAGCGCAGCAGGGCGTCCTCGCAGAACAGCGACGCATGGTTGAGGTGGTCGGCCTGGCCGTGCACCAGCGGCACCCAGTACAGGCCGTCGGGCGTGAAGAGCTTCTGCCATTCGTCCCAGCGGTGCTCGTCGAGCAGGCGCGCCTCGTGGTGCAGGAACTGCGTGAGGTCCTGCTGTTCGTTCCAGTCGCGGAAGTTCATTCGGCGCTCCCGGTCTGTGCACCCGTGTCGACGCCCATGTACCCGGCCCACGCCGCGAACATGTTGCGCGAAGGCATCTCGCTGTTGCCGTTGGACGCGCGCCCGCCCGGCAGCGGCTGGTCGCGCTCGGCGGCGCGGTGCATGCTGACCCAGTCGCCGCCGTCCGAGCCCAGGCCTTCCTGCACGCGGTTGTAGGCCTCCAGGTCGTCGGGCATCACGTTCGACGAGGGCGAGTTGACGATGTTGGTGTACTTGAGCGTGCGCTGGAAGGTGGCCTCGGGCGCACCCTTCAGGCGGAAGCTGAAGATCTCGACCAGCGTGCGGTCCACCGACAGCGGCCGGATCACGCGGATCTGCTGGAACGAGGTGTGCGGCGAGCAGCTCGGGTACACGATGGTGTTGTGCCGGTTCACGCGCAGGATCGCGTCGGCCTCTTCGGCGCCCTTCGCGGCCTCGAGCGAGGCCACGTAGGCCAGGCTCACCGGGTCGGTGGGCGGCACGAAGATGCCTTCCATGAAGCCGTGGCCGTGGTCGTAGCCCTTGAGCTCCAGCTTCTCCCAGAACTCCAGCGGCTCGCCGTTGCCGTCGACGATCACCACCTCGAAGGGCTTGGGCGTGCCGGCCGGCATGGCCTCGTGCTCTTCCTTGGCCGCGCGCCACGACGACTCGTGCGTGGCCACGGCGTGGATGGTGTCGTGCAGGTTCTCGAAGAAGATCTTCCAGTTGTTGCGCTGGATCACGCGCTGAACGCCACCGGCCACTTCCACTTCGCCCTCGGGCGCACGGTCGCAGAAGTTGTCGAGCGACGTGGCCACGCCGCCCAGGAACTCCTTCAGCTCGGGCCCGTCTTCCGACAGGCTGGCGAACACGAAGCCGCGGTGCGTGGCCACGCGCGCCACCTTGCGCACGCCGTACTGCGGGTCCTTCAGGTCGAGCGCGGTGCATTCGTAGCCGCTGCGCAGCGGCACCGACAGCAGGCTGCCGTCGCACTTGAAGGTCCAGCCGTGGTACAGGCAGCGCAGGAACTTGCCGGCGCTGCCGCTGCCGTCGGGCACGAGCTTGGCGCCCTTGTGCGGGCAGCGGTTGAACATCACGTGCACCTGGCCGTCGGTGTGGCGCACCATCACCACGGGCTCGCGGCCCAGGCGGGTGGTGAAGTAGTCGCCGGGCTTGGGCACCTGGCTTTCGTGGCCGATGTAGATCCAGGCCTGGCCGAACACGCGGTCCATTTCCAGCTCGAAGATGGCGGGATCGGTGTAGACGCGCTTGTGCACGCGGTCGGGCTGCACGAGCGACTGGACGTCGATCGGGTTTGTCGCCGCGATGGGGATGATGGGGATCACGGAATTCATCGGGTGGGTCTCCTGAAACGTCATCAGATGTCGAGCACCAGGTGCGGCGTCTTCGCGCGCGACACGCAGGTGCACAGGGTCTTGCCGTCCGCCTTCTCGCGCGGACTGAGGTTGTGGTCGCGGTGGTCGGGCACGCCCTCGACCACGTCCACCACGCACACGCCGCAGTCGCCCTGGCGGCAGTCGTACAGCGGGTCCAGGCCGGCGGCGATGAGCACGTCGAGCAGGCTCTGGTCGGGCGCCACGGTCAGCGTCTTGCCCGAGCGCAGCGTGCGCACCTCGAAGGGCGCATCGCCTGCTTGCTCGATGGCACCCGCGAAGAGTTCGAAGTGCACGTGGTCCTCGGGCCAGCCGAGCGCGCGGGCGGTGTCGACCACGGCCTGCACCATGCCGCGCGGGCCGCACACATGCAGGTGGCGACCGGGCACGGGCGCGGCGAGCAGCGCGCGCAGGTCGATGCCGCGTGACGGGTCGCCACCGTCGTGCACCACCGTGCCGCCGAGCGCGCGCACCTCGTGCAGGTAGGCCGTGGCTTCTTCGCTGCGCGTGGCGTAGACGAACTCGAAGGGGCGCGCTTCGGCCGCGAGCGAGCGCGCCATGCACAGCAGCGGCGTGATGCCGATGCCGCCGGCGATGAGCAGCGGCGGCGCGCTGCCCGCATGCAGTGCGAAGTCGTTGCGCGGTGCGTGCGCGGCCAGCGCGGCGCCGGGTTGCAGCGCGTGCATCCAGGCCGAGCCACCCGCACCCTGCGGCTCGCACAGCACGGCGATCTCGCAGCGGTCGGAGCCGTCGTGCGGCCTGGCGAGCGAGTAGGCGCGTTGCCCCGGATGGCCGTTGGCCTGCACCACCTGCACGCCCAGGTGCGCGCCCGGCGTGAACGGCGGCAGGGGCTCGCTATTCGCCGAGCGCAGCACGAAGGCCTTGATGGCCGGTGTGAGCGGCGTGACCGAGTCCACGACCAACGCCAGCATGTCGGCGGCGCCGCTCATCCCAGGGGCAGCGCCGGGTCGGCGATGGTGAGCGCGGCCGATTTCTTCCAGCGCGGCATCAGCGTGTTCGACGGCTGTGTTTCGTCGACCAGCTTGCGCGCCGTCTCGGCGCCGGCCACGGGCAGGCCCTTCGGATCAAGCAGGCCGATCTGCACCAGCACGCTGGCCTGGTCCCAGTAGATGTGCTCGTGGTAGAGCTTGTCGCCGCGGAACTTCACGATGGCCACGAGCGGAATCTCCACCGGCTTGCCGGTGGGCGCGATGCCCGGCAGCAGCCAGTCGATCTCGACCGTGTGGGTGAAGCTGAACAGCATCTCGTCCACGATCTGCGTGGCGCCCACGGTGCGCGAGATGGGCGTGAGCCGCGTGTCGGGTGGCGTGCTCGGAATGAAGTGGTGCTTGTAGAAGCGCGACAGCTCCTTGGCGCCCACGCCGCCCGTCATGGTCGGGATGTGGTTCACGTAGGGCTCGCTCACCATCGTGGCCATGGTGGCGACCACGTCGCGCGTGGCGAATTCGTACTCGCAGTGCTTGTCCCACAGCGCCGAGAGGTCGTACACCGGGCCGATCGCCTCCTTGAACAGCGCCATCGAGCGCTGGTGCGCCATGAGCGTGGAGGGCTTGTCGAAATGGTCGCCGCCAGTGCGCGCAAACGCATGGTCGACGCCGGGGTAGACATGCATCTGCGCATCGGGCTGGCCGGCGAAGGCTTCGAGCACCTGGGCGCGGGCCTCGGGTGGGCAGAACTGGTCGAGCTCCGCAAAGTGCAGGGCGATCGGGCATTCGATTTGCGGCACGAGGTCGAGCGCGCCTTCGATGCCCACGCCGTAGTAGCCCACGGCCGCGTCCACGCCCGAATGCGCGGCGGCCAGGTAGGCCAGCTTGCCGCCGAGGCAGAAGCCCAGCGCGCCGACCTTGCCGGTGCAGGCCGGGTGCGCGCGCAGCGCCTTCACGCTCGCCGTGACGTCGGCCACGCCGGCCTCGATGTCGAACTTCTGGAAGAAGCCGAAGGCGCGCTGCCAGTCTTCGGGCGAATCGCCCAGCTCGACGCCGGGCTCCATGCGCCAGAACAGGTCGGGCGCGAGCACCACGTAGCCTTCCTGCGCATAGAGGTCGGCCACCTCGCGCACGTAGGCATTGACGCCGAAGATCTCCTGGCACAGCACGATGCCGGGGCCGCGCCCCGAAGCCGGCAGGGCCAGGTAGCCGCGAAAGGTCTGGGTGCCGTCGCCGGCCGGGATGTCGATGGTGTCGCTCATCGGTTCGTCTCTTGAAGTGGTGGGGTCGGCGGCGATTCTGGGGAGCGCGCCGGGGCGTTGTCTGTCCATTTCGTGCAGCGGCTTGCGCCGCACGAAACGGATAGCGGGGCGCCGCCACCGCACAGAGACTGCGCCCTGCATTTGCTGCAGCCCCCCACGTTCAACGAACTCACCCCGAGGAGACCTTTCATGTCGCAGGCCACGCCCCGATCCGTCTTGTGCGCGCTCACCGTCCTGGTGGGTGCGCTGGCTTTACCCGCGCAGGCGCAGACCGCGCAGACCGTGAAAGTCGGCCTGGCGATGGACCTGTCCGGCCCGTTTGCCGTCGGCGGCGCCGAGGCCAAGGCCGGCTTCGCCGTGGCGATGAAGCAGCTGAGCGGCAAGCTCGGCGGTGTGCCGGTGGAGTTCGTCGAGGCCGACACGGCCGGCAACCCCGAGATGGCACGGCAGGTGGTCGAGCGCATGCTGCTGCGCGACAAGATCGACCTGTTCACCGGGCCCGTCGGCTCGTCGGTCGCGCTGGCCGTCGGCCCGCCGCTCTTCGCCGCCAAGGTGCCTTATCTGTCGAGCAACACCGGCCCGAGCGACTATTCGGGCGCGCGCTGCAACCCGTACTTCTTCGGCGCCTCGTACCCGAACGACGCGTACTACGAGTCGGCCGGCAAGTTCGCGAGCGACAAGGGCTTCAAGAAGGTCGCGATGATCGCGCCCAGCTACCCGGGCGGCAAGGACGCCATCAACGGCTTCAAGCACACCTTCAAGGGCGCCGTGGGCGACGAGCTGTACACCAAGCTCGGGCAGCTGGACTACTCGGCGGAGCTGGCGCAGATCCGTGCGTCGAAGCCCGATGCGCTGTACTTCTTCCTGCCCGGCGCGATGGGCGTGAGCTTCATCAAGCAGTTCGTCGGTGCGGGGTTGTCGAAAGACGTGGCGCTGATCTCTACCGCCTTCTCGGCCGACGAGGACATGATCCCCGCCGTCGGCGAGCCGATGCTCGGCCTCTTCAACACCGCGCACTGGTCGTTCGACCTCGACAACCCGGCCAACCAGCGCTTCGTATCCGCGTTCCGTCAGCAGAACAACGGGCGCAACCCGTCGTTCTATGCCGGCCAGGCCTACGACGTGCTGATGGCGATGGATGCGGCCGTGCGCGACGTCGGCGGCAAGGTGGCCGACAAGCCCGCGCTGCTCAAGGCGATCAAGGCGGCCAACTACAAGTCGGTGCGGGGCGATTTCCGCTACGGCCCCAACAACTTCCCGATCCAGAACTACTACCTGCGCGTGGTCGCCAAGGACGGCAGCGGGCGCATCGCCAACAAGGTGATCGGTACCGTGCTGGAGCGCTACCAGGACCGCACCGCCGTGCAGTGCGCGATGAAGTCCTGAGGATGTGTGTTCAGTGCCGCGCGGCAGGCAGCCGCGCGGGGTCGCGCGAGGTGTCGCGCGGCAGCTGCCCGAAGCGCTCGCGGTAGCAGGCGGCAAAGCGGCTCAGGTGCGAGAAGCCGCAGTTCAGCGCCACCTCGGTGACGCTGGCGCCGTCGTGCCGCGTCAGCAGCGCGTGCGCGGCATCGAGCCGCATGTTGCGCAGCACCTCGCCGGGCGACAGGTCGCGGTGGCGCCTGAAGAGCAGGGCGAGGCCACGGCGCGTGACGCCCGCGGCCTGCGCCACGTCTTCGAGCGAGAGCAGCGAGTCGAGCCGCTCGCGCATGAACTCTTCGGCCCGGCGCAGCTGCCGCAGGCTGGTTTCTTCGGTGCCGCGCTGCGCGTCGGCATGCCGCTGCAGCACCGAATTCGGCCGGTGGCACAGCAGGTAGAGCATGAGGTTGTCTTCGCAGTGCGCGAGCCAGCGCGGGTCGTAGCGCTCGAACTCGGTGGGCGGCAGCAGCGAAGCCAGGCTTGCCACCATGCGGCACCACTGCGTGCCCGCCGCATCGTCGAGCTGAAGGGGCATGTCGAAATCGATCTCCCCGACGGTGTCGCCACCGCGCAGCGCGAAGGCATGGCGCGCCACCTCCTGCAGGCGGCTGAGCTCGATCTTCAGCATCAGCTGCTCGCAGTCGGCATGCCAGCGCAGGCGCACCGGCTTGTGGGCCGAAATGATGGCGCCCTGGCCGGGGTGGATCTGCAGCGTCTGTCCGCCGGTGTGAATGTCGGCACGGCCGCGCAGCGGCATCTGCACCAGCACGAAGTTGCCGAGCGCGTCGGGCTCGATGTCGACATCGCAGCCATAGCGCAGGATGCACAGCGACAGTGCGCTCATCTCGGCGCGGCAGAAGATCGCGTCGACATCGCCCGAGCGCCACACGCTGCGGTGCGGCTTCAGCTCATGGGCCACGCGCGCGTGCGTCTCTTCGGCCTCGCGCGAGCGGAAGACCTCGCGCCTGTACAGCGGGGACAGTTGCTGACTCGACCATGCGTCCATGGACACTCCTGCGGGGCCAAAGTGGGGAAAGCGACGGAAACGGACGCTTTTTTCTACGCTGGAATCTACGTGGGTGCGCCGCGCGCCGCCATGGGAGTTGCCCGGGCAACGGGCGTCCCCGTTGCAAGAAGCTTGCCGGCCCTGTGTCTAAATGCTGCGCAGGTTGACCCGCTTGGACAGGGCCTCCGCGCTCTCGCGCCGCTCGCTGTAGCGGTCGACCAGGTGGTCCGCGCAGTCGCGCGTGAGCAGCGTGAACTTCACCAGCTCTTCCATCACGTCCACCACGCGCTCGTAGTAGGGCGAGGGCTTCATGCGGCCCGCATCGTCGAACTCGAGAAAGGCCTTGGCCACCGACGACTGGTTGGGGATGGTGATCATGCGCATCCATCGGCCCAGCACGCGCAGCTGGTTCACCGCGTTGAACGACTGCGAGCCGCCCGACACTTCCATCACCGCGAGAGTCTTGCCCTGCGTGGGCCGCACCGAGCCGACGGCCAGCGGAATCCAGTCGATCTGCGCCTTCATGATCCCGGTCATTGCGCCGTGGCGCTCCGGCGAGGTCCACACCATGCCCTCGGCCCACTGCGCGAGATCGCGCAGCTCCTGCACTTTCGGATGGTTTTCGGGTTCGCCGTCGGGCAGCGGCAGGCCGCGCGGGTCGTAGATGCGGGGCTCGGCGCCCATCGCGCGCAGCAGGCGCGCGGCTTCTTCGGTCAGCAGGCGGCTGTAGGAGCGCTCGCGCAGCGAGCCGTACAGCAGCAGGATGCGTGGTGCATGGGTGGCGCGTGCCGTGGGAAGCAACTCCTGCAGGCGGGGGACACGGAACGCGTCGGCGTCGAGCTGCGGGAGATCAGGGCTTGACGACACGCTGGCCTTTCGCGTCGATCACGGCTTCGCCGTCTTCCTTGGCGAACGCGCCTTGCTGCGGCTTGGGCAGGATGTTGAGCACGGCCTCCGAAGGGCGGCACAGGCGCGTGCCCAGCGGCGTGACGACGATGGGGCGGTTGATGAGGATCGGGTGCTGCAGCATGAAGTCGATGAGCTGTTCGTCGCGCCACTTGGGATCGCCCAG
This sequence comes from Variovorax sp. V35, assembly GCF_041154465.1. Taxonomy (NCBI): domain Bacteria; kingdom Pseudomonadati; phylum Pseudomonadota; class Betaproteobacteria; order Burkholderiales; family Comamonadaceae; genus Variovorax; species Variovorax sp. V35. The sequence continues at coordinate 2,562,991 of NZ_AP028666.1, forward strand.
GCCCAGTTCGTCGTACGGCGTGCCTTTCTGGCGCAGCACCTCGCGCACGGGCACGCCCATCGCCGCGATCAGCTGCGCGAGCGTGGCGCGGTCGGGCGGGGTCTTCAGGTACTCGATGACGGTGGGCTCGTCGCCCGTGTTGCGGATCAGCGCGAGCACGTTGCGCGAGGTGCCGCAGGCGGGGTTGTGATAGATCGTGATGTCGCTCATGGCAGGCTCGTTGAGAGAAGAAGAAAGAAGAATGGATCAGCCCAGGCTGAGGCGCAGCGCCAGCGCGGCGAGCGTCGCGGCCAGCACGGGCAGGGTCAGCACGATGCCGATGCGGAAGTAGTGGCCCCAGGTGATGGTCATGCCCTTCTTCGCGAGCACGTGCAGCCACAGCAGCGTGGCGAGGCTGCCGATGGGCGTGATCTTCGGGCCGAGGTCGCAGCCGATCACGTTGGCATAGACCATGGCCTCCTTCACGAGGCCCACCGCGCCCGAGGCCTCGATCGACAGCGCACCGACCAGCACGGTCGGCATGTTGTTCATGACCGAGGAGAGCACCGCCGCGAGAAAGCCGGTGCCCATGGCCGCGCCCCAGACGCCGCCTTGCGCGAACAGGTTCAGCAGCGTGGCGATCTGGCCGGTGAGCCCGGCGTTGCGCAGCCCGTAGACCACGAGGTACATGCCCAGCGAGAAGACGACGATCTGCCAGGGCGCGCCGCGCAGCACCTGGCGCGTGCCGATCACCGGGCCGCGCGCCGCCACCGCGAGCAGGATCACGGCGCCAAAGGCGGCCACCGCGCTCACCGGCACGCCCAGCGGCTCCAGGCCGAAGAAGCCCACGAGCAGCAGCGCGAGCACGACCCAGCCGGCGCGGAAGGTGTCGCGGTCGCGGATCGCGTCGGCGGGTTGCTTGAGGCGGGCCATGTCGTAGTGCGCGGGAATGTCGCGCCGGAAGCACCACAGCAGCACGCCCAGGCTCGCGAGCACGGCCGCGACGTTGACCGGCACCATCACCGAGGCGTATGCGTTGAAGCCGATGCCGAAGAAGTCGGCCGACACGATGTTCACGAGGTTCGACACGATCAGCGGCAGGCTGGCCGTGTCGGCGATGAAGCCCGCCGCCATGACGAAGGCCAGGGTGGTCGCCGGCGTGAAGCCGAGCGCCACGAGCATCGCCATCACGATGGGCGTGAGGATCAGCGCCGCGCCGTCGTTGGCAAAGAGGGCCGAGACCGCGGCGCCCAGCAGCACGATGAAGGCGAACAGCCGCCGGCCGTTGCCGCGCCCCCAACGGGCCACGTGCAGCGCGGCCCACTCGAAGAAGCCGGCCTCGTCGAGCAGCAGGCTGATGAGGATGACCGCGATGAAGGTCGCGGTGGCGTTCCAGACGATGGCCCAGACGACGGGGATGTCGGTGAGCTGCACCACGCCGAAGAGCAGGGCGATGACGGCGCCCAGGGAGGCGCTCCAGCCGATGCCGAGGCCGCGGGGTTGCCAGATGACGAGCAGCAATGTGCCGGCGAAGATGAGGAGGGCGGTGGTCATGTTCTTCTGTTCAGGGCGTGTGCACAGGCCACCGGGTACTTCCCTCCGCGAATGTCCCCCGGCCTGCGGCCTCCTCCTTGATTTCGCTGCGGGAAGCACCCAGTGTCCTGCGCACGGGACGCGGCGGTTGTGTGCAGGCGATCAACGACCGCTCTGAACACGCTCACGTCGATGGGGTGCCTTGCGCAGCGAAATAAAGGAGGAGGGGCGAAGCCCCGGGGGACATTCGCGGAGCAAGGTGCCCCGTCGGCGGGAGCACGCCAGAGCACACGCGCCCGGCGTGCAACAGCACAAGCTTTCATGGTCAGCAGTCGCAGGTGGTCGCCGGAAGACAGGGCTCGCCTTGGCAGCAGTTCTCGGTGAGGTAGCCGAGCAGGCCGTTCATCCGGTCGAACGACGCGCGGTAGATGAGGTTGCGCCCCTGGCGCTCCTGCGAGACGAGGCTCGCGTTCACCAGCTCCTTGAGGTGAAAGGACAGCCCCGTCGCCGAGACCGCCAGCGCTTCGGTCAGCGCACCCGGCGTCAGCCCGTCGGGCCCCGCCACCACCAAGGCGCGGAACACCCGCAGGCGCACGGGTTGCGCGAGTGCGCCCAAGGCGCGGACCACATCGTTTTCTTCCATTATTCAAGTATCTTTGAATTATTGAATCGAGGCAACCCGCGACCACAAAAGACCGGTGGCACGAATCGGCCATCGCCCTGGCAGGCAGCGGCCATCCGCGACGCAACGCTTTTTCTACAGTCGCCCTCGGTCCATCCCCCAACGCAGCATCCAACGAAGGAGACACCCATGTCCGACACCTATGTTCTGGTTCACGGCGCCTGGCACACCGGCGCCGAAATGGAGGCCGTGGCCGACGGCCTGCGCGCGGCCGGCCACACCGTGCATTGCCCTACCGTGGCAGGCAATAACCCCGGCGACGACCGCGCGGGCACCGGCCTGGCCGAGGCCATCGCGTCGGTGGTCCGTTTCATCGAGGGCAAGGACCTCACCCAGGTGCGGCTCGTGGGCCACAGCTACGGCGGCATGGTGATCTCGGGTGTGGCCGACCGCATCGCGGCGCGGCTGCGGCGGCTGGTCTACATCAACGCCTTCGTGCCGCTCGATGGCGAGGCGCTCAACGACATGGTGCCGCCGCATTACGTGACCATGTTCGACGCGGTGGCGGCCGCCAACAAGAACGCCGTGATGCTGCCCTTCGAGATCTGGCGCGAGGCCTTCATCAACGACGCCGACCTCGCCCTGGCGCAGTCCGCCTACGACAAGCTCAACCCGCACCCGTACCGCACCTTCACCGACAAGATCCAGCTGAAGCAGCCGCTGGCGGCGCTAGCGCTGGGCAAGTCGTACGTCAACTGCCAGCAGGACACGGCGCTGCCGCACAGCCTGCCGTGGCATCCGCGGCTGTCGGAGCGGCTGGGGTTGTTCCGGCTCGTGGAGTGCCCCGGCAGCCACGAGATGTTCTTCTCGAACCCGCAGCGGCTCGCGCAGGCGATCCTCGAAGCGGGGCGCGACTGAGGGCGGAGGTTCAGTCGTTCGGGAAGAGCGCGTCGAACACGCGCAGCGACGTATAGGCGTCGTTGGCCGCGTAGCGGATCTGCGACTCGGTGAGCTGCTTGTGCGCCCAGTTCGAGGTGGTCGCCTTGCGCGACTTGGCGAAGCGGCGGTTGAACATCAGCGCCACCGCCGTCTTCACGCCCACCGAGCGGCGGTAGCCGCGCCGGCGGAATTCGTCGTCGATGTCGAACACGGCCTGCGGCGCAATCGCCAGCCGCAGGCGGATCAGCGACAGGTCGCTCGAGAGCCCGAAGCCGACCTTGCGCAGTTCGGTGGACGCGAGCAGGCCCGCGACCACGGGGTTGCATTCGTCGCGGTGCAGCTGGAACAGCCAGGCCGTGTCGCGCGTGGCGAACTGCACGACGTGCGGGCCGGTCGAGACTTCGTTCTTTGCAAAGGTGGGGCGCGACTCGGTGTCGAAGCCCGCCACGCCGGCGTCGAGCAATTCGTCCGCGGCGCGCTCGGCTTCGGCGAGCGAGCTGACGACCACGATGTCTTTCAGGTCGAGGCTGTCGAAGGGGTCGAGCAGCGCGATCTGTTCGCGCTCGGGAAGCGGAGGGAGCCGGTGGCTGTTGTTGTGGGGGGCGTTCACCGGGTCTTCGCTTTCGCGGCCTTGGGGGTTGTTTGGGGTTTGGGCTTCTTCGGCTTCGGCGGCTGGCCCGAACGCAGCGCAGCCTCGTAGGCCAGGCGGCCCCAGCGCGCGGCTTCCTCGCGGTCTTCGAACAGGTCGGCCGGCGCCAGGCGGTACGACATCGGCATCTCCTTGCCTTCGCGCACGTAGGTGAAGGGCGGCAGGTTGAGTGCATCGAAGTGCGCGGCGCTGCCGGCATCGGACTTGAGGTACAGCGTGTCCTTGGCGACGAGCGCGATCATGCGGCCCTCGTGCCACACGCCGTGGCCGCCGAACATGCGACGGGTCTCGATGCGGCCGAGGCGTTCGAAGGTCTCGTGCAGGCTTTGGACGAAGGCGCTCATGAAGTGATCTCGATGCGGTTGCCGTCCGGGTCGAGCACCACGCTCTCGTAGTAGCCGTCGCCGGTGCGGCGCGGGCCGTCGAGCAGCGGGTAGCCGTCGGCCTTCAGCCGCTGCGTGAGCGCATCGACCTCGGCGTCGGAGCCGACCGAGATTGCCAGGTGCGTCCAGCCCATGCGCTGCGCGCCGGCCTCGGCGACCACGGGCGAGAGCGTGCTCGTGGTCATGGCCTCGATGCGCGCGCCGTCGCCCAGGCTCAGGAAGCACGAGGCGAAGCCCTTGGCCGGGTTGACGTAGCCGGCGCCGGCGGTGGCGCCGAAGTAGTCGACGTAGAAGCGCTTGCAGCGTTCGAGGTCGGTGGTCCAGAGGGCGATGTGGTCGATGCGGATGCGCATGGGGCAGGAAGGAAGTGCGGAGGGTGTCAGCCCGTGCGCCAGGGCGCGCGGGCAGGCGACCAATGGTAGGCGATGCGTTCGCGCCCGCTGCCCGGATGCCGGTCGACCACGCCGCGCACGAGGCCGTAGCGTTCGTAGAAGCGCTGCGCCTCGGTGTTGGTGACGGCCACGTGCAGCCGCCAGCCGTGCGGCATGCGCACGCAGGCCTCGTCGAGCAGCGCCTTGCCCAGGCCCTGGCTGCGCAGGTGCGGCTCGACGAACAGTTGGGCCACGTACTCGCGTGCCGTGAGCAGCACCATGAAGGCCAGCACCTGGCCGTCGCGCTCGGCCAGCACCACGTCGGCGGGCGGGATGAATTCGGTCTGCACGCGCCGCAGCCAGTGGCCGATGGGCTCGACGTGGACGGCGCTGCGGTTGGCCGACACCCAGGCGCGACGCCAGATGCCCGCGAGCACCATGTTCTCCTCGGCGCCGCCATCGCGCGAGCGCAGCTGGAAGGCAGGAATCTGGGCGGCGGACATGCGGACCATGATAGCCACGCCGGGTGCGGACCGCACCCCTTTGTGCTCAGCCGTTCAGCGTCTGCGCATGGTGCGCGATGTGGTCCGCCATGAAGCTCTGGATGAAGTAGTAGCCGTGGTCGTAGCCCGCGTGGCGGCGCAGCGTGAGCGGCTGGCCGGCGGCGAAGCAGGCGGCCTCGAAGGCTTCGGGGTGCAGCTGCTCGGCGAGGAATTTGTCGGCCAGGCCCTGGTCGATGAGGATGCCCTGCGGATAGGGAGCCACGGTCTGCGACTGCATCAGCGCGCTGGCGTCGTGCGCGAGCCACTGCGCACGGTCGTCGCCCGGTTCGCCCAGGTAGCCGGCGAAGGCCTTCTGGCCCCACGGGCACTGGGTGGGTGCGCAGATCGGCGCGAAGGCCGAGAGCGACTTGAAGCGCCCCGGGTGCCGCAGCGCCAGCGTGAGCGCGCCGTGGCCGCCCATCGAGTGGCCGAAGATGCCGATGCGCTCGCCGTCGACGGGAAAGTGGCGGGCCACCAGTGGCAGCAGCTCGTGCACGATCCAGCTTTCCATGCGCCAGTGCGTGGCCCAGGGCTCGGCGGTGGCGTCGAGGTAGAAGCCGGCGCCGATGCCGAAGTCCCAGCTGTCTTTCGCGCCCGGCAGGCCTTCGGGCCCGGCGCCGCGCGGGCTGGTGTCGGGCGCGATGAGCGCAACGCCCAGGCTCGCGGCCATGCGCTGCGCGCCAGCCTTCACCGCGAAGGTCTCTTCGTTGCAGGTCAGGCCGGCAAGGTAGAGCAGGGCGGGCACGCGCGTGTGCGCGGCCTGCGGGGGCAGGTAGACCGAGAAGCGCATCGGCAGGCCGACCTCGTGCGAGGGGTGCTCGACGAAGCGTTGCACGCCGCCGAAGGCGTGGTGTTCGGAAAGGAGTGTGGGGATGGTGTCGGTCATGAAGAGGTCGTCTGGCTGCGCAGCGCGGGCACGAGTTCAAGCACGGCGTCGGCGAAGGTGCGCGGTGCTTCCTGCGGCAGGTTGTGGCCTGCGCCGGGCACGAGGCGGTGCGAACGCGGTCCGCTGAAGCGGTGCGCATGGGCCGAGGCATCGGCGGGCGGTCGCACGCCGTCGTCGATGCCGTCGAAGGTGATGGCGGGCACGGTGATCGTCGGCTGCGCGGCAAGGCGGCGTTCGATGTCGGCATAGGCCGGGTCGCCGGGCACGAGGCCGAAGCGGTGGCGGTACGAATGGATCACCACGTCCACGAAGTCGGGGTGGTCGAAGGCGGCGGCGCTGCGATCGAAGGTGGCGTCGTCGAACCGCCACGTCGGCGACCACAGCTGCCACAGCAGTTTCGTGAGGGCCTTGCGGTCCTTCGCGAGGCCGGCGCGGCCGCGCTCGCTGTGGAAGTAGTACTGGTACCAGAGGCTGTGCTCATTCTCGGCCGTGTCCGGCTCCATCGCCTTCGCGATGTTCTGGATGTTGTAGCTGTTGAGCGAGACCAGCCCCGCGCAGCGTTCGGGCCACAGCGCCGCCACCACGCAGGCGGCGCGGCCGCCCCAGTCGTAGCCGGCGAGCACGGCACGCTCGATCTTCAGCGCGTCGAGCAGCGCGAGCAGGTCGGCGCCGAAGGCCGCTTGTTCGCCCGAGCGCGGCGTGGCGTCGGCGAGGAAGCGTGTGGCGCCGTAGCCGCGCATGTACGGCACGATCACACGGCAGCCTTGATCGGCCAGCATCGGCGCGACCTCGGCGTAAGTGTGAATGTCGTACGGAAAGCCGTGCATCAGCAGCACGGGTGGGCCGTCGGCTGGGCCGGCTTCGTAATAGGCGATCTCGAGGACGCCCGCTTCGATGGTGCGCAAGGGTTCCATGCGGTTCATGGCGGGCGCCTCCTCGGGCTCAGTACAGAACGACGCCGCGGATGGACTCACCGCGCTTCATGAGATCGAAGCCCTTGTTGATGTCTTCCAGCGGCATGGTGTGCGTGATCAGGTCGTCGATGTTGATCTTGCCTTCCATGTACCAGTCGACGATCTTCGGCACGTCGGTGCGGCCGCGCGCGCCGCCGAAGGCCGAGCCTTCCCACTTGCGGCCGGTGACCAGTTGGAACGGGCGCGTGCTGATCTCGGCGCCGGCCTCGGCCACGCCGATGATGATGCTGCGGCCCCAGCCCTTGTGCGTGCACTCGAGCGCCTGGCGCATCACCTGCGTGTTGCCGATGCACTCGAAGCTGTAGTCGGCGCCGCCGTCGGTCAGCTGCACGATGGCATCGACCACGTTCTCGGTGGTCTTGGGGTTGATGAAGTGCGTCATGCCGAACTGGCGGGCCATCGCTTCGCGCTCGGGGTTCAGGTCCACGCCGATGATCTTGTCGGCGCCCACCATCTTGGCGCCCTGGATCACGTTCAGGCCGATGCCGCCCAGGCCGAACACCACGACGTTCGCGCCGGCTTCGACCTTGGCCGTGAAGATCACCGCGCCGATGCCGGTGGTGACGCCGCAGCCGATGTAGCAGACCTTGTCGAAGGGCGCGTCTTCGCGGATCTTGGCCAGCGAGATTTCGGGCGCGACCGTGTAGTTGCTGAAGGTGCTGGTGCCCATGTAGTGGAAGATGGGCTTGCCGTCGAGGCTGAAGCGGCTGGTGGCGTCGGGCATGAGGCCCTTGCCCTGCGTGCCGCGGATCAGCTGGCACAGGTTGGTCTTGCGGCTCAGGCAGAACTTGCACTGGCGGCATTCGGGCGTGTACAGCGGAATGACGTGGTCGCCCTTTTTCAGCGTGGTGACGCCGGGGCCGACGTCGACCACGATGCCCGCGCCTTCGTGGCCCAGGATGGCGGGGAAGATGCCTTCGGGGTCGGCGCCCGAGAGCGTGTAGTAGTCGGTGTGGCAGATGCCGGTGGCCTTGATCTCGACCAGCACTTCACCGAACTTGGGGCCTTGGAGGTCCACGGTTTCGATGGTCAGGGGTTGGCCTGCTTGCCAGGCGACGGCGGCTTTGGTTTTCATGGGATTCGGTTCTTCAGAGAGCGGAAGGGGACAAGGATACTCAGGCGAGCCTTCAGGCGGGGCCAGCCGGGAAGATACCCGACATGCCCACAAAGCCCGGCAGGTGACGAAAGTCCCAGACCCAGCGGCGCAGCGCGGGAAACTCGTCGAGCGAGACGCCGCCTTCGCCCGCCAGCGCCACGTACGGAAAGCAGGCGAGGTCGGCAATGGTCGGCTCGGGCGCGGCCACGAGCCAGCGCAGGCCGGTGGCGGCGTGCTGTTCGGCCAGGTGGTCGTCGAGCACGCGGAAGGCCGCGCGCGCGCCGCGCCGGCAGGCGGCGATGTCCAGGTGCGCGTAGCCCAGCGCGTCGTGCAGCCGGGCGGCCGAGGCGGTGCGCGTGATCTCGTCGGCCATGGCGAGCCACATCGCGACCTGGCCGCGCAGCTTCGGGTCGGCGGGGTACCAGCGCTGCCGTGCGTCGTCGTAGCGGCTCGCGAGGTAGACCAGGATGGCCTGCGCGTCGCGCAGCACGAAGCCTTTGTCGTCGATCACCGGGAGCTGGCCGAGCGGGTTGACCTGTTCGAGGAATCTTGCGGACTTGTGTTCGCGGCCCGGGTGGAAATCGACCGGCACGCTCGCGTGGTCCACGCCGAGCCACAGCAGCATCTGGCGCACCTTGAAGCAGTTGCCCGAGAGCGGGTAGTCGTAGAGCTGGACAGTCATGCGGCGGCCCTCGTGGTGCCGAAGCGCATGCCGCGCTCGCGCAGCCATCGGCGGTAGGTGACGGAGGTGGTGTCGCCGCGCGTGGGCGTCTCGGCGCGGCCCTCGAGGGGCATGCGTTTGAAGGCGTGGTTCTCCAGGATCGGCTTGTCCTGCCCGAAGATCGTGTGCTGGAAGGCGATGAGCTCGGCGTCGCTCGACACGTCGTCGAAGTAGGCCAGCAGCGTGTGGGCGATGACGTGCTCGTCGTCCACCGGCTGCAGGAACAGGCCGATGGCGTCGAGCTTGTCGGGCCGGTGGCTCGACTTGTAGAGCATGGCCGAGAAGGGCTGCATCACGCGGTACTTGTAGAACACCTCGCTGCCCGTGTCGTGGGCGGCCGAGGCGCGCGGTTGCCAGAAGCGGCAGTCGGTGGCCCAGATCTCGTCGGTGGCGGCGTCGACCTCGACGTTGTACTTCGCCACTTCGGTGTGCGGCACCTTGCCGAGGTAGTCGGGGTGCACGAAGGGAAAGTGCGCCATGTCCAGGAAGTTCTCGATCACGCGCAGGCCCGACACGGCCACGCCGAGCCCGCCGCAATCGACGATGCGGCGGCCGGGTTCGTCGTACTCGGGGAAGGCGAACAGCGGGCGCGCGGGGCAGCCGCTGGGGCAGACCCAGAGGAAGCCGTAGCGCGATTGCACGGTCAGCGCGTCGGTGCCGAGCCGGGCGTGCGGTGTGCCGTCGGCGTCGGTGTGCAGGTGCAGGGTCTCGCCGAGCAGCTGTGTCATGCGTGGCAAGCCGCTGGCGGGGCCGACGACGAGCCAGTCGTCGAGCATGTTGGGATCGTCGGTGACGAAGGGCATGTTGCTTCTTTCTTCCTGTTCAGTGCGAGGCGGCGGCTTCGATGTCGCTGCGCAGCTGGCGCGCCGCGCGGTGCACCCGGGCCATCGCGTCGGAGGCGGGGGCTGCGTCGGTCCACAGGTGCAGGAAGCTCAGCTGCGGCTGGGCGTCGAGCAGCAGGGCGGCGACAGGCGATTCGCCGAGCGTGCCTTGCCATGCATCGGGCGTTCCTGTCGGTGCGAAGCCATGCGGCGCGAGCGCAGCGCGCACCTCGGACGCGGCCACGCGCAGCGTCAGCGTGCGGGCGAGGTGCCAGCCGGCGGGCACGGCGTCGGCCAGCTCGGGCGGCGCATCTGCGCCGTCGGCCGCGAGGCGCACCCACAGCATGCCCGCGGCGTCCGCCGTGGCGAACACCTTCGCGCAGACGTTGCGCGGCGCTTGCATGGCCGGGTGCGCCGGGATGCGCACGCACGCGCCGCTGCCGGCCTCGTACTGCCAGCCGTGGTACGCGCAGGCCAGGCGGTCGCCGCCGGTCACCTGGCCGAGGGTGAAGCGCACGCTGCGGTGCGGGCAGCGGTTCTCCCAGGCCTGCGGGGAGCCATCGGCCGCGCGCCACAGCGCGAGCTCCTGGCCTTGCGCAAAGCCGGCGACGATGTTGGCGCCGGCGCGCACCTCGGCGGAGGGCGTGACGGGGTGCCAGGTGGCGGAAGGATTCATGGGTCTTGATCGTGGGGCAGCGGGAAAGGGCGCCGCGAATCGGCATAGCATCGGCCATGCCCTTGTCGGCGGTGCCGCCTACCGTAGCGTGTCCGCCGCACCGATGAAAGCCCCATGCCACGACGCTCCTTTTCATTCCTGCAACGACGGCCCGCGCGGCGGTGGCGTCCATGACGGCGGGGCGCATCGACCTCGCGCTGGTCGAGGCCTTCGTGCTCGTGATGAAGAGCGGCAGCCTCACCAAGGCCGAGAGCCTGTCGGGCGTGTCGAAGGCGACGCTGAGCCGGCAGCTCACGCGGCTGGAGGAACTGCTGGGCGCCCAGCTGCTGCTGCGCAGCTCGCGCCGCATCGCGCCCACGGAGGCCGGGCGTGCGTTCTTCGCACGCTGCGAAGGGTTGCTCGGCGAGGTGAGCGGCCGGCTGGAAACGGCGCGCACCGAGGTGCAGGAGCTCACGGGCGGGGTGTCGGGGCGGCTCACGCTGCTGTCCGATACGCAGTTCAGCACCTCCTTCGTCTGTCATGTGGTGCGGATCTTTCTCGAATCGCACCCGAACGTGCGCTGTCAGCTCGACGTGGCGAACGGCGCGCAGGCCCCGCGGATCGGCGAGGTCGACTGCTACGTGGGCTCGGCGCCGCCCGACCTGCCGGACCTGGTCGCCAAGCTGCTGGGTCGGCTGGCCTACGGCCTGTACGCCAGCCCGCAGTACCTGGCGCGGCACGGCACGCCGCAGGCGCCCGAGGCGCTGGCGCAGCACCGGATGATCGCGATGCGCGAGCCCTCGGGCCCGCCGTCGCCGCTGCGGCTGGTGTCGCAGGCCTCGGGGCGCCATGTGGTGCGCACGGAGCCGGCCTTCGAGACCAACGACCACTGGGTGATGAAGACCTTCTGCATCGACGGCCTGGGCATCGCGCCGCTGCCGGTGTTCTTTGCCGGGCCCGAGGTGGCGCAGGGCGTGCTGGTGCCGGTGCTGCCGCAGTGGCCGCCGGAGGCGCGGCGGCTGTACTGCGCCTACCAGCGGCAGCGCTACATGGGGCAGAAGCTGCGCGCGTTCGTCGACCTGATGGCGCGCTGCGTGGCGGACATCGGGTCGTACAACCATTACGTGGGGTCGACGGCGGCGTCGTCACCTGCACGGCGGGCGCGCTCGGCGGCGCGACCATAATCGGCTTTCTTCTTCCTGCATCCGCCAGCTTCCTTCACCGATCCATCATGAAGAAAATCCTCGTCCTCAACGGCCCCAACCTCAACCTGCTCGGCACGCGCGAGCCCGAACAGTACGGCCGCGACACGCTCGCCGACGTCGAACGCCTGTGCAAGGAGACGGGCGCGAAGCTCGGTGTCGAGATCGAGTGCCGCCAGTCGAACCACGAAGGCGTGCTGATCGACTGGGTCCAGGAGGCGGGCCGCGAAGTGGCGGCCGGCAACATGCTGGGCGTGGTGATGAATCCGGGCGCCTACACCCACACGTCGATCGCGCTGCACGACGCCATCAAGGGCGCGAGCGTGCCGCTGATCGAGCTGCACATCTCCAACGTGCATGCGCGTGAGGAGTTCCGCCACCACTCGTACATCTCGCCTGCGGCGCGCGGGATCATCGTGGGGCTGGGGGTGAAGGGGTACACGCTGGCGATTGCTGCGCTGGTTCCCTGAACCTTTCCGGGTGCGTGCGCAGGACACCGGGTACTTCCCTCCGCGAATGTCCCCCGGCCTGCGGCCTCCTCCTTGATTTCGCTGCGGGAAGCACCCAGTGCCCTGCGCACGGGGGCACGCTTCGGGCGAACGGCTGATCAAGAGCCGCTCTGTATCGCAGCGTCTCAGTAGGTCTGCTTGGGCGCGGCAGCCTTCCAGCTGCGGCTGACCCGGCCTGCGCTGTCGACGCTTTCCAGGTGCACGTCGAAGCCCCAGAGCCTTGCGACGTGCTTCAGCACCTCTTCGGCGTTGTCGTTCAGCGGCAGGTTGTTGCGCTGCGTATGGCGCAGCGTGAGCGAGCGGTCGCCGCGCGTGGCCACGCTCCAGACCTGGATGTCGGGCTCGCGGTTGCCGATGTCGTACTGGCGTGAGAGCGATTCGCGCAGCGCCTGGTAGCCGCTGTCGTCATGGATGGCCGACACCTCGAGTTCCGATTCGCTCTGGTAGTCGCGGATCGAGAACAGGCGGAAATCGCGCATCGTCTTCGGGCTCAGGAACTGGCCGACGAAGCTCTCGTCCTTGAAGTTGCGCATCGCGTAGTCGAGCGTCTTGACCCAGTCGGTGCCCGCGAAGTCGGGGAACCAGCGGCGGTCTTCTTCCGTCGGCTTTTCGCAGACGCGGCGCAGGTCGGTGAACATCTTGAAGCCCAGCGCATAGGGGTTGATGCCGCTGTAGGCGCGGTGGCCCACGGGCGGCTGGAACACCACGCTGGTGTGCGAGCTGAGCCATTCCATCATGAAGCCGTCGTCCAGCTGGCCGCGGTCGTACATGGTGTTGAGCAGCGTGTAGTGCCAGAAGGTGGCCCAGCCTTCGTTCATGACCTGGGTCTGGCGCTGCGGGTAGAAGTACTGCGCGATCTTGCGCACGATGCGCACCACCTCGCGCTGCCACGGCTCGAGCAGGGCGGCGTTCTTCTCGATGAAATAGAGCAGGTTCTCCTGCGGCTCGGGCGGAAAGCGGCGCGCGGCTTCCGACTCGGCCGCCTGTTCGCTCTTGCGTGGCAGCGTGCGCCACAGGTCGTTCACCTGCTGCTGCATGTGGCGCTCGCGGTCGGTGCGCTGCGCACTCTCTTGGGCCAGCGAGCGCTTCTGCGGACGGCGGTAGCGGTCGACGCCGTAGTTCATGAGCGCGTGGCAGGAGTCGAGCAGGTCTTCCACCGCGTCGAGGCCGTGGCGTTCCTCGCACTCGGCGATGTAGTGCCGCGCGTAGACGAGGTAGTCGATGATCGACGACGCGTCGGTCCACATGCGGAACAGGTAGTTGCCCTTGAAGAAGCTGTTGTGGCCGTAGGCCGCGTGCGCGATCACCAGGGCCTGCATGGCCATGGTGTTTTCTTCCATGAGGTAGGCAATGCACGGATCGGAGTTGATGACGATCTCGTAGGCCAGCCCCATGTGGCCGCGCTTGTAGTTCTTCTCGGTGGAAATGAACTGCTTGCCGTACGACCAGTGCCTGTAGATCATGGGCATGCCCACGCTGGCGTAGGCGTCCATCATCTGCTCGGCCGTGATCACCTCGAGCTGGTTCGGGTAGGTGTCCAGGCCGAAGCTCTTCGCGGTCTTCGCGATCTCGGTGTGGTACGTCTCGATGAGCTCGAAGGTCCAGTCGGACGGGCTGGGCAGGCGCTCGAGGCGGGAGGTGGGGAGGTCGGTGCTGCGCGGCAGGACAGGCGCCCCGGGCGCGCGTTCGGTGGTGGTGATCATGCGGGCACCCCTTCCTTCTTGAACAGGTCGCGGAACACCGGGTAGATGTCCTGCGCGTCCGATACCTTGCGCATCGCAAAGTTGGGCGCCACGCCTTCGAGCTGCTGGTACTCCTGCCACAGGTTCTGCTCGGTCTCGGCCACCTGCACGTAGGCGTAGTAGCGCACCACCGGCAGGATGTTGTCGACCAGCAGTTCGCGGCAGCGTCCGCTGTCCTGGTGCCAGTTGTCGCCGTCGCTGGCCTGGGCGCCGTACACGTTCCATTCGCCGCTGGCGTAGCGGGCCTTGATGATCTCGTCCATGAGCACCAGTGCGCTCGACACCACGGTGCCGCCGGTTTCTGTGGCGTGGAAGAACTCTTCTTCGGTCACTTCCTGCGCCTGCGTGTGGTGGCGCAAGAACACGAGGTCGATGCGCTCGTAGTGCCGCGTGAGGAACAGGTACAGCAGCATGAAGAAGCGCTTGGCCATGTCCTTGCGCGCCTCGTCCATCGAGCCCGACACGTCCATGAGGCAGAACATCACGGCCTTGGCGCTGGGCACGGGCGTCTTCACGCGGTTGCGGTAGCGCAGGTCGATCGGGTCGATGTAGGGCACGTGCCGCATGGTGCGGCGCAGCTCGGCGATGAGATCCTCGGTTTCGCGGATTTCCTTCTGGATCAGCGCGGTCTCGACCTGTGGATGCGCTTTCAGGACCAGGAGGTGCGCTTCCAGGCGCTTGAGCTCCTTGCGCGGTTCGCCGCCCAGCGCAATGCGCCGCGCCAGCGCGCCGCGCATGGAGCGCACCACGTGCAGGTTATTGGGCGAACCGTCGCTGGTGAAGCCGGCGCGGTGGCTCTTCCACTCGGGCACTTCGGCGATCTGGGTGCGCACGAGGTGGGGCAGCGCAAGGTCGTCGAAGAAGACGCGCATGAACTCCTCGCGCGTGAGGCGGAAGACGAAGTCGTCCTCGCCTTCGCCGCTGTCGCTGGCCTCGCCGCTGCCCGAGCCACCGCCGCCCTGGCCCTCGGGGCGCGCGATGCGATCGCCCTTGAGGTATTCCTGGTTGCCGGGGTGCACGTACTCGCGGTCACCGCCGCGCGCGTGGCCGAACACCGGCTCGGAGACATCGTGGCGCGGCAGGGTCACGTCTTCGCCTTGCTCCAGCTCGCGGATGTTGCGCCCGCTGACCGCGCGCCGCACCGCCTCCTGGATCTGCCCCTTGTAGCGCCGAAGGAAGCGCTCGCGGTTGCCGATGGACTTGTTCTTGCCCGAGAGCCGGCGATCGATGATCTGCTGCAGGATGGCCACGATGTTTTCAAAGCTCCTTGCAAAACGGTGGACGGTGCGCTGGTTAGGTCCTTCGCACGCGTCCGTTGTTCCCGCTGTCCGCTATGAACTCTTGCGCACCCGCAGGTACCACTCGCACAGAAGCCGGACCTGCTTGGCGGTGTAGCCCTTCTCGACCATGCGGGTCACGAAGTCCTCGTGCTTCTTCTGCTCGTCGGCGCTGCTCTTGGTGTTGAAACTGATCACCGGCAGCAGTTCTTCGGTGTTGGAGAACATCTTCTTCTCGATGACTGCGCGCAGCTTCTCGTAGCTGGTCCACGCCGGGTTGCGCCCCGCGTTGCCGGCCCGTGCGCGCAGCACGAAGTTGACGATCTCGTTGCGGAAGTCCTTCGGGTTGCCGATGCCGGCGGGCCGCTCGATCTTCTCGAGTTCGCCGTTGAGCGAGGCGCGGTCGAACACTTCACCGGTGTCCACGTCGCGGAACTCTTGGTCCTGGATCCAGTAGTCGGCGTAGGTCACGTAGCGATCGAAGATGTTCTGGCCGTACTCGCTGTAGCTTTCCAGGTAGGCGGTCTGGATTTCCTTACCGATGAACTCGGCATAGCGCGGCGCCAGCAGCTCCTTGATGTAGCTGATGTACTTCTGCTCGGTTTCCGGCGGAAACTGCTCGCGCTCGATCTGCTGTTCGAGCACATACATCAGGTGCACCGGGTTGGCGGCCACCTCGGTGCTGTCGAAGTTGAAGACCTTGGAGATGATCTTGAAGGCGAAGCGCGTGGAGACGCCGCTCATGCCCTCGTCGACGCCCGCGTAGTCGCGGTACTCCTGGATCGACTTGGCCTTGGGGTCGGTGTCCTTCAGGTTTTCGCCGTCGTACACCTGCATCTTGCTGAAGGTGCTGGAGTTCTCGGGCTCCTTCAGGCGCGTGAGCACAGACAGCTGCGCCATCATGCGCAAGGTGCCGGGCGCGCAGGGGGCCTTGGCCAGCGAAGAATTGCGCACCAGCTTCTCGTAGATCTTGATCTCTTCGGAGGCACGCAGGCAGTACGGCACCTTCACGATGTAGATCCGGTCGAGGAAAGCCTCGTTGTTCTTGTTGTTGCGGAACGCCTTCCACTCGCTCTCGTTGCTGTGGGCCAGCACGATGCCGTCGAAGGGAATGGCGCCGAAGCCTTCGGTGCCCTTGAAGTTGCTTTCCTGCGTGGCCGTGAGCAGCGGGTGCAGCACCTTGATGGGCGCCTTGAACATTTCCACGAACTCGAGCAGGCCCTGGTTCGCCAGGCACAGACCGCCGGAGTAGGCGTACGCGTCGGGGTCGTCCTGGGCGTAGGTTTCGAGCTTGCGGATGTCGACCTTGCCGACCAGCGAAGAGATGTCCTGGTTGTTCTCGTCGCCCGGCTCGGTCTTGGCGACCGCGATCTGGCGCAGCACCGAGGGGTAGCGCTTGACCACCTTGAACTGGCGGATGTCGCCGCCGTACTCCTCGAGCCGCTTCACGGCCCAGGGCGACAGGATGCGGTTCAGGTAGCGCACGGGGATGCCGTACTCTTTTTCGAGGATCTCGCCGTCTTCGAGGGTGTCGAACAGCCCGAGGGGCGATTCGTTCACCGGGGAGCCGTGGATCGCATAGAAGGGCACGTGCTCCATGAGCTGCTTCAGGCGCTCCGCGATCGAGCTCTTGCCGCCGCCGACGGGCCCCAGCAGGTAAAGGATTTGCTTCTTTTCTTCGAGTCCCTGCGCGGCGTGGCGGAAATAGGACACCACCTGCTCGATGGCATCTTCCATGCCATAGAACTCCTTGAACGCCGGATAGATCTTGATGACCTTGTTCGCGAAGATGCGCGAAAGACGGGGGTCATTGCGGGTATCTACCAGTTCCGGCTCGCCAATGGCCTGGAGCATTCGTTCGGAGGCCGTTGCATATGCCGTCGGATCGCGTTTGCAGATATCCAGATATTCCTGCAGCGAGAGAACTTCCTCGCGGGTGCGTTCGTAGCGGGCTGCAAAGTTGCTGATCACGTCCATGGTCGCGCCTCCTTCAGGTCGGCGGGGCTTTTGACCCCGATGCCTACAGCCAGAGACTGCGTCGCTCCTCTTGGAAGAGGGGCCCCGCCCATGGCCGTATGCCGTGGAAAACTCCCTTACACACTATCTACACAATCGGTTCAATCAGCATAAAGCAAAGAAAGAACCAGGCAAATGTTTTATTTATTCTGAACCCCTCTGCCGAGTAAAGTTCCTCGGAAAACAAGGAACTTCTATTCGTGTTTCTGTTAAATTGAAAAGCTCGCGCTTGCGTAATTGTCCCCGGATGAAATGACTATGCCGAATGGCTATCGTCCTCATTGAAATTCTGTGGCGAACACCTTTCCTAATTGAACCCGGGTTCAATAAAGCCGATGCCTTTCAGCAATAACGCGCGACCTGTCGTTTGGTTTATTGCATATCCAAAAAAACATTAAAGCAATCCCCGCGCCACTCCTGTGGCGAGTGGCTGGCGCATGGCAACGTGGGAAGACAACGCGGGCGCCGGTCGGCGGCGTTCCGCAACGGTGCGGGGAGCACCGTTCGCGTGCCTGGCGCGCCGCCACAGGGCGGTGGCGGCCGAAAGAGGGCACGCTTCGGGCCGACAGGGCGTCGGCCCGGCGCTGACGAAGGCCGTCAGCGCGTCAGCATCATCATCAGCTGAAGAATTCCTTGGCCTTGTCGAACCAGCCCTTGTCGGTCGGGCTGTGCTTCTCGCCACCCTTCTTGAGCGATTCGTCGAGCTCCTTGAGCAGCTTGCGCTGGTGCTCGGTGAGCTTCACGGGCGTTTCCACGCGCACGTGGCAGTACAGGTCGCCCGGGTAGCTCGAACGCACGCCCTTGATGCCCTTGCCGCGCAGGCGGAACTGCTTGCCGCTTTGCGTGCCGTCGGGAATGTCGATGGCGGCCGCGCCCTTGAGCGTGGGCACGTTGATCTCGCCGCCGAGCGCCGCGGTGGTGACGCTCACGGGCACCACGCAGTGCAGGTCGTCGCCGTCGCGCTCGAACAGGTCGTGCTTCTTGAGGCGGATCTCGATGTACAGGTCGCCGGGCGGCCCGCCGTTGGTGCCGGGCTCGCCGTTGCCGGTGCTGCGGATGCGCATGCCGTCGTCGATGCCGGCCGGAATCTTCACTTCCAGCGTCTTGTTGTTCTTGATCTTGCCCTGGCCGTGGCACACGGTGCAGGGCTCGGGAACGATCTTGCCGCTGCCGTGGCAGGTCGGGCAGGTCTGCTGCACGCTGAAGAAGCCCTGGCGCATCTGCACGGCGCCCGCACCGTGGCAGGTGGTGCAGGTGATGGGCTTGGTACCGGGCTTGGCGCCGGAGCCGTGGCAGGTGCCGCAGTCGTCCCAGCTCGGGATGCGGATCTGTGCGTCCTTGCCGTCGGCGGCTTCCTCGAGCGTGACTTCCATCGCGTAGCTCAGGTCGCTGCCGCGGAACACTTGGCGCCCGCCGCTGGTGCGGCCGCGGCCGCCGCCGAACACGTCGCCGAAGATGTCGCCGAAGGCCTCCGCGAAGCCGCCGAAGCCTTCCGCACCGGGGCCACCGCGCATGTTGGGGTCGACGCCGGCATGGCCGTACTGGTCGTAGGCCGCGCGCTTCTGGCCGTCCGACAGCATTTCGTACGCTTCCTTCACCTCCTTGAACTTGGCCTCGGCGTCCTTGCTGGTGTCGCCGTGGTTGCGGTCGGGGTGGTGCTTCATCGCAAGCTTGCGATAAGCCTTCTTGATTTCTTCCTCGCTCGCGTTCTTGGGAACGCCGAGGGTTTCGTAGTAGTCGCGTTTGGTGGCCATGGCAGCAGATTCGGTCGGGCGGCGGGAACTCGTCGGGGAACTGGAAGCGAGAAAGGCTGGAGCACCTGTTCAGGTGTTCCAGCCTTGCATGAAGGGCAGGGGATCAGCCCTTCTTCACTTCCTTGACTTCGGCGTCGACCACGTTGTCGTCGGCCTGCGCGCTGGCGGAAGCTTCCGCGCCTGCCGGGCCGCTGGCGGCCGAGGCGTTGGCCGCAGCCTGCGATTCGGCATACATCTTCTCGCCGAGCTTCTGGCTCGCGGTCATCAGCGTGTTGGTCTTTTCCTCGATCACGGTCTTGTCTTCACCCTTGAGGGCTTCTTCCAGGTCCTTGATCGCGGCTTCGATCGCGTCCTTCTCGGCGGCTTCGAGGCTGGCGCCATGCTCGCCGAGCGACTTCTTCACGCTGTGCACCATGGCTTCGCCCTGGTTGCGCGCCTGCACGATCTCGAGCTTCTTCTTGTCGTCTTCGGCGTTGAGCTCGGCGTCCTTGACCATCTTCTGGATCTCGTCTTCGCTCAAGCCCGAGTTCGCCTTGATGGTGATCTTGTTTTCCTTGCCGGTGCCCTTGTCCTTGGCGCCCACGTGCAGGATGCCGTTGGCGTCGATGTCGAAGCTCACCTCGATCTGCGGCGTGCCGCGCGATGCCGGCGGAATGCCTTCCAGGTTGAACTCGCCCAGCAGCTTGTTGCCCGAGGCGATCTCGCGCTCGCCCTGGAACACCTTGATGGTCACGGCCGGCTGGTTGTCCTCGGCGGTCGAGAAGGTCTGCGCGAACTTCGTCGGGATCGTGGTGTTCTTCGTGATCATCTTGGTCATCACGCCACCCATGGTCTCGATGCCCAGCGACAGCGGGGTCACGTCCAGCAGCAGCACGTCCTTGCGGTCGCCCGAGAGCACCTGGCCTTGAATAGCGGCGCCGACAGCCACGGCTTCGTCGGGGTTCACGTCCTTGCGCGGTTCCTTGCCGAAGAAGGCCTTCACCTTTTCCTGCACCTTGGGCATGCGGGTCATGCCGCCGACCAGGATCACGTCGTTGATGTCGCTCACGCTGATGCCGGCGTCCTTGATGGCCAAGCGGCAGGGCGCGATGGTGCGCTCGACCAGCTCGTCGACCAGGCTTTCCAGCTTGGCGCGGGTGAGCTTGATGTTCAGGTGCTTCGGACCGGTGGCATCGGCCGTGATGTACGGCAGGTTGATGTCGGTCTGCGCGCTGTTCGACAGCTCGATCTTGGCCTTTTCAGCGGCTTCCTTCAGGCGCTGCAGGGCCAGCACGTCCTTGCTCAGGTCGACGCCTTGTTCCTTTTTGAACTCGCCGATGATGTAGTCGATGATGCGCTGGTCGAAGTCTTCGCCGCCCAGGAAGGTGTCGCCGTTGGTCGACAGCACTTCGAACTGCTTCTCGCCGTCGACGTCCGCGATCTCGATGATCGACACGTCGAAGGTGCCGCCGCCCAGGTCATACACGGCGATCTTGCGGTCGGCCTTGTCCTGCTTGTCCAGGCCGAAGGCCAGGGCAGCAGCGGTGGGTTCGTTGATGATGCGCTTGACGTCCAGGCCCGCGATGCGGCCGGCGTCCTTGGTGGCTTGGCGCTGTGCGTCGTTGAAGTAGGCCGGCACCGTGATCACGGCTTCGGTCACGGCTTCGCCGAGGTAGTCTTCGGCGGTCTTCTTCATCTTGCGCAGGATGTCGGCGCTGACCTGCTGCGGGGCCATCTTCTTGCCGCGCACTTCCACCCATGCGTCGCCGTTGTCGGCCTTGGCGATGGTGTAGGGCATCAGGTCGATGTCCTTCTGGACTTCCTTTTCCTCGAACTTGCGGCCGATCAGGCGCTTGATCGCGTACAGCGTGTTCTTGGGGTTGGTGACGGCCTGGCGCTTGGCCGAGGCACCGACCAAGACTTCACCGTCTTCCTGGTACGCGACGATCGACGGCGTGGTGCGCGCACCTTCCGAGTTCTCGATCACACGCGTGGTGTTGCCTTCCATGATCGACACGCACGAGTTGGTGGTGCCGAGGTCGATGCCGATGATCTTTGCCATGTTCTTACTCCTGAAATTCGGAAAAATATGTTGTTATGAACTTGTGGATAACCCGGTGCGATTCAAGGGACGACGCGGGGATTTCCTGTGGGAATCTTGTGGGGCAGTGCCGATTTACTTCGGGGCGGCCACGGTGACCAGCGCCGGGCGCAGCACGCGCTCGTTGATCGTGTAGCCCTTTTGCAGCAGGCCCACCACGGTGTTGGCGTCCTGGTCGGCGGGCACCATCGAGATGGCCTGGTGCAGGTGCGGGTCGAACTTGTCGCCGGCAGCGGGGGCCACTTCGATCACCTTGTTGCGTTCGAGCGCGCTCTTGAGCTGGCGCAGCGTGGCTTCGGCGCCTTCACGGATCTGCTCGGGCGTGGCGTCCTTGACGGCCAGGCCGGCTTCGAGGCTGTCGGTCACCGGCAGCAGGCTCTCAGCAAAGGCTTCGACCGCGAACTTGCGGGCCTTGGTGATCTCGTCGTCGGCGCGGCGGCGGGCGTTCTGCACGTCGGCCTGGGCGCGCAGGTACTGGTCGGCCAACTCGGCATTCTTGGTCTGAAGGGCAGCCAGTTCGCCTTGCGCCACGGCCAGGGCGTCGAGCGCCTCGGCTTCGTTGGCGGCTTGCGCGGCCTCCAGTTCTTCGGGACTGGGCTCGCCTTGCAGCATTTGAGAATTCTGTGCGGATTGTTGCGGGTCAGACATTTTTCAAAGAACCGGCGTGCGCCGGAAAACAAACACAGCCAGCCACTTGGGGCTGCTCTAGGGCTTTTCAAGCGTAAAAATGCGGCCAAAGCGGCCGCAAGAGGGGGGCGAAGTGGCTTTCGCGAGAGACACCGAGGAACCGGCTTCGCCGGGCCTCAGGTGTCGCCCCCGGTAGGGGGTTGGCGAAGCGGACACGAAGTGCCGCGCAGCCTGGGGGCGAGCCTCAGTGTGCGTCGAGGAGCTCGACGTCGAACTTCAGGGTGGCGTTCGGGGGGATCACGCCGCCGGCGCCGCGGGCACCGTAGCCCAGCGCGGCGGGGATGATCAGCGTGCGCTTGCCGCCGATCTTCATGCCGGCGACGCCTTCGTCCCAGCCCTTGATGACCTGGCCGGCGCCCAGCGAGAACGCGAAGGGGTCGTTGCGGTCGCGGCTGGAGTCGAACTTGGCGCCTTGCACGCCGTCGTTGAAGAGCCAGCCCGTGTAGTGCACGTGCACGTGGTGGCCGGCCTTGGCTTCGGCGCCGGTGCCGACTTCGGTGTCTTCGTATTGCAGGCCGGAGGGGGTGGTGGGCATGGGAAACGCTCCTTGCGTCGATGAAATGGGAGAGGAATCGGAGGCGCGGAGTTTACCGAGGCCCGGCGGACCCCCGCTTCAGCCCTGGCTGTCGGAGCCGGGCGGCGTGGTTGCGGGAGGTGCTGTGTCGGGGGCGGAAGGCGCCGGCGCAGCGGGTGCCGCGGGCGAGGATGCCTCGGCCGATGCGGGCTGCGCGGCGGCGGGCCCCGCGGCCTTCTTGCTCTGCCCCAGCTGCCATTTGGCGGCGAAGGCCTGCAGGTCGGACAGGCGCTTGAGCAGGTCTTGTCCGCTCAGCGTGAGGCAATAGCCGTCGCTGCCGTGGCTCACGACGCCGGCTTCGCGCAGCTCCTTGATGCGGGTGTTGAGGGTGTTGGGAGTGATGCCGCCGACGCTGTCCTGCAGCAGCCGGAAGGTCTGGGCATGGCCGTCGCGCAAGGCCCACAGCACACGCAGCGCATAGCGGGCTTCGAGCAGGGCGAGCAACTGGCTGATGGCTGCGTTTTCCTTGGTACTCATCGACATCATCTCCTCGAAGCTGGGCGGACCGTCGGCCGGGGGCGGGCCGGGGCGGCGCACTCTTGTTTGTGATTGGTCGTCATGGACCGTCTGGCTGGCCGACGACTATAGCGCGAAGGATCAGGATGCTACTGGTTTTATAGCTGTACAGGCATGCAGCATGCGGGTTTCGAGACAAAGCTTCACAAATCAGGCGTAGTTGGCCATGGCTTCGCCCAGGCGGATCGCGCGGGTGGGCGACCAGTCCGGGTTGAAGGCCAGCGCGGGCGCCGGAAACAGCATGACGACGGTGGAGCCGAGCAAGAACCGGCCCATCTCGTCGCCCTTCTTGATGTCGATCTGCTGGTCGTTGTAGTGCCACTCGCGCAGCTCGCCCACGCGCGGCGGATTGACCACGCCGTGCCACACGGTGGCCATGCTGCCGACGATGGTGGCGCCCACCAGCACGAGCACGAAGGGGCCGTTGGCCGATTCGAAGACGCACACCACGCGTTCGTTGCGTGCGAACAGGCCGGGCACGCCGCGCGCGGTGGTCGGGTTGACCGAGAACAGGTCGCCGGGCACGTGGATCATGCGCACCAGCCGTCCGTCGCAGGGCATGTGGATGCGGTGGTAGTCCTTGGGGCTCAGGTACAGCGTGGCAAAGCTGCCGTGCGCGAACTTGGCGGCCAGCGCGGCGTCGCCGCCGACCAGCGCGGTGGTCGTGTAGTTGTGGCCCTTGGCCTGGAAGATCTGGTCGCCCTCGATGGCACCGAACTGGCTGATGGCGCCGTCCACGGGGCACACGAGGTCGGCCTGTGCGAGCGGGCGCATGCCGGGCTTGAGGGCGCGCGTGAAGAACTGGTTGAAGCTCTTGTAGTGATGGATGTCGGACTCGAGCGCTTCGCCCATGTCGACGTTGTACTTGGCAACGAAGCGGCGAATGATCCAGGTGGTGACCGCGCCTCGTTCCTTGCCTGCGACCCAGCCGGCGAAATTGGTCAGGGCCTGCTTGGGGAACAGGTATTGGGGCAGAACTGCGGAGCGATCGGACACGTTGTGAAAGGCCTGGAATGCGGAATCGGACGGGCATTCTATAAAGCGCTTCTTCTCGGGGGCGTAGGCAGCTTCCCTTGGTTCGAGAGGACGGGCGCTCTTTGCGGGCACGCGCCCGGCGGGCGGCGCGGCGCGGGCGGCCCCACTGTGCCGGCCGCTTCGCGGCTGCCCTGCGGTGCTCGCGTTTCGCGGGGGCTCGCAGAACTCGCTTCGCTCAAACAGCTGCGAGCCCTGATCCGCGAAACGCTGTGCGCCTCGGCGGCACAGAGGGGCCGCCCGCACCACACCGCCCACCAGGCGCTTGTCGGGGTGTGGAGGCTGTCGGGTGCCGTCGCTGCTGGGGGGAGGTCAGTCGGCCTTGATGCCCGCGGCCTTGATCACTTGCGCCCACTTCTCCACTTCCGTTTTCTGGAAGGCGGCGATCTGCGCGGTCGTCATATCGGCGGGTTCCATCCCGAAGCCCTTGAGCTTGTCCTGCATCTCGGGCGTCGCGAGGATCTTGCGGATCTCGGTGTGCAGGCGCTCGACCACGGGAGCGGGCACGCCGGCGGGCACGAAGATCGCCTGCCACGACACTACTTCAAAGTCCTGCAGGCCGGGCACGCCCGATTCGGCGACCGTGGGCACGTCGGGCATCGAGGCCAGGCGCTTGGCCGAGGTGACCGCGATGGCGCGCAGCTTGCCGCTCTGGATGTGCGGGCCGGCCACCACGGTGGTGTCGAACATCATGTCGACCTGGCCGCCGATCACGTCCTGGATCGCCGGGCCGCTGCCCTTGTAAGGGATGTGCGTGAACTTCACGCCCGACTTGTAGCCCATCAGCTCCAGCGCCAGGTGCTGCGAGGTGCCCGTGCCCGCCGAGGCCGACGAGAGGCCGCCGGCCTTGGCCTTGCTCGCGGCGATCACGTCCTTCAGCGTCTTGTAGGGGCTGGCCTGGTTCACGACCAGCACCACGGGGTTGGTGCCGATGAGCGTCACAGGCGCGAACGACTTCTGCGGGTCGTAGGCGAGCTTGGGGTACAGGCTCACGTTGATCGCGTGCGAGCTGATCGTGCCGCCCACCAGCGTGAAGCCGTCGGGCGCGGCGCGTGCGCCGATCTCGGAGCCCACGCTGCCGCCGGCGCCGCCCTTGTTGTCGATGATCACGCTCGTGCCCAGCACGGTGCCGAGCTTCTGCCCGATGAGCCGGCCCAGCACGTCGGTGGTGCCGCCCGCGGGAAAGGGCACGAGGTAGGTGATGGCCTTGCCCGTAGGCCAGGTGGTGCCGCCTTGTGCGAAGGCGGCAGGCAGGGCCGCCGCCAGCGAGGCGGCGAGGGCGGACTGGATCAATGTGCGACGTTGCATGGCGGTGTCTCCTTGTCGTGTCGCGTTCACGGCTTGATGTTCAGCTTGGTGATCAGCGCCTTGAAGTAGGCGTTGTCCTTGGCCAGCGTTTCCTTGAACACCGCGCCGTCGGTGTAGACGTAGCCCAGGTTCTGCTTGTCCATCACCTCGTGCATGAGCGGCTCGGCGGCGGTCTTGGCGGTGATCTCGCGCAGCTTGGCCATCACTTCGGGCGGCGTGTTCTTCGGCGCGCCCAGGCCGCGCCACGTGCCGATCGACAGGTCGATGCCGCGCTCCTTCGCGGTCGGGATCTTCTCGAAGCCCTTCACGCGCTTGTCGGCCATCACCATCAGCACCTTGAGCTTGCCGCCCTGCACGTGCGTCGTGACTTCGGCGGGGCTCACGGCCACCGCCTCGATGTGGCCGCCCAGCAGCGCCAGCACGGCGGGCGCGGCGCCCTGGAACGGGATGTGGCCGAACTTGGTGCCGGTCTTGTCTTCGAGCGCGGCGGCGGCCAGGTGCCAGATCGAGCCGTTGCCCGAGTTGCCCACGCGGATGCTCTCGGGCGACTTCTTTGCGGCGGCGAGGAACTCTTCGATGGTGTTCCACGGCGCATCGGCCTTCACGGTGATCGCGGCCGGGTCGGCGTTGAGCTGCGCAATGGGCTGGAAGTCGTCGTAGTTGAACTTGGCCAGGCCCAGGTGCGGCAGCGTGAGCAGTTCCACGGTGAGCACCGCGAGCTTGTAGCCGTCGGGCTTGGCGTTGATCACCTCGGTCCAGCCGATGGCGCCGCCCGCGCCGGGGCGGTTGACGATCACGATGCTCTGCGAGATGTGCTTTCGGCTCGCCTCCGAGAACGCGCGCGCCAGCCCGTCGGTGCCGCCGCCGGGTTGGTAGGGCACGAGCAGCTCGATGGTGCGGTTCGGGAAGTCGTTGGCTTGCGCCGCGGCGGGCGCGGCCAGGCCGAGCGAGAGGGCGGCGGTGGCCGAAAGGGCGGCAAGGCCGCGGACGAACTGGCTTCTTTGCATGGTGTCTCTGTCTCCGTTGTTGATCTGTTGTGCCGAGAAGGCGGGGGAGTGCGTCAGGGCATGTACTGCCCGCCGTTCACTTCGAGCACCTGCCCGGTCACGTAGCCCGAGAGCTGCTCGGAGGCGAGGTACAGGAAGGCGCCCACGCATTCGTCGGCCGTGCCCAGGCGCCCCATCGGGATGCCGGTCCTGAAGGTCTCGAGCATCGCGGGCGTCGAGAAGCGGTCCTGGAACGGCGTCTGGATCACGCCCGGCGCCACTGCGTTCACGCGGATGCGGTCGCCCACGAGTTCCCGTGCCAGGCCGTGTGTCGCGGTGCTCACGAAGCCCTTGGCGCCCGCATACAGGTAGGCGCCGGGCCCGCCGCCGGTGCGCGCGGCCACCGAGGTCACGTTGATGATGGCGCCGCCGCCTTGCTTGCGCATCTGCGGCACGGCCTCGCGGCAGAAGGCCAGCACCGAGCGCGCGTTGATGTGCATCACCTCGTCGAACAGCGCATCGTCGAACTCGGCGATGGGCATGCGCTTGACCAGGCTGCCGGCGTTGTTCACCAGCACGTCGATACGGCCGAACTGCGCCGTGGTTTCCTGCACGCAGGCGCGGATCGCGGCGGTGTCGCGCACGTCGGCCTGCAGCGCGAAGGCCGTGCCGCCGGCGGCGCGGATGGTGTCGACCACGCGGGTCGCCGCCTCGGCCGAGCTGTTGTAGTGCACGGCCACGCGCATGCCGCGCGCGGCAAAGGCGATGGCCACCGCGGCGCCGATGCCGGTGCTGGCGCCGGTGACGAGGGCGGTCTTGTCCTTGAGGTCTTCCATGGCTGTGCTCCGTGAGGGTGGTTCGATCAGGTGACCGGTGCCGGGTTGAACAGCACCAGCGCGTTGTGCAGCTTCCAGTGCTCGGCCCAGGTCTTCTTGCGGCCGCTGGCCACGTCGAGCATCAGGCGGAACATCTCCCAGCCGATGTCCTCGATGCTGGCCTCGCCGTCGGCGATGCGGCCCGCGTTCACGTCCATCAGGTCGTGCCAGCGGCGCGCGAGGTCGCTGCGCGTGGCGACCTTGATCACCGGCACCTCGGCCAGCCCGTAGGGCGTGCCGCGGCCGGTGGTGAACACGTGCAGGTTCATGCCGGCCGCCAGCTGCAGCGTGCCGCAGATGAAGTCGCTGGCCGGTGTGGCGGCGTAGATCAGGCCCTTCTGCTTTACCTTCTCGCCGGGCGCGAGCACGCCGGTGATCGGCGCCGAGCCCGACTTGACGATCGAGCCCATCGCCTTCTCGACGATGTTCGACAGCCCGCCTTTCTTGTTGCCCGGCGTGGTGTTGGCGCTGCGGTCGACGCGGCCCTTGTCGAGGTAGGCGTCGTACCAGGCCATCTCGCGGATCATGGCGTCGGCCACTTCGGGCGTGGCCGCGCGCGAGGTGAGCTGGTCGATGCCGTCGCGCACCTCGGTGACTTCCGAGAACATCACGGTGGCGCCTGCGCGCACCAGCAGGTCGGTGCAAAAGCCCACGGCCGGGTTGGCGGTGACGCCCGAGAAGGCGTCGCTGCCGCCGCACTGCACGCCCACGACGAGTTCGCTCGCGGGCACGGTTTCTCGCCGGCGTTTGTTGAGGCGCGTGAGGTGCGTCTCGGCCTGGCGCATCACCGAATCGATCATCGACATGAAGCCGACGTGCGCGTCGTCCTGCAGGCAGACCACGTCGAGGTCGTCGGCGGGCGCACCGCGCTGGTCGGCGATGGGGATGGTGCCGGGCGGCAGCAGCCGCTCGGGCTGCAGCTTCTCGCAGCCCAGGCTCACCACCATCACCTCGCCGCCGAAATTCGGGTTGAGGCTAATGTTGCGCAAGGTGCGGATCGGCACGATGGCGTCGGGCGCGTCGATGGCGACGCCGCAGCCGTAGCTGTGCTCGAGCGCCACCACGTCGTCGACATTCGGGTACTTCGGCAGCAGCTCGGCCTTGATGCGCTGCACGGCGAACTCGGTCACGCCCGCCACGCACTGCACGGTCTGCGTGATCGCGAGGATGTTGCGCGTGCCCACCGAGCCGTCGGCGTTGCGGTAGCCCTCGAAGGTGTAGCCCTCGAGCGGCGGCAGGGCAGGGGGCTTGACCGTGGCGATGGGCAGGCCGTCGAGCTCGGGTGCGACCGGCATGCGCATCACGCGCTCGTGCACCCAGCTGCCGCGCGGCAGCGCCTTGAGCGCGTAGCCGATCACCACGTTGTAGCGGCGGATGGCGTCGCCTTCGGCCAGGTCGGCGAGCGCGACCTTGTGGCCCTGGGGCACGGTGTCGACCAGCACCAGGCCGTCGTCGAAGGCCGTGCGGGCCTTCAGGCCGCCGTCGTTCGCAACGATGGCGACGTTGTCGGCCGCGTGGATGCGGATGTACAGCGGCGGTCGGGTGTTCGCATCGGCCATCGGGAGGCCCTTTCTTCTGTCTTTACTTCACGACCATGAACAGGCCGGGCAGCCAGGTGGAAAACGCGGGAACAAAGGTAACGACCCCGAGCGCAAAGATCAATGCGCCATAGAAGGGCCAGATCGTGCGCATCACCGTGCCCACCGACACCCCGCCGATGGCACAGCCGACGAACTGCGTGGTGCCCACCGGCGGCGTGTTCAGGCCGAGCGCGCAGTTGATGAGCATCACCACGCCGAACTGCACCGAGGTCATGCCGTACTGCTGTGCAATGGGCAGGAAGATCGGCGTGCACAGCAGGATCGTCGCGGCCATGTCCAGGAAGGTGCCCAGCACGAACAGGATGATGTTGATGAGCAGGAAGATCATCCACGGCGTGGTCGTCACCTGCGACAGCATCTGGCCCGTGAGTTCGGCCACGCCGTACAGGCTGATGAGGTAGCCGAAGGTGCTCGAGATGCCGATGAGCAGCAGGATCACGCCCGTGGTGCGCACAGCCTTCGAGGCGGCCTTGATGAAGTGCTCCCACTTCAGCGTGCGGTACACGAAGATCGTGAGTGCCAGCGCATAGAGCACCGCCACCGCCGCCGATTCGGTCGCCGTGAAGATGCCCGACAGGATGCCGCCGAGGATCAGCACCACGATGAACAGGCCCGGCAGCGCCGCTGCGAACGAACGCGCCACGATCTCCCAGCCGGGAAACTTGCCGGCGGGGTAGCCGCGCTTCACGGCCACGAGGTAGGCCGCCGCGAGGTTGCTGATGGTGAGCACGGCCGCCGGCAGCAGCGCCGCCAGGATCAGCGCCGCAATCGACACCTTGCCGCCCGCTGCGAGCGAATAGATGATGAGGTTGTGGCTCGTCGGCATGAGCGCACCGACCAGGGCCGCGTGCGTCGTCACGTTGACCGCGTAGTCGGCGTGGTAGCCCTCCTTCTTCATCATCGGGATCATCACGGCGCCCATGGCCGAGACGTCCGCCACGGGCGAGCCCGAGACGCCGCCGAACAGGGTGCAGGCCACCACGTTCGACATGCCGAGGCCGCCGCGCACGTGGCCCACGAGGTTGCGCGCGAAGTTGACGATGCGGTCCGCGATGCCGCCGTAGAGCATGAGCTCGCCGGCGAAGATGAAGAAGGGAATGGCCAGGAACGAGAAGATGCCCATGCCCGAGGTCATCTGCTGGAAGCCCACCGCGAGCGGCAGGCCTTCGTACAGCAGCGTGGCCAGGGCCGACAGGCCGATCGAGAACGCCACCGGCACGCCGAGCAGCAGGAACAGCGTGAACGAGAGGCAGAGAATGAGAAGAGGGGTCGTCATGATGAGGTTCAGCCCCAGGCGGGTTCGACTTCGCGGCCTTGGGCGAGCGCGATGATGTGTTCGATGGAGAACATCACGATGAGGACGCCCGACACGGCGGCGGGCACGTACTTCCAGCCTTCGGAAATCCACAGCGTGGGCAGGCGGTAGTCCCACACCGATTCGGCGAGCGAGGCGCAGTTCCAGGCCATGGCCAGGCCGAACAGCAGGATCAGCGCGTGGATGAGGTATTCCATCTTCAGGCGCAGCCAGTCGGGCGCGAGCACGAGGAACGATTCGAGTCCGATGTGGCCCGCATCGCGCACGCCCACGGCCACGCCCAGCATGGTCACGTAGAGCACCAGCAGCAGCGCGAGGCTCTCGGCCCAGGTGGGGGTGTTGTTGAGCACGTAGCGGCCGAACACCTGCCAGCTCACGGCGCAGATCACCGCGACGAGACCGAGGATGCCCAACCACATGCAGGCACGGGCGAGCGTGCGGCAAAGTTTGGTGTACATATTTCCAGCGCGAAAAATGGAGAGGCTCCGCCCCTTCGTGGCCCCCGGCAGGGGCGCAGGGTCACGAAGTGCGCGAAGCCTGGGGGCGAGCCCTGTTTACTTCGTGTCCTGGACGCGCTTCACGAGGTCCTTGAGCTTCGCGTCCGTGATGAACTTGTCGTACACCGGCTTCATCGCGGCCTGGAACGGGGCCTTGTCGACGTCGATGATCTCGGCGCCGCCGGCCTTCACCGTGGCCAGCGACTTCACTTCACGCTCCTGCCACTGCTTGCGCATGTAGGGCACCGATTCCTTGGCGGCCTGGCGCAGCCAGCCTTGCTCTTCGGCGGAGAGCTTGTCCCACGCGCGCTTGGAGAACAGCAGCATCTCGGGCGCCATCGAGTGCTCGGTCTTGCTGTAGTACTTGGCGACCTCGAAGGCGCGCGCGCTTTCGTAGGTGGGGTAGTTGTTTTCGGCGGCGTCGATGAGGCCGGTCTTCAGGCCCGTGTAGACCTCGCCCATCGGCATCGGCGTGGCGTTGGCGCCCATGGCCTCGAGCATCGACACCCACAGGTCGGACTGCTGCACGCGCACCTTCAGGCCCTTCATGTCGGCGAAGTTGCGCACCGGCTTCTTGGCCGTGAACATCGAGCGCGCGCCGCTGTCGTAGTAGGCCAGACCCACGAAGCCCTGCTTCTCGCACGACTTCAAAATCTCTTCGCCGACCGGGCCGTCGAGCACCTTGTGCAGGTGTTCGACCGAACGGAACAGGAAGGGCATGGTCGGCACCTGCGTTTCGGGGCAGATGTTGTTCATGGGCGCGATGTTCACGCGCACCATCTGCAGCGCGCCGATCTTGGTCTGCTCGATCGTGTCCTTCTCGTTGCCGAGCGCGCTGTTGTTGAAGACCTTGATGCTGTGCTTGCCCCCGGACAGCGCCTTGAGCCGTTCGCTCATGAACTTCACGGCGGTCACGGTGGGGTAGTCGTCGGGGTGGATGTCGGCCGAGCGGAACTCGGTGGCGCCGGCAGCCAGCGTGGTCAACGCGGCCGCCGCGCCGGCAGCAAGTGCGATGAGTGTCTTGTAGAGCTTCATTTGTCTCGTCCTCTTGGTGGTTGTCGTCAATAAAAAAGAAAAGGGTCAGCCGCCGAAGGCCGGCTCGGGCACGCCCGCCACGCCGGGGCGCAGCGCGAACACGCCGCCGGCCAGCGGCTGGTCCGACAGGTCGATGCCGCTGGGGCGGATCGAGGTGACGAACAGCGTGTCGAGGTTCGCGCCGCCGAAGGCGCACATGGCGGGCTTCTTCACCGGCACGGCGAGCGAGCGGTCGAGCCGGCCGTCGGGCGTGAAGCGGTGCACCAGGCCGGCGTCGTTGCCGCAGATCCAGTAGCAGCCGTCGACGTCCATCGCCGCGCCGTCGGGGCGGCCGGGCAGGGGATTCATGTCGACGAACAGGCGCCGGTTGCTCGGCGTGCCGGTGTCGGTGTCGTAGTCGAAGGCCCAGACGGCCTGCACGCTCGGGTGCGAGTCCGACAGGTACATCGTGCGGCCGTCGGGGCTGAAGGCCAGGCCGTTGGGCACGATCAGGTCGTCCAGCTGCAAGGCCGCGCCGTCGTCGCCGGGGCCGTGGCGGTACAGGCGGCCGACGCGCGCGCCCGCGGCCATGTCCAGCAACATCGTGCCGGCCCAGAAGCGGCCCTGCCGGTCGCAGCGGCCGTCGTTGAAGCGCATGCCCGGCGCGGCGTGCGCCACCGGGGCGAGCGGCGTGGCCGCGAGCGTGCCGTCGGTGCGCTCGCGCAGCGAGAACAGGCCGCTTTCCATGCCGGCGATCCATTCGCCGGGCCGGTCGGCGCGCGGTGCGATGCAGGCGATCATTTCGTCGGCGCGCCACTGCGCATGGCCTTCGCCGGCGTGCCAGCGGTTGAGCGTGCGCGCGGGAATGTCGACCCAGTACAGCGCCTGCTGCGCGGCCAGCCACACCGGGCTTTCGCCCGTGCCGTTGCGCGCGTCGAGAACGAGTTCGGCTTGCATGCGGTGCGGCCCGTTCAGTCGCCGAACGGGCCTTGTGCGGTGAAGGCGCCGCCCTGGTAGATGGCGTTCGGATCGGTGGGCGCCACCTTCGGCTGTGCCTCGACCTTGTCGCGGAACACCTCGGAGCTGTCTTGTGGCACGAAGCCCAGGTGCGCGGCGGCGGCGTTGTCCCACCACAGGTCGCGGTTGGCCGACATGCCGTAGACCACCGTGTGCTTCACGTCGGGCGTGAAGAGCGACTTCTGGATCAGCGTCGTGAGGTCGCGGTAGCTGAGCCAGGTGCTCATCATGCGGCGGTTGAGCGGCTCGGGGAACGACGAGCCGATGCGGATGCTCACCGTCTCGATGCCCCAGCGGTCGAAGTAGAACTGCGCCATGTCCTCGCCGAAGGATTTCGACAGGCCGTAGTAGCCGTCGGGCCGGCGCGCGGCGTGCGCGTCGATGTGCTCGTCCTGCTTGTAGAAGCCGATCACGTGGTTCGAGCTGGCGAACACCACGCGCTTCACGCCGTGGCGGCGCGCGGCTTCATACAGGTTGAACACGCCCTTGATGTTGGCTTCGAGCACTTCTTCGAAAGGGCGCTCGACCGACACGCCGCCGAAATGGGCGATGGCGTCGCAGCCGGCGACCAGCGCATCGACCGCGGCCTTGTCGGACAGGTCGCAGGGCACGACTTCTTCATGCGCGCCCGTGGTCGGCGCGATGTCGGCGATGTCGGAAAGGCGGATCACGTTCGCAAAAGGCGCGAGCCGTTCGCGCAGCACGCGGCCCAGGCCGCCGGCGGCGCCGGTCAGCAGCAGGCGGCCGAGCTGGGGGGAGGGGGCTTCAGGCGTCGACATGTCTTCGGATGTGTGAGGGGAAGCAGAGGAGGTGGACAACGTCGTCACCGTTTTTAGGTGATAAGTTATCTGTTGTCGTACAACTGTGAGGGGATTATGATCGTCGTCATGGCCTCAACGACTGCGGGTAATCCCGAAGTTCAGACAACGACCGCTGACAACCCGGCGGGCAACGCCGCTTTCGTGGGGCGGCCGCGCCAGCGCGCGCGCGGCCTGGCGAACGGGCTGGTGGAAGACCTGGGCGAGAAGATCCGCAGCCAGTCGCTGCGCCCCGGCGACAAGCTGCCGACCGAGTCGGCCATCATGCAGGCCTACGGCGTGAGCCGCACCGTGGTGCGCGAGGCGCTGTCCAAGCTGCAGGCGGGCGGGCTGGTCGAGACGCTGCACGGCGTGGGCACCTTCGTGCTGCAGCCGCGCCCGGGCGGCATGGGCGGGGTGTTCCGCCTCGATCCCGGCGAGATCGCGACCTCGGTCGACGTGCTCGCCGTGCTCGAGCTGCGCATCAGCCTGGAGACCGAATCCGCCGGGCTGGCCGCGAGCCGGCGCACCGACGAGCAGCTGGTCGCGATGCGCCAGGCGCTCGACGCGTTCGAGCAGAACGTCAAGGTGGGCGGCGACACCGTGGGACCCGACTTCGCCTTCCACCTGGAGATCGCGCAGTCGACCGGCAACCCCTACTTCGCCGACATCATGCGGCACCTGGGCACGACGATCATCCCGCGCACGCGCATCAGCGCGATCCGCGTGCAGGACGGCAGCTACCTGAGCCGCGTGAACCGCGAGCACGAGGAAATCTACGCGGCCATCGCGCGCCGCGACCCCGAGTCGGCACGTGCCGCGATGCGCATTCACCTGACCAACAGCCGCGAGCGGCTGCGCATGGCGCAGGAAGCCGCGCAACAACAGAAAGCCAGGGCGGAAGCGGCCGGCCACGGCACCGCCTCGTCCGACAACACCCCTTCGCGCTGAGTTCGCCCCGGGTTTTCGGGGCTCAAGTCTGGACAAGCTGATTTTCTAGTTGTACGATGACTGATAACATGCAGCGCCATCGCGGCCCCGCATGCCTGCATCGAACCTCAGGAGACAGCCCCCATGACCGTCAACCGACGCGGCGCGCTCGGCGCCGCCCTCGCCACCACACTGGCCGCCAGCCTGCCCTTGCACGCGTTTGCGCAAGGGGCGGGCGGCACCTGGCCTTCCAAGCCCATCCGTCTCATCGTGCCGTACCCGCCGGGCGGCTCGTCGGACATCATTGCGCGCGCCATCGGCCAGCCGCTGTCCGAGGCGCTGGGCCAGCCCGTGGTCATCGAGAACCGTGCGGGCGCCAACGGCAACCTCGGCGCCGACATGCTGGCCAAGGCGCCGGCCGACGGCCACACGCTCATGCTGTGCGACCTCGGCGCGCTGGCCATCAGCCCGTCGCTGTACCCCAAGCTGCCGTTCGATCCGTCGAAGGACCTGCGCAGCGTGGCCATGCTGGCGTACTCGCCGCACCTGCTGGTGGTGCACCCGTCGGTGCAGGCCAACACGCTGAAGGAGCTGGTCGAGTTGTCGAAGAAGAGCGACCTCAACTTCGCCGTCACTGCCAGCGGCAGCACCGCGCACCTGGCCGGCGTCGAGTTGCAGCGCAAGAGCGGCGCCAAGTGGGAGTACGTGCCCTACAAGGGCGGCGTGCAGGCCGTGCTCGACACCGTCGCGGGCCAGACGCAGGTGCTCATGAACGGCATGCTGGCCACCTACCCGCATGTGCAAAGCGGCAAGCTCAAGCTCATCGCCGTGTCGAAGTCGACGCGCATGCCGCTGATCGGCAGCGTGCCGACCATCGCGGAGCAGGGCGTTCCCGGCTACGAGTCGGGCACATGGCAGGGCATGGTCGCGGCGCGCGGCACCCCTGACGCGGTGATCGCCCGGCTCAACAAGGAACTGGTCCGCATCATCCGCACGCCCGACATCCGGGCGCGCCTTGCGGGGCAGGGCGCCGAGGTCGTGACCATGACCGCGCCCGAGCAGGACCAGTTCTTCGCCAAGGAGCGCGCGCGCTGGGCGCAAGTGATCCAGCAGGCCAATCTCAAGCTCGACTGAGCGGCCCCTTCTTCTTTTCTCTTTTCCTCATTTCTCTTTTTTCACTGGACGACTTCCGATGAACCCGCAAGAACTCAAGACCATCATGGGCTCCGGCCTGCTCTCGTTCCCGCTGACCGACTTCGACGGCAACGGCGACTTCAACAAGAAGGGCTACATCGAGCGCCTCGAATGGCTGGCGCCCTACGGTGCGAGCGCGCTGTTTGCTGCCGGCGGCACGGGCGAATTCTTCTCGCTGACCGGTGACGAGTACCCCGGCATCATCCAGACCGCGGTCGACACCTGCCGCGGCGTGGTGCCGATCATTGCCGGCGCCGGCGGCCCGACGCGCTTCGCCATTCAATGCGCGCAAGCGGCAGAGAAGGCCGGCGCGCACGGCATCCTGCTGCTGCCGCACTACCTCACCGAAGCCGGCCAGGAAGGCCTGGCCGCGCACGTCGAGGCCGTGTGCAAGAGCGTGAAGTTCGGCGTGATCGTCTACAACCGCGCCTCGAGCCGCCTCAAGCCCGACACGCTGGCCCGCCTGGCCGAGCGCAACCCGAACCTCGTCGGCTTCAAGGACGGCGTGGGCGACATCGAGGCGATGGTCGCGATCTTCCAGAAGATGGGCGACCGTTTCGCCTACCTGGGCGGTCTGCCCACGGCCGAGGTCTATGCCGCCGCCTACAAGGCAATGGGCACGCCCGTGTACTCGTCGGCGGTCTTCAACTTCATCCCGAAGACGGCGATGGACTTCTATCACGCGGTCGCGAACGACGACATGGCCACCCAGCACCGCCTGCTGAAGAACTTCTTCATGCCCTACCTGGAACTGCGCAACCGCGTGCCCGGCTATGCCGTGAGCATCGTGAAGGCGGGCGCCAAGCTCGTCGGCCACGACGCCGGCCCCGTGCGCGCGCCGCTGACCGACCTGAAGCCCGACGAGATGGACGCACTGAAGGCGCTCATCGACACGCTCGGCCCGCAGTAAGCCGGCACTGATCGCAGTCGACCGCACCACAAAACAAACAGGAGACAACGACATGCTCATCAGAAAATTCCTGCTCGCCGCCGCAGCGACCGCCGTGTTCGCGGGTTGTGCCGCCAGCGGTGGCAGCAGCAGCGGCGCAGCGGCCGAACCCGCAGTTGCGGCGGCCGCCGAGCGGCTGCGCGTCGCCATGGTCGACCCGACGCCCGCCGCGCTGCGCGCACTGGTGGCCGACGACCTGAGCTACGGCCATTCGGGCGGCAAGGTCGACACGCAGGCCAGCTTCATCGCCGACCTGCTCGACCGCAAGTCGGACTTCGTGACCATCGCGATCACCGACCAGACCATCAAGGTCGTCGACGGAAACACCGCCATCGTGCGCCACACGCTCACGGCCGACACCAACGACTCAGGCAAGCCCGGCAAGGTCGCGCTGAAGATCCTTGGCGTCTGGCAGAAGCAGGGCGGCGAATGGAAGCTGCTCGCGCGCCAGGCTGTGCGCCTTCCTTCCTGATCGGACCACCGCGCATGAAGAGAACGCAATTCCTGGCGACGGGCCTCGCGCTCGCCGCCACCGCGCTGCTGTCGCCGCTGCACGCTTCGGCCCAGGCCGATGCATGGCCGCAGCAGAAACCCGTGACGATCATCGTGCCGTTCCCGGCCGGCGGCTCCACCGACATGGTGGCGCGCGCGCTGGCGCAGCAGCTGCAGGGCAAGCTCGGCGGCAGCTTCGTGGTCGACAACCGGCCCGGTGCCACCGGCACCATCGGCACCGGCTTCGTGAAGCGCGCACTGCCCGACGGCTACACGCTGCTGGTGTCGTCGCTCGGCGCCTTCGTCGTCACACCGCATCTGCAAAAGGGCGTGCCCTACGACGCCACCAAGGACTTCGACTACATCAGCGTGCCCGTGCAGGCGCCCAACGTGCTCGTGGCGAATGTCGCGCGGCCCGAGCGCAGCGTGGCCGACGTGCTCGCGCTGTTGCGCAAGACGCCCGGCAAGGTCTCGTTCGCGAGTTCGGGCAACGGCTCGTCCGACCACCTGTCGGCCGAACTCTTCTGGCAGCAATCGAAGACCGAAGGCGTGCACGTGCCCTACAAGGGCGGCGCGCCGGCGGTGAACGACCTGCTGGGCAACCAGGTCGATTTCTCGTTCCAGAACGTGAACGCTGTGCTGCCGCACATCCGCGCCGGCAAGCTGCGCGCGATTGCCGTCACCGGCGACAAGCGCTCGCCCGTGCTGCCCGACGTGCCCACGCTCGCCGAAGCCGGCGTGAAGGGCGCCGAGGTCTATTCGTGGCAAGGCATGGCCGCACCGAAGGGCCTGCCACCCGCCACGAAGAAGAAGCTGAGCGATGCGGTCATCGCCGCCATGCAGGACCCCGAGACCAAGAAGCGCATGCTCGACCAGGGCCTGGAAATCGTCGCCAGCACGCCCGAGGACTTCACCGCCTTCCAGTTGCGCGAGTGGGCGCGATGGAAGACATTGATCGACACCCGCCACATCACCGCAGACTGAGCCACCGAGCCCGAAGATGACCTCTCCTGAATCCGCTGCCTCCTCCGTCGTGTCGGGCGCGCCCGTCGTCACCGCCATGCGCGTCGTGCCCGTTGCGGGCCACGACAGCATGCTGATGAACCTCAGCGGCGCGCACGGCCCGTTCTTCACGCGCAACCTGCTGATCCTCACCGACAGCGCTGGCCACACCGGCGTGGGCGAAGTGCCGGGCGGCGAGAAGATCCGCCAGACGCTTGAAGACGCGCGCGACCTCATCGTGGGCCAGCCCATCGGCAACCACAACGCCGTGCTCAACCGCATGCGCAGCGCCTTTGCCGCGCGCGACAGCGGCGGGCGCGGCCTGCAGACCTTCGACCTGCGCGTGACCATCCATGCCGTGACCGCCGCCGAAGCCGCGCTGCTCGACCTGCTGGGCCAGCACCTGGGCGTGCCCGTGGCCGCGCTGCTCGGCGAAGGCCAGCAGCGCGATGCGGTGCAGATGCTCGGCTACCTCTTCTACGTGGGCGACCGCACCAAGACCGACCTGCCATACGAGACCGACCCCGGCGCCGACAACGACTGGTTCCGCCTGCGCCACGAAGAGGCCATGACCCCTGAGGCCATCGTGCGACTGGCCGAGGCCACGCATGCGCGCTACGGTTTCACCGACTTCAAGCTCAAGGGCGGCGTGCTGCGCGGCGAGGAAGAGGTCGAGGCGATCCGCGCGCTGCACGCGCGCTTTCCGCAGGCGCGCGTCACGCTCGACCCCAACGGCGGCTGGCTGCTGGCCGACGCCATCCGCCTGTGCCGCGACCTGCATGGCGTGATGGCCTATGCCGAAGACCCATGCGGCGCCGAGGGCGTGTTCTCGGGCCGCGAGGTGATGGCCGAGTTCCGCCGCGCCACGGGCCTGCCCACCGCCACCAACATGGTCGCCACCGACTGGCGCGAGATGGTGCACAGCCTGTCGCTGCAGTCGGTCGACATTCCGCTGGCCGACCCGCACTTCTGGACCATGCAGGGCTCGGTGCGCGTGGCGCAGCTGTGCCAGGCCTGGGGCCTGACCTGGGGCTCGCATTCGAACAACCACTTCGACGTGTCACTCGCGATGTTCACGCACGTGGCTGCGGCGGCCCCCGGCAAGGTCACGGCCATCGACACGCACTGGATCTGGCAGGACGGCCAGCGCCTCACGAAGTCGCCGCTGCAGATCGAGGGCGGCCTCGTGCAGGTGCCCACGCGCGGCGGCCTGGGCATCGAGCTCGACATGGCCGAGGTCGAGAAGGCGCACCAGCTGTACCTGAAACACGGCCTGGGCGCGCGCAACGATGCGCAGGCAATGCAGTTCCTCATTCCGAACTGGACCTTCGACAACAAGCGCCCCTGCATGGTCCGCTGAGCGCCCGGTGCCTTCGTGCGCTGACGGCTGAAACATCCAAGGAGACTGAATGAACAAGCACATGGATCGCCGTCGCCTGCTGCAAGCGGCTGCCGGCTCGGCACTCGGCGCCGTGGCCGCCGCCGCGGGCGCCCAGTCGTTTCCCTACAAGCCGCAGCAGCGGTATCCCGACCCGTCAGTGCTGATCCTCGACCCCAGCTTTGCGAAGTACCGCATCTACAGCAGCACGCTCGAGCAGGTCGGCACCGGCATGCGCTGGGCCGAGGGCCCGGTGTACCTGCCGCGCGAGGGCTACCTCGTGTGCAGCGACATCCCGAACAACAGGCTGATGCGCTACGAGGAGAAGACCGGCGAGTTCAAGGTCCATAAGGCGAACGCCGGCTACTGCAACGGCAACACGCGCGACCGGCAGGGCCGCCTCATCAGCTGCGAGCACTCGGTGACGCGGCGCGTGGTGCGCACCGAATCCGACGGGCGCGTGACCGTGCTGGCCGACCGCTACCAGGGCAAGCGCATGAACTCGCCGAACGACGTGGTCG
The DNA here is from genome assembly GCF_041154465.1 of Variovorax sp. V35. Classification (NCBI taxonomy): domain Bacteria; kingdom Pseudomonadati; phylum Pseudomonadota; class Betaproteobacteria; order Burkholderiales; family Comamonadaceae; genus Variovorax; species Variovorax sp. V35. Next base: position 2,602,427 of record NZ_AP028666.1, read on the forward strand.
TGAAATCGGACGACACCGTGTGGTTCACCGACCCGCTCTTCGGCATCTCGGGCACGTGGGAAGGCGAGAAGGCCGCGTCCGAGCAGGCGACGACCAACGTGTACCGCCTCACGCCCGACGGCCAGCTCTCGGCGGTGATCACCGACCTCGTGAACCCGAACGGCCTGGCCTTCTCGCCGGACGAGAAGAAGCTCTACGTTGTCGAATGGAAGGGCACGCCCAACCGCAGCCTCTGGAGCTACGACGTGGGGGCCGATGGCAGCGTGTCGAACAAGCTGAAGCTCATCGACGGCACGGGCGCCGCGGCGCTCGATGGCTTTCGCGTCGACCGCGACGGCAATCTCTGGATGGGCTGGGGCTGGAACGGCGCCGTCGCTCCCGAACCCATCGATGCCGGCAACGGCATGAAGGTCTATCAGCCGCAGGCGAAATCCGAAGACCTCGATGGCGTCAAGATCTTCAATGCGCAAGGCAAGCCCATCGGTTTCATCCGCCTGCCCGAACGCTGTGCAAACCTCACCTTCGGCGGCCCCAAGAACAACCGCCTCTACATGGCGGCCAGCCATTCGCTGTACGCCCTCTACGTGGAGTCCGAAGGCGCCACCTAGCCTTGGGACTTTTCCAACCTCCTCACCGCAACACGCACACAAGGACATCGACGATGACTGAATTCAACAACCTCATCAACGGCGAATGGCTGGCCGGCCAAAGCTACAGCCCCAACATCAACCCCAGCAACCTGGCCGACGTGCTGGGCCAGTACACGCAGGGCGACAAGGGCCAGGTCGATGCGGCCGTGGCCGCCGCCACCGCCGCTTTCCCCGCCTGGGCGATGGGCAGCATCCAGGCGCGCTCCGATGCGCTCGACAAGATCGGCACCGAGATCCTGGCGCGCAAGGAAGAGCTGGGCACGCTGCTGGCGCGCGAAGAAGGAAAGACCAAGGCCGAAGGCATCGGCGAGGCCACGCGCGCGGGGCAGATCTTCAAGTTCTTCGCGGGCGAGTGCCTGCGCCTGTCGGGCGAGGTGCTGCCGTCAGTGCGGCCGAACATCGGCGTGGAGATCACGCGCGAGCCGGTGGGCGTGGTCGGGCTCATCACGCCGTGGAACTTCCCCATCGCCATTCCCGCCTGGAAGATCGCGCCCGCATTGGCTTTTGGCAACTGCGTGGTGCTCAAGCCCGCCGACCTCGTGCCGGGCTGCGCCTGGGCGCTGGCTGAGATCATCAGCCGCTCGGGCATTCCGGCCGGCGTGTTCAACCTCGTGATGGGGCGCGGCAGCGTGATCGGCGATGCGCTGGTCAACCATCCCGGCATCCACGCGATCAGCTTCACGGGCTCGGTGGGCGTGGGCCGCAACATCGCGATCCAGTGCGTCACCAACCACAAGAAGGTGCAGCTCGAAATGGGCGGCAAGAACCCGCAGGTGGTGCTCGACGACGCCGACCTCGCGCAGGCCGTGGAGCTCAGCGTGCAGAGCGCGTTCTACTCGACCGGCCAGCGCTGCACGGCGTCGAGCCGCCTCATCGTGACCGAAGGCATCTATCCGAAGTTCATCGAGGCGATGAAGGCGCGCATGGCGAAGATCAAGGTCGGCGATGCGCTGGCGCAGGGCACGGACGTGGGGCCGGTCTCGTCGAAGTCACAGCTCGACCAGGACATGGAATACGTCGCCATCGGCAAGGGCGAGGGCGCCACGCTGGCGGCCGGCGGCGAACTGCTGAAGCTGGAGACGGACGGCTACTACATGTCGCCGGCGCTGTTCAGCGAGTCCGCCGCGAACATGCGCATCAACCGCGAGGAGGTATTCGGGCCGGTGGCGAGCGTGATCCGTGTGAAGAACTACGAAGAAGCGCTGGCGACGGCGAACGACACCGAGTTTGGTCTCTCGGCCGGCATTGCGACGACCTCGCTGAAGTACGCGACGCACTTCAAGCGGCACAGCCAGGCGGGCATGGTGATGGTGAACCTGCCGACGGCGGGGGTGGACTATCACGTGCCGTTCGGTGGTCGCAAGGGATCGAGCTATGGACCGAGAGAGCAGGGCAAGTACGCGCAGGAGTTCTTCACGACGGTGAAGACGGCTTACACGTTGGCCTAACGCCTCTTTCTGAATTGTTGGAAGCCCCCAGTCGGGGGCTTTTTTACGCCTGTGTTTTTCGGGGCGCGTGCGCAGGCCACCGGGTACTTCCCTCCGCGAATGTCCCCCGGCCTTCGGCCTCCTCCTTGATTTCGCTGCGGGAAGCACCCAGTGTCCTGCGCACGGGAAGCGGCGGTGGTGCGCAGCCCATCAACGACCGCACTGAACACGCTCACGTCGATGCGGTGCCTTGCGCAGCGAAATCAAGGAGGAGGGCGAAGCCCGGGGGACATTCGCGGAGCAAGGTACCGCGTCGGCGGGAGCGTCGCCCTGAACAGCTCAGGCCAATGGCGCCCTGCGGCTGCGACGCATCAGGAACTCGATCAGCTCGAAGATGCCTTCGCTGATCAGCGCCATGGCCGCAGCCGGCAGCGCGCCGGCCATCAACAGCTCGCGGTCGTTGAGCGCGAGTCCTGTCACGATGCGCTCACCGAAACCACCCGCGCCGATGAAAGCCGCGATGGTGGCCGTGCCGATGGCAATGGCTGTCGCGGTGCGAACGCCCGCCAGCAGCGTGGGCAACGCGAGAGGCAGCAGCACCAACTGAAGGCTCTGCGGCGGCGTCATGCCCAGCGCGGTGCCGGCCAGCCGAAGTCCATTCGGCACTTCGGCCAGCCCGGTCACGGTGTTGCGCATGATCGGCAGCAGCGAGTACAGCGTGAGCGCGATGAGCGCGGGCAGGGCGCCGATGGCGCCAAGCAAAGAGATCAGCACCGCGAGCAGCGCGAGAGACGGCACGGTCTGCATCACGCTCGCAAAGCCCAGCACCACGGCGCGCAGTCGCAGGTGCGGAAACACGAGGATCGCGAGCGGCACGCCGATGAGGATGGCCACGCCGACCGACACCGCCACCAGCAGCAGGTGCTGGCGCGCGAGCGGCCACAGGTCGGGACCGAAGAGCTTGGCGGTGAAGCCGCGCGTGGCGTTCGGTGGCGTCTTGCCGTCTTTGGCGGCGCCGGCGAGGAAGTCGCGCGCGATGGTGTCGAAGCGCACGCCTTGCAGTTCGGCGCGCGCGTTCATCGCGATCATGGCGTGCTCGTCGATCTTGCCTTCGAGCGCCTGCAATGCGGCCCAGGCCTTCGGCAGCCGCGCGGGCAGGTCGAGCTTGTAGAGCACCACCGCGTCGTAGCGCGGAAAGTACTGCTTGTCGTCCACGAGCACGCGCAGGCCGAGGTGGTCGATCTTGGCGTCGGTGGTGTAGATGTCGATGGCGTCGATCTGCTTGGCCGTCATCGCTTCGTAGGCCAGGCCGTGGTCGAGCCCGGTGGGCGTCTGCGTGAAACCGTACCGCGCAGCCAGGCCCTTCCAGCCGTCGGCGCGGCCGATGAATTCGTTCGACAGCCCGATGCGCAGTTCGGGGTGCCGGGCCAGGTCGCTCAGCGTGCGCAGCTCGAGCTTGTCGGCATCGGCGGCGCGCACGGCCAGCGCGTAGCCGTCGTTGAAGCCCAGCGGAATCGCCACGCCGAGGCCGAGCGGTGCGAGCGCGGCGTTCATCGCCTCGCGCGTGTCAGCGGGCGAGCCCTTGAGGATCTCGAGTGCGATGGTGCCGGTGTATTCGGCGTACAGGTCGATGGCGCCGGAGCGAAGCGCCTCGTACACGATGGCCGTGTTGCCCAGCCCCTGCCGCACGACGGGCGGCGAGGCGGTGTGCGGCGCGGCGGTCTGCGCCAGCACCTCGGCCAGGATGTACGACTCGGTGAAGCGCTTCGAGCCGACGCGCAGCGTCTCGTCGGCGGCCTGCGCGCGGGGCGCGGCGGCGGCCAGCCAGAGCATCGCGAAAAGCCACAGGGCGGGGTGCCAGAAGCTGCGAGGCAGGTGCATCCGGATCAGTGTATCGGCATCGCCGCGCCCGCCGTACCCGTCCGTCTCCTACACGCCGTGGTGCGCGAAGCCGATGCGCCACGGGCGCGCAGCGGCCCATAGTGGCCGTCATGAAAAAAACCAGGCACGCGCCCCCCGGTCCCGACATCCACGGCCTGCGCGAGCTGCCCGGCCTGCGCGTGGACGGCTACAGCCTGCAGCTGCGCGACAAGGACGGCTTCGTCGGCGATCAAGCCAGCCAGACGGCGTTTCGCGAACTGCTCGAGCGCTGGCGCAAGCGACGCCGCAAGAGCGGCCGCGACCCGCTGGGCGCGGCCCACTCGCGCGACCTGAGCAAGAAGCAGCTCGACCGCGCGCTGCAGGGAAAGACCGCCACGGCGGCCGGCGACGTGATGCACGGCGCCATCGAGGAATTCGCGCAAGAGCTGGCCTTCGTGGTCCAGCGCTTCGTGCGCCAGCCCTCGTGGCGCAAGGTGCAGCGCGTCGTGGTTGGCGGCGGCTTTCCCGAGAGCGACGTGGGCGAGCGCGCGATCCTGGAGGCGGGCGCGATGCTTGAAGATCTGGCCGTGCACGTGCAGCTGGGCCGGCTGTCGCACAACGTGGACGACGGCGGGCTGATCGGCTGGGCGCACCTGACGCCGCCGCCGCTGCTGAAGGGGCACGACGCCATCCTGGCCGTGGACATCGGCGGCACCAACGTGCGCTGCGGCATCGTGAAGACGCGCCACCGCAAGGCGCCCGACTTCTCGCGCGCGAAAGTGGTCAAGCGCGAGAAGTGGCGCCACGCCGACGACGGCCCGAACCGCAGCCACATGGTCGAGCGCATCGCCGACATGCTCGAGGACATGGTGATCTACGCCGAGCGCCGCAAGATCAGGCTCGCGCCTTTCATCGGCATCGGCTGCCCGGGGCTGATCCGCTCCGACGGCTCGATCGCGCGTGGGGCGCAGAACCTGCCGGGCGATTGGGAGAGCCGCGCCTTCCACCTGCCGGCCGCACTGTGGCGGCGCCTGCCGATCATCGGCTCGGGCGCGACGCTGGTGCTCATGCACAACGACGCGGTGGTGCAGGGCCTGAGCGAGTTGCCCTTCATGCGCGACGTGCGGCACTGGGGCGTGCTGACCATCGGCACCGGGCTGGGCAACGCCAGCTTCACGAACCGGCGTTGAGCTGCTCTACCCCTTACAGGTCTTCGGGCCGCAGTTCCGCGCCGACGCGCGCGGTGGCCGAGGTGGTGGCGACGTTGCCCGCCGCATCGGTGGCGCGCAGCTCGATGTTCGCCAGGCCCGCGCGCGCGGGCGTCCAGCTGCAGGTGTAGGGCGCGGCGCGCAGCGCGCAGACGGTCTTGCCGTCGACGATGAAGGCCAGCTCGGCCACGCCGACATCGTCGGTCGCGCTGGCCGACAGCCGCACCGGCAGGCCGGCGGCTGACGAGGCCATGGGCGGCACGTTCAGCGTGACGGTCGGCGCCGTGGTGTCGGCGGGCGCACGCACGATCACCTGTGCCGACGCGACCTCGGCATTGCCCGCGGCGTCGATGGCGATCACGCGAATGATCTGCACGCCCGGCGCGGTCGGCGTCCAGTGGCAGGTGTAGGGCGGGGCGGTGAAGGTGCAGATCGGCAGGCTGTCGGTGCCGATCACCTTCACGCCGAAGACGCCGACGTTGTCGACCGCCACGGGCGCCAGCGCCACGGGCTGGCCCACGGTCGCCATCGCGGGTGCGGCCAGGGACACGGCCGGCTTCTGGCTGTCGGGCACGCCCAGTGGCAGGTCGATGGTGAAGGCCGCCTGCCCCTGCACCGCCTTCTGCTCGAAGGCATCGAAGATGGTGAACCAGGTGGCGCCCGGCGCGCGGCCCGGGGCCTGGGCCTTCACGAGCAGCGTGGTCTTGCCGACGGCGAAGCAGCTGAAGCCGCAGCGCCAGTCGAAGACGAAACGGCCGTCGGCATTCGTCGTGCCCTGCGCGATCGGCTCCAGCAGCTTGCCGGCGCCCGGGTCGCGCCACACCGAGACCGGCGCGCCGGCCAGCGCGGCGCCGCTCTCGCGCTCGGTCACGCGCACCTGCGTGGCGGTGGTCGCGGCCATGAACTTCGAGCTGCCGAGCTTGGGCCAGTCGCGCCAGTCGGTGTTGATCTGCGCCTTGGTGCCTTCGGTGAAACGGATCAGGCCGAGCGTGGCGACGCGGTTGGCGGCCGGGTCGTAGCGCTGCTCGAACACGGTGCCCAGCAGCGGGTCGAGGCGCCAGTGCTGGCGCGTCCACCAGTAGCGGTCGGTGTGCTTCACGAGGGCGAGGTCGCTGGCGGGCGCGGTCTCGGTGGTGTCGGCGACGGCGATGGCGTTGTAGTACTCGCCCGAGCCGGCGCCGAACACATGCTCCAGCTCGTGCAGCAGGGTCTTGAGCTGGCGGCCGAGGTAGTCCTTCTCGGTGGACTCGGGCGCGGCCGGCGTGATGGCGCGCGACAGGCGCAGCGGGTCGTGGATGGCGGTCCAGTTCAGGTTCCAGGTCACGCCGGTGGGCGGGAAGGTGGTGCTGGTGGTCAGGCCGCCGTGGCTGTAGCCGCGCTTCGAGGGGCCGGTGCACAGCACGATCTCGCCGCCGGCCACGCCGCTGAAGCCGCAGGGCGGCGCCGCGCCGGGCGCGACGATCTGCAGGTCTTTCGCGGGGTCGAAGGTGAAGCTGCGCACGGTCTCGCGCTGGAACACGGTGTTGAGGTCGGCCACGTACTGCGCGAGCCGGCGGCCGGCCTCGGGCGCGCCGATGTCGGCCGCCAGTTGCGGGTCGATGAAGAAGCGCAGTCGGTGCACGCTCGGCGTGGCGCGGCCGACTTCGTTCAGGGCCGCCCAGGTGGGAGCGGCGGACAACGGCAGCAGCAGGGCCCAAACGACAGGCAAGGCTGCGCCCAGCCGGCGCGCGAGCGCCAGCAGCGAATCAATGAAAGGCATCGATTTTTCTCCCCGTGCTCAGGGGAATCCGGCAGTGATCGACAACAAAGGGGACCGCTTCGGGCCGCGCGAAGGTGTCGCCCGGCGCCCAGCGCACAGACCCCGCGGCGACCGCCTTTGCCGGTCACGCTCCTGCATCGCATCGAGGTCGCCGAAGGCGATACGCCCTGACGGACGCCGATGCTTCTGAAGTGCGGGGGGACTACTGGTTGCTCATTCAGTGCAGAGGGCGGGCGGACCGCTCATTCCTCCACACGATGTGGCAACAATCAGTGAACCTTTATCTTAATTTCTGGGCTCGTAGGAAGGGAACTTGCCTCGCTGTAGTGGTGCCTGTTATTTGGGCACTTTCTCACGACAACGGCGGTACGAATGGCGCTTCGGTGGGCCCCATGAGGCCGGGCCGGAGCGGGCTGCCCCGCAATGCAGGGGGCTCCGGAAGAACGGTCATCCACCGGAACCGGTGGCGATTCTAGTGTGAATGTTCAATTGGTTGCAATTGTGTTGCATTCGTGCATCTTGGGCGATGCACCGCCCGCCTACAGCTGGAAGGCGACGGTCAGCAGCAGCCCTTCGGCCACGTCGCGCAGCAGCCCCGGGCGCCGCGCGCGGTAGGGCTCGCCGGCCGAGGCGGTGGTCTCGATCCATTCGGCCAGCCATTCGATGTCGTCGTGGCCGTAGAACACCACCGCCGCCTCGTGGTTCAGCAGCAGGCTGCGCAGGTCGAGGTTGATCGAGCCGCACATCGCCAGTTCGTCGTCGACCACCACGGCCTTGGCGTGGGCCATGAAGGGCAGCATGCGAAAGCTCACGCCCGCGCGTGCGAGGTCACGCATGGCGCGTGCGCGCACGAAGTCGGCCAGCCGGTGGTTCGACTGCGCGGGCATCGCGATGGTCACCTGCACGCCGCGCCGCGCGGCGAGGCGCAGCGCATCGCGCAGGCCGTCGCCGGGCACGAAGTAGGGCGTGATCGCAAGGATGCGGTGCTCGGCGCGAAAGCAGGCGTCGATGAGCAGCGCGTGCGCCGTGTCCTCGGTCTGGTCGGGGCCGCTCGGCAGGAACTGGGCCATCGCGCAGCCGGGGCCCGCGGGCACGTCGGCGGCGGTGATGGCGCGCGCCTTGCGCCCGCGCACCGAGCTCCAGTCGTGGTCGAACTGGCGCGCGGCGGCGGCGGCCACGCTGCCCTGCAGGTCGAACGACAGGTCGTGCCAGGCTTCGGGGTGTTTGTCGTTGCCGGAGAAGTACTCGCCCGCGAGGTTGCGCCCGCCCGACCACAGCCAGCGGTCGTCGGCGATGGTGAGCTTGCGGTGGTTGCGCAGGTTGCGCGGCCCGATGCGGCGCAGGCTGAAGAAGGGGCGGAACACCGCCACCTCGCCGCCGGCCGCGCGCAGCCGGTCGAAGTGATGGCGCGGCAGCGAGAGCGCGCCGAAGCCGTCGAGCAGCACGCGCACCTTGACGCCTTCGCGCGCGCGCTGCGCGAGCCGCGCCAGCACGGCGTGGCCGAGCGCGTCGTCGCCGATGATGAAGGTGCACACGTCCAGGCGCTGGCGCGCACCGTCGATCACCTCGAACAGCGCCTCGCGCGCGGCTTCGCCGTCAGCGTGCATGCGGATCGCGCAGCGCCCGGGCGGCGCCAGCCCGAAGCTCTCGATCAGGTCGGCCGCCCAGTGGCCCGGCGGCAGCGACCGCGGCGGCCGGGGCGCGCCGGCCGGGCGCAGCTTGCGCTGGCCGAACAGCAGGTACATCGGAAGGATCACGTACGGCATGAGCACCAGCCCCATGACCCACGCGATGGCGGTGGTGGGGGCGCGCTGCTCGCGGCGCGTGCGCGTGGTCAGCACATAGACCAGCAACGCGAAAGTGACGACAAGAAAGTGCTGCGAAGGGGAGGGCAGCCAGTCGAAGAGGGTGTCCGGCATGGGCGGGTGATGCCTCGGTGCCCGCTCAGCGCTGCAGGAAGGCCGGCACGCCGCGCCCTTGCGAAGCCAGGAACCGCATCATCGGATCGACCACCGTGCGCACCGCGGGCCGCGCGCCCACGCGCTCGCGCCACGCCACGAGGCGCGGCGTGGCGTCGGTCATGCCGGCGCCCTTGCGGTCGGCGAACACATGCGCCATGTAGAAGGCGATGTCGGCGAAGGAGTAGGGGCCGGCCAGGAACTCGCGCGTGGCGAGCAGGCCTTCCATCTCTTCGTAGAAGCGCGCGCAGCCGGCGCATGCGGCCACGGCCGGCGCGCTTTGCATGGCGTCCTGCAGGCCGAAGAGCTTGATGACGTTGGGGAAGAACACCTCGTCCGACTTCTGCTCCAGCTGCCGCGCGCGGGCCCGGTCGGCGATGCCTTCGGGCCACAGCGCGGGCTGGGGGTAGCGGTCTTCGAGGTACTCGAAGATCTGCGTCGAGTCGAACAGCGCCACCTCGTCGTCGACCAGCACTGGCACCTGCTGCTTCACCGGGTTCACGCGCAGCACCTCGGGGTGCTTGGGCTCGTAGGCGTCGTCGGTGGTGAACGGCACCATGGTGAGCTCGAAAGTGATGCCTTTTTCGTACGCGGCGATCTGTACCTTCGCGCCGAACATGCTGAGGGGGCCGGAGTAAATCTGCGTCGTCGTCATGCCCCCGACTTCAACAGAAAGCGCGCGTCAGGTCGAGCCCCAGACTTCCTGCGCCGTCTCGACCACGAGGCGCAGCTTGTTGCGCTGCGCTTCGACGGCGATGTTGTTGCCGTGCACGGTGCTGGAGAAGCCGCACTGCGGCGACAGCGCGAGCTGGTCGAGCGAGGCGTACTTGCTGGCGTCCTCGATGCGGCGCTTGAGCTCGTCCTTGTCTTCCATCTCGCCGAACTTCGTGGTCACGAGGCCGAGCACCACCGTCTTGCCCTTGGGCAGGTAGCGCAGCGGCTTGAAGTCGCCCGAGCGGGCGTCGTCGTACTCCATGAAGTAGGCGTCGAGGTCCATTTCCTTCAGCAGCGCCTCGGCCACCGGCTCGTAGTTGCCGGCCGCGGCGTGCGTGCTCTTGAAGTTGCCGCGGCACAGGTGCATGGCCAGCAGCATGCCCGGCGGCTTCTGCGCCACCACCTTGTTGATGAACGCGGCATAGCGGTGCGGCAGTTCGTTCGGGTCGTCGCCGCGCTTGCGGGCGGCTTCGCGCATGTGTTCGTCGCACAGGTAGGCGAGGTTGGTGTCGTCCATCTGCACGTAGGTGCAGCCGGCCGCGGCCAGCGAGCGCAGCTCGTCGCCATAGGCCTTGGCCACGTCGTCGTAGAACACCGGGTCGAGCTCGGGGTACGCGTCCTTGCTTATGCCGGCGCGTCCGCCGCGGAAGTGCAGCATCGTCGGCGACGGGATCGTCACCTTCGGCGTGCGGCCGGCCGAGACCTGGCTCTTGAGGTACTGGAAGTCGGCGAGCTGGATGTCCTTCACGTGGCGCACCTTGTCGATCACGCGCATCGCGGGCGGCGCCAGTTCCTCGGTGCCGTCGGGGCGGCGGATGGTGACCGGGATGTCGGTCTTCACGCCGCCGAGCTGGTCGAGGAAGTCGATGTGGAAGTAAGTGCGGCGGAACTCGCCGTCGGTGATGCTTTTCAGGCCGATGTCTTCCTGGAAGCGGACGATTTCGGTGATGGCCTTGTCTTCGACCTCGCGCAGTTGCTCGGGCGTGATCTGGCCCTTGGCTTTCTGCTCGCGGGCTTCGAGCAGGTACTGCGGGCGCAGGAAGCTGCCCACGTGGTCGTAGCGGGCGGGCAGGGCGGCATGCTGGGACATGGAATGAACTCCGTCGTGACTGTGAACGAGCGGAATCCTAGCGCCTTCGTGAAAAGCCTGTTTGTATACGTAGGAGTCAGTGTTTACCCTCGAATAAGGGGTTCAGCTCTGGAATTTCTCGCTGTTCTGTATACATTGCGTATTCATGAAGACGCCCACGACCGCCTTTCCGCTCAACGCTTGGTATGCCGCCGCCTACGACGTCGAAGTGCGTCACGCGCTGCTGCCACGCACCATCTGCAACCAGAAAGTGGTGCTGTTCCGCCGCACCGACGGCCAGGTGGCCGCGCTCGAAGACGCCTGCTGGCACCGGCTGATGCCGCTGTCGCTGGGCCGCCTCGAGGGCGACGAGCTGGTCTGCGGCTACCACGGCCTGGTCTACAACAGCCAGGGCCGCTGCACCCACATGCCGAGCCAGGAAACGCTCAACCCCTCGGCCTGCGTGCGCAGCTTTCCGGTGGTCGAGAAGCATCGCTTCGTGTGGATCTGGCCCGGCGACCCGGCCAAGGCCGACCCGGCGCTGGTGCCCGACATGCACTGGAACGACGACCCGGCCTGGGCCGGCGACGGCAAGATGATCCGCGTCCACTGCGACTACCGGCTCGTGGTCGACAACCTCATGGACCTCACGCACGAGACCTTCGTGCACGGCTCGTCGATCGGCAACCGCGAGGTGGCCGAGGCGCCCTTCGTGGCCACGCACGGCGACCGCTCGGCCACCGTCACGCGCTGGATGGAGAACATCGACGCGCCGCCGTTCTGGGGCAACCAGATCCGCCACGCGCGCGGCTACACGGGCAAGGTCGACCGCTGGCAGATCATCCGTTTCGAAGGCCCGTGCACGGTGAACATCGACGTCGGCGTGGCCGAGGCGGGCAGCGGCGCGGTGCCGTCGAACGACAACGCCGGTGACCGCAGCAAGGGCGTCAACGGTTATGTGCTCAACACCATCACGCCCGAGACCGACAAGACCTGCCTGTACTTCTGGGCCTTCGCGCGCAACTACTGCCTGGGCGAGCAGCGCCTCACGCACGAGCTGCGCGAGGGCGTCTCGGGCATCTTCCGCGAGGACGAGATCGTGCTCGAGGCACAGCAGAAAGCCATCGACGAGCACCCCGACCACCAGTTCTACAACCTCAACATCGACGCCGGCTCGATGTGGGCGCGCCGCCTCATCGACCGCATGATCGAGAAGGAGCGGCCCGCGCGCGCCGCGATCCCGATCCGTCCCGCCCCAGAGAGCCAGGCCGCGTGATGAAGGTCGCCACCGTCTCTCCCGCCGAGCCCGGCGACAGCGGCAGCTCGCAGGCCGTGAAGGCGCAGCTGCGGCTGCGCGAGATGATCCTGGCGGGCGAGTTGCCCGGCGGCGCACGCATTGCGGAGGTCGCCATTTCCGAACAGCTCGGCGTGTCGCGCACGCCGGTGCGCAGCGCGCTCATGCGTCTCGAACAGGAAGGGCTGCTCGAGGCGCTGCCCAACGGCGGCTATGCGGTGCGCACCTTTTCCGAACGCGACGTGGCCGACGCCATCGAGTTGCGCGGCACCCTCGAAGGCCTCGTGGCGCGGCTGGCGGCCGAGCGCGGCGCGGCGCCCGTGGTGCTGCGCGAGGCGCGCGCCTGCCTCACGCGCATCGACGAGCTGCTGCGCGAGCCCGCGCTCGACGACGCAGCCTTCTCGCGCTACGTCACGCACAACGAGAAATTCCATGCGCTGCTGTGCGAGATGGCGGGCAGCCCCGTCATCGCGCAACAGCTCGAACGCGTGGTCAACCTGCCGTTCGCCTCGCCCTCGGGCTTCGTCATCGTGCAGGCCAATTCGCCAGCCGCGCGCGACATGCTCGTGATCGCGCAGGACCAGCACCTGCAGGTGCTCGACGCCATCGAGTCCGGCGAGGGCTCGCGCGCCGAGGCGCTGATGCGCGAGCACAGCCGCATCGCGCGGCGCAACCTGCGCGAGGCGCTGCACGGCACGCCGAGCGCCGAACAGCGTCCGCTGCCGGGCGTGCAACTGATCCGCCGTCGCGGCTGATCGACGGCTTCTTTTTCTTCTCTTTCCCCGCTGGTGTTCCCCCGATGAAAAGCGATCTTCAATGGATGCAGGCGCAGGTGGTGGCGCTGCGCGACGTCACGCCCACCGTGCGCGAGTTCACGCTGCGCCCCGACACCGACTTCGTTGCCGCGCATGAGCCCGGTGCCCACCTGCAGGTGCAGGTGATGACCGAGCAGGGCCGCATGCAGACGCGCTCCTACTCGCTGGTGGGCGAGGGCGACGGCAGCTGCTGGCGCATCGCCGTCAAGCGGCTGGACGACGGCCGTGGCGGCTCGCGCGCGATGTGGCGGCTGGCCGAGGGCGACCGGCTGCAGGTGAGCGCGCCGCAGAACCACTTTCCGCTCGACCTCGCGGCGCCCGGCTACCTGCTCGTGGCCGGCGGCATCGGCATCACGCCGCTGGTGTTGATGGCGCAGCGCCTGGGCGCGCTGGCCCGACGCCGCGGCGTGCCGGTGGCCATGCTGTACGGCGCGCGCCACGCGGGCGAGTTCGGCTACCTCGACACCCTGCGCGACGCGCTGGGCGAGGCCGGTGTGCAGGCGCACGAAGGCGCCGCGCCCATCGACTTCGACGCCGCCATCGCCGCACTGCCGCCCGGCGGCCAGCTCTACACCTGCGGCCCGGTGCCGATGCTCGAGGCCGTCAAGCGCGCCTGGGCCGCAGCGGGCCGGCCGCTCGCCGACCTGCGCTTCGAAACCTTCGGCAGCAGCGGCCGGCTTGCCACGCAGGCCTTCACCGTGCGCATTCCGCGCCACGACCTGTCGATCACCGTGCCGGTCGACTGCACCCTGCTCGACGCGCTCGACGCGGCCGGCGTGCAGACCCTGTCGGACTGCAAGCGCGGCGAGTGCGGCCTGTGCGCCATGGACGTGCTGGCCGTGGACGGCGAAGTCGACCACCGCGACGTGTTCCTGAGCCCGCACGAGAAGCAGGCCACCACGCGCATCTGCGCCTGCGTGTCACGCGCCGTGGGTACGCTCACGCTCGATTCCGCGTACCGCACGGACCGTTGAAAACATCGGTTGCGCGATCATCGCGCAACCATTCGACTGATCGCGCAACAAAGACCCGTGCGGCGGGTGGGTAGGTGGTTGCCTGCTCCGTCAATTGTTGCGAATTGTTCAAAATACGCCCGGTTTCGCGTTCCGTCCCTCAAAGGAAAAATTCCATGCAAAGACGCCATCTCATCCAGACCGCCGGCCTTTCGGCGATTGCGCTCGCCACCGCGCTGTCGCTGCCTGTGGCCAGCGCCCAGGACAACAAGTTCAAGATCGGCCTGATCCTGCCGATGACGGGGCAGTCGGCCTCCACCGGCCGCCAGATCGAGGCCGCCGCGCGCCTGTACATGGCACAGAACGGCGACACCGTGGCCGGCAAGAAGGTCGAGCTGATCGTGAAGGACGACACCGGCCTGCCCGACGTGACCAAGCGCCTGGCGCAGGAGCTCATCGTCAACGACAAGGTCAACGTGATCGCCGGCTTCGGCATCACCCCGGCCGCGCTGGCCGCCGCGCCGCTGGCCACGCAGTCGAAGACGCCGCAGGTCGTGATGGCCGCGGCCACCTCGAGCATCACCGAGGCCTCGCCCTACATCGTGCGCAGCAGCTTCACGCTGCCGCAGGTGTCGGTGGTGATGGGCGACTGGGCGCCCAAGAACGGCGTGAAGTCGGTGGTCACGCTGGTCACCGACTACGGCCCCGGCAACGACGCCGAGAAGTTCTTCAGCGACCGCTTCCAGCTCAACGGCGGCAAGGTGCTCGAGAAGCTGCGCGTGCCGCTGCGCAACCCCGACTTCGCACCGTTCCTGCAGAAGGTGCGCGACGCCAAGCCCGACGCGCTGTTCGTCTTCGTGCCCTCGGGCGCGGGCGCGGCGGTGATGAAGCAGTTCCTGGAGCGCGGCATGGACAAGGCCGGCATCAAGATGATCGCCACCGGCGACGTGACGGATGACGATCAACTGAACGACATGGGCGACGGCGCGCTGGGCGTGGTCACCTCGCACCACTACTCGGCCGCGCACCCCTCGGCGCTGAACAAGAAGTTCGTCGAGGCCTTCCAGAAAGCCAACCCCAAGATGCGCCCCAACTTCATGGCCGTGGGCGGCTATGACGGCATGCGCGTGATCTACGAAGCCCTCAAGACCACCAAGGGCCAGGGCGGCGGCGAAGCGCTGCTGGCAGCCATGAAGGGCCAGGTCTTCGAAAGCCCGCGCGGCCAGGTGCTGATCGATGCGCAGACGCGCGACATCGTGCAGGACGTGTACCTGCGCAAGGTCGAGAAGAAGGACGGGCAACTCTACAACGTCGAGTTCGACGTGCTGAAGGGCGTGAAGGACCCGGGCAAGGCCAAGTAATTTCGCTTCGCCGGTGGGAGTGCTGCCGTTCAGGGCGTCGCTCCCGCCGACGGGGTGCCTTGCTCCGCGAATGTCCCCCGCCCTTCGGGCTCCTCCTTGATTTCGCTGCGCAAGGCACCCCATCGACGCGAGCGTGTTCAGAGCACTGGCTGATCGGCTGCGAACCGACAGCGTGCCTTGTGCTCAGGGCACAGGGTGCTTCCCGCAGCGAAATCAAGGAGGAGGGCGAAGCCCGGGGGACATTCGCGGAGGGAAGTACCCGGTGGCCTGTGCACGCACCCCGAACAGCAGCATCCTGAACGACCGCACCAGACCCAGACAACCGACATGCTGACCATTCTTTTCGACGGCATCGCCTACGGCATGCTGCTCTTCGTTCTCGCCGTGGGGCTGGCCGTGACGCTCGGGCTGATGAACTTCATCAACCTCGCGCACGGCGCCTTCGCCATGGCGGGCGGCTACCTCACCGTGTTCGCGATGCAGAAGTTCGGCGTGCCGTTCCTGGCCTGCCTGCCGCTCGCGTTCATCGTCGTCGCGCTGGCCGGCGCGCTGCTGGAGCGCACGCTCTACCGGCCGATGTACGGCAAGCCGCACCTGGACCAGGTGCTGTTTTCCATCGGCCTGGCGTTCATGGCCGTCGCGGCCGTCGACTACTTCGTCGGCTCGTCGCAGCAGAACCTGCAACTGCCCGAATGGCTGCGCGGGCGCAGCGAATTCGGCGACGGCGCGTTCCTGCTGGGCATGGGCCACTACCGCATCTTCATCATCGCCGTGTGCGCCGTGCTCACCGTGGTGCTGCAGCTCATCCTCTCGAAGACGCGCTTCGGCAGCCGCCTGCGCGCCGCCGTCGACGACCCGCGCGTGGCCGCCGGGCTGGGCATCAACGTCAACATCGTGTTCCTGCTGACCTTCGCCGTGGGCTCGGGCCTGGCCGGGCTGGGCGGCGCGCTGGGCGCGGAAATCCTCGGGCTCGACCCGACCTTCCCGCTCAAGTACATGATCTATTTCCTCATCGTGGTCTCGGTCGGCGGCACCTCGTCGATCACCGGGCCGCTCGCCGCTGCGCTGCTGCTCGGCATTGCCGACGTGGCCGGCAAGTACTTCATTCCGAAGATGGGCGCGTTCACCGTCTACCTGCTCATGATCCTGATCCTCATGTGGCGGCCCCAAGGCCTGTTCACACGCAAGGGAGGCCGCTGACATGAGCGCGCCAACCTATGAATCGGCCCTGCTGCGCACCGCGCGCTGGCGGCCCTGGGAGTTCGTGGTCTGGGCCGTGGCCTTCGCGCTGCCGCTGGCCATGCCCTCGCACTCGCTGCTGGTCAACGAGATCGCCATCGTCGCGCTGTTCGCGATGTCGCTCGATCTCATCCTCGGCTACACCGGCATCGTGTCGCTCGGCCACGCGGCCTTCTTCGGCTTCGGCGCGTACGCCGCCGCGCTGTTCGCCAAGCTCGTCATGCCCGACCCGACCGTCGGCCTCGTGTTCGCCACCGTGCTGTCGGCCGTGCTGGGCCTCGTGGCCAGCGTGACCATCCTGCGCGGCAGCGACCTCACGCGGCTCATGGTCACGCTGGGCACCGCGCTGCTGCTGCTCGAACTGGCCAACAAGCTCGACTGGCTCACCGGCGGCGCCGACGGCCTGCAGGGCGTGGTGATGGGGCCGGTGCTCGGCCTCTTCGAGTTCGACCTGTATGGCCGCACGGCCGCCTGGTACTCGCTGGCCGTGATGCTCGTGCTCTTCCTCGTGATGCGCCGCATCGTGCATTCGCCCTTCGGCGCCACGCTCAAGGCCATCCGCGACAACCGGCTGCGCGCCATGGCCATCGGCATTCCCGTGGTGTCGCGGCTCGCCGTGGTCTACACCGTGGCCGCCGGCATCGCGGGCGCCGCGGGCGCGCTGCTGGCGCAGACCACCGGCTTCGCCTCGCTCGACGTGCTGGCCTTCGACCGCTCGGCCGACGTGCTGCTGATGCTGGTCATCGGCGGCGTGGGCTGGCTGTACGGCGGCGTGGCTGGCGCCATCGTCTTCAAGCTGCTGCAGACCTGGCTGTCGTCGGTGACGCCGCAGTACTGGATGTTCTGGATCGGCCTCATCCTCGTGCTGCTGGTGCTCGTGGGACGCGACCGCCTGCTCAAGCCGTGGACCTGGTTCGGCGCTGCAAAGAAGAAGGGCGGTGCGGCATGACCACCGACACCGTGCTCTCGACGCAAGGCCTCGTGATGCGCTTCGGCGGCATCACGGCCACGAACAACGTCACGATGGAGCTCAAGCGCGGCGCGCGCCATGCGCTCATCGGCCCGAACGGCGCCGGCAAGACCACGCTGATCAACCTGCTGACGGGCGTGCTCACGCCCACCGAAGGCCGCATCTCGCTGCTCGGCGAAGACATCACCACGCTCGCGCCGCACAAGCGCGTGGCGCGCGGGCTGGTGCGCACCTTCCAGATCAACCAGCTCTTCGACTCGATGACGCCGCTGGAAACGCTGGCGCTCGTGGTGTCGCAGCACCAGGGCATCGGCGCGCAGTGGTGGCGCCCGCTGGGTGCGGACAAGCGCATCGCCGAGCGGGCGGGGCAACTGCTGGAGCAGTTCCACCTCGCCGACGTGGCGCAGCAGCAGACCAAGTTCATGGCCTACGGCAAGCGCCGCCTGCTGGAGATCGCCATCGCGCTGGCCTGCGAGCCGCGCGTGCTGCTGCTCGACGAGCCCGTGGCCGGCGTGCCCGCTGGCGAGCGCGAAGAGCTGCTGCAGACCGTGGCCGCGTTGCCGGCCGACGTGTCGGTGCTGCTCATCGAGCACGACATGGACCTGGTGTTCAGCTTCGCCGACCGCATGACCGTGCTGGTCAACGGCGCGCTGCTGACCGAAGGCGACCCCGAGACGATCGCCAACGACCCGAAGGTCAAAGAGGTCTACCTGGGCCACGGAGAACATGCCCATGTCTGAACTGCTGCGCATCGAGAACCTGAGCGCCGGCTACGGCGAGGCCGTGGTGCTGCACGACGTGGCGTTCACGCTCGGCGAGGGCCAGACGCTCGCGCTGCTGGGCCGCAACGGCACCGGCAAGACCACGCTCATCAACACGCTGGCCGGCGCCACGCGCCAGCACGGCGGCACCATCGCGCTCGGCGGGCAGGCGGCGCTGCACAAGCTGCAGCCGCACCAGCGCGCGGCGGCCGGCATCGGCTGGGTGCCGCAGGAGCGCAACATCTTCAAGTCGCTCACCGTGCACGAGAACCTCACCGCTGTGGAGCGCCCCGGCCAGTGGAACCCGCAGCGCGTGTACGAGATGTTCCCGCGCCTGGCCGAGCGCAAGACCAACCTGGGCACGCAGCTGTCGGGCGGCGAGCAGCAGATGCTGGCCGTGGGCCGCGCGCTGGTGCTCAACCCGAAGCTGCTGCTGCTCGACGAGCCGCTCGAAGGCCTGGCGCCCATCATCGTGGAAGAGCTGCTGCGCGCCATCCGCCGCATCACGCGTGACGAGGGGCTGGCCGCGATCATCGTGGAGCAGCACCCGCAGGCGATCCTCGCGATTTCCGACCAGGCCGTGGTGCTCGACCACGGGACCATCGTGCACGCCGACACGGCTGCGGCGCTGCGCGCGCAGCCGGAGGTGCTGGACCGGCTGCTGGGCGTGGCGCGGTAGCAGCGGCCGATCACAAAAAACAACCAGGAGACAGACAGATGGCGATCCCCCAGACAGTGTTCAGCGGGGGCGCCATGCTGGCGACCGCCGCCTTGCTCGCCGCATGCGGCACGGCCCCGACCGGCCCCACGCGCCTCGGCCTCGGCGCCGATCCGGCCCCCGCTTGCGCGGCGCTCACCGCGCCGGTGGCGGCCAGCGCCATCGGCCTGCCCAGCGGCGCGGCGACGATCGACTCGGCAGCGCTCGTGCCGGCGTCTGCACTGGCCGTGGCCGAGCGCGGTCCCAGCCCCGGGTCGCGCATCACGCCGGCGATGCCTGCGTACTGCAAGGTGCTCGGGCGCATCGCACCGGTCGACGCGAGCGCGCCGCCGATCCTGTTCCAGGTCAACCTGCCGCTCGCATGGAACGGGCGCAGCGTGCAGTACGGCGGCGGAGGCTTCAACGGCACGCTGATCACCGGCCTGGCGCTGGTGCCCGCCGCGCGCTTCGACCTGCCCACGCCGCTCGCGCAGGGCTACGTGACCTACGGCACCGACTCCGGTCACCAGAACGTGCAGGGCCAGCCGCCGCAGGCCTTTGCGCTCAACGACGAGGCGCTCGTGAACTTCGCGCACGCCTCGTACAAGAAGGTGCGCGACGTGGCAGTGGCGCTGACGCAGCGCGCCTACGGCCACGCGCCGCAGAAGCTCTACTTCATGGGCAGCTCCGAAGGCGGGCGCGAGGCGCTCACGATGGCGCAGCGCTATCCGCAGGACTTCGACGGCATCTTCAGCCGCGTGCCGGTGATCAACTGGACCGGGTTGCAGCATGCGGGCACGCGCAACGGCATCGCCACCTTCGGCGAAGGCTGGCTGCGGCCCGCGCAGGTGCAACTGGTGCACAACGCCGTGCTCGCGTCGTGCGACGCGACGGACGGCGTGGCCGACCGCATCGTGTCGAACCCGGTGGCCTGCCTGCAGCGCTTCGACCCGGCCACCTTGCGTTGCGCGTCGGGCACGAGCGGCGACAACTGCCTCAACGACGCGCAGGTGCAGGCGGTGCGCACGCTGCGCACGCCGTGGCGCTCGCCCGTGCCGCTGGCGCATGGCGTCACCGAGTACCCGGGCTGGGGCATCGGCGGCGAAGGCACGCCGGCCTTCGCCTCGATGGGCGGCTGGAACGCCTGGTGGACCGGCACCGCCGCACCGACCGTGCCGCCGCAGCCGAGCAACGGCATCGCGTGGTTCTATGGCAGCGGGGCGCTGCAGTATTTCTACGCGCGCAATCCGTCGCTCGACGTGCGCAACTACCGCGCCGAAGACTTCGCCGCGCGCATCGCCACCGTGTCGCAGCTGATGGACTCGACCAACCCCGACCTGAGCGCCTTCCAAGCGCGCGGCGGCAAATTGCTGATGCTGGAGCACATGGCCGACTACGCGCAGAGCCCGTTCGCGGGCATCCGCTATTACGAGTCGGTGGTGGCGCGCATGGGCCGCGAGAACGTGGACCGTTTCATGCGCCTGTACACCGCGCCCGGTGTGGACCATGTGGGCAGCGGCGCACCGGCCAACGTCGACATGCTCGGCGCGCTGGCCGACTGGGTCGAGCGTGGGCGTGCGCCGACCGGGCTGCAATTGCTTGAACAGGAGGTGCAGCCGCCATTCAAGACGACCCGTGCGCGTCCGCTGTGCGAGTGGCCGCTGTGGCCGCGCTATGTGAATGGCGATGCGTCGCAGGCGGCGAGCTTCCGGTGCAGCCGGTAGCGCGCGCTTGAAGCGGTCGCGATCTTCAAGGGGCGGTTGAAGGAGTTTCGGGGCGAGGGGGCTTTTTCAGGTGCGGGTGTCACCGCAGACTGCAGGCATCCGAACTTCACAACGACCCATGAGCACCACGCCCCTTATCAGCATCGCCGTCCTGAAGGCCAAGACCGGCCAGCGCGAGGCGCTGCGCGACGCCCTGAGCGCGCTGGTGGCGCCCACGCGGCAGGAGCCCGGCTGCCTCGACTACACCTTGTTCGAACTGCGCGACCAGCCCGGCAGTTTCTACATGCGCGAGTCGTTCCAGGACCAGGCCGCGCTGGATGCGCACTTCGCCACGTCGCATTTCCAGGCCTTCGAAAAGCGATTCGACGCGCTGCTGGACGCGCCGATCCGGCTGGTGTTCCTGGAGAAGGTCGCCTAGGCGCCAGCCTCAGAACTGGTACTTCGCGCTCGCGACCACCGCGCGGTCGCTGCCGGGGTAGTACTTGCTGTACGCGCGCGATGCGGCGTACTGGCGGTTGGCCAGGTTCGTGGCGCTCAAGGCGAAGCGCCAGGGCCCGCGCTTGTAGTGCACCGTGGCGTCGAGCAGCGCGACGCCGCCTTCGGACGAGGTGTTGCCCACGTCGTTCCAGCGCTTGCCGATGTAGCGCACGCCGCCGCCGAAGCCGAAGCCGTTGCCCATCGTGTAGTCGAGCCAGAGCGAGGCCGTGTTGCGGGGCACCTGGATCGGTGTCTTGCCGCGCTCGGTCTCGTTGGCGCTCTCGCGCACCTTGGTGTCGAGCCAGGTGTAGGAGGCCGTGAGGTTCAGGTCGCGCGCCAGCTCGGCCTTGGCTTCGAGTTCGAGCCCGCGCGAGCGGATGCGGCCGATCTGGCGCGCCTCGAAGGTGTTCTGGTCGTAGGTCACCACGTTGGATTTGCGCAGGTCGAACACGGCCGCGGTGAACAGCGCGCGCGTGCCCTCGGGCTGGAACTTGACGCCGGCCTCCACCTGCTTGCCGCGGCTCGGCCGGAACGGCGTGCTGTTCAGGTCGACGCCGCTGGTCGGCATGAAGGATTCGGCGTAGCTGAGGTACGGTGCCCAGCCGTTGCCGATGAGGTAGCTCAGGGCCGCACGGCCGCTGAACTTGTCGTCGGTCTGTGTCGTGCGTTCGCCTTTCAGCCGATCGTAGGTGGCGGACTTGACGTGGTCCTGCCGTCCACCGAGCGTGAGCAGCCAGTGGGGGCCGAACTTGATCTGGTCCTGTGCGTACACGCCGAGCTGCTCGGTGGTCTGCGTGAAGTTGCTGTCGGGCCGGAACGGTTCCGCCACCGGCAGGCCGTTGACGGGAAAGCGCAGGTCCAGGCTCGGCGCCGGCCCGGAGAACTGCTTGGCCGTGTACCGGACGCGCGACCAGTCGACGCCGAACAGCAGCGTGTGCTCGACGTCGCCGGTGCGCACGCGGCCCTGCAGCTGCGTGTCGGCGGTCCACTGGTTGACCCACTCGGGGGCGAAGCGCGCGGTTCGCCGCAGCGTGTAGCCGTCGGGCGCGAGGTTGACGACCACGTGGTGCTTGTCGGTGTCGAAGCTGAAGTAGCGCGTGTTCTGGCGCACCGTCCAGTCGTCGTTGATGTGGTGTTCGAACAGGTAGCCGAGCGACGATTGCTGCTGCTTGATCCGGCTGTAGTTCGGTTCGCCCTGGATGAGCCCGGTGTCGCGTCCCTTCGCGTCGGTCACGTTGAAGGTGTCGTCGCTGGCATCGCTTTTCAGGAATTCGCCGAGCAGGGTGAACGAGGTGGCGGCCGACGGCTGCCAGCGCAGCGAAGGCGCGAGGTAGCTGCGCTTCACTTCGGCGGGGGCGCCGTTGGGGTAGCGCTGCTGGCTGTTGCTGTCCAGCTCGACGCCCACGAGGCGGTAGCTCAGCGTGTCGCTCAGGGCGCCGCCCAGGTCCACGGCCAGCTGCTTGCGCTGGAAGCTGCCGTACTGCACTTCGATCTCGCGCGTGGGCGTGCTGCTCGGCATCTTGCTGACGCGGTTGACGATGCCGCCTGCATCGCCCAGACCGAACATCACCGACGACGGGCCGCGCAGCACCTCGACGCGCTCGACGCCGTAGGGCTCGGTCAGCGAATAGGCCGGCAGCAGCAGGCCGTCGCGGTACATGGCGTTGCCTGCGGTGGCGTCGAAGCCGCGCAGCAGCAGCCAGTCGATGCCGCGTGCGTCGTAGCCCCAGTTGCCGGCAACCACGCCGGGGGCGTAGCGCACGGCTTCCATCACGGTCTGCACGCCGCGCGCTTCGAGTTCTTCGCGGCCGATGACGGAGATCGACTGCGGCACTTCGAGGATCGGCGTGTCGGTCTTGGTGGCGCTCTGGCTGCGCCGGGCGACATAGCCCGGCACTGGGCCCAGGCTGGTTTCGAGTTCGGCCGTGGCGCTCACGGTCACGGCCGGCAGGGTGGCGCCGGCGGCACTTGGCGCTTTCTCGATCACCAGCGTGCTGCCCGCTACGCGCCCGGCCAGCCCGCTGCCCTGGAGCAGTTGCGCGGCGGCGGCCTGCACGCTGAGGCTGGCCTGCACCGGGCGGCCCTGCAGGCCCTGCAGCAGGCCCGGCGCCGCCAGCAGCTGCACGCCGGCCTGGCGCGCAAGCTGGTTCAGTGCCTGGTCCAGCGGCTGGGCGGGGATCGAGAAGGCGATGGTGGCGCCGGCGGCGGGCGGTGTCGCGCTCTGAGCCCAGGTGGTCTGGCTGGCTTGAGCGACCAGGCACAGCACGGCCGCCGCGATCAGGTGGCGCCGGCCGGCGGGGAGAAGAAGGTGGCGGGAGGGCATGCGGTTCTCTCGGTTCAGGTCGGGGTCATGAAAATTCCGGGACGTCCGCAGGGCGGTTGTTCCGGGCTCCATGGACTGATACGACCGAGCGAGCGCAATCCCTCATGCAGATCGCAAGAAAGACAAGACAAGGCCAGCGGGCGGATGCCGGCGTCAGGAGATCGGGCGGCGTTCGATGACCAGGGCGCGCTCCGCCCCGTCGTCTTCGCGCACCCGCACTGGCAGGCTGTTGGGCAGGAGGCGCAGCCAGGTGCCCGCCTCGGCGATGCGCACGCGCCCGAACACCGGGAGTTGCGCGGCCTCGGGCGCCACGCGCAGGGGGCGCGGGCTGTAGCGCGCCAGGCGCTCCACCACCTCGCCGAGCGGCTGGTGATGAAAGTCGAGCCAGCCGTCGCGCCACGGGGCCACGGCGCTGTTCACGGCGTTCGCGGCCGGTTGGGCCGCAGACAGCTGCAGCGCCGTGTCGATGAAGGCGCGGTCGCCCGCGCTGAGCACACGCGCGTCGCCGCTCGCGCTGCGCACCCGCACCTGGCCCGATTCCACCGCGACGCGCACGCCGCCGTCCTGCAGCGCAACCTCGAAGCGCGTGCCCAGCACCGTGATCTCGTGGCCCAGGGCGCTGACGATGAAGGGGCGCGCCTCGTCGCGCGCCACGTCGAAGAAGGCGCTGCCGGCCAGCAGCCGCACGGTGCGGCGCGCGGCGAAGTACTGGACCTCGGCGCGGCTCGCGGCGTCGAGCGTGAGGCGGCTGCCGTCGGGCAGCGCCTGCGCCTGGATGCGGCCGATGGCGGTGGCCAGGGTGGCGCTGTAGCCGGGCATCCACTGGCGCCAGGCCTGCCAGAGCGCGGCGCTGCCGACGCTGAGGCCGCCCACGCCGAGCAGGGCCGACAGCGCGCGGCGCCGCCCGGTCCGTGCCGGTGCAACCTCGCCGCGCCAGCGGTGCAGCGCGGCCTCGACGCTGTCGAGCGCCCGCATCACCTCGCGCTCCACGGTCTTGATCGACACGCCGTGGCGGCGCGCCAGCTCGGCATGGCAGGCGCCGTCGAGCCGGTCGGCCAGGAAGATGTCTCGGCTGCGCGGCGGCAGGGCCCGCAACGCGGCATCCACCGCGTCGAGTGCCTGCCGGTGGGCGACGCCATCGGCCACGTCCCGTGTGCTGTGGTGGTCGTGTCCCGTCGTCAGCCCGGTGTCGAGGTCGACGGGGGCGGGGCTGAAGCGCTCCGCGCTGCGCTGGCGGCGGCGCAGGTGGTCGATGGCGAGGTTCTCTGCCACGGTGTAGACGTAGGCGCGCACGGCGGCCTCGGGCGGGGCGGGGTCGGCGGTGGTGTCGTCCCGCGCTTGCGCACGCTCGGCCAGCCGGACCCACGTGTCATGCGCCAGCTCCCGCGCCTCGTGCGGGCTGCCGGTGCGGCGCGCGATGAAGCGCACCAGTTCCTGGTAGCTGTCCTGGAAGGCTTTCAGCAGCGGGCTGGAGGAGAGTTGGGCGGACATGGGCTGGGGTGTGGCGCGCGAATCGCAGGAGAATTATTGTCGAGAATAGTTCTCATTTGATGGCGGCATACCCGAATCGGCCCCGTTCTGTGGCGAACGGGGCCACCGCCGGCCCAGACCGGCGATGCGGCTAGATCGCGCAGCCGTCGGGGCCGCAGGCTTCCGGCGCAGCTGCATAAGGCGCCGGTGCGACGAAGGTGGCGAGCTGCGCCTTCCAGTCGTCCGCACGCCCCAGCCACGGCCCGATGTCGATGCGCCCCGCGCTGCCGTCGGCCTGCGCCAGCACGAAGGTCGGAAAGCCCTGGCCGCCCGCGCGCTGCAGCAGGTCGCGGCTCGCGGCGATGTGGCGTGCGGTGGCGTCGCCCGTGTGCTGCGCGAAGGCCGCGGCGAAGGCTTCGGCGTCGAAGCCGAGTTCAACCGCCAGTTCGGCGAGCACGCCGGCCTCCGCGATGCGCCGGCCCTCGACATAGTGGGCCTGCTGCACGCGGTGCGCCATGTCCAGCCCGCCGCCCGCGCGCAGCGATTCGGCCGCGAGGATGGCGGTGATCGGCGGTTCGGAGTCCATCACCGCGCCGGTGTCGCGCAGCAGGCCTTCGAAGTAGGCCTCGCCAAAGGGCTGGCCCGTGAGTTCGGCGATGCGCCTGTCGTGCGGGATCACGTAGTCGCGCCACTGCGGCGTGATGGGGCGGCGGTTGGCGCCGGTCATCATGCCGCCGGCGTGCAGCTCGACGCGCAGGCCCGGCACGGTGCGCGCGGCCTCGACCAGCGGCGCGGCGGCGTAGCACCAGCCGCACAGCGGATCGAAGATGCAGTGCAGGGTGGCGGTATCGCCGTTGTTGTCGGTTATTGCGGCCACTTCATTTCTCCCTTGATGACCTTGGCGCCTAGTTCGAGCGACGAGGCGTCTTCGAGCTTCGGGTAGCGCTGCTTCATGGCGGCGATGAGTGCGGCCGAGTCCTTGGCCTTGGTGGCTTCGGTCTCGAAGGCCTTCAGGTAATCGCGCGTGAACTTCACCGACGCCACGGTGTAGGGCGCCGAGCCGTCGGCGTTCGGCAGGTAGTGGCCGGGCACCACGGTCTTGGGGTGCAGCGCGGCGATGCGGTCGAGGGTCTTGAGCCAGTCGCGGCGCGACTGCACCGTCTGCGTGTCGGCCACCCAGACGTGGATGTTCGCCGACACCGGAATGCCGCCGACCACCGCCTTCAGCGAGGGAATCCACGCGAAGGTGCGCGCCGGCGAGGGGCCGTCCAGGCCAACGACCTGGATCTTCTTGCCTTCGAGCGTGAGGCTGTTGCCGGCCAGCGGCTCGGGCACGACCAGCGCCTGGGGTGCGTTGTCCTTGAGGATCGGGCCCCAGTGCGCGAGCTTGCCGTCCTTGGAGGCCTGGATGGCGGCCACGGTCTGCGGCGTGGCGACGATCTTCGCGTCGGGGAAGGCGGCGCGGATCACGTCCAGGCCGAAGTAGTAGTCGGGGTCGCTGTGGCTGATGTAGACCGTGGTCAGCTTCTTGCCGCTGTCCTTGATCTTCTGCACCAGCGCCTGCGCGTCGTTGCGCTGGAACTGGGCGTCGACCAGCACGGCGTCGGTGGCGCCGGCGACCAGCACCGACGACACGGGGAACATCGACTTCGTGCCGGGGTTGTAGACGTCGATCTTCAGCGGCTGGGCGGCCTGGGCGGCGAGGGGCGCGAGGGCGAATGCGGCGGACAGGGCGGCGGCGGCAACGAGGGTTCTGCGGAACATGGCGGTGTCTTTC
The DNA here is from genome assembly GCF_041154465.1 of Variovorax sp. V35. Lineage (NCBI taxonomy): Bacteria > Pseudomonadati > Pseudomonadota > Betaproteobacteria > Burkholderiales > Comamonadaceae > Variovorax > Variovorax sp. V35. The sequence continues at coordinate 2,628,933 of NZ_AP028666.1, forward strand.
GGTCGGTTGAGTTGAGGGTGACAGCGTGAACAGACCGGATGTTAGGTTGCGGGAAACGAAACAAAAACCACCGCCAGCACAATGGATCGTTTCTGATATCGGACGAATCAGGCGGTTTCCGAACGGTCCGTGGCGCAGCGCTCGAGGTGCGCGACCAGCAGTTGCGCCGAGGGCGACAGCGCCGCCTCGCTGCGAAAGCAGATCGCGAAACGCCGGCGCGCCCAGTCGTCCGTGAGCGGCATCAGCCGCAGCCCGAAGGCCTCGGTGAAGGGCCGGGCGACCTCCGCCGGCACGACGCTGATGGCCAGCCCGGCGCGCACCACGCGCAGCGCGGCGTCGAAGTTGGACACCAGCACGCGGTACACGAGCGGCTTGCCGGCCACGGCCGCTTCGCGCGCCAGCATCAGCTGCACGGCGCTGAGTGCGGGCATGCCGACGAACTCGTGGTCGAGCACCTGCTCGAAGCGCACCGCGTCATGGCGGGCCACGGGGTGCGACGGGTGGGCCACGATGGCCAGGTGGTCCGAGCGGTAGTCGCGCCGCTCCAGCCCGTCGAGGTCGGCCGCGTCCCAGCACAGGCCGATGGACGCGATGCCCTCGCGGATGCCGCGCACGATCTCGGGGCTTACGCGCTCTTCCATGTCGACGCGGATGTTGCGGTGCGCCGGGTCTTGCAGGAAGCCGGCCACGTCCTCGGCCAGCGACTCGGCCATGACCGAGGCCGAGGCCAGGATGCGCACATGCCCGCGCGCACCGCCCGCGTAGGCGGCCATGTCGCGCTCGATGCGGGTGGCGCTGCCGAGCATCGCGCGGGCGTGTTCGAGCAGCGTTTCGCCGGCCGGCGTGGGCACCACGCCGCGGCGCTTGCGCAGCAGCAACGGCGTGCCGACCGTGTCTTCGAGCTGGGCCAGGCGCTTGCTGATCGCCGAGCCGACGATGTTCGCTTGCTCGCCCGCGCGCGCGATGCTGCGGCTGTCGCAGACGGCGACGAACAAGCGCAGGGTGGTCAGGTCGAGGTCTCTCATGAAGTTCCAATCTGGAAGCAAACGGCTTCCAAAATATACCTTCAGGATCGAATCGGAACTTCTACGATCGGCGTCATTCAGTTCCTCACGACGGAGACACGCTCTTGATTCACGCCTTCCTGCCGCCGCGCGCGGTCGTCCGCGAAGTGGGCCTGCGCGACGGCCTGCAAAGCATCGCCCGCGTGCTGCCCACGGCACGCAAGCTCGAATGGATCCGCGACGCGCACGCGGCCGGCCAGCGCGAGATCGAGGTCGGCTCGTTCGTGCCGGCGCACCTGCTGCCGCAGCTGGCCGATACGGCCGAGCTGCTGGCTTTTGCGAAGACGCTGCCGGGGCTCTTCGCCTCGGTGCTGGTGCCCAACCTGAAGGGCGCCGAGCGCGCCATCGCGGGCGAGGCCGACCTGATGATGGTGCCGCTGTCGGCCAGCCACGCGCACAGCCTGGCCAACCTGCGCAAGACGCCCGACGAGGTGGTGGCCGAGGTCGGCCGCATCCGCGCGGCGCGCGATGCGGCGGGCTCGAAGACGCTGATCGACGGTGGCGTGGGCACGGCCTTCGGTTGCACGCTGCAGGGCCATGTCGACCCCGACGAGGTGCTGCGCCTGATGCAGGCGCTGCTCGATGCCGGCGCCGACCGCGTGAGCCTGGCCGACACGGTGGGCTACGCCGATCCGGCCATGGTGCGCAGCCTGTTCGAGCGCGCGCTGCGCATCGCGGGCGACCGCCTGTGGTGCGGGCATTTCCACGACACGCGCGGGCTGGGCCTGGCCAATGTCTACGCCGCGCTGGAAGTTGGCATCACGCGCTTCGACGCCTGCCTGGCCGGCATCGGCGGCTGTCCGCATGCACCGGGCGCGAGCGGCAATGTCGACACCGAAGACCTCGTCTTCATGCTCGAGAGCATGGGCGTGCAGACGGGTGTCGATCTGTCGAAGCTGCTCGATCTGAGGAAGCGCGTGGCCGGCTGGCTCGACGGCGAGACGCTGCAGGGCACGGTGTGGCGCGCGGGCTTTCCGAAGACCTTTGCACCGGCGGAAGGCGTCGCCGCATGAGCACCGAAGCCAAACGCCTGCCGCTCGCGGGCATCCGCGTGGTCGAGTTCACGCACATGGTCATGGGGCCGACCTGCGGCATGGTGCTGGCCGACCTGGGCGCCGAGGTCATTAAGGTCGAGCCCATCGACGGCGACCGCACGCGGCATCTGCTGGGCGCGGGTGCGGGCTTCTTCCCGATGTTCAACCGCAACAAGAAGAGCATCGCGCTCGACCTGCGCCATCCGCAGGGGCTCGAGGCCGCGCTGCGCCTGTGCGCCACGGCCGACGTGGTGGCGCAGAACTTCCGCCCCGGCACGATGGACAAATACGGCCTGGGCTATGCCGCGCTGGGCAAGCTCAATCCGCGCCTCGTGTACGTGAACCACACGGGCTTCCTGCCCGGCCCCTACGAGCATCGCACCGCGCTCGACGAGGTGGTGCAGATGATGGGCGGGCTCGCGTACATGACGGGGCGCCCCGGCGATCCGCTGCGTGCGGGAACGAGCGTGAACGACATCATGGGCGGCATGTTCGGCGCCATCGGCGCCATCGCCGCACTGATGCAGCGCGCCGAAACCGGCCGGGGGCAGGAGGTGCAGTCGGCGCTGTTCGAGAACAACGTGTTCCTCGTCGGCCAGCACATGCTGCAGTACGCCATCACGGGGCAGGCGGCCGCGCCGATGCCCGAGCGCATCTCGGCCTGGGCGCTGTACGACGTGTTCACCGTGAAGGACGGCGAGCAGATCTTCCTGGCGGCCGTGAGCGACGCGCAATGGAAGACCTTCTGCGATGCGCTGGGCTTCGACGACCTGAAGGCCGACGCCACGCTGCAGACCAACAACGACCGCGTGCGCCTGCGCTCGACCTTGCTGGCCGCGTTGCGCACCCGCCTGGCCGACCGTTCGGCCGCCGAGCTGTCGGCGATCTTCGAGGCGCGCGGCCTGCCGTTCGCGCCGATCACGCGGCCCGAAGACCTGTATGCCGATCCGCACCTGCAGGCCACCGGCGGCCTTGCCGACATCCGACTGCCCGACGGCGAGCGGGCCGGCGAGATGGCGCAGACCACGCTGTTCCCGATCACGCTCGGCGGCGAGCGGCTGGGTGTGCGCCTGCATCCGCCGACGCTGGGCGAGCACACGCGCGCGCTGCTGGCCGAGCTGGGCTACGCGCACGAACAGGTCGAGGCGCTGCATGCCGAAGCGGCCGTGGCCTGATCCTTCAAGCACCGACAAAGACAAAGAGAGACAAGACCCATGAGCCCGATTCCGTTTTCTTCTACTTCTTCTTCATTCAACCGCCGCGCGCTGCTCGGCCTGGGGGCGTCGGCGGTCGTGCTGTCGGCCGCCCGCCCGGTGTTCGCGCAGGGCGGCGACAAGCCCGTGCGCTTCATCCTGCCGATCAGCGCGGGCTCGGGCGTGGACGCCATCGCGCGCGCCGCCTCGGTCGCGCTCGGCAAGGCGCTGGGCCAGCCGGTGGTGATCGAGAACCTGCCGGGCGCCGGCGGCATCACCGGCACCTCGGCCGTGATCAAGGCGCCGCCCGACGGTTTCACGCTCGGCATGGTGTCGAACAACCACGTGATCAACCCGAGCGTGTTCAAGAAGATGCCCTTCGACGCCATCGCGGACATCACGCCCATCAGCGTGGTCGGCGCCACGCCGCTGGTGCTGGCCGTGAACCCGAAGCTGCCGGCCAAGAACGTGAAGGAGCTGGTGGCGCTGCTGCGCGCGAAACCCGAGGGCTACAACTACGCCTCGTCGGGCAACGGCACCATCATCCACCTTGCGGGCGAGATGTTCATGGACGAGGCCGGCGTGAAGGCGCGGCACATTCCGTACAAGGGCACCGGGCCGATGGTGACCGACATGATCGCGGGCCAGGTCGAGATGGGCGTGGTCGCGCTGCCGGCGGTGCAGCCACATCTCAAGAGCGGCGCACTGCGCGCCATCGGCCTGTGCGGCCCGGCGCGTTCGCCGGCCGCGCCCGAGATTGCGACGATCGCGGAGCAGGGGCTGACGAACTACGCGGTCGAAGGCTGGTTCGCGGTGATCGGCCCGCCGAAGATGCAGCCGGCCGACGTCAAGCGCGTGCACGAGGCCATCGTGGCCGCCTTTGCCGCGCCCGAGGTGCGCGAGGCGATGGACAAGCAGGGCAACATCGTCAAGCCCACGTCGCCCGAGCAGGCGGCGAGCTATTTCCGCAGCGAGGCCGCGCGCTACGCGGCGCTGGTGAAGAAGGCGAACGTGGTGCTGGAGTGAAGCCTTGCGCCTTCCCCCTTCGGCAGAGGGGGAGGCGACGTGCGGACGCTACGCCGGGCTCACCGCGCGGTACAGCGCCCGCACGAAATCCGACTGCGTGATCATCCCCGTCAGCCGCTTCTCTTCATCGATGATCGGAATGTGGTGGTGGCCGCCTTCGGAGAACAGCGGCACCAGCTCGACCACCGGCCGGTCGGCGCTGGCCACGCGCACCTGGCGCGTCATGATCTGGCCGACCACCTCGGGCTTGTTCGACATCACCGTGCGCGTGGCGCGGATCAGGTCGCGCAGCCGGCCGGCGATGCCGTCGTGGTGCTGCAGGTCGAGCTGGCGGAAGAAGTCGGCCTGCGTGACGATGCCGACCACGCGGCGCGTGCGGTCGGTCACCGGCAGGGCCTTGATGCGGTGCTGGTGCATCAGCGTCCAGGCCTCCTGCAGCGGCGTGCCGAACTCCACCGAGATCGGCGTGCGCGACATGATGTCGGCGCAGTGCAGCGTGCCCAGGCGGCGCTTGTACGACTCGAGCTCGGTCTGCTGGATGAGCGACTCGAGGTCGTCGCGGCTGATGTCGAGCACCTGGTTGTAGCGCGCCAGCACGGCGTCGATGTCGGCCTGGCTGAAGCGCGCGTCGGGCGAGGGCGGACGCGCCACCTGCACGTGCGGATAGCGCCGCCCCGTGAGCGTGTTGTAGGCCACGCCGGCCAGCACCAGCAGCAGCGAGTTCACGAGCACCGGGAACAGCGCCGCCGAAAAATCGGTGGTGTGCGTGAGCACCGCCAGCAGCGCCGCCGCGCCGCCGGGCGGGTGCAGGCAGCGCGTGAAGAACATGAGGCCGATGGCCAGCGCCACGGCCACGGCGGCAGCCACGGCGGTGTCGGGAATCCAGCTGGCGCAGGCGATGCCCACCAGCGTCGACAGCGTGTTGCCGCCGATCACCGACCAGGGCTGCGCCAGCGGACTGGCGGGCACGGCAAACACCAGCACGGCGGTGGCGCCCATCGGTGCGACCAGCCACACCGCATGCTCGAGCGGGACGGCCAGCCAGCGGCACAGCAGGCCGGTGATCAGCAGCCCGATGCCTGCGCCGCCCACGGCGCGCAGGCGCTCGCGCGCGTTGACGTTGGAAGGGCCCGGGAGCCAGGCGCGCAGGTAAGTCCACAGTGCGGCGAATCGCATCCCCCGTCCCCCTCAGGCTTCTTCGTGCGCCACCCGACGCCCGATGTCGGGCCAGCGGTGGTGCAGCCAGACCCAGGCGACCAGCCCGATCGTGAGCATCAGCGCAGAGGTGAGGGCCAGTGCCAGCGTGGAGTGCATCACCAGCGGCGCCACCGCGCCGGCCACGACGCCGTTGGCGGTGGAGCCGATCACGGCCTGCAACGACGAGGCCATGCCGCGGCGCTCGGGGTGCAGGTCGAGCACGAGCAGCGTGACCACCGGCACCATCAGCGCCCAGCCGAAGGCGAACACCGCCAGCGGCCACACGGCCCAGGCCACGTGTGCCTGGAAGAAGATGTTGGCCACCACGTTGACCACCGAGGTGACCATCATGATCAGGAAGCCGTCGCGGATCTGCCGCTTGGGTGCGACCTTGCCGGCCATGCGGCCGCTGGCACGGGCGCCGAGCATGATGCCGCCGATGGTCAGCAGGAAGAACCAGAAGAACTGCTGCGGCTGCAGCGCCAGGTGGTCGCCCAGGAACGCAGGCGCGGCCAGCACGTAGAGGAACATGCCGTTGAAGGGCACGCCGCTCGCGAAGGCCAGCAGCAGAAAGCGCGGGTCGGAGCACAGGTCGCGGTAGCCGCGCATCAGGTGGCGCACCTGGAAGGGCTGGCGGTGGTCCTTGTGCAGCGTCTCGGGCAGCAGCTTGTAGTTGGCGACGAACAGCGCCACGCCCACGGCCACGAGGAACCAGAAGATCGAGTGCCAGCCCGCGTGCACGAACAGGAAGCCGCCCACGATGGGCGCGATGGCCGGCGCCACGCCGAAGTAGATCGTGACCTGGCTCATGACCCGCTGCGCCTCGGCCGGCGGGAACATGTCGCGGATGACGGCGCGCGACACCACGATGCCGGCGCCGGTCGACAGGCCCTGCAGGCCGCGGAACAGCACCAGCTGCGTGATGTTCTGCGACAGCGCGCAGCCCAGCGAGGCCAGCGTGAACACCGCCAGCCCCCACAGCACCACGGGCCGGCGGCCGAAGCTGTCCGACAGCGCGCCGTGGAACAGGTTCATGAAGGCAAAGCCGAACAGGTAGGCCGACAGCGTCTGCTGCATCTCGGCCGGCGTCGCGCCGATCGATTTCGCGATGCCCGAGAAGGCCGGGATGTAGGTGTCGATGGAGAAGGGCCCGAGCATGCCCAGCACGGCGAGCAGCACGGCAAGCGCCCAGCGCGGGGCCTGCCAGAGTTTGTCTGCGTCGGGATTCATGGAAAGGCGGCTCCGTTGTACTTGTAGTGTGTCGGTGGAAAAACGAGAACGCCCGCCGCCCGGGTGAGGGGCAAGGCGGGCGCCTGGGCTTCAGCGAACCTGGATTACAGGGTGTCGATGAAGCTGCGCAGCTTGTCGGAACGCGACGGGTGCTTCAGCTTGCGCAGCGCCTTGGCTTCGATCTGGCGGATGCGTTCGCGGGTCACGTCGAACTGCTTGCCGACTTCTTCCAGCGTGTGGTCGGTGGACATCTCGATGCCGAAGCGCATGCGCAGCACCTTGGCTTCGCGCGGCGTGAGGGAGTCGAGGATGTCCTTGACCACGTCGCGAAGACCCGCTTGCATGGCGGCCTCGATGGGGGCCGTGTTGCTGCTGTCCTCGATGAAGTCGCCCAGGTGCGAATCGTCGTCGTCGCCGATGGGGGTTTCCATCGAGATCGGCTCCTTTGCGATCTTCATGATCTTGCGGATCTTGTCTTCCGGGATCTCCATCTTGGCGGCCAGGATGCCGGCGTCGGGCTCGAAGCCGAACTCCTGCAAGTGCTGGCGCGAGATGCGGTTCATCTTGTTGATCGTCTCGATCATGTGCACCGGGATGCGGATGGTGCGCGCCTGGTCGGCGATCGAGCGGGTGATGGCCTGGCGGATCCACCACGTGGCGTAGGTCGAGAACTTGTAGCCGCGGCGGTATTCGAACTTGTCGACCGCCTTCATCAGGCCGATGTTGCCTTCCTGGATCAGGTCCAGGAACTGCAGGCCGCGGTTGGTGTACTTCTTGGCGATGGAGATCACGAGGCGCAGGTTGGCCTCGATCATTTCCTTCTTGGCATCGCGCGAGGACGATTCGCCCTCGTTCATGCGCTTGTTGATGTCCTTGAGCTCGGTCAGCGGCACCACCACGCGCGACTGGATGTCGGTGAGCTTTTGCTGCAGTTCCTGCACCGGCGGGATGTTGCGCGCGAGCACGGCGCTCCAGGGCTTGCCGGCCGCGGCCTGCTTCTCGACCCACTTGAGGTTCAGCAGGTTGGAGGCGATGCGGTTGCCGTTCTTGTCGAAGCCGCTGAAGTCGCGGATGAACTCGTCCTGCGGGAAGCCGCACTTGTCCACGATGATGCGACGCAGTTCGCGTTCCTTCTTGCGCACGTCGTCCACCTGCGTGCGCACCAGGTCGCACAGCTTCTCGATGGTCTTGGCCGTGAAGCGGATGGTCATCAGCTCGTCGGACACGGCCTGCTGGGCCTTGGTGTACGCGGGCGTGCCGTAGCCTTCCTTCTCGTAGATCTTGTGGATCTTCTCGAACATCTCGGCGATGCGGTCGAAGCGCGAGAGGGCTTCGTTCTTGAGTTCTTCGAGCTTCTTGGTCAGGGCCTTGGAGCCGCCCTTGCCGTCGTCGTCGTCTTCTTCGTCGAATTCGTCGAAGTCTTCTTCGGCCACGTAGTCGTCGGCCTCGTTGGGGTTCGAGAATCCGTCCACGATGGTCGAGATGACGACCTTGCCTTCACGGATCGTCGCGGCCATTTCGAGGATCGCGGCGATGGTGGCGGGGGAGGCCGAAATGGCTTCCATCATGGCCATCAGGCCGCCTTCGATGCGCTTGGCGATTTCGATTTCGCCTTCGCGCGTCAGCAGCTCGACCGTGCCCATTTCGCGCATGTACATGCGAACGGGGTCGGTGGTGCGGCCGAATTCACTGTCCACCGTGGACAGGGCCGCTTCGGCTTCTTCCTCGGCTTCTTCCACCGTGGTGGCGGTGGGCGCGGTGTTGTTCAGCAGCAGGGTCTCGGCGTCGGGCGTCTGCTCGTACACCGCCACGCCCATGTCGTTGAGCATGGTGACCACGACTTCCATGGTCTCGGCGTCGACCAGCTTGTCGGGCAGGTGGTCGGAGATTTCGCCGTGCGTGAGGTAGCCGCGGGTCTTGCCCAGCGTGATCAGGGTCTTCAGGCGCGAGCGGCGCTTGGCCAGGTCTTCTTCGGAGAGCACGGTCTCGTCGAGGCCGAACTCCTTCATCAAGGCGCGTTCCTTCGCCTTGCTGATCTTCATGCGCAGCGGCTTGACCTTCTCTTCGGTGGTCGCGACGGCCGCGGGCTCGTCACCGGCCAGGTCTTCCTCGATGTCCGACAGGTCGATGTCGCTCTCGCCGGCTTCCTTGGCGGCCTTGGGCTTGCGCCCGCGCTTGGCGCCGGTGGCGGGCGCTGCGGCAGCGCCGGCGGCCTTGGGCGGACGGCCAACTTTCTTGGCGGCGGGGGCAGCCGTGGCAGTGGCCGCGGCTTTTTTTGGATCGTCGAGAGAGGTCGATTTCGTGGGCACGGTTTTCACTTTCGTTGCGGCTGCCGTTTTGGACGCGGCGGCAGCCGTCTTGGTTGCCGGTTTGGCACCGGCTTTCAGCGGTTTCTCTGCTGCGGGCTTGGTGGCGACGCTTTTGGCGCTTTTGGCAAGTGAAGGAGCAGGCTTCTTTGAACTGGGCATACGACCTCGTTACGACAAGAAAAGACAAGCGGGATCACAGGCGCGCTGCCACGCGGACAGCACCACCATGCCCGTGCACAGGCACGGACAAAACAATTGGGAAACGAGGAATTAATTCCTCACCAGGCAAGATGTCGGGCGAACATTTGGTGTGCAGTCCTTGCGGTTATTGACCCTTTCCGCCGGAATTTACCGTTGGAGTGCGTTGCGCTAGGGGTCGGCCCGGAGGTGCTGCTGTCGCTCTTGCCTAATTTCGCCAGTTGCGAAGCCCTACATTATAGCCTGTTGCGCAAATTTCAAGCAGTATCTGTCCCCGATGCGCGAATGCGGTCTCGCAATTCGAGCCGGCGCGCTTCCAATGCCTTGTAGCGTTCCAGGGCTTTCGGGTCTTTTCCAACCGAAGCGATGGCCTCGCTCTGCTGGGCCTTGAGCCGGTCGTCGAGCATGAAGTCGAGCACGCTCCCCAGCTCCTTGGCGGCCTCGGCCAGGTGTTGTTCTTCCTCGCCCTCGGGCACCGGCCCGGCCTCGGAAACGCTCATGAGGCGCTCGGCCAGCGGCGCGAAATCGAGCCCGCGCAGGCCTTCGCGCAACGCCGCCCAGGGCTGTACGCCATGCTCGTGCAGCTGGCTGTCCAGCCAGGTGAAGAGGGCGCCGTGTTCGCCCGGCAGGTCGCACAGCATCACGTGCAACTCGTGCGACAGCGCCTCCCACTGCGCCATGTTCGACAGCACCAGCCGCACCGCCACGTCGGGCCGGCTCGGCGGCTTGCCGCGCCCGCGCAGCGGCTCGATGGGCTCCTCGAACTTGCCACCCCAGCGCTTGCCCTTGGTGAACTTGCGCGGCTGGAACTTGGGCTTGCTCTCGTTTTCGTAGCGCGGGGGCTCGTAGTCCGGCGTTGGCGGCAGGTCCGGGTAGTAGTCACCGGAGTCGTTGCCGTAGTTGTCGGGCTCGCTGTGGCGCTGCGGCGCCTGGGACGGCGCACCGGCGCCCTTGCGCGGGCCGGGCGCGGCGGTGGCCCACAGGTCGGACAGCGCCGCGGCGTCGAGCTGGACCAGCGTGGCGATCTCGCTGAGCAGCTGTCGCTTGAGCGCGCCGTCGGGCATCGCGCTCCAGAGCGGGCGCACGTTGCTGGTCATGTGGGCGCGGCCTTCGGCGGAGCTCAGGTCGCAGCCTTCGCGGGCGGCCTCGAGCATGAAGCGCGACAGCGGCGTGGCCTCCGCCACGAAGCCCGCGAAGGCCTCGGCGCCGTGCGCGCGGATGTAGCTGTCGGGGTCGTGCTCGGCCGGCAGGAACAGGAACTTGATGCTGCGCGTGTCGGTGGCGTAGGGCAGGGCGCCGTCGAGCGCCTTGCGCGCGGCGCGGCGGCCGGCGGCGTCGCCGTCGAAGCTGAACACCACCGATTCGGTGAAGCGGAAGAGCTTCTGCACATGCTCGGTGGTGCAGGCCGTGCCCAGCGTGGCCACCGCGTTCGGAAAACCGAGCTGGGCCAGCGCCACCACGTCCATGTAGCCCTCGGTGACGAGCGCGTAGCCGCGGTCGCGGAAGGCGGCGCGCGCCTCGTACAGGCCGTAGAGCTCGCGGCCCTTGCTGAAGACGGGCGTCTCGGGCGAGTTCAGGTACTTGGGCTTTTCGTCGCCGAGCACGCGCCCGCCGAAGCCGATGCACTCGCCCTTGACGTTGCGGATCGGGAACATCACGCGGTCGCGGAAGCGGTCATAGCGCTTGGCTTCCTCGTCGCTGAGCTTGCCTTCCTCGTTGTTGACGATCACCAGCCCGCTCTCGGCGAGCAGCGGATCGTCGTAGTCGGGGAACACGCTGGCCAGCGCGCGCCAGCCAGCCGGCGCATAACCGATGCCGAACTGCTTGGCGATCTCGCCCGACACGCCGCGGCCCTTGAGGTAGTCGATGGCGCCGGGCGCCTGGCGCAGCGCCTTGCGGTAGGCGTCGCCGGCCTTTTCGAGCACGTCGGTCAGCGTGGCCTGCTTCTGGCGCTGGCTGGCGGCGCGGGCGCGCTCGGCCGGCGAGACGTCGTCCTCGGGCACCTGCAGGCCGTACTGGCCGGCCAGGTCGTGCACGGCCTCGACGAAGCCCATGCCCGCATGCTCCATGAGGAAGCCGATGGCGTTGCCGTGCACGCCGCAACCGAAGCAGTGATAGAACTGCTTGGTCGGGCTGACCGAGAACGAGGGCGACTTCTCGCCGTGGAAGGGGCACAGCCCCATGAAATTGGCGCCGGCCTTCTTGAGCTGGACGTAGCGGCCGACGATTTCGACCACATCGGCGCGCGCGATGAGTTCCTGGATGAATGAAGCGGGGATGGTCATGGCTGCGGGGAGCGGCAAATCATACGCAAGCGCACGGGCGGCATACTGAACCCCGCCGCAAATCCACATCACGCATGAAGACGCCACTGCCTTTGCAACACGCCGCGCCGCTGCTGCGCCATCCGCTGCGCTTCGTCTGGGGCGCGCTCAAGGACTTTCGCGCCAACCAGGGCCTGCTGCTGGCGGGGGCGGTGGCGTACTACGCGCTGCTGTCCATCGTGCCGCTGCTGATCGTGAGCGTGATGGCGCTGTCGCACGTGATCGACCAGGGCGAGCTGCTGCGCACCATCGGGCGCTACCTCGAATGGCTGCTGCCGGGGCAGTCGAAAGCGATCGTGGCGGAGCTGTCGAGCTTCCTGGACCACCGCTCGGTGCTCGGGCCGGTGCTGCTGGTGACGATGATCTTCTTCAGCTCGCTGGCGTTCAGCGTGCTCGAGAGCGCGATGGCGGTGATCTTTCACCACCGCAAGGACGACCACAAGCGCCACTTCCTCGTGTCGGTGGCGATGCCGTACCTCTACATCCTGAGCCTGTGCGCGGGGCTGCTGCTGGTCACGCTGGTGTCGGGGGCGCTGCAGCTGGTGGGACAGGAAAGCGTCGACCTGCTGGGGCGCAGCTGGTCGCTGTCGGGCATTTCGGGCCTGCTGCTGTACCTGCTGGGGCTGGGCGGCGAGATCTTCATGCTGACCTCGCTCTACCTCGTGATGCCGGCGGGGCGCATGTCGCTGCGGCATGCGCTACTCGGCGGCGTGACCGCAGCGCTCTTGTGGGAGGCCACGCGGCGCGTGCTGATCTGGTATTTCTCGACGCTGTCGCAGGTGAACATCGTCTACGGCTCGCTCACCACGGCGATCGTGGTGCTGCTGAGCCTGGAAATCGCCGCCATGCTGGTGCTGCTCGGGGCCCAGGTGATCGCGAATTACGAACGCCTGGACCGCACCGGCAGCACGAAGCCACCGGCGTCCGAGATCAGCGAGGGGCCAATCGAATCGCTCCGTCCAGACGAATCACCTCGCCGTTGAGCATGTCGTTCTCGATGATGTGCTTGGCCAGCTTGGCGTAGTCCTCGGGCGTGCCCAGGCGCGAGGGGAAGGGCACGCTGGCGGCCAGTGCGTCCTGCACTTCCTGCGGCATGCCGAACAGCATGGGCGTGCCGAAGATGCCGGGGGCGATGGTCATGTTGCGGATGCCGCTGCGCGCGAGGTCGCGGGCGATGGGCAGGGTCATGCCGACCACGCCGCCCTTCGAGGCGCTGTAGGCGGCCTGGCCGATCTGGCCGTCGTAGGCCGCGACCGAGGCGGTCGAGATCAGCACGCCGCGTTCGCCGGTGGCTTCGGGCTCGTTCTTGCCCATGGCGTCGGCCGCCAGGCGGATCATGTTGAAGCTGCCGATCAGGTTGACCGTGACGGTCTTGCTGAACACGGCCAGTGCGTGCGGGCCGTTCTTGCCCACGGTCTTTTCGGCCGGTGCGATGCCGGCGCAGTTCACGAGGCCGACCAGCTTGCCCAGCTTGAGCGCGGCGGCCACCGCGGCCTGGCCGTCGGCTTCCTGGCTCACGTCGCACTTGACGAACACGCCACCGATTTCGCGGGCGACGGCTTCGCCCTTGTCAGCCTGCATGTCGGCGATCACCACCTTGGCGCCGTTGGCGGCCAGCATGCGCGCCGTGCCTTCGCCGAGGCCCGAAGCGCCACCGGTCACGATAAAAACTTTGCCGTCGATCTGCATTGAGAGTCTCCTGAAATGAGACCCGCATTATCGAAGACGGCCGCCGGACGAAAAAAAAGGCCTCGTCGTGAGACGAGGCCCTGAATTGGATCCGTGAGGACCCAAGGAGACAACTGGTGGTGGTCGGTGCTTAGCGCTTGCGCGAAGCGGTGGCCGTCTTGGCAGCGGCGACGGCTTGGGTCGACACGGCGTTGAAGTTGGCTTCGGCGACGTCCGACGCTTGCTTGACGGCCTTCTGGACCGATTCGAAAGCGTTGTTGGCGGCGGCCACGGCGCTCTTGAGCACGGCGACGGCGGTTTCCGAACCGGCGGGGGCGTTCTTGGAAGCGCTGTCGACGAGGCCGACGAAGGCTTGCTGGGCTTCAGCGGCCTTGGCTTCGAAAGCCTTCGAGAATTCGGCGCTCGTGCCTTGGGCGATGTCGTACAGGTGACGGCTGTAGGCAGCGGTCTTTTCAGCCAGGGGCTGGAACAGGCTGGCTTGCAGCGTCAGCAGCTCTTGGGCGTCCTTGACGCTCAGGGCAGCCTGGGCGGTGCTCTGGGCTTCGGTCAGGGCGGCCTTGGAAGCGGTCACGTTCAGTTCGACCAGCTTTTCGACGCCTTCGAAGGCCTTGGTGGTCAGGCCGAACAGGGTTTCGAGGTTTGCTTTTTGAGCGGCGAGGATTTGGTCAGCGGTCAGGGCCATTTGAGATCTCCAGAAAGGATGATGGGGTGGTCGATTCACGTTGCGCTGCGCCTCGTCGTTCATGTTGCGGTGCAGCATGGCCTGAAGTATAGGCAGCTGAACGCAGCGATCAAGTGGTTTTTGCTGCTCTGCAGCAATTTAGAAGCGGCCTTCTAAATCCGGCCTGCGCGGCCAGAATGCGGCCATGCGTGCTTTCTATTCCGGGCAGTTCGTCCTGCCCCTGCCGCCGGGCCACCGCTTTCCCATGTCGCGCTACGCGATGCTGCGCGATCGCCTGCAGGAGCAGCTGCCGGCCGTCGAGATGGACCCGGCCCCGCGCGCCACCGATGACGAGTTGGCGCTGGCCCACACCCCCGAATGGATCGCCGCCGTCAGCGAAGGCCGCGTGAGCCCGCAGGCCATGCGCGAGATCGGCTTTCCGTGGAGCGAGGCGATGGTCGAGCGCTCGCGCCGCTCCACCGGCGCCACCATCGCCGCCTGCCGGGCCGCCTTCGCGGGCGGCGTGTCGGCCAACATGGCGGGCGGCACGCACCACGCCTACGCCGACAAGGGCAGCGGTTTCTGCGTCTTCAACGACGCGGCGGTGGCGGCCCGGCTGATGCAGGTCGAGCAGGCCCGTGCCGGGCGGCTGCTCAGGGTGGCCATGATCGACCTCGACGTGCACCAGGGCAACGGCACCGCCCGCATCTTCCAGGGCGACCCGAGCGTGTTCACGCTGTCGGTGCACGGCCAGAAGAACTTCCCGTTCCGCAAGGAGGCGAGCGACCTCGACGTGGAGCTGCCCGACGGCTGCGGCGACACCGACTACCTGGCGGCGCTGGAGCACGCGCTCGACGAGCTCGACCGCCGCTTCTCGCCCGGCCTCGTGATCTACCTGGCCGGCGCCGACCCCTTCGAGCGCGACCGGCTGGGCCGCCTCAAGCTGAGCTTCGACGGGCTGGAGGCGCGCGACCGCCGCGTGTTCGACTGGACCTGGCAGCGCCGCATCCCGACGGCCTTCGCGATGGCCGGCGGCTACGCCAGCGACATCGCCGAGACGGTGCAGGTGCAGCTGGGCACCTTCCGGGTGGCGCTCGATTACTGGCGCCGCTGGCAAAATGCCGCGCGATGAGCGCCCCGCCCCCCACCCCCAAGCCCACGCCCCACACCCGCAGCGCCTACCGCGCGTTTCGCAGCATCCCGACGCGCTGGGCCGACAACGACATGTACGGCCACGTCAACAACGTCGTCTACTACAGCTGGTTCGACACCGCGGTGAACGCGCTGCTCATCGAGCGCGGCGCGCTCGATATCCACGGCGGCCAGACCATCGGCTTCGTGGTCGAGACGCAGTGCAACTACTTCGCGCCGGTTGCCTTTCCGCAGACGGTGGAGGCGGGCATCCGCGTGGCGCAGGCGGGCCGCTCGAGCGTGCGCTACGAGATCGCGCTGTTCGCCGAGGGCGCCGACACCGCCGCGGCGCAGGGGCACTTCGTGCATGTGTACGTCGACCGCGGGACGCAGCGGCCGGTGCAGTTGCCCGAGGCGCTGCAGCAAGTGGTCGATTCGCTGCGCGCCTGAGCGCCCATGAAAAACGGCGCCCGCAGGCGCCGTCCGTGAGTGGGGGCGCAGCCCCGCTTACATCGTCTTCTTCATGGCCTTGATGTCGGCCTTGCCCTGAGCTTCATCAGCCTTGGCCTGCTTCACGCAAGCGTCCTTGGCTGCGCCATTCTGGTCGTCGCACTTTTCCTTCGCGACTTCATAGGCCGCCTTCACCTTTTCTTCGGCCACCTTGCGGGCATGGCTGTCGCTCGGCTGGTACTGCTGCTCCAGCTCGGCCTTGGCCACTTCTTCCTTGCCCTTGGCTTCCTTCTGGCAGACGTCCTTGGCGTTGTCCTTCATCGTGTCGCACTGAGCCTTGGCGACCTTGTAGTCGGCCTCGACCTTTTCCTTGGCGACCTTGTACTCGTCCTTGGTCATCGCCCCGGCCTGGCCGGCGACGAAGAAGGTGGAGGCGAGGGCGAGCATGACGAGGTGTTGTTTTTTCATGGTGTGTGTCCTTTGCGGTGGGTGGCAGGGCCGGATGGCCGGTGTCTTTCTCAGTTCTTCTCGAACCAGAGCGCGTCCGGCGAGCGGCCGTCGCGAGATTCCCAGTCCTTGACCTGCTTCTCGGCTTCGTCGCGGCTGATGCCGTGGCGTTCCTGGATGCGGCCCAGCAGCTGGTCGCGCTTGCCGGCGATGACGTCGAAGTCGTCGTCGGTCAGCTTGCCCCACTGCTCCTTGATCTTGCCCTTGAGCTGCTTCCAGTTGCCTTCGATGGTGTCCTTGTTCATGCGAATCTCCTTGAGAAAGAGTGATGACCCGGCGGAACATGCCGCCGCCGTGAAATCAATGTCGCGTGAGTGATTCCCCCTGCCGGTAGGACGTGCAGGCCGGCACTCGTAGGCACAGGCCGACGCAGGCCGTGATAATGGAACGGACGCCGACGACAGAGACCCGAGACACCGCGCACCGCACCATGATCATTCACAGCCTGCTCGACACCGACCTCTACAAGTTCACGATGATGCAGGTGGTCCTGCACCACTTTCCGGGGGCGCGGGTCGAGTACCGCTTCAAGTGCCGCAACCCGGGCGTCAACCTCGCGCAGTTCGCGGGACAGATCCGCGACGAGATCCGCAGCCTGTGCTCGCTGCAGTTCCGCGACGCCGAGCTCGCCTACCTGCGCTCGATGCGCTTCATCAAGAGCGACTTCGTCGACTTCCTGGGCCTGTTCCGGCTCAACGAGAAGTACATCAACGTCATCCCCCAGCCCTCGGGCGAGCTCGAGATCCGCATCAAGGGGCCGTGGCTGCACACCATCCTGTTCGAGATCCCGGTGCTGGCCATCGTGAACGAGGTCTACTTTCGCAACACGCAGAAGAACCCCGACTTCGAGGAAGGCCGCCGCCGTCTCGACCTCAAGATCAGCCAGCTGCAGGAAGCCGGCTTGGGCGACCTCAAGATCGCCGACTACGGCACGCGCCGCCGCTTCTCGAAGGACTGGCACGAGGAAGTGCTGCGCACCCTGACCCAGCGGCTCGGCGCCGTGGCCTCGCCGCCGGCCAAGTCGCCCGCGGGCGAGCGGCTGCCGCAACTGGCGGGCACCAGCAACGTGCTGTATGCCATGAAGCTGGGGCTCATCCCGCTGGGCACCATGGCGCACGAGTACCTGCAGGCCTGCCAGGCGCTGGGTCCGCGGCTGCGCGACAGCCAGATCTTCGGCTTCGAGAGCTGGGCCCGCGAGTACCGTGGCGACCTGGGCATCGCGCTGTCCGACGTGTACGGCATGAGCGCCTTCCTGCGCGACTTCGACCTCTACTTCTGCAAGCTCTTCGACGGCGCCCGCCACGACAGCGGTGACCCGTTCCAGTGGGGCGAGCGCATGCTGGCGCACTACCACGCGAACCGGGTCGATCCGCTCACCAAGACGCTGATCTTCAGCGACGGCCTCACGGTGCCGCGCACCATCGAGCTGTACCAGCAGTTCCGCGGGCGCTGCCTGCTGGCCTTCGGCATCGGTACCAACCTCACCAACGACCTGGGCTACGAGCCGCTGCAGATCGTCATCAAGATGATCCAGTGCAACGACCAGCCGGTGGCCAAGCTGTCGGACACGCCGTCCAAGAACATGTGCGAGGACGAGAAATACCTGGCCTACCTGCGCCAGGTGTTCGAGATCGAACAACCCCCCGTTTGAAGGCTGTACTGACCTGTCTGGTACGGTACAGCCCCCATGAAGAAAACGATCCGACTGACGGCAGCCGCGGCGCTGCCGATGCTCTTTCCCGCCCTGGCCTTCGCCGCCGATTTCGACGGTGCCGCGCTCTCGCCGCTGTGGGGCGTGCCGTTCGCCGGCATCCTGCTGTCCATCGCGCTGCTGCCGCTGGCCACGCCCGCGTTCTGGCACCACCACTACGGCAAGATTTCCGCCGCCTGGGCGCTGGCCTTCCTGCTGCCCTTTGCCGCGACCTACGGCGCGGGGCTGGCGGGCGTGCAGCTCGTGCATGCGCTGGTGGCCGAGTACATCCCGTTCATCATCCTGCTCACGGCGCTGTTCACCGTGGCGGGGGGCATCCACATCCGCGGCAACCTGCACGGCACGCCGGGGCTCAACACGGCGATCCTGGCCATCGGCGCGGTGCTCGCGAGCTTCATGGGAACCACGGGCGCCTCGATGCTGCTGATCCGGCCGCTGATCCGGGCCAACGACAACCGGCAGCGCAAGGTGCACGTGATCGTGTTCTTCATCTTCATCGTGTCGAACGCGGGCGGCTCGCTCACGCCGCTGGGCGATCCGCCGCTGTTCCTCGGCTTCCTCAAGGGCGTGGGCTTCTTCTGGACCGCGCAGCACATCCTGCCCGAGACGATCTTCATCCTGGCCGTGCTGCTGGCGCTGTTCTATGCCATCGACCGCCACTTCTACCGCAAGGACGGCGTGCTGCCCGTCGACCCGACGCCCGACACCCCGCGCCTGGGCTTCGACGGTGCGGCCAACTTCTGGCTCTTGGGCGGCATCGTCGCGCTGGTGCTGCTGAGCGGCTTCTGGAAATCGCCTGTGGTGTTCGACGTGTTCGGCACCGAGGTCGGCCTGCCGGGCCTGGTGCGCGACGTGGGGCTGGCGCTGATCGCCATCGTCTCGTACAAGCTCACGGCGCCCAAGGTGCACGCCGACAACCAGTTCGAGTGGGGCCCGATGGCCGAGGTGGCCAAGCTCTTCGCCGGCATCTTCCTGACCATCATCCCGGTGATCGCCATGCTCAAGGCCGGCACACAGGGCCCGTTCGGCGCCATCGTGGCGGCCGTGACGCGCGCCGACGGTCAGCCCGACCCGGCCATGTACTTCTGGGCCACCGGCATCCTGAGCTCGTTCCTGGACAACGCGCCGACCTACCTCGTGTTCTTCAACACGGCGGGCGGCGACCCGGTGGCGCTCATGACCACCTATGCCAGCACGCTGGCCGCCATCTCGGCCGGCGCCGTGTTCATGGGCGCCAACACCTACATCGGCAACGCGCCGAACCTGATGGTCAAGGCCATCGCCGAAAGCCGCGGCGTGCGCATGCCCAGCTTCTTCGGCTACATGGCGTGGTCGGGGGCGATCCTGGTCCCGCTGTTCGTCCTGTGCACCTTCATCTTCTTCCGTTGATCCTTCCAGCCCTTCAAAGAAAGAGACACGTTCCATGAGCAGCAGCAAGCCCAAGATCCTGGTCGCGCGCGCGGTGTTCCCCGAGACCCTCGCGCGTCTCGCGCAGCATTTCGAGGTCGAGTCGAACCAGGCCGACGAGACCTGGAGCAAGGACCAGCTGATCGCGAAACTGCAGGGCAAGCAGGGCGCCTTCACCACCGGCAGCGAGCGCATCGACGCCGCGGTGCTCGACGCCTGCCCCGAGCTGAAGATCTGCGCCAACATGGCCGTGGGCTACAACAACTTCGACGTCGACGCCATGGCCGCACGCGGCGTGCTGGGCACCAATGCGCCCGACGTGCTGACCGAAACCACGGCCGACTTCGGCTTCGCGCTGCTCATGGCCACCGCGCGCCGCATCACCGAGAGCGAACACTTCCTGCGCGCGGGCAAGTGGGAAAAGTGGAGCTACGACATGTTCGCCGGCTCCGACATCCACGGCTCGACGCTGGGCATCATCGGCATGGGCCGTATCGGGCAGGGCATTGCCAGGCGCGGCGCGCACGGCTTCGGCATGAACGTGATCTATCACAACCGCTCGCGCCTCGATGCCGCGCTCGAAGCCGAATGCAAGGCCCGCTACGTCGGCAAGGAAGAGCTGCTCAAGACCGCCGACCACGTCGTGCTGGTCGTGCCGTACTCGCCGGCCTCGCACCACACCATCGGCGCGGCCGAGATCGCGCTCATGAAGCCGACCGCCACGCTGGTCAACATCGCGCGCGGCGGCATCGTCGACGACGCGGCGCTGGCCGTGGCGCTGCGCGAGAAGCGCATCGCCGCCGCCGGCCTCGACGTGTTCGAGGGTGAGCCCAAGGTCCACCCCGACCTGCTCACCGTGCCCAACGTGGTGCTCACGCCACACATCGCCAGCGCCACCGTGCCCACGCGCCGCGCCATGGCCGACCTGGCGGCCGACAACCTCATCGCCTGGGGCACCGGCAAGGGGCCCTTGACCCCTGTCACGCCGGTGCCGGCGGCCACGAAGTAACCTGAAACCTGACCGCGAGCGCGACACGCCCCCACCTTGGAACTGACGGATCTGATTCTTCTCGCACTGGCCGCACTCGCCGTGGTGCAGCTGGTGCTGGTCATCTGGCTGCTGGCCCGCCGGCCACCCCCACCTGATCACAGCGAAATGCTGGGCGTGCTCGCCGCCATGGGCCGCGCCAACGAACGCACTGAGCGCGAGCTGCGCCACGAGATCGGTGAGGGCTCGCGCGGCGCACGCCAGGAAACCGCGCAGGCCTTCGCCACTTTCCAGCAGTCGCTGGTGCAGCAGGGCGCCGAAGCCACGCGCACGCAGAACGCGCAGCTCGACGCCTTCGCGCTGCAGCTCGCGTCGCTGCAGAAGACCCTGGCTGACACGCTGAACACCCAGCTGCAGGGCCTGAGCGAATCGAACGCGCGCCGCCTTTCCGAGGTGCGCACGACCATGGAAACCCAGCTCGCCCAGCTGCAGCAGAGCAACACCGCCAAACTCGACGAGATGCGCAAGACCGTCGACGAGAAGCTGCAGAGCACGCTCGAGGCGCGCCTGGGCGAAAGCTTCAAGCAGGTGGCCGACCGGCTCGAGCAGGTGCACAAGGGCCTGGGCGAGATGCAGACGCTGGCCGTCGGCGTCGGCAGCCTGCAGCGCGTGCTGACCAACGTGAAGACGCGCGGCGTGTTCGGCGAGGTGCAGCTCGAGGCGCTGCTCGAGCAGGTGCTCACGCCCGAGCAGTACGCGCGCCAGGTCGAGACCAAGCCGCGCAGCGGCCAGCGCGTCGACTTCGCGATCCGCTTTCCGGGGCGCGGCGACGACGGCGCGCCGGTGTGGCTGCCGATCGACGCCAAGTTTCCGCGCGACGACTACGAACGCCTCATCGACGCCCACGAGCGCGCCGATGCCGCCGGCGCCGAGGCCGCGGCCAAGGCGCTCGAAACGCGCATCCGCGTCGAGGCCAAGTCGATCGCGGAGAACTACCTCGCGGCGCCGCACACCACCGACTTCGCGATCCTGTTCCTGCCGGTCGAAAGCCTCTACGCCGAGGTGCTGCGCCGCCCCGGTCTGATGGACGCGATCCAGCGCCAGCACCGTGTGACGCTGGCCGGCCCGACCACCTTGCTCGCCATGCTCAACAGCCTGCACATGGGCTTTCGCACGCTGGCGCTGGAGCGCCAGGCCTCCGAGGTCTGGAAGGTGCTGGGCGCGGTCAAGACCGAGTTCGAGCGCTACGGCGAATGGGTGGCGCGCATCAAGGAGCAGGTGGCCAAGGCCTCCGACACCATCGACAAGGCCGACACGCGCGCCAAGCAGATGCGGCTGGCGCTGCGCAAGGTCGAGGCCTTGCCCGAGGCGCAATCGCAGGCGCTGCTGCCGCCCACGGCCGATACTGACAGCGAGGCCGACGACACCCCGTGAAAGGTTCTGAACTGCTGCGCGTCATCGTGGCGCAGGTCTGTTTGCACGCCACGATGGCGGGCATGCGGCTCGCCACACCGCTGCTGGCGCTGCAGCAAGGCTACAGCGCAGCGGCCGTCGGCCTGCTGATCGCGCTGTTCGCGCTGACCCAGGTGTTTCTTGCATTGCCGGCCGGGCGCTTCGCCGACCGGCACGGGCTCAAGCGTCCGCTGTGGCTGTCGGTGATCGCGGCCTCGGGCGGGGCGGGGCTGGCGCTGATTTTTCCGGTGTTCCCCGTCATGTGCATCGCCGCGTTGCTGACCGGCGGCGCCACCGGCGCGACCGTCATCGCGCTGCAGCGGCACGTGGGCCGCTCGGCCACCGACCCGACGCAGCTCAAGCGCGTGTTCAGCTGGCTGGCCATCGCGCCGGCGGCGGCGAATTTCGTCGGGCCCTTCCTGGCCGGGATGCTGATCGATCACGCCGGTCGCGCGCCGGCCGACCTGCTGGGCTTTCGCATCTGCTTCGCCGTGATGGCCTTTTTGCCGTTGCTGTGCTGGCTGCTGGCGCGCGGCGCGCACGAGCCGCCGCGGGTGGCGCCGGTGCCGGGCGCCGCGCCCACGCGGGCCTGGGACCTGCTGCGCGAGCCGATGTTCCGCCGCCTGCTGTTCGTGAACTGGCTGCAGTCGTCGAGCTGGGACGTGCACGCCTTCGTGCTGCCGGTGCTGGGCCACGACCGGGGCATCAGCGCCTCGGTGATCGGCTCCATCCTCGGCGCCTTCGCGATCGCCGCGGCAGTCATCCGCATCGTGTTGCCGCTGATCGCGTCGCGTGCGTCGGAGCGCAGCGTGATCCTGAGCTCGACCGTCGTCACTGCGGCCGTGTTCGCCATCTACCCGCTGCTGGATTCACCGTGGACCATGGGCATCTGCTCCGTGGTGCTGGGCTTCGCACTCGGCGCGGTGCAACCGATGGTGATGAGCATGCTGCACCAGATCACGCCGCATGCCCGGCACGGCGAGGCGCTGGGGCTGCGGCTGATGACCATCAACGCATCGAGCGTCGCGATGCCGATGCTGTTCGGCTCGCTCGGCGCGCTGATCGGCATTGCCGGCGTGTTCTGGGTGGTGGGCGGTGTGCTGGCGCTGGGCGCCAAGGCGACCTGGGGATTGAAGCTGTGACGGCGGTTTGAATCCCACGTTGCAAATAACAGTAATTCTCATTTGATTGACAGAATACTGACTTGAAGTCAGTATCGACGCCTTCTTTCTTCCTGACCCGAAGGCGTCCATGGACTCCCATTCCCCGTCGGCGGCTGCCGACCCGCGCCGCCGCCTGGCCCTGGTGGCGGCGGTCTACCTCGGCAGCTTCATCGCTACGCTCGACGTCAGCATCGTCAATGTCGCGCTGCCCACGCTGCAGCGCGCGCTCGCGACCGACCTGGCCGGGCTGCAGTGGGTGATCGACATCTACGCGCTGTGCCTGTCGGCCTTCATGCTGTCAGCCGGCCCGATCGGCGACCGCTACGGCCGCAAGCGCGCCTGGCTGGCCGGCGTGGTGGTCTTCACCGTGGGCTCGGCGATGTGTGCGATGGCGTCGGGCCTACCGATGCTGCTGGCGGGCCGCGCGGTGCAGGGCGTGGCCGGCGCGCTGATGATCCCGGGTGCGCTGTCGCTGCTGGCGCACGCCTTCCCCGAGCCGGCCAGCCGCGCGCGGGTGATCGGCGGCTGGTCGTCGTTCACGGCGCTGTCGTTGATCCTCGGGCCGATGCTCGGCGGGCTGCTGGTGGACCACGCGGGCTGGCAGAGCATCTTCCTCATCAACCTGCCGATCGGCGTGCTGACCGTGGCGCTGGGGATGTGGGGCCTGCGCGAGTCCTCGCACCCCGAGCATGCCGCGCTCGACCCGGCGGGCCAGGTGCTCAGCGTGCTCTGGCTGGGCGCGCTGACCTACGGGCTGATCGCTGCGGGCGAACACGGCTGGGGCTCGCGCCACGCGGCGGTCGCGCTCGTCGCGGCGGGTGTCGGGCTGGCGCTGTTCCTGGCGGTGGAGGCGCGCGTGGAACGGCCGCTGCTGCCGCTCGCGCTGTTCCGCGACGCGCGCTTTTCGGTCACCAACTTCGCCTCGTTCGTGCTGGGCTTCTCGACCTACGCCAGCCTGTTCTTCTTCTCGCTGTTCCTGCAGCAGGTGCAGGGTTGGTCGGCCAGCGAGACTGGTTGGCGGCTGGTGCCGCAGTTCGTGGCGACGGGCCTCGTGGCCTCGCAGTTCGGCCGGCTGGCGCGCCGCTTCGAGGTGCACACGCTGATGGTCGCGGGCTACGGGCTGATCGGCGTGGCGATGTTGCTGCTGACGTTCTTCTCGGCCGACACGCCCTACCTGCCGCTGGCGCTGCTCTTCGTGGCATTGGGTGCGGGCGCGGGCTTGGCCGTGCCGGCCACGAGCACGGCGGTGATGGCCTCGGTGCCCGCGCAGCGCTCGGGCATGGCCTCGGCGACCATGAACGCGCTGCGCCAGGGCGGCATGCTGATCGGCATCGCGCTGCTCGGCACGCTGATGCGCACGCGCGCCACCGCGCTGATGGCCGAGTCGCTCGCGCGCGCCGGCGTGCCCGATGCACCGCAGGCGGCCGTGGCGGCGGTGTCTCGCCACGACCTCGGCGCGCTGGCCGCGCTCGACGCCGGCATGGCGCAGCGGCTCCTGAGCGATGCGCTCGCGGGCGGCTTCCACGCCGCGATGGCCTGCGCCGGCGTGGCCGGCCTGGTGGCGGCGGGGCTGCTGCTGCGCGTCAGGCCGCGGGCCGCCGCGCTCGCAGCCCCCACGCGCGCCTGAGCTGTTCGCCATGCCCGCTGTCCGCATTCCCTTCCTGCGCCGCAGTGCCCGGCGCCTTCCGGCTGTCTGCAAGGAGTCGTTCATGATCCGTCACGAACTCAGTCAATGGCCGCTGGTCATCAGCGTGTCCGCAGGCCTGCAGACGCTGGAAAGCCTGCAGGCCTTCACCGAGGACTGGAACCGCTGGCTCGACCGCGGCGAGCCCTTTGTCTCGCTGCGCGTGTTCGCGGACGCCGACGCGCTGGTGCATCCCGAGGGCAGCGCCCAGAGTGCGAAGCAGTGGCTGCAGGCGCGCGGCGCCGACATCCGCCGCCATATGATGGGCATGGCGAGCGTGGTGCCCGCCGACCAGTTCGAGAAGATCAGCAAGATGAACGTCGAAAAACTCTTCGGCATTCCCGCCAGCACCTTCGCCCGCACCGACGAGGCCCTGGCCTGGCTGCGCGAGCGCGTGCTGGCCCCGCGCGGCCTGCGTCTGGATGCCGCGGCGGTGCACGCCGCCATCGACACGGCACGCGCCGGTGCCATGGCCGGTTCTTGACCATGACAAGCAGCAGCCCCGACGACGCCCCCGCCACCGCCGCGCGCCGCCGCACCAAGGCGCCGCAGACCCGCGCCGTCGCGCTGATGGACGCCGCCGAGCAGCTGTTCATCGCCAAGGGCATCCCCGCCACCAGCATCGACGACATCGCGGCCGGCGCGCAGGTGGCCAAGGGCACCTTCTATCTGTACTTTCCGTCGAAGGAGGCGCTGCTCGGCGCGCTGCAGCAGCGCTTCGTCGACACCTTCTGCGCCCGCCTGCAGGAGGCGATGGACCGACACGCGCCGGGCAAGTACCGCGCGCGGCTCAAGGCCTGGGTGGAAGCGGGGCTGGAGACCTACCTGGACAACGTTGCGTTGCACGACGTGGTGTTCCACGAGTACCGGCCCGAGGACCGGCGCATGCGCAACGACAACGTCGTCATCACGCAGCTGGTCACCCTGCTGAAGCAGGGCGACGCCGCGGGCGTGTGGGAGGTCGAGGACGCGACGCTGACGGCCGTGATCCTCTTCAACGCGCTGCACGGCGTGGCCGACGATGCCGTGGCCATGGGGCCGCACGCGAACCCCGTGGCCGACCGCCGCCGCCGCGCCCGCGCGCTCACGCGCTTCTTCGAGCAGGCCCTGCGGCCCGACGACAGCGACGACGCCTGACCGGGGCGGTCAGAGTTTGTAGAAACGCTTGATGGCGTCCCATGCGTCTTCGGGCGCGTCGACGTATTCGAAGAGCTTCACGTCGCCGGGCGAGATCACGCCTTCGTCGACCAGGAAGTCGAAGTCGATCAGCTTCTTCCAGTAGTCCGAGCCGAAGAGCACGATCGGCACCGGCTTCGACTTCTTGGTCTGCACCAGCGTGATCACCTCGAACAGCTCGTCGAGCGTGCCGAAGCCGCCCGGGAACGCCACCAGCGCTTTCGCACGCATCATGAAATGCATCTTGCGGATCGCGAAGTAGTGGAACTTGAAGCTCAGTGCCGGCGTGACGTAGGGGTTGGCTTCTTCTTCCATCGGCAGCGCGATGGCCAGGCCGACCGAGAGGCCGCCGGCTTCGTGCGCGCCGCGGTTGGCCGCCTGCATGATGCCGGGGCCGCCGCCGGTGCACACGAAGAGCTTGTCCTGCGGTTCCTTCTTCTCGCTGTACTGTGCGACCAGCTTGCCGAAGGTGCGCGCCTTCTCGTAGTAGTGCGAGTTGCGCGAGAGGCGGCGCCAGCGCTCGGCCAGGGCCGTGTCGCCGGCCGCCTCGGCCTGCGCGACCAGCGCGGCGGCTTCGTCTTCGCTGCGGAAACGCGCGCTGCCGAAGACCACCACCGTGTTCTCGATGCCGTGGGCGCGCTGCTCCAGGTCGGGCTTCATCAGCTCGAGCTGCATGCGGATGCCGCGCGTTTCGCGGCGCAGCAGGAACTCGGGGTCGGCGAAGGCCAGGCGCGAGGGATCGGGATCGAGGGGCAGGCCCCGGTCGGAATGGGACTGCAGCGTGGCCCAGGCATCGGCCAGGCGCTTGTCGTGAATGTTGTGCGTGTTGTTCATGAAACGGTCGTCGAACGGAATTGGCTTGGCATTGTGCGCCGATGCAACCCGCGTGCCCGCCAACGAAAAAGGCTCCTTGCGGAGCCTTCGTCGTGGTGGTGGTCAGCCGGGTGCAGACGCGCTCAGACGCGCTTGCGGTATTCGCCGGTGCGGGTGTCGATTTCGATCTTGTCGCCTTGCGACACGAACAGCGGCACGCCGACTTCGAAGCCGGTGGCGATCTTGGCGGGCTTCATGACCTTGCCCGAGGTGTCGCCCTTGACGGCCGGCTCGGTCCAGGTGATTTCGCGCTCGACGCTGGTCGGCAGTTCGACCGAGATGGCCTTGCCGTCGTAGAACACCACTTCGACGGCCATGCCGTCTTCGAGGTAGTTCAGGGCGTCGCCCATGTTCTCGGCTTCGACTTCGTACTGGTTGTACTCGGCGTCCATGCAGACGTACATCGGGTCGGCGAAGTAGGAGTAGGTGCACTCCTTCTTGTCCAGCACGATCTGGTCGATCTTGTCGTCGGCCTTGAAGACCACTTCGGTGTTGAAGTTGGCGATCAGGCTCTTCATCTTCATGCGCACGGTGGCGCTGTTGCGGCCGCCGCGGCTGTATTCGGTCTTGAGGACGACCATCGGGTCCTTGCCGTGCATGATGACGTTGCCGGCGCGGATTTCTTGAGCGATTTTCATATCAGGTTCTCTGGATGTTGGCCGCTCGGTGCGCGGGGCCCTCGGCGCTGCATGCCGTCGTATCTGGCCCCGCCGTACATGTCCCGCGGCAGGTTTGGCGAAAGGCCTCCCCGACCGTGGCGGCCAGGGCTGAATTCCGCAAAGCCCGCTATTTTAGCTTTTTCCGGCGACCAGCTGCCGCAACTGGGCCAGCAGATCGTCCTGCGCGAGCAGCCTGCCGCGCGCCGCACGGGCGGTTTCGCGCCAGGCGTCCAGCGGGCCGGGCGCGGGCAGGGGCGCGTCGCCGAAGCCGTTCCAGGCGTGGTGAAAAAGCCGCAGCTCGGGCGGGGCGCCGAGCCAGTCGAGCCAGGCGTTGAGCTTGACGTGGTGCGCGTCGTCGTCCTGCGGGTAGATCTGCCAGACCAGCGGCGCGCCGGCCCAGAGGGCGCGCACCAGCGAGTCTTCGCCGCGCACGAAATTGAGGTCGCAGGCCCACAGCAGGTGGTCGAAATCCGCCTGGCTGAGGTAGGGGAGATATGAAATTGATAGCGAACTTTGTGCGCCCATCGGTCGATCGAGCGCATCAAGGCTCGCCTGCACGGCGCGCGCGGCCCGGCCTGCAGTGACCAGCAGCCGCGTGGGCACCGGGTCGGCGGCCAGTTGGGCGAGCAGGGCAGCCAGCGCGGGCGGCTCATAACAGAAGAGCGACACCAGGCGCTCGCCTTCCTGCCAGGGAATCTGCTGCGCCTGCAGCCAGCGCGCCCGGTCGAAGCGCGCCTGGCGCGCCATCAGGTCGGGCTCGCGCAGCAGGCCCCCGGTCGCGGGCGTGAAGCCCGGGTAGAAGAAACGTTTCGTCAGCCCGGCGCCCGGACCCTTGAACACGGGCGAGGGCAGCCGGTGGAGTTTCTCGACATAGGGCTCGGCCGACAGGTACTCGAGGTTGATCCAGGCCTGCGCGTGGTCCGGGGCTTGCGCGAAACGCGCGACGAGCTCGGGCTCCGGGTCGCAACCGAAGGCCTCGACCAGCACCTCGGGCGCCGGGTCGGCGACAGCGCGGCGCACGGCTTCGGCGTCGGACCAGTCGATCACCTGCACGCCGTCGCAGCCGGCCGGCGCCATCCAGTTCAGCGCCGTCGGGTCGTCGACCCACAGCCGCGCGCGCTCGCCCGCCGCCGCCAGCTGGCAGGCCAGGCGCCAGCAGACGCCCAGGTCGCCGTGGTTGTCGATGACTTTGCAGAAGATGTCCCATTGCATGCGCGTGCCCATGGCCGCGAGTGTGCCTGTCTTCGCGGTCGCTCAGGCGCGGGCGAAAACGCGGCCCGCTTGCTATGCTGCCCTCGCCACAACAACCATCGGAGAGAGCCAGACCATGAGGATGCAGACCCGTCGCCGTTCGTCGTTTTCTTCTTCGCCCTTGAGCAGCGCCAAACGCGGCGTGCTCGCGCTCTCGCTGGCCCTGGCCGGCATCGCCGGCGCCCAGGCCCAGACCCAGACCCAGACCCAGACCCAGACCCAGACCCAGACCCAGACCGCGCCGCTCACCGCGCAGCAGCAGCGCTTTCGCGAGATCTACAAGGAACTGATCGAGATCAACACCACGCACTCGGTGGGCGACAACACGGTCGCGGCGCGGGCCATGGAAAAACGGCTGGTCGACGCGGGCTTCGCGCCCGGCGACATCCAGATCTTCGAGCCCTTCCCGAAGAAGGGGAACCTCGTGCTGCGCTTCAAGGGCGACGGCAGCAAGAAGCCGCTGCTGCTGCTGGCCCACATCGACGTGGTCGAGGCCCGCCGCGAAGACTGGAAGACCGACCCCTTCAAGCTGCAGGAAACCGGCGGCTACTTCACGGCGCGCGGCGCCATCGACGACAAGGCCATGGCCGCGGCGCTGGTCTCCGTGCTGGGGCAGCTCAAGCAGGAAGGCTTCAAGCCCAAGCGCGACATCATCCTGGCGCTCACCGCCGACGAGGAGCGCGGCGACGCGCTGAGCAACGGTGCCTTCTGGCTCATCAACAACAAGCCCGAGCTGCTGCAGGCCGAGTTCGGCATCAACGAGGGCGGCGGCGGCGAGCTGCGCGGCGGCAAGCCGAACCTGCACCGCATGCAGGTGGCCGAGAAGATGTACACCACCTACATGTTGGAGGCGCGCGACGTGGGCGGCCACAGCTCGGTGCCCACCAAGACCAACCCGATCTACGCGCTCTCGGCCGGCCTGGAGCGCCTGGGCAACTACGCCTTCCCGATCAAGCTCGCGGACGTCACCAAGACCTACTTCGCGCGCAGCGCCCCCTTCGCCACCGGCCAGCTGGCCGACGACATGCGCGCCATCGGCAGCGGCAACCCCGACGCCGGCGTGCTCGAGCGCATGACGGCCAACCCGGCCTACAACGCGCAGCTGCGCACCACCTGCGTGGCGACGATGGTGCAGGCCGGCCATGCCGAGAACGCGCTGCCGCAATCGGCCAAGGCCACGGTCAACTGCCGCATCCTGCCGCACGACGATCCCGAGGAGGTCGAGCGCTTGCTGACCCAGGCCGTGGGCAACGACAAGATCGTGGTGCGCAACATGGGCAAGCCGCTGCGCAGCCCGGCCTCGCCGCTCAACGGCGACCTCGTGAAGACGGTCGAGACGCTCACGCAGCAGATGTGGCCCGGCGTGCCCGTGGTGCCCGCCATGAGCACCGGCGCCACCGACAGCCGCTTCCTGCGCAACGCCGGCATCCCGATGTACGGCGTGACCGGCATGTTCCTGGAGCCGGCCGATGCGCGCGCGCACGGGCTGGACGAGCGCATCGAGATCCAGCGCCTGTACGACGGGCGCGAGTTCCTGTACCGGCTGGTGTCGGAAGTCGCGAAGTAAATCAACAGGTGATCAGGCAGGGGGGCTGGCGTGGCGAAGGCGGCGCCAGCCCCCTTGTCGTTCAGGGTGTGAAGGTGTCGCCCAGCACGATGCCTTCGCGGCGCGGGTCTGCGCCGCCGGTCAGCGCGGGCTTGCCGCCGACGTTCGTGCGGATGATGGTGCTCACGCCGCTGGACTGCGGTGTCACCGACACCTTGTGACCCAGCCCGACCAATCCGGCGACCAGCGGGTCGTTGAGGCCCGAGTTGGTCTCGTCGACATTCGGGTGCTCGCCGCCGACGTTGGTGGTCACGGAGTTGGGCGCCCCGAAGTCGACCAGCGACGTGGCTTGTTGCGCATCCAGCCCCCAGTCGAGCGCGCCGACCAGCGTCTTCACCACGTACTGGATGATGTTGCTGCCGCCGGGCGAGCCGGTGCCCATCACGAACTCGCCCATGCTGCCGTCGGAGTTCTTTTTGAACACCAGCGTTGGCGCCATCGAGCTGCGCGGACGCTTGCCTGGGGCGACGCGGTTGGCAACCTTGTAGGTCTGCGTGGGCCTGCCGTACGGTTCGTCCGAGAAATCGGTCAGCTGATTGTTCAGCAGGAAGCCCTGCGTCATGTGGGCCGACCCCATGCCGCCTTCCACCGTGGTAGTCATCACGACCACGTTGCCCTGCTTGTCGACGATGGTGAAATGCGTGGTGCCGTGCTCTTCGGTCTTGTCGATGCCGAGCGGAACGTCGCCAAGATCGCCGGGCTGGGCGGTGCCCATGCTCTTCGCCAGACTGATGAGGCTGGCACGGCCCTGCAGGTAGGGCTTATTGATCAGGGAATCGATCGAGCCGTACGGCAGCGGGACGAAGTCGGTGTCGGCCACGTACTTTTCGCGGTCGGCGTAGGCCAGGCGCTCGGCCTCGCTCACCAGGTGCACGCCCATCACGCTCGGCTTGCCGCCTTCGAGGTCGATGGCGGTCGGCTTATGCAGGCCGAGATTGAAGGTCTCAAGGATGCCGAGCGTCTGCATCACCGCAATGCCGCCCGAGGACGGCGGCGACATGCCGCACACGTAGTAATCGCGGTAGGTGCCGCAGACCGGGTCGCGGCGCTTGGCTTTGTAGCTGGCCAGGTCGGCCAGCGTGGTCTTGCCGGGCGTGAT
This sequence comes from Variovorax sp. V35, assembly GCF_041154465.1. Taxonomy (NCBI): domain Bacteria; kingdom Pseudomonadati; phylum Pseudomonadota; class Betaproteobacteria; order Burkholderiales; family Comamonadaceae; genus Variovorax; species Variovorax sp. V35. Next base: position 2,660,015 of record NZ_AP028666.1, read on the forward strand.
GGCCGAGCCGTCGTTGGCCGCGGTGGTGACGCCGATCTTGTCGACGATGCCCTTGGCGATGTCGCCCGCGTAGAAGACGTTGGCGCCTTGCGTGGCGATGGCGTTCAGCGTCTTGGCGTAGGCCGGGTTCGTGAGCTTGGTGCCCAGCGCCTTCGGCGTGCCGTCGGCGTTGAAGAAGTAGGCCGTGGCGTCGGCGTCGCGCTTCAGGTGTGTCGCGGAGCCCGCGATGGCGGTCGCCATGCGTCCGCCGATCAGGAAGCCGTCGGACGCGAGCGTGATGCCGTAGCCGAACAGGTCTTTCCAGGGCAGTTTGCCGTGGTCTTGATAAGCGATGTCGAGCATGCGTACGGCACCGGGCGTACCGATGGAACGGCCGCTCCAGCGGGCGCTGGGCACGGGCGCGCTGGTGTCGGTGGCATCGTCCACATAGCGCAGGTAGTTCTCGGTCGCCGCTGCGGGTGCGGTCTCGCGCCCGTCGTACGCCTGCACCTTCTTCGTCGCCGCGTCGTAATGGAGCATGAAGGCGCCGCCACCGAGCCCGCTCGATTGCGGCTCGACCAGGCCGAGCACGGCCTGCACCGCCACCGCCGCATCGACCGCGCTGCCGCCGGCTTTCAGCACGTCGCAGCCGGCGCGCGTGGCCAGCGGGTGGTTCGCGACCACCATGTAGTTCTTGGCATACACCAGTTTGTGGCCGGGCACATAGCCCGACGCCGGTTCCGGCGCGGCCGGATCGCCCGGGTCGCCCGAGCCGACGACCACGGAGGTGCCGCTGCTCGGAATCTGGCAGCCGTTGTCGGCGGCGGGCGGGGCCGTGGGCGTGGGCTGGTTGGCCGCGTTGATCGCGGCGATGGCCGCGACCAGTGCGGCGTTGTTCTGCGCGTTGTTGTTGCTGTTGCCGCCGCAGCCGGTCACGGCCAGAGAAAGCGCGAGGGGCGTCAACGCCCACCATGCGCGCACGGAGTTCTTCTTCATGAATATTTCCCTTTGCTGTTAATTTGAATGCCAAAAAAGACAATGGGCCCCCCCCGGCGCCCGCTGCGATCTTGAGCACATTCCGTTCCTGTCCGTGTCGCCTTTGCGTCGGGCCCAGCCGGCCCTCACGCCGCGCGCCACAATAGCCGCCATGTCCGACGTGCATTCCGATCAATTGCTCAGCGAAGTCGCGGCCCTGCCGCAGTTGCCGGGTGTCTACCGCTATTTCGACGCGGCCGGCGCCGTGCTGTATGTGGGCAAGGCGCGCAACCTGAAGAAGCGGGTCGCCAACTACTTCCAGAAGAGCCACGGGGGCACCCGCATCGGCCACATGATCTCGAAGATCGTGCGCATGGAGACCACCGTGGTGCGCTCCGAGGCCGAGGCGCTGCTGCTTGAGAACAACCTGATCAAGACGCTCAAGCCGCGCTACAACATCCTGTTTCGCGACGACAAGAGCTATCCCTACCTGAAGATCGCCTCGCACGGGTTTCCGCGGCTGGCCTACTACCGCGGCGCGGTCGACAAGAAGCACCGCTACTTCGGTCCGTACCCGAGCGCCTGGGCGGTGAAGGAATCGATCCAGCTGCTGCAGAAGGTGTTCCGCCTGCGCACCTGCGAGGACACGGTGTACGCCAACCGCACGCGGCCCTGCCTGCTGTACCAGATCAAGCGCTGCAGCGGCCCCTGCGTGGGCCTCATTTCGCCCGAGGCCTACGCGCAGGACGTGGCCAGCGCCGAGGCCTTCCTGCTCGGCGACACGCAGGGCGTGCTCTCCACGCTCGAACAGCGCATGACGGCGCACGCCGAGAAGCTCGAGTTCGAGCAGGCGGCCGAGCTGCGCAACCAGATGTCGGCGATCTCGCGCGTGCTGCACCAGCAGTCGATCGAGGTGGTGTCCGACAAGGACGTGGACATCCTCGCGGTCAAGGTGCAGGGCGGCAAGGCCTGCGTCAACCTTGCCATGGTGCGCGGCGGGCGCCACCTGGGCGACCGCGCGTACTTTCCGGTGCACGTGGACGACGCGGCGCAGATTCACCACGGCGAGCTCGACGCCGACGAGGGCGTCGACCCGGTGGTCGCCGACCCGATCGAGGTGCAGGTGCTCGAAGCCTTCATCGCCCAGCACTACATCGACGTGCCGGTGCCCGCCACGCTGGTGCTGGGCCGGCAGGTGAGCCGGGCGCTCATCGAGGCGATTTCGCAGCAGGCCGGCGCGCGCGTGACGGCCGTGTTCCAGCCGCACGAACAACGCCGCCACTGGCTCGAAATGGCCGAGACGAATGCCGGCCTGCAGTTGGCGCGGTTGCTGGCCGAAGAGGGCTCGCAGCAGGCGCGCACCCGCGCGCTGGCCGACGCGCTCGAGCTGGCGTCGGACGACCTGGACCACTTCCGCGTCGAATGCTTCGACATCTCGCACACGGCGGGCGAGGCCACGCAGGCCTCGTGCGTGGTGTTCGCGCACCACACGATGCAGAACCGCGAGTACCGCCGCTACAACATCGACGGCATCACGCCCGGCGACGACTACGCCGCCATGCGTCAGGTGCTGCACCGCCGCTACGGCAAGCTGGCCGAGGCGATGGCGGCCGAGACCGAGGCCCTGGCCCCGGGCGACGCGGAAAGCGAAGGGGCCGAAGGCGTCGAGGCGCCGCCGCCCAGGACGCCGGCCGCGCGCATGCCCGACCTGGTGTTGGTCGACGGCGGCAAGGGTCAGGTGTCGATGGCGCGCGAGGTGTTCAGCGAACTGGGCCTGCCGCTGTCGCTGATCGTTGGCGTCGAGAAGGGCGAAGGCCGCAAGGTCGGGCTTGAAGAACTGGTGTTTGCCGACGGCCGCGAGAAGGTCTACCTCGGCAAGGATTCGGCCGCCCTGATGCTCGTGGCCCAGATCCGCGACGAGGCGCACCGCTTCGCCATCACCGGCATGCGGGCCAAGCGCGCCAAGGTGCGCGTGGGCGGCAGCCAGCTCGAAGACATTCCGGGCATCGGCCCGAAGCGCCGGGCGCGCCTGCTGCAGCGTTTCGGCGGCATCCGCGGCGTGGCGGCGGCGAGCGTCGAAGACCTCGCCTCGGTCGAGGGCATTGCCACCGAACTGGCCGAGGAAATCTATCGCGCGCTGCGTTGAAGCCGGGATTGCCCCCGTCCTTCCGGCGCTTCACGCGTGCATGACACAATCGCCCGCATGTTCTGGACCCTACCGACCATCATGACCTGGACGCGCATCGTCGCGATTCCGTTGATCGTCGGCGTTTTCTACCTGCCGATCAGCGAACCGACGCGCAACCTGATCGCCACGGTCATGTTCATCGTGTTCGCCGCCACCGACTGGCTCGACGGCTACCTGGCGCGCAAGCTCAACCAGACCTCTTCCTTCGGCGCCTTCCTCGATCCGGTGGCCGACAAGTTTCTCGTCTGCGCCGCGTTGCTGGTGCTGGTGCATCTGCAGCGGGCCGACGTGTTCGTGGCGCTCATCATCATCGGCCGCGAGATCGCCATCTCGGCACTGCGCGAATGGATGGCGCGCATCGGCGCCGGCAAGAGCGTGGCGGTCCACATGATCGGCAAGGTCAAGACGACCGTGCAGATGGTCGCGATTCCCTTCCTGCTCTATGACGGGCACCTCTTCAAGGTGATCGACACCGGCCTGTGGGGCCAGTGGCTGATCTGGATCTCGGCGGTGCTCACCGTCTGGTCGATGGTCTATTACCTGCAAAAGGCCATTCCCGAGATCCGGGCCCACTCCAAATGACCGCGGCCGTCTCGGTCCGCAACGCAGGCTGGCTGCGGGCGATGCCGGCGGTCTTCGTGCTGATCTGGAGCACGGGTTTCATCGTTGCGCGCTATGGCATGCCCTACGCGCCGCCCCTCAAGTTCCTCGCCGTGCGCTATGCGCTGTCGCTCGCCTGCTTCGGCGTGTGGGTCATGCTCGCACGCGTGGCGTGGCCGGCAAAGCGCGCGCAATGGGGGCACCTGGCGGTCACGGGCGTGCTGATGCAGGCCGGCTACCTGGGCGGCGTCTGGGCGGCCGTGCATGCGGGCATGGGCGCGGGGCTGGTGGCGCTGCTGGTCGGCATCCAGCCGGTGCTCACGGCGGTCTGGCTTTCTTTCAACGGTGGGCGCATTTCGGGACGGCAGTGGACTGGGCTGGCCCTGGGTTTCGCCGGGCTGGTCTTGGTGGTGTCGCGCAAGCTGGGGCAGGGCACCGAGGTCAACGCGCTGACGATGGGGCTGGCCGTGATGGCGCTGCTGTCGATCACGGCGGGCACGCTGTACCAGAAGCGCTTCGTGGCGCCCTGCGACGTGCGCAGCGCCAGCGCGGTGCAGATGGCCGCCGCGCTGCTCGTGACCCTGCCTTTCGCCGCGCTCGAGGCGCAGGCCATCGAATGGAACACGCATTCGATCGGCGCCATGGCCTGGTCGGTGCTGGCGCTGTCGCTGGGCGGCAGCTCGCTGCTCTATATGTTGATCCAGCGCGGCACGGCCACCGCCGTCACCAGCCTGCTGTACCTCGTGCCGCCGTGCACGGCGCTGATGGCTTGGCTGCTGTTCGCCGAACCGATCACCTGGACCACGGTGCTGGGCATCGGGCTGACGGCCGTCGGCGTGAGCCTCGTGGTGCGCGCGGAGCGCTGACGGCGCTTTCTTCTTTCAGCGCCCGCCCGGCTTGGCCGGCTTCCAGGGCTCCGAACGGAACTGCTCGATGAGGTGATCGACCAGCAGGCGCACGCGGCGCGGCGTCTTCGGCCGCCACGGCGCGACCCAGTGGATGTCGGCGTCGGGCATGCCGTACTGCGGCAGCACGCGCACCAGCTCGCCGCTTGCGAGCTGCGGTGCGATGTCCCAGAGGCTGCGCAGCATGACACCGTGGCCCGCGAGGCACCAGTCGCGCACCATCTCACCTGAATTGCTCGTGAGCGGACCTTGCACCCGCACGCGCGCCGTGCTGCCGTCGCGCGCGTGGCGCAGCGTCCAGAGCGCGAACTGGCGCGATTGGGCGGCGTCGCCGTTCTCGCGCGCGATCAGGCAGTCGTGCGTGGCCAGCGCTTCCACCGCGGCCGGCGTGCCGCGGCGCGCCAGGTAGTCGGGCGAGGCGGCCAGCACGCGCTGGTTGCGCGCGATGCGGCGCGTGGTCCAGTCGGCGGCGCGGTGCTGCTGCACCGCCCACAGCCAGACCGCACCGTCGTAGCTTTCGGCGCCGAGGTCGGGCAGTTGCTCGGTCAGCAGCAGCTCGACCTGCAGGCCGGGGTGCTGCGCCTGGAAGTCCGCGAGTGCCGGGCCGAGCCAGTGCCGGCCAAAGCCGAAGGTGGCCGCGAGGCGGACCGTGCCGATCAGCGCGTTCTGCCGCTCGCCGAGTTCGCTTTCGAGCGCCGCGAAGCCTTCGAGCAGCGTGCGCGCATGCAGGCACACGGCCTCGCCTTCGGCCGTGACGCTGAGCCGCCGCGTCGTGCGGTCGAACAGCCGCTGCCCGAGCCGGGCCTCCAGCGCGCCGAGCCGCTTGGTGATGACCGAGGGCACCACGTCGAGCGTGGCGGCCGCGCCGGCCAGGCTGCCCTGGTCGCGGATGGCCAGCACCAGTTCGAGATCGCCGCGTTCCATCGCGTGGGGATTCATGCCAAAGTGGAAAGTATGAATTGGCTGATTGTTGCTTGATGGCCGCCGGGGTGCAACGCACAATCGCGGCGTGACGGCTTCCTTCCTCGACTTTCCCCGCTTCGACATCGCCCGCGATGGCGTGCGCATCCACGGTCGCATCGGCGGGCAGGGCGCCCCCTTGCTGCTGTTGCACGGCCATCCGCAGACACATGCGATCTGGCACCGCGTGGCCCCCGCGCTGGCCGAGCGCTTCACGGTGATCGCCGTGGACCTGCGCGGCTACGGTGACTCGGGCCGCCCGGCGGCCGATGCCGAACACGCGGTCTACAGCAAGCGGGAGATGGCGCTCGACGCGCTGGCCGCCATGCATCACCATGGCTTCGAACGCTTCGCCGTGCTCGCGCACGATCGCGGCGCGCGTGTGGCGCACCGGCTCGCAGCCGACCATCCCGACGCAGTCGAGCGCATGCTGCTGCTCGACATCGCGCCGACGCTGGCCATGTACGAACACACCTCCGAAGCGTTTGCCAAGGCTTATTGGCACTGGTTCTTCCTGATCCAGCCGCCGCCGCTGCCCGAGGCGCTGATTGCCTCCGACCCGGTGCGCTACGTGCGCAGCGTGATGGGCGGGCGGCATGCGGGGCTCGCGCCGTTCGCGCCCGAGGTGCTGGCCGAGTACGAACGCTGCATCGCCATCCCGGGCACGGCCGAATCCATCTGCGAGGACTACCGCGCCTCCGCCACCATCGACCTCGTGCACGACCGCGCCGACATCGCCGCCGGCCGCCGCCTCGCGCAGCCGGTGCGCGTGCTGTGGGGCGAACATGGGGCGGTGGGGCGCGCGTTCGATGTGCTTTCGCTGTGGCGCGAACGGGCCGACGACGTGTCGGGCCGCGCCTTGCCCTGCGGCCACTACATCCCCGAAGAAGCCCCCGATGCCTTGCTGGCCGAGGCGCTGAATTTTTTCGTTTCCCCCGAACACCCAGGAGCCACTTCATGAGCATCCACAGAATCGCAGTCATCGCCGGCGACGGCATCGGCAAGGAAGTCATGCCCGAGGGGCTGCGCGTGCTCGATGCGGCGGCGCGCAAATTCGGCATCGACCTGAAGTTCGACCACTTCGACTTCTCGAGCTGGGACTATTACGAGAAGCACGGCCAGATGCTGCCCGACAACTGGAAGGACCAGATCGGCGGCCACGACGCCATCTTCTTCGGTGCGGTCGGCTGGCCCGAGAAGATTCCCGACCACGTGTCGCTGTGGGGTTCGCTGCTCATGTTCCGCCGCGAGTTCGACCAGTACATCAACCTGCGTCCCGCGCGCCTGATGCCCGGCATCGTCGCGCCCGTGGTGCGCCGCGACGGCACGCCGCGCGCGCCTGGCGAGATCGACATGTACATCGTGCGCGAGAACACCGAGGGCGAATACTCGAGCATCGGCGGGCGCATGTACCAGGGCACGCCGCGCGAGATCGTGGTGCAGGAAACCGTGATGTCGCGCGTGGGCGTCGACCGCGTGCTGAAGTTCGCGTTCGAGCTCGCGCAGTCGCGGCCGAAGAAGCACCTGACGAGCGCCACCAAGTCGAACGGCATCTCGATCACCATGCCGTACTGGGACGAACGCGTGGTGGAAATGGCCAAGGGCTACCCGGGCATCACGCTGGACAAGTTCCACATCGACATCCTCACGGCGCACTTCGTGCAGCGACCCGACTTCTTCGACGTGGTGGTGGCGAGCAACCTGTTCGGCGACATCCTGTCCGACCTGGGCCCGGCCTGCACCGGCACCATCGGCATCGCGCCCAGCGCCAACCTCAACCCCGAGCGCACCACGCCCTCGCTGTTCGAGCCGGTGCACGGCTCGGCGCCGGACATCGCCGGGCAGGGCATCGCCAACCCGATCGGGCAGATCTGGTGCGGCGCGATGATGCTGGAGTTTCTCGGCCACAAGGACGCGCACGACGCGATCCTGGCGACCATCGAGAAGGTGCTCGCGCCCCAAAGCGGCGCACCGCGCACGCCGGACATCGGCGGCCGGGCGGGCACCGCCGACCTCGGAAAGGCAATTGCCGAGGCCCTTTGAAAAGTACGTCGCGAAACGCCCCTAAAATCGCGCGCTCCGCTGGGCTGCAGTGCGTTGTGTCTTATTGACACCCCGCAGACCAGTGGTTGTAATCCTCGCTGGCAGTGCGCTGCCGAGGCGTCAGGCCTGCCATGTTCTTGAGTCGCTCCCGTCGCGGCCAGGTCGCAGCTGACGAAAGCCGACCAACTTTTTTTCGACAAGGGGCCCTTGTGAACAAGACCGAACTGATTGAGCACATCGCAAAGAACGCCGATATTTCCAAAGCCGCAGCGACCCGTGCGCTCGAATCCACCATTGGCGCCATTCGTACCACGCTCAAGAAGGGCGGTTCCGTGTCGCTCGTCGGTTTCGGCACTTTCGCAGTCGGCAAACGCGCAGCCCGCACCGGCCGGAATCCCCGCACCGGCGACGCGATTAAAATCAAGGCAGCCAAGATCCCGAAGTTCCGTCCCGGCAAGGCGCTCAAAGACGCGCTGAACTGAGGCTGTAGACTCGGAGAGTATTCCAGGTGGGGTGCTTAGCTCAGTTGGTAGAGCGGCGCCCTTACAAGGCGTAGGTCGGGGGTTCGAGCCCCTCAGCACCCACCACCACCCGATGCAAAGGCGAACACCGGTTCGCCTTTTTTATTGCCGTCCGGCGCCCGTCGAAAAAGAGTGTTCAAGCATGTTTGATACCTTCCGCAAGTACAACAAAGTCGTGATGATTTTCTTGTTCTTGCTGATCATTCCCTCGTTCGTCTTCTTTGGTGTCGAGCGCTACCAGGGCATGGGCGGCGACGAGAAGGTGGCCCGCATCCAGGGCCATGACATCACCAAGCCCGAGTGGGACCAGCAGCACCGCGTCGAGACCGACCGCATCCGCCAGCAGTCGCCCAACGTCGATCCGACGCTGCTCGACTCCGACGCGCTGCGCTACGCCACGCTGGAACGCATGGTGCGCGATCGCGTGCTGGCGGCTGCGGCGGTCAAGACCAACATGTCGGTGTCCGAAGACCGCCTTACGCGCATGTTCGCGCAGGACGCCGGCCTGGCTGCGTTCCGCACGGCCGACGGCAAGTTCGACCGCGAAGCCTTCCTGCGCGCCACCGGCCGCACGCCCGAGCAGTACGAAGCGTCGGTGCGCGCCGACATGGCCTCGCAGCAGGTGCTGCTGGGCGTGACGGGCACGAGCTTCGCACCGGCGGCACTGACCGCGGCCACGGTGAATGCCTTCTACGACCGCCGTGAAATCCAGGTCGCGCGCTTCGCGCCCGAGAGCTTCGCCTCGAAGGTCACGGTCAGCGATGCCGACATCGAGACCTACTACAAGGACCACACGTCGCAGTTCCAGGCGCCGGAGCAGGCCAGCATCGAGTACCTCGTGCTCGACCTCGAAGCCGCGAAGAAGAACATCGTCGCGAACGAAGCCGACCTCAAGACCTACTACGAGCAGAACACCGCGCGCTTCGGCACCAAGGAAGAACGCCGTGCGAGCCACATCCTGATCACGGCGCCGGCCAGCATGTCCAGCGGCGACCGCGCAAAGGCGAAGGCCAAGGCCGAGCAGCTGCTGGCCGACGTGAAGAAGGCGCCGAACACCTTCGCCGACGTGGCACGCAAGAACTCGCAGGACCCCGGCTCGGCCGAGAAGGGCGGCGACCTTGACTTCGTCACGCGCGGCGCGATGGTCAAGCCTTTCGAAGATGCGATGTTCGCGCTCAAGAAGGGCGACATCAGCGACCTCGTCGAGACCGAGTTCGGCTATCACATCATCCAGCTGACCGACATCAAGCCGGCCGTGGTGCCGCCTTTCGAGAAGGTGCGCGCGACCATCGAGAACGACGTGCGCGCCCAACAGGCCACACAGGAATTCGCGAAGGCTGCGGAAATTTTCACGGACACCGTCTATCAGCAACCCGAAAGCCTCAAGCCGGCCGCCGAGAAGCTCAAGCTCACGATCCAGACCGCCACCAACGTGCCGCGCACACCCGCACCGGGCGCCACCACCGGCCCGCTCGCTAGCCGCAACTTCCTGCAGGCGCTGTATGCCTCCGACTCGCTGGACCGCAAGCAGAACACCGAAGCCATCGAAGTCGGTCCGAACCAGCTCGCATCGGGCCGCGTGACGCAGTACACGGCCGCGCATCCGATTCCGCTGGCCGAGGTGAAGGACAAGATCCGCGCACAGCTCATCACTGAGCGCGCAGCAGCACTGGCCAAGGCCGAGGGCGAAGCCAAGCTCGCCGCCTGGAAGGTGAAGGCCGACGGCGCCACCTTCGGCGCGCCGGTCACGGTGTCGCGCATCGACGCGCAGTCGCAGCCCGCACCGGTGATTGACGCCGCACTGCGTGCCGACGGCGCCAAGCTGCCCGCGCTGCTTGGCGTGGACCTTGGCACGCAAGGCTACGCCGTGGTTCGCGTGACCAAGGTCGTGCCGCGCACGCCGCCGACGGCCGAACAGGCGCAGCAGGAAAGCATGCAGATCGCCCAGTCGGTGACTGCCGCCGAAGCCGCTGCCTACTACGAGCTGCTGAAGCAACGCTTCAAGGTGGAGATCCTCGTGCCGAAGCCGGCCGACACGCTGCCGACCGCTGCGGCGGCTCGCTGACATAGACGAGCAGCTGCTGCTCGCACCAGGCCCGGGTCCGACGACCCGGGCTTTTTTTTGGTCGCACGAGGGACAAGCGCGTGTCGCGCTTCTTGCCAGAATCCGGCGCATGGGAACCCTTTACCTCGTGCGCCACGGGCAGGCCAGCTTCGGTGCTGCCGACTATGACAACCTGAGCGAGCTCGGACACCGGCAGTCCGTGCGCTTGGGCGAATACTGGCGCGAGCGCGGCATGCGTTTCGATGCCGTCATCACCGGTACGCTGAAGCGCCACAAGCAGACCTGGGAGGGCATCGCGCAGGGGCTCGGGCTGTCGCGCGACGACGTGCTGCCCTGGCCGGGGCTCAACGAATACGACAGCGAGGCCGTCATTGCCACGGTGCACCAGGGCAAGCTCGAGAAGCCCGATTCACCCGAGATGTACCGCCATCATTTCCGTCTGCTGCGCGATGGGCTCGGCGCGTGGATGCAGGGGCGCACGGCGCCGGTCGGCATGCCGAGCTACGTCGACTTCCTGGCCGGCGTGACCACGGCGCTCGACCATGTGCGCGAGCGGCACCACGGCGCGAAGGTGCTGGTGGTGTCGAGTGGCGGGCCGATCAGCACCGCGGTCGGCCACGTGCTGGGCACGAGCGCCGAGACGACCATCGAACTCAACCTGCGCATCCGCAACAGCTCGGTGACCGAGTTCGCCTTCACGCCGAAGCGGCACATGCTCGTGACCTACAACACCTTGCCGCACCTCGACGGCCCGGCGTATGCGGACTGGGTCACCTACTCCTGAACCGCGTCAGGCCTGCCAGACGCCGTAACCGGCGCGGCGCAGGGCGATGCCCAGGTCGACCTCCATCAGCCGCGCATCGTCATACGGCATCGGGTTGTAGCGTTCGTAGAGCGCGGGCAGCAGTCGCAGGCCGAACTCCTGCACGAAGCGGTTGGCCTGGATGCCGGCCTTGTGCTTGTCGAAACGGATGTCGGGGTCCAGGCCGGTCATGCCGACATAGACGAAGGGCTTGCCGAGCTGGTAGTCGGGGTTGGCGCGCCGGAAGCGGCCGTTGTTCCAGACGCGGTCGTCGAGTTCGACCACATAGACGTGGTGACGGGCGCGTGGTTTGCGGGGCATCGAGGGGAAGGCCTCGCGAGGCTGGCTGAAGAAGTGTGGGGCCCAGGCAGCCGGAAGAACCGCCGGCCGCGTTGCGCGGCACGGCGTCAGGGGCATCAGCTCTTGCGCTTGATGAGGCCGTAGAGAATCAGCAGCACGATCGCGCCCAGCACGGAGGCGATGAAGCCAGCGCCCTGGCCGGCGGTGTACCAGCCCATCGCCTGGCCGAGGTAGGTCACGCCCAGCGAACCTGCAATGCCGATCAGCGTGGTCACGATGAAGCCGGCGGAATCGTTGCCCGGCTTGACGGCCCGCGCCACGAGACCCACGACGAACCCGATCAGGATAGTCCAGACGATGCTCATGAAGAAGTTCCTTTGATGAAGTGAAGTGGCGAAAGCCGGGCCCGGTCGGGCCGCTCGCATTCATGATAGCGGAGCCATTCGCGGCTCAGCGTCGGCCAGGCACATCGAATGGGCGACTGCGAAGTTATGCCCATGGGGCAGGGCGCATGTGTGGCGGCAGGCCATCGCGGACGGCCTCTGAAGGCGCTGGGCTGCATGTCGATGTGGCATTTCAGCGTCTTTGGTGATCGCGGAAGCGAAAGCCGCGATTTTTAACGCTACAATCAGAGGCTCTACGGTGGCTGTAGCTCAGTTGGTAGAGTCCCAGATTGTGATTCTGGTCGTCGTGGGTTCGAGTCCCATCAGCCACCCCAAAAAATTCAGTCCCAGCGCTATTTCTCAATAGCACCCAAGGGATTCCAACGCCGGGCTTGCCCGGCGTTGTCATTTCTGGCTTCGCCGTCGCTTCAAGCGCTTGGTTGCACGCCGCATTCTTTCCCCGCTACCCTCGATTTTGAAAGTACCCAAAATGGTGCGCATGTGTTGCGGGTTGTTGCATTCCGCCAATGCGCCTGCATTTTTCTGCTGAAAAGGCGCTTGTGGCAAAAGTGGTTTGAATTAGAATTCAGCCGTTTTCAATTCACAACAGGAGTCCAACAATGGCTTCGTCACTCGCCGATATCAATTCCCAGATCCAGAAGCACGACGAGCAGATTGCGCAATTGCGCAAGCAGGCCGAAGACCTGCGCAACCAGGAACGGGCCGGCGTGATCGAAGAAGTGCGCAGGAAGATTGCGGAATACGGTTTGACCGCTTCCGATCTGAAGCTGGGTGGCGGCCGTGCCGCCGCAACCAAGCGCAGCGCAGGTCCTGCAGCCGCCAAGGCCGCGGCCAAATACCGCGGCCCGACGGGCGAAACCTGGTCCGGTGGCCGTGGCCGCAAGCCGCGCTGGGTCACGGAAGCCCTGGCAGCCGGCAAGTCGCTCTCCGATTACGAGATCAAGTGATTGCCTGCAGAATCAGTTGGACATTCGCCCAATAAAAAAGCCCGCTTCGGCGGGCTTTTTTATTGGATGGCGCGCACGGCGATGCGCGCGCGTTCGATCAGTTGACCATCACCAGTTTTCCCTTGACGCCGCGCGATCCCATGTGCGCATAGGCGGCCTTCAATTCGGCCATCGGCATCGTGCTGTCGATCACCGGCTTGATTTTTCCCTGGCCGTACCACTGGGCCAATTCGGCCATCATCTGCGCATTGGCCTTGGGTTCGCGCTTGGCGAAATCGCCCCAGAACACGCCTACCAGCGACGCGCCTTTGAGCAGCGTCAGATTCAATGGCAGCGACGGGATCGGGCCCGATGCAAAACCGACCACCAAATAGCGACCGCGCCAGCCAATCGAGCGGAATGCCGGTTCTGCGAAATCGCCGCCCACGGGGTCGTAAATCACATCCGGGCCTTTGCCGTCGGTCGCGGCTTTGATGGCGTCGCGGAAACCATTGGGCAGTGCATGCGTCGTGTAATTGATCGTCGCGTCGGCGCCGATCGAGCGGCACAGTTCGCACTTTTCGTCGGTCGATGCCGCGGCGATCACCTTGGCGCCCGCCGCCTTGGCGATCTGGATGGCCGCGGTGCCCACGCCGCCGGCCGCGCCGAGCACCAGCACGGTTTCGCCGGCCTTGAGCTGCGCGCGGTCCATCAGTGCGTGCCACGAGGTGGCGTAGATCATGATGAAAGCGGCTGCGTCGACATGGCCGAAACCTTCGGGCAGCGGCATGCACAGCGCGGCGGGCGCCAGCGTGTGGGTGCCGAAGCCGCCCGTGCCCGACAGGCACGCCACGTTCTGCCCGACCTTGAGGTGCGTCACGCCTTCGCCCACCGCCTGGATCACGCCCGCATATTCCGATCCGGGAACGAAGGGCAGCGGCGGCTTCATCTGGTACTTGTTCTGCACGATCAGCAGGTCGGGGAAATTCAGGCTGGCCGCCTTGATCTCGATCAGCACCTGGCCCGGGCCCGGCGTGGGGGTGGGCAGTTCTTTCCAGGTCAGCGCGTCGACGCCGGTGGGGTTTTCGCAAAGCCATGCGTGCATGCTCGGGGTCTCCTTCGAATGAGTCGTGTGGGCAATGAATTCGGGGCAATGATAGGCGGCGCTGTGGTGCGGCGTTGTCCCTGCTGCGACGCACCCCGCACCTACAATCCGCTGCACCCAGAAGCACCATGAAGATACTTATTTCCAATGACGATGGCTTTCAGGCGCCGGGCATCGTCGCGTTGCACGACGCACTCAAGGACATCGCCGACGTCGAGGTGGTGGCACCCGAGCACAACAACAGCGCCAAGTCGAATGCACTCACGCTGGCCGCGCCGCTGTACGTGCACAAGGCGCACAACGGTTTCCGCTACGTGACGGGCACGCCGGCCGATTGCGTGCACATCGCGCTCAAGGGCCTGCTCGACTACCGCCCCGACCTGGTGGTCTCGGGCATCAACAACGGCGCCAACATGGGCGACGACACCATCTATTCAGGCACCGTGGGCGCGGCGATGGAGGCCTACCTGTTCGGCATCCCGGCCATCGCCTTCTCGCAGATTGAAAAAGGCTGGGCACACGTGGATGCGGCGGCCCAGGTGGCGCGACGGCTGGTGCAGCAGATCGAGCGCGAGAAGATGCTCGGCGGCCCCGCCTTCCTGCTCAACGTGAACGTGCCGAACCGCCCGTTCGACGAGCTGAAGCCGGTCAAGGTCTGCCGCCTTGGCCGTCGCCACGCCGCCGAAAAGGTGATTACGCAGGACAGCCCGCGCGGTGAAACCATGTACTGGATCGCCGGTGCAGGCAGCGCCAAGGACAGCGGGGAGGGCACCGACTTCCATGCGACCGCGGCCGGCCACATCGCGCTGACGCCCTTGCAGATCGACCTGACCGACCACGCCAACCTGGGCCAATGGCGCGAGACGGTTGCCCGTCTCGGCAATTGACGACATGGCGACCCCTCCGCGGCCCAGTTTTCCGGTTCGACTGACCCCCACCGCCTCGGCCGCCACGCGCGGGCGCATGCCCGCCGTGCCGGTCAAGCCGATGGTCCCGTCCACGCCCTCGATGGCGTCCGACGCCGTGCGGGCGCGCATGGTGCAAAAGCTCGCGGCGCAGGGCATCTCCGATGCGCGCGTGCTGCGCGCCATGGGCACTGTCGAGCGGCATCGCTTCGTCGACAGCGCGCTGGTCAACCAGGCCTATGAAGACACCAGCCTGCCGATCGGGCTGGGGCAGACCATTTCCAAGCCCAATGTGGTGGCCCGCATGATCGAGCTGCTGCTGGGCGCGCCGGCGCTGGTCGGCAAGCCGCAGGAGCGGCTGGGCCGCGTGCTCGAGATCGGCACCGGCTGCGGCTACCAGGCCGCGGTGCTGAACGAAGTGGCGACCGAGGTCTACAGCATCGAACGCCTGCGCGGACTGCACGAGCGCGCGCGCACCAATCTGCGGCACTTCCGCCTGGCCACCGTCCACCTGATGTTGGGCGACGGCATGATCGGCTACGCGAAGGGCGCGCCGTACGCGGGCATCATCGCCGCGGCAGGCGGCGAGGCCGTGCCCGAGGCCTGGATCGCGCAGCTCGCGGTGGGCGGGCGCATCGTCGCGCCGACCCATTCCGCCACGGGTGGACAGGCCCTCGTCGTGATCGACAAGACCCCCCGTGGGCTCGAGCGGCGCATTCTTGAGGCGGTTCACTTTGTCCCCCTAAAATCGGGCATCGCTTGAAGGAATAACAAATGCAGGGTTTTGGCAATCGGAGTTTGTTCGCAGGCATCACGTTGGCTGTTGTGCTCGTGATCGCGGGCTGCTCCGCACCGCGCGGTCCCGCACCGGTCGAAGACCGGGGCACCATGACGCGCGCACCCGGGGCAACGACGCCCGGCGGTCCTCCCATCACGACCGACGCGTCCGGCAAACCGCTCCCCGGTATCGAGAACTACGGCAAGCCCGGCTACTACGCCGTGCGCCCCGGTGACTCCATCCGCCGCATCGGCAGCGAAACGGGCCAGCGCTGGCAGGACATCGTGCGCTGGAACAACCTCGACAACCCCGACCTGATCGAAGTCGGCCAGGTGTTGCGCGTGATTCCGCCGACCGGCGGGAGCACGGCGGTTGCCACGGCACCGTCCACCTCGGCGCCTGCTGCGCCCACCGAGGCGACCACCAAGCCGGTGACCCCGCAGGCGTCCGTCACGCCGGCCGTGCCGGCCAGCGGCGCGAGCGGCACCACCAAGCCGCCCGTCACGGCTTCGCCTTCGGGCCCGAGCAGCTCGGGTGACGACGACCTGGGCTGGATCTGGCCTGCGAGCGGTTCGCTGATCGCCGGTTTCGACGAAGCCAAGAACAAGGGCTACGACATCAGCGGCAAGGCCGGCGACCCCGTGCTGGCCGCGGCCGATGGCCGTGTGGTCTACGCCGGTGCCGGCCTGCGCGGCTACGGCAACCTGATCATCCTGAAGCACAACAACACCTACCTCACGGCGTATGCGCACAACCAGACGCTGCTCGTGAAGGAAGACCAGTCGGTTCAGAAGGGCCAGAAGATCGCCGAGATGGGCAACAGCGACGCCGATCGCGTGAAGCTGCATTTCGAGATCCGCCGCCAGGGCAAGCCCGTCGACCCGTCGCGCTACCTGCCCAACCGGTGATGCCATGGCTGCCTCCCGCCCTCTCCGCACACTGCCCGTGCGTGGGCTGGCGGGGCAGGGCAGCCCTTCACCTCGAAGTAACGGTGGCCGCAATGGTCATCAGGACAGCGGCGACGAGCCGCTGAGCACGGACTCTCTTCCCGACGACCCCGTAGCGGATCCGTCGATTCCCTCAGCAGCATCGGCCCCGCCCCACGGCACCGCCGCCGAGGTCATGGGCGGCGAGGGCGCCGATGCGCTGACCATCTACCTGCGCCAGGTCCGGCGTACCGGACTCTTCACTCCCGCCGAGGAATACACCACCGCCTGCGCCGCGCGCGCCGGCGACTTCGCGGCGCGGCAATCGATGATCGAGCACAACCTGCGGCTCGTGGTCAACATCGCCAAGAACTACCTGGGGCGCGGCATGCCGCTGTCCGACCTCATCGAGGAAGGCAACCTCGGGCTGATGCATGCCATCACCAAGTTCGAGCCCGAGCGGGGGTTTCGCTTCTCTACTTATGCGACCTGGTGGATCCGCCAGTCGGTCGAGCGCGCCGTCATCACGCAGTCACGGGCGATCCGCCTGCCGGTGCATGTCGTGCGCGAACTGCAGCAGGTTCTGAGGGCGCGCCGCACGCTCGAGGGCGACGCAGAGTTCCTCGCGAGCCGGCCGGACGGCGTGCGCGTCGAGGACGTGGCCGCGCTGCTCGGCCGCGAGGTGCAGGCGGTGGCCGACCTGCTGGCGCTGGCCGAGGCGCCGCGTTCGCTCGATGCGGGCGACGCGCGCGGCGAAGAAGGCTTCACGCTGGCCGACACCGTGGCCTCTGACGACGAGCAGGGCAACCCCGCCGGCGTGACACACACGCACGAGGTGGAGCGCCTGCTCGACCAGTGGGTGCAGGCCCTCAACGCGCGGGAGCGCGAGGTGCTCGAAGGCCGCTACGGCCTGCACGACCGGGAGCCCGAGACGCTCGAGGTGCTGAGCGTGCGGCTAGGCCTGACACGCGAGCGCGTGCGGCAGATCCAGAACGAGGCCCTGGCCAAGATGCGCAAGCAGCTGGCGCGCTCCGGCGTCGGCCGCGACGCGCTGTTCTAGCGGTGTGAAGAAAAGAAGGTAACCCGTCGCGCCGGGACCACCCCGGCCACGCTGAGACAATCGGGGGATGACGGAATCCATCGAAGAAAAGAAAGTCCCCGCGAACCCCGCCGATGAATGGCTCCAGGTCGAGTCGCTCGACCTGGACGCGCAAGGCGTCTCCCACAAGTCCGACGGCATGGTCGTGTTCATCGAAGGTGCATTGCCCTTCGAGGAAGTGCAGTTCAACGTCCACCGCCGCAAGAACAACTGGGAGCAGGGCACGGTCACGCAGATCCGCCGCGAGTCCTCGCAGCGCGTGCGCCCCGGCTGCCCGCACTTCGGCCTGCACACGGGCGCGTGCGGCGGCTGCAAGATGCAGCACCTGGACGCCGCCGCCCAGGTGGCGGTGAAGCAGCGTGCGCTGGAAGACAACCTCTGGCACCTGGGCAAGGTCAAGCCCGAGAACGTGCTGCGCCCGCTCGAAGGCCCGGCCTGGCACTACCGCTACCGCGCGCGCCTGTCGGTGCGCCATGTGGTCAAGAAGGGCACGGTGCTGATCGGCTTCCACGAGCGCAAGAGCCGCTACCTGGCCGACATGCAGGTCTGCCCCGTGCTGCCCAAGCAGGTCAGCGCCATGCTGATGCCGCTGCGCGCGCTGATCGGTTCCATGGACGCGCGTGACACCTGCCCGCAGATCGAGCTGGCCTGCGGCGACGCGCCGGATTCGACCGCGCTGGGCACCATCGCCCTGGTGCTGCGGCACCTGGAGCCGCTGTCGGGCGCCGACATCGGGCGGCTCAAGGCGTTCGCCGCCGAGAACGAAGGCGTTCAATGGTGGCTGCAGGCCAAGGGCCCGGACACCGTGAAGCTGCTGGAAGAGGGCGGCACGCCACTGGCCTACCGCCTGCCCGCGTTCGGCGTGACGATGCCGTTCAAGCCCACCGATTTCACCCAGGTCAACCCGCACATCAACCGTGCGCTGGTCGGCAAGGCGCTGCGCCTGCTCGACGTGCAGCCCGAGGAGCGCGTGATCGACTGGTTCTGCGGCCTGGGCAACTTCACGCTGCCGCTGGCGAGCCAGGCGCGCGAGGTGCTCGGCATCGAGGGCAGCGACACGCTGGTGGCACGCGCCACCGACAACTTCCAGAGAAACCAGCCTGCAACGCCCGAGCGGCGTGCGCTGTCGGCCACCCGGTTCGTGGCGCGCAACCTGTTCGACATGACGCCCGAGATGCTGGTGGCCGACGGCAGCGCCGACAAGTGGCTGGTCGACCCGCCGCGCGAAGGCGCTTTCGCGCTGGCCAAGGCGATGGCCGACTTGCACCAGCAGCCTGAACTGCGCACCGGTGGCTGGACGCCGCCCAAGCGCATCGTGTACGTGAGCTGCAACCCGTCGACGCTGGCGCGCGACGCCGGCCTGCTGGTGCACCAGGCGGGCTACCGCTGCACCTTCGCGGGGGTGGTGAACATGTTCCCGCACACGGCGCACGTCGAGTCGATCGCGGTCTTCGAGCTGGAATGAAAAAAGGCCCCGCGGGGCCTTTTTTCTTGGGTTCGGTGCGCCGCTCAGTCGCGCTCGCCGCCGAAGATGCCCAGCAGGGCCAGCAGGCTCTGGAACACGTTGAACATGTCCAGGTACAGGGCTAGCGTGGCGCTGATGTAGTTGGTTTCGCCGCCGTCCATGATCTGCTTCAGGTCATAGAGCATGTAGGCCGAGAAGATGCCGATGGCCGCCACCGAGATCACCAGCATGCCGGTGCTCGAGCCCACGAAGACGTTGATGACGGCGCCGAGCATCAGCACCAGGGCGCCGACGAACAGAAACTTGCCCATGCCCGACAGGTCGCGCTTGATGACCGTGGCCAGCGAAGCCATCACGAAGAACACGCCGGCGGTGCCGCCGAAGGCCGTCATGATCAGCTCGGGGCCGTTCTTGAAGCCCAGCACCATCGCGAGCAGGCGCGACAGCATCAGGCCCATGAAGAAGGTGAAGCCCAGCAGCACCGGCACGCCGGCGGCCGAGTTCTTGGTCTTCTCGATCGCGAACATGAAGCCGAAGGCGCCGCCGAGGAAGACGATCAGGCCGAGTCCGCCGGTGAGCGAGCGGGTAATGCCGGTGCTCACGCCGATCCAGGCGCCCAGCACGGTTGGCAGCAGGCTCAGCGCCAGCAGCCAGTAGGTATTGCGCAGCACGCGCTGGCGTTCGGCCTGCGGCAGTGTCTGGCCGTAGCCGGTGGAAGTGTCGAGGGTGGTCACACGGTCGTTCATGGCCGAAGCTCCTGAGGTTGCTGCATGCAATGGCACGCAGTTGGGCGCATTCTAGGGGGCTGCAAGAGGGGGCCTTGCAAAGACCGTATGCCCGTTGTTCTTAAGCCCCCGCGGGACGCTGCGGCGTCCCGCCGTTATGCTGTCAGGTTTCGACGCAACCTGAGCTTATCCATGAAGACCAAATCATTCCTCGAACTCGCCGACGTCAAGGCCATCGCCGCCGCAGCGGAAGCCGAGGCCCTGAAGAACAACTGGGCCGTGACCATCGCCATCTCCGACGACGCCGGCAACCTGCTCTGGCTGCAGCGCCTGGACGGTGCCGCCGCGCTGTCCTCGCACATCGCTCCCGCCAAGGCGCACACCGCCGCCATGGGCCGTCGCGAGAGCAAGGTCTATGAAGACATCATCAACGGCGGCCGCACCGCATTCCTGACGGCGCCCCTGGTGGAAGGCCTGCTCGAAGGCGGCGTGCCGATCGTGAAGGACGGCCACGTCATCGGCGCTGTGGGCGTGAGCGGCGTGAAGTCGAACGAAGATGCGCAGATCGCCAAGGCCGGCATCGCCGCGCTCGGCCTGTAAGCCGTTTCATTCGCCCAAAGCAAAACGCCGACCTGATGGTCGGCGTTTTCTTTTTTCGGGGCTTCAGCGTGAAAAAAAGCTTGGCTAGTCGGCGAACCGTTGGCTAGCAAAAAACGACCCTTCGGAGATGAATCTCCTCGAGTCGCCCCACGATGAAACTTGCGCGAGGGGCGGACTGAACGACCTACTTGGTCAGGATCAGCTTGCCGAGTTTGGTGGCCTGAAGCCGGTAGAGCGAGCCGTTGTGCATGATGCCCACGGTCTTGCTTCCTTTCAGAAGCTCCGTGCTTTCGACCATCGGCGCCGGACGCGCTGCCTGGATCGATGCATGACCGCCACCCGATTGGTCGAGCGAAGGGTGGTTCAGGACAGAAAAGGCATTCGGGGTGGCTGGCATCTGGAGTTCCCTTTATGGAAGCGATGAGTGAATGATATTGATTCTCAATATAAAGTCAATCGTCGCGATCAACTTTTTTTCGATCCGTCATTCACCCGTTCAGATCACTTCGTGTCGGGTTCGGTGATGAAGCCGATCTTGCGCACGCCGGCTTCGCGCGCCTCGGCCATGGCCTTGGCCACGCGCTCGTAACGCACGGCCTTGTCGCCGCGGATGTGCAGCTCGGGCTGCGGTTCCTTGGCGGCTTCGGCGGCCAGGCGGTTCGGAAGCTCGCTGTCGTCGATCTTCTGTTCGTTCCAGTAGTAGGCGCCGTCGGCCGTGACGCTGAACAGGATGTTCTGCGGCTTGGGCTGCTCGGGTTCGCTGCTGGCGCGGGGCAGGTCGATGTTGACCGCGTGCTTCATGACCGGCACGGTGATGATGAAGATGATCAGGAGCACCAGCATGACGTCGACCAGCGGCGTCATGTTGATCTCGTTCATCACCTCATCGGGTTCGTCTTGCGTTCCGAAAGCCATGATGCTGCTCAGCCCTTCTTGAGCGGAACCACGACGGCTTCGCCGCTGCCGCTTTGCACGCGGGCGCCGGTCACGAAGTAGGCGTGCAGGTCGTGGGCGAAGCTGTTGAGCTTGGTCAGCACGAACTTGTTGCCGCGCACCAGGGCGTTGTAGCCCAGCACGGCGGGGATGGCGACCGCCAGGCCCAGGGCCGTCATGATCAGTGCTTCGCCGATCGGGCCGGCCACCTTGTCGATGGTCGCCTGGCCGGCCGAGCCGATGCTCATCAGCGCGTGGTAGATGCCCCAGACGGTGCCGAACAGGCCGATGAACGGCGCCGTCGAACCCACCGAAGCGAGGATGGCGAGGCCGGTCTGCAGGCGCGCCGTGAAGGCGTCGATGCCGTTGCGCAGGGCGCGCGTGATCCAGTCGCTCACGTCGAGCGCGTCATGCAGGTGCGCCTTGGTGTTGCGGTGGTGGGCGGCGGCTTCGCGGCCTTCGAGCGCCAAGGCGCGGAACGGGTTGCTGTCGTCGGTGCCCAGCTTGTTCAGGGCGGTGGCGAAGTCTTCGCTGTGCCAGAAGTCCTGCGAGTGCTTGGCCAGGCGCTTGTATTTGATGACGTCGAGCGCCTTCACGATGATCACGATCCACGATGCGAGGGACATGCCGATCAACAGAACCGCGACAGCCTTGGTGACGAAGTCGCCCTGATTCCAGACGTTCATCAAGCCAAATTGGGAATCCATACGAAGTTGCTCCAGAG
This sequence comes from Variovorax sp. V35, assembly GCF_041154465.1. NCBI lineage: Bacteria > Pseudomonadati > Pseudomonadota > Betaproteobacteria > Burkholderiales > Comamonadaceae > Variovorax > Variovorax sp. V35. The sequence goes on from NZ_AP028666.1 coordinate 2,681,943, forward strand.
AAAAATTAGTTCAGGACGTAGTTGACGGGGGCGTCGTAAGACATGGCCTGCACCACGCCGTTGACCTTGCCGGGCACGAACCGGCATTTCATGATGTATTCGACGGCGGCTTCGTCGAGGCGGTCGAAGCCGCTGGATTTCTTGACCTCGGCGCTCTTGGGCAGGCCGTCGGCGCCCACGAGCACGCGCACGATCACCTTGCCCTGCTCGCCGAGCCGCTTGCTCATGGCGGGGTAGACCGCCTTCGGGTTCTGCAGGTAGTCGGCATTGCTCGACGGCAGCTGCACGGCGGGCGGCGCTGGAGGAGCCGGCGGCGGTGCGGGAGGGGCCGGCGGCGCGGGCGGTGCCGGTGGAGCAGGCGGGGGCGGCGGCTCGGTGGTGCCCGAGGTCGCGTTCGGCGCGGGCGTCGGCTTGGGTTCGCGGATGGCCTGCGGGCGTGGCGGCGGCGGCGCCTTGCTCACCTTGGGTTGCGGCGGCGGAGGCGGTGGGGGCGGCGGATCGGCCTTGGGTTTCGGCGGTTCGACGAACTGGCTCAGGATCTCGACGGGAATCACCACTTCGGCGGCCCGACGCAGCAGGCCGCTTTGCAGCGCCCACAGCGCGGCGCCGTGAAACAGGATCACGCCGCCGGCAATGACGACAGTGCGCGACAGGCCAAGAAAGGAGGGAGGGGGGGCAAAGCGGTCAGACACGATCAACCATTCGAATGCGGGCACTACAAATCGTGCCCCGATTGCAGCAAAACCGCTACAGAGACGCTACTTGCGAAAAATCCACCAGACAGAGCCGGCGACGAGGATCAGGCTGCCGCCGAGAGCCGAGACGAGTTCCATGCTTTGCTTTCCTTGATGGAGTTGGCAAGCTGGATCGCTCTCGGCGCCGATTCGCAGTTCAGGGCGGCGACCGGGTGAGAGACACTGCACTGCGCCACGATGTCGCGGGCACAACCTTCACACTGGCCACACTGGGTGGCCACGCCGAGTTCGAACTGGACTTCGTCGAAAGTCATGCCCGCGCGCACGTGACGTGCGATTTCACGGTCAGAGACTCGGCGGCAGACGCAAACGATCATGGCGGTGAAAGCGGCAGTTGGCTGGCTGTTGGATGTGAGTCATTATAAATAAGAATCCATCGCATTTGCAATCACTATGACTGACATGCCACCGGAGTTTGCAAGCCGGTGTTACACCTCGGCCCAGAGGCGCAGCAGATTGTGATAGTGGCCGGTGAGCGCCACGGTTTCCTCGCATTCGCCCAGGCGGGCGCGCAGTTTCTGGATGGTCTGGTCGAGTTCGAACAGCATCCCGCGCTGCGTGTCGCTGCGCACCATGCTCTGTAGCCAGAAGAACGAGCACACCCGCGCCCCGCGCGTGACCGGGTGTACGCGGTGCAGGCTGCTTGCCGGGTAAAGGATCAGGTCGCCGGCCGGCAGCTTCACTTCGTGCGAGCCGTAGGTGTCGATCACTTCCAGCTCGCCGCCTTCGTAATTCTCCGGATCGCTCAGGAAGAGGGTGCACGACAGGTCGGTGCGCAGCTGCTGGCTGCTGCCCGGCACCGCACGCACCGAGCCGTCGACATGCACGCCGTAGTGCTCGCCGCCCTCGTAGCGGTTGAACAGCGGCGGCACGAAACGCGCGGGCAGCGCCGCCGAGAAGAACAGCGCGTGGCGCGAGAGCGCTGCCAGGATGGTCGCGCCGAGCTCGCGCGAGACGGGCGAAGACTCCGGCAACTGGCGGTTGCGCTTCACCTGTGCGCCTTGGTCTCCTACGGTTTCGCGGCCGTCGACCCATTGGGTGGCGTCGAGCGCGGCGCGCATCTCGCGCACCTGGTCCGGGCTCAGCACGTCGGGCACATGCAGCATCATTTCGGTGAACTCCACAAGAAAAAAGCCCCGGCGCAGGCCGGGGCTCGAGTGTCGCACCGCGCCTGCCGCAGGGGCCGGCACGGAGGCGACGCGGTCGTCGGGATCAGAACGCGAAGTTCGCGGTGATCTTGGCCGAGCGAGGGATGCCCGGCGTGTAGCGGTAGCCGCTCTTGTTGATGGCGGCCGCGTACTGCTTGTCGAACACATTGGCGATGTTCAGCTGGATGTCGACGTTCTTGTTGATGCGGTACGACGCCATGGCATCGAACACCCAGTAGGAGTCGATGTAGGCCGGCGTGCCCACGGCGCCGTCGGTGCCGCGGTGCAGCTTGCCGTTGTAGCGCGCGCCGCCGCCGACCGTCAGGCCGAACGGGAACTGGTAGGTGGTCCAGGCCGTGAAGGAGTTCTTCGGCGTGTAGGTCAGCACGTTGGTGCCGTCGGCCGTGACGTTGGGGCCGCTTTGCACCTTGGTGTCCATCGTCGTGAAACCGGCGCTCATGCCCCAGCGTTCGGTGATGGTGCCCGCCACGCCCAGCTCGATGCCCTGCACGCGCTTCTTGCCGCTCTGGTAGTACAGCGCGGTGTTGGTCGGGTCCTGCACCACTTCATTGGTCACGTCGGTGCGGTAGACCGCGCCGGTCAGCGACAGCTTGTCGTCCAGCACGTCCCACTTCGTGCCCACTTCGAAGGTCTTGGCCTTTTGCGGCAGGAAGTCGGTGCGCGCCGCGCTGTTGCCCGTGCCGGCGGCCGACAGCGAGAAGTTCGCGCCGCCCGGGGGCTGGGCCGAGGTGCCGTAGGCCGCGTAGATGCTGCCGTTCTTCGCGGGCTTGTAGACCACGCCGATCTTGCCGGTGAACAGGTTGTCGGAGAGCTTGAGCGACGAGGGCACCAGCGTGCCGACCGGCAGGCCGGGGTTGGTCGTTGCGGTCGACAGCGTCGCGCTCTGGAACGAGGTGCTGTAGTGGTCGAAGCGCAGGCCGCCGGTGATCTGCCATTGCTCGTTGAGCTTGACGGTGTCGAAGGCGTACAGGCCGACCGTGTTGGTCACGCCCTTGCTGTCGGCGCCGCTGAGCATGCGGTTGTAGCCGTTCACGTAGGGGTTCGGCGCGTACAGGTTGGCCACGGGCCAGGCGCCGTTCTGCACGACCTTGCCGTTGAACGTGGCGCCGGGGCTGAAGTAGCCCAGGCTCGACTGCTCTTCACGGATCAGCTCGACGCCCGCGCTGAGCGAGTGGCTCAGGCTGCCGGTGTTGAACTTGGCGGTCACGTTCGTCTGGTTGACGAAGATCGTGTTTTCCTGGTTCTTGTTGGTCGGCAGGTTGCGCGTGGTCGTCCAGGTCGACGGCAGGCCCGGGATCGGCGTACTGAGGAACGCGGTGTTGCCCGAGGGCGGCGGGTTGCCGTTGGTGCCCAGGCCGCCGAGCATGAACGCCGTCAGCATGTAGTCCTGCTTCGTCTTGCCGTAGCGGGTCGTGTTGCGCAGCGTGATGTCGGGCGTGAAGTCGTGCTCCACGCGCGCGGTGAACATGTCGGCCGTCACCTTGTTGAAGTCGTAGGCGGTGCCGTAGAAGTTCTTCGGATCGACCGGTGCCGCGTAGTTCAGGAAGCTGCGGCGACGTGCACCGAGGGCGACCGGATCGGGGTTCGAGTAGCTGGGCAGGCCGATGGTCGGCACGCCGCCATCGGGCACGTTGTCCTGGTCGACGTGCAGGTAGTCGAAGTAAAAGCGCGTGGGCGAATTCAGGCCGAGTGCGATCGACGGTGCAATGGCCGTGCGCTTGTTCTTGACGAAGTCGCGGCCGGGCACGCCCGAGTCTTCCATCGCTGCATTCAGGCGGAAGGCGGCGCCGATGCCGTTGGCGCTGCTGAGCGACTTGTTCCAGTCGATGCTGCCGCGCTTGTAGTCGGCGCTGCCGAAACCGAGCGAGCCCAGGAAGCTGTCTTCGAGCTTCGGCTTCTTGGTGACGAGGTTGATGTAGCCGGTGGGCGAGGTGCGGCCCACGTCGGTGCCCGACGGGCCCTTCACGACTTCGACCTGCTCGATGTTGAACATGTCGCGCGAGACCGAGCCCAGGTCGCGGATGCCGTCCACGAAGATGCTGCTGGAGCTGTCGAAGCCGCGCATGAACACGGCGTCGCCGGTGTTCGTGTTGCCGTTCTCGCCCAGGAAGAAGGTGCCGACGCCGGCGGTATTGCGCAGCGCTTCGGTGAGCGTGGTCGCGCCCTGCTCGCGAATGATCTGTTCCTTGATCACCTGGATGGTCTGCGGCGTGTTCACCAGCGGGGCCGTGAACTTCGGGTTGGCCGAGGTGTCGGTCTTGTAGTCGGCGGCGCTCGAATCCTGCACGCGGACTTCAGGCAGTGCCCGCCCGGTCTGGGCAAAGGCGGCGGGGGCTGCGATGGCCAGCAGCGTGGCTGCGGCGGCACCCGAAAGGTGAGGAACGGCGCGTGCGACGGCGTGTTTGCGGCTCTTGATATAGGCCATGTTGTTTTCTCCAGAAAGGGCGGGCGGGCAGAGCTCGACTGGCTGGGTCCGGGCGGCGCACTCTCGGGGAGAAAAAGGGCGGCAAGACTGGCTGGGTGAGCTGATCTGCGAAGGGTTTTTGCAAATCGATGCAAATGATATTGCTTCTCAATACCAAGGTGCTCAACTGGCCGCTTTTAACCAGAAAGTTTCGCTCGCTCCGTTGCCGGCGCGCAACTGACGAGGCCGCGCGGGCCGTTCAATAGACGTCGCGGCGGTAGCGTCCGCTGGCCGACAGCTCGGCCCAGAGGTCGTCGCCGGCGATCTGCCGCAGCGCCGCGTCCACGCCCGATGCCATGCCCTGCAGGCTGCCGCAGACATAAACGGCGGCGCCGTCGCGCAGCCAGGCCTGCAGCGTGTCGGCCACCTGCAGCAGGCGGTGCTGCACGTAGAAGCGCTCGGTTTGGTCGCGCGAGAACACCATGTCGAGCCGGGCGAGCGTGCCGTCGGCCTGCCAGGCCTCGATTTCCTGGCGGCAGAGGAAGTCGTGGGCGGACTGGCGCTCGCCGAACACCAGCCAGTTGTCTTTTCGGCCAGCGGTGGCGCGTGCGCGCAGGTGGGCGCGCAGGCCGGCCAGTCCGGTGCCGTTGCCGATCAGGATCAGCGGACGGTTCTCGTTGCCCTCCAGCCGGAAGCCGCGGTGCGGCCGCAGGCGCAGCGCCACGGAGTCGCCGACCGAGAGCGTCGAGGTGAGCAGGCCCGACGCGGCGCCCATCGAGCCGTCGGGATGCTGCTCCTGCCGCACGAGCAGTTGCAGCTCGCCGTCGGCGGGCAGGGAGGCGATCGAGTAGTCGCGCGGCCGCGCCGGATCGCTCGCGACGGCGACCTGCACCAGGTCGCCCGACGCCCAGTGCGGCAGGGCGCCGGCTTGCGGCGTGAGGCCGAGATGGAAGACCGGGCCGCCCGTGCTGCCGGCGTTGAGCAGTTCGCGCCGCGTGAGCTTCCAGGGCGCAAAGCTCGCCGGGGCGTCGTCGCCGCCCTCCGGCGCATCGCCCCAGCGGGCGTGCCAATCGGCGAGCGCGGCGGGGTCGCTGTTGTCGACCTCGATGGGGGCGAAGTCGCGCACGGCGCCGGCCGTGTGGAGCCACGCATCGAGCGCGCGGCCGAAGCCGCAGAAGTGGGTGTACTGGCGGTCTCCCAGCGCCAGCACGGCGTAGCGCAGCGATGGCAGCGCCAGCGGCGCGCCCATCACGCGCTCGGCGAACACGCTGGCGCCGTCGGGCGCATCGCCTTCGCCGTAGGTGCTGGCCACGAAGAGGGCGCGGCGGGCCGAGGCCAGCGTGGCGCTGTCGAGGGCGTTGAGGGCCATTACGCGCACGGCGGTGCCCGCCGCGCGCAGCCGCCGCGCGGTCTGCCACGCGATGGTTTCCGCCTGGCCGGTCTGGCTGGCGAACAGCACGAGGGTGGGCGACGTTTGCTCGCCGTCACCGGCTGACAGTGCCGCGGCTTCGCGTGCGGCCGTGGCCTGCAGCCGTCGCTGGCGTGCGTAGATGCCCAGGCACAGCGCGGCATAGGCCGTGACCGTCGCGCTGGCGCCCAGCGCACGCCACAGGGTCTCGGTCATGCGCCCGCCTGCGCCTGCCACGCGGGCGTGGCGCGCTCGGAGAGCGACCCGTCGTCGGCGCGGGAGATGAACAGGGCCGCGATGTCGCGCTGCTGTGCGAAGGCCAGGCCCTCGTCGGGGCCGAGCACGGTCAGCACGGTGGCGAGCGCGTCCGCCTGCATGCACTGCGGGTGCAGCACGGTGACGCTGGCCAGCGCATGCGCCACCGGCTCGCCGTCACGCGGATCGATGGTGTGCGACCAGCTGCGGCCTTCGACCGCGCGCCGATGCCAGCGGTCGCCCGAGGTGGCCACGGCCATGTCGGCCAGGGCGATGCGTTGCGGGGGCGGCAGCTCGGTGTCGACCTGCACCTGCCACGGCGCGCCGCCGGGCCGCCGGCCAATGCCGCGCAACTCGCCGCCGATCTCGAACAGCAGGTCGGTGAGGCCGAGCGCGCGCAGCGCGTCGACGCCGTGGTCCACCGCGAAGCCCTTGGCGATGCCCGACAGGTCGAGCTGCACGCCGCCGGGTTGCAGCAGCGTGCGGTCGGTCGCATCGAAGGTCAGCCGTTGCCAGCCGACGTTCGAATGGAGTGCGGCCAGCGCGTCGGGCGAGGGCAGGGAGTTGTCCTGCGACGCTGCGGGGCCGAAGCCCCAGCGTGCCACCAGCGCACCGACCGTCGGATCGATCGCGCCGCCGCTGGCCTGCGCCCACGCGAGGGCGCACTGCATCACCTGTGCGAATTCGGCCGGCAGCGCATGGCGCGAGCCCGCGGGCGCGGCATTGAAGCGGCTGATGAGGGAGTCCGGCTCCCAGTGGCTCATTTGCGCGATCACACGCGCGAGTGCAGCCTCGACCGCCTCGCGCACTTGCGCGAGCGGCAGCATCCGCGGGTTGTCGAAGCGCAGCGACCAGGTCGTGCCCATCGTCTGCCCGCCGAGCTGCTGGAGGCTGGCGGGATCGGCGGGACGGGGAACGGCCGCGTTGGCGTAGCCGCCCGCGCGCCAGGTGCTGAAGGAAAGGCCCAAGGAAAAACGCAGGGTCAGGGCATCACTTCCAGGGTGGCCGCGTAGCTCAGGCGGCGTTCCTTGGCTTGGGGCACGGTGGTCTTGCTGTCCTTGGTGCTGGCGTCGAGCCAGTACATGCCGGCGCTCGGCCAGGTCACGCTGAACTGGCCCTTGTCGTCGGTCTTGAGCTTGAGCTCGTCGAGCTTGTCGCGGTACTGGGTGTTGCCGGCGGTCACCGTCACTTCGAGGTCCTTGGCAGGCTTGCCGTCCAGGTGCAGCGTGAAGGTGGCCTTCTCGCCCTTGGCCAGATCGGTCGGGCTGCCGGCGGCAATCAGTTCCAGGCCCTGGCCGATGGGCTTGAGCGCCGAGGGCTTGCCAACGGTCACGAAGGTTTCGATGCGGCCGGCCGATTGAGTGATGGTCACGTCCTGCGCATCGGCCGGGATTTCCTTGGCGATGGTCTCGGCGGTGCCGCGGGCGCGCTTGTTCTGGCCCGTGGCCTTGTCCTTCCAGGCGGCGAACGCGCCGTTGTTGACCACCGCGATGCGGTAGGTGCCCGGCTGTGCGACGTTCACGTCGAACACGTTGCGCAGCTTGAGCTTGGCTTCGGATTCCGGCTTGACCGTGCTGCCGTCGGGCGCGGTGATCTGCAGGCCGTCCAGGCGCAGCGGCGCGTGGTTGGCAACGAACAGGTCGTTCGAGACAGCGGCGTCGACGCTCACGGTGTCGGCCTTGGACAGCACGGTGGTCGAGGGCAGCAGCCAGGCGTTGTGCGCCTGGGTCACGGAGGCAACGGCCGAAAGAGCGAGGGCGAGGCCGGCGGCGCGCAGGGTGAAGCGGGTCATGGTGGTCCTTGGAATGAGAGGGCGAGCAGATGTGTGGTGACGGCGTTCAGGGCTTGAGTTCGAGCTTGATCTCGCCGAGCTCTTCCTTGCCGGCGGCAACCGGTTGCGCGGCGGCGGTGGGTGGCCACTGGAACGGGATGGTCACGACCTCGCGGCCGCCGACTTCACGGGCGGCTTCCACCACCAGCTTGTAGGCGCCGGGCGCGAGCTTGGGCATCGCGCCCGTGCCTTCGGTGAAGCTCAGCTGGTGCTTGCCCGCGGGCTTGCTGGCGCCGGTGACGCCGTCCACCGGCACGGCCAATTCACGGCCGCCGCGGCGCCACCACTGGCGCATGTCCTTGAGCCACTTGGTGCCTTCGCCTTCGGGGTTGTTGGTCTTGGTGCGCACGTCGTACCAGACGGCCAGCGTGCCGGCCATCGTGCTGTCGGCGCGCTCGATCCAGGTCGCCACGTAGGGGCGGTGGTACTCCGACACGTTGAGCCGGGGGATCTCGATGTTGACCGACAGGCCGGCAGCGATGGCCGGGGCCGCGAACAGCGCCGACATGGCGATCGGCGCGAGCGAGTAGCGAAGGTGCACGGGGAAACCTCTTTCTTCCTGAATCAGCAAAGACAACGCACCGGCCGATCCGTCGATCGGACCGGTCAGTGAATGAACAGCAACGCGAGCAGCACCGGCACCACCAGCCCCATGCCCACCATGGGCCAGGTGAAGGGGCGGTTGCCCGCGTGCATCTTGAGAATGAACAGCCCGGTGACCGAGAAGACCAGCGTGGCCGCCGCGAAGATGTCGATGAACCAGCTCCAGGCCGTGCCGGTGTTGCGGCCCTTGTGCAGGTCGTTGAAGTAGGAGAGCCAGCCTCGGTCGGTGCGCTCGTACTCGACCTCGCCTTCGGGCAGGCTCAGGCGCAGCCAGGCGTCGCCGCCGGGGCGGGGGAGCGAGAGGTAGATTTCGTCGTCGGACCACTCGGCCTGGCGGCCGGCGGTGTCGATGTCCCATTGGGTGCGCAGCCAAGCCTGCAGTTCGGCGGGCAGCGGGGCCTTGCCTTGCTGGGCCTTGGCGGCCGGCAGCTGTTGTTCGAGGCGGGCGCGCAGCGCATCGTCGACCGTGCCGTTGTGCGTGGTGACCACCGGCTTGGCCTCGATCTGCCCCGCGTGGTTGAGCGTAAAGCCCGTGACGCTGAACAGGATCATCCCGACGAGACAGATGGCAGAACTGACCCAATGCCACTCGTGGAGGGTCTTGAGCCAATAGGCGCGGCGGCGGTTGTCGGAACGGGCGGGGGCAGTCATCGAAAGCGCGAATTGTAGTTGCGCGAATGAGAATGACTGCTATTCAGTGGGTATAAAGTTAAGTAAAGGGCAATGAAAAACGGGGCCGAAGCCCCGTTTGTTTGCAATGTCGTGGCAGCGTTGCGTTGTGCTTACTCGAGCTCGCCCACCTGCAGCTGCAGGTAGTTCTGCAGGCCGACGCGGTCGATCAGGTCGATCTGCGTCTCGAGGAAGTCGATGTGCTCCTCGGTGTCGTCCAGGATCTCTTGCAGCAGGTCGCGCGAGACATAGTCGCGCACCGATTCGCAATGCGCGATGCCGTCCTTGATGGTGGCTTGCGCGCCGGTTTCGGCACCGAGGTCGCAACGCAGCAGCTCGGGCACGTCTTCGCCGATGTTCAGCTTGCCCAGGTCCTGCAGGTTCGGCAGGCCGTCGAGCATGAAGATGCGGTCCATGAGCTTGTCGGCGTGCTTCATCTCGCCGATGGATTCTTCGTATTCCTTCTTCGCCAGCTTGTCCAGGCCCCAGTGCTTGAGCATGCGGTAGTGGAGGAAGTACTGGTTGATCGCGGTCAGCTCGTTCTTGAGCTGCGCCTGCAGGTGTTCGATGACTTTGGGGTCGCCCTTCATGATTATTTTCCTTGTTCTGAAAGCGGTGATTGTCGGAGGGGCGAACACGCACTTGCAAGCAAACCCATGCTGCGCCGGTCTGCATGCGTGTGATGGTGATACACGTTCGTATTGACCTGACGCAAGGCGATGCGCGAGGCGATGGCAAACATAGCGGGTTCCAATACTTTCAATAGTTGATATCTATCAAAAACGATATATTGGTAGTTATACTCATGGCTCACGCTTATTTTTCCAACCGCAGCATCCAAGGAATCACATGTCCCTGATCAACACCGCAGTCCAACCCTTCAAGACCCAGGCCTACCTCAACGGCAAGTTCATCGATGTGTCCGACGAGACGCTCAAGGGCAAGTGGTCTGTGCTGATCTTCATGCCGGCGGCCTTCACCTTCAACTGCCCGACCGAAGTCGAAGACGCGGCCGACCACTACCCCGAGTTCCAGAAGCTGGGTGCCGAGGTCTACATCGTGACCACCGACACGCACTTCTCGCACAAGGTCTGGCACGACACGTCGCCGGCCGTCGGCAAGGCCAAGTTCCCCCTGGTGGGCGACCCGACCCACACGCTGACCAACGCGTTCGGCGTGCACATCCCCGAAGAAGGCCTGGCCCTGCGCGGCACCTTCGTGATCAACCCCGACGGCATCATCAAGACCGCCGAAGTGCACTCCAACGAAATCGCCCGCGACGTGAAGGAAACCCTGCGCAAGCTCAAGGCAGCGGTCTACACCGCCGAGCACCCGAACGAAGTCTGCCCGGCCAAGTGGAATGACGGCGACAAGACCATCGCTCCGTCGTTCGACCTCGTCGGCAAGATCTAAGCGCCCCGCGCAAAGCCCGGCGCTCACGAGGCCCCGGGCTTTTTTTGTCCCCAGTTGATAGTTTTCAGATATCGAAAGTGAGTCCCTCATGCTTGACGCCAGCACCAAAGCCCAATTGAAGAGTTATCTCGAGCGCGCCACGCAGCCGATCGAGATCGTTGCCTCGCTCGACGACAGCAAGGCTTCGGGCGAAATGCTGTCGCTGCTGAAGGACGTGGCCGAAGTCTCGCCGCTGGTCACGCTGACCGAAAGCCGCGACGACAGCCACCGCAAGCCCTCGTTCTCGGTCAACCGCCCGAGCGAAAACCACGGCCCGCGCTTTGCCGGCCTGCCGATGGGCCATGAATTCACGTCGCTGATCCTTGCGCTGCTGCAGATCGGCGGCTACCCCCCCAAGGTCGAGCAGGCCGTGCTCGACCAGATCAAGGCGCTCGACGGCGATTTCGAGTTCGAGATCTACGTCTCGCTCACCTGCCACAACTGCCCCGACGTGGTCCAGGCGCTGAACCTGATGGCCATCCAGAACCCGCGCATCCGCACCACGATGATCGAGGGTGGCACCTTCCAGGACGAAGTGAAGGAACGCCAGATCATGGCCGTGCCGACCGTGTTCCTGAACGGCACCGAGTTCGGCCAGGGCCGCATGAGCCTGGAAGAAATTCTGGCCAAGATCGACACCAGCGGCGTCGAACGCGAAGCCGCCAAGATCGCCGCCAAGGACGCCTTCGACGTGCTGATCGTCGGCGGTGGCCCCGCCGGTGCCGCTGCTGCCGTGTACGCCGCGCGCAAGGGCATCCGCACGGGCGTCGCCTCGGAGCGCTTCGGCGGCCAGGTGCTCGACACGCTGGGCATCGAGAACTTCATCTCGATCAAGGAAACCGAAGGACCGAAGTTCGCCCACGCCCTCGAAGAGCATGTGCGCGACTACGACGTCGACATCATGAACCTGCAGCGCGCCAAGGCACTGGTGCCGGGCAAGGACCTGATCGAGGTGCAGCTCGAAAGCGGCGCGTCGCTCAAGAGCAAGACCGTCATCATCTCGACCGGTGCCCGCTGGCGCAACATCAACGTGCCCGGCGAGCACGAGTTCAAGAACAAGGGCGTGGCCTACTGCCCGCACTGCGATGGCCCGCTGTTCAAGGGCAAGCGCGTGGCGGTGATCGGCGGCGGCAACTCGGGCGTCGAAGCCGCCATCGACCTGGCCGGCATCGTCGGCCACGTCACGCTGATCGAGTTCGACACGCAACTGCGCGCCGATGCCGTGCTGCAGCGCAAGCTCAAGAGTCTGAAGAACGTCGACATCTTCACCAACGCGCAAACCACCGAGATCACCGGCGACCAGAAGGTCAACGGGCTGGTCTACAAGGATCGCGCATCGGGCGAACTGAAGAAGGTCGAGCTCGAAGGCGTGTTCATCCAGATCGGCCTCGTGCCCAACACCGACTGGCTCAAGGGCACGGTCGAACTCACGAAGCACGGCGAGATCGTCGTCGACGCGCGCGGCCAGACCTCGGTGCCCGGCGTGTTCGCGGCGGGCGACGTGACCACGGTGCCGTTCAAGCAGATCATCATCGCGGCCGGCGACGGCGCGAAGGCGGCGCTCGGTGCGTTCGACCACCTGATCCGTACGACGGCCCCTGCGTAAAGTAGGCCTTTGGCAAGCATTGATATCGTTCAATTGAGAATTATTCTCATACAATAAATGAGCGGGCAATCACTGCCGATTGCCCCTCATTGCCAGCCAGGTCGCACGCGCGCAGTGTTCTCTCTGCGCCTCGAGGTCCAGCAAGCAGTTCATCAACTGTTTCCTGGACCTTTTTCGTGGCCGCTCATTTCCCTCGACCGTCTTCCCATCGACCCGCGCTGCTGCCCTGGCTGATCGCCTCCGCCTTCGGCATGGCCGCCGCGCCCGCGTGGTCCCAGCAACTCGCGGCGCTCGGCGAAGTGGTGGTGAGCGGATCGCGCTCCGAGCAGGCCAGGGACGACCTGCCGCTGAGCATCGAGGTCATCAACCGCCAGGACATCGAGAGCAAGCAGATCCACGACATCCGCGATGCCGTGCGCGACCTGCCCAACGTGTCGGTCAAGCGTTCGCCTGCGCGCTTCGGGTTGGCGCAGGGCAATACCGGCCGCGACAGCAATGCGGGCTTCAACATCCGCGGCCTGGACGGCAACCGCGTGCTGCTGCTGACCGACGGCATCCGCACGCCGCGCAGCTACGTGTTCAGCGCCAATGCGTTCGGACGCGACTACTTCGACATCAGCCTCGTCGAGCGCATCGAGATCATCAAGGGCCCGGCCTCGGCGCTCTACGGCTCGGACGGCCTGGCCGGGCTGGTCAACTTCATCACCCGCGAGCCCTCGTCCTTCCTGCGCGAGGGCAAGACCTTCGGCGGCAGCGCGAACATCGGCTACAGCGGCGAAGACAACGGCGTGCGCGGCGGCGTCACGCTGGCAGGCAAGGCGAACGACGTGCTCGAGTGGCTGGTGTCCGCCAACCTCGGGCACGCCAGCGAGCTCGAGAACCGGGGCTCGCTCAACGTGCCCAACCTCGACCGCACCACGCCCAACCCGCAGCGCGACCAGACCCGCTCGCTGCTGGCCAAGGCCATCCTCACGCCCAACGCCGACCAGCGCCACGCCTTCACCTTCGAACACGTCGAGAAGCGCAGCCGCTACAACCTGCTGTCGGGCGTGGCCAAGCCGCCGTATACGTCCACCTCGGTGATCGGCCTCAATGCCAAGACCGACCTCGACCGCGACCGCCTGACCTACGAAGGCCGGCTGCGCTTGAACAGCGTGGTGGCGGACAACCTGCTCGCCGTCGTGAGCTACCAGAAGGCCGGCTCGCGCGAGTACATCCACGAAGACCGCTTCACCGCGGCCGACCGCACGCGCGACGTCACCTACGACGAGAACACCTGGCAGTTCGGCCTGCAGGCCGACAAGACGATCCGCATGGGCAGCTGGGCCCAGAAGATCACCTACGGCCTGGACTACACGCGCACCAACGTCGAGAACCTGCAGACCGGCCTCGTGCCGCCGGCCGGCGAGAGCTACCCGCTCAAGCGCTTCCCCGACACGCGCGAAACCTCGAGCGCCTTCTACATCCAGGACGAGTTCATCCACGACCGCTGGAGCATCACGCCCGGCATCCGCTTCGACCGCTTCTCGCTCGACGCGAAGCAGGCGGGCTTCAACGCGCAGGCCGTGTCGCTGTCGGGCTCGGCCGTGTCGCCCAAGCTGGGCGTGCTGTTCCGCGCCACGCCGCAGTTCAGTGTGTACGGCAACTACGCCTCGGGCTTCAAGGCGCCCAACGCGTTCCAGGTGAACAACTTCTTCGAGAACGTGATCTCGGGCTACAAGACGATCCCGAACCCGAACCTCAAGCCCGAGAAGAGCCAGAACATCGAGCTGGGCGTGCGCGGGCGCACCGGCGTCCTGAGCTTCGACGTGGCCGCCTTCACCGGCGACTACAAGGACCTCATCGAGAACGACAAGCTCGTGGGCGGGCGCGGCATTCCGCGCATCGACCCGCTGATCTACCAGACCGTCAACGTCGGGCGCGCGCGCATCAGCGGCTTCGAGATCAAGGGCGAGCTCGACTTCACCGAGAACGGCAACGGTTTCTCCGTGCCCTTCGCCTACGGCCGCACGCAGGGCCGCGACCGCACCAACAACCGGCCGCTCAACTCGATCGATCCGCAGAAGTTCAGCGCCGGACTCAAGTACCAGGCGCCGTCCTGGAGCGTGCGCCTCGATGCGGTCCATCATGGCGCCAAGGAGTGGGAAGACGTCGATCGCAGCGAAGTGACCACGGGCCTGCAGTTCCGCACGCCGGCGGCCACCACGCTGGACATCAGCGCGCAATGGCGCATCCGCAAGGACCTGCGCCTGAACGCGTCGGTGACCAACCTCACCAACAAGCGCTACTGGATGTGGAGCGATGTGCGCGGCGTGACGACCACCTCGGCCATCCGCGACGCCTACACCCAGCCGGGCCGCAGCTTCAACGTCTCGCTCGTGGCGGACTTCTGACGCGCACCGCCACTTCTCTCCAAACAAAGGACACCCGATGAAAGCCGAAGACATCCGCACCCGTTTCGCCGAACTGCGCGCCAAGGGCATGCGCCACAAGGACGCGGCCGCAGCCATGGGCCTGAGCGAAGGCGCTGCCATTGCGGCGCACACGGGCCCGCACGACAAGGCGCTGCGCGCCACACGGCTGAAGGGCCCGTGGGTCGAGCTGCTGCAGGCGCTGGAGCTGTGCGGCCCCGTGCTGGCGCTCACGCGCAACGAGACCACGGTGCACGAGAAGACCGGCGTCTACGAGAAGGTGTCCGGCAGCGACGCGATGGGGCTCGCGCTGGGCGAGGTCATCGACCTGCGCCTGTTCTTCAGCCGCTGGCACGCGGGGTTCGCGGTCAGCGAGGCGGCGGCGAATGCCGGCGTGCCGCCGTCGCTGAGCCTGCAGTTCTTCAACCCGCAGGGCGTGGCGGTGCACAAGATCTTCGTGCGCGACGCGACCGACCGCGATGCGCTCCAGTCGGTCATCGACAGCTACACCGCCACATCCGATGCACCGGTGCAGTTCGTGCCCGTCGAGAAGAAGGCGGCGCCGCGCGACGACGCTGCCATCGATGCGGTCGCACTGGCTGAGGCCTGGCGCGGCATGCAGGACACGCACGAGTTCTTCGGGCTGCTCAACAAGTTCGACGTCGAGCGCCAGCAGAGCTTTCGCCTCACCGAGGGCGAGTTCACGCAGCGGGCCGAGACCGGCGCGGTGCGCGAGCTGCTGCTCGAGGCTTCGTTCGACGGCACGCCGATCATGGTGTTCGTCGGCAGCCCCGGCTGCATCCAGATCCATTCCGGGCCGGTCGTGCGCATCGAGCCGATGGAGATGCATGGCATGCAGTGGCTCAACGTGCTCGACCCCGGCTTCAACCTGCACCTGCGCGAAGACCGCATCGCGAGCGTGTGGATCGTCCAGAAGCCGACCAGCGACGGCATCGTGACCTCGGTGGAAGCCTTCGATGGCGAGGGCGAGCTGATGGCGATGTTCTTCGGTGCGCGCAAGCCCGGCGTGCCCGAGCGCGCCGAGTGGCGCCAGATCGTGGCCAAGCTCTCGCGCCTGGTCACTTCTGAGGTGCAAGCGCGATGAGTACCGAGGCCGTTCCGGGCGTGGTCGAGATCAAAGCCTTCGTGCCGGCGAAGGACTTCGCGCTGTCCGTGGCCTTCTATCAGGATCTGGGCTTCACGCTGGCCTCGAACGAGGATGGCATTGCTTACTTCTTCTGTGGCGAGAGCAGCTTCCTGCTGCAGGACTTCTACGTCCAGACCCATGCAGAGAACTTCATGATGCATCTGCTGGTCGACGACGCACTGGCCTGGTGGGACCGCGTGCAGGCGCAGCGGCTGACCGAACGCTATGCCGTGCAGGCCACGCCACCCGCCGAACGCCCGTGGGGCATGGTCGATTTCACATTGACCGACCCGACCGGCGTGCTCTGGCGCATCGCACACAACATTCCCCGGCGCGGCTGACGCGCATCCTTCTTTCGCTGTCCGTGACCCCATGACTGAACCACGCGATTCCTCTTTTCTTTCTTCTTCCGTGCCGCGTCGTCGTGATGCGCTGCGCCTGCTTTCCGCCGCAGCACTCGGTGCGGGCGCATGGCCCGCGTTCGCACAGGACAGCAAGCGCCTGCCGCGGCTGGTCACGGTCAGCGGTGCGATCACCGAGGTGGTCTATGCGCTCGGCGCCGAAGGCCAGCTGGTCGGCACGGACACGACCAGCCTGTTTCCCGCTGCCGCGCGCGCCACGCCGAAAGTGGGCTACATGCGCCAGCTGTCGGCCGAAGGGCTGCTGTCCCTGAAGCCCGACGCGATCATCGCGACCAACGAGTCGGGCCCGACCGTCGTGCTCGACCAGATCCGCACGGCCGGCGTGAAGGTCGAGATCATCGAGGCTGACCACAGCTGGGGCGAGGTGCAGCGCAAGGTGCAGGCCGTGGGCCGCGCCGCTGCCAAGGAGGCGCAGGCGCGCGAACTGCAGGCCCGGCTCGATGCCGAGTGGGCGCAGGTGCTGCAGCGCATCGGCGGCGTGAAGGGCCGCAAGCCGAAGGTGCTGTTCGTTCTGTCGCACAGTGCGAGCCCGCAGGTGTCCGGCGAGAAGACCGCGGCGCATGCGGTGATCGGCTTCGCGGGTGGCGTGAATGCACTGAGCGGTTTCAACGGCTATCGGCCGATGACGGCCGAGGCCATGGCCAGTGCGGCGCCCGACATCATCCTCACGAGCACGCAGAGCATCGAGGCGCACGGCGGCGTCGACAAGTTCTGGGAGCGGCCCGAACTGGCGCTGACGCCGGCTTATAAGAAGCGCGCGCTCATCACGCAGGACGCCTTGCTGCTGCTGGGCTTCGGCCCGCGCCTGCCGGCCGCCATCGGCGAGTTGCACGACAAGTTCCGGGCCGCGCTGGCATGAGTCAGCGCTTCGGGGCGCGTGCCGTGCTTTGCGGCAGCGCGGTGCTGCTCGTCGCAGCCTTCGCGGTGGGGGCCGTGTCGGGTGCCTACGCCATCAGTCTTTCGCAGCTCTGGAATGTGTTGACCTCACTGGGGCAGGGCGCAAGCAGCCAATCGCCCGAGCACCTCGTGTTCCTCAACATCCGTTTGCCGCGCCTGGTTCTCGGCGTGGCGGCGGGTGCGGGGCTCGGCATGGCGGGCACGCTGATGCAGGGGCTGTTCCGCAATCCGCTGGCCGACCCGGGGCTGATCGGCATCAGCAGCGGCGCGGCGCTGGCGGCCGGCGTGACCATCGTGCTGGGCGCCTCGTTCTGGCCGATGCTGCCGCGCACGCTCGGCAGCTGGACGCTGGTGCTCATGGCTTTCGGCGGTGGCTTCGTCGTGACCTTGCTGATCTACGGTCTGTCGCGCAGCGAAGGCGGCACGCGCATGGCGCTGATGCTGCTGGCGGGCATTGCGATCAATGCGCTGGCCGGTGCCGGCCTCGGCCTGCTGAGCGTGATGGCGACCGACGAGCAACTGCGCAGCCTGCAGTTCTGGCTGCTGGGCAGCCTGGGCGGCGCGCGCTGGAGCGCGGTCATCCTGGTGGGCGTGGCGGTGTTGCTCTCATGCTGGGCCGCGGCGTCGCTCGCTTCGCCCCTGAACGCCATCGCGCTCGGCGAGGCGCAGGCGGCGCTGCTGGGTGTGGACGTGGAACGCACCAAGCGGCGCGCCGTGGTCATCACGGCGGTGGCGGTGGGTGCGGTGACGGCCACGACCGGGATCATCGGTTTCATCGGCCTGATCGCGCCGCATTGGGTGCGCATGGTGGCCGGGCCCGACCACCGCATCGTGCTGCCGGCCTCGGCGCTGCTGGGCGCGGCACTGGTGCTCGCGGCCGACACGGTGGCGCGCACGGTGATGGCGCCGGCCGAACTGCCGCTGGGCGTGCTCACGGCCTTCATCGGCGTGCCGATGTTCCTCTTGATGCTGCGGCATTTCAGGGGGCGCATATGACGACGGCGACGGGACATGGGGCGCTGGCGTGCGCCGGCGTCGAGGTGCGCATCGGCGCGAAGACCTTGCTGGCGAATGCGTCGGTCGAACTGGCGCCGGGCCGCGTGACCGCGATCCTCGGCCCGAACGGCGCGGGCAAGTCGACGCTGCTGTCGGTGCTGGCCGGCCAGCGCGAGCCGACGCAGGGCAGGGCGATGCTCGACGGCCGGCCACTGTCAGACCACGGCATGCCCACGCTGGCATTGCGCCGGGCCCTGATGCCGCAGGAAAGCGCGGTCGCCTTCGACTTCACGGCGCAGGACATCGTCGCGCTCGGCCGCTACCCGCACCGCCGCGCGCCGACCCGCGACGAGGACGCGATCATGGCCGAGGCGATGGCCCTGACCGACGTCACGGCGCTGGCGCCGCGGATTCTCAACACGCTGTCGGGCGGCGAGAAGGCGCGGGTTCATCTGGCGCGGGCGCTGGCCCAGCTCTGGCATCCGCGCCCCGACGGCGCGAGCCGCTGGCTGCTGCTCGACGAGCCGACCGCCGCGCTCGACCTCGCGCACCAGCATTCGGCGATGCGCCTGCTGCGCGCCTGGGCGGCGCGGGGCGTGGGCGTGGTGGCCGTGCTGCACGACCTGAATCTGGCGCGGCGCTACGCCGATGAGGTCGTGGTGCTGGGGGCGCCCGGCGGCCTGCGCCAGGGGGCGACCGCCGACGTGCTGCGGCCCGCGCTGATCGAGGCCGTCTGGCGCATGCCCTGCCAGCCGGTGACCGGCGCGGACGGCGTCACGCAGTATCTGTTCGGATAGTCCGTCGGGTGGGCGGTGTTTGCTACTGAAAAGATAGCGGATCAGTAGACCAACCGCTCCGGCCGCAGCTCCTGCAGGATCGTGGTGGCGATTTCCTCGATCGACTTGGTGGTCGTCGAGAGCCAGCGGATGCCGGCGCGCCGCATCATGGCCTCGGCCTCGCTGATTTCGTGGCGGCAGTTCTCCAGGCTGGCGTAGCGCGAGTTGGGCCGGCGTTCGTTGCGGATCTCGCTCAGCCGCTCGGGCTGGATCGTCAGGCCGAAGATCTTCTTGCGGTGCGGGCTCAGCGCCGGCGGGAGCTGGCGGCGGTCGAAGTCTTCGGGAATCAGCGGGTAATTGGCCGCCTTCAGGCCGTGCTGCATCGCCAGGTAGAGCGAGGTGGGCGTCTTGCCGCTGCGGCTCACGCCGACCAGGATCACGTCGGCGCCTTCCAGGTCGCGGTGGCTCTGGCCGTCGTCGTGCTGCAGGCTGAAGTCGATGGCCGCGATGCGGTCGTTGTAGGCCTTGCTCTTGCTGACGTCGCTGAAGCGGCCGATGCGGTGGTTCGACTTCATGGCCAGCTCGATTTCCAGCGGCCGCACGAAGGTGCCGAACATGTCCAGCAGCATGCCCTTGCAGCCGGTTTCGATCACGCCCAGCACGTCCATGTTGGCCAGCGTGGTGAAGACGATGGGCCGAACGCCCTCGACTTCGGCCGTGTGGTTGATCTGCCGCACCGCCTGGTGCGCCTTGTCGACCGTGTCGGTGAACGGCAGCCGCACGTGGCGCGGCTTCATCTCGAACTGGGCCAGAACGGCGTTGCCGAAGGTTTCGGCGGTGATGCCGGTGCCGTCGGAGACGAAGAAAACGGTGCGTGTATGCATGGTGTTGCTTTTGCGGCGGAGTCCTGCGGCGCGCGCGACCTGCCACGCCTACAATCCGGGCCATTATCGGGAATCCGCTTTCCCCACCCCCTCGAATTCTTTCCATGCACACCGCGACCGCACCCAAAGCAACGACAACGATCGTGCTGCGCCGTCTGCATGCAGCGCCGGTTTCAACTTCTGGAGCTTCCCCATGTCTGCACTTTTCGAGGCGACCGCACTGGTCGTGCCATTTGAAAACCTGAGGATGACCGACGTCGAGTCGGTTGGCGGCAAGAACGCCAGCCTCGGCGAAATGATCTCGCAGCTGCCACAGGGCGTGCGCGTGCCGACTGGTTTTGCGACCACGGCCCACGCGTTCCGCCAGTTCCTGGCGCACGACGGCCTGGCCGACAAGATCAGCAAGCGCCTTGCCGCGCTGGACACCGAAGACGTGCGCGCCCTGGCCGCGGCCGGCGCTGAAATCCGCGCCATGGTCGAGGCCCAGCCATTCCCGGCCGACCTGCAGAAAGCCATCGGCGAGGCCTTTGCCACGCTGAGCGCCGGCAACCCCGCCGCCTCGTTCGCCGTGCGTTCCTCGGCCACCGCCGAAGACCTGCCCGACGCCTCGTTCGCCGGTCAGCAGGAAACCTTCCTGAACGTGGTCGGCATCGACGACGTGCTGCACAAGATGAAGGAGGTGTTCGCCTCCCTGTACAACGACCGTGCCATCAGCTACCGCGTGCACAAGGGCTTCGAGCACGACGTGGTCGCGCTGTCGGCCGGCGTGCAGCGCATGGTGCGCTCCGACCTCGGCGCTGCCGGCGTGATGTTCACCATCGACACCGAGTCGGGCTTCGACCAGGTGGTGTTCATCACCTCGAGCTACGGCCTGGGCGAGACGGTGGTGCAGGGCTCGGTGAATCCCGACGAGTTCTACGTGCACAAGCCGACCCTCAAGGCCGGCAAGAAGGCCGTGATCCGCCGCAACCTCGGCTCCAAGCTGATCCAGATGGAGTTCGCCACGCCCGAAGAGAAGAAGGCGAGCGGCAAGCTGGTCAAGACCACCGACGTCAAGGCCGAGCAGCGCAACCGCTACTCGCTGAGCGACGCCGATGTCGAGCAACTGGCCCGTTATGCGCTGGTGATCGAAGAGCACTACGGCCGCCCGATGGACATCGAGTGGGGCAAGGACGGCACCGACGGCCACCTCTACATCCTGCAGGCGCGTCCCGAAACGGTGAAGAGCCAGCAGCAGGGCAAGGCCGAGCAGCGCTACAAGCTGCTGGGCAAGGGCGCCGTGCTGGCCGAAGGCCGTGCCATCGGCCAGAAGATCGGCACGGGTGCCGTGCGCATCGTGCACAACATCAGCGAGATGGACCAGGTGCAGGCCGGCGACGTGCTCGTCACCGACATGACCGACCCCAACTGGGAACCGGTGATGAAGCGCGCCGCCGCCATCGTCACCAACCGCGGCGGTCGCACCTGCCACGCGGCCATCATCGCGCGCGAACTCGGCATTCCGGCCGTGGTCGGCTGCGGCGACGCCACCGACCTGCTCAAGGACGGCACGCTCGTCACCGTGAGCTGCGCCGAGGGCGACACCGGCTTCATCTACGACGGCCTGCTCGAGACCGAAGTGACCGAAGTGCAGCGCGGCGTGATGCCCGAGATCGATCTGAAGATCATGATGAACGTGGGCAACCCCCAGCTCGCCTTCGACTTCGCGCAGCTGCCGAACCACGGCGTGGGCCTGGCGCGCCTGGAGTTCATCATCAACAACAACATCGGCGTGCACCCGAAGGCGATCCTCGACTACCCGAACGTCGACAACGACCTGAAGAAGGCTGTCGAATCGGTGGCCCGCGGCCATGCCTCGCCGCGCGCGTTCTACGTCGACAAGGTGACCGAGGGCGTCGCGACCATCGCCGCCGCGTTCTGGCCCAAGCCCGTCATCGTGCGCCTGTCGGACTTCAAGTCGAACGAGTACCGCAAGCTGATCGGCGGCAGCCGCTACGAGCCCGAAGAAGAAAACCCGATGCTGGGTTTCCGCGGCGCGGCGCGCTACCTGAGCGCCGACTTCGGCGAAGCCTTTGCCATGGAGTGCGAGGCGCTCAAGCGCGTGCGCAACGACATGGGCCTGACCAACGTGCAGATCATGGTGCCCTTCGTGCGCACCCTGGGCCAGGCCGAGCGCGTGACCACGCTGCTGGGCGAGCATGGCCTCAAGCGCGGCGAGAACGCGCTCAAGCTGATCATGATGTGCGAAGTGCCGAGCAATGCCGTGTTGCCGGAAGAGTTCCTGAAGTTCTTCGACGGTTTCTCGATCGGTTCGAACGACCTGACCCAGCTCACGCTGGGCCTGGACCGCGACTCCGGCCTCGAGCTGCTGGCGGCTGACTTCGACGAACGCGACCCGGCCATCAAGGCGTTGCTGAGCCGCGTCATCAAGGCCTGCAAGGCCGAAGGCAAGTACGTCGGCATCTGCGGACAGGGCCCCAGCGACCACCCCGACTTCGCGCTGTGGTTGGCGGAGCAGGGCATCGAATCGATCTCGCTGAACCCGGACAGCGTGATCGACACCTGGCAGCAACTGGCCCAAAGAGGCTGAGTCAGCGCGCGGCGGGCATGCACCGCCGCGTGACGCAGCACGGCGAATGGCGGAAATCCCCATGGGGGATTCCCCCGTGCCTGCCCGTGCAAATGAAACAAAGTGCGTTTCCGGTGTCAAACTCGTGACATTCGCAGGCGGCGCAATCCGGCTGCCTGCCTGAGGTGATGCGGCCCGTCAGGGCCTGTGTCAGCACTTCGCCGGAGACCCCCATGATTCTTGTCAAGACGGAAGCCGGACAGCAGGTCCTCAAGGACCGCTCGGTGCCGTTGACGCCGCGCCAGCGCTCGGCCTTCATCCAGTTCGACGGCAAGCGCTCGATCGACGACGTGCTGGCCTCGGGCCTGGGCATCGGGCGCGAGGAGGTCGATCAGATGGTCGCGCTGGGCCTGCTGGCGCCTCTGGCCGGCCAGCCGCCAGCCGCGGCGCCCGCAGTTTCGGCAGCCCCGGCGCCTGCTGCACCTTCCGGCCGCAGCCGGCAGCAGCGCTACAAGGACGCGTACCCCATCGCCACCCAACTGACCGGCGGCCTGGGCCTGATGGGCTTCCGACTCAACCTCCAGGTCGAAGGCACGACCAGCTACGAAGACCTCCTGGCACTGGCACCCAAGATCCGCGCCGCCGTGGGCCCGGAGAAGGCCGCCGCCCTCGACAAGGCCCTCAACGACTGAGGTGCCTTGCCGGATTGCGGAACACAGGGCTATAATCGCCGGCTTTGCCTTGCCATACCGCGCCCGACGCTGCGGGTGGCTTTTCCTCTTCCACGGAAGAATCCACAAGGAGTGCCATGCGTCACTACGAAATCATCTTGCTCATCCACCCGGATCAGAGCGAACAAGTTCCGGCCATGCTGGAGCGTTACAAGGGCCTGATCACGGCCGGCGGTGGCAAGGTCCACCGCGTTGAAGACTGGGGCCGCCGTCAGCTGGCCTACCAGATCAACAAGCTCAACAAGGCCCACTACCTGTGCGTCAACATCGAAGCTGAACAAGCCGTGATGGGTGAACTGGAACACGCGTTCAAGTTCAACGATGCCGTGCTGCGTCACCTGACCGTTCAGAAGAAGAAGGCCGACACCGGTCCTTCGTCGATGATGAAGACGGTCGAGCGCGAAGAGGCCCGCAAGGCCCAGCAGGCCGAATACGCCGCCAACAACAACTGATGGCGTGACGGCTGCCGCTGCGGCGACCGGGGTCAACCAGCTTCTGCTGACCGCCTCTGTCGCCGAACTCGGAACCCTGCGATACACGCCAGCCGGCCTGCCCGCCCTCGATCTGAAGCTCGACCATGAGTCGACGCTCCAGGAGGCGGGAAAGCCCCGGCAGGTGAAGACGGCCCTCAAGGCCGTTGCGTTCGGCGCCATCGCCGAGCGGCTCGCAGCGCAGTCGATGGGAAGTCTCTGGCGATTCCAGGGGTTTCTCGCGACACCGGGCAACGGCAAGCATCCGGTCCTGCACATCCAGGATTTTCAGCAAGATTAATTTTCGACAAGAGGTCCCCCAATGGCCACGTTCAAGAAATTCAACAAAGACAAGCGCCCGAAGCGCAACACCCAGTCGCTGCTGTTCAAGCGCAAGCGCTTCTGCCGTTTCACCGTCGCTGGCGTCGAAGAAATCGACTACAAGGACATCGACACGCTGCGTGACTTCATCAGCGAAAACGGCAAGATCATCCCCGCACGCCTGACCGGCACGCGCGCGATCTACCAGCGTCAGCTGAACACCGCCATCAAGCGCGCGCGCTTCCTGGCCATGGTGCCGTACAGCGACCAGCACCGCGTCTAAGAAGGAGCACACACCATGCAAATCATTCTTCTGGACAAGGTTCTGAACGTCGGCGGCCTGGGCGACATCGTCAAGGTCAAGGACGGCTACGCACGCAACTTCCTGATCCCCTCGGGCCGCGCCCGTCGCGCCACCGCTGCCAACAAGGCCGAATTCGAAGCCAAGCGCGTCGAACTCGAAAAGGCTGCGGCCGCCAAGCTGGCCGAGTCGCAAGCCCAGGGCGAGAAGCTCGCCGGCTCGACCGTCAAGCTGACCCAAAAGGCTGGCGTGGACGGCCGTCTGTTCGGTTCGGTCACCAACGGCGACATCGCCGAAGAGCTGAACAAGCAGGGCTACAAGGTTGCCAAGTCGCAAGTGCGTCTGCCCAACGGCCCGATCAAGGTCGTTGGCGACAACACAGTGAGCGTCTCGCTGCACACCGACGTGGTCGTCGAGATCACCGTCACGGTCTACGGCGAAACCGCCTGATCGTTCGCAGCGCCCGGTGCGCTGACGCAAGAAAGCCGCCTTCGGGCGGCTTTTTCTTTTCTGCGCGCGAGTTGTCCACCTCGCCGCACCGGAAGTTCACTGTTTATTAACAACCTTGTCCACACACGCCGTGCCCTGCGCGGCTTAGCATGCAGGGTTGCAAGGGAAGTCCATGTCCGCCGTTTTCTCCTATGCCGACAATGATTCGTCGGCCGACCGCCAGATCGCGCAATTGCGCATTCCGCCTCACTCGATCGAGGCCGAATCCAGCGTGCTGGGGGGCTTGCTGCTGGACAACGGCGCCTGGGACCGCATGGGCGACCTGCTGGTCGACGGCGACTTCTACCGCCATGAGCACAAGCTGATCTACGCGGCCATCGGCGGGCTGATCAATGCCAGCAAGCCGGCCGACGTGATCACGGTCTTCGAGCAGCTGCAGAACCTGGGCAAGGCCGACGACATCGGCGGACTGGTCTACCTGAACTCGCTTGCGCAGTACGTGCCGAGTGCGAGCAACATCCGGCGCTACGCCGAGATCGTGCGCGAGCGCTCCATCCTGCGCAAGCTCGTGACCGCCGCCGACGAGATCGCTACCAACGCCTTCAATCCGCAGGGCAAGCCGGTCGACAAGATCCTGGACGAAGCCGAGCAGAAGATCTTCAACATCGGCGAAGAAGGCACGCGGATGAAGCAGGGCTTCCAGAGCATGGATTCCCTGGTGGTCGAACTGCTCGACCGCGTGACCGAGATGGCCGAGAACCCGAACGACATCACGGGCGTGCGCACGGGCTTCAACGACTTCGACAAGATGACCTCGGGCCTGCAGCCGGGCGACATGATCGTGCTGGCCGCGCGTCCCTCGATGGGCAAGACCTCGCTGGCGATCAACATCGCCGAGCACGTGGCGCTCGAAGAGGGGCTGCCGGTGGCGGTGTTCTCGATGGAAATGGGCGCCGCCCAGCTGGCGGTGCGTATCGTGGGTTCCATCGGCCGCATCGACCAGGGCCACCTGCGCACCGGCAAGCTCAGCGACGAGGAGTGGCCGCGCCTGACCGAGGCCATCGAGAAGCTGCGCACGGTGTCGCTGCACATCGACGAGACGCCGGGCCTCTCGTCCAGCGAACTGCGCGCCAACGCGCGCCGGCTGGCGCGCCAGTACGGGCGCCTGGGCCTGATCGTGGTCGACTACCTGCAGCTCATGTCCACCAGCAGCTCGGGCGACGAGAACCGCGCTACGGCCGTGGGCGAAATCTCGCGCGGCCTGAAGATGCTGGCCAAGGAACTGAAGTGCCCGGTGATCGCGCTGTCGCAGCTCAGCCGCGGCGTGGAAGCGCGTACCGACAAGCGCCCCATGATGAGCGACTTGCGCGAATCCGGCGCCATCGAGCAGGACGCGGACATCATCATGTTCATCTACCGCGACGACTACTACAACAAGGAGTCGAAGGAGCCGGGCGTGGCCGAGGTGATCATCAGCAAGCACCGGAACGGCCCCACAGGCACGGTCAAGCTGGCCTTCCTGAAGCCGATCACCAAGTTCGAGAACCTCGTCGGCTACAGCAACAACGACGAGTACTGACCGCAGGCCAGCTCGTCAGCCGGCATCGCTGCCGGGTTCGGACGTCGAGGCCGGCGGCTTCTGCTCCCACACCTTGTGGCGCTGTGCCTCGGCCTTCACCTGCCGCAGCAGGTCGGCCAGTGTCTTGCCCGGTTCGTCCTGGAAGCGCGTGGTGAGCACCTCCACGGCTTCCATGCGGTCGACCCGGAAGCCGCGGAAATCGTTGCGCAGCTCGCACCACGTCGAGAGCGTCCAGACCTTGCCCCAGTAGAAGCAGCCCAGCGGCCGCACCGTGCGCTCGCTGGCGTCGCCCGAGACATCGCGGTAGTGCAGGCGCAGCTTCTGATGGGCCTGCACGGCCTCGCGCAGCGTCTGCAGCCGGGTGCGCAGGGCGTCGTCGAGGCCGAGCGCGGGCGCATACAACGCCAGTGCCTCGGCCGACACGCGCGCCGCCGGTGGCAGCACCGACAGGATCTTGCCCAGGCCGGTCTCGATGTTGCGCGCCATCGCCGGATCGACCCAGCTCTGGGTCATGCGTGCGGCGGCCACGAGCGCCGACGCCTCGTCCTGCGTGAACATCAACGGTGGCAACTCGAAGCCGGCGCCGAGGCGGTAGCCGACGCCGGCCTCGCCCTCGATCGGCACGCCCTGGTGCTGCAGGTCGGCCACGTCGCGGTACACCGTGCGCTCCGAGACCTCCAGGCGTTGCGCCAGGAAGGCGGCCGTGGTGAGCCGGCGGCCGCGGATGAGCTGCACAAGCTGGAAGAGGCGGTCGGCGCGGCGCATCAACGCGTTCCGACGAGCTTCCTGGCGAAGTCCTCGACAAAGTAGCGCTTGCCGCGCTGGACCACTGTGTGGCCTTCGGCCTCGAGGCGCGACATCTGGGCCTCGATGCCGCCCGGGTACTTCGGGTTGAGCTCGCCGCCGATCTTGAGCGTGCGCCAGTACGGTGTGCCTGGCGTGCGACCGGCGCCCGTCGTCATGGCTTCCTCGGTGGCGTGGGCCACCATGTGGGCGAAGATGGCCGTGGTCACGGTGCAGCCGATGGTGGCCTGGTGGCGCGCCGCGATGTCTTCGCCGATGCCGAGCACGGTCGCGAGCCGGCCTTCGGGCACGCCGCGCATGGCCTCCTCGACTTCGGCGGGCGAGGGCGTGGCGATGGTGCCTTCGCCATGCCGCGCGCGCATGGCCGGGGGAATGGCCTTCACGTTCGGCAGGTTCGGGTAGCCGGCCAGCCTGTCGCGCCAGCCCTTGCGTGTGCTCATGAGACTCCGATGTGGATCGCCACTGCGTCCGGCCCCTCGTAGGCTTCGAAATCGCTGCGGTAGCGGCGAACGATTTCCGGGTGCGCCTCGAAATACTGCCAGATGCGCTGCCAGGTGGCGATCACCATCTGCGGCATCTCGCCGCGACCGGTGAACACGAGGTAGTCGCCGGCTTCGATGGCGACGCTGTTGGCGCCATCCGAGACGGCGACGCCAGCCGTCATGTCGAAGGCGCCGTGCGCGTCCGATTCGTAGGCGGAGTAGACGCTGAAGATGCGCGTGTCGCTGGTGCGGTGCGGCGTCGACTCGTAGGTCTGTTCGCCGAAGAAGCGGTTCCACAGCGCGCCGATGCGTGCGGTGGCGGGGTCGATCTCTTCGCGGTTGGTGGTGCGTACCGTGAGGCCGCAGACGCGGAAGGCGTCGTGGTGTTGGCGGATGGGGTCCATGCGTTTTTTCTCCGGAAGTGGCGGATGAGGAGGGCGAAAGCGCTCAAAACAGGAGCGCCTTCGGTTCGGCCTTCATCGTCTGCGCGATCAGTTTCATGTCGATGTCGGTGATGTCGAACAGGCCGAAGCGGAACTTGTAGCCCCATTGCTTCGGGGTTTCGATGAAGGCGAGGCGTTCGATCAGCGGGGCGATGGGCGCCTCGTGCGCGGCGACGTAGGCCACGTCGCGACGCCACGGGACGAAGCCGTTGCCCATGTCGAACTCATACGGATCGCCCGGCTGCACGATGCCCAGCGCCACGAAGCTTTGCAGCTTGTCCGTGCCGCCGAACACCGTGGCCGGCGCGTAGTAGGCCACGCGATCGCCCGCCGCCACGCGCTTGAGCGGCGCGAGCTTGCCGTGGCCCACCTGCATGAACCCGAGCGGCCGGTGGTCCCGGCCGCGCCGGGCGTGCTCGGCACTGGCGACCGCAATCCAGTTGCGTTGTGCCATGGTGTCTCAGGCGGGGGCGTGCAGGCCGACTTCGTTGCCTTCGGTGTCGCGCAGGTGGGCGATGAAGCCCATGCCCGGCGGCAGCGCCGACTTGGGGGCCACGATCTGCCCGCCGGCCGCTTCGACGCGCGAGAGCACGGCATCGATGCTGGGCATGCAGTCGAGGTACACGCGGATGCCGCTGCCCGCCTGCGCACTGGTGTTGGCGCCGGGCTTCAGCGCGCCGCCGGTGGCGGGGTCATCGTAGGGAAACACGGCCAGCGGGTTGCCGCCGAAGTCTTCGCGGCGCAGCTTGCGCGCGAGCACGGTTTCGTAGAAGGCCTGGGCGCGGTCCAGGTTGGCGACCGGAATCTCGAACCAGGTGATGGCATGGGTGGTCATGAAGAGCTCTCTTTCGTTCGTTGCGTTGGAAGGAGCCTGGATGGTGCGAGCCGCCTCCTGACAACGTCTTGTCAGTAGCCTGTCATGGCGGGCGAAAAAAAAGCCCGCGATGCTCCGGGAGCATGCGCGGGCTTGGGTCGGTCGGTGCCGATGGATTTACAGCACGTCGCTTGCGAAGTCGGCCAGGCGCGAGCGTTCGCCGCGCGCCAGTGTGATGTGCCCGCCGTGCGGCCAGCCCTTGAACTTGTCGACCGCGAAGGTGAGGCCCGACGAGCCTTCGGTGAGGTAGGGCGTGTCGATCTGCGCGAGGTTGCCCATGCAGATGATCTTCGTGCCGGGGCCGGCACGGGTGATCAGCGTCTTCATCTGCTTGGGCGTGAGGTTCTGCGCCTCGTCGATGATCACGTACTTGTTCAGGAAGGTCCGTCCGCGCATGAAGTTCATGCTCTTGACCTTGATGCGGCTGCGGATCAGCTCGTTGGTGGCCGCGCGGCCCCACTCGCCGGCACCGCCGCCGTCGCCCTTGGCCAGGAATTCGAGGTTGTCGTCGAGTGCGCCCATCCAGGGGCCCATCTTTTCTTCCTCGGTGCCGGGCAGGAAGCCGATGTCTTCACCGACGCTCACGGTGGCGCGGGTCATGATGATCTCGGTGTAGCGGCGGTCGTCGAGCACCTGCGTGAGGCCGGAGGCCAGTGCCATGAGTGTCTTGCCGGTGCCGGCGGTGCCGGTCAGCGTGACGAAGTCGATCTCGGGGTCCATCAGCAGGTTCATCGCGAAGTTCTGCTCGCGGTTGCGCGTGTTCACGCCCCACACCGCGTTCTTGCCCGAGCTGTAGTCCTTGAGCGTCTTGAGCACCGCGGTCTTGTCGCGGATTTCGGTGACGCGCGCGTACATGCTCGGTTCGCCGGGCGCCTCGAAGAAGACGAACTGGTTGATGTACAGGTTGGGCACCAGCGGACCGCTGATCCGGTAGAAGGTGTTGCTGCCGCTTTGCCAGCTTTCGACCGTCTTGCTCTGGCGGGTCCAGAAATCGGGCGGGAGTGCGAGCGAACCGGCGTAGAGCAGGTCGCCGTCTTCCAGCGTCTTGTCGTTCTGGTAGTCGTCGGCGGCCAGGCCCAGGGCGCGCGCCTTGACGCGCATGTTGATGTCCTTGGACACCAGCACCACTTCCTGCTTCGGCTTGCCCGGGCGGTCCTTGGCGTACTCGTCGCGCAGCGCGTGCACCACGCCCAGGATCTGGTTGTCGGCCTTGCCCTGGGGCAGGCTGATCGGCAGCGAGTAGTCGAGCGGGGCGGTCTGGAAGAAGAGGCGCCCGCCGGCTTCGCGGTGGCCGGTGGTGTCCAGCTTCAGGCCCTTGTCGATGTCGGCGTCCTGCGCGGCGGCCAGCGCATCGAGCGTGCGGCTGGTCTGGCGGCCGTTGCGCGCGACTTCGGTCGTGCCCTTCTTGTGGCCGTCGAGCTCTTCCAGCACGATCATCGGCAGGAAGATGTCGTGCTCCTCGAAGCGGAACAGGCACATCGGGTCGTGCAGCAGCACGTTCGTGTCGAGCACGAACAGCTTGGCGGGGCCCGTGGACTTGCGCTTGGGGCGTGCCGGGGCCTGCTGAGGTGCCGCGACGGGCGTGGCGGCGGCCGGGGCGGGCGTGGGTACGCGCGTCTCGACCTGCACCATCGCGGGTTGCTGCTGCTGCGGTGCGCTCACCGGTACCGACGTGGGCGCCGGGGCGGGTGCAGCCTTGGTTTTCGCGCGGCGTGCCGGGCGGGCGACAGGCGCATCGCCGCCGCCGCCTTCCGTGCCGAGGTTGTCGAACAGCTCCAGCGGCTGCGGTCCGCTCTTGGCGGGGGCGTCGTCGCGCGAATCGCCGGAACGGCGCGAGTTTCTGTGCGAGGGACGGGCGGGTGCGTCGATCGCGTCCGGCGAGAGCAATGCGGCGCGTTTCGTGGGGGCGGGAGGCAATGGCATGGGTCAGGTCGCTCGCAAGGAAGAAAGAGGAGGGCCGGAAAACGAAAAAGCCGCCTGTAGACCCAGGCGGCTTCGTTCGGAGGATGCGGTCGTGGAGCTCAACGGCATGAGGCCATTATGCACACCGCAAAAGACGCACCAGAGGCTCCTTGCACACCGCGTGGGGCAATTCCCACGACTTGATGCAAAAGCGCACGCCCGGTGCCTTGCGGCGCGATCAGGCGGCCTTCTTGAGTGCCTTGACGGCCTTGAGCACGTCTTCGACATGGCCCGGAACCTTGAGCCCGCGCCATTCGGCCTTCAGGATGCCGTCGGCGCCGATCAGGAAGGTGCTGCGCTCGATGCCCTTGACCTTCTTGCCGTACATGATCTTGTTCTTGACCACGCCGAACATGTGGCACATTTTTTCTTCGGTGTCGGCAATCAGTTCGAAGGGGAGTTCGAGCTTGGCCTTGAATTCGTCGTGCGACTTCATGTTGTCGCGCGAGACGCCGAAGACCGTGGCACCGGCTTTTTCGAAGTCTTTGTAGTGGTCGCGGAACTGCATCGCTTCGGTCGTGCAACCCGGAGTGTTATCTTTCGGGTAAAAATACATGACCATGACGTGGCCGAGGTGCGAGGTGTTCGAAACCTTGATGCCGCCCGTGGCGTTGGCGTCGAATTCAGGAATGGGTTTGTTGACAACGATCGCCATGAAACTTGTTTTCTCCGTTAGATTCCGTTCTCCGAGCCCTCTCAGCCTTTTTCGGGCTTGCTCGATGAACGGAGGATTGGTCGTTGCTAACTTGGGGTAGCTGGCCGGTTCGCAACCCGGTATTTTACCTCGAAAACCCCCCTCTCAGCCACCCGCCGGGCTCTCGACGAGCAGGGCGGCGATGACGTGCCGGCCTTCGCCGGCCAGGATGTTGTAGGTGCGGCAGGCTGCCGGGGTGTCCATGGTCTCCACGCCGGTGCGTTGCGCCATCAGGGGTTGCAGCCAGGCCGGCTGGGGAAATCGGATGCGGTTGCCGCTGCCGAAAATGACCAATTCGGCGCCCAACGAGGCCAATTGCGCGAATTGTTCGGGGCCCAGCTGGTCGAAACGCGTGCAATCCCAGGCAAAGCGTTCGCCACGCGAACCCACGACCACGCTGCCCTCCACCTTTTCGTTGTTGATCGCGACCCAGCCGGGGCCGTGTGCGGTGAGGGTCTGGACGTCGGATTTGTCGGGCTGGAGCTTCATCGGGGCACTGGGAACTGTGGTCAAATTATAGGTTTTCCCTAGTGACACGAGGCCCGCAGGGGCCTTTGACCTTCGAGTAAACCCGCCCGGGAGGGCCCCTTTGAAGCAGCTCAAGAAATCGGCCAAGCTGGCCAACGTCCTCTATGACATCCGCGGTCCCATCATGGACGCCGCCAAGCAGATGGAGGAAGAAGGCCAGAAGATCATCAAGCTCAACATCGGCAACCTCGCCGTGTTCGGCTTCGATGCGCCTGAGGAGATCCAGCAGGACATGATCCGCAACCTGCCGACCTCGGCGGGCTACTCGGACAGCAAGGGCGTTTTCGCGGCGCGCAAGGCCGTGATGCACGAGACCCAGAAGCAGGGCATCGCGGGCGTCACGCTCGACGACATCTACCTGGGCAACGGCGCCAGCGAGCTGATCGCCATGTCCACCAACGCGCTGCTCAACGACGGCGACGAGCTGCTGCTGCCGGCCCCCGACTACCCGCTGTGGACCGCCTCCACGAGCCTGTCGGGCGGCACGCCGGTGCACTACCTGTGCGACGAGGACAACGGCTGGATGCCGAACCTGGCTGACATCCGCGCCAAGATCACGCCCCGCACCAAGGGCATCGTGGTCATCAACCCGAACAACCCGACCGGCGCGCTCTATTCCGACGAGCTGCTCAAGAGCCTCGTCGAGATCGCCCGCGAGCACGGACTCGTGATCTTCGCCGACGAGGTCTACGACAAGGTGCTGTACGACGGCGTGAAGCACACGGCCATCGCCAGCCTGTCGACCGACGTGCTCACGCTGACCTTCAATTCGTTGTCCAAGAGCTACCGCTCGTGCGGCTACCGTGCCGGCTGGCTCGTGGTGTCGGGCGACAAGCGCAGCGCCCGCGACTACATCGAGGGCCTGAACATGCTCTCGAACATGCGCCTGTGCGCCAACGTGCCGGGCCAATGGGCGATCCAGACGGCGCTCGGCGGCTACCAGAGCATCAACGACCTCGTGTGCGAGGGCGGGCGCCTGCGCCGCCAGCGCGACCTGGCCTACGAGCTGATCACCGCTATTCCCGGCGTGAGCTGCGTCAAGCCCAGCGCTGCGCTCTACATGTTCCCCAAGCTCGACCCCGCGGTCTATCCGATCGCGGACGACCGCCAGTTCTTCCTCGAGCTGCTGAAGGAAACCCGTGTGATGCTGGTGCAGGGCACCGGCTTCAACTGGGCCACGCCGGACCACTTCCGCATCGTGTTCCTGCCCCATGAAGACGACTTGCGCGAGGCCATCAACCGCATCGCCAAGTTCCTGGAGCAGTACCGGTTGCGTCGCAAGACGGGACCATGAAATCCGCCTGCGTCGCTGCCGCGCTGCTGCTGGGCGCACTGTCTGTCGGCGCGGCCGGGAAGAAAGAGCCGGTCTCGTTCTCGCACAACGACTGGGAGCTGGTCTGCGACAACACGCTGACCTGCCGCGCCGCCGGCTACCAGGCGGACAGCGGGGAGTACCAGCAGGTGTCGATGCTGATCACCCGCGTGGCCGGGCCGAACACGGCCCTCGATATTCAACTGCAGATCGGCGATGACGGCAGTGCCAAGGGGCCGCTGCGCTTCAAGGTCGGCAAGGCCGCCTTGTCCGGCCTCGACGCGGGAACCGCCAGCTTCGACCAGGGCCAGATCCGCGCCGTGCTGCCCGAGCTGCTCAAGAGCGACGACGCCACCGTCACGGCCAACGGCGGCAAGAAGTGGACGCTGTCGCTCGCCGGCCTCAACGCCGTGCTGCTGAAAATGGACGAAACGCAAGGCCGCGTCGGCACCCCGGGTGCGCTGGTGCGCAAGGGCGCCAAGCCCGAATCTTCCGTGCTGCCGCCGGTGCCCATGCCCGTCGTCCAGGTGGTCAAGCCGCCGAAGGCGCGGCCTGGCGACGACGCGCTAGCCGCGCGCATCTTTCCGTCGCTCGACCTCAAAGACGCGCGCGAGCGGTGCAACAACCAGGACCAGGTCAACGCCAGGTCGGTGGAGGTTCACCGCCTGAGCGACCGCAAGGTGCTTCTGGCGCTGGGCTGCGGCGTGGGCGCGTACAACTACACCACGCTGCTCTGGACCGCCAACGACAAGCCGCCCTATGCGCCCGTGTCGCTCGAGGCGAGCGGCGAGTTCGACGACAAGGACGCCAGCGTCACCTCTTCCATGAAGGGCCGCGGCATCGGCGACTGCTGGTCGAGCGAAACCTGGCACTTCAACGGCACGACCTTCGTGCGCACCGGTGCGAACGGCGACGGCATGTGCCGCGGCTTTGCGGGCGGCGCCTGGAGCCTGCCGCGCTACGTCAGCCGCCTCGTGGACGCCGCAGCACCGTCTCTCACCCCATCCAAACCATGAACGCGACCCCTCCCATGAAATCCATCCAAGTAGGCCTGCTCGGTGCAGGCACGGTCGGCAGCGGCACCTTCAAGGTGCTCCAGCGCAATCAGGAAGAAATCAAGCGCCGCGCCGGCCGCGGCATCGAGATCACCATGGTGGCCGACCTCGACACCGCCCGTGCCCGCGAAGTGGCCGGCGAAGGCGTGAAGGTGGTCGCCGATGCGCGCGAAGTCATCGCCAACCCCGACATCGACATCGTCATCGAGCTCATCGGCGGCTACGGCATTGCCAAGCAGCTCGTGCTCGAAGCCATCGCAGCCGGCAAGCACGTGGTCACGGCCAACAAGGCGCTGCTCGCCGTGCACGGCACCGAGATCTTCGCGGCCGCGCATGCCAAGGGCGTGATGGTGGCCTTCGAGGCCGCGGTGGCCGGCGGCATCCCGATCATCAAGGCGCTGCGCGAAGGCCTCACGGCCAACAGCATCCAGTGGCTGGCCGGCATCATCAACGGCACCACCAACTTCATCCTGTCCGAGATGCGCGACAAGGGCCTGGACTTCGCCACCGTGCTGAAGGAAGCCCAGCGCCTGGGCTACGCCGAAGCCGACCCCACCTTCGACATCGAAGGCGTCGACGCCGCGCACAAGGTCACGCTGATGAGCGCCATCGCCTTCGGCATTCCCGTGCAATTCGACAAGGCCCACGTCG
Organism: Variovorax sp. V35; assembly: GCF_041154465.1. Lineage (NCBI taxonomy): Bacteria > Pseudomonadati > Pseudomonadota > Betaproteobacteria > Burkholderiales > Comamonadaceae > Variovorax > Variovorax sp. V35. Next base: position 2,716,854 of record NZ_AP028666.1, read on the forward strand.
AAGGCATCACCAAGCTCGCCGCACAGGACATCAAGTACGCCGAACAGCTCGGCTACCGCATCAAGCTGCTGGGCGTGACCAAGCGCACCGCCCAGGGCATCGAGCTGCGCGTGCACCCGTCGCTCGTGCCGTCCAAGCGCCTGCTGGCGAACGTCGAGGGCGCCATGAACGCCGTGGTCGTGCACGGCGACGCCGTCGGCACCACGCTGTACTACGGCAAGGGTGCCGGCAGCGAGCCGACCGCCAGCGCCGTCATTGCCGACCTGGTCGACATCACGCGCCTGCACACCGCCGACGCCGCGCACCGCGTGCCGCACCTGGCTTTCCACCCCGACGCGATGAGCGACCTGAAGGTGCTGCCGATGGCCGAGGTCGTCACCAGCTACTACCTGCGCCTGCGCGTGGCCGACCAGGCCGGCGTGCTCGCCAAGGTGACGGGCCTGCTGGCCACCGCCGGCATCAGCATCGACGCGGTGCTGCAGCGCGAAGCCGACGAAGTGGGCGGCGAGGGGTCGACGCAGACCGACCTCATCATCCTCACGCACGACGCGCGCGAAGGCACCGTCGACGACGTCATGGCCGAGCTGCAGGCGCTGCCGACCGTGCTCGAGCCCATCGTGCGCATCCGCAAGGAAGAGTTGAAGTGAACTACCTCAGCACCCGCGGCCACGCCGACCGCAAGCGCTTCTGCGAAATCCTCCTTGAAGGCCTGGCGCCCGATGGCGGCCTGTACCTGCCGGAAACGTACCCGCAGGTCGACACCGCCACGCTCGCCAAATGGCGCACGCTGCCCTACGCCGAGCTGGCCTTCGAAATCCTGTCGCTGTACATCGACGACATTCCTGCACCCGACCTGAAGGCGATCTGCGCGAAGACCTACACGGCGGAAGTGTTCGGCACCGACGAGATCGTGCCGCTGCGCGAGCTCGAAGATGGCGTGTACCTCGAAGCCCTGTCCAATGGCCCCACGCTGGCCTTCAAGGACATGGCGATGCAGCTCTTGGGCAACCTGTTCGAGTACGAACTGGCCCGCCGCGGCGCCGAGCTCAACATCCTGGGCGCCACCAGCGGCGACACGGGCAGCGCGGCCGAGTACGCCATGCGCGGCAAGAAGGGCGTGCGCGTCTTCATGACCTCGCCAGACGGGCGCATGAGCCCGTTCCAGCAGGCGCAGATGTTCAGCCTGCAGGACGCCAACATCCACAACATCGCCATCACCGGCGTGTTCGACGACTGCCAGGACATCGTCAAGGCGGTGTCGAACGACCTGGGCTTCAAGCGCAAGTACCGCATCGGCACGGTCAACTCGATCAACTGGGCGCGCCTGCTGGCGCAGGTCGTCTACTACTTCGCGGGCTACTTCCAGGCCACGGCGAGCAACGACAAGCCCGTGAGCTTCACGGTGCCCTCGGGCAACTTCGGCAACGTCTGCGCGGGCCATGTGGCACGCATGATGGGCCTGCCGATCCAGACGCTGGTGGTCGCCACCAACGAGAACGACGTGCTCGACGAGTTCTTCCGCACCGGCGTGTACCGCGTGCGCGCGGCGGTCGACACGCACGAAACCTCCAGCCCGTCGATGGACATCAGCAAGGCCAGCAACTTCGAGCGCTTCGTGTTCGACCTGGTCGGCCGCGACGCGGCCCGCCTGCGCCAGCTGTTCGTGGACGACCTGGGCCTGACGGGCAGCTTCGACCTGAGCGCCGACCCGGCGTTCAAGCAGGCTGCCGAGCGCTTCGGCTTTCGCAGCGGCCGCAGCACGCACGCCGACCGGCTCGCGATGATCCGCGACACCGAGAAGCGCTTCGCCACGCTGATCGACCCGCACACCGCCGACGGCCTCAAGGCCGCGCGAGAGCAGCTCACGCCCGGCGTGCCGATGGTGGTGCTCGAGACTGCGCTGCCGATCAAGTTCGCGGCCACGGTGGTCGAGGCGCTGGGCGAGGAGCCCGCGCGCCCGAAGAAGTTCGAAGGCATCGAAGCCTTGCCCAAGCGCGTGGTCCAGCTGCCGGCCGATGCCGAGGCCGTCAAGGCCTACATCGCCCAGCACTGCGACTGACCGGGGCGTCCGCGGCATGAAGGTCGTCGGCTTCGCCGGGTATTCCGGCGCAGGCAAGACCACGCTGGTGGAACGCCTGATTCCCGTGCTCAAGCAGCGCGGGCTGCGCGTGTCGGTGGTCAAGCATGCGCACCACCGCTTCGACATCGACCACGTCGGCAAGGACACCTGGCGCCACCGGCAGGCCGGGGCCTTCGAGGTGGTCGTCGCGTCCGACCAGCGGCTGGCGCTGATGCGCGAATTCGAGGTGCCGGTCGAGCTCACGGTGCACCAGCTGCTCGCCGAGCTGCATCCGGCGGTCGACTGGGCACTGGTCGAGGGCTTCCGGCACAGCGACGTGCTCAAGATCGAGGTCTGGCGACCGAGCGGCGACGGCGAGGCGCCGCGCCCCGCGCTCTACATCGACGACCCCTTTGTCACCGCCATCGCCACCGATGCGCCGGACGGCCTGCCCGAGGCCACGGCGCGCCCGGTGCTCGACCTCAACGACGCCGAGGCCATTGCCACGTGGTTGATCGACAGCGGCGAGCGCTTCGACTACAACCCCGGACACCATGGCTGATTCCTCTCCCGTTCCCTTCGCCGCCTCGTCCTCGCGCCCGCCGTTGATGCCGCTCGATGAAGCGATCGCGGTGCTGCTCGCCAAGGCCCGGCCGCTGCTGCCGGCCGAAAGCGTCGGCACCTTCGACGCCGACGGGCGCGTGCTGGCGCAGGACCTCGTCTCGGGCCTCACCGTGCCGCCGCGCGACAACAGCGCGATGGACGGCTACGCCGTGCGCGCGGCCGATTGCGCCACGCCCGGCACCGAGCTGGCCGTGACGCAGCGCATTCCCGCCGGCACCGTCGGCACGCCGCTCGCGGCTGGTACGGCGGCGCGCATCTTCACGGGCGCGCAGATTCCCGAAGGCGCCGACGCGGTCGTCATGCAGGAAGACACGGCCGCCACGCCTCAAGAGGGCGGCCTGGGGTCGGTGCGCATCGCCATCGCGCCCGTGGCCGGCCAGTGGGTGCGCCGCGCAGGCGAGGACGTGGCCTCGGGCGACGTGGTCCTCCAGCGCGGCGAACGCCTCACGCCCGCCGCGCTCGGCCTGGCCGCCAGCGTCGGCTTCGACAAGCTGCAGGTCGCGCGCAAGCCGCGCGTGGCCATGCTCTCCACCGGCGACGAACTGGTGATGCCCGGCGAGGTCGCGCCCGACGCGATGAAGCCCGGTGCGATCTACAACTCGAACCGCTTCTTCATGCGCGCGCTGCTGCACCGCCTGGGCTGCGAGGTGAACGACCTGGGCATCGTGCCCGACAACCGCGAGGCCACCATCGCCGCGCTGCGCGAGGCGGCCGAGGCGAACGACCTGATCATCACCACCGGCGGCGTCTCGGTCGGCGAAGAAGACCACATCCGCGCGGCGCTGCAGTCGCTCGGCGAGCTGCAGCTGTGGTCGCTGTCGATGAAGCCCGGCAAGCCCTTTGCCTACGGCTCGATCGCGCGAAGGAACGGGCAGGGCGCCTGCCATGTCACGGGGCTGCCCGGCAACCCGGTGTCGAGCTTCCTGACCTTCCTGATGCTGGTGCGGCCCTTCCTGCTCGCGCTGCAGGGCGCCACGCGCGTGGCGCCCGCGGCCGTGCCGTTGCGCGCCGATTTCGACTGGCCGCGCGCCGACAAGCGCCGCGAGTTCCTGCGCGTGCGGCGGAACGCGGCGGGCGGGCTCGACCTGTTCGCCAACCAGAGTTCGGGCGTGCTCACCTCGATGGTCTGGGGCGACGGGCTGGTCGACAACCCGGCGGGCCGGACCATCCAGGCCGGCGACACCGTGAACTTCATTCCCCTCGCATCGCTGCTCGGCTGAACCACCCCATGAAGGTCCGCATCCGTTATTTCGCCTCCGTGCGCGAGGCACTGTCCAGCAGCGGTGAAACCGTCGACACGGCCGCCGGCACGCTGGCCGCCCTGCGCGACGAACTCATAGCCCGCGGCGGGGCCTACGCCATTGCGCTCGCACGCGGCAAGGCCGTGCGCATGGCGCTCGACCAGGCCATGAGCGACGAAGCCGCCGCGCTGAACGACGACTGCGAAGTCGCGTTCTTCCCGCCCGTCACGGGCGGCTGAGCCGCGCGTCCAGCGCCACGAGGCGCTCGCGCAGGCCGTCCGACGCGCGCGTCATCGGCGAGCGCAGTTCGTCGCGCAGTTCGCCCGCATGCGCCAGCAGCGCCTTCAGCGGGCCCGGGTTGGGTTCGGCAAACAGCATCTCCAGCAGCGGTTGCAGCGGTTGCCATTCGGCGCGCGCCTCGGCCAGCCGGTTCTCGGCCAGCAGGCGCACCAGCCGCACGAGGTGCTTCGTCTGCACATGGCCGCTGGCCGCGATGGCGCCCACGCCGCCTTCGGCCATGGTGGCGAAGATCTGGTGGTCTTCGCCCGTGAGCACCTGCAGCCGGCCGTCGGCGATCACCGCGCGCGTCTTGGCCATGTCGCCGCCGCAGTCCTTGATGCCGCGGATGCGCGGGTGCTCGGCCAGCGCCAGCATCGTCTCGCGCGAGATGGTCACGCCCGTGCGGTAGGGGATGTCGTAGACCAGCACGGGCACCGTGCTGGCATCGGCGATGGCGTGGAACCACTCGAGCACGCCGGCCTGCGACGGGCGGATGTAGTGCGGCGCGGCCACCAGCAGGCCCGCCAGCGGGCGTTCCGAGAGCCTGCGCACCCATGCCGTGGTCTTGCCCAGGTGGTAGCCCGACACGCCCATCACGACCGGCAGGCCACCCGCGGCGGTCAGCACGGTGTCGAGCACGGCCAGCTGCTCGGCCTCGTCGAGCGCGGCGGCTTCGCCGGTCGAGCCGCAGGGCACGAAGCCGGTCACGCCGTCGTTGGCGAGCCGGCGCACGAGCGCCGCCAGGGCGGTGTGGTCGACGGCGCCGTCGCGGAACGGGGTGACGAGGGCGACCCACAGGCCCGAGAAATCGGTGGCGGTGGCGGTGTCGGCGGTTGGTTGTTGATGTGGCACGCAGGCTTCCTTTCAGGAATCGACCGATGGAAAGAACCACCGTCCGATGCGCGCGCAACCCAAGAGGGGCCAAAGCCTTGGCAGGTTCCGTCGCTCATCCGACGACGGAACCTCGGCTCCGGTCAGACGAGCTTTGGTTTTTTGGCTTTGTTGCCCTGGCGCGCGCGTGCCTGGCCTTCGAACGAAGGCGAGAGGCGGATGGACGTGCGGCGCGAAGGCATGGGCTGCATTGTCGCGCCTAGGCCGGCGGTGCGGTGGCGCTGCGTTGCAGGCTCACGACACGGCCGCCCTCGGCGGCGCGGGCATTGCCCAGGAATTCGACCGTGACCTGGTTGCCCAGCTGCGCGTCGGTCTTGAGGTCGAGCGCGCCGAACAGCTGGCCGTCGACCCGGAACCAGCGCACCTCCGCCGTGTGCTTGCCCTGCGGCACCTGGGCCGTGAGGATTTCGGTGACCGGCCCGCTCACCGTGTGCAGGTGCGTGAACCGGCGTGCGCGCAGCAGCTGCGGCAGCACGCCGACCGCGAACACCAGCGCACAGATGGCGGCCGCGTACCCCGCCATGAACAGGCCGAAGCCCGGGCGAAAACCGTCGGCCCACGCCGTCCCGATCGCCAGGACCGCGCCGCCCGCCAGCACGACGCTCATGAAGCGGCGGTCCGAGCGCCCGGCGCGCCGACGGTCGCGCGAGGTGGCTGGCCGCTCGCTGCGCATGGCCTGGCGCGCCATCGGATAACGCGTGCGCAGCAGCAGATGCACGGCGTTGTCGCGCGCCACGCATTCGATCTCGACGGGCGCCTGCGCCAGGTGCCGCACCGCCGTCAGTGGTCGGCCCGTGGCGTGGCTGCGAGGCGCGTCCAGGCCCAGCACCGGCACGACGTCGACGTGGAACTGGCCGTCGACCGTGTAGCGCAGCGCGCCGCCGGGCAGGGCGGCCACGTGGTCCACGGTGCCGGCCACGGTGAACTTGCTATTTTTCGCCAGGGCCTCGCGGGTGGCCTGGGCCAGGCGCCGGTCGATCCGCGCCCGATGGGTGAACAGCCACACGCCCAGCAGCAAGGTGACCAGTGCCGCCGCGTTCATCGCCAGGGCCAGGCCCGGCGGGGCGCCGGCCAGCCGCCCGATCACCACGAAGACGAGGGCGCAGCCCGCCAGCAGCACGGCGAGCACCGCCAGGCCGGCGGCCGGGGTGCGCGCGGCAAGGTCGACGCGCCGCAGCATCTCGACATCGTCGGGTGTCAGGGGCTGCGACGTGGGGGCCGGCATCGGCGCAGTGTAGGGCGGCAGTGCCACAATTTGGGCATGTCCTCGCTCCCTCGCGTTTCCATCCAGACGGCCGACTTCGATGCCGGTGCCGAGATCGCCGCCCTGCGCGCGGCCGACGCGCGCGTCGGCGCCGTCTGCAGCTTCATCGGCACCGTGCGCGACCGCAACGACGGCAGCACCATCGCCTCGATGGAGCTGGAGCACTACCCCGGCATGACCGAGAAGGCCATCGAGGCCATGATCGACGAAGCCCACCGGCGCTTCGACATCCTGGGCGCGCGCGTCATCCACCGCGTGGGGCTGCTGCAGCCGCTGGACCAGATCATGATGGTGGCGGTGGTGTCCGCCCACCGCGGCCAGAGCTTCCAGGCCTGCGAGTTCCTGATGGACTACCTGAAGACGCAGGCCCCGTTCTGGAAGAAGGAGCAGACGCCCGAGGGCGCGCGCTGGGTCGATGCCCGCGTGACCGACGACGAGGCGCTGGCGCGCTGGGGCATCGCCGCCTCGAACAGCGCCACCTGAGCAGCGCGGTCGAGACTTACGGTGCGATCAGCGCCGAGGTCGCCAGCGCCTTGGCTTCCGCGTCGCAATCCTGAGCGGGCACCGCACCCGCCGCGCGTGCCTTCGCAATCTCCGAGCGGGCACCCGCCATCTGCGCCTGGAACACCGGATTCGTGTGCAGCTTCGCCACCGTCGCCGCGCCGACCAGCCGGCCGTTCTCGATGTCGCTCTGCCAGTGCACGCCGCAGATCGCGCGGCTCTGCGAGAAGGCCCGGCCGCGCTGCAGCAGCGCATCGGCGCGTTCGGGGGCGAGCTCCGTCAGCACCAGCGCCCAGGCCCAGCCCACGGCCGAGTGGCCCGAGGGGTAGGAGCCGTCCTTGGCCAGCGAGGCTTCTTCGGCGGGCGTGCAACTGCCGGTCTTGAACGCCACGAAGGGGCGCGTGCGGTTGTAGGTGTTCTTGGCCTTGTAGGTGGCCGAGCCGGCATCGGCGAGCGTGCGGCGCAGCAGCATGTTCAGGTTCGGCGTGGCTTGCTCGGAAATGGGCATGCCCAGCGCGCACGAGAACACCTCGGCGGCCTTCGGAAACTTGAGGTTGGCGTCCTGCACCGCCAGCGCACCGCGCGGCGTGCCCTGCAGGGCCGTGAGCGCGCGGAAGGTGGCGCCGTCGGCCGCCAGCGCGGCCGAGCCTTCGGCCGGGGGCGCCGGCAGCAAGGCGAGGCTGTCGGGCAGCTCGGCCGCCGGCAGGTAGCCCTTGAGGTAGCCCGAACCCGGGCGCAATTCGCCGACTTCGGCGGGGGAGATCGGCGCGGTGCTGCCGCAGGCGCCGAGCAGCAGCGCGGCCGCCAGCGAGGCGGCGAGGGTCGTGAATCGCATGAGGGATGTGTCTCCGGCTTTGTTGTTGGAAGGCGAGGGCCCATCGTAGAGGGGCCCCGCCGGGCCGGAAGATCACCCAGGTGACGGCCGTGCCGGGTCGTACCAGATCGCGCGACTCAGGGCTTGAAGCCGCTCGCCTGGATGATCTTTTCCCAGGTCTGCGTGTAGGTGCGCACGCGGCCCGCGAACTGGCCCTGGGGCTCGTAGCCGACCGTCAGGCCCATGGTGGTGAGCTTCTGCTTCACGTCGGGCATGGCCAGCACCTTCTGCAGCGCGTCGCCGTACCTGTCGATGACGGCTTGCGGCGTGCCCACTGGCGCGAAGATGCCGTAGTAGGGCAGGTCTTCCAGGTTCGCAAAGCCCAGCTCGGTGAAGGTCGGCACGTTCGGCAGCAGCGCCTGGCGCTTGGCGCCGATGGAGGCCACGATGCGCACCTTGCCGGCGCGGTGGTTCTCGATGAAGTCGGGCACCGAGGCGATGCCCGCCGTGATCTGGTTGCCCAGCATGTCGGCCGTCATGGGCGCGCTGCCGCGGTAGGGCGCGGGCTGCACGTCGATCTTGTACTTGTCCGAGATCATCTTCACGAGGAACTCGGGGATCGACGCCGGTGCGGGCACGCCGATGGTCTCCTTGCCGCCCTTTTGCGTGCGGATCCACTTCACGTACTCGTCGATGCTCTTGGCCGGCGTGCCGCCCGACACCGCCAGCACGTTGGCGAAGGTGGCAAAGCCGGCCACGGGCACGAAGTCGGTGGCGGGGTTGAAGCCCGGGTTCTTCACCACCTGCGGCAGGATCGAGATGGAGTGGTCATGCGACAGGAACAGCGTGTGGCCGTCGGCCGGCGCCGCCTTCAGCGCCTGCGCCGCGATCTGGCCGCCCGCGCCCGCGCGGTTCTCGACCACCACGGGCACGCCCAGCACGTCCTTGAGTTTTTCGCCCAGGGTGCGCGCAATGGCGTCGGTGCCCGCGCCGGCGGGAAAACCCACCAAGAGGCGCACCGGCGTGCCGCTCTGGGCCTGCGCCAGGCCGGCCATGCCCATGGCCGCTGCCAGGAGACCCACGCTGAACGCGCGGCGCATCGGTTGGACGCGCTGCATTGAAAAAACCATGATCGACTCCATTCGAATAAAGAAAGAGAGAAATGCCTACGGCAGGATGGTGCGGGGCCCGGTGCAATACCCGTGCCCAGGGTGCAAATCCGATTCGCAACCTTGAATCGTGCCCGAACAGCCCTATTTTGGATGCAGGAATACCACCATGCGACAAGACAAACTCACCACCAAATTTCAGGAAGCACTGAGCGACGCCCAGTCGCTCGCCCTTGGCAGCGACAACGCCTACATCGAACCGGCCCACCTGCTGGTCGCGATGCTGCGCCAGGACGACGGCCCGCGCGCCCTGCTGGAGCGTGCTGGCGTCAACGTGCCCGGGCTGCTGCAGGCCGCCGAGGGCGCCATCAAGAAACTGCCCCAGGTGCAGGGCCACGACATCGTGCAGGTCGGCCCCGAGTTGGGCAAGCTGCTGCAGGCGACCGAGAAGGAAGCCATCAAGCGCAATGACCAGTTCATCGCGGGCGAACTCTTTCTGCTCGCCGTGGCCGACAGCAAGGCCGACATCGGCAAGCTCGCCAAGGACAACGGCCTGAGCCGCAAGTCCCTCGAGGCCGCCATCGAGGCCGTGCGCGGCGGGCAGGGCGTGAACAGCGCCGACGCCGAAGGCCAGCGCGAAGCCCTCAAGAAATACTGCCTGGACCTCACCGAGCGCGCCCGCCTGGGCAAGCTCGACCCGGTCATCGGCCGCGACGAGGAAATCCGCCGCGCCATCCAGGTGCTGCAACGCCGCACCAAGAACAACCCCGTGCTCATCGGCGAACCCGGCGTGGGCAAGACCGCCATCGTCGAGGGCCTGGCCCAACGCATCGTCGCGGGCGAGGTGCCCGAGTCGCTCAAGGGCAAACGCGTGCTGTCGCTCGACATGGCCGCGCTGCTGGCCGGTGCCAAGTTCCGCGGCGAATTCGAGGAGCGCCTGAAGACCGTGCTCAACGAACTCGCGAAGGACGAAGGCCAGACCATCGTCTTCATCGACGAGCTGCACACCATGGTCGGCGCCGGCAAGGCCGAAGGCGCCATGGACGCGGGCAACATGCTCAAGCCCGCGCTCGCGCGCGGCGAGCTGCACTGCGTGGGCGCCACCACGCTGGACGAATACCGCAAGTACATCGAGAAGGACGCCGCGCTGGAGCGCCGCTTCCAGAAGATCATCGTGGGCGAGCCCAGCGTCGAGGCCACCATCGCCATCCTGCGCGGCCTGCAGGAGAAGTACGAAGTGCACCACGGCGTGCAGATCACCGACCCGGCCATCGTGGCCGCGGCCGAGCTGTCTGATCGCTATATCACCGACCGCTTCCTGCCCGACAAGGCCATCGACCTGATCGACGAGGCCGCGGCCAAGATCAAGATCGAGATGGACTCCAAGCCCGAGGTAATGGACCGCCTGGACCGCCGCCTGATCCAGCTGCAGATCGAACGCGAAGCCGTGCGCCGCGAGAAGGACGAAGCCTCGCAGAAGCGCTTCGGCCTCATCGAGGACGAGATCACCAAGCTGCAAAAGGAAATCGCCGACTACGACGAGATCTGGCAGGCCGAGAAGGCCCAGGCCCAGGGCAGCGCGCACGTGCGCGAAGACATCGACAAGATCAAGTTCCAGATCGAAGAGTGGAAGCGCAAGGGCGACTTCAACAAGGTTGCCGAGCTGCAATACGGCCAGCTGCCGGCGCTCGAGAAGCGCCTGAAGGAAGCCGAGGAAAGCGAAGCGAGCAAGGGCAAGTCCAGTGCGCCCACGCTGCTGCGCACGCAGGTCGGCTCGGAAGAAATCGCCGAGGTCGTGGCGCGCGCCACCGGCATCCCGGTCGCCAAGCTCATGCAAGGCGAGCGCGACAAGCTGCTCGTCATGGAAGACAAGCTGCACGAGCGCGTGGTCGGCCAGGACGAAGCCATCGGTGCGGTCGCCAACGCGATCCGCCGCTCGCGCTCGGGCCTGAGCGATCCGAACCGCCCCACGGGTTCGTTCCTGTTCCTCGGCCCCACGGGCGTGGGCAAGACCGAGCTGTGCAAGGCGCTTGCGGGCTTCCTGTTCGACAGCGAAGACCACCTGATCCGCATCGACATGAGCGAGTTCATGGAGAAGCACTCGGTCGCGCGCCTCATCGGCGCGCCGCCGGGCTACGTGGGCTACGAAGAGGGCGGCTACCTCACGGAAGCCGTGCGCCGCAAGCCCTACAGCGTGGTGCTGCTCGACGAGGTCGAGAAGGCCCACCCCGATGTGTTCAACGTGCTGCTGCAGGTGCTCGACGACGGCCGCCTCACGGACGGCCAGGGCCGCACCGTGGACTTCAAGAACACCGTCATCGTGATGACCAGCAACATCGGCTCGCCGATCATCCAGTCGATGGTGGGCCAGCCGAGCGAGGAGATCAAGGAAGCGGTGTGGGACGAGCTGAAGAACTACTTCCGCCCCGAGTTCCTGAACCGCATCGACGAGACGGTCGTGTTCCACGCGCTCGACGCGAAGAACATCGAATCGATCGCCGCGATCCAGCTCAAGGTGCTGCAGGCGCGCCTGGCGAAGATGGACCTGGGCCTGCAGGTGTCGCCTGCGGCGCTGGCCGAGATCGCCAAGGTCGGCTTCGACCCGGTGTTCGGTGCGCGGCCGCTCAAGCGTGCGATCCAGCAGCGCATCGAGAACCCGCTCTCGAAGCTGTTGCTGGACGGCAGCTTCGGGCCGAAGGACACGATCGAGGTCGAAACCGACCCGATCCAGTCGCCGGGCCAGTTCTCGTTCCGAAAGGGCGGGGAACCAACGGCGGCTGCATCGGCCTAAAGTCGGATGATGAACTTCATTCTTCGCGTCATTCTTCTGCTCCTGGGGCTGGTCTTCGCGGCCAGCCTGGCCGTGGCGGCCCTGCTGCTGGCGGCGGTGTGGGGTGTGCGCTACGCCTGGGGGCGCCTCACGGGCAAGCCCGTGACGCCCTGGGTCATGCGTTTCAACCCGCGCTCAGGCTTCGACCGTTTTCGCCATGCGGCACAACAGCCGGCCGAGCCCACGGCGGCCGACGTGGTCAGCGCCCGTGCGCGCGGCGAATCGGTGCGCAGCCCGGTCGTGCTGGGCCCCGCCGACGATGTGACCGACGTGCGGGCCCGGCCCGTGCGCGGCGACTGATCCTTTTTCTTCCCGATCAGGCGCTGTACAGCGCCTCGATCTCGTCGGCGTAGGCCTTGTAGATGCTGGAGCGCCGCACCTTCATGGTCGCGGTGACTTCACCGTCGTCATGGTCCAACTCTTTGGTGAGCAGGTGAAAACGCCTGATCTGCGACACCTGCGCCAGCTTCCCATTGCCGCGCGCCACTTCGGCCTCGATCAGCGCGCGCACCTTGGGTTCTTCCACCAGCGAGCGGAAATGCGTGAAGGGCAGGCGCTGCGCCTCGGCCCATTTGCCGACCGTCTCGTAGTCGATCTGCAGCAGCGCGCCCACGAACTTGCGGCCGTCCGCCACCACGATGCATTCCTTGATGAAGGGGCTGCCCTTCATGGTGTTCTCGATCTCCGAGGGCGTGAGGTTCTTGCCGCCGGCGGTGATCATGATGTCCTTCAGCCGGTCGACGATGCGCAGCTGTCCGCCGGCTTCCTCGCGCACCACGTCGCCCGTGTGCAGCCATCCATCGCGGATCGATGAGGCCGTGGCCTCGGGGTTCTTGTAGTAGCCCTCGAAGACCATGTCGCCGCGCACCAGCAGCTCGCCGGCTTCGCCCACGCGGTGCTCGGTGCCCAGCGTGGGCGGGCCGACGGTGCCGATGGTCACGGCGTCGGCGCGGTGGCCCGAGACCATGCCGGTCGATTCGGTGAGCCCGTACACCTCGACCAGCGGCACGCCCAGCGTGCGAAAGAAGCGCACCACGTCCGCCGGGATCGGCGCCGCGCCCGTGAGCGCGATGCGCGCGCGGCGCAGGCCGATGAAGTTCTGCAGCGCGCGCAGCACGGTCCAGTAGGCGAGGGCGAAGCGGCCGCGCTCGGCCAGCGTCCAGGCGCTGCGCGGCTTCTCGGCCAGCGGCGCGCAGGCCTCGATGGCCTTGCGGAACAGTGCGCGCTGCAATCTGCCTGTTTCCTGCATCTTGATGCTGATGCCCGCGTGCAGCTTTTCCCAGATGCGCGGTACGCCGAGGAACATGGTGGGCGCCACCTCGCGCAGGTCTTCCTGCACGGTGCGGATCGATTCGCCGAAGTTGACCTGCGAGCCCAGGTACAGCGGCACGAAGGCCGTGAGCATCTGTTCGGCCACGTGGCACAGCGGCAGGTACGACAGGTGCGTGGTGCCGCCGTCGAGCCCGAGCCGATCGACGATGCCAGGCACGACGCCGCGGATGTTGCGGTACGAAATCATCGCGCCCTTGGGCTTGCCGGTGGAGCCCGAGGTGTAGATCATCAAACCGATGTCGGCGAGCGTCTGGCGCTGCAGCGCGGCGTCGATCAGCGCGGTGCCGTCGCGTGCCAGCACCTCGGCGCCGGCCTGCTCGACTTCCGCAAAGGTCGCGATGCGCTCGCGCACCTCGGGCGGGTAGCTCGCGAGGCCCTTGGTCTCGATCACGACGATCTTGCGCAGGCGCGGCAGCTGGTCGAGGGCGTCGAGCACCTTGTCGGTCTGCTCCTGGTCCTCGCAGACGATCACCTCGATGTCCGCATGACCGACCACGTAGGCGACCTCGTTGCTCGGGCTGGTGGGGTACACGCCCACGGTCACGGCGCCGATGAGCCCCGCGCCCATCTGCGCGAGCAGCCACTCGACGCGGTTCTCGGAGATCACGCCCAGGTGCCCGCCGGGCGCGAGGCCCATCGCGTGCAGGCCCAGGCCGAAGCGGCTCGCGCGCTGCAGGTAGCCGGCCCAGTCCAGCGGATGCCAGATGCCGAAGTCCTTCTGCCGGATCGCGATGCGCTGCGGCTGCAGGCGTGCCTGCTCGCGCAGCATCTGCGGCAGGGTGAGCGAAGGGAGCGCGTTCATCGTCGGGGTCGTCATGACAGCCAGCGCTTGCGGCGCTTGTAGTGCTTCAGCTCGCGGAAGCTGCGCGATTCGCCGCTGCCGCCCACGCCCAGGTAGAACTCGCGCACGTCGGGGTCGGCGGCGAGGCGCTCGGCGCTGCCGTCGATCACGACCTTGCCGCTTTCCATGATGTAGCCCGTGTGGGCGATGGCCAGCGCCACGCTGGCGTTCTGTTCCACCAGCAGCATCGAGGTGCCGCGCTCGGCGTTGATGCGCGCGATGATCGTGAAGATGTCCTCGACCAGCTTGGGCGAGAGGCCCAGCGAGGGCTCGTCGAGCAAGATCAGTTGAGGCTGCGCGACCAGCGCGCGCCCGATGGCGAGCATCTGCTGCTCGCCACCCGAGAGATAGCCCGCAAGGCCCTTGCGGCGCTCGTGCAGGCGAGGGAAGTAGGCATAGACGTCGTCGAAGTTGCGCGACGCGGGCGCGACGCCCGTGCGGCCGGTCAGCGCGTAGGTCGCGGCCACCAGGTTCTCTTCGACCGTGAGGTCTTCGAACACGCGCCGGCCTTCCATCACATGGCTCAGGCCGCGCCGCACCAGTTGCTGCGGCGCGAGCCGCTCGGTGGGTGCGCCGTCGAACACGATGCGCCCGGCCTCGACCTCGCCGTCTTCCAGCGCGAGCAGGCCCGACACCGCCTTCAGCGTGGTCGACTTGCCCGCGCCGTTGCTGCCCAGCAGCGCCACGATCTGTCCGCGCGGCACGGCCAGCGACAGGCCGCGCAGCACCTGCACGACCTTGTTGTAGACCACCTCGATGTTGTTGACCTCCAAGACGAGGTCGGGCGGTGCCGCGCGCGCGTCCATCGTGTCGGTCAGTTCAGTGCGATCCAGTCCGACGCCGGCACCATCTTCTGCGCCTTCATGTCGGCCTTGTAGACGCGGCCCACGGGAATGGAGTTGCCCTTGATGGTGATCGGCGTGCCGATGATCCCGCCGGTGTCGAAGTCCTTGATGGTGTTGAGCGCGGCCTTCAGGTTCTTGCCGTCCAGCGGCTTGCCGGCGTCGAGCGTGCGCTTGGCGGCTTCGGTGAACAGCATCGCCGTGAGGAAGCCCTGCGTGTAGGCCGTGCTCTGGTACTCGGGGCGCAGCGCGCGGATCTTGTCGAGCATCGGCGCCTTGGCCGAGGTGTCGTAGTAGTAGCGGTAGGGCATGACGCCCATGAAGCCGTCGCCGCCTTCGCCCATCTTCATGACGGTGGAGCTGTCCATGGTCCAGAAGGTGCCCATCCACTTGCTGGTCATGCCCATCTGCTTGCCCTGCTGCACGAACTCGGGAATGGGCGCCAGGATGTAGCCGTGGAAGATCGTGTAGTCGGGCGCGGCGCGACGCAGCTTGATGACCTCGGTCGACACGTCGACGCTGCCCGCGGGCGTCATGAGCTTCACCGGCACGCTCAGGCCCAGCTTCTTGGCAGCAGCTTCGCTGGCCTCGATGGGGTCGCGGCCGAACTCGGAATCGGAGTACACGAAGGCCACCTTCGCGCCCGGCTTTTCCTTGGCGATGTGGCGCAGCAGGATGCCGATCTGCTCGGTGTAGTCGGGGCCGACCAGGAACTGATTCGGGTACTTGGCCGGGTCGTTGAGCTCGGTGGCGAACGAGGCGCCCGCCATCAAAATCTGGCCGCCGCGGTCCAGCTCGGGGTTGATGGTTTTCGAGAAACCGGTGGAATCGCCGTAGTAGAGGTTGACCTTGTTCTGGCTCGTGATCTTCTTGAAGGCCGCCACCGACACGTCGACCTTGTAGCCCGTGTCTTCCGGCACGTAGCGCAGCTTGCGGCCCTTGATGCCGCCCGCGTCGTTGACCATCTTCACGTAGTCGGCAATGCCGGCGTTGATGCCGACGCCCGCGAAGGCGAACACGCCGGTCATGGGAATCGAGCCGCCGATGACGATGTCCTCGTTGCCTTGCGCGTTCGCCGCGAAGGGCACGGCGGCGGCCAGGCCCGCGGCGATCAGCAGGGCGCGGCGCTGGGGGGAAAGCTTCTTCGTTGTCTTGGGCATGTGTGTCTCCTGGTTCTAGTTACGGAACGGCCATAGGTGAAAGAAGCGGCGTATGCGCCGCCACACTTCTGCGAGCCCGTGCGGCTCGAACACCAGAAATCCGACGATGAGCAGGCCGAAGACGACGGTGCGCACCGGCGAGAGGAACACGGTCATCTCGACGCCGCCCGGCAGCAGGTCGACCACCAGCTTGAGCAGCTCGGGCACCATGGTCATGAACACGGCGCCGAAGATGCCGCCCAGGATGGTGCCCATGCCGCCGACGATGATGGCCGCCAGGAAGAAGATCGACATCAGGAGCGGAAAGCTCTCGGGCGTGACGACGCGGAAGAAGTAGGCCCACAGGCCACCCGCCACGCCCGCGTAGAACGACGACAGCCCGAACGACAGCAGCTTGTAGCGCAAGAGCGGAATGCCCAGCACCTCGGCCGAGATGTCGCGGTCGCGGATGGCGATGAAGGCGCGCCCCACGCGCGTGCGAAACAGGTTGGCCGCGCCGAGCACCATGAGCACCATCACCGGCACGATCACCCAGTACAGGCGAAACGAGGTGTCCAGCGGCAGGCCGAAGAGCTGCGCGGGCGGCAGCGAGATGCCCGTGGTGCCGCCCGTGAGCTTGAGGTTGGCGAACAGGAAGTGCGTGATGAACGACGCGGCGATGGTCGCGATGGCCAGGTACAGGCCCTTCACGCGCAGCGATGGAATGCCGACGACCAGCCCGCCGAGCATCGCGACCACGCCGCCCGCGAGGATGTTCAGCAGGAAGGGCGTGCCCAGCCGCGTCTGCATGATCGCGACGGTGTAGGCGCCCAGCCCCATGAACGCGGCCTGCCCGAGGCTCACGAGGCCCGTGTAGCCCGTGAGGATGTTCAGCCCCGTGGCGCTGGCGACGTTGATGGCGACGAGGCACGCGAGGTACAGCCAGTAGTCGCTGGCCATGAAGGGGAACAGCACGAGCAGCGCCGCGCCGATCGCGAGCCACGCCTTCTGCGTGCGCGAATCGAACAGCGCCGCGTCGGCGATGTAGCTTTGCTTGAGGGTGCCGATGCGCATGGCTAGAGTCTCTCGATCTCGTGCGTGCCGAAGAGGCCGTAGGGCCGCACCATCAGCACGAACACCAGCACGATGAAGGTGGCGAGCAGCTTGTATTCGCCGCCCAGGTAAGAGCCGGCCAGCGCTTCGATGAGTCCGATGAGCACGCCGCCGACCAGCGCGCCGAGCACGCTGTCGAGCCCGCCGACGATCACCACCACCAGCACCGACAGCCCGAACACGCCCATCGACGACGAGATGCCGCCGATGGCGCCCACGATGATGCCGGCCACCGCCGCGATCATGGCCGAGGCCACCCAGGCCAGCGAGAACACGCGCGGCACGTGGATGCCCATCGAGTAAGCGGCGGCCTGGTCCGAGGCCGTGGCCCGCAACGCCACGCCGCCGCGCCAGAAGCGGAACAGCAGCAGCACCAGCCCGATCAGCACCACCGCGATCAATGCGCCGTAGGCGATCTTGGGCGCCAGGAAGGCCTCGCCGATCATCACGGGCGTGTTGGGCAGGAACTCGGGCAGGCGGCGCTGGTCGGCGGTCCAGATGATCTCGACCAGCCCGACGAGGATCGACGCCAGCCCCACCGTCACCATGAACACCGAGATCGGCGGCTCGCCCAGCAGCGGGCGGATCATGGTGCGCTCGATCACCGCGCCCAGCAGGCCGGTGCCGATCACCGAGCCCAGCACCGCCATCCAGATCGGCAGCGAGAAGCTCGCGGCGAAGGTGAAGAACAGGTAGGCGCCGACCATCAGCATCTCGCCGATGGCGATGTTGACCACGCGCGTGGCCTTGTAGACCAGCACGAAGGCCAGCGCCGCCAGCGCATACAGGCCGCCGCCGGCGATGCCGGTGAGTGCGATCTCGAAGAGGTAGGCCCAATCCATCAGACGGCTCCCACGGCAGCTTCGCCGCGCAGCCGGCGGCGCAGCTCGCCCACGTCGCCTGCGCCGAGGTAGGCGCGGATCACTTCCGGGTCGGCCTGCACCTGCGCCGGCGTGCCTTGCGCGATGACCTGGCCGAAGTTGAGCACCACCACGTGGTCCGACAGGTCCATCACCATGCCCATGTCGTGCTCCACCATCAGCACCGTGACGCCCCATTCGCGCCGCACGTCGAGGATGAAGCGCGCCATGTCTTCGGTCTCCTCGCGGTTCATGCCGGCCACGGGTTCGTCGAGCATCAGCACCTTGGGCTGCATGGCCAGTGCGCGCGCCATTTCCACGCGCTTCTGCAGGCCGTAGGGCAGGGCGGCGACGGAGGCGTGGCGGATGTGGTCGATCTCGAGGAAATCGATGATGCGTTCTTCCACGTCGCGGCGCAGCTCGGCCTCTTCGCGGCGCGCGCGGCCCAGGTAGAAGAGGGCGTCGAACACGTTGGTCTTCAGGTGGGCGTGGCGGCCGAGCTTGATGTTGTCGAGCACGGTCATGCCGCGGAACAGCGCGATGTTCTGGAAGCTGCGCGCCAGGCCGAGCGCCGCGCGCTTCGGGGCGGGCAGGCGGGTGATGTCGGCGCCCTCGAACAGCACGCGGCCCTGCGAGGGCTTGTAGAAGCCCGAGATGGTGTTGAACAGCGAGGTCTTGCCCGCGCCGTTGGGCCCGATCACCGCGGTGATGGAGCCGGGCGCGACGCTGAAGCCGACGTTGGTGAGCGCCTTCACGCCGCCGAATGCCAGCGTCAACGCCTCGGCCTGCAGCACCGGGGCCGTGGCGGAAGGTGCGGACATGGAGGTATCCCGTCGAGTCTCGTCAGGCATGGCTAAGGGGCGCGCCGCAAGGTCAGGGTTTGTGTCCAGCAGCGAAATGCTACTGGCCCGTAAAATTCCTACTGGCCGGTAATGTCCGTGTTCGCCGCAGTTCGCGGCATCGGGACTTTCCCCGCCCGCACAAACCCCATGCCCCGTTCCACCGCCGTTCCTGCTTCAGCCTCCCCGTGGGCGCCCGCCGACCGCCGTGCGCAGCAGCGCGAGGTCAAGCGCATGGCCGTGTTGCGCACGGCCGCCCAGCTCTTCAACGAGCGCGGCTTCCACGCGACCTCGCTCGACGACATTGCCGAGCGGCTCAACGTGAGCAAGCCCACGCTGTACTACTACATCGAGAACAAGGACCAGATCCTGCTCGAGTGCGTGAAGATGGCACTGGACCTCATGCAGTCTGGCATCGGCGAGGTGCGCGCCGCGGGCGGCAGCGCCATCGACCAGCTCAAGGCCTGCATGCGCATCTACTCGGGCGTGGTCACGCAGGACTTCGGCATGTGCGTGATCCGCATCGGCGAAGACCCGCTGCCCGACCCGCTCAAGAAGGAGCTGCGCCGCCTCAAGGCCGGCATCGACGGGCATTTCCGCCGCCTCATCGAAGAGGGCGTGGCCGAAGGCGCGCTCGCGCCCTGCGACCCGAAGATGGCGGCCTTCATGCTGGCCGGCGCCCTGAGCTGGATCGGCCGCTGGTACCGCCCCGACGGCGACCTCACGCCCGACCAGATCGCCGACCAGGGCATCGAGCTGCTGCTCAACGGCGTGCTGCAGCGCGCCCCTATTCAAGTGAACCCATGACGACCCAAGAGACTTCTTCTTCCGCCCCCCTGCTGGTGGGCCGCGAAGGCGCGGTGGCCACGCTGCGCTTCAACCGGCCGGCCGCGCTCAATGCCATCGACGTGCCGATGGCCACCGCCTTCCTCGCCGCCGCGCGCACCCTGGCTGCCGACAAGAGCGTGCGCGCCGTGCTGCTGAGCGGCGCGGGCAAGGGTTTCATGGCCGGCGGCGACCTCGGCGTGCTGAGCGCCGACCCGAAGCAGGGCGCGGCCGACCTCATCGGCCCGCTGCACGAGGCGTTGACCGTGCTCGACGCCATGGACGCGCCGCTGGTCGCGCAGGTGCACGGCGTGGCGGCCGGCGCGGGCCTGAGCCTGATGCTGCAGGCCGACTTCGTGCTCGCGGCCGAGGGCACGCGATTCAACCTGGCCTACGTGAACGTCGGCACCAGCTGCGACGTCGGCGCCTCGTGGGCGCTGCCGCGCCTGGTCGGCATGCGCCGCGCGCTGGAGATCGCGATGCTCGGCGACACCTACGACACCGCCGCCGCCGAACGCCTGGGCCTCATCAACCGCGTGGTGCCCGCGGCCGAGCTCGAAGCCGAGGCCATGGCCCTCGCGCAGCGGCTGGCCAAGGGCCCGACCGTGGCGCTGGGCCACCTGCGCCGGCTGATGCGCGGCTCGCTCGACCGCGACCTCGCGAGCCAGCTCGACGCCGAGTCGGCCGCGTTCCAGTCGTGCGCCGCCACCGCCGATTTCCGCATCGGCCTCGATGCCTTTTTCGGCAAGAAGCCCGCGGCCTTCACGGGCCGCTGAAGAATTCCTTGTTTTCGTTTTTTCAATCCAGGAGACCCATCCCATGACCCAACGCGACATCTTCGTGGTCGGCACCGCCCGCACCGCCATCGGCACCTTCGGCGGTGCGCTCAAGGACGTGCCCAACACGCAACTGGCCACCACCGCCGTCAAGGCCGCCATCGAGCGCAGCGGCGTGGCCGCCGACGCCATCGGCCATGTGGTCATGGGCAACGTGATCCCCACCGACGTGAAGGACGCGTACCTGAGCCGCGTGGCCGCCATCGACGCGGGCTGCCCGATCGAGACGCCGGCCTTCAACGTGAACCGCCTGTGCGGCTCGGGCCTGCAGGCCATCGTGTCGGCGGCGCAGGCCATTGCGCTGGGCGACTGCGACATCGCCATCGGCGGCGGCTCCGAATCGATGAGCCGCGGCCCGTACTTCGACACCTCGGCCCGCTACGGCGCGCGCATGGGCGACGCGGTGCTGGTCGACTACATGCTGGGCATCCTGCACGACCCGTGGGAGAAGATCCACATGGGCATCACGGCCGAGAACGTGGCCGCGCGCTACGGCATCACGCGCGAGCAGATGGACGAACTGGCCGTGACCAGTCAGCAGCGCGCCGCCGCCGCCATTGCCGCGGGCCGCTTCAAGGAGCAGATCGTTCCGGTCGAGGTGAAGACGCGCAAGGGCGTCGTGCTGTTCGACACCGACGAGCACGTGCGCGCCGACACCACCGTCGACACGCTGTCGAAGATGAAGCCCGCGTTCAAGAAGGACGGCCTCGTGACCGCCGGCAACGCCTCGGGCATCAACGACGGCGCCGCCGCCGTGGTGCTGGCCGAGGGCGGGCGCGTGAAGGCGCTGGGCCTGAAGCCGCTGGCGCGCCTCGTGGGCTACGCGCACGCAGGCGTCGAGCCGGCGTACATGGGCATCGGCCCGGTGCCGGCCACGCGCAAGGTGCTGGAGCGCACGGGCCTGAAGGTCGGCGACTTCGACGTGATCGAGTCGAACGAAGCCTTTGCCGCGCAGGCTTGCGCCGTCATCAAGGAACTGGGCTTCGACCCCGCCAAGGTGAACCCCAACGGCTCGGGCATCTCGCTGGGCCACCCAGTGGGTGCGACCGGCGCGATCATCACGACGAAGGCGATCGCCGAGCTGCACCGCACGGGCGGCCGCTATGCGCTGGTCACGATGTGCATCGGCGGCGGCCAAGGCATCGCCGCTGTCTTCGAACGCGTTTGAGGGCACACTCGCGGGCATGCTCCGCCCCCCACTCCTGATCGATCCCGACGAGGTCGACTTCAGCGCCATCCGCGCGCAGGGGGCGGGCGGGCAGAACGTCAACAAGGTGTCGAGCGCGGTGCACCTGCGCTACGACATCCATGCCAGCTCGCTGCCCGCCGATGTGAAGGAGCGGCTGCTCGCCCTGCGCGACAGCCGCATCACGCAGGAAGGCGTGTTCGTGCTCAAGGCGCAGCAGCACCGCACGCAGGAGATGAACCGCGCCGACGCGCTCGCGCGGCTGCAGGCGGTGATCGACAGCGTGGCCACGCCGCCGCGCGTGCGGCGCGCCACCAAGCCCACCTACGGTTCGAAGCAGCGCCGGCTCGAAGGCAAGAGCCAGCGCTCGCAAATCAAAAGCCTGCGCGGGCGGGTGCAGGACTGACGGGCTTGTCGCCGCGCAGCCGCTTGATCTGCAGCGTCACGCCGACCACGTACAGCGCGCCGAGCACCGCGGTGATCGCCTTCAGTTCGGGCGCCTCGGCGTTCGGCAGCAGCGGCGCGCCCAGCGGCAGGCGCGTCAGCGTTTCGGTGAAGGCCGGAATCCAGTGGAAGAGAAAGCTCGCCGAATAGGCGACGGCCTCGATGTAGCGCGACTTGGCCCCGAGCCGTCCGTATCCCGCCAGCGCCCCGACGGCCAGCGCCACCAAAGTGATGATGCCCAGCGCATGCGGCTTGCCGAAGCCGCCGTGCTGGAAGATGCCGAAGCCCGTGAGGCAGGTCAGCACCGTGGCCCAGACGAAGACCTGGCCCAGGCCAGTGCGCAGGGTGATTTCCTTGTAGCGCAGCAGGGCCCAGATGCCTGTGAACACGGCGATCAGGCTGATCGCCGTGTGAACCGTGCCGAGTGACGTCAATCCAAGCCATCCTGTGGGTGCCATGCGAATCTCCTCGTGGTCGTGGTGCGGGATTCTGGCGCTGCCTGTAACTTGTGTCATCTGTTTCAAAAAAACCGCAAGTCCTGCTTTGCACGCCTGAAACATGCCGCAAGCACAATGGAGGCATGAGTGCTTTCGTTTCGCGCGTCGTGTCGGCGTTGCTTGTGACCTTCGCGTGCATCGGACTGGCCGGCTGTGGCCAGGAGGGGGCGGGCGGGCAGGCCGCGGTCGCGCCGACCGCAAAGGAGTTGCCGTGGGACGCGCTGATCCCCAAGGAATGGGACCCCACCCAGCGCTACCGCAACATCAGCCTCGAGGCGCTGCGCGACAACGACCCGCGCGCGATCCAGATGCTCGACGAGATGCGCGCCGTCTGGGACAACGCGCCGGTCAACGTCGCGCTCGACGGCAAGCCCGCCACGCTCTCGGGCTTCGTCGTGCCGCTCGATGCCACGCAAGACGGCATCCGCGAATTTTTGCTGGTGCCGTACTTCGGCGCCTGCATCCACACCCCGCCGCCGCCCGCCAACCAGATCGTGCACGTGATCGCGCCCGCGCCCGTCAAGGGGCTGCACGCCATGGACACGGTGCGCGTGAGCGGCACGCTGAAGGCGGCGCGCTACGCATCGGCCGACATGGGCGTGAGCGGCTACGAGATCGCGTCGGCGGCGGTGGAGCGGGTGGCGGTCACGCAGGGGCCGTGAAGGCCGCCAGTTCGCCCAGCGCCGGCTGCAGCAGCCGGTAGCTCAGCCGCTCGGTCACCTGGAACGCGCCGAGCCCTTCATAGAACGCGATGCCCCGCGCATTCGTCGCCTTCACGGGCCAGTCGATGCGGTGGCACCCTTGGGCGACGGCGCGCGCCGCCACCCAGGCCATGAGGGCGCGGCCCGCCCCGGCGCTGCGGTGGCCCGACTTCACGTAGAGCTCCTTGAGCTGGCAGTGCCTGCGTTGCTCCGGTGCGAAGTCGACCAGCGAAAAGACCCAGGTGATCGCGGCCAGCCCGACCACGGTGCGCGCGTCTGTCGATGCCACCACGAGCTGGTGCGGCGAGCCGGGCGCCAGGAGATTGCCCAGCAGGTGTTCGCGCACCAGCTCGCGCGGCACGCGCGCGCCTTCGTTGTAGAAGGCGTGCAGCTCGGTCAGCAGCTCGATGAGCGAATCGTGTTGGGCTTCGGACATCAGGTCGACGTGCATGGCATTTCCTTGGGGATGTGTCTTCGTGACTGCCGGATTCTGGCCCGCCCCGGATTCACGACGATCTTGTTACTCCCCGCTCCAGCCTTCGCGCGACTAGATTGCCCTTCACCACTTCGAAAAGGACAAGAACCATGAACCCGGCCTACACCGGCGGTTGCGCATGCGGCGCCATCCGCTACGAGATTTCAGGGGAACCCGTGTTCCAGAACGACTGCCAGTGCCTGGACTGCCAGCACAAGAGCGGCACGGGCCACGGCTCGTACCTCAGCTTCGCGGGCGCCGAGGTGAAGCAGACCGGCGCGGCCACGCTGTGGAGCCTCAAGGGCGACAGCGGCAACATGAAGACGCGCGCGTTCTGCCCGACCTGCGGCTCGCCCGTGTACATGACCTTCGCGGCGATGCCCGGCGTCTTCACCGTGCATGCCGCCAGCCTGGACGACCCGGGGCGCTACCGGCCGCAGGCGGTCACGTACGCGGTGCGCGGGCACGCCTGGGACTTCCTCGACCCGGCGCTGCCGAAGTTCGAGCGGATGCCGCCGGGCTGAACTCAGCCGGTCAGCCCATCCGCTGCGACAGGAAATCGAGGAACGAGGTGATGCGCGCCGACAGCTGCGTGTTGCGGTAGTACACGGCGTTGACGGGCTGGCGCACGTCGACCGTGTCCTTGGGCAGCACCTGCACCAGCGCGCCGCTGGCGCGGTCGGTGGCGGTCATGAAGTCCGACAGGCAGACGATGCCCACGCCGGCCAGCGCGAGCTGGCGCAGCGTCTCGCCGCTGGACGCGACCACGGTGGGCGCGATGGTCCATTCGTCGCCGTGCACGCCGCGCAGCGGCCAGCGGTTGAGCGACTCGGGTTGGGTGAAGCCCAGCAGCGCGTGGCCGGCCAGCTCGTCGACCTTGCGCGGCTTGCCGTGGGCCTCGAGGTAGGCGGGGCTCGCGAGCACGCGCAGCCGGTGCGTGCCGAGCGGGCGCGCATGCAGCGTGGAGTCGCGCAGCGGGCCGATGCGGATCGCCACGTCGGTGCGCCGCTCCAGCAGGTCGATGGGCAGGTCGTCGGTGTCGAGTTCGAGGCTGATCTGCGGGTAGAGCCGGCGGAACTCCGGCACCAGCGGCACGATGGCGTGCAGCATGAAGGGCGAGGCCGCGTTCACGCGCAGCCGGCCGGCCGGCTGCTGGCGGCGCGCGGCCATGTGTTCCTCGGCGTCGTCGATCGCGTCGAGGATGGCGCGCGTGCGCTGCAAAAAGGCGGCGCCTTCCTCGGTGAGTTCGAGCCGCCGCGTGGTGCGGCGCATCAGCGTGGTGCCGAGCTTCTGTTCGAGCCGGCTCAGCGCGCGGCTGATGCCCGACACGGTCTGGTCCAGCTGCTCGGCCGCGGCGGTGATCGAGCCGGTGTCCACCACGGCGCGGAAGGCGACCAGTTCTTCGATGGTGGTTTTCATGGCGCCCGCGTCTGCGAAGAGAGGGGCGCGGTCAGGCCGCGGCTTCGGCCTCTTCGGGCATGTCGATGCGCGGCATCAGCGCGGCCAGCGCCTCGGCGTCGGTGCGGTAGCTGAAGAGCATCGGCCCCGGTGCGAGCAGGCCGGCGCGTTCCAGCACCTGCATCGCGGGCAGCTTCATACCGCTCAGGTGCAGGCGCACGCCCTTGGATTCCATCATCCGGCGGATCGAGCCGAACACCTCGGCACCGGTGATGTCGATGCGGTTGATCGGCTGTGCGAACAGGCACACGTCGGTCAGGTCGGGGCGCTCGGCCAGCGCGACCGTGAGCGCGCGCTCCAGCGTGGAGGCGGAGGCGAAGTCGAGTTCGGCGTCCATGCGCACCGCATACAGCTGCGGCGCGAGTGGCGGCAGCTTCCAGAGGTGGCGGTCGCGCAGGCTGCCGTCGGGGTGCAGGCCCACTTCGATGATGCGTGGGTGCAGGTGGCGGTACATGTAGTGCGCCAGGCTGGCGAGCAGGCCGCCCAGCACGCCCCAGTAGATGCTCGGCGCGGTGGCGATGGTGAGCACGAAGGTGCCGAAGGCGATGCCGGCCTCCAGCTTCGAGATGCGCCACAGCGCCGTGAAGCTCGACGGCTTCACCAGCCCGAGGATGGCCGTGACCACCACCGCCGCCAGCACGGCCTGGGGCACGTGGTATAGCAGCGGCATGAGCCACAGCAGCGCGCCGGCCACCACGGCCACGCTGAACAGCGTCGCCCAGCCGGTCTGTGCGCCCGCGTAGAGCGTGATGGCCGAGCGCGAGAATGACGAGCTGGTGGGGAACGACCCCGTGAAGCCCGAGGCCAGCTTGGCCAGGCCCTGGCCGATCAGGTCCTGGTTTTCGTTCCACAGCGTGCCGGCGCGGCCGTTGTCGACCTTGGCGCTCGACGCGGTTTCGAGAAAGCTCACCAGCGTGATCATCAGCGCGGGCAGCACCAGCGCGCTGAAGGTGTGCGCCGGCAGCAGGCCGGGCCAGTAGAACGAGGGTAGGCCCGAGGGCAGGGCGCCCACCACGGCGCCGCCGCGCAGCGCGTAGTTGATGCTCCAGCTGATGGCGGCCGCACCGGCCACCAGCGCCATCGTGGTCGGGAAGCGCGGCACCCAGCGCTTGCCCAGCCACAGCACGGCGATGCTGCCCAGGCCGAAGGCGATGGCCGTGAGGTCGGGCAGCGGTCCGCCCTGCAGCACTTGCGGAATGGTGCGGCCCGTGAAGCCCAGCAGCGCGGGCAGCTGCGAGATCGCGATCAGCACCGCCGCGCCCTGCGTGAAGCCGATCAGCACCGGCGAATTGACCAGCCGCAGCAGCCAGCCGAAGCGCCCCGCGCCGAGCACGATCTGGATCGCGCCCGACATCAGCGTGAGCCACACCGCCATCGACACCCACTCGTCGCTGCCCGCCACCGCCAGCGGCGCGAGCGACGCTCCCACCAGCAGGCTGGTGAGCGCGGTCGGCCCTACCGACAGCCGCTGCGACGAGCTGAACATCACGGCGATGAGCGCCGGGAACAGCGCCGCGTACACGCCCGTGACCAGCGGCATGCCGGCCAGCGCCGCATAGGCCACGCCCTGCGGCAGCACCATCAGCGCGACGGTGATGCCGGCCATGGCCTCGTTGCGCAGCAGTGCGGCGGATGGGCGGGGCCAGCCAAGACAGGGAACCCAGCGTGCGAGGCGCTGGCGAAGAGACGGTGCGGGGGAAGAGGAGGGAGAAGCCGGATTCATGAAGCGGGGAGCGCGCACGGCGGGCACGCCGCGCGCGGAGAGCGGGAGAGAGAAAGAGCCTAGATCAGTGAGGTCGCGTTCTTCAGGACGTAGTCGCAGGCCTTTTCCTTGACCTTCGACGACAGCCCCTTGAGGTTGAGCGACTTGCCGTCGCCGCCCTTGAGCAGGCCCTTGGCGCCGCTCGCGAAGTCGTTTTCCTGTTTCTTCTGGCCGGTGATCTTGGCGAGCAGCTTGTCCTTGACGGAGGCGGCATCGCCGCCGAGGTAGTTGTTCTTGACGCAGTACTCGAGCACGCCGGCCGCGCTGCCGATGGTGCTGGAGCCGATGGCGGGCATCTTGAAGCCGCCGAGGCTGAGGTTGCTGAGCGCCGAGCCGCCACCGCCACCGCTGCTGCTGCTGCCTTGCGAGTTGACCGCCGCGCCGGCCTGTTCTTTCAGCTGGTCGAGCAGGTTGTTGGCCTGCACCGAGGCACCTGCGGCGAGCAGGGCAAGGGCGACGAATGTGGAGCGAACGTGCATGGTGGCCTCCTTGGACGGACATGGGGGGAGAAGCGCCCACCAGCATACCGGAGAGCCCGGAATGTCTCTATCGCGCGGGGCACAGCGCCACGGGGTGCGCATGGCCCACAAGTGCGCGCGGTTCAGCCCCGGCGGAACAGCAGCACGGAGTTCGTGCCGCCGAAGGCGAAGGAGTTGCTGATGGCGGCCTCGAGCGCGGGTGCGGCGCTGTCGCCGGGGGCGACGAGGTTCATCCGGCAGTCGGGGTCGACCTCGCGGCAGTTCGCGTTGGGCGGCAGCTCGCGCCGGTACAGCGCCAGCACCGTGATGAGCGCCTCGATGGCCCCGGCCGCGCCCAGCATGTGGCCGTGCAGCGCCTTGGTCGAGCTGACGCGCAGGGCATCGAAATCGGCGCCCCAGACCTCGGCCAGCGCGTTGCGCTCGACCACGTCGCCGATGCGCGTGGCCGTGCCGTGGGCATTGCAGTAGCCCACGTCGCGTGGCTGCAGGCCGGCCTGGCGCAGCGCGGCGCGCAGGGCGCGGGCCTGGCCCGGTGCGTCGGGCTTGGTGAGGTGGGTGGCGTCGCTGCTCAGGCCCCAGCCGGCCAGCGTGGCGTAGCGGCGGGCGCCGCGCGCGCGGGCGCGTTCGGCCGATTCGAGGATGAGGAAGGCCGAGCCTTCGCCCAGTGCGAAGCCGCTGCGGTCGGTGGCAAAGGGGCGCACCGCGCCGGCCGCTTCGCCGGGCTGGAAGCCGGCCAGCGTCTGCATGGCCTGCCAGGCGAGCACCACGCCCGGGACGATCAGCGCTTCGCTGCCGCCCGCGATGGCGATGTCGACCTCGCCGCGCTGCACCGCCTTGGCGGCCTCGGCGATGGCCACCGACGACGAGGCGCAGGCGACCGAGTACGTGAGCACCGGGCCCAGCACGCCGTTGCGCATCGCCACATGGGCGGCCGGCGCGTTGGGCATGAAGGCGGGAATGGTGAGCGGCGAGACCCGTCCGTTGCCGCGGTAGGCGGCTTCGAGCGCGGCGGCGCCGCCCATGCCGCAGCCGGCGTAGACCCCGACGCGCTCGGCATCGATGCCGGTGTTGCCCAAGGCCAGGCCGGCATCGCGCAGGGCGAGGTCGGCGGCGGCCACGGCCAGCTGGCTCACGCGGTCGACGCCGGCGAGCTGCAGCTTGGTGAACCAGCGCGTCTCGTCGAAGGCGACCGTGGCGGCGGCGGCGGGTTTGGGGAGTTCAGGAAAGACCGGGGCGATGGCCGAGCGGCCCTGCAACAGCGCGTCGAACAGCGCGTCGGGCGCGTCGCCATGCGGCGCCATGACGCCCAGCCCGGTGACGGCGACTTCGTGCGTGCTCACGCTGTCTTGGCGGCCCGGACCTTGTCGACCAGCTGCGCGAGCTCGGCCAGGGTGTCGATGCTCGCGTCGTCGTCGGGCATGGTGATGCCGAAATGGTCTTCGATGGCGAACAGGAATTCGGCCAGGGCCAGCGAATCGAGTCCGCCGGTTTCACGCATCGAGGCGTGGGGGTCGAGCTTGGACGGTTCGATGCCGTACTTCTCGTGGATCAGGTCCTGCAATTCCTTCAGCGAACTCATCTGCGATGCCTGTCGTCTTGTGCCGCCGTTGATCGATGGGCTGCCTGTCCCTTGCGGGTGGCGGGCCACGGGGTCGATCCCTTCCTCGTTCGGCCTGTGTTGATGATCAATGGTGATTGATGATATCCGCTTCGACCTTAGGGAAATCCTCGGGGCGGCCCCGGATCAACGGGGGCCGGGGCGCCAGCGCAACGAGGGCAGCGCAAAGGCCAGCCCGAGCAGCGCGCCGGCCACCGCGTCCAGCACCACATGCTGCTTGACCGCCAGCGTGGAATAGGCAATGGCGGCAAACCAGGCCCAGTTGATCGCCTGCAGCAGCCACGGCGTGCGCGCCGCGCGCAGCACGTCGGCCAGGCGCACGGCGGTGAAGATGGCCACCGCCACGTGCATCGAGGGGCAGGCGTTGCCCGCCGCGTCCACGCCCTGCAGCATCGCGAAGCCGGGGTAGCCCGAGACGTCGATGTCCAGCGGCGGGATCTGCGTCGGCCAGAAGTAGAAAAGGCCCAGGCCGCTCAGGCACAGCGCGCCGATCCACAGCCCGTAGACCACCAGCTCGCGAAACGTGAGCTGCAGCCCCGGCGCAAAGCCCACGTACACCCACAGCGACAGGTAGGCACCGAGCGTGTAGGGCTGGAACGGAATCAGGTGGTCCAGCGGCGTCAGCGGCATCACCGTGACCGGAAAGGCCGGGTTGCGCAGCAGGTGGAAGTAGCCGATGAAGAACAGCCAGGTGAAGGCCGTGGTGCCGACCGCCTTCAGCAGGAAATGGCGGCGGATGCGCAGCCAGATGTCGGCGGTCCACGTTGCAGGCCTGGCCTCGGCCGCGATGTGCAGGGGGATCGGTGAGTGCATGGTGTCGGTGTCGGTCGCCGATCTTGCCAGAGCACCATGGCGTGCCCGGTCCATGCCCTGCGGCATCAAAGGGTGGCCGGTCGCTTGCGGTGCTGGAACGAGGTGGGCGAGCGCCCGGTGGCCGCCTTGAACATGGCGCAGAAGGCGCTGTCGGTGGCGTAGCCGCTGGCCGATGCCACCTGGCTCACGGCCATGCCGCGCGCCAGCAGCGGCAGCGCGTGCGCCATCACGGCCTGCTGGCGCCATTGCTGCCAGCTCATGCCGAGCTGGTCGCGGAACAGCCGCGCCACCGTGCGCTCGCTGGCGCCGATGGCGGCGGCGCGCTCGGCCAGCGTGGCGCGGTCGGCCGGGTTGCGCAGCAGCGTCTCGCACAGCTGGCGCAGGCGCTTGTCGGAGGGCAGCGGCACGTCGATGCGGATCTGCGTGGCGCGCTCGACCTCGTCGACCAGCAGCGGCGCGATCATGCGTTCGCGCTGCGGCGCATGCGGGTCGGCCGGGGGCAGGCCGTCGGGCGTGGTGTCGAGCGCGAGCATGAGGGCGCGCAGCAGCGGGCTGATCTCGAGCACCTCACACTTCTCCCAGGTGGGCGCGATCCAGGCGTGCAGGTAGACGGTGCGCAGCTCGGCGTCTTCGATCAGCGTGATGCTGTGCGGCATGTTGGCCGGCACCCACAGCGCGCGCGAGGGCGGCACGATGTAGCTGCCGTCCTGTGTGCTCAGGCGGATCACGCCGCGCGTCGAGAACGTGAGCTGCGGCCACGGGTGCTCGTGCAGTTCGACCAGCGTGTCGGCGCTCAGGAAGTGTTCCTTGGCGCGCAGCGGTCGCACCGCGTCGGGGGCGTACAGGTGCGGCGTGAGCGGGCCCACGCTGTTGGTCGGCGCGGTGGGCGTGCCGCGCGCCTTGGCGGGAGTGGCTGGCTCGGGAGCGGGCGGAGCGTGGGGGGGGACGGCGCTTGGCATGGTTTCGACAAATGTTGTCGCTGTATCGCCATTCTGCCGCGTCGGTGCCGCATAGCATCGGTGCCCGCACCGGTTTTTTGTAGCAATCCATGTCATCCACTTCCTCGACAGCCGTTCCCGCCACCACTTTGCGCACCGACGCCCAACTGATCGGGCTGGTCGGCCTGGCGCATGCGGTGAGCCATTTCAGCCAGCTGATCCTGGCGCCGCTGTTCCCGTGGCTGAAGGACGCGTTCCAGGTGAGCTATGTCGAGCTCGGGGCGGTGCTCACCGTGTTCTTCGTGGTCTCGTGCATCGTGCAGGCGGCTTCGGGCTTCATCGTCGACAAGCTGGGCCCGCGCCCGGTGCTGTTCGTCGGGCTGGGCGCGCTGGGGCTCGCGGCCTTCGGCTATGCCATGGCGCAGAGCTACTGGATGCTGCTGGCGTGCGCGGTGGTCGGCGGCATCGGCAACGGCGTGTTCCACCCGGTCGACTACACGCTGTTCAACCGCAAGGTCGCGCCCACGCGGCTGGGCCATGCCTACAGCGTGCACGGCATCACCGGCAGCCTGGGCTGGGCGTTGGCGCCGGCCTTCGTGGTGCCGATCGCCATTGCCTTCTCGTGGCGCGTGGCGCTGGCCTCGGCCGGCGTGGTGGCGATCGTGGTGTTGCTGATCCTGTGGATCTACCGCAGCGTGCTGGCGCTCGATGCTGCGGCCGTGCACAAGGCCACGGGGCAGGGCGAGCCCGCACCGGTGGGCGGCGAGTTCGACTTCCTGCGCATCCCGGCCGTGTGGATGTGCTTCGGCTTCTTCTTTTTCTACGCCGCCGTGATCAGCGTGGTGCAGACCTTCGCGCCCGTGGCCGCGGGCCATCTGCACGCGGTGCCGGTGGCGCTGGTGGCGGTGTGCCTCACGGTCTACATGGTGGCGAGCGCGGCCGGCATGGTGGTGGGCGGCTTCCTGGCCTCCGACCCCTCGCGCTGCGAGCGCATCGTGGGCGCGGGCTTCGGCGTGGCGGCGGCGCTGGCGCTGGTGCTGGCCTTTGCACAGTTTCCGCCGGTGATGGTGCCGGTGCTGTTCG
This sequence comes from Variovorax sp. V35, assembly GCF_041154465.1. Lineage (NCBI taxonomy): Bacteria > Pseudomonadati > Pseudomonadota > Betaproteobacteria > Burkholderiales > Comamonadaceae > Variovorax > Variovorax sp. V35. The sequence goes on from NZ_AP028666.1 coordinate 2,748,547, forward strand.
GTGCGATGGGTTTCGTCTCGGGCATCGCCGGGCCGTCGCGCGACCTGCTGGTGAAGAAGTCGACGCCGCCCAATGCGACGGGGCGCGTCTACGGCGTGGTGTATGCGGGCCTGGACATCGGGCAGGCCGTGGCGCCGCTGGTGTTCGGCCGGCTGATGGACCACGGCCAGTACACGAGCGTGATCGTCGGGCTGGCGCTGGTGCAGGGCGTGCTGATCGCCAGCGCCTTCAATGTGCGGCGCGTGCGTCGCACGGCGCTGGTGCCTGCGTCGGCATAGACCTTCTCCGGGCGTGAGAGCTTCTGCATGCGGCCCCTATCATCGGCCGCATGCAAGCCTTGTATGTCTATGTGATCGTCGGCGCTGTGCTGGCGGGGTTCGTGCAGGGCCTGTCGGGCTTTGCCTTCGGCATGGTCGCGATGTCCGTGTGGGCCTGGACGCTGGAGCCGCAACTGGCCGCCGTGCTCGCGCTGTTCGGCGCCCTCACGGGGCAGGTGATTGCGGCGCTCACGGTGCGGCGGTCTTTCGACAAGCGCATCCTCTGGCCCTTCGTGCTCGGCGGCCTGATCGGCGTGCCCTTCGGTGTCTGGCTGCTGCCGCACTTGGACATCGTGCTGTTCAAGGTGTGCCTGGGCACGCTGTTGGTGCTGTGGTGCCCGGCGATGCTGATGTCGCAGCACTTGCCGAAGATCACTTTTGGCGGTCGCGCAGCGGACGGCGTGGCAGGTGCCATCGGCGGTGTGATGGCGGGCATCGGGGGCTTCTCGGGTGTCGTGCCCACGTTGTGGTGCACGCTGCGCGGCTTTCAGCGCGACACGCAACGTGCTGTGATCCAGAACTTCAATCTCTCGATGTTGGCTGTGGCATTTGCTGTGCATGTGGCGAGCGGGAGCATCGGGCGGTCGGTTTTGCCGTTGCTGGTGTTGGTCGCGGCGGCTGTTGCTGTGCCGGTGTTGCTGGGGGCGCGGCTTTACATCGGGATCAGTGAAGCGGCGTTTCGCAAGATCGTGTTGAGCTTGTTGACGTTGTCTGGGGTTGCTATGTTGGCGTCGGCTTTGCCTGCTTTGCTGGCTCGTTGAATTCCTGTTGTGGGTTTGCTTTCCGAGGCCGGGACTCGCCCCGGCGGGCGACTTACTTTCTTTTGCTTCGCCAAAAGAAAGTAAGCAAAGAAAAGGCGACCCCACTGTCTGCGTCCCTCCGCTTCGCTACGGGCAACCTGCGGTGCTCGCGTTTCGCGGGGTCTCGCAGAACTCGCTTCGCTCAAACAGCTGCGAGCCCTGATCCGCGAAACGCTGCGCTCCTCGGCGCAGCCAGAGGGGAGGGGACCGCGGGCCGTCGCTTCGCTCGGCCCGGCAGTTGCCAACGGCCGAATCGCGTGCTCGCGTTTGCGACTACGCGCTGCGCACGCACCACTACCAATCCCAGCCGCAGCAGGCGCGCAGCGCCTGCTGCGGCCCACTGGCCGAGCGAAGCGATGGCCCGTTGGTATCCCAACCCCTTCTGTATGCGCCGAGGAGCGCAGCGTTTCGCGGATCAGGGCTCGCCCTTGTTTGAGCGAAGCGAGTTTGGGCGAGACCCCGCGAAACGTGAGCACCGCAGGTTGCCCGTAGCGAAGCGGAGGGACGCAGACAGTAGGGTCGCCTTTCTTTTGCCTACGTTTCTTTGGCGAAGCAAAGAAAAGTAGGTCGGCCGCCGGGCCGAGACCCGGCCCCGGGAAGCAAACCCACAGCGATGCTGAAACTACCGAGGCAGAGCCAACGCAAACGGCAAGCTAACCACCCCCAAGATCGTAGACAGCGTGACCAGCCCCGCCACATAAGGCCCGTTGTATCCCATCCGCGCCGCCAGCACATAAGCACTGGAAGCAGTAGGCACAGCAGAAAAAGCCATCAACACCGAAGCCTGCGTAGCGTCCAGCTTCAGTACAAGCGACAACCCCCAAGCCACGAGCGGCAAAAAGAAATGCCGTATCGCCAGCACCGACACCGCCAACACCTTCCCCCGCCCCAACGTCGCGAACTGCATCCCCGCCCCCGCCGCAAGCAACCCCAACGCCAGCGACGCCGCCCCGATCCGCGTGAGCGTCGGCGTCAGCCAGCCAGGCACCGTGAGCCCCAGCACATTGGCCAGCAGCCCCGCCAGCGTCGCCACGATCAGCGGATTGCGCACCAGCTGCCGCACGAAGCCGGTCTGCGCATGCCGCGTCATCGGCCAAACAGCGGCGATGTTGAACATCGGCACGCACACGCCGATCAGCACCGCGATCAGCAGCAGGCCTTCGGGCCCGGCCAGCCGCTCGGCCAGCGCCAGGCAGATGAAGGAGTTGAAGCGGAACGCGATCTGCGCGCTGGCGGCGTGGTCGTGCCGGTCGATGTGCGAGCGCAGGCCCGGCACGAAGGGCAGGGCGTAGGCCATCGCGATGCCGGCCAGCCCGACGCCCACACCCGCGGTCAGCAGGCTCGAGGTCGCACCGAAGTCGAGCGGGCTGCGCACGATCGAATGGAACAGCAGGACGGGAAATAGAAAGTAATACACCAGGCTCTCGACCTGGTCCCACACGCGGCGGTCGAGCGCGGTGTAGCGGCACAGGAGCCAGCCGATGGCGATGAGGGAGAAATCGGGGAAGAGCAGCTGCGCGTAGTTCACCGCTTCGAGCATAAACCGGCACAACCGTGGGTATTCCACAGCATGACGGAAAGCCCCGACCCGCTAGCATCCGGGCTTCGCTTTTTTCCGGCCGCCCCGGCCGGTCCCGTCTAGTCAAGGAGTTATCGATGCAACGTCGTCAATGGAGCGCGCTTGCGGGCGCCGCCGCGCTGGTCGCAGTGGCAGGTCAGAGTTTCGCGCAGGGCTATCCCACCAAGCCGGTCGAACTGAGCGTGCCGTTCGCACCCGGCGGCACGACGGACATCGTGGCGCGCGTGATCGCCGACCCGCTGGGCAAGGTGCTGGGCCAGCCCGTGGTGGTGATCAACCGCGCCGGTGGCGGCGGCATCGTGGGCGCGGCCGAAACGGCGCGCGCACCGGCCGACGGCTACAAGCTGGGCGTGGCCACGGTGTCGAGCACCGCCGCCAATCCGGCCATCAACCCGAAGACGCCGTACGACCCGATCACCGACTTCACGCCGATCATCAACATCGCGGCCACGCCGAACGTGATCGCGGTGAACCCGAGCTTCCCGGCCAAGAACTACGCCGAGTTCGTGGCCGAGCTGAAGAAGAACCCGGGCAAGTATTCGTACGCCTCGTCGGGCACGGGCGGCATCGGCCACCTGCTGATGGAGCTGTACAAGAGCCTGACCACCACCTTCGTCACGCACATCCCGTACCGCGGCGCAGGCCCGGCGCTGAACGACGTGGTGGCCGGCCAGGTGCCGATCATCTTCGACAACCTGCCCTCGGCGATGCCCTTCATCCAGAGCGGCCGCCTGGTGCCGATCGTGGTGTCGGCGCCGACGCGCGTGGCCGGCCTGCCGAATGTGCCGACCTTCAAGGAAGTCGGCCTGGAGCCGGTCAACCGCATGGCCTACTACGGCATCCTCGGCCCCAAGGGCCTGCCGAAGGAAGTGGTCGACAAGATCAACGCCGGCGTGAAGAAGGCGGTGGAAGATCCGGCCGTGAAGAAGCGCATCGAAGACACGGGTTCGCTGATCGTGGCCAACTCGCCCGACCAGTTCGCCGCGCAGATCAAGGCCGAGTTCGACGTGTACAAGCAGGTCGTGAAGAAGCAGAACCTCAAGCTCGACTGAGCGGCTTCGCTCCCAATAAAAGCCGCCCGCGTTCCGGGCGGCTTTTTCTTTTGTTATCTTGCACCGCATGACCGAGGCCGCCGCCGCTCCCCCCAACGCCGACATCGACACCTTCATCGACGCCCTCTGGCTCGAGGATGGGCTGTCGAAGAACACGCTGGCCGCCTACCGCCGCGACCTCGCGCTGTTCGCGCAGTGGCTGCGCGAGCAGCGTGACGGCATGGGGCTGGACGCCGCGCGCGAGACCGACCTGCAGGCCTACATGGGCGTGCGCCTGTCCACCAAGGGCAAGGCGACTTCTGCGAACCGTCGGCTCACGGTGTTCAAGCGCTACTACCGCTGGGCGCTGCGCGAGCGCCGCATCACGGCCGACCCGAGCATCCGCCTCATGCCCGCGCGCCAGATGCCGCGCGCCATCAAGACGCTGTCCGAGAAGCAGGTCGACGACCTGCTGGCCGCGCCCGATGTCGAGAGCCCGCTCGGCCTGCGCGACCGCGCCATGCTGGAGCTGATGTACGCGAGCGGCCTGCGCGTGAGCGAGCTGGTGGCGCTGAAGGCGATCGACATGAGCCTCAACGACGGCGTGCTGCGCGTGCTCGGCAAGGGCAACAAGGAACGCCTTGTGCCCTTCGGCGGCGAGGCGCGGCGCTGGATCGAGCGCTACCTCGACGAAGCGCGCCCCGTGATCCTCGACGGCCAGCAGACGCCCGACCTGTTCGTGACCGCGCGCGGCGCGGGCATGACGCGCGTGATGTTCTGGGTCATCGTGAAGAAGCAGGCTGCGGCTGCCGGCATCCACGTGCCGCTGTCGCCGCATACGCTGCGCCACGCCTTTGCCACGCACCTGCTGAACCACGGCGTCGACCTGCGTGCGGTGCAGCTGCTGCTGGGCCATGCCGACATTTCGACCACCACCATCTACACGCACGTGGCACGCGAGCGCCTGAAGCAGCTGCACGCGGCACACCATCCGCGCGGCTGACCCAGCCTTCGTTCTCAGCTCTTGCGCTTGCGCGCTTCGATGGCGGGCACCAGCGTGTCGTAGAAGGCGCTGACCATGCGCATCTCGCGTCGCTCGGCCAGGCACAGCACGTGGGCGTAGGTAAAAATTTCGGTGTCGCTGAAGCCGACCATGTGCAGGTTCGGCCCCGGCACGAACTCCACGCCCGACACGGCCGCGATGCCCAGGCCTTGCGCCACGGCTTCGCGGATCACTTCGCGGCTGCTGATCTCCATCACCACGTCGACCTCGACCTTGGCCTTCGCGAGCGCCAGTTCGAGCGCCTTGCGCGTGGTCGATCCTTGTTCGCGCAGGATGAGCCGTTCGCCCTGCAACTCCGCGAGGCGGATGTTGCGCCGCTTCGCGAAGCGGTGCGTGGAGGGCACGAACATCACGACCGGGTGCTGGCTGAAGGGCACCGACAGAAAGCGGTCGTCGCGCACCAGCTGCGCGAGCACGCCGACGTCGGCGCTGTAGTCGAGCAGGCGGTCGAGGACGTCCTGTGAATTGCCGGTGCTCACCGTGACCTTCACGTCGGGGTAGCGCAGGCTGAAGTCGACCAGCATCTTGGTCACGTGGTACGGGCCCACGGCCGCCACACGCAGGTGGCCGGTGCGCAGCTTGCCGGCGTCGCCGAGCAGCGCCACCGCATCGCCTTCGAGGCTGAAGATCTGCTGCGCCAGCTGCATGAGCTGCTCGCCGATCTCGGTGAGCTGCACGCGCCGGCCGCGCCGGTGAAAGAGCTCGACCTGGTAGGCCTCTTCGAGAAAGCGAACCTGCGTGGTGATGGTGGGCTGGCTCACATGCAGGTGCTCGGCGGCCCGCGTGAAGCTGCCTTCGCGGGCCACGGCATAGAAGGAACGCAGCTGGGTGAGGCGCATCGCGGGAGCCTTTCTGATCTATAGGTTCAGTATATAGATCATCGAAAAAATTTGAATTTGATCGATATGAGTACCAGTGATGTACTCGCGCTCAAGACGGACCAGGCCTCGACAGAAACACGCCGGACGTCCCGAATCCTCACGTTGTCATGACCATGACACGCACGACTGGAAGACTCGAGACGGGTACTTTTGCCCTTCGAAACGACCTGAGGATTCCATGCAACGCAGACCACTGGAGACAACCATGATGAAGCGTAGAAAGCTGCTGCTCGGCACTGCCGCCGTGACAGCGTCCGCCTTCGTGCCGATGGCACGGGCACAGCAGGTTCTCACTGTCGGGCTGATTCCTTCCGAGGACTCGCGCGCCATGATTGCCAACAGCCAGGCCATGATGGACATGCTGTCCAAGGCCCTCGGTTTCGCGGTCAAGCCCTTCGTGGCGGCCGACTACAACGGCGTGATCGAAGCGCTGCGTTCCAAGCGGCTCGACGTGGCCTACCTCGGCCCCTTCTCGTATGTGCTGGGCACCACGGTGGCCGACATCGAGGCCTTCGCGGTGGCCGAGACCAAGAAGGCCGGGCGCACCTCGTACCACAGCCAGATCGTGACCCACAAGGACACCGGCATCAAGACGGTGGCCGACCTCAAGGGCAAGACCTTCGCCTTCGTCGATCCGAGCTCCACCTCGGGCCATCTGTTTCCCAAGGCCGGCCTGCTGAAGGCGGGCTTCAACCCCGACAAGGATTTCGGCCGCGTGATCTTCTCTGGCTCGCACGACTCGAGCGCGATCGCGGTGCAGAACAAGAAGGTCGATGCCGCGGCCATCGCCGACCGCATCCTCGACGCTGCCGTGTCCAAGGGCCTGGTCAAGCGCGAAGACCTGGTCGAGGTCTGGAAGTCGGACCCGATCCCCGAGTCGCCCACCGTGTGGCGCAAGGACCTGCCCGCCGACCTGAAGACGCGCGTGCAGGCCGCCTTCCTGCAGGTGAAGGACATCCCCTGGTCCGACCAGGGCCTGCTCAACGGTTTCCACCCGACCAACGACGCGGCCTACAACATCATCCGCGACACGGCCAAGGTGCTGAACCTCGACCTGAGGAAGATGAAATGATCGAGATCCGCGGGCTGTGCAAGCGCTACGGCGACTTCACCGCACTCCATCGTGTGGACCTCACGGTGGCCAAGGGTGAGTTCGTCGTCATCCTCGGTGCGTCGGGTGCGGGCAAGTCGACGCTGCTGCGTTGCATCAACCACCTGGCCGAGCCGAGCGAAGGCGAGATCCACGTGGACGGCGAGCGCTCGCGCGGCGACCGCGCCGGCCTGCGCAAGGTGCGCCGCGACGTGGCGATGATCTTCCAGCACTACAACGTGGTGCCGCGCCTGTCGGTGCTCAAGAACGTGCTGACGGGGCGGCTGGGTTCGATGCCCGCGCTCCTGTCGTGGTTCCAGGTGTTCCCCGCGAAGGACATCGCCATCGCCCGCGAATGCCTGCGCCGCGTCGAGCTCGACCCCAAGGCCGACCTGCGCACCGACACGCTCTCGGGCGGACAGAAGCAGCGCGTGGGCATTGCGCGCGCGCTGGCACAAAAGCCCAAGGTGATCCTGGCCGACGAGCCCGTGGCCAGCCTCGACCCGAAGACCTCGCGCAAGGTGCTCAACTACCTGAAGCAGGCCAGCCGGCAGGACGGCATCACGGTGATCTGCAACCTGCACCAGGTCGACTACGCCCGCGAGTTCGCGCAGCGCGTGATCGGCGTGGCGGCCGGACGCATCGTGTTCGAAGGCCGGCCCGACGAACTGACCGACGAGGTGCTGCACCTCATCTATCCGGGCGGTGTGGAAGAGGGCACCGAGGCCGCCGTTGCGGGCGCAGAGCCCGACACCGCAACGCCGAGCGTGCCCGCTGCGGCCCTTCATGCGGCGCCGGTGCGCACCGCCCCGCAACTCGCCATGGAGCAATCATGATCGCCCTCGGACGCTACAACCTGCTGATCGCCCGAAGCTCCGGCAACCCCGGCTGGTGGAAGTACGCCGTGGCCGTGCTCGCCGGCATCGGCGTGCTCTGGTGGGCGGCCATCGGCAGCCAGGTGAGCTTCAGCGAACTCGGCAAGGGCATGCCCTGGATCGCCGACTTCCTCGGGCGCATGCTGCCGCCCAACTGGGAGTTCATGGGCAAGCTCGTGAAGCCGGCCATCGAGACCGTGCAGATCGCGCTGTGGGGCACGCTGCTGGCGGTGATTCTTGCGGTGCCGCTGTGCTTCTTCGCGGCGCGCAACATCTCGCCGAACGTCGCCGTGTTCCACGCGATGCGGCAGGTGCTGAACATCACGCGCGGCATCAACGAGATCATCCTGGCGCTGATCTTCGTGGCGGCCGTGGGCCTCGGTCCGTTCCCCGGCGTGCTGGCGCTGGCATTGCATGGCGCGGGCATGCTCGGCAAGTTTTTCGCCGAGTCGATCGAGGAGATCGACCAGGGCCCGATCGAAGCACTGCGCGCCACCGGCGCGGGGCCGATCCAGACCATCATCTTCGGCGTGATTCCGCAGGTGGTCACCGCGTGGATCGGCGTGATCGTCTACCGCTTCGAGACCAACCTGCGCCAGGCCACCGTGCTGGGCATGGTGGGCGCGGGCGGCATCGGCTTCGAGCTCGTGGGCAGCATGAAGCTGTTCCAGTACCAGGACACGGCGACCTGCATCCTGGTGATCGTCGTGATGGTCATGACGGCCGACTACCTCTCGACCCGGCTGCGCGGCTGGATCCAGCAGGGCGCGCGCTGATGGCCCGCTCCCTCCCAGCGTCTCTCCCCGCGGCGTTCGCCGCCTCCTGAAGCCACTCCCCATGAGCGCCAACTACCACAACCCCGTGCACAGCGTGTACGGGGCAGGGGCCCTGCTGTCCCTGCCGAAGCTGCTCGAAGGCCGGCGCGCCGCGCTGGTGACCTTTCCCGAGGCGCGCGCGCTGGGCCTGCTCGATCGGCTGGCGTCGGTGCTCGGCGACGCGCTGGCCTGCACGCTCGACCAGACGCGGCCCAACCCCGACGTGGCGGAACTGGCCGAGACCTACGAATGGTTCTGGCGCACGCATGCCGACGTGGAGGTGATCGTCGCGGTCGGCGGCGGCAGCGCCATCGACACCGCGAAGGCGCTGATGGTGGCCGACGACCACGGGCGCTTCGCGGACCTGGTGGCGGGCCTCGCGGGCGAGCGGCCCTTCGTGGCCACGCGCCACAAGACGCTCATCGCCGTGCCCACCACGGCCGGCACGGGCAGCGAGGTCACGCCCTGGGCCACCATCTGGGACCGCGAGCGCCAGAAGAAGTACTCGCTGCATTTGCCGCAGACCTGGCCGACCTATGCGGTCATCGACCCCGAGCTGATGCTGTCGCTGCCGGCGGCCGTCACGCTGCAGAGCGGGCTCGATGCGCTGTCGCACGCGCTCGAAGCGATCTGGAACGTCAACGCCAATCCGCTGTCCGACACCTTCGCCGTGGCGGCCGTGCAGGACACGCTGGAGGTGCTGCCGCAGCTCATGGCCCGGCTCGATGACGTCGACCTGCGCGGGCGCATGGCGCTCGCAGCACTGAAGGCAGGCATGGCGTTTTCCAACACCAAGACCGCGCTCGCGCATTCCATCTCGTACGAGATGACGCTGCGCTACGGCCTGCCGCACGGCATCGCCTGTTCGTTCCCGCTGCCGATGGTGCTGGCGCGCGCGATCGGTCGCCGGCCCGACCGCGACGCGGTGCTGGCGCAGGCGCTGCGCATGCCGCTGGCCGACGCGCCGGCGCAGCTCGCGGCCTTCATCGAATCGCTGGGCGTGAAGACGCGCTTCGCCGACTACGGCGTGGGCGAGGACGAGGCGCGCGAGATGCTGCGTCATGCGCAGGGCGGGGCGCGCGGGCGCAACTTCATCGGCAACGACGTGGAGGCGCAGGAAGCCTGAGCAGGTGCGAGCCGGAGGTCCGGCGATGTTTCAAAATGGATGCTCTTCTTCAAGAGACATCGAGAGACATCCATGAACCTTCGCAGACTCTGCACCGGCCTCGCACTGGCCACGACCGCCGGCCTTGCCATCGCCCAGGGCTTTCCCACCGCCAAGCCCATCCGCCTGATCGTCGGCTACCCGCCCGGCGGTGGCATCGACTTCGCGGCGCGCACGGTGCAGGTGCCGCTGCAGGAAGCGCTCAAGCAGCAGCTGGTGGTCGACTACAAGCCGGGTGCCAGCGGCATGATCGCGGCCACCGAGCTCACGCGCCAGCCGGCCGACGGCTACACGCTGCTGCTGGCCAACACCGGCCCCTTCGCCATCGCGCCGTACCTGCAGAGCAAGCCGCCGTACGACCCCATCAAGCAGTTCACCTACATCGGCCAGATCAGCCAAGGCAGCTACATCGCGGTGACGCGGCCTGACCATCCGGCGAAGAACCTCAAGGAGTTCGTGGCGTGGGCCAAGGGCCAGCCCGGCAAGGTCAACTTCGCCTCGGGCGGCAACGGCACCTCGACGCACCTGAATGGCGAGCTCATGAACCAGGTGACGGGCCTGGACATGACGCACGTGCCGTACAAGGGCAGTGCGCCGGCCGTGCAGGACCTGCTCGGCGGGCAGACGCAAATCCTCATCGACGCGGGCAGCGTGCTGCTGCCGCAGGTGAAGGGCGGCAAGCTCAAGGCGCTGGCCGTGACGGGGCCGGTGCGCGATCCGCAACTGCCCGACGTGCCGACGGTGAAGGAGCTGGGCCTCGCAGGCATGGAGGCGGTCGGCTTCCAGGGCCTGGTCGGTCCCGCCAACATGCCCAAGGAGGTGGTCGATCGTTTGTCGAGTGAACTCGCCAAGGCCTTGGCGACACCCGAGATCAAGGCCAAGTTCGCGACGGCCGGCGCCGAGGTGCATCCGCTCGGCCCGGCGGCCTTTGCGGCTTTCGTCAAGGCGGACAATGAGAAGTGGTCCAAGCTGATCCGCGAGCGCAAGCTGCAGCTGGACTGACCGATCCTTCTTCTTCTCTTCGACGCATGCCTTTCATCGACACCATGAACTTCCTCGCCGCCTCCAAGCCTTCGCGCCGCACCACGACCCGGCTGCTCGCCGCCGCGGCGCTGTGCGCGGCCAGCGGCGCGCATGCGCAGGCCGTGCCGCGCACGGTGCGGCTCATCGTGGCCTACCCGGCGGGCGGCGTGAGCGACGTGGTCGCGCGCGCGCTCGGCGACCGGCTCGCCGTGCAGCTGGGCACCACGGTGATCGTCGACAACCGCGCGGGCGCGAGCGGCGCCATCGGCATGGACGCGGTGGCCAAGGCCGCGCCCGACGGCGCGACGCTGGGCTTCTCGGCCATCAGCCCGCTGGTGCTGAGCCCGCACCTGGGCAAGCTGCCGTTCGACCCGCTGAAGGACATCGTGCCGGTGGCCAGCGTGATGTATTCGCCCGTGCTGCTGGTGGCCACGCCCGCCAGCAAGGCGAAGGACTTTCGTGCGCTGATCGCCGAGGCCAAGGTGCAGCCCGGCGCGGTGCGCTGGGCCACGTCGGGGCCGGCCTCGCTCGGCCACATCGTGCTCGAGCAGGTGCGCGCGACGGCCGGCGTGGACATCACGCACGTGCCGTACAAGGGCGGCGGCCAGCAGCTCAACGATGCGCTGAGCGGGCAGTTCGAAATCCTGTCGACCAACGCCAGCCCGACGCTGTCGGCGCACATCCAGTCGGGCAAGCTGCGCCCGCTGGCGGCCGGCGCGCCCGCGCGGCTCGAGAGCCTGCCGCAGGTGCCCACGCTGGCCGAGCTGGGCTACAGCGCGGCCAACATCCATTCGCTGTTCGGCGTGTTCGCGCCCGCGGGCACGCCGGCGGCGCTGGTTGCGAAGTACAACGCCGAGATCAACAAGGCGCTCGCCAGCCCCGAGCTGCGCGCCAAGCTCACGGCCACCGACAACGTGCCCGCCCCGGGCACGCCGGCCGCCTTCGCCAAGGAAATCGCCAGCGAGTTCGAGAGCAACGGCCGCATCGTGAAGGCCGCGGGCACCAAGGCCGATTGACCCCGGCGCTTGCAGGGTGGCGTTTCCCTACCTTATAGTAGGTAGATGCACGACGCTTCCACCCTGGCTCCCGGCGGCACCCGCGATCAGATCCTCGCGGTGGCGCGTGGGCTCATCGAAACCCGTTCCTACCTGGGCTTCAGCTTCCAGGACGTGGCCAACGCGGTGGGCGTGCGCAAGGCGAGCCTGTACCACCACTTTCCCACCAAGGAAGCGCTGGGCATCGCGGTGATCCAGGGCGCCACGCAGGGCTTCAAGGACTGGGTGGCGGCGCGCGCGCGAGAGCCCAAGGACGCGCTCGAATCCTATTTCCGCATGTACCGCAACACGCTGAAGGCGGGCTCGGGCCTGTGCCCCGCGGGCGCGCTGGCGCCGGGCTGGGACTGCATCAACGAAGACCTGCGCCAAGCCGTGCAGGCGCTGCGCAACACGCAGGTGATGTGGCTCACCGGCGTGCTCGGCGCGCTGGTGCCGGCGCAGGCGCAGAAAGACAACCCCGTGGCTTCGCTCGCGGCCTTCGTGTTCTCGTCGTGCCAGGGCGCGCTGCTCGCGTCCCGCATGACGGGCCGCGTCGAAGACTTCGACGACGCCATCGCCCAACTGCGGCGCGCACTGCTGCTGGACTGACCGATCCGTTTCACCACGGGCACGCCGGGCGTGCCTTTTTTTGAACCCCGAAGCCTACCGATTGGAAGGTAGTTTTCCCCAAGGAGTGTTCCCATGAAAGCCGTGATTTCCGCCTACGCCCGTTCCCCGTTTCACTTCGCCAAGAAGGGCGCGCTGGCCGAAGTGCGCCCCGACACGCTCGCCGCCGGCGTGGTGCAGGGCCTGCTGCAGCGCACCGACCTCGACCCGGCGCTGCTCGAAGACATCATCCTGGGCTGCGCCTACCCCGAGGCGTCGCAGGGCAACAACCTCGCGCGCATCGTCGGGTTGCTGGCCGGGCTGCCGCACGAAGTGGGCGGCATGACGGTGAACCGCTTCTGCGGCTCCTCGATGCAGGCCGTGCACATCGCCGCCGCGCAGATCGAGGCGGGCATGGGCGACGCTTTCCTGTGCGTGGGCGTGGAGTCGATGACGATGGTGCCGCAGGGCGGCTTCAACTTCTCGCCCAGCCCCGAGCTGCTGGCCAGCACCGATGCCTACATCTCAATGGGCGAGACGGCCGAGAACGTCGCGCAGCGCTGGAACGTGAGCCGCGCCGACCAGGAGGCGCTGGCCGTCGAATCGCACCGCAAGGCGACCGAAGCGCGCGCGCAGGGCCGGCTGGCCGGCGAGATCGTGCCGGTGCGCCTGGCCTCCGGCGAGGTGGTCGATGCCGACGGCTGCATCCGCCCCTCGACCTCGGCCGAGGCGCTGGCCAACCTCAAGCCCGCGTTCCGCCCCGATGGCGTGGTCACGGCGGGCACCTCGTCGCCGCTGACCGATGGTGCGGCTGTCGTGCTGGTCACCAGCGACGCCTTCGCTGCGAAGCACGGCCTGAAGCCGCTGGCGCGCATCCGCTCGTTCGCGACCGTGGGCGTCGACCCGGCCGTCATGGGCATCGGCCCGATTCCCGCCACGCGCAAGGCGCTCGCACGTGCGGGCCTGGGCGTGGCCGACCTCGACGTGGTCGAGATCAACGAGGCCTTCTCGTCGCAGGCGCTGGCCTGCATCCGCGACCTCGGGCTCGACCCGGCCACCGTCAACCTCGACGGCGGCGGCCTGGCCATCGGCCATCCGCTGGGCGCCACCGGCGCGCGCATCACGGGCAAGGCGGCTGCGCTGCTGGCGCGCGAGAACGGCCGCTACGCGCTGGCCACGCAATGCATCGGCGGCGGGCAGGGCATCGCCACCATCCTCGAGCGCGTCTGATCGTCCGAGAATGACGGGCAACGCAACAAGGAGACTTCCATGGACAAGCTGTATCTCGAAGACCTGAAGGTCGGCGACCGTTTCCAGAGTGGCGAACACCTGCTCGACGCGGCGCAGATCAAGGCCTTCGCGCAGCAGTTCGACCCGCAGCCCTTCCACACCGACGAAGAGGCCGCCAAGAACACCTTCTTCGGCGGGCTGGCCGCGAGCGGCTGGCACACGGCGGCGCTCACCATGAAGCTGCTGGTCGACAGCGGCATCCCGCTGGCCGACGGCATCATCGGCTCGGGCGGCGAGCTGCAGTGGCCCAAGCCGACGCGGCCCGGCGACGTGCTGCATGTGGTGAGCGAAGTGGTCGACATCACGCCCTCGCGCTCCAAGCCCGGTCGCGCGATGGTCTCGATGCGCTGCCAGACGCGCAACCAGCGCGGCGAGGTGCTGCAGTACTTCACGCCCAAGCTGGTGGTGCACAGCCGCACCGCGACGTCCTGACCCTTCGGCGGCTCAGACGACCCGCAGGCCCAGTTCCTCGACCAGCGCGGCGGCCTGCCGGTGGGAGATGGTCGCGCCCTTGAACGGCGCGGCGTTGGCCAGCCGCAGGCCGCCCAGGTCCACGTCGCGCAGGTCGGCGCCTTCGAAGCGCGCGAGCTTCAGGTGCGCGTTGCGCAGGCTGCCGCCTTCGAAGATGGCCTCGCGGAAATCGCAGCCCGAGAGGTCGGCCTCCGACAGGTCGAGCTGCGCGAGCGTCTGCTTGCGGAACGACAGGCCGCGCAGGTGCGCGTCGACCAGCAGCGAATCCTTGAACACGACGCCCAGCGCCGACACCTCACCGAAGTGCGCGCCCGTGAGCTTCACGCCCGTGAAGAGCGCCGAGGGCAGCTTGGCGCGCGCCCATTGCGTGTTGTTCAGGTCGCAGTCCTGGAAGCGCGCGTTCGTGAGGTCGGCCAGGCCGAAGTCGGCCTGGCGCGCGCGGCAGCCGACCCAGCGCGTGTCCGCCAGTTGCGCGCGGTCGAACGAGGTCTCGGCGAAGCTGCACAGCATGAACTGCGCGCCGCGCAGATCGAGGCGCGACAGGTCGGCCTCGTCGAAATGGCAGCGTTCGAAATGCGGCGGCGTGTCGCGACCCTGCAGGCAGGCTTGCAGGTCGGCGCGTGACCAGGTCTGGTCGGAAATCACTTCAGTCATTCGGGGCGGGAGTCGGTCAGCGCGCGCAGCTCTGCGGGGCTGAAGCCCGCCCGGCCGCGTGCTTCGAGGTTGAAAGGTGGCTTGTGGCGCGGCGCGTCGTAGTGCGCGACCAAGGCCGGGTAGTTGGCTTCGGCGTCGAGCCCTGCGCGCTCGCACAGCCAGCGGTACCAGTGGTTGCCGATGGCCACGTGGCCCACTTCATCGCGCAGGATGATGTCGAGGATTTCCACGGCACGCAGCGCATCGGGCGTGTTCACGCGCTTGAGCTTGGACTGGATCAGCGGCGTGGCGTCGAGCCCGCGCGCTTCGAGCGTGCGCGGCACCAGCGCCATGCGTGCGAGCACGTCGTCCTTCGTCTTCTCGCACATGTTCCACAGGCCATCGTGGCCCGGAAAGTCGCCGTAGCGCCAGCCCATTCCCTGCAGGTGCGTGTGCAGCAGCGTGAAGTGCTGCGCCTCCTCGTCGGCCACGCGCAGCCAGTCGCGGTAGTAGGCCTCGGGCATGCCGTCGTAGCGCCACACGGCGTCCAGCGCGAGGTTGATCGCGTTGAACTCGATGTGGCAGATCGAATGGATCAGCGCGGCGCGGCCTTCGGGCGTGAAGGGCGAGCGCTTTTGCACGGCGGTGGCGGCCACGCGCAGCGGGCGCTCGGGGCGGCCGGGCACACCGTCGTCGTCGCCGGGCGTGCGCAGGGGCTCGAGCGCTATGGAAATGGTAGCTGCCTGTGCAGCCGTGGCGCGCGTGGCGGCCACCTTGTCGTCGGGGTCTGTCAGGCGCAGCGCGGCCAGCGCGCTCAATCGGGGGTGCATCCCTACAATTCTAGTTTTGCCCCTCCGGAGACAACCACGATGGCGATTTACGAATTGGATGGCATTGCACCGCGCCTTGGCGAAGGCGCATGGGTCGCGGACAGCGCCCAGGTCATGGGCAATGTCGAACTGGCCGAGAACGCGAGCGTCTGGTTCGGCGCCGTGCTGCGCGGCGACACCGAGGTGCTGACCATCGGGCGCAACAGCAACATCCAGGACCTGTCGGTGCTGCACGCCGACATCGGCTGCCCGCTGACCATCGGCGACAACGTAACGGTGGGGCACCAGGTGATGCTGCACGGCTGCACCATCGGCGACAACTCGCTGATCGGCATCCAGGCGGTGGTCTTGAATAACGCCAAGATCGGCCGCAATTCGATCGTTGGCGCCGGCAGCGTCGTGACCGAGGGCAAGGAGTTTCCCGACAACTCCCTCATCATCGGCTCGCCCGCCAAAGTGGTGCGCACGCTCGACGATGCGGCCGCTGCCAAGCTGCGCCAGAGTGCGGAGCACTATGTAGAAAACGCCCATCGCTTCGCGAAGGGCCTGAAGAAAATTGGCTAACCCCCAGGCTTGCCCACTTCGTGTGGCCTCCTACCCCTTGCAGGGGGCAATACCTGCGGCCCGGCAAAGCCGGTTCCGCGGTATTCCACGTGAAGACAGCCTGATTGAGAGAAAGACGATGTTTTGAGCGAGCTGCACAAATTCCTGTTCGATGGCCTGCCGGTGCGCGGCATGATCGTGCGCCTGACGGATGCGTGGCAGGAGATCCTTGCGCGGCGCGCCTCCAACACCGCCACCGGCGCCTACCCGCCGCCCGTGGCCGAGCTGCTGGGCGAGATGACGGCCGCGGCCACGCTGATGCAGGCCAACATCAAGTTCAACGGCGCGCTGATCCTGCAGATCTTCGGCGACGGCCCCGTGAAGGTGGCCGTGGCCGAGGCCAAGCCCGACCTGAGCCTGCGCGCCACCGCCAAGGTGATGGGCGACCTGCCGGCCGACGCGCACCTGCCCGACATGGTCAACGTGAACAACAAGGGCCGCTGCGCGATCACGCTCGACCCGAAAGACAAGCTCCCGGGCACCACGCCGTACCAGGGCGTCGTGCCGCTGTTCGGCGACGATGGCCAGAAGCTGGGCAAGCTCAGCGACGTGCTGCAGCACTACATGCTGCAAAGCGAACAGCTCGACACCACGCTGGTGCTCGCCGCCGACGACAAGGTGGCGGCCGGCCTGCTGATCCAGCGCCTGCCCATCAAGGGCGAAGGCAACCTTGAAGGCACCTCGCAGCAGACGCACGACGAGGCGCACCAGGACCAGATCGGACGCAACGAGGAATACAACCGCATCTCGATCCTGGCGTCGAGCCTCACGCGCGACGAGCTGCTCACGCTCGACGTCGAGACCATCCTGCGCCGCCTGTTCTGGGAAGAGAAGCTGCTGCGCTTCGAACCGCAGGCCGGCCTGCTGGGCCCGCACTTCGCGTGCACCTGCGGCCGCGAGCGCGTGGCGCAGATGATCCGCGGGCTCGGCGTGGAAGAGGCCGAGGAAATCCTCGCCGAGCGCGGTGACATCGAGGTCGGCTGCGACTTCTGCGGCAAGCAGTACCGCTTCGACGCTGTCGACACCGCGCAGCTGTTCAAGCCGCTGGGCGACCAGCTGCCGGGCAGCCCGGTCGTCCAGTAGGCGCGACGCGGTTCAAGCGGGCTGCGGCGGCTGCCGCAGCACCTTGACCATCGCGGCCAGGCGCTCGTTGCCCAGGCCCGCGCGCATCGCGCGCTCGAACTGACCCATCAGGAAATCCGGAAAGCCCGCATCGAGCTGCGCCTCGCGCGCCTGCTTCACGAACAGCCGGCCCGATCCCGCGCAGGTGGCCATCGAGCTCTCGGGCTCGCCGTACTGGCTGGCGTAGATGGCTTCGCCCTCGGCCTGGATCATTTCGCCGAGCACCGGCGAGATCGCGCCGATCATCTGCGAGAACCCGTCAACCGGCAGCCCTTCGGCTTCGCAGATGCGCACGCCGTGAAAGAACCCGCTCATCGCACCGAACATGCACGACAGCGTGGCCAGGTCCCAGGCCGCCGCGTTGCCGATCGGCTCGCCCATGTGCTGGATGTTGCCGGCGATGGCGTCGAGGAGCGGCCGGCAGGCGGCGAGGGCGCGTGCCTCGCCGGAGATGAAGAGCGGCGTGTCGGGCCGGCCGATCTGCCCCGGCGTGGCGAGCAGGGCGCCGTCGAGGTAGGCCACGCCGCTCAGCGCGGCCCAGTCGTCGCGCGCGTCCTGCGATGTGCCGGTGCTCAGCTGCACCAGCACCTTGCCGCGCAGCGCGTCGTGAATGCCGGGCGAGGCGAGGATGGCGCGCGACGCCGGGTAGTCGGCCACGCAGACCAGCACCACGGGGCTGGCCTGCACGGCGGCCAGGGCCGTCGGTGCGAGCACCGTGCCCTGATTCAACAGAGGCTTTGCGCGCTCGGCGGTGCGGTTCCACACCGTCAGCGTGAACTTCGACGATTGAAGGGCGCGCGCGAGGGCGATGCCCATGGGGCCGAGGCCGATGAGGGAAACGTCGGTCATGTGAGGTCCTTGGTGAGAGATCGGATCAGGCGGCCGCCGGCGTCAGGCCCTGGCCCAGCCCGCCATCGACGGTGAGGCGCGCGCCGGTCGTGAAGGTCGCCTCGAAGGCGAAGAACAGCACCGCGCGCGCGACTTCGGCCGAGCTGCCGTGGCGCCGCATCGGCGTGATCTGGTCGCCCAGGCGCATGAACTCGGCGCGCTCTTCGGCGCTCGCGTCGGTCACGCCGAGCGTGGGCGTGTCGATGAAGCCGGGGCTCACCACGTTCACGCGGATGCCGCGCGTCACCAGTTCGGCTGCGAAGCCCGAGGCCATCGAGCGCAGCGCGGCCTTGGTGGCGCTGTAGACGCTCATGCCATGCATGCCGCCTTCGTCCGCGATGGACGAGGTGAAGACGATGGCGCTGCCCGCCGGCATCAGCGGCGCCAGGCGCTGCACGGTGAAGAACGGGCCTTTGGTGTTGACGGCGAAGGCGCGGTCGTAGCCGGCCTCGGTCACCTGCTCGAAGGGCTCGAGCGACGAGATGCCCGCGTTGATGTGCAGCAGGTCGATGCGGCCGAAGCGCTCGCGCACCGTGGCGGCCAGTGCATCGATGTCGGTCAGCGAGGCCGTGTCGGACGCCAGCACGTGGGCCCGCTCGCCGTACGGGCCGAGCACGCGACGCGCGGCCTCCAGGTTCTGCGGGTTGCGGCCGGTCACGAGCACGTCGGCGCCGCCGTCGAGCAGCGCCTGCGCGGTGGCCAGGCCCATGCCGAGGGTGCCGCCGGTGATGACGGCTTTCTTGCCTGCGTAAGGAGTGTGGGGTGTGGTGTTCATGGCCGTCGATGATCCGGATCGCACGGCTTTCGGTCGCGCACGTTCAGCCGTGGGGGAGCACAAACGGCCGACGGCATGCACGCCGCGCGCGGCCCACAATGTTTCGATGAGCGATACCGATCTGGACACCGATCTGCACGGGCACGGTGGTGCGGCGTCCGAGGTGGCGCTGTCGGCCGACAGCTTCGTCGCGCCGCCCGCCACCGACAGCCTGCGCGTCGACGTGCGCCAGACCTCCGGCGGCGTGGTCGGCTACGAGGCGCTGCCCGACCACCGCCTCAAGCTGCACGCGGGCGCGCCGGTGGCGGGCGCCTGCCAGTTCCACCGCTTTCTCTACACGCGCGGCGACCTCGACATCCTGCCGGCCGGCAGCACCGACATCTGGCATGAAGAGTCGCCGAGCACCTCGGTCGTGGTGCGCATGGCGCCCGCGCTGCTGGCGCGCACGGCCGACGAGATGGGCCTGCCGGCCGAGCGCGCGGTGCTCGGCGAGCGCCACCAGTTCCGCAACCCGCAGATCGAGCACATCGCGTGGGCGCTCGACGCCGAGCGCCGCGCGGGCTTTCCCAACGGCCGGCTCTACACCGACAGCCTCGGCACCGCGCTCGCGGTGCAGCTGATCGCGGCCGGCCCGCAGGTGGCGCCGTCACCCGCGCGGGGGCTGACGCGGTTGCAGCTGAAGCGCGTCACGGAGTTCATCGAGGCGCACCTGGACGGCGACCTGTCGCTGGCCGCGCTGGCCGAGGTCGCAGGCCTGAGCGCCTCGCACCTGAAGACGCAGTTCAAGCGCTCCACCGGCCAGGCGGTGCATGCCTACGTGGTGCATCGCCGCGTCGACCGCGCGCGCAGCCTGCTGCTGAACAGCGAGCTGCCCGCCAGCCTCGTGGCGCTCGAGAGCGGCTTCTCGCACCAGAGCCACATGGCGCGCTGCATGCGCCGCGTGCTGGGCCTCACGCCCGGCGAGGTGCGGCGCGCGGCCTGAGGCTGGTGGTCAGCGCGCTTCGTCGTCGAAGCCGCCGAATGCGATGTCGGGCGCGCTCGTGTTGTGCTTGGAGGGCAGGCTGCGGCCGAAGCGCACCTGCGTGGCGTTCAGCGTCTTCACCTCGGGCAGCGGCAGCGCCTGCTCCGCCGCCTGCGGCGAGGCCTGCCAGCGCACCTCGCTCATGTCGGCGTTGTCGGGCGTCACGTACATCGAGCGCAGCACCGCGAAGGGTTGCTTGGCACTCGATGTGGGTTGGGAGAGCGTCACGTCGAGTGCGGTGCGGGTGCGGCTGATCTCGGTCACGCGCGCCACGGCCTTGCCGCCGTCGGCGAAGCGCAGGTGGATGGCCAGCGGCTGGGGTACGACGCGGATCGACGCGATGTCCACCACCGGCCGCCCGGCCTGCACGACCGGGCCGAGCAGGAACGACGAACCGTACACGCCGTCGCCGAAGCGCGCCTCGGGCAGCGGCTTGAGGCGCCAGTAGCCGTCGGACGGGTAGAGCACGATGGCCTCGAGCGCCTTGCCGTTCTCCTTCTTGAACACCTGCAGCAGGTGAAAGCCGCGGTCGTGGCGCGCGCCGACCTGCACCGGCACGCGCGCCGGACGCCAGAAGGTCGGCAGCGTCATGCCGACGATGCGCCACTGCGCGTTGTCGAGCAGCACGACGGTGCGCTTCTTGAAACGGTGCGCCGGGTCGGTGGGGTGGGCGCCGCCGTCGAAGTTGCAGCCCGAGAAGTCGGGCGCGGTGACGTCGTTGCCGATGGTGCCGAGGTAGCTCGGCTGCAGCGCTTCGATGCGCAGGCGGCGGATGCCGTCGCCGCGTAGCACCATCGACACGTTGTCTTCCTCGGCGCAGGCCGTGGGGGTGGTGGCGTTCTCGACGGTGGCGGCAACGGGGGCTGCAGAAGCCGCGCTGGCGGTCAGCAGCAGGGCGAGGAAAGCGGCGGCGGGAGCGCGCAAGGCAAGGCGCGCAGCGGTCGAAATGGGCATCGGGTCTCCGGTGAAGGGGAGAGGGCGCGCGAACGCGCAGGAGCCGGAAGGCTCAGGGCGGGTCGCGGCGCGCCATCAGGTCGCTGAGGAGCTTATGTTCGCATTCCGGGTCGGAACACTTCTCGCAAGGCCATGTCCACGAGGCGGGCTTGGCATCGCGGCGGGTGCGCGTGCGGGCACGGCCCTCGTTGCCGGCGATGGTGTTGATCGCATTCCATGCGTTCGCCAGCCGTTCGCCGCCGCTGCCGTGCACCACGGCATACGAGAGCCCCGCGCGCGAGAGCGCGGCGCGCACCAGCGTGTCGGTCGGCTGGCGCGCATGCGGGCCGTCGCGCATGTCGTCGGCCACCCAGGGCAGGTCGAGCGCGGTGAGCAGCGTGATGGCGTAGCGCCGCTGCGCGGCCAGCGCGCTGTCGTACAGCGAGGTGTCGGCGAACAGCTGCTCGCTGTAGACCGCTGTCATGAGTGCCGTGGTGTCGGCCACCACCACGCCCGTGGCCGCAGCGGCGTCGATGCGGCGCATCTGTTCGTCAGCGATGGCCTGCTGCTCGTCGGGGCGGGGCGTGCGGCCCTCGCGTTTGCACCATTCGCGCAGGTATTCGCCCACCAGCGTGACAGGCGTGCCGCGGTCTTGCAGGCGCTGCGCGATGGCGCGCGAGAGTTCGGTCTTGCCGGTGCTCTCGGCACCCACGAGCGCGATGACGCAGCCGGTCGACAGGTTCGGTGTCATGCGGGCACCGCCTTCGTGGTGGCCTTTGGCAGGCGTCGTTGCCATGCCAGGAAGCCGGCCACGCTGAGCACGGCGAACACCGCGTACAGCGCCGTCGTGAGCCACAGGCCCTTGTGGATGAACAGGCCCACGCTGACCACGTTCACGGCCAGCCAGATGAGCCAGTTCTCGATGAACTTGCGTCCGAGCAGGAACTGCCCGACCAGGCTCAGGCCGGTGACGAAGCCGTCCCACCAGGGCACGTCGGTGTTGGTAAAGCGGCGCAGGAAGAGGGCGACCACGGGCCACGCAATGGCGCAGGCCAGGAGGGCGTACGCGGTCCCGCGCGGCGACAGCCGGCTGACCCGCAAGGCGCTGCCGTCGGCGCGAAAGCCGCGCAGCCATTGCGCCCAGCCCCACAGGGCGACGAAGGCAAAGAAGACTTGAAGGGAGGCGTCGCCGTAGATGCGCGCGTTGGCGAACACCACCACGTAGAGCAGCGAGCTGACGATGGCCAGCGGCCAGCCCCAGTGGATCTCGCGCATGTTGCAGCCGACCATCGCGAGCGCGAGCACGGCGGCGACGAGTTCGAGCCAAGTGACGGGAGAACCCCACAGCGCAAAGGCGGAGGCCGAGAGAAGCTCTGGCATCGAGAAGCAGCGAAGGAAAGGATCAGTGCGCGATCTGCACGAAGACTTCGTTCGGTTTGACCATGCCGAGTTCCGCGCGCGCGCGTTCCTCGACCATCTCGAGGCCGTCTTTCAGGTCATTGACTTCGGACGCGAGCCGCTCGTTGTTGAGGGCGGCCTTGGCGTTGGCGTCCTTCTGGTCGGCCAGCTGGGTCCTCAGCTGGGCGACCTCGCGCACGCTGCCGCGCCCGTTCCACAGCTGCCACTGCAGGATGACCAGCAGCAGCACCAGGATGAGAGGAGGGACGAAGCGCGCGCGCATGCAGGCTGCGAGGCGCTACTTGAGGTTGTAGAACGCGCCGCGGCCCGGGTAGACGGCGATGTCGCCGAGGTCTTCTTCGATGCGCAGCAGCTGGTTGTACTTGGCGATGCGGTCCGAACGCGACAGCGAGCCGGTCTTGATCTGGCCGGCGTTGGTACCCACGGCGATGTCGGCGATGGTGCTGTCTTCGGTTTCGCCCGAACGGTGCGAAATGACGGCCGTGTAGCCTGCGCGCTTGGCCATCTCGATGGCGGCGAAGGTTTCGGTCAGCGTGCCGATCTGGTTGATCTTGATCAGGATCGAGTTGGCGATGCCCTTGTCGATGCCTTCCTGCAGGATCTTGGTGTTGGTGACGAACAGGTCGTCGCCCACCAGCTGCACGCGCTTGCCCAGGCGTTCGGTCAGGTGCTTCCAGCCGTCCCAGTCGCCTTCGTGCATGCCGTCTTCGATGCTGATGATCGGGTACTTGTCGACCCAGGTCGCGAGCATGTCGGTCCAGCTTTCGGCCGTGAGCGACAGGTTTTCGCCCGACAGCACGTACTTGCCGTCCTTGTAGAACTCGCTGGCCGCGCAATCCAGGCCCAGGGCGATCTGTTCGCCGGCGGTGTAGCCGGCCTTGTCGATGGCTTCCAGGATCAGCTGGATGGCTGCTTCGTGGCTCTCGACGCTGGGGGCGAAGCCGCCTTCGTCGCCCACGGCCGTGCTGATGCCGCGGTCGCCCAGGATCTTCTTCAGGGCGTGGAACACTTCGGCGCCGTAGCGCACGGCCTCGCGGAAGCTCTTGGCGCCCACGGGGATGATCATGAACTCTTGCAGGTCCAGGCTGTTGTTGGCGTGCGCGCCGCCGTTGATGACGTTCATCATCGGCACCGGCAGCTGCATGCCGCCCATGCCGCCGAAGTAGCGGTACAGGGGCAGGCCCGACTCTTCGGCCGCGGCGCGGGCCACGGCCATCGACACGGCGAGGGTGGCGTTGGCGCCCAGGCGAGCCTTGTTGTCGGTGCCGTCCAGGTCGATCATCGTGCGATCGAGGAAGGCCTGTTCGCTGGCGTCCAGGCCCAGCACGGCTTCCGAGATCTCGGTGTTGATGTTCTCGACGGCCTTCAGCACGCCCTTGCCGAGGTAGCGGCTCTTGTCGCCGTCGCGCAGCTCGATGGCCTCGCGCGAACCGGTCGAAGCGCCCGAGGGCACGGCCGCACGGCCCATGGTGCCCGACTCGAGCAGCACGTCGCACTCGACGGTGGGGTTGCCTCGGCTGTCGAGAATTTCGCGGCCGACGATGTCAACGATTGCACTCATCTCTATCTCTTTCTCTGGGTCTCTTGGTGGAGTGGACTGGCAAAAAACGGAATCAAAGGCCTTCGACCGCGATCATGTTCATGATGGCGGCGCCGGCACGCGCTTCACGCGCCTTCAGGTATTCGGGCGTCTCGTAGAAGGCCTTGGCCTTCTCGAAGCTGGGGAATTTGAGCACGACGACGCGGGTGGGCTTCCAGTCGCCTTCGAGCGGCTGCACCTGGCCGCCGCGCACGCAGACTTCGGCGCCGTGCGCCTGCATCGCGACGCTCGACCACTTCTTGTATTCCTCGTACTGCGTCGGGTTGGTGACTTCGACGTGGGCAATGACGTAACCGCTGCTCATGCTTGAAAACTGTCCTCGAGGAATGCGTTTTTCTTGGTGACCCGGTCGAGCGCGACGAGCGTTTCGAGCAGGGCCTTCATGTGCTTGAGCGGCACGGCGTTGGGGCCGTCGCTCAGGGCTTTGTTCGGGTCGGGGTGGGTCTCCATGAAGAGACCGGCCACGCCCACGGCCACGGCCGCGCGCGAGAGCACCGGCACCATTTCGCGCTGGCCGCCCGAGCTGGTGCCCTGGCCGCCGGGCAGCTGCACCGAGTGGGTGGCGTCGAACACCACGGGCGCCTTCGTCTCGCGCATGATCGCGAGCGAGCGCATGTCCGAGACGAGGTTGTTGTAGCCGAAGCTGGCGCCGCGCTCGCAGGCCATGAAGCTGTCTTCGTCCAGGCCGGCTTCCCTGGCGGCAGCGCGGGCCTTGTCGATCACGTTCTTCATGTCGTGCGGTGCGAGGAACTGGCCCTTCTTGATGTTCACCGGCTTGCCCGACTGCGCCGCGGCGTGGATGAAGTCGGTCTGGCGGCACAGGAAGGCAGGCGTCTGCAGCACGTCGACCACCTTGGCGGCCTCGGTGATGTCTTCATGGGTGTGCACGTCGGTCAGCACGGGCAGGCCGAGTTCGCGCTTCACCTTGGCCAGGATCTCCAGGCCCTTGTCGCGGCCCGGGCCGCGAAAGCTCGTGCCCGAGGAGCGGTTGGCCTTGTCGAAGCTGCTCTTGAAGATGAACGGGATGCCCAGCGACGCCGTGATTTCCTTCAGCGTGCCGGCCGTGTCCATCTGCAACTGTTCGGATTCGACCACGCACGGGCCGGCGATCAGGAAGAAAGGCTGGTCCAGCCCGATGTCGAATCCGCAAAGCTTCATGCCACTGCCTTGAGCGTCTTGTTGGTGCTGCCCGCGCCCTTGTCCTTGTGGTCGAGCGCCGCCTTGATGAAGGCGTTGAACAACGGATGGCCGCCCCACGGCGTTGACTTGAACTCAGGGTGGAACTGCACGCCCATGAACCACGGGTGCACGTTCTGCGGCAGCTCGACGATCTCGGTCAGGTGC
Source organism: Variovorax sp. V35 (assembly GCF_041154465.1). Lineage (NCBI taxonomy): Bacteria > Pseudomonadati > Pseudomonadota > Betaproteobacteria > Burkholderiales > Comamonadaceae > Variovorax > Variovorax sp. V35. The sequence continues at coordinate 2,773,755 of NZ_AP028666.1, forward strand.
TCGCGCTGCGTGAGCGCCGAGATCACGAGGCCGGCGTTGCGCAGCTCGTCCAGGTAGTTGACGTTGGCTTCGTAGCGGTGGCGATGGCGCTCGGTGACCACGTCGCCGTAGATGCTGTGCGCCAGCGTGCCCGGCGAGACGTCGGAGCTTTGCGCGCCCAGGCGCATGGTGCCGCCGAGGTCGGACTTCTCGTCGCGCGTCTTCACGGTGCCGTCGCGGTCCTTCCACTCGGTGATCAGCGCGATCACGGGGGTGGGCGTTTCCGGGTCGAACTCGGTGCTGTTGGCGTTCTTGAGGCCGGCCACGTGGCGGGCGTACTCGATGGTGGCGACCTGCATGCCCAGGCAGATGCCCAGGTAGGGCACCTTCGATTCGCGGGCGAAGCGGGCAGCCGAGATCTTGCCTTCCACGCCGCGCTGGCCGAAGCCGCCGGGCACCAGGATGGCGTCGTATTTCGCCAGGCGCGACACGTCTTGTGCCGTGATGGTCTCGGAATCGATGTAGTCGATCTTCACGCGCGCATGGTTCTTCATGCCGGCGTGGCGCAGCGCCTCGTTGAGCGACTTGTAGCTGTCCGACAGGTCGACGTACTTGCCGACCATGGCGATCGACACTTCCTGTTGCGGATGCTCGACCTCGTACACCAGTTCGTCCCAGCGCGTGAGCTTGGCCGGCGGGGTGTTGATGCGCAGCTTGTCGCAGATCAGGCCATCGAGGCCCTGCTCGTGCAGCATGCGGGGCACCTTGTAGATGGTGTCCACGTCCCACATGGAGATCACGCCCCACTCGGGCACGTTCGAGAACAGCGAGATCTTGGCGCGCTCGTCGTCGGGAATCGGGCGGTCGGCGCGGCACAGCAGGGCGTCGGCCTGGATGCCGATGGCGCGCAATTCCTTGGCGGTGTGCTGCGTGGGCTTGGTCTTGAGCTCGCCGGCAGCGGCGATCCAGGGCACATAGCTCAGGTGCACGAAGGCCGAGTTGTTCGGGCCCATGCGCAGGCTCATCTGGCGCACGGCTTCCAGGAAGGGCAGCGACTCGATGTCGCCGACGGTGCCGCCGATTTCGACGATGGCCACGTCCACTTCATGCGCCGTGCCGATGCCGGCGCCGCGCTTGATGTATTCCTGGATCTCGTTGGTGATGTGCGGAATGACCTGGACGGTCTTGCCGAGGTAGTCGCCGCGGCGTTCCTTCTCGAGCACGGTCTTGTAGATCTGACCGGTCGTGAAGTTGTTGGCCTTGCGCATCCGCGTGTTGATGAAGCGCTCGTAGTGGCCGAGGTCGAGGTCGGTCTCGGCGCCGTCATCGGTGACGAACACTTCGCCATGCTGGAACGGTGACATCGTGCCGGGGTCGACATTGATGTACGGATCGAGCTTGATGAGGGTGACTTGGAGGCCGCGCGATTCGAGGATCGCGGCGAGCGAGGCGGAGGCGATTCCCTTGCCAAGGGAAGATACGACACCACCGGTGACGAAGACAAATTTGGTCATGCCAGTTCCGGACGCGTGAATCCGGGCAGTGGGAAATTGCGATTATAGGTGTCCCCTTTGTGCCTCCACGGCCGAAGGCCATCCGGTTCCTGATCTTGTCGGTATGTGAGCAACAATATGTCCCATGCAAGATCTCGCCGGCAAACACATCGTCCTCGGACTCACAGGGGGCATCGCCTGCTACAAATCGGCCGAGCTGTGCCGCCTGCTCGTGAAGGCGGGCGCCACCGTCCAGGTCGTGATGACCGAGGCGGCCGAGCAGTTCATGACGCCGGTCACCATGCAGGCGCTCTCGGGGCGCACCGTCTACACCTCGCAGTGGGACGCGCGTGAGCCCAACAACATGCCGCACATCAACTTGAGCCGCGAGGCCGATGCGATCGTGCTGGCGCCCTGCAGCGCCGATTTCATCGCGCGGCTGGTGCAGGGCCGCTCCGACGAGCTGCTGAGCCTGCTGTGCCTGGCGCGTCCGACCGACCGCGTGCCGCTGTTGATCGCCCCCGCCATGAACCGCGAGATGTGGGCCCATCCGGCCACCCAGCGCAACCTGATGCAGGTGTCGGCCGACGGCGCGACCGTGCTGGGCGTGGGCAGCGGATGGCAGGCCTGCGGCGAAACCGGCGACGGGCGCATGCTCGAACCGGCGCAGCTGCTCGAGGACATCACGGCCTTCTTCCAGCCCAAGCTGCTGGCAGGGCAGAAGGTGCTGGTCACGGCCGGCCCGACCTTCGAGGCGCTGGACCCGATCCGCGGCATCACCAACCATTCGTCCGGCAAGATGGGTTTCGCCATCGCCCGCGCGGCGCGCGAGGCCGGTGCCGAGGTCACGCTGGTGGCCGGCCCGGTGCACTTGCCGACCCCGCGCGGCGTGAGCCGCATCGACGTGCTGTCGGCGCAGGAGATGCTCGAAGCCACCACCCGCGCTGCGCAGGCAGCTAGCATTTTTGTAGCAACGGCCGCTGTGGCCGACTGGCGCCCGGCGACGCACAGCGACCAGAAGATCAAGAAGGACGGCAGCGGCCAGACGCCGGTGCTGCACTTCGTCGAGAACCCCGACATCCTGCTCACGGTGGCAAAAAGCGAGCGCGCGCAGGCCAGGAAGCTGTTCTGCGTGGGCTTCGCCGCCGAGAGCGAGAACCTCGCCGAGCACGCCAAGGCCAAGCGCGAGCGCAAGGGCATTCCGCTGCTGGTGGGCAACATCGGCCCGCTGACCTTTGGGCAGGACGACAACGCACTGCTGCTGGTGGACGCGAAGGGCGTGCGCGAGTTGCCCCGCGCGCCCAAGCTCCGGCTGGCGCGCGAGCTGATGACGGAAATTGCCGCGCGACTTCCTGATTGGAGGGCCTGATGAACACCGAATCCAACACACCGCCCAACGGCGACTTCGCCCGCTACGTGGAGCAGCTGTCGGCGCGCGCGGGCCAGACCGCCCGCGTCCCCGGCAAGGAGTCCGAGCACGGGCTGGACGTTGGCATGACGCCATCACCCGGTGCGCAGGGGACCACCGTCGCGCGGCGTGAATCGCCGGCTGGCGAGGCCGCGAAGGCTGACGGCAGCAAGGCCATCCCCCCGGGCACGCTCAAGGTGCTGGCCGGCATGGGGGCGATGGTGTTCCTGGTGCTGTGGGCCATCGGCGTGCCGCTCTCCGTGCTCGTCCTGGGCGCCGCCGCGGCGGCCTGGTTCGGCAAGCGTTTTCTCAAGGGGCTCAATCTGAGGCCCGGGGTCGCCAAATGGCAGCAGGTGCTCGAAGAGGCCGCCCGCAAGCAAAAAGAACAGCAACAGAAGTAACCAAGGCAGCAAGTCAGTGAAAGTAGACGTCCGAATCCTCGATCCGCGCATGGTGGATCAATTGCCCGCGTATGCCACCCCCGGAAGCGCCGGCCTCGACCTGCGGGCCTGCCTGGATGCCCCGGTCACGCTCGAACCCAATGCCTGGCAACTGGTGGGCACCGGCATCGCGATCCACCTGGCCGATCCGGCCTATGCCGCGCTGATCCTGCCGCGCTCGGGCCTGGGCCACAAGCACGGCATCGTGCTGGGCAACCTCGTCGGCCTGATCGACAGCGACTACCAGGGCGAGCTGAAGGTCAGCGCCTGGAACCGCAGCAACACGCCCTTCGTGCTGCAGCCGATGGAGCGGCTTGCGCAGCTGGTGATCGTGCCGGTGGTGCAGGCGCAGTTCCGCGTGGTCGCCGAGTTCGAGGCCTCGCAACGCGGCGAGGGCGGCTACGGTTCGACCGGCAAGCACTGAGCCTTTGCCCCGGCAAAGCTGAAGGGCACCTGAGTATCCAAGGCGTAAAGAACGGAACCGCCGGCGCGTGGTTCGTCTCGAAGGTTTCAGCGTGTGTCTTTCGTCATCGCGGCTTCGGCTGAAACGTTAGACACAGGCAGGCATGCAGCCCGTCCGGGCGCGTGCTGTTTTCTTCGAGGAGCCTCTTTCATGAACATCTCAATGCGCTTCATTTCCGTCACGGCGTCCGTGCTCGCACTGGCCACGCTCACGGCCTGTGTCGCGCCGGCCCCGGTCTACCAGACCTCGCGCTACCCCTACCAGGCCCCGCCGCGGGCGATCCAATACCAGGAAGCGGCCTACGTCGAGTACGGCCACGTCGCCAACATCGAGGTGCTGCGCAGCGAAACCGCGGGCGTGGGCACCACGGGTGGCGGTGCCATCGCGGGCGGCCTCATCGGCGGCGTGGTGGGCAATCAGTTCGGACGCGGCAACGGCCGTGCCGCAGCCACTGCGCTCGGCCTCGTGGGCGGCGCCTTGCTGGGCAACACCATCGAGGCCCAGCAGAACGGCCCGCGCGCCTACGAGAGCTACCGCGTCTCGGTGCAGACCGACCGCGGCGGCTACCGTGCCTTCGACGTGCAAAACCCGGGCGACCTGCGCATCGGCGACCGCGTGCGCATCGACAACGGGCACATCTCGCGCATGTAAGCGGTCGGCCGCGCGCGCAAAGCAAAAAGCCGGGCACTGCCCGGCTTTTTGCTTTGGTGGGATGGCTGGGTCTCAGTGCAGCATCTGGTTGCCCGGTGCCATCGGCGGCACCTTGAAGAAGGCGGTGCCCGCCGTGCCGCGGCCGACTTCTTCTTCGGTGGCTTCGCGCACCGAACGCACCGTGATGTCCAGTCGGATCGCGATGCCCGCCAGCGGGTGGTTGCCGTCGAGCACGAGGTGGTCGGGGTAGATCTCGGCCACGGTGTAGATCGCGTCCTTGGGGATGCCGTCGCTGACGCCCTTGGGCAGGGCGGAGCCGTCGAAGGTCATGCCTTCCTCGGTGCCTTCAGGGAACAACGCGCGCGGCTCCAGGAAGAGCAGCTGGTCGTTGAAGTCGCCGAAGCCCTGTTCGGGCTCGATCTGCAGTTGCACGCGCGCGCCGGGCTCATGGCCCTGCAGGGCGGCCTCGATCACGTCGAAGAGGTCGTCGCCGCCCACCATGAATTCCACCGGCTCGTCGAGCACGTCCAGCACATCGCCGAGCGTGTCTTTCATGGTCCAGGTCAGGCCGACCACGCATTGTTCAGAGATTTCCATTGCAGAATTCTCCCATGGAGATCAATCAACCGCTGCCCTTGCTTGGCGGCCTGAGTCCCGCGCAGTTCATGCGCCGGTACTGGCAAAAGAAACCCCTGCTGATCCGGCAGGCCGTTCCCTCGATGGTGCCGCCGATCGACCGACCCGCGCTCTTCGCGCTGGCGGAGCGCGAGGGGGTCGAGTCGCGCCTCATCCGGCATGGGAAGGCCGGCTGGTCGCTCAAGCACGGCCCGTTGCCCCGCCGCGCGCTGCCGCCGCTGAAGCAGCCGGGCTGGACGATGCTGGTGCAGGGCGTCGACCTGCACCACGACGGCGTGCACGACCTGCTGCGGCAGTTCCGTTTCCTGCCCGATGCGCGCCTGGACGACCTGATGATCAGCTACGCGAGCGACACCGGCGGCGTCGGCCCGCATTTCGACAGCTACGACGTGTTCCTGCTGCAGGCGCAGGGGCGGCGCCGCTGGTCCATCGGCAAGCAGTCCGACCTGCGGCTGCAGCCCGACGTGCCGCTCAAGGTGCTCGAGCACTTCGAGCCCGAGCAGACCTTCGTGCTCGAGCCCGGCGACATGCTGTACCTGCCGCCCAAGTACGCCCACGACGGCGTGGCGGTGGGCGACGACTGCATGACGTACTCCATCGGGCTGCGCTCGTCCGCCGTGGGCGAACTGGGCGCCGACCTGCTGGCGCGTGTGGCACAGGCCTATGCCGAAGACCTGGAAGACGCGGGCCCGTCCGAGCTCGCGCGTTACCGCGATCCGTCGCAACCTGCCGTCGAGGCCCCGGCCGCGATGCCGGCTGCGCTGCAGGACTTCGCGCGCAAGGCCGTCGAGGCCGCGCTGCGCGACCCCGACGCCATCGACCGCGCGCTGGGCGAATCGCTCACCGAGCCGAAGGCCAACGTCTGGTTCGGCGAGGGCAATGAAGTGCCCGAGGTGCTGGGCGCGGTCGCGCTCGACCGCCGCACGCGCATGCTCTACGACGCGCGGCACGTCTACATCAACGGCGAGAGCTTCCGCGCCGGCGGGGCCGACGCCACGCTGATGCGGCGGCTGGCCGACCAGCGTGCGCTCGGTGCGCGCGAGCTGGCCCGCGCCAGCGAGGGCGCGCGGGCGCTGCTGGGCGAGTGGTGCGAGGCGGGCTGGCTGCATGCCGAATGAAGGCGCCGTACCGGCCCTGAACGAGGGCCGTTTCGACGGCCGGGAGGTCTTCGCCGACCTCGTCCGCGGGGCGTTGTCCGCCGCCGCGCACCAGGGCTGGAACGAGATCGTCTTCAGCGACCCCGACTTCGCCGACTGGCCGCTGGGCGAGCGCGCCAGCATCGAGGCGCTGCAGGCCTGGTCGGCCAGCGGGCGCCGCCTGTTGCTGCTGGCAGGGCGCTTCGACCTGATCGAGCGCGGTCATGCGCGCTTCGTGACGTGGCGCCGCACCTGGGACCACATCGTCGAATGCCGCGCGGCAGGTGGCCGTTCAGGCGCGGCCGAGGAGGTGCCCAGCGCCCTGTGGACGCCCACCTGGTGCCTGCACCGCATCGACCCCGAGCGTAGCCGCGGTGTCTGCAGCAACGAGCCGCGTGCGCGGCGCGACCTGCGCGAAAGCCTCGACGAGCGCTGGCGCCAGGGCCGGCCGGCCTTTCCCGCCTCCACGCTCGGCTTGTAAGCCAATGCCGCAAATACACCCCCGCGACATATCCGGGCGGGGTTGGCGGTCTAGAATTTTTTGGTTCCAGACCTTCATTGCCAAAGGAGTCCTCATGAAGAAGTCGTCGTCCGTCCTGATTGCCTCGCTGATCGCCGCTGCCGCCCTGGTGGCCTGCGGAAAGAAAGAGGACGCCGCGCCTGCGGTCGTGACCCCGCCGCCCGCTCCCGTGACCGAACCCGCTGCACCACCGGCCGCCGCGCCTGCATCGGCACCGTCGGCCGCCGCTTCGTCGGCCCTGGACGCCGCCAACGCCGCGACCGAAGCCGCCAAGAAGGGCGAGGCACCGAAGCAGTAATTTCGCTGCAGGTCCGCACCATGCAAAAAGCCGCCCTCGGGCGGCTTTTTCATTGGGGGAGGGCGATGTCCCGCCTGTTCAGACGTCGAGCCAGGGCGAGCCCTCGGCGGCGGTCGCCGTGAGCATCTCGGCTTCATCGCCGCCCAGCGCTTCGGCCATCAGGCGCCGCACGATCTCGGGCCGGTTGTTCTGCTCGCTCAGGTGCGCCGCGACCACGTGGCGCAGGCCGTCGTGCCGCACGGCGCGGGCGATTTCCGCCGCCGCGGTGTTCGACAGGTGGCCGTAGTTGCCGCCCACGCGCTGCTTCAGGAACGACGGGTAGGCCGAGCCGGCGAGCAGGTCGCTGTCGTGGTTGAACTCGAGCAGCAGCGCGTGCGCGCCGCGCAGTCGGGCCAGCACGTGGCTGGTGGCGTGGCCCAGGTCGGTCAGCACGCCCAGCGTGCGGTTGCCGTCGGTGCAGCGCAGCTGCAGCGGCTCGCGGGCGTCGTGGGGCACGGTGAAGGGCTGCAGGCAGAGGTCACCGACGGTGAACTCGGCATCGTCGCGCGCCAGGTGCAGGCGGCCTTCGTAGTCGCGCCCGCCGGTGGCAAGCCACGTGCCTTCGCTCATCCAGACCGGGATGCGGTCGCGCAGCGACAGGGCATGGGCGCAACCGATGTGGTCGCCATGCTCGTGCGTGATGAAGACGGCGTCGAGGTCCGCTGCGGCCAGGCCCGCCTGGGCCAGGCGCCGGTCGAGCTGGCGGATGCCGAAGCCGCAGTCGACGAGGAGGCGGGTGGTGCGGCCGGCGCTGGTCGTTGCTTCGACCAGCGCGGCGTTGCCCGTGCTGCCGCTGCCGAGGCTTCGGAAGCGGAGCATGGGGCTTACTTCAGGTCGTCGGCGATGACCTTGACGATGCGCTGCGCGTTGGCCGAGGTTTCGGGTGCGCCGGCGTCGTTCAGGACCGAGACCGTGGTGGCTTCGCCCTGGCTCTTGACCGAGATGCGGAACTTGATCGGCGCTTCGTCCTTCTTGGAGCTGAACAGCTTGCCGAAGAAGCCATCGTCCTTCTTGTCGGGGTTCGGGGTCACGTAGCGCACGTAGTAGGTGCCGGCGCTGCGGTCGCGGTCTTCGACGGTGAAGCCGGTGCGGTCCAGGGCCAGGCCGACGCGGCGCCATGCGCGGTCGAAGCCTTCGCTGATCTGCACGACCGGCTGGTTGCCGACGGTGGCCACGGTGGCGGTCTTGGGCGCTGCGGTGGTCGCGGCGAGGATCTTCGACTGCTCTTGCGACACACCGAGCTTGACCATCAGGCGGCGCAGGAATTCGGTCTCGAGCTCAGGATCGCTCGGGCGGGGCTGCCACACGGTCTGGTCCTGGCGGGAGTTGTTGTAGACCTCCTGCATGCCGCGGTGGCTGACGAAGATCTCGGTGCCGTTGGTGCTGCGCTCCAGGCGGGTGCGGAAGCGATCGAGTTCGCCGGTCGAGTAGACCGAATCGACCAGCTTGCCCAGCGTGCCGCGGATGATGTCCTGCGGCAGCTTGGCGCGGTTCTCGGCCCAGTCGGTTTCCATGATGCCCAGGTTGCGCTGGTCGGTGGTCAGCAGGAAGCCGTTTTCCTGCCAGAAGTCTTTCACCGGTTCCCAGAGCTGGTCGGGCGTGCGGTTGATGACGATCCAGCGCTGCGTGCCCGAGCGTTCCATGCGCACGTCGCCGATGTTGGCCACGGCGGTGGGGATGCCCGGTGCGTTCGCGATGCCGGCCTGGTAGGCGTTGGCGGTGACGGCGCCGCCCGGCACTGCGTAGCGGTTGTCGCGCGAGAGCTGGGACAGGTCGGGTGGGACTTCGAGCGTCGGGGCCTTGCCTGCGCTCTTGTAGTCGATCTTGTCGCTCTCGAGGACGGAGCAGGCGGCGAGGCTGGCAACGAGGGCCAGCAGTGCAAGTCGCGAAATGTTCTTCAACGTCGTCTTCCTTGGTGGAATGGTTCGGTCAATCGATGGGCCCCAGCGCCCCGCCCTCTCTGAGCACCGTTGCGGCAAAAGGTTGCTTGACCTTGCTGCGAACAGGGGGAAAGGGCGGACGGGAGGCGGTGTGATCGGTGGGGAAACCCGGGCTCGGTCAGTCCTTGAGCAGGCCGGTGGCGCGCAGGGCGCCCTCGACCGCCGGGCGGCTCGCTTCGCCGAGTTCCGTGAGCGGCAGCCGCAGGGCGCCGCCGCACAGACCCAGGCGGGCCATGGCCCACTTGAGCGGGATCGGGTTGGGTTCGACGAACAGGTTGCGGTGCAGCGGCATCAGTTCGAACTGCAGCTGCATCGCGCGCTTGACGTCACCGGCCAGCGCGGCCACGCACAGCTCGTGCATCTTGCGCGGCGCCACGTTGGCCGTGACGCTGATGTTGCCTTGGCCGCCGCACAGCATGAGCGCGACCGCGGTCGGGTCGTCGCCGGAGTAGACGGCAAAGTGTTTCGGCAGGTCGCGGATGAGCCACTGGGCACGCTCGATGTTGCCAGTGGCTTCCTTGATGCCGATGATGCCGGGCACCTGCGCCAGGCGCAGCACGGTGTCGTGCGCCATATCGGCGACGGTGCGGCCGGGCACGTTGTACAGCACCACGGGCAGGTCGCCGACGGCTTCGGCGATGGCCTTGAAGTGCTGGTACTGGCCCTCTTGCGTGGGCTTGTTGTAGTAGGGAACGACCTGCAGCTGCGAGTCGGCGCCGACGCCCTTGGCGAACTTGGCGAGCTCGATGGCTTCCTTGGTCGAGTTCGCGCCGCAGCCGGCCATCACGGGCACGCGGCCCCGGGCCTGCTCGACGGATACGCGGATGATTTCGCAGTGCTCTTCCACATCGACCGTCGGCGATTCGCCGGTGGTGCCGACCACGCCAAGGCAGTCGGTGCCTTCGTCAATGTGCCAGTCGATGAGCCGCCGCAGGGCGGGGTAGTCGACACTGCCGTCGTCGTGCATCGGCGTGACGAGCGCGACGATGCTGCCTGTCAGTTGCTCCAAGGGAATCTCTTTGTCGGTGGACGAAAGCGGCCATTCTACTGACTCCGGCCGGGCCGGAGACAGTTGTGTCGGCGCGCTCAGCTGGCCTTCAGGAAGTGGCGCGGCGGGGCGCCCGCGGCCGCTTCGCCGGGCCGCACGGCGGCAATGCGCTGGATGAAGCGCGCCGGCTCCGGCAGGAAGCCGTCTTCATAGGCGATCACCTGCAGGCTGGCGCAGGCCCCGAGCAGCTCGCCCGGCTGCAGCAGGAAATCGGGCCGCGAGGGCTTGCCGACGGTCTCGTTGCCGGCGGCGAAGGTCTCGTACAGCAGCACGCCGCCCGGCGCCACGGCGGCCACGATGTCGGCCATGCGCGGGCGCCAGAGGTAGTGGGTGACGACCACCGCGCCGAAGCGTTGGGCCGTGAAGGGCCAGGGGCCCGACTCGATGTCGGCCGCCACCACGCGCCCGAAGGCGCCGGCCGCCTCGACGGCCTCGGGCGACCGGTCGACGCCGGTCGCGGCATGCCCGCGCCCGGCGAACCACTGCATGTGCCGCCCGGACCCGCAGGCCACGTCGAGCACCGTGGCGTTCGGGGCAAGCAGGTGCGACCAGCGCACGATCCATTCAGAGGGCGCCGTGCTCGCATGCACGGGAATTGCTACATCTTTCATAGCTGCCTGGGCCCGGCAAGCGGGCGTTTCGGGGCGAAGTCGTTCAGAAACAGGACCACACCTGATCGACCAGCGTGACCAGGAACGTCGGATGCACGTACAGCGCGAACACGCCGCCCAGCGCCGCCAGCACGGCGGCGAGCCAGGCGGCCTGGGCCAGGTAGTGGTTGCGTGTGCGGGGCGTCATGGCGATGGCTCCTTGCAAACAAGAGAGAAAAGCGCGGGCCGTCAGCCCGCCACGGCGGCCGGCCGGATTCCGCGCGCAATGGCGCTTTCCTTGACCGGCAGGTTGATCAGCGCCGCGAACACGCCCAGCGCGATCGAGATGTACCAGACGATGCTGTAGCTGCCCGTCGTGTCATACAGGAAGCCGCCCAGCCACACGCCCAGGAACGACCCCACCTGGTGGCTCAGGAAGACGAAGCCGCTGAGCATCGACAGGTGGGCCACGCCGAAGATGCCCGCGACGATGGCGTTGGTGGCCGGCACGGTCGACAGCCACAGGAAGCCCATGGCGGCCGAGAAGACGTACACGCTGAGCGGCGAAATCGGCGCCAGCAGGAAGAGGGCGATCGACACCGCCCGCGCAAAGTAGATGGCCGCCAGGATCTTGGGCTTGGACAGCTTCTGCCCCAGCAGGCCGACCGTGTAGGTGCCGAACACGTTGAACAGGCCGATCAACGCCAGCGCGTAGCCTGCCACTTCGGGCGACAGGTTCTGGTCGCGCAGGTAGGTCGGCATGTGGATGCCGATGAAGGCCAGCTGGAAGCCGCAGACGAAGTAGCCCGCCATCAGCAAGCCGAAGCTGGGGTAACGGAAGGCCTCGCCCACGGCCTGCAGCACCGACTGGTCGCGGTGGCCGGCCAGCGCGGCGGTCTTGGGCTCGCGCAAGCCGAAGGCCAGCGGCACGATCACCAGCACCAGCACCGCCACCACGGCCAGCGCCGTCTGCCAGCCGAAGGCCCCGATCAGGCGGCCTTCGATGGGCGCCATCAGGAACTGGCCGAACGAGCCGGCCGCGGCGGCCACGCCCATCGCCCAGGAGCGCCGCTCGGCCGGGATCTGCCGGCCGATCACGCCGTAGATCACGGCATAGGTCGAGCCCGCCTGCGCCGCGCCGATCAGCACGCCCGCGCTCAGGGTGAACAGCAGCGGTGTCGGCGAATGCGCCATGCCGAAGAGGCCTGCCGCGTACAGCAGCGAGCCGCCGATCAGCACGCGGAACGCGCCGAAGCGGTCGGCCAGCATGCCCGCGAACACGCCGAAGATGCCCCACGACAGGTTCTGCACCGCCAGCGCGAACGAGAAGGTCTGTCGGTTCCACTCCTGCGCCTGCGTGATGGGCTGCAGCCAGAGGCCGAAGCCGTGGCGGATGCCCATCGAGAGCGTGACGATCATGGCGCCGCAGAACAGCACCTGCTTGATCGAAAGGGTGGGAGCGGGGGAGGCTTGCATCCTTCGAATGTAGCGAAATGGATGCTGTGGCAGGTGGCGTGGCGGCCAAGGCCATTGATGATTTGTGGGCGCGGTTTCGATGCGCGCACGGCATCAAAGAAAGAAGGCAGGCGCGCGGCCTGCCTGTGGGGTCAGCGCGCCGGTGCCGCCGCCGCGCCACGCGCGCCCGGGAAACCGTGCTCGCAGGCCCGCCACGCCAGCACCAGCCCCGGCACCAGCAGCGCCAGCAGCGACCAGGGCAGGCTGCCCGCGCCGCCGCCCTGCAGCAGCAGGCCGCCCGCCAGCCCGCCACCTGCGATGGCGAGGTTCCAGGTGGTCACGACCATCGACTGCGCCACGTCCGCCGCGTCGCCGGCGGCCTGGGCCGAGGCGGTCTGGAACAGCGTTGCCGCGCCGCCGAAGGCCAGGCCCCAGACCGCCACCGCGAGGTACACGCCCGCCGCCGACCCGCCCGCCGCGGCGAGCATCAGCGCCGCCAGCGCGAAGGCCGCCGTGCCGGCCAGCACCAGCGTGCGCAGCCAGCGGTCGATCAGCACGCCCGTGAGCCAGATGCCGCCCAGCGACGCCGCGCCGAACACCAGCAGCACCCGCCCGACCTGCGCTTCGAGCCCGGCGTGCGCCAGGAAGGGCGCGATGTAGGTGTAGAGGATGTTGTGCGCCAGCACGAAGGCGAACATCACGGCCAGCACCGGCCGCACGCCCGGCAGCAGGAACACGCGGCGCACGCTTTGCTGGCGTCCGGCCTCCTGGCCCGGGAAGTCGGGCACCTGCCAGCGCACCCAGCCGAGCAGCAGCACCGACAGCGCCGACATGATCAGAAAGGCCGGTCGCCAGCCGACGCTCGCGCCCAGCAGCGTGCCGGCCGGAATGCCCAGCGACAGCGCCAGCGGCGCGCCCAGCATCGCCACGGCGATGGCACGGCCCTGCTGCGACGGCGCCACCATGCGCGCCGCGTGCCCGGCCAGCAACGCCCACAGCAGGCCCGCGAACACGCCGGCGAAGAAGCGCGCGACCAGCGTCAGCGTGTAGTCGTGCGACAGCGCCGTCACCGTGTTGACCACCGCGAAGCCGCCGATCGCGCCCATCAGCAGCGGCCGGCGTCGCCAGCCGCGCGTGAAGGCCACCAGCGGAATGGCCGCCACCAGCGAGCCCAGCGCGTACACGGTGACGAGCTGGCCGACCAGCGCGGGCGCCACGCACAGGTCGGCACCAATCTGCGGCAGCAGGCCGGCCGGCATCGCCTCGGTGAGGATGGTGATGAAGCCGCCGGCCGCCAGTGCCAGCAGGCCGGACAGGGGCAGCGGTGAAGAAGAGGTCGTGTCACGCATAGACGGCGTCCCTCAGTTCGGTGACGAAGCGGCCCGACATGCCTTCGTAAAGCGTGTTCGTGAAGGCCACCACACTGAGCCCGCGCGCCCGGTCGACGAACCAGGCATGGCCGTAGGCGCCGCCCCAGCGCCAGGTGTCGGGCGATTCGGGCGTCTGCGTGGGCTGCGGGTCGTGCAGCACCGAAAAGCCCAGGCCGAAGCCCCAGCCCGGCGCGTCCGCAGGCCCCCAGGCGCCCGTGTGGTTGCGGCCCATGGTGTCGACGGTGGCGGCGCCCAGCAGCGGGGCGCCGCCGCTGCGCAGCGTTTCGAGCAGGCGCAAAAAATCGTCCGCGCTGCCGACCATGCCGGCGCCGGCCGAGGGCCAGGCGTTGGCGTCGAAGACGCGCGCCGGGTCGAAGCGGATGCCGACGGCGGCCTCGAACGGCGTGGCGACGACCGGGCCGTCCATGCGCTGCGGCGGCGTGGCGCCGGGGCCGTTCACGTAGGGCGTGGCCAACCGCGGGTCGCCGGGGACGGCGGCGAAGCCCGTGTCGTGCATCTGCAGCGGCCCGGTCACCAGCGTGCGCACCGCCTCGGGCAGCGGCAGGCCGCTGGCCGTCTCGACCACCGCGCCGAGCACGTCGATGGCCAGCGAGTAGAGCCATCCGGTGCCGGGCGGGTACAGCAGCGGCACGCCGGCCAGGCGTTGCAGGTTGGCGGCCAGCGTGAGGCCGTCGTCGCGGTCCATGCCGTCCGACACGCCGGCGCGCGCGTACGGGCCGTCGTCCGTGCTTTCGAGGAAGCGGTAGCCCAGGCCGGCCGTGTGGGTCAGCAGCTGCCGCAGCGTGATGACGGCTTCGCCGCCATCGGGAAGGCGCGGGCGGAAGTCTGGCAGCCAGCGCGTCACCGCGTCGTCCAGGTCGAGCCGGCCCTGGTCCACGAGCACCATCGCGGCGGTCGAGACGATGGGCTTGGACACCGAGGCCAGCCGGAACAGCGCGTCCTCGCGCATCGGCCGGCCGGCCTCGCGGTCGGCCAGCCCGGCGGCGCGCCGGTGGACGAGGCGCCCGTCGTGGCGCACCAGCACTACGGCGCCAACCAGCCGCTGCTCGGCCAGCGCACGGTCGATGGCCGCGTCGATGCGCGACGGGTCTGGGCCCTGCCACGCAGGGGTGAAAGTGGGGGAAATATCGGGGAGAAAGGTCATGCGGCCAACGATAGGAAGAAGCCGACTTCGGATAAAGACGGCTACAGTTCCGCTCAATGCGGACGTTGAAGTCCGCAATGGAGATTCCCCATGGACAGCCTCAGCGGCTTTGCCGTCTTCGTTCAGGTCGCCGAAACCCGCAGCTTCGTCGCGGCCGGGCGCGCGCTCGGCGTGTCGGCCTCGGCCGTGGGCAAGCGCGTGGCGCGGCTCGAGGAGCGGCTGGACGTGCGCCTGTTCCACCGCAGCACGCGCAGCATCACGCTGACCGCCGAGGGCGCGCTGTTCCTGGCGCGCAGCCGCCGCGTGCTGGCCGAGATCGAGGCCGCCGAGCAGGAGCTGTCGCACGCCGCGGAGGCGCCGCGCGGGCGGCTGCGCGTGAGCCTGCCGCTGGTCAGCTCGCTGGTGCTGCCGGTGCTGGCCGACTTCATGGCCGCCTACCCGGCGATCGAACTCGACCTCGACTTCAGCGACCGGTTGGTCGACGTCATCGAGGAGGGCTTCGACGCCGTGGTGCGCACCGGCGAGCCGGCGGATTCACGGCTGTCGTCGCGCCAGCTGGGCGAGTTCTCGCAGCTGCTGGTGGCCTCGCCCGCCTACCTGGCGCGCCACGGCACGCCCGCCTCGCCGGACGACCTGGCCCGCCACGCCTGCCTGCACTACCGCTACCCGGCGACCGGCAAGGTCGAGGTCTGGCCGCTCGTGCCCGGGCCCGACGGCAGCGAGGTACGCCCGCCGGTCTCGATGATCTGCAACAACATCGAGACCCGGCTGTGCTTTGCCCTGCGCGGACGCGGCATCGCCTGCCTGCCCGACTTCAGCGTGCGCGCCGCGCTGGCCGAGGGCGCGCTGCAGCCCGTGCTGGCCGACCACCTGCGCCGGCCCCGTACCATCGCGTTCCGCGTGCTGTGGCCGTCGGGGCGCCATCCGTCGCCCAAGCTGCGCGCGTTCATCGATTTCCTGGGCGCGCGGATGTTCGGTCCGCCCGCAGAAACTCCCGCCTGATGTGCGAAAAGACCGAAGCCGGTGCCTGTATGGGTATCCAGTCATTTCAACCCAACTGACTACAATCCGCCCCCATGGCGACTTCCCCCAAGACATCTTCAGACTCCGCTTCCGGCTATTCGGAAGGCTCCATCCGCGTGCTCAAGGGCCTCGAGCCCGTGAAGCAGCGCCCGGGCATGTACACCCGGACCGACAACCCCCTGCACATCATCCAGGAAGTGCTCGACAACGCCGCCGACGAGGCGCTGGCGGGCTACGGCAAGAAGATCAAGGTCACGCTGCACACCGACGGCTCGGTCAGCGTCGAGGACGACGGCCGCGGCATTCCCTTCGGCCTGCACCCCGAGGAAAAGGCCCCCGTGATCGAGCTGGTCTACACCCGGCTGCACGCCGGCGGCAAGTTCGACAAGGGCTCGGGCGGCGCCTACAGCTTCTCGGGCGGCCTGCACGGCGTGGGCGTGTCGGTGACCAACGCGCTGTCCAAGCGCCTCGAAGTCAGCTCGCACCGTGAAGGCTCGGTCGCGAAGCTGGCCTTCAGCGCCGGCGACGTGATCGAGGCGCTCGAAATCCGCAGGCTCGAAGCCGGCGAACGCAAGCAGGGCACCACCGTGCGCGCCTGGCCCGACGCCAAGTACTTCGAGACCGCCGCGCTGCCGATGGGCGAGCTCACCCACCTGCTGCGCAGCAAGGCCGTGCTGATGCCCGGCGTGAGCGTCACGCTGGCCGTCGAGAAGACCGGCGAAAGCCAGCAGTGGCTCTACAAGGGCGGCCTGAGCGACTACCTGATGCAGACGCTCAACGGCGACCCGGTCATTCCGCTGTTCGAAGGCAGCGGCCATGCCGACAAGAACGCCGACAACTTCGCCGAAGGCGAGGGCGCCGACTGGTGCGTGGCCTTCACCGAAGACGGCCAGCCGGTGCGCGAGAGCTACGTCAACCTGATTCCCACCAGCGCCGGCGGCACGCACGAAAGCGGCCTGCGCGACGGCCTGTTCAACGCGGTGAAGAGCTTCATCGAGCTGCACTCGCTGCTGCCCAAGGGCGTGAAGCTGCTGCCCGAAGACGTGTTTGCGCGCGCCTCGTACGTGCTCAGCGCCAAGGTGCTCGACCCGCAGTTCCAGGGCCAGATCAAGGAGCGCCTGAATTCGCGCGACGCCGTGCGCCTGGTGTCCAGCTTCGTGCGTCCCACGCTCGAGCTGTGGCTCAACCAGCACGTCGACTACGGCAAGAAGCTGGCCGAACTGGCCATCAAGGCCGCGCAGACGCGCCAGCGCGCCGGCCAGAAGGTCGAGAAGCGCAAGGGCTCCGGCGTGGCCGTGCTGCCTGGCAAGCTGACCGACTGCGAGAGCAAGGACATCAGCCACAACGAGGTGTTCCTGGTCGAGGGCGACTCCGCCGGCGGCAGCGCCAAGATGGGCCGCGACAAGGAAAGCCAGGCCATCCTGCCGCTGCGCGGCAAGGTGCTCAACACCTGGGAAGTCGAGCGCGACCGCCTCTTTGCCAACACCGAAATCCACGACATCTCGGTGGCCGTGGGCGTCGATCCGCACGGCCCCACCGATTCGCCCGACATGAGCGGGCTGCGCTACGGCAAGATCTGCATCCTGTCGGATGCCGACGTGGACGGCTCGCACATCCAGGTGCTGCTGCTCACGCTGTTCTTCCGGCACTTTCCCAAGCTCATCGAAGCCGGCCACGTGTATGTCGCAAAGCCGCCACTGTTCCGGGTCGATGCGCCCGCGCGCGGCAAGAAGCCGGCCTCCAAGGTCTATGCGCTGGACGAGGGCGAACTCACCGCCACGCTCGACAAACTGCGTAAAGATGGCGTGCGCGAAGGCGCCTGGAGCATCAGCCGCTTCAAGGGCCTGGGCGAAATGAGCGCGGAACAATTGTGGGAAACCACGCTCAATCCGGACACCCGCCGCCTGATGAAGGTCCAATTGGGTCGGTTTGATTTTTCGTCCACCCAGGGCGAGATCACCAAGCTGATGGGCAAGGGCGAAGCGGCGGCGCGGCGCGAGCTCATGGAATTGCGCGCAGACGACGTCGACATCGACGTCTGACAGTTTCCTTTTTCTTTCTTCTCACACGCATGTCGGTTTTCAAGCGTTCGCTGTGGTTGGCCCTTCTGCTGTGCATGCAGCAGGGGCTCGCGCACGCGACCGACATCTATGGCTACATCGACAGCAACGGCGTGGCGCACTTCGCGGCCGAGAAGGTCGACGAGCGCTACAAGCTCTTCTTCCAGGGCGGCCAGAGCTTCGACACCGCCAAGGGCCTGTCGCCGCTGGGCCGCGGCAGCATCCACCGCCGGCTCGACGGCAAGGTGTCGCCGGCGTCGCAGAACCTGCTCGCCATGTTCGAGGCCTCGCCCGGCTACAAGACCGCCAAGGCGGCGCTGCGCGACGCGTCGAGCAAGCACGCGATCGACTACGAGCTGCTGCAGGCGCTGGTCGCCACCGAGTCGGGCTTCGACGCCAAGGCCGTCTCGCCCAAGGGCGCGATGGGGCTCATGCAGCTCATGCCGGCCACCGCGCAGCGCTACGGCGTGGCGACGGACAAGCGCGGCACGATCGAGAAGAAGCTGTTCGACCCGCACATCAACATCGCCGCCGGCTCGCGCTACCTGCGCGACCTGATCGCGATGTTCCCGGGCCAGATCGAGCTCGCGCTGGCCGCCTACAACGCGGGCGAGGGCGCGGTGCAGCGCGCGGGCAACAAGATCCCGAACTACAAGGAAACGCAGAACTACGTGCAGACCGTGCTGCAGCTGTATGCGTACCTCAAGCCCTCGGCCGTGACCGTGGGCGGCAACCTGCGCAGCGGCAGCGGCAGCGGCAGCGGCAGCGGCAGCAGTGGTGGCAGGACGCCGGGGCGCATCCGCATGGAAATGTCGGTGCCCAAGGGCGGCGCGATCGGGCGCGGCAACATGCCGTCCGAGTCGCCGCGCAACGTGCCGACCATGCCCGAGATTCCCGAGCCGTCCGACGTGCCGACCAGCGCAGCGGAGCCGGGCGACGCTTCGCCGCCGTCGCCGCTGTCGTGATCCCGCAGGCCGCCATGCACCCCACTTTCATTTTGGGCTGAGCGCGAACGCACGCCGCCCGTCACTGTTTTTCTTTCTCTCTTCTTCATGGACGACTCTCAACCTCCGCTCGACCTTGCAGGCCCCACCGACGGCGACACCACCCTCACGCTGGCCGACTACGCGCAGACCGCCTACCTCGAATACGCCCTGAGCGTGGTCAAGGGCCGCGCGCTGCCCGATGTGTCCGACGGCCAGAAGCCGGTGCAGCGGCGCATCCTGTACTCGATGTCGCGCATGGGCCTGGGCTTCGGCGGCACCAACGGCACCGTGGGCGCCAAGCCCGTGAAGAGCGCGCGCGTGGTCGGCGACGTGCTCGGCCGCTTCCACCCGCACAGCGACCAGGCCGCGTACGACGCGCTGGTGCGCATGGCGCAAGACTTCTCGCAGCGCTATCCGCTGGTCGACGGCCAGGGCAATTTCGGCAGCCGCGACGGCGACGGCGCCGCGGCCATGCGCTACACCGAAGCGCGCCTGGCGCGCATCACCAGCCTGCTGCTCGACGAGATCGACGAAGGCACGGTCGACTTCATTCCCAACTACGACGGCAGCACCGAAGAGCCGCGCCTCTTGCCCGCGCGGCTGCCGTTCACGCTGCTCAACGGCGCCAGCGGCATCGCCGTGGGCCTGGCCACCGAAATCCCGAGCCACAACTTGCGCGAGATCGCCGACGCCTGCGTGGCGCTGATCAAGTCCAACGGCAAGCTCAGCGAAGAAGAACTCTTCGCCCTCGTGCCCGGCCCCGACTACCCGGGCGGCGCGCAGATCATCAGCAGCGCGAGCGACATCGCCGACGCCTACCGCACCGGCCGCGGCTCGCTCAAGGTGCGCGCGCGCTGGAAGATCGAAGACCTCGCGCGCGGCCAGTGGCAGCTCGTGGTCAACGAACTGCCGCCGGGCGTGAGCACGCAGAAAGTGCTCGAAGAAATCGAGGAAATCACCAACCCGAAGGTCAAGGCCGGCAAGAAGGCGCTGAGCGCCGACCAGACCCAGCTCAAGGCCGCGATGCTGTCGGTGCTCGACGTGGTGCGCGACGAATCGAGCAAGGACGCCGCCGTGCGCCTGGTGTTCGAACCCAAGACCTCGCGCATCAGCCAGGACGAGTTCGTGACCACGCTGCTGGCGCAGACCTCGCTCGAGACCTCGTCGTCGATCAACCTCACGATGGTCGGCATCGACGGCAAGCCGACGCAGAAGTCGCTGCGCCAGATGCTCAACGAGTGGATCGCGTTCCGCGAGATCACCGTCGAGCGGCGCTCGCGCCATCGCCTGGACAAGGTGCAGGACCGCATCCACATCCTCGAAGGCCGGCAGCTGGTGCTGCTGAACATCGACGAGGTGATCGCCATCATCCGTGCGGCGGAAGACCCGAAGGCGGCGCTGATCGCGCGCTTCAACCTCAGCGAACGCCAGGCCGAGGACATCCTTGAAATCCGGCTGCGCCAACTCGCGCGGCTCGAGGCCATCAAGATCGAGCAGGAACTGGCCGGCCTGCGCGAAGAGCAGAAGAAGCTCGAAGACATCCTCTCCAGCCCGGCCACGCTGCGCCGCCTGCTGGTCAAGGAAATCGAGGCCGACGCCAAGACCTTCGAAGACCCGCGCCGCACGCTCATCCAGGCCGAGAAGCGCGCCGTGGCCGAGGTGAAGGTGGTCGACGAGCCCGTCACCGTGATCGTGTCGCAGAAGGGCTGGGTGCGCGCGCAGAAGGGCTGGGCCAGCGAGAAGGCCGCCGGCAACGGCGGCACCGCGCCCGAGTACAGCTTCAAGTCGGGCGACACGCTCTACGGCGCCTTCGAGTGCCGCAGCGTCGACACGCTGCTGGTCTTCGGCAGCGCCAAGGACAAGAGCGTGCGCGTCTACACCGTGCCCGTGGCCTCGCTGCCCGGCGCGCGCGGCGACGGCCAGCCCGTCACCACGCTCATCGAGCTCGATGCCGGCACGCACGTCACGCATTTCTTCGCGGGCCCGGTGGGCGCCTGCCTGCTGCTGGCCAACACGGGCGGCTACGGCTTCATGGCCACCATCGAGAACATGATGTCGCGCCAGCGCGGCGGCAAGGCCTTCATCGACGTGGGCGAGGGCGAGCAACTGTGCCGGCCGTCGTTGGTGGGTGGCGCGAGCGGCGCCGAGCCGATGCCGGCCGCCACGCACGTGGCCTGCGCCTCGAGCGGCAAGCGCATCCTGACCTTCGACATCGCCGAGCTCAAGAGCCTGCCCAAGGGCGGACGCGGCCTGATGCTGATCGACCTGGAGGCCAAGGAATCGCTGGCCGGTGCGGTGGCCTACACGCGCAGCGTGCGGATCGAAGGCGTCGCCCGCGGCGGCAAGGAGCGCGAAGAAACGCTCGAGATCCGCTCGCTCAACAACGCGATGGGTGCCCGCGCGCGCAAGGGCAAGGTGGCGGACCTCGGATTCACGCCGGCGAGCGTGGTGCGGGTGCTCTGATGCTGGGCGGCATCGACATCAGCATCCTCGGCGTGGTCCTCGCCGTGGTCACGGGCTTCGGCAGCTACATCCTGGGGCGCCGCATGCGCGAGAAGCGCCAGGGCAAGCGGCGCGCGAAAGACCGCGCCGCCGCGCAGGCCAACGAGACGCGCCAGGTGCGTCGCGCGCGCGAGCGGCGCGAGCAGGAAGGCAAGTAAGCAGGCAGGCCGAGGGGCTGGCTCACCAGCCCCCGTAGCCGTCGACGTTCTCGCGCGTCACGAGCTTCGACGGCAACAGCAGCACGCGCTGCTGGGGGGGCTGGCCCTTCAGGAGCTTCAGCCCGATCTGGGCCGCCCGCTGGCCCATCAAGGTGGGCGACTGCGTCGCGCTGCCTGCGATCAAGGTGGCCGGGTCCTGCAGCCGCTGCGCCACCTCCGGCGAACCGTCCATCGCCGTGATGACGATGTCGCGCCGGCCCGCGACCTGGGCCGCCAGTTCCGCGCCGATGCCGCACAGGTCGTTGATCGCGAACACGCCCGACAGCTTCGGATGGCGCGCGAGCAGCCGCGTCATCTGTTCCACGCCGCCGTCCTTGGTGGCGCCGCCATTGAGCGCCATCGACACGACGCGCACGCCGGGTGCGGCGTTCAAGGCCTCGCGGCAGCCGTTGACGCGGCCCACTGCCGCAGTGTTCGGAGGGCCGTCGATGATCGCCACTTCGCCTTTGCCGCCGAGCGTGCGCACCAGGTGTTCGCAAGAGAGCTTGCCGGCCGCGCGGCTGTCTGTCACCACGGCCGCGTCCGCACCTTGCACGAGCGCATCGACCGCCACCACCTTGATGCCGGCCGCGCGCGCCTCCGTGACGCGCGCGTGCAGGGTGGTCGAATCGACCGGCGTCACGATCACCAGCTGCACGCGCTGGCGGATCATTTCCTTGAGCTGCTCGTCCTGCCGCTGCGGATCGAACCCGCTCGACACGACCGTGATGTGCGCCGCGTTACGACTGTCTGCGGCCAGCGTGCTTTCCACCGCGCGCGCGATGTAGGCAAAGAAGGGGTTGCGCAGGTCGCTCACGAGCACGCCGACGCGCGGGCCCTTGCCATGGTTGGCATGTGTCGCGAGCGCGCTGCCCACGGGGCCCACAGCGAGGAGGAGGGCCAGCAGCCAGGTGCGCCAGGGACGTTTCATGGGCATGGGTGCGAGGGCCTCGTTGCGAGAGGGGGCCGGTGAAGGGGTGGGGATGATGACATGTTCCGCACCGCCTCGCATCCGCGATCTGCGGCGGCAAGCGTGGGTGAATGGACGGACCTGCCGGCCCCCGGTGGGAGTCGATGTTGTCGCGGGTCGGCAGCGTGGGCGGCGGCAGTGTCAGACCTGGAGGAAGAAGAGGTTGCCCGGGTCGCTGACGATCAGGCCGATGTGCGGCGCATCGAGGGTGCGACGACCCCTGCGCCCGCGATCGATGCCAGCACGCGCCCCGTGGCGAAACCCCTGGCGATGCGCGCCAGGCGGCGCCTCGGGGCGCGCGTCGAGATGGCGGGGATGCCGCCTCCTTTCTTGCCGGTTCTTCTTGTGATCACCTTGCTCCCTGTGGCTGCTGCCTTGCAGATGACGGTGTCGTCCGCGATCGGCGTCCGGTGAGGGATTCGTCGCGGCGACACGGCGATTGAACCGGCCGCTGGTTAACTGTCTGTAAACCTTCCAAAAGTGACGAGCAACATTTGAAATACACACCGCCGCGTGGACGGTGCGCTCCTTACTTCAGCCCGGCCCACCAACGCACGTTGGTGCGCGCCTGGCCCACCGTGAGCACTTCGCCGATCACCGGCGTGGCCAGGTCGATCTTCTTGGCCTGCGCCAGGTCGGCGATGCGGTCCAGCGGGTCGTGCCAGGTGTGGAAGGCCAGGTCGAAGGTGCTGTTGTGCACCGAATAGAGCACCTTGCCGCGCAGGTCTTCGAAGGCCTGCACGCTCTGCTCGGGCGTCATGTGCACGCCGGGCCAGTAGGCGTCGTAGGCGCCGTTTTCCATCAGCGCCAGGTCGAAGCCGCCGAAGCGTTCGCCGATCTGCTTGAAGCCGGGGAAGTAACCCGAGTCGCCGCTGTAGAAGATGCGCTGGTCGCCGCTTTGCACCACCCACGAGGCCCACAGCGTGCGGTCGCGGTCGGTCAGCGTGACCGCGCGGCCCGAGAAATGCTGCGCGGGCGTGGCGGTGAGCTTCACGCCCGCATGCTCGCCGCCCTGCCACCAGTCGAGCTCGGTCACGCGCTCGGCGGGCACGCCCATCTCGACGAGCCGGGCGCGCACGCCCAGCGGCACGAAGTAGCGCTGCACGCGCGTGGCCAGGTACTCGATGGTGGCGACGTCCAGGTGGTCGTAGTGGTCGTGCGAGAGGATCACGGCCTCGATCGGCGGCAGCTGCTCCAGCTGGATCGGCGGCTTGTGAAAACGCTTCGGCCCGACCCAGGTGAAGGGCGAGACGCGCTCGCTGAACACGGGGTCGATGAGCCAGTACTTGCCCTTGAGTTTCAGCAGGTGCGACGAGTGGCCCAGGCGCACCACGTGGTTGGCGTCGGCCGCGAGCGCGTCGAGCGCCTGGGGGGTCAGTGCGCGCACCGGAATGGGGTCGACCGGCACGGTGTCGACCTTGCTGCCGACGATGAAGCGCGACCAGATGCGCCAGGTGCTGGCGGCGGGCTGCAGCTCGGGGTTGGGCATGTTCTGGAACACGCCACCCTTGAACTGCGGCGAGTTGTCGTAGCGCGTCTCCCCGCCGCCGGCGCTGCTGCAGCCGGCCACGAACGCGCAGCCCGCCGTGGCGAGCACCGCGCTGCGGCGCAGCAGCCGGGGTAAATAAGCGCCTTGCGAATCCGATTCGTCAGCCATGGGAAAGCCCTCTGCGTGTGTGTTGGTCTTGAGGCGCGAGACTAGCGGGAGTTGGCTTTTCAATGGTTTCAGCGACAGAAACATTCGGCGAGCGGGGGCAATCCGCGGGCCGGCGGCATACTGCGGCGATCCACGGCTTCAGCCCTTCATTGCCATGAAAACTGCCATCCTCGTCATCGACATGCAGCGCGGCCTTTGCGACGATCCGCCCCGGCCGTACGAGGCCGAAGCGGTCATCGGGCGCATCAACGCGCTCACGGCACGGGCCCGCGCGGCGGGCGTGCCGGTGGCCTTCGTCCAGCACGAGAACGCCATCGACCTGGAATTCGATTCCGAGCGCTGGCAGCTGGCCGATGCCTTGCAGGTGACGCCGACGGACGCGCGCCTGCGCAAGACCACGCCCGACTCGTTCCTGCGCACGCCGCTCGAAGCGTGGTTGTCGGGGCAGGGCGTTCGGCGCGTGGTGGTCTGTGGCTATTCGTCGGAGTTCTGCGTGGACACCACCGTGCGCCGCGCCGCCGCGCTGGGCTACGAGGTGGTGCTGGCGGCCGACGCCCACACCTCGCACGACAAGCCCCACGCCAAGGGCGCCTTCATCCGCGCGCACCACAACGCGACGCTGTCGGACATCACGAGCTTCGGCGTGCCGATCCGCGCGGTCGACAGCGCGGACATCGCTTTCGGCGATTGATCTGGCGCTAGGGCATGCGCCCGGTGGCCAGTGCGTGGGCCCAGTCCGCACGCCCATTGGCAGCAGCCAGTGCCGCCGTGGCCACGTGGTCGTAGGGCACGGTGACCAGCGTGCAGGTCCACTGCCCGTGGTCGTGCCGTTCGACCAGCGCGTAGCGCGCATCGGGTGAGCCGGTCTCCACGTGGTGCGGATGCGGATGCGCGTCGCCATAGGCCTGCAGGCCGACGCTGCCCGGGTTGACGATCAAGATGCCGTTGGATGCGTGCATCACGCGCGGCAGGTGCGTGTGGCCGCAGGCGACCAGTTCCGTGCCGGCTTCCACTGTGCCGAGGCGCGCATCGATCTCCGCCGCAGTGGCCATGCGCAGTTGCGTGGGCTCGACCGTTTCTAGGAAGTAGGTGAGGTCGCTGTCGGGCGTGCCGTGGCACAGCAGCAGCTCGGGGCTCAAGCGCAGGCGTGGCGTGAGCGAGGCGATCCATGCGAACTCTGCCTCGCCGAGTCGGGCGTGTGCGAAGGCGTCGGACTCGCCGCGCTGGCCGGAGGTCGGCAACGTGAGCAGTTGCCGTTCGTGGTTGCCGGCGAGCTGGACCCAGTCCTGCGCCATCAGGAACTGCGCAGTCTCCAGCGGCATCAGTGGGCCTGAGAGGCTGTCGCCGAGGTTGACGGTGGCATCCACGTTGCGGCGTGCGATGTCCTCGACGACGGCTTTCAGTGCGGGAAGGTTTCCGTGGATGTCGGAGACAAGGGCGATGCGCATGCGTGGCTTCTTTGTGAGGGCGGTGATCTTAGTTCGGGGTGCGTGCACAGGCCACCGGGTACTTCCCTCCGCGAATGTCCCCCGGCCTGCGGCCTCCTCCTTGATTTCGCTGCGGGAAGCACCCAGTGTCCTGCGCACGAGAGGCGCGGTCGTGGTGCTGGCCGATCAACAAGTGCTCTGAACACGCTCACGCCGATGCGGTGCCTTGCGCAGCGAAATCAAGGAGGAGCCCGAAGGGCGGGGGACACTGCGCGGAGCAAGGTACCGCGTCGGCGTGAGCGTCGCCCTGAACCAACCCTTCAGTCCGCCCCCGCCCGCCACACCCGCGCCAATGCCGCCAGCTTTCCCCTGAAACTCAGCCGGTCGTTCGACAGCGCATCGATGAAGTCCGACAGCCGCTGCGACTTCACCATCGTGTAGATCGTGAGCCAGGTGGTGAACACGAACACCACGCCAAACCAGATCGCCTTGCGCCACAGCGGCGCGTCGGCTTCGGCCAGCAGGTTCATGCCGAGGAAGCCGGTGGTGACGGTGCCGATGAGGCCGAACAGCGTGACCACCGTGAGCCGCACCACGGTGCTGGCCTGCCGGCGCAGGCTGTCGGCATCGAGGTAGGTGTTCATGTCGGCGATGCGCGCCTTGACCTCGTCGTACAGCGGGTCGAGCCCGAGGTGCGCGGCGCACATGTGCGAGAGGGCGCGCACCTGCGCCTGCTCCGAAATCTCGTGGAACCAATAGCGGTGCGTGAAGCGAAGAAAGCGCTCGAAGCTCGCGCGGATGGCACGCTTGAACTGCTTCACGCTCGGCGTGCTGCGGATGTCGAGCTTCTTGAGCGCCTCGACCAGCTGGTCCGAGAACATCAGCAGCGAGGCCTTCTGGAAATGCGCGATGAGGAACAGCAGGAAGTGCTGGTGCCTGAACTGCGCGAGCACGCCGCGGTCGCGGCAGCAGAAGAACTCGGAGCGTGCGTCGCCCACCACGATGAGGGCGTGGCCGTTGCACAGGTAGCGCGTGTTGGGCGCCGCGCCCGCGTTCACCCAGAAGCGGTCGTAGCAGTACTTGTGCTCGAAGTCGGCCAGGTGGTGCTCGGCGTAGGGCAGGTGGGCATCGGCCCCGCCCGCGCCGGTGACCAGCGCGAGCCGCACGAAGTCGTCGCGCGTGAGGCGGCGCGGATCGTCCATCGACAGGTACGCCATCACCGGCATGCGGTAGTACTCGATCTGGCGGTAGCGCAGCACGCCGGGGTCGTCCGAATGGTCGCTCACCAGCGGCTGCATCAGGTAGGCCCAGTGCGCTGCGATGCGCGGCGCGCGGTGTTGGGCCACGTGCGACAGGAAGGCGTCGCGCTGCTGCGCGTCGGAGGCGGCGAGCACGCGGCCGTCGGCGTCCAGCCACTCGACGCTGGCCATGCAGTGCAGGGCGGCGCCGTCGGGCTCCCAGCCCGAAGGGTAGGCGCGGCCGAAGCGGTAGAGGATGTCCTGCGCCTGCGCGAGGCTCAGGTGGTCGGTGCCGACCTCGAGGTTGAGCAGCACCACGTCGATGTCGAAGAAGAAGTACAGGTCGCAGTGAATCACGTCGAGCGTGATCGGCGCCTCGCCGGGGTGCGCCACCAGTCGCACGGCCGCGATGTCGCGGCGGCGGAACACCCGCATCGGCGAATCGCCGTCGCTGCCTGCGGCGTCGGTGCTGCCGCGCGATCGGCCTTCGCCGTACAGGAAGCGCTGCACATAGGGCAGGAAGCTCACGAACTCGTTGTAGTGGCGCTCGTGGAAGCGGCCGCTCTCGCCGGTGTATTCGTCGACCTCCTCGCGCCAGGGCGAGGCCTCGCCCAGGTCGCGCAACACGTGCCAGGGGCCGTGGTGCGTGGGCGCCGCGCCGGGCGCCGGCACCAGGCGAAGGGGCCAGAGCAGCGCCTGCCGGAAATGCTGCACGACGGGGCCGGTGGCCGGGGTGCCTGCCGGGGAAGAAGTGGGGTCCGCGTGGGGGTTCGGCATCGCGCCAGTGTAGGCAGGCGGGTAGGGCAAAACGCCCACCTAGGGGAATCCCTAGCTAGGTCTGAAACCGGTTTCATTTAAGCTGCAAGCATTCCTTTCAGGGTCTGCGCACGGCCTGGCCGTGCACGCTCCGCCATGAACTACCAGTTCCAATTCGACGCCGTCTTTGCCGCCTGGCCGCTGCTGCTCAAGGGCACTTGGATCACGGTGCAGCTCTCGCTCACCGCCACCTTGCTGGGGCTGGTGGTGGCCATCTTCTGTGCCTGGGGCAAGACCTCGGGGCCGGGCTGGCTGCGCTTCATCGTCAATGCCTACATCGAGGTGATCCGCAACACGCCGTTCCTCGTGCAGCTGTTTTTCTTCTTCTTCGCGCTGCCGGCCATCGGCCTGCGCTGGTCGCCGCAGACGGCCGCGCTGGTGGCCATGGTGGTGAACCTGGGCGCCTACGCCACGGAGATCATCCGCGCGGGCATCGAGTCGATTCCCAAGGGCCAGATCGAGGCGGGTCGCGCGCTCAACCTCAAGCCCTGGGAAATCTTCCGCTTCGTGATCATCAAGCCCGCGCTGAAGGCGATCTACCCGGCGCTCACGAGCCAGTTCATTTTGCTGATGCTGAGCTCGGCCGTGGTCTCGGTCATCTCGGCCGACGACCTGACCTCGGTGGCCGCCAACCTGCAGTCGCAGACCTTCCGCAGCTTCGAGATCTACATCGTGGTCGCGGCCATCTACCTCGCGCTGGCACTGGCCTTCTCGGCCATGTTCAAGCTGATCTACAAGCGCACGCTCAACTACCCGGACCGCCGGTAACTGACTGACCACGACGGACGGAGCACACACCATGCGCACCTTCGGTTTTCCCGAATTCCTTTTCATCCTCGAAGCCGCCCAGTGGACGCTGGCGCTGTCGGCCATCGCCTTCGTCGGCGGCGCCATCCTGGGGCTGCTCATCGCGCTGATGCGCACCTCGGAATCGACGTGGGCGCGCGCCGTGTCGACCACCTTCATCCAGATCTTCCAGGGCACGCCGCTGCTGCTGCAGCTGTTCCTGGTGTTCTTCGGCGCGCCGGTGCTGGGGCTGGACATCAACCCGTGGGTCGCCGCGGGCGTGGCGCTGGTCCTGAACAGCGCGGCCTTCCTGGGCGAAATCTGGCGCGGCTGCATCCAGGCCATTCCGCGCGGCCAGTGGGAGGCGGCGCAGGCGCTGAACCTGCACTACGTGGCACGCATGCGCGACGTGGTGCTGCCGCAGGCCTTCAAGATCGCGCTGGCGCCCACGGTGGGCTACCTGGTGCAGATCATCAAGGGCACGTCGCTCGCGGCCATCATCGGTTTCGTCGAGGTCACGCGCGCCGGGCAGATCGTCAACAACGCCACCTTCCAGCCGCTCATCGTGTTCTCGGTGGTGGCCGCCATCTATTTCGTGATCTGCTGGCCGCTGTCGCTGCTCGCGGCGCGCATGGAGCGCAAGCGCGCCCAGGCGCTCGCACGTTGACCCTTTTCGCTTTTCCTTTCTCGTCGCTTCCTTTCTTTATTCAGGAGACACATCCAATGACCGTTACCACCACCCGCCGCGCTGCCATCGCAGCCCTGGGCCTCGGCGCCGCGCTGACCGTGTTCGCTCCCTTCGCGTCGGCGCAAAGCATGGCCGACATCAAGAAGAAGGGCGAGATCACCATCGGCATGCTGGTCGACTTCCCGCCCTACGGCACCACAGACGCCAAGAACCAGCCCGACGGCTACGACGCCGACGTGGCCAAGCTGCTGGCGAAAGACTGGGGCGTCAAGGCCAACATCGTGCCGGTCACCGGCCCGAACCGCATTCCGTTCCTGTTGACCAACAAGGTCGACCTGCTGGTGGCTTCGCTGGCCGTGACGCCCGAGCGCGCCAAGCAGGTGCAGTTCTCGCAGCCCTACGCGGCCGCGACCATCGTGCTGTACGGCGCGACCAAGACCTCGATCAAGGCGGCAGGCGACCTGAAGGGCCTGCGCGTGGGCGTGGCCCGCGCATCGACGCAAGACGTGGCCGTGACCAAGGCCGCGCCCGAAGGCACCGAGATCCGCCGCTTCGACGACGACGCCTCGGCCATGCAGGCGCTGATCTCGGGCCAGGTCGATGCGATCGGCTGCTCGGTCACCGTCGCGGCGCAGATCGCCAAGCGCGTGCCGGCCAATACCTTCGAAAACAAGTTCACGCTGGTGCAGCAGTCGATGGGCATCGCGATGCGTCCGGGCCAGGAAGAGCTGACCAAGGCCGTGAACGAATTCGTGCAGAAGAACACCGCCAACGGCGAGCTGAACAAGCTCTACCAGAAGTGGCTGCAGGCCGACCTGCCCAAGATGCAGTGAGCCCCCGCGGCTGAAGAAGAAGGAATCCTGGCATGACGACGGAATCGATCATCCGCATGGAAGCGGTCAACAAGTGGTACGGTGAATTCCAGGTGTTGACCGGCATCGACCTGTCGGTGCGCCAGGGCGAGCGCATCGTGATCTGCGGGCCCTCGGGCTCGGGCAAGTCCACGCTCATCCGCTGCATCAACCGGCTCGAGACGGTGCAAAAGGGCCGCATCGTGGTCGACGGCATCGACCTCACGGCCGGTGGCAAGAACGTGGACGCGGTGCGGGCCGAAGTCGGCATGGTGTTCCAGCAGTTCAACCTGTTCCCGCACCTCACCATCCTGGAGAACTGCACGCTGGCGCCGATGCGCTCGCGCGGCATGACCAAGGCGCAGGCGGAAGAGGTGGCCATGAAGTACCTCACGCGCGTGCGCATCCCCGAGCAGGCGAAGAAGTACCCGAGCCAGCTCTCGGGCGGCCAGCAGCAGCGCGTGGCCATTGCGCGCGCGCTGTGCATGTCGCCCAAGATCATGCTGTTCGACGAGCCCACCTCCGCGCTCGACCCCGAGATGGTCAAGGAAGTGCTCGACACCATGATCGGCCTGGCCGAAGACGGCATGACCATGCTGTGCGTGACGCACGAAATGGGCTTTGCCCGCAGCGTGGCCGACCGCGTGATCTTCATGGCCGACGGCAAGATCGTCGAGCAGGCGCCGCCGCAGGAGTTCTTCGGCAACCCCAAGGACGAGCGCACGCGCCAGTTCCTGGGGCAAATCCTCAGCTCGCACCAAGCCCACTGATGGCCTTCGAAGTCCTGATTTCTCTGTCGTCCTTCGGTGCGGCCGAGGTGGGGCGGCACGGCCAGCTCTGGTGCTCGCAACTCTCGCGCGCGGCCGGTGCCGATTCGGTGGAAGTGCGTGGCGAGATGCTGCGCGACGCCGAGGCCGAACTGCCTGCGCTCAACGGCCTGGCTTCCGTGTACTCCAGCCCCGAGGGCCTGTGGGCCGAAGGCGGCTGGCTCGACAGCGCTGCGCTGCAACGCGGCATCGCCGCCGCCACGCGCGTGGGCGCGAAGCGGCTCAAGATGGCCATCGGCGATTTCCAGGCTTCGTCGCACGGCTCGCTCTGGGGCCTGAAGGTGGCGCTGGCCGAAACCCGCGTCGAGCTGCTCATCGAGAACGACCAGACCGTGCGCGCCGGCACGCTGGCCGCGCTGCAGACCTTCTTCGACGTGGCCGACCGCGCTGGCGTGCCGCTGGGCATGACCTTCGACATGGGCAACTGGCACTGGCTCGGCGAGTGCCCGCTGCAGGCCGCGCAGGCGCTCGGCCACCGCGTGCGCTACGTGCATTGCAAGGGCGCGCAGCGCCTGCCGCACAAGTGGGTGGCGGTGCCGATGGGCGACTCGGTCGCGCCGTGGCGCGCGGTGCTGCGCGCACTGCCGGCCGACGTGCCGCACGCCATCGAATACCCTCTGGTGGGCGACGACCTGCTGGCCGTCACCCGCTCGCAGATCGACTTCATCCGCGCCGCACGGGCGTAGGGATACACACATGACGGAACCCACCGCTTTCGATGTCGCCTTGTTCGGCGAAGCCATGCTGCTGCTTGTGGCCGACCGGCCCGGCCCGCTGGAAGACGCCCAGTCGTTCCACAAGCGCACCGCCGGTGCCGAGACCAACGTGGCCATCGGCCTGTCGCGCCTGGGCCTGAAGGTCGGCTGGGCCAGCCGTCTGGGCACCGACTCCATGGGGCGCGCGCTGCTGGCCGCGATGCGCGCCGAAGGCATCGACTGCTCGCACGTGATCACCGACGCGACGCAGCGCACCGGCTTCCAGTTCAAGGGCCGTGTCACGGACGGCAGCGACCCGCCGATCGAATACCACCGCAAGGGCTCGGCCGCCAGCCACATGGGCCCGGCCGATGTCGACGAAGCCTGGCTGCGCTCGGCGCGCCACCTGCACGCCACCGGCGTGTTCGCCGCCATCTCCGAGACCAGCCTGCAGGCCGCGCTCAAGTCGATGGACGTGATGCGCGCGGCCGGCCGCACCATCTCGTTCGACACCAACCTGCGGCCCACGCTGTGGTCGTCCACCGAAACGATGCGCCACTGGGTGAACGAACTCGCCTCGCGCGCCGACTGGGTGCTGCCCGGCATCGAAGAGGGCCTGCTGCTCACGGGCCATGACAAGCCCGAAGACGTGGCCAGGTTCTACCGCGAACGCGGTGCGAAGCTGGTGGTCGTCAAGCTCGGCGCGGCCGGCGCCTACTACGACAGCGACGTGGCCGGCACCGGCCACGTCGACGGCTTCCCGGTGAAGGAAGTGATCGACACCGTGGGCGCGGGCGACGGCTTTGCGGCCGGCGTGGTGAGCGCGCTGCTCGAAGGTCGCAGCGTGCCCGACGCGGTGCGCCGCGGCGCCTGGATCGGCGCGCGCGCCGTGCAGGTGCTCGGCGACACCGAAGGCCTGCCGACGCGGGCGCAACTCGAAGAAGCGGGGCTCTGATGACGAAGAAGAACGTGCTGGTGTTCCGGGCCCTGCCCGAAGACCAGCTGGCACGGCTGCAGGCGGTGCACCACGTCACCGTGGCCGATCCGCGCAAGGCGCCCGAGGCCTTTGCCGCTGCGCTTGCCACTGCGCACGGGCTGATCGGTTCGAGCTACAACGTCGACGCTGCGCTGCTCGATGCGGCGCCGCAGCTCGAAGTGATTTCGAGCGTGTCGGTCGGCGTCGACAACTACCCGCTGGCCGAACTGCACCGCCGCCACATCGTGCTGTGCCACACGCCCGACGTGCTCACCGAGACGGTGGCCGACACGGTGTTCGCGATCCTCATGGCCACGCAGCGGCGCGTGGTCGAGCTGTCGACGTTGGTGCGCGAAGGCCGCTGGACCAAGAACATCGGCGAGGAATTCTTCGGCACCGACGTGCATGGCAAGACGCTGGGCATCCTCGGCTTTGGCCGCATCGGCCAGGCCGTGGCGCGCCGTGCCGCGCTGGGCTTCGGCATGCCGGTGCTCTATCACTCGCGTCGCGCGGTCGACCTGGCCACGCAGGCGCCCGAGCTGCAAGGCCGCGCCACGCACACGCCGCTCGATGATTTGCTCGCGCGCGCCGATATCGTGCTCGCGATGCTGCCGCTGACCGACGCCACGCGCGGCATGATCGACGCCGCCTTCTTCGCGCGCATGAAGCCGGGTGCGTCGTTCATCAACGGCGGCCGTGGCGCCACCGTGAACGAAGCCGCGCTGCTCGACGCGCTCGACCACGGCACCTTGCGCGCCGCCGGCCTCGACGTGTTCGCGAAGGAGCCGCTGCCGGCCGAGTCGCCGCTGCGCACGCACCCGCGCGTGACGCCGCTGCCGCACATCGGCTCGGCCACGCACGAGACGCGCCATGCGATGGCGGAGCTGGCGACGACCAATCTGTTGCAGGTGCTGGCTGGCGAGAAGCCCACGGCACCCTACGACACCGCTGCCGCCTGACATGAAGCCCACAGGCCGCGCCACCATCGCCGACGTCGCCGAAGCCGCGGGCGTCTCCAAGGCCACCGTCTCGCGCTTTTTGAACCACCGCGAGCGCCTGCTGAGTCCCGACATCGCCGCGCGCGTCGAGGCCGCCATCGCCAAGCTGGCGTACTCGCCCAGCCCGATGGCGCAGGCGCTGAGCCACGGCCGCTCGCGGCTCATCGGCCTGATCGTGGCCGACATCACCAACCCGTACTCCGTGGCCGTGCTGCGCGGCGCCGAGAAGGCCTGCCAGGACGCCGGCTACCTCGTGATGCTGTTCAACCTCGGCAACGAGAGCGAACGCGAGCGCGAGGCCATCAATGCGCTCGCGGGTTACCAGGTGGACGGCTTCATCCTCAACACGTTGGGGCGCGGCAGCAACGTGGTCGATGCGGTCACGCTGCATGGCAAGCCCGCCGTGCTGGTCGACCGCCGGCACACGGGCATGCACACCGACTTCGTCTCGCTCGACAACCACGCCGCCATGCGCGACACCTGCGGCCACCTGGTCGAGGGCGGCTACCGCGAACTGCTGTATGTCACCGAGCCGCAGAAGGGCGTGAGTTCGCGGCGCGAGCGCACGGCCGCCTTCGGCGCCTGCGTGGCCGCGCACGAGCCGCGCGTGGCGGGCGAGGTCTTCGAATCGGTCGAGGGCGAGAACGACGCGCTCGACGACGCCTTGCGCGCGCTGCGCCAGCGCGCCAAACGGGGCCGCCGCGCGGCGGTGGTCGCGGGCAATGCCGTGGTCACGCTGCGCGTGGCGCAGGCCATGGCGCGGCTGGACTGGCGCTTCGGCGCCGACCTGGGCTTCGTGGGCTTCGACGATCCCGAATGGGCCTCGCTCATCGGGCCGGGCCTGAGCACCGTGGCGCAGCCGACCGACGAAATCGGCCGCGCGGCGGCCACCTGCCTCATCGAGCGCCTGCGCGGGCTCGACGCGGCGCCGCGTCAGCTCTTGCTGCCGGGCGAACTCATGGTGCGAGGCTCATCGACGGCACTGCCGTAGCGGGTTCCGCGAAAGAGGCAGGCCCGCGCATCCAGCCGGCCGCGCGCTCCGCGATCATGATCGTCGGCGCGTTGGTGTTGCCGCCGATCAGTGTCGGCATCACCGAGGCATCGACCACGCGCAGGCCCGCGATGCCGTGCACGCGCAGTTGCGGGTCGACCACCGCCATTGCATCCACACCCATCTTGCAGGTGCCCACCGGGTGGTAGATGGTGTCGGCGCGCGCGCGGATGTGCGCTTCGAGCTGCGCGTCGGTGTGGGCGTCGGCGGTGTAGACCTCGCGGTGGCGGTATTTTTCGAGCGCGGGCGCGCGCATGATTTCGCGCGTCTTCTTCACGCCCTGCAGCAGCAGCGCCATGTCCTCCGGGTCGGCCAGGAAGCGCGGGTCGATGCGCGGCGCCGAGTCGGGGCTGGCGTCGTTCAGCCGCACGTCGCCCCGGCCCTTGGGGCGCAGCACGCACACATGGCACGAGAAGCCGAAGCCCGCATGCAGCTTGCGCGCATGGTCGTCGGTGATCGCGATCACGAAGTGCAGCTGCAGGTCGGGCCGGCGCAGTTCGGGCGACGACTTGATGAAGGCGCCGCCTTCTGCAAAGGGCGTGGCGACCAGGCCCGTGCCGTCGCGGCGCCACTGGTTGATGGCCTTCAGCAGGTGCAGCCCGCCGACCGGGCCGATGCCGAACATGTCGGTCTGCTTGGACTTGTAGGCGACGATGAAGTCGCAGTGGTCCTGCAGGTTCTGCCCCACGCCGCGCAGCGCGTGCCGCACTTCGATGCCGTGGCGCGCGAGTTCGTCGGGGTCGCCGATGCCCGAGAGCATCAGCAGCTGCGGCGAGTTGAAGGCGCCGCCGCACAGCGCCACTTCGCGGCGCGCGCGAATGGTTTCGACGTTGCCGCCGCGCCGCACCTCGACGCCCACCGCGCGCCGGTCTTCGAGCACCACGCGCAGGGCCTGCGTGCCGGTCAGCACCGAGAGGTTGGGGCGCTGGTCCATCACCGGGTGCAGGTAGGCCGCGGCGGCCGAGCAGCGCTCGCCGTTCTTCGCGCCGCCGTGGAACTGCGTCACCTGGTAGAGCCCCGCGCCTTCCTGCTCGGGGCCGTTGAAGTCGTCGTTGCGCGCAATGCCGCACTCGGCGGCGGCGCGCACGAAGGCCTCGCTGATGGCGCGCGGGCTTTGCTGCTCCGACACCTGCAGCGGGCCGTCGGCGCCATGCAGCGCGCTGGCGCCGCGCTGGTTGCCTTCGGCGCGCAGGAAGTGCGGCAGCACCTCGTCGAAGCTCCAGCCGGCGCAGCCCGCGCGCGCCCAGTCGTCGTAGTCCTCGCGGTGGCCGCGCACGTAGAGCATGGCGTTGATCGCGCTGGAGCCGCCCAGGCAGCGCCCGCGCGGCTGGTAGCCGCGCCGCCCGTTCAGGCCGGGCTGCGGCACGGTCTGGTAGGCGTAGTTGTTGATGCGCGGACGGCCCGGCAGCATCGCGACCACGGCGGCCGGCGCCCGCACGAGGATGCCGCGTCCGTCGCCGCCGGCCTCGATGAGGCAGACCGTCACCGACGGGTCCTCGCTCAGGCGCGAGGCCAGCGTGGCGCCGCCCGAGCCGCCGCCCACGATCACGTAGTCGAATTCCGCCATGGCATCTGGTCCTTCTTGTCGTTGGATGTTGGGGGCGCCGAGGCGCCGATGCGTGCACCGGCATTGTGGCCAGCGACCCCGGGTTCGGGCCCAGCGGGTTTCCCCTGCCGTGGACGCACCTTGGGGGCTTTACCGATGCTTCACCCCGCGGACAAATTGCAACGCGCCGCCCGTGGCCCAATGCGCCTTCGGAGCGGCCGACCCGCCGCCCGCCCTTCAACGCTCTGCCCATGCACCTGCTTTCAGACGCGACGATATTCACCGAGGTCCGCTTCTGGGCGTTGGTGCTGTGCTCGCTGGTGCTGCCCGCCGCGATCTTCGTCACGCTGTTCGTGCGGCGCGAGTTCTCCAAGACCACCGTGCTGGCCTTCGGCCTGCTGCTGATCGCGCTGGCGGGCGCGGACATCTTCCTGCTGCGCGCACTGGCGCGGCTGGCGCAGGCCACGCCTTCGCTGGCGGACGACCTGGTCTTCTCGTCGGAGCTGTCGATCGCGCTGTACATCTTTCCGGCGGCGTTCGGCACCATCGGGCTGAACATGGTGTCGCACGTGCTCATGCACTACCTGAAGCAGAAGGAAGCGCGTTTCGAGGCCCACCGGCAGGCACCGACGTCGGCACCGCCAGGGCGCAGAGGGTCGCGCGTGCTGCGCCACCGTCGCGCGGCATCGCGCATGTCGCCCCGGCCGGGCTCGCGCACGGCGGCGGCGCGCCGTCCACCCGCCGACCGCTGAGGGCGATACCCGGCGGGTTTCCTCCGGCACCCACGGGGAACCGTGGGGTTCGACGCTGGTTGCCGCCAGAATCGAAGGATGCCCGCCACCATCCTGTTGATCGACGACCACGCGATGTTTCGCGAAGGCCTCTTCCTCGCGCTGCGCGAAGCCGAGCCTTCGATGACCGTCGCCACGGCCCGCAACGGCGCCGAAGCGCTCGAGGCGCTCGCCACCTTGCCCCGGCTCGATGCGGTGATGACCGACTACTACCTGCCCGACCTCGGCGGCGCGGCGCTGCTGGCCGAGCTGCACCGGCGGCGCGGCGGCCTGCGCATCCTGGTGCTGTCGGCCTCCGAAGATCCGCAGGACATCGACACCGCGCTCGACGCCGGCGCGCAGGGCTTCGTGCACAAGTCGGCCGACAGCCAGCAGCTCATGGACGCGCTGCGCCGCGTCATGGCGGGCGAGCAGAACGTGGTGCAGGCCTCGCCGGCGGGCGGTGCGTCGCTGCCCGTGCTGTCAACGCCCACCGACGTGCTGAGCACGCTCACGGCGCGGCAGGCCGAGGTGCTGCAGCTCCTGTGCGAAGGGCTGCGCAACGCCGAGATCGCGCTGCGCCTGGCCACCAGCGAGAAGACGATCAAGGCGCACATCTCGGCGATCTTCGGCGCGCTCGGCGTGACCAGCCGCACGCAGGCCGTGATTGCGGCGCGGCGCGCGGGGATGCTCGGGCGGCCGCGCTAGGGCCAACGCATCAGCGCGGCTGCTGCTGCGTCGTGCAGTGGATGCCGCCGCCGCCCGCGGCAATGGCGTCGATATCGAGCTGCACCACCTCGCGCTTGGGGAACAGCTCGCGCAGCAGCGCGCGGGCGTTGCCGTCGGCGCGCGCGTCGCCGAACTGCGGCGCAATGACGGCGCCGTTGCAGACATAGAAGTTGATGTAGCCCGCCGCGAACTCGTCCGACTCGTAGGTGTTGCGCAACGATTCCGGGCCGCGCAGCACTTCCACGCGCAGGCGCTGCCCGCGTGCATCGGTGGCCTGGCGCAGGATCTCCAGGTGGCGCCGGGTCACGGCGTGGTCGTAGGAGTCGGGGTCGTCGTCCAGGCCCGCGACCACCACGCCCGGCGCGGCAAAGCGCGCATAGAAATCGGTGTGGCCATCGGTGATGTCGCGGCCCGCGATGCCGGGCAGCCAGATGATCTTGCGCAGGCCCAGCAGGCGCTTGAGTTCGGCTTCGCAGGCCTCCTTGCGCAGGCCGGGGTTGCGGTTGGCATTGAGCACGCAGCTCTCGGTGATGATCGCCGTGCCCGCGCCGTCGACCTCGATGCCGCCGCCTTCGAGCACGAGCCGCGTGCGCAGGCGCTGCACCTCGGCGGCGTCGGTCACGTACTCGGCCACTTCGGCGTCGCGCGCATGCGACTGCTTGTTGCCCCAGCCGTTGAAGTTGAAATCGACGCCGGCCCATTCGCCCGCGCCGTTGCGCACGAACACGGGGCCGGTGTCGCGCATCCACAGGTCGTCCACCGGCTGCACCTCGAGCGTCACGCGGTTGCCGCACAGGCGCGCGGCCAGGTCGTGCTCCTGCTCGCGCACCAGCAGGTGCACGGGCTCGAAGGCGGCGATGGTGCGGGCGATCTGCGCCAGGTGTTCGCGCGCCGGCTTCAGCAGGCGCCGCCCCCAGACCCGTTCGCTGGGGCCGAAGGACATCCAGGTGGCGCGGTGCGCGTCGCCCTCGTCGGGCATGTGCCAGGTGTCGGGTGCTGCGGCCGTGGCCGTGGCGACCAGGCCCAACGAGGCCAGGGGCGCCAGGCCCATGCCGTGCAGCAGGCGGCGGCGGGTCAGGGGAAGGTGCATGTCGGTCTCCGGAATCAGGGGAGGGGGCGCGGCATCACGCCGGTTCCTGTTGCGTCGTGCAGTGGATGCCGCCGCCGCCCGCGGCGATGGCGTCGATGTCCAGCTGCACGATCTGGTGGCTGGGCAGGTGCGCGGCCAGCGCCGCGCGGGCTGCGCTGTCGGCCACGGCGTCGCCGAACTCGGGTAGGAACACCGCCTTGTCGGTGAGGAAGAAGTTGACGTAGCCGGCCGCGAACTCCTTGCGCGCAAAGGTGGGGCGCACCTGGCTCGGCGTCTTCAGCGTGACGATCTGCAGGGGGCGCCCGCGCGCGTCGGTGGCGCCGGTCAGCAGTTCCAGGTGGCGGTGTGTCACGGCGTGGTCGTACGATTTCGGGTCGGTGTCCAGCGCCGCCACGACCACGCCGGGCTTGAGAAAGCGCGCATAGAAGTCGGTGTGGCCGTCGGTGATGTCGCGGCCCGCGATGCCCGGCAGCCAGATGATCTTGTCCAGCCCCAGCATGCGCTTGAGCTCGGCCTCCGCGTCGGCCTTGCTGACGCCCGGGTTGCGGTTCTTGTTGAGCACGCAGCTCTCCGTGATGATCGCCGTGCCCTGCCCATCGACCTCGATGCCGCCGCCTTCCATCACGAGGCTGCTGCGCAGCAGCGGCACGCCCGTGAGTTCGGCCATGCGCGCGGCCACCGTGGCGTCGCGCGCATGGGCCTGCTGGTTGCCCCAGCCGTTGAAGTTGAAGTTCACGGCGGCGCGTTCGCCACGGGCGTTGCGCACGAAGACGCAGCCGGTGTCGCGCATCCAGAGGTCGTCGATGGCGTGTTCGATCAGGTGCACGTTGGAGCCGCACAGTTGGCGGGCCGTGGAAGCATCCGCGGGGTTCACCAGCATCTTGACCGGTTCGTAGACGCTGATGGCATTGGCGATGCGCGCCAGCGCCTGAAACACCGGCTGGCGCATCTCGGCGGTCCAGATGGATTCGCGCGCGGCGAAGGCCATCCACACGGCGCGGTGGGCGTCGCCTTCGTCGGGCATGCGCCAGCCGGACGCAGGTGCCGGGGCGGGTGCCGGTGAAGGGGTCGGCATGGGCACGGGGAAGGGCGGCAGCATGCCGCTGCCGCTCCCACCACCGCCGCCGCCACAGGCGGTCACGAGTCCACCGAAAAGGCCCAGGCCGCCCAGGCCCAGGAGAGTGCGTCGCGTTGTCATTGGAATCAGGGTTATTACTAAGTTCTAGGAAGCCCCGGATTCTGTCGACGCCTATCTATCTACACAATTGATGTCTTTTCAACCGATTGATCGATCTGGCTCATATCGAGGGCGTCTTCCTGCGCAAACAGCCGCAGGCTGTCGAACACCTCCCGCACCAGCGGCAGGCGTGAGGGGCCTTCGGCGCACGCGATCCAGAGGGTGCCCAGCGGCAGACTCGGGCTGTCCGGCAACCGCCGCAATTGCCCGGTGCGCAAGGCGTCGTCGGCCAGCAGCCGCGACACCAGCGCGATGCCCCGGCCGCGCAGCGCCGCGTCGAGCACCAGGCGCGGGTCGTCGTAGATCGCGGCCTTGCGCAGGCCGCCGAAATGCGCGCGGATGAAGGGGCCGATGCGGTCGCTCGTGAGGTCTTCTTCGAGGCACAGCAGGCCCAGGTTGGCGTCTTCGTTCTGAGCGGGCGGGCCGACGGCCACGAGTTCGTCGGTGAGCAGCGGCACCTCGAACACACCCTCTTGCCGCAGCGGCGCGCGGGTGATGGCGATGTCCACGTCGAGCTCGTCGATGAAGCGCGCGCTCTCGTCGACCGAGATGATCGGGCACAGGTCCGGGTGCGCCTGCAGCAACCGGTCCACCCGCGGCTGCAGCCAGCCGCTGGCCACGGGCGCGGGACACACCAGCGTGACGAGCCGGTCGTCCATGTAGGTCTCGATGCGGGCCAGCCCGTTGCGGATGTGCTCGAGCGACTTGCCCACACTGTCCAGCAGCAGGCTGCCCGCCACCGTCAGCTCCACGCCGCGCCCCTTGCGCCGGAACAGCGGCTGGCCGACCTGCTGCTCCAGCTGCGAGATCTGGTGGCTCACGGCGGACTGCGAGACGAACAGCTCTTCCGCCGCGCGCGAGTAGTTGCCCAGGCGCGCCGCCGCCTCGAAGCCGATGAGGAACTTGAAAGAGGGCAGCCGGGTGTTGGACATATGAATGGGGTCGATGAATTCAGCCAAGAAATGTCGCTTTTTCATCGAAGGAATTCAAGTCAGAGTGGGCGTCTCTGCAAATTCTTCTGAAGGACCCTTTGATTTCCAACGATTTCGACGCCCGCCGCGCCGGCCTGCACATGCCCGCCGAATGGGAGCCGATGGCCGCCACCTGGCTGGGCTGGCCGGTGCTCGACCACCGCGAAACCTTGTGGGGCGCGCACTACG
Source organism: Variovorax sp. V35 (assembly GCF_041154465.1). Lineage (NCBI taxonomy): Bacteria > Pseudomonadati > Pseudomonadota > Betaproteobacteria > Burkholderiales > Comamonadaceae > Variovorax > Variovorax sp. V35. The sequence continues at coordinate 2,814,666 of NZ_AP028666.1, forward strand.
ACGCGGTCTGCCGCGCGTTCGGCCTGCTGGCGCGCACCATCGCGCGCTACCAGCGCTGCATCGTGGCCGCGCACGCACCGCTGGCCGACGCGGCCCGCGCGGTCTGCGGCCCGCAGGTGCGCGTGGTGCCCATCGCGGCCGAAGACAACTGGCTGCGCGACTGCGGTCCGATCTTCCTCGTCGACGCGCACCACGTGAGCCAGACCGCGGTGGGCTTCCGCTTCAACGCGTGGGGCGAGAAGTACCACCCGCACGACGGCTGCCAGCGCGCCGCCGCGGACATCGCCGCGCTGGCCGGCGTGCCGCTGGTGCGTTCGGACATGGTGCTCGAAGGCGGCGCCTTCTACGTGGACGGGCAGGGCACGCTGCTCACCACCGAGAGCTGCCTGCTGCACCCGAACCGCAACCCGGGCCTGCGCAAGCCGCAGATCGAGGCCGAGCTGCGGCGCATGCTGGGCGTGCAGAAGATCGTCTGGCTGCCGGGCCATGCGGCCGAGGTGGAGACCGACGGCCACATCGACGGCATCGCGTCGTTCATTGCGCCGGCCCGCATTCTTTTCAATGCGGCCGACCCCGACCAGGGCGACTACTTTCGCGCGATGCAGGAGAACCGCCGCGCGCTCGAACTGGCGACCGATGCGTGCGGCCGTCGCTTCGAGCTCCTCGACCTGCCCGTGCCGCGCGACGCGCACAACTACGGCAGCGCGCGCTTCTGCGACCTCTATTCGAACTACATCCTCGTCAACGGCGCGGTGATCTCGACCGCCTTCGGCGTGCCCCGCGATGCGCAGGCGCGCGAGGTGTTCGCGCGTGCGTTCCCAGGCCGCCGCGTCGAGCTGCTGCCCATCGATGCGATCTCGCTGGGCGGCGGCGCCGTGCACTGCTCCACGCAGCAGCAACCGATGCGGGGGAATCGCCTGGCCGCGCGCGGCTTCTAGGGCGCGATCAGCTGCGACACCGTCGCCTGCAGCTGTGCCGGGTCCACCGGCTTGTGCAGCATCTGCCAGCCGCGTGCCGCCACGTCGCTCAGGCGCCGGGGATCGGTGTCGCCGCTCACGATCAGCGCGGGAATGGTGTCGTCGTTGTATTCCTCGTGCAGGCGGTCGACCACGTCGATGCCGGTCTCGCCCGCGCGCAGGCGGTAGTCGCTGACGATGAGCGCCGGCTTGCCGGGCTGGCGCGCGGCCAGCGCCAGCAGCTCGTCGCCGCCTTCGGCCGCGATCACGCGCAGGCCCCAGCTTTCGAGCAGCAGCTGCAGGCCCAGGCGGCTTTCGCCGTCGTCCTCGGCCACGAGCACGAGGCGGCCGGTGTCGGCCGGCAGCGGCGCAGGCGGTGCCTCGGGCGCGGGCAGCGCCTGGCGCGCCAGCGGCACCGTCACCGAGAACACCGTGCCCCGGCCCACGCGCGAGCGCAGCGCCAGCGGATGGCCCAGCAGCGCGGCCGTGCGGCGCACGATGGCCAGGCCCAGGCCCAGCCCCTTGGTGCGGTCGCGCTCGGGGTTGCCGAGCTGGTGGAACTCCCAGAACACCTGCTCCTGCTCGGTGGGCGGAATGCCGGGGCCGGTGTCCCACACCTCGATGCGCAGCGCGTCGGCGCCCGCGCGGCGGCAGCCGATGAGCACGCCGCCGCGCGCCGTGTAGCGGATCGCGTTCTCCACCAGGTTGCGCAGCACGCGGTCGAGTAGGGCGGGGTCGGAGTGCACCACCGCATCGCCCGCGCGCAAGCGCAGCGACAGCGTCTTGCCCGCCGCCTGCGGCGCGAACTCCAGCTGGATCTGGTCGAGCAGGCGCGCCAGCGCAAACGGCCGCGCCTTCACGCGCACCACGCCCGCGTCGAGCCGCGAGATGTTGAGCAGGCCTTCGAACAGCAGCCCCATCGCCGCGGCGGCGCGGCCGATGCTGTCGACCACGTGCCGGCTCGCCGCCGGCAGCGCCTGCCCGCGCAGCACGCCCACGAACAGGCTCAGCGCATGCACCGGCTGGCGCAGGTCGTGGCTGGCGGCGGCAAGGAAGCGCGACTTGGCGAGGTCGCTGCGCTCGGCCGCGTCCTTCTCCAGGCGCAGCTGTCGCAGCAGGTAGAGGTTTTCGAAGCGCAGCTCGAGCGAGTCGACCTGCGTGCGGTACATGCGCTGCGCGAAGGCCAGCGTGACGAACAGGTAGAGCACGCCGGCCGCCGACATCACGCGCAGCAGCACGTCGTCGAGCGTGGCCATCGCGAGGATCGCGGGCGCGAAGTACGTCACCTGGAAACCGTAGAGCAGGCCCAGGTCGATGCAGTAGGCGTAGATCGCGCCCGTGCCCATGGTGAGCATCGCCACCACGATGAACATCTGCTGCGGCAGCGACACCTGCAGCATCCACCTCGCGAGCGGCAGCCCCCACAACAACCCGCCGAGCACCGCGCCGACCATCGCGCCGCGCCGCCAGCGCCGCAGCGCGCCCGGGTCGTGCTCGGCATGCCGGTAGCGCGCCACCTGCCACGCGCGCGCCGCGGTGAGTACCGCGTTGGCGCCGACCCAGGCCAGCAACTGCTCGTGCGCAACCGCGCCCCACAGTGCCACCACCACCAGCCCCGCCGTGAGCATCACGCCGAGCAGCGAGAACGGAAAGTTGCGTCGCAAGGCAGCCATGCGCGCGGCAAAGACGGGGTCGGCGGGCGTCGTGGGTGGGGTGGCGCTCATCGGTGTGTGGCGGGTGGGGGAGGTGGGATCGCCGAAGGTGGCGATCCCAAGGTAACGCGTGGCGTGGGGGGCGTCATGGGACTTTAGTCCAATGCGTGCGTTTGCCCGGTGTGCCGCAGGTGCATGGCATCATCGTGCGCCGCTTTCCACCACCTACCCATGTCCGCCGATTCCTTCGTCCGCCGCGTTCGCAGCCAGCTCGACCAGTTGTCCGCAACCGAACGCCAGCTTGCCGATTTCGTCCTGGAGTTTCCCGGCGAGCTGGCCAGCTATGCGGGCAATGAACTGGCGGAGCTGGCGGGCGTGTCGCCCTCCACGGTGAGCCGCTTCATCCGGCGCATCGGCTACGAGAACTACGAAGAGGCGCGGCGCCAGGTGCGCGAAGAAAAGCAGACCGGCTCGCCGCTGTTCCAGAACGCCACCGAAGCCTCCAAGCGCGGCCACCTCGTGGCCACGCACTTCCAGCAGTCGCAGGCCAACCTCGCGAGCACCTTCGAGCGCCTGAGCGACAAGCAGATGGCCGAGATCGTGAAGGCGATCATCGGCGCGGGGCAGGTGCTGATCTTCGGCACGCGCAGCAGCCACGCGTTCGCGCTGTACCTGCGCTGGCAGATCATCCAGGTGGTGCCGCGCGTCACGGCCATTCCGGGCCCCGGCGAAACGCTGGCCGAGCACCTGGCGGGGCTGGGCGAGCGCGACTGCGTGATCGTGTTCGGCACGCGCCGCCAGACCCGCCAGCTCGACACCCTGCTCGCAGGCGCGCAGCGCGTCGGCGCGAAGATCGTCTACATCAGCGATCGCGCCTCGCCCGATTTCGCGGGTGCCACCTGGTCGCTGCAATGCGACTGCCGCGGCCCGGGGCTGCTCGACAACCACGCGGCCGTGATGGGCGTGTGCGACCTGATCGCCACGATGGTGATCGAAGCCGCCGGCTCGGCCGGGCGCAAGCGGCTGGCGGCGATCGAGCTGGGGCACGAGGAAAACGGCGAGCTGTAAGAGGCCGCGCGGCTCCCGCGCCGGTTACTTCGCCGCTTCGTTGCGCGGCAACTGCGCCTTCAACAACTGCGCCATCTCCTTCTTGCGCGCCGGCGGCAGCCGCGGCGTGATGGCGCCGAAGCTGATCGCCGCCAGCGTGGTGGCCGACGCCGCGAACGTGCGCCCCACGCCCGACACCCCTTCGGTGAGCGTGTCCACGATGTCCGCATGGCCCGCCGCGCGCGTGCGCTTTACGGCCTGCTTCATGCGCTCGCGGGTGAAGCCGGCCTGCGCGTACTCGGCGGTGTGGCGCTCGAGGATGCGGTCGATCTCGGCGTCAGACAGCTCGGCCATCAGCGCCAGCCCGCCCGCGCCCAAGCCCAGCAGGCGGCGCCCGCCGACGTCGGTGGTGAACACCTTCACCGGAAAGTGCCCTTCCTCGCGGTGCAGGCACACGCAGTAGTCGCCCTGGCGGATCACGAGGAACACGGTGTCGCCCGACATGCGCGCGAGCTTTTGCATGAGCGCGCGGCACGAGTCCACCAGCGGCACGCGGCGCATCGAGGCGAAGCCCAGCTGCATGGCGTCGATGCCCAGGCGGTAGGCCTTGCCGTCGGGGTCGCGTTCGGCGAACTGCTCCTCGGCCAGGCACGACAGCAGGCGGTGCACGGTGGAGCGCTCCAGCCCCGAGGCGGCGATCACTTCGGTGAGCTTGATGCCTTCCTCGTGGTGCTCGGCCAGCAGGCGCAGCAGCTGCAGGGCGCGCCGCAGGCTCTGGGCGCCGGCGGTCTCTCTGGGTTCGTCCATATAGTGGGAGAAATGGAAGGTAATGTTTGGGATGCAGGAATTTAGAAGTCTAAACTGCCCCCGCCCCAGACACAGACCCGGAGACACACGATGGCGTACGACACCCTCGAAATCGAACACCACGGCGCCGTGCGCCGCATCCTGCTGGCCCGCGATGCCCAGCGCAACGCCCAGAGCCAGCAGATGCTGGACGAGCTCATGGCCGCCTTCGACGACGCCGCGCGCGACGACACGGTGAACGCCGTGGTGCTCGGCGGCAAGGGCGCGCACTTCTCGGCCGGCCACGACCTCAAGCAGGCGCAGGCCGAGCGCGCGAACTTCACCGTGGAAGAGCGCTGGGCCTACGAAGAGCTGCGCTACTTCGACTACTCGATGCGCATCTGGGACTTTCCCAAGCCCACCATCGCACAGGTGCAGGGCGCCTGCGTGGCGGGCGGTTTCATGATCGCCAACATGTGCGACCTGGTGGTCGCGGGCGAGTCGGCCTTCTTCAGCGACCCCGTGGGCCACACGCTCGGCGCGGCGGCCACCGAAGTGCTGATCCACCCGTGGGTGATGGGCGCGCGCAAGGCCAAGGAAATGCTCTACACCGGCGGCAAGCTGTCGGCGCAGGAGGCGCATGCCATCGGCATGGTGAACCGCGTCGTGCCCGATGCCGAACTGGCCGACGCCGCGCTGGCGCTCGCGCAGCAGATCGCCAAGGCGCCGCCGTTCGGGCTGCGCCTGATCAAGCGCTCGATCAACCGCACGCTCGATGCGCAGGGCCTGCGCACCGCGCTGGCCGCGCACTTCGACACGCACCAGCTCTCGCACCTGAGCGAGGGCTTTCTCACGGCCCGCGACCGCGGCCTGGCCTCGGCCATCCAGAAGAACCCCGCCTCCGCCTGAACGAAGATGACCTTGCACCGTCTCGAACCCCTGCTGAACCCGGCCTCGATCGCCGTGGTCGGCGCCAGCGGCAATGCCGCGCGCATCGGCGGCATGCCGCTCGCGCACCTCACGACATTCGGCTACCGGGGCGCGATCTACCCGATCAATCCGAAGTACGAAGAAGTCTTCGGCCTGCGCTGCTGGCCCGACCTCGAAGCGCTGCCCGCCGCGCCCGACCTGGTGGTGCTCGCGCTGGCCGCGGGCGAGGTCACGCCGATGCTGAAGCGCTGCCAGGCGCGCGGCGTGCGCGCCGTCATCGTGTATGCAGCGGGCTTTGCTGAAGCCGGTGACGCGGGCGCCGCGTTGCAGGCCGAGCTGGAGGCCTTCGTGGCCACCACCGACATGGTGGTCGCGGGCCCGAACGCCATGGGCTTTGCCAACCTCAACACGCAGGCCCACACCAACTTCGCCTCGGTGTTCAGCACCGCGCCGATGCAGCAGGGCCCGGGCCGCGTGAGCCTGCTCACGCAAAGCGGCAACGTCTGCGCCGCGGTGTACGCCATTGCGCGCCGGCTGGGCGTGGACTTCAGCCACTTCATCAACACCGGCAACGAAGCCTGCGTGGACTTCGCGCAGTACCTCGAATACCTGGCGCAGGACGACGCCACCGAAGTGGGCATCGGCTACATCGAGGAGCTGCGCGACGGCCCGCGCTTCATGGAGGCCGCGGCCGAGTTCGTGCGGCGCGACAAGCTGCTCATCCTCTACAAGGCCGGCGAGACCGAGAAGGGCTCCGAGGCCGTGCGCTCGCACACCTCGGCGCTGGCGGGCGACCAGCAGATCTACCAGGCGGCGTTTCGCCAGCTCAACATCATCCAGAGCCACGACTTCGCGCAGATGGCGCAGCTCGCGCACCTGGCCGGCTACCGGCACCGCAGCGCGGGCAAGCGCGTGGCGATCATCACCATCTCGGGCGCGCTGGGCGCGATCCTGGCGGACAAGTTCATCGGGCAGGGGCTCGACGTGCCCACGCTGCCGCAGCCGCTGCAGGACCAGCTGCGCGCCGGCATTCCCGATTACGGCATGGTCTCCAACCCGGTCGACGTGACGGGCAACGTGGTGAACGACCCCGGCTTCGTGCGCACCGCGATGGAAGCGCTGGCCGTGTCCGACGCCATCGACGCCATCGTGGTCTACGCGCCGGGCTACATGCTCGACCGCATGGCCGACGACCTGTGCGCCGTGGCCGACAAGCACCCGCGCCTGATCGTCGCCATCGACACCGGTGCAGCGAAGACGCGCGAGCAGTTGCGCGCGGGCGGCGTGCCCGTGTTCGAGGACATCGGCGTGGCCGTGTCGGCGCTGTCGCCCTTTCTGCTGTGGCAGGAGCGGCGCAAGCACAACCCCTGGCTGCAGGTGCGCAGCCAGCCCGCGCCCGCGCGCGCCGCGCTGGCAGGGCGGGCCGACGAGCACACCACCAAGCGCTACCTCGCAGAGTTCGGCGTGCAGCCGGTCGACGAGGCCGTGGCGCGCACGGCGGACGAAGCCGCGGCCGTGGCCGAGCGGCTGGGCTTTCCGGTCGTGCTGAAGGTGCTCAGTGCCGACATCGCACACAAGACCGAGGCCGGTGGCGTTCGCCTGCGTCTCGGCAATGCACAAGAGGTGCGCAAGGCCTTCGACGAGGTGATGGTCTCGGCGCGCGCCTATGCGCCCACGGCGCAGATCGCCGGCGCGCTGCTGCAGAAGATGGAAGCAGGGCAGGCCGAGCTCATCCTCGGCGCCACGCGCGACCCGGTGTTCGGCATGACGCTGACCGTGGGCCTGGGCGGCGTGCTCACCGAGCTGTACAAGGACGTGAGCCACCGCGTGCTGCCGGTCGACGAAGCCATGGCGCGCGACATGCTGGGCGAGCTCAAGGCCTTTCCGCTGCTCACGGGGTATCGCGGCCGGCCGCTGGGCGACGTCGAGGCCGCGTGCCGCGCCATCGCCGGGTTTTCACGCGCCGTGCTGGCGCTGCAGGAACAGGCAGACGAGGTCGAAGTCAACCCGCTGCTCGTGAAGGAACAGGGCCAGGGCGTGCGCGCGCTCGACGCGCTGGTCCTGGCTTCGTAGACACAACCACAACCATCGACAGAGACAGGAGACATCCCATGTTCAAGAAAGCACTGGCCTGCGTGGCCCTGGCCGCCGCCGCGCTCGCGGGCGGCCCCGCCGCGGCGCAGACCTACCCGACCAAGCCGGTCACGCTCGTCGTGCCGTTCTCGCCCGGCGGCGCGGCCGACATCATGTCGCGCCTGCTCGCCGAGCGGCTGCACAAGCGCCTGGGCCAGCCCGTGCTGGTGGAGAACAAGCCCGGCGCCGGCACCATGATCGCCTCGGAGTACGTGGCCAAGGCCGCGCCCGACGGCCATACGCTGCTGCTCGCGGCCTCGTCGCTGGGCATCGCGCCCAGCCTGTACAGCAAGGTCAACTACGACCCGGTGAAAGACTTCGCGCCGGTCTCGCAGGTGGCTTCGGTGGTGCACGTGCTGGTGGTGCATCCGAGCATTCCGGCCAAGAACGTGGGCGAGCTCGTGAGCTGGCTCAAGGCCAACCCCAACAAGGCCAACTACGGCTCGGTGGGCGCGGGCACGTCGACGCACCTGGAGGCCGAGCTCTTCAACAGCGTGGCCGGCGTGAAGATGCAGCACATCCCGTACAAGGGCAGCGCGCCCGCGCTCACCGACATGATCGGCGGCCAGCTGCAGGTGATGTTCGACGCGTACGCGTCCTCGGGCCCCTTCATCAAGGACGGCAAGGTGCGCCTCTTGGCCGTGACCACGGCGCAGCGTTCGCAGTCGCTGCCCGACACGCCCACGGTCGCCGAGTCGGGCCTGCCCGGCTACGAAGCCATGCCGTGGCTGGGCGTGGTCGCACCGGCCAAGACGCCTGCAGCGGTCGTGAACAAGCTGCACGACGAGCTGCAGGAAGTGCTCAAGGAACCCGAGGTGAAGGACAAGTTCCGCAGCCTGGGCCTGGACATCATCGGCAACAAGCCCGAGGAGTTCGCCGCCTTCCTGCGCAAGGACATCGTCAAGTGGGCCAAGGTCATCAAAGACTCGGGCGCGAAAGCGGACTGACCGCAGTCATCACCACGCAAGAACGAGAAAGCAGACAAGCATGCAAGTGGGTTATTCGGCCGAAGACGAAGCCTTCCGCCTCACGTTGCGCGACTGGTTCGAGACGCACTATCCGCGCTTCGTCGCGGCATGGCCCGGCGGCGCGCCCGACGCCAACGAACTGACCTGGCGCCGCGCCTGGGAAGACCACGTGTGCCAGGCCGGCTGGTCGGGCCTGGGCTGGCCCGAGGAACACGGGGGCAAGGCCTGGCCGCTCACGCGGCAGGCCATCTTCCACGAGGAGCAGGCCCGCATCGGCGCGCCGCTGGGCGTGAACATCATCGGCCACGGCATCCTGGCGCCCACGCTGATCCACTTCGCGAGCGAGGCGCAGAAGGCCCGCTACCTGCCGGGAGTCCTGAGCAACCGCGAGATCTGGTGCCAGGGCTACTCGGAACCCGGCGCGGGCTCCGACCTCGCAGCGCTGTCCACGCGCGCCGAGCGGCGCGGCGACCACTACGTGCTCAACGGCCACAAGGTGTGGACCTCGTTCGCACACATTGCTGACCACTGCTTCGTGCTCGCGCGCACCGACGCCGCGGCCGCGCGCCACAAGGGAATCAGCTTCCTGCTGGTCGACATGAAGAGCCCCGGCGTGCGCGTGGAGCCCATCCGCCAGATCACGGGCGAGTCGGACTTCAACGAAGTCTTCTTCGAGGACGTGAAGGTGCCGCTCGATGCGCTCGTGGGCGAGGAGAACGGCGGCTGGCGCCTGGCGATGGCGGCCGCGAGCTTCGAGCGCGGCACCTACTTCATTCCGCGCCAGGTGCGCTTCACGCAGGAGCTGGGTGCGCTCACGCGGCTGGCGGCCAGCGTGCAAAGGGGCGGACGCCCCGCGCTCGACTGCCCGCACCTGCGGCGCGACCTCGCGCGGCTGGCGGTCGACAGCCATGTGCTCAAGCTCAAGTCGTACCGCGCGCTCACGCACGCGATGCGCGGCGGGCCGCCGGGGCCCGAGGGCTCGTCGACCAAGCTGCACTGGAGCGAGTCGCACCAGAAGCTGCTCGCCACCGCCATGGAAGTGCTGGACGAGCGCGCGCTGGCCGGCCCCGAGCCCACGGGCGCTGACCCGCAGGCCGCGGCCTGGGTGCGCGACTACCTGTGGACGCGCGCCGAAACCATCCTGGCGGGCACCTCCGAAGTGCAGCGCAACATCCTGGCCGAGCAGATGCTGGGCCTGCCGAAGAACTGATTGAAGACGACGACACGACCCGCCATGGATTTCGCATTGAACGACGAGCAGCAGATGCTGCACGCGTCGGCCCACCGTTTCTTCGCCGACCACCACCCGCTCGTGCGCGCACGGCACGCCTTGCCCTGGACCGATGCCACGCAGCAGTCGCTGTGGGCCGACATGGCCGGCATGGGTTGGATGGCGTTGCTGGTGCCCGAGGCGCACGACGGCCTGGGGCTCGGCATGAGCGAGGCCTGCATCGTGGCCGAGGCCGCAGGCCAGCAACTGCTGAACCTGCCGCTGCCTGGCAGCGCCGTGCTGTTGCCGCTGTGGCTGCAGGCGTGTGGCGACGCACCGCCCGATGCGTTGCGCGACTGGGTGCGCGCGGCGATGGCGGGTGAGCGCGCCTTCCATTGCATCGCGGACGGTGGCGGCTGGATCGACCACGCAGGGCAGGCGTCGGACCTCGTGGTGGTGCAGGGCTGGCATGACGACACCGTGCCGCTGCGCGTCGCGCTGCGGCCGATGCCCGAGGGCGCGGCATCCGATGCGCTCGATCCCACGTTGCGACAAGCGCCGGCGGCTCCCACGCCTTCACTCGCATGGGAGACGCTGCCCATCGCCCCCGAAGCACGTGCCCGCGTGCGCGCCGCCCACCGCGTCGCGCTGTCGGCGGAACTCGTGGGCGTCGCGCAGGCCGCACTCGACCTTGCCAGCGCCTACGCCCGCGAGCGCGTGCAGTTCGGCAAGCCCATCGGCAGCTACCAGGCCATCAAGCACCAGCTCGCCAACTCGTGGATGGGCGTGGACAACGCGCGCCTGGCCGTGCGCTACGCCGCTGCCGCGCTCGACGGCGGCCTGCCCGACTGGCGCTTTGCCTGCGCCGCGGCCGAGTTCACCGCCATCGAAGGCGCGCAGCAGGCCACGCGCACGGCCATCCAGGTGCATGGCGGCATGGGCTTCACCTGGGAGCACGACGCGCACCTGTACCTGAAGCGCGCGCAGCACCTGGCGACGCGCCTGGGCGGCGCGTCGCGCGCGCTGGACCAGGTCGAGGTGCTGGCCCTGGCCTGAGCGGCTTCAGGCCTGCGCCGCAGGAGCGTCCGCGCGCAGGCCATCGATCAGCAGCGACAGGCTCGCCCGGAACTCGGTCTCCGCATCGCTGGCCGTGGCGGCGGTGGCGATCTCGATCAGGTGCGGAAACCGGTCCGCTGGCAGCGCCTGGAAGCGCGCGATCGTGTCGTCGGGCGATTCGTCGGCCTGCAGCGTGAGCGGCCCGGCGAGCTCCGCCTGCGCGGCACCCATGATGAGCGCGGACACGGCGCGAAAACCCACGAGCAGGCGGGCGCCGCTGCGGCCGCTCTGGGCCAGCGTGCGCAGCAGGGCTTCGGTCACTTCGAACACCGCGGGCGAGCGGCTGCGCTTCGTGAGGATCAGGGGAATCACATGGGGATGGTCGCGGATCACGCGCCACAGCGCGATCGCGATGTCCTCCAGCGCTTCGTGCCAGGGCAGGCGGTCGTCGGTCTCCCAGCGCACCTTGCCCAGCACCGCCTCGACCACCAGCATCTCCAGCTCCTCGCGCTGCGAGACGTAGTTGTAGAGCGTCATCGCGCCGGTTTCCAGCCGGCCAGCGAGCGCGCGCATGGTCAGGCCGGAGAGGCCGTCCGCGTCGACCAGCGCCAGCGCGGCCTGCTGGAGCTGTTCACGGGTGAATTTGGCGGGACGTCCCACGCTTGACTCCGTTCTCGAAGAGGTTGTAAAGTAATAAACGTACAGTGTACTTAAAAAAGGAAGACGCTTTCCAGCCACCCGGCCCGGCGTCTTCGCAACCCTTCTTCAAGGACCCTCGATGAAGTTCTCGCCCGGCGATGTGGTGCCCGCCACGGCCCTGGAAACGATCCACGGAAAGCCCTTGCAGCTGCCGGACGCCGGTTCGCGCTGGGTCCACCTGCAGTTTCGCCGCTTCGCGGGCTGCCCGGTCTGCAACTTCCATCTGCTGACCTTCGCCCGAAGGCAGGGCGAGCTGGCGGCGGCGGGCATCCGCGAGGTCGTGCTCTTTCACTCGTCCGCGCAGGAGATGCGCAAGTACCAGGCGCAGCTGCCGTTCGACTGCGTGGCCGATCCCGCCAAGGCGCACTACCGGCGCTTCGGCGTGGAAACCTCGCGGCTGGCGTTCCTGCATCCGCGCGTCTTCTGGAGCGGCCTGCGCTGGGTGCTCGCGACGGGCCGCTTCTACAGGAAGGCGGAAAACGGCATCACGGGTTTGCCGGCCGACGTGCTCATCGACGCGCGGGGCACCGTGGTCGCCGTCAAGTACGGCGGGCACGCGGACGACCACTGGGACGTCGACGAGCTGCTGGCGCTGGCCGGCGCGGCGAGTTCCTAGACAGCGGCGCACGCCTGCGGTGCGCCAGCGCACGCTGCAGGTGCGCTCGGGCGCCGCTTTTCAGCCAGACCCCGGAGAACCCGTCTTCCAGGCCTGAAAAACACCCGGCATGAAGCTTGCAAACGCTCGCAACTGAATGAAATTTGAATTTCAACTATTCAAAGTAGGTGAAATCCATATGCCATTCAGGCGCGATGCCGCCTACGATGCGATCCGCGACACCGGGCTGCACCGCGCAAGCAAGCACTTCATTCCTTCTCAAGGGGTTTTTCCATGGCTGGACCTGCACTCTCCTCCGGGCCCGACTCGCCCCGAGTCGCGGAGCTCGATCGCGCGCTCGACACCATCGGCGTCACGCGTTCGCACCACACGATCATTTTTCTGATCCTCATCGGCTGCCTGTTCGATGCCTTCGAGCAGAACGCGGTCGGCATCGTCGGCCCGATGCTGCGCGAGCAGTGGGGGCTGAGCGCCTCCGACATCGGCTTCCTGAACACCGTCACCTTTGCCTGCGCGGCCATCGGACGGATCATTTCGGGCTTCATCGCCGACCGCTACGGCCGGCGCGTGATGCTGTCGATCGACCTGCTGCTGTTCACGCTCGGCGCGGGCATCTGCGCGATGGCGCCCAACTTCACGGTGATGGCGCTGGGCCGCGCGGTGGTGGGTTTCGGGCTGGGCGGCGAGATCGCCATTGCCGTGACCATGCTGGCCGAGTTCTGCTCGACCAAGTTCCGCGGCACGGCCGTGGGCATGGTGAACGTGGGCGCGGGCGGGCTCGGCAACTTCCTGGCGCCGGGCTTCGGGCTGCTGGTGTTCTGGATGTTCCCCGGTGACAACGCCTGGCGCTGGCTGTTCGCCTGCCTCATGGTGCCGGCGCTGCTGGGCGCCTTCTATCGCCGCTACATCCCCGAGACGCCGCGCTTCCTGCTGTCGCAAGGCCGCGTGAAGGAGACCAACGCGGTGCTGTCGCGTCTTGCCTCGGGGCGGCTGTCGGGCAAGCCGGCGGCGCCCCAGCAATACATCACCGACGACGGCACGCTGGCGCAGGCCAGCCGGCCGAAGGTGCGCGTGACCGAGAACTTCCGCGGCGCGCTGGCGCGGCGCACGGTGCCGCTGTGCATCACGATCTGGATGACCTACGGCGCGCAGATCTCGGTGCTCACGCTGATGCCGACCATCCTCGTGACGCTGGGCTACAGCATGTCCAAGAGCCTGCTGTTCACGATGGTGATGCAGGGCGGCAGCCTGCTGGGTGCCATCGCGGCCTCGCTGCTGGGCTTTCACTTTCCGCGCAAGCGCGTGCTGACGGCCGGCGCCGTGTGCGCCTGCCTCGCGGCGCTGACCATCGGTTTCGTGGCCAAGAGCATCGTCGTGATCCTCATTGCGGGCGCGGTGTTCCAGTTCTTCGTGCTGCTGCTCAACACCACCATCTGGATCTTCGCGCCCGAGTTGTACCCGACGCGCGTGCGCGCCTTCGGCACGGCCTTCATCCTGGCCACGGGCACGGCCGCCGGCGCGCTGATGCCGCTGGTGGCAGGCCGCCTGTTCGACAGCTTCGGGCTGGTCGGCGTGTTCGGCCTGGCCGCCGCGATGTACGCGGTGTTCGTGGCCAGCGTGCAGTGCGTGCCCGAGACCTACGGCCAGTCGCCCGATGCGCTGCCGCTGCCCGGCGAGGCCGAGGCTGAAGACCGCGCACCGGGTGCGACGCTGGCCCGCTCGAACTGAACCGCGCACCGAACGATCTCCAAAGAAAGCGTTTTTCCGCATGCCCGACATCCTGCTCATCAACCCCAACGCCTCCGTCTCCACCACCGAGATGATGGTCGGCATCGCGTCCGCCGAAGCGCCCGTCGGTTGCCGCGTGACCGGCCGCACGGCGGTGCAGGGCCCGCCGATGATCGTCAACGAAGACGAGCTGAACGCGGCAGCCCTCGAGGTGCTGAAGGTGTGGCGCGCGGCGGCGGGCGAGGGCTGGGACGGCGTGATCGTCAGCGCCTTCGGCGACCCCGGCGTGGCGTTGCTGCGGCGCGAGGCCGGCGTGCCCGTGGTCGGCATCGCCGAAGCCTCGATGCTCGCGGCGGGCGAGGGCGGCCGCCGCTTCGGCATCGCCACCGTCACGCCCGATCTCGTGGCGCCCATCGAGGCGCGCGCCACCGCGCTCGGGCTGCGCGCGCAATTCAGCGGCATCCGCCTCACGCAGGGCGATCCGCGTGCGCTCGCGGCCGATGCGAAGGCGCTCGAAGAGGCATTGGCGCAGGCCGTGCAACGCTGCATCGACGACGATGGCGCGCAGGCCGTGATCATCGGCGGCGGTCCGCTCGGACAAGCCGCGCTCGCGCTCGCGCCGCGCTTCGAGGTGCCGGTGATCGCACCGATCGGCGCTGCGATGCGGCTGCTGTGTTCGAAGCTCGCGGTCACACCGTGAGCCGATCGCCGCGGCGATGAGAGGCAAGGCGTTTTGGCAATGAACGCCTTCTAGAATGAAACGACACACTTGTCCGCAAACATCGGGCAAGCCGCATCGTTCGCTTTCTTTTTTGCATGCCTCACCTTCGACCGCGTTCCGCTTTCCTCGCTTTTCTTCTTCTCTCTTCCCTCGGCGCCGTCGCACAAACCGCGACACCCCAGCTGGTCCTCGTGCCGCATCACGAGCGCGCCCCGGAAACATCCCAGGCCCCCGCACTCGACCTTGCCGTGACGCGCTTCGCGGGCATGGCGTCGGGCTCGTACTACTGGCCCGAAGGCCTGCTGGCCGAGCAGCTGATCTCGGGCCTGGCCTCGCGCCCCGACCGCAAGCAGCAGGCGCTGCCTGACGGCCAACGACTGCTTTCGTCGTATCGCCGGCCCTACGACGGCGGCGAGCGCGCGGCCGTGCTGGTCGACGACCGCAGCGGTGACGTGCTGGCCGCCGCACTGGTGCATCGCAGCTGCGGCAAGGACTCGTCGTCGAGCGGTTGCCTCGACGACCAGCATGCCGTGCTCTCGATCTTCTTGCGTCCCGGCCTCGACCGCACCAAGGCGCAACCGCTGGTCGCATGGAGCCAGCAGGTGCCCGACCGCATGCAGGGCGGTGAGGGCGTGGGCGAGAAGATCGCCACGACCGAGTACGTCACGATGGACGCCGCGCGCACCACGGCGCGTCCCATCGTGCGGCCCAACAAGGCCTTCTCCGCGCAGGTGCCGCTGTACCCCAAGGCGCTGATCTACGGCACCGCGCAGGACGCGCTGAGCGACGCCAAGGCCAAGCGCGTGCTGCGCCTGCAGACCGTCGACACGCCGCAGCAGGTGCTGGCGTTCTACAAGCAGCTGTCGCCGCCGCTGAAGGACATCGAGTCCAGCGACGGCTTCATCGCCGGCAGCCGCAACGGCCTGAGCTTCTCCGTCAGCACGACGGTCCCGCGCGACATGCCCGCGATCACGAACATCGAAGTGGAAATTTCCGAATGAAGAAGAAGTTGATTCCGGCGGCGCTCGCGTCGCTGGTGCTCGCCTGCGCGTTCGCAGCCCATGCACAAGACACGGCCGGCCCCGTCACGACCGAACTGCCGCCGCCCACGCTGCGCCTCAGCGAGCAGACGCGCATCCGCAGCGCCGTGATCGGCCTGGTCGGCTACGCGCGCGGCAGCTACACCGAACCCGACACGCTGATCGCGCAGCAGCTGCTCGAAGGCATGCGCTCGAAGTTCGACGTCACGCGCACCGTGTGGCCCGACGGCCGCCAGGTGATCGCGTCGGTCAGCGGCGGCGGCCATGGTGAAGAGCGCGCGGCGATGCTGATCGACGCCGACGGCCGCGTGCAGGCGGTGGGGCTGGTCAACGGCCACTGCCGCGCGGCTGCCAAGCGCGACGACCCCAAGGTGTGCAACCCCTTGCCGCAGACCGTGCTGTCGGTCTTCCAGCGTGCCGGTGCCAGCCAGGCCGACGCCGTGCCGCTGGTGGCCTGGAGCAAGCAGCTGCCGTCGTTCCTCGCGGCCATGGCCGACAGCGACGATCCGGCGGACGTGGCCGCCGCGCAGAAGATCGCCAGCGTCGAGTACATCACCGGCCAGCCGGGCGTGCCGGGCTGGCGCGCCGAGCAGCTGCCGCCGGGCTTCCCGGCGTCGCTGCATCCGCTGCTGGTGCAGACGGCCGAGGTGAACAGCACCGCGAGCGCCGGCAAGATCGTGCTGCCCAAGGGGCTGGCCGGCCTGCCGATGCGCACGGCCTACCAGAGCGCCCAGCGCCCCGAGGCGCGGCTGCCCGACGCCGAGGTCACGCTGCGCAGCTACGAGCCGATCGCCAAGCTGGTCGACGCCTACCGCGAACTCGCCAAGGGCGCGACACTGGACGAGGAGGGCCGCGAGGTCGTCTTCAACGGCGCCGACGGCGCGGGCCGCTACAGCGTGCGCCTGCGCGACGCGAAGGAAACCGGCGTGTACATCACCGTGGCGAGCTGGAAGCGCAAGTAGCCGCGCCCCGCGTTGCATGGCCCTTTGCGGGCCGGATGTCAATCGGAGGATTCTTGCCGCCCCCCTGCGATGACACCGAGGCGGGCGGGGCAGGGTGCTAACGAGAATCGATGCATGACCGAGGCCGTCAGAGCCCGCCGCATCCACCTCGAGGAGACAACCACCATGCACCGCTCCCGTTCTCTCGCAGGCCTCGTTCGCCTGCTGCTTCGCACCACGGCCCTGTGGGCGCTCGCGATGCTCGCGGCGCCCGCGCTGGCCGCCTACAACCAGAGCCTCACGCGCACGCTGGACGCCGGCCAGATCTACGGCAAGGTCGCGGCCAACAACACGCACGCCTTCCTGGGCATTCCCTTCGCGCAGCCGCCCGTCGGCAACCTGCGCTGGCGCGCCCCGCAGCCGCCGCAGCCGTGGAGCGGCGCGCGCGCCGCGACCACGCTGGCCGGCATGTGCGCGCAGGTCGGCAACCCCTTCGGCGAGCCCGACCCGGCCACCTTCGGCCAGCCCGTGGGCACCGAAGACTGCCTGTACCTGAACGTGTGGCGGCCGAACTCCAGCGCCGAGAACCTGCCGGTGTTCTTCTGGATCCACGGCGGCAGCAACACCAAGGGTTCGGCACGCGAGCCGGCCTACGACGGCGCCTACCTGGCGCAGAAGGCCAACATGGTGGTGGTCACCGTGCAGTACCGCATGGGCATGCTGGGCTGGTTGAACCACCCGGCCATGAAGACCGGCAACGCGCTGGACGACTCGGGCAACTTCACCACGCTGGACCTCGTGCGCGCGCTCGATTGGGTGAAGGCCAACGCGCGCGCCTTCGGCGGCAACCCGGGGCAGGTGACGGTGGCGGGCCAGTCGGCCGGCTGCATCAACACCTGGGGCCTGCTGCAGTCGCCGCTGGCCGACGGCAAGTTCCACCGCGCACTGTGCATGTCGGGCGTGCCCAATGCGTACCCGCCGGTGGTGGGCACGCTGGCGGCCGACTCGCTCATCGACAACCTGCTGGTCGACACCGGCCGCGCCTCGACCACGCTGCAGGCCGCGGCGCAGCGCCTGACGATGAGCCAGTCCGACATCGCCGCGCTGCTGCGCGGTGCGAGCGCGGCGCAGATCATGAAGTTCACGCCCAGCCCCGTGGTGCCGGGCCACTTCACCGACGGCACCGTGATCCGCGCGAGCGGGCTGCCCGGCCTGCTGGCGGGCAACTACAACAAGATGCCGCTGATGATCGGCTCCACGCACGACGAGGGCTCGTACTTCGCCTTCCTGTTCGGCATGGGCCAGCCCTCGCAGCAGGAGCTGTGGAACCTGAGCAACTACGCGGCGCCCGGCAGCGTCACCTTCAACCAGTTGATCAAGCCCGAGTTCCGGCCGATCTACACGCAGACGCATGAAGTGATCAGCTACGCGCTGGACAACGTGATCGACAACGTGATCCGCGTGCTGCGCCTGCAGAACGGCGACATCTACCGCTACAACTACAACTGGGACGACACGCCGCAGCCCTGGAAGGACACCTTCGGTGCGTTCCACGGCATCGACGTGGCGGCGCTGTTCGGCAACTTCGTGACCGACGAGCCGAACTTCATGCGCTTTGCCTGGAGCTCCGCGAACGCAGGCAGCCGCAAGGCGCTGTCGGACAAGTTCATCGGCCACGCGGCGAGCTTTGCCCGCTACGGCGCACCGAGCCGCATGTTCGACGGCCAGACGACCTGGAACAACTGGACCAACTTCGTGTGCCTGCTGTGCAGCAAGCGCATGGTCTTCGACAACCAGCCGCGCATGTCGGCCGACGACTACCTGTTCTTCTGGCCGCGCTATTCGCTGCTGTCGCCGCAGCAGCGCGAGTTCCTGTTCCAGCAGATCGACTTCAACGCGCTGCCCGAGTCCGTCGACCCGCTGCGCGGCGGCACACGCTGAGTTTCCGAAGCGATCGATCTACTGGATGATCCCGTGGCGCACGGCATAGAGCACCAGCTCCGCCGTGCTGGCCACGCCCAGCTTGTCCAGGATGTTGCTGCGGTGCGTGCTCACGGTCTTCACGCTGATGAGCATCTCGTCGCCGATGGCGGTGAGCGACAGGCCCTTGAGCATCATCAGCATGATCTGGTGCTCGCGCACCGTGAGCCGCTGGTGCGCGGGGCGGTCGTCGCGGCCTTCGAGCTGGCCGCTGACCTGCGAGGCGGCGCGCGCGCTCAGGTACTGGCCGCCGGCCGCCACGCAGCGGATCGCGCGCACCAGCTCGGCGGGCTCCGCGTCTTTCGCGATGTAGCCGCGCGCGCCGGCCTGGATGGCGACCAGCGCGTACTGTTCCTCGGCGTACATCGACAGCATGAGCACCGGCAGCGCGGGCTGCAGCGCGCGGATCGAGGCCAGCACCTCCAGGCCGTTGCGGCCTTCCATGTTGATGTCCAGCAGCACCACGTCGAAGCGGCGCTGGCGCACCAGCTCGAGCGCCTCGGCGCCGTTGCCGGCCTCGGCGGTGGTGCGCAGGTCGGTCTCGTCGAGCAGCAGCCGCTGCAGGCCCGAGCGGAAGATCGTGTGGTCGTCGACCATCAGGATGTCGATCATGCCGGGCCGCTCTCCGGCTGCAGCAGCGGCACGCTCAGCGCCAGCCGCGTGCCCGCGCCGGGCGCCGCGTGGATGTGCAGCTCGCCGCCGATCTCGCGCGCGCGTTCGCGCATGCTCAGAAGGCCCAGCGCGCTGCCCTCGGGCGCGTCGGGGTCGAAGCCGCAGCCGTCGTCGTGCAGCGCGAGCCGCAGGCGCTCGCCGTCCACGCGCAGCCGCACGTCCACGCGCTGCGCCTTCGCGTGGCGCAGGACGTTCGTCAGGCCTTCCTGGAAGATGCGGTAGACCGCGGTGGCCTGCTTGGGCGCGAGCCGCAGCGCGGGCGCGTCGGTGTCCAGCGAATGCAGCACGCCCGAGCGGCGCGTGAAGGCCTGCAGCTCATGGGCCAGCGCCACCGACAGATCGAGGTGGTCGAGCGCGCTGGGGCGCAGTGCCTCCGAGATCTGCTTGACCGTGTCGATGGTCTGCTGCGTGAGCGCGATCAGCCCCTGCGTGAGCGCCTGCACCTCGGGGTTGTCGGCGCGGCGCTGGATGCGCGTGGCGTCCATCTTGATCGAGGTCAGCATGCCGCCGAGCACGTCGTGCACGTCGCGCGACAGCGCCAGCCGCTGTTCCTCGAGCTTGTTGGCGGTGTAGGCGGCCAGGGCCTGCAGCTGCTCGCGCGAGCGCTGGCGTTCTTCTTCGTTGCGCACGCGGTCGGTCACGTCCACGCCCACGCCCATCACGGCCGGGCGGCCCCGGTGCTCGATGCGTGAGCCATGGACCTCGACGAAGCGCACGCGCCCGTCGCGGTGCAGGCCGCGCGTGATGAAGTGCATGCTCGGCGGATTGCCCGCCAGCCGGATGCGGATGCGCGAGCGCACGACTTCCACGAAGTCGGGCGGCACGATCTCGGCCAGCGACATGCCGGTCATTTCTTCTGCGGTGTAGCCCACGATGGCGGCCCAGGTCGCGTTGCAGTAGACGAAGCGGTCGTCCTGGATCACGTAGATGCCCGCCACCGCCTGTTCGACGATGGTGTCGAAGGGCATGTCCTGCAGGCTCTCGCGGGCGGGTGCTGTCATGGGGGCGGGCGGTGGCGCGCTGCATGATAGGTCGCGGGCCGCGCCGCACGGCCGCGCCCGAGGGTTTGCGAGCAGCAGGGTTCCCCGTAGCGCCGGCCGGAAATGTCCGATGGCCGCCGCGCATGGTGCGCCGCCAAGATCGGGGCCCGCCTGCTTCAGGCTGCCCCACGGCCGGCGACGCCGGCAAGGACGACACCACGATGGTCTACCGCTGGCTTGCGCTTCTGGGTCTTCTCTTTCTCGGCCTGCCGGGCCGCGCCGACGAGATCGTGGTGGGGCAGTCGCTGCCGCTGAGCGGGCCGCTCGGCGAGGCCGGGCGCAACGTGAAGGACGGCATCGACGCCTACCTGGCGCGCGTGCAGCGCGAGGGCCTGCTCGGGCGCCACAAGCTGGTGTGGCGCGCGCTGGACGACGGCTACTCGGTGGAGCGCCACACGCAGAACATCCGCCAGCTGGTGGTGCAGGACAAGGTCGACGCGCTGGGCCTGTCGGCCGGCACCTCGCACATCGACGCGGCCTACCCGACGATGCGCGAGGCGGGCACGCCGCTGATCGGCGCGATGACCGGTGCCTCGGCGCTGCACGGCGCGCAGCGCGCGCTCATCTACCACCTGCGCGCAAGCTACGCCGACGAGGTGCGCCAGTTGGTCGCGCAGGCCGTGTCGGTGCGGCAGCGGCGCGTGTTCGCGGTCTGGCAGGACGACGGGCTGGGGCGCGACGCCTTTGCCGCGCTCGAGGTCGCGCTGCGCGGCGCGGGCATCGAACTCGTGGGGCAGCAGGGCGTGGCGCTGGCGCAAATGGACGGCGCCGCGCTGGCCGCGAGCGTGCGCGCGGCCAAGCCCGATGCGCTGTTCGCGCTGTGCGTGACGCCGTGTGGGGTGAAGCTGCTGTCGGGGCTGGCGGCAGAGAGTGGTGTTGCGAGGCCGACGCCGTACATGCTCTCGATCGTCAACGGCGAGGTGCTCGCCAAGAGCGTGGGGCCGGCGGCGCGCGGCACGGTGATCTCGCAGGTCATGCCCAACCCGCGGCTGGCAACGTCGCCGCTGGTGCAGCGCTACCAGCAGGATATGCGCAGCCACATGGGCCGCGACGAGTTCAGCTACTTTTCGCTGGAAGGGTACGTGGTGGCGATGGTGACGGTGGAGGCAGCGCGCACGGCGCTGGCCGCTTCACCACGTCGCTCGATGCAGGACGCCATGAAGCTGATGCTGCGGCGTGAGATCGAGGGGATTCCGGTGTCGAGTGGCGACGATCCCGGGGTGCGTCCGCATCCGGTGACGCTTTCAATGATCGGAAACGGAGGGCGGCTCATTCATTGAGGCTGAGCCGCCCCGAAGAAGATCAGCCGATCTCGGCGATCAGCTCGATCTCGACACAGGCGCCCATCGGGATCTGCGCCACGCCGAAGGCGCTGCGTGCATGCGCGCCCTTTTCGGGGCCGAACACTTCGGCGAAGAACTCGCTGGCGCCGTTGGTCACCAGGTGCTGTTCGGTGAAGGTGCCGACCGAGTTCACGAGGCTCATCACCTTGACGATGCGCTTGACCTTGTTCAGGTCGCCCACGGCCGCGTGCAGCGTGCCGAGCAGGTCGATGGCGATGGCGCGTGCGGCCTGCTTGCCTTCGTCGGTGCCGATGTTGGCGCCGAGCTGGCCGACCCAGACCTTGCCGTCCTTCTTGGCGATGTGGCCCGACAGGAACACGAGGTTGCCGGTCTGCACGAAGGGCACGTAGGCGGCGGCAGGTGCGGACACCGGGGGCAGGGAAATGCCGAGGCTGGAAAGCTTGTCGTAAACGCTCATGGAGACTCCTGATCTGAGGATGGTGATGACGATGACGGGGGTGATTGTGTCTGTGTTTGCGCCGCCGACGCCGGCAGCTGCACCACTTCCCCCACGGGTTGCACGGTCACGCCGACATGCAGCGTGTGGCGCGCGCCGCCATGCAGCACGCCGCGCATCGGCGAGACGTCGGAATAGTCGCGCCCGATGGCGAGCGTGACGTAGTCCTCGCCGGGCTGGCGGCCATTGGTGGGGTCGAAGTCGGCCCAGCCACCTGCGCTCTCGGGGCCTTCGCCCTCGCCGGGCAAATACACCGACACCCACGCATGCGAGGCGTCGGCGCCCACCAGGCGCGGCTGGCCCGGCGGTGGCTGCGTGAGCAGGTAGCCGCTCACGTAGCGCGCCGGCAGGCCCATGGCGCGAAAGCACGCGATGAGGATGTGGGCGAAGTCCTGGCACACGCCCTTGCGCTGCGCCAGGGCCTCGACGGCGGGGGTGTTGATCTCGGTGCTGTCGGCGTCGTAGGCGAAGTCGCGGTACATGCGCTCGGTGAGGTCCATCGCCACGTCGAAGGTGGGACGCTCGGGCACGAAGCTGGCGCGCGCGTAGGCGACGAAGTCGTCGTGACGCGGCACGTACGGCGAGGGAAACACGAACTCCGAGGCGGGGTCGAACGGCGCGTCCTTGCGAAAGCGGAAGCGCTCGCGCACGGCCTCCCAGGGCAGCTCGCGCGCCACGGCGGGCGAGAGCACGGGCGCCGACGTTTTCACCACGCTCTCGGCCGTGACGATGAGGTGGTCGTGCGTGGTCTCGAGCGCGAAGAAGGCGCGCGTGTTGCCGTACAGGTCGGGCACCTCGTTGCGCTGCGCGGGCGCCGGGTCGATCGTGAGCTGGTGGCTCACGAGTTCCTGCGAGGCGGTGGCCAGCGGGCGCAGGTGCGCCAGGTGCTGCGCCGTCTCGACCGCCGGCGCGTACGCGTAGCGCGTTTCGTGGGTGACGTGCAGCAGCATCGCGCGGCTCGCTGTTTACTTGGACTCGGCGCCGAAGTGCGAGGCGTAGATCTTGGCGTAGGTGCCGTCGGCCTTGATGTCGGCCAGGCCCTTGTCGATCCTCGCCAGCAGCTCGGCGTTGCCCTTCTTCACGGCGATGCCGTACTGCTCGGTCGAGAAGCCGGCGTCGCTCACGGTCTTGAAGCCGCCGCCCGGGTTGTTGGCCAGGTAATGGGCCACCACGCCGTTGTCGGCCACCACGGCCTGCACGCCGCCGGCCTCGAGTTCCTTGAGCGCCAGCGGCGTCGACTCGAAGCGCTTGATGTCGGTGCTCGACTTGCCCAGCAGCTTGCCCACGACCTCGTCGCCGGTGGTGCCGTTCTGCACGCCGACCTTGAGCTTCTTGATGTCGTCGAACTTCGCAACCGTCGAGTCGCTCTTCACCGCGATGAGCTGGCGGGCCTCGAAGTAGGGCTGCGAGAAGTCCATCGTCTGGCGGCGCTCGGGCGTGATGGTGATGGCCGACACCAGCAGGTCGCGGTCGCCCAGCTCGAGCGTGTTGAAGATGCCTTCCCACGGCGTGTTGACGAACTTCACCTCGATGCCGACCTTCTGCGCGACGGCCTTCACCACATCGATGTCGAAGCCCACGACCTCGCCCTTTTCGTTCTGCGATTCGAAGGGCGTGTAGGCCGCGTCGGTGCCCACGACCAGCACGCGCGGCGCGGCAGCGGGCGGCGGCGCCGAGGCGGCTGCGGGCGTGGCGGGTTCCTGCTTGCCGCAACCGGCGAGCGCGAGGCCGACCAGGAGGCTGGCGGCGGTCAGAGTGAGACGGCGGTTGAGAGCGATGCCGGACATGGAAATGCCTCCTTCGAAATATCGTTGTGTGTATCTGTGGAATCAGGCGCCGACGGAGCGCAGCGATTCCGAGGTGAGCGTGAAGTAGCGCGTGCCGATGGCGTCCGACACGTGGTACGCCGCCGTCTCGCAGGTGGCGAGCAGTTCGACCAGCGCGGGGTAGTCGGCGCCGGGGCCGGCCGCGCACAGGTGTTCGAGCGTCCAGGTGGCCGGGTCGGGCAGCTCGTACGACAGGGCCGTGAGCTTGCCCGGCGCGCTGCCCGCGAGCCGCGCGATGCGCCCGCGCAAGGTCTGCGTGACCCAGGCCAGCGAGCGCGGGTTCTCGGCGTCGAGCACCAGCAGGTCGACCAGCGTGGCGACGTCGCGGCGCTGCTGGTAGCGCGCATGGAAGGTGATGGTGCTGTCGAACAGCGCCACCATCGCCTCGAAGCCGCTCACCTCGTGCACGGCGCCGTTGGCAAAGCCGGCCTCGAGCGCGCTCGACAGGAAACCCAGCCGTTCGATGTGGCGGCCGATCGACAGCAGCCGCCAGGCGTCGTCGCGCGTCATGCGGTCGGTCTGCGCGCCGGTCATGGCGGCCAGCGCGGTGCTGGCGGATTCGAGCGCGCGCAGGGCGGCGCTGGCGGCAAAGCTGCCTTCGCCGGCCTGTTCGGCCGCGCGACGCAGGAAGTCGCTTTCGGCGCGCACGATCTGGTTCCAGTTGTCCTGCGACAGCCGTTCGCGCACGGCCGCCGCGGCCTGCCGGATGCTGCGCAGGCTGTAGCCGACGCTGCCGCCGTGGTCGACGTCGCCCAGCTCGGCGATCAACGCGCGTTCGAACACGCGGCGTGACTGCGGCGCGCTCGGCGCCTCGGCGGGCACGAGTGCATTGCGCACCGCCATGCGGTGCAGCCATTCGAGCAGCGGGCGCGACGACTGGTCTTCGCTGCCCAGCAGGTTGAGTGTGAGCCGCGCCAGGCGCACCGCGTTCTCGGCGCGCTCGGTGTAGCGGCCGAGCCAGAACATGTTCTCGGCCGCGCGGCTGGTGACCGGCGCGCGGTGCCGCGCGAGCGAGGCCGGCGTGGCGTGCGGCTGCAGCAGCGTGGTGCGGTCGACCTCGCCGTGCGTCTGCACCCAGACGTCGGCGCTGCTGCCGCCGCGCTGCATCGAGGCGATCTGCGCATCGGGGCCCGCCAGGCGCGCCAGCCCGCCGGGCAGCACGCGCCACGACTGCGGGCCGTCGCTCACCGCGAACACGCGCAGCATCAGCGCGCGTGGCGCGATGTGGCCGGGGCCGAGGTCGCTGGCCCAGGTCGGCATCTGCGACAGCGGCAGGTAGCCCTGCACCGTGTGGACGTCGCCCTCGCGCACGATGCGGCCGGCCCATTCGTCGATTTCACGGCGGCCGAGTTGGCTGCCGAACACGGCGTCGAAACTGGAGCGCCCCTGGAAGCCGGGGTAGGTCGGCTTGATGGCACTCTCGCCCAGCTGCGGCAGCACGGCCTCGAGCGAGGCGCGTTCACCGCACCACCAGGTCGGCAGTGCCGGCAGCTTGAGTTTTTCACCGATGAGCCGCAGCGCCAGCCCCGGCAGGAAGCCCAGCAGCGCGGGCGATTCGAGGAACGCCGAGCCCGGCATGTTGGCCACCAGCAGGTTACCCGCGCGGATCGCCTGCAGCAGGCCGGGCACGCCGAGCGTGGAGTCGGGGCGCAGCTCCAGCGGGTCGAGGAACTGGTCGTCGAGCCGCTTGATGAGGCCGTGCACCGGGCGCAGGCCCTGCAGCGTCTTCAGGTACAGGCGCTGGTCGCGCACCGTGAGGTCGCTGCCCTCGACCAGCGTCAGGCCCAGGTAGCGCGCCAGGTAGGCGTGCTCGAAGTAGGTCTCGTTGTACGGGCCCGGCGTGAGCAGCGCGATGTGCGGCGGCGAGCCCGAGGGGCACATGCGCTGCAGGCCTTCCATCATGGCGCTGTAGGTGGCGGCCAGCCGCTGCACCTGCAGCGCCTCGAAGGCCTGCGGAAACTGCCGCGTGATCGCGAGCCGGTTCTCCAGCAGGTAGCCCAGGCCCGAAGGCGCCTGCGTGCGCTGCGAGACCACCCACCAGTTGCCGTCGGGGCCGCGCGCGAGGTCGAAGGCGGCGATGTGCAGCCAGGTGTCGCCCGCCGGCTTCACGCCGTGCAGCGCGCGCAGGTAGCCCGGGTGACCGCGCACCAGCGCCGGCGGCAGCAGGCCCTCGGCCAGCAGCTGCTGCGGGCCGTAGGCGTCGGCCATCACGCGGTCGAGCACGCGCACGCGCTGC
This sequence comes from Variovorax sp. V35, assembly GCF_041154465.1. NCBI lineage: Bacteria > Pseudomonadati > Pseudomonadota > Betaproteobacteria > Burkholderiales > Comamonadaceae > Variovorax > Variovorax sp. V35. Next base: position 2,840,703 of record NZ_AP028666.1, read on the forward strand.
TGCACGCCGGCCTCGATCTGGGCCCAGCTCTCGGGCGAGACGATCAGCGGGAACAGGTCGAGCGACCACGGCCGTTGCGGGCCGTTGGCGTCGGCGTACACGTTGTAGGTGACGCCGTTGTCGCGGATCTGCCGCTCCAGGCTGACCGCGCGCCGCGGCAGGTCGTTGATGCCACCGGGGCCGAGCTGTTCGAAGAAGGCGTTCCAGGCGGGGGTGAGCGGGGGCTGGTCGCCGGAGGGTGAAGGTTCCTGTGCCTGTGATTGCGAGGAGGACTGTGACTGGGATTGCGATTGCGACGGAGCCGGTCGCTCCTCGGCGGCGTCGTACAGCAGTGGGGCCGCGGCGGGCGCCGGGGCCGCGCCCGCCACCGGCCGCGAGGGCGCCGCGGGCGTCGCCTGTCCCCGCAATTCGTCGAAATGCCCAGGCAGGGCCGCCGGCGCGAGCGAAGACGCCAGCGCTGCCGGATGCTCCGGGGCCTGGGCGTCGAACAGGGATTCGTTCAGGGGTTCCACAGGGGGGAGATTGTCACATCACCGTCACCGGGGCCTCCGCGCACCGTCTCGCGAGGCGAAATGAAGGCGTCGAAGGTCCGTACATGAACAGCGGTAGCCATAATCAAAAAAAACCAATTCATCTCTTCACATGAGCGCGGCATCCCCCAACTCACCGCTGCAACCACATATCGAGAGCCGCATCCTGTCATTGCGAGAGCAGCGCGTGATGCTGGATTCCGATCTGGCGGTGCTCTACGACGTGCAGACCAAGGTGCTGGTGCAGGCGGTCAAGCGCAATGCCGAGCGCTTTCCGGCCGATTTCATGTTCCAGCTTTCGCCTGAGGAGTGGGCGGCTTTGAGGTCACAAACTGTGACCTCAAACACCGGCCGTGGCGGCCGACGCACGGCACCCTACGTGTTCACCGAGCAGGGCGTGGCGATGCTGTCCTCGGTGCTTGGCAGCCCGCGCGCCATTGCGGTCAACATCGAGATCATGCGCACCTTCGTGCGGGTACGGGCGCTGGTCACCACGCACCAGGACCTGGCCAGGCGCTTGAGCGAGCTGGAAGAAAAGACCGAGCTGATCGACATGCGGCAGGAATCGTTCAGCAGCAACACGCGCAACCAGCTGCGTCAGGTCTTCGATGCCATCAAGGCGCTGACGACGCCACCCGATCCGCCCAGGCGGCCCATCGGCTTTGTGACGCCCGATGAGAAGAAGGCTCCGAAGGCGCGCGGCAAGCAATAAGCGCCCCGCACGAACAGAGCCCACCTCGAGCCTCAGCGCCGCAGGTCCAGCGTGAACGGAAACTCCCGGCTGCCCGGCAGCTCGATGGTGGCCGGCGGCGTGCGCAGCAGGCCCGGCGTGTGGCCGGTGCGCGTGAAGCGCGAGTGGCGGCGGCTCTCGGCCTCGTAGGCGTTGACCGGGAAGGTGTCGTAGTTGCGGCCGCCCGGGTGGGCGACGAAGTACTGGCAGCCGCCCAGCGAGCGCTTCATCCAGGTGTCGACGAGGTCGAAGGTCAGCGGTGCGTGGGCCGGGATGCTCGGGTGCAGCGCCGAGGGCGGGTTCCAGGCCTTGTAGCGCACGCCCGCGACGAATTCGCCGGTGACGCCCGTGGGCTGCAGCGGCAGCACCTTGCCGTTGACGGTGACGACGTGGCGGCTTTCGTTCAGTCCGGTCACGCGCACCTCGATGCGCTCCAGCGACGAATCGACATAGCGCACGGTGCCGCCGGCCGAGCCTTCCTCGCCCATCACGTGCCAGGGCTCCAGCGCGTTGCGCAGCGACAGCTCCACGCCCATCGACTGCATCTGGCCCACGAGCGGGAAGCGGAACTCGAAGTGCGGCGCGAACCAGTCGGCATCGAAGGCAAAGCCGGCCTGGCGCATCTCGCTGATGACGTCGTCGAAGTCCATCTTGACGAAGGTCGGCAGCAGGAAGCGGTCGTGCAGCTCGGTGCCCCAGCGGGTCACGGGCGCCTGGTAGGGCGCGTCCCAGAAGCGGGCGACCAGCGCGCGGATCAGCAGCTGCTGCGCGATGCTCATGCGCGCATGCGGCGGCATCTCGAAGGCGCGCAGCTCCAGGAGGCCGAGGCGGCCGGTGCTGGAGTCGGGCGAGTAGAGCTTGTCGATGCAGAACTCGCTGCGGTGCGTGTTGCCCGACACGTCGATCAGGATGTTGCGCAGCGTGCGGTCGACCAGCCACGCGGGCATGTTCTGGCCGTAGATCTCGCGGTTCTTGGCGATCTCCTTCAGCGCAATTTCCAGTTCGTAGACCTGGTCGTTGCGCGCCTCGTCCACGCGCGGCGCCTGGCTCGTCGGGCCGATGAACATGCCCGAGAACAGGTAGCTCAGCGAGGGGTGGTTGTGCCAGTACAGCAGCAGGCTGGCCAGCAGCTCGGGCCGGCGCAGGAAGGGGCTGTCGGCGGGCGTGGCGCCGCCCATCACGAAGTGGTTGCCGCCGCCGGTGCCGGTGTGGCGGCCGTCGGTCATGAACTTCTCGGCCGACAGGCGCGTCTCGAACGCGGCGTTGTAGAGGAACTCGGTGTGGTCGACGAGTTCCTTCCAGTTGTGGGCCGGGTGAATGTTGACCTCGATCACGCCCGGGTCGGGCGTCACGGCCAGCATCTTCAGGCGCGGATCGCGTGGCGGCGGATAGCCTTCCATCACGATGCGCACGCCGAGCTGCTGCGCGGTGGCTTCGACGGCGGCGACGAGGTCGAGGTAGTCCTCCAGGCGTGCCAGCGGCGGCATGAAGACGTAGAGCACGCCTGAGGCGCTGCCCTTTTTCTCGGCCGCCGGGCCGTTGGCGCGGCGCGGGTCGCGCACCTCGACGCACAGCGCGGTGCGCGTGACCCAGTGGGCCGATTCGCCGCGCAGCGGCTGGCGCGTGGCGGGCGTGGCGGCATCGGCAGAAGCAGCTGCTGCATCGCCCTTCGCCGCATCGCCGGGGCTCTGCATGCGCAGCGACGCGGCCATCACGGGCGGCGTGCCGAAGGTGTAGGGCACCTCGCCCAGGTCGGCGCCGGCCACCGGGGTGGCGGTGGCATAGCGCGCGCGGTAGTCGGACGCGCTGGGCAACGCGGCGCGCGGCGCGGTCGGGTCGCGCTCGATGAGGTAGGGGTAGTCGCCCTTGCTCGCCCACGGCTGCGAGTCGAGCGGCAGGCGGTAGCCCATGGGCGAATCGCCCGGGATCAGGAACAGGCGGTCGTCGCGCAGGAACCAGGGGCCGGTCTTCCAGCCGGGGCCGGCGAGCGCGGGCGTGTCGCTGTTGGCGTTGCCGGGTTCGATGGGCAGCATGTAGCCGATCACCGCGTCGAGCTTCTGCGTGAACACGCGGCGCAGGCGCACGCGTTCGAGTTCGTCGTCCAGCTTGGAGTCGAAGGGGTCGACGTTCACCGGCAGGCGGCGTTCGCGCCACAGGTAGTAATAGGTGTCCTCGTAGCCGGGCTGGATGTAGCGCTCGGTGAGGCCCAGCTTGTGCGCCAGCACGGTGGTGAAGCGGCGCGCGTCCTCGCTCGTGTAGTGCGTGGGAAAGCGTTCGTCGGCGAACAGCTCGGGGTCTTGCCACAGCGTCTGGCCGTCGGCGCGCCAGAAGATCGACAGCGCCCAGCGCGGCAGCTGCTCGCCCGGGTACCACTTGCCCTGGCCGAAATGCAGGAAGCCGCCCTGGCCGTACTCGGCGCGCAGCTTGTGCACGAGCTCGGTGGCGTAGCCGCGCTTGGTGGGGCCGAGCGCGTCGGTGTTCCATTCGGGCGCGTCGCGGTCGCTGGTGGCCACGTAGGTGGGCTCGCCGCCCATCGTCAGGCGCACGTCGCCGGCCACGAGGCGCGCATCGACCGCGTCGCCGAGCGCGAGCACCTCGGCCCATTGTTCTTCGGTGTAGGGCTTGGTGACGCGCGGCGATTCGTAGATGCGCGTGACCTTCATCTCGTGGCTGAACTCGACCTCGGACTCGTCGACGCCGCCCTCGATGGGCGCGGCGCTGGAAGGCGTGGGCGTGCAGGCCAGCGGGATGTGGCCTTCGCCGGCGAGCAGGCCCGAGGTGGCGTCCAGGCCGATCCAGCCGGCGCCCGGCAGGAACACCTCGCACCAGGCGTGCAGGTCGGTGAAGTCGACCGTGGTGCCGCTGGGGCCGTCGAGGGCCTTCACGTCGGGCGTGAGCTGGATCAGATAGCCCGACACGAAGCGCGCGGCCAGGCCGCAGTGGCGCAGCAGTTGCACCAGCAGCCAGCCCGAGTCGCGGCAGGAGCCGCTGCCGTTGCTCAGCGTTTCTTCCGGCGTCTGCACGCCGGGCTCCATGCGGATGAGGTAGCTGACGTCCTTCTGCACCTGCTGGTTGATGCCGACCAGGAAGTCGATGGTGCGCTGTTCCTTGCGCTCGATCCTGTCGAGGTAGGCCTGCAGCAGCGGCGTGGGCTTCTCGGTGACGAGGTAGGGCGCCAGCTCTTCGGCCTGCGAGGCCGTGTACTTGAAGGGGAAGTTCTCGGCCTGCGGCTCCAGGAAGAAGTCGAAGGGGTTGTAGACCGCCATCTCGACCACGAGGTCGACCGTGACCTTGAACTCGCGCGTCTTCTCGGGGAACACGAGCCGCGCCTGGTAGTTGGCGAACGGGTCCTGCATCCAGTTGACGAAGTGCTCGGCCGGTTCGACCCGCAGCGAGTACGAGATCACATTGCTGCGGCAATGGGGCGCGGGGCGCAGTCGCACGACTTGCGGGCCCAACTGCACCAGGCGGTCGTATGTGTAGTGGGTGACGTGGTGGAGTGCGGCGTGGATGGACATGCGTAGGGGCGTGCAGTGCAGCGAGGTTGCATCGAAAAGATGTCTCTGGTGAGACGCATACTAGCCCAGTTGCCAAGCAATTAACGCGCCATCGAGCGTGGGTTGGGGGAGGGTTTGCATCATGGATTCCGGGGTGTGGGGAGGGCAGTCGCGGCGTGCGTCCGAGGCTGTCGCGGGTGGGTCGGGGGCCTTCGTTGCGCTGGGCGGTACGCTGCTCGGCGCGGCGGTGCAACTGCGTCAGCCGCTGTTGTGGGCGGCGGGTGTCTACGTCGCGTTGCTGCTGGCGGGGCTCGGCGGTGGATGGCTGTTGTGGCGGTGGCGTGGGCCTCGGCTGTTCGTGCTGATGCTGTCGCTGGCCTGCGGTGCGATGGCCGGCGCGGGGCTCGCCGGATGGCGCGCGACGGCCTATGCAAACGGGGCGCTGGAGCCGCAACTGGAAGGGCGCGACCTGCGGCTCACAGGCGTGGTCTCGCAGATGCCGCAGCCCGGCGAGATCGGAACGCGCTTCCGTTTCGATGTGGAGACGGCGCAGTGGGCCGATGCCTCCGATGAGGCGCCGCCGACGGTGCCGCCGCGCATCGCGCTCGCCTGGTACGGCGAGTACAGCGGGATGTGGGAGCAGCCCGCCGAACGTCGCGCATCCGTCGCGCGCACCGTGGGCGAGGTGCACGCCGGCCAGCGCTGGCAACTGACCGTGCGCCTGCGCGCGCCGCACGGCAACCTCAATCCGCATGGCTTCGACAGCGAGCTGTGGGCGTGGGAGCAGGGCGTGCATGCCCAAGGCCATGTGCGGGCCGGGGCGCGCGACCCCGCGCCGCGCCTGCTGGGTACGACGTGGCGGCACCCGATCGAGCGGGCGCGCGAGGCCGTGCGCGATGCGGTCTTCGCCCGCGTGGACGACCGGCGCCAGGCCGGCGTGATCGCCGCGCTGGTCACCGGCGACCAGGGCGCCATCGACCGCGCCGACTGGGACGTGTTTCGCGCCACCGGCGTCGCGCACCTGATGTCGATCTCGGGCCTGCACATCACCCTGTTCGCGTGGTTCGCGGCGCATGTGGTCGGCGCGCTCTGGCGGCGCAGCAGCCGGCTCATGCTGCGGCTGCCCGCACAACAGGCCGCACTCGCGGGCGGCGTGGGGCTGGCCGCGCTCTACGCGCTCTTCAGCGGCTGGGGTGTGCCCTCGCAGCGCACGGTCTGGATGCTTGCGGCCGTGGCGCTGCTGCGCCTGACCGGCCGGCGCTGGCCGTGGCCGCACGTCTGGCTGCTGACGGCGGCGGTCGTGGTGGCCGCCGATCCGTGGGCGCTGCTGCAGGCCGGCTTCTGGCTCAGCTTCGTGGCGGTGGCGGTGCTGTTCGCCTCCGCCACGGCTGTGCCGGGCGAGGGGCGGGTGGGCGCGCTCACGCGCCTGGGCCGCTTCTTTCGCGAGCAATGGACCATCACGCTGGCGCTCGCGCCGCTGAGCCTGCTGCTGTTCCAGCAGGTGTCGGCGGTCGGGCTGGTGGCCAACGCGCTCGCGATCCCGTGGGTGACGCTGGTGATCACGCCGCTGGCGATGCTCGGCGTGGCGGTGCCGCCGCTGTGGGACGTGGCCGCTGGGGCGGTGAAGCTGTTCGCGCTGTTGCTGCAGGCGCTCGCTGGCCTGCCGTTCGCCACGCTGTCGATGGCCGCGCCGCCGCCATGGCTGGCCGCAGGCGGCGTGATGGGTGGCGTGCTGCTGGCGATGCGCCTGCCGTGGTCGATGCGCGCGCTCGGCCTGCCGCTGCTGTTGCCGGTGCTGCTGTGGCAGCCGACGCGGCCCGCCGTGGGTGAGTTCGACCTGCTCGCCGCCGACATTGGGCAGGGCAACGCGGTGCTCGTGCGCACCGCCACGCACAGCCTGCTGTACGACGCCGGCCCGCGCTACGGGCTCGACAGCGACGCGGGCCACCGCGTGCTCGTGCCCCTGCTGCGCGCGCGGGGCGAACGGCTTGACATGCTCCTGCTGAGCCACCGCGATATCGACCACACCGGCGGCGCCCCCGCCGTGCTCGCCATGCAGCCGCAGGCGGCGCTGCTGAGTTCCATCGAGGCCGGGCATCCGCTGCAGGCGCTGCGCCCCGCGCGCCGCTGCGAGGCCGGGCAGCGCTGGACCTGGGACGGCGTCGACTTCGAGGTGCTGTTTCCCTATGACAGCGACTACCTCGGCTTCACGCGGCCCAATGCCGTGTCGTGCGTGCTGCGCATCGGCAACGGCCGTGCCACGGTTCTATTGGCGGGCGATATCGAACGGCTGCAGGAGGCCGCGCTGGTGTCGCGCTCGCCCGGGCTTGCGGCCGACGTGCTGCTGGTGCCGCACCACGGCAGCAAGACTTCGTCGAGCGAGCTTTTTCTGGATGCCGTGCGCCCGCGCATTGCGCTCGTGCAGGCCGGCTACCGCAGCCGCTTCGGCCACCCCGCGCCCGAGGTGGTGGCGCGCTATGTCGAACGCGGCGTGCGGGTGATCGACAGTCCCCGCTGCGGCGCCGCCCACTGGGCGAGCCCGGCGCCGGCCGAGGTGAAGTGTGAACGCGCGCACGACCTGCGCTACTGGCGCCACCGCATGCCATGACGGTCCGAAATGCGAAATGCCCTCGCATCGGGCCCAAACCTAGGGCTTCTACTGGCCTCGAACTTGCTAAGCTATGGCTCAAGGAGATTGGTCGTTCCATGCACAAATTCGACGAGATGTATGAGCAGCTCCCCTATGCGGGCGCTGCAATCCGACAGCACTACAAGCGCTACGACCAATGGCTTGCGAAGCAACCCGGTGAGGTGATGCGATCGCGGCGTGAAGAGGCGGAAATGATTTTCCGCCGGGTCGGCATCACCTTCGCGGTGTACGGCGCCAAGGACGAGGACGGCTCCGGCACCGAGCGGCTGATCCCGTTCGACCTGCTGCCCCGGATCATTCCCTCCCACGAGTGGGAGAGCATGGAAAAGGGGCTGGTGCAACGCGTCACGGCGCTCAACCGCTTCCTGTACGACGTGTACCACGACCAGGAAATCATCAAGGCCGGCATCATCCCGGCCGAGCAGATCCTGAACAACGCCCAGTTCCGTCCCGAGATGATGGGCGTGAACGTGCCGCACAACGTCTACTCGAACATCTCGGGCATCGACATCGTGCGCGCCCCCGATGCCCAGGGCAACGGCGAGTACTACGTGCTCGAAGACAACCTGCGTGTGCCCAGCGGCGTGAGCTACATGCTCGAGAACCGCAAGATGATGATGCGGCTCTTCCCGGAGCTCTTCAACCAGAACCGCATCGCGCCGGTCGCCCACTACCCCGACCTGCTGCTCGAAACCCTGCGCGCCAGCGCGCCGCCGGCCACGGCCGAGCCCACGGTGGTGGTGCTCACGCCCGGCATGTACAACAGCGCCTACTTCGAGCACGCCTTCCTGGCCCAGCAGATGGGCGTGGAACTGGTCGAGGGGCAAGACCTGTTCGTGAAGGACGACTTCGTCTACATGCGCACCACGCGCGGCCCGGTGCGGGTCGATGTGATCTACCGCCGCGTCGACGACGACTTCCTCGACCCCGAGGTGTTCCGCCCGACCTCCACCCTCGGCTGCGCGGGCCTCATGCGCGCCTACCGCCAGGGCAACGTCGTGATCTGCAATGCCGTGGGCACCGGCGTGGCCGACGACAAGTCGATCTACCCCTACGTGCCGAAGATGGTCGAGTTCTACCTCGGCGAGAAGCCGATCCTGAAGAACGTGCCCACCTACATGTGCCGCAACAAGGACGAGCTGCAGTACACGCTCGACAACATGAAGGACCTGGTCGTCAAGGAGGTGCATGGCGCCGGCGGCTACGGCATGCTCATCGGCCCGGCCGCCACGCAGGCCGAGATCGAAGACTTCAAGAAGGCCGTCATCGCCAAGCCCGACGGCTACATCGCCCAGCCCACGCTGAGCCTGTCGACCTCGCCGACCTTCGTCGACGCCGGCATCGCGCCGCGCCACATCGACCTGCGCCCCTTCGTGCTCTCGGGCAGCGAGGTGCAGATGGTGCCCGGCGGCCTCACGCGCGTGGCGCTCAAGGAGGGGTCGCTGGTGGTCAACTCGTCGCAGGGCGGCGGCACCAAGGACACCTGGATTCTCGAAGCGGACCGCACGGCCAAGCCGAAGGCGGCCACGCAGTCGCAAAGCCAATCGCAGTAGGAGCACCCACGATGCTGTCCCGCACCGCAGACCACCTCTACTGGATGTCGCGCTACACCGAGCGCGCCGAGAACACGGCGCGCATGCTCGACGTCAACTACCAGACCTCGCTGCTGCCGCAGTCGGCCGAGGTTGCCAAGTACGGCTGGCAGGGCGTGCTCTCGATCAGCGAATTGCTGCCCTGGTACAGCAAGAAGTACGACCAGATCACGCCCAACGAGGTCATGGAGTTCATGGTCAAGGACGAGAGCAATCCGTCGTCGATCGTCTCCTGCCTGAAGGCCGCCCGCGAGAATGCGCGTGCCGTGCGCGGCGCGCTCACCACCGAGGCTTGGGAAACGCAGAACACCACCTGGCTCGAAGTGAATCGCATGCTGCGCGCCGGCGATTTCGAGCGCGACCCGGGCCAGTTCTTCGAGTGGGTCAAGTTCCGCTCGCACCTGTCGCGCGGCGTCACGCTGGGCACGATGCTCCAAGATGAGGCGTTCTACTTCTCGCGCCTGGGCACCTTTTTGGAGCGCGCCGACAACACGGCGCGCCTGGTCGACGTGAAGTTCCACGCGCTCAACAGCGAATTCTTCGGTGCCGCCACCGAGGAAGACCAAGAGTACGACTTCTATCACTGGAGCGCGATCCTGCGCAGCGTCTCGGCCTTCGAGGTGTACCGCAAGGTGTACCGCGACGTGATCAAGCCCGAGCGCGTGGCCGAGCTGCTGATTCTTCGCGCCGATATGCCGCGCTCGCTGCACGCGAGCCTGGCCGAGGTGGTCGCCAACCTGGCGAAGGTGCAGAACGAGCAGAGCGCCGAAACGCAGCGCCGCGCCGGCAAGCTGCTGGCCGACCTGCAGTACGCGCGCGTCGACGAGATCCTGGCGACGGGCCTGCACGCCTACCTCACGCAGTTCCTCGACCGGGTGAACGAACTGGGCGGGCGCATCAGTCAGGACTTCCTGGTGCCGGCGCACTGAGCGAACGGATCGCTGCGCCTGTGCCTATGCGGGTGACAGCCTATTCGCCGCGGGCCTTTTCCATCGAGGGCTTTCTTGAGCCCGAAGAATGCGAGCAACTGATCTCCCTGGCCGAGCGCGAAGGTTTCGCCTCGGCCGGCGTTCGCACCGCCGACGGACCGAAGGCCATGCCGACCATCCGCAACAACGAACGCGCGATGCTGCCATCGTCGGAATGGGTCGAGCTGCTGTGGGCTCGGTTGGGGCAGGTCGTGTTGCCCGAGGTCGCTGGACAGGTGCCCAAGGGCCTGCCGAAGGAGCTTCGCTTCTACAAATACTCGCCCGGCCAGCGCTTCAAGATGCACAAGGACGGGCCGTGGCATGAAGACGGGCTGACGAGCCAGCTCACGCTGCTCGTCTACCTGAACGACGGCTTCACGGGAGGCGACACCGACTTTCGCGAGTTCCGCGTCAAGCCAGAAGCCGGAGCGGCCCTGCTGTTCATCCACGACACGTGGCATGAAGGCGCCGCCATCGAATCCGGAACCAAGTACGTGTTGCGCTCCGATGTGATGTACGGCAACGCCGTTTGAGCGCGCTGCATCGCAGGCCGTCGGCAGCTTTGGCGCTTCAGCGCGAAAACGACTCCACCACCACCGGAATCTCCGGCGCCTGCCACCGGTAGCTGTCGCCCAGCACATTGCGCTCGGCCTTCTGTCCGCTCCAGCGGATGCCCAGCAGGTCCATCAGGCTCCAGCCGGCCCAGTCCGCGCGAAAGGGCTGCTGCGTGGCGGCGCCGGTGGGCAGTGGCTCGCGGTTGCGCCAGACGACGGCCGGGATGCGGTAGCCCGAGGCGGTCGCGGGGCTGTGGCCCGCGCGGTCGCTGCCGTGGCCGACTTCCTGACCGTGGTCCGACAGGTACATCCAGGCGCGGTAGTCTTCCGGCTTGCCGGTGCTGCGGGTCTGCTGCAGCAGTTCCGACACCACGAAGTCGTGGTACAGCAGGGCGGCGTCGTACTCCTGGCGGAAGTGGCGCACCCAGGCCGAGCGGCCGTCCTTGACGAGCCCGTTCTCGACCGCGTCGACGCTGTCGTCGAAGGGGTTGGCGTTCTCGGGAAAGCGCAGGCTGTAGTGCGGGTGCGCGCCCATCAGGTGGACCACGATGAGCTTGCGCTCGGTGCTGGTGTCGGCAAAGGCCTCCTGCACGCAGTCGAGGATCTCGCCGTCGAGCGAGGCGCTGGCGCGGCCCGGCGTGCGGTTCACCATGTCGACCACGTCGGCGTAGCGCGCGTGCTGCTGCTCGATGGCGAGGTCGTCGTGGTTGCTGATCCACCAGACCTTGTAGCCGGCGGCGCGCGCCAGGGCCAGCAGGTGGGGCGGGCTGTTGCCGTTCCCGCTGTTCCCGTCGTTTCCATTCGCGGGCTGGCCGAAATGGAACATGTTGCGCAGCGCGGGCAGGGTGCTCGCGTCGACCGACCACGCGTTGCGCAGCACGGCCATGCGGTCGCCCTCCTGCGCCTTGTGTGCCTGCAGGCGCGGCGTGGTCGGGCGGCCGTAGCCGTACAGGCCCATGTTGTCGCGGTTGATGCTGTCGGTGATGACGAGCACGACGGTGGACGGCCCCTCGCGCGTGATCACCGGTGCGATCTGCCGGGCCTGGGCCATCTGCGCATCGCGGGTCTTCTGCTGGTCGGCCCAGGCGGCGCGCTGGTCGTGCAGCGACTGCGACCACTGGGTCCAGAAGACGACCGGGTGCAGCCGGCGCCAGGGCTTGCTCACGTAGGCGACGCAAGCGGCGAGCAGGATGAGGAGCAGCAGCGAGCGCGCCCAGAACGGCCGCCGCGCATGCGGCGCCGTGGCACCGCGTCGCGCGAACAGGCCTGCCAGCAGGCCCGCCGCCACGAGCGCGGCCGACCAGACGACGGCGGAGCGCCAGTGCATGCGCAGGTACTCGGCGCTTTCGCGTGCGTTGGTGTTGGCCGCGGCGCCCAGCACCATGGCGCTGTCGGGCGCGGCCTGGTAGGTGTCGAGCAGGTAGGCGCGGACCACGGCGTCCAGGCCGAAGCCCATCACCCAGAGCCACACGAGCGCCGTGCGCCAGCGCCGCAGGCGCGCGCTGTGCAGCGGCCACAGCAGCCAGAGCACGGGCGGCGCGGCGAGCACCGCGAGCTGGGCGATGCGGCGGCCGTCGTGGCCCAGCGCGATCAGCGCCAGCAGCGTCGCGCCGACCACGCCACAGGCCAGCAGGGCGCTGGAGGGAGGACGCGGGGCGTCGATGGCGGGATGTGTCAAGCGCGGCGCGGGGAGTCGAGGGGCGGCCGAATTCTGCCCCGCACCCTGCGGCCATGCGTCCAGTGTCCCGACCCTCGCGGGGTCTTTGCGCGGCGCCTCAGGGATATCCCCGCGGAACTTATTCGCGCTCAGGGTCCCAGAGGGGCTTCGCCCGGCATTGCCGGACATCCCGTGTCTTCTCGAAAGGAACCCTCGCCCCATGGCCCGATTCAGCCGCCGACTGCCCGCGCTCCTGCTTGCATTCTTCTTCTCGTGGATGGTGCTGCCGTCCGCCTTTGCCGCGCAGCCGCAGATGGTCAGTGTCGCGGTCAAGACCCTGAACATGCGCACTGCCCCCAGCCAGCGCGCCGAGGCGCACTGGACCGTGAGTCGGGGTTATCCGCTGCGCGTGATCGGCCGCAAGGGCGACTGGCTGCGGGTCACCGACTTCGAGAACGACAAGGCCTGGGTCTTCCGTTCGATGACGAGCAAGACGCCGCACCACGTCGTGAAGGCGAAGACCGCGCAGCTGCGCCGCGCGCCCGGCGCGCGCAGCCCGGTCGTGAAGAAGGCCGTGTACGGCGACGTGCTGCGCACCCTCGAGCGCCGCGGCGACTGGGTGAAGGTGCGCCACGAAGGCGGCGCCACCGGCTGGGTGCTGAAGCGCTCCCTCTGGGGCTGGTGAAGCCCAGGGCGCTCAGGTCGCTGTGGCCTGGCGCACCGCGCGCTCCCAGCGCGCCATCGATTCCTCGGCCTGCGCGCGGCCCATGGTCGGCATGAAGCGGCGCTCGATCTTCCACAGCTTCGAGAGCTGGCGCGCGTCGGTGTAGACGCCGGTCGACAGCCCCGCGAGGTAGGCCGCGCCCAGCGCGGTGGTCTCGACCACCTCGGGCCGTACCACGGGAATGCCCAGCAGGTCGGCCTGGAACTGCATCAGCAGGTCGTTCACGCTCGCGCCGCCGTCCACGCGCAGCTCGGCCACGGGCTTGCCGCCCGCGGCCACCGCGTCGCGGCTCATGGCCTGCAGCAGTGCGGCGCTTTGGTACGCGATGCTTTCCAGCGCGGCGCGCGCGATGTGCGCGACCGTGGTGCCGCGCGTGAGTCCGGTGATCGTGCCGCGCGCGTCCGCGTCCCAGTAGGGCGCGCCCAGGCCGGTGAAGGCCGGCACCATCATCACGCCGCCGGCGTCGGGCACGCTCTCGGCCAGCGACTGCACTTCGGCGCTGCCCTTGATGGCCTTGAGGCCGTCGCGCAGCCACTGCACCACGGCACCGCCGACGAACACGCTGCCCTCCATCGCGTACTGCGAGGTCGCGTCGGTCTGCGCGGCGCTGGTCACGAGCAGGCCGTTGTGCGAGGGCTGGAACGCGCCGCCCGTGTGCATCAGCAAAAAGCAGCCGGTGCCGTAGGTGTTCTTGGCCATGCCGGCCTCGAAGCAGGCCTGGCCGAAGAGGGCGCTCTGCTGGTCGCCGGCCACGCCGCCGATGGGCAGCGCGTGGCCCAGCAGCGCGGCGTCGGTGTCGGCAAAGTGCGAGCTCGAGGGCTGCACCTTCGGCATCAGCGCGGCGGGGATGTCGAGCGCCTTCAGCAGGTCGGCGTCCCAGTCGTTCGTGTGCACGTTGAAGAGCATGGTGCGCGAGGCGTTGCTCACGTCGGTCACGTGCACCTTGCCGCCGGTGAGCTGCCACATGAGCCAGCTGTCGACCGTGCCGAAAGCGAGTTCGCCGCGTTCGGCCTGGGCGCGCGCGCCGGGCACGTTGTCGAGCAGCCAGCGCAGCTTGGTGCCCGAGAAATACGCGTCGATCACCAGGCCGGTCTTCTCGCGGATGGTGTCGCTCAGGCCCTGTTCGCGCAGCTGCGCACACAGCGGTTCGGCGCGGCGGTCCTGCCAGACGATGGCGTGGTGCACCGGCTGGCCGGTGGCGCGGTTCCACAACACGGTGGTCTCGCGCTGGTTGGTGATGCCGATGGCGTGGATATCGGCGGGCTGCAGCTTCGCCTTGGCCAGCACCTCGCGCGCGGTGGCCAGCTGGCTGCGCCAGATTTCCATCGGGTCGTGCTCGACCCAGCCCGGCTGCGGGTAGATCTGCGTGAGCTCTTTCTGGGCGATGGCGACGATGCGGCCTTCGCGGTCGAACACGATGCTGCGCGAGCTGGAGGTGCCCTGGTCCAGGGCAAGCAGGTAGGTGGTCATTCGATGAGTCTGATGGGGTTCAGTTGTCGCGCGCGATCTCGAGGCGCACCTGCGCGGCATGCAGCAGGTCGGGGAAGGGCGGCGGCGGCGCGGCGTCGGTGAACAGGCGGTCGATCTGCGAGAGCGTGCCCAGCTGGATCATGGCCGGCCGGTTGAACTTGCTCGCGTCGGCCGCCAGCCACACCTCGCGCGCCTGGGCAATGATGGTCTGCGCGACCTTCACCTCGCGCAGGTCGAAGTCGCGCAGCGAGCCGTCGGCCTCGATGCTGGACACGCCGATGAGCGCGATGTCGACCTTGAACTGGCGGATGAAGTCGATGGTGGCCTCGCCCACCACGGCGCGGTCGCGCGGGCGCACCGAGCCGCCGGCCACGATCACCTCGCAGGCCGTGTTGCCACTCAGGATGGTCGCCACGTTCAGGTTGTTGGTGATCACGCGCAGGCCCGTGTGGCGCATCAGCGCCTTGGCGATGGCCTCGGTGGTGGTGCCGATGTTCAGGATGAGCGAACAGTCGTTGGGCACCAGCTCGGCCACGCGGCGCGCGATGCGCGCTTTTCCGTCGGCATTGAGCGTTTCGCGCTGCTGGTAGCCGATGTTCTCGGTGGTCGAGCTGGGCACGCGCACGCCGCCGTGGAAGCGCGTGAGCAAGCCTGCGTCGGCCAGCCGCTGCACGTCGCGCCGCACGGTCTGCAGCGTGACGCCCAGCATGTCGGCGAGCTGTTCTACGGTGACCGAACCGCGCGCGCGCACGGTGTCGAGGAGGTTGATCTGGCGCGGGTTGGAGTTCACAGAGGCGTCGTGGAAAGCGGAAAGACTGGGGTCGAGGGTACAGGCCGCGTCACTTTAAAACGAAAGAAAACGAAGCTGAGTAAGGGAAAACTCGGAGGAAAATCGCGCCAAAAGGAATCCAAATGAAAAAACGCGAAAATACAATCTCGGCCTTTGCTGACAAAAGTCACGAACCTACGGACCTCCAGCCTGTGACCGATTTCTCCTCTCCAGCGGCCGAGCCCGCCACCGATTGCGATGTGCTGATCGTCGGGGGTGGCATCAACGGCTGCGGCATTGCGCGCGACCTCGCCGGCCGGGGCTGGCGCGTGGTCCTGTGCGAGAAGGACGACCTGGCCTCGCACACCTCGTCGTCTTCCACCAAGCTGATCCACGGCGGGCTGCGCTACCTCGAGTACTACGAGTTCTCGCTGGTGCGCAAGGCGCTGCAGGAGCGCGAGGTGCTGCTCAAGAGTGCGCCGCACATCATGTGGCCGCTGCGCTTCGTGATGCCGCACGACCCCTCGATGCGCCCGGCCTGGATGATCCGCATCGGCCTGTTCATGTACGACCACCTCGCCAGGCGCGAGGTGCTGCCGCCGTCGCGCGGCATCGACCTGCGCCAGCACCCGGCCGGCGCGCCGCTCAAGGCACAGTACAAGCGCGGCTTCGTGTACTCCGACGGCTGGGTCGACGACGCGCGGCTGGTGGTGCTCAACGCCATCGACGCGCGTTCGAAGGGCGCCGAAGTGCTCACGCGCACGCGCTGCATCCATGCGCAGCGCGGCGCCGACGGCTGGGTCGCCACGCTCGAAGGCCCCGATGGCGCGCACCGCACCGTGCGCGCGCGCGCCGTGGTGAACGCGGCCGGCCCCTGGGCCGAGTCCTTCCTGCGCGGCGTGGCCCAGTCGGCGCGCGGCGAGGCGCTGGCCACCAAGAGCCTGCGGCTCGTGAAGGGCAGCCACATCATCGTGCCGCGCCTGTTCGACCACGACCACGCCTATATCTTCCAGAACCCCGACAAGCGGATCATCTTCGCCATTCCCTACCAGGGCGCGTTCACGCTGATCGGCACCACCGACATCGAGATCAGCGGCGACGACCCCGGCGCCGCGCGCATCGCGCAGGAAGAGATCGACTACCTGTGCACCCAGGCCAGCCGCTACTTCGACAAGGCGATCGTGCCGGCCGACGTGGTCTGGACCTACTCGGGCGTGCGCCCGCTGCTGGACGACGCCTCGGGCGACCCCTCGGCCGTCACGCGCGACTACCTGCTCGAGTCGAACACCACCGCCGCGCCGCTGTTGTCGGTGTGGGGCGGCAAGATCACCACCTTCCGCAAGCTGGCCGAGGACGCGGCCGACGAGGTCGGCAAGATGCTCGGCCAGTCGGGCGCGCAGCGCCCGGCCTGGACCGACGGTGCCTTCCTGGCCGGCGGCGACCTGTCGGTCTGGATCGGCGCGCCCAAGCGCCCCGACGACGATTTCGCCCGCTTCGTGGCGGCCGTGCAGGCGAAGTACCCCTGGCTCGACGCCCAGGTCGCGCTGCGGCTGGCGCGCGGCTACGGCGCACGCGTGGCCGAACTGATCGGCGAGGCGCAATCGCTGGCCGACATGGGCGCCGAGGTGGCGCCCGGCCTGTACGAGCGCGAGCTGCGCTTTTTGCAGGCGCGCGAATGGGCCGTGAGCTCGGACGACGTGCTCTGGCGCCGCACCAAGCTCGGCCTGCACTACACGCCCGCCGAGCGCGAGCAGGTGGCGATCTGGCTGCAGGCCAACGCAAAGAACAACAACGACACCGTGGAAGTGGAGGTGAGCTGATGCAGCTGACTCTGGAGCGCGTCACCAAGAAGGTCGGCGCGCAAACCTGGCTCTACGAGCAGAGCATTGCGCCCCAAAGCGGCGCGGTGACCGTGCTGCTCGGCGCCACGCAGGCCGGCAAGACCAGCCTGATGCGCCTCATGGCCGGGCTCGACACGCCCAGCACCGGGCGTGTGCTGGTCGACGGCAAGGACGTCACCGGCACGCCGGTGCGCGAGCGCAATGTCGCGATGGTCTACCAGCAGTTCATCAACTACCCCTCGCTCAAGGTGTTCGACAACATCGCCTCGCCGCTGAAGCTGCGCGGCGAATCGAACATCGATGCGCGCGTGAGGGCGCTGGCCGACAAGCTGCACATCGGCATGTTCCTCGACCGCCTGCCGGCCGAGCTGTCGGGCGGGCAGCAGCAGCGCGTGGCGCTGGCGCGTGCGCTCGCCAAGAACGCACCGCTGATGCTGCTCGACGAGCCGCTGGTCAACCTCGACTACAAATTGCGCGAAGGCCTGCGCGAAGAACTCACGCAGCTCTTCGCCACCGGCGACTCGACCGTCATCTACGCCACCACCGAACCCGGCGAGGCGTTGCTGCTGGGCGGCTACACGGCCGTGATGGACGCCGGCGAGCTGCTGCAATACGGCCCGACCGCCGAGGTGTTCCACGCGCCGCAGTCGCTGCGCGTGGCGCGCGCCTTCAGCGATCCGCCGATGAACCTGCTGGCGGGCACGGCGGCGGCCGGCCGCGTGCAACTGGCGGGCGGCCCGGCGCTGGCGCTGGCCTTGCCTGAAAGCGTGTCGGGCACGGTCACGGTCGGCCTGCGTGCGAGTGCCTTGAACGTGAACGCGGGGGAGGGCGACATCGCCTTGCCCGGCAAGGTGGAGCTGGCCGAAATTTCGGGCTCCGACACTTTCGTGCACGTCGACACGGCGGTGGGCGAACTGGTGGCGCAGCTCACCGGCGTGCACCGCTTCGAGCTGGGCGCTTCGATCACGCTGTACTTCAGCGCGTCGCAAGCCTATGTGTTCGATGCCAGCGAAAAGCTGGCGCTCGCGCCGGCATGGCGCAAAGGAAGCTAGTCATGGCACGCATCGATCTCGACCTGGCCCACGCCTACCGCGCCAACCCCACGCAGGACAGCGACTACGCGCTGCTCCCGCTGAAGATGAGCTTTCGCGACGGCGGCGCGTACGCCTTGCTCGGCCCCTCGGGCTGCGGCAAGACGACCATGCTCAACATCATTTCGGGCCTGCTCGTGCCTTCGCAGGGCAGCGTGAGCTTCGACGGCCGCGACATGACGCGCGCCACACCGCAGGAACGCAACATCGCGCAGGTGTTCCAGTTCCCGGTGATCTACGACACCATGACCGTGGCCGAGAACCTCGCGTTCCCGCTGCGCAACCGCAAGGTGCCCGAAGACCAGATCAAGAAGCGCGTCGGCGAGATCGCCGAAATGCTCGACATGAGCGGCCAGCTCAACCAGCGCGCCGCGGGCCTCGCGGCCGACGCCAAGCAGAAGATCTCGCTGGGCCGCGGCCTGGTGCGCAGCGACGTGTCGGCGGTGCTGTTCGACGAACCGCTCACCGTGATCGACCCGCACCTGAAGTGGCAGCTGCGCCGCAAGCTCAAGCAGATCCACCGCGAGCTCAAGCTCACGCTGATCTACGTGACGCACGACCAGGTCGAGGCGCTGACCTTCGCCGAAGAGGTGGTGGTCATGACGCGCGGCAAGGCCGTGCAGGTGGGCAGCGCCGAGGCGCTGTTCGAGCGGCCGGCCCACACCTTCGTGGGGCATTTCATCGGCTCGCCGGGCATGAACTTCCTGTCGGCCCACAGCGCCAACGGTGCACTCGAAGTGGCGGGCACGCCGCTGGTGCCCACGCGCGAGCTGCCGCCCGGCGCGCTCAAGATCGGCATCCGGCCCGAGTACCTGCGCCTGTCGAATGCGGGTGCCGCCGGCGCCGTGCCGGCGGTGGTGAAGCAGGTGCAGGACGTCGGCACGCACGCGATGCTCAGCGCCGAAGTCGACGGCGGCGTGGTCAAGGTGCGCATGCATTCGGACGAACAGCCGCCCTCGGTGGGCGACACGGTGTGGCTGCGGGTGCTCGACACCCACACCTGCTATTACAAGGACGAGGAACTGGTCGCATGAACCCCACCAACAAGCCGATCAACCAGAAGGCATGGTGGCTGGTGCTGCCGGTGCTGATCTGCGTGGCCTTCTCGGCCATCGTGCCGCTGATGACGGTGGTCAACTACTCGGTGCAGGACATCATCTCGCCCGACCGACGCGTGTTCGTCGGCACCGAATGGTTCGCCGCCGTGATGCGCGACGACGAGCTGCACCAGGCGCTGTGGCGCCAGCTGGGCTTCTCGCTCTCGGTGCTGCTGGTAGAGATTCCGCTGGGCATCGCGCTCGCGCTGTCGATGCCGGCCACGGGCTGGAAGTCGTCGGCGGTGCTGGTGGTGGTGGCGCTGTCGCTGCTCATTCCATGGAACGTGGTGGGCACCATCTGGCAGATCTACGGCCGTGCCGACATCGGCCTGCTGGGCCATGCGCTGCAGGTCATGGGCATCGAATACAACTACACGGGCAGCGCGACCGACGCGTGGCTCACGGTGCTGGTGATGGACGTCTGGCACTGGACGCCGCTGGTGGCCTTGCTCTGCTACGCCGGCCTGCGCTCCATTCCCGACGCCTACTACCAGGCCGCGCGCATCGACGGCGCCAGCAAGTTCGCGGTGTTCCGCTACATCCAGCTGCCCAAGATGCGCGGCGTGCTGATGATCGCGGTGCTGCTGCGCTTCATGGACAGCTTCATGATCTACACCGAGCCCTTCGTACTGACGGGCGGCGGGCCGGGCAATGCGACCACCTTCCTGAGCCAGTACCTCACGCAGAAGGCCGTGGGGCAGTTCGACCTCGGGCCGGCGGCTGCGTTCTCGCTGATCTATTTCCTGATCATCCTGCTGTTCTGCTTCGTGCTCTACAACTGGATGCAGCGCGTGGGCACGCAAGAAGTGGAGAAAGAACAATGAACGAAAAGCGATTCCACAAGCGCAGCATCTTCTTGCTGCTGTACATCCTGTTCGCGCTGTTGCCCATCTACTGGATGGTCAACATGAGCTTCAAGACGAACGAGGAGATCCTGTCGAGCTTCTCGTTTTTCCCGCAGCAGCTCACCTGGGCCAACTACGCGCGCATCTTCACCGACGAGTCGTGGTACTCGGGCTACATCAACAGCCTGATCTACGTGGCGATCAACACGGTGATCTCGCTCACCGTGGCGCTGCCGGCGGCCTACGCGTTCTCGCGCTATTCGTTCCTGGGCGACAAGCACGTGTTCTTCTGGCTGCTGACCAACCGCATGACGCCGCCCGCGGTGTTCCTGCTGCCGTTCTTCCAGCTGTACAGCACCGTCGGCCTCATGGACACGCACCTGGGCGTGGCGCTGGCGCACCTGCTGTTCAACGTGCCGCTGGCGGTGTGGATTCTCGAAGGCTTCATGAGCGGCATTCCGCGCGAGATCGACGAGACGGCCTACATCGACGGCTACTCGTTCCCGCGCTTCTTCCTCACCATCTTCCTGCCGCTCATCAAGGCCGGCGTGGGCGTGGCGGCGTTCTTCTGCTTCATGTTCAGCTGGGTCGAGCTGCTGCTGGCGCGCACGCTCACGAGCGTGAACGCCAAGCCCATCGTCGCGACGATGACGCGCACGGTGAGCGCCTCGGGCATGGACTGGGCGACGCTGGCCGCGGCCGGCGTGCTCACCATCGTGCCGGGCGCGATCGTGATCTGGTTTGTCCGCCACTACATCGCAAAAGGCTTTGCGATGGGCCGCGTCTAAGGAGACCGAGAGATGTTCGACTGGATGGTCTGGACCACCCCGGTGGCCGTTTTCTTCAGCTGCATCGCACTCATGCTGGTCGGCATGACGGTGTGGGAATTCAAGTCGCCCACCACGATGCGCCGTGGCTGGCTGCCCATTGCCACCACGCGCGGCGACCGGCTCTTCATCGGCCTCTTGTCCGCGGCCTACGTCAACCTGATCTTCGTCGGCCTGGCCGGCAAGGTGCAGGAGTGGCTGAGTCTGGAGGCCGAGCCCTCGATCTGGATCGGCTTCGTGCTGTCGATGTTCGTGCTCGCGCTCGTGATGCGCAAAGGCTAGCCCACCGATTTCGTCAACGCGTCCGGCTCTCCGCCTCCCCGGAGCCGCGATGAAAAAACCGGGGAAGCACAACCGAGGAGACACATTCATGAAGATGCGCTACACGGCATTGGCAATGGCGGCGGCGATGGTCGCCGCGCACGGCGCATGGGCCGCAGAGCCCGAAGCCAAGAAATGGATCGACAGCGAGTTCCAGCCGTCGACCCTGAGCAAGGACCAGCAGGCGGCCGAGATGAAGTGGTTCATCGACGCGGCCAAGAAGCTGCAGGCCAAGGGCGTCAAGGAAATCTCGGTGGTGTCGGAGACCATCACCACGCATGAATACGAATCGAAGACGCTGGCCAAGGCCTTCGAGGAAATCACCGGCATCAAGGTCAAGCACGACCTGATCCAGGAAGGCGACGTGGTCGAGAAGCTGCAGACCTCGATGCAGTCGGGCAAGTCGATCTACGACGGCTGGATTTCCGACTCCGACCTCATCGGCACGCACTACCGCTACGGCAAGATGATGAACCTCACCGACTACATGGCCGGTGCGGGCAAGGAGTACACCAACCCCGGGCTCGACCTCAAGGACTTCATCGGCACCAAGTTCACCACCGCGCCCGACGGCAAGCTCTACCAGCTGCCCGACCAGCAGTTCGCCAACCTGTACTGGTTCCGCGCCGACCTGTTCGACCGCAAGGACCTGAAGGACAAGTTCAAGGCCAAGTACGGCTACGACCTGGGCGTGCCGCTGAACTGGAGCGCCTACGAGGACATCGCCGAGTTCTTCAGCGTCGACGTGAAGACCATCGACGGCAAGCCGATCTACGGCCATATGGACTACGGCAAGAAGGACCCGTCGCTGGGCTGGCGCTTCACCGATGCGTGGCTCTCGATGGCCGGCACCGCCGACATCGGCACCCCCAACGGCATGCCGATCGACGAGTGGGGCATTCGCGTGGCCGACGACAAGTGCACGCCCGTGGGCGCGGCCGTGTCGCGCGGCGGTGCGACCAACTCGCCGGCCGCCGTGTACGCGCTCACCAAGTACATCGACTGGATGAAGAAGTACGCGCCCAAGGAAGCCATGGGCATGACCTTCGGCGAAGCCGGCCCGGTGCCCGCGCAGGGCCAGATCGCCCAGCAGATCTTCTGGTACACGGCCTTCACGGCCGACATGACCAAGAAGGGCCTGCCTGTGGTGAACGAGGACGGCACGCCCAAGTGGCGCATGGCGCCCGGCCCGAACGGCCCGTACTGGAAGCAGGGCATGCAGAACGGCTACCAGGACGTGGGTTCGTGGTCGTTCTTCAACGGCCATGACGCCAACAAGACCGCCGCCGCCTGGCTCTACGCCCAGTTCGTGACCTCCAAGAGCGTCTCGCTCAAGAAGACCATCGTGGGCCTGACCCCGATCCGCGAATCGGACATCCAGAGCAAGGCCATGACCGACATGGCGCCCAAGCTGGGCGGCCTGGTCGAGTTCTACCGCAGCCCGGCCCGCGTGGCATGGACGCCCACCGGCACCAACGTGCCCGACTACCCCAAGCTGGCGCAGCTGTGGTGGAAGAACGTGGCCGAGGCCGTCACGGGCGAGAAGACCCCGCAGAAGGCCATGGACAACCTGGCCGACGAGATGGACAACGTGATGGGTCGCCTGCAACGCGCCGGCATGGCCCACTGCGCGCCCAAACTCAACGCCAAGGGCGACCCGAACAAGTGGCTCAGCGACCAGCACGCCCCGTGGAAGAAGCTGGCCAACGAGAAGCCCAAGGGCGAGACCATCGACTACAACAAGCTGCTGAGCGCCTGGAAGGCCGGCAAGGTGCGCTGATCGGCGCGTCGCCAGCAGCAATTGCAAACAAGGGCCGCGCCGCGAGGTGCGGCCCTTTTTCGCTTTCTGGCGCCCTGGTTCGTCGGATTCACGCGACGCCATGACCTATGGCAGATGCACCTTTGAAAAGGTTCGCTTACATTCGACGGCCCCCGCCACGGCCCGCCAGTGAATCCAAGTTCTTCCAGCCCCACCGCCAGCCCTCCTGCCACCCCGAGCGCGCGTGTCAAACGCGTCCTGCTGATCCAGTACTCGCAGACCGGGCAACTCGACCGCGTGGCCGGGCAGATCGCCGCGCCGCTGCGCGCCGATCCGGGCATCGAACTGCGCGTGGAGACGCTGCGGCCGCTGCAGCACTTTCCCTTTCCCTGGCCGTTCCTGACCTTCTTCGACGCGTTCCCCGAGTCGGCCCACCTGAAGCCGGGCCCGCTGGCGCCGCTGACGCTCACGGGCGATGAAGACTTCGACCTCGTCATCCTGCCGTACCAGGTCTGGTTCCTGGCGCCTGCGCAGCCGGTCGTGGCCTTCCTGCAGCACCCCGTGGCGGCGCGGCTGCTCAAGGGAAAACCCGTGGTCACGGTCATTGCTTGCCGCAACATGTGGCTGCTGGCCCACGAAAAGCTCAAGGGCCTGCTCGCCGCCACCGGCGCGCGCCTGATCGATAACGTGGTGCTCACCGACCCCGGCCCCACGCTCGCCACCTTCTTCACCACGCCGGCCTGGCTCATCTGGGGCCGCAAGCGCGGCTTCTGGGGCATGCCCGACGCGGGCCTGAGCGAGGAACAGATCCGCGGCTGTGGCCGCTTCGGCCGGGCCCTGCGCGACGCGCTGCATGAAGGCCGCGAGCAGGGCGATGCGCCCCTGCTGGCCGGGCTGGGCGCGGTGCGCGCCCAGGCGCGGCTGCTCATCAGCGAGAAGGCCGGCACGCGCAGCTTCTACCTCTGGGGCAAGCTGATCATGGCGGCCGGCGGGCCGGGCGCGGCGGTGCGCAAGCCGCTGCTCTTGCTGTACGTGCTGTTTCTGCTGGCACTGATCGTCACCGTCGTGCCGGTGAGCCTGACGCTGCAGGCCTTGCTGCGGCCGTTGTTCCGAGGGTGGCTGACTAAAATGACGGCTCAATTCGAGCGCCCGTCGGGCTCTGCCACGGACCGGCTCCCTCTCTATGACGACTGATGTTTTCCTGACCCGCACCGCCGCCTTCCTGCCTTTTTCTCCGGTCAGCAACGAAGACATCGAAGAAGTGTTGGGCCGCATCGGCGGCAAGGTGTCGCGTGCGCGACGCCTCATCCTGCGCAGCAACGGCATCCAGTCGCGCCACTACGCCATCGACCGCGCCACCGGCCAGCTGGCCATGACCAACGCACAGCTCACCGCCGCGGCCATCCGCGCGCTGGGCGACGACATCGGCCAAGTCGACTGCCTGGCCACCGGCACCTCGCTGCCCGACCAGCTCATGCCCAACCACGCGGTGATGGTGCACGGCGAACTGGGCTGGCCCCGGCTCGAGGTGGTGGCCTGCGCCGGCATCTGCCTGGCCGGCGCGGCGGCGCTCAAGCATGCGTGGCTCTCGGTGCGCGCGGGCGATGCGCGCCGCGCGGTCGCCACGGGCTCCGAGCTGGCCTCGGCCGTGATGCGCGGCATCAACTTCGAAGCCGAGCTCGAGCACAAGCTCGAAGCGCTCGAAGCGCGCCCCGAGATCGCCTTCGAGAAAGACTTCCTGCGCTGGATGCTGTCCGACGGCGCCGGCGCGGTGCTGCTGGAGCGCGAGCCGCGCGGGCCGCTGTCGCTGCGCGTCGAGTGGATCGAGCTGTCGTCGGCGGCGCACGAGCTGCCGGTGTGCATGTACGCCGGCGCCGACAAGAACGAGCAGGGCGGCCTCGACGGCTGGGCCCGCACCTCGCCCGCCGACTGGCAGCGCGACTCGACCTTCGCCGTCAAGCAGGACGTGCGCCTGCTCAACGACAACATCGTGCGCGCCACGCTGGCCGAGCCGCTCGCGGCCATCATCGAGCGCCGCGGGCTGAAGACCGACGACATCGACTGGTTCCTGCCGCACCTGTCGTCGCACTATTTCGTCGAGCCCGTGGCCGCGAGCCTCGCCGCACTGGGCCTGCCGATTCCGCGCGAGCGCTGGTTCAGCAACCTCGCGACCAAGGGCAACACGGGCTCGGCCTCGCCGTACATCATGCTCGACGAGCTGTTCCGCTCGGGTCGCATCAAGCCGGGCCAGAAGCTGATGATGTTCGTGCCCGAAAGCGGCCGCTTTTCGAGCGGCTTCATCTACCTGGAGGCTGTGTAGCCATGGACCTCGATGCCGTGCCACAGGAGGGCAACGCGACCCTCGCCGGCCATTCCAAGCTGATGTATGCCCGCGACGCGCAAGGCCGCGTCGTCACCACCACCTCGAAGGGTTGGGAGGCGGAAGAGATCGTCACCAGCCACGCGGTCGACGTGCTGGTCGAGCAGGCGCAGGAGGCCAAGGCGCGCGTGAAGGCCGGGCTGGCCTCGCCGCTCGAATACTGGATGTACGAGCGCCGCATGGACGTGGCGCTGCTCTCGCAGACCAGCGGCTTCTGGCAGTGGCGCGTGCGCCGCCACCTGCAGCCGCGCCATTTCGCCGCGCTGTCGCCGGCCCAGCTCGCCCGCTACGGCCAGGCGCTGGGGCTGCCCGTTTCCACCCTGCAAGGCCTGCCGTGAACTTCCAACACCAACAGGCGGCGCACTGCGAAAGCGGCGTCATCTCCAGCCTCATGCGCCACCACGGCGCGCCGATGAGCGAGGCGATGGCGCTGGGGTTGTCCTCGGCGCTGTCGTTCGCCTACCTGCCGTTCATCAAGCTGTCGGGCCTGCCGCTCATCTCGTACCGCATGCCGCCCAAGGCCATCATCAAGGGCCTGCTGGCACCGATGGCCGCGCGCTTTCGCTTCGAGACCTTCCGCAGCCCGCAGGCCGGGCAGCAGCGGCTGGACGCGCTGCTGGCCGACGGCCAGCTCGTGGGCCTGCAGACCTCGGTCTACTGGCTGCCGTACTTTCCGCCGAACATGCGCTTTCACTTCAATGCGCACAACCTGCTGGTCTACGGCAAGGACGGCGACGACTACCTGATCAGCGACCCGGTGTTCGAGGAGCCCGTGCGTTGCGCCAGCGAAGACCTGTCGCGCGCCCGCTTCGCCAAGGGCGTGCTGGCACCCAAGGGCCTCATGTACTACCCGCAGGCCATCGAGCGCAAGGCGGTCGACGCCGCCTCGGTGACCCAGGCCATCCGCAAGACTGTGCGCAACATGCTCGCGCCCATTCCCATCGTCGGCGTGCGCGGCATGCGCACGCTGGCCAGGCGCATGCAGAAGCTGTCGCCCAGCGATCCGCGCAGCGTCGACTTCATCGGCCACCTCGTGCGCATGCAGGAAGAAATCGGCACGGGCGGGGCGGGCTTTCGCTTCATCTACGCGGGCTTCCTGCAGGAGGCGGCGCAGCTGCTCGACAAGCCGCAGCTCACGCAGATGTCCGAACGCCTGATCGCCATCGGCGACGGCTGGCGCGCGTTCGCGCTCAAGGCGGCGCGCATGGTGAAAGGGCGCGAGCCGGTCGATCCGGTGGCGCTCGCCGGCAAGCTGCGCGAGCAGGCGCAGCAAGAGGAAACCTTCTTCCGCGACCTCAAGGCCGCTGTTGCTTGAGATGGGAGCCCCCCGGCTTGCCACTGCGTGTGCTTCGCCACCCCCCGAGGGGGAGGCTCGGCCCGCCTTGGGGCGGCCCGGCGGTGGGCCGATGCTGGAGCTTCACCAGCTCGGCTACCGCTACCCGCACGCTGACAAGGCCGCGCTGGCCGACGTGTCGCTCGCCGTGCCGCGCGGTTGCGTGCTGGGCCTGTTGGGACCGAACGGCGCGGGCAAGACCACGCTGATCTCGCATCTGTCGGGCGCGCTCGCGGTGCAGTCGGGCGACATCCGCATCGACGGCCAGCCCCTGCAGCAGGTGCGCGCCAAGGCGCCCACGCGCATCGCCGTGGCGCCGCAGGACCAGGCCTTCTATCCGATGCTCACCGTGGCCGAGAACCTGGCCTGCTTTGCCGCGGCCGGCAAACTTTCGGGTGCGCGCAAGAAGGCGCGCATCGACACCTGCACGCAGTTCGCGCAGCTCGAACAGTTCGCGGGCGTGCGTGCCGAACGGCTCTCGGGCGGCCTCAAGCGCCGACTCAACCTCGCGATCGCCTTGCTGCCCGAACCCGAGCTGATGCTGTTCGACGAGCCGACGGTGGGCGTCGATCCGCAGTCGCGCGCCTTCATCCTCGATGCGATCAAGAGCCTGGCGCAGGCCGGCGCGGCGGTGATCTACGCCTCGCACTACATGGAAGAGATCGAGGCCATCGCCGACCGCGTGGCCATCCTCGACCAGGGCCGCGTGCTGCGCGAAGGCCCGCTCGACGCGCTGCTGTCGCAAAGCGCGATGCTGCTGACGCTGGCCGCCGACGGGCTCGATGCGCAGCGGCTGTCGCGCTTCGGCACGGTGGAGCAGGGCGCGGCGCACTGGCGCATCCACCTGCACGCAGGCACCGGTCCCGGCCCCGTGCTGGCCGCGCTCGAAGCCGAAGGCATCGAGGTGCGCCAGGCCGAGTTCGGCCGGCATGACCTTGAGCAGCTGTTCATGGCGCTCACGCACCGCTCGCTGCGCGACTGACCGAACGCCATGCTTCTAGCGCTCATCAAGAAGGAACTGCTGGCCCTCGTGCGCGACATGCACGGGCTGGCCGTGCTGTTCGTGATGCCGATGGTCTTCATCGTGCTGATGTCGCTCACGCTGAAGGACATCTACCGTCCGCCGCTGGCCGAGCTGAGTTACGCGGTCGATGCGCGCGACAGCGGCACGCCCGCCAGATGGCTGCTGCAGATCTGGCAGCGCAGCCACGGCGCGCCGCAGCCGCTGGGCAGCGACTGGCAGGCGCGGCTGCGCAGCGGCACGCTCAAGTACGTGATCGTGCTGGAGCCGGGCCTGTCGGACGAACTGGAATCGGCCGCGCTCTCCACGCGCGCCCACATCCGCCTGCTGGCCGAGCCCGGCATCGACGCCAACCTGTTCAACGCGCTGCGCGCCGAACTCATCGGGGCCTCGGGCGAACTCAAGGCGCGGCTCGCGCTGGCGGTGCCCGGCACGGCCAGCCCCGCGCCCGACGCGTCCATCCAGGCGATCGTGCAGGCCGAGCGCTTCGCCACCGCCGGCCCGCGGCCCACGTCGGTGCAGCAGAACGTGCCGGCCTGGCTGGTGTTCGGCATGTTCTTCGTAGTCGCCTCGCTGTCCAGCCTGTTCGTGCAGGAGCGCGGCTCGGGCGCGCTCGGCCGGCTGCAGAGCCTGGGCGTGTCGCGTTCGATGCTGCTCGCTTCCAAGGCCTTGCCGTATCTCGGCGTGAACGCGCTGCAGGCGCTGCTGATGCTGGCAGCGGGCATCTGGTTCATGCCGCTGATCGGTGGCGACGCGCTCTCGCTCGCGGGCATCCACTGGGGCGGCCTGCTGCTGTCGCTGGCGGCCGTGAGCCTGGCGGCGGTGAGCCTGTCGCTGGCGGTGGCCTGCCTCGTCAAGAGCCATGCGCAGGCCGCCACGCTGGGGCCGATGGTGAATGTGCTGATGGCGGCGGCGGGCGGCATCATGGTGCCCAAGTTCGTCATGCCGGGCTTCATGCAGCGCATGGTCGAAATCTCTCCCATGAACTGGGGGCTCGAAGCGCTGCTCACCGTGCTGCTGCGCGGCGGCGGCGTGGCCGAGGTGCTGCCGCAGGTCGGCCGGCTGGTGGCGTTCGCGGCCCTCATGTTTTTCGTGGCTGCCTTTCTGTTTCGCAGGCGCGCACCGTGACGAGCACCGTTTCTTCTCCTGAATTCATCGCCCGCCTCAAGGCCCTCGTGCTCGAGGCTGTCGAAAAAGACGCGCCGCCCGGCGGCCTCGGCGACGACGAGCCGCTGTTCGGCCCCGAGGCGCGGCTGGACCTCGACTCGCTCGACGCGCTGCAGGTGTCGATGGCGATCCAGCAGCACTTCGGCCTGCGCATGCCCGACAGCAAGGACACGCGGCGCGCGATGACGTCGATCGCGCACCTGGCGGAACACCTGGTGCAAGCGGGCAAGGCATGAGTCCGGTGTACCTGGCCGGCATGGGCCTGGCCTGCGTGCTCGGCGACGATGTGCCGTCGGCGCTGGCGGCACTGAGGCGCGGCGGCGTGCCGCCCACGCCGGTGACCGTGGCCGAGGGCCTGCAGTGGCCGGTCTACACGCTGGCGGTGCCGCCCGGCGACTGGGCGCAGCGCGTGCAGCACACGGTGCGCCGCGTGGTCGCGCAGACCGGCGAGGGGCTGGACCGGCAGGGGCCGCTGTTCGTGGCCTCGTCGTCGCTCGACATCGGGGCCATGGAACATGCGCAGCACGACGCGCGGCTCAGCGGCGACCTGCAGGATTTCGCCGACATCGCCGCCGCCGCGCTCGACTGGCAGGGCCCGGTCTTCACCGTCTCGACCGCCTGCACCTCGGCGCTCAACGCGATGCTGGCAGCGGCCGACATGGTGCGCGCGGGCGAGGCGCGCGAGGCCTTGGTGATCGGCGCCGAACTCGACAACCGCTTCACCGTGGCCGGCTTCGGCGCGATGCAGCTGCTGGCGCCCGACAGCGCGCGGCCCTTCGGCGCGGGGCGCCAGGGGCTGGTGCTCGGCGAAGCGGTGGCGGCGCTGCGGCTCGGATCGCAACCCGCGCGCTGGGCGCTGCTGGGCGGCGCCAACGTGGTCGACGGCCGCAACCCCTCGGGCACCGAGGCGAGCGCCGTGCGTGCGATGTGCCGCGACACGCTGGCGCGCAGCGGCCTGCAGCCCGCGGACATCGACCTCATCAAGGTGCAGGCGGCCGGCAGCCCGGTCAACGACGCGATCGAGGTCGAGGCGCTGCGGCAGGTGTTCGACCCGCTGCCGCCGCTGGTGTCGCTCAAGTCGGCGATCGGCCACACGCTGGGCGCGGCCGGGGCGGCGGAGCTGGCTCTGCTGGTCGGCTGCATCGAAGGCGGCGCCTGGCCGTCGGTCGGCTACGCGCTGGACGAGACGCTGGGCATCGCGCTGAGCGACGGGCCGCCGGCGCGGCTGCGCCACATCCTGCTCAACGTGGTGGGCTTCGGCGGCGGGCATGCGTCGCTGGTGCTCAAGGATTGCGACGTCGCATGACCACATCGACTTGGCGCACTGTCGCGCACGTCGTGGCGCATCCGCCGCCCGACGACTGGCGCGACGCGCTCGCGACCCGCCTGGGCCGCCGG
Organism: Variovorax sp. V35; assembly: GCF_041154465.1. Lineage (NCBI taxonomy): Bacteria > Pseudomonadati > Pseudomonadota > Betaproteobacteria > Burkholderiales > Comamonadaceae > Variovorax > Variovorax sp. V35. The sequence goes on from NZ_AP028666.1 coordinate 2,870,924, forward strand.
CCGCGCCGCGTCGGCCTGTGGACCGAACTGGCGATGTACGGCGCGCTGCGCTGCCTCGACGCGGCCGGCGAAGCCGCGCTGCCGGCGGGCGCGCGCCTGCGCGTGACCAGCCGGCGCGGCGCGTGGGAGGCCACGCGCGCGGGGCTGGCGCAGCTCGATGCGGGCCTGCCGATGCCCTTCACCTTCATGCAGGGCCAGCCCGCGCTGATGCTGGCGGAAGTCGGCCGCAGCCTCGACTGGCAGGGCGATGCGAGCTTCATGCTGTGCCGCGATCTCGCGCGGCCGCTGGCGCTGTCGCAGCTGGGCGCGGGGCGCGACGGGCTGCTGTTCGGTGTGGTGGAGGAGACGTTCGGCGACGTGCCGCCGCGCTCCGAATGGTGGCGGCTGGTGCCGACCGATCAGGCGGCGATCGAACGCTGAAGGTTCTCGCGCGCCCGCGCTTCGAGCAGGGCGTGCAGGCGCGGCGTGGCGTAGATCGCCGGGCGAGCTAGAAAGCGCTGGAGGATCGCGCGCCGGCGCGGCAGGCGAATCTCCTCCGGAACGAAACCGTATTCCGCATGCACCTGGCGCTCGTACTCGTCGAAGCGCGCGCGCTCGGCGCCGAGGATCGACAGGTCGATGTCGATCAGCAGCTCGGCGTCGCGGCCCTCGGGCACGGCGTCGTGGCGCGTGGCCATGACAAGTGCGTGGACGCGCTCGGCCGACGCATCGCTCGCACCGGCGGCCTGCAGCGCCTGCCGCGCCCAGGCGGCACTGCGCGCTTCGTTGTCGTGCGCATGCACGTCATAGATCGCATCGTGGAACCACAGCGCCAGCGCGACTTCGCCGGGGTGTTCGGCGAGCGCCTGTTCCCGGTCGAACCACGCGAGGCATTCGCCCAGGTGCTGCATCGTGTGGTAGTGGCGCTGCGGCTCGCCGTAGCGGCGTTGCAGTTCGAGCCGCAATGCGTCGTCGGGCGCGGCCACGCCCAGCGCCTGCCAGGCGGCGGTCCAGTTCGCGTGCAGCGCCTGCGGTGTCATGGGGCTATTGCTCCATCGCGGCCTTGACCTCCTGGCCGAGGTCGAGCACCGACATCGCGTAGTAGCTGCTCCAGTTGTAGCGCGTGATCACGTAGAAGTTACGCGTGCCCGCGACATAGGTCGGCGGCGCGTCGAGGCCGTTCTGCAGCTCGATGAGCGCCAGCAGGCCCTTGTGCTTCAGGCCTTCGCCCTCGGGCACCGCGCCCGCGGCCACGAAGCTGTCGGCGCTGAAGGTCGGCAGGATGTCGGGCGCCAGCAGCAGCGCCTTCTTCAAGCGCGCTTCCTCGAAATGCACCGGATAGATCGACGGCATGCCCGGTGTCCAGCCGAAGCCCTTGAAGTAGCTTGCGACCGAGCCGATCACGTCGACCGGGTTGTTCACGAGGTCGATGCGGCCGTCGCCGTCGAAGTCGACCGCGTACTTGGCGATGCTGCTGGGCATGAACTGCGGCATGCCCATGGCGCCGGCGTAACTGCCCACGGGCGTGAGCGGGTCGTCGGCGGTGCGGCTTTCGGTGCTCAGGAAGCTTTCGAGCTCGCCGCGGAAGAAGGCGACGCGCTCGGCCGCGCGCGGGTGGCCCTGCGGGAAGTCGAAGGACAGCGTGGCCAGTGCATCGATCACGCGGAAGTTGCCCATGTTGCGGCCGTAGATGGTCTCGACGCCGACGATGCCGACGATGATTTCCGGCGGCACGCCGTAGGTGGCCTCGGCGCGCGCGAGTGTCTCGGCATTGGCGCGCCAGAAGCGCACGCCGGCCGCGATGCGCACCGGGTCGATGAAGCGGCTGCGATAGGTCTGCCAGTTCTTCACCGTGCCGACCGGGCCCGGCAGCATCAGGCGCGGCACGTTGGGCAGGAAGCGTGCGGCGCCGATGGTGGCGCGCACCCAGTCGCGGTCGAGGTTGCGGCGCTGGGCGACGTCGTCGGCGAACGCCATGGCGTCGTCGCGCGTGGCGTACGGAGTGCTGCCGCGCACCGGCGTGACGGCGGGGCGGCCATTGGCCTGGGGCTTCTGGGCCAGGGCGCCCGTGGGCCAGGCGACGCAGGCGGCGAGGAGGGCGGTGGCGGCCACTGCGGCGCGCAAGGGCGTGGGGAAGGCGTGTGACATGGGCACGATTGTGCCGCCCGTGCGCATGCGCACTTTCGGGGGACACATGTGGTTGCAGCCGCGCGTCAGGCGCGCGGCGGCGTGGGCGGCCAGGGCAGCCGGCGGAACTCGGCGCGCAGCGCGGCGAGCGAGGCCGATGGGCCGGACGCGGCGGGCGCGTAGCGCTGGGCTTCGAGCTTCAGCAGCCAGTCGCGCACGGCCTGCGCGGCGGGCCCGAAGCGGGCGTCGGCGGCCTGGGCCATCTGGCGCGGCGGCGTTGTCTCGGGCAGCGGCAGGCCGGCCTTGGCCAGGCGCGCGCGGGCCCGGCCCAGCAGGCGCAGCCACGGGTCGTGCCGGCTGCGCTCCCACAGCGTCCAGCCGGCGCCGGCCAGGCTCGCGGCCACCAGCAGGTACAGCAGCACGTAGCCCAGGTCTTCCAGGCTCGGGGCGTTGAAGCCGAGGGTCTTGAGCAGGTCGAGCTGGCGGCTCTGCGTGTAGTTGAGCACCCACTGGTTCCAGCCGTTGTTCACGGCCTCCCAGGCGGCGCGCAGGTTCTGCACCAGCGTCGGGCTCATGACGCCGATGGCGCCGGCCAGCAGGCCGGGCTGCGGCGTGAGGCGCTGGAACTGCCCGATGCGCCCCGGCGCGACCGAGCCGGTCGGGTCGACGCGCACCCAGCCCGCGCCTTCTTGCCACACCTCGGCCCAGGCGTGCGCGTCGCTCTGGCGCACCACCCAGTAGTTGTCGACGTTGTTGAGCTCGCCGCCCTGGTAGCCGGTGACGATGCGCGCCGGGATCTGCAGGTGGCGCATGAGCACCACGAAGGCCGAGGCGATGTGCTCGCAGAAGCCTTCCTTGCGGTCGAACCAGAACTCGTCGGCGGTCTCGTTGCCGTACACGCCGGGCTCCAACGTGTAGGTGTAGCCGCCGGTGCGCAGACGTTGCAGCGCGGCCTGCACGAAGGCCTGTGCATCGGCGCCGGCCAGCGTGGGGTCGGCGCGCATCTGGGCGGCGAGTGCAGCGGTGCGTGGGTTGCTGCCGGGCGGCAGCACCAGGTAGGGCTGGAGCCGGCCACCGGTGCGCGTCAATGGGCCGCTCTGGAACTGCGGGTGGCTCTCGGCGCGGTAGCGCACGAGGTCCATGATCGGCCGGTTCACGAACCACTGCAGGTCGGGTGTGCCGGTGACCTCGTAGCCGGGCACCTCGGGCGCACGTGGCGCGGCGTCGAGCGTGAGCAGCCACGGGCGCTGGCTGGCCTCGAGCGTGACCTCGTAGCGCACCGGGCCGCCGCGCGTGCGCAGGTTCGACACCGACTGCCCGCTGCGCGCCCAGGTCGGCAGCGCCGTCCATTCGCGGCCGTCGAACTGCGCCAGCACGGGGCCGCGGAAGTACAGCTGGCTTTGCGGCGGCGCGCGGTTGTCGTCGAACTTGATGCGCGCCGCGATGCTCCCGTCGAGCGCCAGTTCGGCGATGGTGCCGACCCGCATCGTGTTCGACAGGCCGGTGCGCCCGGCCATGGCGTCGCCGGGCGTGCCCCACAGCGGCGCGAAGCGCGGGAACAGCAGGAACAGCGCGAGCATCACGGGCGCGCCCGCCAGTGCCATCCAGCCGGCCATGCGCGCGGCCTGCATCAGCGGCGGCCGGCCCACCGGCATGTGGGCGTTGACCAGCGCCGTCAGCAGACCCAGCAGCGCCAGCAGCATGGTGAAGGCGGTGAGCAGCGATTGCGAATAGAAGAAGTTCGTGAGCATCGCGAAGAAGCCCAGGAAGAAGACCACGAAGGCGTCGCGTCGCGCGCGCAGCTCCAGCGTCTTGAGCGCCAGCAGGCACACGACCAGCGTGACGCCCGCGTCGCGGCCCAGCAGCGTGCGGTGGGTGGCGTAGGTGCCGGCCAGCGCCAGCGCCAGCAGCGCGAGGCGCCACCACTTGCTGGGCAGCGGGCGCGCCTGCACCGCCAGCGAGGCGCGCCACAGCAGCACCATGGCGGTGATGGCCGAGCACCACCAGGGCAGCTCGTTCACCTGCGGCAGCAGGATGAGGCCGATGACGCAGAGCAGGAACAGCGTGTCCCGTGCGTCCCTCGGCAGCGCGGTGAGTTCGCGTACGACCCGGTTCATGCGGCGACCTCGTTCATGCGCACAGCGCCAGCGCCTCGAGGCAGGCGCGCCGGTGCGCTTCGCCCTGCGACGGTTTCACCGTGCGGCCGGCGACGCGCACGCCGTAGTCCACGCCCAGCCGGTCGGCCATCAGCACCCAGGCGCACAGGCGCGACAGGCGAGCCTCGGTGTCGGGCAGCGCGGCGGCATGCGCGTCGAGCCAGAGTTCTTCGCGCTGCGTGTGCTGCGTGTCGCGGCTCACGAGGTCTTCGGAGCCGTTGGCCTGCGCGCGGGCAGCCTTCTTCCAGACCACGAGCTTGAGCGGATCGCCGCGCCGGTAGGCCCGCACGCCGTCGTACTCGCCGGCGTTCTGCGCCCGCATCGCGGCCGACGCGGCGGCTGGGCCGGACAGGGGTTCGCCCGGCGGCAGCGGCGGCGGATGGGCTTCGGGCGTCGGGTACACGAGCAGCTGCGCGGCCGGGCGCCAGACCGTCCAGACGCGGAAGGTGCCGAGCGGAAAGCGCGTCTCGGCGGTCAGCGGCGGCACCGGGTGCAGGCCGCGCCGCTCGGGCTGGAAGGCGATCTCCACCGTGGCCGTGCCTTCGGCGGGCACGTCGGTCCAGGCCCACTGGCCGCTGCCGCGTACCGCCATGCCGATGCCGTAGCGCACGCTGCGCCGTTCGTTGTGCAGCACCACGCGCAGCACCGCCGCGGCGCCCGCGAACTGCGCCTCGGGCGGCACCATGCGCAGCGCCAGCCCGCGCAGCGTGGCGTGGCACACATGCATGCCCACCGCGACGCTGCCGGCCAGCAGGAAGGTCAGCAGGTAGCCCAGGTTGAGCTGGTAGTTGATCGACGCCACCAGCAGCACCAGCAGCGTGGCCGCCAGCGTCCAGCCGGCGCGCGTGGGCACGATGTAGACGTTGCGCTGGGTGAGTTCGAGCGTGTCCGACGGGGCCCGGCGCGAGAGGAACCAGCCGTCGATGCGCGAGCGCAGGACGCCGACAGGGCTCACGGCAGCGGCACCTCGGCGATCATGGCGCGCACCTGTTCGACGGCGCCGCGACCGGCATCGCCCACGGGCGTGAGGCGGTGCGCGATGGTCTGCGGCAGCACGGCCTGCACGTCGTCGGGCGCCACGTAGTTCCGGTTGGCCAGCAGCGCCTGCGCCTTGGCGGCGCGCAGCACGGCGATGCCCGCGCGCGGCGACAGGCCCTGCAGGAACCAGCGGCCCGAGCGGGTCGCGGCAATCAGGTCCTGCAGGTAGTTCAGCAGCGGCTCGGCCGCATGCACCTGCTGCACGCGCTGCTGCAGGGCGGTGAGTTCGCCGGCGGTCAGCAGGGCGGGCAGGCCGGCGAGCATCTCGCGGCGGTCGGCGCCGGCCAGCAGCTGGCGCTCGGCCGCGCGGTCGGGGTAGCCCAGCGAGATGCGCATCAGGAAGCGGTCGAGCTGCGACTCGGGCAGCGCGAAGGTGCCGAGCTGGTCCTGCGGGTTCTGCGTGGCGATCACGAAGAAGGGCGAGGGCAGGGGGCGGGTCTCGCCCTCGACGGTGACCTGCTTTTCTTCCATCGCCTCGAGCAGCGCGCTCTGGGTCTTGGGGCTGGCGCGGTTGATCTCGTCGGCCAGCAGCACCTGCGCGAAGATCGGCCCGGGGTGGAACACGAAGGCCTGCTGGCCCCGGTCGTAGATCGCCACGCCCGACAGGTCGCCCGGCATCAGGTCGGCCGTGAACTGCACGCGCGAGAACTGCAGGCCGAAGGTGTGCGACAGCGCATGGGCCAGGGTGGTCTTGCCGACCCCCGGCACGTCCTCGATCAGCAGGTGCCCGCCCGCCAGCAGACAGGCCACGCAGTCGCGCACCTGGGCCTCTTTGCCAACAATCACCGTGTTAAGCTGACTCAGCAAAGTGGCTAGCTTCGCAGCAACGTCCATATTTGTATCCATATGCAAACGATACCGTAAGACCTTGCGGCCCCATGCTGCGTGAGGTCTAGGCGCGACGACACGAGACACGGCGAGAGATGGGCAAGACAGGCTACTTCACGCATCGCGACTTCTGGAAGCACGACATGGGCAACGGGCATCCCGAATGCCCCGAGCGGCTGGATGCCATCGAAGACCGGCTGCTGCTGACCGGTGTCGGCGACGCGCTGGCGCGGGGCGAAGTGCCCCTGGCCACGCTGGAACAGATCACCCGGGCCCACAGCCACGCGCATGTCGAACACCTCGAGGAACTGCAGCAGCGCCTCGTGGCCGACGCGCCCGCCGGCGGCCCCGACCATGCGCAGGTCGACCCCGACACCGTGCTGACCCGCTTCACCCTGCTGGCCGCGCGCCGCGCCGCGGGTGCCGCCGTGGCGGCCACCGATGCCGTGATGGCCGGCGAGATCGAGAACGCCTTCTGCCCCGTGCGCCCGCCGGGCCACCATGCCTGCCGCGAGCAGGCCATGGGCTTTTGCTTCTTCAACAACGTGGCCATTGCCGCGCGGCATGCGCTCGAGGTGCACGGCCTGGACCGCGTGGCCATCGTCGATTTCGACGTGCACCACGGCAACGGCACCGAGAACATCCTGTCGAACGACCCGCGCGTGCTGATGGTCGGGTTCTTCCAGCATCCGTTCTATCCGTACAGCGGCACCGAGCACCCGGCCTCGAACATGCTGAACCTGCCGATCCCGGCCTACACCAAGGGCATGGACGTGCGCGAGCTGGTCGAGGCGATCTGGATGCCCCGGCTCGAGGCCTTCAAGCCGCAGATGGTGTTCATCAGCGCCGGTTTCGACGCCCACCGCGAGGACGAGCTGGGCCAGCTCGGCCTCAACGAAAACGACTTCGCCTGGATCACCGGCCGCGTGCGCGATGTCGCCAAGCGCCATGCGCGCGGGCGCATCGTCTCGCTGCTCGAGGGCGGCTACCACCTGGACGCCCTGGCGCGCAGCGTGGAAGCGCACATCCGCGTGCTGGCGGACCTGTAACCCGGTTGGCGCCCGCGAGGCGCCCTGTTTCTTTCATCGATGAATTTCAATTTCGACGACTTCCTCCAGCGCCTGCGACAGGTCGACGCGCACGGCCTGGGCATCGAACTCACCGTGCTCGTGACCTGCGTGGCCGTGGCATGGGCGGTGTGCAAATGGTTCGGGCGCGACCAGCCCAAGGATTCGATCTGGTTCGGCGAGCGCACCTTCGACGGCCTGCTGTTCCCGTTGCTCGCGCTGGTGCTCACCGGCATTGCGCGCCGCGTGGCGCTCGATGTGCTGCCCGTGGTGCTGGTGCTGCGCATCGCCGTGCCGGTGTTCCTGTCGCTGGCGGTCATCCGGCTGTTCGCGCGGGTGCTGCGGGCCGTGTTCCCCACTTCCAGCCTGGTGCGGCTGATCGAGCGCACCATCTCGTGGCTGGCCTGGATCGCCGCCGTGCTGTGGATCGTCGGGCTGCTGCCGCCGGTGCTGGCCGAACTGGACGACATCACGCTGGCCTTCGGCAAGACCCGCGTGAGCCTGCAGACCATCATCCAGGGCGCGTTGTCGGCCGGGCTGGTGCTGATGATCGCGCTGTGGATCTCCAGCACCATCGAGAAGCGCATCCTGCGCGAGGCCGTGAGCGACCTGTCGATGCGCAAGGTGGCGTCGAACGCGGTGCGTGCCTTCCTGCTGCTGATCGGCCTCTTGTTCGCGCTGTCGGCGGTGGGGGTCGACCTCACGGCGCTGTCGGTGCTGGGCGGCGCGCTGGGCGTGGGCCTGGGCTTCGGCCTGCAGAAGCTGGCGGCCAACTACGTGAGCGGTTTCGTGATTCTGCTGGAGCGCTCGATCCGCATCGGCGACAACGTGAAGGTCGACACCTTCGAAGGCCGCATCACCGACATCAAGACGCGCTACACGCTCATCCGCGCGGGCAACGGGCGCGAGGCGATCGTGCCGAACGAGTCGCTCATCACCGGCCGTGTCGAAAACCTGTCGCTGGCCGACCGCAAGTTCAACATCACGACCAACATCGTGGTCGGCTACGAGAGCGACGTGGCGCAGGTGCAGGGCATCCTGTGCGACGCCGCCAAGGCCCAGCCGCGCGTCATGACCGACCCGGCGCCCATCGCCTACCTCGTCACCTTCGCGCCCGACGGCCTGGAGTTCAGCCTGAACTTCTGGGTCGCCGACCCTGACAAGGGCAAGGACAACGTGCGCTCGGCCATCAACATCGCCATCCTCGAAGGGCTGCGGGCCGCCCGCATTGACATTCCCTATCCGCAGCGGGTGCTGCGAGTGGAATCTTTGCCGGCGGGAGTGGCCGCAGCGCCTCCCGCTGTTTTATAATCACGGAAAAGCACGATCGTTCTTTTTTCGAGCCCTCGAGGCCGACAAGAAGAATGGAGAGGCAGCCAAGGCCGGCGTCCTAAAATGGCAGGCTGCTCTCGAAGCCCCCCTTTTTGCAATCCAATGGAGTCAAGTCAATGAAGGTTCTTGTGCCTGTCAAACGGGTCGTCGATTACAACGTGAAGGTGCGCGTCAAGAGCGACGGCACCGGGGTGGACATTGCCAACGTCAAGATGAGCATGAACCCCTTCGACGAGATCGCTGTCGAAGAAGCGGTGCGGCTGAAGGAAAAGGGCATCGTGACCGAAGTCATCGCCGTCTCCTGCGGCGATGCCAAGTGCCAGGAAACCCTGCGCACCGCGATGGCCATCGGCGCCGATCGCGGCATCCTGGTCGAGACCACCGAAGAACTGCAGCCGCTGGCTGTGGCCAAGCTGCTGAAGGCGCTGGTCGACAAGGAACAGCCCCAGTTGATCATCCTGGGCAAGCAAGCCATCGATGACGACGCCAATCAAACGGGCCAGATGCTGGCTGCCTTGGCCGACCTGCCGCAAGCCACCTTCGCCTCGAAGGTCGACCTCGCAGCCGACAAGGTCACCGTCGCACGTGAAGTCGACGGCGGCATGGAAACCCTCACGCTCACGCTGCCCGCGGTCATCACGACCGACCTGCGCCTGAACGAGCCGCGCTACGTCACCTTGCCCAACATCATGAAGGCCAAGAAGAAGCAGCTGGACACCTTCAAGCCCGAAGACCTGGGCGTGGATGTGAAGCCCCGCCTGAAGACCCTGAAGGTCAGCGAGCCCCCGAAGCGTGGCGCAGGCATCAAGGTGCCCGACGTTGCCACCCTGGTGGACAAGCTCAAGAACGAAGCCAAAGTGATCTGAGGAAGAAACGAACATGACCGCACTCGTCATTGCCGAACACGACCACGCCAGCATCAAGCCGGCCACCCTCAACACCGTGACTGCAGCCTTGGCTTGCGGTGGCGACGTCCACATCCTCGTGGCCGGTGCCAACGCCGCCGAAGCCGCCAAGGCCGCCGCGCAGATCGCCGGCGTGTCCAAGGTGATCGCTGCCGACAGCGCATCGCTGGCCGAGAACCTCGCCGAGAACGTCGCCGCACAAGTGCTGGCGATCGCCGGCAACTACAGCCACATCCTGTTCCCCTCGACCGCCAACGGCAAGAACGTCGCACCGCGCGTGGCTGCCAAGCTCGATGTGGCGCAGATCAGCGACATCACGAAGGTCGATAGCCCCGACACCTTCGAGCGCCCGATCTACGCCGGCAACGCCATCGCCACCGTGCAAAGCACCGACGCCACCAAGGTGATCACCGTGCGCACGACCGGCTTCGACGCCGCAGCCGCCACCGGTGGCAGCGCCACCGTTGAAACCGCTGAAGGCGTGGCCGACAGCGGCAAGAGCGCCTTCGTCGGCCGTGAAGTCACCAAGAGCGACCGCCCCGAACTGACCGCCGCCAAGATCATCGTCTCCGGTGGCCGGGCTCTCGGCAGCGCTGAGAAGTTCAACGAAGTGATGACGCCGCTGGCCGACAAGCTCAACGCCGGCCTGGGCGCCAGCCGCGCCGCAGTGGACGCAGGCTACGCCCCGAACGACTGGCAAGTGGGCCAGACCGGCAAGATCGTCGCGCCGCAGCTGTACATCGCCGCGGGCATCTCGGGCGCGATCCAGCACTTGGCCGGCATGAAGGACTCGAAGGTCATCGTCGCGATCAACAAGGATGAAGAAGCCCCGATCTTCTCGGTGGCCGACTACGGCCTCGTGGCCGACCTGTTCACGGCCGTGCCGGAACTCGTGAAGGCGCTCTGATCGCTTCAACGCATTGAGCCAGAAGGCATCGTTCGCGATGCCTTTTTTACATCTGCCGCCCCCCACCGCGGCCCCTGGAGAGAAGACATGAGCTACACCGCCCCCCTCAAGGACATGCTGTTCGACATCGAACACCTGGCCAACATCGGCGAGATCGCCAAGCTGCCCGGCTTCGAAGACGCCGGCCTCGAAACCGCACAGGCCGTGCTCGAAGAGTGCGCGCGCTTCAACCAGGACGTGGTGGCGCCGCTGAACGTCGAAGGCGACCGCAACCCCTCGTCGTTCAAGGACGGCGAAGTCACCACCAGCAAGGGCTTCAAGGACGCCTTCGCGCAGTACGTGTCGGGCGGCTGGCAGGGCCTGCAGCATCCGGCGGACTTCGGCGGCCAGGGCCTGCCCAAGACCATCGGCGCGGCCTGCGGCGAAATGCTCAACTCGGCCAACATGAGCTTCGCGCTGTGCCCGCTCTTGAGCGACGGCGCCATCGAGGCGCTGCTCACGGCCGGCTCCGACGAGCTCAAGGCGGTGTATCTCGAAAAGCTCGTGAGCGGCCAGTGGACCGGCACGATGAACCTCACCGAGCCGCAGGCTGGCAGCGACCTGGCCATGGTGCGCAGCCGCGCCGAGCCGCAGCCCGACGGCACCTACAAGGTGTTCGGCACCAAGATCTTCATCACCTACGGTGAGCACGACATGGCCGAGAACATCGTGCACCTCGTGCTGGCCCGCGTGACCGGCGCGCCCGAGGGCGTGAAGGGCATCAGCCTGTTCGTGGTGCCGAAGTTCATGGTCAACGCCGACGGTTCGCTGGGCGCGCGCAACGACGTGCACTGCGTGAGCATCGAGCACAAGATGGGCATCAAGGCCTCGCCGACCGCCGTGCTGCAGTACGGCGACCACGGCGGCGCCGTCGGTTACCTCGTGGGCCAGGAGAACCGTGGCCTCGAGTACATGTTCATCATGATGAACTCGGCCCGCTACGCCGTGGGCATGCAGGGCATCGCGATCGCCGAGCGTGCCTACCAGCACGCCGTGGCCTACGCCAAGGACCGCGTGCAGAGCCGCCCGGTCGATGGCTCGATCAACGCCAGCGCGCCCATCATTCACCACCCGGATGTGAAGCGCATGCTGATGACGATGCGTGCCTACACCGAAGGCTGCCGCGCGATGGCCTCGGTGGCCGCCGCCGCCTACGACGCCGCGCACCACCATCCCGATGCGGATGCGCGCAAGCAGAACCAGGCCTTCTACGAATTCATGGTGCCGCTCGTGAAGGGCTACAGCACCGAGATGAGCCTCGAAGTGACCTCGCTGGGCGTGCAGGTGCACGGCGGCATGGGCTTCATCGAAGAGACCGGCGCGGCGCAGTACTACCGCGACGCGAAGATCCTCACGATCTACGAAGGCACCACCGCGATCCAGGCCAACGACCTCGTGGGCCGCAAGACCGCACGCGACGGCGGCCAGACCGCCAAGGCGATCGCGGCGCAGATCGAGAAGACCGAAGCCGAACTTGCCAAGAGCGACAGCGCTGCGGCCGCAGCCGTCCTCAAGCGTCTGACCGCTGCGCGCCTCGCGTTCATCGACGTGGTCGACTTCGTCGCCGGCCAGACCAAGGCCTCGCCCAACGCCGTGTTCTCGGGCAGCGTGCCGTACCTGATGCTCGCGGGCAACCTCGTGGCCGGCTGGCAGCTCGCGCGCTCGCTGATCGTGGCGCAGGACCAGGCCTCGCACAACGTCGACGTCGCCTTCATGCAGGCCAAGATCGCCACCGCGCGCTTCTATGCCGAGCACATCCTGAACAAGGTGCCGGGCATCCGCGACAGCATCGTCGAAGGCGCCGAGAGCGTCACGGCGCTGGCGCTCGAAGCGTTCTGACGCACACGCCGCTGTCGCCCATCTGACGGGCGGCAGCGGCCCCTTGCTCTTATAAAACCGAACCCCTTCCCGGAGACGACATGTCCAAGCTGCCTTCTGTTCTCGCGAACCTCCCGCTGCCGATCATCGGCTCGCCGCTGTTCATCATCAGCAACCCCAAGCTCGTGATCGCGCAATGCAAGGCCGGCGTGGTCGGCTCGATGCCGGCGCTCAACGCCCGCCCGGCCGCCCAGCTCGAAGAGTGGCTGATCGAGATCACCGAGGAGCTGGCGGCCTACAACAAGGCCAACCCGGACAAGCCGGCCGCACCCTTCGCCATCAACCAGATCGTGCACAAGAGCAACGACCGCCTGGAACACGACATGGAGATGGTCGTGAAGTACAAGGTGCCGATCGTGATCACCTCGTTGGGCGCGCGCACCGACGTGAACGACGCGGTGCACAGCTACGGCGGCGTGACCTTGCACGACATCATCAACAACAAGTTCGCGCAGAAGGCGATCGAGAAGGGCGCCGACGGCATCATCGCCGTGGCGGCCGGTGCCGGCGGCCATGCGGGCGTGAAGAGCCCGTTCGCGCTGGTGCAGGAAATCCGCCAGTGGTTCGACGGCCCGATCGCGCTGTCGGGCTCCATCGCCTCCGGCGGCGCGGTGCTCGCGGCGCAGGCCATGGGCGCCGACTTCGCCTACATCGGCACCGCCTTCATCGCGACCGAAGAGGCGCGCGCGAGCGAGGAGTACAAGCAGGCCATCGTGGACGGCAACTCGGACGACATCGTCTACTCGAGCCTGTTCACCGGCGTGCACGGTAACTACCTGGCGCCCAGCATCGTCAAGGCCGGCATGGACCCGGCCAACCTGCCCGAAGGCGACGTGACGACCATGAACTTCGGCGGCGGCGAAGGCAGCAAGGCCAAGGCCTGGAAAGACATCTGGGGCTCGGGCCAGGGCATCGGCGCGATCACCGAAGTGGCGAGCGCAGGCGCCTTCATCGAGAAGCTCAAGCGCGAGTACCAGGAAGCACGACAGCGATTGGCACTTTGAACGGTTCGCACGCACCGGCATCGACCTCCGCTGCGAGCGGTGGTGGCGGGCCCGCGCGGCAGGGGCGCATGCCGCTGCTCGACGTGGTCAAGGGCCTGGCCTGTGCGCTGATCGTGGGGCATCACCTGGCGCGCTACGGCCCGATGCCGGCCGGCGCGCAGGTGCTGGCGCCCGATTTCTTCGGCTGGCTGGCGAACGACGGTCGGCTCGCGGTGCAGGTCTTTCTCGTGATCGCCGGCTTCCTGGCCACGGCGAGCCTGGCGCCCGACGGCGTGCTGCGCGTGGACCGGCCGCTCTCGCGGATCTTCCAGCGCTATGGCCGGCTGGTCATGCCGTACCTTGCGGCGCTCACGGTCTGCGTGCTGGTGGCCGAGGTGGCGCGGCCATGGCTGGGTGAAGAGGTGGTGCCGGCAGAGCCGAGCCTCGGTCAGCTGCTGGCGCACGGGCTGCTGCTGCAGGACCTGCTGAACTACGAGTCGTTGTCGACCGGTGTCTGGTATGTGGCCATCGACTTCCAGCTGTTCGCACTCGCGCTCGCACTGGTCGGGCTGCCCGCCGTGCTGCGACAACCCACTTCGGCCGCGCGCTGGGCGCCGGTGGCGCTGGTGTTCATCGTGGCCGTGGCGTCGCTCGCGCTGTTCAACCGGCAGGCGCGGCTGGACGAAACGGCGTTCTATTTCTTCGGCGCCTACGGGCTCGGCATGCTGGCCTTCTGGGTCGGCCGCGCCACGCGCACCAGCACATGGTGCAGCGCCGTTGCGCTGCTGGCGCTGGTGGGGGCGGGCGCGCTTGCCATCGACTGGCGCAGCCGCATCGCCATCGCGCTGGTGACCGCGCTGTTGATCGCGGTGGCGCAGCGCCGGCAGTGGCTGTCGCCCGCCCACTGGCCCGCGGCGGCCGTGCCGTTGCAGCAGTTGGGGCGCATTTCGTACTCGCTGTTCCTGATCCATTTCCCGGTGCTGCTCGCCGTGAACGCGCTGGTGGCGGGCCTGGGGCCGCACGGGCCATGGGTCGACCTGCTGGGCATGGTCGCGACCTTCGGCCTGTCGGTGGGCGCCGCGGTGCTGCTGTACCGCGGGGTCGAAGCCCGGCCGGCGTCGCTGCGCAGCGTCTGCACACTTTTTGCCGCATTGCTCGTCAGCGGCCTCATCGTGTCGTACTGAAGCGCGCCGCACCCGCCGGGGTGCGGCCCTTTTTCTTCCCATTCCTTTGCAAATCTGTTGCCTTCGGGCTTCAGAGCGGGCAGTCTGCGCGAACTGCCCCTGTTGTGTATGATTGTGAATCTTTCAGTAAATACTGAAAATACACAAACTCAAGGAATGACAGAACCATCGCCGCCACGATCGCCGTTGAAGGCTTTCACGTCGCCCGACATCGGCAGCGTGGTGCAAGGCGTCGCGGCGCTCGCGTGGCTGCCGCAGGCGGCGCTGCTGGCGATGGCGGTCCAGGGCTTGGCCAGCCGCGAGGGCATGGCCGCCGTGCTGTGGCCGGCGGTGGGCATCCTCTTGCTCGGCCTGCTGCGCGCGGGCTGCGAAGCCTGGGGCGTGCGCCGCACCTTCGGGCGCGCGCGGGCGCAATTGACGGCCTTGCGCGCGCAGACCGCAGCCGCATTGGCGGCCGGTTCGCCGCTGGACCGCGAACGTGCGCCCTCCGGTCTCGCGGCCAGCGTGCTCGCCGAACAGGCCGAGGCGCTGGTGCCGTACCTCGTGCGCTACCAGCCCGCGCGCTGGCGCGCGACGGTGGTGCCGCTCTTCCTGCTCGCGGCCGTGGCCTGGTTCTCGTGGGCTGCGGCGCTGGTGCTGCTGGTGGCGGCGCCGCTGATTCCGATCTTCATGGCCATCGTCGGCTGGCGCGCCAAGGCGGCCAGCGAGGCGCAGATGGTCGAGATGGGCGGCATGAACGCCTTCCTGCTCGACCGCCTGCGCGGCCTGGCCACGCTGCGCGCGCTCGACGCGGTCGACGCCACGGCCGACCGGCTCGGCGCCTCCGCCCAGTCGCTGCGCCAGCGCACGATGGCGGTGCTGCGCATCGCGTTCCTGTCGTCGGCCGTGCTGGAGCTGTTCTCCGCGCTGGGCGTGGCGCTGGTCGCGGTCTACATCGGTTTCCATCTGCTGGGCTCGCTCGGCTTCGGCGCCTGGGGCCAGCAGCTCAGCCTGGGCGAAGGCCTGTTCGTGCTGTTGCTGGCGCCGGCCTTCTTCGAGCCGCTGCGCGAGCTGTCGGCGGTCTGGCACGACCGCGCGGCGGGCGAGGCGGCACTGCAGGCGCTCGACGACCTGCAAGGCGGCGCGCTGCCGTTGCCCGGCGCGGGTGTCGCGGTCACGCGCGCAGCGACTGGCGCCGCCGGGGCAGGGGCTGCGCCTGCGGTGACGGTCCATGGGCTGCACTTCTCCTGGCCCGGCGAGTCGACGCCGCTCTTCGATGGCTATGAATTGCGCATCGGCGCCGGCGAGCACATCGCGCTGGCCGGCCCCAGCGGATCGGGCAAGACCGCGCTGCTCTCGCTGCTGGCCGGGTTGATGCCGGCCACGCGCGGCGAGATTGCCATCGGCGGCGTGCCGCTCACCGAACACACGGCCGCCGCATTGCGCCAACGCACGGCGTGGATGGGGCAGAAGCCCCACGTCTTCGCCGGATCGGTCGAAGCCAACGTGGCGCTGGGCCGCGCCGACATCGGCGCGCCCGAAGTGGCCGAGGCGATGCGTTTTGCGGCGCTCGACGACGTGGCGCAGGCCCACCCCGGCACCGCGCTGGGCGAGGGCGGCAGCGGCCTGTCGGGCGGCGAGGCCGTGCGGCTGGCGCTGGCGCGCGTCGCGGTGCATCCGCATGCCGACCTGATCCTGGCCGATGAGCCCACGGCCCACCTCGATACCGCCACCGCCGCACGCGTGGCCGACGCACTGGTGACGCTCGCCCGCGGCCGGACGCTGATCGTCTCGACCCACGACCCGGTGCTGGCCGCGCGCATGGACCGCACGGTGAACCTCGGCCCCGAGCCGCTGGTGGAGAAGGCCGCATGAGCCGCCACGCCGCCCATTCCCCGCGCTGGCGCGACCTGCGCCTCGTGCTGCGTCCCTTCCTCGCGACCCAGCCGCGCGCGTTGCTGCTGGGCTGCCTGCTCGCGGCCGTCACCGTGCTCGCGGGCATGGCGCTTCTGGGCCTGTCGGGCTGGTTCATCACCGCGACCGCGCTCGCGGGCCTGCATGCGGCCACGGCCTTCACCTTCGATGTCTTCATGCCCTCGGCCGGCATCCGGCTGCTGGCGCTCGGGCGCACGGGGTCGCGCTACGGCGAGCGGCTGGTCACGCACGACGCCACCTTCGCCGTGCTCGCCGAACTGCGCGTGCGGCTGTTCCGCGGCTGGGCCCGCCCCGAGGCCGCGCGCGACCTGCTGATGCGGCCGGCGCGGCTGCTGTTCCGGCTCACGTCCGACATCGACGCGCTCGAGTCGCTCTACCTGCGCCTGTTCGTGCCCGCCGCTGCGGCGTTGGGCGCGGCGCTGCTGGCGGGCATCGTGCTCGGCTTCATGCATGTGGGGATGGGCGTGGCGATCGCGCTCTGGCTCTGCGCCGTCGGCTGGGGGCTGGCGTTCCTCATCGCGCGGCGTGCGCGGCAGCCGGCGCGGCAGCGCGCCCATGCCGTGGAAGCGCTGCGCGCACGGGCCGTGGACCTGGTCGCAGGCCAGGCCGACCTCGCGATGGCAGGCCGGCTCGACGCCCAGCGCGCCGCGCTCATGAATGCCGACGCGCACCTCGCGCAGGCCGACCTGGCGCTGAACAAGCTCGAAGCCGCGGCCGGTTTCGCCTACGGCAGCGCGGGCACGCTGACGCTGGTCGGCGTGCTGTTGGCTGTCGGCGCGCTGGTGAGCGAAGGCGTCATCGGCGCCCCCGGCGCGGCGCTCGCGTTGCTGATCGCGCTCACTGCCACCGAGCCGTTCGCGGCGCTGCGGCGTGGCGCGCTCGACGCCGGGCGTACCTGGCTTGCCGTGCGTCGGTTGGCACCACGGCTGGACCCTTCAGTGGAGGAGGGCGCGCGCCCCCATCGCACCGCGCAAACGGCGGCCGTGCAGGTCGACCAACTCACCGTCATGCACCCCGGCAGCCTCGTCGAAGTGCTCAGCGGCGTGTCGCTGCACCTGAACGCCGGTGAACGTGTCGCGCTGGTCGGCGCCAGCGGGGCAGGCAAGTCCACGCTGCTCTCCGTGATCGCCGGCGACCTCACGCCGCGCGCCGGCCAGGTGCAGGCGCAGCCGGCCTGCCTGCTGACCCAGCGCACCGAACTCTTCCAGGACAGCCTGCGCGACAACCTTCGCCTTGCTGATCCCCAAGCCAGCGACGAGCGCCTGTGGTCCGTGCTGCACGCCGCCGGCCTCGATGCCGACGTGCGCGCGCTGGCCACCGGCCTCGACACGCGCCTGGGCGAAGGCGGCCTCGGCCTCTCGGGCGGGCAGTCGCGCCGGCTCGCGCTCGCGCGGCTGCTGTTGCGGCCCGTGCCGCTGTGGCTGCTCGACGAACCGACCGAGGCGCTGGACGCCGCCACCGCGCACGACGTGCTGCAGCGCCTGGCGCAGCAGGCCGGCCCGCGCACGCTGCTGATCGCCACGCACCTGCGCCGCGAAGCCGCGCTGGCCGACCGCCTCGTGTGCATGGCACAGGGCCGCATCGTCGCCGACCTGCGCCGTGGCACGGAGGCCTTCGAGGCCGCGCTGCGCGGCCTGCGCCCCGATTGACGAGCTGACCGACCGAGCAACGAACGAACAGAGAACACATAAAGGAAGCCCCCATGGACCTTGACATCGTCGCGCTCTCGCGCCTGCAGTTCGCCGTGACGGCGCTGTACCACTTCCTGTTCGTGCCGCTCACGCTCGGACTGTCGATCATCCTGGCCATCATGGAGACGGTCTACGTGATGACCGGGCGCGTCATCTGGCGCGACATGACCAAGTTCTGGGGCGTGCTGTTCGGCATCAACTTCGCGATGGGCGTGGCCACCGGCATCGTGATGGAGTTCCAGTTCGGCATGAACTGGAGCTACTACAGCCACTACGTCGGCGACATCTTCGGCGCGCCGCTGGCCATCGAAGGGCTCATGGCTTTCTTCATGGAAGCGACCTTCGTGGGCCTGTTCTTCTTCGGCTGGGACAAGCTCTCCAAGGTGGGCCACCTCACGGCCACCTGGGCCGTGGCCATCGGCTCCAACTTCTCGGCGCTGTGGATCCTCATCGCCAACGGCTGGATGCAGAACCCCGTCGGCGCGGCCTTCAACCCGGCGACCATGCGCATGGAAGTGACCGACTTCGCCGCCGTGCTGACCAACCCGGTGGCGCAGGCCAAGTTCGTGCACACCGTGTCGGCCGGCTATGTGTGCGCTGCGGTGTTCGTGCTCGGCGTGTCGGCGTGGTACCTGCTCAAGGGCCGCCACATCGAACTGGCCAAGCGCTCGATGACCGTGGCTGCGTCCTTCGGCCTGGCTGCCGCGCTGTCGGTGGCCGTGCTCGGCGACGAGAGCGGCTACCTCTCGGGCGAACACCAGAAGATGAAGTTGGCCGCCATCGAAGGCATGTGGGAGACGCAGCCCGCGCCCGCCGCCTTCACCGTGATCGGCTTCCCCGACCAGAAGGCGCGCGAGACGCACTACGCGATCCACATCCCGGCGGTGATGGGCCTGATCGGCACGCGCTCGCTCAACACCGTGATGCCCGGCATCGACGAGCTCGTGAAGCGCGCCGAGGCCCGCATCCGCGAGGGCCTGAAGGCCTACGACGCGCTGCAGAAGATCCGCGAGGCCGGCGGCACCGACAAGGTCACGCAGGGCGTGCGCGGCGACTTCGAGGACAACGGCATCAACATGGGCTACGCGCTGCTGCTCAAGCGCTACGTGGACGACCCGCGCCAGGCCACCGACGAGCAGATCGCCAAGGCTGCGTGGGACACCGTGCCGCAGGTGGCACCGCTGTTCTGGCTGTTCCGCGTGATGGTGGGCATCGGCATGCTGCTGATCCTGCTGACCGGCACCTTCTTCGTGCTGTCGGCGCGCCGTGCGCTCGACCGCCACCGCTGGCTGCTGAAGGTCGCGGTGTGGGCGATTCCGCTGCCGTGGATCGCGATCGAATCCGGCTGGCTGGTGGCGGAGTTCGGCCGCCAGCCCTGGGTGATCGAGGGCGTGCTGCCGACCGCGGTGGCCGTGTCGAACCTGGGCGTGACGACACTGCTGATCACGCTCGCGGGTTTCATCGCGATCTACACCACGCTGCTCATCATCGAGATGAAGCTGATGCTCAAGGCCATCCGCAAGGGGCCCGAGGTCGAGCATGCGCCCACCGAGGGCGATGCGCGCTCGCACATTCCACCGGCGCGTGCCGCCACGTCTTCCTCTTCTGCCTCGACCGGGAGCGCCGCATGATCCTCCACACACTCCTCGACTACGACACCCTGCGCTTCATCTGGTGGCTGCTGATCGGCGTGCTGCTGGTCGGCTTCGCGGTGACCGACGGTTTCGACCTGGGCGCCGGCATGCTGCTGCCCTTTGCGGCGCGCAACGACATCGAACGGCGCGTGGTCATCAACAGCGTGGGCCCGGTGTGGGAGGGCAACCAGGTGTGGCTCATCCTGGGCGGCGGCGCCGTCTTTGCGGCCTGGCCGCAGCTGTACGCCGTGTCGTTCTCGGGCTTCTACCTGGCGATGTTCGTGATCTTGTCGGCGCTGATCTTGCGGCCGGTGGCCTTCAAGTTCCGCAGCAAGCGCGAGTCGCCGCAGTGGCGCGCGCGCTGGGATGGCGTGCTGTTCTTCAGCGGCTTCGTGCCCGCGCTGATCTGCGGCGTGGCCGTGGGCAACGTGCTGCAGGGCGTGCCGTTCCGCTTCGGCGCCGACATGCACATCTTCTACGACGGCAGCTTCTTCGGCCTGCTGAACCCCTTCGCCATCCTCTGCGGGCTGGTGTCGGTGGCGATGCTGGTGATGCACGGCGCGGCCTGGCTGCTGCTCAAGACCGCCGGGCCGGTGGCCGAGCGCGCGCGCAGCTACGGCATGGTCGCGGCCGTGCTCACGCTCGTGTTCTACGCGCTGGCCGGCGTGTGGCTGGCGATGGGCATCGGGGGCTTTCGCATCAGCAGCGTGGTCGATGCGGTGGGCCCGTCGAACCCGATGCTCAAGACCGTCGAGCTGCATGCCGGTGCCTGGATGGGCAACTACGCGGCGCACCCCTGGACCATCGCCGCGCCGGCGGCGGGCTTCGTCGGCACGCTGGGCGCACTGCTCGGGCTGGTGCTGCGCCGGCCGGGATTCGCGTTGCTGGCCGCGGCGCTGGGCATCGCCGGCATCATCCTGAGCGTGGGCGCGTCGATGTTCCCGTTCATCCTGCCCTCGTCGATCGACCCGCGCGCCAGCCTCACGGTGTGGGATTCGTCGTCGAGCCACCTGACGCTGTTCATCATGCTGGTGGTCACCGCGATCTTCATCCCGATCATCGTGGCCTACACCACCTGGGTCTACCACGTGCTGTGGGGCAAGGTCGACGAACAAGCCATCCGCGACGAGAGCGGACACGCCTACTGAAACGGGAAGGAAAAAGACATGTGGTACTTCGCCTGGATCCTCGGCCTGCCGCTGGCCGCCGCCTTCGCCGTGCTCAACGCCATGTGGTACGAGCTGATGGACGACGAGGCCATCCGCAAGGAAAAGCTCGGCACGCCGGAAACCCCGCAGGGGCAGGAACGGCTGTGAGGGCGTAGCGCCCCGTCCGTTCCCTCAGCCTCGCGGCGCGACTCAGGTTTCGCCCGCGGGGCCCTTGCTCTTCTTCGACGCACCGCCCGTGAGGCGGTCCTTGAGCGTCAGCACCTTCGTCACCGTCGCGCCCATGCCCATGAGCTGCATGGCGGTCTCGGGCGCCAGGCGCTGCACGTCGTCGAACCACTTCATCAGCCGGTCGATCAGGTCGTGCATCTCGCGCATGCGGGCCTGCGCGTGGCGCTCGGCGTCGCTGGTGGGCGATTCGAGCAGCGCGTTGCGCAGCATCGAGAGCGTGGGCTCGATCTCGCGGCGCCGGCGCTCCTCGGCCAGCACGCGGAAGATTTCCCACACGTCCTTCGGCGCCTCGAAATACTCGCGGCGGTCGCCCGCGTGGTGGCGCAGGTGCACGAGGCGCCAGGCTTGCAGCTCCTTCAGGCCCATGCTCACGTTGGAGCGCGAGAACTCCAGCATCTCGGCGATCTCGTCGGCATTGAGCGCGCGCTCCGACAGGAAGATCAACGCGTAGATCTGCCCGACGGTGCGGTTGATGCCCCACTTGCTGCCCATCTCGCCGAAGTGGGCGACGAACTGGCGGTTGAGGGGAGGGAGGTCGGGTGCGGAAGCCATGCGGCGGATTGTCGCGCCGGATTGCTGGACGTACGGAAGTTTCCGAAAACCCAGCAAGGCGGCGGGGTGCATGAATAACTAGTTTCGGTGATGGGTGAGAAACAAATTATTTACAAAAATAAACGTTTCCTGACGGTTTGCCCATTTCTGGTGCATCCGGCCTCCCATTTCAAGGTTTTTCTCCCCATGAACAAAGCACATCGCAGCCTCTGGAACTCGTCGTTGGGGGCCTGGGTGGCTGTTTCCGAGAACACCCACGCCCGCGGCAAGAAGAGCCGCCGGGCGGTGGCGCGGGCGGCGGGCGTGGCGTCTCTGCTGATGCTGGCCGCGGCGTCGTTCGCGGGGGGCGATGGGGGCGGAGGGGGTTTCCTTGTCAACGGCAGCTATGGCGCAGGCTACGCGGCGGGCAGCAGCACGACCGGTGAAGGCGGTCATGGGGGGCAGGGCGATCAGTCCGCCGCGGGTGCCGCCGGGGGCGCCCTCGGTGCCAACGGAACGAACGGGGCTGCGGCGTCGAGCGGCAACAACCCGGACAGGCTCGACGGCAGTGGCGGCGGCGGCGGCGGTTCCGCCCGGACCGGCGCCGCGCCTGTCACCACCTTGATCAAGGCCGGTAGCGGCGGCAACGGGGGGACTGGCGGCTACGCCGGCTCAATAGACCCTGGCGGTGCAGGCGGCGGCGGTGGTGGCAGTGTGCTCGCCACCCAATCGTTCGAAGTCAAGACGACGGGGGCGCTCCTCGGCGGCGATGGCGGCAACGGCGGCGATGCGTTCACAGGCACTTCGTCCCTGAAGGGGACTGGCGGCGGCGGCGGCGCGGGCGTGCTGGTGGTGCCTGTGGGCGGCGTGACGATCACCAACGCCGGCTCGATCGCGGGCGGCAACGGCGGCAAGGGCTTGGCCGCCCGAGGGACCCATCCGATTGCGAACGTGACGGTCTATGGCGGTGCCGGCGGCAACGGTGAAGGCGGCGCGCAGGGCGGAACGCAACTGGGTGCGTATGCGCAGGGCGGCGCGGGCATCGTCGGCAGCAATCTCACCATCGTCAACAGCGGCATCATTTCCGGTGGACTCGCAGGCGACGGGGTGACCCGCGCCAATTCGCTCCAGCTGGGCGGCAGCAACAACTCGCTCACGCTCCAGGCAGGCTCCGTGCTCAACGGCGGCGTGGTCGCCCAGGGCACGGGCAACACGCTGCGCCTAGAGGGGACGAACATCGAGGACGACGCGTTCCAGGGCTTCTCGCGCATCCACGCCGCCAGCGGCAGCAACTGGAGGCTGGCCGGCACATTCCTGCCCGCGGGCAATCTCGCGATCACCGTCGACGGCAGCGGCGCGACGCCCGCGCAGTTGGCGATGAACGGCTTCATCTCCGGCGTCGGCAGCCTCACGGTCGACGGCGGCGGCACGCTGGCGCTGGGCGGTCCCAACGCGTACGCCGGCGGAACCACGATCAAGACAGGTACCACGGTGCAGATCGGCACGGCCGGTGCGCTCGGCGCCGGTACGGTCACGCTCGACGGCGGCAAGCTGGCCGTCACCTCGAGCCTGCGCCTGACCAATCGCCTGAGCTTCGCCGGCGGTGAGCGCAGTACAGTGGCCGCCGCCAGTGGCCAGGTCTTCGGCATCGGCGGCGACCTGCACCTGGACGGCGGGGCGACAGCCGTCTTTGGCAGCGTCACTGAAAACGGCACCATCCGCGTGGGCGGCGGCGCCGGCGGCAGCCTCTCTTCGGATGCCGCGATCGTCGTGGCCGGCGGCACGCTGCAGGCGGCAGACGTCATTTTCCTTGGTTTCTTCTTGTCCAACGTGGCTTCCACCACGGTGGACACCGGCGCCACGCTCGACCTGAACGGCTCTAATGTCACCCTCCGCAACCTGCAGGGCGCCGGAACGCTGAACACCCGGACCGGTAACGGCCCGACCCAGACCACGACGGTAGAGTCCGGCGCGTTCTCCGGTGCGATCACCGGCACGGGCCAACTCGTGAAGACGACGGCGGGCACGCTGACCCTGACGGGCGCCAGCACCTACACCGGCGGCACGACCATCAGCGCGGGGACGCTGCAGATCGGCGACGGCGGCAGCCTCATCGGCAACGTGGTCAACAACGGCACGTTGGCTTTCGACCGCACCGACAGCAGCACCTTCTCCGGCGCCATCAGCGGCTCGGGCGACGTGACGAAATGGGGCACCGGCGCGGTCACGCTCGCGGGCAACAACACCTACCAGGGCGGCACCACCGTTCGCGGCGGCACGCTGCGCTCCGGCGCCGCATCGGCCCTGTCGCAGAACACGGCGTACACCGTGCTTGGCGGCGTGCTGGACCTGGGCAGCTTCAACCTGCGTGCATCGAGCCTGTCGGGCACCGCAGGCACCGTTCAGCTGGGCAGCGCCACCCTGACTGTCGGGTCGGCCAACGCCAGTACCACGTTTGCAGGCAGCATCGACGGCACGGGCTCGCTGGTCAAGGAGGGCTCGGGCACCTTGACGCTCTCGGGCTCGAACACCTACACCGGCGGCACGACGGTCAGCGCGGGCACCTTGCAGATCGGCAGCGGCGGCAACAACGGCAGCATCACCGGCGACGTCACCAACCACGCGGCGCTGGTCTTCAACCGCGCCAACGGCATCGCTTTCGCGGGCCACATCAGCGGCGTCGGCGGCGTGACGAAGACCGGCACGGGTACGCTGGTCTACACCGGCAGCGCCACGCACGCCGGTGGCACCACCATCGACGGCGGCACCCTGCAGATCGGCAATGGCGGCACCGTCGGCAGCATCACCGGCAACGTCAGCAACAACGCGGCACTGGTCTTCAACCGATCGAACGATGCGGCCTTCGCGGGCAACATCACCGGCAGCGGCAACGTGACGAAGACCGGCGCGGGCACGCTGGTCTACACCGGCAATGCCTCGCATACCGGCGGCACGACCATCGACAGCGGCACCCTGGAGATCCGCGACAGCGGCAGCATCCTCGGCAGCATTGCCAACAATGCCGCGCTGGTGTTCAACCGCAGCGCCGACACCACCTTCGCCGGCAACATCAGCGGCACCGGCAGCCTCCTGCAGAAGGGCGCGCGCAAGCTGACGCTGACCGGCGACAACACCTTCACCGGCACCACCACCGTCGTGGTCGGCAACATCCTGCAGATCGGCGCGGGTGGCACCACCGGCAGCATCACGGGGAACATCAGCAACGACGGCGACCTGGTCTTCGACCGCGCGGGCGAGCTGAGCTACGCAGGCGTCATCAGCGGCTCCGGCACCCTGTCCAAGAACGGCACGGGTGTGCTGGAACTGACGGGCGCCAGCACCTACACCGGCGCGACCGAGGTCAACGCCGGCACGCTGCGCGTGAACAGCACCACCGGCAGCGCCACGGGCACGAGCACGGTGCAGGTCAAGAACGGCGCCACGCTCAGCGGCGGCGGCAGCATCGCGGGCCAGGTCACCATCGCCAACGGCGCGACGCTCGCACCGGGCAGCAACCTCGGCACGCTGACCACCGGCATGCTGCGCTTCGACCCGGGCGCCTTCCTGAGCTACGAGCTGGGCCAGGCGGGCACGGTCGGCGGTCCGCTCAACGACCTCGTCAAGGTCAACGGCGGCCTCGTGCTCGACGGCACGCTCAACGTGGCGCAATCGGCCGGCGGCACCTTCGGGCCCGGCCTGTACCGCCTGATCAGCTACACCGGCTCGCTGGTCGACAACGGCCTGAACATCGGCACCACGCCCGCGGGAACGGCCACGGGCGACCTGTACGTGCAGTCGTCGGTGCTCGGCGAGATCAACCTGATCAACAGCAAGGGCGTGTCGCTCGGCTTCTGGGACGGCGCGGGCGGCGACGCCACCCAGTACAACGACGGCAAGATCGGCGGCGGCTCCGGCACCTGGCGCATCGGCAACTCCAAGCTCAACGACCCGTCCGACAGCTGGACCGGCGCCAACGGCAAGACCAACACCGGCTGGCAGCAAAACCAGTTCGCGCTGTTCGGCGGCGCGGCCGGCACGGTCCGGGTGGACAACACGGGCGGCGCCATCAGCATCGACGGCGCGCAGTTCTCCACCAGTGGCTATCTCGTCACCGGCGACGCGCTGACGCTCGGCAACGCCAACACCGTCATCAAGGTCGGCGACGGCACGGCCTCGGGAGCGCAGATGCAGGCCACCATCGCGTCGGTGCTGAGCGGCGCGGGCGGCCTCACGAAGGACGACCTGGGCACGCTGGTCCTCCAGGGCGCCAACACCTACACCGGCGGAACGCTCGTGCGCGCCGGCACGTTGCAGGGCGACACGACCAGTCTGCGAGGCCCCATCGTCAACAACGCCCAGGTGGCCTTCGACCAGGTGGCCAGCGGCAGCTTCACGGGCACGATGAGCGGCGCGGGCAGCCTGCGCAAGATCGGCGGCGGCGAGCTGCTGCTCACGGCGGCCAACAGCTACAAGGGCGGCACGCAGGTCGACGGCGGCAGCTTGAATGTGGGCGTGACAGGCGCGGTCGGAACCGGCCCGGTGTCGGTGAGCGGCGGTGCTGGTTTGATCTTCAGCGGCAGTGCGCAAGCGGAAAGCCTGCAGATCACGGCGGGCAATGTTCCGCAGGCCAGCGGCGGCTTCGTCCAGTTCCAGGACAACGCCTCGGCCGGCAGCGCGATGCTCGTCGCGGGCGCCACCGGCTCGATCGAATTCCGCGGCAACGCGACCGCCGCCAACGCCACCATCGAGAACCGCGGTGGCGAAGTCACCGTCTCGTCCGATGCCACCGCAGGCAAGGCCCACATCACCAACTTCGCCGGCGGCTGGACCTACCTCTGGGACAACGGATCGGCCGGACAGGCGACGATCGTCAATGAGAGCAACGGCACGTTGGACATGCAGCACGACGCGACGGCCGCTCAGGCGCGCGTGGTGAACAAGGCGGGCGGCACGGTTCGCATCGCCCGGCTCGCTGGTGCTGGAACGAGCATCGGCGCATTGGAAGGGGCGGGCCGCGTGCTGCTTGGCGCCAAGGCGTTGACAACGGGCGCCCTGAATACCGACACGGAAATCTCGGGCGTGATCTCCGGCGTCGGTGGCTCGCTCGTCAAGGTCGGCACGGGCGCGCTCACCTTGTCGGGCGAGAACACCCACACCGGCGGAACGGCCTTGCGCCAAGGCCGCCTGAACGTGGGCCACAGCCAGGCGCTGGGCACCGGCACACTGTCGATGGACGACGACACCACGCTGGGCTTCAGCGCGAACGGCCTCACGATCGCCAACACCATCAAGCTGACGGGCAACAACGACCCGGTCATCGACACCGGTGCGTTCAGCGGCACGCTGAGCGGTGCGATCAGCGGCGGCGGCTTCATCACCAAGCAGGGCACCGGCACGCTGACGTTGTCGGGCGCCAACACCTACACCGGTGCGACGAACGTGGCGCAGGGCACGTTGAAGGCCGGCGCGGTGAACACGCTGAGCGCGGCTTCGGCACACAGCGTGGCCACAGGTGCCACGCTCGACCTGGCGGGCTTCAACCAGACCGTCGCGTCATTGGCCAACAGCGGCACTGTGTCGCTGGCCGGCGTGACCGCAGGCACCACGCTGACAGTCAAGGGCGCCTACGTCGGCACGAACGGCGTGCTCAAGCTGAGCACGACGCTCAACGGCACCGGTCCCTCGGACCGCCTCGTGCTCGATGGCCCCACCGCAATCGCCAGCGGCAAGACCCAGGTGCAGATCGGCAACCTCGGCGGCCTGGGCGCACTCACGAGTGGCAACGGCATCGAGGTCATCACCGCACAGAACGGCGCGACCACCACCGCGCAGACCACCAAGGACGCCTTCTCGCTGGCCGGCGGCCACGTCGACGCAGGCGCCTACGAGTACCGCCTGCATGCCGCCGATGCGAAGGGCGCGGGCGAGAGCTGGTACCTGCGCTCCACCACCGACGCGGTGGCGCCGGGTCAACCGGTGGGCCTGCCCGTCGTCACTTACCGACAGGAGGCTGCGCTCTACGCGGCACTGCCGAGCCAGCTGCGCCAGGGCAACCTCGCGATGCTCGGCGATGTGCGCAAGCGGGTGGGCGACGACGACGTGAAGGGCGCCGCAAGCACACCGACCGGCTCCGACCGCCGCGCCTGGGCCCGCGTGCTCTCCACCGACATCGACATCCAGCAGGGCGGCACCGTCTCGCCCACCAGCAAGGGCCGCCTCACCGGCTTCCAGGCCGGCACCGACCTGCTCGCCACGCCGAACTGGCGCGCTGGCCTGTACGTCGGCCAGCTCGACGGCGATGCCCGCGTGAGCGGCTTTGCCAGCGGCATCCGCAACCTCGCGGTGGGCCGCAACGACCTGCGCAGCCAGTACGTCGGCGTGTACGGCACCTACACCGCCGACAGCGGCTTCTACGCCGATGCCGTGGTGCAGTCGGGCCGTCACCGCTACACGGTCGAGCCGATGCTCGGCGCGGGCGTGGGCGGCAAGGGGAACAGCCTGCTGGGCTCGATCGAAGTGGGTCAGTCCTTCGCGATCGGCGGCAGCGGCTGGCGCGTCGAGCCGCAGCTGCAGCTGATCCATCACCACATGGACCTGGGCAACTCGGCCATCGTTGGTGCCATCGCGCAGCCCCAAGCCGACAGCGGCTGGATCGCCCGCGCAGGCGTGCGGGTCAAGGGCCAGATCGACACCGGCCTGGGCGTGCTGCAGCCCTACGGCCGCGTCAACGTCTACAAGACCTCGAGCGGCACCGACATCGCACGCTTCGTGAACGGCGCGACCACGACCGACATCGCGGCGCCGACCGGCGGCACCAGCACCGAACTCGCGGGTGGCTTCACGCTGGCCCTGAGCCAGGCGACCAGCCTGTACGGCGAAGTCGGCAAGCTGTGGTCGTCGGGCGGCGATGCCAAGGTGAAGAGCTCGATCAACGGCTCGCTCGGCGTGCGGGTCAAGTGGTAGGCGGGTAGCTTCAGGCTTCAGGGTCTGGCCCGGGCCGCCGGCGGTACGACCCCGGCGCCCCGCCGGTCCAGGTCTTGAAGGCGCGCTGGAATGCCGCGCTGTCCGAAAAGCCCAGCTCCTCGGCCAGTGCCGCCAGCGGCACGGTGCTGGTGTTCAGGCGCACGATGGCCACGTCGCGCCGCAGCTGGTCCTTGAGCGACTGGAACGAGGTGCCCTCGGTGGCCAGGTGGCGCTGCAGCGTGCTCACCGACATGTGCAGGCTGCGCGCGGCCGTGGCCAGATCGGCCCAGGCCGGGCGGTGCTGTTGGAGCACGGTGCGCACGCGCGCGCTCACGGCCAGCTCGCCCAGCGGCGGCAGGATCACGTGGGCCGGCGCGGCCGCCAGGAAGTCGCGCATGGCCCGCGCGTCGCGGTGGATCGGCGTGGCCAGCGCGCTGGCGTCGAACCACACGGCCGACAGCGGCTGGCCGAACTGCAGCGGGGCGGGAAACACCTTGGTGTAGCCGGCTGCGTAGGGCGGCTGCGCAAAGCCGAAGTCGAAGCGGCGCGCCGTCAGCCGCCCGCCGTGCAGCCAGGCGAAGAGCCGCCAGTACACGCGCAGCATCAGCTCGTGCAAAAAGTTCAGCGGCGTGCGCGGCAGCTGCTGCACCCGCAGGCCGAAGCCCGCAAGTGGCCCTTCGCGCAGCAGCACCATCTCGAGGTCGTCCTGCAGCAGGCTGAAGGCGCGGGCCACGCGCCGCAGCGCCACCTCGAGCGTGGGCGCGCCCAGCGTGGCGCGCGTCATGAGCGCGAAGCTGCCCCGGCGCAGGCGGCGCGACAGGAAGCACAGGGCCTCGTCGTCCAGCCGTTCCATCAGCAGCGCGAACAGCGCCACGTACTGCTCGGCCGTGACGCGCGCGCCCGGCGCGTCGAGCAGGGTGGGGGCGATGCCGGCGTCCTGCAGCGCGGTGTCGATGCAGATGGGCGCGTTGTCGCCGCGCGCGCGCACGCCCGAGAGCATGCCCTGGACGAACACGATCGGAATGGTGACGGGCGGTTGCAGCATGCGTGAGCGGATCAGACCCGGTGGCGGCGCGGGTGTCGATTGAGGTTTTCTGCCATGCGGGCGATGCGATGCGCAATCGCCGCGGCACGGCGCGGTTTCTACCATGCGCCTACACAAGAACCGAACGGAGACAACCGCCATGTACCAGACCCAGTCGCTGCACCGCAGCGTGCAGCAGCACCCCGACCGGATCGCCGTGCGCGCTTCCGGCCGTACCCTGAGCTTTCGTGCGTATGCCGAGCGCGTCGCGCGCCTGGCGGGCGCCCTGCAGGGGCTCGGCATGCAGCAGGGCGACCGCGTCGCCATGCTGGCGCTCAACTCCGCGCGCTACCTCGAATACCAGATGGCCGTGCCCTGGGGCGGCGGCGTGCTCAACCCCTGCAACATCCGCTGGTCGGCGGCCGAAATTCTGTACTCGCTGGACGACTCGGGCTCCACGCTGCTGCTGGTGGACGACACCTTCCGCGCGGTGGTCGAGCAGATGCGCGGGCAGGCGACCAGCCTGCGCGAGGTGATCTACTGCGGCGACGGCCCGACGCCGCCCGGCATGCTCGGCTACGAGGCGCTGCTGGAGGCCGCTTCGCCCGTGCCCGACGCCGGCCGCTGCGACGACGATCTGGCCGGCATCTTCTACACCGGCGGCACCACGGGCTTTCCCAAGGGCGTGATGCTGAGCCACACCAACATGGGCAGCTCGGGGCTGGCCCTGCATGCCGAGGGCCTGGCCTCGCCCGAGGGCTGCTACCTGCATGCCGCGCCGATGTTCCATCTGGCCGACATGGGCCTGGCCGCGCCGCACTGGCTCGAGGGCAACACGCACGCGATCATTCCGGCCTTCAGCCCTGAAGCGGTGCTGAACGCCATCGAGCAAGACCGCGTCACGCACGCGCTGCTGGTGCCCACCATGATCCAGATGCTGGTCGACCATCCGGCGATGCGCGAGCCGCACGACCTCAGCAGCCTGAAGTGCATCACCTACGGCGCCTCGCCGATCTCGGAGGCGGTGCTGACCCGCGCGATGGCGGCTTTCCCGGGCGTGGACTTCGTGCAGGCCTACGGCATGACCGAGCTGTCGCCGCTGGCCACCGTCAACCCGGCGCGCAACCACACGGCCGAAGGCCAGCGGCGGGGCAAGCTGCGCTCGGCCGGCCGTGCCAGCTACTGCACCGAGGTGCGCATCGTCGACGGCGAGGGCCTCGAGGTGCCCCGCGGCACGGTGGGCGAAGTCGCGGTGCGCGGGCCCAACGTGATGCAGGGCTACTGGAACCAGCCCGCGCAGACGGCCGCGGCCGTGCGCGGCGGCTGGATGCACACGGGCGACGGCGCCTGGATGGACGACGACGGCTACATCTTCGTGGTCGACCGCCTGAAGGACATGATCATCAGCGGCGGCGAGAACATCTATTCGGCCGAGGTCGAGAACGCCATCAACCAGCACCCGGCCGTGGCGGCCTGCGCGGTCATCGGCATCCCCAGCGAGGAGTGGGGCGAGGCCGTGCATGCGGTGCTCGTGCTCAAGCCGGGCCAGCAGCTGGCGGACGAGGCGCTCATTGCGCATTGCAAGGCGCTGATTGCGAACTACAAATGCCCGCGCAGCGTGGCGGTGGTCGAGGCGCTGCCGCTGTCGGGTGCGGGCAAGGTGCTCAAGACCCGCCTGCGCGAACCGTTTTGGCAAGGGCGCCAACGAAGCGTAGCCTGAGCCCTGTGCCTCTTTCTCTTTCACTCGTTCATTCATTTCAGGAGCCCCTCATGAGCCAGGATGTCCACGTCGTCGGTGTCGGCATGATCCCCTTCACCAAGCCGGGCGCGAACCAGCCCTACCCGCAGATGGCTGCGCATGCGACCAACGCCGCATTGAAGGACGCCGGCATCGGCTACGAGCTGGTGCAGCAGGCCTACGTCGGCTACGTGTACGGCGATTCGACCGCCGGCCAGCGCGCGCTGTACGAAGTGGGCATGACCGGCATCCCGGTCGTCAACGTCAACAACAACTGCTCCACCGGCTCGACCGCGCTGTTCCTCGCGCGCCAGGCCGTGGCCAGCGGCGCGGCCGACTGCGTGCTGGCGCTGGGCTTCGAGCACATGAGCCCCGGCGCGCTGGGCGCGGTGTTCAACGACCGCCCGAGTCCGTTCGATCACTTCGAGTCGATCACCGACGAGCTGGTTGGCAACGAGCAGGTGCCGCTGGCGCTGCGCTACTTCGGCGGCGCGGGCCTGGCGCACATGCAGCAGTACGGCACGCAGATGTCGACCTTCGCGAAGATCCGCGCCAAGGCCAGCCGCCATGCGTCGAACAACCCGGTGGCGCTGTTCCGCACCGTCGTCACCGAAGACGAGGTGATGGCCGCGCCCGTGATGTGGCCGGGCGTGATGACGCGGCTCATGGCCTGCCCGCCGACCTGTGGCGCCGCAGCCGCCATCGTCTGCTCGCCGCGCTTCGCCGAGCGCCACGGGCTGGACCGCAGCGTGCGCATCAAGGCCCAGGCCATGACCACCGACCGCGCCATCACCTTCGAGGCACGTGACATGCGCGAGGTGGTCGGCTTCAGCATGGCGCAGGAGGCCGCGCAGAAGGTGTATGACGCGGCCGGTGTCGGCCCGCAGGACATCGACGTGGTCGAGCTGCACGACTGCTTTGCGCACAACGAACTCATCAGCTACGAAGCGCTGGGCCTGTGCCCCGTCGGCGGTGCGGAGAAGTTCGTGGTCGATGGCGACAACACCTACGGCGGCAAGGTCGTCACGAATCCGTCGGGCGGCCTGCTGTCGAAGGGCCACCCGCTCGGCGCGACGGGGCTCGCGCAATGCACGGAGCTGGTCCAGCAGCTGCGCGGCACGGCCGAGAAGCGCCAGGTGGAAGGCGCGCGGATGGCGCTGCAGCACAACCTCGGGTTGGGCGGCGCCTGCGTGGTCACGCTGTACGAACGCGTCTGAGGGCAGGGCCACCCATGATCGACAAGAAATGGATCGGCCACGAACTGCCCGCCTCGGTGCTGCCCATCGAGCGCAGCCGGCTGCAGTTCTTCGCCAAGGCCATCGGCGAGACCGACCCGGTCTACACCGATGCCGCCGCCGCGCGCGATGCAGGCTACCCCGACCTGCCCGCACCGCCCACCTTCCTGTTCGCCGCCGAGCTGGACTCGGGTGCCTCGGACCAGCTGCTGACCGACCTGCAGATTCCGTTGTCGAAGCTGCTGCACGGCGAACAGAGCTTCAGCTACCACCGCCCCGCCTGCGTGGGCGACACGGTGACGGTGCGTTCCACCATCAGCGACATCTACGACAAGAAGAACGGCGCGCTCGAATTCGTCGTGAAGACCTCGCGCGCCACCAACCAGCGCGACGAACTCGTGGCCGAGCTGCGCACGGTGATCGTCTGCCGCCACTGAAGAAAGAACGAGCGATGACCCTCCGCTACGACACCGTCCAGGTCGGCGACGAACTTCCCGCGCTGCAACTCCCGCCGGTGAATCGCACCACGCTCGCGCTCTTCGCGGGCGCTTCCGGCGACCACAACCCGATCCACATCGACACCGACTTCGCGCGCAAGGCCGGCATGCCCGACGTGTTCGCGCAGGGCATGCTGGGCATGGCCTGGCTCGGCCGGCTGCTCACGCAGTGGGTGCCGCAGGCGCAGCTGCGCCGCTTCGACGTGCGCTTCCAGGGCATCACGCACCTGGGCCATGCCGTGCGCTGCACCGGCCGCGTGGTCGAGAAGCTGGAACACAACGGCGAGCGCTGCGTGCGCGTGGAAGTGCTCAGCGCCAACCAGCACGGCCAGACGCGCCTCGCGGGCGAGGCGCTCGTGGCGCTGCGCTGACCCCTTGAACGAACGAATGAAAGAAGAGAGAAGAGACATGACACCCAAACTCGAAGGCAAGGTCGCCCTCATCACCGGCTCGGGCCGCGGCATCGGCCGCGCGATCGCCCTGAAGCTCGCCAGCGAAGGCGCGCGCGTCGTCGTCAACGACCTCGACGCCGCACCGGCCGAGGAGACCGTGCAGGCCATCCGCGCCGCGGGCGGCCAGGCCGTGGCCTGCGTCGGCAGCGTGTCGGCGCCGGACTTCGCCGAGCGCTTCGTGGGCACGGCGGTGAACGAGTTCAAGGGCCTGGACATCATCGTCAACAACGCCGGCTACACCTGGGACAGCGTGGTGCAGAAGATGACCGACGAGCAGTGGTACGCCATGATCGACGTGCACCTGACGGCGCCGTTTCGCATCCTGCGCGCCGCACAGCCCGTGATCCGTGCGCTGGCGAAAACCGAGGGCGAAGCGGGCCGGCGCGTGGTGCGCAAGGTGGTCAACATCTCGTCGGTGGCCGGGCTCTTCGGCAATGCGGGGCAGGCCAACTATTCGACCGCCAAGGCCGGCATCGTCGGCATGACGCAGACGCTGGCCAAGGAGTGGGGCCGCATGAACGTCACGGTGAACTGCGTGGCCTTCGGCTTCATCCAGACGCGGCTCACGGCCAGCACGGCCGAGGCCACCACGGCGAACATCGAAGGGCGCGAGATCAAGGTCGGCGTCAACCCCGGCCTGCTGGCGATGATGGAACAGTCGATCCCGCTGGGCCGCGGCGGCACGCCCGAAGAGGCGGCCGGCGCGGTGTACCTGCTGTGCGCGCCCGAGTCGGACTACGTGAGCGGCCAGACGCTCATGTGCACCGGCGGGCTGACGGGGATCTGAGATGGCCGGCACGCAATTCGAAGAAGAAGGCATTGCCTGGGGCGTGCAGGACGGCGTCGGGCGCATCGTGCTGAAGCGGCCCGAACGCGCCAACTCGGTGTCGCTCGCAAGCAGCCACGCGCTGGCGCGGGCCATCGACGAAGTGCTCGAAGCGGCACCGCGCGCCATCCTGCTGACAGGCGAGGGCCGCGTGTTCTGCGCGGGCGGCGACATCGACAGTTTCGTGGCGGCGGGCGAGAAGCTGCCCGAACTGGTCGACGCCATCCTCGACCGGCTGCATCCCGCGCTGCTGCGGCTGGCGCAAAACCCGGCGCCGCTGGTGGTAGCGGTGAACGGCACGGTCGGCGGTGCCGGCGTGGGGCTGGCGCTGTGCGGCGACTTCGTGCTCGCCACCGAGTCGATGAAGCTGCGCACGGGCTATGCGGCCATCGGGCTGTCGCCGGACGCGGGGAGCTCGTATTTCCTGTCGCGGCGCATCGGGCCGGTGCGCGCGCAGCAATGGCTGATGCTGAGCGACCCGATCGATGGCGCGCGCTGCCTGGCGGCGGGTGCGGTCGATGCGCTGTACCCGGACGCCGAACTGGCGGCGGCCGCCGAAGCGCTGGTGACGCGGCTGGCGAACGGTGCCACCGCATCGTTCGCAGGCATCAAGGCGCTGTGCGGCGGTGCCACCGCGCGCCCGATCGAGGAACACTTCGAGATGGAGCACCGCCTGCTGCGCCGACGCGCGGGCAGCGCGGATGGGCGCGAAGGCGTGAAGGCCTTCACCGAGAAGCGTGCGCCGCGCTTCTCGGGCCGCTGAGCGCGGCGGGCTGCTGATACAGGCTCAGCTCTTCTTCTTGAAGAGCTTCGTGAGGCCCCACAGCGCCGCGCCGCCCGCCACCACGGCGACCTTCGCGAACTTGGCCAGGAAGGCGAGGGCGACCGCGAACAGGCCCAGCTTCTTCGCGGCCGCGCCGGCCACCAGCGCGGCCAGGCCGTAGGCGGCGACCTTGTCGGTGGACGCATTGAAGTCCGCGTACTTCTTGCCGTCGTCGTACTGCAGCGCGCCGAGCAGTTGGGTGGCGTCGGGCTTGTACTTCTCGAGGTCGTTCGCGTTGGTGATGAGGTTCAGGCTCAGGTAGCCCTCGCGGCCCAGCGCGTAGGTGTTGTAGTTGACGCCGGGGTTGCCGCCGTCGCTGCCCTTCTTCTTCGACAGGGCCGACCACACCAGCCGGTGCGTCGCGGCGTCGTACTGCGGCTTCTGCGCCCAGCCCGTGACCTCGATGCCCGGGATGCCGCGCTTGGCGCGTTCCTCGTTCGCGGCCTCGGTGCCTTCCTTCAGGCTCGTGAGCAGTTCGTCGGCGTTCCAGTCCTTGGCGTCGTCGTCCTTGATGTAACCCTCTTTCACGAACTTCACGACCGCCATCCAGTCGCCGTCGTCGGCGGGGAAGATCGCGCCGATGAAGGTGTCGTCGGTGCGGTTGCCCATGCTGCGCATGAGCTGCGCGGCGGCGGGCGTCGGCACCCAGACGTAGCCGGCGGGCAGCTTCAGGTGGGCCTGGTCGCGCAGCGTGATGTCGGCGGGGCCGGCTTTCTGCACGGCCTTGGCGGCCTTGAAGGCGGCTTCCTGCTCGGCTTCGAGCGAGCTCGCGGTCGAGGCTGTGGAAGCGGTGGTGGGGGATGCGGCGTTGCTGAGGTGGGTGGCCGTCAGGGCGCACGCGAACAGCAAGCCGGCCGTCAGGCGGGCAGTATGAATACGCAAGTTCTCTCTCCTCGGTTGTTGTCGTTTCTGGTGAGACGCGAGGAGTTTATCGGCGCGCGAAGCCGCGCTGGCCGTGGGTTTCAGGGCCAGGGCGTGGGCGGCGGAATTTCGCACACCGGCTCGACGTCGATGCTCTTGAAGTCGGCCGGCGAGACGATTTCCAGGTACTCCATGTCGGGCGAGTAGTCGAAGAGAAAGTGGCGGATGCCCGGGCGCTGGTGCACCACGTCGCCGGCCTCGACGCGTGTCTCCTTGTCCTCGTACATGAAGCGCGCCCAGCCCTTGAGCATGATGACGATCTGGAAGTCCGCCTCGTGGCGGTGCCAGCCGGTGCCCGCTTCCGGTGCCATGTTGGCCTTGACCAGGTGCGCGATCACCTTGCCGTGCGTGGCGGCCGCAATGCCGAGGTCGCGGTACAGGAAGAAGTCTCGCAATCCGCCCGAGACGTACTCGGTGTCACCGGGCTTGACGTGGGAGAACTGGGTGGCGGTTCGGTCCAGCATGGGCGCTCCTTCGCGGGGGATGATGCTGCGATGCAGCATGCATAAACCGTTCCTGCGCACGGCCCATTGCTTGACGGCTCACGGGCCGCTCCAGATACTCAACCGCATGGTTCACTCAGATGCCCTGGACGCCGTGTTTGCGGCCCTGTCCGACCCGACCCGCCGCAGCGTGCTCGAAGCGTTGGGTGAGGGCGGCCTCAGCGTGACCGAGCTTGCCGAACCGCACGGCATGTCGCTGACCGGCTTCATGAAGCACCTGCGCGTGCTCGAAGGCGCCGGCCTCATCTCGCGCACGAAGGCGGGCCGCGTCGTGCGCTGCGAGCTGTCGCCGGGCCCGATGCAGGAGGCCGCCGTGTGGCTCTCGCGCTACGAGAAGTTCTGGACCGGCCGCCTCGATGCCCTGGCGCGCTTTCTCTACCACCAGGAGGACACCGAATGGCGAAACCTTCCCCCGGCCCCACCGCCGGCCCCGGCACCGATCGCCCCTCGCTCACGCTCCGCCGGCACTTCCGCGTCAGCCCCGCCAAAGTCTGGCGCGCGTGGACCGACCCGCAAGCGTTGAAGCACTGGTTCGGCCCCGAGGAGATCGTCGACGTGCCGCTGGCCGAGGTCGACCTGCGCGTGGGCGGGCGCTTTCGCGTGACCATGTTGGCGGCCGACGGCGAGACGCACGACGTGAGCGGCACGTACCTGGAGGTCGTGCCCGAGCGCCGGCTGGTCTTCAGTTGGGCCTGGCGCAGCACACCCGAGCGCGAGTCGCGCGTCACCGTGCAGCTCGAGCCCGACGCGGGCGGCTGCGAGCTCGTGCTCATGCACCAGCAGTTCTTCGACGAAGCGGCGCGCGACGGCCACAACCATGGCTGGACCGGCTCCCTCGTCAAGCTCGAGAGTTGGTTGCTCGCCGGCGACACCGGGTGACGGCACAACCGACGGCCATCGCCGACACGCTCGACGCGATCTACCGCACCGAGTCGCGCCGCATCTTCGCCACGCTGGTGCGGCTGCTGGGCGATTTCGACCTGGCCGAAGAAGCCTTGCACGACGCCTTTCGCGCCGCGCTCGAACAATGGCCGCGCGAAGGCGTGCCGGCCAATCCGCGCGCCTGGCTGGTGTCGGCGGGTCGCTTCAAATCGATCGACGGCCTGCGCCGGCAGGCGCGCTTCACCGCGTGGGACGAGGCCACCGCCCACACCGACACGCTGGCCGACCCCGCGCCCGCCTGGCACGAGGCCGACCCCGATGTCGACGCGCTCGAGGACGACCGCCTGCGCCTGGTCTTCACCTGCTGCCATCCCGCGCTCGCGCCCGACGCCCAGGTGGCGCTCACGCTGCGCGAGGTCTGCGGGCTGGCGACCGAGGAGATCGCGCGCGCCTTCCTCGTGCCCGCGCCCACCATCGCGCAGCGCATCGTGCGGGCCAAGACGCGCATCCGCGACGCCGGCATTCCCTACCAGGTGCCGGGCCTGGCCGAGCTGCCCGAACGGCTCGACGCCGTGCTGCGCGTGGTGTACCTCGTGTTCAACGAAGGCTACGCGGCTTCGTCGGGCCAGAGCGTGACGCGCGCCGACCTCTCGGCCGAGGCGATCCGGCTCGGGCGCTTGGTGGCCGAACTGCTGCCCGACCCCGAGGCGCTGGGCCTGCTCGCGCTGATGCTGCTGCACGACGCGCGCCGTGCCGCGCGCACCTCGGCGCGGGGCGAACTCGTGCTGCTCGACGCGCAGGACCGCAGCCTGTGGCACCGCGGGCAGATCGGGGAGGGCGCGGCGCTGGTCGAGCGCGCGCTGCTGTCGCGCCGCTTCGGTCCGTACACCTTGCAGGCCGCCATTGCCGCAGTGCATGCCGAAGCGCCCGAGGCCGTCGACACGGACTGGCCGCAGATCGTCGGCTTGTACGACGTGCTGCTGCGGCTCGACCCCTCGCCCGTGGCCGAGCTCAACCGCGCGGCGGCCGTGGCGATGCGCGACGGGCCGGCTGCGGGGCTCGCGCTCATCGACGCGCTGCTCGCGCGCGGCGAGCTGGCCCGCTACCACCTGGCGCACGGCGCGCGCGCCGAACTGTGCCGGCGCCTGGGCCGCACCGATGACGCGCGTGAGGCTTATCTGCAGGCGCTGTCGCTGGTCCGCCAGCAGCCCGAGCGGCAATTCCTGGAGCGGCAGCTGGCCTCACTGCCGGACACGAAAAATTTTTGACAGCCCTTGTCGATTCCGGCCGTCGCCGTTCGACCAGTGATGTCCTCACTCACATCTGCAAGGAGATTCCGCATGAAATACCTCTGCCTCGTTCATTGCGACGAAGCGGTGCTTCGCGCGCTGCCGCCCGACGAGCGCCGTGCGCTCAATGCCGACTCGATGGCCTACGACCGCCTGCTCGAAGCCGCCGGCCACTTCATCGCCGCCGAGGCGCTGAGCCCGGTGCGCGCCGCCAAGGTGGTGCAGGTGCGCCAGGGCCAACGCTCGCACGTCGACGGCCCCTATGCCGAAGCCCGCGAGCAGCTGTGCGGCTTCATCCTGGTCGAGGCGCGCGACCTGAACGCCGCGATCCAGCTGGCGGGCCGCATTCCGATGGCGCGCTACGGCGCCATCGAGGTGCGTCCCATCGACGTCATGGAAATGATCGAAAACCCCGAGGGGAATGCCGCATGAGATACCTTTGCCTGATCTACGGAACCGACGCGCAGACGAGCCACTTCTCGGCGCAGGACATGGACCACTACATCAACGAACACATCGACTACGACGCCCATCTGCAGGCGCTCGGCAAGCTCGTCGTGGCCGAGGCGCTGCAGCCGGCCGGCACGGCGGTCACGGTGCGCATGCGCAACGGCAAGCTCTCGGTCACCGACGGGCCGTTCGCCGAAACCAGCGAGCAGCTGGGCGGCTTCTACCTGGTCGAGGCCGACAGCGAAGAAGAAGCGCTGCAGCTTGCGGCCGGCATTCCCTCGGCGCGCTTGAGCAGCATCGAGGTGCGCAAGGCCTGGTCGGCAAGCGACAGCGGAGCCGGCCCATGAGCGGCGCACTCGACCGGGCGGCGCCCGCCCGCGCCACGGCGCGCGAATGGACCGGGCTGGCGGTCATCGCGCTGCCGTGCATGCTCTATTCGATGGACCTCACGGTGCTGAACCTGGCGATCCCGTCGATCAGCGAAGACCTCAAGCCCACCGCCTCGCAGCTGCTGTGGATCGTCGACATCTACGGCTTCTTCGTGGCCGGCCTGCTGGTCACCATGGGCACGCTGGGCGACCGCATCGGGCGGCGCCGGCTGCTGCTGATCGGCGCGGTGGCGTTCGGCGTGGCCTCGGTGCTCGCGGCCTTCTCGACCAGCGCCAACATGCTGATCGCCACGCGCGCGCTGCTGGGCGTGGCGGGGGCGACGCTGGCGCCGTCGACGCTCTCGCTGATCCGCAACATGTTCCTCGACCCGGCGCAGCGCACCGTGGCCATCGGCGTGTGGATCTCCAGCTACTCGGCCGGCGCCGTCATCGGTCCGGTGCTGGGCGGCGTGCTGCTGCAGTTCTTTCCGTGGGGTTCGGTGTTCCTCATCGGCGTGCCGGTGATGGTGCTGCTGCTGGCGCTCGGCCCCTGGCTGCTGCCCGAGTACCGCGACCCCGACGCGGGCGCGCTCGACCTGGCCAGCGTGGCGCTCTCGCTGGGCGCGGTGCTGGCGGCCATCTACGGCATCAAGCAGGTGGCCGAGCACGGGCCCGACGCGGTGTCGCTGCTGGCCATCGCGGTCGGCGCGCTGCTGGGCTGGCTGTTCGCGCGCCGGCAGGGGCGGCTGGCCAACCCGATGATCGACCTGCGCCTGTTCAAGCTGCCGGCCTTCAGCGTCTCGCTGGGGGCCTACATGCTGGCCTGCTTCGTGATGTTCGGGCTCTTTCTGTACAACGCCCAGTACCTGCAGCTGGTGCTCGGCCTGCCGCCGCTGGCGGCGGGCCTGTGGAGCATGCCGGGCGCCGGCGCCTTCATCGTCGGCTCGATGATCGTGCCCGCGCTCACGCGGCGTCTGTGCCCGGCCTACGTGATGGGCGGCGGTCTGGGCGTGGCGGCGCTGGGCTTCGGCATGCTGGTGCTGCTGCCGGCGCAGGGCGGGCTGGCATGGATGGTGACGAGCGCGGTCATCTCTTCGCTCGGCCTGGCGCCGGTGTTCACCCTGGCCACCGACCTGGTCGTGGGCAGCGCACCGCCCGAGCGCGCGGGCGTGGCCTCGGCCATCTCGGAGACCAGCTCCGAGTTCGGCGGGGCGCTGGGCATCGCCATCCTCGGCAGCGTCGGCGCGGCGATCTACCGCGCGACCATGGCCGATGCCGTACCCGCCGGCCTGGCCGGTGCGGCGGCGGTCGAAGCCGCCCGCAGCACGCTGGGCGGGGCGGTCGCGCTGGCCGGGGAACTGCCCGGTACCACCGGCGCCGCGCTGCTCGACGCAGGGCGCGAGGCGCTGCTGCGCGCCCTGCGGCTGGTGGCCGGCCTGTGCGCCGTGGTGCTGCTGTTCGTCGGCGTGCTGGTGGCCGTGCGCCTGCGCAGCGTGGGCACGGCCCCGGCGCACGGCGCGCAGGAAGAGGGCGCCGTACCCCCGGGCGGCGCCGCATTGCCGGAGCGTTGACGAGCCTCCATACTGGGGCTTCCACGACGCATCCCACGACCGAACGGAGGCCCCATGAGCAACGAACTGCGCAAGAAGCTGCATGACCTGGCGGAACTGTCCGACAGCACCTCCGACCCGCAGACCAAGGCCATCGTCGAGGCGATCCGGCTGCAGACGGCGGTGCTGAACGAGCGGCTGTTCAGCATCGAGCTGCAGCTCGGCGCGCTCACCAAGCGCATGGAAAACACCACCGACTGAGTCGGCTGCTGCTTTGTGGGGATAATCCCCGGCATGAGCGGCAACACCTTCGGAACTCTCTTCGCGGTCACCAATTTCGGCGAGTCGCACGGCCCGGCCATCGGCTGCGTGATCGACGGCTGCCCCCCGGGCATGGCCCTGAGCGAGGCCGACATCCAGGGCGACCTCGACCGCCGGCGCCCCGGCACCAGCCGCCACGTCACCCAGCGCAACGAGCCCGACGCGGTGCAGATCCTGTCCGGCGTGTACGAGGGCAAGACCACCGGCACGCCCATTGCGCTGCTGATCCAGAACACCGACCAGCGCAGCAAGGACTACGGGCAGATCGCCCAGCAGTTCCGCCCCGGCCACGCCGACTTCACCTACTGGAAGAAATACGGCATCCGCGATCCGCGTGGCGGCGGGCGCTCCTCGGCACGCCTCACCGCACCCATGGTGGCCGCCGGCGCCGTCGCCAAGAAATGGCTGGCCGAAAAATACGGGATGGTGTTCCGCGGCTGCATGACGCAGATCGGCGAGATCGCCATTCCCTTCGAGAGCTGGGACCACGTCCCGAACAACCCCTTCTTCGCCCCCATCGCCGACGTGAGCGCGCTGGAGGACTACATGGACCGCCTGCGCAAGGCCGGCGATTCGTGCGGCGCGCGCATCCGCGTCACCGCCACCAACGTGCCCGTGGGCCTGGGCGAGCCGCTGTTCGACAAGCTCGACGCCGAGATCGCCTACGCCATGATGGGCATCAACGCCGTGAAGGCCGTGGAAATCGGCGCCGGCTTCGACAGCGTCACGCAGCGCGGCACCACGCACGGCGACTCGATCACGCCGACGGGTTTCCTCAGCAACAACGCGGGCGGCATCCTGGGCGGTATCAGCTCGGGGCAGGACCTCGAGGTGAGCATCGCGATCAAGCCCACCAGCTCGATCATCAGCCCGCGCCAGTCCATCGACATCCACAACAACCCCGTCGAAGTCATCACCAAGGGCCGCCACGACCCCTGCGTGGGCATCCGCGCCACGCCCATCGCCGAAGCCATGCTCGCGCTGGTGGTGATGGAACACGTGCTGCGCAATCGCGCGCAGTGCGGCGACGTGAACCCGCCCGTCGAGAAGACCGAAGCTGCGTCGCCGCAGTCGTCCTTCCTGTAGTGTCGACGCCGCCACCTGTGGCCGCGGGGCGCGGCCACCTGTTGGCATTCGCTGGCCTGTCGGCCAGTTACTTCGCGCACATCGGTTTCTTCAATCCGTACCTGCCGCTGTGGCTCAAGGACCTGGGCCTGCCGATCTTCACGATCAGCCTGCTCGCCTCGGTGCAATCGATCACGCGCGTCTTCGCGCCCTATGCCTGGGGCGCGCTCAGCGACCACACCGGCCAGCGCGTGAAGCTGCTGCGCTTCAGCGCCGCGGTGGCGCTGGCCAGCTCCTTCGGCCTGTGGTGGCACGGCGGCG
Source organism: Variovorax sp. V35 (assembly GCF_041154465.1). NCBI lineage: Bacteria > Pseudomonadati > Pseudomonadota > Betaproteobacteria > Burkholderiales > Comamonadaceae > Variovorax > Variovorax sp. V35. The sequence continues at coordinate 2,913,742 of NZ_AP028666.1, forward strand.
CCTGGTGGCTCGCGCTGGTGCTGCTCGTGATGTTCACGCACACCAGCTCGATGATGTCGCTCACCGAAGCGGCCATGGCGCAGATCGTCGCGGGCGACTGGGGGCGCTACGGACGCATCCGCCTGTGCGGCTCGGCCGGCTTCCTGGTCACCGTGTTCGTCGCGGGCGAGTGGTTCGAGCGCTTCGGCATGAAGCACTTTCCGTACTGGGCCGCCGGCACGCTGGCCGTGGTGCTGCTCGCGACGATGAAGCTGCCCGACCTGCGCGAGCCGCCGGCCGCGCACGACGCCGTGAAGGAGCCCATCGGCCCCGTGCTGCGCATCCCTGCCGTGCGATGGTTCTTCGCGTCGCTGTTCTTCCAGGTGATGTCGCACTTCTCGGTGTACGCGTTCTTCTCGCTGTACCTCGATTCGATCGGCTACGGCAAGAGCACCATCGGCCTCTTGTGGGCGCTGTCGGTGGTGGCCGAGATCGTCTGGTTCTTCCTGCAGGGCCGGCTCATCGGCCTGTTGCCGATGCCGCGATGGATGCTGGTGTGCGGCATCGCCGGCGTGGCGCGGCTCGGCCTCACGGCCGGGCTCGGCGGCTTCGTCGCGGCGCTGGTCATCGCGCAGTGGCTGCATGCGCTGAGCTTCGCGGCGCACCACACGGCCTGCATCGCCGTGGTGTCGCGCCGCTTCCCCGGCCACCTGCGCGGACGCGGGCAGGCGCTGTTCACGGTGATCGGCTACGGCTTCGGCGGCGTGCTGGGCGTGCTGCTCGGCGGGGCGGTGGCGCAGGAGCTGGGGTATCGCACGATGTTCGCGCTGGCGGCGCTGCTGGCGGTGGCGGGGACGCTGTGCGCGTGGCGGATGGTGGTGCTCGAACCGTCGGGGCGCGCGGCCAAGGCCTGAGCCGGGTTCAGGGGAGGGCGCTTCGGGGGTGAAGTGTCATGGGCCGTACATGACCGAGTCACGGCCGCGACCTACGCTGGGTGCTTCCCAACGTTTTCTCTTGTCATGTCCGATTCCGTCGATCCGCGCGGCGCACGCGCGCTTCCGCTTTCCCCGTCTTCTTCCCCCTCCGCTCCCGACACCGAACGCGTCCCGCAACGCCGGCAGATGCTCAAGCTCGGCGCCTCCCTGCTCACCGTCGGCGGCAGCAGCGCCCTCATCGCCGCCTGCGGTGGCGGTGGTGGTGGCGGCTCAGGCTTCGGCCCGCTGCCCGCTCCCGCACCGGCGCCCAACCCGCCCGCGCCAGAACCCGTCGTGAGCAAGCGTTCGAGCTTCGCGCTGGCCGTGATGCCCGACACCCAGTTCTACGCGCGCTACGCCACCGCTGCCGAGAGTGACCAGTACGACAAGCGCTTCGGCAGTGCGCCCTTCGCGGCGCAGACGAAGTGGATCGCTGCCAACGCCAAGGCACTGCATATTCCCTTCACCATCCACCTCGGCGACGTGGTCGACCAGGTCGGCAAGCCCGACCAATGGAAGGTGGCCGATGCCGCCATGAAGGTGCTCGAAGACGCGAAGCTGCCCTACAGCGTGCTGGCCGGCAACCACGACGTGCTGAACGACGTCGACTACGGCGTCGACCCCGTCAATGGCACCGACGCCGCACGCAACCTGGCCGCCGAGCCCTACCTGCAGTGGTTCGGCACCGAGCGCGCAAAGAAGCAGGCCACCTTCGGCGCTCGCGACACCAGCGGCTTCCACGAGTACCACGTGTTCGAGGCGCAGGGCCAGAAGTTCATGGTGCTGTCGCTGTCGTGGCGCGTGTCCGACGCGGGCATCGCGTGGGCGCGGCAGGTGATCGCGAAGAACCCGACGCTGCCCGTGATTTTGGTCAACCACCAGCTGCTCAACATCGCGCCCGACGGCACCAGCCCGCTGGAAACCGACTACGGCAAGATGTTGTGGGAGAAGCTGATCCGCGACAACGACCAGATCTTCATGACGCTCAACGGCCACCACCACGGCGCCGCGCACCTCACGAAGACCAACGACTTCGGCCACAAGGTCGAGGAGATGGTGGTCGACTACCAGATGGCCTACCAGGGCGGCAACGGCCTGATGCGCCTGTACGAGTTCGACCTGACGAACAAGCAGATCAAGGTGCTGTCGTTCTCGCCCTGGGTGCCGCAAAAGCCCGCTGCCACGCTGAACGCCTTCGACCAGGCCGTGCTCACCACGCCCAACGAGGCCTTCACCATCGAGATGGATTTCGCGCAGCGCTTCGCCGGCTTCAACAAGGGCTTTGCCGCGGGCGAGGCCACGGTCGAGCAGTCGCTGGTCGAGCAGGCGAAGGCGCTGATCCTGGCCAACTACAAGGACGCCGAGGCCACCGTGCAGCGGCCCGCCGCCGATGCGGAGGATTACCCCAAGGTCGCGAACACGCTGGCGCACTGGCGCTTCGTCGGCGGTGCGGTGAACCAGCCGGTGCTGCCGGGCACCGTGATCGCCGACGTGACGGGGACCAATCCGCTGCGTCGCGATGCCCTGAACCAGAGCGTCATCCGCAATGCCACCGACGGCGACATCATCTGGACGGACGACCGCCACCGCCTCTCGGCCGCGCCGGGCTCGGTGCGCTTCCTCAGCACCAACAAGAATCCACCGCCTCGGATGAGCTATTTCCTCACCGACCCGGCAGCGCCGATCAACGCGCACACGCTGGACCAGGGCTACACCGTCGAAGCCTTCGTGAAGATCGACAAGGCCTGGACCAGCAAGGACCACGCGTGGATGAACATCATGACGCGCGACGGTCGCAGCGAGGACCTGCCTGGTTTCCTGGGCGATGTCGAGGCACCACCGATGCTGTTCGCCATCTCGAGCCTGCGCGAAGTGCAATGGGAGGTCGTGCCGAGTCCGGCGGGAACGCCCCGGGCCAAGACCAACTGGTCGGGCGAGGTCATTGCCGACCGCTGGGTGCACATCGCGATCGTCAACGACCCGGTGTCGCACGACACCACGATGTACGTCGAAGGCGCGCCGGTGCTGCGCAACGTCGCGGCGGCGCAGGGCCTGGCTTCGGTCGGGGCCACCTCGCAATGGGTGGTGGGCGGCGGCTCGTGGGACGGTGCGCGCGCCGACGGCTTCTTCGGCCACATCGGCGAGGTGCGCGTGGTGGCTGCGGCCCTGGCGCCGTCGCAGTGGCTGACGGCGCGCAGGGCGGGCTGACCGCCCTGCGAGGCCGGTAGCCCGGGAGAAGGGCTACTTCTTCTTCCCGGCCTTGCCCGTCTTCACGGGCTTGACCACGGCGGTCTTCGCCGTGCCCGCCTTGCCGCCCCCCACCTCCTTCTCGAACATCGCAAAGTACTCCGAAGCCATCTTGCGCAGCGAGCGCCCGATGTTCGCGTAGTCGTACTCGTTGAGGTTGGCCAGCGACACGCGCCCCGAGGGGTGCTTGCCGCCGAAGCCGCGACCGGGCAGCAGCACGATGCTGGTTTCGGCGGCGATGCGGAACAGCGCCTCGTTGGGCTGCAGCTTCGTGAGAATCCACTTGCCGAAGCGCTCGCCATGCATCTGCGTGGCGATGTCCTGCAGGTCGAGCAGGTGGTAGTAGCTCACCGAGTTCGGGTCGGGCTGCAGCGGCAGGCCCAGCTCGCGGTACAGCGCCTCCTTGCGCCGCGAGACGATGTGCTTCATCGACTTCTTGTAGGTCTCGCCCTCGTCCATGAGGCAGAACAGCGAGAACATCACCATCTGCGCCTGCACCGGGGTCGACAGGCCGGCCGTGTGGTTCAGCGCGACGGTGCGGCTGTCGGCCACGAGGCGGTCGATGAACTTCAGCTTGCGTGGCTCGGTGGTGATGGAGCTGTAGCGCGCGTCGAGCTCCTTGCGCTTGGCCTCGGGCAGGGCGGCGATCTTGCGGTCGAGGATGTTGTCCTCGTGCGTGGCGACCACGCCCATGCGCCAGCCGGTGGCGCCGAAGTACTTCGAGAACGAATACACCAGGATGGTGTTCTGCGGGCAGATCGCGAACAGCGACAGGAAGTTGTCGGCGAAGGTGCCGTACACGTCGTCCGTGAGGATGATGAGGTCGGGCCGCTGCTTCACGATGTCGGCGATGTAGCCCAGCACCTCGTCGCTGATCTTCACCGAGGGCGGGTTGCTCGGGTTGCACAGGAAGAAGGCCTTGACCTTCGGGTCGAGCAGCTTCTGCAGCTCCTTCTTGGTGAACTGCCAGTTGTTCTCGGGCGGCGCATCGATCAGCGCCTCGATGAGCTGGTAGTCGTTCAGGTGCGGGATCTCGATGTAGGGCGTGAAGATCGGCATGCCCAGCGCGATGGTGTCGCCCGGCGACAGCAGGTGGTTCTCGCGCAGGCTGTTGAACAGGTAGGTCATGGCGGCGGTGCCGCCTTCCACCGCGTACATGTCGAACTTGCCCACGAAGGGGTGGGTGCCGATCATTTCCTTGTGGATGTACTGGCCCACGACGATCTCGGTCAGGCGCAGCATGCGGTCGGGCACCGGGTAGTTGCAGCCCAGGATGGCCTCGCACATCTCGTAGATGAAGTCGCCGGCCGACAGGCCCAGCTGGTCGCGCACGTAAGACACGGCGGCCTCGATGAAGCGCACGCCGGGCTCGCCCTCGTGCGACTTGGCGAAGAGCTCGAAGCGCGCCTCGATGCCCTCGCGCTGCGGAAAGCCGCCCACGTCCGCCATGTAGATGTACGAGCGCTCGGCCTCGGTCATCGCGAACAGGCCGAACTGGAAGAAGCCGTGGCGCGGGGTGGTGGCCAGGAAGTTCGGGTTGCCGCGGCCGGCGTTGAGCATGAGGCGGTCACTCTGTCGTGCGACCTGGATCAGCGCATCCTTCAGTTCGAACGGGCTCAGGCCGCCCAGCTTTTTCACGTCGCCGAAATCCATGGAGTACTCCTTGGTTGATAAAAAGAAAGAAGAAAAAAAAGGGAAGGCGCGGTGCTCAGACCAGCGCCACGATCAGCGGCCCCAGCAGCGTGAGGAACACGTTGGCCAGCGCGTAGGTGATGGCGAAGGGCACGGTGGGAATGGCGTTCTCGGCCTTGCCCAGCACTTCGCCGAAGGCCGGGTTGGCGCTGCGCGAGCCGCTCAGCGCACCCGCGAAGACGGCCGTGTTGTCGTAGCGCAGCACGTAGCGCCCGAACAGCATCGTGAGGATCATCGGCACGAGCGTGACGACCACGCCGACGCCGAAGATGGTCAGGCCCAGTTCCTTGATGGTCTGCACGGCCTGCAGGCCCGACGTCAGGCCGACCACGACCACGAAGCCCGCCAGGCCCAGGTCTTTCAGCAGCTGCACCGCACTGGGCGGCAGCGCGCCGAAGGTCTGCTTCTTCGCGCGGTACCAGCCGAACAGCAGGCCCGACAGCAGCGCGCCGCCGCCGGCGCCGAGCGTCAGCGGGATGGCGCCGATCTTCACGCTCAGCAGGCCGACCAGCAGGCCCACCACCAGGCCCGCGCCCAGGTACACGAAGTCGGTCTTGGCGCTGGGCACGATCACGTCGCCGACGAGGGAGGCGACGCGCTTCACGTCCTGCTCGGCGCCGAAGATCGACACCAGGTCGCCCACCTGCACCACGGTGTCGGGCTTCATCGGCAGCACCTGGCCCATGCGGCTGAGCTGCACCACGAAGATGCCGTGGCGCACGCCGCCGGCGGTGGCCTGGCGGATCTGGTCGACGGTCTTGCCGCCGAAGTCCTTGTTGGTGAGCACGATCTCGCGCTTGTTCAGCGTCAGCTCCATGCCGTCGACCGCGTCGACCTCCTTGCCCAGCAGCGGCGCGCTCGCCACCACGGCATCGCGCCGACCCACGGTGAGCACGTAGTCGCCCTGGCGCAGCACGAGCGTGGGGCTGACCTCGACGAACTTGCCGTCGCGCTTCACGCGCTCGATGGTGATGGTGGTGGCCGGGTTGGCGTTCTCGATGTCGGCCACCGTGCGCTGCGGGTCGCTCGTGAGCTGGTAGATGCGCCCGACCAGCGAGGGCGCGGCTTCTTCCTGGTCGGGGCCGAGCACCTTCACGCCGGCCTGCATCGCGGTCTCGGCCGCGATCGCGTCGTCGCGGATGCTGCGGCCCATGAGCTTGGGCAGGATGTTGACGCACACGATGATCGCGCCGAACGAGCCGAACACGTAGGTCACGGCATAGCCGATGGCCACGTTGCCCTGCAGTCGCGCGGTTTCGGCCGCGGCGAGGCCGAGCTTGCCGATGGCGTCGCCCGCGGTGCCGATGATGGCGCTCTGCGTGAGGCCGCCGGCCGCCACGCCCGCCGCCAGGCCCTTGTCGAGCCCGAACAGCTTGGCCATGACCACCACGGTCGCGAGGCCCGTGGCCGCCATCACGGCGGCCAGGATGATTTCCTTGATCGACTGCTTGCCCAGCGAGCTGAAGAACTGCGGCCCGCTCTCGAAGCCCACGGCGTAGATGAACAGCGCGAACAGCACGGCCTTCACGCCGCCGTCGATCTGCACGCCGACCTGGCTGACGATCACCGCCACCAGCAGCGAGCCGGCGACGCCGCCGAGCTGGAACTTGCCGAACTTGATCTTGCCGATCCAGTAGCCGACAGCCAGTGAGAGGAAGAGCGCCATTTCGGGCGACTTCTTGAAGAGTTCATGCAGCCATTCCATAGGGGAAGTCCTTTCAGGGCATCAATGAGAAGAAGAGGGGGGAGGGCGTGGGGCGGCGGGTCGTTCTATTTCGCGTGCTGCACCAAACCGGCCAGGGCCACGATCAGCGGGCCCATCAGCGGCAGCACGACGTTCGAGATGGCGTAGGTGATCGTGTAGCCCAGCAGCGGCGTGGTGTTGCCCGCGGCGTTCTGCACGGCGCTGAGCGCGGGCGTGCTGCACTGCTGGCCGGCGATGGCCCCGAGCAACACGGGCGCCTCGAGCTTGAGCAGGCGGTGGCCGACGAACAGCGAGATGCTGGCCGGCACCACCGCGACGGCGATGCCCACCAGCGGCAGCGCAACGCCGAACTTCTGGACCAGCGCCAGCGCCTGCGGCCCCGAGGCCAGGCCCACGCAGGCGATGAAGGTGGCCAGGCCCAGGTCCTTCATGAGCGCCAGCGCGTCGGCCGGCACGCTCAGGCGGTGCGGGTGCTTCGACTGGTACCAGCCGAAGGCCAGCCCCGTGAGCAGCGCGCCGCCGCCGGTGCCGAGCGAAAACGGAATGCCGCCGAGCTTCGCGCTGAAGCTGCCGATGAACACGCCCAGCAAAATGCCCGCGGCGGCGAAGCTGATGTTGCTGCGCGTGGAGGCGATCACGCGGTCGCCGACCTGTGCGATGGCGCTCGCCACCTCGGGCGCGGGGCCGTAGAGCTGGAGCACGTCGCCGCGCTGCAGCGTGAGGTCGTTCACGAGCGGCATGGCGTGGCCGTCGCGCGCCACGCCGATCACCTGCACAGCGGACGGCAACTCGTTTTCCAGCATGCGCAGTCCGCGACCGAACCACTCGCGGCGGTTGGCGACGACCTCGGTGGTCTCGACCACGGTGTCGAAGGCGGTGGTGTCGGCGAACTCGCGGCCCAGCAGCTCGCCCACGTTGACGAGCGCGCTGCGCCGGCCGATGGCCAGCACCTGGTCGCCCACGCGCAGGTGCAGTCCAGGCTCGACCGCGAGGCTCTGGCCGTCGCGCACCACGCGCTCGATGCTGGCCTGCCGCCCGAGGATCGACGTGAGCTCGCCGACCGAGCGGCCACGACCCACGGTGACGCGGAACACGCGCCCGACCATCTCGGGCGTGGCGCTGGCGGCCTCCGGGTCGTCGGCGCCGCCGCCCATGGTCTTCCAGAGCTTGTCGGCTTCGGCGCGCAGGTTCACGCGCAGCAGCAGCGGAAACACCTGGCTCGTGACCACCACGATGGCGATCAGCCCGAAGACGTAGGTGATGGAGTAGGCCGTGACCACGTTGGCCTGCAACTGCGCGATCTCGGCGGCGGGGAGCGAGAGCTTCGAGATCGCGTCGGTCGCCGTGCCCACCACCGCCGATTCGGTGGCCGCGCCCGCCATCAGCCCGGCGGCCGTGCCGCGGTCGAGCGACAGCAGCACGGTGGCGCCGAGCACCAGCGCGAGCACTACCACCACCTCGACCAGGCACAGCAGGCCCAGCCGCAGGCCCTTGGCGTCGAGGTTGGCGAAGAACTGCGGGCCGCCCGCGTAGCCGAGCGCAAAGATGAAGAGCATGAAGAACACGTTCTTCACGCTGTCGTCGAGCCGGATGCCCAGTTGGCCGACCACCAGCGCGGCAATCAGCGTGCCGCAGATGCCGCCCAGCTGGATCGGCCCGAAGCGGATCTGGCCCACCGCGTAGCCAATGCACAGCACCAGAAACAATGCGATTTCCGGACTGTTTCTGAGTATTTCCACAAGGTGGCCGAACATCTGCCGCGATCCCTCCGGGTTATTTGTTCATTCGAGCGGGTCGGCGGATCGCAACGAAAAAAGGAGCACTGCATCCATTGGCATCAACGGCTGGCGAGTGGTGGGGCTCCAGCGAAAACTTTATTTTTCGTTTTGCGAATTGCCGATTCTTTGCATCTTCGATGACGATAAATCAACATCCATGACAATTGTCAAAATCAGAAAAGAATTGAGCGAGCGGCAATAGAAACGAGGCCGTTTGAATTACAAATTACGCGCTGCACGGAATCCTCCGTCGCAGTCAGCTCTGACCGCACGAACCTGTCCGGCCTCGGGTTTTCGATAACTCAAATTGCTTGATTTAGTCGGTCGACTGCTCGATAGTCCCCCTCGTCCGAATGCCTTCCCGCTCGTTGGCGGGTGGTCATCCGGTTCCATAGCAAGTACGGCAGGCGCTGTGCGCCCGCCCCCCTGAAGGAGACAACCTCATGTTCATCAGCCCGCGCTTCGTTCCCGCCCTGGCCGTCCTGGCCCTTGCCGCATCGGCCACGTCCACGGCCCTGGCCGCCGACCCGCCCGTCATCGGCCTGGTCACCAAGACCGAGACCAACCCCTTCTTCGTGAAGATGAAAGAGGGCGCGCAGGAGGAGGCCAAGAAGCTCGGCGCCAAGCTGCTGTCGGGGGCAGGAAAGGCCGACGGCGACAACGCGGGCCAGATCACCGCGATGGAAAACATGATCGCCGCCGGCGCCAAGACCATCCTCATCACGCCCAGCGACGCCAAGGCCATCGTGCCGGCCATCAAGAAGGCACGCGACAAGGGCATCATGGTGATCGCACTCGACAGCCCGGCCGATCCGCCGGACGCCACCGACGCGCTCTTCGCCACCAATAACTACACGGCCGGCGTGCTCATCGGCGAATACGCCAAGGCCGCGATGGCCGGCAAGACGCCCAAGATCGTCGCGCTCGACCTGCTGCCGGGCCATCCGGTGGGTGCGCAGCGTCACAACGGCTTCATGAAGGGCTTCGGTCTGGCTGCGAACGATGCCAAGTCGAACGAGCTGTCCAAGTCGCCCGAGATCGTCTGCATGGCCGACAGCTTCGGCGACCAGGCCAAGGCGCAGACCGTGATGGAGAACTGCCTGCAGAAGGCGCCCGACGTGAACCTGGTCTACACCATCAACGAGCCCGCCGCGGCCGGTGCCTACAACGCGCTCAAGCGCGCGGGCAAGGAAAAGGGCGTGATGATCGTCTCGGTCGACGGCGGCTGCCAGGGCATCAAGGACACGGCCGCCGGCATCATCGCCGCGACCTCGCAGCAGTACCCGCTGAAGATGGCCGCCATGGGCGTGGCCGCGGGCGTCGAATTCGCCAAGACCGGCAAGAAGGCTTCGGGCTACGTCGACACCGGCGTGACGCTCATCGCCGGCAAGAGCGTGGCCGGCGTCGACAGCAAGGACACCAAGACCGGCACCGAGCTGTGCTGGGGCAAGAAGTAAACGGCCCCGGTCTATAGGGAGGCACACCGATGGCGAAATCTCCGACGCACCACATCCCGTGGGGCGCCCTCGGGCCGTGGCTGGCCCTGCTCGGCGCCTGCATCTTCTTTGCGACGCAGTCCGAGCGTTTTCTCACGGGCGGCAACCTGTCGCTGATCCTGCAGCAGGTGATGGTGGTGGGCGTGATCGCCATCGGCCAGACGCTGATCATCCTCACGGCCGGCATCGACCTGTCGTGCGGCATGGTGATGGCACTGGGCGGGATCATCATGACGAAGTTCGCCACCGAGCTCGGCCTGCCGGTGCCGGTGGCCATCCTGTGCGGCATCGGCGTGACGACGCTGTTCGGCCTGCTCAACGGCCTGCTGGTCACGCGCATCAAGCTGCCGCCCTTCATCGTGACGCTGGGCACGCTGAACATCGCGTTCGCGATCACGCAGCTGTATTCGTCCTCGCAGACCATCACCGACCTGCCCGCCGGCCTCACGGGCCTGGGCACCACCTTCACCATCGGCAGCGCCGAGGTGGCGTGGGGTTCGGTGCTCATGCTGGCGCTTTATGCGCTCGCGTGGTTCGTGCTGCGCGAGACGGCGGCCGGCCGGCATGTCTACGCGATCGGCAACAACGCCGAGGCCACGCGGCTGGTGGGCATTCCCACGCAGCGCGTGCTGCTCGCGGTGTACGTGGCGGCGGGCGTGTTCTACGGCATCGCCTCGCTGCTGTCGGTGGCGCGCACCGGCGTGGGCGACCCGAACGCGGGCCAGACCGAGAACCTCGATGCCATCACCGCCGTGGTGCTCGGCGGCACCAGCCTCTTCGGTGGGCGCGGCATCGTGCTGGGTTCGCTCATCGGCGTGCTGATCGTGGGCGTGTTCCGCAACGGGCTCACGCTGATGGGCGTGTCGTCGATCTACCAGGTGCTGGTGACGGGCGTGCTCGTGATCCTGGCGGTGGCGGCCGATCAGCTCTCGCGCAAGGGAGCCCGCTGATGAACACCGTGGCCAACCCCAAGATCGTGATGCAGGCCAAGGGCCTGGTGAAGCGCTACGGCCAGGTCACCGCGCTCGACGGCGTCGACTTCGAATTGCGCGAAGGCGAGATTCTCGCGGTGATCGGCGACAACGGCGCGGGCAAGTCGTCGCTCATCAAGGCACTGTCGGGCGCCATCGTGCCCGACGAAGGCCAGATCCTGCTCGACGGCGCGCCGGTGCATTTCCGCAACCCGCTGGACGCGCGCCGCGCCGGCATCGAGACGGTCTACCAGGACCTCGCCGTCGCGCCCGCGATGACCATCTACGAGAACCTCTTTCTCGGCCGCGAGCTGCGCCGCCCCGGCTTCCTGGGCAACGTGCTGCGCATGCTCGACAAGAAAAAGATGCTGCTCGAAAGCACGGCGCGCATGGCCGACCTGAAGGTCGGCATCCAGTCGATGACGCAGGCCGTCGAAACGCTCTCGGGCGGCCAGCGCCAGTGCGTGGCCGTGGCGCGCAGCGCGGCCTTCGCGCGGCACGTGGTCATCATGGACGAGCCCACCGCCGCGCTCGGCGTGAAAGAGGGCAACATGGTGCTCGAGCTGATCCGCCGCGTGCGCGAGCGCGGCCTGCCCGTGGTGCTCATCAGCCACAACATGCCGCACGTGTTCGAGGTGGCCGACCGCATCCACGTGGCCCGCCTGGGCAAGCGCGCGGCCGTGCTCAATCCGAAGAAGATCAGCATGAGCGACACCGTGGCCGTGATGACCGGCGCCATGACCGCCGACCAGTTGCCTGCGGAAGCCCATGCTTGATACCGATGCCCTCGAGCGCCCGTCGGCCTTGCTGCGTCCGCGTGGCTCCAACCAGGTGGGCATGCGCCAGTTCAACGAGCGCGTGGTGCTGCAGGCGCTGCGCGTGCACACCAGCCTGCCCAAGGCCGACCTCGCGCGGCTCACGGGCCTGAGCGCACAGACCATCGGCCTCATCACCGCGCGGCTCGAGGACGACGGCCTCATCGTCAAGCAAAGCCGCGTGCGCGGGCGCATCGGCCAGCCCTCGGTGCCGCTGGCACTGAACCCCGACGGCGCCTTTGCCATCGGCGTCAAGCTCGGGCGGCGCGGCGCCGAGTGGCTGCTGATCGACTTTGCGGCACGCGTGCGCGAGCACCACGCGATCCGCTACGAATTTCCGGACGCCGAGGCGCTGCTGCCCGTGATCGCCGAGCACATCCACCGCCTGCGCGACGGGCTCGGGCTGCTGGCCGCGCGCAATGTGGGCGCAGGGTTGGCGGCGCCGTTCCAGCTTGGCGGCTGGCATCGCACGCTGGGGCTGTCGAAGGCGCAGTCGGACGAATGGAACCAGATGGACCTGCTGGCCGAGGTGCGCGCGCGCACTGACGTGCCCGTGGGCTTCGCGCGCGACACCGTGGCGGCCTGCGTGGCCGAGCTGGTGACGGGGCGCGGGCACGACCTCAAGAGCTTTCTCTACATCTTCGTTGACACCTTCGTGGGCGGCGGGCTGGTCATCAACTCGCACCTGCACACGGGCGCGCACGGAAACGCGGGCGCGCTCGCGTCGATCCCGATGCGCACCGAGAAGCCCTCCGAAGGCCTGTCGACGCAGGTGGTGGCCGAGGCGTCGCTGTGGGAGCTCGAGCAACGCCTGCGCGCCGAAGGCCTCGACGCCACGGCGGCCTACGACGACCGCGCGCTCGAGGCGCCGTTCGCCGCGGCCACGCAGGCCTGGCTCGGCAGCGCGTCACGCGCGCTGGCGCATGCCATCGTCAGCAGCACCGCGGTGCTCGACCTGGCCGACGTGGTGATGGACGGCTCGATGTCACGCGCGCTGCTCGACGCGCTGCTGGTGCAGACCCGCGCGGCGCTCGCGCAATGCAACTGGGAAGGCCTGTGGGCGCCGCAACTGCACGGCGGGCGGGCGGGGGCGCAGGCCTGCGCGCTCGGCGGCGCGATGCTGCCGCTGCACGCCAACTTTGCGCCGGACCACGATGTGTTCTTGAAGGCGGGGTGAGCCGCTCAAGAGCTCAGGGATTCGCGGAGGCGTGCAGGTCGCGCGGCAATCGCAGCGTGGTCGCGCGTGCGCCTGCGGGGCACGGCCCGTCGGAGTAGGTCGCATCGCCCTCGGGCATGACGCACTTGTGCACCTCGACGACGGCAGGAACGGACTTGGCGGCGGGGCCGATCACCGGGGGCTCGAAGTGCGTGTTCGTCAGCGTGGCAGGTTCCTTGGATGCGCGGGTCACCGCATCCGGCAACGTTTCGCGGGCGGTCGATCTGTCGGGCTCGGCCTCGACCGGAACGACTGCCGTGGTCAAGAGCGCAGCACGCGCCGCACTCTCGTGCACCAGGTCTTTCAAGGTCACATAGAAGAGCGACATCGCCACCAGCGCCACGCCCAGGCACGGGGCCCAGTACCGCCGGGGGTCGCCTGCAGGCGGGCGGACCCGCGGGGTCAACGCCGCGGCCATGCCAGGCCTCCGTTCTGCAACACGCCGGCCAGCTTCGCGATGCCGCCGGTGCCGCTCGCCGCCCGGCCGATCAGCGCGCCGCCGGCGGCGCCCGCGATGACTCGCATCAGGAACGACCGGCTGCGGCCCGCGGCCAGCAACAGCAGCACGCCGGCGCCGAGCACGACGAGGTGTTCGCCGGGGTAGTCGGCGCGCGCCGCATCCACCTGCTTGATCTTGTCGATCGTCTGTTTCAGGTCCATGGCTGAAGCTCCTTGTCGTGTTCAGCCGTTCTTACCGGTGAGCGCCGGGCTCTGCTGTAGGCCGGCGCCATGCGCGGTGACGGAATCCGTCGCGAAAACGCCGTGGAGAAAGCCGCATCGCACGGGAAGCGGGGCGCTCTCGATAATGCAACCCGCTTGTAGAGAACCCCACAGACGTAGAGAAGTTGAGAACCGCGAAATGAGTGCAGCAGATTTTCTTTTCGCCCCCGAGGTGCAAAAGCTCTTGATGGTCGCCTACGCGGCGCCCCACCAACCCCTGTCTTCCAGCGAGCTGGCCCATCGCTCGAAGCTCGACCCCGCCGATGCGGAGCGCACCCTGGCGCACCTCGTCGGCAGCGGCATCCTGAAGAAGCAAAAGCCGAAGGCCGAGGAGGCCGAGACCTTCGCGATCGACCGCGCGTTCATCTTCCACGACGAACTGCGCAACATCGCGCTCAAGTCGTTCGCCGCGGCCGAGCCGGTTCGCGCGATGCTGCGCAGCAAGTTCAAGGCCTCGGTCGTGCGCGCCTTCGTGCTCGCGGAGGACGAAGACGGCACCCTGGAGCTGCTCGTCGTGCACGGCCAGTCGATGCCCGACGAAGCCACCCTGGCGGCCGCCTGCCGGAAGCTCTCGAAGAACATCCACCGTCACCTGAAGGTGCACGTCATCTCGAACGCGAAGTTCAACGGCCTCACGCCGCGCGATGCACTGATGCCGAAACCCGCGGCGCTCGAGATCATCAAGCCCGGGGATACGAAGGCGCCGCTGCCCGCCGAGAAGGTCGGCCTCTTGCAGAGCGCGAGGAAGAAGTTGGCGACGCTGTCGCGTTCGTCGGCGTGATCGCCTGGCTTGGGTCCCCTGAGGCCAGCTGCGGATGCCGGCCGCGACGGACCCCGACGTGTTCCTGAAGGCGGCCTGAGCCGGGGAGGAGGGCGCGCTGGGGGACAATCGAAGCAACCCCCTCGACATCACAGCATTCCACGACCATGCCTCGCCTCGACGACCCCCGCCACGACGCCGAAGTCGGCTCCCGCGACAGCACCCTTGACACCACCCGCATCGACGACGTGCGCATCGGCGCCGTGCGTCCCCTCATGACCCCCGCGCTGCTGCAGGAGCGCGTGCCCGTGCGCGACAACACGCTCGCGCTGGTCGAAGGCAGCCGCGCGGCCATCGCCGACGTGCTGCACGGCCGCGACGACCGGCTGGTCGTGGTGGTCGGCCCGTGCTCCATCCACGACCACGACCAGGCCATCGAGTACGCACAGCGCCTGAAGAGGGTGGCCGATTCGCTGCAGGACGACCTGCTCATCGTGATGCGCGCCTACTTCGAGAAGCCGCGCACCACCGTCGGCTGGAAGGGCTATATCAACGACCCGCACCTGGACGGCAGCTTTGCCATCAACGAAGGCCTGGAGCGAGCGCGGCGCCTGCTGCTGGAGCTGACCACGCTGGGCCTGCCGACCGGCACCGAGTTCCTCGACCTCTTGAGCCCGCAGTTCATCGCCGACCTGATCGCCTGGGGCGCCATCGGCGCGCGCACCACCGAGAGCCAGAGCCATCGCCAGCTGGCCTCGGGCCTGAGCTGCCCGGTCGGTTTCAAGAACGGCACCGACGGCAGCGTGAAGGTGGCGGCCGACGCCATCCTCGCGGCGCGTGCGCCGCATGCCTTCATGGGCATGACCAAGATGGGCATGGCCGCGATCTTCGAGACGCGCGGCAACGACGACTGCCACGTGATCCTGCGCGGCGGCAAGGCGCCCAACTATTCGGCGGCGGATGTCGCTTCGAGCTGCGAGGCGCTGCTGGCCAACGGCCTGCGCCCCCAGGTGATGATCGACGTCTCGCACGGCAACAGCAGCAAGCAGCACCAGCGCCAGATCGTGGTGGCCGAAGACGTGGCCGCGCAGATCGCGGGCGGCGAGCGGCGCATCACCGGGATCATGATCGAGAGCCACCTCGAGGAAGGCCGGCAGGACCTGAAGCCTGGTGTGCCGCTGAAGCACGGCGTGTCGATCACCGATGCGTGCATCGGCTTTGCGCAGACGGTGCCGGTGCTCGAGGGGCTGGCGTCGGCGGTGAAGGCGCGGCGCCGGTTGGCCAGGGCCTGAGGCTGACGGGGGGGCAGGGCGACTCCCTGCCGTCTGCGCCCGGGCGGGTCCGGGCAACGCTTTGAGCCGGCCCGCATCGACTTCCTGAGGCTGCCCAGCCTCGGGCGCCACCAAGCCCTGCGCTTGTTGCGACCACTTCCCCACCCGCTATCGACCGCACCAAGGCCTCCACTTCGCGGAGGCAGGGGGCGCTTTGACTGTGGTGGAAATGTAAACAATGCAAACAGTTTTCCAATTGTTACGAGAACTAGATCACGAAATTTGAGCCGAGGCGCCGTGAATCCGAGGGCAAACGGGCCGGTTGTGGGGCATCCTTGCGCCACTTTGTAGTCAAAACGTATGCAAAATGATTACAAAATACCGACCTGTCAGGTCTTATTGATTACATTTGGAGTGCTTTCATGCTCAAGCTCGCAGTCGCCGCAGCGGCCACCGCCACCCTCGTTTTCGCATCCGGCTCGGCCCTGGCTGACACCGCCGGTGCCAGCTTCCAGGTCAAGATGACCATCGTGCGCAGCTGCTCGGTGACCGCCGGCAACGCCTCCGACATCAGCCTGGGCACCTCCGTGCAGCCCACCGCCACCAACCAGACGGGCAACAACACCATCTCGGTCACCTGCTCCAAGACCACGCCGTACACCGTCGGCCTGCTGCCTTCGTCCACGAACGGCGGCACCACCGACGGCACGGGCGCCATGTCGTCCGTCGCCAACTCGGCCACCAACACCGACAAGGTGCCCTACGCGCTGTACTCCAACGCGGGCAACACCGCCGTGTGGGGCAACACCGTCGGCACCGGCGCCAATGTGGTCGGCGGCACGGGCACCGGTGCGGCGATCACGCACACGGTCTACGCCAAGAACACCAACGCCAACTTCACCCCGGACAGCTACGCCGACACCGTCACGGTGACGGTCACGTACTGAGCCCGTACCCGTACTGAATCGTGAGACGTGCACTTGCCATCCTCGGACTGTGGGGCGCATGCCTGCTTGGCGGCGGTGCGGTCCAGGCGGCCGGCCTGCAGGTCTCGCCCGTCACCCTGACGCTGGCGCCGACACGGCAGGGCGACGGGCTCTGGCTGAGCAACACGGGAACGGCGCCGCTGGATGCGCAGATCCGCGTCTTCCGATGGACGCAGGTGGACGGACAGGACCGCATGGAGCCGGCGGATGGACTGGTCGTCAGCCCGCCCATGCTGCAGCTGCCCACCGACGGACGGCAATTGGTGCGCGTGATCCGCAACGGCCCGCCGCCCGCGGGCCCGGCGGAAGAGGCCTACCGCGTGCTGGTGGATGAGCTGCCCGTGCCCCAGGCGGCGGGCGCGGCGGCGGATGGCAAGAAGAGCAACCTGAACTTCGTGATGCGGCACTCGCTGCCCATCTTCGTGTCCCCGGCGGGCGCGGAGCCAGCCCCCGCGCAGTTGCGCTGGAACCTGCGGCGCGAGGACGGCAAGGCCGTGCTGGAAGTCAGCAACAGCGGCGGGGTGCATGCCCAGCTGGCGGACCTCGTGTTCACCGGCGCGGATGGCCGCGCCGTCGCCGCCTATACCGGCTTGCTGGGCTACGTGCTGCCCGGCGCCACCATGCGCTGGCCGCTGAAGACGTCGCCCGCTGCCCTGGTCGGCGCGGGTCGCTGGCAGGTCATGATCGATGGCAGAACGACGGACGCCAACCTCGCGCCGCTGGCGCGCTGAGCGGGCGGGGTTCGCTGCGAGGGCCTTGCTGGCTCCGTTTGCGCTGGCCCTGACCACGCTCCCCGCCCACGCAGCGCCCGCCGCGCAGTCCGTGCCGGGGGCCATGACGCTGTACCTGGAGGTCAGCCTCAACGGCATGGCGCGCGGGCTGCACCCGTTTCGCCTGCAGGCCGGGGCCTTGTCGGCCTCCCGCGCGGTGCTGCGCGAACTGAGTTTCTCCCTGCCCGACAACGGCGCCGAATGGCTGCCCCTGCGCGACCTGCCCGGGCTCGTGGCCGACTACGACGCCGCGCGCCAGCAACTGAGCCTGACCGCGCCGCTGGCGATGCTGCAGCTGCCCACGGCCACGGTGGGGCAGGCGGCAGTCACCGCGCAGCCCCTGAGCACGTCCACCGGCCTGCTGCTGAACTACGACCTCTATGGCACCCAGGGCAGGGGCGGCAGCGCCAGCCTGAGCGCCTTCGGCGAGCTGCGCGCCTTCCGCGGCGCCAGCGTGCTCAGCACCACCTGGCTGATGCAGCGCACGCACGACACCCAGGGCTGGAAGGACCAGTCCGTGCGCATGGACAGCACCTGGAGCATGGCCTTCCCCGACAGGATGCTCACCCTGCGCGTGGGCGACACGCTCACCGGCGCCGTGCCCTGGTCGCGCGCCACGCGCATCGGCGGTATCCAGCTGTCGCGCGACTTCGGCCTGCAGCCCTACCGGCAGACCGCACCGCTGCCCAGCTTCATCGGCTCGGCCACGATGCCTTCGGACGTGGAGCTGTTCATCGACGGCATCCGCCAGTACAGCGGCCAGGTGCCGGCGGGGCCTTTCCAGCTCAACGCGCTGCCGCGCATCAACAGCACGGGCACGGCGCAGGTGGTGGTGACCGACGCGCTGGGCCGCGCCGCCACGCTGAGCTTCTCACTCTTCGACAGCAGCCGCCTGCTGGCGCCCGGGCTGACCGACTGGACGGTGGACCTGGGCGTGGTGCGCCGCAACTACGGCCTGCGCTCCTTCGACTACGGCAAGCAGCCGGTGCTGACCGGCACCTGGCGCCGGGGGCTCAGCGACAGCTTCACGGTGGAGGCGCATGGCGAAGTGACGCGCGGCCTGGCGCTGGCCGGCGCGGGCGGCGTGTGGCAGTTGGGCGCCGCGGGCACGCTGTCGGCGGCGCTGGCGGGCAGCCGGCATGACGCCGACACCCCCGGCGGCAGTCGCAGCGGCACGCAGACCAGCCTGGGCTACCTGTGGCGGCAGGAGCGCCTGTCGGTGGGTCTGAACGGCACGCGCACCCAGGGCGACTACCGCGACGTGGCCACGGCCTACGGCGCGGCCCCGGCCAAGGGCAGCGCCAGCGCGAGCGTGGGCTACGACATGGGCGGCCTGGGCAACGTTAGCGTCAGCTACCTCTACCTGCGCCCGGTCGGTCAGAACGCGTCGCGCTACGCCAGCGTGAACTGGTTCCGTTCGATCGGGCGCACGACCTCGGTTTCGGTGGGCATGAACCAGAACCTGGACAAGCGCAGTGACCGCGGCATCTTCGTCGGCCTGAGCTGGTCTTGGGACGCGCAGACCAGCGTGAGCGCCGGCGTGCAGCGCAGCGGCGACCAGGGCACGGTGGGCACCGTCAGCGCGCAGCACTCCCCCCTCGGTGACGGCGGCTGGGGCTGGCGCGCCACCGCGCGCACGGGCGGCGGCACGACCGGTGGCCAAGCCGAAATCAACTACCTCGGCCCCTACGGCCGCGTGCAGGCCGGCGTGAGCGAGATGGGCGGCGGCCGCGCCAGCCGCTACGCCTATGCCGGCGCCAGCGGTGCGCTGGTGTTGATGGGCGGCGGGGTGCTGGCCGCGCGGCGCATCGACGACGCCTTTGCGGTGGTGGACACCGACGGCGTGGCCGGCGTGCCCGTGAAGCTCGAGAATCGACCGGTGGGGCAGACCAATGCGAGCGGGCTGCTGCTGGTCGTTCCGGTGAACGCCTACCAGAACAACAAGCTGGCGATCGACCCGATGGACCTGCCCGCCGACGTGCGCATCGAGCGCGCCGAGAGCCTCATCACCCCGGCCGGCCGGTCGGGCGCACGGGCGCATTTCGGCATCACGCCCGTGCGGGCCGCCCACGTGGCACTGACGGACGCGCAGGGCCAGCCCTTGCCGCTGGGCAGCCGTGTGCAGGTGAACGGCCAGGAGGGCGGGCAGGGCGGCGGTGCGGTGGTGGGCTACGACGGCTGGGTGTACCTGGACACGCTCGACGTGCGCAACACGCTGGCCGTGCGCACGCCCGACGGCGCGGTGTGCCGGGCGCAGTTCGACTGGCGGCGTCCCGAAGGCGGTGGTTTGCAGAAAGAGCGGTTGACATGTGGACGTTGAGATTCGTGAAACTGGCGCTGGCGCTCTCGTGGCTGCTGGGCATGGGCGCGGCGCATGCCGACCCGAGCTGCTGGGTCGCCAGCCAGCCGAGCTTCGCCTTCGGCACCGTCACGGCGTCGGCGGCGACGGACACCACCGCCACGGTCGGCTTCGCGTGCCAGAACGACACCGGCCAGACCATGTACTTGAGCTACTGCGTGTACGTCTCCCAGGGCAACGAGATCGCCGGCTACGCCCCGCGCTACATGACCAACTGGAACGGTTCGCAGATGGCCTACAACATCTATGCCGACGCGGCCCGCAGCGGCATCGTCGGCCCGCCGCCGGGCGGCGGCACCTACGCCAGCGCGGGTGGCACCTTCGTGCTGCCGGCCAGCGGCGGCAATGTCGCGTTGAACATCCCGCTGTATGGCCGCGTGCCGTCCGGGCAATCGCTGGCGGCGGGCAGCTACCAGGCCAACATCTACAACTCCGAGGTCGTCTGGGGCATGAAGAGCGGCAACGCGCCCGACAGCTGCATCGCGAGTTCGGCCAAGTACGTCGGCAGGACGAACTTCTACACGCAGGTCACGGCCCTCTATTCCAACGCCTGCACCGTCAGCGTGGCGGCCACCGACCTGGACTTCGGCAGTGCCAGCTCGCTGAGCGCCGCGGTCAACGGCACGGCCGCCATCACCATGGCCTGCCCGCCCAGCACCGCCTGGAAGGTGGGGCTGAGCAATGGCGTGAACGTGGCAGGGACGCAGCGGCGCATGGCGGGCGGCACCGGTGACTACATCCAGTACGAGCTCTACCGCGATGCCGCGCGCTCGCTGCGCTGGGGCAACACCGTCGGCACGGACACGGTCGACGGCAGCGGCAACCCCGGCAGCAGCATTCCGGTCTATGGGCGGGTGCCGGCCCAGACCAATGTGACGCCGGGCAGCTACAGCGACACGATCACGGTCACCGTGACCTACTGAAGAATCGCCATCGCCCCGGGGCCGGGCCGCGCATCAGATCGGCGCGTACGTGCCCGTGCCGCCCGGCCAGGCCGTCAGCACCTCGTAGCCGTCGGCCGTGACCGCGACCATGTGCTCCCACTGCGCCGACAGCGAGCGGTCCTTGGTCACGACGGTCCAGCCGTCGGCCAGCTGCTTCGTTTCGGCGCGGCCCGCATTGAGCATCGGCTCGATGGTGAAGACCATGCCCGGCTCGAGCACGAGGCCCGCCCCGCGCCGCCCGAAGTGCAGCACCTGCGGTTCGTCGTGGTAGATGCGGCCGATGCCGTGCCCGCAGTATTCGCGCACCACGCTGAAGTGCTCGCGCTGCGCGACCGACTGGATCGCGTGGCCCACGTCGCCCAGCGTCGCGCCGGGCTTCACCTGGCGGATGCCGGCGCACAGCGCTTCGTAGGTCGTCTCCACCAGCCGGCGCGCGAGCACGCTGGGCGCACCGACGAAGAACATGCGGCTGGTGTCGCCGAACCAGCCGTCCTTGTTGACGGCGACGTCGATGTTGACGATGTCGCCCGCCTTCAGGATCTTGTCGGGCGAGGGAATGCCGTGGCACACCACCTGGTTCACGGAGGTGAGGATGGTCTTCGGATAGCCCAGGTAGCCCACGTTGGCGGGAATGGCGCCTTGCACCTTCACGATGTGCGCGTGGCAGAGGCGGTCGAGCGCTTCGGTGCTCACGCCGGGCACGACGTGGGGCTCGATCATGGCCAAGACCTGCGCGGCCAGCTGGGCGGCGCGCCGCGCCATCACCAGTTCGTCGGCCGAGCGGAGGGGAACGTCGTGTGCCATCAGTGCTGCTTGCCGTTGGCGGGGGCGCGGGGCTTGCCGGGTGGGGCCGCAGTGACTGTCGCGGCAATGTCCAGCCCGCCCGAGAGCTCGGCCTGGATCAGCAGCTGGCAGACCTCCCGGTAGTCGAGGTCGGGATGCATCTCGGTCAGCATGCCGACCCGCATCCAGTGCTCTGCCTGCGCATTGATCGACCGGCTGAGGGCGTTGCCCGCCACGCGCAGGTTCTCGTGCATCAGGTCTGAAATCTTGACGATGCCCATGGGCCACCTCTGTATGAAACGTATATGGATTGTATGCGTTTCATGTGGTCGGGTGTTTGAGGCCGGTCTACGCGCTCTTGTCTCGCGCGATCAGCAGGTTGCGCGCCTCCGCCAGCAGCGGCTTCACGGTCTCGAAGGTCGCGGCGCTCGGGTTGATCACGCTGACCCAGTGCATCTTGGCGTACACCGGGTGCGGCATCAGCCGGTCGAGCGCGGTGTAGTCGATGTCGACTGGCGGCTGCTCGCCGAACAGCGCGCGAAAGGTCTCCTTGCCCACGCCGACGTTCAGGCGGAACACGCCGGGCCGGTTCAGCTTCGAGGCGCTGTCGAACTCGTTGTCCTTCGTCACGATCGTGGCGAAGGGGAACTTGTTGTCCGCGCCGTGGAAGAAGAAGGTGTTGTCGTCGGCCACTTCGAAATGGCCGCCGCCGAGCATGTCGATGAGGTGTTGGGTGATGTCGTCTTCGGTCATGGAGATTGGATGAGGTCAAGGCTTCCAGCGCCGCAGGCCGAGCTCGTCGGCGAGCGCCTGGTAGGCCTTGATGCGCGCCTGCACGTAGTCGTCGAGCGCGGCGCCGGTGAGGGCGAAAGGATAAAGGCCGTGCCGTTCGCGCAGGGCCGCGTAGCCTGGCGCGGCCGTGGCCTCGGCGAAGGCGGCGGTCCAGGCGCGCACGGCGGCGTCGGGCACGTTGGCGCTCAGGTAGACGCCGCGCACGGTCGGCCAGACGATGTCCGCGCCTTGCTCGCGCGCGGTGGGTACGCCGGTGAGCGCGCCGCCCAGCCGCGCTTCGGACAGCACCGCGAGCAGGCGCAGCGGCGCGCCGCCGGCGATGGCCTGCAGCGCCTCGGCGGCGTCGCCGGGGAACGCGTCGACGTGCTTGCCCTGCAGCGCGCCCAGCGCATCGCCGCCGCCTTCGAAGGACACGAAGCGCATCGCCTTCGGTGCGCCGCCCGCCGCGCGCACCAGCAGCGCGGCCTTCACCCAGTCCTGGCTGCCGACCGTGCCGCCAGCGCCGAAGACCACGCGCGACGGGTCCTGGCGCAGCGCGGCGATCAGGTCCTGCAGGCGGCGGTAGGGCGAGTCGCGGTGCACGGCGACCACGCCGTAGTCGGTGCCCAGCGTGGCGATCCAGCGCACGGCCGAGGGCGGGTGCGGCCCGAAGCGGCCCTGCGCGAGGTTGAGCAGCGAACCACTCGAAAACGCGACCAGGGTGCCCGGCCCGCCGAGCTGGCCGCTCGCGATGCGGTCGAAGGCCACCGCGCCGATGCCGCCCGGCAGGTAGCGCTGCGCGAGCGGCGTGCGCGCGGGGCGCACGGCCTGCAGCGCATCGCGCGCCAGCGCGCAGGTCAGCGCGAAGCCGCCGCCGGCCTTGGCGGGAATCACGCATTCCGCCGGGCCTTCGGGCGCATCGCCCGTCGCCGCCGTCGCCTGCAGCGCGGCAGGCGCGAGCCACGCGGACAGCGCGCGCAGCGCATGGCGACGGGTGAAGGCGAGAGGGCGTGGCATCGAAGGGACGGAGGGCGGCGGTTCACCCCGCGGGACGGGGCCACCAGATGATGGCATGCAGGCCCGGCCCCGCGCCGCGCGCTTCGAGCCGCAAATCGCCACGGTGCCGTTGCGCGATCGAACGCACGATCGCCAGGCCGAGCCCGAAGCCGCCCTGGTCCGCGCGCGTGCCACGCCGGAAGCGCTGGCCCAAGGTGGCGCGCTCGTCCTCGCTCAGGCCGGGGCCGTCGTCCTCCACGTTGAGGCTCCAGCCCGCGGCGTCGCCGGCCGCGAAGAGCGTGATGGTGCCGGCCGCCGGCGTGTAGGCGATGGCATTGGCCACGAGGTTGCTCAGCGCCTCGCGCAGCAGGCCGCGGTCGCCCACCGCCTGCAGGTCGGGCGAGGGCGCATGAATGCCCAGGTCGATGCGCTTGGCGCGTGCCAGCGGCAGCAGGTCGACCGCCACCTCGCGCAGCAACTCGGCGGTGTCGAATTCGGCGGGCGCCACGGCCACGGTGTCGCTGCGGCCCAGCGCCAGCAGCTGCTGCGCGCTGCGCGTGGCGCGGCCGATCTCGGCACCCAGCGCATCGAGCGCGGCGCGCACCTGCGCCGGGTCGTCCTCGCGGCGTGCGTAGTCGGCCTGCATCTGCAGCGTGGTCAGGTGCGTGCGCAGCTGGTGCGAGGCGTCGTCCAGAAACTGCCGTTGTTGTGCGACCAGTTCCTGCGTGCGCGCCATCTGCTGGTTCACGGCGGCGACCAACGGGCGCACCTCGGCGGGCAGGTCGGTCTCGGCGATGCGCGTCAGGTCGTCGGGCGTGCGTGCCTGCACCTCGCGCGCCAGCCGCGACAGCGGGCGCAGCGCCGCCGCCAGCGCCAGCGCGGTGCCGCACAGCAGCATCGCGAGGATCAGCCCGTCGCGCAGTGCGGCGCTGCGCACGAAGCGGCTCGTGAACTCCTGGCGCGAGCGCGTGCTCTCGCCGACCTGGATCAGCACGCTGCGCCCGGTGCTGCCGGCCGGCGCGCGGTCCAGGTCGCGCCGGTAGGCCGCGAGCCGCACGGCCTCGCCGAAGTAGGTGGCGTCGTAGAAGGCCGGTACGCCCATCGCCGGCTCGACGGGCGGCGCGGGCAGGTCGGCGCTGCCCAGCTCGACCAGCCCGTCGGAGGTCGCGACGCGAAAGAACACCTGCCCGCTGGCCGTGAGCTCGAAGAACTCGAACATCGTGTACGGCAGCTCGACCGACAGCCCGCCCGAGGCCGTGGAGATGTTCGCGTCGATCGACTTGAGCGCGCCGAGCAGCGAACGGTCGTAGGCAGCGTTGGCAGCGGCCAGCGCGTCGTGCCGCGTCATCCACAGCTCGATGCCCGTCACCAGCAGCAGGGCGGGGAACAGCAGCAGCGCGAGCCGCTGCCACAGGCTGGTGCGGCGCATGCGGTCGGTGAAGCGGCGCAGCGCGCTCACTCAGTCCGCTTCCAGCACGTAGCCCAGGCCGCGCAGCGTGACGATGCGCACGCCGCTGCCGTCGAGCCGCTTGCGCAGCCGATAGACCAGCACCTCGATGGCTTCGAGGTGCACCTCGTCGTCGTCGGAGAACACGCGGTCGAGGATCTGCTGCTTCGACAGCGGCTCGCCGCTGCGCTGCACCAGCGCGCGCAGCACCGCCTGTTCGCGCGGTGACAGGGCGAGCGCCTCACTGTTCAGCGTGAACTGCCGGCGCGCGCCGTCGTACACCAGCGGCCCGCAGGCCAGGCGCGGATGCTCCACGCCGCGCGCGCGGCGCACCAGCGCGTGCAGTCGCGCTTCGAGCTCGGCCAGCGCGAAGGGCTTGGCGAGGAAGTCGTCCGCGCCCGCGTTGAGGGAGGCGACGCGCTCGTCCAGCGAATCGCGCGCCGTGAGGATCAGCGCCGGCAGCCGCTGGTCGCGTTCGCGCAGCCGCTGCAGCACCGTGTGGCCGTCCATGCCGGGCAAGCCCAGGTCGAGCACCAGCGCGTCGTGGTCGCGCTGCTGCAGCGCCCGGTCGGCCAGCCGGCCGTCGTCCACCCACTCGACCTGGATGCCCGCATGCTCCAGCGCCTTGCAGAGCCAGGTGCCCAGGGTGTGTTCGTCTTCGGCCAGCAGGATGCGCATGGCGCCGATGCTAGGGCCTGCCTGCCTCAATCAGGCTTGATGTTTGCCCGGGCGATGACCTTTTGCCAGCGGTTCTGTTCTGCGGTGATGAACTGCGCGAACTGCTCCGGCGTGCCGCCCACGGCCTCGGCCGCATCGGCCGTGAGGCGCTGCATCGAGTCGGGTGACTTCACGGCCTTCATGGTCTCGGCCGACAGCTTGGCCATCTGCGCGGGCGTGATGCTGGCCGGCGCGAGCATGCCGTACCACTGCGTCATCTCGAAACCGGGGAAGCCTTGCTCGGCCACGGTCGGCACGTCGGGCAGCTGCGCCAGGCGCTTGGCCGAGCCGGTCGCGATGCAGCGCACCTTGCCGGCCTTGATGAACGGAATGATCGCCGCCGCGCCGATGGCCGAGGCATCGAGCCGGCCCGAGAGCAGGTCGGTCACCATCGGGCCGGTGCCGCGGTAGGGCACGTGCAGCATGAAGACCTCGGCCGTCATCTTCAGGTACTCGAAGGCCAGGTGGCCGGCGCTGCCGTTGCCGGCCGAGCCGTAGCTGAGCTTGCCGGGCTTGCTCTTGGCATAGGCGATGAATTCCTTGAGGTTCTTCGCCGGCACGTCGGGGTGCACCACGTACAGGCTGGGCACCTTGGCCAGCAGGCTCACGGGCTTGAAGTCCTTGTTCGCGTCGTAGGGCAGCTTGGCGAAGATGTAGGGGTTCACGGCCAGCGTGCCGATGTGGCCGAGGATCAGCGTGTGCTGGTCGGTGGCGCGTGCCACCTCGCTCATGGCGATGTTGCCGGCCGCGCCGGGCTTGTTGTCCACGAACACGCTCTGGCCCAGCGTGCGCGACAGCTCGGCGGCGGTGGAACGCGCCACGATCTCCGAGCTGCCGCCCGGTGCGAAGGGCACGACGAAACGGATCGACTTGCTGGGCCAGGTATCTTGCGCGCAGGCCATCGAAGGCAGCAGGCCGCCGAGGGTGAGGGCGCCGCCGGCTTGCAGCCAGTGGCGGCGGCTCAGGGGAACGTCGGTGGGGAAGCGGTCGGACATGGCTTGTCTCCAGTGTTTTTTGGATGGAAGCCCGCATCCTGCCGGGCGGATGCTGTCGGAATGCTGTCAGTGCCTCTCTGGATGGAGCCCGGTGGCCGAACGGGATGGCGTCGCGCTGCCGGCGCGAACTCGCACTCAATGGCGCGGGCTTCGGAATGTTGTGGCTTCAAGACACTTCCTCGCCTTCCATTCGGTCCCTCACTGATTTCTCGCGTTCACGGGACCTCGAGTTCATCGGCTAGATAACATCGGTTTACAAAATTGGAGGAGAGACTTGTGAACCACATCTACCGCGTGATCTTCGACCGTCGTCTGGGCCGGTTTCGCGTTGCATCGGAACTGGCGAAGGGCTGCGGCAAGGGCAGCGGCACGGCGACAGTGGCGGGCGCTGCGCTCGCGTTTTTGGCGACCAGCTTCTTTCCGGCGCAGGCGGTGTGCACGGTTGCATTCAACGACGTGACCTGCGACGGTGCCGCCCCCCTGCTGGCGCCGGACTATGCGAACGGCGCCAGCAACCTGAACGTCACGGTGAACGCCGGGGCGACCGTCGGCGTGCTGCCGGGTGGAAGCGGCAGCGCAATGACGCTGACGGGTTCCGACATCAAGCTCACGAACAACGGCCAGATCGATCCGCTGCTGTTCGGCAACGGCACCGCGAACCTGTCCACGGGCGTCGTGATGGGCAACGGCGGGGCCAGTACGGCCACCGTCATCAACAACGGGACGATCAGTGGCACCAGGGATGCGTCCGTCGGCCTGGCCGGCCTGGCGCTCGCGCTGCAGAACGGCGGCGGCGGCATCACGACGATCACCAACAACGGAACGATGACCACCGGGGCTATCGCCAAAGCGACACTGGCCGAGGCCGATGCAGCGGTGGTCGCCGTCTATGGTGGCGGCCAGATCAACATGGTGAACACCGGCACGATCACCGGCCGCATCGCGTTCGAGAGCCCGACTTCCAGCGGCAACAGTTTCACCAACGCGGGCACGATCAACGGCAGCGTTTCGCTCGGCACCGGGGCGCGCAACGATACCTTCATCGCGGCCACCGGCTCGTCCATCAACGGCGGACCGAGCTTGGTGCCGGCCACTGCGGTGGCGGCGCCGTCGGGCGGCACGCTGAACTTCGCGGCCGCCGGCACGGTCGATGCGGGCGTTGGTGGCACCGACACGTTGGTGCTGCGCAACGCCGGCGGTGGTGCTGGCTCGGGCGAGATCAAGGCCGCGCAGTACCTGAACTTCGAGAACCTCCAGGTCAACAGCGGCACCTGGACCCTGAACGGCCCGGTGGTCAGCGGCAGCGCCCTGCTCAACGGCGGCGTCGCGATCTTCGATGATGCAGGCGCCTTCGGCACCGGCACGCTGATGGGCAACGGCGGCGCGATCCAGGCCGCGGCGAACGGCCTCACGCTGGCCCAGAACGTGAACCTTGTCGGCAGCCTGACCGTGCAGGGCAACAACAACTTCACGTTGGGCGGCACCGTCAGCGGCATCGGTGGCCTCATCAAGAACGGCGCCGGCACGCTCACGCTGAGGGGCAACAACAACTTCTTCGGCGGCACGACGATCAAGGGCGGCATCCTGCAGATATCGGGCGACGCCAACCTCGGCGCGTTCGGCACGGGCCTGGCGCTGGATGGTGGCACCCTGCGCATCGCCGCGGGTTCCGCGCCGTCCTTCAGCATGCGCAACGTCGCGCTCGGCTCCGGCGGTGGCACGATCGATCTGGGCGACAACTTCTTCGGCGTGGCCGGCGCCATCACCGGCAACGGTTCGCTCACCGTCACTGGCAAGGGCGGCTCCCTGAGCCTCATGGGGGCCAACAACTACAGCGGCGGCACGGTGCTGCAGGACCGCGTGAGCATCTTCACCACCGTGAGCGGCGTGTTCGGAAGCGGCGCGGTGCAGCAGCAGGGCGTCGGCTCGCAGTTGATCTTCAGCGACAAGGCGAGCGCCGGCGGCAACGCGTACACGGTGGGCCGCGCCGCAGGCGGGGACAGCGGCAACACGCTGTCGTTCGCCCAGGGCGCCACGGCCGCTTCCTCGAAGATCACGCTCAATGGTGCGACCTGGCAGATGGGCGGCGCGAACGCGTTGCAGTTTGGCGGCAATTCAAGTGCCGATGCATCGACCATCACCAACGCGGGCGGGGCGATCAACTTCTTCGAGAGCGCCAGCGCCGGGACGGCGACGATCACCAACGGAAGCAACAGCCTGTTGGCCTTCGGCCAGACGTCCACGGCCGGCAGTGCGCAGATCGTCAACACGGCCGGCGGGCTGGTGCGCTTCGTCGATGCCGCGACGGGCACGAGTGCCTCGGTCGCCAACGCCACAGGCGCCACGCTCGACGTGTCGGGCGCGACGGGCAAGCCCCCGCTTGAACTCGGTGCGGTTTCGGGTGGCGGCGCCGTCGTCCTGGGCGCCACGCAGCTCGCGCTCGGCGGCCTGGGCCGCAACGACACGATCTCGGGCACCGTCAGCGACAAGGGCAGCATCTTCTCGCAGCCAGGTTCGGGCACAGGCGGCTCGATCGTCAAGGTGGGCGCAGGCACGCTCACGTTGAGCGGCGCCAATACCTATACCGGCGGCACCACCATCGCAGCCGGCACGCTGAACGTGAACAACGTGAGCGGCAGTGCGACCGGCAGCGGCGCGGTGCGAGTGTTCGGCGGCGGGACGCTGGCGGGCAACGGCAGCATCGCGGGCGCGGTCACCATCTCCAAGGCCGGCGTGCTGTCGGCCGGCAATGGT
Organism: Variovorax sp. V35; assembly: GCF_041154465.1. Lineage (NCBI taxonomy): Bacteria > Pseudomonadati > Pseudomonadota > Betaproteobacteria > Burkholderiales > Comamonadaceae > Variovorax > Variovorax sp. V35. The sequence goes on from NZ_AP028666.1 coordinate 2,942,888, forward strand.
GGTGCCGGCACGCTGACGCTCGGCAGCTTGAGCCTCTTCGAGGGCGCGGTGCTCAACTACGACCTCGGCCAGGCCGGCACTGACGGCGGTTCGCTCAACGACCTGGTCAAGGTCAACGGCAACCTGCTGCTGGACGGCACGCTCAACGTGGCGCAGTCCAAGGGCGGCCAGTTCGGTGCGGGCATTTACCGCCTGATCGACTACACCGGCACGCTCACCAACAACGGCTTGGACATCGGCAGCGTGCCGGTTGCGGCCACAGACCTTCAGGTGCAGACCTCGGTGGCCCAGCAGGTCAACCTGGTCAACCGCGCGGGCCTCGAGCTGAAATTCTGGGACGGCGGCGACGCCGGCAAGTACAACGACGGCAAGATCGCCGGCGGCGCGGGCACCTGGCGCGTGGGCGTGCCCGGCGACGGCTGGACCGGCACCGACGGCAAGATCAACGCGGCGTGGGCACAGGACCAGGTCGCGGTGTTCGGCGGCACGGGCGGCACCGTCAATGTCAGCAACGCGGGCGGCACGGTGCGCATCATCGGCGCGCAGTTCGCGGCCGATGGCTATGTGGTGCAGGGCGATGCGATCGAACTCGGCGCCTCGGGCACGGTGGTGCGCGTGGGCGATGGCTCGGGCATCGACACCGCGCGCAGCGCGACGATGAATGTCGCGCTCACCGGCACGGGCGGCCTGGTCAAGGACGACGTGGGCACGCTGGTGCTGCGCGGCACCAGCAGCTACACCGGCGGCACCACCGTCAAGGCCGGCGTGCTGGTGGGCGACACGCTGAGCCTGCGAGGCAACATCGTCAACAACGCGGAGGTCGTCTTCGACCCGAACCTGTTCGTCGTCGGTTCCTATAACGGCGCGATGAGCGGCAGCGGCCGGCTGCGCAAGATCGGCGGCGGCATTCTGCTGCTGGGCAGCGCGAACAGCTACACGGGCGGCACCTTCGTCGATGGCGGCTTGCTCTCCACCGATGTCACCGGCGCCCTGGGCAGCGGCCCGGTGAGCGTCGCGGCCCCCGGCAGGCTGCTGTTCGGCATCAACGCCGATGCGGGCGGCGCGGCCATCTACAACCAGGGCTCGGTGCGCTTCCAGACAAAGGCAAGCGCCGGCACGTCGACCATCACCAACGCCGCGGGCGGGGTGCTGGACTTTGCCGACTACGCCTCGGCCGACAAGGCCACGGTGATCAACCAGGCCGGCGCGCAGGTGCGCATCGACCAGGCGGTCATCGGCGTGAGCTTCGGTTCGCTCAGCGGCGCGGGCGATCTGGTGCTCGGCGGCAGCGCACTCACGCTCGGCGGCAGCGGCGGCGACAGCACCTTGTCGGGCACGATCAGCGGCACCGGCGGTGCCGGCGGCTCGATCATCAAGGAAGGCGGCGGCACGCTCACGCTGACGGGCGCCAACACCTACACCGGCGGCACCCAGGTAACTGGCGGCACGTTGAGCGTGAACAACAAGAGCGGCAGCGCCACGGGCACGGGTGGCGTGCAGGTGCGGACGGGCGCCACGCTCGCGGGCAGCGGCACGATCGCGGGCGCGGTCTTCGTCGCCGACGGCGGCATCCTCGCCGCGGGCAACAGCCCCGGCACGCTGACGCTCGGCGCGCTCGCACTGGGCGGCGGCGCCACGCTGAACTACGAACTCGGCCAGGCCGGCGTGCCCGGTGGCGCGCTCAACGACCTGATCGATGTCGCGGGCAACCTGCAGCTGAACGGCACGCTGAACATCGCGCAGTCGGCCGGCGGCACGTTCGGACCGGGCCTGTATCGCCTCATGAGCTACGGCGGCACGCTGACCGACTTCGGCCTGGACATCGGCACCGTACCGGCCGGCGCCAAGCTGGCCGACCTGCAGGTGCAGACCTCGGTGGCGAACCAGGTCAACCTGGTCAACCGCGCGGGCCTTGAGCTGAAATTCTGGGACGGCGGCGACAGCACCAAGTACCACGACAACCAGGTGGCCGGCGGCAGCGGCACCTGGCGCGCGGGCAACCCCCAGCCCTCGAAGGACGGCTGGACCGACGTGGACGGCAAGCTCAACGCCAACTGGGCGCAGGGCCAGTTCGCGGTGTTCGGGGGCAAGGCCGGCACCGTGACGGTCGACGGGGCCGGTGGCGCGGTGCGCATCGCGGGCGCGCAGTTCGCGGTCGACGGCTACACGGTCCAGGGCGACGGCCTCACGCTGGACAACGCCAACTCGGTGGTGCGCGTGGGCGACGGCATGGCCGGGGGCGCGGCCATGACCGCCACGGTGAATGTCGCGCTCTCGGGCGCAGGCGGCATCTCGAAGGAAGATGCGGGTCGGCTGATCCTCGGCGGTATCAACACCTACACCGGTGGCACCACCGTGAAGGGCGGCGTGCTGCAGGGCAGCGCCACCAGCCTGCAGGGCAACATCGTCAACAACGCTGAGGTCGCGTTCGATCAGGACAAGACCGCTGGCACCTACGCCGGCGTGATGAGCGGCACCGGCAAGCTGCGCAAGATCGGCGCCGGCACGCTGACGCTGGCCAGTGCCAACAGCTACAGCGGCGGCACGCTGGTCGATGCGGGCACGCTCGCCACCGACACCAGCGGCGCGCTGGGCACGGGCGCGGTCAGCATCGCCCCGGGCGCGGCGCTGCAGTTCGGCGGCAAGGCCGATGCGGGCATGCTCACCATCGCCAACCAGGGCACGCTGCGGCTGCAGGACGGTGCGAATGCCGCCAGCGCCACGGTGACCAATGCGGCCGGCGCGCAAGTGCACATCGACCTGGCCACCACCGGTGCGAGCATCGGCTCGCTCGGCGGCGCGGGCGACGTGGTGCTCGGCGCGAAGGCGCTGACCACCGGCGCAGTCGGCAGCGACAGCACGATCTCTGGCGCCATCAGCGGCGCCGGCGGTTCGCTCGTGAAGGTCGGAGCAGGCACGCTCACGCTCGCAGGCACGGCCAGCTACAGCGGCGAGACCCGCGTGGTCGCAGGCATGCTCAAGGCCGGCGCGGCCAACGCCTTCAGCGCTGCGTCGAGCGGCGTGGTGGCCAGCGGCGCCACGCTCGACCTGGCGGGCTTCAGCCAGCAGATGGCAGGCCTGAACAACGCAGGCACCGTCTCGCTGCTGGGCAGCACGCCCGGCACCACGCTCACGCTGACCGGGCCCTACGTCGGCAGCAACGGCGTGCTGCGCCTGGCCACGAAGCTGGACAACCCCGGCACCGCCGACCGCCTCGTGCTCGACGGTGCTGCCGCCAGCGCGAGTGGTCGCACGACGGTGCAGGTGTCCAACCTCGGCGGCCTGGGCGCACGCACCAGCGGCGCGGGTATCGAGCTGATCAGTGCACGCAACGGCGCGACCACCACCGCGCAGACCACCAAGGACGCCTTCGTGCTCTCGGGCGGCCATGTCGATGCCGGGGCCTTCGAGTACCGGCTGTACGCGGGCGACGCCAGCGGCGGTGGCGAGAACTGGTATCTGCGCACCGAGGCCGAACTGGGCGCTCCGGGCGTTCCAGGCACTTCCGGCGGTGCTGGGCTGCCGACCTACCGCGCCGAGGCTTCGCTGTTCGCGGCGCTGCCCCATCAGCTGCGCCAGGGCAACCTGGGCATGCTCGCGAGCCGCAGCCAACGCGTCGGCGACGACGATGTGCGCGGCGGTGCGGGAGCAACGCCGGGCACCGACGGCAATAACCGTCGCGCCTGGGGCCGGCTGATCTCCACCGACATGGACATCCGCCAGGGCGGCACCGTCTCGCCGCACGGCGAGGGCCGTCTGACCGGACTGCAGGCCGGCACCGACCTGTGGGCCAACCCGGATTGGCGCGCGGGCATCTACGTGGGCCAACTCGACGGCAACGCCCGCACGAGCGGCTTCAGCGGCGGCCTTCTGAACACCGCCGCAGGCAGCAACGATCTGCGCAGCCAATACCTGGGTCTCTACGGCACCTTCACCACTGAGGATGGCTTCTATGCCGATGCGGTGCTGCAGGCCGGTCGCCACCGCTACACGGTGCAGCCGCTCCTGAGTGCGGGCGTCTCGGGCAAGGGCAACAGCTTCCTGGCATCGATCGAAGTAGGCAAGGCCTTCGCGATCGGTGCGAGCGGCTGGTCGGTGGAGCCGCAACTGCAGCTGATCCATCAACGGCTGCGGCTTGACGACGTGTCCATCCCGGGCGCACTCGTGCAGCAGGACGCGGACAGCGGCTGGATCGGCCGCGCGGGCGTTCGCATCAAGGGCAGCTTCGCGACCGGCGCCGGCACGCTGCAGCCCTATGCGCGCCTGAATGTCTATCGCAGCGCCAAGGGCAACGACGTTGCTCGCTTCGTGAACCCGGCGGCCATCACGCCTGTCGGCGCGCCGATTGGTGGCACCAGCACCGAGCTGGCTGCGGGCTTCACGCTGGCGGTGAGCCAGCGCACGAGCCTCTACGGCGAACTCGGCAAGCAGTGGGCCACGGGTGGCGGGGCGCGGGTGGGCAGCTCCATCAATGCGGCGGCGGGCGTGCGAGTGAAGTGGTGAGCAGGTGACGTGAGGCGGCGCGGCGGAACTGCCTGTCGCGACCGCTTCGAAAGAAAGCGTCGGCACGGCCGACGCGCCACCGGTTCAGCTCAGATCAGGTTGCGCATCGCCTGCGCCGTCTCGCGCAGCACCGGCAGCACGCGGGCCACCGCGTCTTCCGAACTCTCGTGCCCCATCGGCATCGTGATGTTGAGCGCGCCCACCAGCGTGCCGTGGCGGTCGCGCAGCGGCACGGCGATGCCGCGCGAGTTCAGGTCGAGCTGCTGCTCCGACAGCGCCCAGCCCTGGGCGCGGATGCGTGCCAGCTCGAGCTTCATGCGCTCCATGCTCGCGATGGTGTGCGAGGTGAACACCGTGAGCTGGCGCGTGGCCAGCCAGCCGTTCAGCTCGGCGTCGCTGCGCAGCGCCAGCATCAGCATGCCCGAGGCCGTCACCTGCGCGGGCACGCGCGCACCCAGCACGTAGCCGGTGCTCATGCTGCGGTTGGGACCGTTGCGCGCGATGTAGACCACCTCGTCGCCGTCCATCACGCTGAGGTACGCGATCTCGTTGGTGCCGGCCGCCACGCGCTGCAAGAAGGGCTGCACCACGCGCGGCAGGCGGGCCGACTCGAGGTACGACTGCCCCAGGCGCAGCACGCGCGGCGTGAGCCAGAAGAGCTTGCCGTCGCTGGCCACGTAGCCCATGTGCTGCAGGGTGAGCAGGTAGCGCCGCGCGGCGGTGCGCGTCATGTTCGTGCGCTGGCCAGCCTGGCTGGCCGTGAGGCGCGGGTTGGCGTCGTCGAAGGCCTCGATGATGCTCACGCCGCGCTCCAGACCGGCGATCCAGTCGCGCTTGTCCAGGCCGGCGGGCGGCGTCGAGTCGTCGGGGCTGGTGCTGTTCATGGGCGGAAGTGTGCCCGCGTCCGGCGCGGCAACGGGGGCCGAATGGCTAAGTAAAAACCCGCAATTTGATCGATTGACGAACTTGAAAGATCGATTATCGAACGTTTGACGCCCAATGTGCCAGCAGGCTGCGCGCGAAGGGACTATAAAGCCCGCTGTTCCGCCCCGAAACGAGCGATTGACGAACGGAAGCACGCCCATGAGCCCTTTCATCACCGGCAGCACCCAGGCCTACCTCATCCCCGGCGACCCGGTCCGCAACGTGCGGCTGCCGCGCATGTTCAACGCGGCCTTCGCGCGCTACGGCATCGACGCGGTGCTGGTGCCCATGCAGGTGCCGGTGCGCGACTTCGCGGTGTTCATGAAGTCGGCCTTCCTGGCGCGCAATGTGCGCGGCATGGTGATCGCGCCGCCGCACAAGCCGCGCGTGGTCGACCTGCTCGACGGCTGCGGCCTGTTCGGCCGCGTGGCGGGCTCGGTCAACGTGGTGCGCCGCACCGAGGGCGACCAGCTCGAGGGCGACCTGTTCGACGGCGAAGGCCTGATCGGCGCGCTCGACCGCTGCAACGTGCCGTTCCGCGGCAAGCGCGTGCTGATCCTCGGCGCGGGCGTGAGCGCCGCCGCCATCGGCGTGGCGCTGGCCGAAGGCGGCACGGTGAACGGCGCCGAGCACATCGCCCTCTTCGACACCGCCTCCGGCAAGGCAGCAGGCGTGGCCGCCAAGCTCGACGCCTTCTTCGATGCGACCGTGGTCGCGGTCGACAGCAACGCGCCCGAGGGCTACGACCTCGTGATCAACGCCACGCCGCTGGGCCTGGCCGAAGACGACGCGCTGCCGCTGGACGTGGCGCGCATGGAACCCCACGCGGCGCTGTTCGACATCCTGCTGCGCAACCAGCCCACGCCGCTGGTGCGTGCGGCGCGTGCGCGCGGGCTCAACGCACAGGCCGGCTTCGAGATGCTGGTGCAGCAGATGCCGCACTACTTCCGCTACTTCGGCCACATCGACGCGGCCGATGCGATGCAGGCCGACGCCGACTTTTTGCGCGAGCTCATCTATCCGCCGGCGATGCACGCCGAGATCGCAATGCCCCTGCGCTACCAATCCCCGAGCGTGGCCTGACCCCGCACCTTCCTGAACAAGACGACTCCCATGATCTCCGGCAAGACCACGCTCATCGCCCACATCGGCTACCCCACCGAGGCCTTCAAGGCGCCGATGATCTACAACCCCTGGTTCGACAAGCAGGGCATCGACGCGGTCGTGGTGCCCATGGGCGTGAAGCCCGAGGACTACGCGGCGTCGCTCGCGCAGATCTTCAAGTTCTCGAACCTGCGCGGCGCATTGGTCACGATGCCGCACAAGGTCACGACGATGTCGCTGGTCGACGAGGTCACGCCCACCGCGCGCGTCGCGGGCGCCTGCAACGCCGTGCTCAAGCGGCCCGACGGCAGCCTGCTGGGCGACCAGTTCGACGGCGCGGGCTTCGTGCGCGGCGTGGAGCGCAAGGGCCGCCTGTTCAAGGGCACGCGCGTGCTGGTGTCGGGCACGGGCGGCGTCGGGTCGGCCATTGCGGCATCGATCGCGGCGGCCGGCGCGGCCGAGCTGATGCTGTTCGACATGAGCGACACCTCGGCGCAGGCACTGGCCGCGCGGCTGCGCGAACACTATCCGCAGATGAAGGTCACCACCGGCTCGAAGGACCCGGCGGGCTACGACGTGGTCGTCAACGCCACGCCGCTGGGCATGAAGGACAGCGACCCGCTGCCCTTCGACGTGGACCGCATCGCGCCCGACACCTTCGTCGGCGAGGTCGTCATGAAGACCGAATACACGCCGCTGCTGCAGGCCGCCAAGGCCAAGGGCTGCCAGGTGCAGGTCGGCACCGACATGCTGTTCGAGATGATCCCGGCCTACCTCGAGTTCTTCGGCTTCGGCACCGCCTCGCCCGAAGAACTGCGCGCCGTCGCGCAATTGAAATACTAGACATCGGAATACGCATGAGCATTTTTGAAGGCTTCCTTTCCACCTCCGAGACGCTGGGCGCCTTCAGCGACCGCGCCTTCGTCGACGCCATGCTGCGCTTCGAGGCCGCGCTCGCGCGCGCGCAGGCGGCCGAGGGGCTGATTCCCGAGAGCGCCGCGCATTCGATCGTCGGCAGCTGCAAGGTCGAGCTGTTCGACGTGGCCAAGATCGTGCGCGAGAGCGGACGCGCAGGCAGCGTCGCCATCCCGCTGGTGAAGGCACTGCGCGAGGCCGTGGGCCTGTTCAATGCCGAGGCGGTGCCCTTCGTGCACTTCGGCAGCACCAGCCAGGACGTGATCGACAGCGCGATGGCGCTGGTCACGCGCGAAGCCGTCGCGCTGGTCGAGGCCGACCTGGCCAAGGCCGCCGACGCACTGCTGCGCCTGGCGGTGCAGCACGCCGACACGCCGATGCTCGCGCGCACGCTGATGCAGCCGGCCTCGGTCACCAGCTTCGGCTTCAAGTGCGCCGGCTGGGCCGCGCCGCTGGTGCGCAGCCGCACCCGCCTGCGCGCCGCCGCGAAGCACGCGCTGCAGCTGCAGCTCGGCGGCGCCGTCGGCACGCTGGCGCAGATGAAGGGGCAGGGCGCCGCGGTGCGCCAGCGCATGGCCAAGGAACTCGGCCTGGGCGACCCCGGCGCCACGTGGCACACGCAGCGTGACGAATGGGTCGCGCTCGGCTGCGAACTCGGTCTGCTCACGGGCAGCCTGGGCAAGGTCGCGGTCGACATTTCGCTGCTCGGCCAGTACGAAGTGGCCGAGGTCGCCGAGCCCAGCGAACCCGGGCGCGGCGGCTCGTCGGCGATGCCGCACAAGCGCAACCCCGTGGCCTCGATGGTCGCCATCGCCGCCGCGCACCGCGCGCCGCAGCGCGTGGCGGCCTTGCTCGGCGCCATGCCGCAGCAGCACGAGCGCGCGCTCGGCGCCTGGCAGGCCGAGCTGGCCGAATGGCCGCAGCTGTTGATGTCGGCGCACGGCAGCGTGCGCGCCATGGCCGGCGCCTTGCCCGGCCTGCAGGTCGACGCCGCGCGCATGCGCGCCAACATCGACCGGCTGCGCGCCGAGCTGCCGCGCGACGCGGCCGACGAATGGTTCGACCCCGCGCTCGCCGTGAATGCGGGGCACATCGCTGTGGCAGAGGTGAAAGCCCTGCAAGCCCAACTCTCATCCGACAAGGAACTCTCGCCATGACCGCCCCCGACACCCCGAGCAATCCTTACGAAGACGGCCTCGTCAACCGCCGCCGCGTGCTCGGCGACGCCTGGGTCGACAAGTCGCTCGCCAACCGCAACGGCTTCAACGCCGAATTTCAGGAGCTCATCACGCGCCACGCGTGGAACGACATCTGGGGCCGCCCCGCGCTGGGCGACAAGACGCGCCGCTTCATGGTGCTGTCGATGATGCTGGGCATCCATGCGTACGAAGAGTTCGCCATGCACGTGCGCGCCGCGCTCGACGGCCCGCCCGAGTCGCGCCTCACGCCCGACGAGATCAAGGAAGTGATCATGATGGCCGCGATCTACTGCGGCGTGCCGGTGGCCAACCACGCCTTCGGCATCGCGACGAACATCCTGCGCGAGAAGGGCCTGCTGCCGCCAGTGGCGGCGCAGTGAGCGCGACGGAAGGCCGGGGCGGCAAGGGCCGCTTCGACGTCGGCTTCACGCTGCTGTTGCCGCTGCTGCTTGCGGCGCAGCCGGTCGCGACCGACAGCTACCTGCCGGCGCTGCCCGCCATCGCCGGCGAACTCGGTTCGGCCAGCACCAGCCTCACGCTGTTCGTGCTGGCCTTCGGCTTTGCGCAGCTGCTGTGCGGCCCGCTGGCCGACCGCTTCGGCCGACGGCCGGTGCTGCTGGCGGGGCTGGCCTGTTATGTGGTCGCGGCTTTCGGCGGTGCCTTTGCGGGCAGCGTGGCGGTGCTCGCGGGCTGGCGCACGCTGCAGGGTTTTTCGATGGCGGCGATTCTCGTGTGCTCACGCGCCGCGGTGCGCGACCTGTATCCGGCGCACGAGGGCCCGCACGTCATGGCGCGGGGCCTCACGGGCCTGGGCATGGTCGGGCTGGTGGCGCCGCTGTTGGGCGCCTGGCTGGTGCAGGGCGCGGGCTGGCGCTGGGTGATGGTCGCGATGGCGGTCTATTCGCTGGCGCTGTTCGCGCTGTGCTGGCGTTCGTTCGATGAAACGCGCCGACCGATGACGGGCGAATCGTCCGCACCGCGCGGCAGCACGCGCGCGGTGTTCGCGAGCCGTTCGTTCCGCGCCTGGGCCTCGGTGGCGGCGACCACCTATGGCGGGCTGTTCTGCTTCCTGCTGCTCTCGCCGATGGTCTACATCGGCTACCTCGGCTGGTCGCCCGCGTGGTACGGCTGGATTCCGGCCGGCGGCTCGCTGGTCTACATCTTCAGCACCACGATGTGCCGCAGCCTGCTGCGCCGTTTCGGGCCGATGCGCACCGTGCGGTTGGGCGCAGTGCTGAGCATCACGGGCGCCTTGATCCAGGCGCTGGGCTGCTGGCTGATGCCGCACAGCGCGGTGCCGCTGCTGGCGGGCCACGCCGTGTACTGCCTCGGCCATGGCATCCACCAGCCCTGCGGGCAGGCCGGCGCCGTGGGCGACCTGCCGCACCTGGCGGGGCGTGCCGTGTCGTGGTCGGGTTTCGGCATGATGATGGTCGCGTTCTGCGTGGGGCAGGTCGCCGCGCTGTTTGTCGACACGCGTTTTTCGTACGGCGCCTGGCCGATGGTGGTGCCGATGCTGATGGCCGGCACCGTGCTGCTGGCCATCGCGTTCCTGTGGCTGCCGCGCCTTGCGCAACCTGCTTCTCCATCCTCTCCGCTGAAGGACTCCACACCATGACCACTTCCTCCCCCCGCCTGAATGTCGTGCGCGAAGGCGACGGCCCCTTCGTCGTGCTCAGCCATGCGCTCGGCTGCGATCTGCACATGTGGGACGGCGTGGCCGCGCAGCTCGCGCGTGCCCACACGGTGATCCGCTACGACCACCGCAACCACGGGGGCTCCGAGGTGGTGCCCGGCGTGCTGCGCGTGGAAACGCTGGCGCAGGACGCGTCCGAGCTGATCGCGCGCGAGACGGGCGGCGAGCCCGTGCATTTCGTGGGCCTGTCGATGGGCGGCATGACCGCGCAGGCGCTGGCGGTGCGGCACGCCGCGCAGCTCAGGACCGTGGTGATCGCCAACTCGGCCGCGCACTACCCCGACCAGGCCCCGTGGCGCCTGCGCGCGGAAACCGTGGCCGCCAAGGGCGTGGCCGCCATCGCCTCGGGCGCCGTGGCGCGCTGGCTCACGCCGGCCTACGCCGCCACGCCCGAGGGCGCGGTGGCCGCGCGCACCTTGCACGACACGCTGGTGCGCACCGACGCGCAGGGCTACATCGAGAGCTGCAACGCCGTGGCCGCCATCGACTTCCGCGACAGCAACCGCCGCATCGCCACGCCCACGCTGGTGATCGGCGGGCTGCAGGACGAGGCCACGCCCCTGGCCATGTCCGAGTCCATGGTGGCGCAGATCCCGGGCGCGCGGCTGGCGACCATCGACGCCGCGCACCTGAGCGCGGTGGAGCGCCCGGTCGAGTTCGCGCAGATGCTGATCGATTACTGGCGCAGCCTCTGAAAAAACGCCCGGCCCGCACCCCCGTGCGGGCTAGGTGTAACCCCTATTTCGTGCGAATGATGATCGGTAGCGTGCGATCATCGATCAGGCAGGGCTGATTTGCGTTGTGGCGCGCCCGGGCTCTTTCTACAGTCCATCCCCATGCACCGCGCCATTGCCACCGTCTCGCTCAGCGGCACCCTCCGCCAGAAGCTCGAAGCCATTGCGGCCGCGGGCTTCGACGGCATCGAGCTGTTCGAAGCCGACTTCGTCAACTTCCGCGGCACCGCCGCCGAGCTGCGCCGCATCGTGGCCGACCTGGGCCTGGCTATCGACCTGTACCAGCCGTTCCGCGACTTCGAAGGCATGCCCGAGGCGCAGTTCCACCGCAGCCTGGAGCGCGCCGAACGCAAGTTCGACCTCATGGAAGCCATGGGCGCGCCGCTGGTGCTGTGCTGCTCCAACACCTCGCCGCTGTCGGTGAACGACCCGGCGCGCGCCGCCGCCCAGCTGCACGAACTGGCCGAGCGCGCCGCGCGCCGCAACCTGCGCGTGGGCTTCGAGGCGCTGGCCTGGGGCCGCCACACCTCGCGCTACGCCCAGGCCTGGGACATCGTGCAGCGCGCCGACCACCCGCACCTCGGGCTGATCCTGGACAGCTTCCACACGCTGTCGCTGAAGGACGATCCGGCGGGCATCGCCGCCATTCCGGGCGAGAAGATCTTCTTCGTGCAAATGGCCGATGCGCCGCTCTTGTCGATGGACGTGCTGCAGTGGGCGCGCCACCACCGCTCGTTCCCGGGGCAGGGCGATTTCGACGTGGTCGGCTTCTTCGAACAGGTGCTGCGCGCGGGCTACACCGGGCCGCTGTCGCTGGAGATCTTCAACGACATCTTCCGCGAGACGCCGAACCGCCGCACCGCCGTCGATGCGATGCGCTCGCTGCTGTACCTCGAAAGCGAAACGCGCGAGCGGCTCGCCAACGGGAATGCCCCCGTGCAGCCGCAGCGCGTGGAGCTGTTCAACCCGCCGCTGGCGCCGGCGCTCTCGGGGCTGTCGTTCATCGAGTTCGCGGCCGACGAGGCCTCGGCCGTCACGCTCGGCGCGCTGCTCGGGCAACTGGGCTTTCGCCGCGTGGGGCGCCATCGCTCCAAGGCCGTCACGCTGTACCGCCAGGGCGGCATCCACTTCATCGTCAACGCGCACCCGGACTCGTTTGCGCGCCGCCGTTTCGAGGCGCACGGCACCTCGGTCTGTGCGCTGGGCGTGCGCTGCGCCGACCCGCTCGCGGCCGTGGGCCGCGCCAGCGCCATGCGTTCGCAGCGCCACGACAGCCCGGTCGGGCCGAACGAGCTGCGCGTGCCGGCCATCGTGGCGCCGGGCGGCAACCTGATCCATTTCGTGCCCGAGGCGCTGGGCGCCAACGGGTTGTACGAGACCGACTTCATCCTCGAGGACGCAGGGCCCGATGCGCACGATGCCGGCCTCACGCGCATCGACCATGTGGCGCTGGGCCTGGCGCTCGACCAGCTCGACACCTGGGTGCTGTTCACGCGCGCCGTGCTCGGCCTGGAGCCCGGCGAGAGCCTGGAGCTGGCCGACCCCTTCGGCCTGATCCGCAGCCGCGGCGTGGCCAATGCCGACCGCAGCCTGCGCCTGGTGCTGAACGTGTCGCTGAGCCAGCGCACGCGCACCGCGCGCACGCTGAGCGTGACCGGCGGCGGCGCGGTGCACCACATCGCGCTGGATTGCGACGACATCTTCGACACCGTGGCCCGGCTGCGCGCCAATGGCACGCGCTTCGTGCCGATCTCGGACAACTACTACGACGACCTGGCCACGCGCATCGACGTGGCGCCCGAGCTGCTGGCGCGCATGCGCGAAGCCGGCGTGCTGTTCGACCGCTCGGCGGCCGGCGACTACCTGCACATCTACACCGAGAGTTTCGACGGCGGCCTCTTCTTCGAGGTCGCGCAGCGCGTGGGCGGCTACGACGCCTACGGCGCGCTCAACGCACCCGCGCGCATGGCGTCGCAGGCGCAGCAGCCCCAACAACAAGACTGATTTTTTCCCCTCGCATCCGACACCTTCGTCACACCACTGGAGACAACCCATGGCCCATCCATCCGCCAAAGAGCCGCAAGGCAAGCACCAGTCGAGGAAAGCCGCCGCCAGCGGCTGGATCGGCTCGGCGCTGGAGTACTACGACTTCTTCATCTACGCCACCGCCGCGGCGCTGATCTTTCCGCAGATCTTCTTTCCCAAGGGCGACCCGACCACGGCCATCATCGCGTCGCTCGCGACCTACGGCGTGGGCTATGTCGCGCGCCCCATCGGCGCCTTCGTGCTCGGCCACTGGGGCGACACGCATGGGCGCAAGCAGGTGCTGGTGCTGTGCATGTTCCTGATGGGCTTCTCGACCGTGGCCGTGGGCCTGCTGCCGACCTACGACCAGGTCGGCCTGCTGGCCCCGGCGCTGCTGGTGTTCCTGCGCCTGGTGCAGGGCTTCGCGGTGGCCGGCGAAATTTCGGGCGCGAGCTCGATGATTTTGGAGCACGCGCCGTTCGGGCGTCGCGGCTTCTTCGCGAGCTTCACCTTGCAGGGCGTGCAGGCCGGCCAGATCCTGGCGGCCGCCGTGTTCCTTCCGCTGGCGCACTACATGCCTGAAGAGTCCTTCAACTCGTGGGGCTGGCGCATTCCGTTCCTGCTGAGCTTCATCGTGATCGTGGCCGGCTACATCATCCGCCGCGAGGTCGACGAGACGCCGGCCTTCGCCGAAGTCGACCAGAAGGGCGAAGTGGCCAAGGCGCCGATCGTCCAGGCGCTGACCGACAGCTGGGGCGACATGCTGCGCGTGATCTGCATGGCGCTCATGAACGTGATTCCCGTGGTCGCCACCGTGTTCGGCGCGGCCTACGCGGTGCAGGCCGCCTACGGCATCGGCTTCCAGAAAGACGTGTACCTGTGGATTCCCGTGCTGGGCAACATCCTGGCCGTGCTGGTGATCCCGTTCGTGGGCAACCTGTCGGACCGCATCGGCCGCAAGCCGCCGATCATCGTGGGCGCACTCGCCTCGGGCCTGCTGTCGTTCGTGTACCTGTACGCCATCAGCATCAAGAACGTGCCGCTGGCCATCTGCATGTCGCTCTTGATGTGGGGCGTCGTGTACCAGGGCTACAACGCGACCTTCCCGAGCTTCTACCCGGAGCTGTTCCGTACCCGCAACCGCGTGTCTGCCATGGCCATCTCGCAGAACATCGGCACCACCTTCACCGCGCTGCTGCCCGCGCTGTTCGCCGCCGTGGCGCCTCCGGGCTCGACCAACATCTGGTTCACCGTGGGTGCGATCACCTTCGCCGTGACCGTGCTGGCCGCGCTGGCCGCCATGAGCGCCCGCGAGACCTACCGCGTCCACATGCACGACCTGGGCAACCCGAACGCCGTGCCGGTCGACAAGGCCGAGTACGACCGGCTGCGCGAAGAAACGCTGGCCAGCGCCCGCACGGAGCGCGAGCGCCGCAAGGCCATGGCCTGAAGACCCCGCGCGCACAAAGGGGTTGTGGCGCCATGAAGAATGGCGCCATGACCGCCCATCTCAAGATCGATTTCGTTTCCGATGTGTCCTGCCCCTGGTGCGCCGTGGGCCTCGGCTCGCTCGAGGCCGCCCTGAAACGGGTGGCGCCGGAGGTCACGGCCGAGCTGCATTTCCAGCCCTTCGAGCTGAACCCGCAGATGCCGCCCGAAGGCCAGGACACCTTCGAGCACCTGAACCAGAAGTACGGCTCCTCGCGCGAGCAGCAGGCCCAGGCCCGCGAGGCGATCCGCCAGCGCGGCGCGGCCGTCGGCTTCGAGTTCAGCGCCGGGGGCCGGCCCCGCGTGTACAACACCTTCAACGCCCACCGCCTGCTGCACTGGGCCGAGCTGGAAGACCCGGCCAAGCAGGTGGCGCTCAAGAAGCTGCTGCTGAAGGCCTACTTCACCGACAGCCAGAACCCTTCGGACATCGAGGTGCTGGTGCGTGCGGCGACCGAGGCGGGGCTCGACGCGGCGCGGGCTCGCGAGATCCTGGCCGGCGACGAGTTCGCGCAGGAAACCCGCGAACGCGAGCGCCTGTACACCGACGCCGGCATCCACTCGGTGCCCGCGATCATCATCAACGATCAGCACCTGATCTCCGGCGGCCAGCCGGTCGAGGTGTTCGAGCGCGCGCTGCGGCAGATTGCGGGCGCGGAGCCGAGCCGTACCGCCACGGCCTGAAGGCCCCGGGGCCGCGGCCCTGCCGTTTCGTCCTGAAACGAAGCTGACCTTCAGCTTTACCTGAGCGCGGGCCGAGGTCGGTCAACCGCCTACATCGCGCGGCGGTTGAAGGGCGCATGATCGACCGCATGCCGTTTCCGAAGCTGCACCGCTCGCGCGCGATCGCCGTGACGCTGGCCGCCGTGCTGGCGCTCACCGCCTGTTCCACCGGCCTGCTGCGCCCCGAGGGCCCGCCGCTCACGGCGCTGGGCCATGCCGCCGACACGCCCGCCGCGCAACTGCGCTGGCTCGACCGCGTGAGCTGGGGCGCCAACGCCGGCAGCCAGGCCGAGCTGGCGCGCGATGGCCTGCCGCGCTGGATGGGCCGCCAGCTGCGTCCCGCGCCGCGTCCGCTGCCCGCGGCGGCGCAGGCGCAGGTCGACGCCATGGCCATCTCGCGCACGCCGCTCGACCAGCTCGTCTTCGCGCTCGATGCCCGGCGCAAGGCCGCCGACGCCTTGCCCGACGAAGAAGCGAAGAAGGCCGCACGCACGGCCTACCAACAGGAACTCAACACCCTCGCGCGCGAGGCGCAGCAGCGCTTCCTGCTGCGCGCGCTGTACTCGCCCAACCAGCTGCAGGAGCAGATGACCTGGTTCTGGATGAACCACTTCAGCGTCAGCATCCGCAAGGACCTGGTGCGCGCGATGGTCGGCGACTATGAAGAGAACGCCATCCGCCCGCACGCGCTCGGCAAGTTCCGCGACCTGCTGGGCGCCACCGCGCGGCACCCGGCCATGCTGCGCTACCTCGACAACGCGCAGAACGCCGCCAACCGCATCAACGAGAACTACGCACGCGAGCTCATGGAGCTGCACACGCTGGGCGTGGGCGGCGGCTACACGCAGGCCGATGTGCAGGAGCTGGCGCGCGTGCTGACCGGCGTGGGCGTCAGCGTGCAGCCGCCCGACGCTACGCCGCCCGCGGTGCGCCCGGCCGTGCGCGCCGACTACGTGCGCCAGGGCCTGTTCGAGTTCCACCCGAACCGGCACGACTACGGCCCTAAGACCTACCTGGGCCAGCCCATCCAGGCGCGCGGCCTGGCCGAGACCGACGAGGCGCTCGACCGCCTGGCGCGCGCGCCGGCCACCGCGCGCTTCATCTCGCGCAAGCTCGCCGTGTACTTCGTGGCCGACGAGCCGCCGCCCGCGCTGGTCGAGCGCATGGCCGCCACCTTCACGCGCAGCGATGGCGACATTGCGGCCGTCTTGCAGACGCTGTTCGAGTCGCGCGAGTTCGCGGCCTCGCTGGGCCGCAAGTTCCGCGACCCCGTGCACTACGTGGTGGCGGGCGTGCGGCTGGCCTACGACGAGCGCGTGGTGCTCAACACCACGCCGATGATCGGCTGGATCAACCGCATGGGCGAGACCCTGTACGCCCACGAGACGCCCGACGGCTACCCGCTCAACGAGGCCGCCTGGGCCAGCGCGGGCCAGATGAACACCCGCTTCGAGATTGCGCGCGCCATCGGCACCGGCGGCGCCGTGCTGTTCCGCACCGACGACAAGGCGCCGCTCGAGAAGCCGCCGTTTCCGCCGCTGGCTGAATCGCGCGCCGTGCATGCGCTGCAACCCGGCCTGAGCGCCGACACGCAGCAGGCACTCGCGCAGGCGAAGAACCCGCCGGAGTGGAACACCTTCCTGCTCGCATCGCCCGAGCTGATGCGGCGTTGAAAAGAGGGACCGCCATGCAACGTCGACACCTGCTGCAACTCATCGCCGCCACGCCGCTGGCCGGCGCCGCCGCGCGCGCGGTTGCCGCGCCCGCGGCCGAGGGCACCAAGCTGCTCGTGGTGTTCCTGCGCGGCGCCTACGACAGCACCAGCCTGCTGGTGCCCACCGCGAACAGCGACTTCTATTACGCCTCGCGGCCTAACATCGCCATCCCCCGGCCCGGCACGCCCGACGGCGCGTTGCCGCTGGACGGTGGCGACTGGGGCCTGCACCCGGCGCTTGCGCAGAGCGTGCTGCCGCTGTACCAGCGCAAGCAGGCGGCCTTCATCGCCTTCGCCGGCACCGACGACCTCACGCGCAGCCACTTCGAGACGCAGGACGCCATCGAGCTCGGCGTGGCGCCCGACAACGCGCGGCGCGACTATCGCTCGGGCTTTCTCAACCGGCTGGCCGGCGTGCTCGGCGCCGGACCGCTGGCCGACGTGTCGCCCATCGCCTTCACCGACCAGCTGCCCATCGTGCTGCGCGGCGACGACGCCAAGGCCGCCAACATGGCGCTCGCGGGCGTGGCGCGGCAGGCCCTCGATGCGCGGCAGAGCCAGATCATTGCGTCCATGTACCGCAACACCGCGCTCGCGCAGCCCGTGGCCGAGGGCTTCCAGGTGCGCGACGAGGTGGTGCGCGCCATGCAGGCCGAGATGGACGCCGCCAGCCGCAACGCCATGAGCCCGAAGGGCTTCGAGCAGGTCGCGCGCCGCATGGCGCTCTTGATGCGCGAGCGCTTCGACATCGGCTTTGTCGACGTCGGCGGCTGGGACACCCACGTGGGGCAGGGCGCGGCCAAGGGCTACCTGGCCAACCGCTTCGAAGAGCTGGGCCGCGGCGTGGCCGGCTTCGCGCAGGAGATGGGCGAGTCCGCCTGGCGCCAGACCGTGGTGGTCGTCGTCAGCGAGTTCGGCCGCACCTTCCGCGAGAACGGCAACCGCGGCACCGACCACGGGCACGGCACCGTGTACTGGGTGCTCGGCGGTGGGCTGGCCGCACAGGCGGGCGGGCGCGTCGTGGGCGAGCAGCAGCCGCTGACGCAGGCCACGCTGTTCCAGAACCGCGACCACGCGGTGCTCAACGAGTACCGGGCGGTGCTGGGCGGGTTGTTCCAGCGGATGTACGGGCTGTCGACGGCGCAGGTGGCGCGGGTGTTCGGCGGTGCGGCGGTGAAGGACCTGCGGCTGGTCTAGCGATCCGGCGCATGCCGCCGCACGGCGCTGGCGGCCACGCCACCGAGAATCGGGGCATGCCTCACGCCGTCTCCCTCCTTCGCGCCGCGCGCCTGGCGCGCAGCGCCAAGCCTTTTCTTGCCCGTGGCGGTTTCAAGCGCGAGCGCTGTGCGGGCTGCCGCCTGGTGCCCAGCCACTGCATGTGCGCCGTGCGCCCTCCGGTGGCCACGCGCGCGGGGGTGTGCCTGCTCATGGCCGACATCGAGCCGCTCAAGCCGACCAATACCGGGTGGCTGGTGGCCGATGTGGTGGCCGACACCTTCGCCTTCGGCTGGGCCCGCACCGAGACCGATCCCGCGCTGCTGGCGCTGCTGAGCGACCCGCAATGGCAACCCTATGTGGTGTTCCCGGGGCAGTACGCGGCGCCCGAGCGCGTGGTGCTGAGCGTTCCTGCATCGCCTGATGCAGCTGGTGGCGGCAGCGCGAAACGTCCGCTCTTCATCCTGTTCGACGCCACCTGGGGCGAGGCGCGCAAGATGTTTCGCCGCAGCCCCTACCTCGACCGGCTGCCGGTGCTGAGCCTGCAGCCCGAGCAGATCACGCAGTACAAGCTGCGCAACTCTGGCCGCGACGACCACTTCTGCACCAGCGAGGTGGCGGCGATGTGCATGGACCTGGCCGGCGAGCAGGCCGCGCAGCAGACGCTGGACGCCTACCTGGGCGTGTTCACGCACCACTACCTGTGCGCGAAAAACCAGCAGCCGGTCGCGTGGGACGGCGCCGCGCACCAGCGGCTGCGCGAGGTGGCCGCGCGGCGCGATCAGGCCGCCTGAGATGGTCCGTCTCAGCGCAGGTCGAACAGCGCCGCCGCGTTGCCCCAGGCGATGCGCTGCGCCACGGCGGGCGGCAGGTCGCCCAGCCAGGTGCGGTAGCCGCGCATGATCTCGTCGTAGGCGCTCCAGCGCTGGTTGACCCAGGTGTCGGAGCCGACCATGAAGCGGTCGGGGTGCTTGAGGATCAGCGCGCGCCATTCGGGGCACAGGCGACCGCCTTCGCAGGTGAGGCCCGGGCGGTACGAGAGTTCGCCCATCAGCAGCGGGTAGCGCTCCAGCATCGCCTGCACGCGCTCGACCGGCGTGCCGCCGATGCCGGTGTGGGCCCAGATGAGGCGCAGTGAGCGGCCCTTCGACGGCGCGTTCGCCATCAGCAGGTCGACGGCCACGTCGTCCACGTGCGCGAGCACCGCGAGCTTTTTCTCTTCGGCCAGTGCGATCAGTTTCTTTGCCACCGGGCCGTTGGCGTTGGCGCTCTCGTACAGGTGGAACTCGCCGAGCCCGCGGTAGGGGCCGCTGGCGGTGC
Source organism: Variovorax sp. V35 (assembly GCF_041154465.1). NCBI lineage: Bacteria > Pseudomonadati > Pseudomonadota > Betaproteobacteria > Burkholderiales > Comamonadaceae > Variovorax > Variovorax sp. V35. The sequence continues at coordinate 2,962,448 of NZ_AP028666.1, forward strand.
CGCGCGCCAGTTCGGCCAACACCATCTCGTGGATGCTTTCGTCGCGGAACCAGTTGTTGTAGTCGTCGCGGTTGCGGTACAGGCGCACGAAGGGCACCACGGTGACGCCGGCGGCGCGGGTTTCGCGCGCGGCGGCCAGGGTCTGCGTGCCGGCGTTGGGCCGCGAGTTCGCGACGATGGCCTTCACCTGGTTGCGCTGCATGCGCGCGAGCGCCTCGGTGGGCGGGAAGGGGCCGGCGGTGCCGTCCCAGGCTTCCTGGTTGTAGTGCAGGTGGGTGTCGAACAGCGGGCCGTCGTAAGGCGCGGCGGTTTGCCCGTGGGCTTGGGACAGGGCCAAGGCCGCGCAGGCGGCGATGCAGGCAATGAAGCGCATGGGGTTCTCGCGGTGAGGGCCGGGGAGCCGGATTACATCACCCCGGATCACCGCATCGGCACAGCCGCGCCCTTGTCGCCGGGCGCGACCTCGAGGCGATCGCGCGGGCCGGCGTCAGCTGCCGGCCGGGTGCGTCGTCGCCTTGCGGCTGCCATCCAGCGAGTACAGCTGCGGGCGGTCTTCCACCGCGACCGCCACTGCCTCGGTGCCGTGCTCCGCGGCGCGAGGTTGCCGGTACAGCTCGTTCTCGAGCCGCCGGGCACGTTCCGCGTACATGCGGGCGAGGGCGCTGTGATGCTCTGCGGCAGCCTGGTGTTCGATACGCGCCATCTGGGCCTCCTCGAGCAGTGCCGAGGCACGTTTCAAATAGGCCGTGTGGGTGGGCCGAAACAAGAAGTCGAACATGGTTTCACACTCCTTTCCGCTGCAACAACGGTGCAATCATTGTGAACGAATGGCCTCAAAACGCCATCGGTTCCTGTGGCTGCGACGCATCGAAGAAGCGTTCTGTTTCACTTGAGTCAGACAGAATCGGTGGCGAAGAGAGAGGGTTCGATCACCGATGAGCAATGAGGTTCGTTTTTGTCTGGAATACCGGCTTGCCGAAGGCGGGCCCGTGCATGCCGTGCAGACCGCGTGGATGGTCGATTCACCGGCCACGCGTGCGCAGATCGAGGAAATGATTGTTAACGCGCGCGCGATGAATGCCGCGCAGGCGAAGTGGTGGGTGGAGGAGCGCCAGGGGGGCGACGCCCCGCGCTGAAACGGGTCGGCAGGCCTCAGTCGCGCATGTTCGCGAACTTCACCAGCGTCGCGTACTTGGCCGTGTCCTCGCGCATGATCTGCCCGAGGTCTTCCTTGCCCGTGGCGGGAATGGAGCCGCCTTCTTCCAGCCGTCGGCGGATCGCCGGGTCGGCCAGGCCGGCCTGCAGCGCCGCGCGCAGGCTCTGCACGATGGGCGCGGGCAGGTCCTTCGGGCCCGCGAGCGCGAACCAGCCGCTCAACTCATAGCCCTTCAGCTGCGGATGCTCGCCGAGCGCCGGCACCTGCGGCAGGCCCGGAAAGCGCTTGGCCGACGACACGCCCAGCGGCACGATCCGCCCGCCCTGCAGGAAGGGTGCCGCGGCGGTGGGCGACACGATCGCGAAGTCGAGCGTGCCGCCGACCAGGTCGCTCGTGAGCGGCGCGGTGCCGCGGTAGGGAATGTGCGTGAGGAACAGGCCCGCGCGCTGCTTGATCTGCTCGCCCACGAAGTGCAGCGTCGAGCCCACGCCCGAGCTGCCGTAGCTGAACTTGCCGGGGTTGCGCTTGGCCAGGGCGATGAACTCGTCGAGGTTCTTCACGCCCACCTTCGGACTCGCCACCAGCAGCACGGGCGCGACGGCGAGCAGGCTGACGGGGGTCAGGTCTTTCACCGGGTCGTAGCGCTGCGCCGGGTTCACCAGCACCGTGGCCGCCATCTCGTTGCTGGAGCCGGCCAGCAGCGTGTAGCCGTCGGCGGGGCTGCTCACCGCGCGCTGCGCCGCGACCACGCCCGCCGCGCCGGTCACGTTCTCGACCACCACCGTCGCGCCGAGCTTGGCCGACAGGATGTCCGCCGCCACGCGCGCGGCCATGTCGACCGAGCCGCCCGGCGCGTAGCCGACCAGCAGCTTGATGGGCTTGGCAGGGTAGGTACCCTGCGCGAACGCGGGGGCGGCGGCACAGAAGGCGGTGGCGCCGAGCGCGCTCAAGACCACACGGCGCGAAACGGAAGAAGAAGCAAGACGGGTCATCGCGGTTCCAGTACGAAGGAGTGGGAAAGGAAAGGCGAAAGGCCCGCTCAGGCCCGCGCGCCCAGGAAGCGCCGCACCAGCTGCACCCAGTAGCTGGCCGCGATCGGCAGGATCGCGTCGTTGAAGTCGTAGCCGGGGTTGTGGACCATGCAGCCGCCGGTGCGGTGGTGCTCGCCTTCGCCGTTGCCCACGATCAGGTAGCTGCCGGGGCAGCGCTCGAGCATGAAAGAGAAGTCTTCGCTGCCCGTGAGCGGCGCCAGCGGCGGCAGCAGGCCGTCGTCGCCCAGCCAGTCGTGCGCGACCTGCCGTGCGAAGCGCGTGGATTCCTCGTCGTTGACGAGTGCAGGGTAGCGCCAGTGGTAGTCCACCTCGGCCTTCACGCCGAGCGTGGCGGCCTGCGCCTGCGCCAGTTCGGTGATGCGCTCGCGCAGCATGGCGCGGATCTCGGGGCGGTAGGCGCGCACCGTGAGGCGCATCTGCACGCTGTCGGCAATCACGTTGGGCGCATCGCCGCCGTGGATCGCGCCCACCGACACCACCGCCATCTCGCGCGGGTCGACGTTGCGCGACACGATGGTCTGCAGCGCCACGACGATGTGCGCCGCCGCCACCACCGGGTCGGCCGACAGGTGCGGCGCCGAGCCGTGTCCGCCGCGCCCCGTCACCGTGATCGTGACCGAGTCGGACGAGGCCATGAACGAGCCTTCCTTGAAGCCGAACTTGCCCGCCGGAAAGCCGGGCATGTTGTGCAGCGCGAAGATGGCGTCGCAGGGAAAGCGCTCGAACAGGCCTTCTTCCACCATGCGGCGCCCGCCGCCCAGGCCTTCCTCGGCCGGCTGGAAGATCAGGTGCAGCGTGCCGTCGAAGCCGCGCTCCTGCGCGATGACGCGCGCGGCGGCCAGCAGGATGCTGGTGTGGCCGTCGTGGCCGCAAGCGTGCATCTTGCCGGGCACCTGGCTGGCGTAGGGCAGGCCGGTCGTTTCCTGGATCGGCAGTGCGTCCATGTCGGCGCGCAGGCCCAGGCGCCGCGTCCCCGTGCCGCATTGCAGCGTGGCGACCACGCCGGTGCCGGCCAGGCCGCGGTGCACCTCGTAGCCCCACTCGGCCAGGCGCGTGGCCACCAGCTCGCTGGTGACGTGCTCTTCGTAGGCCAGCTCGGGGTGCGCGTGAATCTGGTGGCGCAGGCCGACCATCTCGGGCGCGACCTCGCGCACGGCGGGCAGCACGCTGTCGAGGGCGGCGGCGTTGTCGACGGTGTAGGTCGTCATGGGGGAATCTGTCTCCTTGCTGTCTTGCGGCGAGTCTAGGAATTCGCTGCCTGCGGGGGCAGACAGGCGCCGCCATGCAGGGGCGGGCGCAGCCTGTCGCTGCGGACGGCTGCGGATAATCGGCCGCCATGAAGCTGCACCAGCTCCGCTATCTCGCCGCCGTCGCCTCCGAAGGCAGCATCCGCGCCGCCGCGCGGGCACTGGGCGTCACCCAGGCCACGGTCACGCAGGGCCTGCGCGAACTCGAGGCGCATGCGCAGGTGGCGCTGTTCACGCGCCACGGCGGCGGCATCGCCTTCACGCCGGCCGGGCTGGAGCTGCTGGAGCATGCGCAGCGCGTGCTGGCCCAACTGCGCCAGGCCGAAGACACGCTCTCACGCCACCGCGACACCGGCGCGCAGCAGCGCCTGACCGTGGCCATCACGCCCTGGATCACGCAGACCCTGCTGCCGCGCGTGGTGTCGCTGTTTCGCGAAGAGCTGCCGCACGTGCAGCTCGAGATGTTCGACGGGCTCTCCGCGCTCAGCTATCCGCGGCTGCGCGAAGGCAGCCTGGACCTGCTGATCGGCCGCATCGGCCCCGACGAGGCCATGCAGGGGCTGCAGGCGCAGCCGCTGTTCCGCTACGACATGACGGTGGTGGCGCGCCGCGGCCATCCGCGGGCCGCTGCGCAGTCGATGGCCGAGCTGCTGCAGGACGATTGGGTGCTCAACTTCACGCCGGGCGAGGGCGCGAGCTTTCTCGACAACCTGTTTCGCCAGCACGGCCTGGCCGCGCCCGTGCAGCGCATCCAGCTGGCGCATTCGCCGTCCATGATGCTGGGCCTCGTGCGCAAGACCGACATGCTCACCTTCTGCCCCTGGCCGCTGGTGGAAACCGAGAGCCTGCGCCATGCGCTCGTGACCTTGCAGCTGCGCGAGCGCTTCCACAGCAACGTGGTGGGCATCGTGCGCCGCGCGCAGGAGGCGCCGTCGCACGCGGCGGCGCGTTTCATTGCGCACTTCCTGGCGCAGCTGCCGGTGTGGCAGGCCTCGGACGATCCGGAGCTGCGGCGGGTGCTGCACTCGGTGGATTTCATCGAGGCGGCGCCGGACACCCCGTTGCCTCACCCGTGATAGTCGCTCCACGACATGCGCACCATGCCCGGTGGCGTGGGCGCGCCGGCTGAGGCCAGCGTCACCGGCGGGTCGTCGTCCACGCGGCTTTTGGCGCGCGAGTCCCAGTCGTCGAGAAAGACCTGCTGGTAGTACTGCGCCACTTCTTCGTTGTGGATGATCAGCCCGGCGTCGCGGTTGCGCAGCACGCCGTCGCCTGACCAGTTGGTGCTGCTCACCAGCACCGCCTGGCCGTCCACGATGATGCCCTTGTTGTGAATGCTGCCCTGGACGCGGAACACGTCCTGGTTGCAGCCCGCCTCGACCAGCTTGCGGATGTTGTCGGCCGCGCTGGTGCTGCCCAGGATGATGCGCAGGTCGAGGTCCGGCTCGGTGCTGCGCTGCGCCAGCTTGCGCAGCAGCGCGCGAAAGTCGGCGTCCTTGTCGGCATCGCTCCAGGTCATGTAGGCGAACTGCAGGTACAGCGAGACCTGCGCGCTGTCGATGAGCGCATTGATGTGCGGCAGGTAGTTGTCCGGCGTGAGCACGGGCTGGACTTTCACGGTGGTCTTCACCGCCGGCAGCCGCGCGGGTTCGACCGGCACCACCGGCCCCGCGAAGGCCACAGCCTGCTCCAGCAGGTGGTCGAGCGGCACGAACACGTCGGGCAACGTGAGCTTGGGCGCCACGTCCAGCGCCGCGTCGGCGGTGCCGTCGGCTTCTTCCTTCTCGGAGGCCTTGAGGTCGTGCAGGATGTACTTCTCGAAGACCTTCGAGAGCACGGCGTCGCTGCAGATCACGTGCCACTCGCGGTTGCCCTTGCTGAACATGCCCTTGGCCTGCGCGGGCGTGGCCACGGGGTCGATGTCGGGCTGGCTGCGCTTGCTCCAGTTGCCGCTCGACAGCCAGAAGGCCTTGTGGTCGCGCACCGCCACTTTCTCGTGGTACGCGCTGGCGAAGCGGCGGCCCTTGCCGCACTGCACGAGCCAGGCCCTGAAGTCGGCCTCCTGCTGCAGCTTGCGAAGCTTCTTGCGGATGACCTGTTCTTCTTTCGTCATGCCGTCGTCCCAGCTCAGCGCCGCCGCGATGCCGCCGTCGCGCACGAGGTCGATGAAGACCTGGGCGATGTGGTCGGCGTTGAAGTCGTACATCGCCACGGAGAGCGAGCGCGTGGTGCCTTCGAGAAAGGGCCGCAGCACCGGCCACCCCGCGTCGGGGCCGACGTGGCACAGGAAGGGCTGCTTCACGTTGTAGACCTTGTCGATGGGCTGGCCTGCCGGCGGCTTGTAGACGAGGTTGACGGCCGCTTCGGCGAGCGCGTTCACCGTGTCCTCGAAGTCCGCGCTGGCGGCCAGCTGCCGTGCGGGGTCGGCCTGCATCACGCAGACGCGGTACGGGCCGAGCTGCCGCGGCGCGCGCTCGGCCACGGGCACCTCCGACAAGGGCCGCTTGCGGTCGACCAGCACGATCACCGCGGGCTCGCGCAGGAACCGGCCGTCGACCAGCGGAAAGCCCGGCTCCGCCGCCACGTAGCCGGGCAGGGTGGCCAGCTGCGCCTGGTGGGTGGCGATCACCGTCCGGACCGCCGCGCGCGCGGCATCGTCGAGCACTTTCATGGGTGTTCCTTGGGCTGGGTTGTTGTGGGGCACGCGTGTGCGGGCGCCTGCCGGCATGGCATGCGCGAAGGCAGCGACCCGGGTGGGTCGCGTGTCAGGAGATGTTGGGCAGCCGGCGCGACAGCTCGACCGACTCGACGGCCGGATCGGCTTCGAGCTGCTGGAGCTTGTCCAACGGAATCTCGGCCGAGAACAGGCCCGGCGAGATGTCGGCACGCGCGGCGATGTAGTCCGGGCGCTCGGCGCCCTCGCACAGCTTGACCAGCACGACGACGCGCTCGCCCGACACCGGCGCGGGGGCGGCCGAGAAGTCGAGCTTCTTGAGCGAGCGCAAATCGATGGGCATGAGAGGGCAGATGGGGGCGGGAACACAGATTACACCCCCCGCTCGGGTTCGGCACAACCGCACCGGGCGTGGGGGTCATGGCTGGATCGTCAGATCGCGCCGCTGCCGGCCCGGCCATCGCCGCGCTGCGGGTCCCAGCCGGCCGGCCCCGCGCCGGGCTTGACGCCCGCCTTCAGTTTGGCTCGGATATCGGCGATGGTCAGCTTCTTTCCCGCTTTGTGGGCCTTGGCCAGCATCAGCGCGACCAGCCCTGTCACCGCCGGCGCCGCCATGCTGGTGCCCGACTTCTTCACCATGCCGTCCTTCGTGCGCGACTGCGCGGCCTTCACCTGCACGCCGGGTGCGCTGACCTCGGGCTTGGGCCGGCCGTCGCGCGTCGGGCCCGCGCTCGAGAAGCTGGCGGCGGGCTCGCCCGTCTTGCGGGCGTCGTAGGCGCCGACCACGATCGACAGTTTTCCCGTCGACAGCGAGCCCAGCAGGTGCGACTTCACCGGCTGGCCGAAGTACGACTGGCCGCTGTCCAGGCGTTCGAGCCATGCGTGGAACGGCACGTCGTCGGCGGCCAGGGCATGCAGCCGCACCTTGAACTCGCCGTCGGGCCAGTTGGGTGCGAGCCAGATGCCGATCACGTTGTCCTTGTTGTTCGGGTCGGTGATGCGGCTGCTGAGGAACGCGGCGATCTCGCCGTTGCCCGCGCCGAGCGGAAAGTTTTCGCCCGGCGCCACGCTCGCGAGCACCTCGCCGTCGGGGCCCAGCAGCTCGGCGCGCAGGCGCTGGCTGCCGCCGTACCAGAGCTCGAACTCGCCGCCCTTGCCGTTGACCAGGGTCCACGACACGTCGAGGTGCCCGTTGCCGGGCACCGTGCCCGCCGTGTGCGTGTTGTCTTCCTGCGAATTGCCGGCCGCCAGCACGATCGCGCGGTTGGGCTTTTGCGACACGAGCGCGTCGAAGCCCTGCTCGACCAGCGAGGTGCCGTCGTGCGGGCCGCCGTTCGTGCCCAGGCTCAGGTTGACGACGCAGGGCCTGTCGCCGGCGCGGTCGAAGATGAACTTCACCGCCTCGAGCATCTGCACCGAATCGCCGAAGGAGCTGAACACCGCGTTGTGGCCGGTCCACGCGATGTCGCGGGCCGACATCTCGACGAAGATCAGGTCGGCCTTCGGTGCCACGCCGGGTTGCAGCGACCCCCGGCCGTTGCCGCCGGCGATGTCCATCACATGCGTGCCGTGCGAACCCGGGCTGCCCGGCATGCCCGCACCGGGGTCGTAGCCCAGCGCCTTGTACGGGTCGGCCTTCTTCAGCGCCTTGTCGATGTCCGCCGCCTCGAAGAGCCGGCCGTAGCCGTAGGGGCTGTTGGCCTTGGCCGGCGCGCCTTGCTGCCACAGGGCCAGCAGGCGCGTCTTGCCGTTGGCTTTCAGGAAGTTCTGGTGCGCGAAGTCGCCGCCCGAGTCGACCACGCCGATCACCACGCCGGCGCCGCCCGCCGTGCCGGCGAGCGCGGGGTTGTCGGCCTGCACGCCCATCGACGCGATGGTGTTGTTCAGCGCCGGCAGCACGGGCTGCGAGGCCTTCATGCTGAGCACGGCCGGATGCTGGCGGATCGCCTCGGCCTTGCCCAGCGGAATGCGGCCCGTGACGAGCACCGTGCCGTCGTCGGCGGTGCCGATGTCGGAACCCGCATCGACATCGGGAATGTCGGCCCACTCGGCATGGCTGGTGACGCGCGCCACCACCGGCACCGAGTCGCCGTCGGCGGACGAGATGGGCATGCTCTGCTTGCCCGCGCGGCGGTTCATCACCGCCAGCTGCAGGCGCGGGTCCATCGAAGTCTCGACGTCCATCGGCAGGCGTTGCAGCTGTGCGAGCCCGAAGGTCGACACGGGCGAGAGCCGCGTGCACAGCGCGTCGGCCGTGCCGGCGAGCGCGGCGGTGAGGGCGGGGGAGGCTTCGCCCGGCAGGTGGCCCGCGGCGGGCGCATCGGCGTGGGCCGACTGCGCCACCATCGCGGCGGCCATCTCGGGCGGAAGGTCGACCCAGCTGTTGAGCAGCTTGATCTGCCCGGTCACGTGCAGCCGCACGCTGCCCGACGACAGCGCCGGCGTCAGCGCCCCGTGCGGCATCCTGGGGACTTTCGTATCAGCGGGCGAGGGCTTCTTCGCGGCGACGCGCTTCTTGGCTGGGGCCATCGGTCGGATCTCCTTGCGCAGGGGGACGGGTGGGTACCGCGAGGTGTAGCAGATTGCCGTGTCATCTGTCACCCCGGCTTGGGCAAGGAGGCGGTCAGAATCGCCGCATGAAAGTGGTGTTCAAGCTTCTGTTCGCGTACCTGGTGGCGAGCCTGCTGTCGACCGGCCTTGCGCTGGTTCTTTTTCCGCTGCACGCGCATGTGCCCGCGGTGGTGGTGCTGCTTGCGTTTCCGCTGGTGCCGTGGACCTTGCTTGGCAACCTCGCGAGCGAGGGCTTCAGGGCCCGGGAGGTGGGGCCGTTGCTGGTGTTCGTGCTGGCGTTTGGCGGCGTGGCCTGGCTGGCGTTTCGGTCGTCATCGAAGGCCGCGCAGCGATAGCCGCGCCGGGCTCACTTCGCCCCGATCTCGAAGACATCGCCGTTCGTCGGCGTCGCGTTCTCGTGGTAGATGTCGTAGAGGTACTGCGCGAGGTCGGCCGGCGCCACGTCGGGCGGAATCGCGAGCTGGGCGAGTCCCAGTTTTCCATCGGGACCGACCCAGTGGCTGCGCCAGCGGGCGTCGGTCATTTCGACGCGCAGGGTGCGGCCGAACACGTTGAAGAGATGGCGCATCGTCGGGGCTCCGGGCATGCACGAAAAGAGACGAGGGGACAGCGACTGTAGCGCCCTCGTCGTATGCACAATGGGCCGGATCGCCCGTCACATCCACTCCAGAGTCCGCATGGCAGACCTCAACGTACGCAAGACCTACGAAGCGGCCGTGGCCGAGCTGGGGCCTGCCGCTGCGCGGATGCTGGCCGACGGTGTGAGTGAAGAACAGGTGGCGCGCTGGATCTTCGCGCAGCGGGACGATCTCAAGCTGCACTACCGCGCGCTGACGCCGTCAGCCGAACTGCAGGCCCTCGAAGCCAGGTCGCACAGCCGCTACGGCAGCACGCTGGGCCCGTCGATCGAGCAACTGCGCAGCGCGGGCAAGTCGTGGCGGGACATCATCGATTCGGCGGCGCGGCCGGGGAACCACTACCGCCAGGGCGATTGATCGCTACTCGGCGCTGCGCCAGCGGCCCGAGCTCGCGCAGACCTCGGCCGGTTCGCCGTTCACCCAAACCTGTTCTTCACCGAGCCGCGACGCGGTGACCGGATCGACATCGAAGCCGACGCCGAGCAGACGCGCCACCTGTGCGTCTTCGATCGACAGCTCCCAGGTCAGGAACAGCTGCGTGCGATCGAGCGAAGACGGGAAGTCGGCCGCATCGAAACCGTGGTCGCTGCCGCGCGGCACGACGGCGTGGGGCTGGCCGGTGTCGAACAGCAGGGCCGTGCCCCGCGTGAGCGGGATGCGGTGACCGGTGACGGGAAAGTGCACGTCCAGGCCCTTGTCCTCGCTGAGGAACAGGTTGCAGAAGGCCGCGCCGCCGTACTGCGCACCGTCGTGGTGGTAGCGCGCGCCGCGGCAGGCCATCAGGGCGACGTCGCTGGCGGGCAGCAAAGATGCGGGCAGGCCCAGCGTGCCGAGCCAGCCGGACATCGCCTGCACGCACCGCGCGTAGTCGGGCCAGCGCGTGCGCGCGCGGGCCAGCGGCATGGGCTCGACATCACCGGGTTCGAGCGGCACGTTCGTGGCGATCTCCCGCTGCCAGTCGGCCACGAGGCGCGCCGGGGACTTGGGCACGTCGAGCAGGGCCGCGTGCACGATGCCGCTCACGCTGCGGCTGCGCAGCGTGTCGCCGTGCCAGAAATAGGAGGTCAGCAGGTCGTGCATGCGGGGGCTTTCAAGGCACGGAGGGTACACGCGGCGCGGCGCCGGGCACCAGGGAGCGACGGCCGATGCGGCATACTCCCACCCCCTCCCAACTCGCCAGAATTCCGCTGAATGGACAAGGAAGTCGACCCCTCCGTGCTCGCCGCCATCGATGAGATGCGGCTCTCCGGACCGCGCCTCACGCCGGTCGAAATCGTCGCCAAGATGGGGGTGTTCGACGCACGCGACAAGCCGTTCGAGCACGCCTGGCTCGCCACCGGCGACAACGTCATCGCCACCATCTGGGGCGAGTACGTGAGCGTGGCGGCCGGTGGCCGCTGGTTCTACCTGGAATCGCTCGACGCCCAGCGCCGCCCCGGCGGCGGCGTGCGCAGCGCCCAGCAGGCGCAGCGTGCCAAGGACCGCCTGGCCCTGCTCAAGCGCACCTTCGACGCCGGCCAGGGCTTCCGCGCCGTGCTGCAGACCAACCGCGTCGCCATCGCCGAGCTCGAGAGCAACAAGAGCGCCAAGGTGTCGACCCGCGTGCGCGACGACGCCGAATGGCACGTCGCGAGCTGGGAGCCTGAACAACAGCTCGCCGTGCTGGTGCGCGGTGCGCGCGGCTGGGTGCCGACCGAGGCCGACATCACGGCCGCGAAGGCCCGTGGCGGCGTGCCGGCGGCCGACGACGCCGACGCCGCCGACGCCGCCCCGGCCGGCCCGACTACGACGGACGCCGTGCAGGCCGCCGCCATGGCCTATGTCATGGGCCACTTCAAGGGCTACGGCTACAACGCGGAAGACGTCACCAGCAAGGCGCTGGGCTACGACATCGAGGTGTCGAACGCCAAGGGCGCGATGCTGCTCAAGGTGGTCGTGAAGGGCACCGCCCCGGCGCTGCCGACCTTCGCGCTCACGCCCGACGAAAGCATGTGCGCCGTGCGCGAGCCGCTGTGGCGCCTGCTGGTGGTGGCCGACGCGGGCAGCGCGACGGCGGCGCACAAGATCTACAAGCCGACCGAAGTGGACCAGGCGCCGGGCTTCCAGCGCAAGGCCTGACCGGCCTCCCGGGGCCTCCCAGGCCACGCCGCGGCTGCACCAGTGCGCCGCGGGCGTTTCCAAATTCTTACAACTGAGCCCCCGGAAACCCGTCGTTTCCAACGGTAAAGTTCCGCCGTCCGGCGCGAACAGTTCGTGCCTTCGCCCCCTCTGTTCGCCCCCCTTCATGTCCAACCTCATCGTGCACGGCGGTACGCCCCTTCGCGGCCGCATCATTCCCTCCGCCAACAAGAACGCGGTGCTGCCGGTGCTGTGCGCCACCTTGCTCACCGGCGAGCCGCTGCGGCTGCACGGGGTGCCCGACATCACCGACGTGCGCAAGATCCTCGACATCTTCCGCACGCTGGGCAGCGAGGTCCGCATGGACCACGAGAGCGGCACGCTCGAGCTGCACCACCGCGCCACCACCTTCGATGCGGCGCTCCACCGCCTGCCCGAGGAAATGCGCTCGTCGATCATGCTGGTGCCGCCGCTGCTGGCGCGCTTCGGCGTGGCGCGGCTGGAAGACAACGTCAAGGGCTGCACGCTGGGCGTGCGCGAGATCGATCCGCACGTGGAGGTGTTCCAGCGCTTCGGCGGCCAGGTGGAGCGCACCGAGGGCTCGCTGCTGGTGTATGCGCCTGGCCGCCTCACGCCCACCGACCACTGGCTGGACTACGCCTCGGTGACGACCACCGAGAACTTCGTGCTGTGCGCGGCCGCCGCGGGCGGCACCTCGACGCTCACCAACGCGGCCTCGGAGCCGCACGTGCAGGAGTTCTGCCGCTTCATGGCCATGATCGGCGTGCGCATCGAGGGCATGGGGACCTCGCGGCTCACGGTGCATGGCGGCGGCGCGCTGGGCGGTGGCGAGTTCCGCTTCGACGAAGACTTCCACGAGATCACCACCTTCCTGGCGCTGGGCGCGATCACGGGCGGCGATGTCGTGGTGCGCAACAGCGCGCCGGGCAACTTTCCGCTCATCGACCGCACCTTTGCCAAGTTCGGCGTGCAGATCGAGCATGCCGACGGCTGGTCGCGCGCCATCCGCAGCGGCCCGCTGAAGGTGCAGACGCCGTTCACCAGCAACGTGCTCACCAAGGTGGAGGCCGCGCCGTGGCCGTACTTCCCGGTCGACCTGCTGCCGATCTTCATTGCGCTGGGCGTGCGCGCGCAGGGCAACGCGATGTTCTGGAACAAGGTGTACGACGGTGCGCTGGGCTGGACCGGCGAGCTGTCGAAGTTCGGTGCGCACGTGTTCTCGTCCGACCCGCACCGGCTCATCACCTTCGGCGGCCACGCGCTCACGCCGGCGGTGGTCGAGAGCCCCTACATCATCCGCGTGGCGATCGCGCTGTTCATGGTGGCCGCGAGCATCGAGGGCAAGTCCGAGATCCGCAACGCCACGCCGATCCGGCGCGCGCACCCGCGCTTCGTCGAGAACCTGCGCAGCCTGGGCGTGCAGGTGGAGTGGACCAGCGAGGAGTGAGCCTGCGGGAGGCTGCGCGCTGCTGCGGCTGACCTGTCCCGCTGCCCGATGACCCCGCGGGCGCCGCGCTCAACGGCTTGGCCGGACAATGCCGTGCATTCGACACACGGACACAGGAGCGCACCCCGAATGACGACGTTGCAACAGATCCTCGGCACCGAACTTCCATTGATCCAGGCGCCGATGGCCGGCGCGCAGGCCAGCGCGATGGCGATCGCGGTGTGCAACGAAGGCGCGCTGGGGTCGCTGCCGTGCGCGATGCTCGGCCCCGATGCGATGCGCAGCGAACTCGCGGCGATCCGCGCGGGCACCGACAAGCCCTTCAACGTCAATTTCTTCGCCCACACCCCGCCCACGCCGGACGAGGCACGCGAGGCCGCCTGGCGCGGCGCGCTCGCGCCGTACTACGCCGAGTTCGGCATCGACCCCGCGGGCATCCCGACCGGCCCCGGGCGCAACCCCTTCAGCGCCGAGGTGGCCGACCTGCTGGCCGAGTTCAAGCCGCCGGTGGTGAGCTTCCATTTCGGGCTGCCGCCCGAGCCGCTGCTGGCCAAGGTGCGCGGCTGGGGCGCGAAGGTGCTGGCCTCGGCCACCACCGTCGAGGAGGCGCTGTGGCTCGAAGCGAAGGGCGTTGATGCGGTGATCGCGCAGGGGCTGGAGGCCGGCGGGCACCGTGGCCACTTCCTGTCGCATGACCTCACGAAGCAGCTCGGCACCTTCGCGCTGCTGCCGCAGCTGGTGCGCGCCCTGAAGGTGCCGGTGATCGCGGCCGGCGGCATCGCGGATGCCGACGGTGTGGCCGCGGCCATGGCGCTGGGCGCGGCCGGCGTGCAGGTCGGCACGGCCTACCTGCTGACGCCCGAGGCCACGACCAGCGCACTGCACCGCGCGGCGCTGAAGAGCGAGGCCGCGCGCCACACGGCGCTCACCAACCTGTTCACCGGCCGGCCGGCACGCGGCATCGTCAACCGCGTGATGCGCGAGCTGGGCCCGATCGGCCCGGCGCCGGAATTTCCGCTCGCCACCTCGGGCATCGCGCCGCTGCGCGCCAAGGCCGAGGCGCAGGGCAGCGGCGATTTTTCTCCGCTGTGGTCGGGGCAGAACGCCACCGGCTGCCGCGAGGTGTCCTCGGCCGAGGTCACGCGGGCGCTGGCCAAGGGCTTTCGCTGAGCCGCGCCGTCCCTCATTTTTTTCGAGCCCCTCCGACCTATGACATCGCTCCATCTGCCCCTGCAGTTCCTGCACCATCCCGCACCCTCGGGCGGCCCTGAACCCTGGCTGCTCGTGCTGATGCACGGCGTGGGCAGCAACGAGCAGGACCTGTTCGGCCTGGCGCGCATGATGCCGCCGCAGTTCCATGTGCTGAGCCTGCGCGCGCCGTACGTGCTGTCGCCCGGTTCCTACGCGTGGTTCGAGTTCCAGGTGCTGGCCGACGGCGGGCGTCGCATCGACGAAGAACAGGAGCGCGAAAGCCGCTTCCTCATCGGCGAGATGGTCACGTCGGCGTCGCAGCAGCTGGGCATTCCGCCCGAGCGCGTGGTGGTCGGCGGCTTCAGCCAGGGCGGGATCATGTCGCTGTCGCTGCTGCTCACGCAGCCCGAGAAGCTGCGCGCCGCGCTGGTGTGGCACAGCCGGCTGCTGCCCGAGGTGGTGCCGCACATCGCGCCGCCCGAGGCCTTCGCGGGCAAGGCGCTGTGGGTGAGCCACGGCAGCGCCGACAACGTGATTCCGCCGAGCGCCGCGCAGGCCACGCGCGAGCTGGCGCGCGGGCTGCCGCTGGCGCTGTCGGGCTCGGACTTCCCGGGCGCGCACGAGATCCGCCCGGCCGAGCTGCAGGGCACGCTGGCGTGGCTGCAGGCGCTCAGCGCGCCAACAGCCGCGCCGTGACCATCGCTTCCATCTCGGCGACCCACGCATCGCCCGTCGCGTCGTCGGGCTGCACCAGCAGCCGGTAGCGGCGCCCGCCCCAGGCCGCGGTCAGCAGCGCCTGCACGGTGGCGGGCGAGGGCGGCGGCTGCAGGTCGCGGCAGGCGGCGAAGGCCTGCGTCCAGCGTGCGAGCAGCTCGTCGTACACGCGCCGGTGGTGCTTGGGTTCGGCCACGCGGTGTTCGAGCATCAGCATCTCGTGGTCGAAGGCGGGCAAGCCGTCGATGCGCGTGTCGCAGGTGAGGCGCACGAGGCGCTTGATGCGTTCATGCCAGTCGATATCCGGTGGCGCAATCACCTCTTCGTCGAGCCGCGCCAGCAGCGCCTCGACGCAGTGGCGCACATAGCCCGAGAGCAGGGCTTCCTTGTCGGGAAAGTAGTCGTAGAAGGTGCCGACGGCGATGCCGGTTTCGAGCGCCACGGCGCGCGTGGTCACGCCCTCCCAGCCCTGCGTGCGCCAAATCCGAACAAAGGCGTCGTAGATGGCCTGCACGGTGAACTTGCCGCGCGCCTGGGTGGGGCGTTTCAGGGGCTTGGAGCGGGGTGCGGCGGGCATGGACCGGGTTTCCGAACCCGCGGCGAAGCGGGCCGTCCTACAGTTTGCGAATGAACAACGCATTCACTTTAACCCGCCTCGAAACGCGCAAGAACGCACTCGGGACCACCCGCATCGTCACTTCGGAAGACGCCGGCAGCCTGCAGCCGGGCGAGGTGCTGATGCAGATCGAGCGCTTCTCGCTCACCACCAACAACATCACCTACGCGGCCTTCGGCGATGCGGTGATGAAGTACTGGCAGTTCTTTCCCACCGGCGACGCCGACTGGGGCCACATGCCGGCCTGGGGCTTTGCCGACGTGGTGGCGTCGAATGTCGAAGGCGTGGCCGTGGGCGAGCGCTTCTACGGCTACTTCCCCATCGCGAGCCACCTGCGCATGCAGCCGGTGCGCGTGACGCCGCGCGGCTTCTACGACGGCGCGGCGCACCGCAGCGAACTGGTGTCGGCCTACAACCAGTACATGCGCTGCAGCCACGACGCGGGCTACGTCGCCGCGCTGGAGGACTACCAGATGCTGGTGCGCCCGCTGTTCATCACCTCGTTCATGCTGGCCGACTTCCTGGAGGACAACGGCTTCTTCGGCGCGACGCAGGTCGTGGTGTCGAGCGCATCGAGCAAGACGGCGTTCGGCACGGCCTTCTGCCTTGGCCGCCGCGAAGGCCTGCAGCTGATCGCGGCCACCTCCGAAGGCAACCGCGCCTTCGTCGAGGCGCTGGGTTGCTACGACCGCACGGTGGCCTACGGCGAGATCGCCACGCTGGCGGCCGACGTGCCCACGCTGTACGTCGACTTCGCGGGCCACGACGACCTGCGCGCCACCGTGCACCACCACTTCGGCGAATCGCTGGTGTACGACTGCTATGCGGGCTCGGCGCAGAAGACCGAATTCCTCGGCGACACCAGCGCGCTGCCCGGCCCCACGCCGAAGCTCTACTTCGCGCCCGTGCAGATCCGCAAGCGCAATGCCGACTGGGGGCCGCAGGAGGTCAATCGCCGCTTCAACGACGCGCAGGGCCGCTTCATCGCGGAGCTGAGCCGCCCGGGCAACCGCTGGATGACGCTGGCGCAGGGCCGCGGCTTCGCGCATGCGCAGGCCGTGATCGCCGACCTGCACGCGGGCCGCGTCGATCCGCGCGAGGCGCATGTGGTGCGCATCGGCGGCGAATGAGGGGTTGAGCGACTGAACTTCGGCGCAGGTGGGGCGTCACAGGGGGTTACGAGAACGTGGCGATCGTGCGGGCCGTGCAGGCCATCCTGGTGCACCATTGCCTTTCGTCTCCCCACTGCCATCCCGCAAAAGGAAACCGCCCATGTCCGACGCCGACTCCCCCCGCGACACCCCCGAATTCCGACCCCGCAAGGAAGCGCCGATGGGCACCATCGTCGGCCTGGCGCTGGTCGTGCTGGTGGCGGCTTATTTCGGCTGGCGCTGGTACCAGCAGCAGCAACTGGCGCCGCTGCCGACCGCGCCCGTGGCCGTCGCCCCGACCGACGCGCCCCCCGAGCCACCGAAGGCCGAAGAGCCGAAGGGCCCGCAGAACCCGGTCGAAGCATTGGCCCCGCCCGATGCCGCGCTGCCCGCGCTGGGCAATTCCGACTCGCGCGTGATGAAGGCGCTCACCGAGCTGCTGGGCGGCAAGGCCGTGGCGGCCTACCTGCAGTCCGACGGCGTGGTGCGGCGCTTCGTCGCCACCGTCGACAACCTGCCGCGCGAGCAGGCACCCGCCAGCAAGTGGCCCGTGCAGCCCGCGCCGCAGCGCTTCATCACCGAGGGGCCGCAGCAGGGCGGCGTGCAGACCATCGCGGCGAACAACGCGGCGCGCTACAACGGCATCGTGATGCTGGCCGGGGCTGTCGATCCGGCCAAGGCGGCGGCGGTGTATGCGCGGCTGTACCCGCTGTTCCAGCAGGCGTACGAAGAGCTGGGCTATCCGGGCCGCTATTTCAACGACCGCTTCATCGCCGTGATCGACCACCTGCTGCAAGCGCCCGAACCCACGGGCCCGGTGCAGGTGAAGCTGGTCGAGGTGAAGGGCGACATCCCCTCGCAGCGACCCTGGGTGCGCTACGAATACGCCGACCCGAAGCTCGAGTCGCTCTCGGCCGGCCAGAAGATCCTGGTGCGCATGGGGCCCGAGAACGAGCGCAAGATGAAGGCCAGCCTGCGCGGGCTGCGCGCGCAGATCGCCACCGGCGAGATCGCGAAGAAGAAGCAGCCCTGAGGCGCGATGCACTGACAGCGCCCCGCCTGCACGCCCTGTAGGCGCGGGCCGATTGCATGCGGCGCGAAGGGTCGAGATGATTTGCGCCTACGACTTCGAGGGCAAGCCATGAACCTGATGAGCGTCGATCTTTACCAGAGCACCACCGACCCCGGGAAATTCCTGGCGCTTCCCGCCGGCACCGACCCGACCGAACTCATGGGCCCGATGACCTTCGATCGGGACTACGCGCACATCAAGCGCTACCAGGCGGCCTTCGCCTTCGATCCGTCCGAAACCTACGCGGGCGTGAACGCCGCGAAGATCGCCGCGGACCTGCTCACCGTGAAGTGGGCGATGTACCGGCGCGAAGGCTGAACGGCGGGCGGCTTGCGCCGCCTCGCCTTCGTCAGGCCTCTTCGGTTTCCTGGTACTCGCCCACCGGCACGCAGCTGCAGAACAGGTTGCGGTCGCCGTAGACGTTGTCGACGCGCCCGATCGGCGGCCAGTACTTGGCCTGCTTGAGTTCGGCCAGCGGGAACGCGCCGAGTTCGCGCGAGTACGGGTGGCTCCACTCCGTGCCGAGCAGGCTGGCGGCGGTGTGCGGCGCGTGCTTGAGCGGGTTGTCGTCCTTCGACCAGACGCCTTCTTCCACGCGGCGGATTTCTCCGCGGATGGCGATCATCGCGTCGACGAAACGGTCGAGCTCGGCCAGCGGTTCGCTTTCGGTGGGCTCCACCATCAGCGTGCCGGGCACGGGGAAGCTCAGCGTGGGCGCGTGGAAGCCGTAGTCGATGAGGCGCTTGGCCACGTCTTCGGCGGTGACGCCGCTGGTGTCCTTCAACGGGCGCAGGTCGAGGATGCACTCGTGCGCGACGTGGCCGTTGGGGCTCGCGTACAGCGTGGGGTAGTGGTCCTTCAGGCGGGCGCTGATGTAGTTGGCGCTGAGGATGGCCGTTTCGGTCGCGGCCTGCAGGCCCTTGGCGCCCATCATGCGGCAGTACATCCAGCTGATCGGCAGCACGGCTGCATTGCCCAGCGGCGCGGCCGACACGGCGCCCACGCCGTTCGAGGGCACGCCGGCCGTGGCGTGGCCCGGCAGGTAGGGCACGAGGTCTTCGACCACGCAGACCGGACCGACGCCCGGGCCGCCACCGCCGTGCGGAATGCAGAAGGTCTTGTGCAGGTTCAGGTGGCTCACGTCGCCGCCGAACTCGCCCGGTGCCGCCACGCCAACCAGCGCGTTCATGTTGGCGCCGTCGACGTACACGCGGCCGCCGTGCTCATGCACGAGCTCGCACAGTTCCTTCACGCGGGTTTCGAACACGCCGTGCGTGCTGGGGTAGGTGATCATCACGGCGGCCAGGTGGGCGCTGTGCTTTTCGCAGGCGCGCTTCAGGTCGTCCATGTCGACGTTGCCCTGCGCGTCGCAGGCCGTCACCACCACCTGCAGGCCCACCATCTGGGCGCTGGCCGGGTTGGTGCCGTGCGCCGACGAGGGAATCAGGCAGATGTTGCGGTGGCCCTGGCCCTTGGCTTCATGGAAGGACTTGATGGCCAGCAGGCCCGCGTACTCGCCCTGCGAACCCGCATTGGGCTGCAGGCTGATGCCCGCGTAGCCGGTGGCCTCGCACAGCCAGGCGCGCAGCTGCGCGTCGAGCTGGGCGTAGCCCTGCAGCTGGTCGGCGGGCGCGAAGGGGTGGATGTTGGCGAACTCGGGCCAGGTGATGGGGATCATCTCGCTGGTCGCGTTGAGCTTCATGGTGCAGCTGCCCAGCGGGATCATGCTGCGGTCGAGCGCGAGGTCCTTGTCCGACAGGCTGCGGATGTAGCGCAGCATCGCGGTTTCGCTCTTGTGGGTGTTGAACACCGGGTGCGTGAGGAAGGCGCTGGTGCGGCGCAGGTCCTCGGGAATCAGCGGCGTGGTGCTGGCGGCCAGTTCGTCGAAGCGCGGCATCGCGGTGCCGGCGGGCACGAACAGGGCCCACAGGGTTTCGATGTCGGCGCGCGTGGTGGTTTCGTCCAGCGAGATGCCCAGGTGCTGCTGCAGGCGTTGGCGCAGGTTGACGCCGCCGGCCTGTGCGCGCTCGATGATCGCGGCCGTGTCGTCGCCGGTGCGGATCGTCAGCGAGTCGAAGGCGGTGGTGTTCACCGGCTCGCGGCCCATCTGCGACAGGCCCTTGGCGAGGATGGCGGTGAGCACGGCCACGCGCTGTGCGATGCGCGTGAGGCCGTCGGGGCCGTGGTACACGGCGTACATGCTGGCGACCACGGCCGGCAGCACCTGCGCGGTGCAGATGTTCGAGGTGGCCTTCTCGCGGCGGATGTGCTGCTCGCGCGTCTGCAGCGCGAGGCGGTAGGCGGGCTGGCCGTGCGTGTCGACGCTCACGCCGACGAGGCGGCCGGGCAGCGATCGCTTGAACGAATCGCGGCAGGCCAGGTAGGCGGCGTGCGGGCCGCCGTTGCACAGCGGCATGCCGAAACGCTGCGTGGTACCGCAGACGATGTCGGCATCGAACTCGCCGGGGGCGACCAGCAACGTCAGCGCCAGCAGGTCGGCCGCGACGATGAAGGCGGCATCGCACTGGTGCGCGTGGCCCGCGAGCGGGCGCAGGTCGTGCACGTGGCCAGTGGTGGCGGGGTACTGCGCGAGCACGCCGAAGAACTCGCCGCTCACCATCAGGTGCGGCAGCGTTTCCGACACGGTGCTCACCTTGACTTCGATGCCCAGCGGGGCGGCGCGCGTCTTGATGACCTCGATGGTCTGCGGGTGGCAGTCGCCCGACACGAGGAACACGTTGCTCTTGCTTTTCACGCTGCGCTTGGCGAGCGTCATGGCCTCGGCGGCGGCCGTGGCCTCGTCGAGCATCGAGGCATTGGCGATGGCCATGCCCGTGAGGTCGCACACCATCGTCTGGAAGTTGAGCAGGGCTTCCATGCGGCCCTGCGAGATCTCGGCCTGGTAGGGCGTGTAGGCGGTGTACCAGGCGGGGTTCTCCAGGATGTTGCGCAGGATCACGCCCGGCGTGTGCGTGCCGTAGTAGCCCTGGCCGATGAAGCTCTTGAACACCTTGTTCTTCGACGCCAGCGTCTTCAGCTCGGCCAGCGCGTCGGCCTCGGTGACCGGCGCGGGCAGGCGCATCGGCCGGGCGCGGCGGATGGCCGCGGGCACGATGCCGTCGATGAGCTCCGCGCGCGTTTCCGAGCCGATCACCGGCAGCATGCGCGCCTCGTCCGCCGCATCGATGCCGATGTGGCGGGCGAGGAATTCTTCGGCGTTCTCTAGTTCTTGCAAAGAGGGAAGGGCGGGAATCGGCATGGCGGTGAAGGCTCGGGGAGAAGGAACGAAGGTGCGAGGAAGCTGCTGTTCAGCGGATCAGGATTCGGCGGCGAACTTGTCGTAGCTGGCGGCGTCGAGCAGGGCGTCGAGCTGCGCGGGCTCGCTCAGCTTGACCTTGAAGAACCAGCCGGCGGCCAGCGGGTCGCTGTTGGCCAGCGACGGGTCGGCGCGCAGCGCTTCGTTCACTTCGGTGATCTCGCCCGACACGGGCATGAACACATCGGCGGCGGCCTTCACCGACTCGACCACACCGGCGACCTCGCCTTGCGCGAAGGTCTTGCCCACTTCAGGCAGGTCGACGAACACCACGTCGCCCAGCGCGTCCTGCGCATGCACGGTGATGCCGACGGTGGCGGCGCCGCCTTCGGCCGCCACCCATTCGTGGTCCTTGGTGTATTTGATGCTCATGAAAAAACTCCTCGTGGAAAAAATGGAATCGGGGTGCAGAGCCTAGCCGGGTCTGCGGTGTTCAGTGTCGGTCAGCCGCGGTAGTAGCGCGTCGGAACGAAGGGCATGGTCGAGACTTCCATCGGCACCGGCTTGCCGCGCACGATGGCCTGCACGCGCGTGCCGGGCTCGGCAAAGGCGGCGGCCACGTAGCCCATGGCCACGCAGCGGTCGGCCGTGGGGCCGAGCAGGCCGCTGGTGACGGCGCCGATGTCGTGGCCTTCGAGCGACTGCAGCAGCGTGCCGTCGCGCACCGGAATGCGTTCGAGCGCCACGAGGCCGACGCGCTTGCGCGTGAGCGTCTTGTGGTCGGTGTGGCCGGCAGCGCCCGAGGCGACGGCGGCCAGCTGGGCCAGCACCTTGGCCGCGCCCGGAAAGCCGCCTTCGCGCGCACCGCCGGCGCGGCGCACCTTCTGGATCGCCCAGTTGAGGGAGGCTTCGACCGGGGTGGTGGTGGTGTCGATGTCGTTGCCGTACAGGCACAGGCCGGCTTCGAGCCGCAGCGAGTTGCGCGCGCCCAGGCCGACGGGCTTCACTTCGGGCTGGGCCAGCAGCAGGCGGGCGAGGGCGTCGGCGTCCTTTGCGGCCACCGAGATCTCGAAGCCGTCTTCGCCGGTGTAGCCGCTGCGGGTGACGAAGGCCGCGACGCCGCCGATCTGCACCGCGCCGCCGGTCATGAACACGAAGCGCTCGATGCCGGGCGACAGGCGCGCCAGCGTGGCGGCCGCCTGCGGGCCTTGCAGCGCCAGCAGCGCGTGGTCGGGCAGGGGCTGCACCTGGCAGCGCGCGCCGATCCTGGCCTGGATGTGGGCGATGTCGGCCACCTTGCAGGCGCCGTTCACGATCACGAAGAGCGAGCCATTGCCTTCGTTGAAGAACATCAGGTCGTCGAGGATGCCGCCCTCGTCGTTCAGCAGCAGGCCGTAGCGCTGCTTGCCGGCGGGCAGGTCGATCACGTCGACGGGCATCAGGGCTTCGAAAGCGGCGGCGGCATCGGGGCCGACGAGGCGCAGCTGGCCCATGTGCGAGATGTCGAACAGGCCGGCCGCATCGCGCGTGTGCTTGTGCTCGGCCATGAGGCCGGCGGGGTACTGCACGGGCATGGAGTAGCCGGCGAAGGGCACCATGCGGGCGCCGAGCTCCACGTGGAGGTCGTACAGCGGTGTCTTGAGAAGTTGGGCGTCGGAAGCGGAGGAAGCAGCCACGGGGCACTCCAAAGGGGCAGTCGAAATCCATGGCTGCAACGCCACGGGCCACCCCTGCTGTCCGCTTTACCTGAGAGATTCGCCCCACGATCGGGGTTTGCTCCTTCGGTGGGCCGCGTGCAATGCCACGGCCTCTCTCCAGCAAGGAAACGCCGGTGGTTGCCGGCGTCTTGTCAGTCCTTTTGCCTGAGCGTTCGGGGAACCCCTGCGCCTTCGGCGGCCCCGTCGCGCGGGGCTCTCTCCTGACCCGGCGAGTGTAGTGGATCGCGGGGCCGGGGCTGGCGGCTCAGTGCACGGTTTCCGCCGGCGGCAGCAGCTTGTCGATGCGCTCGCGCAGCGAGTCGGCGCGCTCGGGGCCGGCGGCCTTCTCGATCTCGGAGAGCATCAGCGCGGCGATGGTCAGCATGGCCTCGCGGTCGCGGGCCTCGCGCAGGGCGTCGCGCATCTGGTTGGCGAAGCGCGGGTCGCGGCGCACGAACATGCGCTCGCAGATGTCGAACAGGAACATGCGCGTGGTGGCCAGCGAGCGCTTGCCGTCGAAGCTGTCGGCCGAGGTGGCGACCTGGATCGGCTCGGCGGCGGGGACGGGCGTGGGGGCCGGTGCGGGCGGTGGCGCGACCGGGCGCGCGACCTGCAGGTAGCCGCGCTGCATCAGCCCCTGGATCGCCTGCTCGGCCTCGACGCGGCTGGGGAACAGCGGGCTGAAGTCGGTCAGCGAGCGCCGGCCGTCGGCCATGAGCAGCAGGGCGCGCTCACGCTGGCTGAGCGTGCGCTGCCCGGCCTGGAGTTCGTCGCGTGCCTTCTCGGTCTTGGTGGGGAACATGGCGGCCACAGCTTTCGGAGGTCGAAGGCTGCAGCATCGTTGCAAGTGGTGACATCTTCGTGAACCATTTGCCTTACAGGGACAAGGCGGCGCGCGTCAGTTGCCCGCGCTCTCCTTGCGGATCAGCCAGCGCGGGCCCACGCGCTGCAGCTCGAGGGTCTTGCGGTCGGTCTCGGTGAGCGCGTCGGCGCTGTAGACCTGCCGGAACTGCGCGCTGGCCGAGGTGCCCTGAACGCTGATCACCAGCCCCTCGATGCCCACGCTGATGCGCGACTTGCCCGTGATGCGGGCGCGCCGGTCGGCCTCCCAGCGCTCGCGGGTCTGGCCGCGCGCGGGGGTGAAGTCGCTCGCGTAGGCCGCGAGGTAGCGCTCCACGTCGCGCGCGGACCAGGCGGCGGCCCAGGCGCGCACGGCGCTTTCCACTTCGGCGAGGTGGGTGACGGGATTGGTGGGATTGGCGGGGGCGGCTGCTGGTGCAACGGCTGCAACGGGCGCGGCGGCCGGCGTGGCCGCGATACCGGCGGTGGCCAGCAAGCCGGCAGCGACAAGGCTGCTGCCCTGGGCGACGATTCGGTGCATGGCGTCCTTCTCTTTCCTTCTTCTTGTCTGTCAGGCTCGACGTCGAAGCTTGCGTCGATTCTGGCAGTGAAAGAGGAGGCGTGCGGCGTTGAATCGCCCACGGATTTCGGTGGTCCGTGGTTCAGGGCGCGTCCATAGGACACCGGGAGCGCGGGGCAGGGCTCAGGCCGCCGCAGCCTCGCCCGCCATCACCTGCACCGTCCGATTGCGAAGCCGCAAGGCCAGCACGGTTGCGACGCACAGCACGCACAACACCACCGTGAGCGTGACGCCGAGTCCGCGCGCATCCGACAGCAGGCCGAACAGGGGCGACACCAGTCCGCCGACCGAGAGCGCGAGGCCGAGCGTGATGCCGCTGGCGGTCGCCGGGTTGCGCGGCAGGTAGTCCTGCGCGAGCGTCACCTGCGCGGCGAAGGGCAGGAACATGCTCATGCCGAGCCACGCCGTGCAGGCCAGCGCCGCGCCGGGCGTGGAGGCGAGCACGAGGCCCGCCATGGCCGGCAGCGCGAGCAGGTAGCCGCAGCGGATCGTGCCCATGCGCCCGATGCGGTCGCCGAGCCAGCCGCCGGCCAGCGTGCCCACGGCCCCTGCGGCGGTGAAGGCGGTGAGCGCCGCGGCGCCCTGGAAGGTGCTGCCGTGCAGGTCGCGCGTGATGCGCAGCGAGAGCATCGACAGCACCGTGACGTAGGGGATCGACCAGCCCACGATGGTCGCCACCAGCAGGCTGAAGGCGCGCCAGTCGTTGTGCGGCTTCAGCACCTGGGCGCGGGCCTGCGCGGCGCGCGCCGCCGCGGCTGCCGCGTTGCTGGCGACTGCACCGCGCCGCGCGTTGGCCGCGACCCACACCACGCCCATCGCCAGCGCGGGAATGCCCAGCAGGTAGCTGCGCGACAGGCTGCCGCCACCGACCACCGTGGCCGCCAGCACCGGCGCGAACGAGGCGCCGATGGTGCCGCCCACCGAGAACACGCTCATCGCCTTCTGCGAGGCGCCGCCGGCCGCGCGCGCGGCCACGGTGGCGGGCGGGTGGTAGGCCGCGATGCCCAGCCCGCACAGCGCGACCGCGATCCAGGTCAGCAGATAGCTCTGGCTCAGGCCCGCCAGCACCACGCCCAGCGCCGCCAACAGGAAGCCCACGGGCACCAGCCAGGCGCGCGGGTGGCGGTCGGCGTACAGGCCGAACAGCGGCTGCACCACGCTCGACAGCCCGGTGGCCGCCAGCATCAGGCCGCTCACGGCCGTGTAGCTGTAGCCGCGCTCCAGCACCATGAAGGGCAGCAGCGCGGGCACGAGGCCCTGGTAGAGGTCGTTGACGGCATGGGTGCCGGTGAGCAGCCCGAGTCGGCGCGTGTTCATGCGATGGCTTCTTTCTTCGATGTCCGGTTTGAGAAAAAGGGAGGAAAAGCCATCGTAGGAAGACACGGAAAGATGTTCTCGCTATGAATGTGCAAACATCGTCGTGAAATGGACAAACTGAATCTGCGCCCCGACGAGGGCGAATCGACCCCGCGCGCCGTGGCCGTGCTGGCCACCGATCCGGCGGGCGACGCCTTCATTCCGCCGCATGCGCACCGGCGCGGGCAGCTCATTCATGCGATTTCGGGCGTGATGATGGTCGGCGCCGCAGCCGGCAGCTGGGTGGTGCCGCCGGGGCGCGGCGTCTGGGTGCCGCCGGGCATGACGCACCAGATCCGCATGGCGGGCGAGGTGAAGATGCGCACCGTCTTCGTCGAGCCCGGCACGCGCGCCGACCTGGGCGCCGACTGCCGCGTGATCCATGTGGGCGCGTTGCTGCGCGAGCTGATCGTGGCGGCCGTGTCGCTGCCGCTGGACTACCCGCCGGGCGGGCGCGACGAGCGCGTGATGGAGCTGATCCTCGACGAGATCGAGGCCGCGCCCGCGCTGTCGCTGCATGTGCCGATGCCGCGCCATGCGCGCCTGGCCTCGCTGTGCGAGGCGCTGATCCGCGACCCCGCGCAGCCCGCCACGCTCGACGGCTGGGCCGCGCGGCTGCACATGAACGCGCGCACGCTGGCGAGGCTGTTCGAACGCGAAACTGGCATGACCTTCGGCGCGTGGTGCCGTCAGGCGCGGCTGCTGCTGAGCCTGCCGCGGCTGGCCGCGGGCGCGTCGATCCTGGAGGTGGCGCTGGCGCA
Source organism: Variovorax sp. V35 (assembly GCF_041154465.1). Lineage (NCBI taxonomy): Bacteria > Pseudomonadati > Pseudomonadota > Betaproteobacteria > Burkholderiales > Comamonadaceae > Variovorax > Variovorax sp. V35. The sequence goes on from NZ_AP028666.1 coordinate 2,988,606, forward strand.
CGGCTACGAGAGCCCGAGCGCCTTCACCGCGATGTTCCGCCGCACGCTCGGCGTGCCGCCGAGCCAGTACCTTCACCCGCCGGCCTGAGGCGAGTGCAGGCGCGGACGGGGGCGGCCTGCGCCGCTACTTGAACCCGAGCGCGCGCGGCAGCCAGGTGCTCAGCATCGGCACGAAGGTCAGCAGCATCAGCACCGCGCCGTGCGCCCACAGGAAGGGCACCAGTTCCTTCACCAGCGCCGACATCGGCACCTTCGACACGTTGCAGGTCACGAACAGCAGCCCGCCCACCGGCGGCGTGATCATGCCCAGCGTGAGGTTGAAGATCACGATCATCGCGAAGTGCACCGGGTCGACGCCCAGCTTGATCGCCACGGGCGCAAGGATCGGCGCCAGCACCATCACGCCCGGCAGCGGCTCGATGAAGATGCCGAACAGGAGCAGGAACACGTTGACGATGATCAGGAACATCCACGGCGAGAGGTTCATGCTGATGAGCCATTCGGCCATCTGCTGCGGAATGCCCTCGATGGTCAGCACCCAGGCGAACGAGGCCGACAGCCCGATGATGATCAGCACCGACGCCGACAGCAGCGCCGAGCGCGACAGGATGTCGGGCAGCATCTTCCACTCGAGCGTGCGGTAGATGAACTTGCCGCACACCAGCGCGTAGAACACCGCCACCACCGAAGCCTCGGTGGGCGTGAACCAGCCGGCGCGCATGCCGCCCAGGATCACCACCGGCAGCAGGATCGCAGGAATCGCCTTCCACGTCGTGATGAGAATCTCGCGCAGCGGCGGCGTCTGGCCGTCGCCCTTGTAGTTGCGCTTCTTCGACACGTAGAAGTTCACCACGCACATCGCCACCGCGATCAGGATGCCCGGCACGATGCCGGCCACGAACAGCTGGCCGACCGACACGGTCTCGTCCTGCAGCGCGTAGATGATCATGATGATCGAGGGCGGAATGATCGGTCCCACGATGGCCGTGGAGGCCGTCAGCGCCGCCGCGTACGAGCGGTCGTAGCCGGCCTTGTCCATCATCTTGATGAGCATCGAGCCGGGGCCGGCCGCGTCGGCCAGCGCCGAGCCCGAGATGCCCGAGAAGAAGGTCAGCGACACGACGTTGGTGTAGCCCAGCCCGCCACGGCGGTGGCCGACGAACTGGCCCGCGAAGCGCAGCAGCACCTCGGTGAGCGAGCCGCCGCTCATGAGCTCGGCGGCCAGGATGAAGAAGGGCACGGCCATCAGCGGAAAGCTGTCGATGCCGGTGAAGGTTTCCTTCAGCAGCACCATCAGCGGGTAGCTTTCCGCGAGGATCAGGGTGGCGGCCGTGGCCAGGCCGAGCGCGAAGGCCACGGGCACGCCGATGGCCAGGAACACGCAGGCGGAGACGATCAGGACAATGCTGGCATCCATGGTCTGCTCCTTACAGCGAGGCCGACGCGTTGGCGTCGAAATGCGCGTCCGACGCGAACTCGCGGTTCAGCACGTAGCCGCGCACCACCAGCAGCCAGTGCACGATCAGCAGCACGCCGCCGATCAGCATCGCGCTGTAGATGTAGGCGAACGGAATCTGCGTCACGGCCGTGAGCTGGAACATCGTGCGTTCCATGTAGAGCCAGCCGTACCAGACCATGAAGCCGAAGAAGGCGAACAGCAGCCCGGCCACCACGATGCGCACCGCCACGGCCGCGGGCCGGGGCAGGGCGTCCTGCAGGTTCTCGACGGCGATGTGGCCGCCGTAGCGCAGCACCGGCCCGGCGCCCAGGAAGGTGAGCCAGATCATCATGTGGCGCGACACCTCTTCGGCCCATTCGATCGACTGGTTCGTGGTGTAGCGCAGCACGACGTTGGTGAAGATGATGACGGACATGGCCGCCAGCAGGAGGATCAGCGCCCACCGGTTGGCGGCGAGAAAGTAGCGCTCGAAGGCTTGCACGTTGTGGTTCTCTGTGGTGTCGGAAATGCGAAGCGCCCGGCCCACTGAGGCGGGCCGGGCGCGGTCGGGGCGGAGCGGTCTTACTTGACGTCCGTGATCTTCTTGATGTTGTCGGCGCCGAATTCCTTGGCGTAGCCCACGTAGGCCGGCTTCAGGGCTTCGCGGAAGGCCGCGCCGTCGACGGTGCGCGTGACCTTCATGCCGTCTTTCTCAAGCTGGGCGATGCCGTTGTTCTCGTCGTCGTTGACCTTCTTGCGCTGCGCGATCGAGGCCTTCTTCGCCGCTTCGGTGAACACCTTCTTGTCGGCGTCCGAGAGCTTGTTCCACACCTTGGGCGACAGCAGCAGCAGCGCCGGCGAGTAGACGTGGCCGGTGAGCGACAGGTGCTTTTGCACCTGCGAGAACTTCGAGGACAGGATCACGGGAATCGGGTTTTCCTGGCCGTCGACCGTGCCTTGCTGCAGCGCGCCGAACAGTTCCGGGAAGGCCATCGGCGTGGGCAGGATGCCGAAGGTGCGGTAGCCGTCCATGTGCACCTTGTTTTCCATGGTGCGCATCTTCAGGCCGGCCGCGTCGGTGGGCTTGACGATGTCGCGCTTGCTGTTCGTCATGTGGCGGAAGCCGTTTTCGGTCCAGGCCAGCGCGATGATGCCCTTGCTCGGGAACTTGGTCAGGATGTCCTGGCCGATGGGGCCGTCCATGACCTTGCGGGCGTGGTCGTAGTCGCGGAACAGGAAGGGGATGTCGACGATCTTGACCTCGGGCACGAAGTTGCCCACGGGGCCGGTCGAGGTGTTCAGCAGGTCTTGCGTGCCGAGCTGGATTGCCTCGATCTGCTCGCGCTCGCCGCCCAGAGCCGAGTTGGCGAAGTGCTGGCACTTGAAGCGGTTCTGGGTGTTCTTCTCGACCTCTTCGCAGAACACGGTGGAGCCCACGCCGTAATGCGATTCCTTGGACGTCGCATAGCCGATCTTGAGAACGGTGGGTTGCTGCGCGAGGGCGGCGGTGCCCAGGGCGAGCGAAAGGCAGGCGGCGGCGATGTGGCCGAATTTCATGGTGTCTCCGGGGAGTTGGGGGTCGAAAGCGCGTCAGGCGCAGGTCAGGAAATGACTATGCACCAATAACCAGTTTGACCGCGTCGGGACTTTCACGGACGTAGGCGCGGATCACCGCGTCGAAGCTCTCGTCGGCCGTGAGACCGAGGGCCCGCGCGCGCGGCGTGTCGAAGCGCCCGGGCCAGGTTTTGACGATGCGGCGGATGGCGGCGTCGGGCGTGCGGTCGAGCAGGTCGGTGGCGGCGCGGCCGGCCACGCGTTCGAGCGCGGCGGCCATTTCGCCCACAGTGGTGGCCAGCGAGGGCAGGTTGAGCGCGGTGCGCGGACCCCAGTCGGCGTCGCTGGCTTCGGCGGCGCGCACGATGCCTTCGATGGTCCGAGCCGGCGAGGCGATGGCCACGGGCGTCTCGTCGGGCACCGGGCAGGCCGCGCGCAGGCCGGCGAGCGGCTCGCGGATCATGCCGCTGAAGAAACCCGAGGCCGCGCCGTTGGGCAGGCCGGGGCGCACGCTCACCGTCATGAGGCGCACGCTGCGCCCCTGCACGAAGCCCTTGCGTGTGTAGTCGGCCACCAGCTGCTCGCCGATGAATTTCTGGATGCCGTAGCTGGTCTGCGGCGTGGGCAGCGTGTGGTCGTCGATGAGCGCGGGCAGCGGCTGTTCGGGCGAATCGCCGAACACGGCGAGCGAGCTGGAGAACACCAGCACCGGCCGCGTGCCGAGCGCGCGCAGCTTCTCGAGCAGGCCGTGCGTGGCGGCGAAGTTGCTGCGCATGCCCAGGTCGAAGTCGGCCTCGCATTCGCCGCTGACGGCGGCCGCCAGGTGGAACACCGCGTCGGCCTCGCGCCAGAAGGTGGCGCCGTCGTCGGCCAGCTGGGCGTTGAGGTCGCCGGTGGCGGCCGCGATGCGCGCGTTGGCCGCGAGGTCGGGCGGCGGCGGGGCGCGGTCGACCAGCGTGATGCGCGCGATGTCGCGGGCGGGCGCGCCGGCGAGCGAGAGCTGGCCCAGGGCCAGGAGGGTGCGTGCCAGGCGCGCGCCGAGGAAGCCGGCGCCGCCGGTGATGACGATGTGCATGGGGTCCTGTCTCCTTGTGTCCTTGTGTCGCGAGGATAGCGTCGGTGGTATCGCACAATTTGCGCATGCCCATGCTGCCTCCCGATCTCCTCGCCACCCTGCGACTGCCTGTGCTGCAGGACGCCGACCTCGACACCCAGGCTTCGTTCTTCCAGCGGCCGGAGGTCCGTGCGCTCTACTTCGAGGTGGTGGAGGGCTCGGCGAAGGACGAGGTGCTGCGGGCTGCCATCGCGCGGCTCGGCGAGCTGCATCCGCACCGGGCCGCGTTGCTGGCGGTGTTCTGCGGCGCGCTGGTCGAGAACGGCGCCGATCCGCAGCTCATGTTCGACGCCGTGCGGCAGCTGATGGGGCGCCTGCTGGCGTCGCTGGCGCCTTACTGCGCGGCGCAGCCGTACGAACCCGATGAGGACGAGGAGGAGCCGCAGGACGAGGCAGAACTCGCCGCCTGGCAGGCCGCCGAAGCGGCGCTCGCGGCGCTGTCGCCGCAGGCGCGTTTCGAGGTCGATGCGCTGCAGCGCGCGGTCGACCTGCTGGTGCTGCCGCTCATGACCATGGTGGTGCGCGATGTGCGCAACCACCAGTCGCTGGTGGCGGACGCAGGCCTGCTCGCGCACATCGAGGCGATGTACGCCAACGACTCGCTGCCCTTCGAGGCCTTGCACTTCCTGCGCGCCGCGGCCCAGCTGTCGTACGAGGACGAGCTGGTGGTTCTGCTGCCGACGTCGCGCGCGGGCATGGTCGTTCGCGTCCAGGGCATCAACAACAACTTCCACGCCTTCTCGCTGCTGCAGGACCTGATGGAAACGCACGCCCAGACGCTGGGCATCCGGCAGCCGCCGCGCACGCGCCGCGACGAGGACAGCGACGCCGCCGCCTTCCTCTGGCTGCAGGCGACGGCCTTCGCCCAGGGCGAGCTGGTGGACCGCATGGCGTGGTCCTGGGGCGAAGGCACGCTGCGCGAGAACGCGCGCCGGCAGGGGCGGCTGGTGCTCGTCGCACTGGAGACGGACGACAAGCCCGCACGCGGCTGGACCGGGTTCACCCACGTGCTGCACGCCGAGCAGAACCCGCAGGTGTCGCTGGTGCACTTCCTCACGCCCGACGAGGTCGCCGCGTACCTCGCCTGAAGCGCCATGAAAAAAGCCCTCCGAAGAGGGCTTTCATGCATCGACGCTGCGGGGCTTACATGCCCACGTAGTTCGGACCGCCGCCGCCTTCAGGCGTGACCCAGACGATGTTCTGCGTCGGGTCCTTGATGTCGCAGGTCTTGCAGTGCACGCAGTTCTGCGCGTTGATCTGCAGGCGTTCCTTGCCGGCGCTGGCTTCGTCGGGCACGAACTCGTACACGCCGGCCGGGCAGTAGCGGCTTTCGGGGCCGGCGAACTTGGCGAGGTTGACGTTGACCGGCACCGACGCATCCTTCAGCGTCAGGTGGGCGGGTTGCTGCTCTTCATGGTTCGTGTTGCTGATGAACACGCTGGAGAGGCGGTCGAAGGTGAGCTTGCCGTCCGGCTTCGGATAGACGATGGGCTTGCACTCGGCGGCCGGCTTCAGGTACTGGTGGTCGGGCTTGTTGCGGCGCAGGGTCCATGGGATGTGGCCCTTGAGCAGCCACTGCTCGACGCCGTTCATGACCGTGGCGATGCCCAGGCCCTTCTTGAACCAGGCCTTGAAGTTGCGCGCCTTGTTCAGCTCGGTGTAGAGCCAGCTCTTCTCGAACGCCACCGGGTAGGCCGTGAGTTCGTCGTGCTGGCGGCCGGCCATGACGGCGTCGAACGCGGCTTCGGCGCACAGCATGCCGGTCTTGATGGCGGCGTGGCTGCCCTTGATGCGGCTCACGTTCAGGTAGCCGGCTTCGCAGCCGACCAGCGCGCCGCCCGGGAACACCGTCTTGGGCAGCGACATCAGGCCGCCGGCCGTGATGGCGCGCGCGCCGTAGCCGATGCGCTTGGCGGGCTTGATGCCCTTGGCTTCGTCGCCCTCGAGGTACCAGCGGATATTGGGGTGCAGCTTCCAGCGCTGCATTTCCTCGAACGGGCTCAGGTACGGGTTGCTGTAGTCCAGGCCCGTGATGAAGCCCATCGTGACCTTGTTGTCCTCCATGTGATAGAGGAACGCGCCGCCGTAGGTGTTGTTGTCCATCGGCCAGCCGGCCGTGTGCAGCACGAAACCGGGCTGGTGGCGCTTGGGATCGATTTCCCAGACTTCCTTGACGCCCAGGCCGTAGGTCTGCGGGTCGCGGCCTTCGTCGAGCTTGAACTTGGCGATCAGCTGGCGGCCCAGGTGGCCGCGCGCGCCTTCGGCGAACACCGTGTACTTGCCCAGCAGCTCCATGCCGAGCTGGAAGTTCTCGGTGGGTTCGCCGTCCTTGCCGACGCCCATGTTGCCGGTGGCCACGCCGCGCACCGAGCCGTTCTCGTTGTAGAGCACTTCGGCGGCCGGGAAGCCCGGGAAGATTTCCACGCCCAGGTTCTCGGCCTGCTGCGCCAGCCACTTGGTGAAGGCACCCAGGCTGATGATGTAGTTACCGTGGTTCTGGAAGCAGGCCGGCAGGAAGGCGTTGGGCGTGCGCAGGCCCGACTTTTCGCTCAGGAACACCATGGCGTCGTCGGTCACGGGCTGGTTCAGCGGGGCGCCGAGTTCCTCCCAGTCGGGCAGCAGCTCGTTGAGCGCGCGCGGGTCCATGATGGCGCCCGACAGGATGTGCGCGCCGGGCTCGGAACCCTTCTCGAGCACCACGACGGAGATTTCCTTCTCCTGCTGGGCGGCGAGCTGCTTGAGGCGGATCGCGGTCGAGAGGCCGGCGGGGCCGCCGCCGACCACGACCACGTCGTATTCCATGGCTTCGCGAGGGCCGAACTGGGCGAGGATTTCGTCGTGCGTCATGTGGGTTGGGTCGATAATGATTTTTAGAGGCGCGGGGGCGTCCCGGTTCGCCGGGCATTTTATGCGGCGTCCGGCGGTGGCCTTGTCGCCCGCAGGCGAGGCACCCTGCGTCACCTGCGCGACTCCACAGGATTCAGCTCATGGCTTACAGCATCGATCTCTCCGGCCGCGTGGCTTTCGTCACCGGCGCCTCCAGCGGACTGGGCGCCCAGTTCGCCAAGACACTGGCCCGTGCCGGCGCCGCCGTGGTGCTGGCCAGCCGCCGCGTCGAGAAGCTCAAGGAGCTGCGCGCGCGCATCGAAGGCGAGGGCCATGACGCCCACGTGGTCGAGCTCGACGTGACCGACATCGGCAGCATCAAGGCCGCCGTGGCGCGCGCCGAGACCGAAGTGGGGCCCATCGACATCCTGGTCAACAACTCGGGCGTGAGCGCCACGCAGCGCCTGCAGGACGTCACGCCTGAGGACTACGACTACATCTTCGACACCAACGTGAAGGGCTCCTTCTTCGTGGCGCAGGAGGTCGGCAAGCGCATGCTGGCGCGCGCCCAAGGCAAGGCGCCGGGCACCTACATCGGCGGACGCATCATCAACATCGCGTCGTCAGCGGCGCTGAAGGTCATGCCGCAGATCGGCACCTACTGCATGAGCAAGGCCACCGTGGTGCAGATGACCAAGGCCATGGCGCTCGAGTGGGGCCGCTTCGGCATCAACGTGAACGCGCTGTGCCCGGGCTACATCACGACCGAGCTCAACGAGGAGCACTGGAGCACCGAAGGTGGTGCCAAGCTGGTCAGCATGCTGCCGCGCAAGCGCGTGGGCAAGCCCGAAGACCTCGACGGCCTGATCGTGCTGCTGGCCAGCGGCGAGAGCCATTTCGTGAACGGCGCGGTCATCGCCGCCGACGACGGGTTCGCGATCTGAGCCCCCGGGCCTGGATCGGCATCGCCGCCGGCCTGGGCGCGGGCGCGCTCTGGGGCCTGGTGTTCGTGGCGCCGCGCATGGTCGGCCACTTCGGCATGGTCGACATCACGGCGGCGCGTTTCGCGGTGTTCGGTGCGGTGTCGGCGCTGGCGGTGTTCGCGCGGCCCGCGGCCGTGCGCTGGCCCACGGGCCGGCAGGCGCTGGCGGCGCTCGGCCTGAGCGTACTGGGCTTCAGCGGCTACTACCTGCTGCTGGCCTTCGGCATCGCGGCGGCGGGCACCGAGGTGCCCAGCCTCATCATCGGCACCATTCCCGTCTGGATGATGCTGCTGGGCCGGCCCGCGGGCCTGCACATGCGGGCCTTGCTGCCCGGCCTGCTGCTCACGGGCGCGGGCATCGCGCTGATGATCTGGGGCGCGTGGTCGGCGCAGCACGGTGCAGGTGGAGGCGGCGCGCGCTTCGGCTGGGGCATTGCGCTGGCGCTGTGCTCGATGGTGAGCTGGACGGTCTACGGCCTGCTCAACGCCGCCTGGCTGCAACGGCACCGCGAGGTGCATGCGGCCGACTGGGCCAACTGGCTGGGCATCGCCACCGGCCTGGGCGCCTTGCTGCTGTGGGCGGTGGCGGGCAGCGATGTCGCCACGCTGCAGTCGCAGCCCGACGGCATGCTGTTCATCTGGATCGCGCTGGCGAGCGGTTTCGGCTCGTCGTGGCTCGCGACCATTCTCTGGAACGTCGCGAGCCAGCGCCTCTCGGCCAGCCTGTGCGGCCAGCTCATCGTGAGCGAGACGCTGTTCGCCTTGCTCTATTCCTTCCTCTGGGACGGCCGCTGGCCGCAGGCCACCGAGTGGGTGGCGGCGGCGCTGTTCGTCCTGGGCATCCTCGCATCCATCAAGGCCCACCGATGAGAATCGAAATCCCCGAAAAGAAGAAGCTCGTGTACGAGATGTCGATCCCGATCCGCTGGGGCGACATGGACGCCATGGGCCACCTGAACAACGGCACCTACTTCCGCTACCTGGAAACGGCGCGCATCGACTGGATCCGCTCGCTCGGCGTGGAGCCCACGCCGGGCGGCGAGGGCATGGTGATCGTCAACGCCTTCTGCAACTTCTACCGGCAGATCGAGTACCCGGGCAACGTGCGGATCAAGATGTACGTGAGCGACCCGGGGCGCACCACCTTCGAAAGCTGGGCCACCATGGTCCGCGAGGACGCGCCCGACGTGCTCTGTGCGGCCGGCGGCGCCACCACCATCTGGGTCGACTTTCCGAAGCAGAAGGCGCTGGCGCTGCCCGACTGGCTGCGCGAGATCGTCAGCGACTGAAGGCGCGCTGACGCGTCTACGAAAAAGGCTCAGGCCGGCCGCAGCACGATGCGCGCCTCGAAGCCGCGCGCCATGCCGGGCGGCGGCGAGGCCAGCTCCAGCGTCGCGTTGTGCTTCTCGACGATGGTGCCCACGATCGACATGCCCAGGCCGTAGCCGGCGCGGTCCGAGCCGTGGCGCACATGGCGCTGGTGCAGCGACTGCAGCTGCTCGGCGCTGACACCGGGGCCGGCATCGCGCACCACCAGCACGCACAGCGCCGCCACCTCGATCGTCACGCGGCCGTCGCCGCTGTAGCGCAGCGCGTTCTCCACGAGGTTGCGCAGCGCGATCGCCAGCGCGTCGACGTCGCCGAAGGCCACGGGCGCCGCACTGTCGGGCACCTTGAGCTTCAGGCGCTCGTTGATCTGCGGGTCTTGCCAGAACTCCTGCGCCACCGTGCCCGCCAGCTGCACCAGGTCGACCCGCGCCCGCGCGAGCGAGGCACCCGATTCGGCGCGCGACAGCTGCAGCAGCTTTTCGGCGCGGTGGCTCAGCATCTGCAGCGCCTGCAGCGCGCCTTCGACGTCGGTGCGCTTCAGGTCGTGGTCGAGCGCGGTCTGCAGCCGCAGGCGCGCGGCGGCCAGCGGCGTGCGCAGCTCGTGCGCGGCGTTGGCGGCCAGCGCGCGCTCCACGTCGAGCGACTGCGACAGCCGCTGCAGCAGCCGGTTGACATGGTCGCCCACCGCGCGCAGCTCCTGCGGCAGGCCGGGCAGGGTGATGGGGCGCAGGTCGGCGCCGTTGCGCTTCTCGATCTCGGCGGCCAGCTGCTGCAGCACGCGCAGCTCGGTGCGCGCCACGCGGCGCAGCACCAGCGCCAGCAGCGGCAGCACCGCGCCGAGCGGGATGATGAGGCCGAACAGCGTGCGGTTCAGCGCGCGGCGGCGTTCGTCGAGCGGGTCGGCCACCTGGAAGTACAGGCCCAGCGTGGGGTGGCGCACGGTGTAGATGCGCCAGGTCTGGTTGTTGGCGAAGCCCGCGGCCAGCGGCACATCGAAGGCGTCGTCGGGCGCTTCGGCCGAGCGCAGCAGCACGTGCTCGTGCACGTCGACCACCTGGTACATCACGGCGTCTTCGGAGAACAGCTGCTTGGGTGCGATCAGCGGCGTGTCCTGCTTGCCGCTTTCATGGCGCAGGCGCAGCTTCTCGAGCTCCTGCACCGCCATGTCGAACATGCGGTGCGACACCTCCACCAGCTCGTTGTCGAAGTTGTGGTTGATCTCGCGGTCCACGTACCAGACCACGGCGAGCACGCACAGCAGCCACACGCCGCCGACCCACAGGATCAGTGTGCGCGTGAGGCGCCCGGCCAGCGAATCGCGGCGGTCGCGCAGCAAGGTGCCGGTCATTCCTCGTCGTCCGCCGAGAACGACAGCCGGTAGCCCAGGCCGCGCAGCGTCTGGATGTGGCTGCGCCCGAGCTTGCGCCGCAGCCGGCTGATGAACACCTCGAGCGTGTTGCTGTCGGCCTCGTCGCCGAAGCCGTACAGCGCGTCGGCCAGGTTGTCGCGCGTGTGGATGCGCTCGGGCCGCGTGGCCATCACGCGCAGCAGGGCCCATTCCTTCTGCGTGAGCACGACGGGCACGCCGTCCTTGCGCACGCGGTCGTGGGCCAGGTCGATCTCCAGCGTGCCCAGCTGCAGCACCGGCGAGGTGTTGGCGCTGCGTCGGCGCTCCACGGCGCGCAGCCGCGCGAGCAGCTCGGCCGGGTCGTAGGGCTTGATGAGGTAGTCGTCGGCGCCGGCGTCGAGGCCGCGGATGCGGTCGGTGACCTGGTCGCGCGCCGTGAGCACGATGACGATGGGCGGCTCGCGCAGCGCGCGCACCTGCGGCAGCAAAGAGAGGCCGTCGCCGTCGCCCAGGTGCAGGTCGAGCAGCACCGCCGCGTACTGCACCGAGAGCAGGGCGCCGCGCGCTTCGGCCAGGCTGGGGGCCACGTCGACGACGAACGCCTTGGCGACGAGGTAGCTGCAGACCGCGTCTGCCAACGAACTGTCATCTTCGACCAGCAAGATTCGCACGCGGTGGCCCTTACAAAAACTCGAAGTCTAGCGCCGCCCCTCTGGCGATCGCGTCAGGAATCGTTCAGGTCGCTTCAGACTGGGTTCATCCCGCGTGCGTAGGCTCGCGCCAGTCTGTTCCGAGGCCTGTTTTTCTTCATGACCCGTCGTACCCCGCATCTCCGTCTCGGAGCCCTGACCTTGCTTGCCCTGGCCCTGCTGATGATCTGGGACGCCCTTGGCGGCGACCTGCCGCTGGCCCGCCTGGCCGGCACGCCGATGGGCTTTCCCTGGCGCGAGAACCCCTTCCTGGTCCACGTGATGCACGAGGGCGCGAGAAACCTCAGCTGGCTGCTGGTGATCGGCCTGTTCGCCGCCATCCGCTGGCCCGTGGGCGTGCTGCGGCGCCTGGACACGGGCGCCCGCGTGCAGCTGGCGCTGACGGTGCTGGCCTCGGTGCTGGCCGTGAGCCTGATCAAACACCTGAGCGACACCAGCTGCCCCTGGGACCTGAAGGAGTTCGGCGGCGTGGCGCGCTATGTGTCGCACTGGGCCTGGGGCCAGGACGACGGCGGGCCGGGCGGCTGCTTCCCGGCCGGCCATGCGTCGGCCGCCTTCGCTTACCTCGGCGGGTATTTCGTGCTGCGGCGCGTGGCACCGCGCGGGGCCGTCGTGTGGCTGTGCGTGGCGCTGGCCGCCGGCTTCGTGCTCGGCGTGGCGCAGCAGATGCGCGGCGCGCACTACATGAGCCACACGCTGTGGACCGCCTGGGTCTGCTGGACGGTCGGCTTCCTCATCGAACTGGTGGCGACGCGCCGCCGCACGTCCCCTCCCATCGAGCGCACCGCGCCCCTGCATGCAAGCCCTTGATTTCGCCCTGTTCAGCTGGCTCAACGCCTCGGCCTCCGCGCCGGCGTGGAGCCTGCGCTTCGCGATGTTCGCGTCCGACGTGCTGCCGGCGCTGCTGGCGCTGTCCATCGCGGCCGCCGCGGCCTTCGACCGCCGCTGGCGCCACGCCTTCTTCACCGCACTGGTCAGCGTGCTCGTCGTGTGGCTGGTGGTGAACGTGTTCCGCTCGGTGCTGCCGTTCCCGCGGCCCGCGTTTTACGGCCTGGGCATCCAGTGGGTGCCGCAGGGCGCGCGCCCGGGCTTCCCCAGCCTGCATGCGGCCGGCACCTTCGCCGCCGCCTTCTCGCTGTGGTGCCTGCCCTGGCGCACGCCGATGCGGCTGGCCCTGGTGGCGGCGGTGGTGGTGGCCTGGAGCCGGCTGTACCTGGGCCTGCATTTCCCGACCGACGTGACGGCCGCCGCGATCCTGGCGGCGCTGGTCTCGATCGTGGTGGAGCGCGGCATCAGCCGCCCCGCCGGCCGCGCGGTGTCGCGCAGCCCGCGCCTGCGGCTGCTGCGCCGTGCGCGCATCGGCCGAGCCTGAATGCGCTCTGAATGAACTGTTCAGGCTCTCTTCAGGCGCGCTGCCTACATTGGCGGCATGTCTGTTTCGCGTCTCGACTCCGCGCTGCTGGCGCGTGCTCCCAGCCGATCTGAATCCCGCCCCGCGCCGCTGTCGGATGCGGGCGCCGCCGGCACTTTCTGGCAACGCATCGACCGCTGGATCTCGCAGCCCCGCTCGACGCGGCAGGTGATCGTCTGGCTCAGCCTGTACCTCGGCCTCACCGCCAACTGGCCGCTGCTGAACGACCTGGCCCGCCTGGGCGGCGCGCCCAGCACTTACATGCCGACCATCGCCGCGCTGGGGATGCTCACCTTCTGCGGCACCGTCGCGATGCTGTCGCTCACCGCCTGGTCGCGCTGGATGAAGCCGCTGTGGCTGCTCGTGGTCGTGATCGCCGCGGTGGCGCAGCACTACATGCTCCAGTACCGCGTGGTGATGGACCCGAGCATGATCGCGAACGCGTTTCAGACCGACCCCAACGAAGCGCGCGACCTGCTGAGCGGGCGCATGGCCTTCAACGTGCTCGTGGTCGTGCTGCCCGCGGCCTGGGCGATCTGGCGTGTGCGCATCGTGCCGATGGGGCTGCTGTCGCACGTCTGGCGCAACGCGCTGCTGCTGGTGCTGGCCGCCGTCGTGGCGGTGGTCACGGCCGTGGCCATGAACCGGCAGCTCGCGCCGCTGATGCGCAACAACGTGCACCTGCGCTACATGATGAACCCGATCGCCAGCCTGTACTCGGCTGGTGCCGTGGTGCTCAAGCCGATGTTCAAGCGCAGCAGCAAGCTGATCCCGATCACCGCAGGCACGGCGCTGGGCGCGAGCTATGCGGCGCAGAAACGGCCGCCGCTGTTCGTGGTGGTGGTGGGCGAGACCGCGCGTTCCGACCACTTCGGCCTGAACGGCTACGCCCGCGACACCACGCCCGAGCTGGCGAAGCGCAACGTGCTGAGTTACCGCGAGGTGCGCTCGTGTGGCACCAACACGCTGGCCTCGGTGCCCTGCATGTTCTCGCCCCTGGGCAAGAGCGGCTACGAGTCGCGCAAGGACGAGTACGAGAACCTCATGGACGTGCTGCAGGCCTCGGGCCTGGCCGTGTTCTGGCTCGATAACCAGGCCGGCTGCAAGGGCGTGTGCGCGCGCATCCCCAACGCCTCGGCCTTCGACGGGCTCGACGCGGCCACCAAGAAGGCCCTGTGCGACGGCGAGGAGTGCCTCGACAACGTGATGCTCAAGGGTCTCGATGAACGCATCGCCGCGCTGCCCGCCGAGCGGCGTGCCAAGGGCGTCGTGCTCGTGATGCACCAGATGGGCAGCCACGGCCCGGCCTACTACAAGCGCTCTGCGCCCGAGCTGAAGCGCTTCACGCCCGAGTGCAAGACCAACGCGCTGGCCGAGTGCGCGCATGCCGAGCTGATGAACGTCTACGACAACTCGATCGCCCAGACCGACCATTTCCTCGGCCAGACCATCGACTGGCTCCAGACTCAATCGAAGCAGTACGACACGGCGCTGCTGTACATGAGCGACCACGGCGAGTCGCTGGGCGAGTACGGGCTGTTCCTGCACGGCGTGCCCTACAGCTTCGCGCCCGATGCGCAAAAGCACGTGCCCATGGTCACCTGGTTCGGCGACGGCATGAGCGAGCGCCGCAAGCTCTCGCGCTCGTGCATGGAGGCGGGCCTGGACGCGCCGCTCACGCACGACAACCTCTATCACACGGTGCTGGGCCTCATGGACGTGGCCACGCCCACCTACAAGCCCGCGCTCGATGCGCTGGCCTCGTGCCGCGGCAAGGCCTGAGCCCGCCCGCAGCTTCGGCTTCTTACTTCTTTTCGCGCGGCAACCGGCCCATCAGGAAGAACTCCGGGTTCGGCTGCATGCCGCTGAAGCTGGCCAGGCGGTTGCTCAGGCCGAAGAAGGCGGTGATGGCCGCGATGTCCCAGATGTCCTCGTCGTCGAAGCCGTGCGCGTGCAGCGGCCCGAAGTCGCGGTCATCGATCTCGTGCGAGCGTTCGCAGACCTTCATCGCAAAGTCGAGCATCGCGCGCTGGCGCTGCGTGATGTCGGCCTTGCGGTAGTTCACCGCCACCTGGTCGGCCACCAGCGGTTTCTTCTCGTAGATGCGCAGCAACGCGCCGTGCGCCACCACGCAGTACAGGCATTGGTTGACCGCGCTGGTGGCGGTGACGATCATCTCGCGGTCGCCCTTGGTGAGCGAGCCTTCTTCCTTCAGCATCAGCGCGTCGTGGTACGCGAAGAAGGCACGCCACTCGGCAGGGCGGCGCGCAAGGCCGAGGAACACGTTGGGCACGAAACCGGCCTTTTCCTGCACGGCAAGGATCGCGGTGCGGATGTCGTCGGGCAGGTCTTTCAGTTCGGCGAGGGGGTAGCGGGGGGCGTTCATTGCTATGTCTCCTGGGGATCGGTCCCGGGATCATAGGCAACGGCGTCCGGGCCTGCAGCCAGCACCGCCAGGTCACTCTCGTCCTTGAGCCCCACACCGCTCAGCCCCCGGCGCAGCGATTCGCGCACCAGCCACGCGAGCTTGAAGGCGGCCTGCGCGTACGACAGCCCCTCGGGCCGCACGTTCGAGATGCAGTTGCGCTCGGCGTCGTGTCGACCGCGGCGTGGCGAATGGGTCAGGTAGATGCCGAGGCTGTCGGGCGAGCTCAGGCCCGGGCGTTCGCCGATCAGCATGACCGACAGCGCCGCGCCGACCGCTTCGCCCAGTTCGTCGGCCAGCGCCACGCGCGCCTGCGTGGCGATGAACACGGGCGACAGGCGCGTGCCGGGCGGCAGCTGCGGGCGCAGCGCCGCGAGCAGCGGCACGGCGTGGCGGGCGACGGCGAGCGAGGAGAGGCCGTCACCGATCACGAAGCAGACGTCGCAGCCGCCCGCAGGTCGGCCGTCGCGCAGGCGCGCGGCGTCTTCGGCATCGAGCTGGCGGCCCAGGTCGGGGCGGCGCAGGTAGGTGGTGCGGTCGGGCGCGCGGCTGCGCACGCGATCCACGTCCCACTGGTCCGCGCGCAGTGCGGCATCGAGCGCGTCGACATCCAGTGCGGCATGGATCGCGTCGCGCGCCATCGCGTGGGCCCAGCCGAAGCGCAGCGTCTCGTCGGTGGGCATGCCGGCACCGGCGCGGCCCAGCGCGAGCCGCGCGGGCGTGGCGGCGCGCCATTGCGCCCAGGGGTTGGGGGTGACCGGCGAATCGCTCATGGCGCCAGCGCGGACAGTCCGCCCATGTCGCTCAGCAACCGGTTGGCCGTGGGCGGTGCGAGCCGCCCGGCGGTGTCGGTGAGCTGCATGCGCTGCAGCCAGGCCTCGAACTCGGGCGCGCGCTTCAGGCCCAGCGTTTCGCGCAGGAAGAGGGCGTCGTGGAACGAGGTGCTCTGGTAGTTGAGCATCACGTCGTCCGCGCCCGGGATGCCCATGATGAAGTTGATGCCCGCCGTGCCCAGCAGCACGAGCAGCGTGTCCATGTCGTCCTGGTCGGCTTCGGCGTGGTTGGTGTAGCAGATGTCGCAGCCGATCGGCAGGCCCATCAGCTTGCCGCTGAAGTGGTCTTCGAGACCGGCGCGGATGATCTGCTTGCCGTCGTACAGGTACTCGGGGCCGATGAAGCCGACCACGGTGTTGATGAGCAGCGGCCGGTAGCGCCGCGCCAGCGCATAGGCGCGCACCTCGCAGGTCTGCTGGTCGACGCCGAAGTGGGCGTTGGCCGAGAGCGCGCTGCCCTGGCCGGTCTCGAAGTACATGAGGTTGTTGCCGACGGTGCCGCGCGCGAGCGACTGCGCCGCGGCATGGGCCTCGTCGAGCAGCGCGGGCGTCACGCCGAACGAGAGGTTCGCTTTCTCGGTGCCCGCGATCGACTGGAACACGAGGTCGACCGGTGCGCCGGCCTCGGCGAGCTTCAGCGTGTTGGTCACGTGCGTGAGCACGCAGCTTTGCGTGGGGATTTCGAAGCGCTGGATCACCTCGTCGAGCATGTGCAGCAGGCGCCCGAGCACCGGCAGGCTGTCGGACACGGGGTTGATGCCGATCACCGCGTCGCCCGCACCGTAGAGCAGGCCGTCGAGCGTGGAGGCAGCCACGCCGCGCAGGTCGTCGGTGGGGTGGTTGGGCTGCAGGCGCACGGCCAGGTGGCCGGGCAGGCCGATGGTGTCGCGAAAGCGCGTGACCACGTGGCACTTCTTCGCGACCGCGACCAGGTCCTGGTTGCGCATGAGCTTGGACACGGCCGCCACCATCTCGGGCGTGAGGCCCGGTGCCAGCGCGGCGAGCGCCTCGGTGGTGGCCTGCTCGGACAGCAGCCAGTTGCGGAAGTCGCCGACCGTGAGGTGCGCGACTGGCGCGAAGGCCTGCGCGTCGTGCGTGTCGATGATGAGCCGCGTGATGTTGTCCTGCTCGTAGGGAATCAGCGCCTCGGTGAGGAACTGCTTCAGCGGCGTATCGGCCAGCACGTGGCGCGCCGCCATGCGCTGCTGCGCGGTCGCCGCGCCGAGGCCCGCGAGGTAGTCGCCCGAGCGCGCGGGGCTGGCGCAGGCGAGCACCTGCCGCAGATCGTCGAAGGCGAAGCCCTGGCCGGCAATGGTGGTGCGGTAGCGCATGTCTGTTTGTCAGGGCGTGGAAGACAGCATCGCGTCCGGCGCGGCGGCGTCGCGCTGCGCTGAGGTGAGCAGGAAGTAGCCGTAGGCGGCCGCCATCAGAACGAGGAACAGCACCGTGAGCATCGGGTTGAACCAGACCATCGCGCCCAGGCACACCAGCCCGAGCCCGAGCGCGACGGCGGGGAACACGGGGTAGAAGGGCGCGCGGTAGGTGCGCAGCAGGTCGGGTTCGGTGCGCCGCAACTTGAACAGGGCGGCCATCGAGACCAGGTACATCACGATCGCGCCGAGCACGGCCATGGTGACGATGTTGGCGGTGAGCGTCTGCCCGCCGAACTGCACCCACTCGTCGCTGAAGATGGCGGCGATGCCGACCACGCCGCCGGCCAGCAGCGCGCGGTGCGGCGTGTCGAAGCGCGGGCTCAGGCCGGCGAAGTAGGCCGGCAGGTAGCCGGCGCGCGCGAGCGCGAAAATCTGGCGCGAGTAGCCCATGAGGATGCCGTGGAACGAGGCGACCAGTCCGAACAGGCCGATCCACACCAGCATGTGCAACCAGCCGCTGTTGGCCCCCACCACCGCCTTCATCGCCTGAGGCAGCGGGTCGTTGATGTTCGCGAGCTGGCGCCAGTCGCCCACGCCGCCCGCGAAGATCATCACGCCGAAGGCCAGCAGCACCAGCGTGACGATGCCGGTGGTGTAGGCCAGCGGAATCGTGCGGTGCGGATCGCGCGCCTCTTCGGCCGCCATGGCCGCGCCCTCGATGGCCAGGAAGAACCAGATCGCGAACGGGATCGACGCGAAGATGCCCGACACCGCTGCGCCGTTCAGCACGTTGCCGCCGGCCCATCCGTTGGCCACGAAATTCGCCATCGACCAGCCCGGCGCGACCACGCCCATGAACACCAGCAGCTCGAAGATCGCGAGCACGGTGACGAACAGCTCGAACGCCGCCGCGATGCCGATGCCGATCCAGTTCAGCCCGATGAAGACCACGTAGGCCCCGACCGCGAACCACTTCGGGTTGATGCCTGGGAACTGCACGTTGAGGTAGGCGCCGATGGCCAGCGCGATGGCTGGCGGCGCGAAGACGAACTCGATCAGCGTCGCGAAGCCCGCCACGAAACCGCCGCGCGGCCCGAAGGCCCGCCGCGCATAAGCGAAGGGGCCGCCCGCGTGCGGGATGGCGGTCGAGAGCTCGGTGAAGCTGAAGATGAAGGTCGTGTACATCGTCGCCACCAGCACCGTGGCGACCAGGAAGCCGAGCGTGCCGGCCGTGTTCCAGCCGTAGCTACAACCAAAGTACTCACCCGAGATGACGAGGCCGACCGCGATGCCCCACAACTGGACGGGACCGAGGACTTTCTTGAGATGACCGGTGCCGGCGGCGGGGGCCGGCGAAGCGTCGTTGGAGCGCATGGGGGCTTCCTCTCTGGGCGGATGGTGACAGTGCGTCTGTCCCAAAGCAAGGGCCGTTCCATCGGATACATCGGCGTACAGGGGCTTCACGGGGGCTGTCCATAATCGGCAGCTTTTCAACCACCGAGGTGTTTCGTGAAGTCATTTTTCTGTGCCGCGCTCGTGTCCGTCTTTGCTATCCCCGCAGCCTTTGCGCAATCCGCCGCCGTGACCACGCCCAGCGGCCTGATCTACCAGTCGCTCAAGGAAGGCACCGGCGCATCGCCCGCCGCCACCGACGTGGTCAAGGTGCACTACCGCGGCACCTTCCCCGACAGCGGCAAGGAGTTCGACAGCTCGTATAAGCGCGGCGAACCCACCGAGTTCCCGCTCAACGGCGTGATCCCGTGCTGGACCGAAGGCGTGCAGAAGATGAAGCCGGGCGGCAAGGCCAAGCTGACCTGCCCGGCGTCGATTGCTTATGGTGCGCGCGGTGCGGGCAACGGCCTGATTCCGCCGAATGCGACGCTGAATTTCGAAGTCGAGCTGGTGTCGGTCACGAAGAAGTAGTGGTCGCGGCCGGTTGGAGCCGGCTTGGGCAATGGGCGGTGCGTGCAGTCCATCACGCTGCTCGCCACGCAATAGTTGCCCGATTCTTTCCCCCTGTTTTTGCGCACATGGGCCTCCCACAATCCGCCGCCTGACTCCTGATCCACAGGAGCGGCTTCTGGGAGGAACACATGTCCGCATTCCGTGCTGCGCCAACGCGCACGCTTCATAGCAATGGCACCGCCACTCTGATGTTTCTGGGCCGCGTGGTGCCCTCATGTGCAGTCGGATTTTTCGAGGTGCACCATGAGCGCTAAACAAATCATCGAGGACCACGACAAATGGCGAAAGGGCGCAGGCGGTGCGCCGGCGGGTCTTTCCGGTCAGAGCGACGGCAATGCCTACGCTGGCCTCGACCTGAATCTGGTCACTTTCTCGTCGAGCGCTTTCAGCGGCAGCAGCTTCACATCGACCACTTTTCAAGACGCTGTCTGGAGCATGTGCCAGTTCAGCGGCTGTTCCTTCAGTCAGTGCGACATGCAGCGGATCGCGATCAGTGGATGCACCTTCGTCGATTGCACTTTCAGCGCGTCGCAGCTCAAGGCCAGCACGCTCCGCGATTGCACCTTCACCCGTTGCAACTGGACCGCACTCAATTTCGATGCGAGCCAGTGGTCGCGCTTGAAGTTGCTCGAATGCCGAGGCACGCAGGTGAGTGCGACCAACCTGCAGGGCGAGCAGGTCGACTTCACGGGCAGTCAATTCGAAGACATGCAACTGACCAACGCGCGAATCAACTGAGGCTGCAATATGTTGTGGCTTCCTTTTTCGATCATCGGCGCGTTCATTGGCGGATGTGTTGGTCTCACCATATGCGGAGATTGTGCGCACAGTGCGGGTGACGCGATTGGTGCCGTTCTCGGTATTTTCTATATGGCTGTCGGCGCGCTCGCCGGCCTGATTGCTGGATGCATCGGTGGTCTCATTTTTTCGGCATGGGCCAAGAAGGCCCATCTGTCTTCCGTCGAGAGCCAATCAGCTATCGATAGTGCCGACAAGTGGTTTGACGGAGGCTCACCGTGTCCGTATTCGGGTCTTTGGGTCGCGCGGGTGGACGACAGCCATGCGCTGGCCGACGCATTCAACATTTGGAATCGAACCGCCAGGGTGCTCAAGGGAGACCGATTTCCTCATCCGTCGACCATGTTGGCTGGCGTAGTCGTTGCAGACATCCGGTGGAAGTGTCTGGACGGGGCATCGGATTGCCCGAGGATGTAAGCGTGTCTGATCTCGCCATTGGGCATCCGTAGCACTGCGAATCAACGAACTCTGGCTTCGCTTCCGAGGCTGAGGCAGGTCACTGCCCACAGCATCGACCCTTGTCAGATCTCGAAATTTGGCTGCTGCGGATGCCCCGCGGCCTGCCTTGCCGTCCGGGGCTCCCACTCACCCCGGCTGGTACTGATACAGCCAGGTCTCCGTCAACGTCTGATCCCCGTTCTTCAGATACAGCCGCATGTCTACTGGCTCCGTGCCCTCGGGCGTGAAGTCGAACTGCGCGCGCCAGTGGCCCGGCACGCCATTCGGCACGGCTTCGGCGAAGACGTAGGAGAACTTGCCGCGCGGCGCGGTGAGCACCAGTTCGGGCTTGACGCCGAAGGGCACGGTGGTGAGCGGCTGTCCGATGAACTCCACCATGAATTTGCGCACGCCTTGCGGGCGCGGCTGGCCCGGTTGGCCGCCGCGGCCGATGCGGGTGGCGACGCAGCGCGCGAGCGGTGACGGAAAGGGCTCCTGGTCGGTCCAGTGCAGCCGGTATTGCAGGCTGTAGCTCGCACCCGCCTTGGCATCGGCCTTGGGCACCCAGAAGGCGACGGTGTTGTCGTGGATCTCGTCGTCGGTCGGGATCTCGATGAGTTGGACCGAGCCTTCGCCCCAGTCGCCCAGCGGTTCGATCCACAGGCTGGGGCGCTTCTCGTAGTTGACGCCATCCTGGTAGTGGTCGAAGTTGCGGTCGCGCTGCAGCAGGCCGAAGCCGCGCGGCCGGGTGTCGGCGAAGGCGGAGGCGCGGGTCTGCGTGGGGTTGTTGAGCGGGCGCCAGATGCGCTCGCCCGCGCCGTTCCAGATCGCGAGGCCGTCGGAGTCGTGCACCTCGGGGCGCCAGTCGATGGCGGTGGGCTTGATGGTTTCCGAGTACCAGTACATCGACGTGAGCGGCACCAGGCCCAGGCGCGACACGTCGCGGCGCAGAAAGATGCGCGCATCGATGTCCATGATCACAGCCTTGCCGCGCTGCATGACGAACTTGAACACGCCCGTGACGCTGGGCCCCTCGAGCAGCGCGTAGACGGTCATCGAGGTGGTGTTGCCCGCGGCCGGCGTCTCGAAATAGAAGCGCGTGAAGTTCGGAAACTCCTCGGGCTTGTCGGGCACCGCGACGTCGAGCGCGATGCCGCGCGCCGACAAACCGTATTGGTAGAGCTCGCCGATGGCGCGGAAGTACGAGGCGCCGAGAAAGGCGACCCAGTCGTTCTTCTGCCAGTCGAGCTTGCCCTGGTCGCCCAGACGGCTTTCCTGCAGGCGAAAGCCCGCGAAGCCGGCGCCTTCGGGCAGTGCGCGCGCGGGGCTGTCAGGGGGCATCGAGAAGTACGTGGGGCTGTAGAGCACCTCGCGCGCAAAGCTGTCGCCGCCGGCGGTCTCCAGCACGTGCATGCGCACCGGCGTCTGGAAGAAGCGGCCGAGGTGGAAGAACGTGACGGGAAACGCGCCGGGCCCGTCGCGGAAGAGGGCGTTGGCGGGGTCGAAGCGGATCTTGCCGTGCGCGTCGTAGTCGATGCGCTCCAGCACCTGCGGCGCCAGCGGCGCGGCGGCGGTGTAGGGGCGGGCCGCGAGGCGCTTGGCCTGCGCGACGAGCGCATCGAAGGAGAAGGGCGCCGGCTGGCTCAGTTGCAGGCCGTTGGCGGCCAGTGCCTCTTCGGGCAGTCCCAGGGCGGCGAGTGCGGCGGCGGCACTGCCGGCGGCGAGGAAGGATCGGCGATCAAGCATGGGTTCTTGAGGGGCGGCGAAAGCCTTTGGAGGAGAAGGGAAAAGAGAAGCGTCGGGGAGACGGGGGAAAAACAACGCCAAGCATGCCTCGGACCACAGGGTACGGCGCGTCAGCCATTCCGCGCAAACGGGGCCGGACAAGGCCCCGCGCTGTCTTGCGGCAGCGGGTGCCGATCGGGCCCTTTTCGGGGCGTCGCCGGGTATTCTCGCGCCATCGAAAGTGCCAGGAGACAAAGGACATGTACACGGAACAAGGCGGCGAAGGCCCGGACCTGCTGGTGCTGCTGCACGGCATGGGCGCGACAGGCGCGGTGTGGGCGCCGCTGTGCGCGCAGGCGGGTACGCGATGGCGCGGTCGTTGGCTGGCGCTCGACCTGCCTGGGCATGGCACATCGGACCGACAGACCTCTTACGCCATCGGTCAGCACGCGGCGACCGTGGCGCGTGCGGTGCTGCCGCATCTGCAGCCCGAAGGCCGACTCGTGATGCTCGGACATTCGCAGGGCGGTGTGATCGGCCTGGCGCTCGCGACGGGGTGGTTCGGCGTCGTGCCGCACCGGGTGTTCGCGGCCGGCATCAAGGTCGCGTGGAGCGATGAA
Organism: Variovorax sp. V35; assembly: GCF_041154465.1. Taxonomy (NCBI): domain Bacteria; kingdom Pseudomonadati; phylum Pseudomonadota; class Betaproteobacteria; order Burkholderiales; family Comamonadaceae; genus Variovorax; species Variovorax sp. V35. Next base: position 3,011,495 of record NZ_AP028666.1, read on the forward strand.
GAGGTCCGCCGCATGGAGACGCTGGCGACGCAGCCCGCGAAGAAGTTCGCTACGGAAGAAGAGGCTCGGGACCGCTATCTGAAAGTCTCCGGTCTCGCGGGGATCGTCGATGCAGCGGCGCCCGTCGTGGCGCGCGGCGTTGCGCAAGATGGCGAGGGATGGCGCCTCGCCATGGATCCGCGCGCCAATGCCGTGGGCAAGCCGCCGCTGTCCGAACTCGTCGGCCTGGCGCGCTGCCCCGTCCACCTCGGGCAGGGTCGGCACGACGCGCTGGTGACGATGGAACAGACCCGCTCTCTCGACCCCGACGCCCGCGACCTGGGCCCGCACGGCCACAACGTGATGGTCGAGGCGCCCGGCGCAGTGTGGGACTGGATGGCCTCGCTCAGCTGAGCCGGTCGTCGGCGCGGCGGATCGGCACCGTCACCCGCACCTCGGCCGCGCGTGCCCGCAGCTGGCCGCAGCCGCCGTCGACGTCCTGGCCGGCCGAGTAGCGCAGCTTCGTGAGGATGCCGCGTTCGTGCAGCGTGCGGGCCATCTGCTCGCAGCGCTCGCGCGACGGGCGGCCGAAGTCCACGCCCTCCACCGTGTTGAACGGGATCATGTTCAGCACGCCGTACTTGCCCGAGAGCAACCGCACGATGCCTTCGACTTCTTCGGGCCCGTCGTTCACGCCTTCGAGCAGTGTCCACTGGTACTGGATCGGGTAGCCGGTGGCGCGGGCGTAGTGCTCGCCCGCGTCGATGAGGGCTTCGGGCGTCAGGTTCGGCGCGCGCGGCAGGAGCTTGCGGCGCAGCGCCGCATCGGTCGTGTGTAGCGAGAGCGCCAGCGCGGGCCGCACGCGCGCCTGCAGCAGCCGCTCGAACACGCGCGGATCGCCGACGGTGGAGAACACCAGGTTCTTGTGGCCGATGTTGCCGACCGTGCCGAGCAGCTCGATGGCCTCGATCACGTTGTCCAGGTTGTGCGCCGGTTCGCCCATGCCCATGAACACCACCTTGCGCACGGGCCGGCGCAGGCGTGCGAGCGCCACCTGCGCAATGATCTCGGCGCTTTCGACCTGGCGCAGCAGGCCGTCGCGGCCCGTCATGCAGAACTGGCACCCGACGGCGCAGCCGACCTGCGAGGAGACGCACAGGCCGTCGCGCGGCAGCAGCACGCTTTCCACCGTCTGGCCGTCGGCCAGCGCAACGAGCAATCGCTCGGAGCCGTCGGCGCCAGGGTGAACCGCATGGATGCGCGCCAGGCCCGCCAGTTCGGCTTCGATGGCCGGCAGGGCGTCCATCAGTGACGACGGGAAGAACGTGGCCGGCAGGCGCCTGCCGCTGTTGCGCGGCAGCGCGTGCGACCACAGCCGCAGGATGCGCTGCTCGTGGCTGGGGCCGGCCCCGGCCTCGCGGAGTCGTCGTTTCAGTTCGTGGATTCGCATGCGCGGCGTGGGGCAAAGGGGCTCGGGGGAGCGCCAATTGTGCACGGCAGGCATGCGAAGGCGCGGCGCGCCGGAGCGGGCGCCGCGCCTGCGGTGCGTGAGAAAGCGTGTGAAGGGGAGGGCCGTTGCCGGCCGCTCCCGCCTTCGGTCAGCCCAGCAGGCCGTGCAGGATGTTCGTCACGGGCGCCAGCGCGGAGCCTGTGCCGCTGTGGTCAAACAGGCTGGTGATCGGGGCCACGACCTCACACACCAGCGGCGTGACCGCGTGCTCGACGGTGTTCACCACCTCGGCGACCACCGGGGCAACTGCCGAGCTGGCGCCGGCCAGGATGTCGGCCGCGGGCACCGCGGCGCCGGATGCGGCTTGCGTGGCCTCGGCCACGACCGGTGCCACGGCATCGCTTGCATGGCAGAGCACCGACGACACCGGCTCCAGGATGTCCGCGACGGGGCTCTTGCCTCCGAGCAAGCCGCCGAGCAGGCTGCCCACGAGGCCGTCTTCGCCGACGATGCCGCCGAGCAAGCCGCCTTCGCCGCCACCGAGGACGCCGCCCAGCAGGCCGTCGTCACCGAGCACGCCGCCAAGCAGACCACCGTCGCCGCCGAGAACGCCACCCAGGAGGCCGTCGTCACCGAGCAAACCGCCGTCTCCGCCGAGAACGCCACCCAGGAGGCCGTCGTCACCGAGCACGCCGCCGAGCAAACCACCGTCACCGCCGAGGACGCCGCCCAGGAGACCGTCGTCACCCAGCACACTGCCGAGCAGACCGCCGTCACCGCCGAGGACGCCACCCAGGAGGCCGTCGTCACCGAGCACGCCGCCGAGCAAACCACCGTCGCCACCGAGGACACCACCCAGGAGGCCGTCGTCACCGAGCACGCCGCCGAGCAAACCACCGTCGCCACCGAGGACACCACCCAGCAAGCCGTCGTCGCCCAGCAATCCACCGAGCAGACCACCGTCGCCGCCGAGGACACCGCCCAGCAAGCCGTCGTCACCCAGCACGCCGCCAAGCAATCCGCCGTCGCCGCCGCCGAGCAGGCTGCCCAGAAGGCCTTCGTCACCCAGCAAGCCGCCGAGCAGGCCTCCCTCACCACCGAGGACACCACCCAGCAGGCCGTCGTCACCCAGCACACCGCCGAGCAGGCCACCGTCGCCACCGAGGACGCCGCCCAGAAGGCCGTCGTCACCCAGCACGCCGCCGAGCAGACCACCGTCGCCGCCGAGCAGTCCGCCCAACAAGCCATCGTCACCCAGCACACCGCCGAGCAAGCCGCCGCCGTCGCCACCAAGGACGCCATTCAACAGGCCGCCGACCGGGCCTTCGGCACCGAGGATGCCGTCGTCGCCCAGCACACCGCCCAGCAGGCCGTCGTCACCGAGGACGCCACCCAGGAGCCCGTCATCGCCCACCAGGCCGCTGAGCAAGCCGTCTTCGCCGCCGAGCAGGCCGGCCAGCGGGGTCGCGTTCAGCAGGGAGCCGACTGCGCCGTCGGGGCCGAGCAGGCTGTCCACGAGCCCGTTGCCACCGAGCAGTCCGCCGGTGAGGCCCTCGCTGCCGAGCAGGCCGGACAGGGCGCCGTCGCCGCCGAGCACGCCGCCCAGGATGCCTTCGTCACCGAGGAGGCCGTTGACCAGGCCGTCGTCGCCCAGCACGCCGCCAAGCAGACCGCCCTCGCCGCCGAGGAGGCCGCCCAGCAGGCCGTCATCACCCAGCACGCCGCCGAGCAAGCCGCCTTCGCCGCCGAGAACACCGCCCAGCAATCCGTCGTCGCCGAGCACACCGCCGAGCAGGCCGCCATCGCCACCGAGCAAGCCGCCCAGCAGGCCGTTGTCACCCAGCACGCCGCCAAGCAAGCCGCCTTCGCCGCCGAGGACACCACCCAGCAGGCCGTCATCGCCCAGCACACCGCCGAGCAGGCCCCCGTCGCCACCGAGCAGGCCACCCAACAGGCCGTCGTCACCCAGCACACCGCCCAACAAGCCGCCTTCGCCGCCGAGGACGCCACCCAGCAAACCGCCATCGCCCAGCACGCCACCGAGCAGCCCGTCATCCCCCAGCAACTGCCCGATCAACCCGTCTTCGCCGAGCACGCTGCCCAGCAGGCTGCCGTCACCCAGCAGCCCCTCGAGCACCTGGCCGACGACACCGTCCGTGCCGAGCAGGTCGTCCACGAGGCCGTCCAGGCCCAGCGGGGTGGTGATGCCGCCGAGCAGGCCTTCGCTGCCCAGCACGTTCTCCAGCGCATTGCCCAGCGCGTCGGTCAGGTAGTCGACCTGGCCGATCAGCGAGCCGACGAGGGCGTCGGTCAGGCCATCGCCGAGCAGGCCGTCGACCACCGGGGTCAGCACGCCGCCCACGTGAACGGCGATGTTTTCGACCGCGTTGTCCACCGGTTCGAACTCATTGGGATCGTTGGGCTTGAACTCCTCGCCGGTGACCGGCGAGAGCAGGTCGTCGACGAGGTCGGTGAGGCCGTCGGCCACCGGCATCAGCGAGGCCAGCGTGCCCGACGAGCCGGAGGCGCTGCGCACGTTGGCCGCACCGCCGCCCAGGCCGAGCGCGTTGTCGAGGGCGCCCAGCAGGTGCCCGGCGAGGCCGTCGCCCGGATCGAGCAGGTGGTCTGCGTCGGCATCGGCATCCGCGTCCGAATCGGCGTCCGCATCAGCGTCGGCGTCTGCATCCGAATCCGCGTCGGCGTCCGAATCGGCATCGGCATCGGCGTCTGCATCCGAGTCGGCGTCGGCGTCTGCATCGGCATCCGAATCGGCATCCGCGTCGCTGTCGCCGATGCCCGAGACGAACAGCGGGAACCCGCCGCCGTCGCCGCCGCCACCGCCGCTCAGCGCGGCGCCCAGGCCGATGGCGCCCAGCGCGCCGAGTGCGAATTCGCCCAGGCCGATGCCGCTGCCGGCTGCGGTCTTCTTGCTCACGGCGAGTGCCGCGGCTTCCGCGTCGCTGTCGGGCGAGGTGACATCGAGGTTGCCGGCGGCCACGTCGACGTTCACCTGCTCCAGGCCACTGGACAGCTTGGTCGAGGTGATGGTGGCGTCGGTGCCGCCCGCGAACACACCGGCCAGCGGCGCCTTGTTGGTGGCCGAGCCGGGGAAGAGCACGTTGGCCTGCCCGCCGTCGGGCACGATCACGCGGTCGCCGGCGATGAGGGTCTGGTTGCCGTCCACCGGCATGCGAAATCCGTCGCGCATGACGACCGTGCCGGGCGTGGCGTTGGACAGGGTGCCCAGGCTGGTCGGCCCGGCGGGCGCGGCCATGGGGGCGCTCGACCCGACAGGGCCCAGGGGCGTGACGCTGGCCTGTGCAAGCACCACGGGAGCGCCGCTTTCGGCGGCGGCGGGGATCGAAGCGATCGGCGATACGGTGGTGGTCATGCGGCCTCCTCGTCAAATAAATGACTACAGAGGGCAACATGCGTGCCGCCTTCGACTTCGGCCGTCAACGACGGGCCGAAAACGCCGTATCTCTTTGATTCGAAACGATTTTTGTGCGAATGGCCCTGTCAGGCCAATGGTGCAAAACGGGCAGCTGTCGCCACTCGTTACGTAACACGGCGCACGCTTTGGCCGGAACGCCGGGCGCGTTCAGCGTGGTTCAGCCGCGCAGCCGGACCTGCAGGCTCTTCAGGTTGGCGAGCCACGCGAGATAGTCCTCGTCGTCCTCGCCCAACTCGGCCCAGGTGTCGTGGCCGTCCGCGTCGGGGTCGTCGAGGATGGCCTGCAGCGCGTCGGCGGCGGCATGGCGCAGGTCGGTGGGCGGCGCGGCCTTGCCGGCGCACCAGTCGACGGCGTCCGGGTGCGCGTCGGCGCTGCCGTGTCCGGCGAGCAGCGCCAGCACTTCGGCCGCGGCGACGGTACCTTCGGTGGAACCTGAATCCAGCGTCTCGCGGATGAAGGCGAGCGCGTCGTCGGCTTCCTGCAGTTCAGCCAGCCAATCGAGTGCCTCGTCGTTGCCGAAGCCTGCTGTCGACCATGTACCCATTCGTTTGACTCCCGTGTGTGGCGTGTCGCGGTGCGGCCACGGTTTGAAGATGCGCTGATGCTAGCGACCCGATGGCGTGATCGCGCGGCCTCTCAGAATTCGTCAGAATGCCAGGCGACGCTTCCCAGTAGCATGGCCGCGCTCCTGACATGGGGGCGCGTGATCATCCAGTCCGTGAGCCGCCGGGGAACACTTCCCTTGGGCCGGCGTTGCGGCGGTGTCCTTCCAGGACACGCCGCGGTCACGGCCGATCTGCCGTGCATGGCCCACGGAAGCAGATGCCGGGCCGCTTACCCATTCACAACCACGGTTTCAGGGAGAGATTCAGCATGTCATTCGTTTTTTCGTCGTTTACCGATCACCTGGGCGCATTGCCGCCCGAACGCGCGCGCCACGGAGATGCCTTGCGCGCACGCGTGCAGCAACAGGTGCAGGCACCGTTGCATGCCGACCTGTCGGCCTTTGCCTTCCTGCCCGACCAAGCGGACCACCCCGATCACGAGGATGCGCCGCAGGTGTTCGCGCAGGCGGTCGAGCAGATGTACCTGCCCAGGCCGTGGCTGGGCGACGAGATTCCGCTCTTCTTCCTCGGCTACCACGCCATGAACCGGCTCAGCGGCAAGCGCACCTCGCAAGGCCTGCTGCTGACCGACCAGGCGGTGTACGTGCAGGACGACTTCACCGTGCTGTCCGCGGCGCCGCCGCCGGCGCAGGGCCATGCCTTGCCGGCGCGCGCGGACGACGCACCTTCGTTCGTCTCGACGCTGCTGGCGCGCTACAAGGCGTGGAAAGACTGGTCCGGCGTGGCCGACGCGCCCGAGCCGGTGCTGCTCAAACGCTGCGGCGAGCTGCTGGCGCCGACGGTCGCGGCGGTGCTCGCGTACCACGCAGAAAACGGCAGCCAGCGGCAGGCGCAGCAGCGCGTCTGGACGCTGGCCGAGCTGGTGGCCGACCACGGCGCGACCGACACCTTGCTCGACCCCGCCAACCCGAAGCTGGCCAAGAAGCTGGGCAAGGTGACGGACAAATTCCAGATTCCGGCGGGCGAGACGCTGCAGTTCGCGCTGGCCGACTTTCCGCTGTTCGGCGGCCCCTACGGCGTGGCTCTTACTGCGCAGGCGCTGTACGGCAAGGACCTGATGGAGTCGCCGCTGCGCATCGCGCTGGAGCGGGTGGAGGTGCGCGCGTTGCAGATCGGAGAGAAGGGCGACCAGTTGCTGACAGGCTCGACCCCGCCGATGGCGCTGCCGGCGCACATGAAGGAATCGCTGCGCGCACCCTTCCTCGCGTTCCTGCAGCAGGAGATCGCGCGCCTGCAATCGAAGGCCTGATTCGCCCACGCGGCATTCAACAAATTTCGGAGGGGTTTTCATGGGGTTCAAGGACACGCTCGCGCACGCGATGCTCGACAACGACAAGCTCAAGTTCGACGCCGCAGCGCCCGCGCTTTCCGCGCAGGAGCAATGGTTGGTCACGCTGAGCACGCCGCTGTCGGCCTTCAACGGCGACTGCGTGAACGCGGTGCTCACCGGCAAGGACAACGACACCTTGCGCGAAGGCATCGCGCAGGTGTGGAACGTGAGCGACCGCGCGAGCTTCGAGCAGACCGCGCGCTGGCTGACCGAGGAAGGGCAGCGCGCGAAGTACCTGCCGGCCTGGAAGGCCATCGGCGCGATCGATGCGGCGGTGCAGTCCACGCCGGGCGTGCTGCGCCTGGTCATGGACGCGTGGTTTCCCGCGTTCTTCCAGATCAAGGCGCGCGAGCACCTGGACATGCGGGCGCTGTCCGCGCAGACCGGGCACTCGAGCGCCGAGCTGAGCCAGCTGATGACGGGCAGCCAGAGCTGGGTCAGCGCCCTGCGCAAGCACTTCGGCGTGGCGCCGGATCAGCTGACGAACCTGGTGGCCTGGGACGCGGTGCGCCTGGTCAACCTGTCGCGCTGGGCCGTGCAGCTGGGCTTCATCGACCGCGCGGAGTTCGCGGACTTTGCGGGCGGCCTGGCATCGCAGGTGCGCGCGGCCTATGCCAGCTGGTCGCAGGTGAGCGCCGCGTACATCGCGGCGGGCCTGATCTGGCAGTACTCCGACGCGCGCGAAGAGCACCTGCTGCGCACCAACCGCCTGCTGCTGAGCGACACGCGCAGCCCGTGGCGCAGCGTGCCTTTCGCCTGACGCAGCCCTAGTCCTTCGCCCTCAGCGCGTACACCGCATAGATCGGCACGCCGAGAAAGAACAGCACCATCGGCGCGAACAGCGTGTAGGGCCAGCCGTAGCCTTCCATCACGCGGTAGGTGCCGTCCAGGTGCAGGCGCGGATGGGGCTGCGTGAGGTCTTCGTAGCGGCGCAGGCCCCACTGGAACTCCGCACCGGTCGCGCGCACCGACGGATGCTGACGCGCGCGGCCCACGGCCAGCCAGCACATCGCATCGAAGGCCAGCACCGAGCCCGCAGGCGCGCGTTCGCCGAAGGTAGCGAACACCGCGTTCACCTGCTCGGGCGTGAGGTACATCAGCACGCCCTCGGTGAACAGGAAGACCGGCTGCGCCTGGCGCTTGCGCGGCAGGCCGAGCTGCTCCCACCAGCCGGGCGCCGTGAGGTCGAGTTCGCGCAGGTCGTGGCGCGGATGCGTTTCGGGCAGCAGCTCGCGGCGCAGGGCCAGCACCTCGGGCAGGTCGGCGTCGGTCATGCGCGACTTGCCGTCGTCCAGCCATTGGAAGTAGTGGCTCAGGCCGCAGCCCATGTTCACGACGCGCGCGCCCGGGTGCAGCTTGAGGAAGTCCTGCGCCAGGCTGCGAAAGCGCCGCGTGCGCGCGAGGATGCCGTAGATGGTCGTGCGGTCGTCGGGCAGGGCGTGATCGTCGTCGCGGATCTGCTCGAGGATGCCGGCGGCGTAGGCGTCGCGCACGGCCATCTGCGGAAAGAGCGCATCGCCGGAGGCCCGCGCGGCCAGCGGAATCCGCAAGGTGGACGGCACGGCCGAGAGCTTGCGCGCGGATTTGCCGGTGGTCATGAATGCGGGGGCAGGGCCATGCGCAAAGTCTGGCCGGTCCCGCGCGTGCGGGCAAGTCAGTCTTTGGTGTTGCCCGCGGGCGGGCGCTGGCGCGCGAGATGGCGGTACACGGTGCTGCGGTGAACGCCGAGCCGGCGGGCCGCGCGCGCCACGTCGTGGTCGCAGGCCCGCAGGGCTTCGTCGATGGCGTGGCGCGTGATGGTCTGCAGGGGCGCGTTGGGTTGCGACGCCGTGGCTTCGCTGAAGTCGGCAAAGGGCGCGGCGTCGTGCAGGTGCGCGGGCAGCGCATCGGCCGTCACCGCATCGCCCGGGTCGGCCAGCGCCACGAGGGCGCGCAGCACGCTGCGCAGCTCACGCACGTTGCCGGGCCAGCGGTAGGCGGCCAGGCGTTCGAGCGCGTCGTTCTCCAGGCACAGGTGCTTGGCGGCGCCGCCCGATTCGAGAAACAGCCGCGCGATCAGCGCGCGCCGGTCGGCGCGTTCGTGCAGCGCGGGCAGAGCGACGGTGAAGCCGGCCACGCGGTACATCAGGTCGGCGCGAAAGCGCCCGGCCTCGACCAGCGCGGGCAGGCCGGCGTGCGTGGCGCAGACCAGGTCGAAATCGACCGCCACGCCCTGGCCGCCGCCCAGCGGCGTGACCACGCGGCCTTCGAGCACGCGCAGCAGGCGCGTCTGCAGCGCGAGCGGGATCTCGGCGATCTCGTCCAGAAAGAGCACGCCGCCGTGCGCTTCGCGGATGCGCCCCGGCATGCCCTTGCGGCGCGCACCGGTGAAGGCGCCTTCTTCGTAGCCGAACAGCTCGGCCTCGATCAGCGTCTCGGGCAGCGAGGCGCAATCGACCGCCACGAACGGGCCCGCGCTGCGGCGGCTGGCGGCGTGCAGGCGGCGCGAGAACACCTCCTTGCCGCTGCCGGTCTCGCCGTTCACCAGCACCGGCACGCCTTCGTTGAGCACGCGCACGGCGCGCGCCAGCAATGGGCGCACCACGTCGTCGTTGTCGACGGGCGCGGCGTTCGCGGCCATCACCTGCCGCGCGCCGGTGCGGCCCGTGTCGCTGTTCGCCGTGCCCGTGCGCTCCATGACGGTCGCGATCTGCCGCCCGCCCGGCAGCGTGAGCAGGCTGCGCCGGTGCTCCATGCGCGGCCACTGCGCGCCCAGGAAATCTTCGGCGTCGAGGTCGAGCAGGCCTTCCCACGAACGGCCGAACAGGTCGAGCGCCACGCGGTTGGCCGCCACGATGCGCCCGCCCTCGATCACCATCAGCCCTTCGCGCGCGGTGCCGATCAGCGCCGGCCGCGCATGGAAGCGCAGCACATGGCCCGAGGCTTCGGCCAGCAGCATGCGGTGCTCGACCTGCTGCGCCGCCATGCGCACCAGGCCCAGGGCGTGGTGGTTCACGCGCGCGGTCTCGCCCGAGATGTCGAGCGCGCCGGCCAGCTCGCCGCGTCCGCTGAAGATGGGCGCCGCCGCGCAGCCCAGCCGGCCGTTCTGCGCCAGGTAGTGCTCGCCGCCCAGCACCATCAATGCCTCGCGCTCGGCCAGCGCGGTGCCGATGGCGTTGGTGCCGCGGTGGCTCTCCGACCATTCCACGCCGGGCTGCAGCGCCACGCGCTGGGCCTTGGGCAGGAAGTCGGGGCTGCCGATCTCCTCGAGGATCAGGCCACTGGCGTCCGACAGCGCGACGATGCAACCGTTGCCCACCGCGTGCTCGGCGAGCCCGTCGAGCTCGGGCTGCGCGCAGCTGAGCAGGCGCATCGCCTGCTCGCGGCGCTCGTTCAGCAGCGAAGGCGCCATCGGCGTCGGGTCGATGCAATGCGGATCGACCGGCCGGCTGCGCTGCCACGAGCGCGAGATGTGCGGCGCGATCCACGGCGCCGGGTCGCGGCCCTGCGCGAAGAACAGCTCGCGCGCCTGCGCGACGCTGACCGATGGCGCGGAAGCTTCACTCGTCATGCGTGACTCCGTGGACGGGGATTGCCGGCGATTCGCCTTGTGCGACATCGTAGTCGCCACCGTCGCGCCCATCTGTCGCAGATTGCGAATGGAAACCCTCTGCGCGGGCCGCGCCCCTGTGGCGCGGGGCTTGGGGATTGTCCCGATCCGCGCGGGTATGCCGCTTGCGGTGCCTGTGCGGGCCGCCGCATGTCGCGGTGCCGCCCGTTCACACCTTACCCAACGGAGACAACCCATGGACATGCTCGAACCGGGCAAATTCGGTACCGCAGTGCCTTTCAAGGCGCGCTACGGCAACTACATCGGCGGCGAATGGGTCGCGCCGGTGGAGAACCAGTATTTCGGCAACATCACCCCCGTCACCGGCAAGGTCTTCTGCGAAGTGCCGCGCTCCAGCGCCGCCGACATCGACCGCGCGCTCGACGCCGCCCACAAGGCCAAGGGCGCCTGGGGCCGCACCTCGACCACCGAGCGCGCCAATATCCTGAACCGCATCGCCGACCGCATGCAGGAAAACCTGGCCATGCTGGCCGCCGCCGAGACCTGGGACAACGGCAAGCCGATCCGCGAGACCATGGCCGCCGACCTGCCGCTGGCCATCGACCACTTCCGCTACTTCGCCTCGTGCATCCGCTCGCAGGAAGGCGGCATCAGCGAGATCGACCACGAGACTTTTGCGTACCACTTTCACGAGCCCATCGGCGTGGTCGGCCAGATCATTCCGTGGAACTTCCCGATCCTCATGGCCGTGTGGAAGCTCGCGCCCGCGCTGGCGGCCGGCAACTGCGTGGTGCTCAAACCCGCCGAGCAGACGCCGGTGTCGATCCTGGTGCTGATGGAGGTCATCGGCGACCTGCTGCCGCCGGGCGTGCTGAACATCGTCAACGGCTTCGGCGTGGAGGCGGGCAAGCCGCTGGCGTCGAGCAACCGCATCGGCAAGATCGCTTTCACCGGCGAGACCACCACGGGCCGGCTGATCTCGCAGTACGCGAGCCAGAACCTCATTCCGGTCACGCTGGAGCTGGGCGGCAAGTCGCCCAACATCTTCTTTGCCGACGTGATGGAGCGCGACGACGCCTTCTTCGACAAGGCGCTCGAAGGCTTCACGATGTTCGCGCTGAACCAGGGCGAGGTCTGCACCTGCCCGAGCCGCGCGCTGATCCAGGAATCGATCTACGACCGCTTCATGGAGCGTGCATTGAAGCGCGTGGCCGCGATCAAGCAGGGCAGCCCGCTCGACGCGGCCACCATGATCGGCGCGCAAGCCTCGAGCGAACAGCTCGAAAAGATCCTGTCGTACCTCGACATCGGCCGGCAGGAGGGCGCGCAGGTGCTCATCGGCGGCGAACGCCAGCAACTCGAAGGCGACCTGGCCGACGGCTACTACGTGAAGCCGACCGTGTTCCGCGGCCACAACAAGATGCGCATCTTCCAGGAGGAAATCTTCGGACCCGTGGTGTCGGTCACCACCTTCAAGGACGAGGAAGAGGCGCTGGCGATTGCCAACGACACGCTCTACGGCCTGGGCGCCGGCGTGTGGAGCCGCGACATGAACCGTGCCTTCCGCATGGGCCGCGGCATCCAGGCGGGGCGCGTGTGGACCAACTGCTACCACCAGTACCCGGCGCATGCGGCCTTCGGCGGCTACAAGCAATCGGGCATCGGGCGCGAGAACCACAAGATGATGCTCGACCACTACCAGCAGACCAAGAACCTGCTCGTGAGCTACAGCGAGAACAAGCTGGGCTTCTTCTGATGACCGGCGAGGTCCTGCGCGTCACCGCGACCGACGCGGCGCTCGCGCTCATCGACGACCTCGCCGCACGGCACGGCCCGCTGATGTTCCATCAGTCGGGCGGCTGCTGCGACGGCAGCGCGCCCATGTGCTACGCCCAGGGCGAGTTCATCGTGGGCGACTACGACCGGCTGCTGGGCCATATCGGCGGCATGCCGTTCTACATCAGCGGGCCGCAGTTCGAGCACTGGCAGCACACCCAGCTGATCATCGACGTGGTGCCGGGGCGCGGTGGCATGTTCTCGCTGGAAGGGCCGCTGGGCGTGCGCTTCCTGACGCGCTCGCGGCTGTTCACGGAGGCGGAGTGGGCATTGCTCGAGGCTGAGGCGGCGGGGTAGGGTCCCGGCCGGTCGTCAGTTCGATGAGGCGAGCAGTTGCCGCACCAGCAGCTGCGTCGCCGGCGTCAGCGCCGCGCCCGTCTTCGTCGCCATCAGCAGGCGACGTGTGGCCCACGCGTCCTTCAGGTGCACCACCTTCAGGTCGAGCGCGGTCACCTGCGCCCTGCAGGCGGCCAGCGGCACCACGCCGATGCCGAGGTTGGCCGCGATCATGTGGCACATCGCATCGAAGCTGCGCACCTGCACGCGCAGGCGCATCGGAATGCCGGCCTGCTCGGCCGCGCGCGAGGTCAGCTCGAGCAGCGAGCTGCTGCGGTTCAGCCCCACGAACTCGTGCGCGAGGCAGGTCTTGAAATCGACCTGCTTCGCGCGCAGGCGCGCCAGCGGGTGGGGCCTGGCGCACAGCACCACGAGCTCGTCGGTCTGGAAGGGCGCGACATCGAGGCCGTAGGCGGGCGTGTTCTCGGCGAACACGCCGACGTCGGCGAGGCCGTCGACCAGCGCGCGCACGATGTCGCCGCTCAGTTGTTCCTCGACCTCGACGCGGATATCGGGATGCTGTCCCAGGAAAGCCGCCAGCGTGGTCGGCAGGAACTCCGTCAGTGCCGACATGTTGGCCCACAGCCGCACATGGCCGCGCACGCCGCTGGCGTAGTCGCCCAGCTCGTTGCTGAACTGCTCGAAGCCCTGGAAGAGGCGCATCGCATGCTGCATCGCCACGTGTCCGGCGGGCGTGAGCGCGATGCCCTGCGCGCTGCGTTCGAGCAGCTTGGAGCCTGTGGCGGCTTCGAAGTCGGACAGGCGCCGGCTCGCCGCCGAGAGCGCGAGGTGACACGCTTCCGCGCCCTTGGTGATGCTGCCCGACTGCGCCACGGCGCAGAACAGGCGCAGCGTCACGAAATCGACACGCGCGGGGTTGATGGTGGGGGCCATCGGCGGATTCTAGAGAGCGCGCCAGTGCCGAAAGTCATGCGCACGGGTTAAAAGAATTTTTGACATGTTATGTCGCTGCACCTATAGTGAATCCATCGAAGCATCGCGCGCTTCCCACGGTAGACAACCCAAAGGAGAGGTATGCAATCACTGCTGGATCAACTCGAAGGCCTCGACGTGCTGGCCGGTGCCGCGATGGGTGGGCTGTCTGTTCAGCTGCAGCCAATTCCGGGCAGCACGCCGGTGGTGCAGGTGAGCATCGAGGGGCGCGATGAGCTGCCGATCTTCGTCACCAGCTCCGACATGCAGATCATCTGCATCTGCTACCTCTGGACCGAAGAAGACGTGAAGCCCGCGCGGCGCACCGAGTTGCTCGAATCGCTGCTCGACCTCAACCCCTCGGTCCCGCTGTCGTCCTTCGGGCGCGTGGGTGGCCGCTATGTGCTCACGGGGGCGCTGGGGCGCAACGCGAGCGTGGAAGACATCGCACGCGAAGTGGCCGTGCTCAGTGACAACGCGCTCGATGCGCTCGACGCCTTGTCCGAATTCCTGAATTAAGCGGAGATCATCATGACAGTCATCAAGAAGCTGGTCACCTTGCTGCGCGGCAGCGCCCGCGAAATCGGCGAGAGCGTGATCGACAGCAATGCCACGCGCATCTACGAGCAGGAAATCATCGACGCCAAGCACAGCATCGAAAAGGCCAAGGGCGACCTCACGGGCGTCATGGCCAAGGAGATGCAGTCGGCCCGCGAAATCGAACGCCTGAAGGGCGAGGTCGCGCGCTACGAAGGCCTGGCGCTCGAAGCCCTCAACAAGACCCAGGAAGGCCTGGCGCTCGACGTGGCGGCCAAGGTCGGCACGCTCGAGCAGGAGCTCGAGGAGCAGGCCAAGGCCCACGCCTCGTATGCGCTGCAGGTGTCGCGGCTCAAGGACCTGATCAAGTCGGCCGAGGCGCGCATCCGCGAGCACGAGCGCGAGATCGGCATCGCCAAGACCACCGAGAGCGTCTATCGCGCCACGCAGTCGATCTCCGAGAACATCGGCAGCGGCGGCTCGCGCCTGGCCAGCGCGCGGGAGTCGCTGGAACGCATCCGCTCGCGCCATGAGGATTTGTCCGACCGCATGGCGGCGGGCCAGCAGCTCGAGGACGAATTCGGCCACAGCGCGCTCGAGAAGAAGCTGGCCGCGGCGGGCATCGGCAACGACGCCGACCGCACCGGCAAGGTGATGGAGCGCATCCGCGCCCGGCAGGCCAAGCCGTCCGAACCGTCCAAGCCGTCTGAACCGGCGTCGGAGTGACGATGGTGCGGGTCAAGCCGGTACGCTGGCAGGGCTCGGACGAGGCGATCCGCGCGGTCCAGGTGGCCTTCGACGTGGAAGAGGCCGTTCTCGAGGCCGTGCGCACCGCGGCGTTCGAGCAGCATGTGTCCACGCCCGACCAGATCCGGCAGGTGCTGGGCCTGGCGACCACCTCGAAGCCGAAGCGGCCGCGTCTCACCGTGTCACTGAGCACGGCCGACTACGAATTTCTGGCGGCGCGTTATGGTCTGTCACCTGACGACCGCCTGGCCATCAAGGAGAGGGCCACGCGCGAACTGATTGCCTTTGCAGGCAAGGCGAACAAGAAGAACACCGGCACGAGGAAGCCGGGCGGCAGGTAAGAAGAAAAGAGAACAACAACCAACCCGCACGCGGGAGGATCAATGGGCGATTTCATGGGAGCGGTGACGGGGTACCCCACCGCGATCTACACGGTGCTGCTGGGCGTCGTGGTGATCTATTGGGTGCTCGCGGTGGTCGGCATGGTCGACTTCGAGAGCAGCGGGATCGACGTCGACCTGCAGACGCATGCCGACGGCGACACCAGTGACATGGGCCAGATCGCGAGCTACGTGGTCGCCTTCGGCCTGAACGGCGTGCCGTTCTCGGTGGCCGTGAGCCTGCTGGTGCTGGTGGCCTGGACGCTCTCGTGCCTGGGCGGCGAGTGGCTGCTGCCGCTGGTGCCGACGATGGTGCTCAAGCTGGTGGCCGGCACGGTGCTGCTGGTGGTCAGCGCGGCCCTTGCCATCCCGGTGACGGCGGTGGCCATCCGCCCGCTCAAGGGCCTTTTCGTGAGCCACACGGCCGTGAGCAATGCGGCGCTGGTAGGCCAGGTCTGCCGCGTCGTCACCGGCGTGGTGAACGAGAAGGACGGCCGCGCCGAAGTGGCGCGCCGCGGCGCCAGCCTCAACATCCGCGTCTGGGCGCCCACGCCCAACGCCCTCAAGCGCGGCTCGCACGCGCTCATCCTCGAATACGACGAGGTGGCCGCGCGCTACCTCATCGCGGCGCACGAAGACATCGTCTGAGAAGGCGTGAACGAACCCGCCATGTCCGTTCATCGGCCACGCCGGATTCATTCACACCTTCTGACCGCGCGCATCCCTCACCCAAGTTCGTTCGCTCGCTCTTAAAGCATCTGGAGAAAAAATGGAGCCCATCATCTTCGCCGTGGTCATACTGGCCGTCGTCATCCTCGGCCTGTTCGCGATGTTCGCCAAGTTCTATCGCAAGATCGAACAGGGCCACGCCCTCATCGTGAACACGCTGCGCGCCGAGCCCGAGGTGACCTTCACCGGCCGCATGGTCTACCCGATCATCCACAAGGCCGAGCTGATGGACATCTCGGTCAAGACCATCGAGATCGACCGCTCCGGCAACGAAGGCCTGATCTGCCGCGACAACATCCGCGCGGACATCAAGGTGAAGTTCTTCGTGCGCGTGAACAAGACCGCCGACGACGTGCTCAAGGTGGCGCAGGGCATCGGCTGTGCGCGGGCCTCCAACCACGAGACGCTCGAAGAGCTGTTCTCCGCCAAGTTCTCCGAAGCGCTCAAGACCGTGGGCAAGTCGATGGACTTCGTCGACCTGTACCAGGCGCGCGACGGCTTCCGTGACGAGATCATCAGCCAGATCGGCAACGACCTCTCGGGCTACGTGCTCGAAGACGCCGCCATCGACTACCTCGAGCAGACCCCGCTGTCGGAGCTCGACGCCAACAACATCCTCGACGCGCAGGGCATCAAGAAGATCACCGAGCTGACGGCGGTCGAGCATGTGCGCACCAACGAACTGCGCCGCAACGAGGAAATGCAGATCAAGAAGAAGAACGTCGAGACGCAAGAAGCGCTGCTCGAACTCGAGCGCCAGCAGGCCGACGCCACCGCGCGCCAGCAGCGCGAAATTGCCAGCGTGCGTGCCCGCGAGGAAGCCGAGACCTCCAAGATCCAGTCCGAAGAGCGCACCAAGTCCGAAACCGCGCGCCTCATGGCCGAGCAGTCGGTCTCGGTGCAGCAGGAGAACGTGCAGCGCGAGAAGGAAGTGGCCGAGAACAACCGCAAGCGCGCGGTGGCCATCGAAGAAGAAAAGGTCACGCGTGCCCGCGACCTCGAGATCGTCGATCGCGAGAAGGAAGTGACCCTGCAGCGCATCGAGAAGGACAAGGCCGTCGAAGTGCAGAAGAAGGCCATTGCCGACGTGATCCGCGAGCGCATCGTGGTCGAGCGCACCGTGGCCGAGCAGGAAGAAGCCATCAAGGAACTGCGCGTGGTCGCCGAGGCCGAGCGCACCAAGAAGTCGGTCGTGATCATGGCCGAGGGCCAGGCCGAAGAGAAGATGGTGCTCGACGTGAAGGCCGCCGAAACGCAGGAAAAGCGCGCCCGCCACAAGGCCGCCGAAGAACTCACGCTGGCCGACGCGAAGCTCAAGGTGGCCGAACGCGACGCCGAATCGAAGAAGCGCGAAGCCGAGGGCGTGGAAGCCATTTCTGCCGCACCGGGCCTGGCCGCCGCCAAGGTCGAAATTGCCACGGCCCAGGCCAAGCTCGCAAGCTTCGAAGCCGAGGCTTCGGGCAAGGAAAAGCTGGGCCTGGCCGACGTGCACGTGCGCCAGGCCGATGCCGACGCGATCCTCAAGGCCGGCCAGGCCGACGCGCAGGTCATCGAAGCCCGCTCGCAGGCCGAAGCCGCCGGCATGCGTGCCAAGTTCGAGGCCGAAGCCTCGGGCAAGGAAAAGCTCGGCCTCGCCGAAGTCAACGTGCGCACGGCCGACGCCGAAGCCACGCTCAAGTCGGGCCAGGCCGATGCGCAGGTCATCGAAGCACGCTTCAACGCCGAGGCCAAGGGCCTGCACGAGAAGTTCGAGGCCATGAAGTCCATGAGCCCCGAAACCCGCGACCACGAAGAGTTCCGCATGCGCCTGGAAAAGTCGCACATCGAAACCATGAAGGGCATCGACGCGCAGACCTCCATCGCCAAGGAACAGGCCGACGTGCTGGGCACCGCGCTCGCCAACGCCAAGATCGACATCGTGGGCGGCTCGGGCGACTACTTCGACAGCTTCGTGCGCTCGCTCTCCGTGGGCAAGGGCATCGACGGCGTCATCTCCAAGAGCCAGGCAGTGCAGGTGGCCTTCAAGGAGCAGCTTTCGGGCGAGCGCGACGTGGTGAAGGACCTGCGCGACATCGTCGGCGCGCTGGGCAACTCGTCGGGCGAAATCCAGAACCTCAGCGTCGCCTCGCTGATGAGCAAGATCGCCAACGACGGCACCGAGAGCCAGAAGTCGGCGCTGCAGAACCTGATCTCCTCCTTCCGCAACTGAGCCGGGGGCGCGCGATGAACCCGAACCTGAAGTGCAGTTGCGCCGCCCATGCCGCGATGCAGCCCGTCGCACTTGCCGAAGCCTTGCTCGGCGTGCAGTGCGGCGACTGCCACGGCATGGTGATGGACATGGACGACTGGCGCAGCTGGAAGGCCGCCGACCCGAAGCGCGTGCCGCATGAGGTCGACGACGAGGTGATCGAGGTGTTCGACATCGCCGCCGTGCGCCACTGCCCCGAGTGCGAGCGCCTGATGCAGCGCCTGCGCGTGAGCGCGGGCCCCGACTTCCGCATCGACCGTTGCGTGGCCTGCCAGAACCTCTGGTTCGACCAGGGCGAATGGCGCGCCCTCGTGAGCCGCGGCCTGGCCGGCCGGCTCGACGAGCTGCTGTCCGACGGCTGGCAGCGCCGGCTGCAGACCGAGGAGGTGCGCGAGGCGCGCCTGGCCGCGCTGCGCCGCCGCTACGGCGACGACTGCATCGACGAGCTGGACCGCATCCGCGCCTGGCTCGACACCCAGCCTCACCGCGACGAATTGCTCGCACTGCTGCGCGCGGACTGACCGCGCCGATCCATGCAACCCACCGACGACACCGCAGCGCCGCCCGGCGCCCAGGCCCCCATCGACCCCACCGAAGCGCTGGTTTCCGGCAGCGGCAGCTACGACCTGCTGAAGAAGCGGCTCGAAACCCAGGGCGAGGGCCTGCTCAAGAAGACGCAGGCGCTCAACGAGCAGCGGCTGGCCGAGTTCGGCCGCTCCGACCAGGCGCTGATCCTGCGCACCCGCGCGCGCACCGAGAACAACGCCGTGGCGCGCGACATCGTGCGCATCGGCGACCTGCTGCTGTTCGGCTACAACGTCTTCATCGGCCTGCGCAAGGAAACGGCCGTGGGCGACGTGTTCGGCCTGTACCGGCTCGCATCGCCGGGCGAAGCCGCCACCGAGAACGACGAGCTGCAGCCCGTGCCGCTGGCCGGCACCTTCCTCGAAGACGCGCGCTTCGCCTCCGACTTCCGCGAGCTCTACGCCTACTACAAGCAGGCCACGCTGCTGCAGCTGCGCGTCACGCAGGACAAGCTGCTCGCCTCGTTCCAGATCGGCCAGCAGCTGCACGACGTGCGCGTGTTCCGCTGGGCCATCGAGCGCAACGGCAACATCAACTACATCGACAACCGCGGTGAGCGCGACATCGCCTTGCCCGCGAGCCACGATTTCGAGTGGACCGTCGCCACGCGCGAAGACCACGTGGGCGGCAAGCATCCGCACGTGAACGTGCTCGACACCGTGTTCGTCGAGACGCTGGGCGGCGACCTCACGGTCAAGATCGAGAACAACACCGAGACCGGCCTGGGCATCTACAGCGAGCCGGTGGAGGACAAGAGCCAGTCGCTCACCGACGCCGAGATCGCGTGGGCCAAGCTCGGCATGCTGATCCTGCTGCGCGTGAAGCCTTACCGCGAGCAGGTCACGCGCTACCTGGTGTTCAACATCCGCACGCAGCAGGTCGAGCGCATCGACGCCATCGGCGGCTCCTGTGTGCAGCTGCCCGAAGACCACGGCATCATTTTTCCGGGCGGCTACTACCTGCAGTCGGGTGAGTACAAGCGTTTCGACCTGCCGGCCGAGGTGGTGGAAAACCTGCGCTTCAAGCGCATGCTGCGTTCGCCCAACGGCGAAGACGTGGCCTATGTGTTCTACGACCCGAAGCCCGGGCGCTATGCGCTGTTCAACTACAACCTGATCGACAAGAAGCTCGCCACGCCGATCATCGCCAACGGCTACGCGCGCTTTGCCGACGGCCGCATGCTGGTGTTCAACGGCGACGATGTCGAGCCCACGCGCGTGCACCCGATGCAGCTGTGGCAGACGCCCTTCGCCAGCGAAGAGCACGTGAGCGCGCAGCCGCCCGCCACCGGCTTCTTCGGCAAGATCGGCAATGCCGAGCTGGTGCGCGGCGTGAGCGATCTCATGGGCATTGCCCGCGCGGTGCGCGAGCAGGCGCCCACGCGCGCCGCCTACGAAGACCTGATCCGCCAGTGCACCCGCGTGAGCGACGCCTACTTCTGGCTCGACGCGCCCGAGGCCACCGGCCTCATGGGCGAGCTGCGCAGCATCGCCGAGGTGGCGCGCAGCACGCTGGCCGAGTTCGAAAAGGTCGACACCATCCGCCGCGAAACCGTGCGTGCGTTGGCCCGCGCGGAAGACGAGCAGCACGCGCTGCTGGTCGACATTGCCAGCACCCTCTGGCGCGCCCCCGACGATTTTGTGAAGGCGCTGGGCCGGCTGCGCGAACGGCGCGGCGCGCTGCAGATGCTCAAGGAGCTGCGCTACGCCGACCTGCCGCGCATCGCCGCGATGGACGCCGCGCTCGAGGTCGAGCAGCAGCGCATCGGCGAGCGCGCGATGCAGTTCCTGGCGGCCGACACGGCCTTCCACGGCCAGCGGCAGGCGCTGGACAAGCTCGCGCTCGAACTCCCCAACCTGGCCACGTCGCCCGCGCTCGGGCAGATGCTCGCCACGCTCGACGAGCAGGCCGCCGGCCTCGACCTGCTGACCGAGCAGCTGGGCAGCCTGCCGGGTGGCGATGCGGTCATTCGCACGTCGATCCTGGACCGCATCTCGCTGATCTACGCCGACATCAACCGCATGCGCGCCGATGCGCGCGCGCGGCGCAAGTCGCTGGGCGCCACCGAGGCGCGCGCGGAGTTCGGCGCGCAGTTCAAGCTCTTCAGCCAGGCGGTCGAGAACGCGCTGGAGTTCGCCGACACGCCCGAGAAATGCGACGACGCGCTCACGCGCCTGCTGGCCCAGCTCGAAGAAATCGAAGGGCGCTTCGCCGAGCAGGAAGACTTCCTGGCCGACATCGCCGAGAAGCGCGAGACCGTGTACGAGGCGCTGTCCGCGCGCCGCCAGAGCCTGGTCGACGCCCGCCAGCGCCGCGCGCAGGGCGTGGTCGACGCGGCAGGGCGCATCCTCGACGGCATTCCGCGCCGCATCGCGCAGTTCGGCGACCTGACGCAGGTCCACAGCTACTTCGCGGCCGACCCGATGATCGGCAAGCTGCACACGCTGATCGCCGACCTGCGCACGCTGGGCGCCGCGGTGCCGGCCGACGAACTCGACACGCGCCTGAAGACCGCGCGCGACCAGGCGTTGCGCTCCATCCGCGACAAGCGCGAGCTGGTGAGTGAGGGTGGCGACACGCTGCGTCTGGGCCGCCACGCCTTCACCGTGCACCGCCAGCCGGTCGACCTGACGCTCGTGGCCCGCGACGAAGGCATGGCCTACCAGGTCACGGGCACCGACTACCAGAGCCCGGTCGATGAGCCCCGGCTGCTGCCGCTGCAGCGCTACTGGGACCAGTCGCTGGTGTCGGAAACACCTGAACTGTCGCGCGCCGAATACCTCGCCGGCCGCCTGCTGGAGGCGCTGCTCGCCGGCAAGGCCGAGCGCACGTGGGCCGAGGTGCTCACGCTGCTGGCCGAAGACCCGCTGCATCCGCAGCTGCTCGACATGGTTCGCCGCTTCGCTGCGGCGCGCTACCAGGAGGGCTACCAGAAGGGCATTCACGACGACGACGCGATGCGCCTGCTGGGCGCGCTCGTCGGCATGCAGGACCAGGCGGGCCTGCTCGCCTGGGGCCCGACCGAACGCGCGCTGGCCTTGCTCTACTGGCAGCACGGCCACCTGATCGCGCACCGCGAATCGATGCTGCGCCGCGCGCGTGCCGCGATGCAGATGCTGGCGCTGTTCGGCCGGCGCGATGCGTTGGAGCAGCTCGAAGCCGACATCGCGCGTGCACTGAACCACTTCGCCCGCGACGTGGTGCCCGACCTGCTGCCGCCGGCCGACGCTGAAAACGATGAGGAACGCGATGCACGCGACGGCCGCGTGACCACCCTGTGCGACCAGGCCGCCGCGTACCTCGTGCGCGAACTCGCCGGTCCGCATGGCGGCGAGACCTGGACCGTCTCGGGCGCGGGCGAGGACCTCGCGGCGGCGTTGCTGCGCGAGCTGGAGCGCGGCGGCCGGCGCGACGCGTGGCAGCACGACCTCGACGCCGCGCCGCCGGCCGAGCGCTGGCGCCTGGCACGCGACTGGGTGCGCGCCTACGCAACGCATCAGGCGCCGCAATCGGTCGACTGGACCGACGACGCGGCCAGCGTGCTCGCCATGCCGTTGCAGCGCACCCGCGTCAACGCGGCGCTCGACCGCACCGTCGAGGGACTGCGCGGCGAGCACCCGCGCGTCGCCGAAGGGCGCCTGACGCTGAACCTCAACGACTTCTGGCGCCGCTTCCTGTTCCACACCTTGCACGCGGTGCCGGGCTACGAGGCGCTGCACAGCTTGCGCCACGAGCTGCTCGAGCGCGAGAAGGCGCGGCTCAAGCTGAGCCAGTTCCAGGCCAAGCCGCTCTCGACCTTCGTGCGCAACCAGCTGATCGACGAGCTGTACCTGCCCCTCATCGGCGACAACCTCGCCAAGCAGATCGGCTCGGCGGGCGAGGGCAGCCGCACCGACCGCATGGGCCTGCTGCTGCTGATCTCGCCGCCCGGCTACGGCAAGACGACGCTCATGGAGTACGTGGCGGACCGCCTCGGCCTGATCTTCGTGCGCATCAACTGCCCGGCGCTGGGCCATGGCGTCACGGCCATCGACCCGGCGAACGCGCCCAACAGCGCGGCGCGGCAGGAGCTGGAAAAGCTCAACCTCGGCCTGGCCATGGGCAGCAACGTGATGCTGTACCTGGACGACATCCAGCACACCAGCCCCGAGTTTTTGCAGAAGTTCATCGCGCTGGCCGACGGCACGCGCCGCATCGAGGGCGTGTGGAACGGCGAGCCGCGCAGCTACGACATGCGCGGCAAGCGCTTCGCGATCGTGATGGCGGGCAACCCGTACACCGAGTCGGGCGACGTGTTCAAGATCCCGGACATGCTGGCCAACCGCGCCGACATCTACAACCTGGGCGACGTGCTCTCGGGTCGCGAGGCGGCGTTCGCGCTCTCGTACATCGAGAACAGCCTGACCTCCAACCCCACGCTGATGCCGCTGGCCTCGCGCGACCCGAAGGACGTGCAGCTGCTCGTAAAGATGGCCCAGGGCCACGACGTGCCGAGCAGCGCGCTCTCGCACGCCTACAGCTCGGTCGAGCTGGAAGAGATCAAGGCGCTGCTGCAGCGCCTGTTCCGTGCGCGCGACCTGCTGCTGAAGGTCAACCTCGCGTACATCGAATCGGCCGCGCAGCAGGAGACCTACCGTGTCGCGCCGCCGTTCAAGCTGCAGGGCAGCTACCGCAACATGACCAAGCTCGCGGGCAAGATCACGCCGCTGATGCGCGACGACGAACTCGACGCCTTGCTGCGCGACCACTACCGCGGCGAGGCCCAGACGTTGACCACCGGCGCGGAAGAAAACCTGCTGCGCCTCGCGCAACTGCTGGGCAGTCCGACGCCGGAGGAAAGCGCGCGCTGGACCGCCATCTGCGAGGAGTTCGTGCGCCAGCGCAAGCTCGGCGGCGCCGACGTCGACGGCAGCCAGCGCATCGCGAGCAGCATGCTCGACGTGGCGCGCGCGGTCGACGCGCTCAAGCCCGAGCCCAAGCCTGCCGCAGAGGGGCCGAACGAGAGCCAGCGCCTGGCCGATGCCATGCTGCAGATCGCCGTGACCTACCGCGAGCTGATCCTGCCGCTGGTGACCGCCACCGAGCGCCGGCTGGAACTCGACCGCTCGATCAAGCAGGACATGGAGCGCCTCGCCGCCGAGGTGCAGGCCACGCGGGCCGCGCCCAAGCGTGTGCCACCGCCACCATCTCCGCCCAAAGTAGACAAGGATCAGTGATGTCCGCATTGCCCGAACTGCTGGCCCAGCTCGACGCGACGATGGTCGACGCGCGTTTGAGCGACGACGAGCGCCGCGTGCTGGTCCACACCCTGCGCGAGGCCTCGCCCCCCGAAGACGGCCTGCGTCAGCTGCGCAACCGCGCCTTCGACCTCGTGCGCTCGCGCACCGCCGACCCCGAGCAGCTGTCGCTGCTCAAGTGGCTCGAAGGCGTGGTGCGTGCGATCGACACCGGCCGCTCGCCCGACAGCGTCACGGTGCGCTCGCAGGCCTATTTCAGCCCGGGCACCGCCTGCCTGCAGGCGATCAACCAGCAACTGCGAACGGCGAAGCGCGCGGTCGACCTGTGCGTGTTCACGCTCTCGGACGACCGCATCACCGCCGAGGTGCTGGCGGCGCACCGGCGCGGCGTGACGGTACGCTGCATCACCGACAACGACAAGGAATACGACCGCGGCAGCGACGTCGGCCAGCTGCGCGCGGCCGGCATTCCGGTGGCGGTGGACCGCACCGAGGCCCACATGCACCACAAGTTCGCGATCTTCGACGGCGCGCGGCTGCTCAACGGCAGCTACAACTGGACCCGCAGCGCCTGCGAGTACAACGAGGAGAACCTGGTGCTGAGCAACGACCCGCCGCTGGTGCGCCGCTTCGCGGACGAATTCGACACCTTGTGGAAAGAACTGCAGGCCCCCTGATGCCAAGACGAATCGACTACGACTGGGAGCTGCCCGCCGCCATGCAGCAGCGGCTGGGCGGCAGCACCTACGGCGCGCAGCGCATCATCCACGAGCAGGAGCACCTGATGGTGATCCTGCACGAGCCGCCCTCGGGCACCGGCGCCGAGCGCAAGCCCATCGTGTTCCTGCGCAAGCCTGACGGCGCGTGGCTGCACAAGGGCAACAACCCCGGCGAGCGCGCGCTCGCCAAGCTGCTCGAAAGCTACCGCGCGGCATTCAGCACCTTCGAGATCCGCCACCAGGCCGCCGAGACCTCGGAAGACCTGTTCCAGATTCTCGGCCCGCTGATCCCGCTCACCCGCGCCGCGCGGAACATGCAGGACACCCTGCAGGCCGCGCGCGATGCGGTGAAAGGCGACCTGATGCTCATCGACCAGCGCGACCTCGCGGTGGAGATCGCACGCGGCTTCGAGCTGCTGCTGGCCGACACACGCATGTCGCTCGACTACCGCCTCGCACGCGCCGCCGAGGCGCAGGCGCATTCGGCTCTCGAGATGAGCCGTGCGCAGCACAAGCTCAACACCATCGCCGCGCTGACCTTTCCGCTCATGGCCATCGGCGCGGCCTTCGGCATGAATCTGCACAGCGGGGTGGAGAACCTGCCTTCGTGGGTGTACTGGCTCATCTTCGCGGCCGGCATCTGCCTGGGCGTGATGCTGCGCGGCTGGGTGAAGACGCCGGCCGAGCCGCCGGTGGTTGCCAGGCCTGCGTCCACGCTGAAGAAAAAGTAGGGCGCACCGCAGGGGGCTTCGCGTTTCGCGAAGGCCTGCTGCCATCCGAGCAATTCCGTTCGTCGCCATCTGTTCCTAGAGTCGGGGCAACCCACCTGGAGACAGAGAAAAGATGAACGCACTCGAAGGCCTGAAGGTGCTGGAGCTTGGCCAGCTCATCGCCGGCCCGTTCGCTGGCAAGACGCTCGCCGAGTTCGGCGCCGACGTGATCAAGGTCGAGCCTGCCGGCGTCGGCGACCCGCTGCGCAAGTGGCGGCTGCTGCGTGACGGCACTTCGGTGTGGTGGGAGGTGCAATCGCGCAACAAGCGCTCGGTGTGCCTCGATCTGCGCAGCGCCGAAGGGCAGGAGGCCGTGCGCGCCCTGGCGCTCGAAGCCGACGTGCTGATCGAGAACTTCAAGCCCGGCACGCTCGAAGGCTGGGGCCTGGGCTGGGAGCAGCTGCATGCGCTGAACCCACGGCTCATCATGCTGCGCATCTCGGGCTACGGGCAGACCGGCCCTTACCGCGACAAGCCGGGTTTCGGCGTGCTCGGCGAATCGATGGGCGGGCTGCGCTACCTCAGCGGCGAGCCCGGCCGGGTGCCGGTGCGCGTGGGCGTCTCGCTCGGCGACACGCTGGCGGCGCTGCATGGCGTGATCGGCGTGCTCACGGCGCTGCACCACCGCACGGCCCACGGCGGCGAAGGGCAGTTCATCGACGTGGCGTTGTACGAGTCGGTCTTTAACGTGATGGAAAGCCTGCTGCCCGAGTACGACGCCTTCGGTGCCGTGCGCGAGCGGGCCGGCAGCGCCTTGCCGGGCATCGCGCCGACCAACGCCTACCGCTGCAGCGACGGCCACTACGTGCTGGTGGCGGGCAACGGCGACAGCATCTTCCGTCGCCTGATGCGCGCCATCGACCGCGCGGACCTGGAGAACGACCCCGGCCTCGTGCACAACGACGGCCGAGTGCTGCGTGTCGAAGAGATCGACGCCGCCATCGAAGCCTGGACCCTGCAGCGCAGCCGCGACGAGGTGCTGGCCGTGCTCGATGCGGCCGGCGTGCCGGTCGGGCGCATCTACACGGTGGCCGACATCGCGACCGATCCGCAGTACCTGGCGCGCGAGATGATCGTGCAAGCGCGCGGCTCCGACGGCGCGCTGCTCAAGGTGCCGGGCGTGGTGCCCAAGCTCAGCGCCACGCCGGGGCGCATCGCGCATGCGGCGCCGCGTCTGGGCGAACACACGGCGGACCTGCAGGGCGCGGGCTGGCCGGTGCGTGGCGTGGAAAGCGAGGCCGTATGAAAACCGGCAACGGGACGCGGCTGTTCGTCAACGAGGTCGCCACGCGCGACGGCTTCCAGATGGAAAGCCGCTTCATTCCCACCGACGACAAGGTCGCGCTGATCGACCGGCTCGGCACGCTCGGCTACGCCAAGATCGAGGTCACCTCGTTCACTTCGGCACAGGCGATTCCCGCGCTGCGCGACGGCGAAGAAGTGATGCAGCGCATCGCCCGCCGGCCCGGCGTGGTCTACACCGCGCTCGTGCCGAATGTGCGCGGCGCCGAACGCGCGCTCGAAAGCCGCATCGACGAGTTCAACATCGTCATGTCCGTCAGCGAGACGCACAACCTCAGCAACCTGCGGATGACGCGTGAGCAGTCGTTCGCGCAACTGGCCGAGGTGATCGCGCTGGCGAAGCAGGCGAGGGTGCCGGTGAACGTGTCGCTCTCCTGCGTGTTCGGTTGCCCGATGGAAGGCGAGGTGGCGCTCGCAACGGTGCTCGATTGGACCGACCGTTTCGCGGCGCTGGGCGTGCAGGGCCTCACGCTGTGCGACACCACCGGCATGGCCTATCCCACGCAAGTGCAAGCCGTGTGCGAGGCCGTGCGCGCGCGGCACCCGGCGTTGGAGTGGACGGCGCATTTCCACAACACGCGCGGCATGGGCCTGGCGAACACCATCGCCGCGGTCGAGGCGGGCATCCGCCGGCTCGACATGTCGCTCGGCGGCATCGGCGGCTGCCCCTATGCGCCGGGCGCGACGGGCAACGTCGCGACCGAGGACGTGGTCCACATGCTGCAGTGCATGGGCTACGACACCGGCATGGACCTTGAGGGCCTGATCGGCGCTGCGGCTGAACTCGAATCGCTCGTGCAGCACGAACTGTCCGGCCAGGTCTCGCGCGCCGGCCACCGGTTGACGCGACATGCGCCGCCGGCCGATTTCAACGCCATCGTCGAGCGCGCAAAGGCGCGCCCCATCAAGAAGGAGAACGCATGATCGACCACCTGGATCACCTGGTGCTCACGACCGCGAACGAAGAAGCCTGCGTGCGCTTCTACGTGGAGACAATGGGCATGACGCTGGAAGTCTTCGGCGCCGGCCGCAAGGCTTTTCGCTTTGGCAACCAGAAGATCAACCTGCACGTGAAGGGCCACGAGTTCGAGCCCAAGGCCAACGTGCCCACGCCCGGTTCGCTCGACCTGTGCTTCATCGCCAGCGTGCCGCTCGAAGAAGTCATTGCGCGGCTGCAAGCGCAGGGCGTGCCGATCCTCGAAGGGCCCGTGATGCGCACGGGCGCCACGTCGCGCATCCGCTCGGTCTACGTGCGCGACCCCGACCTGAATCTCATCGAGATTTCGGAGCTGGCGCACTGACGCCTACAGCCCGAAGACAGTCCACAAAAAACCACCGGAGACAAACCCATGAAACCCGCTCACCGCCTGCTCGCGGTCGGCCTCGCGCTGGCCGCTGCCGCCTCGCAGGCCGACACCTGGCCTTCCAAACCCCTGACCTTCGTGGTGCCCACGGCACCCGCGGGCTCCACCGACATCATGGCGCGGCTGGTCGCCGACCCGCTGCAACGCGCGCTGGGCCAGCCGGTCGTGGTCGACAACAAGCCCGGCGCCAGCGGCAACATCGGCACCGAGTTCGTGGCCCGCGCCGCGCCCGATGGCTACACGCTGCTGCTGCAGTACTCGGGCTACCACGTCGGCAACCCGTCGCTGTACCCGAACCTGCGCTGGAGCCCGACGAAAGACTTCGTGCCGGTGGCGATGGTGATGCGCGCGCCGCACGTGGTCGCGGTGAGCGGCAAGCTGCCGGTGACGTCGATGAAGGAACTCATCGAGTACGGCAGGAAGAAGGAGGGCGGCCTGTTCTACGCCTCGTCGGGCAACGGCTCGATCCAACACATCGCGGGCGAGCTGCTGTCGCGCCAGACCAAGCAGCCGGCCACTCACGTGCCGTACAAGGGCTCGGGGCCGGCCATCAACGACCTGGTGGCGGGCAATGTCGACATCTTCATCACCACGCCGCCCTCGGTCATCGGTCACTTCGCGGGCGGGCGCATCAAGCCGCTGGCGTACACCGGCAGCAAGCGGCACGCGTCGATGCCGAACGTGTCGACCTCGGCCGAGGCCGGATTGCCGGGCTACGAGGTCGAGTCGTGGTTCGCGGTGTTCGCCCCGGCGAAGACGCCGCCCGAGGTGGTGAACAAGCTCAGCGCCGAGATCAGGAAGATCGTCGAGAGCGAGGCCTTCCGCAAGAAGGTGGACGAGCAGGGCGCCTTCGCGACCTACATGGACCCGGCGACGCTGGGCCGGTTCGTCGACCAGGAACTCGCGGCCTGGTCGAAGGTGATCAAGGGCGCCGACATCAAGCCGGAGTGAACGCCCCCGGCCAGGCTCAGGGCTTGACGCCCAGCACCGACAGGATCACCGCCGCGAGGCCGAGCGCCACGGGCACCTGGTGCCCGGCCAGCGCGCGGGCCTGGGCCACGGACAGCTTCGTCTGCTGAAGGAGGTTCTTTTCCGAATGAAGGGGTGTGGACATGGTGTCTGCTCCTGTGTGGGGCGAACGGTGTGTTCGCGTGGGTTCCACGATAGGCCTCTCAACCGGCGATGGCGCATGGCTTTTGTCGACACGGCGTTTCCGTTTTCGCAACGATCCGGGGCCTCTGGCAGGGAACTTCTGCTCAGAACTCAGAATAGGGTCATGCAACGGAACGCACGAAACACACACCTGAAGGGTTTGACGATGCGCAGGGCCACCCCGGCGGATGCGGTGCCCTGGCCGCTCCTGTTCGACGCGGACGGCCCGCGCCCCGAGATCGAAAAGTACCTGCTGCGCGGCGAGCAGTGGCTGGCCGAACAGGCGGGCGAGGTCGTCGGCCAGATGGTGCTCATGGCCACCCGCGTCGACACCTGGGAGATCATGAACATCGCCGTGGCCGACGCCCACAAGGGTCAGGGCATCGGCACCGCGATGCTGAAGAAGGCGAAAGCGCTTGCCAAGCAGCGCGGCGCGCACCGGCTTGAAGTCGGCACGGGCAACAGCAGCCTGCGCGAGCTGGCCTTCTACCAACGCTTCGGCTTTCGGATCGTCGGGGTCGACGTCGACTACTTCGTGCGCCGCTGGGGCAAGGCGACAAGGCAGAACGGCATTCCGCTGCGAGACCTGGTGCGCATGGAGATGGTGCTCTAGCGCGCCCCGCACCACGACCGCACTCAGTGTGCGCAGGACACTGGGTGCTTCCCGCAGCGAAATCAAGGAGGAGGGCGAAGCCCGGGGGACATTCGCGGAGGGACGTACCCGGTGGCCTGCGCACGCGCCCTGAAAAGAATCACCCCGCGATGAGCTTCTGCACCAATTCCGCAGTCGTAGCCGCCGCGTACTTGCGCATCAACCGCGCCCGATGCAATTCAACGGTGCGATGGCTGATGCCCAGCGCCTTCCCGATCTCCTTCGACGTCAGCCCGCGCATCACCTGCGCCGCCACCTCCCGCTCGCGCGGCGTGAGTTCGGCCTTCACAGCGCGTCGCGAGCCCAGGTCCTCGAAGGTCCAGATGCCGGCCTCGTGCGGCGCCGCGCGGTTCATCGCGTGGCCGGTGACGTGGCACCAGAAGGTCTCGCCGGCCAGTGCGCCGTGCAGCCCGCCCAGGCGCTTCATCATGCGGTTGTCGGCATAGTGGCCGCTGGCGTTCAGAAAGGGCTCCATGCGCTTGCCGATGCGCTCGAATTCGGCCACGCTGGGGTACAGGATGCTGAACGAATGCCCGACCAGCGCGGAGGGCTCTGCGCCGAAAATTTCGCACACGCGCTGGTTGCAGGCGACGATGGTGCGGTTGCTCGAGACCACCATGCCGACGGGTGCATGTTCAAAAGCCAGCCGGTAATCGATCTCGGGCATCGGGGGTCACCATTACGAAATACTACGTATACGAGTAGGTAGTATCGTTGAAGCCTTTCCCACCCACTCTCCACCACCCATCAAGGAGCCCGAGTGAACAAGATTTATCCCTCCGCAGACGCGGCACTCAAGGGGGTCGTGGCCGACGGGCAGACGCTCGCGGTCGGCGGCTTCGGCCTGTGCGGCATTCCCGAAGCGCTGATCGACGCGCTGAAGGATTCCGGCGTGCAGAACCTCACCGTCATCTCGAACAACGCGGGCGTCGACGGCTTCGGCCTCGGAAAGCTGCTCGAGACGCGCCAGATCAAGAAGATGATCGCGTCGTACGTGGGCGAGAACAAGGAGTTCGAGCGCCAGTACCTGGCCGGTGAACTCGCCCTCGAATTCACGCCCCAGGGCACGCTGGCCGAAAAGCTGCGCGCCGGCGGCGCGGGCATTCCGGCCTTCTTCACGAAGACCGGCGTGGGCACGCAAGTGGCCGAAGGCAAGGAGCTGCGCGAGTTCGGCGGCGAGACCTACGTCATGGAGCACTCGCTGGTGCCCGACGTGGCGCTGGTCAAGGCCGACGTGGCCGACAAGGCCGGCAACCTGCGCTTCCGCCTCACGGCGCGCAACTTCAACCCCGCCGCCGCCATGGCCGGCAAGGTCTGCATCGTCGAAGTCGAGAAGATCGTCGAAGTGGGCGAGCTGGCCCCCGACGACATCCACCTGCCGGGCATCTACGTGCACCGCCTGGTGCTCAACGCCACGCCCGAGAAGCGCATCGAGAAGCGCACCGTGAGCGCCTCGGTCGATGCCGCCGCCGCCAAGGTCGAGGCCCAGACCGCCATCGCCCAGGCCGCCGCCGCCGGCAGCGAATCGGCCGTGAAGGCCGTCAACAAGAAAGAAGGAGCCTGAGATGCCCTGGACCCAAGACCAGATGGCGGCCCGTGCCGCGCAAGAACTCGAAGACGGCTTCTACGTCAACCTCGGCATCGGCATCCCGACCCTGGTGGCCAACCACACCGGCACCAAGGAAGTCTGGCTGCAAAGCGAAAACGGCATGCTCGGCATCGGCCCGTTCCCGACCGAAGACAACGTCGACGCCGACCTCATCAACGCCGGCAAGCAGACCGTCACCACGCTGCCTGGCAGCGCCATCTTCGGCAGCCATGACAGCTTCGCGATGATCCGCGGCGGCAAGATCAACCTGTCGATCCTCGGTGCGATGCAGGTCAGCGCGAAGGGCGACCTCGCCAACTGGATGATCCCCGGCAAGATGGTCAAGGGCATGGGCGGCGCCATGGACCTCGTGGCCGGCGTGAAGCGCGTGATCGTGCTGATGGAACACGTGGCCAAGAAGAAGGACGGCACCGAGGACCTGAAGATCCTCGAGCAGTGCTCGCTGCCGCTGACCGGCGTGGGCGTGGTCGACCGCATCATCACCGACCTGGCCGTGATGGACGTCGTGCCCGAAGGCCTGAAGGTGGTCGAGCTGGCGCCGGGCGTGAGCTTCGACGCGCTGCAGGCCAAGACCGGTGCGAAGCTGATCCAGTAAGCAACTCGCACAAGGTCGCGAACGCAACGACAGCAACAAGGGCAGGGCCGCGCAAGCGGACCCTGCCTTTTTCATTTCCTCTTTCCCCTGAAGGTTTGACGCATGGCAACGAGTGAAGAAGTCCTGGCCGGTCTCTGGCAACTGGCGGGGTTGCCCGCCGAGGCGCTGGCTTTCGCGCGGCTCACGGGGGCCGACCCGGTGCTGCCGTCGTCCTTCGCGGTCGGCCTCGCGGCGCAGGCCAGCATCGCCGCCGCCGCGCTCGCGGCCTGCGAGCTGGGGCACCGGCGCGGCGTGGCGCGGCAAGAGGTCGCGGTCGACACGCTGCACGCCGCGCTCGACTGCACAGGCTGGTTCAGCCTCGACGGCCGCGTGCCCGATCTGTGGGACACCTTCTCGGGCGTGTACCGCTGCGCCGACGGCTGGGTGCGCATCCACGCCAACTTCAAACACCACCGCGAAGGTGCGCTGCGCCTGATGAAACTGGACCCGGCCAGCGCCACGCGCGCCGAGGCCGAGGCCGCGATGGCCGGCTGGCGCGCGATCGATTTCGAAACGGCCGCCGCCGCGCAAGGCCTGGTGGCGACCGCGCTGCGCCGCTTCGACGAATGGGACGCGACGCCGCACGGGCAGGCGGTGGCGGCGCAGCCGCTCTTCACCATCGAGCGCATCGGCGATGCACCGCCGCGCGCGTTGCCGCCGCTGCAGGGCGACCAGCGTCCGCTCGAAGGCCTGCGCGTGCTCGACCTCACACGCATCCTCGCGGGCCCGGTCGGCGGCCGGGCGCTGGCGGCCTATGGCGCCGACGTGATGCTGGTCAATTCGCCGAACCTGCCGAACATCGAATCCATCGCCGACACCAGCCGCGGCAAGCTCTCGACGCACGTGGACCTGTGCACGGACGAAGGTCGCGCCGTGCTGCACGGCCTCGTGGCCGACGCGCATGTCTTCGTGCAGGGCTACCGCCCCGGCGGCATCGCGGCGCTGGGCTTCGGCCCCGAGGCGCTGGCGCGCGAGCGGCCGGGCATCGTCTGCGTCTCGCTCACGGCCTACGGCACGCAGGGGCCGTGGGCCGATCGGCGCGGCTTCGATTCGCTGGTGCAGACCGCCATGGGCTTCAACCATGCGGAAGGCGAGGCCGCGGGCGACGGCAAGCCGCGCCCGATGCCGATGCAGATCCTCGACGAAGCCAGCGGCTACCTGATCGCCCTGGGCGCCGCCGCGGCGCTGTGGCGCCAGCAGCAGGAGGGCGGCAGCTGGCATGTGCAGGTGTCGCTGGCGCAGACGGGGCAGTGGCTGCGCGGGCTGGGGCGCGTGGACGGCGGGCTGTCGATCGCGCGGGCCGATGTCGCGCCGTACGTAGAGACCTCGGCCTCGGGCTTCGGCGAACTGGCGGCGGTGCGCCACAGCGCGCAGCTGTCGCGCACGCCGGCCGCCTGGCCGCGGCCGTCGATGCCGCCGGGCAGCCATCCGCCGGTGTGGCCCACCGCTGCCGGGGGATGAGAAACTGGGCGCATGGCCTATCTAGACATCGACAACCTCCAGAGCATTTTTCTTGACGACGAGGCGCTGCGCGCGCGGCATCTGCAGCGCCAGCCTTGCGGGGCCCTGAACATCACGAGCGGCCGCATCGTGGCCTGCGATCCGCTGGTGCAACCCGAGCGCGAGCCTTTCGTTCGCAGCGTGAGCGGGCGGGGCGCGTTCCCCGTCGAGGTGCTGCAGGGTGGAGGCCGCCATGCGCTGGCCGTGCTGTGGCTGCGTGAACGCGCCGGGCTGCAGGCGAGCGATCTGCACTGGGAGGCGGCGCTGCTCGAAGGGCAGTCGCAGGACGAGCTCGGCAGCGACGAGTTCTACGGCTACCCGGTCGATGCCGGCGTCGGCTGCTTCATGGATGCCGACGGCGCCAAGGCCATGGCCGAGCGCGAGGCGCGCGAGTCCGCCGCCAACCCCGAGTACGTGAGCTACTACGACGACGTGCTCGGCGCCGACCTCGCCTCGGCCGACATCGCCGACCACTACCCGTTGGGCGCGGGCAGCGCGAACAACGTGCTGATCTTCAGCGCCGGCTGGGGCGACGGCAGCTACCCGAGCTTCTGGGCACTCGACGCCGCGGGCGAGCCCGTGGCGCTGGTGACCGACTTCATGGTCATGCAAGGCGGCGACGCGCGCGACGAGGACGACAAGCGCAGTGACGCCTACCTGGCCAGCCTCTCGCCCGAGAAACTGGCGGCGCTCGAGGCGCTGGGCGCGGCGGCGGTCGCAGGCGATGCGACGGTGATCCAGCCCCTGCTCGCCGGCGGGCTCGCGCAGCCCAACGAGATCATTCCTTCGCTCGGCGAGACCGCGATCATGAGCGCCATCCGCATGAACCAGCTCGACGCGCTGCGCGTGCTGCTGGCGGCGCTGCCAGGCCAACTGCCGATGCCGCCGCAGTTCTATCGCATGGATGAGGAAGAGAACTACATCGACTACGCGCGCCGGCTCAAGAAGCCGCGCGTGGAAGGGCTGATCGAGCTGCTCGAAAAGGCGGCGGCGCCGGCACCGGCGACCAAGCCTGGGTTCCTGAAACGCCTGTTTTCCTGAGCGCGAGAGCCGGTCACCTGGCGTTCGTCGCACTGTCAGGCAACAGCACCTGCTGTTGCGCCGTGGCCGTCGCGCGCAGGAACTCCCACACGGTCTGCATGCGCGCCAGGTGCTTCGTTTCCGCCGGCATCGACATCCAGAAGGTCCGCGTGAAGTTCGCCGCGTCCGGCAGCACCGGCTTGAGCGCGCGGTCATCCTGCGCGATGAACGCCGGCAGCACCGCAATCCCCGCGCCCGCCGCCACCGCCCGGTGCTGCGCGAGCACGCTGGTGCTGCGCAGCGCAAAGCTGTCGGGGCGGTGCAGTTCGTCCAGGTACTGCAGCTCCTTGCTGAACAGCAGGTCGTCCACGTAGCTGATGAAGGTGTGGCCGCGCAGGTCTTCGCGCGTCTTGATGGGCTTGTGCGCGGCCAGGTACTGCTTCGATGCGTACAGGCGCAGCGTGTAGTCGGTGAGCTTGGTGACCACCACCGGCCCGCGCGCCGGCCGCTCGAGCGAGATGACGATGTCGGCCTCGCGCCGCGACAGGTGCACCAGCCGCGGCATCGCGAGCAGGTCGATCGTGAGCTTGGGGTGCTGCACCGCGAACAGCGCCAGCTGCGGCGCCAGCACCACGGTGCCGAAGCCCTCGGTGGCGCCGATGCGCACCAGCCCCGACAAGCCTTCCTGCGACGCCGGCGCGGTGCTCTCCACGGCCTGGAAGGCGCTTTCCATCGCCTCGACCTGCGGTTGCAGTCGACGGCCCGCCTCGGTGAGCCGGTGGCCGCCGGCCTCGCGCGAAAAGAGGGGCGCGCCCACCTCCTTTTCGAGCGCTTGGATGCGCCGCGCGACAGTGGTGTGGTCGACCTCCAGCCGGCGCGCCGCGCTCATCAGCGTGCCCGAGCGGGCGAGTTCGAGAAAGTAGCGCAGGTTGTCCCAGTCCATGTGCGTGCGGCCTCGTGCGGGGTGGCGTGCGGTGCTTTGCATTTTTGCAAAGAGATGACGCATATTTGTCTATTGTCATGGCAAATCTGCAAAGCTAGGATGCAGGCTGCACCGGTTCGAACCGGTCCCGTATTCACAGGAGACAAACCCCCATGGACGCCACCACCACCCCCTCGACGCAGGTCGCCACCGTCAAGCTGCTCATCGGCGGCAAGTTCGTCGAATCGAAGACCACCGAATGGCGCGACGTCGTCAACCCGGCCACGCAGCAGGTGCTGGCCCGCGTGCCCTTCGCCACCCAGGCTGAACTCGACGCCGCCGTGGCCTCCGCCAAGGAAGCCTTCAAGACCTGGCGCAAGACGCCCCTCGGTGCGCGCGCCCGCATCTTCCTGAAGCTGCAGCAGCTCATCCGCGAGAACATGGGTGAACTCGCCGCGATCCTCACGGCCGAGCAGGGCAAGACGCTGCCGGACGCCGAGGGCGACGTGTTCCGCGGCCTCGAAGTGGTCGAGCACGCCTCGAACATCGGCAACCTGCAACTGGGCGAGCTGGCCAACAACGTGGCCAACGGCGTCGACACCTACACGCTGCTGCAGCCGCTGGGCGTGTGCGCCGGCATCACGCCGTTCAACTTCCCGGCCATGATCCCGCTGTGGATGTTCCCGATGGCCATCGTCACCGGCAACACCTTCGTGCTCAAGCCCTCCGAACAAGACCCGATGGTCACGATGCGCCTGTGCGAACTGGCGCTCGAAGCCGGCGTGCCGCCCGGCGTGCTGAACGTGGTGCACGGCGGCGAAGCGGTCGTCAACGGCATCTGCGACCACAAGGACATCAAGGCGATCAGCTTCGTCGGCTCGACCAAGGTCGGCACGCACGTCTACAACCGCGCCACGCTGGCCGGCAAGCGCGCCCAATGCATGATGGGCGCGAAGAACCACGCCATCGTGATGCCCGACGCCAACAAGGAGCAGACGCTCAACGCACTGGCCGGTGCGAGCTTCGGTGCCGCCGGTCAGCGCTGCATGGCCGTGTCGGTCGCGGTGCTGGTGGGCGAGGCGCGCAACTGGGTGCCCGAACTCATCGAGAAGGCCAAGACGCTGAAGATCGGCGCGGGCACTGAAAAGGGCGTGGATGTGGGCCCGCTCGTTTCGTGCGCAGCGTACGACCGCGTGAACAGCCTCATCGAACGCGGCGAAGCCGACGGCGCCAAGCTGGTGCTCGACGGCCGCAAGCCCACCGTGCCCGGCTACGAGAAGGGCAACTTCGTCGGCCCGACGATCTTCACCGGCGTGAAGCCCGGCATGACGATCTACGAACAGGAAGTGTTCGGCCCGGTGCTGTGCATCGCCGACGCCGAGACCATCGACGAGGCCATCGACCTGATCAACAGCAACCCGAACGGCAACGGCACGGCGATTTTCACGCAGTCGGGCGCTGCGGCGCGCCGCTTCCAGGAAGACATCGACGTGGGCCAGGTGGGCATCAACGTGCCGATCCCGGTGCCGGTCCCGATGTTCTCGTTCACCGGTTCGCGCGCCTCCAAGCTCGGCGACCTGGGCCCGTACGGCAAGCAGGTCATCATGTTCTACACGCAGACCAAGACCGTGACGGCACGCTGGTTCGACGACAGCACCGTCTCGCACGGCGTCAACACCACGATCAGCCTCAAGTGAGGCAGGGGCTTCGCGTCGCAGCCTGGGCCGCCGCGGCGGCGCTTGCCCTGCTGGCCGGCGGGGCGCAGGCGGCCGGCTCCGACGAGCCGGTCGACTGCAACCCCAACGGCAACCAGCAGCAGATGAACGACTGCGCGCTGCGCGATTTCCGCGCGGCCGACGCCGAGCTCAACATCCGCTACGGCGAGGTGATGAAGACGCTCTCGCCGCAGATGCGTGTCGCGCTGCGCACCGAGCAGCGGACCTGGCTCAAGGGCCGCGACCCGGGGTGCAAGCGGGCCGCGAAAGCGAACGAAGGCGGCTCGATCTGGCCGCTGGTGTTCAACGCGTGCCTGGAAAAATCGACCCGCAAACGCACCGCCGAACTGGACCTCTGGAAGGGTCGTCAACCATGAATTTCGAACTGTCCGAAGAACAGAACGCCTTTGCGCAGACCGCGCGCGATTTCGCGCAGGCCGAGTTCGCACCGCACGCCGCGCAGTGGGACGCCGAGGCGGTCTTTCCGCGCGAGGCCATCGCCAAGGCCGGCGAGCTGGGCTTTTGCGGCCTGTACGCGCCCGAGCGCATCGGCGGCCTGGGCCTGCCGCGGCTCGACTCGGCGCTGGTGTTCGAGGAAATGGCCGCGGTCGACCCGTCGACCACCGCCTTCATCACGATCCACAACATGGCGACGTGGATGCTCGGCACCTGGGCCACCGACGCGGTGGCGAAACAGTGGGGCGAAGACCTCACGAGCGGGCGCAAGCTGGCGTCGTACTGCCTGACCGAACCGGGCGCGGGCTCTGACGCGGGGTCGCTGAAGACGCGCGCCGAGCTGCAGGGCGCCGAGTACGTCATCAATGGTGGCAAGGCCTTCATCTCGGGCGCCGGCTCGACCGACGTGCTGGTGCTCATGGCCCGCACGGGCGGCGCGGGCGCCAGCGGCATCTCGGCCTTCGCGGTGCCGGCCGACGCGCCCGGCGTGAGCTACGGCAAGAAGGAGCACAAGATGGGCTGGAACAGCCAGCCCACGCGCACCATCAACTTCGACAACGTGCGCGTGCCCGCGCAGAACCTGCTGGGCAAGGAAGGCGAGGGCTTTCGCATCGCCATGAAGGGCCTGGACGGCGGGCGCATCAACATCGCGACCTGCTCGGTGGGCGCGGCGCAGGGCGCGCTCGACGCGGCGCGCCGCTACCTGCACGAGCGCCAGCAGTTCGGCAAGCCGATCGCGAGCTTCCAGGCGCTGCAGTTCAAGCTGGCTGACATGGCGACCGAGCTGGTCGCCGCGCGGCAGATGGTGCGGCTGGCCGCCAGCAAGCTGGACGCGGGCCATGCGGACGCGAGCACCTATTGCGCGATGGCCAAGCGCTTCGCGACCGATGCGGGCTTCAATGTCTGCAACGACGCGCTGCAACTGCACGGCGGCTACGGCTACCTGAGCGAGTTCCCGCTCGAGCGCCTGGTGCGCGACACGCGCGTGCACCAGATCCTCGAAGGCACCAACGAAATCATGCGCGTCATCGTTGCGCGAAAATTGCTGGAAGGCGACAGCGACATCCGCTGACCCCGCCGCACCCAGGACCTGAAAACAATGACCGACAACGTAGTTCTCTTCAACGAAATCAAGACCGCCGGCGGCCAGCGTTTTGCCGTGGCCACGCTCAATGCGCCGGCCTCGCTCAACGCGCTGTCCGTGGACATGGTGCGCCTGCTCACGCCCAAGCTGCGCGAGTGGGCCGCAGACGCCGGCATCGTCGGCGTGCTGCTCGACGCGGCGGGCGAGAAGGCCTTCTGCGCCGGCGGCGACCTGCGCCAGCTGTACCAGACGCTGCTCGACTGCGGCCCCGCGCGCAACACCTACGCCGAAGACTTCTTCCGCGAGGAGTACGAGCTCGACCACCTGATCCACACCTTCCCCAAGCCCTTCCTGTGCTGGGGCCACGGCATCGTGATGGGCGGCGGCGTGGGCCTGCTGGCGGGCGCCTCGCACCGCGTGATGACGCTGCAAAGCCGCATCGCCATGCCCGAGATCAACATCGGCCTGTACCCCGACGTGGGCGGCAGCTGGTTCCTGCGCCGCACGCCGGGCCGCACGGGCCTGTTCCTGGCGCTCACGGCCGCCAACATCAACGCGCACGACACCATCTTCTGCGGCCTGGCCGACGTGCTGGTGCCGCACGAGCGCAAGGGCGCGGTGATCGAGGCCATCGCGTCCACGCAGTGGGCCGGCGGCGACGCCAAGGCCGACCGCGCCACGCTGTCGCGCATCCTCGCCAAGGCGGGCGAGGGCGCCGAAATGCCCGCCTCGAAGGTGCGCGAGCACTACGACACCATCAACGCGCTGATGGCCGGCGACGACCTGCTCGACATCGCCAGGCGCCTGCGTGACGTGCAAAGCGACGACGCGTGGCTGCAGACCGCATCGAAGACCTTCACCAAGGGCGCGCCCAGCTCCATCGCGCTGAGCTTCGAGCTCTGGCAGCGCGTGCCGCGCATGTCGCTGGCCGAGGTGTTCCGCCTCGAGTACTGGGCGTCGCTGGGCTTTTGCGCGAACAAGGATTTCGCCGAAGGCATCCGCGCCGTGCTGGTCGACAAGGACCGCAACCCGCGCTGGAACCCTGCCACGCTCGAAGAGATCACGCCGGCCTTCGTCGAAGACCACCTGCGTCCGCGCGGCGAGATGCCGGCGGAGCTGGCCTCGCTGACCTGACCGGCCCCATTCCCTGCACAGAACAACGGAGACAAGACACATGAAGATCGCATTCATCGGCCTGGGCAACATGGGCGGCCCGATGGCCCTGAACCTGCACAAGGCAGGTCACACGCTCAGCGCCTTCGACCTCTCGGCCGAAGCCTGCAAGAAGTTCGCCGCCGAAGGCCTGCCGATCGCGAAGTCGGCCGCCGAGACCGTGGCCGGCGCCGAGGTGGTGATCAGCATGCTGCCCGCCAGCGCGCACGTCGAGGGCCTGTTCCTCGGCGGCGCCGGCAAGCCCGGCCTGCTCGACAGCATCCAGGCCGGCACGCTCGTGATCGACAGCAGCACGATCGCCGCCGCCACCTCGCGCAAGGTGGCCGAGGCCGCCGCCGCCAAGGGCATCGCGATGATCGATGCGCCCGTGTCGGGCGGCACCGGCGGCGCCATTGCCGGCACGCTGACCTTCATGGTCGGCGGCGACACCAAGGACCTGGAGCGCGCGCGCCCCGTGCTCGAGAAGATGGGCGCCAACATCTTCCACGCCGGCGCGGCCGGTGCGGGCCAGACCGCCAAGATCTGCAACAACATGCTGCTCGGCATCTTGATGATCGGCACCTCGGAGGCGCTCGCGCTGGGCGTGGCCAACGGGCTCGACCCGAAGGTGCTGTCCGAAATCATGCGCCGCAGCTCGGGTGGCAACTGGGCGCTCGAGAAGTACAACCCCGTGCCCGGCGTGATGGAAGCGGCACCGGCCTCGAAGAACTACGCCGGCGGCTTCGGCACCGACCTGATGCTCAAGGACCTGGGCCTGGCGCAGGAAAACGCCACCGCCGTGCGCGCGGCCACACCGCTGGGTGGCCTGGCGCGCAGCCTGTACGCGGCGCACAGCCTTGCGGGCCACGGCGCGCTCGATTTCTCGAGCGTGCTGAAGCTGGTTCAGAAAGCCGGCTGAACGGCGCGCCGGCCGCGCCGCGCCATCGCGAGCAGCAGGCCGGCCGCCACGAGGTTGGCGCCGATCGCCACGAGGATCGGCAGCAGGTAGCTGCGCGTGAGGTCGAAGGCGAAGCCCGCGGCGCTCGGCCCGATCAGCGTGCCGATGGCCACGCTGGTGTACAGGATGCCGATGATCGCGCCGATATGGCGCCCGCCGAACCAGTCCATCACCAGCGCGGGCAGCAGCGCCACGAAGCCGCCGTAGAACACGCCGTAGGCAAAGGCGAACAGGGCCAGCCCCCAGAACCCGCCCGACACGGCCCACGCCACCAGCGACAACGCCATGCCCGCCGACATCAGCGGCAGTGCATGGTCCCGGCCCATGCGGTCGGCCAGCCCGCCCAGGAAGAAGCGGCCCGCCGTGCTGCCCACGCCGATCGCGCCGAGCAGCAGCACCGCCGACGACGCGGCCACGCCGTGGTCGAGCGCGTAGGGCACCAGGTGCACGAAGGGCACGAACAAACCGAACGAGCTGATGAGGCAGGCCGCGTACAGCCCCGCGAAACGGCGGGAGCCCACGGCCTCGCGCACCGAGGCGCCGGGCGGCAAAGCGGTGGGCGCTTGCGCCTGCGGCGGATCGCCATCAGGCCCGAGGCCGCGTGCGCGCGGATCGTTCTCGACCAAGAGCGCCATGCCCACGCCCACCACGGCCGCGAGCACGCCGAGCGCCAGGTAGGCGTCGCGCCAGCCCAGCGTGTCGATGAACCACGAGGCCAGCGGCGGCATGGCCAGCGTGCCCACGCCGATGCCGCTCACGGCGAGCCCCGAGGCGAAGCCGCGCTGGCGCACGAACCAGCGCTGCACCGCACCCAGCACGGGCACGTACGAGGCGCCCACGCCGAGACCGACGCCGAGCCCGTAGGCCCAGAAGATCTGCGTCAGGCTGCGCGCCTGCCCCGCGAGCACCAGCCCGAGGCCGACCAGCACCATGCCCGCGACGGCGAGCCGCCGCGCGCCCCAGCGGTCGGCGAGCGGGCCGCTGAACACGCCGAGCCCGAAGTACAGGAAGCCCGCGAGCGAGAACACCAGCGACACCTCGCCGCGCGAGGCGCCGAAGTCGCGCTGCAGCGCATCGAGGAACGCGCTGAAGGTGTAGGCGCAGCCGAAGCCCACGAACATGACGGCGAAGGCGCCGGCGACCACGAGCCAGCCGTGGAAGAAGCGGGGGCGTGGAATGGCAGGGGTGTCGAGTGTCTTCGGAGAGGTCATGGGGCGGTCCGTGGTGGGGGTCGATCTTCAGGCCGTGCACCACCACGCACTGGCCGGATTCGGACGTGATCCTCCCGCCCTCGGGTTCACAGGGCTCACAGCAATTCGATCCCCGGCAGGCTCTTGAAGCAGCTCTCGCGGGTGACGCGCACGAAGTCGTCCAGCCAGGGCCGCGCCGATGTCGCCTGCGTGCAGGCCATGTACAGCCGCCCCGTCAGGCCCCGGGCGCCCACGCGGCGCGCCGTGACGTAGCCGCGGTCGAGGTAATTCTGCACCGCCCACAGCGGCAGCGTGGCCACGCCGCGCCCGCTGGCCACCAGCTGCAGCATCGCCACCGTGAGCTCGGTCGTGCGCCGGTGCGCGGGCTCGACGCCGGCGGGCGCCAGCACCTGGCGCACGATGTCGAGCATCTCGTCGGGCACGGGGTAGGTGATGAGCGTCTGGTCGGCGAAGTGCCGGGCCGTGAGGTGCGGCTTGGCCGTCAGCGCATGGTCGTTGGCCAGCAGCGCGACGATCTCGAAGCGGAAGAGCGCGTGGTAGTCGACCGTTTCATCGGGGTCCTGCTCGGAGACGATCGCCACCTCGGCGCGGTTCTGCATCACGAGCGCGATCGGGTCGGGGTGGAAGCCCGAGACGATGTCCAGCTCGATCTCGGGCCAGCGCTGGCGAAAGGCGTCCATCGCGGGCATCAGCCAGTCGAAGCAGGTGTGGCACTCGACCACGATGCGCAGCTGCCCGCTGCGCCCCAGCGCCAGCCGCGCCACGTCGCGCTCGGCCTCTTCGACGAGCGGCAGCGCGGTATCGGCCAGCTGCAACAGCCGCAGCCCCGTGGTGCTGAACTGCGGCGGCACCGACTTGCGTTCGAAGAGCTGCGCGCCGTAGCGCTCTTCGAGCAGCTTGATCTGGTGCGACAGCGCCGACTGCGTGAGGTTGAGCAGCTGCGCCGCGCGCACCAGGCTGCCGGTGTCGCGCAACGCGGCCAGCGTGCGCAGGTGGCGGATCTCGAGGATGGACTGCATCATGAAAATTATTCAAGCGAACGGGCAAAAGGTTTCGTTTGAATCATATGCGCCAAACGCCGACGATCACCGGTTTCCAAGACCAGCGACCGGATTACCTGCAATGACCACCCGTACCCACATCCTCGGCTTTCCGCGCATGGGCGCCCACCGGGAACTCAAGTTCGCCCTCGAGAAGCACTGGCGCGGCGAGACCGGCCACGCCGCGCTCGAAGCCGTCGGCGAGGCGCTGCGCGCGCGCCACTGGCAGGCGCAGCGCGACGCGGGGCTGGACTTCGTGACCGTGGGCGACTTCGCCTTCTACGACCACGTGGCCAACCACATCCAGCTGCTGGGCTGCGAGCCGGCGCGTTTCAACTTCAGCGGCGACGAGCCCGA
The DNA here is from genome assembly GCF_041154465.1 of Variovorax sp. V35. Lineage (NCBI taxonomy): Bacteria > Pseudomonadati > Pseudomonadota > Betaproteobacteria > Burkholderiales > Comamonadaceae > Variovorax > Variovorax sp. V35. Next base: position 3,055,069 of record NZ_AP028666.1, read on the forward strand.
GCTGTCGCGCTACTTCAAGATGGCGCGCGGCGTGGAAGACGAGGCGGGCCACGTGCACGACGACAGCTGCACCCACGGCGCCGAAGGCACCTTCGCGCTCGAGATGACCAAGTGGTTCGACACCAACTACCACTACCTCGTGCCCGAGTTCGATGCGGCCACGCAGTTCAGGCTCGCCTCGACGCGCCTGTTCGACGAGGTCGCGCAGGCGCAGCAGGCCGGTCACGCGGTCAAGGCCGTGCTGCTCGGGCCGCTGAGCTTCCTGTACCTGGGCAAGGAAAAGGCGGCGGGCTTCGACCGCTTCTCGCTGCTCGAATCGCTGCTGCCCGTGTACGAGCAGGTGCTCGGCCGGCTCAAGCAGCAGGGCGTGGAATGGGTGCAGATCGACGAGCCGATCCTGGGCCTCGACCTGCCCGAGGCCTGGCGCAACGCCTTCGAGCGCGTGTACTGGCAGATCGCGCGCAATGCGCCGAAGCTGCTGTTGGCGAGCTACTTCTCGCCGCTGTCCGAGAACCTGCGCCTGGCCTGCCAGCTGCCCGTGGCCGGCCTGCACGTCGATGCCGTGCGCGCGCCGCAGGAGCTGACCGGCGTGGCCGACTGGCTGCCGGCGCACAAGGTGCTGTCGGTCGGCGTGGTCGACGGTCGCAACATCTGGCGCACCGACGTCGATGTGGCGCTGGGCAAGCTCAGGCCCGTGGCGGAGAAGCACCAGGGCGAGCTGTGGATCGCGCCGTCGTGCTCGCTGCTGCATGTGCCGTTCAGCCTCGCGGCGGAGACGAAGCTCGACACCGAACTGAAATCGTGGCTCGCCTTCGCCATCGAGAAGCTCGATGAATTGCGCGTGCTGCGCGCCGCCGTCGATGGCAACGAAGCCTCGGTGGCCGCCGATCTCACAGCCGCCCGCGTCGCCGTGGCCGCGCGCCGCGCCAGCCCGCGCGTGCACCGCGCCGACGTGGCGCTGCGCCTGGCACGCAGCGTGGCCGGCGACGACCGCCGCGTGTCCGCTTTCCCGCAGCGCCAGCAGCTGCAGCGCACGCGCTTTGCATTGCCCGCGCTGCCGACCACCACCATCGGCTCGTTCCCGCAGACCGCCGAGATCCGCGCGGCCCGCGCCGCCTTCAAGCGCGGCGAGCTCGATGCCCCCGGCTACCGCGAGAAGATGCGCGCCGAGATCGCCTTGGCCGTGCGCAAGCAGGAAGCCCTGGGCATCGATGTGCTGGTGCATGGCGAGGCCGAGCGCAACGACATGGTCGAGTACTTCGGCGAGCAGCTCGACGGCTTCGCCTTCACGGCCAACGGCTGGGTGCAGTCGTACGGTTCGCGCTGCGTGAAGCCGCCGGTGATCTTCGGCGACGTGGCACGCCCGGCCGCGATGACGGTCGAGTGGACCGCCTATGCGCAAAGCCTCACCAAGTTGCCGATGAAGGGCATGCTGACCGGCCCCGTGACCATCCTGCAGTGGTCCTTCGTGCGCGACGACCAGCCGCGCGCCACCACCTGCGAGCAGATCGCGTGGGCGATCCGCGACGAGGTGAACGACCTCGAGGGCGCCGGCATCGGCATCATCCAGATCGACGAACCCGCCATCCGCGAAGGCCTGCCGCTGCGCCGCGCAGGCTGGCCCGCGTACCTGAAGGTGGCCACGCGCGCCTTCCGGATCAGCGCCTCGGGCGTGCGCGACCAGACGCAGATCCACACGCACATGTGCTATTCGGAGTTCAACGACATCCTGCCGGAGATCGCGGCGATGGACGCCGACGTGATCACCATCGAGACCAGCCGCTCGGACATGGAGCTGCTGCGCGGCTTCGGCGGCGAGGGCGGCTTTCGCTACCCGAACGAGATCGGCCCCGGCGTGTACGACATCCACTCGCCGCGCGTGCCCTCGGTCGACGAGATCGTGCGCCTCATGCGCAAGGCCGCGCAGGTGGTGCCGGGCGAGAACCTCTGGATCAACCCCGACTGCGGCCTCAAGACCCGCGGCTGGCCCGAGACCGAGGCGGCGCTGTCGAACATGGTGGCGGCCGCGAAGCTGCTGCGCGGGGAACTGGCGCAGGCCTGATGAAGGGCGCGGGATCGCGGCGTGCCAATAATGCGGGATGTCCTTGCTGTCCCGCCTGTCGTCGCCCCGTTGCCTCTTGTTGCTGTCGTTGCTCCTTGCCCCCTTGACGGGGTGGACGCAGGACCGCGCGCAGGCCCTGCTCCAGTTCGAGGGCGTGCAGGCGCGCTACCAGAACGCCTACGGCCCCGGCGCCGTGTCGCGCGGTGCGCGCGAGCTGCTGGAACCGCCGGACCTGGCCATCGCCGACAAGGCGCTGCAGTCGCTCGACGTGGCGGCCGGTCGCGCCTTCGACGTGAACGCCTCGGTGGCAGCGATCCGCCAGGACGTGGCGGCGGCCGGGCAGGGCGCCGCCGCGCCGGCGCCGCAGGTGCTGGAGGCCGTGGCGCGCCTGGCGAAGCTGCGCGCCGACTACGCCGCGATGGACGAGCCCGGCAAGGTGACGTTCTTCCACCAGCAGCACGCGCGGCCGGCCGATCCGGCGCGCGTCGAACTGCTGGCGCGCATGACGGTGGCCGAGGCGCGCGAGATCGATTTCTCGAGCCAGCTGCTCATGAGCGCGGTGGTCAAGCAACTGGCGCGCGGGAATGCCGGGCAGTTCAGTTCGCTGCCCGACCGCACGCTCGACACCGCGCTCGATTCGCTGTGGTCGCGCGGCGTGACCTCGCCGCGGCCGCGCAACCTGATGACCGTGGCGCGCGAGTTCGAAAAGCTGGTCACGCAGGCGCTGCTGCTGGCGCTGCCCGACGCCGACGTGGCCGCCTTGCTCGCCTGGCGCAACGAACCGCAGGCCGCCGCCGAGCGCGAGGCGCTGCTCGGCAGCTACCGCGCCGAGGTCAAGGGCAGCGGCGCGGTCGCGATCCGCACGCTGGTGCGCAGCTGGGGGCGGCCCTGAGACTTGACGAAAGCGCGCCAAAGTTTGCAAACTCGGGGGCGTTTGTACGAAAAAGTTTCACGCGAACCCCGCATGTCGGAAAGTTCCCCGTGATTGTTTCAATTCCGTGAACACTGCGATTCAGATTGACTGGGGTTTACCCTAGGAATTTGGCGCACACTTCAGGGCATCCAAAGCCCGATCAAGAAGGAATTGAAATGAAGACCTCGAACATCCTCGCCGCCGCCGCTCTCTCCCTGCTCGCCGCCGCTGGCGCCGCCCACGCAGAGACCTACGAAGGCGTTCACGCCGTGACCTCCGGCTACAGCCGTGCCGACGTGGCACCGCAAGCCGTGGCCGCCGCCCGTGCCGGCAACGAATACAGCGACGCCGTGTCGGCCAGCGTGGCCCCCGTGCTGGCCTCGTCGGTGGACCGCGCCTCGGTCCGCGCCGAAGCCGTGGCAGCTGCCCACGCTCCCGGCCAGAACCTGCGCCGCGAATCCTTCGCCGGCAGCGTGATCCCCTCGCAGGCACGCAGCTTCACGCGCCAGGCTGGCCTGTGATCGACAGCGGCGCAAGCCGCCTCGGTTAGCAAGACCACCACCCGAAAAGACCGGACCGTGCGACAGCACCGTCCGGTTTTTTCATGCCTGTTCAGGCGCGGCGGTGGTCGCGATGGCAATGGCAGTCGGGCGCGTGGTCGTCGACGATGCCCGTGGCCTGCATCCAGGCATAGACGATCACCGGGCCGACGAACTTGAAGCCGCGCTGCTTCAGCGCCTTGGACATCGTTTCGGACAGCGGCGTCTGCGTGGGCACCGTGCCCGTGGTGTTGACGACCGGCTGGCCGCCTGCCAGGCCCCAGACGAAATCGGAAAAATCCTCGCCCGCCGCCTGCATGGCCAGGTAGGCCTTGGCGTTGCCGATGGCGGCCTCGATCTTGGCGCGCGAGCGCACGATGCCCGCGTCCTGCATGAGGCGCTCGACGTCGGCGGGCGTGAAGCGCGCCACCGTCTCGGGCACGAAACCCTCGAAGGCCGCGCGGAAGGCGTCGCGCTTGCGCAGGATGGTGAGCCACGACAGGCCAGCCTGGAAGCCGTCGAGCATCAGCTTTTCCCACAGCGCGCGGCTGTCGCGTTCGGGCACGCCCCATTCGGCGTCGTGGTAGCTGGCCAGCAGCGGATCGGTGCGGGCCCAGGCGCATCGCTGGGGCGAAGATTGGCTGTCGTCGTGAGGCATGGCTCGGCTATCGTCGGGGAATGTTTTCGAAATGAGGGGGTGACCCTGATGCAGCAGTCTCGTTTTTCATTGTCGGCGCTTTCGCTGGCTCTCATGGCGCTCGCCGTCGCTGTCCCGGCCGGTGCCGAGACCCTCAAGAAGCCCGCGCTCGACCAGCTCGCCGCCGCCTGGAAGGGTGGCCGCACGGCGCCCGATTTCAAGGCCTTCCTGGCCCAGGCCGCGCAGGCCCAGCCCGCGCTGCAGGCCAGCGTGGCGGCCTACACCGGCGGCAAGGCGCTGGCGGGCGACGACCTCGTCAACATCGCGCGCCTGCTGGGCCTGTACAACCGGCTGCAGAACCAGCAGGCCGTGATCGCCAGCATCGGCACCATGGTCGCCTTGCCCACCGTGCGCAACGTGCAGGTGCCGCCGCACGAGAGCCCGCCGATGGTCGCGTTCGGCCAGCTGGTCGAGAAGATGGCGAAGGACTTCGGGCTGGGCTACCGCAACGTCGACGGCCGCATCTTCGAAGTGAGCCTCAAGGGCCGAGGCAGCGAGGAGTTCGGCATCCTCACGCACGCCGACGTGGTGCCCGCCGTGCTGTCCGAATGGGTGCTCGACGACGGCACGCGCCTGGATCCCTTCGCGATGACGCGCGTGGGAGATTTCCTCTACGGGCGCGGCACCATCGACGACAAGGGCTCCATCGCCGCCGTGCTCTACGCCATGAAGGCCGTGAAGGACAGCGGCCTGCCGGTGGAGCGCGGCGTGCGCCTGATGATCGAGACCACCGAGGAAACCGGCGGCGACGCGATGCAGTACTACCGCGACAAGACGCCGCTGCCGGCCTACAACATCGTGCTCGACAGCAAGTACCCCGCGGTCGTGGCCGAGAAGGGCTCGGGCGCGCTCAAGGTGTTCTTCCCCGCGGAAGCGGCCGACCCCGCCGCGACCGCCATCGCCGCGATGAGCGGCGCGGCCTCGGCCAACGCCATTCCCCAGACCGCGACCGCCACGCTCAAGGGCGGCGACCTCGCGGCCGTGGCCGCGAAGCTCGAGGCCGCCAAGGCCGCCTTCGTGCGCAAGTACGAAAGCCAGGGCGGCAAGTTCGCGATCGATATCGCGCGCGGCGCCGAGGCCGTCGAGCTGAAGGTCACGGGCACGTCGGCCCACGGCTCGCGGCCCGAAGAGGGCGTGAACCCCGTGCCGCGCCTGGCGCTGTTCCTGAAGGAGTCCGGCGTGCCGCTGGCGGCCAACCCCTACCTGCGGGCCGTGCAGTACATCGACGCGCTCTATGGCACCGGCTACCTCGGCGAGAAGATGGGGCTGGGCTACCAGGACGACTTCATGGGCCCGCTCACGATGTCGCCCACGCTGGTGCGCATGGGCGCCGACGGCCGCTTCGAGGTGACGGCCAACGTGCGCATGCCGCGCGGCCGCACGCCCGACGAACTGAAGGCGCAAGTGGCGGCCAAGGTCAACGGCTGGGCCACGGCCAGCCAGGTGAAGCTCGAGCTGGCCTACGACCAGGGCAACTGGATGGCGCGCGACCCGAAGGGCGCGTGGCTCTCGACCCTGCTCAACATCTTCGGCGACACCACCGGCCTGGAGGCCAAGCCCGTGCCCACCGCCGGCAGCACCACGGCCAAGCTGATGCCCAACGCCATCAACTTCGGCCCCGCGATGCCCGGCAAGAAGTACACGGCGCACAACGCGAAGGAATACAAGGAAGTGCCCGACCTCGACGCCGACATGCAGATGTTCACCGAGATGCTGGTGCGCATCGGCAACCTGCAGCAGATGCAGTAGCGGCCCGCGCTCACGCGCGGCGCGTCAGGACTTCGATGTCGCCAGGGGCACCAGCGGTGCCCCGTTCTTTGTCTTGGCCTGGATCTCGGCGATGGTGCGCCGCATCGCGACGAAGCGTTTGGCGGAGCTCGGCGGGGTGCTCATGAAGCCCTTCTTCTTCGCGCCGGCCGTGTGCACGCCGAGCTCGCGCCAGATCCGTTCGGCGCCGTCGATGTCGTAGCCCGCCGCGGCCACCATGTAGAGGCCGAGGTAGTCGGCCTCGGCGTCGAACTGCTGCGAGAACGGCGACGACAGCGCCTCTTGCGCCAGCCCGGTGCCGCCCAGCGCGCCATCCACGATGCCGGCCGCGATGCCCACCGCGCGCGTCTTGCCGCCATGCGACAGCACGCCGTTGGCCAGCTCGTGCCCCAGCACGATCGCGAGGTCGCGGTTGTCGGGAAAGAAGCGCATCAGCGCAGAGTTGACGACGATCTCGTGCCCATCGTTCTCCGCATGGACCTCGTTCTTCATCCGCGTGATGGCCGTGTAGTTGCACGCCGTGGTGTAGGGCAGGCGCAGCGCCGTCGACTGGCCCTCGCGCTGCACCACGGCCTCCAGCCAGCCTTCGCGTTTGGCGGGCTTGGCGCGCGCGGCGTCGATCAGCACGTCGTTGAGCCGATCGATCCCTTTCTCGCCGGCGGGCAGCGGCTTGCCGCCGACGGACAGCAGCACGTCCCCGGCGCGCAGCGGCGTGGCCGGCGCCTGCTTCCTGTCGAGCGTCCACAGCACGGTCAGCCGGTCGTCCAGGTGCAAGGTCTGCTTCGCCGCCGCGCGTTCTTCCTTCTCGAAGCTCCACAGACTGGCGATGTGCGCGCCCAGGCTGGCCCGCACGTCGCCGCCGCAGAACGGCGCGCTGTGCTCCAGGAGCGGGATCGCCACATCGTCGAGCCGGCGCTGCAGCGTCATGCGGTGGTTCAGCGACAACGACTGCTGCAGGGACTGTTCCTGGACGACGTCAGGGTCGTCGCTGGCCGGCCGGATGGAGGCGGCGCAGGCCGTGAGGACAAAGGTGGCCGCGATCGACGCGCAGGCCGGGAAGAAGGACGGGCGAGGGTTGTTCATTCGCTCAAGAGGTGCTGGGCATCGGTCGCATCCAGGCGCGGACGCGATGCCAGATGCCATCGAGGGAAGGGGAGTTGCCCGGTGGCGATGGCGACCGGGCGTTCCAGGCAAGGCGAGGTGCCGCGCCCGCTTGGCATTGTGGGAGCGCGAGCGCGCTCCAAGCTGAAGATCAGATGAAGGTTCAGCCGGTCTTGCGCGCGCGCAGCGTGGCAGAAGGCAGCTCGCCGAAGCGCTGCTGGTAGGCCGCGGCAAACAGGCCGAAGTTGGCGTAGCCCCATGCCTGCGCCACCGAGCGCACCGTCGCGCCCGCGTCGGCCATCAGCAGTTCGGCGCGCACGCCCTGCAGGCGTTGCTCGCGCAGCGCACGCATCGGCGTGGCCTGGCGGTATTCGCGAAAGGCGCTGTTCAGCGTGCGCACGCTGACGCCCGCCACGCTCGCCAGTTCACCGAGCGTGGGCGCGTGCTGTGCGTGCTCGCGGATGTGGCGCTCGGCCGCCAGCACATGCCGCGGCGCCATGCGGTGCTGCACGGCTTCGGCCGGGTGCTCCAGCTGCGCGCGCCACTGGGTCAGCACGTGCACGCCGATCATCTCTTCGAGGTGCCGCCCCAGCGGGCCGCTGTCGACCGCCTCGGGCAGCTCGGTGACGCAGCGACACGCATACGACAAGAGCGAGATCCAGCTCGACTGGGCACCGCCGAACTTGAACTTGCGCGTCCACAGCCGCTCGTCGGCGGGCGCGCCGAACCAGCGCGCGTGCAGCGCGGCCAGCGCGTCGTGCGAGAAGCTGAGGTTCACCTGCAGGTGGTTGGCGTCGAAGTCCACCCAGTAGTGCGTGCGCGAGGTGTCGACCACGAAGGCGTCGCCCACGCCGGTGTCGGCATAGGCGTTGGCTTCGGACCAGTGGCGGCCCGCGCCGCGCACGGTCGTCAGCACCATGCCGACGCCGCTGTCGGGCGAGAAGTCCTTGATGTTCACCGGAATGCCGTAGTGGAACCGGCTCAGCGTGAAGTGCCCGATGCGCGTGGCGTCGAGCACCGAATCGGGCGTGCGCGCCCGCCCGATGGGCGTGACGCGGTAGGGCATGTAGATGCGGTCCGACCAGCGCCGGATGTCGTCCCAGTCGTGCGAGGCCACCAGGCGGTGGCGCTCGCTCGGCTGCCCGCGGGCGTCGGTGACCAGCACGTTGCGGATCGCATCCATCGCGCACCTCGGTTCAGAAGGAAGAAGGTGCGCGCCCCGGGGCGCGCACCGCTCAGCGGCTCAACGGTGATGGTAAACCGCGGTCTCGAAAGCCACGAAGCCCGGGTAGCTCGCGCAGTCCTGGAACGGCAGGATCTGCGTCGCCCAGTAGCCGCCGATGCCGCTCTCGCGGTCGATCCAGAAGAAGCTGTTGGCCAGGCCCGCCCACATCAGCGAGTTCGCGGGGCGGCCCGTGGGCGCGCGCTCGCGGTTGGTCATGAAGGTGTAGGCCCAGCCCTTGTCGGTGCCGGGCAGGAACTCGCCCGTGTTGCTCAGCGCGGGCACCGACGTGCGCCAGCCGCCCACCGACAGGTCCATGGCGGCCAGGCCGTCCTGCGCCATGCGCTGCACCGTGTCGGCCTTCAGCACGCGCCCGTGCGGCCCGGTGCCGTCGTTCAGCACCATGCGGATGAATTTCATGTACTCGCCCACGGTGGCATACAGGCCGTGGCCGCCCATGTCCATCGGCGGCGGCTCGGGCAGCACCAGCTCGGGCAGCGGCGTGAGCCGGCCATCGGCGGCGCGGTCGTGGATGGTCACGCGGCGTGCCTTCATCGACTCGGACATGCCGAAGCCGATGTCCTGCATGCCCAGCGGCTCGAAGACGCGCTCCTTCATCACCTCGCCCAGGCGCTTGCCGCGCTGCCGTTCGACGATGCGGCCCAGCCAGTCGATGTTGGCGCCGTAGGTCCAGGCCGCGCCCGGCTCGTGCAGCAGCACGGTGCGGATCGATTCGAAGCTGCCCGACACCACCGTGGGAATGTTCAGCGCGGCGCGGTACTTCAGGTCGTCTTCGCTGAAGAACTCGTAGCCCAGGCCCGAGGTGTGCAGCATCAGGTCGTTGACCGTGATGCGTCGGCGTGGCGCGCGCGTGCGCGGCCGGCCATCGGCGTCGAAGCCGTCGAGCACCTGCAGTTCGTCGATCTCGGGCACGTAGGCGCCGGCCGGGTCGGTGAGCGAAATCTTGCCTTCCTCGATCAGCTGCATCACGCAGGTGCCCGTGATCGCCTTGGTGGTCGAGAAGATGGCGAACACGCTGTCGGTGGCCATCGGCCGGTCGAGCCCGAGTTCGCGCGTGCCGGCGGCGCCCTCGTAGAAATTGCCCGCGCGGTCGGTCGCCATCGCGACGACGCCGGGGGCGCCGCCGTGGCGGTGAACGGTCTGGTGCAGCGTTGCGTCGAGCGCGGTCTTCAGCCTGTGCGAGGTCATGCCTTCTTGTCTCCTGTGTGAGGAGGCCGGGCGGTGTGTGAAGGGGTGCCTGCGCGCCGGCCTGCCATGCGAAATTCCGCAGGCAGCGGCAATCTAGGGCCGAGGGCTCACCGATCCTGTTCGGAAGTGGCAGGCGGCTGTCCAGGTCTGGCAGTCATTGCGCGCGACCTGCGGCGCGCGCGGCGCCTTTCAGCCCACGCCGTGCGCCTGCAGCACCGCCTTCAGCCGCCGCACCTCGTGCTGCAGGTCGAGGATCAGCGCGGCGGCGTCCAGGTTCACGCCGAAGTCGCGTTCGAGCCGGCGCGCTTCGAGTGCGTGCTGCAGGTCGGTGCTGGAGAACTCCCAGCGCTCGGGCGGCGCGTCGGTCGTGGTGACCTGCACGATGCCCACTTCGACCAGCTGCACGACCCAGGCGGTGTCGGCGCCGCAGGCGTGCGCCAGTTCGTTCGCGGCCAGCGGGTGCGAGACGCCGATGGCCGTGGTGGTGGTCACGGAAGAAAAGTTCGCCATGCTCAGACTCCCAGGTGCTGGCGGGGGTTGAACGAGGAGGTCGCCTGCGCGAGTTGCGTGTAGGCGTTGCGCGCGGCCTCGCTGTCGGCGGGCGGCAGTGCGATCTCGAGCAGCAGGTACAGGTCGCCGGGCGTCTTGCCCGCGAAGCCCCGACCCTTGAGCCGCAGCTTCATGCCGCCGCGTGCGTTGGGCGGCACGGTGACCTCGACCACGCCGCCGGTGGGCGTGGGCACCTGCACTTGCGCGCCCAGCGCGGCTTCGGCCGGCGTGACGGGCAGCGTCATGTACAGGTCGCGCTCTTCCACGCGGTACAGCTTGTGCGGCGCGATGCGCACCTCGAGGTACAGGTCGCCAGCCGGCTCGCCGCCGTGGCCGGGCATGCCCTGGCCCGCGAGGCGGATGAACTGGCCGGGGTGCACGCCGGGCGGGATCTTCACGGCGAGCGTGCGGTTCTCCCACTGCGGACGGCCCTGCGCATCGAGCGACTGGGCGCGCAGCGTGAGCTCGCGCTCGGCGCCGTTCAGCGCGTCTTCGAGCGTGATCTCGATGGCCGCGTGGTGGTCTTCGCCGCGCGCGCGGTAGTTCTGGCGCGTGGCACCACGGCGCTCGGCGTCGCCGAACATCGACGAGAAGAACTCGCTGAAGTCGGCGTGGTCGGCCGGGCCCTGGCGCGGGCCGCGGTGAAACTCGTAGCCGGTGTCCCAGCCGGGCGGCGGCTCGAAGCTGCCGTCGGGGCGGCCGCCGCGCGCGACACGGTCGGCCAGCGCGTCGTAGGCGGCGCGCTTGTCCTTGTCGCCGAGCACGTCCTTGGCCTCGTTGATGTCGCGCATGCGCTGCTCGGCGTCGGGCTCCTTGCTGACGTCGGGGTGGTACTTGCGGGCGAGCTTGCGGTAGGCCTTGCGCACCTCGTCGTCGGACGCGGTGCGTTCGACGCCCAGTGCGCTGTAGTAGTCCTTGAATTCCATGGTGGTGGTGATTCCGGATTGTCTTACTGAGGTTATACAGGCTTGAGAGCGGTCACCAACAGCATAGAAACGACGCCGGCTACTCTCTGGTGGGACGCTGTATACAGGAGCGAACGACGCTTCTAGACGCTTGGCGATCCTCTGGCAATGTGCGGTCTGGCATACGAAATACAAGTGGCGGCGTCGGGGAGGTCATGAACGCGTTCTAGGGTGCCGTGCAAGGGCACCTTTTTGGGGGCGTAGATATGATGCTTGAACTATGTCTCGCATTCCCTATTCAATCCGCCACGGTCTGAACAAGAACGCCAAGGGCTTTGGTCTCTTCGACACCTTGCAATTGTTTTGTGATGCCTTTGATGACCTGAAAGAGCAGGGGTATACGCACGAGTACTTCGGCTTCTATTGCATCGATGAGGACGAGGTGAGAGGGAAAATTTCCAACATTGAGCGTGAGATCAAGCTGGTGCTGCGTAAGAGCAACCTTTGGCCTATCTACAGCACTGGAGTCGGAAGTTGGAAAGAGGATGATCTGTTCGACATGATGGAATTTTTGTACGACCGCGTCAGCAAGCCGCTGACGGGGAGCCATCATTCCTACGGAGACTGTGGCATGCATTGGGTAACCTTTGATGCGCAGAAGGGGAAAGAACACTTCGTTCAGAAAATGAACGACGTCCTTTTGACATATGAGAAGCCGTTCATCATGTCGGCCGACGGTTTGATCATGCGGAGGGCGCCTGATGGCCTTGAGCAAATCTTCGATGCAAAGCTTCCAAGCGAAGACAATTCGGTCCTTGGAAGGGTTAAAGCTGCTACCAACGCCTATCGTCGTTACGGTGCATCAATCGATGATCGCAGACATGCCGTAAGCGATCTGGCCGGAGTTCTTGAGCTGTTGCGCCCCAAAATGCGAGACGTCATTACAAAGGCTGACGAAGCTGATCTTTTCAATATTGCCAACAATTTCGAGATTCGGCATCAGAATGACAAGCAGAAGAATGACTACGATGCCGCTATCTGGCTTTCTTGGATGTTCTACTTCTACCTTTCGACCATTCATTTGATGTTGCGTCGTTTGGCGAACGAGCCCAAGCAGCAGCTCTAACACCCGGACTCTTTCGGTAGGAAGACTCAAGGTCGCGGAATATAAAGCGCACGTATACCAGGTAACCCATGGCAAAACTCATTCCAGCGCCGTTGATAGCCGTAGTGTCCGTGCTCGTGGCAGGCGAGGAAACGCATGCAACCCTCGACGGCTTGTTCTCCTATGCGGAGGCACCGGGAGATCCTCCTCAAGGCCTTAGCAAGCACGCCAAGGCGCAGGAATGGCTTCGCCTAGCGAACAAGCTCCACCCAGAGCCGTTGGTGGTCCTGGGCAAGATCATTTGTGGGTATTTGGAAGACCCAATGATGGTCGCAGACTATCCGTCTCCGCAGTGGGGAAGCGAAGACGAGGCGATAACGAAGAAGCGCGAGAGCGTTCGAAAGATCGAAGCCGTGCTCGCCAACAACGGATTGACCTATCACACCGGAGGGGTCATCACGAGCAGCGGGCTGGCCCCGAGCAAAACGCTTGGACAGCTTATCAAAGGGCGGGACATGCCCGCTATCCATCGCGAGTTTGATCGCGCTATGGAGACCGTGGATGCAAAGCCTCGCGACGCGGTATCTGCTGCGTCCAATATCCTCGAATCGATCTTCAAGACATACATCGAGGACAACGGACTCACGATGCCCGACAAGCAGGATTTACAACCTGTTTTCAAGATTGTCCGGGCGGATTTGGGGCTTGATCCTAGTAGCGTAGAGGATCAGGATTTGCAACGGATCATTACCGGCTTGTTCGGGATTGTTGATGGGATCGGGGCGCTACGCACGCACGCTGGGAGTGCTCATAGCGAAGGCCGGAAAGGCTACAAACTTGAGCCTCGTTATGCGCGATTGGCCGTAAACGCCGCTCACACAGTTGCGACCTTTGTGATGGAAACATGGGACAAGAAGTCGGGTATCACTCCATCCCAGCCTGCACCACCTGCACCACCTGCACCCAAGCAGGTCGCAAAAGCAGTGTCCTCATGGGCAGAGTTTGATGATGACGCTCCTTTTTAGCTCAGCGTCATACGACACCTACGATGTGGGTTGCCGAGCTTTCAAGTCGCCGCCTCTGCGTTGCTCTCAAACTCATGCAGGATGATCCAGTTATTCACGTTTGCGGCTAGGCCCAGCTCTTCCGCATAGGTCGGGACAAAAAGGCTACGAAGGGGGCATCTTGATTGCCCTTCTGCAGCTAAGGCATGAAGTAGTCCTTGAATTCCATGCTGGTTGGTGATTCCTTTCCGTGGACGGCGTACAGGGCGACCGGGCGCTGATTCAGGCCAGGGCGGCTCCGCCGTCGGCTTGCCGCTGTTGCAGCGGCGTCACGGCCCATGTGGGGCCGGCACGTGTGAAGCGCAAGGGTTGCGCGTTGCCGAAGATGCTCGCATCGACCGCCACGCCCAGCAGCGCGGCCAGCGCGTAGAGCGTGCCGCCGTGCGCCACCACCAGCACCGGCGCGGGCTGCGCGGCGAGCGCGGCGGCCAGCGCCTGGCGCTTGCGGTCGACGAACTGCGCCAGCGTCTCGCCGCCCTCGGGCTCGCAGGCCCAGTCGATGTTCGCCGACGAGGTGCCGATGAGCGCGCCGAAGTTGCGCTCGCGCAGGTTCTCGTGCGCGCTGGGCACGAGGCCCAGGGCGCGCGCCACGGTGTGGGCGGTGTCGAAGGCGCGGCGCGCGTCGCTGCACACGATGGCGCCGATCGGCTCGCCGGCCAGCAGCTCGGCCGCCTGCACCGCCTGCTGCTCGCCGAGCGCGCTCAGGGGCTCGTCGGGCGCCTGGAAGACGCGCAGCGCATTGCGCCCGGTCTGGCCGTGGCGCAGGAAGTAGAAGTGATCGCAGGCCGGGGCGAGCGGCTGCTCGGCGGCCAGGCGGTTCAGCAGGTCGATGCCTGTGGCGGCGTGGGCGGGGAACGGAACGGTGCTCGAGGACATGGTTCAGTACGCCAGCTGCAGCGGCTTGCCTTCGCGCTGCGCCTGCACGTCGGCCGGGTGGAAGGGCAGCGGATGCCACTGCTTGGCCGCGAACAGCGGCAATTGGTCGTAGGCGCGCGGCGAGGCCGGGTCGCTGCTCTGGCCGTAGGTGAGCAGGCCTTGCGCCACGGGGCCGCGCGCGTCGAAGGTCACGACCTGCATGTAGCTGCTGCCGTAGTTGATGGCGTAGCCCTTCGGGTCGATCAGCGGCTGGCCCTGCGATTCGAGCTTGTTGAGCACGCCCTCGAACTCGTCGCCGCCGGGCAGCGCGATCTTCTGGCCGCGCACAGTGCGCGACTGCGGCACGCCCAGTGCCACATCGGCCGCGAAGCCGGCGGTGCGCACGGTGCCGACCGCATCGCCCAGCGCCTTGAACACCGCCTCGCGCGTGGCGGGCGTGGCCATGTCCAGGCCGGTGGGCGTGGTCACGGGCTGCGCCGGGTCGAAGGGCACGCGCCAGACCTTGGGCAGGTCCTTGGCCTTGCGCCAGAACTCGCGGAACAGCGCCGCGCCCTTCGACTCGGCGTTGCTGGTGCGGTCCCAGGCGGAGAGCACGCGGCAGCCCAGGGCCTGGTCGGCGCTCAGCGCGGCGCCGGTGGCGGTGCACGCGGCCTTCAGGTCGTCCATCACCAGCATGCCGGCGAGGTTCCTGTCGCGGAAGATCACGCTGCGCAGCTCGGCCGCGCCCATGCGGTTGCCCGGCAGGCCGTCGGTGCCGGCCAGTCGGCCTTCGATTTCCAGGATGCCGCTGCGCGTGCGCAGCCGCTGCGGCACGCCGACGGGGCCGACCAGCGGCGACACGCCGGCCATCGGCGGCACGCGCGGGTTGCTGAGCCAGAAGCTGTCGTTGCTGTTCTGCACCCAGTCGGGCGTGACGACGACCGGCATGCGGGCCGGCGCGATGATGCCGGGCGCAGCGGCGCCGGGGTCGCGGTGCCAGGCGCAGGCGCTGCGCGAGCCGTCGAGCACGGGCAGTCCGGCCGCGTTGAGCAGCGCAGCGGCGGCCGGCGAGGGCGCGCAGGCCTTGAGCATTTCGGCCGACACGTCGGGCACCACCGACAGGTCGGCGTACATCGCGTTGCCCTCGCGGTCGGCCGCCAGGGTGTTGATCCACGGGATGCCCTGGTTGCCCATGGCGGCGCGCAGCTCGGCGACGTTGCGGGCGCGGCCCATCTTCATCCAGCTTTCGGCCGAGCGCACGTTGAGCGTGTTGGCGTCGCGGATCGCATAGGCCTTCTGGGCGGTCCAGCCCAGGCCGGCGCGCGGCAGCGAGACCACGGGGCCCCAGTCGGTGGCGTAGAAGGTGTGCTGCACCGGCGCGCCGCCCGCCGTGGCGGCGGCCGGCAGCGCCACGGTGCGCGCGACCATCTTCTTCGGCTGGCCGTCGACCCAGTACACGGTCGGGTCGTTGGGGTCGAGCTTGAGCTCGTACAGCGTGAAGCGCTTGCCGGTCGACACGGTGTGGGTCCAGGCCACGTCCTTGTTGAAGCCGATCGACACCACCGGGCTCAGGCCGCCGGTGGCGCCCATCACGTCGAGCTGGCCGGGAATGGTCAGGTGCATCTGCCAGAAGCGGTTGGTGCCGTTCCAGGGGAAATGCGGGTTGCCCAGCAGCAGGCCCTTGCCGTCGGGCGTGGCGTTGCGCCCGAAGGCCCAGCCGTTGGAGCCCAGCTCGCCGCCCTCGGGGTTGGCGTTGAAGCTGTGGCGGCCGATTTCGGCCACCGCCTGCTCGAGCGCGACCGGCGCCGCGCCGGTCTTGGCGCCCGGGGCCGGCGGCACGGCGGCCAGCACGGCGCCGGCCAGCGCGCCCAGGCCGCCCTGGATCATCGATTGCTCGGTGGCGCGCGCCAGGTCGGCGGCCGTCATCGGGCGCACCCAGGGCTTGCCGCGGCAGGCCTCGGGCAGGCCATTGGGGCCCGCATCCTGCAGGTAGCGGTTGTAGCCCGCCACGTAGCCGCGCAACGCGGCCTTCACCTCGTCGTTGGTGGTGGCCGCCGCGCGGGCCAGCGCCGCGTCGTCCATGTGGTAGCGCACGAACAGGTCGATCTGCGCGTTGGGCATGCGGCCCAGGCCGAAGTCGCCGGTGTTCTGTGCCCCGAGGAACTGCGCGCGGTCGCCGCGCAGCGTCAGCAGGTGCTCGGCGGTCTGGCAGACGTTGTCCTGCGCGTGCGCGTAGGCGGTGCCGTAGGCCAGGCCTTCGTAGTCGGGCGCCGTGATGTGCGCGATGCCGAAGGTGGTGCGCTCGATGCTCACGCTGCGGCTGCCGGGCGGCGGCGTGCTGGCACAGGCCCCGAGCAGGGCGACCAGGCCCAGGGAGAGGGCCGTCAACGAGAACCGGGAGCGCGAGGTGTTCGAAGTCATGGGGCGGGCGTGAGGTGGGGAAAGGGTCGAAAAAGAGGGACCGATTAGAGGATGAACCTCCGCCGCGCACTGTCGCCAGCGCGGCACGCCTTGCCGCTTACTTCAACCGAACTTCATGCCTTTTGGCCGTGCCTGCAGCCTGTGGATGTAGGCGTCGAGCTTCGGGCGGTTGGTGCGCCCGCCGAAGGCGCGGTGCCAGATGAGCATCGAGCCGATCATCACGTCGGCCGCCGTGAACTGCGCGCCGAACAGGTAGGGGCCGTCGCCGAGCTCGCGTTCGACGGCGTCCTTGGCCTGCTCGAAATCGGTCCAGCCGCGCGCGCTGTTGTTGCTCTTGATCTTCAGCAGGCTGTCGCCCATCGAGGGCTCGAGCTGCGCGGTCGAATAGACCATGAGCGACAGGTAGCGCCCGCGCTCGGGCGTGCCCACGGCCGGTGCCAGGCGCTTGCCGGGGTACTTCTCGGCGATGTACATGCAGATGGCCGCGTTCTCGAAGATGCGGGTGCGGCCGTCGACCAGCGCGGGCAGCTTGCCGGCCGGGTTGATCTTCAGGAACTCGGGGCGCTTGTGGGCGCCCTCCCGGATGAGGGTGGGCACGATCTCGTAGTCGACCTCGGCCTCGTCGAGCATCCACTTGGCGACCTGCGCACGGCTGCGCGGGTCGAAATACAGCTTCATCGTCATGCGGGGTCTCCTTGGTGAGCGGGGCAGAGGTGCGGTCAGAACTTGGGGATGCGCAAGGTCTTGCTGATCATCAGCGTGCCCGAGAGCGCGAACAGCAGCACCAGCGGGTGCAGCTGCCAGGGGCCGAGCGTCCAGGCGCCGCCCCACACGTTGGCGCCGAGGGCGCCCTTCGAGGCCGCGTAGGCCAGCACGCCCACCAGCACCACGCTGGTCGGGATCGGCGTGCCTTCGAAGTACTTCACCTTGTCGGCGCCGGCCGAGAGGGCCTCGGCCGTCACGTTGTAGCGCGCGAGCCGGCTCACGCCGCAGCCCACGAAATAGATCAGCACCGCGCAGTCCCAGCCGCCGTCCAGGCCGGCGGCGAAGCCGAGCGCGGCGGGCAGCACACCGAAGGAGATCACGTCGGCCAGCGAGTCGAGTTCGCGCCCGAGCGCCGACTGGGTCTGGCGCCAGCGCGCGATGCGGCCGTCGAGCACGTCGAAGATGAAGGCGGCCGGGGCGAGCGCCGCGGCCCAGTAGAAGTGGGCGAGCGACTGGCTGCGCATGAAGGCCATCGCGAAGAACACCGCCCCGACGCCGCAGGCCGCGTTGCCGAGCGTGAACACATCGGCCAGGTGAAAGCCGCGGATCATCGAGAAGTGCTTGCGGGCCGGCGGGGGCGAAGGCGTGGTCATGAGGCGGGGAAAGCTGCGAAAGGAACCGCACCTTAACCCAAGCGGGGCCCGCTTTTTGTAGTCGCGCGCCGACGCCCCGTCGGCGCCCTCAGACGGCTGGCTGCGCCTTGGCCTCGACGATCCGCGCGAAGCGCCCGAGCAGGCCCGCCGCCGCGTCGGTGGGGCGCACGCCTTCGCGCAGCGCCGCGGCATCGAGCCCGTCGGCGGCCAGGTCGCGGGCCAGCAGCTCGATGTAGCCGCCCATGGTCGTGGCGTCGAACTCGGGGTGGAACTGCAGGCCCCAGGCCTGCGCGCCCACGCGGAAGGCATGCACGGGTTCGTGCGCGCTGTGGGCCAGCTTCACCGCGCCCTCGGGCAGGCGCAGCGCGCTCTGCCAGTGGATCGCCTGCGCCGGGAACTGCGCGGGCAGGTCGCCCAGCAGGGCGTCGCCGGCGGCGGCGGCATCGAGCGTGACGGTGACCGTGCCAACTTCGGGGCCGCCCGGGTGGTGGCCGGCCTCGCCGCCGAGTGCGTGCGCCAGCAGCTGGTGGCCGTAGCAGATGCCGAGCACGGGCGTGTCGCGCGCGACCAGTTCGGCGAGCCAGGCGGCGGTGGTTTCGCTCCAGGGTTCGCGATGCGACACCATCGCGTGCGAGCCGGTGACGACCACGCCCGCGACCTGGCCGGGCGCGGGCAGCGTGTCGCCGCGACGCGGGTCGACCACCACCAGGGGCAGGGTCTGCGTGCCGAGGCCGTCGGCGATCCAGTGCTCGAAGTCGCCGCGGCCTTCGCGCAGCGCGTCATGGGTGTCACCGACCTTGACGATGACCAGGGGATACGGGGGCGTGCTGTGCATGGCGTCGATCATGCCGCAGCCGCCGTGCGCCGGTCAGCGCCGGGACGATTCCCGACGGTGCAGCAGGTCCATGAAGGCACGGCCCACGGGCGAGGGAGAGCGTCCCGCGCGCGTGACCAGCCCGATGGGCCGCGACATCAGCGGGCGCCGCAGCGGCACGGTGGCCAGCTCGTCGTTCTGCGACAGCTGCAGCGCGAGCCGGGGCAGGGCGGTGAGCCCCAGCCCGGCCGCCACCAGCGCGCCCGCCACGGCCACGCTCGGGTATTCGAGCGCGGGCTGCACCTGCAGGCCGCGCTGCAGGAAGGCGGCGTCGGTGATCGGCCGGATGCTGCTCTGGAAGCTGCTCGCAATGAAGGGGCGCGTCGCGAACACCGACCACGACACCGAGGCGCGCGCGGCCAGCGGGTCGTCGCGCCGGCACAGCAGCACGAAGGGGTCGTCGCGCAGGTGGCGGTACAGCAGGGGCTCGTGCGTGCCGGGGCGCACGCTGAGGCCGAAGTCGGCGCGGCCTTCGTCCACCGCGGCACGCACCGCTTCGGCCGGCCCTTCGATCAGCGAGAACTGCACCTGCGGATGCTGCTGGCGGAACTCGGCGATGGCGCCGGGCAGCAGCGCCACGCCGGTCGAGGGCAGTGCCGCGATGGTGAGGTGGCCGCTGCGGCCTTCGAGGAACTGCGACAGCTCGCTGAACGAGCTGTTGAAGTTCTCCAGGATGCGCAGCGCGATCGGCAGCAGCTCGCGCCCCGCCGGCGTGAGCTCGACGTGCCGCGTGTCGCGGTCGAACAGGCGCGCGCCCACCAGGTCTTCGACGATGCGCACCGTGCGGCTCAGCGCCGGCTGCGACACATGCAGGGCCTGCGCGGCGGCGCGGAAGTTGGTGGTCTTCGCGACTTCGACGAAGGCCTCGAGCTGCTGCAGCGTGATGTCGACTCGCACGGACGCGGCTCCCTCGGGGTGGCTGTGGATTGATCCATCCAAGTTATCACAGATATAGGAATATTGTTCTTCACAGATCAATGCGCGACGCCGAGACTGGCGCATTCGATACCACGGAGACAAGGGGCCCACGCGCCCCCGTGACATGGACACCAAAATTCTGGAAGGCATCCGGGTGCTCGAGCTCGGACAGGTGCTGGCGGGGCCCTTCGCGGGCGCGATCCTGGCCGACCTCGGCGCCGACGTCGTGAAGCTCGAGCGCGTCGAGGGCGGCGACGACGCGCGCCACATGGGCCCGGCGTTCCGCCACGGCGACGCGCTCAATTTCCACGTCTTCAACCGCGGCAAGCGTTCGGTCGCCATCGACCTGAAGAGCGAAGAGGGCATGGCGGCTTTTGAGACTCTCGCGGCCGGCGCCGACATCCTCATCCACAACCTGCGCCCGGGCGTCACGCAGTCGATGGGCATCGACGGCCCGTCGCTGTGCGCGCGCCATCCGCGGCTCATCTACTGCGAGATCTCGGCCTTCGGCCACACCGGTCCGCTGCGCATGCAGCCGGGCTACGAGCCGCTGATCCAGGCCTTCAGCGGGCTGTCGAGCATCAACGGCGGGCCCGACGACCCGCCGATGCGCACCGGCGCCTCGGTCTGCGACCAGGGCACCGGCATGTGGGCCGTGATCGGCGCGCTGGCGCTGCTGCAGCGGCGCCACCTCACGGGCCGGGGCGGCGTGGTCAGCACCTCGCTGCTGGAGACCGCGCTGGTCTGGACGGGCCAGAAAGCCGACGCCTACGTCAACGAAGGCCGGCTGCCCGAGCGCCACCGCTCGGGCCATCCGGGCTTCGTGCCTTACGAGGCCTTCGACACCGCCGATGCGCCACTGCTGATCTGCTGCGGCAACGACCGGCTCTTCGCCAAGTTCGCGCACGAACTCGGGCGCGACGACTGGACCACCGACGCGCGCTTCGCCGGCAACCGCCAGCGGCTGCAGCACAAGGCGGCGCTGTTCGAGGAGATCGGCCCGCTGCTGCGTGCGCGCACCCGCGCCGACTGGATGGCGCGCTTCACCGCCGCCGGCGTGCCCTGCGCGCCGGTGCACACCGTGCCCGAGGCCGTCGCGCACCCGCAGGTCGAGGCGCTGGGCATGCTGCAAGCGGTGCCGGGCGAAGACTTCCGCCTCACGGCGCTGCCGATGTCCATCGACGGCGTGCGGCCCGCGCACCGCGCGGTCGCGCCCCGGCTGGGCGAGCACAACGCGGCGCTCGGCGCGCCGCCGGTGCCGCAGCGCGACGGCGCCTGAGCGACCGCACCCTTTCCCTTTTCAAGAACGACATCCCACCGGAGACATCACCCATGCGCACTTCCATCTTCCGCCTCGGCGCGGTCCTGGCCTTCGCGGTCGCGGCGGCGGCACCTGCCCAGGCGCAGGACTACCCCGCCAAGCCGCTCACCGTCGTCGTGCCCTTCGCGGCCGGCAGCGGCACCGACCAGCAGGCGCGCAGCTTCGCGCAGGCCCTGACCACCGAGTACAAGGTACCGGTGATCGTGGAGAACCGCGCCGGCGCCAGCGGCTTCCTGGCCGCACAGTACGTCGCCAAGGCCGCGCCCGACGGCTACACGTTGCTGATGACCACCAACACCACGCACGCCGCCAACGAGCACCTGTACAAGAAGCTGCCCTACGACCCGGTGAAAGACTTCACGCCGGTCGGGCTGCTGTCCAAGGGCCACATGCTGCTGCTGGTGGGGGCCGATTCGCCGATCAAGTCGGTGGCCGATCTCGTGGCGGCGGCGAAGAAGTCGCCGGGCAAGCTCAACTTCGGCAGCGGCAGCTCGTCCAGCCGCGTGGCGAGCGAGCTGCTCAAGCAGATGGCGGGCATCGACATGGTGAACGTGCCCTACAAGAGCAACCCGATGGCCATCACCGACCTGCTGGGCGGGCAGGTCGACTTCATGTTCGCCGACGCGCCCACCGCGCTGCCGCACGTCAAGAGCGGCAAGCTGCGCGCGCTGGCCGTGAGCGGCGACAAGCGCCTGGCCGCCGTGCCCGCGTTGCCGACCGTGGCCGAGGCGGGCGTGAAGGGCTACGACATGTCGTACTGGACCGCCGTCTACCTGCCACCGGGCGCGCCCGCGGCCGTCACGCGCAAGCTCAACGAGATGCTGGTGAAGGTGTCGGCCTCGCCGGCCATCGTCGCCTACCAGGCCATCTCCAGCGGCGAGGCCGCCACCGGCACGCCCGAGGCGCTCGCGAAGTTCCAGGCCGCCGAGTCGCAGAAATGGGGCCGCGTGATCCGCGCCGCCGGCATCGAGCCCGAATGAGCCGCGCGATGAACAGCTCCCACACGCAGCAGAAGACCGTGCGCATCGGCGGCGCCTCGGGCTTCTGGGGCGACAGCAGCACCGGCGCGCCGCAGCTCGTGGCGCACGGCGGCATCGACTACCTCGTGTTCGACTACCTCGCCGAACTCACGATGTCGCTGCTGGCCGGCGCGAAGCTGAAGAACCCCGACGCCGGCTACGCCACCGACTTCGTCACCACCGCCATGGCCGCCGTGCTGCCCGACGTGATGCGCCAGGGCATCCGCGTGATCGCCAACGCCGGCGGCGTGAACCCGCGCGCCTGCGCCGCCGCGCTCACGCAACTGGCGGCTGGCATGGGGCTCGCGCCGCGCATCGCCGTGGTCATGGGCGACGACGCGTTGCCGCACGCCGAGGCGCTGCGCGCGCAGGGCATCGGCCACATGAGCACGGGCGCGCCGCTGCCCGAGCGCCTCGTGAGCGCCAACGCCTACCTGGGCGCCGTGCCGATCGCGCGGGCGCTCGATGCCGGCGCGCAGATCGTCATCACGGGCCGCTGCGTCGACAGCGCCGTCACGCTCGGCGCGCTGATGCACGAATTCGGCTGGGCCGACGACGACTGGGACCGCCTCGCGGGCGGTAGCCTGGCCGGCCACATCATCGAATGCGGCGCGCAGGCCACTGGCGGCCTGCACACCGACTGGGAGCAGGTGCCCGACTGGGCCCACATCGGCTACCCGGTGGTCGAATGCGCGGCCGACGGCAGCTTCGTCGTCGGCAAGCCGCCCGCCACCGGCGGGCTGGTGAGCCGCGCCACCGTGGGCGAACAGCTGCTGTACGAGATCGGCGACCCCGCGGCCTACCTGCTGCCCGACGTGACCTGCGACTTTCGCACCGTGCAGATCGAGGCCGTGGGCACGGAGCTGGTGCGCGTCTCGGGCGCGAAAGGACGTGCGCCCTCGGGTCGCTACAAGGTCACGGCCACCTACGCCGCGGGCTACCGCTGCAACGCCGAGCTGCTGATCGTCGGCTTCGATGCCGCCGCCAAGGCGCGGCGCAGCGGCGAGGCCATGCTGCGCCGCACGCGCGACCTGTTCGCGCAGCGCGGCTGGGCCGACTTCTCGGCCACCCACATCGACGTGCTGGGCGCCGAGCAGTGCTACGGCCCGCACGCCACCGCCCAGCCGCCGCGCCAGGCGGTGCTGCGCGTGGCCGTGACGCACGCGGACAAGGCGCCGCTCGAACTCTTCGCGCGCGAGATCTCGGCGGCCGGCACCTCGTGGGCGCCCGGCACCACCGGCCTGGGCGGCGGGCGGCCGTCGGTGGCGCTGTCGATCCGGCAGTTTCCGCTGCTCGTGGACAAGGCGCTGTTCACGCCCGTGGTCGAGATGGCGGGCGAGTCCTGGCCCGTGGCGGTGAGGGCGCAGGCAGCGCAGGTCGCCATGGCCGATGAGGTGGCGTCGCAGGCAGACGCCACCGACCCGGACACGGACGACGAATGGCTCGAAGTGCCGCTGATCCGCCTGGCCTACGGCCGCAGCGGCGACAAGGGCGACGTCTCGAACATCGGCATCCTCGCGCGCGAGCCGCGCTTCCTGCCCGTGCTGCGCGAGCAGCTCACTGCGCAGGCCGTGCGCGCCTACATGGCGCACCTGGTCGCAGGCGAGGTGACGCGCTACGAGCTGCCCGGCATCGGTGCCTTCAACTTCGTCTGTGAAGCGGCGCTGGGCGGCGGCGGCATGGCCTCGCTGCGCACCGACCCGCTGGGCAAGAGCATGGCGCAGATCCTGTTGTCGATGCCGGTGCGCATCGCAGCCCGCCGGCTGCGCGCGGCCTGAGCCGACGCGCCGCCGGGCCCGCGTTTTCAGCGCGGGCCCACGCCATCGCGCATCGCTTTCGGATTCGTCCGATGGCCTGCCGCGGTGGTTTTTCCTAGAGTGCTTCGTTCTCTGAGCGCTGGCCGTTTTCCGGCCGGTCTGCTCTTCCTTCTTTTCGTCAGATGGCCGCCTTTTTTGTGAAGGCGCTCGAAGCACGCCATGTCCTTGTCCAGATTCCTTTCCTTCCATCCCCGCCTGCGCGCGGGCCGCTGGCTGCTTGCCGCCGCCACGCTGGTCGCGGGCTGCGGCCCCGTCGCCGTCACGCCGTACGTGCCGCTGCCTCCGATGCCGCCGCCTTCCGAGCCGATGAACATGGCCGTGCCCGTCGCGGTGTCGGCCACGAACTCGCGCAAGGGGGCTGTGTACCGGCCCGCGCCCGCGGTGGTGCCCGAGCTGGCGCAGGTCGTGTTCTTCCGCCGCGCCACGTCCGCGCCCAGCACGGGCGCGGCGCATGTGTATGTCGACGGCGAGTTCCATGCCGCGCTGATGCCCAACGGCTTCACGCGCCTGTGCGTGGCGCCGGGCGCGCATTCGCTCGAGGCCTACATCGACGATGCGCCGCTGTACGCGGGCAAGTCGCAACCGAAGACGCAGGCCGTGCTCGAAGGCGGGCAGACGGTGTTCGTGGCCGTGTCGGAAATGGGCGAGGGCGCGCCGGTGCCCCACGGCAGGGTCGCGGCCGAGCGCCTGCTCAAGAGCGCGCGCGAGCAACGGCAGGTGATAAGCCGCGCCGTCCGCGTGCAGCCCTGCCGCGCGCCTTCGCAGCCCGCCCGCCGGGCCTGACACCCTTCAACGGATGTGCGTCGCGTAGGCCGCCTCGGCGGCCTCCAGTTGGGTCCAGAAGCCTTGCGGCGCGCACCCGTGCAGCACCTCGTCGAGCACGCCCAGGTGCGCGTGCCAGCCGCTGGCCACGCTCAGCGTTTCCTTGCGGTCGGGCAGGCGGCGGTGCGTGAGCACCAGGTGCGTCGCTTGCGCACCCTGCGGCGACAGTTCGAAGCTGACCTCGGACGCGTCCTCGCGCTCGCTGCCCCAACTGATGACCAGCAGGGTCGGCGGCTCGATGCGCAGCACGCGCGAGTGCTGCACATGGGTCTCGCGGTAGGCCGCGAAGCGCTCGGGCGCCACCTCGCCCGACAGCTCGGTGTGCTGGAAGCGCAGTTCGAACACCGCGCCCGGCGCCTGCGCCATGGTGCCGCCGGCCAGCCAGCTGCGGCGCTTCTCGGGATCGACGAGGTAGGTCCACACGCGGTCGATGGGGCCGGGCAGGGTGCGCTCGATGCGCAGGGTGCCGGGCTCGGTCTGCGTGCCCAGGCTGTGCTTCAAGGTCGTGGTCATGGGGCAGTGCTCCTTGGGTGAATGAAGGGAGAGAAGGTGCTCACGCGCGGCCGTGGCCGTCGTCGTGGGCATCGCGCCGCAGCGCATCCGCCAGCGCGTCCAGGCGGTGGTTCCAGAAGACTTCGTACGCGCGCAGCCACGCATCGGCCGTGGCGAGCGCCGCCGGTTCCAGCCGGCACACGTGCGCGCGGCCCTGCACGGTGCGCGACACCAGCCCCGCGCGCTCCAGTGTCTTGACGTGCTTGGAGGCGCCCGCGAAGGACATGCGAAACGGCGCGCCCAGCTCGCCCACGCTGCATTCGCCCTGCGCGAGCAGCTGCAGCATGGTGCGCCGCGTGCTGTCGGCCAGGGCGTGGAACACGGCGTCGAGCCGTTCGTCTTCGATTTCAAGTTCAACCATGAAGTTGAATATAGATCGGTTCCAAAGAAAATTCAACCCGAAGGTTGAATGACGAAGTGGCGTTACACCTGATACACCCGGGACGCCGTGCGCGCTCCGGGCGCTGGAAGCGCGGCAGCGGCGCTCCTACGATGCCTTTCATTCCATCCACTCGCGAAAAGAAAGACGCACGCACATGAACCCTCTGATCCAGCGCCGCACCCTGTTGCTCGCCGCCGCCGTGACCCCGCTTGCCGGCGCCTGCAGCGCATGGCCGAAGAAGGGCGCGCAGTCGGACGCCGAAACGCAGCTCGCCGAACTCGAGCGCGCCTGCGGCGGGCGCCTGGGCGTGTCGGGCTTCCACACCGGCAGCGGCGCGCGCCTGCAACACCGTGCGCACGAACGCTTTCCGCTGTGCAGCACCTTCAAGCTGGTGCTCGCCGCGGCCGTGCTCGAACGCAGCGCGACCGACGCCAGCCTGCTCGGGCGCCGCATCAGTGTCGGCAAGGGCGACCTGGTGTCGCACTCGCCGGTCGCCGAGAAGCACCTCGCCACCGGCATGACCGTGAACGAGATGTGCGCCGCCACCATGCAGTACAGCGACAACGCCGCCGCCAACCTGCTGCTGAAGGTGCTGGGCGGGCCGGCCGCCGTCACGGCCTTTGCGCGGCGCATCGGCGACACCACCTTCCGCCTCGACCGCACCGAGCCCGAGCTGAACACCGCCATTCCCGGCGACCCGCGCGACACGACCACGCCCGCGGCCATGAGCGACACCGTGCAGCGGCTGGCGCTGGGCGACGCGCTCGGCGCGCCGCAGCGCGAGCAGATGCGCGAATGGCTGCTCGGCAACACCACCAGCACCGAGCGCTTCCTGGCCGGCGTGCCCAAAGGCTGGCGTGTGGGCGACAAGACCGGCGCGGGTTCGTACGGCTCCACCAACGACGTCGGCGTGCTGTGGCCGCCGTCGGGCGCGCCGCTGGTGCTGTCGGTCTACCTGACCTTCCCCGACAAGGACGCGAAGGGCCGCAACGACGTGGTCGCCTCGGCCACGCGCATCGCAGTGAAGGCCCTGGCAGGCTGAGCCGGCGACGGGGCCACAATGGGTGCCCCCATCTTTCCCCGGCCGCCCCATGGACCTGAGGTCTCTTCGCTATTTCATCGCGGTGCTCGAAGCCGGCAGCCTGTCGCGCGCGGCGGCGTCGCTGTACGTGGCGCAGCCCGCGCTGACCGCGCAGATCAAGAAGCTCGAGGCCGAACTCGGCACGCAGCTGTTCGACCGCTCGCACGTGGGCGTCACGCCCACGGCCGCCGGGCTGCAGCTGTACCAGGACGCGCGGCGCCTGCTGTCGGATGCCGCCGCCATGCGCGAGCGGCTGCAGCGCGCACCCGACGGGCCCGAGGGCTCGGTCACGGTGGCCGTTCCGTTCCTGCTGGCCTCGCTGCTGCTCGGGCCGGTGCTGGCGCGGCTGAAGCAGTCGCATCCGCGCATCCGCGTGTTCGTGATCGACGACCTGAGCCTGATGGTGCGCAAGGCGATGGTCGATCGCCGCGCCGACATCGGCCTGCTGGTCGACACCCCGAGCGTCGAAGGGCTCGATGTGCGCCCCTTCGTGCGCGAAGGCATGTTCCTCTGCGGCTTCGATGCGAAGGGCGAGGTGGCGGCACTGCTCGGAAAAAGTGCGAAGGGTGGACGTGCGAAGAAGAGTGCGCCGGTTCGCCCCACAGTGCCTTTCGCACGCGCCGCGAGCCTGCCGCTGGTGCTGCAGTCGCGCCGCTTCAGCATCCGCCAGCGCGTCGAGGCGGCGGCCGAGGTGGTGGGCGTGGAACTCAACGTGGTGCACGAGCACGACTCGGCGCGCGTGCTGCGCTCGCTCTACCTGGCGGGCGCGGGCTTCACCGTCACGCCCGCCTGCGCGCTCGCGGACGGACCGGGCGATCAGCCGAACTGGTTGATCGCACGCATCGTCGAGCCCGAGCTGGCGCGCACGTACCACCTGGCGACGCCGGCCGGCAAGGTGCCCGACGCGGCCACGCAGGTCGTGAGGCAAGCGCTGGCCGACGAGGCACGCTCGATGATCGCCTCGGGCCGCTGGGACGCGCAGTTCCTCGGCGACGGCAAGCCATAGCCATCGCGAACGGAGGTGCCGTGCGCCGGGGCCATCATCTTTTGTGATGGCCGCGCATCAGCAATCGGTATTTGTTGTGCGGCGGCGTTGTTTGCGAAAGTTCTCCCCACGGTGCACAGGCACCGGCCTCAAGGAGACAACTTGCCCTCACTTTCGCCCGAGGTCGCCAACGTCGGCGAACTCGCATCCCGCGCCGCCCGCCTGCATGCCCGGCAGATCGCCGTGACCAGCCCGCAGCGCGCCTGCACCTACGAACAGCTCGACCGGCGCGCCAACCGCCTGGCCAATGCCCTGCGCGGGCTCGGCCTGCAGCGCGGCGACCGCGTGGGCGTGTACCTGCCCAACTGCGTCGAGATCGTCGAGCTGGAGCTGGCCTGCTACAAGGCCGCGCTGGTGAAGGCGCCGATGAACGCGCGGCTCGCACCGGTCGAGGTGGCCGAGGTCATCGAGAACAGCGACGCCGCGCTCATCGTCACCACCGCCGCGCGCGCCGAGACCTTCCTGCCACTGCTGAAGGGCGCGGCACCCAAGCTGCTGCTGCTCGACGCCGCCGAAGGCGCGCCCGCTTCCTACGAAGGCCAGCTGGCACGCGCGAGCGACGCCTTCACCTGCGAGCGCGTGCGCGCCGACGAGCTGGCCGTGCTGCACTACACCTCGGGCTCCAGCGGCGTGCTCAAGGCCGCGATGCAGACCTTCGGCAACCGGCTGGCCCAACTGCGCAAGTTCCTCTCGCGCAGCGAAGGCCTGCGCCCCGGCGACCTGCTGGGGCTGGTGGGGCCGATCACGCACGCCTCGGGCATGCAGATCGTGCCGGCGCTGTGCAGCGGCGCGACCATCCGCCTGTTCACCGGCTTCGAGCCCGCGCGCTTCCTGGACGACATGAAGAAGGAGCGCGTGACCCACACCTTCATGGTGCCCACCATGATCAACATGCTGCTGGCCGAGCTGCAGGGCCGCTACCGGCCGCTGCCCGACCTGCAGCGCCTGGGCTACGGTGCCGCGCCGATGGCGCCCGCGCGGATCATGCAGGCGATGGACGTGTTCGGCCCGGTGCTGTCGCAGGGCTACGGCGCGGGCGAGACCACCTCGGGCGTGTGCGGCCTCTCGGTGGAAGACCACCTGTTCGCGCGCGCCGCCATGCCCGAGCGGCTGGCCTCGTGCGGGCGGCCGTTCCTCGAATCGCTGGTGGAGATCGTCGACGACGAAGGCCGACCGGTGGCGCCCGGCGAGGTGGGCGAGATCGTGGTGAGCGGCGAGGACATCTTCGCCGGCTACTGGCGTGCGCCCGAGCTCACGGCCGAGGTGCTGAAGCACGGCCGCTATCACACGGGCGACCTCGCGCGCGCCGACGACGAGGGCTACATCTACATCGTCGACCGCAAGAAGGACATGGTCATCAGCGGCGGCTTCAACGTGTACCCCTCGGAGGTCGAGGCCGTGCTGTACCAGCACGCGGCGGTGGCCGAGGCCTGCGTGTTCAGCGTGCCCGACGACAAGTGGGGCGAGGCGGTGGCCGCGCACATCGTGCTGAAGCCGGGCGCCTCGCCCGACACGGCCGGGCTCGACGACTTCTGCGCCGCGCGGCTGGCGGGCTTCAAGCGGCCGCGCCGCATCGAGTTCGTCGAGTCGCTGCTGAAGAACGCCAACGGCAAGGTCGCGCGCAAGGCGATCCAGACGCCGTACTGGGCCGGCCACGCGCGCCGCGTCAATTGAACAAGAGCGAAGAGAACGACATGGACACCACGCTGACCCCTTCCGCCGCACCCACCGAGGCTTCGGCCATCCGCGCGCCGCTGTTCGACGGTCCCTTCGAGGGCTCGCCGCGTGCGGCCGAGTTGATCGCCCGCATCGGCGATTTCCTGAACGGCGAACTGGCCGACCTGGTGCGCGAGAAGGGCATCGACCACGAGCACGGCCCCGACAGGGAGACGCTGCGCCACGTCTGGCGCCGCTCGCACGCGATGGGCTTCTACGGCATGACGCTGCCGCCGGCGATGGGTGGCCTGGGCCTGTCGCTGCTCGACCATGTGCTGGTGAAGGAATCGATCTACGCCAGCGGCTCGCCGCTCGCGCCGCATGTGTTCGGCGAACTCAGCGGGCCGCCGCGTGTCGGCGCGCTCGCGAAGTTTGCGACGCCGGAGCAGATGGCGAAATTCATCCGTCCCGTGGCGCAGGCCGAGAAGGCGATCTGCTTCGCGCTTACCGAAGCCGAGGCCGGCTCCGATGCCGGCGCGGTGCAGACGCAGGCGCGGCGCGAGGGCGACGTGTATGTGCTGAACGGGCGCAAGCGCTTCATCTCGGGCTCGCCCTTTGCCGATCTCGCGGTGCTCATGGCGTCCACCTCGGACGATCCGGCGCGCCGCGAGGTGACGGCGTTCTTCGTCGACCTGACGCAGCCGGGCGTCCAGGTGCAGGCGGGCTACAAGA
This sequence comes from Variovorax sp. V35, assembly GCF_041154465.1. Classification (NCBI taxonomy): domain Bacteria; kingdom Pseudomonadati; phylum Pseudomonadota; class Betaproteobacteria; order Burkholderiales; family Comamonadaceae; genus Variovorax; species Variovorax sp. V35. The sequence continues at coordinate 3,085,055 of NZ_AP028666.1, forward strand.
CCATGGCGGGCCAGTCGACCACGGGCGACATCGTGCTCACCGATTGCCGCGTGCCGGCCGCGAACCTCATCGGCGAGCCCGGCAAGGGATTGGCACTGGCGCTAGGGCGCATCACGGTCAACCGGCTGCTGCACTGCCCGGGCATGGTGGGGCTGGCCACCGTGGCGCTGAAGGACGCGCGCGACTACGCGCGCACGCGCCGCCAGTTCGGCCGCGCCATCGCGCAGTTCCAGGCGATCCAGCATTCGCTGGCCGACATGGCGACGCAGCTGTGCGCGGCGCGCGCGCTGATGCTGTCGACCGCGCGGCAGATCGACGCCGGTGGCGACCCGCGCGCCGAGGCCTCGATGGCCAAGCTGTTCTGCTCGGAGGCCGCGTTCCGCGTGGCCGACGCGGCGGTGCAGATCCACGGCGGCGAAGGCATCGTGCAAGGGCGGCGCGTGGAGTTTTTGTTCCGCATGCTGCGCATGTACCGCGTGCTCACGGGCACGAGCGAGATCCAGAAGAACATCATCGCGCGCGAGCTGATCGGCGATGCGGCCTGAGGCCGGACCACAAAATCAGGAGACACCACAAGCCATGACTCTCATCAATGCCAATCGCCGCGCGCTGTGCGGTGCGATCGCGGCCTCGGCGCTGCTGCCGGCCGTTGCTCGCGCAGCGGGCGCGAACGCTTCCGCCTGGCGACCGACCCGCCCGGTCAAGTGGGTCGTGCCGTACCTGGCCGGCACCGGCCCGGACAACGCCGCGCGCATCCTCGCGGAAGCGCTCGGGCCCTTGCTGGGGCAGCCGGTCGTCATCGAGAACCGCGGCGGCGCGGCCGGCAACATCGGCGCGCGCCAGGTCGCGCGCGCCGCGCCCGACGGCTATACCTGGATCTACTCGAGCGCGCCCATGGCCGCCAACATGCGCATGCAGCAGAACCCCGGCTACGACGCGCTCAAGGACTTCCGCCACATCATGCGGCTGACCACCTCCGACGTGCTGCTGGTGGTGAATGCGGGCTCGGGCATCCAGACCCTGCAGGAACTCGTGGCGCGTGCGCGCGCCAACCCCGGCAAGCTCGACTACGCCTCGGGCGGCGTCGGCACGCCCTCGCACCTGGGCGTGGAGCTGTTCCTGCAGGCCGCGGGCGTGCAGGCCACGCACGTGCCGTACAAGGGCGCGTCGGAAATCGTCAACGCGGTGCTGGGCAACCAGGTGAACTTCGGCATGCCGATCTTCTCGGTGGCGCTGCCGCACGTGCAGGGCGGCAAGCTGCGCGCCCTGGGCGTGGCCGGCACCAAGCGCAACGCGGCCCTGCCGCAGGTGCCGACGCTGGCCGAACTGGGGCTGCGCGGCGTCGAGCTCACGTCGTGGGGCGGTGTCTCGGTGCCTGCGGGCACGCCTGACGCGATCGCTGCGCGCATCTACGAGGTGTTCGGTCAGGCGCTGAAGCAGCCGTCGGTGATCGCCGCGCTGACGGAGCTGGGCAGCGAGGTGAGCCCGTCGACGACCGAGGCCTACGTGCAGGGCTTCGCGAGCGAGATGGAACTGACCGAGCGGATGATGAAGACCGCGAAGCTGCAGCCGCTGTAAGAAGCAGGCTTCAGAGCACGAACCAGCCCACGGCCACGTAGTGGCTCGTGGTGCCGGCCAGCACGAACAGGTGCCAGGCGCCGTGCGCGTGGCGCAGCCCCCGCCGGTTGCGATAGAACACCGTGCCCACCGTGTAGAGCACGCCGCCCGCGACCAGCCAGGCCAGGCCCGTGGCGTGCAGCTTCGCCGCCAGCGGCGCGGCGGCCAGCACGCCGAGCCAGCCCATGCCGATGTACAGCGGCAGCGAAGGCTTCTTCGCCGTACCGGTCTCGGCGGGCTTCAGTTCGCGCCAGATGCCGAAGCACGCCGCGCTCCAGATCGCCGCGAGCAGCAGCCAGCCCCAGGGGCCTTGCAGCGTGACGAGCGCGAAGGGCGTGTAGGTGCCCGCGATGAGCAGGAAGATCGCGCAGTGGTCGGCGCGCTCCCACAGGCGCTTGCTGCGGCCGCGCGTGCTGTGAAAGAGCGTGGAGGCCGCGTACAGCGCCACGGCCGAGAGCGAGAACACCAGCCCGCCCGCGATGCGCGCCGGGTCGCCGGTGGGCAGCGTCTTGGCGAGCAGCAGCGCGGCCGCCGGCAGTGCGAGCAGCAGGCCGAACAGGTGGCTGTAGCCGTTGAGTCGTTCGCCGGGGTACATGAGGTGCTGAGGTGCGGTGGGGAAGTGGGCGCGTCGGGCGCACGCGGATGCTAGGGAAGGGCCATGACTGCCCCGTGACCGGGCAAACCCTGTCTGAATTCCGGTTGCAAATGTTTACATTCAGCGGCCGGGATGCGTTCCCGACACCCGCCGCGTGCTTTGGCGCACCAGTGCCGGCGGGCCTTCTCACCGTGAGGGACTGCCGATGAAAAAACGTTTGATGTCGTGGCGCCGGGCTGCTGTCCTGTGCGTCGCCATGGGGAGCGCCGCTGTCGCTTGTGCGCAAGTGCAGCAGTTCAAGTGGGGCCACATCTACGAGCCCGCGAGCATCTTTCACCAGCAGGCCGAACTGGCGGCGCGCAAGATCGCCGAGCAGTCCGAGGGCAAGATCAAGATCGAGGTGGTGCCCGCCTCGAAGCTGGGACAGGAGCGCGACTACGCGCTGATGCTCGCCAACGACGCCATGCAGATCGCCTACGTCGGGCAGGCCACGCTGGCCGAGGGCTACCCGCCGCTGGGCCTGGGCAGCTACCCCTTCGCCTTCAAGGACCTGGACCACGTGCGCAAGTACCTCGCGAGCCCGCTGCTCGCGGACCTGATGAAGGGCTACAACGAACGCAGTGGCAACCGCATGGTCGCGTCGGTCTACTACGGCGCGCGGCAGGTGACCTCGGGCAAGCCGCTGCAGCGCCCCGAGGACTTTCGCGACCTGCGCCTGTACGTGCCCGACGCCGCGGCCTACCAGCTCTTCGCCACCGCGCTCGACGCCAAGCCCGTGTCGCTGCCCTTCAACAGCCTGTACGGCGCGCTCAAGAAGAACGAGGTCGAGGCGCAGGAGCATCCGCTGGGCACGGTGCGCGCCAAGCAGCTGTACGAGGTGCAGAAATACGTGCAGCTCACGGGCCACATCTACGACACGCTGGGCATCGTCATCGGCAAGGCCGCCTGGGCCCGCCTCACGCCGCCGCAGCAGGCGATGGTGGAGAAGACGCTGGCCGACACGGCCAAGTGGACCAACGTCGGCGTGATCGCCAGCGAGCTCGAAGACGAGCAGTTCCTGCGCAGCAAGGGCATGACGGTGCAGCCGGTCAACCGCCTGCCGCTGCTGGAGCGCGTGACGAAGCGTTCCTCGCCCGAGCAGATGGGCGCGCGGCCGGGCGACTTCGCCAAGCTGCAGGCGCTGGCCGGCGCAGCGAACTAACCCGCGCGCTGGCGGTAGCCACGCGGCGTGCTGCCGGTCCACGTGCGAAAGGCGCGGTGGAAGGCCGGCGTGTTGTCGAAGCCGACCGAGGCGGCGATGCGGTCGATGGGTTCGCGCGTCTTCACGAGGCGCTGGATCGCGAGGTCGCGCCGCACCTCTTCCTTCAGAGCGCGAAAACTCGTGCCCTCGGCCGCGAGCTGGCGCGACAGCGCGCGCTCCGACATGTGCACCGCGCGCGCCGCCGCGCCCAGCGTGGCGTCCGACGCGAGGTGCGCGGCGACGAACTCGCGCACCGTGGCGCTGGTGGTGTCGTGGTCGAAGGTGACGAAGATCCAGTCGTCGGGCGCGCGGCGCACGAAGTCGAGCAGCTCGGCGCGCGTGCGCTGGAAGGTCTGGCGCAGCACCGGTTCGGCAAAGCGCACCGAAGACGTGTCCTGCTCGAACTGCAGCGGGCCGGGGAACAGGTTGGCGTACTCGTCGAAGCGCGCCGGGCGCGGGAACGCAAAGCCGACGCCCAGCACCGGCAGCTGCCGCCCCATGAGCCACGAGGCCACGCCGTGGATCAGCTTGACCATCAGCGCATGGCCGAAGGGCGTGGTGGGCCGCGCGGCGGCTTCCGGGTGCGGCGCGATGGCGATCGTGGCCACGCCGTGGGCGCGCGTCATGCGCAGGCGGTGGTCGTCCAGCAGCAGGTTCCAGAAACGCGTGAAGCGGTACATGGCGACCATGAGCGAGGGCGCGTCGAGCAGGCTGAGCCCGAGGTACTTGAGCGCGCCCGCGCGGATCGGGCGCGACCACAGGCCCAGCATCTCGTCGCCCATGAAGAGCGACACGCACTCGTACATGCGAACGAACTGCTCGCGCGTGACGCGCGCGCCGTCCTGGCGCAGCAGCTGCGGCGAGAGGCCGGCCTGCGCGGCCAGCATGTCGATGTCGCGCGGGCTCAGCTGGCGGCGCGCGCCGCTCAGCAGGTGCTGCAGGAAGCTGACGGCGACGGTGGCGCGCTCTGGCGGCATGACGAGTTCAAAAGACGGTTGGCGGAATCTGCAAATGAATGGGCGCGATCTGCAAGCAATGGCGCGGCGCCCAGGGCTATCGTAGCCCTGAAGCGCCCCATTCCGGTGGCGGAACCCGCAATAACCCAAGGAGCCCTGCCGTGATCGAACGGAACGTCACCCTGCACATGGACGAAGAGGTCGCCGTCGTGACCCTGAACCGTCCCGCCAAGCGCAACGCCATCGACGAGGCCACGCTGGCCGCGCTGGACGCCGTGTTCAGTGCGCTGCCGCGCGAGGCCAAGGCCGTGGTGCTGACCGGCGCGGGGCCGCATTTCTGTGCCGGGCTCGACCTCAAGGAACACCACGACAAGGAGCGCACGGCGGTCGACTTCATGCGCGTGTGCCAGCGCTGGCACAGCACCTTCGACAAGATCCAGTACGGGGGCATCCCGGTGGTCGCGGCGCTGCATGGCGCGGTGGTCGGCGGCGGGCTCGAACTGGCGGCGGCCACGCACGTGCGCGTGGCCGACCCGTCGACCTACTTCGCGCTGCCCGAGGGGCAGAAGGGCATCTTCACGGGCGGCGGCGCGACGGTGCGCGTGGCGCGCATCATCACGCCGGGCCGCATGGTCGAGATGATGCTCACCGGCCGCGTGCTCGACGCCCGCGCCGGCAAGACGCTGGGCCTGGCGCACGAGATCGCCGCGCCTGGCGAGAGCCTGCGCGCCGCGATGGTGCTGGCCAAGCGCGTGGCGAAGAACGCGGCGCTGTCGAACTACGCGATGGTGACGTCGATCAGCCGCATCGCCGACATGTCGGCCACCGACGGCATGTTCGCCGAGTCGCTGATGGCGGCGGTGGTGCAGACCGGCGGGGAAGTGCAGACGCGGCTAGGGGCGTTTGTCGACAAGTCGCTGGCCAAGGTCACGCCCGAGCAAGTGGCGGGTTGAAGCCCGGCTTCAGGCGTCGAAGGCGCGCCGCAGTTCGCTCGACAGCGTGCCGGCCAGCGCCTCGCGCTGCGGCGCAGGGCGCCAGAAGCTGCGCGTGAGGGCGCCGGTCGATTCCCACTCGGGATGGCTGCGCGCGGGCTGCACGGCACGCACGGCACCGGCGGCTGCACGCATCAGCGTGTCGTCCTCGTCCGCCGACGGGGCCTCGGCCCGGATGCGCTCGACGGCCGCATGGCCGCGCCGCTCCAGCGCCTGCGAAAGCTGCAGCTGCCACGCCGCGAGCGTGAACAGCACGCTGTCTTCCACCGTGAGCTCGTGCATGTCGCGCAGCTTGTTGGCCAGCTTGCGCCCGAGCGGGCCCCAGCCCTGCGACACCGCGCCGCCGATGGCGCCGCCCAGCGCCGCGCCCGCGCCCAGCGACAGGCCCGCCACCGCGAGGTCGGCCACCACGCCCACGGCCGCGCCGATGACCGCGCCCTTGCCCAGGCGCAGGCCCGCGTCCTTCATCGCCTCGGGGTTGAAGAAGTCGAGCGTCCAGCGGCCTTCGATGATCGGCAGCGGCGCTTCGTCGGCGTCGCCCTGGCGAAAGCCGTAGAGCGCGAGCAGGTCGTCGGTGCAGCGCTGGGCCTTGTCGAACACGTCCTTCTGCACGCCGGCGACCAGCGCCTGGCGGCGCGTGGCGTCGGCGAACTCGGCGGCTGGCACGGTGCGGCGGATGGCCGCGGCATCGACCAGCAGGTCCGCGATGCGCGTGCAGGCCGACTGGCGGCGCGCGTCGGCCTCGGCGTCGAGCGCGTCGACCACGCCGCGCAGCACGTCGCGGCGGTCGCGCAGCAGCGTGGCGAGGTCGTTGTAGAGGTCGTGCTCGGCACCCACGAACGGCGCCGCCGCATCGAAGCGCACCTGCACGTGCAGGCCGTAGGCCGAGAGCAGTTCTTTCCAGGCCGGCTCGCGGCTGGCGGCATCGCGCACGAAGTTGAGCACCGGCAGCACCGGGCGCGCGCAGGAGTTCAGGAGCTCGATCTCGTCGCGGAACTTGGGCAGCACCGGCTCGCGCACGTCGATCACGAGAAAGGCGGCGTCGATGTCGAGCATGGCGCGCAGCACCTTGGCCTCCTGCTCGAACACGCCGTGCGCCTCGGGGCCCTGCAGAAAGCGGCGGATGCGCTCGGGCGGCGTGGCCTGCTGCGCGGCGTCGAGGCCGGCCAGGTGCTCGCGCAGCGCGACCGCGTCTTCCAGGCCCGGCGTGTCGAGGAAGCGCACGGCCGGCTGGCCGTTCACCTCGAGATCGACCGACTCGACATGGCGCGTGGTGCCCGGGCGCTGCGACACCTCGCCGAAGTTCACGCGCCGCGTGAGCGTACGCAGCAGCGAGGTCTTGCCCGCGTTGGTGTGGCCGACGACGGCAATGCGGATCGGAGTCGGGGAGGTCATGCGGTGGCGGTGCCTTCCGTGAAGACGGCATCGAGCCGGTCGCTCGCGACCACGTGGGCCAGCCCGGCGTCGCGCAACCAGTCGCGCCAGCGCTGCGTGGCGGCGGCGTTGGGCGCGTCGGCCAGCCAGAGCCGGCATTCGCCGCAATGCGCCAGCACCTCGCGCAGGAAGCGCTCGGTGCCACGGTCGGGGCTCGAGGCCGCATGGCAGACCAGCAGCACGGTGCGCGGGTGGATTTGCGCGAGCTGGTCGAGCAGCGCGCGGCGCGCCGGGGCGCTGCCGTCGATGCGGACCGCCGATGCTGGCAATCCGGCGGGTGGCCAGGCCAGGTCGGGCGGCAGTTCGAAGCCGACGACGAACAGGCCATCGTGCTGCTCGGAGGCCGGCAGGCCCGCGGGCGCGGCGGGGTGCGCGCGGCCGGGGTCGGCATCGACGATGGCGGGTGGCGCCAGCGCGGCGAAGCGGGCCAGCAGCTTGCGGTAGTAGGGCGCCTGCCAGTCGGGCTGCAGCGCGGGGCGGCGGTGGCGGCAGACGGCGGCGCTCAGCAGCACCAGCGCCAGGCGCGGCAGCAGGCCGTACACCGCGATGCAGCCGGTGAGCCACAGCGCCCAGGTGCGCTGGGCCGCAGCGACCGGCGCCGCCGATTGCACGGTGGCCGCATCGGGCACGGGAAAGCCGAACTGCGCCGGCAGCCAGCCCAGCGCCTGCACCACGCGCACGAAGAAGGCGGGCTCGAGGATAGTGGTTTCCCAGCTCAGCGTGTAGCTGCGAAAGGCGAGGGCGAACAGCATCGCGGCCAGCACCACGGCGAACGACAGCGCCCAGATGCCGTGGCTCACGAGCCCGAAGGCCCAGGGCAGCAGGCGCGCACGCGTGAGCAGCCCGGTGGCCGCGCGCACCAGCTGCGGCGCCTGACCGCGCTGGCCGCCCGCCACGCGCGCCGTGAGCGACAACCACAGCCAGCCCAGCGAGGCCGTGCCGAAGGTGCCCGACGGCAGCCACAGGCCGGCCAGCCACAGCGCCAGCGTGAGCGCATGTAAGCCAAGCAAGCTGACGAGCGCGACGATCACGTTGATGTGGCGGTCGTTGCCCCCGACCACCTGGCCCGCGAGGCCCAGGCCTGCGATCACGACCAGCGCCACCAGCGCCAGCAGCACCCACGGCGCCCATTGCCGGCCGCGTGCGAGTTCGGCCTGCAGGCCCATGCGCTCGCCGAGCTGGCGGGCGCGTTCAACGATGCGGGTGGGGCCGTCGGCTGCGCGCGAGGCCGCGGTGCGAAGGGCCGACGCGTCGTCGAGCGGGCCGTTCTGTTCGGTCCATCGGACCGCCTCGGTGATCACCGCATCCGGAAAAGCAGGTGCGCGCAGCGCGGTGGTGGTGATCAACAGGGTCCCTTCTTCTTCGCCAATGACGCCCCGGCGCAGCAAAGCGGTGGCGGGGCGCGCAAATTATGCCCGGCGCATGCAGAAGGCCTGCCCAAGAGAAACGGGGCCGCGAACGGCCCCGTGGCGCTGCGCTTGCGGTTTCAGCGCAGGCCGAAGAACGACAGCACGGCGACGACGACCACGACCAGGCCGACGATGTAGATGATGGAATTCACGCGAAGGCTCCTTGTGGTTGGCGATGACCCAGCATCGGGCGCCAATCGGCGCACGGGTGTCGGCGAGGGACGGCGCGTGCTGTAGGACTCGCGAAGCGCGCACACGGCGACAAATGCCCGAGATCGGCGTGGACGTGGGCGCGGGCGTGCACGCCCGGCCCGCTGTGTGACCATTGTTTGCAATGAGCGGCGGGCATCCACGCAAGACTCTGCCCCTTCCAGAAAAGGCCAGGTCATGCGGCTCACCGAGCAATCCCCGTTCACAGGTTCCCACCCCGCGCACCCCGGCGCCCGCGCGCCCCGCGGGCCCGATGCACCCGCCGCGCCGCGCGTCAACGCGCAGCTGCTGCCCACGCTGTTCGACCGCCTGCGCGACGAGGCGCCCGGCCGCACGACCGAGCTGCCGTCCGAGTACACGGCCACGCCGGCCCGGATGCGCGAGATCATCCAGCGCGACCTGGCCCTGCTGTTCAACACCACCAACGCCGAAGACCTGATCGATCGCACGCGTCATGCCGACGCGGCGTCTTCCACCGTCAACTACGGCGTGCCGCCGCTGGCCGGCAGCTACCTGTCGGAGCGCAAGTGGGCCGACATCGAACGCATCATCCGCCGCGCCATTCGCGACTACGAGCCGCGCCTCATTCCCGACAGCGTGCAGGTCGTGCCGCTCATGAAGGAAGACGGCGCGGCCGAGGCCTACAACGTGCTGCTGTTCGAGATCCGCGCGCTCATCCACCTGAAGCCATACCCGCTGGCCTTCAGGGTGCAAAGCGCGGTCGACCTCGAGACCAACCGCATGCGCATCGTCGGCGCGGCGGACTGAAGCCTGTCTGTCTCTTTTTCATTTCTCCTTACTTCAACCACGCCAGGGAAGGCTTACCGTCATGGACCCGCAACTCCTCGAGTACTACAACCGGGAACTCGTCTACATGCGCGAGGCGGCGAGCGAGTTTGCCGCTTCGCACCCCAAGATCGCCCGCCGCCTGGGCATGCACGGCATCGAGGTGGCCGACCCGTACGTGGAGCGGCTCATCGAGTCGTTCAGCTTCATGTCGGCGCGCATGCAGATCAAGCTCGACGCCGAATTTCCGCGCTTCACGCAGCGCCTGCTCGAGGTGCTGTACCCCAACTACCTGAGCCCCACGCCGTCGATGGCCGTGGCGCAACTGCATCCCAGCGTGAAGGAGGGCGACTTCACGCGCGGCTTCGTGGTGCCGCGCGGCACGGCCTTCCATGCGCGCGTGCCGGCGGGCGAGCAGACGCCGTGCGAGTTCCGCTCCAGCCAGGACGTGACGCTGTGGCCCTTCGAGATCGCCGAGGCGCGGCTCACCGGCGCACCGCCCGACATCCCGGCGCTGGAGCGCTACGTGCCGCCGCACGTGCAGGTGACGGGCGCACTGCGCCTGCGGCTGCGCATCGTGGGCGAGATGGGCTTCTCGGCACTGTCGGGGCTCGACCGGTTGCCGATCTACCTGCGCGGCAACGAGCAGGTGGCGTCGCACCTGTTCGAGCTGCTGCACACCTCGGCGGTCGCCACCTTCGTCGGCGAGCCCGGCCAGCTGATGGACCGGCCGCACGTCGTGACCGAAGGCGCACTGGTGCATGAAGGGCTGGGGCCGGGCGAAGGCCTGCTGCCGCTGGCATGGAACACCTTCCACGGCCACAACCTGCTGCACGAGTACTTCGCGTGCCCCGAGCGCTTCTACTTCTTCATGCTCACGCAGCTCGCGCCGGGGCTGGCGCGCATTCCCGGCAAGGAGGTCGAGATCGTCGTGCTGCTGAGCAAGCCGCCCGGCGCGCTGGGGGCGCTGGTCGATGCGGCGCAGTTCGCGCTGTTCAGCACGCCGGTGGTCAACCTGTTCGAGCGGCGCACCGACCGCATCGAGCTCGACAGCGCGCAGACCGAGTTCCACCTCGTGCCCGACCGCTCGCGGCCAATGGACTTCGAGGTGTATTCGGTGCAGCGCATCGCCGGCCAGCAGGCGCGCACCACGGCCGAGATCGACTTCCGCCCGCTCTACCAGACGCTCAACGAAGACGAAGGCAACCACGGCCGCTACTTCTCGGTGCGGCGCGAGCCGCGGCTGGTCTCCGAAACGGCGCGCAAGTACGGCACGCGCACGCCCTACATCGGCACCGAGGTGTTCCTGTCGCTGGTCGACCAGCAGGAGGCGCCGTACCCCGAGAGCCTGCGCTACCTGTCGGTGAAGGCGATGCTCACCAACCGCGACCTGCCGTGCCTCGTGCCGCGCAACGGGCAGGCCGACCTCGCGGTGGCCGATTCGATTCCGGTGTCGGCCGTGGGCCTCATCCGTGCACCGAGCACGCCGAAGTCGCCGTTCGCGCAGCGTGAGATCGCGTGGCGGCTGATTCGCCAGCTGGGTTTCAACCACCTGCCGCTGGCCGACATGCCGCACCGCGAGGGCGCGCAGGCGCTGCGCGACATGCTGCGGCTGTTCGTCACCGCCGACAACGACGTGCTGCGCCGGCAGATCGACTGCCTCGTCGGCTCGCGCATCGAGCCCGTGACGCGGCGCCTGCCGGGCGCGGGGCCGTTGATCTACGGGCGCGGCGTGCAGTGCACGCTGAGCGTCGACGAAGAAGGCTTCTCGGGCACGAGCCCGTACCTGCTGGGGCTGGTGCTGGAGCACTACCTCGCGCGGCACGTGAGCATCAACGTGTTCACGCAGACCACGCTCGAATCGATGCAGCGCGGCACCGTCGCCAAGTGGCCCGTGCGCATGGGCGGGCGAGGCGCGGTCTAGTTCCTCTTGGGCGGGAGCGCCTGCTCCAGCAGCCACAGCATGGCCGCCCGCACCTTGGCGGCATCGGCGCCCGCATCGATCTCCAGCGCCGCGCGGTCGAAGGCGGCCGACAGCAGGCGGGCGAGGGCGTCGAGCGACACCTCGCCGCGGCCCATGCCGGCGCGCGCCAGCCCCTGGCGCAGCGAGTTCGCCGAGGTGGCGTCGTCCATCGACATCATTTCCGCCAGGCCCAGGACGGCCGGCCCGTCGATCAGCAGCAGCCGGGTGCGACCCGGCACCGTCATCGCCTTCAGGTAGGCCTCGCTGCCCACGAGCAGGGCGTCGCGCGGGCCGAGCTCGTCGGGCGTGGCGGCATCGATGTCGGCCGCGACCGCCTGCGCCTCGAGCAGCAACACCTGGCGGAACAGGTCGCGCTTGTCGTTGAAGTGGTGGTACAGCGCGCCGCGCGTGATGCCGGCGGCCATGGCGATCTCGGGCGTGGAGGTGTCGCCGTAGCCCTTGCTGACGAAGAGCGTGCGGGCCGCCTCGGTCAGCGCGAGGCGGGTGGTTTCGGTGCGTTCGCGGTTGGTGCGTGCCGGGGTTTTGGCCATGACCCTAATTTACATGCAGTCTGTTTGTGGATTAATATTTAACTTACATGCAGTTTGTATGTTTAATCCACGAAGGAGCCACCCCATGAAAGTGACGAGCTATTACCCGGTGATCATGACGAGCGACGTGGCCGGCACCGCGGCCTTCTACCAGGCGCATTTCGGGTTCGTGTCGCTGTTCACGACCGACTGGTACGTGCACCTGCAGCTGGCGGACGATGCCTCGGTGAACCTCGCCGTGCTCGACGGCAGCCACGCGACCATTCCCGCCGAAGCGCGCGGGCAGGTGGCGGGCGGGCTGCTGTTGAACTTCGAGGTGGAAGACCCCGACGCGGTGCACGAGCGCCTGAAGGCGGCCGGCCTGCCGATCCTGCTGTCGCTGCGCGACGAGGCTTTCGGCCAGCGCCACTTCATCACGCGCGACCCGAACGGCGTGCTGATCGACATCATCAAGCCGATCCCGCCGTCGGGTGAGTACGTCGCGCTGTACGAGGCCGGTACGTCACCGACCTGACGATCGCTCAGGCGCGCAGGGCTTCGTCTTCTTCGAGCCCGTCGCCCAGGAAGCCGCCGCTCTGGTGCGCCCACAGCCGCGCATACAGGCCGCCTTGGGCCATCAGCGTGCGGTGGTCGCCTTCTTCGACGACGCGGCCTTCGTCGAGCACGATGAGCCGGTCCATCGCGGCGATGGTCGAGAGCCGGTGCGCGATGGCGATCACGGTCTTGCCTTCCATCAGCGTGTACAGGCTCTGCTGGATCGCGGCCTCGACCTCGGAGTCGAGCGCGCTCGTGGCTTCGTCGAGCAGCAGGATCGGCGCGTCCTTCAGCATCACGCGCGCGATGGCCACGCGCTGGCGCTGGCCGCCCGAGAGCTTCACGCCGCGCTCGCCCACATGCGCCTCGTAGCCGCGCCGTCCGCCCGCGTCGCCCAGCGTCTGGATGAAGTCGTGCGCCTCGGCACGCCTGGCGGCCGCTTCGATCTGCGCCAGCGTGGCGTCGGGCCGGCCGTAGGCGATGTTGTCGGCCACCGAGCGGTGCATCAGCGAGGTGTCCTGCGTGACCATGCCGATGTGCATGCGCAGCGAATCCTGCGTGACCTTCGAGATGTCCTGCCCGTCGATGAGGATGCGGCCGCTTTCCAGGTCATGGAAGCGCAGCAGCAGGTTCACCAGCGTCGACTTGCCGGCGCCCGAACGGCCGACCAGACCGATCTTCTCGCCGGGCCTGACCACGAGGTTCAGGTCGTCGATCACGCGGCGGCCCGCGTCGCCGTAGCGGAAGCTCGCCTGCTCGAAGCGCACCTCGCCGTGCGGCACGTCGAGCACCGTGGCATGGGGCGCGTCGAGCACCGTGCGCGGGCGCGACAGCGTCTTCATGCCGTCCTGCACCGTGCCGATGTTCTCGAACAGGCTGGTCATCTCCCACATGATCCAGTGCGACATGCCCTGCAGCCGCAGTGCCATCGCCGTGGCGGCGGCCACCGCGCCCACGCCCACCGTGCCGTGCGACCACAGCCACAGCGCCATGCCCGCCATGCCGGCGGTGAGGCCCATGCTCAGCGTGTGGTTGACGATCTCGAAGGCGCTCACCAGCCGCATCTGGCCGTAGCCGGTCTTCATGAACTCGCGCATCGCGTCGCGCGCAAAGCCGGCCTCGCGCTGCGTGTGCGAGAACAGCTTGACGGTCGCGATGTTGGTGTAGGCGTCGGTCACGCGCCCGGTCATGAGCGCGCGCGCGTCGGCCTGCGCCTTGCCGACCTTGCCCAGGCGCGGCACGAAGTACACCAGCGAGGCGATGTACAGCGCCAGCCAGATGACGAAGGGCCACACCAGTTGCGCGTCGAGCACGCCCACCAGGATGATCATGGTGGCCACGTACACGCCCATGGCCACGAGCACGTCGGCCAGCACGAACACGGTCTCGCGCACGGCCAGCGCGGTCTGCATCACCTTGGCCGTGATGCGGCCCGCGAACTCGTCCTGGTAGAAGGCCATGCTCTGGCCCAGCATCAGGCGGTGGAAGTTCCAGCGCAGGCGCATCGGCAGGTTCACCGCCAGCGTCTGGTGCTTCACGATGGTCTGCAGTGCCACCACGCCGATGCTGATCACCAGGAACGCGGCCAGCCACAGCAGCGTGTCGCCGCGCTCGGCCCACAGCCGCGAGGGTACCTGGCCGCCTAGCCAGTCGACGATGCGTCCGAGGATCGCGAACAGCGCGGCCTCGAAGGTCGACATCACCGCCGTGAGCACCGCCATCGCGGCGATCTTGCCGCGCACGCCGTGCGTGCAGGCCCACAAGAAGGCGAAGAAGCCTTGGGGCGGCAGCGCGGGTTCGGCGGCGGGATAAGGGGTAAGGAGTTTTTCGAAAAAGCGGAACAAGGAATCGGTCTCCAGGAGAGCCTTCGACTGTAGCCCTGCATGCATGACCTTGCCCCGAAAAGGTGCGTTCGCGGCCGGTGCCTTCAGCAAGCCTTCAGCTGCGTCGTGTCTTGGTGTCGTCGGCCCGTGCTGCCTTTGTTTCCATGCCTCCCAGCCGCTCGCTCAGGAAGTCGATGAAAGTTCGCAGCTTGGGCGACATGTACTGCCGGCTCGTGTACACGGCGAACAGCGTGACCGGCGTGGCCTCGAACGTGGGCAGCAGCCGCACCAGCCGACCCTGCGCCAGGTCGTCGTCGATGAGCCACACGGGCAGGTAGGCGATGCCCATGTCGGCGCGCACCGCGTGCAGCGTGAGCGTGGTGTCGTCCGAGCGCATCGCGGGCGTGAGCCGCAGCGGGAACATGCGCCCGCCCGGTCCCTTGAGCGCGAGGTTGTCCAGGTTCACGTAGCTGGGCACGATCGCGCCCAGCTTCGCGAGGTCGGCCGGCACCGCGGGCAGGGCGCCGTGGCGCTTCAGGTAGGCCGGCGTGCCCGCAAGATGAAAGGGCACGCGGCACAGCGGCCGCGCGATGAGCGCGGGCGAGGGCTCCTGCGTGGCGCGCAAGGCCAGGTCGTAGCCGTCGGCCGCGAGATCGACCTTGCGGTTCTCCAGGTGCATGTCGACCAGCACCTCGGGGTACGCCGCGCGGTAGTCGGCCAGCACGCGCGCAAAGCGCGGCGTGGCGCACCACACGGGCGCGCTCACCTTGAGCTGGCCGCGCGGCGCGTCGCTCGTCTGGCCGATGGCGGCCTCGGCCGCGTCGAGCAGGTCGAGCGCGCGGCGGCTCTGTTCGTACCAGGCGGTGCCGGCCTCGGTCAGGCTCAGGTGGCGGCTCGAGCGGTGCAGCAGCCGCGCGCCCAGCGATTTCTCGAGCTGCGCCACGTGCTTGCTGGCCATCGGTGCCGACAGGCCCAGGCGCTCGGCCGCCGCCACGAAACTGCCGGCCTCGACGACCTCGCGGAACACGCGCAGGCTGGTCATGCGGTCCATCGATGATTTCCTGTGAAGAAAGGATTTGATGCATCGTAGCCTGTCGATTTCCTGAAAGGAAATGTCTACAGTCGATCCAACGCCTTCAAGGAGCATCGACTTGACCCACGACACCACGCTTTCCCGCCTGCCCACGTACTTCATCTCGCACGGCGGCGGCCCCTGGCCCTGGATGAAGAAGGAGATGGGCGCCACCTACGACCAGCTCGCCGCCTCGCTGGCCGACATGCCGCGCCAGATTGGCCGCACGCCGGCCGCCATCCTCATGGTCTCGGCGCACTGGGAGTCGCCCGTGTTCACGGTGCAGGGCAACCCCAAGCCGCCGATGATTTACGACTACGGCGGCTTTCCGGCCCACACCTACGAGGTGCGCTACGCCTCGCCCGGCTCGCCCGAGCTCGCGCAGCGCGTGCAGTCGCTGATCGCCGCCGCCGGCCTGCCGGCGCAGATCGACCCCGAGCGCGGCTACGACCACGGCATGTTCTCGCCGATGGCCGCGATGTACCCGAACGCCGACGTGCCGGTGGTGCAGCTGTCGCTGCGGCGCGGGCTCGACCCGGCCGAGCACCTGGCGCTGGGCCGCGCCATCGCGCCGCTGCGCGACGAGAACGTGCTCATCGTCGGCAGCGGCCTGAGCTATCACAACCTGCGCAACTTCGGCCCCCAGGCGCACGGCGTGTCCAAGGCCTTCGGCGACTGGCTCGACGAGACCGCTGTGCAGGCCACGCCGCAGGCACGCGTGCAACGCCTGCAGGACTGGGCCACGGCCCCGTCGGCGCGTGTGGCGCACCCGCGCGAGGAGCACCTGATTCCGCTGATGGTCGCGGTGGGCGCGGCCGAGGGCGATGTCGGCGAGCGCGTCTACCACGAGGACGCCTTCATGGGCGGGCTCGTGGTGTCGAGCTACCGCTTCGGCGCCGCCTGAAGGCACGCGGGCCGCGCGGCAGAATGAAGTCATGCCCACGCCCGCTCTTCCCACCCCCGACGAATCCGCCGAAGCCCGGCGCCAGATCGCCCGCATCGAAGCCCTGTCCACCTCGCACGACCCCGTGCACGACGGCATTCGCGTGCGCTGGCGCCGCTTCGGCACCGACACGACGAAGCCGCCCATCGTGCTGCTGCACGGCGGCCATGGCAGCTGGATGCACTGGCTGCGCAATGCCGAGGCGCTGTCGGCGCAGCGCACGCTGCTCCTGCCCGACATGCCCGGCTTTCATGATTCCGACGCGCTGCCGCGCGTGGCGCCCGGCGAGGACGCGCTGGTGCCGCTCCTGGCCGCGCTCGGCGGCACGCTCGATGCGCTCATCGGCGCCGGCACGCCCATCGACCTGGGCGGCTTCTCGTTCGGCGGGCTCACCGCCGCGCGCTTCGCGGTGCGGCGCGGCGCGATCCGCCGGCTGGCGCTGATGGGCAGCGGCGGCCACGGCACCTTGCGTCGCATGACGGTCGAGATGATCAACTGGCGCGCCGCCCCCGACCGCGAGACCGAGCGCGCCGCGCTCATGCACAACCTGGGCGCGCTGATGCTGCACGCGCCGGCCGCCATCGATCCGCTGGCCTTCGAGATCCACGACCTCTCGTGCCACGGCACGCGCTTTCGCAGCAAGGAGGTGTCGCTCTCGGGCGGTCTGCAGGCCGCGATCGACACGCTGGGCGTGCCGACGCTGCTGCTGTGGGGCGAGTTCGACGTCTCCGCCGATTCGCGTCCGCTGGTGGCGCAACTGGCCAGCGAAGGCCCCGGCCGCGAAGGCGTGGTGATCGACGGCGCGGGGCACTGGGTGCAGTACGAGCGCGCCGACGAGACCAATGCGCGGCTGCTGAAGTTCTTCGGCTGAACTTCGCCGTCGCGACCCGTTACTGCTTCGTGAGGCCGAGCTTGCGGATGGTCTCGGCCCACTGGTCGTAGGTCGTGCGCGTGAGGTCGGCCAGCTGCTGCGGGGTCGACGATTCAGCCTCGTACGCCCCCTGGCGGAAGAAGTCGCGCGTGGCCGGCATGGCCAGCACCTGCGCCAGCGCGGCGTTGAGCTTGGCGACCACCGGGGCCGGCATGCGCGCCGGGCCGTAGAAGCCGAGCCAGCTCGCCATGTCGACGCCGCTCACGCCTTGCTCGCTCATCGTGGGCACGTCGGGCAGCATCGCGCTGCGTTTGGGGGCTGCCACCGCGAGCATGCGCACCTTGCCGGTGGCCGTGTTCTGGATGGCGTTGGGCGCCGCGTCGAAGTAGTACTGCACGCGGCCCGCGAGGAAGTCCTTCGCCGCATCGGCGCCGCCCTTGTAGGGCACGTGCACCACGTCGAGCCCGGCCTGCCGCGCGAAGGCCTCGCCGTAGATGTGCGACGAGGTGCCGGTGCCGAACGAGGCGTAGCTCATCTTCCCCGGGTTGGCCTTGATGTACGCCACCAGCTCCTGCACGTTGCGCGCCGGCACGCTGGTGTGCACCGTCAGCACCAGCGGGCCGCGCGCGCCGAGCGAGATCGGCGTCAAGTCCTTGAACGGGTCGTAGCGCACCTGTGCCAGCGTCTGCGGGTTCTGCGCGACCACGGAAGAGGGCGCGTACATGAAGGTGTAGCCGTCGGGCGCCGCGCGGATCACTTCCTCGGTCGCGAGGATGAAGCTCGCGCCCGGGCGGTTCTCCACGATCACCGGCGTCTGCAGCACCTCGCCGAGCTTGTTGGCGACGAAGCGCGCCTGCGCGTCGGACGCGCCGCCCGCCGCCAGGCCGAGCACGATGCGGATGGTGCGGCCCTTGACCGGAAAGTCCGCGGGTGAGGCTGCGAATGACGACAGCGGCAGGGCGATCGCGCCCAGCGCGAGCCATGCGGCCGCGCCGCGTCGGGTGATGAAGGAAGAAGGGCTCATTGCTTGGCCAAGCCTACCTGCTGCACCATCGCGCCCCAGCGCTCGTAGGTCGTGCGCGTGATGCCGGCGAATTCTTCCGGCGTCGTCGCACCCGCTTCGTAGCCGCCCGTGCGATAGAACTCGCGCACCTGCGGCATCGCCAGCACCTGCGTGAGTGCCGCGTTGAGCTTGGCCACCACCGGCGCCGGCATGCGCGCCGGCCCGTAGAAGCCGAGCCAGCTCGGCAGGTCCAGCCCGGCGTAGCCTTGTTCGGCGAAGGTGGGCACGTCGGGCAGCGCCGGGATGCGTGCGTTCGCCGCGATGGCCAGCACCTTCACCTTGCCCGTGGCCGAGGTGATGATGGCCGACGAGGCCGAGTCGAACATGTACTGCACGCGCCCGCCGATCAGGTCCTTGGCCGCGTCCGAGCCGCCCTTGTAGGGGATGTGCACCGCGTCGACGCCGGTCTTCTTCACGAAGGCCTCGCCGTAGATGTGCGACGAGGTGCCCGCGCCGAACGAGGCGTAGCTCACCTTGCCGGGGTTCGCCTTCACGTAGGCCACGAGATCCTTCACGCTGTTGGCGGGCACGGTGGTGCTGACCGACAGCACCAGCGGCCCGCGCCCGCCCATCGAGATGGCGGTGAAGTCCTTGAACGGGTCGTAGGGCACCTGCGCGAAGGTGTGCGGGTTCTGCGCCATCGTGGACGAGGGCGCGTACAGCAGCGTGTAGCCGTCGGGCAGCGCGCGCGACACCTCGTTGGCCGCGAGCATCGTGCTCGCGCCGGGCTTGTTGTCGACGATCACGCTGGTGCCCAGCACCTCGCCGAGCTTCTGCGCCACGATGCGCGCCTGCGCATCGGTGCCGCCGCCGGCGGTGAAGCCCACGACGATGCGGATCGGTTTGTTGCGCGCCGGAAAGTCCTGCGCGAACGCGTGCGGCGCCAGGCCCAGCAAGGCCGCGGCGCCGAGCGCCGAGCCGAATGCACGGCGGGTGCCGTTGAGTTTCTTCATCGATGTCTCCGTTGGAATGTTCTCCTGATATTGATTTGGAAAATCATAAAAATCCATATTGACTAGGGAATACCCCGAACAATGGCCTTTTCTTGGCTTTTGTATTTGACAAAATGAACATTGAAATCAAAATACGACGAAACAGCCCATCAAAGACATCCATCCCATGAAAACTGTCGTCCGCACCGACGAGCGCATCCTGTCCTCCGACATCTTCGACCGCGAAAGCCGCGTCAAGCGCCCTGACCACGGCAGCTGGGCCGAGCCCGGCAAGAACATTCCGGTCTATCACCGCTGCGGCGTGCTGGTGGTCGGCGGCGGCCCGTCGGGCACCGCCGCAGCCGCTGCCGCGGCCCGCGCCGGCGCCGACGTGGCGCTGCTCGAGCGCTACAACCACCTGGGCGGCTTGTCGACCGGCGGCCTCGTGATCTGGATCGACCGCATGACCGACTGGGAAGGCAAGCTGGTGATCCGCGGCTTCGCCGAAGAGCTGTTCGACCGCCTGCCCGCCGACGCCATCGCCGGCCCGCAGCGCGCGGACTGGGGCTCGCAGGACGTGGCCAAGGCTGCGCACTGGTCGCAGCGCACGGCCGCCTACCACGGCATCGTCACCTGGTCGCCCACCATCGACCCCGAGCGCCTGAAGCTGCTCTCGCAGGAGATCGTGCTGGAGCGCAAGGTCAAGCTCATCTACCACTCGTGGGCCGCCATCCCGATCGTGCAGGACGGCGCCGTCAAGGGCGTGGTCTTCGAGAGCAAGGAAGGCCGCATGGCCATCATGGCCGACGTGGTGGTCGATGCCACCGGCGACGGCGACCTGTTCGCCCGCGCCGGCGCCGCCTACGTGAACGACATCGAAGAGGCCGACGTGCACCACTGCATGAACACCTCCTGGCTCTTCGGCGGCGTGGACATGAACCGCTGGATCGACTTCAAGGCCGGCCAGCCCGAGGCCTTCGCCGGCTTCATGGCGCGTGGACGCGAGCAGCTCGGCCTCTTCGAGCGGCCCTTCGTCTCGTGGCGCAACGACGTGGCGCTCTTCATGGGGCCGCGCCAGTCGGGCTACTCGGCGCTCGACGTGGACGACCTCACGGCCGTCGAAGTGCGCTCGCACCGCGCCATGGCCGCGCACCTCGATTACTTCAAGGCGCACGCGCCCGGCTTCGAGGACGCCTACCTGATGCTGAGCGCGCCGCAGATCGGCGTGCGCCACGCGCGGCGCCTCACCGGCGTGGGCGCGGTGCTGCGCAGCCAGTGGCCCGACGGCGTGGCACTGGCGGACGAGATCGGCGTGACGCCCGCGGTGTCGCCGAAATTTCCGAACATCTCCATCCCCTATGGCGCGCTGGTGCCGCAGCAGCTCGACGGCCTCGTGGCCTGCGGGCGCCACATCTCGTGCGACCGCAACTCGCACGGCTTCATGCGCGAGATTCCGCAGTGCTGGATCACCGGGCAGGCCGCGGGCGTGGCGGCGGCGCTGGCGTCGCAGGGCGGCATCGCGCCGCGCTTCGTCGACACCGGCGCACTGCAGTCCGCGTTGCTGGCACAGGGCGTGTACCTGCGGGCCGGGGCTGAAGGCGGGCAGGGCGTGGCCTCCGTCGCGGCCGAAGCCAGCGCCTGAGCCGGCCCCCTTTTTGCCATGAACCCGGACGACCTCCTTTCGCGAGCCTCTACATTGCAGAGTCTTGCAAAGCGTTCAAAGGGTCCTTCCATGTCCACCGAAAAAAACGACAGCTCTCTTTCCGCGGCCGATGCGTCCGATTCGCGCGGCGAACGTTCCGACACCGTGAGCGCGCTGGAGCGCGGCATCTCGGTGCTGCGCTGCTTCAGCGAAGACCGCCCGGTGCTCGGCCACGCCGACGTCGCGCGCATCACCGGCATTCCGCGCCCCACGGTCAACCGGCTGGTCGCCACGCTGCTCTCGCTGGGCATGCTCAAGCCCGCGCAGGCGCCCGACCGCTTCATGCTCGGGCCGGGCGTGGTGTCGCTCTCGCGCGTGTTCCTCGGCAGCCTCGACGTGCGCGCCGCCGCGCGGCCCAGTATGCAGGCGATGGCGGAGGAGGTGGGCGCATCCGTCTACCTCGCGGTGCGCGACGGCATGGAGATGGTGCTGATCGAAGCCTGCCGCCCGCGCTCGTCGATGCTCTCGGCGCGGCTGGACGTGGGCTCGCGCGCGCCGCTGCCGAACTCGGCGCTCGGCCGCGCGTACCTCTCGGCGCTGCCCGATGCGCAGCGCAACCAGCTGGTCGATTCGATGCGCCTCCTGCGCGGCCCCGAGTGGGACGGCATCGCCGCGCCCATGACGCGCGCCATCGGCGAAGCCAAGCGGCTGGGCTACTGCCTCTCGCTCGGCGAATTCCACCGCGAGATCAACTCGGTGTCGGTGCCGCTCATCGGCCCCGACGGCGAGGTGATGGCGCTCAACGGCGGCGGCGCCGCCTTCGTGTTTACCGAAGACAGATTGCGCAACGAACTCGCACCGCGCCTGCACGACATCGCGCTCACCATTGCGCGCGACATCGGCGGGCACGTGCCTTCACCCTCGCCGGGTTAGCAACCCGGCAGGGGACCCTTCCCCACGACGACAAAAGAACGGAGACACAGGTCATGCACCTGAGCGATGAAGAAAAAGCCATGTACGACGGCCGCGACGGACCGGCCGTGCAAAAGGCGATGGACCTGCTGATGCGCTATGGCGAAGCCCTCGGCGCCGAGCGACTGGTCGAGACGCGCAACGTCTGCGCCACCATCACCTCGACCACGCCTTTCCAGCGCGACTTCGCGCTCGCCAAGGGCGGCGGCATGGACGCAGTGTTCTCCGAATTCAGCCTCGACAGCCAGGAGACGGTCGAGATCCCGAAGTTCAAGGTCTTCACGAGCCACCTGCAACTGGGCTTCGATCCCGGCCAGCCCGAGCGCATGGGTGTGAGCGAGGAGATCGTCCAGTTCTACAACAAGAGCGAACGCCATGCGGCCGGCCTCGGCGCGCAGATCATGAACACCTGCACGCCCTACCAGGTGGGCAACATCCCGACGCGCGGCGAGCACTGCGCGTGGATGGAATCGTCGGCGGTGGTGTATTGCAACTCGGTGCTCGGCGCGCGCACCAACACCGAGGGCCGCGAGAGCACGGGCGCGGCGATGCTCACCGGGCGCATTCCGTACTGGGGCTACCACCTCGAGGAGAACCGCCGCGCCACGCACGTGATCGAGCTCGACATCGAGGTCGAGTCGGTGCAGGACTGGGGCCTGCTCGGCTACTACATCGGCGAGCACGTGCAGGAGCGCGTGCCGGTGGTGCACAGCCGGCGCGGCATCGGCCGTGTGCCGAACTTGCCGCGGCTCAAACACTTCGGCGCAGCCGCCTCGTCCTCGGGCGGCGTGGAGATGTACCACATCGCCGGCGTCACGCCCGAGGCGCTGACGCTGGAACAGGCGCTCGGCGGCAAGGCGCCCATCGAGGTGCTGCGCTACGGCGAGGCCGAGCGCCGCGCCACCTACGAGAAGATCAACGTCACCGGCAAGGACAGCGAAGTCCAGTACGTGATGCTGGGCTGCCCGCACTACACCATCGAGCAGATCTGGGAGGCCGCGCAGCTCATCGAAGGGCGCAAGGTGCACCCCGATTGCGAGCTGTGGATCTTCACGCCGCGCGCCATCAAGTCGCTGGCCGACCGCAACGGCTACACGAAGATCATCGAGGACGCGGGCGGCATCCTCATGAGCGACAGCTGCTCGGCCATGAGCCGCGCCGTGCCCAAGGGCACGAAGACCGTGGCACTCGATTCCGCCAAGCAGGCGCACTACCTGCCCGCCATCCTCGGCGTGCAGGCGTGGTTCGGCAGCACGGCCGAATGCATCGATGCGGCCTGCACCGGTCGGTGGAACGGAGGCTACGCATGAACGCCGCCGTCATGACCGAAGAAAGCACCATCGTGATCCGCGGCCGCAAGGTGGTCGGCGGCGTGGCGGAAGGCGAGGCGCTGGTCACGCGCGACCGCATCTCAGGCTGGGGCGGCATCGACCCGCGCACCGGCACCGTCATCGAGACGCGGCACGAACTGCGCGGACAGAGCTTCGCGGGCAAGGTGCTGGTGTTTCCGGGCGCCAAGGGCTCGTCGGGCTGGTCCGCGATGTTCCACATGACGCGGCTCATGAACTCCGCGCCCGCGGCGTTCCTGTTCAACGAGATGACGACCAAGATGGCGCTCGGTGCCGTGGTGACGCACTCGCCCTCGATGACCGACTTCGAGCGCGACCCGCTCGCATGCATCGAGACCGGCGACTGGGTGCGCGTGGACGCCGATCGCGGCGTGATCGAGATCACCAAGAAGAACAACGACAAGACCGGAGACCGCCCATGACCCGCCCCCTGCGCAGCAACTTCCCGCGCGGCTCCTACCTCTGGTCGGTGCGCAACGCGCACTGGCGCGCGCTTGGCATCCCCGAAGAGGATTGCGAGAAGCCCAAGATCGCCATCGTCAACAGCTCCTCGGAACTGGCCGCGTGCTTCAGCCACCTGGACAAGGTGGCGGCGGAAATCAAGGCGGCGATCCGCGCGGCGGGCGGCGTGCCGTTCGAGATTCGCA
Organism: Variovorax sp. V35; assembly: GCF_041154465.1. Taxonomy (NCBI): domain Bacteria; kingdom Pseudomonadati; phylum Pseudomonadota; class Betaproteobacteria; order Burkholderiales; family Comamonadaceae; genus Variovorax; species Variovorax sp. V35. Next base: position 3,108,656 of record NZ_AP028666.1, read on the forward strand.
CGGCCGCGCCCAGCGACTTCATCACCGGCGCGGGCGCACGCGGCGCCTACATGCTCGGCGCGCGCGACCTCGTGACCAACGACATCGAGGTCGCAGTCGAAGGCGCGCAGCTCGACGGCATGGTCTGCCTCACCTCGTGCGACAAGACGGTGCCGGGGCAGCTCATGGCGGCCGCGCGACTCAACATCCCGACCTTGCTCGTGCCCTGCGGCTACCAGCCCAGCGGCGAGTACCGCGGCAAGCACATGGACATCGAGGAAGTGTTCATCGGCGCGATGCACGCGGTCACCGGCCACCTGCCGGTGGAAGAACTCGTGGGCATGAGCCGCGAGGCGATCCGCGGGCCGGGCGTGTGCTCGGGCCTGGGCACGGCGAACTCGATGCACATCGTGTGCGAAGCGCTCGGCATGGCCTTGCCCGGCAGCGCGCCGGTTGCCGCGCTGAGCCCGAAGATGATGGACGACGTGCGCGCGGCCGGCACGCGCATCGTGCAGATGGTGCTGGACGACCTGAAGCCGCGCGACATCCTCTCGGCCGGCGCCTTTGCCAACGCGGTGCGTGCGGTGCTGTCGGTTGGCGGCTCGCTCAACACGGCCAAGCACCTGCAGGCGATATCGACTGAAGGCGAGTGCGGCGTCGATGTGTACGGCCTCTTCGAAAGCCTCGGCCCGACGACACCGGTGCTGGCCGGCGTGCGGCCCATCGGCGCGCATTCGATCGAGGCCTTCGAGGCGGCGGGCGGTTGCCGCGCGCTGATGAAGCAGCTCGCACCCTTGCTCGACACGGGCGCGCTCACGGTGACCGGCGGCACCGTCGACTACAACCTTCGCCGCGCCGAAGTGAGGGACGCCGAGGTGATCCGCCCCATCGACCGCCCGGTCGCGCCGCTGCCGGCCATCGTGCTCCTGCGCGGCAACCTTGCGCCCGAGTCGGGCCTCATCAAGACCGGCATCGCCGAGCGCAAGGTGCGGCGCTTCACCGGACCGGCCGTGTGCTTCTGGACTTCGGACGCCGCCATCGCTGCAATCAAGAACAACGAGATCGTCCCCGGCCAGGTGGTCGTGATGCGCGGTGCCGGCGCGTGCGGCGGACCGGCCATGGGCGGTGGCGCATCGCGCGTGGTCTTCGCGGTCGATGGCGCGGGGCTCGGCGACCAGGTCGCGCTGCTGACCGACGGGCATCTCTCGGGCCTGGTCTGCAAGGGGCTCGTGGTGGCCGAGGTGTCGCCCGAAGCGGCACTGGGCGGTCCGCTCGGGCTGGTGCGCGATGGCGACGTGATCACCATCGACCTGGACGCGCGCCGCCTCGACATCGCCTTGACCGACGCCGAACTTGCCGCGCGCCGCGCCGACTGGCAGGCGCCGCCGCCGGCCTTCGACACCGGCTGGCTGCAGCAGTACCGGCGCAACGTGAGCCCGCTGTCCAAGGGCGCCGTGCTCGTGCGCACGGAGCGGCCGCAGCCCGCCAGCTAGACCTTTTTCATCCCGGCCTTCGCCAACCGGTGCGCACCCCCGTGCGCACCCGGTGGCGCAGCCCTGCGCCATTTCCGAGTGATTCCAGAGTTTTCAACCAAGAAAAGAGCAGGAGACAAGAAACCATGAAGAGACTTTTGATGTGGTCGGCCATCGGCCTCGCCAGCAGCGGCGCGGCGCACGCGCAATCCAGCGTCACCGTGTTCGGCGTGATGGACCTCGGCGTCCAGTACACGAAAGGCGAGGGCGGCGGCTCGATCAAGGCGCTGTCGAACGGCGGTCTCTCGACCAGCCGCATCGGCTTTCGCGGCACCGAAGACCTGGGCGGTGGCCTGCGCGCGGGCTTCTGGCTCGAAGGCAGCCTGAACCCCGACCTGGGCACCGGTCGGCCGAGCAACACCAACAACCAGACGAGCGGCGCGGGCCCGGCGGGACCGATCACCTTCGACCGCATGTCCTTCGTGAGCCTCTCGCACGATTCGCTGGGCGAAGTGCGGCTGGGCCACGACTTCATTCCCACGCACTACAACAGCATCTACTTCGACCCCTTCAACGCCAACGGCGTGGCGCGCGCGGGCAACCTCACCTTCGCGGGCGCGGGCACCGGGCCGCTGCCCACGGCCATCACCGGCAGCAACACGGTGAGCTACTGGCTGCCGGCCAAGCTGGGCGGCTTCTACGGCATGGCGATGGTCGGCACGGGCGAGAACAACTCCACGGCGCCGAACCGCGACGACGGCAACTTCGGCGGCGCACGCTTCGGTTTCGCCTCGGGCGCGTTCGACATCGCGGCGGCCGTGACGCGCTCGCACTTCAACGCCACCTCCACCATCGGCAACTACACGCACGCCAACATCGGCGGCTCGTGGGACGCGGGCTTCGCGAAGTTCTTCGCGCTCTACAACAAGGTGACGGTGAAGCTCGCGGCCGGCACGGTGCGCAAGAACACGGTCGAGATCGGCGCGCACATCCCGGCCTTCGAGGTCGGGCGCATCCGCGTGAGCTACGCCTACCTGGACGACCGCAGCGACGAGAGCCTGCGCAATGTCAACGGCATGCCGCGCAACCGCGACGACGCGCGCCAGTTCGGCATCGGCTACGTGCACAACCTCTCCCGGCGCACCGCGCTGTACGGCACCTACGCGCGGCTGATGAACAGCGGGCAGGCGCGCTACGTGGTGAGCGGCGGCAGCGCGCCGGCGGGCGGGATGCGCTCGTCGGGCTGGGAGTTCGGTGTGCGGCACCTCTTCTGAACAAGGAGGCTTTCATGCGACGCAGAACCTTGACTCTCGCGGCCCTCGCCGCCACGGCACTGCCCGGCGCGGCGGCTTGGAGCGCCGACGCGTACCCGAACAAGCCGATGAAGCTGATCGTCGGCTTCGCCGCGGGCGGCGGTGCCGATTCGCTCACGCGGATCATTGCGGAGGGGCTGTCGAAGCAGCTCGGCCAGCAGGTGATCGTGGAGAACCGACCCGGCGCCGACGGCGTGCTCGCGGCGCAGGCCACCTCGTCGGCCAAGCCCGACGGCTACACGCTGCTGATGGGCACCAACACCGCGATGGTCGCCGCGCCCACGCTGCGGCCGACCTCGCCCTACGACCCGTTCAAGGCCTTCACCCCGATCAGCTCGGCGGGGCAGTTCTCGATGTTCCTCGTGGTGCCTTCGAGCCTGCCGGTCAAGAGCGTGAACGAGCTGCTGGCGCTCGTGGCGTCGAAGCCCGGCGCGCTCAACTCGGCCTCGAGCAACAGCGCCTCGGAGCTCGCGATGCTGCAACTGCTGGGCGAGCGCAAGGTGGTCAACGCGCGCTACAAGGGCGACATGCAGGCCATGACCGACCTGCTGGGCGGGCAGATCCACATGATGTTCACCACCGGCACGCTGGCGCCGGGCTTCGTGAAGGAAGGGCGCATCCGCGCGCTGGTCACGCTGCTGCCGCAGCGCAGCGGCTTGCTGCCCGATGTGCCGACGGGCGGCGAGCTGGGGCTGGGCAAGCTCACGATCACGCCGTGGGCCGGGTTCTTCGGGCCGCCGGGGCTACCGAAGGAGATCACCGACAGGCTCTCGCTGGAGTTGCAGAACACGCTCAAACGGCCCGACGTGCATGCGCAGCTGGTGCAGCAGGGCTTCGAGGGCTACGGCATGAGCCCCGCGAAGTTCACCGAGTTCTTCCGCACGCAGTACGACGCCTTCGGCGCGACGGTGCGGGAGCACAACGTCAAGTTCGAATAGAAGAGGCCTCGCGGCGCCAGAAGGCGGCATCGGGGAAGGTGCCGGCGCCGGCCGCGGCGTTGTCCGTCATGTGCTCCGCGCGGCTCGTGCCCGGGATCGTGCAGGTCACGGCCGGATGGCTCAGCACGAACTTCAGCAGCACCTGTGCCCAGCTCGTGCAGCCGATCTCGCCGGCCCAGGCGGGCAGCGGCCTGTCGCGCAGGCGCCGCAGCAAGCCACCGCCGCCGAAGGGCATGTTGACGATCACCGCCACGCCGCGCTCGGCCGCGAGCGGCAGCAGGCGCTGTTCGGCATCGCGCGCATCGAGCGAGTAGTTGATCTGCACAAAGTCGAGCTGCTCGGCGCGCAGCACGGCCTCGACCTCGTCGTAGGCCGAGGCGGTGTAGTGGGTGATGCCGATGTAGCGCACGCGGCCTTTCTCCTTCCAGCCGCGCAGCGTGGCGAGGTGGGTGCGCCAGTCGACGAGGTTGTGCACCTGCATCAGGTCGATCTCTTTCGTGCGCAGCCGCGCGAACGATTGCTCCATCTGCGCGATGCCGGCTTCGCGGCCCGAGGTCCAGACCTTGGTCGCGAGGAAGGGCTTGGCGCCCGGCTTCGCTGTGGCCAGCAGTTCGCCGGTGGTTTCCTCGGAGCGGCCGTACATCGGCGAGCTGTCGATCACCGTGCCGCCGGCCGCGAAGAGCGCGTCGAGCACGCCGGGCAGGCGCCCGTATTCGTCGGTGCCGGGGCGCCGGTCGAAGCCGATCCAGGTGCCGCAGCCGACGACCGGCAGGGCTTCCTTCGTGGAGGGAATGGGGCGGGTGGTCATCTGCATCGCGGGCCTGCGGGGTGGCTGCTGGGCGAAGGAGGGGAGCGCGGCGCCTGCGCACAGGGCTGCGCCTAGTCGGAGCAACCGGGCGCGCGTGAGGGCTGGAAGGAGGGGGGCGTTCGTGGTGGGCGTCACGAACGAAATTCTGCGCCCGCCATGCCGGCGGGCGGAAGGGCTCAGCGCAGGTAGCGCCCGTCGGCCTTGAGCATCGACAGTTCCGAGAAGGTCAGCCCGCGGTGCTCGCCGGGCCGGTACGACACGGCGATGCCGCCGAGGTCCAGCGTCTTGAATGACTCCAGGCCCTTCTGCAGCGACTCGGGCGTGGGGTTGGCGCCCGCGCGCTTCAGGCCTTCGACCATGACCTTGGCGGTGACGTAGCCCTCCAAGCTGGCGTAGCTGAACTCGGTCATGCCGATCTTCTTCATCGCCGCCTGGTACTCGGCAATCACCGGCATCGCGCTGTTCCACGGGTAGGGAACGACCTGCGAGATGACCACGCCGGCCGCGTCCTTCTTGATGTCCTGGAAGAGCTTTTGCCCATTCAGGAAGGAGAACGAATAGAAGGCCGTCTCGCCGCCGGTCGCGCGGTAAGCCGCGATGAATTTCGCCGCCACGTCGTTGGTGGCCGACAGCACCACGGCCTTGGGCTTGAGCTTGGCCAGCTCGGCGGCGCGTTCGGCCGCGTCGGAGCCGTCGTTCTTGATGGCCACGCTGCCGACCATCTTGTCGCCGCGTTCGGCAATGAACTTCTGCGTGCTCTCCATCGCCGAGCGCGCACCGGGGTTGTCGTTGTGCGCGAAGGCGATGCGCGACAGGCCGATGGTGAACAGGTGGTTCACGATGCGGCTGTATTCCTCATCGAAGCTGATGCGCACCGGAAAGCCGAACTCGCTGAACTTCACGACCGGGCCCGCGCCCGTGTAGGGGCCGACGACGGGAATCTTCAGCTCGTTGGCCGCCTTCAGCGCGCCGACCGCGGACGAGGTGCCGATGGGCATCAGCACGCCCACGGCGCCGTCGCGCGCGAAGGTCTTGACGTTCTCGGCGCCCTTGGCGGGGTCGTAGGCGTCGTCGAGCTGGCGCAGCTCGACCGGGCGGCCGTTGATGCCACCGCTCGCGTTCAGCGCGGTGAACATGGCACGGATGCCGACCAGCGGCTCGGTCGACAGCGACGCGAGCGGGCCGGTCTGCACGTAGGTCTGGCCGATCAGGAGCGGCTTGGCGGGCTGGGCCGAGGCGGGCGCCCCTGCGAGGACGAGCGCGGCGAGGGCCAGAAGCCGCAGGTGAATCTTTTTGTGTCTCATGGTCACTAATTGTTAATAAACCGATCTTAAGGCGCGGGCCTTCGCAGGTAAATCGATCGCTGGTTGCGACCTGGGGAATACTGTATAAAAATACAGTTAACAACTGCAATCATGGGCCTCCCTTTCCTCGACTCCTTTTCCACCGCCGCGGGCCGCGGCGTCTGGCACGCCGACGAACTCGGCCTGGCCGACGCGCAGGTCGTGGCCACCGGGCATGCCGCGCTCGACGCCGAGCTGCCCGGCGGCGGCTGGCCCGTGGGCGCGATGACGGAGCTGCTGCAGGCCACGCCCGAGGCCCATGTCTGGCGCCTGCTGCTGCCCGCGCTGGCGCAGGCGGTGGAGGCGCGCGGCGGGCCGGTGGTGCTGGTCGGCGCGCCTTACGAACCCTGCGGCACCGCGCTGGCGGCGCAGGGGCTGCCGGTGGAGGCGCTGATGTGCGTGCGCAGCGACGCCCCGGCCGCGCGGCTGTGGGCCTGCGAGCAGGCGCTGCGCTGCGCCGAGATCGCTGCCGTCGTCGCCTGGCTGCCGCAGGCCCGCGTGGGCGAGTTGCGGCGGCTGCAGCTGGCGGCCGCGCAGCACGAGGTGCTGCTGTTCGTGTGCCGGCCCGAGTCGGTGGCGCTGTCGGCCTCGCCCGCGCGCCTGCGCCTGCGTGCCGAGCGCTGCCCGGACGACCCGGCGCAGATCGCGCTGCACCTGCTCAAGCGCCGGGGGCCGCCGCTGGCCGCGCCGGTGCGGGTGCCGGCGCGCAACGCCCGCATGAGCGCGCTGCTGGCCGCCGCCCGCGTGCGGCGTCAGCTGCGCCTGCAGTCGCTCGTGGCACCGGCCGCCGCACCGTCGGCCACGGTGGTGCGCATCGACGCATGGAAAGGAGGCCCGGATGCACTGGATCGCCTTGCAGTGGTCGTCTGAAACCGAGGACGCCGACGCCCCCGACATGCCTCCGCCCGAGGCCCTGGGCTGGTGGGCGCTGCAGTTCACGCCGCACGTCGCCTGGCAGGACGAGGCGCTGATGCTCGAGGTCTCGGCCTGCGAACGCCTGTGGGGCGGTCGCGCGCCGCTGATGCGCCAGCTGCTGGCCCTCAACCCCGCACCCGACGCGCGCATGCGCGGCGCGCAGGGCGCCACCAGCCTGATCGCGCTGGCGCGGCTGCGCCTGTTCGCGCGCAACGAGCACCGGCCCGCCGAGGTGCCGGCCGGCCTGCCGCTGGACACGCTGACGGCCGCGCAGGGCCACCTCGACCTGCTCGCGCGCCTGGGCTGCCGCACCTGGGGCGATGTGGCCGCCTTGCCGCGTGGCGGCCTCACGCGGCGCTTCGGCACCGGGCTGCGCGAGGCGCTCGACATCGCCTGGGGCCTGCGCCCCGAAAGCCACGCCTGGCTCACGCTGCCCGACGTGTTCGAGCAGAAGCTCGAACTGCCCGCGCTGGCCGAGACCGGGCCCGAACTCATGTGGTCGGCCAACCGCCTGCTGTCGGCGCTGCAGATCTGGCTGCGCGCGCGCCAGCGCGGCGCGCGTGCGCTCGAGCTGCAATGGACGCTCGACCTGCGGCGCCTCAACGGCGTGACCCTGCCGCCGCACCAGCAGCTCACCGTGCGCACGGCCGAGCCCACGCAGGACATGGCGCACCTGCGCCGCCTGCTGTCCGAAAAACTCGCGCTCACCACGCTGGCCGCGCCCGCGAGCTGGCTGAAGCTGCGCACGCTCGAAACCGATCCGCTGGCCGGCGCCAGCACCAGCTTCCTGCCGGAAGACAACCGCAAGGGCGACAAGCTGCACGAGATGGTCGAACGGCTCAGCGTGCGGCTCGGCGCCGACCAGGTGGTGGTGCCGCTCGCGCAGGCCGATCACCGGCCCGAGCGCCAGCAGCGGTGGCGGCCCGCGCTGCAGAAAGAGAAAACCCCGGCACCCGACAAGGCCCGCAAGGACGCCGCCTCGCAGCCCGATGCGATCTACCCGCCCTGGCTGCTGCCCGAGCCCTTGCGGCTCGAGATGGACGGCGAGCGCCCGTGCTACTGCGGGCCGCTGCGCAAGCTGGTCGGGCCGCAGCGCGTGGAAGCCGGCTGGTGGGGCGGCGAGGAAGACGGCGGCCAGCCCGCGATGCGCGACTACTACGTGGCCGAAAGCCCCGAGGCCGGCCTGGTGTGGATCTTTCGCGAGCGGCCCGCCACGCGCTTTTCGTCGGGCGAGGTGCGCTGGTACCTGCAAGGCTTCTATGCCTGACCTGAGCGGCAAGGAAGAGCGCAAGCGCCAGCCCGCCAAGGTGCATGTGCTGCCGCAGCGGCTGCGCCCGGCGCCGGGCCTGCCCGGCTATGCCGAGCTGCACTGCCTCACGAACTTCAGCTTCCAGCGCGGCGCGTCGACGCCCGAGGAGGTGGTCGAGCGCGCCTACCACCTCGGCTATGCGGCGCTGGCCATCACCGACGAATGCTCGGTGGCCGGCATCGTGCGCGCGCATGTCGCGTTGCGCGACCTGCCGGCGAAGCTGGACGCGCACGAAAGCGAGCACCCGGACGAACCGCCGATCCCGCGCAACCCCGTCTTCCGCCTGTTGTTCGGCAGCGAGTTCCGCTTCGAGCGCTTCAAGCTCGTGGTGATCGCGAACGACACCGAGGGCTGGGGCAACCTCTGCGAGTTCATCACCGCCGCGCGCAACACCGAGCTGCCCAAGGGCGAGTACCGCGTCGACTGGGACACGAGCGATGTCGCCTCGCTGCAGCGCTGCCAGGTCCTCTTCGTGCCGCACCGCCCGCCGGGCGGCATGCCGGAGGCGGTCACCGTGCAGGAAGACCTGGCCGCGGCCAGGGCGCTGTACGGCGGCAACCTCTGGCTGGCCGTGGAGCTGTTCAACGAACGCGACGACGACCTCTGGTTCGTCACGCTGATGCAGGCGGGCGAGCAGGCCGGTGTGCCGCTGGTCGCGGCCGGCGACGTGCACATGCACGCGCGAGGACGCAAGCCGCTGCACGACGTGCTCACGGCGGTGCGCGAAGGCCGCACGGTGGCCGAGTGCGGCTTTGCGCTGCAGTCGAACGCCGAGCGGCACCTGCGCCAGCGGGTGCGGCTGGCCGAGCTGTACCTGCCCGCGATGCTGGCGAACACGCTGGCGGTGGCGCAGCGGTGCCGTTTCGATCCCGAGGTGATCCGCGAGACCTACAAGTACCCGCTGGAGACCGTGGGCAGCAGCGAGACGGCGGCGCAGACGCTGGTGCGCAAGACGTGGGAAGGTGCGCGGGTGCGCTACCCCGACGGCATTCCCGAGAAGGTGCGTGCACAGGTCCAGAAAGAGCTCGACCTGATCACCGAGCTGGAGTACGAGATGTTCTTCCTCACGGTGGAAGACATCGTGCGCTTCGCACGCTCTCAAGACATCCTCTGCCAGGGCCGCGGCTCCTCGGCCAACTCGGCGGTCTGCTACTGCCTCGGCATCACCGCGATCAACCCCGACAAAGGCCACCTGCTGTTCGAGCGCTTCCTGAGCCGCCATCGCAAGGAGCCGCCCGACATCGACGTCGACTTCGAGCACCAGCGGCGCGAAGAAGTCATCCAGTACATCTACGAAAAGTACGGCCGCGAGCGCGCCGCCATCGCCGCCGTCGTCATCTGCTACCGCTCGCGCAGCGCCTTGCGCGACGTCGGCAAGGCCATCGGCATCGACGAGCGATTGGTCGACGAATTCGCCAAGGACCACTACTGGTTCGACGACACCGCACTCGGCGAACAGCTCGACAAGGCCGCCGCGCGCGTCGGCGTGAAGGAAGACCGGCTCAAGCTGGTCCAGTGGATCGAGATGACGCAGCGGCTCAAGGGCTTTCCGCGCCACCTGAGCCAGCACGTGGGCGGCTTCGTGCTCACGCACACCAAGCTCACGCGGCTGGTGCCGGTCGAGAAGGCGTCGATGAAAGACCGCTCCGTCATCCAGTGGGAAAAGGACGACCTCGAAGCCATGGGGATGCTCAAGGTCGACGTGCTCGCGCTCGGCATGCTGAGCGCCATCCGCCGCGGGCTCGACCACATGAACCGCTGGCGGGGCTCGATGATGGAGATGCATCACATCCCCAACGACGACCAGAACGTGTTCGACATGATCTGCGACGCCGACACCATCGGCGTGTTCCAGATCGAGAGCCGGGCGCAGATGTCGATGCTGCCGCGCCTGAAGCCGCGCACTTATGAAGATCTGGTGATCGAGGTGGCGATCGTGCGGCCGGGGCCCATCCAGGGTGGCATGGTGCATCCGTACCTCAAGCAGCGCGAGCGGGTGCGCAAGGGCTTGCCGATCCTCTACGAAAAAGAGGAACTGAAGCCGGCGCTGGAACGCACGCTGGGCATTCCGATCTTCCAGGAGCAGGTGATGCAGATCGCCATGATCGCGGCGAAGTTCAGCGCAGACGAAGCCGATCAGTTGCGTCGTGCCATGGCCGCGTGGAAGCGCAAGGGCGGCCTCGACAAGTTTCACGCGAAGCTCGTGGATGGGATGGTGGACAACAAGTACCCGAAGGAGTTCGCCGAAGCCATCTTCAAGCAGATCCTCGGCTTCGGCGACTATGGCTTTCCCGAAAGCCATGCCGCGAGCTTCGCGCTGCTGGTCACCGTGAGCAGCTGGCTCAAGAACTACGAACCCGCCTGCTTCCTCGCCGCCTTGCTCGACTCGCAGCCGATGGGCTTCTACAGCCCCTCGCAGCTGGTGCAGGATGCGCGCCGCCATGGGGTCGAGGTGCGGCCGGTCGACGTCACGTGCAGCGAGATCGACACCACGCTCGAGGCCCGCGCGCCCGACGCGCCGCGCATGCTGCCTGGCACCGACACGCGCTACGCCGAGCGCCTGGGCAACGAGAACCAGCCGGCGGTGCGGCTGGGCCTGAACCGGGTCCTGAGCCTCAGCGACGCCGGCGCCAGGCGTTTGCTCGCAGCGCGCGCGCAAGCGCCTTTCACCAGCACCGAAGACCTGGCCCTGCGCGCCGAGCTCGAAGGCAAGGACATGGCCGCGCTCGCAGCGGCCGATGCGCTGATGTCGCTCTCGGGCCATCGGCGCCAGCAGGTGTGGGACGCCACCGCGCAGCACCGCTCGTCGGCCCTGCTCAAGGGCGTGCCGATCCACGAACAGGCGCTGCTCCTGCCGGCCGCGCCCGAGGGCGAAGAGATCGTCGGCGACTACGCGGCGCTGGGCCTCACGCTGCGCCGCCATCCGCTCGCGCTGCTGCGCCCGCGTCTGGCGCGCATGCGGCTCCTGAGCGCGGTGGAGTTGCGCGCCGCGCGCAGTGGCCAGACCGTGCGCGCCTGCGGCATCGTCAAGGGTCGGCAGCGGCCCGGCACCGCCAACGGCACCATCTTCGTCACGCTGGAGGACGAGACCGGCAACGTCAACGTGATCGTCTGGAGCCACGTCATCGAGGCCTGGCGCGAGCCGCTGCTCAAGTCGCACCTGCTCGCGGTGCAGGGCACCTGGCAGCGCGACGACGACAGCGGCGGCAAGGTGCAGCACCTGATCGCCACCGGCTTCAAGGACCTCACGCCGCTGCTGGGCCGGCTGGCACAGAGCAACACCAGCCGTGACTTCCACTGAGGCATTGCGAATGCAACCGATCGTTCCATGCCTCGCGCCGCCCCTCACTTTTCGCTAACCTGTTCCTCCCATGTCCGCACTCGCCGCAACCGCTGCATTTGCCCTTGCCGATGAGGTCGTCGCCACGCCGATCGGCCCGCCGCCGCCCGCGCCCGATGTGCCCATGCCGCCACCGCCGCCGCCCGTGCTGCCGCCCGAAGGCGATCCGCCGCCCGTCATGCCCCCGGTGACGGACCCCGGTTTTCCGCCGCCGGTGACCGACCCGCCGCCCCTGCAGACGGCCGTGCCCTTCGGCAAGCCGCACGCACGGCGGCTGCGCGAGATCTACCGCTCGGCCGGCTGGCCCTGCTGCGACACCATCGAGGTCGAGCTGCTCGCGGGCGGTTTTCTCGAACGCGTGCGCAGTGCACTGGGCCACGAGACGCTGCGCGTGACCGACGCGGGCATTGCGCGCATCGCCACCACGCTCACTGTCAACCGCGCGGCGCTGTCGCCGCACGAGGCGCTGGTGGAGCGCGTGGCGCGCGAGATGACGCGCGGCGGCCGCATCGCCTGGCGCGGCCTGGGCCTGCGCGCCCGGCTGCCGCCGCTGGAGGAGGGCGGCAAGCCGCGCTGGTGTATGGCGCGGCCCGACGTCTTCTCGATCCGCAACACCAGCGTCGAGGCCTATGCGCATCCCATCGTGCACGAGGTGAAGGTCAGCCGCGCCGACCTGCTGGGCGACCTGCGCAAGCCCGACAAGCGCGCGGCCTACCTCGACCTGGGCGGCGAGTGCTGGTACGTGCTGGGCAACGACGCCAAGGGCCGCTGCATCGCGTCACCCGACGAGATCCCGGCCGAATGCGGCGTGATGGTGCTCGAGGGCGAGCGTCTCGTGGTGGCGCGCGCCGCGGTGCACCGTGCCTTCGAGCGCATTCCTTTTTCGGTGTGGCTGGCGCTGGCCAAGGCGCAGCCCGTGGCGGGCTTCGAGGACGACGCGCAGGACCTGCTGATCTGACCCGCGCCCTTCAGGTGCTTCAGGTGATGGCGTCGTAGTCGCGGTGCGCGACGGCGACCACGTTGCCCGGCTCGAACTGGCTTGCCATCTGGCGCAGGCCTTCCTCGCGGTCTTCACGGCTGGCCTGCGGGTCGAACATCTGGTCGCAGAACTCGAGCAGGTCGCGCACGATGCGTTCGTGGCGGTAGTAGGCGAGGGCGAGCGTGTCGATCGCCTCGCTCGTGCCGTAGCCCTGGAAGAACAGCGCTTCTTCGCGCGGCTGGTTCCACACGCCGCCGACCCCGCCGCCGATGAACATCAGGTCGCGCTCCTTCGGCGCGAGGATCAGCGTGTCCCAGTCGACGATGCACAGGCGGTCGCCGTCGCCCAGCAGCACGTTGCCGGCGTGCAGGTCGGCATGGCACAGCACCTGCGGCAGCGACTTCTCGAGCAGGATCGAGGCAAGCTGTTCGCTGCGGTAGACGATCGAATCGATCTCTTCGTCGTGTGCGTTCCAGAAGGCCAGGAAACGCTTCACCAGATCGTCGCCCGCCACGCCGTTGATGAAGCGGCGCTGGTAGCGGCGCACGCCTTCGCGCCAGTGGTGCGAATAGCTTTCGCGCGGCAGGCCCGCGCGCAGAGATTCGGGCAGCTCGGTGCGGTGGATGGCGCTCAGCGTGGTGCCGAGCAAGGTCCATTGCCGGTCGGTCGGCGTACGCGTGAAGCCGTCGGTGCCGTCGAAGAAAGGGTAGAGCGCCCAGTCGAAGCCGTGGTCCTGCACGCTGAGCCGCTGCGTGCGCGTGAGCAGCGGGGCCATTACGGCGTCGATGTCATAGGTGTGGTGCAGCATGGCCGGCACGTCGACCACGGCGGGCGTGAAACCGCCTCGGCGCAGCTTGAGGAAGTACGCGTGGCCGTCCGATGCCTCGATGCGGAACGCGGCCGAATCGACGTCGGCGCCCAGCGGCAGGAACTCGGCGCGTGTCGCCTGGAGGCCGTAGGTTTCGGCGAGACGCGCTTGAACGGCGTCGGGGGCGATATCGGGTGGTGTCAGCATGCGGCGGGTGTGGCGTGGGTTCGATGGGCGCCGAAAATTGTCTCACCCGATAAGGCCACGAAAGCCGGCCCGCCGTTGTCAGACGGCGTCTTCTTTGTCTTCTTCGTCGGCCTCGTAGGTCGCCAGCACCTTGTGCTCGACGGGATGCGAAGTGAACGAGCGCACGAGCAGGAATTTCCTCACGTGCCACGGGATCGGCGGCAGGCGCATCGGGTAGGCGGCGCCCTCGGTGCGGCGGGCGATGGTGATGTGCGGTGTGAACGTCGGCGTTTCCGTGACGATGCCCGCCTTCTGGACGGCACGGCCGATGTCCGCATGCAGGGTGCGCAAGGCGCCGTGCTCGGCGGGCTGCAGCACCGCGATGTCGTTGCGCCATGTGCGCGAGCTGTCCAGCACGAGGCTCATGGGCCGCACCCGAACCTGGGCGAGCGCTTCACGCAGGCGTTTCTCGACATCCCTGGGCTGGTCGCCGAAGCAGTGGAGCGTCAGGTGCAGTCGCGGGCTGCGAGGAAAGTAGTGGCCCTTGGGCCAGATCCATTCCTTGCGGTGCGCTTCGATCGCCGCTTGCACGTCGGGCTCGGGAAACAGCGCGATGAGAAGGTGACGTTGCCTCTCGAAAGCGGGGGAGTCCCAGTCGGGTTCGGGCTCGTTCGCAAACGCATCGCCACGGTTGAAGTCGTCCATTGCAGTTCTCCGGGGGAAGAAGGATGAAAAGGCGGTTCAGGGCTCCGGCGGCCACCAATGCGCAGCCGTCGTCCGGATGACGCGCGCCGCCTGAACGCGGATGTCATCCTGTTCGTTGCTGTCGTCGTGGCCGTGCTCCCGGGTCACGCGGAAGGGCCAGTTCGAAATCCGGCCTGTCTTGCCGGTGGGGCGCGAACGCGACTGCAACGGATGCTGTCGCGAGGAGAAAAAAAGCACCTGCGCGGAGGGCGCAGGCGGGTTGGCGGTGGTCATGGCGTCGCCTCGAATGTTGTTCTTGGAGACGAGCCATTCTAGAGAAAATACTGTATTTATGTACAGTATATTTGCAGTCTATCGAAGATCGTTGCCGAGCAAGGCGTCGAGGTCGATGGCCGCCGCCATCGCCCGGTAGCCGGCGTCGCCGGGATGCAGGTGATCGCCCGAATCCATGGCGGCCTTCAGCCGCGTCGGCCGGGCCGGGTCGCGCAGCAGCGCGTCGACATCGACCACCGCATCGAAGGCGCCGCCTTCGCGGATCCAGCGGTTGATGGCCTGGCGCACCTTGTCTTTCTCGGGCGAGTGGTGGCCGGCCAGCGGCGTGCCTTCGAGCGCGTGCTCGTTAGGCGGAATGGTGGCGCCCACGATGCGCACGTTGTGGGCGTGGGCCATCTCGATCAGCTGGCGAAAGCCCTGGATCACCGCCTCGGCGCGCACCGCGGGCTCCTGCGGCGCAAAGGGGCCACCGGGCCAGCCGATGTCGTTGGTGCCCAGCAGCACGACCATCGCGCGCACGCCGGGCTGCGCGAACACGTCGCGGCCCGCGCGTTCGAGCGCCGCGCGGCCCATGCCGTCCTTCAGCAGCCGGCCGCCCGAGATGCCGGCGTTGAGCACGCCCACGCCGCGCGGCGCGAGCCGCTCGGCCAGCGCGTCGGGCCAGCGCGTGTGGGCGCCGGGCGTGGACCCGTTGCCGTCCGTGATCGAGTCGCCCAGCGCGACGACGGTGACGGGCGTCTGGGGCGTCTCGACGATCAGGCCGCTCACGTAGACGCGCGTGCTCCACGAGGTGGCGGCGGCCGGCAACCGCGCCGCGGCGCTCAGGTCGCCGTCGGCGATGTACAGCGTCTGCCGCGCGTCGAAGTGAAAGCCCGCGGGCTGGCTGGGTTCCGGCAGGTAGAGCGACACGGCCACTTCGCTCAGCGCGGGCAGCGGCAGGTCGACCGGGTCGCTCACGAGGCGCGCGCCGGGCGGCAGCGTCACGTCGCTGCGGCCGCCGAAGCGCAGCACCCGGTCGGTGCCTTCGACGACCGCCGAGCCGCTCGCATGGCGGGCCACGCGCGCCGCGCCGATGTGCAGCGGCGTGGTGCCGCCTTCGTTGCTGATCACCACGCGCAGCCGCGTGCCGCCGATGCTCAGGCGCGCCACCTGGCGCAGCGTCTGCCGCTCGAAGCGGGCGGGAATGCCGATGGGCAGCACGAAGCTTTCGTCCCACAGCGGCTGGGTGGAGGCCATCCAGCTGGGGCTCCAGTGCGTGGGCGCTGCAACGGAGACGGTGGCGGCGCCCGCGAGGGAAAGGGCGAGCGCGCCCTGGCGCAGGAGGGTGGTGAGTCGCGAAGCGGTCATGTGAATGTCCTCAGGTGAAAGAAGTGTCGATGGGCGAACTTTCTTCCATTCGAATCGCGAGGGGTAGAAGGCAGAATGGCATACATCGCATTCCCGATTCGAATGACCCCATGGACACCCTTCGCGCACTCTCCGCCTTCGTGCACAGCGTCGAACTCGGCAGCCTCTCGGGCGCGGCCCGCGCGCTCGACACCACGCAGCCCACCGTGAGCAAGCTGGTCGCCGGGCTGGAGCGATCGCTCGGCGTGCGGCTGCTGCGGCGCGCGGCCACGGGCCTGAGCCTCACGGAGGAGGGCCAGCGCTTTCACGAACGCGCGCGCCGCATGCTCGAGGACTACGGCGACGCCGTGGCCGATGCGCGTGCGCAGGTGCAGCAGCCGCGCGGCCTGCTGCGCCTGAGCGCGCCGGTCACGCTGGGGCAGCGGCATCTCAACGCGATGGCGGTCGAGTTCCTGCGGCTGTACCCCGACATCGAACTGGAGCTGGTGCTCGACGACCGCTTCGTCGATCCACGCGAAGAGCGCATCGACGTCTCGCTGCGCGTCGGCGGCGCGTTGCCGCCCGACCTCGTCGCGCGCCACCTGGGCAGCTGGCCGCGTGTGCTTGTCGCCTCGCCGGACTACGTGGCCGCACGCGGCAAGCCGCGCACGCCACAGGACCTGCTGGTGCACGACTACCTGCGCTACGCGGCGGGCGACGACGGCGTGCTGCTCACGGGCCCCGACGGCGCGGTGGCCGTGCCGGTGCGCAGCCGCTACCGCGTCAACAACGCCGTGGCGCTGCTCGACAGCGTGCTCGCGGGCGCGGGCGTGTCGCTGCAACCCACGTGGATGGTCGCAGACCTGCTGGCGCAGGGGCGGCTGGTGCGCGTGCTCGCGCGGCACACGGGGCCGGCGCAGGAGCTGCACCTGCTGTACGCGCCGCGTCGGCAGTTGCCGCTGCGCGTGCAGGTGCTGGTCGACTTCCTGGCGCAGCGCGTGGCGGCGCTGCCGGGGGCTGCGAAAGCGCCGCGGCGTTAGTCAGGCCGCCTTGCGGGCCACGCTCTTCGCGCGTTTGGCGGCCGCAGGTTTGTGCGCGGTCTTGCGTGCAGAAGCCGTCGACTTCGCCGCACGCTTCTTCGCCGCAGGCGGCGTGCGCTTGCCGCTGCGCAGGCTGCGCGCGAGCAGCTCGGTCAGGTCGATCACCTCGGCGCCGCCCTCAGGTGCTTCTTCTTCCGGCTGCACCACCGTCTCCGTGTCGCCCGCCTTGACCTTCTTCTCGACGATCTTCATCACGGCGTGCTTGAACTCGTCCTTGAATTCGTCGGGGTTCCACGGGCCCGACATGTCGCCGACCAGCTGCTCGGCCATCTTCATCTCGGCGGCCGACAGCTTCGCGCCCTTGATGCCGGCGGCCGGCAGGTCGAGCCCGTCGGCGTCCTTGATCTCGTCGCCCCAGCGCAGCAGGTTGAGCACCAGCACCTTGCCGAAGGGAATCAGCAGCGCCAGGTGCTGCTTGGTGGCGATCACCACCTTGGCCAGGCCGACCTTGCCGGTCTTCACCAGCACCTCGCGCAGCAGCGCGTAGACCTTCTGGCCCTTGTTGATCGGCGCGAGGTAGTAGGGGCGCTCCAGGTACACGAAGGGAATCTCGCCCACGTCGAGAAAGCGCTGGATCTCGATGGTCTGCGTGGTGCGCGGGTAGACGGCCTCGATCTCCTTGGGCGAGATCACGACGTACTTGCCGTCTTCGTACTCGAAGCCCTTCACGATCTGCTCGCGCGCGATCTCCTTGCCCGTGCGCTTGTTGATGCGCTTGTAGCCCACGGGGTCCATGCTGCGCTTGTCGAGCCAGTCGAAGTCGATGCCCTGTTCGGTGCTGGCGGTGTGCAGGCCCACGGGGATGTGGACCAGCCCGAAGGTGATGGCGCCTTTCCAGAGGGTTCTCGTGGCCATGGTGTGCTTCCTTCCTTGTGCGTGGGTTCGTGGCTATCGCTTGAAGCCGAGCCGCTTCATCGCCTCGCCCAGCGGCTGGCGCGTGGTCCAGTAGTCGGCCCAGGGGTTTTCGGACTGGAACGACAGGTGTTCGCGCGCGGTGGCGATGGTCCAGTGCGCGCCGCTCTTGAGGCCGGCGAGGTCGTCCCAGCGCACCGGCATCGACACGCCCATGCCCGGCCGCGCCCGCGCCGAGTAGGCCGCCACCGTGGTCGCGCCCACGCCGTTGCGCAGGTAGTCGGCAAAAAGCTTGCCCACGCGGTTCGAGGGCCCGCTCTTGGCCACGAACTTCGACGGAATCACGTGGGCCATGTGCTGCACGATGGCGCGCGAGAAGGCCTTCACGGTGTCGTTGTCGTAGTGCATGCGCAGCGGCACGACCACATGCAGGCCCTTGCCGCCGCTGGTCTTGAGCCATGACGCCAGGCCCAGTTCGGTGAGCAGCGTGCGCATCAGCAGCGCGGCTTCCTGCACATGCGGCCACGGCGTGCCTTCGCCCGGGTCGAGGTCGAAGATCATGCGGTTGGGCCGGTCGAAGTGCGTCGAGGTCGCGTTCGAGGTGTGGAACTCGATCACGTTGAACTGCGCCGCGTTCAGCAAGGCCTCGCGCGTGCCGACCTCGAGCATCGACGGGTGGCCGGGCCACAGGGCGGGGTCGAGCTGCTTCACACCGGCGATGTGGACCTTCTCGGCATGCTTCTGGAAGAAGATATCGCCGCCCACGCCCTGCGGCCCGCGCACCAGCGCGCAGGGGCGGCCCTTCAGGTGCGGCAGCATGTCGTTGGCCACCGATTCGTAGTAGCGCACGAGGTCGAGCTTGGTGCGGCCCGAGGCCGCATCGATCACGCGCTCGCCGTGGCTGACGGCGACGCCGCCGACGGTGGAGGCGGTTTTCTTCGACGGTGTCTTCATGGCCTTCGTGCCCTTCTCGCGCGGGGCGGGTGCGATGTCGCGGGGTTCTTCATGCACGATCTCCGACGCCGGCTTGTCGTCGCGCATCGCCACGAAGGACGCGTGGCGGACCTGCCCGTCCGGCGTCCATGCGGCGAAGCGCACCTCGGCCACGAGCTTCGGCTTCACCCAGTGCCGCGTGCCGCCCGGCCGGCGGCGGCCGGGCTTGGCCTCGCCGCCGGTGAACGGCGCGTGGTCGGTGTCCAGCGCGGCGAGCTGGCGGCGGATGTCGCGCGCCTCGCGGTCGTTCCAACCGGTGCCGACGCCGCCGACCGACACCAGCTCGCCATTCTTCGCGTGCACGCCCAGCATCAGGCTGCCGATGCGCGTCGGGCTGTCGGTGCGCAGCGTGTAGCCGCACACCACGAACTCCTGGCGCCGGATGCACTTGAGCTTGAGCCAGGTGTCGCTGCGGCGCGAGACATACGGCGCGTCGGCGCGCTTGGCGATCACGCCCTCGAGGTTCATGCGGCAGGCCGATTGCAGGATCGAGTCGACATCGGCCTCGAAGTCGCTGCTGAAGCGCAGGCGGCGCGTGGCGCGCGCGTCCATCAGTTGCCTGAGCAGTCGGCGGCGGTCGGCGAGCGGCGTGTGGCGCAGGTCGAAGCCCTCGAAGAAGGGCACGTCGAACAGGAACATCACGATGGGATCGGCGTGTTCGCGGTCGAGCGCGTTCTGCAGCGCGTTGAAGTCGGGCGTGCCGTCTTTGTCGGGCACGACGATCTCGCCGTCGAGCCAGGCGTTGCCGATGCCCAGGCGCTCCAGCTCGGCCACCAGCTTCGGCAGCTTCGCGCTCCAGTCGTGGCCGCCGCGCGTGAGCAGGCGTGCCTTGCCGTTGCCGATGCGCGCCATGAGGCGGTAACCGTCGAACTTGATCTCGAAGATCCAGTCGCCGGGCGCGCCTTCGGGCACGCCGGTGGCCAGTGTCGCGAGCTGCGGCGAAAGCCTGGCGGGCAGGCGTGCCTTCACCGCGCCCGTTGCGGGCAAGGCGGGCAAGGCCTTGGCCTTGGCGGTCTTGCGCGCCCCGGCCACGCTGTCGGGCAGCGCGGACACCACGTCGTACTCGGCATGCGAGCGCGCGAAGGCATCGCGCTTCTTGAACAGCAGCCAGGGCTCCTGCCGCTCGCCGCCCTTGGCGATCCTGACGAGTTCCCACAGCCCTTCGAGCTTCTGGCCGTGCAGCCGGAACGCGAGCTTGCCCGCGGCCAGGCCCTTGCGCGGATCGCCCACGGGTTCCCAGGTGCCGTGGTCCCACACGATGACGTCGCCCGCGCCGTAGTGGCCTTCGGGAATCGTGCCCTCGAAGCCGGCGTACGACAGCGGGTGGTCTTCCACATGCACGGCCATGCGCTTGTGCGCGGGGTCGAGGCTCGGCCCCTTGGGCACGGCCCACGACACCAGCACGCCGTCGAGTTCGAGCCGGAAGTCGTAGTGCAGCCGCCGCGCCGCGTGCTTCTGGATCACGAACGCGGGCGCGTGCGGCCGGGCCTTGCCGCCTTCGGCGGGTTCGTCGGTGACGGCGAAGTCGCGCTTCGCCTGGTAGGTTGCGAGGGGCGTGTCGGAACGGGCCATGGCCTCTGGTGTGCCCGCATTCGGGCCGCGCCGCATCGGCCAGGTGCCCGGTCTTCGTGTGGGCCGAGGCCGCACGCGCGCGCGAGGACGGGGCAACGGTCAGGCGGGTGCCAGACGGGTCCCACGCGCAGGCGCTGTGCCCTCCGACCGGCGTGCGGTGCGATCCGCAGAACATGGAGGCACTGCAGCCGCCAACCCGGAGGAGGCAGCCATGTGAGCCCGTGTGCATCGCACCAAGGAGACCCCATGACTTCGAAGCAGACCCCCGACCCGAAGCCGGCGAGCCCGGACAAGAACCCGCCGGAGAAGTTTCCGTTTCCCACGTCCGAGAACCACGGCAAGCCACCGGCCGAGGCCGCCAAGCCGACCGAGCAACCGTCCAGCGAAGAAGCGCTCGACAGCGGCGTGGAAGAGTCCTTTCCGGCGAGCGACCCGGTGTCGGTCACCGTCACGAAGGTCAAGCTGCCATCGGGCGATGCGGACAAGGACAAGAAGACCGACGCCTGAGGCCCCGATGGACCTGCGCCTGAACACCGTCATGGCCCCGGAACCCGCCACCGGCCCGGCCACGCGCCGCGTCGTCACCTGGGACGTGCGTCCGCAGGGCTACTGCAGCGAACACGAGCACGCCACGCGCGCCAACGTTGCGCAGCGCCTGGCGGCGCTCCAGGGCTGGGCGTTCGCAGGCGCCTACGACGCCAGCCAACCGGGGCCGGACCCGCTCTACTTCGTGCCGAGCGACACGCTCACCGACCCGCACCAGGCGCGCGCCATGGGCATCGCCGGCGTGGACGACCTCTTCGGCGGCGTGGTGCCGCATGCCTTCGTCGCCACCAAGGCGATCAGCCATCCGCTCATCGGCCCCGACGCCGTGCGGCCCTTGGGCTGGTCGGCCAGGATCGCGGTGGAGATCGGCGATGCCGCCTTGCCCGGCTTCACCTGCTTCAGCCTGGACGAGGCGCGCGTTGCGGGGAGGGCGCTGCTCGACATCGGCCGCGTGCGCCTGAAGCCCGTGACGGCCACCGGCGGGCGCGGGCAGCAGGTGGTCGACGGCGTCGATGCGCTCGAGCGCGGTCTCGATGCGATGGACGACCGCGCGATCGCCACCGAAGGCCTCGTGCTCGAAACCAACCTGAAACAACCCCAGACCTACAGCGTCGGGCAGCTGATCGTGGCGCAGCGCATCGTCAGCTACTGCGGCGAGCAGCGCCTCACGCGCGACAACGCCGGGCAGGAGGTCTACGGCGGCTCCGACCTGCTGCTGGTGCGCGGCGACTTCGACGCGCTGCTGGCCCGCGTCGATCCGCCGCCACCGCTGCGCCGCGCGATCGAGCAGGCGCGGCGCTACCACCGCGCGGTGATCGACTGCTACCCCGGCTTCTTCGCCTCGCGCGTGAACTACGACGTGGCGCAAGGGCTCGACGGCCAGGGCGACTGGCGCTCGGGCGTGCTGGAGCAGTCGTGGCGCGTCGGTGGCGCCACGGGCGCGGAGATCGCGGCGCTCGAAGCCTTTCACCAGGACCCGGCGTGCCAGCGCGTGCACGCGTCCTGCTTCGAGGTGTACGGCGAGGCCGCCCGCGTGCCCGCCGGTGCCATCGTGGCCTACCAGGGCAACGACCCCGAGACCGGGCCGCTGTGCAAATACACGGTGATCGAAACCACCGCCACCCCGCATGCCGACACGCCATAGTTCCATCGACATTCCCGTGGACGGCCATCACATTGAGGGCACGCTGTTCGCCGCGTCCAGCATGGTGCCGGGCGTGCTGCTGGTGCACGGCTGGGACGGCAGCCAGAAGCAGTACCTCAAGCGCGCGCAGGAGATCGCCGCACTCGGCTGCGTCTGCCTGACCTTCGACCTGCGCGGCCATGCGCGCCATGAAGGGCTGCGCCAGCAGGTGACGCGCGAAGACAACCTGCGCGACGTGCTCGCCGCCTACGACGCGCTGGTGGGCCACCCGACCGTCGACCCCGCAGCCGTCGCCATTGTCGGCAGCAGCTACGGCGGCTACCTGGCCGCGCTGGTCAGCGCGATGCGGCCCGTGCGCTGGCTCGCGCTGCGCGCGCCCGCGCTGTACCGCGACGGCGAGTGGGACACGCCCAAGGGCCTGCTGAGCCGCTCCGACCTCGTGGCCTACCGCCGCACGCTCGTCGGGCCCGACGACAACCGCGCGCTCGCGGCCTGCGCGGCCTTCACCGGCGACGTGCTCATCGTCGAATCGGAAGACGACCAGACCGTGCCGCACCCCGTCATCGAGAACTACCTCGCCGCCTTCAAGCGCGTGCGCTCGGCGACCTACCGCACCTTGTCCGGCGCCGACCACGCGTTGTCGCGCCTGGAATCGCGCCAGGCCTATGGCGCGCTGCTCGTGTCGTGGATCACCGAGATGACGCTGGGCGCCAAGGCGACGTCGACGCTCACCAGGCCGGTGACGAGCGGCTCGGCCTGAGGCACGCGCCGAGGCTGTAGGCCGCTTCCTTCCCGAACATGCGCGCCAGTCCATCACCATGCGCCCTGTCGCGCGCGCCGAATCCTGACCCCATGGTGACGGAGACAAAGAGATGGACTTCGAAGGCATCTACTGCTTCGATACGGCCACGGTGCGTTTCGCCGTGTACCCCGACGGTCCCGACGGCGCGCGCGTGCTGGCGCAGATTTCGCAAGACGTGCTGCACGATGCGCTCGGCGCGAAGGAAATCGGCGAGCACACGCTGCATGCCTGCAAGCGGCATTTCGACGTGATCTCGGCGGCGGCGGTGGCGCGCTTCAGGGCCGATCCGCACGGGCCCATCGTGCTGGCCTGCGCCGATTTCGGACGGATGCGTGCACGGCGCTGAGACGCGGGCAGCGAGGCGCTGTCGGGCGAAAGTTCTCGCACGGCGCTCGCACCGTGCGACCTGTCGATTTGGTTACAAAAGCGACCTATCTGGACCCGCATTTCGGGGGCGCAACGACCTAGACTGCGCCTCGTTTCCTCAGGAGCCTTCCCATGCCCATGGACTTTCTGGAGCGCATCGAAGACGCGTCGTTCCCGATGGCGGTCCGCGACGAAGCCGACATCCACTGCGCGACCATGCTGGTCGCCGCGCACCTCATCGAAGCCGTGCTGCCACCGGCCGCCAGCGGCACGGGCCCGCGCGTCGCCGTCGTCCTGCTCATCACGCCGCAAGGGCGTGCGGCGCTGCGGCTGCGAAGGGATGCGCTGCAGACCTGAGCGTGCGCCGTGTGCGAGTGAACTGACGTTAGAATCCGCGCCTGCTGCGGGTGTAGTTCAATGGTAGAACGGCAGCTTCCCAAGCTTCATACGAGGGTTCGATTCCCTTCGCCCGCTCCAGTTGACGTTCCGAGGCATTCCTAGAGGATCCAAGAATCTCTTGAAAATCAAGGGGTTACGGTTAAGAAGGGTCCGAGAGAAGCCTACGCGATCCAAGCGAAGCCAACGCCTCCACGGGGCACGGCACGGGGAACATCGGTATATTTGGCTCAGACCCAAAGCCTTGTTCCCCTATGCTCACAGAACTCGCCTGCAAAAACGCTTCGTGCCCCTCTGACAAGAAGCGCGCGCGCCTCAGTGATAGCGGCAATCTCTACCTGGAAGTCGCGTCCAACGAATCCAAGCGCTGGTTTTGGAAGTACACGGTTGGCGGCAAGGAGAAGCGGCTCGCGATTGGCAGCTACCCCGCGGTCAAGCTCAAAGATGCGCGAGCGGCTCGTGATGACGCGCGCAAAGTGCTGCAAACCGGTGCTGACCCCACCCAGCGCCGCCGCCTAGACAAGGCAAAGGTCCGCGCGACCGCAGTGACAACCTACGAGAAGGTCGCTCGTGAATTTCACGCGCTCAAGCAGCGGGAGTGGAGTGAGGCGCACAGCACCAAGTGGTTGCGCCTGCAAGAGAGCAATCTTTTTCCCTGGATTGGCGGATTGCCTCTGGGCGAGATCACCGCAAACGTCTTGTTAGAGCCGCTGCGCCGAGTCGAGGGGAAGGGGTTGAATGAGACGGCGGTTTCCCTGCGCCAGTACGCCGGGCAAGTCTTTCGGTATGGCATCGCGACGGGGCGCTGTGAAGATGATCCGGCCACCAAGCTGCGGGGAGCGTTGGGGGCGGTGATCGTAAAGAACATGGCTGCTGTGCTTGATCCCCAGAAGGCGGGGGACCTCATGCGCGCGATTGACGGCTATCGCGGACTGCCCGCAACAAGAGAAGCGCTGCTCTTGTCCGCTCTACTTTTTCAGCGGCCCGGCAACATCCGCGCGATGGAATGGAGTTGGGTCGACTTCAGTGGCAGTCAGGTCGTCATACCGGCAGCATCGATGAAAAGGACGAAGCAGGCAAAGCTCAATGGCGAGCCTCACCTCGTTCCCCTCGCCCCTCAAGCGGTTGATTCGTTGAAGCGTATGAAAGTCCTGACCGGACATGGGCGCTACGTTTTCCCCAGCTTGCTTACAGGCGAGAGGCCGATGTCGGACAACACGGTTAATACCGCACTGCGACGGATGGGGTTCAATAACACGGAAATGACTGCGCATGGTTTTCGCGCGATGGCGAGAACGATCATGGTTGATCAGCTCCGCGTCAATCCTGAGGTGATTGAAGAGCAGCTGGCGCACGGCAAAAGCGGGCCTTTGGGGACCGCGTACAACCGCACCCAGTTGAAGGAGCAGCGCCGCGAAATGATGGTGCTCTGGGCGAATTACTTGGATCAACTCCGTCTGTCCAAGCCGGCTCTCTCTTGAGGGCTCGTGTTTGCGAAAAACACGGTGCTGATATCACGCAATGCTTCGCTTTTTCTCGTGAAGCTTGCCAAGAGGCTGAGGCTGTATCAGCGCCCCGCGAGCGGCGCCTGCTGAAAGACGCCTTCAGACTGGTTGCAGTCAGTCGGTATGGCCCGCTGAACGTCTGCTGTGCGTCTCAATCGAGTCCTCCGGCAGCGCGTCGATCCGCCTCGCCGCGGCGGCAAGGCGGACGGATCTGCGCCGCTCAATCGACGCTCGCTCAGATTTCCGTCTGCTCCGAGATCTCTAGGGAACGTCTGATCAAGTCCGCCGATGAACGATCGGAACGTTGATCACGCCTCGCAGCCGGAGATCGCCAAGCTGCTCGCGAGCCATGCGGAGTTCCGGCTACCCGGCTCCTATCCGCGGAAATATTGAAGTCACCATCGAGCGACGCCGGCAGGGCCTGCCCGGCCCCCGGTCCGATCGCCGGGAAGAGAAAGTCCGCTCAGGGGTCTTTCTCCAGCATGCAGTCGATGAAGGCGCGCAGTGCGGCAGGGAAGTGGCGCCGGCTGGGGTGGTACAGGAACAGGCCAGGCCTTGCAATCGACCAGTCGGCGAGAACCTCCACCAGCCGCTCCTGGGCGAGCAGTGCATCGACGCGTTCGCGATCGAAGGCATAGACGATCCCCAGCCCTTGGAGTGCCGCAGCGACGCCAGTGTCCGAGTGGTTGGTGACCAAGGGTCCTTCCACCGCCACTTCGATCCGCTTGCCCTTTTTTTCGAACTCCCAGCGGTAGGAACTCCCGTCGCCCTGCAGGCGCCAGTTGATGCAGGCGTGGCCGTGCAGGTCGGCGGGGGACCGCGGTTTGCCGCGACGCTCCAGATAGTCCGGGGATGCCACGGCCACCATCTTCACGTCCGGCGTCAAGCGCACCGCGATCATGTCCTTCTCCAGCTTGCCCCCGACGCGGATGCCCGCATCGAAGCGACCGGCGACGATGTCGCTCAGGCCGTTGTCGACCACGATGTCCAGTGTCACTTCCGGGTGCGTCCGGTGAAACCGGCCCAGCCGGGGGCCGATCACCTGCCAGGCGGCCATGCCGAGGGTGTTGATGCGCAGCGTGCCGCGCGTCTGACCCGCCATCGCGCTGGCTTCATTCACTGCATCGGCCATGTCCCGGAAGAGCGGCGCGATGCGCCCGTACAACTGCGCCCCGGTAGCGGTGGGGGCCACGCTGCGGGTCGTGCGGTTCAGCAGCCGCGTACCCAGCCGCGTTTCCAGCTGTCGGATGGTCTGACTCAGCGCCGAAGCAGACAGCCCCAGATGCTCGGCGGCGCGGGCAAAGCTCGCGCGTTCCACCACGGCAGCAAAGGCCTTGAGCTCGGCAAACTCCGATCCGCGCATTCTGTATTTTCTTCTACATAGCTCGTGAAGATTCTAGGCGATTCACTTATTGATGATCGACGCGCATCCTGAGGTCTTCACATCCAAGGAGTCGTCACCATGAGTACCCTGATCCTTCCCGCTCCGATCGCCGCCTACTTCGCGGCCGATCGGCAGAACGCCGAGGCCCTGGCCCGCTGTTTCACGCCTCAAGCCATCGTGAAGGACGAGGGCCGCACCCACACCGGCCGCCGCGCCATCCAGGAATGGAAGAGCGCGACATCCACGCAGTACGCGTACACGGTCGAGCCATTTGCGCTGGACCACGCGGGGGAGTTCCAGGTCGTGCGGGCGCACGTGGCCGGCAATTTTCCCGGCAGTCCGGTCGATCTTCGATATCGCTTTCGCCTCGAACGCGGCCTGATTGCGTCGCTGGAGATCACGGCATGAGCTTCGATCTTCAACTCCAGGGCCAGCGCGCGCTGGTCACCGGCGGCACCAAAGGCGTTGGCGCCGCCGTCGTTCAAGGCCTGCGCGACGCCGGTGTGCAGGTGATGACCACGGCCCGCGCCGCGCCCGCGCGGCCCATCGGGGGCGTGGTCCATGTGACCGCCGATCTGGCGACGGCTGAAGGCGCCGCCAAGGTGGCGCACTCGGTGCTCGGGCATTGGGGCGGCCTCGACATCCTGGTGCATGTGGTCGGCGGCTCCAGCGCACCGGGCGGCGGCTTCGCGGCCCTGGACGATGCCCAGTGGTTCGCCGAACTGAACCAGAACCTCATGCCGGCCGTGCGGCTCGATCGTGCGCTGCTGCCCGCCATGCTCGCGCAGGGCTCTGGCGTCATCGTCCACGTCAGCTCGATCCAGCGCCTGCTGCCACTGCCGGAATCGACGACCGCGTATGCGGCGGCCAAGGCGGCCTTGTCCACCTACAGCAAGGCGTTGTCGAAAGAGGTGACGCCCAAGGGCGTGCGCGTGCTGCGCGTGTCGCCCGGATGGATCGAGACCGAAGCGTCGGTGGCGCTGGCCGATCGCCTGGCCCACCAGGCCGGCACGGATTACGAGGGTGGCAAGCAGATCATCATGCAATCGCTCGGCGGCATTCCGCTGGGTCGACCGGCCAGGCCGCAGGAAGTTGCCGACTTGATCACGTTCCTTGTGTCACCCCGGGCGGGCTCGATCTCAGGGTCGGAACACCTGATCGATGGCGGGACCGTCCCGACGGTCTAGGCAAGGCCGCGGCCATCACCGGCACGGTACGAAAGCAGCTGGCTGCACACGCGTGCGATGGCGAGGGACTGCGTGCGTGGCAACGCCTCCCGCGCGCCATTCGGACCGGACAGCTTTATTGCGCATCTGAAGCGTGTCACGAAACGCAGTTTTGAAGAACAGCAATTCTTGCGCGCAAAGCTTCAACTTTGGCGTGATATTCGCAACCCTGTTCAACACGTTCTTTCCTACCATTTCGCTTCTCCCATCCACTCACAGGACATCCCATGAACTCACTGATTCGCAAGCTTTTGATCGCAGCTGCGACAACCGCCAGCATCGTCGGTCCCGGTGGCGGCGCCCATGCCCAACAGGTGCAGGCGAAAAACGTCGTGCTGGTGCATGGCGCCTTTGCCGATGGTTCGGGCTGGCGCGGCGTCTATGACGAGCTCATCGGCCGAGGCTACCGGGTCACCATCGTTCAGAACCCGCTGACGTCTCTGGCCGACGACGTGGCGGCGACGCAGCGCGCGCTCGCGCGCCAGGACGGTCCTACTATCCTCGTGGGTCACTCGTGGGGGGGCACGGTCATCACCGAAGCGGGCATCCATCCGAAGGTGGTGGGTCTTGTCTATGTCTCCGCGCTGTCGCCCGACGCCGGCGAGACCACAAGCGAACAGTACGCGGGATTCACGGCCCCCGACTTCGTGATCGACACGCAGTCGGACGGATTCGGATTCGTCAATCGGGAGAAGTTCAAGATCGGCTTCGCCGGCGATGCCAGCGATGCGGACGCCGCGTTCCTGCGTGATTCGCAGGTGCCGATAAACATGTCGGTGTTTGCGACCAAGCTCAATCACGCCGCATGGCGGACCAAGCCAAGCTGGGCGGTGATCGCGACCGAGGACAGGGCCTTCGACGTCCGGATGTTGCACAAGATGGCCAAGCGCATCGGCGCCACGGTTCAGGAGGTCAAGGCAAGCCATGCGGTATTCATGACCCAGCCGAAGGCAGTCGCCGACGTGATCGATCGAGCTGCCAGGGAGGGAGGGCGCCGGGCCCAGTGATTCCCTTGAATGCGAGATGGCCGTTGCGCGCTCGCTTCGTCTAAAGCTTGGCCATCAGCTCTCGAAGCTTCACTTCGTCAGAAGCAATCGCAGCAAGTTCCAGCGGGGTGCGTCTTTGGCTGCCATCCAGCTTCCGCGGACGAAAGTCGATGACGCAGATTGACCCGAGTGCAAAGCCGTCGGTGTCATGGACCGGCGCCCCTGCATAGAAGCGAAAATGGGGGGTACTGGCGACCCCAAGGTTGCAGACTTGCACGGCTCGGCCGTTCACTATCTCGAAGGACGCTGCGGCGTCCCCCAACCGCACGCGGTTCAAGAAGTTTGTGACTGCGAGCCTGCCGGGCCACGTGCCACCGGATAACCAGCCACCCGCCGAATTTGCGAGGACGGTCCTCGAGCTCAGGGCCAACCAGCGTGGGTGGAAATTGGTGCCCGTACTCAGCCCCTGACCGCGGAATTGGCTCCGGCGTTCGGTCTCGCTGCCCCATTGGGCGCGCCCGGAGCATCAGTGCGGTGGACGATGGCGCATCCCATCCAGTTCTCTGGAGCTGACTGGTTGAGCATCTTGAAGGGCCAGGGCTCGATCGATGGAGCGCCGCGAAAACACTTGCGATTGCCCGCAGTTCATGCAGCGATACATCTGAACC
The DNA here is from genome assembly GCF_041154465.1 of Variovorax sp. V35. Taxonomy (NCBI): domain Bacteria; kingdom Pseudomonadati; phylum Pseudomonadota; class Betaproteobacteria; order Burkholderiales; family Comamonadaceae; genus Variovorax; species Variovorax sp. V35. The sequence goes on from NZ_AP028666.1 coordinate 3,137,890, forward strand.
CGGGGTAACAGGCGAAGCCATGCCTGCCCCGGGACACTTTCCAGATGCTTGATGTTGCACGAGCATGCAAAGTACGGAAGCTTCATCGCGATACCGGGTGGGCGCAACATTCCTGCGGAATTGCGAAGTTGCGGCTTGGTGAGGGCCAGCATTGACGGCTGCGTCTTTGCGAAGGGGCGGCGGAACGCTTCCAGGAAGGGGCCTAGGGGCAGTCTAGGCCGTGACTGCCATGTCCGCCATCAATTCTTCTTTGCGAGTGGTGAGTTGCTCGCGCATGGCAACCAGGTCGAGTCCCCGCGCGGCGCGCGCTTTGGGGAACATCTCGTTGCGCTCTTCCTTGACGTGGTGGTCGATGTACTCGCCCAGGACCTTCACCTTCGCATCGAACATCTCATCGACTTCGGTCGAATCCTGGATCTGCGCAATTAAGTCTTTGGCGCTCGCATGTTCAACCTCGGCTTCGTCGAGCAGTTCAGTTTCCTTGATGGCTTCGCGCACTGCTGGATAGAGGAGCTCTTCTTCGAGTTGCGTGTGAACGGTCAACTCCATGCAGATCTGCAGTGCAAGATCTCGCTTCTTCTCCGAGGCGCTGGCAGCTTTTGAGCTGGCAAGCTCCTCGTAGGCGGCGAACATCTTCTTGACGTTCTTGTGATCGGTGTCGAGTAGCGAGCATGCATCGGGTTCATGGCGCTTGGCTGTCATCGGGGTCTCCTGGTCGGTGGGTCCCCAACATCTCAGGGGTGGGTGCTTGTGGGCGTAGGACGGCGTCGCTGCGGGAAGCCGTCAATGTGCTGAGGCTCTCCGGTGCGTGAACTGTGGGCTCAGCCCCAGGAGCGGGAGAAGTCCGTTCTGCTCATGGAAGAGAGAAGGGCCTTGCGGGGATTGAGGGAGGTCCTTTGACCTAAACTGAGCCGCTTCGAGAAAGGGAGCGCTTCATGCCGATGGATTTCCTCAAGAAGGTCGAACACGAAACGTTGCCGCTGACCGTGACCGACCCCATGGACATCCGCAACGTCGCGGTGCTGGTTGCCGCGGGGCTTGTCGAGGCGATCCTTCCAGAAGAGGCTGAAGCCCATGACCTGCCAGCGGTTGTTCTGCGAATCACGCCTCATGGCCGGGGCGAGCTTGAGCGGATGCGCGACAGGCCGCTGTGAGAGCCTGCGCAGCGCAGGAGAAACATCACTCGGTGTTGAGAGCAAGCCGCCAAGACGATAGCGCACAGCCAGTGAGCAGGAGGTTGGGTGGCTTCCCGCCTCCTCTCGACGCGCGCAGCCGAGGCGAAGCGCGAGAGGGTCGTCAGATCAACCCGAGCGCGCGCAGCTTCGCATCGGGTGCGGAGTAGGGCCGCTCGCACACGATCTTGTCGGAACCTGGCGCGAACTCGAAACTTGCCGCCAGGCGGATCCGGAATTTCCGGCCTGTGGCATCGAACACCTTGTCGTTGGCATGCAGCGGCCCGAGGTGCGTTCCGCTGAGCCAGAACTCGACCAGTACCGTGTCCTGGTCGGCGGCGATGGCGATGATCTCGTTGGCCAGGTCGGGAAAGGGCGTGCGCGAGCTGCGGAAATAGCCGCGCACTTCTTCCTCGCCGTCGAACACCACGCCGCTGCCGTGCATCTCGTAGCGGGGATGCTCGAAGGTGTCGATCACCGCATCCCACTCCTGCGTGCACTCGAGCGCCATGTGATCGCGTACCGTCTTGATGCGTGCCGCTTGAAGGGTTGTGGTTTGCACGGAATCTCCTGCTGGTTGGTGAACGGGGTGGTCGGGAGCCGTCATGGCACCGGGGCGATGGCGTTCGCGCCCATGCGGCGGATCGGGTCCTTGCCGTCCCATCCTTCGGCCGCGTGCCGGATGTCGCGGAAGTACTCGCCCTTGCCGCCGGCCATCTCGGAGATCTCGAACATGCCGCTGGGCAGGTCGGGATGCACGAAGTAGGCGAAGCGCCCGCGCATGCCCATGCGGCCACTGTGGCCCTCGACGTAACCCGTCGAGCGCAGGTGTCGCACGGCGTCGTCGAAGCCATCGTCGCTCCAGTAGGCCAGGTGCTGGGCGCCCTCGCCGCCGCGGCGCAGCGAATCGAGGTAGAGCGAGGGGGCGTCGTCGCGCTGCTGGATCAGCTCGATCTGCAGGTTGCCGGAGTTGGCCAGCGCGATGGACAGCCGAGGCAGGCGCGACGGCTTGCCGTAGTAGTTGAACTCGGTCGTGCCGACCTCTTCCTTGTAGAACCATGGGCCCACGCCCAGCGTGCGCGACCAGTGGGCCATCGCCTTCTCGATGTCGTGAACGACATAGCCGACCTGGCGGGCGCCGCCGAACAGCATGCTCATTGAATGGACTCCTTGGGGCGTGGTCAGCGCATGTACGCGCCGCCGTTGACGTCGAGCGTTGCGCCGGTCACGAAGGACGACAGGTCGCTTGCCAGGTACAGGCACGCGCCCGCGATGTCTTCGGGCTGGCCGACACGGCTCAGTGGAAAGGTCTTGCCCAGCGCGTGCTTGTTGTCGTCGGAGTTCGCGCCGCGCGAGAAGTCCGTCATGATCAAGCCCGGCGTGATGGCGTTGGCGCGAATGCCTTGGGGGCCCAGTTCCTTGGCCATGGCGCGCATGAGGCCCAGCACGCCGGCCTTGGCGGCGCAGTAGTGGCTGCCGCCGAACACGCCACCGCCTTGCTGCGCGGACATCGACGAGATGCAGATGATCGAGCCGCTGCGTTGTTCGATCATGGTGGGGATCACGCACTGCGACATTTGGAGGGTGCCGCGAAGGGTAATGCCCACGACCTGCTCGAAGTCCTCGGCGCTCACGTCCAGCACACCGCGTTTTTGTGTGATGGCAGCGTTGTTCACCAGCACGTCGATGCGGCCCGCCCATTGCAGCACGCGCGCCACGGCCGCCTTGCAGGCGCCGGCATCGCGCACATCGCAGCCGATGCCGATGTGCTCGGCGCCGAGGGATTCGGCAGCGACCTGTGCCTGCCCTTCGTCGAGGTCGAGCAGCGCCACCCGGGCACCGTGGCGGGCGAACAGCCGTGCGGTCGCCAGGCCGATACCGCGCGCACGGGACGCACCGGTGATCAAGGCCACGCGGCCCTGCAGCAGGGGAAGGGCCGCGTCACTCATTGCTGATGTTCGCGGCCTTGGCGATCTGCCGCCAGCCCTCGATGTCTGCGGCGGTCATGGCGCGCAGTTCGTCGCCACCGACGAACGCGGCGGTGATGCCCAGGTCCAGAAGACGCGCCTTCACGTCCGGCATCTCGACGACCTGCTTCAGCGCGGCGGAGAGCTTGGCGACGATCGGCTTGGGGGTGCCCGCGGGTGCGTACAGCGCCCAGCGCAGCGCGCCCATGCGCTTGCCCGCGAAATCGATGCCTTCGTCGTCGTAGCTCGAGACGTCGGGCAGACTGGGCGAGCGCGAGGTGCAGGCGGTGATCGCCTTGACCTTGCCGGACTTGACCATCGGCGAGCCCGATGCCATGTCCACGTAGGCCAGCTTGACGTGGCCGCCCAGCATGTCGGTCTGGCTCTGCACCACCGATTTGTAGGGGATGTGGCTCATCTGTGCCTGCGTGCGCAGATTGAAGAGCTCCCCGCAAAAGTGACCGGTCGAGGCGATGCCCCAGCTCGCGTATTGCACGCTGCCGGGCGACTTCCTGGCCAGCGCAATGAGCTCCTTGGCGTTGTTTGCCGGGAAGTCGTTGGTCGCGATAAGCAGGATAGAGGCGGTGCCGACCTGCCCGATGGGTGCGAAGTCCTTGACCGAGTCGTACGAGAGCTTGGGATTGCTCGCGGGCAGCAGCACGTGCGTGGTCGCGCCGCCCAGTCCGATCGTGTAGCCGTCGGCCGGCGCCTTGGCGACGAAGTCGGTGGCAATGGCACCGCTGGCGCCCGGCTTGTTGTCCATCACGAACACGCCCTTGACCAGGGGCGCCATCTTGTCGGCCAGGAGCCGGCCGAGCGCGTCGCCGCCACTGCCTGCGGCCGAGATCAGGACGAAGCGGATCGGCCGCGACGGATAGTCCGAGGGCGCCTGGGCATGGGCGGCGAATGCGAGGCCCGCGAGCGCGGCAATCCACAGTTTGCGCATGGTGTTGTCTCCTTGTCGTTGATGCTCGAATACCCGTCTACAGGGACAGTCCGCCGTCGACCACAAGCTCCAGGCCCGTCACGTAGCTCGATTCGTCGGAGGCGAGGAACAGCGCCGCGTTGGCCACGTCCCAGGCCGAGCCCTGGCGGCCCATGGGGCAGCGCGCGTTGCGTGCCTGTCGGCCGGCCTGCGCCTCTTGTTCGCTCTTGAAAAGGGCCGCGGCATGCGGCGTGTCGATCAGGCCCGGCACGATCACGTTGCAGCGCACCTGGTGCTGCGCGTACTGGCGCGCCACGACGCGCGTCATGTGGTTCAGTGCCGCCTTGGAGGTGCTGTACGACAGGAACTGCATCGGGCTCCACTTGCGGCTCGCGATGGAGGAGACGTTGATGATGGCGCCGCCGCCTTGTCGGATCATGTGAGGCACCACGGCGCGCGCCGTGAGCATGGGGCCCTTGAGGTTGATGGCGTGCACGCGGTCCCAGGACTCCTCCGTCACTTCGATCAGCTCGCCGAATTCCTCGATACCGACGTTGTGGTGCAGCACGTCGATGCGGCCGAAGCGTGCCAGGCAGTGGTTCACCATCCGCTCGATCTGCTCGCTGCTGCGCACATCGGCCTCGAAGGCCTCGGCGATGCCGCCGATGTCATGAATGCGACGCACCGACGTCGCCGCAGCTTCGGGCGACCGGTCGACGCAGATCACCGTCGCGCCTTCGCGGGCGAAGGTGACGGCGCAGGCGGCGCCGTTGCTGATGTCGGTGCCGATGGAGCCGGCGCCGACCACGATGGCCACCTTGTCCTTGAGACGCTGCGTCATGAGGCCGCTCTCGTTTTCTTGCGGACGGCAGCGGGTGCCTTGGCGACCGGACCGCAGGATTCGCGCAGCACCATCTGGGTGGTGAGCAGGATGCGCTCCTGCTCAAGGGGGGCTGTGCTGTCCAGCCGCCGCAGCAGCAGCTCGGCCACGGCGGTGCCGACCGCTTCCAGGTCCCAGGTCAGCGAGGTGATGGCGGGACTGAAAAGCTGCGACAGGTCGGTGTCGCCGATGCTGACGACACTGACGTCATCGGGCGCCAAACGGCCCGAGTGACGCAGTGCCTGCAGCACGCCCGACAGGATGCGGGTGCCCAGGCACAGGAAGGCCGTGGGCGCCGTGGGGGAACCCAGCAGCGAGAGGGCCTCGCTGAAGGCGAAGTCCATCGCCGACTTCTCGGCGCGGATCAGCTTGGGGTCAGGCTGCAGACCACGCTCCAGATAGGCGTCCCTGTAGCCCATGATGCGCTCGCGACCCGGACGCAACACGCTGCCGGGCGTCAGCAGTGCGATGCGCGTGTGACCGAGGTTCAGCAGGTAGCGCGTGGCCTGAAGCGCGCCGTGGTAGTGGTCAACGTGCACGCCCGCGTTGTTGCCCTGGAAGTCGCGATCGAGCGCGATCACCGGGCCGTGCGCCGCCAGCTGGTCGAGGTAGGCCGGGGTCTCGGCCTGGCAGGGACCGAGGATGAGCCCGTCCACGCGCCGGCGCCGGAACAGGTCGATCAGGGTTTTCTCGCGCTGGTCGTCGTTGTGGGTGCTGGCCACCAGCAGCGCATAGCCCGCCGCCAGCAGGCGCGATTCGACCGCCGTGATGATCCGCGCGTACAAGGGGTTGGCCAGATCCGACACCAGTAACCCGACCACGCCTGTCGAGCGGGTGCGCATGCTCTGCGCCACCGAATCCGGCGTGTAGCCGAGCTCGCGCGCCGCCTTGGTGACCGCTGCGATGGCCTGCTCGCTAACGCGCCCGCTGCGGTTCAGGGCCCGCGAGGCCGTTCCAATCGCAACGCCGGCGGCCTTGGCCACTTCGCGGATGGTGATCTTGGCCTTCATGCCGGCACTTTCGCCTGTGCAAGCGGGGCAGGGAAACGCTCGGCACCGGGCTCGAGCGGCACGGCCGCGCTGTTCAGGAACAGCGCGGCCATGTGATAGAAGCTCGACGCGAAGATCAGCTCGATCACCTGCTCCTGCGGCCAGCCCGCGCCAAGGGACTGCCAGGTCTGATCGGACACCGTGCAGTGGTGGTGCAGCTCATCCACCATGCGCACGATCAGGCGTTCCCTGTCGCTCCACAGGCCTGGCGACAGCGCATGCCAGTCGGCACTGCCGGTGAGCTCGCGCACCTGCGCGGCATCCAGGCCGCACCTGTCCGCGTAGATGCTGATGTGCATGCCCCATTCGTACTCGGACCGCGTGAGCGCGCCGGTGCGGATGATCGCGATCTCGCGGTCCCGTTCGGGCAGCGCGCACTGGAACAGCACCACATGTGCCATGGCCTGGAAGGCCGGGCCGAGCTTGCTGTGATTCGCGAGCGCCAGTCGAAGGTTCAGGGGTGACAGGCCCTTGAAGGCGGTGCTCTGCACGGCTGCTGCCACCTCGGGTTCGTAGGGGGGCGGCCGCAGTGGCAAGCGTGTGGAGGGTGCGAGAAAGGGCGATGCAGAACCGGTCATGACTGCAGTTTGCGGTGGGCGTGGAAACGTTTCTACAGTGATAACCCTGAATTCCCAAAACGAAGGAAATTACGAAGGAGAAAGAAGTGCCGAACGAATGAAAACGGTTCCACATCTTTCCACCACCTTAGGATCGACTTCAGCCGGATGGCCTTCGTCCCGGAAGCAGACGTGGTCCGGCGATGGGAATCCCTGCGACGCCGCGTGACGTCAAGGGCCGGCTCAAGCTGTTTGCAGATGGCCGTTGCGCGCTCGGCCAGCATCGGATGAGCTGCGCTGGACGCGACGCATGTCAGTCTCCGGCCAGCAACCGCTTTCGTTTTCCGGGTTGGGCCGAAGCTCTTGATGTCCGCACACCTGGCGCAGCCTGCTGCAGGCAGAGGGTGCCCGTCGAAAAACGGCTGACGCAGCGACCGCGGCCCCTGGAAAGTGCTTGACCCTCTCGCAACGGCACGGTCTAGGATGCCTTCAACTTGAGAGGTATGTTGCCCGAATACGCCCTGCAGAATCGACGCGCCCAGGCGCGTTAGCGCGTCGGTCCGGCCATTGCGCTGGCGTTCAAGAATCAGAAGTTGTCTGACATGCCTGCGTCGGCGCGGCGCGGTAGATTTTTGTCTCCGCGGCACCACCGCGGACTTGCTGTAAACCTCAGCCCGGTCGCGTGCGGCCGGGCTTTTTTTCGTGTCGGCCTGCGTCTCGCGCGGGTGTCGAAAACCGCCTCTTGAAAATCGATTCGGAGGCTCCTATGTTCGCTTGCGTCGGAAATTGGTCAACCGAAAAGGAGGTATTCAATGGCCATGAACTTGCTCAAGCAAATTGCCGGCTCTCGCTTGCCTGTCTCGTTCTATCGCACCGCGGACATCGATCAGGTGCGGGTGCTTCGGGCCGCCGGGCTCGTCGTTGCCCTGATCCCCGCGCCCTCGAACTCGCTCGCTCTGTCTGGCTCCCCTTCGGCCGCCCAGGTGCTGGCCATCACGCAGAAGGGGCGCGAGGAGTTGGCGAAATTCTCGTACCCGCAGTCGCGCACCGCGCGCTGGCGACAGCGACCCTCCAGGATCTTTGCACGGCACCGCGCGGACAGCGATGGCGCTGCGCGGCCGACGGGCACGCACGGCCTGCCCCAGTGAGGGGCGGCTCGATTCTGTTCAGGTTCAATTGATTTGACAGGAGGTTTCCCATGTACCGATCTTTCTTCCCGCGCGACATGCTGGCCGAGATGGATCGCCTGCAACGGGACATGCAGCAGGCGTTCGATCTGTCACCCACCATTCGCGGTTACGGCAGCAACGGATTTCCCGCGTTGAACGTGGGCGCCACACCGCAGGCGCTGGAGATCTTCGCGTTCGCCCCCGGCGTCGACCCGGCCACGCTGGAGATCAACCTCGAGCGTGGTCTCATGACCATCGCGGGTGAGCGCAAGAGCCTGCTTCCCGATGCGCAGGCCAAGGCGGCCGTGCACATCAACGAGCGCTTCGAGGGGCCGTTTCGCCGCGTCCTCACTCTGCCGGACGATGCCGATCCAGAGGCCGTCGAGGCCCGGCTGCGCGACGGTGTACTGCGCATCACGGTCCGCCGCCGGGCCTCGGCACAGCCGCGGCGCATCGCTGTCCTGTGAAACAAGGAGGTGAACATCATGAGCAATGACGTACAGACCGCATCGCCCAGCGCGCCGGAACCCATGGATCGTGGGCAGGCGCCACGCTATCAGGGCGCGGCCCTCACACCGCCTGTCGACGTGGTGGAAGACGCCGGGGGCATCACGCTCTACGCCGATCTGCCCGGCGTGTCGCGCGACAAGCTGAATCTTCATGTCGAAGCGGAGACCTTGACCATCGAGGCGGAGTCGGGCCTGAGCGTGCCGGATGACCTGAAGACCAGCCACACCGAGGTCGGCCTGGGCCGGTTTCGCCGCGTCTTCACGCTCAGCAAGGAGCTGGACACCGAGAAGGTGTCCGCCGAGCTGGCGCAGGGCGTGTTGAAACTGCGTATCCCCAAGGCCGAGCATGCCAAGCCGCGGCGAATCAATGTCGAGGTCGGATGAGTCGTAAGGCGAGGGCGCCCGCGGGCGCCCTCAAGAGAGCGTCAACCCGCGTGGGCGGCAAATGTGCAGCGCTTGCGCTCGCCGGCCGCCCGCGAAGGAGCGTCAGTCCAGACGGACGCCGTTCAGCTCCATCGTGATTGCTGACCGCCCCCGACCCGACAGCGGGCATGGTGGCGCGAGCCTGCTCGCTGACCCGGTTACCTTTCTGGCCGTGCGCTTAGTCTTCAGTGAACTGAAGAAGCTCTCCATGGCCGAGCTGCCCCAGACCTCGCCCGCACGGCTCATACTGCAGGAAATACTTGGTTCCTTGAGCAGCTCCTGGAAGTGCTCGCTGGTAACAGCGGACGGTCGGCGCCGACCGCCAATCAAAGGAATCCAGTTGTTCAATTAAGCAGCGCTGCGCGCCGGCCGTAGCTCACCCGAGCATCACCCCGGACTCGGCCGTGCATCGCCGGGCGCGGCAGCGCTCCGCGCGGACCCCGTGATCGCCCACACGTCGACCTTGGATTTTGCGAGGCGTCTCAGCCGGTCGCGGACTTCCTTGGTACGGCGGCCCTGGGTGCCGACGGCGAGCCGGGCCTTGAACTCGTCGTCGGCGAACAAGTCCGCGTGGCCGAAGATCTGGTCGCCGGCGCGGTCGACCTGGATCGCGATATTGAAGCCCCGGTAGGGGATGCGGCTGGACGTCTTCGAACGCATGGCGGCCTCCCTACATCAGGCGGGTGCGGATTGCGTGGGGCAGCTTCGCGCGCCACCGCGACGCGGCACCGCGCCACGGGCCCTGTGCGGCCACGGGGTAGTGGATGCGTTCGAGTTCGGCGCGGCCTTTTTCGGTGATGGCGAGCACCTGGGCGGCGTCGGGGCTGCCCGAGAGGGTGAGGGGATCCGACGGCGCGGGCGTCAGCGCGATCACGAGGCCGGCGGCCCGCAGCAGCTTGATCTGGTCGATCTCCGCCCGGGTCCGGAAGGTCGCCGGCAAGGGGGAACCGGCAAGTTGTTTGAGCATGTCCATGGCCATGGCTTTGTCCTCCATTTCTCTACGACCAACTTGGAACGGGAGAAAAATAGGACGTCTCAGCAGCGTCTTCAAGGGGCGGTTGCGGAGCGCAAGGCAACAGAATGTATCGGAGCTTTCGAGCACAGGCGAGAGAAGAGCTCCGAGCTGCTCGCCAGCGTGGGCCGGGTCGTGAGCGCGCTTTTGCATGGAGGCAAGCTCCGAGATTCAGAAGTCGCTGCACAGCAGACCTAGGAGTCGGCGCGTCGTCTCAAGAAGTCGAACACCGTCTGATTGAACTCCAGCGGCTTCTCGAAGTACGCAGAATGCGCGGCCTCCTCGACGACAACGACCTCGCTTTCTGGCAGGCGCTGGCCGAGTTCGCGCATGACCGCCGGCGGAACAATCGGGTCTTCGGCGCCAACGAGAAACATCGTCGGGCAAGCCAGCTGGTCGATCTCAGCGACGGCAAGCAGGTTCTCGGGCTGGTTCAGACGCAGTACGGCCTCGCGCCAGGCTTCGGGCTCAATACTGTGAGCGCTCGGGTTGAAGTGGTTGATCTGCGCGTAAAGCGCTGCAAGCGCGGGCTGCGCCTTCAAGAACCAGGCGCCCAGCGAGCGCTGCTCGATGCTTACCGCGGAAACTGTCTTAAAGCGCCGCTCGATGCTGTCGACCAGCGTCGGGTGGTCGATGGCCAGCGACGTGTCGCAAGCGACGAACGCGGCGACGCGCTCGGGATGGCGCAGCGCGAGCCGCAGCCCGATCATCCCGCCAAGCGATTGGCCGACGACCGTCGCACGCTCGATGCCTTCGCGCGCCAGTACCGCCAAGGCATCGCCGACAAAGAGCTCCAGCGAGAACTCCTCCGGCGGCGCCACCGAACGACCGAAGCAGCGGATGTCCATCGTGAGACAGGTGTACTGCGGCGTGAAGGCCGGCAATTGCTGCCACCAGGTGGCGGCGTTCGATCCGGCTCCGTGCAGGAACAGGATCGCCGGGCCGGCGCCGTGGCGCTCGTAGTAGATGTCGCGTTTGTTCGATGTGACAAAAGGCATGAGGGATGGGCTTGGGTTTCAGTTGGCCTTGAGTTGCAGGCTGCGTGTGAGTGCACCCCAGCGCTCGGTATCGCTCTTGACGACGCGCGTGAACTCGTCGGGCGTCATCGTCATCGGCGTGATGCCTTCGGCGTCGAGCTTCTTTTGCAGCTCCGGCCTCGTCATCGCTTCGCGCACTGCTTCGTTGACCTTGCGCACGACTTCGGGCCGCGTCTTCCTCGGTGCCGACAGGCCCACCCAGGAGATCACCGTCAGCTGCTTGTAGCCCAGCTCCTCGAAAGTCGGAACTTGAGGGAGCTCGGGGCTGCGCTTCGGGCTGGACACCGCCAGCACCCTGAGCTTGCCGCTCTGGATGTACTGCATCGACCCGCTCGGCGGAATCACGGTGACAGCGACCTGGCCTCCCAGCACATCCATCAGCGCCGGCGCGCCGCCCTTATAGGGGATGTGCACGAACGAGGTTTGTGTCGCCTTCTGCAGCAGTTCCATCAACAGATGGCCGGTGCTGCCGGCGCCCGAGCTCGCGTAGTTGATCGCGCCCGGCTCGCGTCTGGCGCGGGCGATCAGATCGGCGAAGGACTCGATGCCGGACTGGCTGTTGACCACCAGCCATTGCGCGCCGCCGCCGATCATTGCGACGTGGGTGAAGTCATTGACGATGTTGAAGGGCACGTTGTCGTACATGCCTTGGGCGATCGTGTTCACCATGCCCGTCATCGTGAGCGTGTAGCCGTCGGATGGGGCCGCGGCGCCCGCCTGGGCACCGATGATGTTGCCGGCACCAGGCTTGTTGTCGATCACCACCGGTTGCTTGAGCAACGACGCCAGCTCCTGCGAAAGCGGTCGCATGGTGCGGTCGTAGGCGCCGCCGGGCGGGGTCGGCACGATCACCCGGATCGGCTTGGATGGCCAGACCTCGTCCTGCGCATGGGCCGAAAAGGCGCCGAGCAGGCAACAGACAACCGCGAGCAGCGGCCATTTTTTTTTCACGTTTTGTCTCCTGTCGCGTGGCTTGCTGCCCGCCGTTTGTGGAGTTGCCATCATTCCTGAGCAAGCCATCGGCGACAAATTAAAAATGACGCTCTTCCATTAGACTTTCCGATATCTTGAGCCATGACGCGTCCGTCCTCTTCAACCGCCTGCTCGCGCGCGGCAAGTTTCGGCATGTGCAGATCCTCTTGAAAGTGGCAGAGCTGGGCAGCCTCCAGCGGGCGGCGGACTCGATCGGCATGACGCAGTCGTCGGTGACCCAGGGCCTCGCGTACCTGGAACGGCTGCTGGAAGTTCAGCTCTTCGAGCGGCATGCGCGCGGCGCGCGACCCACGCAGGCGTGCGAAGACCTCTTGCCCGTTGCGCGTCGCATGCTGATCGGCGTCGCCGACGGCGCCGAGGTCGTCACCGCGCGACGGCAACGCATCGGCGGCGCCATCCGCCTCGTCGCCTCGGTCGGCGCGATGAACGGGCTCCTGCTCAACGTGCTGCCTCGCTTCGCGCAACGGCATCCGGATGTCACCGTTCACCTCTCGGAAGCCGAAGGGGACGATCAACTGCTGGCTATCGCACGTGGCGAGGCAGATCTCGTGGCATGCCGACGGCCTCCCGTGATCCCGGAAGGCTGGCAGTTCATGCCGGTGCGCGAAGATCGTTTCGCGGTCTTGGCGCGCGCAGACCATCCGCTGGCGCGCAAGCGTTCCCTGGGCTGGCCGCAACTCGCCGACGAGACCTGGCTACTCGCCCCCACGGGTTCGGCCGCCCGTGAGCGATTCGACGAATTGACCGCGAATCTGCCTCACCCGATCCGCACCTATCCGGTCGTCACTCGTTCAACGGCCATGTTGTGGTGGCTCTCGCAGCAAGAAAACCTACTGTCGTTCCTGCCGCTTAACTTCGTGCGGCCCCTCCTCGATGCCGGTTTGCTGCGCGAGTTGAAGCTACGGCCGCTTTACATGCTCGAGCCACTCGGCTTGATGTTCCCGATCGCAGGACCGTTCGGGGCGTGGCGGCAACTGGTCGACTTTATGAACCCTGAAGTACCGCATTGACAGAGTTTGCGGTGGGCTCGCGGCGCTGCTGTCGATCTGCACCATGGCGCGTGGGGCCGGCCTCGGGTGCCTTGCAGGCAGCGTCCCCTCAGTGCGCGATATCGTGACGTCCTTGGTGTAGCCCGGCAATGAACAGAGGGGATTTGCTTGCAAGCCATGCTGCCTTCGACTGAACCCATGAGTAACTGCTCCGTCTCGCGTCGCTGCCGCGCGCCCCGATGTCCAAGGTTGGCGGCCGTGTCGATCGCGGAAGGGATGATGCCTTCGAGAAGGCCCGGGGGAGCATCAGCACCTTCGACGTTTGCGCCACCCACAACGATGCCGTTCACCCGCTGAGCATCCGCGTCGCGCCCTTGACCAGGGCGTTGTGCAACTCCTGCGTCACGCGCGACGCAGTCAGTACCACCAGCGGCACCATGATCCGCTGCCCGCAGCGGCCTGGGCTGTACGCCCGCGTAGCGATGCAACGCAAAGGGCGCAGGCAGGTGCAGCCACGGCCGGCGCCGATCTGGGCGAAGACATGCAACGGATCGGGTGCTGGAAGGCGGCGAATGGAATGTGACACTTGACTCTGAGGTGACGTTCCGATTTCGTCAGAGCGATGGGCAGCTAATCGACGATACCGATGGCTTGGATGCAGTGGCCGCCTTTCGCGCGGCAAAGAGCCGCGCCCTACGCGAGGGCCTCCGATGGGCCCCTGCTTTTTCTATCGGCCGCAAATCTGGTGAATGGCATGTTGGTGCTCGGCAGTCCCAATTGGGAGGGCAGATCTCTATCGTCGTTGGCGCTGACGGCTCAATAAAGTCGACGTCGGTCAATCCGAAATAGAGGCGACTGTCGCTGCGTACCTGCCGCTCGCAGGGACGAGCTGCCGGCCTGGGTGCAGCATGTTCCTACCGTTTGCGGTGCGTTCTCAGCCGCCGATAAGGGAGCATTGACGTGCCTTTGGTTATCGTCGGTTAGGTCTGCGGCGTTCGGCTTCGGGCTCCGGTGCTGGCAGTCCACTGCTCGAGAGAGTCAATGTGCGAATGAGCATTAGCATGGCGACGCGGCGTTGATATCTACGAGCAGATGGGTGCACCCGGGCGAATCGAAGCTCTCGTTACAGCAGACAAACGTAAGAGGTTTGATCGCGATGTGACGTGTGAACTAGTTTTCCGATCCGCGCCTGATGTGTGCATGCCGCTTTTACGAGCGCAGGTCTTTCCGATTCCTCTCTGGCGATCAATCTCAGGACGAACGACTGGAACGCGCGCTCCAGACGTTCGGGCGCGCGACTTGATCCTCAAAGCCCGCCGGGACGGGCATGCTGGAAGGCCCGTTGCTGCGATGCAGAAGGTTTCGGCTACGGAAACGTGGCGTGTCTTGATCGCATGACTGCCGAAGTCGAATTTGGCGCAAGACTTAATCTGCAGGTTCTCGAGACGAGACCCGCAAGCGTTTTGCTCCAACCTTTTTCTTTGGAACCTCCATGAACCTCACGACAGCCATGAAGATCGTATCGGCCCCCGTTCTGACCCTCCTGGTCGCGGCCGGCGCCCACGCAGAGGCGTACGACGGTGTGCACAAGGCCTTCTCCAGCAAGACGCGCGATGAGGTGAATGCCGAGGCCGTGCGCACCGCCAAAGCGCCCGACCAGAACGTGGTTCGCGGTTCTCGCGGTCCCGAGACCATGGCTGTTTCGACGGCGCGGTCTCTCGTTGAAGCCGAGGCCGTTCACTACAACCTGCGGCCCGACCAGAATGTCGGCTCCGGCTCTCGTGTGAACAGCAAAGTTATTTCGACGATGCCGCACCCGGCCGATCTGCGCGCCAAGGCCAATTGAGCAACGACTGCTTCACGCTCCGCGTGCGGTAAGAAAAAAACGGTCGGCAGGAGAGCCCGGAGTTGCGGGTGCCCATCACGCACATGCCAGCCAAAGGTGGACACCTGATGACAACTTCCCTCACTGCTGACGCCGCCAGAGCCTTGGAGCCAGCCCCTTTGCCCGCCAAGGTCAACTCGGGCGTCGCCAACCCCTTGCTGCACGCGCCGCTGCTGCCGCTGTTGATTCGCCTCGCGGTGCCCACGGTCGCCGTGATGCTCATGCAGACGGTGCTGAGCGTGGCAGAAACCTACTTCGTGAGCGGGCTGGGTGTCGACGCTATCGCAGCGGCCTCGTTAGTCGTGCCCGTCATGTTGCTTATGACCATGGTCTCCAACGGCGGTGTCGGAGGCGGGGTTTCTTCGGCGGTCGCGCGGGCGCTCGGCGGCGGGCGGCAAGACGAAGCCGAAAGTCTCGTGTGGCACAGCGTCGTGATCGCGATCATCGCAGGCGGACTGTTCGCCTTGGCTGTGATCGCCGCGGGTCCGATGCTCTACCGTGAACTGGGTGGAACAGGTGCGTCCTTGCAGCAGGCGATTCGATACTCGGACATTCTCTTTGGCGGCGCGGTGCTGTTCTGGATTCCGACGTTGCTGCAGTCAGCCTTGCGAGGTGCGGGCAACGTCAGAACTCCAGCACTGATCATGCTCGGCGGCGTTGGCGTCGGGCTCATTATTTCTCCCGTCCTGATCCTGGGTTGGCTGGGGTTTCCGCGGATGGGCGTCGCCGGTGCGGGCGTGGCGCAGGTGTTGTGCAGTGCAGGCTCGCTCGTGGCGATCGTTGCCTCCATGCGATCCGCGGGCTCGAGGCTTCGACTTCGTCGGCACCCGCTACGGCGTGATCACTTCGGTGCCATCCTTGGCGTTGGCTTGCTGTCGACCCTCAACGCGGCGATGACGACGCTTTCAATTGCCGCGATCACAGCGGCTGCAGGCGCCTTCAACGTGTCGACGATCGCGGGCTACGGTATCGCGTCTCGACTGGAAATGTTGCTGGTTCCCGTGATGTTCGGCTTTGGCACCGCCGCCGTCACCGTGGTTGGAACCTGCATTGGCGCCGGCGATGTGGTGCGTGCGCGGCGCGCTGCGCTGGTGAACGCATTGTTCGTTGCTGGGTTGCTCGAAGTGCTGGGCCTCGGCGTGGCATTCTTTCCTGGACTGTGGATGTCTCACTTCGCGAGCGACCCCGACGTATTGGCCGTCGGGGAGCAGTACCTGAGGGTGATGGGCCCGGTGTTCGGCTTCATTGCCGTCGCGTTGTCACTGTATTTCGCGGGGCAGGGCGCGCGGCGCGTCGGCTGGCCGCTCGCGGCCGGTGTCTTGCGCTTCGCGTGCGCGCTGTCCGCAGCGGCGCTGGTGTTCGCGGGGAGGCTCAGCCTCGAGTCTGCCTTCCTGCTGGTGGCTGGGGGCGCCATCGTCGGCGCCGCAGTGACGGTGTGGGGCTTCGCCCGAGGAGATTGGGGAAGACGCTAGAGTCACACGCTTCGTGCTGCGGCACAGGAGGTTTGTAGCTGTACATCTGTGCGATGTCGCTGCGTCTCTCTGTCCTTCGGCGTGGAGGTCGGACGAACCGGTGTTTTCGAGCGCAACGGGCGAGTCTGTCGGATCGCCCGGGTTGCCGGGACGTATTCAGTGTCTCAATGCGAGCGGATGGCCACCGCTTCGAGGGGCTCAGCCTGCCAGCCGCCGCCCAGCGCCTTGAACGCGCTGACCGCCGCGCGCGCCGACTCCGTTTGCGCCTGCGCTCTCGCATCGGCCACGCGCAGCAGGCTCTCGTCCGCCTGCAACACTTCGATCAGGCTGACGACACCTCGCTGATAAGCCGCGAACGATGCCCCTCGCGCGCGACCGAGCGATGCCTCGCCCTGCGCGAGCAAGGCGGCTTGTTCTTCACGCTTGACCAGGGCGGAGAAGGCGTTCTCCACGTCTTCGGTCGCACGCAGTGCAGCGAGCCGGTAGGCTGCGAGCAACTCCGCGTCCTGCCCCTTGGCGAGTGCAATCTGCGCGTCGATGCGCCCGAAGTCGAACAGCCGCCAGCGCAGGCCGAGCAGGGCCGCAGCCTGGCTGGCGCCGCCGGTGAACAGATTGCCGCTGGCCACGGACGTGGCGCTGCCGATCGTTCCCCCCAGTGAGAGTTTCGGGTAGTACTCGGCCATGGCCACGCCAATGCGCGCGTTCGATGCCGCAAGGCGCCGCTCGGCAGCGATCAGGTCGGGCCGCCGCCGCAGCAAATCGCCGGGTGATCCGGTGGCGCCGATGCGCGGTGCGACAGGAATGACACCCCCCGCCGCCAATTCGGAGCGGTGCGCGCCCGGCGTCGCGCCCAGCATCACGTCGAGCGCGTTCATGGCCGCGGCCTCGCCCGCCTCCAACACTGGCACAGATGCACGGACCTGCGCCAGGGCACCTTCGGCTTGCCTCAGTTGGAGTTCGGCGGCCAGCCCCTTGCCGTAGAGGAGGTTGATCTTCGACAGCAGGTCCTGCTGCGTGGCGACTTGCCGCCGTGCCACGTCGAGGCGGGCCTGTAGACCGCGCAGCGTGATGTAGATGTCTGCGGTCTGCGCGGCCACGGCCAGGCGCGTGGCGGTCGCGCCGGCCTCCGATGCCTGGTAGTCGGCCAGCGCTGCCTCGCGTCCCCGGCGCAGGCCGCCGAAGATGTCCAGCTCCCAGCTTGCGCCGAGACTCGCTTCGTAGGCGTTGCCGTAGCGATCGAACCCTGGCTGCGAGTTCAGCACCTGGCCCAGCGGCGTCTCCACCGACTGGTAGGCCCTGGCGGCTTGTCCGCCGAGATTGCCTGAAGGCAGCAGTGCCGCATTCGCCGCACCGAGCCCGGCCCGGGCCTGCGCCACGCGGGCGGATGCCTGTGCAAGGTCAAGATTCTGTTTCAGAGCGAGTTCGACATAGCGGGCCAGTCGTGCATCGCCGAAGCCGGTCCACCACGCCACCAGCTCGGCGTTGGCCGTGGCGGATCGCCGGTCGAGGGATGTCTCGCCGATGAAGCGGTCCGGCAGGCTCGGGGCAGGTCGGACATAGTCAGGCCCGGCAGCGCAGCCTGCGAGGAGGCTGAACAGCAGGGGCAGGGCAAGAGTACGTTGGGACATGGGTTGCTCCGGGACGGCGGACAGGAAAAGGTGTGTGACTATAATTCAATATGGTCACTTGTTGTCGTTTGTTTGTCCGGGCGGTAAGCTCTGGTCATGAGCAATGCAACTTCTTCTCCGCCTGTAGCGCGGGGGCCGGCCGATCACGACGTGCGCGCGCAGATCGTCGTCGCGGCCACCGAGCACTTCAGCCAGTACGGGTACGAGAAGACCACGGTTTCCGACCTCGCCAAGGCCATCGGCTTCTCCAAGGCGTACATCTACAAGTTCTTCGAGTCCAAGCAGGCGATTGGCGAAATGATCTGCGCGAACTGCCTGCGCGAGATCCAGGAGGGCATCCGCGTGGCGGTCGACGGGGTCGAAAGCCCGCCCGAGAAGCTGCGCCGTATGTTCAAGGCCATTGTCGATTTGGGCCTGCGCCTGTTCTTCCAGGACCGCAAGCTCTACGAGATCGCCATCTCGGCGGCCAGCGAGCGCTGGCCGTCGGCCATTGCCCATGAAGAGTGCATCCGCCAGATGCTCATCGAGCTGCTGAAGCAGGGCCGCGAGTCGGGCGACTTCGAGCGCAAGACGCCGATCGACGAGGCGGCGGCGGCCATTTATCTGGTCATGCACCCCTATATCAACCCCGTGATCCTGCAGCTCAGTGCTCACTACACGGACCAGGCGCCGGCCCAGCTGTCGGGTCTGGTGCTGCGCAGTCTATCTCCTTGAAGATATAAATCGGCCGTGACCATTGACTAAAATGGTCACTGTTATCAGAATCGGGGTCCTGATCGATTCGTCTATGGGCCCCTCATGCATTCGCGCCGCTTCCTTACATCTGCACTTGTCTGCGCCTTGCCGTTCGCGCTGGCCGCCTGCGACGACAAGGCGCCGCCCGATCCGCGCACCCAGGCGCCGCTGGTGCGCGCAGCCACCGTCCAGACGGCCGCGTCGGCATCGCGCTCGTTCACCGGCACCGTGGCCGCGCGGGTTCAAACCGACCTGGGTTTCCGCGTCTCCGGAAAGGTGCTGGAGCGCTTCGTGGACGCGGGCCAGACGGTCAAGCGCGGGCAGTTGCTCATGCGCATCGACCCGGTCGACCTGAGGTTGGCGGCGCGTGCCCAGCAGGAGGCTGTCAGCGCTGCACGGGCGCGTGCAAAGCAGGCGAGCGACGAAGAAGCGCGTTACCGCGATCTGCGCGGCACCGGCGCCATTTCCGCCTCGGCGTACGACCAGGTCAAGGCGGCGGCGGATGCGGCCCAGGCCCAGCTCGGTGCGGCCGAAGCGCAGGCCGAGGTTGCGCGCAATTCCAATCGTTATTCGGAACTCGTTGCCGACGCAGACGGCACGGTGCTCGAGACGCTGGCCGAGCCTGGCCAGGTCGTCAACCCCGGGCAGCCGGTGGTCCGCTTGGCGCAGGCCGGGCGCAGGGAGGCCGTGGTCCAGTTGCCGGAAACGCTACGTCCGGTCATCGGCTCCGTCGGCCAGGCCACGCTGTTCGGCAGGGAAGGTGTTGCGGTGGCCGTCAAGCTCAGGCAACTCTCCGATGCAGCCGACAAGCTCACGCGGACCTTCGAGGCGCGCTATGTGCTTGATGGCGAGATGGTCAACGCGCCACTCGGGGCCACGGTGACGGTTCACGTCGGGGATGGCAAGGTCGTCGCGAAGAACGGTGTGCAGGTGCCCATCGGCGCCCTGTTCGACGCCGGCAAGGCGCCGGGGGTCTGGGTCATCACCGGTGATCCGGCGAAGGTGCACTGGCAGCCGGTAACGGTGGAGTCGCTGGAAGACGACCGCGCCCAGATCACGGGCGAGCTCAAGCAGGGCGATCGCGTGATCGCACTCGGCGCGCACCTGCTGCGCGAGGGTGAAGAGGTGCGCGTTGCCGGCGCGGCCGCGGCGCCTGCGGGTGGCGGAGCCCGTCCATGAGCGAAGGCCGTTTCAATCTGTCGGCGCTCGCAGTCCGTGAGCGCGCTATCACCCTGTTCCTGATCCTGCTGATCTCGCTGGCCGGCCTCGTCGCTTTCTTCAAGCTGGGGCGCGCGGAAGACCCGGCCTTCACGATCAAGGTGATGACCATCATCACGGCCTGGCCCGGCGCCACGGCGCAGGAAATGCAGGACCAGGTCGCCGAGAAGGTCGAGAAACGCCTGCAGGAACTGCGCTACTACGATCGCGCCGAGACCTACACGCGGCCCGGTCTCGCGTTCACCACGCTGACCTTGCAGGACAGCACGCCACCCTCCAAGGTGCAAGAAGAGTTCTATCAAGCACGAAAGAAGGTCGGCGACGAAGCGGGCAATCTTCCGGCGGGCGTGATTGGCCCGATGATCAACGACGAGTACGCCGACGTCACCTTCGCCCTCTTCGCACTCAAGGCCAAGGGAGAGCCGCAGCGCGTGCTGGTGCGCGATGCGGAAACGCTGCGCCAGCGGCTGCTGCACGTGCCGGGCGTGAAGAAGGTGAACATCGCCGGCGAGCAGCCCGAACGGATCTACGTCGAGTTCGCGCACGACCGGCTGGCCACACTGGGCATCGGCCCGCAGGATGTGTTCGCCGCGCTCAATGCCCAGAATGCGCTGAGCCCGGCCGGGTCGGTAGAAACCAAAGGTCCGCAGGTCTTCATTCGCCTGGACGGTGCCTTCGACACCTTGCAGAAGATCCGGGACACGCCGGTGGTCGCGCAAGGGCGCACCCTGAAGCTGTCGGACGTCGCCACGGTCAAGCGCGGCTATGAAGACCCAAGCACCTTCATGATCCGCAACGGCGGCGAACCGGCCCTGCTGATCGGCGTCGTGATGAAAGAGGGTTGGAACGGGCTCGACCTGGGCAAGTCGCTGGACGCGGAAGCCCGCGCCATCAATGCCGAACTGCCGTTGGGCCTGAGCCTGTCGAAGGTCACGGACCAGTCGGTCAACATCGCCGCATCGGTCGACGAATTCATGATGAAGTTCTTCGCGGCCTTGCTGGTCGTGATGCTGGTGAGCTTCCTGAGCATGGGCTGGCGCGCGGGCCTGGTTGTCGCTGCAGCCGTGCCGCTCACGCTGGCCGTGGTCTTCGTGGTCATGGCCGCCACCGGCAAGAACTTCGATCGCATCACGCTCGGCTCGCTGATCCTGGCGCTGGGCCTGCTGGTGGACGACGCCATCATCGCCATCGAGATGATGGTGGTGAAGATCGAAGAAGGCTACAGCCACATCGCTGCATCGGCCTATGCGTGGAGTCACACGGCGGCGCCGATGCTCTCGGGCACGCTGGTCACCGCCGTCGGCTTCATGCCCAACGGCTTTGCGCCATCGACTGCGGGCGAGTACACGAGCAACATGTTCTGGATCGTCGGCATCGCGCTGATCGCGTCCTGGGTCGTGGCGGTGGTGTTCACCCCGTACCTGGGCGTGAAGCTGCTGCCGAACTTCAAGAAAATCGAAGGCGGCCACGCCGCGATCTACGACACGCCGCGCTACAACCGCCTGCGTCGCGTGCTCGAGCGCGTGATCGCACGCAAGTGGCTGGTCGCGGGCGCCGTCATCGCGCTGTTCGTGCTGTCCATCCTCGGCATGGGTGTTGTGAAGAAGCAGTTCTTCCCGATCTCCGACCGCCCCGAGGTCCTGGTCGAGGTGCAGATGCCTTATGGCACGGCCATCACGCAGACCAGCGATGCGACGGCGAAAGTCGAGGCCTGGCTGTCCAAGCAAGCCGAGGCACAGATTGTCACGTCCTATATCGGCCAGGGCGCACCGCGCTTCTTCTTCGCCATGGGCCCGGAACTGCCGGACCCGTCCTTCGCCAAGATCGTCATCCGCACAGCCAGCCAGGAAGAGCGTGACGCCCTGAAGCTGCGGCTGCGCGAGGCCATCGCGCAGGGCTTGGCGCCCGAGGCGCGACTGCGGGTGACCCAACTGGTGTTCGGCCCGTACTCGCCGTTCCCGGTGGCCTACCGTGTCACGGGGCCGGATGCAAACGAATTGCGGAAGATCGCGGCCGACGTGCGTCAGGTCATGGATGCGAGCCCGATGATGCGCACCGTCAGCACCGACTGGGGCACCCGCACGCCCGCGCTGCACTTCACCTTGAATCAGGACCGTCTGCAGGCCGTGGGCCTGAGCTCCAATGCCGTGGCGCAACAACTGCAGTTCCTCTTGAGCGGCGTGCCTGTGACGACCGTGCGCGAAGACATCCGCACCGTGCAGGTCGTCGCCCGTTCGGCGGGCGACACGCGTCTCGACCCGGCCCGCATCGCGGACTTCACGCTCGCCGGTGCCGGCGGCCAACGCATTCCGCTGTCGCAAGTCGGCCAGGTCGAGATGCGCATGGAAGAGCCGGTCATGCGGCGACGCGACCGCGTGCCCACCATCACGGTGCAGGGCGACATCGCCGACGGAACGCAGCCGCCGGACGTGTCGAACGCGATCACCAAGCAGCTGCAGCCGATCATCGACAAGCTGCCCGCGGGCTACCGCATCGTCCAGGCCGGCTCCATCGAGGAATCGGAGAAGGCGACCGCGGCGATGCTGCCGCTGTTCCCGATCATGCTGGCGGTCACGCTTCTGATCATCATTCTCCAGGTGCGCTCGATGTCGGCGATGGTCATGGTGTTCCTTACCAGCCCGTTGGGACTGATCGGTGTGGTGCCAACTCTGCTCATCTTCCAGCAGGCATTTGGCATCAATGCGCTGGTTGGGCTCATCGCGCTGTCGGGGATTCTGATGCGCAACACGCTGATTCTGCTGGGGCAGATCCACCACAACGAGCAGGAGGGGCTGGACCCTTTCCACGCGGTGGTCGAGGCTACGGTGCAGCGAGCGCGGCCCGTGATCCTGACGGCGTTGGCGGCGATCCTCGCGTTCATTCCGCTGACGCATTCGGTGTTCTGGGGCGCATTGGCGTACACGCTGATCGGCGGCACTTTCGCGGGGACGATCCTGACGCTGGTGTTCCTGCCGGCGATGTATTCGATCTGGTTCAGGATCAAACCAGGCAACGCGACCCAGCCCGCGCACTGATGCGCTTCATCATCATTCATCAAGATCGAAAGAACCAGTCATGTCGAGTTCATCAGTCGTCGTAGTGACTGGCGCGTCCTCGGGCATCGGACGTGCCGCCGCGGAAATGTTCGTGGCGCGAGGCTGCCGGGTTTTCGGCACCGTTCGCGAGTTGCGCAAGGCACCCGCGCTGCCTGGTGTGGAGTTCATCGAAATGGACGTCCGCGACGAAGGCTCTGTCCAGAGGGGCATCGAATCCGTCATCGACCGGGCCATGCGCATCGACGTGCTGGTCAACAACGCGGGAATGATGATGATCGGCGCGGTCGAGGAAACCGCGACAGCCGAGGCTGCAGTGCTGTTCGATACCAACGTTTTCGGCATGCTCCGCACGACGCGCGCGGTGCTCCCGTACATGCGTGAAAAACGCCGCGGGCGAATCGTCAACGTGAGTTCCGTGCTCGGTGTGCTTCCGGCTCCGTACATGGGACTCTATGCGGCCACCAAGCACGCAGTGGAAGGGCTGTCGGAGTCGCTGGACCATGAAGTGCGCCAGTTCGGCATTCGTGCCACGCTGGTGCAGCCGGCCTTCACCCGGACCAACCTCGATGCCAATGCGCCCCGTGTCAAGGCGCGGATCGCGGGCTATGACCGCGAACGCGAACTGGTGACGCTCTCCGTGGCCGAGAGCGTGAGCAGTGCGCCCGAGCCGCACGGCGTGGCGAGCACCATCGTCGAGGCGGCGCTGGGCCCGTGGCGAATGCGTTGCACGCCGCCGGGGGAGGCGTCTCTGTTGACGAAATTGCGCCGCTTCATGCCGGCGGGACCGGTGGATGCGGGCCTGAGGAAAAAACTCGGGCTCGTCTGAGCACCTGTCCGAGATGCTCGTACCGAGCGTCGCCCTGACCAACAAGAAGGAGAACATTTGTGGACAGCCTGGATCTCCTGCGCACATTCAGCGAGGTCGCCACTTCGGGGAGCTTCTCCCGCACGGCCAAGCATCTTTCGCTGTCCAAGGGCACCGTCAGCAAATACATCGCGGCACTCGAGAGCCGGTTCGGTGTCAGATTGCTGAACCGGACCAGCCATGCCGTCAGCCTGACGGACGCTGGCGCCTTGCTGCTCGAAAGAAGCAGGCCCATGCTCGAACTGGCCGACGTCACGCAAGCCGAGCTCCAGGACCGCGCGCGGATCCCCAGCGGGCGCGTGCGCATCTCGGCGCCTTACGGCATGGAACTGACCGAATTGCCGGCATTGATCAACGCCTTTCTTGGCCACTATCCGGAGGTCAGCATCAGTCTCGTGCTCACAAACCGCATGGTCGATCTTGCGGAGGAAGGCGTCGACATCGCGCTTCGCTTCGGCGCGTCAGCCAATGAGAACCTGATCGTTCGAAAACTGGTATCGATGGAGCTCACTGTCTGCGCGGCTCCCGTTTACTGGCGTAAGCATGGTGTGCCAGCTCATCCGGGCGAACTTGCGCATCACATCGCGCTGTTCAGCAGCCATCTGAATCCGCTGCCCAAGTGGCGCTTCGAAGTCGACGGTCAGCCACTCGAGGTCCCGGTCCGTGGACCGTTGGATGCGACGGAAGCCAGTCCGCTCATCCAGGCGGCGCTGCTTGGCGCAGGCGTTGTCTACTTGCCCTCGGTGATGCTCGCGCCTTACGTCGAGAGCGGGCGACTGGTGCCCGTGCTGTCGGAGTTCGTTCGCAGCGACATGTGGCTGTCCGCTGTGTACCTGGAGCGCCGGCACAGCACGGCGGTGCATCGGGCACTGCTGGATTTTCTCGTGAGCCGGTTGAAGCCTACAGGTTCGCGGATGAGGATCGACGCGCAGTGAGCTGGCAACGTGCGAAGGATGCGCGCCTCCCTGCGGGTTGTCACTGAAGCGAGCAGGATCGCGCAACCAGCTTGCAGCGGCGTGACCAGGCGCCCTGATGTCGTCCGCTGGGACGGCCACGTCGTAGTCGAAGTCCTTCGGGATCTCGAAGGTTTCGAACTCCGCGTTTCTGCGGGAGACCTTTGATGTGGATTCCCACGCTCATTGGCCCCACTTTTCCATCGAACGCTGACCCGCTTCTGCGCACCGATGCGCAGAACCACAGGCGTGCGCGTTGGAATACAGGCGGTTCAAGCGTCAGCGAAAATGTGGGTCCACGCGTCGATGGCCGCACCGATGCCGCTAGATGCGCCGGTCACCAGTGCGCGCTTGCCGATGCGGGCGGTTGTGTATGAACTCAAGGTCGATCTCCTGGTCATGCAGAGCGGGTACAGAACGCCAAGGCCACCGGAGGCTTGCGCGTCGGCCGTGCGATGGCCTGAGTCGGCGGGGCAAGGGCCTGATCAAAGACGCTAGCGCAGGCAGGCGGCAGCTACACCACTTGCACCACGACCTTGCCCTTGGCGCGCCCACTGTCGACGTAGGCCAACGCTTTGTGGGTGTCCTGAAATGGGAACACTTTGTCGACGATCGGGCGGATGGCGCCTGACTCGATGAGGGCGGTGATCTCTCGCAACTGCGCCCCATCGGCCCGCATGAAGACGAAGGTGTAGTGGCCCCCGTTCTTCTTTGCCTTGTTCCTGATGCCGAAACTCAACAGGCGCAGCACTTGCCTGAGCGGCCAGGCCAGTCCTCGCGCGATGGCGAACGCCGGGGTGGGCGGCCCCGAGATGGAGATGAGATGCCCGCCCGGCTTGAGAACCTGGAGGGATTTGTTCAGCTCGCCGTTGCCGAGGCTGTTCAACACCACGTCGTAGTCGCGGAGCACCGTGGCGAAATCCTGCTGCTTGTAATCGATGACGACGTCCGCGCCCAAGGCCTTCACCCAGGCGACGTTGGCCGTGCTGGTGGTCGTGGCCACGAATGCCCCGAGATGCTTGGCAAGCTGGATGGCGATGGTGCCGACGCCGCCGGAGCCGGCATGGATCAGGACCTTCTGCCCCTTTTTCAGCTTGGCGGTTTCGACCAGCACCTGCCAGGCGGTCAGGGCCACCAGAGGAACGGATGCGGCCTCGACCATGCTGAGATTCTTGGGCTTCAGCGCCAGCGACGATTCCTTGACGGCGATGAACTCAGCGAAGGTGCCGATGCGATCGTCGTCGGGGCGCGCATAGACCTCGTCGCCCGGTTTGAAGCTGCGAACGCGAGCGCCGACCCGCTCAACCGTACCGGCCAGGTCGTTGCCCAGGATCAGGGGGAAGTGGTAGGGAAGAATCAATTTGAATTCGCCGCTCTTGATCTTCGAGTCCAGGGCATTGATGCTCGCCGCGTGGATCTGGATTAGGACGTCATCGTCCCGCACCTCGGGCTCGGGCGTTTCGCCGATGCGGCCAACTTCATTCTTTCCGTAACGATCGATGATGAACGCTTTCATGGGCGACCTTTTTCCAGAGTGTTTGATTGAATGCGCTTCGGGCAGCCCCGCCCCACAGGGGGCGGTCGGGAAAGTCGGCCTGAAGCCGGTTGCAAAAGATGCCGTCGTTCAGTCATTGAGAAAGGCCAGCGCCTTGGGCACGAATTCGCCGTGATACTGGAAAATCCCGCCATGCCCAGCGTCTTTGTAGATGACCAGTTGTGAGCCTGGGATGCGACGCGCCATGTCGTGACTGTTCACGGTGGGAACCATGATGTCGTTGTCGCCATTGGCGATCAACACAGGGATGCGGATGCCGCCCAGATCCTGGGGCGCCTGCTGGCCCCAGGCCTTGATGGCCTTCAGCTGTCGCAGGAAGGCAGGGGGCATCGGTTCCTTGTCCCGATCCGCCTTGCGCTCCTTCAGTCGCTCCAGGAAGGCTTTCGCGGCTTGACGACCGTTGGCCGTGGAGGTGAAGAACAGAAAGGTCTTCGGATCCCGCAGCGTCAGCAGGCCTTTGACTATCAGCGGCCAGGAGACCGCTCCGACCCGTTCGATGCCTGTGCCGCCTGCCGGCCCTGTGCCGGTCAGGATGAGTCGGCGCACCAGGCCGGGGGCTTTCAGCACGATGTCCTGCGCCACGAATCCTCCGAGGGAGAAGCCAAGCAGATCAATCTTCTCGAAGCCCAGTGCGTGGACCAGCGCGATCGCATCCCGCGCCATCGCATCGATGGTCACAGGCGCTGTTCCGCCTGAAGCGCCGATCCCTCGGTAGTCGATGGCGATGATGCGATGCCTGCGGGCAAGTCCATCGACGATCCGCGGGTCGAAATTGTCGAGGACCGCGCCCCAGTGGTTGAGCAGGACCAGAGGCACGCCATCGCGCGGCCCCAGGTCGCGGTACGCGAATGCAGTCCCGTCGACATCGATCGAGAGGTTGGGAGCGTCGATGAAGGGCATGCGCGATCCGGTCAGGCGTTCACATCCACGATGGTGCGCCCCTGGACCTTCCCTGCGAGTACCTGGCTGGCAACGTCAGGAACCTCTGCCAATCCGATCACCTTGGTGGTCCGTGCCAGCTTGTCCAGGTCCAGGTCGCTGGCCAGACGCGACCACGCCTGCAGCCGCGCAGGCTGCGGCGCATTGACCGAGTCGATACCGGCGAGGGTGACGTTGCGCAGGATGAAGGGCAGGACGGATGCCGGCAGGTCCGCGCCCTGTGCGAGCCCGAAGGCCGCGACCACGCCGCGATACCGGGTCTGCGCCAGGACGTTTGCCAAGGTATGGCTGCCGACCGAATCGATGGCCCCGGCCCATCGCTCCTTGGCGATCGGTGCGCCCGCTTCGGACAGGGTGTGACGGTCGATGATGTCCGCCGCGCCCAGCGCACGCAGGTAATCGGATTCCTCGAGACGCCCGGTCGACGCGATCACGCGATAGCCCAGGCTCGACAGCAGCGCGATCGCCACGGAGCCGGCGCCGCCATTGGCGCCCGTCACCAGGATGTCGCCGTGCTCGGGCGTCAGGCCACCATGCTCGAGCGCGAGCACCGACAGCATGGCGGTGTACCCGGCGGTGCCGACGGCCATGGCATCCCGGGTCGAAAACACCTCGGGAACCTTGACCAGCCAATCACCGCTCACCCGCGCCTTTTGCGCAAAGCCGCCGTGGTGCGTCTGGCTCAGTCCCCAGCCGTTGGCCAGCACACGGTCGCCGGCTGCGATGCCGGGATAAGTCGACGACTCGACGACACCGGCAAAGTCGATGCCCGGAATCAGCGGAAACTGGCGAATGACCGGTGACTGGCCACTGAGCGCCATCGCGTCCTTGTAGTTCACCGTCGAGTACTCGACCGCGACGGTGACGTCGCCCGGCATCAGGTCCTCTTCCTTGAAGTCGACCAGGCTGCTTGAAATGGTGTCGCCGGTCTTGCTGGCGAGCAGTGCCTTGAATGTCATGTGCTGTTCCTTCCGTTCTGGCGTTCTTGCCGTTTCAGGCGGCGGTTCGATAGCGCTCCGCCACGTGCGCCTGCCGAATGTCCGCGACCAGGGCCTGACGTGCCGTGTTCAGCACTTCCCAGCGCGCGGCATCGTGCAACGGCGGGATGGTCACGAGTTCACGGCGGTCGAATCCGGTCAGCGCGGCATCCACCAGCTCTTCTACTCCCATCAGGTCGGGCATCGCACGGGTATCGATGCCCGCGCGCTCCCAGATCTCGGTGCGGGTGCCGGCCGGCAACACCGCCTGCACGTAGACGCCCTTGGGCGCGAGCTCCAGGCTCAACCCCTGGGACAGGAACAGCACGAAGGCCTTGGTCGCGCCGTAGACCGACATGCCGAACTCGGGCGCCAGGCCGACCACCGAGCCGATGTTGACGATCGCGCCTTTGCCGGCCTGCACCAGGCGCGGGGCGATGGCGCTCGCCAGCCTCACGAGTGCGGTGGTGTTGAGGCTGACCAAGCGGGCGACATCGTCTGTCGACTGGTCGATGAACGGGCCGGACAGTGCGGCCCCGGCGTTGTTGATCAGGGTCTCGATCCTGGCGTCCTCGCGCAGTCGCGTCTCGACGGCGGCCAGGTCGCCGGGTTGGGTCAGATCGGCCGCAAGGATATCGACGGCAGCGCCGGTTTCCTCACGCAGGCGCGCCGCGAGCGTTTCCAGCCGCGCCTTGTCGCGCGCCACCAGCACGAGGTCGTGGCCGCGGCGTGCGAAGCGGTCGGCATAGATGGCGCCAATGCCGGTCGAGGCGCCCGTGATGAGAACAGTGGAATGAGAGGTCATGTGTTTTGCTCGCGATCGAAAGGGTGAGTCCATGCCGCGATATGCAGCGTGGAAAAACGACTACCGGACGCTGGAATCAGCGAGGGTCGGATAGTCGATGTAGCCTTTGGCGCCACCGCCATACAGCGTGGTGGGGTCCAGCGCGGCGAGGGGTGCGCCAATCTCCAGCCTTTCGACCAGATCGGGGTTGCTGATGAAGGGGCGGCCGAAGACGAACAGGTCGGCCTTGTCCTCGATCAGGCGGGCGTTGGCCAGTTCGAGGTCATACCCGTTGTTGGCCAGGTAGGTGTTCTTGAAGCGAGTGCGCAAGGCGTCGAAATCGAACGGTGCGGCATCGCGCGGACCCCCGGTGGCGCCTTCGACCACATGCAGGTAGACGATGCCCATCGCATTGAGTTGCTCGGCGATGTAGTCGTACTGCGACTGCGGATCGCTGGACGAAATGGCGCCGGCCGACGACACCGGCGAGAGGCGCACACCGGTGCGTTCGGCACCGATTTCCTTCGCCACGGCGGCCGTGACTTCGAGCAACAGGCGCGCGCGGTTCTCGATGGAGCCGCCGTACGCGTCCGTCCGGGTGTTGGCACCGTCCTTGATGAACTGCTCCAGCAGGTAGCCGTTGGCACCGTGGACCTCGACGCCGTCGAACCCCGCAGTGATCGCATGGGCCGCAGCCTGGCGGAAATCCTCGACGATGCCTGGAATCTCATCCAGGGTCAGGGCACGTGGCTCGGAGACGTCATGAAAACCGTTGTTGACGAAGGTCTTGGTCGCGGCGCGGATGGGGGAGGGGGCCACCGGCGCGGTGCCACCAGGGCGCAGGTCGACGTGGGAGATACGGCCCACGTGCCACAACTGCACGAAGATCCGCCCGCCCTTGGCGTGAACGGCGTCGGTCACCTTGCGCCAGCCGTCGATCTGCTGCGGCGTGTACAGGCCCGGGGTGTCCTGGTAGCCCTGGGCATCGGCCGAGATCTGGGTGGCCTCGGTGATGATCAGGCCCGCCGAGGCGCGCTGACCGTAGTAGGTGGCGGCGTACTCGCTGGGCACTAGACCAGCGCCTGCCCGATTGCGCGTCAGCGGCGCCATCACGATGCGGTTGGACAGTTGGAGTGAGCCAAGTGTGTAGGGCTCGAAGAGCGTCTTGTCAGTCATGCTTGTTTGCTGTGTCGTCGTTGATCGGGCGGGGACGGGATGCGCTACGGCATCACTCCTCGAGGAACTGGATCGCGTGTTGCAGGAAGCGCTCGGGACACTGGAACTGCGCACCGTGTCCGGCGTCGGGATAGATCAACAGCTGCGCGTTGGGAATGTTCTGCGACAGATGCCAGGAGTTGATCGTGGGAATCATGATGTCGTCGACGCCGTTGAGCACCAGGGTGGGCTGCGTGACGGCGTTCAGGAAGGCATAGGGGTTCGCACCCGGCAACGGCTGCAGGTAGGCGGCGTGCGCCTCGGCTTGGGCTTGAGCGACGGCCATCGAGCTGGGCGGGTCCTGGTCGGCGCGCTGGTGGCGGCGCTCCCAGAAGGCCAGACCCGCCTGCTTGGCAGCTTCCGAGCGGCCGAAGAACAGGTAGAGAAAGTCATCCGCGGTCGGCACGGGGTTCGGCGCGACCTCCAGCACCCTGGGCTCCATCTTCGGATCGCCGCCGCGCAGTCCGGTGCCGAGCAGGACGAGCTTTCGAACCAGTTGCGGGTGACGCAGCACGACCTCCTGCACCTGGAAGCCCCCGATCGAGAAACCAAGCAGATCGACCTGGGACAGACCCAGCGCCCGGATCACCAGGGCGATGTCGTCCGCCATGTCTTCGATCCGGTTGCGGGGCGTGCCGGTCGAGGAGGCAATGCCGCGACCGTTGTAAAGGATGACCTCGCGGCCTGCGGCCAGACCATCGGTCAACAGGGGATCCCAGTGGTCCAGGCCGCCGCGGAAATGTTGGACGAAGAACAGAGGGGGCTGTCCGCTGGAGGTGTTGCCCCAGCGGCGATAGGCGAATTTTTCGCCATCCACTTCGACGAAGCGGGTGGGTGCGGTCAGGTGGGTATCGCTCATTTTCGGAAGCCTTCCAAGGTAAGTTGGCTTAATGATGTCGATCATCATCTTTGATGTCAAGGATTTTGATG
Source organism: Variovorax sp. V35 (assembly GCF_041154465.1). Classification (NCBI taxonomy): domain Bacteria; kingdom Pseudomonadati; phylum Pseudomonadota; class Betaproteobacteria; order Burkholderiales; family Comamonadaceae; genus Variovorax; species Variovorax sp. V35. The sequence continues at coordinate 3,168,784 of NZ_AP028666.1, forward strand.
ATGATCGACATCAATGTATATTCATGGCTTCACCGATGGCACATCTAGAGAGGTCCTGGACATGAAGGTCACCAAGGCGCAGGCACAGGCGAACCGGGCGCACATCGTCGAGACGGCCTCCACGCTGTTTCGCGAGCGTGGTTACGACGGGGTGGGGATTGCGGACTTGATGGCGTTCGCAGGCTTTACCCACGGCGGGTTCTATAAGCACTTCGAATCCAAGGCCGACCTGATGGCGCAAGCCGCGACTTGCGGTTTTGCGCAGACGGCCGCCAAGGCCGAAGGCGTCGATGCGATGGCATTTGTCCATCACTATCTGTCCCGTGAACACCGAGATGCACCGGGTGACGGTTGCACGATGGCCGCCCTGTGTGCAGATGCTGCGCGCCAACCGGAGTCGATCAAGACGGCGTTTGCGACCGGCATTGAAAACCTGCTGGTGACCCTGGGAAACCAGTTCGACGCGCCAGAGGAGGACGATCAGGGCGGCGACGCACGCGCCAGGCGGATCGACCTCATTGCGCAGGCAGTCGGTGCCATCGTGCTGTCGCGGGCGTGTCCTGACGACTCGCCACTGGCCGATGAAATTCTGGATGTCTGCCGCAGCGCCGTCCTGTCGAGGCTTTCCTCGATGACGCCTGGCGCTTCCGGTTCCCAGAGCACCTAGTCGCACAACTTCCGCGACAGCCCACGACAGAGGTCGGCGGCATCTCATTGCTGCAGACGCTGCGGGTCCCCTGAGGCGCCGCATCCTGCACAGCGCGAAACGCGCTTATAAAGAGCTCGCCCCACCACTGATTCTTGAGCGAGTGCGTATGAAGTCTGCAGGCTTGAAGGGAACCGTGTCCATTGAACTGGTGCACGAGGCGATCCACGCCGCGGCGCTGAGAAACATGGACATCAGCAGCGTCCTCGAAAGCGCCAAGATTGATCGTGAGCTGTTGAACGCGCCGCGTGCGCGCATCTCGGCGGCGGCGTATTCGCAGATGTGGGTGGCGCTGGCCGACCTGATGGACGACGAGTTCTTCGGCCTCGACAGCCACGGGCTTCGCCGCGGCAGCTATGCGCTGATGACGCGCGCCGCCGTCAACGCCGACAACCTGGCGCACGCGCTGCGCCGCATCCTGAGGTTCCTCCACGCCACATTGGACGATTTCCGCGGCGAGCTGGTCTGCGACGGCGACGAGGCGCGCGTCGTGCTGCATGACGGCGGCGTGCTGCGCCGGTTGTTCGGCTACGGCACCTGGTTCATCCTCGTCCATGGGCTGGCGTGCTGGCTCGTGCACCGGCGCATTCCCCTGCGCGAGATGCAGTTCCGATGCCCGCTGCCCGGCGACGACAGCCACTACCGAACGCGCTTTTGCGAGAGCGTGAAATTCAATGGCGAGACCACGCACATCAGTTTCGCAAGCGATCTGCTGGACCTGAAGATTGCGGAGTCGCCCGCCACGGTCGACAACTTCCTGAGGGAAGCGCCGGCCAACCTGCTGGTCAAGTACCGTAACGACGCCAGCACCAGCGCCCAGGTGCGCAACAGGTTGCGAAGCCAGATGCCCGAGGCGTGGCCCGAACTCGAAAAGCTCGCACAGGAACTCTGCGTTTCCGGCACCACGCTGCAACGCCGCTTGCAGCAGGAGGGCGTGAGCTACCAGCGCGTGAAGGACGACCTGCGGCGGGACATCGCCATCGACCTCTTGTCGAGCGCGTCGCTGACGGTGGCCGAAGTCGCTGCCCGCACTGGCTTCCAGGAAACCAGCGCCTTCCATCGCGCCTTCAAGAAATGGACAGGCGTCAGCCCGGGCGCCTATCGCTCGTCCGCACCCGCGCCGCAATAAGCCGAAGCTCCGGCGTCCGGCAGGGATGCCGACATGTCCGAACGCCCCATCCAGATCGAGACGCGCGGGCATGGAAGCGTGCCGCCTGCAGAACTAACCTCCCGTCGACATCGCATCTCGCGACAGATCAAACGACAGGAGACGAAAACATGCAGCAGGCCGGCAAGCAGGTCGATATTCACGCGTTGGCGGGGCACTCCCGGTTCAACGGCTTTCACGGGCTCGTGCTCTGGTGGTGCGTGTTGATCCTGGTCATCGACGGCTATGACCTGGCGGTCGTGGGCGCCGCGCTGCCATCGATCATGAAAGACATGGGCGTCGACGCCACGAGCGCCGGCGTCATGGCCGGGTCGGCGTTGTTCGGAACCATGCTGGGCGCGATCTTCCTGGGCACCTTGGCAGACCGCATCGGCCGCCCTCGCATGATCGCGGTGTGCGTGGCGCTCTTCAGTGTCTTCACGGCGCTGACCGGGCTGGCCACCGAACCCATCGGCTTCAGCGTCGCCCGCTTCATCGCGGGCCTCGGCATCGGCGGGGTGTTGCCCATCGTGACCGCGCAGATGGGCGAGTTCGCACCGGCGAAGCTGCGCACGCGCCTGGTGACGATGGTTTTCGCGGGCTACTCCGTAGGCGGCATTCTGGTTGCGCTCACTGCCAAGCAGCTCATCGAGAGCCACGGATGGCAATGGGTGTTCTATGTGGCCGGCCTGCCCGTGCTGCTGATTCCGCTCATCCTGAAAACGATGCCCGAATCGCTGTCGTTTCTTCTCAAGAAGGGTGACCGGCGGCAGCTCGGGGAGATCGCGGCCAAGCTCGCGCCGGAGCAGCCGAACGCAGCCGGCACCGTGTATGTCGGCGCGTCCACCGAACGCCTGCACGACGCGCCGGTGCGCACCCTGTTCGACGCCGGACGCGCGTTCAGCACCGTGATGATCTGGGTGGCTTTCATGACGGGGCTGTTCATGGTCTACGCGCTGAACTCCTGGCTGACCAAGCTCATGGCCATGGCGGGATACAGCCTGGGCTCGGCCCTGAACTTCGTGATCGTCTTCAACGTCGGTGCGATCGTGGGCGCGATCGGCGGCGGCTTGCTGAGCGACAAGTTCAACATCAAGCATGTGCTGGTGGCGTTCTACGTGGTCGGGGCTGCGTCGCTGGCCGCGCTCGCGTACACGAAATCGACCGAGCTGCTGTTCGTTGCCGTGTTCGTGGTGGGTGCGTCCACGCTCGGAACGCAACTGCTGGCCTATGCCTACGCCGGCGATTTCTATCCACCGGCCGTGCGTTCGACGGGTGTCGGCTTTGCCTCGGGTGTCGGCCGCATCGGCGCCATTGCCGCGCCGATCCTGATCGGCTGGCTCGTGTCGCTGAGCCTGCCCATCGAGCAGAACTTCATGGCGATCGCGCTGGCCGGCGTCATCGGCGCGGCAGCGGTGTCGTTCGTGAACCAGTCGCGCGCCGCGTCGACCCAGGCCAAGGCCGCGCGCGCGGCCTCCGGCGAAGTGGGCCGTGTGGACGGGGCGATTCGCCCGGCTTCGAAATAGCAAGGAAACCTCAATGAACCGAATGATGGCGCCACCGCTGGAGGCACACGCGCTGCAAGGAGCGGTCGACTGGGCCATTGCCACCCGGCGCAGCGTCAGGGCGTTCTTGCCCCGGCCGGTGCCCCGGGAAGAGGTCGAGGCGATCCTCTCGACGGCGCGCTACAGCGCCTCCGGCATGAACATGCAGCCCTGGCATGTGCATGTGCTGACGGGGCCTGCCAAGGCCCGTCTGTCGGCGGCGATTGCCGTGCTCGACGACGATCCCGGCCGGTCGGGCGAGCTGCTCGAGCCCTACGACTACTACCCGCGCGAATGGTGTTCTCCCTACCTGGAGCGGCGCCGCAAGGTCGGCTGGGACCTCTACGGATTGCTCGGCATCGCCAAGGGCGACAAGCAGCGCATGCACCTGCAGCACGGTCGCAACTACCGCTTCTTCGATGCGCCCGTGGGCCTGTTCTTCACGGTGGACCGCGAACTCGAGGAGGGCAGCCTGCTGGACTACGGCATGTTCCTGCAGAGCGTGATGGTGGCCGCGCGCGGCCGCAACCTCCACACCTGCCCGCAGGCCGCGTTCCTGAAATTCCATCGCCAGATCGCGGACCTGCTGGACATTCCCGCCGGCCAGATGCTGGTCTGCGGCATGAGCCTGGGCTACGCCGACACCTCGTCGGTCGAGAACTCGCTCGTCACCGAGCGCGAGCCAGTCTCCGCGTTTACGACCTTCCACGACACCTCCAAGGAGACCACCGCATGAGCGCGCCATCCTATGCACGGGGCCTCGAACGCTGCGCGGCAAATCATGTGCCGCTCACGCCGCTGGGCTTTCTCGACCGCGCGGCGCTCGCGCATCCGAACCGCGTGGCGGTGGTGCACGGCGAGCTGACGCGAACCTGGGCGCAGACGCGCGAGCGCTGCCATCGCCTGGCGTCCGCGCTGGCGATGCGAGGCATCGAACCGGGCGACACCGTCTCGGTGCTCGCGCCCAACACGCCGGCCATGCTGGAGGCCCACTTCGGCATTCCGCTGGCCGGCGCGGTGCTCAACGCAATCAACCATCGCCTGGATGCCGAAGGCATCGCGTTCATCCTGCGCCACGGCGAGTGCAAATTGCTGATGGTCGATCGCGAGTTCGCCGCCACGGTGGCCGCAGCGCTGAAGCTGCTCGACCGTGCGCCTGCGGTCATCGACATCAACGACCACCTCGCACCACCCGGCGAACCCATCGGCGAGACCGACTACGAATCGCTGCTGGCGAACGGAGACCCGGACTTTGCCGGTCGCTGGCCCAGCGACGAGTGGCAACCCATCGCCCTGAACTACACCTCCGGCACGACCGGAGACCCCAAGGGCGTGGTCGCCAGCCATCGCGGCACCTACCTCATGAGCCTGCTGCAGATCACGAACTGGGCGATGCCACGGGCCCCGAAGTACCTGTGGACCTTGCCCATGTTCCACGCGAACGGATGGTGCTTCACCTGGGCCGTGACTGCGGCGGTGGGCACCCATGTCTGCCTGCGCCGGGTGTCTGCCGACGCCGTGCTGGAGGCCATCGAGCGCCATCAGATCGATCACCTCTGCGCAGCGCCGGTCGTGATGGCGATGCTCGCGGACGCGGCGAAAGACACCCGGCTGCCGCGCCCCGTGCGCGTGCTCACGGCCGGCTCGCCACCGCCGCTCGCCGTGCTGAATGCGGTGCTGGCGATGGGCTTCGACGTAGAGCACGTCTTCGGCATCACGGAGGTTTCGGGCACGCCGGTGAGTTGCGTGTGGCAGGACGGCTGGGACGATCTGGCGCCCGTCGAGCAGGGCGCGCTGCGCGTGCGCCAGGGCGTGCGCGCCGCCATGTTCGAAGGCCTCATGGTCGGCGACGCCGACACCCTCGAGCCCGTCGTGCCCGACGGCAAGTCGGCTGGGGAACTCATGTTGCGCGGCAACACCGTGATGATGGGCTACTTCAAGAACGAGGCGGCAACGCGCAAGGCGCTCGCCGATGGCTGGTTCCGCACCGGCGACGTCGCGGTCCTGCATGCCAACGGGTATGCGCAGATCACCGATCGGTCGAAGGACGTGATCATCTCGGGCGGCGAGAACATCTCGTCGGTCGAAATCGAAGACGTCATCCATGGACACCCGGCGGTGCTGCATGCCGCCGTGGTGGCGCAGCCCGACCCCAAGTGGGGCGAGGTGCCGTGCGTGTTCATCGAGCTGAAGGCCGGTGTCGCCGCGCCCACCGAGCAGGAGATCATTGCGTTCTGCCGCGAGCGGCTGGCGCACTTCAAGTGTCCGCGCCGCGTGATCTTCACCCCCTTGCCGAAGACGGCCACGGGAAAGATCCAGAAGTTCCGCTTGCGCCAGCAGGCCGGAAGTCAGGACGCCATCACCCGGCTCGCGAGCCATGGCTGAGTGCGAAGCGGCCGCGGCCCTGGGGCCTGTCGGGCCCGGCTATCGCTTCTCGCGACCCCACACCTTCGACGAAGCGCAAGTGCGTGCCTTCGCGCTGGCCGCGGGAGACGAGAACCCGCTGCACCATGATGCCGCGTTTGCACAGGGCACGCGCTTCGGCGGCTTGATCGCCAGTGCGACCCACACCACCTCGCTGCTGATGGGGCTGACCGCCAGCCACTTCGCTACGAGGGGGAAGGTGCTGGGCATGAACTTCTCGGTCGACCTGCTGCGTCCCGTACGGGCGAGCGAGACGGTACTCATCGAGTGGCGCGTGACGTCGATGGCCGCGCATTCGAAGGGCGGCTGCGTTCTCGAATTGCAAGGTGCGATCAAGAGCGCAGACGACAGGACCAGCGTGCTCGCGCAGGGCACGGTGCTTTTCACGCCCGCCGCATGAGTGCTTTCCGCGCCAGCGTGCGCGTTCACGGGGGCATTGCCCCAACAAGGAGACAAAGAATGAAGATGGCCCCTCTCACATGCCGACGCGACACCCACCGGCGCATCACCTCGTGGTCCGTGGTGGCTGCTGCGGCGCTGCTTGCTTCCTGCGGCGGCAGCGGTGGTGGCAACTCGCCACCCGCGCTGTTCCCGTCCGCTGCCGGAAGCGCGCAGGCCGCGTGCAACAGCTTCCTGAGCCGGGCCTTCGAAGGCGCCACGATCACGCAGGCGACGCTGACGCCCCAGACAGACACCACGCCGGAGACCTGCACCGTGCGCGGCGAGATGCCGCCGGAACTCGCCTTCGAAGTCAAGCTGCCCAGCAGCTGGAACCAGCGTGTCCTGTTCATCGGCGGCGGCGGCTTTGACGGCGCCATCTACCCCAGCGCCTACAGTCCTGGCGTCGCGGAAAGCGGCTACGCGACCATCGCGACGAACCATGGACACGATGCGGCCAAGCATCCCAATGGCTCCTTCGCTATGGACCCCCAGTTGCTTCAGGACTACGCAGACGGTGCCGTGCCCAAGGTGCTTGCATCGGCGAAGGCCGTGCTCCGCTCGCGCTATGGCGAATCGGTCGGCCGCTCGAAGTTTGTCTACGAGGGCTGTTCGGGCGGTGGGCGTCAGGCGTTGATCCAGGCGCAACGGCATCCCGATCTGTTCGACGGCGTGATTGCGCGCGCCCCGGCCAATGCCTACACGGGCCAGTTCCTCTGGTATCAAAAAATACTCAAGCAGCTGGCCCAGCCCGAGGCGGGCCTGAGCATCCCGAAGGTCAAGACCCTCGCGAACTTCATGCAGTCCCAATGCGATGCACTCGACGGCCTGAAGGACGGCATCATCAGCCACCCCGAGGCCTGCAAGCCCGATCTGGCCAAGCTCCGATGCACGGGCGCCGACGCAGACTCTTGCCTGACCGACGCGCAGCTGGCGTCCGCCAAGGTCCTGTACGAGCCCACCGATGTGGCGGGTGGTCGCTACACATGGCCGGCCTTTCCCTATGTCGGCGGCGAGACCGCCGACGACGCATCGTGGCAGGCCATCGGAGGCACCACGTTTCAGATTCTCGGCGGCGACTACATGAAGTACTTCGTGGCGCAAGACCCGTCCGCAGACCCGCTGAACGTCGACCCGCTGCAGTACACGAACCGACTCGACCACCTCGCCCGATTGATCGATGCAGTCAACCCCGACCTGAGCGGGTTCCGGGCCCGCAACGGCAAGATGCTGCTCATGCACGGCACCACCGACTGGCTGATCACGCAGAACAACACCACGGACTACTACCGCAAGGTCGTCGCCGCAGCGGGCGGGCAGGCCGCGGCCGACCGGTTCGTCGAGTACTACGTGCTGGCAGGCAACGACCACTGCGCCGCCACGCCGGCAGGCGGCAAGGGCCCGGACAGCGTCGACCTCATCACCCCGATGTTCGACTGGATCGAAACCGGCACCCATCCCAGCGCCCGCGAGATCGTGGCCACGCGCAGCGTCGAGCCGGGCAAGGGCATGCAGCGGCCGATGTGCAGGCACCCGCAGTTTCCAAAGTACAACGGCACCGGCGATCCCGACGCGGCGTCCAGCTTCACCTGCACGTCACCTAGCTAGGCGTCGTGGCGCTGTGTACGCAGCAGTGTTGGCACAGGCTGGTCTGTGAAGGCATTCGCGAAGAGAACGCGCGTCGCCCGTTCTGGGTGGCGCGGGAAGGATTCGACACGCGCTGATGCATTCAATGGATACGGTGTCCTCCTGCTGGTTTCTCGCACCCTCTGGCCGCCGAAGCGCGCAACTTCGGTGGGCGCCGAGGGCATGCGTCGGCGTACTGACCCTACCTACGAAGCCCGATCTGGACTGAGCCCCGCAGCGATTCACACTGCCTTGGTTGTCGGGTATTGGCCTCGTTGCAGACATCGATTGTTCCGATCCCGACTACGGCAATCGCTGCATAGCTGTCCTTCGTGTACGCCCCCTCCAGACAGGTTGCTGTCAGTGTGGCCCGCTGAACGTCTGCTGTGCGTCGCAACCGAACCCTCCGATAACCGAAGCAACCAGTTGCTGGTGCGTCCCTCGCTGCAGACAACGCTCGATCCTTCCATTTATGCTGTCGGCGACTGCGCGAGCCTAGTGCCTATCGGCGGTGATCTGCCGTTGCCGCCCACAGCACAGGTGGCGCATCAGCAGGCGCAGCACCTGATTCGTCACCTGCCTGCTGCGCTTGAGTACTGCACGCAGGTGCCGGATTTCAGCCACACCGACTTCGGTGCCCTGGTTTCCTTGGCCGATTACGACGCCTATGGTTCGCTGGGAAAAACGGGCATGTTCAAAGGTGTGACCTTCAAAGGACGTTTGGCCCAGCTCAGCCACGTGCTGCTGTATCGGAGCCATCAGGCCAGGCTGCATGGCTTCGCTCGAGGCAGCCTGCTGTGGCTGGTGGACCTGCTGAATGCACGACTGCGCCCTTCAGTGCGATTGGACTAGATAGGAAATTCATAGGAAGCCGGAACCCGTGGGGCTGTGGTCTTGCTCGTTCCGCGGAGAAGACCGGCCCTTGGTCTGATCCCGCTGTGGCGCATCGGTGGCCTTGTTCGTCGCTCATGCATTCGCAAAACGATCGTTGTAAAAAATCATGTGATTTGCTAGTCTTTGACTTTTTGCTTTGAGTTGGGAGGTCGCGCCATGCAAGCATCAGACGGGAGATTCCACTGGGAGCGAAGCTGCCCTCGTCGAGGTCGCTTCACTTCGATAGTTGCCATGCAGGGGAGAAGGGGCATGCGGTGGGACCAAGAGAATGGGACATTGCCTCTTTGCAGAGGGATGAGATGCATCGATCGGCTGTTCGGCATGACCAGGAATGAGGCAGCATGAGCGCTGTCTTCCACCAAACCGATCCTTTAACTGCCGTCAGCCGCATTGATTTTGGCCGCGTCTCGGTTTTCTTCGGCGAGAAGAATGGCAAGTATCCCGATGGCAACCAAGTGCTCATACGTGGCACCGATACGCGCGCCGCTTTCGATACGCCGATCGTTGCCAACCACATCGGTCCCGAGTTCGACGCCACCGAGTTGGTGGTCATGGGGCATGTGCACGAAGACCACATGGCTGGGCTGCACCGTCTGCCCGCCGCGGCGGTGCATGTGCACGAAGCAGACTTGCCTGCGGCGCAAGGTTGGGACGGCATGCTCAAAGCCTTCGGCATGACCGATCCGGCCGTCATCCAAGACATGCTCGCCAAGTTCCAACGCGACTTCTTCTATGCTCCGCGACCTGATGCAAGAGGCTACGTGGACGGTGCGAGGTGGGACCTGGGCCGGACGGGCATCCGGGCCTTTCACATGCCCGGCCACACGGCCGGCCACACCGTGCTGCTGGTCGAGCCGGAGGGCGTTGCATTCATCGGCGACATCGACTTGACCGGCTTCGGTCCCTACTACGGCGACGCCGGCTCCAGCTTGCGGGATTTCCGCCGCAGTCTGGCGCGGCTGCCGGACATTCCGGCCAAGGTGTGGGTCACCTCGCACCACCGTGGCGTGTACACCGAGAGAGAGCGATTTCTGCGCGATCTCGCGGCCTTCGCCGCCAAGTTCGACGAGCGCGCGCAGCGGCTGCTGGACCTGCTGCGCGAATCGCCAAAGACGCTGGCGCAGCTGGCCCAGCATCGGATGCTGTATCCGCCGGGCTATGAAAGCCCCTGGGTGGTCGATGCGGAGACCCGCACCATCTCGCAACACCTGGTCGAGTTGCTGGCCGACGGGCAGGTGCAGGTCGACGGGCGGGGTGTCTATCGCACCGCTTGATGGCAGTCTTCGTGGTGCCCATGGGCGCCTACTAAACTGAGTACCGTGGGATCTTGGCCGACGAAACCGATCGCTTCGGTCCACGAGGAATGGATATGGATGTGCAAGTTGTTCGTGGATGACCTCAACGATGTCAGATAAGAAGACCAAGCCAGCGCACGGCGCCGGGGAGCGTGGGCAGACGCCGACAAGGGGGCGCCCCGCCGGCGACCCCGAAATCAAGCGCAAGGAGTTGCTCAGGGCTGCGGCATCGGTGATCGCACGGGAAGGCTATGCGAAGGCATCGCTGCGCACGGTCGCGCAGTACGCCGGGCACTCGACCGGTGCCGTGACGTACTACTTCGCAAACAAGGAGGAGCTCATCGTCGCGTTGCTGGAAAGCGCGTTCGATCGCTTCGATGCCATGCTGGAGTCGGTCCGGGAAAAGGGTGACATCCGGTTGCTCTTCGAACACTGGCTGCAGCTGAACGAGCGCAACACACGGTTCTGGCCTGCGACTTCTGAGTTGCTGGCGCAGGGGCGGTATGAGCCCGCATTCGCCGAGGTGATCGCCCGGCGCTATGCGCAATTTCGCAAAATCCAGACGTCGATCCTCAAGGAAGCGCAGGAGCAAGGGAGCGTTCGCTGCGACATTCCGGCCGACCTGCTTGCCGATCAACTCAGCGCGATGGGGGACGGCTGGATGCTGATGTATCCCGTCGAGCCCAAGCGCTTCACTTCCAAGCGGATCCGGGCGCTCATCGACGCTATAGGCGTCCTGATCGCTCCGGCATCTGGCGTGCAACCCGCACCCGGATCGCGCAGCGCGAACGCCGGCTAGGCCGCACTGTCATCTCTGCGCGCGCAGCGATGCTGCGCGTCGCTTCGGCGCCGGCCGCGATGGTGCCGTGGGGGCCGATTGCCCCTGATACCCGACACGAGAATTCGCAGCGACCCCTCGCTGCGGTGCAGTCGTGGCCGTCATGTTCTGGCAACAGCTTTCCTCGCGTCAGCTTCGTTTCCCCTTAGGGGGGTCTAAATATTACACAACGAGTGTCATGTAAATATGGGATTTCATTAACAGAACGACTGTTGTGTAAAATTGGATGGATGGCTACAGTGAGGCATCCAGGGCAAGGAAATTTCTGCTGCCCGATCACAAAGGAGCCTCACCATGCTGACCACCCCCGAGATGCGCGACCAGTTCCGCAACGACGGTGCCACCGTCTTCAAGAACTGTCTCGACGAAACCCAACTGGCCCGGTGCTACGGCGCCTTCAAGTGGGACATGGCCAACCCCGGTCCCCACGTCTACCGGGGCCTGAACGGGACTGCGCTGGAGACCCATATCGACAATGCCAACCCCGAGGCCAAGGCCAAGCTGGACGAACTGGCAGCGTCGCTGCCCTTCGGGCAGATCTTCCAGGAGCTGTGGGGCTCGGAGAACGTCTGGTACTTCGCCGAGGAGATCTTCGCCAAGGAAGGAGGCAAGAGCGGTCGTGGTCCCTGGCATCAGGACACGGCCAATCTGCCCTGGGCCGGCCGCCACTGGGGCAACGCCTGGATCACCTTCCAGAAGATTCCCAAGAGGAACTCGCTGGAGATCGTGCGCGGTTCGCACCTGGGCATCCAGTACGACGGCGCCAGCTTCATGAGCGCCGACGATCCGACGGATCCGCTCTACGGCGACGGCACCTACCCCCGCCTGCCGCACATCGACAAGGACTTGGCGCGTGACCCTACGTCGTGGGACATCGTCTCCTTCGACATCGACCCCGGTGACATCGTGTTCCTGCACCCGCGTTCGCTGCACGGCGGCGCCCCGGTCGACGCCGGCTGCCCCACCCGTCACACCCTGGTGATGCGCTTCTTCGGCGATGACGCCACCTTTCGGGAACTGCCCACTTGCAAGCCGAGCTATGCCCGCGTCGGTCCGCTCTTTCGCAAGGAAATGGCTCATTTCAGCCAGGGCGATTCGTTCCGCTCGCCCATCTTCCGCCAGGTTGCCGGCATCTGACATCACCAGGAGTACCACCACCATGAAGCGACAAATGATCAACCCCGCGTCCGTCAAGGCGAAGCACTACGACCAGCTGCATTTCTCGTCGGCCACCCGTGTGGGCGACATGGTCTGGGTGTCCGGCCAGGTCGGTTTCGACGTGGCGACGGGCAAGCCCGGCCAGGGCATGGCCGCGCAGGCCCGGCTGGCATTCCAGAACCTCAAAGCCGTCCTCGAGGAGGCCGGCGCCACACTGGCCGATGTCGTCGAGATCATGACCTTCCACATGGACATGCAAGGCCCGGACATCCAGGCGTTCGCCAAGGTCAAGGACGAGTTCCTGCCCGACCGCTACCCGTCGTGGACCGGGGTGGGCGTGACCCAGTTGGCCCACCCGGCGTACCTGGTCGAGGTCCGCGCGGTCGCTGTGGTCGGCTGCGGCGCAGACTAGGCCCCGGCCTGCAGGCCGCGGGCATCAGCCGCGGCCTTTCCACGAAGAGCGCATCGCCCCGCATGCGGGGGATGGCTGCGTCCGCGTGTTCCGTGGGCGTGGCGGCACAGCACAAAACCAGACAACAGATGAAACGCTGATGGAGACAAATGATGAACCGTATTGACGAGACGAGGCCAACCTCTGCCGGAATCGCCCCTTCGTTCTTGCTGGCGCGATTCGACCGCCTGCCCACGATGCGGCTGCATTACGTCTGGGCCGCTCTGCTGGCGCTCAACATGATGCTGGAGTACTACGACAACGCCATCTTTGCCTATGCCAGTCCGACCATCAAGGCGCACACCGGCATGAGCACCGAGCAGATCGGCTTCATCAGCAGCGCCTTCTACGTAGGCATGGTGATCGGCGCGCTCGTCGGCGGCTGGCTCTCGGACAGATGGGGGCGTCGCCCGGTATTGGTGTGGGGCACGGTCATGTATTCGCTCGGCGTGGTGGCGACCGCCTTCGTGCCCGGGTACGAACTGATCCTGGGCTCCCGCTTCATCACCGGCCTCGGAGTGCAGGCGGCCACGTCGGTGCTGCTGGTCTACGTCTCCGAGATGTTTCCAAGCGGCGCGCGCGGGCGCTTCCTGTCGGTCGTGACGATGGGGCTCACTGCTGCGGCAGTGCTTGCGGCGGCGCTGGCCATGTTCTACCTGCCGACCGGCGGGCCGGACACCTGGCGTCACCTGTTCCTCGCAGGCGGCATCGGTCTGCTGATCGCCCCGCTGGTGCACTTCTGCCTGCCGGAGTCGGTGCGCTGGTGCGTGGCACGCGGACAAGTCGACCGCGCCGAGAAGATCGTCAGCCGGCTGGAAGCGCGTGCGCTGCGCCAGGGCCCGCTCGCCACGCCCCAGGTGTCGGCTGTACCGTACGCCGCAGCGCAGCCGACGTTGCGCGACCTGTTCCAGAACAGGTCCGTGTTACGCAACCTGGCCGTGCTCTTCGTTTCCTATTTCGGGGTCTACCTCGCGTACTACACCTGGGCGAACTGGAGCATCTACGCACTGGTGTACGACCTCAAGTACGCGCAGAAGGACGCGTATTTCATCCTGTTCATCTGGACCGTGGTCTACGGCGCCATGCCTTTCCTCGCCATGCGATTTCTGGATCGGTGGGAGCGCAAGAACACCATCCTCTTCATGTCCGTGTTCGCGGCGCTCACTCTGGCAGCTTTGGGCATGTCCACCGGCTACTGGGCTGTATCCATCATCGGCGGCATCCTCACCGTCTTCGCCGGATTCGTCCTCAATGCCTACTACACCTACATCCCCGAGACGATGCCCACGCAGTTGCGCGCCCTGGGCAACGGCATCGTGATGTCGGGGGCCCGGGTCGGCGGCGCGGTCTCCGGCGTGATGGGCGCGGCACTGGTGTCCGCAGGTGGCTTGAAGTATGTGACGTGGACGGCTGCCGCGATCTACATCGTCTTCGCCATCCCCGTGCTGCTGTTCGGCCCGCGCACCACTAACCGTTCGCTGGAAGCCGTGGCCGATGAAGAACTCGGCCGAGGGCAGGGCGAGGCGCCGCCGCCGCTGGCCTCCAGCCGGGCGGCAGCCTGAGTCCGCAGGAGCCGTTCATGCTGCCTGTCCAAGAGAACCGCGTGGTCTCCACGCACTGGGGCACCTATAGCGTGTCCGTGAACCAGGGGAGGGTGTCCGGCATCCGGTCCTGGTCGGGCGATCCCGCGCCGGCGCCGGTCTGGGAGGGCCTGGACGGCTCGCACACGGGGCCGAGGGTGGCCGCGCCCGCTGTCCGGCAATCGTTCCTCGAGAAGCAGCATCGTGCGAGCGGTGCGGGCCGCGGGCGCGAGCCCTTCGTCGAGGTCGACTGGAAGACCGCGCTCGACATGGCCGCCGCGCAGCTGGACAGGGTGCGCGCGACGCACGGCAATACGGCGATCTTCGGCGGCTCCTACGGGTGGGCCAGTGCCGGCCGGTTCAACCATGCGCAGAGCCAGATCCATCGCTTCCTGAACCTGCTAGGCGGCTATACGCGATCGATCAACTCCTATAGTTACGGCGCCGGGGAGGTGATCATCCCGCGCGTGGTCGGCTCGATGCACAGCCTCGCGGGTCGGCACACCTCGTTCAAGTCCATGATCGGCCACACCCGGCTGCTGGTCACCTTCGGGGGGCTGCCGGAAAAGAACGCGCAGGTGAATGCCGGTGGCGTCACACGGCATCGCTATCGCGACACGCTCGGGCAGCTCGCTCAGGCGGGTGTGCGCCTGGTCTCGATAAGCCCGATCCGGGACGACACAAGCGTGCCCTGCGAATGGGTGCCCATCCGTCCGCAAACCGATGTGGCGCTGATGCTGGGGCTGGCCTACGTGCTGGAAACCGAGAACCTCGCGAACCGGTCATTCCTGGCCCGGTACACGGTCGGCTACGACCAGTTCCGTGCCTACCTGCTGGGACTGTCCGACGGCATTGCGAAGACACCGCAGTGGGCATCATCCATCTGCCGCGTGCCGGCGCAGGAAATCGCGCAGCTGGCGCGCGATATGGCGCGGCACCGGACCATGATCACTATGTCGTGGTCTGTACAGCGGGCCGAGAACGGGGAGCAGCCGTACTGGATGACGGTCGTGCTGGCGTCGATGATCGGCCAGATCGGTCTGGAGGGCGGTGGATTCGGCTTCGGCTATGCCGCCGTCAACGGCATCGGTCTTGAGTCGATCACGGTGAAGATTCCCGCACTGCCGCAGGGCAGGAACCCCGTGTCTTCGTTTATCCCCGTGGCCCGGATCGCGGACATGCTGCTCAACAAGGGGCAGTCGTTTCGCTACAACGGCCAAACGCTCACTTACCCCGACACACGGCTGATCTATTGGGCGGGGGGTAACCCCTTTCATCACCATCAGGACTTGAACCGTCTTCGCAAGGCATGGGCGGTGCCGGAAACCATCATCGTCAACGAGCCCTGGTGGACGGCGACGGCCAAGCATGCAGACATCGTGTTTCCCACCACCGTGGCGTACGAGCGAAACGACATCGTGGGCACCAGCAGCGATCCTTTTGTCATCGCCTCCGCAGCGCATGCGAAACCCCATGCGGATGCGCGGAACGACTACGAGGTCTTCTCCGAGCTCGCCACCCGGCTGGGATGCCTCGAAGAATTCACGGGGGGGAAGACGGAGGAGGATTGGCTGCGCTCGTTCTATGCGCAGATCAAGGAGCAAGGCGACGAGCAGGGCCTGAAGCTTCCGACGTTCGATGAGTTCTGGGCGAAGGGAATGGTCGAGGTGCCGACGCAGGAGTCCGCGGCGGTCTTCTCGGAGTTCATCCATGACCCGGTTGGCAAGCCTTTGCGCACGCCGTCGGGCCGCATCGAACTCTTCTCGCAGACCATCCGCGACTTCGGCATCGAGGGGCAGCCGGGGCATCCGGTCTGGATCGAGCCGCAAGAATGGCTGGGCGCGACCCAGGCGCAGGCGTTTCCCTTGCACCTGCTGTCGAACCAGCCGAGCTCCAAGCTGCACAGCCAGTACGACCACGCGCCGCACAGCCGGAAGTTGAAGATCTCCGAGCGGGAGCCGATACGGATTCACCCGGTCGATGCGGCAAGCCGGAACATCGAGACCGGGATGATCGTCCGGGTGTTCAACACGCGAGGCAGCTGCCTTGCGGGGGCGGTGGTTTCCGATGCTGTGATCCCGGGTGTGCTGCAGATGGCCACCGGCGCCTGGCTGGACCTGTCGCCGGAAGACGGCGACGGCATCTCCCTCGACAAGCATGGCAACGCCAATGTACTCACGCGCGACTTCGGAACTTCGGAGATCGCGCAGGGCAGCACGGCCAATTCATGCCTCGTCGAGATCGAGCGCTTCGCCGGCGTACCGCCGGCGACGACCTGCTTCGATCCGCCGGCCATCATCCCCAAGACATAAAGAGAGTATCGACATGGTGAAAACAGCCCTGCCCGCCTGCCCGATCCAGCCCCTGCACGAGTACCTGCGCATGCATGCGCGAGAACGGCCCGATGCCGCTGCCCTGGTTTGGTACGGCACCGTGCTGAGTTGGTCCGACCTGGATCGTGCCAGCGATGCCTTCGCCGCCCGCCTGCAGGCCCTTGGCGTGAAGAAGGGCGATCCGGTGGTGCTGTTCCTCGGCAATTGCCCGCAGTACGTCGTAGCGCACTACGGCATTCAGAAGATCGGTGCCGTCGTGTGCCCCAACGGACCGCTGAACAAGGAGCATGAACTGGCCTATCAGGTGAACGACCTGAACGCGCGGGTGATCGTGGCGGCAGCGGCCCTCTTGCCGGTGGTGCAGAAGGTGAAGCCAGTGAGCACGCTGGCGCACGTGTTCATAGTGCACTATGCCGACCTGCTGCCCGCGCAGCCGACACTGGACCTGCCCGCCGAACTGAGTACGGCGCGTGAAGACGCGCGCGTTGTGCCGACGGACTGCGAAGACTTTCTGGCCGTGATGTCCGGCAGCGCCAGACCCGCCTCCGTCGAACTGGACATGGATGATCTGGCGCTGATGCTCTACACGTCAGGCACCACGGGGCTGCCCAAGGGCGCGATGCTCACCTATGGCAATGCGCTGTACAAGACGCGTACTTCGGCCTTCGCCATGGGGGTGGAGCGGGATGACACACAGCTATGCGTCGCACCGATGTACCACGTCGCCGGTATGTTGACCGGCGTGAACGTACCGGTGCTCTGCGGAGACACCGCCGTGCTGCTGCATCGTTTCGAGCCGCGTGCCACGCTGCAGGCCATCGACCGCTACCGAATCACGGCGTGGTACAGCATCGCACCCATGAACGCGGCCTGCATGCAGCAGCCCGATATCACCCGATTCGATCTGTCCAGCCTGAGCAAGAACACAGTCACCAGCTTCGGCATCGCCTTCACCGAAGCGCTGGCCCTGCAGTGGAAGAGCTTCGCTCCGAACGCCCATGCGCGCGAGGCTGCCTACGGTTTGTCGGAAACCCATAGCTGCGACACCTACATGCCGACCAACGCCATCCGTTGGGGCACGGTGGGCCTGGCGGTGCCGGGGGTGGTGATACGCATCCTCGACCCGGACACCGGCGATGCGCTGGCAGCGGGCGAGCAGGGAGAGATCGTGCTGACCAGTCCCGGCGTTTTTAAGGGCTACTTCAACAACCCCGAAGCTACCGCCGCCACGTTGCGCGACGGCTGGGTGCACACCGGCGACATGGGGCGCATGGACGCCGATGGCTATCTCACCTTCATGGGGCGCTTCAAGGAAATGATCAAGGTGTCGGGGTATCCGGTGTTCCCCGAGGAAGTCGAGACCATTCTGATCAAGCACCCGGCCATTTCCCAAGTGGCGGTGGTCGCACAGCCGGACGTGGACAAAGGCGAGGTAGTGAAAGCCTTTGTCGTGAAGAAGGCGGGAACCGAACTGGCCGCCGATGAGTTGATCGTCTGGTGCAGAGACAACATGGCACCGTACAAGGCGCCCAGGCATGTGCGTTTCCTGGATGCACTGCCGACCGCGGGAGCGGGGAAGGTGCTGCGACGTTTGCTGAAAGACGTCGAATGATGTCGTGAGTGTGTCTGCTCCAGAGCGTAGTCCGGCGCTCTGACATTCGGCCCTCATTGCCGCACCGCGCGCGAGATTGGTGCGGAAGGTGCCGACTTCTATCGGTGTCCGACGGACACTGAAGGGCTCAGTCTGCTGGTGCAGCGCATTGTCGAAACCCTACGGTTCGAACTTGGATGTCTTGTACAGACACGCGCCGCGGCGTCGATAGTGGCCGCGGCTAGAAACAGCCTACGATGCCTTTGGCGCGTGAAGTATCGGCGTTCGCTTCATCGACCTGAAGACATCGGGAGTCCCGCGTCGGCGGATGTGCTATCTCGATGCTTGCCGCCTACAGGCCGGCTTGGCTCGCGGCCTCGAGCGCAGGCTTGACGCTTTCGATGGCCCCACCCCCATCGCAGGGGATCAGCGCACCCGAGATGTAGCTTGCATAGGGCGAAGCTAGGAATAGCGCGAGGTTGGCGATGTCATCGAGCGAGCCGAAGCGTTGCAGCGGCACGTGGCCGCGCGCGGCGGCGTGGTCTTCCGGCGTTGGCGCCATCAGCTTCCTGAAACCCTCCGTGCCTTCGATCGGGCCGGGCGAGATGGAGTTGACGCGAATACCTTCGCCGCCCCATTCCAGCGCCAGCACTCGCGTCAACTGATCAACGCCGGCCTTGGCTGCGCAGGCATGGGCCTGGTAGCGCATCGGAACGAAGGACTGCGGCGCGGTGATGTTGATCACTGCCGCGCCGGGCTTGCGCAGGTGTGCGTGCGCTTGGCGCAGCACATGGAAGGTGCCGACGAGATCGATATCGACCACCGCGCGAAAGCCGTTCGACGACATGTCCCGCGCCGCGCACAGGAAGTTGCCGGCCGCTCCCGAGACGAGTACATCCACCGGCCCGAATCGTCCGACCGCGCTCTCGAACGCGCGGCCGACCGCGTCGAAATCGCGCACGTCGGCACACGCGCCATGTACCGGGCCACCGACGTCGGAAAGCGTTCGGCAGGCGTTGTCGACGTTCTCCTGCTTGCGGCTCGCGACGGTCACGGCGGCGCCCTGCCGTGCGAAGGCCTGCGCGATGCCGAAGTTGATGCCGGTGGTGCCACCGAAAACGAAGACATGGCGGCCGTGGAAATCGAGGTTCATTTGCATGGAGTATCTTTCAGCGATTGCGGAGAGCCGGACAGGCCGTCAGGTAAAGCGCGGGGCGCGCTTCTCCCGGAAAGCGGCAATGCCCTCGGCCACATGGACCGATGCGGCTGCCTCGACCATCAGCCGATGCTCCATGTCGAGTTGCTCCAGCAGCGACCGTTCGTTCGCTCCGTCGACCAGCCGCTTGATGCGCGCGAGCGCGCCCGTCGCGCCCTGCGAAAGAGTACGGGCGAGGCTTGTCGTGCGGGCCGCCAATTTTTCGTCCGAGACGATCTCGTCGACGATGCCGAACGCCAGGCATTGCTGTACCGACAGCGGGGCGTTCGTGAAAAAGATTTGTTTGGCGCGTGCTGCGCCGGCACGGCGCGCCAGTAGCCACGAGGAACCGGCGTCCGGTGTGAGCCCAAGGGCTGAGTAGCCGCCGCGCAGTTTCATCGATTCGGCGGCCAGCACGATGTCTGCGCACAGCGCGAGGCCGATGCCGCCGCCGCCGACCGGCCCGTTGACGGCACTGATCACCGGCACCGGCAGCGTCGCCAGCTTGTGGATGGCGGCGTGGAGCGGACCGATGAATTGCTCCAGCAGCGCCGGCAGCGCCGCGCCGGCCTGATCGAAGAACGCGATGCTGCCGCCGGCGCAGAAATGCCTGCCTGTAGCGCGCAGCACCACGGCGCGGACCGACGCATCGGCCGCCACCGTATCGATGCACCCGATCAACGCCTGCGCCGCGTCCGGGTCGATGGCGTTGGATTGTTCGGGACGGTTCAGCACGATGGCGGCCACATGGCCGTCGCGTTCGAGCACGACAGGAGCAGTCATTCGGGTTCTCTTTCTCTTCTCTTTCGGTTCGATCTCGGGTCAATCACGCCGCTGCAGGATGGCCACCGACACCGCCGTGCCCAATCCGCCGTTGTGTTGCAAGGCCAGGCGAGCGCCCTCGACCTGCCGCACGCCGGCCTGGCCGCGCAATTGCGTAGCGAGCTCGGTGATCTGCGCCAGCCCGGTTGCGCCGAGCGGATGGCCCTTGGACAGCAGCCCGCCCGACGGGCAGACCACCACTTGCCCACCATAGGTATTGCGCCCTTCTAGGACGAAGCCGGCCAGATCTTCTTCGGCACAAAAGCCCAGGCTCGCGCAACTGAGCAGTTCGTTACTGACGAAGCAATCGTGTACCTCCGCGACGTCGATGTCCGTTGGCGCCACCCCCGCGCGCGCGTAGGCACGATCCGCAACACGGCGCGTGGCGGCTCGGCTCAACGCATCGGGCACATTGGGCGGGTCAAGGTCGGTGGCGATGTCGCTGCCCATCTCATGAGCGAGGATCGACACCTCGGCGCGCAGGCCATGGCGCCGGGCGAAATCGGAGCTGCACAGGATCACCGCAGCGGCACCGCAGCTTGGTGCGCAGGCATACAGCTTGCGTAAGCGCCCCCACACGGTTGGGGCGGCCAGGACTTCATCCACGCTCAGCGGATCGCGGAAGATCGCGAAGGGATTGTGTTTCGCATGCGCGCGCGCCTTCACGGCCACGCGCGCGAACACCTCATCGGTCAGCTGCAATTCACGCGCAGCCCATTCGAGCTGAGAGCCGAACATCAGCAGCGCGGGCGGCAGTGCTTGCTCCTGCACGCTGAGTCCCATCGCAGCGATCACACTGGCGCGGTGGTGCTCGAGCGGGTCCGCATGCGTGGGAAAGATGCGGTCCAACGCGCCGGGCCGCATCTCCTCGAAGCCAACCGCCAGTGCGCACTCCGAGACACCTGACAAGATGGCCTGCCGTGCCAGGAACAGCGCCGACGAGCCCGACGCGCAATTGTTGTTCACGTTGGTGATCGGGATGCCGGTGATGCCGACGCGGTAGAGAGCGCGCTCGCCCGAGCACGAGTCGCCATAGACGAAACTTGCGAAGGCCTGCTCGACGAGGCCGTAGTCGATGCGGGCATCGGCCAGTGCCGCTTGCACGGCCTTTTGCGCCATCACGTCATAGGGTTCGCTGCGGCCAGGGCGCACAAAAGGCACCATGCCGACACCGGCGATGAGGGTTTCCTGGGTCATCGGTTGCTCGCTTTCCGCCTCGGCGGATCAGATGTTGCGGTCCTGCGCCGTCCAGTAGAGTGCGCGCAGATCTTTTTTCAGGACCTTGCCGTTGGCACTGCGCGGCAGCGAGGCCACGAAGTCCACCGACTTGGGCGCCTTCACACTGCCCAGCTTCAGCTTGCACAGGGCGATCAGCTCGCCGTCCGAGACCTGCATGCCGGGCGTCAGTTCGACGACGGCCTTCACCGCCTCGCCCCATGCGGCATCGGGCACACCGATCACGGCGCAGTCCTGCACAGCGGGGTGAGCCCAGATCACCTGCTCGACCTCGCTCGGGTAGACGTTGAAGCCGCCGCTGATCACCATGTCCTTCTTGCGGTCGGTGATGCGCAGATACCCGTCGCGGTCCAGGTGCCCCACGTCGCCGGTGTGCAGCCAGCCGTCGACGACGGCGTCGGCTGTCTTCTCGGGCGCCTTGTAGTAGCCTTTCATGACGAGGTCACCGCGCACGCAGATCTCGCCGGTCTCGCCGACGCCAAGCGGTTCGTTGTTTTCCCCCATGATCGCCACGCGGGTGAGCGGGCTGGCACGGCCGCAGGACAGCAGGCGCGCATCGCTGGCGAGTTGCCCGCCGACGAAGTTCTCCTCCGGCCGCTTCATCGCGATTGCGCCGGGCGCCTCGGTCTGACCATAGGCCTCCATCATCACGGGCCCGAACACCGCGATGGCGCGGCGCAGTTTCTCGGCCGACATCGGCGCAGCGCCGCACAGGAAGTACTTCAGCGAGGAAAAGTCGCGCCCCTCGATGCCCGGCATGTCCAGCAATCGGTAGATGACCGTCGGCGGCAGGAAGAACTCGGTCACACGGTGCGTCTCGATGGCATCAAGGAGGGCGGTGGGATCGGGTTTGGTCAGCACCACCACCGTGCCGCCACGTGCCGTACACGGCAGCGACAAGACACCCGCGGTATGCGTCATCGGAGCTGCGGCAAGGTTGACGATCTTCTCGTCGGCCCGGTAGCTGCAGGCGATCATGAACTGGGCGCAGAAGGCCTGGAAGCTGCGGTGCGTGTTCATCACGCCCTTGGGCAGACCCGTGGTGCCCCCGGTCGGCATCACGGCCACCGTGTCGTCGGGCTGGTAGGTCACCTGCGGCCTGTTGCCCGAATGGCCTTCGATCCATTCGGAGAGTCCTAGCGCCCCCGGCACGGGGCCTTCGATGCAGACGAACAGCCGGATCTTCGGCAGATTGGGGCGCAATGCTTCCACGGCCGGTGCGAAGGCCTGCTGGAAGAACAGTACCTCGCAGTCGAAGGCATCGAGCAACTGACGATTTTCTTCGAGCGCTCCGCGCGGATTGACAGGCATCCACGCCATACCGGCACGCCACAGCCCCAGGGTGCAGGTCCATGGCACCGGATGGTTGGCGGCCCAGACCGCGCCGACCTTCTCTCGTCCCTGGCCCATCGCCAGCAGGGCGTTCGCGATGCGGCACGAGAGCGTGCCGACATCATCGAAGCTGTAGACCGCATCGTCCATCACGTAAGCAGGTGCTTGCGGATCGATCTCCCATCCGCGGTCGAAGAAGTCAATGATGGCCATGTTGGGTCTCCTGTAGGCGTCGTGTTTTTCTCGGTGGCATGAAGTCTGCCGACGCGCATGATTTCTTTCGCCCCTCGAATGGAGGGGAGTGCGAGGGTGCCAGGATGCGCGAAGGCCCCCTTCCGTGATAGGGGCGAAACCTGACACGCCCCCTATGCACTCATTCGGCCCAGACGACGGATTCGCCAAGGGTCGCCCAACGCTCGAAATGCGGTCCGAAGCGTGTTTCGAACACGTTGCGACGCAGCTTGAACGTCGGGGTCATGAGTCCGTTCTCGACGGTCCACGACTGCGCGGCGACGACCAGAAAATCGAGTCGCTCGTGTGGGTCCAGAGTCTGGTTGACAGCTTGCCGCAGCACATCGAGCGTTCGCGTGAGTTCGGGACTTCGCGTAGCGCCCGGCGCCAGCAGAACGACGGCAAACGGCTGCGGAAAGCCCACGCCAGTCACGCAGCAGGCCTCGACCAGCGGATCGCCGCACAGCGCATTCTCGATGGGTGTGGGCGCCACGTACTTGCCCTTGCTGGTCTTGAAGATCTCCTTGGCACGGCCAGTGAGCTTCAAGTAGCCCTCGGCATCGATGTCGCCGACGTCGCCGGTGCGCAGGAAGCCGTCCTCGGTCATGACCTCAGCGGTGCGCTGCGGATCGTTGAAGTAACCGCGCATATTGCCTGGGAAGCGGACCAAGATCTCGCCGTCGTCGGTACGCCGGACTTCGGCGCCAGGTCGCGGCTGACCCACGTAACCCACTCGTCCCTTTCCAGGGCGGCTCGCATGCGTGCCCATGTTCTCCGTCATGCCGTAGATCTCAAGCAGCTCCAGGCCCAGGTCGAGATACCACTGATGCAGTTCTTGCGACAGCGGCGCGGCACCCGACAGCGCATAGCGCGTCTCGGCCAAGCCCAGTTGCGCCAGCACCTGCCGGCGCACGGCCGGCCCTTTCTCGGGATCGGCCAGCATCGTCGTCAACTGCGCAGGTGGAATGCGCGTCAGCACGGCCTGGCGGAACTTGGCCCATAGCCGCGGCACTGCGATGAAGAAGGTGGGTCGGGTCTTCTGGAGATCGGAGACGAAGGTCTCGACACTTTCGTTGAAGGTCACGCTGCAGCCGCTTGCCAGCGACACCATCTCGGAAAACATCCGATCGGCGCTGTGCGCCAATGGCAGGTACGACAGCATGCGATCGTGCGGGCCGAAGCCATAGTCGTCCATCAGGATGCCCAGCGACGCCCCCAGCGTGCCGAAGGTGTGCATCACGCCCTTGGGAACGCCGGTGGTTCCCGAGGTGTAGACGATGGTGGCCAACTCGTCGACGCCGCGCGAGCGCTCGCCGGTCAGCGGCGGCGTGCGGGCGATCACGGTGTCCCAGTCGGCCACGGGCTGGTCGGGCAATTCCCCGTCCGCGCGCAGCGGAAACCGCACCACCGGCATCCCCGGGGGGATGCCGGCACGCATGGCGCCCCAATCGTCGGAATCGAGCTTGCCCAGAAACAATGCCTTGGCGCCCGAGTGCTCGAGGACGTGGCGCACCGATGCTCCCGTGAGAGAAGGATAGATCGGCACCGAGACATGCCCGGCCAACATGATCGCGAAGTCGGCGAGGAACCACCAGGCGCAGTTCTTCGACATGATCGCGACCCGCGAACTAGGCTCCCAGCCGAAAGACGCGAGATGCGCGGCCATGCGCCGCGCTTCTTCTGAAGCCTGCGCCCAGGTGAAGTGGCGCTCCTGTCCGCCGCCCAGGGGCTGCGTGAGATAGCGCTGGTCGGGCCGTTCCTGCACGTGGCGTTGTAGCCAGGTGCTGGGGTTGATGGGGGCGTGGATGTGCGGCATGTCATGTCTCCTCTTGCTATAAGTGTTCAGGTGGCGTTTCGGCCTCTTGCCTCAGGTCGTCGGCCTGAAATAGCGGATATCCCAAATATTGCCGTGTCGCTCTTCAGCCAGCACGGCGCGCACGCGCATGCCGACCTTCACCGCCTCGGGCGCGACTTCGCCGAGGTAGTGAACGAGTGCGGTGTCTGCGCCGTCGAGCTTGACCAGACCGACCACATAGGGAAGGGGCATTTGCTGGAGCATGCCGGGCTCGCGCACGATGGTGAAGGCCGTGAGCGTGCCGGTATCACCTGCATCCACCCATTCGTCCAACTCGGCGAAACATTCGGGGCAGCTCATGCGTGGTGGCAGGTAGCTACGGGCGCAGGCCGTGCAGCGGGTGGCCGTGATGCGGCCCTCGTCGCGCAGCGCGGCGAAGAACCGGCCGTTGATCCGGCCCACGTCGTAGTTGATGTCGCAGTACAGCACCGGCTGGCGCAGGACCATGGGCTCGGCGGCTTCGAGTTCAGCTGGATACATCGTCATTCTCCTGTCGGCACCCAATGCAGGATGTCGGTCATCAGACCCTTGCGTTCGTCACGCGGACGGTAGATCGCGCGCACGCGCATGCCGTTGCGTAACTGGCTGGCGTCGGCCTCGCCGATGAAATGCCAGAGGAAGCCGCTGGTGCGGCCTGGTGAATCGACCATCAGCTGGCCGACCGTGTAGTGGCCCTTTTGCACCGAAAGGTCGTTGGTGTCGATGAAGGGCATGTTGAAGGTCATGAAGCCGGCGACTGTCGCTTCGGGCCCCATCTCCACCCAGTTGGGGTCCTTGATGTTCTCGCCGTGGCAGACCGTGCATACCGCCTGGGGCGGCAGCATGCTGAAGCCGCAGTGGCGACAGACGATGCCGATCAGCCGGCCGTTGTCGCGCATCTCGCGCGCGAAGCGGCCATTGAACAGGCCCACCGGGTAGTCCATCGAGAAGTACGTGCGCAACCGCGTCGGTGGCACAGGCTTGTGCGTGGTATCACTCATGGCTTGTCCTTGGAGAGAAGTAGCAGCGGGGTCCAGCCGGTGCCGCCGAACCCGGTGGCGATGCCCAGCCGGGGCTCGCGCGGCACCTGGTGCGCGCCGGCGTCGCCGCGGATCTGCAGCGCCAGTTCGCCGAAGCGCTGGGTCGTGGAGGGCACGCCACCGTTGGTGCAGGTGACGCCGCCGGAGGGATTGATCGGCAGCACGCCATCGATGGCTGTGGCGCCGCTGGCGGCCATCCGCCATGCCTGATTGGGCTCCGCCAGACCCATGGTTTCCATCCACACCAGCTCGGCCCAGGTGCAGGGCTCGTACATCTCGACCACGTCCAGCTGCTGAGCGGGTCTGGTGATGCCATTGCGCTTGTAGAGAATCTCGCAGGCCTTTTGCAGACTGGGCAGCACGCAGCGCTCCTTGGGTGCGATGAAGTCCTGCAGGGCAGACCAATGCTGCGCGGAATGGATGCTCACGACGTCCTGCACCCAGACCGGCTTGTCGGTGATCTGGTCCACCACATCCTCGCTGGCGAAGATGATCGAGGCTGAGCCTTCGGTGATCGGGCACATGTGCAGCTGGCGCATGGGCGCCGTCAGCATCGGGGATTGCATCACCTGCTCGACGCTGAGGCGCTCGCGCAGATGGGCATAGGGGTTCCGAGCGGCGTTTTCGGAGGCCTTGACGCGCGCGATGGCCACCGCTTCCTCGGGGC
Source organism: Variovorax sp. V35 (assembly GCF_041154465.1). NCBI lineage: Bacteria > Pseudomonadati > Pseudomonadota > Betaproteobacteria > Burkholderiales > Comamonadaceae > Variovorax > Variovorax sp. V35. Next base: position 3,195,166 of record NZ_AP028666.1, read on the forward strand.
AGCCCGAGAGCTTGGCGTAGGCCGCGGCCATCAACGACAGCGTGCCGACCGCGCCGATGGCACACCATTTCTCGGTGAGCGCGTGCACGCCTGAGGAGATGCCAGCCTGCAGGAAGGGGCCGCGCGGCATCACGTCGCTCGGCGGGCCGACGAACTTCGAGGTGGTGGAGATCATGGCCACGTCGCAAGCGCCCGCAGCTACATGGTGGATGGCTGATATCGCAGCCGAGCCGCCGACGGTGCCGCCGGTTTCGATCTTGACCAGGGGTTTGCGGTAGTGGCCGACGAAATCGGCCAGCTCCATTTCCGATTCTGCAGTACCGGAAACCCAGTCGATGTCGCCGAGGACAATCTCTTCGACCTGCTTCATCGTGATCCGGGCATCCGCGAGCGCGCGGCGCACGGCCTGGTTGGCCAACTCCGCCTTTGTCAGCGGGCTGTGGGCGGTCATTTCGGTCTGGCCGAAGCCGACGATGGCGACGCGGCGCTTCATGGATTGACTCCCAGAATCATTACTTGGTGAAATTGCCCAGCGGGGCCGGAAGCGAGGTGTGCGAGGCCGGTGCGGGCACGGCCCACCTGGCGCTTGCCGGCTTCGCCGCGCAGTTGCAGCACAATTTCGGCGACCCGCGCCATGCCGATGGTGGTGTGGCTGGTGCCGGAGAGAGCACCGCCGGAGAGATTGACCGGCTGCAGCCCATCGTGGCCGCTGACGCCGGACTCCAGCCAGCGAGGACCTTCGCCCGCTGCGCACAGTCCCAGCCCCTCGTAGGCCATCAGTTCCTGGTAGGCAAACTCGTCGGTGACCTCCAGCAGGTCGATGTCGGTGCGCGGGTTGTCGATACCGGCCATACGGTAGGCCTTCTTGGCCGCCATGGTCAGCACTTCTGAGTCGGCGAGATCACGATCCCCCAGGAAATAGCCGTCGCAGCAGTTGGCCAGGCCCTTGATCCAGACCGGCTTGTCCGTCAACTGTCGGGCGCGCTGCTCATTGGCCAGCAGCATCACGATGGCGCTGTCGCCTTGCGGACGCGACTGCAGCGTGGTGATCGGGTCAGCCAGCATCCTCGCACCAAGCACATCGGCGATGCTGAAGTCGCCCTCGCGCAAGGCCAGGGGATTGTTGCGGGCGTTGCCGAGATTCTTGACCGAGATCGCAGCGAGCTGCTCCGGCGTGATGCCGTACTTGTGCGCATAGCGCTGTACCTGGAGCGCGGCGGCCTGTACGTTGTCCAGGCCCAAGGGCCGGCAGAAGAAGGGGTCGAACACCTTGTTCTCGATGGCATTGCCACCACTGGCCGCCGTCGAATCCTGGCCGACCGCGACCACGAGCACGGTCTCGAATTCTCCCGAGGCGATTTGCCAGAAGGCTTCAAGTACGCCGACGGCACCGTCCTGGTCCACTTTCTCGTCAGGCCGAAGATTGGCACCCGCCACATCGACGATCAGCGACGCAGAGAACGGGCGTGCGATGCGCGAGTGCTCATGGCAGATCAGACTCGCGTCGATGCCACCCTTCTCGTAGGCCGGCAGGAAGCGCAGGCCGGTTTCCTGCAGCACCGGCCGGATTGCCCGGTAGGCCAGCTCTTCGGGTGAGTACGCCCGCTTCTCGCTGTAGTTGACTTGTGCCATCGACACGATGGCTACACGGTTGGACATGTTCATCCTCTCTGGGTTGATCGGGCCCGGCCCTCGACGAGACAGGTCACGGGCAGTCGGAAGGCGCAGGTGCGCCGGCGAAGCGGTCCGCCATCCAGTCCAGGGCGAGCGGATAGCCCAACAGCATCCCGGTCGCGTGCTCGGTGATGCCGATGGTTCGGAAGCTCACCTTCGCCCCGCCGGCGCACCATGCGGTGAAGGTCTTCTTCGTGTTCTCGTAGGGCACAAGCTCGTCGAGCAGGCCGGCGTAGACGAGCGCGGGCACCGCCGGCGTGGCGGTGCCGGTGCGCTGCTGCAGGAAGCGCGCCTTCCAGTCGGAACGCGTCAAGATGCCCGGCCCGTCGACGAGCACCGCATCTCCCAGTCCCGGATAGCTGGCCGCCATGGCGAGCAGGCACTTGTTATTGCGCGCCTCGGCGATGATCGAGCGGCCATAGGGAGTCAGGATGGTGTCGAGGCTCAGCTCGGGATAGGCAGCAGGTACGGGATTGCACCGCCGAAGAGGCCGCCGTTGTTGGCCGCGTACAGGCCATCAATGCTCGACGGCCCGGCGCCCGAGGCCACACCCTTGACCTTCAACGCTGGCGCATAGCTCGGCAGCGATGGCCGAGGCGTGCCCGCCCTGCGAGTAGCCGACGAGGCCGACCGGTGCCTGGGCCGACAAGTTCGCCCCGCCCAGTTGTTGGGCCGCGATCACTGCATCGAGCATGGCCCGACCCGCAGGCGCCGCGACGCCATAGGTGTGGTCGCCCGGCGTGCCGAGGCCCTGGTAGTCGGTCATGGCGATGGCCCAACCGCGGGCCAGCGTCCAGCCGATGGGGCCGGCGATCGCCTCGTACTCGGTGCCGACGGCGAGTTGGTGCGACGGGGCGCAGCGGTCCGCAATGCCCTGCGTGCCCGACGCCCATCCGACGATCGGTCGCGGCGAAGACTGGAACCATGGCAGCCACGGCACCATCACGTTCCCAGTGACGGCGACGGCGTTGCCGTTGACGTCGGTCGACTTGTACATGATCTGCCAACCCCAGGCGGGCAGTCCCAGCGGCACATAGGCGCGCGAACGGATGAGTGTGCCGTGCGGCCCCTCGGGCAACGGCGACGGCGGCGCGTAGAAGGGGTCACCCGCCGGGTCCTGCAGCGGGCCAGCTACCGCGGCGGCCGACGCACCCAGGCAGAGCATCAGCGCGGCCATCCATCGGCCCAGCATCCGGCCCAGCGACCGGACGCGTCGAACCACCGGCAGATTCATCAAGCGATTCATTCTTTGTCTCCTGTTGTGTTGTTCTTCAGTGCCAAGGGCCGGCGAGTGGCGGGCCTCAGACGCCCCGGAAGGCCGGCGCGCGCTTCTCGCCATAGGCGGCGAGCCCTTCGCTAAAATCATGGGAGCGTGTGTGCTGCAGGCATTCGAGCAACTCGTCGCGCAACGCCAAGTCGAGCGGCTGATCCAGGGCGCGCTCGGCGATGGTCTTCATGCGGCGCAGAACCAGAGGGCTCTTGCCGGCCATGCGGGCCGCCAGAGCGGCAACCGCCGGCTGCAGCTCAGAATCGGCCACCACCTCGTTCAACAAACCCCAGGCCTGCATCTGCGCGGCACTCATCAAGTCGCCGGTGAATAACAACTGTTTTGCACGTGGCAGGCCGATCCGGCGCGGGAGGACCGCCGCACCTCCGCCGCCGGGGAACACACCGTAGTTCGCGTGGCCGTCGCCGATCTTCGCGCTCGCCGCGCCCACGAGAAAGTCGCAGCACATCGCCAGCTCGAGACCCCCGGCGACCGTCAGGCCGTTCATCGCGCCGATGACCGGCTTGGGCATATTGCGTAACTGCGAGAGCGTGGACAGGGTCAGGTCGGAGAAGTTCGGCTCGCCCGGGGCGGCATCGATGGCGCCGCGCAGGGCCTTCAGATCGGCGCCGGCGCAGAAGGCCCGGCCTGCGCCAGTCAGCACGAGCACCTTCTGCGAAGCGTCGGCCGCGACCTCCGTCAGCGCCGCCGACAGCTCCTGCAGCATTCGCAAGTTCACCGAATTGAGTTCAGCGGGACGGTTGAGCGTGATCCATGCGACGGACTCCCGCTGCTCGTGGATGATGGTCTGGTAGGTCATTGCGGTCTGTCTCCTTGCATGGACGCGTCGCAATGGTGCGGCGCCCCCCTCCCGGGCGCACCCCTCGTGTTGAGGGGGCGGGTTGCAGCGGAGAGCGTTCCGAGGAGGCGCTCCCTAAAATCCCTCGTGCAAGGAGCCCGCCTTTTGCCGCTCGACCACCTTCTCATTCCGACCAAGTTCGCGCCGCCGCGCATCAGCCCGCAATCGACCGCGCGGACCCGCCTGCTGGCGCGGCTTCGCGAAGCGCGCGACTGCCGGCTTGCGCTGGTGTGCGGCAGCGCGGGCTTCGGCAAGACAACGCTGCTGGCGCAGTGGCGCCAGGAACTGCTGAAAGCCGGCGAGCAGGTGTCGTGGCTCTCGCTGTCGCAGGAGGAGCAGCAATTTCCACAGTTCCGCGCCTACCTCCTGGGCGCGCTGCAGCAGGCCGGCTTGGCCGTTGAAGACAGCACCGCCCTGCCTTCCGAGGCACGCGCCGAGCTGCCAGTGGCGCAGACCGTCGCCACCATCGTCGATGCGGCCTGTCAGTCGAGCAAGGCCCTCTACCTCTTCATCGACGACTACCACCATGTCGACGACCCGCTGACGCATGCGTTGATACAGGGCCTGCTGGACCACTGTCCCGAGGAGATGCACCTGGTCCTCGCATCGCGCACCTCGCCGCCGCTTGCTGTGAGTCGCATGCGCCTCACCGGCGAGCTGAGCGAAATCGCCCTCGCAGACCTGCCATTCGATTTCCATGAGACGCAGGACTTTCTGGCCAAGCAGCTCGGCGAAGTTACGCCCGACGACGCGCGCCTGATCCACGACATCACTGACGGCTGGCCCCTGTGCGTGCAGATGATCTGCATCCGACTCAAGCGCGCGTCGGGCAACCGCGCGCTGCTATCACAACTGGTGCACCACCGCGGCGACCTGCAACGCTACCTGTCGGAGGACGTGGTGCGCGACCTGGCGCCCGAACTCGTTGACTTCATCGAGAAAATCTCGATCTGCCGGCGCTTCAATGCCGACCTGGTCCACTACGTCACGGAGAGCCCGCAGGCCCGGGCTCTGCTTGATCAGTTGGAGCGCGAAAACCTCTTGCTCCTACCCGTCGAGATCGACAGTCCCACGCCGTGGTATCGCCTGCATCCGCTGTTCGCCAGCTTTCTGCAGGAGCGCCTTTCAGCGCGCGATCCGCAGCAGGTGCGCGCGGCTCATGCGCGCGCGAGCCATTGGTTCGAGGCACACGGCTCGTTGATCGAGGCCCTGCGGCACGCCTACCACGCGGACGATCTCGAGGCCGCAGCTCGGCTGGTGGAGCGCGCTGACCTGCCGGTGCGCAGCATGAGCTTCATCAGCACGCTGCAACGCTGGATGAGTCAGCTCTCGGCCGAGGTGCTGATGGCCCACCCCCGGCTGCTCGTGCTCGGTTGCTGGGCGCTTGTCGCCACTTGCCGATGGAGAGATGCGCAGGCCTGGCTCGATCGGCTGCAGCAAGGTCAAGCAATGCTGGCCCCCGAGTTCGCCCTGCACGCACGCTACCTGCGCGCCAGTATCGCGCTTCAGCGCGATGACACCAGTGCCGCGTTGGCGCTGATCGCGCCTTCGGACTTCGATGCCTTGCAGGAACGGTTCCTGCGCCAGGCCCACCTAGCCATACTCAGCTTTGCGTATTGTGCGGAAGGCCGCTACGCCGACGCACGGAGCCTGCACCGCAACCTCGCACGCCTGTCGCGTGCAGAGTTGTTGGACGACATGGCGCTAGTGGCCGAGTCGACCTTGCTACTTAGCCATCTACTGGAGGGCTCCAACACGGAGGCGATCCGGATTGCCGGGCCGCTGGTTGTGCGCTCCGAGGACGCGCACGGCCGCCGCTCGGTGTCTGCCGTGAACTGCGCGGCTTTCGCCGCCGATGCGTACTACGAAGCTGATCGCCTCGCCGAGGCGCGCGACGTGCTCGCCCACCGCCTCGATCTGCTGCGCTTCTCGTCCCCGGAGCCGATGGTGCGCGCCCTCATCGCGCGTAACCGGCTGGCGGGCTTGCAACTGTCACCACTAGAAACGCTCCAGGGTCTGGCCGAAGACGAATCCCAATATCGCGACCAAGCGCTCGATCGCCCATTGGCGTATGTGCTGGCCGAGCAGGCGCGCCTACATCTGCGGCTTGGCCGCCAGGAGATCGCGCAGCAGATACAGGCCGAGCTCGATGCGCTGGCTGAACGCCATCGCGGCGCCGCGGGTTTCCTTGCCGAAATCGACGCCATTGCCGCGCTGGCGGCGGCGCGCCTCGCTCTAGCCGAAGGCCACGGGGACGCGGCATTGCCTGCGCTCGGGCGCCTGCGGCAGCACGGCGTCACGTTCGCCCGCCAAAAGAGCGTGGTGCTGGCCGACCTACTGTCAGGCTGCGCCTTCGATCAGATGGGGCGCGAGGCGGAATCGAGACACGGGCTGATGGTCGGCATTGAGGCCGCGCTGCGTCTGGGTCTGGTGCGCACCGTGTTGGACGAAGGCGAAGCCCTGCATGTTCTACTCAGGAAACTGGTGACGACGCTGGAGGCCGGCGACACCCGGGATTACCTCGCCGACCTGCTGCAGCGAGCCGACGCCGCGCGCACATCCCGACTACCCTTGCGAGAGGCTGCGGTGCAGGACCAAAACATGAAGCCGCGCGAGATCGAGATCCTGCAACTGCTCGGTCAATCGATGTCCAACAAGCGGATCGCGCTGACCCTGAATATCACGCTCGAAACCGTAAAGTGGAACCTGAAGAGCATCTTCGGCAAGCTTGGCGTCCCGAGCCGGTACGACGCGGTGATGGTGGCACGCAAGCGCGGACTGATCGACTGAGTCGTTTGCCGCAGGCTCCACTCGAAAAGAGGGGTGATCGCTTTTCTGGCGCACACCAGAATCTTCGTCGCAGTCCAGAGGTCGGACTGCTCCACACGAAAGATGTCGTATGGCAGAAGAAGAGCGCGCTGTGCCTGCCCCCGAAATGCTGCCGAGCGACGAAGAGCGGGAGATGTTGCGCGAAAGCCTGCGCCGTCTGCTTGAACGGCTCTGGCCCGCCGAGCGCGCCATAGCGCTGGCTGCCGACACGCAAGCGATTGCGTCGATCTGGCACGCACTGGCGGAACAGGGCGTGGCAAGCCTGGGCCGCGATCCGCTCGAAGGCGGTCTGCGCGAGATTACAGTGGCGCTGGAAGAACTAGGGCGTGCGGGCTGTCCCGCGCCGCTGGTCGGCGCCGTGCTTGTGAATATGGTGCTTTCGCCGCTGCGAAGCAGTTCGCAGGAAACGGATGATTTGCTGGACGCGCTCCATCGGGGCGACGCCACCATCGCCTTCGCACTAGGTAGCTTTGACGGCGATCCGTGCGCTGGCACGCTTCGGTGGAACAGTGATCGGTTGCAAGGGTGCGTGGACTTTGCCGAGGGCTGTGCGACAGCCACTCACGTGCTCGTGCTGGCCGACCAAGGTCCATTGCTGGTAGTTGTGCCGCGCGGTGCACCGGGTCTGGCCATCGAGGAAACGCCGGGTCTGGCGATCCCGCCCTTGGCTCGGCTGACCTTCGACTGCGTGGCCGCAGTCCCTTTGGTCATTTCGCAGCAACTGGCCGAGGATCTCCACCAGATCGCAGGGCTGGCCTTGCTGGCGCGCAGTCTAGGTGCTGCACAGCGCGGCTTCGACATGGCGGTCGAATATGCGAAGGAACGCCGTCAGTTCGGCCAACCGATCGGCCGCTTCCAGGCACTTCAGCACAAGCTCGCGAACGCTCTGATGAGCCTGGAGGCTGCGAGGCTATTGCTGAACAACGCGGCCCGCAGCTACGACTTCGGCATGGACAACTGGCGTGTGCTCGGCGCGAGCGCGCGCGCTTTTGCCGGCCCTGCTCTGCGCCGGGTGGCGCTGGAGGTGCACCACACCTTCGGTGCCGTCGGCTACTCGGAAGAACATGAGGCACCTCGGCATTTCCGGCGAATTCATGCCGACCTGGCACGCCTGGGTGGGGTGCGCCGTGCCCGGGAGCAATTGGCCCAGGCGCTGCTCGACCAGGGGCAGGCACTTCCAGAACAGGATCTGGGGACTGCGGGCAATGCATTTCGCGTGGAAGTGCGCGACTGGCTGAAGGACAACTGGGTGCCCGAAAGCCGGGAAGACGAGATTGACCGACCGTACGAAGAATGGGGCTACGACACCAGGTTCACCGCATTGCTGGGCCGCAAAGGATGGAACAGTCTGAGTTGGCCCAGCGCCTACGGCGGCGAAGGCCGCACGCCCCGCGAGCAATTGGCTTTCATGGAAGAAATTCAGCGCGTCGGCGCGCCGATGGGTGGCCGTGGGGACATCCAGGCTCATGCCCTGATGTCGTTCGGCACGCCAGCGCAGAAGGCTGAGTTCCTTCCCAAGCTCGCTCGCGGGGAAATCACCTTCTGCCTAGGCTACAGCGAACCCGGCTCGGGCTCCGACCTCGCCTCGATGCAGACCACCGCCGAGCGCGACGGCGACGAATGGGTGATCAATGGACAGAAAATCTGGACCACGGCCGCAGAGAAAGCCGACTACATGTGGCTAGCGGCGCGCACCGATCGGACTGCGCAGCGGCCGCACGCCGGCATCAGCCTCTTCATCGTGCCAATGAAGACTCCGGGTCTCACGGTGCGCCCGTCGATGGCCATGTACGGGCACACTTTCTGCCAAGAATTCCTCGACAACGTGCGAGTATCTGCACATGCGCTTGTCGGTGAGGTCAACCAAGGTTGGACGATCCTCACCTCCGCATTGGCCACCGAGCGAATGATGATGGGCAGTTTCATCGCTAACGCGCGTGCCGAATTCGAATGCTTGGTCCGATGCGTGCGCGAGGTCGACGACAGCCTGCAATCAGGCCGTACCGATGGTGCCGTTCGTGATCGCATTGGAGCGCTCGCCGCCCAGGTCGAGGCCGGACGGCAGTTGTTCATGAACAGTATTGAAATGGCGGAGAAAGGCAAGGCCCCGATCCATGAAGCCGCCATGAGCAAGGCGTACACCGGCGAACTGATGGAGCAGTTGGGGCAAGTCTCGCTCGATATTCTGGGCGCTGCGGCGACGCTATCCAAGGGGGCGCATGGCGCGGTCGCCGCGGGCCGGTTCGAGCAACTGCTGCGTTTTTCGATCGTGACCGTGATCGGCGGTGGCACGGCGGAGATTCAGCGGAACTTGATCGCTCTGCATGGGTTGGGATTGCCGCGCTCCTGATCGGGGCTCGCTACTCTTGGGAAAAAAAAAGACCATTACGGATCTACCCGTCTTCCCCCCGAGCTGCACGCGGTTGAGAAAGCGACCACTTGATTGGGACCCCACCGAGGCAAGGTGTTTCTGAGAGAGAGAGAGAGAGAAAATTCGCCCTCATCTAGCTTTCATAAGAGAAGCGCACAGGCCGCCCACGGGCAAAGATGTGATCAATCCGAAACTTCATTCGGCGGCTCCCAAGAATGAGCGCTTACTAGCGGCCTATGCACTTTCCGTGAACTTCCGTTCCTGGTTGATAGTACCCGTCGAGCGAGGCCGAGGGATGCCGGCAGCCGCTGCATACCTGCCTCTCGCAGTGATGAACTATTGACCTGAGTGCAGCACGTTTTTACTGGTTGCTTTGCGCTCTCAACTTCCGATAACCGGGCGTTTATGTGCCTATCGTTATCGTCGGTTGGGCAATAGGCTCGTCGTTGGCGCGAAAGCGGTTTCTATCAGCGGTGCCCTGATGGGACAGGGCATGGTCCAACAGGCCGAAATACGGAGCGTCGCACGCGTTGGGCGGCTGCTTCAGACTGGTTGCTGCCGTTCGATGCGGCTGGCCAGAGGGGCACTATCGGCCAATAGCCGACTTTCATTACACCGTCCAGTTCGCTAGCACCTTCAAAGTCGGCGGGCAGCACATACCGGTCGAGGCCCGGGGTCGAGCTCGTCCCTCATGGAGGCAGCTCAAGCTTGAGACTGGCCTGCTTCGTTCAATTTCCAATGCGCGCGCGGCCCCCTGAAGGTGTAGCGTTCCCGGTAGCTACGCGGGCTGATGCCTGTCGCGCGCGCAAACATCCGGCAGAAGGCACTGGTGTCCGAATAGCCGCACTCATGAGCGATCTCCTCGACCGAACGCCAGGTGCCTTCGAGCCACATCTCGGCGCGCTGCACGCGCAGCTCCTGCAGGTACTTCAGAGGCGTCTTGCCGAGATGCTGGCGGAATATCCGGGAAAGGGTCCGCTCACTGACCGAGGCCGCCGCTGCCACTTCTGCCAGCGTCAATGCGCGCCCCGCGTTGGCCTGGATCCAGGTCTGCGCGCGATAGAGCGGCGTGTCTCGTGACTGTCCTAGCACTTCCTTGCTTGTCATGCTGGCCGACAGCGCCTGGCGCTCGGCGTTGAGCAGAACCTTTTCGGCGCAGGCATGCGCCAGATCGGCCAGCCCGGCGTAGGTGGTCAGGTGAAGCACCAGCGCATGCGTCAATGAAGGGGCTGCCGCGCAAACCATTCCGTGCTGCACCACGATCGGCTCACGCGCCTCGATCCTCACGTTCGGAAACTGGACCTCGAAGCCCGACTGGTAGAGCCACTGGATGGGCGCGAGCAGGAGCCGCCCCGACTGCGCGAGGAGCCAAATGCTGGTGCCGCAAGCGCCGATGAGATGGCCCGCGTCGAGGCGCTCGCGAACCTTCTCGACCAAGCCCGCGTTGCGGGACACCAACCGTCGCAGCGCCGGCATTGAGCGCATCTCGAGCGGCGGGAGAAGCATCACGCGTGGTCCTGGCCGGGGCTTGCGAGCGTACAGGCGCTCCTCGTCGTCGATGCACGCCTGCGCATGCCATTTGTGCGTACGGCCCCGCGCATCGACCAGGCGCCACGCCACGACCGGCTCGCGGCTGCGGGGGGCGCGCGTGCGCGCAAGTGCATTGAGTTCTCGAAGGACGTCGATCACCACCCACAGCGCGCCGGGAGCGCCGCCTTCGGCGAGCACAAGATCGAAATGAACCATAAAAATCTGGTTGGCTGGATCAGCACAGCAAATGGCGAGATTGAACATTGTCGCAGCGGATGCCCGAACCTACCATTCGCCGCACTGTTCAAGCCCAGGAGCCGTTCGCCGTGAATTCGTCCCAGATCAAGAAGTCGCGTGTCGCGTTCTTTTGCGACGCTGTCCTGGCCGGACATGCAGCCACAGCAGGATGTGTCTCCAAGCCAGCGAAGCTGCTCGTTCCGTATCCGGCGGGTGGTCTGTTGGAAGGCGCAGAAATCGGATCGCGCCCATCCGTTGGCCTGTACAAGATGCGGGCCATGGTCCCGATCCGAAATCACTCCGATGCCGCGCCCATCGCCGGAACCGGCAAAAGCTCCCTGGTCTGCGGCAATCACCCCGGTTTGCTGCTTCATCGAGCAGGTCTTCGCCGAAATGATTGATGAAGAGCATTTTCACGATCCATCCGACTACAGATACCAATCAAGGACTACGAGCATGGCACTCCCCCACACGAAGCGATTTCCCACGGCATTGGCAGCGCTCGTTCTGCTTGCTGCCGCAACAGCAGGCTCGGTCCATGCGGAGGGCACACCATATCCTGCAAAACCTGTCCGCGTCGTGGTGCATTCTGGAGCGGGAGGGCCACCAGACCTCCTCATTCGTGTCGTGGTCCCCGAAATGGCACGTCGACTCGGACAGCCACTTTTCGTGGATAACAAACCTGGCGCAGCTGGAGCGATCGGCATCGGCGAGGTTGCACGTGCAGCACCCGACGGATACACCATTGGATTCGCCAACGCCACTACGCTGGCGATCAATCAGTCCCTTTACTCCAAGCTGCCCTACGACGCAGAGCGACAGCTAGCTCCGATTGGACTCATTGGCTTCGTGTCCAACGCTCTTGTCGTGAGATCCCGTAGCTCATTTCGCTCCATTGACGACCTGCTTAACTATGCAAAAAAGAACCCAGGCAAGCTGTCGATGGGGTCATCGGGCAATGGAGGAACGGGGCATCTGAGCGGAGAGCTCTTCAAGGCGAAGGCTGGGATCAGTATGTTGCATGTGCCCTACCGAGGAAGCGCAGCGGCGGTTCAGGACTTGGTGGGTGGAATGGTCGACCTGATGTTCGAGAACATTTCGATGGTTCTTCCCCAGATCCAATCAGGCCAGCTGCGTGCACTCGCGGTCACTTCCAAAGAAAGATCGCCACTGCTGCCAGCGGTCCCAACAGTGATGGAGGCTGGTCTGCCTAGCTATGAGATGGTTGCATGGGGTGGTCTGGTCGCACCGACGGGCACTTCGCCAGACATCATCGCGACGCTCAATAGGGCACTCAATCAATCACTCGACGATCCAGTGGTGAAAAAGCGTCTTTCGGAACTGGGAACCGAGACGTCGACGGGCGAGCCCGAACGCCTATTTACTCTGGCGCGAAAAGAGCGGCCGATTTGGGCCGAGATCGTGAAATTTTCCAACGCAAAAATGGACTGATATGACGTTCGACTACATTTTCAAGGACGCGACCGTCATTGACGGCACAGGCGCACCGCGATACCGCGCGGATGTCGGTGTCGTCGCAGAGTTGATCGCGGAAATCGGAGACCTGAGCAAGGCAAGCGCCAAACAGGTCATCGATGCAAGTGGACAGGTTATCGCGCCAGGCTTCATTGACACCCATGCGCATGACGATGCCGCAATCTTCGATCGCTCGGAAATCTATCCGAAACTAGCGCAGGGCGTTACCACCATCATCAACGGCAACTGCGGTTGTTCTCTGGCCCCAATGGCATTGAGACCTGGTGAACGCCCTCCAACGCCTCTTGATCAGCTCAGTCGTGACGGCGTTCACTTCAGGACCTTTGCCGAGTATCTCGATGCGGTGAGCTTGTCGCGACCTGCCATCAACGGCGCGTTCCTGGTTGGGCACTCCACCTTGCGATTTCGGCACATGGCTGATCTGCAAAGGCCGGCGAACGAATCAGAAATCTCTGCCATGCAATTGGACTTGCATGAAGCCCTGGACGCCGGCGCACTGGGAATGTCCACCGGCGTTTTCTATGGACCGGCGCAAGCCACAACCACAGATGAACTCATCGCTGTGGGCCGCCCCCTTTCCGACAGGGGCGGACTGATTGCGATGCATGTTCGAAATGAGGCGGACCAGATCGAACCCGCTTTGCATGAAGCCTTTGCTGTCAGCAGCACGCTCCACGTTCCGTTGGTCGTCTCGCACCACAAACTGTTTGGAAAGGAAAATCACGGTCGATCGACGCATACGCTTGCCATGCTCAAAAAGCAGGCGCGCCTGTCGCCCGTTTGCTTCGACTGCTATCCCTATACGGCTTCATCGTCTACCTTGCTTCCTTCTCGCATCAAGGATTCGTCGCGCATTCAGATTACCTGGTCGAAGACTCACCCTGAGCACGCTGGCCGAGACCTCAAGGACATCGCTGAGGAAATGGGAGTCGATCAAGAGGAGGCGATGCGCCGCCTGGAACCCGGAGGTGCGGTCTACTTTGCACTGTCGGAAGATGACGTGCAGCGAATCCTTGCTTCGCCGAACGCGATGATCGGCTCCGATGGGGTGCCTTTTCAAGAGGTTCCGCATCCACGCATGTGGGGCACGTTTCCGCGGGTCTTGGGCCACTATTCACGAGACTTGCGCTTGTTTCCGCTGGAGGCGGCACTTCACAAGATGACCGGGTTGCCAGCGGAACGATTCGGGCTCGTCGGCCGAGGAAGGGTGGCAACGGGCTTCGCTGCGGACCTGACCGTTTTCGACGCGGAGCAGATTGCCGACATGGCCACGTTCGACACGCCCAAACAAGCCCCCAAGGGAATTTCCCATGTCATGGTCAACGGACGCATGGCCGTAGTGGGTGGCGAGGTCGTGGACTGGCATGCAGGCCAGGTGTTGCGTCGTGGCCAGTGAGCTTCGGATGCCATCTCGGTACAAAGTCAAGGCATCAATGAAACAACAGACTTCATTCTTCATCGACAACGTGATCGCGGATGCGGACAGGCCGTGGAATATCCCGCCGGCAGTACCAGGGATGCCGATTGCAGAAGTCGACACCCCGGCGTTGATTCTTGATCTTGATGCGCTCGAGTTCAACATGAACAAGGTTCATGAACGGCTGCACGCGGCGGGTCTTCGCGTCCGCCCGCATGGGAAGGCCCACAAGAGTGCCGATATCGCGAGATTGCAGATCGCGTCCGGCGCGATTGGAATCTGCTGCCAAAAGATCAGCGAAGCTGAGGCATTTGTGGCAGGCGGAGTCGCAGACGTATTGGTGACCAATCAGATTGTGGGGGCCATCAAAACCAGGCGCGCCGCACAACTGGCGAGGCGATGTGCGCTGTCTGTCTGTGTGGATCATCAAGTCCAGATCGATCAGTTGGCAGAAGCGACTCGGGACGCCGCATCAAGAATTGGCGTTCTGGTGGAGGTTGATATCGGGCACGGTCGATGCGGCGTTTCGTCGGTCAATGCAGTCGTCGAGCTGGCGAAGCTCATCACACGGCACTCTCCGCAGCTCTCATTTGCCGGTCTTCATGCTTTCAGGGGCTCAGCTCAACATTTGCGGACATATGAGGAGCGTGAGGCCGCGGTGGATCAGGCCGTGGCAATGCTGCGAGACGTTGTCGAAGCCTTGAGCCGGGAGGGCCTGGAATGCCCGACCATCACCGGCGGTGGAACCGGGACGTACGCCTTGGAAGCAGCTTCGGGTCTCTACACGGAAGTCCAACCGGGGTCCTATGTGCTCATGGATGCTGACTACGCTGAGAATATCCAAGGAGAAAACGATGACGTCCTGCGCCACGCACTCTTCGTGATGTGCTCCGTCATTAGTGCGCAGAGCCACCACGCGGTACTGGATGGTGGGTTGAAGGCATTTGCCATGGATCGTGGCGTACCCAAGATGGTCGACTGCGATTCGACTGTGCGATCAGTCTCTGATGAGCATGCTGTGATTGAACCTGGGGAGTCGCGGCAGCTGCCACGAATCGGGGAGAAGGTTCGTCTGATTCCAGGCCATTGCGATCCAACAGTCAATCTCCACGACTGGATCGTTGCTTTCCGCGGTTCCCATGTCAGCCACGTGTGGCCTGTCACGGCGAGAGGCGCAATGTTCTAGGGCGACGCTGAGTTTGCTGTCGCCGAGTGTCCCGCATGGCCCGCTGACGCGAGCACGCACGCTCTGGTCGCCGTGTGGACGTCGGCGCCAGCCAGGCTTCACCACCCGCACGCGACTCTTCCTTTAACTGACTCGGATGAGGAACACCGGCGCTTGTTGGGGACGCAGGCGGCTGTGCAGCGGCTGCTGACGTAGCGTCTTCTCGAAAGCAGACCTCAAGATGCCGGCCATCTACCTGTTTTCGGGTATTGCCCCTCGGTAGCGAGTTGCATAGGATCGCCGCCTTACAAAATGTAACCAGGGTGATCATGGGGAGCATTACTGCAAGGGCGCGATTGCTCCGCGCTCAATCCGTTTGGCTTTGGCTAATGGCCCTGTGGCTGGGCTGCCTCGTGGCCTTGTCCGGCTGCGGCGGCGGCTCGGGCGGCGCGAGCTTCGTCGGCTTCGGGCTCAACCTCACGCAGCCGCCCGCGGGCTTGAGCTATGCCATGACCTCCGCGGTCTACGAGGTCGGGCAGGCCATCGTGCCGAATCGGCCCACCGCCAGCGGCGGCGCCGTCGAGCGCTATGCCGTGGCGCCGCCGTTGCCGGCGGGCCTGGCGCTCGACGCGGGCACGGGCGTCATCAGCGGAGCGCCCACCGCCGTTGCCGCATCCGCCGTGTACGTGGTGACCGCCGAGAACGCGGGCGGCAGCGCGACGGCCCGCGTGCAGATCGAGGTGCGCAGCACGCCTGCCGCGCCGTCCGGGCTGACCTACCGTGAAAGCGCCGCGATCTACACCGTGGGCCAGGCCATCGCGGCCAACGCGCCCGCCAGCAGCGGCGGTCCGATCACCGGCTACAGCATCGCGCCGGCCTTGCCCGCGGGGCTGCTGCTCGACCCGCAGACCGGCGTGATCAGCGGAACACCCACCGCCGCCGCGGCGGACGCGGCCTACACCGTCACCGGCACCAACGCGGCCGGATCGGCCGAGGTCACGTTGCAGCTGGCAGTCCAGGCGCCGCTGGCGGCGCCTGCCAGCGTGGCGTATGCCACGCCGCGCGCGCTCTACGCCACGGCGCAAGTCATCGTTCCCAACACAGCGCTGGTGATCGGCGGCACGCCCTCGGCGTTCTCGGTGATGCCGGCGCTGCCCGGCGGCCTGAGCCTCAACGCGCTGACCGGTGCGATCACCGGCACGCCGGCGGCCATCCAACCGCTGACGACATACACGGTCACGGCCAGCAACAGCGCGGGCTCGGCGCAGGCGCAGGTGCGGATTGCGGTCACCGGAAGTGGCAGCTGGGTTTCGCAAGCGGTTCTGCCGACCGGACGTCACTACGCGCCGGTCGTGCGCCTGCAAAGCGGCAAAGCGCTGGTCATCGGCGGGTTCACGGCCTCCGGCGTGACCGCGTCGGTCCTCGTCTACGACCCGGCGGGCAACAGCTGGACCGCGGCCGCGCCCATGTTGACGCCTCGCTCCGACGGATCGGCGACCGTGCTGCCCGACGGACGCGTGCTGGTCGCCGGCGGCGACGGTGCGGGCATCTCCCCCGTTGCGGCCGCCGAAATCTACGACCCGGTCGCCGATACCTGGCAGCTCGCCGCGAGCATGGCCGAGGCGCGCACGCGGGCCACAAGCACACTGCTGCCCAATGGCAAGGTCCTTGTCATCGGTGGCTACAGCCGGATTCCCAGTTTGACCTTTTCGCAGACGGCCGAGCTGTATGACCCGGCTTTCAACACCTGGACCTCCATGGCCACGCCGTTGTCGTCCCCACGCGCTCAGCATGCCGCGCAGCTGCTGCCGGGCGGCAATGAAGTGCTGGTGATCGGCGGCGTCAACCGAAACGGGTTCGTGACCTCCGCCGAACGGTTCCCTGTCAACGACAACGGTGCCACCACGCCTGTTGCTGGCACCGTGCCCGCCGCCAACGTATACACCTCCGTGCTGCTGGCGGACGGCGACGTGCTTGCGATGGGCGATGGCAGCAGCACCGCGATGCGCTTCGACGTCGCCACGTCGGGCTGGACGGCGAGCGTTTTTTCCAGCACGCGCTCCCTTCCGACGATGACGACGCTGGCCGATGGCCGCGTGTTGCTCGCGGGCGGTACTGGCAGTGGCGGCGTTCGCCTGGCCACCGCAGAAATCTACAACCCCGACTTCGACGTCTGGACGTCGGCGAGTTCGATGTCCACCGGGCGCAGTGCCGCCTCCGCGGTCTTGCTCAGCGATGGCTCCGTCCTGGTTGTCGGCGGGTTCTCCAACCCTGCCGGCGAAGTCGACGCGGTGGAGCGCTTCCTGCCCTAGGCCTTGCCGTGTCACAAGCGAACGGCCGCTCTCCTGGCCTGCGAACGTCGGTTATCTGGCGATTTTGGGGAAGTGGTCGACCGTCCGGTTCTGGCCGATAGTGCCCATTCGCGCGGGGCCGAGGGATGTCGGCAATCGCTGCATAGCCGCCCTTGGGGTATGCCCCCCTTCAAATGGGTTGCCGACGTTCGAGAGGCTCGGCTTGAGAGGAGCTGTCCGTCAAAAACGAGCCGCTCCCCATTTGCGCGCGGCACGCCTGCCCATTGTTCCCGCGGTAGCGGGGGAGGACGATCAGGCCTCAGGCCCACACTTCGTCGATCACGGGGTTTTGCAGAATGCCTATGCCTTCGATCTCCACTTCGCAGACGTCGCCCGGCTTAAGCCAGACCTGCGGCGTGCGCGCCAGACCCACGCCCGAGGGCGTACCGGTGATGATCATGTCGCCCGGCTGCAATTCCATGCCTTCCGAGCACGCGGCAACGAGGGTCGCTACGTCGAAGATCATGTCGCGCGTGTTGGCGCTTTGCAGCACTTCGCCGTTCAGTCGGCAGGTCAGCTGCAGGCCGGTGGCGCCTGCCGGCAGTTCGTCCGCTGTGACGAATTCGGGGCCGAAGCCGCCGCTGCGATCGAAGTTCTTTCCCCACAGCCATTGGCCGGAGCGGAACTGGTAGTCGCGGATGGAACCCTCGTTGAAAATGGCGTAACCGGCCACGTGCGCCAGCGCATCCTCCTTGGCGATGTAGCGGCCTGCCTTACCGATGATGGCCACGAGTTCCGCCTCATAGTCGAACTGCGTGGAGACCCGCGGGCGCACCAGGGGCTCGCCGTGTGCGACCCATGAAGAGGGAAAGCGCTGGAACAGGACCGGGTGCTTGGGCGGCTCGAAGTTGCTTTCCGAGGCGTGATCGACGTAGTTCAGGCCGATGGCGAAGGCCTTGGAGGGGTTCTGAAGCGGCGGCAGCAGTTTCAGCTCGGCGAACGCCAGGTGCTGCGTCGCGCGGGCGGCGGCATCCTTCACTGCGCTCAGTCCGTCGGGGTGCTTGAGCAGCGCGTCCAGCGTCGACGGCAATCCGACTTCGGTGAGGTTGACGACCTGCGAACCGGTTCGCAGCCCCAAGGCGGGCAGGCCGTTGCTGGCGATAAAGGCGATGAGTCTCATGGTGTGGCTTTCAAGGCCGGCTTATGCCGGCTGCTCCAGGTTGGTGATGAAATCGGGGGGCAGCGAAGGCCCCCACACATACAGCGAGTCTTCTGGCGGATGGTCTGCCGCGGGCCACTCGCTGTCGGCCGGCACGTAGTCGATGTCGTGCGAATACTCGGCATAGCTGCCCCACGGATCGCGCACGTAGTAGAAGTAGTTCGACCCGAGCACGTGCCGCCCCACGCCCCAGCCTCGCCCATGGCCGGCATTGCGCATCTGCTCGGAGCCGCGCCCGACCTCGTCGATGCTGCCCACGTCCCAGCTCGAATGGTGCAGGCCGGCCGCGTGCGACTTTGCGAAGGCCACCAGATGGTGATCGGAGCCATGGGCTCCATGCAGGAAGGCGATCAAGTCGCCGGAATGATCGGACAACCGCAGGCCCAGGATTTCCTGCGAGAAGCGGATCATTCGCGGCACGTCGGGCGTGAAGAAAAGTACGTGCGACAGGTAACGGGGGCGAACCTGCAGCGCGCGGCTGCGCGCTGGCGCGGCGCCATGGCCCGGTGCGACGGGCGGTGTCACGACCGGGCGGGACTTGTGCGAGGGCGACACCTTCGACGCTGCCACGAGCTGAAGGTGTGTGCCGTCCGGGTTGCGCAGCCAGACGCCCTCGGCATCGCCCAGCGGGTGCGGCTGTGCCTCGAGGCCAGCCGTGACAATGCGTTCCCGCAAGGCATCCAGCTGATGCGCATGCACGCCATAGCGCACGTACTCGAGCTGCTTCGACCGGCCCGATGCATGGACCCAGGCCCAGCAATGCGGATGGCCGAAGGTGTGCAGCGCCAGGCGGTTGCCTTCGCGGCGCACGTCCAGGCCGAAGGCGCGGTAGAACTGCTCGGCCTCATGCAGGTCGGGCACGCTGAACACGAAGCGGTCGACCGAATGGACCGACGCATGGGGGGCTTGATTCATACCTCAGCCTCCTTTGTGTCGTCGGGGCGGGCACGCAGGGTCGCTGCGAAGCAGCTGCAAATTTCGTCATTGGCGCGCCGTGCAGCCTCTGAGACCTCGAAGAACCCGAAGAAGGGATGGAACATGTCTTCGTAGCGCAGCACCTGCGTGGCAATGCCAGCCGCCTGCAGCCGCGCCGCATAGGCCAGCCCCTCGTTGTACAGGGGGTCGCACCCTGCCACGGCAATGACCGTGGCGGGCAAGTCGCCCAAGTCTGCGCAGTGCAGGGGAGACGGAGGAAAGTCCGTCGCACGGTCCGCTGCCGTGCCCAGGTAGAGCCGCGCCACCTCCCGCAGGTCGTGCGGCGTGAGCATTGGATACGCACACCCATCGTTTCTCTCGAGCCTGACCGTGTCGCGTGCGAAATCGACGCCGGGCACGATGAGCAGCTGACCCGCGAGCGCAAAGCCGCGGTCGCGAACCTGGATAGCCGACGAGGCAGCGAGATTGCCGCCCGCGCTTTCCCCGGCCACGGCCACGCACGCGGGATCGCCACCGAGGGCCACGGCGTTGGCCAGCGCCCACAAAGTGGCAGCCAGCGCGTCGTCGTGCGCGGCGGGAAAGGGATGCTCCGGCGCGAGTCGATAGTCCACGGACACCACCACCGCCTCGATGTCGCGACACAGCTTGCGCGCGATGTCGTCCATCAGCTCGACGCTTCCGAGCACGAAGCCGCCGCCGTGGAAGAAGACGACGGTCGGCAGCGACGGCCTGTGCGAATGCGGGCGGTACACGCGCACCGGAACGCGCACGTCTGCGTGCGCGGCAACGGTGTCCTCCGCAGACTGCACATCCGGCAATCCGGAGCGCTCGCGCGCGGCAAGGACCGCGGCGCGCATGCGACCGCGCGCCTCGTCCGGCGTGCCGCTGAACGGTGGGGGCGCACCGCGTGCCTGCAGGACAGCAACCACCACGGCGAGTTGGGGATCAAGCTGCGGCATGGCCGGCATCACATCTCCCCCAGCACGTGTCGTTGCGAGTCGAAGGCGCGGGCGCGCAGCGCGTCGACATCGATGTGCAGCATGCGGCCATTGCGCTTCACCGCGCGTCCGGCGACGTAGACGGAATCGACATTGCCTGGATGGGCGGCCAGCACGATGGCCCCGACGGCGTCGGACACGGGGGTGAGGTTCAGGTCGTCCTGCCGCACCAGAATGAGGTCGGCCTGCTTGCCCGGCGTCAGCGATCCCGTCTTGTGCGCCAGCCCCGTGGCCTTTGCACCGGCGATCGTGCCGAACTCGAGCACGTCACGCAAAGTGATGGTCGGTGGTGCGTTCGCGGCCTTCGAATGGCCGCCACCCATCCAGGAGCGGTAGTGCGCAAAGGCATGGCGCATCTGCGTGAACATGTCGCCAGCGCATTTCGTTTCGGTATCGCCGCTCAGGCTGGGACGGATCCCGGCGGCCAGCAACCGGTCGAATGGGATATCGCCGATTCCCTGCGCGTTCAGTTCGCAGTGCACGCCCAACGAGGCCGTCACGCCCGCGTCGGCCATCATGGCCAGTTCGTCGTCCCCGCAGAAGCAGCAATGAACGAAGGTAAGGTCGTCGCCCAGCACGCCGGCCTGGTGCATCTGGGCGATCGCGCGGACCGGTGCATTGCGCGCATACGCGCCCATGTGGATGGTGGAGCGAATGTCTAGTTCGCGCGCCAGGCGCAGGTCCTGCAGCCAGACCTCGCGGCGTGCCATTTCCGGGCCGCGCCCGGCCATCGCCAGCGTCAGCAACTGGTCGTCCGAAGAGAAGTACTGGCTGCGCAGCCTGCGGATGTCCTGCGGATGACCGCGTTCGCTGTCGAACATCCAGGAATGCCCCTCGACCAGCGGCCAGCCATGGGCGAAGACCCCCCGGATGCCGGCGTCGCGCAGGGCTAGGATGGCGGCGTCCGCATGCTCCGGTGTGTTCTGGACATGCGACCAGTCCAGCATCGTGGTCGTCCCGCTGTCCAGGGCCGACACCGCGCCCAGCAGGGTGCCGGCATAGACGTCCTCGGTGCGGAAAGCAGAGCCCTTGGCCCCGAGCATTTCCGCGAAGTAGATCTGAGGATCGATGTCCGCATAGCGATGCCGCACGCAGGTTTGCCAGGTGTGCCGATGGGTGTCGACGAAGCCCGGCATGACGATCATGCGTTGCGCGTCGATGCGCTCGGCCGCTTCGGTCTCGATGTGGGGGGCGACCGCGACGATGCGCTCGCCTTCGATCAGGACGTCGCCGCGGCGCAGGTCGCCGATGGTGGGGTCCATGCTCAGGACCCAGCCACCGGCCAGGAGGGTGCGGTGGGTGTTCACGGCTTGCTCCGCGTGAGCCAGTGGCCCAGTTGCGCCTCGACCTCACCGGCCCGTGCCAAGGCGCTGCTGGCCCAGGCGACGTAGCCGTCCGGGCGCACCAGGATGCCCGTCACGCCGTCCATCTCTGCCGGTACGCGGCCGACGCGGGCGCTGACGACGCTCAAGGGCAGGCCAGCGCGCTGCAGCGCTTCGAACTGGCGGCTCTGGCCTTCCAGGTCGAGCAGCAGGAACTTGCGATCGCGCAGGAGCTCGGCCGGCCGAAGCGACCGGCCGTCGAGCGTGAGGAGGTCGAAGTCGGGTAGGCGGCAACCGGTCAGCGCGTGGTTGCCTGCTTCGTGCGGATACGGCGCTTCCAGCCCGCACAACTCCAGCACCAGTTTGCGCTGCACGTCCGGCAGCGGAATGATCTGCTCGGCCATGCGCCGCTTGAGTGTGAGGCCGCTTTCGTCGAAGTTGAACTGCAGCACACACTGCGCCTTGACGCTCTCCAGCAGGGCGCGCATGACAGGCAGGCGCTCCGCGTCGTAGCTGTCCAGTGTCGACTCATCGGCATGGCCGTTGACCACGTTGGCCAGCTTCCACCCCAGGTTGAAGGCATCCTGCAGGCAGAAGTTCATGCCGACGCCGCTGGCTGGATAGTGGATGCGGGCCGACTCGCCCACCAGGAACACGCGACCCTTTCGCAGCGACGGCACCGAACGCATCTGGTCGTCGAAGCGCGATGCCCAGCGGTGGCTGGTGATGCCGTAGTCGGTGCCGTGCACGTCCGCGATGCATTTCAGCGCTTCTTCCAGGGTGACGGGTTCATCCTTCGGTGCCATGCGTCGGTCGCGATGGACGATGTTGAAACGGGTGATGCCTTCACCGAAGGCGTAACCGCGCACCCAGCCCATCTCGTTGTCGACGTTGATGCGTCCTCCGGGCCAGGGCGCATCCAGGTGCGCATCGATGACGATGCCGCGGAAGGTGCCGGAATGGCCATCGAACGGGATGCCGGCACCGGAGCGCACCGTGCTGCGGCCGCCGTCCGCGCCGACGAGGTAGCGCGCGCGCAGCGTCGCTGGTGCCCCCTGGGCATCGGTGACCGACACGGTCACGCCGCTGCCATCCTGCTCGAAGGACTGCAGTTCCGTGCCGCGGCGAATTTGCGCGCCGCTCTCGGTCGCCCATTGCCAGAGGATTTCTTCGGTGAAGTTCTGTGGCAATCCCAGTGTGAAGCCGAATCGGCTTTCCAGGTACTGCCAGCGAATCGGATGAAAGCCGGCCCATATGTGCGAAGGCCGAAACGGGTACGGCACGATCTCGCGCGTGCGCTCGATGAACCGATCCGCAATGCCACGCGCATCGAACAACTCGAGCACGCGCGGCAGGATGGTCCCCGCCCGCGACTGCACGCCCTCGGTCCTGCGTTCGAGCACCAGCGTCTTCGCGCCCGCACCCGCCAGTTCGGCGGCGAGTGTCAAGCCCGAAGGGCCACCCCCCACCACGATGACATCCCATGACTGCATGTTTGTTTGCTCCCTATTCAGGCTGGATGCCCGCTGCCTTGATGGCCGCTTCGACCATCGGGCGATCATTCGAAATCAGGCGCGCCAGGTCTTGCGGCGAGCCGCCCATGACGCGCCACTGTTCTTCCTCGATCTTCTTGCGCACCTCCGGCAGCTGAAGCGCCTGGGCGAAGGCGGCGTTGAGCTTGCGCACGATCGGCTCCGGCGTGTTCGCCGGTGCGACGAAGCCCATCCAGTTGCTGAACGGGCGGAACGACGGGAACACTTCCGTCATCGTCGGAACGCCCGGCTGCGATGCCAGGCGCTTGTCCGACATGAAGGCCAGCACCCGCACCTGTCCCGCTTTCCATTGCCCCAGCACCGACCCGACGCTAAGCACCGTCACGTCCACGCGACCGCTGAGCAGTTCAGGGATGATGGGCGCGGCGCCCTGGTAGGGCACGTGGAGCATGTCCACGCCCGCCACCGCCTTGAACTGCTCCATCAGCAAGTGGTTGAAGGAGCCGATGCCGACGCTCGCATAGGGCTGCCCCGGCTGCTTCTTCAGCTGCTCTACGAGTGCGCGCAGGTCGGTCGCGGGCAGCCGCGAGCTGACGATCAGGCCCACCGGGATGTCAGCGACGGCAATGACCGGCGTGAAGCTGCGCACCGGGTCGTAGGGCAGGTCCTTGCGCTGCAGGCTGTTTAGGAGCAGGGCCGAGGTCGTCGTCAGTGCCAGCGTGTAGCCGTCCGGCTTGGCCCGGGCCACCTGGGTGGTTCCGAGGATGCCGTTGGCGCCGGCCTTGTTCTCGAAGACGATCGGTTGGCCGAGGATGCGCGAGGCGCGTTCCGAGACCAGGCGTCCCACCACTTCCAGCGAAGAGCCCGCAGGATAGGGAAACACGACATGGATGGGCTTGTTGGGATACGCCGTCTCTTGCGCGAAGGCTGGCGTGAGCGCCAGCAGTGCGGTGGCTGCGACGCAGAAGGTCAGGAAGGCTCGTCTCATTGGGATTTCCTTTTTTCTTGAAGGGCCGCGTCAGAAGCTGTGGCGAACGCCGAGTTGCGTGCCCATGACGTCTTCGCCCTTGGCGAGAACGGGCAGCGCTGGATTCAGTGTTTCGGAGAAGCCCGCGCCATTGTTCAGGCGTGCGATGCCGGCAAAGACGGCCGTGCGCCGAGAGAGGAAGTGCATGTACTGGAGGGCGACTCTGGAGGCCTTGCTTGCCCCTTGCCGCTCGACCAGGTAGCTCGCGCGGATTTCACCGGCGCCGAGCGGCCAGTTTGTGCCGACCAATGCCGAGGAACGTCGGGGTTGGCCCGGATCGTTGCGCTGGATGTAGAAACCGGTCAGGCGTGGACCGCCGAACTTGTAGTCGCCGCCCACCATGAATTCCTTGCGATCGCCGGCGGGCACCGCGTTCTTCTGGATGGTGTAGGCCGCGTGCAGGTCGAAATTCGTGTCGTTGTAAGAGACGCCCAGGCCGGTGTATTGCGCACCCCTGACGCCTTCGCTGGCACTGGCAAGCGCACGCACTTGAAAGCCGCCCATGCGCGGGCTGAGGTACTTGACCGAATTGTTGATGCGCGGCGTGAAGAGGGTCATCGGCCAGGCTGCGCCGATGCCGGTGAAGTAGAAGGGATCGAGCGGCCCGGTGAGGTCGTCCATGGGGATGTAGTTGCGACCCAGCCGCAATTCGCCATAGGGCGTCACCAGCCCAACCATGGCCTCGCGGCCGAAGTAGATTCCGCCGAAACCCACAGTGCCGGTGTCTGCGTTGAAGCCATGATCGAGCTTGAACTTCGAGCCCCAGCCGCCACCCAGGTCCTCGACGCCTTCGAAGATCAGGCGCGACGAGTCGCTGGACAGCGCCGTCAGCGTGCGGGAGCTGCCGTTGGGCGAGGAGATGCGCAGGTGGTCGACGGACATTTCCACCTTTCCGGACAGGGTGATGGAGCTCTGGGCGCCCGCGCTCGTGGCAGCCCATGCCGCGCACGCGGCCACCAGATGGATGTGCCTGGCAGGCGAACGGCGCAAGCCGGATCTTGGCGCAGCTGCATGCCGCGCGAGCGATGAGGTCATTCTTGTTTGTCTCCGGGTGAGTGAGGTGACGGACCGAGGCGTCCCTCGATGGGCTCGATTGTTCGCAGCCCACATCCATGCGACAAATGAATTGTTTAAAGTATTGTCATTTGCCGCGCAAATGGAAGAACCGACATGCGATTCGACAAACTCGACCTGAATCTCCTCGTCGTGCTCGACGCACTCCTGACCACCCGCAGCGTGACGCGCGCCTCGGAGCGCGTCTTCCTCAGCCAGCCTGCGACCAGCTTGTCTTTGCGGCGCCTGCGCGAGTACTTCAAGGACGAGTTGCTGCAGCCGATCGGCAAGTCATTCGTCCTCACGCCGCTGGCTGCCGAACTGGTCAAACCGGTCCACGACGTGCTCCTGCGTGTGCAGGCCATCGCCCGGGCGCAGCCGACGTTCGACCCGACCACCTCGCAGCGGCGCTTCGTCATCGATTCCTCGGACTACGTCATCTCGGTGTTGCTGTCGGAGGTGGTCAGGCGTGCGGCCAGCGCAGCGCCTCGGATGGAGTTCGACCTGCGCGCCAGAAGCCCGCAGTCTCGCGACCTGTTGCAGGCCGGAGAGATCGAGCTGCTCATCACGCCGCAGTTCGCCATCGTGCCCGGGCATCCTTCCGAGTTGTTGTTCGAGGACACGTTTTCATGTCTCGTGAGTCCCGAGCATTTCGGCATGACGAAGAAGCTCACGGCGGAGCAGTATTTCGAGGCCTCGCACATCGGTGTCGAGTGGGGCGGTGGTCGGCGCCTGACCTATGACCAGCAGTTGATCGCCGTGGGCAAGCGCGCCCGCAGGCAGGACGTCATCGCGCCCAGCTTCACCCTGGTGCCGCCGCTGTTGGTCGGAACGCCGCGCATCGCCACGCTGCCGACACGGCTGGCGCAGCAGATCGCCGAGCGCTTTCCGCTGCGCGTCGTCGAGTGTCCGGTGGAGATCCCTGCGTTTGCAGAGCACATGCAATGGCACAAGTACCAGGAGCGCGATCCTGCGATCGCTTGGCTGCGCAGCTTGCTGCTTGAAGTTGCGCAGGGCCTGCCGTCGAGCCGGGCGACAACGAAGCGTGTCAGAGGGGTGAGCGAGAAATGACGTAGCCCTTCGAATGCCCCAGGCTGCGCATTGCAGCGGGGCGAGGGTGCCGGGATCACTGTGCTCTACCACTCGTCGAACGACCCGCACTGCTCGTCTGACGAGCATTCCGACTTTCTTCGTCTGTGCCGCAAGGGCGAAGCGGCCGTGACCTGCATGATCGAGCACCTCGAATGCATCGAGGCCAGCCTCGAACTGGGCACCGAGAAGCCCGATCGCCAACTCGACCTGGTGAAGGCGCTGCTTGCCTGAAAAGGCTGCCCGAGTCCCTGTCCCGGCTCAGCGCGTGGTTTTCGCAGCGCGCTTCTTCGGCTCGCGCGCAGCGGGGCCATCCGATGCGACGGCGACCGCTTCCAGGCCATGCGCGCCTGCGATCAGCCCGCGCAGGAAAACCATGATCAGGCGTCCCGAGGGATCGGGGCGAGTGCTCATCCGCTGCAATGCCAGCCCGTGCGACAGGGCCATGAAGGCTGCGGCCAGCTCGTCCGGTGCGGCGGGAGGCGTGCGCCCGAGCTTGTCGAACAACTGCCCGATCACGCCGCCGATTTCGGACCGGTGCTTGTCCCACACCTTCTGGTACTCCTGCGCGAAGCTTCGACTGCGGTTGGCATGCAGCTGAAGCTCGATGGAAAGCATGCACCAGTCGGCATCGTGATTGAGTGTGGAAGCCCAGGCTTCCAGCTCGGCAAGCATCTGCTCGGGCTCTTGCCGCTCGTCGCCCATGACCTTGAAAAGCTGCAGCGCTTCGGCTTCCATGTGCCGCCGCAG
Source organism: Variovorax sp. V35 (assembly GCF_041154465.1). Lineage (NCBI taxonomy): Bacteria > Pseudomonadati > Pseudomonadota > Betaproteobacteria > Burkholderiales > Comamonadaceae > Variovorax > Variovorax sp. V35. The sequence goes on from NZ_AP028666.1 coordinate 3,222,190, forward strand.
CAACTCCAGCAGGACGTCCTCCTTGCTCGAAAAGTTTGAATAGAAGGCGCCTTGGGAGTAGCCCGCCTTGTCCGCGATGTCGCGGATCGACGCGCCCCCATAGCCGTTCGACACAAACAAGTGCTGCGCGGTTTCGATCAAGCGCTCGCGCGTCTGCGCCCGGCTTTCCTCGCGGGTCAGGCGCGTTTTTGCTGTCGTCGGGGTCATGGTCGAAAAGATATCACATGAACTTTGAATAGCGCCTGCCAGCGCCTCCTTCCGGGTCGCCGTCCTGAATCCCACGTTTGAATATCACTTGATATTTAGAAACGGTGAAGGTACATTCAAAACTCGTTTGATTTTTGAAGTTCGATTGATATGGAAAAACCGAAGCCCTTGAAGACCGCGTTCGTCACTGGTGCGACCGGCCTTCTCGGCAACAACCTCGTGCGCGAGCTGGTCGCGCGCGGCGTCTTCGTCAAGGCCCTGGTTCGCTCGAAGGCCAAGGGCCAGCAGCAGTTTGCGGGGGTGAAAGGCGTCGAGCTGGTGCTGGGCGACATGGCCGACGTGCCTGCGTTCTCCAGCGAGCTGCAAGCGTGCGACGTGGTGTTCCACACCGCCGCGTTCTTCAGGGACAACTTCAAGGGCGGCAGCCACTGGGCAGAGCTCAAGCGCATCAACGTGGACGGCACCCGGCAGCTCATCGAGCGGGCCTACGGTGCCGGCATCCGGCGCTTCGTCCAGACCTCGTCCATCGCGGTGCTGAACGGCGAGCCGGGCGTTCCCATGGACGAGACCTGCCTGCGCGACCTGGCGGATGCCAGCGACGACTACTACCGTAGCAAGATCATGGCCGACCAGGTCGTGCTGGCCTTTCTGGGCGCGCACCCGGACATGCACGCGAGCTTTGTCCTGCCCGGATGGATGTGGGGGCCGGCCGACATCGGTCCCACCTCGTCAGGACAGTTCGTCAACGATGTGGTGCTCGGCAAACTGCCCGGGCTGGTGCCGGGCAGCTTTTCCGTTGTCGATGCCCGCGACGTGGCCAAGGCGCAGATCTCTGCCGCGGAACGCGGCCAGCGCGGTGAGCGCTATCTGGCAGCCGGGCGCCACATGACGATGCAGGAACTGGTGCCCCTGGTTGGAAAGATCGCGGGCATCCGCACGCCGACACGCCACTTGCCCTTTCCGCTCCTGTACCTGCTGGCGGCAGTGCAGGAACTCTATGCGCGGGCCACAGGCAAGCCCATCTTGCTCAGCCTGGCCACCGTGCGGCTGATGCGCAAGGAGGCGGGGCGCAGCCATTTCAACCACACCAAGAGCGAGCAGAAGCTTCAGCTGAAGTTTCGCCCGATCGAGCAAACCGTGGCCGACACGCTCGCCTGGTATCGCGGCAATGGCTGGCTGCCTGGTGTGCCGACCCGAACCGAATCCTGAACAAGAGGAAAAACCGTGACGAACAGATTGATCCTGAAACTCTCGACAGCCTTCGCGGCTGTTCTTTGCATCGCGGCAACGCCGCAAGCATCTGCGGCCCGAAGTCTCCCGGCCGCCAAGACCGCGGACAGCATGGCCGAGTTCTGCAGCAAGGGGCAGGCGGAGTATCCGCAGGGCATCGCCCGCATGCACCCCTCGTTCAAATTCAACATCTGTTGGTGGCTCGAGGACGCCGGCATCGAAGCAAGCACCTTCGACGAAATCGCCGCAGCGCTGCCGGAACACGCCGGGCCGTCGCAGGCGATCTGGCAGGCGACGTTCAACCAGCCCGCCCAACTGCACCTGGAACGAGCCCGCGCCTCCGAAGCGCGAGGAAACAACGCTGCCGCATCGGTCGAATACAAGAAGGCCGCCTTCTACCTGCGGATGAACCGGCTTCCCAAGCGGGTTCCCACCGCCGATCTGCAGGCAACCGAACGAGCCCATGCGCTCATGGGAAAGCCGCTCCAGCGCATCGCCTTCAAGACCGGCGCGAAAGAATTTACCGGCTACTTCCGGGCGCCGCCTGCACGAACAAGTCGCAACGAGAAACTGCCGGTGCTGGTGATTCTCGGCGGCCTCGACAACCTGAAGACCGAGATGATCCGGCACAGTGATTACTTCATGGGTCGGGGCTTCGCCACCATCATTGTGGAAAACCCAGACACCGGGGAGAACCAGTTGGGGTTCCGGCCGGAGTCCCATGTGATGTTCGACGCCGTGGCGGACTACATCAAGGCCCGCAGCGACCTGGACGCAAGCCGGGTGGCCTTGTATGGATGGAGCATGGGCGGCTATCTGGGAACGCTTGGCGGGCTGAGCAACGACCTCTACAAGGCGGTGGTCAATGTGGGCGGCCCCAGCGATGCGAGCTTTGGACAAGCGCATTGCAAGGTGGCGCCTGCCTGGATCGTCGCGCCCTACACCGTGTTTGCGAACATGAATCCGCAGACCACACCGCGTGAAGCGATGTGCGAATACTACGAAGCCTTCCAGCTCTCGCGCCAGTTGAAGATGCCGACCGCGGCGCAGCTGCGCAAACCCATTCTCATGGTGAACGGCGCGCACGAAGATCTCGTCTCCAGAGACGAGCCCGCCGCTCTGGCAGCGCTAGGCTTCAACGTGACCCAACTGGTGTTCGGGGATGACGGCCACACGGCGGAATCGAACATGCGTGAGCACTTCGAGTTCACGGCAAACTGGCTCACGCGGCGACTAAAGATGGAAAATCTATCCGACCACTGACGACCATTTTTTGAGACCGGCTCTACCTGACCCTGCCTTGATTTCACGTACAGCAAGAAATTGATAACTTCAGAGGTACGGAGAATCGAGATGGGAGAAGGTAAGCTGCCTAAGAGGCAGTACAAAGGGGAATTCAAAGCCCAGGCTGTCAAGCTCGCGGCGTCGGTTGGTGGCCACGAGGCCGCACGACGTCTTGGTGTGCCGGTGGCCACGTTGGGCAACTGGTCCAGGCGAGGCATTGCATCGGCCGGTGCCAGCGACGCGGCAGTGTCTGGTGAGGCGCCTGCGCGTCGCCTAATCAGTGAACGGGAAGCTGAGAACATCCGGCTGCGCAGGGAATTGGCCGACGTGAAGCTGGATGTCGAAATCCTTCGAAAAGTGACGTCGTACTTCGCCAGGGGGCGCGATGAAGTACGCCTGGATCGACGAGCATCGCAACCAGTACGCCGTCAGCCGGCTTTGCCGAGTCCTGGGCGTGTCTCGCAGCGGCTATTGCCAATGGCGCGTGCGCCCGCCCAGCCCCAGCACACTGGCCAACCAGGCTCTGGACGCCAAGGTGGCAGTCATCCATGATGTCAGCCGCCGAAGCTATGGTCGCCCTCGGATCGTTCAGAGACAACAGGGCGAAGTCGTCAGTGCCGACCGTGAGGCGCGACGCCTCTCATCGGCGCCGGATGAACCGGGTCTGAAGCGCTGCGTAGCCTCCGCCCAGTGCGATCAGGCCCATGCCTGTCCAACTGGTCGCATCGGGCCAGTGGCCGAACACCATCCACCCGAGCAGGGCGGCCCACAGCATCTGTGAGTACGAAAACGGCGCGATCGCCGAGGGCGGCGCAATGCGGTAGGCCAGGAGCACCAGCCATTGCGCGGCGCACCAACTGAGCGACATGAGCGCCAGACGCCACCAGGCGGTGCCGATGGGCGACCAGTCCATGGCCGGGAGCAACAGACTCAGGCCCAGTACACCGATCGCGGATGAATAGAGCACCGTGGTCGCGGTGTGCTCTGCGGCGGACAGGCGGCGCGTGAGGATGACCGCGCATGCCCAGGACATTGATGACAACATCGGAAAGATCTCGGCACCGCCGAAGGCCAGCGTACCGGGCCGCACCACGACCAGCACTCCCGCGAAGCCGCACAGCACCGGCAGCCATCGCTGCAAGTCTGCGCGCTCACCGAGCACCACCCGCGCCAGCAGCATGACGAATAGAGGTGACGCGAACACCATGGCCGTCGCTTCGGCCTGCGGTATCGATCGCAGCGCGTAGAGAAAGAAGAGGGCGGAGCCAACCAGTGCCACTGCGCGCAGCACCTGCAGGCGCGGCTGGGCAGTGCGCAGCAAGGCGGGCCTGGTGAGCACCAGTGGCAACACCAGGGCGAAGAGGCCCAGGTAGCGGAACCAGGCCAGCAGGAACGGGGGAAAAGTGCTGGCCAGTCCCTTGGCCCACATGTCCGAGAGCGCGAAGCCGGCCATGGCCGCGACCAGCAGCGCGCCGCCCGCGGCGGGGCGATGGGAGGAGGTCACGGCAAGCTCAGGCCAGGTGCGCCTTGACGCGCATGCCCGCAGCGTCGTCGTCGTCCGCGCCCGCCCACTCGATGAGCCAGTGCTTGGCCGCGACGGTGGTGCCCGCCATCGTGGTATGAGGCCGCGCCCCCAGGTGCCAGCCCTGGTCGGAGCACGCCAGCACCTCGCCCTGCGCGACACCCTGGTCCGAGAACTCGATGGTGACCGTATCGCCGGCATGCAGGGCATGGCGCAGCGCCGGGTCCAGGCCCTGCATCCTCGCGCCGGGGTACAGATGCGTATTTCGGGCCGCGATGCGCCAGGCGTGCATGGGCAGTCGTCTCGGCGTCAGTCGTCGCGCAGCGCGTCCGCGACGATGCTCATCGTCGTCTGGATGTGCTCGCGCGTGGCGCGCTCCGCGCGCTCGCCATCGCGGTCCTTCAATGCCGAGAGGATCGCATGATGCTGCTCGGACGAACGACCCAGCTGGTCCTTCATGAAGATCACCGGCAGCCGCAGGTTCCAGTATTGAAACTGCGTGCGCTCGTGCAACTCGGCGAAGAAGGGGTTCTCCGAGAGTGCGACGATCTGCCGATGAAATGTCTGGTTGAGCCGATTGATTTCGCTGCGTGGCAGCTCCTCGCCGCGGTCCATCTCGGTGACCAACTGTTCGAGCTCATCGAGCGCCGCAGGCGTGGCGCGTTCGGCAGCCAGTCGCGTGGCATAGCCCTCGATGGCGATGCGGCTCTCGAAGATGGTCCGGAACGACGCAGGATCGCTGGCCTCGACGACCCAGCCGCGGTCGCGACTGACTAGGCCTTCGCCCTGCAGTCGAAGCAGCGCCTCGCGCACGGGCGTGCGGCCGGCTTCCAGCCAGGCCGACACCTCGTCCTCCACCAGCCGTGAGCCCGGCTTGATGTCCAGGGTCAGGATCTTTGTTCGCAGCTTCTGGAAAACATCTCCGGCGATCAGGTCGTTGCCGGTCTTCTTGAGTGCCATTCGGCCTCCTGCAATATTGTTCAAGCGCTCTTGCGCACTTCTAGTACCACCCCGGCCTGCGCACGCGTGTCGAAGTAGGCAAAGCCCGAGCCGTCCGCACGTGCACCCCGGGCGGTCACGCCAATGCCCCGTGCACGCGCGGCGGCCTCGGCTGCGTCGCGATCCGCAACCTCGAAGCCCAGGTGATACACGCCTTCACCATGCTGGTCCAGGAAGCGCCGCTGCGGCGAATCGAGTTCCGAAGGCTGGCAGATCTGGATCTGCACATTGTCGAGGTCGACGCATTTGTAGCGCATGGCATCGGAGGCCGCCCGGTTCGGCACATCGAATTCGACGTAGGGCCCCGCCTTGGGGTAGTCGAACCAGGGGCCCACGCCGAGCTTTTCGTAGTAGTTCACCGTCTTGTCCAGATCGTGCACGACGATGCACACATGGTGGAGGGTCTTGAAGAATTGTTTCATGAAGCCGTTGTTTCCAAAGAAGCGGGGGCGTCCGCGTGGTGCGCGAGGAACTGCTTGCTGCGCTCGTGCCGCGGGGCTTGGAAGAAGTCGCGTGCCGGCCGGTCCTCGACCAGCTCGCCATTGACCATGAACAGCACCCGATGCGCGAAATCGCGCGCCAGCGACATCTCGTGCGTGGCGATCATGAGCGTGATGCCGTCCAGCGCGAGCTGACGGATGGCGGCAATCACCTCATGCGACAGCTCGGGGTCCAGCGCGCTGGTGGGCTCGTCCAGCAGCATCAGCCGCGGCTTGAGCGCCAGTGCCCGCGCGATGGCTACGCGCTGCTGTTGGCCGCCTGAGAGCTGGTTCGGGTACGCGCCGGCCTTTTCGGCCAGGCCCACGCGGGACAGCAACTCCATCGCCAGTGCCCTGGCCTGGGCATTCGTCTGTCCCAGCACATGGACCGGACCGGCCATCACGTTGTCGAGAACGGTGATGTGGCGAAACAGATTGAAGCTCTGAAACACCATGCCGATGCGCCGGCGTTGCCGGCTGATCTCGCTGTCCGGCAACTCGATCAGCGCGTCGCCTCGTTCGCGATAGCCGATGAGTTCGCCGCTGACGAAGATCTTGCCGCCGTCGATGGTTTCCAAATGGTTGATGCAGCGCAGCAGCGTCGACTTGCCTGCGCCGGACGGGCCGAGCACAGCCACGACCTGGCCCTCGGACACATCGAAGCTCACGTCGCGCAGGACGGCCTGCGTGGCGCGATACTTGGTCACGCCGACCATGCGGACGGCCTGCGTGACGGGGCGGGAGGTGGGCGTAGTCATCGGTGTGGGAATCGCTTCTCGAGCGACGTTTGCAAGGCGGTGGCGAAGGCGGTCATGACCAAATACCAGAACCCGGCCACGGCCAGCAGTTCGACCACCCGGAAGTTAGCCGCGTAGATGTCGGTGGAGATGCGTAGCAGCTCGAGGTAGCCGATGGCAGAGGCCAGCGAGGTCGACTTCAGCAGCATGATGTACTGGTTGCCCGTGGCAGGCACGATGATGCGCGCCGCTTGCGGGATCACTACCTTGCGCATGATCATGCCGTGCGTCATGCCGATGGAGCGCGCTGCGTCGCGCTGGCCGTTGTCCACAGCGATGAATCCGCCGCGGATGATCTCGGCCATGTAGGCGCCTTCGGCCAGGCTCAGCCCGGCCAGGGCCGCCGCGTAGGGCGTGATGACCTGCGTCATCGGTAGGTCCAGCAGCACGAGGCCGGTGAACGGCACCACCAGATGCAGCTGCGGAAACATGATCGGGAACGCGTTGAACCAGAAGATCAGCTGGATCAGCATCGGCGTCCCGCGAAATAAGTACACGTAGCTGGCGGCGAAGCCCACGAGGATCGGGTTGCCGCTCACGCGCATCATGGCCACGATCAGCCCGACCGCCACCGCCAGCAGCAGCGCGATGGTGCCGAGCATCACGGAATGGCCGGCACCGATGAGCACGTTGCGGCTGAACACGTAGCTGGCGAACACGCCGACGTCGATCACCTTGGAGCCGACCGCGGCCGTGACCAGCCAGGCCAGCGCCAGCACCACGACCGCGCCGAAGCACCAGGCACCCCATTGGCGCCGGTGTACCACGCGGCGCACCGGCAGCGCAGCCGATGCAGAGGAAGTAGGAGTGGAGTTCACTTGCGCTTGCTGGAGGGCAGGTTGATGCTGATCGTCGGCAGCGCGGCGCCGCCGACATTCCACTTGTCCAGGATCTTTCTGTAGGTGCCGTCTTCGAGCATGCTCTGCGTGGCTTTCTGAACCGCATCGCGCAGGCCGGTCTTGCTCTTGGCGAAGCCCCATGAGGTGATGTAAGGCGTGAGCATGTAGTTGCCGCCCACGACCTTGTACTTGCCCGGGAACTGCGAGCCCATGTAGACGAGTGCCGGGTAGTCTCCGATGTAGCCGTCGACGCGCTTGAGATCCAGCTGCATGCGTGAATCGGGTGCGGTGGGCAACTGCTCAGCGCGGATCGGTGCCTTGCCGTTCTTCGTGCAGCGTTCCGAGGCCGCCTCCACGGCGGTCATGATGGTGCGTCCACCGAGCATCGTGGCGATCCCCTTGCCGCAGAAGTCATCGATGGTCGAGAGCTTGTCGGTGTTGGCGGACAGCACCAGGATGCTGCCGCCGGACTGCATGTAGTTCACGAAGTCGAGCTTCTGTTCGCGCTCCTCCGTGTCGCTGATGCCGCCGGAGGCGACGTCGAAGCGGTCGGCTTCCACGCCGGAGATCAGGGAGGCGTACTCGGACTGGATGTATTCGAGCCTCAGGCCCAGACGGCGCGCCACGTCCTCGAGCAGGTCGCGGCTCACGCCCGAGACGCTGGTGCCGCCGGGTTCACGAAACTCGACGGGAGGAAAGGTCTGCTGCGACCCCACGCGCAGCACGCCACGCGCCTTGACGTCGGGGGGCACGGCCCGTGCCGCTTCGGTGGCGGGTGATGCCGCGGGCTGGGCAAGGCCGCACAACGGCGACAACGCCGTCAGCAGCAGAGTTGCCCGAAGAGATGACATGAACGTTCGCATGATTTTCTTTCTCGGTGATTTCTTGAGATGCTGACGGCGTAGGCGCAGTCGTGGTTAACGCGAGTCGGCGGACTTGCCAGGGATTGCGGAAGGATTCGGGCGGTCCGCGCGTGGGCAGGGCGCTGCAGCTTCGTAGGTGGCCTGAACCTTGGCGATGTAGTCGGCGGAGAAGCCCTCGGACTTCAGACCGTCGGGAATGTGCTGCCAGTAGAAGTTCGGCGGGCGCATCGCCATGCCGGGCGAGGTCATGCGATAGGTCCAGCAGTTGTAGGTCTTGCCATCTTCCCCGAGGACGGTGATGGCGAAGCGCTCGAAATCGTCGTAGTCGTCGGTCAGGCCGTCGTCTTCGAACACGAGGCCTTCGCATTGTTCGCTCCACGCTTCGGGCAGGCCGTTCAGGTGGCACCAGCCGCGGTCGGTGCGGCCGGCAGCGGCATGGAATTCCAGGCGGTAGTTAGGCAGCACGGCCTTGGCAATCTTCTTGCATCCGGGCATGTAGCGTTTGATTTCCGGATCGTTGATCCAGGTGCAGTAGGCGAAGTAGTACATCAAATCTCTCTGGCAAATGAGGAACAAAGGCCCTGGCAAGAGGGCCCCCTGGCAGAAGAAAACCGCGTCCGGCTTCTTCATATACGCAAAGATATACGAAGAAATATACGAAAACAAGGCGGGGTTTACGCGCGCAACGCGGCTCGCCGGCGGAACGCCGCTGGAGTGGTCTTGCGCGATGGCGGCTCAGGTGGGCGGGTCGCTCCGCGCGCTGCGCTCGAAGCCGGCATCGATGCTGCAGACCGTGGCCTGCGAGGACGCGGCCGGGGGCCGGATGCATCGCCAACGCACGGCCGCACCGTGCTTTGTGTGGTGTCGATGCGCATCTTCGAAACAATGCTCGGCGAGGGATGCGTAGATTTGGTGTAGCCGGCCATGGAGTGTTGCCACAGAGGCATCCCCCTGCATTTCTTGCCGGCGCTTCCCTTATCGCCAGAGACTTTGCTGCCGGGGTCTTCCGTGCACGCAGCATCAACCCAGACTTCTCATGAACTCAGAATTTTCCAAAGCACAAGCCGGCTCGTACGCCTTCATCGGCGGCGGTCAGATGGCGACGGCCCTGATCAGCGGCCTGATCAGGGCGGGGCTGCCGCCCCGGGCCATCGTGGTGTTCGACCCCGACGCGGCGCAGCAAGAGCGCCTGCACGCCTCGCTGGGCGTCGATGTGGGAGGCCGCGTCGACGATCGTCTGGCGGGTGCCGAGGTGGTGGTCTGGGCCGTCAAGCCGCAGGTGCTGTGCCAGGCGGTGCAGCAGGCCAGCGCGCACCTGCGGGCACCCCTGCACATCAGCATCGCGGCGGGGATCCGCTGCGTCGAGCTGTCGGGTTGGCTGGCAAGCGCGCGCGTGATTCGCGCCATGCCGAACACGTCGGCCCTGATCGGTGCCAGCGTGACGGGCCTGACCGCCGCGCCGGAGGCGGCGCCGGCCGACCGACGCGTCGCGCAGGACGTGCTGGCCACGACGGGCCATTGCTTCTGGGTCGAAAACGACGAACGACTGAATGCTGTCACGGCCGTCAGCGGCAGCGGCCCCGCCTACGTGTTTCATTTTCTGGAGGCGTTCCAGGCCGCGGCCCAGGCGGTGGGCTTCGACGAGGTGACGGCGCGCGAGCTGGTCCTCAAGACCGTCGCTGGCGCCGTGCAGCAGGCGCAGTCAGGCGATGCATTCGGGACGCTGCGCGAGCGCGTGACGTCCAAGCATGGAACCACGGAGGCTGCGCTGGCGCAACTGGACGCGGCCCGGACTGCCCAGGCCCTGAAGGATGCCGTCGCCGCGGCCTGCACGCGGGCCGAGGTCATCTCCAGAGAGTTCGCGCAGCAGGCCTGAGCACGAACGCGTTGCACGGCCGCCTGGCGGGCACGCCGCACCGACAATGGCATGCCATGAAGCGTGCGCGACTCCCCTCCATCACGGCCCTGACAGCCTTCGAATCGGCTGCGCGACATCTGAACTTCCGGCGCGCGGCCGATGAGCTGCACTTGACGCAAGGCGCAGTGAGCCAGCAGGTGCGACAGCTGGAGGAGAACCTGGGCGTGGCCCTGTTCGCGCGTGTGCGCCAGCGGGTGCTGCTGACGGGGCCGGGCGCACGCTACCTGGAAGAGGTCCGGCGCATCCTGAAGGACCTGGGCGAGGTCACCAACCAGGCCATGGCCACGGGTGACAAGGAGATACTGAACCTCGCTTCGGTGCCGACCTTTGCCGTCAAGTGGCTGATCCCGCGGCTGCCCACGTTCCTGGCGATGCACCCCGAGGTCAACGTCAACCTGGTGTCGCGCAGCGCGCCGTTCGATTTCGCGAAAGAGCCTTTCGACGCTGCCATTCACTATGGTGAGCCCGCCTGGCCCGGTGCGGTCGCAACGCTGCTGATGGGCGAGGACATGATCCCGGTCAGCAGCCGGACCTACCGGCAGGCGCTGAAGCTGCGCACGCCGGCCGATCTTGGACGGGCCATGTTGCTGCAGCAATTCACGCGACCTTCCGCCTGGCAAGACTGGTTCCGCCATGTCGAGGTGGAGCCGCCGAACGCATTTCGCGGGCCGCGCTTCGACAGCTTCAACATGATCCTGGAAGCGGTGCTGGCCGACATGGGGGCAGCACTTCTGCCGCGCTTTCTGGTCGCGAGCGACATCGCACAGGGCCGGATCGTGCAGCTGTCCCGCTTTGGACTGCCGAGCTCGCGCGGCTATCACTTCGTGTGTCCCGAGGCGCGCCGCGACGCCCCGGCGGTGGCCGCCTTCCGCGAATGGCTGTTGGCGGCCGTCGTAAGTTGATGAGATAACCTCATCGGTTCATCAGTAATCGTCGCTTTCGCAATAGAGGTGAGCTTCGGAAAATAGCAAAGATTCGCAGCAAATCTGCACTTTGACCCTGAAGCCACCATGTCTGCCACACCTCCCGATCGCCGCTGGAAGCGACCCCTTGCGCCATTCCTGATCCAGCCGCACGCCGCGCCGATCGATGCCGCCTGCCTGGCGCAGCTGCGTGCGGCCGACGTCACCCGCCTGAGCGATCTGGTGGGGCGCATGTACACCTGCGCGCCCGAGGTGCGGCCCCTGGTGCTGCCGGCCCTCCCGATGGCAGGTCCTGCGTTCACCGTCAAGTGCCCCCCGGGCGACAACCTCGGCGTCATGGCCGCGATCCGCCGCATCCAGCCTGGCGACGTCCTCGTGGTGGACGGCCAAGCCTTCACGCGCTGGTGCATGGGAGGCTTCGAACTGCTCAAGGTGGCGCGCGACGAATACGGCATGGCCGGCCTGCTGGTTAATGGCGCCTGGCGAGACATGGCAGAGGCCCAGGAGGCCGGCATCCCGATCTACGGGCTGGGTATCTCCCCCCATTCGGGACCGAAGCTCGGGCCCGCCGAACTCAACGTGCCGGTGGCCTGCGGTGGCGTGATCGTCAGCCCGGGGGATGTGATCTGCGCGAGCGTCGAAGGCGTCGCGATCGTCCCGCGCCGCAGCATCGACGCGGTGTGTGCGGCGCTGAGCGTGCAAGTCGGTGGTCATGGCATCCATGGCTTTCTCGACGAGATGGAGGCGCACGTCGCCGCCTGGCAACCGCAGGGCGACGCCGCATGAGCGCCGCGTCCTGCGCAGGTGAAGCGGAGCAGCCTCAGGGCCTGACGCGCGCTTTCGCGGCCTTTGTCCAGTCCGCTGCCTTCGATCACATGCCCGTCTCTGTGCACGCCGAAGCGCAACGCGCGATCGCCGACTGCCTGGGGGGCGCGCTCGCCGGTGCCGGTGAGCCTGTCTCCATCCAGGCGGCCCGGCTGGCCGAGACCGGCACCGGGCCGTGCACCCTCTGGGCCCAGCCGCGGCGCGCCTCGGCGCGCGATGCCGCGCTCATCAACGGCTGCGCCGCGCACGCACACGCCATCGACGACACCAACGAATCCATGCGTGGCCATCCCTCGGCGCCGATCGTTCCGGCCGTGCTGGCGTTGGGCGAAGAGATCGGTGTCGCGGGGCCAGCGCTCATCGAGGCCTACGTGGTGGGCGTTGAAATCGCAGCCAAGCTCGGGCTCGCCGTCAATGACCGCCATTCGCAGCTGGGGTGGCACACCACCTGCACGCTGGGCGCCGTGGGGGCCGCCGCATCCTGCGCGAAGCTGCTGGGGCTCGACGAGATGCGCACCGTGCACGCACTGGGTATCGCGGCATCGATGGCGGCAGGCTTGCGCGTGAACTTCGGCTCCATGACCAAGCCGCTGCATGCGGGGCTGGCAGCCCACAACGGCGTGCTGGCCGCGCGGCTGGCCGAGGCGGGCGTCACCGCCAGTGCCCAGGCGCTGGAGGGGCACGAAGGATTCCTAGCCCTGTTCTGCGGTGACGACGCGCGACCGCAGCGCGCCCTGGCAGCCTTGGGCCAGCCGTTCGAGCTGGTGGCCCCGGGCATCGTCTACAAGCAGTACCCCACCTGTTCCTTGATGCATGCGCTGGTCGACATGGCGATCGAGACGCGGGCCCACCGCCTGCCCGAGTTGGTCGGTGCCAGCCGGATCCGCTGTGGCATCAGCACGCGGCTGGGCGCTGCGCGCAGGACGGTCTGGCCGACATCGGGGATGGAGGCCAAGTTCCATGTCGAATACTGCGTCGCCGTGGCGCTGCTTGGTGGGGCGCAGGGGCTGACGGATTTCGTGGATGCGGCGCTGGAGCGCCCCGACGTGCGTGCCTTGGCGCAGCGCATCGAAGTCGCACCGGGCATCGACTTCCCCGCGGGCAACGGCGACTTCGCCGAGCTTCATATCGAAGTGGATGGCCAGACGGTGTTCCATGACCGTCGCGCCAAGCCGCGAGGCCATCCATCGCAACCTCTGAGCGATGCCGAGCACCGAGACAAATTCATGGCCTGCGCGAGCTTGGCGATGGACGGCGCAGCGGCTGCCGAGCTGCTCAGTGCACTGCGCGGCACACCGTTTCCCGATGCGCGAACACTGGGCCGTCTGCTGGCTGCCACGCACTGACCGCCGCATTCGTTCATTCATCACATCGATTCTTCTGGAGTACCCGCCATGCCCACCATTTCACGCCGCCAACTGCTTGCCTGCGCCGCGTTGCCGTTGCTGGCCTCGAGCAAGCTCGCCCACAGCCAAGGTTCTAAGGACATGACGATCGTGGTGGGCTACCCCGCGGGGGGCTCGCTCGATGCCATGGCACGCGCGCTGGCCCAGAAGCTGTCCGCGCTGCGCGGCCATGGCGTCATCGTCGACAACCGGCCCGGATTTTCCGGGAACATCGGCGCCCAGTACGTGGCGCGCTCGCCGGCCGATGGCCGCACGGTGCTGATGTCCGCGCTGACCACCTACGCCATCAATGCCAACCTCATGGGCAGCAGCGCCGGCTATGACCTGATGAAGGATTTCGAGCACGTGGCCATCGTGGGCAACCTGCCGAACGTGATGGTTGTGCCGTCCTCGCTGCCCGTGAAGACGCTGCAGGAGTTCATCCAAGCCGCAAAGAAGAACCCTGGCGGCTATTCGTATGCGACCACGGGCAATGGCTCGCTCGAGCACGTCGCGGGCGAGATGCTCAAGCGCGCTGCGGGCATCGATCTGCTCGCAGTGCCTTACAAGGGGTCGACACCGGCCCTTACCGACCTGATCGGCGGCCAGATTCATGCCATGTTCGTCAACACCTCGACGGCCATCAACAACCTAAAGGGGGGCCGCATCAAGGTGCTGGCCATCGCAGGGCCGGCGCGAAGCCCTGCATTGCCCGATGTACCGACCTTGCGCGAGAGCGGCGTCAAGTTGACCAACGATGTCGTTTCCATCTTCGGCATCTCTGCGCCGCGCGGCACCTCCAAGGCTGTGGTGGATCAGCTCAATGCAGACCTCAACACTGCCTTGAAGGACTCGCAGGTGCATCAGCGGTTCGAGGCCTTGGGCATCGAGGTGGTCACGCAAAGCCCCGCTGAGGCACGCAAGAAGATCGGCAGCGAGGTGGCGACCTGGGCGAAGGTGCTTGGCGAGACCGGTATCACGCTCCAGTGAGATGGGTCGGCGCGGGCAGGGATGAGGTGCGTTCGAGCGTCGCGCACGCGGTAAACTGGGCAGGCTCGCCGTTGCAACAACGGCGCATGGCCCCGAGGGGCGCTTCCTCCACTTCAGCTCTTCCGCGCAGATGCCCAGTCCGTCGGATCCTTCTCCCGAGATCCCCTCGGAAACCCAGCAAACCAGGCGTCACGGCCATTCGTCGCTGTTCATCGGCTCGACGGAAAAGGCCTTCCATGTCCTGGATGCATTCAATGGAACGCGTGGTCACCTGACCATCGCAGACATTGCGCGCGCGTCCAACCTCGACCGCAGTGCGACGCAGCGCGTGGTCTACACGTTGGAGAAGATCGGCTACCTGCGCCGCATTCCCGACACGCGTCAATATGGACTCACGTCCAAGGTGCTGCAGCTGTCCTACAACTACCTGCGTGCCAATGCCTTGGTGGACAAGGCGTCGCCGTACCTGCTGGACATCAGTCGCACGCTCGGAGAGACCACCAACCTGCAGGAACTGGACGACACCGAGATCGTGTTCGTGGCCCGGTTTCCCGGCAAGCACCTGGTCAACGTCGACATCGCGGTGGGGAGCCGGCTTCCTGCCTTCTGCACCGCCTCGGGCACCTCCATCCTGGCGCGCATGGAGCCGTCGCAGCGCGTCGAGGTCTTGCAGCGCTCACGGCTGACGGCGATCACGCCTTATACCGAGACGCGCATGGATGAGCTCCTTGCGCGCATCGAACGTGCGGCCGAGCGCGGCTATGCCGTGATCACCAACGAGACGGTGATGGGGGACATCTCCATTGCCGCTGCGATCACCGATCATCGGGGAGTTGCCGTAGCCGCGGTCAACATCGCCGTGCCGACGACACGCTGGACGACCGAGCAGGTGGAGGCGCAGCTTGCACAGCACGTGCAGGTGGCCGCCACCTCCATCTCCAAGGCCAAGTTCGCGGGCTACGGCGAGTAGCGAGCGGCGACGCTCTGCAGGTATGCCGGCGATTCCGGCATGCAGGCCTCAGATCGTTCTCAGGCGTTCTTCCCATCCGGGCTGAAAGATCGAAGGCGTCAGTTCCGCCGCACGGGGACACCCGAGCAGGCGAAGGGTCGTTTCGCATTCGTTGCGCAGGATCTGCAGCACTTCGGACACGCCGCGGGGACCTCGCGCGGCCAGACCGTACAGCGGCGCGCGTCCGAGCAAGACGGCCTGCGCGCCCAGGGCACGCGCCTTGACGATGTCGCTGCCGCGACGGATGCCGCCGTCCATCATGACCGTCAATGCCGACCCCACCGCCTGGGTCACAGCCGGCAGCAGCTCGAGGGGACTGGGGGCGCTTTCCAGCTGACGACCGCCGTGGTTGGACAGCACGATGCCATCCACACCCGCCGCGCGTGCGCGCAGCGCATCGTCCACCGACAGGATGCCCTTCACCAGCACACGGCCCGACCAGTGCGCGCGCAACCAGTCGATGTCCTGCCAGCGCAGCGACATGTCCATCTGGCGGCTCATCGCGCCGGCCTGCGCGGCCAGGTTGACCGCCATGCCCGTGCTTCGTGCCAGGTTCACCAGTTGCGGTGAGCCGCCCTGGCGCAGCATGCGCATGCACCAGCGCGGATGGGTCATGACATCGGCCATCAGCCGCGGCGTGATGCGCAGGGGCATCTTGAAGCCATTGCGGATGTCGTGATCGCGCACACCGTGCACGGGCGTGTCGACGGTGAGCATCAGCGTGGTGTAGCCGGCGTCACGTGCGCGCTGCATCATGCGTTGGGCGATGCTGCGGTCACGTTGCACATACAGCTGCAGCCAGAGCTCGCCGTCGCTGGCGCGGCGCACGTCTTCCAGCAGCGAGGTGGAGGCCGTGGAGAGCACGAACGGCAAGCCGGCGCGATGTGCCGCGACGGCCAGTGCCTCCTCGGCGCGCGGGTAGTACAGGCCGTTCAGACCCGTGGGGCCCACCACCGCGGGCATGGCCAGATGCTGATCGAGCACGTCGACGCCCGCATCCACCGCGCTGACTTCGGTGAGCACGCGCGGCTTGAACAGCAGCGCGTCGTAAGCGCGCCGATTGCGCGTCAGCGTGCGTCCATCTTCCGCGCCACCCTCCAGGTAGTCGCCGGCGATGCGCGTGAGACGCTTGCGTGCCAGGACGCGGTAGTCCTGTACTGCAGCGAGTGCCGCCATGGCCGCTGCCGATCAGCGCGCGATCGCCAGTTGCCGCGACAACTCCGCGCGCATGGCCTGTTGCAGTTCGGGGGCGGGCGGCACCAGGGGCGCCAGCATCTCGGGGGCATTCACGCCGATCAGGTCCATGACGGACTTCATCGGCCCCGGGTTGGTCTCGGCGAATGCCAGGTTCATCAGCGGCATCAGGTCGCGGTGCAGGGACAGCGCCTCGTCGGTACGGCCCTCGCGCGCGGCGTCATAGATGTTGCGCCAGGCGCGCGGCAGCAGGCTGGCCGTCACGACGATCCCGCCGCGGGCGCCGGCCGCCACGTGCAGGGGGAACAGCGTGTCTTCGCCGCTGAGCACGGCAAAGGAGTCGTCGACGCCCGCGATGGTGCGCAGGAAGTGGTACATGTCGGTGTTGCACGCCTTCATGCCGATGATGCGTTCGTGGTGCGACAGTTCATGCAGGATTTCCGGTGCAATCGCAATGCGGGTGCGGTAGGGAATCTCGTAGATCATGATCGGCACTGGCGAGCTGTCGGCGTAGCGCAGGAAGTAGTCACGGATGCCGGCCTGCGTGGGGTTTGTGTAGTAGGGCGTCAGCACCAGCAGCGCATCCGCGCCGACATCGGCAAAGGCCTTGCCGGCATCCATCGCGTCGTGGAACCCGGGGTCGAGCACGCCGGGGATCACCGGCACCTTGCCCGCCACGGCCTCGACCGTCAGGCGTGCCATCTTGACGCGCTCGGCACGCGCCAATGCGCCGTACTCCCCAGTGCCGCCCAGCGGCAGCACGCCGTCGATGCCCTGCTCGAGCAGATGGGCCAGCAGCGCCTTGGTGGCGTACTCGTTGATCGTGTCGTCCGCGTTGACGGGGGTGGGGATGGCGGGAATGATGCCCCGCAGCTTGGATGCGTCGATGAAGCTCATGAGAAATGTCTTTGAAGTGGAATGGATGGAGGAGGGGCCGGTTCAGCGCGCCAGGCTGGCGCGGCGCAGCCGGTCAGCGACCCAGATCAGCGCCGCGATGAAGACAAACAGGCAGGTCGAGACCGCCGCGATGACGGGTGACAGCTGCAGCGTGACTTCGTCCCAGAATTGCTTGGGCAATGTCGAGTTCAAGCCTCCAGAGGCGAACAGCGAAATCGTCAGTTCGTCGAAGGACGTGGCGAACGCGAACAGGAAGGACGACAGCAGGCCGGCCGCTAGGATCGGGAAGGTCACATGCCGCAGCGTGGCCAGCGGGCCTGCGCCCAGGCTTTGCGCTGCCAGGTCGAGCCGCGTGTCGTAGTTGCGCAGCACGGCCATCATGGTCATCACGACATAGGGAACCGCCACCACCGTGTGGCCCAGCACGAGGCCGATCCAGGTGCCGACCAGGCCGACGCGCGCAAAGAAATAGAACATGCCAACGGCGATGATCATGCGCGGCACGATGATCGGCGACAGCACGAACGCCAGCATGGCCGACTTGCCGCGCATCTGCCCGCGCACCAGCAACAGGGCGGCCGGCGTGCCGATCAGCATCGACAGGAAGCCCGCGCCCAGCGCCACGGTGAGCGAGCGCACCACGGACTGCATCCACAGCGGCGAATCGAACATCTGCTGATACCACTGCAGCGAGAAGCCCTTAGGTGGCCATGCCAGGCCGGAGCCCCCGCTGAAGGACAGCGGAATCATCAGGAATGCCGGCACGCTGAGGAACACCAGAAGGGCCCAGACCAGCAGGTTCCAGCCGCGCGAAGGACCTTCTGCATGGGCTTGGCGGCGCGGCAGCCAGCTGATGAGAAGGTCGCAAGCGCGGCCCAGCGCGATAAGCAGCTCGCTGCCCTGGCGCTTGATCCAGCGGGTGCTGACCGAGTCGGCCGCGGGGCGCGTGCGGCTGGGCGCGCTGCCCGTCATGCTGGACAGGCCGAGCAGCTTGTCGTAGAGCGCGAACACCGCCAGCACCACCACCAGCAGCAGCACCGAGATGGCACCGGCAAAGCCCCAGTTCATCGTCTGCTGCACCTGGTCGATGATGATCTGCGTGATCATGGTCTCCTGGCGTCCCCCGAGCAGCGCGGGCACGATGAAGAACCCGATCGCGGTCACGAACACCATGATCGCCGCGGCCGCCACGCCGGGGAGCGACTGCGGAAAGTACACGGTCCAGAACGCCGTGCCCGGGGGCGCGCCCAGCGTGGCCGCGGCGCGCGGGAGGTTGCGGTCGATGTTCTCCATGACCGACAGCATGGTGAGCACCGCCAGCGGCATCAGGGCATGGACCATGCCGACCAGCACGCTGCCCACGCTGTAGAGCAGGTTGGCCGGCGCATCGATCACGCCCAGGGAGACCAGCAACTGGTTGATGACACCGTTGCGGCCCAGCAGAACCACCCAGGCGAAGGCACGCACCAGGAAGCTGGTCCAGAACGACAGCAGCACCCAGAACAGCAGCGTCGCCTTGCGTTTCGGTGACGATGCCGAGATGAGGTAGGCCACCGGATAGGCGGCCACCACGGACAGCAGCGTTGTCCACAGCGAGATCTTGAGCGTGATCAGCAGCACGTTGATGTACACCGACGAGGCGAACAGCTGCCGGTACGACGCGAGGCTGAAGCCTTCGTCGTTCTGGATGCTCAGCAGCAGCAGTTGCCCGACCGGATAGACCAGCAAGGCCAGCAACAGCAGCACCAACGGCGTGGCCATGAGGGCCTGCCGCCACGACGCGCCCAAGCGGAATCCGGGCGCCTTCACACGGTTGTTCATGGCATCACTCCGCGATCACGACGGCGTCGTTCGCATGCCAGTGCAGCGACAGCGTCTGGCCCGTCTCGTAGCGCTCGGCGGACTGGCAGGTCGGGAAGGCCGCCACGATCGGTTCGGCCTGCTGCGTCGCCTGCAGATAGAGCTTGGTCAGGCTGCCGGTGATCATGATGTCGATCAGCTGGCCCGATAGTTGGCCGGGCGCAGGCGCCGCCGAGGAGACGTTCAGGTTCTGGGGACGCACCATCACGCGCACCGCATGGCCGCGCGCCAGTGCGGTGCCGTTGGACACGCCGCGCGCCGTGATCTCGCTGCCGTTCAGGGCCACGTGCACGCCGTCGGCGTCGACCTCGGCGATGGTCCCAGGCAGCAGGTTCGATTCGCCGAGGAAGTCCGCCACGAACAGGGTGCGCGGGCGGAAGTACAGGTCGGCGGGCGTGCCCAGCTGTTCGATGCGTCCGCCGTTCATCAGGCAGATGCGATCCGACATCGTCATCGCTTCTTCCTGGTCGTGCGTGACGTAGACGATGGTCGTGCCCAGCTCGCGGTGGATGCGCTTGATCTCCAGTTGCATCTGGTCGCGCAGCTTCTTGTCGAGCGCACCCAGCGGCTCGTCCATCAGGATGATCGAGGGGCGGTAGACCATGCAGCGCGCCAGCGCGATGCGCTGCTGCTGACCGCCGGAGAGTTCGCGCGGATAGCGCTTGGCGACATGCGGCAGGCGGATCATCTCCAGCGCCTCGGCCACGCGCCGCCCGATCGAGGCCTGCTCCTGCCTGCGCATGCGCAGCGGGAAGGCGATGTTGTCCTCCACCGTCATGTGCGGAAACAGGGCGTAGTTCTGGAACACCATGCCGATGTCGCGCTCGTACGGCGCGCTGCGCGTGGCATCGACGCCGTCGATGAGCATCTGTCCCTCATCGGGCTGGGCCAGGCCGGCGATCAGGCTCAGCAGGGTGGTCTTGCCGGAGCCCGACGGGCCCAGCAGGGTCAGGAACTCGCCCTGGGCGACGTCGATGTTCGTCGGTGCGAGCGCAACGAAGTCGCCGTAGCGCTTGGAGAGTCCGGAAATTTTCAGACTGGTCTTGGACATGGTGCAGGAGCAGGCAGGTAAAGGATGGCAGGCGCAGCGGCGCTTACTTGAGAATCCAGGCGTTGAACTTCTCCAGCACCTGCGCCTGGTTCTCCTGCCAGTAGCGGGCATCGATCTGCAGGCCGTTCTTGATGTTGTCCGGGTGCGTGGGGCAGCCCTTTGCCAGTTCCGGCTTGACGAAACTGAAGGCGGCGGGCTGAGTCATGCCGGCCGGAAAGTACTCGGTGAGCGCGGCCATGCGCTTGGGGTCGGAGGCGAACTTGATGAATTCGCGGCAGGCGTCGGCGTTGGGCGAGCCCGCCAGGATCGACCAGCTGTCGCAGCCCCACAGGTTCTGGTTCCAGACGATCGAGACCGGTGCGCCATTGGCAATGGCCGATTGCGCGCGCGAGACCCAGGTGGCCACCATGTCGACCTCGCCGTTGCCCAGCATCTGCTCGACCTGCGCGCCGGATGTCCACCACACGTCGACGGCCGACTTGACCTTGTCCAGGCTGGCAAGGGCACGGTCCAGGTTGCACGGGTAGACCTGGCCGTTGGGCACGCCATCGGCCATCAGCGCTTCCTCGATGGTGTCGAACGGGTGCTTGCGCAGGCCGCGGCGGCCCGGGAAGTCCTTCACGTTCCAGAAGTCGGCCCACGAGGAGGGCGCCTTGCGGCCCTTGAACTTGTCGGTGCGGTAGGCCAGCACGGTGGAGTAGACGTTGTTGCCCACGCCGTAGGGCGACATGTATTGCGCCGGAATGGTGGCGACCATCGGGTCGGCTTCCAAGCCGTGCTTTTCCAGATAGATCTTGCTGCCGCTGGTCAGGGTGCGGATGGCGGGCTGGCTGATCTTTGCCATGTCCCAGGTGTAGTTCTTGGTCTCCACCATGCTGCGGATCTGGGCCGTGGGCTCAGCGTTGGCCTGCACTGCCACCACCTCGATGCCGGTCTTCTCTGTGAAGGGGCGATAGAACACCGCCCCGTAGGCCTTGGTGTAGATGCCGCCGTCATCGCGCACGACGATGCGCTTGCTGGCGGCCCGTGCGGGCGTCCAGATGGCGGGGGCTGCCAGGGCCACGAGCCCGGCGGCAGCGGACTTCAGGACCACGCGGCGCGAGGAGGGGTGATTGGTTTTCATGACAACTCCAGGATGAGAGTGATGGACGGAAGGAAGAAGAGAAAGAGCAAGAGATGAGAACGGGCGTGGACGGGGTTCACTCTGGCGGCAGCAGCCGGCCGGGGTTGAACAGGTGCGCCGGGTCGATGGCGCGCTTGATCGCATGCATCAGCCGCAACTCGACGGCGGGCTTGTAGCTGCGCATCTCCGCCAGCTGGGTGCGGCCGACACCGTGCTCGGCGCTGAAGGTGCCGCCCAGGGCGTGGGCGATGTCGTTGACGGCGTGGCGCACCGCCTGTGCCGCGCCCTCCTGGTCCGGCAAGGCGTTCCATTGCGCAAACGAATAGAAGGGAATGAAGTGCGCGTTCCCGTCCCCCAGATGGGCGACCACCGCGACCGGCATGTCCGGCACGATCGCGCGCACCGCCTGCGTGGCTTGCGCGATGAAGGCCGGCACCGCCGATACCGGCACGGCGCAGTCGGTGGTCAGGCCCATGCCGGCCTTCTTGTTGGCTTCCGACACGCTGTGCCGCACTTCCCACAGGGCCGCGCGCTGTGCCTCGGTCGTGGCCAGCACGGCATCGCCGAGCAGCCCCTTCTCGCTGGCGTCTTCGAGGACATCCTGGAGCACCTGGTCGAGCGCCGCCGAATCTCCGGTGTCGGCCAGCTCGACCAGCACATGCCAGGGGTGGGGTGACGGGAGCGGATTGCGACGCCCCGGCACATGGGTGAGCACCAGGTTCAACTGGTGCGCATCGATCATCTCGAACGCCGAGAGTTGCGAGCCGCAGCGCGCCTGGAACAGGCCCAGGACCTCGACGGCGGCCTGCGGATCGGTCGGCGCGAACCATGCCATCGCATGGCTCGTCGGCAGCGGGTGCAGCTTCAGGGCGGCGGCGGTGATGATGCCCATCGTGCCTTCCGCGCCGATGAACAGGTGCTTGAGGTCGATCCCGGTGTTGTTCTTGCGCAGCGCATACAGGCCGTCCCAGACCGTGCCGTCGGGAAGCACGACTTCCAGTCCGAGCACGTTGTCTCGCGTGCCGCCCCAACGCAGTACACCCGTGCCTCCGGCGTTGGTGGCGATGGTGCCGCCGATCTGGCAGGAGCCCTCGGCGCCCAGGCTGACCGGGTAGAGGCGCTGGACTTCCACAGCCGCTTGCTGGACTGCGGCGAGCACGCAGCCAGCTTCCACGACCATGGAGTTGTTGGCCGCATCGATCGAGCGCACCTTGCGCATGCGGTTGAGCGACACGATCACCGGCAGGGCCTGCGCCTCGTCCGGTACGGCGCCGCCGCACAGGCTGGTGTTGCCGCCTTGGGGCAGCACGGCGGTGCGGTGCTGCGCGCACAGGCGCACCACGGCGGCGACCTGCGCGGTCGAAGACGGCAACACGACGCAGGAGGCGGCCCCGCGATAGCGGTCGCGCCAATCCTGCGTGAAGCCTGCCGTGTCTGCTTCATCCTGGAGCACGGCGTCCCGGCCGAGCAGTTCTATCAGCGCGTCAACGAGCTTCATTTCGGGTCCTTTGCACTGTTTGAGGGATCGAAGGACGTCCAAGGACGCCTCGGCCTGACCTGAGCAATTAACAGGCCAGTAATTGCAATGCACTCTAGTTAATCGATATACGATTATTATTTCGACTTTAGGAAAATGGAATCGGGGTTAGCACCCATGACCGCCCAAAGCGACCCAGGTCGGGCGTTCGGAGTGGGAGGAGTGCGAACAAGGGCGCCTATGCGAGGCGGGCCCCGGGGTGGACATGCGCACGCGCAGCCCCGGCTGGTACGGTGCATGTGGACCGTGCTTCACTGAATGTCGTCGAGTGCGGGTGGCCAGTGGCGCTCGTCGCGAACGGTTTGCCCGGTGATGTCGTGGCATCGGTCGATGAAGCGAGGGTGCTCGCACACAAGCTGGACCCAGCCGTCCCGACCAGACGTGGGCGCACCTGCGCGGGCTCGCAGGCGGGTTCGCACAGGGCGCAGGCACCCTGTCGCAAGTGCGTTCGAAGTGTTCGGTCGCGGCTGTTCGGGCCGATGTGCTTCACGGCACTGGGCACCATTTCGCCGTGCCGGGTGGCGTTGTGCGCCAAACCCGTGCGCGGGGGGGCGACAGTGGCGCACGCCATGGCCCGACGTCGGGCGACGACGTGGTGTCCTCACGCCCATCACGCCGGAGCGCTTGCCACCCAAGGCCGCATGCTCAGGGAGCTGGAGTGAACCCCATCGACTGGACCACTGGGGAAAGATGAACTGATACGCTGGCTGGGCCTTCATAGAAGGAGAAGGTCCATGTCCGCAAGAGGTCCGTATCGCAGGCACTCTGCGCAGTTCAAGCTGCAGTTGTGTCAAGAAATTCGCTCTGGCGCCCTGGGTCGTCGCGACGCCCAGCGTAAGTACACCCTCTCAGCCAATCTCATCCAGATGTGGCTGACGCAGTTCGATCGCGGCGAACTCAGCAACGAGGAAGCCGAGGCCGCTGTTGTGGCTGACTACGAAGCGAAGATTGCAGCCTTGGAGCGCAAGGTCGGGCAACTCACGATGGAGCTCGAGCTGGTCAAAAAAACGCCGCGCCTGCGCCTCGTGAGCGACAACGAGAACTCCTCCATCATCAGCGGCCCGAAGCCTGCTCCATCCGACGGGGGTGCGAAGTGATCGAACTGCCGCGCAGCACGTTCTACTACCGAGCCAGCGAAGCCGGCAGCGTCCTGAGCGACCTGCAGGTGGTGCAGCTCATCGAAAGCATCCAGGACGAACTCCCAGACTACGGCTATCGCCGCGTGACACAAGAGTTGCGTCGTCGCGGGCTCCTCATCAACCACAAGCGGATCTGGCGCCTCATGAAGAGGCACGGCTTGGGGATCAAGCCGCGCCGACGCTTCGTTCGCACCACCGACAGCGACCACGACTCGCCGATCTTCCCGAACCTTTATCGCAACGTGATCCCGAGCCGTCCGGATCTCGTGTGGGTGGCGGACTTCACGTACATCCGCATCGAGACCGGGTTCTGCTATCTGGCAGTCATCCTCGATGCATGTAGCCGCAAGGTCGTGGGCTATGCGATCTCGCGGCGCATCGACACACCGCTTGCGTTGGCTGCACTGCGTTCGGCCGTCCGAAGCAGACAGCCGCAGCCGGGTTGCATCCACCATACGGATCGCGGTTGTCAGTACGCCAGCGAGACGTACCGACGCGCATTGCAAGAGGCCGGGCTTCGAGGCTCCATGAGCTCACCGGGCAATCTGTATCACAATGCCCAGGCCGAGAGCTTCATGAAGACGCTCAAGGTCGAGGAGGTGTACCTGGCTGGCTACGAGACGTTCGCTGACGTGGCAACACGGCTGCCGCGGTTCATCGAAGAGGTCTACAACGCCAAGCGGCTGCACTCGGCGCTCGGTTACCGTCCACCCAACGAATTCGAATCCCAACTCGCCCAGCAGGCGGCTTAGTTCTGACGACCCCAGTGGTCCAGTCGATGGGGTTCACTCCAATCTAGGGTCAGAGATCGGCGAAATCCAACAGTCGGGGCGCAATCGACCACGCCGCGGGATTGAGCATTTCACACCGATAGAACCGCGCCAGCTCAGACCTGCACTTCCGGCAGCTGAACAACGATGCCGTCCAACGCGGCCTGCATCTTGATCTGGCAGCACAGCCGGCTGCTTTCGCGCGGCTCAGGCACGCCCTCGAGCATGAAGGTCTCCGTCTCCGAGAGCGTGGGCAGTTTGTCGGCCCAGCGCGCATCGACGTATGCATGGCAGGTGGCGCAGCTGCAAGACCCACCGCAGTCGCCCAGGATGCCTGGCACTCCGTTGTCCAGGGCAATTTGCATTAGCGTGCGTTCGAGAGGGGCGGGCACAAGGTGCGTGGTGCCATCGTGCTCGATGAATGTCACTTGGAGCATGGTTTTCTTTACATCTCATAGAGGTTGATCGGGGGCCGTGAGGGCTGGTCCTGGGGCGGCCAACAAGGTCGCTTTGTGTTGTTGACATAGACCGTCCAGTCGGACTATTATCGACCCAACAACAGCGCATCGCAATGCATTTGCGCCTTGCAGAAACACTCTTCGTGAAGGTGACAACATGAGTACCTGTGCCCCGGTGATTCCCATCACCCGCGCCAATCCCGAGCCCCGCGCGTGGGGCGATCTGGTCCGAGAGAACGAGGTGCACGGTTCGCTCTACACCGACCCGGCGATCTTCGAAGAAGAGCTGCGCAAGATCTGGTTTCGCACCTGGGTCTATGTCGGCCATGAGAGCGAAGTGCCGCAGCCCAACGACTACGTGATGAAGTCGATCGGGCCCGAGCCGATCCTCATGACGCGTGACCGCGAAGGCCGGATCCATCTTCTGCACAACCGCTGTCCGCACCGCGGCAACCGGGTGTGCATGACCGAGAAGGGGTCAGCGCGTTCGTTCACATGCCCGTACCACGGCTGGACGTTCACCAACGATGGCGCGCTGCGCGGCTATCCGTTTCCCTCGGGCTACGAGGGCGTTGATCGCTCGGAGCTCGGGCTCGGCAAGGTGGCGCGTGTCGCTTCCTACAAGGGCTTCGTCTTCGGCTCGATGGCGGAAGAGGGGCCTTCGTTGGAGGAGCACCTCGGTGCGGCCATGGCGGCCATCGACGCGCTGTGCCTGACCTCGCCCGAGGGCGAGGTGGAAGTCACGGCCGGCTTCCTGAAACACAAGGTCAAGTCGAACTGGAAATTTCTGGTCGAGAACGAGACCGACGGCTATCACCCGTCGTTCGTGCACGCCTCGATTTTCGAAGTCGCGAAGAGCGGCATCGGCGCGCTCTACAGCAGCGACTCGACGGCGGTGTCGCGCTACTTCGGTCGGGGGCATTCCGAGAACGACCTGCGGCCCGAGTTCCGCAAGCGCGATGTGCCGATGAGCTGGTTCAACACCACAGCCGAGCGCCTGCCCGAGTACACGCAGCGCATGGAAGCCGCCTATGGCGTGGAACAGGCCCGCAAGATCATGATCGACGGCACGCCGCACATCATGATCTACCCGAATCTCTTCATTGCGGAGATCCAGATCTTCGTGATCCAGCCGCTGGCGTTCAACGAGTCGGTGCAGCACGTCACGGCGCTGCAGTTCAAGGGGGCGCCCGACCTGAACCGTCGCTTGCGTCAGCAAACGATGGGCTCGGTCGGCCCGGCCGGCTTCCTGCTGGCCGACGACGCCGAGATGTACGAGCGGACCCAGCTCGGGGTTCAGGCGAAGCGCCCCGAATGGTTGTATCTGGGCCGTGGCAAGCACCGCGAGCGCACGGACGAAAACGGTTACCTGATCGGCGACGCCACGGACGAGACGCCCACGCGCGGCATCTGGCGGCACTACCGCTCGCTCATGGAGGCGGCGTGAACATGAATGTCGAAGACCTGCTGCTTCACCACGAGGTGTCGCAGTTCATCTACCGCGAAGCGCGCCACCAGGACAACCACGAGTACGACGCCTGGGAGGCCTTATGGACCGACGACGGCGTCTACTGGATTCCCGCCAACGGTGAGGCCGGCGACCCGGAGCAGGAGATGTCCATCATTTATGACAACCGCTCGCGCATCGCGCTGCGGGTGCGCCAGTTCCACACCGGAAAGCGCTACAGCCAGTCGCCGCGCTCGCCGCTACGCCGGGTGATCTCCAACGTAGAGATTCTCGAAAACGACGGAACCGATCTGGTGGTCACCGCCAACGCGATCGTGTTCGAAGCGCATGCGCGCGGCGACACGATCTGGGGTTCTCGCAACGAATACAGGCTACGTCGCGAAGACGGCGTGTTGCGCATGGCCGGCAAGAAGGTGGTGCTGACCAACAACGAGCGAGCCCTCTATTCGATGGCCTTCCTGATCTAGATCCCTGAACCCGAGCCCGCATACCCCACGCCGCGAGGCAGGAGAAAAAACATGACTGGA
Source organism: Variovorax sp. V35 (assembly GCF_041154465.1). Classification (NCBI taxonomy): domain Bacteria; kingdom Pseudomonadati; phylum Pseudomonadota; class Betaproteobacteria; order Burkholderiales; family Comamonadaceae; genus Variovorax; species Variovorax sp. V35. Next base: position 3,249,484 of record NZ_AP028666.1, read on the forward strand.
GACACGCGAAGCGACGGCACCTCGATCGAGGTGCTGGTTGCCGAGGGACCGGCACGCCTGGAGCTGCATGCCGACGGCGTAGCCCACGTGCGGCTGAACCGACCCGAAGCCTCGAACGGCCTCAACATGGAGTTGCTCAAGGCGCTGCACGAGGTGCTGATGCAGGTGCACGGCGACGGCCGCGTGCGCGCCGTGCTGCTCACGGGGGAAGGCAAGAACTTCTGTGCCGGTGGCGATGTCCACACCTTCCTGTCGAAGGGCGAGGCACTGCCCGACTACATCCGCATGGCGACCTCCTACCTGCAGTTGGTGGTGGCGCTGCTGATGCGGCTCAACGCGCCGGTTGTCTGTGCGGTGCAGGGCTTCGCGGCCGGCGGCGGCGGCATGGGGCTCGTGTGCTCGTCCGACGTGGTCGTGGCGGGCGAATCGAGCCGCTTCCTGGCCGGTGCGACGCGCGTGGCGATGGTGCCCGACGCCGGCGTCTCGGTGACGCTCACGCAGCTGGTGGGCTTTCGCAAGGCCATGGACATCCTGCTGTTCAACCCGGTGATCGACGCCGCCGAGGCGCTGCGCATGGGGCTGATCTCGCGCGTGGTGCCCGACGAAGCACTGGCCGACGAAGCGCTGTCGTTGGCGCGCCAACTGGCGGCAGGTGCTCCGGCCGCACTGGCGGCCACCAAGCGGCTGCTGTGGAACGGGATTGGCCTCGGCGCCGAGGCTGCCATGCCCGAAGAGAACCGCACCCAGGCCCAACTGGCCGGCATGAAGGATGCGTTGGAGGGCCTGGCGGCGGTGATCGAAAAGCGCGCGCCGCGCTTCACCGGGCAATGAGCGCCATGCGCAGCGTGTTTCTCACCGGTGGTGCCAAGGGTATCGGCGCAGCCATCGCACGTCGGCTGGCGGCTGATGGTGCGCGCGTGACGATCGCCGACCTCGACATCGCGAGCGCGCAAGCGCTGGCCGCGGAGATCGGCGCTACCGCGGTGGCACTCGACGTGGCCGACCTCGAACGCGCGCAGCGCACGGTGCTGGAAACCGGGCCGCACCAGATCCTGGTGAACAACGCCGGCATCGACCAGCACGCCTATTTCACGCAGACCCAGATTGCCGACTGGCGCCGGCTGTTGGCGGTCAATCTCGAATCGGTGTTCGCCACCACGCACGCGGCCTTGCCCGCGATGCAGGCGGCGGGCTTCGGTCGCATCATCAACATCGCGTCCGAGGCCGGCCGCATGGGCTCGCGCGGCGCTGCCGTGTATGCCGCAGCCAAAGGCGGCGTGATCGCCTTCACGCGCTCCATCGCACGGGAGAACGGCCGCAAGGGCATCACGGCCAACGTGATCGCGCCGGGGCCGATCGACACACCGCTGCTGCGCGAAGCCGTGGCCGCCGGTGGCGACAAGCTGCTGGACGCCATGAAGGGCGCCACGCTGACCGGCCGCTTGGGCACGGCCGAAGAGGTGGCCGCGGCGGTCGCCTTCCTGGCGTCCGATGCGGCGGCGTTCATCACCGGCGAGACCCTGGGGGTTTCCGGCGGCATGGGGTGCGGCCAATGAGCGAGCGCAAGATCGCCGCTTCCGACGAACAGCTCGACGGCGTCATCCGCCGCGTGTTGTCGGTCTACCGAAGCTGGGGCCGCAACACCACGGTGGCGCAGATGCGCGCCGATTGGGACGCGCTCTTCGGCGGCAAGCCCGTGGAGGCCGCGGCGCAGCCGGTGACGATCAGCGGCCTGAACGCCGAGTGGATCGTCGTACCAGAGGCGGATCCACAGCGCGTGGTGCTCTACTTTCACGGCGGCGGCTTCCAGGTCGGGTCGGTGCATTCGCACCGCGAGTTGATGGCAGGAATTTCCGAAGCCACGGGCTGCCGCGTGCTGGGCCTGGACTACCGGCTCGCGCCCGAGCACCGCCATCCGGCCGCGCTCGACGACGCTTGCGCCGCGTACGACTGGCTGATGGCACAGGGCACGCAGCCCGCCGACATCGTCTTCGCGGGCGACTCGGCGGGCGGCAGCCTCGTGCTGGCTGCCTTGATCAAGCTGCGCGACGCAGGCCGCGCACTGCCCGCGGGTGCCGTGCTGATGTCTGCCTGGACCGACATGACGGCCTCGGGCGAGAGCTATGTCTCGCGCGCCCAGAGCGACCCGATCCACCAGCGTCCGATGATCCTCGCCATGGCGCGCAACGCCCTCGGCGCCGAGGGCGATCCCCGACATCCGTGGGTGTCGCCGCTGTTCGCCGAACTGCACGGCCTGCCTCCGCTGCTGATCCAGGTCGGCGACCGCGAGACCGTGCTCAGCGACTCGGTCGACTTCGCCGCGAAGGCGAAGGCGGCCGGCGTCGACGTGCGTCTGGAGGTGTGGGACCGAATGATCCACGTCTTCCAGCAATTCCCTGACGACCTGCCCGAGGCGCGCGAAGCCCGGCGCGCCATCGGCGCCTTCGTTCGAAGCCTTTTTTAACCCCTTCCTTCACGAGAAAGTCCTGACCATGTTCGGAATCGTCGGATACGGCGGCTATGTGCCCCGCCTGCGGCTTATGCGCCGCGCGGCGGCCGAGGCCAACGCCTGGTACGCCCCTCAGTTCGTCAACGCTGCCAAGGGCACTCGCGCCTTTGCTAACTGGGACGAAGACAGCATCACGATGGCGGTGGCCGCAGCGCGCGACTGCCTCGGCGCGGCGGATGATCGCTCGCGCATCGCCAGCGTGCTGCTGGCATCGGGCACGCTGCCCTTTGCCGAACGGCTGAATGCTGGTGTGGTGTGCGAGGCACTCACGCTGCGCGACGACGTGCAGGCGGCTGATGTCACCGGCTCGCAGCGCGCCGGCTTGTCGGCGCTCGCGCAGGCCGTGGCGCAGGTGCGCAGCGGCGGCGGCGATGTACTGGTGCTGGCATCTGACAACCGCAAGACACGTGCGGCCAGTTCGCAGGAACTTGACTTCGGCGATGGCGCTGCCGCGCTTCAGATCGGCCGCGACAAGGTGCTGGCCGAGTACCTGGGCGCCGGAACGGTCACGGTCGATTTCGTCGACCACTTCCGCGCCGCGGGAGAAGACATCGACTACGCCTGGGAAGAGCGCTGGGTGCGCGACGAGGGCATCACCAAACTCGTGCCGCGGGCCGTGAAGGCCGCGCTGGCCGAAGCGAAGGTCGAAGCTTCGCAGATCGACCACTTCATCTTCCCGACCACCTTCCAGAAGATGGACCAACAACTGGCCAAGGGCTGTGGCGTGCGCGCCGAGGCGGTGGTCGATTCGCTGGCCTCGCGCGTGGGCGACACCGGCCTGCCGCACGGCATGCTGCTGCTGGCCCACGTGCTCGAGCGCGCCGTGCCCGGCCAGCACATTCTGCTGGCCCAGTTCGGCAGCGGGGCACAGGCGATGGTGTTCCGTGTCACCGACGAGGTCCGCAACTTCCGCCCGGCCAAGGGCGTGAGCGAATGGGTCCGCCGCGGCGTCGAAGAAACGGCGTACACGCGCTTCCTGTCCTTCAAGGACCAGCTGGACCTGGAGCGCGGCATGCGCGGCGAACAAGACCGCAAGACCGCATTGTCCACTGCCTACCGCCATCGCAGCGCGATCCTGGGCCTGGTCGCCGGACGCTGCGAGGTGACCGGCAGCGTGCACTTCCCGCCGTCGCGCATCTCGTACGACCAGGGCAAGCCGCTGCAGGACACGCAGAAGCCCTACAAGCTGGCCGAGCGCCGCGGTTCCGTGCTGAGCTGGTCAGCCGAGTTCCTGTCGTTCCACCGCTCACCGCCGCACCGCTACGGGCAGGTCGACTTCGAAGGCGGTGGCCGCGTGCTGATGGAGTTCACCGACACCGGCGACGGCGAAATCGACGCCGGCAGCACGGTCGAGATGACGTTCCGGATCAAGGACATCGACGACCGCCGCGGCTACACCCGCTATTTCTGGAAAGCCACCCCGGTGCGCACCGCCGCAACGGAAAAAGGATCGGAGTAAATCATGGCCGCAGGTATTAAGGACAAAGTCGCCATCCTCGGGATGGGTTGCAGCAAGTTCGGCGAGCGCTGGGACGCGAGCCCCGAGGACCTCATGGTCGAGGCCTACAACGAGGCCATGGCCGACGCCGGCATCGCGCCCGAGCAGCTCGATGCTGCATGGTTCTCGACCCACATGGACGACGTCGGCACCGGCCGTGGCGGCACACCGATGGGCATTGCACTGCGCCTGCCCAACATCGGCGTGACGCGCGTGGAGAACTTCTGCGCCGGCGGCTCCGAGGCCATCCGCGCCGCGGTGTACGCGGTGGCCGCCGGCGCGTGCGACATCGCAATCGCGCTGGGCGTGGAAAAGCTCAAGGACACCGGCTACGGCGGCCTACCGGTGGCCACGGTCGGCACCTACATTCCGCAGTGGTATCCCAATGCGGTGGCGCCGGCCAACTTCGCGCAGCTGGCTTCGGCCTACCGCAGCAAGCATGGTGTCGATGCGGCGCTGCTCAAACGGGCGATTGCGCATGTCTCGGTCAAGAGCCATGCCAACGGCGCGAAGAACCCGAAGGCGCACTTCCAGAAGGCCGTGAGCGAAGAGACGGTGCTGAAGGCGCCGATCATCGCCGAGCCGCTGGGCCTGTTCGACTGCGCGGGCGTGTCCGACGGCGCGGCCGCCGTGATCGTCACGCGGCCCGACATTGCACGCAGCCTGGGCAAGCGCGACCTCGTGACCTTCAAGGCGCTGCAGATCGTGACCTCCAACGGCTGGGAGCTGCAATCCAACGAATGGGACGGCAGCTACGTGCACACCGCGCGCATCGCGGCGAAGCGCGCCTATGCCGAGGCCGGCATCACCCGGCCGCGCGAGCAGATCAGCATGACCGAGGTGCACGACTGCTTCTCGATCACCGAGCTGGTGACGATGGAGGACCTGGGCCTGTCCGATGTGGGCGGTGGTGTGAAGGACGTGCTCGACGGCATGTTCGATGCCGACGGAAAGATCCCGTGCCAGATCGATGGCGGCCTCAAGTGCTTCGGCCACCCGATCGGCGCCAGCGGCATCCGCATGCTCTACGAGATGTACCTACAGCTGCAGGGCAGGGCGGGCCCGCGCCAGCTGAGCAATCCCTCGGTGGGCCTCACGCACAACCTCGGTGGCCAGCCGTCGCAGAACGTCTGTTCGGTTTCCATCGTCGGCCTCGAAGGCGCCTGAGCGCCCGCCGTTCGCCCCCACCTCGTCCACGTGCAGATCATGACCGTCAGCATCACCCAATCCATCCACCGCGCTTTGCAGCAGAACCCGCAGCGCATCGCAACGATTGCCTACGGGCGTCGCCAGACCTACGCAGAGTTTGTCGGCCGCGTTCAGCATCTGGCCGGCGGCCTGCGCAGCCTTGGCGTCAAGAAGGGCGACCGGGTCGGCATCCTGTCGCTCAATTCGGACCGCTACCTTGAAGTCTTCATGGCGGTGTTCTGGCTTGGCGCGGCAATCAATCCGGCCAACACGCGCTGGAGTGCGAAGGAGCTCGCCTTCTCGTTCAACGATTGCGAGACCACGCAGCTCTTCGTGGACGACGCCCATCTGCCGCTGATGGACGAGGTGCGAGCTGAATCGCGCACGCTGCGCGAGATCATCTATCTCGGTAATGAGGCGTGTCCCGCGGGCATGGTCGACTATGAGCAGTTGATCGCGCAGTCCGACCCCGTGGACGACGTGGGCGCAGGCGGCGCCGACCTGGCAGCGGTGTTCTATACCGGCGGCACCACGGGTTTTCCCAAGGGTGTGATGGCCTCTCATGACAGCCTGATGGGTGCGGCTCTGAACCGGCTGGCCATGGGCTATCCCGTGGGCCCGGTGTACCTGCACGCCGCGCCCGTCTTTCACCTCGCGGGTGCCATGGGCGTCTGGTGGCAGTTCATTGCCGGCGGTACGCACGTCCTGCTGCCGACCTTCAACGCGCTGCAGTTCATGGAGACGGTCCAGAACGAGCGGGTGACCGACACGTTGCTCGTGCCGACCATGATCCAGATGGTGCTGGACCACCCCGAGTTCAGCAAGTTCGAACTGAGCAGCCTGAAGTTCATGGTGTACGGCGCATCGCCCATCGCCGAAACGCTGCTCGACCGCCTGACCGTCGCCTTCCCGCAGCTGGCACTGATGCAGGGCTACGGCATGACCGAGCTCTCGGGTTGTGTGAGCTATCTGCCGCCGCACTACCACACGGCCGACGGGCGTGCGCTGGGCAAGCTGCGTTCGGCCGGGCGTGCGGCGGCGTTGGCCGAGATCAAGATCGTCGGCGCCGACGGCAAGGAACTGCCACGCGGCACGGTAGGCGAGATCGCCGCACGGGGGATGTCCGCCATGACGGGTTACTGGAATCGCCCGGCAGACGATGCCATCACCCTGCGCGACGGCTGGGTGCACTCCGGCGACGGCGCCTACATGGACGAAGAAGGCTTCATCTTCATCGTGGACCGCATGAAGGACATGGTGGTCAGCGGCGGCGAGAACGTCTACTCGGCCGAGGTCGAGAACGCCGTCCTTAAGCACCCGGCCATCGCGGCGTGCGCCGTGATCGGCGTCCCGAGCGAGAAGTGGGGCGAGAGCGTGCATGCGGTGGTGGTACTCAAGCCGGGCCAGAGCGTGTCGGAAGCGGAGCTGATCGCCCATTGCAAGACGCTCATCGCGGGCTACAAGTGCCCGCGCAGCGTCGAGGTGCGCACGGAGCTTCCGCTGTCCGGCGCAGGAAAGATCCAGAAGAACAAGTTGCGCGAGTCGCACTGGGCCGGCCGCGGCCGCCAGGTCGCCTGAGCAGGCGCACCGACCCCTTCCTTTAAATGAAACGCCAAGGCATATGACTGTCCCTGCGAATCCGAACCCGGTGGTGTTGCTGGACCGGCCGGCCCCCCACGTGGCGCGCCTCCTGATCAACCGCCCCGACAAGCGCAATGCGATCGACCACGATGTGCGGCAAGCGCTCACCGCCGCGATCGCCGGCATCCGTGACGACGCCAGCGTGCGCGCGCTGGTGTTCGGTGGAACGGCGGGCGTGTTCTCGGCCGGCGGCGATGTGCCGAGCATGCTGGGCCTGGACGAGGCCGGCGCGCGGGCACGCATGCGGCACGTCGCGGTGCTGTGCCGCATGGTCGCGGCCTTGCGCATTCCGGTGGTCAGTGCCGTCGAAGGCATCGGCGCCGGCGCGGCTGTCGGCCTCGCGCTGCTGGGCGATCACATCGTCGTGGGGGCGGGCACCCGCATCCTGTTTCCCTTCCTCCAGCTCGGGCTGGTGCCGGACTGGGGGCAGATGCTCACGCTGCCGCGCCGTGTCGGCGTGCGCGAGGCCCGATGCATCCTTACGGCGGGCGTGCCTGTGCGCGGCGAGGAAGCGCAGCGCATCGGTCTGGCCGACGTGCTGGTGGCCGACGACCAGGTGATGGCCTGCGCCATCGAGAAGGCGAGTGAACTCGCGCGGCTCCCGATGGGGGCTTTTGCGCGGATGAAAGACCGGCTCACGCGTGTCTCTTCCTCGCTCGATTTCGAGCTGCAGCGCGAGGAAGACGACCAGGCGGTGAGCCTGACCAGCGACGAATTTCGCGAGGGCTACGACGCCTTCAAGAACAAGCGGCCCGCTGATTTCATCGCGATGCCGGGAGTGAAGGCATGACGGGCGCCGCCATCGGGCCGACACCGGAGGGCGTGCGGGTCGAGCGCGATGGCGCCGTCGGCATCGTCGTGCTGAACCGGCCGGAGAAGCGCAATGCTCTCGACATTGCCATGCGCCGCGCGATTGCCGAGGCGGTCATGGCGTTGGACCACGACGACGCGATTCGCGCCATCGTCATCACCGGCGGCACCGTGTTCGCGGCCGGCGCCGACCTGAACCTGCTGGTCGACAAGGGGGCGCAGCAGGTGGCCGGCATTGACCTGGGCCAGTACTGGGCGCCTGTGGCGCAATGCAGCAAGCCAACCATTGCAGCGGTCGCCGGGTTCGCACTTGGTGCGGGCTGCGAGTTGGCAATGATGTGCGACTTCATCGTGGCAGACCCGACCGCGCGCTTCGGCCAGCCGGAGCTGGCGGTGGGCATCATGCCCGGCGCCGGTGGCACCCAGCGCCTGCTGCGTGCAGTGGGCCGGCCGGTGGCTGCGATGCTCTTGCTGACCGGTGAGCAACTGACGGCCGATCGCGCCTTCCAGCTCGGCCTGGTGGCTGAACTGGTGGAGGAGGGCCAGGCACTGGAGCGCGCAACCGCGTTGGCCCGCAAGGCCGCGCGCATGCCGCCCAAGGCGGTCGCCGCTACGCGCCGCATGCTGCGCCAGGGCCCCGACCTGCCGCTCGACGCGGCCCTCGCGCTGGAGAACCGCGAGTTCCTGCTGCTCTTCGACACCCCCGACAAGACCGAGGGCATGCGTGCCTTCCTCGACAAGCGACGCCCGGAATTCACCGGCAAATGACCATGACAGACAAACTCAAGATCGCCGTCATCGGCGCCGGGACCATGGGTCGCGGCATTGTTCAGCTCTTCGCCCAGGCAGGGCACCGGGTGCATTGCTTCGACAGCTTCGAAGGCGCCGCAGGCAAGGCGGTGGAATTCGTCGTCGGCATGATCGGTCGCGGTGTCGAGAAGGGCCGCATCAATGCCGATGAATTCGAGCGTATCCGCGGTCAGATCCATGCCGCTGCGACGATGCAGGACCTGGCGGATTGCGACGTCCTGATCGAAGCCATCGTAGAAGACCTGGAGACCAAGCGCGCGCTGTTCCGTAGCCTCGAGGCTGTCGTGTCGCCGCAGGCGATCCTCGCGAGCAACACCTCGTCGCTCGTCGTGGCCGAGATCGCAGCCGCGTGCGCGCATCCGCAGCGGGTGGCGGGACTGCATTTTTTCAATCCGGTGCCGCTCATGAAGGTGGCCGAGGTGATTGCCGCGGTGCGTACCGCGCCGGCGATGGTGACCACCTTGCGCGACCTGGTCGCGGGAGCGGGCCATCGCGCGGTGGTTGCAGCGGACCAACCGGGGTTCCTCGTGAACCATGCGGGTCGCGGCCTGTACACAGAGGGGCTTCGCCTGCTCGAGGAGCAGTCGGCCAGCGTGGACCAGATCGACCTTGTGCTGCGCGAGGCGGCTGGCTTTCGCATGGGGCCTTTCGAGCTGCTCGACCTCACGGGGCTGGACGTGTCGAGCAAGGTGATGAGTTCGATCTACGAGCAGTTCCAGCAGGAGCCGCGCTTTCGTCCTTCGTCGCTGGTGCCGCCGCGGGTGGCGGCCGGGTTGTTCGGTCGCAAGACAGGGCAGGGCTGGTATGCCTACGAGGGCGATGCGCGACAGGTTCCAACGACGCCTCCAGTGCCGGCGCTGCCGGCCGGCCTTGAGGTCTGGGTGGCACCGGAGGCCACCGAGCGCGACGCATTGAAGGCGCTGGTGGAGGCCGCCGGCGCACGATGGGTCGAGCGCCCGACGCCCGAGGCTCTTCTGATCGTCCAGCCCTGGGGCGGCGACGCCACAGGCGAGGCGGTGGCGCTCGGGCTCGATGCTGCGTGTTGCGTCGCGATCGACCCGCTGCCCGGCCTGGGGCGCCATCGCACCCTCATGCTCACGGCGGCCACCGCGCCGGCCATGCGCGACGCCGCGCATGCGCTGTGCGCAAGCGACGGGGTGGGCGTCACGGTGATCAACGACAGCCCCGGCTTCATCGTGCAACGCGTGCTGGCGACCGTCGTCAACATCGCGGCACAGATCGCACAGCGCGGCATCGCATCGGTGGACGACATTGAAGACGCGGTGAAGCTGGGCCTCGGTTATCCGCAAGGCCCGCTGTCCTGGGGAGATCGTATCGGCGGTGCGCAGGTGCTCGCGATCCTGCGACGCATGCAGGCGGTGACGGGCGATCCGCGCTACCGACCCAGTCCCTGGCTCGAACGGCGCGTGGCGCTGGGCTTATCCCTGTGCACGGCCGAGGCCGCACGCCGATGACCGCTGTGCCGAAGGTCGGCACCGCTTACCCGCGCGCATCGCGCCGCGCCGCCGCCATGCCTTACCCAACGAATCCATCCACAGGAGAAAAATCATCATGAGCGAGACCGTGATTCACCCCATCAGCTACGACGCCGTCGTGATCGGCGCCGGTGCCGGAGGCCTCAGCGTGGCCGCGCGCCTCGTGGCCGCTGGCAAGAAAGTGCTGGTGGCCGAGAGCCTGAGCCGCGTGGGCGGCCGCGCCTCGAGCGAGCAGATCGACGGCTTCACCGTCAACATCGGCGCCATCGCGATCGAGAAGGGGTCCACCTTCGAAGAGACCTTCGCCTTGCTCGACGTCGAGCTCGACCTGCGCGAGCCCAACCCCGCGACCGTCTTCCTGATCGATGGCAAGATCATCAACGTCGCCAAGGGCGGCTGGGGTATGCTGCTGGGCGGTTTCACCAAGCAGGCGGCGAAGATCGGTGCCAAGTTCGCGGATGCGCGCGGCGGCGACCTGCCCGAGGCCAAGCTCACCACCAAGGAGTGGTTGTCGCAGTACACCAAGAACGAGACGGTGCATGCGATCTTCCGGAACCTGTGCGCGGCCATCTTCGCGGCCAACTCGGACGAGTTGCCCGCGCGGGCCTTCCTGACCTACTTCGCGGTCAAGGGTGCGTTCAAGCGCTTCGGCTTCTGCCCGCGCGGCACGGTCGGGCTGTGGAACGACCTGACCGATGCGATCCGCCGCCGTGGCGGCCAGGTCTGGCTCGACGCGCCGGTGGCGGCACTGAACATCGAGAACGGCCGAGCGACGGGCGTCGACCTGGTCAAGGACGGCGTGACGCTGCGCGTCAATGCGCGCGCGGTGATCAGTAACATCGGGCCGCATGCCACGGCGCTGCTGCCGGGCGCAGAAGCCTTCGGCGGTGAGTACATCGCGTTGGCGACCACCGGGCCGAAGCCGGCCGCCAACATCGTCATCAACTTCGCGACGCGCGAGCGCCTCTACGATGCGCCGGGCCTGCTCACCTTCGGGCGCACGCGCCGCCTGTGCAACATCGGTGAGCTGACCGCTACCTGCCCCGAGCTGGCGCCCGCAGGCTGGCACCAGTACGTGGCCTATGCCGTGCCGCACCCCGCGCTGGGCGACTTCGACAACGACGCCGAGGTTGAGGCCTCGCTGCAGGACCTGCGCGATCTTTTCCCGGGCTTCGCGAACGCGAAGATGCTGTCGGTGCGCGTCATGCGCGACGGCTGGCCGGCGCAGCGTTCCTGCGGTGGCTACGACCTGCCGCAGACCACGCCGCTGCCGAACTTCTGGCATGTGGGCGATGCGGTCAAGCCCTACGGCGACGGCGGCACGCAGGCCTGCGCGGACACAGGCCGTTCCGTGGCCAAGCTGGCGCTTGATGCGCTGGCCGCGGCGTGAGGCGGAACGCCATGGCCGCGAACCAAGACACCCAGGCCTGCGCGTCGCTGCTGGCGCGCTTGCGCCCGCTCTTCGAGCAGGCCACGCAGGCGCTGGCGCAATCCTGCGCCGAAGACGGCGTCTTCAGTGCGCATCGCTTCGATGCGCAGCAGGTCCCCAGCTACGAGCTGGCCTGGGCCAGTGCTGACTTGCTCGCGGCAGAAACGGCCATCCAGGGCGTCGGCAGCGGTGCGAATGCGCTTGAAACCGGCCTGGCGCTGGTCTTCGGCGTCGATGCCATCGGTTCGGTGCTGGCGCGCACGGAAATGCTCTTTCTCGAGCTCGGCCTGGACATCGCGCCGGTCCAGGCCTTTGCATCGGATGCCGCGTGGGCGGCCTTGCGCCGTTCGGCCGGCAGTGCGGCCGCGCTGCAGGCGACGGGCCGGGCGTTGGCCGATGCCGACGGCGAGGTCGGGGGCGTGGTGCTCGACGAGGCACATGCGATGGCGCAGGATGCTTTCCGCCGCTTTGCCGCCGATGTGGTGGCGCCGCAGGCGGAAGCACTGCACCGCCACGACCTCACGGTGCCCGAGAGCCTGCTACAGCCGCTGCGGGAGATGGGCGTGTTTGGCCTGTCGGTGCCCGAGCGCTTCGGCGGCCACGCGCCGAACGATCGCGACGACACACTGCTGATGGTGCTGGTCACCGAGGCCCTGTCCGAAGCGTCGCTGGCGGGCGCCGGCAGCCTGATCACGCGACCCGAGATCCTGAGCCGTGCGTTGATGGCCGGCGGCACCGAAGAACAGAAATCCCATTGGCTGCCGCGCATCGCGGCAGGTGATCCGCTGTGCGCGATTGCGATCACCGAGCCGGACTACGGTTCGGACGTCGCCAGCCTGATGCTGCGCGGTACGCGTGTCGAAGGCGGGTGGCGCCTGGACGGTGCCAAGACCTGGTGCACCTTCGCCGGCAAGGCAGGGCTGCTGATGGTGGTGGTGCGCACCGACCCCGATCGCTCGGCCGGCCATCGCGGACTGAGCCTGATGCTGGTGGAAAAGCCGTCGGACGACGGCCATGCATTCGCCTATCGCCAGAGTGAAGCGCAAGGTGGCGGGGGCCTGACCGGCAAGGCCATCGCGACCATCGGCTATCGCGGGATGCATTCGTTCGAGCTGTCGTTCGACCACTTGTTCGTGCCCGACAGCCATGTGATCGGCGGCGCGGCGGGTCTGGGCAAGGGTTTCTATTTCACGATGGCGGGCATGATGGGCGGGCGCATGCAGACCGCAGGGCGGGCTTCGGGCGTCATGCGCGCTGCCATCCGTGCCGCCTTGCGCTACACCGAGGATCGCAAGGTCTTCGGCGCGCCGTTGCTCGATTGTCCGCTGACGCTCGCCAAGCTGGCGCGCATGGGCGCGCGCTATGCCGCGTGCCAGCGGCTGGCCTACGCCGTGGCGCGAACCCTCGACGAGGGTGGAGGCCGCATGGAGGCCAGCCTGGTCAAGCTGCTGGCCTGTCGCTCGGCCGAGTGGGTGACTCGCGAGGCGCTGCAATTGCATGGCGGCAATGGCTATGCAGAAGAGAGCCCGGTGAGCCGCTACTTCGTCGACGCGCGCGTGTTGTCGATCTTCGAGGGCGCGGAGGAGACGCTGGCGCTCAAGGTCATCGCACGCAGCCTGCTCGAGCAGGCACTGGCCGACGCCACCCCTGCCCGATCGGTCGCCCCCGTGCATTGAGGAGCGGCGCGATGGACAACGCCAACCTGCTGGAGGACATGCGCGTGATCGAGGCCGCCGCCTTCGTGGCGGCGCCGCTCGGCGGCATGACGCTGGCCCAGATGGGCGCGGAGGTGATCCGCATCGATGCGCTGGGCGGCGGCCTGGACTACCGGCGCTGGCCGGTCACCCAGGACGGCACCAGCTTGTTTTGGGCCGGGCTCAACAAGGGCAAGAAATCCGTCACCCTCGATCTCGGCTCGCCCGAGGGCCGGGAGTTCGCGATGGCACTCATCGCTGCACCCGGTGAGGATGCGGGCATGCTGCTTACCAACTTCCCGCCGCGCGGCTGGCTGGACCACGGGAGCCTTCGCGAGCGGCGCAGCGACCTGATCCAGCTGACGGTGCAGGGCGACCGCCATGGCGGCTCAGCCGTGGATTACACGATCAACCCCCGCATGGGCCTGCCGTACCTCACCGGCAGAGGCGGGGCCGAAACGGTCATCAACCATGTGCTGCCGGCGTGGGACCTCGTCACCGGCCAGATGGCTGCGGCAGGGCTGCTGGCGGCGGAGCGGCATCGGCGGCGCCTGGGCGTGGGCCAACATGTGAAGTTGGCGCTCGAAGACGTGGCGCTCGCTGCCGTGGGCAGCCTGGGCTTTCTGGCGGAGGCGCAACTGGGGCAAGAACGAGGCCGCCACGGCAACCACCTGTTCGGTGCGTTCGGCCATGACTTCCCGACCTCGGACGGCGTGCGTGTGATGGTGGTCGGCCTCACAGGAAAGCAATGGCGTTCGCTCTGCGACGCACTGGCGATGGGGGACGAGATGGCCGCGATCGCGCAGCGCAGCGGGCTCGACCTTGCGCGCGAGGGCAACCGATTTCTCGCGCGCGAAGAGATCGCTGCCGTGGTCGCACGCTGGATGGGCGCCAGGCCGTTCGCGGACGTGGCCGCACAGCTCGATCGCCACGGCGTCTGCTGGGGCAAGTATCAAACCGTGACCCAGCTCGTGAGCGGAGACGAATCCTGTTCTTTGGCCAACCCGATGTTCGGCGAGATCGCGCAGCACGGCGTGGGTTCCCTGATCGCGCCGGGGCTGCCGCTCGATTTCTCTGCCGTGCCTCGGCGTGCAGTGCAGCCGGCGCCGCGGCTGGGAGCGGACACGGAGCAGGTGCTGTGCTCGGTGCTTGGCGTGGACAGCGCTGAGTTCGGTCGACTGCATGACAGAGGCGTGGTCGGCGGGTGATTTTCGACGTCCTCGCATGTGTGCCCCAACCCAATGAAGAACATCATGGAAAAAAAGTTTGCACTGCGTGTGCACGAGAGGTTCGCGCATGGCTGAAACCTCGCTTGCATTCGACACGCTGCGTTCGCTGCTGAGCGAACGCTACAGCTGCCGCGCGTTCCTGCCGGTGCCACTCGCACGCGGGCTGATCGAGCGCGTGCTCGATGCGGCCCAGCGCACCGCCTCCTGGTGCAACGCGCAGCCCTGGCAGGTCTACATCGCCAGCGGCCCGCGCTTGGAGCGGCTGCGCACGGCGCTGCTGGCCGCCGCGTCCGACGCACCTGCGCCCGACCTGTCGTGGCCGCGTGCGTACAACGGCATCTACCGCGAGCGTCGGCGCGAGTGCGCCATGGGTCTTTATGCGGCGGTCGGCATCGCAGAGGGCGACCGCGCGGCATCGGCGCGGCAGGCGAACGAGAACTTCCGGTTGTTCGGGGCGCCGCACCTGGTCATCGTGACGGCAGACGAGGCACTTGGCACTTATGGTGCCATTGACTGCGGCGCGTACGTCGCCAACTTTCTGACAGCCGCGCAAGCGCTGGGCATCGCGGCGATTCCGCAGGCGGCGGTGGCTGCACATCCCGCCGTGCTTCGTGCGCACCTCGCTATTCCGCAAGAGCGCCGCATCGTGTGCGGCATTTCATTCGGAATGGCCGACGCATCGCATCCGGCGAACGGCTTTCGCACCGCGCGCGCGCCGGTCAGCGACTGCGTGGTGTGGGTCGGCGAGGGTGACGAGGAGGGCAGTTGATCCCGCAGCTCAGCGCTTGGGCGGGGCAGGCGGCACGAAGCGCTGCCCTTTGAACCCGTACACGAACAACTGCGAGATGCGCGCGGCCAGTTCGCGCGGCGGTATCGCGCCGCTCTTCTCGTACCAGGTGAAGGTCCAGATGATCATGCCGAACAGCAGCATCGCGTAGGGGCCGCGTGGCGAGCGCGCGGGCATCAGCTCGGGGTTGATCTCGTGCAACACGCTCACGAGCAGGTCCACGATACGGTTCTCGAGCTTGCGCACTTCACGCCTTTGCGCGTCGGGCAGGAACTTGATGTCGTTCATCAGCACCAGGTGTTCGTTGCGCGAGTTGGCCCCCCGCGCAACGAAGGTCTCGACATACCGGTTGAAGCGCTCTTCGGCCGGTAGCGCCTGGGTCACAACGGTCTCGAGCTCGTCCAGTTGCGCCGTGATGTGCACGCGCACGATCTCGAAGAGCAGGTCTTCCTTGCGAGCGAAGTAGTGGTAGAGGTGCGACTTCGAGGCGCCGCAGGCTTGCGCGACCTCGATCATGGTGGATCCCTCGAAACCTTTGCGGGCGAACAGCGCCGCGGCCTGGTCCAGGATCGACTGTCGTTTGTCGTCGTAGTCGTCTGCGCGTACCCGTGTCATGGCTTGGTCCTGTGATGTGTGGATGCAGTGGCAGCGCTGGCCGCGAGTCCTCCGAGGAGACGCGGGCGCAGCTTGTCAATATTCCGCTGAGGTTCTATTATTAGACCGACGAGACGGTCTATATGCGATTTGTTTGGATGTGGATGGTCGAAATTCTTTGGGGACAGCATGCGTGAAAACGAAATTCTTCTGATCGTGGGTGCCGGTCATGCCGGTGCCGAGTTGGCGGTGGCTGCGCGGCAGCAAGGCTGGCTCGGTCGTATCGATTTGATCGGCGACGAGGCCATGCTGCCGTACCAGCGACCCCCGCTGTCCAAAGCATACCTGCATGGTGCCGCGAGCTTTGAGTCGCTTGCACTGCGGCCTGCGTCGGCCTATGAGGCGGCCAGGGTTCAAGTGCATTCGGGCGCGCAGCTCGTCCAGATCGACCGGGCGGGTCATCGTGTCCATCTCCAGGACGGCCGGGTCATGCCCTACACGAAGCTGGCGTTGTGCATGGGCGGGCGCCCGCGCACGCTCGTGTTGCCTGGGCTGGACGCAGGTGCGAAGCCGCGCAACCTGCACTACCTTCGAACGCTCACGGATGCCGATGCGATTCGCGCCGGGCTGAAAGAAGGCGCACGCCTGGTCGTCTTGGGCGGTGGCTATGTCGGACTCGAGCTGGCGGCGTCGGCGCGAAAGTTCGGCGCCGAGGTGACGGTGATCGAGGCACTGCCGCGTGTGCTTGCACGGGTGACCGGTGCGCAGGTGGCGGCCTTCTACGAAGCCGTGCATCGCGAGGCGGGCGTGCAGCTGCGCACCGGGCTGTCCGTCGAACGCGCAGAACTGGCGGACGATGGCGCAATCACCGCGCTGGTGTGTGCTTCGGGCGAACGCATTGCCGCCGACATCGTGGTCGCCGGCATTGGCATGCTCCCCAACGTGGAACTGGCGCAGGCGGCTGGACTCGCCATCGACGGCGGGATCGTGGTCGACGCGTTCTCGCAAACCTCCGACCCCGACATTTTTGCGGCGGGCGATTGCACCGCGCATCACAGTGCGCTCTACAACCGGCACATTCGCCTCGAGTCCGTACCGAACGCATTGGAGCAGGCCAGGGCCGCCGCCTCGGCGTTGTGCGGCAAGCCCAAGCCCAACCACGCGGTGCCGTGGTTCTGGTCGGATCAGTACGACCTCAAGTTGCAGATGGTCGGCTTGTCGCAGGGCCACGACGCCTGTGTGCTGCGAGGCGATCCCGCATCGCGGCGCTTCATCGCCTTCTACCTCAAGGAGGGGGTCGTGATCGCGGCCGATGCGGTGAACCGGCCAGCCGATTTCATGCTCGCGAAGCGGCTGGTTGCCGCGGGTGTGAGGGTGGATGGCCCCGCGCTGGGCGACGAATCCGTGTCCCTCAAAGATCGTCTGCCGGCTTCGCCAGCAGCGCCTGCGACTGTCGCGCAGCTGGGATAAGCCGCGGCGGCCCCTGTTGAGACCACTTTCCACTGACTCACTGCAACAACGAAATCACGAGGATGCCTATGAACATACTGATCGTCTACGCCCACCCGGAACCGAAGTCCTTCAACCGCGGCCTGCTGAACCGCTCGATACAGGTTCTGCAGGAGGAGGGACACCAGGTCGTGGTGTCCGACCTCTATGCCATGGGCTTCAATCCGGTCGCCAGTGCCGAGGACTTCCGCGAGCGGCGCTTCCCCGATGCGCTGCAGTACGACCGTGAGCAGAAGCATGCCCACGAACACCAGGCCTTCGCGCCGGACATCCAGGCGGAGATCGACAAGCTGCTCGCGTGCGACATGCTGATCCTGCAGTTCCCGCTGTGGTGGTTCTCGGTGCCGGCCATCATGAAGGGCTGGTTCGACCGCGTGTTCGTCAATGGCGTGGTGTACGGCAAGGGCCGGCGCTTCGACGCCGGCGGCATGAAGGGGCGGCGCGCGCTCGTGTGCACCAGCACCGCGTGCCTGCCCGGCATGGTCGAGCCCGACGGCCTGCTGGCCCATCTGGACGTGAATCTGTGGCACCTGCTCCATGGCACGCTGGCCTACGCGGGCTTCGAGGTACTGGCGCCGCATGCCTCGTGGTCCATCCACTACACCACACCCGAGACGCGCGCCGGCTACATCGATGCGTTCTCCCTGCGACTGCGTGGCATCGGCCAGGAAGCGCCAATGCCGTTGCACCGGCTCGATGAATTCGGTGCGGACTGGCGTCTAAAGCCGGGCATCGCACCGCGCACGAACGGCCATCGCCGGCCGGAGCTGACCGCGGAATGAACGACGCGGCTGTGGACAGCGCCCTCACGCTGGCGCAGCGAATGGCGTTGGACCGGATTGCGCCGCAGACCTGGCGCAGCCGCTACAGCGACTCGAACCAGAACGGCCGCTCCTATGGAGGTCAGTTGTTGGGGCAGGCGTTCCATGCGGCGTTGCTCGATGCGCCGCCGGAGCGAGAGCCCACGGCGATGCAATTCCTGTTTCTGCAGGGCGCGATGCCGGACCAACCGGTCGACTACACGGTGTCGGAGCTGCAGAACGGCAAGCGTTTTCACTCGGTCGGCGTGCGCGGGGCGCAGGGTGAGCGCACGGTGCTCCAGGCCCAGGTGAGTTGCGCGTTGCCTCTTGATGGGCCGACGCACGCGCGGCCAAGCCTGGCGCCCGCCGACGAAGCGCCCGAGCGCCTGTCTCGCCTGGCGCAAGTGTCGCCGACGCTGCGCGACCAGTTGGCGCTGATGGGCGGGTATGGCCGCGATGTCAACGACTGCATCGAGTTCCGCATTCCGGACGCAGAACGCCAACTGGACGGGGCCACGGCAGACCATCGATTCCGTTACTGGATGCGGGTGCCGCACAGCCTGCCCGATGCGCCGCGGGTGCAGGCCGCGTGCTTTGCCTATCTGTCCGATTGGTGGCTCAACTTCTGCAGCATGGCGCCGCATCTGAAGCGGGCGGGTGAGCGGCCGATCTACATCACCAGCCTCAACCATGGCGTGTGGCTGCACCGGGTGCCGCGCTGCGATGGCTGGCTGCACGTGGCGTCCGAGAGCCTGCATGCGGCACATGGGCGTGGACTCTCCATTGCCCATTACCACGACCTCGAGGGGCGTCATGTGGCAACGGCCACTCAGGACTGCCTGCTGGCCTACGCGGACTGATTGAGCGGCACGCAGGCATGTGCGGGAGACCGTGCAGGGCGCCAGATATTCCGATTCGCGAGAACACGGTCCCTTCGAGGGTAATCCCCAGCGTCGGGGCTCTTGAAGGCTCTCATAATTCGCGCATTATCAGACCGACGAGACGGTCTATAAAAGAGCATATTCCTTTTCACAAGGCCGGCGGTGCCGGCCTCAAATTTCTCGATGTATGGTCATCACTCAACCTTCAGGCGACCCCCCGAAGCCCGCGCTTGCCATCCACAACATCCAGGTGGTCTATGGCGGAGCCATCGAAGCCGTGCGTGACGTGTCGCTGGAAGTCCGGCCAGGTCAGATCGTGGCCTTGCTGGGCTCCAACGGCGCGGGCAAGTCCACGGTCCTCAAGGCCGTGTCGGGCGTGCTGGATGCCGAAGACGGCGAGATCGAGAAGGGCTCGATCCTGCTGAACGGCCAGGCCATCGAAAAGGCGCTGGCGCCCGCCATCGTGCGCCAGGGCATGGTGCAAGTGCCCGAAGGGCGCCGCTTGTTCGCCACGCTGACGGTGGAAGAGAACTTGATCGCAGGAGCGCATCTGCAGTCTGCAGCCAGCCTCGCGCGTGGGCGTGAGGAAGTGTTTGCGCTGTTCCCGCGGCTGGCCGATATGCGTGGCACTGTCGCGGGCTACCTCTCCGGTGGTGAGCAGCAGATGGTGGCCATCGGGCGTGCGCTCATGAGCCGGCCGCGCGTGCTGGCGCTCGACGAGCCTTCGCTAGGCCTGGCGCCGCTGATCGTCAGCGAGATCTTTCAGAGTATCCAGAAGCTGCGTGACACCACCGGCCTGACGATCCTGCTGGTCGAGCAGAACGCCAACCGGGCCCTGGCCATTGCCGACTACGCCTACATCATGGAGAACGGTCGCGTCGTGCTGGACGGCACCAGCGAGCAACTGCGCCGTAACGCCGACGTGCGCGAGTTCTACCTTGGCCTGAGCTCGCAGCCCGGGCGCACCAGCATGAAAGACGTCAAGCACTACAAGCGCCGCAAGAGGTGGCTGTCATGAGCACGCTCGCGCAAACCCCGGTCCTGGAGGCGATCGGCATCTCCAAGCGTTTCGGCGGCGTCAAGGCCGTGAATGGAGTCAGCCTGAAGGTGATGCCGGGCGAGATCGTGAGCCTGATCGGCCCCAATGGCGCCGGCAAGACCACCACATTCAACCTCGTCAGCGGCGTGTTGCCGCCCAGCGAGGGGCAGATCCTGTTCAAGGGCCAGGACACGGCGAGGCTCAAGTCTTCCGAGTTTGCCCGCCTGGGCATCGGCCGCACCTTTCAGAACCTGGCGCTCTTCCGTCAAGGCAGCGTGATCGAGAACCTGCTGGTCGGGCGCCACATCCACTTCAACTATTCCGTGTTGGAGTCACTCGCGTTCTGGGGCCGCCCCCGGCGCGAGGAGATCGCCGCGCGCGAAAAGGTCGAACAGATTATCGAGTTCCTGGAGATCGAAGAGTTGCGCGACAAGCCGGTGAGCCAGTTGGCCTATGGCCAGCAAAAACGTGTCGAGCTGGGCCGGGCGCTGGCCTGCGAGCCCAGCCTGTTGCTGCTCGACGAAATCGTGGCGGGCATGAACCGTGAAGAGAAAGAGGACATCGCCCGCTTCACCCTGGACATCCGCGACGAATTCGGCGTCGCGGTGCTGATGATCGAACATGACATGCAAGTGGTGATGGACCTTTCGGACCGTGTGTACGTACTGGATTTCGGTTGCCTGATCGCGCAGGGAACGCCGGCCGACGTGGCAGCGAACCCGGCCGTGCTGGCGGCCTACCTCGGAGAGGAGGGCAGCCATGTTTGAGCACGAGCAATTGATTCGCGGTGAAGGCACGCTGCCGGCTTTGCTGCGCGCGCATGCCCTGGAGTGCGGCGCGCAGGTGGCGCTGCGCGAGAAGGTCAACGGCATCTGGCGCACGCGCACCTGGGCCGACTACTATCGCGACGCGCGCCGCACGGCACTGGGCCTGATGAAGCTCGGCCTGCTGCGCGGCGACCGCATCATCATCGCGGCCGAAGGGCTCCCAGAGTGGTTCTATGCCGACCTCGGTGCCCAGATGATCGGTGTGCAGGTGGTGGGCATCTATCCCACCAACCCCTGGGCCGAGGTGCTGTACATCGCAGGCCACTGCCAGGCGAAGGTGGCGATCACCGGCGACCAGGAGCAGACCGACAAGGTGCTCGACGCGATGGCCAGCGAAGCCGGCTTGCCGCATCTGCAGCATCTCTTTTGCGTCGACATGAAAGGACTGCGCCGCTACGAGCCGGGCCGGCCGCACAGCTTCGCGCACCTGCTGGCGCTGGGTGACCAGCTCGCGGCCGAGGACGCCACGGCGGAAAAGCGGCTGGACGCCAGCATCGAGAGCCTGGTGCCGGATGACGTCAACATCCTGGTCTACACCTCCGGGACCACCGGGCCGCCGAAGGGCGCGATGCTCACGCACCGCAACTTCATCTATGGCACCTACGCTTACCGCGCGGCGCGGCAGATGCACGACCAGCCGTTCGAATCGGTGTGCTACCTGCCTTTGTGCCACGTTGCGGAGCGTGCCTACTCCACGGTGCAGCACCTGATCTCGGGCGGTTGCGTGAACTTTGCCGAGTCCGTCGACACGGTGGCCACCAACATCCGCGAGATCGCTCCAACCTTCTTTCTCGGCGTGCCGCGCATCTGGGAGAAGTTGCAGCAGGGCTTCGAGTTCAAGATGAAGGACAGCACCCGTCTGTCCCGCTGGGTCTACCGCGTCGGCATGAAGCGAGGGCGGGTGCTGTCCGATCGTCGTGCGGCCAAGGGCCGGCTCACGGCGCTGGGTGATCGGCTGGAATTCGGCTTCTGGTACGCCGCGCTGTTTCGCAATATGCAGCGCCACATGGGATTGAACCGCACCCACACCCGCATGTGCGGCGGCGCGTCGGTGTCGCCCGAGACCCTGCGTTTCTTCGACATCATCGGCGTGCCGGTGGGGCAGGGCTACGGACTCACAGAGTCGTGCGGACTGGGGTTCGTGCAAGTGCCGGGACGCCCTTTCCTGAATGCCAGTTGCGGACCCGCGATGCCAGGAACTGAATGGAAGCTTGGCGCGGACGGTGAAGTCTTCCTGCGCTCGCCCGGTGTCTTCAAGGGCTACCTGTTCGACGACAAGGGCACGAGGGAGATCCTGCAGGCCGACGGCTGGCTCGCCTCCGGCGACATCGTGGAACTGCGCGGCGAGGATGAGGTCGCGGTGGTGGACCGCAAGAAGGCCATCATCATCACCAGCGGCGGCAAGAACATCGCGCCCTCGGAGATCGAGAACGCGTTGAAGGACAGCCCGTACATCCGCGAGGCCATCGTGGTGGGGGAGGGCCGCAAGTTCCTGGGCGGCCTGATCCAGATCGACTTCGACAGCGTGGGCCGATGGGCCGCCGAGCGCGACCTGCAATACACCACGTTCAAGTCGGTGACGCTCCTGCCCGATGTCGTGGCGCTCATCCAGGGCGTGGTCGACGAGGTGAACTCGCGTTTTGCACGAGTGGAAAACATCCGCAGGTTCGTGCTCCTCGAAAAAGAGCTGGACCACGACGACGGCGAAGTCACCGCCACACAGAAGGTCCGCCGCGGCCTCATCAACAAGAAGTTCGCGCGCGAGCTCGAACAGATCTACGGGCAAGCGTCATGAGCTATTTCATCGAACTGGTCGTTTCGGGCCTGGCAATCGGTGCCATCTACGGACTGGTCGCGATGGGCTTCGCGGTGATCTACAAGGCCACCGGCATCGTCAACTTCGCACAGGGCGAGATGGGCATGCTCACCGCCTACACGTCCTGGTCGATCGCCGTCACCCTGGGCACCGGCGCCGTGCTGACGGTGCTCGTGGCGGTGGCGGTGGGCGCGCTCCTGGGCCTGATTTGCGAGCGGCTCATCATGCGACCCATGCTCGGCGAATCGGTGCTGTCCGTCGTGCTGGTGACGGTGGGCCTGTCCGTGATGCTGCGTTCCCTGGTGACCCTGATCTGGGGCGCCTCGCCGCAGAAGTTTGCGGTGGCGGGCGCGGACACCATCGTGCACGTGGGCGGGATCGGCATGCGTGTGAGCCAGATCGCCGTGATCGCCGTGCTGCTGCTGGCGCTGGCGGGCTTCTGGTTTTTCCTGAGCCGCAGCCGATTCGGTGTTGCCATGCGCGCGGTGGCGGCCGATGAGAAAACGGCGCGTCTGATGGGCGTGTCCACGGCGCGCGTGCAGGCGGTGGCCTGGGCGGCAGCGTCCGGCCTCGCCGGTCTCGCGGGCGCTTTCTTCGCGGTCATCTATGGCCTGGCGCCCACCATCTTCGAACTCGGCCTGAAAGCCTTTCCTGCCACGGTGCTGGGTGGCTTCGACGCAATCCTGGGCTCAGGGGTCAGCGGCCTGGTGATCGGCGTGCTGGAGAACCTCGTGGGCGGCTACCTGCCGAGCACGCTCAAGGAGATCGCCGGCTTCGTCCTGATTCTGGTGGTCCTGATGGTGCGGCCCTTCGGTCTGTTCGGTGAAAAAAGAATTGAGAGGGTCTGATGCGCAGCGGCTTCTTCAAACAAAAGTACAGCGATCTGGTGGTCCTGACGGATTCGCCCGCGGTGAAAGCCTGGGTGGCGGTCTTGTTGGTCGCACTGATCGGGGCGCCGTTCGTCATGAGCAACTACGTGTTGTCGCACATGACGGTGATCCTGTTCACGATCGTGGGCGCACTGGGCCTGATGGTGCTCACCGGGTTCACCGGACTGATCTCGCTGGGCCACGTCGGCTTTCTCATGCTGGGCGGCTACGCCTATGCGATCGGTGTCACGCGACTGGGCCTGCCGCCCGAGCTTGCGCTCGTGATGTCGGCCGTCGTGCCGGCAGCCTTTGGGTTGATCGTGGGCATTCCTTCGCTGCGATTGCATGGGCTCTACCTTGCAATCACAACCTTGGCGTTTGCGCACATCGTGAGCGCCGGCATCCTCGCGGGCGGCAAGTTCACCGGGGCGGGCAGTGGGATCGCCGTCGAGCGCCCGGTCATGCTCGGAATGGACCTGTCCAGCGACAGGGCCTTCTACTGGTTCTGCGTGGCGATGTGCGTGCTGGCGGTGATTGTGGTGTTGAACCTACGGCGCTCCTATGTCGGCCGGGCGCTGGTGGCGATCCGCGACAACGACATCGCGGCGCGCACCATGGGCATCAGCCTGGTGCGCTACAAGCTGCTGGCATTTCTCGTGAGCGCGGCGCTCACCGGTGTGGCCGGGGCGCTGATGGGCATGTACATGAGCATCGTCTCGGTGGAGGGCTATCCCTTCCTGCTGAGTATCGAAGCGCTGGCGGTGATCATCGTCGGCGGCATCGGCTCCGTGCTCGGTGCCGTGCTTGGCGCCGTGTTCATCGTCAGCATGCCCGAGGTGTTCTCGGCGCTGATGGCCGGCCTCGGCGGTCGCCTGGCCGAGCTGATGACGACCAGTGCGCATGAGATCAAGACCATTCTCTATGGCCTGGCCATCGTCGCCTTCCTGCGCTTCGATCCGCGTGGCCTGCGCGGCATGTGGCACGACCTGCGCCACGCTTGGGTGTTCTGGCCGCTTCGCTACTGAATTTCGCGAGTTTTCCCAACGGCTGATTGCCACAACTATCAGGAGACATTCATGAAGCACAAACTCTTGCGGCTTGCCGCCGCCAGCCTGTTGGTCGCCGGCGTCGCCGCGCCTGCATCGGCGCAGCAGCAGGGCGTGACAGATAGCGAGATCGTCATTGGCGACATTCTGCCGCTGACCGGTCCGCCCGCCATGTTAGGGGTGGCGCACAACCTGGGCGTGAAGGTCGCGGTCGCCGAGGTCAATGCCAACGGAGGCCTAAATGGTCGCAAGCTGCGCCTGGTCTCCGAGGACGACGGCTATGTGCCTTCGCGCACGATCCAGGGCGTTCGCAAGCTCCTGAACAGCGACAAGGTTTTCGCGTTCACCTCGATCTCGGGCACGGCCCAGGCCCAGGCTGCGATGTCGCTCTTCAAGCAGGCCGGGGTTCCCGCCATGGCGCCCATCACGACCTACGAAGGGCTGTACAAGCCGACCATCAAGAACGTGTTCGCCGTGGGCTACGACATGCGCGAAGCGGTCTACGGCCTGGTGGCCCAGATGGCGGAGCGCTACCCCGGGAAGAAATGGGCGTTGATCTCGCAGGACGACGATTACGGCGAGAACGTGCGGGACGGGTTCGAGCGAGCGGCCAAGGAAAAGAAGCTGGAGCTGGTCTCCAGCCAGATCTTCAAGAAGGGCCAGTCGGACTTTTCGTCGGAAATCCTCAAGGTCAAGCAGGCCGGCGCCGAAGCGCTGATGGCAGGCGGCGTGCTTGGCGAGAACGTCACCATGGTCAAGGAGCTCGAGCGCATCGGGCACAAGATCCCGGTCGGCGTGACCTACGTTTCGCGCGTGCCCGCCAGCGCCAAGATGATGGGTTCGGCCGGTGAAAACGTGTACACGGTGGACTACGTCTACCTGGAGAGCGCTCCGGAGGCCAAGGGCTTCATGGAGAAGCTGGACCGGCATCTTTCCGCGGAGGAGCGCACGCGCGTGAACCGCTACTCGTTCACCGGCTACGCTGCGGCGCGCGCGCTGTTCACGGCGATGGAGCGATGCGGCAAGGGGCTGACCTGGGACTGCACCAACGCTGAATTGGCCAAGGTCAGCAAGCTGGAAACGGGTGCCATGACACCGATCAGCTTCTCGGCGACGAACCATCTGGCGGCGCCCAAGCTGTTTCTGCTCAAGGCCGATCCGGTCACCTCGACCTACAAACTGGTGCCGTGAGAACGCAGGAGGGGCGCAGGGGGCGCCCCTCTCATCTCAACCCTTCTCTGCCAGGAAGCCGTTGAGAAACAGGCGCGCCATTCGGTCGCACAGTTCCTGGGGCTTCACCGGGCCTGTGGACGAATACCAGAAGTCGGTCCAGTTGAGCATGCCCACCAGCATCATGGTGTAGGGCTTGTACAGGTTGTCGGCCAGATGGGGGTTCAGCTCCCGCAACAGGCCCGCGATGAGTTCGGCCAGCTGGCGCTGCAGTGCAATGAGCGGCGCCTGCTTGGCCTTAGGAAGAAACTTCACATCGCTCATCGCGACCATGTGACGACGGCGCGACTGGACCGACTTCTGCATGTAGGCCTGGACCAGCCGTTGCATGCGCTCGCCCGGCTTTCCCTTGCCGGCCAGCGCTTCCTCCAGGGCCGCGATCAGCCGCTCCAGATGTTCTTGCAGCATCGCAAACAGGAGATCGTCCTTCCCCGGGAAATAGTGATAGAGCATCGACTTGGTCGCCCCGCACGCCTTGGCCACATCCTGCATCTTGGCCGCGGGGTAGCCCTCCTTGGCAAAAAGGGCGGCAGCGCAATCCATGATGGACTGGCTCTTGGATTCATAGTCGTCTGAACGTACGCGGGGCATGCGGTCCTCCTTGGGGCGGGAAGTGTAGCAAGCGATGCTTGCACAGAGCCACTTGCGTCAATAAAATAAACCGACGCGCCGGTCTATTAAATGATTCGGCACGCACGTTCTTCGAACTGAATCCATCACGCATCCACCCTTATGACCGAATTCGAATTTCTGGAACCCGACCTCCTCGACGAAGACCTGCGCATGGTGCGCGAGCAGGTGCGCCGCTTTGTCCGCGAGCGCATCGTTCCATGTGCCGATGCCTGGGAAGTCTCGGGTGAGATCCCGCGCGAGCTGTTCCGCGATCTGGGCCAGCTTGGGTTCCTCGGGATGCGCCACCCGGTCGAATACGGCGGTGGCGGCATGGGCCCGTTGGCTTCCGTCGTCCTCGGGGAAGAGCTGGCGCGCTCCGGCTACGGCGGCGTGGCGTCGGCCCTCACGGTACACAGCGACATGTCCATCGGCCACATCGCGCACCGCGGCACGCATGAGCAGAAACTGAAGTACCTGCCCGCGGCCTGCGCCGGAGAAAAGGTGGGCGCCGTGTGCGTCACGGAGCCGAACGCGGGCTCGGATGTCGCCGGCCTCAAGACGCGCGCGCAGCGAACGCCCGATGGCGGCTGGGTGGTCAACGGTTCCAAGACCTTCATCACCAACGGTGTGTACGGCGACATCTTCATCGTGGCGGCCCGCACCGATCCTGATGCGAAGGGCAGTCGCGGCATCTCGCTGTTCATCGTCGAGAAGGGGAACCCTGGCCTGAAAGTCGCGCGCCAGTTCGACAAGCATGGCTGGCGCTCGTCCGACACCGCCGAACTGTTCTTCGACGACATGAAGTTGGCGCCCGATGCGCTGCTGGGCGAGGAGGGCAAGGGCTTCTACTACATCATGAGCACGTTCCAGAACGAACGGCTGGTGGTGGGCGCGCTGGTCTCGGGAACCTGCGCCCGCGCCATCGAACTGACGGTGGACTACGTGCGCCAGCGCCAAGCGTTCGGCAAGACGCTGTGGGACCAGCAGGTGGTGCGCAACAAGCTTTCCTGGGTCGCGTCCAAGGCGGCGGCCGCGCGTGCGCTCACCTACCAGTGCGCCCAGATGATCGCCGAGGGCAAGGACACCGTGCGCGAGGTGTCGATGCTCAAGGCCTTCGCGGCCGAGACGCTGCAGGAAGTGGTCCACACCTGTCTGCAGTTGCACGGCGGCACCGGCTTCATCATCGGCACGCCGGTGGAGCGCATGGCGCGCGATGCCCGCATCCTGACCATCGGCGGCGGTGCCACCGAGGTGATGCTCGAAGAAGTCGCCAAGCGCATGTGAGCGGCGATGAACGGGACGGAATTCACCCCCTACGGATGGCCCGAACCGGGCGACCGCTACCTGGCGGCAACGGAGTTTCTGGACTTCGGCGCTCCTTCGGTCGCCCAGTTCGTGGCCGATGCAGTCCGGGACGCGACGACGCCGACACAGAAGGCCGTTCGGCTATTTGGCGCGGTGCGCGACCAGGTCCGCTATGACGCGGGCAATGTGCGGTTGACGCAGGCGTGTTTTAAGGCAAGCACTGTGGTGGCGGACGGCGAGGCCTTCTGCATCCCGAAGGCGGCGCTGCTGGTGGCCGCGGCGCGCTGCGCCGGCATCCCGGCCGCGATCGGCTTGTCGGATGTGGTCAATCATTTCAGCACGCCGAAGATGCAACAGGCCATGGGCGGGCGTGATGTGTTCATGCACCACGGCTGGGCCGCGCTTTACCTGGAAGGGCGCTGGGTGAAGGCCGTGCCCGCGTTCAACAAGGAACTGTGCGCGCTGATGGGCGTCCCGCCAACCGAGTTCGACGGCACGCAAGACGCGGTGCTCCAGCAGTTCAAGGCCGACGGATCGGTGCACATGGAATACCTGCGCGATCACGGCATCTGGTCGGACGTGCCCTTTCAACGCATCGAGGCCGACTGGACCGGCTACTACCCGCCGACGCTGTGGCGCGACAGCCGCGCTGACGCATGAATTTTTCTGCTCTCCCTTCTTTTCGAAAGCTGCGTCATGTCCGGGCCTCTCTCCCACATCACTGTCATTGAACTGGCCGGCATCGGCCCGGGGCCGTTCGCCTGCATGATGCTGGCCGATCTGGGCGCCACGGTCGTTCGGGTCGATCGCCTGCCCGGACCTCCTTCCAGGGGAGGCCTTGAAGACCTGATGCGCAACGACAGCATCGTCGACCGCGGCCGACGCTCGGTGTCGGTGAACATGAAGGACCCGCGCGGCGTCGAGGCGGTGCTCCGGTTGATGGAGCATGCCGACATCCTGGTGGAAGGGTTTCGCCCCGGCGTGGCGGAAAAGCTGGGCCTGGGCCCGTCGGTGTGCCATGCGCGCAATCCGCGACTGATCTACGGCCGCATGACCGGTTGGGGCCAGACCGGGCCGCTGGCGCAGGCGGCCGGCCACGACATCAACTACATCTCCCTGTCGGGCGCGCTCCACGCCATGGGCGAGGCCGATCGCCCCCCCGTGCCGCCGCTGAACCTGGTGGGCGACTACGGCGGCGGCGGCATGCTGCTGGTCGTGGGTGTGCTGGCCGCGCTGGCCGAGGCCCAGCGCTCGGGCAAGGGGCAGGTGGTCGACGCGGCCATGACCGACGGCGCGGCGCTGCTGATGGCTGCGCAGTACGGGCTCATGGCCAAAGGCTTCTGGCAAGACCGGCGGGAAAGCAACTTCCTGGACGGTGCAGCGCATTTCTACGGCACCTATGAATGCGCGGACGGCCGCTACGTGTCGATCGGCGCCATCGAGCCGCAGTTCTACAGCCAACTGCTGACGCTGTGCGGCATCGACGATCCGCAGTTCCGACAGCAATGGGCGCAGGGGGAATGGCCCGCGCTGCGCCGCAAGCTCGATGCCGTGATGCGCCAGCGCACGCGTGACGAATGGTGCGCGCTGCTGGAAGGCACCGATGCGTGTTTTGCGCCGGTGTTGTCGATGGCCGAGGCGCCCTTGCACCCGCACAACCGGGCACGTGGAACCTTCGTCGCCCCGCAGGGCGTCAGTCAGCCCGCGCCGGCGCCGCGATTCGATCGGACGCCTTCGGGGCTTCCACGGCCCGCACCCACGGTGGGGGCGCACACCGGGGAACTGCTTGCCCACGCAGGCTTTGCGCTCGAGGACATCCGCGCGCTGCACGAGGCCGGCGTCATTCATCTGGCCGGAGCTGTCGCATGAGCCTTGCACCACCGCCCTGCGCACGAACGCCGTTGCATTCCCGTCGTATCCATTGCGAAGGTTTCCGGCGTGAAGATGGTCTCCTCGAACTGGAGGCCACGCTGATCGATACCAAGCCCATGCCGCTGCAGCTGGTAAGCCGGCTGGTCCCGGCCGCAGAGCCCATTCACCAGATGCGGGTGCGCCTGGTGCTCAACGCGCAGCGCGAGATCGTGGATGCGGCCGCATTCAGCGAGCACACCCCCTATTCCACGTGCTCGGGCGTGGAAACCGGCTATCGCCAGCTGATCGGCCTGCGTATCGAGCCGGGCTTCACCCAGCAGGTGAAGCGCCTGTTCCGCGGCATCGCGGGCTGCACCCACATCACGGAACTCCTGCCCTTGATGGCGAGCACCGCCTTCCAGCTGTTCTGGGCCGATGGCAGCTTTGCCGAGCAAGACGCGCGCGCCAGCGAGCAACGCCAAACGCCGCTGGGCGGTTGCCATGCCCTCCGGCTGGACGGCGAAGTCGTCCGGACCTATTTCCCCCAATTTCATAGGAAACCTTCGCCATGAATGACGCTGTACTTTTCGATGTTCAGGACGGCGTCGCCACAATGACCCTGAATGAAGGCGCGCGGCTCAACCCGTTGACGCAGCCGCTGCTCCAAGGTCTGCTCGGCGGACTGCACCGCGTACGCGAAGACCCGAACATTCGCGCCTTGCTGCTGACCGCCAACGGCCGCGGTTTCTGCGTCGGGGCGGACCTGCAGGAATTCGGGCGCCGCGCCGCCGATCCGGCCAGCGGCACCTTGAGTGACTACGTCGGCCAACTGCTGCGTGAGCAGGCCAGCCCGATCATGCTGGAGATGCGCACACTGCCGGTGCCCGTCGTCTGCGCGATCAACGGAGTGGCCGCCGGCGGCGGTGTGGGATTGGCCTTGTCCGGCGACATGGTGCTCGCCGCGCGCTCCGCCTATTTCTACCTGCCTTTCATGCCCTCGCTCGGGCTGGTGCCGGACATGGGCTCCAGCTGGCTGGTGCCGCACTCCGTCAGCCCTGCACGTGCGCTGGGCCTGGCACTGACCGGCGAGAAGCTTGACGCGCAACGGGCTGCGGAGTGGGGATTGATCTGGGCGTGTACGGATGACGAGATCCTGCAAGAGGCGGCCCGGGCATTGGCGCTGCGCCTGGCGCGTCTGCCATCGCATGCGATCTTGGAGGCACGCGCACTCGCGTCGGCCGCCGGCCGCAACAGCCTGGAGCAGCAGCTGATCCTCGAATGCGAGCGCCAGCAGGCGCTGATCGATGGCGACTCTTTTGCGGAAGGCGTGCGCGCGTTCGCCGAGCGGCGTCCGCCTGTCTTTGCCGGGCGACGAAATGCGTAGAAGCCGCGAGGCGGCATGAGGCGTTCATGCGCCCGGAACGGACCCCGAAGCCCGGTGCAGTCGCACCGGGATTTTTCACTGCGGGCCCACATGCGGGAAAGCCCGCAGCGCGATGCCACGGGGATCGTCGGATACGACGATACCTCGCGCGAGGCCTCTCCTTAATGTCCATGGTGCGCCTGAACGAAGGGCGCGGCATTCGAACAACAGGCCCCGCACGCTCCCCTGGAGCTGACGATGGGGCCCCGATGGAGACACAGCTTGCTGGTATTGCAGATCATCGTCGCGGGCATTGCGCAGGGCTGTGTCTACGGCCTCATTGCCCTGGGCTTCGTGCTCATCTACAAGGCGACCGAGACCGTCAACTTTGCCCAGGGCGACCTGATGATGCTCGGCGCGTTCGCCGGCCTGGCCGGCATGAGCGTGCTGGGCTGGCCCTTTTGGCTGGCTGCGCTCGCGGCCGTCGCAGTGATGGCGCTGGCCGGCATGCTGATCGAGCGCGCGGTGATCCGCCCCGTGCTCGGCCAGCCGCAGTTCTCCATCGTGATGCTCACCTTCGGCCTGGGCTACATCGCCCGCGGCGGCGTCACCATGGTGCCGGGCATCGGCACCGACACGCATGCGCTGGCCGTGCCCTACAAGGGCAGCACGCTCGACCTGGGGGCTGTGGTGGTCGGCGGCGAGCAGATGGTGATCATCGGGGCCACCGCCGCGCTGTGCGGCGGCCTCTGGCTGCTGTTCCGCTACACGCGCGTCGGCATCGCAATGCAGGCCTCGTCGCAGAACCAGCTGGCGGCCTACTACATGGGCATTCCGGTGCAGCGCCTCAACGGCCTGGTGTGGGCGCTGGCCGCGGCCGCCGCCACGGTGGCCGGACTGCTGCTGGCCCCGATCACCTTCGTGCACGCCAACATGGGCTTCATCGGGCTCAAGGCCTTTCCGGCGGCCATCGTCGGCGGCTTCGGCAGCCTGCCGGGCGCCATCGTGGGCGGTTTGATCATCGGCGTGGTGGAGTCGCTCTCGGGCTTTTTCTTGCCCGAGGGCTTCAAGGACGTGATGCCCTACGTCGTGGTGCTGCTGATGCTGGCGATCAAGCCGACCGGGCTGTTCGGCGATCGCGCGCGCAAGAAGGTCTAGGACCGCAAGAAAACCAAGGCCACCCATGCGCTTCGTATTCAAGACCCGTTACGACCAGGACATCGCGCTCGCCCGCCACGGCGGCGACCGCTTCTGGTACTCACTGCTCGTGCTGGCGCTCGTCGCCGCACCCTGGCTATTGCCGGAGTACTGGCTGGCGCAGCTCAGCTTCGTGTTCATCTATGCCATCGTCGCCGTCGGCCTGATGCTCTTGGCCGGCTTCACAGGGCAGTTCTCGATCGGCCATGCCGCATTCATGGGCATCGGCGCCTACGCTGAGGCTTATCTGGCGGCGCGGGGCTGGCCGCTGGCGGCGAGCTTGGCCTGCGCGATGGCGCTGGCCGCGGCGGCCGGCGTGGTGGTCGGCTTGCCGGCGCTGCGCGTCAAAGGCATGTACCTGGCCATCGCGACCCTGTCCTTCGGTTTCATTGTCGAGGAAGCGCTGGCGCGCTGGGAGAGCGTGACTGGCGGGAATGCGGGCAAGTCGGTGCCGGCGCCGCAGGTGTTTGGCTATGCACTCGACAGCACCGAGAGCTTCTACTTCCTGTGCCTGGTGTGCGTGGTCGGTAGCACGCTGGTGGTGCTCAACCTCTTGCGCGCGCCGACCGGACGGGCCTTCGTGGCGATCCGCGACTCGGAAGTGTCCGCGCAGAGCATGGGCATCCAGCTGGCGCGCTACAAATCGCTCTCCTTTGCGATCTCGGCCGCGCTCGCCGGCCTGGGCGGTGCGCTCTACGGCCACAAGATGCAGTTCATCTCGCCCGAGCAGTTCAGTCTGGTGCAGTCGATCGACCTGGTGCTGATGGTGGTTATCGGCGGGCTGGGGTCGATTCACGGCGCCTTCTTCGGCGCGATCTTCCTGATCGGCATGCCGCAGCTGATCTCGCTGGGCAAGGATTACCTGCCGGCGGCGATCGGGCAGGCCACCGGCCTGCAGAGCGTGGTCTATGGCGCAGTGCTGATCGCCTTCGTGATGCTCGAGCCGATGGGCCTGTACGGGCGATGGCTCAAGGTGAGGACCTGGTTGGAGCTGTACCCCTTCTATCGGCGCGGCATGTTCAAGCGGCAGAAGTCCTTCCAGAAATCGGAGCGGTTGAAATGAGCGCCCCCTTGCTTTCGGTGCGCGATCTCAGCGTGCGTTTCGGCGGTCTGCTGGCGGTCAACAAGGTCAGCTTCGACGTCCATGCGGGCGAGGTTTTCACGCTCATCGGACCCAACGGTGCGGGCAAGACCACGGTGTTCAACCTGATCAGCCGCATCTACACCCCGACCGGCGGCACGCTCAGCTTCGACGGCCAGCGGCTCGACGCGGTGCCGCCGCACGGTGTGGCCGCGCTCGGCATTGCGCGCACCTTCCAGAACATCGAGCTCTTCGAGCATGCGACGGTGCTGCAGAACCTGCTGATCGGGCGCCACATCCGTCGCAGCACCGGCGTGTGGGCCGAGATGCTGTTCACGCCCGCGGTGCGCGAGGCCGAGCGCCGCACGCGCCGCAAGGTCGAGGAGGTGATCGACCTGCTCGAGCTGCAGCACTACCGCGATGCGCTGGTGGCGGGCCTGCCGTACGGCGTGCGCAAGGTCGTGGAGTTGGCGCGCGCGCTGTGCACAGAACCCAAGCTGCTGTTGCTGGACGAGCCCTCGTCCGGCCTGAACGTGGAGGAAACGGGCGACATGGCATTCTGGATCGAGGACATCCGGCGCGACCTCGGCGTGACCATCCTGATGGTGGAGCACGACATGGGGCTGGTGTCGAAGGTGTCGGACCGCGTGCTGGCGATGAACCAGGGGGCTGTGCTCGCCGTCGGTACGCCGTCCGAGGTGCAGGCGGACCCCGGCGTTGTCGAGGCCTATCTCGGGACTGTCGACGATGTGAGCAGCTTGCGGAGGAAGGCATGAGCGACGTCATCCTCCAACTTCTCAACGTCGAGAGCGCCTACGGCCCCATCAAGGCCATCCGAGGCGTGAGCCTCAAGGTGCGTGCTGGGGAGATCGCCACCGTGCTGGGCTCCAACGGCGCCGGAAAGACGACGATCCTCAAGACCATCTCGGGGATCATCGATCCGCGCAAGGGCAGCATCGAGTTCAAGGGCGGGAACATCACGGCGAAAGACCCCGCTCACATCGTGCAGCAAGGCCTGAGCCACGTGCCAGAGGGCCGCGAAGTCTTTCCGTTGCTGTCGGTGAAGGACAACCTGCTGATGGGCACCTACACCCGCCGCGACCGTGACGGCGTGGCGCGCGACATCGAGACCGTGTTCGGCTACTTCCCGATCCTGAAGGAGCGGGCTGCGCAAGATGCCGGCCTGCTGTCGGGCGGCCAGCAGCAGATGCTCGCGATCTCGCGCGCCATCATGGCCGGCCCCGAGATGATCCTGCTCGACGAGCCCAGCCTGGGCCTCAGCCCCAAGCTCACCAAGGAAATCTTCGAGATCGTGGTGCGCATCAACCGCGAGCGCGGCACCACCATCCTGCTGGTCGAGCAGAACGCCAACATGGCCCTCAACGCTTCGGACTACGGCTACGTGCTGGAGAACGGCCGCATCGTCATGGAAGACACCTGTGATCGCCTGCGCGAGAAGGACGACATCAAGGAGTTCTACCTGGGCATGAAGGAAGAGGGCGCACGCGGCGAGCGCCGCTGGAAAAAGAAGAAGACATGGCGATGAAAAAACCGATGCACATGCCCAGACTCTGGAACCTCGATCACCTGGCGCCGCACCACGACATCGTGACGCCGGGCGACACCGTGCCGCGCATGTTCTGGAACGCGGTCGCCGCGCGCGGCGACGCCGTGATGATGCGCCAGAAGGCCTTCGGACTGTGGCAGGCCTGGAGCGCGCGCGATGTCGGCGTGATCGTGCGCGAGCTTGCCATGGGCCTCGCGGCCGCCGGCCTGCAGCCGGGTGACTGCGCGTCGATTCTGTCGAACACGCGCGTCGAATGGGTCTGGTTCGACATGGCGGTGCTGAGCGCTGCGGGCATTTCGAACGGCATCTATCCGACCGACTCGGCGGGCCAGGTGCAGTTCCTCTGCGAGGACTCGGACACCGTGGTGCTGGTGGTGGAGGACGAGGAACAGCTCGACAAGGCGCTGGAAGCGCGCGCGCGTTTGCCGCGCCTGCGCAAGATCGTGCTGATCGACCCGACCGGCCTGTCCCGGTACAGCGACCCGATGGTGACGACCCTCGAGGCGCTGCGCCGCGAAGGCGCCGCCTACGACCAGGCCCATCCCGGCGAGTTCGATCGCCTGCGCGAGCTGCGCGGCCCTGACGAACTGGCCATCCTCATCTACACCTCGGGCACCACCGGAAAGCCCAAGGGCGCGATGCATTCGCACCGGGGCCTGCTGGTCGTGGTGCAGGGGCTGAACGTCTTCCTGCCGCAGGACGAGCGCGACGAGCGCATGTGCTTCCTGCCGCTGTGCCACGTGGCCGAGCGCGTGGTGGGCCTGTACGCCTCGATCTACACCGGCACGCGGATGAACTTCGTCGAGAACCCCGACACCGTGCCGGAGAACGTGCGCGAGATCGCGCCCACGGTCTTCGGCGGGGTTCCGCGGCTGTGGGAGAAGTTCTATTCGGCCGTGACCATCGCCGTGAAGGAAGCCGGCCCGCTGCAGCAGGCGCTGTATGCCTGGGCGTTGTCGGTGGGGCACGCAGTCGCTGAGCGCGTGCTCGCCGGTCAGCCGGTGGGCGGCTGGCTCAAGCTCAAATACCACCTGGCCGGCTTGGCCGCGCTGAACAACGTGCGGCGCTTCATCGGCATCCAGCGCTGCCGCTTCCTGGTCACCGGCGCGGCGCCGATCTCGCCCGACCTGATCCGCTGGTACTTGGCACTGGGCCTGCCGATGCTCGAGGCCTGGGGGCAGACCGAGTCCGGCGGCATCTCGACTTCGATGCCGCCGGGACGGATCCGCCTGGGCACCATCGGCACCGCCAGCGCCTACAACGAGGTGCGCCTCGACCCGGCCACGGGCGAGCTGCTGGTGCGCGGGCCCAACGTCTTCATGGGTTATCTCAACCAGCCCGAGAAGACCGCCGAGACCATCGATGCCGAAGGCTGGCTGCACACCGGCGATGTGGGCGCGGCCGACAGCGACGGCTTCTTCCGCATCACCGACCGCATGAAGGACATCATCATCACGGCCGGCGGCAAGAACATCACGCCCAGCGAATGGGAGAACGAGCTCAAGTTCTCGCCCTACGTGACCGATGCGGTGGTGATCGGCGACCGCCGCGCCTACCTCAGCGCGATCGTGATGATCGAGTTGGAGAACGTCGAGAAGTTTGCGCAGGACCACGACGTGCCTTTCTCCAACTACGCGAGCCTGGCGCGCGCGCCCGAGATCCTGGCCCTCATCCAAGCGGAGATCGAGACGGTCAACAAGAAGTTCGCGCGCGTGGAGCAGATCAAAAGGTTCTTCCTGCTCGAGACCCAGCTGAGCGCCGAGGACGAGGAGCTCACGCCGACGATGAAGCTCAAGCGCAGCTTCGTGCAGAAGAAGTACGCCGAGCAGATCGAAGCGATGTACCGCTGACTACAACCCCCGAAGGAGACAAGCACCATGAAGAAGATCATCCGCCACGCGCGCTGCCTGCTGGCCGTGTCCGCCGTCGCTTTCGCCGCAGCCGCGGCCGCCCAGACCCAGGGCGTGAGCAAGGACGAGATCGTGCTCGGCACGCTGCAGGATCTGTCAGGACCGCTCGCCGGTTATGGCAAGGACTTGCGCAACGGCATGCTGCAGCGCGTCGCCGAGGCCAATGACAAGGGCGGCGTGCACGGCCGCAAGATCAGGCTGCTGGTCGAAGACAGCGGCTACGACCCCAAGAAAGCCGTGCTCGCGGCGCAGAAGCTGGTCAACCAGGAAAAGATCTTCGTGATGGCCGGCTCGCTGGGCACCGGCGTGAA
Organism: Variovorax sp. V35; assembly: GCF_041154465.1. Lineage (NCBI taxonomy): Bacteria > Pseudomonadati > Pseudomonadota > Betaproteobacteria > Burkholderiales > Comamonadaceae > Variovorax > Variovorax sp. V35. Next base: position 3,286,383 of record NZ_AP028666.1, read on the forward strand.
CAACGCCGCGCTGCCGGTGCAGAACGCCAAGAACGTGATGAACTTCTTCCCGGCGGCGCTGTCGCGCGACATGTACGAGCCCATCAGCAAGCTCAAGTTCGCCTTCCTGTCTTCGTACTACGACCAGATCGCGCCGGCGTCGGCACGCCTGTTCAAGGAGAAGAAGGCGCAGAAGCCCTGCATCATTTACCAGGACGACGAGTACGGCCTGGAGATCCTGCGCGGCGTCGAGGCGGGGCTCAAGACGGTCAATGCGGCGCTGGTCGAGAAGACCAGCTTCAAGCGGGGCGCCACCGATTTCTCTTCGCAGGTGGCGCGCCTGAAGGCCGCGGGATGCGACTTCGTGGTCACCGGCACGCTCATCCGTGAGACCGTGGGCACGATCAACGAGGCGCGCAAGCTCGACTTCAACCCGACCTTCCTGGGCGCCTTCGGCACCTACACCGATCTGATCCACAAGCTGGGTGGCAAGGCGATGGACGGCTTCTACTCGACGATGACGGTGCAGCACCCTTACGAGGACACGGCGCCCGAGGCGCTCAAGCCCTGGATGGCCAGCTATCGCACCCGCTTCAACGAAGCGCCCTCGGCCTACTCGATCTACGGCTACGTGATCCTGGACCGGCTGGTGCGGGTGATGGACAAGGCCGGTCCCCAGCTCGACCTCGACACGCTGGTCAAGAGCCTCGAGTCGTTCAAGGTGCCGGCCGACATGTTCGGCATGCCCGAGATGAGCTTCGGGCCGGACCAGCACCTGGGCTCCAACAAGGCGCGCCTGTCGCAGATCCAGGACGGCCGCTGGAACGTCGTGCTCGACTACGACCAGGCGAAGTGATCTCTCTCACCTGACAAACTGGAGCATTCCATGCATATCGACCGGATCGCGCGCTTCGGCGCCGCGGCTGTGCTGGGTCTTGCGGGCGCCGCTGCGTCGGCCCAGACCCAGGGCATCGGCAAGGACGAGATCACCCTGGGCAGCGTTCTGGACCTTTCGGGCCCGGTCGCGGGCTACGGCAAGGACGTGCGCAACGGCCTGCTCATGGGCGTGGCCGAGTTCAACGCGCAGGGCGGGGCGCACGGGCGCAAGCTGCGCCTGCTGGTCGAGGACAACGGCTACGACCCCAAGCGCACCGTGCTGGCGGCCCAGAAGCTGGTGAACCAGGACAAGGTGTTTGCGCTCGTCGGCACCTTCGGCACGCCGCACGCGCTGGCGGCGATGCAGGTGCAGGCGCCCAAGGGCGTCTTCAGCCTGTTCCCGATGGCGCTGTCGCGTGACATGTACGAGCCGCTGAGCAAGCTCAAGTACGCGATGCTGCCGTCGTCGGTGGACCAGATCCGCGGCGTGGTGCCGGGGATCTATCAGCGCAGCAAGGCGCGCAAGGCCTGCACCCTGTACCAGGACGACGACTACGGGCGCGAGGTGGTGCAGGGCGCCGAGGCCGGCTTGCAGTCGATCGGTGCGGTGCTCGCCGAGCGCACCAGCTACAAGCGCGGCGCCACCGACTTCTCGTCGCAGGTCGCGCGGCTGAAGTCGGCCGACTGCGACTTCGTGGTGCTCGGCACCGTGATCCGCGAGACGGTGGGTGCGATCGCCGAGGCGCGCAAGCTGCAGTACGCGCCGACCTTCGTGGCAGCCTCGACCGCCTACTCGGACCTGATCCCGAAACTGGGCGGCAAGGATATGGACGGCCTCTACGCGGTGACCACCGCGCAGCAGCCCTACCTCGACGATGCATCACCGGCCATCGCCGCCTGGGCGGCACGCTACCAGGCGAAGTTCAAGGAAGCGCCGACCGTCTTCTCGGTCTATGGCTTCACGATGATCGAACTGCTGGCCAAGGGCCTGCGCAAGGCCGGCGGCGATCTCGACGCCGAGCGTTTCGGCAAGGCGATGGACAGCATCGGCGATGTGCCGGGCGACATGTTCGGCAATCCGCCCATGCATTTCTCGCCGACGCGGCACCTGGGCTCGGACCGGTCGCGTCTTTCACAACTGCAGGGCGGCCGCTGGAAGGTCGTGCTGGACTACGACCAGATGCAATGAAGGGATGCCGATGAACCGCAAGGTGATTGTTGCCGGCGTGGGCATGCTGCCCTTCGCCAAGCCCGGGGCCAGCGAGAGCTACCCGATGCTCGGCGCGCGCGCCGCCAAGGCTGCGCTGGACGATGCGCGGGTCGACTACCAGTCGGTGAACCAGGTCTACGCCGGCTACGTCTACGGCGACTCCTGCAGCGGGCAGGCGGCGGTCTACCACGTCGGGCTCACCAGCGTGCCGGTGATCAACGTCAACAACAACTGCGCCACCGGCTCCACCGCGCTCTTCCTGGCGCGCCAGGCGGTGGCCAGCGGCGCGGCCGAGTGCGTGCTGGCCCTGGGGTTCGAGCAGATGGCGCGCGGCGCGCTGGGCGTGCATTTCCAGGACCGTCCCGACCCCTCGCAACGCCTGCTCGACACCATGCAGCAGATTCAGGGAACGGACGTCGGAGCGCCCATTGCGGCGCAGCTATTCGGGGGCGCAGGGCGCATGCACATGCAGCTCTACGGCACGCGCGCCGACACCTTCGCCCGCATCGCGGTCAAGGCGCGGCGCCATGCGCAGAACAACCCCAACGCGATCTTCCGCCAGCCCCTGACACTCGATGAAGTGCTGGCCTCGCCGGCCGTGTTCGACCCGTTGACCCGGTTGCAGTGCTGTCCGCCGACCTGCGGCGGTGCCGCCGCCGTGCTGTGCTCCGAAGACTTTGCACGTCGCCATGGCCTGGACGCCCGCGTCCGGATCGCGGCACAGGCCATGAGCACCGACGGCAACAGCAGCTTCGACGAGAAGGACATGCGAAAGCTGGTCGGCTACGACATGACGCGCCGGGCGGCACAGCAGGTGTACGAGGCAGCCGGCATCGGCCCCGAGGACGTCCCGGTGGCCGAGCTGCACGACTGCTTCACCACCAACGAGCTGCTGAGCTACGAGGCGCTTGGCTTCGCGCCCGAGGGCGGCGCTGAGCGTTTCGTGCTCGACGGCGACAACACCTACGGTGGTCGCGTCGTGACCAATCCTTCGGGCGGGCTGCTGTCCAAGGGGCACCCGCTGGGTGCGACCGGGCTGGCCCAATGTGCCGAGCTGGTGTGGCAGCTTCGCGGGCAGGCTGGTGCCCGGCAGGTCGAGGGCGCGCGTGTCGCTCTGCAGCACAATCTGGGGCTCGGCGGCGCCTGCGTGGTGACGCTCTACCAACGGGACTGAGGCCGTGCACGGCGATGGAACCCTGACCCCGGTCCGTCGCCGCGGCGGCGCGGACGTGACGAACCTCGAGGAGCCTGCCATGCCGACCGGCACACCCGGTCACACAGACGGTCCCACCCGCCAGAGTGCCACGCTTCCGGTTGCCGTGCCGCAGCCCGCGCCGCGGGCGTTCCCGCTGGCCGGCAAGCTTCGCCCACCGCTTGCCACTGCGTTCGAGCTGCAGCGCACCGAGATCTGCGAGCGCATATTCAATGCCGGGGCTGCGCGGCTGGTGTTGTTGCGCGCGCCTGCGGGCTTCGGCAAGACCACGGTGATGCTGCAAGTGCGTCGGCGCTTCGAGGAAACCGGACTGCAGCAGGCCTGGCTCACGCTCGATCGCGCCGACAACGATGTCGGGCGCTTCCTGGCGGCGTTGACGGCTTCGCTGGAGCCGCTGATTCCTGCGCTGCGCAAGCTGCAGCCGCTCGAAGGGCAGGGGCCGGACGAACTTGCCTTCGCCTTGATCGACACAGTGGCGGCGCATCCGGCACCGCTGGCGCTGTTCCTTGACGACTTCGAGGTGCTGCAGAGCCCTGTCGTGCTCGGCCTGGTCCAGGAGTTGATCGATCAGCTGCCGCGCGGCGCGCAGCTGATCATCGGCTCGCGCGGGGTGCCCGAGCTGGGGCTGGGCCGGCTTCGCGCACGGGGTCGGCTGCTCGAAGTCGAGCCGACACAACTGCGCTTTTCCGAGGCCGAGGTCGATGGGTTCCTGCGCCAGCAGCGCGGCCTCACCTTGCAGCCGGAGGACATCCGTCGCCTGCACCGCAGCACAGAGGGCTGGGCTGCGGCGCTGTGGCTGGCGTCCGTGACGCTGGAGCATCGCGACGAGCCCGGCCGCTTCATCGCCGGCTTCTCGGGGTCGAATGCGGCGGTGGTCGACTACTTGGTGGAAGACGTGCTCTCGCGGCAGTCGGACGATGTGCGCGGCTTCCTGCTGCGCACCAGCATCCTGGCGCAGCTCAACCCGTCGTTGTGCGATGCCGTGTGCCAGCGTGACGACAGTGCGGCCATGCTGCGCGCACTCGAGCAGGCCCACCTGTTCCTCATCCCGCTGCAAGCCGACCACAGCGAGTACCGCTACCACGGCATGTTCGCGGAATTCCTGCGGGCCCAGCTGGCCCGACAGCACGCGCAGGAGATTCCGGCGCTGCACAGTGCCGCCGCGCAATGGTTCCTGGGTGTCGGGCGCCCCGTGCCGGCGATCGAGCATGCGCTCGCGGCCGGGGACCTGGCGCTTGCATTTCCACTGCTCGAGGCCGAGGCCCAGTCGTTGCTCGACCAGGGGCGTGTCAGGCTGCTGTCGCGCTGGCTCGATCCGCTGCTTGAGGCCGGGCAGCTGGCCGACCGTCCGATGCTCCAGGTGCTGCACGCCTGGGCTGTCTGCCTGGCGCGCGGACCGCGGGCCGCGGCCCCGTTGCTCGAGCGGCTGGAGCAGCGCACCGACGATGATGTCGAGGTGCGCGCCCACCGGCTCGCGATGAAACCCTTGCTGATGGTGCTGACCGACCGCATCGACGAGGCAATGCCGCTGACCACCGAACTGCTGGTGGCGCTGCCCGTCGAGGCCACCTTCGCGCGTGGCTTCCTGGAAGTGGTGCTGGCCAACCTGGCCATGATCGCCGGGCGTTACCACGAGGCCCTTCGCCTGGTCGATGCGGCGCGCAGTCGCCAGCCCGAGCACAGCAGCAGTTTTAACTTCGCCCTGTCCGAGGCGGCAGAAGGGGCGGTCGACCTGACGCAGGGCCGTCTGCGCAAGGCCATCGCACGCCTGCGGCTGGCGGTGAGCGCGGGCACGGTCGACCCTTCGCGCGCCACCAACGGCAACGCCATGGCCGGCGTGCTGCTGGCCGAGGCCTTGTACGAAGCCGACCAGTGCGAGCAAGCCGAGCGCCTGCTGGCGGTCTACATCCCGCTGATCTGCCGAGTAGGCATTCCGGATCAGCTGATCTGCGCGCACGTGATCATGGCCCGCATCGCGCTCGACCAGGGCGATGCCGACCGCGCGCAGCAGTTGCTCACCGAACTCGAGCACATCGGACACCGCGACGGGCTGTCGCGCGTGGTGGCGAGCGCGCGGCTCGAACGCGTGCGCATGGCCGTGGTGGAAGGCCGGCTAGCGCGTGCCAGGGCCGAGCTCGATCGCTGCAACGACAAGCTGCTGTGGGCGCGTGTCTCGCGCCTCTCGTTGCGTGCCAACGTGGTCGAGACCTACGACGTGGCGCAGGCGCGCTGGTCGATCGCCAGCGGCCACGCTGCAGAGATGGTTGCTCCGCTGCGTCAGGAACTCGACGCCGCCGAACGCGCTCAGCGCGAGCGCCGGGCGCTCACATTGCGGCTCCTGCTGGCCCAGGCCCTCTACCGGGACGAGCAGCGCAACAAGGCGATGCGCGTGCTGGCCAAGGCCGTTCGTCTCGCGGCCGCCGAAGGGTACGTGCGCGCCTTCCTTGACGAAGGCCCGCTGGTGCTGACGATGCTGCGCGACCTGCGCACCGTGCCCAACGCGCTGCTGGACGAGGATGCTGCTGCTTCCGACGATGCCCCGTTGGCTTTCATCGACCGGATGCTGCGCGAGCCTGCCACTGCCATCGCGGGCAGCGAAGCGATCGCGGCCGAAGCGGGCCAGCGCATGGGCGCATCGGCGCCCAGCGAGCTGCTTACCCGCAAGGAGATTCAGGTCATGCGGCTGGCGGCCGAGGGCCTGTCGAACGACCAGATCGCGGAGCGTCTCTTCGTCGCCGAGACCACGGTGCGTACGCACCTGCGCAACATCAACGTCAAGCTCGATGCGCGCAACCGGATGGAGGCGATCGCGTTCGCGCGGCGCGCCGGACTCATCGCCTGAGCGTCCCGGCTTTGCGTGGGGAAAAGTGCCGGCGCAATCTCGTCGGATGCGACGATATCGAGGCGCCATGCCGATTGCACACTCGGCGCCGTGTCGCGAGGACCTCTGCGGCGCGACCCCACAAGAATCCGGAGACTTCCATGCCCCTCACCCTGGCGTTACACAAGGCACGCCGTGAAAATCCCGACCGGCTGGCCGCCATCTGCGGCGACCGGCGCACCACCTACGCGGAGCTGCATGCGCAGGTCGCGCAACTGGCGGGCGGCCTGCACGCCGCGGGCGTGCGCCGCGGCGACCGCGTGCTCGTGCTGGCGCCCAACTCCGACCGCTTTCTGGCCGTGGTCTACGCCACATGGTGGCTCGGCGCCGTGCTGACGCCACTCAATTGCCGCTGGAGCGTGGACGAACTTGCCTTTGCGCTGGCCGACAGCGGCGCCAGCGTGCTGCTGCTGGACGACGTCTTCGTGCCGCTGCTGCCGGCCCTGCGCCAGAAGTCGCAGTCGATGCCAACCGTCGTCGTCATCGGCGAGTCTGGCAAGGTGCCCGAAGGCGCGTGGCGCTACGAGGAACTGCTCGGGCATGGCGCTCCCCTGGACGACGCCTACGTCGGGGGCGATGCGCCGGCGGTGCTGCTCTACACCGGCGGCACCACGGGTCGCTCGAAGGGCGTGCTGCTGTCGCACGGTGGACTCCTGGGCAACACACTCGCGTCCATCGCCATCGGCGAGCGCGTGCCCGGGGCGATCTGCCTGCACGCGCTGCCGATGTTCCACGTCGGCGGCCTGGCCGTCGTGCTGCAGGCCATGGTGGGCCAGTGCACGCAGCTGATGCTGCCGGTCTTCGACCCGGCCGTATTCCTGGCGCTGATCGCGCGCGAACGCGTGACCGAGGCGGCGCTGGTGCCCACCATGATCAAGCGTGTGGTGGACCACCCTGACATTCGCAGCCGCGACCTGTCGAGCCTGAGGCGCCTGTACTACGGCGCTTCGCCGATCGACGGCACGCTGCTGGAGCAGACCATCGCATGCCTGCCCGATGTCGGGCTCACCCAGTTCTATGGCATGACCGAGACCGCGGGCATCGCGGTGGCGTTGCCGGCCTGGTGCCACAGCGCCGAGAGCCGTGCGCGAGGCCGCCACTTGGCCGCGGGCCTGCCGACGCCCTGCATGGAAGTGCGGGTCGTGGACCCGGAGGGAAATGATCTGCCCGCCGATGCAGTGGGGGAGGTCTGGCTGCGCGGCCCGGGCATCATGCTGGGCTATTGGAACCTGCCCGAGCAGACCGCGCAGGTGCTGCACCAAGGCTGGATGCGCACCGGCGACGGCGGCCGGCTCGACCCAGAGGGCCTGCTGCACATCGTCGACCGGCTGAAGGACATGATCGTCAGCGGCGGGGAGAACGTCTACTCCACCGAAGTCGAGAACGCGATCCTCGCGCTGCCCGGCGTGGCCCAGTGCGCGGTGCTCGGCGTGCCCGACGCCGACTGGGGCGAGCGCGTGCACGCGGTGCTGGTGCTGCAACCCGGCGCGCAGATCGACGGGGCCCGCGTCATTGCGCATTGCAAGGAGCGGATCGCCGGCTACAAGTGCCCGCGCGGCGTCGAATTTCGCAGCGAGTTGCCGGTGTCTGGCGCCGGCAAGCTGCTCAAGCACCAGCTGCGCGAAGCTTACTGGCAAGGCCGCGAGCGCCGTGTCGCCTGAAGGAACACCACCCCATGAACCGAAACCTCTTCCGTCCCGAGCACGAACTCTTCCGCGACAGCGTGCGTCGCTTCCTGCAGCAGCATGTCGGTCCGAAGCTCGAGAGCTGGGCCGAGCGCGGCTGCTTCGACCGCGCGGTGTTCAGCATCGCCGGGGAACTCGGCCTGCTGTGCCCGACCGTGCCTGAGGCCTATGGCGGCCCCGGCGCCGACTTGCTGTACTCGGCCGTGGTGCTCGAGGAAGCCGCGCCGTACAGCAACTTCGGGTTGTCGCTGACGATGCACTCCGAGATCGTCACCAACTACTTCCTGCACTTCGCCAGCGAGACGCTGAAGGCGAAGTGGCTGCCGCGCATGGTCAGCGGCGAAGCCGTTGCGGCGCTCGCTATGACCGAGCCCGACGGCGGCTCCGACGTGAAAGCGGTGCGTGCCACGGCGCTGCGCGAAGGGGAGCACTACCGGCTCAATGGCGCCAAGACTTTCATCTCGAATGCCACCACCTGCGACCTCGTGGTGGTGGTCGCCAAGACCGACCCGGCTGCCGGGGCCAAGGGCGTCAGCCTGCTGGTGGTCGACACCACGCTGCCGGGCGTGAAGAAGGGCTCGCCGCTCAAGAAGATTGGCCTCAAGGCGCAGGACACCGGTGAGCTGTTCTTCGAAGACGTCATGGTGCCCGTTGACCACCTGTTGGGCGAGGAGGGGCGTGGCTTTGCGTACCTGATGCAGGAATTGCCCTGGGAGCGGCTGCAGATCGCGGTGTCGGCCATCGCCGCCGCGGAAGACGCCTACCGCATGACGGTCGAGTACGTGCGCGGCCGCCGGGCCTTCGGCCAGGCTGTCGCGGATTTCCAGAACACCCGCTTCGTGCTGGCCGAATTGAAGACCGAGATCCGCATCGGTCGCACGTTTGTCGACAGCTGCCTGCAGCAGCTACTGCAGGGCGAGCTCGACGCCGAGGCCGCCTCGATGGCCAAGTACTGGTGCAGCGACCTGCAGTGCAAGGTGGTCGATGCCTGCGTCCAGCTGCATGGCGGCTACGGCTTCATGGCCGAAGTGCCGATCGCTCGGGCGTACGTCGACGCGCGCGCCCAGCGGATCTATGGCGGCACCAACGAGATCATGAAGGAACTCATTTCGCGCAATCTCTGAGCGGGCCGAATTCGTCGGATGCGACGATACCGGGCGGGTTCGCTGCGGCGACAGTTCCAGGCATGGGACATCAACCGCACAACGGCATCGCAGTGGCCGGCATCACACTGCAACTCCAGGACGCGGTCGCCACGATCGCGATCGACCTTCCCCAACCCAAGAACAGCTTTCGCGTCGAGAACGCAAAGGCCCTCGGCGCTCAGCTCGATGCTGCGCTCGAAGGCGGCGCGCGCTGCGTGGTGCTGCGCGGCGCCGGTGCGGTGTTCTCGGCGGGTTGGGACATCGGCTCTATCGATCCCGCAGCAGACAACCCGATGGCCATGATCAGTCAGGTGGTCGGCCCGCTGTGCCAGCGGCTGCGGGCGCTGCCCGTGCCCACCATCGCCGCGGTGGCGGGGCCCGCGCTGGGCTTCGGCTTCGGATTGGCGCTGTGCTGTGACATGGTCCTGGCAGAAGAAGAAGCGCTCTTCGGCAGCCCGTTCCGGCACATCGGCATGGTGCCCGACACCGGCGCCCACCACATCCTGCTGAGCCGCACGGGCTTCGCACTGGCCTCCGAGCTGATCTACACCGGTCGCTTCGTGAACGGCGCCGAGGCCGCCGCGCTGCGCCTGGTCAATCGAGCGGTGCCCACGGGGGCCGTGGCGGAAGAGGCGCAGAAGCTGGCGCAGAACATCGCGAGCGGGCCGACCGCGGCCTTCCGCCTGTCGAAAGAGGTGTTGCTGGAAGGCGGCGATTTCGATTCGATGCTCGCCCACGAAGCACGCCAGCTGCAGAAGGTGTTCGCCACCGACGACCTGAAGGAGGGCATTGCAGCCTTCCAGCAGCGCCGTCGCCCCGCTTTCACGGGCCGCTGATTCGCGCGCCGAGGCACTCCACAACCAACGACAAGAACCCCAAGGACGACAGATGACAGAAGCCTACATTCTCGACACCGTGCGCACGCCGCGCGGCCGCGGGCGCGCCAACGGCGCGCTGCATGAAGTCGCACCGGCGCGCCTCGCCGCCCAGGTGCTTCAACAGATCCGTGATCGCAACCGGCTGGACACGGCGCTGGTCAACGATGTGATCCTCGGTTGCGCCGAGCCGGCGCTGGAACAGGCCTCGAACATCGGCAAGGCCGCGGTGTTCGCGGCCGGCTACGACCATACGGTGCCAGGCGTGCAGCTCAACCGGTTCTGCGGCTCGGGGCTGGAGGCCTGCAATTTCGCCTCGGCGCTGGTCAAGTCGGGCCAGGCCGAGCTGGTCATCGGCGGCGGTGTGGAGAGCATGTCGCGCGTGCCCATGTTCGTCGGCGGCGGGCCGTGGATCACCGATCCGCAGATCACCATTCCGAACCGCATCGTGCCGCAGGGCGTGTCGGCCGACCTGATTGCCTCGCTGTATGGTTTCAGCCGCCACGACGTCGACAGCTACGCCGTGGAAAGCCAGTGCCGCGCGGCCGCAGCCTGGACCGAGGGCCGCTTCGCGAAATCGGTGGTGCCCGTGCGCGACCTGAACGGCGTGGAGATCCTGGCGCAGGACGAGCACGTCCGCGCCGACACCACGATGGACACGCTGGCCAAGCTCGAGGCTTCCTTTTCCGTGCAAGGCGAGAAGATGGGCTTCGACGCGATGGCGCTTCAGCGCTACCCGGAGCTCGGTGCGATCACGCATGTGCACCACGCCGGCAATTCGTCGGGCATCGTCGATGGCGCTTCGGCGGTGCTCATCGGCTCGCGCGAAATGGCCGATCGGCTCGGGCTGAAGCCGCGCGCGCGCGTGGTGTCCTTCGGCACCATCGGCAGCGAGCCGACCATCATGCTGACCGGCCCCGCGCCGGCCGCCGAAGCAGCGCTCAAGCGGGCCCGCATGAGCGCCGGAGACATCGATCTGTTCGAGTGCAACGAGGCCTTCGCCGCGGTGGTGCTGCGCTTCATGCAGGCGCTGCGCGTTCCGCACGACAAGGTCAACGTCAACGGCGGCGCCATTGCGATGGGCCATCCGCTGGGGGCGACCGGCGGCATGCTGCTGGGCACGCTGCTTGACGAACTCGAACGCCGCGACTTGTCGACCGGCCTGGTCACGCTGTGCGTGGGCGGCGGCATGGGTTCGGTGATGGTGATTGAACGCGTCTGACGCAGGAGCAAAAAAAATGATCGACTACACGCTCGGTGCCGACGGCATCGCCACCCTGACCTGGAACGTGGCCGACCGGCCGATGAACGTGCTGAATCTGGCGTCCATCGCAGCCTTCGACGCTGCGGTCCAGCGCGCCATCGGCGACAGTGCCGTGAAGGGCGTCATCGTCACCTCGTCGCGGCCCGAATTCGTGGCTGGCGGCGACCTCGACCTGATCCGCCGCATTCGCACGGCCGAGGAATCGATGGCCAGCTCCGGCCCCTTCAGCCGCACGCTGCGAACGCTCGAGGCCTCGGGCAAGCCATTTGTCGCCGCGATCAACGGCACGGCGCTGGGCGGCGGGCTTGAGATCTGCCTGGCCTGCCATCGCCGGATCGTTGCGGACGACGCGAAGATCCAGCTTGGCGTGCCTGAAGTCTCACTGGGCCTGCTGCCCGCCGCTGGCGGCACGCAGCGCCTGCCGCGCATGATCGGCATCAAGGCCGCGTTGCCCTACCTGCTCGAAGGCCGCAAGGTCGCACCGGCGCAGGCACTCGAAGCCGGCATCGTCGACGAAGTGGTGCCGGCCGATCAGCTGCTGGCGCGCGCCAAGGCCTGGCTGTTGGCCGAGGGCCCGCAAGCCACCGTCAAGCCCTGGGATGCCAAGGGCTTCAAGTTTCCGGGCGGTACGCCGCAGACGCCGGGACCGACGCAGCTGTACTTCGGCATTGCCGGCAACCTGCTGGGCAAGACGCAGGGCCTGTATCCCGCACCCGAGGCCATCCTGGCGTGCGTGTACGACGGCTGCCAGGTCGGCATCGACGCCGGCCTGAAGATTGAGCAGCGGCAGTTCGCGCACCTGGCGACCTCGTCGGCGACCAAGAACATGATCCGCACGCTTTTCTATTCGATGGGCGAGGCCAACCGGCTGGCGCACCGGCCCAAGAACGTAGCCAAGCGCGACTACGGGCGCATCGGCGTGCTGGGCGCCGGCATGATGGGCGCGGGCCTGGCGCACGTGAGCGCACTGGCCGGCCTGCAAGTGGTGCTGCTGGACACCAGTCTCGAAGCGGCCGAGAAGGGTAAGGCCTACGGCGCGAAGATCCTTGACGCCCAGGTCGCCAAGGGCCGCATGGCCGCCGACAAGCGCGACCGCACGCTCGCGCTGATCGAACCGACCACAGACTACGCGGCGCTGGCGGACTGCCAGATCGTGATCGAGGCGGTGTTCGAAGATCGCGCCGTCAAGGCCGAGGCCACCCGCCGGGCCGAGGCCGCGATGGCGCCCGACGCGATCTTCGCGTCGAACACCTCGACGCTGCCGATCACCGGGCTGGCCGAGGTGTCGTCGCGGCCTGCGCAATTCGTCGGCCTGCATTTCTTCTCGCCGGTCGAGAAGATGCCGCTGGTCGAGGTGATCCGCGGTAAGGCGACCGCCGAGGCCACCATTGCCCAGGCACTCGACTTCGTGAAGCGCATCCGCAAGACGCCGATCGTGGTCAACGACTGCCCGGCGTTCTATGCCAACCGCGCATTCGGCATGTTCCCCTACGAGGCCATGACGATGCTGGTCGAAGGCGTGAACCCGAACCTGATCGAAAACGCCGGCCGCATGGCGGGCATGCCGATGCCGCCGTTGGCGCTCATCGACGAGTTCTCGGCCGAGCTGCTCTACAAGGCACTCAAGCAGAGCCGCCTGGACCAGGGCACCGCCTACCGCGAGCAGCCGCAAGACGCTGTGCTCGTGACCATGGTGGAGAAGCTCGGGCGACTAGGCCGCAAGGTGGGCAAGGGCTTTTACGACCATCCGGCCGACGGAAAGAAGGCCCTGTGGCCGGGCCTGGCGGAGCTCTATCCGCTCGCCGCCGAACAGCCGGACGTGGAGCAGGTGCGCCGGCGCCTGATGCATGCGCAGTCGCTCGAGGCGGCGCGCTGCTTGGCCGAGGGCGTGGTTAGCGCACGTGATGCCGATGTCGGTTCGTTGCTGGGCTGGGGATTTCCGGCGGCCCTGGGCGGCGCGGTCAGCCACATCGATACCTTGGGTGCGGCGCGCTTTGTTGAGGAGTGCGACCACCTGGCGCGTCATCACGGTGAACGCTTCGAGGTGCCATCGGCACTGCGCGAGTTGGCGGCTGCGGGTGGCCGCTATCTGGAGGCTTGAAGTGGCCGCGCTTCTTCATGGCGTGAGCTTCGTCGCGCTGGCCGGCAAGGGCTGACATGGACTACTCCGGCCGATACCGCCCGGTTCGCCCGTTGCGACCGGAGGACGACTTCAACCATCCAGTCGAAGCGCATCCCTTCTTCAACGAGAGCCGCTACGTCCATCTGATCGATGGACGTCAGCGCATCGGCGGCTGGTTCCGGATCGGACAGCGCGCGAACCAGGGCTTGTCCGAGATGACCGTGTGCCTGTACCTGCCGGACGGACGCGTGGGCTTCATGTTCGCGAAGCCCGGGACGGTCAGCCAGGACGGCGTCGAAGCCGCCGGGCTGCGCTTCGACTTCGATCAGCCTATGCAGCGTTCGCGCTTGCACTACGCTGGGCCGGTCCACGTGATGGCGGATGGTGCGGCGATGGAGAACCCGCGAGCCGCCTTCACACCGCAATCACAGGTAGATGCCGAGATCGCGTTGGTCTTCGAAGCCGTGGCACCCGCTCACGGCGGTGAATTGCTGGGCGACGAGGGCGAGCCCTTCGACGAAGGGGAGGGGCGCTACTTTGCACGGGCGCACTACGACCAGTCAGTGAGAGGGCAGGGCACGCTGCGCGTCGGAGAGACCTCCTGGGAGATTGCAGGCCATGGCCTGCGCGATCATTCCTGGGGTCCACGGCTGTGGCAAGCGATTCCGTGGTATCGCTGGTTTCCCTGCACGTTCGACGATGGCTTGGCGATGTGCGTGATCGTGGTTCAGAAGGGCGATGGCGAACTGCTGGAAACGGGCTACGTGCACGACGGCAGCGGCCGCCTGCGCCATGTGCACTGCGTCCGGCTGCAGACGCGCTATGACGCGCGAAGCTATCCCACGGGGTTCTCGCTGAGTTTCGAGAACGAAGTGGGCCAGCAGTACGACATCGAGGGTGAAGTGCTCGCCAGCGTGCCGTGCCGTCATTGGCGTAAGCTGCCCGACGGGCGTACTGACAAGGCGCGCATCATGGAGTGCATGACACGCTATCGTTTGGGCGAGCGTGTCGGCTTCGGCATGGCGGAGTATCTCGACCATCAGGATTCCGCTGACGGTGAGGCGTTCGAAGGCATCCGTGCAGGCCGCTGACGCAGATCGGTTGTTGATGGCGCTGCGTCGCCACCGCCCCGACGTGTCGGCCATTGCGGCGCTGAGCGCGGTTTCCGGCGGTGCGAGCCAGGAGATCTGGTCTTTCGATGCCTTGTCGCCGAGTGGCGCGCAGGGCTTGATCTTGCGGCGCACCCGCCAATGGAGCGAAAACGGCCAGCAAGGTAGCGCAGGCATGGCCGCCGAGGCCGCGCTGTTGCGACCTGCCCTGGAGGCCGGTGTGCCGGTGCCCGAGGTGATCGGCGAACTGTTGCCATCCGATGGGCTGGGCGATGGCTACCTGATGCGACGGGTGGAGGGCGAGTCGTCGGCTCGCGCCATTCTTCGCGATCCGGAGCTTGCGCAGGCACGGCGCACCCTGGCCGCCGAGTGCGGCGCACTGATGGCTCGCATCCATGCGATGCCGCAGGCGAAGTTACCTGCTCTTCGCTGCGGCGGTGCCGCGCATGAGCGTCGACATTGGGAAGCGGCACACCGCGCTAACGGTACGCCGCGGCCGGTGTTCGAGCTGGCGCTTCGCTGGCTCGCGGAACATGAGCCCGCGTACAGCGATCCAGCGGTGCTCGTTCACGGAGATTTCCGCAACGGCAACCTCATCGTAGGCGCGGAGGGCGTGCGAGCGGTGCTTGACTGGGAGCTCGCGCACCTCGGCGACCCTATGGAAGATTTGGGGTGGTTTTGTGTCAATTCCTGGCGCTTCGGCAACGTGGAGCTGGAGGCCGGAGGCTTGGGCACACGGGCGCAGCTTTTCGCAGGGTACGAGGCCGAATCGGGCCGACGCGTGGATGCGGCGCGCGTTCACTATTGGCAGGTTCTGGGCACCTTGAAGTGGGGCATCACCTGTGACGCGATGGGGCTGGCCTGGCGCAATGGGAGCGACCGTAGGATCGAGCGGCTCGCCATCGCGCGGCGTGCCTCGGAAGTCGAGGTCGATCTGCTGGTTGCGATGGGCGAGATTCGGTCGACGCTCTTGTGGGAGCGAGCAGACGATGAAATTGGCGTCTGCGAACGGGACGACCCAGAGCCGTTGCCAGCCTCCGCCGACGAGCTCACCATCGCCATTGCTGAGGTGCCACTTGCCTCCACCGCAACCGACGAAGGCAGAACGAATCGCGACGCGCGTATCGGCATCAGCCTGCAGTCCACGCTGGCACGCGAGCGTGAGATGGGCGCACGCCTGGCGAGCGAAGAGGCCGATCGAATCTGTCGAGTGCTCGGCGTGCAAGCTGATCTGGAGCGGCTTCGCGCCGCGCTTTGCACGGCCATCCGAAGCCGAAGTTCGGCCTGCGATGCTGCAGCGTTGAACGCCCATTTTTGGACTACCGCCCTGGGTCAACTGGCTATCGATCAGCCGCGCTATCGGTGGCGCCACATAAATTGAGGTCTGAATGCGACCAATCTTGAGCACTGTCCGAATGCTCTGGAAGTCGCGCGCGAAGATGAATGAGCATCAGCGAACTGGCTCATTGCGGCGCGCTCGAAGCAGCCTGGGCCAAACTGCTCCTCTCGGGCGGCCCATGTAGACCGATTCAATGACACTTCTTCACCTCGACAAGAAAATCTTGTTCGGCGAACGTCCTGCCATGACTGTCAGTGCCGCTTGTGGATTCAGCACGCCCGACACCACATCGATGAAGTAGACCGACACGTTGTTGTCAGTGTTGTCCGCCACATACGCGAACTTCCCGTTCGGTTCTATAGCAATCGAGGCGGGACGATTTCCTGTGGGAATGGTTGGCGTCACTGCGGGTGCCAGCGCGCCGGTCAAGGCGTCCAGGGTATAGGCCGACACGTCATGGCTGTCCAGGTTCGCTACGTAGGCAAAGCGTCCCTTCGGGTCCACGGTGATGCTGAATGGAGCGCGACCTGTCGCAGGCGGTGTTGTTGCGAGCGGCGCCAGTGCGCCCGACACGGGATCGATGGAGTAGGCCACGATGTTCCGGTCGCCCTGGTTCAACACGTAGGCGAAGCGGCCCGAGGGATCCACGGCAATATCGCGGGCCCCGGACCCGGCCGCCACGGTGGGGATCGCCATGGGGCTCAGCGCACCGGACGTGGCATCGATGTTGAATGCCGACACGGTGGCATCGTTGATGTTCGCCACATAGGCGAAGCGGCCCGTGGGGTCGATGGCAATACCGTAAGGCAGACTGCCGGTCGCCACGGACGGCACCGCCATCGCGCTCAGCGCACCCGTCTCGGGGTCGATGTTGAAAGCCAGCACGCTGTTGCCCACCAAATTCACGAAGTAGGCGAAGCGACCAGTGGGATCCACCGCCATCCCCGCTGATACTCCCCCCGTCGCCACGGTTGGGGCGGCGATGGGGTGCAGGTCGCCCGTCGTGCGATCGATCGCGTACGCCGACACGCCGTTGCCCAAAGCGCTCGACACGTAGACGAATCGGCCCGAGGGCTCGATGGTCAACGCGTACGGACTTGGCACCGACAGCGTTGCTGCCGGGCGCAGCGTGCCGGTCGTCGCATCGACGGCGTAGGCCGACACGCTGTCGCTGTTGCCGTTCGACACGTAGGCAAAGCGTGAAGGAGGCTCGGCGCAGACGACCTGCACGTCGCTCACCGTGGTCGCCGCGATCGTTCCGCTTCCGTTGCTGACGGTGCACACGCGCGTCAGGATCTTCGACTGGGATTTGATCGACACAGCGTAGCTCGCACCATCGGCAAGCGGTGTCACAAAACTGAAGTGGCCATCGGTGGCGATGGGCAGGTCGTCACCTGCGTTGTTCTGCAGCACAAGCCCCGCGCCGAGCAGCCCCGTGACCTTGCCGCCGATCGCATAGGTCGGTGCGGGGGGAGTTGGGGCTGAGGGCGCTGGGGCAGGAGAGGGCGCGGGGGCGGAGGGCGGCACCGAGATCAGGGAGATCGGGAAAAAGCCGCCACCTCCACCCCCGCCGCACCCTGAAACGACTAGCGCCACCAGCGCGCCTGCGACGCGGAGAAGAATTTCGCTTGAGTGGAGCCGAGGCTCCGATCCGTGCCATCTCATGTTCTCGCAAGGCCCTGCCATTTGTTACGGCCGGCGATGTTAGTGAGCAACAGCGCAAACGGCCATACCCGAGAACTGGTAGACGTACCCTCGCAGGTTGCCCCTCAGGTCGGGGACGGCGGCGCCACGCCAAGGTGACTGGCGGCTGCCTGAAGCGCCAGCTGCCGACGAGGTGTTGCAGTACTTGCGCGTCGAGATACCTCTTAACCTCGCGTCAGAAGTTCGAGCCTCTGACGAGAAGGCAGGCGCTGGTAGCGGATTTCCAGGTCACCGCGCCTGTGGCCGATTCATCGGGCCCGAAAGTCAAGAGGCGACTGCCTCGAATGTAGGCATTCCAGCGATGACCCGCATGAGTGTTGGCGCCGCCGAAGTTGTCCATGAGTTATCCACAAAGATTTCCACTGACTCATGGAACAACTTCCGGTCTGGTTGCCGGGAAGCCTTTCAGGTCGACGATCCGAGTTGTTCAGGTCTTCCTCGGATCGCAGGGGCAATCATTCTGGTGATGTCGGGGCGCAGTTTCCCGCTGCTTGATTCTTCGCCCCATAGGGCGGTAGCTCAGAGCCGGGCAGCCGGCTGCGCGGAGGCTGCAGCCCGTCCACGCGGGGGAACCCGCATGACAAGCGCGAAGCGCTCAGCGGCGTGGAAACCACCCACGGCCAGGCGGTCCTTCGAGAGAACTCTCCATAGACACGGGATCCAGCCGAACACCTTCGCGCTGTCGCCCTCGAGCCGCACCAGATAGACATTGGTGAAGTCGATCACCTTCTGCGCGCCGTCGACCTTGTAGATCGCTCTCCACGCCACGCGGGTGAGCCCGTGCAATTCGTCGATCGCCGAGATGTCCAGGTTACGCACGTTCATCCGCTGCACGCCGGTGTCGCGGTAATGCTGGAACCCCTTCGCGGACACGCGCCTGAGTTCTTCATCGTTCTTGCCCGTGAAGACGCCGGCGGGCGAGGCGGCAATGAAGCACGCGGCGTACAACGCCGCCACGGCTTCGAGGTCGGCTTCGCCGGTCAGTCCCGCATTGAATTCCCGCTCATAGCGGTCGAACAACGCGCGCGTCGCGGATTGGATCGGGTGGGCTTCGGCTCCGTTGAGCATGATGGCGGGCACTCCTTGTCGATGGCGTTTCCGACCGGATGCCCGTCATGTCATGCCCGTATCAAGGTCGAATTTCGGTGACCTTCGCACCCTGCACCGACGCACCCGCCTCCAGGCCCACATTGGTCATCACGAAGGCGACCACGGGTTGCCGGAAGGTGCTGCTGTCGACGACGCCGTTGGCACCGTAGCGTGCCAGCGCCACCGTCGCGTCGACGCCCACCGTCCAGCCCCGGCTCTGACGGAACTTGTCCAGCGCCTCCCTGGAGGTGAACACGTAGAACACGGCCTTCGACTGCGCACCGGCCTGGAAGCCGATGGAGCCGGCGGTCGTGCTGTAGTAGCTCTGCGTGCGGCCGCCGCTGCGCAGGGCACCGCGACCATAGTCGGCGCCGATGCCGAAGCTTCCGCCCACCACGGACGGGAAGACCAGCACGCCCTGCGCGCCAGCGACGAGCGCGCGCGAACCGGCGACGGTGTCATAGAGGCGGGCCAGCGATGCATCGACCTGGGCGTCGATGGCCGATGCCGACGAGGCCGGGATGTCGTTTGCTGCGCCGCTGGGGCGGGTGACCGTGCAACCGGTCACGGCGAGGCTCGCCGCGATGGCGGCGGCTGCGAGCAGGTGGAAAGGTGCGACGTGCATGGCAAGTCCTCCAGGAAGAAAGGGAAGGGACAGTGAATCGGGGTGAAGGACCTCGCCTGGTCAGACCTTCTCAGGCCTCGACGGGTTGCGAGATGCCGCACAGCGCCTCGGCGGCTGGCTTGACCTTGGGCTCCTTCACCGCGACATCGGCCAGCGCCAGGATGCCCACCAGCCGCTTGTCGCGGTTGACGATGGGCAGGCGCCGGATCTGGTGCTCGGCCATGAGCTGCGCCGCATGATCGACGGCGTCGTCCTCATAGGCCCAGCGGATGCCGTCCGACATGACGTCGCGCACCTTGGCGTTGCCGTCGTGCCCTTCGGCGATGCCGCGCACGGCAATGTCGCGGTCCGAGATCGCGCCGATCATGCGGTCGTTCTCGCCCACCGGCATCATCCCGAAGTCGCCGTCGCGCATGCGCCTGGCGGCCTCCGCGAGGGTGGCGTCGGGACTGATGACCTCGACATCGCGGGTCATCACAGCGTTGACTTTTCGCATCTGGAATCCTTTGAAGAAAAAGTAAGTTGGGCGGCCGTGGTTCATGGCAGGAAAAGGGGTGCGCACGGCACTGATCCGGCGCAGCTACAGGTCTAGTCTTCTGCGCGGCCCAAGGTGTAGGACAACCGCCGAAAAGCCGGTGGTGCAAAGGAAGAACGCGCGCATGCCGCAGCCTGGGCGTGTCCCCATGTCGCGAAGGGCATAGGGCTCGCCGGGGTTGATGACCGTCGCTGATGCGTGCCCGCCACATCGCCCCCGCGGCGGCTGTGACCAATCGCGGCAATATCGTTACGGCCTGTTGAACCCGACGCGGAAGCCGCGTTGTCGACGCCGCGCGCGCAGGGGGCCGCTTCATCGGACCTCGCCCTGCGCCATGCCCGCGGGCCTTCGAGACAAACGCGATCACGCGCTGTTCCGCGCGTGCCCACACGCCCGGCCCGTGTCAACCCCCACCGCCGCAACACCTATGTAGGACTTCGCCCGGTCCGCGGCCGAAAAGTAGATGTGAAGTTCGCACATCTTGTTTCTCCCGGAAGCAGGACGGGCCGCGCTTTGGGCGTACCTTTATTGCACCGCAGCACGAAAAATCGAAGGCGCGGACCGAGGGATCGGGAGGGTTGAGTCAAGTCTCTTTCTTCACCAGACGGCATGCCGTTCGCCGGCATGCCGTCGATGTTTCCAAGAGGTGGTTATGCGAGTGTCCAGACCCATTCCTTTTCCGTCGGAACCGGGCCGACCGCGCGCCCCGGGTGCCGGACGGGCCCGGCGCCAGCGGGGCGCCTTCGTTCCCAAGCTGGCGGCCTATGCGCTGCTGGCCTTCGTGCTGTGGCTGATGGTGGCCACGCTGGTCGAGCCGCTGCTGTCCTCGCAGGCCACGCGGGCCGTGCTGCAGGCGCCGGTCGGCATCGTCACGTCGCCGATCAACGGCGTGGTGACGCAGATGGCGGTGCGCACGCGCGATGCGGTGGCGCCCGGCACGCTGGTGGCCACGGTGCGCAACCCGACCGTCAGCCAGGAGATCCTCACCACGCTGACCACGCAGCGCCTGGCCCTGCAAAGCCAGTTGTCGCAGCTGGGCAACCAGTACAAGTCCGACAGCCAGGAGATGCGCTCCATCGGCCAGCAGGCGCAGGTGACCCGTAAGGCCTCGCTGGCGCAGACCTGGGACGCCTGGGAGATCGCGCAGCGCCAGCGCGACGTGGCGCACAGCGTGGTGGCCGAGCAGGAGAACAAGGTGCGCACCAACGAAGCGCTGCTGAAAGAAGGCGCCATCAGCGAACAGGTGATGAACGCGTCCGAGGCCCAGCTGAGCACCGCGCGTGCCAATGCGGCGGTGGCCGAGCAGGCCTTCGCGGGACAGGCGCAGACGGTGGCGAGCGCGGGGCAGGGCGCCTTCGTGGGCACCAGCGGCAACAGCCTGTTCCAGACGCTCGCGAGCCGGCGTGAAGCGCTGCGCAACAGCAGCGACCGCGCGCGCCAGGACGGCACCGCGATCGTCAAGCAGCTCGCGCAGATCACGCAGCTCGAGGACGAAGAGCGCCGCCGCGTCGACAAGCTCGCCGCCTACGAGGTCAAGGCGAGCCAGCCCGGCATGGTGCACACGGTGCTGGCGCCCGAGGGCGCGTATGTCACGGCAGGCTCCTCGCTGGTGCGCGTGACCGACTGCAGCCGGATCGGCGTCGTCGCCGTGTTTCCCGCGCGGCTGGCCAAGCGGTTGAGCGTCGGCTCCAAGCTCGACGTGAAGGTGGCGCAGAACGTCGACGTGCATGCGCGCGTCGAGCAGCTGCTGCCCGTGGCCTCGGATGCACTGCAGAGCACGTACAGCGTGCCCTTCCCCTTTGCCGAGCAGGGCTCGATCTATGCGGTGGCGCGCATCGAGGCGCCCGAGCCGCCGCCCTCGGAAGACGGCAGCCGCCAGACCCTGTGCGTGCCGGGCAAGGTGGTCTCGGCCAGCCTCGCCAAGGCGTGAGAAAGCATGTCGCGCAGCCCACCGAGAACGCCATGTCGATCCCTTTTTCTTTCCGTGCCGTGGCACGGTGCGCCGCCGCATCGATGGCGCTTGCCGGCGTCGCTGCTGCTGCGCCTCCCTCTTCACCCGGTGGCACGCAGCAGGCCCTCGCCCGCGAGAGCTGCGACGGCCTGCGCCGCGCCGTCGCGCACGACCAGGGCGGCGCGACGTCGGGGCCGCTGTTCCTGACCAGCTACCGCCCGGCGAATGCACAGGGCGAGCCGCCGTTCGAGCCCGCGCTGGCGGGCGCCAGCTTCACCTACGACAACGCGCTGGCCGGCATCGCGCTGCTGGCGTGCGGCGAGCGCGCCGCCGCCCGGCGCATCGGCGACGCCGTGGTGCGCGCGGTGGCGCACGACCAGACCATGCCCGACGGGCGCGTGCGCAATGCCTACCGCGCCGGGCCGGTCACCGAGGAAAAGCCCGCGCTGCCCGGCCGCTGGGACGCGGGGCGCAAGCAGTGGATCGCCGATGCCTATCAGGTCAGCACCGCCACCGGCAACGTGGCCTGGGCCGCGCTGCTGCTGCTGAACCTGCACCAGGCCGAACCCACGCCTGCCTACCTGGCGACCGCGCGCCGGCTGCTGGCCTGGACCGAGCAGAACACGCGCGCCCGGAACGGCCCCGACGGCTATAACGGCGGGCGCCACGGCTGGGACAACGCCCAGCGCGCGCAGACCTGGAAGTCGACCGAGCACAACCTGGACATCGCCGTGGCGGCGGCGTGGACCGCACGGGCCGTGCGCGCCGACGGCCAGCCGGACGGACCCGAGCCACGCCAGGCGCGCACCGCGCTCGACTTCGTGGGCCGCATGTGGAACCCGTCGGAGCAGCGCTTCCACATCGGCACCAAGGAAGATGGCGCCACCATCTCCACCGAAGGTTCCGGCCTCGATGCGCAGCTGTGGCCGGTGCTCGCGGCGCCCGAGGGCTCCTGCGCCTGGGTGCGCAGCCTCGACTGGGTCGAGAAGCACCACCGCGTCGGCGCGGGCTACGGCTTCTCGCGCGAGCCTGACGGCATCTGGACCGAAGGCAGCGCACAGGCCGCCGCCACGCTGGTGGCCCGCAAGGGCGCGGCGCCCGAGGCGCTGTGGCAGCTGCTGGCCTCGCAGCGCGCCGGCAACGGCCTGTACTACGCCACGCCGAGCGCGCGCATTGCCAC
Source organism: Variovorax sp. V35 (assembly GCF_041154465.1). Classification (NCBI taxonomy): domain Bacteria; kingdom Pseudomonadati; phylum Pseudomonadota; class Betaproteobacteria; order Burkholderiales; family Comamonadaceae; genus Variovorax; species Variovorax sp. V35. The sequence continues at coordinate 3,309,165 of NZ_AP028666.1, forward strand.
CGGCCTGGCCATCGGCCCCGATTCGACCGGTGCCGATTTCTTCTACTACCGCTGGCCGCACCTGGGCGCGACCGCCTGGATCGCCCTGGCCGCCACGGGTTTCAACCCCTTCACCGGCAAGACCGCCGCATCGGAAGTCCCCTCATGTCCAGCCTGATCGCCACACCGGAATTCCAGCTCAACGCCTTGGTCGGGGGGCTCGCCTTGCTCCTCATGACCTGGGCCAGGGTCGAGCGCATCACCCACCGCGTGCTGTTCGGTGCGCTCACCGCGTTGCTGCTGCTGCGCTACGCCGTCTGGCGCGTGGTCGCCACGATGCCGCCTTCGGACCTGGGCTTCGAAACCCTGTTCGCCTGGGTGTTCCTGGGCTTCGAGCTCACGGCCATCGTCTACACGCTGATGTCGATCCACATGCTCATGCGGCGCCGCGACAACCGCGCGCAGGCCGACCGGGGCGAGGCCGCGCTGCGCGAACGCCATGCGCGCGGCGAGGAGGTGCCGGCCGTCGATGTCTTCATCTGCACCTACAACGAAGAGCTGGCCGTGCTCGAGAAGACCATCATCGCCGCGCAGGCCATCGACTACCCGCGGCTGAACGTCTGGGTGCTCGACGATACGCGGCGCGACTGGCTGCGCGCGTACTGCGAGCGCCGCGGCGTGCACTACGCGCGGCGGCCCGACAACCGCCACGCCAAGGCCGGCAACCTCAACAACGGCCTGCGCCTGTCCGCGGGCGTGACCGACGCGCCGTTCATCCTCGTGCTCGACGCCGACTTCGCGCCGCAGCGCCAGATCGTCTACCGCATGCTGGGCCTGTTCGAGGACCGCCGCGTGGGGCTGGTGCAGACGCCGCAGTTCTATTACAACGCCGACCCCATCCAGCACAACCTGCGCGCCACCGACAGCTGGGTCGACGAGCAGCGCGTGTTCTTCGACGTGCTGCAGCCCGCCAAGGACGCGGTCGATTCGGCGTTCTGCGTGGGCACCTCGTTCATCGTGCGGCGCGACGCGATCACCGAGGCCGGCGGGTTCCCGGTGGGCAGCGTGTGCGAAGACATCCACACCACCTACCTGCTGCTGCGCCACGGCCGCATCACGCGCTGGCTGGGTGAGCGGCTGTCCAACGGGCTGTCGGCCGAGAGCATCATCGACTACATCAACCAGCGCAGCCGCTGGTGCCTGGGCACGGTGCAGCTCGCGCTGCTGCCCGACGGCCCCCTGCGCGGCCCGGGCTACAGCCTGTCGGCGCGGCTGCACTTCCTGCACGGGCTGCTGCACTGGCTGGGCAAGCCCTTCATGGTGCTGGTACTGCTGGCACCGGCGCTGTACTGGTATGCCGGCGTCTCGGCCTTCCATGCCACGCCGCAGGCCTTTGCGGCCTACGGCCTGCCGTCGCTCGTGATGTTCTGGGCCTACAGCTACTGGGTCAGCCAGCGGCGCTGCCTGCCCGTGTTCAGCGAGGTGAGCCAGCTGGTGGCGGCGATGGCCGTGAGCGGCACGCTGGCGCGCGCGATGCTGAAGCCCTTCGGCCATCCGTTCAAGGTGACGGCCAAGGGGCTGGACCGCTCGCGCACCGTGGTGCACTGGAAGCTGGTGGCCGTCTTCGGCGGCCTGCTGGTGGCGCTGCAGGGCGCGGCCGCGATGGCGACCCTGGGCGGCGAGGCGCTCACACCGGGCGACCAGCTCAACCTCGTGTGGACCGGCATCGCGCTGGTGCTGTGCCTGAGTGCGCTCATGGCCTGCGTCGACCTGCCGCGCCCGCAGCAGGAAGAGCGCTTTCCCTGGCGTGCGCGGGCACGGGTGCGCACGGCGGCGGGCGAGGGCGAGTCGCGCTTCGTCAACATCGCGGCCGACGGCGCGCTGCTCGAAGGCCGGGGGCCGCTCAAGCGCCTGCGCGTCGGGCAGCCGCTGGAGGTGCATGTCGAGCCGGTCGGCTGGCTGGCGGCCCATCTTGCCGCGCGCGGCAGGGCGGGCGCCGAGCTGAAGTTCGCCGCCACCGAGGCGCAGCGTGAAGACCTGGTGCGCCACGTCTTCAACGTGCCGCCGAGCCACGTGGCCGTGCAGGTGCGGCCGTGGCAGGCGGCGTCGGCGCTGTTCGCGAGTGCGGGCATGCGCGCGCCGGGCGCGGGCTTCGCGCGGCTGTCGCTGCGCCTGCTCTTCGCGGTGCTGGCCGTGTGCATCGTGCTGGTGACGACCGGGTGCAACCTCACGCCGCCGCTCAAGGACCCCGACCTGACGGTGCCTTCGCAATGGCCTGCGGGCGCGACGGCGCCGGGCGCGCAGCCCGTGGACTGGCGCAGCTTCGTGCAGGACGAGGAGCTGCGCGGCCTGATCGCCACGGCGCTCGAACAGAACCGCGACCTGCGCGCCTATGCCGCGAAGGCCCGCGAGGCGCGCGCGAACTATGCGGGCAACCGCGCTTCGCTGTTCCCGGCGCTGGGCCTGTCGGCGCATGCCCAGCGCGCGCAGACCACGCCGCAGGGCTCGCTCAGCCCGGTCGGCAACCTGCCATCGGACGGGCGCGTGTCCAACAGCTTCGACGTGCAGGCGGGCGTGATGTCGTACGAGCTCGATTTCTTCGGCCGGCAGCAGAGCACCGCGCAACAAAGCGGCGCGCTCGCCGAGGCCGGAGACAAGGACCACGCGGCCGCGCGCATGAACCTCGTGGGCGAGGTGTCGAACGCCTACCTCACGCTGCGCGCCGACCGCGCCTTGCTCGCGCTGGCCGAGTCCAACGAGGCCGCGCTGAACGCCAATGCCGACACGATCGGCCGCGCCCGCGCCGTGGGCGGCGCCGCGCAGCTGGACGTGTACCGCGTGCAGTCGCTGCTGCAGACCGCGCGCGTGCGGCAGGAGGAATACCGCATGCGTGTCGCGCAGGACCTGCAGTGGCTCAACGTGCTGGTCGGGCGCCCCGTGCCGCCCGAAACGGGCAGCGCGCGGCCCTGGCCCGAGCGTTCCACGGCGCAGGTCGCGGCCGGGTTGCCGTCGAGCTTGCTGCAGCGCCGGCCCGACCTGCTCGCGGCCTATGCGCGCGTCGAGGCCGCCAACGCCGGCGTGGGCGCGGCCAAGGCCGCGATGCTGCCGACCATTTCGCTCACGGCGCTGGCCGGCGGTGTCAGCAAGGAGCTGTCGACCCTGCTCAGCAGCGGCAACAGCAGCTGGGCCGGCGTGCTGGGCGTGTCGCTGCCGATCTTCGACTGGGGCCGCCGGTCGGCCAACGTGAGTGCCAGCGAAGAGCGGCTGGCCGCCGCGATGGCCGGCTACGAATCGGCGGCGCAGGTCGCCTTTCGCGAGGTGGCCCACGCGCTGATCGCCAGCGATCACCTGCAGCCGCAGCTGGAGGCGCAACAGGCGCGCGTGCAGGTGCTCGAGAAGGTGGCCGGCATCTCGCGCACGCGCTTTCGCAGCGGCATGGAAGACTACTTCTCCAGCCAGGATGCGCAGCGCGAGCTCTACACCGGGCAGCAGCAGCTGATCGAACTGCAGCTCAAGGCGGCGGTGAACACCGTGAACCTGTACAAGGCCCTGGGCGGGGGCTGGGGCAGCGCGTAGCGGGGGGCGTCGGCGGAGGGCTGATCCGGTCGCGTGCGTGCGACCGGCGATTCAGTTCACTGCACCTCGTCGCACCACACCCTGAACCCATCCAGCTCGTTGGGCCCGAAGGTGTTGGACAGCGCGACGTCGCTGGCGTCGCGCCCTTGCGCGATCAGCACGCGGCCGATGCGGGGCACGTTGTTGCGCGCGTCGAAGGTGTACCAGCGGTCGCCCAGGAAGGCCTCGAACCAGCCCGCGAAGTCCATCGTGCCGTGCGGCGGCGGCGTGCCGACATCGCCGAGGTAGCCGCTGCAATAGCGCGCCGGAATGTTCAGGCAGCGGCACAGCGTGATGGCCAGGTGCGCATAGTCGCGGCACACGCCTTGCCCTTCCTTGAAGGCTTCGAACGCCGAGCGGGTGCGCCGCGCATGCGGGTAGCCGAACTCGATGTGCTGGTGCACGAAGTCGCACACCGCCTGCACGCGGCCCCAGCCGGTCGGGCCGTTGCCGAAGCGCTGCCAGGCGAAGTCGGACAGCAGGTCGGTTTCGCAGTACCGGCTGCCCAGCAGGTAGAGCAGGGTGGACTCGGGCAGGTACTCCACCGGCACCTGCGGCGCCGAGGGCACGACGATGTCGGGTGCGCCGCTGTCGTGGACCACGGTGTCCGTGCTCAGCACGAAGCGGCCCGCGGGGGCGACCAGGCGTGTGCACCAGTTCCCGAACAGGTCACGGTACGCGGTGGTGGGAACGGCCGGTTTCGTGAGCAGATGGTCCGGGCGCAGGAGGTCCGAGGCGCGCGAGTAGTGAATGCTGAGGGCCAGGATCATCGGCGTCGGCCGGGGAAACTGGTAGGCGATCTCGAAACCGAGCTGGATGTTCATCGGCCCATGATGCGCCTTCAATCGCGGGCGTGCTGGAATTCGCGGTGCGATGCCAGCGCGCGGCGGCTTTCAGGGGGCGTCGGCGGGCCCCGACGTGGCGTGGCGCTGCTCGGCATAGGCCTTCAGCGACCGCATGGTCCGGGGCAGTCCCTGTCGAACCTGCTTGGCGACGCCCGGCCCGAACAGGAAGGCCAGGGCGCCGGTGAACCACACGCGGTGCACCACGTCCGAGCCGCTGTCCGTTGCAGACACCGTGTGCTTGAAGTGCATGCGGAACAGGGGGATGTAGCCCTGCGCGGTGAACGACTGGCCCTCGGAGCGCTCCGTGACCACCATCGGGACGCCCATGCCTTTTTGCGGAACGATCCGGCCCTTGGTGCCCACGGCGAAGGGGCCGTCGAGCCGGGCCTGCTTGGTGTCCGGGTCCCACAGATGCCACCGGTCGACTTCGCTCCAGATGCGGTCGATGACGCGGGGCGGGACGGCGATGTGGATGCGTTCTTCGATGTGCATGGGAGGCGGGGTTGAAGGGATCGGGGAGCCTAACGCATGCCTTGCGGCGCCAGTCGTCAGCGCTCCTTGCGCAGGATGGCTTCCAGCGCCTCCATCGCTTGCGATGCCGAGGGGCTGAGGTAGCCGCCGGCGCGCCGCACGATGCCCACGCGACGGGTCGATCGCCATCCGCCGACGGGGCTGACCGGCACGAACTGCGCCGCGACCGGCGGCTCTTTCAGCACCGAACGCGGCACCGGCATCAAGGCGCCCAGCGAGCGCACCAACGCCAGCTCGCGCTGGGACGAACGCGAGGTGCCCACCGGCTCGGGCGGGTCGAGCCGGTGCGCGCGGAAGTTCGCTTCGAACTCGGTGTGCGTCGAGGTGCCGGGCGCCATGACGATCCACCGCGCCTGCGCCAGTTGGTCCCAGCCCACCTCGCGTCGGGTGCGTGCCAGCGGATGGCCGATCGGCGCCATGGGCAGCAGCGGGTCGTCCCGCAGGCCTTCCCAAGCCAGCGCGGCCGTCGGCTTCTTGTGCAGGCCGGTCAGGGCGAACTCCAGCTCGCCCATGGCGACGGCCCGCGTGAGCGAGTCGGAGTTGCCACCCGACAGGTCCACGCGGATCCCGCGCTCGATGAGCGCGGCCACCACCGGCAGCACCCAGCGGTCGGGAATGCCGTCGCCGACACCGCAGCGCAGCACGCCGGCGCGCGCCTGCCGCAGGTCGCGCAGTTCCGCATGCAGGTCGGCGGCGTCCAGGTCGATGCGCTGCGCCCGCTTCAGGAAGGCCTGGCCCAGCTCGGTGGGGCGCATGCCCCGGGCCAGCCGTTCGAACAGCTTGACCTTGGTGGCGCGCTCGAGCCGCGTCACGGCCTTGCTCAGGGTGCCCGGTGAAATGCCGAGACAGGCCGAGGCATGGCTCAGCCCGCCTTCGCGCGCGATCACCACGGCCAGATGGAGGTCGTTCAAGTTCATGGTTTTCCAAAGTGGAAAAGGTCGCCACGGAATGTAGGTTGCTGCGCGCCGGGCGGCAACCTATCGTTCAGCCCGGACACCACCAGGAGACACACCCCTCATGCTTCGCAGTTCTTTCTTCCTGGGCGCCCTGTGCGCCTTCTGGGCCCTGGGGACTGCCTCGGCCTGCGCACAGGCGGCCTATCCTTCGCGCCCCATCACGCTGGTGGTTCCGTTCGCCGCGGGCAGCGGCACCGACATCGGCGCGCGCGTGCTGGCCAAGGACCTGACGGACATCCTGAAGACGCCCGTCATCGTCGACAACAGGCAGGGCGCGAACGGCGCGCTGGGAACGGCGGCCGCAGCGCGCGCGAAGCCCGACGGGTACACGCTGCTGATCGGCTCGGCCACGACCAACGCCGTCAATTTCTCGTTCTTCCCGGCCAGGCTTGGCTATGAACCCGGGTCGTTCGAGATGGTGGCGGGCCTGGGCGCCAGCCCGATCTCGCTGTACGTCGCGGCCAACGCCAAGTGGCGCAACCTGGCCGACCTGATGGCCTACGGCAAGGCCCATCCGAACGCGCTCAGGTGCGGCAGCGGCAACGCGGTGACGCAGGTGGCCTGCGAGATCTTTCGCAAGTCGGCGGGCATCGACGCCTTCACGGTTCCCTACAAGTCGAACCCGCAATCGCTGGCGGACCTGGCCGGCGGTCACATCGACTTCGCGTTCTCCGACGCGTCGGTGGCCAAGGTCTTCATCGACGGGAACAAGCTGAAGCCGCTGGCCGTGGCCGCCGCGCGGCGCTATCCGGCCACGCCGGACGTCGGCACGTTCCGCGAACAAGGCATTGCCGATTTCGAGATCACCGGATGGACCGCCGTGTTCGTGCCCGCGGGCACGCCCGCGCCCATCGTCGAGACGCTGCATGCGGCCATCCGCAAGTCGTCGGCGTCGCCGGAGTCGGTGCAACTGCGCGCCAGCAGCGGAACGCAGCCGCTGGCGTTCACTCTCGAAGAGGGCCGCCGCTTCGCCAGGGAAGAGATCGCCCGCTGGGCGCGTTATGTGAAGAACAGTGGCGTCAAGCCGGAGTGACGCGATGACATCGACCTCCACACCCCTGGCCGGCTTGCGCGTCATCGACTGGACCCACGTGCTGGCCGGCCCCTTCGCCGGCTACCAGCTCGGCCTGCTCGGCGCCGAGGTGATCCGCATCGAGCGCGCCGACGGCGACGACATGATTCGCGCCAAGGGCCTGGACGCCGAACTGACCGCGCTCGGACTGGGCGAGACCTTCGTGACGCAGGGCGCGGGCAAGCGCTCGCTGGCCATCGATGCGCGCGACCCGCGAGCGAAACAGGCGCTGGCCGAACTGATCGGCAGCGCAGATGTGCTGCTGGAGAACTTCCGCCCCGGCAAGCTGGCGGCGCTCGGCTTCGATCCGCAGCAACTGATCGCGCGCCATCCGCAGCTGGTCGTCTGCTCGATCACCGGCTTCGGCCCCGCATCGGACCGGCGCGCCTACGACCACGTGATCCAGGCCGCGAGCGGGCTGATGGCAGCCAACGCCGACCGCGACGGCAAGCCGCAGCGCGTGGGTTTTCCGCTCGTCGACTACGCCGTGGGCCAGCAGGCGGCGCTGGCGGTGATGAGCGCGCTCTACCGGCGCGACCGGCTGAGCGGCGAGGCGCGCGTGCGCGGCGAATGGCTCCAGGTGTCGATGATGGGCGCGGCGCTCACGCTGATGGCGCCCACCTACGCCGGGCCGCTGGTCAGCGGCATGGAGATGCCGCGCAGCGCATCGACCGCGTTTTCAGGCAGCCCGCTGTCGGGCACCTTCGAGGTGGCCGACGGCCAGCTGGCCATCGTCTGCAATGCGGCCGATCAGGCGAGAGGGCTGCTGGAAGCGCTGCACGAAACCGGCTCGGACGCCTCGCTGCTGTCGGCACTGCACGAGGCCGCCGAGCTGCGCGACGTGCCGCGCGCGCAGGCGCTGCTGGGCCAGGCGCTGGGTGGAAGAACCACGGCCGAATGGGATGCGCTGCTGACCCGCCACGGCGTGCCCGCCACGCCGGTGATGCGCCCCGCACAGGCGGCGGCACAGATGGCGCGCGACTGGCCGCACGTGGAACTGCCGTTGCCGAACGGCGCGCGGCGGGTGCCGGTGCCAGGCATCGGCTTCACGTCCAGCGAGCCGCTGACACCTTCGCTGCGCGCGCCCGTGCGTCGCGGCGCGGACACGCGCCGCCTCCTGGCCGAAGCCGGGTTGGAGGCGCCGACCATCGCGGCCATGCTCGCCGACGGCGCGGCGAGCGAGCCCTCGGACTGAGCGCCGCGGTGGTCCCGCCAGGGCAGCGGCGCGTCCTGATTCGGCGCCGAAAGTGTGGCGAAAACGCCGAGAAAAATATTTCTCCAGGTTTTTCAACGTCGCTGCCTGTTTCGCAGGCACCGTGTTGCAGGCCCCGCCAGGCAAGGGTTTCGCGCGCTGCGCACACGGTTTTCCACAACATTGTCCCCATCGGGATTGGAAAACCCGTCACTTCGATGTGCTAGAGGCGTGAACCGGGCAGGGGCAGCCGCAGCCAGACGGTGGTGCCGGCACCGGGCGTGCTGTCCGCGCCCAGGGTGCCGTTGTGTTTCTGGACCACCGCACGCACGACGGAAAAGCCCAGGCCCATGCGCCGTGTGCCCGTGCCTTTCGTCTCGCCGGGGGCGGCTTCCGGGGCGGTGGGCGCGCGCCGGCCGCGCGGTGCGTGGAGCAGGGCGTCGAGCTGTCCGGGCGTCATGCCCGAGCCCTGGTCGCTGACGGAGATCCGCACGCTGGCCGCGTCCGCGCCGTTGGCGCCGGGTTCGATGGCCATGCCCAATTCCACGCGGCGACCGGACGGGCTGTGGCGGATGGCGTTGTTCAGCAGGTTGACGATGGCGCGGGTCAGCAAGGCCCCGTCGGCGCGCAGGATCGTGTCGCCGGCGGCGTCGTCGATGCGCGCTTCGACGCGCACGCCATGGGCCTGCGCGTAGTGCCACACCTGATCTCTGGCATCGAGCAGCACGGCGCCGACGTGGGTGTCCGCAAAGCGGTAGTCGTCCGATTCGGCCAGCGCGAAATCCATGAAGCCCTCGGCCATCGCGAGGGTGCGCTCGGCTTCGCGGCCGATGGCCGAACGCATGTCGGCATCGGCGGTGGGGTGCATCGACAGGATGCTGAGGATCGTGACCTGCGGGCTGCGCAGGTCGTGCGACAGGAACTGGCGCCACTCGTCGCGCTGGCGCTGCGCTTCGCGCTCGGCCGTGAGCTCGGGCAGCATCACGACCCAGCCCCGGTCTTCGGGCGCGTCGCCGCTGAAGGCCGCGGCCTCCAGGCGGAACACGCGCGCGTCGGGGGTCGCGTACTCGCCCTGCAGCCGGTCGGTCCAGTGGGTGGCGTCCGTGCGGGCCGGCGCACCGCTGGCGGGCGGCACGGCCAGCGGCGCGATCAGCTCGGGCAGGCGCACGCCGCGCAGCGCGGGCGGTGCAATGCCATCGTCGTCGTGCGATGGCATTGCATCGCCGACCAGCAGCCGGAAGGCCGCCGCGTTGCCTGACCCGATGCGCCCCTCTTCGTCGCAGATCAGCATGGCCACCGGCATCGCCTGCATGGCCTTGTCCATGAGTTGCTGCATGCGCCGCAGGCGTGCAATGGCGCGGTCGAGCGCCTGCTTGGGATGCTCCGCCGGGTCGGCGGGCGCCGGTGAGCGGGCCGGCATGACTTCGAAGGTGCCGCCGGGCAGGGCGTCGAGCACCTGCGCGCGCTTGCGCAGGTAGACGAACTGCGATTCGAGACGGCGCCAGCTCCACAGCAGGTAGAGGATGGCCAGGCCGAGCATCGGCGCGACAGGCGGCAGCCAGTGGTGCCACGCCAGCATGGCGACGCCGCTGATCAGCAGGCACGCGCTCGCGAGGCCGGCGGCGATCGGCAGCGCGTGCCGGCCCCGCCGGACCAGCAGCCACAGCGCGAGCCACAGCGGCACCACCGTCCAGGCTGCGTGCCACAGCGGGGGCGACACGCTCACGTTGCGCCCGTGCATCAGGTTGTCGATGGCATTGGCATGCACTTCCACGCCGGGCAGCACGCCGCGGATGCCGGCGTTGGGCGTGAGCGTCTGGTCGCCGAGGCCGGGCGCGGTGGCGCCCACGAGCAGCAGCTTGTCGCGCAGCAGTTCGGCGGGCACTTCGCCGCGCAGCACGCTCACGTAGGGCACGGTGCGGTAGCTGCCGCGCGGGCCGGCGAACAGCAGGCGCAGCGGGCTCTGGCGCAGCCAGTCGACCGGCGTCGCTTCGGAGTCGACCACGGCCGGCGGGACGCGCTGCGCCATCAGCGCGCCCACGTAGGGCTGCAGCTGGTTCGGATAGCCCTCGAGCAGGTACAGCGTGCGCGCCACGCCGTCGGTGTCGGGCGCGAGGCCGGCATGCCCCACGCCGCGGGCGCGCTCGGCAAAGTCGGGCAGCGGCGGCAGGAAGCCCGGCCATTCGTGGCTCGTGAAGGCCAGGGGGCTCGCGTGCAGCAGCGGCAGGTACACGGGCAGCAGGCCCATGGCCCGCGCCAGGTGCGCGTCTTCGCGCGGGTCGGCGCTCGGCTCGGTCAGGAAGAGGTCGAGCAGCACCGCGCGCGGTGCCGCCGGCGCGAGCCGTTCGAGCAGGCGCGCGTGGGTCGCGCGGCTCCAGGGCCAGCGACCGAGTTCGCGCAGGCTGTGTTCGTCGATGGCGATGATCAGGATGTCGGCCGACGCCCGGTGCGAGGCCAGGATCAGCAGGCGGTCGTGGATGTAGGCATCCATCTGCAGCAGGCCCGGGCGGTGTGCGAGCCCGAGCATGGCCAGCGGCAGCAGCAGCGCCATCAGCAGGCGTTCGACGACGAGGCGCATGCGCGTGGCCCCGCTTCAGCGCGCCGGAATGTCGAAGCTTCCGCCGAAACCGGTCGCTGCGGACGCAGCACCGTCGGGGGTGGCCTGGCGCGCGCGCCAGTGGTAGCGCCCGCCGAGCGCGAAGGGGCCGACCGTCATGCCGGTGGCGTAGACCGCGGGCTCGTTCACCAGCAATACGGCGAAGTCAGGGCTGCGCGAGAGTTCGAAGGTGTAGCGCTGGCCCGCGATGCCCGGCCAGCGGACCTCCACGCGCCCGTCGGGCAGTGCGGTCGACGTGCTCTGACCGCCCGCGCCGCCTTCGACCGTGGGCAGGTAGACCGTGCCGTCGCCCGGCAGCCCTTCGAGCCGGGCGGCATCGAAGGCCGTGAGGCGCAGCTGGTAGAGGCCCGATGGCAGTTCTGCCGGCACCGTGAAGGAAGGTCCCGGGCCGCGTTGTTCGTGCACCGGCAGCAGGAAGCGCTCGTCGCGCGCCAGTTGCAGGCGGTAGGTTTGCGCGCCCGCAACGGGCGTGAAGCGGAACGTGCGGTCGTTGCGCGCTGTCGTTTCGGGCACCAGCTGGGGCGCCGGCAGCAGGCCCTGCGCTTGCGACGGTCCGCTCTCCAGCAGCACCGCGCCGCGGCCTTCGCGCAGCACGAGCGGCGGTTCGGCCTGCGCGGTGCGCTGCACCACCACTTCGCCCGAGATCACCTCGCCCGTCAGCACGCCGTCTTCGTCGCGCACGCGAAAGTGCGTGCCGCGCACGCCCAGGCCCATCGACCGCGCGCGGATCTCGAACTGCTGGTTCGGCTGCTGCTTGTGCACCTGCGATTCGACGCGGCCTTCGATGAGCCGCAGCCGCACCGTATTGGCATCGATGGCCAGCACCTCCAGCGCGCTGCGCGAGGGCAGCACGACGCGGCTGCCGCCCGCCACCCCGAGGGTCACGAAGGCATCGGTGCCGGTGATGAGCGTGTCGCCGGCCTGGATCGGCAGGCCGGGCGTGAGGACCTGTTCAGGCACACCCGCGCGCTTGCGCGAGGCCCGGCCTTCGACCGCGGTGACCACCGCCGCGCCCTCGGGCACGAGCCGGCCGTCGGCAAAGTACAGCACCGTGCCCGGTTGCAGCAGGCGTGGCTCGCCCACCTGGTTGCGCTGCTGCACTTCGGGCCAGCGCAGCGGCGTGTCCAGCTGCTGGCCCGAGATGCCCCACAAGGTTTCGCCGGGCTTCACCACGTGCGGCGACTGCGCGGTCGCCGCCGTGGCGACGAGCAGCGCGGCGCAGGCCAGCAGGCGGTGCGGGCGGAACGGGGGGTGGTGCGTCGTCGCCATCAGGAATCCGCCTGCGGTGCGTGTTGCGTGGCCTCGAGCCGGTAGCCGCGGCCATACACCGTGCGCAGGCTCAGTCCGCTTTCGGCTTCGAGGCCGAGCTTGCTGCGCAGCCGGTAGATGTGGCTGTCCAGCGTGCGCGAAGGCAGCTCTTCGTTGCTGTAGCCGGCGCTTTCGAGCAGATGCGCGCGCGACACCGTGTCGCCCATGTGCTGGAACAGCGTCAGCGCGAGCTTGAATTCGCGGTCGGTGAGGGCATGCCGCTGCGGCGCGGCGTCGTCGCCCGGGACCGGGTGGATCAGGACGCTTTGCGACACCCGTTCGAACTCCCAGCGGCCGAAGCGCTCGCCGTCGGACGGCGCGAGCGGCACGCGCCGGGCCATCAGGCGCTGCACGCGGGCGCGCAGTTCGAGCGGTCGGAAGGGTTTGACGATGTAGTCGTCGGCGCCGAGGTTCAGTGCCTGCACCACGTCGTGCTCGGAAGCGCGCGAACTCAGCATGAGCACCGGCACTTTGTCGGTCTGCCACTTGCGCAGCCACTGCAGCAATTCGACGCCGGCCAGGCCGGGCACGTTCCAGTCGAGCACCAGCAGATCGAAGCTTTCGCGCCGCAGTGCCTGTTGCAAGGTCGACCCGTTCGAAAACGTGATGCAGGTCACATTCGTCTCGCCAATTGTTAACAGCTGCTCGAGTGTCCGCACGAGATGCGAGAGCTGGTTCGGGTCGTCTTCAAGGATGGCGATGCGCATGGACTCCAAGGGTGGCGGCGGCAATTTTGACAGTGAATCCACACCCGAAATCTGACGAATTCCGTAGCGTGAACGTTAGCAACATTGTTGGCGATGGTTATGAAGTAGTAAAGAAATTCACAAATGCAGCCTAAAGCTGGCCGCAAATCTGACCAAACCTCACGCCGGCCCTTCGACCCTCGAAGGCCGTCGACATCATCCGCCCCCTGTAGCGCCACCCGGCGCTCCGATCACTCCACATCTCCGGTCATCTCCGCTCGCCATGTCGCGATCCTGCGGGGTACAGCCGGCTTGCATCCGAGGAACAGGGGAAATGAACAAGTCTTATCGATCCATCTGGAATGAGGCGCTGGGCGCCTGGGTTGCCGCGTCGGAAATTGCTTCGGCTCGAGGCAAGAGCTCCCGCAGCAAGAAGGTGCTTGCTGCTGTCTCGTTGGTCCTGGCCGGCATGTCGGGGGGCGCTCTGGCGGAGTTTTCGCAGGGGCTCGAGGGACAGTTCTGCAGCCGCCCTGTCAGGGGCTCCGGCACATGGACCTGCAATGTGCCCAACGCTACCGGCGGCTTTGCCACGGTGAGCGGTGTTCCCGACCTGGGGCCCAACCCCGATTTCACCGCCCTGACGGCCTGGGTGTCCGCCAACCTGGGTGCGAACGCCATTGCTCTCGGCTCGCAGGGGACGAAGGCCAGCGGCGCCAATGCCATTGCCATCGGTACCGACGCCGTTGCGACGGGCGACGGATCGACCGCGATCGGCTATGGCAGCAGCGCCAAGTATGCGAATGACGTTGCGGTCGGTCGCGCCAATGTGGCGGTCGGAAATTCCATGAATACCGTCAGGCCGGCCGTTGCGATGGGTTTCAACAACAAGGCGCTCCAGACAGACGCCGTGGCGCTCGGCTCGGGGAACAACGCCTGGGGAGAGAGCGGTGTGGCGGTCGGCCACAGCAACGCGGCGGGCAATGCCGGCTCGGCCTTCGGGTATGGGAATGAAGCGACAGGTGACTTGACGCTTGCCATGGGCGTGTTTTCCCGCGCGACGAACCTTTATTCCATGGCGGCCGGGGCGCAAAGCGTTGCGGAAGGCGTCTACGCGACCGCACTCGGCGGCGCCAACGTGGCTCGCGGCGACAACGCGACCGCGGTAGGTACAGGCAATGCCGCCGACGGCGAGTCAAGCACCGCCGTGGGCAAATGGAACACTGCCAATTCAAGCAGCGTGGACTCCACCGCCATCGGCTCCGGCAACACGCTGGGCTTGTGGAACGGCGGCGGCACGCTGCCCGAAGGCGGTGAACGCTCCACTGCCGTCGGCTATGGAAACACCGTGAAGGCCAATGAGGCCGTCGCCCTCGGCGCGAACAACACCATCGACCAAGGCGCGGACCGGGCGGCGGTACTGGGGTCGAGCGCAACGGCCAAGGTGGCCGACGGCGTGGCACTGGGCTCGAGCGCGGTGGCCGACATCAAGTCCTTCACCGACGATGCGACCCGCGCGGGTTACGTGCCCGCTGGCGCAACTGCGGCTCAGAAGACGGCCATCAATGCGACCAACAGCACGTTGGCGGCGGTGAGCGTGGGCGATGCCGCCAACGGCAAGTACCGCCAGATCACCGGTGTGGCAGCCGGCACCGAGAACGGCGATGCGGTGAACGTGGCGCAGTTGAAGGCAGCACAGGCAGCCGCGACCACGCATTACTACAGCGTGAACGACAACGGCGTTGTGGGCGGTAACTACGACAACAAGGGCGCCACGGGCCTGAACGCCATCGCCTCGGGCGTCGATGCCAAGGCCGGTGGGGACCATGCGACCGCCATGGGCCACGGCGCGACGGCCGGCGGCCACTATGCGATTGCGCAGGGCTACCAGGCCAACGCGGCCGGCGCGAACGGCGTGGCGATCGGAACCCAGGCCTCTGCCGCCAAGGGCGGCACCGTGGCAATCGGCGCAAGCGCGGGCAAGGATTCGACCGTGCTGACGGGAACCTTCATCGGCTCCGGTGCCGGCAACAAGAGCGCGGGCGCGGACATCACCGCCATCGGCAACAACGCAGGGCAGGCGGCGTCGGGCAACAGCAACACCTTCATCGGGGCAACGGCCGGCAGCTCGTCGGAGGGCGACCTGAACAGCTTCATCGGCGCGGGGGCGGGCATCTTCTCCAAGGGCACCGCCAACTCGGCCTTCGGCAACCTGGCGGGCGCAAACACCGAGGGCGACAGCAATGCCGCATGGGGCTTCGCCGCGGGCGCGTTCGTGAAGGGCGACGGCAACATCGGCATGGGCACTTCGGCGGGCGCCAGCGTCGTGGGGTCGGGCAATGCCGCGATCGGACAAGGGGCGGGGCTTGGTACCCACGGTGATGCGAACCTCGCCATCGGTGCGGGGGCGGGCTCGAACGCCAAGGGCAACGGCAACGTGGCGCTGGGCCAGAACGCCGGTCTTGCCGCCGACGGCAACGAGAACATCGCGCTCGGCCAGACGGCAGGGGCCCTGGTGAGCGGCAACCGCAACCTGGCGATCGGCTCGGCCGCGGGCCTTGCCGGCGATGTGGCCGCCGGGAACATCACGCCGACGACGGCGAGCGACACGATCGCCCTGGGCACCCAGGCATTTGCCAATGCCGAGCGCGCGATCGCGATCGGCACGGGCGCCCAGGCGCTGGGCACGCAGTCGATCAGCATCGGCACCGGCAACGTCGTCAACGGCAACAACAGCGGCGCCATCGGCGACCCGACCGTGATCGATGGTGCCAACAGCTACAGCGTCGGCAACAACAACACGCTGGGCGCTGCGGCGAACAACACTTTCGTGCTGGGCAACAACGTCAAGGTCAACGTGGCCAATGCCACGGCACTGGGCGATTCGACCAGCGTGACAGTGGCCGACGGCGTGGCGCTGGGCAGCAAGTCGGTGGCGAGCACGGACAAGGGCGTGGCGGGCTTCGACCCGGCCACGGGCCTGGCCTCGACGGACACCTCGGCCACGTGGAAGAGCACGCTGGGTGCGGTGAGCGTGGGCGGCAACGGGCAGACACGCCAGATCACGAACGTGGCGGCGGGCACGCAAGCCACCGACGCGGTGAACGTCGCGCAGCTGAAGGCGGGACAGACGCACTACTACAGCGTGAACGACAACGGCGTGCAGGGCGGCAACTACGCCAACGACGGCGCCACCGGCATCAACGCACTGGCGGCGGGCGTGGGCGCCCAAGCCAACGGCGAGCGCAGCGTGTCCATCGGCTATCTGGCCGGCGTGGGCGCCAGCGCCGGCCTGGCCGGCCAGAACAACGTGGGCATCGGCACCGAAGCGGGTGGTGGTGTCGTGGGTTCCAGCAACACCGCCGTGGGTTCCGCTGCGGGCAAGGACGTGGCTGGCAGCTCGAACGCGGCGTTCGGCATCGCGGCGGGCCAGGGCGTCCAGGGCGACTACAACCTCGCGATGGGTGTCTACAGCGGCATCGGGACCAAGGGCACCTACAACACCGCGATCGGCGGCAGTGCGGGCCAGGCCGTGAACGGCAACGACAACATCGCCATGGGCGACCTGTCGGGCTCCTCCGTCGTCGGCGATGCAAACATCGGCATCGGTGCCCTGGCCGGCGCTGGAACGACAGGCAGCAGCAACATCGCCATCGGCAGCCTGGCGGGCATCGTCGACACCGCGACGTTTGCCGGCATCACTGCCAACAACACAGTGAGCATCGGCAACAGCGCCGTGGCCAGCAAGGACGACGGCGTTGCCGTCGGTCATGGCGCGCAGGCTGCCGCCGTCAACAGCGTGGCGCTGGGCGCGGATTCGAAGGCGACGCAGGACGCAGCCGCACTGGCGCTCAAGAACGCCTATGTGCCGGCAGGCGCGACGGCCGTGGCCGGCACCGCGCCGGTGGGCGAGGTGTCGGTGGGCAGCGCGGGCAAGGAGCGGCGCATCACCAACGTGGCCGCCGGGTCGGACGACACCGACGCAGTGAACGTGAGCCAGCTCAAGGGCGCGCAGACGCACTACTACAGCGTGAACGACAACGGCACGCAGGGCGGCAACTACGACAACAAGGGCGCGACCGGCATCAATGCGATCGCGGCAGGCGTGGATGCCGTGGCCGCGGGCGTGGGCACCGTGGCGGTCGGCAACTTGGCCGGCTCGGGCAGCACGGCGGCTGGCAATTCGCACAACACCTTCGTCGGGTACGGCGCGGGCCGGCAGGTTGCGGGAGCGGACAACACGGCCGTCGGCAACAGCGCCGGTGTGTCGGTGACGGGCGGGAACAACACCGCGCTCGGGTTGAGCGCGGGCGCCCGCGTCACCGGTGACTCCAACATCGGCATCGGCGTGAACGGCGGGGCGGTCACGACCGGTTTCTCCAACGTGGGCATCGGAAGTTCCGCGGGGCAGGGCACCAACGGCGCCTTCAACGTGGCGCTGGGCGGTCTTGCCGGCGGCGGGGTCCAGGGCAGCGCCAACGTCGCGATCGGCTTGAACGCGGGCGAGAACATCAGCGCCAGCAACACCGTTGCCATCGGCAACCGTGCCAAGGCCACGGGCGACAGCGGTGTCAGCATCGGCACCGATGCCAGCGCCACCTACGCGAACGCGGTGGCGCTCGGTGCCAACAGCACCACGGCCACGGACCTGGCGACGCTGAACGCGAACGCGGCCTATGTGCCGACGGGCGCGACGTCGGTCGCCGGCGCGACGCCGGTGGGCGAAGTGTCGGTGGGCGGCGTGGGCACCGAGCGGCGCATCACCAATGTGGCGGCCGGCGCGGTCGATACAGATGCGGTGAACGTGAGCCAGCTCAAGGCCGTCGATGCGACCGCCAACGCGGGATGGAATGTCGCGGCCAACGGTGAAGCCACGGGCGGCAATGTCGCACCGGGCGCCAAGGTCGACTTCAGCAACTCCGACAGCAACATCGCGATCACGCGCACCGGTACGAACCTCGACTTCAAGCTGGCTGACGATGTGAAGATCAACAACAGCGTGACGGTGGGGCAGAGCGTGCTGAACACCACGGGACTGACAGTCAACAACGGCACGACGACCACGGCGGTCGCGGCAGGCGGCGTGACCAGTGGCTCGGTCAACCTGAGTGGCGTGACCAACGACATCCAAGGGCTGAGCAACAAGACGCTGACCGATCCGAGCTTTGCGACGGTGGGCCGTGCGGCCACTGAAGAGCAGCTCAAGATCGTCAACGACACGGCCAGCGCAGGCTGGAACGTGGCGGCCAACGGCGAGGCCACGGGAGGCAATGTGGCGCCTGGCGGCAAGGTGGACTTCAGCAACTCGGACAGCAACATCGCGATCACGCGCGCGGGCACGAACCTCGATTTCAAGCTGGCGGACGACGTGAAGGTCAACAACAGCGTGACGGTGGGACAGAGCGTGCTCAACACCACGGGCCTGACGGTGAACAACGGAACGACCACCACCGCAGTCGCGGCAGGTGGCGTGACCAGTGGCTCGGTCAATCTGAGTGGCGTGACCAACGACATCCAAGGTCTGAGCAACAAGACGTTGACTGATCCAAGCTTCGCGACGGTGGGCCGTGGGGCTACGGAAGAACAGCTCAAGATCGTCAATGACACGGCCAGCGCAGGCTGGAACGTGGCAGCGAACGGTGAGGCCACGGGTGGCAATGTGGCGCCTGGCGGCAAGGTCGACTTCAGCAACTCCGACAGCAACGTCACGATCACCCGCAGCGGTACGAACCTCGACTTCAAGCTGGCGGATGACGTGAAGGTCAACAACAGCGTGACCGTGGGCCAGAGCGTGCTGAACACCACCGGTCTGACTGTAAACAACGGCACGACGACCACCGCCGTTGCAGCCGGCGGCGTGACCAGCGGGACGGTCAACCTGAGCGGCGTGACGAACGACATCCAGGGTCTGAGCAACAAGACGCTGACCGACCCGAGCTTTGCGACCGTGGGCCGTGGGGCCACGGAAGAACAGCTCAAGATCGTCAATGACACGGCCAGCGCAGGCTGGAACGTGGCGGCGAACGGCGAAGCCACGGGAGGCAACGTCGCACCGGGCGGCAAGGTCGACTTCAGCAATTCGGACAGCAACGTCACGATCACGCGAAGCGGTACGAACCTCGACTTCAAACTGGCCGACGACGTCAAGGTCAACAACAGCGTGACCGTGGGCCAGAGCGTGCTCAACACGACGGGCCTGACGGTGAACGACGGCGCGGGCAACGTCACGACGACGTCGGCGACGGGCACCACCGTGACCAACGGCACGACCACGACGGCGATGGCTGCTGGCGGCGTGACCAGCGGCACCGTCAACCTGAGTGGCGTGACGAACGACATCCAGGGCCTGAGCAACAAGACGCTGACCGATCCGAGCTTCGCGACGGTAGGCCGTGCAGCGACTGAAGAACAGCTCAAGATCGTCAACGACACGGCCAGCGCAGGCTGGAACGTGGCAGCGAACGGTGAGGCCACGGGCGGCAATGTGGCGCCTGGCGGCAAGGTCGACTTCAGCAACTCCGACAGCAACATCGCCATCACGCGCACCGGCACGAACCTGGACTTCAAGTTGGCGGATGACGTCAAGGTCAACAACAGCGTGACCGTGGGCCAGAGCGTGCTCAACACCACGGGCCTGACTGTGAACAACGGCACCACGACCACGGCGGTTGCCGCCGGCGGCGTGACCAGCGGCAGCGTGAACCTCAGCGGTGTCACCAACGACATCCAGGGTCTCAGCAACACGACATTGACCGACCCGAGCTTTGCGACGGTGGGCCGTGCGGCCACCGAAGAGCAACTGAAGAAGGTCAACGACACCGCTGGCGCAGGCTGGAATGTCGCGGCCAACGGCGAGGCCACGGGCGGCAACGTCGCGCCGGGCGGCAAGGTGGACTTCAGCAATTCGGACAGCAACATCGCCATCACGCGAAGCGGTACGAACCTGGACTTCAAGCTGGCCGATGACGTCAAGGTCAACAACAGCGTGACTGTGGGTCAGAGCGTGCTGAACACCACCGGTCTGACTGTGAACAACGGCACGACGACCACCGCCGTTGCAGCCGGCGGCGTGACCAGCGGAACCGTCAACCTGAGCGGCGTGACGAATGACATCAAGGGCCTGAGCAACAAGACGCTGACCGATCCGAGCTTCGCCACCGTGGGCCGTGGGGCGACCGAAGAACAGCTGAAGATCGTCAATGACACGGCCAGCGCGGGTTGGAACGTGGCGGCCAACGGCGAGGCTACGGGCGGCAATGTCGCTCCTGGCGGCAAGGTCGACTTCAGCAACTCCGACAGCAACGTCACGATCACGCGCAGCGGCACGAACCTCGACTTCAAGCTCGCTGACGACGTGAAGGTCAACAACAGCGTGACGGTGGGGCAGAGCGTGCTCAACACCACGGGTCTGACGGTGAACGATGGCACGACCACCACGGCTGTTGCAGCCGGCGGCGTCACCAGCGGCACCGTCAAGCTCAGCGGCGTCAGCAATGACATCCAAGGCCTGAGCAACAAGACACTGACCGACCCGAGCTTCGCGACCGTGGGCCGCGGGGCCACGGAAGAACAGCTCAAGATCGTCAATGACACCGCCAGCGCAGGCTGGAATGTCGCAGCCAATGGCGAAGCCACGGGCGGCAATGTCGCTCCAGGCGGCAAGGTCGACTTCAGCAACTCGGACAGCAACATCGCCATCACGCGCACCGGCACGAACCTCGACTTCAAGCTGGCCAACGACGTGAAAGTCAACAACAGCGTGACCGTGGGCCAGAGCGTGCTCAACACCACGGGCCTGACCGTGAACGACGGCACGACCACCACGGCCGTCGCGGCGGGTGGCGTCACCAGCGGCACCGTCAAGCTCAGCGGCGTCAGCAATGACATCCAGGGCCTGAGCAACAAGACGCTGACCGACCCGAGCTTTGCGACCGTGGGCCGCGCGGCCACCGAAGAGCAGCTCAAGCTGGTCGATGCCACGGCCAGCAAGGGCTGGAACCTGAGCGCGAACGGCGAGGCGACGCCGCAGAACATCGCACCGGGCGGCACGGCCAATTTCGCCAATGGCGACAACATGGTCGTCACCCGCAACGGCAACACGCTGACCGTGGCCACGGCCAAGGACGTGAAGTTCGACAGCGTGACCACCGGCGACACGGTGATGAACAACGCCGGCGTGACCGTGGGCCCGAACGTCACCCTCGGCGCCACCGGCCTGACCATCGTCGGCGGTCCGAGCGTGACCACGGCGGGGGTCGACGCGGGCGGCAAGGTGATCACCAACGTGGCGCCCGGCGTGGCCGGCACCGACGCGGTGAACGTCAGCCAACTGAAGGACACGGTCGCCGAGAGCAAGACCAAGTACTACAGCGTGAACTCGACCGGCGGCGGCAACGAGAACAACGACGGTGCCACGGGCGCCGACGCGATCGCCGCGGGCAAGGACGCACAGGCGACGGCCGTCAACGCGGTGGCGATGGGCACGGCGGCGCAGGCCGCGGGCGTCAGCGCCACGTCGATCGGCAATGCCGCCTGGGCGATGGGCGACCGCAGCACGGCGGTGGGTTACTTCTCGACCGCGGACGGCATCGACAGCGCGGCCTTCGGCGCCTGGGCGCGGGCTGCAGGCAACGGCAGCGTGGCCGCGGGCGCGGCCTCGAACGCCTCGGGCGTGGCAAGCGTCGCGATGGGCGCGGCGAGCGCCGCTGTCGGCGATGTGAGCGTGGCAGTAGGTGCAGGCAGCACAGCCACAGCGACGGGTGGTGCGGCATTGGGCGCAGGCTCGGTGGCCGACCGCGCGGCCGGCGTGAAGGGCTATGTGCCGCCGGAGGCGACCACCGCGCAGGCGGACGCCATCGCCGCCACCACCAGCACCGTGGGTGCGGTCGGCGTGGGCGACGCGGCCCACGGCGTGTTCCGCCAGATCACCGGCGTGGCCGCCGGCTCCGCACCGAGCGACGCCGTGAACGTGGCGCAGCTGCAGGCGGTGGCCAGCCAGGCCGCAGCGGCGGGCAGCAAGTGGATCACCGGGTCGCCGACGACCTACGTGGCGCCCACGTCCACGGGCACCGACAGCACGGCGGTGGGCTCGGGCGCGGCCGTCAAGGCCGACCAGGGCGTGGCCATCGGCACCGGCGCCGTGGTCACCACGAAGAACAGCGTCGCGCTGGGCAACGACTCGACCACGGCGGAGGCCAAGCCCACCAAGGAGGTCACGCTCCAGGGCACGACCTACCAGTTCGCCGGCACCAAGCCGGTGGGCGTGGTCAGCGTCGGTTCGAAGGATGCCGAGCGCCAGCTCACCAACGTCGCGGCCGGCGAGATCAGCGCCACCAGCACCGACGCGGTGAACGGCAGCCAGCTGTACGCGACGAACCAGGCGATCAACAACATGACCACCGGTGGCGGCGGCATCAAGTACTTCCACGCCAACTCGAAGGCGGCCGACTCGAACGCCGCCGGCGCCGAGAGCGTGGCCATCGGCCCGAACGCGGTCGCGCTGGGCAACAACGCCATCGCCACCGGCAACAACGCGCAGGTCAAGGCGGCCGGCAGCATCGCGCTGGGTGCCAACAGCACGGCCAGCACGGCCAACAGCGTGGCGCTGGGCGATGGCGCGGTGGCCAACCGCGCGGGCATGAACGGGCAGCGCGAGATGTTCTCGAACACCGTGGTGCAGTCGGCGCAGGGTGCGGTGTCGGTCGGTTCGGCCGGCAACGAACGCCAGATCACCAACGTGGCCGGCGGCACGCAGGCCACCGACGCGGTGAACGTGCGCCAGCTGCAGGCCGTGCAGCAAAGCGCGGTGCGCTACGACACGAACGTGGACGGCAGCGTCAACTACAACAGCGTGACCATGGGCAACGGGGCCTCCACCGGCCCGGTCACGGTGCAGAACGTGGCGCCGGGCGTGGCGCCCACCGACGCGGTCAACGTGCAGCAGCTGAACCAGGCCGGCGCCGCCGGCATGGCCTACACCGACGCGCGCACCAACGCGCTGGGCAACGAGCTGCGCAACACCGCCAAGAACGCGTATGCCGGCGTGGCCGCCGCCATGGCCGTGCAGATGCCGGGCACCTCGGTGCCGGGCAAGACGGTGATGCGCGTGGGCTACGGCACGTTCAAGGGCGAGAGCGCGGTGGGCATCAGCTTCCGCCGCACGGCCGAGAACAACGGCTGGAGCGTGACCGGCGGCGTGGGCATGAGCCGCGCCGGGGCCGCGGCCACGGTCGGCGCCGAGTGGGTCTTCAATTGAAGCGGGAGAGAAACAGAATGAAGCAGATGAACCGAACCCTGTCCGCCGTCGCACTGGCGGCCTTGCTTGCGGCCCTGCAGGGCTGCGCCTCGCCCGGCGCCGCCATCGACAAGGACGCGCAGGCGCGCGCCGCGGCCGAGAAGCCCGCGGCGCCCAGGCCTGAGGAGTTTCCGGTGCTGGACAGCGCCAAGTGGAAGCAGGGCGCCTTCCCGGGCACCGAGAAGTTCCAGCGCGTGCGCCCCGGCATGGGCAAGGACCAGCTGCGCGAGCTGCTGGGCTGGCCGCATTTCAGCGAAGGGCTGTGGGGCGTGCGCGAGTGGAACTACATCTTCCACTTCTACACGGGCAAGGGCAGCGAGCACGTCACCTGCCAGTACATGGTGCGTTTCAACGGCAGCGAGCTGATGACCGGCGGCTGGTGGAAGAACCCCGACTGCGCCTTGCTCGCACAGCCGCCGGCGGCCACGCCGATCCCGGCCAGCACCAAGCTGGCGCCGCCGCAGAAGGTCACGCTCAACGCAGACGGCCTGTTCCGCTTCGACGGCGCCTCGCTCACCGACCTGCAGCCCGCGGGCCGCACGCGGCTGGAGCACCTGGCCGTCGAGCTGCGCAACAACTTCCGCTCGCTGCACTACATCGTGGTGACCGGCCACACCGACCGGCTGGGCGGCGACGCCTACAACGAGGCGCTGTCGCTGGAGCGCGCCAACACCGTGCGCGACCTGCTGGTGCAGCAGGGGCTGGAC
Source organism: Variovorax sp. V35 (assembly GCF_041154465.1). Classification (NCBI taxonomy): domain Bacteria; kingdom Pseudomonadati; phylum Pseudomonadota; class Betaproteobacteria; order Burkholderiales; family Comamonadaceae; genus Variovorax; species Variovorax sp. V35. Next base: position 3,332,964 of record NZ_AP028666.1, read on the forward strand.
CGCAAGCTGATCCGCACCGCGGGCATGGGCAAGCGCCAGCCGGTGGTGTCCGACTGCGAAGGCAGCCGCAGCACGCCGGCGCTGCTGCAGTGCCTGCAGCCCAACCGGCGCGTCGAGCTCGACATCGCAGGGGAGCAGTGACGATGAACGCGCCTGCTCCCTCGGGGTACCGGATCGCGCTGGTCGATTCCGACGCCTTGCAGCGCGCCTGTACCGGCAACTCGCTGACGGCGCTGGGGGCCGACTTCATTCCCTTCGTGCGCATCGCCGACCTGATCCAGGCGCTGGAGGTGGGCCAGCGCTTCGATGGGGTCATCGTGGGGCTGCACGCCGACGCGCAGAAGACGGTGGCGCGCGTGCCCGCCATGCACCAGGCGGCCGACTGGATGCTGCCGCTGCTGTACCTCACGCACCGCTCGGAGCTGGAGAGCGTGGAGTCGGTGCCCGTCGCGGTGCGCGCGCAGCGTTCCTTCGAGCTGCTGCTGACGCCCGTGTCGAACGAAGACCTGGGCGCCTGGCTGGCGTCGCTGGACGGCCGGCTGAAGCCGGCGCGTCTGATTCGCGTGGGGGCGGACGCCTGACGCGCCCCCGGGGCCCGGCCCGATGCAGGGCCGGGCCTGTCAGCAATTCACGGCAAGGGCGGCATGGCGTGGCCGGCCTCTTCGCGTGAACTCCCTCTCCTTGACGGGTTCGCGCCCAGGCAACACCGACACCAGCCGGTAGCCCTGCTTGTAGACCGCGCGCAGCTCGTAGCCGTTCGCGGCGCACAGGTCCAGGCGCTTGCGGATGTTGGCCGCGCACACGTCCAGCACGCGCGTGCCTTCGTAGGGCGTGGTCTTGTCCCAGATCGACTGCCACAGCCACTCGCGCGTGATCACCTGCCCGGCGTTGCGGAACAGCGTGACGGCGAAGGCGTACTGGCGCGGCTGCAGGCGGATGCGCCGCTCGTGCAGCAGCACCGTGTGGGCCATGTCGAGAAAGCGGTAGGGGCCCCAGCTCGCCGCGCCGAGGGCGGCGGTCTGCGCGGCCTGCCGGGCGCGCAGCAGCAGGGTGCGCATGCGCCAGGCCAGTTCGTTGATGGCGTCGTCGATGCCGGCGCCGTGCAGCTCGATGAAATCGTCCCAGCCCGGCGCGTCGCGCCAGGGCATGAGCTGTTCCCAGCGCCTGTCGCGCACGATGAGCAGCGTCGGGATGTTCAGCGCCCGGCAGGCGGCGAAGAGGCTGCGCGAAGCCAGCTCGTTCTCGACCACCAGGAGCAGCAGGTCGATCAGTTGGCCGCTGTCCAGCAACGCAAAGAAGTCGCCCGCACTCGAGAACCGCAGGGTGTCGTAGCCCAGGCGGGGCAGGCTGTGCAGCAGCTGGGGTCCGGTGGTGCCTTGCGGGTCGAGCAGGGCCACGCGCGTGGTCACCGGCATGGCTCAGGACGCCTTCTTGCCGTCCCGGACCGCCAGCACCACGATGCCCACGGCGCACGCCGCGAACAGCACGCCCGTCGGCACGGCGCCCAGGGTGCCCATCAGCCAGCCGTACAGGTCGGTCAGCATGGCGATGAGCCGGTTGCCGCTGGTCTGGCGGCTCAGGTCGTTGGCGATGAATGCGTTGAACGACAGCACTGAGAAAACCAGCGCCACGAAGCCAGCCACGATCCACTTCACGATGTTTTGCTCCCTTGGGTCCCCGGCGCGGCGCAGGCTGGCCGCCCGGGTCGTTCGATGCTAGCGGGGGCTTCGGGATGGGAGTCTGATGAATTCTTTCAGCGCCGTTCGGGGCGGCGGCGGGCGGGGCTCGGAGGGGAAAACGGGCGGGAAAAATATTTTTCCGGGTTTTTTACCTTCGCTGCCTCTTTCGCAGGCACCGCGTTGCAGGCCCCGCCAGGCAAGGGTTTCGCGCGCTGCACACACGGTTTTCCACAACATTGTCCCCACCGGATTGGGAAAACCCGTCATGGCGATGTGGTAGGGCGACGGCCGGCCCGGTGGCGGGCAAAAAAATACCCGCCGGAGCGGGTATCTCGAGGGGCCCCCGAAGGGGCGCGCTCTAAGGCAAACAGAGAGCTCTTCTTTTGCGGCCCTGTTGCGTGACAGCAAGTGCATCCTCGGCGAGGACGCGCGCCCAGCATGTCAGCTGAAAAATGTCGTAACCGTAGGACAAGTTAAAAAGTGTGAAGAATTTGGCACTTTTTCGAGCTTCCGGGGATACCCGCGGTTCGCACGATCGTGCAGAACTGTCGGTGTTGTCCGACAAGCCGGGGGCGGCCCGGGCCCTAAATTTTGCGGACTCGCTTCAAGTGCGGGTTCTCTGTGCGTGACAGCAATCCAGAGATTCAGCCCAGCATCGTGCTGGGTTTTTTTTGCGCGTTTTCCGGCGTTTTCTGGGGTTTTGGCCCGTCAGCGCAGGAAGACATGCTCCATGAACTGCCGGATCGGGTACTGGATCACCGTCTGCACCCGCGCCGGCAGCTCCAGCGGGCGCATCAGCATCTTCAGCGTGGCGGCGGGGCTCAGGTGGGTGCGGATGGTGCGGTTCATGTGCGCGCTCAGCTGCTGCACGTAGGCCGCGTCGCCGGCGCGGTGCGGGGCGCGGGCCTGCAGCACGTGGCGGACGGCGCAGTCGGCATCCTCGCTTTTCAGCTCCAGCGTGCGCCGGCCGATGGTGCCCATCACGCGGAAACGGTTCAGCCGCTCCTGCGCGCGGTAGCGGCGAAAGAACCGGTAGAAGTGCTTGTAGTGGTTGACCTCGTCGGTCGCGATGCGGGTGGCCAGGTCGCGCAGCACCGGCTCGGTGGTGCTGCGGGCCATGGCCCGGTAGTAGGTGGCGGTGCCGGTCTCGACCACGCAGCGGGCGGTCATTTCCAGGGCGCGGGTCGGGGCCAGCAGCTCGACCTTGCAGTAGGTGGCGTACTCGTCGAGGAAGCCGCGGTAGGCGGTCTCCCAGGGAAATTCGGGCCAGACGTAGTCCACGTAGGCGCGCAGGGCCCGGCCGTGCTGCAGCTCTTCCTGCTCCCAGTGGTTCGACAGCCACTCGGTGACCTCGTCGTCGCCCCGGAAAAAGTCGACCAGGTTCTGCGTGTACAGGTCGGAGCCGCTCTCGATGAAGGAGGCCGACGCCACCAGGTAGAAGAGGTTTTCGTCCGTGCGCACCTGCTCGCGTGCGATGCGGGAGAAATCGAGGTCTTCGATCTTCCAGTGTTCCGACGCCTGACCCGCCATGCGTGCTCCTTGATTCATGTTGCCGATGAAAACAGGGAAGAAACAGGCTGCAGCCGGGGAGGGCGCGCACCGCTTCAGCCGTCCATATTAGCCCCGGCTCCCGGATCGCGCGTGCGCAAGGCCCGCGGCGGGCCCGGGCACCATGCGCAAACCTATAATCGATTGTTCAAGCAAATCAAGCAGTTAGGCCGGTTCAACGCAGTGGTTTCGACGCAGGGTCGCCATCGCCAGGCCGCCCCCGACAGCAGACGAAATCCAAAGATGAGCCAGCCCACATTCACGGTCGCGGACATCCGCAAGACCTTTCTCGATTTCTTCGCCTCCAAGGGCCACACGGTGGTGCCTTCGAGCTCGCTGGTGCCGGGCAACGACCCGACGCTCATGTTCACGAACTCGGGCATGGTCCAGTTCAAGGACGTGTTCCTCGGCGAAGACAAGCGCCCCTACGTGCGCGCCGCCTCGGTGCAGGCCTGCCTGCGTGCCGGCGGCAAGCACAACGACCTCGAGAACGTGGGCTACACCGCGCGCCACCACACCTTCTTCGAGATGCTGGGCAACTGGAGCTTCGGCGACTACTTCAAGCGCGACTCGCTGAAGTGGGCCTTCGAGCTGCTGACCCAGGTCTACAAGCTGCCGGCCGAGAAGCTCTGGGCCACCGTCTACATCGAGGACGACGAGGCCTACGACATCTGGACCAAGGAAATCGGCCTGCCGCCCGAGCGCGTCGTGCGCATCGGCGACAACAAGGGCGGACGCTACATGTCCGACAACTTCTGGATGATGGCCGACACGGGCCCGTGCGGCCCGTGCTCCGAAATCTTCTACGACCACGGCCCCGAGATCCCCGGCGGCCCGCCCGGCTCGCCCGATGAAGACGGCGATCGCTACATCGAGATCTGGAACAACGTGTTCATGCAGTTCGACATGCAGCCCGACGGCTCGGTCAAGAAGCTGCCCGCACCCTGCGTCGACACCGGCATGGGCCTGGAGCGCCTGGCGGCGATCCTGCAGCACGTGCACAGCAACTACGAAATCGACATCTTCGACGCGCTCATCAAGGCCGCCGGCCGCGAAACCGGCACGCAGGACCTGTCGAACAACTCGCTGCGCGTGATCGCCGACCACATCCGCGCCACCTCGTTCCTGGTGGCCGACGGCGTCATTCCGTCGAACGAAGGCCGCGGCTACGTGCAGCGGCGCATCGTGCGCCGCGCCATCCGTCACGGCTACAAGCTGGGCCAGAAGAAGCCCTTCTTCCACAAGCTGGTGCCCGACCTCGTGAAGCTGATGGGCGACGCCTACCCCAAGCTGGTGGCCGACGAGAAGCGCATCATCGACACGCTGAAGGCCGAAGAAGAACGCTTCTTCGAAACGCTCGCCAACGGCATGGAAATCCTCGACGCGGCGCTGGCCGGCGATGCCAAGGTGCTGCCGGGCGACGTCGCCTTCAAGCTGCACGACACCTACGGCTTCCCGCTCGACCTGTCGGCCGACGTGTGCCGCGAGCGCGGCCTGAGCGTCGACGAAGCGGGCTTTCACGCCGCGATGGAAAAGCAGAAGGCCGCGGGCCGTGCCGCCGGCAAATTCAAGATGGACCGCAACGTCGAGTACGCCGGCACGGGCAACACCTTCACCGGCTATGACCACCTCGAAGAAAACGCCAAGGTCGTCGCGCTGTACCTCGACGGCGTGGCCGTCGACGCGCTGAAGGAAGGCCAGAGCGGCATCGTGGTGCTCGACACCACGCCGTTCTATTCGGAAAGTGGCGGCCAGGTCGGCGACCAGGGCGTGCTCGTGGCCGAAGGCGTGCAGTTCGGCGTCGACGACACGCAGAAGATCAAGGCCGACGTGTTCGGCCACCACGGCACGCAGACGCAGGGCGCGCTGAAGGTCGGCGACGCGGTCAAGGCCGCCGTCGACACCGCGCGCCGCGCCGCCACCATGCGCAACCACTCGGTCACCCACCTGATGCACAAGGCCCTGCGCGAAGTGCTGGGCGACCACGTGCAACAGAAGGGCTCGCTGGTCGATGCCGACAAGACGCGCTTCGACTTCGCGCACAACGCCTCCGTCACGCGCGAGCAGATCCTCGAGATCGAGAAGCGCGTCAACGCCGAGATCCTGGACAACGCGCCCACGCAGGCCCGCGTGATGGACCTCGAATCGGCCCAGAAGACCGGCGCCATGATGCTGTTCGGCGAGAAGTACGGCGAGACCGTGCGCGTGCTCGACATCGGCACCAGCCGCGAACTGTGCGGCGGCACCCACGTGGGCCGCACGGGCGACATCGGCCTGTTCAAGATCGTCAGCGAAGGCGGCGTGGCCGCCGGCGTGCGCCGCATTGAAGCCGTCACCGGCGCCAACGCGCTGTCGTACCTGCAAGACCTCGAGTCGACCGTGCACAGCGTGGCCGCCACGCTCAAGTCGCCGGCCGCCGAGCTGCAAGGTCGCCTCTCGCAGGTGCTCGAGCAGGTCAAGACGCTCGAACGCGAAGTGGGTGCGCTCAAGGGCAAGCTCGCGTCGTCCAAGGGCGACGAGCTCATCGCGCAGGCGGTGGACGTCAACGGCATCAAGGTGCTCGCGGCCAAGCTCGACGGCGCCGACGCCAAGACGCTGCGCGACACCATGGACAAGCTCAAGGACAAGCTGAAGACCGCCGCCATCGTGCTGGCCGCCGTGGACGGCGACAAGGTGCAGATCGCGGCCGGCGTCACGGCCGACAGCATCGCCAAGGTCAAGGCCGGCGAGCTGGTCAACTTCGTGGCCCAGCAGGTCGGTGGCAAGGGCGGCGGCAAGCCCGACATGGCCATGGCCGGCGGCACCGACGCCGCGGGCCTGCCGGCCGCACTGCAATCGGTGCAGGCCTGGGTCGCCCAACGGACCTGAGGTCCTTTCCGCTCACTACCCACACAGCACTTCATGTCCGACGCGATCCCCGGTGAAGTGCTCGTGATGGGGGCGGGCACCATCGGCTGTTTCATCGGCGGCAGCCTCGCCGCGGCGGGCGTGCCCGTCACCTTCGTCGGCCGTCCGCGCGTGCTCGACAAGCTCGCGCGCCACGGCCTCACGCTCACTGACCTCGACGGCGCCCGGCACAAGCTGGCGGCGCCCACGCTGCGCCTGTGCGAGCAGGTGCCGGTGGGTGCGCGGCCCGCGCTGGTGCTGCTGTGCGTGAAGAGCGGCGCCACGGCCGAGGCCGCGCGCGAGCTGGCCTTTGCGCTGCCGGCCGGCACCACGGTGGTTTCGCTGCAGAACGGCATCTCGAACTGCGCCGCCGCGGGGCAGGCCGGCCCGTCGCTGAACATTCGTGCGGGCATGGTGCCGTACAACGTGGCCGAGATCGACGACGGCGCCTTCCACCGCGGCACGCCCGGCCGGCTGGCCGCGGAAGACGACCCTGCGCTGCGCGACTGGCTGCCCGTGTTCGAGCGCGCCGGCGTGCCGCTCGACCTGCATGCCGATCTGCTGCCCGTGCAGTGGGGCAAGCTGCTGCTCAACCTCAACAACCCGGTCAATGCGCTGTCGGGCCTGCCGCTGCGCGACGAACTCATGCAGCGCGGCTACCGCCGCTGCTTCGCGGCGCTCATCGACGAAACGCTGGGCGTGCTGCGCACGGGCGGCATCGTGCCCGCGCAGGTGGCGGCCGTACCGGCGCGGCGCTTGCCGGGCTTGCTGCGACTGCCCGACTGGCTGTTTCGCATCGTCGCGGCGCGCATGCTGCGCATCGACGCCAAGGCTCGCTCCAGCATGGCCGATGATCTCGCGTTGGGGCGTCGCACCGAGATCGACGCACTGAGCGGCGAGGTGGTGCGGCTCGCGCAGGAGCACGGCCTGAGCGCACCGCGCAACGCGCGCATGGTCGCCTTGCTCGAGGCCTGGCCACAACAGCCGAAGCGCTGGACGGCGCGCGAACTGCAGGACTCGCTGGGTCTCTGAGCGCCAAGCCTGTACCCTCAGGCCATGGCGGCTTTCAAGAGGGAGGGGTTGTCATGCAGGTCCTGATTCTCGGCAGCGGTGTCATCGGCACCTCGGTGGCGTACTACCTGGCGCGCGCCGGGCACGCGGTGACGGTGCTGGAGCGCCAGCCGGCGCCCGCGCTCGAAACCAGCTTCGGCAATGCCGGCGAAGTCTCGCCCGGCTACTCGGCGCCCTGGGCCGGGCCCGGCGTGCCGGTCAAGGCGATCAAGTGGATGCTCATGCAGCACAGCCCGCTGGTCATCAAGCCGATGCTCGATCCGGCCATGTGGCGCTGGGGCCTGTCGATGCTGCGCAACTGCACGCAGGCGCGCTACGAACTCAACAAGGGCCGCATGGTGCGGCTGGCCGAATACAGCCGCGACTGCCTGAAGGCGCTGCGCGCCGACACCGGCATCCGCTACGACGAGCGCATGCAGGGCACGTTGCAGCTCTTTCGCACGCAGGCGCAACTCGACGGCACCGCGAAGGACGTCGAGGTGCTGAAGGCATCGGGCGTGCCCTACCAGGTGCTCGACCGCGACGGCTGCGTGTTGCATGAGCCCGCGCTCGGCGCCGTGAAGGACAAGTTCGTCGGCGGCCTGCGCCTGCCGGGCGACGAGACCGGCGATTGCTTCAAGTTCACGCAGGCACTCGCCAAGCTGGCCGAAGCCGAGGGCGTGCAATTCCGCTTCGGCGTGAACATCCAGGCCATCGAACACGAAGCGGGGAAGGGCGTGACCGGGGTGCGCACCGACCAGGGCCATTTCACCGCCGACCGCTACGTGGTCGCGCTCGGCAGCTACTCGCCCGCGCTGGTGCGGCCCTTGGGCATCGACCTGCCGGTCTACCCGGTCAAGGGCTTCTCGATCACGGTGCCCATCACCGACGCGAGCGGCGCGCCCGAATCCACCGTGATGGACGAGACCTTCAAGGTCGCCGTCACGCGCCTGGGCGATCGCATCCGCGTGGGCGGCACCGCGCAGCTCTCGGGCTTCGACCTGGCGCTCGACGCGCGGCGGCGCGACACGCTCGAGCACGTCGTGACCGACCTGTTTCCGCGCGGCGGCCCGGTGCGCGATGCGTCCTTCTGGACCGGCCTGCGTCCCATGACGCCCGACGGCACGCCGGTGATCGGCGCCACCCGCGTGCCCAACCTGCTGCTGAGCACCGGCCACGGCACGCTCGGCTGGACCATGGCGGCCGGCACCGGCCGCGTGATGGCCGACCTGGTCGCGGGCAGGGCGCCCGAGATCGACATGGAAGGCCTGACCGTGGCGCGCTACGGCGGGTAGCCCAACCCCGCTTTCCCCCTCGAAGGGCGGCCCGAAACGGCCGCCCTTTTTCGTGGGCCGCGCACGCCGGCTTCACCTCAACTAGGGTTTTTACCTAGTCATGAAGTTGTCTTCATCGGTATTCTCGCGGTGTTCCATTAATAAATCGTTGTTTCTTTAGTGAAACAAACCACCGATTCCACGGACCCTCGATGACACACACTCGCCGCCTCGCCATCGCCGCTGCCGTCTCCCTGGCCGCCGCTTGCGCTTCCGGATTCGCCTGGGCAGACACCTACCCCAGCAAGCCGATCACGCTGGTCGTTGCCTATCCGGCGGGTGGCGACACCGACGCCCTGGCGCGCCTGTATGCCGAGAAGCTCTCGGCCCGTGTCGGCCAGCCCGTGGTGGTCGACAACCGGCCCGGCGCCAGCGGCATCATCGGCAGCGCCTTCGTGTCGAAGGCCGCGCCCGACGGCTACACGCTGCTGCTCGCGCCCAGCACCTTCTCGATCGCGCAGCTGGTGCTCAAGACCGGCAGCGCCTCGGGCTACGACGTGCTCAACGGCTTCACGCCGATCGTGCAGACCGGCAACCTGCCGCTGTTCCTCGTGGCCAGCGGCGCCAAGGGCTACACCGGCCTGAAGGACGCGGTGGCCGCAGCCAAGGGCGGCAAGTCGCTGAGCTACGCCAGCCCGGGCAGCGGTTCGCCGATGCACATCCTGGGCGAAATGTTCGCCCGCGCCTCGGGCACCAGCCTGGCGCACGTGCCGTACAAGGGCGTGGCGCCCGCCGTGAACGACGTGCTCGGCGGCCACGTGCCGGTGACCTTCATCACGCTCGGCCCGGTGGCGCCCTACATGCCCAACGGCAAGATGGTCCCGCTGGCCGTGGCCTCGCGCGAGCGCTCGCCGCTCGCGCCCAAGGTGCCGACCTTCGCCGAGCTGGGCTACAAGGACGTCGAGCTCACCGCCTGGAACGGCCTGTGGGGCCCGCGCAACCTGCCGCCCGAAATCGTGAAGACGCTCAACGGCCACTTCAACGAGATCCTGAAGATGCCCGAGATCGTCGCGCGCATGGCCGTGCTGGGCACCACGCCCGTGGGCGGCGACGCCGACGTGCTGGCCAAGACCAACGCCGCCGACTTCGCGCGCTTCGGCAAGGTCATCAAGGAACTCGGCATCCAGGCCGACTGAACCTCACAAAGACGCCCGCCATGACCGACCTCAAAGCCATCGCCGATCCCTCCAGCCTGCAGTCGCTGCTGGCCGAGATGCCCGCCAACCTGCTGGCCGGCCGCCGCGTGCTCGTGACCGGCGGTGCGCGCGGCCTGGGCCTGGCGTTTGCGCAGTGCGTGGCCGCGGCGGGTGCGAGCGTGGTGCTGGCCGACATCCTCGGCGAGTTGGCCGAGGCCGAAGCCAAGGTGCTGCGCGATGCCGGCCGCACGGCGCACGCGCTGGCGATCGACCTGTCGGACCCGGCCTCCATCGAGGCGGGCGCGGCCGAGGCGGTGCGCCTGCTCGGCGGCCTGGACGGCCTCGTCAACAACGCCGCCATCACCAACTCGGGCGGTCGCGACGCGCACCAGCTCGAGATCGACATGTGGGACCGCGTGATGAACGTCAACGTGCGCGGCAGCTGGCTCATGGGTCGCGCCTGCCGCCCCGCGCTGGCGGCCAGCGGCCGTGGCGCCATCGTCAACCTGGCGTCGGACACGGCGCTGTGGGGCGCACCCAACCTGCTGGCCTATGCCTCGAGCAAGGGCGCCGTCATTTCCATGACGCGCTCGCTGGCGCGCGAATGGGGCGGCGACAACATCACGGTGAACGCCGTGGCGCCCGGCCTCACGCTGGTCGAGGCCACCGAGTACGTGCCGATGGCGCGCCACCAGAAGTACCTCGAAGGCCGCGCCATCCCGCGCGAGCAGCAGGCGGCCGACGTCTGCGGCGCGACCGTGTTCCTGCTGTCCGGCCTGGCGCGCTTCGTCACCGGCCAGCTGCTCGCCGTCAACGGCGGCTTCGCGATGCACTGAACCCGTCACCACCGACCGAATTTCCCGACCAAGGAGTACACCCATGAGCGATTTGTCCGAACAGCAGAAGATCAACAACACTCTGGCGCAGCCCGAGGGCAGCAGCCTGGCCGAGTGGATGAACACCCGCATCGCCCGCTACGAAACCCGCAAGTACGACTGGGACGCGCTGAAGTTCCAGGCCGACTTCGACCCCAAGTTCCGCCGCGCGCAGATGCGCTACGTGGGCACCGGCGGCACCGGTGTCGCGGCCGACACCAACACCGTGCCCTCGGAGCACTTCACCTTCTCGACCATGGTGATCCCGGCCGGCCACGAAGGCCCGCCGCACATCCACACCGACGTGGAAGAGGTGTTCTTCCTGATCCGCGGCAAGCTCAAGGTCGTGATCGAGAAGGACGGTGAGCGCTTCGAAACCATCATGACCGACCGCGACCTGATCTCGGTGCCGCCCGGCGTGTACCGCGAAGAGATCAACATCGGCGACGAAGACGCGCTGATGTGCGTGATGCTCGGCGCCAAGAAGCCCGTCACGCCGACGTACCCCGCCGACCACCCGCTGGCCAAGATCAAGCGCTGAGCGAGCGAGCCAGCGAGCGAACAGGCCATGAGCACCGTCGACATCCCCGCGCAGACCCTGCCGGCTTCCGAGCTGGCGCGGCTCGACGCGCGCTTTCCGGCCCGCGACGTCGCGGTGGGCGGCGGCGCGGTGGTGTCGGTGCGCGAATGCGGGCAGGGCCCGGTCATCGTGTGCCTGCACGGCATCGGCTCGGGCGCGGCCTCGTGGCTCGACACCGCGGCGCTGCTGGCGCCGCAGGCCTGCCTCATCGCCTGGGATGCACCGGGCTACGGCCGCTCGACGCCGCTGGCCTCGGCCGCGCCGACCGCCGCCGACTACGCCGCGCGCCTTGAAGAAATGCTCGATGCGCTGTCGATCCGTTCCTGCGTGCTCGTCGGCCATTCGTTGGGCGCCATCGTCGCCGCGTCGGCCGCCCGCAGCGATGCGAGCGCCAGTGCCCGCATCCGCCGCCTCGTGCTCGTGAGCCCCGCCATCGGCTACGGCGCCGCCGCGCGCATCGACGCCCGCGCCAAGGTGCGCGCCGAACGCCTGGCCACGCTCGACGACCTCGGCATTGCCGGCATGGCCGCCAAGCGTGCAGGCCGGCTCGTGTCCGACGGTGCAAGCGAACACGCCCGCCAGTGGGTGCGCTGGAACATGGCGCGCCTGAACGACCACGGCTACCGCCAGGCCGTCGAGCTGCTGTGCAACGCCGACCTGCTGGCCGACCTGCCGCCGCCGATGCCCGTGCGCGTGGCCTGCGGTGCGCTCGACGTCGTCACGCCGCCGGCTGCCTGCGAAGAAGTCGCGCGCCGCTGCGGCGTGCCCCTCGAATTGGTGGACGATGCGGGTCACGCCGGCTATGTGGAACAACCGCAGGCCGTCGCCGCCTTGCTGCGCGAATCGCTCGCCGGCTGACCCGACACGAACAAGACAACCGAGAGGAATTCCAAGATGGCCACCGACAACGAAGTGATGGAAGAGGGCGCAGACCGCTACAACGTGCCCGCGCTGGAGCGCGGCCTGCGCGTGCTGTGCGAGTTCAGCCGCGAGAGCCGCACGCTCTCCGCGCCCGAGTTGGCGCGCCGCTTCGACCTGCCACGCTCGACCGTCTTCCGCCTGCTGACCACGCTGGAGAACATGGGCTTCCTCGAGCGCGCCGAGGGCGGGCGCGACTACCGCCTGGGCCTGGCCGTGCTGCGCCTGGGCTTCGAATACCTGGCCTCGCTGGAACTCACGCAGCTGGGCACGCCGCTGCTCAACCGCCTGTGCGACGAACTGCGCACGCCTTGCAACCTGGTGGTGCGCGACGGCCGCTCGATCGTCTACGTCGCCAAGGTGGCGCCGGCCACGCCCTTCGCCAGCTCGGTCACCGTGGGCACGCGCCTGCCGGCCCACGCCACGGTGCTGGGCCGCATCCTGCTCGAAGACCTCACGCTGCCGCAGCTGCGCGCGCTGTACCCCGAAGACAAGCTCGAGACCTTCTCGCCGAGCACGCCCAAGACCGTGAACGAGCTGTTCGACATGGTGCAGGCCGACCGCCAGCGCGGCTATGTGCTGGGCGAGGGCTTCTTCGAATCGAACATCTCGACCATCGCCGCGCCGGTGCGCGACCACAGCGGCCACATCGTGGCGGCGCTGGGCGCCACCATCACCTCGGGCCACATCGACGAGAACCGCATGGACGAGATGGTGCAGCGCGTGCGCGGCACCGCCGACGAGATCTCGGGCCTGCTCAATTACTCGCCCGCGCGCACCAGCAAGGTGGTGCCGCTGCGCAGCGCCTGACGACTGATTTCCGTTTGACCATGACGACCTCCGCCCCTTCCTCCTTCTTCGCCGCCGACGCACTGGCCGGCCGCGTGGCCGTGGTCACGGGCGGGTCGTCGGGCATCGGCCTGGCCACCGTCGAGCTGCTGCTCGGCTGCGGCGCCGCCGTGGCGCTGTGCGGGCGCAACGCCGAACGGCTCGATGCCGCCGTGGCCGGCCTGCGCGCGCAGTACCCCGACGCCAAGCTGTTCGCGCAGACCTGCGACGTGCTCGACGCCGCCTCGGTGCGCGCCTTCGCCGCCGCCAGCGAGGCCGCGCTCGGCCCGGCCTCGATGCTGGTCAACAACGCAGGGCAGGGGCGTGTCTCCACCTTCGCCGACACCGACGACGCGGCCTGGATGCAAGAGCTTCACCTGAAGTTCTTCTCGGTCATCCACCCGACGCGCGCCTTCCTGCCGCAGCTCACGGCGCAGCGCGCCGTGCTGGGCGATGCCGCCATCGTCTGCGCCAACTCGCTGCTGGCACGCCAGCCCGAGCCGCACATGGTCGCCACCTCGGCCGCGCGTGCGGGCCTGTTGAACCTCGTGCGCTCCATGGCCACCGAGTTCGCGCCGCAGGGCGTGCGCGTCAACGGCATCCTGATCGGCCTGGTCGAGTCGGGCCAGTGGCGCCGCCGCTTCGAGGCGCGCGAAGACAAGTCGCAGGACTGGGCCGCCTGGAGCCGCCAGCTCGCCACCACCAAACACATCCCGCTGGGTCGCCTGGGGCTTCCGACCGAAGCCGCGCGCGCGATCCTTTTCCTTGCTTCACCGCTCGCGTCGTACACGACCGGCAGCCACATCGACATCTCCGGAGGCCATTCCCGCCATGCATAACCCCAACAACACCGTCACGGTCGGCGCCGTCGTCGCCGCGTTCCTCGAGCAGTGCGGCGTCAAGGCAGCCTTCGGCGTGATCTCGATCCACAACATGCCGATCCTCGATGCCTTCGCGCAGCGCGGCACGGTGCGCTTCATCTCGGCACGCGGCGAAGCCGGCGCGGGCAACATGGCGGACGCCTATGCGCGCTCCACCGCCAGCCTGGGCGTGTGCATCACCAGCACCGGCCCGGCCGCGGGCAACATCGCCGGCAGCATGGTCGAGGCGCTGACGGCCGGTGCGCCGCTGTTGCACATCACGGGCCAGATCGAGACGCCGTACCTGGACAAGGGCATGTCGTACATCCACGAGGCGCCCGACCAGCTCACCATGCTCAAGGCCGTGTCGAAGGCCGCGCTGCGCGTGCGCAGCGTCGAGACGGTGCTGGGCACGCTCAAGCGCGCGGTGCAGCTCGCCATGACGGCGCCGACCGGCCCGGTGAGCGTGGAGATTCCGATCGACATCCAGTCGGCGCTCACGACCATGCCGGCCGACCTGTCGCCGCTGCCCATCGAGCGCCCCGTGCCTTCGGCCGCCGGCCTCGATGCACTGGCCGCGCGCCTGGCCACCGCCAAGCGTCCGCTGCTGTGGGTCGGTGGCGGTGCCCGCCATGCGCGCAGTGCGATCCAGCGTCTGCAGAAGCTGGGCTTCGGCGTGGTCACGACCACGCAGGGCCGCGGCACGGTGCCCGAGGACGACGCCGGCTCGCTCGGCGCCTACAACATCCAGAAGCCGGTCGAGGCCTTCTATCAAACCTGCGACGCGATGCTCGTGGTCGGTTCGCGCCTGCGCGGCAACGAGACGCTCAAGTACGAACTGAAGCTGCCGCGCCCGCTGTACCGCATCGATGCCGATGCCGCCGCCGAAGGCCGCTGCTATGCGTCCGAAGCCTTTGTCTGCGGCGATTCCGCGCTGGCCCTCGACGGCCTGGCCGACCGCCTCGAAGCCGCGAAGTACCAGGCCGACCCGCAGCTGCTGGTCGACCTGCGCGCCGCGCACGACCAGGCCGTGGCCACGCTGCGCGACGGCCTCGGCCCGTACGCCGAGCTCGTGCGCCAGCTGCAGTCGGTGGCCGGCCGCAAGTTCAACTGGGTGCGCGACGTCACGGTGTCCAACAGCACCTGGGGCAACCGCGAGCTGCGCGTGTTCGAACCCAGCGCCGGCGTGCATGCCACGGGCGGCGGCATCGGCCAGGGCATGCCCATGGCCATCGGCGCGGCCATCGGCGCGGCGGTGACGGGCTCGGGCCGCAAGACCTTCTGCCTGGCCGGCGATGGTGGCTTCATCCTGAACCTGGGCGAGCTGGCCTGCATGGTGCAGGAGAAGGCGCCCATGGTCATCGTGCTCATGAACGACAAGAGCTACGGCGTGATCAAGAACATCCAGGACGCGCAGTACGGCGGTCGCCAGTGCTACGCCGAGCTGCACACGCCCGACTACGACCTGCTGTGCAAGTCGATCGCGCTGCCGCACGCCCGCGTGAAAGACCTGGCCGACCTGCCGGCGCAACTGGACCAGGCGCTCGCCGCCGACGGCCCGTTCCTGCTGGAGATCGACATGCTGTCGATCGGCGGTTTCAAGACCAGCTTCGCCGGCCCGCCGACCAACACGGTCACGCAGATTCCCGCGCTCGGCGCGGCCAAGTGAGCGAACGCGGAGCCCCACGCATGACCACTGCCATCACGCGCATCGCCCTCGTCGGCTGCGGAGCCATCGGCACCTCGGTGCTCGAACTGCTGCGCGGCGATCCCGCCCTGAAGGTGGTGGCCATCGTCGTGCCGGCCGAAGGCATCGCCGCCGCGCAGAAGGTCGCCCCTGGCGCGCAGGTGGGCAGCGCCGTGCCCGCCGACGGCATCGACCTGGTGGTCGAGACCGCCGGCCATGCCGCCATCGAGGAGCACGTGCTGCCCGCGCTGGCCCGCGGCACGCCTTGCGTGGTGGCGTCGGTGGGGGCGCTGTCGGCCACGGGCTTCGCCGAGAAGCTCGAAGCCGCCGCCGTTGCCGGCCGCACGCAGGTGCAGCTGATTCCCGGCGCCATCGGCGGCATCGACGCACTGGCCGCGGCCCGCATCGGCGGCCTGGACAGCGTGCGCTACACCGGCCGCAAGCCGCCGCAGGCCTGGAAGGGCACGCCGGCCGAGCAGGGCCGCAACCTGGACACGCTGGCGCACGAAACCGTCATCTTCGAAGGCAGCGCGCGCGAAGCCGCCTTGCTCTACCCGAAGAACGCCAACGTGGCGGCCACCGTGTCGCTCGCGGGCCTGGGCCTGGACCAGACGCTGGTGCGCCTCATTGCCGACCCGGCCACCACCGAGAACGTGCACACCGTCGAGGCCGAAGGCGCCTTCGGCAGCTTCGCGCTGACCATGCGCAACAAGCCGCTCGCGGCCAACCCCAAGACCTCGGCCCTGACCGTGTACAGCGCCGTGCGCGCGCTGCGCAACCGCGTCGCGCCCCTTGCCATCTGAGCCACCCCATGATCTCCACCGAACTCCTTCCGATCTGCATCGCCGGCGAATGGCGCCTGGGCGGCGGCGACGTCTACGAAAGCCTGTACCCGGCCACCGGCGAGCCCATCGCGCGCCTGAAGGCCGCGAGCCTGGCCGATGTCGAAGAAGCCATCACGCGCGCCGACCACGCCTTTCGCACCAGCGGCTGGGCCCAGCGCCTGCCGCACGAGCGCGCCGCCGTGCTGCACCGCGTGGCCCAGCTGATCCGCGAAGAGGGCGAGTCGCTCGCGCAGAAGCAGCGCCTGGACAACGGCAAGCCGATCAGCGAAACGCGCAACCTCGTGGCCAGCGCCGCGGGCACCTTCCAGTTCTTCGCCGCCGCATTGGAGACGCTCGAAGAAACCATCACGCCCTCGCGCGGCGCCTTCGTCACGATGAGCGTGCACGAGCCCATGGGCGTGGTCGCGGCCATCACGCCGTGGAACTCGCCCATCGCGAGCGAAGCGCAGAAGCTGGCGCCCGCGCTGGCCGCCGGCAACGCGGTGGTCGTGAAGCCCGCCGAAGTCACGCCGCTCATGGCGCTGGAACTGGCGCGCATCTGCGAGCTGGCCGGCGTGCCCAAGGGCATCGTGAGCGTGCTGCCGGGCAGGGGCTCGGTGATTGGCGACGCGATCACCAAGCACCCGCTGGTCAAGCGCGTGTCGTTCACCGGCGGCACCACCACCGGCAAGCACATCGCCCACATCGCGGCCGACAAGATGATGCCGGTGTCGCTCGAACTCGGCGGCAAGTCGCCCACCATGGTGCTCGACGACGCCGACCTCGACCATGCGGTGAACGGCGTGCTGTACGGCATCTTCAGTTCGTCGGGCGAGTCGTGCATCGCGGGCTCGCGCTTGTTTGTCGCGCGCGGCATCTACGACGAGTTCCTCACGCGGCTGGCCGAAGGTGCCAATGCGCTGCGCGTGGGCGACCCGGCGTCGGAGCGCACGCAGATGGGGCCGCTCATCACGGCCAAGCACCGCGAGGGCATCGAGCGTTATGTGGACCTGGGCGTGTCCGAGGGCGGGCGCATCCGCACGGGCGGCGTGCGCCCGCATGGCGCGGACTACGACAAAGGCTATTTCTACCAGCCGACGATCCTCGAAGGCCTGACCAACAACGCCCGCATCAGCCAGGAAGAAATCTTCGGCCCGGTGCTGGTCGCGATGCCTTTCGACAACGAGGAAGAACTGATCGCGCAGGCCAACGACAGCGTCTACGCATTGGCCGCGGGCGTGTGGAGCCGCGACTTCAAGCGCGCCTGGAAGCTGGGCCGCGCGGTGCAGGCCGGCACGGTCTGGGTCAACACCTACAAGCAGTTCTCGGTCTCGACGCCGTTCGGCGGCTGGCGCGACAGCGGCCTGGGCCGCGAGAAGGGCCGCGAAGGCATCTTCCAGTACATGGAACAGAAGAGCATGTACTGGGGCACGAACGAGCAGCCCCTGCCTTGGGCGAACTGAACGAGAGCGAAAAATCATGAGCGTACTTGGCATCGACCAGATCACTTACGGCGCGGACGACCTGCCCGCCTGCCGCCAGTTCTTCCAGGACTGGGGCCTTTCACTGACGTCCGAAGCCGCCGACGAACTCGTCTTCGAGTGCCTCAACGGCTGCAAGGTGGTCGTTGCGGCGTGGGACAAGCCCGGCCTGCCGCCCGCGATGGAAGAGGGCCCGACGCTGCGCGAAGTGGTGTGGGGCGTGGAAAGCGACGCCGACCTGGACCGCTACGCCGCCGCCATCGCGCAAGACCCGGCCTTCATCGACACCACGGTCGACGGCGCGCGCCGCATCGGCTGCACCGACCCCAACGGCCTGGCCGTGCGCCTGCAGGTCAGCCGCAAGCGCGCGGTCGAGGTCGACTGCGGCGCCATGAACACCTGGAACGCCAAGCCGCGCGTGAACCAGCCCGCACCGATCTACGAACGCGCCACGCCGATCGAGGTCGGCCACGTCGTGTTCTTCGTGAGCGACGTGAAGGGCACGAGCGCGTTCTACGCGCAGCGCTTTGGCTTCGTGTCGTCCGACGGCTACCCGAACCGCGGTGCGTTCATGCGCTGCGCGCCCGAGGGCGGCCACCACGACCTGTTCCTGCTGCAGATTCCTTCGGGCAAGCGCGGGCTCAACCACGTGGCCTTCACCGTGCGCGACATCCACGAGGTGTTCGGCGGCGGCCTGCATTTTTCGCGCTGCGGCTGGGACACCCAGCTGGGCCCGGGCCGCCACCCGGTGTCGTCGGCGTACTTCTGGTACTTCAAGAACCCGGCCGGCGGCCTCATCGAGTACTACGCCGACGAAGACCAGCTCACCGCCGACTGGCAGCCGCGCGAGTTCGAACCCGGCCCGACCGTGTTCGCCGAATGGGCAGTCGATGGCGGCCTCGATGGCCACACCCGCCGCCAGAAGAACGCGGAAGGCCCGAAAGGTGCTTTCCTGACGGAAAAGAAGTGAACCCGGTGACCCTCATGCAACGACGTTTTTCTTTCTCCCTGCTGGCCGCCGCGGCGCTGGCCATCGCCTTGCCCGCGCACGCACAGAGCGACGCGCACAAGCAGCTGTCGAGCGACCGCTTCACCATCGTCTCGCCGTTCCCGCCCGGCGGCCCGGTCGACACGCTGGCCCGCATCCTGTCCGACGGCCTGGCCAAGCGCTACGGCCAGGCGGCCGTGGTCGAGAACATGGTGGGCGCGGCCGGCAACATCGGCATCGACAAGGTCAAGCGTGCGAAGGGCGACGGCCACACGCTGCTCGTGGTGCCGGCCGGCAACCTCACGATCAACCCGACGCTGATGCCGAACTTCCCGTTCAACATCGAGAAGGACTTCGTGCCCGTCACCATGCTCGCCAAGGCGCCCAACGTGCTGGTGGCCTCGCCGGCCTCGGGCATCAAGAGCGCGAAGGAACTGGTGGCGATGGCCAAGGCCAAGCCCAACACGCTGTCGTATGCCTCGCCCGGCGTGGGCAGCGGCCTGCACCTGGCGGGCGAGCTGTTCAAGCAGCAGGCCGGCATCGACCTGCTGCACGTGCCCTACAAGGGCACGGCGCCCGCGCTCAACGACGTGCTCGGCGGCTCGGTGCCGCTGATGTTCAGCAACCTGCCCGCGACCATGCCCTTCATCAAGAACGGCAAGCTCGTCGCGCTGGGCGTGACCGAAGCCAAGCGCAGCGCCGCCGCGCCCGACATTCCCACGCTGGCGGAGCAGGGCATCCAGGGCGTCGCCGTGACCTCGTGGTACGGCCTGCTGGCCCCCAAGGGCACGCCGCCCGCGGTGGTCGAGCAGCTCGCCAAGGACGCGGCCGAGATGCTGGCCCAGCCCGACGTGCGCGAGCGCCTGAAGGCACAGGGCATGACCGACGCGGCCATGAAGCCCGCCGAGTTCGCTGCCCACATCCGCGATGAGACGGCCGTCTGGGCCCGGATCATCAAGGCCCGCAACATCGTGGCCGAGTGAGCCACGCCCAAGAACAAAGAGAGACAGAGACCATGCAGACAAGCGAATCCACCATCGGCATCGTCGGTGCCGGCATCGGCGGCCTGGTCGCCGCCATCGCACTGCGCCGTGCGGGGCACGACGTGGTCGTGTTCGAGCAGGCCAAGCAGTTCGCCCGCGTCGGCGCCGACATCAACCTCACGCCGAACGCCGTGCGCGCGCTCGACGGCCTGGGCGTGGGCGACGCCGCCCGCGTGACGGCGGCGCGCCCGTCGCACCGCATCAGCCGCACCTACGACAGCGGCGAGGAAACCTCGCGCCTGGAAATGGCCGACTCGGCCGAACAGCGCTACGGCGCGCCGCAGCTCACCATCCACCGCGCCGATCTGCTGGCCGCGCTGGCCGACATGTTCCCCGCCGAGCGCGTGGCGCTGGGCAAGCGAGCCGAGACCATCGCGGCCGACGACAACGGCGTGACCCTGTCGTTCAGCGACGGCTCCAGCGCTCGCGTGGGCGTGCTGATCGGTGCCGACGGCATCCACTCGGGCGTGCGCACCGCGATGTTCGGCGCGGAGAGCCCGCGCTTCACGGGCATCGTCGCCTACCGCGCCGTGGTGCCGGCCGAGCGCGTGGCCGGCGTGCCCAACTTGGGCGCTTTCACCAAGTGGTGGGGCCCGAACCCGCAGAGCCAGATCGTCACCTTCCCGCTGAACCGCGGCAAGGACATCTTCATCTTCGCCACCACGCCGCAGGACACCTGGCACCTCGAGTCGTGGACCGCGCCGGGCAGCGTCGACGAGCTGCGCGAGCAGTACGTGGCCTACCACCCCGAGGCGCGCGCGCTCCTCGACGCCTGCGACACGGTGCTGAAGACCGCGCTGTACGAGCGCGACCCCATGCCTGCCTGGGCGCAGGGCCGCATGGCGCTGCTGGGCGATGCCGCGCATCCGATGCTGCCCTTCATGGCACAGGGCGCCGGCATGGCCATCGAAGACGCCGTGGTGCTGTCGCGCCACCTCGACGGCGTGGCCATGGCCGGCATCCCCGCCGCGCTGCAGGCCTACCAGGCCGCCCGCATCGAGCGCGCCAGCCAGGTGCAGCTCGGCTCGCGCGGCAACAACTGGCTGCGCGAAGGCGGCAACGCCGACTGGGTGTACGCCTACGACGCCTGGGCCGCGCCGCTGGGCGTGCCGGCGCAGGGCGCTGCCGCTGCCTGAAATTTTTCCCCTCGCTTACGGAGGCTCACGATGCAACAAGACCGCTTTCTCCAACCGCACCAGGCGCGCCAGCGCCCCGCGACCACCTACGAAGACCTGCTGGGCGACGTGATCGAACGCGCCTACGCCGACGGCATCCATGACCTGCCGGGCCTCGTGCAGCGCCTGAATGACAGCGGCCTGGCCACGCCGGGCGGCCTCGCATGGACCGAGGCGCTGTACCGCAAGGAAATGGCCACGCTGGCCGCCTGAGGAGAACCACCATGACCATCGCCATCCATCCCGTCGCACCGGCCCCTGCCGATCCGGTCGACCACCTGCTCGAGATCGGCCTGAAGGACCTCTGGTACCCGATCTGCCCCTCGCACTTCATCAAGGAGAACCCCATCTCCCTGCGCCGCCTCGGCCGCAAGATCGCGCTGTGGCGTGACGGTGAAGGCGTGCTGCACGCACTGGAAGACCGCTGCCCGCACCGCGGCGCACCGCTGTCGCAGGGCGTGGTGCTGGGCGACCGGCTCTCGTGCCCGTACCACGGCGTCGAAGTGCGCCACGACGGCGTGGTCACGCGCGTGCCCGGCAGCCCCGGCTGCAAGCTCGAAGGCTCGCGCGCCACGCGCCACTTCCATGTGCAGGAGCGTGCGGGCGCGGTGTTCCTCTACAACTCGAAGGAGCCGGTCGACGTGCCGCCGCCGCTGGTGCTACCCGAGCAGCTGACCGACGAGGCCGAGTACTCGAACTTCCTGTGCTACACGGAGTGGAAGGGCGACTACCGCTACGTGCTGGACAACGTGATGGACCCGATGCACGGCACCTACCTGCACAAGCAGTCGCACTCGATGGCCGAGGGCGACTCGAGCGCCAAGTTCGGCGTGCGCCCGACCGACATCGGCTTCGTGTTCGAGAAGGAAGGCCAGCGCAACGTCAACTTCGACTGGACCGAGTGGGCCGACACCGGCATCCACTGGATGCGCCTGGAAATTCCGTACCCGAAGACCGGCGGCCCCGGCGGCAACTTCATCATCATCGGCGCCTTCTCGCCGATGGCGAATGGCATGACGGCCACCTTCTTCTGGCGCGCACGCAAGCTGTCGCCGGGCTGGGAGCGCGACACCTGGCGCTTCCTCTACAAGAACCGCCTCGAGGCGCGCCACTGGCACGTGCTGGAACAAGACCGCGTGATGCTCGAAGAGATGGAAGCCGACGCCAACCAGCACGAGAACCTGTACCAGCACGACCTGGGCATCGTCCGCCTGCGTCGCCACATGCGCAACCTCGCGCAGGCGCAGCTGGCGCAAGCCGAGGCCGCCACGGCCTGAACTGCAAGCAAGCGAGCATCGCCATGTCTTCTCCCACGCTGAACGCCCTCGTGCACACCATGCGCTACGAGGCCGACGGCATCGTCAGCGTCGAGTTCCGGCCGGCCACGCCGGCGGTGGACTTTCCCGCCTTCGAGGCCGGCTCCCACATCGACCTGCACCTGCCCAACGGGCTGGTGCGCAGCTACTCGCTGTGCAACCCCTCGAGCGACCGCCAGCGCTACGTGGTGGGCGTGCTCAACGACCGCAAGAGCCGCGGCGGCTCGCGCTACGTGCACCAGCAGCTGCGCGTGGGCATGACGCTGCCCATCTCGGCGCCGCGCAACAACTTCAAGCTGGAAGAGAGCGCCGAGCGCTCGGTGCTGGTGGCTGGCGGCATTGGCGTGACGCCCATCTGGTGCATGCTGCAGCGGCTCATCGCCATCGGCCAACCGGTCGAAATCGTCTACTGCGCGCGCACCCGCAAGGAAGCCGCCTTCTGCGACGCCATCGAGGCGCTGGCCACCGAGAAGTCGGTGCGGCTCACCTGGCACTTCGACGACGAGAAGGGCGCACCGCCCGACCTCGCGTCGCTGCTGGGCGGCAAGGGCGCCACCAGCCACTACTACTGCTGCGGCCCCACGCCGATGCTCGACGCCTTCGAAAAGAGCTGCGAGCAACTGGGCTACGCCAACGCCCACATCGAACGCTTCGCCGCCGTGCATGTGGAGGCGCCCAGCGCCACGCAGACCTGCGTGGTGCAGTGCGCCAAGAGCGGCAAGAGCGTCGAGGTGCCTCCGGGCAAATCGATTCTCGACAGCCTGATCGACGCTGGCCTCAACCCCGACCACAGCTGCAAGGAAGGCGTCTGCGGCGCCTGCGAAACGGCGGTGCTCGAGGGCGAAGTCGATCACCACGACGGCATCCTCACCAAGATCGAACGTGCGTCCAACAAGACCATGATGATCTGCGTCTCTCGCTGCAAGGGCGAGCGGCTGGTGCTGGACATTTGAGAAGCTGAGGCCAAAACCCACAAGACGGCCGAGAAGAAAACCAACCGAGACATTCAATGAAAAAGTACTTGATCGCGATGGCTGCGGCCACCGCGGCTGGCGGAGCGCTGGCCCAATCTTCCGTGACGCTGTTCGGCGTCGTCGACGCCTCCGTGGTCTACACGCGCGGCAGCGGCAACGGATCGGCCCACAAGACGCAGCTGGGCAACAGCGGCAACATGTTCAGCCGCCTCGGTTTTCGCGGCACGGAAGACCTCGGCGGCGGTTACTCGGCCAACTTCTGGCTCGAGATGGGCCTGCAGAACGACAGTGGCACGGGCTTTCCGTCGAACTCCAACAACCAGGCCAGCGGCAACGGCACGCCCGGCGTGCTGAGCTTCAACCGCCGCTCGACCGTGAGCCTGGCCGGCCCCTTCGGTGAAGTGCGCCTGGGCCGCGACTACGTGCCGGCCTTCTGGAACACCGCGATCTTCGACCCCTTCGGCACCGGCGGCGGCATCGGCGCCAACCAGATCTACTTCTCGGGCCTGGGCGGCCTGGTGGCACCCACCGGCACGCGCGCCTCGAACAGCATCGGCTACTTCCTGCCGGCCAACCTGGGCGGCTTCTACGGCCAGGTGATGTACGCGATGGGCGAGAACGATTCGAACTCGGTGCTGCCCGGCACCCAGGTGTCGAACAAGCGCGACGGCCAGCACACCGGCGCGCGCTTCGGCTACCAGAGCGGCGGCCTCAACGTGGCGCTGGCCACCGGCCGCACGCGCTACGCCGCCGGCGACCTGCGCGTGACCAACCTGGGCGCGTCCTACACCTTCGATGCGGCGCTCATGAACCTCAAGCTCACGAGCGAGCTGTACAAGGAATCGAAGGGCAGCACCGACGCCAAGGGCGTGCTGGTCGGCTTCCAGTTGCCCATCGGGCCGGGCGAGATCAAGGCCTCGTACGCGCGCTACAAGCTGGAGCCCGCCAACGCGGTGCGCGAGCCCACGACGTCGAAGCTGGCCATCGGCTACGTGCACAACCTGTCCAAGCGCACGGCGGTGTACGGCACCATCGCGCGCATCAGCAACAAGAACGGCGCGACGCAGGCCCTGGCCGGCGCCATCACCATGCCCAACCGCGCCTCCAGCGGCGTCGAGTTCGGCATGCGGCACATGTTCTAGGCGCGGCAAGACAGCGCGCACCATCCACGCAAGAGAGAGCCCCGGTCATGCAGAGCAAGAACTTCCGTTGGTACGGCGTGATCACGCTGTTCGTGATCGTGGCGATCTCTTATGTGGACCGCATCAACATCGCGGTGCTGATCACCGATGCGGCCTTCCTGAAGCACGTGGGCATCGACGCCTCCGACCGCGTGAGCCAGGGCCTGCTGGCCACGGCCTTCATGCTGGGCTACGGCATTTCTGCCTTCGTGCTCACGCCGTTCTGCTCGGCGCTCTTCGGCGTGCGGCGCAGCCTGATCTACGGCCTCATCCTGTGGGGCGTGGTGACCTGGGCCTCGCCGATGTTCAACAGCTACGGCCTGCTGCTGGCCTCGCGCGTGCTGCTGGGCGTGTCGGAAGGGCCGCTGTTCTCGCTGGCCTCGTCGTACATCAAGGCGCACTTCCAGAGCCACGAGAACGGCAAGCCCAATGCGCTGGTGAACATGGGCACGGGCCTGGGCCTGGCGGTGGGCTACCCGCTGGTGGGCTACCTGCTCACGCAGTTCGAGTGGGACAGCTCGTTCCATGTGCTCGGCGTGCTCAACATCGTGCTGGGCATTCCGCTGGTGCTGGCCTTCGTGCGCATGCCCGCGGGGCACGGCGACGGCATCAAGCCTTCGTCGCTGGGCGATGCGATGTCGCGCGTGGCGGGCATCGTGAAAGGCGCGCTGCACACGCGGCACCTGTTCCTCATCACGCTGCTGACCTCGGCGGCGCTGGCCTATCTCTGGGGCAGCAGCAACTGGCTGCCGACTTATCTGCGCGAGGCGCGCGGCTTCTCGCTGCGCGAGATGGGCTGGATCGCGTCGCTGCCGCAGTACGCGACGGTGCTCGCGGTGTTCACGGGCGGCGTGCTCATCGACAAGCTCGGGCGCGACCGCGTGCCCTTCATCTTCATGGGCGCGAGCGCGGGCGTGGCGCTGTCGGTGCTGCTGGCCATCAATGCGCGCGACCCGTACATGGCCGCGACGTGCCTCGTGGCGGCGAACTTCTTCTGGGGCCTGCAGAGCCCGGCCATTCCAAGCACCGTGCAGCACTGCTCGCGGCCCGAGCACACGGCCAGTGCCTTCGGCGTGACCAACGGCGTGGGCAGTCTCGTGGCGGGCTTCATGCCGGCGCTGATGGGCGGCGTGATCACCGCGGTGTCGCATGGTGGTGGCGCAGCGCACACAGCGGTCACCGCGGCCTCGTCGGCGGCGGGTTTCTTCGCGGGCTTTGCGCTGCTCATCGGCACGCAGGTCGTCGTGTTCGCGTGCGGCTTTCTGCTGTGGTGGCGCGAGCGCGCGCAACGCACTGCTGCAGTCTCTGGTTCACAGCTTTCGTAGCCTTCGCCGTGGCTTGAACCTTCGTACTGTGGCCGCTTCGTCACAGTGAAGGCGCCGCGTTTTTGTCATCTGCGTGAGCAGGTGTTTCGGGCGCAGAACCATCTTCGTAGTGCATGGCATGCGTCGCATGTCATGACGCCATTCGGTCTATCGCGCGCGAACAATTGGAGAGAGAAAAGTTCCGCGGATCGTTGAGCTCATTGCATCGATCAGCTACAACTGCGTGCACTTCAACGGACGAGGGAATGCGCGTGAAATCAACCACAAGAGCCGCAGCCAGTCTTGCCGTCGCCATCGCTTTCGCCATGGCCCCGGCCGTTCACCTGACGGGTGAACGCATCGCGTCGATGCACGGGCACTGAGCCCGGCCCGCGACACCCCACCGCGTTCACACGCTCCCCCCACACCCCGCGTCTTGACGGGAATGGCGCCGCTCGCCCCGCGCATTCTGGGACCACCGCAACACACGCGGTGCGGTCCGGCCTGAGCCTGCGTTCCTGACGAACTGCTTGTTCGCCGGGAGGGCGCTGTGCTGCCCGCATTTCCTGTCGGTCTGTCGTTCCACTCATCCCGCGCGCGTCACGCGCATCGCCGGCTATCCGCCGGTGCCTGCGGTGCGGCGCATGTTCCTTACCAAGAGTACCCAGAGGCGATCATGAAATCACTGAATACACCTGTCGTTCATTGCCTGGCCCTCACGGCCGTGACCCTTGCCGCGCTGACGGCCTGCGGCGGCGGCGGAGACAGCGGCGGTGGCGCATCCTTCGGCGGCTCCGGCCTGAACGCGCCGTCGCTGGCCAACGCGCCCGCGGCCGACAGCGGCGACACCACGAAGAAGACACCCGACGACGGCGTGCCTGCCGCACCCGAATCGGCAGTGGCCGCGGTCGATCGTTCGGCCCGGCCGATGGAACTGCCCGACACGGTCTGGCCCGTCAACTACAAGCTGTGGTTCCGCCCCGATGCGGCGCTCAAGACTTTCGTGGGCCGCGCCGACGTGGAGATCGACGTGCTCAAGCCGGTCGACGCCATCGTCGTCGCCGCGCACGACCTCAACTTTGCGCGCGGGCGCACCACGCTGCGCAAGGTGTCCAAGCCGGGCGAGGCGATCCCGCTGATTCCCACGCCGCAGACGCGCGGCGACTTCGTGCAGCTGCGCCTGAACGACGGCCAGATCGCCAAGGGCAAGTACCTGCTGCACATGGAGTGGGACGGCAAGATCCAGTTCTCCGATGCCGAGTACTGCACGCCGGAAGTGATGGCGAAGAACCCGCTGTGCTCGGCCGCGTCGGGCATCTTCAAGGTGGGCCTGTCCACGCCCGAGGGCGTGAGCAGCGACGCCATCGTGACGCAGGGCGAAACCAACTTCGCACGCCAGTGGTTCCCGGGCTGGGACGAGCCGGCCTTCCGCCACACCTTCGAGATCTCGGCCGAGGTGCCGGGCGACTGGAAGACCGTGTCCAACGGCGCGCAGACCGAGGCCGTGAAACTGCCCGACGGCTACCAGCGCGTGGCCTTCGAGAAGACGCCCTCGATGCCGATGTACCTGGCCTTCTTCGGCGGCGGCAAGTTCGACATCCTGGCCGACACCTTCAAGAACCCGCTGGACGGCAGCGACATGGCGCTGCGCTGGTTCACGCCGCCGGGCCGCTCCGACTGGGCCAAGTTCGCGATGGAGTGGACCAAGGTGTCGATGGACTACTACTACAAGTACACCGGTATCTCGCTGCCCTTCAAGAAGTTCGACACCGTGGCCGCCAACGACAGCTACGACAACAAGCCCAACACCGGCTTCGGCGGCATGGAGAACTGGGGCGCGATCTTCGAGTTTGCCGACGCGGTGCTCACCAAGCCCGGCGACAAGCCCACGCTGTACTCGGTGACCGTGGTCACGCACGAGGTGGCGCACCAGTGGTTCGGCGACCTCGTCACGCTCGACTGGTGGGACAACGTGTGGCTTAACGAGTCGTTCGCGCGCTGGTTCGAACGGCGCACCACGATCAAGTTCCACCCCGAGTACTACAGCTTCTCCGACTACGTGCTCGACAAGCACAACGTGATCGTGGCCGACCTGAAGCCGTCGGCCGTGCCGGTGCAGCGCAACCTGAACGACGCGGGCTCCTTCGGCTTCATCAGCCCGGCGATCTTTGTCTACAACAAGGGCAGCCACGTGCTGGAGATGGTGCAGAACTACATCGGCGAAGAGGCGATGCAGAAGGGCCTGCAGATCTACCTGAAGGACTACGCGTTCGGCAACGTCACGCCCACGCGGCTGTGGACCTCGCTGGAGAAGGCCGCCGGCGGCAAGAAGGTGAGCGAGATCGGCGACAGCTTCATTCGCCAGACCGGCATTCCGCTGCTCACGGTCGATGCGCAGTGCGCCGGCGACCGCACCTACGTCAACATCACGCAGGAGTCGTTCCCCAACCAGAACCAGTTTCCGGCCTCGACGTGGACCATTCCCGTCACGCTGGCGTACGGCGACGCGATGGAAAAGCGCGAGACCTTCGTGATGTCGAACAACGCCACGCAGGTCGAGCTACCGGGCTGCACCGCGGTGCTCGCCGGGCCGACGGGGCAGGACTACTACGTGAGCAACTACAGCGCGCAGTCCTGGAGCAACCTGCTGGCCAATGTGCAGAACTTCGCGGGCAACAAGCCGCTGCTGCTGAACATCGAGCGCGATGCCTTCCGCCTGCTGGGCGTGGGGCGCATCACGCAGGCGCAGTACGACCAGATCAAGGGCGTGCTCAACCTGCCGGCGCCGCTGCTCGCCAAGACGCAGCTGAGCCAGCAGAAGATGGCGGCGGTGGACGCGGGCGGCAAGGAAGAGTACCCGCACGCGCTGCGCTTCCAGGGCAAGCTGCCGCTGCGCGAGAACCAGAAGCGTTGAGTTGAACTGAACCTTCTTTCATGAACCCGCATGCGCCGCCCGGCGGCGCATGCGTCACCTCATTCGAACCTCATGAAAACTCTTCTGAATTCCTTGCTGGCAGTGGCCTGCGTGTCACTGCTTTCGGCCTGCGGCGCACGCGGCGGGCCCGAGACCGAACTGGTCGGCGTCTACGCCGTCGAACGCAACGGCGTGCTCAAGGAGGTCGTCAAGATCGAGCGCGACGGCGACCGCTACATCATGCGCGACAAGGTACGCACCCCCGAATGGAGCGAACCCAAGATGCAGCTGCAGCCGGTGACGCGCGAACGCTGGAGCCGCATCACCACCGACACGGAGAACACGTCCTTCGTCGGCATCTCGAGCGACCAGCTCGGTATCTTCAAGGTGCCGCCCGGTTGGCAGAAGAACGGCTTCAAGACCCAGACGGGCTACTTCCTGTTCTATTCGCAGGGACCGGTGGAGGCCCACAAGCTCTGATCGGCCGCCACCACCATCAGGACAGCGCCCAGCGTGCGCAGGACACTGGGTACTTCCCGCAGCGAAATCAAGGAGGAGGGGCAAAGCCCCGGGGGACATTCGCGGAGGGAAGTACCCAGTGGCCTGTGCACGCGCCCTGAACGAGCGCGATCGATCAGGGCGCGACGATCGCGCCTTCGATGCGATGGCGCTTCAACGCATCGGCCACAAAGCCCGAAGCCTTCATCTCCTCGACAAAGGAAGAGAGCAGCGCCTGCGCCTCAGCCCCCCGGCTGGCCGGCGTCCCCATCGCCTGCTGGATCACCATGAAGCGCCCCGGCAGCACACGCACACCCGGCGCGCGGGCCGCTTCGCCTTCGAGCAGCTGGCGAATGCCCGCCGCCACCTCGACCTGGCCCGCGCGCAATGCAGCGAGCGCAGGCCCCGCGCCCTGGAGGCGCACGATCTCCGCCGCCTTGATCTCGCGCGTGAGGAACAGGTCGTAGGCGCTCCCAGAGCCGACCGAGATGCGGTGGCCTTGGGCATCGACCTGCGCGTTGTCGGTCAGCGCAGAAGATTCGGGCACGAGGTAGCTGCCTTCGATCAGCACGTAAGGCGCCGTGAAGCGCAGCCCTTCGCTGCGCGCCGGATCGACCGCGAAGAAACCGATGTCGGCCTTCTCGTTCTTCACCGCGTCCACCGAGGCCGCGGCCTTCTCGAACACCACCAGCTCGATGCCCACGCCAAGGCGCCGCGCGAACTCGCGGGCCAGGTCGATCGACACGCCGACCGGTTCGCCCGTGGTGGCGTCCTTGTTGGCCAGGATCGGATTGCCGAGGTTGATCGAGGCGCGCAGCGTGCCGCTGGGCGCGAAGGCGGTCACGAGGGCGGAAGAGGGCGATGTGGTCATGGCGTCCGTTCGTCGGGAAGGCGGAAGGAGGGGATGAAGGGCGCCAGTTTACGGGCCGTGGGGCGCCGGATCAGCGTGCCGACAGGGGTTCCAGCCCCGTCTTCGCGATCGTCGGCGCCGCGGCCGGCGCGTTGAGGTAGCGGATCAGCTGGCGCGCCGCCTCGGGCTGCTTGGAGGCCGTGGCCACGCCGGCCGAGAACACCGTCACGCGCTGCACCTCGGCGGGCAGCGGGCCGATGTAGTCGATGCCCTCGATGGGCAACAGCTCGCTCACCTGCTGCAGGCCGAGGGCCGCGTCGCCGCGCGCCACCACCGTGCCCACGCGCTCGCTCAGGATGCGCTTGCTCTTGGGCTTGACCTGGTCCTCGATGCCCAGCGTCTTGAGCAGCTCGGTCTCGTAGTAGGTGCCGCTGGCGCTCGCCGAGTAGGCGATCGACGGCGCCGCGAGCAGCGTGCGCTTGAGCGCATCGACCGTGCCGATGTCGGGCTTGGGCGCGCCCTTGCGCACCGCGAAGCCGATCGACGAACGCACCAGGTCGACCTGGCTGCCCGCCACCACCTTGCCCTGCGCCACCAGCGCATCGAGCGCGGGGCGCGCGAGGATCACGACGTCGGCGGGCTCGTTGCGCCCCAGGCGGCTGGGAATCGAATCGCTGGCGTTGCCCATCGACGCACCGTAGGCCGTCTTCACGCTGCGGCCGGTGCTGCGCTCGAAGCCGGGGCGCAGCTCGTTGTAGGCGGCGGTGAAGCCGCCGGAGGTCATGACGTGGATGTCGCCCGTGGCGGCGGGTGGGGTGCTGACGCAACCGGCGAGCGCGAAGGAGGCGGCCAGCGCCAGGGCGGCGCGGCGGGTCAGGGCGGAACGGAGGGCGAAGGTGGTCACGGCGTGTGTCTCCTGATGAAGGGTGCCGTCCCATCGTAGGGGCCGAGGCTGTCAATCGGCCTTCAGGAAATTCGGGGTTACTACTAGCGCGAGGGCTTGGGCGGGTCCGCGTCCTTGGCGGGCGCCGCCGCCGCCGGCAGGCGCCCCCGCTTCGCCAGCCCTTCGCGCAGCAGGAACTCGACCTGCGCGTTCGCGCTGCGCAGCTCCTGGGCCGCCAGCCGCTCGATCTCGGCCCACAGGGCCGGATCGATGCGCAGCGGGTAGGACTTCTTACCGGGACTGGCCATCAGGGAACAACGACGTGGCGGCGGTGATCAGGTGCCGTGGATGCATCAGGTGTAGAGCGTGCCCGTGTTGACCACGGGCTGGGTTTCGCGGTCCGAGCACAGTACCACCAGCAGGTTCGACACCATCGAGGCCTTGCGCTCGTCGTCGAGCACGACGAGGTTGCGCTCCGACAGCCCCTTGAGGGCCGCCTCGACCATGCCCACCGCGCCCGCCACGATCTGGTGCCGCGCGCTCACGATGGCCACCGCCTGCTGGCGCCGCAGCATCACCTGGGCGATCTCGGGCGCGTAGGCCAGGTGGGTGAGCTTGGCGTCGAGCACCTCGACGCCGGCGCTGGCAAAGCGCTGGTTCAGCTCGGCCTTGAGCGCATCGGCCACCACGTCGAGGCCGGCGCGCAGCGTGACCTCGTCGCTTAGCAGGTCGTCGCCGCTGTCGTAGGCGTAGAGCGTGGCCAGGTGGCGGATGGCGGCTTCGGACTGGATGGCGACGAACTTGTTGTAGTCGTCGATCTCGAACACGGCCTGCGCCGTGTCGTGCACGCGCCAGACCACGGCCGCGCCGATCTCCACCGGGTTGCCTCGCTTGTCGTTGACCTTCAGCGGCGGCGTGTTCAGGTTGCGCGCGCGCAGCGAGATCTTCTGGCCCGACTGGAACGGGTTGGTCCAGCGCAGGCCCTCGCTGCGGTCGGTGCCCTGGTATTTGCCGAAGAGCGTGAGGATGATGCCCTCGTTGGGCTTGAGCATGTACAGGCCCGGCAGCAGCGAGACGCCGACGACGATCAGCAAGATGCTCAGGGGCAGCGGCATCATCCGCCGCACGAGAACCCAGGCGCCGACCGCAAGGATCAGCAGCGCCACGGCAACGATGCCGTATCCGTTGACGGACCGGTACGGCCGCTCCCTGCGGACCGGGCGAGGGATGGACGGGGTCTGCTCGTGCATGAAGGCCTCCTGTTGAAAGTGATATCACTCTAATATCTTTTTGGACGTCGTCAAGGCTTTCTTTCGCCCCGCCTTTGCGGGTTCGGCCGCGTCCCGCAGACACTGCGCAAACTGCGCGACGAGGGGCGGGCTGGCGCGTGGCTTGCGCTGCAGGAGGCCGATCTCGCGATGGAACGTGGCCTCGCCGAGGGACAGCATGCGCACGCCCGGCGGCAGCGGCAGGTGGGCCTCGACCCACGGCACGAGCGCAACGCCCAGGCCCTTGGAGGCCAGGTGGATGAGCCCGGAGATTTCGTCGACCTCGATGGCGTCGCTGACCACGAGGCCTTCGCGCTGGAGGAATCTTTCGACCATGCGCCCGCCGAACGATGCGCGGTCGTAGCGCAGGAACGGCTGTTCCTGCAGCAGGGTGCGCCAGCTCCTGCCCGGCACGCTCGCGGGGGCAATGAGCACATAGGGCTCGCGCACCAGGGTCTGCCACGTCAGCTCGGGAAGAATGCCGAAAGGCGGCCGGATGATCACGGCCGCATCGATGCTGCCGGCGTCCAGGTCGTCCATCAGCCGCATCGACACGCCGGGCGAGATGTGCACGCGCAGCAGGGGGAAGCCGGCGCGCAGTTTCTCGAGCGCCCGCGCCACCAGTGTTGGCTGCGCGGACGCAATGGCGCCGATGCGCAGCAGCCCGGCGTTCGCGGCGTCGTCGGGCAACTCGCCGAGCTTGGCGTAGAGGCCGCAGATTTCTTCCGCCCGCCCCAGCGTGGTCTCGCCCGCCGCATTCAAGGTGGCGGAGCGGCCTGTGCGGTCGAAAAGCGGGAACCCCAGGGATTCCTCGAGCCGCTTGATCTGGCTGCTGACGGCCGATTGCGTGAGGCCGATGCGCTCTCCCGCCGCGGCGAATGTGCCGTGGCGACACACGGCGATGAAGGTTCGAAGCTCGGTGATCATTCGGGATTCATCGAAATGGGTGGTGCTCAGCGATGAAATATATCGTTTTCGGTTATGTGGCTCGCTGCTTAGAGTTTGCTCACCCTGAACTCCTTGATCGATGAATCCCATGAGCACCCCCACTGCACGCATCCCGTTCCACCTGGCCTTTCCCGTGCGCGACATCGCCGAGGCGCGCGCCTTCTACGGCGAGTTGCTCGAATGTCCCGAAGGCCGCAGTTCGACCGAGTGGGTCGACTTCAACTTCCACGGCCACCAGATCGTGGCGCACCTGGCGCCCGACGAATGCGGCCACAAGACGCACAGCGCCGTGGACGGCCATGACGTGCCCGTGCGTCACTTCGGCGCCGTGCTGCCGATGGACCTGTGGCAGGCAATGGCCGACAAGCTCATCGCGCGCCAGACGAAATTCGTGATCGAGCCCTACATCCGGTTCAAGGGTGAGCCCGGCGAGCAGGCGACGATGTTCTTTCTCGACCCGTCGGGCAACGCCATCGAGCTGAAGTCCTTTGCGGACCTGGATTCGCTGTTCGCCGTCTGAAAGCGCCGACGTGAAAACAACCCACTGCCTTCTGGCGGCCGCAACGGCCGCGGCGCTCCTGCTGTGTGCCGGGCGTGCATCCGCCCAAACCGACGTGCTGAAGAAGATCAGGGAGTCCGGCGCCATCACCATGGGCGTGCGCGACGCCTCGGGCGCCATGTCCTTCACCCTGGGGCCCGGCAGCTACACGGGCTTTCACGTCGAGGTCTGCGAACGTGTCATTGCCGACATCGGGAAGGCGTTGCAGATCGGCAAGATCCACGTAAAGTACCAGCTCGTCACGCCGCAGAACCGCATGCCCCTCGTGCAGAACGGAACGGTCGACATCGAGTGCGGTACCACGACCAACAATGCGGCGCGCCAGAAGGACGTCGCGTTCGCCCCGACGCTCTATGTCGAGGGGGTTCGCATCGCGGTCAAGGCGACATCCGGCGTTGCTTCGGCGGCCCAGCTCGCCGGCAAGGCGGTGGCGGTCACGACGGGGAGCACCTCCGTCCAGCTGCTGAGAAAACTCAAGCGCGACAACGCCCCGGAGATTGCGGAGGTGTACGCCAAGGACAACAGCGAAGGGTTCCTGCTGCTCGAATCGGGCCGCGCGGAGGGCTTCGTCGCCGACGGGCAGATCCTTGCCGCCTTGATTTCCAGGAGCAAGGAGCCCGCGCAGTACCGGCTGCTCGACCAGGTGCTCAGCGTCGAGCCGATCGCGATCATGATTCCCAAGGGCGATGCCGCGTTCAAGAAGCTGGTCGATCAAAGCGTCCTGGCGTTGGCAAGGAGCGGGGACGCCGCGCGGCTCTACGACAAGTGGTTCATGCAGCCCATTGCGCCGCACGGCGTGAAGGTGGGGCTGCCGGCCAGTGCCCTGACCAGGGCCGCCTGGGCCAACCCCAGCGACAAGCCGATGGAAGACTACGAGGTGCGATAGGGCGGCACCCGCAAGGCGACGAGGTCGAATCAGACGATCAGGTCGAAGCAGCAGCCCGCGTAGTACGGCTTGTCCCCGCCATCGACGAAGGGCACCTCGATCGGCTTGCCCTCGTTGCGCCACACGTCGCGCTTGCGGTAGCCGGAGCGTGCCAGGTCGGCCAGCAGCTCGTCGTGGTGCTGGATGCGGTAGGCGCACACGGCCACGCCGATGCTGTTGAGCGTGTAGATCGTGCGCTCGGGGTGCACGGCCGTGGTGTTCATGACGATGCGCCGGGGCTTCACGGCGAGCGCGGAAAGAATCGCGTCCATGCGCACCGGCAGGTACTGCAGGCTGCCCGACACGTACAGCACGTCGCAGCCGCTCGCGTCGCGGTAGTCGGTGGTGAAGCCGAGCTGCGCGGTCGCCTCGCGCTTGACGGCCATCGCGCGGCCGCTCTCGACCACGCCGGGCACGTCGCACACCGTCCAGCGCAGGGTCTCGGGGTAGCTCAGCACGCGCCGGAAGGCGTAGTACTTGATGCCGACGTGCCCGCCCAGGTCGAACACGCGCGTCAGGCCCGCATCGATGGAGCGCCCCAGCCAGAAGAGGCCGGGATAGTCGTAGAAATAGATCTGCGGGCTGTAGAGCTCGCCCGCGTCGGCGTTGGCGTAGCCGACGGCCTTGGAGGGCGGCGCGCCGGCCTCGGCCGCCTCGAAGCTCTCGAACGACCCCATGAAGAGGTTCTCGTCCGTGTTGTTCAGGAACTTGCGCCGGTAGGCGCTTTCGCGGGGCGGGAAGGTCAGCAGGCTTGAAAGCATGTCTCTCTCCTGTGGCTTTCGCATTCTGAGCGCAACCGGCGCCTTTGGGGGCGATAGCCCAGCGCCGCAGGGGCGGTTACCCCGTGGGGGTTTACATGCCGCTCGCCAGTGCCGCCGCCGCCGCGCGGGTCTCCACGCCCAGCTTCTCGAAGATGTGTTCCAGGTGCTTGTTCACGGTGCGTGGGCTGGTGCCGAGGATCTCTCCGATGTCGCGGTTGGTCTTGCCCTTGGCGAGCCAGGACAGCACCTCGGTCTCGCGCGGCGTGAGGGCCGCGTCGGCCAGGCGCGCGGCCGGGCCTTCGCGCTGGATGGCGAACAGCAGCATGGTCTCGCCGAGCGCCGCCGCGCCCAGGTTGCGCACCGACAGGCGCATGGCCGTGGCGGTGCCGATGGCGATCGACGCACCCGGCGCCAGCGCGGGCTCCACCGAGGCGGGCAGGCGTCCCGGCGCCACCGGGTCTTCGAGCGCATGCAGCCACAGCGCGGCCTGCGGCGAGCGCCAGGCGATGCGCCCGCGCGTGTCGACGAACACCACGCCCATGCCCGCCACGTCGACCGCGTCGCGCGCCATGCGGGTGATGCGGGCGTTGCGCGTGTGGGTGTGCAGGCGCGCCAGCACCTCCTGCGCGCGGATCGGCTTCACCACGTAGTCGACGCCGCCGCACTCGAAGCCCTCGACCACGTGCGCGGTTTCCGACAGGCCGGTCATGAACAGCACCGGAATGTGCGCCAGCGCCGCGTTGGCCTTGATGCGCCGGCAGGTCTCGAAGCCCGAGAGGCCGGGCATGAGGCCGTCGAGCAATATCGCGTCGGGCACCACCAGATCGAGCCGCTGCAGCGCGGCCTCGCCGTCGGCGGCCACCAGCACGGTGTAGCCGCTGGCCTCGAGCGTGTCGCACAGCATGCCCAGGCTGCTGGGGGCGTCGTCCACCACCAGCACGACGGGGCGTTCGGATTCATGACCGGGCGAGGGGAGTGTCTGCATCTTCTGCCAGTGCGTTGCGGAGGTTGTCGAGTTCGAAGCGCGCGACCATGCCGCGCAGCCAGGTGCAGGTGGCCGCCGCGGCGGGCGAGGCGGCGGTCAGCCGGTCGAGCGCGGTGTGCAGCCCGCGCACGTGGCCCATCTGCACCAGGCGCATGAGGTCGGCGCGGTCGTCTTCGCCGAGCGCGAGCAGGGGCGGGCGCGGCGGCGCCAGGTCAGGGTCGGCGGACGGAGGCATCGCATCGCCGGTCGCCAGCCATTCGAGGCCCAGGTGCCGCTCCAGCGTGGCGATGAGTTCCGACTCGATCACCGGCTTGCCCACGAAGGCCTGGCAGCCCGCGGCGCGCAGCCGGTCGGCCTGGTTCTCGAACATGTTGGCCGAGACGATGATGATCGGCAGTTCGGCAAAGCCCGAGGCCCGCACCGAGCGCGCGGTCTGCCAGCCGTCCAGGTCGTCCATCGTCAGGTCCAGCAGGATGGCCGAGGGCAGCTCTTCGCGCAGGCTGTCCAGGCATTCGGTGCCGCTGGCCGCCTCGCGCACCGTGAAGCCCAGCGGTGCGAGCATGCCGGCGAGCATCTGGCGCTGCACCGGCTGGTCGTCCACCACCAGCAGCGTGCGGCGCTCGCCCAGGTAGCCCGACACCGGTTCGCGTGAGCCCGCCTGCGGGCCGGGGTCAGCCACCTCGCGCAGGTACACGCGCACGCTGAAGGTGCTGCCCGCCGACGAGGTCGACGCCAGCTTGAGTTCGCCGCCCATGAGCGAGGTGAGCAGCCCCGTGATGGTCAAACCCAGCCCCGTGCCCGGCTCGCCGCGCCGACGGCCCGCGGCGCCGCGCTCGAAGGGCAGGAAGATGCGCTGGCGGTCCTGCGGCGCCACACCGATGCCGGTGTCGACCACGTCGAAGCGCAGCACCTCGCGCCGCGCGTCCACATGCAGCGTGACGGTGCCGCTGTCGGTGAAGCGCACGGCGTTCGTCAGCAGGTTGATGAGGATCTGGCGCAGCCACTTCACGTCGGCATGCACCCAGGCCGGCAACTGCCCCGCGTGGGTGTAGACGAACGCCAGGCCCTTGGCCTCGGCCTGCGGCCGCACCATCTGCACCACCTGGTCGAGAAAGGCCGGCAGCGCCAGCGGCGAGGGCTCCAGCTGCAGCCGGCCGGCCTCGATGCGCGCCAGGTCGAGCAGCCCGTCGATGAGGCCCAGCATGTGCTCGCCGCTGCGGTGGATGGTCTGCACCGCCTCGCGCGGCGGCAGGGCCGCGTCGCCGCCCTTGAGCAGGATCTGCGAGTAGCCCAGGATGCTGTTGAGCGGCGTGCGCAGCTCGTGCGTCATGCCCGCCACGTAGCGCGTCTTGGCCTGGTTGGCGGCTTCGGCGGCTTCCTTGGCGGTCTGCAGCGCGGCGTCGGTGCGGCGGTGCGCTTCGATCTCGAGCGCAAGCAGGTTGTTGTGGCGGTTCGACTCTTCCTGCGCCATCTGCCGGCTCTCGCTGCCCAGCACCACCCACCACGCGGCCACGGCGGCGATCACCGAGAGCAGCGCGAACACTTTCAAAAAGGCCGTCGCCATCGCTGAATCGATGGTGCCCGCGATGGCCTCCTGCGCGTAGACCACGCCGACCACGGTGGCGAGCAGCGCGATGAGCGAGGTGGCGACCAGCAGGTAATGCGCGACGCGAAAGTTGAGCCGCGCCGACAGCGCGGGCGGCAGCAGCGCCTGCAGCCAGCCGCTCATCTGCTCGGCGGCGCGCGAGTCGGTCTTGCAGCGGTCGTGGCAGCGCGACTCGAGCGTGCAGCACAGCGAGCAGATCGGTGCGCTGTAGGCCGGGCAGTGCGCCATGTCTTCCGACTCGAAGCTGTTGTCGCACACCGAGCACTTCACGCTCTGGCCGGGCGTCCAGCGGTCGATGTCGGTGCGCGCCAGGTAGTAGCGCCCGCGCGTCCGCCACGCCAGCAGCGGCGACACGGCCATGGCCGTGGCCAGCGCGATGAAGGGCGAGAAGGCCCGCGCCCACTGGCCGAGTGCGCCGGAATAGGCCAGCATCGCCAGCGCCGCCGCCACCAGCATCGCGACCAGGCCCACGGGGTTGATGTCGTACAGGTGCGCGCGCTTGAACTCGATGGTCTTCGGGCTCCAGCCCAGCGGTTTGTTGATGACCAGGTCGGCCACCAGCGCGCCGACCCAAGCAATGGCGATGTTGCTGTAGAAGCCCAGCACGTGCTCCAGCGCGGCGAACACGCCCAGCGCCATCAGCAGGATGGCGATGGCCACGTTGAACACCAGCCACACCACGCGCCCCGGGTGGCTGTGCGTGAGCCGCGCGAAGAAGTTCGACCACGCGAGCGATCCCGCATAGGCATTGGTCAGGTTGATCTTCATCTGGGACACGACGACGAACAGCACCGTGATGCCCAGCACCCAGGCCGGGTCGCGCAGCACGTACGAGAAGCCCGTGAGGTACATCTGCGTGGGCTCGATCGCGTGGTTGGCTGGTATCTCGTGCTGCAGCGCCAGGAAGGCGAGGAACGCGCCGCCCATCATCTTCAGCATGCCCGGCACGATCCAGCCCGGGCCGGCGACCAGCACCGCCGTCCACCAGCGCCCGCGGTTGGCGGCGGTCTTCTCGGGCAGGAAGCGCAGGTAGTCGACCTGCTCGCCGATCTGCACCACGAGCGAGAAAGCCACGGTGGCGGCAGCGCCGAACATCAGCGGATCGAAACCGCTGCTGTCCGAGGTGCGGCCCACGAGGCCGGTGAAGTCGGCATACAGCTCGGGCTTCTTCACCATCACCGCGATGAAGGGGCAGACGAACAGCACGATCCAGATCGGCTGCGTCCACAGCTGTAGCCCCGAGATCAGCGTGATGCCGCGCGCCACCAACGGAATGATCACGATGGACGACACCAGGTACAGCAGCCACAGCGGCCAATCGAGGTACATCTGCAGCGCGAGCGCGAGGATGGCCGCCTCCAGCGCGAAGAAGATGAAGGTGAAGCTTGCGTAGATCAGCGAGGTGAGCGTGGAGCCCAGGTAGCCGAAGCCGGCGCCGCGCGTGAGCAGGTCCATGTCCACGCCGTGCCGCGCCGCATAGTACGAAATGGGCAGGCCCGTGAGGAAAGTGATGAGCCCCACCACCAGGATCGCCCACAGCGCATTCGAGAAACCGTAGCTCAGCGCGATCGCGCCGCCGATGGCCTCCAGCGCCAGGAACGAGGTGGCGCCGAAGGCCGCGTTGGCCACGCGGAATTCCGACCATTTGCGGAAGCTGCGCGGCGTGTAGCGCAGCGCGTAGTCCTCCAGCGTTTCGTTCGCGACCCAGGCGTTGTAGTCGCGGCGGATGCGAAAGATCTTCTGTCCGGAGACGGATGTCATGGCGGGTTCTCGCGGCGGCGGCAACGGTGGCATGCGGCAGGTACAGCAAGAAGCGCTCCCTGCTGTCTCGTGCCTTGTCTGCTCGCGAGTCTGCGGCCCGGGCAGGGGCGCATCGCTACGTTGAATGACGTATTCGCGCAGAGGCAAGTGATTTCTAAAGTACCAGCCATGGTGCTCGCAGCACCGTCCGATGCACTGCGATGGTGCGCGGCTCACTCTTCTTTCAACCTGCCTGGAGTTCCTGATGTCGCGTGATTCCGATCCTTCTTCCCTCGATGCCATGGCACTGCGCCGTCGCCGCCTGCTGCAGGGCGCCGCCGCGCTGCCCGTGATGGGGCTGAGCGGCCTGAGCTTCGGCCAGGGTCAGTTCCCCACGGCCAAGGTCAACACCACCAAGCTCGCGGTGACCGACACCGAGGTCACGGTGGGCCAGCTGCATTCGTCCACCGGCACCATGGCCATCTCGGAGACCGGCTCGATCCAGGCCGAGCAGCTGGCCATCGACCAGATCAACGCGATGGGCGGCATCCTCGGCCGCAAGATCAAGGTCATCAAGGAAGACGGCGCCTCCGACTGGCCCACCTTCGCCGAGAAGTCGAAGAAGCTGCTGGTCAACGACAAGGTCGCGGCCGTGTTCGGCTGCTGGACCAGCGCCTCGCGCAAGGCCGTGCTGCCGGTGTTCGAAAAAGAGAACGGCCTGCTGTACTACCCGACCTTCTACGAAGGCCTGGAGCAGAGCAAGAACGTGATCTACACGGGGCAGGAGGCCACGCAGCAGATCATCTGGGGCCTCGACTGGGGCGCGAAGGAGAAGCAGGCCAAGACCTTCTTCCTCGTCGGCTCCGACTACATCTGGCCGCGCACCTCGATGAAGATCGCGCGCAAGCACATCGAGAACTTCCAGAAGGGTTCGGTCAAGGGCGAGGAGTACTACCCGCTGGGCCACACCAACTTCAACTCGCTGATCAACAAGATCAAGGTGGCCAAGCCCGACTGCATCTTCGCGGCGGTGGTGGGCGGCTCGAACGTGGCGTTCTACAAGCAGCTCAAGGCCGCGGGCATCACCGG
This sequence comes from Variovorax sp. V35, assembly GCF_041154465.1. Classification (NCBI taxonomy): domain Bacteria; kingdom Pseudomonadati; phylum Pseudomonadota; class Betaproteobacteria; order Burkholderiales; family Comamonadaceae; genus Variovorax; species Variovorax sp. V35. The sequence continues at coordinate 3,373,657 of NZ_AP028666.1, forward strand.
CGACAAGCAGTTCCTGCTGACGCTGGCCGTGACCGAGGACGAAATGACCGGCGTGGGCGGCGAGAACTTCGCGGGCTTCTACTCGTCGATGAAGTACTTCCAGACGCTGGACAACGAGAACAACAAGAAGTTCGTGGCCGCCTTCAAGGCCAAGTACGGCAAGGACGCGGTGATCGGCGACGTGACGCAGGCGGGCTACCTGGGCCCGTGGCTGTGGAAGGCCGCGGTGGAGAAGGCGGGCAGCTTCGACATCGACAAGGTGGTGGCGGCATCGCCGGGCATCGAGCTGAAGACCGCGCCGGAGGGCTACGTGAAGCTGGACGCCAACCACCATCTGTGGAGCAAGGCGCGCATCGGGCAGGGGCAGCTGGATGGCAGCTTCAAGGTCGTTGCCGAATCGGGCGAACTGATCAAGCCCGATCCGTTCCCGAAGGGCTACCAGTAAGCCGGCCGCCGGCCTTCACCCCAACCCTCTCCCGCGTGCGGGAGAGGGCGCCAATACCCACACTCCGGAACTTCCGCCATGACGCTGTCGGACATGATGAACATCGGCCTGATGCAGGGCTTCGCGGGGCTGAGCCTCTTCGCGGTGCTGTTGCTCATGGGCCTCGGGCTCGCGATCATCTTCGGGCAGATGGGCGTGATCAACATGGCGCATGGCGAGTTCATGACCATCGGCGCCTACTCGATCTTCCTGGCCGCGCAGGTGACCGAACGCATGGCGCCCTCGCTCATGCCGTACTACTTTCCGATCGCGATCGGGCTGGCCTTCGTGTTCGCCTTCATCGCCGGCTGGCTCGTGGAGTGGGCGCTGATCCGCCACCTGTACAAGCGGCCACTCGACACGCTGCTCGCCACCTGGGGCGTGAGCCTGGGCCTGCAGCAGATCTTTCGCACCTTCATCGGCCCGAAGGAAGTGAGCCCCACGCTGCCCGAGTGGCTCATGGGCTCGTGGACGCCGCATGAAGGCCTGGACATTCCGATCAACGGCCTCTTCGTGCTCGCGCTCACCGCGCTGGTCACGGGCGGCGTGCTCATCGCCTTGCACAAGAGCCGCTGGGGCCTGCGGGTGCGCGCCACCGTGGCCAACCGCACGATGGCGAACGCCACCGGCATCGACACGAAGAAGACCGACCGCCTCACCTTTGCCATCGGCTGCGGCATCGCCGGCGTGGCGGGCGCGGCCTTCACCACCATCGGCTCGACCGGGCCGACCTCGGGTTCGCTGTACATCGTCGACGCCTTCCTGGTCGTCACCTTCGGCGGCGCGGCCAGCCTGCTGGGCACGGTGGTCTCGGCCTTCGGCATTGCGCAGACGCAGTCGATCTCGGAGTTCTTCATGACCGGCTCGATGGCCAAGGTGCTGACGCTGTCTTTGATCGTGCTGATTCTCATGATGCGACCGCAGGGACTTTTCGCAGTCAAGGTCCGTCGCTGAACCCGAATCCTTCCCGGAGAACCTCTCGATGAATTTCCTCAAGGCCTCGATCCGGCGCTACCAGCTCGGCAGCCTCCTGCTGCTGGTGCTGCTGCTCGCGGTGGTGCTGCCGCTGTCGCTCGACATCTTCCGCCTCAACCTCGTGGGCAAGTACCTCAGCTACGCCTTCGTGGCCGTGGGCCTCGTCATGGTGTGGGGCTACGGCGGCGTGCTGAGCCTGGGGCAGGGCGTGTTCTTCGGCATCGGCGGCTACGCGATGGCGATGTTCCTCAAACTCGAAGCCTCCGACCCCGTCACGACCAAGATCCAGTCGACGCCTGGCATCCCGGACTTCATGGACTGGAACCAGATCACCGAGCTGCCCGCGCTGTGGCTGCCCTTCAAGAGCCTGCCGCTGAGCCTGGCGCTGGTGGTGCTGGCGCCGATGGCGCTGGCCTGGCTCATCAGCTTCGCGATGTTCAAGCGCCGCGTGGGCGGCGTGTACTTCGCGATCATCACGCAGGCGGTGGCGCTGATCTGCACCGTGCTCATCATCGGCCAGCAGGGCTACACGGGCGGCGTGAACGGCATGACCGACCTGAAGACGCTGCTGGGCTGGGACACCCGCACCGACAGCGCCAAGTACATCCTGTACTACGTCTGCGTGGGCCTGCTCGTGGCGAGCATCGTGCTGTGCCGCTGGGTGCAGACCAGCAAGCTGGGCACGCTGCTGCTGGCCATGCGCGACAAGGAAGACCGCGTGCGCTTCTCTGGCTACGACGTGTCGAACTTCAAGGTCTTCACCTTCTGCCTGGCCGCCGGGCTCTCGGGCATCGGCGGTGCGATGTTCGCGCTGCAGGTGGGCTTCATGTCGCCGAGCTTCGTGGGCATCGTGCCCTCGATCGAGATGGTGATCTTCTGCGCCGTCGGTGGCCGCATGAGCCTCGTGGGCGCGGTGTACGGCGCGCTGCTGGTGAATGCGGGCAAGACACTGTTCTCCGAGAGCTTTCCCGACTTGTGGCTGTTCCTGATGGCCGCGCTCTTCATCGGCGTGACCATGGCCTTCCCGATGGGCCTGGCGGGCCTGTGGGAAGACACGATCAAGCCGTGGTGGGCCTCGCGCCGCCAGGCCCTGCGCGACGCCGCGACGAAGCCGCCGCCCGCCGCCGTGTCGGCCCCTTCACCCGTCGCCGCGCCGCAGGCCGAGCCCGTGCTGCCCGAAGGCATCGGCCGCCAGCGCGCCTGACCGACACCGGAGCCCCACCCCATGAGCAACACCGACTTCGCACTCGCCGTGGAAGACCTCAGCGTCTCCTTCGACGGCTTCAAGGCCATCGACGACCTGACGCTGTACATCGACAGGAACGAGCTGCGCGTGATCATCGGCCCGAACGGCGCCGGCAAGACCACGCTGCTCGACCTGATCTGCGGCAAGACACGCGCCAGCGCCGGCAGCATCAAGTTCAAGAACACCGAGCTCACCAAGATGGCCGAGCACAAGCGCGTGCGGCTGGGCATCGGCCGCAAGTTCCAGACGCCGTCGATCTACGAGAACCTCAGCGTGTTCCAGAACCTGGAGGTGTCGTTTCCGAAAGGGCGCTCGGTGTTCGGCGCGCTGGCGTTCCAGTGCGACGACGAGGTCAAGGGCAAGGTGCAGGCGATTGCCACGGAGATCGGCCTGGCCGACAAGCTCGGCACCGAAGCAGGCCTCCTGAGCCACGGCCAGAAGCAGTGGCTGGAGATCGGCATGCTGCTGATGCAGGAGCCCGAGCTGCTGATGCTCGACGAACCCATTGCCGGCATGAGCGCGCGCGAACGCGAGCTCACGGCCGACCTGCTCCAGCGCATCTGCCGCAACCGCGCGGTGATCGTCATCGAGCACGACATGGCCTTCGTGAAGCAGATCGCGCACAAGGTCACCGTGATGCACCAGGGAAAGATCCTGGCCGAAGGGCCGATGGAGAAGGTGCAAGCCGACCCGAAGGTCATCGACGTTTATCTGGGCCACTGAACCATGAGCACCATCATGCTGAAGGTCGACGACCTGCACACCGCCTACGGCCAGAGCGAGGCGCTGCACGGCATCTCGTTCGTGGGCAATGCCAACGAAACCATCGCCATCATGGGCCGCAACGGCATGGGCAAGACCACGCTGTTCAAGAGCCTCATGGGCGTGCTGCCGATCAAGAGCGGACGCATCGAAGTGGCGGGGCAGGACGTGTCGCGCGACGAGAGCTTTCGCCGCGTGGCCAAGGGCATCGCCTACGTGCCGCAGGGCCGCATGATCTTCCCGACGCTGACCGTGGAAGAGAACATCCAGACCGGCCTGGAGAACTCGAAGACCCGCCGCATCCCCGAGGAGATCTACGCGCTCTTCCCCGTGCTGTGGGACATGAAGAGCCGCAAGGGCGGCAACCTCTCCGGCGGCCAGCAGCAGCAGCTCGCCATTGCGCGCGCCCTCGTCACCGACCCCAAGGTGCTGCTGCTCGACGAGCCCACCGAGGGCATCCAGCCTTCGATCATCAAGGACATCGCCAAGGCACTCAACGAGATCCGCAAGCTGCGCGGCATCACCATCGTCGTGTCCGAGCAGGTGCTGAGTTTCGCGATGGACGTGGCCGACCGGCTGTTCGTCATCGAAGGCGGCCGGCTCGTGCACGAGACCGCGCGCGACAAGACCGATGTGGACCACATCAAAGCCTATCTCTCTGTCTAACCACAACCCCAGGAGCCACTGCACATGACGGACACGCTGATCAAGGTCGACCTGACCAAGCCGCCCACGGAGAACGAAAACATCCACAACCGCTGGCACCCGGACATTCCGATGGCCTGCTGGGTCAACCCGGGCGACGACTTCATCCTGGAGACCTTCGACTGGACCGGCGGCTTCATCAAGAACAACGACAGCGCCGACGACGTGCGCGACATCGACCTGAGCACCGTGCACTACCTCTCGGGCCCGGTGGGCGTGAAGGGCGCCCAGCCCGGCGACCTGCTGGTGGTCGATCTGCTCGACATCGGCGCCAAGCAGGACAGCCTCTGGGGCTTCAACGGCTTCTTCTCGAAGAAGAACGGCGGCGGCTTCCTCACCGACCACTTTCCCGAAGCGCAGAAATCGATCTGGGACTTCAAGGGCATGTTCACCAGCTCGCGCCACATCCCGGGCGTGAACTTCGCGGGGCTGATCCATCCGGGCCTCATCGGCTGCCTGCCCGACAAGCCGATGCTCGACATGTGGAACGAGCGCGAGAAGGCACTCATCGCCACCGACCCGGACCGCGTGCCGGGCCTTGCGAATCCGCCGTTCGCCGGCACTGCTCACATGGGCAAGATGACGGGCGAGGCGAGGGCGAAGGCCGCCGCCGAGGGCGCGCGCACCGTGCCGCCGCGCGAGCACGGCGGCAACTGCGACATCAAGGACCTGTCGCGCGGCTCGAAGGTGTTCTTCCCCGTGTACGTCGACGGTGCGGGCCTGAGCGTGGGCGACCTGCACTTCAGTCAGGGCGACGGCGAGATCACCTTCTGCGGCGCCATCGAGATGGCCGGCTGGGTGCACATGAAGGTCACGCTTATCAAGGGCGGCATGGCCAAGTACGGCATCAAGAACCCGATCTTCAAGCCCAGCCCCATCACGCCGCAGTACAACGACTACCTGATCTTTGAAGGCATCTCGGTCGACGAGAGCGGCAAGCAGCACTACCTCGACGTGAACGTGGCCTACCGCCAGGCCTGCCTCAATGCCATCGAGTACCTGAAGAAGTTCGGCTACTCGGGCGCGCAGGCCTATTCGATTCTGGGCACCGCGCCCGTGCAGGGCCACATCAGCGGCGTGGTCGACGTGCCCAACTCGTGCGCCACGCTGTGGCTGCCCACGGGCATCTTCGATTTCGACATCAACCCGAACGCCTCGGGCCCGGTGAAGTTCATCGACGGCAGCATCGACATGCCGCTGTCGCACGACCTGCGTTGACACCATGCCGACCTACGACTACGCCTGCGGGCAGTGCGGTGGCTTCGAATCGCTGCGGCCTTCGGGCCAGCGCGACGAGCCTGCTGCATGCCCCGACTGCGGCACGGCTTCGCCGCGCGTGTTCACCGCCGCGCCGCGCCTGGCGCTGATGGCCGCCGACACGCGCCACGCGATGGCCACCAACGAACGCGCGCGGCATGAGCCTTCGAGCTCACGCGACTATGCGCGGCTGCGGCATCCCTCGGGCTGCGGTTGCTGCTCGGGATCGTCGCGGCGCAGTGCCACGCAGACCGCGCCGAACGGTGCGAAATCGGCCCCGTCGCGGCGGCCCTGGATGATCTCGCACTGAGGGTTCGGCGTGCATTCCTTGCATGCGCATGGCGCATGCAAGGAATGCCAGCAGCGAGAACTTTCTCGTGCGTTCCCTCTGGAGGAGAGGGTTCCGGCCGCCGCATCGCATGCGCGAGCGGCGCGCGATTGTTTCAATCCCGTGAACGCCGCGATTCCTTTTGCTGCCATTTTTTGGGGCGCTTCAGGTTCAAACTTCATCCCATCGACACACCACCTGAAGGAGATTGAAATGAATGCCTCGAAGACCCTCGCCGCCGTTGCCCTCTCGCTCCTGGCTGTTGCCGGTGCCCACGCCGAAACCTATGACGGCGTGCACACCGTGAACTCGACCCTCTCGCGTTCGGAAGTCGCGTCGCAAGCCGTGGCCGCCGCCCGTGCCGGCAACGAGTACAGCGACGGCGCCACCGCCGGCGCACAGACCTTCACCTCGACCGCCGACCGCTCGACGATCCGCGCTGAAGCCGTCGCCAAGGCCCACGACCCGCTCGCCAGCCTCGACCGCCGCGCGTTCTACCGCGACGAAGTGCCGGCTGCGTACAAGAAGCCCAGCGTGTCGTTCACGCGCCAGGCTGGCCTGTAATTGGTTGACTGCAGCTCCTTCGGGGGCTGACAAAGAAGAACGGGCCCTCGGGCCCGTTTTTCATGCCCGCATCTTTGCCACGAGGTCCGCGACGTGCTCGCCCAGCGCGAGCGATGCCGTCAGCCCCGGCGATTCGATGCCGAACAGGTTGACCAGCCCCGCGATGCCGTGTGCCTGCGGCGTCTGGATCACGAAATCCGTCGCCGTGTTGTGCATCGACGAACCCGGGCCCGCCAATCGCGGGCGGATGCCGGTATAGCCCGGCTGCAACTCACCGTCCTCCAAGGCGGGGTAATAGCGGCGCACCGACTGGTAGAAGGCCGCTTCGCGCGAGGCGTCGAAGCTGTAGTCGATGCCGTCGCGCCAGCTCAGGTCCGGCCCGAACTTGCATTGCCCACCGAGGTCGAGCGTCACGTGGGCGCGCAAGGCGCCTTCACGCCCGGTCGGGTACACGAGATGGCGGAAGGGCGATTTGCGCGCCAGCGAGAAGTAGTGGCCGATCGCGTAGTACAGCGGTGGCACCAGGCCGGCCGGCATGCCGTCGATCCGCGATGCCACCTGCTGCGCACCCAACCCCGCCGCGTTCACCACCGTGTTGCACAGCACGCTCGTTGCTTCCGCGCCGCCCACCTCGACCACCAGGCCGTCTGGCGTGGGCCGCGCGGCCAGCACACGGCTCTGCAAAGCAAGCGAGGCACCCGCACGTTCCGCGTCGCCCAGGTACGACAGCATCAGCGCGTGGCTGTCGACGATGCCCGTCGAGGGCGAGTGCAGGGCGCTGACGCAGGCCACCTCGGGCTCCATGTCGCGTGCCTCGGCGGCGTCGAGGATGCGCAGGTCGGTCACGCCGTGGGCCGCGCCGAGCGCGACGTATTTGTCGAGCTCGGGCAGCTCCGAGTCCTGCACCGCCACGATCAGCTTGCCGATGCGCTGGTGGCCGATGCCGCGTTCGGCGCAGTAGGCGTACAGCGCGGCCTTGCCCGCCACGCACAGCCGGCCCTTGAGCGAGCCGGGCGCATACGAGATGCCCGCATGGATCACCTCCGAATTGCGCGCGCTGGTATGCGTGCCGATGGCGTGCTCGGCCTCGAGGATCACCACCTCGCGCCCGGCCATGGCGAGCGATCGCGAGATGGACAGACCCACCACGCCGGCGCCGATCACGACGCAGTCGATCCGGTCCATGCGGCTCAGTCCAGCTTGATGTCGGCTTCGCGGATCAGCGCGCCCCACTTGGCGTGCTCGGCGCGGATGTAGGCGTCGAACTGCTGCGGCGTGCCGCTGGCGGGCACGCTGCCTTCCTGCGCGAGCTTGTCCTGCACGTCCTTGCGTGCCACCGTCTTTACGACCGCAGCGTTGATGCGGTTGACCACGTCGGCGGGCAGCCCTGCCGGTCCGACGAGGCCGACCCAGGTCGTGGCCTCGAAGCCCGCGAAACCCTGTTCGGCCACGGTGGGCACGTTCGGCAGCGCGGGCAGGCGCTTGGCCGAGGTGACGGCCAGCGCGCGGGCGCGGCCGTTCGACAGCTGCGACATCACCGACACGCTGCTGCCGAAGTACAGCGCGATCTGCCCGCTGATCAGGTCGTTCATGGCCGGGCCTGCGCCCTTGTAGGGCACCTGCATGACCTTGATGCCCGCGCGGCGCGCCAGCATTTCGCCGGCCAGGTGCCCCACGGTGCCGTTGCCGGCCTGCGCGATGCTGAACTCGCCCGGCTTCGCCTTCGCGGCTTTGATGAAGTCGGCCAGCGTGCGCAGCGGCGAGTCCGCGCGCACGGCGAGCACGACGGGTTGCGAGGCCACTTCGGCGATGGGCGAAAAGTCTTTCAGCGCCTCGAAGGGCATCTTCGAATAGAGCCAGGGGTTGATCGTGAGGTTCGACGTTTGCCCCATGCCGATCGTGTAGCCGTCGGGCGTGGCCTTGGCCACGGCGTCGAGGCCGATGTTGCCGGCCGCGCCGGGCTTGTTGTCGACGACGACGGTCCAGCGCTCGAGCGAGGTGAGGCGTTCGGCAATCAGGCGCGAGGTCGCGTCGGTGCCGCCGCCGGGCGTGAAGGGCACCACCAGCTTCACGGGGCGTTGCGGCCAATCGCCTTGCGCGTAGGCCATGCCCGCCGTTTGAGCGATGGATGCGAAGGCGGTGGTCTGCAGAAAGTCTCTTCGGTTCATGTCTTGTCTCTTGGGGGGTCTTGTGATCTCGTGGCTGCCGTTCAGACCGGCAGGCCCTTGGCGCGCAGCACGGCGTCGAAGCGCTCGGGGTCGGCGGTGCCGGTGCGGTTGGTCTCGCGGATCTTTGCTTCGCGCGCCAGGTGGGCCAGCGTCTTCTCGAGCACGTCGGCCGCTTCGGCGGCCGGCACCGCGATGACGCCGTCGGCGTCGCCCACCACGAGGTCGCCCGGCATCACGACCAGGCCCGCGCACGAGACGGGCACGTTCACCTCACCGGGGCCGTCCTTGCTCGGCCCGCGGTGCGTGTGGCCTCGCGCGAAGATCGGCATGCCGTCTTCGGCCCATTCGCACAGGTCGCGCACCGCGCCGTCGATGACGAGGCCCGCCAGCTGGCGCGCGATGCAGGTGGCGCGCATCAGGCCGCCGACCAGCGCCTGCGTGACGTCGCCGCCGCCGTCGATAACGAGCACGTCGCCCGGCGCGACCATCATCAGCGCCTTGTGGATCATCAAGTTGTCGCCGGGCCGCACGCGCACGGTGACGGCGGGGCCGCACAGCACGGTGTCGAGCCGCGCGTGGTACTGGCGCAGCCCGACGGTGCCGACATTGCGGCTCATCGCATCGCCGATGGCGGCCACGGGCAGCGTGCGGAAAGCGTCGACGAGGGCGGCGTCTGGGCCGGACGCGCGCGGGTTGATGCGGTAGCCGGGCGGCCAGGAGAGCGGGGCGGTCATGCGGTGATTCCGTGCAGAAGGGGGGAAGACAGGACCTGCGGGTTCACGCAAGCCGAAGGATCGACCGGACAGCCTTGCAGCCAGCCCAGCACGTTGCGTGCGGCGCCGCTGGCCATGCCCGCGAGCGCCGCGGGCGTGGAGCCGCCGACATGCGGCGTGAGCACCACGTTGGGCAGGGCGGCCAGCGGGCTGCCGGCGGGCAGGGGTTCGTCGGCCATGGTGTCGAGGCCGGCCGCGTACAGCTGGCCGCATTGCAGCGCCGCGATGAGCGCGGGCTCGTCGATCACCTCGCCGCGCGCCGTGTTGACGACGATCGCGCCGCGCGGCAGCGCCGCAAGCTGCGCGGCGCCGAGCATCTGGCGCGTGTGGCGGTTGAGCGGCACGTGCAGGCTGAGCACATCGCTCAGCGGCAGCAGCGCATCGAACGAAGGCAGCAGGCGCACGCCGGCCACTGGGCTCGGGCCTTCGCCGAGGGCCGGGTCGAACGCGGCCACCTGCATGCCGAGCGCGAGGCCGACCCGGGCCACGCGCTGGCCGATCTGGCCGAAGCCGACCAGGCCCAGCGTCTTGCCGTGCAGCTCCACGCCGTCTTGTGCGCGCGACCAGCGGCCATCGTGCAGCTCGCGGTCCATCCAGCCGATGCGGCGTGCGGCGGCGAGCATCAGGCCGAGCGTCATCTCTGCGACCGACTGCGCGTTGGCGCCGGGCGTGACGTAGACCGGAATGCCGCGCGCGGTGGCCGCCTCGACGTCGATGTTGCTCACGCCCACGCCATGCTTTGAAATCACTTTCAGCGTCGGACACGCGGCGATGGCGCGGGCCGAGAGTTGCACGGTGCGCGAGATGACGGCGTCGATGGGCTCGCTCGCCATCACGCGCTCGACTTCTTCAACGCTGTCTGCATTCGCAAGGTAGATGACGCGGGCGCCGGCTTCGGCGAGAAGGTCAACGCCGGCCTTGGCAAGCCGTGGCGCAGTGACCAGGACAGTGGGGTTCATGGAGAGAGAGGGGCGTTCGAGGGTCGGTATGAGCTGGATTGTGGAAATCGCCATTCATTCCGTCCAATCGATAATGTTCATTCAACGATTCCTCGGAGCTATGAATGGACATCCAGTTGCGCGACCTGAAATATTTCGAGGTGGTCGCCGACACCGGCCACCTGGGCCAGGCCGCCGACAAGCTCGGGCGCACGCAGCCCGCGCTGACCAAGGCGGTGCAGCGGCTCGAGGAGGCCTTCGGCAGCGCGCTGTTCGAGCGCAAGGGTCGGGGCATCCAGCTCACGGCGGTGGGCGAGGTGCTGCTCGCGCGCGCCCGGCTGCTGCGCGGCGCCACGGAAGAGGCGCTGCGCGAGGTGAGCGATTTCGCCAAGGGCAACGCGGGCCACGTGCGCATCGGCAGCGGGCCCATCGCGGCGGACCACGTGCTGCCCGAGGTGTGCAACCTGCTGCTGGCCGAGGCCGGCGACACGCGCATCGACATCACCGTCGCGCCCAGCATGGCGCTGCGCGAGCGGCTGCGCGAAGGCGCCATCGACCTCTTGATCGGCCTCATGCCCGAGCACGATCCGGCCTTCGTCACGCATTCCATCGTCGAGGATGTGGTGGTGGTCGCCGCCAGTCCGCAGCACCCCGTGTTCGAGCTGTCGAAGATCACGATGAAGTCGCTCCTGCAATGGCGCTGGGTGCTGCCCGCCGACCCCATTCCCAGCCGCCAGTGGCTCGACGCGGCCTTCCAGTCGCGCGGGCTGCCGCTGCCCGCAGTGCAGGTCAACGCGAACTCGATCCCGCTGCTGCCGCGCCTGATCTCGCGTACCGACCTGCTGAGCTTCCTGTCGCGCCACACGCTTGGCGCGGCCGGGCGCGAAGGCACGCTGCGCGAAGTGCCGCTCAAGGAGACCACGCTGCGCCGCCACCTGGGCGTCACGTACCGCAAGGAGGGCTACCTGTCGCCGGCGGCGCGGCGCCTCGTGACCTTGCTGCGTAGCGAAGGGGCGCAGCTTTTTTCGTCGGCGCTGTCGCAGCGTGTGCTGTGACCGGTGCGGTGCGACGACTGAGGGGCTGAAGGAGTCGGCTCGCGCGTCAGCTCACTCGCGCGTCAGCACGAAGCGCTTCTGAATCCCGCCCGCAGCAGAAGGCGCCACCCACAGATCGATCTCACCCGGCTCGACCACAGGCTTCATGTCCCGCCCCAGAAACTGCAGGTCGTCATTGCCGACAGCGAACTCGACCACCTCCGAAGCACCCGGCGCAATCCGCACCTTGCGGAAATTCTTCAGCTCGCGCACCGGCCGCGTCACGCTCGCGGCGCGCTGCGCCAGATACAGCTGCACCACTTCTTCCGCCTCGCGTGTCCCCGTGTTGGTGACGGTCGCGCGCACGCGCAGGGTATTGCCAATGGCGAGGCGGTCCGTGCTCAGCTCGACCTGGTCGTAGCGCACCGGCGCATAGCCGATGCCGAAACCGAAGGGGTACAGCGCCTCGTTCGTCGCGTCCAGGTAGCGGGTCTTGAAGGCCGTGCCCGGTGCGCTTTCGGGCGAGGGGCGGCCGGTGCGCTTGTGGGCGTAGTAGTAGGGCACCTGGCCGGCGGTCTGCGGAAAGCTCACAGGCAGGCGGCCCGAGGGGTTGGCGTCGCCGAACACCACGTCGGCGATCGCGTGGCCGGTCTGCACGCCGAGGAACCAGGTCACGAGGATGGCGCGCGCATCGCGCACGGCCCCCTTGAGCGCCATCGCGCGGCCGTTGCTCAGCAGCACGACCACCGGCTTGCCGGTGGCGGCCACGGCCTCGGCCAGGTCCTGCTGGGCCTGCGGCAAGCCGATGTCGCTGCGCGAGCGCGACTCGCCCGACATCTTCTGGCTCTCGCCGATGGCCAGCACCACCACATCGGCCTCGCGCGCGGCGGCCACGGCGGCTTCGATGCCGCCGGGCAGCGGCGATTCGACGTTCGCACCGCGCGTGACGGTCAGCCGCGAGGCCTCGGTGCCCAGCGCAGCATGCAGGCCCTCGTCGATGCCCACGGGCGCGGACTGGCCCGGGAACAGGCTCCAGGAGCCCATCAGGTCCTTCGTGCCTTCGGCGAAGGGGCCGATCAGCGCGATCTTCTGCGGGCCGGTTTTCGCGAGCGGCAGCAACTGGCCCTCGTTCTTCAGCATCACGATGGAGCGGCGCGCGCTCTCGCGGGCCAGCGCGATGAACTCGGGGTTCTCCACGCGCTGTGCGGCCGGCGGGCCGTCGAGGCCGCGCATCGGGTCGTCGAAGAGGCCGAGCTTGAGCTTGACCCGCAGCACGCGCCGCACGGCCTCGTCGAGCCGCGCCATCGGCACCTCGCCCGAGGCCACGAGGTCGGGCAGGTGGCGGATGTACAGGCCGCTTTGCATGCTCACGTCGGTGCCCGCCATGAAGGCCAGCTTGGCGGCCTCGCGGCCGTTGGCGGCATGGCCGTGCTCGATGAGCTCTTCGTCGGCCGTGTAGTCCGACACCACGAAGCCCTTGAACTTCCACTCGTCGCGCAGCACGCCGGTGAGCAGCGCGGGGTTGGCGGTCGAGGGCACGCCGCCGATCTCGTTGAAGGCGCTCATGACCGACAGCGCGCCCGCATCGAGGGCTGCGCGAAACGGCGGCAGGTAGACCTCGCGCAGCGTGCGCTCGGAGATTTCGCTCGTGTTGTAGTCGAGCCCGCCCTCGGCCGCGCCGTAGGCCGCGAAGTGCTTGGGCGTGGCCAGCATCGAGTCGGCGTTCGCGAGGCTGCTGCCCTGGAAGCCGCGCACGCGCGCCGCCGCGAACTGGCGTGCGAGGTACGGGTCTTCGCCCACGCCTTCGAGGCCGCGGCCCCAGCGCGCATCGCGCGCGATGTCGACCATGGGCGCGAAGGTCCAGCGAAAGCCGTCGGCCGTGGCCTCGACCGCCGCCGCGCGCGCGGTGCGCTCGGCCAGCGCGGGCTCCCAACTCGAGGCCTCGGCCAGCGGCATCGGGAAGATGGTGCGAAAGCCGTGGATCACGTCGGCGCCGAAGATCAGCGGAATGCCCAGCCGCGACTCGCGCACCGCCACCTGCTGCAGCCGCCGCTTGCCCTCGAGGCCGGCGTTGTTGAACAGGCCCGTGAGCCGCCCATTGCGTACGTCCTCGGTCTCCTGCTGCCCGTTGCGCCAGCCGGCCTGCGGGTTGTTCGGGATGTTGATGTCGGCCGGGCCGTAGAGGCTGAGCTGGCCGGCCTTTTCCTGCAGCGTCATGCGCGCGATCAGCGATTCGATGCGGGCTTCGGCGGCGTCGGAGGGCTTCAGGTCTTTGGGAATGGACGCCGCGATGGCGGGGAGGGAGAGGGCGGACAGGACGAGGGCGAGAACGGCGGCTTTTCGAACATGCATGGCCGCCTATTCTGCAGACAACGCCCGCCCGCCCCGGCCAGCGGGTTTCCGCCCTGGGCGTAGGGCCTTGTCCGACCTTGGTCTCTTCAGGCCCTGCCGGTCAGTCCGCACCCAGCCGCAACCGGCTGGGCAGTCGCTTCTCGATCGCGAACTTCAGCAGCGCCGCGCAGCGGAAGACGCCGTGTGCGAACTTGCCGTAGGGCAGCGTGAGAAAGAGCGCCATCACCACGCCCAGGTGCACCGCCAGCAGCAGCGCCATGAAGCGGGTGTCGCGCCAGGCCAGCAGGGCCAGGCCCGTGAGGCTCGTGAGCAACAGCAACGCGATGAAGCCGCGGTCCATCGGCCGCTGCGCCACGTCGCCGTGCGCGGCATGGCGCCGCAGGTTGAGCCACAGCAGGCCGACAGGGCCGATCACGAGGCCGATGCCGCCCGTGGTGCCCAGCAGCACGGGCAGGCTCGTGAGCGCATAGGGCGCGTGCAGGTCGAACAGGTAGTGGTACAGCGTCGCCACGCAGGTGGAGGCGAAGCACAGCATGAAGCCGTAGAAGGTGAAGTGATGGAAGCGCCGGCGCCAGAGCGTGAAGCGGTCGTCGGCGTTGTTGCAGCCTTCGCCATGGCCGCCATCGAGGTAGGTCAGGCGCAGCGCGTCGTGGGCGGCTTCGGCGCTGGCTGCGCGGCGCACGCCCGGCAGGTCGGGCGCGTTGCCCGGGTCGTTCGCGGGCGAGACCTCGCGCCAGAAGCGGCGCGTGCCCATGGCCAGCGCGAACATCACGAACAGGAACACCGCGCCGAACACCAGCGCGAGGAAATTGTGCGGAAAGATCGCGTAGAAGTTGCCCGCGAGCGGCGCGTGCACGAGCGAACCCGACATCGCAACGGCCAACACGAGGAACAGCGCGAGCCCGCCCGCCAGTGCCAGCGCGACGGTGAGCCCGGCCCGTTTGTAGAGCGCACCCATCGCGGGCGGCCAGGCGTAGTCGTGGTAGGTCTGCAGGCGCACCTGCGCCATCGCCTGCGGCACGTTCACGGCGAACTCGTGCGGCGGCGCGTACTGGCAGGCATGCAGGCAGGCGCCGCAGTTGTGGCACAGGTTGGCGAGGTAGTGCGTGTCGGCCTTGCCGAACTCGAGCCGGCGCGTCATGGCGGGGAACACGGCGCAGAAGCCCTCGCAGTAGCGGCAGGCGTTGCAGATCTGCAGGATGCGCGCGACCTCGCCCTCGGAGACGGTGAGCGGAAGGGCGGGCTGGATCGGGATCACGCGCTGCGATGGCGACGGGGTGCTGCCGATGCCATCGGCATCCGCACGGGCGCGTGCGACGAGGTCAGTGAGCTGCTGCAAGGGCGGCCTCCGGGGAATTCTTCGAAATGTTCTTGGCGGCCTTCGCTGCCTGCGTGCCGGCGATGCGGCCGAAGGCCGTGCCGATGCTCATGCCGACGCCGGCCGTGTAGCCCTGGCCCAGCACGTTGCCCGCCATCATTTCGCCGGCCACGAAGAGGTTGGGGCTCGGGCGTCCACCGAAGCGCACGGCGGCGGTTTCGTCCACCTTGAGGCCCAGGTAGGTGAAGGTGATGCCGGGGCGCACGGGGTAGGCGTAGAAGGGCGCGGTGTCGATCGGGCGCGCCCAGTGCGTCTTGGCGGGCGCGAGGCCTTCGGTGTGGCAGTCGTCCAGCGCCGCGTGATCGAAGCGGCCGACGCGGCAGGCGGCGTTGTAGTCCTGCACGGTGCGTACGAAGGTGGCTTCGTCCAGCCCGATCTTCTGTGCCAGCTCGCCGAGCGAGCCGGCCTGCGTGCCGGGAAACACCGGCGGCATGAAGCGCCCGACCGCTTGCTGGTCGATGACCGACCACGCGATCTGCCCCGGCTGCTGCGCCACGAGGCGGCCCCAGATCGCATAGCGCTTGGGCCAGAAGTCCTCGCCCTCGTCGTAGAAGCGCCGCGCCTCGCGGTTGACCACCACGCCGAGCGACACGCAATCGATGCGCGTGCAGATGCCGCCGTCGTACAGCGGGGCGCGCGCATCGATGGCCACCATGTGGCCCTGCGACGGATCGCCGATGCTGTCGGCGCCCGCGTCGATCATGTGCCTGAGCAGCACGCCCTGGTTGAAGCGCGTGCCGCGGATGAGGAAGTTGTCGGCCGGCCACTCGCCGCGTTCGTTTTGCCCCCAGGCTTCGCGCAGCCATTCGCGGTTCGATTCGAAGCCGCCCGAGGCGAGCACGCAGCTCCTGGCTTCGATGCGCTCGCCGGCCTCGGTGCGCACGGCCACGAAGCGCTCGCCGTCGCGTTCGACCGAGGCCACGGGCGTGTCGTAGCGGATCTGCACGCCGAGCCTTTCGGCGCTGCGGTAGTAGGCGTTGACGAGCGCCTTGCCGCCACCCATGAAGAAGGCGTTGGTGCGCGCCACGTGCAGCGCACCCGACAGCGGCGGCTGGAAGCGCACGTCGTGGCGGCGCATCCAGTCGCGGCAGTTCGACGAGGCGCGGATCACGAGGCGCGCGAGGCGCTCGTCGGTGAGGCCGCCGGTCACCTTCAGCAGGTCTTGCCAGTACTCCTCTTCAGGGTAGGCATCGACCAGCACGTCCTGCGGCGCGTCGTGCATGCAGCGCAGGTTGCGGGTGTGCTGCGAATTGCCGCCGCGCCATTCTTTGGGCGAGGCCTCCAGCAGCAGCACCGAAGCGCCGGCCTCGCGCGCCATCAGCGCGGCGCACAGCGCGGCATTGCCGCCACCGACAACCAGTACGTCTATCACTCGTGGGTCTCCTTGGAATGCCGGAGACTTTAGGGAGCATGGCCTTCACGCGAAAGGCCGAAAGAGGCAACAGGTGTTCAGCTTTCGAGAAGACTTGCGCCGGCCCAGCGGCCTTCACTGACCAGCGTGCGCGCCGTTTCGGCGACCACCACGCGCGCGGCCAGCGCGGCGGGCGAAAGCTCGTCGTCCGACAGGCTCACGAGCAGGTTGCGGCGCCCGACATGCGCGTCGGCAATCTGCGTGAGTTCGAGGTCGTCGCGGTCGTGCCGCGCCGTGGCGGCGCCGGGCTGGATGGTGGCGCCGTGGCCGGCGCGCACCGCGTCCATCAGCAGCGCCAGGCCGTCGACCTCGGCCACGATGCGCGGCGCCACGCGCGCCCGCGCAAAGGCGGCCATCAGCGTGGCGCGCAGGCCGTGGCTGCCGCTGGGCAGGATCAGCGGCACCTCGGCCAGCTGCGACAGGCGCACCTTCTTGCCCGTGGGGCGCGGCGTGAGGGTGGGCGAGGCAATCACGAAGAGCTTTTCGGCCAGCAGCGGCGACACGCTCCAGCGCCGCGGCGTGTCGGTCTGGAACAGCACGGCCAGGTCGAGCTGGCGCGCATGCAGCATCGTCGTGAGGTGACCCGACAGCGCCTCGACCATGTGCAGCCGCACCTCGGGGTAGCGCGCCTGCATGGCCTGCATCAGCGGCACGCCCAGCACGGTGGCGGTGGTGGGCGCCAGGCCCACGCTCACATGGCCCGACAGCCGCGCCTGCTGCGCGGCGCGCACCGCGTCGTCGGCGTGGCGCAGGGTGAGCTGCGCCTGGTGCAGGAAGGCCAGGCCGGCGTCGGTGGGCATGACGCCGGTCGAATGGCGGCGCAGCAGGCGGGTCGAGAGTTCGCTTTCGAGCCGGCTGATCTGCTGGCTCAGCGCCGAGGTGACCACCCCCAGCTCCACGGCCGCGCGGCCCATGCTGCGCAGCTCGCAGACCTTGACGAAGTAGCGCAGTTGTCTCAGTTCCATCCGCGCATCATGGCGCAGGCACGGCGGCGGGCTGGCCGCGCCGCAGCAACAGCCATCCGAACAGTGGGGCGGTGATGTACATCACGACCGAGTAGATGGCCGCCGGCAGCGCGAGCGGAAAGCTCCCCAGCACGCTCACTGCGATGAAGATGGCGAGCGTGGAGTTGTGGATGCCGATCTCGTAGCTGATGGCGGTGGCCAGCGGCTTGTCCAGGCCGGCCGCGCGGCTCAGGTAGTAGCCGGCCAGCAGGCTCACGAGGTTGAACAGCAGCACCGGCACGCCGATCTCGGCGAAGGTGGTGGTGATGTTCTTCCACTCGTTGGCGATGGCCAGCACCGTGACCACCGCGAGCACCACGGCGCTGAAGATCTTGGTCGGCTTTTCCATGCGCGCCGCGAAGCCGGGCTTTCGCGACGCGACCACCATGCCGATGGCCACCGGCACCAGCACGATGGCGATCACCTCGACCAGCTTGCGCGTCTGCAGCGGCACCACCTGGCCGCTTTGCGCGAAATGGCCGATGGCCCAGTTGGCGATGAGCGGCAGCGTGACGATCGACAGCAGGGTGTTCACGGCCGTGAGCGAGATGTTCATCGCCACGTTGCCACCGAACAGGTGCGAGAACAGGTTGGCCGAGATGCCGCCCGGCGAGGCCGCCAGCAGCATGAGCCCAATGGCGAACACCGGCGACAGGCCGAAGCCCACGATGATCGCGTAGCAGGCCAGCGGCAGGCCGATGACCTGCAGCACGAGCGCGATGGTCACGGCCTTCGGGTGCTTGAACAGGCGCCGGAAATCCTCGAGCGAGAGCGACAGCCCCAGCCCGAACATCACGAGCGCGAGCGCGCCGAACAGGAACCGGGTCACGATGAGCGTGGTGTCCATGCGGTGGTGTCTCCTCTTTGCTTCTTCTGCTTAAAAAAATGGCTGCCGGCACCCGTCGCGCGGGCGCTGGCAGCCGTGGAAACCGGGATCGACGTCTGTCTTATTGTTTGTAGCTGTCGTCGATGCGGTCGAGTTTGCGGATCAGCGAAGGCCAGACGAACATGCCGCCCAGGCCGCCGCTTTGCACCTTCATGGCCTGGCCCACGCCGTCGATGATCCTCGGGTCCACGTGCGTGAGTTCACCGCCGCCGGCCTGCGCGGCGATCTGGATCTGGCAGGTGTTCTCGAAGGTGTACATCGAAAGGAAGGCGTCGGCAATGGTCTTGCCGCAGGTCAGCAGGCCGTGGTTGCGCAGCATGAGGAAGTTGGCATGGCCCATGTCGGCCTGCAAGCGCGGCTTCTCGTCGTCTCGGAAGGCCACGCCTTCGTAGTCGTGGTAGGCCAGCGAGGCCAGCACGAAGGTCGACTGCTGGCTGATGGGCAGCACGCCGTTCTTCTGTGCGCTCACGGCGATGCCGGCCCGGGTGTGGGTGTGCAGCACGCACTGGATGTCTTCGCGCGCGGCATGCACGGCGCTGTGGATCACGAAGCCGGCCGGGTTCACGGGGTAGGGCGAGTCGATGATCTTGTTGCACTGCTGGTCGACCTTGACCAGGCTCGAGGCCGTGATCTCGTCGAACATCAGGCCGTAGGGGTTGATCAGGAAGTGGTGCTCGGGGCCGGGCACGCGCGCGCTGATGTGCGTGAAGACGAGGTCGCTCCAGCCGTACAGCGCCACCAGGCGGTAGCAGGCGGCGAGGTCGACGCGCAGCTGCCATTCTTCGGCGGAGACGAGCTTCTGGATTTCGGAGGCGGAGGTGGCGTTCATGGGGGTGTCCTTTGTCTTGATCAAGCGGTGGTCGGCTCTTGCAGCACCGTCTTGTAGACGCTCTGCTTGGGCTGCGCCATCAGGCGGCGCAGCATGGGCTCGAACTCGCTGATGGGCAGGGTCTCGGCCTTGGGGTCGAAGGCCGGGTTGTCGTAGAGCGCGCAGAACTCGGCGGTGCGCTCGTAGTGCGGGTGGTCCTTGAAGCTGTCGCGCATGTCGCGGTCCAGCCCGATGTGATGGAAGAAGTAGTGGCCCTGGAAGATGCCGTGGTTCTGCACCATCCAGTGGTTGGCCTCGCTCACGAAGGGCTTGAGGATGGCCGCGGCGATGTCGGGATGGTTGAAGCTGCCCAGCGTGTCGCCGATGTCGTGCAGCAGCGCGCACACCACGTACTCCTCGTCGCGGCCGTCGCGCAGCGCGCGCGTGGCGGTCTGCAGCGAGTGCGTGTAGCGGTCGACCGGAAAGCCGCCGTAGTCGCCTTCGAGGATCTGCAGGTGCTTGATCACGCGCGCGGGCAGGCCGCCCGCGAACTGCATGAACTCGCCGCCGATCAGTTGCCAGTCTTCGCGCGTGCTGTCCTGCATGCGCTTGAAACTTGCCCGTGCGTTCATCGTGTGGGGTCTCCGTTCTTGGGGGATGGCGGCCACTGTAGACCTGCGCTTGACCTTCAACTGTCAAGAATTTGACAATGCGAGGTTCTGGTAAACCCGCCTCAGGCGCCTTTTTTCCCTCCATGGCCACCTCGACCAAGCCGCGCCTGTCGGCCGCGCACCGCGCCGCGCTCGACGGCAACCCCTGGTTCACAAGCATGCCTCGCGCGCAACGCGACGCGCTGCTGGGCGCGGCCGAGCTGCTGCATGTGCGGCGCGGCACCATGGTGTTCCGCCAGGGCGACCCGATCCATGCGGCGGGTGGCGGCTTCTACGGGCTGGTGGCGGGCACGATCAAGATCTCGTCGCTGCGCCAGGACGGGCGCGAGGCCATCCTGGCCGTGCTGGAGCCGGGCAACTGGTTCGGCGAGATCACGCTCATCGACGGCTCGCCGCGCACGCACGACGCCACCGCGCTCGAAGCGCTCGACCTGCTGGTGGTGCCGCCCGAGGCCTTCGTGCGGCAGATGCGCGACGTGGTGTTTTCCAACGCCATCGCGGCCATGCTGGCCGCGCGCGTGCGCATGCTCTACGGCCTGGCGGAAGACGCCACCTTGCGGAGCCTGCGTGCGCGCGTGGCGCACCGGCTGCTGGTGCTGGCGCGCGGCGACGCCACGCAGTCGGTGCACCTGCGGCACGAGCTCATGCTGTCGCAGGAGGCGCTGGCCATGATGCTCGGCGTGACGCGCCAGACGCTGTCCAAGGAGCTCAATGCGCTGGCCACCGAGGGCGCGGTGTCGCTGGGCTACGGGCGCATCGTGCTGCTGTCGCTCGAGGCGCTGCAGGGGCTGGTGCGCACGGGCTGAGGGTCTTGTCACAGCGCGGGCAGGGCGCAGGCGTATAAGACTTTCCCGGCCCGTCATTCCGGCGGCCCGGTGTCTTATTTCTTCACTGGAAGGTGGCGAATCATGAGCAACAACAAACCGACGGTCGTCCTGGTCCATGGTTTCTGGGGTGGTGCGGCGCACTGGCACAACGTCATCGTGGAGCTGCTGCGCAAGGGTCACACGGCCATCCGCGCGGTCGAGCTGCCGCTGACTTCGCTGGCCGACGACGCCGAGCGCACGCGCAAGATGGTGGCGCAGGTGCAGGGGCCCGTGCTGCTGGTCGGCCACTCGTACGGCGGCGCGGTGATCACGCAGGCCGGCGACCTGCCCAACGTGGTGGGGCTGGTCTACATCGCCGCCTTCGCACCCGACGCGGGCGAAAGCCCCGGCGGCATCACGCAGGAGCATCCGCCCGTGGCCGTGCCCAACCTGGCACCCGACAGCGACGGCTACCTGTGGGTGATCCCCGAGAAATACCACGAGAGCTTCTGCCAGGACCTGAGCGCCGAAGAAGGCCTGGTGATGGGCCTCACGCAGAAGGCGCCGCTGGCCAGCACCTTCGGCGACACCATCACGGCGCCGGCCTGGAAGAAGAAGCCGTCGTGGTACCAGATCTCGAGCGAGGACCGCATGATCTCGCCGGTGAACCAGGAGCGCATGTCGGCGCGCCTGGGCGCGAAGAAGGTCATCACACTGGCGGCCAGCCACGCCTCGCTGGCCTCGCAGCCGCAGGCCGTGGCGGCGCTCATCGACGAAGCCGCGAGCGCTGCCTGAGGCCGGCTACGCGCAGCGCTCGGTGCGCTGCGCAGCCGTCGGGCGGGCCCGCCAGCCGAGGAACGCCACGGCGCAGGCCGCTGCAATCACGATCGCCACGGCCACGCCCATCACCGAGAAGAAGGCCTGGTCGAAGGCCGTGTGCGCGAGCGCCACGAGCTGCGAGGCGATGGGCGCGGGCAGCGTCTCGGCGGCCAGCAGCGCGGCATCGATGCTGTCGCTGGCCGAGGCCGGCACGGCCAGGCCGTCGGGAATCACCAGCGCGGCCGTGTAGCTCGCCGAGAGCACGCTGCCCAGCAGCGCGATGCCCAGCACGCCGCCGAGTTCGTATGACACCTCTTCGATCGACGCCGCCATGCCGGCGTGTTCCACGGGCGCGTTGTTCATGACCGCGTTGGACGCCGCCGTGATGGTCGCGCCCACGCCCAGCCCCAGCAGCACCAGGATGGCCGGCTTGAGCAGGCCCCCGGCATCGACCGCCAGTGCCAGCGCGCACAGCGCCAGCGCCGTGGTCACGAGGCCGCCCAGGATGACGGGGCGCGAGCCGATGCGTGCCAGCAGCAGGCCCGCGAGCGGCCCCGCCACGAAGGCGGCCAGCGGCAGCGGCAGCAGGGTGAGACCGGCTTGCAGCGGCGTGAGGCCGACCACGAGCTGCAGCCGCTGGCTGAACACCAGCTCGACACCGATCAGCGCCACCGAGGCCACGATGGCCGCGATCACGCCGCCCGAGAAGTAGGCGTTGCGGAACAGGCGGAAGTCGATCAGCGGTGCGCTGCTGCGCCGCTGGCGCCGAACGAACAGGGCCATGGCCACCGCGGCGAGTGCGCCGGTGATGGCGGCTGTCGTGACCGAGGGCGCGAACTTGGTGAGTTCCTTGATGGTCAGCACGAGGAAGACCAGCCCCGCCAGCACCTGCACCGAGCCGATGAAGTCCCACGGGCGCGTGCCGGTGTTCTGCTGCGTTGGCAGCAGCCACAGGGCCAGCACCAGCGCGAGCACCACCACGGGCACGTTGATGAGGAACACCGAACCCCACCAGAAGTACTCGAGCAGCACGCCGCCCACGACCGGCCCGAGCGCCGCGCCGCCCGAGGCCACCGAGGCCCACACGCCGATGGCCACGGCGCGCTCGCGCTCGTCGGTGAACACCAGCCGCAGGATCGCCAGCGTGGCCGGCATCATCATCGACGCGCCCACGCCCAAGAGGGCCCGCGCGGCGATGAGGACGGCCGGGTTCGGCGCGTAGGCCGCGCACAGCGAGGCCACGCCGAACACGGAAAGACCCGCGACGAACATGCGCCGGTAGCCCACGCGGTCGCCCAGCGCGCCCATGCCCAGCAGGAAGCCGGAGACGACCACGGTGTAGGCATTGAGGATCCAGAGCTTCTCGGTGGCCGAGGCGGCCAGATCGTGCGTGAGCGTGGGCAGCGCGGTGTAGAGCACGGTCATGTCGACCACGATCAGCAGCAGCGCCATCGAGACGATGCCGAGCGTGATCCATTTCTTGGCGGTGGGGTTCAAGCCGTTCATGGCGTGGCCCTCCGGGCGTGCGACTGTGCGGTGGCGCCGTCCAGTTCCTTGAGCATCGTCACCGAGACCGTCTCGCAGCCGCGGGCGTGGAAGAAGTCGTGCGCGCGGGTATTGCCGATGCCGCTTTCGAGAAAGAGACGCTGGATGCCGCGGCGCTGCAGCTCGGCGCAGACCCAGTCGAACAGCTGCCCGCCCAGGCCCATGCCCTGGAAGCGCGCGTCGACGACCAGGTCGTCGAGCGTCGCGAAGCTGCGCGCGGCGCGGCGGGTGTCGTCGATGGACACCAGCGCGAAGCCGGCCAGAGCGCCGTCGGCTTGCGCGACGGCCACGCGTGCGTGGGCGGTGGCCGGGTCCAGCGCGAGGGTCTCGCGCACTTGCGCCATGAAGACGGCGGGCAGGTCGGCGCGCCATTCGCCCAGGGCCACGGCGCGCTGCTCCTGCAACTCGGAGTGCGAGATGTAGGAAGGGGAAAGTTGCTGCAGGAACAGGGCGGTCAACGCCTGCGCCTGGGAAGGATCGCTGCACCAGCTCAGTTCGAACGCCGGTGTCGTCTTGTTGTTTGCATTCGTCATGGCGCCATGTTGCGCCATTAAAATGAATGAATAAAGATGAAATCCATCTGATAAATAGATGAGTGGGTGGCCGAAATGGAATGGACCGTCGACCAATTGCGCCAGTTCGTGACGACCGCCGAGTGCGGTTCGTTTTCGGCCGCGGCGCGCCACCTGGGCAAGGCCCAGTCGGCCGTGAGCACCGCCATCGGGCTGCTCGAAGTCGACCTCGGCGTGGCGCTGTTCGACCGCTCGCGCCGCAACGCGCAGCTGTCCGACGCGGGCCGGGTGCTGCTGCTCGAAGCACGCGAGCTGCTGCGGCAGGCCGAGCAGCTCGACCAGCGCGCCCGCTCGCTGCACGAAGGTGACGAGGCCGCGCTGTCGCTGGCGCTGGACGAAGCCCTGCCGTACACCGCCATCGGCACGCTGATGCGCGAGCTGTCGGTGAAGTTTCCGAGCCTCGAACTCACGCTCTTGAACGGCACTGCGACCGAGGTGGCCGACTACGTCGAGCAGGAGCGCGCCAGCGTGGCCTTTCACTTCGACCGCGGCCCGGTGCGCGCCAGCTTCGACCAGCGCCACATCGGCAGCGTGCGCCAGGGCGTGTTCGTGGCCAGCGACCACCCGCTGGCCGACGGCCGCACGGTGCGGCGCCAGGACCTGGCGCGGCAACGCCAGCTGCTGATGCACGCGGACGACGTGCACGAGGTGGCCTACAGCCCGCGCGTGTGGCGCTCCGACAGCTTTTACAGCACGGCCGAGATGGTGGCCGACAACCTGGGCTGGGCCGTGCTGCCCATCAACATCGCGCGCTACGAAGGCTTCAGCAAGGCGCTGAAGGAAGTGCCGTGCCCGTCGCTGGCCTTGCCTCGGCTGTCGGTGCGCATGCTGTGGCTGCAGGGACGCCCGCTCGGCGCGACGGCGCTGTATGTGCAGCAGCGCTTCACCGAGCTGCTGCGCGACAGCGCCGTGTGAGGCGTCGTCAGCGCAGGACGCGACCGTCGGCCGAGATGCTGATGAGATCGATGCTGCGCACGTTGTCGCGCAGGCCCGGGCGCAGGTTGATGCGAAAGCCGCCCACGTCGTAGTCGGTCATGGCCGTCATCGTGCGTTGCAGGGTCGCGGTGTTGAAGCCGCGGCCCGCGCGGCGCACGGCCTCACCCGCGGCCTTGGCGGCGATGAAGCCCTCGAGCCCTTCGTACGACGCGGTCTGGTCGGAGTTGTCGACCGCCGCGAGGTACTCCTTGACGATCGGAATGGCCGAGGGCCGCGGCGAGGGCACCACCTGCGAGATCACGATGCCGCCGATGTCCTTGCCCAGCTCGGCGTAGAGCGGGTCGATGCCGACGATCGAGAAGGCCATGAAGTTGCCCGTGTAGCCGCTCTTGCGCAGCTTGCGGATGGCGCTGGCCGTGGTGCCCGAGAGCGACACCAGCACGATGGCCTGGGGTGTCTGCTGCTGCACGTTCTTCAGCGCGGCGTCGAGCTTGTCGGCACCGGCGGGCACCAGCGCGCTGGCGACCAGCGGCGGCAGCTTGAGTTCGGTGACGGCCTGCTGCACGGCGGCCAGGCCGGCGCGGCCCATGGCATCGTCGTCGCCCACCAGCGCGATGCGCTGTTGCCCCACCGTGGCGCACTGGCGCACGATCTTGAGGGCCTCGTCGATCATGCCGGGGCGCACATGGAACACGTTCGGATGCTCGGGGCCGCGCAGCGTGTCGGACGCGGCAAAGGGCGCGAACAGCAGGCTGCCCTGCTGCGTGGCGACCTTGGCGCCGGCTTCGCTGCTGGCGGTGCCGACAAAGCCGAACAGCATGTCGGCCTTGTTCGCGCCCAGCAGGGTGCGGGCGTTGGTGGTGGCGCGCGCGGCGTCATAGCCGTCGTCCAGCTGCAGCAGCTTCAGCTGCAGGCCGGTGGCGGCGTTGCGCGTGTTGAAGTCGCTCACGGCGAGCCGGCTGCCGGCCGCGAAGGCGTTGCCGATCTCGTTGGCGCTGCCGGTGAGCGGCACCGATTGGCCGAGCAGGACGACGCGGGCCCCGGCGGCGGCCGGGCGTGGCGTCTGTGCCAGCAAGGGACGGGTGATGCCGAGGCCGCTTCCCAGAAGCAGCATTGCGGAGGCTTTTCCCAGCCATGTCCTGCGAGACGCGTTCATTGGCTACCTTTTGCTAACAATAGTAAAAAAGTGTAGCAATTTCGAGGCCAGGGCGGAAGGCGCGGGTGCTCCAGAATTGCCCTGATGAAAACAACTGTGTCCTGGGTTCTGGGAGGGATGTGCGCGGCGCTCGCCGGGTGCGTCGTGCCGCCCCCATCGAAGGTGGTGGAAAAGGCGCTGCCCGCGCCGGAGGTCTTCGTGCCCGTGGCTGCGCCGCAGCCGCCGCAACCGATGATCGAGCCGCCGCCCCTGCCGTCGCCATCGACGATCGAGCCGCCACCGCTGCCACTGGCGGGGCCGCCGATGGCATTGCCGTCGGGGCCGACCCTCATGGCGGCGCCGCGCGCCGATCCGCGCGTTGCGGCGGACGCTGTCGTGACGGAGCCGGTGATCCGTCAGCGCCGCTATCCCAGCTATCCGTCCGCGCTGGTGGAAGAGGGCGTCGAGGGCCTGGTGGTCACGGCCTTCTTCGTCGGCGTGGACGGCAAGCCCGAAGACATCCGCGTCGAACGCTCGCCGCACCCGCTGCTGTCGCAGGCGGCGACTGATTCGCTCAAGGGATGGCACTTCGACCCGGCGCGCACCGCGGACGGGCGTGCGGTGCGCGCCCGCATGCGGCTGCCGTTCCGCTTCAAGCTCGTCGAGTGAGCGGGGGGAGGTGACGCGCGCTCAGGCGCGCTTTTCGAACACCAGGTCCCACACGCCGTGGCCCAGCTTGAGGCCGCGGTTCTCGAACTTGGTGAGCGGGCGGTACGCCGGCTTGGGCGCGTAGCCGGTGTCCGGCGCGGTGTTGCGCAGCAGCGGCTCGGCGCCCAGCACTTCGAGCATCTGCTCGGCGTAGGGCTGCCAGTCGGTGGCGCAGTGGATGTAGCCGCCGGGGCGCAGGTGCTGCGCCAGCTTGGTCACGAACTCGGGCTGGATCAGGCGGCGCTTGTTGTGGCGCTTCTTGTGCCACGGGTCGGGAAAGAACACATGCACGCCGGCCAGCGTGCCGGGCTGCAGCATGTGGTCGATCACGTCGACCGCGTCGTGCGCGCAGATGCGGATGTTCGAGATCGACTGCTCGCCGATGCGCTTGAGCAGCGCGCCCACGCCGGGCTCGTGCACCTCGCAGCACAGGAAGTTGGTCTCGGGCAGCACCGTGGCGATGTGCGCTGTGGCCTCGCCCATGCCGAAGCCGATCTCCAGCACCGTCGGGCCCACGCGGCCGCCGAAGGCCGCCGCGAGGTCGAGCCGCTCGGGCGTGTAGGGCACGAGGAACAGCGGGCCCAGCTCGGCGAAGGCGCGGGCTTGGCCGTCGGTGGTGCGGCCGGCGCGCTTGACGAAGCTCTTGAGCCGGCGGTGCAGCGGGTGCGGCTTGCCGTCGGTGGCGTCGTCTTCGGGGGATGCGGGCAGGTCGTCGCCGGGCGGGAGGTCGTTGGACACGGTGTCGGGAATGTTCATGAGGGCCGCGAATTGTAGAGATCGCGCCATTCGGGCACCCAGCCGGCCAGGGCGGCGGTGCAGTGGGCGGCGGCCGCGGGGCGCAGCCCGAGCGCGCGCGCGGCGGCATCGAGCGCGGCCAGCGCGGCCTGCGGCGTGGCGGTGTCGATGGCCATGGCGCCGTTCTGCTTGGAGAGCTTGTCGCCGTCGGCGCCGCGCACCAGCGGCGTGTGCAGGTAGCTCGGCGTGGGCAGGCCGAGCGCCTGCTGCAGCAGGATCTGGCGCGCCGTGTTGTCGGCCAGGTCCTCGCCGCGCACCACGTCGGTCACGCCCTGTTCGGCGTCGTCGACCACCACGGCCAGTTGGTAGGCCCAGGGGCCGTCGGCGCGGCGCAGCACGAAGTCGCCGACCTCGCGTTGCACGTCCTGATGCTGCGGGCCGAGGCGGCGGTCGTGCCAGTGCAGGTCGCCGGTCGGCATGCGGTGCGCGGCAAAGCGCCAGGCGCGCGCGGGTTTGCCGTGCAGGCCGTCGCGGCAGGTGCCGGGGTAGACGCGCTCGCCGTGGCGTTCGTGCGCATGGCCGAGCCGGGCCAGGGCCAGGTCGATGTCCTTGCGCGAGCAGCCGCAGGGGTAGGTGAGGCCGCGCGCCTGCAGCGCGGCCAGCGCCGCCTCGTAGTGCGCGGTGCGCTGCGTCTGCCACTCGGGCGGTTCATCGGGAAGCAGCGCGCAGTCGGCGAGTTGCCGCAGGATGTGTTCGCCCATGCCGGGCAGGCAGCGCTCGGTGTCGGCGTCCTCGATGCGGACCAGCCAGCGCGCACTGTCGCCGCGCGCACGCACGTCGAGCCAGCTCGCGAGCGCGGCCACCAGCGAGCCGGCGTGCAGCGGGCCGGTGGGCGAGGGGGCGAAGCGGCCGGTGGCCCGCATCCTTTCTTAAAGAACTGCGAGGGCCAGCGAGAGGCCCGAAACGAAACCGTCTTCCACGCGATGGCCGATGCACCAGTCACCGGCGATGCCGATGCGCGCCTTGGCGTCCCACAGGTGGGTCTGGCCCACGGGCACCTGCGTCTGCGCTTCGGGCCAGCAGCGCGCCTTGGCGTGGCTGGGCGTGGCGTGGATGCCGGTGATCTCCGAGAAGGCGCGCAGCAGCTTGGCTTCGATGCGCGCGGGCGTGTCACGCAGGTGTTCTTCCGACCATTTGGCGCTGGCCTGCAGGGTCCAGCGCTCGACGCGCTCGCGGCCGGGCTTGGACGATTCGCGCGCCAGCCATGCCACGCGGTGGTGGGTGCTGCGCGCCACGTTCCATTGCGGGCCGAGGTGCGACATGTTGGCCTGGTTGGCCTGGGGGAAGGCGATCATCAGCGTCCAGCAGGGCGCGATGCGCACGGGTTCGATCTTGCGGCTCAGCGTGGCCGAGCGGTCGCCGCCGGCGAGCAGTTCGCGGGTGCGTGCGGGCGGCACGGCCAGCAGCACGGCGTCGAAGCCGGAGTACACATGCTGCGAATCGTCCGCGCCGGCGGTGCGCAGCTGCCAGCGGGTGGCGTCGAGCGCGTCGGGCTCGATGCGGGTGACCTGCGTGCCGGTGACGAGGTGTTCGCCCAGCGGCGCGGCCCAGTGGGCCACGAGCGCGTCCATGCCGGGCTGGGCGACCCAGTGCGGCT
Organism: Variovorax sp. V35; assembly: GCF_041154465.1. Lineage (NCBI taxonomy): Bacteria > Pseudomonadati > Pseudomonadota > Betaproteobacteria > Burkholderiales > Comamonadaceae > Variovorax > Variovorax sp. V35. Next base: position 3,402,314 of record NZ_AP028666.1, read on the forward strand.
CCAGCGAGGGCAGCGCCGCCTCGGCCACACGGCCGTGGGCATCGAGCACGCGCACGAGGTTGGCACTCCAGGGGCGGCACAGCGCGGGCGTGGTGGCCAGCACCTGGGCAAAGCGCGGATCGCGCACGGTGAAGTACTGGGCGCCGCTATCGAAGCGGCCGAAGGCGGTGTCGATGCTCGCCATCCGCCCGCCCGGCGTGGCCTCGCGTTCGAACACCGTGACACGGTGCCCGGCCTGCATCAGCGTGCGGGCGCAGGCCACGCCGGCAATGCCGGCGCCGATCACGGCGAAATGGCGGGCGGCGGCGGGAGTTCGGTGGCGGTCGGCGGTGGCGCGGGCTTTGGCTTTGGGCATGGCGGACTCTTTTCTTTTGACAGGGTGATGACTGAGGAGGCCGTGCACACTCTACCTCGGTCTGCGCGCGTCCCCGGGCTGGGGGCGACCCTTATGACGCCGTCATCGCGTGGCGTTCAACGGCCCCGGTGCCGTTCAAGCAGCGCCTTGCGCGTGCCCTCGTGCTCGAACTGCGCGAGCCACCATGCGAGCGCGCGCCCCGGCTTGCCCGCGCTGCGCACGCGCCACGCGCAGTGCATGGTGCCCAGCGGCGGCTGGCGTTCGGTCTGCAGCTCGACGAGGTGGCCGGCCTCGATGTAGGGCCGCGCCATCGGCTCGGGCAGGAAGCCGCCGCCCAGGCCGTGCAGCTGCGCGGCGATCTTGGCCTGCATGCTGGGCACGGTGAGCACGTCCTGCCCGCCGACGAGGTTCACGGTCATGCTCGGCCCGCTGCGCACCGAGTCGGCCGCGGCCACCGCGCGGTGCTGGCGCAGCACCGCGTCGCTCAGCGGCTGCGGCAGGCGTGCGAGCGGATGGTGCGGCGCCACCGCGAACACGAAGCGCAGTTCGCCGATCGGCCGGCTGCGAATGCCGGTGGCGGTAAAGGCCAGGCTCGCGGCATCGAGCACCGCGCCGATCGCCAGATCGGCCTCGCCGCTGGTCAGCGCCTCGATGGTGCCGAGCAGCGTTTCGTCGCGCAGCTTCAGGCGCGTGGGCGGCTCGAGCGCGAAGAAGGCGGTGCACAGGTCGAGCAGCGGGTCGCGCGCGATCACGCTGTCGACCGCGATGGTCAGCATCGGCTCCCAGCCGGTGGCCACGCGCTTCACGCGGTTGGCCACGGCGTCGATCTCGCCGAGCAGGCGCGCGGCCTCGCGCAGCAGTTCGGCGCCGGCCTCGGTGATGCGGGCCTGGCGCGCGCTGCGGTCGAACAGCAGCACGTCGAGCGCGTCCTCGATCTGGCGCACGCGGTAGCTCAGCGCGCTGGGCACCAGGCCGAGCGCGCGCGCGGCGGCGGCGAAGCTGCCGGTGGTGGCCACCGTCTGCAGCATGGCCAGCGCGTCGGGGGTGAGGACGTCTCGGGCGCTCGTCATGGGGCGGGCTCCATCATTCAAATAATTTGAATGATGCCATCAAATCCGGGCGTCTTTCAGAGGGGAATGGAGGTCCAGAATTCTTCTCATCCGCTGCGCATCCGGCGCGGCCCACGACGAAAGCCCCGGCGCCCGAACCGGGTGGGGCAGCAAGGAGTTCGATATGTTGCAAGTGCGTAAATCCCAGGAACGCGGTTATGCCGACCATGGCTGGCTGCGCTCGTTCCACAGCTTTTCCTTCGCGGGGTACTACGATCCGGCCTACATGGGCTTCGGCAACCTGCGGGTGATCAACGAAGACCGCGTGGCGGCGGGCGCCGGCTTCGGCACCCACGGCCACCGGGACATGGAGATCATCAGCTACGTGCTCTCGGGCGAACTCGCGCACAAGGACAGCATGGGCAACATCGAATCCATTCCGCCGGGCGACGTGCAGCGCATGAGCGCCGGCCGTGGCGTGATGCACAGCGAGTTCAACCACAAGGCCGACGAGACCACGCACTTCCTGCAGATCTGGATCGAGCCCAAGGAACGCGGCATCACCCCCGGCTACGAGCAGAAGCAGTTCAGCGACGCCGAGAAGCGCGGCACCCTGCGCCTGGTGGCCTCGCCCGACGGCCGCGACGGCTCGGTGACGGTGAACGCCGACGCACGCCTGTTCGCCGGCCTGTTCGACGGCGACGAGACTGCCAGCCTGGCGCTCGACCCGCAACGCAAGAGCTACGTGCACCTGGTGCGCGGCGAGCTCGAAGTCAACGGCCAGAAGCTCGTGGGCGGCGACGCCGCGATGCTCGAAGGCGAATCGCAACTCACGCTCGGCGCCGGCAAGGATGCCGAAGTGCTGGTGTTCGACCTGACGGCCTGAGACGGCGTCTTTTTTTCCTGTCCCTTTAGCTTCAACAACCAACGAGGAGTTTCACCATGGCCATTACGACCACAACCACCGCCCCCAACGCCGCCCAGGACACGCTGGCACTCATCGGCCGCGTGCTGCTTGCAGCGCTGTTCGTGCCCGCCGGCTTCGGCAAGCTCATGGGCTTTGCCGGCACCGTGGGGTACATCTCCTCGGTGGGCGCACCGCTGCCGCAGGTCGCGGCGGTGATCGCGATCGTCGTGGAGCTGGGGCTCGGCCTGCTGCTGCTGGTCGGCTTCAAGACGCGCGTGTCGGCCATCGTGCTGGCGGTCTTCACCGTGGCCGCCGCCGTGATGTTCCACAACTACTGGGGCATGCCCGCCGACAAGGCCTTCGTGAACCAGCTGATGTTCTTCAAGAACATCGCGATCGCAGGCGGTCTGCTGGCTTTCGCCGCCTTCGGTGCCGGCCGTTTCAGCATCGATAAAAAGTAAGCTCGCTCCCCCCAGGCCGCGCACACCTCGTGGGCGCGGCCTGCTGACTTCATCGCTTCTTTGAGGAAATCCGTTTCATGGCAAACATCGTCGTTGTCTTCCATTCCGGCTACGGCCACACCCAGCGCGTGGCCCAGGCCGTGGCCGACGGGGCGGGCGCGCAGCTGCTCGCCATCGACGCCGACGGCAACCTGCCGGCCGGTGGCTGGGAGACGCTGGCCGCGGCCGACGCGATCATCTTCGGCTCGCCGACCTACATGGGCGGCGTGAGCTGGCAGTTCAAGAAATTCGCCGACGCGTCGTCGAAGGTCTGGTACACGCAAGGCTGGAAAGACAAGCTCTTCGCCGGCTTCACCAACAGCGCCACGATGAACGGCGACAAGGTCACGACCATGACCTACCTGTGGACGCTGGCCATGCAGCACAGCGGCATCTGGGTCAGCATGGGCATCCTGCCGACCAACAACAAGGCGGCCACGCGCGACGCGATGAACTACGTCGGCGGCTACGGTGGCCTGCTCACGCAGTCGCCCTCGGACGCGAGCCCGGCCGAGATGCCCAAGGGCGACCTGGAAACCGCGCGTGCCTTCGGCGAGCGCGTCGGCGCGGTGGCAAGATCGCGCGCATAACGCCCCACCGAACTTCGCCCACAAGGACACCACGATGACCGACACCATCCCCGAAATCCAATTGCTGCGGCCCCACGACAAGGACCTGGGCGGTGGCTTCAACGTGCGGCGCGTGCTGCCGGCGGCGCAGCGCCGCTCGGTCGGGCCCTTCGTGTTCTTCGACCACTTCGGCCCGGCCACCGAGCAGCCCGGCAACGCGCACGACGTGCGGCCGCACCCGCACATCGGCCTGTCGACGGTCACCTACCTGTTCGAGGGCGCGATGATGCACCGCGACAGCCTGGGCAGCGTGCAGGAGATCCAGCCCGGCGCCATCAACTGGATGACTGCGGGACGCGGCATCGTGCACTCCGAGCGCAAGCCCGAACGCCTGCTGGCCGACACTTTCGTGAACCACGGCCTGCAGCTGTGGGCCGCGCTGCCGCAGGCCCATGAAGAGGTCGAACCCAGCTTCGAGCACACGCCGGCCGACGCCATTCCCGAGCTGACGGTGCAGGGCGTGCCGGTGCGCGTGCTGGTGGGCGAGGCCTTCGGCGTGCGCTCGCCGGTGAAGACGCTGGCGCAGACGGTCTACCTCGACATCGCACTGCCGGCCGGCGGCCGCTTCGAGCTGCCCGCGCTGGCGCCCGAACTGGCGGTCTACATGGTCGACGGCGATGCGCGCGTGAACGGTGAGCCGGCCCCCGCCCACACGATGGCGGTGCTGCCCGACGGGCAGGGCGCGGTGTTCACTGCCGACACGGCCGTGCGCCTGATGGTGATCGGCGGCGAGCCGCTGGACGGCCCGCGCTACATCACCTGGAATTTCGTCTCGAGCCGGCGCGAGCGCATCCTCGAAGCCGGTGCCGACTGGGCCGCGCAGCGCATGGGCCACGTGCCCGGCGAGACCGAGTTCATTCCGCTGCCGGGCAAGCCCTTCGGCGTGCGCGAGCCCGACACGGGCACGACGCCGGTCTGAGCCTTCCGTTTATTGCTTGATGCCGATGTCCGGGTCTTCCGAGGCCCGGGCGCTGGCATCGGAGGCGCGCGCGCTGAGGTCGGGCGCCAGGGCCCGGCGGCCATCGAACACGAAGCAATCGCCGTGGTAGTGCGCGCCGCCGACGTCCTCGAAGTACTTGAGGATGCCGCCTTCGAGCTGCAGCACGTGCTCCATGCCTTCCTCGCGCATGAGGATGGCCGCCTTCTCGCAGCGGATGCCGCCGGTGCAGAAGCTCACCACCGTCTTGCCCTCGAAGTCGGCGCGGTGCGCCTTCAATGCGGGCGGGAATTCGGTGAACTTGGTGATGCGCCAGTCGACCGCGCCGTCGAAGGTGCCTTCGTCGACTTCGAAGTCGTTGCGCGTGTCCAGCATCACGATCTCGCGGCCCTCGTCGTCGTGGCCCTGGTCGAGCCAGCGCTTCAGCGTGGGCGCGTCCACGCCGGGCGCGCGGCCGGCGGCGGGCTGGATCGCGGGGTGGTCCATGCGGATGATCTCGCGCTTGAGCTTCACCAGCATGCGCCGGAAGGGCTGCGTGGCCGACCAGCTTTCCTTGGTTTCGAGGTCGGCAAAGCGCGCGTCGGCGCGCAGGTCGGCCAGAAACGCGTGGATGGCCTGCGCCGTCCCCGCCAGAAACAGGTTGATACCTTCGGGCGCCAGCAGGATCGTGCCCATCAGGCCCAGGGCCTGCGCGCGCTCGCGCAGGGTCTCACGCAGCACGGGGCTGTCGTTGATGCCCACGAACTTGTAGGCGGCGATATTCAAAATCTCTTGCACGGGGCGGGATTGTAGGGATCGCCACACCACATCGTGGAGGGCGGCTTCCTACAATCGACGGATGTTTGTTCACCTGCGTCTGCACACCGAGTTTTCCGTCGTCGATGGCACGAATCGAATCGACGAAGTCATCAAGGCCGCCGCTGCCGACAAGCAGCCCGCGCTGGCCATCACCGACCTGAACAACCTGTTCGGGACGGTCAAGTTCTACAAGCAGGGCCGGGGCAAGGGCGTCAAGCCCGTCATCGGCGCTGAAATCTTCATCGACGGGCTGGGCAAGGAGCCCGGCGCGCTGACCCGCCTCATTCTGCTGGTGCAGAACATGGAGGGCTACCTCAACCTGTCGGAGCTGCTGGCCCGGGCCTGGACGCAGAACGTGAGCCGCGGCCAGTCGCAGGCGGCCTGCAAGCTCGAATGGCTGCAGGAGCTGCAGGGCGGTTTGATCGCACTGTCGGGCGCACAGGCCGGGCCGCTGGGCCAGCCGCTGCTGCAGGGCCAGGAAGAGCGCGCCGCCGAACTGGCGCTGCAACTGGCGGGCATGTTCCCGCACCGCTTCTACATCGAGCTGCAGCGCGCCGGCCGTCCGGAAGACGAGCCGCACGTGATCGCCGCCGTGAAGCTCGCCGCCCGCCTGAAGCTGCCGGTGGTGGCCACGCACCCGGTGCAGTTCGCCGAACGCCAGGACTACGAGGCGCACGAGGCGCGCGTGTGCATTTCCGAAGGCGAAATCCTCGGCAACCCGCGCCGCGTGCGCAAGTTCACCGAAGAGCAGTACTTCAAGTCGAGCGCCGAGATGCAGGCGCTGTTCGCCGATGTGCCGAGCGCGCTGGCCAACACGGTCGAGATCGCCAAGCGCTGCAACCTCACGCTGGTGCTCGGCAAGCCGCAGCTGCCTGACTTTCCCACGCCCTTCATCAGCGAAGGCGTGCGCATGCCGATCGGCGAATTCTTCCGCCAGGAGTCGTTCGAGGGCCTTGAGGTGCGGCTGAAGCACCTGTACCCCGACGAAGCCAAGCGCGAGGCCGAACGGCCGCGCTACGTGGAGCGCCTGGAGTTCGAGATCAACACGATCCTGAACATGGGCTTCCCGGGCTACTTCCTGATCGTGGGCGACTTCATCAAGTGGGCCAAGGAAAACGGCTGCCCCGTGGGACCGGGCCGGGGCTCGGGTGCGGGCTCGCTCGTGGCCTACGCGCTGAAGATCACCGACCTCGACCCGCTCGAATACAAGCTGCTGTTCGAACGTTTCCTGAACCCCGAACGCGTCTCGATGCCCGACTTCGACATCGACTTCTGCCAGGGCAACCGGGATCGCGTGATCGACTACGTGAAGGACAAGTACGGCCGCAACGCCGTGAGCCAGATCGCCACCTTCGGCACCATGGCCGCGCGCGCGGCCATCCGCGACGTGGGCCGCGTGCTCGACATGAGCTACATGTTCTGTGACGGCATCAGCAAGCTGATCCCGAACAAGCCGGGCATGTCGGTCACGCTGCAGTACCCGCCCGCGACCAAGATCGAAGGCGACAAGAACAACTACGCCATCGAGATGGAGCCGCAGCTGGCGGAGCGCATCGAGAAGGAAGAAGAAGTGCGCATGCTGGTCGAGCTCGCGCAGAAGCTCGAAGGCATGACCCGCAACATCGGCATGCACGCCGGCGGCGTGCTCATTGCGCCGGGCAAGCTCACCGACTTCTGCCCGCTGTACCAGCAGCCCGGCAGCGAGTCGGCCGTGAGCCAGTACGACAAGGACGACGTCGAAGCCATCGGCCTCGTGAAGTTCGACTTCTTGGGCCTGGCCACGCTCACGATCCTGGAGATCGCGCGCGAGTTCATCATGAAGCGCCACAAGGGCCAGGAGAACTTCGCGTTCGAGAACATCCCGCTGAACGACGGGCCGACCTACCGCCTGTTCTCCGACGGCAAGACCGAGGCCGTGTTCCAGTTTGAATCCCGCGGCATGCAGGGCATGCTGAAGGACGCCCGGCCCACGCGCCTGGAAGACCTGATCGCGCTGAACGCGCTGTACCGTCCGGGCCCGATGGACCTGATCCCCAGCTTCGTGGCGCGCAAGCACGGTCGCGAAGACGTGGAGTACCCGCACCCGGCCGTGGCCGAAATGCTCTCCGAGACCTACGGGATCATGGTCTACCAGGAGCAGGTGATGCAGACCGCGCAGATCCTGGGCGGCTACTCGCTGGGCGGCGCCGACTTGCTGCGCCGCGCGATGGGCAAGAAGAAGCTCGAGGAAATGGCCGAGCACCGCGAGAAGTTCCGCGCGGGTGCCCTGGCCACGCACGGCATCGTGCAGGACAAGGCCGACGAAATCTTCGACTTGATGGAGAAGTTCGCGGGCTACGGCTTCAACAAGTCGCACGCCGCCGCCTACTCGCTGCTGGCGTACCACACGGGCTGGCTCAAGGTCCACTACACGGCCGAGTTCTTCTGCGCCAATATGACCGTGGAAATGGACGACACGGACAAGCTCAAGCTCTTGTTCGAAGACGCCCAGAAGAATTTCAACATCACCTTCGAGCCGCCGGACGTGAACCGCGGCAACTACCGCTTCGAGCCCGTCACCAACCGGATCATCCGGTATGGCCTGGGCGCCGTGAAGGGCACGGGCCAGCTCGCGGTTGAGGCCGTGGTGCGGGCGCGCGAAGAGGGCGGGCCGTTCAAGAGCCTGTACGACTTCTGCGTGCGCATCGACCGCCAGCGCATCAACAAGCGCACGGTCGAAGCGCTCATCAAGGCCGGCGCGTTCGACGCCATCCAGCAGAACCGCGCCTCGCTCATCGCCTCGGTCGACCGCGCCTTCGAGTTCGCCATTGCCACGGCGGCCAACGCCTCGCAGGCCGACATCTTCGGCGACTGCGAGCACGGCTCGGCCACGCAGGAGCCCGACCTGGTCGATGCCACGCCTTGGGGCGTGAAGGAGCGCCTGACCTTCGAGAAAACCGCCGTGGGCTTCTACCTGTCGGGCCATCTGTTCGACGAGGTCTCGCACGAGGTGCGGCGATTCTGCAAGCGCGAGATCGGCGACCTGCTCGACAGCCGCGACCCGCAGGTCATCGCCGGCATCGTGAGCGACTTCCGCGTCATCAACGGCCAGCGCGGCCGGCTGGCGATCTTCAAGCTGGACGACAAGTCGGAGTCCATCGACGCCACGGCCGACGAGGCGCTCATCAACGCCAACCGCAACACGCTGAAGGACGACGAACTCGTCATCGTGAGCGGCAAGCTGCAGCCCGCGCGCGGCGGCTTCGAGGCGCGCTTCCAGGTGCAGCAGGTGTGGGACCTGGCCTCGGCGCGTTGCCGCTTCGGCAAGTTCCTGCGCGTGGCGGTCAACGGCAAGGTGCCCGAGATTGCGCGCCTCCTGAAAGACTTTCCGGCGCGCACCGAGCAGACCGAGGTCGGTGACCTGGTGCACGGCCTGCCCGTGCGCCTGTCGATGGCACGGGGCGGGGCGCAGGTCGAGTTGCAATTGGGCGAGCGCGCCAAGTTCTTCCCGACCGATGCGGCGCTCGCGAGCTGGACCGCGCAGGCCGAAGCGGGCAAGGCGCAGGTCATCTACGATTGATCGGATCGCGCGGCCCCGGGGAACCTCGGGGCCTGCGCGCGGTCCATCAGACTGTTGCAACCTGGCCTTGGGCCACTCACAGGAGGAATGACCGCATGCATTTCAAGAAGATCCTCAAGACCACCGCGCTGACGTTCGGCGTGGCGCTGCCCATGGCCGCGGCCTGGGCCCAGTACGCCGGCCCGAGCTCGGTGCCGAATCTCACGGTCAAGCAGCTGATCGAGACCGGCCAGGACGACCAGCACGCCACGGTGCGCGGCTTCATCGTCTCGCACGACGGCGGCGAGCACTACACCTTTGCCGACGACACGGGGCGCCTGAAGGTCGAGATCGACGCCAAGTACTTCCCGCCGGGCGTGAAGATCGACGACAAGGTGCGCGTCGAGCTCAGCGGCGAGTTCGACAAGGACCGGCTCACCGGCAAGACCGAACTCGACGTGAAGCGCGTCATCACCGTCCTGCGCTGACCCCGGCCTTTTTTCCGAGCGCCTGTTCGACCTGGTCGAGCACGGCCTCGGGGGCGTGCAGCCAGTCCTTGGCCAGCACCTGCATCACCTGCCAGCCGAAAGCGTCGAGGATGCGCGGACGCGAGACGTAGCGCTCCAGCACGTTGTGGCGCGTGCCTTCCTGTGCCGCACCGTCCACGAGGAGGCCCAGCGCATAGTGGCCCTGGCCCGCCGCGCGCACCGCGAGGTCGCAGCGAAAACGCGACTGCCCCACCTGTTCGTCCACCGCATGGCCGCGTGCGCGCAGCGCCTGCGCGATCTGCGCCGTGACCTCGTCCGTGCGCGCCTGCCGCGCCACGTGGCCACGCGCCAGCGGGTTCATGCCTTCGAGCACGCGCCGCGCCGTGTCCTCGTCGCCGCGTGACAGGCACTCGGCATAGCGCAGGAAGTTCTTGAGCGCCGCTGCGCCTTCGTTGTGGTCGTTGGTGATCGCCTCGTGGCGGATGGTCGAGACCACTGCCATGTGGTGCTTGGCACGGCTGAAGATCACGTTCAGCCGCTTCTCACCGCCGCGCTGGTTGATGGGACCGAAGTTCATCAGCATGCGGCCCTCGGGGTTGGGGCCGTAGCAGATGCTGAGGATGATGATGTCGCGCTCGTCGCCCTGCACGTTCTCCAGGTTCTTGATGAAGAGGCCGCAGAACTGGTCGTCTTCCTCGCGCACGTACTCGGCCTCCAGCCGCGCCGCGAAGTCGGCATCGACCGCGCCGAGCGCGTTCAGCTCCTCCTCGATCTCGCCCTGTTGCGCTTCCGAGAACGCCACGATGCCCAGGCTGCGCCCGGTCTCGCGGCGCAGCAGCTCGCGAACCAGCTGCGCGATGTGGCGTGCCTCGCCGTCGTTGATGCGGTTCTCGTACACCGCATCGGCCACGCGGTGGAAGCTGATGGCGCGCGAGAGCAGGGCGTCGACCTGCGCCTTCACGGACTCGTCGGTCGGGCTGCGCGACTGCACCACGATCTCGCCGCGCTCGGGCGCGGGCAGGCTGCGATCGGGAATGGTGTACAGGTTGCCCGCGTAGAAGGCCGCGTTCGAAAAACCGATGAGCGATTCGTAGCGGCTGCGGTAGTGCCAGGCCAGCAGCGTGGCCGGCAGGTTGCGCGCGCCCTGGTTCAGCAGGCTGTCGGCGTCGAGCACGACGGCGATGCGTTCGCCTTCTTCGCCGTTCTCTGCATCGTCGCCTGCCACCGACAGGGTGTCTTCCTCGGCGTCGCGGCCCGACGAGAAGAAGCTCGTCGGAGGCAGCTGCATCTCGTCGCCCACCACGATGATCTGCGGCGCGCGGTACAGCGCGGGCACGGCTTCCTCGACCGGGATCTGGCTGGCCTCGTCGAAGATCACCACGTCGAACAGGTCGGCCGCGAGCGGCAGCGTGTCGGACACCGACAGCGGGCTCATGAGCCAGATCGGCTTCATGTCGCGCACCACGCGGCCGGTGTCGCCACTGGCCAGTTCGCGGATCGCCTTGTAGCGCATGGTCTTGCCGAACTCGTGCTCGAGCTCGCGGCGGCCGGCGTTGTAGCTCTTCTTGAAGACCTTGCCGTCGGCGTCGAGCTGGCTGGCGGGCAGGGCGCTCTTTTGCACATGGTCGCGGAAACGCTGGCGCACCGCGGCGGCGAGCGTGCGCGCATTGCGTTCGAGCAGCTTGCGTTCGCCTTCGCCCAGGCGCTGCGCATGGCGTGCGAGCGTGGCGCCGTCGAAGCGCGGCAGCCAGCGTTCGGTGCGGTACACGCGCTCCAGCCCTTCGCGCGCGACGGCGTACTCGATGGCCTCGGGCGGCAGCGGCAGGGTACGCAGCGCGGCGGCCACGGCCGGGTCGGCATCGGCCAGTTCCTGCAGCGGCTGCAGCACCGACGGCAGCGCGTCGGCCTGGTCGCGCAGCGTGCGGGCCAGGGCGTCGAGCGCGGCCAGCGGTTGCGCGCCAGCGTCGTGCAGCAGGTCGCGCCAGAGGGCATCGAGCGTGTCGACGCGCGGTGCTGTGGCGACGAGCTGCTCGACGCTGCGGCGGGCCGTGTCAGTGCGCAGATAGGCCTGGAACGCCGCGCGCAGGCCGGCGCCGGCGTCGATGCCGCGCATCGCCTGCAGCTGCTGCGCGAAGGCCTCGGCGTCGGTGCAGCCGTAGTCGGCCTCGAGGCGCGCCGCCTGCTGGTCGAGCGCGGTGCGCGCGGCCTGTTCGGCGCGCAGGTCTTCGAGGATCTGGCTGGGCTGCGGACGCACGGCATGGGCGGCGAAGTCGTAGCGGCGCTTGAGTTCGCCCGACAGGCGCCACCACGAGGGCTGCAGCCAGCGCAGCAGCGAGCCCTGTTGCGCGCGGGCCTGCGCCAGCGCGGCTTCGGTGTCGCCGGGCGAGAGCTTGTCGCGCCAGTGGGCGGTGCGCTGCAGCTGCGCATCGAGCGCCTGCTGCAGCGTGCGTTTTTCGTTCAGGGCATTGCCGAGTACGAGGCTGCTCGGGTGCGCGGCGTCGAGCAGCGCCAGCTGGCCGCGCGCGGCCAGCGCCGCGACGCTGCGCGCATCGGCCACCACGGCGAGCGCATCGCGCCACAGCACGCCGGCCTCGGCCAGCGGTGGCCAGGCATCGACCAGCGCGTCGCGGCAGGGGGCGCTCAGGTCGATGGCGCGTTCGCTGCGTTCGACCAGCCGCGCCAGCGGTTTCTCCTGCGCCAGCAGCGAGGGCGCGAGCTGCGCGAACACATGCTGCGCGAAGCTGGGCGCGCCCAGGCTTTCGGTCACGGCCAGGTGCAGGCGCGACACCAGCTCCGCATGCCGGCGCCAGGCCGCGAAGGCGGGCAATGCTTCGGCCTGCACCGGTGTGAGCGACGGGTCGCCGGCCTTGAGCGCCACCAGCCGCGACAGCAATTCGCGCAGCGTCACGGCGATGTGTTCGGGCACGTCGTGCATGGCCGCGTCGAAGCGTTCGAGCGCGCGCAGGTCGAGGTCCATGGCGTCGAGCACCTGCGTGCGCTCGGTGCTTTCCTGCGCCAGCGTGCCGGGCGCCTCGAGCCACAGCTCGTAGGTCTTGCGCAGGTTCTGCACGAAGGCCTTCTTGTCGCCCTGCGAGTCGTGGATCATGCAGCACAGCTCGTCCAGCCCCTGCTGGCGCAGGCGGTGGAACACGACGTCGATGGCGGCGCGCTTCTCGCAGACGAACAGCACGCGCTGGCCGCGGCCCACGTAGTCGGCGATCAGGTTGGTGATGGTCTGCGACTTCCCCGTGCCCGGCGGGCCCTGGATGATGTAGCTGGTGCCGGTGCGCGCCAGCGCCACCGCGGCGGTCTGCGTGGCGTCGGCCTGCACCACGGGCCACTGGTCGGCCAGCGGCAGGGCGGGTGGCGTCTCGGCGTCGACGCGGCGCGGCTGCAGCGAGAACACGCGGTCGAAGGCTTCGCTCGCCAGGTCGGATTCGGTCAGCCCCGAGTAGTCGCGCACCAGCGACATCTTGCGGTGGTTGAAGTTGCCCAGCGTCACGGCCGTGAGGTCGATGTCCCACTGATAGGGGTTGCCGCTGCTCTCGCGCAGCGCGAAGGTCTTGCGCTCGGTGTCGCTGGTGTCGGTCATGGCGGTGGCCGCCATCTGTGGCGCGCGCGGCTGCGGCGCGCCACCTACGGCCTCGCGCACCGGCAGCGGCACGGGGCGCACGCGCGCATGGAACAGCTGCAGCCCGCGCGGACGGAAGTCGTCCTGCGCGTAGCTGAAGTCTTGCGCGGCCACGGGCACCGTTGAGGGCGAGCGCACGCGGGTGCGGCGCTTGAACTGCTCGAGCCGCTGGCGCGCGCGCTGGTGCATCACGGCGATCTCGGGCTGCTTCACGAGCCTCAGCTGCACGCCGGGTTCGCTCTGCGCGATCTGCGCCGACAGCTGGGCGTGGAACTGTTCGAGCGAGGTCTCGCGCAGGTCGACCGTCTCGGGCAGCGCAATGCCGTAGAGCTGGCGCAGGTGATGGCGCAGCGTGGGGTTCACCTGCGCTTCGCTGGCTGAGGCTTCGAGCAGGTACTGGTCGCGCACGCCTTTCTTGCGCGTGAGCTCCACCGGCAGCATCAGCAGCGGCGAGGCGATGCGCTCGGCGCGTTCGGCCTCGCCCTCCTTGAGGTTGTGCCAGCGCAGGAAGGCGATCACCAGCGACAGCTGCGAGAAGCCGTACTCGGCCCGGTCGCGCCGCGCCTCCTGCAGGATGCGGTCGAGCGCACCGGGCAGGTAGGGCTGGTCTTCGAAGCGCAGCCAGCGCGCGAGCGGCACGGGGGCGCAACTGGCAATGTCAGTGGCAAAGCGGCCGTCCCACACGCACAGCTGGTCGGTGCGGATGCTGTTCAGGTCGACGACCAGCGGCACGCTGGCGACGGTGAGGTTCACATGCGCCTGCGTCGGCTTGAAGTACAGCAGGCGGTTGCGTCGCGACAGGTCGAACAGGCGGTCGCGCAGGTGCAGCTGGATCGCCTGGCGGCGCTGGCCCGCGCCGTCCCTTGCCGGTGCGATGCGGTCCAGGCCGAGGTCGACGGGCTGGTCGCGGTAGGTCTCGAGGCGGCGGATGACCGAAGGCAGGTCGCGTGCGCGTTCGTGGCGGTCGAGCGCGGTCATCTCGAAGATCACGGCGGCCACCACCGGGTGCAGCCGGCGGTTCAGCTCGAACAGGTTGCCGCGGTGCGTGGCAAAGCGGGTCAGGTCGTCGCCGTCGGTGAAGTCGAGACCGCACGACAGGCTGGCCAGCACCTGGCCCAGGCACAGGATGTCGCCGAGCGCGTCGTGGTGGCCCAGGCGCAGCTCCCACGCGGCGTAGCCGGGCAGGTAGACGGGGCGCGTGGGCACGGTGTCGGGGCCGGCCTCGGGCATCACCGCGAGGTTCTCGAGCGCGACGCCGGCGTCGGCATCGACGGTCAGGCGCGTTTCGCCGACCACGCGCAGCACCGAGGCGGCGGGTTGTTCGAGGGGCGCGATGGCCTCGGGGTGGCGGCGCGGCGCGGTGCCTTCAGGCTGCGCGAGTGCCAGCGCGGGTTCGGCGGGCGCGTCGGTCACGCGGTAGGCGAAGGCGTTGCCGAGCGCGGCGACGTGGCCGAGTTCGTGCAGGGCCGAGACCTCGCGCAGCAGCGGCAGCACGAGCTTGAGCACGTCGTCGGTCTGCAGGCCGCCGTGGGCCTCGGCGGTGGCGAGCAGTTGCAGGAGCGGGGCGGGAGCGAGGGTCATGCGGCGGCAGCCTGCGAAGAAGACGACGGGGTGGTGGCGGCCTTGTCGAGCAAGGCGGCGGCATCGCGCTTGACGCGGGTGAAGTTGCGTTTGGACAGACCCAGGTCCTTCAGCACGCGCTGTTCGAAGGGCGTGTCGCAGCCGAGCGCGTCGGCCAGGCCCAGCGCGGCGGCGAGGGTGACGTCGTCCATCTCGGGGTCGGCGGCGACGAAGTCGACCAGCACGCTGGCCAGGTAGTCGTGCAGGCCGGCGGGCGCGGGCTCGGGCAGCGGCATCGCCGACGTGGGCGGCGCGAAGTCGGGGAAGAAGCGGCGCGCATGCGCCAGCAGCGAGTCCGACTGCAGCACGGGCCGCTGCAGCAGCTGCGCCAGGGTGCCGCGCGTGAGGGCACTCACGCGTTGCTGGCCGAGCATGTCGAGCGTGCCCAGGTCGAGCGGACCTTCGAGCGCGGCGGCCAGCCATTCGTCGGCGTCGTGCTCGCGGCCGGCCCACAGGCGCAGCGCGCGGGCGCGCACGAACACCTCGGGGTGGCTCACGCCGCGCGTCTGCAGCGCCTTGTTGCTGGGGGCGGCGCAGATTTCCTCGGCCTGCGCCAGGTAGCTCGCCACGTTGACCTGCGTGAGGCCGGTTTCGATCTTGATGAGCGCGCTCACGGCGGGCTCGAGCGCGCCGCAGGCCACGCAGCCGCCGCGGTCGGCAAAGGCCTCGGTGTACAGCGCATGGCGCCGCGCGGCCTGCAGGTGGCTCGCATCGGCGCGCGGGTCGGCCGCCGTGGCGTGCAGCAGGCGGTCGACGACGTGGTGCTTGCCGCCGTCGCGCTCCCACAGCAGGTAGTGCGCGAGCTCGTGGCCGAGCACGGCCTGCCGCTCGGGCGGCTGCAGCTTTTCGAGCAGCGGGCCCGAGAGCACGATGTGCGCCTCGCCCGGCACGACGTAGATCGCGGCGTTCATGGCCGCGCCGTCGCCGGACGGGGCCTGGTAGAGCGTGATGCGCGCCGTGACGCCCAGCCGCTGCGCGGCCAGGGTGGCGTCGGCGTGCAGGTCGGGGTGCGCGTCGGCGTCGAGGCGGTAGGCGCTGCGCAGCAATTCGGCGCGCATGGCGGCCGTGTGTTCTTCGCGCGCTTCGGCCGAAGCGGCCCAGCGCCAGGCCTCGGGTTCGTTCGCCTGGAGGTGGGCGGCCAGTGCCTGCTGGTAGGGCAGCGGCGTCAGGTCTTGGAGGCGAACGGCAGGGAAAGAGTCGACCATGTCAGGAGCGCCAGCAACAATGAGTTGCCGACGATCCTAAACGAGCGGGTGGTGTCGCTTGCAATCACCCACGATGTGGGTGATTGCGGGTGTCAACGCTTGGGCTTGAGCGTGACGATCAGCGACGGGAAGATGCGCCCGTCCGTGTCGCGCGGCAGCTTGTCGGTCTTGCGCAGGCCGCGTTCCGCCGCCTCGTCCCAGGCCGGCAGGCCGCTGGACTTGGCGAGCTTGACGCCGACGATGGTGCCGTCGGGTGCCAGTCGCACTTCGAACTCGGCCTCGGGGTTGCCGTTCACGCTGTCGGCATCGGGGAAGGTGATGTTCGGACGCACGGCCGCGGCGATGCGGCCGGCGTAGCCGCTGGACGGGCCGGACGAACGCTGGGCGTTGCCCTTGGCATCGTCGCTGCCGCTGGCGCCTGCCAGGCCCTGCATGCGCTTGAGCGTCGCGGCGCGGTCGGCGGCGGCCTGCTTGGCGGCCGCCTCCGCCTTCTTCGCTTCGGCCTGCTTGGCCTCGGCTTCCTGCTGCTTCTTCTGCTCGGCCAGTTTCTTCTGCTGTTCTTTCTTGCGCTCGGCTTCGTCCTCGGCGCGCTCCTTGGCCTCGAGCTCCTTCTTCTTTTGCTGCTGCACGCGCTGCTGCTCGAGCTCGCGCTCCTTCTGCGCCTTCTGTTCCTTGAGCTTCTTCTCCCGCTCCAGCGCGATGTCGGGCGCAGGGGCGGGCGCCGGCTCGGGCGGCTTGACGGCCGGGGGAGGCGGCGGGGGCGGAGCGGGTGCAGGCGGCGGTGGTGCGGGCACGGGGGCCGGCGGCTCCGGCGCCGACAGGCGCGGGGCGGCCTGCATCACCGTGGTCGACCACAGCTCGGCATCGACCGCACCGTCGTCGGCTTCGCTGCGCCAGCGCACGCCCCAGGTGAGGGCGGCGATCAGCAGCGCATGGGCAATGAGGGCGAGCGCAACTGCGCGGGGCGTGCCGCGCTGCGGCGGCGGCGCGAACTCGGGGCGATCCAGGGCGAGCGACATGCCTTATTTGCCGCCCGTGGTCGTGACCGACAGCCCCACGCGCTCGATGCCGCTGCGCTTGAGCTGGTTCATCGCCTTCACGACGGTTTCGTACTTCACCGACTTGTCGGCGCTGATGACCACGGGGCGCTGGGCGTCGCCGCCTTGCGCGGCCTTGGCGGCCGAGCCGATCTGCGTCATGGGGATCGACGCGCCGCCGGTGCCGGTGGACGGGTCTTTCTTGATCTGCACTTCGTCGTCGCTCTTGATGACGATCTCGATGGGCTTGTCGGGCTGCTTGTTGGCGCGGTCGACCGTCGGCAGGTTGATCACGCTCGGCGTGATGAGCGGGGCCGTGACCATGAAGATGATCAGCAGCACCAGCATCACGTCGATGAACGGGACCATGTTGATCTCGTTGATCGTGCGGCGGCCGCGGCCCCGGGATGAAACGGCAGGCATGTCGTCGCGTCCTTTGTCTTGTGCGCGCCGCTCTTCAGCGGTTCGCGGCGGTGACCGAGGCGGCGGGCGTCACGGCGCCGGGGTTGGCCGAGAGGTTGCGCTGCAGGATGTTGGAGAACTCTTCGATGTAGGTCTCCAGGGCGATGGCGATCTTGTCGATCTCGCGCGCGAAGCGGTTGTAGCCGACCACCGCGGGAATGGCGGCGAACAGGCCGATGGCCGTGGCGACCAGCGCTTCGGCGATGCCGGGCGCCACGGTGGCCAGCGTCACCTGCGTGAGGGCGGCCAGGCCGGTGAAGGCATGCATGATCCCCCAGACCGTGCCGAAGAGGCCCACGTACGGCGACACCGAGCCGACGGTGGCCAGGAACGACAGGTTCTGCTCGGCCGCATCCAGCTCGCGCTGGAAGCTCGCGCGCATCGCGCGGCGGGCGCCGTCGAGCAGCGTGGGCGCGTCGGTCACATGGCGCTCGCGCAGCTTCTGGTACTCGCGCATGCCAGAGGCAAAGATGCGTTCCATGGGGCCGGCGAACTTGGCATTCTGCGCGGCCGAGGCGAACAGCTCGTTCAGGCTGGTGCCTGACCAGAACTCGCGCTCGAAGTCGTCGTTGAGCACGCGGATGCGCTTGAGGGCAAAGTACTTGCGGATGATGGCGGCCCAGCTGGCGACCGACACGATCACCAGCAACAGCACGACCAGTTGCACCACGAAGCTGGCGTGGAGCAGGAGATTGATGATGGAGAGATCTTGGTTCATGGCTTGAAAGGTTGAGTCATGGAGCCGCTGGAGTGCTCGAGGGTTCCCGAAACTTGGGCCGGAATGCGCGCAGGGCGCAAGGTGGCGGCGTCCACCCAGCCGATGCGGATCGTGCCTTCGCACAGCAAGACCGGTGCCGCGGCCCCGGTGCGTTCTTGCTCTGTTTTTGATAGCACGCGCTGACCGATTATCAACGACGCGGTGCCCAGTTGCCGCAGCTCGGCTGTAACCAGCAGTTCGTCGTCCAGCCGCGAGGGCCGATGGTATTTGAGCTGCGTTTCGCTCACCACGAACTGGCCGCCGGTGGCTTCCTTGAGCTTGCGCTGCTCGACGCCCAGGGAGCGCAGCCACTCGGTGCGACCGCGCTCCATGAACTTCAGGTAGTTGGCGTAGAACACGATGCCGCCGGCATCGGTGTCTTCCCAGTAGACGCGGATCGGAAACTCGAAACTCATTGCGCGATCATGGCCCGCAGGCGCTCGACCGATTCCTGCAGGTGCGCCATCGAGCTGGCGGTGGAGAAGCGCACGAACTTCGCGGTTTCGGCCGTGCCGAAATCGCGGCCGGGCGTGACGGCCAGGTGCGCGCGCTTCATGGTCTCGAAGGCGAAGTCCCAGCTGCCCGAGATGCCGAGCTTGTCGGCCACGCTCGTGCAATCGGCCCAGGCGTAGAAGGCGCCGTCGGGCACCACGGGCACGTTCAGGCCCAGGGCGTTCAGTTGCGGAATGAACCAGTCGCGGCGGGCCTTGAACTCGGCGCGGCGGCGTTCGTACTCGGCGATGCTCTCGGCCTCGAAGCAGGCCAGCGCGGCGTACTGCGACACCGTGCTCGCGCAGATGAAGAGGTTCTGCGCCAGGCGCTCGACCACCGGCACCAGCACCTCGGGCACCACCAGCCAGCCCAGGCGCCAGCCGGTCATGTTGAAGTACTTGCTGAAGCTGTTGATGCTGATGACGTTGTCGTCGATGGCCAGCGCCGTCTGCCCGAAGGCATCGTCGTACGACAGGCCCAGGTAGATCTCGTCGATCAGCGTGATGCCGCCGCGCTGCGACACCACCTCGTGGATGCGGCGCAGCTCGTCGGGCGCGATCGAGGTGCCGGTCGGGTTCGAGGGCGAGGCCAGCAGCACGCCGCGCGTCTTGTCGGTCCAGGCGGCCTCGACCTTGGCGGCGGTGAGCTGGAAGCGCTCCTCGGCCGTGGTCGGCACCAGCACGGCCTTGCCATCCGCAGCGCTCACGAAGTGGCGGTTGCAGGGGTAGCTCGGGTCGGGCATCAGGATCTCGTCGCCCGATTCGATCAGCGCGAGGCAGGCCAGCTGCAACGCGGCCGAGGCACCGGCCGTGACGACGATGCGGCGCGCCGGCACGTCGACGTTGAAGCGCTGCTTGTACCAACCGCTGATGCGTTCGCGCAGGTGGTCCAGGCCGGTGGCCTGCGTGTACTGCGTGGCGCCGGCGCGCACGGCGCGGGCGGCCGCTTCCTGCACCAGGGGCGGGGCGGTGAAGTCGGGCTCGCCGATGTTCAGGAAGATCATCGGACGGTCGGTGTGGGCCACTTCGCGGGCCAGCACCCCAGCGGCTTTCGCCACCTCCATCACGTAAAACGGTTCGATGCGCTGCGCGCGCGTCGAGATCCTCATGGGCGCGCCTTGCCGGTGGCCCGGTCGGCTTCCACTTCGAGCGGACGCAGCTGAGGTGCCAGGCCGTTGAGCACGGCGTTCACGTACTTGTGGCCGTCGGTGCCGCCGAATTCCTTGGCGAGTTCGATGCACTCGTTGAGCACCACGCGCCAGGGCACGTCGGGGCAGTTCTGGAACTCGTACACGCCGATCCACATCACGGCGTGCTCGATGGGCGAGATTTCCGCGAACTTGCGGTCCAGCAGCGGCAGGATCAGTGCGTCGAGCTGTTCGGCGCCGTTGATCGAGCCGTGCAGCAGCGCGTCGTAGTGCGCCGCGTCGGCCTTGTGGAAGCCAGCGAGGTCGCGCGTGAAGTGGTCGATGTCGGTCGGGTCGTTGCGGCCCACCAGGTGCTGGTAGAGCGCCTGCAGCGCGAACTCGCGCGCGCGGCTGCGGTTCGACTTGGCCGCGGCCTTGCGTGCGCCCGTGCTGGTGAGGCCGGTGCGCGACTGGCGGGGCTTGGCGGACTTGGAGGTGTCTTCGGTCATGAAAGGGTGGCCAGCAGTTGTGCCATCTCGACCGCCACCTGGGCTGCGTCGCGGCCCTTGTCGGTCTGGCGGGCGACGGCCTGTTCGAGGTTTTCGGTCGTGAGGATCGCGTTGGCGATGGGCAGGCGGTAGTCGAGCGCGACGCGGCTCACGCTCGCGCCCGATTCGTTGGCCACCAGTTCGAAGTGGTAGGTTTCGCCGCGGATGATGCAGCCCAGCGCCACGAGCGCGTGGTAGCCGCCGCGCTCGGCGAGCGCCTGCAGCGCCACGGGCACTTCGAGCGCGCCGGGCACCTGCACATGATGGATGTCGGAGGCGGCCACGCCGAGCGCCTCGAGCTCCGACAGGCAGGCCGTGGCCAGTGCGTCGGTGATGTCGGCGTTGAAGCGCGCCTGCACGATGCCGATGCGCAGGCCTTTGCCGTTGAGGGTGATCTCACCCTTGTTGGAACCTTGCATGGTCGTTCAGTCTTTCGTGAGGTAACCGGCGATCTCGAGGCCGAAGCCGGCGGCCATGCTCGGCATGCGACGCGGCGCGCCGAGCAGGTTCATCTTGTGCACGCCGCATTCGCGCAGGATCTGCGCGCCGATGCCGTAGTTGCGCAGGTCCATGCGACCGCGCTCCGGGGCTTGCGCGGGGCGCGCGGTGCCGTCGAACTGCGCGAGCAGCTCGGCCGCGGTTTCGCCGCAGTTCAGCAGCACGGCCACGCCCTTGCCTTCGTTCGCGATGTGCGAGAGGCTGGCGTCCAGGCTCCAGGAGTGCATCGGGCGGTTGACTTCGAGTGCGTCGAGCACCGACAGCGGCTCGTGCACGCGCACCGACACCGTCTCTTCGGGCGCCCACTGGCCGCGCACCAGTGCCAGGTGCACGCCACGGCTGGGCTTGTCGACGAAGGCATGGGCGGTGAAGGTGCCCCAGTTGGTCTGGATTTCGCGGCAGCCGACTTTTTCGACCAGCGATTCGACGCGGCTGCGGTGCTCGATGAGCGCGGCGATGGTGCCGATCTTGATGCCGTGTTCGGCCGCGAAGATCTGCAGGTCGGGCAGGCGGGCCATCGTGCCGTCTTCGTTCATCACCTCGCAGATCACCGAGGCGGGCGAGCAGCCAGCCATGGCGGCCAGGTCGCAGCCGGCTTCGGTGTGGCCGGCGCGCATGAGCACGCCGCCGTCCACCGCCTGCAGCGGGAAGATGTGGCCGGGCTGCACCAGGTCGGCGGCCACGGCGTTGCGCGCCACGGCGGCCTGCACGGTGCGGGCGCGGTCGGCGGCCGAGATGCCGGTGGTCACGCCTTCGGCTGCCTCGATGGAGACGGTGAAGGCGGTGGAATGCTTGGCGCCGTTGCGCTGGACCATCGGCGGCAGCTGCAGCCGCTCGCACATCTCGCGCGAGAGCGTGAGGCAGATCAGGCCGCGCGCGTGGCGGGCCATGAAGTTGATGGATTCGGCGGTGATGTGGTCGGCGGCGATGACGATGTCGCCTTCGTTCTCGCGGTCTTCCTCGTCCACGAGGATGACCATGCGGCCGGCGGCCAGCTCGGCCACGATGTCTTCGACCGGGGAGATCGGTGCGGGTGCACGGTCGGCGCGCGGGGCGCCGATCGGCGTGACGGAGGCGTTCATTTCGAAGTGTCCTTGGGAGACGTGGAAGACGTCAGAGAGGGGGTGAGCATGCCGGCCTGAAGCATGCGCTCCACGTAGCGCGCCACGGTGTCGATTTCGAGGTTGACCTTCGAGCCGGCCTTCAGGCCGCCGAGGGAGGTGTTTTCCACGGTGTGCGGGATCAGGTTGATGCTGACCTCGGCGCCCTCGGCGATGTCGCTCACGCTGTTGACCGTGAGGCTCACGCCGTTGATGGTGATGGAGCCCTTGTAGGCCAGGAAGCGCGCCAGCGCGGGCGGTGCGACCACGCGCAGCTCCCAGCTTTCGCCGACCGGCGCGAAGAAGCTCACGTGGCCGATGCCGTCCACGTGGCCCGAGACGATGTGGCCGCCGAGGCGGTCGCTCGCGCGCAGGGCCTTCTCGAGGTTGATGCGGCTGCCTTCGTCGGTCAGGCCGGCCGTCTTGTCGAGGGACTCCGCGGAAATGTCGATGGTGAATTGCCCGCGTTCAGGTGCGAGCGTGGTGACCGTCATGCAGGCGCCGTTGAGCGCGATGCTGTCGCCGAGCCCGACGTCGTCGAGGTAGCCGTCGGGCACCTCGATGCTGAGTCGCTTGCCGTAGGAGGAGGAGGTGCCGAGGTCGTGGATGGCGGCGATGCGCCCCACGCCGGTGATGATTCCGGTGAACATTTCCACATTTTCGCAGACATCGAGGGGTCTTCGGCTCGAAGGGCCGGTTTGCGGCTGCGAATGTGCCGCGCCGCGCGGGCCGCGGCTCAGAAGCGGTCGCGGCCGGCGACGCGCGCGACGATGCGCAGGTCGGGCCCCAGCATGTCCACCGACTTGAATTCGAGCGGCAGCGCGCCCGCCAGCGAGGTGAGCGGGCCCTCGGCATGCAGGTGGCTGGCGATGTCGAGCCCGCTGCCGATCAGCTTGGGCGCCAGGTACACCAGCAGCTCGTCCACGCAGCCTTCGCGCAGCAGCGAGCCGTTGAGCTTGTGGCCCGATTCGACATGCAGCTCGTTGACGCCGCGCGCCGCGAGGTCCTGGAGCATCGCGGGCAGGTCGACCTTGCCGTGCAGGTTGGGCAGGCAGGTGATGGTGGCGCCGCGGGCTTCGAGCGCGGCCGCCTTTTCTTCGTTGTGCCGGCTGGCGGCGTAGATCCAGACGGCGCGGCCAGCTATGAAAATGTGAGCGTCGGGCGAGGTCTGGAGGTGGCTGTCGACCACCACGAGGTGGGGCTGGCGCGGCGTGTCGACCAGGCGCACGTCCAGGCGCGGGTTGTCTTCGAGCAGTGTGCCGACACCGGTCAGCACGGCGCCGGTCCGGGCCCGCCAAGCGTGGCCATCGGCGCGCGCGGCTTCGCCGGTGATCCACTGGCTCACGCCGTTGTGCAGGCCGGTGCGGCCGTCGATCGAGGCGGCGATCTTCATTCGAACCCAGGGCTGCTGGCGGATCATGCGGCTGAAGAAGCCGATGTTGAGTTCGCGTGATTCGTCGGCGCCCGGGCCGACCTCGACCTCGACGCCCACCGCGCGCAGGCGCTCGAAGCCTTGTCCCGCCACGAGCGGGTTCGGGTCGGCGAGCGAGGCCACGACGCGGCGCACGCCGGCGGCGATCAGTGCGTCGCAGCAGGGGCCGGTGCGGCCGTGGTGCGAGCAGGGTTCGAGCGTGACGTAGGCGGTGGCGCCCGCAGTCGAATGGCCTTGGGCCTGCGCGTCGCGCAGCGCCATCACTTCGGCATGCGGGCCGCCGGCTTGTTGGGTGTGGCCCTGGCCGATCACGCGGCCGTCGGCGTCACACAGCACGCAGCCGACGCGCGGGTTCGGGTCGGTCAGGCGGATCGCGGAGGCGGCGAGCCGCAGAGCGGTCGCGATGTGGGAGGCGTCGTGTCGGGAAGAGGACATGCCGGGTTCGTTCACGCCTTCTCGGGGGTCAGATGTCGCGCAGCAACTGCCGGAACTCGTCCACGTCCTCGAAGCTTCGGTACACCGAGGCAAAGCGCACGTAGGCGACCTTGTCGAGTTTCTTGAGTTCGCGCATCACGAGTTCGCCGACCTTCGTCGAATCGATTTCGCGCAGGCCGCTGGCCAGCAGCTTCTGTTCGATGCGCAGCAGGGCATTGTCGATCTGCTCGATGCTCACGGGCCGCTTGCGCAGCGCCAGCATCATCGAGGCGCGCACCTTGGTCGAGTCGAAGTCGGCGCGGCTGCCATCCTTCTTGACCACGACGGGGAAGTTGACGTCGGGGCGCTCATACGTGGTGAAGCGCTTGTCGCAGGCGCTGCACTGGCGGCGCCTGCGGACGAAGTCGGCGTCTTCCGAAACGCGGGTCTCGACGACCTGCGTTTCGAGATGACCGCAAAAAGGGCATTTCATGCGGCCAGTGCTTCTCTTCTTCTGGGGATTACGAAATCAACGGTAGACAGGGAAGCGGCTCGTCAAGGCGTGGACCTTGGCGCGCACCGCGTCGATGTTCGCCGCGTCGCGCGGGTTCTCGAGCACGTCGGCCACCAGGTTCGCCGTGATGCGGGCCTCTTCGTCCTTGAAGCCGCGCGTGGTCATGGCGGGGGTGCCGATGCGCACGCCGCTGGTGACCATCGGCTTTTCCGGGTCGTTGGGGATCGCGTTCTTGTTGATCGTCATGTGGGCGGCGCCCAGCACGGCTTCGGCTTCCTTGCCGGTGATGCCCTTGGAACGCAGGTCGACCAGCATGACGTGGCTTTCGGTGCGTCCGCTCACGATGCGCAGGCCGCGCGCGGTGAGGGTGTCGGCCACGATCTGGGCGTTCTTGACCACCTGTTGCTGGTAGGCCTTGAACTCGGGCGTCAGGGCTTCCTTGAACGCGACGGCTTTGGCGGCGATCACGTGCATCAGCGGGCCGCCTTGCAGGCCGGGGAAGATGGCGCTGTTGATCGCCTTCTCGTGCTGCGACTTCATCAGGATGATGCCGCCGCGCGGGCCGCGCAGGCTCTTGTGCGTGGTCGAGGTGACGATGTCGGCGTGCGGCACCGGGTTGGGGTACACGCCCGCGGCAACGAGGCCGGCGTAGTGGGCGATGTCGACCATGAAGATCGCGCCGACGTCCTTGGCGACCTTGGCGAAACGCTCGAAGTCGATGTGCAGCGAGTAGGCCGAGGCGCCCGCGATGATCAGCTTGGGCATGTGCTCGTGCGCCTTGCGTTCCATCGCGTCGTAATCGATGGCTTCGTTGGCGTCCAGGCCGTAGCTCACCACGTTGAACCACTTGCCGCTCATGTTGAGAGGCATGCCGTGGGTCAGGTGACCGCCTTCGGCCAGGCTCATGCCCATGATGGTGTCGCCGGGCTTCAGGAAGGCGAGCATCACGGCTTCGTTGGCCGAGGCGCCGCAGTGCGGCTGCACGTTCGCGGCGTCGGCGCCGAAGATCTGCTTGACGCGGTCGATGGCCAGCTGCTCGGCCACGTCGACGTGCTCGCAGCCGCCGTAGTAGCGCTTGCCCGGGTAGCCTTCGGCGTACTTATTAGTGAGCTGCGAGCCCTGGGCGGCCATGACGGCCGGCGAGGCGTAGTTCTCGCTGGCGATCAGCTCGATGTGATGTTCCTGGCGCGCGTTTTCGGCTTGAATGGCGGCCCAGATTTCGGGATCGGTCTGTTCGACCAGGATATTGCGTTGGTACATGGCAGTCCTTTGAAGACGAGGTCCTTGTTCAACCAAACAAGGGCTGCCCAGGCGAACGGCTGAACGCCTGTTGTGGTCAGGCGGCACGCTTCCCAGTGGTATTCCACGTCAGCGCGTGGCACCTTTTTCAGGGTGCTGCGCCTATCGCCAGTCGCGTACAGGCCGAGTGTAGCGCAGGCCCGCACGCATCCGGGCCGGGAGGGCCGGCAAGGCCTCAGGAAACTGCGGAGAGCAGGGCGACCTTGGCCGGCTCGCTGCCGGTGGCGGGCTCTTCACCCGCGGGCTTGGCCGGTGCCACGACCGGGATCGGCTGTGCGCGCGCCGTGGTCGGCGGCGGCACGACCATCGTCGACGGCGCACGGCCGGCGGCGACCTGGCGCAGGCGCTCGTGCTCGGCCAGCACCTTGGCGGCATAGCCGCCGTCGTCGTCGAGGTTGGCGGCGCCCACGTAGTAGCGCAGGCCGCCTTCGAGCGAGCCGGCGCGGGCGATGCATTCCTGCAGCACCTTCACGCCGACGCGCATGTTGGTCACGGGGTCGAAGGCGGTGAGCGTGCCGCCCGCGCTTTCGTACTTGTCGCCGTGCACGCGGGTCATGACCTGCATCAGGCCCTGGGCGCCGACGTGGCTTTGCGCGAACGGGTTGAAGCTGGACTCGATGGCCATGATGGCCAGGATCAGCGTCGGGTCGAGCTTGGTGCGCTTGCCGATCTGGTAGGCCTCGGAGACCAGCACGCTCAGCGGCTCGGCCGCAACGCGGTACTTCTTGCTGAGCCAGTAGGCCACCGCCGCCTGCTGCTTGGGCAGCTCGTCGGGGCTCGCGGCCGTGGTGCGCTCGATGGCGGTCGGCTCCAGGTCCGTGGGTTCGGGCGCGGGCTTGCGCGACTGCAGCCAGCCCATCAGTTGTTCCTCGCCGGTCTTGCGCAGGTCGGGGCGCGCCACGAGGGCGAGGGCCGCGAACACGATGGCCAGGCCGACCAGCGCAAACCCGTTGTGGGTGATTTCAAAAAAGCCGTCTGCCACATCGGACACGAAGGTCCGTAGCCCGCGGGCTGTGGCATCAAACGCCTTGCTCATCGCTTTTTTCCTTTCTGTGCGGCACCTGGCATGCAGCGCCTGAAAGGGCGGTGGATGAAGGCAGCGGCGCTTGGATTGGTATGTACGAATCAGGCTCCGCGCATGGAGGGGGTGTGGGGTAGGGAGCGCGGCGGCCTGATCACGCCGGTGGAATTCGGCAGCGGATTCAGGGAGGCCCTGCTGCGTCCGGCAGCAAGGGCAGGCGGGATTCTATCGTGGCTAAATACACGGTCAAGCATAAGGATTTGGTTTCATATGTTAATAAGTGCTTGAAGAATCCCCCCGTCCGAGGGGCTGCCAAGGGGGAGCGGGCCTACGGGAAATCCCTTGGAAAAAGGGATTTGCAAAGGAAGGGTGAGACGCCTAATCTGGACGGGCCTGAGGTTTCAGGCGTTTTTCCGAAGTCAGGCAGTCCGAGGTGCAAGTCAAGGACTCGAACGATGGAGGACTCCACGGCGGCAATCTCTTGCTGCCAGCACGGCGGGAACCATTACTTCCGGTCGCGCGAATCGATGGCATGGGTTTTGAGCCCGCCATCAAGCCCGGTGACAAGACACTTCGTCGACTCACCGGGCTTTCTTGTTTGTGGGGCTCACACTTTCGGCCTACCGATCCTGTCGAGGGGCGCGTGGGCATCGCAATGCCTCGCCAAAAGGGAACGCATTCACGTTTCCGCAGACTTTGTTGGCATCTGTTTGCGGCACACTTCTGCGGATGGATGCTGCTTCGATCAAACAGAACAAATGGGTGCGGCGTGGGGTTGTCGCGTTGCTGGTGTTGTTGGCCCTGTGGGTCATCGCGTGGCTGGCGGTGCCGCCGATCGCCAAGAGTCAGCTCCAGAAGATCGCGAGCGAAAAGCTGGGCCGGCAGGTCACCGTCGGCAAGATCGACTTCAAGCCCTGGACGCTCGAGCTCGCACTGAATGACCTGCGCATTGCCACCGCCGACGGCAAGCAGCCGCAGGTGGCCATCAAGCGCATCTATGCCGACGCCGAACTGCAATCGCTGTTCCGCCTTGCACCGGTGATCGACGCGGTGACGGTCGAGGCGCCCGCAGTGCTGCTCACGCACCTGGCCGACGGCAAGTACGACATCGACGACATCCTGGCCAAGCTGGCCTCGGGCCCGCCGCCCGATCCGAAGGCCGAGCCCGCGCGCTTCGCGATCTACAACATCTCGATCAAGGACGGCGCGGTCGACTTCGACGACCAGACCGTCAAGCGCCGGCACGAGCTGCGCGGCTTCATGCTGAACGTGCCGTTCCTGAGCAACCTCGCCTCCAAGCGCGAGATCAAGACCGAGCCCAAGCTGGCTTTTGCGCTCAACGGCAGCCAGTTCGACTCGGCCGCCTTCACGACCCCGTTCGCGCAAAGCCGCAAGACCGACGCCCACGTGCAGTTCAAGGGGCTCGACCTCGTGCCCTACTTGGGCTACATCCCCGGCGGCCTGCCGGTGAAGCTGCAGGCCGGCAGCCTGGATGCCGACCTGAAGATCGATTTCCAGCAGACCAACACCATCGGCCTGAAGATCACGGGCACGGTCGAGGCCCATGGCGCCAAGCTGGGCGACGCGCGTGGTCGCGACCTGCTGGGCTTCGACTCGCTCAAGCTGGCGCTGGCCGACGTGCGACCGCTGGAGTCGGTGTTTCACCTGAGCGAGGTCGCGCTGGCCAAGCCGCAGCTGGTGGTGGCGCGCGACGCCGCCGGCCAGCTCAACCTGATGGCCACCGACCCCGCGACCGGCGCGGCCGAAAAGGCGGCGCCGCTGCCCGCGCCCGCCGCCAGCGCGGCGGACGGCAAGCCGGCCGTCGAGAAGCCCAAGCTCAAGGTGCAGGTCGACAAGATCGCGCTCGACGGCGGCCGTGTCGGCTGGCGCGACGAAACCGTCAAGCCCGCCGCAGCCATCGACCTCACCGACCTCGGCATCAACCTCACGGCCGTCACCTGGCCCATGGAAAAGCCTGCGCAGTTCGACGGCAGCACCGCCGTCGCGGGTGCCACGCTGAAGTTCAAGGGCAATGCCACCGACAAGGTCGCTGACGTGCAGACCGAGGTCGAGGCGCTGCCGCTGTCGCTGGCCGCGCCGTACCTGGCGCAGAGCCTGGAGCCCACGCTCGACGGCAAGCTCAGCGGCCAGATCGACGTGTCCTGGGCCCAGCCCGAGCTGAAGTTCAAGGCGCGCCGCCTGGCCGCCGACGGCCTGGCGCTGACCCAGGCCAAGACCGCGCTGGCCAGCGTCGGCCGCTTCGAGCTGGTCGACGCCGAGGTCGACATGACGAAGCACACCTTGAACATCGCGTCATTCACCGCGACCAACCCCAAGGTGAGCGTCGAGCGCGACAACGAGAAGCGCTGGATGTTCGAGCGCTGGCTGAAGACCCCGGCCGGCGGCGCCAAGGTGGCGGCGCCCAAGCCGGCCGACGCCGGCGCGGCGCGCCCCAATAGCGCCAACACCAAGCCCTGGGCGCTGACGCTGGGCACGCTGGCGGTCGACAACGGCAGCCTGTCCTATGCGGACAAGGCCGGCTCGGCGCCGGTGGCGATCGAGGTCACGGCCTTCAAGCTGCTGGCCCAGAAGATCGCACCCGACACCAACACCGTCTCGCCGCTGCAGGTGTCGGGCCGCATCGGCGCCGGCCGCCGCGCGGACCCGGGGCGCTTCGACTACAAGGGCAACATCGTGCTCAAGCCGCTGGCGGCCGAGGGGCGGCTCGAGGTGGCGTCATTCCCGGCGCATGCCTTCAAGGCCTATTACGCCGACGCGCTCAATGTGGACATCCGCCGCGCCTTCGCGAACTACCGCGGCACGGTGCGCTACGCGAGCGCGCCGGCCGGCATGAGCCTGAAGCTGGCCGGCGACACCGCGCTGGACGACTTCCGCGCCAACAGCGTCTCGCTGACCCAGTCGCCGGGCTTCGACCGCAACAACAGCCAGCTGCTGAGCTGGAAGACCCTGAGCCTGCGCGGCCTGCAGGTCAGCCTCGCACCCAACGCGGCCCCGACGGTGGACGTGCGCGAAACCACGCTGACCGACTTCTTCGCCCGCGTGATCGTCGACCCCACCGGCCGCCTGAACCTGCTGAGCCTGACCAAGAAGGGCGAGGAAGCCTCGAAGGCCGCCGCGGCCGCCGCCACCGAAGCCAGCACCAGGAAGGGCCCGGGCGGCACGACCACCACGACCCGCGCGCCGGCCGCCTCGGCGCCGCAGCGGGCTTCGGGCGGTGCGCCGGTGTCGGCCGAAGCCATGGTCGGCGGGGCGCCCGAGCCTGCGCCGGCCGCCTCCGCACCGGCCGTGGCTGCCGCGCCTGCGGCCGACAGCGGCCCGGCACCGGTCATCAACTTCGGTCCGATGAGCCTGGTCAACGGCAAGATCGACTTCACCGACCTGTTCGTGAAGCCCAACTACTCGGCCGACCTGAGCGAGCTGACGGGCAAGCTCAGTTCCTTCTCGTCGAACCCGCCGAACGGGCAGGGCGGCCGCCCGGCGCTGGCCGACCTCGAGCTGCGCGGCAAGGCGCAGCAGACCGCGGCGCTGGAAATCACCGGCAAGCTCAACCCGCTGGCCAAGCCGCTCGAACTCGACATCACGGCCAAGATGCGCGACCTCGACCTCGCGCCACTGTCGCCGTACTCGGTGCGCTACGCGGGCCACGGCATCGAGCGCGGCAAGATGAGCATGGACGTCAACTACAAGATCGCGCCCGACGGCCAGCTCACCGCCACCAACAAGCTGGTGCTCAACCAGCTGAAGTTCGGCGACGAGGTGGCCGGTGCGCCCAACAGCCTGCCCGTGCGCCTGGCCGTGACGCTGCTGGCCGATCGCAACGGCGTGATCGACGTCGACCTGCCGCTGCGCGGCTCGCTCAACGACCCGCAGTTCAGCATCGGCCCGCTGATCTTCAAGGCCGTGGTCAACCTGATCGTCAAGGCTGTGACCGCGCCGTTCAGCCTGCTGACCGGTGGGCTCGGCGGTGGCGGCAGCGGCGATTCGAGCGCCATCACCTTCGAGCCCGGCAGTTCCACGCTCAGCAGCGGCGCCAAGGAAAGCCTGGACAAGGTCGTGAAGGCCCTGACCGAGCGGCCGACGCTGCAGATGACGGTGGTGGGTACTTCCAGCCTCGAGAAGGAGCGCGACGCCTACCAGCGTCAGCGTCTGCGCCAGCTGACCCAAGCCGAGAAGCGCCGCGTCGCGGTGCGCGGCGGACAGACCGGCACCGAGGTGGCGGCGGTGACCGATGCCGAGTACCCGGAGCTGCTCACGGCCGTCTACAAGCGCTCCGACATCACCAAGCCGCGCAACATGGTCGGCCTGGCCAAGGACCTGCCGGTGAAGGAAATGGAAAACCTGCTGCTGGCCAGCGTGCCGGTCGACGAGGAATCGATGCGCCAACTCGCCGTCGAGCGCGGCGCCGTGGTGCGCGACTACCTGCTGGCGCAGAAGCTGCCGAGCGAGC
This sequence comes from Variovorax sp. V35, assembly GCF_041154465.1. NCBI lineage: Bacteria > Pseudomonadati > Pseudomonadota > Betaproteobacteria > Burkholderiales > Comamonadaceae > Variovorax > Variovorax sp. V35. The sequence goes on from NZ_AP028666.1 coordinate 3,433,139, forward strand.
GCCTGTTCCTGGGGGCCGTGCGCACCACGGCCAGCGGCAGCGACTGGAAGCCCGGCGCCGAGCTGAGCCTGACCATGAAATAGCCGGCGGGGCTTGGCTTTTCGCCTCGCCTTGCCATATATCCTGCGGGCCCTTTTCAGCCCGCTGAACGGTGCGCACCGCAGTTCCGACACGGAATTCGGCGGGCTGTTCGCCAACTGGGTGAAAATGTCGATGTGCGCCGGCCTTTGCCGGCGCCTTCGCTTTCTCTACCAAGACAACGATTTCGCGCAGTGACCTCTACTTCTTCCAAGCCACACGACCTCCAGGCCCTCGACACGCTCACCGGCGGCGCCTTCACCGCGCCGACCTCGGGCGAGCGCGCCGCGCGCATCCGCGACTGGCTCGCGGGCAACCCTTCGTCCGAGCAGATGCAAGAGGTCTTCAAGGAGTTGAGCGGCCGCGACAAGGGCGCCGCGCGCCTGCTGCGCGAAAAGCTCGACGAAATCAAACGCGCCAAGGGCCAGGAAGCCATCGCCGCCGAATGGGCGCAGAAGGCCGAAACGCTGCTGGCGCAGTCCAAGCTCAACATCGCCGACGCACTGGCCTGGCAGCGTGACGCCGCCAAGGCCGGCGCGCCGCTGTCGCGCGAACCGCTGGCCGGGCTGAAGGCCCAGCTGGCCGAGCGCGTCAAGGGCATCGAAGACCTGCAGCACCGTGCGCAGGTCCACCGCGAAGCCGCCGTCCTGCTGGCGCAGCGCTTCGAAGTGCTGTCCACCAAAGGCTGGAAGGACGCCCAGGCCGCCGAGGAATCGCTGCGCGCCGACGTGACCCACTGGCAGCAGCAGGCCGCCGACATCGTGGCCGATGCCAACTGGAACAGCCTCGACGCCAAGTTCGCCCCCCAGCTCGAAGCTTCCAAGTCGCAGCTGCTCGTGGTGTCCGATTCGTTCCACGGCGCGCTGGCGCAGGCCGTGGCCGCAGCGGCCGATGCCGCCGCGCCACTGCCGCCGGTGCCCGTCTGGGCCGACGAACTGCGCGCCGCACGCGGCGAAGTGGTGGCGCCCAAGCCCGCCGCGCCCGCCCGTCCCGCCGCACCCAAGGTCGACCCGGCCGTGCGCGCCGCGGCGCAAGACGCCGTGCAGGCCGCCCTCGCCAAACTCGAACAGGAAACCGCCGAAGGCCACGGCAAGGCCAGCGCCGGCGCTGCCGCCGCGCTGCGCGCCGTGCTCAAGGAGTACGGCAAGCTGGTCGACGCGCCGCTCGAAGCCCGCGTGCATGCCGCACTGGTCGCTGCCGGAGAACTCGAAGGCTGGCAGCGCTGGAGCGCCGACAAGGTCCGCGAAGACCTCGTCGCCAAGGCCGAAGGCCTGCTCAAGCGCCCCGAAGGCCAGGCCCTTGGTGGCCGCAAGATGCAGGAAACCCTGCGCGCCCTGCGCGACCAGTGGAAGCAGGCCGACCAGGGCGGCGTGCCGAACCACGCGCTGTGGAAGCGTTTCGACGAAGCCTGCAACGAAGCCCACAAGGTCGTCGAGGCCTGGCTCGAGAAGGTGCGCGCCGATGCCGCCGAACACCGCGCCCTGCGTGTCGCGCTGATCGAAGAGGTCAAGGCCTGGGCCGCCGCGCATGCCGGCGCCACCGACCTGAAGGCGCACAACCGCGCGCTGCACCAGTTCGCCGACCGCTGGCGCGATGCCGGCCACGTGGGCGAGAAGGTGTTCGCCGAGCTGCAACCGCTGTGGAATGAAGCGTTCGGTGCCGCCCGTGCCCCGTTCGAAACGGCGCAGAAGGCCAGTGTCGAGCGTCGCCAGGCCATGATCGCCGAAGCCACCGAGCTGGGTGCCCAGCCGATGCTGCGCATCGACGCCGTGAAGGCGCTGCAACAGCGCTGGCAGCACGAGGCGCAGAGCGTGCCGCTCGACCGCCGCCACGAACAGAAGCTGTGGGACGCGTTCCGCGCACCCATCGACGAAGCCTTCAACCGCAAGACGGTCGAGCGCGAAAAGGCATCGGCCGCCATGAGCGAGCACGACCGCCATGTGCTCGAAGCCTCCAAGGCGCTCGACGCGGCCAATGCCGGCGGCGACGCACAGAAGATCCGCGCCGCCATCGCCGGCCTCGAAGCTGCACTGCGCGGTGAAGTGCCCGCACCGGCACCCGCCACCACGAGCGACGGCCCCTCGGTCGGCGCGACCGGTGTCGAAGCCCCCGGCCAGGCCGCTGCCGAGTTCGGCGAAAGCGCCGAGCAGACGCCGGGTTCGAGCGATGCCGAAGCCACGCCGTCCGCACCCGCGGCAGCAGTGGCCGACGCGCCCGACCTGGTCGCTCCCGCAGACGGCGCCGATGCTTCGGCCCGCAGCGACAGCGCCGCGCACGAAGCCGGTGAGGCTGCGAGCGTCGCTCCGGCCGCGCCGCCGAAGCCCGCACCCAAGCCCGTGGTCGCCATGCGTGGCGACGACCGGCCCAGCAGCAAGAAGGCCGAAGCCGCACCGGCCGCTCGCGGCACGGGCCGCTTCGGTGATCGCCGCGACGGTGGCCGTCCCGGTGCCGGCGGCCCCGGCCGTCCGAACGACCGTGGCGGCCCGCGTCCCGATGCCCGTGGTGGCGATCGCGGCGCGCCGGGCGGTGGCCGTTTCGGCGACCGCCCGCCGCGCGAAGACCGCGGCCCGCGCCTGGGCGATGCCGCCTTCCGCGCGCAGCGCGAAGCGCTCGAGCGTGCCGACATGGCGCTGCGCAAGCTGGCCGCGCAGGCCCACGGCGAAGCGCTCACGCAGGTGCTCGGCGCCTGGGAGCAGCGCGATGCCGCCCGCCTGCCCAGCGTGCAGGAACTGGGCCGTGCCGTGACGCCGGCCGTGCGCACGCAATGGTCGCAAGCCGTGGGTGCCGCACCGACGGCCGCCGCGAGCGATGCCGCCGAAGCGCTGCTGCGCCTCGAGATGGCTGCCGAGGTGCCGACGCCCGCCGAGCAACTCGACGCACGCCGCGCGCTGCAGCTCAAGCTGCTGACGAAGCGTGGCGATCCGACGCCGGCCCAGACCTGGGGTCAGGACGCCGGTAAGGTGCTCGCCGCCGCGCACGACGCCGCCACCGCGCGCCGTCTGCAGAACGCGCTGAAGGCCTTGCTGCGCAAGTAAGGCGTCCGCGCGCGTTCATGAGAAGGAGCCCGCCGCGTGCGGGCTTTTTCATGTGTGTCGACCCGTCCCGGCTCAAGGCAATTTGGCCAGGATCTTGTCCATTTCTCCGGCGGTATAGGCGCGCAGGGAGCGCGTGCGCACATTGCCCTGCATGGCGATGGCCAGACTGAATGCACAGAGCGCCTGCTCGTCCTCGGACTCCAGCACGCAGACCACATCGCAGTCGCCCATGGTCCAGAAGATCTCGCGCATGTTGACGCCGAGCTTCTGGGCGGTTTCCTTGGCGGCGGCAGCGCGTTTGGTGGTTTCCTTGACGCTCTGGATGCCCTTGTCCGTGAAGCTCAGCATGCCGATATAGGTCACCATTTTCTGCTCCTGTGTTGTTATCCGCGGGGGACGAATCACATGAAGCAACGCCGCCCCCGATGGCGACGCTCCAGGTCATCGGGCGCGCAGCGGTGCTGTGGAGGGCGATGGCCGCAGCGATGCTACGCCTGGGGCCTGCAAAGGCAAGGCGCTCCCGATCAGCGCCTACTCAGGACGAGGTATGCGGACCGCGATCGCGCGCGCAAGCAAGGAAACCAGATGTGAGGGGCGGTCAGGCCTGCGCAGGCCGAAAGAACGCATCGAAGAGAGCCAGCACCGCCGGGAAGTCCCGCGCGAAGTTCGGCCGATTCACGAAGTAGGCCTCGCAGGCCACCGCGAAGAACTCGCTGATCGAGGTGGCCCCGTAGTCGTCGAGCCAGGGCGGCTCGGCGCCGAAGCGTTCGGCAAGGATGGTCTTCTCGCGGAAGTCGTCGTAGGCCGGCTGCAGCACGGCCATCCAGGCCGCACGTGCCTCACGCGCGTTGCGCCGGCCCATGAAGCCGGCCGGCAGCGGCGGGCAGCCGTCGGCGATGCCGTTGCGCATGTCGATCTTGTGGGCGAACTCGTGGATCACGACGTTGTAGCCGCCCTCGCTGCTGACGCTGCTCGCGAGCACGTCCTGCCAGCTGAGCATCACGGGGCCCTGGTCCATCGCCTCGCCGGCGACGACCTCCTCGTACTCGTGCACGACCAGCGCGTCATCGACGACCTTGCGCGGCGCCACCACCTCGGACGGGTGCACCACGATGCCGACGAAATCGTCGTACCAGTCGAGCCCGTCCTTCAGGTGCAGCACCGGCAGCACGGCCTGCGCCGCGATGGCCAGCGCCACCTCGTCGGTGATGACGAAGCCTTGCGTGCCGTGGAATTCCTTGTCCCGCAGGAACTCGGCCGCCAGCGTGCGCAGCTGTTGCTGCTGCGCGGACGGCAACGCACCCAGGAAGGCGTAGCGCGTGAGCGTGGCGCGCCAGGCGGCGTCGGGAATGGGGGGCAGGGTGCGCAGCCGGCGCAGCCACTTGAACATCGGCGTTCGGTGCGCCTAGCGCAGGTCGACGCGCTGCGCGCCAGCGGCCGACAGGCACAGCAGCTGCGCGCGCGGCGGATGGGCGGCGGCGTCCCAGTCGCTCAGCACGATGCGGCGCAGGCCGTGGCCCAGGTCGTGGACGGCGGGGCGGTGGGTGTGGCCATGGATCAGCGCGCTGGCGCCCGCGTGCTGCAGCCATTGGCGGGCAGCGTCGGCGTCCACGTCGGCCCAGAGGGTCGAGGGATCGCGCTTGCGGTCTTCGCTCTGTGCACGGATGGCGCGGGCGAGGGCGCGGCGCTCTTCCAGCGGGCGCGCGAGGAATGCGGCCTGCCATTCAGGCGTGCGCACCTGGGCGCGAAACTGGAGGTAGTCGGTGTCTTCGAGGCAGAGCGCGTCGCCATGGCTCAGCAGCCAGCGTTCGCCGTGCAGCACCAGCACCGTGGGGTCGTCGAGCAGTGTCAGGCCGCATTGCGCGGCAAAGGCCTTGCCGACGAGGAAGTCGCGGTTGCCGTGCATGAAGAACACCGGCATGCGCTGCGCGGTGCGCTGCAGCAGCTCGGCGCACTGCGCCTCGAAGCCGGGCTGGGCGGCGGCGTCGTCTCCCACCCACACCTCGAACAGGTCGCCGAGGATGACCAGCGCATCGGCCGGCGTGGTCTGCAGGTAGCCCTGCCAGGCCTCGAAGGTGGCCAGCTCGCTGGCCTGCAGGTGCAGGTCGGAAATCAGGTCGACGGTGCGCCACGCGGGCGGCGCCACCAGCTCGGAGAAAGCCGGGTTCGCCACCGGGGTCATGCCGCTGCGCCGTGCCTGAAGTGCATCACTCGACAGTGACGACTGCCTTTTCGATCACGACGTCCTCGAGGGGCACGTCGTCATGGAAGCCCTTGCGGCCCGTCTTCACGGCCTTGATCTTGTCGACGACATCGGTGCCGCCCGTGACCTTGCCGAACACCGCGTAGCCCCAGCCCTGGGCCGAGGGGGCGGTGTGGTTCAGGAAGCCGTTGTCGGCCACGTTGATGAAGAACTGGGCGGTGGCCGAGTGCGGTGCGCTCGTGCGGGCCATGGCCACGGTGTAGTTGGCGTTCTTGAGGCCGTTGTTGGCTTCGTTCTCGATCTCGGCGCCGGTGGGCTTTTGCTTCATGCCGGGCTCGAAACCGCCGCCTTGCACCATGAAGCCGGGGATCACGCGGTGGAACACCGTGTTGTCGTAGTGGCCCTTCTTCACGTACTCGATGAAGTTGGCGGTCGACTTCGGTGCCTTCACGCCGTCGAGTTCGAGCGTGATGACGCCGTAGTTCTTGATGTGCAGTTCGACTTGGGGGTTGCTCATGAGTTAGCTCCTTCTTCGGAAACGGGATTACTTCGCCAGCGTGGCGGACTTGATGGTGAGGGTTTCGACGGGCACGTTCTGCATGCCGCCCTTGTTGCCGGTCTGCACGGCGCGGATCTTGTCGACCACGTCGGTGCCGGCGACGACCTTGCCGAACACGGTGTAGCCGTAGCCGTCGGGGTTGGGCGCGTTGAGCGAGTCGTTGTTCTTCACGTTGATGAAGAACTGCGAGGTGGCCGAATTGGGGTTGCCGGTGCGGGCCATCGCGATCGTGTACTTGTCGTTCTTCAGGCCGTTGTTGGCCTCGAGCGGGATCGGCGGGCGCGTGGGCTTTTGCTGCAGGTCGGCCGTGAAGCCGCCGCCCTGGATCATGAAACCGTCGATGACGCGGTGGAACACCGTGCCGTCGTAGTGCTTGTCCTTGACGTACTGCAGGAAGTTTTCGACCGTCTTGGGGGCCTTGGCCGCATCGAGCTCGACCACGATGTCGCCCGCCGAGGTGGCGAGCTTGACGCGCGGCGCCGCCTGCTGGGCGTGCGCGCCGGCGGCGACGCCGAAGGCCAGGGCTGCGGCCAGTGCGAGGGCGCCGCGGCGGCTGAAACGGGAAAGTGCAGAGGTCGTCAAATGAGGCTCCGTGTGCGGGTGGAGGGGAGGGCGGTGGGCCTGCGATGGCGCAGGTTGGGAGGCAACTGTGTGCGCACCGCCGGATTGCAAGAGGCTGTTGGCCGTTACTTGGTCGTGCGACCCACGGGCTTGCGCACCTCGGGCGGCGCGGCCGGCAGCACGGCCGCATCGGCCGCGGCCTTGGGCGTGAAGATCTGGCGGATCAGCGCGAGCTTGGGCGCGACGCTCGCGTTGGTGGTTGCGAATTGCTGGGCGCGCTGGTATTCCTGGGCCGCCAGGCGCGCGTACACGTCGCCGAGGTTTTCGTGCGCGGTGGCGTAGTTGGGGCTGAGCTTGAGCGCGGTTTCGAGCGCGGCGCGGGCCTGGTCGAACTTGCTCTGCGACGCGTACAGCGCCGCGAGGTTGTTGTAGGGCTCGGGCAGTTCCGGGAAGTCCTGCGTGAGCTGCGTGAACGCGGTGATCGCGTCGGCGGTCTTGTTCTGCTCGGTGAGGATCACGCCGCGCAGGAAGCGCATCTGCGGGTCGCGCGGCTTGCCGGCGATGTAGGTGTCGGCCTTGGCCAGCGCCTCGGCGGACTTGCCCTGGCGCAGCAGGAGGTTGACGTCGTCGTAGTCGTTGGCGTGCGCGGCGAAGCCCCACAGACCGAACAGCAGTGCAAAGGCGATGGGGAGTCTGGAGAACGCGGCGTGCTTCATGAAGCCTCGGCAGGATTGGGGGGGAGCGGGGGCCTGGAGAACACCCGGATGCTGCGCGGCGGCAGCCGTTTATACTGCGTCGCATTGTAGCCGAGGGGCCACGTCGAACCCCTCGTAGCCACGCCCCCCGTCACCCCTGAAATACACCGTTGCTCGCCCGTACCGCACGTGCGCGAATCAACGCTTTCCGAGTCCCATGAGTCTGCGCATCTACAACACGCTGTCGCGTGAATTGGAGGATTTCTCCCCCCTGCAACCTGGACAGGTTCGCATGTACGTGTGCGGCATGACCGTCTATGACCTGTGCCACATCGGCCACGCCCGCATGATGATGGCGTTCGACGTGGTGCAGCGCTGGCTGCGCGCCAGCGGCTATGCCGTGACCTACGTGCGCAACATCACCGACATCGACGACAAGATCATCGCCCGTGCGGTCCAGCGCGGCATCACCATCCGCGCGCTGACCGACGAGGTGATCGCGGCCATGCACGAGGACATCGGTGCGCTGCGCATCGAGCCGCCCACCATCGAGCCGCGTGCCACCGAATACGTGCCGCAGATGCTCGGCATCATCGAGACGCTGGAACGCAAGGGCCTGGCCTACCGCTCGGACAACGGCGACGTGAACTACGCCGTGCGCAAGTTCCCCGGCTACGGCAAGCTCTCGGGCAAGTCGCTCGACGAACTGCACGCCGGCGAACGCGTCGCGGTGCTCGACGGCAAGCAGGACCCGCTCGACTTCGTGCTCTGGAAATCCGCCAAGCCGACCGAGCCTGACGACGCCAAGTGGGACAGCCCCTTCGGCACCGGCCGCCCGGGCTGGCACATCGAGTGCTCGGCCATGAGCTGCGCCACGCTCGGAGAGACCTTCGACATCCACGGCGGCGGTGCCGACCTGCAGTTTCCGCACCACGAGAACGAAATTGCGCAGAGCGAAGGCGCCAACGGCAAGCCGCTGTCGCGTTTCTGGGTGCACAACGGCTTCGTTCGCGTGGACAACGAGAAGATGTCCAAGAGCCTGGGCAACTTCTTCACCATCCGCGAAGTGCTGCAGAAGTACGACGCCGAGAGCCTGCGCTTCTTCCTCGTGCGCACGCATTACCGCAGCGCGCTCAACTACAGCGACGCGCACCTCGACGACGCCCGCAACTCGCTCAAGCGCCTGTACACCGCGCTCGACCTGGTGGCGCCCGCGACCGTGGTCATCGACTGGACGCAGCCCCACGCGGCGCGTTTCAAGGCGGCGATGGACGAAGACTTCGGTACGCCCGAAGCCATCGCCGTGCTGTTCGAGCTGGCCGGCGAAGTCAACCGCACCAAGTCCGCAGACACCGCGGGCCTGCTCAAGGCGCTGGCCGGCACGCTGGGCTTGCTGCAAGGCGATCCGAAAGCGTTCCTGCAGGCGGGCACCACGCTCGACGAAGCCACCATCCAGGCGAAGATCGATGCACGCGCGGCGGCCAAGGCGGCGAAGAATTTCGCCGAAGCCGATCGCATCCGCCAGGAACTCCTCGAGCAGGGCATCGTGCTCAAGGATTCGCCCACGGGAACGACCTGGGCGGCTGCACAGTGAACGGAACGACGAACCCCGTACCCGCCACCCAGCAGACCAGCGTGCGCATCTACACGCCGGACTATTGGGAGGAAGCCTGCAAGCACCTGGCCAAGAAAGACCGCGTGATGAAGCGGCTCATTCCGAAGTTCGGCGAGGCCTGCCTCGAATCGCGCGGCGACGCCTTCACCACGCTGGCGCGCAGCATCGTGGGCCAGCAGATCTCGGTGAAGGCCGCGCAGTCGACCTGGGACAAGTTTGCGACGCTGCCGCGCAAGCTGACGCCGGCCAACGTGCTCAAGCTCAAGGTCGACGACATGCGCGGCGCCGGGCTGTCGGCGCGCAAGATCGAATATCTGGTCGACCTGGCCCTGCATTTCGATTCGGGCACCGTGCACGTCGACCGCTGGAAAGACATGTCGGACGAGCTCATCATCGAGGAGCTCGTGGCCATCCGCGGCATCAGCCGCTGGACCGCCGAGATGTTCCTCATCTTTCACCTGATGCGCCCGAACGTGCTGCCGGTCGACGACCAGGGCCTTCTCAACGGCATCAGTGTGAACTATTTTTCGGGCGACCCGGTCAGCCGCAGCGATGCCCGCGATGTCGCCGTGGCCTGGGCGCCGTATTGCAGCGTGGCGACTTGGTATATTTGGCGATCGCTGGACCCCGTGCCGGTCGTTTACTAAGGATCACCCCCAGGCTTCGCGCACTTCGTGTCGCTTCGCCAACCCCCTTCGAGGGGGCAACACCGCAGGCCCGGCAAAGCCGGTTCCTCGGTGTTTCTGGAATGAATGCAAAAGAGCCGGATGGCCGGTCAATTGATGAAATAAACAGGAGAAGACGTTGGCGAAACGAACCTTCCTCGACTTCGAGCAGCCCATTGCTGAACTCGAAACAAAGATCGAAGAACTGCGTTATGTACAGACCGAATCGGCGGTCGACATCTCGGAAGAAATCGATCAGCTCGGCAAGAAAAGCCAGCAACTCACCAAGGACATCTACAGCGACCTGACGCCCTGGCAGATCACCAAGATCGCGCGGCATCCGGAGCGCCCGTACACGCTCGACTACGTCAACGAGATCTTCACGGACTTCGTCGAGCTGCATGGTGACCGTCATTTCTCGGACGACCTGTCGATCGTCGGTGGTCTGGCGCGCTTCAATGGCGTGCCCTGCATGGTGCTCGGTCACCAGAAAGGCCGCGACACGAAGGAGCGCACCGCGCGCAACTTCGGCATGAGCAAGCCCGAGGGCTACCGCAAGGCGCTGCGTCTCATGAAGACGGCCGAAAAATTCAAGCTGCCGGTGTTCACCTTCGTGGACACGCCGGGTGCCTACCCCGGCATCGACGCTGAGGAGCGCGGCCAGTCGGAAGCCATCGGCCGCAACATCTTCGAGATGGCGCAGCTCGAGGTACCCATCATTGTCACCATCATCGGTGAAGGCGGCTCGGGCGGCGCGCTGGCCATTTCGGTCGGCGATCAGCTCGTGATGCTGCAGTACTCGATCTACTCGGTGATCAGCCCCGAAGGCTGCGCGTCCATTCTCTGGAAGACCAGCGACAAGGCGCAGGAAGCTGCAGATGCCCTGGGCATCACGGCGCACCGCCTGAAGGCGCTGGGCCTGGTCGACAAGATCGTCAACGAACCCGTCGGCGGCGCGCACCGCGACCATCGCCAGATGGCCGCGTTCCTCAAGCGCGCGCTCAACGACGCCTTCCGCCAGGTCAGCGACCTGAAGACGAAGGAACTGCTGGACCGCCGCTACGAGCGCCTGCAGAGCTATGGCCGGTTCAACGACACCAAGGCCGACAACAGCCGCTGAGCGGCTTTCCCTTTTCCATCATGAGCGAAGCCTTCGAACGCGCCATGGCCGCGTTCGAACCGGCGAGCCTGCCGCTGGGCGTCGGCTTCAGCGGCGGCGCGGATTCGAGCGCCTTGCTCGCGGCCTGCGCGGCGCGATGGCCGGGGCAGGTGATCGCCTTCCATGTGCATCACGGGCTGCAGGCGGCGGCCGACGACTTCGAGCGACAGTGCGCGCAGGTCTGCGCGCGGCTCGGTGTGCCGCTGGTGACGCACCGGGTCGATGCGCGGCATGCGTTGGGCGACAGTCCCGAGGATGCGGCGCGCCGTGCGCGCTACCAGGCGTATGCCGCCATGGCGCAGGCCGACAGCGCGCGGCCCGCGGTGTCGGCCATCGCACTGGGGCACCATGCCGATGACCAGGTCGAGACGCTGCTGCTGGCGCTGTCGCGCGGCGCCGGCCTGCCGGGCCTGGCCGCGATGCCTGCGCATGCCGTGCGCGACGGATTGAACATCCATCGGCCGCTGCTCGCGGTACCGGCGGCCGACATCCGCGGCTGGCTGGCGCAGCAGCAGTTGCCGTGGATCGAAGACCCGAGCAACGCCGACGCGCGCTACACCCGCAACCGCATCCGCGCCGTGCTGCTGCCTGCATTGGCAGAAGCTTTTCCCCAGTTTCGCGCCACCTTTGCGCGCAGCATCGGCCACGCGGCGCAGGCCCAGCAGCTGCTGAGCGAACTGGCGGCGCAAGACCTCGCCTTGGTGGGCGAACCGCCGCAGATCCGGCCGCTGCAGGCGCTGTCTCGGGCGCGCCAGGCCAACGTGCTGCGCCACTGGCTCATGCAGTCGCACGGCTGTGCACCGAGCGCGGCGCAGCTCGACCAGCTGCTGGACCAGGTCCGCGCCTGCACCACGCGCGGCCACCGCATCCACCTCAAGGTGGGCGCGGGCTTCGCAGAGCGCAGGGGAGAGCGGCTGCATTGGTACAATGCCCCGCCCTCGCTGAAGACTTCGCTCTGACGGCTTGCAGGGCGCCGCTTTCCAGGCGGCCCTTTATCTTTCTCTGATTTCATCCATGGCATTGATCGTTCACAAATACGGCGGCACGTCGATGGGCTCGACCGAGCGCATCCGCAATGTCGCCAAGCGCGTCGCCAAATGGGCGCGTGCGGGTCACCAGATGATCGTGGTGCCCAGCGCCATGAGCGGCGAAACCAACCGCCTGCTCGGTCTTGCCAAGGAGCTCTCCCCGGGCAAACCCGGCGTGGCCTATCACCGCGAACTCGACATGCTCGCCTCCACCGGCGAACAGGCATCGTCGGCACTGCTGGCCATGGCGCTGCAGGCCGAGGGCGTGGAGTCGGTGAGCTACGCGGGCTGGCAGGTGTCGGTACGCACCGACAACTCGTACACTAAGGCCCGCATCGAGAGCATCGACGACGCCAAGGTGCGCGCCGACCTCGCAGCCGGTCGCGTGGTGGTCATCACCGGCTTCCAGGGCGTGGACGACGAAGGCAACATCACCACGCTGGGCCGTGGCGGCAGCGACACCTCGGCCGTGGCCATCGCGGCGGCCATGAAGGCCAGCGAGTGCCTGATCTATACCGACGTCGACGGCGTCTACACCACCGACCCGCGCGTCGAACCCGATGCGCGCCGCCTGACCACCGTGAGCTTCGAAGAGATGCTCGAGATGGCCAGTCTCGGCTCCAAGGTGCTGCAAATCCGCTCGGTGGAATTCGCCGGCAAGTACAAGGTGCCGCTGCGTGTGCTCTCGAGCTTCACCGCATGGGACATCGACATCAATGAAGAGGCCAAGTCCGGCACGCTGATCACTTTCGAGGAAGACGAAAACATGGAACAAGCCGTCGTATCCGGCATCGCATTCAATCGCGACGAAGCCAAGATCTCGGTGCTCGGCGTGCCCGACAAGCCGGGCATCGCGTATCACATCCTCGGTGCCGTGGCAGACGCCAACATCGAAGTCGACGTGATCATTCAAAACCTCAGCAAGGACGGCAAGACCGACTTCAGCTTCACCGTGCATCGCAACGAGTTCGCGCGCACGGTCGAACTGCTCGAGTCGAAGGTGATGCCCTCGCTGGGCGCCACCGAAATCGTGGGCGACACCAAGATCTGCAAGGTCAGCATCGTGGGCATCGGCATGCGCAGCCACGTGGGTGTGGCGAGCAAGATGTTCCGTGTGTTGAGCGAAGAGGGCATCAACATCCAGATGATCTCGACCAGCGAAATCAAGACCTCGGTCGTGATCGACGAAAAATATATGGAATTGGCCGTGCGCGCACTGCATAAAGCGTTCGATCTGGACCAACCGAGCGCTTAAGTAATGGCATAATTGCGGTTGCTTTCAGGAACTGTGACCGAGTGGCCGAAGGTGCTCCCCTGCTAAGGGAGTATGGGGTGTAGAGCCTCATCGAGGGTTCGAATCCCTCCGGTTCCGCCAGGATTGGCTTCCTGATCACCTTGCAGTGATCAAATAGCCCAAAAGAGCCCCGCCAGTCGGGGCTTTTTTGCGTCTGCTCGCAACGCGTGGCTGCCCGCCGAAAAGGCGAGGCGATGTCTTCAGGACGGCTGCGGTTCGAGCGCGGACAGCGTCGCGATCGGCGCCGCGCCCACATGCAGTTCGCAAGGATCGCAAGGCACCGCAATCTGCCGTCCGTCGAAACGCACCCGCACATGCGGATAGGTCGCTCCGGTGATGGTGCCGAGCCGGCCTTCGCAGACGACGCGATCGCCGCGACGGAACGACCGGCCGAACCGGAGCTTGATTTTTTCAAAACTCATTTCAGTGTCTCCTGGGTGTGCATCCGATGCTCAGCGCACCGGGTCGGGTTCGAGCGGTGGCCGCACGAGGGTCGCGGCCGTGTCCTGGAGGATCAGCGCGTGATCCGGGTCGTGGCTGAGGTAGGGGCTGGTCAGCAGTTGGCCGATCAGCCGGTCGAAGTGGTAGCGGACCTTGGCCGGCTCGGGGTGCGCGGCGTACAGCGCGCGCAGCATCGAGACGACGGCGCTGGTCTGCGTGGTCAGGACCTCCATGGAACCCAGGCGGCCCGCCGCTTCGAAAACTGCTTGTTGATCTGAGGGGGGCATCCGGGCCTCCTTTTGGGGCGTTGGCATGTCCAACGCAAAAAGAGGCTGAAAGGCTTACTTTTAGGGGCGTGCTCCCCAAAATTGGTGATATCCCGCCTTTGATTTGTGACTTATTTCACGAATTTTGACTCACTGCCGCTGCGCAGGCGCAGACCCCAACACCTCGGCCAGTACCCGCAAGGCGTCGGTCGCCAGGTCCGCAAAGCGCACCGAGCAGGCCAGCATCAGGTTCAGCGGCAGGCCGAAATCCTCGATCAGCGTGCCCTCGGGGTCGCGCAAGCTGCCGTCCGGGTCGCGGCCGACGACGCCGGCCGTGGCGGCGCGCTGCGCATAGGTGCCCGGCGGAACGCCGTAGGCGGCCACCGGAAGGCCCAGGGCAATGGCCACGCCGACCTCGAACACCGTGCCCGAGTCGGGCTCCAGCCCGCGAAACGGCGCGAGGTTGGCAATGACGCCGTCCGCCGACCGCAGCAGCTTCATGTTTTCCTCGTAGATCCGGCGCGCGGGGTCGGGGCCGGCCGCCTTGCCGTCGAACGGCGGCACGGCCGTCATGCCGAGCGCGTCGCAGGCCAGGGCCAGCGCGGCAAAGTACTGCGCGGCGTCGGGCCGGAACACGTCGGGGCCGGCGAGGTAGACCCGTGGACGCGTGGAAGAGGAGGGCATCTGTCGAGTATGCGACCGCCCCCGGCCAGCGCCAACGGGAAGGGCTGCGGCCCGGCTGGTTACTTCTTCATCGCCTTGACTTCGGCCATGCCCTTGCTTTCATCGGCCTTGGCCTGCTTCACGCAGGTTGACTTGGCCTCGCCCTTCTGGTCGTCGCATTTTTCCTTGGCGATGCTGTAGGCGACTTCCACCTTGGCTTCGGCCACCTTGCGGGCGTTGCCGTCGCTGGGCTTCATCTTCTGGTCGAGCTCGGCCTTGGCGATCTTTTCCTTGCCCTTGGCTTCCTCGACGCAGACGTCCTTGGCGTTGTCCTTCATGGCATCGCAAGCGGCGCGGTCGGTCTTGTAGTCGGCCGAGATCTTGTCGCGGGCCGCCTTGTATTCGGCGACCGCCGGATCGACCGTGGCCGCGGGCGGCGGGTTCACTTGCGCTTGCGCCGACACGGCCGTGAGACAAGACACGGCAACGGCGCACATCCACATGAGCTTTCTTTGCATGGTCATCTCCTTGAAGGCGCCGGCGGTTGCCTCATTGCGACAAGCGCAAGAGAACCGGCGCCCGAAAACCATCCTAGGAACCGACGGCGCGAGAGCGGTAGGACGCCTCGCGAAGCCGCCGTCAGCGCATGCTGACGCTCAGTGGCCTTCTGTTGTAGTGCCGTGCGCGCGCATCTCGCTGCGCAGGGCGCGCTGTCCCGAGGCCAGGGCGAGCTCGTAGCTCTCGACCAGGTCGAAGGCGCAGCGAAGGACGGTGGGATGCGCACCGTCGGTGTCGGTTTCGAGCAGCCGCCAGACAAAGGATCCGGGAGCCGGCTCGTCGATGATGAGTTCGATCGGATGTGTCATGGCCCCACCATGTCCGCTCGCGTGGTGCCTGTCTGTAGGCGAAGGCCGACCGATGCCGCGCCGCGCCACCAGAACCCCCAGATCTGGTGATGGCCGCAGCGCCGCCGCGAGGGGACACTGCAGCCTCGCGCGCGAAGCCTGGGTGATGATTCGGGCATGCTTCCCACCTTGTCCGAACCGTCCTGATGTCCGCTTTCTCTCCTCAGCCCGAAGGTCCGGCGATGACGCCGCCGCCCAGCCCCGACCTGCCGGCGCCCGTGCTCATCGTCGAGGACGACGCGCTGATGCAGCGGCGCATCGTCGGCATCCTGAACCAGCTGGGCTACGGCAACGACGTGCTGGTGCTTGCGGCCACGCTGGCCGATGCGCGCATCGAACTCGCGCGCCAGTCGTTCGCGCTGGCGCTGGTCGACCTGGGCCTGCCCGACGGCAACGGCGTGGAGCTGATCGCGCAGATGAGCGCGCCGACCGGGGCGGCAATGAACGCCGACGACGGCCCCGGCATCCTCGTGATCTCCGCCTGGAGCACCGACGACCTCATCCTCAACGCGCTGCGCGCCGGCGCCACCGGCTACGTGCTCAAGGAGCGCGACGACCTGGAGCTGCTGCTGTCGATCCGCAGCGTGCTGCGCGGCGGGGCGCCGATCGATCCGTTCATCGCGCGCCGCATCCTCGACCTCACGCAGGCGCCGCCCGCCACGCCGGGGCGCGTCGGCGAAGATGTGCTGACCGCACGCGAACTGCAGATCCTCCAGCTGGTTGCCGAGGGCCTGACCAACCGCGAGATAGCCGAGCAGATTTTCCTGTCGCGGCACACCGTCGAATGCCACATCAAGAACATCTACCGCAAGCTCACCGTTTCCTCGCGCACGCGCGCCGTCTTCGCAGCGCGTTCGCGTGGCTTGCTGGCCTGAGCCTGTGGTGGTTGTTCGCGCACGCGGCATGGGCTGCCGAAGGGTGCGCACCGCACATCGACAGCGTGCGGGCCGTGCGCGCCGCCGCCGGCGCGGGGCCTGAAGCACCGCCGCCCATCGACGGCTGGCAGCCGGTGACGCTGCCTGATCACTGGGCCACGCGCTGGCCCGGCTTCGAGGGCATCGTGTGGTACCGCATCGACTGGCAGCGCCCCTGCGCAGGCCGCGACGACGCGCCGCAGCTGGGCGTGGCCTTCGACTACCTGAGCATGGCCGGCGCGATCTCGCTGAACGACAACCTGCTCTGGCGCGACGCCAGCCTGGTCGAGCCGCTGAGCCGCAGCTGGAACACGCCGCGCGTCTTCTTCCTGCCGGCCGCCGCGTTGAACCCCGGCACCAACACGCTGTGGGTGCAGGTGGTGGGCGGCAGCATGTACGGCTCGGGGCTGGGCCGCGTCGTGCTTGGGCCGGCGGTCGAGGCGGTGGCGTACCACGACGAACGTCGCCTGTTCGCGCGCGTGCTGCCCGCGGTCAACCTCGTCATCTCGATCACGCTGGGCTGCTTCTTCCTCGTGCTGTGGCTCATGCGCCGGCAGGAGGTTGCCTACGGCTGGTACGCGCTCAGCGCCATCGCCTGGCTGGTGTTCGCGAGCAATACCGTGGTCAGCACCTTGCCGTGGCCGTTCGCCTCCACCGACGCCTGGTCGCGCTGGATCACGGCCTGGATGGTCCTGTACGTGAGCTGCTTCTGCATGTTCATGTGGCACTTCGGCGGCCAGCGCTTTCCGCGCCTGGGCCGCGCGCTGTGGACCGTGGCCGCGCTGGCCGTGGCGGCGATCGCACTGCTGCCGCAGCCCGCGCTGTCGGTCGCGACGCTGGCGGTGTTCATCGTGTACTCGCTGCTCTTCATGGCCGTGTGCGTGCAGTTCATCCTGCGCGCGCTCGACACGAAGAAGACCGAGCACCTGCTGCTGGCCCTGTGCGCCTTCGGCTTCCTGGTGGCCGCGGTGCACGACGCGCTGATGATCCTGCGCGTCATCGACGACCGCTTCGGCTACACCGTGGTCACGGCGCCGCTGATCATGATCGGCATGTCGCTGATCCTGGCGGGCGGCTTCACGCGCAGCCTGCGCCGTGTCGAGAGCTTCAACGACGAGCTGGCGCGCGAAGTGCGCGGGGCGCGCACCGAGCTGGCCGACACGCTCAGCCGCGAACATCGCCTGGAGCTCGACAACGTGCGGCTGCACGAGCGCCTGAGCGTGGCGCGCGACCTGCACGACGGCCTGGGCAGTTCGCTGGTGCGCTCGATCGCGCTGGTGGAACAGTCGGGCGAGGCGCTGCAGCGGCCGCAGTACCTGTCGATGTTCAAGTCGCTGCGCGACGACCTGCGCCAGATCATCGACACCCACAGCGGCGGCGCGGCACCGGTGGCCGCGACCCCCACGCAATGGCTGGCCCCGATGCGCCACCGCTTCGGCCGCCTGTTCGAGGAGATGGGCGTGCGCAGCCACTGGCAGACGCCCGCGGCCTGGCCCTGTGCGCTGTCCGCGCGCCAGGTGCTGGGCCTCACGCGCCTGCTCGAGGAGGCGCTGGCCAACGTCGTGAAGCACAGCCGCGCGCGCACCCTGCGCGTGCAACTGCTGGCCGACGGCGAGGCCGGCGTGCTCCTGAGCGTCGAGGACGATGGCGTGGGCTTCGATGCGGTGACGGTTGCCTCGTCGATCGGCGGACTGGGCCTGCGCAGCATGCAGGCGCGCATGGCCCGCATCGGCGGCACTTTGCAGATCGACGCGGGCGACGGCGGCACGCGGCTGGAGGCGAGGGTGCAGGCACCCGCGATGGGCGCTGGCAGCAGCTGAGGCGCGCTGCGCGCGTGATCAGCGCGCCTTGCGGAACGCGCGCACCTCGGGTGCGGGGTGATCCTCGATGTGCTGCAGCAGGAAGTCCAGAAACTCCTGCGCCGACGGCGAGAGTCCCCGGTCCTTGTTGAGCCACACCTGGAACTTGCGGCTGAGCACGGGCGTGACGAGCGGGCGGAATTCGAGCTCCTGACGCTGGAGCAGCTCGCCCGCATAGGGCAGGCAGGTGGTCACGCCCAGGCCGTGCTCGACCATGCTCAGCGCCGTCGTCAGGAAGGCCACTTCATGCGTCGGGCTGAACTCCAGCCGGCCGGGCGACGCATACAGCTCGGCGCTGAGCAGCTGCGTGTACTCGCCCTGCAGCGAGATCACGGGGTAGCGGACCAGGTCGCTCCAGGCGACCCGCTGCTTTTTGGTGAGCGGATGCCCCGGGGGCAGCACCGCGAGGAAGGGCAGGGTGAAGAGCGTGCGCGCCACCACGTTGGCCGGCGCGTCGCGCTCGGGGCCGATGGCCAGGTCGACATCGCCGTTGATGAGCCGGCCCAGCACGCTTTCGACCATCGAGTCCTGCAGGCGCACGCGGATGCCGGGGTACTTCCGGGCGAAGGCGGCCATGATTTCCGGCATGACCGTGCACGCCATCACCTGCGGCACTGCGATGCGCACGGTGCCGGTGCGCAGCTCGCGCAGGTCGGACACCGCATCGAGCGCCATGCCCAGGTCTTGCAGGATGCGCTCGGCCATCGGCAGGAACACCTCGCCCGCGCTGGAGAGCTGCAGCTTGCGCGTCGTGCGGTGAAGCATCTGCACGCCCAGGTTCGACTCCAGGTCCTTGATGAGGCCGCTCAGTGCCGACTGCGTGATGTGCAGCCGCAGGGCGGCCTCGGTCACGCTGCCGGCGCGGGCCACCGCGATGAAGGCGCGCAGTTGGCGCAACGTGACATTCATCGGTTTTTCAGATAAGTGGGAGAGAAATATCTGATTGAACCATGAATGAAGCTCGCATCCAATCGCAGCGCCATCACAACAACCACTGCCAGGAGACATCGTTCATGCCCGTTTCTCATCGCCTTGCGCGCCGCGGTTTTCTTTCGCTCGCGGCCGCCGCACTTGCTTTCGCGGGGGCTCCCGCGCAAGCGCAGGCGCAGGCCTTTCCGTCCAAGCCGATCAAGTGGATCGTCGGCTACCCCGCCGGCGGCGGCAGCGACTTCCTGGCCCGCACCATCGGCGCGCAGATGTCGGTGCAGGCCGGCCAGCCGGTGATCGTCGACAACCGGGCTGGCGCCGGCGCCATCATCGGCGCCGAGGTCACGGCCCGGTCGCCGGGCGACGGCTACACCGTGTTCACGGCCGACAACGGCGTGCTCGTCTACAACCCCGCGCTCTACAAGAAGCTGCCCTACGCCGTCGACCGCGACTTCGCGATGCTCGGCCTGATGGCCCGCACGCCGCTCGTGCTGGTGGCGGCGCCGTCGACGAACCTCAAGACCATCGGCGCCCTGATGGAGCAGCTCAAGAGCAAGCCGGGCACGCTGTCGTACGCCTCGCCGGGCAACGGCAGTCCGCACCACCTGGCGATGGAACTGTTCCTGAGCCGCAGCGGCCTGTCGACGATGCATGTGCCGTACCGCGGCGCCGCGCCGGCGCTGCAGGACGTGATGGGCGGACAGGTGCCGTTGATGGTGGTGGACACCTCGTCGGGGCTCAGCGCCATCCAGGCAGGAAAGGTCATTCCGCTGATGGCCTTCAGCGCCAAGCGCCTGCCGATCCTGCCCGCCGTGCCCACGGTGGGCGAGCAGGGCTTCAAGGATTCGGAGGCCTACGCATGGCAGGGGCTGGTGGTGCCGGCCAGCACGCCCGCCGCCATCCAGGAGCGCCTTTCGAAGGAGATGCAGGCCGCGCTGGGCAACGAGGGCGTGCGCAAGAGGCTGCAGGAAGGCGGCTGGGAGCCCGTGCCGAGCGACAGCGTGCTGATGAAGACCTACGCCTTCGCCGAGACCAAGAAGTGGCACGCGCTGATCCGTGAGCGCGGCATCTCGCTGGACTGACGACGCCGCCTCGCGATGAGGCGGGCCGGGGCGCACCGGCGGTGTTGTAGCCTGTCGCCCCATGGATTCCCTCATCGCCGCCTCCGCGCGCGCGCTCGCTGCCGGCGACGCGCTGGGTGCCCTCAAGCGCGTGGCGCTGCGCGACGACCCGCCGGCGCTCGCACTGCGCGGCATCGCCATGGCCCAGCTCGGCGAGCACCCGCGTGCGCGCGAGCTGCTGCGGCGTGCCGCGAGCGGCTTCGGCGCGCACGAAGAACTGGCGCGCGCACGTTGCGTCGTCGCCGAGGCCGAGGTGGCGCTCGCGATGCGCGACCTGGGCGGCTCGCCGCGCGCGCTGACCGCGGCGGCGGCGACGCTCGAAGCCCGTGATGACCTGGCCAATGCGTTGCAGGCGCGGCTCATCGCGGCGCGCCGGTTGCTGCTGCTCGGCCGGCTCGACGAGGCCGCCGCCGCGCTGTCACTGCTCGACGGGCACAGCCTGCCGCCGTTGCTGTCCGCGGTGGCCGAGCTGGCGTCGGCGGAGCTGGCCTTGCGTTCGCTGCGCACCGCCGCGGCACGCGCGGCGCTCGACCGCGCGCACGACGCGGCCTGGCGCGCGCGCGTGCCGGCGCTGCTGGCCGAGGTGGCGGAAGCGCGCGCCGCGCTCGAGCGTCCTGCCGCCCGGCGTATCGCTGCCGGCGGTGAACAGGCCCTGCGCCTCGAGGAGGTCGAGGCGCTGCTCGCGTCCGATGCGCTCGTCGTCGATGCCTGCCGCCGCGGCGTCGGAGGCGGCGACACCTGGCGTTCGCTCGCACGCCGGCCCGTGCTGTTCTCGCTGGCGCGTGCGCTGGCCGCGGCCTGGCCCGGCGATGTCGACCGCGACGCGCTGATCGCCGACGCCTTCCGCACCCGCGACCCCGACGAGACGCACCGCGCACGGCTGCGCGTCGAGATCGGCCGGCTGCGCGCGCTCGTCAAGCCGATGGCGCGCATCGAGGCCACGCCGCAGGGCTTCATCCTCCAACCTCTGGATGCGCGTCCGGTGGTGGTGCTGGCGCCGCCCATCGACGGCGAACAGGCTTCGCTGGTGGCATTGCTGTCCGACGGCGCAGCCTGGTCGACCTCGGCGCTCGCGCTGGCGCTGGGCGCGAGCCAGCGCACGGTGCAGCGCGCGCTGGCCGAACTCGAGGCCGAGCGGCGCGTGCGTGCCATCGGGCAGGCCAGGGCGCGCCGCTGGCTGGCCCCGCCACTGGCGGGATTCACGACGATCTTGTTACTCCCCGCTGCGCTGCCGATTGAATAGAGTCGGGCTCATGCGCTACCCCGTGGCGCACCTACAGGAGCCCACCATGAGCAGCAGCAACAGCAGTCAGAGCAAGAAGGCCGGCAAGGACCGGTTCGAAGGCGCGGTGCAAGCCGCGCAGATCGTGCGCGAATACGGCCCGTTCGAAGGCGTGGAGCGCATCCACGGCGTGACGCACGACGGCCACCAGGTGTGGGCCGCCACCGGCGGGCAACTGGTCGCCTTCGACCCCGCGAGCGGCGAAGCCACGCGCCGCATCGACGTCGCCTGCGACGCCGGCACTGCCTTCGACGGCACCTGCTTCTATCAGATCGTCGAGGCGCGCATCGACAAGATCGACGCCGCCACCGGCAAGGTGCTGGCCTCGATTCCCGCGCCCGGCAACGGCTCGGATTCGGGCCTCACTTGGGCCGAAGGCAGCCTCTGGGTGGGTGAGTACCGCGACCGCAAGATCCACCAGATCGACCCGGCGACCGGCGCGATCCGCCGCACCATCGAGTCGAACCGCTTCGTCACCGGCGTGACCTGGGTCGACGGCGAACTCTGGCACGGCACCTGGGAAGGCGATCAGAGCGACATTCGCCGCATCGACCCCGCCAGCGGCGACGTGATCGCGCGGCTGGAAATGCCCAGCGGCGTCGGCGTGAGCGGCCTGGAGTCCGACGGCGCGGGGCTCTTCTACGCCGGCGACGGCCGGGCCAGCAAGGTCCGTGCGGTGCGTCGCCCGAAGACGGCTACGGCCTGAACGAAACGCAAGCCAAGGAGCACACCATGAACACCCCAGTGAATCACACCGTCGTGACCCCCGAGCGCTGGATCGACGCGCGCAAGTCGCTGCTGGCGCGCGAGAAGGAGCTGACCCAGCTGCGCGACCGGATCGCCGAAGAGCGCCGCGCGCTGCCGTGGACCCGCGTCGAGAAGGCCTATGTCTTCGACACGCCCCAGGGCCGTCGCCCGCTGGCCGACCTGTTCGAAGGCCGTCGCCAACTGCTCGTACAGCACTTCATGTTCGGCCCCGACTGGGAGCAGGGCTGCCAGAGCTGCTCGTTCATGGCCGACCATTCCGACGGCATGCGCGTGCACCTCGAACACCGCGACGTCACGCTGGTGGCCGTCTCGCGCGCGCCGCTCGCCCACATCGAGGCCTTCCGCCGACGCATGGGCTGGCAGTTCGCCTGGGTCTCGTCGCACGACAACGACTTCAACCACGACTTCGGCGTGAGCTTCACGCCCGATGAAATGGCCAGCGGCGCGGTCGCCTACAACTACGTGAAGCAGCCGTTCCCGAGCGAGGAGGCGCCCGGCGTCAGCGTGTTCTTCAAGGACGACGCCGGCGACGTGTTCCACACCTACTCGACCTACGGTCGCGGCGTGGAAGTGATGATGGGCACCTACAACATGCTCGACCTCGTTCCCAAGGGCCGCGACGAGCACAACCCGTCCTACGCGATGGACTGGATCCGTCACCACGACCGCTACGAGCCCGCGCCCGTTGCGGCGGCCGGTGGTTGCTGCCACGCGCAGTCCTAAGGAAAACGCGCGACCCGGCGTGTCGATCGGTCCGCACCATGGCAAGCCTCTGGCCCTGGCTGGCGGTGGCGGGAATGGGCGTCCTGCACGGCCTGAACCCCACCACCGGCTGGATGTTCGCCGCCGCATGGGGCCTGCGTTCGCACGACCGGGCGCAGGCGCTGCGGGCGCTGTGGCCGATCGGTGTCGGGCATGTGGCCTCGGTGGCGCTCGTGGTCATTGCGGTGGCCTTCGGCCTGTCGATGGACCGGGGCTTGCTGCAGTGGCTGGCCGGCGGGCTGATCGCCGTGGTCGCGCTCGTTCACCTGTCGGGGCGCCTGCCCGCCATGGCACGTGCGCCGGCGGGGCATGCAGGGCTGGCGCTGTGGTCTTTCATGATGTCCACCGCGCACGGTGCCGGGCTGATGCTGGTGCCGGCACTGATCCCGCTGTGCATGGGCGATGCAGCGAAGGGCGCGATGAGTGGCTCGCTCGTGCCGGCGTTCGCGGCCGTCGCGCTCCACACGGCGGCGATGCTGGCCACCACCGGGCTGATGGCCGTCGGCGCCGGGGCGGGCGTGGGCTGGCTGCAGCGCTTCACACGGCGATCACCTGCGATGCCGCACTGAACGCGCGATGCGCGCAAAGCGCATAAGCAAACGCGAAAACCGGCGTTCCATTCGAGCGGCCTGCGGCGCAACACTCGAAGGCTCTCGACCCCACAGGCCTTCGGATGCCCGGTACCTTCACTTCCCCGCGCAAGCGGCTCGGCTTCTTCAGCCGGCTGCTCGACGATGCCCCCGCCGCCGAGCGCTACCGCCTCGTCACGGCGCAGATCGCCCATGCCGAGGCCTTCGGCTTCGATTCCGCATGGGTGGCGCAGCACCATTTCCACGAACACGAAGGCGGCCTGCCGTCGCCCTTCGTCTTCCTCGCCCACGTGGCCTCGCGCACGCGGCGCATCCGCCTGGGCACGGGCATCGTCACGCTGCCGCTGGAGAACGCGGTGCGCACGGCCGAAGACGCGATCGTGCTGGACCTTCTCTCGGGCGGCCGGCTCGAAGTGGGCGTCGGCACGGGCGGCACGCCGGCGTCCTTCGCGGCCTTCGGGCTGGACAGCGACGACCGCGCGGCGCTGTTCGAGCGGCAGCTTGCCACGGTGCGCGGGGCCTGGGCCGGCCGGGCGCTGCCCGGCGGCGACACGCTGTACCCGGCGGGCGCGCAACTGCTCGGCCGGCTCTGGCAGGCCACGTTCTCGGTGAACGGCGGCACGCGCGCGGGCACGGCCGGCGACGGGCTGATGCTTTCGCGCGCGCAGCCGCGCACCGCGCAGGCGCCCGATGCATCGCTGGCCGACCTGCAGGACCCGATCATCGACGCCTACCTGGCCGCGCTGCCGCCGGGGCGCACGCCGCGCATCGTGGGCTCGCGCAGCGTGTTCGTGGCGGACACCCGCCAGGAGGCGCTGCGCCTGGCCGAGACCGGGCTGCGGCGCGCGGTGGTGCAGGCCGCCGCCACGGGGCAGATCGGCCTGGCCGACCGCGTCCGCGCCGATGCGCCGCTCGAGCAGCTGATCGCCGCGTACGACGTGCATGTCGGTTCGCCCGACGACGTGATCGCCTCGCTGCGCGCCGACCGCACGCTCGCGCGCGTGACCGACCTCGTGTGCCAGGTGCATTCGGTCGATCCGCCGCACGCGGCCATCTTGCGTTCCATCGAACTGACCGCCACGGTCGTCGCACCCGCCCTGGGCTGGGCGCGCGACACGGGCGTGCCGGACCTTCAATCGCTTGCGCTTCTCTAGGCTGTTGTTTCCATGAATGCCGTTGTTTCTTCTTCTCCCGTTCCCGAGGCTGTCGACGTGATCGACCGGCTGGTGGGTATCGCGCCCGGCAGTGCGCTCGATCGCCTGCGCGCGCAGCGCAAGCAGGCGCGCACGCAGGCGCAGCAGAGCTACCTGGCGCTGTTCGCGCCGACCGAGCCCGTGGCCGGCCACTTCGAGATCGCAGACCGCTTCGCCATCGCGGCCTTTGTCGCCGGATTGCACGGGCAACCCGACGTGGCGCGCTTCTATACCGAGGCCTTGGCGGGGCAGGGCGTAGCGAGGGCCATCGAGGCCGAGGTCGCACGCGGTGCTGCGCAAGGGCCGTATGGCCGCTATCCGGAAGGTCCACTCAGCGTGGAAGACGCGGCTGGCCCGGTCTACGCCGTCGAGGCGGCGCAGCGCGCGGTGCTGAGCGAACGGCTGTCGGCCGGCCTTGCGCATGCGCACCTGCTGGTCTTCCACCCGCGCGACGCCAGTCCGGCCGCATTGCAGGCGCTGCTCGATGCGGGATGGCGCACCACGGAGATCGTTACGTTGTCGCAGCTGGTGGCGTTCCTTGCGTTCCAGATCCGCGTCGTCATCGGCCTGCGCGCGCTGGCCACCCCTTCTGCATGAGCGCCCCATGAGCACCGAATCGACCCTGACCCATCCCGGCAACACGCACCCACGCAGCTTCACGCAGGCGCAGCTCGAATGGCTGCCCTGGCTCGAACCGCTGCCCGAAGACGAACTGACCGAGCGCCACTACGCGGGCCTCGTCGACGCGTCGCGCGCCAAGTCGCCGTACTTCCGCCTGCTGGCGCGCGACCCCGACATCCTCGGCGCGCGCACGCGCACCGACAAGGACATCTTCTACAACCCCGAGGCCGGCCTGCCGCGCGCCGAGCGCGAGCTCTCGGCCGCCGCGGCCTCGCGCTTCAACGGCTGCATCTACTGCGCGTCGGTGCACGCGCGTTTCGCCTCGCATTTCTCGCAGCGGACGGACGACGTGCAGCGCCTGCTCGACGAGGGCGTGCAGGCCGACCTGGGCGCGCGCTGGAATGCGATCGTGCAGGCGTCGGTCGCGCTGTCGGCCACGCCGTCGACCTTCGGGCCTGCGCACGTCGACGCCTTGCGCGTGCAGGGGCTGGACGACCTGGCGATTGCCGACGTCGTGCATGGCGCGGCCTTCTTCAACTGGGCCAACCGCCTGATGCTCTCGCTGGGCGAACCGCAGGCGCCTGCTGCCACGTAGGCCCACGCGGCCGCGCGCAGATTTGTTGCGGCGGCAAGTGAGCGGGATCACAGTCGGGCGCGCGGCGTGCCCGTGGGTCGGCACGATGACCCGCATGCACACCGACGCTCCTGGGTACGCAACGACACGCCACGGCCGCGCGCCCGCGCCCGGCCCGGCATTCGGCAATCCTTTTGTCCGCTGCCGATGCGGACTGGCCGGCCTGGAGCGCATCCACCGGCGGTCGTGGATGAAGTTCCTGCCCGGCCTGCGCTTCTATCGCTGCAGCGGTTGCGGCAAGCCGCAGCTGGCGCTGAAGCGTGCGGTGCGCGACGCGGTCATTGCGCACAGGAGCGAGCAGCAGAACCAGCGCTAGCGGCTCTTCTTCCGAGGCGCGTCCGTCAGCATCCCGTTCAGCAGCAGGTCGATGGTCTGCTCGGTGTGCTGCTCGGCCTGCTCGGGGCTCATCGGATCGACGTCGTAGAGCCGCTTGATCAGGTGCATGGACGACTGCACCGAGGTCAGCAGGCTCGTCATCATGACGCTCGCATAGGCGCGCGGATAGGGCTTGATCAGGCCTTCCGCCTGGCATTCGGCGAGCAGCGCGTCGAGCAGCTCATGGAACGGCCGCATGTAGTGCTCGATGATCCAGTCCAGCCGTGGCCCGGCCTGCGCCACCTCGCGCAGCACCAGCGAATGCGCCGCGGGGTGCAGCACGTTGATGATGGCGAACACCCGCAGCGCGCTGCGCAGCTTGGTGAGCGCATCGGCCGTGTCCTCGTCGACCTGCATCGCATCGATGGACGCCATCGCCTCGGTGTACGTGCTCTCGACCACGGCGCGCCACAGGCCTTCCTTGCCGCCGAAGTGGTAGTTGAGCAGCGGCTGCTTCACGTCCGCGCGCCGCGCAATGGCTAGCACCGACGTGCCCTCGAAACCCTTCTCGGAGAACTCGACGATGGCCGCGTCCATGAGGCGCTGCCGGCCCGAGGTGTCGGCTGCAGGTTCCGTGGCCTCGGTGCGGGCAGGGACGGGGGTGCGCTTCGGGGCTGTCTTGCCCGTGGGAGTCTTCATGGATGGCGTGCGCCGGCGGGCCGTGGCTGGTTGACGATGGCCGCATTGTCCAACAGTCGCGCGCACCGGTCGGCCGGTCGATGCGTGTGACTTATATAAGTATAAACACGCATCTTGCATTGACTTATATTTGTATAAATTCACGTGCATGGCAGCCGTTGGTGCTGCCGAAGGTCGAGAGAGCCACAGATGCACGTGTTGGAAGTTCCCGTTTTGATCGTCGGTGCCGGGCCCGTCGGGCTCACGATGGCGGCCCTGCTGGCCGACCAGGGCATTGCGTCGCTGCTTGTCGAGCAGCGCGACGGTCTGCACCAGGCGCCGCAGGCGCATGTCGTCAGCGCGAGGACGCGCGAAATCCTGGCCGGCCTGGGCATCGCCGACGAGGCGCTGGCGCGCGTGGCCACGCCGCCGGCCGACGCGCGCTACGTGACCTGGCGGCGCAACCTTGCCGAGGAAGACATCGCACGCATCGAGATCGGTGGCGAAGCGCGCTTCGTTCAGCTCGATTCGGTGAGCGGCAAGCGCAGCGCGAACGTGCCGCAGCATCATCTCGAGCGCGTGCTGTTCGATGCGCTCGCCGGCCGCACCCACTGCGAGACGCGCTTCGGCCAGACCTGGCGGGCGGCGGAAGAAGAGGGCGACCGCGTCGTCTCGCGCATCGAGGACGCCGCCAGCGGCGAGGTCTATGCCGTGCGCAGCCAGTGGCTGCTGGCGGCCGACGGCGCGAGCAGCTCCGTGCGGCGAGGCGCAGGCATCGCGATGGCCGGCGACACGAACCTGGCCCACATGGTCACGGTCAACTTCGAGGCTGACCTGCGCCCGCTCGTGAAGGACAGCCCGTCGATCCTGTTCTGGACCCTGTCCGCGAAGGCGCCCGGTACCTTCATCGTCCACGACGCCGCGCGCTACGCGGTGTTCATGACGCCGTACTTCCCGCCGCACGAACAGCCCGCGGACTTTCCGGTCGCCCGCTGCGAGCGCATGCTGCGCGCCGCGCTGG
Organism: Variovorax sp. V35; assembly: GCF_041154465.1. Lineage (NCBI taxonomy): Bacteria > Pseudomonadati > Pseudomonadota > Betaproteobacteria > Burkholderiales > Comamonadaceae > Variovorax > Variovorax sp. V35. Next base: position 3,460,991 of record NZ_AP028666.1, read on the forward strand.
GCGCCGCGGACGTGCCGTTTCGCATCACCTCGCTCTCGCACTGGACGATGCAGGCGCACGTGGCCGACCGCTACCGGCAGGGGCGCACGCTGCTCGTTGGCGATGCGGCGCACCGCTTTCCGCCCACGGGCGGGCTCGGCCTCAACACCGGCATCGCGGACGCGCACAACCTGGCGTGGAAGCTGGCGCTGGTCATGCAAGACCGCGCGGACGTGGGCCTGATCGACACCTACGGCGCGGAGCGCTGCCCGGTGGCCGTGGCGAACTGCGAGGCCAGCGTGAAGAACTTCCACAAGATGCGCGAGGTCACCGCGGCCATGGGCATCGACGACCGACGCCTGCCGCTGCTGGGTCGCGTGCGTTCGAGTGCGCCGGCGCGCGCCTTGCCGGGCGCGGTGCGCTCGGCGCTCGGTGGCCTGTTCGTGGCGCCGGTCGAGTGGCGCACGCGCCGCATCGCGAAGGCCGCGTCCGTGCACTGCACGGCCATCCGCCAGCGCGTGCAGCGCGCCGCCGAGAACCAAATGGCGCACTTCAGCACCGTGGGCCTGGACTTGGGCCATGCCTACCGGGGAGCGGCCGTGTGCGGCGACGGCACGACTGCGCCCGTCGCGCCGGACCCCGTGCGGGACGTGTGCCAGTCGCTCACGCCCGGCGCGCGCTGGCCGCACTTCCACCTTGCGCCCGACACCGGCGTCGCGTACCGCACCAGCTCGCACGAGCTTCTGAAGCCCGGGCACTTCCTCCTGGCGGGCATGGGCCGCCACGGCGCGGCGTGCGAACGGCTGGCGGCGTCGCTGGGCCTGGCCGTCGTGGGCGTGAACCTGGACCTCGCCGCCTCGCACAAGGCGCTCGCACAACTGATCGCCTGGAACGACGGCCGAGCCGACGCCACCTTGCTGGTGCGGCCCGACGGCCACATCGCCTGGCGCAGCACCGCGTCGCAACCGCCGAGCCCGAGCGATGTGGCGGCGGTGCTGCGCGCCATCTTGCAGATCAACCTTTCCCCACCAACCCCTCGACCCCAAGGACATGCAATGACGAACCCCATGGACCGCTTTCCCCTTCCTTCGCCCGACCCGCAGGCGCGGTCGCCGCGCAAGCTCGCGCACGTCGTGCTGGCGACACGCCGCTTCGAAGAATCGATCCAGTGGTGGAGCGTGGTGCTCGGCGCGCGCACGATGTTCCGCAACGAGATGCTGTGCTTCCTGAGCTACGACGACGAGCACCACCGCGTGGCGCTCATCAACGCGCCCACGCACAGCGCCGGACAAGCCCAGACCGCGGGCGTGGACCACGTCGCCTTCACCTACGGCACGCTCGACGACCTGCTGCACACCTACGCGCGGCTCAAGGACCACGGCATGCAGCCGGTGTGGAGCATCAACCACGGGCCGACCACCTCGCTGTACTACCTCGACCCCGAGGGCGTGAAGGTCGAGCTGCAGGTCGACAACTTCGAGAGCGCGGCCGAACTGGACGCGTGGTTCCGCGCCGGCGATTTCGCGACGAACCCCATCGGCGTGGAGTTCGATCCCGAGGTGCTGCTCGCACAGCATCGCGCGGCCTGACGCGCACGCAAGGAGAACCACCCCATGCGCCTGTGCACTTTCTCGACCGATGCGTTCTCGCGGCACGTCGGCCTTGCCTTGCCGGAGCAGCGGCTGCTCGATGTCAGCGCTGCATTTCCCGGCGACCCGCGTTTTGCCACGCTGCTGGACGTGATCCAGCACGAAGACGACACGCTGCCGATGCTTCGCGCATTGCTCGCGCCGACGCAGATGCCGCAAGGCTGTCTGCGTGAACTGAAGGACGTGCGGATCGAGTTGCCCTACCAGCCGCCGCAGATCCGCTGCTTCAGCGTGTACGAGCAGCACCTGAAGAATGCCTTCCGGCAGGTCGCCGCGAACGTCTCGCCGGCGGCCGGCGCACCGGCGTGGGCGATGCAGATTCCGGCCGCCTTCTACGAGACACCCGTCTACTACAAGGGCGTGCGGCTCAACCTGTCCGGCCCGGGTGCATCGGTGCAGCGGCCCGCGCCGGGCACGATGCTCGACTACGAGGCCGAGCTGGCCGTGGTGGTCGGGCGCGGCGGCAAGAACATCGATGCGTCCGCTGCCATGGCGCATGTCTTCGGCTACGTCGTCTTCAACGATTTCTCCGAGCGCGCGCAGCTCATGAAGGAGCTGCGCAGCGGCGTGGGCACCGGTCCGGCGAAAGGCAAGGACTTCGACGGCAGCAACAGCCTGGGGCCCTGGATCGTCACGGCCGACGAGATCGCCGACCCGCATGCGCTCGACGTGACGGTGCGCGTGAACGGCCAGCTGCGCGGGCAGGGCAGCACCTCGGGCATGACGCACCGCATCGATCGCATCCTGAGCTTCGCCTCGCAGAACGAGACGCTGCATGCGGGCGAGCTGCTCGCCACGGGCTGCGTGCCCGAGTGCGCGGGCGTCGAGCACTGGCGCTTCCTGGACGACGGCGACCGCGTGGAAGTCGAGATCGCGGGGCTCGGGGTGCTGGAGAACACCGTCATCGCCGCCTGATCCCCTGCGCTCAAAGAAAACAAAAAACGGAGACAACGATGACAACGACATGGCGGACCCTGGTGTCCGCGGCTGCGCTGTGCCCGGCGCTGGCCGCGGCCGACAACGGCTACTTCCAGATCGGCTACGGCGCGGAGGCGCGCGGCCTTGCCGGCGCGGCGGCCGCATCGACCCGCGATGCCTTCGGCGGCGCGAGCAACCCCGCCACCACCGTGTGGGTCGGCGACCGGATGGAGGGCAACTTCATCGCCACGCGCGGCGACACGCAGATGGTGCGCACGGCGAACATGCCGCCGCCTGCCACGGGCCTGCTCGACACGCGCACCGACAGCCTCGGCCGCTGGGAGCCGCTGGCCGAACTGGCGATCAGCCGCGTGATCGCGCCGGGGCTGTCGGCCGGCCTCGTGGCCTACAGCAACGGCGCCGGCACCTACTTTCCCGCCGACAGCACGCCGTGCCCGTCGCCCACCGGCGCGGTGCAGTGGGCGAACGCGGCCTGCGGCACGGGGCGCAGCATCACGACGATCAAGCAGCTGACGGTGGCGCCCACGGTGTCGAAGCAGCTGGGCGAGCGCTGGTCGGTCGGCGCCTCGCTGCTGCTCACGGCGCAGCAGTTCAAGGCCGAGGGCGTGCAGCCGCTGGCGCCGCAGTCGGCGGCGCCGCAGCACCTGAGCAACCAGGGCGTGGCCTCGTCGTTCGGCGTGGGCTTTCGCATCGGGGCGTACTGGCGCGCGAGCGACACGCTGAGCCTGGGCGCCGCCTGGTCGCCGCGCACGCGCATGGGCCGCATCAAGGCCTACGAGGGCCTGCTGGCCGACCACGGCCGGCTCGATGTGCCGATGAACCTGCTCGTCGGCCTGCAGTGGTCGCCGACCGAGGCGCTGTCGGTGCTGCTGGACTACCAGCGCATCGGCTATGCGGGCGTGGCAGGGCTGGGCAACCGGCCCTTCGATGGCTCGGTGCTGCGCGGTGCGGCGGGCGGCCCGGGCAATGGCTGGAAGGACATGAACGTCGTCAAGCTCGGCGTGCGCTACCAGGCCACGCCGGCCCTGCGCCTGTCCGCGGGCGTGTCGGCGAACAGCGCCGCCTATGCGGACGCGGCCACCAGCGACAACCTCAGTTCGCCTTCGACGTTCCGCCGGCACTTCACGCTGGGGCTGGGCTATGCGACGTCGGCGCGCACCGAATGGTCGGTCTTCTATTCGCTTGCGCCGGCACACCGCACGCGCGGACCTTCGGCGCTTGCCGCTGCGGTGGGCGCGCAGCTGAGCGGCGTGTCGAACCCCTGGGGACGAGAGAGCCTGGCCACGCGCCAGCAGAGCCTCGGCGTGCAGTACGCGGTGCGCTTCTAGGAGGCCGGGTTCAGGCGTCGTCGTTCGTCGTCTTCGCCTGCAACTGCTGCTGGCGTTCGGCAATCGCCATGTCGCGCGCCACGTCGTAGCCGAGCGTGCGCACCGAGAACGAGCGGCTCACGCTGCCCTTGCCCGCCGAGTAGGTGATCGCCACCCAGTACCCGGGATGGCCCGCGCGTGGCGTCTTGAACTGCACGCCGCTGACGCCGCTCGTGTTGTTGCGTCGCACGATCTCCGACTTCGAGCGCTTGGGCGGCAGCGCCGCTTCGTCGTCGGGCGGCGGGCGCCGGCGGATGGCTTCTTCGGCGGGGTGCAGCCGCGCGAGGCCGACCATGCGGCCGAGCTGGCGTTGCCGCTCGCCGATGGCATGCGCGCGGGCCGCGGGGCCCCAGTCGGCGAGGTCGAATTCGGCGCGCAGGATCTCTTCGTTCCCGAGGTAGGTCTTGGCCAGCCAGGCGACCGGCTTGCCTTGCGCGGACAAGCGACTGAAGACGCCGGGCTCGCCCGTCTTGTTGTTGCTGCGCAGGGTCTGCGCGCGGTCTTTGCGCGCGACCGGCGGATGCTCCTTCACGATGGTGTCGCGCCAGGCCTGGGCGCGTCGCAGCGCCTGCTGGGGGCCGCCGTAGCTGGCGTGGCCGAAGAGGCGCGCGTAGCGCACGCCGTTTCGCACGAGCGACACCTCGAAGCCCCAGGGGCGGGGCGAAATGCCATACATGTCGACGGGGTTCGGAATTCCTTTGGGCATCGTCGGTGCTGTCCTTGTGTCAGGGCCGATGAAGGCGGCGTGTCATGGCGCTTCGGGGCTGTCGCCGTTCCAGGCGCAGAGTTCGTCGGAGAGCTCGTGGGCCTGCGGCGGCAGGCTGCCGAAATCGGTCGAGGCGAAGGTCGGCGGCACGTGCACGCCCTGGTCGTCGCGGCGCACCAGCCCGCGGCTTTCCATGTCGCGCATGGTCTTGTTGACGACCTCGCGCGAGAGCCCCGAGTACGACGCGATCACCGCCTGCGTGATGCGCTTGTCGTAGCCGCCCGTGGCGGCCGGCGCCAGCTGCGTCAACTCGTGCAGCACGCGGCTCACGAGGCTTTCGGACGACAGCGACGAGATGCGGCGCAGCTGGCCGCGCACCATGGCGACGCGTTTCATCGCGATCTCCAGCAGGCCCATGGTCACCTCGGGGTACAGCGCGCACAGCCGGCGCACCGCGGCCACCGGCAGGTGGTAGACCGACGAGGGCAGGGCGGCCACCAGCGTCGAGGTGGCCTGGTAGCTGTTCTCGCCCAGCGAGGGGCCGAGGAAGAAATCGCCCCGGCGGATGAAGTCGGTCGTCACGTCCCTGTCGACCGCGCGCAGCAGGCCGGTGGCCACGCAGTAGATGCGGTCGGTGTGCGTGTCCGCCTGCAGCACGATCTCGTTGCGCCGGTAGGAATGCAGCGCGCTGCTGCGAATCAAGGCGGCGCGCTCGTCGGGCGGCACGCTGGCGATCAGGGGATGGAGATACATGGCCAAGGGGGTTGCGAGACCATCGGCGGTTCGTTCTCATGGGCGAATCCACGGGCGGCGGTCAAGGAACAGGACGGTGCGGTGCCCCCGGGGCGACTCGCCATCGGGCGCCCCTTTGCCGGGCCGGGCTGCGATGGGCTGAAGGCGGCAAGGCCATCTCAGCCGGGCTGGAGCTGCGCGAACAGCGTGTCGATCCGGGCCCGTTCCTCGGCACCTCGCAGACAGCGCTCGCGCAGCCACAGGGCATCTCCCTGCCGCGCGATGCGCAGGTCGTACACGTGTTCGATGTCGTCCACCACGACGTCGCTCGCAGGCCGCGCCCTGGCCGTGGGCGCGGGATGCGGTTGTGCGGCCCACAGCGCCAGTTCGATTTCGGCTGGGCTCATCGGCCTGCTGTCGCGCAGGGCGATCCAGTCGGCATGCAGCTGCGGCTGCGCGGCGATGCCCTTGACGAGGATCGGCTCGCGCCCGAGCGCGGCCAGCAGGTCGTCCAGCCGCGCGTGGCGGGTTCGCAGCAGAAAGCAGTCGTCGCGCAGGCAGCTCAGGTCGGTGTCGCCCGACGGCGGGAAGGCCGCGAAGAGCCGGCGCCGGATCTCGCGGCTCACGCCCGCCGCCACCTCCGGGCCGTCGGTGTCGGCCAGTTGCGCCAGGTTGGCGATGAAGACCAGCGCACACACCCGGTCCGCCGGCGGCGGGGGAGAAGCAGGCCGCACCACTTCGGCATCGCGGCGCAGCGCCGGCAGGCAGGACGCCAGCGCTGCGCGCCATCGCGTGCCGAAAGGTTCGAGTTCCGTGAAAAACAAGGCAGCCATTTCATCCCCAGTAGAGAGAGTTCCGGTTGACGTTCGATCCGAAGGAATGCTACGAATCGCGCCCTTCTTTGACATTCGCTTTCGCGGCGCGGATGTGTCGCGAGTCACATCCGGATGCAATTGCCCGCCGCGAGCGCCGGCCGAAGGGCGAAGCGGGCCCGGACCGGCCCGCCGACCGGCGATCGGCGATCGGCGATCGGCAAGGCCTGGAACCGTGGCTTGCGCCAGTGGGCGCGGTGCGTCATCCCCCCGAACACCCGGGCTGTTATCTCTGTTATCGTTTGTAAAAATTATCCGAGGTCCACGCGGACCTGTCAGGAAAAAATCGGGAGTTCCCGTTCGTGACCCGCGGCTTCTGGCGTGGCGCCGGCTGCATGGAGGAAGAGGGGCGTGCCGCATGTCCGACACCGACAGTCGCATCCAGCGCTTTCACACCGGCATGGTGTCGCGCAAAGACGGGTTCGCCTTCTGGGCCGACGAGATCGGCCCGCACGTGGGGCGGCTGGACAGCCCCGAGCGCAGCCACTTCCAGCAGGAACTCACCATCGTCGACACGGCCGGGATGGCCTTCATGCGGGTGCACGGCAGCGGCGCAACCATCGAGCGCACGGGCCCGAGCCAGCTCATGGGCGCCGAGGTCTATCCCTATCACCTGCTGATCAAGCTCGACGGCGGCCTGGCCATCAGCGAGCAGCGCCAGCGCATCGAACTGGCTGCGGGCGACATGGTCCTGATCGACTCCTGGCAGCCGCTGCGCCTGCGCTCGACCGAGGCCACCAACTCATGGACGCTGGGCCTGTCGGAAGCGGTGGTGAACCGCTGGCTGCCGCATGCGGACCAGTCCACCGACCTGCGGCTGGCCGGCGCCAAGGGCTGGGCCGGGATGCTGTCGGGCTGCCTGCGGGCGCTGGACGTGGAGCACCTGTGCAGCATCCAGAGCCCCGCGCAGCGCCAGCTGCTCGGTGAGCACCTGATGTCGATGCTGTCGTTCTCGCTGGAACAGAACGGGCTGAGGGCGCAGCCGGGCGCGCTGGGCGAGCGCGTGTCGCCGCGCGACGGCGACCTGCACGCCCGCATGCGCGCCTGGATTCGTGAGCACCACGCCGACACCGAGATCGACGCGCAGAAGCTGGCCGCCAGCTTCAACGTGTCGGTGCGCTACGTGCACAAGGTGTTCGCCAAGGCCGGCCGCGGCATGACCTTTCTCGAGACCCTGCAGAACGACCGGCTCGAGGCCGCGGCCCGCATGCTGCGCAGCCCCGAGGGCGCGCGCAGGTTCGTCGCCCAGGTCGCCTACGACTGCGGCTTTGCGGACCCGGCCTACTTCGGCCTCGTCTTCCGCAAGAAGTACGGCTGCACGCCGCGCACCTTTGCCCTGCAGCAGGGGCAGGCCGCGGCAGACGGCACGTTGCTCGTCAGCTGACCGGCGCGCCGCCGGCCCGGCCGCCCTGGCCGGTGGATGGGTGCATGGCGTGGCCGCCGTGCCTGATCCTCATATTTCTGTTCCCTTCATTCATACCTGTGAACTTTATTTGGGAATAGATTCACTTCCCAAGGAATTGCGCAGGTTGGAAATGCATTCGTAAAAAAATGCGTCTGCCTTCAACAATTCAGAGCAATTTATTCCTGAAGGGTTGAATGATAAAAGTCGATTTCCCCGCCAACGGGGCAAAAATAGAAGTTTGTGACGCCACGGTGTGCAAGGTAATTTTCAATGTTTGAGCAAAACTCCCCGCACATTGCAGTGTTGGACCCCTCTCCCCGAACGCGGTGGCACGCCAGTCGTGCCGTCAAGATGCTGGGTTATACGCCCGTCGCATTTGCGCATGTCGACGAATTGATTGCGCAGGTGGCACCCGGTGGTAATTTCGAGGCACTGCTGCTTTCAATTCCGTCGGCACCCGACGACGTACAAAAACTCGTGGGCCAGGTGCGTGAAACGCTGCGTTACCACACGCCATTGATCATGAGCGCGCGCAAGCGGCAGATCCGCGGGTTGTCGCTGTTGCATGCCGGCCCCGACGACGCCGTGCTGCCGGAGCCGTCGACCTTCGAGGAGATGTACTTCATGCTCGAATTCTTCCTGCGCCAGCGCAACCGGCCGGTGGTGCCGCGCAGCCTCGACTGGCAGGAATTCAGCCTGTTGTCGCCGTTCGACATGGTCGACGTGGCCGGCACCGAGATTCGCCTGACGCCGATCGAATTCGACCTCGCGGCCGAATTCTTCCGCCACATGAACCGGCCGCTGGACCGGGAGCACCTGGAAATGATCGGCTGGCAAAGCGGCGTGGCCGCTGGCTCGCGCACGCTGGACGCCAACGTGTCGAAGCTGCGCCGCAAGCTCGGGTTGTATGTCGACCAGCCGCACGGCCTGTCGCTGCACGCGGTGTGGGGCATGGGCTATCAATTGAGCCAGCTGGGCAAGCGCGAGGCGCCCGGCACCTGGACGTTCCCGGCGGATTTCCGGGTGGCGTCGGCCGCGCCGTCGCAGCTGTCGACCTGAGCGGCGATTCAGCGCGCGGGTGGCTGCTGCTGTTGCGGCTGCGCCAGCACCCAGCGCGCGAGCACCTGCGCGTCGGCCTCCGACACCAGCGATTGGCGCGGCATGATCACGCGGCCCCAGGTGCCGACGCTGCCGTTGCGGATCTTCTCGGCCAGCCGTGCCGGCGCGGCGGCGTCGCCGCGGTAGCGCTCGGCGATCTGTGCGAAGCCCGGCCCAACCTGCTTGTGCACCAGGCCATGGCAGGCCATGCAGGCGTTCTTGCGCGCCAGGTCGACAGCGGAAAGTTGCGGCTGCTGGGCTGCGGCACCGAAGGATGCGGCGGCGAGGGCGATCGAGAGAAAGTGGGGAGCGGAAAGCCGGGGAATACAGGGCATGGAGGGGAAACCGGGGAGGGGTGAAAACTGTACCTTGCCCTGTCGCAGACCCCGGATCGCAGCCCGAATGCCCCGTCTGGAGGTCGTCTCTCATTCGCGACAAGTCGATTCAAGAGTAACTATATGTATGGTTAAATCCCTCGCAACTACCGCGAAGAGGACGAGGGATTCCCATGAAGCTGCCGCTCAGCATTGCATTGGCCACCGTGGTTCTGGCCGGATGCGCCAGCGCACCGCCGCCCGGGCCCGGCCAGGGCACCGGCATGTCGTACGTGCCGATGGTGGCCATGGAAGGCGTGGACAAGGTGCGCTACGACAGCGACGTGGCCGACTGCCGCACGGCTGCCACCCGCATCACCGCGCGCAGCGAATCGGGTGACGCCATGTGGGCCGCGCTGGGCCTGGGCCTGATCACGGTGCACGGCCAGGGCATCGTCGCCGCGGCCTCGTACACCGGCATCAGCGCCGCCGTCATCGACTGGAACACCCGCCCCAGCAGCGCGCTGATCGCCGAGCACCAGCAGATCGCCATCGTCCATTGCATGGCCAAGCGCGGCTACCGCAACCTCGACCCGAACGTGCAGGACACGTTCTACGGCAACACCTACAACCCCGTGCTCGCGCTCAAGCCGCGCCGCACGGGCATCGACACCTACAACGTCGAGCGCCTGGCCAAGGCCGGCCGCTGCAACGTGCAGCCGCGCGCCGAGCTGACGGCCAAGGGCCCGGGCTACGAGAGCTACAGCGTGCCGTGCACCACCGGCGTGGCCTGGGCCGTGCGCTGCGAGTTCGGCAACTGCCGCGTGCTGGCGCAGACGCCGATGCGCCCGGCGGCGGCGCCCGTGCGCCGCTCCTGAGCCGGCCGCTCCACCTCCAGGCTCACTTCACGACCATGCCCTTGAGCGCCGGGTCGGGCGGCGGGGCCTTCAGCTTCATGTCGCGCAGCGTCTTCACGAGCAGCTGCGCGATCATCATGTTGCGGTGCCGCTTGCTGTTGGCCGGGATCACGTGCCACGGCGCATGGTCGCTCGAGGTGGCGGCCAGCGCGTTCTGATAGGCCTTCTGGTAGTCGGCCCACTTGGTGCGCACCTCGAGGTCGCCCATGCTGAACTTCCATTGCTTGCCGGGCGTGTCGATGCGGGCCTGCAGCCGTTCGCGCTGCTCGTCCTTGTCGATGTGCAGCATGCACTTGACGACGACCGTGCCGGTCTCGGTGAGCAGTCGCTCGAAATCGTTGATCTGCGTATAGCGGCGGCGGGCCTCGTCGCCGTCGATCCAGCCTTCGACCACGGGCACCAGCACGTCCTCGTAGTGGCTGCGGTTCCACACCATGATCTCGCCGGTGCGCGGCACGGCGGCGTGGCAGCGCCAGAGGTAGTCGTGCGCGCGTTCTTCTTCGCTCGGCGCCTTGAAGGCCGTCACCCGCACGCCCAGCGGCGAGGTGCGCGAGAACACCCAGCGCACCGTGCCGTCCTTGCCGCTGGTGTCCATGCCCTGCAGCACCAGCAGCACCTTGCGCCGGCCTTCGGCATGCAGCACGTCCTGCAGTTCGTCGAGCTCGACGGCCAGGGTGTCGAGCTCGGCGCGCTGGGCCGACTCGTCGCCCGTGAGAAAGGGCGAATCGTCGGGGTCGATGCGCGAGAGCTTGAACTTGCTGCCGACGCGGTACTTCTTGAACTTGGACATCTGCGGGCGCTCCGTCAAAAAAGAAACGAAGCCCGCAGGGTACGCGAATCAGCGTTGCGGGCGCCCGCGTGGCGGCGGGTGGTCGTCGTCGCCGTTGCTTTCGTCGATCGACGCGCTCCAGCGGTTGTCCCACTCGGCCTGGTGGCGCACGCCGTCGATCTCGCGCCGGTCGCGCTTGGTCGGGCGGCCCTGCTCGATGGCCAGGGCCGGCTCGCTGCCCATGCGCCGCTGCTCGCGGAAGGCGGCCTGCGCCGCCAGGCTCTCAGGCGTTTCCTCGTACAGCTGCTGGGCCACGGGCGCCGGGCCGCGCTGGCCGCTGAGGCCGCGCACGGTCACGGTCCGCGTGAGCGGGCCCAGGCGCATGGCGACGGTGTCGCCGGCCTTGACCTCGCGCGAGGCCTTGGCGACCTCGCCGTTCACCTGGATGCGGTTCTTGCCGATTTCGTCCGCGGCCAGCGAGCGGGTCTTGAAGAAGCGGGCGGCCCAGAGCCACTTGTCGATGCGCAGACGGTCCATGAAGGTCGAAAAAGAAAGGTCAGCCATTGTGGCGCGACAGCGGCAGCCGCACCACGGCGTCGAGCCCGGTCACGCGATCGGCGCCGCCGGGGTTGGGTACCGTGCGGTTGTCGAGGCTGATGCGTCCACCCAGGGCCAGAACGATCTCGCGGCAGATCGCCAGGCCCAGGCCCGAGCCGCTCGCGGTGTTGCCCGCCGAGAACGGTGCGAACAGGCGCTGGCGCAGCTCGGCGGAAATGCCTGGACCGTCGTCGCGCACGGTGAGCACGGCCTCGTCGCCTTCAGCGTGCACGCGTACCGAGAGCGGCGCGCCAGCGGGGCTGTGCTTGATGGCGTTGTGCAGCAGGTTGCGCGTGAGCTCCTGCAGCATCCACTGGTGCGCGCGCACGGTCACGGCGTCGTCGGCGGCCAGCTCGAAATCGAGTGCCTTGTCGGCCACCAGCGGCGACAGGTCGAGCGCGATGTGGCGCACCACGTCGCCCAGGTCGAGCAGCGCCGATTCGGGCTGCTGGCGCAGTTGCTCCACCTTCGCCAGCGACAGCATCTGGTTGGCCAGCGTGGTGGCGCGCTCGACGGTCTGGCTGATCTCGACCAGCGCCTGCTCGGGCGCCACGTCGCCGCGGCGCGCCGACTGCACCTGCGCCTTCAGCACCGCCAGCGGCGTGCGCAGCTGGTGGGCGCTGTCGCGCACGAAGCGCTTCTGGTGATCGAGCAGCCGCTGCAGCCGGCCCATGACCTCGGTGGTGGCGTCGATCAGCGGGCGCAGCTCGGCCGGGGCGCCGGGCGCGTCGATGGGCGAGAGGTCGTCTTCGGGGCGCCGCTCGATGGCTTCGCCGAGTTCGCGCACCGGCCGCGTGGCGCGCTGCACGACGACGACGGTGACCAGCGCGATCACGCCCATCAGCAGCAGCTGACGCCAGAGCATGTCGAGCAGCAGCTTGCGCACGAGTGTTTCGCGCAGCTCCAATGTTTCGGCCACCTGCACCACGGCCATGCCGCGGCCGCGCGCGCTGGCCACCGGCTGCAGCATCACGGCGACGCGCACCGGCTGGCCGCGAAACTCGGCGTCGTAGAAATCGACCAGCGCCGCGTACGCCCCGCGGTCGGGGATGCGCCCGCGCCAGAAGGGCAGTTCGGCGAAGCCCGAGACCATCTCGCCGTCGAGTGCCGACACGCGGTAGAACAGCCGGCTGCGGTTGTCGGCCTCGAAGGCCTCGAGCGCGGAGTAGGGCACGATCGCGCGCAGCCGCGCCATGTCGTCGTAGCCTTCCACGTCGAGCTGTTCGCCGATGGTCTTGGCCGAGGCCAGCAGCGTGCGGTCGTAGGCGGTGGTGGCGGCCGCCAGGCTCTGGCGGTACAGGCTCACGCTGTTGATCACGACGAACACGGCCACCGGCACCAGGATGCCGAGCAGGAGCCGCGCGCGCAGGGACGACATCGTGCGCCGCAGGGCCGCCCTCAAGTCTCGGCCCGCAGGAGATAGCCCAGGCCGCGCATCGTCATCAGCACGGTGCCGGTGCCCACCAGCTTCTTGCGCAGGCGGTACACGACCACCTCGATGGCCTCGTACTGCACCTCGGACTCGCCCGGGAACACCAGCTCGAACAGGCGCTCCTTGGTGACCGCGTGGCCGGGTTTCATCATCAGCGCCTTGAGCAGCGCGAGCTCGCGCGGCGTGAGCTCGAGCAGTTCCGAGCGGTGGTAGACGGCGCCGTTGTCGGGCTCGAAGCGCAGGCTGCCGACCTCCAGCGGGTTCAGCGTCGGGTCGGGCCCCGCGCTCAGGCTGCGCCGGCGCAGCGCGCGGATGCGGGCCTCGAGCTCGTCCAGGTCGAAGGGCTTGGGCAGGTAGTCGTCTGCGCCGGCGTTCAGGCCCATGATGCGGTCGCCCACCGTGCCACGCGCGGTCAGCAGCAGCACCGGCGTGCGCAGGCCCTCGGCGCGCGCCTGGGCCAGCACCTGCAGGCCGTCGACGTGCGGCAGGCTCAGGTCGAGCGCGACCACGTCGGGCTCGACGGCGCGCCACTGCGCGATCGCCTGCGCGCCGTCGCCGCAGATGCGCACGTCGATGCGGCGCCGCCCGAGGGTGCGCTGCAGGGTGATTTGCATCGAGGGGTCGTCTTCGACGAGCAGCAGCTTCATACGGGCAGGGGGTCGGTACTTCGGTGTTTTCCCCAGTCTGGTGGACAGCCAACTGACAGCGGGGCGGCGCATGATAGCGGCTCAGGTCCAAGTCAGGTTCCATCCGTTCCCAAGTTCTCAGGAGACACCAACGATGCGTCGCGATACCTTTTTGAAGTCCCTGGCCGCACTGGCCGCTGCCGGCGCCTTGCCGCTGTCGGCGCGCGCTGCCGCCAACGTCAAGATGATGATCCCGGCCAACCCGGGTGGCGGCTGGGACACCACCGGCCGCGCGCTGGGCAAGGCCCTGACCGACGCCAAGGTGGCCGACACCGTCGCCTACGACAACAAGGGCGGTGCCGCCGGTGCGCTGGGCCTGGCCCAGTTCGTCAACGGCTCCAAGGGCGACGCCAACGCGCTGATGGTCATGGGCTCGGTCATGCTGGGCGGCATCATCACCGGCAAGCCGCCGGTCAACCTGTCGCAGGCCACGCCCATCGCGCGCCTGACCACCGAATACAACGTGTTCGTGCTGCCGTCGAATTCGCCCTTCAAGACCATGAAGGACGTGGTCGAGCAGCTCAAGAAGGACCCGGGCAGCGTCAAGTGGGGCGGCGGTTCGCGCGGCTCCACCGAGCACATCGCCGCGGCCATGATCGCGCAGAAGGTCGGCGCCGATCCGTCCAAGATCAACTACGTGGCCTTCCGCGGAGGCGGTGAAGCCACCGCCGCCATCCTGGGCGGCAACGTCACCATCGGCGGCAGCGGCTACAGCGAATTCGCCGAGTACATCGCCGCCGGCAAGATGAAACCCATTGCTGTCACCTCCGCCCAGCGCCTGCCGGGCATCAACGTGCCGACCCTGAAGGAACAGGGCATCGATGTCGAGATCGGCAACTGGCGCGGCGTGTACGGCGCGCCCGGCATCTCGGCCGAGCAGCGCAAGGCCCTGACCGACATGGTGCTGGCCGCGCTCAAGAGCCCGTCGTGGGCCGAGTCGCTCAAGAAGAACGACTGGACGCCGGCCGTGCTGTCGGGCGATGCCTTCGCCAAGTTCGTCGACGACGACTTCGCCAGCCTGCGCGCGATCATGGCCAAGTCCGGCATGGTCTGAATTTGGCTCGCCCCCAGGCTGCGCGCACTTCGTGTCGCGCGCGCCAACCCCCTTCCGGGGGCAACACCCGCGGCCCGGCAAAGCCGGTTGGCGGTGTTTCTGGAAGGGGCCTTCTTTTTCCCCACGACTGCGGGAGCAAAAAATGACAACTCCAGAATCCTCGGTCTCACATTCCGCTGAGGCCACCTCCGGCGCGGCCCGCTGGCCGCAATACGTCGTCGGTCTCGGCGTGCTCCTGACCGGCGCTGCGCTGGCCTTCGGCGCCATCGGCATTTCTTCCGAAGCCGGCTACGGCGGCGTCGGCCCCAACTTCCTGCCCTGGATGGTCTCGATCGTCCTGATGGTCTGCGGCGCGTGGATCACCTGGGAAGCGTTCAGCGGCGGCTTCCGCGAGCTCGACGCGCCCTCCGGTGCCGACACCGCCTACTGGCCCGGCTTCATCTGGGTGGCGGCGGGCCTGCTGCTCAATGCGGCGCTCATCACCAGCATCGGCTTCATCCTGAGCTGCGCGCTGTGCTACCTGCTGGCCGTGCAGGGCCTGCGCCGCGCTGCCGGGCAGGCCAAGGTCAACGCACCGGCCACCTGGGTCACCGACTTGGTGACCGGCCTGGCGATCTCGGCCCCGGTCTTCTGGATGTTCACCAAGTTCCTGGCCATCAGCCTGCCGGGTCTCACCAGCACCGGCTGGATCTGAGCGGAGCCACGCCAAATGGATATCTTCAACGCACTGATGACCGGCTTCGCGGCCGCGATCACCCCCATCAACCTGCTGTGGTGCCTCATCGGCTGTGCCCTGGGCACGGCGGTGGGCGTGCTGCCCGGCATCGGCCCCGCCGTGGCGGTGGCGATGCTGCTGCCGATCACCGGCAAGGTCGACATCACGGCCTCGATGATCTTCTTCTCGGGCATCTACTACGGCGCCATGTACGGCGGCTCGACCACCTCGATCCTGCTGAACACGCCCGGCGAAACCGCCAGCATGGTCACGGCGATGGAAGGCAACAAGATGGCCAAGAGCGGCCGCGCGGGCGCCGCGCTCGCCACCGCCGCCATCGGCTCCTTCGTGGCCGGCACCATCGCCACTGTGGTCGTCACGCTGTTCGCGCCGTTCGTGGCCGACTACGCCGTGCGCCTGGCGGCACCCGAGTACTTCCTCTTGATGCTGCTGGCCTTCACCACCGTGAGCGCGGTGCTCGGCAAGAGCACGCTGCGCGGCATGACGGCGCTGTTCGTCGGCCTGGCCATCGGCTGCGTGGGCCTGGACCAGATCACCGGCCAGGGCCGCTACACCGGCAACATGCCCGAGCTGCTCGACGGCATCGAGATCGTGCTGGTGGCGGTGGGCCTGTTTGCGGTGGCCGAGGTGCTGTACGCCGTGCTGTACGAAGGCCGCGTGGTCGAGGGCCAGAACAAGCTGACCCGCGTGCACATGACCTCGCGCGACTGGAAGCGTTCCATTCCCGCCTGGCTGCGCGGCGCGGCCATCGGCACGCCCTTCGGCTGCATTCCGGCCGGCGGCACCGAGATCCCGACCTTCCTGAGCTATGCCACCGAGAAGAAGCTCGCGAAGGACGCCGATGCCAAGGCCGAGTTCGGCACCACCGGCGCCATCGAAGGCGTGGCCGGCCCCGAGGCCGCCAACAACGCCACCGTGACCGCCGCGCTGATTCCGCTGCTCACGCTGGGCATTCCCACCTCGAACACCACGGCCATCATGCTGGGCGCGTTCCAGAACTACGGCATCCAGCCGGGCCCGCAGCTCTTTACCACCTCGGCCGCGCTGGTCTGGGCGCTGATCGCCTCGCTGTACATCGGCAACCTGATGCTGCTGGTGCTCAACCTGCCGATGGTCGGCCTGTGGGTCAAGCTGCTCAAGATCCCGAAGCCGCAGCTGTACGCCGGCATCCTGATCTTCGCGACCGTGGGTGCGTACGGCATGCGCCAGAACACCTTCGACCTGTTCCTGCTGTTCGGCATCGGCCTCCTGGGCGTGGTGATGCGGCGCTTCGATTTCCCGACCGCCCCCGTGGTGGTCGGCATGATCCTCGGGCCGCTCGCCGAAGCCAACCTGCGCAACGCGATTGCCATGGGACAGGGCAGCCCGATCGTGTTCTTCCAGCGCCCCGAGTCGATCGTGGTGATCATCGCCATCGTCGCCGTGCTGGTGCTGCCGCGCCTGGCCAAGCGCATGAGCGAACGCAAGCTGAAGCGATTGGCGCAGCTGGACGCCTGACGCGATCGACCCTCTTTGTCGGTTCACATGCCGCGGGCGATTGGCGCCCGCGGCATTTTTTTTGAATGCGCCTGCGGCGCCAAGGGGCTTGACTGCGCAGTCATCACCGCGTCGCCGCATGTCCCCAGAATGGCGGCTTCGTTCGGGGTACCGCTTGCATCGCCCGCATTCCATGCCCGGTACGGCAGGGGTGTGACGAGGTATTCCCATGAAGAGTCCACAGACTCTGGCCTGGCTGCTGCTCGCGGCCAGCGTGGCGGCGGAAGTCGCCGGCACCATCGCCCTTCGCCATGCCGAAGGTTTCACCCGCCTGTTGCCCTCGCTGCTCACCGCCGCCTGCTATGCCGGCGCGATCTGGCTCATGTCGCTCGCGGTGCGCGTGCTGGATGTGGGGCTGGGCTACGCGGTCTGGGCCGGTGCCGGCACCGCGCTGATCGCGGTCGCCGGCATGGTCTGGTTCGGTGAAGCGGTCACGCTGACGCGCGTGGTCGGCCTGCTGGCCATCGTGGCGGGCGTGGTGGTGCTGAACATCGAGGCGCGGTAGCGGGCTCACCGCTGCCCGCGCTCAGGGGTTTCATCGCTGCGGCGCCTCGACCAGGTCGTCGTCGATGTGCGGATCGGCCGGCTGCCCGCGCACCTTGCGCACGGTGCGCCGGATCCAGTGCTCGATGTCGTCCACGTAGGTGAACACGGCCGGCACCACCAGCAGGCTCAACACGGTAGAAGTGATCAGCCCGCCGATCACCGCCATCGCCATCGGCGAGCGGAAGCTCGAGTCGGCGGCGCCGAAGCCCACGGCAATGGGCAGCATGCCGGCGCCCATGGCGAGCGTGGTCATGATGATGGGCCGCGCACGCTTGTGGCAGGCGTCGCGCAGCGCGTCCCAGCGGCTCATGCCGTGGTCGCGGCGCGCCACGATGGCGTACTCCACCAGCAGGATCGAGTTCTTCGTGGCGATGCCCATCAGCATGATCAGGCCGATCAGCGAGGGCATCGACAGCGCCTTCTGCCCGATCAAGAGGCCCACGAAGGCGCCGCCCAGTGCGAGCGGCAGCGCGCACAGGATGGTCACCGGGTGCAGGAAGTCCTTGAACAGCAGCACCAGCACGATGTAGATGCACAGCACACCGGTGAGCATCGCCAGGCCGAAGCTGGCGAACAGCTCGGTCATCACTTCGGCGTCGCCCACCTCGGCGATGCGCACGCCCGGCGGCAGCTTCTGGATCGAGGGCAGGGCCTCGACGGCCGTCTTGGCGTCGCCCAGGCCCACGCCCGACAGCTCGATCTCGAAGTTGACGTTGCGCGAGCGGTCGTAGCGGTCGATGACGGCCGGGCCGCCTTCCATCGTGAGCGAGGCCACCTGGCTCAGCATGACGGGCCCGCGCGCGCCCGGCACCGACAGGCGCCCGATGAGGTCGAGGTCTTGCCGCGCCGAGTCTTCGAGCTTCACCACGATCGGCACCTGCCGCTGCGCGAGGTTGAGCTTGGCCAGCGCTTGGTCGTAGTCGCCCAGCGTGGCCACGCGCAGCGTCTCGGCGATGGCCGAGCTGGTCACGCCCAGGTCGGCGGCGCGCGCGAAGTCGGGGCGCACGGCGATCTCGGGACGGATCAGGCTCGCGGTCGAGGTGATGTTGCCCAGGCCGGGAATGGTGCGCAGGTCTTTCTCGACCGCGCCGGCGGCAGCCGACAGCGCCACCGGGTCTTCGCCGGTGAGCACCAGGATGTACTTCTCGCCCGAGCCGCCCAGGCCCACGGTGCTGCGCACGCCGGGCAGGGTCTCGAGCGCGGTGCGGATCTCTTTCTCGATCACCTGCTTGCGCGGCCGGTCGCCGCGCGGGTCGAGCTGGATCGTCAGCGTGGCCTTGCGCGTCTCGGGCGTGCCGAAGTTCGCGAACGGGTCGCCGCCGGCGCTGCCGCCCGCCACCGTGGTGTAGACGCTCTTCACGTGGTTGATCTTCATCACGCGGCGGCGCGTTTCCTCGGCCGCGGCCGTGGTCTGCGCCAGCGTGGAACCCGGCGGCAGCGACAGGTAGACCTGCGTCTGCGAATTGTCGTCGGCCGGAATGAAGCCGGTCTTGAGCAGCGGGATCATCGCCAGCGAGCCGAAGAAGAAGAGGGTGGCCATCACCATCGTCTTGAAGCGGTGGTGCGTGCTCCACTCCACGGCGCGCATGTACCAGCGCAGCCAGCCCGGCTCCTTCTCGGCACCGACGATGGGCTTGAGGATGTAGGCCGCCATCATCGGCGTGAGCACCCGCGCCACCACCAGCGAGGCGAACACCGCGAGCGAGGCGGTCCAGCCGAACTGCTTGAAGAACTTGCCGGCCACGCCGCTCATGAAGGCCGTGGGCAGGAACACCGCGATCAGCGTGAAGGTGGTGGCGATCACGGCCAGGCCGATTTCATCCGCCGCTTCCATGGCCGCCTGGTAGGGCGACTTGCCCATGCGTAGGTGGCGCACGATGTTCTCGACCTCCACGATGGCGTCGTCCACCAAGATGCCGACCACCAGCGAGAGCGCGAGCAGCGAGATCACGTTGACCGAGAAGCCCAGCAGGTACATGCCGACGAAGGCCGGAATCACCGACATCGGCAGCGCCACGGCCGAGACGAAGGTGGCGCGCCAGTCGCGCAAAAAGAGCCACACCACGATCACCGCGAGGATGGCGCCCTCGTACAGCAGGTGCAGCGAGCCGTCGTACTCTTCTTCCACCGGGTCGACGAAGTTGAAGGCCTCGGTCAGCTCGATGTCGGGGCGCTGCACGCGCAGGTCGGCCAGCGCCTTTTGAATGGCGCGGCCCACTTCGACTTCGCTGGCGCCGCGGCTGCGGGCCACCTCGAAGCCCACCACCGGCTTGCCGTTGAGCAGCGCGGCAGCGCGCGGCTCGGCGATGGTGTCGCTGATGCGCGCCACCTGGTCCAGGCGGATGCGGCGGCCGTCGCTCAGCGCGATCTGCATGTCGGCGAGCTGGTCGGCCGACTGCACGGTGGCCATGGTGCGCACCGGTTGTTCGCTGCCGCCCAGGTCGATGCGCCCGCCGGCGCTTTCGGTCTGCACCTGGCGCAGCTGGCGCGAGATGTCGGCGGCCGAGGCGCCCAGCGCCTGCAGCTTGGCCGGGTCGAGGTCGATGTGCACCTGGCGCGTGACGCCGCCCACGCGGTTCACCGCGCCCACGCCGGGCAGCGCGAGCAGCTTCTTGGTGATGTCGTTGTCGACGAACCAGCTCAGCGCCTCGTTGTCCATGCGCGAGGACGCGATGGTGAAGGCCAGCACCGGCTGGGCCGCGAAGTCGAGCTTGGTGACGACCGGGTCGCGCACGTCGGCGGGCAGGTCGGCGCGCACCTTCTGCACGGCCGAGCGCACGTCGTCCACGGCCTCCTGCACGGGCTTCTCGAGGCGGAACTCCACGATCAGCGTGGCGGCGCCGTCCTGCACCTTGGTCGTGATGTGCTTCAGGCCCTGGATGGTGGCGATGGAGTTCTCGAGCTTGCGCGCGACGTCGGTCTCCAGCTGCGAGGGCGCTGCGCCCGGCAGCGAGGCCGAGACGGTGACGGTCGGCAGGTCGATGTCCGGGAAGTTCTGCACCTTCATGGCGTTGAACGACAGCAGCCCCCCGAAGGTGAGCAGCACGAACAGCATCACCGCCGGAATGGGGTTGCGTATGGACCAGGCGGAAACGTTCATGGCGTGTTCCTTGTGTTGGCTTATTTGGGCGAAGGGGCGGATGCCCCCGCCTTCGCCGGGGTGGCGGACGAGGCTGCCGCGGGCGTGGCGTCCACCACGCGCACCAGGTCGCCGTCGTTGAGGAAGCCCGCGCCCTGCACCACGATCTGCACGCCCTCGGGCAGGGCGCTGGTGATCTCCACGCGGTCCTTCAGGCGGCGGCCGGTCTGCACCTTGAGCTGCGCCACGCGGCCGTCGGGCAGCAGCGTGAAGACGTTGTTGAAGCCGTCGCGCGGCACGATCGCGCTTTGCGGCACGGTCGGCGCGGAACTGCGGCCGAGTTCGAAGTCGCCGCGCGCGAACATGCCGGCCTTCACGCCGGTGTTCTGCTGCACGTTCGGCAGGTCGACATAGACCAGCGCCGCGCGCGTCTGTGGATCGACCGTGGGCGCGATGCTGCGCACCGTGCCCTTCACCTGCGCGCCGCTGGCGCTGACCACGAAGGCCGGCGTGCCCACGGCGACGCGGCCCAGTTCGGCCGAGGTGACTTCCGCGCGCCATTCGAGCCGGCCCTGGCGGATCAGCCGGAACAGCTCGGTGCCGGCGCCCACCACGCTGCCGACCGTGGCGGTGCGCGCGGAGATCACGCCGTCGTCGGGCGCCAGCACCTGCGTGTTGCGACCGCGCACCTGCTGCGCGGCCAGCACGGCCTCGGCCGCTTCGGCGCGCGCCTTGGCGGTCTGTTCGGTGGTCTGGTACTGGTTGATCTGCTGCTGGCTCAGCGCGCCGGTGGCCTGCAGCGTGCGGGCGCGCGCGGCGTTGCCGGCGGCGTCGGCCGCCGAGGCGCGGGCCTCGGCCAGCGAGGCGCGCGCCTGTGCGATGTCGGCCTGCACCGTCTCGGGCGAGAACACCGCGAGCACCTGGCCCTTCTTCACGGTGTCGCCCACGTTGACGCGCACCTCGGCCAGCTTCAGGCCGTTCGATTCGGAGCCGATCACGGCCTCCTGCCAGGCTGCCACGTTGCCGTTGGCGGCCAGCGTGACCGTCAGCTCGGTGGCTTCGGGTTTGGCGACCGAGACGGTCAGCGCGGGGCGCTGGGCCGGGCCCTTGGCGGCGGGCGCGGCCTTGTGGTCGCCGTCCGGCTTGCGGGTGAGCCACAGGCCGGCGGCGACAACGACGACGAGCGCCAGCAGCGCGAGGACAAGGGTGGAACGCTTCATTGTTTTCATGGCGACGTCGCGACCTTGGCGGCCGGGGTGGTGGTCATTGGGGACGATGCTTCGGCGGGGCGGCTCCAGCCGCCGCCCATCGAGCGGTACAGGGAGACCCAGGCTTCGGTGCTCTCGCGCTGCAGCGAGACGCGCGCGGTCTGCGCGGCGAACAGCGTGCGCCGCGAATCCTCGAGCTCGAACAGGCTGGCCAGGCCGCTGCTGTAGCGGGCCTGGGTGGCGTCGAACGAGGCCTGGTAGTTCTTCACCGCGCTGTCGGCGTCGGTGCTGCGCGCGGTGGTGGCGTCGAGGTTCACCAGGGCTTCCTCGACCTCGCGCACCGCCTGGCGCACGTTGGCGCGGTAGAGCGACACGGCCTCGGTGTAACGCGCCTTGGCGGCTTCGGAGTTGGCTGCGCGCGCGCCGCCGTCGAGCAGCGGCACGGTGAGCGACAGCGGCCCGACCGTCCAGGTGTCGAGCGATTCGCGAAAGCCGCTGGTGCGGATCTGCATGCGGCCGATCGAGCCCGAGAGCGTGAGCTTGGGATAGCGCTCGGCTTCGGCGGAGCCCACCTCGGCGCTGGCCGCGGCCACGCCGAGTTCGGCCGCGTACACGTCGGGCCGCTGCGAGAGCGCCTGCGCCGGCACGCTGGCAATGGCACCGACCACCGGCAGCGCGCGCTGCGTGGGCGAGGCCGCGAGCTTCTGCACGAGCGTGGGTTCGTCGAGCCCGCTGAGTGCGACCAATGCCTTGCGCTGCACCGCGCACAGGGCGCGCTGTTGCGTGAGGCGGCCCGAGGCGTCGGAGGCGCTGGCACGCGCGAGTGCGGCATCGGCCGGTGCGGTGAAGCCGGCGCGCGCCGACAGGTCGGTGAGCCGCGCCGTTTCGCCGCGCGACTTGGCATCCGATTCGGACACGTTCAACTGCTGCTGGCAGGCGCGCTCGGCGAAATAGGCGTTGGCCGTCTCGGCCGCCACGGCGACGCGGGCGTCGTGCCACTTGGCGGTGGCGCTGTCCAGCTTCTGCTGGGCCGCGTCGCGGTCGGCGCGCAGGCGGCCGAACAGGTCGATTTCCCACTTCGATTGCAGGCCGGCCTGCAGCGTGGTGACCGGCGCGGTGGAGGCGCTGCTGCTGCTGCTCGAAGAACCGCCCGCACCGAACGACGAGCCCGAGACGCCCCGGCTGGCCGACGCCGTGCCGTCCAGGCTGGGCAGCAGCGCCGCGCCGGCCTGCACGCGCGTGGAACGCGCCTCGGCCACGCGCGCCGCGGCGCTGGCAAGGTTGGGGCTGGCGGTTTCGGCGGCGGCGATCAGCTCGACCAGCAGCGGGTCGTCCAGCTGGCGCCACCACTCGGCCAGCGCGGCCAGCGAGCCGCCGTGGGGCAGGGGCGCGTGCCACTGCGCGGGGAAGGGCGCCTGCACCGAGGCGGGCGGGCGCGTCAGGCCGCAGCCGGCGAGGCCGAGGCCCAGCGGCAGGCTCAGAACAAGGGCAATCCGTCGGAGTCGTCTCATGGCTTCTTTCTCTGCTCGGCGGCCACCTGGCGGCGGCGTGAGGTTTCGGCCTGGACCAGCGCCATCGCGTAGCCCGTGAGCCGGTCGGCCCAGGTGTCGATGGCGCGCGGCGTGCGCAGCAGCGACGGGCGCAGGGCCTCGATGAAATCCTGGCTCACGTACAGCTGCATCGACAGCCCGGTGATCGCGAAGGTCAGGCGGTGGATGTCGTCGTCGGCGCGCTCCACCTGCAGGTGGCGGCACAGCAGCTCGACGATGGCGCGGTGCGGGCCCTTGATGTCGCGCTCCAGTTCCTTGGCCCACTGGCTGGTGGGCTCCAGCATTTCGCGCATGTGCAGCTGGATGCACTGGCGCACGATCTCTCCCTGCTTGAGCGGATCGATCATGGCCGCCATGCAGATGCGCAGCGTGGCTTCGAGCGACTGGCCCGGCACGTTGCAGGCGGCCACGAGGTCGTTCGAATCGCTGCCCATCGGCTCGTTGAAGGTGGCGGAGTACAGCCCCTCCTTGTCGCCGAAGTAGTAGCTGATGGCCGAGACGTTCACGCCGGCCTCGCGCGCGATCTCGCGGATCGAGGTCTTGGCGAAACCGTTCTGGGCGAACAGCCGCAGCGCGGTGTGCAGCAGGCGGTGGCGCGCCTCGGCGCCGTCGCTGCGGGGGGCGCGGCGCGGCGATGGAACGGGCGTTGGCGTTGGCGTGGGGGTGAGGGGGTCCCTGGCGTTCATCGGCGCGATTAAAGCATGATTGAAATCAAACGATTGATTTACTTAAGGCTTGCTGAAGGCTTTTGTTTTTGGTTGCATGTGGGCCTGCGCGCGGCAGGGGCAGGGGCCGCACACAGTACGATCCGCGCATGTCCGTCGCTCCCTCCGCCGCCGCACCGCCGCCCGCCTTGCCCCTGGACGCCGAAGGCATCCTCGCGCTCGCCGCGCGCTCGATGTTTCATCTGTTTTCGAGCATCAGCCAGGGCATGTTCCTGGTCGACCGCAGCGGGCGCATCGTCTGGGTGAACGAGGGCTACCGCCGCTTCCTGCCGGCGCTGGGTTTCTCGTCCATCGACGAGTTCATGGGCCATATGGTCGAGGACGTGATTCCCAACACCATGATGCGCCGCGTGCTCGAAACCGGCGAGCCGATCCTCATCGACCTGCTGACCAACAAGGCCGGCACCTTCGTCGTGAGCCGCATCCCGTTGCGCGAGGAGCGCGAAGACGGGGAGGGCCTGGGCAAGGTCATCGGCGCCATCGGCATCGTGCTGTTCGACCAGCCCGAGACCACGCTGCAGCCGCTCATCAGCAAGTTCGCGCTGCTGCAGCGCGACCTCGACGACGCCCGCCGCGAGCTGGCCAGCCAGCGCAACAACCCGCTGTACCAGCACGCACCCGACGGGCAGCGCCGTTCCAAGTACACCTTTGCGAGCTTCATCGGCAGCAGCCCGGCGGCGGTGGAGGTGAAGCGCCACGCGCGCCGCGCCGCGCAGTCCACCAGCCCGGTGCTGCTGCTGGGCGAGACCGGCACCGGCAAGGAATTGCTGGCGCATGCGATCCACGCGTCGTCCACGCGCGCCAAGGGCCAGTTCGTCAGCGTCAACATCGCGGCCGTGCCCGACACGCTGCTCGAGGCCGAGTTCTTCGGCTTCGCGCCCGGCGCCTTCACCGGCGCCGACAAGCGCGGGCGCGAAGGCAAGTTCAAGCTGGCCGACGGCGGCAGCCTGTTTCTCGATGAAATCGGCGACATGCCGCTGGGCCTGCAGGCCAAGCTGCTGCGCGCGCTGCAAGAAGGCGAGATCGAGCCGCTGGGTTCCAACAAGCTGATTCCCTTCGACGCCCGCGTGATCGCCGCCACCTCGCGCGACCTGCCCGAGCTGGTGCGCCGCGGCCTGTTCCGCGAAGACCTGTATTACCGCCTCAACGTGTTGCCGCTGCGCGTGCCGCCGCTGCGTGAGCGGCGCAGCGACATCCCGGCGCTGGTCGAAGCGCTGGGCGAAGACATGGCGCTGCGCAGCGGCGAGGCGCCGCCCGAACTCACGCCCGACGCGCTCGCGCTCCTGGCCGGCCAGCACTGGCGCGGCAACATCCGCGAGCTGCGCAACGTGCTGGAGCAGGTGACGATGCGCAGCGACTCGCAGCGCATCGACGCGGCGCAGCTCGAACGCATCCTGCGCGAGGCCGGGCTGGAGCAGATCGAGGCGCCCGACACCTCGCACAGCCTGCGCGACGTCAACCAGGAAGCGGCACTGTTGCGCCCGCTGTCGCAGCAGGTGGCCGAGCTGGAGCGCAAGGCGATCGCCGCCGCGCTCGAAAGCACCGGCGGCAACAAACTCGCGACTTCGCGGCTGCTGGGTATTTCGCGCGCCACGCTGTACGAGCGCATGACGGGGATGGGCTTGTCATGAGCGTGAAAGCGCTGCGTTCCACCTTCGGCCCGAACTGCCATTGGTGCGGGCTGCCGATGGACTTCGACGAGCCGCACGGTCGGCCCGAGTCGGCCACCATCGAACACCTGCTCGACGCCACGATGGGCGGCGTGCGCCAGCAGAAGCACCGGCGCCTCGCGCACGCGGTGTGCAACCACACGCGCAACGAGCTGCGGATGCGGGCCGAGCGCGAGTTCGAAAGCTGGCTCGCGGCGCGCCGCGACTCTGCTGGGAAACCCTGACTGATCAGCAGACAGTTGTCTGAAAACAAGACAGCACGAATGCACTGAAATCAGGCGAAACCGGTTGCGCCCGAATGAGGAAGCCTTTGTTATCAATGGCTTAGGCGGGTGGCACGAACTGTGCAATATTCAGTCACCTTTATCAGGAGACAAGACATGCACCGTCGCCACCTCATCGCCCTGGCCGCCCTGGGCGCCACCGTCGCCACCATGCCCGCCTGGGCCCAATCGAACGAGATCCGCATCGCCCACGTCTACAGCAAGACCGGCGCGCTGGAGGCCTACGGCAAGCAGACGCAGACCGGCCTGATGATGGGCCTGAACTACGCCACCGGCGGCACGATGATGGTCAACGGCAAGAAGCTCGTGGTCATCGAGAAGGACGACCAGGGCAAGCCCGACCTGGGCAAGTCGCTGCTGGCCGCCGCGTACTCCGACGACAAGGCCGCGCTCGCGGTCGGCCCGACCGCTTCGGGCGTGGCGCTGGCCATGCTGCCGGTGGCCGAGGAGTACAAGAAGATCCTGATCGTCGAGCCCGCCGTGGCCGACTCGATCACCGGCGACAAGTGGAACAAGTACATCTTCCGCACCGGCCGCAACTCGAGCCAGGACGCCATCTCCAACGCCGTGGCCATCGACAAGGCCGGTGTCACCGTCGCCACGCTGGCGCAGGACAACGCCTTCGGCCGCGACGGCGTGAAGGCCTTCGGCGCTGCGCTGAAGAAAGCCAAGCTTGCGCACGAGGAATACCTGCCGCCTGCCACCACCGACTTCACGGCCGGTGCGCAGCGCCTGATCGACAAGCTCAAGGACCAGCCGGGCCGCAAGATCATCTGGATCGTCTGGGCCGGCGCGGGCAACCCGTTCAAGATCGTGGACCTCGACCTGAAGCGCTACGGCATCGAGATCGCCACCGGCGGCAACATCCTGCCGGCCATGGCGGCCTACAAGTCGCTGCCGGGCATGGAAGGCGCGGCCTACTACTACTTCGGCATCCCGAAGAACCCGGTGAACGAGGCGATGGTCGCGGCCCACTACAAGGAGTTCAAGACGCCGCCGGACTTCTTCACGGCCGGCGGCTTCTCGGCCGCGATGGCGGTGGTGACGGCGCTGAAGAAGACCAACGGCGACACCAACACCAACAAGCTCATCAGCACCATGGAAGGCATGAGCTTCGACACGCCCAAGGGCAAGATGACCTTCCGCAAGGAAGACCACCAGGCGATGCAGTCGATGTACCACTTCAAGATCAAGGCCGACCCCGCGTTTGCATGGGGCGTGCCGGAGCTGGTGCACGAAATCAAGCCGGAAGAGATGGACATCCCGATCAAGAACAAGCGCTGAACACGGCGCTGATCGTTCCCTGAACCCGCGGCGCGCATGCAGGCGCCGCCCCCTTTTCGCCCCGGATGGCCGCCGGGCGAAGCGCCAGCCTGCGTCCGCGCAAGTTGCCGCGCTCCACGGCCGATTCGTCAGTCTGCAAGCAAGCGTTCGATCAAACACAACAGAAGGAGACAGCGATGCCAGCGATGCGATGGAACAACTGGAAAGGGTTTGCCGCAGCAGCGGTGATCACGGCGGCGGCGCAGGCCGCCACGGCGGCCGTGCCGCTGCCGGCACTGGGCGCCAACCCGGCGGAGGTGAGCGTGTCCGGCCTGTCGGCCGGTGGCTTCATGGCGGTGCAGCTGCACGTGGCCTACTCGGCCACCTTCAAGCGCGGCGCGGGCGTGGTCGCCGGCGGTCCGTACTACTGCGCCGAAGGCTCGGTGGTCAATGCCACCGGGCGCTGCATGACGCACAGCACCAGCATCCCGGTCTCCACGCTCGTGAGCACCACCAACAGCTGGGCCGCCAGCGGTGCGATCGACCCGGTGTCGAACCTCAGCAACTCCAAGGTCTACCTGTTCTCGGGCACCTCGGACAACACCGTCAAGCAGCCGGTGATGGACGATCTGAAGACCTACTACCAGAGCTTCGTGCCGGCCGCCAACACGGTCTACAAGAACAACCTCGGCGCGGGCCACGCGATGGTCACCGACGACTACGGCGGCGCCTGCAGCACCACGGCCGCGCCGTACATCAACAACTGCGGTTTCGACCTCGCGGGCGAGATCCTCACGCAGCTGTATGGTCCGCTGAACCCGCGTAACAACGGCGCGCTGGGCGGCACCTTCACCGAGTTCAACCAGTCGGAGTTCGTCACCGGCCACGGCGTGGCCGCCACCGGCTGGCTCTACGTGCCGCAGGCCTGCACCACGACCTCGTGCCGCGTGCACCTGGTGCTGCACGGCTGCAAGCAGAACTACACCGACGTGAGTGACCAGTACGTGAAGAAGACGGGCTACAACCGCTGGGCCGACACCAACAACATCATCCTGATCTACCCGCAGACCAGCACCGCGGCCACCAACAGCTGCTGGGACTGGTGGGGTTACGACAGCGCCAACTACGCCAAGAAGTCGGGCCCGCAGATGGCCGCCATGAAGGCCATGATCGACCGCGTGACCGGCTCGGCCGGCGGCGGCGGACTGCCGGCGCCCACCGGCGTGGGCACCTCGGGCGCGACCAGCAGCAGCATGGTGATCGGCTGGGCCGGCGTCTCGGGCGCATCGGGCTACAACGTGTACCGCGGCGGCAGCAAGGTCAACGCCTCGCCGGTGACGGGCACCAGCTACACCGACACCGGCCTGGCCGCGTCGACCAGCTACAGCTGGACCGTGGCCGCGCTGAACGCGAGCAACGTCGAAGGCGCGATGTCGGCGGCCGCCACGGGAGCGACCACGGCGGGCCCGGGCGGCGGGGGTACGTGCTACACCGCGAGCAACTACACGCACACCATGGCCGGACGCGCCTATGCGCTGTGGGGCCTGACCTATGCCAACGGCTCGGGCCAGTCGATGGGCCTGTGGAATATCTACGCCATGACCACGCTGAAGCAGACGGGCACCAACTACTACGTGATCGGCACCTGTTGAGGCCGTTCACCCTGCACTGATTTTTTCGATTCGCAAGGACCTTTCCACAATGCTTGAGACCCGGGATCTGACCATCCGCTTCGGAGGGCACGTGGCCGTCAACAGCGTGAGCTGCGCATTCGCGCCAGGCACGCTGACGGCCATCGTCGGCCCCAACGGCGCGGGCAAGACCACTTACTTCAACCTGATCTCCGGGCAGCTCAAGGCCACGGCCGGCACGGTGTCGCTCGACGGGCAACCGTTGTCGCACCTGTCGCCGTCGGCGCGCACGCACGCCGGGCTGGGGCGCGCGTTCCAGCTCACCAACCTGTTCCCCAACCTCACGGTGCTGGAGAACGTGCGGCTCGCGGTGCAGGCCACGCGCGCCGGCGCGCACCGCCACGGGCTCAACCTGTGGAGCATCTGGAGCGACCACAAGGCGCTGACCGAACGCGCCGAGCAGATCCTGGCCGACGTGGCCCTGGAGCCGCGCGCGCACGCCACCGTGGCCAGCCTGCCGCACGGCGACCAGCGCAAGCTCGAGGTGGCGCTGCTGATGGCGCTCGAACCCAAGGTCTTCATGTTCGACGAGCCCACGGCCGGCATGCACGCGGCCGAGGCGCCCGTCATCCTCGACCTGATCCGCAAGCTCAAGCAGGACAAGACCAAGACCATCCTCCTGGTCGAACACAAGATGGACGTGGTGCGCGAGCTCGCGGACCGCATCATCGTGCTGCACAACGGCACGCTGGTGGCAGACGGCGAACCGGCCGAGGTGATCGCCTCGCCGGTGGTGCAGGAGGCCTACCTGGGCATCGCGAAGGAGGCCGCATGAGCACCGAAAATTTGCTGACCCTGGAAGGCGTGCAGACGCACATCGGGGCGTACCACATCCTGCACGGCGTCGACCTGGCCGTGCCCAAGGGCCAGCTCACCATGCTGCTGGGCCGCAACGGCGCGGGCAAGACCACCACGCTGCGCACCATCATGGGCCTGTGGCACGCGTCGCAGGGCAGGGTGCAGTTCGCCGGCAAGGACATCACGGCCCTGCATACGCCGCAGATCGCCGAACTCGGCGTGGCCTACGTGCCCGAGAACATGGGCATCTTCTCCGACCTCACGGTGAAAGAGAACATGGTGCTGGCCGCGCGCGGCGCCAAGAACGCCGACGCCATCGACGACACGCGCCTGAAGTGGATCTTCAAGCTCTTTCCCGCGGTCGAGAAGTTCTGGAACCATCCGGCCGGCAAGCTGTCGGGCGGACAGAAGCAGATGCTGGCCGTGTCGCGCGCCATCGTCGAGCCGCGCCAGCTGCTCATCATCGACGAGCCCAGCAAGGGGCTGGCGCCCGTGATGATCAACAACATGATCGAGGCCTTCGGCGAGCTCAAGGCGAGCGGCGTGACGATCCTGCTGGTCGAACAGAACATCCACTTCGCCCAGCGCCTGGGCGACACCGTCGCGGTGATGGACAACGGCCGCGTGGTGCACAGCGGCTCGATGGCCGCGTTCTCCGCCGATGCGCAACTGCAGCAATCGCTGCTCGGACTCGCCCTATGAAACTAGACTTCGACTGGAAGCCCTTGCTTCTCGCCCCCATCCTCGCGCTCGTCGCGCTGCCGCTCACGGGCTCGGTCTCGACCTGGCTCACGCTCACCGTGGCGGGGCTGGCGATGGGCATGATCATCTTCATCATTGCCTCGGGCCTCACGCTGGTGTTCGGCCTCATGGACGTGCTGAACTTCGGCCACGGTGTGTTCATTGCGCTGGGCGCCTTCGTGGCCAGCAGCGTGCTCGGCCTCATGGGCGACTGGACCGGCTCGGGCGAGCTGTGGCGTAACCTCGTGGCGGTGTTCCCGGCCATGCTGGCCGCGATGGCGGTGGCCGGTGCCATCGGCCTGGCCTTCGAGCGCTTCATCGTGCGGCCGGTGTACGGCCAGCACCTGAAGCAGATTCTCATCACGATGGGCGGCATGATCATCGGCGAGGAGCTCATCAAGGTGATCTGGGGCCCGGCGCAGATTCCGCTGCCGCTGCCCGAGGCGCTGCGCGGCTCGCTGCTGGTGGGCGACGCGGCCATCAGCAAGTACCGCCTGCTCGCGGTGGCCGTGGGCGTGGTGGTGTTCGGCGTGCTGGCCTGGACGCTGGGCCGCACCAAGATCGGCCTGCTCATTCGCGCCGGTGTGCAGGACCGCGAGATGGTCGAGTCGCTGGGCTACCGCATCGGGCGCCTGTTCGTGGGCGTGTTCGTGGTGGGTAGCGCGCTGGCCGGCCTGGGCGGCGTGATGTGGGGCCTGTTCCAGCAGAACCTGGTGCCGCAGATGGGCGCGCAGGTCAACGTGCTGATCTTCATCGTGATCATCATCGGCGGGCTGGGCTCGACTGGCGGGGCGCTGCTCGGCGCGCTGCTGGTGGGGCTCATGACCAACTACATCGGCTTCCTGCTGCCCACGCTCACGCAGTTCGCGAGCATCTTCCTCATGGTGGCCGTGCTGCTGTGGCGCCCGCAGGGCGTGTACCCCGTGGCGAACCGTTGAGGAGAAAGCCGTCATGTTCCTGAAACGACTTCTTTCCAACGACATGCCGCGCAGCCGCCTGCTGGCGCTGCTGCTGCTGGCCCTGTTCCTGGCGCTGGCCTTTGCGCCGTTCCTGTTCCCGGGCGTGAAGGCGCTCAGCGTCGCGGCCAAGATCCTGGTGTTCGTGGTGCTGGTCGCCAGCTTCGACCTGCTCCTGGGCTACACCGGCATCGTGAGCTTCGCGCACACGATGTTCTTCGGCATCGGCGCCTACGGCATCGCCATCTCGGCCTCGCGGCTCGGGCCCAACTGGGGCGCGGTGCTGGTGGGGCTGGGTGCGTCGCTCGCGATCTCGCTGGTGCTTTCGCTGGCCATCGGTTTGTTCTCGCTGCGTGTGCGCGCGATCTTCTTCGCGATGATCACGCTGGCCGTGGCCTCGGCGTTCCAGACGCTGGCCTCGCAGCTGTCGGACTTCACCGGCGGCGAAGACGGCCTGACCTTCAAGCTGCCCGAGCTGATCTCGCCGAGCTTCGAGTTCGCCGAAGAGCCCTTCCTCGGTGTCTCGCTCGACGGGCGGCTGCTGTGCTACTACCTGCTGTTCGTGGCGGCGGTGGTGCTGGTGCTGGCGATGCTGCGCATCGTGAACTCGCCCTTCGGCCGCGTGCTGCAGGCCATCCGCGAGAACGAGTTCCGCGCCGAGGCCATCGGCTACCGCGTGGTGGTGTACCGCACCACGGCGGCCGTGCTGTCGGCGCTGTTCGCGACGCTGGCCGGCGCGATGCTGGCCATCTGGCTGCGCTACAACGGACCCGACACCTCGCTGAGCTTCGAGATCATGATCGACGTGCTGCTCATCGTGGTGATCGGCGGCATGGGCACGATCTACGGCGCGGCCATCGGCGCGGTGCTGTTCGTGGTGGCGCAGAGCTACCTGCAGGACCTGCTGCGCCTGGGCAACGAGGCTGCCAGCGGCCTGCCGTGGCTCGCGGCGCTGCTGTCGCCCGACCGCTGGCTGCTGTGGCTGGGCGTGCTGTTCGTGCTGTCGGTGTATTACTTCCCCACGGGCATCGTCGGCAAGCTGAGGGCGAGGGCAGCGAGATGAGCGACGGCAACAACAACAGCACCATGACGCCGACATCGCACTACGCGCAACTCGCAGGCCGTGAGATCCACTGGCTCGATTGGGGCGCCGCCAATGCCCCCGTCGTCATCGCCTGGCACGGCCTGGCGCGCACCAGCCGCGACATGGACGAGCTGGCGCAGCACTTCGCGGCGCGTGGCTTTCGCGTGATCTGCCCCGACACCCTCGGGCGCGGCCTGAGCCAGTGGAGCCCGTCGCCCGATGAGGAATACACGCTCGCGTTCTACGCACGGCTGGCCAACGCGCTGTGCGACGAGCTGCGGCTGGGCCGCGTGCACTGGGTGGGCACCTCGATGGGCGGCGCGATCGGCACGGTCTGCGCGTCGGGCCTGTTCGAGCCGCGCATGAAGGCGCGCATCGCCAGCCTCACGCTCAACGACAACGCGCCGCAGCTCGCGCAGGCCGCCATCGAGCGCATCCGCGCCTATGCCGGCGACCCGCCGGCCTTTGCCACGGTGGCCGAGCTGGAGGCCTTCTTCCGCACGGTCTACAAGCCCTACGGCTGGCTCAGCGACGCGCAGTGGCGCCGCCTGACCGAAAGCTCCACGCGGCGCCTGGCCGACGGCCGCGTCACGCCGCACTACGACCCGGCGATGGTCCGGCAGTTCAGCGCGCACGACAACGACTACCTGATCTGGCCGCACTACGACGTGATCGAGGCGCCGGTGCTGTGCCTGCGCGGCGCCGAGTCCGACCTGGTGCTGCCCGAGGTGATCGACGAGATGCACCGGCGCGGGCCGGGCGCGGCCGGTCGCCTGCAGGTGATCGAGGTGCCGGGCTGCGGCCATGCGCCCGCGCTCAACGTGGCGGAACAACTGGACCCGATCGAGGGGTTTATCCGCGCGGCCGGTCGTTGAAGGCAGGGCGCGATCACAATCGCGCCGACTTCAACTCCAAGATCACCTCGCCATGGCCCTCTCGATGTACGACCTGTCCGTGCCGGTTTTCACCCGCGGACTCGGCCAGCTGACCCACCTGCTCGACAAGGGCCTCGCGCATGCGAAGGCCCAGGGCATCGACCCGGCGACGCTGGTCGACGCGCGCCTCGCGCCCGACATGCTCACGCTGGCCGGCCAGATCCAGCGCGCGAGCGACGCTTCGAAGCTGGGCACGGCGCGCATCGCGGGCATCACGGCCCCGAGCTTTCCCGACGAGGAAAAGACCTGGGACGACCTGCTGGCGCGCATCGCGAAGACGCAGGATTTCCTGGCCGGCGTGGACCGCGCGCTCATCGACGGCCACGAAGAACGCCCCGTGACCATCAAGGCGCACGAAGGCGAGGCGCATTTCACGGCGCAGCGCTACCTGCTGCAGTTCGCGCTGCCGAATTTCTTCTTTCACGTGACCACCGCCTACGACGTGCTGCGCCACAAGGGCGTGCCCATCGGCAAGCTGGACTACCTCGGCCGCTTCTGAGTTCGTTCAGGCGCGGCGTGCCGCCAGCGCGTACATCAGCGGAATGCGCGGCATGCCTTCGGGCGGGGCCATGCGGCGTCCGCCGAGTTCACGCATGCCCTCGAAGGGCTTCCAGCCGTTGGTGTACGGGTACTCCTCGAAGCGCTCGATGGCCAGGCCCGCCTGTGCGAGCGCGGTCGTCACCTGGCCCACGCCCCAGGTGAACTCGAAGCTGGGGTGCGGGTTGCGAAAGCCCTGCACGCCGGGCATCGGCCGGTCGTCGGCCACGAGGCCGTCGCCCGACTCGGCGACGTAGTCGCCCACGCCTTCCTCGGGCACGGGCGCGTCGTTGAAGTAGTCGTAGTGAAACTTCCACTGCGGGTCGAACACCAGCGCGAACGGGTGGAACTCGACGATCACGAAGCGCCCGCCGGGCTTGAGCAATTGCGCCACGCCGCGGGCCCACGCGCCGAGGTCGGACAGCCAGCACAGCGTGCCGTACGAACAGAACACGAGGTCGTGGCGCTCGCCGCGCGCGGCGGCAGTCTCGAAGTAGTCGTAGACATCCGCGCGCTCGAAGCGCGCCGCAATGCCCGACTCGGCCGAGAGACGGGTGGCGAAGTCGATGGCCTCGTCGGAGATGTCGACGCCGGTCACGCGGGCGCCGCGGCGCGCGATGCTCAGGCT
The DNA here is from genome assembly GCF_041154465.1 of Variovorax sp. V35. NCBI lineage: Bacteria > Pseudomonadati > Pseudomonadota > Betaproteobacteria > Burkholderiales > Comamonadaceae > Variovorax > Variovorax sp. V35. Next base: position 3,495,474 of record NZ_AP028666.1, read on the forward strand.
GTCCTGGCCCGCGTTGCACTGCAGGTGCAGCACCGAGAGGCCCTCCACGTCGCCGAGCAGGGCGCTTTCCTCGGGGAACAGCGTGGAGCCGCCCGCGCGGAAGAAGGCGGCCTGGTCGCCCTTGTGGCTGTTGTGCGCGACCGTGGCGGCGTTCCACGACTGGCGGTTGGCTTCGTGCAGGTCTTTCTTCATGGCGTGGTCGTCGTGTCTTGTCGGGTGGGCCAGCCCGCCAGGTGGCGTTCGGCGATGCCCGTGAGCGCGGTGATCCACGCCGGGCTGTCGTTGAGGCAGGGGATGTAGCCGAAGCGTTCACCGCCCGCGTGCAGGAAGGCTTCGCGGCCTTCCATGGCGATTTCTTCGAGCGTTTCGAGGCAGTCGGCCGGAAAGCCCGGGCACACCACGTCGACGTGCTTCACACCGCTGGCGCCGAGTTCGCGCAGGGTCGGCTCGGTGTAGGGCTCCAGCCACTTGGCGCGGCCGAAGCGCGACTGGAAGGTCGTGCGGTACTGCGTGGACGCCAGGCCCAGCCGCGCCGCGAGCAGGCGCGCGGTCTCGAGGCACTGCGCCTCGTAGGGGTCGCCCAGCGCGATGTTGCGCGCGGGAATGCCGTGGAAGCTCATCACCAGCAGTTCGCCGCGGCCTTCGGTCTTCCAGTGCTTCTCGATGCCTTGCGCGAGCGCCTCGATGTAGGCCGGGTCGTCGTGGTACTGGTTGACGAAGCGGAACTCGGGCACGCGGCGCTGGCGGCGGCTCCAGGCGTTCACGGCGTCGATCACGCTGGCCGTGGTGGTGGCGGAGTACTGCGGGTAGGCCTGCAGCACCAGCACGCGCGTGGCGCCCTCGGCCTGCAGCGCATCGAGCCGCGAGGCGATCGACGGGCTGGCGTAGCGCATCGCGTCGCGCACCGTCACGCGGTGGCCGCGTTCGCCGAGCCAGCCGGCCAGCAGGGTGGCCTGCTTCTGGGTCCAGACCTTGAGCGGCGAGCCCTCGGGCAGCCAGATGCTGGCGTACTTCGCGGCCGACTTCGCGGGCCGCGTGCGCAGGATGATGCCGTGCAGGATCAGCGCCCACAGCGCCCTGGGAATTTCGACCACGCGCGGGTCGCCCAGGAAGTCGGCGAGGTAGGGGCGCACCGCGGCGGCGGTGGGGGCATCGGGCGAACCCAGGTTGCACCAGAGCACGGCGGTGCGTTCGTTCTTGCGGTCATCGGAGGCGAGAGGCATGCGATATTCTCGGGCATGACTTCCGCTTCCCCGGCGCCCGGCGGCGCCACGCAGCTCGACATCTCGCGCATCTCGGCGATCACGCTCGACCTGGACGACACCCTGTGGCCGATCTGGCCGACCATCGAGCGGGCCGAGCGCGTGCTGCACGAATGGCTGCTGCGCGAGGCGCCCAAGACGGCCTCGCTGCTGCTCACGCCGGGCGTGCTGCGCGAGCTGCGCGAAGCCACCGCCAAGGAGCGCTCCGACCTCGCGCACGACCTGAGCGCGCTGCGCCGCGAGTCGATCCGCACCGCGCTCGTGCGCGCGGGCGAAGACCCGGCGCTGGCCGATCCGGCCTTCGACGCCTTCTTCGAAGAGCGCCAGCGCGTCACGCTGTACGACGACGCCCTGCCGGCGCTGAAGTGGCTCAGCGAGCGCTACCCGCTGGTGGCGGTGTCGAACGGCAACGCCGACCTCCACAAGACCGGCGTCGGCCGGTGGTTCCGCACCGCCTTCAATGCGCGCGCCTTCGGCAGCGGCAAGCCGCATGCGCCGATCTTCCGCGCCGCGGCGGCCTCGGTCGGCCTGCTGCCCAAGGACGTGCTGCACGTGGGCGACGATGCCGCGCTCGACGTGGTGGGCGCGCTCAACGCCGGCATGCAGGCCGCCTGGCTGGTGCGCGACGAGCGGCCGTGGGAGCACGGGGCGCGCCCGCAGCTGATCGTGCCCAACCTGCACGCGCTGTGCATCGCGCTGGGCGCTTGAAGGTCAGCGGAACACCGGCCGGAAGAAGCTGCGTTCGTAGCTGACGATGCAGCGCGTTTCCTCCGCGTAGCGGAAGGCGGCCTGGCAGTCGGCGTCCTGCATCGAATCGGCCCGGTAGGTTTCGTAGGCGGCCAGGCTCGGGAAGCTGAACATCGCCAGCGCCACGTTGTTCGCGCCTTCGGACGGCAGGAAGTAGCCGTGGTGCTGGCCGCCGAACTTCTCGACCAGCGGAATCCAGAGCTTGCCGTAGTGCTCGAATTCCTTGAGCTTGAAGGGATCGACGATGTAGCGCAGGTAGCAGGTGATCATGGGTGAGGAATGTCAGGGGACTATCGGCGCGGCCCGAGCGGCGTGCGGCTGCCCGGACTATAGTTTTGCGACGGCCTCCTTTCATTGCTTTCGCGCGAATTTCCTTCCATGCATCTCTCCACCTGGCTCCTCTTTTGCGGCGTGACCCTGGTCGTCGCCTTCACGCCCGGCCCGGCCGTGCTGCTCGCGGTGTCCAACGCCATCACCGTCGGCCCGCGCCGCGCAATGATCAGTTCGCTGGGCAACGCCTGCGGGCTCTTCCTGGTCTCGGCCGCCGCGATGGGCGGACTGGGCGTGGTGCTCAACACCTCGGCCACGGCCTTCATGGTGCTGAAGGTGGCGGGTGCGGGCTACCTCGTGTACCTGGGCATCCGGCAGTGGCGCAGCCGCACGAGCGTGTTCGCCGAGCTGCAACCGTCGGCCGCGCCGGCACCTTCGCGTTCCGCGCGCCGGCTGTTCGGGCATGGCGTGACGGTGGCGCTGACCAACCCGAAGGGCATCCTGTTCTTCTCGGCGCTGTTCCCGCAGTTCCTCACGCACGACGCGCCGATCCTCACGCAGTTCGCCGTGCTCACCACGACCTTCGCGGCCGGCTCGGTGCTGGCGCATGGCTCCTACGTGCTGCTGGCGCGCCTGCTGAAGAAGCAGTTCGCGAACCCGAAGCGCGCGCAGCTGTTCAACCGCGTGTCGGGCGGTGCTTTCGTGCTGCTGGGGTTGAGCCTGCTGCGCTTGCGCAACAAGACGGCCTGAAAAGGCCGCAGACTTTCTTCAGTCGAGCCCGAAACGCTCGCGCAGCGCCGCGCAGAAATCGGCGGTGCCGCTGAGCGAGAGCGTGAGGGTGTCCAGGCGCGGGTTGTCTTCCCGCGTGCGCTGCACGTCGCAGTCCCACACCGCACCGTCGTCGAGCGCGCCGCGCGCACCGGGGAAGGTGGCCTCGGCCCAGGCCAGCACCTGCGCGATCTCGGCTTCCACTTCGGGCGTGCGCTCGGGCGGGGTCGAGGCCATGGCGTCGAAGGTGCCGTGGTCTTCGGTGTCTTCGCTGTAGTCGAAATCCAGGTAGCGCAGGGTCGTGGTCATGGGGTGGCAAGTGCGCGCGCGACGGCCAGTCCGTTGAGGACCGCACCTTCGAGCGTGGCGGGATAAGGGCCTTCGGTGTAGTCGCCGCAGGCCTGCAGCCCCGGCGCGATGGCGGCCGGCGGGCGGGCCAGGCCGGGCGTGCAGGCGAAGGTGGCGCGCTTCTCGACCACGGTCTGGATCGGCGTGAGCCCGGGTTGCCCGAGCTGTGCGCCGGCTTGCGCGAGCACCTGTTTCTCGAGTGTCTCGCGCGGCGTCTCGTTGGCGCTCACGACGAAGGCGAGCACGCCTTCTGGTCCGCCGAGCTGGCCGCGATCGAACACGAACTGGGCCGGCGCGCTGCCCGGCTGGCTGCGCAGCGCGAGCATCGGCTCGGCCAGCGGCGCGGCGCCGCGCACGTAGACCGTGGCAATCGCCTCGAAGCGCAGCGATTCGGTGACGTTGCACCAGCGCGAAGCGGCCGGCAGACCGGTGGCGCGCACGAGGCGTGCGGCGTCCCAGGGCGCGCAGGCCAGCACGGCCTGGTCGAAGACCTCGTCATCGACGCGCCACCGGTCGCCCTCGGGCGCGATGGCGCGCACGCGGTGGCCGATGTGCGCGGTGGCGCCGTGCCGGGCGAGCCACGCCAGCGCGGCATCGGGCAGCAGGGCGCCGAGGTCCACGCGCGGCAGCAGCAGGTCGGCGCCGCCGCGCCCGCTGAACAGCGCGTCATGCAGCACGCGCAGGAACACCTGGCCGCTCGATTGCGGCACGGGCGTGTTGAGCGCCGAGACGCACAGCGGCTCGATGAGTTCGTGCATCACGCGCGGCGTGAGGCCGGCGCACAGCGTGGCGACGCTGGTGCCGGGCGCGCAGCGAAAGCCCGCGAGGCGCCAGCGCACGGCGGTGGCCAGCAGCGCGGCCTTGTCGCGCCAGGTCCAGCCGCGCGCGGTGAAGATGCCGATCAGCAGATCGAGCGGCGGCGGCCGGCCCGCGGGCAGCTGCAGCCCGCCGCCGTCGGCAAAGCGCAGCGACAGCGGCAGGCGCTGCAGGGCCGAGTCGACATCCACCCCCACGTCGCGCATGAGCGCCAGCGTGGCGGTGTAGGCGCCGATCAGGATGTGCTGGCCGTTGTCCAGCGCCATGCCGTGCATGTGATCGACCCGCCGCGCCCGCCCGCCGGCCATCGGCGCGGCTTCGAACAGGGTGACGGCATGGCCGAGGCGCGTGGCCTCGACGGCGCAGGCCAGGCCGGCCCAGCCGGCGCCGATGACGGCGAGCCTCATGGGCACGAAGGGTGGGGCGTCATATCCGGCCCAGCGCCTGGACTTTCCAGGCCAGCCAGAACTTGCGCACCGGCGTCAGGCTGATGCGCTGGTTGAGCACCTGGAAGTCGTCGCGCTCGATCTCGCGCAGCAGCGTGCGGTAGATGCTGGCCATCATCAGGCCGGGCTTCTGGGTGCGGCGGTCGGCCAGCGGCAGCAGGGCCAGCGCTTCGTCGTAGGCGGCGTGGGCGCGCTGGGCCTGGAACTTCATGAGCGCGACAAAACGGTCGGAGTGCACGCGGTTCAGGATCTCGTGCGCCTTCACGTCGAACTGCTGCAGCTCGTTGACCGGCAGGTAGATGCGACCGCGCAGCGCGTCTTCGCCGACGTCGCGCAGGATGTTGGTCAGCTGCAGCGCCAGGCCGAGCTTGTGGGCGTAGGCGGTGGTCTGCGGATCGGTCTGGCCGAAGATGCGCGCCGCCACCTCGCCGACCACGCCGGCCACCAGATGGCAGTAGCGCGCGAGGCCGGGAAAGTCGAGGTAGCGGGTCTGGTCCAGGTCCATCTGGCAGCCGTCGATCACTTCGTTGAGCTGGCGTGCCTCGATGCCGTAGGTGGCGGCATGCGGCATGAGCGCCTGCATGACCGGGTGGCGCGGCGTGCCGGCAAAAGCCTGGGCGACCTCGGTGCGCCACCAGGCGAGCTTGGTGGCGGCCACGCCGGGGTCGGAGACCTCGTCGACCACGTCGTCGACCTCGCGGCAGAAGGCATAAAAAGCCGTGATCGCGGCGCGCCGCGGCTTGGGCAGGAACAGGAAGGCGTAATAGAAACTGCTGCCCGAAGCGGCGGCCTTGTCTTGCACGTATTGCTCGGGATTCATCGGGGAGGCGCTGCTTTCATGGGCCGTGATTGTCTCCGCATCCGCCATGCCTTCCAGAGCAGCACGGGCGCGTCGGCCTTGCCGACGGTGGGGCGCTGCGTGAAGGTGTCGAAGCCCAGGTCCTCGATCTTGTCCAAGATGCGCAGGCCGCCCTGCACGACCAGGCGCAGCTCCCAGCCCACGCGGCCCGGCAGGCGGTGCACGAGCGGGGCGCCCTCGGTCATGAGCTCGCGCGCCCAGAAGGCCACCACTGCTATCAGATTGATAGCTTCCTGCGGCGGCGGCGCGGAAGACAGCGGCGCGAAGACTTTGAAATGCTCCGAGGTCAGGCCGCGCCGCGCGCAGTCGGTGCGCGGAAAGTAGAAGCGCCCGCGCGGCAGGTCGACGCTCGGGTCCTGCCAGAAGTTGATGAGCTGCAGCGCGCTGCAGATGGCGTCGCTCTGGGCCAGCGCCTGCGCATCGGTCACGCCGTACAGGTGCAGCAGCAGCCGGCCGACCGGATTGGCGGAGCGGCGGCAGTAGTCGAGCAGCTCGGCGCGGTCGGCGTAGGTGCCGCGGTCGCGGGTCTTCTCGATGTCCTGCATGAAGGCGCTGAGCAGGTCGGCGAGCAGGTCTTCGGGCAAGCGGTACTGGGCGATGGCCCAGGCCAGCGGGCCGAACACGTGGGGCCAGCGCGAGTCGGGCAGCGCGTCGCCGCGCGCGGCGGCGGCCAGTTCCTCGCGGTAGGCGCGCAGCTCGGCCAGGCGCGCATCGGGCGAGGCGTCGCCCTCGTCGGCGATGTCGTCGGCGGTGCGCGCGAAGTGGTAGATCGCGGCGATGGGCGGGCGCAGGTGCGGCGGGCACAGCCAGGAGGCCACGGGGAAGTTTTCGTAATGGGCCGGCGCGGCGGCATGACGAGGATTGGCAGGAGGAGTGGCGGACACGCCACGATTGTCGGCGACGTCATGTCCGGGCACTATGCTCGTGGCGTCGCCACTTTCCATCTCTCTTTCGCCCATGACGATGAAAGCAACTGCCGCGGCTTCCGGGACTTCGCTTCCCGCTTCGGGCGACACGGCACACGCGGCCGGGCCCGGTTTGATGATCGCGGCGCTGGGCGTCGTCTTCGGCGACATCGGCACCTCGCCGCTGTACGCCTTCAAGGAAACGATGAATCCCGAGCACGGCGTGCCGTTCTCGCCCGACGCGGTGCTGGGCCTGCTCTCGCTGATCTTCTGGGGCCTGATGTTCGTGGTGACGCTCAAGTACGTGGTGTTCGTGCTGCGCGCCGACCACGACGGCGAAGGCGGCATCCTGGCGCTGCAGGCGCTGGCGCGCAACGCCGTTTCCGGCCCGAAGACCCGGCCCTGGGTGTGGCGCGGGATCGGGGTCCTGGGCCTGGTGGGCGCGGCCATGTTCTACGGCGACAGCCTGATCACGCCGGCGATCTCGGTGCTGTCGGCGGTGGAGGGCCTGGAGGTGCAGGCGCCGGTGCTGCAGCGCGTGGTGATCCCGATCACGCTGGCGATCCTCGTCGGGCTGTTCATGGTGCAGAAGAAGGGCACGGGCGTGGTCGGCAGGATCTTCGGGCCGGTGATGCTGCTGTGGTTCCTGGTGCTGGGCGTGGCGGGGCTGTGGCAGGTGCTGCAGCAGCCGCAGGTGCTGGCGGCGCTCGACCCGCGCCGGGCGGTGGGCTTCCTGGTCGAGCACCGGGCGCAGTCGCTGGCCGTGCTGGGCGCGGTGTTCCTGGCGTTCACGGGCGGCGAGGCGCTGTATGCCGACATGGGGCACTTCGGCGCCAGGCCGATCCGTCTCGCGTGGCTCTTCATCGCGCTGCCGGGGCTGGTGCTCAACTACTTCGGGCAAGGCGCGCTGGTGCTGGCGAACCCGGCGGCCATCGACAACCCGTTCTTCCGGCTCTTTCCGTCATGGGGCGTGTTGCCGATGGTGGTGCTGGCCGCCATGGCCACGGTGATCGCGTCGCAGGCGGTGATCTCGGGCGCCTTTTCGCTCACCGCGCAGGCGATGCGCATGGGCTACCTACCGCGCATGCGCGTGGTGCAGACCTCGGGCACGGCCATCGGGCAGATCTACGTGCCAGCCGTCAACTGGTTGCTGATGGTCGGCGTGCTGCTGCTGGTGCTGGGCTTCCGCAGCTCGGGCGCGCTGTCGGCGGCGTATGGCATCGCGGTGTCGATCACGATGGTGACGACCACATTGCTGGCCGGCATCGTGGCCTGGGGCCTGTGGCGCTGGAACAAGGTGGCGGTGGCGGTCGGCGTGGCGGCCTTCGCGGCGGTCGACCTGACCTTCGTGGTGTCCAACAGCCTGAAGGTGGCCGAGGGCGGCTGGCTCACGCTGGCGGTGGCGGCCGGCGTGATGGTGCTGTTCACCACCTGGGCCAAGGGCCGGCGCCTGGGCCTGGAAGCGGCGGCGGCCGACAGCCTGCCGCTGCGCCCCTTCGTCGAGTCGCTGGCGCTGAACATGCCGCACCGGGTGAGCGGCACGGCCGTGTTCCTGAACCCCGACGCCACGGCGGTGCCGCATGCGCTGCTGCACAACCTCAAGCACAACCAGGTGCTGCACGAGCAGGTGATCGTGCTGCGCGTGCTCTCGTGCGACACGCCGCGCGTGGACGCGCGCCTGCGCATCGAGGCCGAGCAGCTGATGGACGGCATCTGGGTGGTCACGGCGCGGCACGGCTTCATGGAGCGGGCCGACGTGCCCGAGTTCATCCGCATCCTGGCTTACCAGAAGACCCTGGCCATCGACTCGATGAAGACCTCGTACTTCGTCTCCCGCGCCTCGGTGGGCGAGGAGAACCTGCCGGGCATGAACCCGGTGCGACGGGTGCTGTTCGGCTGGCTGCAGCGCAACGCGGGCCGGGCATCCGATTACTTCGAGCTTCCCGATAACCGGCTGGTAGAGATGGGGCAGAGAACTTAGCGCAAACAGGGTCAACTGACCGGCGGGTCATTGACACTGTTTAACGTTTACCCTAGATTACTAACCGGTGGGTCATTAATGACCCGGTTCCTCTCTTCTTGGGTGTCTCATGACCGCCTTCGCCGCCTCACTCCGTGCCCGCAGCGCCGCTTGGCTGCTGCTTCCCGCCATCTTTCTGGCCGGCTGTTCGCCGAAACCGCCTGCCCAGGAGCCCGTGAGGGCGGTCAAGTTCGTGACCGTCGGCACCAGCGACTACGACGCTCAGCCCGAGTTCTCGGCCGAGGTGCGGGCCCGGGTCGAATCGCGCCTGGGCTTCCGGGTGGCGGGCAAGATCACCAAACGCCAGGCCGAGCTCGGCCAGCACGTGCAGGCCGGCCAGGTGCTGGCCCAGCTCGATCCGCAGGACTACCGCCTGGCCGCCGAGGCCGCCCGTGCCCAGCAGGCCGCCGCGCTGACCAACCGCGACCTCGCAGTCGCCGACCTCAAGCGCTACACCGAGCTGCGATCGCAGAACTTCATCAGCGGCGCCGAACTGGAACGCCGCGAAACCACCTGGAAGGCGGCCCAGGCGCAGCTCGAGCAGGCGCAGGCGCAACTGGCCTCGCAAGGCAACCAGGCCAGCTACACGACGCTGGTGGCCGACGTGGCGGGCATCATCACGGCCATCGAGGCCGAGCCGGGCCAGGTGGTGCAGGCCGGCACGCCGGTCGTGCGCATCGCCCAGGACGGCGCACGCGACGTGGTGTTCGCGGTGCCTGAAGACCGCGCCGCGCTGATCAAGCCCGGCTCGCCGGTGGCTGTGCGCGGCTGGTCCGGCGGCGAGGTGCTGCAGGGCCAGGTGCGCGAGGTGGCGGCCAGTGCCGACGCGGTCACGCGCACCTACTCGGTCAAGGTGTCGATCGACGCCGCGACCTCGCCGGCGCTCGGCGCCACCGTCTACGCCAGGCCGCAGGCCCTGGCGCGCACCGACGTCGCGGTGATCAAGCTGCCGACCAGCGCGCTGCGCCAGGAAGGCAAGGGCTCGGCGGTCTGGGTGCTCGACAAGGACAGCATGACCGTGCGCTCGCAGCCGGTGCAGGTGGTCACGGCCGACGGCAATGAGGCGGTGATCGGCTCGGGCCTGTCGACCGGGATGATGGTCGTGGCCGCGGGCGTGCACGTGCTGTCGCCGGGGCAGAAGGTCACCATCTACCAGTCGAAGGAGGCCATGGCGGCCGCGGCCAATGGCCAGCAACAGGCGCAGGCGAAGCAGCAGGCCGTCGAGGCCGTGGCCGCGACGAAGAAGGAGATCGCAACGGGTGCCGCCAAATGACGGAAGGCCCAGCGACCCCCGCGACAACCCCGGCGCCTGAGTCTGAGTACAAGTCGCCCGGCTTCAACCTTTCCAAATGGGCGCTGGACCACGCGCCCCTCACGCGCTACCTGATGGTGGTGCTGATGGTGCTGGGCGCCTTCGCGTACTTCCAGCTCGGCCAGGACGAAGACCCGCCGTTCACCTTCCGCGCCATGGTGGTGCGCACCTACTGGCCCGGCGCCACCGCGCAGCAGGTGGCCGAGCAGGTCACCGACAAGCTGGAGCGCACGCTGCAGGAAGCACCGTACGCCGACAAGATCCGCAGCTATTCGAAGCCGGGTGAGTCGCAGATCATTTTCCAGATCAAGGACTCATCGAAGGCCGCCGAGGTGGCCAACGTCTGGTACACGGTGCGCAAGAAGATCGGCGACATGCGCGGCACCTTGCCCGCGGGTGTGCAGGGGCCGTTCTTCAATGACGACTTCGGCGACGTCTACGGCGTGATCTACGCGCTGGAAAGCGAAGGCTTCAGCTACGCCGAGCTCAAGACGCTGGCCGACGACGTGCGCCAGCAGCTGCTGCGTGTGAAGGACGTGGCCAAGGTCGACCAGTTCGGCGTGCAGGACGAAAAGGTTTTCATCGAGATCTCGCAGAAGCGCCTGGCCCAGCTGGGGCTCGACTTCAACGCCGTGCTGGCCCAGCTCGGCTCGCAGAACGCAGTGGAAAGCGCCGGCACGATCCAGTCGCCGCTGGACGTGGTGCAGGTGCGCGTGGGCGGCCAGTTCACCAGCGTGGAACAGCTGCGCGAGATGCCGATCCGCGGCAGCTCGGGCAACCAGATCAAGCTCGGCGACATCGCCGAGATCCGCCGCGGGTACGTCGATCCGCCGGCCGTCAAGGTGCACCATCAGGGCAGGGAAGTGATCGCGCTCGGTGTGTCGATGGCCAAGGGCGGCGACATCATCGCGCTGGGCAAGGCGCTCAAGGCCACCACCGCCACCATCGACCAGCGCCTGCCGGCCGGCGTGAAGCTGGCCCAGGTGCAGGATCAGCCGGTGTCGGTGGCCAGCTCGGTCAACGAATTCGTCGGCGTGCTCATCGAGGCCGTGGCCATCGTGCTGGCCGTGAGCATCATCGCGCTCGGCCTGCACAAGGGCGGGCGCTTCGGTTGGTACATCGACATGCGCCCGGGACTGGTGGTGGCCATCACCATTCCGCTGGTGCTGGCCGTGACCTTCCTGGCCATGAACTACTTCGGCATCGGGCTGCACAAGATATCGCTGGGGTCGCTCATCATCGCGCTGGGCCTCCTGGTGGACGACGCGATCATTGCCGTGGAGATGATGGTGCGGAAGATGGAAGAGGGCTACGACAAGGTCCGCGCCGCCACCTTCGCCTACGACGTCACGGCCAAGCCGATGCTCACGGGCACGCTCATCACGGCGGCGGGCTTCCTGCCGATCGGCATCGCCAAGTCGGTGACGGGCGAATACACCTTCGCGATCTTCGCGGTGACGGTGATTGCGCTGGTGCTGTCGTGGATCGTGTCGGTGTACTTCGTGCCGTACCTGGGCACGCTGCTGCTCAAGGTGAAGCCGCACGACCCCGACGCGCCGCCGCACGAGTTGTTCGACACGCCGTTCTACAACAGCTTCCGCCGCGCGGTGAACTGGTGTGTGCAGCACCGCTGGCTGACCATCGGCGCCACCGTGCTGATCTTTGCGCTGGGCATCGTCGGCATGGGCAAGGTGCAGCAGCAGTTCTTCCCCGATTCGAGCCGGCCCGAGATCATGGTGGACATCTGGTTCCCCGAAGGCACCTCGTTCGCCGCCAACGAAGAGGTGGCCAGGCGCGTCGAGCAACGCGTGATGAAGGAAGAGGGCGTGAAGACCGTCAGCACCTGGATCGGTTCCGGCGTGCCGCGCTTCTACCTGCCACTGGACCAGGTGTTTCCGCAGACCAACGTGTCGCAGCTCATCGTGCTGGCCAAGGACCTGAAGGTGCGCGAGACGCTGCGCCTGCGCCTGCCCGCCTTGCTGGCCGAGGAGTTCCCCGAGGTGCGCGGCCGCGTCAAGCTGCTGCCCAACGGCCCGCCGGTGCCGTACCCGGTGCAGTTCCGCGTGATCGGCACCGAGCCCGCCCAGCTGCGCGCCCGCGCCGACGAGGTGAAGGCCGTGCTGCGCGAGAGCCCCAACATGCGCGGCGTGAACGACAACTGGAACGAGTCGGTCAAGGTGATCCGCCTCGAAATCGACCAGGCCAAGGCGCGCGCGCTCGGCGTGACCAGCCAGGCGATCGCCCAAGCTTCGCGCACCATGTTCAGCGGCACCACGGTCGGCCAGTACCGCGAGAACGACCTGCTGATCGACATCGTGCTGCGCCAGTCGGCCGACGAACGCGAGGCCATCTCGGACATCGGCAACGCCTACATCCCGACGACCACGGGCCGTTCGATCCCGCTCACGCAGATCGCCCGTCCGGTGTTCACCTGGGAGCCCGGCGTGATGTGGCGTGAGAACCGCGACTACGCGATCACCGTGCAGGGCGACGTGGTGGAAGGCCTGCAGGGCGCCACCGTGACCGAGCAGCTGCTGCCGAAGCTGCGCCAGCTCGAAGCCGGCTGGCATGCGGCCGGGCAGGGCGGCTACCGCATCGAGGTGGCCGGCGCCGTGGAGGAAAGCTCCAAGGGCTCGGCCTCGATCGTGGCGGGCGTGCCGATCATGCTGTTCCTGGTGTTCACGCTGCTGATGCTGCAGCTGCACAGCTTCAGCCGCTCGCTGCTGGTGTTCATCACCGGCCCGATGGGCATCGCCGGCGTGGCTGCCGCGCTGCTGCTGCTGAACCGGCCTTTCGGCTTCGTGGCGCTGCTCGGCGTGATCGCGCTGATGGGCATGATCCAGCGCAACGCCGTGATCCTGATCGACCAGATCGAGCTCGACCGCGCCGCCGGCGTGCCGGCCTGGGACGCGATCGTCGAATCGGCCGTGCGGCGCCTGCGCCCCATCGTGCTGACCGCCGCGGCGGCGGTGCTGGCGATGATCCCGCTGTCGCGCAGCGTGTTCTGGGGCCCGATGGCCGTGGCCATCATGGGCGGGCTGATCGTGGCCACCGTGCTGACGCTGCTGGCGCTGCCGGCCATGTACGCCGCGGCCTTCCGCATCAAGCGGGAGCCGCAAACCGCTGCCGCCTGAAAAGGCGCTTTTCAGGGGCCGTTGTCGTGCGGCCCGTATCCCTTGCGCGAGAGTGGGTGAAATCCCCCAAAGGGGGAAGCCGGAAGGCCCCCATTCTTGCGTTTAAAATGCGCGGTTGACCGATTTCAGGCGGACGGTCTTGGGCCAGCGGTTTTTCCGCAGCGCCGAGGCCGTCCGCCTTTGCATTCACCTGAAATTTGGCATCGCGCGGGTGGCGAAATTGGTAGACGCACCAGGTTTAGGTCCTGACGTTCGCAAGAACGTGCCGGTTCGAGTCCGGCCCCGCGCACCAGCCACACCCCTCACAAGGAAGACACCATGACCGTGAACGTTGAAACTCTCGAGAAGCTCGAACGCAAGATCACGCTGACCCTGCCGGTCGGCACCATCCAGAACGAAGTCGATTCGCGCCTCAAGAAGCTCGCGCGCACCGTCAAGATGGACGGCTTCCGTCCCGGCAAGGTGCCGATGAACGTCGTGGCCCAGCGCTACGGCTACTCGGTGCACTACGAAGTCATGAACGACAAGGTCGGCGAGGCCTTCTCGCAAGCCGCCAACGAAGCCAAGCTGCGCGTCGCCGGCCAGCCCCGCATCACCGAGAAGGAAGAGTCGCCCGAAGGCCAGCTCGCCTTCGACGCGGTCTTCGAAGTGTTCCCCGAAGTCAAGATCAACGACCTGTCGGGCGCTGAAGTCGAGAAGCTGTCGGCCGAAGTCGGCGACGAAGCCATCGACAAGACCCTGGACATCCTGCGCAAGCAGCGCCGCACCTTCGCCCAGCGCGCCCAAGACGCCGTGGCCGAAGACAACGACCGCGTGACGGTCGACTTCGAAGGCAAGATCGACGGCGAGCCCTTCCAGGGCGGCAAGGCCGAAGACTTCCAGTTCGTCGTCGGCGAAGGCCAGATGCTCAAGGAATTCGAAGACGCCGTGCGCGGCATGAAGTCCGGCGACAGCCGCACCTTCCCGCTGTCGTTCCCGGCCGATTACCACGGCAAGGACGTGGCCGGCAAGCAAGCCGACTTCATGGTCACCGTGAAGAAGATCGAAGCTTCGCACCTGCCCGAAGTCAACGAACAGCTGGCCAAGTCGCTCGGCATCGCCGAAGCCACCGTGGAAGGCCTGCGCGCCGACATCAAGCGCAACCTCGAGCGCGAAGTGAAGTTCCGCCTGCTGGCCCGCAACAAGAACGCCGTGATGGACGCCCTGGTGGCCAACGCCGAACTCGACCTGCCGAACGCCAGCGTGCAGTCGGAAGTCGCCCGCATGATCGACGGCGCCCGCGCCGAGCTCAAGCAGCGCGGCATCAAGGACGCCGACAAGGCCCCGATCCCCGAAGAAGTGTTCCGCCCCCAAGCCGAGCGCCGCGTGCGCCTGGGCCTCGTGGTCGCCGAGCTGGTGCGTGCCAACAACCTGCAGGCCAAGCCCGAGCAGATCAAGGCCCACATCGACGAGCTGGCCGCCAGCTACGAGAAGCCGCAAGATGTCGTGCGCTGGTACTTCAGCGACAACAACCGCCTGGCGGAAGTCGAAGCCGTGGTCATCGAGAACAACGTGACCGACTTCGTGCTGGGCAAGGCCAAGGTCAACGAAAAGTCGGTGTCGTTCGACGAACTGATGGCGCAGCAGCAGTAAGCTGGTTTCCGTCGCTGCATGCAGCAACGCCGATGGGGCTTGTGCTTTGCGGCACGAGCCCCATTTCACTCAGGCGTACAGTTCAATCAGAGCGAACGAATCCATTTTCCGGAGAGCAAATTCATGAGCGCACAGGAAATTCAAGGCCTCGGCATGATCCCGATGGTCGTCGAGCAGTCGGGCCGCGGCGAGCGGTCGTATGACATCTACTCGCGTCTCCTCAAGGAACGCATCATCTTCCTGGTGGGCGAGGTCAACGACCAGACCGCCAACCTCGTGGTGGCCCAGTTGCTGTTCCTCGAGAGCGAGAACCCGGACAAGGACATTTCGTTCTACATCAACTCCCCGGGCGGCAGCGTGAGCGCCGGCATGGCGATCTACGACACGATGCAGTTCATCAAGCCGTCGGTGTCGACCATGTGTCTGGGCTTCGCGGCCAGCATGGGCGCCTTCCTGCTGGCGGCCGGCGAGAAGGGCAAGCGTTTCTCGCTGCCCAACTCCAAGATCATGATCCACCAGGTGCTCGGCGGCGCACGCGGCCAGGCCACCGACATCGAGATCCATGCGCGCGACATCCTGCGCACCAAGGACCAGATGAACCGCATCCTGGCCGAACGCACTGGCCAGCCGCTGGAAAAGGTCAAGTCGGACACCGAGCGCGACTATTTCCTGACTGCCGACGAGGCCAAGGATTACGGCCTGGTCGACCAGGTCGTCTCCCAGCGCGGTTAATGCCGCCCGGCGCCTCGGGCGCCCAAAAGGCAAAAACGGCGTTTCCCACACGGGAAACGCCGTTTTTGTTTAGTTATCATTGTCCATACCCTGTCACGAGGCAAAAGTCCATGGCCGAAAAAAAAGGCACCTCCAGCGAAAAAACGCTTTATTGCTCGTTCTGCGGCAAGAGCCAGCATGAGGTCAAGAAGCTGATCGCGGGCCCTTCGGTCTTCATCTGCGACGAATGCATCGACCTGTGCAACGAGATCATCCGTGACGAGCTGCCGGCCGGTGAGGAAGCGCGCGACGCGCGCAGCGACCTGCCCACGCCGCTGGAGATCAAGACCAACCTCGACAACTACGTGATCGGCCAGGAGCCGGCCAAGCGCATGCTGTCGGTGGCGGTCTACAACCACTACAAGCGCCTGCGCCACAAGGAAAAGAACACGAAGGGCGACGAGGTCGAGCTCAGCAAGAGCAACATCCTCTTGATCGGCCCCACGGGTTCGGGCAAGACGCTGCTGGCGCAAACGCTTGCGCGCATGCTCGACGTGCCCTTCGTGATGGCCGACGCCACCACGCTGACCGAAGCCGGTTATGTGGGCGAGGACGTCGAGAACATCATCCAGAAGCTGCTGCAAAGCTGCAACTACGAGGTCGAGCGCGCCCAGCGCGGCATCGTCTACATCGACGAAATCGACAAGATCTCGCGCAAGTCCGACAACCCCTCGATCACCCGCGACGTGTCGGGCGAGGGCGTGCAGCAGGCGCTGCTCAAGCTCATCGAAGGCACCATGGCCAGCGTGCCGCCCCAGGGCGGTCGCAAGCACCCGAACCAGGACTTCCTGCAGATCGACACGACCAACATCCTGTTCATCTGCGGCGGCGCCTTTGCAGGCCTCGAGAAGGTCATCGAAAACCGCACCGAGGCCTCGGGTATCGGCTTCGGCGCCGCAGTAAAGAGCAAGGCCCAGCGCAGCATCACCGAGGTGTTCCGCGAAGTCGAGCCTGAAGACCTGATCAAGTTCGGCCTGATCCCCGAACTCGTGGGCCGCATGCCCGTGGTCGCCTCGCTGGCCGAGCTGAGCGAAGACGCGCTGGTTCAGATCCTGACCGAGCCCAAGAATGCGGTGGTGAAGCAGTTCACCAAGCTGCTGCAGATGGAGGGCGTGGACCTCGAAATCCGTCCCGCGGCGCTCAAGGCGATCGCACGCAAGGCGCTGGCCCGCAAGACCGGCGCGCGCGGCCTGCGCTCGATCCTTGAACAGTCGCTGATCGACACCATGTTCGAATTGCCGAACGCGACCAATGTCGACAAGGTGGTGGTCGAGGAATCGACCATCGACGAAAACAAGCCCCCGCTGCTCGTGTACCGCGAAACGGCGAAAAAGGCCTAAAGGACAAGGACGCTCATGTCTGGTCATACCCCATTGCCCCCCGAAGCCCTCGACCTGCCGCTGCTGCCGCTGCGGGACGTCGTGGTGTTTCCCCACATGGTGATCCCGCTCTTCGTGGGTCGCCCGAAGAGCATCAAGGCGCTCGAGCTGGCGATGGAGGCCGAGCGCCGCATCATGCTGGTGGCCCAGAAGGCCGCCGCCAAGGACGAGCCCTCGGTCGAGGACATGTTCGAGGTCGGTTGCGTCTCGACCATCCTGCAGATGCTCAAGCTGCCCGATGGCACCGTGAAGGTGCTGGTCGAAGGCCAGCAGCGCGCCCGCGTGAACCGCATCGATGACGGCGAAACGCATTTCTCGGCCAACGTGACGCCCGTCGAGGCGCCCGAAGGCGGCGAGAAGGGCACCGAGGTCGAGGCGCTGCGCCGCGCGGTGATGCAGCAGTTCGACCAGTACGTCAAACTGAACAAGAAGATCCCGCCCGAGATCCTCACCTCGATCTCGAGCATCGACGACGCCGGCCGCCTGGCCGACACCATCGCCGCCCACCTGCCGCTCAAGCTCGACAACAAGCAGGCCGTGCTCGACCTGGACGACGTCAAGGCGCGCCTGGAAAACCTGTTCGGGCAGCTCGAGCGCGAAGTCGACATCCTCAACGTCGACAAGAAGATCCGTGGCCGCGTGAAGCGCCAGATGGAGAAGAACCAGCGCGACTTCTATCTCAACGAGCAGGTCAAGGCCATCCAGAAGGAGCTCGGCGAAGGTGAAGAGGGCGCGGACATCGAGGAGATCGAGAAGAAGATCAAGCTCGCCAAGATGTCCAAGGAAGGTCTGAAGAAGGCCGAAGGCGAACTCAAGAAGCTCAAGCTGATGTCGCCCATGTCGGCCGAGGCCACCGTGGTGCGCAACTACATCGACGTGCTCATCAGCCTGCCGTGGAGCAAGAAGACCAAGATCAAGCACGACCTGGCCAATGCCGAGGCCGTGCTCAACGCCGACCATTACGGCCTCGAGAAGGTCAAGGACCGCATCCTTGAGTACCTCGCGGTGCAGCAACGCGTCGACAAGGTGAAGGCACCCATCCTGTGCCTCGTTGGCCCACCGGGTGTCGGCAAGACCTCGCTGGGGCAGTCGATCGCGAAGGCGACCGGCCGCAAGTACACCCGCATGGCGCTGGGCGGCATGCGTGACGAAGCCGAGATCCGCGGCCACCGCCGCACCTACATCGGCGCGCTGCCGGGCAAGGTGCTGCAGGGGCTGAGCAAGATCGGCACGCGCAATCCGCTGTTCCTGCTGGACGAAATCGACAAGCTGGGCACGGACTTCCGCGGCGATCCGTCGAGCGCGCTGCTCGAGGTGCTCGACCCCGAGCAGAACCACACCTTCGGCGACCACTACGTGGAAGTCGACTTCGACCTGAGCGACGTCATGTTCGTCGCCACCTCGAACTCGATGAACATCCCGCCGGCGCTGCTGGACCGCATGGAAGTCATTCGCCTCTCGGGCTACACCGAGGACGAGAAGACCAACATCGCGATCAAGTACCTGCTGCCCAAGCAGATGAAGAACAACGGCGTGAAGGACGACGAACTGGCCGTCACCGAAGCCGCCGTGCGCGACATCGTGCGCTACTACACGCGTGAAGCCGGCGTGCGTTCGCTCGAGCGCGAGCTCTCCAAGATCTGCCGCAAGGTGGTGAAGGGCCTGCTGCTCAAGCAACTGACGCCCAAGGTCACGGTCGACGGCGAGAACCTCAACGAGTTCCTCGGCGTGCGCAAGTACAGCTTCGGCCTGGCCGAGAAGCAGAACCAGGTCGGCCAGGTGGTCGGCCTCGCGTGGACCGAAGTCGGCGGCGACCTGCTGACGATCGAAGCCGTGACCATGCCCGGCAAGGGCGTGATCAGCCGCACCGGTTCGCTGGGCGACGTGATGAAGGAATCGGTCGAGGCCGCGCGCACCGTGGTGCGCAGCCGCTCGCGCCGCCTGGGCATCAAGGACGAGGTGTTCGAGAAGCGCGACATCCACATCCACGTGCCCGACGGCGCCACGCCCAAGGACGGCCCGAGCGCGGGCGCAGCGATGACGACGGCCTTCGTGTCGGCGCTCACGGGCATCCCGGTGCGTGCCGACGTCGCGATGACCGGCGAGATCACGCTGCGCGGCGAAGTCACCGCCATCGGCGGCCTGAAGGAAAAGCTGCTGGCCGCCTTGCGCGGCGGCATCAAGACCGTGCTGATCCCCGAAGAGAACGCCAAGGACCTGCAGGACATTCCCGAGAACGTGAAGAACGGCCTCGAGATCGTGCCGGTGAAGTGGATCGACAAGGTGCTCGAGATCGCGCTCGAGAAAATGCCCGAGCCGCTGTCCGACGAAGAGGTGGCCGCGTCGGCTGCTGCGGTGGCCGAACTGGCCAAGCAGCGTGCTGCGGCGCCGGCCGTCGAAGGCTCAGTCAAACATTGATCGATTGATTGCAGAACTTGTGAAGCCTCAAAAAACTGGTATATAATTTGAGGCTCGAAACGCGGGAATAGCTCAGTTGGTAGAGCGCAACCTTGCCAAGGTTGAGGTCGAGAGTTCGAGACTCTTTTCCCGCTCCAGTTTTGAAAAAGGGAAGCAAGCAGCTTCCCTTTTTTTCGCAGTTCGATTTCGTTATTCAGCGTGGCGCGATAGCAAAGCGGTTATGCAACGGATTGCAAATCCGTCTAGCCCGGTTCGACTCCGGGTCGCGCCTCCACCCTCTCGTCAAGACCGATCGGCTCCGATACACAAGCCCCGCCAACCGACGTTGCCGGGGCTTGTTTCATTTGGGTTATCGTCGATGTTCAACCCGAGGCCCGGATGGTGAAATTGGTAGACACATCGGACTTAAAATCCGCCGCTTCCTTAATCGGGGCATACGGGTTCGACCCCCGTTCCGGGTACCACCATATTTACAAGGGAGTATTTGATGCCTCGCTACAACGCTCCATTTGAGATCCATGTGCATGGCGATGTGCCGCTGCGCTCGGACGTGAGCTTCGAGCAGATCCAGGAGGCGCTGCGGCCGCTCTGGAAATACGCAGGCGCCAAATCGCTGGCCGACGGTGCCACCAGCACCTACGAAGAAGAACCCGGCATCCGCTTCGAGCAGAAGGACCACACGCTGCAGATCTGCTGGACCGTGCCGGGCGACGAAGACTTCCGCCAGGCGCTCGACGAGATGTGCATGGGCCTGAACGAACTTTCCGAACGCGGTGCCGCGATCGAAGTCACCTTCTACGACACCGATTTCGACGAAGAAGAGGGTGATCCCGACGAAGAATCGCGCGACGACTTCCTGATGCTGTTCGTGGGCCCCAACCCGGCCGCGATCATGCAGGTGCAGCGCGACCTGCTGGTCGAAGACGTGGTCAACCTCATGGAACGCCACTTCGACGGCGCCGAACTGGGCGGCGTGGTCGCCGAAATCGACCGCCTCTTCAGCGACCGTTTCGACGCGCTCGTGAACTCGCTCGAAATCGGCAAGCGTCCGCGCGGTGCCGGTGGGGCCGGCGGCGGCAGCGGTGGTGGCCACGGCGGTGGCCGTCGTCCGCGCCACCTGCACTGACCTTTCCCTTACCGCCCGGTCCCAAGGCCGCATGGCCCTGTTCCCAGCCTCCGCGTTGCGCCCCGGCGTGCGCAAGCGCGAGGTGTTCGGCTGGGCGATGTACGACTTCGCGAACTCGGGCTACACCACGGTCGTGATCACGGCGGTGTTCGCCGCCTACTTCGTGGGCGGCATCGCCAAGGGCGCGCCGTGGGCCACCTTCGCGTGGACCGCGGCCCTCAGTACCTCGTACGCCATCGTGATGCTCACGATGCCCGCCATCGGCGCCTGGGCCGACCTGCGCGCCGCCAAGAAGCGCGTGCTGGTCATGACGACCACGGGCTGCGTGCTCGCCACGGCGGCTCTGGCGCTCACGCCGGGCTTCGCGGGCGGCCCGATGGGCGTTGCGCTCGCGATGGCGCTGGTGATCGTCTCCAACGCGTTCTATTCCTACGGCGAGTCGCTGACGGGCGCCTTCCTGCCCGAGCTGGCGACGGCCGAAGGCATGGGCAAGGTGAGCGGCTGGGGCTGGGCCTTCGGCTATGTCGGCGGCATGCTGGCGCTGGGGTTGTGCCTGGCATACGTGCTGTGGTCGCAGGCGCGCGGGTTGCCGGCGGCGCACTTCGTGCCGGTCACGATGCTGATCACGGCAGCGATCTACGGCGTGGCCGCCTGCGTCACCTTTGCGCTGCTGCCCGAACGCGCCGTGCCGCAGGCCAGTCGAGGCGAGGACAGCGCCTGGCGGCAGTTGCGCGCCACCTTCCAGCAGGCCCGCGCCTACCGCGACTTCATGTGGCTGCTGGTCTGCACCGTCTGCTACCAGGGCGGCGTGGCGGTCGCGATCACGCTGGCCGCGATCTACGCCGAGCAGGTGATCGGCTTCGTCGCGAGCGAGACGATGGTGCTGATCTTCGTGCTCAACGTCGCGGCCGCGCTCGGCGCCTTCGCCTTCGGCTACGTGCAGGACCGCATCGGCCACAAGGTGTCGCTGGCCGCCACGCTGCTCGCGTGGATCGCGGTGTGCGTGATCGCCGCATGGGTCACGACCAAGGGCGGCTTCTGGTGGGCCGCCGCCATCGCGGGGCTGGCAATGGGCTCGAGCCAGTCGGCCGGGCGCGCGATGACGGGCTACCTTGCGCCGCCGCAGCAGCTCGCCGAGTTCTTCGGGCTCTGGACCTTTGCCACGCGCCTGGCCAGCATCATCGGCCCGCTGAGCTTCGGTGCGATCACCTGGGCCACCGGCGGCAACCAGCGCATCGCGATCCTTTCGACGGCCGTGCTGTTCATCGGCGGGCTGTTGCTGCTGCTGCCGATCGACATGCAGCGCGGCCGCAAGGCGGCGCTGCACGACAAGGCTGCTGCGCGATAGCGGCGCCCCGGCGCCTCAGGGCGTCTGCTGCAGCGACTTCGGCACCTTGTAGCGCTCGCCGTCATAGCGCAGCGTCACGGTGCTGAACTTGGCGGGCAGCGCTTTCTCGACGCAGCCCTGGTCTTCCTGTTCCTGCGCGCGGCTTTGCACCAGCGTGCGCGACAGCTGCAGGTCGGCCAAGCCGTTGCTCGTGGTGCGGGCGACCGACAGCATGGTGCGCAGCTTCTCGAAGTGGCCGGTGCAGGTGGCGTCCCAGCCGCCGTTGTCGTGGTCGAGCTCGACCTCCTGCAGTACCTGCTGCAGCTTGTTGCCGCGCTGCACATACAGGCGCACGGTTTCGCTGGCCTGCGGGCCCGAGGTCGGGCTGTTGCCGCGGTAGCGCACGCGCAGGCCGAAGGCGCGTGTGTCGGGCGACAGCACGTAGCGCGAGGTGTCGACGCGGATTTCCTGGATCGAGGTGGTGGCGTCTTCGTCGAGCGCCTCGGGCAGGAAGATCCGCCCGATCACCGTGTCGCGGTCGGTGTTGCCGTTGTCGGGCCGCTGGATCAGCAGCAGCGCGAGGTCGAAGACCTTGGCGCCCTTGTCCGTGGTCTCGCGCGGCATGGGCAGCACCACGATGCTGCGGCCAGGGAACGCCGGCCAGACCTTGCAGGCGGCCAGCCGCTCGTCGAGCGGCTGCTTCGGATAGAGCTTGGCGTGCATGCGCTCGGCCAGCCCGCTTTCGCAGGCGGCGTGGCCCAGGCCGGCGGCCGAGGCCAGGCCCAGCAGGACCAGTGCATGACGCAGGAGGAAGAGGGGGCGCATGGCCGGTGAAGTAGTGATGTCAGGCGGCGCTTGCCGCAGGCAGCGAAGCGTTTTGCGCGCGTGCAGGCAGCCAGCGCGCCGCGGCGGCTTCGAGCACCGCCAGGTCGCCGCTGCTTTCGAGCACCAGAGCGCCTTCGCTGCCGTCGTCGGCCAGCCGGCCGAGCGACGCCAGCACGCGGCGCGTCTGCTGCGCGACCGGTGCGCCGGTGTCGATGAAGCGCAGCGTCGGCGGTGCGTGGCGCTGCAGTTCGTCTTTCACGAGCGGATAGTGCGTGCAACCGAGCACCACGGTGTCGACCTCGCCTGGCCCGTCGCCGAAGGGGCCCGCTTCCGCCATGTAGCGCTCGCACAGCGCGGCGATGGTGGCGCTGTCAAAGCCTTCGATGGCCTTCACGAGGCCGTCGCACGGCACGGGCCGCACAGTCGTCGCGCCTGCGAAGGAATCGCGCAGCGCTGCATACCGGGCGCTGGCCAGCGTGCCGCGCGTGGCCAGCACCGCGATGTGGCCCGTGCGGCTCGTCGCCACGGCGGGCTTGAGCGCCGGCTCCAGGCCGACGATGGGCAGCGCCGGGAATTCGGCGCGCAGCACGTGGATCGCCGCCGTGGTGGCCGTGTTGCAGGCCACCACCAGCGCCTTGATGTCGTGCGCGCGCAGCAGGTGTTCGACCACCTGTCGCGAGTGCGCGATGACGTAGGCGTCGCCGCGCTCGCCATATGGCGCATTCGCGGTGTCGGCGAAGTAGACGAAGCGTTCCGTCGGCAGCTCGGCCTGCAGCGCGGCGAGCGTGCTCAGCCCCCCGACGCCGCTGTCGAACACGCCGATCGGGTTCAAGCGACTTCCAGCGGAATGGTCTTGAACTCGCCGCTGGCGATGCGCTTTTGCCACTCGGCCGGGCCGGTGATGTGCGCGCTGGTGCCGCCGGCATCGACCGCCACGGTCACGGGCATGTCGACCACGTCGAATTCGTAGATGGCTTCCATGCCCAGGTCTTCGAAGCCCACCACCTTGGCGGTCTTGATGGCCTTGCTCACGAGGTAGGCGGCGCCGCCCACGGCCATGAGGTAGGCGCTCTTGTGCTTCTTGATGGCCTCGATGGCGACCGGGCCGCGCTCGGCCTTGCCGATCATGGCGATCAGGCCGGTTTCGGCCAGCATCATCTCGGTGAAGCCGTCCATGCGCGTGGCGGTGGTCGGGCCGGCGGGGCCCACGGCTTCGCTGCCGACCGGATCGACCGGGCCGACGTAGTAGATGACGCGGTTCTTGAAGTCGACCGGCAGCTTCTCGCCCTTGGCCAGCATGTCCTGGATGCGCTTGTGTGCGGCATCGCGGCCCGTGAGCATCTTGCCGTTCAGCAGGATCGTGTCGCCCGGCTTCCAGCTGGCGACTTCGGCGGGCGTGAGCTTGTTCAGGTCGACGCGCTTGCTCTTCTTTTCGTCGGGTGCCCAGTTCACGTCGGGCCACAGGTCGAGCGACGGCGGATCGAGGTAGACCGGGCCGCTGCCGTCCATCACGAAGTGCGCGTGGCGCGTGGCCGCGCAGTTGGGGATCATCGCCACGGGCTTGCTGGCCGCGTGCGTGGGGTACATCTGGATCTTGACGTCGAGCACGGTGGCCAGGCCGCCCAGGCCCTGCGCGCCGATGCCCAGGGCATTGACCTTCTCGAACAGTTCGAGGCGCAGCGCCTCGACCTTGGTGAGCTCGGCGCCCGAGGCGGCCTTGGCCTGCAGCTCGTGCATGTCCAGGTCGTCCATCAGGCTTTCCTTGGCCATCAGCGCGGCCTTCTCGGCCGTGCCGCCGATGCCGATGCCCAGCATGCCGGGCGGGCACCAGCCGGCGCCCATGGTCGGCACGGTCTTGAGCACCCAGTCAACCACGCTGTCGCCGGGGTTCAGCATGACCAGCTTGCTCTTGTTTTCGCTGCCGCCGCCCTTGGCGGCCACCGTCACCTCGACGGTGTTGCCGGGAACGATCTCGGTGAAGATCACGGCGGGCGTGTTGTCCTTGGTGTTCTTGCGATCGAACTGCGGGTCGCCCACGACCGAGGCGCGCAGCGTGTTGTCGGGGTGGTTGTAGCCGCGGCGCACGCCTTCGTTGATGGCGTCGTCCAGCGAACCGGTGAAGCCGCCCCAGCGCACGTCCATGCCTACCTTGAGGAACACGTTGACGATGCCGGTGTCCTGGCAGATCGGGCGGTGGCCCGTGGCGCTCATCTTGCTGTTGGTCAGGATCTGCGCAATGGCGTCCTTGGCGGCGGGACTCTGCTCGCGCTCGTAGGCCTTGGCCAAATGGGCAATGTAGTCCGCGGGGTGGTAGTAGCTGATGTACTGGAGCGCGGCGCTGATCGATTCGATCAGGTCGGCCTGCTGGATCGTGGTCGTCATGGTGGGGAGTCTTCTTGGAGGGGGAACGCCCTCGATTATCTCAGCCACCGATACCGGCTACTTTCCCCGGCGCAATGCCCCTCGGGATGCGGCCAGCCCCATGAAAAAAGGGGCCGGAGCCCCTTTTTCGACTGCACCCTGGTGGTCTTGTCAGGGGGTGATCTGCGACAGGCCGACGTAGCCCAGCGTGGTGAACGCCTCGAACATGGCGTTGGCCGCCTTGAGGTTCATGCGGATCTGCTTCTTCGCCACGGCCTTCCCCTGGCTGCCCACGAACACGGCGCCGTCGCGCTCGATCAGCACGCGGTCCGAGCCGAGGAACGTGTGCTGGCCCGGGACCGAGCCGAAGCGCATCACGCGCGCGTCGCCCATCTGGGTGATTGTGTAGCTGCCGGTGCCGACCACATCGCAGTTGCGGGCCGAGCCGTTGACGGCGCGCTGCTTGCATTCGTAGAAGGTCACGACCTTACTGGCGCCGCCCGCGAAGCTCACGCGCACCAGCGTGTTGGTCGTGTAGTAGCCGGTCGCCGTGGCCGTGGTGCCCAGCGGCGCGTTGCCGAGCGTGCCCAGGTTCGTCGTGGTGCCGCCCCAGCCCTCGTTGCGGTCGCCGCTCGGGAACGCGGTGCCGGCGAGCGGGCCGGGCGCGTGGAAGCAGGCGCGGCCGGGGCTGCGCGCAATCACCTCGTCCAGCGTCGAGGCCGGGGTGCCCGGGGCTGTGGACACCAGGCAGGCAATGGTGGGATCGAGCCGCGAATCGCCGCCCGCGGCGACGTCCGCCGCCGCGACGTTGAGCTTGTTGGCTTCGATCGCGTCGTAGCCCGGCGCGTTCGACAGGTCCAGGGCGCCCTGGTAGTAGAGCGTCGAGCCGGGGGGGAACGTGAAGGGGCTCAGTGTCGTGATGATCTCGGTCAGCGGAAGGTCGGGGCCCCAGTTCGCATACGACTGGCCGTAGGGGCCGCTGCTCGTGTAGGGATAGGTCTTGATCCCTGCGACCACCACCGACATCGGCTGGCCGCTGATGTCGACGGACGTGCGCTTGCTGACGCCCGTGTTCGCGCCTGCGCAGTAGTCGCTCGTGCTCACCGATCTGGCGTCGCGCACGGTGCTGGTGCTCTGGAAGCCCACCGGGCAGGTCACCCATGCGCTGCCGCTCCAGTGAAGGTCGTTCTGCCGTGCGGGAGAGCCGCCGTAGGACCAGGTGGCCAGCGTGCCGTTGGTGCTGCTGTTGCGAAAGTCGCGAAAGCGCACGATCCCGTTGACGGGCGTGACTTCTTCCGTCGTGGAGAGCAGGAGGCGCCGCGACCAGTTGGTGGTGTTCGTCAGAGTCAGGAAGTCGAGAATGCCCGCCGGCGCGGGCGCGTCGGGCTCCGTCACGGCGGGCGCTGCGGCGATGCTCTTGCTGGCCGTTACCGCGGCAAAGAGGGCCAGGGGCTTGTTGAGCTGGCTCTCCCGTGCGTCGGTCACGTAGTAGGTGGAGAGCGAGTCGATATAGCCCTGGCACGTATCGACCGCAGGGCCGCCCGCGCAGGAGGTCTTGGCGAACGACGTGCTGAAACCGAAACGCAGCCCGAGCAGCCGGTCCAGCAGCATGTTCTGCGTTTCCTTGGCGATGTCCCCCGCGCTGATGTTGCCGCCGAGCCCGTCGGGCATGCCGACCTGGCCGGCCAGTTGCACGCTCAGCTTCTGCGCAATCCGGACCAGCGTCGTCGCCATCGAGGCGTTCGGGTGGTCCGTGCTGTAGTCTGCAAAGAGATCGTTGGCCAGGCCCAGCTGCTCCCGCAGATTGGCTTCGGCCTGTTCGGAGGTGGCCCCCGTGTTCTCGACGAGCTGGTTGATCAGGGTCGTGAACGGCGTGACCAGCTGCGCCTTGTCCGCCGGGGCCTTCAGCACATAGGCCGTCGTGACAGGGCCCGATTGGGCGTCCACCGCGTCGGTGCCGACCAGCGCCACCACCGGCGCCGTGCCGCGGTCGGCGGGCGCGATCTGCAGCGTGGCGTTGCCTTCGGCGTCTGTGCGCGCGCTGGGTTCGTCGGTGTCGAGCAGGCCGTTGTTGTTCTTGTCGAGGAACACCACGGCGTTGCGCAGGGCGCCGTCCATGACCTTGACCGCGAACCCGGCGTCCGCGGGCTCCTGCGGGGTGGGGTCGGCAGGGCCGGCCGGCTCGGCGGGGGCCGGCGTGCCACCGATGGGAAAGAACGACCCGCCACCCCCACCGCCGCTGCCTCCGCCACACGCGGCCACGGCCATCAGGGCCACGCAGGCCGCACACACTTTTGAACGCAGGAACGCACTCGCCATCTTCTTCTCCTCGGTTGTTGAAGCACCCCCTCTAGGTGCTTGGCCGTGCGAAGTATTTCGATGGACAGGGGCAGCGACATCCTTCAAATCAAGTACGCGCCATGCAAAAGATCCAGCGCCGGTTGTTCAGCGCCCGTTCTTGTACGTGAAGACCTGCACGATGCCGCGACCCGGCGCGTAGACATAGGCGTAGTCGAGGCCGTTGTTCGTTTTCCAGCGGTACTGCAAGGCGCCCGCAATGCCGTCGTAGGTGCACGAGAGCTTCTCGATCTCGAGCGACGACACGGCGCTGCGCTGGCCGTACAGCGTGTCGTAGCTGCGCTTCTGGCCTTGCTGCCAGAGGCCGACCGGGAACTTGCCTTCGTTGTAGGACTGGCCGAAACGCTGGTCGTAGACGCGGCCGATGGCCGTGCCGTCGGGCGTGAGCGCAAAGCGCTCGTGCGACCGGGGCACCGTGCGTTCGTACACCTCGAACTCCTTGCCGGCGTAGCCCACGTACTTCGTCGGGCCCTTCAGGGTGACGTCTCCCGCACCGAGCTTGCCGTCGGGATGCACGTCAATGAAGGGATAGCGTCGGTCGACCTCGGTGAATTTCAGTTCGCGGGTCTCGGGCATCGGGTTGCCGGTCAGCATCTCCACGGGAATGAAGCGCTCGGTGACGACGGCATCGTGCTCGCACACCGGCGCCGTTTGCGCGGCGGCCATGCGATGCAGGGCCAGGAGAAAGAGGACGGCGACGCCGGCGCGAACCGGGCGGACCGTGCATGCGCGATGCGATGAGGGCTTCATGGGCGAGGGCTCCAGGGATGGGATGCAGGATGACCACGGCATCCGCACACCCGCTGTGGGCGCCGCGCTCCTCGGGCGAGTGTCCGCGGCGCCGTGCGCTCCGGCATCGCTCAAATCAAGTAGAAGAAAAAGGGGCGAGCGTTCAGCGTCGCGGCATGCCGGCCAGGCGGATCAGGTCGCTCTGGCGGCGCAGCCCGGTCTTGTCGAAGATGTTGCGCAGGTGCGTGCGCACGGTGTGCACGGAGATGCCGTGGCGCTGCGCAAACTCGGCCGGACGGGTGCCGTCGACCAACTCGGCGATCACCCGCATCTCCGCCTCCGTGAGCCTGTATTGCGTCGCGACCTGCTGCAGCCTGCGGGCCTGGTGGTCTTCCTGCGGCTCGTCGATCATCAACAACGCGACCGCGGTCGGCCAGGCCAGGCGGCACGCATTGCTTTCTTCGAGCGGAACCAGCCGCGCCGTGGCCGAGGCCCCGGTGTCGTCGTTCCCGCGCTGCCAGAGCGCATGCGTCTGGAGCAGGCCTTGCCGCACCAGGCGCAGCGATGCCGCCACGGCATCGGCATCCAGCGTGCCCAGCCGGACCAGCTTGCCGTGCTGCGTGCCCGCCCAGTCGTTGCGCGACAGCAGGGCCGCGCCGGCCGCGTTCGCGTACAGCACCTCACCGGCGTGGGACAGCACCAGCAGCGGCTTGGGCACCACGTCGAGCAGCGCCAGCGAGGTCTGGCCGGCCTGGGTGCTGCGACCGAGCGCCCAGTGCGCGTGCAGCGCCAGTTGCAGCGGGGCGTGTACCGACTCGAAGACGCGCTTGTCCTGGTAGCTGAACTCCTCGAGCCCGGGGCGCCGGTACAGGCCGATCGCCGTGAACGGCGCAACGAAGGGCTGCGTGCCGTCGTCGACGATCATGGCCAACAGGCCCTTCACGCCGGTGGGCGCCGCGAATTCGTGGAAGTAGTCGAGCTTGCCCAGTGCGTCCCAGTCGCACAGCTCGCGGCCGATGCCGCATTCGCCGGTGCGCACGCAGATTTCCTTGTCTGCCGCGCCGGCCATCCAGGGATCTTTGGCCGACCAGTACTGGACGTAGTCGGGCACCGTGTGGGTGGGCAGCCCGTGATCGACGAACAGCGAGCGGTCGGCGCTCGTGCTGCGCGGGGTGTGGATGCACGCGGCCGTGGCGTTGAACCGCAGGCACAGCGCCTCGAGCGTGTCGGCCCAGCGCGATGCGTTCGATGGGGCGCGCGAGGCCGCGATCACGGCATTCATCAAGCCAATGTCAGAGCCTGCCATCCGTTCCCCTCCCGCTTGGTTTAAGCCGAAAGTGTAGGGGGCACGGCGCGTTTCGCGCCTCTTTTTCGGTGCCGAGGCGCGAGGGCCACGGCGTTCCGTGGCCCGTCCGGCGGGCACTGCGCTGCTAGTTTGCTGCGGCGCGCGCCTGCGCAATCCAGCCGTCGAACGTCGCCTGGTGCACGCGAATCCACCCGTCGGTGTGGCGCGTCACGTCCTGCATGCTGTTCGCGCCTTCGCTCATGCGCAGGTTCTGCGCGTTGATGTCGCTGATCGGCAGCTTCATCACCTCGAACAGGCGGCCGGCGGCGGGGTTCTTCTCGATGAAGGCCCGGTTGGCGACGATGCGCTGCTCGTTGGCCAGGAAGCCGTAGTTGCGGCCGTTGGGCAGCCGGGTGTCGACCTGCGCGCCGGCCTGCGCGGGGGAGAAGGGCACCTGCAGCCAGACCACGTCGGCGCCCGGGCGCAGCACGGCGCTGACCCAGTAGGGCGTCCAGGTGTAGTAGAGGATCGGCTTGTCCTGCTTGAAGCGCGCGATGGTGTCGGCCATGAGCGCCGCGTAGCTGCCCTGCTTGTGGGTCACGCTGTCGCGCAGCTGGTAGGCGTTCAGGTGGTTTTCGATGGCCAGTTCGCAGCCCCAGCCGGGGTTGCAGCCGGTGAGGTCGGCCTTGCCGTCGCCGTCGGCATCGAACAGCTTCGCAATCGCCGGGTCCTTCAGCTGCGCGAGGTTGGTGATGTTGTACTGCTCGGCGGTCTTGCGGTCGATCAGGTAGCCCTGCACCGCGCCGTCGGAGTACGTGCCCTGGCGCCACAGCTTGGCGTCGCCGCCGCTGTTCTTGTAGAAGTCGGCGTGCAGCAGGCTCCAGTGGTTGGCCATGAAGGTGGCGTCGCCATTGGCAATGGCCAGGTGCTCGGTGGCGGGCTCCAGGTCTTTCATCGGCTCGACCGTGTAGCCGAGCTTCTCGAGCGCGCGCATCACCAGGAGCGTCTGGAAGGCTTCCTCGGCGAGCGAGCTTTTCAGCGGCTGCACGGTGATGCCCTGGCCGGGCAGGTCGTTGGCGGCCTGTGCGGTCGCACCGAAGGCGACGAAGCCCAGCGCCAGGAGGCCGCGGGCAAGGAAGAGGCGGGTGGTCTTCATGCGTGGTTGTCCTCCGTGACGGTCAGTGCGCTTGCGCGGAAAGCGCGGGCACGGCGTCGTCGGCGTGCGAGCCGCGCGAGGGCGTGCCCACGAGGCGCTGCAGCGTGCGCAGCGCAAGGCCGGCCGGTCCCGTGTACCACCAGCGATGGCCGGCGCTGCGGCGCGATTTGCCCATGGCCTGCGTCAGGCGGTCCAGCGTGATCGCCAGCAGCACGATGCCCAGGCCGCCGACGGTGGCCAGGCCCATGTCGAGCCGGCCGATGCCGCGCAGCACCATCTGGCCAAGGCCGCCCACGGCGATCATCGAGGCGATCACCACCATCGACAGCGACAGCATCAGCGCCTGGTTGATGCCCGCCATGATCGAGGGCATGGCCAGCGGCAGCTTCACCTTCACGAGCATCTGCCAGGGCGAGGCGCCGTAGGCGCGCGCGGCCTCGATGAGGTCGGGGCGCACCTGGCGCAGGCCGAGGTTGGTCAGGCGCACCAGCGGGGCGAGCGCGAAGACGATGGTCACGATCACGCCCGGCACGTTGCCGATGCCGAACAGCATCACCACCGGCACGAGGTACACGAAGGCCGGCGTGGTCTGCATGGCGTCGAGCACCGGGCGCATCACGCGCTGGGCGCGGTCGTTGCTGGCCAGCAGCACGCCCAGCGGCAGGCCGATGACCATGCAGAACACCAATGAGGTCAGCACCAGCGACAGCGTGACCATGGCTTCGGGCCAGATGCCCAGCACGGTCACCAGCATCAGCGACACGACGGTGCCGATGGCCAGCGCGCGGCCGGCGAACTGCCAGGCGAGCAGGCCGATGAGCGCGATCATCGGCAGCGCGGGCAGGGCGGTGAGCAGGCCCTGCACCGAGTTGAGCGTGCTGTCGATGGGCAGGCGCACCGTCTGGAAGAAGGGACGGAAGTGTTCCACCACCCAACCCAGGCCCTGGTTGATCCAGGCCTCGACGGGCAGCGAGCCGTCCCACAGGCGGTGCAGCGCGAAGCCGTTGGTGGCGGTGTCGGCCTGCCCCGCGAGGGCGTGCGCGGCGTTCGCCGGCGCATCGAGCCAGGCGCTGGCGGTCGAGGTGTCAGGTGCGGCCGAGATGGCTTCCCACGGATCGAGGGCAGCAGGGTGCGCGGCGGGCGTGTCCAGGACGGGGGTGTCCAGCAGGGGCGCGTTCAGGTCGGAAGGCAATGTGGTGTCGTTCATCGTTCAAGGTCCTTCGTGAATTCAGTGCGGCTCGGCGGCGAGTGCGGGCGCGGCGTGCGGCGAGACGGGTTCGATCGGCGGCGTGTCGCGGTCGAGGAAGCGCAGCAGCGTCGTCTTGCTGATCGCGCCGCAGAAACGGCCGTCACCAGCCACGACCGGCAGTGCGCACGGCGCCTGCGCGAGCTGGCCGATCAGGCCGGCCACGGGGGCCTCGGCGTCGATGCGCGGCAGGTCCTCGAGGAAGGCGTGCTGCAAGCCGAGCGGGCCCGAATGCCCGTCGAGTGCGCCACGCAGCGTGTCGGCCGAGACCACGCCCAGGAAGCGCTTGGTCGGGCTGGTCACGTAGGCGAAGTCGCGGTCCTGGTCTTCGAGCAGCTTGAGCGCCGCGCGCGCGCCGCGCTCGGGGTGCTCGCACACCACGGTGAGCGACTTGCGCGCGATGTCGGCCGCCTTGAACACCGCCGCCGCGTCCACGCCGCGCACGAAGCTGCGCACGTAGTCGTCGGCCGGGCTGCGCAGGATCTCGTCGGGCGTACCGACCTGGATCACGTGGCCGTCCTTCATGATCGCGATGCGGTCGCCGATGCGCATGGCTTCGTCCAGGTCGTGCGAGATGAAGACGATGGTGCGGCGTTGCACCTGCTGCAGCCGCAGCAGCTCCGACTGCATCTCGGTGCGGATGATCGGGTCGAGCGCCGAGAAGGCCTCGTCCATCAGCAGGATCGACGGGTCGGACGCCAGCGCGCGCGCCAGGCCCACGCGCTGCTGCATGCCGCCCGAGAGTTCGTCGGGGTAGCTGTCGCCCCAGCCCGAAAGGCCCACTTGCGCGAGCGCGAGGTCGGCCTGCGCGAGGCGGTCTTTCTTGCGCGTGCCCGACAGCTCCAGGCCGAAGGCGGTGTTCTCGCGCACCGTCATGTGCGGCATCAGCGCGAACGACTGGAACACCATGCTGATGTCCTTGCGGCGCAGCGCGCGCAGCTTGCTGTCGGAGTGCTCGTTGATGTCGGCGCCGTCGATCACGATGCGCCCGGCGGTCGGCTCGATGAGCCGGTTCAACAGGCGCACCAGCGTCGACTTGCCCGAGCCCGACAGGCCCATGATCACGAAGATCTCGCCGGCCTGGATCTCGAAGGTGGCATCGAACACGCCGATCGACTGGCCGGTCTTCGCCAGGATTTCCTTCTTGGAAAAACCTTGGCGGACCAGCTCGAGGGCTTGTTCGGGCGAGTCGCCGAACACCTTGAAGACATGGTCGATGAGAATTCCTTTGGCCATATGCCGGGGCTCCTTGAGTGAAGGGTGGACACAGCACCGCCCCGGAGGGCGGCAACGGCCACGCCATCAGCCCGATGAGGGAGCTGCCCGACAGCGCGCATGAAGATTGCGCATGCGCATGCAATGGCCCGGCGAGCCCCGAGGGCTGCCGACAGGCACTGAAGACGACTTGGCGACGAAGCCAGTGCCCGCCGGATGCTTCATTCGCAGACAACGGGCCTGGTCGAGGGGCGCCGCCTGGATGAGCGTGACGTGGCAATGGGGCCGGAAAAAAGATCCGGCCGGTTTGCCGGGCTGGGCCCGGCGTGAAGGGCCTTGCACCGCGACGGGATTCGCAGATCCGCGAGTAGTGCAAGGGTGACCAACATGACTTGTTGGTCGTCGGAAGCCGCTAATTATAACTTTTTGGCATGACGCGAGTCAACCCGCAGGCGTATCGTGTCTGTGGGACCCGGGCGAAAGGCCTCGTCAGATGCGAGCCATTCTTATCGAGACCATACTCGGCATCGCGCCCGACAAGCGGCGCAACCATCCAAGACTGCGGAGCCATTTTTCTCATGACGACTTCTCCCAAGACCCGTGCCGAGCGCGACACCTTCGGCCCGATCGACGTGCCGGCCGACAAGCTGTGGGGCGCACAGACGCAGCGCTCGCTGCAGAACTTCGACATCTCCGGCGAGCAGCAGCCGCGCGAGATCATCAAGGCGCTGGCCCAGGTCAAACG
This sequence comes from Variovorax sp. V35, assembly GCF_041154465.1. Classification (NCBI taxonomy): domain Bacteria; kingdom Pseudomonadati; phylum Pseudomonadota; class Betaproteobacteria; order Burkholderiales; family Comamonadaceae; genus Variovorax; species Variovorax sp. V35. Next base: position 3,528,934 of record NZ_AP028666.1, read on the forward strand.
CGCATCGGCCGTGGTCAATCACGCGCTGGGCCTGCAGGACGAGAGGAAGACCCACGCCATCGTGGCCGCGGCCGACGAGGTCATTGCCGGCAAGCACCCGGGCGAGTTCCCGCTCGTGGTCTGGCAGACCGGCTCGGGCACGCAGAGCAACATGAACGTCAACGAGGTGCTGGCCAACCGGGCCAGCGAACTGCTCGGCGGCGAGCGCGGGGAGGGGCGCCTGGTGCACCCGAACGACGACGTGAACCGCAGCCAGTCGAGCAACGACGTGTTCCCCACCGCCATGCACGTGGCGGCCGTGGAAGCCATCACGCACAAGCTGCTGCCCGCCATCGCCAAGCTGCGCGGCACGCTGGCCAAGAAGGCCGAAGACTTTGCCGACATCGTGAAGATCGGCCGCACCCACCTGCAGGACGCCACGCCGCTCACGCTGGGCCAGGAGTTCTCGGGCTACGTGGCGCAGCTGGCGCACGGCGAGGCGCACGTGCGCGCCGCGCTGCCGCACCTGTGCGAACTGGCGCTGGGCGGCACGGCCGTCGGCACCGGGCTCAACGCGCCCAAGGGCTACGCGGAGCAGGTCGCGGCCGAACTCGCGAAGCTCACGAACCTGCCGTTCGTGACCGCGCCGAACAAGTTCGAAGCCATGGCCAGCGTCGATGCGCTGGTGCATGCCCACGGCGCGCTGAAGACGCTCGCCGCCAGCATGAACAAGATCGCCAACGACGTGCGCTGGCTCGCGAGCGGCCCGCGCAGCGGCATCGGCGAGCTGAGCATTCCCGAGAACGAGCCGGGCTCGTCGATCATGCCGGGCAAGGTCAATCCGACCCAGAGCGAGGCCGTGACGATGCTGGCCGCGCAGGTGTTCGGCAATGACGTGGCCATCAACATCGGCGGCGCCTCGGGCAACTTCGAGCTGAACGTGTTCCGCCCGATGGTGGCGCACAACTTCCTGCAGAGCGTGCGCCTGCTGGCCGACGGCATGGTGAGCTTCAACGACCATTGCGCCGTGGGCATCGAGCCGAACCGCGAACGCATCACGGAACTGGTGCAGCGCTCGCTGATGCTGGTGACGGCGTTGAACACGCACATCGGCTACGACAAGTCGGCCTACATCGCGAAGAAGGCGCACAAGGAAGGCACGAGCCTGCGCGAGGCGGCGATCGCGTCGGGGCACCTGACGGCCGAGCAGTTCGACCAGTGGGTGGTGCCGGAGAACATGACAGGTCGTTGATCCGGCTCGCTCATGAAAAAAGGACCCGCGAGGGTCCTTTTTCGTTGCCGGCCGATCGATCAGTAGCCGATCGTGTAGCGCTGGCGCGAGTGCGCGGGCTTCTCGAGCTCGTCGATGAACGCGATCGCGTAGTCCTCGAAGCTGATCCAGCTGCGGCCTTCGGCGCTCACCAGCAGGTCGTCCTTGCCGAGGCGGAACTTGCCGGTGCGCTCGCCTTCGACGAATTCGGCCGAGGGCGACAGGAAGGTCCAGTCGAGGTCCTTCTCGTTGCGCAGCGCGTCCAGGAACACGCCGCCAGCCGTGGCTTCGGCGCGGTAGGCATCGGGGAAGTTCGGCGTGTCGATCACCTTCAGGCCGGGCGCTGCGAACAGGCTGCCGGCGCCGCCGACCACCAGCAGGCGCTTCACGCCCGCGCGCTTGACGGGTTCGATGACGGCCGCGGGCGGCACGGTGGCGAAGTGCGCGGCGCTGAACACGGCGTCATGGCCGGCCACGGCCTTTTCGAGGGCGGCGGCGTCGAGCGCGTCGACATCGACGGTCTTGACGTTGGCACGGCCGGCCAGCTTCGCGCTGGCATGGCGGGCGATGGCCGTCACGGTGTGGCCGCGGCGCAGCGCTTCGTCGAGAAGGCGGCCGCCGGCACGTCCGGTGGCGCCGAGGATGGCGATGTGGCTCATGAGGGACTCCAGTCAAAAGGTTGGGAAGGGATGAACCGCATCTTAGGTTTCTGGTTTCGAAAGAAATACCTCGAATTCCGCGCTTCTTTATTCCTAAAATCGTTCGAATGGACCGATTGAACGCAATGCGGGTGTTCGTGACCGTGGTGGACGCGGGCAGCCTCTCGGCCGCGGCCGACAAGCTCGACTTGTCGCGCCCGGTGGTCACGCGCTACGTGGCCGAACTGGAGCAATGGACCGGCGCACGCCTGCTGCACCGCACGACGCGCCGCCTGAGCCTTACGGCCGCTGGCGAAGAGTTGCTGCCGCGCTGCCGCCAGGTGCTCGAACTCGCGGGCGACATGCAGGCGGCGGTGCGCCACCCCGCCGAGGCGCCGAGCGGGCAGCTGCGCATCACGGCCAGCACCTCGTTCGCGCAGGCGCAGCTGGCCGGCGCGGTGGCCGACTACGTGCGGCGCTACCCGGGCGTGGCGGTCGACCTGGTACTGCTCGACCGCGCGGTGAACCTGGTGGACGAGCGCATCGACCTTGCGATCCGCGTGTCGTCCGAGATCGATCCGAACCTCATCGCACGCCGGCTCTCGGTGTGCCGTTCGGTGGTCTGCGCGACACCCGATTACCTGAAGACGCACGGCCAGCCGCAGCGCGTGGAAGAGCTGGCGCAGCGCAACTGCCTCACGCATTCGTATTTCGGCCGGAGCCTGTGGAACTTCACGCGCAAGGCCGACGGCCTGCCGGTCTCGGTGGCCGTGGCCGGCAACCTCTCGACCAACGACGCGGCCAGCCTGATGGCGCTGGCGCGGGCCGGGGCGGGCATCGCGATGCTGCCCACCTATCTGACGTCGGGGTTGCTGCAATCGGGCGAGCTGGTGTCGCTCTTTCCCGATCACGAGCCGCAGGTGCTGGGGGTGTATGCGGTGTACGCCTCGCGCAAGCACATGTCGTCTGCGCTGCGCACCTTGCTCGATTTCCTGGCCGAGCGCTTCACCGAAGTGCCGGCCTGGGACACGCCTTCCTAGTGGTGGGCGTTGGCGGCGGCCGCCTCGTTCATCAGCTTGTCGGTGTAGGCGATGGCCATGGCCGAGAACAGGAACGCGATGTGGATCACGGTCTGCGCGATCAGCACCTTGTCGGTGTAGTTGTCTGCGTTGATGAAGGTCTTGAGCAGGTGGATCGAGCTGATGCCGATGATGGCGGTGGCCAGCTTCACCTTGAGCACCGAGGCGTTCACGTGGCTCAGCCACTCGGGCTGGTCCTGGTGGCCTTCGAGGTCCATGCGGCTCACGAAGGTCTCGTAGCCGCCCACGATCACCATGATCAGCAGGTTGGAGATCATCACCACGTCGATCAGCGCCAGCACCACCAGCATGATCACCGTCTCGTTGAGCGAGCCGACCGGTGCGGTGGTCTTGTAGCCGATGCTCGCGATCAGGGCCTGCAGCGCGTCCTTGTTGCCGAAGGCGGCTTCGACCAGGTGCAGCAGCTCGACCAGGAAGTGCACCACGTACACACCCTGCGCCACGATCAGTCCCAGGTACAGCGGCAGCTGCAGCCAGCGGCTCGCGAAGATGAGCCGGGGCAGGGGCTTCAGCGGGGAACTGCGCGCTGGTACGGGCGCGTTCCGGGCGTCGAAAGGATCGGGGGCGGACATGGGGAGTAAGAAGACAGGTGTAAAAAGTCGGGCGATTCTAGAGGTCTCCCAGTGACGCACTCGTGATAACCCTGCGAACTAACATCGACCCCGTCAGTGGCCCGTAAGTGCGTGCCCCGACATTACGGCCGCATTCAATCAGGAGACAAGAGCATGAGCAGCGCATCGAAGAACATTGAATCCGTCCTGGTCGAGAACCGCGTGTTCCCGCCCGACGCCCGCGCCACCGAAGGCGCCCGCATTGCCGGCATGGCCGCCTACGAGGCGCTGTGCAAGGAAGCCGAACAGGACTTCGAAGGCTTCTGGACCCGCCTGGCCAAGGACAACCTGCAGTGGACGAAGCCCTTCACCCGCACCCTGGACGAATCGAAGGCACCGTTCTACGAATGGTTCGGCGACGGTGAACTCAACGCCAGCGCCAACTGCCTGGACAAGCACATCGGCACCCCCGTCGAGAACAAGACCGCCATCGTCTTCGAAGCCGACGACGGCGCGGTCACCCGCGTCACCTACAAGGAACTGCTGGCCCGCGTGAGCCAGTTCGCCAACGCGCTGAAAGCGCAGGGCATCCAAAAGGGCGACCGCGTCATCATCTACATGCCGATGACCATCGAAGGCGTGGTCGCCATGCAGGCCTGCGCGCGCATCGGCGCCACCCACAGCGTGGTGTTCGGCGGCTTCTCGGCCAAGGCGCTGCAGGAACGCATCATCGACGCGGGCGCCGTGGCCGTCATCACCGCCAACTACCAGCTGCGCGGCGGCAAGGAACTGCCGCTCAAAGCCATCGTGGACGACGGCATCGCGCTGGGCGGCTGCGACACGCTCAAGACCGTGCTCGTGTACGAGCGCACCCCCACTGCGTGGAACCGCGTCGAGGGCCGCGACAAGACCTTCACCGAAGCCCTGGTCGGGCAGAGCACCGAGTGCGCGCCCGTGCCGGTCAATGCCGAGCACCCGCTGTTCATCCTCTACACCTCGGGCTCCACCGGCAAGCCCAAGGGCGTGCAGCACGCCACCGGCGGCTACCTGCTGTGGGCCAAGCTCACGATGGACTGGACCTTCGACATCCGCCCCGAAGACCTGTTCTGGTGCACCGCCGACATCGGCTGGATCACCGGACACACCTACGTTGCCTACGGCCCGCTCGCGGCCGGTGCCACGCAGGTCGTGTTCGAAGGCATCCCCACCTTCCCGCATGCGGGCCGCTTCTGGGAAATGATCCAGAAGCACAAGGTCTCGATCTTCTACACCGCGCCCACCGCGATCCGCTCGCTCATCAAGGCGGCCGAAGGCGACGAAAAAGTGCACCCGAAGAACTGGGACCTGACCAGCCTGCGCATCCTCGGCTCGGTCGGCGAGCCGATCAACCCCGAAGCGTGGATGTGGTACCACCGGAACATCGGCGGCGAGCGCTGCCCGATCGTCGACACCTTCTGGCAGACCGAGACCGGCGGCCACGTCATCACGCCGCTGCCGGGCGCCACGCCGCTGGTGCCGGGCTCGTGCACGTTGCCGCTGCCGGGCATCATGGCTGCGATCGTCGACGAGACGGGCAAGGACCTGCCCAACGGCGCGGGCGGCATGCTGGTCATCAAGCGCCCGTGGCCCTCGATGATCCGCACCATCTGGAACGACCCCGAGCGCTTCAAGAAGAGCTACTTCCCCGAAGAGATGGGCGGCACGATCTACCTGGCCGGCGACGGCGCGGTGCGCAGCGCCGACCGCGGCTACTTCCGCATCACGGGCCGCATCGACGACGTGCTCAACGTGTCGGGCCACCGCCTGGGCACGATGGAAATCGAATCGGCGCTGGTGTCCAAGACCGACCTCGTGGCCGAAGCCGCGGTGGTGGGGCGTCCCGACGACGTGACCGGCGAGGCCGTGTGCGCCTTCGTCGTGCTCAAGCGTGCGCGCCCGACCGGCGAGGAAGCCAAGCAGATCGCCAACGAGCTGCGTGCCTGGGTCGCCAAGGAAATCGGCCCCATCGCCAAGCCCAAGGACATCCGCTTCGGCGACAACCTGCCCAAGACGCGCAGCGGCAAGATCATGCGGCGTCTGCTGCGCAGCATCGCCAAGGGCGAGGCGATCACGCAGGACACCTCGACGCTCGAAAATCCGGCGATCCTCGATCAGCTGTCCGAGACGAACTGAACCCCCGGGATTGGCCGAATCCGGCCATTCCGGAACAGTTGTCACGAACCTGCTGTATCGAGGTGTAGGACATGGCCGTTTGTGCGGCCATGTGCACCAAAGCGGCCTCCTGGCTGAGGTAAAACCGATGTCGTCACCGCGTGCCCTGACAGGCGCGCGGTCTTTGTCATCGTGATCGGTTGTTTGCAAGGAGGCGCCACATGGGCGTGAGATCCGCTTTTCTTTTTGTCATCGTGCTGCTCATCGCGGGGCTTGCCGCGCTGAACTGGGGCACGTTGTCGGCACCCACCGACGTGTGGCTGGGCTTCATGAGCGTGTCGGCGCCGCTGGGGCTGATCATGCTGGGGCTCACGGCCGTGCTCGCGGCCTTCTTCCTCGTGTACGTGCTGTACCTGCACAGCTCGGTGCTGCTGGAGACCAAGCGCCACACGAAGGAAATGCAGACCCAGCGCGACCTCGCCGACAAGGCCGAGGCCTCGCGCTTCACCGAGCTGCGCAACTTCCTGGAAGCACAGGAGAAGCAGCACATGTCGCACAACGCCGACCGCCACACGGCGCTGTTGGCGCGCATGGATCAGCTGGAAAGCGCGGTCAAGCTGCGTTCGGACCAGACCGACAACACGGTGGCGGCGCACATCGGGCAGCTCGAGGACCGCATCGAGCGCCGTCCGGTGCCCAGCGACATCAACCCGAGCATCTGACCGGGCGCGCCGCTACGCGCTTCGTTTTCCTGCCGATTACTTCGTCGACAGCACCCAGGCCGCGAGCTTCTTCGCATCGGCTTCGCTGACCTGGTTGTTGGCCGGCATCGGCACCGGGCCCCACACGCCCGAGCCGCCCTTGATGATCTTGGTGGCCAGCGAGTTGGCCGCGCCCTTGTCGTCCTTGTACTTGGCCGCGATGTCCTTGAACGACGGCCCGAGCACCTTGCGTTCGACCGCGTGGCAGCTCATGCAGTTCTTCGACGTGGCAAGGGCCAGGTCGGCAAAGGCGGGCGCCGCGAGGCCGAGGCCCAGGGCTGCCATCAACATCGTTCTTTTCATGGGGACTGTTTTCGTAAGGGCTGAGTTACATTCGATCCAACGCGATTGTAGGTAGCGCGGTGCACACGCACCGGCGGCGATACCGACCAACTCGGAGGGTATTCGCGATGTGGTTTCTGCTCTTGGGCCTGCTCGGTGTAGCCCTCAAATATTTCGAAGTGGGCATGGTCGCCGGCTGGAGCTGGTGGATCGTGCTGAGCCCGTTCGCGCTGGCGCTGGCCTGGTGGGCCTGGGCCGATTCGTCGGGCTATACCAAGCGCAAGGTCATCGAGCGCGAAGAGCGGCGCAAGCAGGCGCGCATCGACCGCCAGAAGACCAACATGGGCCTTCGCACCAGCAACGGGCAACAGCGCCCGCGCCGCTGACCACGCGGCTCCGTCACCCGCGCCGCATGCCGACAGGACGCGCGCCATGGACGACGAAGCCGCCACCCACGCCTTGCTCGTCTTCGGGCTGTGGCTGCTGGTCGGGCCGGCCGTCGGTGCGCTGGTCGGGCGTTTCAAGACCTTCTTCTGGGGCGCAGGCATTGGCGCCTTGCTGATCGGCTGCGCCGGCCTGTACGGCGCGGTCACGGTGGGCTGGCAGCGCTACCAGTCGATCGCGGGCACGGCCAGTACGCAGGGCAGCCTGGTCGAGTTCGTGGAAGAGCGCAGCAAGGACAGCAAGGGCTACGTCACCACCACGCGCGCGCCCCTCGTCGAATACACCGCCGCCGACGGGCAGAAGCGCCGCGTCAAGGGCCTGGGCGGTAGCCTGTCGGACAAGGAGTGGGGCGATGCGGTCGAGGTGCGCTACAGCACCGCCGACCCGGCCCAGGCGCTGGTGGCCGACTTCCAGAACATGTGGGGCATCGTCTGGGGGCTCGGCCTCTTCGGCGGCTTTCCGACGATGTTCGGCCTGTTCTTCACCGGCATGGCGCTCAAGGAGGGCCGCAGGGGGCGGCCGGCGCCGGTGCACGAGCCGACGCCCACGCAGAAGAAATGGCGCACGCGCGGCACGGTGCTGGCCAACGTGGTGTTCCTGGCCGGCTTCGCGCTGGTGTTTCTCTATCCCGACGACAGTGCGATGAAGCAGTTCGGTGCGGGTTTTCTCACCATCGGCGCGGGGGCGCTGCTGCACTTCGTCGTGCAGAGCTTTCCCCCGGCGATGGATTTCGAAGCCCGGGCCATCTTCGCGATCGTCGGCCTGGGCTTTGCTGCCTTCGGCTACGGCGCTTGGATGATGGGCTGAGTCCGCTTTAGAACTTGTCGAGCACCGCGCCCGAGCTCGCGCTCGAGGCGTTGAACGCGAACTTGGCCTGCACGCCGCGCGTGTAGCGCGGGGCCGGCGGCGTCCAGCCTTCGCGGCGCTTGGCGAGTTCGGCTTCGGGCACGTTGAGTTCGAGCTTCAGTTCGTGCGCGTCGATGGTGATCGAGTCGCCTTCGTTGACGAACGCGATGGTGCCGCCCGCCGCCGCTTCGGGCGCGACGTGGCCGACCACCATGCCCCAGGTGCCGCCCGAGAAGCGGCCGTCGGTGATGAGGCCGACGCTTTCGCCCAGGCCCGCGCCGATCAGCGCGCCCGTGGGGGCCAGCATTTCCGGCATGCCCGGGCCGCCCTTGGGGCCGAGGTAGCGCAGCACCATCACGTCGCCGGCGACGATCTTGCCGGCCAGGATGGCCTGTAGCGCCGACTGCTCGTCGTCGAACACGCGCGCCGGGCCGGTGATGACCGGGTTCTTCAGGCCGGTGATCTTGGCGACCGCGCCTTCGGGCGACAGGTTGCCCTTCAGGATGGCCAGGTGGCCTTCCTCGTACATCGGGTTGTCGATCGGGCGGATCACGTCCTGGTCGGCGCGCGGCACGTCGGGCACGTCCTTGAGCACTTCTTCGATGGTTTGGCCGCTGATGGTGATGCAGTCGCCGTGCAGCAGGCCGGCCTTCAGCAGCACCTTCATCACTTGCGGAATGCCGCCGGCCTGGTGCAGGTCGACCGCGAGGTACTTGCCCGAGGGCTTCAGGTCGCAGATCACCGGCACCTTCTTGCGCATGCGCTCGAAGTCGTCGATGGACCACTCCACGCCAGCCGCGTGCGCGATGGCCAGGAAGTGCAGCACTGCGTTGGTCGAGCCGCCGGTGGCCATGATGACCGCCACCGCGTTCTCGATGGCCTTCTTGGTCACGATGTCGCGCGGCTTCAGGTCCTTCTTGATCGCCTCGATCAGCACCTTGGCCGATTCCTTGGCCGAGTTGGCCTTCTCGTCGTGCGGGTTCGCCATGGTCGACGAGTAGGGCAGCGAGATGCCCAGCGCCTCGAACGCGCTCGACATCGTGTTGGCCGTGTACATGCCGCCGCAGGAGCCGGTGCCGGGAATGGCGCGCTTTTCGATCTCGTGCAGGTCTTCGTCGCTCATGTTGCCGGCGGCGTTCTGGCCCACGGCTTCGAACACGCTGACGATGTTCAGGTCCTGGCCCTTGTAGCGGCCCGGCAGGATGGTGCCGCCGTACACGTAGATGGCGGGCACGTTGGCGCGCAGCATGCCCATGAGGCCGCCGGGCATGTTCTTGTCGCAGCCGCCGACCACCAGCACGCCGTCCATCCACTGGCCGCCGACGCAGGTCTCGATGCAGTCGGAGATGACTTCGCGGCTCACCAGCGAGTACTTCATGCCTTCGGTGCCCATGGCCATGCCGTCGGAGATGGTGGGCGTGCCGAACACCTGCGCGTTGCCGCCGGCTTCCTCGATGCCCGCGATGGCCGCGTCGGCCAGCTTCTGCAGGCCCGAGTTGCAGGGCGTGATGGTGCTGTGGCCGTTGGCGACGCCGACCATCGGCTTCTTGAAGTCGCCTTCCTCGTAGCCCATGGCGTAGAACATCGAGCGGTTGGGGGCGCGGCTCTTGCCTTCGGTGATGTTCGCGCTGCGGCGATTGATCTGGATGGTCTTGGTGTCCATGGTGTCTCTTCTGTCGTGGGGAGATCGTGAGGGGAGCGCCAAGTATCGGACTTCTGATTGATTGGTTCCAATCCAATTTGAAGCGTGGATTGATATGCTTGGCATATGAATGAAGCCCTCATCGACCTGCGTGCCTGGCGCCAGTTTGTGGCCGTGGCCGAAGAACTGCACTTTGGCCGCGCCGCCCAGCGCCTGCACATGACGCAGCCGCCGGTCACCCAGGCCATTGCCCAGCTCGAGAAAACGCTGGGCGTGGTGCTGTTCGACCGCACGCGCCGCCGCGTGGCGCTCACGCCGGCCGGCGAGGCGCTGCTGCCCGACGTGCGCGAGCTGCTGGCGCGCGCCCAGGCGCTGCCGGCGCGGGCGCGCGCGGCGGCAGCGGGGCAGGTGGGGCGCGTGCGCATCGCCTTCGTTTCAACGGTCGGCTTCGAGCAGCTGCCGGCCTGGGTGCGCGAGTTCCGCGTGCTGTGCCCCGAGGTGGCGCTGGAGCTGGTCGAGGCCACCGGCGACGTGCAGCTCGAGGCCTTCGCGCGCGGCGAGATCGACGCCGGCCTGATGCTGCATTCGCCGGGCGCCGCGCCGCCGGGGCTGGCCTGCCTGCCGGTCGAGGTGGAGCCGCTGGTGCTCGCGCTGCCCGCCCAGCACCGGCTGGCCGAGGCGCGGCCGGTGCCGCTGGCCGAGGTGCTCGACGAGCCGCTGGTGATCTTTCCGCGCCGCATCGTGCCCTCGCTGCACGACGCGATCTTCGACCTGTACCACGCGGCCGGGCGCACGCCGCAGGTGGCGCAGGAGGCGATCCAGATGCAGACCATCGTCAACCTCGTGTCGGGCGGCATCGGGGCGGCCTGGGTGCCGCACAGCGTGATGCAGTTCCGGCGCGCGGGCGTGGTCTACCGGCAGGTCCACGAATTCAAGGGCGTGGGGCGCCGCCGCGTGACGCTGCCGGTGTGCGAGACCAGCCTCGTGTGGCCCGCGCAGGCGGCGCACCCGGCGCTGGCACGCTTCGTGGCCTTCGTGCGCGAGCGGGCCGGGCGCGTGCCGGCGTAAGGCTCAGGCGCTGCGCGCCGCCCGGCCGGCGGGCGAGGGCGCATCGAGCGAGGCTGCCAGCAGCGCGTCGAGCCAGCCCGCGAAGGCCTGCACCCGCCGCGACAGATTGCGCCGGTGCGGGTAGACGAGGTGCACCGGCAGCGGCTCGGCGCGCGCGTCGGGCAGCACTTCCACCAGCTCGCCGGCCGCCAGGTGCTCGCGCACGTCGTAGGCCGGGATCTGGATCAGCCCCAGCCCTGCCAGCGCGCAGGCGATGTAGGTCTCGGCGTTGTTCGCCGCCACCTGGCTGCGCAGGCGCAGCACCTGGGTCTCGCCGTCGCGCACTTGCCACTCCCAGGGCGCGGCCCGGCCGCTGGTCGGCGAGGCGTAGTTGACCGCCACGTGCTGCGGCAGGTCGGCCGGCGTGCGGGGCGTGCCGTGGCGCGCGAGGTAGGCGGGGCTGGCGCAGTTGATGAGCGTGAAGTGCCCCAGCGGGCGGGCCACGAGGCTGCTGCTGGCGAGCGGGCCGACGCGCAGGGCGCAGTCCACGCCTTCGAGCACGAGGTCGACCGCTCGGTCGCTGGAGCCCAGTTCGAGTTCGACCGCCGGGTGGCGTGCGAAGAAGTCGGGCAGCGCCGGCGCGATCAGCAGGCGCGCGATGCGGCTGGGCACGTCGACCTTGAGCCGGCCGCTCACGCTGCTGTGCGCGGGCTGGAACTGCTGCTCCATGTCTTCCATGTCGGCCACCAGCGCGCGGGCCCGCTCGAGCAGCACCTCGCCGTCGGGCGTGAGGCCCACGCGGCGCGTGGTGCGGTGCAGCAGGCGCGAGCCCAGGCGCGCCTCGAGCTGCTGGATGGCGGTCGAAATGGTGGCGCGGGGCAGGGCCAGCCGGTCGGCGGCACGCGTGAAGCTGCCGGTTTCGGCCACGCGCAGGAAGACCTGGAGGAGTTCGATGCGGTCCATGGCGGCGGGGCTGATTGTTCGTGGTTTTCAGAACAGTCTAGCCTTGAATGAATGATTTATCTGCAACTTGGCGATCAATAGACTGGCGGCTCGTCACACATCCCGTCCCGGGTCTTTCACTCACTCAGAGGAATCCATCCATGTCCGCACGCACGCTCACGAACAAGGTCGCCGTCATCGCCGGCGGTGGCAAGAACCTCGGTGCCCTCATTGCCCACCAGCTGGTCGACGGCGGCGCCCGCGGCATTGCCATCCACTACAACAGCGACGGCTCGCGCGCCGAGGCCGAGCAGACGGCCGCCGCGCTGAAGGCCAAGGGCGCCGACACGCTGCTGGTGCAAGGCGACCTCGCGGTGGTCGAGAACAACGTGAAGCTGTTCGACCAGGCCGTGAAGCACTTCGGCCAGGTCGACCTGGCGATCAACACGGCGGGCGTGGTGATCAAGAAGCCGATCCTGGACATCACCGAGGCCGACTACGACAAGAGCTTCGACGCCAATGCCAAGGCGGCCTTCTTCTTCATCCAGCAGGCCGGCCGCACGCTGGCCGACGGCGGCAGCATCGTGACGCTGGTGAGCTCGCTGCTGGCGGCCTACACGCCGTTCTATGCCATCTACCCGGCGGCCAAGGCGGCGGTGGAGCACTACACGCGCGCGGCATCCAAGGAGTTCGGCGACCGCGGCATCTCGGTGAACGCCATCGGCCCGGGCCCGATGGACACGCCGTTCTTCTACGGCCAGGAAAGCCCCGAGGCCGTGGCGTACCACAGCAGCGCCGCCGCGCTCAGCAAGTACTCGAAGAAGGGCCTCACCGACATCGAGGACATCGCGCCCATCGTGCGCTTCCTGGTCACTGAGGGCTGGTGGATCACGGGCCAGACCATCTTCGCCAACGGTGGCTACACCACGCGCTGAAGCGCCGATATCCGGCAAGATGCGCCCAGGAGGACAACGCAGATGCACACAGTCATGGTGATGGGGGGCGGCTTCGCGCTGCTGGTGGTGTTTCTTCTGGCCGGCCGCTTCATGGGCGACGGCTCGACGATGGCGCTGGCCGCGGCGGCCAAGTGGTTCATTCCGGCGTGGTTCGTCGGCGCGGGCATCAACATGGCCGTGGGCGTGCTCAAGGCCGGGTACTCGGTGGCCGAGGAGCTGCCGATCTTCCTGTTCGTCTTCGCGGTGCCGGCCCTGGTGGCGGGGTTGCTGTGGTGGAAGTTCGGGCGCTGACATTGCCCTGAATGCCCCCGTGTCGGCGGCGTCATTGCGCCACGGCACAATCGTCGGATGCTCATGTATCCGCAGATCAATCCCATCGCCTTGCAGCTGGGGCCGGTGGCCATCCACTGGTACGGCCTGACCTACCTGGCGGCCTTCGCGCTGTTTTATTTCCTGGGCACGCGCCGCCTGCACCACGAGCCGTTCCGCTCGCTGGCCACGGCCGGCGTGTGGCAACGCAAGGACATCGAGGACATCCTGTTCCTGGGCGTCATGGGCGTGATCGTCGGTGGCCGGCTCGGCTACTGCCTGTTCTACAAGCCCGAGTACTACCTCACGCACCCGCTCGAGATCCTGTACGTGTGGCAGGGCGGCATGAGCTTCCATGGCGGCCTGCTCGGCGTGATCGGCGCCATGGTGTGGTTTGCGCGTTCGCGTGCGCGGCCGTTCTGGCAGGTGATGGACTTCGTCGCGCCCTGCGTGCCGACCGGCCTGGCCGCGGGCCGCGTGGGCAATTTCATCAACGGCGAGCTGTGGGGCCGCTTCAGCAGCCCCGAGCTGCCCTGGGGCATGGTGTTCCCGCAAAGCGGCTCAATGCTGCCGCGCCATCCGTCGCAGGTCTACCAGTTCCTGCTCGAAGGGCTGCTGCTGTTCGTCGTGATGTGGCTCTATGCGCGCAAGGAGCGCAAGCAGGGGCAGGTGGCCGCTGTGTTCCTCATCGGCTATGGCGTGCTGCGCTTCGTGGCCGAGTACTTCCGGGAGCCCGACGATTTCCTGGGCCTGCGCGCGCTCAGCCTGAGCCAGGGCCAGTGGCTCAGCGTGCCGATGGTGATCGGCGGCATTGCGCTGTGGATCTGGTTCGGCCGCGCCGGCAAGACCGGCAGCACCGCGCGCGCCTGACGCTCCACGCCCCCGCACAACGCGGCGCAGCACCTTCGGGTGCGCGCCGCTTTTTTTCGTCCGTCTCAGGGTAATTCCGGGCCGCACAGGCAGGGCGCGGCCCTTGCATTGCGTTAACCATGCACTCACAATTATGCGTAATTACAGGAAATTACGCGAAACGCCCACCGACTTTCCGAGTCCTCAACGCATGCGCCTGGTCCCCAATTCCCTCCACGACGAAGTCGCCGCCACGCTGCGCGAGCAGATCTTCGACGGCACGCTGTCGCCCGGCAGCTTCGTGGACGAGGTGGCCCTGTGCGAGCGGCTGTCGATCTCGCGCACGCCGCTGCGCGAGGCGCTGAAGGTGCTCACGGCCGAAGGCCTGCTGCGCCACGAGCCGCGCCGCGGCTGCTTCGTGAACGAGGTGACCGAGCGCGACCTCGACGAGATCTTTCCGGTCATTGCGCTGCTCGAAGGGCGCTGCGCCTACGAAGCCGCGCGCAACGCCAGCGACGCCGAGCTGAACGAGCTCGACGCGCTGCACGAGCGCCTGGTGCGCCACGCCAAGGCGCGGCGCATCAACGACTACTACGCCACCAACCACATCATTCACGAGGCGATCATCAAGCTCGCCGACAACAAGTGGCTGGCCCAGGTGATCGGCGACCTGCGCAAGATACTGAAGCTGGCGCGGCTGCAGCAGCTGCACGCGCCGGGGCGGCTCGACCAGAGCCTGTCGGAGCACCTGGCCGTGTTCGCAGCGCTCAAGGCGCGCGACAGCGAAGGCGCCGACGCCGCCATGCGCACCCACATGACGCGCCAGCGCGAGGCGCTGCGCGAAGTGATGCAACAGCAGAAATCCCGGGTGATGCCGTGACAGGCATCGCCCATCTAGCCAACGGCACAGGAGCAGATCGATGAGTGCGACCGAGTGGTTCCAGGCGCGCCTGCGCATGGGCGAATCGTCCAAGGTTCCCGTGGCGAGCAACGGCGCCACGAAAGGCCCGGCCCGTCACACGCCCAAGCCCAGCGCCCGCACCACCGCCGAGCGGCTGCAGGCCACGCTGCGCAAGGCCGACGAGGCCCTGTCGCCGCGCACGCTGCGCCGCGTGCTGGCCGAGCTGCAGGCCGTGATCGATCCGCGCGTGAGCGAGGTCGAGGGCGGCCGTCGCGCCCATGCCATCGCGCAGGCCTACGCCGGCGCCTCGCCCGAAGAGCGCCGCGACTACTGGGCGCTCATGAGCGAGCATTTCGCCGCCGACGCGGGCAAGCTCAAGAGCGCGCGCGATCAGCACCAGAGCGCCGTCGGCACGCCCGACGAAGGGCAGGCCGAGCTGCGCCTGCGCCGCGCGCTGGTGTCGCCGCGCATGCGGCTGCTGCAGCGCTTCGCGGTCGAGCCCGGCGGCATGCGCTTCCTGGTCGACCTGCGCGCCGACCTGCTGCCGTGCCTGAAGTCCGACAAGCGCCTGCTCGCGCTCGAGGCCGAGCTGGAGCACCTGTTTTCCACCTGGTTCGACGTGGCGTTTCTCGAGCTGCGCCGCATCGACTGGAACTCGCCGGCGTCGCTGATCGAGAAGCTCATCCGCTACGAGGCGGTGCACGACATCAAGAGCTGGTCCGACGTGAAGAACCGCCTGGACGACAGCGACCGCCGCTGCTACGGCTTCTTCCATCCGCGCCTGCCGAACGAGCCGCTCATCTTCGTCGAGGTGGCGCTGGTCGACCGCATCAGCGAAGGCATCATGCCGCTGCTCGACGAGGCCGCCGTGCCGGTGCAGCCGGCCAAGGCCACCACCGCGATCTTCTATTCGATCAGCAACACGCAGACGGGCCTGCGCGGCGTGAGCTTCGGCGACTCGCTCATCAAGCGTGTGGTCGAGACCCTGCAGGACGAACTGCCGCGCCTGAAGACCTTCGCCACGCTGTCGCCCATTCCGGGCCTGCGCGCGTGGCTCGCCAAGAACGCCGGCGAACTGCTGCCGCGCCTGGACGAGAAGCGCGAAGCCGAACTCGGCCGCCTCGTCGGCTCGGTTCCGCCCACGGCCGAGCGCCTGCTGGCTGCGGTCGATGCGGCCACAGAACTCGACGCGAAATCGCCGCTGCGCCAATGGCTGCTGCAGGCCACCGCCGAGTACCTGGGCCGCACGCTGGTCGACGGCACGCCGGCCGACCCGGTGGCGCGCTTCCACCTGGGCAACGGCGCGCGCGTCGAGCGGCTCAACTGGGCCGGCGACCCGTCGGCCAAGGGGCTCAAGCAGTCGTACGGCCTCATGGTCAACTACCTGTACGACCTCAAGCGCCTGGACCGCCATCGCACCTGGCTGGCCGAAGGCAAGATCGCGGTTTCGGGAGACATCGAAGGCCTGTTCCTCAAAAAAGGCTGAGTCCGTTCGCTTCGCCGCGGCAGCGCTGCGGCCCGCACCTTGACCGCCGGAGGGCGGCAACATCCACAACGACGACAGGAGACGAGACAGATGACGCAACAGAATTTTCAACGACGCGATGTGCTGCGCGTCGCCGCCGCTGCCGGGGCCGTGGCCCTGTGCGGCGGTGCGCGCGCCCAGGGCTGGCCGACCAAGCCCGTGACCATGGTGGTGCCGTTCCCGGCCGGCGGAGGCACCGACGCCTTCGCGCGTCCGCTGTCGGCCCAGTTCTCCCGCGCGGCGGGCCAGACGCTGGTCATCGACAACCGCGGCGGCGCGGGCGGCACCGTGGGCGCGAGCATCGCGGCCAAGCTGCCGGCCGACGGCTACTCGCTCTTCATGGGCGCGGTGCACCACGCGATCGCGCCGTCGATCTACCCCAAGCTCGACTACGACCTCGAGAAAGACTTCGTGCCCCTGATGCTGCTGGCCAACGTGCCGCAGGTGGTGGTGGTCAACCCGAAGCGGGTGCAGGCCGCGACCATCCAGGAGCTGATTGCCACCGCCAAGCGCAACCCCGGCAAGCTCAACTACGGCTCGGCCGGCTCGGGCACCTCGCACCACCTGGCGGGCGAGCTGTTCAAGCTGCAGACCGGCACCTTCATCACCCACATCCCGTACCGCGGCGCGGGCCCGGCGCTGTCCGACCTGATCGCGGGCAACGTCGACCTGATGTTCGACGGCCTCGGTTCTTCCGCGCAGCACATCAAGGGCGGCCGCATCAAGGCGCTGATGGTCGCCGGCGCCAAGCGCAACCCCGCATTCCCCGACGTGCCCTGCGCCGCCGAAGTGGGGCTGCCCGACTACACCGTCACCACCTGGTACGGCCTGTGGGCGCCCAAGGGCACGCCGGCCGAAGCGCAGACGCAGATCATCGACACGATGAAGAAGGCGCTGGGCACCGACGAGCTGAAGGCCATCTGGGCCCAGAACGGCTCCGAGATCCCGAACGTCACGAACGCCGCCTACGGCCGCTTCGTCAACGCCGAGATCAAGCGATGGGCCACCGTCGTGAAGGCCTCGGGCGCCAAGCTCGAATGACCGAGCGGCAGGTCTCGCTGCGCCGCGAAGGCGCCGTGGCGCTCGTCACGCTGTCGAACCCGGGGCGTCTCAATGCGATGACGCGCGCCATGTGGCGCGAGTTGCGCGCGGTGTTCGACGGCCTGCACAGTGACACCGCGCTGCGCTGCGTCGTCGTGCGCGGGGAGGGCGGTGCCTTCTGCGCGGGCGGCGACATCTCCGAGTACCCCTCGTTCCGCTTCGAGGAAGCGAGCCTGCGCGAATTCCACGAGAACGAAGTCTGGGCCGCGCTGCAGGCGATGCTCGACTGCCCGCTGCCGCTGGTGGCGCAGATCGAAGGCGCCTGCATGGGCGCCGGCGTCGAGATCGCCAGCTGCTGCGACATCCGCCTGGCCGGGGCGTCGGCGAAGTTCGGCGCGCCGATCGCGAAGCTGGGTTTCCCGATGGCGCCGCGCGAAGCCGCGCTGGTGCATGGCGCCATCGGCGACGTGCTCGCGCGCGACATGCTGCTGGCCGCCGGCGTGCATGGCGCGCAGCGGCTGTACGACGCCGGCTTTCTCTTGCACGTGCTGCCCGACGCCGAAGTGCCCGCTGCCGCGCAGGCGCATGCGGCGCGCATTGCCGCGCTGTCGCCGCAGGCCGCGCGCCTGCACAAGGCCACCTTCACCGCACTGAAGAGTGGCGGCGCGGCGGCGCAGCAGCTGCTGGCCACCGCGTATGACTATGCCGACACCGCCGAGCACCGCGAGGGCATCGATGCCTTCCTGGGCAAGCGCCCTCCGAATTTCCGACCTTCCTGAGCCTGCCGTTTGATGATGACGAAGATGATGAAGACGAAGTCCTCCCCCAACGCCAACCTGTTCGCCGCCTTGCGCGCCGCCTTTCCTGCCGACCTCGACGCCATCGCGGTCGAGACCGAGAACGGCCTGCACTACTCGTGGCGCGACCTCGACCGCGCCAGCGCGATGATCGCCAACCTGCTCGACGGCCTGAAGCTCGAGAAGGGCGCGCGCGTCGCCGTGCAGGTCGAGAAATCGGTCGAGGCCATGCTGCTGTACCTCGCGACCCTGCGCGCGGGCTACGTGTTCTTGCCGCTCAACACGGCCTACCAGAGCGCCGAGATCGAGTACTTCATCGGCAACGCCGAGCCCGCCGTGGTCGTGTGCACCGGCCGCAACGCGGCCTGGGTGCGCCCCATCGCCGAGGCGGCCGGCACGCGCCACGTGTTCACGCTGGACGACGACCGCACCGGCACGCTGCTCGACGCGGCGGCGCGCTGCAGCGACCGCCACGCCGTGGCGATCAAGAAGCCCGACGACCTCGCCGCCATCCTGTACACCAGCGGCACCACCGGCCGCAGCAAGGGCGCGATGCTCACGCACCGCAACCTGCTGTCGAACGCCGAAGTGCTCAAGACCTACTGGGGCTGGACGAAGGGTGACGTGCTGATCCACGCGCTGCCGATCTTTCACGTGCACGGCCTGTTCGTGGCGCTGCACGGTGCGCTGCTCAATGGCAGCAAGATCCTGTGGTTCTCGAAGTTCGACCCCAAGCGCATCGTCGCCAAGCTGCCCGAGGCCACGGTGTTCATGGGCGTGCCCACGCTCTACGTGCGTCTGCTGGCCGAGCCGGGCCTCACGCGCGAGGCGGTGCGCACCATGCGCCTGTTCGTCGCGGGCTCGGCGCCGTTGCTCATCGAGACCTTCGACGAGTGGCGCGAGCGCACCGGCCACACCATCCTGGAACGCTACGGCATGAGCGAGACCGCCATGCTCACGTCCAACCCGTATGACGCCAAGAAGGGCGAGCGCCGCGGCGGCACCGTCGGCTTCGCATTGCCTGGCGTGCAGCTGCGCGTGCGCGACGACGAAGGCAAGGACCTGCCGGTCGATGAGATCGGCGGCATCCAGGTGAAGGGCCCCAACGTGTTCGCCGGCTACTGGCGCATGCCCGAGAAGACGAAGGAAGAGTTCACCGCCGACGGCTTCTTCAAGACCGGCGACGTGGGCAAGATCGATGCGCGTGGCTACATCACCATCGTCGGGCGCAGCAAAGATTTGATCATCAGTGGCGGCTACAACGTCTACCCGGCCGAGATCGAGGGCTACATCAACGAGATGGCCGGCGTGGCCGAAAGCGCCGTCATCGGCGTGCCGCACCCCGACTTCGGCGAGGTGGGCGTGGCCATCGTGATCCCCAAGGGCGGCGCCACGATCGACGCCGACGCCATCGTGGCCGAGCTCAAGGCCAAGCTGGCGAACTTCAAGATCCCGAAGCGCTGCTTCGTCGTGCCGGAACTGCCGCGCAACACGATGGGCAAGGTGCAGAAGGCGCTGCTGCGCGCCGAGCACAAGGGGCTGTTCGCCGCCTGAGATCCGCCGCGCGCCCGGGCTTCAGGCGGCGGGTGCGAGCCCGTTCATCAGTCCGCTGCGCGCGTGGCAGTTGATGTACTCGTAGCTCTGCTCGTCGGCCTTCAGCACCGACACCTCGTGGTAAAGGCGCAGGCGCAGCTCGAAGTTCAGCGCCTGCACGTAGCGCATGAAGCTGCCGAAGATCGCGACGTGCGTCGGGTGCGACTCAGCCCAGCGTTCCATGTCGGCCAGCGAGCGCCAGTAGCTCAGGCCGAAGGATTTCTGCAGCGGTGCACCGTGTGCGTCGAGGTGGTGCATGAAGCGGTTGCTGTAGCAACCGATGGGCAGGCCCTGGTCGCGCAGGAAGTCCATGCCTTGACGCAGCACCGGGGCCATGTCTTCCAGGTAGCGCTGGCGTTCCTGGCCGGTGGTCTCGGTCCATTCCTGGCCCGAACGGATCATCGCGAGGTGCGTGTGGCCCGCGATGCGCACGCGCTGGCCTGACGCAGGCGTGCCGGCGATCACCGCGCGCGTGCCCGAAGGCGCGAGCGCGTCTGCCTGCGCGAGCGGGAGTCGATCGCGCATCGACCCCCAGTAGCCGTGCTCCTGCAGTTCGCCGCTCACACCACCCATCACCACGCCGATGCCCTCGAGGCGGTCGGGCGTGCTGAACAGGGTCTCGAAGTGCGCAGCACGCGGGGAGGCGATTTCGCGGAAGTAGCCGAGGCCTTCATGCAAGCGCTCGTCGGCGTTCCACCAGGCCTCGATGGCGGGCGCGGCACACCAGCGCGCGAACGCCGCTGCATCGTGCCAGTAGGCGATGGCGATCAGGTTGTCGTACCCGTCGGCGTCCACGCAATGGGCCAGGTCGTGGTGACCGGGACCGTCGGGCAGGGCGAAGTCGCGGGTGATCTTCAGGAGCGCGGCGCAGGCCCGACCCTGCATCGCCGGGCCGCGCGACTGCACGCCGAAGTAGCCCATCACGACCTGGGTCGTCGCCGCGGGCGCGCGCGCCGACCAGCCGGGGTAGGGCGGGGTGTGGTCGTCTGCCACGCGGCGCTCGCGGGTGCGCGGGCAGCGCAGGTGCTCGGGGATGGCCGATTCCATGGTGCGGCTCCGTGGTCGGCTCAGGCCACGACCGGCTCGGGCACGCTGCCCTCGGGCTCCGGCGTGAGCTGCACCACCACGGGCGTGCGCCGCGTCTTGTTCAGCAGCAGCTGTGTGACGTCGGGCCGCGAATAGTGGCCGCTCGGGTCGGCCGCCGCCTTGGCGAGCGCGATCATGCCGAGGTCGATGTCGGCGATCACCAGGCCTTCGGCGTCCTCGGCCAGCGGCGTGCCCAGCGGCGAGCCGTCCGGGCCATAGATGCGCGCATGCCCGCCGCCGACGCCCAGCATCTGCCGCTTGCCGTCGTCGGTGCACATCAGCTCGCTCATCGCCTTCGACACCGTGGCGCAGGGCGCGATGACGAAACAGCCGCCCTCGACCGCATACACCTGGCTCGCGGCGTTGTTGACCTCATGGCCCAGCGCGTAGGCCGCGCCGCGGTAGAGCGAAAAGCTGGGCCACGCGCCGCAGTGGATCTGCTCGTTCTGCGCATACATCGCGTACTTGCTCAGCGGCTGCAGGTGTTCCCAGCAGCACAGCGAGCCGATGTTGCCCAGCGGCGTCTGGACCACGTGCAGGTCGGCGCCGTCGCCTTCGCCGAACACGGTGCGTTCCACGTGCGTGGGCTTGAGCTTGCGACGCGTCTGCACGGTGCGGCCCTGGTCGTCGATCAGCGCCTGCGCGATGTAGAGGCTGCCCCCGGCTTTCTCGCTGTAACCGAGCGAGAGCCAGATCTTGTGCTGGCGCGCCGCCGCCTGCAGGCGTTCGAACTCGGGCGAGCCGATGACCAGCGAGTTGTCGTGGTAGCGCTGCACGAACTGCATGCCCCAGGCGGGCGAATCGAGCCAGACCCACCACGGGTAGCCCGGCACCCAGGTCTCGGGAAAGGCGATGAGCTGCACACCCTGTTTCGCGGCCTGCGCCATGAGGTCGATGGTCTTGTCGATGGTGGCGTCGAGGTCGAGGAAAACAGGCGCGGCCTGCACGGCGGCGACGCGGAGCTGGGGGTGGACGGTGGTCGGCATGGGGTGTTCTCCAGGGGGCAATGAACGTAACGAAATCCCCACTGTGCGCACCGGGTTTGCACGGTGGCATGCGGGTTGCATGAAGCGTAAATTCGCGCCGCTGGAACGCCTTGACCCGGATTGGCGGCGTTCTTGTTCCAGCGTTGCATGTGCCTTGCGAAGGCCTTCCGAGGACCCCGATGACCCCCTTGCTCAGCACCGATGCCGTCCCGCGCGACCAGCGGCTCGCGTACTGGACCGACATGATCTGCAACGTCTACGTGCAGCTCGAATGCGACGCGGTGCGCACCGGCGACGGCGGCGACGGCGGCGACTTCGAGGGCAGCATCCGCCAGCACGCACTGCCCGGCCTCGGCATGTCGGTCGTGACCTCGCGGGCGCAGAAGGTGATGCGCACGCCCGGCCACATCGCGGCGTCGAGCGACGACTGTTTTCTCGTGAGCATCCAGGCGCGCGGGCAGGGCGTGGTGCGCCAGGACGGGCGCGACGCCGTGCTCGGCGCCGGCGACTTCGCGCTGTACGACAGCACGCGGCCCTACCAGCTGCTGTTCGACCGGCCCTTCGAGCAGATCGTGCTCAAGCTGCCCGGCGAGCGGCTGCGCAGCGAACTGCGCGACACCGAGGCGCTCACGGCCACCACGGTGTCAGGGCGCGAGGGCGCGGGGCACCTGCTGCTGGGCATGATCCGCACGCTGCGCGAGGACTTCGACGCGCTGCAGCCGGCCTCGGCGCTGGCGGTGGCCCATGGCGTGCAGAACATCCTCGTGGCCGGCCTGCAGACGCTGCCTGCGGCGCACGCACCGGCGCTCAGCAAGCTCACGGCGTACCACCTGGGGCGCGTGAAGCAGCGCATTGACGAGCAGCTGGCCGATCCGACGCTGTCGGTGGGCACGCTGGCGGCGCAGCTGGGCATGTCGGTGAGCCACATCCACCGCGTGTTCAAGAGCGAGCCGCTGACGCCCTCGCAGTACATCTGGGAGCGCCGGCTCGACGCGTGCAGCCGCGACCTGCTGGAGCCGCGCCTGGCAGGGCGGCCCGTGGGAGAGATCGCGTACGGGAGGGGGTTCAACGACGCGGCGCATTTCAGCCGCGCGTTTCGCGAGCGCTTCGGATGTTCGCCGCGCGAATGGCGGCAGCAGCGCTCGCCGCAATGACCGCGGCCACGGCGCATCGGCCGTCGCCGGGGTGATCGGGTCTTCTTACTGGACCAGCAGCACCGAGATGTCGGTCTCAGCCACGACCTTGGTCGCGACCGAGCCCATCAGCGCGCGGCCCAGGATGCCGTGGCCGTGCGTGCCCAGCACGATCAGCTCGGCCTTCGATTCGGTGGCCGACTTGAGGATTTCCTCGGCCGCGTGGCCGTGGCGCGCGTCGGCGGTGAAGTTGGCCACGCCTTTCTCGGCGAACCAGGCCTTCACCGGGTCGAGCACCTTGGCGTTTTCCTCGGCGTAGTACTCGGTGACGATTTCCTTGCTCAGGTGGCGTGCCACGTGGCCGGAGATGCCGGTGCAGACATTGACCACCACCAGCTCATGGCCGTCCACGAACATGGCGCGGTTGGCGAGCAGATAGTTGAGGGCCTTTTGCGTGTAGGCGCTGCCGTCGACTGCAATGAGGATTTTCATGGCTTTCCTTCTACGACTGTGAACAAGTGCCGCATAGGATGGCACAGGAAAGCCACGGGGTGTTTGATATGCCTCAGCCCCGCAGGCCCTTCCAGAGCATGTAGGCGGCCAGCAGGTACAGGATGCTCGCGAAGACGCGCTTGAGCTTCTTCACCGGCAGGCTGTGCGCGGCCCTGGCGCCCAGCGGGGCGGTGAACACGCTGCAGGCCGCGATCACCACGAGCGCGGGCAGCCAGATGTAGCCGAAGGCGCCGGCCGGCAGGCCCTGCACCGACTGGCCGCTGAGCACGTAGCCCAGCACGTTGGCCACCGCGATCGGAAAGCCCAGCGCCGCGCTGGTCGCCACCGCGTTGTGGATCGCCACGTTGCACCAGGTCATGAACGGCACGCTGATGAAGCCGCCGCCCGCGCCCACCAGGCCCGAGATGAAGCCGATGGTGCCGCCCGCCGCGAGCTGGCCGCCGGTGCCGGGCATCTGGCGCGTGGGCTTGGGCTTCTTGTCGAGGAACATCTGCGTGGCCGAGAAGCCCACGAACAGCGCGAAGAAGATGGCCAGCGCCGTGCCCTTGAGCAGCGCGAACACGCCCAGGCTGCCCGCCAGGCTGCCGATCACGATGCCGGGGGCCAGGCGCTGCACGATGTCCCAGCGCACCGCGCCGCGCTTGTGGTGCGCGCGCACGCTGGACACCGACGTGAAGATGATCGTCGCCATCGAGGTCGCGATCGCCATCTTCACCGCCAGGTCGGCCGGTACGCCGCGCTGGCCCATGATGATCGTGATGAACGGCACCATCAGCATGCCGCCGCCGATGCCCAGGAGGCCGGCGAGGAAACCGGTGCCCAGGCCGAGCGCGGCGAGTTCGGCGATCAGGAGCGGGTCGAGCAGGGCAGCGAGGTTCACGGGAGGATGGGGAAAGAACGAGCGGCTGAAAAAGCAACGGCCCCGTGCGGTGAAGCAGGGGGCCGTGGCGGGAAAAGGTGTCTGCAGATGGTGTGCCGGACCCGCATCCTGAACCAGGGTTCAGGTGGGCGAGGGCAGCAGGACTTCGGGTTCATCTGACGCGAGATGATCACGCCCGTCAAGCGATGTACCAAGCCCGGCTCCGGAGAGCATTGGAACAAGGAAATATTAAGCCCGACACGTCTGCAGACAAAACGGATTTTACGCCCCGGATGTGCCGGGCCGCGTGCCCTCAGAGCAAATGTCCATCGCCCGCCAGGGCCTGATCGAGTCTCTGAATAAGCTGGGCGGCCTTCGGGTCGGTGTCGGCGGAGCTTTCTTCCGTGCTGCTGGCAGCGACAGGGGCCGGTGCCGCGGCAGCAGCGGCCTGCTGGGCCGCGAGATCGAAAGCCAGGTTCAGCGAGGCGAGCACGGCGATGCGGTCGCGTGCCTTCACCTTGCCCGCGTCGCGGATCTTGCACATGGCCGCGTCCACGCGGTCGACGGCCTCGCGCAGTTGCGCTTCGCCGCCGTCGGGACAGCCGAGCAAATAGCTCTGGCCCATGATCTGTACTTCAATCTGCTTCATGCGTGATGGGAATCTTCGGAAGGGGGGTCGGCCGGCAGCCGTTCGAGCAGGGCATCGAGGCGGGTGCGGGCCGCGGCGAGCCGCGACTTCAGGCCGTCGCGTTCACGCGTGAGCGCATCGACCTGTTCCTGCAGCAGCGCGTTGGTGCGCTGCACCTCTTCGTGACGCACGAGCAGGCGTTCCACACGCTCGGCGATCTGGTCGATGGGGCTGGAGGCGGGCATGGTTGGCGATTGTAGTTTCCCGGGAATTCGGAACATCCGGCGCACCACGCGGGGCGCGCACCGGACGTGGCCGAGATTCTGGGGCCTGCGCCGCTCGTGATCAAACCCGGTGTGGCGTGTGCGCCCCGTGGGCCTAAAATCCTGCCCGTTGGTGCTCGCGGCGTGGTTCGCACGGCGCAGTTCAACGGGAAGCAGGAGTGGACGCCCCCCGGGGCCGAAGCCGCCTGCGCTGCCCCCGCAACGGTCAAGCAGACGACGCCGCAACGCGTCACCCCTTTCCATCCAGCCACTGGGCGCCCTGAAACAGGTGCCTGGGAAGGCGGCAAAGGGTCGATCTGCCAGCCCGGATACCGGCCAACAAGGCGGCTGCCGCATCGGCAGCCATGACGCCCATGGCGCCGGCGGGGAAGCCGGCCAGGGCATAGAAGTTCGTTCGGTTCACCCCATGATTTCCTGTGTTTCCCTCTCCAGCGGCCGCGCCAGCGTGCGCCGCAACCGTCCCGCGTGCCTGCCGCTGACGCTCGCCCTGGCCTCGGCCTTCGGCGGCCTGGCCCTGCTGCCGCTGGCCGCGCAGGCGCAAGCCGCAGCTGCATCAGCAGCACCTGCCACGCTCGACGAGACCGTCGTCACCGCCAACCGCACGCCGCAGGCGCTGTCGGACCTGGTGGGCGATGTCTCCATCGTCGACCGCAAGACCATCGAGCGCAGCGGCGCGACCGGCGTGGCCGACGTGCTGGCGCGCCTGCCGGGCATGGAGATCTCGCGCAGCGGCGGCGTGGGCAACGCCACCAGCGTGTTCATCCGCGGCGCCGAATCGCGCTTCACTGCGGTCTACCTCGATGGCGTGCGCATCGATTCGCAATCGACCGGCGGCGCCGGCTGGGAAGGCATTCCGCTCGCGCAGATCGACCGCATCGAAGTGCTGCGCGGCCCGGCCGCCGCGGTGTACGGCTCGGACGCCGTGGGCGGCGTGATCCAGCTCTTCACGAAGCGCGGCGAGGAGGGCGTGTCGCCCTACGCCGGCATCGGCTTCGGCAGCCACGGCCTGCGCCGGATCGAAGGCGGCGTGAGCGGCAAGTCGGGCCTGCTCGACTACTCGTTCGGCGTGGCGCACGAGGAAAGCAAGGGCTTCAACATCCAGCCGATCGCCAAGCGCACGCCCTCGAAAGACGGCTTCACCAACCCCGACCGCGACGGCTACCGCAGCACCTCGGGCAACCTGAAGCTGGGTTTCCAGATCACGCCCGACCAGCGCATCGACGCCACCTTGCTCACCAGCAACACCGAGGCGGCCTACGACCCGTCGGTGAGTTTTCGCACCAAGCCGCCGATCACCTTCCGCGACGACGTGTCGACCAACGAGCTGCGCACCGCCGGTCTGACCTGGTCGGCCAAGTGGAACGACATCTACAGCACCCGCCTGCAGGTGACCGATTCGCAGACCGTCTACAAGACCCAGCCCTCGTTCTATCGCACCGAAACCCGCCTGCGCGGCTACCTGTTCCAGAACGAGTTCCGTTTCGGCGCGCACCTGGTGACCGCCACGCTCGAGCGCCGCGAAGACGCGCTCGAGAACGCGCCCACCACCTCGGCCAAGCTGTTCTCGCGCGACCGCTCGCAGAACGCCGCCGCACTGGGCTACGGCTACGTGAAGGGCCCGCATTCGCTGCAGCTGCACGTGCGCCATGACGACGACAGCGAGTTCGGCGGCAAGACCACCGGCAGCGCCGCCTACGGCTACGCGATCACGCCGAGCCTGCGCGCCACCGTGTCGGCCGGCACCGCGTTCCGCGCGCCCACGCTGTACCAGCGCTTCAGCGAGTACGGCCTGGCGAGCCTGCAACCCGAATCGAGCCGCAACGTCGAGCTGGGCCTGCAGTACACGGCCGGCGCCACGCAGGCCGGCATCGTGCTGTACCGCAACCGCGTGCAGAACCTGATCGTGTTCGACGGCAGCGCCAAGGGCTGCCAGTCGTCGTTCGGCTGCTACGCCAGCACGGCGCGTGCGCGCTACCAAGGCGTGACGCTCACGGGCGGCCACCGCATCGGCGACGTCACGCTGCGCGCCTCGCTCGACTACCAGGACCCGCGCGACCTCGCCACCGACCACCTGCTGGCACGCCGCGCCCGGGCTCACGGCACGCTGGGCGCCGACTGGCGCATCGCCGGCTGGACGCTGGGCGCCGAGCTCCAAAGCTCGGGCAAGCGCTACGACGACGCCGCCAACACCGTCAAGCTCGGCGGCTACACGCTGCTGAACCTGTCGGCCAGCAAGCAGATCATGCGCGACCTGAACCTGGTGGCGCGCGTGGACAATGTGGGCGACAAGGACTACCAGTTCGCACGGCTCTACGCCACCGGGGGCCGCACCGCGTACGTCGGACTCAAGTGGACTCCGCAGTAAACACCCGCCGCTCCTCGCCCGGTGCAGCCGTCACCTGCGCCGCGGTGCTCGTGGCCGCGCCGGCCTCGGGGCAGGGCAAGACCACGGTCGCGGCGGCGCTCGCGCGGCTGCACGTGCGCCAGGGCCGCCGCGTGCGGGCCTTCAAGTGCGGGCCCGACTTCCTCGATCCGCACTGGCTCGCGCTGGCCACCGGCGCGCCGGTGCACTCGCTCGACCTGTGGATGACCGGCGAGGCCGACTGCCGCGCGCGCCTGCATGCCGCCGCGTGCGAGGCCGACCTGGTGATCGTCGAAGGCGTGATGGGCCTGTTCGACGGCACGCCCAGCGCGGCCGAGCTGGCCGAGCGCCTGGGCCTGCCCGTGCTGGCCGTGATCGACGCCCAGGCCATGACCGGCACCTTCGGCGCGCTGGCCTACGGCCTGCAGAACTTCCGCCCGGGCCTGCCCTGGGCCGGCGTGCTGGCCAACCGCGTGGCCGGCGAGCGCCATGCCGACATGCTGAAGGACGCATTGCGCGAACCCGGCGACTGGCTCGGCGCCTTGCCGCGCAGCGCCGATTTCGCGCTGCCCGAACGCCACCTGGGGCTGGTCGGTGCCGCCGAACTCGGCGATGCGATGGTGCGGCTCGACGCTGCGGCCGACGTGCTCGCCGCCACGCCGCTGGGGCAGCGCACGCCCGGGCAGCTGCCGCAGGTGCGCTTCGAGCCCGCGCCGACGGCGCCCGTCGCGCCGCTGCTGGCCGGACGCACCATCGCCATCGCGCGCGACACGGCGTTCTCGTTCATCTACCCGGCCAACCTCGAGGTGCTCGAAGCCCTCGGCGCGCGGCTCGCGTTCTTCTCGCCGCTGGCCGACGAACCGCTGCCGCCTTGCGATGCCGCCTGGCTGCCCGGCGGCTACCCCGAGCTGCATGCGGCCGTGCTGTCGGCCAGCGACCGGCTGCGGCTCTCGCTCGCCAACCACGTCACGGCCGGCAAACCGATCTGGGCCGAGTGTGGCGGCATGATGGCGCTGTTCGACGAACTCGCCACGCGCGACGACGCCGAGCCGACCGACGTGCACCGCCTCTGGGGCGTGCTGCCGGGGCGGGCGGTCATGCAGAAGCGGCTGGCCGGTCTCGGCCCGCAGCAGCTCGACCTGGGTGCGCATGCCTTGCGCGGCCACACCTTCCACTACTCGCGCTGCGAGACGCCGCTCGCGCCCGCCGCGCGCACCGTCGGCACGCGCGGCGGCGAGGCGCTGTACGTGCACGGCCCCGTGCGCGCGAGCTACTTCCATGCGTGGTTCGCGTCCAGCCCGGAAGCGACCGCGCGGCTCTTCGGCGCCATGCCCCTCGAACTCGACAGCCACGCCGCACAGGCGCCCCCCGATGCCCCTCACTGAGCACGAATTCATCCTCGGCGGCCAGAAAAGCGGCAAGTCGCGCCGCGCCGAGCAGCGCGCGGCCGACTGGCTGGCCCAAGCGCCCGCATCGCGCCGCGCGGTGCTGATCGCCACCGCGCAGGCCCACGACGACGAGATGCGCGAGCGCATCGCGCGCCACCAGGCCGACCGCGCCGAGCGCGTGCCCGGTCTGCAGACCCTCGAGGAGCCGATCGAGCTGGGGCGCGCCATCGTCACGCAGAGCGCGCCCGACACGCTCGTGGTGGTCGACTGCCTCACGCTGTGGCTCACCAACCTGCTGATGCCGCTGCGCACCGAAGGCGCCGCCGTGGTCACGCGCACGCCCTCGGCGCACGCCACGCTGCTGCTCATCGCGCTGCGCGAGGCGCGCGGGCCGGTGGTGCTGGTCGGCAACGAGATCGGCCTGGGCGTGATCCCGCTGGGCCGCGAGACCCGTGCCTTCGTCGACGTGCTCGGCCGGCTGAACCAGGACGTGGCGGCCGCCTGCCATCGCGCGACGCTGATGGTCGCCGGCCTGCCGCTGACGCTGAAGGCGCCCGGCGCATGAGCTTCGATCGCATGAAGACCTGGTTGCGCGCGTCGTTGCTCGGGCTCGCCCTGGTGGTGGGCGCGCAGGCGGCGCAGGCCGTCGATGTAGTGGATGAGCGCGGCGTCACCGTGCACCTGGCGCAGCCGCCGCAGCGCATCGTTTCGCTGCTGCCGTCGCTGACCGAAGGCGTCTGCGCACTCGGCGCCTGCGACCGCCTGATCGGCGTCGACCGTTATTCCAACTCGCCCGCGCAGGTGCGCGCGCTGCCGCAGCTTGGCGGCGGGATCGACCCGAACGTCGAAGCCATCGTCGCGCTCAAGCCCGACGTGGTGCTGCTCGCCAAATCGTCGCGCGTGACGCAACGGCTCGAAGCGCTGGGCCTGAAGGCGATCGTGCTCGAACCCAAGAGCCACGCCGACGTGCGCCGCGTGCTGGGCGCGCTCGACCAGGTGCTCGGCACGCACGAGGCGCCCGCCGTGTGGCGCGCCATCGACGCGGCCGTGTCGGCCGCGGCGCAGTCGCTGCCCGCCAGCGCCAAGGGCCTGCGCGTGTACTTCGAGGTCAACACCGGCCCTTACGCGGCAGGCGACTCGTCCTTCATCGGCGAGACGCTCGCGCGGCTGGGCGTGAAGAACATCGTGCCGGCGTCGCTCGGCCCCTTTCCCAAGCTCAACCCCGAGTTCGTGGTGCGTGCGAACCCCGACCTCATCATGGTCAGCGTGCGCAGCGCGATGGGTCTGGAGCAGCGACCTGGCTGGGGCGGCATCCGCGCGGTGCGCGAAGGCCGCGTGTGCCGCTTCGACGCCGAGCAGACCGACGTGGTCGTGCGCCCCGGCCCGCGCATGGACGAGGCCGCGCGGCTGATGGCGCAGTGCCTGTCGGACAAGGGGCGGTGAGCGGCATGCATTCCGCGCACCTGCGTCGCGTGCTGCTGCTCGGTGCCGGCCTGCTGGTGCTGGGCGCGGCGCTGCTGCTTTTCGGCCTGGGCATCGGCAGCACCGGTTTCCAGAGCCTGCTGTCCGCGCGGCACGACCCGGTGGCGCTGCAGATCGTGTGGGACATCCGCCTGCCGCGCACCCTCGGCGCGTGGCTCGCGGGCGCGCTGCTCGGGCTCGCGGGCGCGGTGGCGCAGGGCCTGTTCCGCAACCCGCTGGCCGATCCGTACCTGCTGGGCAGCGCCTCGGGCGCGTCGCTGGCCGTGGCGCTGGCGCTGATGCTGTTCGGCGGCTCCGTCACCAGCACGCAATGGGTGATGCGCCTGGGACTCACCGGCGCGGCCTTCGTCGGCGCGGTGGCCGCGGTGCTGCTCACGCTCACGCTGGCGCGCGGCGTGCAGCAGACCCTGCGGCTGTTGCTGGCGGGCGTGATCGTCGGCGTGGTGCTGGGCGCCGCCAAGGACCTCATCACCATCGCCTCGGCCGACATTCTTCAGGCGCTGCAGGGCTTCGTGCTCGGCAGCACCGGGCTGGTCGGCTGGGCCGCCTGCGCCGTGATGGCGGCGGTCGGCGTGGCCTGCCTGCTGCTGGCCTGGGCGCTCGCGCCGGTGCTCGACGGGCTCGCGCTCGGCGAGGCCACGGCGCGCAGCCTGGGCCTGCCGCTGGGCGCCATGCGCGCCGCGCTGGTGGCGGTGCTGGCGCTGGCGACCGGCGCGGCCGTCGCGCAGACCGGCCTGATCGCTTTTGTCGGCCTGGCCGCGCCACACCTGGTGCGCTCGGTGGTCAAGACCACGCACGCGCGGCTGATCGTGCTGTCGGCGTTGATGGGCGGGCTGCTGCTGATGGCGGCCGACCTGCTGGCGCGCTGGCTGATTGCGCCGCAGGAACTGCCCGTGGGCGTGCTCACGGCCGTGCTCGGCGGCAGCTACCTGCTGTGGCTGATGCACCGGCGCGGCGCGAAGGGAGGCGGCCTATGAGCCGCACTCGATCCGCCGCGCTCGAAGCGCATGGCCTCAGCGCCACGCTCGGGTCGGTCGAGGTGCTGCACGGCATCGACCTGTCGCTCGCGGCTGGTCGTTGGACCAGCATCGTCGGGCCGAACGGTGCCGGCAAGTCGACGTTGTTGAAAGCGCTGGCAGGTCTGCTCGCACATCGCGGCGAAGTGCGGCTCTTCGGCGAGGCGCAGGCGGCTGTGCCGGCCCGCGTGCGCGCGCGCCGCCTGTCGTGGCTGGGTCAGAGCGGCACGGGCGAGGGCAGCGCCGACGATTTGATGGTCTACGACGTCGCCATGCTGGGGCGCTTGCCACACCAGCGCTGGCTCGCGGCACCCAGCGAAGCCGATCGAGATGCGGTGGAGCGCGCATTGCGCAGCACCCAGGCCTGGGACTGGCGCGACCGTCCGCTGGGGCAACTCTCCGGCGGCGAACGCCAGCGTGTGCTGCTGGCGCGTGCGCTGGCGGTCGAGGCAGAGCTGCTGCTGATGGACGAGCCGCTGGCCAATCTCGATCCACCGCATCAGGCGGACTGGATGCAGACGGCACGCGAACTGGTCGCGCAAGGCCGCACCGTGGTCAGCGTGCTGCACGAACTGCCGATGGCACTGGCTGCGGACGAACTGGTGGTGATGAATCGGGGGCGGGTGACGCATCACGGTGCCTGTTCCGACCAGAAGACTCATGCAGCGCTGGAACAGGTGTTCGACCATCGGATTCGCGTGCATCGCGTGGCAGACCAATGGATTGCGCTGCCGCGATGACGTCTGCTGTCTTTCCCGATGCTGCTTCGGGGCGCGCTCCCGCCGACGGGGCACCTTGCTCCGCGAATGTCCCCCGGCCTGCGGCCTCCTCCTTGATTTCGCTGCGCAAGGCACCCCATCAGCGTGATCGTTGTTCGCAGCGGTCGTTGATCGGCCACGAACCGACAGCGTGCCCAGGTGCGCAGGACACTGGGTGCTTCCCGCAGCGAAATCAAGGAGGAGGGCGAAGCCCGGGGGACATTCGCGGAGGGAAGTACCCGGTGGCCTGTGCACACGCCCTGAACAACGGACACAAGAACACCCAAGAACGGAACCCCTCATGCAAATAGAAACCCCTCCCAGCGAAAAGCCCTACGAAAAGCCCGAAGGCGAACGCCGCGGCATCGTCATCGTCAACACCGGCGACGGCAAGGGCAAGAGCACCGCAGCATTCGGCCTCGCGTTGCGTGCACATGGCCGCGGCAAGGCCGTGAAGATCTACCAGTTCATGAAGGTGCCGTCGGCGCGCTTCGGTGAGCACCGCATGTTCGAGCAGATCGGCATTCCCATCGAAGGCCTGGGCGACGGCTTCAGCTGGAAGAGCCAGGACCTCGAACGCTCGGGCCAGCTCGCGCGCGACGGTTGGGAAAAGGCCAAGGCCGCGATCCTGTCGGGCGACTTCTTCCTCGTGGTGCTCGACGAGATCACCTACCCGCTGATCTACGGCTGGCTGCCGCTCGAGGGCGTGCTCGAGACCCTGCGCGCGCGCCCCAAGCACGTGCACGTCGTGCTCACCGGCCGCCGCTGCCCGCCCGAGATCATCGAGCTGGCCGACACCGTCACCGAGATGCAGATGGTCAAGCACGCGTTCAAGGCCGGCATCCCGGCGCAGCGCGGCATCGAGGACTGACCCCGATGGTGGCGCATGCGTTCGCGGCCGACGAGGCGAAGGCGGTGTACCGCGCCATCCACGAGCGGCGCGACATGCGCCACTTTGCAGGTGGCGAGGTGGAGCCCGAGGCGCTGCGCCGCCTGCTCGACGCCGCGCACCATGCGCCCAGTGTCGGCTTCATGCAGCCGTGGCGCTTCATCCGCGTGCGCGGCGAAGGGCTGCGTCGGCAGTTGCACGAGGTGGTCGAGCGCGAACGCGTGCTCACCGCCCGCGCGCTCGGCCAGCGTGAAGACGAGTTCATGCGCCTCAAGGTGCAGGGCGTGCTCGACGCGGCCGAGCTGCTGGTGGTGACGCTCGCTGACGGCCGCGAGCCGCATGTGTTCGGTCGTCGCACCCTGCCGCAGATGGACCTGGCTTCCGCCTCCTGCGCCATCCAGAACCTCTGGCTCGCGGCGCGTGCCGAAGGACTGGGCATGGGCTGGGTGTCGTTGTTCGAACCCGCCGAGCTGGGCGTGCTGCTCGGCCTGCCCGACGGCGCGGAGCCGATCGCCTTGCTGTGCCTGGGCCCGGTGCATGCGTTCTACGAAGAACCGATGCTGCAGCGCGAACGCTGGGCCAAGCGCGCACCGCTTGCGTCGCTGGTGTTCGACGAAAGCTGGGGCCGGCCGTCGGACCTGTTCGATCCTTCTTCCACTTCATCTTCTTGCGTGGAGCCCACCTGATGCTGGCCTTCGACACCGTTCTCTTCGAGCTCGCGCGCCTGTTCCTCTGGCCCGTGACGCTCGGCGTGCTGCTGTCTTTCGTCTATGCGGTGTACTGCCTCGGCGCCTTCGGCATCGAGTGGTGGCAGCGCCGACGCGACCCGTCGCGTGCGCTGGTGCTGCAGCCTCATGCGCAGGCCAGCCAGGAACAGATGGAGCTGGTCGTGCTCAAGCAGCTCGAAGGCGTGCGCCTGTGCAGCCGCGTGGCGCCGATGCTGGGGCTGATCGCCACCATGATCCCCATGGGCCCGGCGCTCGTGGCCGTGGCCTCGGGCGAATCGCAGGGCGTGGCGCAGAGCCTGGCGCCCGCGTTCGCGGCCGTGATCGTGGCGCTGGCTTCGGCCTCGATCACCTTCGTGGTCTACACGGTGCGCCGCCGCTGGCTCATGCGCGAGCTGGTGATGCTGCTCGACGCGCGGGACCGGCTGTCATGAGCCGACGCCAGTTCTCCATCCTGAGCAGCCTGGACAGCGACGACGACGACCCGGTGCTCTCGACCATCAACCTGATCGACGTCTTCATGGTCGTCATCGGCATGCTGATGATCGCGGTCATCAACAACCCGGTGAACCCGTTTTCGCAGGACAAGGTGACGGTCATCCGCCACGAGGGCCAGCCCGACATGGAGATCATCACGCGCGAAGGCCGGAAGGTCACGCGCTTCAAGGCCAGCGGCGCGACGGGGCAGGGCGACGGCGAAAAGGCCGGCACCGCCTGGCGCCTGAAGGACGGCACGATGATCTACGTGCCGGCGGACGCGGTGCCGGCGTCGGGCGGGAAGTGACGCGGCTTTTCGTCTTCTGGCTGGGGTTCCTGTGCCTGATGGCGCAGCCTGCGGTGGCGGCCGAGTCGCGTGTCGTGGTGTTGAGCACGGCGCTGGTGTCGCCTGCGCGCGTGGTGCGGTTGCAGACGGCGGCGCGTGAAGCCGGCGTGCCGCTGCAGGTGGTGTCGGCTGCGCAGGACACGCCCGAGGCGTTGGCTACCGCGCTCGATGGCGCGCGCCTGCTGGTCATCGATGCGCCGCACCTCAGCGTCGCCCAGTCGGCGGCGGCGCGCTTCGGCGACGTCATTGCGCGCAGTGCCGTTCCCTATGTGCAGATCGGTGAATTCGCCCTCGTGGCAAAAGGCCAGAAACCGCCCGAGGTGCCACCGCTCGCGGCCGAACGCGGCGTCGATGCGGTCTGGGCGCAGCGCCTGCGCGCCTACTGGCGCTTTCCGGGCGAGGCGAACCTGAAGGCCTCGGTGCAGGCGATGGCGCGGGTCGGCGATTCAGCCGGACTCCCTGACCCCGTGCCGTTGCCGCTCGCGGGCTTTTATCACCCTGACTGGCCGCGCGTCGAAAGCAGCATCGCGGCCGTCGAAGCACTGCCGAGCGGGCAGGGCACCGTCGCCATCGCCGTCAACAGCGCCACGCTCACCAGCGACGACACCGGCTGGCTCGACGGCCTGATCGGCACGCTCGCGCAGCGTGGCCTGCGCGCCTACGCCTTCTACGGTCCGCGCCAGCAGAAGGATCTGTTCTTTCGCATGACCCACGCGGGGGAGGGCGAGCGTCGTGTGGCCGACCTCCTCGTCAACGCCGCGCTGGTGTTCAGCCCCAACGAGCGCAAGGCCGAACTCGAACGCATCGGCGTGCCGGTGCTGCAGACGCTGCCCTCGCTCGCCATGGACGCGGCGCAATGGGCGCGCAGCAAGGACGGCCTGGCGCAGACCGACATCGCGGCCTACTACAGCCCGAGCGAACTCGCGGGCATGACCGACCCGATGCTCGTCACCGCGCGCGATGCCGCCACCGGCAGCCTGCAGCCACTGCCCGCGCAGATCGGCGCCGTGGCCGACAAGGCCGTCGCGCTGCTGCGCCTGCGGCGCACGCCCGCCGCCGAACGCCGCGTGGCGATGCTGGTCTACAACTACCCGCCGGGTGAGGCGAACTTCGGCGCGTCGTTCCTCAACGTGCCGCGCAGCGTCGACCTGATGCTGTCCGCGATGCAGGCGGCCGGCTACCGTACCGAGGCGCCCGGCGCAGATACCGTCATCGCGCAGGTGCAGGCCACGATGAAGGCCTATTACCCGACCGCGCAGGGCGGCGACGCGCTGCAGCCGCTGCTCGACCAGGGCCTGGCCGACACGCTGCCGCTGTCGCAGTACCTCACATGGTTCCGTGCGCTGCCCTCGGACACGCAACGCCGCATCGAAGCCTACTGGGGCCCGCCCGAGGCCTCGAAGATGCTGCGGCCCGTGGCCGGCGCACCGGCCTTCGTGGTGCCGCGCGTGCAGTTCGGCCAGGTGGTGGTGTTGCGCCAGCCGCCGCGTTTCGAGCCCGGCACGCAGGTGGCCGACAAGGCACAGCAGGTCTACCACCGCGCGGCCGTGCCGCTGAGCCACGGCTACCTCGCCACCTACCTCTGGCTGCGCAGCCGCTTCGGCGCCGACGCGCTGGTGCACGTGGGCACGCACGGCACGGTCGAGTGGTCGGCGGGCAAGGAGCGCGGGCTCTCGGTGCAGGACGATCCGTTGCTCGCGCTGGGCGACGTGCCCAACGTCTACCCGTACATCATGGACAACCTCGGCGAGGCGACCACCGCCAAGCGCCGCGGCCGCGCGACCATGGTGAGCCATTCGACGCCGATGTTCGCGCCCGCGGGCTTTCGCCCCGGCGTGCGGGACATGCACGACCGCATGCACGACTGGGAAACGCTGTCGCCCGGCGCGGTGAAGACCGCGCTGGAGCGGCGCCTCACCGCCGAGTTCGTTGCCCAGCACTACGACCGCGACCTGCAATGGACGTCCGCGCGCATCCGCGCCGATTTCGCTGGCTTCATCGCTGTGCTGCACCCATACCTCGACGAACTCGCGCAGACCGCGCAACCACTGGGCCTGGCCACCTTCGGCGAGGCGCCCGATGCGCAGCGGCGGCGCCAGACGGTCCTGCAGATCCTCGGCAAGCCCGTGGCGCAGGCGATGGGCGAAGACCTCGACGAGATGTTCCTCACCGATGCGCAGGGCATCGCGGCCTCGAAGCCTGCGCGTTGGTTGGAATCCGTGCTGGCGGGCAACGACACCGCCGACGCTGAGCCTTTGCGCCCCCTGGCCGCGCGGGCCCGCGCACTCGACGCGGTGCTGGCCCACAACGAGGAAATCGAAGGCCTGCTCACCGCACTCGATGGCCGCTACCTGAAATCGCGCTACGGTGGCGACCCGGTGCGCGACCCCGACAGCCTGCCGACCGGGCGCAACCTCTACGGCTTCGACCCCAGCCGCGTGCCCACGCGCGCCGCCTGGGACACCGGCGTCGCCGCGATGGACGACTGGATCGCCGCGCACGCCCGCACCCACGGCGGCCGTCCGCCGCAGAAGATCGCCTTCACGCTCTGGGCCGGCGAGGCTTCGCGCCACCAGGGCGTGACCGAGAGCCAGGCCTTCCATGCACTCGGCGTGAAGCCGCGCTGGGACGAGGCCGGGCGCATGGTCGGCATCGAGATCGTGCCGGCCGCGGTGCTGAAGCGGCCGCGCATGGACGTGCTGATCAGCGTCACCGGTTCGTACCGCGACCAGTTCCCGCACGTGATGCGCTGGCTCGACGAGGCCGTGCAGCAGGTGGCCGCGCTCGACGAACCCGGCAACGCCGTCGCGCAGCACAGCGAGGCGATGGCGCGCACGCTGCGCGCCGGGGGCGCGACGGCGGCCGAGGCGCGGCGCTGGTCGACCGCGCGCGTGTTCTCGAACGAGCAGGGCAGCTACGGCGCCGGGCTCGAGGAAGCGGTGCTCGCCACCGAACTCTGGAAGGGCCAGCAGCGTGGCGGTGGCGACGCGCAGATGGCCGGGCTCTACATGGACCGCATGGGCCACGCCTACGGGCGCGGCCTCGACGGCGCGACGCGCCCGGGCGCCTTCGCGGGCAACCTCGCGCAGGTCGATGCGGCGCTGATGGCGCGCACCTCCAACCTCTATGGCGTGCTGACCAACGACGACCCGTTCCAGTACCTGGGCGGCATCGCGCTGGCCGTGCGCCACCTCACGGGCAAGGACCCGACGCTGTATGTGCAGAACCTGCGCGACGGCGCAGCCGTGCGCACCGACACCGCCGCCGGCGCCATCGCACGCGAGATGCAGACGCGCTACCTGCACCCGCAATGGATCGAGGCGCAGAAGGCCGAGGGCTACAGCGGCGCGCTGCAGGTGCTCAAGACCGCGCAGTTCCTCTGGGGCTGGCAGGCGACCGCGCCCGCGGCCGTGCGCGCGGACCATTGGCAGTCGCTGCACGAGGTCTATGTGCGCGACACCTACAAGCTCGGCACGCGGCAGTGGCTGGAGCGCGAGAACCGCGCCGCCTTCGCGCAGACGCTGGAGCGCATGCTCGATGCCGTGCGGCTGAACTACTGGAAGCCCGATGCCGCGACGCGGCGCGAACTGGCGCAGGCCTACACGGAAGCGCTGCGCGTCACGGGGTTGCGGGAGCGCAACGAGGCGGTGCAGCGGTTTGCGCAGGCTGCGTTGGTGGCGTCGCCTGTCACTGCCCCTGCACCGGTCGTCGCCGCACCCGCCGTCGCGCCCGTCGAAGCGAGCCCGCCCGCACCCGCATCGCCCGCCGCGGCGGACCTCGCGCAACCGGTGGCCGGCCTCCAATTGAAGCCCGTCGCCGACACCCCATCGCCCCCGCCGCCGTCCGCCGTGCTGCCGCGCCTGCTCGCCGCATTCGGCGCCGCCTTGCTGCTGGCCCTCGGCGCGCTGGTGCAATGGCGGCGCGGCCGGGCCGTGCCTGCCGCCTGATTCACGAGAATGCCTGCCATGCCCGCGCTCGATCCCTTCACCGTCTTCGCCCTCGCGCTGGTCGCCGCCTTGTGGCTGGCACTGGCCGTCGACCGCTGGCTCGGCGAGCCGCCCGCCGCGCTGCATCCGGTCGTGTGGATGGGCCGCTACCTGGACTGGATCGGCAGCCGCCTCGCACCGCGCGCGGCCGACACCAAGCCGCGCGACCTGCCCGGCTTCGCGATGGGGGCGCTCAGCTGGTGCGTGGGTACGATGGCCACGTTCGCCGTCGCGTCGGCGGTGCAGAGCCTGGCGATGCAGTGGCTGCCGGTGTGGGTCATGGCCGTGGTGCTCGGGCTCGCGTTCAAGCCGCTCTTTGCATGGCGCATGCTGCGCGACGAGGTGCTGGCGGTCGAAGCCGCCCTGGGCGAATCGCTCGAGGCGGGCCGTGCACGGCTCGCGCGCCTCGTGAGCCGCGATGTCTCGGTGCTGAGCGAGCGCGAGGTGCGCGAAAGCGCCATCGAGTCGCTGGCCGAGAACCTCAACGACTCGCTGGTGGCGCCCGTGTTCTGGTTCGTGCTGTTCGGCCTGCCCGGCGCGGCGCTCTACCGCTTCGCCAACACCGCCGATGCCATGTGGGGCTACCGCGGCGAACGCGGCGGGCGCGACTGGACCTGGTTCGGCAAGTGGGCCGCGCGCGCCGACGACGTGCTCTCGTGGCTGCCCGCGCGCCTCACCGTGCTGCTGCTGGCCCTCGCGGCCGGCCGCTGGCCGCGCGGCGTGGCCAGCGAGGCGCGCCGCACGCCGTCGCCCAACAGCGGCTGGCCGATGGGGGCGATGGCGCTGCTGCTGGGTGTGCGGCTTGCGAAGCCGGGTGTGTATGCGCTGAACGGGGAAGGGCGCGCCGCCACATCGGCCGACACCGCGCGCACCGCGCAGCTCGGTGAACGGGCGGCGTGGGGGCTGGCGGTGATCGCTTCGCTGGCGATGCTGTCGCCGTTGCTGGCGAGGTGGGCATGACGAATCAATCCACGGTGCATGGCGGTCCCGACGAGAGGGGTGCCGCGCCGCACGACTTCTCGACCAACGGCAACGCGGTCGGCTCGTGTCCCGCGGTGCTGGCTGCGCTGCGTGAGGCCGACGCCGCGCACTATCCCGATCCGCGCTACACCGCGCTGCGCGCTGCGCTCGCCGATTTCCACGGCGTGTCCGAAGAACGCATCGCGATCGCGGCGAGCGCGAGCGAATTCATCCACCGCATCAGCGCGGTTGTGGCACAACGCTGCGGCGGAGAAGTCTGGCTGCCCGCGCACAGCTACGGCGACTACGAACGCTCGGCCTTGGCCTGGGGCCTCGGCGTGCGGCGCGCACCTGAGGAGGCCGACGGCGCCGTGCTGCGCTGGTGCTGCGAACCGTCCAGCCCGTTCGGCCAGCCGCAGCCCGACATCGCGCAGCATGCCGCGAGCGATGCCGTCTGCGTGCTCGACATGGCCTACGAGCCGTTGCGCCTCGAAGGCCAGCCCTCGCACGACGCCACGCAGCGCGACCGCCTCTGGCAGCTGTGGACACCGAACAAGGCGATGGGCCTCACGGGCATCCGCGCCGCCTACGCCATCGCACCTGCGAATGCCGACGTGGCCGGCCCGCTGCTGGAGCGGCTCGATCGCCTTGCACCGTCGTGGCCGCTGGGCACGCACGGCGTGGCGCTGCTCACGACCTGGACCAGCGACGAAGCGCAAGGCTGGCTCGCGCGCAGCCTCGACATCCTGCGCGACTGGAAAGCGCGGCAGCGCGCCGTGTGCGAATCGCTGGGCTGGCAGGTGCTGCCCGGCGACGCCAACTTCTTCGGCGCACGGCCCGACACGCCATACCCGCCCCGGGCCGCCGCGCTGCGCGCCGAGGGCATCAAGCTGCGCGATTGCGCCTCCTTCGGCCTGCCAGGGCACCTGCGCCTGGGCGTGTTGCCGCCGGCCAGCCAGCAGGCATTGAAGGCCGCGTGGGCGAGGGCCAGCGCCGCACGACACAGCGGCTGAACGCACCTCGCACCACAATAGGGCTGTCTCAAGAAAAGGAAAACGAACAGGCCCATGCTCTACGCCATCACCACGCTCTTCCTGTGCCAGCTTGCCGGCGAACTGCTCGTGCAGTGGCTGTCGCTGCCGATCCCCGGTCCGCTGATCGGCATGCTGCTGTTGTTCGTCGGCCTGCTGGTGCGCGGCGGCGTGCCGCAGGAACTGACCGACACCTCGGGCCACCTGCTGCGCAACCTGATGCTGCTGTTCATCCCGGCGGTGACCGGCGTCATGCTGCATTTCGAGCGGGTGGGGCGCGAATGGCTCCCGT
This sequence comes from Variovorax sp. V35, assembly GCF_041154465.1. Lineage (NCBI taxonomy): Bacteria > Pseudomonadati > Pseudomonadota > Betaproteobacteria > Burkholderiales > Comamonadaceae > Variovorax > Variovorax sp. V35. The sequence goes on from NZ_AP028666.1 coordinate 3,569,759, forward strand.
TCCTCGCGGCCGGCGTCGTGGGCGGCGCCTTCACCATGGCGGTGACCGCGCTCACGCTGCGCTGGATGATCCGCATCACCGGCAAGGACGCGGAATGAACGCGCCCGCCAAGCTGTCTGAAATCTGGGTCTTCCTGGCCCAGTCGCCGCTGCTGTGGCTGTCGCTCACGCTGCTGGCCTACCTGGGCGCGCTGTGGCTGCACGCGCGCAGCGGGCGCAACCCGATGGTCAACCCGGTGCTGGTGTCGGTGATCGTCATCGTGGGCGTGCTGCTGCTCACGCGCACGCCCTACGACACGTATTTCGAGGGCGCCAAGTTCGTCCACTTCCTGATCGGCCCGGCCACCGTGGCGCTGGCCGTGCCGCTGTACAGCCAGGTGGGCCGGCTGCGGCGCCTGTGGCTGCCGATCGGCGTGGCGCTGCTGGTGGGCTCGGTGGCCGCCATCGTGTCGGCCATCGGCATCGGCTGGGTGCTCGGCGGTTCGCACGAACTCCTGATGTCGCTCGCGCCCAAGTCGGCCACCATGCCGATCGCGATGGGCGTGGCCGAGAAGATCGGCGGCCTGCCGTCGCTGGCGGCCGTGGCCGCGGCCATCGCCGGCATCTCGGGCGCGATCATGGCCACGGGCTTGCTGAACCTGCTGCGCATCAAGGAGCCCGCGGTGCGCGGCTTTGCCGTCGGCATGGCGGCGCACGGCATCGGCACGGCGCGCGCCATCCAGGTGAACGAGACCGCGGGTGCGTTCTCGGCGCTGGCGATGGGGCTGAACGGCATCGCGACCGCGCTGTTGGTGCCGCTGATCGTGAAGCTGATGAGCGTCTGACATCCATCATCCATCCATCGAGGAGCACGACCCATGTCCGAGTACACCGCCGAGATCGTCTGGGAGCGGGGCGACCAGGACTTCCTGGCCAACACCTACAGCCGCCACCACGTGCTGCGTTTCGACGGCGGCGCCGAGGTGCCGGGCTCTTCGTCGCCGCATGTGGTGCCGTTGCCGTTCTCCGACGCGTCGGCGGTCGATCCGGAAGAGATGTTCGTGGCCTCGCTGTCCAGCTGCCACATGCTGTGGTTCCTCACCATGGCGGTGAAGCGCAAGTTCGTGGTCGACCGCTATGTCGACGCGGCCACGGGGGTGATGGAGAAGAACGCCGACGGCAAGCTGGCGATGACCGTCGTCACGCTGCGTCCTCAGGTTGAGTTTTCGGGTGAGAACCTGCCCACGCGCGAGCAGATCGAGCACCTGCACCATCGGGCGCATGAGGAGTGCTTCATTGCGAATTCGGTGAAGACCGAGGTGCGGTGCGAGCCGGTCGACTGACAAGAGTCGCTCCCCGCACGCGTTGGCAGCGCTGATCCAGCCCTGAGAAGAGGCCGGGAAAGGCGCCCCTCAGCGCCTCTGCAACCGCGGATTCTTCGCAAACAGATCCGCCGCCCAGTCCACAAACGCCCGCACCTTCGCGCTCAGGTGCCGGTTCGGCGGGTACACCACGTGGATCGGCAGCGGGTCGCGCTGCCAGTCGGCCAGCACCTCGACGAGTTCGCCGCTTTCCAGCAGCGGCTCGGCGGTGAAGGTGATGCACTGCGACAGGCCGAAGCCCGCGAGCACGGCCGTCATGTGCGCATTGCTCTCGTTGACCGACACGCGGTAGGGGCCGTTGAGCTCGATGTACTCGTCGCCCTTCTTGAACTCGTGCGGGTACACGCGCCGGGTGGTGCCCGAGAAGTAGCTCACGACGTGGTGGCGCTTCTCGATGTCGTTCGGATGCTGCGGCGCACCATAGCGCTTGATGTAGGCCGGCGAGGCCACGGTGACGAAGTGCAGGGTGCCGATGCGGCGCGCTACCAGCGACTGGTCGCTGAGCTCGCCCGCACGGATCACGCAGTCGACGTTGTCGCTGATCAGGTCGACGGTGCGGTCGCTCACGCCCAGGTCGACCTGGATGTCGGGGTAGCGGTCGCAGAAGCTGGCCAGGTTGGGCAGGATGATCTGCTGCGCCACCGAGGTGCCCACGTCGATGCGCAGCCGCCCCGTGGGGTTGGCCTGCGCGTTGGTCATGCTGGCTTCCATGTCGTCGAAGTCGTTCAGCAGCCGCGCGGCGCGCTCGAAGTAGGCGGCGCCGTCGGGCGTGACGGTGACGCGCCGGGTCGTGCGGTTGAGCAGCTTCACGCGCAGGCGCGATTCCAGCGCCTGGATCTGCTTGGTGACGGTGCCCTTGGGCAGGGCCAGAGAGTCGGCGGCACGGGTGAAGGTGCCGGCTTCGACCACGCGGACAAAGATCCGCATTGCCTGGATTTGATCCATCGAATGCCTGTTCAGGGAGACCGGCGTATGCCGGAAGGAGGCGGATTCTCACACAAGGAATGCGCCCCTACGGTATGCCCGATTGTTCTCCGTTTGGAAACAGAGTAGGGCTGTGTTTCCTGTTTCAACGCGCTTGTAGCGCCTTATATTTCAACCATCGCCCATCCCCCTGAGGTCGCCCATGTCACCCCGTCCATCGTCCCGGTCCGCTGAAGCTGCTGCGCTTGCCGCGGCGCAAGGCGTGGAGTCCGATCTGTCGATCGAGCTGCCCGGCCGCGAGCCCGTGGCTGCCCGTGTCTACGGTCAGCGTCCGCGGGGCGAGACCGTGCCGCTGGTGCTGCACTTCCATGGCGGCACCTTCATCTGCGGCAATCTCGACAACGGCCGCAACGTGGCCCGGCTGCTGGCCGGCGCGGGTGCGGTGGTGGTTTCGCTCGACTACCCGCTGGCCCCGGCGGCCCCGTTCCCGGAGCCGGTCGAGGTGGGTTATGCGGCGCTCGAATGGCTCTACAAGCAGCGCGTGAAGCTCGGCGGCAAGGGTGCCCAGGTGTACCTGGCCGGCGAAGAGGCTGGCGGCAACCTGGCGGCCAGCGTGGCCCTGGTGGCCCGCGACCGCGCGCATCCGCCGCTGGCAGGCCAGATCCTGCTGTCGCCGATGCTCGACCCGTGCGCCGGCACCGCCTCGCTGCGCAACGCGACCAACGACGCCGCCGAGTGCCGGTGGGCCACGGGCTGGGCCAAGTACCTGAGCTGTCCCTCGAACGCCACGCACCCCTATGCGGTGCCGAGCGGATCGCTGCGGCTGGCCGCCCTGGCGCCGGCGCTGGTGCTGGTGGGGCCCGACGACGCGATGCGCGACGAGGCCATGACCTTCGCGGGCCGCCTGCGCTCGGCCGGCATCGAGGTCACGAGCAGCGTGCTGACCGGGGCCGACAACTGGCCCAAGGCGCTGTACGACACCGAGGCCGTGGGATGCGCATCCTGCGAAGCCAGCGTGCAGCAGCACTTCCGCGAGTTCTTCAGCGCCACCACACCGCCCCCGGCGGTCCCTGAGCCCAGCTAGGCCCGCGAGGGTCCGCTCCGCCCCCTGAACCAAGCCGCCGCCTCCACCGAGGCGGGTGGCAGGGCTTTCTGTTCTCTGAATTCCGCCTCCTGACGCCGCCGGCGCCGGGATGGCCTGTTGCATCCCGAAAAAGTCATCGAGAAGGACGAACCATCATGTCGAACAAGAACGAACAATCGCTGTCTTCCATCACCCGTAAGGGGCTGTGGCCCGCCGTGACTGGCCTCACCGCGGTGCTGGCCGTGGCCGCCGCGGTGGTGGGCATGTACAGCTTCAAGGCCGAGGCGACCGCCCCGGTCGCCGCGCAACAGGGCACGCCGGTGTCGGTCGCCACCGTGGCGTCGAGCGAGATCAACGCCTGGGACGAGTTCTCGGGCCGCCTCGAAGCCGTGCAGCGCGTCGACGTGCGCTCCCGCGTGGCAGGCGCCGTGCAGGCGGTGCACTTCCGCGAAGGCGCGCTGGTGAAGCAGGGCGACCTGCTCATCACCATCGACCCGGCGCCGTACGCCGCCGAGGTGGAGCGTGCCGAAGCGCAGGTGGCGTCGGCCCAAGCCCGCCAGGCCTTCAGCCGCAGCGAGCAGGAACGTGCCCGCCGCCTGTGGGACGAGCAGGCCATCGCGCAGCGTGAACTCGACGAGCGCGTGAACGCCGGCCGCGAAGCCGAAGCCAACCTGCGCGCGGCGCAAGCCTCGCTGCAGACCGCACGCCTGAGCCTGGGCTATACCCAGGTGCGCGCGCCGGTCTCGGGCCGTATCGGCAAGCTCGAAGTGACCGTCGGCAACCTGGTGGCCGCCGGCCCCGGCGCGCCCGTGCTGACCACGCTGGTGTCGGTGAGCCCGATCTACGCGAGCTTCGACGCCGACGAGCAGGTCATCACCCGCGCGCTGAAGGACCTGCCGGCCAACGCCGGTGCGCGCGGCCAGATCGACACGATCCCCGTGCAGATGGGCACCGCCGGCCTCGAAGGCACGCCCTTCACCGGCAAGCTGCAGCTGATCGACAACCAGGTCGATGCCCGCAGCGGCACCGTGCGTGTGCGTGCTTCGTTCGACAACAAGGACGGCGCGCTCATTCCCGGCCAGTTCGCCCGCATCCGCATGGGCCAGGCCCGCAACGACACCGCGCTGCTGGTGAGCGAGCGTGCCATCGGCACCGACCAGAACAAGAAGTTCGTGATGGTCGTGGGCGACGACAACAAGGCCATGTACCGCGAGGTGACGCTGGGCGCGCCCATCAACGGCCTGCGCGTGGTGAGCAAGGGCCTGAAGGCCGGCGACCGCGTGGTGGTGAACGGCCTGCAGCACATCCGCCCGGGTGCGCTGGTGGTGCCGCAGACCGTGACGATGGACGCCAAGCTCGATACGAAGCAACAACAACCGGAACGCGTGGCCGAGGCCGCGAAGTCCTGATTTCGGAGGAGGGCGCCCTGGCGCCCGCCGGAGAACCAACATGAATCTCTCAAAATTCTTCATCGACAGGCCGATCTTTGCCGGCGTGCTGTCGCTTCTGATGCTGATCGCGGGCCTGATTGCGCTGCGCGGCCTGCCGATCTCGGAGTACCCCGAAGTCGCGCCGCCCTCGGTGGTGGTGCGCGCAACGTACCCGGGCGCCAACCCGAAGGTGATCGCTGAAACGGTGGCCACGCCGCTCGAAGAGCAGATCAACGGCGTCGAAGGCATGCTCTACATGGGCAGCCAGGCGACGACCGACGGCGTGATGACGCTGACCGTCACCTTCCGCCTCGGCACCGATCCCGACAAGGCCCAGCAGCTGGTGCAGAACCGCGTCTCGCAAGCCGAGCCGCGCCTGCCCGAAGAAGTGCGGCGCCTCGGTATCACGACCGTCAAGAGCGCACCCGACCTGACGATGGTGGTCCACCTCGTCTCGCCGAACAACCGCTACGACATCAACTACCTGCGCAACTACGCGGTGCTGAACGTGAAGGACCCGCTCGCGCGCATCGAAGGCGTGGGCCAGGTGCAGATCTTCGGCGGCGGCGACTACTCGATGCGCGTCTGGCTCGACCCGCAGAAGGTCGCGCAGCGTGGTCTGTCGGCTTCCGACGTGGTGGCTGCGATCCGTGGCCAGAACGTGCAGGCCGCGGCCGGCGTGGTCGGTGCATCGCCGGGCCTGTCGGGCGTGGACATGCAGCTGTCGATCAATGCGCAAGGGCGCCTGCAGAGCGAAGAAGAGTTCGGCGACATCATCGTCAAGAGCGGCACCGACGGCGCCGTCACGCGTCTTCGCGACATCGGCCGCCTCGAAATGGGCGCCGCCGACTACTCGCTGCGTTCGCTGCTGAACAACGACCCGGCCGTCGGCATGGGCGTGTTCCAGGCCCCGGGCTCCAACGCGCTCGACATCTCGTCCAACGTCCGCAAGACGATGGAAGAGCTGAACAAGAACATGCCGGAAGGCCTGGAATACCGCATCGCCTACGACCCGACGCAGTTCGTGCGCGCATCGATCGAATCGGTGATCCACACGCTGCTCGAAGCCATCGCGCTGGTGGTGCTGGTGGTGATCCTGTTCCTGCAAACGTGGCGCGCGTCGATCATTCCGCTGCTGGCTGTGCCGGTGTCGGTGATCGGTACCTTCGCGGTGCTGCACGTCCTCGGTTTCTCGATCAACGCGCTGAGCCTGTTCGGGCTGGTGCTGGCCATCGGCATCGTGGTGGACGACGCCATCGTGGTGGTGGAGAACGTCGAGCGCAACATCGAGGCGGGGCTCACGCCGCGTGAGGCCACGTACCGCGCGATGCGTGAAGTGTCGGGCCCCATCATCGCGATCGCGCTGGTGCTCGTGGCCGTGTTCGTGCCGCTGGCTTTCATCAGCGGTCTTACGGGCCAGTTCTACAAGCAGTTCGCGGTGACCATCGCGATCTCGACGGTGATCTCGGCCATCAACTCGCTGACGCTGTCGCCCGCTCTTGCGGCACTGCTGCTGCGCGGCCACGACCAGCCGAAGGACGCCCTGACGCGCGGCATGGACAAGGCCTTCGGCTGGCTGTTCCGCGGCTTCAACAAGTTCTTCCATCGCGGTTCCGAGGCCTACAGCGGCGGCGTCAAGCGCGTGATCTCGCGCAAGACGCTGATGCTGGTGATCTACCTGGCGCTGGTGGGCGTGACCTTCGGCCTCTTCAAGGCGGTGCCCAGCGGCTTCGTGCCGGCGCAGGACAAGCAGTACCTCATCGGTTTTGCCCAGCTGCCCGACGGCGCCACGCTCGACCGCACGGAAGAGGTGATCACCCGCATGGGCGAGATCATGAAGAAGAACCCGAACGTGGAAGACGCCATTGCCTTCCCGGGCCTGTCGATCAACGGCTTCACCAACAGCTCGAACTCGGGCATCGTGTTCGCCACGCTCAAGCCCTTCGACCAGCGCAAGCGCGCCGACCAGAGCGGCGGTGCGGTGGCGGGCCAGCTCAACGGTGCGTTCTCGAGCATCCAGGACGCGTTCATCGTGATGTTCCCGCCGCCGCCGGTGGCAGGCCTGGGCACGACCGGCGGCTTCAAGCTGCAGATCGAAGACCGCGCCTCGGTTGGCTACGACCAGATGGACGTCGCGGTGAAGGCCTTCATGGCCAAGGCGTATGCGGCGCCTGAACTGACGGGCATGTTCACGAGCTGGCAGGTCAACGTGCCGCAGCTGTACGCCGACATCGACCGCACCAAGGCGCGCCAGCTCGGCGTGCCGGTGACGGACATCTTCGACACGATGCAGATCTACCTCGGTAGCCTGTATGCCAACGACTTCAACAAGTTCGGCCGCACGTATTCCGTACGCGTCCAGGCCGATGCGCCGTACCGCGCCCGTGCCGAAGACGTGGGCATGCTGAAGGTGCGCTCGACCTCGGGCGAGATGGTGCCGCTGGCCGCGCTGATGAAGGTCAACTCGACCTTCGGCCCGGAACGCGCCATGCGCTACAACGGCTACCTCGCCGCTGACATCAACGGCGGCCCGGCCCCCGGCTATTCGTCGGGCCAGGCGCAGGACGTGATCACCAAGATCGCGGCCGAGACGCTGCCCAAGGGCGTGAGCTTCGAGTGGACCGAGCTGACCTACCAGGAAATCCTGGCCGGCAACTCCGCCTTCCTGGTGTTCCCGCTGGCGATCCTGCTGGTGTTCCTGGTGCTGGCCGCGCAGTACGAAAGCCTGACGCTGCCGATCGCGATCATCCTGATCGTGCCGATGGGCATCATGGCCGCGATGGCGGGCGTGTGGATCTCGGGAGGCGACAACAACGTCTTCACGCAGATCGGGTTGATCGTGCTGGTGGGGCTGAGTGCGAAGAACGCGATCCTGATCGTGGAGTTCGCACGGGAGCTGGAGTTCGCCGGACGCACGCCCATCCAGGCCGCGATCGAAGCCAGCCGCCTGCGCCTGCGCCCGATCCTGATGACCTCGCTGGCCTTCGTGATGGGTGTGCTGCCCCTCGTGCTCTCGACCGGTGCCGGCTCCGAGATGCGCAAGGCGATGGGTGTGGCGGTGTTCGCCGGAATGATCGGCGTGACGGCCTTCGGCCTGTTCCTGACGCCGGTGTTTTACGTGCTGATGCGCCGCCTGGCGGGCAACCGGCCGCTCAAGCTGCACGGCGAAGTGCCGCACGGCGACGACTTCGTGTCGGCCGACCATCCGGTGGCGCCTTCGCACGGTGGCGGTGGTGGCGGTCTGCACCCGGTGCCGGCCTCGCCGCGCCCCTCGCATGGCGCGCATGACTGATCGACAAGAAGAAAGAAGGTTGTCCATGACATTCGCAATCCCAACCCTGATGCGCCCCTTGCGCGCCGCCGTGTTGCCGCTGGTGGCGGCCCTGGTGCTGGCCGGTTGCGCCAGCGTGCCTTCGGGCATGCCCACGGTGCCGACCGCGGCGCAGTTCAAGGAACAGCCGGGTGCCACGGCGCCGGCCGGCTTCACCCGGGCCACGCCCGCCGAGGCGCAACCGCGCGGCGAGTGGTGGCTGGCGTTCAACGACCCGGTGCTCAACACGCTGATCCAGCGCGCCGAGGTCGACAACACCAACATCCAGGCCGCCGCCGCGCGGCTGGCCGAGGCCCGCGCGCTGGCGCGCAGCGCCCAGGCCGACCGCCTGCCGCAGATCGGCCTGGGCGCCGGCGCCAACCGCGGTGCGGGCCTGGACAAGGCCACGGCCAGCACCCGGCCGGGCACCATGACCAACATCGGCGCCACGTTCTCGTACGAGGTCGACCTGTTCGGCCGCCTCTCGGGCGCGGCCGATGCGGCCAAGCTCGACGCGGCCGGCCGCGAGGCGCTGCTGCAGAGCACGCGGCTCGCGGTGCAGGCCGAGGTGGCGCAGACCTACCTGCAGCTGCGCGCGCTCGACGCCGAGCGCGTGCTGGTGCGCGAATCGGTCGCCGCCTACCGCGACACGCTGCGCCTGACGCAGCGCCGCCAGCAGGCCGGCGACATCGCCGAGCTCGACGTGGCGCGCGTGCAGACCGAGGTGTCGTCCACCGAGTCGGACGCGCTCGCACTCGATCGCCAGCGCGCCCAGGTGGAACATGCGCTGGCCGTGCTGGTGGGCGATTCGGCCTCCAGCTTCGGCATGCGGCCCGACGACTGGGCGACCGCATTGCCGGTGATCCCGCCGGGCGTGCCGTCCACCGTGCTCACGCGCCGGCCCGACGTGTCGGCCGCGCAGAGCGCCGTCATGGCGGCGCAGGCCCGCGTGGGCGTGGCGCAGACCGCGTGGTTCCCGAACATCTCGCTGACCGGCGCGGCCGGCTACGCCTCGCCCGAGATCGGCGACCTCTTCAAGTGGTCGGCCCGCTCGTGGGGCGTGGGCGCGCTGCTGTCGCTGCCGATCTTCGACGGTGGCCGCCGCGAGGCCGGCGTGCAGGGCGCCAACGCCCAGCTCGACGGTGCGCTCGCCAGCTACCGCTCGCAGGTGCTGGTGGCGTTCCAGGAGGTCGAAGACCAGCTGGCGGCCATCCGCATCCTGCAGGAGCAGTCGGTGGTGCAGGCGCAGGCCGTGACCTCGGCGCAACGCGCCACCAGCCTGTCGGACACGCGCTATCGCAACGGCTACGTGAGCCAGCTCGACCTGCTCGACGCGCGCCGCAGCGAGCTGCGCAACCGGCGCCAGGCGCTGCAGGTGAAATCGGCCCAGTACCAGGCGACGGTGGGGCTGATCCGCGCCATCGGCGGCGGCTGGGAAGTGCCGGCCACGGAGAAGGTGGCGACCCGCTGATCGGGTCGATCCGGGCTCAGGCGCTGCTGCCGGGGCCCGGGTGCGTCGCCGTGGCGGCGACCTGTTTCAGCGCCACCGCACCCAGTGCGAGCGCGCTCGAATAGCTGGATTGCGGGCGCGCAGCCACCCGCAGCGGCCGGTAGCCGAGCGTGTCGGAGGTGCTGCCGGTGTCGTGGACGGCTTCGAGCAGGAGCCAGTAGAACCGGCCCGGCTCGCGTTCCTCGACCGTCAGCGCCAGATCGTTGAGGGCGGACATGGCTTGGCGGATGCGGCCCGCAGCGGGGCCACATCCCTTGGTACGTCCGATTCGGCTTTCCGGATTCGGTTCAGCGCTCAACGACAATCCGCGGATGAGTTCTAGAGCGACAAGCGGGCCGGCGCGCTGCGTCATGGTCCTGGGCACCACCAGCGGCGCCGGCAAGAGCTGGCTGGCCACCGCGCTGTGCCGGTGGTATGTCCGCCAGGGGTTGCGGGTGGCGCCGTTCAAGGCGCAGAACATGAGCAACAACGCCCGCGTGGTCGAGGGCGGCGAAATCGGCAGCGCCCAGTACTTCCAGGCCCTGGCCGCCAACGCCGTGCCCGACGTGCGCATGAACCCGCTGCTGCTCAAGCCCGAGCGCGACACCCACAGCCAGGTGGTGCTGATGGGGCAGGTGAGCGAGGCGCTGTCGACCCTGCCGTGGCGCGGGCGCAGCGAGCGCGTCTGGCCGCAGATCGCGCAGGCCTTCGACGAACTGCGCGCGGAGAACGACGTGGTCGTCATCGAAGGCGCCGGTTCGCCGGCCGAGATCAACCTCATGGCCAGCGACATCGTCAACCTGCGCGTCGCCCGCCATGCCCAGGCCCGCTGCCTGCTGGCAACCGACATCGACCGCGGCGGCGCCTTCGCCCACCTGTACGGCACCTGGGCGCTGCTGCCCGAGGCCGACCGGGCGCTCATCCATGGCTTCGTGCTCAACAAGTTCCGCGGCGACGCCTCGTTGCTGGCGCCCGCGCCGCAGCAGTTGCAGGAATTGACCGGCGTGCCCACCGTGGCCACGCTGCCGATGTGGTGGCAGCACGGCCTGCCCGAGGAAGACGGCGTGTTCGACGACCGCAGCCGCGCCAGCGGCGTGGTCACGCGCACCGTGGCGGTGGTCGCGTACCCGCGCCTGAGCAACCTCGACGAGTTCCAGGCGCTGAAGAACGTGCCCGGCGTGCGCCTGGTCTGGGCCCGCACGCCGGCCGACGTGGCGGGCGCCGACTGGATCGTGCTGCCCGGCTCCAAGCACACGAGCGGCGACCTGGCCTGGCTGCGCGCGCAGGGGCTGGACCGCGCGGTGGCCGAGCATGCCGGGCGCGGCGGTGCGGTGCTGGGCGTGTGCGGCGGGCTGCAGATGCTGGGCGAAGCGCTGGTCGATCCGCATGGCATCGACGGCAACGCGCCCGGGCTCGGGCTGCTGCCGCTGGTGACCGTGTTCGAGCGCGAGAAGACCGTGCGGCACCGCGAGGCGACGTTCTCGGCAGACCTCGTGGTCGGCCCCTGGGTCGCGCTGGCGGGCGTGCGCATCGCCGGCTACGAAATCCACCACGGCCAGACGGCCGCCCACCCTCAGCTGGTCCACGACGGCCGAGCCGTGATGCCCGAGGGCCTGGCCTGGCAGAACGCGCGCGGCAACGTGTTGGGCCTGTACCTGCACGGCCTGTTCGAAGACCCGGCCGCGCTGCAGGCGCTGTTCGGCACCACGGCGCCCACGTTGGACGCCACCTTCGACGGCCTGGCCGACTTCATCGACACCCACTTCGACGCCGGCGTGCTCGCCGGCCTGATCGCATGACCGACACCGATTTGATTCCCGCCATTCCAGACATCGCCGACGCAGCGCTCGCGGCGCGCCTGCAGGCCGCGCTCGACAACAAGACCAAGCCCGTCGGCGCGCTGGGCCGCCTCGAAGCGCTGGCGCTGCGCATCGGCACCATCCTGGGCACCGAGCAGCCGGTGCTCGACGCGCCGCAGATGCTCGTGTGCGCGGGCGACCACGGGCTGGCGGCGCGCGGCGTGTCGGCCTACCCGAGCGACGTGACCTGGCAGATGGTCGAGAACTTCCTGGCCGGCGGTGCGGCGGTCAGCGTGCTGGCGCGCCAGCACGGCCTGGCGCTCACCGTGGTCGATTGCGGCGTTCGGCGCGACTTCCAGCCGCGCCCCGGCCTGGTGTCGCGGCGCATCGCCGCCGGCACGGCCGACGCCTCGGCCGGCCCCGCCATGACGCCCGAACAGTGCGCCCAGGCCATCGCCAACGGCCGCGAGGTGGTGCGCGCGCTGCCGGGCAACGCGCTGCTGCTCGGCGAAATGGGCATCGGCAACAGCTCGTCCGCCGCGCTGCTGCTGTCGCGCCTGGCCGGGCTGGACATCGGCCTGTGCACCGGCGCCGGCACCGGGCTCGATGCGGAAGGCCTCGCACGCAAGCGCGAGGTGCTGCGCGAGGTGCTCGCCCTGCACGCCGGAGCGACCGCGCCGCTCGACGCGCTGGCCGCGTTCGGTGGTTTCGAGGTGGCGACGCTGGTCGGCGCCGTGCTGCAGGCGGCGCAGGAGCGGCGCGTGATCGTGGTCGACGGCTTCATCGCCAGCGCCGCCGTGCTGGTCGCGCAGGCGGTCCGGCCGCAGGTGACGCAGCGCTGCGTGGCGGCGCACAGCTCGGCCGAGCCGGGGCACACGCTGCTGCTGAAGCACCTCGGGCTCGAGCCCTTGCTGAACCTCGACCTGCGCCTGGGCGAGGGCTCTGGCGGCGCGCTGGCGTGGCCGCTGCTCGAATCGGCCTGCCGCATCCTGCGCGAGATGGCGAGCTTCGAATCGGCGGGCGTGTCGCGCCAGCAATGAACGGCGTGCGCCACTTCCTGCTGGCCGTCCAGTTTTTCACCCGCGTGCCGGTGACGGGAAAACTCGCCGACTGGGTCGGCTTCAGCCCGCAGATGCTGCGCGCCGCCGCGGCGCACCTGCCGGCCATCGGCTGGATCGCGGGCGGGGTGGCTGCGGCCGTGTTCGTGGCCGTGGGCGCCGGCCTGCCGGGCGCCGCAGGGGCCTTTGCGGCGGCCGTGCTGAGCACCGTCGCCACCGTGATGCTCACGGGTGCCTTCCACGAAGACGGTCTGGCCGATGTGGCCGACGGCCTTGGTGGTTCGGCCAGCGGCGAGCGGGCGCTGGAGATCATGAAGGACTCGCGCATCGGCGCCTTCGGCGCGGTCGCGCTGGTGCTGGCGCTGGGCCTGAAGTTCGGCCTGCTGGCCGCGCTGGCCGCGCGCGGGCTGGACGTGGCGGCGGTGGCTATCGTCGGCGCGCACGTTCTGTCGCGGCTGGCGCCGCTGTTCCTGATCCGCTGGCTGCCCTATGTGGGCGACAGCAGCGGCAGCAAGGCCAAGCCGCTGGCCGACGCGATCAGCGGCGGCGCGCTGCTCGTCGCCGTGCTCTGGGCCGCGCCCGCTGTGGCGTTGCTGCTGTGCGCGCACGACGCGGTGGATGTGGGCGCGGCGCTCGCGGCGCTGGTGCTCGCCGGGGGCTGGATGGCGCGGCTCTTCGTGCGTCGGCTGCAGGGCTTCACGGGCGACGGGCTCGGCGCGACGCAGCAGGTGTGCGAACTCACGATCTACCTCGCGCTGGCGTGGAAGGCATGAGCACCGCGATCGCCCAGCTCTGGCTGCAGCGCCACGCACCGGTGATCGCGCCGGCGGGCCTGTGCTACGGCGCGACCGACCTCGATGCCCACGCGGACGGCACGCAGGCCGCCGCCGCGCGCATCGCCGCGGTGCTGCCGGCCGGCATCGCGCTGTGGAGTTCGCCGCTACGGCGTTGCGCCCTGCTGGCGGATGCCATCGTCGCGCTGCGGCCCGATCTGTCGGTGCGGCGCGATGCGCGACTGGCCGAAATGAGTTTCGGCGCCTGGGAAGGGCGCCTGTGGTCGGCCGTGGCCCGTGAGGAATTCGAGGCCTGGACGAATCGTTTCGCCGATGCTCCGGCAGGAGGCGATGGCGAAAGCGTGCGCGCCTTCATGCAACGCGTGGCCTCGGCGCACGCCGACTGGCTGGCGACCGGCGCCGATGCGCTGTGGGTCACGCATGCCGGCGTGCTGCGGGCGGTGCAGCTGCTGTCGCAGGGCGTGTCGTGCCCTGAGCGAGCCGATCAATGGCCCAACGACGCGGCGGCTTTTGGCGACTGGCGCGTGGTCGCCTCGCCGGTCGGCTGACGAAGCGCCGTCAGTTCTTGGCGCGCCACTGCTCGCGCCAGAGCCGGTCGAGCTGCCCCGCGAACTGTGGCGACGGGCCACCCAGGAGCTGGTTCTGCCCGTTGCGCTGCACCAGGCCATAGAGCCGGCCCGAGCCCTGGTCGTAGAGCGCGATGGCGTTGTGGTCGTAGCAGTCGTGCGGCTTGCAGAAGGCGTGCAGCAGGTAGCGCGTGCCGTCCACCGTCACCCATTGCGGCTCGGGCGCCGGGCCTTCGCGGCGCACCAGCCAGCGTTCAGTTTCCCGTGTGCCCAGCGCGGCGCGCCAGGCCTTGTCCATCGCGGGGCCCCGGGCGAGTGCGGCCGGGCTGCCCGTGGCGGGTGCCGGCGGCTTGGGGGCGGCGGTCGCGGGTTCGGCGGGCGGCGCCGCGGCGCGCGCCGGACCGTCGCAGCGCCAGTAGCGCGGCTTCATCAGCTCCGGCCCCAGCTGGCCCATGACCGGCTTGTCGGCCTTCAGCGTGATCGACTGGCCGCGCGCATCGCGAAAGACCAGGAAATTCATCATCGCGTTGTCGCCCTTGTCCACGCGGCTCATGAGCGCCACGTCGAAGTTCGGCGGCGGCGCCTGATTGCCGAAGAAGCTGTGGGCCGTGTCCGGCTGGCGGCCGACGACGCGGCGCTTGCCGCGCTCGGCGATCAGCATGTCTTCGCGCACCTGCAGCGTCGGTGCGGCTGCGTCGGCGCAGTTGGTGGACCAGCGTCCGCCGTAGAGCGCCATCGTCTCCGGCGGCAGCACGCCGTCGCGCGACCAGGCGGCGCCCGCGCTGCACAGCGCTGCGAGAAAGAGGAGGGCGGTGGAAGGCGTCTTCTTGAAAATCGTTGTCGTCGTCATGTGCGAGGTGGTGTGTGCCGCTCAGGCGGTCTTGGGGGCCGGCGTCTTGGGCTTGAACGAGCAGAAGGTGGAGACCGCGCATTCCCAGCAGCGCGGCTTGCGCGCCACGCAGACATAGCGCCCGTGCAGGATCAGCCAGTGGTGCGCGTGCAGGCGGAATTCGGGTGGGATGCGCTTTTCGAGCTTGAGTTCCACGTCCAGCGGCGTCTTGCCGGGCGCAAGCCCCGTGCGGTTGCCGATGCGGAAGATGTGCGTATCGACCGCGATGGTCTCCTCGCCGAAGGCCACGTTGAGCACCACGTTGGCCGTCTTGCGCCCCACGCCCGGCAGCGCCTCGAGCTCGGCGCGCGTGCGCGGCACCTCGCCGCCGTGCAGCTCGACCAGCATCCGGCAGGCCTCCATCAGGTGCTTGGCCTTGCTGCGGTACAGCCCGATCGTCTTGATGTACGACTCCAGCCCTTCCACCCCGAGGTCGAGGATCGCCTGCGGCGTGTTCGCCACCGGATACAGCCGGCGCGTTGCCTTGTTCACGCCCACGTCGGTGGCCTGCGCCGACAGCAGCACGGCGGCCAGCAGTTCGAAGGGCGTGGTGTATTCGAGTTCCGTGCGCGGCTCGGGGTTGGCGGCCTGCAGGGTGGCGAAGAAGAGGGGGATGTCGGATTTTTTCATGGGTCGTGGGGGCCGCCGTTCATTGCAAGGGGCTCGCGGGGCGCATGCCGCGGAAGGCAGGGCGAGCACCGGCGTTTGCGGCGATGGATGCAATATATCGTCGAAAAGCCATGGCCCTACGCAGCTTTCCTGCCCGGGCTTTCGCGACAATGACGCCCAGAAAGTGAGACTGACCATGCAATTCGCCTCCCGCCTCGACAACGTCGAAACCTCCGCCATCCGCGAACTCTTCAAGCTGCTGGGCAAGCCCGGCATCATCAGTTTTGCGGGCGGCTTTCCCGACAGCGCCATGTTCGACGTCGAGGGCCTGAAGGAGGCGAGCCAGAAGGCGCTGGCGGAAGAGCCCGGCGCGGCCTTGCAATATGGCGCCACCGAAGGCTACGAGCCGCTGCGCAACCAGCTCAGTTCCTTCATGAAGACCAAGGGCGTCGACGTGGACCCGAGCGGCCTGATCGTCACCACTGGCAGCCAGCAGGCGCTCGACCTGCTGGGCAAGACCATGATCTCGCCCGGCGACAAGGTGATCGTCGAAGGCCCGACCTTCCTGGCGACGATCCAGTGCTTTCGCCTGTACGGCGCGCAGCTCATCAGCGCACCCATCGACGCCAACGGCGTGAAGACCGACGAGCTCGAAAAGCTCATCGCCGAACACAAGCCCAAGTTCGTCTACCTGATCCCCACCTTCGGCAACCCCAGCGGCGCGATGCTCACGCTGGAGCGTCGCAAGAAGGTGCTCGAGCTGGCCGTGAAGTACCAGACGCTGATCGTCGAGGACGATCCCTACGGCGACCTGTACTTCGGCGAAGCGCCGCCGCCGTCGATCATGTCGCTGAGCAAGGACGTGCCCGGCAGCCGCGAGCTGCTCGCGCATTGCGGCAGCCTGAGCAAGGTGCTCAGCCCCGGCCTGCGCATCGGCTGGATGATCGCGCCGCCCGAGTTGCTGGCCAAGGCGACGATGTGCAAGCAGTTCAGCGACGCCCACACCAGCACCTTCGCGCAGGCCACGGCCGCGCAGTACCTCAAGAGCGGCCGCATGCCCGGCACGCTGGCGCATGTGCGCGAGGTCTACGGCCAGCGTGCGCAGGCCATGGGCGCCGCGCTGACGCGCGAGCTGGGCGATGCGGTGAGCTTCACGCAGCCCAACGGCGGTTTGTTCTTCTGGGCGCGCCTGACGGGCGCCAACGGCAAGCTGGCCGATGCCAACGAGCTGGCCAAGCGTGCGATCGAGAAGCTGGTGGCCTTCGTGCCCGGCGCGCCGTTCTTCGCCGAGAAGCCCGATGTGGCGACGCTGCGCCTGAGCTTTGCGACGGCCGACATCGAGAAGATCGAAGAGGGCGTGAAACGCCTCGGCCAGGCCCTGTAACGCCGACGTTCAGGGGGACCGGTGCAGGCGGGGCGCCGCCAGCAGGTCCAGGTTGTCTGAAATGGCCGCATCCACGTTCGGATAGCGGCCTTTCATTTTGGAGAGCGTCATGATGGTCTGCAGCGCCTTCAGGTCCTTGACCGAGGGCGCGACCTTGATCTGCGCAATGGCCGCCGGGGCGTTGCCGCCGTTCACCAATGCCATCACCTTGCTTGCCCAGTCGTTTGCGCGTGCCATGTCTTCACCTGCTTTCCATTTGAACCGCCGACTTTACACAGCGGGTTACCATCACCCATGAGAAAAACCTTCCAGCTTCAGGTCGAGGGCAAGCACCCCGACCGTCTCCTCGAAGCCGTCAAGCACGAGATCCGCAAGTACATCAAGCGCGAGCGCCGCCGCGACCTGCCCGAAGGCGCCGACTTCTGGGACTTCGACTGCCGGTTCGGCAGCGCCCAGGAATCCGCCGAAACCATCCACCTCACGGCCATCACCGGCCTCATCGACGGTGTGGTGAAAGAGGGCGGCAAGCAGTTCTACATCGAGATCCTGGCCAAGCCCGGCAAGCGCCAGCCGCGGCCCGCGGGTGCGCCCGGCCACGCCGAGAACGACGACGAGGAATAAGCCCCGTCAGATCAGCGCCTGCGCCAGCCGCAGGCCATGCCGCTGCTCCACTTCCTGCAGCGAGCGCGCAATCGACGGGTGCAGCCGCACCCCGTTCGCCGATTGCCCTTCCCGACGCTTCAACCCGCCTTCACCCGGCAGCCGCACAGGCCTGGCCGGGTCGATGGGCGCGTTGTCGCGGCATTTCTCGGCCACGTGGTCCATCTGGCGCAGGAAGGCGTCCTTGCCGCCGAAGGCGTGCAGGTCGTTCAGCGTGAGGTGCACCGTCGCGCCCCAGCCTTCGGGCGGGTCGGCGCGGCCGTGGCCCGCGAGGCCGGCCGTGAGCGTCTCGACCAGCAGCGCCATGCCGTAGCCCTTGTGGCCGTGGCTCAGGCCGCCCACGGGCAGCAGCGTGCCGGGCGGCTGGTCGAACAGCACCTGCGGGTTGTTCGACGGTTTACCGGACGCGTCGATGAGCCATTCCTCGGCGAAAGTCTCACCGGCCGCGCGCTTGCGGTTGCTCATGCCGTTGGTGGTGATCGAGGCCGAGATGTCGACCATCACGCCGCCCTGCGAGAGCGGAAAGCCCATCGCCAGCGGATTCGGCGTGAACACCGCCTGCGTGCCGCCGAAGGGCGCGACGCTGGCCGTGTTGGGGTCGGAGCAGGCCAGCAGCATGAGCATGTCTTCCTGCAGCGCGCGCAGCATGTAGACCGCGAGGCAGGCGATGTGGTGGCTGCGGCGAATCACGAGCGAGGCCGTGCCCAGTTCGCGCGCACGCGGCACCAGCAGGTCCATGCCCTGGTCCATGAGCCAGGGGCCGGGCAGGCGCTTGCCGTCCCAGAGCACGGCGGCAGGGCGGTCGGACAGCACCTCGGGCGCGCCGTCGCGCGTCATGCCACCTGATTCGATTTCTTTCACATAGCCGGCCAGCAGCGCAAGGCCGTGCGTGTCGTGGCCCAGCAGGTCGCCTTCGACCAGCGTGCGCGCCACGCTGTCGGCCATCGAGGCCGCGAGCCCCGCTTTCTGCAGCAGGGCGCTGGCGTAGTCGCGCAGCGCGTCGGCGCGGTACAGCGGGGCGGCGTCGGTCATTTCAGGATTTCCAGCACGCGGTCGAGCCCGCCTTCGTTGATCGCCACCATGGCCTGCTCGCGCACCTTCGGCTTGGCGTGATAGGCCACCGACAGCCCGGCTTCGCCCATCATCGGCAGGTCGTTCGCGCCATCGCCCACGGCGATGGTTTCCTGCGGCGAGATGCCCATGAGCGAGGCCACTTCGAGCAGCGTGCGGCGCTTTTCGGCGCCGTCGCAGATGTCGCCCCAGCTTTGCGTCACGACCTGGCCGGTGAGCTGGCCGTCGGCTTCGTCGAGCAGGTTGGAGCGGGCGAAGTCGATGCCCAGGCGGTCCTTCACGCGGTTGGCGAAGAAGGTGAAGCCGCCCGACACCAGCAGCACCTTGAGGCCCGCCTTCTTGCAGGCCGCCACCAGTTCGGTCGCGCCCGGGTTGAGCTTCAGGCGCTCGTCGTACACCTGCTGCAGCGCAGCCACCGGCACGCCTTGCAGCAGCGCCACGCGGCGGCGCAGGCTTTCCTTGAAGTCCTTGATCTCGCCGCGCATCGTGGCTTCGGTGATCGCGGCCACCTCGGCCTTCTTGCCGACCGCATCGGCGATCTCGTCGATGCATTCGATGTTGATCAGCGTCGAGTCCATGTCGAACGCGATCAGCTTGAAGTCGGCGAGCTGCAGCGGCGACTTCACGCGCTGGAGGACGAGGCCGGGGGAGATTTCTGTCGTAGCGCTCATGCGGGGGCGGTTTCCTTGACGAGGGGTTGTCCGAGGCTGCGCAGCACGTCGCGCACCATCTGGGCGCGGTCCTTCGGCTCCTTGAGTTCGCGCTCGATGCGCAGCTTCTCGTTGCCGGCGAGCTTGATGTGCTTGTTCTTCTGGATCAGCTGGATGATGGCCATGCCGTCCACCGGCGCGTCCTTGCGGAAGGTGATGTTGATGATGCCCGGCGCCGCATCGACCTTGACCACGCCGTAGGGCCGCGCGAGCACGCGCAGGCGGTGCGTGTCGATCAGCGTCTGGGCCTGCGGCGGCAGCTTGCCGAAGCGGTCGACGATTTCCTCCAGCAGCGTGTCGATCTGGTCGGGGTTCTTCGCGGTGGCCAGCTTCTTGTAGAACGACAGCCGCAGGTGCACGTCGCCGCAGTAGTCGTCGGGCAGGAGGGCGGGGGCGTGCAGGTTGATCTCGGTCGTGACCGACAGCGGCGAGAGCAGGTCGGGCTCCTGCCCGGCCTTCAGCGAGCGCACGGCTTCGCTGAGCATCTCGTTGTAGAGCTGGAAGCCGATCTCCATCATGTTGCCGCTCTGGTTCTCGCCGAGCACCTCGCCGGTGCCGCGAATCTCCAGGTCGTGCATCGCCAGGTAGAAGCCCGAGCCCAGCTCTTCCATCTGCTGGATGGCCTCGAGCCGCTGCGAGGCCTGCTTGGTCAGGCCCTCGGTGTCGGGCACCATGAGGTAGGCATAGGCTTGGTGGTGGCTCCGGCCGACGCGGCCGCGCAGCTGGTGCAGCTGTGCCAGGCCGAACTTGTCGGCGCGGCTCATCACGATGGTGTTGGCGGTTGGCACGTCGATGCCGGTCTCGATGATGGTCGAGCACAGCAGCATGTTGTAGCGCTGGGCCACGAAGTCGCGCATCACGCGCTCCAGCTCGCGCTCGGGCATCTGGCCGTGCGCCACGGCGATGCGGGCCTCGGGCAGTATTTCTTCCAACTTCTGGCGCCGGTTCTCGATGGTCTCGACCTCGTTGTGCAGGAAGTAGACCTGCCCGCCGCGCTTGAGCTCGCGCAGCACGGCTTCGCGGATCACGCCCGTGCCCTCGTTGCGCACGAAGGTCTTGATGGCCAGCCGGCGCTGCGGCGCGGTGGCGATCACGCTCAGGTCGCGCAGGCCTTCGAGCGCCATGCCCAGCGTGCGCGGAATCGGCGTGGCGGTGAGCGTGAGCACGTCGACCTCGGCGCGCATCGCCTTCATCGCCTCCTTGTGGCGCACGCCGAAGCGGTGCTCCTCGTCGATGATGAGCAGGCCCAGGTTCTTGAACTTGACCGACTGCGAAAGCAGCTTGTGCGTGCCCACCACGATGTCGACCTGGCCTTCGGCCAGGCCCTTGGCGGCGGCCGTGATTTCCTTGGCGGAGCGGAAGCGGCTCATCTCGGCCACCTTCACCGGCCACTTGGCAAAGCGGTCGACCAGTGTCTGGTAGTGCTGCTCGGCCAGCAGCGTGGTCGGCGCCAGGAAGGCCACCTGCTTGCCGCCGGTGACGGCGATGAAGGCGGCGCGCAGCGCGACCTCGGTCTTGCCGAAGCCCACGTCGCCGCACACGAGGCGGTCCATCGGCTGGGGCGAGATCATGTCCTGCACCACGGCGTGGATGGCGGCCTTCTGGTCGGCGGTTTCCTGGAAGCCGAAGTCGTTGGCGAACACCTCGTAGTCGGCCGGCGAATAGCGGAAGGCATGGCCTTCGCGCGCGGCGCGGCGGGCGTAGATGTTGAGCAGCTCGGCGGCCGAGTCGCGCACCTGCTCGGCGGCCTTGCGCTTGGCCTTTTCCCACTGGCCCGAGCCCAGCTTGTGCAGCGGCGCCTCGTCGGCGCTGACGCCGGTGTAGCGGCTGATCTGGTGCAGCTGGCTCACGGGCACGTAGAGCGTGGCTTTGTCGGCGTACTCCAGGTGCAGCATTTCCTGCAGCAGCGGCTTGCCGTCGGCGCCCGTGCCCTGGCCCAGGTCCATGTGGATCAGGCCGCGGTAGCGGCCGATGCCGTGCGCGGAGTGCACCACCGGATCGCCCACGTTGAGTTCGGACAGGTCCTTGATCAGCGCTTCGACGTCGCTGACCTGTTCCTGCTTCTTGTTGCGCCGGCGCGTGGTGGGCGCGGTGGCGAACAGCTCGGTCTCGGTGACGAAATCGATCGCCTGTTCGCGCCACGCGAAGCCCGAGGCCAGCGCGGCGGTGGCGATGCCGATCTTTTCGTCGCCCGAGGCCTCGAACTCGGCCAGCGAATCGAAGGCCGGCGGGTTCACGCCGCTGGCGCGCAGGAAGTCGAGCAGGCTCTCGCGGCGGCCATCGCTCTCGGCGATCAGCAGCACGCGATGCGGCGTGGCAGCGATGTGGGCCTTCAGGCCGACCAGCGGGTCTTCGGCGCCGCGCACGACGGCAAAGGGCGGCAGCTTGTCGAACTCGGCGTAGGGCGCGTCGGTGGCGATGTCGCCACGGATGGCGAGCTGCGCGTGCGGCTTGGCGCGCTGGTAGAACTGCTCGGCGTTGAGGAACAGCGCCTCGGGCGGCAGCGCGGGGCGCTCGGGGTCGCCCTGCACCAGGCGGTAGCGCTCGTTGGTGTCTTGCCAGAAGTGCTGAAACGCGGGTTCCAGGTCGCCGTGCAGCACGACGGTGGCGTCGGGGCCGAGGTAGTCGAACACCGTGGCCGTTTCGTCGAAGAACAGCGGCAGGTAGTACTCGATGCCGGCGGTGGCCACGCCGTTGCCCATGTCCTTGTAGATGCGGCTCTTGGTCGGATCGCCCTCGAGCAGTTCGCGCCAGCGGCTGCGAAAGCGCGCGCGGGCGTCGTCGTCCATCGGAAACTCGCGGCCCGGCAGCAGGCGCACCTCGGGCACGGGATACAGGCTGCGCTGGGTGTCGGGGTCGAAGGTGCGGATGGAGTCGATCTCGTCGTCGAACAGGTCGACGCGGAACGGCACCGGCGAGCCCATCGGGAACAGGTCGATCAGGCCGCCGCGCACCGCGTACTCGCCCGGGCTCACGACCTGCGTCACGTGGCTGTAGCCGGCCAGCGTGAGCTGCGCCTTGAGCTTGGACTCCTGCAGCTTCTGCTTGGCCTTGAACTGGAAGGTGTAGCCCGCCAGGAAGGCGGGCGGCGCCAGCCGGTACAGCGCGGTGGTGGCGGGCACCAGCACCACGTCGGCCTCTTTCTGGCTGATGCGCCACAGCGTGGCCAGGCGCTCGCTGATCAGGTCCTGGTGCGGCGAGAAGCTGTCGTAGGGCAGCGTTTCCCAGTCGGGGAAGAGGGCGCAGCGCAGCTCGGGCGCGAAGAAGGCGATTTCGTCGATGAGCCGCTGGGCGTCGTTCGCGTCGGCGGTGAACATCGCGGTGGCGCGACCCGCGGCCTTCTCGCGCATGCCGAGCTGGGCCAGCATCAGCGCATCGGCGGACAACGGGGGACGCGGCAGCGTGAAACGCTTGCCCGCCGGGAGAAGGGGGAGGTCCATGGAGCGGTTCGAAAAATGCACGACACCCCGCGCCGGACGGCGAGGGGTGTGCGAATGTCAATTCTAGAATGGCGGCCCCTTATCCGCTTGTCGGCCATCGGCCCGTGCCGCACCCTCCATGTCTTCTTCCCGTTTCTACGTGCTGATCCCCTGTGCCGGTTCCGGCCACCGCGCCGGCGGCGCGCAGCCCAAGCAGTACCGGCGCCTAGCGGGCCAGTCGATGGTGGCCCACACGGTGGACGCGTTTCGTGCGCTGGCCGGGCGTTTCGCGGGCGTGGCCGTGGTGGTGTCGCCCGACGACCGCGAGGTGCAGACGGCGCTGCCGCGCTTCCCGGTGACCGGCGAATACCTGCTGCGCGTGGGCGGCCTGACGCGCGCCGCCTCGGTGCGCAATGGCCTGGCGGCGCTGCGCCAGAAGGGCGCCGGGCCGCACGACTGGGTGCTGGTGCACGACGCGGCGCGCTGCCTGGTCACGTCCAGCCAGATCGAGGCGCTGATCGCCGCCTGCGAGCACGATGCCGTCGGCGGCCTGCTGGCGCAGCGGCTGGCCGACACGCTGAAGGTCTCGTCGACCGACAGCCGCTCGACCCAGACCCTGCCGCGCGCCGACAAGTGGCTGGCCCAGACGCCGCAGATGTTCCGCATCGGCATGCTGCTCGACGCGCTGGAGCGCGTGGGCGACGTGGTGACCGACGAGGCCAGCGCCATCGAGACCCTCGGCCTGGCGCCGCTGCTGGTGCCCGGCAGCGCGCAGAACTTCAAGGTCACCTTCCCCGAAGATTTCGCACTGGCCGAGGCGGTGCTGCTCGGCCGCAAGAAGGCCATGGCATGACGACGACACCGTTCAACATCCGCATCGGCGAAGGCTGGGACGTCCACCAGCTGGTGACGGGGCGCAAGCTCATCCTGGGCGGCATCGAGGTGCCGCACACCACCGGCCTGCTCGGGCATTCGGACGCCGACGTGCTGCTGCACGCCATCACCGACGCGCTGCTCGGCGGCGCTGGGCTGGGTGACATCGGCCGGCATTTCCCGGACACCGACGCCCAGTTCCGCGGTGCCGATTCGGCCGTGCTGCTGGCCGAGGCGGCGCGCCGCGTTCGGGCCGCCGGCTGGGAGATCAGCAACGTCGACAGCACCGTGATCGCGCAGGCGCCCAAGCTGGCGCCGCACATCCCGGCCATGTGCCAGCGCATCGCCGACACGCTGGGCATCGCGCTTGATCAGGTCAATGTGAAAGCCAAGACGGCCGAGAAGCTCGGCCCGGTGGGCGAGGGGCGGGCGATGGAAGCCCGCGCCGCGGTGCTGCTGCACCGCTGAGCCCGGGGTTCTTCCTCAGGCGACCTGCTTCTTGCCCGGCACCTCGCCGGGCTTGCTGCTGCCCGCCGGCATCGCGCGCGGCATCCGGATGTGGGCCGCGAGGCCCCGGCCCGGCGTGCTGGTGAGCGCGAAGGTGCCGCCCATGCGCTCGATGTTCTTCGCCACGATCGACAGCCCCAGGCCGGCGCCGGCCGCCGAGGTGCGTGCCGCGTCGCCGCGGAAGAAGGGCTTGGTCAGCTGCACGAGCAGGGCGGGCTCGACGCCCGCGCCGTGGTCGCGCACCTTGATCAGCACCGCGTCGTTGTTGGCCTGCGCCTGGATCGTGACGTCGGCCACGCCTGTCGACGGCGTCTTGCCGTAGCGCCGGGCGTTCTCGACCAGGTTGGAGATCACACGCGTGAGCTCCACCTCGTCGCCCATCACCTTCAGGTCGGCGGGCACGTCGACGTGGATGTTCATCTCTTCGTAGTCCTGCACGGCGTAGGTGCAGGCGTCGATCACGTCGCGCAGCAGCACGGGGCGCTGGTCGACGTGGTCGGGACGGGCGTAGTCGAGGAACTTGTCGATGATCGCGTCGAGCTGTGCGATGTCGGCGGCCATGTGGTCGCGCGCGTCTTCGTCGGCCACGCTCATCTCGGTCTCGAGCCGCAGCCGGGCCAGCGGCGTGCGCAGGTCGTGCGAGATGCCGGCCAGCATGATGGCGCGGTCCTGCTCGATCTTGGCGAGCTGGTCGGCCATGCGGTTGAAGCCGATGTTCACCGCGCGGATTTCGTTGGTGCGGGCGCGCTCGTCGAGCCGGTGCGCCTCGTACTCGCCCTCGCGCACCTGCAAGGTGGCGCGCGACAGCTGCTTGAGCGGCAGGTTGATGAGCCGCGTGATCAGCGCCGCGCCCGCGAGCGACAGCGCCATCGCCGTGCTGAGCCAGACCAGCCAGGTGCGCCCGCCCACGCGGCTGAAGCGCGTGGGGTCGAGCAGCAGCCAGTAGGTGTCGCTCTCGATGGTGAAGCCGATCCACAGGCCCGGCTCGTCGTTCACGCGGCTGGCGACGGTGGTGCCTTCGCCGAGTTGAGCGATCAGCTCTTCGGTGACGCGCTCGTCGAGCGCGCCGCTGGTGTAGGGCTGGAAGCGGTCGTTGGGCTCGCGCGGCAGGATGCGCACGCCTTCCTGGTCGGCCAGCGTCTTGATGAGCGAGACCCGCGTGATCGCGTCCGAGTACACCAGCGCCGCGCGCGTGAGGTTCACGAGCGAGGCGATCTGGTGTCCGGTCTGGATGGCGCGTGGCTCGTACTCGAGCGAGCGGAAGGTCTGCAGCCACGCGACCGTGCAGCCGATCAGCAGCAGTGCGAGCAGGAAGAAGGTGCGCCAGAAAAGGCTGAAACCCAGCTTGAGGCCGGGGCGGCGGTCACGCTGCGCGCTCGCTTCGAGCGGGCTCGGCATCGTGACCTGTGCCCCGTCCTCCTGGGCCGGGTCAGGTCGGGCGGAATGGAGGCCGATGGCCACCTCTCAGCGGATCGTCAGGCCGTGCCGTCCGGCACGAACACGTAGCCCACGCCCCAGACGGTCTGGATGTAGCGCGGCGCCGCGGCGTCGGACTCGACCAGCTTGCGCAGGCGCGAGATCTGCACGTCCAGGCTGCGGTCGAAGGGCTCGAATTCGCGCCCGCGTGCCAGCTGGGCCAGCTTTTCGCGCGACAGCGGCTGGCGCGGGTGGCGCACCAGCGCCTTCAGCATCGCGAACTCGCCGGTGGTCAGCGAGAGTTCTTCGCCGTCCTTCTTCAGGGTGCGCGATCCGAGGTCGAAGGCGAACGGGCCGAAGGTGACGGTCTCGTTCTCGGTGGAGGGGGCGCCGGGCGCCTCGAGCGGCGGACGGCGGCGCAGCACGGCGTGCACGCGGGCCAGCAGTTCGCGCGGGTTGAAGGGCTTGCCGAGGTAGTCGTCGGCGCCGACTTCGAGACCGACGATGCGGTCCACGTCCTCACCCTTGGCGGTGAGCATGATGATCGGCGTGCGGTCGTTGGCGGCACGCAGACGGCGGCACACGGAGAGGCCGTCTTCGCCGGGCATCATCAGGTCGAGCACGATCAGGTCGACCGTGTCGCGCAACAGGATGCGGTTGAGCGCCTTGCCGTCCTCGGCCACGATCACTTCGAATCCTTCCTGCGTCAGGTAGCGGCGCAGCAGGTCGCGGATGCGGGCGTCGTCGTCGACGATCACGATCTTGTCGGTGCGAGCGGGAACTTGAGTCATTTCTACAACGTTGAATTTGTAACAGCGCCGATTCTGAAGGCGTTAGGACCCCATTGCTGCCGAATTCCGTAGTGGTTGACACTAAGTTACATAACTTGCGGCCGCTCGCCGTCTGGTCATCCGGGCTTTGCCCGGCGGTGGCACAGTCCGTGCTGCCTTATGACGATTGCGCGATGAGACCTTCTTTTTCTGCCTTGCCTCTGCTTTTTTTCGCATGCGCCTGTGGTGCGACGTCCGTCGCTTCCGAAGGGTTTTTGCGGGTCAGTGAAGGGCGCCGCAGCGAAGTGCGCGATGCCGTGGCCGCGCACCGGGCGGCCCAGCGGGAAGAGCAGCGCCGCGGCGAAGCGCTGGCGGGGCGCCGTCTCACGGCGGGCGAACTCTTCGAGTTGAGGCAGCAGGTCCGGGGGCAGTGGGTGCCTGCGGGAACGGGTGTTCTTCTGAATTCGGCAGAATCACAGCCTGCCGAGCGCATCGTGCCGGTACCGCAGCCCGTCGCCAGTCCGCAAACCGCGCCGCGCAGCCTGCGCCACTGAAGAAGAAGGCGCGGGCGAGGGCTTTTCCTCGCATCCACCAGGGAGAAATCTGTCTTGAAGACTGTTCAATTGATCGCGGCCTGCGCCGCGCTGACCTTTGCCGGCGCCGCCTTGGCCCAGAATGCCGTCATGCCTGCTCCACAAAACGTGCTCCAGCTGTCGGCCTCCGGCACCGTCGAAGTTCAGCAAGACCTGCTGAGCATGACCCTTGTCACCACGCGCGACGCCGCCGAGGCGGGCACCGTGCAGACCCAGCTCAAGACGGCGCTCGATGCCGCGCTGGCCGAGGCCAAGAAGAACGCGCAGCCGGGCCAGCTCGACGTGCGCACCGGCAACTTCAGCCTTTCGCCGCGCTACACCAAGGACGGCAAGATCAACGGCTGGCAGGGTTCGACCGAACTCGTGCTCGAAGGCCGCGATTTCGCGCGCATCACCCAGACGGCCGGGCGCATCAGCACGCTCAGCGTGGGCAACGTCGGTTTCGGCCTGAGCCGCGAACAGCGCGCCAAGACCGAGACCGAGGCGCAGAACATCGCCATCGACAACTTCAAGCAGAAGGCAGGCGAGCTGGCCAAGGGCTTCGGCTTCGGCGGCTACACGCTGCGCGAGGTGTCGGTGAACGCGAACGACAGCGGCCCGATCCGCCCGCGCGTGATGGCCATGCAGGCCAAGTCGTTCTCGGCCGCCGATTCGGCCGTGCCGGTGGAAGCGGGCAAGACCAGCGTGGTCGTGAACGTCTCCGGCTCGGTGCAGCTCAAGTAAGAAGCGCACGGCGCCGGCGGGCCGATGCCGCCGGCGTCTTCCGTATCTCTCTATTTATTTACTGAGCCGTCCAGCCGCCATCCATGGCCCAGGCGACGCCCCGCACCTGATCGGCCGCGGGAGAGCTCAGGAAGACGGCCAGCCCGCCCAGTTGCTCGACCGTCGTGAACTGCAGCGAGGGCTGCTTTTCCCCCAGCAATTCGTTCTGCGCCTGGAGGGCCGAAATGCCTTCGCGGGCCGCGCGGTCGTCGATCTGCTTTTGCACCAGCGCCGTGAGCACCCAGCCCGGGCAGATCGCGTTGCAGGTGACGCCGGTGGTGGCGGTTTCGAGCGCCACCGACTTGGTCAGGCCGACGATGCCGTGCTTGGCCGCGACATAGGCCGACTTCTGCGCCGAGGCCACGAGCCCGTGCGCCGACGCCACGTTGATGATGCGGCCCCAGTTGGCCTCGCGCATCGCGGGGATCGCCAGACGCGTCGTGTGGAAGGCGCTCGTGAGGTTGATGGCGAGGATCGCGTCCCAACGTTCGGTCGGGAAGTCCTCGACCTTGGCGACGTGCTGGATGCCGGCGTTGTTGACGAGGATGTCGACACGGCCGAACTTCGACGCCGCGAACTTCATCATGTCCTCGATCTGGTCGGGCTTGCTCATGTCGGCCCCGTGGTACTCGGCACGCACGCCGAGCGCCTCGATCTGGGTCTTTGGGGTGTCGGCGTCGCCGAAGCCGTTGAGCACGATGTGTGCGCCCTGTTGGGCCAACGCCTTGGCGATGGCGAAGCCAATGCCACTGGTGGACCCCGTGACAAGCGCGGTTTTGCCTTTGAGCATGAAGATCAATCTCCGGATGAATTAGGATGCAACGAGACCATTATCCGCACCCGAACCCCTCCGTTTCCATGACAGAACCGACCCTTCACGACGTGGCCTGCAACGACGCCCAGGGCGGTCACCGCATGGCCTATTGGCAATGGGGCGACGCGCACAGCGCACATGTCGTGGTCTGCGTGCACGGGCTGACCCGGCAGGGGCGCGATTTCGACGTGCTCGCGCAAGCTATCGTGGCGCGCGCGGGCGGCGACGTGCGTGTGGTCTGTCCCGACGTGGTCGGGCGCGGCCGCAGCGACTGGCTGCGCGACCCTGCTTTCTATCAAGTGCCTGTGTACGCCGCCGACATGGTGGCGCTGATCGCGCAGTTGCACGGCGAGCATCCCATCGACACGCTCGACTACGTCGGCACCAGCATGGGCGGGCTGATCGGCTTCGTGCTGGCCGGCCACAAGGAGCTGCCGCTGCCACGGCCCATTCGCCGCTTCGTCGCGAACGATGTCGGCCCCACGGTCGAGCCCGCCGCCATCCAGCGCATCGGCGCTTATGTGGGCAAGAGTGGCCAGTTTCCGAGCGTGCAGGCCGCGGCCGACGCGATGTGGGCCCTGTCGACCACGTTCGGGCCGCACACGCCCGAGCAGTGGCGCGCGCTGTCGCAGCACATGGTGGTGCCGGCTTCTGAGCGCAGCGTCGACGGTGCCGCCAAGACCGCCAGTGCCGGCCCGGTGGGCGAGGGCGCCTGGGTGCTGCACTACGACCCGGCCATCGGCGTGCCGTTGCGGGCCATCACGCCCGAGATCGCGGCGCAGGGCGGGGCGGTGATGTGGAGCCTGTACGACGCCATCGAGGCGCGCGCGCTGCTCACGCGCGGCGCGGCGTCCGACCTGCTGTCGCCCGAAACGGCGGCCGCGATGACGCAGCGCGGGCCGCGTGCCACGCTCGTCGAGTTCGAGGGCGTGGGGCACGCGCCGACTTTCGTCGATCCCGCACAGGTCGCCGTCGTCACGAATTTCCTGTTCGATTGAGGGCATCGTGAAGCGAGAGTCTGCGAACCTTCAGACGGCACCCCTGTCCGACGGCGTCATGGTCGATTACCCGCTGTCGGCCGCCACGGCCGACCGCTCGCCGGTCATGGAGAACATGCTGGCGCGCGCCCGTGCGTTCGCCGAACCGCTGATTGCCGACGAAAAGCTCGACACCGGCGAGAACACGCTGGCGCACGCCGATGCCGTGGCCGCCATCGTCGCGAAGATGGGCGGCTCCGAGGCGATGCAGGCCGCGAGCTACCTCGTGTACTCGTGCCAGCACCTGAACCGTCCGCAGGAAGTGATCGCCAAGGTTTTCGGCGACAACTTCGCGGCGCTCGCGGTCGAGACCACCAAGCTCGTGCGCGTGCAGGAGCAGGCGCGCACGGCCTCGCAAGGGCATCACGCCGAAGGCGCCGGCGCGCAGACAGAGAACGTGCGCAAGATGCTGCTGGCGTTTTCGCGCGACCTGCGCGTGGTCATGCTGCGGCTGGCCTCGCGGCTGCAGACGCTGCGGCACGCGGCGGCCAGCAAGCAGCCCGCGCCCGAAAGCGTGGCGCGCGAGTCGCTGCAGGTGTTTGCACCGCTCGCGAACCGGCTGGGCATCTGGCAGGTGAAGTGGGAGATCGAAGATCTCTCGTTCCGCTTTCTCGAGCCCGAAACCTACAAGCTGATCGCACGCCTGCTCGACGAGAAGCGCATCGAGCGCGAAGGCCATGTCGAGCAGTTGCGCTCGCAGCTGGAGCACGAACTGCAGGCCGAAGGCGTCAAGGCCACGGTGCAGGGACGCCCGAAGAACATCTACAGCATCGTCAAGAAGATGCGCGGCAAGTCGCTCGATTTCGAGCAGGTCTTCGACATCCTCGCGCTGCGCGTGGTGGTGCCGGACGTGAAGGACTGCTACGCCGCGCTGGCCTGGGTGCACTCGCACTTCCAGCCCATCGACGAAGAGTTCGACGACTACATCGCACGGCCCAAGCCCAACGGCTACCAGTCGCTGCACACGGTGGTGCGCGAGATCGTCGACGGCAAGGTGGGCAAGCCCATCGAGATCCAGATCCGCACCGAGGAAATGCACGACCACGCCGAGCATGGCGTCGCGGCGCACTGGGCCTACAAGGAAGCGGGCCACAAGGGCTACGCCGGCGTCTGGGCGAGCGGTGAGTACGACGCCAAGATCGCCGTGCTGCGCCAGCTGCTGGCCTGGGAGCGCGACCTGTCGGGCGGGTTGCAGGGGCAGGGGCTGTTCGACGACCGCATCTATGTACTCACGCCCGATGCCGCCATCGTCGAGTTGCCGCAGGGCGCCACGCCGGTCGACTTCGCCTACACGGTGCACACGACGCTGGGCCATCGCTGCCGCGGTGCGCGTGTCGATGGCGCGATGGTGCCGCTGAACACGCCGCTGTCGAACGGGCAGACGGTCGAGATCATGGCGGCCAAGGAAGGCGGGCCGTCGCGCGACTGGCTGAATGCGGAGCTGGGTTATCTCGCGAGCCACCGCGCACGCGCCAAGGTGCGTGCCTGGTTCAACGCACAGATCACGCACGAGACCGTGGCGCGTGGACGCGAAGCCGTCGAGAAGCTGCTGCAGCGCGAAGGCAAGACGGCCATGCGGCTCGAAGACCTGGCGTCGCAGCTCGGCTTCAAGTCGGCGGACCATCTGTTCGAGGTGGTCGGCAAGGACGAGTTTTCGCTGCGCAACATCGAGACGCTGCTGCGTCCGCCCGAGCCGGCGCTGAACCCTGACGACGGCGTGCAGATCAAGAAGGCGCGCGGCAGCGAGAAGTCGGGCAAGGGCGGCGTGCTCGTGGTGGGCGTGTCGTCGCTGATGACGCAGCTCGCCAAGTGCTGCAAGCCGGCGCCGCCGGATGCGATCCGTGGCTTCGTCACGCGCGGCCATGGCGTCAG
Organism: Variovorax sp. V35; assembly: GCF_041154465.1. Taxonomy (NCBI): domain Bacteria; kingdom Pseudomonadati; phylum Pseudomonadota; class Betaproteobacteria; order Burkholderiales; family Comamonadaceae; genus Variovorax; species Variovorax sp. V35. The sequence continues at coordinate 3,600,959 of NZ_AP028666.1, forward strand.
CGTGCATCGCGCGGATTGCAGCAACTTCCGCACGATGGCCGCGAAGGACGGCGAACGCGTGATCGATGTCGAATGGGGCCTGCCGAAGAAGGGCGCCGATGCGCCGGTCTATGCAGTCGACGTGGCGGTGGAAGCGGCCGACCGTCAGGGTTTGCTGCGCGATATTTCCGATGTGTTCGCACGCGAGAAGATGAACGTGATCGGCGTGCAGACGCAGTCGATCAAGGGCACGGCGTGGATGACGTTCACCGTGGAAATCGCCGATGCCGCGCGTTTGACGCAGGTGTTGAGTGTGGTGACTGCAGTGACTGGTGTGCGATCTGCACGTCGGCGCTGAAAAGGGCCATTTCTCCTGCTATACTCGATGCTTCTCTTAGGCGCGTAGCTCAGTTGGTTAGAGCACCACCTTGACATGGTGGGGGTCGTTGGTTCGAATCCAATCGCGCCTACCAAATTCAAACACGGGTTGCAGCGATTTCGCTGCAACCCGTTCGTCGTTTGGACGACGTGTTTGTCTCTGGATTCGCCCGGTCGCCATGAGCGATCGGCGCAAGCAAAAAAACCTTTCGCGGGCAGCCCTTCGCGCGGTGCAGGCAAGGCCCTGGCGCCATGTGGTTGTGCTACCTTGAGTGGTCTGCCAACCTCCTCGAATTTCCTTGATAAGCGATCTGATGAATACGCGATCAACGCCAGTTGATCGGGCGCACGCCGACCACCGCGTGGCCGCATTGCTCAAGCAAGCCCCTCTTGAATTCGCGCGCGCGGTCTACGGCATCAATGACCTTGCCGCCGGCCGTGCCGACACCATGGCCGCACGCGAAGTGGCGCGTGCGCAACGACAGGGCATGCCGGTGACCGAGGAGCGCGCCGAGCAGCGCGCACGCGCCTATCTTCCGACGGCGGGGCAGGAGCATTGCCCCCGGTGCTGGGTGGTCTACGGGCAGAAGATCCCGCTGCGTTTCAGGCTGTCGACCCCGGAGCGTCCCGAAACTGCAGCGTGTCATGCGTGCGGTGCCGAGTACGCGACCGCGTCGGACGCCTGAAGAAGAATCACGGTCAGGGTAAACCTTGTCGCGATGCAGCAAAACCGCTCCCTAGAATCATCCGATGACATGGGCGTCCATGTGAAGGAGTCTGTAGTGCAGAGCAAGAAGTCCGGGGTGAAGCCGGTCCAGCGTGTGATCAAGAAGTACCCCAACCGACGGCTCTACGACACGGAGACATCCACGTACATCACGCTGACCGAGGTCAAGCAACTGGTCATCAAGAACGCGCAGTTCGTGGTGCGCGACGCCAAGACCGGCGACGACCTCACGCGCAGCATCCTGCTGCAGATCATTCTGGAAGAAGAAGCTGGTGGCGCGCCGATGTTCACCGAGCAGGTGCTGGCCAACATCATCCGTTTCTACGGCCAGGCCATGCAGGGCTACATGGGCCCCTACCTCGAGAAGAACATCCAGGCCATGACCGAGATGCAGGCCCAGCTCGCCGAAAAGGCTGAGGGCCTGACGCCCGAGATGTGGTCGCGTTTCATGACCATGCAGTCGCCGATGATCCAGGGGCTGATGGGTAACTACGTCGAGCAATCGAAGAACGTCTTCCTGCAGATGCAGGAGCAGATGCAGAAAAACACCGAGCAGGTGCTGGGCGCCTTTGGCATCAAGCGCCCCTGAGCGCCGCGCGGCGGCCCGCCCGAATGGGGTGACTGCCCGATGAATGCCCCGCTGTCACCGATAGCTGGGACAATAGAGGCCTATGAGCGAAGTTGCCTCCCCTGAACGTACCGTCACGCCGACCGCCCCCAAGGTCGGCTTCGTCAGCCTTGGTTGCCCCAAGGCCTTGACCGATTCCGAATTGATTCTGACCCAGCTGAGTGCCGAGGGATATCAAACCGCCAAGACTTTCGAGGGCGCCGACCTCGTCATCGTCAACACCTGCGGCTTCATCGACGATGCCGTGAAGGAAAGCCTGGACACCATCGGCGAAGCGCTCGCCGAGAACGGCCGTGTGATCGTCACTGGCTGTCTGGGCGCCAAGACCGGCGACCAAGGCGGCAACCTCGTGCGCCAGATGCACCCCAGCGTGCTGGCCGTCACCGGCCCGCATGCCACGCAGGAGGTGATGGATGCCGTGCACGCCAACCTGCCGAAGCCGCACGATCCGTTCATCGATCTCGTGCCGAACACCTTCGGGGTGGCCGGTCTCAAGCTGACGCCGCGGCACTACGCCTACCTGAAGATCAGCGAAGGCTGCAATCACCGTTGCACCTTCTGCATCATTCCCTCGATGCGCGGCGACCTGGTCTCGCGTCCGGTGGGCGATGTGCTCAGCGAAGCCAAGGCCTTGTTCGAGGGCGGCGTGAAAGAGCTGCTGGTGATCAGCCAGGACACCTCGGCCTACGGCGTCGACGTGAAGTACCGCACCGGCTTCTGGGATGGCAAGCCGGTCAAGACCCGCATGCTCGAACTCGTGCGCACGCTGGGCGAAATTGCCGAGCCGTATGGCGCCTGGGTGCGCCTGCACTACGTGTACCCGTATCCGAGCGTCGACGAAATCATTCCGTTGATGGCGAGCGGCCTGGTGCTGCCGTACCTGGACGTGCCGCTGCAGCACAGCCACCCCGACGTGCTCAAGCGCATGAAGCGGCCGGCCAGCGGCGAGAAGAATCTGGAGCGGATCGCACGCTGGCGCGAGGTCTGCCCCGAACTCGTGATCCGCAGCACCTTCATCGCCGGCTTTCCGGGCGAGACGGAGCAAGAGTTCGAGCACCTGCTCGACTTCATCCGCGAAGCCGAGATCGATCGTGCCGGCTGCTTTGCCTACAGCCCGGTCGAGGGTGCTACTGCCAATGACATTCCGGGCATGCTGCCCGAGGCCGAGCGCGAAGCGCGCCGCGCCCGCTTCATGGAAGTGGCCGAGGCCGTGTCGATCGCCAAGCTGCAAAAGCGCATCGGCTCGACGATGCAGGTGCTGGTTGATTCAGCGCCGGCACTGGGCCGCAAGGGTGGGGTGGGGCGTACGTACGCCGATGCACCGGAAATCGACGGCACTGTTCGCCTCCTGCCACCCGAGAAGATCAGCAAGACGATGAAGGTCGGCGAGTTCACGCGTGCACGCATCGTGGGCGCCGAAGGCCACGACCTGATCGCGTTGCCCGTTTGATGCGCCTGATTCAAACGGCCAAGAAAAAAGCCACCGGAGGCCGGTGGCTTTTTTCAGAAGACCTGGTAAGGGTCTGTTCAATCTTGGTGCCCAGAAGAGGACTCGAACCTCCACGATGTTACTCGCTAGTACCTGAAACTAGTGCGTCTACCAATTCCGCCATCTGGGCTGATTTTGCTTCTCAGCAAAGACTACGATTATATACACAAATTTGGCGCGCTCTTTTGAGCGTGTCGAAATTTCAACTTCTGCGCGACATCGCTCGTGCGGCGGATGTCCTGCCGAAGGCGGGTGGGTGTGATCGTGCGTGCATGGCCGGCGTCGAGGGGCGTGATCTGACGATCGCGTCGCCCGTTTGATGCAGTTTCGAGCGGCCATGAAAAAAGCCACCGGAGACCGGTGGCTTCAATCGGATGACCTGGTAAAGGTCTGTTTAAACTTGGTGCCCAGAAGAGGACTCGAACCTCCACGATGTTACTCGCTAGTACCTGAAACTAGTGCGTCTACCAATTCCGCCATCTGGGCCCACATGACTGCAGAAGCAGCCACGTTTTGAATTTCAGGAAAGAAGGAGATCATATCAAAAATAATGTCACTTCCAGCAGCTTGTTGGATGAAATCGAAGGAACTGTTCAAGGACATCGCGACGGGCACGGCTTCGTGCAACGCGACGACGGCGAGGCAGACATCTACCTGCCACCGAACGAGATGCGCGCGGTGCTGCACAAGGATCGCGTCAAGGCGCGCATCGTGCGACAGGACCGTCGCGGCCGCCCCGAGGGGCGCGTGGTCGAGATCGTCGAGCGGCCCGAGCAGCCCATCATCGGCCGCCTGTTGCACGAAGGCGGGATCTGGCTCGTTGCACCAGAAGACAAGCGCTACGGCCAGGACGTCCTGATCCCGAAGGGCGCGACCGGTCCCGCCAAGGTCGGCCAGGTGGTGGTCGTCCAGCTCACCGAGCCGCCGGCCTTGTTCGGCCAGCCCGTGGGCCGGGTGAAAGAAGTGCTGGGTGAGATCGACGACCCCGGCATGGAAATCGAGATCGCCGTGCGCAAGTACGGCGTGCCGCATGAGTTTTCCGCGGAGTGCCTGGCGCAGGCCAAGGCCCTGCCCGAGAAGGTGCGCCCCGCCGACAAGAAGGGCCGCATCGACCTCACCGACGTGCCGCTCGTCACCATCGACGGCGAAGACGCCCGCGACTTCGACGACGCCGTGTACTGCGAGCCCGCTAAGGTGGGCCGCGGCAAGGGCTGGCGCCTGCTGGTCGCCATCGCCGACGTCAGTGCTTATGTGCAGACCGGCTCGGCCATCGACATCGATGCGTACGACCGCGCCACCAGCGTCTACTTCCCGCGCCGCGTGATCCCGATGCTGCCCGAGAAGCTGTCGAACGGCCTGTGCTCGCTCAACCCCGAGGTCGAGCGCCTGTGCATGGTGTGCGACATGCTGGTTGCGGCCGACGGCGAGATCTACGCCTACCAGTTCTATCCGGCCGTGATGTTCAGCCATGCGCGCTTCACGTACACCGAAGTCGCCGCCATCCTGGGCAACACACGCGGGCCCGAAGCTGCGAAACGCAAGGACCGCGTCAAGGACCTGCTGAACCTCGCCGACGTCTACAAGGCCCTGCTCAAGCAGCGCGGCAAGCGCGGCGCGGTCGACTTCGAAACCACCGAGACGCAGATCATCTGCGACGACGCCGGCCGCATCGAGAAGATCGTGCCGCGCACGCGCAACGAGGCGCACAAGATCATCGAAGAGGCGATGCTGGCCGCCAACGTCTGCAGCGCTGACTTCATCGCCGAAGGCAAGCACCCGGGCCTGTTCCGTGTGCACGAAGGCCCGACGCCCGAGAAGAAAGAAATCCTGCGTGGCTACCTGAAGGCCATGGGCGTGGGCCTGAGCATCACCGACGATCCGCGTCCCGGTGAGTTCCAGGCGATCGCCGAAGCCACCAAGGAGCGTCCCGACTCGCAGCAGATCCACACCATGCTGCTGCGCTCGATGCAGCAGGCGATCTACACGCCGTTCAACAGCGGCCACTTTGGCCTGGCCTACGAGGCATACACGCACTTCACGAGCCCGATCCGGCGCTATCCCGACCTGCTGGTGCACCGCGTGATCAAGGCGATCCTCGGCAAGACGCGCTACCAGTTGCCGATGCTGCCGACGCCCGGCGAAGCGCATGCCAAGCTGGCCAAGCGCCTGGCTTCGCGCGTGAAAGCGCCAACGACCAAGCCGCAGAAAGCCACGATCGCGCCGACCAAGGAAGTGCTGGCATGGGAAGCGGCGGGCCTGCATTGCAGCGCCAACGAGCGCCGCGCCGACGAGGCCAGCCGCGACGTCGAGGCCTGGCTCAAGTGCAAATACATGCGCGAGCACCTCGGCGAGGAATACGGCGGCGTGGTCACCGCGGCCACCACCTTCGGCATCTTCGTCACGCTCGATGCGATGTACGTCGAGGGCCTGGTCCATATCACCGAGCTGGGCGGCGAGTACTTCAAGTTCGACGAGATGCGCCAGGAGTTGCGTGGCGAGCGCACCGGCATCCGCTACGCCATCGGCACGCGGGTGCGGGTGCAGGTGAGCCGCGTCGACCTCGATGGCCGCAAGATCGACTTCCGCCTGGTGCGCGAAGGCGAAGACCTGACCTCGCGCGCCATGAAGGACAAGGGTGGCGCGCCGGTGAAGGCGTCGGCCAAGCGAAGCTCCCGCCACAAGGCGGAAGCCGGTGGCGAGTCGCGATCGGAGCACGGTGGCGGCGGCGCTGCCGCGGTGCCCGCCGGTCCGCAATCGGCCATGCAGGCCTTCAAGTCGGCGGTGAAGAAAGCCGCCAACAAGATGCAGGGCAAGGGCCGCAAGCCCCGCCGCGGATAAGACGTGCCGTGCACACTACCGGTTTATTTACCGTGTGTATGGATCAGTTGAAAAGGAGACTTGAAGCATGAGCGTGGAAAACAACAAGGGCCGCATCGCGATCGTCACGGGCGCGGGGTCGGGCATCGGCCGCGCGGCCGCGCTGGCTCTGCTGGCGGACGGCTGGAGCGTGGCTCTTGCGGGGCGCCGCCTCGAGCCGCTGGAACAGGTGGCGGAAGAATCGGGCGCCGGTGCGCGCGCCTTCGCGGTGCCTACCGACGTGGCCAATGCCGACTCGGTGCAGGCGCTGTTCGGCGCCACGGTCGAACGCTTCGGGCGCGTCGACCTGCTGTTCAACAACGCCGGCGTGGGCAACCCGCCGGGACCGTTCGAGGACTGGACGCCCGAGCAGTGGAAGGGCGTGGTGGACATCAACCTCACCGGCATGTTCTTCTGCATCCAGCAGGCCTTCCGCACGATGAAGGCGCAGACGCCGCGAGGCGGCCGCATCATCAACAACGGGTCGATCTCGGCGACCACGCCGCGGCCGAATTCCGCCGCCTACACCTCGACCAAGCACGCGGTCGAAGGCCTGACCAAGACCGCCTCGCTCGACGGCCGCAAGTACGACATCGCGGTGGGGCAGGTGGACGTGGGCAATGCCATGACCGAGTTGGCCGCGCGCATGGCCACGGGCGTGCCGCAGGCCAACGGCGAACTCGCGATCGAACCGCTGATCGACGTCAAGATCGTCGGCCAGTCGGTGCTCTACATGGCGAACCTGCCGCTGGAAGCCAACGTGCTCTTCCACACCATCATGGCCACGAAGATGCCTTTCGTCGGGCGCGGCTGAGTCCTGCGCTCAGTCGGGCGCGCGGCGGGCCAGCGAGTCCGCCGTGAGCGGGGCCGCATCGGCCGGCCACAGGTCGGCGATGCGGCCGTGCTGCCAGACGGCCTCGCATGCCGCCTCGAATGCGGGGCGGCGCATCGCGAGTGCCGCGCCGATCGTGCCGGCGAGCACATCGCCGGTGCCTGCGGTGGCGAGGCGGGCATTGCCGGTCGGATTGATGACCGGCGGCTCGTCGCCCGCATCGGCAATCACTGTTCCAGAACCCTTGAGCACTGTCACCGCGCCGAAGCGCGACGCCAGCGCACGGGCCGCGGCCAGGCGGTTGGCTTGCACGCCACCCGTCGTGTCTCCGAGCAGGCGTGCGGCTTCCAATGGGTGTGGCGTGAGCACGGTGGGCGCACCAGCCTGGCCTCGCGCGATCAGCTGCGCCTGAAGTGACGGATCGGCGGCGATGGCGTTGAGTGCATCGGCGTCGAGCAGCAGCGCGGCGGCCGTCGACAGCACGCGCGGCAGCAGCTCGCGCACGGCATCGCCGCCCCCGCAGCCGCACACGACCGTCATGCCCGCGAGGTCCAACGCGTGGGCGTCGCGCAGCATCAGCTCGGGCTGCGAGGTGTCGACCGGCGCTGCGCGGGGATCGAGCAATCCGACGAACACGCGTCCTGCGCCCGCATGGAGCGCGGCCGAGCCGGCGAGCAGGGCGGCGCCGGCCATGCCCGAGGCACCGCCGATTACCGCGACATCGCCGTAGCTGCCCTTGTGCGAGGCGTGGGTGCGCGGCTGGATATCGGGCGTGCCTGCGAGGCGGGCCGTCGGTCGCTCCTGGACGAAAGCGCTGCAGCCCAGGTCGTCGAACCACACCGTGCCGGCTGCGTCGCGGCCTTGCGCCGTGAACAAGCCGGGTTTCAGCGTGAGGAAGGTGAGGGTGGTGCGGACCGATGCCGATGCTTGATCTGTGTTGGAGGCCAGCATGCCGGTGTCGGCGTCGAGGCCCGAGGGCACGTCGAGGCTGAGCACCGGTGGTGCGTCCGTGTGCATCCGCGCAAGCCATTCGGCCATTGCGCCCGACGGCGGGCGGGTCGATCCGATGCCGAGCAGCGCATCCACCGCCAGCTCGAAGCTCGATGGTGGCGCCGAAGCGAAGGTGACGCCCGCATCGCGCGCACGCTGCAGCGACGCCTTGGCATCCGGTGGCAGCCGGCCTTCATCGCCCACGAAGGTGACGACCGGAAAGAAGCCGCGATGCCGCAGTTGCGCCGCGGCTTCGAAGCCATCGCCGCCGTTGTTCCCTGGGCCGCAGGCGATCCAGATCGTTCGCGCGTGCGGCGCGAGCGCCATCGCGAGCCGTGCGGCAGCGAGGCCGGCGCGCTGCATCAGCGTATGAGGGGGAAGGGCGGAGGCTGCTGCCTGCTCGATGCGACGCGTGGCGGCGATGTCGAACAGGTCGGCGGCGCTGGCGGACGTGATGCGATGCATCGAGCCATTGTGCCGCCGACACCGCGCCTCCTATCATCGACCGATGACGCTCAAGACCTTCGGCTGGTTGCTGGTTCTGCTGCTGGCGTGCCTGGCCGGCTTCGTTGGCACGGCCGCAGCGACGATCGCTGGCGTGGTCTGGGCGGTCGGCCTGCTGATCGTGGTGTGGGGGCTGTTCCTGCTGGCCGAGCTGTTGCGCCGGGTGCCGCTGCGTGACGTCGCCTGGGCCCTGGGCGTGGGCTATGGCATCGGCGTGATCCGGTGGCTCGACGTGCCGGTCGAGGCAGGGTCCGGTACGCAGTGGCTGATGCTGGGCCTGGACCTGCTGGTGCTGGTGTTCTTCGGGCTGATCGCACCGGCGATCCTGGGGTTGATCGCCCAACGCTGGGCGCCCCGGCCCGAACTGCCGATGGAAAAACCGGCCACCCCCGAGCAACTGCGCCGCTGGGGTCCTAAAGACTGAGCCGCTCGATCCCCAGGCCTTCGAGGTCGATGCCGGGGTCTTGCCCTGAGATCAGGTCGCCCAGCACGCGTGCGCTGCCGCACGACAGCGCCCAGCCGCTCGAGCCGTGGCCCAGGTTGAGCCACACGCCGGGAATGCCGCTGGCGCCCAGCACCGGCGGGCCGTCGGGCAGCATAGGCCGGGCGCCTTTCCATTGCTGGATGCCCGACTGCAACGTGGCAGCGCCCGGAAACCAGTCGTGCAGCACCTTGTAGAGCGTCTGGATCGCGGCCGGGCTCATGGCGTCGGGCGAGCCGCCGATCTCGGCGCTGCCGGCCACGCGCACGCGCTGGCCCAGGCGGGAGATGGCGACCTTGTAGCGTTCGTCCATCACCGCGCTGCGCGGCGCGTTGAGTGGCTCGCGCACCGGGGCGCTGACCGAGTGGCCGTAGACCGGCGCCAGCGGAATGCGCAGTCCCAGCGGGCGCAGCAGCGCGGCGGACGACAGCCCGGCGCAGACCACGATGGCGTCGAACTGCAGCGCGTCCGAGCCGCTGGCCAGCGTCAGCGAGGTGGGTGCAGTACGGCTCAAGGGCGCGATGTCGCAGCTGAAATGGAACTGCGCGCCCAAAGCCTCGGCTTCCCACTTGAGCAGTAGCGCGAACTGGCGGCAGTTCGCGACCTCGTCTTCCGGCAGGTGGATGGCGCCTGCCAGCGGGGTGTCGGGGTTGAGCGCGGGCTCGATCAGGCGGGCCTCGTCGGCATCGATCTCGCGGAATACGCTGCCGGCCGAGCGCAGCACCTCCAGCCCGGGCTGCACCAGTTTTTTCTCGCGCTTGGAGCGCAGCAGCACCAGGTAGCCGTCGCTGCGTTCGTAGCTCAGCTCGCGCGCTTCGGTCACTGCGTGCAGCCGGGTGCGGCTGTAGAAAGCCAGCCGTTGCATGCGGGCGCGGTTGGCCAGGTAGGTCTCGAGCTTGCAGGCCTTCTGCCAGCGCGACATCCAGCCGAGGTCGCGCGAACTCAGCGGCCAGCGCAGCTTGATGGCGCCGTGCGAAGACAGCAGCGAGCGCAGCACCTTGCCGCGCATGCCCGGTGCGGCCCACGGCGTGACATAACCCGGCGCGACCACGCCGGCGTTGGCGAAGCTGGCCTCTTCGGCGGCGGCGCCGCGGCGCTCGAACACGCTCACTTCATGGCCGTCGGAAACCAGTTCCCAGGCGGTGGTGACGCCGACGATGCCGGCGCCCACGATCGCGATTTTCATTGAAATGTTCTAGATAAAAGAAGCGGCTGACGCCCGTGAGGCGGGCGGCGACAGCGGTTATTTCTGCAGCGTGCGTTCGGCCTGGAGCGCCACCGCGAGCACGGCGTCGTCGTGCATCGCGCCGTGCCACAGCATCAGGCCGACCGGCAGTTCGCCGTGGGCGTGGCAGGGCAGCGAAATGGCGCAGCCGTCGAGCATGTTGACGATCGACGGGTTGCGCAGCAGCAGCGCGTTGACGCGGAAGAATTCGTCGTCGCGCTCGGCACCCGGTGCCACGCTGGCGATGGACGGCGCCGTGATCGGCACGGTCGGCGACACGACGGCGTCGAACGGTGCCAGCGCCTTCTCGACGCGGGCGATCCAGTCGCGGCGGGCGCGGACCAGGTCGATGTACTCGTGTGCCTTCATGCCGGCGCCGCGCAGGATGCGCTGCGCCACGCGCGGGTCGTAGCCGGCGCCGCTGCGCTCCAGCAGCAGCCTGTGCCAGGCGTACGACTCGGCCGCCGAGAAGCCGCCGGTGGCGTTGATGCTCTGCAGGTCGGCCAGCTCGGGCAATTCGATTTCCTGGATGCGGGCACCCGTGGCGCGCAGGGTGGCCAGGGTGCGCTCGAAAGCCGTGGCCACGGCGGGCTCGAGGTCGTCGAGGAAGACGTTCTTCACGACGGCCAGCCGGTAGGCCGACAACGGCGCCGAGCCGGGCGTCACCTGCCGCGCCGAGAGGATCTCGTGCGCGGTGACGGCGTCGCGCACCGAGCGGGTCATGGCGCAGACGGTGTCGAGCGTGGTCGACAGCGGCAGCGCGCCGTCGGCCGGCGTGAGGCGGGCGGTGTTCTTGAAGCCGACGATGCCATTCAGCGCCGCCGGGATGCGGATCGAGCCGCCGGTGTCGGAGCCCAGGCCGATGAAGGCTGCGCCGCTCGCCACCGAAATCGCCGCGCCGGACGACGAGCCGCCCGGAATGCGTGGCGTGGCGGTGTCGCTCACGTTGGTGGGTGTTCCGTGGTGCGGGTTGACGCCGACGCCGGAAAAGGCGAACTCCGTCATGTTGGTGCGCCCGGTCAGCACGCCGCCCGCGGCGCGCAGCCGTGCCACGGCGAGCGAATCGGCCGGGGCGGCCGGTGCGTGCGAGAGCACGGCCGATCCGGCGGGTGTCGGCTGGCCGGCGATGTCGAACAGATCCTTGCTGGTGAAGGCAAGCCCGGCCAGCCGGCTTTCGGGCACCGATGCGGCGGCGGCCGCGCGGGCCTCGTCGAACATCGTGCGGGTGAAAACGTGGGCGCAGGCCGGGGATTCGGAGAGGGCGATGGCGCGCTCCATTTCGGTGCGCGCATCGGAACCGCCAGCCAGAAGGGTGAGACGGGTGGCGTGAAGGTCGTTCATGGCGTCGAGGGTACCTTGGAACGGCTCGGTTCGAGGGAGGAGGGGGTGGCCGCCGTGCTATACTCTTTGGGTTTCGCTGGTTATGCGACAGTTTTGTCGCCGCCAGTCAAGCACATCCGCAAACCGGCCCAATCAAGGTGTTGCGACCCCGTCGAAGGGGCGCAAAACGGGCTGGATTTTAGACCCAACCTTTGGAGTAAATTCAATGTCGACCACCATGCGCGAAATGCTGGAAGCCGGTGTCCACTTCGGTCACCAAACCCGCTTCTGGAACCCCAAGATGGCTCCGTTCATCTTCGGTCACCGCAACAAGATTCACATCATCAACCTGGAAAAGTCGCTCCCGATGTTCCAGGATGCGATGAAGTACGCCAAGCAACTCACGGCCAACCGCGGCACGATCCTGATGGTCGGCACGAAGCGCCAGGCCCGTGAAATCGTGGCTGCAGAAGCTCGCCGCGCCGGCGTGCCTTTCGTCGACACCCGCTGGCTCGGCGGCATGCTGACCAACTTCAAGACCGTCAAGACCTCGATCAAGCGTCTGAAGGACATGAAGGCTCAACAAGAAGCCGGCCTCGACAGCCTGAGCAAGAAAGAACAGCTCACGTTCTCGCGCGAAATCGCGAAGCTCGAGAAGGACATCGGCGGCATCCAGGACATGGCTGCGCTGCCCGACGCCATCTTCGTGATCGACGTGGGCTTCCACAAGATCGCCGTGGCCGAAGCCAAGAAGCTCGGCATCCCGCTGATCGGTGTGGTCGACTCCAACCACTCGCCCGAAGGCATCGACTACGTGATCCCCGGCAACGACGACTCGTCGAAGGCCGTCACGCTGTACGCCCGTGGCATCGCCGACGCCATCATCGAAGGCCGCAACAGCGCCGGCGGTGACGTGGTCAAGGCCGTTGCCGAAGGCAGCGGCGACGAATTCGTCGAAGTCGAAGAAGGCGCTTCGGCCTGATAGGCGCGTTCGCGAGCCTGAAGAAGGGGCTTTGGTGCCCCTTTTTTTTAACCTGATTTTTGGATTTACGGAGATACACAAATGGCTGCAATCACCGCAAGCATGGTCGGCGAACTGCGCGCGAAGACCGATGCGCCCATGATGGAATGCAAGAAGGCCCTGACGGAGGCCGACGGCAACATGGAAAAGGCCGAAGAGCTGCTGCGCATCAAGCTCGGCAACAAGGCTGGCAAGGCATCGGGCCGCATCACCGCTGAAGGCGTGGTCACGGCTTTCGTCGACGGCGCTGCCGGCGGCATGATCGAAATCAACTGCGAAACCGACTTCGTCACCAAGAACGACAGCTTCCTGGCCATGGCCAACGCTGCCGCGATGCTGGTCGCCAAGAACAACCCCGCCGACATCGCCGCACTGGGCGCGCTGGCTTACGAGCAGGACGGCTTCGGCCCCACGCTCGAAGACGTGCGCAAGGGTCTGATTGGCAAGATCGGCGAGAACATGAGCTTCCGCCGCTTCAAGCACTTCACGGGCAACGGCAAGCTGGCTTCGTACCTGCACGGCACGCGCATCGGCGTGATGGTCGAGTTCGAAGGTGACGACACCTCGGCCAAGGACGTCGCGATGCACATCGCCGCCATGAAGCCGGTCGCCATCCAGGCCTCGGACGTGCCCGCCGACCTAATCGAAAAAGAGCGCGCCGTGGCCGCTGGCAAGGCTGAAGAAGACCGCAAGACGGCCGAAGCCGAAGGCAAGAAGCCGCAGCCGGCCGACATCGTTGCCAAGCGCATCGAAGGCGGCGTGCAGAAGTACCTCAAGGAAGTCTCGCTGCACAACCAGCCGTTCGTGAAGAACGACAAGCAGACCGTCGAGCAGATGCTCAAGGCCGCCGACACCACGATCAAGGGCTTCACCCTGTACGTGGTCGGCGAAGGCATCGAGAAGAAGGTCGACGACTTCGCTGCCGAAGTCGCTGCCCAGGTCGCTGCTGCCAAGGCTGCCGCCTGATCCGGCGGGCCTCCAAGCGGCGGTGCGCGACAGCGTGCCGCCGCTTTTTCACCGCCACGTTTTACACTCGCCCCCGCCAACCCCCTAAGGAAAATGCCCATGTCTGATGCCCGCCCAGCCCACAAGCGAATCTTGTTGAAGCTGTCGGGTGAGGCACTGATGGGCGATGACGCCTTCGGCATCAACCGCGCCACCATCGTGCGCATGGTCGAAGAAGTGGCCGAGGTCGTGAACATGGGCGTCCAGGTGGCGGTCGTGATCGGCGGCGGCAACATCTTCCGCGGTGTCGCGGGAGGCTCCGTCGGCATGGACCGCGCCACGGCCGACTACATGGGCATGCTGGCCACCGTCATGAACTCGCTGGCCCTGGCCGACGCCATGAACAAGCAGGGCCTCGTGGCCCGCGTGATGTCCGCCATCGCCATCGAACAGGTGGTCGAGCCCTATGTGCGCCCCAAGGCCCTGCAGTACCTCGAAGAGGGCAAGGTCGTGGTGTTCGCAGCCGGTACCGGCAACCCCTTCTTCACGACCGACACGGCCGCCGCGCTGCGCGGTGCCGAAATCGGCGCCGAGCTGGTGCTCAAGGCGACCAAGGTGGACGGCGTCTACACCGCCGATCCCAAGACCCACCCCGAAGCCACGCGCTACGCCTCGCTCACCTTCGACGAGGCGATTGCGCAGAATCTCGGCATCATGGACGCCACGGCCTTCGCGCTGTGCCGCGACCAGAAGCTGCCGATCAAGGTGTTCTCGATCTTCAAGAACGGCGCCCTCAAGCGCGTCGTGATGGGCGAGGACGAGGGCACGCTGGTGCATGCCTAGGAGTAATTGAGATGACCATTGCAGACATTCGCAGTGCGACCGACGCGAAGATGAACCAGTCGCTCGCCGCCTTCCAGAACAACCTCACCAAGATCCGCACGGGCCGTGCCAACTCGGCGCTGCTCGACTCGATCCACGTCGAGTACTACGGCTCGCAGGTGCCGCTGAGCCAGGTGGCCAACGTGTCGGTGCTCGACTCGCGCACCATCAGCGTTCAGCCCTGGGAAAAGGGCATGGGCGCCAAGATCGAGAAGGCTATCCGCGAAAGCGACCTGGGCCTGAACCCGGCGTCGATGGGCGACCTGATCCGCGTGCCGCTGCCCGCCATGAGCGAAGAGCGCCGCAAGGAAATGACCAAGCTGGTCCGCAACGAAGGCGAAAGCGCCAAGATCGCCACGCGCAACCTGCGCCGCGATGCGAACGAAGCGGTCAAGAAGCTCGTGAAGGACAAGCTAGCCTCGGAAGACGACCAGAAGCGTGCCGAGACCGAGATCCAGAAGGTCACCGACAAGCACATCGCGGAAATCGACCGTCTGGTCGCCGCGAAAGAGGCGGAGATCATGGCCGTTTGAGGCTCCGCATGGCCTCCTCGCCGCAGACGACGCCCCCTCCGCACCACGTTGCCATCGTCATGGATGGCAATGGCCGGTGGGCCACCAAGCGCTTCTTGCCCCGCGTAGCGGGGCACAAGCAGGGCGTGGAGTCGCTGCGGCGCTGCGTCAAGGCCTGCGCCGACCGTGGCGTGGGCGTGCTCACCGTGTTCGCGTTCTCTTCGGAGAACTGGAACCGTCCCCCTGAAGAAGTCTCCGGCCTGATGCAGCTGATGGTCGGGGCATTGGCGCGCGAAGTGCCGCGCCTCAATGCCGACGGCGTGCGGCTGCATTTCGTGGGCGAACGCGCCGGCCTGTCCGACAAGATGGTGGCCGGCCTGGTGTCGGCCGAGCAGACCACGGCCCACAACTCGCGTCTGATTCTCAACATCTGCTTCAACTACGGCGGGCGCTGGGACATCGCCCGCGCCGCGGCCAAGCTCGCCGAGCAGGGCCTGCCCATGACCGAGATGAACCTCGATCGCGCCATGGCGCTGGCCCACGTGCCCGACCCCGACCTGTTCATCCGTACGGGTGGCGAGCAGCGGCTGTCGAATTTCCTGCTTTGGCAGAGTGCCTACGCCGAGCTGTTCTTCAGCGACAAGCTGTGGCCCGAGTTCGACGAAGCCGCACTGGACGAGGCCATTGCCGCGTTTCAGGGCCGCGAGCGTCGCTTCGGCCAGACCTCGGCGCAGGTCTCGGCTTCCGCGGCCTGACAACGGCCCGACACCACCTTCCGCATGCTCAAACAACGCATCCTCACGGCGATCGTGCTGCTCGCGATCCTGCTGCCGGCGCTGTTCTACCGAAACCACATTCCCTTCGCCTGCGTGATGCTGGTGCTGATCGGCGCCGCCGCGTGGGAGTGGGGGCGCCTGAACGGCTACGGGCAGGGCATGTCGCTGTTCCTGGGTGCCGAGATGGTGGCGCTGTGCGGGCTGTCGTGGTGGCTGGGGCTGCTGGAGCAGCGCCTGTTCCTCATGTGGTCCCTGGCCAGTGCGGCCTGGGTGCTCGGCGGCGCGGCGCTGCTGCGCGTCGCAGTGCCTGGCTGGCCGCGCATTCCGCGCGGGCTGCGCTTGGTGGGCGGCCTGCTGGCGCTGTGGGTCGCATGGCTCGCGGCGGTGCAGGCGCGCATGGTCGGCATCAACTTCCTGCTGTCGATCCTGGTGCTGGTCTGGGTGGCGGACGTGTTCGCCTATTTCGCCGGCCGCGCCTTCGGCCTGAAGTTCACGCGCGCCAAGCTGGCGCCCGCCATCAGTCCCGGCAAGAGCTGGGAAGGTGTCTGGGGCGGCATGGCCGGCGTCATCGTGCTGGCGTTCGCCTGGGTCTGGGCCGACAAGAGCCTGGGCGCCACGGTGCCCAGCCTCTACACCCGCCTGCATGAGCGCGGCTGGTGGTTGCTGCTGATCGGGGCGGTGTTCCTGGCGGCGATGAGCGTCGTCGGCGACCTCGTCGAATCGCTGATCAAGCGCAGCGCCGGCGCCAAGGACAGCAGCCGCCTGTTGCCCGGCCACGGCGGCGTACTCGACCGCGTGGATGCCCTCTTGCCGGCACTTCCCATTGCCATGATGCTGGCTTTCCTGTGAACACTCCCAAACAACGTGTCACGGTGCTTGGCTCGACCGGTTCGGTCGGTGTCAGCACGCTCGACGTCATTGTCCGCCACCCCGAACGCTTCGAGGTGTTTGCGCTCTCGGCGGCCACCAAGGTCGACGAGCTGCTGGCCCAATGCGCGCGCTTCTCGCCGCGCTTCGCCGTCATGGCGAGTGCGCCGCATGCCGCGCTGCTGGCCGAAAAGCTCAAGCAGAACAACCTGCCGACCCGCGTCCTGATGGGCGGCGATGCTCTCGAAAGAATAGCGTCCGATGACGAAGTCGACGCCGTGATGGCCGCCATCGTCGGTGCTGCCGGCCTGGCGCCGTGCCTGGCCGCCGCGCGCGCCGGCAAGCGCCTGCTGCTGGCCAACAAGGAAGCGCTGGTCGTCGGCGGCGAGCTGTTCATGCGCACGGTGCAGGAGGGCGGCGCCACGCTGCTGCCCATCGACAGCGAGCATTCGGCCATTTTTCAGTCGCTGCCCGAAGACCCGTCCACCTGGGCGCGGCGCATCGACAAGATCATCCTGACCGCGTCGGGCGGCCCGTTCCGCACCCGCGCGCCTGACACGCTGGGCGCCGTGACGCCCGAGCAGGCCTGTGCGCACCCGAACTGGGTCATGGGCCGCAAGATCTCGGTCGACTCGGCCACGATGATGAACAAGGCGCTCGAGGTGATCGAGGCGCGCCACCTGTTCGGCGTGTCGCCGGAGCAGATCGAGGTCGTCATCCACCCCCAGAGCGTGGTCCATTCGATGGTGCAGTTCACCGATGCCTCGGTCATCGCCCAGCTCGGCACGCCCGACATGCGCGTGCCGATCGCGGTCGGGCTGGCCTGGCCGGAGCGCATCGAAAGCGGGGCGGCACGGCTCGATTTCCGCCAGATGGGCTCGCTGACCTTCGACGCGCCCGATCCTGCGCTGTTCCCCGGTCTGGGCCTGGCGTGGCAGGCCTTGCGCGCCGCGTCGGGCACCACGGCGGTGCTGAACGCGGCCAACGAGGTGGCGGTGGCCGCCTTTCTCGACCGGCGCCTGCGTTTCGATCGCATTCATGCGGTCAACCTGGAAACTTTGGAGGCGGTCATGCCCTCCAAGCCGGCATCGCTGGCCGACCTGCTGGCGCTCGACGCCAGCGCCCGCGAGGCGGCCAATGCCGCCGCGGCACGTTTCGCGGCCTGATTCCCTACTGCGCAGAGGACCCCGATGCTCACCGTCATAGCTTTTGTGGTCGCTCTCGGCGTCCTCATCGCGGTCCATGAATACGGCCACTACCGCGTGGCCGTGGCCTGCGGCGTCAAGGTGGAGCGCTTCTCGGTCGGCTTCGGCGAGGCCCTCCTGCGCTGGCAGCCCAAGCGCCAGCATCCGGGACAGCAGACCGAGTTCGTGATCGGCGCCTTTCCCTTCGGCGGCTACGTCAAGATGCTCGACGAGCGCGAAGGCCCCGTGGCGCCCGAGGAGCGGCACCGCGCCTTCAACACCCAGCCGCTGCGTTCGCGCGCGGCCATCGTGGCCGCCGGTCCGATCGCCAACCTGCTGCTGGCGGTCGTTCTGTACACGGCGGTCAACTGGATCGGCGTCGACGAGCCCGTGGCCAAGCTGGCCCGGCCCGTGGCGGCGTCGCTGGCCGAGGCGGCCGGCCTGCGCGGCGGCGAACACATCACCCAGGCCGGTTTCGACGGCGACCTGTCACCGGTCCAGTCCTTCGAAGACCTGCGCTGGCGCATGACGCGCGGCGCGCTCGACGGCCGCGACCTCACGCTCGAAGTGGCGGGTGAGGGCGGTCGCCCCGGCCGTCAACTGGTCCTGCCGCTGAGCCGCATGGAGGCCAAGGACGCCGATCCGCAGATGTTCCGCAAGATCGGCGTGGTCGCACCGCTGACCCGTCCCGAGATCGGCGAGGTCATGGCGGGCAGCGCGGCGGAGCGTTCGGGCCTTCGCCACGGCGACCTGGTCCTGGCCATTGGCGACACCCCCATCCTCGACGGGCAGCAGCTGCGCGAAGTCATCCGTGCCTCGATCGATGCCTCCGGGCAGGCGCGCACACAGACCTGGCAGCTCCAGCGCGGCGGCCAGCCGCTCTCGCTCGAAGTCAAGCCGGAAGTGCGCGAAGAGGGCGCCACCAAGGTCGCGCGCATCGGCGCCTACGTCGGCGCGCCGCCGGAGATGGTCACGGTGCGCCAGGGCGTCATCGACGGCGTCTGGCGTGGCGTGGTGCGCACCTGGGAGGTGTCCGCGCTCACGGTTCGCATGATGGGCAAGATGCTGATCGGTGAGGCCTCGATCAAGAACCTGAGCGGTCCCTTAACAATTGCTGATTACGCCGGCAAGTCCGCCAGCCTCGGTCTGACGCAGTACCTGGTCTTTCTCGCGCTCATCAGCGTGAGCCTCGGGGTGCTCAACCTGATGCCGCTGCCGGTCCTCGATGGGGGGCACCTGATGTATTATCTTTGGGAGGGCCTGACCGGGAAAAGCGTCTCCGACGCCTGGATGGAACGGCTGCAGCGTGGCGGTGTCGCCTTGCTGCTGGTGATGATGTCGGTCGCACTCTTCAACGACGTCACGCGGCTCTTTGGTTAACTTTCTGCCGGCCCTTTCCGTGCCGGCCCAATTCACAGATGAACACAAACTTCAGTCGCTTTCGCCTGCGTAGCGTTGCCGCGGTGGTGGCCAGCACGCTGGCGGCCACGGCCGCTTGGGCCGTCGAGCCTTTCACGGTGCGCGATATCCGCGTCGAAGGCTTGCAACGCGTCGAGGCCGGCACGATCTTCGGGTCGCTGCCCCTGCGTGTGGGCGACACCTACAGCGACGAACGCGGCTCGGCCGCGATCCGTGCGCTGTTCGACCTGGGGTTGTTCAAGGACGTGCGCATCGACGTCAACGGCAACGTGCTGGTGGTGATCGTCGAAGAGCGGCCCACCATCGCCGACGTCGACTTCGTCGGCGCCAAGGAATTCGACAAGGCGGCGCTGCAGAAGGCGCTGCGTGAAATCGGACTGGCCGATGGTCGTCCGTACGACAAGGCGCTGGCCGACCGCGCGGAGCAGGAGCTCAAGCGCCAGTACGTGAGCCGGAGCCTCTACAACGCGAACGTCGTGACCACCGTCACGCCCATCGAGCGCAACCGCGTGAACCTGACGTTCACCGTGACCGAGGGCGAATCCGCCCGCATCCGCGAAGTGCACGTGGTCGGCAACAAGGCCTTCAGCGAATCGACGCTGCTGAGCCTGTTCGACCAGGACAGCGGCGGCTTCATGAGCTGGTACACCAAGTCGAACCAGTACTCGCGCGCCAAGCTCAACGCCGACCTCGAGACGCTGAAGAGCTACTACATCACCCGCGGCTACCTCGAGTTCCGCATCGATTCGACCCAGGTCGCCATTTCGCCGGACCGCAAGGACCTGAGCGTCACGGTGAACATCACCGAAGGCGAGAAGTTCGTGGTGGCGGGCATCAAGCTCGACGGCAACTACCTGGGCCGCGACGACGAGTTCAAGTCGCTCATCACCATCAAGCCCGGCGAGCCCTACAACGGCGAGCAGGTCACCGAGACCACCAAGGCCTTCAGCGACTACTTCGGCACCTTCGGCTACGCCTTCGCCCGCGTGCAGGCGCGTCCGGACATCGACCGTGTGAACAACCGCGTCACGCTCACGCTGCAGGCCGAGCCCTCGCGCCGCGTGTACGTGCGCCGCGTGTCAGTCGGCGGCAACAACAAGACGCGCGACGAAGTGATCCGCCGCGAGTTCCGCCAGTTCGAAGCCTCGTGGTACGACGGCGACAAGATCAAGGTCTCGCGCGACCGCGTGGACCGCCTGGGCTTCTTCACCGAAGTGAACGTCGAGACCCAGGAAGTGCCCGGCTCGCCCGACCAGGTCGACCTGACCGTCAACGTGGCCGAAAAGCCCACCGGCACGCTGCAGCTGGGCGCCGGCTACTCGAGCGCGGAAAAGGTCGCGCTGACCTTCGGCATCTCGCAGGAAAACGTGTTCGGCTCGGGCAACTTCCTGGGCGTGCAGGTCAACACCAGCAAGTACAACCGCACGCTGTCGCTGACCACCACCGACCCGTACTTCACGAAGGACGGCATCTCGCGCACGATCAGCGTGTACCACACGACGACGCGTCCGTACTCCACGAACGAAGACGGCGACTACAAGCTGGTGAACCAGGGCGCCTCGATCCGTTTCGGCGTGCCGTTCAGCGAACTCGACACCGTCTTCTTCGGCGTCGGCCTGGAGCGCTACGCGTTCGACCCGAATCGCTCGGCACTCGCCGGCCTCACCACGCCGCAGTCGTACCTGAACTACTTCCATTGCGGCAAGGACGCGACCGGCTGGTTCGTCACCAGCTGCGACCAGAAGAGCGTCTGGGGCATCCCGCTGACCGTGGGCTGGGGCCGCGACAGCCGCGACAGCGCGCTGGTCCCGACCACCGGCCGCCTGCAGCGCGCCAACCTCGAGTTGGGCGTGGGCGGCGACATGAAGTACCTGAAGACCAGCTACCAGTACCAGCAGTTCTTCGCGATCAACAAGCAGTACACCTTCGCCATCAACGGCGAAGTGGGTTATGCCAAGGCCTTCGGTGGCAAGGTCTACCCGATCTTCAAGAACTTCTACGCCGGTGGCCTGGGTTCGATCCGCGGTTTCGAGCAGAACTCACTGGGCCCGCGCGACCAGCCGCTGCTCGGCCAGACCGAAGGCGCGGCACTGGGCGGTACCAAGAAGGCCATCTTCAACGCCGAGCTGAGCACGCCGTTCCCCGGCGCCGGCAACGACCGCACGCTGCGCCTGTACGGCTTCTTCGACGTCGGTAACGTGTTCGGCTCCCGTGCACCCAACGTGACGGACGAGCAATGGAAGGCCCAGAAGAAGCTGCGCGCCTCGGTCGGCCTGGGCATCAGCTGGATCTCGCCGCTGGGCCCGCTGCGCCTGGCCTACGCCTTCCCCGTCAAGTCCCAGAAGGAAGTGACGGATCCGAGCACCGGGTTCGTCGTGATCCCGAAGGATAGAATTCAGCGCCTCCAATTCCAGATCGGAACGTCTTTCTAAATGAAGCATTTGATTCGCGCCGCCGCCGGCGCGTTCCTGATTCCCGCTTTTGCCCTCATGGCTGCGCCCGCGCAGGCCCAGGAAAGCTTTCGCATCGGTTTCGTGAACCCCGACCGCGTGCTGCGTGAAGCGCAGCCGGCCAAGACCGCGCAAGCCAAGCTCGAGGCTGAATTCCTCAAGCGCGAAAAGGACCTGACCGTGCAGGGCGATGCGCTGAAGACGGCCTCGGAGAAGTTCGAGCGCGAGGCACCGACGCTGTCGGAAAGCCAGCGCGTCTCGCGCCAGCGTTCGCTGGTCGACCAGGACCGCGACTTCCAGCGCAAGCGCCGCGAGTTCCAGGAAGACCTGAACGCGCGCAAGAACGAAGAGCTCCAGCAGGTCTACGAGCGCGCCAACCGCGTGGTCAAGCAGGTCGCCGAAGCTGAAAAGTACGACGCCATCCTCCAGGAAGCGATCTACATCAACCCGAAGCACGACATCACCGACAAGGTGATCAAGGCGCTCAACGCGTCGGTCGGCTCCTCTGCGCCTGCGGCCGGCAAGTAACGCCGCGAACCGGCGTGTCGCTGCAGCTCGGAGCCATCGTTGACGCCCTCGGGGGCGAGCTTCATGGAGATGCCACGCTGTCCATCGAGCGGCTCGCGCCGCTTCAGAATGCACAGCCCGATGCGCTCAGCTTCCTGAGCCATCCCAAATACCAGCAGGAACTGGCCGCCTCCAAGGCGGCCTGTGTCATCGTGTCGCCCGCCATGCGCGAGGCTGCCGCGGCGCGTGGCGCCTACATCGTCACGCCCGACCCGTACTACTACTTTGCGCGCCTGACGCAGCTGTGGAAAGCGCACCATGCGCGCCCGGAAGCCGACCGCATCCACCCGTCCGCCGTGATTCATCCCGCGGCCCAGATTGACGCCACCGCGCGCATCGGCGCGTTGTGCGTGGTGGAGCGGGGCGCGCGCATCGGTGCGGGCACCGTGCTGAAGTCGCGCGTCACGGTCAGCGAAGACTGCACCATCGGCGAACGCTGCCTGTTGCACCCCGGCGTGGTGATCGGGGCTGACGGCTTCGGCCTCGCGCCGCACCAGGGCGCCTGGGTCAAGATCGAGCAGCTGGGCGCGGTGCGCATCGGCAACGACGTCGAGATCGGTGCCAACACCTGCATCGACCGCGGCGCGCTCGACGACACAGTCATCGAAGACGGCGTGAAGCTCGACAACCTGATCCAGATCGGCCACAACGTGCGCGTCGGCAAGCACACCGCCATGGCGGGCTGTGTCGGTGTGGCCGGCAGTGCCACCATCGGCGCGAATTGCACCTTCGGCGGCGGCGCCATCGTGCTGGGTCACCTCACGGTGGCCGACGGCGTGCACGTGTCGGCCGCCACCGTGGTGACGCGTTCCA
Source organism: Variovorax sp. V35 (assembly GCF_041154465.1). NCBI lineage: Bacteria > Pseudomonadati > Pseudomonadota > Betaproteobacteria > Burkholderiales > Comamonadaceae > Variovorax > Variovorax sp. V35. Next base: position 3,623,804 of record NZ_AP028666.1, read on the forward strand.
TCCGCAAGCCGGGCCAGTACACCGGCATGTTTCCGATCGATGACAATGCGAACTGGGAAAAGAATGCGGCAACACTCAAGCAGTTGCACAGCCTGCGCGAACGACTGAAGGCGCTGGAAAAAGCCCCCTCGAAACAATGACGACGATGCAGGAACAGAACACCATGACGGACACGACGCTCGATATCCACCAAATTCTCAAGTTGCTGCCGCATCGCTACCCGTTTCTCCTGGTGGACCGGGTGTTGAGCATGGAGAAGGGCAAGCGCATCACGGCCCTCAAGAACGTGACGATGAACGAGCCCTTCTTCAACGGCCACTTCCCGCACCGTCCGGTGATGCCGGGCGTGCTGATGCTCGAAGCCATGGCGCAGGCTGCGGCGCTGCTGTCGTTCCGTTCGCTGGACATCGTGCCCGACGACAACACCGTCTACTACTTTGCGGCCATTGACGGCGCGCGCTTCAAGCGCCCCGTGGAGCCGGGCGACCAGCTCACGCTGGAAGTCGAGATCGAGCGCATGAAGGCCGGCATCTCGAAGTTCAAGGGCCGTGCGCTCGTGGGCAGCGAACTGGCGTGCGAAGCCTCGCTGATGTGCGCCATGCGCCAGATCAACAGCTGATCCGGCTCATCGTCTCTTGCAAGGCATGACCCAGGTTCATTCGACCGCGATCGTCGACCCGAAGGCCCAGCTCGACGCCTCGGTGTCGGTCGGTCCCTACACCGTGATCGGCCCGCACGTGCGGATCGGCGCGGGCACCACCATCGGCGCGCATTGCGTGATCGAAGGGCGCACGACCATCGGGCGCGACAACTGGATCTTCCAGTTCTCGTCGCTCGGCGCGATCCCCCAGGACAAGAAATACGCGGGCGAGCCGACCGAGCTGACCATCGGCGACCGCAACGTGATCCGCGAGTTCTGCACCTTCAACCTCGGCGTCCCCGGGGCAGGGGGCATCACGCGTGTCGGCAACGACAACTGGATCATGGCGTACACGCACATCGCGCACGACTGCCGGGTCGACAACCACACGACGCTGTCCAACAACACCACGCTGGCCGGGCACGTGCATCTGGCCGACTGGGTCACGATCGGCGGCCTGACCGGCATCCATCAGTTCGTCTCGGTCGGTGCGCACGCCATGGTCGGTTTCGCGAGCGCGATCTCGCAGGACGTGCCGCCGTTCATGCTGGTCGACGGCAATCCGCTGGCGGTTCGCGGCTTCAACATCGTGGGTCTGCGCCGGCGCGATTTCTCGGCGCAGCGGCTCGCGGCGGTCAAGCAGATGCACCGCCTGCTGTACCGCCAGGGCAAGACGCTCGAAGAGGCGCGCGCCGCCATCGCCGAGCTCGCGGCGGAAATGCCCGAGGCCGCCGGCGATGTCGCGCTGATGGAGGCCTTCCTCGCTCATTCAACGCGCGGCATCGCGCGCTGACATGGGCGCGATGAGCACGAACGAACAGCGCCGCTTCGCGCTGGTCGCGGGCGAAGCGTCCGGCGACCTGCTCGCGGGTTTGCTGCTCGACGGCCTCGAAGCCCGCTGGCCGGCCTTGCAGACCGTCGGCATCGGCGGTCCGCGCATGCTGGCCCACGGCTTCCAGAGCTGGTGGCCGCAGGAAAAGCTGGCCGTGCGCGGCTACATCGAGGTGCTTCGGCACTACGCCGAGATCGCCGGCATCCGCCGCCAGCTCAAGGCCCGACTGCTGCGCGAGCGCCCCGAGCTGTTCATCGGTGTCGACGCGCCCGATTTCAATCTCGACCTCGAAGCCGGCCTGCGCAGCGAGGGCATCAAGACGGTTCATTTCGTCTGTCCCTCGATCTGGGCCTGGCGCGCCGACCGCATCGACAAGATCCGCGCCGCCGCCGACCACGTGCTGTGCATCTTCCCGTTCGAGCCCGAATTGCTCGAAAAGCAGGGCGTGGCCGCGAGCTATGTGGGCCATCCGATTGCCAACGTGATCCCGATGACGCCCGACCGCGCCGCCGCCCGCGCCGCACTCGGGCTGGACCCCGAGGCGCAGGTCGTTGCGCTGCTGCCCGGCAGCCGGCGTTCGGAAATACGCTACTTGGCGGCCCGCTTCTTCGCGGCCGCGGCGCTGATGCAGAAGGCGAAGCCGAAGCTGCAGTTCATCGCGCCGATCCTGCCGGGGTTGCGCGCCGAGGTCGAAAGCCTGCTGCAGGCCGCCGGCATGGCAGGGCGGGTGAAGCTGCTCGACGGCCAGTCGCATGCCGCGCTCGCCGCCTGCGATGTCACGCTGATCGCCAGCGGCACGGCCACGCTCGAGGCCGCGCTGTTCAAGCGGCCGATGGTCATCGCCTACAACATGAACGGCCTCTCGTGGCGCCTGATGCAGCGCAAGCAGCTGCAGCCCTGGGTCGGGCTGCCGAACATCCTGTGCCGCGAGTTTGTGGTGCCCGAATTGCTGCAGGAAGCCGCCTCGCCCGAGGCCCTGGCACAGGCCACGCTCGAATGGCTCGACGCGCCCGCGAAGACGCAGGCGCTGCAACAAAGATTTTCAGCGCTGCATGTGCAATTGCAGCGCGATACGCCCACACTGTGCGCCGATGCGATCCAGAAAGTTCTTGAAGGCTGAGCAGGCCCCACTGGTGTGGGACGCGCCCGGCCTGATGGCGGGCGTCGACGAGGCAGGGCGCGGACCGCTGGCCGGCCCCGTCGTGGCCGCGGCCGTAATCCTCGACGACCTGCGCCCGATCCGCGGCCTGGCCGACTCCAAGACGCTCACAGCCCTGCAGCGCGAACGCCTGCACGACCAGATCCTGGCCAAGGCGCTGTGCTGCTCGATCGCCCAGGCCTCGGTCGAGGAGATCGACAGCCTCAACATCCTGCAGGCCACCATGCTCGCGATGCGTCGCGCGGTGGAAGGTCTGCGACTCAAGCCGGTCAAGGTGCTGGTGGACGGCAACCGGCTGCCCCGGCTCGACGTGCTGGCCGAGGCCATCGTCAAGGGCGACGCGCGGGTCAAGGCGATCTCGGCCGCGTCCATCCTGGCCAAGGTGCACCGCGACCGGCTCTGCACGCAACTGCACGACGAATTCCCGCACTACGGCTTCGCCGGCCACAAGGGCTATGGCACGCGCGAGCACCTCGAGGCACTCCAGCGTCATGGGGCCTGCGTGCATCACCGCCGCACGTTCAGCCCGGTGGCGGCGGCGCTGGCGCGCACGGCCGCCGCAACGTCAGGCGTCAACGTCATGGCCGGCGAGGTTTCGGTCGCCCACGTGATCGGCGCCGCCGAAAACCACGGCGCACGCCTCGATCCGCGCGCCGCCCCCTGAGCCCGCCATGACCATCGACACCGGCCCGAGCCACATCAGCTCGCGCGACAACCCCTTGCTCAAAGACCTGCGCAAGCTTGCGCAGGACCCGGGCGCCTATCGCAAGCTCGGCCGGCTCTGGCTCGAAGGCGATCACCTGTGCCGCGCGGCGCTGGCCCGCGGCGTCCAGCCGGCGGTGGCGGTGTTCTCGGAGGCATTCTGGCCCTCGGCACCCGCCGAATGGGTGCAGAGTGCTATCAAAACGGTAGTGGTTGCCGACGACTTGCTGCGCGCAGTGAGTGGCCTGGAGTCGCCCGCGCCGATGGGCTTCGTGCTCGACCTGCCGCCGCGACCGGAAATCCTCCCCGACGCCCCGAGCGTGGTGCTCGACCGCCTGCAGGACGCCGGCAATGCCGGCTCCATCCTGCGCAGCGCGGCGGCTTTCGGCTTCACCCAGGTGATCTCGCTCAAGGGCACGGCCGCGCTGTGGGCGCCGAAGGTGCTGCGTGCCGGCATGGGGGCCCACTTCGGCCTGCGGCTGGTCGAAGGCGTGGACATCGACGCGCTCGACGCGCTGCGGGTGCCGCTGGTGGCCACGAGTTCACACCGGGGCGAATGGCTGCACAAGGCCGATCTGCCGCACCCCTGCGCCTGGCTGATGGGCCACGAGGGGCAGGGCGTTTCGGCCGTGCTGGAGGCCCGGGCCAGCCACCACATCCGCATCGCGCAGCCGGGCGGCGAAGAGTCGCTCAACGTGGCGGCGGCGGCCGCCATCTGCCTGCACGCAAGCGGAGCAGCCCTGCAGGCCAAATAACACACCCAGTCCGAGCTACAATCGGGGGCTTACTCGCAAATCAGCGTCGCCCGGCCGCCTTCAACGCCAAAATCCCCTTAAGCAGCAGTCCGCAGGCAACGCGCCTGGGGCTCCGGGCGACCGTAACCATCCGGAGAACCCAGTGCTTTTGTCTCTCAAGGGAAGTTTCCCGCCCGCCATCCTGGCGCTCGCAGACGGCACGGTCTTTCTCGGCAACTCGATCGGAGCCGCCGGCTCCACGACCGGTGAAGTGGTGTTCAACACCGCGATGACCGGTTACCAGGAAATCCTCACCGACCCCAGCTACTGCCAGCAGATCGTCACCCTGACGTATCCGCACATCGGCAACTATGGTGTCAACGGCGAGGACATCGAGGCCGACAAGATCCATGCCGCGGGCCTGATCATCAAGGACCTGCCCCTCGTCGCGTCCAACTTCCGCAAGACCGCCACGCTGACCGAGTACCTCGTGTCCGGCAACACGGTGGCCATTGCGAACATCGACACCCGCAAGCTCACGCGCCACCTGCGCACCCACGGCGCGCAGAACGGCTGCATCCTGGGCCTGGCCGCGGGCGAGACCGTGACGCAGGCGCTGATCGACAAGGCCATCGCCGCAGCCAAGGCCGCGCCCAGCATGGCCGGCTTCGACCTGGCCAAGGTGGTGTCGGTCAAGCAGACCTACGAATGGACCGAGACCGAGTGGAAGCTCGGCGCGGGCTACGGCGTGCAGATCACGCCGCAGTTCCATGTGGTCGCGTTCGACTACGGCGTCAAGAAGAACATCCTGCGCATGATCGCGCAGCGTGGCGCGCGCATCACCGTGGTGCCGGCGCAGACGCCCGCGGCCGACGTGCTCAAGCTCAAGCCCGATGGCATCTTCCTGGCCAACGGCCCCGGCGACCCGCAGCCCTGCGACTACGCCATCAGCGCCGTCAAGGAACTGATCGAAACCGGCATCCCCACCTTCGGCATCTGCCTGGGCCACCAGATCATGGCGCTCGCCTCGGGCGCCAAGACCTTCAAGATGAAGTTCGGCCACCACGGCGCGAACCATCCGGTCAAGGACCTGGACAACGGCCGCGTGAGCATCACCAGCCAGAACCACGGCTTCGCGGTCGACGAGAAGTCGCTGCCGGCCAACCTGCGTCCCACCCACATCAGCCTGTTCGACAACACGCTGCAGGGCCTGGCGCGCACCGACAAGCCCGCGTTCTGCTTCCAGGGCCACCCCGAAGCCTCGCCGGGCCCGCACGACATCGGCTACCTGTTCGATCGCTTCACGGCACTCATGGAAAAGCACAAGACGGAGAACAAGAATGCCTAAGCGCACCGACCTCAAATCGATCCTCATCATCGGCGCCGGCCCGATCATCATCGGCCAGGCCTGCGAGTTCGACTACTCCGGCGTGCAGGCCTGCAAGGCGCTGCGCGAAGAGGGCTACAAGGTCATCCTGATCAACAGCAACCCCGCGACGATCATGACCGACCCGGCCACGGCCGACGTCACCTACATCGAGCCCATCACCTGGCAGACGGTTGAAAAAATCATCGCCAAGGAACGCCCCGACGCGATCCTGCCGACCATGGGCGGCCAGACCGCGCTGAACTGCGCGCTCGACCTGTGGCGCAACGGCGTGCTCGACAAGTACACCGGCACGGCCACGAACCGCCCGATCGAGCTGATCGGCGCCACGCCCGAAGCCATCGACAAGGCCGAGGACCGCCTGAAGTTCAAGGACGCGATGACCAAGATCGGCCTGGGCTCGGCGCGTTCGGGCATCGCCCACACGCTCGACGAAGCGTGGGCCGTGCAGAAGACGGTCGGCTTCCCGGTCGTCATCCGCCCCAGCTTCACGCTGGGCGGCACCGGCGGCGGCATCGCCTACAACCCGGAAGAGTTCGAGACCATCTGCAAGCGCGGCATCGAAGCCTCGCCGACCAACGAGCTGCTGATCGAAGAGTCGCTGCTCGGCTGGAAAGAGTACGAGATGGAAGTCGTGCGCGACAAGGCCGACAACTGCATCATCGTCTGCTCGATCGAAAACCTCGACCCCATGGGCGTGCACACCGGCGACTCGATCACCGTGGCCCCCGCGCAGACGCTGTCCGACAAGGAATACCAGATCCTGCGCAACGCCTCGCTGGCCGTGCTGCGCGAGATCGGCGTGGACACCGGCGGCTCGAACGTGCAGTTCTCGATCAACCCGAAGGACGGCCGCATGGTCGTCATCGAGATGAACCCGCGCGTGTCGCGTTCCTCGGCGCTGGCCTCCAAGGCCACGGGCTTCCCGATCGCCAAGGTCGCGGCCAAGCTGGCTGTGGGCTACACGCTCGACGAGCTGCGCAACGAGATCACCGGCGGCGCCACGCCTGCGTCGTTCGAACCGTCGATCGACTACGTGGTCACCAAGATCCCGCGCTTCGCGTTCGAGAAGTTCCCGCAGGCCGACTCGCGCCTGACCACGCAGATGAAGTCGGTGGGCGAGGTGATGGCGATGGGCCGCACCTTCCAGGAATCGTTCCAGAAGGCCCTGCGCGGCCTTGAAGTGGGCGTCGACGGCCTGAACGAGAAGACGCAGGACCGCGAAGTGCTCGAGAAGGAACTGGGCGAGCCCGGCCCCGAGCGCATCTGGTACGTGGGCGACGCCTTCGCCATGGGCCTGAGCGTGGATGAAGTGTTCGCGCTGACCAAGATCGACCCGTGGTTCCTGGTGCAGATCGAAGAGATCGTGAAGATCGAACTCGAACTGGAAACCAAGTCGCTGGACGACATCGACAAGGACACGCTGCTCGCGCTCAAGAAGAAGGGCTTCTCCGACCGGCGCCTGGCCAAGCAACTCAAGACCACCGACACAGCCATTCGCGAGAAGCGCCGCGCCCTGGGCGTGCGCCCGGTCTACAAGCGGGTGGACACCTGCGCGGCCGAGTTCGCGACCAACACGGCCTACATGTACTCGACCTACGAGGATGAGTGCGAGGCCGACCCGACCGACAAGAAGAAGATCATGGTGCTCGGCGGCGGTCCCAACCGCATCGGCCAAGGCATCGAGTTCGACTACTGCTGCGTGCACGCCGCGCTCGCCATGCGCGAAGACGGCTACGAGACCATCATGGTCAACTGCAATCCCGAGACCGTGTCGACCGACTACGACACCTCGGACCGCCTGTACTTCGAGCCGCTCACGCTCGAAGACGTGCTCGAGATCGTCGACAAGGAAAAGCCGCTCGGCGTGATCGTGCAGTACGGCGGCCAGACGCCGTTGAAGCTCGCGCTCGACCTCGAAGCCAACGGCGTGCCGATCATCGGCACCTCGCCCGACATGATCGATGCGGCCGAAGACCGTGAGCGCTTCCAGAAGCTGCTGCACGAGCTGGGCCTGCGCCAGCCGCCGAACGCCACCGCGCGCACCGAACCCGAAGCGCTCGAAAAGGCTGCGGCCCTGGGCTACCCGCTGGTGGTGCGCCCGAGCTACGTGCTCGGCGGCCGCGCGATGGAAATCGTGCACGAGCAGCGCGACCTCGAGCGCTACATGCGCGAGGCCGTGAAGGTCAGCAATGACTCGCCGGTGCTGCTCGACCGCTTCCTGAACGACGCCGTCGAGTGCGACGTCGACTGCATCCGCGACGCCGAAGGCGGCACGCTGATCGGCGGCGTGATGGAGCACATCGAACAGGCCGGCGTGCACTCGGGCGACTCCGCCTGCTCGCTGCCGCCCTACAGCCTGAACGCCGACACGGTGGCCGAGCTGAAGCGCCAGAGCGCTGCCATGGCCGCTGCGCTGAACGTGGTCGGCCTGATGAACGTGCAGTTCGCCATCCAGCAGAAGGACGGCAAGGACGTCATCTACGTGCTCGAAGTGAACCCGCGTGCGTCGCGCACCGTGCCTTACGTGAGCAAGGCCACGGGCATCCAGCTGGCCAAGGTGGCCGCACGCTGCATGGCCGGCCAGTCGCTCGCGTCGCAGGGCGTGACCAAGGAAGTGACGCCGCCGTACTTCAGCGTGAAGGAAGCCGTGTTCCCGTTCGTCAAGTTCCCGGGCGTGGACACCATCCTCGGCCCCGAGATGAAGTCGACCGGCGAAGTGATGGGCGTGGGCAAGACCTTCGGCGAAGCCTTCGTGAAGTCGCAGCTGGGCGCGGGCACGCTGCTGCCCAAGTCGGGCAAGGCCTTCATCTCGGTGAAGAACAACGACAAGGCACGCGCCGTCGAAGTGGCGCGCGGCCTGGCCAAGCTGGGCTTCGAGCTGGTCGCCACCAAGGGCACCGCCGCGGCCATCAGCGCTGCCGGCATCGCCTGCGAGACGGTCAACAAGGTGACCGAAGGCCGCCCGCACATCGTGGACATGATCAAGAACAACGAGATTGCCTTGGTCATCAACACGGTGGAAGAGCGCCGCAACGCGATCACCGACTCGCGCCAGATCCGCACCTCGGCGCTGCTGGCGCGCGTGACCACCTTCACCACGATCTTCGGCGCCGAAGCCGCGGTCGAAGGCATGGGCTTCATGGACGAGCTGGGCGTGATCTCGGTGCAGGAGATGCACGCGCAGCTGGCCGCGGCCTGACCGGGCACCGCCATGGAAACGCAGCTGGTCGAACTGGACCTCGCGGACTGGAACGCGGCCACGCCCAACGAGGCGTGGATCGCGGAACTGGAAGCCGGCAAGGTGCTGTACTTCCCGCGGCTGGGCTTCGAGCTGCTGCCTGAAGAGCGCAGCCTGCTGACGCCCAGCCTGCTGTCGCCCGACGTGCGCAACATCAGCCTCGATGCCCACGGCAAGCTCAAGGGCGCCGTAGGCGACGAGGCGGTGCAGCGCGCCGCGGCGGCGATGGTGAAGCGTTTTCGCACGCAGGCGCAGCAGCTCATTCATGGCTTGCTGCCGCATTACACGCCGGCCCTGCGCCTGGCGCCGACCAGCTACCGGCCGGCCCAGGTCGAGACGCGCGTGCAGTCGTGGCGCGCCGACGACCGGCGCCTGCACGTCGATGCATTCCCGTCGCGCCCCAACTACGGCGAGCGCATCCTGCGCGTGTTCACCAACGTCAATCCTGACGGCGCATCGCGCGTGTGGCGCGTGGGCGAGCCTTTCGAGGACATCGCCAAACGCTTCCTGCCGCGGGCCAAGCCCTATGCGCGCTGGCAGGCCAAGCTGTTGCAGGCGCTGCACGTCACCAAGTCGTTCCGCAGCGAGTACGACCACCTGATGCTGCAGCTGCACGACGGCATGAAGTCGGACATGGCGTACCAGGAAAACTCGCCGCAGGAAACGGCGAAATTCCCGCCGGGTTCGGTGTGGGTGTGCTTCTCGGACCAGACCTCGCACGCCGTGATGGCAGGCCAGTACATGCTCGAGCAGACCCTTCATCTGGCCGCATCGAAGCAATACAATCCCGAATCGAGCCCGCTCGCCATCCTGAGCCGGCTGACCGGACGCACACTCGTCTGATCAATTCCCTCAATCGACCGCCGAACGGCAGCGTTCGGCGGTTTCGCTTTATGGAGAACCAACAACATGGCCACCATTCCGATCACCAAGCGCGGCGCTGAAAAACTGCGCGCCGAACTGCATCAGCTCAAGACGGTCGACCGTCCCTGGGTCATCAACGCCATTTCCGAGGCACGCGCCCAGGGCGACCTGAGCGAAAACGCCGAGTACGAAGTCGCCAAGGACCGCCAGGGCTTCATCGAGGGCCGCATCCAGGAAGTCGAAGGCAAGCTTTCGGCCGCGCAGATCATCGACCCGAGCGAGCTCGATGCCGGCGGCAAGGTGGTGTTCGGTTCGACCGTCGAACTCGAAGAAGAAGAGTCGGGCGATGCCGTCAAGTACCAGATCGTGGGCGAAGACGAAGCCGACCTGAAGCTCGGCCTGATCAACATCTCCAGCCCGATCGCACGCGCGCTGATCGGCAAGGAAGAGGGCGACACGGCCGAAGTGCAGGCGCCGGGCGGCCTCAAGCGCTACGAGATCGTGGCGGTCCGCTACCTCTGAGTCGGATGAAAGACCGCGTCGCGCTGATGCTGGCGGCCCTCTGGTGGGGCAGCCTCAGCACCATCGGTTTCCTGGTGGTGCCGATGCTGTTCGCCCGGCTTGGCAACCCGGCGGTGGCGGGCAATTTCGCGGCCCAGCTGTTCGAGGCGCAAAGCTGGATCGCCATCGGCTGCGGGCTGATCCTGCTGATCCATTTCCGCCAGAAGGCCGACGACGGCATGACCGGGCCGGTGTTGACGGCGATTTTCCTGGTGCTGGCGGCGTTGCTGCTGGCGCTGTTGCAGCAGTACGCCGTGGCGCCGCGCATCGTGGCGCGTGACAACCTCAAGCTGTGGCATGCCGTGGGCACGGGCATGTACTTTGTTCAGTGGGCGTGCGCCGGCACGTTGCTGTGGCGCATGGGCGCCGCCGCTCGGGCGCCACGCTGAACCGGGGCGGCGGCGCATCGCCGCCTCCCTCCGGCTTTACTCTTTCCAGTGCTTGGCGACCCAGCTCGCCGGCCGGATGTAGCGGAAGGCGCGGTTGCGCCGTCCCGCCAGCGCGTCGGGCGGGTTGCACTCGCCGTGGAATACCATCACACGGGCGCCTTCGGGCACGAAGGGCTCTTCCCAGTAGTTGGTCGGCCAGGTCGGGATGCCGTGGTACTTGAAGCTCGGGCACCAGGCCGCGGGCCAGTAGGCCAGCTTGCCTTGCTTGTGCAGCACGTCCGACAGGTAGGCCTGCTCGTTGCGGTACTCGGCCTGCACCTTGTCCATGTTGGCGCGAAAGTACGCCAGCACGTCGGCATGGGCGCCCAGCTCGAAGCGATAGACCGATGAATTGCCCGTGATCCGCTCGCGCCGCCAGGGGCGGGCGTAGTCGTGAATGATCAGGAATTCGCCGGGCTGCTCGAAGAAGGCGTCCAGGCTGCCGACGATCACCACGTCGACGTCCAGGAAGAGGGCGGTGCCGCGCAGGCCGTGCAGGTCCTGCTCGAAAGTCGTGAGCTTCTTCCAGGCGCCGTCGCGCTGGCCCGGGGCCAGCTGGAGGTTGAGCGGCGGAATGGGCAGGCACGTCACTTCGGGGCGAATGCCGTTGCCGTCGTCGGTCAGGCAGACGAACTTGAAGTCGCCGCTGAGGTGGCGGCGCACCATGGCGTAGAGCCGGTTGACGTACTCGGGGCCGTACTTGGTGCCCCACTTCATGCAGAGGATATGGCGCTGGGCGCCTTGCGCTGCCACCAAGTTCAGTCCGCCTGGTTGCGTTTCTTGGCCGACAGCGGGCGCTTGGCCTTGGCGCGCTTGATGGTGCCGCCAGGGGTCAGGCGCTGGTTGCCGAGCACGCGCAGGGTCTTGATTTCAGGGCGTTGGCCGCCGCGCTTGCTGTACTTGACGATCTTCACGTCGCGCGGGCCGGGCATGCGGTCTTCGTCGATGACACGCTCTTTTTCGGGCTTCGGGCGCCACAGCACGAGCAGCTTGCCGATGTGCTGGATCGGGGCGGCGTCGAGCTCGTCGGCGAGCTCCTGGAGCATGGCGTCACGGGCGAGGCGGTCGTCGGAGAAGACGCGCACCTTGATCAGGCCATGGGCCTTCAGGGCCGCGTCGGCCTCCTTTTTCACGGCAGGGGTGAGCCCGTCTCCACCGACCATGACGATCGGATCCAGGTGGTGAGCTTCGGCGCGGTGCACCTTGCGCTCGGCAGGGGTAAGTTGAATGGCGGGCATCCCCGTATTATCGACGCGTACACGAACACCCTCATGAGCACCAAAGCCAAAAGCAAAAAAGTCAACAAGGCGTGGCTTCACGACCACATCAACGACCCCTACGTGAAGCTCGCGACCAGAGAGGGCTACCGCGCCCGCGCGGCTTACAAGCTCAAGGAAATCGACGAGTCGCTCGGGCTGGTCAAGCCCGGCCAGCTGGTGGTCGACCTGGGCTCGACCCCGGGCGCCTGGAGCCAGTACTTGCGGCGGCGCATGTCGCCGGGCGGGGCGGCGGTCGGCGACCTCAACGGCACCATCATTTCGCTCGACCTGCTGCCGATGGAGCCCATCGAAGGCGTGACCTTCCTGCAGGGCGATTTCCGCGAGGATGCGCTGCTGGCGCAGCTCCTGGCGGTGCTGGACGGCCGCAAGGCCGACCTGGTGGTGTCCGACATGGCGCCCAACCTGTCGGGCATCCACTCGGCGGACGCTGCCCGGGTCGAGCACCTGATCGAGCTGGCCATCGACTTCGCCCAGCACCACATGAAGCCCGAAGGGGCATTGGTGGCCAAGGTCTTCCACGGCAGCGGGTACGACGAATTGGTCAAGATGTTCAAGGCCCATTTCCGCGTCGTGAAGCCGCTCAAGCCCAAGGCATCGCGCGACAAATCGGCCGAGACCTTCCTCATCGGCAGGGGATTGAAGGCGCTCGATACGCATTGATACCTTGCCGCAGCGTGCCCTCCAGGGGCGCAAACCCTTGTCAGCCTATGGCTGCTATAGGGAAATGTCCGCTTTTCGCAGCTTGAAAAGCCTAAAATGGGGCGCAATTGCGTACCCTCAGCGCGTATTTCATATTCCCGTCACGCGCTTTCGACTGGAGCTTCGTTTGAACAATCAGTGGTTTTCCAAAGTTGCCGTATGGCTCGTCATTGCCATGGTGTTGTTCACTGTGTTCAAGCAGTTCGACACCCGCGGTGGCGTCGGCTCGGGAACGGTGAGCTATTCCGAGTTCCTGGACCAGGTCCGCAACAACCAGATCAAGAGCGCCATCATTCCTGAAGGCGCCGGCGGCGGCGAGATCGTCGCCGTCACCAACGACGATCGCAAGATCCGCACGACCGCCACGGTCCTCGACCGCGGTCTCGTGGGCGACCTGATTGACCACAACGTCAAGTTCGACGTCAAGCCGCGCGAAGAGGGCTCGCTCCTCATGACCCTGCTGGTCAGCTGGGGCCCGATGCTGCTGCTGATCGGCGTCTGGATCTACTTCATGCGCCAGATGCAGGGCGGCGGCAAGGGCGGGGCGTTCAGCTTCGGCAAGAGCAAGGCCCGCATGATGGACGAGAACAACAACACGGTGACTTTCGCCGACGTCGCAGGCTGCGACGAGGCCAAGGAAGAAGTCCGTGAAGTCGTCGACTTCCTCAAAGACCCGCAGCGCTTCCAGAAGCTCGGCGGCCGCATTCCGCGCGGCCTGCTGCTGGTCGGCCCTCCGGGCACCGGCAAGACGCTGCTGGCCAAGTCGATCGCCGGCGAAGCCAAGGTGCCGTTCTTCTCGATCTCGGGTTCCGACTTCGTTGAAATGTTCGTCGGCGTGGGCGCGGCCCGCGTGCGCGACATGTTCGAGAACGCCAAGAAGAACGCGCCTTGCATCATCTTCATCGACGAAATCGATGCGGTGGGTCGTCAGCGTGGCGCCGGTCTCGGCGGTGGCAACGACGAGCGCGAGCAGACCCTCAACCAGATGCTGGTCGAGATGGACGGCTTCGAAACCAACCTCGGCGTGATCGTGGTGGCTGCCACCAACCGCCCCGACATCCTCGACGCCGCGCTGCTGCGCCCGGGCCGTTTCGACCGTCAGGTGTACGTCACGCTGCCCGACATCCGCGGCCGCGAGCAGATCCTCGCCGTCCACATGCGCAAGGTCCCGCTGGGCCAGGACGTGAACCCGAGCGTCATCGCCCGCGGTACGCCCGGCATGTCGGGTGCCGACCTGGCCAACCTGTGCAACGAAGCCGCCCTGATGGCCGCCCGCCGCAATGCGCGCGTGGTCGAGATGCAGGACTTCGAGAAGGCCAAGGACAAGATCTTCATGGGCCCCGAGCGCAAGAGCATGGTCATGCCCGAGGAAGAGCGCCGCAACACGGCCTACCACGAGTCCGGCCACGCCCTCATCGGCAAGCTGCTGCCCAAGTGCGACCCGGTTCACAAGGTCACGATCATTCCGCGTGGCCGCGCCCTCGGCGTGACCATGAGCCTGCCGTCGCAGGACCGCTACAGCTACGACCGCGAGTACATGCTGAACCAGATCAGCATGCTGTTCGGTGGCCGCATCGCCGAAGAAGTGTTCATGCACCAGATGACCACCGGCGCCAGCAACGACTTCGAGCGCGCGACCTCCATCGCCCGCGACATGGTCACGCGTTACGGCATGACCGACGCGCTGGGCCCGATGGTCTATGCCGAGAACGAAGGCGAAGTGTTCCTGGGCCGCTCGGTCACCAAGACCACGAACATGAGCGAACAGACCATGGAAAAGGTCGACGGCGAGGTGCGCCGCATCATCGACGAGCAGTACGCCCTGGCGCGCCGCCTCATCGAAGAGAACAGCGACAAGATGCACGCCATGGCCAAGGCGCTGCTCGAATGGGAAACCATCGACAGCGAACAGCTCGACGACATCATGGCCGGCCGCGCACCGCGCCCGCCCAAGGACTGGACGCCGCGCATTCCGCCTTCGGGCAGCGGCGGCAGTGGTGGCACGCCGGCCGTCAATCCTGACCCGGCGCCGACCGCCGCTTGAGGTGGGCTTGAAATCAAGCAACAACGGGGCCCCTGGCCCCGTTTTCCATGGTGAGCCAGATGGTGCGGTTTGGCAGACCTCGCGTTTCAGGATTGACCTCGCGCAGCCGCGCGTGATGGGCATCGTCAACGTCACGCCCGATTCCTTCTCCGACGGCGGCGCGCACGCGTCGACCGAGACGGCGCTGAAGCACTGCGAGCAGTTGCTGAAGGAGGGCGCCGACATCCTCGACATCGGCGGCGAATCGACCCGCCCCGGCAGCCCCGCCGTGCCGCTTGATGCCGAGCTGGCGCGCGTGCTGCCCGTGGTGCGCGAGGCCGTGAAGCTGAACGTGCCGCTGTCGATCGACACCTACAAGCCCGAGGTGATGCGCGCCGTGCTCGACCTGGGCGCGGACATCGTCAACGACATCTGGGCGCTGCGCCAACCCGGCGCGCGCGAGGCCGTGGCGGCGCACCCGACCTGCGGCATCTGCCTGATGCACATGCACCGCGACCCGCAGACCATGCAGGCGCTGCCGATGCAGGGCGACGTGATTCCCGAGGTGCTGGCTTTCTGGGACGCGCAACTGGCGCCCCTGACGGCGCTGGGCATCGACCCTGCGCGCATCACACTCGATCCGGGCGTCGGTTTCGGCAAGAGCGTGGCGCAGAACTTCGCGCTCCTCGGTCGACAGCGGGAATTGTTGGCAACCGGTTACCCCTTGTTGCTAGGTTGGTCCCGCAAGTCCTCCATCGGGGCCGTCACCGGCATCGAGAATGCATCCGGGCGTACCGTGCCCAGCGTGGCAGCCGCCGTGCTGGCCGTGGACCGGGGTGCGGCGGTCGTGCGGGTGCACGACGTGCGCGACACCGTCGCCGCCCTCGCCGTATGGCGTGCCATGCGCGCGGAAGCACCGCAAGAACACCTTCAAAGAGCAACAACATGACCCGTAAGTATTTCGGCACCGACGGCATCCGCGGCACGGTCGGCCAATCGCCCATCACCCCCGATTTCGTGCTGCGCCTCGCGCACGCCGTCGGCCGCGTGCTCAAGAAAACCCAGGCCCGTCCCACCGTGCTGATCGGCAAGGACACCCGCATCTCGGGCTACATGCTCGAGTCGGCGCTCGAGTCGGGCTTCAACTCCGCCGGCGTCGATGTGGTGCTGCTCGGCCCGCTGCCCACGCCGGGTGTGGCCTACCTCACGCGCGCCCAGCGCGCCAGCTTGGGCGTGGTGATCAGCGCCAGCCACAACGCCTTTCCCGACAACGGCATCAAGTTCTTCAGCGCGCAGGGCACCAAGCTCGACGACGCCTGGGAGCTGGCCGTCGAGGCCGCGCTCGAAGAAGAACCCGTCTGGGTGGATTCGGCCAACCTGGGCAAGGCCCGCCGCCTCAACGACGCGGACGGCCGCTACATCGAGTTCTGCAAAAGCACCTTCGCCAACGACCTGTCGCTGCGCGGCATGAAGCTGGTGGTCGATGCCGCCCACGGCGCGGCCTACCAGGTGGCGCCGAACGTGTTCCACGAACTGGGCGCGGACGTCACCAGCATCGGCTGCGCGCCCGACGGGCTCAACATCAACAAGGGTTTCGGCGCCACGCATCCCGAGGCGCTGGTCGCCACCGTGACGGCGCAGAAGGCCGACTACGGCATCGCGCTGGACGGCGACGCCGACCGGCTGCAGCTGGTCGACGCCAGCGGCCGCCTGTTCAACGGCGACGAGCTGCTGTACCTGATGGTGGCCGAGCGCATCGCGCGCGGCGAGAAGCCGGCGGGCGTGGTCGGCACGCTGATGACCAACAAGGCCGTCGAGATGGCCCTGCGCGCGCAGGACATCGAGTTCGTGCGCGCCAAGGTCGGCGACCGCTACGTGCTCGAAGAGCTCGACAAGCGCGGCTGGCTGCTCGGCGGCGAGGGCTCCGGCCACCTGCTGGCGCTCGACCGCCACACCACGGGCGACGGCATCGTCAGCGCGCTGCAGGTGCTGCAGGCCTGCGTGCGCAGCGGCAAGACGGTGGCGCAGCTGCTCGAAGGCGTCACGCTGTTCCCGCAGACGCTGATCAACGTGCGCCTCGCGCCCGACCAGGACTGGAAGAGCAACCAGGCGCTCGCCAGCGAAACGAAGCGCATCGAAGCCGAGCTGGGCGATGCGGGCCGCGTGCTGATCCGTGCGAGTGGCACCGAGCCGCTGGTGCGCGTGATGGTCGAGGCGCGCGATCCGAAGCAATCGCAGTCCTGCGCCGAGCACCTCGCGGCCACGCTCAAGCCCGCCGCATGACGACGACGGGCCGCATCGAAACCCGCCTGGCCGACTACCGCGATCCGCTGCAGGCGGCGGCGGTGGTCGAGCTGCTCGACAGCTACGCGCGCGACCCGGCCGGCGGTGGCACGCCGCTGCCCGCGTCGGTGCGCGAAGGCCTGCCCGCCGCGCTGGCGGCACGTCTGCAGGCGTTCAGCGTGCTGGCTTTCGACGGCGACACGCCCGTGGGCCTCATCAACTGCATCGAAGGTTTTTCGACCTTCGCCTGCCAGCCGCTGGTCAACGTGCACGACGTGGTCGTGCGCGCCAGCCACCGTGGCCAGCGCGTGGCGCAGCAGATGTTCGCGCAGGTTGAGCAGGAAGCCCGCCGGCGCGGCGCCTGCAAGCTCACGCTCGAGGTGCTGTCGGGCAATGCGCCCGCGCTGCGCAGCTACGAGCGCGAAGGCTTCGTCAGCTACCAGCTCGACCCAGAATTCGGCCATGCCGTCTTCCTGCAGAAGAAGCTCTGACCGAATCAGGCCAATGAAAATGCCGCCGACGCGCAAGGCGTGGGCGGCATGGTCGAAGCAGACAAGAGAAGGGCGCGGCGATCGCGCCCTTTCTTTTTTCCGGATCAGAAGCGCGTGACAGGCGCGTCGGCGGTGGCACCCGACTTGTCGGCGGCGTACTTGCCCAGCTCCCACTTGGCGATCGCGTTGCGGTGCACTTCGTCCGGACCGTCGGCAAAGCGCAGCGTGCGCGCCTGCGCATAAGCCGAGGCCAGCGGGAAGTCGTCGCACATGCCGCCGCCGCCGTGGACCTGCATGGCCCAGTCGATAACCTGGCAGGCCATGGTGGGCGCCACCACCTTGATCATGGCGATCTCGGTGCGCGCGACCTTGTTGCCGGCCACGTCCATCAGCCAGGCGGCTTTCAGCGTGAGCAGGCGGGCCATGTCGATCTTGCAGCGTGCTTCGGCGATGCGTTCCTGCGTGACGGTCTGCGAGGCGACGGTCTTGCCGAAGGCCACGCGCGACGAAGCGCGCTTGCACATCAGCTCGAGCGCACGCTCGGCCAGGCCGATCAGGCGCATGCAGTGGTGGATGCGTCCGGGGCCAAGGCGGCCCTGGGCGATCTCGAAGCCGCGGCCTTCGCCCAGCAGGATGTTGCCGACGGGCACGCGCACGTTCTCGAAGTACATCTCGACGTGGCCGTGCGGCGCGTCGTCGTAGCCCATCACGTTCAGCGGGCGCACGATGCGGATGCCCTTGGCATCGGCCGGCACGATGACCATGCTCTGCTGCGAGTGCTTGGGCGCTTCGGGGTCGGTCTTGCCCATGGTGACGAACACGGCGCAGCGCGGGTCGGCGGCGCCGGAGATCCACCACTTGTGGCCGTTGATGACGTACTCGTCGCCCTGGCGCTCGATGCGGGTGGCGATGTTGGTGGCATCGCTGGAGGCGACGTCGGGTTCGGTCATCGCGAAGGCCGAGCGGATCTGGCCTTCGAGCAGCGGCTTGAGCCAGCGCGCCTTGATCTCTTCCGAGCCGTAGCGGGCGATGGTTTCCATGTTGCCGGTGTCGGGCGCCGAGCAGTTGAAGGCTTCCGATGCCCATGGCACCCGGCCCATGATCTCGGCCAGCGGGGCGTATTCCTGATTGGTCAGGCCCGCACCCTCATAGCCCGAGGCCGAGGCGCTGTCGACTGGCAAGAACAGGTTCCACAGGCCTTGTGCCTTGGCTTTGGCCTTGAGCTTCTCGACGGTCTGCAGGGCGCTCCAGCGCTTGCCGGCGACCGTGTTGGCGGCCAGTTCGGCGCTGTACTCGGCTTCGGCCGGGTAGATGTGGTCTTCCATGAAGGCGAGAACGCGCTTCTGAAGCTCCTTGGTTTTGGCCGAATATTCGAAATCCATGCTGTCTCCTGGTGGGGTTAAGGGGGAGGGCTGGCTATGCCTTTTGGGCAAATTGCCAGGCCATCTCGGCCATCGGCCGTGCGCCACGGGCGGACGCCACGGCTTGCTCGCTCGATGCAGTACCGGCTTCGACGCGTTTCGCAATGCCCTGCAGGATGGCGGCCATGCGAAACAGGTTGTAGGCCTGGTAGAAATTCCAGTCGGGCGCCAGCGCCTCAGGCGTGCTGATGCGCGTGCGCTCGCAATAGCGGGCGATGTATTGGCTCTCGGTGGGAATGCCCAGCGCCGCCACGTCCACGCCGCCGATGCCGCGGCCGGTGGTGGGGGGCATGTGCCACGACATGCAGTGGTAGCTGAAGTCGGCCAGCGGGTGGCCCAGCGTGGAGAGCTCCCAGTCGAGCACCGCGATGATGCGCGGCTCGGTGGCATGGAACATCACGTTGTCCAGGCGGTAGTCGCCATGCACGATCGAGACCTTGGTCTCGTCGCGTGCGCTCGCCGGCATGTGGGCGGGCAGCCAGTCGATCAGGCGCTCCATGGCCTCGATGGGCTGCGACAGTTCGCCGGCGCCGTCGGCCGAGGCCTTGTACTGCTTGCTCCAGCGGCCGATCTGGCGCTCGAAGTAGTTGCCGGGCTTGCCGTAGTCGCCCAGGCCGCGGGCGGCGAAGTCGACCGTGTGCAGCGCCGCGATGACGCGGTTCATCTCGTCGTAGTAGGCCGCGCGTTCGGCGTTGCTGAAGCCGGGCAGCGACTGGTCCCACAGCACGCGGCCCTGCATGAACTCCATGATGTAGAAGGCGCGGCCGATGATGGACTCGTCTTCGCACAGGCAGTACATGCGCGGCACGGGCACGTCGGTACCTTGCAGCCCGCGCATCACCTTGTATTCGCGCTCGACCGCATGGGCCGAGGGCAGCAGCTTGGCGACCGGGCCGGGCTTGGCGCGCATCACGTAACTCTGCGTGGGCGTGACGAGCTTGTAGGTCGGGTTGGACTGACCGCCCTTGAACATCTCGACCGTCAACGGCCCCAGGAAGCCCTCGAGGTTCTTTTCGAGCCAGGCCGCAAGCGCGTCCACGTCGAAGGTGTGCTGTTGGGACACCGCGCGGGTGCCGATGAAACTGGAGAAGTCCTGGCTCATGTCGAATCTTTTTTAGTTGTCTGCTTCAGAGATGTGCATCAGCGCCGAGCGGTCCAGCACGACCAGTCCGGCCGGCTCGATCCGGATGGTGCCCTCGCGCTCCATCGTCTTGAGTTCCTGGTTGACCCGCTGGCGCGAGGCGCCGAGCAGCTGCGCGAGTTCTTCCTGCGCCAGTTGCAGGCCGATGCGCGTCTGGCTGCCGTCGTCCAGGTTGGGCACGCCGTAGCTGCGCACCAGGTGAATGAGCTGCTTGGCCAGGCGTGCGCGCAAGGGCAGAGTGTTGAGGTCTTCCACCAGCCCGAACAGCGTGCGGATGCGGCGCGCCTGCAGCCGCATCAGCGCTTCGTACAGCTCGACGTGCGTGGCCAGGATCTTCTGGAAGTCGGCGCGCGCCACGCACAGCACGGTGGTGTCGCCGTGCGAGTACGTGTCGTGCGTGCGCCGCTCTCCGTCGAACATCGCCACGTCGCCGAACCAGATGCCCGGCTCGACGTAGGTCAGCGTCACCTGCTTGCCCGACACCGCGGTCGAGCTCACGCGCAACGCCCCCTTGGCACAGGCGATCCAGTGCTCGGGCGGGTCGCCGCGCGCGGCGAGCAGGTCGCCGTCCTTGTAGCGTTTGACAAAGGCGCATCGGAGGATGTCGTGCCGTAGCGATGGAGATAGGGAAGAAAACCAGCGACCACTGTTGATCGCTTCACGTTCTTCGATGGTAAGAATGGGGTCGTCCATGGTCTGTCCTCTCGGCGACTGAAAAGCTGTGGGGTGTCTCGGGAGCGACGCCGTCAGGCGTCACTCGTAGCGTGGCGGTGTCTTGTCGAGGAACGCGGCGATGCCGATGCCCGCGTTCGCGTGGTGCAGGTTGCGCACGAAATGATCGCGCTCCTGCGATAGCTGCGACGCCAGTGTGGCGCCGCGCGCGTCGCTCAGCAGCTCCTTGATGCTGGCCAGCGAGTTCGGCGCGCGCGCGTTCAGGCGGGTGGCCAGGGCCAGCGCGCCGGCCAGCGCCTGTCCGCTGTCGGTGAGCTCGTTGACGAGGCCGAAGGCATGCAGGCGCGCGGCCTCGATGCGCTCGCCGTTCATCAGCCATTCGCTCGCCAGCTGGCGCGGCAGCGCCTGCCCGAGGTGCCAGCTGAGACCGCCGTCGGGCGACAGCGCCACGTTGCTGTACGAGGCCGCGAACACGGCGTCGCGCGCGGCCACGACGAAGTCGCAGGCCAGCGCGAGCGAGAAGCCGGCGCCGGCCGCCGCGCCCTCGACGGCCGCGATCACCGGCTTGGGGAAGGTGCGGATCGAGTCGATCCAGTTGTGCAGGCCCTCGATGCTCTCGGCCTGCACCGAGCGGTCGAGCTGGCGGTTGGCCAGCAGCCGCTGCAGCGAGCCGCCGGCGCAGAACCAGGCGCCTTCGCCCACGATGACGACGCTGCGGATCTCGTCGCTGCTCTCGGCGCCGTTCAGCGCCTCGATGCCGGCGGCATAGATCTCGGGGCCCAGCGCGTTGCGCTGGGTCGGGTTGACGATGGTCAGCACCATGGTGCTGCCTTCGCTGGTGCTCTTGAGTTCGGCGGTCATGGTGTGCGTGCTTATTCTTCTTCGTGCAGCAGGCTCAGGCCCAGCGCGCCGCGGCGGCGCAACCACGGGCTCGGGCGATAGCGCGGGTCGCCATACACGGTCTGCAGGTTGAACAGCACCTCGAGCATGTTGGTCGGCCCGTACAGGTTGCCCATGGCGAGCGGGCCGCGCGGATAGCCCAGGCCCAATTGCACGGCGGTCTCGAGGTCGGCCGGCGTGCACACGCGCTGCTGGCACATGTCGGCGGCGATGTTGACGATGGCGCCGATCACGCGCTGCGTGACGAAGCCGCCGCTGTCGCGGATCACGCTCACGGCCTTGCCGTCGCGCGCGAAGAGGGCGTGCGCGGCGTCGCGCACGTCGCGGCGCGTGGCCGGGTTGGTGGCGAGCACGCGGCGCTTGGTGGCGGCGTCGTCGATCAGCATGTCGATGCCGACGGTGCGCGTGGCGTCCAGCCGCTCGACGGCCGCGACCGTCGTCACGTCGAAGCCCAGCGGCGCGACCAGGATGATCGACTGCGGTGCGGGAGCGCTGCCGCTGTCGATCTGCGCACCCAGCGTGTTCACCAGGCGCAGCAGCTCGGCGCGGCGCGCGGCACGCGGCGACACCCAGACCGCGGGCGTGCCTTCGATCACCGGCGCGGGCGCCTCGGGCGCCTGCTGCATCACGCCGTTGTCGTAGCGGTAGAAGCCTTCGCCGGTCTTGCGGCCGAGTGCGCCAGCGGCCAGGCGCTGCGCGGTGATCACGCTCGGGCGGAAGCGCGGCTCTTCGAAGTACTGGTGGTAGATCGACTCCATCACCGGGTGCGACACGTCGAGCGCCGTGAGGTCGAGCAGCTCGAACGGGCCGAGGCGAAAGCCGGCCTGGTCCTTCAGGATGCGGTCGATGGTGGCGAAGTCGGCCACGCCTTCGCCGACGATGCGCAGCGCCTCGGTGCCGTAGCCGCGGCCCGCGTGGTTGACGATGAAGCCGGGCGTGTCCTGCGCCTGCACGGCGCTGTGGCCCATCTGCGTGGCATAGCCGGCCAGTTGCTGGCAGACCTCGGGCGAGGTCTTGAAGCCCGCCACCACCTCGACCACCTTCATGAGCGGCACGGGGTTGAAGAAGTGGAAGCCCGCGAAACGCGCGGGGTGCTGCAGGCCGGCCGCGATGGCCGTGACCGACAGCGACGAGGTGTTGGTGACCAGCGTGGCGGTGGGCGCGACCACGTCCTCGAGCTCGCGGAACAGCGTGCGCTTGACCTCGAGGTTCTCGACCACGGCTTCGACCACGAGGTCGCAGCCCGAGAGCGCCTGCATGCCGTCGACCGCCTTCACGCGGGCCACGTAGGCGTCGCGCGTGGGGGCGTCGATCTTGCCCTTCTCGTGCAGCTTGTTCCATTGGGTGGCGAGGGCTTCGCGGCCACGCTCGGCGGCGCCTGCGAAGCTGTCGAGCAGCAGCACTTCGCTGCCGGCCTGGGCGGCGATCTGCGCGATGCCGCGCCCCATGGCGCCGGCGCCGATCACGCCGATTCGGGGGTAGTTCACTGTCATGGGATCAAGGTTCTCATGGGTTGGTGGGTGTCCGGGGCGGCCGCGCCGGCGCGGGTGCGCGACGCGGACGAAAGCTCCGATTTTGCAATCTCGCGGGAGGCCCGCGCCCCGGGTGTTACGCGGGGCATCGGAATCAGGCCGGGCGGCGGCTGCGGTCGATGGCGATGCTCAGGCCCATGGCCAGCAGCATCAGTGCAAAACCGACCCGGCTCATCCACTCGGTGGCGTCGTTCGCCAGCAGCCAGCCGCCCAGCGCCGCACCCAGGGCCTGGCCGATGTAGATGCCCGAGCTGTTGAGCGCCACCGAGCCCGGCGCCAGGGCGGGCGCCAGCCCCACGAGGCGCGCCTGCTGCGAGGAGTTGGTGGCAAAGCAGCCCAGGCCCCAGGGCACGAGCACCACCGCGAGCCACGCCAGCGTGCTGGCCAGCGGCCACAGCAGCAGGCTGAGCGCGATCAGCCCGGTCGTCAACAGCACCATGCGCCCGGCGCCGACGCGGTCGATGTAGCGGCTCACCACCATGTTGCCCAGCAGGCCGAAGGCGCCGAACAGCGCCCACATCAGGCTCAGCGTGTTGGCGTCGGCGCCGAAGCCCTGCTTGAGCAGCGGGCCGAAATAGCTGAACAGCACGAACTGGCCGACGCCCTGCAGCGCCGTGACCGACACGATGCCCATCAGCACCGGGCTGCGCAGCACCCGCGACCAGGCGGCGGCCGTGAGCGCGGCGGGCCGGATGCCGCTGGGCAGCGTGAGCCAGACCGAGGCCGCGCTCACGACGCTGAGCGCCGCAATGGCCATGAAGGCCATGCGCCAGCCCAGGTGGCCGCCGATCAGCGCGCCGATCGGCAGACCCAGCACCGAGGCCACCGACCAGCCGAGAAAGACGAAGGTGACGGCGCGCCCGCGCTGCTCGGGCGGCACCAGCATGCCGGCGCAGGCCGCGGCCTGGGGCGTGAAGATGGCGGGCGCGATCACCGTCAGCATGCGCACCGGCAGCAGCGCGCCGAAGCTGGGTACGAGCGCCGCGACCACGTGCCACGCGGCGTACCAGAGCAGGGTGAGGGCCAGCAGCTTGCGGCGGTCCCAGCCGGCGACCGCGGCGGCCAGCAGCGGGGCGCCCAAGCACATCACGAAGGCGGCCGCGCTGATCAGCTGGCCCGCGGTGGCGACTTGGACCGCCAGCGAGGCGCTGATCTCATTGAGGGTGCCCGGCACGACCATCACGCCCGTGCCGATCACGAAATTGCCGGCCAGCAGCGCCCAGAGCGCGCCTCGCTGCGGCGCGGGCCGGCTCATGGGTTCACCGCCGGACCTGCAGCGCGCCGGGATTCACGATGTTCGTGGGGTTGCCCTTGATGAAGCTCACGACGTTGTCGAACGCCTGGCCGAAGTAGCTTTCGTAGCTTTCCTGTTCGACGTAGCCGATGTGCGGCGTGCAGATGCAGTTCTCGAGGCGCAGCAGCGCATGGCCCTGCAGCGGCGGTTCGCTCTCGAACACGTCGATGGCCGCCAGCCCGGGGCGGCCGCGGTTGAGCGCGGCCAGCAGGGCATCGGCTTCCACCAGCTCGGCGCGCGAAGTGTTGACGAACAGCGCCGTCGGCTTCATGCGCGAGAGGTCTTCGAGCTTGACGAGACCCTGGGTGTCCTCGTTGAGCCGCAGGTGCACCGACAGCACGTCGGCGGCGGCAAAGAATTCGTGGCGGTTCTGCGCCACCTGGAAGCCGTCGGAGCGCGCCTTGGCGCAGCTGGCCTCGCGGCCCCAGATCACCACCTGCATGCCGAAGGCCTGTCCGTAGCGCGCCACCAGCTGGCCGATGCGGCCGTAGCCCCAGATGCACAGCGTCTTGCCCTTGAGCACCGAGCCCACGCCGAAATTCGGCGGCATCGATGCCGACTTGAGGCCCGACTGCTGCCAGGCCCCGTGCTTGAGGTTG
Organism: Variovorax sp. V35; assembly: GCF_041154465.1. Classification (NCBI taxonomy): domain Bacteria; kingdom Pseudomonadati; phylum Pseudomonadota; class Betaproteobacteria; order Burkholderiales; family Comamonadaceae; genus Variovorax; species Variovorax sp. V35. The sequence continues at coordinate 3,648,687 of NZ_AP028666.1, forward strand.
CTGATGTACTGCGGCAGGCGGCGCATGGCCGCCATGATCAGCGCCCAGGTGAGTTCGGCGGGCGCCTGCGGCGAGCCCGAGCCTTCGGCCACCGCCACACCGCGTTCGGTGCAGGCCGTGACGTCGATGTGGCCGCCGACGCGACCGGTCTGGGAAATCAGCTTGAGCTTGGGCAGCTTCTCGATCAGCTGGCGGGAGATCTGGCTGCGCTCGCGGATGAGCACGATGACGTCCGCATCCTTGAGGCGAACCGACAGCTGACCGATGCCCTTGACCGTGTTGGTGTAGACCTTGGCGGCGTAAGCGTCCAGCTTGGCAGCGCACTGCAGCTTGCGCACGGCGTCCTGGTAGTCGTCGAGGATCACAATGTTCATGGCATGCCATTGTGCCTCGCAGCATCGGCAGGTCGCACGTGTGAACGTTTGGATACCCGGTGCCGGATGGCGGCCGGAAGGCCTGTTTCAGGCCGATTCCAGTGAATCCGCCGTGCGCATGAGGGGCGCACAGAGTGCGCAGGCACGGCGGGTTCGTTGGCACTTTTTCAGTGCAGGTGGCTGGGGCGGGGCGCGCCGCTGCCGGTTTCCGCGGCTTCCAGCGCGGCGAGCCGGTCGAGTTCGGCGCACACGTCGGCCATGCGGCCGGAGATCACGACCCGGTTGGCGCAGCCGCGCTGCGTGCCTTGGCGGTCGACCACGCGGACCACGCGCAGCGGGCGGGCGGGCGCTGCGGCGGCGGATGGCGAACTGGCAGGCGTGGAGCCGCCAGCGGGGCGCGCCGTGCAGGCCGGGCGAATGGCCACGTAGCGCAGACCGGCAGCAGCGTCGCCGCTCTCACCGTGCGACGGGCGGCGGGCGGGCATCCAGCGGGTGGCCAGCGATTGCAGGGGCGACCAGAGGTCGGCGATGGCGAGGAGGGCGATTCCCATGTGAACTCCAAAAAAGTATGAGGTTGAACACAGGCAGGATTTCTTGAGTCGGCCACGACAGGGTGATGGCGACTTCGCGCCATACGCCCGCCACCTGTCGCGGCCGGATGAGATGCTGCTGCGTGTGGGCAGCAGGCCCGGGGCTACATCAGCATCGTGTTGCGGATGAGGCCGACCGCGAGGCCTTCGATTTCGAAGGGCTCGCCGGGCTGGACGATGATGGTCGGGTAGTCGGGGTTCTCGGCGTGCAGCTCGATCACCTGCTTGTTGCGCTTCAGGCGCTTCACGGTGACTTCCTCGCCCAGGCGCGCCACCACGATCTGGCCGTTGCGCGCTTCCTTCGTGGCCTGCACGGCGAGCAGGTCGCCGTCCATGATGCCGGCGTCGCGCATCGACATGCCGCGCACCTTGAGCAGGTAGTCGGGTTGGCGCTGGAAGAGCGTGTTCTCGACGTAGTAGGTCTGGTCGACGTGCTCTTGCGCAAGGATGGGCGAACCCGCCGCCACGCGGCCGATGAGCGGCAGCGCGAGCTGGGCCATGCCGGGCAGCGAGAGCGAGAACTGGTTGCCTTCGCGGTGGCGCGTTTCGTGGAGCGAGCGCAGCGCATCGCCCTTGAGGCGGATGCCGCGCGAGGTGCCGCTGACGAGTTCGATCACGCCCTTGCGGGCCAGGGCCTGCAGGTGCTCCTCGGCGGCGTTGGCCGACTTGAAGCCCAGCTCGTTGGCGATTTCGGCGCGCGTGGGCGGCGCACCGGTGCGTGCGATGGCGCCCTGGATCAGGTCCAGGATCTGCTGCTGGCGGGCGGTAAGCTTCACTGCGAACTGCATAGTGGTTTCCTTGCGGCACTGGCTAGATATCCAGTACCTGTATTTTTAACCAGTTTTCAAAAGTTGACAAGCCATGACTCATTCCTCTTCGTCCGAGACGCGCCGCGTGGTCGTGCTGGGCACCGGCGGCACCATTGCCGGCAAGGCTGCCAGCAGCGGCGACAACATCGGCTACACCGCCGGGCAGGTGGGCGTGGCGGACCTGCTGGGCGGCATCGAGGCGCCGGCCGGCGTGACGCTGGTGGCGGAGCAGGTCGCGCAGCTCGACAGCAAAGACATGGACGCCGACACCTGGCGCCAGCTGGCCGCGCGCTGCGCACACTGGCTGGCGCAGCCTGATGTGGCCGGCATCGTGACCACGCACGGCACCGACACGCTAGAGGAAACCGCCTTCTTCCTGCACGCCGTGCTGGCGCCAGCCAAGCCGGTGGTGCTGACGTGTGCGATGCGTCCGGCGACGGCCCTGTCGCCCGATGGTCCGCAGAACGTGCGCGACGCGCTCGTGGTGGCTTCGACGCCTGGCGCGCGGGGCGTGACGGTGGTGTGCGCGGGCACGGTCCACAGCGGCCTCGACGTGCAGAAGGTGCACACCTACCGTCTCGATGCCTTCGCGTCAGGCGATGCGGGGCCGGTCGGCTATGTGGAAGAGGGCGAAGTGCGGCGCGTGCGTGCGTGGCCGCAGGGGGCGCCGTTCGATGCGGCGCGGCTGGAGGCCGTGTCGAAGCCGTGGCCTCGTGTCGAGATCGTCATGAGCCACGCGGGCGCGAGCGGCGCGATCGTCGAGGCGCTGCTGCTTCCATCGGCAGAGCCCTTGCGCGGACTGGTTCTGGCGACGACCGGCAACGGCACCGTGCACCACGCGCTGGAAGCCGCGACGCTGACGGCGCAGGCCGCCGGCGTGGCGGTGCTGCGCGCCACGCGCTGCACGAACGGACGCATCCTGCCGAAACCCGGGGACGGGCTGCGGGATGCGGGCGCACTCACGCCGGTGAAAGCGCGGGTCGCGTTGGTGCTGGAACTCTTGGGAGTGGCCGCCCTGCCGGAGTCGGAGGGCGGTTAGGAGAGAGGCTGACGGGGTCAGCCGCTGAATCAAATCAGCTGTTCAGTGCGGCAAGGGCGCGCTGCGTGATCTCGTCGACCGTGCCCACGCCCTGGATGGCGCGGTACTTCGGTGCGGCGGCCGGATCGGCCTTGGCCCAGGCCGAGTAGTAGTCGACCAGCGGACGGGTCTGCTGGCTGTAGACGTCGAGCCGCTTGCGCACGGTCTCTTCCTTGTCGTCTTCGCGCTGGATCAGCTCTTCACCGGTCACGTCATCCTTGCCTTCCACCTTCGGCGGATTGAATTTGACGTGGTAGGTGCGGCCCGATGCCGGGTGCGAGCGGCGGCCGCTCATGCGTTCGATGATGTCGCCGAAGGGCACGTCGATCTCGAGCACGTAGTCGAGCTTCACGCCGGCCGCCTTCATGGCGTCGGCCTGCGGAATGGTGCGCGGGAAGCCGTCGAACAGGAAACCGCCGTTGCAGTCGGGCTGCGCGATGCGTTCCTTCACGAGGTTGATGATCAGGTCGTCGCTGACCAGTGCACCCGAATCCATGATCGTCTTGGCCTGCAGCCCGAGGGGGGTGCCCGCCTTGACCGCGGCGCGCAACATGTCGCCGGTCGAGATTTGGGGGATGCCGTATTTCTGGCAGATGAAGGTCGCTTGCGTGCCTTTGCCTGCTCCGGGCGCGCCCAGCAAAATAAGTCTCATGGTGTCCTCGGAAGGTTCTTAGATTTTGTGTCGCGCCCCATGCGCACCCTCAGGCGCGCCGAGGCGGAATTGCATCGAGGATAGCATGCGTCCCCGTGACAAATTGCCGCCGTCTCCCTCGGGGCGGCCTGCAGCTCATGCAGGCGAGCCGGCCGCGAAGACGGCGCGCACGCGCGCGAGGTCTTCGGGCGTGTCGATCCCGGGGCCCGGTGCGACATCGCTCACATGCACCGCGATGCGGTGTCCGTGCCACAGCGCGCGCAACTGTTCGAGCGCCTCGGTGGCTTCGACAGGGGCGGGCGACAGCAACGGAAATTGCCGCACGAAGCCTGCGCGATAGCCGTAGATGCCGATGTGGCGCAGCGGTGCGGGGCTGGGCAGCACCGACGGCGCCGCGCCGCCCGACGAGCCGTCGCGCCACCAGGGGATCGGCGCGCGGCTGAAGTACAGCGCATGGCCTTGTGCGTCGAGCACGGCCTTCACCACGTTCGGGTTCATGAAGTCGGCCAGCGAGTCGATCGCGTGGACGGCGGTGCTCATCGCGGCCTGCGGTCGCGCGGCCAGCGTGGCGGCAACGGCGTCGATCAGCGCGGGGTCGATCAGCGGCTCGTCGCCCTGCACGTTGACGACGATCGCGTCACCGTCGAGCCCGAGCTGTTCGCAGGCTTCGGCCAGCCGGTCGGTGCCGCTGGGGTGGTCCTGGCGGGTGAGCAGGGCCTCGACGCTGTGCGCCTTGCAGGCGTCGATGATGGAAGCGTCATCGCCGGCCACCACCACGCGAAGGGCGCCGGACTGGCGGGCACGTTGCGCCACGCGCACGACCATCGGCAGGCCGGCGATATCGGCGAGCGGTTTATTGGGAAGTCGCGTCGAAGCCAGCCGGGCCGGCACCAGAACGGTGAAGCTCACAGGCCCAGCTCTTCGTCGGACAGCGTGCGGGCCTCGTTCTCGAGCAGCACCGGGATGCCGTCGCGCACCGGGTAGGCCAGACGCGCGCTGCGCGAGCAGAGCTCCTGCTTCTCGGCGTTCCAGGTCAGCGGGCCCTTGGTGACGGGGCAGACGAGCAGTTCAAGCAGCTTGGTATCCATCGAGCGATGATAGCTTTGCGTCGAGGGCGGTGAAGAACGCCGGCGAGGGTTCGAAGTGCAGCGGCACGGCGAGCGCGTCGGGTGCTAGGAGCCAGAGCTTGACGGCGTCTTTTTCCGTGCAGATTAGGGGCAGGGCGGGACCAGCTGGGCGTTGCCAGCCGCTGAAGTCGTGGTGATCGGGCAGCGCGAAGGTGTCCGCGAGCGTCAGGCCACGTGCGCGCAGCATCGTGAAGAAGGCTTGCGGCCGGGCGATGGCAGCGAGCGCGATCACGGACTGGCCGGCGAGCGTGTCGAGCGGGATGCGTCGGCCGTCCTTCGCGAGGGCGTACGGCGCCAGTTCGCGGGTGGCGGTGTAGCCATCGGCGAAGGCGGGCCGCTCGCCGCTGTGCAACAGCAGGTCGCAATGGCGCGGCCACGGCTCACGCAAGGGGCCGGCTGGTAGCAACCAGCCGTTGCCGACACCGCGGTCGTCGAACACACAGATCTCGATATCGCGGGCCAGCGCCAGATGCTGAAGTCCATCGTCGCTGACGATGACCTGGATGTCCAGATGTCGATCGAGCAGGGCGCGCGCGGCGTCAATGCGTTCCCGGGCCACGAAGACCGGCGCGCCGGTGGCATGGTGGATCAGCGCGGGTTCGTCGCCGACGTCCTGCGGATCACTGTCGGCATGGACTTCACGGCAGTCGTCGGTGCGACGGCCGTAGCCGCGCGACACCACGCCCACCCGCAGGCCACGCGCCTGAAGGTGGCGCACGACGGCCATCACGACCGGTGTCTTGCCGGCTCCACCCGCGATCACATTGCCGACCACGATCACGGGTACCGGCACGCGTCCGGTTTTCTGCCAGCCCCATCGATAGAAGGCGCGCCGCAACGCGAAGAGGGCGCCGTAGACCTGCGACAGCGGCCACAGCAGGCAGGCCAGCGCACCGCGGCGCAGCCAGGCATCCTGCAGCCGCGCGCCGGTCGACACTCAGTGACCGGCCTGGGCCGTCGACTGGGCGGCGAAGGTGATCTGCATCAGGCCGGCGCGGCGCGCGGCCTCCATCACCGTCACCACGGCCTGGTGCGGGCTGGCGGCATCGGCGCTGATGATCACGACGCTGTCCTTGCCGCCGGTGGCGGCGGCGCCGAGCGCGGCGGCCACGGTGTCGACGCTGCGGTCCGCCAGCGGCGACTTGTTGATCACGTAGCGGCCGTCAGCCGACACTGCCACGATCACCTCTTTCGGGTAGTCGCGCTGGGCGTCGACGTCCGCGGTCGGCAGCCGCAGCTGCATCTCGGTGAACTTGCTGTAGGTGGTCGACAGCATCAGGAAGATCAGCACGACCAGCAGCACGTCGATGAACGGGATCAGGTTGATCTCCGGCTCGTCGCGCGCGCCGTGGCGAAACTGCATGCGGCCGCGCGAGCTCATTTGCGCAGGGCGTTCAGGTGGCGGGCAAAGCGCTCGCCTGAGAGTTCGAGGTTCAGCAGGTACTCGTCGACGCGGCTGCGGAAATAACGCCAGAAGATCAGCGTGGGAATGGCCACGATCAGGCCGAAGGCCGTGTTGTACAGGGCGACCGAGATGCCGTGCGCCAGCTGCGCCGGGTTGCCCGAACCGACGGCACCGCTGCCGGGCGACTGCGAGCCGAAGATCTCGATCATGCCGATCACCGTGCCCAGCAGGCCGAGCAGCGGCGCCGCCGAGGCGATGGTGGCCAGCGCCGGCAGGTAACGTTCGAGCTTGTGCGCCACGGTGCGGCCCGAGGCTTCCATGGCGGCGCGCAGGTCTTCTTCGGTGCAGCGCGGGTTGGCGTTCAGCGCGCGCAGGCCGGCGGCCAGCACCTGGCCGAGCATCGAGTTGCTTTCCAGTTTGGTCACGACATCCGGGCCGGGAACCGCGCCGCGCGACACGGTGATGGTCTCGTCCAGCAGCTTCGGCGGCAGGACCTTGACGGTCTTGAGGCTGGTGAAACGTTCAATGACCAGCGCGAGTGCGATGACCGAACAGGCGAGCAATGGCCAGATTGGCCAGCCCGCGGCAACAATGATGGAAAACAAGAAAATCCTCCGGCCCGTAGACTGCAAATGCGCGGCGATTATCCACCGAGCCACCATCGGTTCACGGCTTGTTTGCGTGTCGGCAAGGACGCACAGATTCTGTGGATAACTTTGTGATTAACCCATCGCGCAATGTCTCCGAACCCGCATGGGACGGGCTTTCCGTTAGATCGATTGAATTTTGAGCAGCACTTTGTTTAATGAAATCAACAGCTTGCACGAGAACTCGTGCATCTGTTCCACCATACCCCTCCAAAGTGGGGGGCGCGACGCCCGTTGTGGAAGAGTGGCGCTCGGCGGCGGAGGGGCGCGATGAGCTTCAGGGAGCCGAATGCAGCGCCCGGGCCGCGCGTGTGGGCCGTGGGCGCGCTGTGCCGCGCAGTAGCCGATGCGCTCGATGCACGCTTCAACCCGGTCTCGGTGCGCGGGGAAATTTCGGGTTTCTCGCGCGCATCGAGCGGTCATTGTTATTTCTCGCTCAAGGACGAATCCGGCCAACTGCGCTGCGCGATGTTCCGTCGCGCGGCGGGCCTGCTCGACTTCACGCCGCGCGACGGCGACCAGGTCGAGGTGCGCGGCCGACTGGCGGTGTACGAACCGCGCGGCGACCTGCAGCTGGTGGTCGAGAGCCTGCGGCGGGCGGGGCAGGGTGCACTGTTCGAACAGTTCCTGCAGCGCAAGGCGCGCCTCGAGGCCGAGGGCCTGTTCGATCCGGCGCGCAAGCGGGCGCTGCCGTCCATGCCGCGCGCCGTGGGCGTCGTCACCTCGCTGGGCGCTGCGGCGCTGCATGACGTCGTGACCGCGCTGCGGCGGCGCGTGCCACATATTCCCGTGGTGCTGGCGCCGTCGGCGGTGCAGGGCGCCAACGCGCCGGCCGAACTGGTGCGCGCCTTGCAGTCGCTCTACACGCTGGAGCCGGTTGTCGACGTGATCCTGCTGGTGCGCGGTGGCGGCTCCATCGAGGACCTCTGGGCCTTCAACGACGAAACGCTGGCGCGCACCATCGTGCAGAGTCCTGTGCCGGTAATCAGCGGCGTGGGGCACGAAACCGATTTCACCATCGCCGACTTCTGCGCCGACCTGCGCGCACCGACGCCGACGGCCGCCGCCGAACTCGTCAGCGCGCCGCGCGACCTGTGGCTCGGCGCGCTCGACCTGCTTGACGAACGGCTCGGCGATGCGCTGGGCGGGCGGCTCGACGTGCTCGGCCAACGGCTGGACCAGGCGGCCGCGCGGCTGGGCCGCCCATCGGGCCTGGTCGCGCGCCAGCAGTTGCGGCTGGCGCACCACGCGCAGCGGTTGCATTACGCGGTGCTGTCGCGCCGGGAGCGATTGGCGCAGGTGCCGCAGGCCATTGCCACCGATTTCTCCGCGAAATTCGCGCGTTCGCTGACGCAGCGGCGCGAGCGGCTCGAGCGCGTGGCCCTGCGCCTGCGCCTGCTCGACCCGGCCCTGGTGCTGCAGCGCGGCTATGCCTTGCTGACCGACGGCGAAGGCCGCGCGGTCGTCAGCGCAGGCAGCCTGCAGGCCGGCGATGCCGTGGTCGCACGCCTTTCGGACGGCTCGGTCGACCTGACCGTGACGCCCGGCGGCGCGACGGGAACACCTCTGACGCCGCCCCCATGATTACTTCCTAGAATCCTTCATTCCCCACAACCAACCCACGAGAAAAAACCATGGAACATGTGCTCCCACCCCTGCCGTACGCCATCGACGCACTGGCCCCCGAGTATTCGAAGGAAACGCTCGAGTACCACCACGGCAAGCACCACAACGCCTACGTGGTGAACCTGAACAACCTGCAAAAGGGCACCGAATTCGAAGCGATGACGCTCGAAGAGATCGTCAAGAAGTCCAGCGGCGGCATCTACAACAACGCCGCCCAGATCTGGAACCACACCTTCTTCTGGAACTGCATGAAGCCCCAAGGCGGCGGCGCACCCACCGGCGCGCTGGCCAAGGCCATCGACGCCAAGTGGGGCAGCTACGACGCCTTCAAGGAAGCTTTCGTGAAGTCGGCCGTGGGCAACTTCGGCTCGGGCTGGACCTGGCTGGTGAAGAAGGCCGACGGTTCGGTGGACATCGTGAACACCGGTGCCGCCGGCACGCCGCTGACCACCGCCGACACCGCGCTGTTGACGGTGGACGTGTGGGAACACGCGTACTACATCGACTACCGCAACCTGCGCCCGAAGTTCGTCGAAACCTTCCTGGCCAAGCTGGCCAACTGGGATTTTGCGGCGAAGAACTTCGGCTGAAGCCGGACCTGACGCTCGCCATGAAAAAAGCCGACCTGCGGGTCGGCTTTTTTACGGGCGCTCAATTGCTCAGCGCTTGGCGGCCGAGAAGAGCTCTCCGCCGAGCTTGGCGCCCTTCTTGATGTTCTTCTTGGCGAACCAGCCCTGGTTCATCTCGAGCACGTAGCGCACCGGCTCTTCGGAGCAATGCGAGTTCTCGGTCATCGGCTGCATGTCGACCAGGTTGACGATGCGGCCGTCGTCGGCCACGAAGGCGGCGGTCAGCGGCAACAGGGTGTTGCGCATCCAGAAGCACTGCGTGGCCGGCTGCTCGAAGACGAAGATCATGCCCTCGGCCTGCGGCATCGTCTTGCGGAACATCAGGCCGATCTCGCGTTCGCGGGGCGATTGCGCCACCTGCGCATCGATCTTGTAGAGGCCGACCGACAACTGCGTGCGTGCCAGATCGGTTTGGGGTTGCGGTTGGATTTGCTGCTGCGCGTGGGCCGGCGCCAGGAAGGACGCGGACACCAGAAGCAGCGCGGCGAGACGCTGAAACATCGGATGACTCTTTCGGGGCGGCGACACACGAGGTCGGCCCGTGACCAATAAAAATGCCCGCTGAAGCGGGCATTGCCGGGAGCTTGAAAGCTTACACCTTCTTGGCGGCGGCCGCGTGGGCCTTGGAGACGTGACGCACCTTGTGCTTCTTGACCGTGTGCTTGGCCTTGGCCTTGTGGGCAGCGGGAGCGGCCGGCGCTGCGGGAGCGGGTTCGGCGGCTTGGGCGAATGCACCGGCTGCGAAGAGGCCGGCGACCAGGGCTGCGATCAGCTTGTTCATGAGAAATCCTTTGAGATTGTTGATATGGATCACCTCCCTGCGGAAGGCCTCCATTCAACGGACCTCAAGAACCCCGGTTGACAGTGGTTGAACAAAACTGCGAACGAAAAAAAGCGCTCCGGAGAGCGCTTTTCTTAGGGGGACCGACCAGCTTACTTGGCGCCGGGCATGTCAGGCGTGCCGCCTTGGGTGGCCTTGCGCTTCACGCTGCCGTCCTTGTTGCGGCGACGATCGTCGCGGGTCTTGGCGCGCTTTTCGCCAGCAACGCCAGCCTTGTCGGCACCGAAGGCGCCGCCTTCAGGCGTCTTGGCGATGTCGCCAGCAGCGGGAGCCACTTGACCAGCGGGCTTGGCTTCCTTCTTGGCTTCAGCGCGAGCTTGCGGCTTGCTGTTGGTCGCGTTGCCTTGTTCGGGCGTGGTACCGGCCGGGTTCTGGGCGTACGCGCCAGCGGCGAACAGGCCAGCGATCATGACTGCGAGAAGTTTGCTCATTGATGATTCCTCTATCGAGAATTGGTTGGAAACGCCTCCCGGCGAGCAGAAGGTCAGCCAGTAACGGGCTCTATCGCCCTACGGTTGACAATTGTCCGCTGATGGGTTGCGTCTAAAATGTACAGCGATTTGTTAGCGCGCTGTACAGCGATTCTCCCTCGCTGTCTGAATTCGCAGACAGTCGTTCGAATTACGTCACTCCCGGAGTCAAGCCCCCTCATGTCCAGCTATCAGCACATCAAAGTCCCGACCGAAGGCCAGAAGATCACGGTCAACGCTGACAATTCGCTCAATGTGCCCGATCAGCCGATCATTCCGTTCATCGAAGGCGACGGCACCGGGCTGGACATCACGCCGGTGATGCTCAAGGTGGTGGACGCCGCAGTGGCCAAGGCCTACGGCGGCAAGAAGAAGATCCACTGGATGGAGGTCTACGCCGGTGAGAAGTCGACCAAGGTCTACGGCCCCGACGTCTGGCTCCCCGAGGAAACCCTGCATGCGGTGCGCGACTACGTGGTGTCCATCAAGGGCCCGCTGACCACGCCCGTCGGCGGCGGCATCCGCTCGCTGAACGTGGCGCTGCGCCAGGAGCTCGACCTGTACGTCTGCCTGCGGCCCATCCAGTACTTCGAAGGCGTGCCCAGCCCGGTGCGCGAGCCGCACAAAACCAACATGGTCATCTTCCGCGAGAACTCGGAAGACATCTACGCCGGCATCGAGTTCGAAGCCGAAAGCGACAAGGCCAAGAAGCTCATCAAGTTCCTGCAGGACGAGATGGGCGTCAAGAAGATCCGCTTCCCCAACACCTCGGGCATCGGCGTCAAACCGGTTTCGCGCGAAGGCACCGAGCGCCTCGTGCGCAAGGCCTTCCAGTACGCCATCGACAACGACAAGCCCAGCGTGACCCTGGTCCACAAGGGCAACATCATGAAGTTCACCGAAGGTGGCTTCCGTGACTGGGGCTACAACCTGGCCGCCAAGGAATTCGGCGCCGAGCTGATCGACGGCGGCCCGTGGATGAAGTTCAAGAACCCCAAGACGGGCAAGGAAATCACCGTCAAGGACAGCATCGCCGACGCGTTCCTGCAGCAGATCCTGCTGCGTCCCGCCGAGTACAGCGTGATCGCCACGCTGAACCTCAACGGCGACTACGTGTCCGACGCACTGGCCGCACAGGTCGGCGGCATCGGCATCGCACCGGGCGCGAACCTGAGCGACACCGTCGCCATGTTCGAAGCCACCCACGGCACGGCCCCCAAGTACGCAGGCAAGGACTATGTGAACCCGGGTTCCGAAATCCTGTCCGCCGAAATGATGCTGCGCCACATGGGCTGGACCGAAGCGGCCGACCTGATCATCAGCTCGATGGAGAAGTCGATCGCCAGCAAGAAGGTCACCTACGACTTCGCGCGCCTGATGGACGGTGCGACGCAAGTGAGCTGCTCTGGCTTCGGTCAGGTCATGATCGACAACATGTAATTGCGATCGCTGACGTCGAGAGACGTCAGACCCTTATCAAGCCCTCGAGCTTCCGAAAGGAGTCGAGGGTTTTTTCTTGCCTGTCGCCCTCGCGATATCGTTAGCGAATTACCTCCTTTGTGTTCTGAACGTAAGGAGAGGCGGGCAAACATCACAGATCAATAGGCTCCGTCTTTCGTTTAACCATTGGTAGAAACTGTGCTGTGTTTGCCTCGCAGCGAGCCGCCAGAATCGCGCCCATTCCAAGAAGCATAGGGGGCGCGAAGTGGGGAAAAAGAACGCAGGAATCTGCCCGGCAACGGGGGGCCTCGCAGACGACTCGATCGAACAGGGCGTGCACGCTGCACGGCAGATCGCGCAATGACGATCTCTCGGCGAGCGCTGTTCGGCAAGCTCAACCTCACCTTGTTTCGCGGCATCGAGTCCGCCACCGCCTTTGCCAAGCTGCGCGGCAATCCCTATGTCGAACTGACGCACTGGATCCACCAGCTCTGGCAGCTCAACGACAGCGACCTGCACCGCATCTGCCGGCACTACCAGATCGACGCGCAAGCCATTGAGAAAGACTTCACATCGGCCTTGTCCAGCTTGCCATCGGGTGCCACCTCGCTGACCGATTTTTCCAGTCACATCGAAGCTGCCATCGAGCGCGCGTGGGTGCTCTCGAGCCTCGAGTTCGGCGCGCATTGCGTGCGTGGTGCGTGGCTGCTTGCTGCGCTGCTTCAGACGCCGGACCTGCGGCGCGTGCTTCTTGGCATCTCGCCTGCATTCCAGAGAATCCCAGCAGACCAACTGACGGAGGCTATCGATGCCATCGTGGCCGGTTCTCCCGAAGGGCAGGAAGGACCGCACGATGGCTCCGGTCTGCCATCAGCACTGCCTGGTGAAGCCAGCGCCGCGCTCGCGGATGCCGCGTCGGACGGAAAGTCGGCATTGCGGCGCTACTGCACGGATCTGACCGAACGTGCGTCTCAAGGGCGGATCGATCCGGTCATCGGGCGCGGACACGAGATCCGCACGATGGTCGACATCCTGCTACGCCGCCGCCAGAACAATCCCTTGCTCACAGGAGACGCAGGCGTCGGTAAGACAGCGGTGGTCGAGGGGCTCGCGTTGGCCATCGCGCAAGGCGAGGTTCCTCCCGATCTGAAGAACTGCCGCCTGTGGAGCCTCGATGTCGGAGCGCTGTTGGCCGGCGCAAGCATGCGCGGGGAATTCGAGTCCCGCCTCAAGGCCTTGCTGGAAGAGGCGGGCAAATCGGTGCAGCCCATCATCCTCTTCATCGATGAGGTGCACACCTTGGTCGGCGCGGGCGGGCAATCCGGAACCGGCGATGCCGCCAACCTGCTCAAGCCAGCGCTTGCACGGGGAACCTTGCGCACGATCGGTGCCACCACCTGGAGCGAGTACAAGCGCCACATCGAGAAAGACCCGGCGCTGACGCGACGCTTTCAGACGCTGCAGGTGGCAGAGCCCGACGAGATTTCTGCGATCGAGATGGTGCGTGGCCTTGTCGCCACCTTTGCCGAGCACCACGGCGTGCTCGTGCTCGATGAGGCTGTGCGCGCCGCCGTGACGCTGTCGCATCGCTACATCCCTGCACGCCAGCTGCCCGACAAGGCGATCAGTCTCCTGGACACCGCATGCGCGCGCGTTGCCATGTCGCTTCACGCGCCGCCGCCTGACGTCGAGCAATGGCGGCACCGCATCGCAGCCCTCCAGGTTGAGCTCGAACTGCTGGGTCAGGAGGGTGTCGTTGCCCAGGGGAGTGATGCAAGAGCGTTGCGCCTCGACAAAGCTCGATCCCAACTCGATGCCGCGCAGCAGGCGTTGACCTTGCACGAAGCGCGATGGCAAGACGAGCTTGCACTGGTTCGCACGATTCATGGACTGAGGACCAAGAAGAGGGAGGAGGCGAAAGAGCTGAGCTGCGCCGAGGGGAATGCACCCTCGGCGCAGCTGGAGGCCCTCGAGCTCGAGCTTGCCGCACACCAGCAGGAGTTGCCTCTGATTTTCCCCCAGGTGGACGAGGCCGTGGTGGCGGGCATCGTGGCCGATTGGACCGGGATTCCCGTGGGGCGGATGCCCTTGGCCCCGGACGCACTGCGTGACATCGTGAGCCTGCACCTGGATCGCGTGGTCGACCGGCTGTCCCCCTTCAGCGCGGCGGCGCCTTGCGGCCCCAGCCTGGAATACGACGCCGAATACGCCGTCCTGCTGGCGCGCATGTCCCCGCGTGGCGATGCGCAGTACGGGCAGTTCGTCGGAGCTCCCGACGCGCCGAACTGGGCCGAGATCGAACGGGACTGCCGCCGGCTGCTGCTGCGAACGCGGGACATCAATCTCTTTGTCTGGCTGTGCCGCGCACGCACCCGTCTGGCGCAGGCTGCAGGGCTTGCGCAGTCGTTGGTGCTGCTGGTCGAGGCGCTGCGGACCTGGCCTGAAGCGGTGCACCCCCAGTTGGTGATCGAAGGTGAGCGCGACCCGGCCGTGCGCGCCAATGCGCTCGCTGCGCTGGCCGATCCGGAGGCCCGCTTCCGTCGTGGCCGGCAAGCACGCCAGCCGGTGAGGGCCTGGCGACACGCGACGACATCCTGCGTGACATTCGCAAGGCCCGGCGATGGTTCGAGAACCACGAACCGAGCAGTCCTGTCGCTGTGTTGCTCAAGCAGGCCGAACGCATGACCGGCCTGCGGTTTTCCTTGGTGGCCGATGCCATTCCACTTGATCTGCTGCGCAAATGGGATGCCGACGAGGAGGCTTCGCTGTGACGCCGATCCAGGCCAATTTTCTTGTCATCTGCTTCGCGATCGGCGCCGCCGGCGCCTTGCTGGGTCTCTGGGTGTTCTCGCACAGGCTCGGCAGGCAACTCGACGCGCAGCGCCGTGCCTCGGATTCGGAGCGCGAACAGATGCGGCTGGCGATCCGCGCCGAATTGGCGCTGCTCGGGCAACAGCAGACCGCACATCAGAAAGCGCAACGCTTGGCACTGGCGCGGTGGCAGGCTGAGCAGGATGCGCGGCGGCTGGCTGAATGGCAGGCGTTGTCGCCAGCGCTCCCCCCTTTGGCGGGCAGAAGAGGAGGGCCGGTTGCGCCGCCCGTTGCACCGTTCCCCACACAGCGGCCGCGATCGCAACCAGGACCCGCCTTTCACGAGGATTCGGAGCCGCAGAACTCGCCGGTCCCGCTCGCCCTGCCCACCGCTGTTGACCCGGAGGCAGAAGCGGCACCCGAGCGCGAACTCACCGACGAAGAAATCGACGCCTTGCCGCCCGATCTGCCGGTGCCGACCCGGGTGCCGGGCCGGAAATTGCCGGCGCCCAAAGGTCCCGTTCTGCGCAATCTGTAAAAAAGACCGGCAACCTGCCGGTTTTTTTACGTCTGTCTTCGTGCTGTCGTACACGAGGCATGCCTCTTGATTTGTCGAATAGGCGTCACCAAGTCTGTTGGCGTCGGCACGGTGCTTGCACGCTCTATAGAATCTTTTTCATGGCAACGAGAATTCCCAAAACTCCCAGCACCTCACCGGCGCAGAAACCGGCGGGCGACGACGGAGATTCGGTCGTTCTGGAGCGCCGCCCGCAAAAAACGGCGCCGCCCCAGATGTACCAGGTCGTCATGCTGAACGACGACTACACGCCGATGGAGTTCGTGATCGTCATCCTGCAGGAATATTTCAGCAAGGACCGAGAAACGGCGACCCAGATCATGCTCAAGATCCACCTCGATGGCCGGGGTGTCTGTGGGGTTTATTCCCGCGACATGGCGGCCACCAAGGTCAATCAGGTGATGGAGGCCGCGCAGCAGGCAGGGCACCCGCTGCAATGTGTCAGCGAACCGGTCGCGTGAACCAGTTGAATTGCACGCGCTCCAACCCATCTGAGAACTTATTTACAGCAAGGCAAAAGGAAATCACATGATTGCCCAGGAACTGGAAGTCAGCTTGCACATGGCCTTCGTCGAGGCCCGGCAGCAACGCCACGAGTTCATCACCGTGGAACATCTGCTGCTCGCTTTGCTGGACAACCCGAGCGCCGCGGAAGTTCTGCGCGCCTGCTCGGCGAACGTCGACGACCTGCGGGCGTCGCTCACCAACTTCATCAAGGACAACACGCCGCAAGTGGCGGGTACCGATGATGTCGACACCCAGCCCACCCTGGGTTTCCAGCGCGTGATCCAGCGCGCCATCATGCATGTGCAGTCCACCGGCAACGGCAAGAAGGAAGTCACTGGCGCCAACGTGCTGGTCGCAATCTTCGGCGAGAAGGATTCGCACGCCGTGTACTACCTGCACCAGCAGGGCGTCACCCGCCTGGACGTGGTCAATTTCATTGCCCACGGCATCAAGAAGAGCGATCCGCCCGAAGCCGTCAAGGGCAGCGGCGAAGCGCCTCAAGGTGAAGGCGAAGAGGGCGGCGGCGAACGCAACGAGAAGGCATCGCCGCTCGAGCAGTTCACGCAAAACCTCAACCAGCTCGCCAAGGACGGCAAGATCGATCCGCTGATCGGCCGCGAGTACGAAGTCGAGCGCGTCATCCAGATCCTGTGCCGCCGGCGCAAGAACAACCCGCTGCTCGTGGGCGAGGCCGGCGTGGGCAAGACCGCGATCGCGGAAGGCCTGGCATGGCGCATCACCCAGGGCGACGTGCCCGAGATCCTCGCCGAGGCGCAGGTCTACTCGCTCGACATGGGCGCGCTGCTGGCCGGCACCAAGTACCGCGGTGACTTCGAACAGCGCCTGAAGGGCGTGCTCAAGTCGCTCAAGGACAAGCCGAACGCCATCCTGTTCATCGACGAAATCCACACCCTGATCGGTGCGGGCGCAGCTTCGGGCGGCACGCTCGATGCGTCGAACCTGCTCAAGCCGGCGCTCTCCAGCGGCCAGCTCAAGTGCATCGGCGCCACCACCTTCACGGAATACCGCGGCATCTTCGAGAAGGACGCGGCCCTGTCGCGTCGTTTCCAGAAGGTCGACGTGGTCGAACCGTCGGTGCAGGAAACCGTCGACATCCTCAAGGGCCTGAAGTCGCGCTTCGAGGAACACCATGGCGTGAAGTACGCCGTGGCGGCCCTGCAGGCTGCAGCCGAGCTCAGCGCCAAGTACATCAATGACCGTCACCTGCCCGACAAGGCGATCGACGTCATCGACGAAGCCGGCGCCGCTCAGCGCATCCTGCCGCCGAGCAAGCGCAAGAAGACCATCAGCAAGACCGAGGTCGAGGAAATCGTCGCGAAGATTGCGCGCATTCCCCCGGCCAACGTCAGCAACGACGACCGCAGCAAGCTGCAGACGATCGAGCGCGACCTCAAGAGCGTGGTGTTCGGCCAGGACAAGGCACTCGAAGTGCTGGCCTCCGCGGTCAAGATGGCACGCTCGGGCCTGGGCAAGGGCGACAAGCCGATCGGCTCGTTCCTGTTCTCCGGCCCCACGGGCGTCGGCAAGACCGAAGCGGCGAAGCAGCTGGCCTACATCATGGGCATCGAGCTGATCCGCTTCGACATGTCGGAGTACATGGAGCGTCACGCGGTGAGCCGCCTGATCGGCGCGCCTCCGGGCTACGTCGGTTTCGACCAGGGCGGTCTGCTGACCGAGGCTGTCACGAAGAAGCCGCACGCGGTGCTGCTGCTCGATGAAATCGAGAAGGCGCACCCGGACATCTTCAACGTGCTGCTGCAGGTCATGGACCACGGCACGCTGACCGACAACAACGGGCGCAAGGCCGACTTCCGCAACGTCATCATCATCATGACGACGAACGCGGGTGCCGAGACCATGAACAAGGCGACCATCGGCTTCACGAACGCGCGGCAGGCCGGCGACGAAATGGGCGACATCAAGCGCCTGTTCACGCCTGAATTCCGCAACCGTCTGGACGCCATCGTCAACTTCAAGGCGCTCGACGAACAGGTCATCCTGCGTGTGGTCGACAAGTTCCTGCTGCAACTGGAAACCCAGCTCAGCGAGAAGAAGGTCGAGGTCACCTTCACCGACAAGCTGCGCAAGCACCTGGCGAAGAAGGGCTTCGATCCGCTGATGGGCGCACGTCCGATGCAGCGCCTGATCCAGGACACGATCCGTCGTGCACTGGCCGACGAGCTGCTGTTCGGTCGCCTGACCGACGGCGGTCGCCTCGAAGTCGACCTCGACGAGAAGGACGAAGTGCTGCTCGACATCCAGCCGATCCCGAAGAAGGAAGGCAAGTCGAAGCCCGAAGCCGAGGAAGCAGCCACGGGCTGATCCCGCCTCTCTGAGGAACGAAGTCAAAGGCCGGTAGCATTCGCTACTGGCCTTTTTCTTTGGGCCGGCCGAAAACACTCCGCCTTCAACCGCTTTTGCCTTGATCCTCCCCGAACTCAGCCACGAATGGAAAACCGGCCTCTCCCTGGCGTGGAGCGGCTACATCGCCGTGCTGTCGATCTGGATCGTGATGCAAAAGCGCGCGCCGGTGTCCACCATGAGCTGGATCCTGTCGCTGGCGCTGCTGCCGTTTGCGGGCTTCATCGTCTATTACTTCCTGGGGCCGCAGCGGCTGCGCAAGCAGCGGCTCAAGCGCCTGCGCAACCGCGCGAACGCGCATGCGCAGGCCGACCTGGCGCGGCTGCGTGACGCCTCGCAGCATGCGCCGCCGGCGCTGCAGCAGATGGCCCGACTGGGCACCGCCGCCTGCGGCCTGCCGGTGTCGAGCGCCACGGGCGTCGAGCTGCTCTCGGGAGGCGCGCGCACCTTCGATGCGATCTTCGAGGCCGTGCGCGCGGCGCGTGACCACATCCACCTCGAGTACTACATCTTCGAGCCCGACCGCATCGGCACCGCGCTGCGCGACCTGCTGGTCGAGCGCGCACAGGCCGGCGTGCGGGTGCGCCTGCTGCTCGACGCGCTCGGCTCCAAGCGCATCGGCCGCAAGTTCATGGCGCCGATGCACGCGGCCGGCGTGGAAGTGGCGCTGTTCCATGACACCAAGATCGGCCGGCGCCTGCGCCCCGTGACCAACTACCGCACCCACCGCAAGATCGTGGTGTGCGACGGCCGCGTGGGCTTCACGGGCGGCGTGAACATCACCGACGAGGAAGACAAGCGCACCAACCCCAAGGACGCGTACCACGACGTGCATGTGCGCATCGAAGGCAGCGCCGTGCGCTGGCTGCAGACCACCTTCCTCGAGGACTGGAGCTACGCCACCGGCGAAAAGCAGCACCGCTCCGACGCCGTGCTGGACGCGCTGCTGCCCCAGGTAGAGGCGGGCGACATCCCGGTGCAGATCGTCACCAGCGGCCCCGACAACGCCTTCGAGGCCATCCACCGCATGCACGTCGAGGCCATCCATTCGGCCACGCGCCGGGCCTGGCTCACCACGCCGTACTTCGTGCCGGGCGAGCCCGCACTGATGGCGCTGACCAGCGCGGCGCTGCGCGGTGTCGACGTGCGGCTGCTCGTGCCGCGCCGCAGCGACTCGGCCATCGTGAGCGCCGCCGCGCGTTCGTACTTCGACGAGCTGATCGCCGCAGGCGTCAAGATCTGGGAGTACAAGGAGCGCATGCTGCACTCCAAGACGCTGGTGGTCGACGACCATTGCGCGATGATCGGCACCGCCAATTTCGACAACCGCAGCTTCCGGCTCAACTTCGAGGTCTGCGCCGTGGTCTACGGGCCCGCGCTGACCCAGCCGCTGGCGGCGCAGTTCGAAACCGACCTGCACAGCTCCGGCGCGGTGCGCGCCCACCGCCCGCAGACTTTCTGGCGCCGCCTCGGCGATGCCATTGCGCGACTGTTTTCTCCCTTGCTCTGAATGAACCACACCTTTCTCTGGCACGACTACGAAACCTTCGGCGCCGTGCCGCGCCGCGACCGTCCCTCGCAGTTTGCAGCCATCCGCACCGACGCCGAGCTCAACGAAGTCGGCGAGCCGTTGATGATCTATTGCAGGCCCGCGCCGGACTACCTGCCCAGCCCCGAGGCCTGCCTCATCACCGGCATCACGCCGCAGGTCTGCCTGGAGCGCGGCATTCCCGAGCACGAGTTCGCCGCGCACATCGAGCAGGCCTTCTCGCAGCCCGGCACCATCGGCGTGGGCTACAACACCATCCGCTTCGACGACGAGGTCACGCGCTTCCTGTTCTGGCGCAACCTCATCGACCCGTACGCGCGCGAATGGCAGAACGACTGCGGCCGTTGGGACCTGCTCGACGTGGTGCGCCTCACGTATGCGCTGCGCCCCGACGGCATCGAGTGGCCGAAGAAGGAAGACGGCAAGCCCAGCTTCAAGCTCGAAGACCTGGCACGCGCCAACGGCCTGCTGCACGAGTCGGCGCACGATGCGCTGTCCGACGTGCGCGCCACCATCGCGCTGGCGCGGCTCATCCGCGACAAGCAGCCCAAGCTCTTCGACTTCGCCTTCGGCCTGCACAAGAAAGATCGCGTGGCGATGGAGCTCGGCCTGCCCGCGATGCGCGAGACCGCCAAGCCCTTCCTGCACGTGTCGGGCATGTTCCCGGTCGAGCGCGGCTGCCTGGCCGTGATGTGGCCGCTGGCCAGTCACCCGACCAACAAGAACGAACTGCTGGCCTGGGACCTGTCGCAAGACCCGAGCGAGCTGCGCGACCTCGACGCCGAGACGCTGCGCCTGCGCCTGTTCACGCGAACTGCCGATTTACCCGAAGGCATGACGCGGCTGCCGATGAAGAGCGTGCACCTGAACAAATCGCCGATGGTGGTCGGCAACCTGCGCACGCTGGCACCGGCCATGGCCGAGCGCTGGGGCGTCGACATGGACACCGCCATGCGCCACGCCGCCATCGCGCGCGACCTGCCCGACATGAGCGCGATCTGGTCGCAGGTCTTTTCCCGCCCGAAGGAGGCGACGCCCGATGTCGATGAAGACCTCTACGGCGGTTTCGTCGGCAACGGCGACCGCCGGCGCCTGAACCAGCTGCGCGGGCTGTCGCCCGAGGGGCTCGCCAAGGAGCGCGTGGCCTTCGACGACGGGCGGCTCGAAGAGATCCTCTTCCGCTACCGCGCGCGCAACTGGCCCGAGTCGTTGAACGAGGAAGAAACCGAGCGCTGGGAAGCGCTGCGCGTGGCGCGCCTGTTCAAGGGCGAGGGCGGGGCGCGCACCATCGAGGCGCTGTTCAGCGAAGTCGATGCGCTGTCCGAGAACGCCGACGAGCGCGGTGAGGAAATCCTGGGCGCGCTGTACGAGTACGCCGAGTCGATCGCGCCCGAGGCCTGAACCAAGACCGAGGGCCGGCATGAACCGCGTCGTACGCCCCAGGCTGTCTCGCGCAGGCATGGCGGGTGCGCTGGCCGCTGCGGTGCTTGCAGGTTGCGCCGCAGGGCCGTCCGGCCACTGCGCCGCGGGCTTCGACGCCTTCGAGCGCGACACCCTCTATTTTGGCCGCGCCATCCCCACGGGCGGTCAGGTGTCCGACGCCGACTGGGCCGACTTTCTCGACACCCGCGTCACACCGGCCTTTCCGCAAGGCTTCACCGTGCTCGACGCTGCCGGTCAGTGGCGGGGCGCATCGGGGCAGGTGGTGCGCGAGCCTTCGAAGCTGGTCGTGCTGCTGCACCCGCGCGACGCGAAGGCTGACGCGGCCATTGCCACCTTGATCGAAACCTACCGCCAGCGCTTCGCGCAAGAGGCGGTGTTGCAGGAAAGGCAGTCCGTCTGTGCCCGTTTCTGAAGCCGCTCCCACCATCCGCCGGCTGGTTCCCGCCGACGCGCCGGCCTACCGCACGCTGATGCTCGACGCCTACGCGCGGCACCCCGAGGCGTTCACGTCCACGGTCGAGGAGCGCGCCTGCCTGCCGCCGGTCTGGTGGGAGACGCGCCTGCGCACGGACGCCGATGCGGCCGAGGTGGTGTACGGCGCCTTCGATGCCGCCGGCGCGCTAATCGGCGCGGCGGGGCTGGGTCGCGAATCGCGGCAGCGCACGCGCCACAAGGCGAGCTTGTTCGGCATGGTGGTGGCGGAATCGGCACGGCGCGTGGGCGCCGGGCGACAACTCGTGCAGGCCTTGCTCGCGCATGCACGCACGCTCGGCGGCGTGCGCGTGGTGCAGCTGACCGTGACGGAAGGCAATCGCCCGGCGCAGGCGCTGTACGAGCGCTGCGGCTTCCAGGTCTTCGGCGTCGAGCCGATGGCCACCGTGCTCGAGGGCGTGTTCTCGTCGAAGGTCCACATGTGGTGCGACCTTGAGGCCGCGCCGCCTGCGGCTTAGGCGTCGCGCTCGCGCACCATCAGCAGCGCGGGCCCGTCGGGCGTGACCACCTCGCCCAGCGCACGGAAGCCGGCCTTGGCATAGCTGCGGATCGCGCGGGCGTTGTGCGGCGACGGATCGGTCTGGATGCGCGTCACCGCTGGGTCGGCGAACAGCTGGTTCGTGAAGGCGCGGACCATCGCGCTGCCGAGCCCGCGATCCAGCTGGTCCGCCTGCGCCAGGAACTGGTCGATGCCGCGCGCGCCCGGGTCGCGTTCGTTTTCCCACCAGCCGTCGCCCGAACCCATCACGACGTACGACTGGATGAATCCCAAGGGCCGCCCGTCGCGCAGTGCGATGTAGCCGCGGTCGGGCGAGTCAGGCGCCAGCATCGGCGTGAAGTCGGCCTCGACCTCGGCGAGCGTCGGCACCGGCGTCCACCATTCGGCCACGTGCGGGCGGCACAGCCAGTCGTGGAGCATCACGAAATCCGTGGATTGCAGCGGGCGGAACGAGATCGAAGGCATGGCGGGCGTCCTAGCGGCAGATCCGGTCGACGATGTCCTGCGCCAGCGAGGCGATGGTCAGCGGCGCGCAGCCTTCGGCGTTGTTGCTCACGGTGACGAAGGCGTTCTGTCCGGCGCCCGTGGTGCCGGCGATCACCTTGGCCAGCGCGGCGCGGGTTTCGGGGTCGGGGTCGAGCACCTTGTCGAAGGGGCCGTAGAGTTTTTCGGCATCTTCGTAGCCGAAGCGGCCGTGGCGGCGGTGCAGGTTCCAGCGGCACACCAGCGGCCCGGGCCACAGGGCGCGCAGCATCGGCAGTTGGTCTTCGATGGGCGGCATCTTCGCGTGCAGGCCCATGCAGAAGGTCGCGCCCACGCTGCGCAGCATGTCGGCGAAGGCGGGGCACAGCAGCTGCGGGTCGCGCACCTCGACGGCGAGCACGGCGTCGGGCGCTGTCGGCTTCAGGTCGGGCATCGCCGCCAGCATCGCGCCGATGCGGGCGATCAGCGCGGGCTGGTCGGCCAGCAGGTGCGCGGGGATCGGACTCAGCTGAAACACCAGCGCGCCGATGCGGTGGCCCAGCCCGTCGAGCGCCGGCTGCACGAACTCCTGCAGCGCGATCTCGTGGCTCAGGAACACCGGGTTGGCCTGCGTGCCGCGGCCGCTTTCGTCGCGTACGGTGGCGTCGGTGACGAGGCTCGGGGCCTTCACGACGAAACGGAAGTCGTCGGGCACCATGGCCGCGTAGCGCGCGTACTGGCTGGCCGTGAGGGCGCGGTAGAAGTTGCGGTCCAGGCTCACGGTGCGCAGCAGCGGGTGCTGGGCGAGCGCCGACAGGCCGTTTTTCGAGAGCACGGTCTCGGCGTAGTCGCCGTCCCAGACCAAGCCGGCCCAGCCCGGGTAGCTCCACGACGAGGTGCCCAGCCGCAGCTGCGGCGGCAACTCGGCGGCGAGAGCGACCAGTGCCGCGTCGGGTGCCACGGGCTTCACGGTGGCGCCGCGCGGCTTCTTCGGCGAAGGCGGCGGCGCGTCGGCCGCTTCGGCCGGGCGCGGAAGTTCGGGGAGGTCGGAAAAGAGGGAGTCCTGCACGTCAGCCATGTCTGGGTCGGCATTTTCGGCCAAGCGGGGAGGCCCGTCGGCGCCGGGCACAATCCGCGCCATGACACAGTGGTTGCGTACGCGGGGCGGTTGGTGGCTGGCATGGGTGGTGCTCACGGCCGCCGGGGCCGTGTGGTTCGCGCGCGCCGAGCTGACGCAACTCCAGCAGGATTTCGAGACCGACGCGCGCATCGCGCACCGGCTCATGAGCCAGCAGGTGGTGCAGTACGACGCCGTGCTGGCCACGCTCGCCTTGCTGGAGCCCAACGCCGGTGCCGATTACCCCGAGCGGCGCCTGCCGTCGGTGTACTCGTCGATCCTGCGCGTGCAGCGGCGCGCGGCCGACGAGCCTTGGCCCGATGCCGAGCACGCCGACGCGCTGGCCGCGGCAGAGGCCCGCTCGCGCGCCGAACGCCGTGCCGACCTGGCTGTGCTCGACCTGGCGCACGGTCGCTACCAGCTCGTGATCGGCTCCGAGCCGCTGAGCTACGCGCTCGAGATCGATCTTGTCGGCTCGGTGCCCTGGCGCGACTGGCCGATGAACCCGCAGCGCAGTCCCGTGCGACTGTTCCTGCAGCGTGACGGCCAGCAACTGGTGCTGCAACACGGCCAGTCGGCCGAACATGGCTGGCGCTACAGCCTGAGCAAGGAACTGGCGTCGCCGAGCCAGCCTTTCGAGCTGGTGGCCGAGCGCCAGGTCGGCTGGGCCGAGCTGCCGTGGCGCACCATCGGCGGCTGGGCGGTGGCGATGGCGCTGCTGCTGGCGGGCCTGTGGGCCGCACAACGCCAGCGCATCGCGCGGCGCCGCGCCGAGGAGCTGCTGCGCCTGGGCCAGGTGGCGCGGCTCAATGCGCTGGGCGAGCTGTCGGCCGGACTGGCGCACGAACTCAACCAGCCGCTCACGGCCGTGCTGGCCAACGCCCAGGCCGCGCGCCGCCTGCTCGACGACGACCCACCCGACCTGGCTACCGCGCGCGACGCGATGGGGCAGGCCGTCGAGCAGGCCCGCCGTGCCTCCGGTGTGGTTGGCCGCCTGCGCCGCGTGATCGAACGCCCCGAGGCCGGCGGCGACGTGAAGCCGCTGGTGCTGCAGGAAGTGGTGCGCAGCGCCATGCACCTGCTGGCGCCCGAGTTCGCGCGCCACGGCGTGGCGGCCCAGTTCGATGCCAGCGCGCAGGCGCCCGTGCGCGTGCAGGCCGAGGCCGTGGCGCTGGAGCAGATCGTGCACAACCTGCTCATGAACGCGATGCAGGCGCTGGACCTCGTGCCCGCCGCCGAACGGCGCCTCGTGGTCTCGGTCGGCCGCAACGGCGAGGAGGGCGTGCTGACTGTCACCGACAACGGCCGCGGCATCGCGCCCGAGGCGCTGCCGCGCCTGTTCGAACCCTTCTTCAGCACGCGCGAAGGCGGCCTGGGCCTCGGCCTGAGCCTGAGCGAAACGCTGGCCAGCGGCATGGGCGGCAGCCTGAGCGCCGCCAACGCCTCGCCGCGCGGTGCGCGCTTCACCTTGCTGCTGCCGCTGGTGGCACCTTCGACATGACCACGCCAACCACCGCCGACCAGCCGCAATCGCCCCTGATCCACCTGATCGACGACGACCAGGCCGTGCGCGACAGCCTCTCGCTGCTGATCGGCACGGTCGGCCTGCGCGTGCAGGGCTGGGCCGATCCGCAGGCCTTCATCGACGGCTTCGATCGCGCGAGCGTCGGCGCCATCGTGCTGGACGTGCGCATGCCCGGCATCAGCGGCCTCACGGTGCTAGACCGGCTGGTGGCGCAGGGTGTCGACCAGCCCGTGATCATGCTGACCGGCCACGGCACGGTCGAGATGTGCCGCCGCGCCTTCAAGGCCGGCGCGGCCGAGTTCCTGGAGAAGCCGGTGGACGACGAGCAGCTGCTCGAAGCCCTGCAGCAGGCCGTGCGCCAGCATGTGCGCACGCGCGAGCGCTCGCAGGCCGACAACGCCGCGCGCGAGCGGGTGGCGCAGCTGTCGGAGCGCGAGCGCGAGGTGCTGGCCTTCATCGTGCAGGGGCTCACCAACAAGGAGATCGCGCGCGTGCTGGCGCTGTCGCCGCGCACCGTCGAAACCCACCGCGCCAACCTGTTCGCCAAGCTCGATTGCGACTCGCTGGCGCAGCTGATCCGGCGCTATGCCGTGCTGGCGTCGGATGCGGGAGAAGAGGGCGCTCCGTAGTTCTACGGAGTGCCGGGCGTAGCCGTACGAATGGTTGCAGCGGACCTTATTTTTTACAGTGACACCGTGGTCGGCACAGGCCGGCACGAACCCTCTCATCACTGGAGAAACAACACATGCAATCGATCATCCGCGTTGGCGGCCTCGCCGTTCTGCTCGCTGCTTCCGTCGCCCAGGCCCAGACGCCGGCCCCCGCTGTTCGCACCGAGAAGAACATCTCGCTCGCGCTGGCCAACCAGATCGCCGCAGAAACCGTGGCCGCCTGCGCCGCCAACGGCTACAACGTGGCCGCCACCGTGGTCGACCGCGCCGGCACCGTGCGTGCCGTGCAGCGCGCCGACAACGCCGGCCCGCACACGCTGTCGTCGAGCGAACGCAAGGCCTGGACCTCGGCTTCGGCCAAGAGCCCCACGCAAGCCATGATGGAAGGCGCCCAGAAGAACCCCGGCGCCGCCAACCTCGTGTACCTGCCGGGCTTCCTGCTGCTGGGCGGCGGCGTGCCGATCAAGTCGGGCAACGAAGTGATCGGCGCCGTGGGCGTGGGCGGTGCGCCCGGCGGCCACCTCGACGAGCAGTGCGCCAACGCCGCGCTCGAGAAGGTCAAGGGCCAGCTCTGATGACGGCGCGCGGTCTCTGGTCGGCGGTGCTCGCCGCCGCAATCGGCTGGAGCGCCGCGCCCGGCGCGGCGGCCCAGGTGCCGCCGCTGGCCGCCGAAGTGCTGGCCTACGAAGGCCTGCACCGCGCCGCCTGGCACGGCGACCTGCCCAAGCTCAAGAGCCTGATCGCCTCCGGCGCCAGCCTCGATGTGCGCGACGCGCGCGGCCGCACGCCGCTGCAGGTCGCCACCTACGCACGCCAGCGCGACGCCGTGACGCTGCTCGCCAAGGCGGGCGCGAACATCGACCTGCTCGAAGACGACCGCTACGACGCCGTGACCATCGCGTCCGTGGCCGACGACGTGACCACGCTCACGCTGCTGCTGCAACTGGGCGCCAAGCCCGGGCAGGTCACCAGCCGCTATGACGGCACCGCATTGATTGCTGCCGCGCACCTGGGGCACGACGAGGTCGTGCGCCGGCTGGTCGCAGCCGGTGCGCCGCTGGACCACGTGAACAACCTGCACTGGACGGCGGTGATCGAGTCGATCGTGCTCGGCGACGGCGGCGCCCGCCACCAGCGCACGCTGGCCGCGCTGATCGCCGGCGGTGCCAACCTGCAACTGGCCGACCGCCAGGGCCTCACGCCGCTGCAGCTCGCAAAGGCGCGCGGCTACACCACGATGGTGAAGCAGCTCGAAGCGGCACGCGCCAAGTAGCCTGCTGCACCGCAAGCCGGGGGCGACTCGGGGACAATCGGACCTCCCCACGAGGAACCCGCCCCATGTACATGCCTCCGCAGTTCAACGCCAAGGACCCGGCCGTCGCGCTGGGCCTCATGCGCGACCACCCCTTTGCCAACCTGATCTCGAACGACGACGAGGGCCTGCCCTTCGTCACGCACCTGCCCATCGTGGCCGAGCAGCGCGAGGGCGATGCGCTGGTGCTGCTCGGCCACTGCGCCAAGCCCAACCCGCACTGGCGCTACCTGCAGGCGCGGCCGCGCGCGGTGGTGGTGTTCCAGGGGCCGCACGCCTACCTGTCGCCTTCGGTCTATCCCGACCTGGCGCGGGTGCCGACATGGAACTACCTCGCGGTCCATTGCACCGTCGAAGCCCGGCTCGTCGAGACGCCCGAGGCCAAGGACGCGTTGCTCAAGAAGCTCATCGGCGACCACGAGCCGGCCTACGCCCAGCAATGGAAAGACCTCGGCGAGGAGTTCCAGCGCAAGATGCTGGCCGGCATCATGGGCTTCGAGCTGCACGTGACGGCGCTGCAATGCAAGATCAAGCTCAACCAGCACCGGCCCGAATCGCATGCGGCGATGCGCGAGGTCTATCGCGCGGGCTCGGCCGACGAGCAGGCGCTGGCCGTGTGGATGGACCGGCTCGGCATGGCCGTCGCACCGGAGGCGCGCTGAGATGCGGATGTTCGGTTTGATCGGCCTCGTGCTCGCGCTGGTGGTCGTCGGCCTGCTGGCGAAGCAGCAGCTGTCGCGCACCGCCATCGCCAAACAACCGGCCGCACCTGGCGCATCTGCGCCGGCGGCTGTCGATGCGCGCACGCAGGCGCAGCAGGTCCAGCAACAGGTCAAGGACGCCCTCGACGCCGCGGCCCAGGCCCGCAAGATGCCCGATGACAACTGAGCCGGCCGCATCGACATCGGACGCGCACTGGATGGCGCTCGCGCTGCAGGAAGCGCAGCGCGCAGCCGACGCGGGCGAGGTGCCCGTGGGCGCGGTGCTGGTGAAGGATGGCCATGTCATCGCGACCGGCCGCAACACGCCGGTGGCGCAGCACGACCCGAGCGCGCACGCCGAGATCAACGCACTGCGCGCCGGCGCCGCCGCGCTCGGCAACTACCGGCTCGACGGCTGCGAGCTCTTCGTCACGCTCGAGCCCTGCGCGATGTGCGCGGGCGCGATGCTGCATTCGCGGCTGGCGCGCGTGGTGTTCGGCGCTGCCGACCCCAAGACCGGCGCCGCGGGCTCGGTGCTCGATCTCTTCGCCGAGCCGAAGCTGAACCACCACACGCGCGTGCAGGGCGGCGTGCTGGCCAACGACTGCAGCGCCTTGCTGCAGCGCTTCTTCCAGCAGCGCCGCAGCGTCGCGCGCGCGCAGGCCGAGCCACTGCGCGACGATGCCTTGCGCACGCCCGTCGAACGCTTTGCCGCGCTCACCGATTTCGGCTTCGCGCCGCATCACGTCCAGGACCTGCCAATCTTGCAAGGCTGGCGCCTGCACTGGATCGACGAATCCGGCCCGGCCGGCAGCGACGGCCGCGTGGCGGACGTCCTGTGCCTGCATGGCCCGGGCGAGTGGGGCTACTTCTTCCGCCACCTGGTCCGCACGCCCGGCCTGCGCACGCTGGTGCCCGACCTGATCGGTTTCGGCAAGAGCGACAAGCCCAAGCGCGAAGCCACGCACCGGCTCGAATGGCACCGCGACGTGCTGCTGGCGTGGCTCGACCAGGTGCATCCCGAACCGCTCGCGCTGGTGCACAGCGAGGGGGGCGATGAACTGGCAACGCTGCTGCAAACGGCGGCGCCGGGCCGCTTCAGCGCGACGCTAACCGCACCCGACAGCGGCGTGCGCGCCAAGGACGCCTGGCGCGCGCCGTTCCCCGACCGCGGCTACGAAGCTGCGCTGCGCGCGCTCGGTCCGCGTGCCGCATCGGGCGGTCCAACGGCCGCGCAGGCCGCCCCCCTGGCCCGGCAGATCCGGGACGCAATGGGATACTCGACGACGTGACGTCCAAACATATCTACATCTATTCCCCCTCCAGTGCCATCCGCGACAAGGCCGCCTTCCGGCGTGGCGTGGCGCGGTTGAAGGCCCTGGGCCATGAAGTCGAAGTCGATGAAGCCGCGCTCTCGGCGCACCAGCGTTTCGCGGGCGACGACGCCACCCGGCTCGCCGCCATCTCGCGTGCGGCCGCCAGCGGCGCCGACGTGGCGCTGATCGCGCGCGGCGGCTACGGCCTCACGCGCATCCTCGACGCGCTGCCGTACAAGGCGCTGGCCAAGGCCATCGACAAGGGCACCGAGTTTGTCGGCTGCAGCGACTTCACGGCCCTGCAGAACGCACTGCTGGCCAAGAACGGTGCCGTCACCTGGTCGGGCCCCGCGGTCGGCGAAGACTTCGGCGCCGAAGGCGGTGCCGACGACATCATGGAAGCCTGCTTCGACGACCTGTTGAGCGGGCAGGGCGAAGGCACCGGCTGGCGCATGCCGGCGCGCGACGCCGAGCTCAAGGTCAAGCCGATCGAAGACGCCGTGCTCTGGGGCGGCAACCTCTGCGTGCTGACCAGCCTGTTGGGCACGCCGTACTTTCCGGTGGTCGACAAGGGCGTGCTCTTCATCGAGGACACCAACGAACATCCGTACCGCATCGAACGCATGCTCGACCAGCTGAAGCTCGCGGGCGTGCTGGCGCGCCAGAAGGCCGTCGTGTTCGGACAGTTCACGGGCGTGCGCAACATCGCCGGCTACGACCGCGGCTTCGGCATGAACACGGTGATCGACCGGCTGCGCGCGAGCCTGAAGAAGGTGCAGGTCATTGCCGGCCTGCCGTTCGGGCATGTGCAGACCAAAGTGCTGCTGCCGGTGGGTGCGAAGGTGGCGCTGGCCGCCGAGGGGCGCGACGTGTTCCTGGTGTGGGGCCATCGGCATGGGCACCATGACCATGCTCACCACGGTCACGACCATCACGGCCACGACCATTGAGCCAGCACGCAGGCGGCCACCGGTGCCGCAGCGATGCCGGCCGATCAGAACATCACTGGTTGGTGAAACGCTGATGGACGCGCGGGCCCATCGAGCCGGGCAGGCCGCCCTTGAACATGCTGTTGATTTCTTTCATCTGGCGCCGCGCGGCCGATTCGCCGTCGATGGCGCTCAGCGCGACCATCACGTCCTGACGCAGGTACCAGAGGGTCTCGACATCGACCGCAAAGCGCACGCGTTGGCTGACACGCTGGATCGATTGGCCACCGCGGCCCTGGAGCACCGACAGCATCGCCGTGCGGATGCGCCCGAGCTGACTTTCCGCAACCTGCCGCGAGCCCAGGCCGGGTACGTTCAGGAGCTGAAAAAGGCGGCGAAAGAGCAGCATGTCACGAAAAGCGTATTGCCGGGAGCTGAGACGGTCGCTACCTTAAGCCTCAGTTCGCCGGGACACAAGATGTGAAACACCGTTTCTTGTTTGCAAACAACAAGCTTTAGCGGTCTCTTTTGTTGTCATTTGAATTTTGAGCGCAAAAGTATTAAAAAACTTTGGCATTCATCTGCACGATGCGCCAAGCTGGCCCCGTCGATGCAGCGTCAACAAGAAGCTTCTGCGGATCGTTCCTTGCATGTGAAGGCGCATGTCGGGGAAACTTCTCGCAGGAGCGGCGAAAGGTCCAGAGCAACATAACCAGCGCTTGCCGCCAAGAAAAAACAGTATGGGTGTCAATTCCACAGTCGTTTTCGCGGACTTGACCGGAAGTACCAGGGTCTTCGAGGCCATGGGGAATGCACGTGCCACCGAAACCGTGACGCGGCTGACCCAATGGATCGGGCGTGTGTGCGAGGCCCACGGCGGCCGGGTCGTGAAATCGCTCGGCGACGGCGTGTTCGCCATCTTCACCAGCGGCGCCGCCGCCACGCACGCGGTCATCGAGTTGCAGCGCTACCACCAGAAGCGCCTGGCCGGCTGGCCCGTGCCGCTGCGCATGGCGCTGCAGATCGGCGTGGCCAGCGGCGACGTGGTCGAGGTCGAGGGCGACTGCTTCGGCGACGCCGTCAACCTGGCCTCGCGCCTGAGCGACCTGGCCGGCCCCGGCCAGATCTGGGTCACCGAGGCGGTGATCCAGCAACTGCACGAAGGCGCGGTGCAGCACCGCGACCTCGGGCCCATCAGCATCCGCGGGCGCACCGAGATGTCGATCGTCCACCGCATCGACTGGCAGGAAGACCTCACCAGCTTCCTCACCGTGCCGGCCGCGCTGCTGCCGGCGCGCCTGCCCGATTCCACCTTCGGCCGCATCGAACTCGCGTGGCTCGACGTGCGCTCCATGTTCCGCATCGACCAGCTGCCCATCCACCTGGGTCGCGTGGGCGACGCGCAATTCGTGGTCAACGACCCGCGCGTGTCGCGGCTGCATGCGCGCATCGAGGAGCGGCAGGGCAGTTGCGTGCTGATCGACGTCAGCACCTACGGCACCTGGGTGCGCTTCCATGGCAACGGCGGGCCGAGCCACGAGATCGCGCTGCGGCGCGACGAGTGCGTGCTGCACGGCCGCGGCGAGATCGGCCTGGGCGCGCCGCTGAGCGACTTCAGCGCGCCGACCATCGCCTTCAACACGACAGGCGACGACGTGATGCTGTCGCGCCGGGCCATCGTGAACTGAAGGCCGACTGAAAATCCCGTTCACGTTTGGCAACCAGCTGGTGCGCTTCGAGGTGCACCACGCAGGGACATGTGGCGTTGCAGGACCACGCCGGCGCCGTTCGCGCCAGGCCTGGAGCCACCATGCATTCCCCAAGTGATTCTTCTGTTTTCAGATGGGCCGCCGCTGCCGCGATCGCGGCCGGCGCGCTGCTCGCCACGGGTGCCGCCAGCGCGCGCACGAGCTGGTCGGTGCAGATCGGCACGCCCGGTGCGGTCTATGCGCCGCCGTACTACGTGCCGCCGCCCGTCTATGCGTACCCGGCCCCGATCTACTACGAGCCGCCACCGCCGCGGGCCTACTACCGTCCGCCGCCACCCGTGTACTACCGGCCGGCCCCGATCTACGTCCCGCCGCGCGGGCGCCTGTACTACGGCCCCGGCTATCCCTACCGTGCGCCGAACGATGACGACGACGATGACGACCGCGATTGACCGGCGACCCGCAAGCTTTCAGGCATGCCAATTCTTGGCGTGAACTCTGACGAAAACGTCACATTCAGTCACATTTGTAAGATCAAAGAATTCATTTCATGCCTGAGGGAGGGTTGAGGCCCGGGGCATGACACTTGCCTTGCATCGTTCAACAGGCGCGCAGAGTGCCGAAGGAGCGACAAAAAATGCAGACCAGCGTTCGGCCTTTCACCGATGTCGAGGCCGCCATTGCGGCGGTGGAGGCCCTGGACGGCGAACTCCGTAAGTTCGAGCTGGCCGTGGGGGACAACCTCCAGGACAGCATCGGCCTGCAGATGGCGCAGATCACCGACCGTGCGCTCGCACGCGGCTGGGAGCCCAGCGGCTTCATCCAGAAGGAAGGTTTTCGCCTCTACCGCTACCGCGCGATGCGCTGAAAGGCGAGGGGAGCCGAATCAGCCCGGCGCGAGGATGCGCTCGAGTGCCCCGATGTCGATGGGCTTTTGCAGGTGGTGGTCGAACAGCACCTCGCCCGGCGCCGCATTCGCCGCGTCCCGTTCCGAAAAACCAGAAATCGCCACCAGCAGCCGCGGCGTGCCTTCGGTGGCGGTGGCACGCAGCCGGCGCGCCACCTCGGTGCCAGGGAAGTCGGGCAGGGTGAGATCGATCAGCGCCGCATCGAAGCGCTCGCCGGCCGCCGCGTCCAGCGCCTGTTGCGCCGTGTAGGTGCAGCGGGCGGTGTGATCCTGCAGCGTCAGCAGCTCCCGCAGCAGGTCGGCCGCGGCCTCGTTGTCGTCGACGATCAGCACATTCACAGTTGTTTTCTCTCGGCATCCATTGATTGCGATCCCGCAGTATCGACGCTGTGCCTACCGGAATCCGTAACAGAGGCCTTGTTTGTTACTTCCCGGTGTCGGCCGAGGCGGGCGGCGGCTGCAGCGGCAGCTCGACGAAGAAGCGCGCGCCGTGGCCCGGCGTGCTCTCCACGCCGATGCGGCCCGCATGCAGGCTCACGATCTTGTGCGTGATGTACAGCCCCAGGCCCAGGCCGGCCGCGTGCTTGCGGCTGACGTCGGTGCGTTCGAACTGCTCGAAGATGCGCTGGTGGTCCTCGGGCGAGATGCCGATGCCCTGATCGCGCACGCTCACGACCGCGTGGTCGCCGTCCTGGCGCACCGTCATCTCGACCGGCTTGCCGCCGCCGTAGCGCAGCGCGTTGGTCAAGAGGTTGGTCAGCACCTGTTCGATGCGGAACTCGTCCCACACGCCGCGCAGCGCCGGGGGCGCGTCCAGGCTGATGGTGCAGCCCGCGGCCTCGGCCTGGTGGCGCAGGTTGTCGACCACGGCGCGGGCCAGCTCGGCCAGGTCGACCGGCTTGGTCTGGATCGACAGCGCGTCGCGCCGCAGCCGCGTCACGTCGAGCATGTCGTCGATGAGGCGCACCATGTTGCGGATCTGCCGCTGGTCGCGCTCGATCATGGTGGGCAGCTTCTCGGGCGAGAAGCTGTCGAGCTTGCCCTTGGACAGGTGCAGCTGCCGCAACTGCGCCTCCAGGTAGAGCGTGTTCAGCGGCGTGCGCAGTTCGTGCGACACCATCGACATGAAGTCGTCGCGCATGCGCACCGCGCGCTCCAGCTCGCGCTGCGTGTGCTGCAGCTGCTGCACCAGCTCTTCCTGCTTGCGGTGCGCGGCGGCCAGCGATTCCATTTCATGGCGCAGCGCCTTGCGGTGCTGGTGCAGGTCGACGAACACGCTGACCTTGCTGACCACCGCGTGCGGATCGAGCGGCTTGTGCAGGAAGTCGACCGCGCCGCTTTCGTAGCCCTGGAAGGCGTAGTTCATCTCGCGCCCGGCGGCGCTCACGAAGATGATCGGGATGTGCCGCGTGCGCTCGGTGCCGCGCATCAGCTCGGCCAGTTCGAAGCCGTTCATGCCGGGCATCTGCACGTCGACGATGGCGAGCGCGAATTCGTGTTCCAGCAGCAGCGCCAGCGCGGCCTCGGCCGAACCGGCGCGGTACACCAGCCGTCCGGGTGCGCGAATCAGCGCCTCGAGCGCCAGCAGGTTCTCGGGCAGGTCGTCGACGATCAGCAGCTTGCTTTCGACCTCAATGGGCATGGGCGGGCTCCAGTAGCTGCAGCAGGATGCGCAAGTCGCGCAGCCGAAGCACGTGGTCGGGGGCGTGGCGCGCAATGGCGGCGAGGGGCATGGTGGGAACCAGGGCTTCTTTCGGGTCTTGCACGGCGGTGAGTCCGCCGGCGCGGTGGATGCGCAGCAGGCCTTCGGCGCCGTCTTCGTTGGCGCCGGTCATGAGAAAGCCGGCCACCGACGGCCCGTAGGCATCGGCGGCCGAGGCCATGAGCACGTCGATAGACGGGCGCGAGAACAGCACGGGCGGCTCGCAACTCAATGAAAAGCGGCGCCCGCGCTCGATCGACAGGTGGTAGCCCGGCGGCGCGAAGTACAGGCAGCCGTCCACCAGCGGCATCTTGTCGAGCGCTTCGTGCACGGGAATCGGCAGGCGCTGCGCGAAGATCTCGGCCAGGTGGCTCTCGTGCGATTCGGGCAGGTGCAGCACCACCGCCATCGGAATGCGCCAGTTGGCCGGCAGGCCGTCGAGCACCGCACTGAGCGCGTCGATGCCGCCGGCCGAGGCGCCGAGCACCACGGCTTCGACGCGGCGAACCGGAAACGGACGGTGCTGCGTGCCGGCGCGCTTCATGCGACCTTGCGGTAGATGCGCTCGGCGCGCGCGTGGGCGTCGAAGCGGTCGGCATAGCCCGAGAAGTCGATGCTCTCCTTCGAGCCCAGCCCGAGAAAACCGCGGTGCGACAGCGACTCGTGGAACAGCCCGAGCGCGCGGTCCTGCAGCTGGCGGTTGAAGTAGATCAGCACGTTGCGGCACGACACCAGCTGCGTCTCGGCGAACACGCTGTCGGTGGCCAGGCTGTGGTCGGCAAAGATCACGTCGGCGCACAGCGAGGGGTCGAAGCGCGCGGCCTCGTAGGCGGCCGTGTAGTAGTCGGAGAACGCACTCAGGCCGCCCGCGCGCTGGTAGTTGGCCGTGTAGCCGCGGATCGCCTCGAGCGGAAAGATGCCCTGGCGCGCCTTCTCGAGCGAGGCCGGGTTGATGTCGGTGGCGTAGATCTGCGTGCGCTCGAGCAGGCCTTCCTCGCGCAGCAGGATGGCCAGCGAGAACACCTCTTCGCCCGTGCTGCAGCCCGCCACCCACACCTTGACCGAGGGGTAGGTGTGCAGGATCGGCACCACATGCCGGCGCAGCGCCAGGAAGTACGCCGGGTCGCGGAACATCTCGCTCACAGGAATCGTCAGGAACTGCAGCAATTGGCCGAACAGCGCCGCGTCGCGCAGCACGCGGTCCTGCAGCGCCGAGATGCTCGGCAGCTCGAGCTGTTCCAGCGCATACAGCACGCGGCGCTTCTGCGAGGCGGTGGTGTAGTTGCGGAAGTCGTAGCTGTACTTGAGGTAGATGGCCTCCATCAGCAGGCGCAGCTCGATCTCGGTGTCGCTCAGCGGCTGGGGCTGCATGGGGGCGGTGGCCGGGTCCTGCAGCGCGGCGGGCAGGGGCTTGCGGGTCACAGGCGCTCCATCTTCGGCATCCACACGCGCAGCAGCGAGAACAGCCGCTCCAGGTCGACCGGCTTGGCCAGGTAGTCGCTGGCGCCCGCGGCCAGACACTGGTCGCGGTCATCCTTCATGGCCTTGGCGGTGATGGCGATCACCGGCATCTTCACAAAGCGCGGGTCGGCGCGCAGGTGGCGCGTGGCTTCCAGGCCGTCCATCTCCGGCATCATCACGTCCATCAGCACGAGGTCGATCTCGCTGACCTGGTCCAGGCGCTCCAGCGCCTCGCGGCCGTTGCGGCCGATCTCGACCGTGGCGCCGCGCTGCTCCAGCGCGCTGGTGAGCGCGAAGATGTTGCGCACGTCGTCGTCCACCAGCAGGATGGTGCGGCCCTCGAAGATGCGGTCGCGCCCGCGCGCCGTCTTCAGCATGCCCTGGCGCTCGCTGGACAGCGAGGCCTCCACCTTGTGCAGGAACAGCGTCACCTCGTCGAGCAGCCGCTCGGGCGAGCGCGCGCCCTTGATGATGATCGAGCGCGAGTAGCGCTGCAGCTCGGTTTCTTCGTCGCGCGTGAGGTTGCGCCCGGTGTAGACGATGACCGGCGGGAACGACACGATCTCTTCCGCCGCCATGGCCTTGAGCAGCTCGCTGCCCTGCATGTCGGGCAGCCGCAGGTCGGTGATCATGCAGTCGAACACGCGCGTGCGCAGCAGCGCCAGCGCCTCCTCGCCGGAGCCGACCGCGACGATCTCGATGTCGTCGTCGCCGATCAGCCTGATCACGCTCTCGCGCTGCAAGGCGTCGTCTTCCACCAGCAGCACGACCTTGACCTTCTGGGTGAGCTTTTCTTCCAGCCGGCCGAACACTTTGGTCAGCTCCTCGCGCGTGGCCGGCTTCAGCGCGAAGCCGATGGCGCCCATGTGCAGCGCGGCGGCCTGCGCGTTGTCGGCGGCCGAGACCACGTGGATCGGGATGTGGCGCGTGTGCGGCGAGTCCTTGAGCTTTTGCAGCACATCCAGGCCGGTGCTGTCGGGCAGGCGCATGTCCAGCAGGATCGCGTCGGGCACGAACTGCGTGGCCAGCTCGAAGCCGTCGGCCGCGCCATGTGCCACCAGGCAGCGGTAGCCCAGCTCGTGCGCCAGGTCGTACAGGATGTGGGCGAACTGCGGCTCGTCCTCGATGACCAGCACGCGGCGCACCTGGTCGCGCGGAATCGAGCGGTCGTCCGCGAAGCGCGGGGCCGGCACCACCGGAGCCGGGGCAGGGGGCGCGAGCGGCGGCGGCGACAGCACGGCGGGTGCATGCGAGGGCGAGGCGCTCGACACCGAACGCAGCGTGCCCACCGGCACGGCCGGCGCCGGCATCGTCTGCGGCGCGCGCGGCGGCAGCTGCAGCGTGAAGGTGCTGCCCTGGCCGGCTTCGCTCTTCACCGTCAGCGAGCCGCCCAGCAGCTGCGTGAGATCGCGCGAGATCGACAGGCCCAGCCCCGTGCCGCCGTAGCGCCGGCTGGTGGTGCCGTCTGCCTGGCGGAAGGCCTCGAAGATCAGCTCGTGCTGCTGCGGGTCGATGCCGATGCCCGAGTCGTGCACCGCAAAGGCGGCACCGCCGTCGGCCGTGGCCGACACCGTGAGCGCCACCTCGCCGCGCTCGGTGAACTTGATCGCATTCGACAGCAGGTTCTTCAGGATCTGCTCCACGCGCTGGCGGTCGGTGACCAGCAGGGCCGGCGCGTCGGGCCGCAGCTCCAGGCGGAACTCCAGGTTCTTGTCGGTCGCGAGCGGGCGGAAGGTGCTTTCCAGGCTCTGGGCCAGCTTGTCGAGCGGCACCTCCTCGGGCACCAGTTCGAGCTTGCCGGCCTCGACCTTGGCGATGTCCAGGATGTCGTTGATCAGCACCAGCAGGTCGTTGCCCGAGGCGTAAATCGATTCCGCGAACTTCACCTGCTCCAGCGACAGGTTGCCCTGCGGGTTGTCGCCCAGCAGCTTGGCCAGGATGAGCGCGCTGTTCAGCGGCGTGCGCAGCTCGTGCGACATGTTCGCCAGGAACTCCGACTTGTAGCGGCTGGCGCGCTGCAGTTCGTCGGCGCGGTCTTCCAGGTCGCGCTGCACGCGGCGCAGCGCGGTGTTGCGCTGGTCGAGCGCTTCGGTGCGTTCCGACAGCTGGCTGTTGGTCTGCTCCAGCTCGGCCTGCTGGTTCTCCAGCATGGCCTGCGAGGCGCGCAGGGCGCGCGACTGTTCTTCGAGCTCTTCGTTGGCGGTGCGCAGCTCTTCCTGCTGCACCTGCAGCTCCTCGTTGAGCTGCTGCGTTTCAGCCAGCACGTCCTGCAATTGCTCGCGGTAGCGCGCCGCCGCCAGCGAGGTGCCGATGTCGTCGGCCACGAGGTCGAACAGCTGCTCGCTGCGCGCGTCGGGCGTGCCCGGCAGGCCGAGTTCGAGCACGCCGTTGACGGCGCCGTCGGCCGCCACCGGCAGCAGCAGCACGGCCTTGGGCGCCATCTCGCCGAGGCCGGAATTCACCTTCAGGTAGTCGGCCTGCACCGGATCGATCAGCATGCGGCGCTGCTCGGCCGCCGCCTGGCCGACCAGGCTTTCGGTGGGGGAGAACACCTGCGGCGAGGCTTCGGCCTCGCTCGAAAAACCGTAGCTCGCGGCGCGGCGCAGCGGGCCGTGGCGTTCACGCACATAGAGCGCGCCCACGGAGCTGCCGAGGTGGCGCGAGAAGAACGCGAGGATCTTGCGGCCCATGTCCGGCGCGCTGAGTTCGCCGACCAGCTCGCCCACCAGCTCGGTCTGCGCATTGCGCAGCCAGGCCTCCTGCGACAGGCGCTCGGCGTGCGCCGCCTGTTCGCGCAGCACCACGTCGTAGCTGTCGGACAGGCGCATCAGCTGCCGGCGCCCGAAGAACGCCACCAGGCCCGAGTACACCAGCGTGAACAGAAGGAACAGCCCGACCACCCACCAGCTCGTGCGGTTGGCCTCGGTGTTGCGCTGGAAGCGCAGCGTCTGCTCGGTGTCCATGAAGGCCGTGAACTCGGCACGCAGGTCGTCGGTCAGGCGCTTGCCGCGGCCCAGCCGGACGGTGGCCTGCGGATCGATGCCGTTGCGCCGCGCCTCGATCATTTCCCGCGCGAAGTTCAGCCACGACTCCTGCAGGCCGACGATGCGGTCGACACGCTCCACCTGCTGGCGGTTGTCCGACACCTGGCGGCGCAGCGCGTCGGTGTCGGCCTTCAGGCGCGGCAGGGCGGACTGGTAGGGCTCGAGAAAACTCTCCTCGCCGGTGATCAGGAAGCCGCGCATGCCCGTTTCCATGTCGATGGAGCGGCGTTGCAGTTCGCTGGCGGCGCGCGTGACCTGGTCGGTGTGCTCGACCCAGCTCAGGCTCGTCAGCAGATACAGGATCAGCGCGACGAAGGCCACGGCCCCGATCAGTCCGCCCAGCAGCGGCAGCTTGAGGTTGCGGCTGAGCAGGCGGTCGAATTCGACGGGGTCGATCGCGGAGGGAGTTTTCATGAATGCATTTGTAAGCAAAACTTGTCAAGTCTTGCCGAAAAAGATCATTTGACCTGTCGGAGAAGGCCTCGATACCGATTTGTGTGACGTATTGCCGCATTCGGCACTCGCTATACTGTGATTTCATCCAGTATCGGCAGCATGCCTTCCGACCTCCATTCCGCTCCGTCAGCCGCCGTTTCGGCGGCGCAC
This sequence comes from Variovorax sp. V35, assembly GCF_041154465.1. Lineage (NCBI taxonomy): Bacteria > Pseudomonadati > Pseudomonadota > Betaproteobacteria > Burkholderiales > Comamonadaceae > Variovorax > Variovorax sp. V35. The sequence goes on from NZ_AP028666.1 coordinate 3,688,097, forward strand.
GTCGTGTCCGTCAAGGCCTTGTGCGCCTTCGGCGCGAAGGCGGGCGATCTCGACCTGCGCTTCGTGCCCGCGCCCAGCGCGCTCGAAGGCATGGCCGGCCACGCGCTGGTGCAGGCCCGGCGCGGCGGCGACTACCAGAGCGAGGTGCCGCTGGCCACCACCTGCGGCACGCTGCGCGTGCGCGGCCGGGCCGACGGCTACGACCCGGCGCAGGCACGGGTGGAAGAAATCAAGACCTTCCGCGGCGACTTCGACGCCATCCGCGCCAACCACCGCGCGCTGCACTGGGCCCAGGTGCGCTGCTACGGCTGGATGCTGTGCGAGCAGGAAGGGCATGAGCAGCTGACCGTCGCGCTGGTCTACCTCGACCTGGCCAGCGGCGACGAAACCGTGCTCGAAGAGCAGCACACGCGCGACACGCTGCGCACGCACTTCGAGACCCTGTGCGCCTGCTACAGCGACTGGGCGCAGCGCGAGGCCGCGCACCGCGGCGCGCTCGACGACGCGCTGGCGCGGCTCGAATTTCCCCATGCCGACTTCCGCACCGGCCAGCGCGAACTGGCCGAGGCGGTCTACCGCGCCGCCGTGGGCGGGCGCTGCCTGCTGGCGCAGGCGCCCACGGGCATCGGCAAGACGCTGGCCACGCTCTTTCCGCTGCTGAAGGCGCGCGCGGCGCACAAGCTCGACAAGGTGTTCTTCCTCACCGCCAAGACCTCCGGGCGGCCCGTGGCGCTCGACGCCTTGCGCGTGCTGGGGCAGGGCGGCGCGCACCGGCCGCGCGTGCTCGAGCTCGCGGCCCGCGAGAAGGTCTGCGAGTACCCCGACCGCGCCTGCCACGGCGAGGCCTGCCCGCTGGCGCGCGGCTTCTACGACCGCCTGCCGGCCGCGCGCGCCGAGGCCGCGCAGGTGGGCTGGCTCGACCGCGAGGCGCTGCGGCGGGTCGCGCTCGCGCACGAGGTGTGCCCCTATTTCCTGGCGCAGGAAATGACGCACTGGAGCGACGTCGTCGTGGGCGACTACAACTACTACTTCGACAGCAGCGCGTTTCTGTTCGCCAGCATGAAGGACGCCAACTGGCGCGTCGCCGTGCTGGTCGACGAGGCCCACAACCTGCTGGAGCGCGCACGCGGCATGTACACCGCGAAGCTCGAAGGCGCGGCGCTCGAAGAAGCGCACCGCGCCGCGCCGGCCGCCGTGCGCGGCCCGCTGGCGCGGCTGTTCCGCGAATGGGACACGCTGCAGCAGGCGCAGACCGCCGGCTACGACACCGCCGACGAGATCCCCGAGCGCTTCCTGCGCACGCTGCAGGCCGCCAACACCGCGATGGCCGAGCACTTCGCCGCCACGCCCGATGCGGCGCAGGGGCCGCTGCAGCGCTTCTTCTTCGATGCGCTGCACTTCGCGCGGCTGGCCGAGGTCTTCGATGACCACTCGGTGTTCGAGCGCACGCTGGGCGCCACGCAGGAGCAGCGCGGCCTGGCCATCCGCAACCTCGTGCCCGGGCCCTTCCTCGAAGGCCGCTTCGCCGATGCGGTGTCGGTCACCTGTTTCTCGGGCACGCTCGCGCCGTTCGCGTTCTACCGCGACGCGCTCGGCCTGCCCGAAGACACGGCGCAGCTCGACGTCGAATCGCCGTTTCGCGGCCAGCAGCTGCGCGTCGAGGTGGCGACCGGCGTCTCCACGCGCTTTCGCGACCGCGCCGGCTCGCTGCGCCACGTGACGGACATCATCGGCGCGCAGTTCGAACGCCTGCCCGGCAACTACCTGGCCTTCTTCAGCAGCTTCGACTACCTGGACAAGGCCTGCGCCGCGTTCTCGCTGCGCCACCCCGGCGTGCCTGTGTGGACGCAGACGCGCGGCATGCGCGAAACCGACCGCCACGATTTCGTCGCGCGCTTCGAAGAAGGCGGGCAGGGCATCGGCTTCGCCGTGCTCGGCGGCGCGTTCGGCGAAGGCATCGACTTGCCCGGCAGCCGGCTCATCGGCGCCTTCGTCGCCAGCCTGGGGCTGCCGCAGTACAACGAACTCAACGAGATCACGCGCGAGCGCATGCAGTCGCGCTTCGGCAAGGGCTACGAGTACACCTACCTCTACCCAGGCCTGCAGAAGGTGGTGCAGGCCGCCGGCCGCGTGATCCGCACCGAGGCCGACACGGGCGTGCTGCACCTGCTCGACGACCGCTTTGCGCGCGCCGAGATCCGCGAGCTGCTGCCGCGCTGGTGGCATGTGCAGCTGGCCGGGGAGGCCGGGGAGGCCGGGGAAAACGATGCGCGCCACCCGACGCCTTGAGCACGCCGGCCAGCCCGACCTGTTCGGCGAGGCGCCCGTGGCGGCCATCGAGGGCCTGCGCTACGAGGCCGGGTTCCTGTCGCGCGACGAGGAGGCCGGCCTGCTGCGCATCGTGCAGGGCCTGCCGCTCAAGGAGATGCGCTACAAGGAATACACCGCCCGCCGGCGCGGCACCAGCTTCGGCGGCAGCTACGACTTCGACACCAACCGCCTCAAGCCCGGCGCGCCGCTGCCCGAGGCGCTGCACCCGCTGCGCGGGAAGGCGGCCGCCTGGGCCGGCCTGGCGCCCGAAGACCTCACCCACGTGCTGATCGCCGAGTACCGCCCCGGCACGCCGCTGGGCTGGCACCGCGACGTGCCCGACTTCGAGGACATCGTCGGCGTCTCGCTGCACGGCGATGCGGTGATGCAGTTCAGGCCCTACGTGCCCGGCGCGCCCGCGTCGGGGCCGGCCGCGCTCGAGGTCCTCGTCGAGCCGCGCTCCGTGTACCTGCTGCGCGGGCCGGCGCGCTGGGCATGGCAACATGCCATCGCCCCAACCGAGGGCCTGCGTTATTCGATCACCTTGCGTACCCGGAGACCCCGCGCGCCATGAACCGCACCACCTTCCTCAAGCTGCTCACGCACCACCTCTTTCCCGTGCTCAAGGCCGAAGGCTTCCAGGGTTCGGGCCAGACGCTGCGGCGCATCGACGGGCCGGTGATCCACGTGTTCAACGTGCAGGGCGCCAGCGGCGGCAAGGCCTGCTACCTGAACCTCGGCGCGCACCTGGACTTCTTGCCGCCCGAGGGCGGAACGCCGGTGGCGCCCGAGGCGCTCGAAGAATCGCACTGCGTGTTCCGCGACCGCCTGGACCCCCCGCCCGGCGCCGCGTTCGGATGGGCCTATGGCGAGACGAAAGAACAGGCCGAGGAAAACGTCGAATTCATCGTGAGCGAGTGGGAAGGGCCGGGGCGTACTTTCTTCGCACGGCATGGCAGCTATCCGCAGAGCTTCGAACAGATGCTGCGCGAGACCGACCCGCACCAGATCCATGCGCGCACCGCCTTGCACTTCGCACGGATCGCGATGCACCTGGGCGACCGCGCACGGGCACAGGCGCTGGTCGAGGCGGGGCTCGCGCGGGCGCCGGAACGGGCCACGGCCCTGAAGGCCGACCTCGCGAACGTGTTGTCGGCCTGAGCGCGCACGACAGACTGCGCTGACGCGCAGCGCCTGCCTCTTCCGACCCATGGCGGCTCACAGGCGGCCAGCATGAAGGCTTCTTTCATCCCATTTGATTGAAGGAGCGCAGACATGCCACGAGGCGACAAGTCGTCCTACACGGACAAGCAGAAGCGCAAGGCCGAGCACATCGAGGCAGGCTACGAGCACCGCGGCGTGGCCAAGGGCGAGGCCGAGCGTCGTGCCTGGGCCACGGTGAATGCCGAGACCGGCGGTGGCAAGAAGAGCGGTGCGGGCCGCGGCAAGGCCGAGAACCACGGGCCCTCGCGCAAGGGCGGGCGCCTCGGTGGCGCCGCCGCGGCGAACCGCACCGCCGCCGAACGCTCGGCCTCCGCGAGGAAGGGCGCCGCCACGCGCAAGCGCAACGCCGAGAAGCGCGGCTGAAGCCGGTTGCGAATACCAGCCATATCTTCTGTCCGAAAAGCGGAGTCCACCCACCACACACCCTGAAAAGCGGACATTCCTTCGCCATCTGTGACGGCAGCCGGACAACTTGCGTCGGCCCCGCGCCGGCGCGGCCCCGCACGAAGTCGCCAGCTTGCGCGACGTTGGCCTGAACGCACGCGCTACACCGCCCAACCTCGGTCATTCCGCCTTCTTTTTGCACGCGTTCCGGGCGTTTGCCGGGGCGCGTTCGCGTCGATACGATCCGCCGCCTTGCCCTCCAGAAAGGAACGCGCGGGTGCCTCCCTCGAACGTTTTCTCCCCCACGACCGCGCCAGCCGCCGCAGGTGCCGATGCCGCCAATGCCAACGCCGACTGGCAACAGCGCAGCCGCCGCCATGTCTGGCACCCCTGCACCCAGAGCATCCGCCTCGACGTGGCGCCGCCGCTGCCCATCGCGCGCGGCGAGGGCGTCTGGCTGACCGACCACGAAGGCCGGCGCTACCTCGACGCCACCAGTTCGTGGTGGGTCAACCTGTTCGGCCACGCGCACCCGGCGATCAACGCCGCGCTGAAGGCGCAGCTGGACACGCTGCCGCACGTGATGCTCGCCGGCTGCACGCACGCGCCGGCGGTCGAGCTGGCCGAGCGGCTGGCGGCGCTCACGGGCCATGCGCTGGGCCATTGCTTCTATGCCTCCGACGGCGCCTCGGCCGTGGAGATCGCGCTCAAGATGAGCTTCCACGCCTGGCGCAACGCGGGCCGCGCCGGCAAGCGCCGCTTCGTGGCGCTGCGCGGGGGCTACCACGGCGAGACGCTGGGCGCGCTGCACGTGACCGACGTGCCCGTGTTCCGCGACGCCTACGCGCCGCTGCTCGCCAGCGCGCACCTCGTGGCCTCGCCCGACGCGCGCGCCGCCCGGCCCGGTGAAGACGCCGCCGCCGTGGCGAACCGCGCGGCCGACGAGCTCGAGGCGCTCTTGGCCGCGCAGCACGACAGCATCGCCGCCGTGATCGTCGAGCCGCTGGTGCAGTGCGCCACCGGCATGGCGATGCACGACCCGGCCTACCTGCGCCGCGTGCGCGCGCTGTGTGACTGCTTCGGCGTGCACCTGATCGCCGACGAGATCGCGGTCGGCTGCGGGCGCACCGGCACCTTCTTCGCCTGCGAACAGGCCGGCATCTGGCCCGACTTCCTGTGCCTGTCGAAGGGCATCAGCGGCGGCTACCTGCCGCTGGCGCTGGTGATGACGCGCGAGGCCATCTACCAGGGCTTCGTCGACGACGACGCCGCGCGCAGCTTCCTGCATTCGCATTCCTACACCGGCAACGCGCTGGCCTGCCGCGCGGCGCTCGCCACGCTCGAGCTGTTCGAGCAGGAAGACGCGCTGAACCGCAACCGCTCGCGGTCCGCGCGCCTGCTGGCGCGGCTGCGCGAGGGGCTCGCCGGCCAGCCGATCGACCACCTGCGCCAGCGCGGAATGATCACGGCCTTCGACGTGCGCGAGCCCGGCGCGCGCTTTTCCGAGCGCTTCCACCTCGCGGCGCGCGACCACGGCCTGCTGATGCGGCCCATCGGCGCCACCGTGTACCTGATGCCGCCGTATGCCATCGCCGACGACGAGATCGACCAGCTCGTGGACGGCACGCTCGCCACGCTCCAGGCCGTCACCCACGCATCCGGCGCCCGCGCCGACGAAGGAGTCCGCGATGCTGCGCTTGCTTGAACGCCTGCAGGACGAAATCACCGCGCTCGACGCGCGCTCGCTGCGCCGCCGCCGGCAGATCGCCGAGACCGCCTGCGCGCCCGAGCAGATCCTCACGCTGGCCGGCGCCGCTGCGCCGCGCACCATGCTCGGCTTCAGCAGCAACGACTACCTGGGCCTGGCCGCGCACCCCGCGCTGGCCGAGGCGCTGGCCGAAGGCGCGGCGCGCTACGGCACGGGCAGCGGCGGCTCGCACCTCATCCTGGGCCACTCGCGCGCCCATGCGCAGCTCGAGGAGCGGCTGGGCGAATGGATGGCGCCGCACATTCCCGACGCGCGCAGCCTGTTCTTCTGCACCGGCTACATGGCCAACCTGGCGGTGCTGTCGGCGCTGGGCGACGGCGAGGCGGTGATCTTCTCGGAGACGCTGAACCACGCCTCGCTGATCGACGGCGCGCGGCTGGCCCGCGCCCGCGTGGAGCGCTACCCGCACTGCGACCTGCAGGCGCTCGACGCGCAACTGGCGGCCTGCGACGCGCCGGTCAAGATCATCGTGAGCGACGCCGTCTTCAGCATGGACGGCCACATCGCCCCGGTGGCGGGCCTGCTGGCGCTGGCCGAGCAGCACGACGCCTGGCTGGTGATCGACGACGCGCACGGTTTCGGCGTGCTCGGCGCCACCGGGCGCGGCGCGCTGCAGGCGCTGGCGCTGCGCTCCGAGCGGCTGGTGCTGATCGGCACGCTGGGCAAGGCGGCCGGCGTGTCGGGCGCCTTCGTGGCGGCGCACCGCACGGTGATCGACTTCCTGGTGCAGCGTGCGCGGCCCTACATCTTCACCACGGCCGCGCCGCCGGCGGTGGCGCATGCGCTGCTCACCAGCCTGGCGCTCATCGAGGGCGAGGAGGGCATGCGCCGCCGCGCGCAACTGCGCGCCCGCATCACCCAGCTGCGCAACGGCCTGAAGCAGGTGCTGCCGGCGGACGGCAGCGCCTGGCTGGCCGATTCGCCGACCGCCATCCAGCCGCTCATCGTGGGCGACAACGCGCGCGCCATGCAGACCATGGAACGGCTCGACGCGCACGGCCTGCGCGTGGGCGCGATCCGTCCGCCCACGGTGCCTGCCGGCACCGCGCGGCTGCGCATCGCGCTGTCGGCCAGCCACACCGAGGCCGACGTGGCGCGGCTCATCGGTGCACTGGGCGAGGCCCTGGCCGAACCGTGGCCGGAGGCCGCATGACGACGGCAGCAGCTGCGACACAGCGCCGCTGGTTCGTCACCGGCACCGACACCGGCGTCGGCAAGACGCTGGTGAGCAGCGCCATGCTCGCACTGCTGGCCGCCTCGGGCCTGCGCGCGGTCGGCATGAAGCCGGTGGCGGCGGGGCTCGATGCCATCGACGGCGAATGGCGCAACGAAGACGTCGAGCGCCTGCAGGCGGCCGGCAACGTCGACGCACCACTCGCCTGGCGCTGCCCCTACGTGCTGAAGGCGCCGATGTCGCCGCACCTGGCGGCGCGGGAAGAGGGCGTGCAGGTCGCGCTGCCCGTGCTGCTCGATGCCTTCGAGCGGCTGTCGGCGCAGGCCGATGCGGTGGTGGTGGAGGGCGTGGGCGGCTTCTGCGTGCCGCTGGGCGACGACCTGGACACCGCCGACCTCGCGGTGGCGCTGGGCCTGCCCGTGATCCTCGTGGTCGGGCTGCGGCTGGGGTGCCTGAACCATGCGCTGCTCACCGCCGAAGCGATCCGCGCGCGCGGGCTGGTGCTGGCCGGCTGGGTCGCGAGCGTGGTCGAGCCGCAGATGCTCTCGCCCGAAGGCAACCTGCAGACGCTGCGCGCCCGGCTCGGCGCGCCGCTGCTGGGCGTGGTGCCGCACCTGGCAGAGCCCTCGGCGGCGCGCGCAGCCGAGCACCTCGACCTGCGCGCGCTGCGGGCGAGCGCGGCCCATGCCGCGCGTCGCACCGAGGCCCCGCTCGTGTCAGCCGCGACGGCCTGAATCGGCCAGCCGCTGGGCGCGCACGCCGCCCTGGCGCGCCAGCATCCAGCCCGGGTACTCGGGCGCCAGCGCGCTCACCTTGTCGAGCGCCGCGAGTTCGTCGGCCGTGAGCCGCACCTCGGTGGCGGCGATGTTGTCGTCGAGCTGGTCGATGCGCTTGGCGCCGACGATCACGCTGGTCACGACCGGCTGGTGCAGCAGCCAGGCCAGGGCGATCTGTGCCACCGACACGCCGCGCGGTTCGGCGAACTGGCGCATGAGGTCGATGCAGTCGTAGGCGCGCTCCACGTTCACCGGCGGAAAGTCGAAGCTCGCGCGGCGGCTGCCTTGCGCGGTGGCGGTGTGGCGGTCGACCTTGCCGCTGAGCAGGCCGCCGGCCAGCGGGCTCCAGACCATCAGGCCGAGCTGTTCGCTGCGCAGCATCGGCACCAGCTCGCGCTCCAGGTCGCGCCCGGCCACGGTGTAGTAGGCCTGCAGCGACTCGAAGCGCACCAGCCGGTCGCGCTCGGCGATGCCCAGCGCCTTGGCGATCTGCCACGCGGCCCAGTTCGACACGCCTACGTAGCGCACGTGGCCCTGGCGCACGAGGTCGTCGAGCGCGCGCACCGTTTCCTCGATGGGCGTGATCGGGTCGATGCCGTGGATCTGGTACAGGTCGATGTGGTCCAGTTGCAGCCGCTTCAGGCTGGCCTTCACGCCGTCCATGATGTGGTAGCGCGAGGCGCCGGCCGAGTTCACGCCCTTGCTGCCGGTTTCGCCCAGCACCTTGGTCGCGACCACCACGCGGTCGCGCGGCACCTTCAGGTTCTTCAGCGCCTGGCCGGTGATGGTCTCGGACAGGCCTTCGGAGTAGACGTCGGCCGTGTCGATGAAATTGATGCCGGCGTCGAGCGAGCGGCCGATGAGGCCTTCGGCCTCGCCTTGCTGCAGCTGGCCGATGTGGTCCCAGATGCCCGGCGCGCCGCCGAAGGTCATCGTGCCGAGGCAGAGTTCGGAAACCAGGAGGCCGGTGCGGCCGAATTGGCGGTATTGCATCGAAAGTTGTCCTTTGGGTGGGGAGGGGCCGTCCGGCTTGACGAATGGCCGGCGGGTGCGAAAAAGTATCCCGCCGGCGCGCCCCGACGGGCGAGCGCGTTTCTGCAAAGTCTTTGCCTATTTCTCCAGACCTCGCGCCGGGGCGGTGCAGAGAGGAGGATGCGACGCTAAGCTGCGGGCAGCCCAATCCTCCATGGCCGCCACCGCGGCCGCTCCCCTTTGTCAGAGGCCTACCCATGTCTGATGAAACCCCCGACACCGCCACCGTCCTCGCCATGCCGATGCCGCTGGAACCCGAACTCGATGCCGCCCGCGAAGAGCTGGTGCAGCTCATCCGCCACATCACGCGCGGGCAGGACGGCACGGTCGAATGCGCCGTGCCCGGCCTGCAGGTGCACTGCATCAGCAAGCCCGACGGCCCCAAGCACGGCTTCGCGACGCCGGCGCTGGGCCTCATCGCGCAGGGCTCCAAGCGGATCATCGTGGGCGACGACATCTACGTGTACGACCCCATGAACTACCTCGTCACCTCGGTCGACCTGCCGGTGTGCGGCCAGGTGTGCGTGACCAGCGAGAACGAGCCCTACCTGGGCGTGCGGCTGGAGCTGGCGCTCGACGAGATCGGCGACCTCATCGGCGACGAGAAGCTGCCGGCCAAGGCCAACGCCCCGGCCTCGCGCGGCATGTACGTCAACCGCATCGCCATGCCGGTGCTGGAGCCCGTGCTGCGCCTGCTGCGGCTGCTCGACACGCCCGAAGACATTCCGATCATGGCGCCGCTCATCAAGCGCGAGATCATGTACCGGCTGCTGGTGAACGGCGAGGGCGCGCGGCTGCGCCAGATCGCGCTGCACGACAGCCACACGCAGCGCATCGCGAAAGCCATCAGCGCGCTGCGCACCAACTACGCGCAGTCGCTGCGCGTGGAAGACATGGCGCGCGCGGTGCACATGAGCGTGTCGTCGTTCCACCATCACTTCAAGGCCGTGACGGCGATGAGCCCGCTGCAGTACCAGAAGCAGCTGCGCCTGCAGGAGGCGCGCCGCCAGATGCTGATCGCCGGCACCGACGTGGCCAGCGCCGCGCACAACGTGGGCTACGAAAGCCCCTCGCAGTTCGCGCGCGAGTACGGCCGCATGTTCGGTGCGCCGCCGCTGCGCGACAAGCGCCGCTGGCTCGGCGAGGCCGGCAACGACGCGACCTCGATGGAAGCCGCGTAGGCCCGGGGCCCCGCGCGAGGGGTCTTTCAACATAGCACCTGCCGCGATTTCTTGCGTCGTCGTGGAAATGCAGGTTTCGCCAAATCTCGCTATCGTTTTGTTCGCTGCAGCACCCGTCCGCCCGTGGAGGCGGGACTACTCAACAACTCGGAGAGATGCATGCTTTGGGAAAAGAAGCTGGCGCAGTGGAGCGCCGCGGTCCGTGCTCGGGCGAACCTGCCCGCGCGGCTCACCTTGTGGGACGGCCAGTCCTACGACTTCGGTGACTTCAGCGGGCCGGCGGTCACGCTGCACGTGAAATCGCCCGCGGCGCTGTCGCTGATGCTGCAGCCCACGCTCGACAACCTGGGCGAGGCCTACGTCAAGAGCAAGATCGACATCGAAGGCAAGCTCAGCGACGTGATCGACATCGCCTACGGCCTGGCGAAGAACTCGCTCGAGAAGCCCGGCGGCGCGCTGCAAAGCATGGCCCGCTACTTCGCGCACACCAAGTCGTCGGACAAGAAATCCATCGAGTACCACTACGACGTGTCGAACGCGTTCTACCAACTCTGGCTGGACGCGAACATGGTCTATTCGTGCGCCTACTTCGAGAACGGCGACGAAGACCTGGCCACCGCGCAGCTGAAGAAAATCGACCACATCCTCACCAAGATCGAACTGCAGCCCGGGCAGACGCTGCTCGACATCGGCTGCGGCTGGGGCGCGCTGGTGATCCGCGCGGCGCAGAAGTTCGGCGCGCGCTGCGTCGGCGTTACGCTGTCGCAGAACCAGTTCGACCTCGCGACAGAGCGCGTGAAGGCCGCAGGCCTCGCAGACCGCATCGAGATCCGCCTGCAGGACTACCGCGACGTGACCGGCCAGTTCGACCGCATCACCAGCGTCGGCATGTTCGAGCACGTGGGCCGCAAGAACCTGCCCGAGTACTTCAAGCGCGTGCAACAGCTGCTGGCCGACGACGGCATCGTCATGAACCACGGCATCACCTCGTCCGACCCCGAGGGCGGCGGCGTGTCGTACGGCGGCGGCGACTTCATCGACCGCTACGTGTTCCCCAACGGCGAGCTGCCGCACATCAGCCTGGCGCTGCAGGCCATGCAGCAGGGCGGGCTCGAGGCCTTCGACGTGGAGAACCTGCGCCGGCACTACGCGCAGACGCTGCGCCACTGGAGCGACGCCTACGAGGCCCATGCCGACGAGGCGCGTGCGCTGGTCGACGAAGAAAAATTCCGCATCTGGCGCATCTACCTCGCGGGCTGCGCCTACGCCTTCGAGAACGACGACGTGGCGATCTACCAGATCGTCGGGCGCAAGGCGGGCAGGGCGGCAAGCACGCTCCCGTGGTCGCGCCGCTATATCTACGACGGCACCTCGGCGCTGCGCGCCTGACCCGTCAAGGCCGCGTTGCGGCTACTCGAGCGTGAAGCCGATCTTCACCGTCACCTGCCAGTGCGCGACCTTGCCGTCGACCACGTGGCCACGCGTCTCGGTGACGGTGAACCACTGGATGTTGCGCACCGTCTCGTGCGCCTTCGCGATGGCGGTCTGCACCGCGTCCTCGATGCTGGTCTTGGACGAGCCCGTCAGCTCGAGCGACTTGTAGACATGGTTCGACATGGCGGCTGCTCCTTGGGTGGTTGCGTGCCCATCGTAGCCATCGCAGGGGGAGCGAGGCAACACCTTTGGGCGCGCGGATGCGATGCAAACCGCATCAGGACATTCGCAATCCGTCGTTGGCAACGGCGGATGCGCTTCGCAGAATCGGCGGCATCGAACCAGGGAAACCGCCCGCCATGCCACTGCACACCGTCGCCTCTTCATCCCCGGCCGCACAGGCCCGCCACGTCCTCGCGCTGACCGCCATCGCCTGGTGCATCGCGCCGGCGTCGCCGCATGAAGTGGCACGCCGTGCGCCGCATGGCCATGTGCCGCTGCGCGTGCGCAGGAGGCTGCACGCCACGGCCGTGGCGGCGCTCCTGCCCTATGCATGGTGAGCCGCGCGACCCCGCAGATTCCAGATATCGATAGAGGAATTCAGCGCAAACGGCCCGCGTGATGGCTCGCAGAATTTGAAGCACACCCGCTTCCACTGCGCCATCGCCGAACACCGTGTCCTACTCGCTCTCCCTGCTCGACAAGAGCCTGATCCCCGAAGGTGCCGACGCCGCGCAGGCGTTCCAGCACACCATCGCGCTGGCCCGGCGCGCCGAACGGCTGGGCTACCGCCGCTACTGGCTGGCCGAGCACCACGGCAACCGCACCTACGCCGGTTCGGCGCCCGAAGTGCTGGCCTCGCACCTGCTCGCGAAGACCTCGCGCATCCGCATCGGCACCGGCGGCGTCATGCTGCAGCACTACAGCCCCTTCAAAGTGGCGGAGACCTTCAAGGTGCTGGCCTCGCTGGCGCCGGGCCGTGTCGACCTGGGCATCGGCAAGGCGCCGGGCGGCCTGCCGCTGACCAGCAAGGCGCTGCAATCGCTGCACGACCCGGCGAAGGCGAAGGCCCTCGATTTCGAAGCGCGCCTGCGCGAGCTCGATGCCTTCCTGCACGACGGCGTGCCCGCCGACCATGCGCTGGCCGGTGCCGTGGCCACGCCGTTCCCGCCGGTGGCGCCGCAGCGCGTGCTGCTCGGCGGCAGCCCCGAGAGCGCGCTGCTTGCGGCGCGGCTGGGCTGGCAGTTCGTCTATGCGGGCCACTTCAATGGCGACCCCGTGAACATCGAGCAATCGATCGACGCCTACCGCGGCGCGACCGGCCGCGCGCCGCTGCTCGCGCTGTTCGCCTTCGCCGCCGAAACGCACGACGAGGCCGCCGAGCGCGTGGGCGCGTTGCGCAGCTTCCGCGTGACCTTGCCCACGGGCCAGAGCGTGAACCTGCCCAGCCTCGAAGCCACCGCCGAGTTCGCGCGGCAGGCCGGCGCCAGCGACTACCGCACCGAAGAGCGGCGCCCGCATGTCATCGCCGGCACCGGCGACGAGGTGCGCGACGCGCTCGAAGCCCTCAGCGTACGCCATGGCATCGAGGAGTTCGTGGTCGACATCCCGGTGGCGGACTTCGGCGCGCGCGCCACGGCGGTCGAGCTGCTGGCGCAGGCCCGCGAGCCCGCACTGGCCTGAGTTTTTTCTTTTTCCCATCACAAGAACGATCGTCATGAGCAACATCCAGTTCGGCGTCATGCTGCAAGGGGCCGGCAGCCACATGAATGCCTGGAAGCACCCGGGCGGCCCGGCCGATGCCAGCGTCAACCTCGACTTCTTCATCCGCAGCGCGCAGAAGGCCGAGGCCGCGGGCATCGCCTTCGCGTTCGTCGCCGACGGGCTCTACATCAACGAGAAGTCGATTCCGCACTTCCTCAACCGCTTCGAGCCGATCTCGATCCTGTCGGCGCTGGCCGCCGTCACCACGAAGATCGGCCTGGCGGGCACCATCTCCAGCTCGTACAGCGACCCGTTCACGGTGGCGCGGCAGTTCGCCTCGCTGGACCTCATCAGCGGCGGGCGCGCGGGCTGGAACGTGGTGACCACGCCGCTGGAAGGCAGCGCCAAGAACTACAGCCGCGCCCACCCCGAGCACGCGCTGCGCTACGAGATCGCCGACGAGTACCTGGCCGTGACGCAGGGCCTGTGGGACAGCTGGGACGACGACGCCTTCGTGCGCGACCGCGAGAGCGGCCGCTTCTTCGACCGCGACAAGCTGCACACGCTGGACCACAAGGGCCGCTTCTTCCAGGTGGCGGGGCCGCTGAACATCCAACGCTCGCCGCAGGGCCAGCCCGTGATCTTCCAGGCTGGTTCGTCGGACGCGGGCATCGGCCTCGCGGGCAAGTACGCCGACGCGGTGTTCACGCATTCGCCCTCGCTCGAAGACACGCGCGCCTTCCTCAGGCAGGTGAAGGCCAGCGCCGTGGCGCAGGGGCGGCAGGCCGGCGACGTGAAGATCTTCCCGGGCATCGGCCCCGTGGTCGCCGCCACCGAGGCGGAGGCCGAGGCCAAGTACCTCGCCATCCGCGCACTGCTGACGGTGGAGGAAGCATTGGCTTACCTGGGCCGCTTCTTCGACCACCACGACTTCAGCCAGTACCCGCTCGATGCGCCGTTTCCCGAGCTGGGCGAGATCGGCCGCAACAGCTTCCGCTCGACCACCGATCGCATCAAGGCCAATGCCAAGGCCAAGGGCCAGACGCTGCGCGAGGTGGCGCTCGAAGTGGCCACGCCGCGCACGCAGTTCGTGGGCACGGGCGAGCGCATCGCCGACGAGATCATCCGCTGGGTGGACGAGGGCGCGGCCGACGGCTTCATCCTCGGTTTCCCGGTCCTGGGGCAGGGCCTGGACGACTTCATCGAGTTCGTGATCCCGGCGCTGGAGGCGCGCGGTCGCTACCAGCGCACGCTGCCCGGCCAGACCCTGCGCGACCACCTGGGCCTGCCGCGCAAGGCGAGCCGCCATGCCGCGCCGCAGGGCGGCGCCACCGCCGAGCGCAAGGCCGCCTGATGGGCGCCGCGCTGCCACGACCGGCCCTCAAGGACATCCACCGCGTCGAATCGACCATTGCCGGCTACGGCGACGAATTCATTGCGCTGCGGCGCGACATCCATCAGCACCCCGAGCTGTCGTTCAAGGAGCACCGCACCTCGGCGCTCGTGGCCGAGCGGCTCGCGGCCTGGGGCTACGAGGTCACGACCGGCCTGGCCGGCACCGGCGTGGTGGGCACGCTGCGGCGCGGGCCGGGGCGCAGCCTCGGCATCCGCGCCGACATGGACGCGCTGCCGATCCAGGAAGCCACGGGCCTGCCGTACGCCAGCGAGAACGCGGGCGTGATGCATGCCTGCGGCCACGACGGCCACACGGCGATCCTGCTCGCGGCGGCGCGCTTCCTGGCCGAGACGGGCAGCTTTCGCGGCACGCTGCACCTGATCTTCCAGCCCGCCGAAGAACTGGGCGCGGGTGCGAAGAAGATGATCGACGAGGGCCTGTTCACGCGCTTCCCGTGCGACGCCGTCTTCGGCCTGCACAACTGGCCCGGCGTGGGGGCAGGGCACGTGGGCTGCGTCACCGGGCCCGCGATGGCGGCCATCGACCAGGCGCAAATCACGGTGCGCGGCAAGGGCGGCCACGGCGCGCAGCCGCACGAAACGGTCGACCCCGTGGTTGCGAGCGCGCACCTGATCGCGGCATTGCAGACCGTGGTGTCGCGCAACGTCGATCCGCTCGACATGGGCGTGGTCACCGTGGGCTCCATCCACGGCGGTGAGGCCTCCAACGTGATTCCGAACACCGTCGAGCTCAAGCTCACGGCGCGTTCGTTCAAGCCCGAGGTGCGCGCGCTGCTGGCGCAGCGCATTCCCGCCCTGGCGCGGGCACAGGCCGAGAGCTTCGGCGCGCAGGCCGAGGTCGACTACCGGCCGGGCTTTCCGCCGGTGGTCAACCACGCGGAAGAAACCGCCTTCGCACGCGCCGTGGCGCTGGACACCTTCGGCGCGCAGCGCGTCGACCCGGCCTTCCGCCCGCGCACCGCCAGCGAAGACTTCGCCTACATGTTGCAGGCGCGCCCCGGCAGCTACGTGTTCTTCGGCAACGGCGAGAGCGCCTCGCTGCACAGCCCGCGCTACGACTTCAACGACGCGATCCTCGCGCCCGCGGCCGTGTACTGGGCCCGGCTGGCCGAGCGTTTTCTTTCCGCCGACGGCGACACCCAGGAAACCACCCCATGAGCGAACAGTTTCTCTACACCACGCCGCTGGACCCGCTGGCCCGGCCGTTGATCGAAGGGCTCACCTTCGAGTACGACAGCCGCTACGGCGACGTGCTGCGCGAGCCCGGCGCACCGCGCGAGATCGACCGCTACGCGCCCGAGGTGTTCGCGCCGCCGCACGGCAACTTCGTGCTGCTGCTGCGCGACGGCGTGGCGATCGGCGGCGGCGCCTTCATGCGCCACGACGAGCGCACCGCCGAACTCAAGCGCGTGTGGACGCACGGCGCGCTGCGCCGCCAGGGCCTGGCCAGCCGCGTGCTGGCCGAGCTGGAGGCGCAGGTGCTGCGCCAGGGCTACGAACGCATCTACCTCACGACGGGCTTTCGCCAGCCCGAGGCCGTGGGCCTGTACCGCAGCCATGGCTACACGGCGCTGTTCACGGACGACGCCGACCCCGAGACGCCGCGCAAGCTGCCGTTCGAGAAGCACCTGGCGCAGTGGGCCACGCAAGGCCGCGTGGGTACGGCGCTGAGCGGGGCGGTGTCGCGATGAACACGACCACCGTGCTCGACGCCGGTCCGGAGCCTCGTACCCCCACGGCACCCCTGCGCCGCAGCGATGCAGCACCGCCCGCCAAGGGCGACTACTCGCACTTTCGCATCGTGCCCGCAACCTACCCGGCGCGCACCGTCGGCACCGTCTTCGCGGTGGCGGTGATCGGCCTCGTGCTGCATTCGGTGCTCACCAACCCGCGCTGGGGCTGGCCGGTGTTCGCGCAGTGGTTCTTCTCGGAGCCGGTGCTGGCCGGCCTGGGCCGCACGCTGCTGCTCACGGCGCTGGGCGCGGTGCTGGGCTTCTTCTTCGGCACGGGGCTGGCGCTGGCGCGGGTGTCGCGCTCGCCGCTGCTGGCGCGGCTGGCCTGGGTGTTCACCTGGCTCTTCCGTTCGGTGCCGGTGATCGTGCTGCTCTTGATCATCAACAACCTCGGCTACCTGTACGAGACCGTGTCGCTGGGCGTGCCGTTCACCGACCTGACGTTCTTCTCGTACCCGACCACGCAGCTCATCAGCCCCTTCGTGGCGGCGCTGCTGGGCCTCACGCTGAATCAGGCGGCCTTCGCTTCGGAGATCGTGCGCGGGGGCATTTTGTCAGTGGACCAGGGGCAGCTCGAGGCGGCGGCTGCGCTGGGCCTTTCGCGCCGGCGCCAGGCCTCGCGCATCGTGCTGCCGCAGGCCATGCGCAGCATCCTGCCGACGGCCTTCAACGACATCATCGGGTTGGCCAAGGGCACCTCGAACCTCTACATCCTGGCGCTGCCCGAGCTGTTCTACACCATCCAGATCATCTACCGGCGCAACCTGGAAGTGATTCCGCTGCTCATGGTGGCGACCGTGTGGTACCTCGTGATCCTCACGGTGCTGTCGGTGGCGCAGCACTACATCGAGCGGCATTTCTCGCGCGGGGCCCTGCGCCATGCGCCGCGCTCGTGGCTGGGCGGCGTGGTGCACGGGCTGTGGGCGCGGGGCAGGGCGCCGGCCGTGGTGCCCGTGTCGGCACCGGCGCCGGCCCCCGCGCAGGTGCCGCGCTGGAACGGCTCGCGCGCGCCGGGCGGCGAGGTGACGATCCACGGCGTGTCCAAGCGCTTTGGCGCGCTGCAGGTGCTCGACGACGTGACCTTCACCGCACCGCGCGGCAGCGTCACCGTGATCCTCGGGCCGTCGGGCTCGGGCAAGTCGACGCTGCTGCGCACCATCAACCACCTGGAGCGCGTGGACGACGGCTTCATTGCCATCGACGGCGAGCTCATCGGCTACCGGCGCGATGCCGACACGCTGTACGAGCTGCACGAGAAGGACATCCTCGCGCGCCGCGTCGACGTGGGCATGGTGTTCCAGAACTTCAACCTGTTCCCGCACCTCACGGTGCTGGAGAACATCGTCGAGGCGCCGCAGTCGGTGCGCGGCCTGCCGCGCGCCGAGGCCGAGGCGTTGGCCTCCGACCTGCTGGCGCGCGTCGGGCTGGCCGACCGCAAGGACGCCTACCCGCGCCAGCTCTCGGGCGGCCAGCAGCAGCGCGTGGCGATCGCGCGGGCGCTGGCGCTCAAGCCCAAGGTGCTGCTGTTCGACGAGCCCACCTCGGCGCTCGACCCCGAGCTGGTGGGCGAGGTGCTCGCGGTGATCGAGGAACTCGCGAGCTCCGGCACCACGCTGGTCATCGTGACGCACGAGATCGGCTTCGCCCGCGAGGTGGCCGACACCGTGGTCTTCATGGAGCAGGGCCGCATCCTCGAGACCGGCACGCCCGAGCAGGTGTTCAACGCGCCGAGGCATCCGCGCACGGCCGAGTTCCTGGCCAAGGTGCTCTGAGTTTTTTCCCTTCCCCCATTTTCAAACCGACCGCTTTCATGACCCATCGACGCCTTCTCCTGACCGTTCTCCTGGCCGCATTGCTGCCGATCGCCGCCACGGCCCAGACCGCCCCGGCGCCCGACCTGAGCCCCGAGCAGCCCGGCCGCCCGCGCGCGCAGAAGATCGACGAGGCCGTGCGGCTCGCGAAGGACTTCAAGTTCCTGAAAGAGGGCGTGCTCGTCGTGGGCACCACCACCGGCCGGCTGCCGTTCGCGGCCTACGCCACCGACACGAAGACCCCCGTGGGCAACGCGCCCGACATCGCGCAGCTCGTGGCCGACAGCCTGGGGCGCAAGCTGGAGCTGGTGTCCACCGCCTGGGCCGACTGGCCGCTGGGCCTGCAGTCGGGCAAGTTCGACGTGGTGGTGTCCAACGTGACCGTGACCGAGGAGCGCAAGGAGAAGTTCGACTTCTCGACCTACCGCAACGACCAGCTGGGCATCTACGTGAAGTCGGACAGCAAGCTCGGCGCCATCAAGGAGCCCAAGGACATCGCGGGCCTGAAGCTCATCGTGACGGCCAGCACGAACCAGGAGCAGATCCTGCTGCGCTGGAACAAGCAGAACCTCGCCGCCGGCCTCAAGCCCATCGAGATCCAGTACTACGACGACGATGTGGTGCAGCGCCTGGCCATCCAGTCGGGCCGCGCCGATGCGTACGTGGGCCCCAACGCCATCGCGGCCTACGAGGCGCGCGACGGCAAGACGCGGCTCGCGGGCCTGGTGTCGGGCGGCTGGCCGCTCAATGCCGAGATCGCCGTCACCTCGCGCAAGGGCTCGGGCATTGCCGAGGCCGTGACGCTCGCGCTGAACACGCAGATCAGGAACGGCAACTACGGCAAGGCGCTGTCGCGCTGGAACCTGGCGTCCGAAGCCATCGAGGTGGCGCGCACCAACCCGCCCGGCCTGCCGAAGAACTGAGGGGAGGGGACCATGTCGCTCAAGAAGACACTGGGGGCGCTGGCCGCCCTCGGGCTGATGGCGTTCGCGCCGGTGCACGCCGCTGACACCTTCGACTTCAGCCCCGAGCAGAAGGGCCGCCTGCACACCGGCAAGGACGCCGAGGCCGTCAACGCCATTCCGCCGAGCTTCAAGTTCGTGAAGGAGAGCGTGCTGACCATCGCCATCGCGCCGTTCGCGCCGCCGATCTCCACCTACGCCACCGACGCGAAGACGGTGGTGGGCTTCGACCCCGACTTTGCCCACCTCATCGCCGAGGCGCTGGGCCTGAAGCTGGAGCTGCGGCCCGTCGCCTGGGCCGACTGGCCGCTGGGCCTGAGCTCGGGCAAGTACGATGCCGTGATCTCCAACGTGGGCGTGACCGAGCAGCGCAAGGAGAAGTTCGACTTCTCGACCTACCGGCTCGGCCTGCACGGCTTCTACGTGCGCACCGACAGCGCCATCCAGTCGATCAAGGAGCCGAAGGACGTGGCGGGCCTGAAGCTCACGACCGGCGCGGGCACCAACCAGGAGCGCATCCTGCTCGAATGGGACCGGCAGAACGTGGCCGCAGGCCTGAAGCCGGTGTCGATCCAGTACTACGACGACGATGTGACGCGCTGGCTGGCGGTGACGACGAAGCGCGTCGACGCCAACTTCAACCCCAACGCGCCGCAGGCCTACGAGGCCGCGAAGAACGGGCAACTGCGGCTGGCCGGCACGGTGAACGCGGGCTGGCCGCTGAAGTCGGACGTGGCCGTCGCCACGCGCAAGGGCAGCGGCCTGGCGGTAGCGCTGAGCACCGCGGCCAACAACCTGATCCGCAACGGCACCTACGCCAAGGCGCTCGCGCGCTGGCGCCTGGCCGAAGAGGCGCTGCCGAAATCGGAGGTCAACCCGCCGGGGTTGCCGAAGTTCTGACCCTGCGAGCGACACGACCATGACCATCCAGCACATCGGTTTCCTCACGCCCGGCAACTACGACGAGGCCGACCCGCACGCCGGCCTCGAAGCCGCGCTGCGGCTCTTTGAATTCGGCGAGCGACGTGGCTTCGACAGCGCCTGGGTGCGCCAGCGCCACCTGGAGCGCGCCGTGTCGTCGGCGCCGACCTTCCTGGCCGCCGCCACGCAGCGCACGCGCCGCATCGAACTCGGCGCGGCCGTGATCCAGATGGGCTACGAAAACCCGTTCCGGCTCGCCGAAGACCTGGCCACCGTCGACGTGCTTTCGCGTGGGCGCCTGCAGGTGGGCCTGAGCGCGGGCGCGCCGCCGCACGGCGCCTTGCTGGGCGGGCGCTTCCAGGACGCGCCGCCGGCCACGGTCGACTTCACGCACAAGCGCGTGGCGCGGCTGCGCGCCAACCTCGAGGACGTGCTGCTGGGCGACGAGGACACGGTGGTCGAATCGGCCGGCGGGCGCGTGCGTCCGCGCGTGCAGCCCTATGCGCCCGGCCTCGTCGGGCGGCTCTGGTACGGCGGCGGATCGCTGCGCTCGGCCGAATGGGCGGGGCGCAACGGCTTTCACCTGCTGCTGGGCAACGTGCTCACGGGCGAGACCACCGACGACTTCCTC
The DNA here is from genome assembly GCF_041154465.1 of Variovorax sp. V35. Lineage (NCBI taxonomy): Bacteria > Pseudomonadati > Pseudomonadota > Betaproteobacteria > Burkholderiales > Comamonadaceae > Variovorax > Variovorax sp. V35. The sequence continues at coordinate 3,708,558 of NZ_AP028666.1, forward strand.
GAGGCGCAGACCGGGTTGGTCGAACGCTACCGCGCCAGTGAAGTGCCCGGCGCGCGGCGCGGGCGGATCGCGCTGGGCCGCGTGATCGTGCCGCTCGACGGCGCCGATGCCGCCACGCGGCGCCGCTACCGCGCGTTTGCGGCGGGCCGCGTCGAGCGCACGCTGTCGCCGCAGGGCGAGCGCCGCACGCTGTTTGCCGGCGACCTCGTGGGCAGCGCCGACGAGATCCTGGAGCACCTGCACCGCGACCCGGTGCTGCCGCTGGTGAGCGAGCTGCGCGTGGAGCTGCCCTACAACTTCGACAGCGAGGCCTACGAGCAGATCCTGGACGACCTGGCGGTGCGCATCGCGCCCGAGCTGGGTTGGCGCGTGCGCGCCGAGCTGCCACATCAAGAGGCCGCGCTCGCCTGAGCCTCAGACGCTTTGCGCATGCGCTTATCGCAAACGCTTCGTTGGTGATCGCGCGTGGCCTGCCTAGAGTTCGCTCTGATCTGTTTCAGATGTCTTCCATTCAACACAAGGAGTCCCGCATGTCGATCTTCAGCAGATGGTGGCGCGCCGCGTCCCTCGCCACGCTGACCTTCCTGGCCACCGCACCGTCGGCCTTCGCGCAGGCCTCGGCCGACGGCAGCGGTCCGCTGGTCTCCACCGACTGGCTCGAGAAGAACCTGCGCAACCCGAAGCTGCGTGTGATCGAGGTCAGCGTGAACCCGGGCCTGTACGAGCGCGGCCACATCCCAGGCGCGGTGAATTTCTCGTGGCACAACGACCTCAACGACCGCGTGCGCCGCGACATCGTGAGCCAGACGGAATTCGAGAAGCTGCTGTCGGCGGCCGGTGTCGACAAGGACACCACCGTGATCCTCTACGGCGATACCAACAACTGGTTTGCCGCCTGGGGTGCCTGGGTGTTCGACCAGTACGGCGTGCAGAACGTGAGGCTGCTCGACGGCGGGCGCAAGAAGTGGGAGGCCGAGAACCGCGTGCTCGACAACCGCGCGCCCGAACACGTCGCCACGCGTTTCAAGGTGACGCAGCCCAACCCGCAGCTGCGCGCGCGGCTGGCCGACGTGCTGGCCGTGGCCGAGGGCCGCTCCGACGCGAAGCTGGTCGACATCCGCTCGGCCGACGAGTACAGCGGCAAGATATTCGCGCCGGCCGGCGCCGCCGAACTGGCGGTGCGCGCGGGCCACGTGCCCGGCGCGGCCAACGTGCCGTGGGGCCGCGCGGTGAACGAAGACGGCACCTTCAAGTCGGCCGCCGAGCTGAAGGCGATCTACGCGGCCGTGGGCATCGACGGCAGCAAGCCGGCCATCACCTACTGCCGCATCGGCGAACGCTCGAGCCACACCTGGTTCGCGCTGCACAAGATCCTGGGCTACAAGAACGTGCGCAACTACGACGGCTCGTGGACCGAGTACGGCAACGCCGTCGGCGTGCCGGTGAACAACCCGGCCGGCACGGTGTGGGCGTCCAAATGATTGAGTTGAGGTGAGATGAGTTCGAGGTGAGTCGGCGTTGGAGGGACCTCGCGGCCTCTCTGATGAGCGACATTGGGCGAGCCCTCGGGCTCGCTTTTTTTTGGACCCAAGAAAGAGGAACCGGGGCATGTCCGCTTCGTCAATCCATGCGGCGCCTGTGCCGCTTTCTCGCACGGGCCTGGGCGCTGCTGTCGTGGTGTTGTTGCTGATCGCCGCCGGTGTGCATCTGCTCGGCGAGCGCAGCGGTGGCCGCGCGCTGGCTTTCGCGCTCGGGCTGGGCGCGGTGCTCGGCGTGGTGTTGCAGCGCTCGCGCTTCTGCTTCTACTGCCATGCGCGCGACTACTTCGAGGGCGGCGACGCACGCGGCCTGCTGGCCATCGTGGCCGCGCTGGCGGTCGGCACCGTGGGCATGCATGTCGTGATGACGGGCTGGTTGCCGGTGCCGCAGCCGGGGCGGCTGCCGCCCGATGCGCACATCGGACCGGTCAGCGGCGCACTGGTGCTCGCGGGGCTGGCCTTCGGCGCGGGCATGGTGGTGTCGGGCTCTTGCATCAGCGCGCACTGGTACCGGCTGGGCGAAGGCTCGCCGACTGCGCCGTTCGCGCTGTTCGGTGCCGGTGCGGGCTTCCTGCTGGGGTTCGGCAGTTGGAACTGGCTCTACAGCGCCACCATCGCCACCGCGCCCGTGGTGTGGTTGCCGCATCACCTGGGCTATGCGGGCTCGGCCGTACTGCAACTGGTGGTGCTCGCGGCGTTGAGCGCCTGGCTCTGGCGAAAGCTGCCGGCGGGCGGCGCGGCATTGCCCGCACCGCGCAGCTTCATCGACGCCGCGCGCCGCCTGCTGCACGGGCGCTGGCCGTATGCGTGGGGCGGGCTCGCGGTCGGCGCGATCGCCGTGATCGTGGTGCTGCGGCTGCGTCCCCTCGGCGTAACCGCAGCTTTGGGCAGCGCCGCGCGCGACCTCGGCAACGCGCACGGCCTGCTGCCGCAGCGGCTGGACGGGCTCGACGGTTTCGGCGGCTGCGTCACGGCGGTGGTCGAAAGCCTCTGGCAGACGCCCAACGCGCTGCTGGTCGGCGGCCTCGTGGTCGGCGCACTGGCTGCGGCGCTCGCAAGCGGGCAGTTCAAACCCGCGTGGCCGACGGTGGGCCAGGTCGTGCGCGGCCTCGGCGGCGGCGTGCTGCTGGGGTGGGGCGCGATGACCGGGCTGGGCTGCACGGTCGGCAACCTGCTGTCGGGCACGATGGCCGGCGCGCTGTCGGGCTGGGTGTTCGGCGCGAGCGTGCTGCTGGCGGTGTGGGGTGGATTGCGATTGAAGCGGCTTGCCGCGAGGGCGTAGCGCCCGGTTCATCGTCACGCGGCAGGCACCGCATTTCCATATGCGGAGTCCTTCTTTCGAGACGGCGCGGCGCAGGGCACAGTCCCTCACGCACAGGCACAGGACGACGCCGCCCCGCGCGGCCGTCCGCCTGTCTTCTCTTCCAAAGAACACCCGAGGGATTCCATGCTCCGACCACTCCTGACCGCGGCCCTGCTGGCCGCCGGCTTGCTGCAGGCGCCTGTTGCCGCCGCCGAAACCGTGCGCTGGGCGCGCAGCGCCGACCCCGCCACGCTCGACCCGCATGCGGTCAACACCGGCACCAACTTCGGGCTGCTGCACCAGATCTACGAACCGCTGATCCTGCGCGGCGCCGACAGCAAGCTGCAGCCCGCGCTGGCCACCTCGTGGAAGCTCACGGCCGACCCGACGGTGTGGGAGTTCAAGCTGCGCCCCGGCGTCAAGTTCCATGACGGCGCGCTGCTCACGGCCGACGACGTGGTGTTCTCGCTGCAGCGCGCGCAGGCGCCGAGCTCGGCGCTCAAGTCGCTGCTGTCGTCTGTGGCCGAGGTGAAGAAGGTCGATCCGCTCACAGTGCAGGTCAGGACCAAGGGCCCGAACCTGATCTTCCCGAACAACCTCACGAACCTCTTCATCCTCAACGAGGCCTGGGCCAAGGCGAACAAGGCCGAGCAGTCGCAGGACGTGGCCAGCAAGACCGAGAACTTCGCCACCCGCAACGAGAACGGCACCGGCCCGTACGTGCTGGCCTCGCGCGAGGTCGATGCGCGCACGGTGCTCAAGCAGTTTCCGCAGTACTGGGGCCGCGGCCAGTTTCCGCTGGACGTGACCGAGCTGGTCTACGTGCCGATCAAGTCGCCCGCCACGCGCGTGGCCGCGCTGCTGTCGGGCGAGGTCGATTTCGTGCAGGACCTGCCGGCGCAGGACGTGGGCCGGCTCAAGGCCGACAAGCGCCTGCGCGTGACCGAAGGGCCCGAGAACCGCTCGATCTTCCTGGGCCTGAACGTGGGCGCGAAGGAACTCAAGTACGCCGACGTGAAGGGCAGGAACCCGCTGGCCGACCCGAAGGTGCGCGAGGCCATCGGCCTGGCCATCGACCGCGACGCGATCAAGGCGGCGGTGATGCGTGGGCTGTCGAACCCCTCGGGCATCATCGCGCCGCCGTTCGTGCACGGCTACGAGAAGGGCTTCGCGGCCTACCCGAAGGCCAACGCGGCGCAGGCGAAGAAGCTGCTGGCCGAGGCCGGCTACCCGAACGGCTTTGCGATCACGCTGCACACGCCGAACGACCGCTACGTGAACGACGAGGCCATCAGCACGGCGGTGTCGGGCTTCCTCGGGCGCATCGGCATCAAGACCACGGTGGCGGCGCGCCCGATCGCGCTGCACAGCACCGCCATCAACTCGGCCGACACCGACTTCTACCTGTTCGGCTGGGGCGTGCCGACCTACGACTCGGCCTACATCTTCGACTACCTGGTGCACACGCGCGGCAAGGACGGCCGCGGCCCGACCAACGCCACCGGCTACAGCAACGCCGAGGTCGACGCGCAGATCGCATCGCTGGCCGCCGAGAGCGACAAGGCGAAACGCGACGCCACCATCAAAAGCATCTGGCAGACGGTGCAGAAGGAGCGCATCTACATCGCGCTGCACGATCAGGTGCTCAACTTCGCCTCGACCCCGAAGCTGGACATTCCGGTCAGCCCCGACGGCAGCGTGTTCTTCAAGAACGTGAAGGTGGCAAAGCCCTAAGCACACGCCATGTGGGTTCATCTCTTGCGCCGGCTCGGCCAGTCTGTGCTGGTGCTGCTGGCGGTGTCGTTCGTGTCCTTCCTGGTGTTCCGTCACATCGGCGACCCGACCATCAGCCTGCTCGGCGAGGACGCCACGCTGGAAGAGCGCGCCGCGCTGACGGCCGAGCTGGGTTTCGACCGCCCGGTGCTGGTGCAGTACCTGCGCTACGTGGGCCATGCCCTGCAGGGCGACCTGGGCGTGTCGTACCGGCTCAAGCGGCCGGTGGTCGAGCTCATCGCCGAGCGCCTGCCGGCCACGCTCGAACTGGCGCTGGTGGCGGCCGTGCTGGCGGTGGCGGGTGGCGTGGCGCTGGGCGTGTACACGGCGATCCGGCGCGACAGCGTGGCCAGCCGCGCGGTCATGGCGGTGTCGCTGGTCGGCGTGTCGCTGCCCACCTTCCTGATCGGCATCGGGCTCATCTACCTGTTCGCGGTCGAGCTGCGCTGGCTGCCCTCGTTCGGGCGCGGCGACACGGTGCAGCTGGGCGGCTGGAGCACCGGGCTGCTCACGGCCTCGGGCTGGGCGTCGCTGCTGATGCCCGCGCTGACGCTGGGCCTGTACAAGCTGACGCTGATCATGCGGCTGGTGCGCGCCGAGATGCTGGAGGTGCTGCGCGCCGACTACATCCGCTTCGGCCGCGCGCGCGGGCTGCGCGAGCGCGACCTGAACTACGGCCATGCGCTGCGCAACACGCTGATCCCGGTCATCACCATCACCGGGCTGCAGATCGGCTCGCTGGTGGCCTTTGCCATCGTCACCGAGACGGTGTTCCAGTGGCCGGGCGTGGGCCTGCTGTTCATCACGTCGATCCAGGGGGTGGACGTGCCGGTGGTGGCGGCCTACCTGCTGCTGATCGCGCTGCTGTATGTGGCGATCAACTTCATCGTCGACCTGCTGTATGTGCTGGTCGATCCGCGCCTGCGACGCGCCTGACTCCTTTCTTGTTTTTTTCCGAATGACGCTTCCTTCTCCGACCGGCGTTCCCGCGCCGCGCCGCTGGCGCAACGCCGAGTCGCCCGTGCTGCGCGCGTTTGCACGCTCGCGCACCGTGCAACTGGCCGCCTTCGTGCTGCTGCTGGTCGCGCTGGCCTCGCTGTTCGCACCGTGGATCGCGCGGCAAGACCCCTTCGACCCGGCCGTGCTCGACCTGATCGACGCCTTCACGCCGCCGGGGCAGCAGGGCGCCTCGGGCGCGTTCTACCCATTGGGCGCCGACGACCAGGGGCGCGACGTGTTCTCGGCCATCCTCTACGGGCTGCGCATGTCGCTGCTGGTGGGCGTGAGCGCGGTCGGGTTGTCGCTGGTCATCGGCGTGCCGCTCGGGCTGGCGGCCGGCTATGCGGGCGGCTGGTTCGACACGCTGGTGATGCGCGTGGCCGATGTGCAGCTGACCTTTCCGGTGCTGCTGGTGGCGCTCCTGATCTTCGGCATTGCGCGCGGCCTGCTGCCCGAGGGCTACCGCGACGACATGGCGGTGTACGTGATCGTGGCGGCCATCGGTCTGTCGGAATGGGTGCAGTACGCGCGCACGGTGCGCGGCGCGGTGATGCTCGAGAAGCACAAGGACTACGTGGCCGCCGCGCAGATCATCGGCCGCTCGCGCACCGGTATTCTGGTGAGGCACATCCTGCCGAACCTGCTGGCGCCGGTGCTGGTGATTGCCACCATCAGCTTCGCGCTGGCCATCGTGGCGGAGTCGACGCTGTCGTACCTGGGCGTGGGGCTGCCGCCCACGCAGCCGTCGCTGGGCACGCTGATCCGCATCGGGCAGGGCTTTCTGTTCTCGGGCGAGTGGTGGATCCTGCTGTTTCCCGCGCTGGTGCTGCTGGCGCTGGCGCTGTCGGTCAACCTGGCGGGCGACTGGTTGCGCGACGCCCTGAACCCGAGGTTGCAATGAGCGCGCGCGACCCCTCGCCATCGCCCCGCGGCGAAACGCCCGTGCTGCGCGTGCGCGGGCTGGACGTGGCCTTCGACACGCACCGGGGCACGGTGCAGGTGCTCGATGGCGTCTCGTTCGAGATCGCACCGGGCGAAATCCTGGGCGTGGTCGGCGAGTCGGGCGCGGGCAAGTCGATGGTCGGCGCGGCCGTCATCGGGCTGGTGCCGCCGCCGGGGCGCATCGCGAGCGGCACGGTCGAGCTGCACGGCGAGCGCATCGACACGCTGCGCGGCGAAGACATGCGCCGCGTGCGCGGGCGCCGCATCGGCAGCGTGTTCCAGGACCCGCTGACCAGCCTGAACCCGGTCTACCCGATCGGCCGGCACCTCGTCGAGACCATCCGCACGCACCTGCCCGTGAGCGAGCAGGAGGCGCGCCGGCGCGCGCTGGCGCTGCTGGCCGACGTGGAGATTCCCGACCCCGAAAGCCGCATCGACCAGTACCCGCACCAGTTCTCGGGCGGCATGCGCCAGCGCGTGGCGATTGCACTCGCACTGTGCGCCGAGCCGCAGCTGCTGATTGCCGACGAGCCCACCACCGCACTCGACGTGTCGGTGCAGGCGCAGGTGATCCGCGTGTTCCGCCGCGTCTGCCGCGAGCGCGGCACGGCCGCGATGCTCATCACGCACGACATGGGCGTGATCGCCGAGGCGGCCGACCGCGTGATGGTGATGTACCAGGGCCGCGTGCTGGAGACCGGCCCGGTGCGCCAGGTGCTCGACCACCCGCGCGAGCCGTACACGCGCGCACTGATGGCAGCGATTCCTTCGGTGCACGACAGGCTGCATCGGCTGCCTGTGCCGGAGATCGGCGCGGACATCGCCGTGGCTGCCGCGTTGCCACCCGCGCAGGCCGAGACCGTGGCGGCGCCAGCATTGGCCGACAGCCCGCCGCTGATCCGCGTGCAGGGCCTGTCGCGCGAATTCGATCTTTCGGCCGGCTGGCTCGTGCGCACGCTCGCGCGCCAGCCGAAGAAGGTGCTGCACGCGGTCGACGGCGTGAGCTTCGACATCGCGCGCGGTCGCACCTTCGGGCTGGTCGGCGAATCGGGCTCGGGCAAGTCGACCGTGGCGCGCATGATCGCGGGCCTCACGCGGCCCACGGCCGGCACGGTGCATTTCGACGGCATCGACCGCTGGGGCGACGCCGCGCAGACGGCCGCGTTGCGGCGGCGCTTCCAGATGATCTTCCAGGACACGCATGCCAGCCTCAACCCGCGCTGGCGCGTGGACCGGCTCATCGCCGAGCCGGTCGAGGTGCTGGGCCTGGCCGCCAGCGCCGACGAAACCGCCGAGCGCGTGGCGCAGGCGCTGCGCCGCGTGCGCATGTCGCCCGACGATGGGCGGCGCTACCCGCACCAGTTCTCGGGAGGCCAGCGCCAGCGCATCGCCATCGCGCGGGCCTTGGCCAGCCAGCCCGAGTTCATCGTCTGCGACGAGCCGACCTCGTCGCTCGACGTCTCGGTGCAGGCCCAGGTGCTGAACCTCATGCGCGACCTGCAGGACGAGTTCGGCCTGACCTACCTGCTGATCAGCCACAACCTCGCGGTGATCCGCCACATGTGCGACGACGTGGGCGTGATGCAGCGCGGGCGGCTGGTGGAGCAGGGCAGTGCGGCCGAAGTGCTCGATGCGCCGAAGCACGCGTACACGCGGGCGTTGATGGCGGCGGTGCCGGACATGCGGCATGCACCGGCCGCGGCCGTGCTCGCCACGGCCTGAAGTGCCCTCAGGGCACGCGCTGCAGCTGTTCGCGCAGGATGCGCCGGATCTCCAGGATCGCCAGCGGGTGCTCCTGCACGCTGTGCGCCGACGGAATCACCAGCTCCGACACCGCGCCGTCGAGGTGCGCGCTGGTGTAGGGCACGATGCCATCGCTCGACTCGGCCAGCGGCAGGCCGGGCGTGTCGTTGCCGATGATCGAGTGGTAGCGCACCTTCGGGCTCAGCGGCAGCCCCGACGACAGCCGCACGAACGCATCGCGGTCGCTGAGGTTGTCGATGCTGTTGGGAATGCGCAGCGGGCCCATGTCCTGCGAGCTGGGTGCCACGCGCATCAGCTCGCGCGAGATGTCGTTGAGCTGGCCCAGCATCGCCACCGGCAGCGTGATGAGGTTGGCCACCCAGCGCGAGATGCGCTTGTTGGCGAACGAGGTGCCGCGGTGCGGCGAGGCGATGAAGATGGCATCGCTGACCTGGGGCAGCGGCTCGAAGCGCAGGTAGGGCCCCAGCCCTTCTTCGATGCGGCGGCGCTGCGCGGCCGGCATGGGGTAGCCCTCGCGCAGCGCGTCCCACAGCACGTCGCCCGACGACGACACCAGCAAGCGCGAGAGCACGCCGCCCATGCTGTGGCCGATGAGCGTGACGTTGCGCGAAGCCTCGGCGCGGCCCTGCGGATCGAAGTGCGCCAAGGTCTGCGTGATGGCTTCGCGGATGGCCAGGTTGTTCAGCGGCAGCGGCGCATTCGTGGGGTAGTACACCTGCCAGATCTGGTAGCGGCGGCGCAGCGTCTCGTCGCCGAGCACTTCGTTCGCCACGTTGATCCAGGCTTCGGGGCTGCTGGCCAGGCCGTGCAGCATGACGATGGTGCGCCGCTTCGGGTCGTAGGGCTGCATCAGGTAGATGTGCGGCCGGGTCAGGCCCTCGGCGCCGCCGAAGAGGCTGCGTAGCGCCTGCAGCGCGAAGTCGGAGCGGGCCAGCCACAGGCCGTAGCCCGAGGTGAAGTTGGCGGCCAGCGGAATCTCCTCGCCGGCCAGCCGGATCGTGCTGGTGCGGTAGGGGTCGAACACGGCGATGCGCAGCGTGCGCGTGGCCAGCACGTCCTGCAGGGTGGCGCCGTCGAACTGCAGCAGCGCGGTGAGCGCGGGGAAGGGCGTCTCGCTGAAGGGCGGGGCGTCTTCGTCGGCCTGCGCCGCGGTCGGACGGTCGTCGCCCGCGGCGACCAGCTCGGCGCCGAAGCCGTCGCGGCGGTAGATGTTGCGCAGGCCCGAGAAGGTCAACGAGGCGGCGGGAATCAGCTCTTTGGGCGGGGGCGCGTCGGGCGCGAGCTGCAGCGCCGACAGGTCGGCGTCGATGCGCCAGCCGCTCACCTGCGGAATGGCGGCCACCGACATGTCGCTCTTGCGGTAGCGGCTGAACAGGCCGGTGATGGCGCGCTGCACCGCGTAGTTGTAGTAGTCGCGCACCTGCGTCTGGCGGTCTTCGAAGGCGCGGTCGCGCGGCTTGCGCGCCGTGTGGAACAGGTAGGCGTAGGCGTGGCGCGCGGTTTCCAGCCAGGCCTCGATGGCCTCGGGCGCCATGGGCTGCGCGGCCGAGCCGCCGGCGCCGCCCGCCAGCGCGAGCTGCAGCCACACCTCGGACAGCGCCGACATGCGTTGCTCGTCGCTCAGGCCGGCGGAGGTGGCGAGGTTCTGGCGGCAGGCGCGGCCGTCCTTGCGGCACTGGTCGGCATCGGAGCCGATGACGCGCAGCACCTCTTGCGCGGAACTGCTGAGCTGGCCGGTGGTGAGCACGTCGCCGCGCCGCTGCGCCAGGTAGTCGGCCGGCGAGATGGTGCCGACCGTGACGCCCGCGCAGCCCGTGAGCAGCGACAGCGCCAGCAGCAGGGCGGGGAGGAAGCCGATGCGCCTCATGGCGTCACGCCCGGCAGGCCGTGGCGGATGGCTTGCGAGAAGTTCACGCCGGGCTGCTGGTCGGTGGCGATGGCCCGATCGGTGATGCGGCCGCCGGCGCGCAGCGCGTCCATGCTCAGGCCGGGCGTCAGGCCGCCCACGTCGTGCAGGTACTCGGGCAGGTAGCCCGAGGCCAGCAGGCGGTAGTCCATCGGCAGGCCGGGCACGACGTGCCGGGCGAGGCTGTAGACGATGGTGGTGCAGTTGGCGGTGAGCGTGTTGTAGAAGCTCGGCGCGCGCGCCAGCGCATTGGCCTCGCCCACGTAGCCCAGGAACAGCGAACGCATCTCGGCCTGCGGCAGGTGCACGCGGTACATGTAGACGTCTTCGCCGCGCACGTTGGTGCGCACGCGCAGGATGTCGTGCTCGTCGGCGGCCACGAGGCTGTTCTCGAACTGCTTGAAGAAGCCGCCCACGGACGAGAAGCTTTCGCCGCGCTCCTTGCGGATCTCAATGGAAAAGGTGACGTACTGGCCGTCGTCGAAACCGAAGGACACCAGCGTGTGGGCGATGGCCGGGCCGGTCCAGTACGACAGCGACACGTCGACCGAGCGCAGGCGGTCCAGGTCGTAGCGGCGCGTGTCCCAGCGCACGGTGTAGTCGGTGTCGCTGCGCCAGTCGAAGTTGCGCACGTTCTCCATCATGACCACGCTGCCTTCGACGCGCGGCTTCAGGTGGCGCGCCACGTCGTCGGCCCATTCGCGATGCTGAGAGGGCGCGATGGTGCCCCACCACTCGAGCAGCACGACGAAGCCGATGGCGTAGGCCAGCAGCGAGCGGCCGGCCTTGCCGCGCCACAGCAGCACGATCGCCGCCAGGCCGAAGAGGCCCCACAGCACCATCGCGCCGACCTTGACCGGCAGCGTCGCGGGCAGCTGGTACCAGAGGGCCGCGCAGGCCCAGGCGGCCGACAGCAACACGGCGAGGCTCACCAGCAGGCGGCCGAGGGAACGCAGGAGGATTCGGAGCATGAAGAAACGCGGAGGTGGAGGGCGGCCGATTCTCGTCGAGTTGCAGCCGCCGCCGTCGGGCTACAGCGGGTAGGTCACGAGCTTGAAGTCCGGGTCCTCGGGGAAGGACTTCACCGAGAAGCCCAGCCGCCGCACCAGCTTGAGCATGTCGGGGTTGCCGCCCAGCACCAGCCCGTCCATCTCGGAAAGGCCGCGGTCGCGCGCCACGTCGATGATGCTTTCCATGAGGCGCGAGCCGATGCCCTTGCCGCTGAACTCGTCGGCCACCACGAGCGAGAACTCGCAGCTGGTCTGGTCGGGGTTGGTGATGTAGCGCGACACGCCCACGATGCGCTCGCTCTCGAGGATGCTGCCGTCGGGCGCGGTGCTGCGCTCCATCACGGTGGCGACCAGCGCCATCTCGCGGTCGTAGTCGATGAGCGTGAAGCGCGACAGCATCGACGGCGGCAGTTCGTGGAAGCGCGAGACGAAACGGAACCAGCGGCTCTCGGGCGACAGGCCCTGCACCAGCGCCTGCAGCATCTGCGCGTCGTTCGGATGCACCGGCCGCACGACGTACGCGCCGCCACCGGGCAGCGGCCATTCGCGCCGGTAGCGCGCGGGGTACGGCATGATGGCCAGGTGCTGGTAGCCGTTGCCCACCGGGCCCGCCACGGCTTGCGTGCTGCTGTCGACCACGATGCGCGCATCGACCGACACCGCGCCGTGCTCGTCCACGATGATGGGGTTGATGTCCATCTCGCGCAGCTCGGGCAGCTCGCACACCATTTCGGACACGCGCAGCAGCACGTCCTCGATGGCTTCCATGTTCACCGCGTTGGCGCCGCGCCATTCGCCCAGCGTCTCGGCCACGCGCGAGCGCTCGATGAGGTGGCGCGCCAGGAACTGGTTCAGCGGCGGCAGCTCCATCGCGCGGTCGTTCATGAGCTCGATCATGGTGCCGCCGGCGCCGAAGACGATCACGGGGCCAAAGGGCTGGTCGGTGACCAGGCCCACGTAGATTTCGCGCCCGCGCCGCGCGCGCACCATCTTCTGCACGGTCACGCCGTTGATGCGGGCATCGGGTGCCAGGCGCGCCACGCGCTCCATCATCTCCAGGTAGGTGTCGCGCGCGCTGGTGCCGTTCATCACGTTCAGCGCCACGCCCTCGACGTCGGACTTGTGCGAGATGTCGGGCGAGTCGATCTTCAGCGCCACCGGAAAGCCCAGCTGCGTGGCGATCATCATGGCCTCGTTGGCGCTGCGCGCGAGCAGGGTGCGCGTGATCGGGATGTGGAAGCACGACAGCAGCGACTTCGACTCCATCTCGGTCAGCACCTTGCGCCGCTCGGCCAGCACGCTTTCGATGAGCAGGCGCGCGCCGTCGATGTCGGGCTTGGCCAGCGCCGACAGCGGCGGCGGCGTCTGCTGCAGCAGCTGCTGGTTCTGGTAGAAGGCCGCGATGTTGCCGAAGGCGCCCACGGCCGCCTCGGGCGTGCGAAAGCTCGGGATGGTGGCCTCGGCCAGCACGGCCCGCGCGTTGCCCACCGACGCGTCGCCCATCCAGCACGACAGCAGCGGCTTGGGCATGGGGCGCGGAATGTCGGCCAGCGCGCGCGCCGTGGCGGCCGCGTCGACGCCGGCCTTGGGCGAGAAGATGGCGAGCACGCCGTCGATCTGGCTGTCGGCCGAGGCGGTGTCGATGGCGGCGCGAAAGTGCGCGGGCGTGGCGTCTTCCGACAGGTCGATGAGGTCGGTGAGCGACGCGAGCGCCGGCAGCGAGGGCTGCAGCGAGCGCTGCGCGGGGGCCGAGAGGCGGCCCAGGTCGAGGCCGATCTCGTTGATCCAGTCGGCCGCGAGCACGCCGGGGCCGCCGCCGTTGGTGACCACGGCCAGCCGCTTGCCCACCGGCCGGTAGCGCGAGGCCAGGCACTTGGCGGCCGAGAACAGCTCGACGAAGGAGCGCACCCGCACCGCGCCCGCGCGGCGCAGGGCGGCGTCGAACACGTCGTCGCTGCCCACGATGGCGGCGCTGTGCGTCTGCGCGGCCTCGTTGCCGGCCGGCTTGCGGCCCGCCTTGAGCACCACCACCGGCTTGGCGTGCGAGGCCGAGCGCAGCGCGCTCATGAAGCGGCGCGCGTCGGCAATGCCTTCGAGGTACACGATGATGCTGTGCGTGCTCGAATCGTTGGCCAGGAAGTCGAGCACCTGCGGGATGTCGACCGAGGTGTGCGGCCCGAGCGACACCACGCTGGAAAAGCCCACACCGTTCTGCCGCGCCCAGTCGAGCATCGAGGCCGTGAGCGCGCCCGACTGCGACACCAGCGCCAGCGGCCCGGTGCGCGCGAGCGGGCCGGCCACGCTGGCGTTCAGGTGCAGCGGCGGGCGCTGGAAGCCCAGCGAATTCGGGCCCAGCAGGTGCACGCCTTCGCGGCGCGCGATCTTGCGCCACTGCGCGGCCTGCTCGGCGGCGATGCCGGTGGAGATGACCACCGCGGCCTTGCAGCCGATGCGCCCCGCGATCTCGAGGGCGGCCGCCACGTCGTGCGGCGCCAGCGCGATCAGCGCCAGGTCGGCGTGCGTCTGCGCCAGCTCTTCGAGCGTGCCCTGGGTGCGCACGTCGAGAAAGCGCAGCGTGCCGTCGAAGCGGTCGGCCCGGAAGGCTTCGCGCAGCGTGCGGCCCAGGGCGGTCTGGCCGCCCGGATCGCTGGGCTGGCCGACGAAGGCCACGATCGACGCCGGGGCGAACAGGGGGGTCAGGAAATGCTTGTCCATGCCCTAGTTTGCCCGGATCGGGGCGTGCCGCAAGCACCGCGTGTACACTCGCCGGCTCATGTCGTGCCTTTCACTTTCCCCCGTTGCAGCATCCAGCGCCGCCGTTCTCGGCCGCACGATGCCGTTCGCCGCTTGCCTGCGAACGAGCGACGCAGTGAATGCACGAATGATTACCACCATGACCGCCGCGGCCCCCTGAGCACGCGCAGGGTGGCCGCTCCGGCAGCCACCTGGTGTCTCTTCTCCCGAATGAACGAAACCCAGCTGGCAGCTGGGTTTTTTTGTTTTTGTCTTGTTCGTTCGTTGTTTGGAGAAGCCCATGTACCGCGATCCCGTCTCGTCCTTCCTGCCCCAGCCCAGCCATCCTGCGGCCATTCGCCCCTTGCGCGTCGGCATGATCGGCATCGGCACCGTGGGCGCGGGCACCTTCCGCGTGCTGGCCCGCAACCAGGCGCTCATCGCCGCCCGCGCCGGGCGCGGCATCGAGGTGACGGTGGTGGCGGCGCGCAACCTCGCGCGGGCCCAAGGCATCGTGGGCGAGGGCGTGGCGCTCACGGCCGACCCGATGCAGGTGGCCACCGATCCCGATGTCGACGTGGTGGTCGAAGTGGCCGGCGGCACCGGCCCGGCGCGCGACTGGGTGCTGGCCGCCATTGCGCACGGCAAGCACGTGGTCACGGCCAACAAGGCGCTGCTGGCCGTGCACGGCCCCGAGATCTTCGCCGCCGCCAGCGCGCACGGCGTGGCCGTGATGTACGAGGGCGCGGTGGCGGTGAGCATCCCCATCGTGAAAGCGCTGCGCGAAGGCCTCACGGCCAACCGCATCGAGTGGGTGGCGGGCATCGTCAACGGCACCACCAACTTCATCCTGAGCAAGATGCGCGACGAGGGCCTGGACTTCGGCGACGCGCTCGCGCAGGCCCAGGCGCTGGGCTATGCCGAGGCCGATCCGGCCTTCGACATCGAGGGCGTCGACGCCGCCCACAAAACCGCGCTGCTGGCCGCCAATGCCTTCGGCATGCCGGTGCGCTTTGCCGATGCGCAGGTCGAGGGCATCACCGCGCTGCAGCGCCTGGACGTGGCCTGCGCCGAGCAGCTTGGCTTTCGCGTCAAGCTGCTGGGCGTGGCGCGCCGACGTGAAGAAGGCGTGGAGCTGCGCGTGCAGCCCGCGCTGGTGCCGGCGACGCACCTGCTCGCGCAGGTGAACGGCTCGATGAACGGCATCATGGTCAAGGCCGACGCGGCGGGCATCACGATGTACTACGGCGCGGGCGCCGGCTCGGAGCAGACCGCCTCGGCCGTGATCGCCGACCTGGTCGACGTGGCGCGCCTGGACGGCACCCATGCCGGCCAGCGCGTGCCGCACACGGGCTTTCATGCGCATGCGGTGCGCGAACTGCCGGTGCTGCCGCGCGCGGCCGTGCGCAGCGCGCACTACCTGCGCGTGCCGGTGCAGGCGGCGACCGACATCGCGGCCGTGGCCGAGCTGCTGGCCGCGCAGCGGCTGCCGGTGCGGCAACTGGTGCTGGCGAACGGGGCGGCGGATGCGGCGCCGCAGGTGCTGGTGATCACCGAATCGGCGCTGCAAGGCGCGGTCGATCTCGCCTTGCACGCGTTGCAGACGAGCCCGGTCGTGGCTGGCCCGGTGATCGCGCTGCGCGTGGAAATGCTGGACGACTGAAGGGCGCTCAGGGGTCGGACGCGGGTGCGCGCAGCCGCGGCTCCCAGTCTTCGACGCGCTCCGCATCCACCCGCTTGCGAAACGTGGCGCGCCAGCGCTCGGCCAGGGCGGGCAGGGCGGCGGCCTGTTCCCATTCGGGGGCGAAGCGCGCGTCGCGCGAGAACAGCAACGCGATGAGGCGCGACAGCGGCCAGTCCGGGTGCGGGCGTTCCACGCGCGTGGCCAGGGCGCCGGCCCGCACCCAGCCGGGTTCGAGCACGCGGTAGTACCAGCCCGTGCAGCCGCGCGCCTGCATCTCGCGCGCCATGCCGGGCCTGCCGAAGTGCGCATCGAGCTTCCAGCAGGGCTGCCGGCCCTGCGACACCTGCACCCGCGCGTCGCCGAGCTGCACGACGTCACCGATGCACACGGTCGATTCGTCCCAGCCCGTGGTCGAGATGTTCTCGCCGAAGGCGCCCGCGTGCGCCAGCAGTTCGCTGCGGTGGTCGCCCGCCGCCCAGCCGGCGTAGTGCTCGCGCGGGTAGTGGTGCACGGCCTTCTCGATACCGCCGTGGATGCGCAGGTCGGCCTGCGCATCGCCCTGCAGGCCGGTGGGAGACAGCCACAGCGCATCGGCCGTGGGTGTCTTGCGGATGCCGCTGCGCGTGCGGCCGTCGGGCAGCAGGGCCACGGGGCCGACCAGCAGCGCGTCGATGGGCAGGGCGGGCTGCGTCATGCGAGCTGATCCAGCCATGCCGCCAGCATGCGCGTCGCGGCATCGGAGCGCAGGTCGGCCAGCTCGGCGCTGCGGGCGCGCAGCGCGCGGATGTCGACGCCGGCCGCGGCCAGTTCGTGGTGGTGCCCGATGAGCCAGGGCTCGATGCGCGCGGGGTCGGCCTCGGGGTGGAACTGCAGCGCGAGCGCATGGCGGCCGTGGCTGAAGGCCTGGTGTGGCGTGCGTGCGGTGCTGGCGAGCAGTTCGACGCCGGGCGGCAGGTCGAAGGTGTCGCCGTGCCAGTGCAGCACGGGTTCGCCATCCAGCGCCGCGAGGCACGAGGCCCGGCCCGCCGCGCTCAGGTCGACCGGCGCCCAGCCGATCTCCGTGTGCCCCGACGGGTACACGCGCGCGCCGAGCGCACGGGCCATGAGCTGCGCGCCCAGGCACAGGCCCAGCGTCGGTCGCTGCAGCGCCAGCCGTTCCCGCAGGCCGGCGATCGCTTCGGCGAACCAGGGGTAGGTTGCCGTGTCGTAGGCCCCGATGGGGCCGCCGAGCACCACCACGAGGTCGGCGTGGCGCCACTCGTCGGCGCTGAGCGCGGACGGGCCTGCCTGCCGGTAGTCGATGGCGTGGCCGGCCCGGGTGAGCACGTTCGTGAAACGCCCGAGGTCTTCGAAGGCGAGGTGTTGCAGGGCGATGCATGGCATGCGGCGAGTGTCCTTTCTTCTTTCAGGCGCGGCAGGCGGTGTCGTCGCACGGGCCGTCTGGCGATGCATCGTCTGCAGGTTGGGCAATGAGGTGCGCAGGCGCCTCTTCGGCCGCCAGCTGCCCGATGGCGGCGCCCAAGGCCATGTCGTCGATCAACCCGAAGTGGCTCATGCGCAGGCGCCCCTGCCGGTCGACCAGCACCGTGCTCGGCGTGCCCTGCCACTGGTAGTCGCGCATGGTGGCGGGGATGCCGCCGGTGGGCGAGGGCTGGTCGATGCCGATGGGAAAGCCCAGCCGGTACTCGCGCACGAAGGCGTCGAGCGCGGCGGGTGTCATGACGTCGTGGTGCTCGAACACCGAGTGCAGGCCGAGCACCGCCACGTCTTTCGCGGCGAAGAGCTGCCGCGTCTTCTTCGCCTGCGGCAGGCCGTGCGACACGCAGGCCGGGCACAGCATCTGGAACGCGTGCAGCACCACGACCCGGCCGCGCAGCGACGCGAGCGTGACGGGCGTGTCGGTGTTGAGCCAGCGGGCGACCTGCAGCTCGGGCGCCTCAGGGCGCGGCCAGGCCATGTCAGGCCGCCTCGGTGCGCAGCTTCACCTGCGGAAAATCCACCGGTACCTGGAACGCCACATTCACGTAGTTGGTGAACAGGTTGAGCGCGACGTGGGCCAGGATCTCGACGATGTGCCGGTCGTCGAAGCCCACGGCGCGCAGGGCCTGCACGTCGGCGTCGTTGACCTGGCCGCGCGCATCGACGAGCTTGAGCGCAAAGCGCAGCGCCGCCGCCGTGCGCGGGTCGGCCGATTCGCCGGCCTGCGCGGCCGCCATGTCGGCGGCCGACACGCCCGCCTTGCGCCCCAGCGCGGTGTGCGCTGCGAGGCAGTAGTGGCAGGCGTTGCGGTCGGCGACGGCCACGGCGATCTGCTCGCCGAGCTGCGCCGGAATGACGCCGCCGCCGAGCGCGCCGAACGATCCCCACAGGCTGCGCAGCGCCGCGGGCGAGTTGGCGACGGCGCGGAACATGTTGGGCGTGGCGCCGAAGGCACCGTGGATGTCGGCGAGCAAGGACTGCGCGTCGCCGGTGGCGGCGGTGTCGGTGACGAGGTTGACGCGGGGCATGAAGACTTCCTTTCGATGATGACGATGCAAGCAGTGTCTTCCGGAAATCCGTATGATTTGAACGCTTTCATCCATTCAACATACCTTTTCGTCCAATGCCGAGCGCTCCGCTACCGCCGCCCATCGACAGGCTCTCGTCCCTGCTCGAGCGCTTCCGTGTCCGGGCCCACCTGTTCCACACGGGGCCGCTGTGCGGCGTGACGCACTTCGCGGCGAAAGAGGGGCGCAGCTTTCTGCATGTGATGCGGCGCGGCGAGATGGTGGTCACGCATTCGGCGCCGTCGGTGCGCGCGGCCGGCGTGCCGCGCAAGCTGGTCGTGAAGGAGCCCAGCCTGCTGTTCTACCCGCGCCCGCTGGCGCACGACTTCCACAACGCGCCCACCGAGGGCTCGGACTTCGTCTGCGCCACGGTCGACTTCGACGGCGGCGACGCGCACCCGCTGGTGCGTGCCTTGCCGCCGCTGGTGTTGCTGCCGCTGCATGCGGTCGACGGTCTCGAAGCGGCGCTGGCGCTGCTGTTCGCGGAAACCGGGCGCGTGCTGTGCGGCCACCGCCTGCTGGCCGATCGGTTGTTCGAGGTGGTGCTAATCCAGCTGCTGCGCTGGCTGCTCGACCATCCGCAGGAAAGCGGCGTGCCCGCCGGCCTGCTGACGGGCCTGGGCGACCCGCAGCTGGCGCGCGTGCTGGTCGCGCTGCACGAGCGCCCGGGCGAGCCGTGGCCGCTCGAACAGATGGCCACCGAGGCCGGCATGTCGCGCAGTGCGTTCGCTGCGCGCTTCAAGTCGGTGGTGGGCGCGACGCCCGCCGACTACTTGGCGCAGTGGCGCCTGACGATCGCGCAGGCCGAGCTGCGCACGGGCGCGTCGGTCAAGACGATTGCCGACAGCCTCGGCTACGCGAACGCCTCGGCGCTGTCGCGCCTGTTCGCGCAGAAGGTGGGCGTGTCGCCGCGCGAATGGCTCGCGCGGCAGTCTTCTTGAACGTTCAGGTCGTGGCGCGCAGGAAGCGCTCGGTCAGCAGCACCCAGTAGGCGCCGCCCACGGCAACGTTGCTGTCGTTGAAGTCGTAGCCCGGGTTGTGCACCATGCAGGCGCCGTGCGCGTCGCCGTCGCCATTGCCGATGAGCAGGTAGCAGCCGGGCACGCGCTCCAGCATGAAGGCGAAGTCTTCGCTGCCCGGCAGCGGCGGCGTCTGCCAGGTGACCTGCGCCGAGCCCACGAGTTCTTCGGCCACGGTGCGCGCGAAGGCGGTTTCCTCGGGTGTGTTGACCAGCACCGCGTAGCCGGGCCGCCAGTCGATCTGCGCCTGCACGCCGAAGCTCTCGGCCTGCGCGGCCACCAGCGCCTTGATGCGGGTTTCGATCTTCTTGCGCACCTCGCGGTCGAGGGCGCGCACGCTCAGCTCGAGCACGGCGCCTTGCGGGATCACGTTGTTGGCCTTGCCCGCGTGGATGGCGCCCACCGTGACGACCGCCATCTGCAGCGGATCGATGTTGCGCGAGACCACGCTCTGCAGCGCCATCACGATGCTGGCCGCGGCCACGATGGGGTCGGCCGCGCGGTGCGGCATGGCGCCGTGGCCGCCCACGCCGGTGAGCGTGATGGTGGCGTAGTCGGACGAAGCCATGGCCGGGCCTTCGCGCATCGCCAGCCGGCCCTGCGCCATGCCGGGCATGTTGTGCATCGCAAAGATCGCGTCGCAGGGGTAGCGCTCGAACAGGCCGTCGTCGATCATGCGCACCGCGCCGCCGCCGCCTTCCTCGGCGGGCTGGAAGATCAGGTTCAGCGTGCCGTCGAAGCGCCCGCGTTCGGCCAGGTGCTGCGCTGCCGCCAGCAGCATCGCCGTGTGGCCGTCGTGGCCGCAGGCGTGCATCACGCCGGTGTGTTCGCTGGCGTAGGCCAGGCCCGTGGCCTCGTCGATGGGCAGGGCGTCCATGTCGGCGCGCAGGCCGAGGCGGCGCGTGCCGCTGCCGCGCACCAGCCGGCCCACCACGCCGGTGCCGCCCACATGGCGCTCCACGGTGTAGCCCCAGGCCTGGAGCTTTTCGGCCACCAGCGCCGAGGTGCGGTGCTCGTCGAAGCCGAGTTCGGGGTGCTGGTGGATGTCGCGGCGAATGCCGATGAAGGTGTCGGCGCTGGCGTGCAGGTCGTTCAGGAGGGCGGTGGTGCTCATTGGGGTTCCAGTCGGATGGACTTGGCGATGTCGCGGTAGCGCGCGGTCTCGGCTTCGTAGAACTTCGCCGATTCGGCCAGCGTCGTCTGCGGCGAGGCCAGCTGCGTCTGGGCCGCGAGCTGCTCGCGCACGCTGGTTTCCTTCAGCGCCGCGCCGACGGCCTGGTGCAGCTTCTGCACCACGTCCTCGGGGGTGTTCTTGCGCACGAAGAAGCCGCTCCAGGTCTTGTAGTTGACGTTCTTCAGCTCCTTGCCTTCGCTGGCGGTGGGCACGTTCTTCAGCAGCTCGGAGCGCTGCCCGCCGAGCTGGCCGAGGATCTTCAGGCGGCCCTGGTCGGCCAGCGCGCCCATGGCAGCGCTATACACCAGCACGGCAAAGTCGACCTGGCCGCCGCCGATGTCCTGCAGCAGCGGCGCATTGCCCTTGTAGGGCGCGTGCATGAGCTTCACGCCGGTGTCCAGCTGCACCTTCTCGAGGATCAGGTGGTAGAGCGAGCCGATGCCCACGCTGCCGTACGACAGCGGCTTGTCGGGCGACTTGCGCGCCAGCGCAATAAGTTCGTCGACGCTGTTGGCCGGCAGGTCCTTGCGGGCGACGAAGACCATCACCGCCTCGGCCACCGGGTGCACCATGCGGAAGTCTTCGGCCTTGAGCTTCACGGCCGCATTGGCCAGCGGCGCCAGGATGATCTCGTTGGGCGAGCCCTGGAAGAGGTAGTAGCCATCGGCCGGCGCGGCCAGCACCTTCTGCGCGGCCATGGCGCCGCTCACGCCGCCCAGGTTCTCCACGACCACCTGCTGGCCCAGCGCCTTGCCCAGCGGCACGGTGAAGATGCGCGCGGTGGCGTCCGAGGGGCCGCCGGCCGGGTAGGGAACCATCAGGTTCACGGGCTTGGCGGGAAAGCCGTCGGCGCGGGCGGGGCCCGCGGCCGCCAGCATCAGCCCGCAGCCGAGCAGCAGCGCGGATCGGAAGAGCGAAGTCGTCGTCAAAGTCATGTCTCCTGGGGTGGTGCCGGCTCGTGGGGCCGGATGCAGGGGAATGCTAGGAGCGAGCCGATGCAACGTCCAATGCATTGTTGGCTGCATTAGCATGAGTCCAATGCATTCATGAAAACGAGGTTTTCGCCATGACGCTGGTCCAACTGAGGCACCTGATTTCGCTGGCCCACACGGGCTCGTTCAGCCAGTCGGCGCAGGCGCTGCACCTGACGCAGCCCGCGCTCAGCCGCAGCGTGCGCGCGCTCGAGGACGAGCTGGGCATGCCGCTGTTCGACCGCATCGGCCGGCGCAACGAGCTCACGGTCTTCGGGCGCGAGGTGCTGGAGCGCGCGCGGCTCTTGGTGTCGGAGGCCGAGGCGCTGCGCGACCGCGGCCGGCAGATGCGCGAAGGCGAGGGCGGCACGGTGCGCATCGGGCTGGGCTCGGGGCCGGGCGCGCTGCTGATGACGCCCTTTTTGCTGCACATGGCGACGCACCACCCGGCCGTGCGCACCGTGATCGCGCGCGGCAGCACCGACCTGCTGGCGCAGGCGCTGCGCGAGCGCAGCCTGGACGCGCTGGTGGTCGATGCGCGCGCGCTCAAGCCCGCGCCGGACCTGGTGCTGACCCACGTGTACGAACTGCGCGGCGCCTTCCTGTGCCGCCGCGGCCATCCGCTCACACGGCTGCGCAAGGGCGTGAGCTTCGACGCGGTGCAACGCTACCCGATCGCCTCGACGCCGCTGAGCGACGAAGTGGCCCGCGGGTTGGTCGAGACCTACGGCCCGCAGGCGCATCCGGCCAACTGCGTGACCCTGCAGTGCGAGGAGCTGCCCAGCATTGCCGACGTGGTGCGCCAGAGCGACACGGTGCTGCTCGCGGTGCACGAGTCGGCACCCGACCTGGTCGAGTTGCGGATGGAGCCGCCGATGCGCGGCACGGCGCGCTTCGGGCTGGTGACCTTGCGCCAGCGCACCGAGGCGCCGGCGCTGGCGATTCTTCGGCGGTTGATGAAAGAACGGATGGCGGGAGCGTAGGGCGTCGTCTGCTCAGGGCGCCGCCTGCGCCGACAGCGCAAGCTGGAGTTCGTCCAGCAGGTCCGCCACGCGCATGTGATCCGAAGCGGTTTCGCCGCGAGCGATTTCCTCCAACGCATCGGCGGGCGCTGCCACGGTCGCAGCGTCGACCATCAAGGCCGCGCCCCTGATCCGGTGGGCATGGTGCGCCGCACTCGCGGTGTCGCCCGCAGCGAACGCCCGGCGCAACGCCGCAAGGTCTTCCGCCATGGCCTCGTGAAACTGCGGCGGCAAGGCCGTGTCGAGGCGTTGCGGCGACGACGGCGCCCCGCCCAGCCAGAGCTGCAGCATGCTCGACAGTTCGTCCAGGCGCAGCGGCTTCTTGAGCACGCCGTCCATCCCGCTTTCCATGCATTCGTCGAGGTGCGCCGAGTCGGTCGCGGCCGAGATCGCGATCACGGGCAGATGGCTGACGCCTGCCTCTCGCTCGCTCTCTCGGAGGCGGCGCGTCGCCTCGTAGCCGCTCATCCCGGGCATGTGGCAGTCCATGAGCACGAGCGCAAAGGGATGTGGCGGCGCGAGCGCCGCCAGTGCCGCCGCGCCGTCGGCCTCGATCCGGGCGTCGTAGCCCAGCATGCGCAACTGCTCCGCGATGATGAACTGGTTGCCCGGATGGTCCTCCACAACCAGCACGGTGGCCGCAGGCCCGGAGGGCGGCTTGCCATGCGCCGAAGCTGCATCCTTGGACGGTTCTTGTGGGGGCGACACAAGCTTCACCGGCAGGGCGAACTCGACCGAGGTGCCCGCACCGAGCCGGCTGGTCAACCGGATCTCGCCGCCCATCAACTCGACCAGCTCCTTGCAGATGGTCAGCCCCAGGCCGGTGCCGCCAAATCGCCGCGTGGTCGAGTTGTCGGCCTGCGAATAGGCATCGAAGAGGGTGGCCTGCTGCGAGGGCGCGATGCCGATGCCGGTGTCGCTCACCGTGACCGTCAGCAGGCCGTTCATGTCGCCATCGTCCAGAAGCTCTGGTGTCACGTCGATGCGCCCGCGCTCGGTGAACTTCACGGCATTGCCCAGCAGGTTGAGCAGCACCTGCCGCAAGCGCGTGGGGTCGATCAGCACCTGCCGGCCCGACGGGTTGTGCGTGCGCACCGCGATGACGAGCGGCTTGTCCTGCGCGTTCACGCGCGCCACATGCGCGACCTTCTGCGCGAGTGCGTCGACGTCGGTGGGCACCAGTTCCAGCGCGAGGCGCCGGGCGTCCAGCTTCGAGAGGTCGAGCACATCGTCCAGCAGCGACAGCAGGGCTTCGGCCGCCGCCGAGGCGGTGCGCGTGAAGCGCGTCTGGCGCGCATCCAGCGGCGTGTGCGTGAGCATCTCGATGGAGGCCAGCACCGCGTTCATGGGCGTGCGGATCTCGTGGCTCATGACCGCCAGGAAGTTCGACTTGGTGCGCTCGCTCTTCTGTGCGGCGCGCTGCGCCACGCGGGCGCGCCAGGCGAACCAGCCGAGCAGCACGACGCCGCCGAGCAGCAGCAACAGCTGCGGCAGGCGGTAGCGCACGATCGACAGCAGCGAGGGCTCGCCGAGGTCGGTCTGCTCCAGCCACCGGTCGTTCATCTGGCCGGTCTCCGCCGCCGAGAGGCTGGCGAGCGACTTCTCCACGATGGAATGCAGCAGCGGCAGGTCGGCGCGAACGCCCATCTGGGCCACGTACAGGAGATCGCCGATCGTGCCGGAGATGCTCAACTGGCGCGCATGCCTGCGGCGCATCATGGGCAGGAACACCGCGTCGGAGCCGATGGCGGCGTAGGCCTCGCCGGTGATCACCGCGTCGAGGCTTTCCATCGGCTCACTGGTGGGCAGCACGCGCACGCCGGGGTAGCGTTCGGCGAAGACATGGGCGTAGGTGCCTCCGCCGCGCACGGCCGCCACCTTGCCGTCCAGGTCCTTCATGTGCAGGACGAAGGGGGCATCGGTGCGCGTGACGATGATCGTCTGCGCCACGAAGAAGGGATCGGTCAGGCGCAGCCTGGCGCCGACCTCGCGCGTGGTGCGGTCGGCGCTGGCGTTCGGGAACATGTCGACCTTGCCGTCGAGGAAGGCCTGCTGGGCTTCCTGCCAGTCATGCGTGGCGTGCAGCTCGAAGCGCAGGCCCGACTTGCGGGCGACCGCGTCGAGGTACTCCGCGATCAAACCCTTGTAGCGGCCGTGCTCGATGGACTCCAGCGGGCTCAGCCGCGTGTCGGCGGCGTAGCGCACGACGGGGTTGGCCTTCATCCAGCGCTGTTCCTCGTCGGTGAAGAGGGGCTGCGCCTGCGCCCAGGCAGGGCCGGCGGGGAGGGCCATCGCGCCGCACATCGTCCACCGGGCCGCTCGCCCGAGAGCGCGCCAGGGATTCATGTCTTGTCCAGCTGGTGGCGGATCTTGAACAGCTCGTTGTCCGTGCGGATGCCCAGCTTGCGGAAGGCCGCGTGTTTCTGCGTGCTGATGGTGTTCACGTTGCGAGAGAACTTCGCGGCGATCTGCGTGACCGACAGGCCTTCCAGGCAGCAGCGCAGCACCTCGCGCTCGCGCGGAGACAGCAGCGGGTTCTTCGTGAGCGCCTCGGCGTCGGTGTGGGGCGACGCGGCTTCGGCGTAGGTCGCGATGTCCGCCGCCATGTCGGGATGCAGGTGGATGCGGCCCTTGCCCACCGTGCGCACGGCCGCCACGAGTTCGTCCAGTTCCTGGCTCTTTCCGACATAGCCGCGCGCGCCGGCCTTCAGCGCCAGCGCCACGGTGGCCGCGCTGTAGTGCGCGGAGATGACGATCGTCCGGCTGCGCGGATGCCGCACCTTCAGCGCCCGCAGGAGGTTGAGCCCGTCGATGTCCGAGGGCCCGAGCGAGAAATCCATGAGCACGACATCGGCCGCCACGGTGGCCAGGGCATCGAGCAGTTCGCGGCTGGTGGCATGGCTGCCGACCACCGACAGGTCGGGCTCGTCCGCCAATCTTGCGATCAGGCCATGCCGGACGACCGCGTGGTCGTCGAGCAGCATCAGGCGAAGCGGCTGCGCGGCGAGGTGGTGTGCCATGAGGACCCTCCCAGTGGGCGGATCGTAGGCCGCTCGCCCCCACGTCGACACCATCACAACGAGGGGATGCGTGAGCGCATGCCGCGCGAGCCCGCGCCGCTCCGGGTTCGAATTTTCGAACGATCCCTAAGTCGACCCCCCGATTTTTCGTTGCATTTCTATATCGGGAAAAGCACCCAAAAAGAACAATTCATCGGAGCAAAACACGCCGCCGCTCACACGCTTTTCGTGCGCACTTTCAAGGGCGCTCGCTGCAAGAGGCGCAAGGCCCTTGCAACGCGAAACCCGACGCATCGGCGGTTGGATTGGGTTCGTTGCGGTGCAGTCCAACGCATCGTTTCGAGGCCATGGGTGGGTTTCAACGAATCCTTCGTTGAACCTTTTTTTTTTGAAGTTCTTGAGGAAATACCAGTGAAGAAAATTGCAACCCTTGCCGCTGTCACCTGCGCGGCTGCCGTGATGTTTGTGCCCGGCCAGGCAAGCGCCGAAAGCGCCGAACTGCGGATCACCGGCACCATCATTCCGGCCGCGTGCACGCCCGTTTTCACCGGCGGTGGCGTGGTCGACTACGGCAACATTCCCGCCAGCTCGCTGAACCCGACGGCCCAGACCACGCTCGCGGACAAGTCGACCCAACTGACGCTGACCTGCGATTCGCCCGCGCTGTTCGGCTTCAAGGTGATCGACGAACGCGCTGCGACGGCGGTCGCCGCGCTGGAAACCATTCCGGGGTATGCCACGAACGCGAAGTTCGGCCTGGGCGCCGTGGATGGCAAGAACATCGGCGCCTATTCGTTGCAGATCACGAAAGAGACGGCCGATCAAGGCAGCACCAAACACATCAACAGCGTGGACGGCGGGGCCACCTGGTCGGACTTTGCTGGCGGCATGACCGGCGACGGCGGCACGCTCGTTGCGTTCGCCGCCAGTGCCACGGGAAC
Organism: Variovorax sp. V35; assembly: GCF_041154465.1. NCBI lineage: Bacteria > Pseudomonadati > Pseudomonadota > Betaproteobacteria > Burkholderiales > Comamonadaceae > Variovorax > Variovorax sp. V35. The sequence goes on from NZ_AP028666.1 coordinate 3,734,903, forward strand.
GGTGCCAGGCGCCCACACCGCCATCACCGCCGACATCCGTGTGGTGACCGCCATCGACAAGGGCAGCAACCTGCCACTGACCAAGCAGATTCCGCTGGATGGCCTGTCGACGTTCGAACTCGTCTACCTGTAAGCAGCAGCTGACGAACAGCCCGCCGATCCATTTCCGTTCTTGTTTCTTCTGCCGTCAAGGGCAGCGTTTCGGGGCCATGGCGGGCGTCAACGAATCCTTCGTTGAAATCCTTTTTTGAAGTTCTTGAGGAAATATTCGTGAAGAAAATTGCAACTCTTGCCGCTGTCGCCAGCGTGGTCGCCGTGATGTTCGTGCCCGGCCAGGCGAGCGCCGAAAGCGCCGAGCTCCGGATCGCCGGCACGATCACGCCCACTGCTTGCACGCCCGTTTTCACAGGCGGTGGCGTGGTCGACTACGGCAAGATTCCCGCCAAGTCGCTGAGCCCGACGGCCCAGACCAATCTCCCGGAGAAATCGATCCAACTTGGCATGACCTGCGAAGCGCCTGTGCTGTTCGGCTTCAGGACGATCGATGAACGCGCAGGAACCGCGGTCACTTCGCTTCAAACGGGTGTGACGGAGCCGGAAACGAAGTTCGGCTTGGGCACTTCGGATGGCCAGAAGATTGGCGCCTATTCGATGCAGATTGTGGGTGCGACCGCCGATGGAGGACTCGCGAAACCCATTTTTAGCGCGAACGGCGGCGCCACCTGGGGAAACCTCAACACTGGCGGCCTGATGACTGATGGGCGCAGACTCATCGCATTCGTCAACAACGGGGGATCGGGGCCGAATGCTCACAAGTCTGCCACGACGGACATCCGTGTGACGACCGCCATCGACAAGGGCAGCAACCTGCCGTTGACCCACGCGATCCCGCTGGATGGCCTGTCGACCTTCGAACTCATCTACCTGTAAGCAGCGGCTGACGAACAGCCCGCTTGTCCATTTCCATTCTCGATTCTTCCGCCGTCAAAGGCCGCCTTTCGGGACCATGGACGGGCTTCAACCAATCCTTCGTTGAAATCTCTTTTGAAGTTCTTGAGGAAATATCTGTGAGGAAAATTGCAACTCTTGCCGCTGCCGCCTGCGCGGCCGCCGTGATGGTCGTGCCCGGCCAGGCGAGCGCCGACAGTGCCGAGCTCCGGATCGCCGGCACCATCGTGCCAGCAGCTTGCACGCCCGTTTTCACGGGCGGAGGCGTGGTCGACTACGGCAACATTCCCGCCAGCTCGCTGAACCCGACGGCCCAGACCACGCTCGCGGAAAAGTCGATCGAACTGATCATGACCTGCGATGCGCCTACGCGGTTCGGCTTCAAGGTGATTGACGAACGCGCCGCGAGCGCGATCACTTCGCTTGAAACGATCAAGGGGGCCGCCCCGAACATGAAGCTCGGCTTGGGCACTTCGGATGGCAAGAAGATTGGCGCCTATTCGTTGAAGCTCTTGGGTCTGATCACCAGTGAAGGCGGCGCGTATATCGTTCAGAGCGATAACGGCGGTACCAGCTGGAGCCAAGTTGGCTCATCTACCCTGGTCGCTGATGGGAGCAGGCTCATTGGGGCCGTCAACAGCGCCACGACCACGACGCCGAATCCCCACAAGTCCGTCACGACCACGATCGGCGTGGTGACCGCCATCGACAAGAGCAGCAACCTGCCGTTGACCCACCCGATCCCGCTGGACGGCCTGTCGACGTTCGAACTCGTCTACCTGTAAGCCACACGGCTGTATCGGGCGGTCCTTCCGCCCGATACAGGGTGGTGCCGGGCAGGGCGCCTGGCGCAACCCTTTCCAGGACATCCCGTTCTCGAGCCCGCTGCGGCATTGAGCACCGGCCGGCATCGCGTCCGGACCGATCGGGATCGACGCGGTGCCACGGCTGGCAAACGGCCCGTCGGTCCCTCCCCATTTTTGATTCTTCTCGAAAGCGCCCCTTTCGAGACGGCGGACGCGCTCGTCCGACCACAGGAAAGAGAACCGTGAACTTCATCCCCGCCAGATTTGTTTTCGCACTGTCTGCCTCGACCGCATTGATTGCGGGCCTTGCCCCGCTGCCGCTGCATGCCGCGGGCATGCTGCCGGAGACCTCGGTCGTCATCGTCAACGAGAGCGATGGCGAAGCCAGCATCAACGTCAAGAACACGGACGCCAAGCCGGCGCTCATGTTCACATCGCTGACGGGCATTCCGGGGGACGACGACACCCTGCTGATCGTGACCCCGCCGGTCGCCCGGGTCGAGCCGGGTGAGACGCAGCTGGTGCGTTTTCTGCTGCAGACCAAGGAGCCGCTGAAGACGCAACGCCTGCGGCGCGTGATCTTCGAAGGCATCCCGCCGAAGAACACGGAGCCGGGCCTGCGCGTGACCATGAACGTGCGCCAGAACCTGCCGGTGCTGATCCACCCCAAGGGCCTGGCCAAGGACGACCAGCCATGGAAGCGACTGAAGTGGTCGGTCGGGACCGGCACGCTGCGCGTCGTGAACGACAGCCCGTACGTGGTACGCATGGCCACGGAGGTCCAGTTGCTGCCGTCGACCGCGACGGTCGAATTGCCACGCCCCTATGTGCTGCCCGGTGAGACGGTGGAAGTGCCCCTGCCGGCCGCTGCGAAGGGGGCCGCCACGGTGCGGATGGTGCCTGCGACGGTGTATGGCTTCACCGTGGCCCGCTACGACGTCAGGCTCGCGGCGCACTGACGATGGCTGGGTTGTCCTTCCGCACCGCGGCCCCGGCGGCCGCCCATCGGCCGCGCGGGCGCGCCCCGGGCCGGGTTCACCGCCGCTCGCCGGTGGCTGCGGCCGCCATGGGCGGGCGCACGAAAGGCGCTTCGGTCGGCCTGCCGGCGATGCTCTGCGTGCTGCTGGCTTCTCCGTCGGCCTTTGCGCTGGCCGGCGAGGATCGCGCCGACGTCATCGAGCAGTTCATCAAGGAAAAGCAGGGCGCCGGCTTCGACCTGGACGTACTCAAGCAACGCGGCATCGACCCGAAGCTGGCGGACTACTTCCGGCACGAGGCCCGCTTTCGCGCCGGCACGAGCGTCGTGACGCTGTTCGTCAACGATGAGCGGCGCGGGCTGGTGCCCGCCACCTTCGATGCGGACGGCCGCTTGTGCTTCGACGAGACGCTGCGAGACAAGGCGGGCCTCGTCATGGGCCGCGAGGTGGACGACGCAGGTGCGGGCGCCACGGCCTGCGATGAATTCCAGCGCCAGTTTCCCAGCACGATCGTCGAGCTGCGCCCCGGCAGGGACGAAGTCCGCCTCATCGTGCCGACCGACGCGTTCCGGGCCCGGGAGCGCGCCGACACCTTCAGCAGCGGCGGCGTCGCCGGCCTGCTGAACTACGACCTGCTGACGATGGACAGCCGCCATGCCGGCGGCACCAGCAGCTTCCATTCGCTGGGGACCGAGGCCGGCCTGAACGTCGGCGACTGGATCTTCCGCAGCCGCCAGAGCTACACCTCGAACAACGGCAAGGAGAAGCTCCAGCACCTGTATGCCTACGGCCAGAAGACGCTGACCGGCCTGGGCTCGACGGTGCAGGGCGGCCAGATCACCATCGCCAGCTCGATCTTCCCGGGCGATCCGATCCTGGGCGTGCAGATCGTCCCGGAGGAGGCCCTGCGCGCGGACGCACGCGACAACGGCGCGGTGGTCGAAGGCATCGCCCACACGCAGGCTCGCGTCGAGGTGCGGCAGAACCAGGCGCTCATCTATTCGACGGTCGTCCCGCCGGGGCCGTTCTCGCTCACGGGCTTGCCGCTGCTCAGCGGCGCGAGCGACCTGGAAGTCACGGTCATCGAGGCCGACGGCTCGCGCCGGCCGTTCACCGTGCCCGCCGCCGCCCTGGGCGCGACCGCGCTTCGCACGACGGCCGGCTATTCGTTCGCCATCGGCCGCTACCGCCCGTACGGCCACGGCGACCGGCAGGACAAGCCCTGGGTGGCGACCGGCACCGGCACCTGGGCACTGGACAAGCGCACGCACCTGACGGCGGGCGCCATGGCGGCCACGCGCTACCAGGCCGCGGCATGGGCCGTGAATCGCATGGTGGTGCCGGGCACGATGGCGGGGTTTCGCCAGGCCGTGTCCAACGCCACAGGGGAGGGCGTGCGCGGCACGCAGGTCGATGCCTCGCTGAGTAGCGTGATCTCGCCGGCCTTGTCGGCGTCGATGAGCGCCACGCAACAGACCCGGGGTTACCGCGCCCTGGCGGACACGATCAACCCGAACCTGTTCGACACCACCTGGACGCGCCAGCGCTACAAGGGCCAGTACACGGGCTCAGTCGGCTGGACCCATGCGAGCCTCGGCGGTTTCCGGCTGGCCTATTCGGCTTCCTCGACCTTCGACGGACGCCACATCCAGCGCGTGATCGGCTCGTGGGTGAAGTCGTTCCCGCACGCCACGGTGTCGCTCAACCTGGAACGCAGCACGGGCGACCTCGGGCGCTTCGACAACCGGCATGCGGCCTATGTCACCGTGAGCATTCCGCTGGGCTCGAAGACGGTGAAGACGTACGTCAACCGCTACGACGATCGGACCCGCGCCGGCGTCACGCTCAACGAGCGCATCAACGACACCACGAGCTACCAGGTCTCGGCCGAGCGGGACAGCCGCGACGGGCGCAACGATTTCGCCGAGCGCCTGAGCCTGCTGCCGCGCTACACGCAGGCCAACCTGGGCTTCTCGCGCAACGGCGCGAGCACCACCTACAGCGGGCAGCTGCAGGGCGGCATCGTCGCCCACAAGGACGGCGTGACGTTCTCGCCGTACCCCGTGCAGGACACCTTCGGCATCGTCTCGGTGGGGGGCGTGTCCGGCGTCAGGATCGGCACGCCGCAAGGCCCGGTGTGGACCGATGCCTGGGGGCGCGCGGTGGCCCCGCAGCTGTTCCCGTACCACACGAGCCGGCTGGAGGTCGCGACCCGGTCGCTGCCTCGCAACGTCGACCTGGTGAACGGCTACCAGGAGCTCGATGCGGGCCGCGGGTCGGTGAACCACATTCGCTTCGGCGTGGTCAACGCCCGCCGGGTGTTGCTGAAAGCCGTCGGTCCCACGGGGCAGGCGCTCGAGAAGGGTGGGGCGGTGGTCGACGGCGACAACCAGTACGTCACCTCGGTGGTCGACGGCGGGCAGGTCTTTCTGCCCGACGTGCGAGACGGCGCGGACCTGCGGGTCACGCTGTCGAACGGCGGCAGCTGCAGGCTCGTGTTTTCGCTGCCGGACAAGCCCGACGCCTCCGCTTACTTTGAATCGGCCGACGCCACCTGCACGGCCATGAAAGCACATCCATGATCACGATGAAGAACCTGCGCCGCCAAGGCGCAATGTCCGGCATGGCACTGGCCGCACTCTTCGCCCTGGCAGCAACGCCGGCGCATGCACAGGCCTCGGCACGCTGCGATGCGCAACTGAGCGAGTCGCTCGTCGACTACGGACGGATGACCCGCGCACAGCTGCTGGAACGCCAGCCCGACCCCGCCAGGGCCTCGCTGGGCAAGCGCCTGGTGACGCTCACGGCGGTGTGCGCCGAACGCACGGCGATGGCGCTGTCGTTCCAGGGCGCGGCGGCGGACGACACGGGGTTCCGGTTCGCCGGGAACGGTCGCTTCACCCTGCGGATCGTGCAGGCGCAGCTCGACGGCAAGCCGGTTCGCCTGGCCGCATCGCATGCGGATGCCACGGGCTCGGCCCCTTCGTCGCTGCTTCGGCCCGGCGACCGCGTGTCGCCCATGGACGGCGCAAGCCTGGCCCAGGGCCAACGCCTGACGGTGCAGCTCGAGATCGAGCCCTTCGTGGGAGCTGGCGCCACGCGCGTCGCGGCCGAAAGCACCTGGGAAGGCGCGGGGCGTTTCGAAGTTCTGAGCCGTTAGCCCGTCATCCGGCGCACAGGCCACTCATTCGGTTCGCCCACAAGGCGATTCGACATCCGATCCATCCATCCACCTCTGGAGTGATCCTTGAAGCAGAGTCATTGCACTGTCCACACCGCCACCCCTTCCACGCTGCGGCTGCCCATCACGTGGGGCGAGACCGCGTGCGCCACCATTGCGGTGATCGACCCGGAACTGCGGCCCCGACAGCAGATGGGGCGGGCCATCCGCAGGCTCGGCCATTGGCCGCTGGTCTTCACCAGCGCGCTGGAATTGATGCAGGCGTGCCGCTACCTCCACCTTCGCTTCGACGCCGTGGTCGTGGCCTGTCCGGTGGACGCCGGCGCGGCGGGCGCACTGATCGCCCAGGTGCGGGAGCAAGTGGGCCCAGAGTGCCCCCTGGTCCTGAGCGGCAGCAAGCGCGGTCTGCGTGAACTGGCGGTCCTGCATGCACGCGAATCCGACCACGTGGAGGTGACGCCGTCTTCGTTCGAAGAGGCGTACCTGCTGATGCGGTGCTTCCTGCAGTGGCACCGGACACGGGTGGCGGGTCAGTTCGTCGAGTGGGGTGCGTTCCGCTTCGACCTGTCCGCGGACAGCGCGCAGGTGGCCGGCGTCCGGGTCGAGCTGACGCCCAATGAGTTCGACCTGGCCATCGTACTGTTCAGGAACGTCGATCAGGTCCTGACCCACCACGCACTGCGCGCGCTGGTCTGGGACAGCGGCCATCGCTGCGGCTCCGGGGTGCTCTCCACGAACGTGTGTGGCCTGCGGCGCAAGCTCGGCCTGGGCGCCGGACGCCATGGGTTGGAGCTGCAGGCCGTTCCGGGGCAGGGCTACCGGTTGAGCACGACGGCCAGCGCGCCGGAAGAGAACAGGCGCCGGCAGCGGGAACCCGTCCGAAGGGCAGGGGAACGCGCGTGGGGGAGCGCAGCCGCTGCGCCGGGTTCGGCCGCCTGAGCGAAAGGCCGCCTAGGCGCTTGCTGGTGCGGCAGCTTCCGCCGCATCGGGCCGCGCCAGCCCCGACGCCACCGCCGCCAGGATGCCGCGCAGCCAGCGGTGCGCCGGTTCGTGCTGCGAGCGGTCGTGCCACAGCTGGTAGAAGCGCATGCGCGGAAAGCCCTGCGGCGCGGGCACCGCCACCAGCGGCAGCGTGTGCACGAACTGCATCGCGAAATGGCGCGCGGTGGTGAAGACCAGGTCGGTGCCCACCAGCAGGTGCGGCGCCACGGTGAAGTAGGGCACGGCAATGCAGGCCTCGCGCGTCTGGCGCAAGGTGGCCAGGTGCGTCTCGACCACGCCCCGCTGCGACGCCGCATACGGCGTGGGCACGACGTGGCGCGCGGCGATGTAGCGCTCCATCGTCATCGCGCCCTTGGCGGCCAGCGGGTTGTTCTTGCCCATGAGGCACATCAGGTCGTCTTCGAGCAGCAGCGACAGGTGCAGCCGGTCGGGCGGCTGCGGCCAGTTGCCGATCACGATGTCCAGCTCGCCCTGGGCCAGCGCGCGCTCGTAGTCGTAGGTGACGCTCAGCGGGTGCACCACCAGCCGCGCGTGCGGCGCCTCGGCGCGGAACCGCGTCGTCACGTCGGCCAGGAAGCTCATCGCCAGGTAGTCGGGCAGCGCGAGGTGGAAGGTCATCGCGCTGGAAGCGGGCTCGAACTGCTCGGGGCCCGAGAGCATGCGGTCGATTTCGAGCAGCGCGCCGCGTGCGCGGTCGCGCAGCTGCAGCGCCCGCTCGGTGGGCACCATGCCGCTGCGCTCGCGCACCAGGATGGGGTCGGCGAACACCTCGCGCAGCCGGCGCAGGGCGGTGCTGATGGCGGGCTGGGTCTGGTTCATGCGCACTGCCACCCGGGAGACGCTGCGTTCGGCCACCAGGGCGACCAGCACGCGCAGCAGGTAGGTGTCGATCGGGGCGTGGGAGCGTGACATGGCGAAGAGAAATGGCCTCTGGGGCGCTACGGGCGGCAGGCCCCTCATGGCAAACCGTTATGTCGCACATTCTAGAGAGCGTGATCCGGGGCCGCGATATCTGCCTACAGTTCGCCACCAGCGGGAACGGCAGCCGCAAGCGGACCCACAGAAGGTCCCAGGCGGCGCGTCCCGTCCACACCTAGAAATGGAGACAACCATGAGCATGGACGCCACGATGGCGCCAGTCCGGGAACACACCGCCACGGCGGAACTGGACGGCATCTACCGCAAGATCATCTTCCGCCTGATTCCCTTCCTGATGCTGCTGTGGGTGCTGGCCTGGATCGACCGGGTCAACATCGGCTTCATCAAGCTGACGATGCTGGACGACCTGAAGTGGAGCGAGGCGGCCTACGGGCTGGGCGCGGGGATCTTCTTCCTGGGCTACTTCTTCTTCGAGGTGCCCAGCAACCTGCTGCTGCAGAAGATCGGCGCCAAGAAGACCATCATGCGCATCACGATCGGCTGGGGCCTGACCTCGATCGCCACGATGTTCGTGAAGAGCACCGAGATGTTCTACCTGCTGCGCTTCCTGCTGGGCGTGTTCGAGGCGGGCTTCTACCCCGGCATCATCCTGTACCTGACCTACTGGTTCCCCGACAGCCGGCGCGCCAAGGCCTTCGGCATGTTCATGTCGGCCTCGGCCTTCGCGGGCGTGATCGGCGGGCCGCTGGCCGGCACCATCATGAACAACATGCATGGCGTGAACGGCTGGGCCGGCTGGCAATGGGTGCTGCTGCTCGAGGGCATTCCCTCGGTGCTGGCCGGCATCGCCACCTACTTCTACCTGACCGACCGGCCCGAGCAGGCCCACTGGCTCACGGCGCGTGAACGCCAGCTGGTGCACGACGACCTGGAACGCGACCGCAAGACGCTGGGCCACCGCGAACACAGCATGCTGGCCTCGCTGAAGAACGGCAAGTTCTGGCTGCTGATCCTGATCTTCTTCTGCATCATCGCGGCCAACTCGTCGCTCACCTTCTACGGCCCGACGCTGGTGAAAGAGATCGGCTTCACCAACCCGCTGACCGTGGGCTGGATCATGGCCGGCGCCTACCTGTGTGGCGCGGCCGGGATGATTTGGAACGGCTTCCACTCCGACCGCCACCAGGAGTCGCGCTACCACTGCGCGCTGGCCGCGGCGCTGGGGTCGGGTGCGTTGCTGGTGGTGGCGCTGTTCCTGCGCCAGAGCCCGGCCCTGGTGCTGGCGGGCCTCACGCTGGCCATCGTCGGCACCATGAGCGCGATCCCCGTGTTCTGGCAGATGCCCAACCGCTTCCTGGCCGGCACCGCGGCCGCCGGCGGCGTGGCGCTGATCAACTCGATCGCCAACCTCGCGGGCTTCGGCGCGCCGTGGATGCTGGGCCTCATCAAGACCGCCACCGGCAGCCTGGCGCCGGGCCTGTATGTGGTCGCGGCGGTCGAAATCTGCGCCACCGTGCTGATCCTGCTGTTCGTGCCGCGCCTGCACAAGACGCCTGCGCGCTGATTCCTTCCACCCCTTCGTCCGACTGTCTGAATACAAAGGAGATGCGCTCCATGCCTTCCCACGCCCATCGTTTCGATCTCCAGGCGCTCAACGCCATGGACTGCGACGCGTTCGTCGCCGCACTCGGGCCGACGTTCGAGAACTCGCCCTGGGTCGCACGCTCGGCCTGGTCGCTGCGGCCCTTCGCCACCATCGACGCGCTGCACGAAGCCATGCTCGACGTGGTGCGCCGCGCACCCGACGCCCAGCAGCTGGCCTTCCTGTGCGGCCACCCCGAGCTGGCGGGCCGCGAAGCCCAGGCCGGCACGATGACCACCGAGTCGGTCGGCGAGCAGGGCAGTGCGGGCCTGAACGCGCTGAGCCGCGAAGAGATGGCCGAGATCCAGCGGCTGAACCGCGTGTACCGCGAGCGGCACGGCTTTCCTTTCATCATCGCGGTGCGGCGCAGCACCAAGGGCCAGATCTTCGAGGCGCTGCGCAGCCGCGCCGCCGAGTCCACCGAAGCCGAGCGCCGCATGGCGCTGACGCAGATCGGCCTCATCACCCGCGGTCGCATCGACGCGCTGCTGGGTGCGTCCACCTCCCAAGGAGCGGTCCATGCCTGAGAAAGAAATTTCCCTGCCCGCACGCCGTCGCTTCGCGCTGTCGGGCCTCGCGCTCGGCGCCGCGGCCCTGGCGCCGCACGGTGCTGTTGCGCAAACGGCCGCACCCGTCGGCCCGGCCCAGGCCAGCGGCCCGATCGTGCTGCACGGCGTGAGCCCGCGCCTGACCGTGCATGCGCTCGACACCTTCCACGGCGCCGCGGCGACCGGCCTGCGCATCGATTTCTCGGTGCGCGAGGGCGACGGCTTCAAGCTGCTGCGCACCGTGACCATGAACGGCAACGGCCGCTCCGACGAGCCGCTGCTGATCGGCGACAGCTACCGCGCCGGCGACTACGAGTTGCTGCTGCATGTGGACGAGTACTTTGCGCGCAAGCAGTCGCGCCTGCCCACGCCGCCGTTCCTGTCGAAGCTGCCGGTGCGCATCCGCGTGGCCAACGTGGCCGAGCGCATCCACCTACCGATCCAGTTCGGCCCGTGGAGCTACACCTACTCGCGCGGCAGCTGACCAAGCAGGCCCCGTTCGTTCCCATCGTCCGCAAGGAGTTTTCTTCGTATGACCGGCATCACCACCCACGTGCTCGACATCACCACCGGCCGCCCGCTCGTCGGGCTGAAGGTCGACCTCTACGACGTGGCGACCACGCCGCCGACGCGCCTGAACAGCACGCGCACCAACGCCGACGGCCGCACCGACGCGCCCAGGCTCGCCGCCGCCTCGGCGCGCACCGGGCAGTTCGAGCTGCAGTTCCATGTCGGGGGCCACTTCAAGGCCGCCGATGCGCTGTCCGACGTGGTGCCCGTGCGCTTCGCCATCGCCGACGCCGCACAGCACTACCACGTGCCGATGCTGTGCGCCCCCTGGTTTTTTTCCACCTATCGCGGCAGCTGACCGCGGGAGCTTTTGCTGAATGACCACATCCCATGACCCCCACGCAGGCGCGTACCTGCTCGACTCCATCCGCCTCGCCATGGGCAACATCCGCGAGCGCAAGACCTGGCCCTTCGGCGCCGTGATCGCGCGCGACGGCAAGGTCATTGCCACCGCCGTCAACGAAGTGGACGCCCTGTGCGACCCCTCGGCCCACGCCGAGATGCAGGCCGTGCGCGCCGCCGCCAAGGCCCTGAAGAGCACCGACCTGTCGGGCTGCACCGTGTACGCCAGCGGCTACCCGTGCTCGATGTGCCTGACGGCGATGTACCTGTCGGGCGTGAAGGAGGTGTTCTACGCTTACTCGAACGAGGACGGCGAGCCCTTCGACCTGTCGGCCGCGCGCGGCTACGTCGAGATCGCCCGGCCGGTGGAGCAGCGTGAGATGAAGCTGCATTCGCTTCCGGTGCGCGATGAGGCCGCTGAGGACTTGTACGAGGCTTGGCGCAAAGTGACGCAGCCGGCGGGTTGAGCCAGAGACAGCGCTGCGCCCGGGCCTGCCGGACCGATGCTGCGTGCCATACTGCCCGCGTGTTCACGTGGCGCAGCAGCCATCGAGGAGAAAGACGCACATGGTCCAGCAGGCCAAGCGCAGCGCAACCACCGTCGGGGCCATCCTCGCCTCGGCGCGACAGCTGTTCATCGAGCGGGGGTTCGCGGCGGTCAGCATCGACGACATCGCGGCCGGCGCGGGGATCGCCAAGGGCGGCCTGTATCACCACTTCCGCGCCAAGCACGATGTCTTCGAGGCCGTACTCGATGCGGTGCAGGCCGAGCTCGCAGCGGAACTCGGCACGCGCATCCAGCGCATCGAAGGGCACCGCTCGCCCCACACCATCGCGACCAACCTGCGCATCTACCTCGAAGCGGCCACGCAGGAAGGCCTGCGCCAGCTGATCCTGGTTGACGGGCCCGTGGTGCTCGGCTGGGAGCGCTGGCGCGGCATCGACGACCGTCACTTCATGGACTCGATCCGCACCGGGCTGGTGGCGATCATGCCGGCAGGCACGCCACCCGAAGAGATCGAGGCCGCCACGCGGCTCATCGCCGGCGCGGTGGCCGAAGCGGCGCTGGCCTGCGGGGCGGCGCCAGACCCGATGGCCGCCGTGCAGCTGCACTGCCGGTTGCTCGAAACCATGCTGTGCGGGCTGCAGCAACACGGGTCGAATCCGCACCCGGATTGACAAACCGACTTTGAGTCGGTAAATTTTCTCCATCGCATCCGATGGAGACAGACATGGCGTTTCCTGGCAAGACCGACCCCGCCGACCCCGCCCTGGGGACCGAAGCGTTGTTCGCGCGGTACCACGTCGGATGGGAAACACGCGACCCCGACGGCATCGCGTCGCTGCATTCCGAAGACACGACCTACTGGCTGCACGACGGTTCCGCGCCGGTGCGCGGGCGCGAGGCACTGCGCCAGTACTGCGTCGGCGTGTTCGCCCGCTATCCCTTCAGCTTCGAACTGCGGCGCAGCCTGTTCGGCGCGCGGCACTGGGTGCTGGAGTGGGTGATGGTGCTGCCGCTGAAGGACACGGCAGGGAAGCCGTTCACCGCGCGCGTCGAGATGCTCGACGTGGTCGACGTCAACGACGCCGGCGAGGTGACGCGCAAGGACGTCTACATGAACGGCGCCCAGTCGCAGGCCGCCTTTGCGCGCGCGGGCATCGCGCCCGGCCAGCCCCAGCCGTAGCCGTCTCGTTCCCGAACATCGCTCCCGCCTCCGGCACGCGGGAAGCGGGCAGGGCGCAGCACGCCCAACGACCGGTTACCCCCCACCAGGAGCACGCCATGCAGACCCGCCCGCATCACACGTTCTGGCCCCGGCGCCTGCCGCGCACCTTGCACGCGGCGCGCACACCGCTGTGGGACAACCTCGCGGTCAATGCCCGCCGCTTTCCCGACAAGGCAGCGCTCATCTTCATGGGCCGCACGCTGAGCTACGCGCAGCTGTGGGCTGCCGTCGAGCGCCTGTCGGCCGGCCTGCACGCGCTGGGCGTGCGCCCCGGCGACCGCGTGCTGCTGGCGATGCAGAACTGCCCGCAGCTGGTGATCGCGCATTTCGCGATCCTGCGCGCCGATGCCGTGGTGGTGCCGGTCAACCCGATGAACCGCGCCGAGGAGCTCAAGCACTTCATCGTGGACCCCGATGCGCAGGTGGCGATCGCGACGGCGGACCTCGCGGTCGAGCTCGCGAAAGCCAGCGATGCCTTGCCGCAGGCGCAGCAGCTGCGCCACCTCGTCGTGACGCAGTTCACCGATGCCTTCGACCCGGCCGCGCTGTCGGAACAGGACATGCCGGCAGCCTGGGCGCCGTGGCTGCTGCCACGGCGCGAACTGCCGATGCTGGCCGGCGGCGCGGTGCACGCGTGGTCCGACTGCCTGGCCTGCGAAGCAGCGCCGCCCACGGCCCGCGCCGATGCGGACGCACTGGCCCTGTTGCCCTACACCAGCGGCACGACCGGCCTGCCCAAGGGCTGCATGCTCAGCCACGCGAACGCGATGCACAACGCGATGGCCATCAACGCCTGGGGCAACGTGACGCCGCAGAGCATCCACCTCGTGGCCGTGCCGATGTTCCACATCACCGGCATGGTGGGCGTCATGCATGCGGCGATGCAGGTGGGTGCCACGGCCGTGCTGATGCCGCGCTGGCACCGCGAGCTGGCGGGCCGGCTGATCGCCACGCACCAGGTCACGCACTGGGCCAACATCCCGACCATGGTCATTGACCTCTTGGCCAGCCCGAACGTGGCGCGCTTCGACCTGTCGAGCCTGGTGGCCATCGGTGGCGGCGGGGCGGCGATGCCGCAGGCGGTGGCGCAGCGGTTGTTCGAGCAGTACGGCCTGCGCTACGTCGAGGCCTACGGCCTCACCGAAACCGCCGCGCCTTCGCACTACAACCCGCCCGATGCGCCCAAGCTGCAGTGCCTGGGCATCCCGTTCATGAGCACCGACGCGCGCGTGATCGACCCCGACACGGGCCGCGAGGTCGCGCCGGGAGCGCAGGGCGAGATCGTGATCCACGGGCCGCAGGTCTTCGCGGGCTACTGGAAGCGGCCGGCGGACACCGAGGCCGCCTTCGTCGAGATCGACGGCAAGCGGTTCTTCCGCTCCGGCGACATGGGGCATGTGGACGGGGAGGGCTACTTCTTCGTCACCGACAGGCTCAAGCGGATGATCAACGCGAGCGGCTTCAAGGTCTGGCCGGCCGAGGTGGAGGCGCTGATGTTCCGCCACCCGGCCATCCAGGAGGCCTGCGTGATCGCGACCCGGGACGCCTACCGCGGCGAATCGGTCAAGGCGCTGGTGGTGCTCAAGCCTGCGCAGCCGCCGGTGAGCGCGCAGGACATCATCGACTGGTGCGCCGCGAACATGGCAGCGTACAAGGCGCCGCGCGTGGTGCAGTTCATCGACGCGCTGCCCAAGAGCGGCAGCGGCAAGGTGATGTGGCGCGCGCTGCAGGAAGCAGAGGCTGCGTCAACCTGAACCCGACGGGCCCGGGCGAACGATGACCGGCGCATGCTGCGCCATGAGCCCGGCGACCCACTCGATGAACGCACGCAGCTTGGCGCTCACATGCCGGTTCGGCGCGAACGCCACGTACAACGGCATCGGATCGAGCTGCCAGTCTTCGAACAGCGGCACCAGTTCGCCGCACGCCCGGTGCGGCGCGGCCATGTAGTCCGGCAGCCAGAGGATGCCCAGGCCCGCCAGCCCGGCCGCAAGGTAGGCGTTGCCGTCGTCGACCGAGAGCACGTAGCGGCCCTGCACGTCGACGCGCTCGCCGCCCCGGCGCATGGCGTACGGAAAGGTCTTGCCGTGGCGCGACCACAGGAAGCCGACGATGCGGTGGTGCGTGTCTTCCAGCTCGCGCGGGTGCGCGGGCGTGCCTGCCAGTTCGAGGTAACTCGGCGCCGCATAAACCCCGAGCTCCAGGTCGCCCACGCGGCGGGCCATGAGCGAGGGGTCTGTGAGCTCGCCGCCGCGCACGACGCAATCGACGTTCTCGCCGATCACATCGACCATGCGGTCGCTCACGCCCATGTCGAGCTGGATGTCGGGGTAGCGCGCATGAAAGGCCGGCAGCGCGGGCACCAGGATCATGCGGGCCAGCGGGCTGGGCACGTCCACGCGCAGGCGGCCGCGGGGCAGGGCGGCGGCGCTCGACAGGCTGGTCTCGGCGTCGTCCAGGTCGGCCAGCAGCCGCACCGCACGCTCGTAGTACGCCGCGCCGTCGGCCGTGACGTTCACCTTGCGCGTCGTGCGATGGAGCAGCTTCACACGCAGCCGCGCCTCCAGCTGCTGCACCAACTGCGTCACGCTGGTCTTGCTCATGTGCAGCGTGTCGGCGGCCTTGGTGAAGCTGCCGGCTTCCACCACGCGGGTGAAGGCCTGCATTGCATCGAAACGGTCCATGGGAAGGCTCCTGCGCGGCGATTGTTTGGGATCTGCAAACAGTGATTGTTGGCTTTGCCCGTTTATCGATGGCGCATGGCTTCCTAAAGTCCCTGCATCGTCCTCATTCACCGCAGAAAGAAAACACCCCATGGCCTCACGCGACGTCGTTTTTCCACCCGGGCGCCAGGCGCTCTACGAACGCAACCGCTATTCGCCAGCCATTCGCTCCAACGGCTTCCTGTTCGTGTCGGGGCAGGTCGGCTGCCGCGAAGACGGCTCGCCGGAACCTGAATTGGAGGCGCAGGTGCGGCGCGCCTTCGACAACCTGAACGCCATCCTGAAAGCCGCGGGCTGCACCTTCGACGACGTGGTCGACGTGACGGTCTTCATCGTCGACCCGGAATCGAACTTCGAAACGATCTGGAAGCTGGTGCCTGAGTACTGGGGCGAAGCGCCGCACCCGACGCTGACCGGGATCGGCGTGACGTGGCTCTATGGCTTCCAGTTCGAGATCAAGGTGATTGCGAAGCTGCCGGATGGGAGCACGCTGAGCTGATTCGACTCGGGGCCACTTCGCCCAGGTCTGAAATGAAGGGCTGGGCGAAGTGCGAAGGCCGGAAGGGCATTTGGCTCGGGTCGAGGACTGCCAAGGCTCTCTGGTTCACCGCGGCAAGCGTTCCGTACGCACGCAAGTCATTTTACATAATGCACATTGTGTTGATTTCAGATGGGCCATCCCAGCCGCACTCAACCCATCCAGCCGCTCACCACTTCCCATCCTTCGGCACCGCCTTCACCGCATTCGCCTTCGCATCCCCAGCCGCCTTGATCAGCTCCGCAGACTCAGCCCGATTCGCCTTCACTGCAAAGTCGACCGCAGTCATGCCAAGCTGGTTCTTCATCGCCGTATCCGCGCCTTCGGCCAGCAGCAGCTTCACGGCGTCGTTCGATCCGTACATTGCGGCCATCATCAGCGGCGTGGTGCCGTTGGGCGACTGGGCGTCGATGAAGGCATGGTTCTCGAGCAGCAGCTTCATGATCGACAGCTGCCCGCTGCTGGCGGCGTAATGCAGCGGTGCCCAGCCGGTCTTGTTGACGGCGGCGTCGCGCTTGAGCAGTTGCACCACCAGGTCCTGTTGGCCCTTGATCGACGCCAGCATCAGCGGCGTTTCGTCCTTGGCGTTGGCCAGGTCGACGTTGAGTTGCGGCGACTCCATCAGCACCTGGATGACCTTTGGCGACGGTTCGCGCAGCGCGAGCATCAAGCCGGTCTGGCCGTGTTCGTCGCGCGTGTTCGGGTCGAAACCGCGGTTCAGCAGGGTGCGCACACCGCTGGCGTTGTCTCCGCGCACGGCGCGGAAAAAGTCTTCGAACGAACCGGCATGTGCTGCAAAAGATGCAGCCATGACAACAAGATATATCGACTTCTTAAAGTAATTTTTCATGATTTGACTTCCCTGAACAATGTTTCGAAGTTGTCGCTTGTCGCCTTGGCGATGTCCTCTACGGGCATTTGTCGCAGTTCGGCGATCTGTTGTGCCACGAAGGGCACGTACGACGGGTTGTTGGTCTTGCCTCGGTACGGCACGGGCGCCAGGTACGGGCTGTCCGTCTCGATCAGCATGCGGTCCAGTGGCACGAAGGCCGCCACGTCGCGCAGGTCCTGGGCTTTCTTGAAGGTCAGGATGCCCGAAAAGGAAATGTAGAAACCCAGATCGAGCGCGGCGCGCGCCACCTCGGCGGTTTCGGTGAAGCAATGGAACACGCCGCCGGCCGCCCTGCCCGCGCCGTCTTCGCCCTCCTCCTTGAGGATGGCCAGCGTGTCGGCCGAGGCGTCGCGGGTGTGGATGATGAGCGGCTTGCGGGTCTGCTGCGCGGCGCGGATGTGCACGCGGAAGCGGTCACGCTGCCACTCCATGTCGGCGATGCTGCGGCCGCCCTTGCGCTCTTCCATCTGGTAGTAGTCGAGGCCGGTCTCGCCGATGGCCACGACACGCGGGCGCGCCGACAGGCGCACCAGGTCTTCCACGGTGGGCTCGGCGATGTCCTCGTTGTCGGGGTGCACGCCCACGCTGGCCCAGAAGTTGTCGTAGCGGGCGGCCAGGGCCTGCACGTCGTCGAATTCCTCGAGCTTGGTGCAGATGCACAGCGCCCGGTCGACCTTGGCGGCGGCCATGGCAGCGCGGATCTGGGGCATCTGGTCCGCGAATTCGGGAAAGGTCAGGTGGCAGTGGGAGTCGGTGAACATCGGAAAGGATGAAGTGCGGCGCGCCTGTGGGAGATCGCGCCGTGTCCGGAGTTCCGCGTCACGGGGACGGCGGCGGAGAAAGAACTCAGATGGTCTGGGTCGGGCGGTCGGAGGCCATGGAGCCACCGAGCGCGGCTTCGATGCGCGCCTTCAGCTGGCGCGACTTCTCGTCCGAGGGAAAGCGCACACCGACGCCCGGCGCCCGGTTGCCGGCGGCGCGGGCCGGCGTGATCCAGGCGACCTTGCCAGCCACCGGATAGCGCTGCGGGTCTTCGGGCAGCGTGAGCAGCACGTAGACGTCGTCGCCCAGCCGGTATTCGCGCGTGGTCGGAATGAAGATGCCGCCCTCGGCAAACAGCGGGATGTAGGCCGCGTAGAGCGCGCCCTTTTCCTTGATGGCGAGCTGGATGACGCTCGGCCGGGCGGGCGTGGCGGACGAAGCGGCGGCGGGAGCGACAGGTTGGTTCATGGGCGGCGAGCGGCAGAGTTTAGGGTGCTTCGCGCCTCGCTCACAAGCGCTTCGAGCATGAGGCCGGCGTTGAACGGGTGCTCGGCGGTCCGCGCGGCGGCGGCGAGCGACTTCGACCAGCGTGCCAGCGCCAGCTTGTGCGGGGCCGGCGGCAGGTCGGCCGCGTCGAAGAAACGGGGTTCGGCGCCGTGGCCCACGGCCATCAGGTCGTGGCAGAGCTTCTGCAGCGAGACGACGGCCTGGGCTGGCGCCTGGTCGGCCAGCGCGCCCACGTCGCCACGCGACACGGCCTTGGGCAGCAGCGACCACGCCTTGGGCGACTGGCCCGAGCGCGCCAGCCGCAGCGCATCGCTGGGCCGTCCGCCCGCGGCGCGCAGCAGCTGCGCGGCGTCGGCGGCGGGCACGTCCTGCGCCACCAGCCAGGCCTCGGCCTCGGCGGTTTCGGGCCACGGCAGCGTGAAGCCCAGGCAGCGGCTGCGGATGGTCGGCAGCAGCTGCCACGCAGCCTCGCTGGCGAGTACGAAGCGCACGTCGCCGACGGGCTCCTCGAGCGTCTTGAGCAGCGCGTTGGCCGTGATGGTGTTCATGCGCTCGGCCGGATACACGAGCACGACCTTGCCGCGGCCGCGCGCGCTGGTGCGCTGGGCAAAGCCGACGGCGTCGCGCATGGCTTCGACCCGGATCTCGCGGCTGGCCTTGCGCTTCTTGTCGTCGATGTCGGACTGCGCTTTTTCATCGAGCGGCCAGCCCAGTTCCTGCATCGCGACTTCGGGCATCAGCACGCACAGGTCGGCGTGGGTGCGGACCTCGATGGCGTGGCAGCTGGCACAGTGGCCGCAGGCGGCACCGCCCTCCTCCACCGGCTGTTCGCACAGCCAGGCGGCGGCAAGCGCCAGGGCAAGTTCGTACTGGCCGATGCCCGACGGGCCTTGCAGCAGCCAGGCATGGCCGCGCTGGCGCAGCAGCTCGGCCAAGGGCTGGCGCAGCCACGGGGTCAGCGTGTTCACCGGCTCGCTCATTGCGCCGCTCCCTGCACCGGCGACAGCACGCCACGCGCCACCAGCGCCGTGTCGATCTGCTGCCAGACCTGGTCGCGGGCCTGGCTTGCGTCGATGCGCACGAAGCGCGACGCATCGGCGGCGGCGCGGTTCGCATAGCCCTGCGCCACGCGGCGGAAGAACTCGACAGGCTGGGCCTCGAACTTGTCGGGCACGCGCGCGCCGGCCAGGCGCTGGGCGGCGATCTCGGGGGCGAGGTCGAACCACACGGTCACTTGCGGCTGCAGCAGTTGCGAAGCCGGCAGACCGGCCCGGCCCGCCTGCACCCACTGTTCGAGGGTCGCCAGCACGGCGGTGTCGAAGCCGCGCCCCGCGCCCTGGTAGGCGAAGGTGGCATCGGTGAAGCGGTCACACAGCACGACCTCGCCGCGCGCCAGCGCCGGCTCGATGACCTGGGCGATGTGGTCGCAGCGTGCCGCGAACACCAGCAGCGATTCGGTCAGCGGGTTCATCGGCTGCTCGAGCACCAGCCCGCGCAGCGTCTCGGCCAGCGGCGTGCCGCCGGGTTCGCGCGTGCGCACCACGGTGCGGCCCTGCGCCTTGAAGCGGGCTTCCAGCGCGTCGAGGTGGCTCGACTTGCCCGCGCCGTCGATGCCTTCCAGCGTCAGAAACAGACCGCCATTGCTGATCGAACTCATTGGGTCGCCTTGGGTTGGGAGCTGCTGCCACCGCCTCGCTGATAGCGGTTGACTGCGCGGTTGTGGTCGTCGAGCGAGCTGCTGAACTGGCTCGTGCCGTCGCCGCGCGAGACGAAGTACAGCGACTTGCTCTGCGCCGGCTGCACGGCCGCCAGCAGCGCGGCCTTGCCGGGCATAGCGATCGGCGTGGGCGGCAGGCCGCCGCGGGTATAGGTGTTCCAGGGCGTGTCGGTCTGCAGGTCGCGCTTGCGCAGGTTGCCGTCGAAGGCGGTGCCCATGCCGTAGATCACGGTGGGGTCGGTCTGCAGCGGCATGCCGATGCGCAGCCGGTTGGTGAAGACGGCGGCAATCTCCGCGCGGTCGTTGGCCTTGCCTGTCTCCTTTTCGACAATGCTGGCCAGAATAAGCGCCTCATCGGCCGATTTGAGCGGCAAATCGGCCGCGCGCGCCGCCCAGGCGGCCTCGAGCTTCTTGTCCATGGCCCGCATGGCGCGCTGCAGCAGCGCGATGTCGGTCGAGCCCTTCGAGTAGGTGTAGGTGTCCGGGAAGAAGCGGCCTTCGGGGTGCAGGCCCGGCTTGCCCAGCGCGGCCATCAGCGCGTCTTCGCTCATGCCCACGCTTTCGGGCTTGAGCTGCTCGGCCTTGGCGAGCGCGGCGCGCACCTGGCGGATGTTCCAGCCTTCGACCAGCACCACGCTGCGCGTGGCTTCCTCGCCGCGCACCAGGACGTTGAGCAGCAGCTTGGGCGTGACACCGCGTTCCAGTTCGTAACTGCCGGCGCGCATCTGGCGGTCTTGCCCCGAGACGCGGAACCACATGTACAGCAGCTGCGGCTGCACGTCGACGCCGGTGTCGGCCACGGCCTGCGCAATGCCGCGCGGCGTGGTGCCGGGCTCCACGGACAGGTCGACGCTGGGCGTCGGCAACTTGAGCGGCTGGTGCACCCACCAGAGACCGGCGCCGCCGAGCGCCAGGACGGCCAAGGCCACGAGCAGGAAGAGCGTGAGGAAGAAGCTGCGCACGAATCCGAGGAAAAGACGGAGGAAGAAAAAGGGCTGGCAAGCAGATGGACACCGACCCGCGGGAACGGCCGGCCCCGTCGCTGCGACGGGGAATCCCTGCCGCCCCGAAGGAACAGGCACGGCCATGATAATTCAGCGATGACCACAGTCGTTCTCAACGGGGTGAGCACCCTGCCCCACCTCGGCGTGATCCGCGCCGAAGGCCCCGATGCCGCCAGCTTCCTGCACGGCCAGCTCACGCAGGATTTCTCGCTGCTCGGCGCCACCGAGGCCCGCCTGGCGGCGCTCTGCACGGCCAAAGGCCGCGTGATCGCCAGCTTCATCGGCATCCGCCCGCAACCCGAACTCATCCTGCTGGTGTGCAGCCGCGACATCCTGGCGGCCACGCTCAAGCGCCTGTCGATGTACGTGCTGCGCGCCAAGGTCAAGCTGACCGACGCCACCGAGCAGTTCGCGCTGCACGGCGTGGCCGGCACCGCCCTGACCGCCAACGGCCTCGATGCGGCCCTGCCGCCCGGTCGCCGCACGGCCATCGGCGAAGACATCAGCGTGGTGTCGCTGTACCCGGCCGACGGCGTGCCGCGCGCGCTGTGGATCGCGCCGGCCGACCAGAAGGCGCCCGTGGGCCCGACGCTCGACGCCGCCCTGTGGCCCTGGAGCGAGGTGCGCAGCGGCATCGTCACGCTGACCACGCCGGTGATCGAGGCCTTCGTGCCGCAGATGATCAACTACGAGTCGGTGGGTGGCGTGAACTTCAAGAAGGGCTGCTACCCCGGCCAGGAAATCGTGGCCCGCAGCCAGTTCCGCGGCACGCTCAAGCGCCGCACCTACCTCGCGCAGACCGACGCGCCGCTGGCCGCGGGCCAGGAGGTGTTCGCGGCCAACGACGCCGAACAGCCCGTGGGCACCGTGGCGCAGGCCGCGCCCGCGCCCGACGGCGGCTGGTCGGCGCTCATCTCGATCCAGATCGCCGCACTCGAGGCCGGCGGCCTGCATGCGGGTGCGCCCGGCGGACCGGCGCTGTCGGTCGAGCCGCTGCCCTACCCGCTGCTCGAAGACATCTGATTTCCCCTGCGTCCCTGCCTTCTTTCCGGGGGCGCTTGGCGCTGTCTCACCGACAGCGCCATTTTTTTTGCGCGACGCTTAACCCCGTTCGCGAGGCCCCGCCGTAGAAGCCTGCATCGATCCACTCCTGGCAAGGAAGCCACCATGATGCAGCGCAGACTTCTTCTCACCACCGTCCTGGCCCTGACCGCGCTGTCGGCGGGGGCGGAAAGCCCGATGCGGCCGTACCCCTCCGGTGCCAGCCGCATCGGCGGGCTGATGAACATCAGCATCGTCGACCGCACGAGCGGCGCCGAGCTGCCGATCTACCGCCACCGCGGCGAGTACTGGGTGGCCGGCCGTCCTGGCGCGCGCTATGCGATCCGGGCGCGCAACGCGATGGGCGAACGCATCATGGCCGTGATGTCGGTGGACGGCGTCAACGTCGTCACCGGCGAAACCGCCGGCGTCGGCCAGAACGGCTACGTGTTCGGCCCGCGCGAGCGCAGCGACATCGCGGGCTGGCGCAAGAGCGATTCGCAGATCGCGGCCTTCGAATTCGCCGCCGCCGGCAATTCCTACGCGAGCCGCACCGGCCGCCCCGACGACGTGGGCGTGATCGGCGTCGCGATGTTCCGCGAACGCCGGCCGGAACCGCCGCCGCCGGTCGTGACGCCTTATCCGTCGCGCGACGAGTACAGCGGCGGCAACAGCAACCGCGAACGGCGCAGCGAGGCGCCGCCGGCACCGTCGTCGATGGGCGATGCGCGGGCCAAGGCAGCCCCGCCCGCCGGCAACGCCGGCAATGCCGACATGGCCGCCGAGTCGTCCGCCGGCGCCATGGCCCGCCAGTCGGCGCCCAGCCCGAGCCTGGGCACGGCCCACGGACGGCGCGAGACCTCCTACGTCGGCAAGACGACCTTCGAGCGCGCCAGCTCGCAGCCCGACGAGGTGATCCGCATCCGCTACGACAGCCGCGAGAACCTGGTCGCCGCGGGCGTCATCCCGGTGCCGCAGCGCTGGCCGCGCCCGTCGGGCCCGTCGCCCTTCCCGGGCTCGGACCCCGGCTACGTGCCGGACCCGCCGGCCCGCTACTGAGCGCAGGCGCTGCTGCGCTCAGCGCAGCGCGCGCCGCATCTCGATGTGCGCGATGCCGGCTTCCTCGAAAGGCTGGCCGTGCACTGCGTAGCCCAGCCGCGCATAGAAGCGCTCGGCGCTGCGCTGCGCGTTGAGCGCCACCTCGCGGTCGCCGCGTGCGCGGGCTGCCTCTTCGAGCGCCTGCACCACGGCCGCGCCGTGGCCGCCGCTGCGCAAGGTGCGGTGCACCGCCATGCGGCCGATGTGCGACACGCCGTCCTCGGCGGGCAGCAGCCGGCCGGTGCCGATGACCTGGCCGAGCCGGTTGCGCGCCACCGCGTGCAGCACGACGGCGTCGTGCGCGTCCCACTCCAGTTCCTTGGGAATGTTCTGTTCCTCGATGAACACGGCGCGGCGCAGCGCGCTCGCGCCTTCGCCGAGCGTGGCCCAGTCGCCGGTCTCGACGGTGCGCATCGGCTCGCCGGCCTCGAAGGCCGTCAGCGTCTCGCGCAGGGCCGCGGGCACGGGCTTCGAGGTCTGCGTGGCCGGGTCGGCGAACACGTAGACGAGCTCGCAGCCCACCAGGAATTCGTCCTGGCGGAACAGGCCGCCCTGGAAAATGATCGACGAGTTGCCGATGCGCGCGCACTTCATGCCCACGTCGATCACGTCGTCCATGCGGGCCGAGGCGCGGAAGTCGATGGTCGCCTTGCGCACGTACAGGTCGCCGCCCAGCGAATGCATGGCCTCTTCGTAGGGCAGCGCCATCGCACGCCAGTAGTCGGCGATGGCGGTGTCGAAGTACATCAGGTAGTGCGCGTTGAAGACGATCTTCTGCATGTCCACCTCGGCCCAGCGCACGCGCAGGCGGTGGAAGTAGTGGAAGTCCTCGCGGCGGACCGGGGTGTTGTTGTTCTCGCTCATGGGTTCAATGCCTCTTTCAGTGCGCGGGCCGCGTCGTTCTGCGCCTGCAGCGCTTCGGGAATCGCGCGGCCCATCTTGATGAATTCGTGGATCACGCCACGGTAGATTTCCAGGTCGACCGCCACGCCCGCGGCGCGCAGCTTGTCGGCGTAGGCGATGCCTTCGTCCACCACCGGGTCGGCCTCGGCCAGCCCGATCCAGGCCGGCGCCACGTCGTCGACGTCGTCGGCCAGCAAGGGCGCGAAACGCCAGTCGTCGCGGTCCGCGGGCGTGTTCACGTACTGGGCGAAGAAGAAGTCGATCATGGCCTTGGTCAGCAGCGGGCCGTCCACATGGCGTCGGTGCGACTCGGTGTCCTGGTGCGCGGCCATGCCGGGGTAGATGAGCAGCTGCAGCGCCACCGGCAGGCCGGCATCGCGCGCCAGGATGGCGCACACGGCCGCCAGCGTGCCGCCCGCGCTGTCGCCGCCCACCGCCAGTCGCGTGCCGTCGAGGCCCAGGCTCGCGCCCTGCGTGGCGATGAACTGGAACGCGTCCCAGGCATCGTTCGACGCGGTCGGAAACTTGTGCGCGGGCGCGAGCCGGTAGTCGACCGACACCACCGCGCAGCCGCTCTTGAGGCTGAGCACGCGGCACAGCGTGTCGTGCGTGCGGATGTTGCCGACCGTGAAGCCGCCGCCGTGGAAGTACACGAGCACCGGCAGCACCTCGGCCGACGGCGCATACAGCCGCGCGGGAATGGCGTGGCCGTCGCGCGCGGCGATGTGGAAGTCTTCGATGCGCGCCAGCTCGGGCTTGGGCACCTCGAGCACGCCCGCGCCTTTTTCGTACGAGGCCTTGGCTTCGTCGGGCGTGAGCTGGTCGAGCGGCGGATGGCCCGCGCGCGCCATGCGCTCGACCACGCCGGCCATCTTCGGGGTGAGTGCGGGTTGCGCGAGGCGGTTCGCTGTCGTGGTCGTGCTCACTTGAAAGACACCACCACCGGTTGCATGCGCGACAGCCCTTCGTAGCTCACCACCACCGTCTGCCCGGCCTTGGGCGGCAGCAGCGGCGAGAACGAGCCCAGGCTGATCAGGTCGCCCGGCTTCAGCGCGATGCCTTCCTTGGCCAGCGCGCCGGCCAGCCACACCACGGCATTGAGCGGGTGCTCGAGGATGTCCGATCCCTTGCCGGTCGCCAGCTCCTTGCCCTGCCCGTCCTTCATGACCACGCGCATGTCGCGCAGGCTTTCGAGCATCCAGGACTGGCCGTCGGCCGTGGCCGGCACATCGACCGGCAGCCCGCGCACGCCGAGCCGCGCGCCGACGTTGATCGCCGCCACGCCCGGGCCGTTGAGCTTCGAGGGCGTCTGCACCGCGAGGTCGGGCAGCTCGATGAAGGGAATGAGCTGGTCGATGTTGGCCAGCACCTCGGCCGGCGTCTTCGCCTTGTGGATGTCGGCACTCTTCACGCGCACCAGCATGTCGGCCTCGAACAGCGGCCGCGCGCCGAAGGCCGCATCGACCACCGCGCCGCTGTCCAGCAGCATGCGCTGGTAGAGCACGCCCCACACCGGCTGGTCGTAGTTGAAGCGCTTTTGCACCGCGGGGT
Source organism: Variovorax sp. V35 (assembly GCF_041154465.1). Taxonomy (NCBI): domain Bacteria; kingdom Pseudomonadati; phylum Pseudomonadota; class Betaproteobacteria; order Burkholderiales; family Comamonadaceae; genus Variovorax; species Variovorax sp. V35. The sequence goes on from NZ_AP028666.1 coordinate 3,760,264, forward strand.
TGGTGAGGCCCGCCTTGTAGCCGACCACGTCACCGAGGTTGCGCGCATGCAGCACGTTGAGCTTGGCGCGCGTGCAGGCCGCGTCGGCCTCGCTGAGGTTCTCGATGTCGGCGGCGGGCGTGCGCGCCGCCTGCGCGGCGGCGAAGTCGGCCACCTGGGTGTCGCTGAGGCAGGCGGCGTGGACCGAGGCGGTCAGCAGCGCTGAGCCCAGTGCGACAGACGCAAGGGTTTTGTTGGTGGGCAAGAATGTCCCCTCTTGTTAGATTCGAACGGTCAGCAATCGTACTGCCCTCGGGCGTTCCCCCTCATGGCCCTCATCCAATACCTCACCCAGATCCAGTTCGAATTCGGCGCCATCAAGCTCCTGTCGAGCGAGTGCGCGCGCATCGGCATCAACCGCCCCCTGATCGTCACCGACGCCGGCGTGCGCGCGGCCGGCGTGCTGCAGAAGGCGCTCGACGCCATCGCCGATCTCGAGGTCTCGGTGTTCGACCAGACGCCCTCCAACCCGACCGAGGCCGCGGTGCGTGCCGCCGTCGAGCTGTACCGCAGCGGCCGCTGCGACGGCCTCATCGCCGTGGGCGGCGGCTCGGCCATCGACTGCGCCAAGGGCGTGGCCATCGCGGCCACGCACGACGGCCCGCTCAAGACCTACGCCACCATCGAAGGCGGCTCGCCCAAGATCACCGAGCGCGCGGTGCCGCTCATTGCCGTGCCCACCACCAGCGGCACCGGCAGCGAGGTGGCGCGCGGCGCCATCGTCATCGTCGACGACCACCGCAAGCTGGGCTTCCACAGCTGGTTCCTCATGCCCAAGGCCGCCATCTGCGACCCCGAGCTCACGCTCGGCCTGCCGCCCCGGCTCACGGCCGCCACCGGCATGGACGCCATCGCGCACTGCATGGAAACCTTCATGTCGGCCGCCTTCAACCCGCCGGCCGATGGCATCGGCCTCGACGGCCTGGAGCGCGCCTGGGGCCACATCGAGCGCGCGACGAAAGACGGCAGCGACCGCGAGGCGCGCCTGAACCTCATGAGCGCATCGATGCAGGGCGCCATGGCGTTCCAGAAGGGCCTGGGTTGCGTGCACTCGCTGAGCCACAGCCTGGGCGGCGTTGATCCGCGCCTGCACCACGGCACGCTCAACGCCCTCTTCCTGCCGGCGGTGATCCACTTCAATTCGGGTGCCGAGTCGGTGCAGAAGGAACAGCGCTTGCAGCGCATGGCGCAGGCCATGCACCTGGACTCGGCCGGCGACCTCGGCCACGCGATCCGCGACATGAACGCGCGCCTGGGCCTGCCCAAGGGCCTGGCCGAAGTGGGCGTGACGCCCGCGATGTTCGAACAGATCATCGACGGCGCCATGGCCGACCACTGCCACAAGACCAACCCGCGGCTGGCCACGCGCGACGACTACAAGGCGATGCTCGAAGCGTCGATGTAAAACCTTTGCGTCACTCCTGCTGCGCAGGCGTGCATTCGCTTTCACAAAAGGCCGTTTCGACGGCCTTTTGCATGTGCCGCGTCATGGATGTGACACGCGGCGTTTTCATACTGGCCTGGCCCCATCTGCAGAGGCTTCGCATCCGTGAAAGCCCGAGGGGTCAGGGAAGTGTCGAATGCCGCGTACCGTCCAAGTCCATACCGTCCTGAGCGCCGAACAGCTCAAGTTCCGCGCGATGCGGGGGCACGAAGGACTCTCGCAACTCTTCGAGTTCGAGGTCGACATGGTCAGCACCAGCTTCAACCTCGACCTGAAGCGCCTGCTCGGCACCTCGCTCACGCTGGCCATTGCCGACGACGGCACAACGCGCCACCTCAACGGCACCGTGGTGCGCTTCGAGCTCGTCGGGCGCGCCAACGAAACCGGCCGCCACTACATCTACCGCGCGCTCGTGCAGCCCTGGCTGTGGTACCTCACGCGCACCACCGACTGCCGCATCTTCCAGAACCAGAGCGTGCCCGAGGTGCTCGATGCGGTGCTGGGCAAGTACGGCTTCCAGTTCGAGAAGCGCCTCACGGGCAGCTACCGCCCCTGGGAGTACTGCGTGCAGTACCAGGAGAGCGACTTCGCCTTCGTGAGCCGCCTCATGGAGCACGAAGGCATTGCGTACCACTTCGAGCACAGCAATGGCTCGCACCTGCTGGTGCTGGCCGACGACACGGGCGGCTACCACCCGCTGCCGGGCCACGCCCGCATTCCCTACCGCCCGCGCGACCGCGTGGTGAATGCGCTGGAGCCCTGCATCGACCGCTGGCGCGTGGCCGAGCAGATCACCTCGGGCCGCGTGATGCTCGACGACTTCGACTTCAAGAAGTCGCGCGCCTCACTGCAAAGCGTTCAGCAGGACCCCAAGGGCCACGACCACGCGACCTACGAAGTCTATGAATGGCTCGGCGGCTACAGCGAGCACCAGCAAGGCGACGCCTACGCGAAGATCCGCCTGCAGGAGCTGCAATGCGCGCACGAGCTGGCCTCGGGCCACACCAACGTGGTGGGCATGGCGCCGGGCCACCTGTTCGAGATGACGCACTGCCCGCGCGAGGCCGACAACCGTGAGTACCTCGTCACCGGGACGCGCTACGACCTGCGCGAGCCCGAGTACTCGACCGGCGGCAGCAGCGAATCGGTGTGCGAGTTCGACTTCACCGTGCTGCCCTCGGCCGTGCCCTACCGCCCTGCGCGCACCACGCCGCGCCCGCGCACCAATGGCCCGCAGACCGCCACCGTGGTCGGCCCTGAAGAGATCTGGACCGACCGCTTCGGCCGCGTGAAGCTGCAGTTCCGCTGGGACCGCTACGGCCAGTCGGACGAGAACAGCTCGTGCTGGGTGCGCGTGTCGAGCAACTGGGCCGGCGCCAACTACGGCACCATGCACATGCCGCGCGTGGGCCAGGAAGTGATCGTCGATTTCATCGGCGGCCAGCCCGACCGCCCCATCATCACCGGCCGCGTCTACAACAGCGACCAGATGCCGCCGTGGGAACTGCCCGCCAACGCCACGGCCAGCGGCATCCTCACGCGCTCCAGCACAGGCGGCGCAGCCAACCAGGCCAACATGCTGCGCTTCGAGGACCGCGCAGGCGCCGAGCAGATCCTGCTGCACGCCGAGCGCAACCTCGATGTCGAAGTGGAAGCCGACGAGACCCACACCACCGACGGCACCCGCACCACCCTCATCAAGGGCCACGAGTCGGCCACCTACCAGGACGGCGAGACGCGCGACATCACCGCCGGCGCGACGGAAACCATCACCGGCGGCGACACGCGCGACGTGACGGGCGGCTTCAGCGAAACCGTGAGCGGCGGCGTGACGCAGCGCATCACGGGCGGCAAGACGCGCACGCTCAGCGGCGGGCTGAACGACACCATCTCCGGTGGCGTGACGCTCGCCATCAGCGGCGGCTTCAACGGCACCATCGACGGGCAGGAAATCCGCTTCGTGAGCGCAGGCCGCAACGACACCATCAACACGTCGAACACCGTGCATGTGAACGGTCCGTCGAACACTACGGTGACCGGCCCCACGGTCCACACCTCGCCGGACGTGACCTTCAACACCACGAACCACATCCACAACACGACGCAGCACGTGATCAACACCAACGTCTACAACACGACGTCCAAGGTCTACAAGAACATCACGAACGACTACACGAACAACTCGAAGACCTACATCAACAACTACGCCAAGAGCAACGACTGGCGCTGGTACCGCGCGGGCGGCGTGGGGGCGCGTTTCTCGGCGGTCGGGCTGGCGCTCGACCTGTGGGGGCTGCGCCAGCAGAACTACATCCTCAACTCGCAGTTCTCGGGCATACGGCTCGACGTGGCGGTGTTCCGCTCGCAGAATTCGGCGACCGAGATCGAGGGAAAGATGCTCAAGGTCGCGAACATCGGCATGAAGATCGCCAGCGGCGGCCTGGCCTTCGCCGCCAAGGCGATGACCGTCAAGGTCTGAGCCGCCGACCGATCGCATCGCCAATGCCCATCTGGGAACAGGTCCTCTGGAGCGTCTTCGCCGTGATGATGGGCGGGGCGTTGCTGGCCGGCGTCGCGGTGGTCGTCACCGCCACGCGCGAGCAGCGCAGGTACACGCAGGAACGGCGCATCGGTGAGCGCCTGGGCCTTGCCGGCGTGGCCACGCACGGCGTGGTGGCCCAGGTGCGGCGCTCCGAACACCAGCTCACCAGCCCGGGCAGCCACGGCCAGTGCATGGTCGCGCTCGAATTCACGCTGCAGATGCCGCCCTCGTCCCCGGTGCCGAGCGTGGTGCTGCGCACGCTGGTCGACGAGCTGCTGCTGCCCCGCCTCGCGGTGCCGGGCGCGACCCTGCACCTGGTCCAGGACCCGGCGCATCCCGATGTGGTGTCGGTCGACCGGCAGCGCACGCCGCTCGAAGTGGCGCCCGCACGGAGCTGATCCCCATTGAAAACCGTCAAGCCGCTGCGGCTGAGCGTCATCACGCGCCCCTTCCTGCGGGGCCGCCAGCAACGCCTGGGCGTCACGCTGATGGGCATGGTGTCGATGGACGCCGCGCCCGTGCTGCTGCCCGAGCCGGAGTTCTGGAAGATCGCCGCCGAAGAACTCGGCCCCACCGACGCCATCGACCTGGGCATTCCCAAACCCCACGCCGAGTTCCTGGCCACCGGCCATGCCTACACGCACCATCAGGACGACAAGACCGCCTGCGCCGTCGCGATGCGCGTGGGTGAGCTTTCGCGCCAGCTGCTGGTGTTCGGCGACCGCTTCTGGCTCGACGGCCGTTCCACCGCGCCGCAGCCCTTCGAATCGATGCGGCTCGACGCCACGCGCGCCTACGGCGGCCCCGGCTTTGCCGAGAACCCGCAGGGCATCGGCCACGCGCACGAGACCGTCAACGGCCTGCAGGTGCAGCGCCTGCCGAACATCGAAGACCCGCAGCAGCGCATCGACCGGCCTGACCGAGAGACCGAGCCGGCCGGTTTCGGCCCGATCGAGCTGACCCGGCCCAGCCGCATGCGCCTCATCGGCCGTCAGTACGACGGCCACTGGCGCGAGCACCTGTTCCCCGGTTTTTCGGAAGACATGGACTGGGGCTTCTTCAACGCCGCACCGCCGCAGCAACGCTGGCCCGCGCGCAACCACATCCCCGGCGGCACGCCCTACGAGATCTGGCACATGCACCCCACGCAGTCGGTGCAGCGCGGGCGTTTGCCCGACTGGCGTGCGCGCGCCTTCATCGCGCGTCGAAGCGGTCGCGGCCGCGAGCCGGAGCAGTTCGACGAGGTGCCCATGCGCCTCACCACGGCCTGGTTCTTTCCGCACCGCGCGCAGGTGGCGCTGATCCACCACGGCGAAATCGACATCGTGGAAGACGACGCCGACGACGTGACCCATGTGATGCCCGCCATCGAAGCCGCGGGCGATGCGCCGCGCCCGCTGGCGCACTACTTCGCCCTCCTCCAGCGCCGCTGCGATCCCGAGACTGGCGCGCTGCATGCCGCCCGCGACGACGAGCTGCTGCCCGCGCAGGCCATCGGCCCGTGGCTCGACACCCTGGACGACGGCGACGAATCCGCATTGGTGCGCAACATGCGCGAGCGCGGCGACCGGCTGCGCGCGGACCTGATGCAGCAGGCGCGCGAGGCCGACCACGATCCGCGTCTGCTGCGCGAACGGCCGCTGCCCGAGCCTTTTCGCAAAGCACCGACGCTCGCCGAGCTGCCCGAGTTCATCGAGCGCACGCGGCGCTTCACGCAGGACCAGCGCAAGGCGCTCGACGACGGGCGGCGCGAGCTGAAACGTGCGGGGCAACTCAATGCGGCCGAGTCACGCCAGGTCGGCTTCGACTCCGCAGAGCTGGTCTCGAACATCGACCGCACCACGACCAAGGGCCCGCCCGCTTTCGACGCGCAGACCGTGCTGCAGGGCATGTTCGGCATCGCCGCCGCCACGGGCACGTCCGCGCTGCCGCCCGCGCAGCAGCAGGCCTTCGCGGAGGTGGTCGAGAAGGGCCAGCGTGGCTTGATCGACATGTACCGGATGGGCGCGCAGCACCAGTCGCCCGCCGACGTGCTCGAAGGCGAACGTGCCGTCGAAGCGCGCCAGCGCGTGCATAACGCCATGACCACCACGAGGGACTTGTCGGAGATGGACCTCACCGGCGCCGACCTGTCCGGCATGGACCTGCGCGGCGCGCGCCTGCACCGCACGCTGCTCGAACACGCGAACCTCGAAGGCGCCCGGCTCGATGACGCGGATGCCACCGAGGCCGTGCTCGTGCGTGCGCGCCTCACCCAGGCCTCGCTCGCGGGCTGCGTGCTGCACCGCGCGAACCTCAGCCTGGCCCGTTGCGTCCGCACCGTGTTCACCGGCGCGCAGCTGCACCACACCACGCTCGAGCAGACGCACTTCGAGCACTGCGATTTCTCGCAGGCCTCGCTGGAGCACCTGACCGTGCTCGGCCTGCAGGTCGACCACTGCCGCTTCGATGCAGCGCGCCTTTCCTACGTGACTTTCCTCGAACAGACCCGCCTGCAGGACTGCAGCTTTCGCAACGCCACGCTCCACAAGGTCGGCCTGATCTCGTGCATCGCCGAGCGGCTCGACTTCAGCGCGGCCCGGCTCGAAGCCTGCGCCTGGGCCCACACGCCGGGCGACACCGGCATTGTCTTTCGCGGCGCCACCCTGCACACCACCTGCTTCGTCGGCACCAGCAGCCTGCGCGCCATGGACTTCGAAGACGCGACGCTGGTGCAATGCGGCCTGCGCGAGATGCCGCTGGACGGCGCGCGCTTCGTGCGTGCCACGCTCGACACCTGCGACCTGTCGGCCTGCAGCCTCACGGGCGCCGACCTCAGCGGCTGCGATGCGCCCGAAAGCCTTTTCATCCGCGCCGACTTCACGCAGGCCTCGCTGCGCGGCGCCAACCTCATGCATGCCAGCCTGCAGAAAGCCCGCCTGGTGCGCACCGACCTGCGCGAGGCCAACCTGTTCCGCGCCGACGTCTCGCAGACCCTGATCGACAGCGTGACCGACACGCACGGCGCGCACCTCGAACAGGCCAAGACCCTCCCGCGCCGCGCCGCGGACCCGGCCCGATGACGCCGGCCGAGCTGGCAGCGAAGCTCCGCGGCGGCGACCACCTCCAGGACCAGGACTTCCAGGGCATGGACTTCGACGGCATGGACCTGCGCGGCGGCAGCTTCGGCGCCTGCGATTTCCGTCGGGCGAACCTGCGTGGCGCGCGGCTGGGCGAATCGGTGTTCGACAGCTGCCGCTTCGACGACGCGGTGCTCGACAGCGCCGACCTGCAACATGCCGCCTTCCACCGCTGCGCCCTGCCCCGCGCGCGCCTGCAGTCTGCGGCGATGGCCCACGCCGTCTTCTCCGAGGCCGACCTGAGCGGCGTCGACATGAGCGCGGCGCAGGCGGGCCAGGCCACCTTTCACCAGAGCACGCTCGACGGCGCGGGCTTCGGGCGTGCGGACCTCACGAAGTCGGTGTTCGGCGAATGCCGCCTCGACGGCACGCGCTTCGACGACACGGCGCTGAACACCACCGTCTTCTACCGCGCGGCGTTGCGCGGCACGCACTTCAAGGGCGCGAGCTTCCACAACGTGATCTTCGGCGAGGCCGACCTCGCGGGGCAGGACTTCTCGGCGCAGTCGTTTCATCTGTGCCAGTTCATCGACGCCGACCTCACGGGCTGCAACTTCGCCGGCGCGCGCCTGAGCCAGTGCAATTTCAAGGGCGCGAAGCTCGCAGGCGCGGTGCTGTCGGGCGTGCAGGCGCCGCAGTGCCTGTTTCCCGAAGCCGACCTGCGCCGGGTGGATGCGCGCGGCGGGCATTTCGACCAGAGCCTGTGGGTCGGTGCCCGGCTCGACGACGCCGACCTGTCGGATGCGCGGCTCGAACAGTGCGTGTTCCACCGCGCGAGCTGCCGCCGCACCGCGTTCGCTCGCAGCCACCTCGTGTACGCGGATTTCTCCTACGCCGACCTCGCCGATGCCGACCTGCGCGGCGCCACCTTCCACCGCACCCAGATGCACCGGGCAATCGAGACCGGCGTGCGCTGGAGCGACCGCCTCGGCGTGCTCGACAGCGACCCCGCGCTGTTCGAGGCCGAGCGCTTTTCCGCCGCCCGTGCGAGCCGCCCGCAACGCGCCGGCCGCGACACCTTCGGCCGGCCGCTGCCGTCCGATCCACAGGACACCCCGCCATGAATCACCGAGTCCTTCGCGAACCTGTTTCGCCGTCGTCGGATATGCCCGAGACCGAGATGCACGCGCTGCTGCGCAAGCCGCTGCCCGCGGTCGCCGCACCGGCCTGGACCGGCAGCGCGCTCGGCACCGTCGTGCAATCGCTGCCCGACGGCCGCTTCGTCGTCGAGCCGCAGACAGGCAGTGCGCCCTGGCATTGCCCACGCGCCGCGAGCTGCCTGTTGCAGCCCGCCGTGGGCGATGTCGTGCTCGTGGCCGGGCCGCAGCGCGACCAGCTGTTTCTGATCGCAGTCGTCACGCAGGTCGACCCCAGCCAGTCGCAGCTCGTGGCCGAGGGCGACCTCACGATCCGCTCGCGGCGCGGCGGCATCGCGCTGCAGGCCTCCGCGTTCGCACTTCAGGCCGACAAGGCCACCGTCGACATCACCGACATGGCCTACCGCGGCGCCGAGGTGCGCGTGACCACGCTGGTCGCCCGCTTCGTGGGCCGCACGCTGGAGACCGTGCTCGACCGCCTGAGCCTGCTCACGCGCTCGAGCTTTCGCCTCACCGAAGAGGTCGAGCAGGTGCGTGCGGGCCAGATCGACATGCAGGCCTCGCAAAGCCTGCGCCTGCACGCCAAGAACACCTTCGTCACCAGCCAGGCGCTGGTGAAGGTCGACGCCGAACAGATCCACATGGGTTGATATCGACAAGGAGCCAGAACCATGTTCGCCAACGCACAGATGATGGGAATGGACCTCGCGTTTCCCGATGTCTGCAAGACACCGCCCGCGCTGCCCGTGCCCTACCCCAACATCGCGCTCGGGCCGACGGCCCTGCCCAACGCCTGGAACATCCTGTACGGCGGCACGCCCGTGCACAACATGGCGACCACCACGCCGATCACCAATGGCGACAACGCCGGCGTGCTGATGGGCGTGGTGTCGCAGACGGTGATGGGGCCGTCGCGCCACATCACCGGCGCCTTCACGGTGCTGCTCAAGGGCACGCCGTGCACGCGCATGACCAGCCTGGCGGTGCAGAACCGCTGCAACATCGTGGGCATGCGCATCGTGCCCAGCCAGTTCAAGGTGCTGGTGCTGGCGCCCTGAAACAGCGTGGGGCCGCTCAGTCGAGCTTGACGCCCGCCGTGCGGATCACCTTGCCCCACTTGGTGGTCTCGGACGCAATGAACGCGTCGAACTCCTCCGGCGTGCTGCCCGCCGGGAAGGTGCCCATGGCATCGAGCTTGGCGCGCGTCTCATCGCTCTTGATGATGCGCGCCACCTCTTCCGACATGCGCTTGACGATCTCGCGCGGCGTGCCCGCCGGTGCCAGCATGCCCGCCCAGGTGCTGCCGGTGAAGCCCGCGAAGCCCTGCTCGATGAAGGTGGGCACGTCGGGCACGGCCGGCAGGCGCTTGTCGCCGGCCACGCCGATCAGACGCACCTTGCCGGCCTTGCCCTGGTTGATGAGGCCCGTGGGCGCATCGAAGAACAGCTGGATCTGCCCGCCCATCAGGTCGGTCAGTGCGGGCACCGCGCCGCGGTACGGGATGTGGATCATGTAGGTCTGCGTGAGCGACTTCCACAGCTCGCTCGTGAGGTGCGCGGCCGAGCCGTTGCCCGACGAGCCGAAGCTCACCTTGCCGGGATGCTTGCGTGCGTAGTCGATGAGCTCGCGCGCGGTCTTGAACGGCGCGTCGTTGTTGACCGCCGCCAGCAGCGGCGACACCCCCATCAGCGACACGCCCACGAGGTCCTTGCGCGGGTCGTAGGGCAGCTTGGGGTACAGCGTGGTGTTGGCCGTGTAGGCCGCGATGACGACGCCGAAGGTGCTGCCGTCGGGCGCGGCCTTGGCCACGGCATCGACGCCGATCAGGCTGTTGGCGCCGGGCTTGTTGTCGATCACCACCGGCTGGCCGAGACGCGTCTGCAGGCCTGCCTGCACCAGCCGCGCCATCTGGTCGGTGAAGCCGCCCGGCGTGTAAGGCACGACGATGCGGATCGGCTTGCTCGGCCAGGCGCTCTGCGCGAAAGACGGCGCGGCGAGGCTGGCTGCGGCGGCCGCGGTGGCGAGGGAAAAACGGCGACGGGAGAGCGTGGCGTGCGGCATGGTCGGGAACCCTTCGGATGGCATGGATCGGGCCATTCTCGAAGCGCCCTCCAGCGCCGGCGCTCAGGGTTTGTCCCCGACGGGACAAGGTGAGTTCAGAGCGGCAGGATGTCGCGCGAGCGCCCGTCGTCGCCGAGCCAGGCTTCGAACTCGTCCGACAGGCGCGTCGCCTCGCGCGTGGCTTGACCCCAGGCCGCGATGCGGGCCTGCGCGTCGTTCGCGAAGCGGATGAAGTCCTTGCGGTCGGGCAGCTTGCCGTGGGGCAACGTCTTCACCCACTCGGGATTCGGTGCGAGCACCACCATGCGGTCGAGAAAGCGCGTCGACTTGTGGCGCCAGCGCAGCCCCTTGTCGAGCCAGCCCGGCACCACGGCCTGCTGGAAGTGCGGGTACAGCACGATGCCTTCGTCGGCAGGCTGGTAGTCCAGGTGCAGGTGGTAGTCGGTGATGCCGCCGTCCCAGTAGGCGCCGCGCGGCGCGCCCGGAATGTCGTGCACCGCCGCCAGCAGGAACGGAATGGAACACGAGGCCTGCAGCACGCGATTGAAGTTGGCCTCGCTCAGCGCGTGCTGGCGCGTGCGGAAGTCGGTCGTGCCGAAGGGCAAGGCCGCGCCGGGCGTGGAGAACACGCAGCGCTCCAGCCAGGCGCCCAGGCTCTTGCGGTGCAGGCTGTTGCTCGCGAAGGCGCCCAGGTAGCCGACCGGCGTGCGCGCCCTGCCCTCGCGCCCCAGGATGTGGCGCCCGCGGGAGGTCACCACATGCAGCCGGTAGCGCGCATGGCCCAGCACCTCGCCGATGCGTCCGCCGTAGAAGGTGTCGAGGCTTTCCGCGAAGCGTTCGCTGAGCTGGTGCGGGCTGAGCCGTTTCTGGCCCGGCGGCACTTCGAACTGCTGGCGCACGTAGTCGTGCTCGAAGCGCCCGAAGGCCGCCTCCGGGTCCGCCAGGCAGGCCGTCGCCAGCCGCCACGCGCCGATCGACGCACCCACCAGGTCCACCGGCTGGCTCGACTGCGTGAGCCAGCGCCCGAAGATGAAGCGATCGAGCGGCCCGAGGATCAGCCCCTTGGGCCCGCCGGCCGCACCGGGGACGGTGCGCACGTCCTGCGGGCGCAGGCCGTGCTGCTCGATGTGCTGGCGGGCCGCGGGGCCGGCGTAGATGCGCAGGGCTTTCATGCCGGCGGTGTCTGCAAGAAACGTGCGGTCCGCGGGGTGCTTACTTGCGCAACCCCTGCAGCTTGGCAAACGCACTCGCCATCTGCCCCGCCGGCTGCGGCGAGTTGTCGCGCCGGCCTTGCTGCTGCTGGCCGCGCCCTGCCCCTTCGAAGCGGTTGTCGCGCGGACCGTCGCGGCGTGCGGGCGCGGCGTCGAGCTTCATCGACAGGCCGATGCGCTTGCGGGCCACGTCGACTTCCATCACCTTGACCTTGACGATGTCGCCGGTCTTGACGACTTCGCGGGCGTCGTTGACGAACTTATGGCTCAGCTGGCTCACGTGGACCAGGCCATCCTGGTGCACACCGAGGTCGACAAAGGCGCCGAACTGGGCCACGTTGCTCACGGTGCCTTCGAGGATCATGCCCTCGGTGAGGTCGGAGATGTCGTCCACGCCGTCGTTGAAGCGCGCCACCTTGAAGTCGGGGCGCGGGTCGCGGCCGGGCTTCTCGAGTTCGCCCAGGATGTCCTTGACCGTGATGACGCCGAACTTCTCGTTGGCGAACAGCTCGGGCTTGAGGGTCTTGAGCATGTCGGCGCGGCCCATCAGCTCGGCGATGGGCTTGCCGGTCTTGACGATGATCTGCTCGACCAGCGGGTACGTTTCGGGGTGCACGCCGGTGATGTCCAGCGGGTCGGCACCGTCTCGGATGCGCAGGAAGCCGGCGCTCTGCTCGAAGGCCTTGGGGCCGAAGCCGGTCACGTCGAGCAGCTGCTTGCGGGTGGAGAACGCACCGTTGGCCTCGCGCCAGCGCACCACGGCCTTGGCCACGCTGGCCGACAGGCCCGACACGCGGCTGAGCAGCGGCACGCTGGCGGTGTTCAGGTCGACGCCCACCGAGTTCACGCAGTCTTCGACCACGGCCTGCAGGGTGCGCGCGAGTTCGCTCTGGTTCACGTCGTGCTGGTACTGGCCCACGCCGATGCTCTTGGGGTCGATCTTCACGAGTTCGGCCAGCGGGTCCTGCAGGCGGCGCGCGATGGAGGCGGCGCCGCGCAGGCTCACGTCCACGTCGGGCATTTCCTGCGAGGCGAATTCGCTGGCGGAATAGACGGACGCGCCGGCTTCGCTCACCACGACCTTGTCGACCGTCATTTCGGGCGCACCGGCCTGCGCGGCCATCTTGGCCAGCAGCTTGATGAGGTCGCCGGCCAGCTTGTCGGTCTCGCGGCTGGCGGTGCCGTTGCCGATGGCGATGAGGTTCACGCCATGCTTGGCGCACAGCTTGCCCAGGGTGTGCAGCGAACCTTCCCAGTCCTTGCGCGGCTCGTGCGGGAACACGGTGGCGGTCTCGACCAGCTTGCCGGTCGAATCGACCACGGCCACCTTCACGCCCGTGCGGATGCCGGGGTCCAGGCCCATCACGACGCGCCGGCCGGCGGGCGCGGCCAGCAGCAGGTCGCGCAGGTTGTCGGCGAACACCTTGATGGCGACCTTTTCGGCGTCTTCGCGCAGGCGGGTGAACAGGTCGCGCTCGGTCGACAGCGCGAGCTTCACGCGCCAAGTCCAGGCCACGCACTTGCGCAGCAGGTCGTCGGCCGGGCGGGCCGCGTGGCTCCAGCCCAGGTGCAGCGCGATCTTGCCTTCGGCGATGCTGGGCTTGCCCGGCTCGGGTTCGACGGGCAGCACGAGCTTGGCGTCGAGCACCTCGAGTGCGCGGCCGCGGAACACGGCCAGGGCGCGGTGCGAAGGCACGCGGCCGATGGGTTCGTCGTAGTCGAAGTAGTCGCGGAACTTGGCGATGTCGGCGTTGTTCTCGTCCTTGCCGGCCATCAGGGTGGACTTGAGCAGGCCTTCGTTCCAGAGCCATTCGCGCAGGCGCTGCACCAGCACGGCGTCTTCGGCCCAGCGCTCGGAGAGGATGTCGCGCACGCCGTCGAGCACGAGGGGCACGGTGGAGAAATCGGGGCCCGGCTTGCCGTCGTCCAGCGTGGTGGCGGGCTGCAGGAAGGCCTTGGCCTCGACGGCCGGGTCGAGCGTGGGGTCGGCCAAGAGCTTGTCGGCCAGCGGCTCGATGCCGAATTCGCGGGCGATCTGGCCCTTGGTGCGGCGCTTCTGCTTGAACGGCAGGTACAGGTCTTCGAGTTCCTGCTTGGTGGGCGCGAATTCGATCGCGGCGCGCAGCTCGGGGGTCAGCTTGCCCTGCTCGTCGATGGCCTTGAGCACCGCCACGCGGCGGTCTTCGAGTTCGCGCAGGTAAGACAGCCGGGCTTCCAGTTCGCGCAGCTGGATGTCGTCGAGGCCGCCCGTGACTTCCTTGCGATAGCGGGCAATGAACGGAACCGTGGCGCCTTCGTCAAGCAGTTCGACGGCGGCCTTCACCTGGTGCTCGCCGACCTTGATTTCAACGGCGAGCTGGCGAATGATTTTCTGCATGTCTTGAGCGCGTCCCTGGCAAAGCGCGGAAGTTTGCCATAGGCGACGAGGCCCCCCGCCGGGCACCGGCGCGGGATGGTTACAACGTGCTCTCGGCCGGCGCCGCGACCGCCGACTGCGGCAGCACTTCGCCGGGCATCACGAGCCGGATGCGCAGCCCGTGCGGCGCTGCGTCCATGACGGCCAGCTCGCCGTGCAGCGCATCGGCGCGCTCGCGCATGCTGCGCAGGCCCTTGCCGCCCGGTTCGCCGGCCGCCGCATCCAGGCCGCGCCCGTCGTCGAGCACTTCGAGCACCAGGCCGTGCGAGCGTTCGCGCGGGCCGAAGCGCACCTCCACGCGGGTCGCCTGCGAGTGGCGCAGCACGTTGGACAAGGCCTCCTGCGCGATGCGGCACAGCTGCATCGCGGCCTCGGGCGACAGCGGCGGCGCCAGCACCACGTCCTGCACGTTCCACACGAGCGTGATGCCGAGCCGGTCGAACGCCGGTTGCAGTCGGTAACGCAGGTGGCCCAGGCGCTCGCCGATGCTGGTGTCGGCCTGGTCGTCGAGGGAGTCGACCGTCATCTGCAGCTCCAGCAGGCAGGCCTGCAGGGCCATCGACAGTTCGCGGGCGTCGGCGGAGCGCGGGTCGTAGCTGGCCATGAGGGCCACCAGCCGCGAACCGACGCCGTCATGCAGGTCGCTGGCGATGCGGCGGCGCTCGGCGAGCACGGCCTGCGCCTGGCGGTAGCGCACGAGGCGGCGCCGCGTGAAATACCAGGTGGCCACGATCATGCAGAGCACGGCGACGTTCACCCCCTGCAGGGCCCAGAAGGCGGCCGGCACCTCGGTACCCAGTGTGGTGATCGCCGAGGTCGCGCGAATCACCTGCCCGACCACCGGCGTCAGGTGCAGCGCGAATGCGAGCCCCACCCACAGCAGCATCCGCTGGCGCGAGGCACGCGGCCACAGCCAGATCAGGAGCACACACCAGGCGGCGATCGAAAGCCACACGAACTGGTCCTCCAGGAAATACGGCGGGAGCGGGGGCGCGGGCGCGCGCATGGGTGGCTCCGCTGCGAACGCGGCGCGCCCGAAGCGCGCCCTAGAGCAGCCCCCGGTGCGAGGCGAAACTCACGGCCTGCGCGCGGGTATGGGCGTGCAGCTTGCGGTAGATGTTCTTGACGTGCGCGTTAACCGTCTGGGCACTGATGGTGAGCTGCAGCGCGATCTCTTCCGTCACATATCCCGTGGCTACAAGTCGCAACACTTCGCGCTCCCGTGCCGACAGGGTCGCCTTGCTGTCCGGCGGGCGCACCGGGCTCGGATTGGCGCGCTGGTGGTCCAGGTGAACGAGCAGCCGGCGCGCCAGCCGGGGGGTGATGGCAGCCCCGCCATTCACCACCTGCAGCACGGCCTGGGCATAGCTCTGGAACCAGGCGTTCTTCACCAGGTAACCCGAGGCGCCGAGCTCGAAGGCGTGCAACACCTGGGGCTCGTCTTCCAGCGCGGAAATGACGATGATCTCGGCCGCGCTGCGGTGCTTCTTGGCCTCTTCGATGAGCTCGAATCCGCTGCCGTCTCCGAGGCGGATGTCGACCATGAGCACATCGAATTCATGCTGCATCAAGAGGCGCCTTCCCTCGCGCAGGGAACCGGCCTGGCCTTCGAGCTGGATGCGCAGATCGCCCAGCAGTTCCTGGGCGATGACACGGCGGACAAAGGGGTCGTCGTCGACGAGCAGGACACGAACGGGCTTGGTTTCCTGGCCCGTGAGGTAGTCCGGCCACGGCAGGGTATCCGCCGAGGGAGCCAGCAGCCCACCGAACTGGCCGGGATTGGAGAATTTCCTAGCGCCACCACCGACATCGGTCAATGAAATGTCGAGATCGTTTTCCATTTAAGCCCCCTTGTCACAGATAAAAGTCGCGACTTCGTGAACAAAAGTTAATCGATTTCTACTCTTTTTCCGGCTATCGGCTTTTTTGATTACCTTGGTTTCTTTCGGTTGCAATATTGCCAGATTGTGAACCAAAGTGATAGTTCCCACGAGGGGAACAGGGCCTAGAACCGGCTCTCTGCCAACGCCCAAAACGCCCTCGGGCATTGCTTTCGCCATAGCCTTGCACTACCCAGCCTGAGGCATTTTTCGATCCCTTCCCCCCGCTGAAACTGCATCCCGGTCGCAACGGAATCCATTCAATCCGTGCTCGCTGACCGTCGCTGATGGCCGGATTCCCCGGCGATCGGGTTCGTTTCAACACTATCGAGGAAGCATCATGAAGAAGACTCTTATCGCCATGGCAGTGGTTCTCGTGGCTGGCATCGGGACCGCAACCGGCAGCAGCGTGGCGCTCGCCGTCACCAACACCACGACCGGCTCCTCCAGCTCGGCAGGCTCGGTCGCCGCCAGCTCCGGAACGGGCAGCGCACTGAGCTACAACGCTGCCAGCTCCACCTCGTCGGCCACGGCCAACGCGGCGGGCGGCGCAGCAGGCAATGCCTTCCTGCGCGTCGGCGGCGCCACCGCCAGCGGCTCGGCCACCACGCAAGGACGCGTGACCAGCGTGGCAGCAACGACCGGCAACGGCGTGGCTGCAGGCGGTGCGAATGCACAGGCCAATGCGACCTCGAGCGCCAATGCGAACTACGCCGGCGGCGGCGCCAACCCCGTGAGCGGCTCTGCAGGCGGCGCAGCCGGCTCCACCACCAACAACACCGCAGCCACCGCTGCAGGTCCTGGCGGCGGTCTGGCCGTGGTGACGCGCACCTCGGGCACGACGGCCGGCTTCAGCGCCAATTCGGGCGCGGTCAACGGCATCGTCAACGGCACGACGACCTCGGCCACGTCGGGCTCGACCGGCGGTTCCACGGGCGTCATCAACTTCGCCGTGGGCAACGCAGCGGGCTTCAGCAACGGTGGCGGCACCGCCGGTGGCGCGATCTCCGGCGCAACGGCCAACGCTCCCTGAGCGATCCGGACCATCGGTTGTTGGACCAGAAACGGGGAGGGGCACGCCCCTCCCCTGCTTCCCAAAGGAGTCGAAAAAATGAAAACATTGATTGCCCTGACCTTGCTGGGCCTGTCCGCCGGCGCCTTGGCGCAGACCACGGCGGGTGGCGCCAACAACCAGTCGCAGAGTTCAGCCACCACCAACGCCCAGGGCAACACCCAGGCGGTGAATTTCAACAGCTCCGCCCCCTCGGAAGTCACCTCCCGGGCCACGGTGGACAGCAACAGCACACAGAACATCAACAACACGGGCGCGACGACCAGCACCGTCGACTACCGTGGCAGCTACACCGTCAAGAACGTGCCCTCCGTGAGCGGCCCGAACCTGACGACCAGCAACGACACCTGCATGGGCAGCACCAGCGCCAGCGCCAACGGCGCAGGGGTCGGGCTGAGCTTCGGCACCACCTGGACGGACGAACACTGCAAGCGCCTGAAGATGAGCCGCGAGCTCTGGAACAAGGGCATGAAGGCAGCGTCGCTGGCCATGGACTGCATGGACCCGGCGGCCCAGGCGGCCCTGGAGATGACCGGCTCGAAGTGCCCGCAGTCGATGACCGCCGAAGAGCGCGTGAGCGCGTTCGGACCGCAGGCCTCGTCGGCCGGCGCGCCCGTGGCGGCACGTCCGGCGGCGCCGGTAGCGCCCGTGGCCGCGGCTCCAGCACCTGCGCCGGCCCCCGTGGCGGTGGCCGTGCCCCAGCCGGTGGCGCCCGTGGCACCTGCAGCGCCTGTCGCGTTGGCGCCGGCCCCGGCACCCGCGCCGGTCGTGGCGGTGCAGCAGCCTGCCGCACCGGCCACGCTGGTCGAGGCGATGCCCATGGCAGCCCCGGTGCAGGAACAGCCGGCGCCGCAACCCGCGCCGGCCGCGACCGCCGTCCCGGTGTCTGCGCCGGAAGTGGCACCGGCCCCCGTGGCCGCAGCGCCCGCCGAAGAAGCCGCGGCACCTGCGGCGGAGCCGGCGCCGGTCATGGCGAGCGCCGTGGCCCCGCAGCCGGACATCCTGGAAGCGCGCATCACGCGCCGCCTGCCGGCTGAACCGGCCGACGAGGTGGCTTCGGCACCGGCCGACGCGCAATGAGGTCGGCTCTGGAGTCCATCACCATGAACACCAGGACCGTTCCTCTCTGGCTGGCCGCCTGTTGCGTGGCGACGGCGTCGGTCGCCGCCACGCCGATCATCCGCATCGAGCGGATGCCCATGGGCAGCGGCCTGCAGAACGCCAGCGGCACGGAAAACGCCGAGCCGGTGGGCGACTACGGCGTCTGGCACGTGCCGCAGTACATGCCGGGGTTCCCGACCTCGGCCACCATCTGGCCGCGCGTGGTGATCATCCAGTGCAACGTCACGCGGTGCAGCGGCTACGAGGTCACGCCCGAACTGGGCCGGGGCGAATACCTGTTCTTCCGGCCCGCGGAAGACAGCAGCGTCGGCCGCAAATAGACAGGCGCGCAGACGCCGCTTTTTCGAACGATGCGCCGCCGGGTCCGCAAGGTCCCGGCGGCGCGCGGCCATGTGCGGATACCCTTCGCGCATGCACAACCCCCTCGTGCGCGCCTTGCGCGCCCTGTTTCGCGCCGTTGCCACCACGATCCTCGTGCCGGTGCTGCTGTTCGAGGAATGGGGCTGGGCCCCGCTCGCGGCGCTGGTCGCGCGGCTGGCGCGCCTGCCCTTCTGGGCGCGGCTAGAGAACCTGCTGCGCGCACTGCCGCCCTGGGGCGCGCTGCTGGCGTTCTTCGTGCCGATGCTGCTGCTCTTTCCGGTGAAGCTGCTGGCGCTATTCCTGTTCGGCCGTGGCCACGCGTTCAGCGGCATGGCTGTGCTGCTGCTGGCCAAGCTCGCCGGCACGGCCGTGGTCGCGCGGATCTTCCAGTTGGTCGAGGGCTCGCTGATGCGCCTGGCCTGGTTCGCCCGCTGGTACCCGCGCTGGAAAGCATGGAAAGACAGCGTGCTGACGCGGGTGCGCGAAAGCCGCCCCTGGCGCATCGTGCGGGCGGTGCATCGGCGGGTGCTGCGCGGCTGGCACCGGCTGCGCGCCGAGTGAATTTATTTTTACCCGGGTGTATTGTGTTTTATATTTTGCCCGGGTAATATTTGGAGATGAATCCATCTCCTTCCACCCGACGTACCCTCGTCAAGCAATACAAGGACAGCGTGCGCCCCGCTGGCGTCTTCGTGATCCGCAACCTGACGGACGGCCGCGTCTACGTGGCCGGCAGCCTCGACGTCGAAGGCGCCATGAACCGCGCCCGCTTCGAGTTGAACCTGCGCTCGCACCGCAACAAGGCATTGCAGCGCGACTGGGTCGCGCAGGGCGCGACGCACTTCGGCTTCGAGGTGATCGACCGGGTGAAGGAGCGCGACGACCCCGCCTTCGACCGCGCGGCGGAGCTGGAAAAGCTGCTGGAGCTCTGGCGCGAGGAACTCCAGTGCACCACTGACAAGGGCTACAACACGCCATGAGCACCGACGCACTGGGTTTTTGCCTCGACCTCGGCCGCGCCCACGCCAGCCTGAGCCTGAAACTCAACGAGGACCTGGGCGCCTTCCACGGGCTGGACTACGACGACTTCACCCTGCTCCACCTGTTGCTGCGTGCCGGCAACGGCGCCATGCCGATGACCGAGCTCGCGCACACGCTGGGGTTGCCAATGTCGGCGCTCATCCGCAAGATGGTGCTGCTCGAAAAGACCGGCTTGGCCGAGCGCACGACGGGACCCGATGACGACCCCCAGCGCCATGCGAATATTCGCAGCGGCGGAAAGAAGTTGATGCAAGCCGCCATCACCACCGTCGAAGCGATCTGCGTCGATGCCGTGAAATCGCTGGACCCGCAATGCCTGCCAGACCTCCATGCCGCGCTGCGGGTGCTGTGCGATCACGACACGCCGCACGCCTGAACCGTCCTGCGGGTAGATTACGAACCTCGTTTCGTTCCGCCCGGATCGACAACCCAAAAAGAATCTGCATGTCACCCGACGAACTACCGACCACATTCACTGCGTTTGCCGGCTTCCAGCGCGTCGCTGCCGGCACCAAGGCCCAGGTGCTCACGCAACTGCGCGAGCGCGGCGACGCCGCCACCTGCCTCGTGTTCGACGACCAGACCGGCGAGCAGCTCGATGTCGACCTGCGCGATCCGAAGGCCATCGAAACCTCCGCGCTCGAAGCCGAGAAACACGAAGACGCGCCGCGCGGCGTCGGCCGTCCGCGCCTGGGCGTGGTGGCGCGCGAAGTCACGCTGCTGCCGCGTCACTGGGACTGGCTCGGCCGCCAGCCGGGCGGCGCCTCGGTGGCGCTGCGCAAGCTGGTGGACGACGCACGCCACGTGCACGCCGACCGCGACACGGTGCGCGCCGCGCGCGAAGCCACCTACCGCTTCATGACCGCCATCGCGGGCAACCTGCCCGGCTTCGAGGAAGCCACGCGCGCGCTGTTCGCGGGCGAGCATCAGCGCTTCAGCGACCTCGTGGAACCCTGGCCCACCGACCTGCGCGTGCACCTGCACAAGCTGTCGGCCGGTGGCTGGGGTGCTGCATGAGCGCGGCGCCCGACAGCAGCAGCACCACCTCCACCAGCCCCGGCAACCCGAGCGGACTGCGCGGCGTGCCCGTGGCGCCGGTGGGTGCGCCGCGTCCGCTGTGGAAGGTATTCCTGTTCTTCCTGGCGCCGATGTTGCTCAGCAACATCCTGCAGTCGCTCTCCGGCACCATCAACAACGTCTACGTCGGGCAGATGCTCGGCGTGAGCGCGCTGGCGGCGGTGTCGAGCTTCTTCCCGGTGATGTTCTTCTTCATCGCCTTCATCATCGGCCTGGGCGCGGGCGCCTCGGTGCTCATCGGCCAGGCCTGGGGCGCGCGCGACGCGGCCAAGGCCAAGGCGGTGGCGGGCACCACGCTCACGGTCGGCCTGCTGCTGGGCCTGGCGATCGCGGTGTTCGGCGGCCTCTTCACCACGCCGATGCTGGCCATGCTAGGCACGCCGCCCGACGTGCTGGCCGACTCCACGCGCTACGCCCGCATCATGCTAATCGCGATGCCCGGTGTGTTCCTGTTCCTGCTGGCCACCGCCATGCTGCGCGGCGTGGGCGACACCATCACGCCGCTGCTGACGCTGCTGATTTCCACGGCCATCGGCCTGGTCGTCACGCCCGCGCTCATCCGCGGCTGGGGCGGGTTGCCGCAACTGGGCGTGGCGGCAGGCGCGTGGGCCTCGGTGCTGTCGTTCGCGGTCGCGACCACGTGGCTGGGCTTCCGGTTGCGCCAGAAGAAGAGCCCGCTCGCGCCCGACGCGGAGTTCGTGCGCTGCCTGCGCATCCAGCCGCACCTGCTGAAGGCGGTGCTGAAGATCGGCGTGCCCACGGGCGTGCAGATGATCGTGGTGGCACTGGCCGAAGTGGTGCTGCTGTCGATGGTCAACAGCTATGGCTCCAACGCCACGGCCGCCTACGGCGCGGTGAACCAGGTGGTGGCGTACGTGCAGTTCCCGGCCATCTCGATCGCCATCACCACGTCGATCCTCGGCGCGCAGGCCATCGGCGCGGGCCGCGCCAACCGGCTCGGGGCGATCGTGCAGACCGCGCTGGGCATGAACCTCGTGCTGACGGGCGGGCTGGTGCTGCTGGGCTACCTGTTCTCGCGTCCGCTGATGGGCTTCTTCATCACCAGCGCACCGGTGATCGAGATCGCGCAGAACCTGCTGCACATCATGCTGTGGAGCCTGGTGCTGTTCGGCATGGCCTCGGCGATCTCGGGGATCATGCGCGCCAGCGGCTCGGTGCTGGTGCCCACGCTCATCTCGATCGTCTGCATCCTGGGCGTCGAAGTGCCGGTGGCCTGGCTCATGAGCCGCCACTTCGGCATGGGCCTGGATGGGATCTGGGTCGCCTACCCGGTGACCTTCGGCGCGATGCTGCTGCTGCAGACCGCGTACTACCGGCTGGTGTGGCGCAAGAAGCCGATCGGCCGGCTGGTCTGACCCGGACTTCGGCGGGGTTCACTCCCCGTCGAAGGCCTTCTTCACCGTGGCGATGTCGAGCTTGATCATCTTCATCATGGCCGCCATCGCGCGGGCCGCCTTGGCCGCGTCCTTGTCCTGGAACATGCGGATGAGCGGCATCGGCGTGACCTGCCACGACACGCCGAAGCGGTCGGTGAGCCAGCCGCACTGCACGGGCTGGCCGCCGCCCTCGAGCAGCTTGTCCCAGTAGTAGTCGACCTCCTCCTGCGTCTCGCAGGTCACGATGAGCGAGATGGCCGGCGTGATCTTGTACTCGGGCCCGCCGTTGAGCACCATGAACGACTGCCCGTCGAGCTCGAAGGTCGCGGTGAGCAGCTTGCCCTTCTTGGCGGGATTCACATCGCCCCAGAGCAGCGTGTCGGTCAGGCGCGACTTCGGAAAGATGGCGGTGTAGAAGTTGACCGCCTCCTCTCCGTTGCCGTCGAACCAGAGGCAGGGAATGATCTTCTGCATGGAATCTCCTTGGGTTGAATGATGAACTGAAGGGTTCAGTATCAAAGCCGAAGCGGCGCCCTGTCAACCTGCGCCGCGGCTGTCAGTGAGAAGTTCGCAGGCCGGGCCGAGGGCCACAATGGGCCGGTCCTTCGCTTCGGAACTGCCATGTTCGCCCCTTCCAGAACCCGCCTTGGCGCCCAGGCTTTGCTGGCCGCCGCGCTCACCGCCCTGGCGGTGTCGGCCGGCGCGGCCGATGCCACCTACCCCGACGCCGCCGCCAGCGACCCCGCCCGGCTCGGCTGGATGACAGGCTCGCCGCCGCCGCCCGAGCGCACGCTGCGCTTTGAGGACGGCAGCTATTTCCGATTTCCGGCGATGCGCTGGAGCGTGTCGAATTTCCGCCAGCTGATGCCGACCGTGAACGTGTCGCGCGGGCTCGGTGCGCCCACCGCCCTGCCCCAAGCCTTGCGCAAGGACATCGACACGCTGCGCTTCACGCCGCTCGATGCGAAGACGCTCATGACCTGGGACGCCTCGCTGGCCGCCACCTACACCGACGGCATCCTCGTGCTGCACCGCGGGCGCGTGGTCTACGAGCGCTACTTTGGCGTGCTGAAAGACGACGGCCAGCACGGCGCCATGTCGGTCACCAAGTCGGTGGTCGGCACGCTGGGCGCGATGCTGGTGGCCGAAGGCACGCTCGATGCCAACAAGCAGGTGGCCGACTACGTGCCCGAGCTCGCGAAGTCAGCCTTCGGCAACGCCACCGTGCGCCAGGTACTCGACATGACCACGGGCCTGAAGTTCAGCGAGGACTACGCCGACCCGAAGGCCGAGGTCTGGGCCCATGCGCAGGCCGGCAACCCGCTGCCCAAGCCGAAGGACTACACCGGCCCGCGCAGCTACTACGAGTTCCTGCAGACCGTGCAGCCCGAGGGCAAACATGGCGAGGGCTTCGGCTACAAGACCGTCAACTCCGACGTGCTGGGCTGGGTGATCGCGCGCGCCACCGGCCGCACCGTGGCGCAGCTGCTGTCGGAGCGCATCTGGCGCCACCTGGGCGCCGAGCAGGACGCCTACTTCACCGTCGACTCCATCGGCACGCCCTTCGCGGGCGGCGGCCTGAACACCGGCCTGCGCGACCTCGCGCGCTTCGGCGAGATGCTGCGCAACGACGGCCGCGTGAAAGGCCGGCAAATCGTGCCCAAGGCGGCCGTCGAAGACATCCGCCGCGGCGGCGACAAGGCGGCCTTCACCAAAGGCGGCTACCCGCTGCTGCAGGGCTGGAGCTACCGCAACATGTGGTGGGTGATGCACAACGACCACGGCGCCTACATGGCGCGCGGCGTGCACGGCCAGCGCATCTACATCGACCCGAAGGCCGAGATGGTGATCGTGCGCTACGCCTCGCACCCGATCGCGGGCAACGCCGCGAACGACCCGGTGACGCTGCCGGCCTTCGAGGCGCTGGGGCGGCACCTGATGGCACAGCGTCGCTGACCTACCAGCGGTAGGTCGCTGTGGCCGTCGCCGTGCGCGGGTAGCCGTAGTAGCAGTTGCGGTAGCCGCAGTTCGCGAAGTACGTCTTGTTGGTCAGGTTGCGCAGGTTCAGCGCCAGGCTCCAGCGGTCGATGTCGTAGCCGAGCATGGCGTCGAACACCGTCGAGGCCGGCACCTTGCTCGGCCACGCGGCCTCGCCGTCGCCGTAGTTCGAGCCCGTGTAGCGCGCGCCCAGGCCCACCTTCACGCCGCCGGCGAAGCGGTAGTCCGCCCACACCGACAGCCGGTGGCGCGGCACGGCCGTGGCCTGCTTGCCGATCTCGTTCGTGTTGGCGCTGGCCGTGACGATGGCCCGCGGCGTG
Source organism: Variovorax sp. V35 (assembly GCF_041154465.1). Taxonomy (NCBI): domain Bacteria; kingdom Pseudomonadati; phylum Pseudomonadota; class Betaproteobacteria; order Burkholderiales; family Comamonadaceae; genus Variovorax; species Variovorax sp. V35. The sequence goes on from NZ_AP028666.1 coordinate 3,784,460, forward strand.
TAGCTGTACGACGCCGTGAGGTTCAGGCGCGAAGCGATCTCGGCCGTGGCCTCGAGCTCCAGGCCGCGCACCGAAATCTCGCCCGTCTGCTTGGGCATGAACTCGCCGTCGTAGCTGATGTAGTTCTTGCGCCGCAGGTCGAAGATGGCGGCGCTGTACATCGCCTTGCTGCCCGTGGGCTGGTAGCGCACGCCGGCCTCGTACTGCTTGCCGCTTTCGGGCTTGAACGGGTCGCCCGACGCCGGGTCGATGGTGGCCGTGGGCGCGAACGACTCCGAGTAGCTCAGGTACGGCGCCCAGCCGCTCGGGTGCAGGTAGACCAGGCCGGCCCGGCTGGTGAACTTGTGGTCGCGCATGCGCTGGCGCGAGCCGTCGAGGCGGCTGTCCACGGTGCTGTCGGCGGTGTCGTAGCGACCGCCCAGCGTCAGCGTCCAGCGCTCGCCCCACTTGATCTGGTCCTGCAGGTAGACGCCGGTCTGCGCAAGCCGGGTGATGCCATCGAAATACGGCGCGGGCCGCTCGATCGGCCCGCCGTACACCGGTGCGTAGATGTTCAGCGGCGAGGCGCTGCCGCCGCTGAAGGTGACCTGGTCGATGCGCGTGCGCTGGTAGTCCAGCCCGACCAGCACCTTGTGCTGCGTCTCGCCCAGGCGGAAATCGGCCTGCAGCTGGTTGTCCAGTGCCAGGGCGCCGATGTTCTCGCGGCTGCCGAACACGCTGCGCGACATCTGCTGGAAGTTGAGCGGGTCGTTCGGCACGTCGGGGTTCAGCGCCATGAAGCCCTTCAGCTGCGTGCCCGTGTAGTCGAGCTTCTGGTGCGCATAGCGCGCGTTCTGCCGCACCGTGAAGGTGTCGTTGATGCGGTGCTCGAACTGGTAGCCGACCATCTGCTGGTCCTGGTCGAAGCGGTCGAAGCCGGGCTCGCCGACGAACAGCTTCGAGGGAATGGTGGTGCCGATCGCGGTCGGATCGAGCGAGCCGACCTGCGGCCGTGCGCGCGTGTAGACCCCGCCGCGCGTGCGCGAGAACTGCGACAACAGCGTGAGCGTGGTGTCGCCCGACGGCTTCCAGGTGAGCGCGGGCGCGATGTACATGCGGTCGTCGGCCTCCTTGCCCGCCGGCAGTTGCGCGTCGCGCACGAGGCCGGTGATGCGGTACAGCAGCTTGCCGTCGGCATCGAGCGCGCCCGAGAAATCGCCCGCCACCTGCTTGCGGGCGTGGTCGCCCACCTGCAGCTGCAGCTCGCGCACGGGCTCCGCCGTGGGCCGCTTGCTGACCACGTTCACCACCCCGCCGGGGCCGCTCATGCCGTACAGCACCGACGACGGGCCGCGCAGCAGCTCGATGCGCTCAGCGCCGTAGTTCTCGGTGCGCCACACGCCCCAGGTGCTGTTGTTGCGCAGCGGCAGGCCGTCCAGGTAGAAGCCCGGCGAATAGGCGTCGAAACCGCGCAGCGAGATCCAGTCGTAGCGCGAGTCGGCGCCGTAGGTGGTAGTCGACACGCCCGGCGTGTAGCCCAGCGCGTCCTTGAGGTTGGTGGCGCCGATGGCCTCGATGCGGTCGGCGGTGATCACCGAGATCGACTGCGGCGTCTCGATGATCGGCGTGTCGGTCTTGGTGGCGGTGGCGCTGCGTTTGGCGACATAGCCCTGCACCCGGCCCGTGGCGCTTTCCTCGCCGTCGGCCACGACGGTCACCGCCGGCAGCGTGGAGGTGCCGCCCGTGGCGGGCGCCATCTTGATGACCGCCGCATTGCCTTCCATCGTGGCCGCCAGGCCGCTGCCCGCCAGCAGGCGGTCGAGCGCCTGCCGGGCCGTCAGGCTGCCCGAGATGGCGGGCGCGGTCTTGCCCGCCACCAGGCTCTGCTGCACGACCAGCTGGATGCGGGTCTGCCTCGCCCAGTCGTTGAGCGCCTCGGCCAGCGGCTGGGCCGCGATGCGGATCGGCTGGGGCGCGCCCTGCGCCCGGGCCATCAGGGGCGCGTTCGCCAGGGCCAGTGCAACGGCCAGGGCCAGCGGCGCGGGTGTCATCTTTGTTCTCAAGCGCTTCGTCATCGAACGTCTTCCAGGTAGTGAATGCAAATGGTTCCTATCTGGGCTGACGCACGAGCCGGCGGAATCCCCGTAGTGCCGGCGAGAAATTCTTGATTCTTTTGTTTCAGGGGGCCGGCAGGATTTCCGCGACCGTGCCGGTGTCCTTCAGCCGCACCGGCAAGGCGCTGGCCAGGGCGCGCCGCAGCGTGCGCGCGTCCCGCGGGTCGAAGGTGCCGCTCAGTCGCAGGGCCGCCACGGCCGGGTCGTTCACCACCAGGCCGGTGCTGCCGTAGCGCTCCAGCTCGGCCAGCGCGCGGGCCAGCGGCGTGTCGACGAAGCTCAGGCGGTGCTCGCGCCAGGGCGCGATGCCGTCGCGCGGCACGGCCGAGACGGCGGAGAACCGGCCCTGCGCATCGCTTTCCACCTGGCGCCCAGCGGTCAAGAAGACTTCGCTCGTCGCATCCGGCGCCCGGCGCACCACGCGCACCTTGCCCTCTTCCACCGACACCCGCGTGCCATCGGCGCCCGGCATGCCGGGGGTGTGGCGCACGGCAAAGCGCGTGCCGACCACCCGCACGCGCAGCGGACCGGCCAGCACGTCGAACGGGCGTTTCGCATCGGACTGCACGGCGAACACCGCCTGCCCGTCGAGCAGCGTCACCTCGCGGCGGTCGCGGAACAGGCGCACTTCGAGGCGGGTGGCGGTGTCCAGCCGCAGCCGGGAGCCGTCGGGCAGCGGCGCTTCGAGCTGCTGGCCGCGCCGGGTGGCGAAGGCCTGTTCGAACACGGGCTGGGCCTGCACGTGGTGCCAGCCGAGGTAGCCGGCGCCGACCGCCATGCCGGACGCAGCCAGCACGAAAGCCGGTTTCAGGAAGCCGCGGCGCGTGGGGGCGGCGGGCGCGTGGCCTTCGAAGCCGCTGCGCCAGCCTGCGACCGTCTCGGGCGCGATCGCGTCGAAGGCGCGCCAGCGCGACTCCCATTCGCGGAACGCCTCGCCATGGCGCGCATCGGCACCGAGCCAGGCCTGGAACGCGCGCTCGTCGGACGCGCTCCATTGCGCGCGCTGGCGGCGGACGAACCAGTCCAGCACGTCCTGTCGCAGGCGCAGGGCTTCTTCGGACGGTGGCGACGTGAGGGTCATGGCGTGGGGATCGTTCTTATGGGGGTAGACGCACGAGCGTGGTCAAACCCTGTAATGGGGCGTCTCATCTCACTCTGAACCACGGGTCCGCTCCAGGCACGCCCAGCACGCCTCCATCGCAATGCGCAACTGCATCTCGACCGTCCGCACCGAAATGCCCATGCGCGCAGCCACCTCGGCGTACGAGAGCCCGTCGAACTTGTAGAGCACGAAGGCTTCGCGGCAGCGCGGAGGCAGCCGGTCGATGGTCTCGACCATGGCCGCCATGCCCTGGCTGGACGACAGGATGGCGTCGGGCTCGAAGGTGGGCGGGCCGATGCAGTCGTCGGCGTCGGGCGGCGCGTCATCGGGCGCCGCCGTGTCGCCGCCCGCGCGCACGCTGGTGCGGCGGTGGTGGTCGGTGACGAGGTTGCGGGCCGTGCGGTACAGCAGCGCGCGCGGATCGCGCACCACGCTGCCGGTGCGCTGCGCCTCGTACACCCGCACGTAGCTCTCCTGCGCCAGGTCGGCCGCGGTGGCGCGGTCGGGAACCTTGCGGGACAGAAAGCTCAGCAGCTCGCGGTAATAGCGTTCGAACACGGGCGCACCACAGCCGGGAAGGGTTGGTCGAAGTCCAGGGGCAGGTTGGCTTCGACACGGCGTGGCTACCTGAGAGATTCAGAACAAAAGAAAACGCGAGATTATGTGCGGGTTCAACCCGCCGATCGCCGAAGGGTAGGCATTTCGCCTGCCGCGCACGGCATGCGCGCGGGCTACCCTCCCCTTCGGCCCGGTCCGGACTCGCCTGCCCTCAGTTCCCACACGCCGGGTGCTTCTGCCCTTCGGTGGTGTTCGGCAGGCCCAGGAAGTCCAGGATGTGCGGCGTCGTGCCGTCCACCTGCGTCAATGCGGTACCCCCGAGGTTGCCCACGCAGTAGCTGGGCTTGAGCGGGTTCTGGTGGTTGTTGTTCAGGATCAGCAGCGTGTCGCGCTCGGCCGCCGTCTGTCCGCCGTGGCTGCTGCCGGTGCCGCCGTGGTCGGAGGTGACGACGATCAGCCATTCCTCGTTCGCGTAGTTCGGCCGCGACGTGAGCGCTGTGAGCACCTGCTGGATCTGCTGGTCTTCGCCGGCGATCTTGCCCTGGTAGTAGGCATTGAGCGGGTCGTAGCTCGGCGCGTGGACGTCGACGTTGTGCAGGTAGTAGAAGATGGCCGTCGGCGGGTGCTTCCAGCTCAGCCAGCCTTTCACCGCATCGGTGGCCTGCTGCGAATTCTTGGCTGCGTTGGCGACCACGAAGTCGGCCAGCGCCGGGCGCAGGTTGTGGGTGATGTTGAACCAGTCGCCCACCACCGCGGTCGTGGCCGTCGGCCAGGCCACCTTGATCTGGTCGAACACGTGCGTCTTCTTCAGCGGCAAGGTGGTGGTGTTCGAGGTCACGCCGTGCTTGTCGGCCCAGAAGCCGGTGAACACCGACGACCAGCCGGGTCCGCTCACGGTCGCCTGCTTGGTGCCGCCCGCCAGCACGTTGCCGTGGAAGGCGCCGCCGGCGATCAGCGCCGACATCGCGGGCGTCTGCACGCAGCCCGCGCACTGGATGGCGTCGCCGCGCAGACCGTCGATGCCGATCAGCAGGATGTGCTTGTTGCCGGGCACGGGGTTGGGAACGCCCTCGCCCGCGATCAGCGCATAGTGGTCGTAGGGGTTGCCGACGTAGTCGGTCTTCAGGCCGCCGATGTCGCTGGCGCGCTTGTCGCTCAGGTCGCAGCGCTGGTTGGTCTTGTGGTAGTCGAAGGACTTGCACCACGACGAGCGGCTCGCGTCGGTGCAGGCGTTGGCGCAGTCGGCGGGCGTCACGGCCTGCAGGGCCTCGGTGTTGTAGCCGCTGATGGCCGCATTGGGCGTGCGCGCGAAAGGCTTCAGCGGATCGGGCTTGAGGCTGTAGTGGTCATAGGGGTTGCCGGGGTAGTCGGTCTTCAGCCCGCCCACGTCGGCGGCGCGCTTGTCGCTCAGGTCGCAGCTCTGGCCGGCCTTGTTGTAGTCGAACGAGACACACCAGGCGCCGCGTGGCGCACCCAGGCAGGCCGACGCGCACATCTCGGGCGTGGACTGCGTCAGGTTCTCGATGTTGTTGCCGGAGATGGCGGCGTTCGGCGTGGCCGCGAAAGCGTCCAGCGAGGCAGCGCTTGCATGTCCTGCCAGCGCTGCGAACAGCAGGCCCGCCAGGGATGCACGGATCGATGACTTCATGAGGTCTCCTCATCACAGGGTCGTGGGGTGATTCCCGGGTGCCGCCTCGCCGTCTTCTGCAGGGCGAGTGCAACGCCGGGCGGAGTAAATCACCGCCGCCTGCCATCGATCCAATTCAAAAATCTTCGATGTTGTATTGAGCAGAGCTATACATCGACGTGTCACGCAACGCGGTCAGGCCGCGATCAAACCGCGCGGTTCGAGAACGCCATCACCCCGTCGTCCACACGCCCGAGGCGCAGCAGGAGGATGTCGCGCAGGTAGTTCTGGTGCAGCTTCCACGGCGTGCGCGCGCCCTGCTTGGGAAACTTGTCGAGCGAGCGCTGCACGTAGCCCGAGCTGAAATCGATCCACGGTTCGGGCGACAGGTCGGGGCCCGCGTTGTGCGGCGTGCATTGCCGCCAGCCGTGCTTGTGCATGTGATTCAGCAGCCGGCAGACGTAGGCGCAGGTCAGGTCGCACTTGAGCGTCCACGAGGCGTTGGTGTAGCCGAAGGACGAGGCCAGGTTGGGCACGTCGCTGTACATCATGCCCTTGTAGTTGAAGGTCGCGGCGGGGTCGACGCGGCGGCCGTCCACGCTCAGTTCGATGCCGCCGAGCACCTGCAGCTCGAGGCCGGTGGCGGTGACGACGATGTCGGCCTCGAGTTCGCGGCCCGACTTCAGCCGCAGGCCCTCGGGCGTGAAGGTGTCGATGTGGTCCGTGACCATCGAGGCGCGCCCCGCGTTGAGCGCGGCGAACAGGTCGCCGTCGGGCACGAGGCACAGGCGCTGGTCCCACGGGTTGTAGCGCGGCGTGAAGTGCGTGGCGATGTCGTAGCCGGGCCCGAGCGCGTGGCGCACGCCGCCCAGCAGCATGCGCCTGACGCGCGCCGGCTTGCGCCGCGCGAGCCGGAAGAACAGCATGCCGAGCGTCACGTTCTTCCAGCGCGTGAGGCGGTACGCGGCCATCGCCGGCAGCAGGCGCCGCAGGCGATTGGCAATCGGGTCTTCGGCCGGGCGCGCCACCACGTAGGTCGGCGAGCGCTGCAGCAGCGTGACGTGCGCGGCGCTCTTGGCCATCGCGGGCACCAGCGTCATCGCGGTGGCGCCGCTGCCGATCACGACCACGCGCTGGCCGCCGTGGTCCAGGTCGGCGGGCCAGTGCTGCGGATGGACGATGCGGCCTTGGAAGTCGGCCATGCCGGTGAAGTCGGGCGTGTAGCCCGCCTCGTAGCGGTAGTAGCCGCTGCACAGGAAGAGGAAGTTGCAGCGCCACTGCACGGGCCGCTTGTCGGCGCCCTGCTCCACATCGACCGTCCAGCAGGCGTCGGCGCTCGACCAGGCGGCGCGCACCACGCGGTGCTGGTAGTGGATCTTGTCCTCGACGCCGTGCTGGCGCGCGGTGTCGCGCACGTACTGCAGGATCGACGGACCGTCGGCGATCGCCTTGGCCTGCGTCCACGGTCGGAACACGTAGCCCAGCGTGTACATGTCGGAGTCGGAGCGCACGCCCGGGTAGCGGAACAGGTCCCAGGTGCCGCCGCTGCGTTCGCGCCCTTCGAGGATCGCGTAGCTGCGGCCCGGGCACTGCGCCTGCAGGTGGCAGGCGGCGCCGATGCCGGACAGGCCGGCACCGACGATCAGGACATCGACATGCGGCGGCGCGTCGGCCGGTTGTGCTGCTTCCATCGGTGGTTTGTCTCCTGTCTCATGGCTTGTCGTTGTCTGGCTTTTCTGAGGGCGTGCGCCGGATCATCAGCCAGGCGCTCACCGCACTCAGCACGGCCAGGCCGGCGCTCAGCAGCATCACCCAGCGAAAGCCCGCGACGAAGGATTCGGCCACCGCGCGCTTCACGGCGGCGACGGTGGCCGCATCGGCACCCGGCGGCGCACCGGCCGCAGCCAATCGATCGCGCTCGGCCGCAAGAAAAGCCCGCACCTCGTCCGACGCGCCCATCGCCTGCAGCCGCTCGGCCAGCGCCGCATCGAAGGCCCAGGCCATGATGGCGCCGAACACGGCAATCGCGAGCACCGCCGCCGCGCGCGACACCGCGTTGTTCACGCCCGAGGCCACGCCCGCGAGGTCGGGCCCCACGGCGTTCATGACCGTGGTGGTGAGCGGCGCGACCGTCACCGTCATGCCGAAACCCAGCACCACCACGGCGGGCAGGAAACCGCTCCAGTAGCTCGCCCCCACGCCCGGCAGCGCGAACAGCGCAAAGCCCACGGCCGCGATGGCCGGTCCGATGACCAGCGGCAGGCGCGGCCCGAAGCGGTCGACCAGCTGCCCGGCCCAGCCCGAGAGCGCGAACATCAGGAAGATGAACGGCAGCAGCGCCGCGCCCGCCACCGTGGCCGAGTAGCCCTGCACCTGGATCAGGTTGAGCGGAAAGAAATACAGCCCGCCGCCCAGCGCTGCATACAGCAGCAGCGTCAGCAGGTTGGCACCGCTGAAGTTGCCGATGCGCAGCAGCGACAGCGGCAGCATCGGCGTGCGCGCCCGGCGTTCGGCGACGACGAAGCCGATGCTGCCCGCGACACCGATCACCAACGCCGCGAGCACGGCCGGCGAACGCCAGCTCTGCGTCGGCGCCTCGATGAAGGCGTAGACGATGCCGCCCAGCCCGGCGGTCGCCAGCAACGCGCCCCACAGGTCGAGCCCGCCGCGCGCCGCGGCGCCTTTGCTCTCGGGCACGTGGCGGCGCACGATCCACAGCACCAGCAGCGCCATCGGCACGTTGATGAGAAAAGCCCAGATCCACGAGAAGTGATCGACCAGGAAGCCGCCCAGCACCGGCCCCACCGCCGCCGTGATGCCGCTGAAACCCGACCAGGTGCCGATGGCCTTGCCGCGCTCCTTCTCGGGAAACGACGCGCTGATGAGCGCCAGGCTGCCCGGCACCAGCAACGCGCCACCGATGCCTTGAATCGCGCGTGCGGCGATGAGCTGCTGCACGTCGGCCGCGAGCGCACAGCCCACCGACGACAACGCGAACACGACGACGCCGATGGCAAAGATGCGCCGCCTTCCGTAGCTGTCGCCGAGCGCGCCACCCACCAGCAGCAGCGCCGCAAGCAGCAAGGCGTACGACTCGACCACCCATTGCGCCTGGAAGGCCGTGGCATGCAGGTCGGCCTGGATGGCAGGCAAGGCGACGTTGACCACGGTGCCGTCGATGAAGGCCATGCTCGAGCCGACGATGGCCGCGGCGAGCACCCAGGGCTTGGAGGCTTCGGGGCAGGCGCCCTCTTCCGTGGGAGATGGAGACCCATGCAGGATCAGCGTGTCGTCGCAGGGCGCCTTGCCGATCTGTGCCATGGGACCTCCGTTCTAGCGGATGGCGGCGTGGTGCCTTCCCCCGTCGGGGAAAGGTGAAAGCCTCAGGTCGCGCACGCCGTCGCGCCCGGGTTCGTCCGCGCCGCGTTCACGCTGCGCGCCATGGCCGCCGCCGCCGCGGCCGTCACGCGCTGCGCACCCTGCGCCAGCGCGTCCATGCCGCTGCCGGTGGCCTCGCCCGCGTCGAGCCGGCACACCAGCGTGCGCGCCTCGTCGGAGCGGCGCAGGGTCCAGGTGAAGCCGGCGTCCACGCGCCCGCCGTCCACCATCTCGAACTGGCGCACCTGCACCGCCACGCGCCACACGGGCTGCGAGGTCTGGCGCCCGCCCTGCGTGACGTCGAGCGCGCCGAGCCGGCTGGCAATGCCGCTGCCGAGCGCGTCGCGCAGCTCGTTCTCGAAGGACGAGGCCCAGCGGTGCTGCTCGAGCACGTCGACCTGCACACCGCCGGTCGGGCGGCGCACCACCATCTGCGGGCGCGCCAGCCGCTCGGGCACGGCCACGGGCGCGAGCTCGATGTACAGCGGCGCGGCGGCATCAGGAGTGCGCGGCGCCGCGTCGGTGAGCGCGGGCGGGCTGGCCAGCGTGTAGTAACTGTCGGGCTTGCTCGCGCAGCCTGCCAGCAGCAGCAACGCGGCGGCGCCCGCGAGCGCGAAGGTCGTCGTCGTCTTCATTTCTTGTCGTCCGGTTTGCCGCGCAGCAGCGATTCGGGATGGCGTTCGAGGTAGTCGGTCAGCACGCGCACCGAACCGGCGGCGCGCGTCAGCTCGCGCAGGGTCTGGCGCATGTCCTGCTGCAGCGGCGAGTCGTCGGCCAGCGTGCGTTCGGCCGAGTTGACGGTCTTGCGCACGTCCTTCATGGCGGCGGCCAGCTCGGGCGTCACGTCGCTGTTGATGCGGCTGACGGTCTGCTCGGTGCTGGTGAGCGTCTTGTTGAGCGTGGCCAGCGTGGTGCGCAGGTCGGTGGCGATCTGCTCGTAGGGCACCTTGTTGAGCTTGGTGGCGATTTCCTGCACCTGCGACTGGATCTCGTCCAGGCCATTGGCGATGGTCGGCAGCTCGATCGGGCTCTTCGACAGGTCGATCTTCGCCGGCGGCGCCTTCGGGAAGAAGTCGAGCGCCACGTAGACCTGGCCGGTCAGCAGGTTGCCGTTGCGCAGTTGGGCGCGCAGGCCCTTCTCGGCCAGGAAGCGCAGCCGTTCCTGCTGCGTCGCGCGCGACTCCGTGGCCTGCGCACCGGCACCACTTTCGCGGCGGCGCAGGCGGTCGGGGTAGATCTGCACCAGCACCGGCATGCGGAACTCGCGCTCGGCGCGGTCGAACTCGACGCCGATGGATTTCACCTCGCCCAGCACCACGCCGCGGAAATCGACCGGCGCGCCCGGCGTGAGGCCGCGCAGCGACTGGTTGAAGTACATCAGCAGCGTCTGCGAGGGGCCGTCGGGCTCCTTCATAGCGGCGCTTTCGTCCTGCGCCAGCACGAAGGCGGTGTTCTCCTTGGCCAGCGGGCCCATGGCATCGTCGGGCGCCTGGAAGGCGATGCCGCCGAGCAGGATGGTGGCCAGCGACTGCGTGCGCAGCGTGAAGCCGCTGGCGCTGAGCTGCGCGTCGATGCCGCTGGCCTGCCAGAAGCGCGTGTTCATGCCGACGAACTTGTCGTACGGCGCGTTCACGAACACCCGCAGCGTGACGCCGCGGCCGTCGCCGTCGAGTTCGTAGGCCGCGACCTGCCCGACCTTGATGCGCCGGAAGTACACGGGCGAGCCAACATCGAGCGAGCCCACGTCGCGTGCGCGCAGCAAAAACTGCTGGCCTGAGTCGCCACGCGTGACGATGGGCGGGGCTTCGAGGCCGGTGAACTCGCCCGCGGTTTCCTTCTCGACACCCGCGTCGGCGCCGATGTAGGCGCCCGACAACAGCGTGCCCAGGCCCGAGATGCCCGAGGTGTCCAGCCGCGGCCGCACCACCCAGAAGCGCGAGTCGGCCGAGGTGAAGCCCTCGGCGTCCTTGTTGAGCTGCACCAGCACGCGCACGTGCGAGCGGTCGCGCGCCAGCCGCAGGCTCTGCACCAGGCCGATCTGCACGTCCTTGTATTTCACGGCGGTCTTGCCGGCTTCGAGGCCCTCGGCCGTCTTGAAGGTCAGCACGATCTCGGGGCCGCGCTCCATGAGGATGCGGGCCACCAGCGTCACGCCGACCAGCGCGGCGACGATGGGAATCAGCCAGATCAGCGAGGGCAGCCATTCGCGGCGGCGCGCCACTTTCGGCTTCGGCAGCGCGGGCGGGGCCGACGCTGCCGGACGGTCTTGCGGTTGCGTGTCTTCTTCACTCATGCGATTTTTTCTTCCCTGCTTTCAATCTGTCGTTCGTCCGTGTCTGCTTGCGGCACCGGGCCGTCCCACGTCAGGCGCGGGTCGAAGCTCAGCGAGGCCAGCATGGTCAGCACCACCACCGCACCGAAGGCCGCAATGCCCACGCCCGCGGTGATGACCGCGAAGCCCTGGATCTGCACCAGCCCGGTCAGCAGCGACACCACGAACACGTCGAGCATCGACCAGCGCCCGATGATCTCGATGATGTGATACAGCTTGGCCCGCTCGCGCCGGCGCCAGTTGCTGCGCCGCTGCGCCAGCACCACAAGCAAGAGCAGTACCGCCAGCTTGAACAGCGGCACCAGGAAGCTCGCGATGAACACGATGGCCGCCAGCCCCCACGCGCCTGACACCCAGAAGTAGATGACGCCGCTGAGGATGGTGTCGTACTGCGCGCCGAACAGCGTGCGCGTGATCATCACCGGCAGCAGGTTGGCCGGGATGTACATGATGCAGGCCGCGATCAGGAAGGCCCAGGTGCGGTTCAGGCTCTGCGGCTTGCGTGTGTGCAGGTGCGTGCCGCAGCGGGCGCAGGCGTCGCCATCTTCGGCATCGCGCCAGACGGCGGTGCAGTGCGTGCAGACGTGCAGGCCGAGCGCGGCGGCCGTCGGCATCGGGTTCTCGTGGTCGTGCTCGTCGTCGGCCTGCGCCTCCCAGGGACGTGCCGAGGCCAGGCGGGCGGGCAGCCCGCGCACGTTCATGCGCGCACCTCCGGCGCGGCTGCATCCTCTTCATCGGCTTTGCGGAAAGTCATCTCCCAGAACGCGCCGGGGTTGAACGACAGCACGGCCGTGAGCGTCACGGTGAGCGCCACGAAGGCCCACAGCGCGGGGCCCGGCACCACCGTCGCCATGCTCGACAGCTTGACGATCGCCACCAGCACGCCGAGCAGGAACACCTCGATCATTCCCCAGGGCCGCAGCGACTGCATCATGCGCACCAGCACCGCGAAGCCCCAGGGCCGGTGCGCACGGGCCAACGGCACCAGCAGGTAGGCCAGGATGCACAGCTGCAGCAGCGGAAACAGGATGGTCGTGGCCAGCACCAGCAGCGCCACCGGCGACATGCCCTCGGCGCTCAGCACCACCACCGCGCCGGCCAGCGTGGTCTGGCTGCGCAGGCCCTGCAGCTCGATCTCGACGATGGGAAACAGGTTGGCGATGGCGAACATGATCAGGCTCGCGACCGTCAGCGGCAGGATGCGCCGCTGCTGCGCACCCGGGTGCCGGTCGAGCTCGGTGCCGCAGCGCGGACACTCGGCCACGTCGCGCGGCGCCAGCGGCGTGCGGGCGTAGACCGCGTCGCAGCCCGGACAGATCACGGTGTCAGGTACTTCCTTCATGAGGCCGTACCCTACCTTATTCAGGCATGCGGACTTGTCGTCTTCAGCCGCAGACTGCTGAAAACCGCCGCCACCGCCGCACAGCCCGCCGCCAGCACCAGCGCCACCACCGGGCCATGCCCGCCGTGCGGGCTCCAGACGCTGAACACCGCCGCCAGCACCACGGCCCCGAGCGTCTGCCCCGTGAGCCGCGCCGTGCCCAGCATGCCGCTGGCCGCACCACTTCGGTGCGCAGGTGGCGAACTCACGATGGTGTGGTTGTTGGGCGACTGGAACAGGCCGAAGCCCAGGCCGCACAGCGCCATGCGCCAGGCGATGTCGGCATTGCCCGGATGCGCCGGCAGCGCCGCCAGCAGCGCCAGGCCCGTGGCCAGCAGGCCCAGGCCGATGCCGCCCAGCAGCCCGTCGGGATAGCGCCCGATGAGCCGCCCGGCGATGGGCGCCATCACCACGATGGCCAGCGGCCACGCCGTGATCAGCAGGCCGGCCTCGATGTGGCTGCGGCCGTACACGTCGAGCAGCAGGAACGGCAGCGCGATGTAGGCCAGCATCTGCGCGCAGAACGCCGCCACCGAGGTGCCCATCGACAGCGCGAACACCGGGATGCGCAGCAGGTCGATGGGAAAGAGCGGCACCGCCTGCGTGCGCTGGCGCCGCAGGTAGACGAAGCCCACCGCCAGCCCGGCCGCCAGCGTGGCCCAGGCCGACCACGGCGTGCCCGTGGCCTGCACCCCGCCCTCGCGCACGCCCAGCTGGTCCACGCCGAGGAAGACCAGCGAGAACATCAGCACGTTGAGCGTCACGTCGACCAGCGAGAAGCGCGCGCCCGCGGCCGGCGCCGCGCGGTTGAACGGCAGCGCGCGCATGCCGAGTGCGAAGGTCACGATGCCCAGCGGCACGTTGATGGCGAAGAGCCACGGCCACGACGCTACCGACAAGATCGCCGCCGCCACCGAAGGCCCGGCCACCGACGAGGTGGCGACCACCAGCGAATTGATGGCCATGCCCCGCCCCAGCTGCGCCGAGGGGAACGTGAGCCGCACCAGCGCCGCGTTGACGCTCATGATCCCCGCCGCGCCCAACCCCTGGAGTGCGCGCGACGCGATCAGCGTGCCGAGCGAATTGGCGAAGGTCGCGGCCAGCGACGACACGGTGAACACCGCCATGCCCACGAGGTACACGCGCCGGTAGCCCACGAGGTCACCCAGCGAGGCCAGCGGCAACAGCATCACCAGCGTGGCGATCTGGTAGGCGTTGACCACCCAGATGGCCTGTGCCGGCGTGGCCTGCAGCTCGCGCGCGATGCCGGGCAGCGCGAGGTTGACGATGGTGCCGTCGAGCACCGAGACCGTGAGCCCGAGGATGATGACCAGCATCGCCCAGCCGCGCGCGGGCGCGGCCAGGCCGTCGAGCTGGGCCTGCGGACCGTTGCCTGTCATGGCGACCGTCATGTCAGGCCTCCTGCGCCCTGCCCCCGGTCGGCTCCGAGCGCACACCGCCGAGCGTGAGCCAGGTCAGCACCAGCGCGATGAGCGCGCCTGCGGCCATGCCCGCCACCATCGGCAGCGGCCGGCCGTTGGAGAACAGGCCCACCACCGCCATCGCCAAGGCGCCGGTCAGCATCTGCAGCGTGCCCAGCAGCGCCGAGGCCGTGCCGGCGATGGCGCCGTGCATCTCGAGCGCGAGCACGCCGGTGGTCGGGATCACCAGGCCCATGAAGCCCGAGGCGATGAAGTACAGGACGATCAGCACCCACAGGTTGTCGCCGCCCATCGCGAAGTACACGAACATGGCGACCATCGCCACGCCGCAGCAGGCCACGCCGAACTTGACGAGGTTGACCAGCCCGTAGCGCTCGCCCAGCGAGCCCGTGAACTGCGAGGCCGCGATGAAGGCCGCCGCATTCACGCCGAAGGCCACGCTGTACATCGCGGGCGACAGGCCGTAGTGGTCGATCATCACGAACGACGAGTTGGCCAGGTAGGTGAAAAAGCCCGCCATCGCGAAGCTGCCGATGAACACCAGCCCGAGGTAGTGCCAGTCGCGCAGCAGCAGCCAGTAGGCCGACAGCGCGCTGCCCAGGCTGCTTTCGACACGCTCCGAGGCCGGACGTGTTTCGTCGAGCAGCTTGACCATCATGGCCAGGCCCGCCACCGCGGCGATGGTGACGGCCCAGAACACGCCGCGCCAGCCGGTGAAGGCAATGACCAGGCTGCCCGCGAGCGGCGCCAGGATCGGCGACACGCTGAACACCAGCATCAGCAGCGACATCAGCCGCGCGGCATCGGTGCCCGTGTGCAGGTCGCGCACCACGGCGCGCGGAATCGCCATGCCGGCGGCGGCGCCCAGGCCCTGTACGAAGCGCAGCGCGATCAGGGTCTGGATGTCGGTCGCCAGCGCGCAGCCCACGCTGGCCAGCGCGAACAGCACCAGCCCGGCATACAGCGGCGGCTTGCGCCCGACCATGTCGGAGATCGGGCCGTAGAGCAGTTGGCCCGCGCCGAGCGACAGGAAGAAGGCGGTGAGGCTCATCTGCACCGCGCCGATGTCCGCATGCAGGCTCTGCCCGATGGCGGGCAAAGCCGGGAGGTACATGTCGATCGCGAAAGGCCCGATGGCGGAGAGCAGGCCCAACAACAGGGCCATTTTGAAGAACGGAGAAGAACGCATTGGGTCGATTGTGGCGAAGGCTCGCAATCGGTGCAGGCGTGGGGTCGGCGGCTTTCGCCGCTAGTGCATTCGTTCTACCGGGCGGTACGCCGCGCCCCTTCAGTACAGCGTGGCCTGCTGGCGCGCGGGCAGTTCGCGGTCGTAGGTGACGCCGTCGAAGGCCGCATCGGTCAGCGCCGAAAGGATGGCACCCGGCGTCGGCACGGTGCGCGGCGCGTCCTGCGGCACCGGCGCCCAGAGCTTCGAACGCTGGATCGCGCGGGCGCACTGGAAGAACACGGTCTCGACGGCGATCTCGATCACGCACTGCGGCGCGCGCCCTTCCACCGCGAAGCGCGCCAGCAGCTCGGGCGCCACGCTGATGCGTGCGCGCCCGTTCACGCGCAGCGTCTCGCCCACGCCCGGAATCAGGAACAGCAAGGCCACGCGCGGCTCGGTCACGATGTTGCGCAGGCTGTCGATGCGGTTGTTGCCGCGCCGCTCGGGCAGCAGCAAGGTCTTGTCGTCCTGCACCGCGACGAAGCCCGGGGCGTCGCCGCGCGGCGAGGCATCGAGCCCGCCGGGGCCTGTGGTCGCGAGCACTGCGAACGGCGACGCGGCGATCAGCGCCTGGTAGCTCGGGTGCAGGTACGGCACTTCCTTCTTGAGCGAGGCTTCGCCCGGCTGGCCAAACAGGGCTTCGAGTTGCGCAACGGTGTCGATGGTGGTCATGGGGTGATGTTCTCCTGGATCGGGGTGGGTGGCGATGCGCGCCGGACACAGGCCAGCGCCGCCACCGCCAGCAACAGCGCGGCACTGCCGTAGATCCACGGCGGCGAGGCAAGGGGCAGCAGCACGCCCGCCAGCAAGGGCCCGGCGCCCGCGCCGATGTCGCGCCAGACCGCGCGGGCCGCGAGCGCCCGCACGCGCTCCGGTCCGGGCGTGCGCCGCGCCACGATGGGCGGCAGGAGTGGCAGCTGCAGCGCGCGCAGCACTACGATCAGCGCCGCGCAGCTCCACAGCCAGCCCAGGCCGAAGCCCACGAGCGCGAGCGACGTCACCAGCGACAGGCTCACGAGCAGGCGCTCGGCGCCGAAGTGCTCCGCCATGCGCCCGCCCACCGGCCCGAGAAAGATTTCCGCGAGGTAGCGCAGCGCCATCAGCACGCCGGCCACGATCACCGCACCGCCGGGCAGCAGGTCCTTGCCGAGGTACGACAGGCCCACAATGAACAGGCCGTCGAGTGCCAGCCCTTCCATGAAGGACCAGCCGTCCAGCGCGTTCGGCCGCGAGAAGCGCCGTGTCGGCGCTGCGCTGTGGTGCGGCTTCGACGGCAGCCGCCGGGTGACGAACAGCGCGAGCAACGACACCACCGCCAGCACGCCGAAGATCGCGCGCGGCCCGACCGTGTACGCCAGCAGCGCGCCGAGCGGCAGCGCGAGCACTGGCCCGGTCGCGATGAAGGCGCGCGAACGCCCACTGCGCCGCGCGGCACCGAGCGGGTCGGCCGTGGCCAGGGCCTGTGTCGACAAATTGAGCGCCGCGAAGCACAGGCCCCAGGTCAGCCGCAGCGGCAGCAGCGCCCAGAAACCCGAGAGCGTGGCGTAGCCCAACCCGCAGCAGGCGGCGGCCACCACGGCCAGCGTGCAGCTCGCCCGGTCGCCGTGGCGCGCATAGAAACGCGCGACCCAGCCGTAGCCCGCGATGCGCACCAGCCGGTTGGCCGCCAGCAGCAGACCGACCTCGGCCAGCGAAACGCCGAACTGCGACGCGTACATGGGCAGCAGCAGGTACAGCACCACATCGGCCGGCAACGACAGGCCAAGCGCCATGGCGGCGTGGCGGGAATCCAGGTCGGTGGAACGGACGGGAACGGCGGGAGAAAGCGGTGGTGCAGCGGACATCGAGCCCGTATCGTGCCCGCTCGCAACGCCCGCCGACAAACGACATTCCCGCGCGGCATGCGTGAGAAAATCGCACGCATGCCGCTTCGCGAACCGCCCCTCCATGCCGTGCGTGCCTTCGTGGCGGCAGCCCGCCACCTGAGCTTCACGCGTGCCGCGGTCGAACTGCACGTGACGCACAGCGCGGTGAGCCGGCAGATCAAGAGCCTCGAAGCCTGCCTGGGCGTGGCGCTGTTCGAGCGCCGCATCCGGCAGGTCACGCTGACGCCCGAAGGCCAGCAGTTCTTCGCGGAGACCGAACCCGCGCTCGCGCAGATCCACGCAGCGGCCCGCGCGCTGCAGCTGCAGGGCCCGGCGCGCGCGGTGCGCATCAATGTGCGGCCGTCGTTCGCGGTGCGCTGGCTCATTCCCCGGCTGCCGTCGTTCGTGGAACGCCATCCCGATATCGAGCCGCAGGTCGTCACCAGCACCGTGATGCCCGAGCAGGCCACGGACAGCTTCGACATCGCCGTGCGCCGCGGCCTCGAGGGCTGGCCGT
Source organism: Variovorax sp. V35 (assembly GCF_041154465.1). Taxonomy (NCBI): domain Bacteria; kingdom Pseudomonadati; phylum Pseudomonadota; class Betaproteobacteria; order Burkholderiales; family Comamonadaceae; genus Variovorax; species Variovorax sp. V35. The sequence continues at coordinate 3,801,983 of NZ_AP028666.1, forward strand.
CGTCGATCCAGGTGCGCCCTTTCCTCGAAGACGAAGTGCTGGTGGTCGGTGCGCCCGCGCTGTTCAAGGCGCAGCCGCTGCCCGACCTGCGCGCCCTCGCTTCGCACGTGCTGCTGTCGGCGCGCACGCGCAAGGACGATTGGGACGACTGGAAGAAGCAGGTCGGCGCACCGCGCGCGCGGCCGGCCGGTCGGCTGCAGTTCGATCACCTGCACTTCGTGCTGCAGGCCGCGGTCGACGGCCTGGGCATCGCGCTGGCCCCGACCTCGCTGGTGGCGCACGACCTGGCGTCGGGCCGGCTGCAGTCGCCGTTGCCTGAATTGCGGATGACGCTGGAGCGCTACTACTACGGCCTCGCGCCCGATGCGGCGCCCGAGGCGGTGTGCGTGGCCGAGTGGTTCGAGCAGATGAACGCGGGCTGAGGCTTCCACGTCCGTAAACGGCCAGCGGCAGACGGGCGCGGCCCCGAGGATGCGGTCTTTGTCTTCGTGCCACGCCCCATGCCCTCGCCTCTTCCCCGTTCCTTCTCCCACCTTGCCTGGGCCAATCTCGCGGCGCAGTCCGCCGAACAACTGAGCCTCGCAGCCGTGCCGCTGGTGGCCGTGCTCGCGCTCGGCGCCGGGCCGGGCGAGATCGGCTTTCTCGCGGCGGTGCAGACGCTGCCCTTCCTGCTGGTCTCGCTGCCGATGGGCCTGCTCGCGGACCGCATGTCGCGCCGTCGCTTGATGGTGTGGGCCGAGGGCCTGCGTGCGGTGTCGCTGCTGGCCTTGCTTGGCATGGTGCTGTCGTCGACGCTGGGCATCGGCGGGCTGGCTGTGCTCGGGTTCCTCGGCGCGGTCGGCACCGTGGGGTTCAGCGTCGCGGCGCCCGCGCTGGTGCCTGCGCTCGTGCCGCGGGAGGCGCTGGCGCGCGCCAACGGGCGGCTGGAGCTGGCGCGCAGTGCCGCCTTCACGGCCGGGCCCGCGCTCGCGGGCGCGCTGGTCGCGTGGGCCGGTGCCTCGTCGGCCTTCGTGCTGGCGGCGGTGCTGTCGGTGGCGGCCGTGGGCCTGTTGTTGCGCTTGCACGAAGCGCCCCGCCCCGCGGCCCCGTCGCGCCATCCGCTGCGCGACGTGCACGATGGCGCGCGCTTCGTCTGGCAACACGCGTTCCTGCGGCCGATGCTGATGACCGGCGCGGTCTTCAACATCTCGTGGTTCGTGCTGCAGGCGGGCTATGTGCCTTATGCGGTGCGCGTGCTGGGCCTCGGCGCGCAGGCCGTGGGCTTCACCCTTGCGATGTACGGCGCGGGCATGGTGGTCGGTGCGCTGCTGACCTCGCGCGTGACGGCGCGGCTGCCTTTCGGGCGCGCGATCCAAGTTGGGCCGGCGGTGGCGGTCGCCGCAGCCGCGACGATGGCGGCCACGCTCGTCGTGCCGACCGCCTCGCTGGCCGCGCTTTCGTTCTTCCTGTTCGGCGCGGGGCCGATGGTCTGGGTCATCACGTCGACCACGCTGCGCCAGAGCGTGACGGCCTCGGCGATGCTGGGCCGGGTGTCGGCCGTCTTCCTGACGGTGAATGCAGGCGCACGCCCGGTCGGCGCGGCGCTCGGTGGCCTGGTGGGCGCCTTGTGGGGCGAGCCGGCCTGCCTGCTGCTGGCGCTCGCGGGCTTCGTGCTGCAGGCCGCGATCATCTTCGGCTCGCGCATCGCAGGACTGCAGCAACTGCCCGTGCCGGCAGCTTGACCGTTCAAGCTCAGAACAGCGAGCGCGTTCCGCTCGGCGTGGCGCCTTCGATGTCGAGCATGCGCAGCTTGGTCAGCGAGCCGCCGCCCGCCGAGAAGCCGCCGGGCTTGTTGCCTGCGGCCAGCACGCGGTGGCACGGCACGACCGGCGCGAAGGGGTTGTGGCCCATGGCCTGGCCGACCGCGCGCGACAGGCCCTTGTCGCCCAGTGCTTCGGCCACCTCGCCGTAGGTGCGCGTCTGCCCCGGCGGAATGCGCCGCGCGATGGCATAGACGCGCTGATGGAACTCGGACACGCCGCGCATGTCGAGCTCGATGTCGCACAGGTCGTCGGTCGCGCCTTCGAGCAGCGCCTGCACACCCGCGATGGCATGTTGCGCGCGCGGCGACGGCGGGGCTTCCTCCAGATCAGGAAAGCGCCGGTGCATGCGCGCACGCGTCGCGGCCTCGCCCCGCTCTTCGGGCAGCTGCACACCGACCAGCCCCTGCGGCCCCCAGGCCAGCGCGCAGACGCCGATGGCGGTCGGGAACAAGGCAAAGCCGGAATCGGAAGGGGATGCGGCAGTCATCGAAGCATTGTGATTCAAGGTTGAAAAACGACGCGCGGACATGAGCGCGAAGACCTCTTCCGCAGAAGAGAAAAAGTACCAGCCGAAGACCTCGAAATACCAGACTTTCATTCGGCGCTTCGAGGCATTTCCGCTCATCCTTTCGAACGCACCGAATGTCGGCAAGCCGTTGTCGGACATGTGCATCGCCGCCTAGTCTCGCGCCCAGAAGTTGTCGGCTGAAATTCCAAAACAACAGGGAGACACATGCACATGAGGCCACGCGATTCTTCGCGGCCGGCGCGGCTGCGCGACCAGCGCGGACTGACGGCCATCGAGCTGATGGTCACGCTGGCGATCCTCGCGATCCTGATCGGCATCGCGGCGCCTTCGATGACGCGCTTCATCGTGCAATGGCGGCTGTCCAACGCCGTCAACGCCGTGACCGGTTCGTTGCGAACCGCACGCACCGAAGCCATCGCCCGCGCAAGACCCGTCGTCGTCTGCCAATTGCGCGCAGGCACCGCGGTCGAGTGCGAAACCGGCTCGGGCGGCAACGATTTCGCGGCCGGCTGGATCGTCTTCGCCAAGAACGACCGCGACGGCGACTTCGCCTATTCCGAGTCGACAGACGAAGTGCTGTTGCGACAGGACGCACTGCCTGCCATCGCGAAGATTGCCCTGGGAAAAGCCGGCCGCTTTGTCTTCCTGCCCAATGGTCTGGTGAGCTCGGGGAGCAACAGCATCACCGTCGATGCCCCCGGATTCGAGACGGCCAGCACCACCCCATGGGCACGCAAGACGCTGTGCATCAGCAAGCCCGGGCGCATCCGCTACGCCGCGGATGGCGAAGATTGTTCGGGCAACGACGAATGAAGCGCCCCACACAACAACACGGTGCCACCCTCATCGAGGTGCTGGTCGCCATCGTCATCCTGGCCATCGGCCTGTTCGGCATGGCCGGGCTCACCTCGGCAGCCCTCAAGTACAACCAGTTCTCGCGCATGCGCGCCACGGGCCTGAGCCTGGTGAACGACTACGCGGAACGTGCCCGCGCCAACCTCGCGGGCTTTGCCGGCTACACCCACGCCAAGGCCTACAACGCCAGCACGCGCGAGGCAGCCTCCACGGACCCCACGCCGCCGCCCGCCGCCTGCGAGGTCGACACCTCCGTTCCCGATAGACCGGTCAACACCTGTGGCGCGGCCATTGCCGCCTACGACCTCGCGCAGTGGCTCACCAATGTCGGGAACCGGCTGCCTGGCGGCACGGCCTACGTCACGACGGAACTGGTCGACGCGGCCTCCGGCGTGAACGGCCTGCCGGCCACGCGCGTGCTGAACATCTGGCTGATCTGGCGCGCCATCGCGGAGGACGCGGGCTTCGCGCAGCACCAGGCCTGCCCCATCGCCGGCGCCAACATCGCGGCCCCGGCAGAGGTGAACTGCATGTACTTCCGGGTCACGCTATGAGCGCCGTCTTCACTGCTCCCCCGCGCAGGCGCAATCCGGCCCGTGGCTTCACGCTGATCGAACTGATGATCTCGCTGACGATCGGGCTGGTGATCCTGGCCGCCGCTCTGTCCACGTTCTCGACCTCCAGCCGCAGCAGCCAGTTGTCGCAGGCCGAGACGCAGTTGAACGAGGACGGCATCCTCGCGCTCAACCTGATCCAGCAGCAACTCAAGCAGGCCGGCTATTCGCAGCAGCTCATCCCGAGCAACGGCGCCACGGTGATGGGCAACTACGCCGGCCCCGCCGTGCGCGGATGCACTGGTGGATTCACCGACGCCGCAGCCGCTTTCGACAAGCTGTCGTGCACGGGCAAGGGCAGCGACGCCATCGCCATCCGCTACGAAGCCACCACCGACAACACCATGCCCACGGGCACCGACGCCAAGCTGGCAACGAACTGCCTGGGCAACGGCATCAACGCCCTCACGCCGTCGCAGGTGAACCCGCCGCCCACGCCGGCACCCGGCGCGCCCCCACCCGACAACTACGCCCTGGCCGACAACCGCTATCTGGTGACCGACGCGAGCACGGCGCCGATGCTGTCCTGCCGCGGCATGGAAAAGCGCGACGCCGTCAACGCCATCGGCCCCTCGCAGCCGCTGCTGGCCAACGTCGAGAGCATGCGCATTCTCTATGGCGTGGCCAGCCGTCCCAGCATCGAGCTGGCGGCCACCTACGACCCGCTGCGACACCAGATCGTCAAGTACCTGGATGCCGCGGGTGTCGATGCCCTGCCCGGCAGCGGCGTTCTTGCCGATCTCGCCGAAGACCGCTGGAGCCGCGTGCTGAGCGTGCGCGTGTGCCTGCAGATGCGCAGCGACCGGCCGGTGCGCGACGTGCCCGACGGTGGCCTTGCCTACAAGCGATGCGACAACACCGACCGCACCGGCACCGACGGCTACCTGCGCAGGACCTTCACCACCACGGTGCTGCTGCGCAACCGCCTGATCACCCCATGAACACGAAGCCATCCCCTCTTCCGCGCCGCATCGCCGGCCGTGCGTACGAACGCGGCGTCGTACTGATCGTCACGCTGATCCTGGTCGTGATCCTGTCGCTGGTCGGCACCTTCGCGATCCGCAATGCCACGCAGAGCGAGCGCAGCGTGAACGGCATCCGTTCAACCGAGGTCGCGCGCGAGGCCGCCGAGACCGCGCTGCGTTTTTGCGAACAGGTGGCCATCTTCGACGGTGACGACAAGGACTACACCGAGTACGCCTCCGTCGGCATGCGCGCCCGGATCATCACGACCCCCATCGGCTCGGAGTTCGACGAAACCGCGGCATGGCGCAAGAAGGCCAGCTGGGTGGGCAACAGCGCGATCGTCGTTCCGAAGGCCTACGTCAACAAGAAGCCCACCGGCACCACGGTCGACGCGACGCCCCTGGAGATCGAACCGCGCTGCCTCATCCAGAAGATCGCCACCACCTCGACGCCCAGCCTGACCGGCTACCTGATCACCGCCCGGGGCTTTGCCAACAACGCCAGGTTCGAGACGTCGACCGGCATCGCCACCCAGGGCGCGGAAGCATGGCTGCAGTCCGTGCTGACGCGCGATAAATGACTTCGTGACCTCCATCGCCATGACACTCCTGCCTCCTGCATCTTCACGCTCCCGCCGCGGCTTCACGCTGATCGAAGTCATGGTCGTCGTCGCGATCGTCGCCATCCTGGCCGCCATCGCGCTGCCGAACTACCAGGAGCACGTGCGCCGCTCCAAGCGCGCCGAAGCCCAGGGCATTCTGATGGAGGCCGCGCAGTTCATGCAGCGCTACTACTCGGCGAACGATCGCTACACCGCTGCCGCGGGCGATGCCGGCGAGGAGACCGAGCAGAAGAAAGGCGCAGAGAGCCTGTTGCCCAAGGCCTTGCAGCAGTCGCCGAAGTCCGGCGCCGCCAACTACACCATCGCCGTCTTCGCGCGCGACACCCCACCCAGCTTCATCCTCAAGGCCACCCGCACCGGCAGCATGACCGGCGATCGGTGCGGCACGCTGACCTTGAGCGGCCTGGGTGTGAAGGACATGGACGACGAGGTCGCGGGACTGCTGACGAAGGAGTGCTGGCGATGAATCTCGCACGCCTTATCAGCGCCCCACTTTCAACCGCAGGGAAAACCGCATGACCGCCACGCGCCCGCTTCTTGTTCCGGCACCCGCCAAGGCCGCACGCACGCTGCGAGCCTTCGTCAGTCTCGCTGTCGCGTGGAGCCCAGCGCTTCTTCCCGTCGGCGACGCGCTGGCCGCCACGACGCCGAGCCAGACCCCGCTGTACAACGCCGTGCCGGGCGCCAAGCCCAATCTGATGTTCGTGCTGGACAACTCCGGGTCGATGGACGACGAGATGCAGGACGGGTATGCGGTCAACGACCAGTGCAAAGGAGAAGAGAAGGATTGCAGGGGCAAGTTCGGGTGGTATTCAATGCGGTCCAGCAACATCAACACCCAGTACTACAACCCCGCGATCACCTATAGCGCCAGAGTCGATGCGACCGGAAAGGAAAAGTCCAACCCGGTTTCCTTCGTGGACAACCAAACGTCCACCGACAAAAGGCCTCTGAACGAAGCGGGGATGACGACAAGCACCAAGAAGTTCACCTACGTTCTGTGCAAGAACAACGATTGTTCCAGCGAGGCCAATCGAACAGTCAGCACCATCGGGGCGCTCGATGTCGGCAATGTCCCCTTGCCACCCGGACACAGGCGAACCGACTGCGGGAGCGCCAACGAATGCACCGCGGTGCTGGAGCGCAAGAACATCGCGAACTGGTACACGTGGTACCGCAACCGCGCCCTCGCCGTCAGCACCGCCCTGGGCCTGGCGATGCAGAGCTACGACAACAAGTTCAGGGTCGGGTACGTTCAATACAACCAAAGCGTGGCGGAAGTAGATCCGAGAAACCCGGCCAAACCCGCCGAGCACATCGTCAGCGGCGTCAACTACTTCAAGGACGAGTCCACCGCTTCGGGGCAAAAATGGAAGTCCAGGTTCTATAGCTGGATCTACGACATCGTCCCCAACGGAGGAACGCCAAGCCACAACGCCCTGAGACTCGCCGCCAACTACTACGCGGGCAAGGAGACCGCGACCTATGCCGCCTCCTCACTGACCAGCCCCTGGAAGAACGATCCCAACGACGTGACGAGCGGCGAGCTGAGCTGCAGGCGCGCCTACGCCATCGTGCTGTCCGATGGCGCCTGGAACTCGGGCACGGCGCAAGACATCGACACGCGCTACACAGCCACGACCGCCAGCACCAACTACGACGGCAAGCCGTCCGGCAGTGCCGCGAAGTTCAAATACGACCCCAAGGGCGCTCCCGCCCGCGACAGCCTGGACCTGCCCCAAAGGTTGAGCGCCAGAAACCTCTACATCCCCTACAGCGATGGCGGCACCAGCAGCAACGGTTTCGCCGACCTCACGGCCCGCTACTTCTGGCACACGGATTTCTCCAGCACGCTGTCCAACGACGTGCCACCCGTGGAGGGTCAGCACAACCCCACCTTCTGGCAGAACATGACCACGTACACCATCGGCTGGGGCCTCACGCCCTCGGGCGATTCCCCCCTCAAGAAAGGGCTGACGTGGGCGCAGATCGAGAAGTACAACAGCGACTGGCTCGCCGGCAATCCGGCCACGCCGCCGCAGTGGGCAACCGGCAACCTGAACCTCGACGGATCGGACGCGGGCGACGCCCGGCGCGTCGATGACTTCATCCGCGCCGGCTTCACCGGCGGCGGCCGTGCCTACAGCGTGTACTCGGGCGAGGACGTGCGCCGCGCGCTCGACAACGCCTTGAGCAGCATGGTCGGCTCCGGCAACGACGCCGGCGTGGCGGTATCGGGCAACAGCAACGAGTTCCAGACGCTGCAGGGCCAGTACAAGTACACGACCGAGTACCAGACGGCCGACAACAGCGGCGACATCAAGGCCTTCGCGCTGAATGCCGACGGCGCCAACGCTGTCTTCGACGATGCCGGAAAGCCGAAGCCAGCCTGGTCGGCAAATGCCAGGATGCCGGCCGTGGACAAGCGCACGATCCTTGCCCTCTCAAACTACGACCCCAACACCCCCGGGAACGCCCAGCGGACGGCGCTCACCTACGGCACCCGGCTGAGCGACCTGCCGAGCGATCTCCAGACCCTGCTGAATGCCGACAAGCAGCAGGCCACCGACGAACGCTTTGTCCGTTACCTGCTGGGCGAGGACCCGCAGAAGGATGTCGGCGACACGGTCTACCGGCTGCGCAGGCAGCCCATCGGCGCCTCGGTCAACTCACCGCCGGTGTTCGTGGGGGGACGCTTCGACATGGGCTACGGCACCTTCGGCGCGGTCGACGGCAAGGACACCTATGCCGACTACAAGGCGCTCAAGACCACGCGCCCTCCCACCATCTTCGCGGCCACCAACAACGGCAAGGTCCATGTGCTGAACGCCGGCAGGAACGATGCCGCAGGCAGCGAGCTGGCCGCGTTCATGCCCAAGGGCGCCATGGCCTCGCAGATCGACCTCGCCGGCGCGAACTTCCGCTTTCGCTACACGCTCGACGGCCCGCTGGTCGAGCAGGATGTGTACGACAAAAACGGCCAGACCCCCGCCGGCGAAAAGAACACCTGGCGCCAGCTGGTGCTGGGCACGGGCGGACGCGCGGGCCCTTTCATGTACGGACTGGAATCGCCGTTGAACAACGCCGACCGGACCCCAGGCAAGGAACACTTCCTCTGGGAAGTGAACAACAAGCACAAGGACTATCCCCACCTGGGCCATGTGACCAACAACCCCGCCGCGGGCCAGCTGGACGACGGCACCTGGGTGATGCTGACCGGCAACGGCCACTACCCCGAAACGCAGAAGGTCGGGCTGTACGTGGTGGAGGCGCTCACCGGCAAGCTCAAGCAGTTCATTCAACTCCCCACGGGCTATGGCGGCGAGGTCAGCGGCGGCAACCGCGGCCTGGGCGGCGTGGTCGCGGTGCGGGACAGCACCCGCCGCATCGTGGCTGCCTACGCCGGCGACGCCAACGGCAACCTGTGGCGCTTCGACCTGCGAAGCGCGAAGCTCGCGGCCTCCGTTCCCAGGCGGCTGTTCACCACGCCACAGGGCAGAAAGCAGCCCATCTATGCCGCGCCGACCTGGCAGGTCCACCCGGGCGACGGAAGCACGTGCACCTACAGCGCCACCTCGCAGTGCGGCGCCATCGTGGTGATCGGCACGGGCATCCTGCTCGACGAGGACGACCTGGCGATGCCGGCCACGAAGCAGGCCCTCTACGGCCTCTGGGACCAGACCCCGATCGGAGGTGACGACAAGGCCGGTGCCGCGCTCAGCACCTCGAGCCTCGTGACGCAAACCATCATTCCTGTGGCGAAGACCGGCGCCGGCATCGAGGAGGGAAAGGACTTCTACCAGCTCAGCACGAATGCCGTCGATTGGAAAACCAAGAAGGGATGGCAACTGAACCTCGGCACCATCACCCACCCCGGCGCGATGGCCAACGGCGAGCGCGTGGTCGGCGACCTCGCCAACCTGGGCAGCAGCGTGATCGTCTCGTCCTTCCTGCCGGAGGACAAGAAACAGGGCATCGAGTCCTGCACGGCCACGGGCAGCCTGCCCAACATCATCTACGTGCTCGACGCCCTCACCGGCAAGAACAAGAACTCCTTCGACGTGGATGGCAACGGCAGCTTCGACGCGTACTCGGTCGTCTCGATCCCCACCGGCGGCTTCACGCGCGGCAACGTGAACTCGCGGAACATGGTCGGCCAGCCCAACGAAGGCCAGCCGGACGGCAAGCCCAGGAGCAGCTGCACCAACGAAACCGGCTTTCTCACCGGCGTGGGCGGCACGCAGAAAGCCGGTGACGGCTGCCCGGACTCCCGCACCTGGCGCCGCAGCTGGCGCCAGGTGGTCTCGCCACCCTTCTGAGTTCCGAAAGAGAAAGCCGCAGCCGCCTCAGAGCATCATGTGCCGCGCCAGCAGCACCGCCACATGCACCGCCTCGCGCTGCGCCCCGTCGCCGATCTGGTGCCTGCAACTCGTGCCGTCGGCCACCACGATCGCATTGGGCTTGGCGCGGATGGCCGGCAGCAGGCTCGCCTCGGCCATCTGCATCGACACCTCGAAGTGGCTGGCCTCGTAACCAAAGCTGCCGGCCATGCCGCAGCATGAGCTTTCGATCAGTTCGGGCTCGGCGCCCGGAATCAGCTTCAGCACCTCCATGATCGGGCTCACCGCGCCGAAGGCCTTCTGGTGGCAGTGGCCGTGCAGCAGGATCGGCGCCGTGGCCGGCTTCAGCGCGAGTTCGAAGCGGCCGGCCTTGCGTTCGCGGGCGATGAACTCCTCGAACAGCAATGCCTGCTTCGCGACGGCCTGCGCCTTGTCGCCGAAGCCCATCACCAGCGTTTCGTCGCGCAGCGTGAGCAGGCACGAGGGCTCGAGCCCGACGATGGGAACGCCGGCCTGCGCCAGCGGCAGCAGCGCGTCGATCAGCGCCCCGGCGCGCACCTTGGCCTCGTCCACCATGCCGCTGGCCAGGAAGGTCCGGCCGCAGCAGTGGTGCCCGCCGCCCTTCTCCACCGTGTGCAGCGCATAGCCCGCAGCGTGCAGCACGCGCGCGGCCGCGAAGACGTTCTCGCTTTCGAAGGTGCCGTTGAAGGTATCGACGAACAGCACGGCGACCTTCTCGCCGCGCACTGCCGCAGCCAACACCGAGGCCTGGTCGGAAAACAGGCCGGCCGCCACCGCGTCCTTCGCCCGCCAGAAGGTGTCGGTGCGCCATTCGGGCAATGAGCGCTTCGCCGAAAAGCCCAGCATCTTCTCGCCCAGCCATGCCGCGCCCGGCACGCGGTTGCGCAGGTTCAGCAGCCAGGGCATGCGGCTGGCGCGGTGTGCGTAGTCGGGCATGTAGGCGACCAGCTTGTCTTTCAGCGTGTGGCCGTGGCGCTTCTTGTAGTGGACGAGAAACTCGACCTTCATCTTCGCCATGTCCACGCCGGTCGGGCAGTCGCGCTTGCAGCCCTTGCAACCCACGCACAGGTCCATGGTCTCGTGCATGGCCTCGCTGGTGAAGGCGTCGGCGCCGAGCTGGCCCGACAGTGCCAGGCGCAGCGTGTTGGCACGGCCGCGTGTCAGGTGCTGCTCGTCGCGCGTCACGCGGTAGCTGGGGCACATGGTGCCGGCGTCGAACTTGCGGCAGTGGCCGTTGTTGTTGCACATCTCCACGGCCTTGGCGAGGCCGCCGGTGCTGTCGCCGCCGGTGCCGGGCGCGGTGGTCACCTCGGTCACGGGGTCGGCATTGACGTTCCAGCCCGACCAGTCGAGCACGGGCTTCAATTCGATGCGGCGGTACGGCTTCGGCGCGGTGGGCGGCGCAAAGCGGAACAGCGCGCCGTCGTCCATGCGCGGCGGGTCGATGATCTTGCCGGGGTTGAACAGGCCGATCGGATCGAGCTGCTGCTTGATCGCGCGGAAGGCCTCGTTGATTGCCGGCCCGAACTGCCATTCGATCCATTCGCCGCGGCACAGGCCGTCGCCGTGCTCGCCGCTGAAGGCGCCCTTGTACTTGCGCACCAGCGCGCTGGCCTCTTCGGCGATGGCGCGCATCTTGGCCGCACCGTCGGCGCGCATGTCGAGAATGGGCCGCACATGCAACGTGCCGACCGAGGCATGCGCGTACCAAGTGCCACGGCTGCCGTACTTCGCGAACACCTCCGTCAGCGCGTCGGTGTATTCGGCCAGGTGTTCGAGCGGCACCGCGCAGTCCTCGATGAAGCTCACGGGTTTGCCGTCGCCCTTGAGGCTCATCATGATGTTGAGGCCGGCCTTGCGCACCTCCCACAGGTTCTTCTGGCGGCCGTCGTCGGGCATCTCGACCACGCTGCCGGGCAGGCCGAGGTCGCCCATCAGTTCGACCAGCCGCTTCAGCTGCGGCAGCAACGCGGCCTTGTCGGCGCCCGAGAACTCGACCAGCAGGATGGCGGCGGGCTTGCCGATCAGCGCCGTTTCCACGGTCGGCTTGAACGCGGGGTTGGCCAGGCTCAGCTCGATCATCGTGCGGTCGACCAGCTCCACCGCCGTCGGCCCCAGCTTCACGATGTGCTGCGCCGCGTCCATGGCCCCATGGAAGGTCGGGAAGTTCACGATGCCCAGCACCTTGGCGCGCGGCAGCGGTGCGAGCTTGAGCTTCAGGCTGCGCGTGTAGGCCAGCGTGCCTTCGGCGCCGATGAGCAGGTGCGCCAGGTTCACGCTGCCGTCGGCCGTGTAGGGCCGCTCGCTCTGGTTGTCGAAGATGTCCAGGTTGTAGCCCGCCACGCGGCGCATCACCTTGGGCCAGTGTTGCGCCATGGCCTCGCCATGCTGGCGCGCCAGCCCGTGCACGAACTGCGCAATGCCCGCCGCGCGCGCACCTAGCGCGCCCACGGGACCGAACTCGACCAGCTCGCCACTCGACAGCCACGCGCTCGCGCCCAGCACGTTGTGCACCATGTTCCCGTAGGCGATGGAGCGCGAGCCGCAGGAGTTGTTGCCCGCCATGCCGCCCAGCGTGGCCTGCGCGCTGGTCGACACGTCGACCGGGTACCAGAGCCCATGCGGCTTGAGCTGCGCGTTCAGGTGGTCGAGCACCAGGCCCGGCTCGACCGTCGCAGTGCCCTCTTCCACGTTCACCTCGAGCACCTTGCGAAAGTGCTTGCTGTTGTCGATGACCAGCGCCGCGCCCGTGGTCTGGCCGCACTGGCTGGTGCCGCCGCCGCGCGCCAGCACCGGCACCTTCAGGTCGCGCGCGATGTCGATGGCAGTGGCAATGTCGCGTTCGTTCATCGGCACGAAGGCGCCGACCGGCGTGATCTGGTAGATCGACGCGTCGGTGGCGTAGCGCCCGCGCGAACCGTCGTCGAACAGCACCTCGCCCTGCGTGTCGGTGCGCAGCCGGCGCGCCAGCAGTTCGCAGGTGTCGTTGGGCGGAAGAACGGTTCCGGCTGGCTGCATGTGGCTGGCGGGATCGATGCGCATGGTGGGATGTCAGCTCGCTTTGTTGGTTGTGCTCTTGGCTTGCGGGTAGATCTGCCCGGCACGCAGCAGCTCCAGCACGGTGTCGCGCTTGCGCAGCACGTGCGCCGTGAGCACCTTGCGCATGGCCTGCGCGTCGCGCGCGGCCAGCGCCTGCACCATCTGCTCGTGCTCCTCGACCGCGTGCTTCCACTTGGTCTCGTCCTGGTTGGTGCGAAAGCGCAGCGACTGCACGCGGGCGTTGATCGAGCGGTAGGTGTTCGACAGCACCGGGTTCGCCGCCGCGTCGTTGATGGCCGTGTGGATGCGCGCGTTCAGGCGGTAGTAGCCCGACAGGTCGCGCCGCGCGAAGCAGGCCATCATTTCGTAGTGCAGTGCACGTACCTCTGCCAGTTCCTCGTCGGTGATGCGCTTGGCCGCCAGCTCGCCCGACATGCCCTCGAGCATCGCCAGCACCTCGAAGGTGTTGAGCACGTCGGCCTCGGTGAGCTTCACCGCCACCGCGCCGCGGTTGGGCAGCAGGTCGACCAGCCCCTCGGCCGCCAGCAGCTTGATGGCCTCGCGCAGCGGCGTGCGCGACACGTTCAGCTGCAGGCACAGCTCGCGTTCGTTGAGCTTGGCACCGGGCGCGATGCGCCCCTCCACCAGCATGGTGCGCAGGCGCGACGCCACCTGGTCATGCAAGGCCAGCCTGGAGATTTCGATGATTTCAGCGGTCATATGTGGTCCCCTTGTCTGCATTTTGAATGCAAAAAATAGGCACTACAACCTTGTATGCTAGGTGTAAACCAGCATACATAAATGCATTTTGAATGCAAAACTGAGCGCACAAGGAGAGCCCATGCTGCAACTCGACATCCACCCCACCGGCCGTCACTTCCTCCAGATTCCCGGCCCCAGCCCGGTCCCCGACCGCATCCTGCGGGCCATGAGCCTGCCCACCATCGACCACCGCGGGCCCGAGTTCGGCACGCTGGGCCTGAAGGTGCTCGGCGGCATCAAGGAAATCTTCAAGACGAAGCACCCGGTCGCGATCTACCCCGCGTCGGGCACCGGTGCATGGGAAGCCGCACTCGCCAACACGCTCAGCCCCGGCGACCACGTGCTCATGTACGAGACCGGCCACTTCGCGTCGCTGTGGCAGAAGATGGCCACGCGCCTGGGCCTGTCGACCGAGTTCCTGGCCTACACCGGCACCGACGCCCAACTGCCGAATGCGCCCAGCTGGCGCCGCGGCGTGCAGGCCGAGCTCATCGAGGCGCGCCTGCGCAAGGACACCGAGAAGAAGATCAAGGCCGTGTGCGTGGTGCACAACGAAACCTCCACCGGCGTCACCTCCGACATCGCCTCGGTGCGCAAGGCCATCGACGCGGCGGGCCACCCCGCGCTGCTCATGGTCGACAGCATCTCGGGCTTGGCCAGCGCCGACTACCGCCATGACGAATGGGGTGTCGACGTGTGCGTGAGCGGCTCGCAGAAGGGCCTGATGCTGCCGCCCGGCATCAGCTTCAACGCGCTGTCGCCGCGCGCCCTCGAAACTGCCAAGCACGCCAAGCTGCCCAAGGCCTTCTGGGCCTGGGACGAGATCGTCGAGATGAACAAAGACGGCTACTGGCCCTACACGCCCAACACCAACCTGCTCTACGCCCTCTCGGAATCGCTGGACATGATCCTCGGCGAAGGCCTGGACAACGTGTTCGCGCGCCACCAGCGCTGGGCCGCCGGCGTGCGCGCCGCGGTCAACACCTGGGGCCTGCCGATCCAGTGCGCCGACCCGTCCGTGTATTCGCCCGTGCTCACCGGCGTGATCACGCCCGAGGGCGTCGATGCCGACGCCGTGCGCCGCCTCATCCACCAGCGCTTCGACCTGTCATTGGGCACCGGCCTGGGCAAGCTCAAGGGCCGCATGTTCCGCATGGGCCATCTGGGCGACAGCAACGACCTCACGCTCGTGGCCATGGTCGCGGGTGTCGAGATGGGCATGAAGCTCAGCGGCATCAAGCTGGCGGGCAGCGGCGTGCAGGCGGCGATGGACTACTTCGCGAGCCACCAGGCTGCATCGGTCGGCCTGCAAAAAGCAGCCTGAACCCGGCGCACGCCAACTCACACCGGCCGCAGCGCATCGCTCGAACGATGCGGCGGTCCACCACCCTGCCGGGCCCGCGCAAGCGGCTCCCGGCACGCATCGGATTCCCCAACCGACGGAGACAAAGAAGATGCAAAGACGTTCCCTGATCCAGGCCGCCGCCGGCGCGGCCGCCACGCTGGGCGTGCCCCGGCTGTTCGCACAGGAGTGGCCCACGGGCCCCGTGCGCATCGTGGTGGGCTTTCCACCGGGCGGCGGCACCGATGCGCTCGCGCGCGTGGTCGCGCAGAAACTCACGACGATGTGGGGCCAGCAGGTCATCGTCGAGAACAAGGCCGGCGTCGCCGGCGTGCTCGCGGCCGACTATGTGGCGCAGCAGCCCAGCGACGGCAGCACCCTGCTCATGGCCCACATCAACAGCCACGCGCTCGCCCCCAGCCTGCAGCCCAAGCTGCGCTACAACGTGGAGCGCGACTTCGTGCCGATCGTGCTCGTGGGCGTCACGCCCAACCTGCTCATCGCCAACCCGGGCCAGAAGGCCCTCAGCGTGAAAGACATCGTCGCCGCCTGCAAGGCCGCGCCCGGCACCGTGAGCTTCGGCTCGGCCGGCGCGGGCTCGGCGCAGCACCTGGCGCTGGAGATGTTCAAGCTGCAGGGCGGCGTCGATGCGCTGCATGTGCCGTACAAGGGCAGCGGCCCGCTGCTGGCCGACCTGATGGGCGGGCAAATTCAATACAGCTTCGAGACCATGACTGCCGCCACCCCGCACGTGAAGAACGGCCGCGTGCTCGCCGTGGCCCAGACGCGCACCAAGCGCGCCAAGGGCCATCCGAACGTGCCGACGATGCAGGAGCAAGGCTTCGCCGGCTTCGAGGCCACCACCTGGTACGGCCTGGCCGGCCCCGGCAAGCTGCCACCCGCCATCGCACAGAAGGTGAACCGCGACGTCAATACCGTGCTCGCGATGCCCGATGTGCAGGAACGGCTCGACACCTACGGCGCGGAAGACGGCGGCGGTTCGCAGGACAAGTTCAAGCAGTTCATCAGCACCGAGATCGCCAAGTGGGCGAAAGTCGTCAAGGACGGCAAGGTGCAGGTCGAGACTTGACGGTCGTTGTTCAAGGCGACGCTCCCGCCGACGGGGCACCTTGCTCCGCGAATGTCCCCCGGGCTGCGCCCCTCCTCCTTGATTTCGCTGCGCAAGGCACCCCATCGGCGTGAGCGTGTTCAGGGCGGTCGTTGATCGAGCCAGCACAACGACAGCGCCCAGCGTGCCCAGGACACCGGGTGCTTCCCGCAGCGAAATCAAGGAGGAGGCCGCAGGCCGGGGGACATTCGCGGAGGGAAGTACCCGGTGGCCTGGGCACGCGCCCTGAACAAACGACCCCCAAAAGAAACTGAGAAGATCCAAAAAATGACGCCCGACCAAAAAGCCCTCACCGAAGCCCTCATCGCCGCACGCCAAGCCAATCGCACGCTCGACGCCACGCCCTGGATCGATGCCCTGCCAGACGCACCGCAAGCGTATGAAGTGCAAGACGCCGTAGCAGCAGCCCTCGGCTGGTTCGACGGTGTTCCGAAGACCTGGAAGTCCGGCGGCGGCTCCCGCAGCACCACGCTCACACACGCCCCGCTGCCCCCATCCGGCGTGCGCCAGAGTCCCGCCAGCTTCAGCGACCTCACATTCCACACCCCCGGCATCGAGGCAGAGATTGCATTGAGACTCGGCCAGGACGTCACCCCCGCCCAAGCCGCCGCACTCGACCACGACAACTCGGCAGCCCTCATCGACGCCATGGCCGTCTCCGTCGAAATCGTCGATGCGCGCTGGCAAGACCTGGCCGCCACGCCCGCCCTGCTGCGCCTGGCCGATTCGCAGGTCCACGGCGCACTCGTGCTCGGCGACTGGCAACCGTACGCCGCCGTCGACTGGGCCTCGCAGCGCTGCGAAACGAAGATCGGCGACGCAGAAACGGTGGTGCGCGAAGGCACGCATCCGCTGGCCGACCCGGCCTGGCTGCTGCCGATCTGGCTGCGCCACCTCACGCGCCACGGCCAGACCGTGCCCGCCGGCACCGTCGTCACCACCGGCTCGTGGGTCGGCGTGCTGCCCTGCCGCCGCGGCGATCAGGTGACGGCCGAGTTTCCCGGCATCGGCGCCGTGCGCTTGAGCGTGTAACGCCCGCCGCCCACGCCCGAGCACGCCACCAGGAAGTCGAGCACCGCCCGCACCCGCGCGGGCAGCGTGCCGGCCTTGCCGATGTACACCGCGTGGATCGGCTCGATCTCGCCCGGGTTGAACTCTTCGAGGAGCGGCACCAGCCGGCCGGCATCGATGTCGTGCTGGATGTGATACAGCGACAAGCGCGCCACACCCGCCCCCGCGATCGCCAGCTGCCGCAGCGTCTCGCCGTCGCCCGCGCGCACCGGCCCCGCCACCGGCAGCATCACCATGCGCCCATCGACACGCAACGGCCAGTCGGGCGTGTTGCGCCGGTAGCTCCAGCCCAGCCGGTTGTGCGCCTCCAGCTCCTGCGGCGTGCGCGGCGTGCCGTACTTCGCCAGGTAGTCCGGCGCGGCCACGATGGCCTGGCTGGTTTCGCCCAGGCGCCGCGCCACCAGGTCGGACGACGGCAACTGGCCCCAGCGGATCGCGATGTCGGCGCGCTCGTCCATCAAGTCGACGATGCGGTCGGTCAGTGCAATGTCGAGCGTGATCTGCGGATGCATCTCGAGCAGGCGCGGCACCAACGGCACCAGCTTGTGATGACCGAAGGACACGCTCGCGTTGATGCTCACCCGCCCGCGCGGCGCCGCACCGGCCGCGGCGCAACGCTCGGCCTCGTCCATGTCGGCCAGCACGCGCGTGCTGCGCTCGTAGAAATGCAGCCCCTCGGGCGTGAGCTGCAGCTTGCGCGTGGAACGGTGCACCAGCTGGATGCCCAGGCGCAGCTCGAGCCGCGCCACCAGCTTGCTGACGGCCGAGGGCGTCATGTCCAGCAGCCGCGCCGCCGCCGAGAAACCGCCCGCCTCCACCACCTGCACGAAGGCCTCCATTTCACCGGAGCGGTTGACGTCGATGCGCGGCATGGCCTTCCTTTGCTGTGACTTGAATTCACAAGTGCATGTACTGGCGGCATTCTAGTCATCGAGGTCGATCGTCCGCACAGTACAGGCATCATGCCCATCGCTCTCCTTGCCCTCACCGCCGGTGCCTTCGGAATAGGCACCACCGAATTCGTCATCATGGGCCTGCTCCTGCAGGTGTCGACGGATCTGCACGTCTCCATCACGGCCGCCGGCCTGCTGATCTCGGGCTACGCGCTCGGCGTCGCGGTCGGCGCGCCCGTGCTCACCATCGCCACCCGCAAGCTACCGCGCAAGACCGTGCTGCTCGCGCTGATGGCGATCTTCACGCTCGGCAACCTCGCCTGTGCGCTCGCGCCCAACTACGAAATGCTGATGACCGCGCGCGTCATCACCTCGCTGGCGCACGGCACCTTCTTCGGCGTCGGCTCGGTGGTCGCCACCGGCCTCGTGGCGCCCGAGCGCCGCGCCTCGGCCATCGCGATCATGTTCACCGGCCTCACCGCCGCCACGCTGCTGGGCGTGCCGGCCGGCGCATGGCTGGGCCTGCAACTGGGCTGGCGCTCGACCTTCTGGGCGGTGACGCTGATCGGCGTGCTGGCCTTCGTGGTGCTCGCGGCCTTCGTGCCCCGCATGAAGGGCGAAGCCAAGCCGGCACCGCTGCGCGAAGAGCTCGCCGTGCTCGCCCGCCCGCAGGTGCTGCTGGGCCTGGCGATGACGGTGCTCGGCTTTGCCGGCGTGTTCGTGGTCTACACCTACATCCAGCCGCTGCTGACGCAGATCACCGGGCTCTCGGAATCGGCCGTGTCGCCGGTCCTGCTGGTGTTCGGCGGCGGCCTGGCCGTCGGCAACATCCTGGGCGGCAAGCTGGCCGACCGCGCACCGATGGCCGCCGTGCTCGGCACGCTGGTGGCGCTGGCCGTGGTGCTCGGCGCGATGCAGTTCACCATCGGCACGCCTTTCACCGCCGTGGTCTTCGTCGGCCTGCTCGGCGTGGCCTCGTTCGCCACCGTGGCGCCAATGCAGCTGCGCGTGCTCGAGAAGGCTTCGGGCGCGGGCCAGAACCTCGCCTCGAGCCTGAACATCGCGGCCTTCAACCTCGGCAACGCGCTGGGCGCCTGGGTCGGCGGCGTGACGATTGACCACGGCCCGGGGCTGCGTGCCTTGGGCTGGGTGGCCGCGCTGCTCACGCTCGTGGGCCTGGCGATCGCGCTGTGGAGCCGCGCGCTCGACCGTCGCGCACAGAAGACCGGTCAGCTGCCGGCCGACGGCGCCGCTTCTTCCGCACGGGCCTGATCCGCAACCCCCAGACGGCGCGCGAAGAACGAAAGGATCTCGTCGCGCGCCGCAAGGGTCGGCTGGCCGGCCTCGTCGATCAGGTGCGCCGTCACCACGCTGTGCGGGCTCGCCACCACCTGCGAGAAGAACGACGGCAGGTCGCGCGTGTTGGCCGCGCTATCGGGCAGCACGCGGGCCACGAAGCGATCGCCCAATGCGTCCGCATACGCCGCGAAACGCTGGGCCCGGCAGAAGCGGTCGCCCTCGAAGCGGTAGGCCATCACCGTCAGGTCGTCGCGCTCCAGGCGCTGGCGGATCTGGGCGATCTCTTCCGGCGAGATCTCGATGCCGCCGGGGTTGTCCAGCGGCAGCGACGGCTGCGACAGCACGGGCGCCAGCACCGCTGGCTCCAGCATCATGGTGAGCGCGAAGTTGCCGGTGAAGCACATGCCGATGGCGCCCACGCCCGGCCCGCCGCACTCCGCATGCGCCAGCCGCGCGAGCGCGCGCAGCCACTGCGTCACCGGGCTCGAGGCGTTGCCCGCGAAGGCGCGGAACTCGGCGCTCACGCAGGCGCGCTGGAACACGGCCTTGCCCTCCTCCGCATCCGGCACCGCGCCGTCGCGGCCGAACATCGACGGCATGTAGACCGTGAAGCCGGCCTCGCGCACCCAGCGGGCGAAACGCGCCACGTGCGGGCTGATGCCGGGCATCTCGGTCATCACGATCACGGCCGGGCCGGTGCCGGCCACGTAGACCGCCTTGGTGGCACCGTCGAGCGTGATCTCGCGGCGGGCGAAGTCGTCGAGCGGGTCGGTCATGGCAAGACCTCCCAGGCGTGCTGGTGGGCACACTGAGGAGCAAGGGCAAGGATGTGGGACACGAAGGCACTTTCGGTGTTGCGACGATGCCCATTGCACCCGAGCACGCACTAGACTGCCAGTGTCCATTCAGACGCCTATCGGGCGTTTTCTGCCATGCACGATTTCACCGTCCTCGTCCTTCCCGGCAGCTTCGCCACCAGCACCGCCGTCACGCTCGACGTGCTGGCGGCCGCCGCCACGCTCGCGCCGCGCCACCAGATGCCCCGCCCCACCTGGCGCGTGGTGTCGCCCGATGGCGGCAGCGTGCCGCTGAGCAACGGCCTGCGGATCGACACCCTCGCCATGCCCCGCCGCGCGCGCACCGACGGCTCGACCTGGATCGTGCCCGGCCTCGGTGTCGACAAGCCGGCCGACCTCGCACTGCGCCTGACCGACGACCACGCCCGCGCCGCCATCGACGCGGTACGGCGCCATGCCGCACGCGGCGGCGCGGTCGCGGCCTCGTGCTCGGCCGTGTTCCTGCTGCAGGCGGCTGGCCTGCTGCACACGCGCCGCGTCACCACCTCGTGGTGGCTGGCGCCCGAGCTGCGCCGGCTCGAACCGGCCTGCCATGTCGATGCCGACCGCATGGTCTGTGCCGACGGGCCGGTGAGCACCGCGGGCGCGGCCTTTGCGCAGTCGGACCTCATGCTGCACCTGCTGCGCACGCGCTTCGGCCCCGCGCTGGCCGAGGCCGTGAGCAAGGTGCTGCTGATCGACGGCCGCCAGGCGCAGGCCCCGTTCGTCGTGCCCTCGATGCTGTCCAACGGCAACGAGTTGGTCGCGCGCCTCACACGGCGCATCGAGGCCGCGCTGCCCACGCCGCCCAGCGTGGCCGCGCTGGCCGAAGAGTTCGCGATGTCGCAGCGCACGCTGGCCCGCCGCGTGCGCGCCGCCACCGGCCTGGGGGCACTGGCGCTGGTTCAGAGCGTGCGGCTGAACCGCGCGCGCCTGCTCATCGAGAGCAGCCGCATGACCATCGAGCAGGTCGCGGCGCAGGTCGGCTACGAAGACGCCACGGCGCTGCGGCGGCTGATGCGCAAGTCGGCCGGTGCACCGCCGAGCCGGTTCCGGTCGGCGCTGCAGGCAGCGTGAGGCGCTTGCCGCAGAATGCGCCGCACCATGAACCGTCCGTCTGTCACCCTCCGCCCCGCCACCGCAGCCGACGCGCACACCCTTGCCGCGCTCGCGATCCAGGTCTGGCTCGACACCTACGCCACCGACGGCGTGAACGACGTGCTCGGGCGCTACGTGCTCTCGACCTTCACGCCGGCCGCGTTCGCCGCGTGGTCGGAATCGCCTCAGGTTGCGCTGCGCGTGGCGCAGGTCGGCGACCAGCTCGTGGGCTATGCGCTGCTGCAGTTCGGTGCCGCGCAGCCGCTGGTGCCGGGCTGCGACACGGAACTTCGCACGCTCTACGTGCAGTCACCTTTTCAGCACAGCGGCGTCGGGTCAATGCTGCTGCGCGAAGCCCGCAGCGCCGCGCACGCACGCACGGGCAGCGACGGCCTGTGGCTCGCGGTGTACGCGAAGAACCCGCGCGCCGTCGCGTTCTACGAAAAGCAAGGCTTGGTCGCGATGGGGCTCACGCAGTTCATGCTCGGCGGCAAGCCTCACGACAACCACGTGATGGCGACACCGGGCCGCTGATCAACCCAGCGGCAGCTCGATGCAGGCGGCCAGCGGCACCTCCGTGACGCGCTCGCTGCTCGCCACGACCACCGCCCGCCCCGGCTGCGCAACGCGCCGTTCGATCGCCTGCCACAGGCCGTGGATCGAACGCGCATCGAGCGCACCCACCGGGTCGTCCAGCAGCACCACGGGCCGCCCCGACGCGAGCGCGGCAGCCAGCCCGACCTTGCGGCGCGAGCCGGTCGACAGCATGAACATCTGCTTTTCCAGATGCGGCGTGAGCGAGAAGGCCTCGACGAGCCGCTGCCACTCGGCCTTGTCGAACCCCGCATCGCCCTCGCCCAGCAAGGCCGTGCAAGCCTGCACGCTGAGCGCGTCGAAGGCTTCCGACGCCGGTTCGCAGAAGAAGACCTGACGCCGGTAGGCCGCGGGCTCGGCGTCGAGCGCCACGCCGGCCGCGCGCAGTTGCCCGGCCGATGCGGGCTGCTGGCCCGCCAGCACGCGCAGCAAGGTCGACTTGCCGCTGCCGGTGTCGCCGTACAGCAGCGTGACGCCCTCGCCGATGGCGGCGGACCAGCCATCGGCCAACGCCGGCTGGTCGGGGTACGCGAAGCGCAGGTTCTGGATCTCGATGAGAGAGGGAGCTATGGAAAGCCTCATGCGGAATATGTATCTGTAACGCTAGACTGAACGCCATTTGTAACCGCACCCGCCGCGAGTCGGGCAGGACAGGACACAACGCCGTGAGTCTCTCCGATCTTCTGGGCAGCGCCTGGCAGGGCCTGCACGCCGCATCGAACCCCGACGAAACGGCCGCCGCCGAAGGCCTCGAGGACTGCCTTGTCTTCTTCGCCTGGAGCGACGGCACGACGCAGGCGCGGGTGCTGTCCGGACGCGGCAAGGACCTCGAAGCCGCCTGGGCACAAGGCACGCGGGCGCTCGAGGCACAGGCCACCGGCGTGCCACGTGATCTGCGCGTCGACTGGGTTCGCCGCCTGCGTCCGCTGCGCTGGGCCACGTTCAAGGACGGCCTCGGTGTCCCCGCCGCCGAAGGCCTGGCCTTCGACGCGCGATGCGAGTCCGCCCTGCTCGCCCCGCAGGTCGACAGCCAGCGCCACCGCCTCCTCAACGCCCCCACCGACGACGACACCACTGTGTGGGCCTTCCAGACCCGCGCGGTGCATGTGGACGCCAGCGGCGTGCACGTCCTCGCCGCCGATGGCCATCGCGAACTGCAGCCCATCGACGCGCCCTTGCTGCGCCGCCTCGTCGCGGCCGGCGCCGACCACCTCGCCGCCCGCGTGCAAGCAGACGGCACGCTCGCACCAAGCACGCCCGATGCCGACGCCCCCCGCGCCGCCGACCACGCCCACGCCGTGCACGCGCTGCTGGAGGCCTGGGACCCGGCGCAGGCCGAAACCCGCCAAGCCGCGATCCACCGCGCGCTCGCGCGGCTGACGCGCACGCTGATCCGGCCGGCCGCGCTGCCCAACGGCACGCACGTCGCCTGCCTCGTGGAGCCCGGCAGCAGCGACACCTCGCTGGGCGCCAACGCCGCCTGCATCGGCGCGCTGGTGCGCTACACCGAGCTCAGCCGCGACCGGCGCTACCTGCCCCTGCTCGACCAGCTCGCGCGCACCGTGCTGCACATGCAGGACCCGATCTCCGGCCGCTTCGCCCACACGCTGCACCACCCGTCGATGGCCGAGAAGGCCGAAACGCCCGGCGATGCGCGCGAGGACGACCAAGCCATCGTCGCATTGCTGCGCCTGTATGCGCTGACCGGCAACCGCCGCTGGTTCGGCGCCGTCGAAAAAGCCTTCGAGCACTTCGTCGCCGCCAGCTACGCCAACGCACAAGACCATGCGCTGTGCCGCGCCACCAGCGCATTCGTGCGCTACCGGCCCGAGCCGCGCCACTTCCAGTTCGGCCTGCAGAACCTCCACGCGTCGCTCGACTTCGCGCTCGCACAGACCACCGCCGTGGCGGCCCTGCCAGCGCAACTCGCGGCGGGCGCCGAGCTGGTCGCGCGGCTCGACGCCAACCCCGCCCAGCAGCCGCTGCTCGACGGGCTCGATCGCACCGCCCTGCACCGCGCGCTGCTGCACAGCATGCAGCGCCTCGCGGACAGCCACGCCGGGCCCGAGCGCGCGATGTTCTTTGCGCAGCCGGCGGCCGTCGAAGGCAGCTTCTTCGGCGACACGGCGCAGGCGCTTGCCGACGCCATGGCCTGCCTGAAGCTGATGCAGTCGCCGGCCGGCGCGCCGTTGCGCGACGAGGCCCTGGCCGAAGCCGTGCGCACCGCCGCACGGCAGCCGCTGGCCGACGCGGTGCTCGATGCCGTGCCGCGCGACGTCCGCTTCACCCACCCGCTCACGCTGGGCCCGCTGCGCCTGCTCGGCGCGCGCGTGCGCCCGCGCGAGATGACCAGCCCCGGCCCGCTCACCGTCGAGACCTGGTGGCAGGCCGACGCGCCCGTCGACACCGACTGGCGCCTGGACATCGGCACGCGCCCCGCCACCTGCGTTACCGCGCCGGCCTGGGGCCTGTCGAGCGGCCACACGCCCTGCCAGGGCCGCCACCCCGTCAGCCGGTGGACGCCGGGCAAGGTCTACCGCGACGTCCACGTGCTGCGACCGCCGCTGGCCACGCGGCTGTACGACGTCGACATGCAGATGGAAGCCGGCCTGATCGGCCCCGACGGTCGTCGTGTGGAGCGCCTGCGCATGCCGCGCTTCTTCGACTTCGTCGTGCAGGAAGGCAAGGCCTCGCCGGCGCCGATGTGGCGCTATCCACCGGTGCCGCGCTACCGCGTCGTCGCGCCCGAGTCGCTGCCGCCGGACCAACCGGGCGAGCCGCGTCAGACCTGGAACGCCGCGCAGATCGAAGCCGTGACGGGCGGCAGATGGCACGTCGCCCCGCCGCCGGGCTGGTTCATTCGCTCGCTCACGCGCGGCGAAGGCCACACGCCCATGGTGCCGCCGCCCACGATGTTCGTCGCCTCCGACTACTGGACCCTCGCGATCCACGAACGCTTCGGCGACAACGAGGGCGAGCGCAACTGGGACTGGTCGGAGTCGGTCGCGCGCATGCAGCCCACGCTGGCCGGCGCGGTGCTGCGCAAGCCCGTGCCGGGCCTGGCGCCCGACTTCCCGGTGCTGCTGGTCGACGACCCGATCCAGGCGTTCGTCGAGCTGGGCATTGCCGCGCGCGAACGGCTGCAGGGGAAGGTCATCGGCATCACGGGCAGTGCAGGCAAGACCTCGGTGTGCCATATGCTCGACCACGCCTTTGCGCCCACGCACACCCGCGTCGCGACCATCGACAACTACAACTCGCGCGTGGGCATGCTGTCGATGCTGGCCAACACGCCCGCGCAAACCGACCTGGTGATCCTGGAGGTGGCCGTCAGCGCGATCAACGCGGTGGACTACCAGAACATCAAGCGCGTGCGGCCCGACCTGGCCGTGGTCACGAACATCACGGCCTCGCACCTGGGCGAAGGCGAAACCGTGATGGACGTCGCGCGGCGCAAGGCCAACATCTTCGAAGGCATGCGGCCCGGCGCCTGGGCCGTGATCTGCACCGACACCGACCACTTCGATTTCCTGGTGCAGCGCGCGCAGCAGCGCGAGCTGCGCGTGCTGACCTACGGCAGTGCCGCATCGGCCGACTTCCGGCTCGACGCGCACGACCCGGCCACTGGCCACATCCACGCCAGTCGCGACGGCCAGGGCTTTGCGTACACGCTCGGCGCCAAGGGCAGGCACATGGCCGTCAACAGCCTCGTGTGCTTCGCCGTGGCCCATGCGCTGTCGCTCGACAGCGGCCGCGTCCCCGAACAACTGGCGTCGTTCGCGGCCGTGAAGGGGCGCGGCCAGGAGCTGTCGTTCACGCTCGACCACCGGCACTTCCGCGTCATCGACGAGTCGTACAACGCCAACCCGCTGTCGATGACCGCCGCGCTCGCCTCGCTGGCCGACCGGCCCGACGAACAGGGCCGCAAGCTGCTCGTGCTTGGTGACATGAAGGAGCTGGGCGACGACACGCAGCGCCACCACGACGAGCTGGTCGAGCCCATCGTCCAGTGCCGACCCGCGCGCGTGTTCCTGCTGGGCGAATGCATGACGCGTCTGCACGACCGCCTCGCGGCCGCCCTGCCGCAGGGCGCGGCCGTGCAGGCCTTCGACACGCTGGAGGCGCTCGAACGCGCGCTGCTCGACGCGGTCGCCACCGACGACACGGTGCTCTTCAAGAGCTCCAACGGCACGGGGCTGTGGAAGATCGTGCGCACCATGACCGAGCTGGAGGAAGAAGAAAAAGAAGAAGCACAGCGGCAAGCGCGTCGCGAACGCGAGCGTGCCGCGGCAGCGCCCAAGCCGCCGGTGCTTCCCCCGATGCCCCAACCGCCCGCCGTCGTGATCCGGCGCGCCGGCATGTCGGAAGACAGCGAGGCGTACCAGCCAAGCTGGGTGCTCTACGACCTGACGCACGACCGGCTGCTGACCCATCAGCCTGCCGAGCGCAGCTTTGCGCCCGCTTCGTTGTCCAAGCTGGTGACCGCCGTGTTGGTCGAGCAGAAGCTGCGCGACGACCGGCTCGACCGCCACGCCGAAGCCGTGCCCGTACCGGCCGAGCCTGCACCAGCCCCCACCGACCCTTCCGCCGCGCTCTATGCCGCCGACGCGCCGCCGCTGCCCGTGCACCGTCTGCTCGAGGCCGCGCTGGTCGTGTCGTCGAACAAGGCGGCGATCACGCTCGCGTCGTGGCACAGCGGCGACTTCCAGACCTTCGTCGCCGCGATGAACCGGCAGGCGCAGGCCTGGGGCATGCACGACACGCACTTCGCCTGCCCCGCCGGCCTGGTGCCCACAGCGCGCACCACCGCGGTCGACATGCTCACCATGGCGCGCCATGTGCTGCACGACTTTCCGGCAGTGCTCGAGATGGCCGGCAAGGACCGCCTCGACGGCGTCGACACCGACGCCCCGAGCACCAACCTGCTGCTGGGCCGCATGCCCGGCGTGGACGGCCTGAAGACAAGCTCGCTGCCCGGCGTCGGCGCGCACCTGATCGCCACCGCGCAGCGCGACCAGCGCCGACTGGTGTCGGTCGTGCTCGGCGCGCCCGATCGCGAGACCTGCGCGCGGCTGTCGGCGCTGCTGTTGCAGCGCGGGTTCGAGACGCCGGCGGCGCCTGGGCTGCAATAGGCAGGCTGTGCCGGATCAGCGCCCGGCAGTGGCTGCGTCCAGCGGCGACAGCCCTTTCACCCACTCGAACACCGCCGCCACGTTCGGATCGTCGCGCCGCGCCTGCGGGCACACGAGGTAGAACGGCGAGCCCTGCAGCACCGGCCCGAAGGGCTGCACGAGGTTGCCCGCGCGCAGCTCGTCCGCGATGAGCGCCAGGCCCATCAGCGCCACGCCCTGCCCCTGCAGCGCGGCCGAGACGGTGTGGGTTTCGTCGGAGAACACGGGGCCGGCCGTCACGTCCAGGCCGGGCACCTGCGCCGCGTGCTGCCATGCGGCCCAGGTGCCCGGCTGGGTCTTGCTGTTCGGCACGGCGAAATGCAGCAGCGTGTGCTTCACGAGGTCGGCCGGGCGGCGCAGCTTGAGCGCGGGGCTGCAGGCCGGCGCGAAGACGGTGTCGAACAGCTTCTCGGCCACGAGGCCCGGCCACTGGCCCTTGCCGTAGCGGATGGCGACATCGGCGGTGAGGCCATCGAGCGGCACCGCGTCGTGCGAGGCGTGGATGCGCAGGTCGAGTCGGGGGTGCGCCGCGCGCAGCGCTCCCACGCGCGGCAACAGCCAGCGCGCGGCCACGGCGGGCGTGGTCGACAGCGTGATCGCGCTGCGCTCCGGTGGCGCTCGCAGGCGTGCCACGGCCTGGGCCATGGCAGCGAACGAATCGCTCAGCACCGCCTGCAGCTCGCGGCCCTGCGGCGTCAGCACGAGCTGGCGCGGCTGGCGCACGAACAGCGCCACGCCCAGCGACTCTTCGAGCTGACGCACCTGGTGGCTGATGGCCGTGGGCGTGACCGACAGCTCGTTCGCCGCGAGCTTGGCGCTGCAATGGCGCGCGGCGGCCTCGAAGGCGCGCAGCGAGGCCAGCGGAGGCAGGGAATGCAGGAGGGCCATGGCGTGCTGATAGATGAATTGAATTTTCTGCAGCGAGAAAAATTCGTCGTTTGTCCGGCCATGGATGCTTCGATAGATTGGGAACCGTGTCAAGCAGACAGCTGAATTCTCTTCATCCAACCGAGGACCACGCCATGACCACCACCACCCTGCTCCACATCGATGCCAGCCCCCGTTCCGGCCGTTCGGGCTCGGTCGTCCACGGCTCGCATTCGCGGCGCCTGAGCCACCACTTCGTCAGCACCTGGCAGGCAGCCCGCCCGCACGACGAGGTGATCTACCGCGACTTCGGCATCGCGCCGCCGCAGGCGGTTACCGGCGACTGGATCCACAGCGCCTACACGCCCGCCGAAGCGCGCGAGCCCTGGATGCACGAGGTGCTGGCCGAGAGCGACACCTTCATTGCCGAGCTGCGCCGCGCCGACGTGATCGTGATGGGCACGCCCATGTACAACTACAGCGCCCCGGCCACCGTGAAGGCGTGGATCGACAACATCGTGCGCGTCGGCGAGACCTTCGACATGGACCCGAGCCTGGACGACCCCTATGTGCCGCTGCTGGCCGAGCGCCCGCGCCGCACGGTACTGCTCACCGCGCACGGCAGCAGCGGCTTCGGGCCCGGCGGCTTGCAGGCGCATCTGAATTTCCTGGTGCCGGGGGTGAAGGCCGCGCTGGGCCTGGTCGGGCTGCGCGAGGTGCACGACATCGCGGTCGAGCATGCGGAAGACCGGGGCGACCTGCTGGAGCGGTCGATGGCCGAGGCGCTGTCGGGCATCGAGCAATTGGTGCGCGACCTGCAGGCGAAGGTGCAGGCCGGCTGAAAGCGGCCCGCGAGGGGCCGCCTCAGGAAGGGATCAGGCGGAACGCAGCTGCTCGCGCAGCTTTTGCCCGATCTCGGGGCGCTCGAGGAACGGATCGGCCGGGTTGGTGATCGACACGATGTTCTCCATGCGGCTCTTTACGTTGCCCAGCGCCTTGGGGTGGCTGAACACGTAGAACTGGTTGTCGCTGATGGCCTCGAACACCTTGTGCGCCACCTCGGCGGCCGTGATCTTGCCGCTGCTCACCGCCTTGTTGCTCATGGCCTGGCCGATGAGCTGGCTCTTGGTGAGTTCGGTGTCCTTCGGTGCGTTCGGACGGTTGCGCTCGCTGCTCGTGATGCCGGTGGGCACGAAGTACGGGCACAGCAGGCTGGCACCGATCTGGTCGGTGACCAGGTTCAGGTCCTGGTACATGGTTTCGGTCAGGCTCACGACGGCGGCCTTGGCCGCGTTGTAGATGCCCATGTTGGGCGGCGTGAGCAGGCCCGCCATGCTGGCGGTGTTGGTGATGTGGCCGCGGTAGCTCGGGTCCTTGGCAGCAGCCTCGAGCATCATGGGCGTGAACAGGCGCACGCCGTGGATCACGCCCCACAGGTCGACGCCCAGCACCCATTCCCAGTCGGCCACGGTGTTTTCCCACACCAGGCCGCCGGCGCCCACGCCGGCGTTGTTGAACACGAAGTGCGGCGCGCCGAAGCGCTCCTTGACTGCCGCCGCCAGTGCTTCCATCCGGGCCGCGTCGGACACGTCGACCTTGCGCGCCAGCACCTGGACGCCCAGGGCCTCCATCTCGGCCTTGGCCTTGTCGAGTGCGTCCTGCTGCACGTCGACCAGCACGAGGTTCATGCCGCGGGCGGCGCCGATGCGCGCGCATTCGAGGCCGAAGCCCGAGCCTGCGCCGGTGAGTACGGCGGTCTTGCCCTTGAAGTCCTGGATCATTTGCCGGTGTCCTTGTCTCTGACGTTGAAGCGGAAGCCGCTATTGAAATACGGAACGCGCGCCGGCGCAGTCACGAAGGTGCCCGTCGCACGCGGATCTTTCGCTCATCAGGCCTCTGCTTTCTTCAACACATACCCGATGCGCGGAAAGTGCACGTGCACCGTGCCCGTGCGCTCGCTGCTTCGCTCCAGCGTGTAGTGGGTGCGCGTCGCGGCCACCAGCGTGCCCGCCGTCTCTTCGAGGCCGAAGCTCTCGGCGCGGATGGTGACGGCGCTGCCCAGCGCAATGCCGTGGTCGTCCTGGAAGGTGCTGTCGGTCAGCAGCGTGTGCGGCGTGGCGGCCTTGGCGACGGCGATGGCCTCGTCGCTGGAGAACTTCGACGAGGTGCCGTGGCCGATGGCCGCCATGCGGTCCATCCAGTCGAGCACCGCAGGCGTCAGATCGAGGATGCCCTTCACCGCCTCGATGCGGCGCGTGTACCACAGCGGGTGGTAGGCCGAGAAGTCGGCAATGCTGGGCACTTCGCCCAGCAGGAAGGGCTTGTCGTCGAGCATGTCCGACAGGCGGCGCAGGTACGACTTGTAGGCGCCGGTGGCGTCGGCCGGGCGCAGGCGCGTCATGTTGCCGGCGCTCATCTTGCCGCGGTCTTCGCCGAAGGCCTTGATGGCTTCGGGCGGCGCCTTGGCGAACACCTCGGCAGCGCCTTTGGGCTGCAGGCTCCAGGCCATCGCGGCCCAGAACAGCGAGGTGTCGGCCCACTGCGCGAGGATGCGCGACATGCCCTTCTCGGGCTCGGGGTAGAGCGTGGGCTCGGGCTGCAGGTGCTCCAGCACGTCGGCGATGAGCGCGCTGTCGCAGTACATGTCGGCGCCGATCTGCAGGAACGGCGTCTTGCGGTAGCCGCCCGTGAGCACCTCCACGTCGGGCTTGGGCATGATCGGCGGAATGAAGACCGACTTCCACGGCAGCTTCTTGGCGCCGAGGATCGTGCGCACCTTTTCCGAGAACGGCGAGGTGGTGTAGTGGTGAAGGATGAGGTCGGCCATGGTGTCTTTCGTGGAGGTGTTCGTGTCGGGGCTCAGCGCGGCTGCGCCCGCTGGATGATCGAATCGAAATCGGTGCCCGCGCCCAGCGTGCCGAAGGCCTGGCCCCAGTCGCCGCCCAGGCGCGAGGCGCAGAAGGCGTCGGCCACGGCGGCGGGCGCGGTCTGCACCAGCAAGGCGGCCTGCACGGCCAGTGCCACGTCCTGCGCGAGGCGGCGTGCCTCGGTCTCGGAGGCCATGGCCTCGATGCGTGCGGGCAAGGCGTCGGCCAGGCGGTCGAGGGCGGCTTGCTGGCCGCGTGCGGGCGCCAGTTCGTGCGCCAGCGCGGCCACGGCGTCGCCCTTGCGCAGGCCGCGCAGCAGGTCGAGCGCCATGATGTTGCCGGCGCCCTCCCAGATGGAGTTGAGCGGCATCTCGCGGTAGATGCGCGCGAGGACGCCCTCGCCGCCCTCTTCCACGTAGCCGTTGCCGCCCAGGCACTCCATGGCCTCCTGCGCGAAGTGGCTGCCGCGCTTGCAGATCCAGAACTTGGCGACCGGCGTGAGTAGGCGCGCCATCAGGTTCTCGTGCGCGTCGGCCTGGCGGTCGAAGGCCCGTGCGAGGCGGATCGCCAGGGCGGTGGCGGCTTCGCTTTCGAGCGCGAGGTCGGCCAGCACGTTCTTCATGAGCGGCTGTTCGACCAGCGGCTTGCCGAAGGCCTGGCGCTGCGCCGTGTGGTTCAGCGCGATGCCCAGCGCCTGGCGCATGAGGCCGCTGGTGCCGAGCGAGCAGTCGAGCCGCGTCATCGTGCCCATCTCGAGGATTTGCGGAATGCCGCGGCCCTCCTCGCCCACCAGCCAGGCGCTGGCGCCGTGGAACTCGACCTCGGAGCTGGCGTTGGCCTTGTTGCCGAGCTTGTCCTTCAGCCGCTGGATGTGGATGGCGTTGCGCGTGCCATCGGGCAGCACGCGCGGCAGGAAGAAGCACGACAGCCCGGCCGGCGCCTGCGCGAGGATGAGGAAGGCATCGCACATCGGCGCCGAGAAAAACCACTTGTGGCCGGTGATCGCGTAGCGCTCGCCCCAGGCGTCGCTGCCGTCGCGCACGGCCTGCGTGGTGTTGGCCCGCACGTCGGAGCCGCCCTGCTTCTCGGTCATGCCCATGCCCATGGTCACGCCGGGCTTGTCGTGCAGCGGCTTGAGCGCAGGGTCGTACCAGAGGCTGGCGAGCTTCGGGCCCCACTCGGCATGCACGCCCGCGTTGCCGCGCAAGGCGGGCGTGACCGCGTAGGTCATCGAGATCGGGCACAGGATGGACGGCTCCAGCTCGGTGAAGAGCATGAAGCCCGCCGCGCGCAGCACGTGCGGCGAGGCGGATGTGCCCGTCCACGGCGTGCCGTGCAGGCCGGCACCGACCGCGGCAGTCATCAGCGCGTGGTAGCTCGGATGGAACTCCACCTCGTCGATGCGACGGCCGAAGCGGTCGTGCGTGTGGAGTTCGGGCGTGTGGATGTTGGCCAGCCGCGCATGCGTCTGCATGGCGGCCGAGCCGAGGGTGGCGCCCAGCTCGTGCAGCTGCGTGGTCTGCAGCGCGGGCGCGTTGAACTTCAGCGCATCGCGCAGGGGGCGGTGGGTGTCGAAGAGGTTGTAGTCGACCAGCGGCGTGGGCTGGTTGAAGACCTCGTGCGTCGTGTCCATGACCGGCCTCCTTGCCGTGCGTTTCAGTGCATCAGATCAGCTTGACGAGTTGCTTGCCGAAATTCTTGCCCTTGAGCAAACCCAGGAAGGCTTCAGGGGCGGATTCGATGCCTTGCGCCACCGACTCGCGCGGCTTGAGCTTGCCCGTGCCCACCAGCGTGCCGAGTTCGGTCAGCGCCTCGGGCCACACTTCCATGTGCTCGCTGACGATGAAGCCCTCGATCTTCAGGCGGTTGATGAGGATCAGCGCCGGGTTCGCCAGCGGCAGCGGCTGGCCGTCGTAGCCCGCGATCATTCCGCACAGCGCCACGCGCGCGAAGGCGTTGGTGCGCAGCAGCACGGCGTCGAAGATGTAGCCGCCGACGTTCTCGAAGTAGCCGTCGATGCCGTTCGGGCAGGCTTCCTTGAGCGCGGCGCTCATGGTCTTCACGTCGGGGTGCTGGCGGTAGTCGATGCAGGCGTCGAAGCCGAGCTCGTCGGTCACGTACTTGCACTTGTCGGGGCCGCCCGCGATGCCGACCACGCGGCAGCCGCGCGCCTTGGCCAGCGCACCGAAGGCGCTGCCCACGGCGCCGCTGGCGGCGGTGATGACCACGGTTTCACCGGCCTTGGGCGCGATGATCTTCACGAGGCCGTACCAGGCCGTCACGCCGGGCATGCCCACGGCGCCGAGGTAGTGCGACAGCGGCACGTGCGTGGTGTCGACCTTCTTCAGCGCGCCGGGCTGCGAGCCATCGACGACGCTGTATTCCTGCCAGCCGCCGAAGCCGACGACCTTGTCGCCCACGGCGTACTTGGGGTGCTTGCTCTCGACCACTTCGCCGACCGTGCCGCCCTGGAACACCTGGCCCACGGGTTGCGGCTGCGCGTAGCTCTTCGCGTCGTTCATGCGCCCGCGCATGTACGGGTCGAGGCTCATGTAGTGGTGGCGCACCAGCACCTGGTTGTCGGCGAGCGCGGGCGTCTCGACAATCACCAGCTTGAAGTTGCTGGCAACGGCTTCGCCCTCGGGGCGGTTGTCGAGGTGGATCTGCTTGTTGGTGGGCATGGAAGTCTCCGGGGAAATGGGGTGTCAGTCGGTCAGTCGGTGGATGGCGGGCGCATCGCGTTCGCGCTCGCGGGGCCGGTCGGCAGCCGGCGCTTCACGTACTTGAAGGTGCCCGTGGCATGGGCGCACACGCGCTCCTGCTCGTCATAGATCTTGGCTTCGGTGAAGGCCAGCGTCGCGGTGCGGTGCAGCAGCGTGCCGCGTGCGTGCAGCGGGCCGACCGACGGCTGCATGAAGCTGGTCTTCATCTCGATGGTGACCACGCCGGTCTCGGGCGCCACGCTGCGCGCAGCGGCCGCCATGGCGATGTCGAGCAGCGTCATGCAGGCACCGCCGTGCGTCACGTCGAAGGTGTTCAGGTGCTCGGGCTTGGCGGTGTAGATGATCTCGGACTGGCCGTCCTCGAACTTCGTGAGTTCGAAGCCGAGGTGGCGCGCGAACGGAATCTGGCTCGTGTACGAGCGGATGTTGATGTCGCTGGACTTTTCAGGCGAATCGGACATGTCAGGCCGCACCCAGCACCACGCTCACGCCGCCATCGACCGCGACCCACTGGCCGGTGATGTGCTTGCCTGCGTCGCTCGCGTACAGCAGCGTCAGGCCCTTCAGGTCTTCGTCGTCGCCCAGGCGGCCCAGCGGTGCCGAGGCGGCCATGTGCTCTTCGCCCAGCGTCTTGATCAGGCCGGCGGCCATCTTCGTCATGAAGAAGCCCGGGCAGATCGCGTTGACGTTGATGTTGTACTTGCCCCATTCGGCGGCCAGCGTCTTCGTGAAGCCGATCACTGCGGTCTTCGAGGTGTTGTAGGCCAGCGTCTGCATGCCGGGCGGGTTGCCGTTCAGGCCCGCAATCGAGGCGATGTTGATGATGCGCCCGCGCTTCTTCGGGATCATGTAGCCGTTGGCAACCTGCTGCGCGAGGATGAAGTAGCCGCGCACGTTGAGGTTCATCACCTTGTCCCAGGCCTCGACGGGGTGGCTCTCGGCCGGCGAACCCCAGCTCGCACCGGCGTTGTTGATGAGGATGTCGATGCCGCCCATGCGCTGCAGGGTCTCGTCGGCCAGGCGGCGGGTGTCTTCTTCCTTGGAGCAGTCGGCGGCGATCCAGCGCGCGTCGATGCCGGCGGCCTGCAGCTCGGCGGCGGCCTGTTCCAGGTCGTCGGCCTTGCGCGAACTCAGCATGATCTTCGCGCCGGCTTCGCCCAGCGCATGGGCCATCTGCAGGCCCAGGCCGCGCGAGCCGCCGGTGATGAGCGCCGTCTGACCCGTGAGGTCGAACAGCTGTTGGGTGGTGCGGGGCTTCGTCATGTCGGTGTCTCCGGTGTGGATGATGAAAGAAGAGGGTTGCGTTGGCGCTGGAGGCGGTGGCTTCGGGCTGTCAGGACGCGGTGTCGTCCGCCTCGACCGAGGCGGCCTTGCCGGCGGCCACGGCTTTTTTCAGCCGGCGCCAGTCGGCCTGGTTCACGTCGGCATAGCCTTCGGCGAAATCGGCGAGCGCCGTATTGAAGCTCTTGGCGCGCCCCAGGTAACCGTCGATGGCCCAGGCGTCGCCGCCCTTGGCATGCGCGCGGGCCAGGCTGTAGCCGCAGGCTTCGGCGAACTCGAGCAGGTCGACCGGCTTGAAGTCCTCGAGCTTGTAGGAGGCCTTCATGTCGCGCAGCTGCCGCACGTAGAAGCCGCGCCCGCCCGGTCCCTGGGCCCAGCCCAGGAAGACGTCGCTGGCGGCCTGTGCCAGCCGCTGGCCCTGCACCACGCGCTGGCCAGGCGACGCCGTGTCCGGTGCCGCGCCCAGCGGGGCTTCGAGCACCGACTCGCCGGCCTCCTTGCACTGCAGGAACAGCGGGTGCGCGCGGTCGGCCACGAACAGCAGCAGGAAGCAGCGCCGACCGACCGAGCCGACGCCGGGCGTGAGCACCGCGACATCGTGCAGCTCGTAGCGGTCGAACAGCCGCTGGCGCTCGGGCGGCAGGCTGGCGCGGTACTGCGCCAGGAAGGCCGGCAGTCCGGCGCGGAAGCGCTTGATTTCACGCGCCGTCGCGCGGGCGTCGTGGTACACGAACGGCGGCTGGTCGCGGATCATGAGGCGGCCGTCGACCGTCTCGGTCGCGCTGTCGGCGAACACGCGCGAGGTGCTGCGGCGCGCCTTCTTGATGACCGCGAGCTCGGTCGCGTCTTCGGCGCCGAGCTTCAGCAGGGTTTGCGAGGTGAGCCGCGCGTACCAGGCCTCCAGCGTGTCCATGCGTGCGAAGGCCCGCATGCGGTCGCGGTAGGCCTCGGCCAGCTGCTGCACGGCCTCGCGCCCGATGCGCGGCTTGAAACCCCGGTCGCGCGCGGCCACCACGAACGAGGTGGCCAGCCGGCGCACGTCCCAGTCGAAGGGCCCTTGCAGGGTTTCGTCGAAATCGTTGATGTCGAAGACCAGCGCGCGCTCGGGGCTGGCAAAGAAGCCGAAGTTCGCGAGGTGCGCATCGCCGCACAGCTGCGTCGCGATGCCGCTGTGCGGCAGCCTGGCGAGGTCGTTCGCCATCAGGCTGGCGGCGCCGCGGTAGAACGTGAAGGCGCTGGCCAGCATGCGGCCGTGGCGCACCGGCACCAGCTCGGGCACGCGGCCGCGGTTGGAGGCCTTCAGCCACCCGAGCGGGTCACGGTCCTTGGCGTCGGGCCGGGGTGACTCCGCCCACTGGCCGAGCGCACAGCGCTGGCGCTGCGCACGGCCGAACGCCCGCCGCTCGGCCGGTGAGGCCGTGGCGTCGGGCGCGTGGGGTTCAGAGCTCATAGTCCATGCACTGGCGGGCTTCGCGCACGGCGCCGATGAAGGGCTTGAGCGCCACGTGCTGCGGATGGTCCGCATAGGCCGCCAGCGCGGCGGCGTCGGTGAATTCCGAGTTGAGGATCAGGTCGTAGGTGGCCTCGAGCCCGGGCTGGGCAATGACCACCTCGAAACGGTGCGTGCCGGGCGAGAGCTTGGCGCAGGCGTCGAGCAGCGCCTTGGCCTTGAGCAGGTTGGTCGCCTTGTCGGCGCCCTCGGCGTGCTCCTTGAACTTCCACAT
The DNA here is from genome assembly GCF_041154465.1 of Variovorax sp. V35. NCBI lineage: Bacteria > Pseudomonadati > Pseudomonadota > Betaproteobacteria > Burkholderiales > Comamonadaceae > Variovorax > Variovorax sp. V35. Next base: position 3,838,428 of record NZ_AP028666.1, read on the forward strand.
CACGATGTGCTTGAGCATGGTCGGTCCTTGCCTTGTTCTTACTTGAGCCGCGAACGCACGTAGATGAGCACGACGCCCACCGCGGCGACCACGACGCCGGGCACGGCCATCGACCAGCCCAGCGCGGGCTCGGTGCGGCCCGTGGCGATGCCCAGGATCACGAGGAACAGGCCGCCGTAGATCAGGATCCAGATCCACTTTTCGAGCCGCGCATGCGGCTTGGGTGGTTTCGGCGGTTGGGCGGCGGGCGGGGGTGAGTTCGGGGCGGCGTTGGCCATTGTCAGAAAGCGTCCTCGGGCAAAGCGGTACAGGTCGGGTCACGGGTTTCGACCACCTGGAGCCAGGCACCGATTTTCGGCAGCTCGTAGTGGAAGAAATAGTCCGTGGCGCCGATCTTGCCAGCTGTTACCGCCCTCGCCTTCTGTGCGTCGATTTCCAGGGCCCGCAGCGCCACGTCGAGCCAGAGCCAGGCCAGCACCGTGTGGCCGAAGGCCTGCATGTAGGGCACGGCGTTGGCCAGCGCGTCGGCCGGGTCGCCGGTGGACCAGGCGGCCTCGGTGGCGCTGCCGATGCGCTGCAGCGCGGCGCCCAGCGCCTTGGCGTGCGGCGCCAGCGCAGGCACCTTGGCCGCGCGGCCGATGGTCTCGGTGACGCGCCCGGCCAGCAGCTGCAGGCCGCGGCCCTTTTCCATCAGCACCTTGCGGCCCAGCAGGTCGGCCGCCTGGATGCCGTGCGTGCCCTCGTGGATCATGTTCAGGCGGTTGTCGCGCCAGTACTGCTCCACCGGGAAATCGCGCGTGTAGCCGTAGCCGCCGTGCACCTGGATCGCCAGCGAATTGGCTTCCAGGCACCACTCGCTGGGCCAGCTCTTGGCGATGGGCGTGAGCACCTCCAGCAGCAGGCGGGCATCGTCGGCCTGCGCGGCATCGCCGGTCTTCTGCGTGTCGACCAGGCGGGCGCAGTACAGCTCCAGCGCCAGCGCGCCCTCGCAATACGCCTTCTGGGCCAGCAGCATGCGGCGCACGTCGGCGTGCTCGATGATGCGCACCTGCGGCGCGGCCGAGTCCTTGGCCACGGCGGCGCCGGCGGCTTCGGGCTTCTTCACCAGCCGGCCCTGCGGGCGGCTCTTGGCGTAGTCGAGCGAGGCGTAGTAGCCGGCCATGCCGAGCATGGTGGCGGCGGTGCCGACGCCGATGCGGGCCTCGTTCATCATGTGGAACATGCAGTGCAGCCCCTTGCCGGGCGCGCCGACCAGGTAGCCCACCGCGCCGGCCTTGCCGCCGACCGGGTACTTGCCCTCGCCGAAGTTCAGCAGCGTGTTGGTGGTGCCGCGCCAGCCGAGCTTGTGGTTGAGGCCTGCCAGCGCCACGTCATTGCGCTCACCGGTGAGTTCGCCCTGCGTGTCCACCATGCGCTTGGGCACGATGAACAGCGAAATGCCGCGCGTGCCCGGAATGAGCTTGCCGTTCTCGTCGGGGATCTTGGCCAGCACGATGTGCACGATGTTCTCGGTCAGCTCGTGGTCGCCGGCCGAAATCCACATCTTGTTGCCCGTGAGCCGGTAGCGCGGGCCCAGCGGGTCGTCCTGGAAGTCGGCGCCGTCGGGCACGGCGCGCGTGGCCACGTCGCTCAGCGACGAGCCGGCCTGGGGCTCCGACAGGCACATGGTGCCCGCCCAGCGGCCCGAGAATTCATTCTTGGCAAACACGTCTTTCTGCTTCTCGGTGCCGTGCACCATGAGCAGGTTGGCGTTGCCGCTGGTGAGCATGTTCGAGCCGATGCTCACCGAGGCCATCGCGAAGAAGCTGTTGGCCGCGGCCTGCACCGTGTAAGGCAGCTGCATGCCGCCAATGTCGTAGTCTTGCGCGGCGCTCAGCATGCCGGACTCGACGAAGGCCTTGTGCGCATCGTGCGTGGCCTGCGGCAGGATGACCTTCTCGCCATCGAAATGCGGCTCCTGCGTGTCGACGGTGCGGTTGAACGGCGCGTACTTTTCGCGCGCGATGCGCTCGCAGGTGTCGAGCACGGCGTCGAAGGTCTCGCGCGAGTGGTCGGCAAAACGCTCGCTCTGGTTGAGCTTTTCGGCGTCGAGCCAGTCGTAGAGCAGAAAGTCGAGGGTGGGACGCAGGCTCATGGTGATGTCTTCTTCAGGCTACGACTTCGCGGGTGACGAAGTCTTCTTCTTCGGGGAATCGGGCAGCGTGGCGATGGTGCCCTGTGCCAGTGCGCAGAGCTTCTCGGTGCCGTCGTCGGCCACCGCCACCACCTCGCAGGTGCACACGGCCTGCGAGCTGCCGGTGTGCACGGCCCGGGCGCGCGCAATCAGCCGCTGGCCGATGGCGGGCCGCACGTAATTGATCTTGAATTCGGAGGTCACGACCGGCACGCGCAAGGCGCTGCCACCGGCGAAGGTGAGCGCGTTGTCGGCCATGTAGCTCACGATGCCGCCATGGGCGAAACCGTGCTGCTGCTTCAGCTGCGCAGTGAGCGGCAGCTGAAGCTCAGCATGGCCCGGCGCGAGTGCGTGCAGCTCGGCGCCGATCAGCACGCTGAAGGGCTGCGCGGCCAGCACGCTGCTGCCGTAGGCCAGGACGGCTTCGGGCGAGACCTCCTGGTCATTGCCCAAGCCGGACATGGTTACAGGACCTCGAACACGCCCGCAGCGCCCATGCCGCCGCCGATGCACATCGTGACCACGACCTTCTTGGCGCCGCGGCGCTTGCCTTCGATGAGCGCGTGGCCCGTGAGGCGCTGGCCGCTCACGCCGTAGGGGTGGCCCACGGCGATGGCGCCGCCGTTCACGTTCAGGCGGTCGCCCGGAATGCCCAGCTTGTCGCGGCAGTAGATGACCTGCACGGCGAAGGCTTCGTTCAGTTCCCACAGGTCGATGTCGTTGACCGTGAGGCCCAGGCGCTTGAGCACCTTGGGAATGGCGAAGACCGGGCCGATGCCCATTTCGTCGGGCTCGCAGCCGGCCACGGCGAAGCCGAGGAAGCGGCCCAGGGGCTTCAGGCCCTTCTGCTGGGCGTACTTCTCGTCGACCACCACGCAGGCGCCGCCGCCGTCGGAGAACTGGCTGGCGTTGCCGGCCGAGATCAGGCCACCGGGCATGGCCGAGCGGATGCCGCTGATGCCTTCCTTGGTGGTGCCGGGGCGGATGCCTTCGTCGTTCTCGATCGTGACTTCCTTGGTGCGCAGGCCCATCACGGGGTCGGCCACGCCGGCCAGCACGGTGATGGGGGCGATCTCGTCCTTGAACTTGCCGGCTTCGAGCGCGGCGGTGGCGCGCTGCTGGCTCTGTGCGCCGTACTCGTCCATGGCGTCGCGGCCGATGTTGTAGCGCTTGGCGACCTGCTCGGCGGTCTGCAGCATGTTCCAGTAGATCTCGGGCTTGTGCTTCACGAGCCAGGGGTCGGCCAGCATGTGCGTGTTGGCTTCGTTCTGCACGCACGAGATGCTCTCGACGCCGCCGGCCACGTACACGTCGCCCTCGCCCGCGATGATGCGCTGGGCGGCGGTGGCGATGGTCTGCAGGCCCGACGAGCAGAAGCGGTTGATGGTCATGCCCGAGGTGGTGACCGGCAGGCCGGCACGCAGGGCGATCTGGCGCGCGATGTTGGAACCGGTGGCGCCTTCAGGCGTGGCGCACCCCATGATGACGTCGTCGACCGAGGCCGGATCGATGCCGGCGCGCTGCACCGCGTGCTGCACGGCATGGCCGCCCAGCGTGGCGCCGTGGGTCATGTTGAAGGCACCCTTCCAGCTCTTCGCGAGCGGCGTGCGGGCGGTGGAAACGATGACGGCGCTGGTCATGGTGAGGTCCTTTGAAGATGGAAGGGAAAAGAGGGAAAAGACGGGGTCGTCATTGCGCCGGCGCAGCAGCGTTCGTGTTGCGCAGGAGCTGGTGGTAGAAGCCGATCATCTCGCCGTAGTTCGAGATGGCCAGGCGTTCGTTGTTGCCATGGAAGCGCGCCAGGTCCTCGCTCTTCACCCGGAACGGCGAGAAGCGGAAGACGGCATCGCTCACGAGGCTGAAGTGGCGGGAATCGGTGGCGGCGGTCATGAGGCCGGGCGCCACCACGGCGTCGGGAAAGCTCTGGCGCACGGCCTGCTGGATCGCGCGGTAGCCGGTGCTGTCGGTGGGCGACACCGGCGAGGGCTCCGAGTTGCCGGGGTACGGCTTGATCTTGATGTCGTCGTCGCCCAGCGCCTTGCGCAGGTGCGCCTCGACGCTGGCCAGCGTGTCGCCGGGCAGCACGCGGAAGTTGACGGCGGCCTCGGCGCGGCCGGGCAGCACGTTGTCCTTGTTGCCGGCGCGCACGATGGTCAGTGCGGTGGTCGTGCGCAGCATGGCGTTGCTGCTCGGGCTCTTCTCGAGCTGGCCGCGCACCAGCGGCTCGGTGAGCCACAGGTTCGACAGCATGACGCGATTGACGCCGCCCATCTCGGGCGCAAGCGCGCCGAACATCTGCCCCGCCACGCCCTGGATGCCGCCGGGCATCGGCGACGCTTCGAGCCGCGCGAGCGCGGCACTCATGCGGCCGATGGCGCTCTTTTGTGGCGGCATCGACGAGTGGCCGGGCGCGGTATCGAGCGAGAGGAAGAAGGTGCCGTAGCCCTTCTCCGCCAGGCCGATGAGTGCCGCGGGCTTGCTCAGGCCGGGCAGCACGCCGTCGAGCACGAGCAGGCCTTCGTCGAGCACCCAGTCGAGCTTCACGCCGCGCGACTTGAGCAGTTCGGCGATGGGCTGCGCGCCGCGCAGGCCGCTCACCTCTTCGTCGTCGCCCATCACGAGGTAGACCGTCTGCTTGGGCTGGAAGCCGCTGCCGATGAGCAGCTCGATGGCTTCCATCTGTGCAAACAGGTTGCCCTTGTTGTCGAGCGTGCCGCGGCCCCAGACGAAGCCTTCCTTGATCTCGCCCGCGAAGGGGTCGACCGACCAGGCCTTTTCGGTGCCGGGGGCGATGGGCACCATGTCCTGGTGCGCCATGAGCGCGATTGGCTTGGCTTGCGCGTCGGTGCCGGTCCAGGTGTAGAGCAAGGCCTTCTGGCCCACCACTTCCTTCTTGAGGGTGGCGTGAACCTTCGGGTACTGCTGCGCCAGGTAGGCGTGCAGCTTGTCGAACTCGGCCAGGTTGGCGGCCGCGTCCTCCAGGCTCGACACCGTGCGGATCGGGATCGCGCCGGCCAGCCGCTTCGCAGCGGCCTGCAGATCGATGTCCAGCTTGGGCGCGGGCGCCACCGCGAGCTGCTGCGATGGCGTGGTCCAGGTCTTGACCGCCACGGCCGCCACGAGTGCCAGGAGCACCAGCAGCAGCCCGAGGAAGATGCGTTTCAACATGGGCGGTCTTGATCCCGGTTCAGACTCAGCTGAAGGACTTGCCTTCGGCCACCAGCTTCTGGATCAGCGGTGCGGGCTGCCAGAACTCGGCGTCGTCGCGCGGGTTCTGCGCAAAGCGCTTCATCGTCTCGGCCACGTTGTACAGGCCGACCTGCGAGGCGTAGTGCATCGGGCCACCGCGGTAGATCGGGAAGCCGTAGCCGGTGAGGTACACCATGTCGATGTCGCCCGACTTGGAGGCAATGCCGTCTTCCAGGATGTGCGCGCCTTCGTTGACGAGGGCGAACACCAGGCGCTGCACGATTTCCGTGTCGGAGATCTTGCGCGGCGTGATGCCCAGTTCCTTGCGGTGGTCCTCGATCATCTTGTTGACGAGTTCCGACGGGATGGCGTCGCGCTTGCCGGCCTGGTAGTCGTACCACCCTGCCCCGGTCTTCTGGCCGAAGCGGCCCAGTTCGCACAGCTTGTCGGCCGTGCGGCTGTACTTCATGTCGGCGCGCTCGACGGCGCGGCGCTTGCGGATCGCCCAGCCGATGTCGTTGCCGGCCAGGTCGCCCATGCGGAACGGGCCCATGGCGAAGCCGAACTTCTCGATGGCCTTGTCGACCTGCTGCGGCGTGGCGCCTTCGTCCAGCAGGAAGCCGGCCTGGCGGCTGTACTGCTCGATCATGCGGTTGCCGATGAAGCCGTCGCACACGCCCGACACGACGGACGTCTTCTTGATCTTCTTGCCGATGGCCATCACGGTGGCCAGCACGTCCTTGGACGTGGCCTTGCCGCGCACCACTTCGAGCAGCTTCATCACGTTGGCCGGGCTGAAGAAGTGCATGCCGACCACGTCCTGCGGACGGTCGGTGAACGAAGCGATCTTGTCGACGTCGAGCGTCGAGGTGTTCGAGGCCAGGATGGCGCCCTTCTTGGCGACGCGGTCGAGTTCCTTGAAGACCTTTTCCTTGACGCCGATTTCTTCGAACACGGCTTCGATGATGAGGTCGGCGTCCTTCAGGTCGTCGTAGCTCAGCGTGGTGCTCAGAAGCGCCATGCGCTGCTCGTACTTGTCCTGCTTGAGCTTGCCCTTCTTGACCTGGGCTTCGTAGTTCTTCTTGATGGTGGCAATGCCGCGATCGAGCGCCTCTTGCTTCATCTCGAGGATCTTGACGGGGATGCCCGCGTTCAGGAAGTTCATCGAGATGCCGCCACCCATGGTGCCGGCGCCGATGACGCCCACGGCCTTGATGTCGCGCTTGGGCGTGTCTTCGGGCACGTCGGGAATCTTGCTCGCGGCGCGCTCGGCCATGAACAGGTGGCGCAGGGCCAGCGATTCGGGCGTGAACATCAGCGCGGTGAAGAGGCGCCGCTCTTCAGCCATGCCGTCGTCGAACTTCATCTTGGTCGCGGCCTGCACGGCATCGACGCACTTCAGCGGCGCGGGGTAGTTCTTCGACATGCCGCCGACCATGTTCTTGGCGAACTGGAAGTAGGCATCGCCTTGCGGGTGCTTGCACGGCAGGTTGCGCACCAGCGGCAGCTCGCCGCCTTTGGCAGCGACCGACTTGGCAAACTCGACGGCCTCGTCGAACACCGACTCGGCCGAGGCGGCCAGCTTGTCGAACAGCTTCTGGCCCGGCAGGCTGGCGAGCAGTTCGCTCTTCACCGGCTCGCCGCTGACGATCATGTTCAGGGCGGTTTCCACGCCGAGCACGCGCGGCAGGCGCTGCGTGCCACCAGCGCCCGGCAGCAGGCCGAGCTTGACTTCAGGCAGTGCCACGCTGGTGCCCGGTGCGGCCACGCGGTAGTGGCAGCCGAGCGCCAGCTCGAGGCCGCCGCCCATGCACACGGAGTGGATGGCTGCGACGACGGGCTTGGGCGAGGCTTCGAGCGAGAGGATCACGCTCAGCAGGTTGGGCTCTTGCAGCGCCTTGGGCGTGCCGAATTCCTTGATGTCCGCACCGCCCGAGAACGCCTTGCCGGCGCCGGTGATGACGATGGCCTTGACGGCGCTATCGGCATTGGCCTTGGACAGGCCGTCGGTGATGCCGATGCGTGTCGAGAAGCCGAGACCGTTGACCGGCGGGTTGGTCAGGGTGATCACGGCGACATCGCCGAGCACTTTGTATTCAGCCGTCATGCTGCGTTCCTTGGTGTGTGAAGAAAAAGAAGAAAAAGCACGAGTGTTCTTTTTCGAAGATTCTAGGCGTTTTGCGTGGCCGAACAATGGCACGCAGTCGCTGTCGGGACAAGGGGAATCCGGGGCGCGGCCCGGACTCCCGGCTGGATCAGACTTCCAACCATTCCCTGCGGGTAGTGCCGTCGGCGCGCAGGCTGTCGGGCGTCCCGTCGAACACGATGCTGCCGTGGCCCATGACGAGCGCGCGGTCCGAAATCTGCATCGCGATGGTGAGCTTCTGCTCGATGAGGAGCACCGAGATGCCCTTGTCCTTCAGCGTGCGCAGGTACTGCCCCACCAGCTCGACGATCTTGGGCGCGAGGCCTTCGGTGGGCTCGTCGATGATGATCAGGTCGGGGTCGCCCATGAGCGTGCGGCACAGCGTGAGCATCTGCTGCTCGCCGCCCGAGAGCACGCCGGCCTCGGTGTGCTGGCGCTCCTTCAGGCGCGGGAACATGCCGTACATGTCGTCGAAGGACCAGCGGCTGCCCTTACCCGAGCCCTTCTGCCCCAGCAGCAGGTTCTGGTGCACCGTGAGCTTGGGGAAGATGTCGCGGTTCTCGGGCACGTAGCCGATGCCCATGTGCGCGATCTCGTAGGCCTTGCGACGCAGGATGTCGCCGCCCTTCCACTGCAGCGTGCCCTCGGCATGCACCAGGCCCATGATGGCCTTGGCGGTGGTCGAGCGGCCCGAACCGTTGCGACCCAGCAGGGCCACGATTTCGCCCGGGTGGACGTCGAAGGAAACGCCATGCAGCACATGGCTCTTGCCGTAGTAGGCGTGGATGTCGTGAAGCTTCAGCATGTCAGTGTCCCGCCCCTTGCGCGTCGGCAACCGACGAACCCAGATACGCCTCCTGCACGCGCGCATTGGCGCGCACGGCAGCCGGCGTGTCGAAGGCGATGACCTCGCCGTAGACCACCACGGCGATCTTGTCGGCCAGCCCGAAGACCACGCCCATGTCGTGCTCCACCGTCAACAGCGTCTTGCCGACGGTGACGTGCTTGATGAGCGAGATGAAGTGCGAGGTCTCGGTCTTGCTCATGCCGGCCGTGGGCTCGTCCAGCAGGATGACGCCAGCGCCGCCAGCAATCGTCACGCCGATCTCGAGCGCGCGCTGCTCGGCATAGGTGAGGTTCACCGCATGCACGTCGCGCTTGCGCTCCAGGCCGATCTGCTTGATGAGCTCTTCGGTGCGCGCGTTGGCGTCGTCCAGGTTCGAGAGAAAGCGCAGGAAGGTGTACTTGTAGCCCAGGCTCCACAGCACGCCGCAGCGCAGGTTCTCGAAGACGCTGAGCTTCGGGAAGATGTTGGTGATCTGGAAGCTGCGCGACAGCCCCAGGCGGTTGATTTCATAGGGCTTCTTGCCGTCGATGCGCTGCCCGTTGAGCAGCACCTCGCCGCTGGTGGGCGTGAGCCGCCCGCTGATCAGGTTGAACAGCGTCGACTTGCCCGCGCCGTTCGGCCCGATCACGGCGATGCGTTCGCCGGCCTTCACCGCCAGGTCCACGCCGCGGATGATTTCGGTCTTGCCGAAATTCTTGCGCAGCGCCTTCAGTTCCAATGCGTATTGCGCGCTCATTTACGCCGCCTCCCGACGTTTGATTTCTGCTTCGATCTCTTCCTGCGCCTGGCCCCAGACCCGCACGAAGCGGCGCCGTGCCACCTCGAGCAGGCCCAGGCCGACGGCCAGGATCGCGATGGCGCCCAGCCAGCTGGTCACGCCCGCCGTGTTCAGCATGGTGCCGAAGAACTTCAGGTCCGGGCCCATCGCCGCGTTGAGCTGGATGTGATAGATCATTTCGATCAGCGCGGCAGCGCCGACCACCACTGGCACCAGGGCCACGGCGAGCGCGGCGTACAGGCCCCAGAAGCGGTTGAACTTGCCGAACTTGGCCACGCGCAGGTTCATCATGACCAGGCTGGCGATGCCGCCGGGAGCGAACATCACCATGAACACGAACACCAGGCCGAAGTACAGCTGCCAGGCCTTCGACAGTTCGGACAGCAGGATCGAGGCAAACACCAGCAGCACCGCGCCGATGATCGGGCCGAAGAAGAACACCGCGCCACCCAGGAAGGTGAACAGCAGGTAGCCGCCCGAGCGGATGGCGTTCAGGCTGTCGGCCGCGTTCACGATCTCGAAGTTGATCGAGGCCAGGCCGCCGCCGATGCCGGCGAAGAAGCCCGCGATGATGAACGCGAAGTAGCGCACGCGCTGCGTGTTGTAGCCGATGAACTCGACGCGCTCCGGGTTGTCGCGCACCGCGTTCAGCATGCGGCCCAGCGGCGTGCCGGTGAAGGCATACATCAGGGCGGTGCACACGAAGCAGTACGCGGCAATCAGGTAGTACACCTGGATCTGCGGGCCGAAGGTGAAGCCGAAGAAGCTCGGGCCGTACACGCGGTCGGTGGTGATGCCGCCCTCGCCGCCGAAGAAGCTGGGGAACATCAGCGCCATCGAGGCCACGAGCTCGCCGATGCCCATGGTGATCATGGCGAAGGTGGTGCCCGACTTCTTGGTGGTCACGAAGCCCAGCAGGATGGCGAAGAACATCCCCGCCAGACCGCCGACGAGCGGAATGAGCACCAGCGGAATGGTCGGGCCGCCCTTGGTCGCCATGTTCATCGCGTGGATGGCGATGAACGAGCCCAGGCCGGTATACACGGCATGGCCGAAGCTCAGCATGCCGCCCTGCCCCAGCAGGATGTTGTAGCTCAGGCAGATGATGATCAGGTAGCCCATCTGCGAGAGCATCGTCAGCGCCAGGCTGCTCTTGAACAGCATCGGCGAGATGATCAGCACCAGGGCGAACAGCGCCCAGACCAGGTAGCGCCCGATGTTCCAGGGCTTGAAGCGGTAGTACCGCGTCGGGGTCGTCGGTGAAGTGGTGGTTGCGGTGGTCATGGTGTCAGTCCTCCCGGGTGCCCAGAAGACCCTTCGGGCGGAAGATGAGGATCAGCACGAGGAACAGGTACGGCAGGATCGGTGCGACCTGCGAGATGGTGAGCTTGAGCAGCTCGTAGCCGAAGGTCTGGTCGGTCACGGCCACGCCCAGGGCCTGCAGCGCGGTGGCCAGCGAGTGGTCCAGCGCCACGGCGAAGGTCTGGATGATGCCGATCAGCAGCGACGCCAGGAAGGCGCCGGCCAGCGAGCCCATGCCGCCGACCACCACCACCACGAAGATGATGGTGCCGACCGAGCCGGCCATGGCCGGTTCGGTGACGTAGGTGTTGCCGCCGATCACGCCCGCCAGGCCGGCCAGCGCGGCACCGCCGCCGAACACCAGCATGAACACGCGCGGCACGTTGTGGCCCAGCGCCTCGACCATGTCGGGGTGCTTCAGCGCCGCCTGGATCACCAGGCCGATGCGGGTGCGCGTGAGCAGCAGCCACACGGACACCAGCATCAGCATCGCCACCAGCATGATGAACGAGCGCGACTTGGGGAACTGCGTGCCGTACAACGAGAACAGCGGCCCCTGCAGCGCCTCGGGCAGGCCGTAGGGCACCGTGGAGCGGCCCCAGACCAGCTGGACCAGCTCGAGGATCAGGTACGAAAGACCGAAGGTCACCAGCAGCTCGGGCACGTGGCCGAACTTGTGGACCCGGCGCAGGCTGTAGCGCTCGAAGGCCGCACCCAACGCACCCACCAGCAGCGGCGAGAGAAAGAGCGCGGGCCAGAAGCCGACGATGCCTGACAGGGTGTAGGCGAAATAGGCGCCCAGCATGTAGAAGCTGGCGTGTGCAAAGTTGAGCACACCCATCATGCTGAAGATCAGCGTAAGGCCAGAGCTCAGCATGAACAACAGCAGGCCGTAGCTGACGCCGTTGAGCAGTGAGATGACGAAGAATTCGACGTTCATCGGTCTTCCGTGTCGGTTGAAAAAGAAAGAGGCCCGAGTGTTGAAGTCGGGCCTCGACCGGTCAGGGGGCGATCAGCAGGCGATCAGGAGGCGCCGCCGGGTCGCTTCATCTGGCACGAGGTGGGCGTGCTCGAGACGTAGGGCTCGTAGTACTTGACCGGTGCCAGCGTGTAGCCGGTGTTCTCCGGGCTGTACGGGCTCTTCGCGTCGGCCTTCTGCCAGCGCGTGATCCACAGGCCCTGCTGCAGCTGGTGGTCGGACTTGCGCATCTCGACGTCGCCATTGAAGCTCTTGAACTTCATGCCTTCCATGGCGGCCGCCACCTTCACGGGGTCGGTCGACTTGGTGCGCACGAAGGCTTCGGCGAGCATCGCGTACACGGTGTACGGCGACGTCGTGTACAGGTCTTCGTTGAAGCGCTTCTTGAACTCGTTCATCATCGGCGCGATCGGGCCCGGCGCGTTGTAGTGGCTGTAGCCCACCATGTAGACCTTGCCGTCCGAGGCCGCGCCCATGGCGGTCGGCGTGCCGTTGGTCACGGCGTAGTAGGTGTAGAACTTGACGTTCAGGCCTGCGTCGTTGGCCGACTTGATGAGCAGTGCGAGGTCGGAGCCCCAGTTGCCGGTGATGACGGTGTCGGCGCCCGATGCCTTGATCTTGGCGATGTAGGGCGCGAAGTCGCGCACCTGGGCCAGCGGGTGCAGGTCGTCGCCGACGATCTGCACGTCGGGGCGCTTGGTCTTGAGGTTGTCCTTGGCGTACTTGGCGACCTGCTGGCCGTGCGAGTAGTTCTGGTTGATCAGGTACACCTTCTTGATGTCGGCCTGGTCCTTCATGAAGGTGGTCAGGGCTTCCATCTTCATGGAGGTGTCGGCATCGAGGCGGAAGTGCCAGTAGCTGCACTTGCTGTTGGTCAGGTCGGGATCGACGGCCGCGTAGTTGAAGTACACGACTTCCTTGCCCGGGTTGCGGGCGTTGTGCTTTTCGAGCGCGTCCATGATGGCCAGCGCCGGGCCGGAGCCGTTGCCCTGCACCACGTAGCGCGCGCCCTGGTCCATGGCCGAGCGCAGCGCGGCGGTGGTTTCCTGCGGGCTGAGCTTGTTGTCGATGCCGATGACCTCGAACTTCACGCCGGCCACGTTCTTCTTGTTGAATTCTTCGGCCAGGAACTGGAAGGTCTTGAGCTGGTTGGTACCGACGGCCGCCATCAGGCCCGACAGCGGGTCCAGCCACGCGATCTTGACGGTCTCACCCTTCTGGGCAAATGCACCGGTGGCAGTTGCCGCGAGCACGGCGGCGGTAGCGATCTTCAGAGCGAACTTCAATCTATATCTCCTGGTCAAACCGATATCAAAAACGCTGCACAAGCGTACAAGTCTTTGCCACCCCACCCCTCAGGGAATGCCCGTAAGGAAGGGGCTGCAAAGGCACGTATCTATCGCGCAGGCGACAGTGCATTTCCTTCTTTTGCTACCCGGCGGTAGGTATCTTCTACCGATGGGTAGGAAATGCGTTCACAAAGACGCCTAGGGGCGCTTCATCTGGCAGGTCGTGGGCGTGCTCGCCACATACGACTCGTAATACTTCACGGGGACGTTGGTGTAGCCGGTGTTCTCGGCGTCGTAGGGGTACTTGGCGCTGGCCTTCTCCCAGCGCGAGATGTACAGGCCCTGCTGCAACTGGTGGTCGGCCTTGCGCATCTCGACCTCGCCGTTGAAGCTCTTGATCTTCATACCCTCGAGCGCCGCGGCCACCTTGACGGGGTCGGTCGACTTGGTCTGCACGAAAGCGGCATCGAGCAAGGCGAAGGTGTGATAGATCGAGGACTGCGTCAGGTCGTCGTTCATCTTCTTCTTGTAGCCGGTCAGCAGCCGCTGGATTTCGCCGCCCATGTTGTAGTGGGCATAGGCCACGGTGTAGACCTTGCCGGCCGAGGTGGCGCCCATGGCCGTGGGCGTGCCGGCGCCCGGTGCGTAGTACGTGAGGAACTTGACGTCCAGCCCCGAGTCGTTCGCCGCCTTGATGAGCAGCGAGAGGTCGGAGCCCCAGTTGCCGGTGATGACCGTGTCGGCGCCCGAGGCCTTGATCTTGGCGATGTACGGCGAGAAATCGCGCACCTGCGCGAGCGGGTGCAGGTCGTCGCCCACGATCTGGATGTCGGGGCGCTTGGTCTTGAGGTTGTCCTTGGCGAACTTGGACACCTGCTGGCCGTGGGAATAGTTCTGGCCCAGGATGTAGACCTTCTTGATGTCGGCCTGGTCTTTCATCCAGGTGGTCAGCGCTTCCATCTTCATGGAGGTGTCGGCATCGAGGCGGAAGTGCCAGTAGCTGCACTTGCTGTTGGTCAGGTCGGGATCGACCGCCGCGTAGTTCAGGTAGAGCAGTTCCTTGCCGGGATTGCGCGCATTGTTCTTCTCGACGGCGTCGATGATCGCGAGCGCCGGGCCCGAGCCGTTGCCCTGGGTGATGTAGCGCGCGCCCTGGTCCTGCGCCGAGCGCAGCGCCGCGGTGGTCTCCTGCGGGCTCAGCTTGTTGTCGATCGCGATGATCTCGAACTTCACGCCCGACGCATTCTTCTTGTTGAACTCGTCAGCCAGGTACTGGGTCGTCTTGAGCTGGTTGGTGCCCACGGCCGCCATCAGACCCGACAGCGGGTCCAGCCAGGCGATCTTGACGGTTTCGCCCTTCTGGGCGAACGACGCTGAAACACTCACCAACATGGCGCAGGCGGCCACTGACTTGATACCGAAGTGCATGAAGAGTCTCCTGGTTGAAAGGCGGGACGCCAGCGTACAAGCGCCCTTTTCTTCGCCGCACAGGGAATGCCCGGAAGGAAAGCCGCCGGGGCGGCCTTCCTATCGCGTGCGCGACAGTGCGGGTGGGCTTTGGCCGTGCTTCAGAGGCCCGGCAGCTTGTAGTCCTTGAGCAGTTCGCGAAGCTTGGTCTTGAGGATCTTGCCGGTGGCGCCGATCGGAATGGCCTCCACGAACACCACGTCGTCGGGGATCTGCCACTTGGCGGTCTTGCCCTCGTAGAACTTCAGCAGCTCCTCGCGGGTGACTTCTGCGCCGGGCTTCTTCACGACGGCGATGATCGGGCGCTCGTCCCACTTGGGGTGGAACACGCCGATGCACGCCGCCATGGCGATGGCCGGGTGCGCGACGGCGATGTTCTCGATGTCGATGGAGCTGATCCACTCGCCGCCGGACTTGATCACGTCCTTGCTGCGGTCGGTGATCTGCAGGTAGCCCTCGGCGTCGATGGTGGCCACGTCGCCGGTGGGGAACCAGCCGCGGCCTGCGGCGTCGGCGACCAGCGGATTGCCGCCCTCGCCCTTGTAGTACTCCTTGACGACCCAGGGGCCCTTGACCAACAGGTCGCCGTAGGCCTTGCCGTCCCAGGGCAGCTCGTCGCCGTTGCCGTCGACGATCTTCATGTCGACGCCGAAGATGGCGCGGCCCTGCTTCATGCGGATCTGCAGCTGTGCGTCGGCGGGCAGCGACAGGTGCTTGTTCTTCAGCGTGCACAGCGTGCCCAGCGGGCTCATCTCGGTCATGCCCCAGGCATGCAGCACCTCGACGTTGTAGTTCTCCTGGAACGCCGTGATCATGGCCGGCGGGCAGGCCGAGCCGCCGATGACGGTGCGGTTCAGCTTGCTGAACTTCAGGCCGTTGGTCTGCATGTGGCCCAGCATCATCTGCCACACGGTGGGCACGCCGGCCGCGAAGGTCACGCCTTCGGACTCGATGAGTTCGTACACCGACTTGCCGTCCAGCGACGGGCCCGGGAACACGAGCTTGCAGCCCACCAGCGCGGCCGAGTACGGAATGCCCCAGGCGTTGACGTGGAACATCGGCACCACCGGCAGCACCGAGTCTTGCGCCGAGATGCGCATGACGTCGGGCAGCGCGGCGGCGTAGGCATGCAGCATGGTCGAGCGGTGGCTGTACAGCGCGGCCTTCGGGTTGCCCGTGGTGCCGCTCGTGTAGCACATGCTCGAGGCCGAGTTCTCGTCGAAGGTGGGCCAATCGTAGGTGGTGGACTGCGTGCCGATCCAGGCCTCGTAGCTCACGAGGTTGGGCACGCCGCTGTCGGCCGGCAGCTTGTCGGCATCACACAGTGCAACCCATTTCCGGATCGTGGGACAACGCGCATGCACCGCCTGCACCAGCGGCAGGAAGCTCAGGTCGAAGCACAGGATCTGGTCTTCGGCATGGTTGGCGATCCACGCGATCTGGTCGGGGTGCAGGCGCGGGTTGATGGTGTGCAGCACGCGGCCGCTGCCGCTCACGCCGTAGTACAGCTCCAGGTGGCGGTAGCCGTTCCAGGCCAGGGTGGCGATGCGGTCGCTGAACAGCAGTTGCTCGCCATCCAGCGCATTGGCCACCTGCCTGGCGCGCGATGCGATGTCGCTCCAGGTGCAACGGTGGATATCGCCCTCGACACGGCGCGAGACGATCTCGCCGTCGCCGTTGTGGCGCTCGACGAACTCGATCAGCGACGAGATCAAAAGCGGTTGGTCTTGCATCAAACCCAGCATCTACGGACTCCTATGTGAAATGACTTCAAAAAGCGTTGCGAACGAGAGATTCACGCAAGCTTCGGCCACTTGCACAATGACACAAACCCGCACTGCATGATTGAACGAAGCGGCTCTTCAAGGGACGTTCAGCGGCGTGATCTTTGCCGCAGTTGGCGTGGCATCCAGCAGCATCTGCGAAGGCCACGTTCCCCAGGTTGCACCGAGTTCGGGCGTGTTCGGATCGCCGTTGCGCATGAAGGCCCCGACGCTGGCCATGACGGCCTTCGACAGCGCCACGCGCCCCTTCTCGTTGGCCTTGCCGCCCATCACGTTGCTCAGCAGCGAACCCTCGAAGTTGCCGAACACGAACGGCAGGTCGAAGGCGTGCGATGCGCCGTACACGTCGTTCCACGGCGCGGCCTCCTGCGACCAGTCGAGACGGTAGTGCCAGATGTTCGACTGGCGCGTCTTCATGGTGTTGAGCAGGTTGTCGCGGTTGGCCTCGAAGAGCCCCTTCGTGATGAGCGCGGTGGCTGCGTTGTAGCCGGTGCCGGCCTTGTCTACCGGAAGGTAGAACGGGTCGATGATGTGGTTCACCGTGAGCGTGGGCGCAGCATCGGGGTTGAAGTTGAACATCATCGAGAAGCGCGCGTCGTCCTTGACGATCCAGCCCGCCTTCAGGCCCGGGATGCCCAGCGATCCCAGCAGCGACGCAAAGAGCTTGCCCTCGTCGCGCGTGTTGCCCGCGAGCATGGGCACCTTGACGTACTTGTCGGCCGCGATGGCGCCGATCGGGTCCGACGGCAGCACTGTGCCGTCGGGAATGGGCGCAACGGAACCCTGCCCGGCGGCAGTGACCTTGGTCAGCAGCGCCCCACCCTCCTGCGCACGCAGGTACTCGGCGATCTGCGCCGGCGAGCGCGTGCCGATGTACACCTTGGCCGCCGCTTCATCGGCCACGGTGCCGTCGGCGACAAGCAGCTTTTCGAGGATCGTCTGGCCCTGCGTCAGCGAGGCCGAAGCCGGCTGCAGCGTCGGCAGCGTCCCGGGCGGCAGATTGGTCTTGAGCGAAATGCCACCACTCATCTCGAAGGCCTTGTGGAACAGGCCCTTGGCCATCGGCGAGGTCATCACCGCCAGCAGGTTGGTCGCACCGGCCGATTCGCCCGACAGCGTGACGTTGCCCGGGTCGCCGCCGAAGTTGGCGACGTTGCCCTGGATGAAGCGCAGCGCCGCCATGTTGTCCAGCAGCGCGAAGTTGCCCGAGTCGTCGCCCGCGCTGCCGCCCGGCCGCAGCTGCGGCATGTTCAAGAAGCCCAGGATGCCCAGGCGGTAGCTGGCGGTGATGACCACCGCATTGGTGGCCTTGGCCAGCGCCGCGCCGTCGTACAGCGGATCGGCCGTGTAACCCGAAATATTGCTGCCGCCATGGATGAACAACAGCACCGGCAGGTTCTTCTCGGTGGTGGCCGGACGCCAGATGTTGACGAACAGGCAGTCTTCGCTGCCGACCGGCTTGCCCAGGTTGGTGCCGATGGTGGCGTCGTAGGTGTTGCTGGTGCCGGGGCTGAAGATCCGGCCGATCTGCAGGCAGGCGTTGCCGAAGGCCTTGGCCGGGCGGATGCCGGTCCAGGCTTCGGGCTCGACCGGTGCGCGCCAGCGCAGCGCGCCGACCGGCGGCTGGGCGAACGGAACACCCTTCCAGGACCAGGTGCCGTTCCTGGCGCTGTCGTCCGAGCCCTCGACCTTGCCGGCCGTGGTCTGGCGCACCATGGGGCCGTCGGCGGCGGGTGCCGGAGCGGGCGCGGGTGCCGGAGCCGGTGCAGGCGGCAACACGGGAAAGGCGGTCGCCCCGGACGAACCGCCACCGCAGGCTGCAAGCGCCGCCGCGGCGGCCAGCGTGGCCACGGTGGCGATGGCGCGCGCCATCGCCGTCTGTCCTGCCGCACCCTGGTTTTGTGCTGTTGTCGTTGTCTTCATGTTTTGTCTCCACACCGGGTTAATCGGAATTCCTGGCTTGGCGCGCGGCACCCATACTCCGGGCCGCCGTGCACTGGAAAAATTCTAGGAACCGGCCCCGTTTTCACCGCTATCGCAAGCGAGCCAATCGAATGACTTCAGAAGCCTCCCTGCCGCGCCATTCGCGCCGGCCGTCGCGCCGCCCCGGATGTCCGCAGCCGGAGCTGCGCACCAGCTCGGCCGCATGGCTGGAGGGGGTGCTGTCGATGTTCGAGGCCGAGGGGCTGAACGTGCCCACGCTGCTGCGCGATGCCGGCTTCGACCCCGACTCGCTGCACCGCCAGAACGCGCGCATCCCGGTCGACGAGATCTCCGTGCTGTGGCAGGTGGCCGTGGCGCACGCCGGTCGGCCCACGCTGGGCCTGGACCGCGACCTGGCCGCCACGCACAGCAAGCTGGGCACCGTGGGCCACGCCATGGCCTGCAGCCCCACCCTGGGCGCGGCGCTCACGCGGCTCACGCGCTACATGGCCGTGATCTCCGACGCCACCGCGTTCTCGCTGCAGTCCGACGCGCGCGGCTGCTGGATGGTCATGGAGCACACCGGCGGCAGCCTGCCGATTCCGCGCCAGCGCGTCGAGTACGCCCTGCTGACCGTGCTCATGCAGTGCCAGTGGCTCACGCGGCGCGAGCTGCAGCCGCTGGCCATGGAGTTCGTCTACCCGCCGCCGGCCAACGACCGGCTGCACCGCGAGGCCTTCGGCTGCGAGATCCGCTTCAACGCGCCCGCCAACCGCGTGCTGCTGTCGTCGGCCGACATGACCATGCCGCTGCCCACCCACCACCCGGCGCTGGGCGAAATGCAGGAGCACCTGCTCGACGACCAGCTCAACCTGCTGGGCCAGACCACCACCGCCAGCCTGGTGTGCGCCGAGATCGCGCGCCGGCTGCAGCACGGCGAGCCGCGCCGCCAGGACGTGGCCTCGGGCCTCGGGCTGGCCGACCGCACGCTGCAGCGCCGCCTGCAGGAGGAGTCGGTGTCGTTCCAGGCGCTGCTCGACCGCACCCGCCGCGAACTCGCCAAGCAGTACCTGGCCGAACAGCGCCACACGCTCGCGGATGTGGCCGACCGGCTGGGCTTCGTGGACGTCAGCAACTTCTTTCGCGCCTGCAAGCGCTGGTTCGGCCTGCCGCCGGCCCAGTACCGCGCCAGCCTCGCGCTCGACGGCGCCGGGGCGCTGCGCGGCGCGCTGCTGAACTGAGCGGCGCCGCCCGCCCCACGCGCCCGATGGCCTCAACGGCCTGGGGTTTCGCGGGCTGCCGGACAATCCGGGCATGAGCTTGTTAGCCGAAGACACCCCGGTCGCCGACCTGGGCCTGCGCTGGAAGCCCGGCTTCTCGACGCTGGGCCCCGCTTTTTTCACCGAACTGCGCCCCACGCCGCTGCCCGACCCGTACTGGGTCGGCCACAGCGACGCCGTCGCGCGCGAGCTGGGCCTGCCGCCCGGCTGGCGCGAGTCGGACGCCACGCTGGCCGCGCTCACCGGCAGCCTGCCGGTCGCCGGCACGCGGCCTTTCGCCACGGTCTACAGCGGCCACCAGTTCGGCGTCTGGGCCGGGCAACTGGGCGACGGGCGGGCGATCCTGCTCGGCGAGACCGAGGGCGGGCTCGAAGTGCAGCTCAAGGGCGCGGGGCGCACGCCCTACTCGCGCGGCGGCGACGGCCGCGCCGTGCTGCGTTCGAGCATCCGCGAGTTCCTGTGCAGCGAGGCCATGCACGGCCTGGGCATTCCGACCACGCGCGCGCTGTGCGTGACCGGCTCCGACGCCCGCGTGCGCCGCGAAGAGCTGGAAAGCGCTGCCGCGGTCACCCGCGTGGCGCCCAGCTTCATCCGCTTCGGCCACTTCGAGCACTTCGCCGCCAACCAGCGCGAAGACGAGCTGCGCGCGCTGGCCGACTACGTCATCGACCGCTACTACCCCGAATGCCGCGCCACGGCGCGCTTCAACGGCAATGCCTACGCCGCCTTTCTCGAGGCCGTGAGCGAGCGTACCGCCGCCCTGCTCGCGCAGTGGCAGGCCGTGGGCTTCTGCCACGGGGTGATGAACACCGACAACATGAGCATCCTCGGGCTCACCATCGACTACGGCCCGTTCCAGTTCCTCGACGGCTTCGACCCGCGCCACATCTGCAACCACAGCGACACCCAGGGCCGCTACGCCTTCAACCAGCAACCCAACGTCGCCTACTGGAACCTGTTCTGCCTGGCGCAGGCGCTGCTGCCGCTGATCGGCGACCAGGAAATCGCCGTGGCCGCGCTGGAGTCGTACAAGACCGTGTTCCCCAACGCCTTCGAAGACCGCATGCGCGCCAAGCTGGGCCTGCCGGCGCCCGCCGAGGGCGACCGCGCGCTGATCGAAGGCGTGCTCAAGCTGATGGCCGCCGAGAAGGTCGACCACACCATCTTCTGGCGCCGCCTGTCGAATCACATGGCGGACGGCAACGTCGAGCCGGTGCGCGACCTGTTCCTCGACCGGGCCGGCTTCGATGCCTGGATGCTCTCTTTTTCGGAGCGCCATGCACAATCGCAGCGCGCCGAAGCGGCAAAATTGATGCTGCAGTCGAACCCCAAGTTCGTGCTGCGGAACCACCTGGGCCAGCAGGCCATCGAAGCCAGTCAGCAAAAGGACCACGCGGGTGTGGCAACCTTGCTGACGCTGCTCCAAACCCCATGTGAAGAACACCCCGGTGCCGACGACTACGCCGGCTTCCCGCCCGACTGGGCCTCCACGATCGAAATCAGCTGCTCATCATGACCACGCCCGTACAGAAAACCGACGCCGAATGGAAAGCCCTGCTCGCTGAGAAGGGCGCCGAACCCGCCGCCTTCGAGGTGACGCGCCACGCCGCCACCGAACGCCCCTTCACCGGCAAGTACGAAGCCCACTGGGACGACGGCACTTACCACTGCATCTGCTGCGGCGCCAAGCTGTTCGAAGCGGCCACCAAGTTCGACGCCGGCTGCGGCTGGCCCAGCTTCTCCGAAGAAGCGGTGCCCGGCGCCATCCGCAACATCGTCGACCGCTCGCACGGCATGGTGCGCACCGAGAACGTGTGTGCCAATTGCGGCGCCCACCTGGGCCACGTGTTCCCCGACGGCCCCACCGAAACCGGCCTGCGCTACTGCATGAACTCGGCGTCGCTCGACTTCCAAAAGAAATGAAACTGCTCCTCGACTTCTTTCCGATCCTGCTGTTCTTCGGCGCCTACAAGTTCGCCGACATCTACACCGCCACCGGCGTGCTGATGGCCGCCACCGTGGTGCAGATGGCCGTCATCTACGCGATGGAACGCAAGCTGCAGGCGATGCAGAAGGCCACGCTGGTGCTGATCCTGCTGTTCGGCACGCTCACGCTGGTGCTGCACGACGACCGCTTCATCAAGTGGAAGCCGACGGTGCTGTACGGCGCCATGGCCGTCGCGCTGGCCGTGGCGCTGTGGGCGCTGAAGAAGAACTTCCTGAAGATGCTGCTGGGCGCGCAGCTCGAGCTGCCCGAGCGCATCTGGGGCCGGCTCAATGTGGCGTGGATCGGCTATTGCCTCTTCATGGCGCTCATCAACGGCTACGTGGCGGCGTACTTCACGACCGAGGCCTGGGTCAACTTCAAGCTCTGGGGCTACGTGTTCCCGATCGTCTTCCTGGTGGCGCAGGGCCTGTACATCGCGCCGCACCTCAAGGAAGACAAGCCGACCGCATGACGACCACCACCATCCCCCTTCCTACCGTGGCAGCGCTCGAGGCGGCGCTGCGCGCCTCGCTTTCGCCCACGCAGCTCGAAGTGATCGACGAAAGCGCCGCGCACGCGGGCCATGCGGGCGCCAACGCCGAGGGCTACGGCACGCATTTCCGGGTGCGCATTGCGTCCCCGCTGTTCGACGGGAGGCCCCGCGTGGCGCGGCATCGGCTTGTGTATGATGCCCTCCAAGTTTTTATCGCACAGGGTCTGCACGCCATCGCCATCGAGGTGCTCTGAGTCGTCCAATCGGTTGCTTGCCGCGTTCGCCGCGGCCGCCCACCCTCTCCTTCTTTTCTCCTGATTCCTGCTTTCTTTCCCGCGCCTTTTCCTACACGCGCATTTCCTCTCCAGCCTGATATTCATTTCATGAAAAAACACATCTTGCAGGCCGTTGCGGCCGCAGCGCTGATCGGTGCACTCCCCCTGTCGGCCCTGGCGCAGAACGCAGCCATCGTGAACGGCAAGCCGGTGCCCAAGGCCCGCATGGACGTCCTGGCCCAGCAGCTGGCTGCCGCCGGCCGCCCGGTGACGCCCGAGATGCAAAGCCAGCTGCGCGAGGAAATCGTGGCGCGCGAAGTGTTCATGCAGGAAGCGCAAAAGCAAGGCCTGGACGCCACCGAGGACTACAAGAACCAGCTCGAACTCGCCCGCCAGGCCATCCTGATCCGCGCGCTGTTCGAGAACTACCGCAAGACCAACGCGGTGTCCGACGCCGACGTGAAGGCCGAGTACGACAAGTTCGTGGCAGCCAACGGCGGCAAGGAATTCAAGGCCCGCCACATCCTGGTCGAGACCGAAGACCAGGCCAAGAAGATCATGGCCGACCTGAAGAAGGGCGCCAAGTTCGAAGACATCGCCAAGAAGCAGAGCAAGGACCCGGGATCGGGCGCCAACGGCGGCGACCTCGACTGGGCCAACCCCGCCAGCTTCGTGCCCGAGTTCTCGGAAGCGATGATCAAGCTCAAGAAGGGCGAGACCACCCCTGCCCCGGTCAAGACCCAGTTCGGCTACCACATCATCCGCGTCGACGACATCCGCCAGGCCCAACTGCCGAAGCTGGAAGAAGTGAAGCCGCAGATCACGCAGCAGCTGCAACAGCAGCGCCTGCAGAAGTACCAGGAAGACCTGCGCGCGAAGGCCAAGGTCGAGTAAGCCTCAAGCCATCGGCCAGTAAAAAGCCCCGCAGTCGCGGGGCTTTTTTCATTGCGGCGTGATGTTGAAGTCTTTCACGAACCGGGCGTAGTCGTTCGACTCCTTGCGCACGAAACTCGTGAAGTCCGCCGTCGAGCCGCCGATGACTTCCAGGCTGAGGTCGGTGAACTGCTTCTGCGTGTCGGCGTTCTTGAGCAGCGCCTGCACCTGCTCGTTGAGCTTGGCGATGACCGGTGCGGGCGTTCCGGCCGGCGCCACCAGCCCGACCCAGCCCATGAAGCGGTAGCCCGGCACGCCGGACTCGGCCACCGTCGGCACGTCGGGCAAGGTGGAAACGCGCTTGTCGCCCGTGACCGCCAGCGCCTTCAGCTTGCCGCTCTTGGCATAGGGCACGGCGGTCGGCGAGGTTTCGAACATCATGTCGATCTGCCCGCCGACGAGGTCGGACAGCGCGGGCGCCCCGCCCTTGTAGGCCACGTTGAGCAGATCGGTGCCGGTCATCTGCATGAAGCGGCGCGCGGCCACGTCCTGCGGGCCGCCCACGCCCGAGGTGCCGACGCTGAGCTTGCCGGGGTTGGCCTTGGCGTAAGCCACCAGCTCGCCGACGTTCTTGAACGTCCACTTGGGATTCATGATGAGCACGTTGGGCTGGTCGGCCACGCGGATCACGGGCGCCAGATCCTTGATCGGGTCATAGGGCAGCTTCGCGAACATGTGCCCGTTGGAGGCCAGGCCGGTGTGCACCATCAGCAAGGTGTAGCCGTCCTTCGGGGCCTTGGCGACGTAGTCCATGCCGATGTTGCCGCTGGCGCCGGGGCGGTTGTCCACCAGCACGGGCTGGCCCAGCGCCGTCGAGAGCTTCTGGCCGACCAAGCGCGCCGTCATGTCGATACTGCCGCCCGGCGGGAACGGCACGACCATGCGGATCGGCTTGGAGGGGTAAGCCTCTTGCGCGTGGGTGACGGGGACGACGCACGCCAGGCCGGCGGCGAGACAGGCAAGCGAGGCGAGCGGGAAACGGAAGCGCTGGGTCATGAGGTTCTCCGGAGTTTCTTGAGGGTGGGCAGACGGGTCAATCGGCGGTGGCGCGCAGGGTGCGTTCGATGTCAGCGGCCCACGCGAGCAGCGCGGCGTCGCGCATCGGCAGGCCAGCAAGGCTCAGGCCCACGGGCGCTTCGCCGGCCGCGTGGCAGGGCAAGGAGATGGCGCAGCCGTCCATGAAGTTGACGATGGAGGGGTTGCGCAGCATCGCGACGTTGACGGCGACGTACTGCGCCTCGTCGGCTTCGAGGGCCTCGATGCGCGGCGCCACCAGTGGCACGGTCGGCATGAGCCAGCCGTCGAACTCGCCCATGCGCGCGGCCACGCGGCGCTGCCAGTCGGCCCGCTGTGCCTGCAGCGTGAGGTAGGCCCGCGCCGTGAAGTCCTTGCCGCGCAGGATGCGGCTGAGCACGCGCGGGTCGTAGCCGCTGCCGCTGCGCTCGATCAGCTCGGCATGCCACGCCCATGACTCGGCGGCGCTGAAGCCGCCTGCGGCATTGATGGCCGCGAGCTCGTCGAACTCGGGCACCGCCAGCTCGACCAGCTGCGCGCCGGCGGCCGAGAGGCGCTGCAGCGCGCGTCGGAACGTGGCGGCGACGTGGGCGTCCATGCCGTCCTGCACCAGCGTGGTCGGCACCGCGAAGCGGGCCTGGCGCAGGTGCTGCGTTCGGGGCGCCTCTGACACGCCGGACAGCACCGCCTCCATCGCCACGCAACCGGCCACGTCGAGCGCCATCACCCCGACCGCATCGAGGCTGTGCGACAGCGGCACGAGCCCGGTGCCGGGCATGCGGCGCGCCGTCGGCTTGAAACCCGTGATGCCGCACAGCGCCGCCGGAATGCGCGCCGAGCCGCCCGTGTCGCTGCCGACGCTCGCAACGCACATGCCGTCGGCCACCGCCACGGCCGCGCCCGAGGACGAGCCACCGGGAATGCGCCGCTCGCCGCGCTGCCACGGATTGGCCGGCGTCCCGTAGTGCGGGTTGAGGCCGAGGCCGGAGTACGCGAACTCGGTCATGTTCGTCTTGCCGACCAGCACCGCGCCGGCCGCCAGCAGGCGCCGCACGGCCTCGGCGTCGTGCGCGGCGGGCGGCGCGTCGCGCAGCACGACGGAACCGGCGGTCGTCGTTTCGCCGGCCACGTCGAACAGGTCCTTGACCGAGACCGGCAAGCCTTCGAGCGGCGAGCGCACGACGCCGGCTTCGCGCAGGCTGTCGGAGGCGCGCGCCAGGTGCTGGGCGCGGTCTGCCAGCACGCGCGTGAAGGTGCGCGCGCCTTCGCCGGCAGGGTCGGCGATGCGTTGCAGCGCCGATGCGGTCAGCGCGGCGGAGGTGACACGGCCCGCGGCCAGGTCGGCGCGGGCGGCAGCGAGGGAGATCGGGGCGGGCATGTGCGGTCCCTTGGGCGTCAGGCGACGATCGGCAGCGAGACCGCGCGGTACTCGTGCGCGATGCGGCGGCCGGCGTGTTCGTCCACCAGTTCCATGCGAAAGCGCGCGGCCGGGCGGATGCCGCCGATGGCACCGACCGTGCCGCAGGTCATCGCGAAGCCGTCGGCCGGTTCGCCGTCGGCCGCGGCGCAGCGCGCCAGCAGATCGGCCGGCGGGCGCAGCGCGGCCAGCGTGCCTTCCTGGTACAGGCGCCATTCACCGCCTTCCTCGATCCACGAACGCAGCACCAGCGTGTCCCAGCGCTCCTGCACGTCGGCCAGCCGCCAGGCGCTGCGCGCCACGGGCTTCACGCAGATCTGCTTGGACAGCGCCACGCTGTGCGCTTCCAGCGCGCGGTCGGTGTGGTCCGAGCCGATCGAGACGAAGAACTCACCCCCGTGCAGGAACAGCAGCGGCTCGACCTCGCCCGAGGTGTCGGCCCCCACCACCTGCACGACGTCGGCCTGGCTCAGCTGCTGGGTGGCCACCCGGTAGAACAGCGGCACGGTGCTGGGCGCGGGCACGCCCAGCTCGGCGAGTTCCTCGATGTGGTGCTCGATGGCGGCGGTGTCGCGCCCGGTCCAGCCGGCGATCACGAGGTGCCGGGCCTCGAAACTCAGCGTTTGCGGGGTATTCCCCTCGGGAAGTTCGAAAGACAGTTTCATGGGTGGCAGCTCGATTGAAGTTTCAGTGAAATTTCACAACGATATTACAGTGAGTCCACAGAAACTTCAAAGGGATTTCCCGCAGGTACCATCGGGGAACTCCACCATGACCCTCCCGCCCCGATGAACGCAGCCACGCCCGCCCGCAAAGCCCCCGTCCGGCGGCCCGAAGCAGCCATCTCCCTCAACGAAACGGCCTATCTGCGCCTGAAGGAAGCCCTGGTGACCCTGGCCTACAAGCCCGGGGAATACCTCAACACCGCCCAGGTCATGGAGCGGCTGGGCGTGGGCCGCACGCCGGTGAACCAGGCGCTGCACCGCCTGTCGGCCGAGGGCCTGGTCCGCATCATTCCGCGCAAGGGCGCGATGGCGTCGCCGCTGTCGATCAACGACGCGCTGGAGCTCATCGAGGTCCGGCTGGTCAACGAGGTGCTGTGCATGCGCCTGGCCGCGGCGGCCATCACCGAGGCCGAGCTGGCCGAGCTGCAGGCCATCGCCGAGCAGTTCGAAGCCGCGGCGCAGCGGCGCGATGCGATGTCGGTGATGAACCTCGACCGCCTCTTCCACGAAAAGATCGCTGCGGCGGCGCGCAACGCGATGCTGCAGGACATCCTGAGCGTGCTGCACGCACGCTCGCAGCGCTTCTGGGCGATTTCACTGGCCGCCGAGGGACACCTGGCGGAGGTGATTGAGGAGCACCGCACCATCGTCGCCACGCTGCAGCGGCATGACGCCGACGCGGCGGCCGAAGCGGCGAAGACGCATGTGCTGTCGTTCAAGGCGTCGATGCTGAACAGCCAGCGCTGATCGACAGCGCTTCAGGCGCGTCTCCATGAAAAATGCCCTCCAGACCCGAGCCTGGAGGGCATTTTTCGTTGGCCGTCGTCAGGCCGCCTGCGCGGCCCGCCGTCGCCCGATCAACCCACCCACTTGCGCGCGTTGCGCCAGATCTGCATCCACGGGCTCAGTTCGCTCTTGTCGCCCGAGGTCCAACTCATCTGGATGTTGCGGAACACGCGCTCCGGGTGCGGCATCACGGCCGTGAAGCGGCCGTCCGGCGTGGTGACCGAGGTCAGACCGCCGGCGCTGCCGTTCGGGTTGAACGGGTATTGCTCGGTCGGCTGGCCGTGGTTGTCCACGAAGCGCATCGCGCCGATGGCCTTGGCCGCGTCGCCGCGGTGCTTGAAGTTGGCATAGCCCTCGCCGTGCGCCACCGCGATCGGCAGGCGGCTGCCGGCCATGCCCGCGAAGAAGATGCTGGGCGACTCGAGCACCTCGACCATCGACAGGCGCGCCTCGAAACGCTCGCTCTGGTTGGTGGTGAAGCGCGGCCAGGCTTCGGCGCCCGGGATGATGTCGGCCAGTTCGGCAAACATCTGGCAGCCGTTGCACACGCCCAGGCCGAAGGTGTCGGCGCGACCGAAGAAGGTCTTGAACTGCTCGGCCAGCTTCGGGTTGAAGGTGATGCTGCGCGCCCAGCCGATGCCCGCGCCCAGCGTGTCGCCGTAGCTGAAGCCGCCGCAGGCGACCACGCCCTTGAACGCGGCCAGGTCCGCCCTGCCCGTCTGCAGGTCGGTCATGTGGACGTCGAAGGCTTCGAAGCCGGCTTCGGTGAAGGCATAGGCCATCTCGACGTGCGAGTTGACGCCCTGCTCGCGCAGGATCGCGACCTTGGGGCGCGACTGCAGGATGGCCGGTGCCACCGGGGCGTTCGGCAGGAACACATGCATGCCCGGGTCGTTCGGCACGCCGGCCGCGGCGTGCTCGGCATCCGCGCAGGCCGGGTTGTCGCGCTCGCGGGCGATCTTCCAGCTGACCGAATCCCACACCTGGTGCAGGTCGTGCAGCGAGGCGCTGAACACCGACTTGGCATCGCGCCAGACTTCGAGCTTGCCCTTGCCGGCGTCCATGGCCGAGCTGGCCGGGCGCGTCTTGCCGACGAAGTGGCTGTGCGTGCTCAGGCCGTGGGCGCGCAGCACCTGCATCACGTCGTTGCGCTCGGCGGTGCGCACCTGCAGCACCATGCCCAATTCTTCGTTGAACAGCGCCTTGAGCGTGAGCTCTTCGCGGCGCGCGCTGACCTGCTGCGCCCAGTTCTTGGCGTCGCCGGTTTCCATGCGGCTGTCGGAAATGCCGTCGCCTTCGGTGACGAGCATGTCGACGTTCAGCGCCACGCCGACGTGGCCCGCAAAGGCCATTTCGCAGGCGGTGGCGAACAGGCCGCCGTCGCTGCGGTCGTGCATCGCGAGGATCTTGCCGTCGGCGCGCAGCGCGTTCACGGCGTTGACCAGCGCGACCAGCTGTGCCGGGTCGTCGAGGTCGGGCACGGTGTCGCCGCTCTGTTCGAGCGTCTGCGACAGGATGCTGCCGGCCATGCGGTGCTGGCCACGGCCCAGGTCGATGAGCACGAGCGTCGTGTCGTCTTCGGTGGCGTCGAGCTGCGGCGTGAGCGTGCCGCGCACGTCGGCCAGCGAGGCGAAGGCGGTGACGATCAGGCTCACGGGCGAGGTGACCTTCTTGGCTTCGCCGTTGTCCTTCCACTGCGTGCGCATCGACAGCGAATCCTTGCCGACCGGAATCGACACGCCGAGTGCCGGGCACAGCTCCAGGCCCACGGCCTTGACGGTTTCGTACAGCGCGGCGTCTTCGCCGGGCTCGCCGCAGGCGGCCATCCAGTTGGCCGACAGCTTGACGCGCGAGAGTTCGATCGGCGCGGCCAGCAGGTTGGTGATGGCCTCCGCCACGGCCATACGGCCCGAGGCCGGCGCATCGAGCGCGGCCAGCGGCGTGCGCTCGCCCATGCTCATGGCTTCGCCGGCGAAGCCCTTGTAGTCGGCCAGCGTCACGGCGCAGTCGGCCACGGGCACCTGCCACGGGCCGACCATCTGGTCGCGGTGCGTCAGGCCGCCCACGCTGCGGTCGCCGATGGTGATGAGGAAGCGCTTGGAGGCCACGGTCGGGTGCGACAGCACGTCGATGGCAGCCTTCTGCAGGTCGACGCCCGTGAGGTCGAGCGGCTTGAAGCTGCGGGCGACGGTCTTCACATCGCGGTGCATCTTGGGCGGCTTGCCCAGCAGCACGTCCATGGGCATGTCGACCGGCTGCACCGCAGCGCCTTCGTCGGCCACCAGCAGCTGGCGCTCTTCGGTCGCCACGCCGACCACCGAGAACGGGCAGCGCTCGCGCTCGCAGAAGGCCTTGAACTGCTCGAGCGACTCCGGTGCGATGGCCAGCACGTAGCGCTCCTGGCTTTCGTTGCACCAGATTTCCTTGGGCGCCATGCCCGACTCTTCGAGCGGCACGGCGCGCAGGTCGAAACGCGCGCCGCGGCCGGCGTCGTTGGTCAGCTCGGGGAAGGCGTTGCTCAGGCCGCCCGCGCCCACGTCGTGGATCGCCAGGATCGGGTTGGCCGCGCCCTGCTGCCAGCAATGGTTGATGACCTCCTGCGCACGGCGTTCGATTTCGGGGTTGCCGCGCTGCACCGAGTCGAAGTCGAGTTCGGCCGCATTGGCGCCGGTCGCCATCGAGCTGGCAGCGCTGCCGCCCATGCCGATGCGCATGCCGGGGCCGCCCAGCTGGATCAGCAGCGAGCCGGCCGGGAACTGGATCTTCTTGGTCTGCGTGGCGTCGATGCTGCCCAGGCCGCCCGCGATCATGATGGGCTTGTGGTAGCCGCGCTGCACGGTGTCGAGGTCGCTCGTCACCGCCTGCTCGTATTCGCGGAAGTAGCCCAGCAGGTTGGGACGGCCGAATTCGTTGTTGAACGCGGCGCCGCCCAGCGGGCCCTCGGTCATGATCTGCAGCGGACTGGCGATGTGCTCGGGCTTGCCGTAGTGGCCCTCTTCGGGCCAGAGCTTGGAGACCGTAAAGCCGGTCAGGCCGGCCTTCGGCTTGGAGCCGCGGCCGGTGGCGCCTTCGTCGCGGATCTCGCCGCCCGCGCCGGTCGAGGCGCCGGGGAACGGGGAAATGGCCGTGGGGTGGTTGTGCGTCTCGACCTTCATCAGCACATGGCTCAGGGCGCTATCTTTTTGATAGCTCTGCGAGCCGTTCGCCGGAATGAAGCGCTCGATGGTCGCGCCTTCCATCACCGAGGCGTTGTCCGCATAGGCGATCACCGTGTGCTGCGGGTTCTGCTTCTCCGTGTGGCGGATCATCGAGAACAGGCTCTGCGGCTGGGCCACGCCGTCGATGGTGAAGTTGGCGTTGAAGATCTTGTGGCGGCAGTGCTCGCTGTTGGCCTGCGCGAACATCATGAGTTCGACGTCGCTGGGGTTGCGGCCCAGGCGGGTGAAGGCTTCGACGAGGTAATCGATTTCGTCTTCCGCCAGCGCCAGGCCGAAGCCGGTATTGGCTGCCACCAGGGCGTCGCGCCCGCCCGTTTGCACGTCGACCTGCGCCATCGGCTGGGCCGGCAGTTCGCTGAACAGGCTGGCCGCCTGTTCGACGGCGGCGAGCACCGATTCGGTCATGCGGTCATGCAGCGGGCCGGCCACGGCAGCGAGCGCGTCGCCTTCGAGCACGGGGGCCTTGCCGATCAGCGGCGCCTTGAGCTTCAGGTGGTACTGGGTGACGCGCTCCACACGGCGCAGCGCCAGGCCGCAGTTGTGGGCGATGTCGGTGGCCTTGGAGGCCCAGGGCGACACGGTGCCCAGACGGGGCGTGACGACCACCGAGGCGCTCGCCTTGGCTGCCGGGGCCTCGAAGGGCTCGCCGTAGGTCAGCAGCGCGGCAAAGCGCTCGCGGTCGGCGTCGCCCAGCGATGCATCGGTGACCACCAGGTGCACGAAACGGGCCGAAATGCCTTCGATGCGCGGCTCGATGGCCTGCAGCTTCGGCAGCAATTGCCGCGCACGGAAGTCGCTGAGTGCGCTGCCGCCCTCGAACATGGTTACGACAGGAAGGGCTTGAGGTGCGGGCTGCGTCACGGTCGATGAGGCCTCGGGGGGCGCGTTGGAAATCAAGGAATCGAGGCGGATGGCCGCTGACTGGGGTCATCCGCGTTAACCCGGAATTTTAGGCCATCGCCGGGCCGCCCCAAGATGGCCGCCCCCCTCGGGGGGCAACGGAACACGAAGTGCTCCGTGTTGGGGGCAGGTTCATTTGCCGAATGGGATAATTCGGGGCATGAGCATTACCTACAAAGACGCCGCAGGCATCGAAGCCATGCGGGTCGCCTGCCGCCTCGGGTCCGAGGTGCTGGACTACCTCACGCCCTTCATCAAGCCCGGCATCACGACCAACGACGTGGATCGGCTGGCCGCCGAGTACATGGTCAAGCAGGGCACCACCTCGGCCACGGTGGGCTACATGGGCGCCAGCAGCGTGCCGTTCCCGAAGTCGCTGTGCACCTCGGTGAACCACGTGGTGTGCCACGGCATCCCCAATGACAAGCCCCTGAAGAAGGGCGACATCATGAACGTCGACGTGACCGTCATCAAGGACGGCTGGTTCGGCGACAACAGCCGCATGTTCGTGATCGGCGACGCCTCCATCGCGGCCAAGCGCCTGTGCAACGTCACCTTCGAGGCCATGTGGCACGGCATCCTGCAGGTGCGCCCCGGCGCCCACCTGGGTGACGTGGGCCATGCGATCCAGAAGTTCGCCGAGGGCCAGGGCTTCTCGATCGTGCGCGAGTTCTGCGGCCACGGCGTGGGCCAGCGCTTCCACGAAGAACCCCAGGTGCTGCACTACGGCCGCCCGGGCACCATGGAAGAGCTCAAGCCCGGCATGATCTTCACCATCGAGCCGATGATCAACGCCGGCAAGCGCGACGTGAAGGAAGACTTCAAGGGCGGCCAGTACGACGGCTGGACCATCGTCACGCGCGACCATTCGCTGTCGGCCCAGTGGGAGCACACGGTGCTCGTCACCGAGACCGGCTACGAGGTGCTGACGCTTTCCGAAGGCAGCCCGCCGCTGCCGGCCTTCGTCACCTCCACCAAAACCTGACGCGCCGAAGCGCGCCCCCGCCGTGATCGAAGCAGCCAAGATCGACGTGGCGACGCTGCGCGAAGCCTATCGCGCGAAAAAGCTCGCCCTTTTCGACACCCTGCGCTTCGCACGCGCGCCCACCCGCAGCGTCCACACGGTGCTGCGCCAGCTCTCGGCGCTGGCCGACCAGACGCTCACGGCGCTGTGGAACGAAGCCGGCTTCGGCGACGCCTTCGCGCTGGCCGCGGTGGGCGGCTACGGGCGCGGCGAGCTGTTTCCGTACTCCGACGTCGACGTGCTGCTGCTGCTGCCGCCCGAGGGCCAGGACAGCGGCGTCGAGCCGGCCCGCATCGAGGCCTTCATCGGCCAGTGCTGGGACGCCGGCCTCGAGATCGGCTCCAGCGTGCGCACGCTCGAAGAATGCCTGGACGAGGCAGCCAAGGACATCACGGTCCAGACCTCGCTGCTCGAATCGCGCCTGATCACGGGCGACAAGAAGCTCTTCGCGGCCTTCCGCCGCCGCTTCACCCAGGCCATCGACCCGCAGGCCTTCTTCGTGGCCAAGTCGCAGGAAATGCGGCACCGCCACCAGAAGTTCGACAACACGCCCTACGCGCTCGAACCCAACTGCAAGGAATCGCCCGGCGGCCTGCGCGACCTGCAGACCATCCTGTGGATGAGCAAGGCCGCCGGCTTCGGCAGCCGCTGGGACGACCTGGCCAAGAACGGCCTGGCCACGCCCTTCGAGGCGCAGCAGATCAAGCGCAACGAAGCCCTGCTCTCGCTCATCCGCGCCCGCCTGCACGTGATTGCCAACCGGCGCGAAGACCGGCTGGTGTTCGACCTGCAGACCGCCGTGGCCGCGAGCTTCGGCTACGAGAGCGAGTCGCAGCGCAAGTCGAGCGAGGCGCTGATGCGCCGCTACTACTGGGCGGCCAAGGCGGTGTCGCAGCTCAACCAGATCCTGTTGCTCAATATTTCCGAGCGGCTGCAGCCCATCGACGAGCAGCCCACGACGATCAACGAGCGCTTCTACGAGCGCGCCGGCCTGATCGAGATCGCCAGCGACGACCTGTACGAGCGCGAGCCGCATGCGGTGCTCGAGACCTTCCTGCTGTACCAGAAGACCATCGGCGTGAAGGGCCTGTCGGCGCGCACGCTGCGCGCGCTGTACAACGCGCGCCATGTCATGGACAGCAAGTTCCGCAACGACCCGGTCAACCACGTGACCTTCATGCGGATCCTGCAGCAGCCCTACGGCATCACGCATGCCTTCCGGCTCATGAACCAGACCTCAGTGCTGGGGCGCTACCTGCGCGTGTTCCGCAGCATCGTGGGGCAGATGCAGCACGACCTGTTCCATGTGTACACGGTCGACCAGCACATCCTGATGGTGCTGCGCAACGTGCGCCGCTTCTTCATCGCCGAGCATGCGCACGAGTACCCGGGCTGCTCGCAGCTCGCGGCCGGCTGGGACAAGCCCTGGATTCTCTACGTCGCCGCCCTCTTCCACGACATCGCCAAGGGCCGCGGCGGCGACCACTCCACGCTCGGCGCGCGCGACGTGCAGCGCTTCTGCAAGCAGCACGGCATCGCCCGCGAAGACGCCAAGCTCATCGAATTCCTCGTGGCCGAGCACCTGGTGATGAGCCAGGTCGCGCAGAAGCAGGACCTGGGCGATCCCGAGGTCATCGGCGCTTTTGCCAAACGCGTGGGCAACGAGCGCTACCTCACGGCGCTGTACCTGCTGACGGTGGCCGACATCCGCGGCACCTCGCCGCGCGTGTGGAATGCCTGGAAGGGCAAGCTGCTCGAAGACCTGTACCGCTTCACGCTGCGTGCCCTCGGCGGGCGCATGCCCGACCCGGACGCCGAGGTCGAGGCCCGCAAGCGCGAGGCGCTGGTGCAGCTCGCCCTGCACGCCCAGCGCTTCGAGGCGCACAAGGCGCTGTGGGACACGCTCGACGTCGGCTACTTCATGCGCCACGACGCCACCGAGATCGCCTGGCACGCCAAGCAGCTCTCGCGCTTCGTGCCGCCCAAGAACGTGCCTATCGATCCGAAGGCGCTGCCCATCGTGCGCGCGCACCTGTCGCCGGTGGGCGAAGGGCTGCAGGTGGTGGTCTACACGCCCGACCAGTCCGACCTGTTCGCGCGCATCTGCGGCTATTTCGACCAGGCCTCGTTCAGCATCCTGGACGCCAAGGTCCACACCACAAGCAACGGCTACGCGCTCGACACCTTCCAGGTGGTGACGACCTTCCAGCCCGACCATTACCGCGACCTGATCAGCATGGTCGAGACGGGCCTGGCGCAAACGCTCACCGAAGCCGGCGCCCTGCCCGCCCCCAGCATGGGACGCGTGTCACGCCGGGTGCGCAGCTTTCCGATCAAGCCACGCATCAGCCTCGTGCCCGACGACAAGGCGCAGCGCTGGCTGCTCAGCATCTCGGCCAGCGACCGCGCGGGCCTGTTGTATTCGGTGGCGCGCGTGCTCGCGCGGCATCACCTGAACCTGCAGCTGGCGAAGGTGACGACCCTGGGCGAACGGGTGGAAGACACGTTCCTGATCAGCGGACCGGAACTGCAGGGCCAGAAGACGCAGCTGGCCATCGAGACCGACCTGATGGAGGCGCTGGCCTCCCAGTGAGGCCGCTGAATGGGCGTGTGCGGCTCAGCCGCAGTACGCGCCGAGGATGCGACCCGTGGGATCGACCTGCGCGTTGAGCCGCGTCGCGTCCTGGGCCGGGTCGGCCGGCGCCGTGGCCGGCACCGTGCGGGCGGTTTTCGCGCCGGCGCGCTGGCGCATCTCTTCCAGCAACGGACGCGTCGCTTGCATGCCCAGTGCAAAGCGCACTTCCGGGGCCTGGCAACTTTCGGGCGGGGGCGCGAAGCTCGGCGGCGCCGGCACTTCGGAGGTGAGCGGCCGGTCCTTGGGCGGGGCCTCGCAGCCCGCGAGCACCGCAGCCAGGGCCGCAGCCGTCAGAAGAAACCCGTGCCGGCCAAACGTCATGCGCATCTTGTCTTGCTCCTTGAAACCAGCCTGAAGCTTAGCCGCCCGCGGAGGCCCGCTCATGACCCCTTGCGCTGCAGCGGCGACAACAGCCCCAGGCGGATGCCCGTGATCACGGCCTCGGTGCGATTGTGCACACCCAGTGCCTGGAACAAGGTGCCGATGTACTCCTTCACCGTGTGTTCGGACAGGCCGAGCTCGCGCGCGATCGACTTGGTCGGCAGCCCGCGCGCCAGGCCGTGCAAGGTATCTGCCTGGCGCGGGCTGAGCGTCGGCCTGGCGGTGCTCTTCGACCCCAGGTGCAGGATTTCCTGCGGCAGGTAGACCTCCCCCGCCAGCACGGTCTCGAAGGCCCGTTTCAGGAAGTCGGCCGGCATGCTCTTGGGCACGAAGCTCATGGCGCCCGCCTCCAGGCAACCGCGGATGATGTCGACATCGGTCGAGGCCGACACCACCACGGCCGCGATGTCGGGCGCGGCCGCCTTCAGGCGCACCAGCGCATCCAGACCGTACTCGCCGCGCAGTTCGAGATCGAGCAGGCAGATCGCCAGGTCGGGATGGCGCAGCGCCAGGGAGCAGGCCTCGTCGACCGTGGCGGCTTCGAAGATTTCGGCACTGCGCTCCATGCTCTCCAGCAGCATGCGCAGGCCCGCGCGAAACAACGCGTGGTCGTCCAGCGTCATCACTTTCATGGCACACCCCCTTCGGCCTTTCTGGCCGATATGCACCCTCATTCTGACGCTGGCGCCCACGGGTGCAGCCGCCGCGCGTCGGAACTAGATCACCCTCCATGCAAAAAACTACCAGCCCCTGCGAAGGAGGGGTTGGGTGCCTGGCGCGTTTCGAGGAAATTCAGAGCCGACCGCTGTTGTCGCCAAAGGGGGCCGACCATGAACGCCAGTTTTCAAGACCGCCTGATCTCGCTCGTCGCCGGATCGCAGCCCCAATGGAAATCCGAGCTCGCCCGACAGTGCGGCGTCAGCGCCCCCACCGTGATCCGCTGGCTCACCGACCGCCACAGCTGCGCAGGCACCCTGCACCTGCATGCGATCGCCGCGTACTTCGAGGTGCCGGCCCGGTGGCTGGCCACGGGCGACGGCCCGGAACGGGTCCGCACGCGGCGCTCACATTGAAAGGGTTGTAAGCGGACCTCTGTGAACGGGCGCCCAGGCGGCAAGCCGGTCCCGGCCATGGCGTATGCTGAAAGGCCGCGCACGGCACCGCCGGCGCGCTCCTCTTTCATCACCCGCTTTCGACATGAGCACCACTTCCCATCCCCTCGCGGGCCAGCCGGCCCCGTCTGATCTGCTGGTGGACGTGCCGCGCCTCGTCTCGGCCTATTACACCGGTCGCCCCGACCCAGCCGCGCCCAGCCAACGCGTGGCCTTCGGCACCTCGGGCCATCGCGGCTCCTCGTTCGACGACGCCTTCAACGAATGGCATGTGCTGGCGATCAGCCAGGCCATCTGCGACTACCGCAAGCAGCAAGGCATCGACGGCCCGCTGTTCCTGGGCATCGACACGCACGCGCTGTCCACGCCCGCCTTCGCGAGCGCGGTCGAGGTGCTGGCGGCCAACGGCGTCGAGCTGATGCTGTCGAAGGACGACGAATACACGCCCACGCCGGCCGTGTCCCACGCCATCCTGGTCTACAACCGCGGACGCACCAGCGGCCTGGCCGACGGCATTGTGATCACGCCTTCGCACAACCCGCCCGAAAGCGGCGGCTTCAAGTACAACCCGCCCAACGGCGGCCCCGCGGGCACCGACATCACCTCCGCCGTCGAAGCGGCCGCCAACAAGATGCTGGCGAACAAGCTCGACGGCGTGAAGCGCATGCCGCTGGCGCAGGCGCTGAAGGCGTCCACCACGCACCGCCACGACTACCTGAACACCTACGTCGAAGACCTGGCCCAGGTGCTCGACATGGACGCGATCCGCGGCGGCACCATCGACCTCGGTGTCGATCCGCTGGGCGGTGCCGGCGTGCGCTACTGGCCGGCCATCGCCGAGCGCTACAAGCTCCAGCGCCTGAACGTGCTGAGCCAGGCGGTCGACCCGACTTTCCGCTTCATGTCGCTCGACTGGGACGGCCGCATCCGCATGGACCCGTCGTCGCCCGACGCGATGCATGGGTTGGTCGCGCTGAAAGACCGCTTCGGCATCGCCTTCGCCTGCGACACCGACCACGACCGCCACGGCGTGGTCACGCGCAGCGCGGGCCTGATGCAGCCGAACAACTACCTCGCGGTGATGGTCGACTACCTCTTCACGCACCGCCCGCACTGGCCGGCGCAGGCGGCCGTCGGCAAGACGGTGGTCAGCAGCCGCATGATCGATCGCGTGGCGGCGCGGCTGGGCCGCCCGCTATACGAAGTGCCGGTGGGCTTCAAGTGGTTCGTCGACGGTCTGGTCGACGGCTCGCTGGGCTTCGGCGGCGAGGAAAGCGCGGGCGCCACCTTCCTGCGCCACGACGGCAG
Source organism: Variovorax sp. V35 (assembly GCF_041154465.1). NCBI lineage: Bacteria > Pseudomonadati > Pseudomonadota > Betaproteobacteria > Burkholderiales > Comamonadaceae > Variovorax > Variovorax sp. V35. The sequence continues at coordinate 3,875,793 of NZ_AP028666.1, forward strand.
CGCCTGGACCACCGACAAGGACGGCATCGTGCCCGCCCTGCTCTCGGCCGAGATCGCCGCACGCACGGGCCGCGACCCCGGCGAGCGCTTCAACGAGCTGACGCAGGCGCTGGGGCGCCCCGTGTCCGACCGGGTGGACGCGCCCGCCACGCCCGAGCAGAAAAAACGCCTGTCGGCCCTGTCGCCGCAGCAGATCACCTCGACCACGCTGGCCGGCGAGAAGATCGAGAACGTGCTGAGCCACGCCCCGGGCAACGGCGCGGCCATCGGCGGCGTGAAGGTCGTCACCGAGAACGGCTGGTTCGCCGCGCGGCCGTCGGGCACGGAGAACATCTACAAGATCTACGGCGAGAGCTTTCTCGGCGACGACCACCTCGCACGCATCCTCGGCGAGGCGCAGCAGGTGGTCGACAAGGCGCTGTCGGCGAGCTGACGCGAGGCGCACGCGCATGGACACGCTGGTGCTGCGTCTGCAACCGGGCGACGACCTGCGCGCGGCGCTCGACGCCGTGCTGAAGCAACCCGGCATCGGCGACGCGGCCTTCGTGGTCTCGGGCATCGGCAGCCTGCGCGGCGCGAGCATCCGTTTCGCGGGTGCGGAGACGGCGACGCGGATCGAAGGCGACCTTGAAATCCTCACGCTCGCCGGCACGCTGTCGCCCGACGGCTCGCACCTGCATCTCAGCGTGTCGGACGGCGACGGCCGGGTGTCGGGCGGCCATGCCGCGCCGGGCTGCGTGGTGCGCACCACGGCCGAGATCCTCGTCGCGGTGCTGCCCGCGTGGCGCTTCTCGCGCGAGCCCGATGCGCAGACCGGCTACGCCGAGCTGGTGCCCAGGCGCCGCTCGAGCCAGACGCTGTAGCGCGACAGCCCGAAGCACAGCAGCCAGTAGACAGCTGCCACGAACAGGTAGCCCTCGAGGTAGAACGGCCGCCAGACCGGGTCGCCACCCAGCGCCAGCCCGAGCGCGCCGGTCAGCTCGAACAGGCCGACCACGGTGACCAGCGAGGTGTCCTTCAAGGTGCCGACCACGCTGTTGGTCAACGCCGGCACCACGAGGCGCAGCGCCTGCGGCAGCACGATGTCGCGCTGCACCGGCCAGCGGCCGAAGCCCAGCGCCATCGCCACCTCGGTCTGCCCGCGCGGCACGGCCTGCAGGCCGCCGCGGATGATCTCCGCAAGATAAGCAGCGACGAACAGCGTGAGGCCCATGAGCACGCGCACCAGCACGTCGGGCTGCCAGCCCGCGGGCCACAGCAGCGGCAGCAGGAACGAGGCCATGAACAGCACCGAGATCAGCGGCACGCCGCGCACCAGCTCGATGTAGCTCGCGCTCAGCGTGCGCACCACGGGCCATTCGGAACGCCGCCCCATCGCGAGCAGCAGCGCCAGCGGAAAGGCCAGCGCCAGCCCGACCACCGCCAGCCCGATGGTGAGCGGCAGGCCGCCCCAACGGCTGGTCGGCACCACGCTCAGCCCCGCCACGCCGCCGTGCATCAGCCCGACGAACAGCAGCAAGGCCACGCCCCACAAGGGCGCCAGCCACCAGTGCCAGCTGCGTGGCCAGGCGCTGAGCACGGTCACCGCGGACAGCACGACCACCGCGATGGCCGGGCGCCATTGCTCTTCGTACGGAAAGCGACCGAACAGCATCGGCCGCCACTTCTCGGCCACCACGCCCCAGCAGGCACCGTGCTGCACCGCGCGGCAGGCGTCGGCGTCGGGGCGGAACACGGCATGCACCACGCCCCATTCGAACGCGTGGAAGCCGGCCCAGGCCAGCAGGCCCAGCAGCAGCACCGTGGCCAGTGCGCGCAGCGGCGACCCCCACAGCTCGCTGCGCCATGCGATGGGGCCTTGCGCGACGTTTCTCATCGCCAGCCTCGCAGCGCGACGCGCGCGTTATAGCGGTTCATGCCGAAGGAGATCACGAGCGACAGCAGCAGGTACACCGCCATGATGATCGCGATGCACTCGAAGGCGCGCCCGTTCGAGCCGATGGTGGTGTTGGCCACCGACACCAGCTCCGGATAGCCCACGGCCACGGCGAGCGACGAGTTCTTGGTGAGGCTCAGCAGCTGGTTGGTGAGCGAGGGCACGATCACGCGCAGCGCCTGCGGCAGGATCACGAGGCGCAGCTGTTGCACCGACGACAGGCCCAACGCCTGCCCCGCCAGCACCTGCCCCTGCGACACCGAGAGAATGCCGGCGCGCACGATCTCGGCGACGAAGGCCGCCGAGTACAGCGACAGCCCGGCGACGATGGTCACGTACTCCGGGCTCAGCGCGGCGCCGCCGCTCACGCCGAAGTCACCGCGCTCGGGCCATTCGAAATGCGTCGGCCACCCGCCACCCTCGCCCGCCACGGGCCAGGGCACGCTGAGCCCGCCCTTGCTGAGCCACACGCCCGGCAGCAGGTGCACGGGCTCGGTCGGATCGGGCAGCAGGTTGGCCATCGCGAACGCCAGCATCAGCAGCTGCACCAGCAGCGGCACGTTGCGCAGCAGCTCCACATACGCCGTGCAGATGCCGCGCAGCAGCACGTGCGGCGCGAGCCGGCCGATGCCGATCAGCGTGCCGAGCACCACCGCGAAGACGGCCGCAGGCACGGCCGCGCGCACGGTGTTGATCAGGCCCGCGAGGAACGCGCGCCACGACGGCTGGCTGGCATCGAAGTCGAGCCAGCCTTCGCTGATCGAAAAGCCCGCGGGCTCGGTGAGAAAGTCGAAGCCCGAACGTACGCCGCGTGCGCGCAGCACCTCGAGCGCATGGTTCACCACCCAGAAGGCACCGGCCACGACGGCCAGCACCAAAAGGGCCTGCACGAGCCAAGCCAGCCAGGCGCCGCGGCGCGAGGCCTGCCGACTCATCGAACAGGAGGTGCGTAGATCAGGCCGCCTTTGCTCCACAGATTGTTGGAGCCGCGCGGCAGCTTGAGCACCGACTTCGGTCCGACGTTGCGCTCGAACATCTCGCCGTAGTTGCCCACCGCCTTGATGGCGCGGTACGACCAGTCCTTGTCGAGACCCAGCAGCTTGCCGAGGTCTTCACCGGCGCCGAGCAGTCGCTGCTGCGCCGGGTCCTTGCTGCCGGCCTTGAGCTGGTCGGCATTGGCCTGTGTGACACCGAATTCTTCGGCCTCGATGAGCGCGTTGGGCACCCACTTGGCGATGGCAAACCACTCGTCGTCGCCGCGGCGCACCAGCGGCGCCAGAGGCTCCTTGGAGATCAGCTCGGGCAGGATCAGGTAGTCGTCGGGGTTCGGCGCTTCCTTGTTGCGCAGGCCGGCCAGCGCCGAGGCGTCGGTGGTGAAGGCCTGGCAGCGGCCCGAGAAGAAGGCCTTGAACGAGGCTTCGAAGCTCTCGAACACGACGGTCTTCACCGGGATGTTCTGCGCGCGGAAGTAGTCCGACACGTTCTTCTCGTTGGTGGTGCCCGACTGCGTGCAGATGGTGGCGTTCTTGAGCTGCTTGGCGCTCGTCACCTTGAGCTTCTTGGGCACCAGGAAGCCCTGGCCGTCGTAATAGGTGATGGTGGTGAAGTTGAAGCCCAGCGAGGCGTCGCGCGTGAGCGTCCAGGTGGTGTTGCGCGCGAGGATGTCAATCTCGCCGGCCTGCAGCGCCGAGAAGCGCTGCTGCGAGTTCAGCGGCACGAAGTCGACCTTCTTGGGATCACCCAGCACGGCCGCGGCGATGGCGCGGCAGGTGTCGACGTCCAGGCCCGACCAGTTGCCCTGCGTGTCGGGGGCCGAGAAACCGGCCACGCCGTTGGTCACGCCGCACTTGACGGTGCCGCGCTGCTTGACCGCGTCGAGCGTCTTGCCCGCAAAGGCCGGGGCCGCGGCGGCCAGCACGAGAACGGAAGCGGCGGCGAACAGTGCCGGGCGCAGTCGGGTGGTTGGGGTGGTCGTTGTCTTCTTCGTCATGGGTGTGTACTCCTCAACAGTAGGCAAAAGGCAGTGTACGGGGCGATGCAGGCCGACGACAAAGAACCCTGCGTTGGATACATATGTCGATCCGCTCGCGGGCGATCGGTCCGCGGCGCGGCCAGTTTCACTACCATACGGCCCTTTCATCACTCCCGAACAGGAATCACACCATGGTCAAGTCCGACGACACCGGCAAGCTCATCCTGCGCGTTGCGCTGGGCATCCTCATCCTGCTGCATGGCATTGCCAAAGTCGGCAAGGGCGTCGACGGCATCGGCGGCATGCTCGCGTCGCACGGCGTGCCCGCGGTGCTGGCCTACCTGGTCTACGTCGGCGAGATCCTGGCGCCGGTGCTGCTGATCGTCGGCCTGTTCACGCGGCCCGCGGCGCTGGTCGTGGCCATCAACATGGTGGTGGCAATCTGGCTGGCCCACCGCAAGGACCTCGGCGCGCTGAACGGGCAAGGCGGCTGGGCGCTGGAACTGCAGGGCATGTTCCTGTTCGCGGCGATCTCACTCGCGCTCACGGGCGGCGGGCGCTTCGGGCTCAACAACAAGTAGGCGAAGAGGCGACTGGCGAATCAGTCGTCGTCGGCCGCATCGAGGCCCGGGAACAGGACCTCGGTGTAGCCGAAGCGCGAGAAATCGCGCACCCGCATCGGGTACAGCTTGCCGAACAGGTGATCGACCTCGTGCTGCACCACGCGCGCATGGAAACCGTCGGCGGTGCGGTCGATCGGGTCGCCGTACAGGTCGAAGCCCGTGTAGCGGATGTGGGCGAAGCGCGGCACCACGCCGCGCAGGCCGGGCACCGACAGGCAACCTTCCCAGCCCTCTTCCTCTTCATCGCCCAGCGGCGTGATGACGGGGTTGAGCAGCACGGTGCGCGGCACCGGCGGCGCGTCGGGGTAGCGTGGATTGACGGTGTCGGTGCCGAAGATCACCAACTGCAGGTCGACGCCGATCTGCGGCGCCGCGAGGCCGGCGCCATTGACCGCCTGCATGGTCTCGAACATGTCGCGCACCAGCAGGTGCAGTTCGTCGGTGTCGAAAGCGGCGACCGGCTGCGCGGTGCGCAGCAGCCGGGGGTCGCCCATCTTGAGAATTTCGCGGAAGGCCATGTAGAGATTATGGCCAGCGCGCCGCGCCCTCGCTGGACGCTTGCTCAGGGCTTGTCGGCCAACGCCGGCGCGTCACGCCACGGCACGCCCGGCGGTGGGCGCATCGCATTGCTCGGGTAGTTGGGCGACACGCCCGGATGCGCAGGCGAGACAGCCGGCGGACGTTGCCAACCCGGTGGACGCCCGGCCGGATAGGTCGGCCGCACGGCTGGGTAGCTGGGACGCACCGCGGGATAACCGGGACGGCCATAGTAAGGACGGCGGTCGTAGTACGGACGCCGCTCGTAGTAGCCTCCACCCTGGATGTACACCGGCGCCGGCACCACCACGGGACCCGGATCGGAGTAGTACGGTTCGGAATAGCCGCCGGAGTAGTACGGATCGCCAGGAACGGCCACGCAGCCGCTCAGCAGCGCGATGCCGCCGAGTGCGAGGCTGGTAGCGAGAACACGAATTTTTTGCATGAGAGACTCCTTGTCGGCCTTCTGTGATCGTTCAACGCCCGCTTGTAGACCCTGTTGACTGCGCTGGTGTGAAGTCGCGTAACGGCCGGTAAGGGCCCGGTGCCGGGGCGCCGGCGACTCAGGCGTCAGGCGCCGGCGGAACACCGCTGGCGAGGATCTCCAGCATACGCGCCTCGTCGATCACCGTGACGCCGAGGTCGCGCGCCTTGTCCAGCTTGCTGCCGGCCTCTTCCCCGGCCACGAGGTAGTGGGTCTTCTTGCTGACGGAGCCGGCCACCTTGGCGCCGGCTGCCTCCAATTTATCCTTCGCTTCGTCGCGGCCCAGCGTAGGAAGGGTGCCGGTGATCACGAAGGTCAGTCCCGCCAAAGGCTTGGGCGCGCGGGCTTCGGGCTCGAACTCTTCCCAGGTCAGGCCGCAGGCGCGCAGTTGCTCGACCACCTCGCGGTTGTGCGGCTGGTCGAAGAAGGTGCGCAGGCTCTGCGCCACCACCGGACCGACGTCGTTGACCTCGAGCAGCTGTTCCTCGGTCGCGTCCATGATGGCGTCGAGCTTGCCGAAGTGCTTGGCGAGGTCTTTCGCCGTGCTCTCGCCGACGTGGCGGATGCCCAGGCCGAACAGGAAGCGCGGCAGCGTGGTCTTCTTCGAGGCCTCAAGCGCATCGACGAGGTTCTGGGCCGACTTCTCTGCCATGCGGTCCAGCCCCGCCAGCGTGACGAAGCCGAGCTTGTAGAGATCGGGCAAGGTGCGGATCAGGTTGGCATCGACCAGCTGCTCGACCAGCTTGTCGCCCAGCCCGTCGACATCGACCGCGCGCCGCGCCGCGAAATGCAGGATGGCCTCCTTGCGCTGCGCCGCGCAGAACAGGCCGCCGGTGCAGCGGTAGTCGACCTCGCCCTCCTCCCGCACCGCCTCGGAATCGCAGACGGGGCACTTGCGGGGCATGGTGAAGACCGCACCGCGCTGGTCGTCGGGCTTGGCCAGGCTGTCGGGCGCCACGCCCACCACTTCGGGAATCACATCGCCGGCTCGGCGCACGATCACGGTATCTCCCACGCGCACGTCCTTGCGGCGCGCTTCGTCCTCGTTGTGCAGCGTGGCGTTGGTCACGGTCACGCCGCCCACGAACACCGGTGCCAGCTTGGCCACCGGCGTGAGCTTGCCGGTGCGTCCCACCTGGATCTCGATGCCGACCACCTCGGTCAGCTGCTCCTGCGCGGGGTACTTGTGGGCCACGGCCCAGCGCGGTTCGCGCGAGACAAAGCCCAGCTGGCGCTGCAGCTCCAGGCTGTCGACCTTGTAGACCACGCCGTCGATGTCGTACGGCAGCGCATCGCGCTGGCGGCCGATGGTTTCGTGGAACGCTATCAGTTCAATAGCACCGGTCGCCCGCGCGGTCTGCGTGGCCACCGGAAAGCCCCAGGCGTGGAACTGCTGCAGCCAGTCGAACTGGGTCGCGATGTCGGGGCCGCCTTCGGTCGCGGGCGAAACCTCGCCCAGGCCGTAGGCAAAGAAGCTCAGCGGGCGCTCTGCCGCGATCGCCGGGTCGTGCTGGCGCACCGCGCCGGCCGCCGCGTTGCGCGGGTTGACGAACACCTTCTCGTTCTTCTGCCCGGCGGCGATCTTCTGGCGCTGGCGTTCGTTGAGGGCATCGAAATCGGCGCGCTTCATGTAGACCTCGCCGCGCACCTCGACCACCGGCGGGGCCGCGCCCTTGAGCTTGAGCGGAATCTCGCGCACGGTGCGGATGTTCTGTGTGACGTCCTCGCCCACCTCGCCGTCGCCGCGCGTGGCGGCCTGCACCAGCACGCCGTGTTCGTAGCGCAGGCTCATGGCCAGCCCGTCGAACTTGAGTTCGCAGACATAGCTGATCTGCGGCGCGTCTTCGGCCAGGCCCAGTTCGCGTCGCACCCGCGCATCGAAGGCGCTGGCGCCGGCGGGCGTGATGTCGGTCTCGGTGCGGATCGACAGCATCGGCACCCGGTGGCGCACCTTGGCCAGGCTGTCGAGCACCGTGCCGCCCACGCGCTGCGTCGGCGAATCGGGCGTGCGCAGTTCGGGAAACTCGGTCTCCAGCACCTGCAGGCGCTGGAACATCTTGTCGTACTCGGCGTCGGGCAGCTCGGGGGCGTCGAGCACGTAGTACAGATGGGCGTGGCGATGCAGCTGCTCGCTCAGTGCGGCGGCTTCGCGTGCCGCTTCGTCGCGCGTTGTCATGGGGTGTCCCTCGGGAAAAAGACGGGTCAGCTGAAGAGGCGTCGCGCCAGCGGCGAACCCGCGGCCAGATCGCGTGCGTCGAGCGTGTCGTACAGCTGCTCGAGGTCGGTGCCGATCACGTCCATGGTTTCGTCGCGCAGCAACTGGCCGTCGCTGTCGGTCACCACGCCGTCCATCTCGCGGGCGAGCGTGGCGGCGGCTTCGCGCATGCGTCGGAACGGCTCTTCGCCGCGATCGACCTGCGGCACGTCCAGGCTCAGGCTGAGCTCGCGAATCGCCGATTGCGCCGGATCGTCGGCCAGCGCGGCCTGGGTGTCGAACGAGAGCCCGAGGATCGGCGGCAGGCCGGCCTCGCTGGTCGGCAGCACCATGCGGCCCGGAATGATCCCGGCCACGAAGCCCAGCCGCGCGGCGTTCTGCTGCACGTAGCCCGGGCTCCAGGCGGCGTGCAGCGCGCGCAGCACGAAGCCCAGCTGTGCGTCGTGCGCGCTGGCGAACTGGTCGAGCTCGCGGGCGCGCGCCACTTCGTCGAGCATCTCGGGAAACTCGGGCGCGCCGTTCACGGCGTCGGCAAAGGCCTGCGCCTTGACCACGAACTCGGAGTACTCGATCTCGTTGAGTGCCCCGGTGCGGTTGGCCAGCTGCACGCCGACCTGGAACGCGCGGTAGCGCTGCCCGGGCGCCGGCGGCTCCCATTGGCTGGTGAGGTCGTTCAGGCCTTCGATGGCCACCGGCTTGCTGCCGGCGCGGCGCGTCGACGGCATCGACGCGAGCGCGGCATCGCCCGAGGCCAGGCCTTCGAGCGAGATGGGCGCGATGACGTCGATCAGCGGATCGAGCCCGCCGCGGCGCTCGCCGGTGGGCATGGGCACGCCGCTGGGCGCGGGCAGGTCGGGGTCGAACAGCGGCTCGTGGCGGTCGCTGCCGGCCACCTGGCTCGGGTCGGCATGGAGCATCGGCTCCACACCGCCGTCGCCGCCGCCGGCCAGCGCGCGCTCGGCCTCGGCCAGGGCGACATCGACCGCATCGGGCTGGCGCGGCGCGTTGCGGCGCGACATCAGGGTGTTGTAGGCCACGACGGCCGCGAGAACGAGGCCGCCGAGGATCGCCAGGGCGAGGGTGAGATTGCTCATGCGCGCGCCTGCCTTATGCCGCTTCGACCATCGAGACCGCCGACTCCATGTCGACCGCAACGATGCGCGACACGCCCTGCTCCTGCATGGTCACGCCGATCAGCTGTTCGGCCATTTCCATGGCGATCTTGTTGTGGCTGATGAAAAGGAACTGGGTTTCACGGCTCATGGCGGAGACGAGTTTGGCATAGCGTTCGGTGTTGGCGTCGTCCAGCGGCGCGTCCACTTCGTCCAGCAGACAGAAAGGCGCCGGGTTCAGCTGGAAGATGGCGAACACGAGCGCAATGGCCGTGAGCGCCTTCTCACCGCCCGAGAGCAGGTGGATGGTCTGGTTCTTCTTGCCGGGCGGCTGGGCCATGACCTGCACGCCGGAATCGAGGATTTCGTCGCCCGTCATCATCAGCTTGGCGTTGCCGCCGCCGAACAGCTCCGGGAACATGCGGCTGAAGTGCTCGTTGACGATCTTGAAGGTGCCGCCAAGCAGGTCGCGCGTTTCGGCGTCGATCTTGCGGATGGCGTCTTCGAGCGTGCCGATGGCTTCGTTCAGGTCGGCCGACTGGGCGTCGAGGAAGATCTTGCGCTCGCTCGCAATCGCGAGTTCGTCGAGCGCGGCCAGGTTGACGGCGCCGAGCGCGACCACCTCGCGGTTCAGGCGGTCGATTTCGCTTTGCAGGCCGGTCAGGCGCACCTTCTCGGTCTCGATCGATTGCGCGACCGCCTCGAGGTCGGCGCCGGCGTCGTCCAGCAGCTGTTGGTACTGTTCGACGCCCAGGCGCGCGGCCTGCTCCTTGAGCTGGAACTCGGTGATGCGCTGGCGCAGCGGATCGAGTTCGCGCTCCAGCTGCAGCCGGCGCTCGTCGCTGGCGCGCAGCTTGAGTGTGAGGTCGTCGTACTGGCTGCGAGCCGCGCCCAAGGCGGTCTCGCGCTCCAGCTTGAGCGACAGCGCGTCCTGCAGGCCGGCTTGCGCAGCGGCGTCCGACAGGCGGCTCAGCTCGGCGCGGGCCCGCTCGTCTTCGTCGGTCAGCGCCACGGTCTGCTGCGAAGCGGTTTCGATGCTGCGGTTCAGTTCGCCGCGGCGCGCTTCGAGCGTGCGCTGCGAGAAGGTGGCTTCCTGCGCCTGTCGCTCGAGGCTGCGGTGCTGTTCGCGGCTGGCCGTGAGCGCGCGGCCGGCTTCGATCACGCGCTCGTCGAGCTGCGCATGGCGCTCCTGGCTGTCGGCCAGCTGCATGTCGAGCTCTTCGAAGCGGCCTTCGGCGGCGATGCGCTTTTCTTGCAGTTCCTCGAGCTGGGCATCGACCTCGCCGAGGTCGGCGGCCAGCTGCTGGCTGCGCGCACGGGTCTGTTCGGCGAGCTGCGTCATGCGCAGCGTCTCGACCTGCAGTTCATGGGCGCGCGACTGCGTTTCGGCGGCTTCGCGGCGGGCCGTGACCAAGCGTTGTGCGGCGTCGCCGTAGGCCGCTTCGGCGCGGACCAACGCGGTGCGCGCCTCTTCGTTGATGAGCGTCTGGGCCTTGAGCTGGCGCTCGAGGTTTTCCATTTCCTGCTGACGGGCCAGAAGGCCGGCCTGCTCGGAATCGGGCGCGTAGAAGTTCACGCTGTGCGACGACACGGCATGGCCGCTGCGCACGTAGATCACCTCGCCGGGCTGCAGCGTGGCGCGCTGGGCCAGCGCCTCTTCGAAAGTCTCGGCCGTGAAGCAGCCGTGCAGCCAGTCGTTCAGCAGCGCCTGCTGGCCAGCGTCGTTCAGGCGCAGCAGGCTCGACAGCTTGGGCAGCGCGCCCGCGCCCTGCGACACGCCAGCGGCGGGCGGGCTGTAGAAGGCCAGCTTGGCGGGCGGTGCGTCGTTGCCGAAGGCACGCACCATGTCGAGCCGGCTGACCTCGAGCGCACCGAGGCGCTCGCGCAGTGCGGATTCGAGCGCGTTCTCCCAGCCCTGTTCGATGTGGATGCGGCTCCACAGGCCCTGCAGGCCGTCGAGGCCATGCTTGGCGAGCCAGGGGGCGAGCTTGCCGTCGGTCTTGACCTTCTCCTGCAGCGCGCGCAGCGCTTCGAGGCGGGCCGAGAACTCGGCGTGGCGGGCGCCCTCGGTGTTGACGGCCTGCTGCTTGGCGCGACGGTCTTCGTCGAGCTGGGGCACGGCCTCCTGCAGCTCCTGCAGGCGGGCGTCGGATTCGCTGGCGGTTTCCTGCGCCGCGGCCAGCTGCTCCTGCATTTCCGTCAGCCGGTCTTCGTCGGGCGCGGCCAGTGCGTTCTGATCGGCGCGCAGGCGTTCGCTGCGCAGCGTGAGCTGGCGGCTCTGGTCTTCGATGTTGCGCTGGTCGGCGGCCAGCACCTGGATCTGCTGCTGCACCTGCGACACCGTGGCGCGCTGCGTGTTGGCTTCGTTCTGCGCACGCTGCACGGCCTCTTCGAGATCGGGCAGGCGCGCGTCGTGCTCTTCGAGCTGCGCGGCCAGCAGGATGGCCTGCTCTTCGGCATCGACGCCGGCACCGGCCAACGTCTCGATCTCGGCTTCGGCTTCTTCGCGACGGCGGCCCCACTGGCCCATCTGTTCGCGCAGTTGCACGAGGCGCTGCTCGACGCGCTGGCGGCCTTCGACCACGAAGCGGATCTCGCCTTCGAGCCGGCCGACTTCGGCGCTGGCTTCGTACAGCTTGCCCTGCGCCTGGTTCACCAGGTCGCCGGCGCCGTAGTGGGCCTGGCGCACGGTTTCGAGCTCGGACTCGATGCGGCGCAGGTCCGCGGTGCGCGATTCGAGGTCGTTGATGGCCTTTTCCGAGTCGGCCTTGATCTTGGCCTGGTCGGCATCGCTTTCGCCGCGCTTGAGGAACCACAGCTGGTGCTGCTTCTTCGTGGCGTCGCCCTGCAGCGCGTTGTAGCGCGCCGCCACCTCGGCCTGCTTCTCGAGCTTCTCGAGGTTGGCGTTGAGTTCGCGCAGGATGTCTTCGACGCGCGTGAGGTTCTCGCGCGTATCGCCCAGGCGGTTCTCGGTTTCGCGACGGCGCTCCTTGTACTTGGAGACACCCGCAGCTTCCTCGAGGAACAGGCGCAGTTCCTCGGGCTTGGATTCGATGATCCGGCTGATCGTGCCCTGGCCGATGATGGCGTAGGCGCGCGGGCCGAGGCCGGTGCCCAGGAACACGTCCTGCACGTCGCGGCGACGCACCGGCTGGTTGTTGATGTAGTAGCTGCTGGTGCCGTCGCGCGTGAGCACGCGGCGCACGGCGATTTCGGTGAACTGGTTCCACTGGCCGCCGGCGCGGTGGTCGGCGTTGTCGAACACCAGTTCGACGCTCGAGCGGCTGGCCTGCTTGCGGGTGGTCGTGCCGTTGAAGATCACGTCCTGCATCGACTCGCCGCGCAGTTCCGACGCACGCGACTCGCCGAGCACCCAGCGCACGGCATCCATGATGTTCGACTTGCCGCAGCCGTTCGGCCCCACCACCCCGACCAGTTGGCCCGGCAGCAGGAAGTTGGTGGGTTCGGCGAACGACTTGAAGCCCGAGAGCTTGATGGAGTTAAGACGCACGACTTGTCGCCCTGCCTTGGCGTAGCGCCAAGGTATTGATTTGTAAGGAAAATTGCACGGGCCCGCAGCTTGAAGCGGGCCGCCGCCCCAGCCGTGGATGATAACGTCAGGGCATGAGCGATTCCCTGGCTTCTCCCCTCGCGGCGCGACGCACCTGCCTGTTGGCGGGCACCGCGGCCGCCCTGCTCGCGCCGCTGGCGCTGACGGGCTGTTCCTCCTTCCGTTCCACCGAGCGCGCCGAGCCCTACGGCAACCAGGAATGGCTGCAATCGGCCACCAACCGCATCGCCAACCTGTCGCTGCGCGACAACCTGCAATCGGTGCGCCGCGTGCAGACCACGCTGTACCGGCGCAACCCGCGCGAATGGCGCAAGTCGGCCGCCAGCATGGAAGAAGCCACGCAGCGCACCTGGGACGCGGTCCTGCAGGGCACGCCGCTGCCCGAATTGCGCGGCGCCACCGGCATCGACGCCATCCGCCTGGCCTTCGAGACCGGCCCGCAGGCCTACCAGGGCGACCGCGTGGCGGCGCTGGTCGTCGGGTGGGCCTCGATGCTCAAGCAGGCCAACGGCAACACCTGGGACCAGACCATGATCGACGGGGTCGACGCCGAGAACAGCTACCGCACGGCGCGCAACTTCGAGATTTCGCTCTGGCTCATTTCTTCCAAGACCGGCCCCGACGGCCAGCCACTGCTGCTGGCCACCGAGATCAGCGAGCGCGGGCGCAACCTCGTGGCCGATCGCGAACTGTCGAAGGTGGTGGCACGGCTCGACCTGCTGGCCGCGCAGGCCGACGAGAAGTACCGCCGGGCGGCCCTTGATTTCGGGCAGAACTGGGTGATGGGCGTGGTCATGCCGCTCTTCACGCTGATACCCAAGTAGGTTCTTCGCATCGGAAATATGTTTCCGAAATAGGCATTTGCGGTAATATATTTCCGTGGACAAGCAGGAACTCATCACCGCCCTCACGGCGCGTCGCGGGGCCACCGGCCTCACGAACGCCGAGATCGCCTTGCGTTCGGGGCTCACCGAGCGCTCGGTGCGCAATGCCCTGAGCCTGAAGGGCAATCCGCAACTGTCGTCGCTGCTCGCGCTGGTCGATGCGCTGGGGCTCGAACTTCAACTCGCGCCCAAGGGCTTCGGCGAAGGCACGGCCGTCGATCCCGGCTACCGCCCGGTCGCCACGCGTGTCGGTCGTGCGCTGGCCGACGCGCCTGCCGCGCCGCCCTACGTGCGGGGCCGCCGCTCACCGCCATGAACGTCAAGATCCTCGAGATTTCGCTCGGCGCACACCGTCTCGGCAAGCTGTTCCAGTACGCCGACCTGTGTCGTTTCGTGGCGGAGCCCGAGTTGATCGCCAACCCGCCGCCCGGCGTGCTTTCGCTGTCGATGGTCGCGAGCGACCCGGCCGCCCAGGCCGCGTTGTGGAGCGACGTGAAGAACCCGTTGTTCAACGCCCAGGGCGGCCAGTTGCCCGGCTTCTTCCAGAACCTGCTGCCTGAAGGCGTGCTGCGCAGCCACATCGCGCAGCTGCGCGGTTGCCGCGAGAACGACCACTTCGAACTGCTGGCGGCCTGCGGCGGCGACCTGCCCGGCGCCGTGGCCGCGCGCCCGGTGTCGGTGGACCGCGGCACGCTGCAGCGGCTCATCACGCAGGACCAGGACGCGCTCGAGATGTCGGTGGTCGAGTTGCCGATGCCGCAGGGCATCTCGGTCTCGGGCGTGCAACCCAAGCTCGGTCTGCGCCGCCAGGGCGGGCGCTACGTGGCGCGCGTGCGCGCCGGCGCCAGCACGCGCGTGATCGCCAAGCTGCCGGTGGCCGGCCGACCGCACATGCCGCAACTCGAGATGCTTTCGCTGCAGATGGCCGGGGTGGCGGGTGTCGAGGTGTGTCACGCCGAACTCGCGCCGCTGTCGGCCATTGCGGCGGAGCACAGCTATGCGCTGCCGGACGAGCCCGAGTTCCTGGCCGTCACGCGCTTCGACCGCGACGGTGCGCGCCGCATCCATTTCGAAGATTTCGCCCAGGTGCTCGCGGTCGACCCGATGCACAAGTACAGCGGAAGCTACCTCGACATGGCGCTGGCGATGCGCGCCTTTCCGTCGTTGGGCGAAGACGCCGTGCTCGAACTGGTGCGGCGGCTCGTGGTCAACGACTTGCTGGGCAACCCGGATGCCCACCTGAAGAACTTCGGTGTGCTGTACCCCGATGGCATCGCGCCACGGTTGGCGCCGGCCTATGACATCGTGGCCTATGCGGCATTGCAGGGTGTCGAGGGCCATGCGCTCCCGCTGTTGCCGGCCGCGGTGGGTGCCACCGCCCGTCGCACCGCGATGTTCACGCCGGCCAATGTGCGCGCGTTCTGTTTCTCGGCTGGCTTGCACGAGCCGCGCATGCGACGCGTGGTCGCAGACACGGCCCGTCTCGCGCGCGACCAGTGGCCCGCGATGATCGACGGCTCGGCGCTGCCAGCTCCGTGGAAAAAGCGACTGCAGCAGCGCTTGCAGGCACATCCCTTGCTGCAGGGCATGAGCAAGCGGGGTCGCTAGCCACAGTGGTGCGACAGGTGACCCCTAGAATGAATCCGCCCTCCTCCACCCCTCAACCCATTCGAGGCAGCAACCACTCATGAGCTCCATCAACTTCATCGGCGGCGAAAAAGGCGGTGTCGGAAAATCGGTCACGGCCCGCGTGCTGGCCCAGTACTTCATCGATCGCAGCCGGCCCTTCACCGGCTTCGACACCGACCGTTCGCACAGCTCCTTCACCCGCTTCTACGAGGGCTTTGCCTCGCCCGTGGTGGTCGACAGCTTCGAAGGCCTGGACACGGTGGTGAACGGCTTCGAGACCAACCCGAAGCAGAGCGTGATCGTCGACCTCGCAGCGCAGACGCTGGCGCCGCTGTCGCGCTGGATCAAGGAATCCGACCTGTTCGATGTGTTCGAGGAGATCGACGTCACGGTCAACTTCTGGCACGTGCTGGACGACGGCAAGGACTCCACCGACCTGCTCGGCACGCTGATCGACACCTTCGGCAACCGGCCCAACTACATCGTGGTGCAGAACTACGGGCGCGGCAGCGACTTCGGGATGCTGCTGGCGTCGCAGTCGCTATCGAAGGCCAATGCGAACGGCGCACGCGTGATTGCCTTGCCGCGTTTGCACGAAGCCAGCATGCGCAAGATCGATGCGCAGAACACGAGCTTCTGGAAGGCGGTGAACGACCGCGAAGGGCCGCATGCGCTTGGATTGCTGGAACGGCAGCGCGTGAAGTCTTGGCTGGCTACTGCCTACGCTGCGTTCGATACGCTGCCTCTCTAGGCCTTTTGGGAGCGCCCGACAGGCGGCACGGCGTGGTCGGCCCCGCTGTGCCGGCCGCTTCGCGGCTCCCCTGCGGTGCTCGCGTTTCGCGGGGTCTCGCAGAACTCGCCTTCGGCTCAAACAGCTGCGAGCCCTGATCCGCGAAACGCTGCGCTCCTCGGCGGCACAGAGGGGCCGCCCACACCGCACCGCCTGCCGGGCTTCGGGGTGAAGTGGATGCCGCGCCCTTCGCAGGGAAGAACGAACTGGCAGGACCTCAGATCATCCCGCCGTTGATCGAGATCACCTGACCCGTGATGTACGCGGCTTCATCGCCTGCCAGGAACGCTGCCAGCGCCGCCACTTCCTGCGGCGTTCCGGCGCGCTTCACGGGCACCATCTGGTTGATGAGCGCGGGGTCGAACACCGCATCGGCCATCGGCGAGGCGATGATCCCCGGCGCGATCGCGTTCACGGTCACGCCGCGCGACGCCACTTCGAGCGACAGCGCCTTGGTCGCACTGTTCAGCGCGCCCTTGGCCGCGGCGTAGTTCACCTGCCCCTTGTTCCCCGCGATGGCAGCGACGGACGAGATGTTCAGCACGCGCCCCCAGCGGGTGCGCATCATCGGCAGCAGCAGCGGTTGGGTCACGCGGAAGAAGCCGTTCAGCGACACGTCGATCACCTTGTGCCATTGCTCGGCGCGCATGCCGGGCAGTACGGCATCGTCGTGCACGCCTGCGTTGTTGACGAGGATTTGCACCGCGCCGCCTTCGAGGATGCGTGCGCAGCCGGCCGCGCAGGCCTCGTCGCTGCGCAGGTCGAACACATGGCATTCCGCCTTGCCGCCGGCGGCGGTGATCGACGCGGCCAGCTGCTCGATGGCCTCGGGCCGCGAGTTCGCATGCAGCAACACGGTCGCGCCGTCGCGTGCAAAACGCTCCGCCATGGCCGCGCCGAGCGCGCCGCTGGCGCCGGTGATCAGTGTGCGTTTTCCTTCGAAACTCATGACGGTGTGCTTTCCGTGTCTGCCAACGGCGTGTTCAAGACCACCACGGCCCGGCCTTCGGCCAGCAGGCGGCCGTCGTCGGCCGCCACCGTGAATTCATACAAGACCTGCCGGTCGTCGCCGGACAGGCGCTTCGCGCGCACCTGCAACGCCCCGGCGATGTCGTCCAGCCGCGCCGCCGCCAGCTTCACGTTGCGCGCGCTGGCCAGGAAACCGGCCGACGGCGTGCTGCCCTCCGCCGCCAGCAGGCCGCCGTGCAGCGCCATGGCCTGCGCCGCGTACTCGATGGCGTTCGGCGCGAGCAGGCCGCTCTCGGTGCGCAGCGGGTTGTCCGCCTGGCTGTGCGTGGTGGTGCTGCAATGGATCGATTCGCCGTCCCAGCCTTCGAGGCGCTCCAGCAGGCACATGCTGCCGCTGTGCGGAATGCGCGCGGCAATGCCCGCGCGGTCGAGCGTCTGCGGTGTCGTCAAGCGGCAGCCTCCAGGTCGGCCACCAGCAGCACGTTGGCGAAGGGCGTGCCTTCGCTCATCGGAATGCTCTGCACGCGGAACCCCAGGCGCTGCAGCAGCGCAGTCCATTCAGTCAGTGGCCGGCCCCAGGTCGGCGAGACCTTGTGGCCGCGAATACGCGTCACGGTGCGATCGACCCACTGGCTGATCGCGAAACCGCGCGTGCTCGACGCATCGCCCACGCGCAACAGCAGGCGCGCCTTCGGGTTGCCGCCGCGGCGGAGCGCGTCGCGCACGCGGGTCAGCACGCCTTCTTGCGCCGCGAGGTCCACGTAGTGCAGCACGTCGAGGATCACGACCAGATCGCAGTCGGGCAAGGCGGCCGAGCACATGTCGGCGCACACCAGGCGCGGCGTCGGCTTCAGATGGCCGACCGACGCCTCGGCGCGCGCCACGTCCTTCGGCATCAGCTCGATGCCCGTGTAGTCCGCGGCGGCCGGCGTGGCGGCCCATGAGGCCGGCCAGCGGCCCTGTTGCTGCATCGTGCTCATCGAGGCCAGCAGGCTCACGAAGAGGCCTTGCCCGCAGCCGATGTCGACCACGCGCCGGTGCTGCGCGTCGATCAGACCGCGTTCGAGCAGGCCGCGGAACACCGGGTCGCGCCCGAGCTTGCCGCGCGCGAACTGCCAGGCGAAGGTACCGCCCTTCTTGTAGGGCACGGTCGCGGCTTCGTGCAGCTCGCGCCAGGCTTGGTCGGTGGTCATCGTCGATGGCATCACGGCGCTCATGCGGTCTTCAATCCTTCAGGCAGGGTCACCGCGCGCAACCCATCGGTGCGCAGGCGTTGGAGCAACAAGGGCAGGACTTCCAGCAAGACGGGTTGCCCTGCTGCGGTGCGCGCGGCATTGCCGTCGTGCAGCAGCAGGATGTCGCGTGCCTGCAGGTGACGGGCGAGGCGCGCCATCACCTTGGCGGCGTCGCCTTCGCGGGTGTCGAAACCGCGCCGCGTCCAACTCACGAGCGAGAGGCCGAGGCGGTGCAGCACGGGTTCGAGGAAAGGGTTGCGCAGGCCGGCGGGCGCGCGGAAACAGGTCGGGCGCTGGCCGGTCACGTCGGTCAGGATGTCCTGCGCGCGCGCGATCTCCGCCGCGAAGCCGCGCGGGCCGAGGAAGGAGAAGTTGTGCCGATGTCGCGCCGTGTGGTTCTGGATGCTGTGGCCGCGCGCGACGATCTCGCGCGCCAGCGCCGGGTGCGCCAGCACGCGCTCGGCGATGCAGAAGAAGGTGGCGCGCTGGCCGTGCGCGTCCAGCAGGTCGAGCACGCGGGGCGTGACCTCGGGCTCGGGTCCGTCGTCGATGGTGATCGCCACCTCGCGACGCGCAGCGGCGGCCTCGGGCAGGCGCGTGACGTTCGGGCCAAGCAGGTTGCTGCGCGGCGTGAGCCCGGCGCCGGTGATCAGCGCATGGTTCAGCACCACAGCGCCGAGCGCCCAGGGCCATGCGCCCGGCACCAGCACGCCCGCGCCCAGGGCCGCCACATGCACGGCCGCGCTGGCGCGCATGGCCGGCGGCCAGGGCCAGGATTCGGAGGCGGCAGAACGGGTGGAAGGGGCGGAAGGCGACGACATGGTGGGTCCGGATTTTCCCATCAGCGCGGTCGCTGCGGGCTCGGGCCCTTCCCGGGCGCCACGTTGCGCGCGAACGCGGCCGACAGCAGCAGCGCCAGCAAGGCCCCCGGCGCGACCACGCGGCCAATGGACGACAGCGCCGGAATGTCCGAGATCGCGATCAGCCCGAACGACACCACCGTCGTGAGGTTGGCCAGCATCAGCGAGGCCAGCGTGTCTTCGTCGGCGCGCCCGGTCGTGCGCAGCTGGTCGAAGAAGAGCGCGTAGTTCGATCCCACGGCGACGATCAGCAGCAGCCCCACGAGGTGCAGGATGCCGAGTGCCGCCTGTGCCAGCGCCATGCCGCCCAGCGTGAGAACCACCGCGAACAGCAGCGGCTGGCACACGGCCAGCAGCCGGCGCCACGAGCGCAGGTACACGCCCAGCAACAGCACCACCGCGAGCGCACCCAGCAGCACCTGCACGAAGGCCTCGTGCAGGTAACGCTGGTAGAGGCCGCCGAGTTCGCGGCCGACGTCCACCACCTGCACCTCGGGCAGCCCGGCCAGGGCCTCCTCGAGGCGCGCCTGTTCAAAGCCCGGGCCGGGATGCAGCACGACCAGCGTGGACCAGCCACCGCCCGGACGCTCGTACATCAGCGTGTTGACCACGGAGCCCAGCGGGCCGCCCATGAGGTCGGCGCGCTGCACGGGCGCTTGCTTGCGCGCAGCCTCCACGTCGGCCACGAAGGGTCCGAGGCGCGATGCCGGCAGCGGCAGGCCCTTGGTCGCCTCGGCCAGGTTGGCACGCAGCGTGTCGGCGTCGGGCAGGCTGGCCTGGCGCGCCGTTTGCGCGGCCACGCTGGGCAGCACGCGGGTCACGGCTTCGTAGCCGCTGAGCTCGCCCTTGTCGACCAGCGCATCGAGGCGCGCGGCCGCAGCCTCGGTGTGGCGCAGTGCGGCCTGTTCGTCATCGCCGAAGGCCACCACGAGCACGCCGCCGTCGCTGGCGCCGATGTCCTTGCGCAGCATCTCGTCGAGCTGCTGGGCCGAACGCGGCACCGGGCTCATCGCGCTCAGGTCGGCGCGCCACAGGTGGCCACCTTGCCACAGCACCAGCGCGAGCGCCGCCACGCCGAGCGCCGCCAGCGGCCAGCGCAGGCGCGGCAGGCCGCGCACCAGCAGGCCGGCCAGCCGCGCCATGTGCCGGCGCATGCCCATGCCGGTCGCGCCATCGGGTGCCAGCACAGGCAGCACGTAGCGCGTGGCAAGCGCCGCCGACACCAGCCCGGCGATCGAGAACACGCCCAATTGCGCCAGCCCTGGAAAGCCCGAGAACACCAGCGCCGCAAAGCCGCACACGGAGGTCAGCAGGCCCAGCCGCACCGTGGGCCAATGCACCTCGCGCCAGCGCTGCCAGCCAGTACCGGCCACGGCCGCGCCGCGTGCCTGGATCAGGTAGTAGATGGCGTAGTCGACCGTCTCGCCGATCAGCGTGCTGCCGAAACCCAGCGTGAGCCCGTGCACCGAGCCGAACACCAGGCTGACCGACGCGGTGCCGACCACCACGCCCGTGGCCACCGGCAGGAAGGCGATGACCAGCGCGCGCGGCGAGGCAAAGGCCAGCAGCAGCAGCACGCTCATCACGATGCCGCCCACCACCGCGAGGTGGATGGCTTCGGTCTTGATCTTTTCGCGGCTCATCACCGAGAACACGGGCGGCCCGCTCAGCAGCAGCTTGGGCGCGGCCTCGCCCATGCCGCGCGCGGCGGCTTCGTAGGCGGCCTGCACGCGGGCGATGGCGACGGCCTGCGCGTCGAGGTCGCCGCCAGCTGCGCGCGTGGTGGCGATCATGAGCGCACGCGGCGCCTCGCGCGACATCCAGACGCCGGCCTCGCTGCGCGGTGCGCTGGCCGGCACCAGCTCCATCGCGATGCGTTGGGTCTCGCCCGTCGGATCGCTGTCGAGCAAGGGCTTGATCGCGTTGCCGGCCGGCGTGCCGAGCATCGACAGCGTGTCGACGATGGCCTCGCGCAACCCTTCGGCGGTGAACTGCCCCGGCATCACGCCGGACGAGAGCTGGTAGCGGTGCTGGAACACCCAGGTGCCGGCCTCGCTCCAGTCGCTCACGTCGCCGTTCTGCACCAGGTCGAAGAGCTGGCTGTCGCGCATCACCTTGCCGACGGCGCGCGAGACCTCAGCGCGCTGCGCGACGCTGCCGCCCTCGAAGCCCAGCATCAGCGTGCGCGAGGCGACGCCGCTTTGCAGCTGCTCGATGAGCACGCGCTGGCGCAGGTCCGGGCTCTTGGGGAGAAAGGCCGACAGGTCGGCGCCGATCTGGGTGCGCGCGATGACGACCGCGCCAAGGGCCACGACCAAGAGCCACGCCAGCAGAACGACGATGCGGCGCGACCACCCCGGCGGGCCGCCCGCCTGCGCCAGGCTCACGGTGCCGCGCGCCCGGGGGCGCCGGCCGGCAGCGCCGACGGCGGCGCGTTGGGCGAGATGTGCATGACCGAGCGGTCACCGCCCACGAACTCCATCTCCAGCCCCAGCACCTCGCTGTTGCGGCCGGTGATGCGCATGCTGCGCACCTGCGCGGCCAGCCGGCTGTCGTTGGGCGTGAGGTCGAGCGTCCACTTGCCGGCGGCGCCGGTCACGGTGCTCTTGAAGTAGCGCTGCAGCGTGGCGCCATCGCCGCTCAGCGTGCCGCGCATGGCTTCGACCAGACCCAGCAGCTCGGGCATGCTGTCCAGTGCCAGCGTGCGGTTGCGGTTGCCGCGCGACAGGGTCAGCGTGTTGCCGTCGACGGACATGGTCTCGATGCGCGGCGACAGCGTGCGGCGCACCAGCTTGTCGGGCGCCTCGAAGCTCAGCGTGCCGCTCGCGTCGAGCGGGCCTTCGAGGCCGTGCACGAAGCGCTGCTCGGTGAAGCGCGCCTCGCCGCTCTTCTGCCGGGCCAGCAGGCCCATCAGTTCGGGCAGGTCGAACGCCGCCCAGGCCGGCGCGGCACAGAAAGCCACCGCCAGCACCACCACCCTGCAAAGCCGATCAAGCCGCATCTTCGAGCCAGAAATCATGAAAGTTGAACCAGTTGTACGGGTAGGCGCGGCACAGCGCCTCCAGGCGGGCCACATAGGCTTCGACCGCGCTTCGGATGCGGCGTTCACGCTCCGCGGCGTCGACGAACGGCGTGCCGAAGTCGGCCAGCGGGTCGAACCGGACATCGTAGCGGGCACCGCCGCCGTACATGCCGGCCATGAAGAACACCTTGCGGCGCAGCAGCGCCGCCAGCCGGAACGGGCCGTCGTTGAAGACGGCCGGCTGGCCCAGGAAAGGCAGCACGATGTTGTTGCCGCGCTGGTTTGCCGGCTGTTCCTCGCTGCCCGGCAAGGTGCGGTCGGCCAGCATGCCGCCGAGGCCGCCGCCGTCGAGCCAGTCGCGCAGCGCGAGCATGGAATGCGGCCGGCCCAGCGCGATCACGTGGGGCCGCATCTCGGGCAGCGCGATGGCATTCAGGATGGCGGTGATGCGCTGCGCGTTGTCCGGGTACATCAGCATCGCCAGCCGCATGCGGTTCTGGTGCTTCTGCTGCTTGCAGGCGCCGAGCACCTCGAAGCTGCCGATGTGGGCGCCGAGCAGGAAGGCGCCCCGCCCTTCGGCCGCCTCCGCCTCGATCGGGCCGTTGCCTTCGATCTTCAGCTTGAACAGGTCCATGCGCCCGCGCAGGAAGTACACGCGGTCGAGCACGGTGGAGGAAAACGCGTGCAGCAGGCGGTAGCCGTCGACCCAGCCCGCGCGCGGGCCGATGGCCCGGAACAGGTAGCGCTTGATGTAGCGGCGCGGCGCCGGCGCGAACAGCAGGAAGTACAGGCTGATCGGCGGCAGCAGCAGCCGCGTGACGTGCCGTCCGCACACCAGCGCCATGAGGCAGATGAAGCGCAGCGCCAGCATGTTGCTGCGCTCGGGCGCGCGCGCCCAGTCGCCCTGCTGGGCCGCCGGGCGGGCAGTCTGCCGCGCCGCTTCGTCCACGGCGCGCGTTTCGGCGTCGGTGTGCTTCATCCCGCCGACTCTGGCACAGCCGTCCAGCGGCCGGTGACAGCCGCCACGCCGTCACAGCGCACGTCGAAACGCACGCCGCGGCCGGTTCCGGCCTCGGGATGCAGCTCGATGGACAGCGTGCTGCCGGGCCGCACGGGCGCCAGGAACTTGGCGGCCGCGAGCGTCGGGCTCTGGCCGAGCCGTGCCGACAGCGCCGGCACGCGTCGCACGACCTCCATGACCTCGGCCAGCAGCAACGCGCCGGGCACCAGCGGCTGGCCGGGGAAATGACCCGCAAAGACCGGATGGTCGACCGGCACCGTGTGCGCCATCTGCACCGGGGTCTGGTCGTCGGCCAGCTGCGCCAGCGCAAATTCGCGCAGCGCCCGCACCGTGAGCTTGCCCGTGCCTTCGCGCGGGAAGGCCTTGACCTGCACCACGCGGCGCGGCACGAACACCGGCTCCAGGCGTTGCCGCAGTGCAGCAATGATGTCCGCCGCCGTCAGCGTGGGCGCGACCACGAACGCCACCGGCCGCACCACGCCGTCGGCCACCTCGTCGGGCAGCCAGAAGGCGCCGTCCTCGACGCCGGCGATGCTGTTGAGGTGGTAGTTCAGGTGCGCGAGCGAACTGCGCCGGCCGGCGACGTGGATCAGGTCGTTGGCTCGGCCGAACAGGCGAAAGCGCCGCGCATCGAGCAGCTCGAGCACGTCGGCCATCGGCGTCGGCTCGGGAATGAAGTCGCCGCTGAAGATGAAGCGCTCGGGGCCGTCACCCTCCCCCGGTTCCGCATGCACGCGGATCTCGCCGAAGGTTTCCCAGATTTCGCTCTCGGTCGTGCGGCGCGTGGCCACCTGGCCCGATTCGGTGCTGCCGTAGATTTCGAGCAGCACGCCGCCCAGCGCCTGCTCGGCCTGCGCGGCCAGCTGTGGTGACAGCGGCGCGGTGGCCGACAGGATCAGGTCGACCGGTGGCAACTCGATGCCCGACAGCAGCAGCGTCTTCAGGTGGAACGGCGTGGTCACCAGCGCGCGCGGGCGCGGCACCGAGGCCAGCGCCTTCGCGACGTCGGCCGGAAAGAACGGCCGTCCGGTTTCGAAGGCGGCGCCACCGAGCATCGCAAGCAGCACCGACGACTCCAGGCCGTAGCTGTGCTGCACCGGCACGGTCGCCACCAGCGTGAGCCCTTCGAGCGTGGGCCGCTGCAGCACGCGGCACAGCCGCTCGACCGCCACTTCGACGTCGCCGACCAGCGTGCGCCAGGCCTTGGCATGGGGTTGCGGCACGCCGGTGGAGCCCGACGTGAGCAGGCTGGCCGCATGCCGGCCGCCGTCGATGGCGGGCACCGGCGCATCGCCGGCCGGGCCGGGCACGGCCTCGACCTGCAGGCGCCGCATGCCGGGGGTGTCGAGCTTCGCGTCGTCGGTCAGCGCGAACAGGTGGGCGCCGCCGGTTTCGGTCAGGCGCGCCAGCGTGTCCGGCCGCGCATCGGGCGGCAGCAGGCTGGCGTGGCCGCGCACCAGCGCGGCACCCAGGCTCACGGCGAAAGCGTAACGATCGAGGCACAGATTGACGGCAGGCCCTTCGGCGGGCAGTGCGGGCGCCAGGCGTGCGACGTCGGCCAGGAACTGGCGCGTGCTGACCGGCTGGCCGGCGCGCCAGGCCAGGGGCGCGTCGGGGTTGCGGTCCGCGAGCAGCGGCAGGAAGGAAGAAGAAGCGGTGTCGGGGGTCACGCGGGCTGCGCCTGTGTCATTGGCCGCCAGCGCCGTTGTCCACCGTCGAGGTGCCGTAGAACGCGCGCACCGCATCGACGAGGCGCGTGCGTTCGAATTCGGGATGCAGGCGGTAGCGCACGAGGTGCTCGCCCACGAAAAGCAGCGCCACGCTCAGCGGCGACAGCACGTTGGCCAGCAGCGACCAGGCCGAGAACGGCATCGTCAGGTAGACCACGATCGACGAGACGACCACCACGGCGAAATACACCGTCCACACCTGCGTGAGGTGCGTCGTGTACGACAGCATGTGCCCCTTCAGCGGGTGCACGCGCTGCGCGAACTGGGTGATCAGCGGCAGGCCCTTGCCACGCAGCGTCGAGCCGAACCAGCCGCACAAGGCTCCGTTGATGCCGATGTGCTGCAGCACATACAGGCGGTTCGTGTCGCCCGCCTCACCGAGGAAGACGAGCGAGAAGCCGCCGATGCCCAGCGCCGCCGCAATGGCCAGGCCCCAGCGGCCGAACCAGCTGGCCGCGCAGCCCATGGCCGCGATCCACAACGGGCCGAGCAACACCACCACAGCCCAGGGCTCGGTGGCGTGGAACAGCGTCATCCAGTGGGAGAGGCCGGCATACGTGACCCCTACCAGCAGCAGGAGGACGAGTCGCCATCGGGACATGGATCAGGTGGCGCTGCGGTGCTCGGCGACGTGGGTCGCGAGCGTACGCAGCGACTGGAAGATCTGCTGGTTGCGCTCGTCGTCCGAGCGCAGCTGGAAACCGTAGCGGCGCGAGACTTCGAGCGCGACTTCGAGGATGTCGATGGAGTCGAGGCCCAGACCTTCGCCGTACAGCGGGTCGGTGGGAACGATCTCTTCAGGTGCGACCTCGAGATTGAGCGCGTTCACGAGCAACACGGCCAGCTCTTTTTCGATCGGCGACTGTTCGGATGCATCGCCAGTGGCGGGAATGGGGGGCTGAGCAGTCGATGACAAAAAAACCTCCTGAACTTTTTTCCTGAACGACCGTGCGGGGTCGTGAATTATAGGAGTGGCGGTTGATTAGACTGCGCGCTTCGATACGACCCGGAGCGCCCCATGGCCGACCCCCTTCTGATCGCACGCCACGACACCATCGAGTGCACCCTCCTGCCCGGCCTAGCCAACCGCCACGGCCTGATCACCGGCGCCACCGGCACCGGCAAGACCGTCTCGCTCCAGACCATCGCCGAACAACTGTCGAACATCGGCGTGCCGGTGTTCATGGCCGACGTCAAGGGCGACCTGACCGGCATCAGCCAGAAAGGCAGCGTGGGCGAAAAACTGGCCGCCACGCTCAAGGAACGCGGCATCGACGTGCCCGAACCCGCCGCCTGCCCCGTCACGCTGTGGGACGTGTTCGGCGAACAGGGCCACCCGGTGCGCGCCACCGTGTCCGACATGGGCCCGCTGCTGCTGGGCCGCATGCTCGACGTGAACGAAACCCAGGCCGGCGTGCTGAACCTGGTGTTCAAGATCGCCGACGACAGCGGCATGCTGCTGCTCGACCTGAAAGACCTGCGCGCCATGCTGCAGTACGTGGGCGAGAACGCGAGCCAGTTCACCACCGAGTACGGCAATATCAGCGCCGCCAGCGTGGGGGCGATCCAGCGCGGCCTGCTGCAGATCGAGACCCAGGGCGGCGACAAGTTCTTCGGCGAGCCGATGCTCAACATCACCGACTTCATGCAGACGGTGGGCGGCAAGGGGGTGGTGAACATCCTGGCGGCCGACAAGCTCATGAACTCGCCGCGCCTGTACGCCACCTTCCTGCTGTGGATGCTGTCGGAGCTGTTCGAGCAGCTGCCCGAAATCGGCGACCCCGAGAAGCCGAAGCTGGCCTTCTTCTTCGACGAGGCCCACCTGCTGTTCAACGAGGCGCCCAAGGCGCTGGTCGAACGCATCGAGCTCGTGGTGCGGCTGGTGCGCTCCAAGGGCGTCGGCGTGTATTTCGTCACGCAAAACCCGCTGGACATTCCCGATTCGGTGCTGGCCCAGCTGGGCAACCGGGTGCAACACGCGCTGCGCGCCTTTACCCCGCGCGACCAGAAGGCCGTGAAGGCCGCTGCCAGCACCATGCGCCAGAAGCCCGGCCTGGACATCGAGACCGCCATCACCGAACTTGCCGTGGGTGAGGCGCTGGTGAGCTTCCTGGACGCCAAGGGGCGCCCGAGCATCACCGAGCGCGTGTACGTGCTGCCGCCGGGCAGCCAGCTCGGCCCGATCACGCCCGAGCAGCGCAAGGCGCTGATCGCGGGCTCGCTGGTGGCGGGCGTGTACGAAAAGACGGTCGACCGCGAATCGGCCTACGAAAAGCTCAAGGGCCGCGCCGAGAGCGCGCCCGATGCACCGGCCGCCGGCGCCAAGGGCGGGGCCGCCGCCGAAGAATCGTCCGGCATGGGCGGCATGCTCAACGACATGCTCTTCGGCAGCACCGGCCCGCGCGGCGGCAAGCGCGACGGCCTCGTGCAGACCATGGCCAAGTCGGCGGTGCGCACCATGGGCACGTCGGTGGGCAAGGAGATCCTGCGCGGCGTGCTGGGCGGGATCTTCGGCAGCAAGAAGCGCTAGGAGAAAGCGGCTGCGCTACCAACGCAGCAGGCGCGGCCCCAGTGCCGCGCCCAGCAGCACCGGCACCGCGATCCCGCTCACGTACCAGACCGCGAGGAACGGCGCGGTCAGCTCCATGCAGTGCAGCGCGTAGACCGACGCGCCCACGCCGCCGGCCAGCGCGCCGGCGGCGGCCCCGGCCAGCGCGGGCCGCGTCGGTGCCAGCCCCCGCAGCGCCGCGAAGGTGGCCGCGAACACCGGCAGCGCCATGAAGCCGATGCTCAGGGCACAGATGCGCCACGACTGGCCCATCAGCAAGGGCATGCGCTCCTCGATCGGCACCGAGAACCAGACGAACGCCGCCAGCCCCCAGATCCCCAGCACCGGCAGCACCCCGCCCCACCACGCGTGGCGCATCCGCACGCCGGGCCGGGCCAGCCGCTGCACCGTCACGAAGGCCGCCGCCGCGATGCACAGCGGAAACAGCACCTTGACCCAGAACATCGGCCAGAACATCGCCTGCACCAGGTCGGGCCGCAGCCCGTACTCGCCGAACAGGATCACGAAGGACACCGGCAGCGCGGCCAGCACCGCCAGCCCGATGCGCCCGCTGGCGCTGCGCCGCGGCACCGCCACCTCGCCGGTGGCCAGCAGATTGACGAGGTCGTCGGTCTTCATGGCGCGGCGCCTCCCCCGAACTTCGCGGCCAGGGCCTTCAGGCCCCGGTGGATGCCGACCTTCACCGCCGACTCCGACATGCCCGTGAGGCTCGCCGTCTCGGCCACCGAGAGGCCTTCGATCTTCACGTGCACGATGGGCAGGCGCTGGCGTTCGGGCAGGGTCTGCAGCAGCCCGCCGAGGTCGCGCTTCGCATCGCTGGCTTCGGTGGCCGACGCGGCGAACACGGCCAGGTCGTCGTCCAGGGGGTCATGCAGGTCCTCGCGGACCGACTTGGCGCGCAGCAGATCGATCATCTTGTAGCGCGCAATGGCATACACCCAGGCCGTCAGCGGCTGGTCGCTCTGGTAGGTGTGGCGCTGGTTGTGCATGGCGAGCAGGCATTCCTGGACGAGGTCTTCCACTTCATCGGGCCAGCCGAACAGGCGCTTGCCCAGAAAAGCGCGCAGGTGCGCGCTCAGTTTCTGCAGGAACTCGCGGTACGCGCCGGCGTCGCCGTCGAGGCCGCGAAGGAACAGGCGGCGCAAGGCCGCTTCCGCGTCGCTCGGTGTCGTCCTGCTGCCTACGGTGTTTCGTGCCATCGGGCCGGCCGGTTACAGCCTGGTGAAAAAAGATTGCAAGGGATTGTGCCGCGCCCCCGGGGCGAGGCTTGGGCTAAGCTGCGCCGATGCTGGCCGGACTCGTCTCCCACCCCTGGGCCTACCCGGCGCTGGAGGCGGCGCACATCGTGGGCATCGCGCTGCTGTTCGGCGGCCTGCTGGTGTTCGAGCTGCGCGCCCTCGGCCTGGCCCGCGAGCTGCCGGCGCCGCTGCTGGCGCGCCTCACGCTGCGCCCCGCCCTGCTGGGCTTCGGCCTGTGCGCGCTGACCGGCCTGACCATGTTCGCCAGCCAGCCGGGCGAGTTGCTGAACAACACGGCCTTTCGCGTCAAGCTGCTGCTGATCCTGCTGGCCGGTCTCAACGCCGCCTGGTTCCACCTGCGCGGTGACCTCGGCGGGCAGAGCGGGTTCGCCAGGTTTCAATGCCTCCTGTCTTTGGGGTTTTGGCTCGCTGTCATCATCTGCGGGCGCTGGATTGCCTATGTCTGACCAAGGAGAACGCGATGCTGCATCGACGCATGTTCGTGACCGGTTCGATCGCACTGGCCCTGCCCGCCTGGGCCCACCACGGCTGGAGCAGTTTTGACCAGGAGCGCCCGCTCTATCTGGAAGGCCGCGCCACCAAGGTGAGCTGGCGCAATCCGCACGGCGAGCTGGAGATCGAGCTGCCCGAGAACCTCGCGCTGCCGCCCGACCTGAAGCAGCGGCCCCTGCCCAAGCAAAGCGCCACGGTCGACGGCGCGGCGCTGCTGGCCAAGGCGCAGCTGCCGACACGGCGCGACCGCAAGTGGCAGATCGAGCTGGCCCCGCTCACGCGGCTGCAGGCCTGGGGCGTCGAGGAGATCAAGCCCGGCACGCCGGTGGCCGTGCTGGGCTTCACCTTCACCGGCGAGAAAGGCGACGCGGTGCTGCGCGCCGAGTACCTGTTCGTGCACGGCAAGACCTACGGCCTGCGCTCCTCGCCTGCATGAATGCCAGTGCGGCCGGACCGCGCGGGCCCTCGCTTGCCAGCCGCACAAGTGCTCGGTACATTGCATTTTTTGAGGGCCTCAAATGTCTGCAGACAGTACCGCGCTCCCTTCCGCCTTGCCGACCGCGACCGGTGCCAGCCCGGCGCAGAGCCCTCCGCTCCACCCCTCGTCCTCGACCGGCCACATCCGCCTGACCTCGCATGCCGGCGGCTTCGGCGCGCTGCCCATCCACTGGGGCGCGGCCACCGCCACCGAGCGCGGGCCCGTGGTCGGCACCACCACCAAGCGCGCGCACCGCAACGTGATCGGCACGCACAGCGGCTCGTACAGCGTGTACCGCGCGCTCGCCGTGGCGGCCGGCGCGCTCAAGCGCGAACACAAGGCCGACCTCACCAACACCGCGCCCACCGACGTCATCGGCCCGTATCCCCAGTGGAGCGAGCCCGGGCGCATCGTCTCGCTCGACCCCTGGGGCGCGCTCGTGGCGGACGTGTTCTCCACCGAACTCGCGGCCGGCTACGACATCCGCCCGACCATCGCGATCACCAAGGCGCATGTGATCCTGCCCGAGGTGATCGAGGCGCTGCAGAGCGGGCGCCTGAAGGCCGACGGCCATTTCCTCACCACGGGCGGCGCCGCGATGGTGACCAAGGCAGCCATCGAACCCGTGTGGTACCTGCCCGAGGTGGCGCGCCGCTTCGGCTGCTCCGAGACCGACCTGCGCCGCACGCTGTTCGAGGAAACCGGCGGCATGTACCCCGAACTCGTCACCCGCTCCGACCTCGAGGTGTTTTTGCCGCCCATCGGCGGGCAGACGCTCTACATCTTCGGCAACCCGCGCGACCTGGCCAACCCGGAGGTTGAACTCACCGCCCGCATCCACGACGAGTGCAACGGCTCCGACGTGTTCGGCTCCGACATCTGCACCTGCCGCCCCTACCTCACGCACGCCATCGAAGAATGCATCCAGGGTGCGCAGCGCGGTGGCGTGGGCCTCATCGCCTACTCGCGCAAGGAAGGCCGTGCGCTCGGCGAGGTGACCAAGTTCCTGGTCTACAACGCACGCAAGCGCCAGGTGGGCGGCGACACGGCCGACCAGTATTTCGCGCGCACCGAGTGCGTGGCCGGCGTGCAGGACATGCGCTTCCAGGAGCTGATGCCCGACGTCTTCCACTGGCTGGGCATCAAGAAGATCCACCGCCTCGTGTCGATGAGCAACATGAAGTTCGACGCCATCACCGGCTCGGGCATCGAGATCGGCGAACGCGTGAACATTCCCGACGAACTGATCCCGGCCGACGCCCGCGTCGAGATGGACGCCAAGATGGCGGCCGGCTACTTCACGCCCGGCCCGGTGCCGGACGCAGAGGAACTGAAAAAGGCCAAGGGCCGGGGATTGAGCGAATGAGCCGAAGCACCGACATCGACCTGCCCGCCGACGGTTCCGGCAGCCTGCGCCCCGGCGGCGCGGGCGCTGTCGATCCGTCGATCGAGTTCGCGCCCGACACCGCCCACCCGGCCGGCGCCGCCACCTTGCTGCGCACCACCACCGCCATCCGCCAGCGCGCGGGCGCCCTGCTGGCGCGGGCGCGCCGCGGCGAATCGCAGTGGTTCCGCATCGGCAGCGACGACGCGCTCGAAGACGCGGCGCGCACCGTGGCCGAGGTCACGCGCGAGCGCTACCCCTGGGACACCATCCCGTATCACAGCCGCTGGCGCCACTTCGAGGCCGGCGGCGTCGACCGCCGCCAGCAGCTCGATGCGCTGCTCGGCAAAGGCCTCGACGCCCGCCAGCGCGCCCGCGCCCACATCGACCTCACGCTGGTGAGCGTGCTGCTCGACGCCGGCGCCGGCCCGACCTGGCACTACACCGAACCGGCCACCGGCCTGCGCTTCACGCGCTCCGAAGGCCTGGGCGTGGCGTGCTTCCATGCGTTCACGAGCGGGCTCTTTTCCTCCGACCCGAACCACCCGCTGCAGGCCGACGCGGCCGGCCTGCGCGGCCTCGTGACCGAGCGCCTGGGCGACGCCTTCCAGGTGAGCGAGGTCAATCCGCTGGTCGGCCTGTCCGGGCGCGCCGTGCTGCTGCGCCGCTTGGGCGAGGCCATGAGCGAGCAGCCCGAGACCTTCGGCGACGACGGCCGGCCCGCCGGCCTTTTCGACGCGCTCGTGGCCCCGCTGGGCGCGGCCTCGCCGCCGACGGCCGAGATCACGGCGCACCAGATCCTGTCGCTGCTGCTCGACACGCTGTCGCACATCTGGCCCTCGGCCAACGCCATCGACAGCCTGGCGGCCGACGGCAGCGACAACGCGGGCGGCATCGGCTCGGGCGACCCGGCCTTCGCGCTGGGCGACTGCTGGCGCCACAGCGCCGTCGCCGGCCCCGGGCTCACCAACGGCTGGATGCCGTTCCACAAGCTGTCGCAGTGGCTCACGTACTCGCTGCTCGAGCCCTTCGAATGGGCCGGCGTGAAGGTGCGCCACCTCGACGCGCTCACGGCCCTGCCCGAGTACCGCAACGGCGGCCTGCTGATCGACAACGGCGTGATCGTGCCGCGCGAGCCGGCCTTTCTCACCCGCCGCTGGAAGGCCGGCGACGAGTTCATCGTCGAATGGCGCGCCCTCACCGTCGCGCTGCTCGACGAAATCGCCCCGCGCGTGCGCAAGGTGCTCGACCGCACCGAGGAAGAGCTGCCCCTGGCCTGTGTGCTCGAAGGCGGCACCTGGGCCGCGGGCCGGGTGCTGGCACAGCGCTTGCGAAACGGTGCGCCACCGCTGCAGATCGAGAGCGACGGCACCGTCTTCTAGTCTTTTAGACTCTCCTGTTTTTCCGCAACGGCACACCAAAAGAAGACTCCAATGAGCAACGTCCACCTCGTCGACCACCCCCTCGTCCAGCACAAGCTCACACTGATGCGCCGCAAGGACGCCTCCACCAACAGCTTCCGCCGGCTCTTGAACGAAATCAGCATGCTCATGGCCTACGAGGTCACGCGCGACATGCCGATGCAGGACATCGAGGTCGAGACCCCGCTGGAGACCATGCAGGCCAAGGTCATCGACGGCAAGAAGGTGGTGCTGGTGTCGATCCTGCGGGCCGGCACGGGCATCCTGGACGGCATGCTCACGGTGGTGCCGGGCGCGCGCGTCGGCCACATCGGCCTGTACCGCGACCCCAAGACGCTCACGGCCGTCGAGTACTACTTCAAGATGCCCGGCGAGATGGAGAACCGCGACGTGATCGTGGTCGACCCCATGCTCGCCACCGGCAACTCGGCCGTGGCCGCGGTCGAACGGCTGAAGGAACTCAACCCCAAGTCGATCAAGTTCGTCTGCCTGCTGACCTGCCCCGAAGGCGTGAAGACGATGCAGGCAGCGCACCCCGACGTGCCGATCTACACCGCCGCCATCGACCGCGAGCTGGACAGCCACGGCTACATCCTGCCGGGCCTGGGCGACGCCGGCGACCGCATCTTCGGCACTAAGTAGGCTCGCCCCCAGGCTTCGCGCACTTCGTGTCGCTTCGCCAACCCCCTACCGGGGGCAACACCTGAGGCCCGGCGGAGCCGGTTCCTCGGTGTTTGCTGGAAGGGAGCCGGCCGCTCGCGGCCGGCTCGATTCGGTGGGTGGGCATGGGGATTGCAGGGCTGGTTCTTTCATTTCATCGAGGAGAAGACCGTGACAGCACGCCGTCAATTGATCGTTCGTTCCATCGCCGTTGCCGCAGCGCTTGCGGCGGGCGCCCCGGGCCTTGCGCTCGCGCAGGCCAAGCTCAAGGTGGCTGCCGTGTACACGGTGCCGTTCGAGCAGCAATGGGTGGGCCGCATCCACAAGGCGCTGAAGGCGGCCGAGGCGCGTGGGGAGATCGAATACAAGGCGACCGAGAACGTGAGCAATGCCGACTACGAGCGCGTGATGCGCGAGTACGCCACGGGCGGCAACCAGCTGATCCTGGGCGAGGTGTTCGGGGTGGAAGCGGCGGCGCGCAAGGTCGCGAAGGACTTCCCCAAGGTGGCGTTCCTCATGGGTTCGTCGCTGAAGCCACAGGCGCCCAACTTCTCGGTGTTCGACAACTACATCCAGGAACCGGCCTACCTCAGCGGCATGGTCGCGGGCGGCATGACCAAGAGCAACCGCATCGGCATGGTCGGCGGCTTCCCGATTCCCGAGGTGAACCGGCTCATGAACGCATTCATGGCGGGCGCGAAGGAAACGAACCCGAAGGTGGAGTTCAGCGTGAGCTTCATCAACAGCTGGTTTGACCCACCGAAGGCCAAGGAAGCGGCCTTCGCGATGATCGACAAGGGCGCCGACATCATGTACGCCGAGCGCTTCGGCGTGTCGGACGCGGCCAAGGAAAAGGGCAAGCTCGCCATCGGCAACGTGATCGACACGCAGGCCCAGTACCCCGACACGGTGATCGCCTCGGCGCTGTGGAACTTCGAGCCCTCGGCCGACCGCGCCATCAAGCTGGTGAAGGAAGGCAAGTTCGCCGCCGAAGACTACGGCGTGTACTCGCACATGAAGCACAAGGGCTCCGAACTCGCGCCGCTGGGCACCTTCGAGAAGAAGGTGCCGGCCGACATCGTGGCCAAGGTGAAGGCGAAGCAGGCCGACATCCTGGCCGGCAAGTTCACCGTGAAGGTGGACGACGCCCAGCCGAAGTCCACCGCCAAGTAACCAGCAGACAGACAAGCGAGCAGACCCGAACCCATGAAGCGTGCGCGATGGCAGACCGCAATCCATGGCATGGCCATCGCGGCGTTGGCCGCCGGGCTCGCCGCCTGTCAACCTGAGCCGGCGGCCACGGCCACCGCCCCGGCGGCCGAGGTGCCCGCATCGGCCGCCTCGGCACCCGCTGCCGTTGCGCCGCCGGTGGTCGCGGCGCCGGTCGGCATTCCAACCGCGCTGCAGGCACGCGCCGACGCCCTGCTCGCCGCGCACCGCCAGATGATCGTGCTGATGACCGGCGAGCGTGCGCTCGAGGCGGCCGAGAAGCGCGCCGTCAGCGCCGTCGGGCAGCAGCTGTTCCACGAGATGCAGGAGCGCCAGCAGGCGCTGATCGCCCAGGCCGCGGACATGACGGACCCCGCCGCCGTGGCGGGCCTGAACGCGCTGCTCGACCGCATCGAGAGCGAGCCCAGCTGGTTCGACGCCGACCGGCTGGCGTTCAAGGAATTCCTGTCCGAGCTGAGCACGCGCTACAGCCAGGCGCAGTCGCTGTCCGGGCTCAAGCTCGGCCGGCGCGCCAGCGAGGACCTGGCCGTGCTCGCCGAGATCGAGCAGGCCTACGACCGCGAGCTGAAAGACGTGTTCGGCCGATTCGCGCAGCGCGGCATCGAGCCCAAGCGCGAGAAGTGGGCCGACTACGTGGCCAAGCTGCAGGGCCTGTACTCGCGCGAACAGATCCTGAAAGACTTCGGCGCCATCGTTCCCTACACGCAGCCCCCGGGCGGCGCCAAGGAAAAGGACAGCGCGGACGCACGCGAGATCTTCGGCACCTCGCTGCCCGCCAAGACCGTCGTGCTGACCTTCGACGACGGCCCGCACGCCAAGCACACAGACGAGATCCTGGAGATATTGAAGCGCTACGACGCGCCCGCCATCTTCTTCCAGCTCGGGCGCAACCTGGGCAAGCTCGACGCGCAGGGCAAGGCCCAGCTCAGCGCCACCGGCGCGGCGGCCAAGCGGGTGCTGGCCGCCGGCCACGTGCTCGCCAACCACAGCTTCAGCCACGGCATGATGGCCAAGATGACCGACGACGCGGTGCGCGTGGAAGCCAGCGAGACCGAAGCGCTGCTCGACGCCACCGGCCGGCCGCAGTCCACCCTCTTTCGCTTTCCGTATGGCGCGCGCAACGAAGCCAAGCTGAGCACGGTCGAGGCGCTCAAGCTGCGCTCCATGATGTGGACCGTCGACTCGATGGACTGGGCCGACCCGGTGCCCAAGTCGATCGCCGACCGCGTGCTGGCCGAGGTCGACAAGGCCAAGCGCGGCGTCATCCTGTTCCACGACATCCAGGGCCGCACCGTGCAGGCCCTGCCCACGGTGCTCGACCAGCTGGTGGCCGACGGCTACCGCTTCGCCACTTGGCGCGACGGCAAGTTCGTCGTGAGCGCATCGAAAAAGGCGGCGCCCGACGACGGCGTGGCGGCCACCTCGGGCGACACGCTCTACCGCGAGAGCCACGCGCTGGTGATCGGCATCGACAAGTACGCCAAATGGCCCGGCCTGCACCACGCGGTGCCCGACGCCAAGGCGATGGAGCAGCTGCTCGTGACGCGCTTCGGCTTCAAGCCCGAGAACATCACGGCGCTGTACGACGACCAGGCCACGCGCGCCAACATCCTGCGCGCGCTGAACGAAAAGCTGACCGACGGCAAGCGCGTGAAGCGCGACGACCGCGTGCTGGTGTTCTTTGCCGGCCATGGCAGCACCCGCAAGCTCGCGAGCGGGCGCGACGTGGGCTACATCGTGCCGGTCGATGCCACGCTGGACAACCTGCCGTCCGACGCCATCTCGATGCCGCAGCTGCAGGAGGTGGCCGAGGCGCTGTCGGCCAAGCACGTGCTGTTCCTCGTGGACGCCTGCTACTCGGGCCTGGGCCTCACGCGCGGCGGCGCGGCGCAGGGCAACAAGAATTTCCTGACCGACAACGCGCGCCGCATCGGCCGCCAGATGCTCACCGCCGGCGGCGCCGACCAGCAGGTGGCCGACGACGGTCCCGGCGGCCACTCGGTCTTCACCTGGACGATGCTGCAGGCGCTGTCGGGCAAGGCCGACCTGAATGGCGACAACGTCATCACCGGCACCGAACTCGCGGCCTACGTGGCGCCGGCGGTCTCGGCCATCGCGCGGCAGACGCCGGCCTTCGGCAGCCTGCCGGGCTCGGAGGGCGGCGAGTTCGTGTTCGCGTTGCCCGTCGAACGTGAAGGCCTCAGCGGCGACAGCCTGCAGCTCGACGCCGCCGCCAGCCAGGTCAACAAGCGCATCGACCAGGCCAACGAGCAGGCCGTGCATGCGGCGGCCGTACCCAAGACGGCCAAGGCGGCCAAGGCCGGCCCGGCTGCCGTCGAAGTGGTGGTGAAGAACCTCGAAGGCGCCGACACCAAGCTGACCATGCCGGCCGCCGCGCCGCTCACGCCGCGCGTGGCCGCCCAGCGCGCCAACGACCGCGGCCTGCAGCTGTACCGCGAGCGCCGCTACGACGAGGCCGAAGCCGCCTTCACCGAGGCGCTGAAGCTGCAGCCGCGTTTTGCACTCGCGGCCAACAACCTGGGCTTCGTGTACTTCAAGCGCGGCAAACCGGTCGAGGCCGCGCGCTGGTTCGAGCAGGCCATCGACATGGACGGCAGCCGCGCCCTCGCCTACCTGAACCTGGGCGACGCCTACCTGCAGGCCGGCAACGACGCCAAGGCGCTCGCCGCCTACACCACCTTCGTCGGCCTGGCACCGAAGCACGCGCGCGTCGCCGCGCTGCAAGCCTGGATCGCCACGCCCGACGCCGCACACCGCCCCTCACTCCCGCCCACCAACTCCTGATGACCATGACGAACACTTCCTCGCTTCTCCAGCGCCTGCGCGGCCCGGTCCTGGCCGCCGCGCTCGGTCTCGTGCTGACGGGCTGCGTCGGCGTCTACAAGTCGGACGTCGTCAGCATCAACAGCAGCACGCGGCTGGACGACACGCCGCGCCTGGCCGTGATCTCGGCCTTCGAGCCCGAGCTCAAGCTGCTGCTCACGCGCCTGCAGGGTCCCCGCAAACACAGCGTGAACGGCGTCGAGTTCACCACCGGCACGCTCGAAGGCAAGCCCGTGGTGCTGTTCCTCTCGGGCATCAGCATGACGAACGCGACCATGAACACGCAACTGGTGCTCAACCGCTTTCGCATCAGCGGCATCGTGTTCAGCGGCATCGCGGGCGGCGTGAACCCGTCGCTGCACGTGGGCGACGTGACGGTGCCGGCCCAGTGGGGCCAGTACCTCGAGGTGCTCATGGCACGCGAGACCGCACCCGGCAAGTACAGCGCGCCGCCCTTCATCACCGACGCCACGCTGCCCAACTTCGGCATGAACTTCCCGCGCCCGGTCGAGGTGCGCTCGGCCGCCAAGCCGGGCATCGAGCGCAAGTTCTGGTTCGCGGCCGATCCGAAGATGCTCGAGGTGGCGCGCAGCATCCGCAACGTCGAGCTGGCGAACTGCGGCGCCGGCAAGTGCCTGCCGCGCAAGCCGCAGCTGGTGGTGGGTGGCAACGGCGTCTCGGGCCAGGCCTTCATGGACAACAAGGCCTACCGCGAATACACCTACAAGACCTTCCAGGCCAACGTGCTCGACATGGAAACCGCCGCCGTGGGCATGGTCGCCTACAGCAACGGCGTGCCCTACATCGCCTTCCGCTCGCTCAGCGACCTCGCGGGCGGCGGCGACGGCGAGAACGAGATGGGCACCTTCATGAGCATCGCGGCCGACAACTCGGCCAAGGTCATGCTGGCCTTCCTGGCCGCGTGGAAGTGACGGTGGCGCCCGGGCGCCTGCCTCGTCTGGTCTTGCTGCCGGGCATGGACGGCACCGGCGATCTCTTCGCGCCGCTGGCGCAGGCCCTGGGGCCGCAGGCCACCATCGACGTCGTGCGCTACCCGGGCCGCCAGGTGCTGGGCTACGACGAACTCGAGCCGCTGGTGCGCGCGCAACTGCCGACGCATCAGCCTTTCGTGCTGCTCGGCGAGTCGTTTTCCGGGCCGCTGGCCATCTCCCTCGCAGCCTCGCGCCCACCGGGGCTGCGCGGCCTCATCCTGTGCTGCAGTTTCGCTCGCCGGCCCGCGCCCGGCCTGGCGCTGATGCGCGCAGGCCTGCTCGACCTGTCGATGCGCCTGCTGCATTCGAAGCTCATGCGCGCGCCGATGCGGCACCTGCTGCTGGGCGGCTCGGCGTCGCCGCACCTGTCGGACATGCTCCAGGCTTCGCTGAAGCAGGTGTCGGTCGCGGTCATGACCCACCGCATGAAGGAAGTGCAGCGCGTCGACGTGCGCGACAAGCTGCCGTTGGTGCGTGTGCCGGCGATGTACCTGCAGGCGCTGCAGGACCGCGTGGTGCCGCGCCGCGCGGTGGCCGCCATTCAGCGCGGGTTGTCGGCGTTGCACCTGGTGCAGCTCGACGGCCCCCACGGCCTGCTGCAGGCCTCGCCCGCCGCCTCCGCCCGGGCCATCGAGAATTTCTGCCGCGACCTGCCGTCGCCACCTGTCTGCCCATGAACCCCACCGTGCTCCGCCTCCAGGGCATCACCAAGCGCTTCGGCCCGCTCGTGGCCAACGACGCCATCTCCCTCGACCTGCAGGCCGGCGAAGTGCTCGCGCTGCTCGGCGAGAACGGCGCCGGCAAGTCGACGCTGATGTCGATCCTGTTCGGCCACTACGTCGCCGACGAAGGCCGAATCGAAGTGTTCGGCTCGCCCCTGCCGCCCGGCAACCCCAAGGCCGCGCTGGCCGCCGGCGTGGGCATGGTGCACCAGCACTTCACGCTGGCCGACAACCTCAGCGTGCTCGACAACGTGACGATGGGCACCGAGCCGCTGTGGCGCCCGGTCTCACGCCGCGCGGCGGCCCGTGCGCGGCTGCTCGAGGTGGCGCAGCGCTTCGGCCTGCCGGTGCAGCCCGACGCGACCATCGGCAGCCTCTCGGTCGGCGAGCGCCAGCGCGTGGAAATTCTCAAGGCGCTGTACCGCGGCGCGCGCATCCTGATCCTCGACGAGCCGACGGCCGTGCTCACGCCGCAGGAGAGCGAGGCGCTGTTCGCCACGCTCGCGCAGATGGTGGCGCAAGGCCTGTCGGTCATCTTCATCAGCCACAAGCTCGGCGAGGTGCTGCGCGTGTCGCAACGCATCGCGGTGCTGCGCGGCGGCAAGCTCGTCGCCGAGGCGCGCACGGCCGACACCACGCAGGCGCAGCTCGCGCTGTGGATGGTCGGCCACGCAGTCGAGGCGCCGCAGCGCCGGCCCGCGAAATCGGTGGGCGACGCGGTCTGCGTGCTCGACCATGTGAGCACCGCATCGACCAAAGACGGCGGGCAGGACCGCCTGCGCGAGGTGTCGCTCACGCTGCGCGCGGGCGAAATCACCGCCATCGCCGGCGTCTCCGGCAACGGCCAGGTCGCGCTGGCCGAGCTGCTGAGCGGCACGCGCCGCGCCGTCTCCGGCAGCGCGCAGTTCATGGGCCGCGCGCTGCCGCCCTCGCCCGCCCGCCTGGTGCAACGCGGCGTGGCGCGCATCCCCGAAGACCGGCACGCGGTCGGCGTGGTCGGCGACCTGCCGGTGTGGGAGAACGCCGTGTCCGAGCGGCTGCGCAGCCCCGTCTTTTCACGCTGGTCGTTCATCGTCCGGCGCGCCGCCGCGCGGCTGCACGCCCGGCGCATCGAGAAAGCCTTCGACGTGCGCGGCGCCGGCCTGATGTCGCCGGCCCGTTCGCTCTCGGGCGGCAACATGCAGAAACTGATCCTGGGGCGGGCGCTGCTGGCGCCCGAGCAAGTGGAACAAGACACCGACAACAAGAAGTACCCGAACCGCGCCCCGCGCCTCATCGTGGCGCACCAGCCGACCTGGGGCCTGGACATCGGCGCCGTCGCCTATGTGCAGCAGCAGCTCATTGCCGCGCGCGACGCCGGCGCGGCGGTGCTCGTCATTTCCGACGACCTCGACGAAGTGCTCGCGCTCGGCGACCGCGTGGCCGTGATGCACGGCGGCCACCTCGGCGAGGCGCGCCCGGCCGCGGCCTGGACACGCGAGGCCATCGGCCTGGCGATGGCCGGCGCCACCGCGCCGCAACGCCCGGGAGCCGCCGCATGATGCGCCTCGAACGACGCCACGAAAGCTCGCGCGCTGCGCTGGTGCTGGCCCCGATCGGCGCGGTCGTGTTCACGCTGCTGGTGAGCGCGCTGCTCGTGCGCTGGGCCGGCGCGCCGGTCGGGCGCACCTACGCGCTGCTGCTGCAGGGCGGCTTCGGTTCGGTGTTCGCATGGAGCGAGACGCTGACGCGGGCCATTCCGCTCATCCTCACCGGCCTGGCCGCGACGGTCGCGTTCAAGGCCCGGCTCTTCAACATCGGCGCCGAGGGGCAGCTGTTTGCGGGCGCGCTGGCTGCCGTGGCCGTGGGCGGCATGCACGGCAGCACGGGCTTCGAGCTGTCGCCGTGGGTGCTGTTCCCGCTGATGATGCTGGCCGCTGCGGTGGCCGGCGCGCTGATGCTGCTGGGCCCGGCGCTCATGAAGAACAAGCTCGGCGTGGACGAGGTGGTGACCACGTTGCTGATCAACTTCATCGTGCTGCTCGGCGTTTCCGCATTGCTCGACGGGCCGATGAAAGACCCGACGGCGATGGGCTGGCCGCAGAGCGTGTCGCTGCAGTCCGACCTCGAACTTGGCAAGCTCATCGCCCAAACGCGCGTGCACACCGGGCTGCTGTGGGCCGTGTCGCTCGCGGTGATCGTGTGGGCGATCTTCAAGTACACGGTGCTGGGCTTCGACATCCGCGCCGTGGGCGCCAACGCGCGCGCCGCCGCCTTCGCCGGCGTGCCGGTGACGCGCACCGTGGTCATGGTGGCGCTGCTCTCGGGCGCGCTGGCCGGGCTGGCCGGCGCCATCGAGGTGGCGGGCCGCACGAGCTACGTCACGCTCGACATGTCGCCGGGCTACGGCTACACGGGCATCGTGATCGCGATGCTCGCCGGCCTGCACCCGCTGGGCGTGATCGCCGCCGGCGTGTTCGTGGCCGGCGTGCTGGTCGGCGCCGACACCATGAGCCGCGCCGTGGGCGTGCCGACCTACATCGCCGACGTGATCGTCGCGGCCTCGCTGATCGCGGTGCTGGTGGCCACGCTGCTCACGCAGTACCGCGTGCGGGTGACGAAATGACCGATCTGCTCGACATTCTTTCCAACCCCGCCTTCTGGGTCGCGGTGCTGCGCATCGCCACGCCGCTCATCCTGGGCACGCTGGGCGTGCTGCTGTGCGAGCGCGCGGGCGTGCTCAACCTGGGCATCGAGGGGATCATGGTCGCGGGCGCCTTCACCGGCTGGCTCGCGGTGTACGCCGGCGCGCCGCTGTGGGCCGGCGTCGGCGTGGCCGCGCTCACGGGCATGGTGTTCGGGTTGCTGCACGCCTTTTTGACCGTCGGGCTCGCGCTGTCGCAGCACGTCTCGGGGCTGGGCATCACGTTATTGGCCACGGCGCTGAGCTACTTCGGCTACCGCGTGAGCTTTCCGAAGGTGAACACGCCGCCGACCATCACGCCCTTCGCGCCGATGGACTGGCTGCCCGTGCCCATCCTCAACGCGCAGACCGCGCTCACGCTGTTCGCGCTGCTGCTGGTGCCGGCGGTGGCCTGGGTGCTGTACCGCACGCCGCTGGGTCTGGCGCTGCGCATGGTGGGCGAGAACCCGCAGGCGGCCGAGAGCCAGGGCGTGTCGGTCGCAGCCACGCGCACCGGCGCCATCGTGGCAGGCTCGGCGCTGATGGGCGTGGCCGGCGCGTTCCTCACGCTGTCGGCCTTCAACGCCTTCTTCTTCAACATGGTGAACGGGCGCGGCTGGATCTGCGTGGCGCTGGTGGTGTTCGCCTCGTGGCGGCCCGGCAAGGCCCTGCTCGGCGCGTTGCTGTTCGCGTTCTTCGACGCGCTGCAGCTGCGGCTGCAACAATCGGGCGATGCCGTGCTGCCTTACCAGCTGTACCTGATGCTGCCCTACCTGCTGTCGATCCTGGCGCTGGTGCTGGTGGCACGCAAGGCCAGCTACCCGCAGGCGCTGATGAAACCCTACCGCAAGGGAGAACGCTGACATGCCGATGACGCGGCCCCGCCTCCGTCGCCTGCTGGCCACCGCGCTGCTCGCCCTGGCCGGCAATGGCGCTCATGCATTGGGTGCCGACTACGGCCCCGAGCGCTTCGCCACCCACGACGCCGTCACCTGGGTGCAGACCTGCGGCACCTGGGGCACCGACCACCACGGCACCTACCGCGTGATCCACGCCGAAGCCTTCGCGCAGTCGTTCCTCTACGTGCAGTGGATGGCGCGCGGCGAGGCCGACCGCAGCTACAGCCTGTACGCCGTGCACACCACCGCCATCGCCGAGCTCGACAACGACCATGCGGAAATCTCCCTGAGCGAACTCACCTGCCGCGCCACGCCGCGCGGCATCGTGGTGACGGCCAAGGCCGACTCGGGCCACGACGACAAGCTGCGCCGCGTGACCATCGAGGTCGGGCCGGCCGCAGGGCAATACCGCTTCCGCGCGCAGCGCACGCGCTGAGTGCCCCTCGAAAAAAGACACCCCACCGATGCTCGACCTTCTTATCACCCACGCCACCCTCCCCGACGGCCGCACCGGCATGTCGGTTGCCGTGCAGGACGGCCGCATCGCCGAGGTCACGCCCGGCCTTGCCGCACCCGCGCACGAAACGCTCGACGCGCAAGGCCTGCTGCTCACGCCGCATTTCGTCGACCCGCATTTCCACATGGACGCCACGCTGAGCTACGGCCAGCCGCGCGTCAACCAGAGCGGCACGCTGCTCGAAGGCATCGCGCTGTGGGGCGAGCTCAAGCCGCTGCTCACGGCCGACGCGCTCATCGAACGCGCGCTCGCCTACTGCGACTGGGCCGTGGCCAAGGGCCTGCTGGCGATCCGCTCGCACGTGGACACGAGCGACCCCAGCCTGCTCGCGGTCGATGCGCTGCTCGAGGTGAAGCGCCAGGTGGCGCCGTACATCGACCTGCAGCTGGTGGCCTTTCCGCAGGATGGCGTGCTGCGCTCGCCGGGCGGCGTCGACAACCTCACGCGCGCGCTTGACAAGGGCGTGGACGTGGTCGGCGGCATTCCACATTTCGAGCGCACCATGGCCGACGGCGCGGCCAGCGTGAAGCTGCTGTGCGAGCTGGCCGCCGAGCGCGGCAAGCTGGTCGACATGCACTGCGACGAGTCGGACGACCCGCTCTCGCGCCACATCGAGACCCTGGCCGCCGAAACCCTGCGCCTGGGCCTGCAGGGTCGCGTGACGGGCTCGCACTGCACCTCGATGCACTCGATGGACAACTACTACGTGAGCAAGCTGCTGCCGCTCATTGCCGAGAGCGGCGTGAGCGTGGTGTCGAATCCGCTCATCAACATCACGCTGCAGGGCCGCCACGACAGCTACCCCAAGCGCCGCGGCATGACGCGCGTGCCCGAGTTGCTGGCGGCCGGCGTGAATGTCGCCTTCGGCCACGACTG
Organism: Variovorax sp. V35; assembly: GCF_041154465.1. NCBI lineage: Bacteria > Pseudomonadati > Pseudomonadota > Betaproteobacteria > Burkholderiales > Comamonadaceae > Variovorax > Variovorax sp. V35. Next base: position 3,919,388 of record NZ_AP028666.1, read on the forward strand.
CGTGATGGACCCGTGGTACGGCATGGGCTCGGGCGACATGCTCGAGGTAGCGCACATGGGCCTGCACGTGGCGCAGATGACCGGCCAGGCCGGTATCCACCAGTGCTTCGAGGCCGTGACCACGCGCGCGGCGCGCGTGATGCACCTGGACGGCTACGGCCTGGAAGCCGGCTGCGACGCCAGCTTCGTGCTGCTGCAGGCGCGCGACCCGGTCGAGGCCATCCGCCTGCGCGCGACGCGGCTCAAGGTGTTCCGCAAGGGCCGGCTGCTGGCCGAGACGCCCGCGGCCACCGCCGCGCTGCACCTGCCGGGGCGCGGCGACCGCACGCGCTGGATGCTCGGCGAGCACTGATCCTGTTTCGGGTGGACAGGCGCCGCGCCTGCCGCGAACATCCGGGTTCCCCGATGACAAGGACACCCGACATGAGCGCCCCACCCCTGCTGCGCACGCTGTTCCAGTACCACGCGTGGGCCAACGACGAGCTGCTGGACCGCATGGCCAGCCTCGACCCCGTGCAGCACGCCGACGCCCGGCATGCCGCGATCCGCGTGGTCAACCATGCCCACGTGGTGAACCGGATCTTCGCGGGCCACCTCACGGGCACGCCGCACGGTTTCACCGACGACAACACGCCCGAAACGCCGACGCTGGCCGACCTGCGCGCGGCCGTGGCCGAGTCCGACCGCTGGTACCTCGCCTACCTGGACACGCTCACGCCGGCGCTGCTGGCCGAGCCGCTGCCCTTCGTGTTCACCGACGGCGACAAGGGCTGCATGACGCGCGAAGAGATGCTGGCGCACGTCGTGACGCACAACGGCTACCACCGGGGCGAAGCCGGCCGGCTGCTGGCGCAATGCGCGGTGCGCCCGCCGCGCGACACGCTGGCGGTGCACCTGCACCGCAGCGAACCCGCGCGCCGCGAGCGCGGCTGACTCAGGCCGCGTCGATAGTCGAGACAGTCATCTCGACCTCGACCGTCGCGTTCTTCGGCAGCGCATAGACGCCGACCGCCGTGCGCACATGCACGCCGGCCTCGCCGAACACGCGGTGCAGCAGGTCGGACGCGGCATCGGCCACCTCGCTTTGCTGCGTGAAGTCGGCCGTGCACTGCACGAACACGCCGACGCGCAGCACCTTCTCGACCGCATCGAGCGAGCCGAGCGCCCGGCGCAGCAACGCGAGGCTGCGCAGCGCGCAGATCTGGGCGCCTTCGCGCGCGGTGTCGAGCGACACGGCATCGCCCACGCGGCCGGTGACGACCACCGTGGTGCCCACACGCGGCACCTGGCCGCTGAGGTAGACGGTGCGGCCGTCGCGCACCAGCGGCACGTAGTGGCCGCCGGCCAGGATCTCGCCGTCGAAACGGTGGCCCAGTTCGGCGGCAATCAGGTCAGCGATCTGGTCGCGGCTGTGTGGTTCTGTCATCGGATGTCCAGGAAAACGGGCCTCGATTGTCGCCAACCGGTCCGGCGTGAACCGATACAGATCGCGCCCGCCGTAGGCAGAACAGTTCAGCCTTCGAACGCCAGGAACACCCGCCCGCCTTCGATCTTCACCGGATAGGTGCGCAGGTCTTCGGTGAGCGGCGCACACATGGCCTTGCCGCTGCGCACGTCGAAGCGGCCCTGGTGCAGCGGGCATTCGATCTCGTGGCCTTCCAGGAAACCGTCGCACAGCCGCGCATGGCCGTGCGTGCAGATGTTGTCGGTGGCGTGGATGCCATCGTCGGTGCCGTACAGCGCGATGTCGCGCCCCTGCACCTCGATGCCGACCACGTCGTCGGCGGGAACGTCTTCGACCGCCGCGGCGTCGACCCAGGTCATCGTGCTCATCGTGTGCTCCCTTTTCTCAATCGGGCTTGAGGCCGGCGCGGTCGATCACCGGCTTCCAGCGGCGCAACTCCTCGTCCATGAACTTCGACAAACCTTCGGGCGTGCTGCCCACGGGGTCGAAATACGCGGTCTGCAGGCGCTTGACCGTCTCGGGGTCTTTCAGCGCGGCAGCAATCTCGCGGCTCATGCGCTGCACCACGTCGTTCGGCGTGCCCTTGGGCGCCATGTAGGCGAACCATGGCACGGCCTGGATGTCGGGCAGGCCCGACTCACGCAACGTCGGCAGCTCGGGCAGCAATGCCGAACGCTCGGCCGAGGTGACGGCCAGCGCCTTCAGGCGGCCCGCCTTGGCCTGCGGCATCACCGTGACCGGCGGCAGGCAGGCGTACTGCACGTCGCCCTGCACGATGGCGGTGACGGCCTGGCCCGACGACGCGTACGGGATGTGCACCGCGAACGACTGCGTCTTGGCCTTGATGAGCTCCACGCCCAGGTGCGAGATCGAGCCGTTGCCGGTCGAGGCGAAGTTGAACTTGCCGGGGTTCTTCTTCATCGCGGCCAGCCAACCCTTGACCGAATCGACGCCCATCGAGTTCGAGACCGCGCAGACGTTCGGCGTGGTCGCGGCCAGCGACACCGGCACGAGGTCCTTGAACGGGTCGTACGGCAGGTTCTTGTAGAGGATGGTGTTGTAGACCAGTGGCGCGTTCACCGACAGCAGGAAGGTGTAGCCGTCGGGCTGTGCCTTCGAGACCGCGTCGGTGCCGCTGTTGCCGCCCGCGCCGGGCTTGTTCTCGACGATCAGCGGCTGGCCGATGCGCGCCGCGAGCTTGTCGTTGACGATGCGCGCCAGGATGTCGGGCGACGAGCCTGCCGCGAACGGCACCACGATGCGCACGGGGCGCTGCGGCCACTCCTGCGCATGGGCGGCGGCGGCCATGGCCACGGCGGTGAAGGCGACGAAAAGGCGTGCGCGCGTCATGGCTGCACCTCCACGTCGACCATGCCCCGGTGGTCCTGCTGCTCGCGCGCGATGAAGCCTGCGATGAGCGCGCGGTAGGCGGCCTCGACCACCTCGGGGTAGGCGCCCTCCTTCTCGGCGAGCGCCTTCACCTTGTCGATCACTTCCTGCTGGCGCTGCGGCGCCGACACCTGAAAGGCGTCGCGCTTGAAGCGCGCGGCGTCCTTCACGTAGCGGCCACGCTCGGCCAGCAGCGCGACGATCTGGCGGTCGAGCCGGTCGATGTTCTCTCGCACCTCGGCCAGGTTGGCGCACAGCGGCACGTAGGCCGGGTCGGTGAAGCGGCGCAACGGGGCACCGTGGGTCTCTGGTTCTTTTTCTGGCATGGCTCGGTTTCAGATGGGATAAATGATGGAGTTCGGGATCATTTCGCTGTCGAACACACACAGGCGCGACGCGAATTTCAAGCCCTCAGGGGTCTGCACGACCTTGTCGATGTAGCGCCCGACATTGAACACGGTCGACGGCCCGTCGAGCTTGGTGCGGAACACCGCGTAGTTGGCCTCGCTGTGGATGGTGCCGTCGTCGTCGACGCGGTGCACCAGCGGCAGGCCCACCACGTGGCGCTGGTAGTACGGGTCGTGGAACAGCGTCTCCTTGATGCCGTAGACACGGTCTTCGAGCATGCCGCGGCTCTCGAACGAGAGCGTGGCCAGCGGCAGGCCGCGCTCGTGGTTTTCTCGCGGCTGCAGGCGATAGCTGCACTGCTCGGTGAAGAACGCGGGCCACAGGTCCCAGTCGCCCGAATCGACGGCGTGCGCGTAGGCCGCATACAGGCGCGACAGGTCGAGGTAGGTGGCGGTGTCGAGCGTGCTCATGCGGCCTCCATCACTTCACGCCAGTAGCGGTACATGCCGCGGATCAGCGTCTCGGTCACCATGTGGTCGGTGTTCTCGACCTCGCGCCCGCCGAGTTCGGCCAGCGTGCGGTGGTAGGGCTTCTGCTCGAAGCCTTCCTGCGAGAACTCGATCACCTCGCCGTCGTCGGCCGACACGAAGCCCGCCGGCCCGAACAGGTTGGCCTGGCGCAGGCGGCGCTGCGTCATCTCGGGCGTGTCGTCCTCGAAGCCGAAATGCGTCCACACGAAATCGAAGGCGTCGTGGCCCACGGGCTGGATGTGGCGCGTCGACACGCTGTTGACCTGCTGCTGCAGGATGAGGCTGGGGAACAGCGTCATCATCACCGCCGTCGGCCCGCCCCACCAGGGCTCGGGCACGATGTCCAGAAAGCGCGGGTCCTTGAGCTGCATGCTCTCCTTGAAGCTCGACACCTGCGTCACCTGCGCGGCCTTGCCGGCGCTGCCGCGCGTGGAGATCATGGCGGCGTGACGGCCGTGCGCGTCCATCTTCAGCTCCGACTTGTTGTCGGCGCGCCAGAGCCCGAAGGTCACGAACCAGGTGTGCAGCAGGCCGGGGTGGTACGGGTCCTTGATGTTCTCCTGCATGAGCTTCCAGTTGCCCGGAATGCGCTGGCGGCTGTAGCCCAGGATGGTGAGCTTGCGGCCGTCGAACAGACGATCGAAGTAATGCAGGATGTCGGGGCCGAGAAAATCTTCGAACGATTCGATGTCATGGTCGAACGACGCGAACACCACGCCGCCGCGCGACGCGACCTTGAGCTTGTTCAGGCCGTGGTCTTCGGTCTTGAAGTCAGGCGGCATGCCACCGTGGACCTTGCCGTCCTGCTTCACGCCGCGGCGGAACGGCACGCCCTGCAGATCGCCCTTGAGCGTGTAGTTCCACTGGTGGTAGGGGCAGACGAACTCTTTCTTGTTGCCGTGGCGCTCGCGGCAGAACTGCATGCCGCGGTGGGCGCAGACGTTCTCGAACACGTGGATCGCGCCTTCTTCGTCGCGCGACAGGATGACCGAGCGCTCGCCGATGGCGGTGCGCTTGAAGTCGCCCGGGTTCGGGATCTCGGCTTCGAGGCCGACATAGCACCAGTGCTTGTCGTAGAAGAAGCGCTGCAGCTCCTTCTTGTGCAGCGCCTCGTCGGTGTAGGCCATGAAGGGAATGCGGCTGGTCTTCTCGCTCTCCCAGCGCAGTTCGATGGGGAAGACGGCTGGCGTGGTCATCGGGTCTCCTTTTCTCTTGTTCGGTTCTTCAGGTGCCTTGCAGGTAGAAGGCATCGGCATGCGTCTGCTCGGGCGCCAGGCCGTGCGCCTGCACCAGCCGGCTCGCGGCCTCCACCATGGGCGGCGAGCCGCACAGGTAGGCGCGCCAGCCGTCGAGCCCCGCGGGCAGGTCGGCGCGGATCGCGTCGGTGATGAGCCCCAGCCGCTGACCGTCGCGCGCGGGGCCGGCGACCACCACGACGTGCACCTTCAGGCCGGGGTGCAGCGCCTGCAGTTCGCGCAGCTCGGGCAGGCCGTACACGTCGGCGTCTGAACGCACGCCGAGGTAAAGGTGGATCGGCTGCATCAACCCCGCCGCGACCGCACCGCGCACGATCGACAGGATGGGCGCGAGCCCCGTGCCGCCCGCCGCGCAGAGCATCGGCCCGCGGTGCTTGGTGCGCAGGTAGGCGGTGCCCAGCGGGCCGCTCACGCGCACGGTGTCGCCCACTTGCAGCTGCTCGAAGATATGGGCGGTGACGCGGCCGCCCGGCACGCGGCGCACATGGAATTCGAGCTCCGCGTCGCGGCTCAGCCCGGCCATCGAGTACGGCCGTGCCAGCTCGGGGCCGAACTGCAGCTGCGCGTACTGGCCCGGCGAGAACTCCAGCGGCTTGTTGGGCTTGAGGCGCAGGCGGCGGATGTCGTGCGTGAGCACGTCGATACCCGTGACCGTGGCCTTGAGCACGCGCGCCGGGTGCACCACCACCTCGTCGGGCTCGGGAATCTCGATGGTGCAGCTTTCGGTCAGCGTGCTCTGGCAGGCCAGCACGTAGCGCTCGCCCTGCCCGTCGGGCCGGATCGCGTCCTGCCCGCCGTCGAGCAGCTGGCCCGACACCACCTTGCAGCGGCAGGTGCCGCAGCGCCCCGACATGCAGCTGTACGACACCGGCACCTGGTGCTCGCGCAACACCTCGAGCAGGTTCGCGCCGGGGCGGACCTCGAGGGTGCGGGCAAGGGGGTGAATGTGCAGGTCCATCGTCGGGCTCTCTTTTTCTGGCGCCGGCGGCAGGGCCGGCTTGTCTCTGGGCACGGATGATGCGCGGCCTCTTCCGATTGACCAATAGAATCTGGTGAATCGGCTGTATCACCAGCATGAATAAAGGTGCGCCATGCAACTCAAGGACATCGACCTCAACCTGCTGCTGGTGTTCGACCGCATGCTGGCCGAGAAACGCGTGTCGACCGTGGCCGAGTCGCTGGGCCTGTCGCAGCCCGCCATCAGCAACGCACTGGCGCGCCTGCGCAAGCTGCTGGGCGACGAGCTTTTTCTGCGCACCGCGCGCGGTATGGAGCCCACGCCCTTCGCGCTGCAGCTGGCCGAACCGGTCGCTTACGCCATGGGTGCGCTGCACACGGCGCTCAACCAGCAGGTGGTGTTCGACCCCGCCACGAGCACGCGCAGCTTCACGCTCGCCATGACCGACATCGGCGAGATCTACTTCACGCCGCGCCTCATGGAAACGCTCTCGGCCGCCGCGCCGGGCGTGACCATCAGCACGCTGCGCAACAACACCGCGACCCACCTGCGCGACGACCTGGAGGCCGGCCATGTCGACATCGCCATCGGCCTGCTGCCGCAGCTCAAGTCGGGCGTGTTCCAGCGCCGGCTGTTCCTGCAGCGGTATGTGTGCCTGTTCGCGGGCACGCACCCGCTGGCGCGCAAGCGCAGCGTGTCACTGAAGGACTTCAGCGCGGCCGACCACGTGCAGGTGCAGGCCGCCGGCACGGGCCACGGCAAGGCCGACGACGTGATGGCGGCGCAGGGCATCCAGCGCCGCATCCGGCTCAAGGTGCCGCACTTCGTGGCCATCGGCCACATCCTGCAGTCGAGCGAAATGATCGCGACCGTGCCCGAGCGGCTGGCGCGCAGCATCGCCGAGCCCTTCGGCTTGGTGTGGCGACCGCACCCGGTGACGCTGCCGCAGATCGCGATCAACCTGTTCTGGCACGCGAAGGTGCACCGCGACCCGGGCAACCAGTGGCTGCGCGGGCTGCTGTTCGACACGTTTGCGGATCAGGACGGCGCCTAGGCGGGCCAGCGGCCCAGCACCTCGTGCACGCCCTCGCCCACGTGGCTGTCGATGAGCACCAGTGAGTGGGCGGCCCACCGCGCGGGCGCTTCGAGCGCGTGCTTTTCGAGCTTGCGCCGCGCATAGGCGACGGTCATGTGCGGCGTGAACGCGCGCGAGGGCTTCAGGCCGACATCGGCCAGCGCCTCGCCCAGGCGCTGCCTGAACGCGCGCAGGGCCGCGACGTTGGCCTCGTCGTCGGCGCACAGCACCAGCGCGCCCTTGGCGTAGCTCATGGATTTTTCGAAAACGACATCGAGCGCCGGCACGGGCACCGCGGCGGCCGCGGTCGATGCCTGGGCCACCTTGTCGGCGGGCACCTGGTCGTGGTTGCCGAGGTCGAACAGCGTGACGTGCAGGCGCTGCGCCTCGACCACCGTGCCCTTCAGGGCGTGTTGGGAGTTCATGCGCGCGCCGAGCGCGGCGATGGTTTCGGCGTCTTGCGGGGTGGGAAGCAGTGCGAAGAAAAGCGAGTGCGGCAGCGGCGCCTTGCGAGGGGCCTGGGTGCCGCGCGGTCGCGGCAGGGGCCGCGGCGGGGGATCGATTCCGGGAAGAAGAAGCTGAGCTGACATGTGTCGATCATCGCCCATGGCAGGGGCCCTTCATGAGGCCTTCAGCAAACGCGAAGCTCGTCTTCAGCTTGGTTTTTGAGAATCGTCGGACGGTGGCGGCAAGGCGAACAACGACACGCCGCCCATCCACGCATTCATTCAATCAATCGATCAACCAACAGGATCTCATCTTGACGAAAACGCAAGCCCGCCTCGCACTCGCAGCCCTCTGGCTCGGCACCGCCTCCGTCGGCGCCTTCGCCGCCGGTCTCGACAAGGACACCGGGCTGTATGTCGGCGGCGCCATCGGCCGCTCCAGCTACAGCCTGTCGTCCTCGAAAAACGCCCCCGTGCCCGTGCCATGGGGCGGCAAGAAGGCCGACAAGAGCGGCACGTCCTACAAGCTGTATGGCGGCTACCGCCTGACCGAGCACTTCGGCGTGGAAGCCGGCTACGCCCGCCTCGGCAGCGTGAGCCAATGGAGCTCGGCCTACGGCGGCTCCCGGCTGCAGACCGGCACCGGCCAGGTCTTCTACGCCGCCGCCACCGCCCGCATGCCGCTGGGCGACGCCTTCGCCCTCAACGGCCGCCTGGGCGTGGCACGCGGACGCATCTCCGGCGACAACAAGTGGGCCCCGGCCAACCAGCGCATTTCGGGCAGCGGCACGGGCCTGATGGTCGGTGTCGGCGCCGAGTACCGCATGACGCAGAACCTCGCGATCACCGCCGACTACGACTACTTCGGCAAGCTGTCGAAGCAGGCCAAGGGCGGGATGTTCACGGTGGGCTTGAAGGCGAACTTCTAAGCGGTCGCCGCCCAGGCGCCGACGCCGGCCAGGAAACGGTCGGCGGCGCGCAGTTCGCTGGCGGCAATCCACTCGTTGGGCTGGTGGGCCTGCGCGATCGCGCCGGGCCCGCACACCAGCGACGGAATGCCGGCCTGCTGGAAAAACCCGGCCTCGGTGCCGAACGGGATCTCACCCGGAGGCCACAGTGCGCCCCAGCGCCTGGCGGTCTCCGCGGCAGCGCCCTCACCTTCCTGCGCGCAGAGCGCCGGCACGCCGGCCAGCTGCGTCATCTCGACGGCCACCTCGGACGAAACGCCCGCGAGCAGCCGCGCCAACTCCCCCTTCACCATTGCCGTACTGGCCGCATCCGTCGGCCGGAACTCCCACGTCACTTCGCAGCAGCCGGGGACGATGTTGATCGCCGTTCCGCCATGGATGCAGCCGACGTTGAATGTCGTGCGGTTGCCTTGCGCGCGCAGCGTGTGCCCGAAGTGCGCAAGCTGCGCGATCAGCTGCGCGGCCGGCTCGATCGCGCTCACGCCCAGGGCCGGGTCGCCCGAATGGACCGGCCGCCCGCTGAAGGTGATGCGGTGGCCGAAGAAGCCGCGATGGGCCAGCCCCACGCGCATCTCTGTCGGCTCGCCGATGACGGCCAGCGTCGGTGTCGGCATATCGGCGCGCATCGCGGCGATGAGGCGTGGAACGCCGAAGCACCCGACTTCCTCGTCATAGGACAGCGCGAGGTGGATCGGACGGCGCAGTTCAAGGCTGCGCCATGAAGGCACCGCTGCGAGGCACGCTGCGATGAAGCCCTTCATGTCAGCCGCGCCACGGCCATGCCACCGGCCCTCGCGCTCAACGAGCTTGAAGGGGTCCGAGTCCCAGGCCTGCCCGTCGACCGGCACCACGTCGGTGTGGCCGGACAGCACGATGCCGCCCGCCACGTCGGGGCCGAGGGTCGCCAGCAGGTTGGCCTTCTGGCCGTCGTCGCTGGGGATCAGTCGCGCCTCGACGCCGTGCGCCGCCAGGTAATCGGCCACCCAGTGGATGAGGCCGAGGTTGGAGCGGTGCGAGGTCGTGTCGAATCCGACCAGGGTGCGCAGCAATTCGACGGTGTTCATCGGCTCAGGCCGCGACCTTCGCGCGCCTCGCCGGCTGGAAGGTCGTGACGAAGAAGCCGAGCAGGATCAGCACGATGCCTGCAATGTGAAAGCCGCGCACGGGCTCCCGCAGCACAAGGAACGCCAGCAGCGCAGTGAACAGCGCGACGAGATGGAACGACACGCCCGTCACCGTCGCCCCCAACGTCGCGACACAGCGGCTCCACAGGATGAAGGCGAACAGCGACGCGAAGAGGCCGATGTACAGCACCGCGCCCACCGAGGCCACGTCGGTCGGAATGCGCGCGCCGCGTGCCAGCTCGATCACCCAGAACGGCATCAGCACCACCAGCCCGGCGGCCATGGTCGCGGCCAGGAACACCAGCGGGCTGAGGGCCGCCGGCTTGCGCCGCAACAGTACCGAGTACACGGCGTAGTTGGCCACGGCCAGCAGCACCAGCAGCTCGCCGCCGCCCAGCCGCAATGCCAGCAGATGCGCCAGTTCGCCGCGCGCCACGATCCAGGTCACGCCGAGGAACGAGATGCCGATGCCGAGCAAGGCCTTCCAGGTGATGCGCTCGACACCGAGCACCACGGCGGCGAGCGGCACCATCAGCGGCAGCGTCGAGTTGAGGAACGCGACGCTGGTGGCGGGCACCGTCTGCAAGGCGAGGTAGCCGAGCGCGTTGTAGCCGGCGATGCCGAAGGCGCCGCACGCCGCGATCAGTCGCCAGTGCCGTGCAAGCAGCCCGCGCTCGCGCCACGCCTGCGCGCCGACGAACGGCGCCAGCACCGCCAGCGCCACGACCCAGCGCCCCACCGCGAGCGACACCGGCGGAAAGACCGGCCCGAGCGCACGCCCCAGCACGAGGTTGCCGGCCCAGAAGGCCGGCGGCACCCACAGCAGCCACACCGGATGCGCCCACAGCGCCAGCAGCGACCTGCGCATGCCTACAGCCCCTGCAGCCCGATGCGCACGCGGCGGTTGGAGCGCCCCTTGTTCTCGATCTTGAGAATCCGCACCGGCCGCGAGGCGCTGGTGGACGCGAGGTGCGTGCCGCCGCAGGCCTGCCGGTCGAGCCCGGCGATCTCGACGATACGGACCAGGCCCTCGGCCGAAGGCGGCGGCGCCACCGAGCGGGAGCGCAGCAGCCCCTGCTCGCCATGGGCGGCGGTGACCGACACGTAGTGCGTCTGCACCGCGAGGTCCTGCGCGATCACGTCGTTCAATTCGGGCTCGAGGGCGCGCAGGCGGTCGTTGTCGGCGCCGGGCAGATCGAAGTCGATGCGCGCAGTGCCGTCGTCGTTCATCTGCACGCCCGTGACCAGCGCGCCGTCGAAGTCACGGAAGACCAGTGCGTTGAGCACGTGCAGGTCGGTGTGCAGTTCGCGCATGCATTGCCGGAAGACCGGATCGACCTCGGCCTGGACGTCGCCCGTGACCTCGATGCGATCGGGCAGCTGGACCCAGACGAGGCCGCCCTCTTCGGAAAAACCGGTGACGGGCACCTCGCCGCCCCGCCAGCGGACGACGCCGCGGTCCGGCAGCTGCCCGCCGCCGCCCGGATAGAAAGGATGCTGCGACAGCCGCACGGCACCGGGTCGCGATTGAAGGACCTGGGCGTCCAGCCGCAGGATGTCGGCATGTTCCTGGCAGAAGAGTCGTGTCATGGGTGGCCTTGCTGAGAAGCCTCAGCATGGCAGGACGACCCGAAACGCTATTGGTTGAAATTGCGCCCGCGGCTCGATCAGTTCGCCCGGGCGCGCACGTACTGCAACGGCGTCATGCCGAAGGTGCGCTTGAAGTGCTTGTTCAACGCGCTCTGGTCGTAGAAGCCCGAGGCCAGCGCGGCCTCGGCCACGGGCTGGCCCGCATCGAGCTGCCGCAGCGCGGCCCGCAGGCGCAACTGGGTCAGGTAGGTGTGCGGCGTCAGCCCGAGCGTGCGGTGGAAGGCGCCGATCAGCTGGAAGGTCGTCAGGTCGGCGGCCTGCGCCATCTGCTCGAGCGTCAGCCGCTCGGCATGGCCGTCGCGCATCAGTTCGAGCACGGGCGCGAGCACGCGCACCTCCGAGGGCGCAGCCGCTACGCGCGACCCGGCCTGTCCGTGCGCGGCGAACAGCGCACCGAAGCTGCGCACCAGCAGTTCCTGGTGCAGCAGCGGATCAGGCTCTCCGTCTAGGGCGTAGTGCAGCGCCAGGAAGCGCGCGATGAGGTCCGGGTCGCGAAAGACGTTCGATGTGAAGTGCCGGGGCTGGTCGATGCCCAGCGACGCGAGCACGCCCTGAAGCCCCTGCCCGGCCAGGTAGAACGACCGGTAGCGCCAGCGCGGACTGCCGGCCATGCGGCCCGAGTGCGGCTCGCCGGGGTTGAAGACGAGCAGCGCCTGCGTGTGGGCCACATCCGTGCGGCCCCGGCTCCTGAACTCCGAGCCGCCCACTTCCGTGACCGCGACCACGAGGGAATCGTGCACGTGCGGAGCGTAGTCGTGCGTCGTGAAGTCGGCATGGAGCAAGTCCATGCCCGGCACGCCGGGTGCGTGCCAATACCGCGAGGTGTTGCGAGGATCGGAGCGGGCCAATGGGCGTCCTTTCGCGCGAAAGGCGGCGCCGCCGGTGGCCGCCGCATCAGGGGCGATTAGATCGCAAGCGGCATGCCAGCGCGGGCCTTGGCCCGCGCGATGGGGCTCACTCCCACTCGATCGTCGCCGGCGGCTTGCTCGACACGTCGTAGGTCACGCGGTTGATGCCCCGCACCTCGTTGATGATCCGGCCCGACACCTTCTTGAGCAGCGCGTACGGCAGCTCGGCCCAGTCGGCGGTCATGAAGTCGCTGGTCTGCACGGCGCGCAGCGCGACCACGTAGTCGTAGGTGCGGCCGTCGCCCATCACGCCCACGCTCTTCACGGGCAGGAACACGGTGAAGGCCTGGCTCGTGAGGTCGTACCAGGTCTTGCCCGATTCGTCGGTGAAGTTGCGCAGCTCTTCGATGAAGATCGCGTCGGCGCGGCGCAGCAGGTCGGCGTATTCCTTCTTCACTTCGCCCAGGATGCGCACGCCCAGGCCCGGGCCGGGGAACGGGTGGCGGTACACCATCTCGGGAGGCAGGCCGAGCGCCACGCCGAGTTCGCGCACTTCGTCCTTGAACAGGTCGCGCAGCGGTTCGAGCAGCTTCAGGCCCAGTTGCTCGGGCAAGCCGCCCACGTTGTGGTGGCTCTTGATGGTGACGGCCTTCTTGCTCTTGGCACCGCCCGACTCGATGACGTCGGGGTAGATCGTGCCTTGTGCGAGGAACGTGGCGCCCTTGTGGCCGCCGTCGCCGGCCTTGAGCTTGGCGGCCTCTTGCTTGAACACGGTGACGAACTCGCCGCCGATGATCTTGCGCTTGGCTTCGGGGTCGCTCACGCCGGCGAGCTTGCCCAGGAACAGGTCGCTGGCATCGACGCGGATGACCTTCGCGTGCAGCTTGCCTTCGAACATCTCCATCACCATGTCGCCTTCGTTCAGGCGCAGCAGGCCGTGGTCGACGAACACGCAGGTCAGCTGGTCGCCGATGGCACGGTGGATGAGCGCGGCAGCCACGCTCGAATCGACGCCGCCCGACAGGCCCAGGATGACTTCTTCGTCACCCACCTGTTCGCGGATCTTCTGCACGGCTTCGGCGATGTGGTCTCGCATGACCCAGTCGGGCTTGGCCTCGCAGATGCCGAGCACGAAGCGATCGATGATGGCCTTGCCCTGCACGGTGTGCGTGACTTCGGGATGGAACTGCAGCGCGTAGTAGCGGCGCGCCTCGTCGGCCATGCCGGCGATGGGGCAGCTGTCGGTGCTGGCCATGAGCTTGAAGCCGGGCGGCAGCTCGGTGACCTTGTCGCCGTGGCTCATCCACACGTTCAGCATGCCGAAGCCCTCGGGCGTGGTGAAGTCGGCGATGTCCTTCAGCAGCGCGGTGTGGCCATGGGCGCGCACGGCCGCGAAGCCGAACTCGCGCTTGTGGCCGCCTTCGACCTTGCCGCCGAGCTGGTGGGCCATGGTCTGCATGCCGTAGCAGATGCCGAGCACGGGAATGCCGAGGTCGAACACGGCTTGCGGGCACTTGTCGGTGGTCTCTTCGTACACGCTGGCGTGGCTGCCCGAGAGGATCACGCCCTTGAGGTGGCCGTCGGCCGCGTATTCGCGCACCCATTCGTCGGTGACGTCGCAGGGATGCACTTCGCTGAGCACGTGCGCTTCGCGCACGCGGCGTGCGATGAGCTGGGTGACTTGCGAGCCGAAGTCGAGGATGAGGATCTTGTCGTGTTGCATGGCGAAAGGACTCAGAGCGTTGAAATGTCGAACAGCTTGACGCCCGCGTGCGGCGCCGCCTGGATGAGGTGCTCGTCGAAGGTGGCGAGCGGAAGGTTGAGCGATTTGGCGAGCCAGAGGTAGCCCGCATCGTAGAGCGAGACGCCCGCGTCGATGGCCACGGCGAGCACGGCCTTGTGCTGGGCCGGCGCGAGGTCGTGCAGCTCCACGCGATGGCGGATGGCGTCGAGCACGCTCCACAGGCCCTCGACGGCCGATGCCGGGATGCGGCCGCTGCGCACGCCGTTGGCGAGGATGTTGGCGCACTCCCATTGCCAGGCATTGGGCGCCTGTGGCTCGACCTCGTCGCGGCGGATGGCGGCGTAGAGCCTGCGGGTGTGTTCGCTGGCCTGGTCGGGCAGCAGCCACGCGGCGGTGACCGAGGCGTCCATGACGAAGGCGGTCATGGCTGGCGTCCCTGGTCCAGGAGCTCGCGGGTGGTGGGGCCGGGCTGGATGGTGGCGTGCAGGGCGTCGATCTGCCCGAGCTCGCGGGCGATCTGCTCGTCGGTGATGACGGGCTTGCGGCGCACCGGCAGCATGCGCACGACTTCCTTGCCGTGGCGGGTGATGCGAACCTCCTCGCCCTTTTCGACCAGGTCGATCAGGGCCGAGAAGTTGTTCTTGGCTTCAGCGATGCCGATGGATTGCATTTGGGCCAGAAAATTTGAATCTGGCCCAAATTTTAAGCCGAGTCTGGCCTGACTTTCAAGGTCTGGCCAGATTGGACTTACTCAGCGCGGTAGTTCGGGGCTTCCTTCGTGATCTGCACGTCGTGGACGTGGCTCTCACGGATGCCGGCCGTGGTGATCTCGACGAACTCGGCCTTGTTCTGCATGTCCTCGATGGTCGCGCAGCCGCAGTAGCCCATGCTGGCGCGCACGCCGCCGGCCATCTGGTAGACGATGGAGACGATCGAGCCCTTGTAGGGCACGCGGCCTTCGATGCCTTCAGGCACGAGCTTGTCGGTGTTGGGGTTGCCGGTGGTCGATTCCTGGAAGTACCGGTCGGCACTGCCCTGCTGCATCGCGCCGATGGAGCCCATGCCGCGGTAGCTCTTGTAGCTGCGGCCCTGGTACAGCACGATTTCGCCCGGCGCCTCTTCGGTACCGGCGAACATGCTGCCCATCATCACGGTGCTGGCGCCGGCCGCGATGGCCTTGGCGATGTCGCCCGAGTAGCGCACGCCGCCGTCGGAGATCAGCGGAATGCCGGTGCCCTGCAGCGCGGTGGCGACGCTGTCGACCGCCATGATCTGCGGCACGCCCACGCCGGCGACGATGCGGGTGGTGCAGATGGAGCCGGGGCCGATGCCGACCTTGACGGCGTCGGCGCCGGCGTCGGCCAGCGCACGCGCGGCATCGCCGGTGGCGATGTTGCCGCCGATGACGTCGACCTGCGGGTAGTTCTTCTTGACCCAGCGCACGCGCTCGATCACGCCGGCGCTGTGGCCGTGGGCGGTGTCGACCACGATGGCATCGACGCCGGCCTTCACCAGGGCTTCGACGCGCTCTTCGGTGCCGTCACCCACGCCGACCGCCGCGCCCACGCGCAGGCGGCCGTTGGCGTCGCGTGCGGCATTGGGGAAGCTGGTCTGCTTGGTGATGTCCTTGACGGTAATGAGGCCCTTGAGCTCCCAGTCGCCGTTGATGACCAGCAGGCGCTCAAGCTTGTGCTTGTTCAGCAGCGCCTTGGCTTCGGCCAGCGTGGTGCCGTCGGGCACCGTGATGAGCCGGTCGCGCTGCGTCATGATTTCGCTGACGGGCACGTCGTAGCGGTTCTCGAAGCGCAGGTCGCGCCCCGTGACGATGCCGACGACCTTGCCGCCGTCGATCACCGGGAAACCCGAGATGCCGAGCTGGTCGGACAGTGCCATCACCTGGCGCACGGAGTGCGTCGGCGTGATCACCACCGGGTCGCGCAACACGCCCGACTCGTAGCGCTTGACGCGGGCCACTTCGGCGGCCTGTTGCTGCGCGGTGAGGTTCTTGTGCACGATGCCGATGCCGCCCTCTTGCGCGATGGCGATCGCGAGGCGGGCTTCGGTCACGGTGTCCATGGCCGCCGAGACGAGCGGCAGGTTCAGCGTGATGTTGCGGGAGAACTTGGTGGCGAGAGACGTGTCCTTGGGCAGGACTTGGGAGAATGCTGGCACCAACAACACGTCGTCGAAGGTGAGCGCTTTGCCGAGAAGGCGCATGGGTGAGGCTCCAAAAGACGGATTGTAACGAGGCCCTCGCCCGCTTCGCCGGCGCGGGTTCTTTTTGACCGTTGCAAAACCGCCTATTCCGGATGTTGCAAAAAGTAAGGCCCAGCTAAACTCCGCGCATGAATCTCCTGCATTGGCTGGTACTGGGTTGTGCATGCGCGCTGCCGCTCTCGGCGAGCGCGCAATGGCAATGGGTCGACAACAGCGGCAAGAAGGTCTTCAGCGACCAGCCGCCGCCCACCGACATCCCCGAGAAGAACATCCTGCGCCGCGCCGGCCCCTCGCCGTCGGCCCGGGCGCCCGCCCCGGTCACGCCGGCCGCCGAGGGAAGCAGCGAGACGGCGGCAGCCCCCAAGGCCGCGCCGCCGCCCAAGCCCACGGGCGTGGACAAGGAACTCGAGGAAAAGACCAAGAAGGCCGAGGCTGAGCAGAAGGCCAAGGAAGCGGCTGAAGCGGCAAAGATCGCCAAGGCCAAGGCCGAGAGCTGCGCCCGCGCACGGGAAGGCAAAGCCACGATCGACAGTGGCATCCGCCTCGCCAAGGTCAACGCCAAGGGCGAGCGCGAAATCATGGACGACGCTGCGCGCGCTGCCGAGCAGAAGCGGGTTCAGTCGGTCATCGACAGCGACTGCAAGTAAGCCCGCGACGGCCGCTCAGTAGCCGTCCTTGCCGCCCTTGCGCTTGTTCGCAAACAGGCCCGTGCCGCGTGCCCCCTGGCGCTGGAAGCGTTCACGGCGCGCCACCTTCGGATCGACCGCGAGCGGACGGCACAGCTCGATGCGGTCGCCGTCCTTCAACGGCTGCTCCCACGCCACCGCCCGGCCCCAGATGCCCGGCGTCATGGCATGCCGCCAGTCCAGGTCGGGGAAGCGCTGCATGAGCGCGCTGGCCTTCACCGCCTCGGCCACCGCGGTGCCGGGCGCGAGCTGCAGGAC
This sequence comes from Variovorax sp. V35, assembly GCF_041154465.1. Classification (NCBI taxonomy): domain Bacteria; kingdom Pseudomonadati; phylum Pseudomonadota; class Betaproteobacteria; order Burkholderiales; family Comamonadaceae; genus Variovorax; species Variovorax sp. V35. The sequence goes on from NZ_AP028666.1 coordinate 3,936,350, forward strand.
CTGCTCGAACACCTCGCGCGCCGCCGGCGAACAGCTCAGCGTGACCTCGATGCGGCGATCGGCCATCAGCCTTCGCCGTAGACCTGTTCGGCGCGCTTGACGAAGGCTTCGACCAGGCTCGAGGCGATGGTGTCGAACACCGGCCCCACCAGGGCCTGCAGCGCGAAGTTGCTGAAGCCGTAGCTCATCTGCAGCTCGACGCGGCAGGCGCGTTCGCCCTGCTCGCCCACGGGGTGGAATTTCCAGGTGCCGTCGAGGTTGGAGAACGGCCCGTCGACCAGCTTCAGCTGCACCTCGCGGCCTGCGATGTGCGTGTTGCGGGTGGTGAAACTCTGGTGCAGCCCGGCGAAGGCCAGGCCGACTTCGGCGGTCATGCCGCCTTCGTCCTGCTCGATGACGCGCGACTTGTCGCACCAGGGCAGGAACTGCGGGTACTTCGCCACATCGGTGACGAGCGCGTACATTTCTTCGGCGCTGTACCAGATGAGGACGGACTTGTGGACTGTTTTCATAGAATCGGCACAGCGTGCGCGACGGATTGTATTGAAGCCATGCGCCCCCAACTTCTCGAGCCATGGCCACCAAGAAACAAGACACCTCCTCCCGCATCGCCGACAACAAGAAGGCCGCCTACAACTATTTCTTCGAAGAACGCTTCGAGGCCGGCATGGTCCTCGAGGGCTGGGAAGTCAAGTCGCTGCGCGAAGGCAAGGTGCAGCTGACCGACGGCTACGTGGTGATTCGCGACGGCGAGCTGTTCGTGGTCGGCTGCCAGATCAACCCGCTCAAGAGCGCCTCGACGCACGTCAATCCTGATTCGGTCCGCACCAAGAAGTTGCTGCTGCACAAGGAAGAGATCAAGCGCCTCGTCGGCAAGGTCGAGCAAAAGGGCTACACGCTGGTGCCGCTGAACCTGCACTGGAAGGCCGGCAAGGTGAAGTGCGAGATCGCGCTCGCCAAGGGCAAGGCCGAGCACGACAAGCGCGACACCATCAAGGACCGCGAAGGCAAGCGCGAAGTCGAGCGCGCGATGAAGAGCCGCAACCGCTGATTTTTCTTTTTTTGGGCGGCATGGAATAAAACGCGCTCTGCGGGCGTTTGTGCGGTGTCATCGATCCTCGATGCCATCAACCCAGGAGTCTTTCCATGTCGCCTCTTCGCATGTCTTCCGTCGGCATCGCCGCCGCCCTGCTCGGCAGCCTGCTCGCCCTCCCCGCGTTCGCCCAGCCCAAGGCCGCCGATGGCGCGCTGGTCGGTGCGAACGGCATGACGCTCTACACCTTCGACAAGGACACGGCCGGCAGCGGCAAGTCGGCCTGCAACGGCGGCTGCGCCACCAACTGGCCGCCCTTCATGGCAGCCGACAGCGACAAGCCGAGCGGCGACTTCACCATCGTCACGCGCGACGACGGCAAGAAGCAATGGGCCGCCAAGGGCTGGCCGCTGTACTACTGGGTGAAGGACACCAAGCCGGGCGACAAGACCGGCGACGGCGTCAACGGCACCTGGAAAACCGCCAAGCCCTGACACGGACAGGCTCACGGCCTACCCATGGACGCCCGCCTGCTGGTCGAGCACATCCCGAGCCTGCGCCGCTATGCGCGTGCGCTCACGGGCAATGCCTGGGCGGCCGACGACCTGGTGCAGGACACGCTCGAGCGCGCCTGCGGCAAGTGGCGGCTCTGGGTCGTGGGCACCGACCTGCGCGCCTGGCTCTTCACGGTCATGCACAACCTCTTCGCCAGCCAGGTGCGACGCCGGCCGCCACCGCATGCGGTCGTGCCGCTGGACGACGTGGCGCCCGAGCAGCTGCAGGGTGGCGCCGATCCGGGCCTGGGCCTCGACCTGCAGCGCTGCCTGATGCTGCTGCCCGAAGAGCAACGCGCCGTGCTGCTGCTGGTGACGCTCGAAGACCTGTCCTACGCCGAGGTGGCGAAGGTGCTCGGCATTCCGATCGGCACCGTGATGTCGCGCCTCTCGCGCGCCCGCCTTCGCCTGCAGGAGCTGATGGACGGCGCCGCCGCGTCCAGCCGCCCCGGCTTGCGCCGCCTCAAGTGACGTGAAGCACCCGCCATGAACCGCCCCACCCTGCCCCCCACCGACGACGAGCTGCACGCCTGGGTCGACGGCCAATTGCCGCCCGAACGCCGCGAGGCGGTCGAGGATGCGCTGGCGCGCGATCCGGCCGTGGCGGCCCGCGTGGCGGCCTGGCATGCCCAGCGCAACGCCTTGCGCCGCCTGCACGGCGGCCTGCTCGATGAACCCGTGCCTGCGCCGCTGATGGGCGTGCTCGAGCGGCGCCGTGCCGAGGCTGGTCGCTCGGCCCCCTGGCTGCGCTGGGGCGGCATGGCCGCCGGCCTGCTGGTCGCCTTCGCGGCCGGCTGGCTCGGCAATGCCCAGTGGTCGGGCGCGTCGCAGGCGGCCGGGGCCTCCCTGGCGCGCGCACCGGCTGTGCGCGAGTTCGTGCGCGATGCCTCGGTGGCCCACGTCGTCTACACCCCTGAGAAACGGCACCCCGTCGAAGTGGCCGCCGCCGAGCAGCAGCACCTGGTGCAGTGGCTGTCCAAGCGCCTCGACCACCCGCTCAAGGTGCCCGATCTGTCCTCGCTCGGCTACACGCTGGTCGGCGGACGCCTGCTGCCCGGCGAAGCCGGCGCGCGCGCGCAGTTCATGTTCGAGGACGCGGCGGGCGAACGCATCACGCTGTACATCGGCACGCTCGACGCGCAGGCCGCAGATGCCGCTGCCGCGCGCGAAACCGCCTTCCGTTTTGCTTCGGACGACGCCGTGCCGAGCTTCTACTGGGTCGACCGGGGTTTCGGCTATGCCGTGGCCGGTCGCCTGCCGCGCGATGCGCTACTGAGACTCGCGACCCTGGCCTACCGCGAGTTATCGTAGCGACGGCATAAACTGCCGGTTCGCGCATTCACCTGGCTTGTTTTCGCGATTGATTTTTCAACTGAAGGAGAAACTGCATGAAATTGCTCAGCGCCTCGATCCTCGCAGCGGCACTGCTCGCCGGCTGCGGCGGCATGTCCACCAAGACCGCTGGAGCGCCCGACACGCCCACCCGCACCGCCGACGGCGTGCTGGTCGGCCCGAACGGCATGACGCTCTACACCTTCGCCCGCGACACCGCCAATGCCGGAACCTCCGCCTGCAACGGCCAATGCGCCACCAACTGGCCGCCGCTCGCCGTGGCCGACGCCGCCAAGCCCATGGGCGGCTACACCATCATCGTGCGTGAAGACGGCAAGAAGCAGTGGGCCTATAAGGGCTGGCCGCTGTACTACTGGGCCAAGGACACCAAGGCCGGCGACAAGACCGGTGACGGCGTGGCCAACGGTGCCTGGAAGGTTGCCCGTCCCTGATGCCGCTGATGTGATGGCGTCGGCCTGACCGGCGCCGCCACCCACGAAAGCCTCGGCATCCGCCGGGGCTTTTTTCATGGTGCACGGCAGAATGGCCCGATGACTTTTGCCGACACCCACCCGGATGCCTTCCACGCGCTTGTGTCCCACGGCCTCATCACCGACGCGCAGCACGATGCCGCGCTCGCGCACCCCGAGGCCCCCGCCCTGCCACCGATTCCCGGCCCCGCGCATGCGCTGGCCTGGATGCGCCTCAAGAATCTGATCGCCGAGGAAGAACTGGATGCGGCTGTGGAACGCCTCGAAGCCGCCTCGCCGGCCGTCGCGGCGTTCACCGAAGCGGAAGACATCGCCTACGACGCGGACGACCTGCTGGACCTCGGCAAGACCGGCATCACGCACGAGGCCGTGATCGCGCTGTTCAACGAAGGGCTGATCGACACCGAGACCCGCGACTTGGCGCTGCGCGCCGCGCCCCTGACCGGCGCGCCCGTCGCCCTGGGCCGCACGCTGGGCTGGTTGGTGACCGACGGCCTGCTCGACACGGCGCCGTTCGAAGCGCTCCGCGCCCGTGTTGCCGCCGAGCCGGCCTTCGCGACGGCAGCCGACCACCGACGCATCCTCGACGAAGCCCAGGCGATCGTCGCCGCCGACGAGCAGGAGACCGCCGACATGCTCAAAGAGTTCGCGCGCAGCCAACAAGCCAGCTGGCGCAACTTCGGAATGATCGCGGTGGCCGTCGTGATCGTGATCGGCTGGTACCTCTTCGGCCGCTGAGGGCCGCGAAAGGTCAGTGCGCGCCCGGCAGCGCGCTGTCCGCCAGCGTGGTGCGGCGCCCGCGCAGCGCGAGCAACTCGTTGAACACCAGCGCGCCGATCACGAGCACGCCGCCCGTCAGCACGCTGGCCGCGGGCGTCTCGCCGGCGCCGAGCCAGGCCAGTGCGATGCCGAAGATCACCTCGAGCAGCGCCAGCAACGCCACCTCGGGCGCCTTGAGCACCTGCGCGCACAGCACCGAGAGCACGCACGGAATCGCCAGCTGAAACACACCCAGGAAGGCCAGCAGGCCCAGGTCATGGGGGCCGGCATGGAACGGCCAAGCCAGCGGCAAGGTGACGAGTGCGGAGAGGGTCGCGCCGATCAGCACCGCAGGCACGAGGTCGACATCCTGCCCCTTGGCGTGCGCATGCTGGACCACGGTCCATTGCGTCGCGCCGGCCAGCGGCACGCACAGCGCCACCAGCGTGCCGACGAGCGACCCACCGCCACCGCCCAGCAGCTGCGTGCCGTACATCCAGCCGATGCCCAGCCCGGCGACCACGATGGCCGCCCAGGTGCGCACGGGAAGCTTGTGCCCGATGAAGAGGCGCGCGGCCAGTGCGGTGAACAGCGGCCCGAGCGACATCGTGACCAGCACGCTCGCGGTGGAGGTGAGGGTCAGCGCCACCATGAAGGCCGTGAACATCACGGCCCAGCAGACGCCCGATATCCACAGCGAGCGCCCGCCGCGGCGCAGCAGCGAGAACACCGCCCGCCCCCGCCAAAGCGGCAAGATCACCAGCAGCGCCAGCATCGTGAAGAGGCTGCGCCAGAAGGTGATCTCGAAACTGTGCGCCTGCGCCAGGTGCCGCGTGACAACGCCCGCCGTGCCCCACATGAGGGTCACAGCGACCATCAGCCCGACGGCTGCGCCATGCGTGAGGCGCATGAAGCGACGGCGCCGGCGATCAGGCGGCCGTTTCGCGGCCGGCGCGCTTGCGCTCGTTTTCCTTCAGGAAACGCTTGCGCAGGCGCACGCTCTTGGGTGTGATTTCGACCAGCTCGTCGTCCTCGATGAACTCGACGCCGTATTCCAGCGTGAGGTCGATCGGGGGCGTGATCTTGATCGCGTCTTCCTTGCCGCTCACGCGGAAGTTGGTCAGCTGCTTGGTGCGCGTGGCGTTCACGACCAGGTCGTTGTCGCGGCTGTGGATGCCGACGATCATGCCTTCGTAGACCGGATCGTTCGCCTTCACGAACATGCGGCCGCGGTCGTCCAGCTTGCCCAGGGCGTAGGTGAAGATTTCACCGTCGTCCATGGAGATCAGCACGCCGTTCTTGCGGCCGCCGATGTCGCCCTTGTGCGGCTCGTAGCTATCGAAGATGTTGCTGATGAGGCCCGAGCCGCGCGTCAGGTTCAGGAATTCGTTCGTGAAGCCGATCAGGCCACGCGCCGGAATGCGGTACTCCAGGCGCACGCGGCCACGGCCGTCCGGTTCCATGTTGACCAGCTCGCCCTTGCGCTCGCCCAGTGCCTGCATCACGCCGCCCTGGTGGCCTTCTTCGATGTCGGCCGTGACCATTTCGATGGGCTCGTGCTTCTCGCCGTTCACGGTGCGGAACACCACGCGCGGCTTCGAGACGGCCATTTCATAGCCTTCGCGGCGCATGTTTTCCAAGAGGATGGTCAGGTGCAGTTCGCCGCGGCCCATGACTTCGAAGATGCCTTCTTCGTCGGTCTCGTTCACGCGCAGCGCCACGTTGTGCTGCAGTTCCTTCTGCAGGCGGTCCCAGATCTGGCGGCTGGTCACGAACTTGCCTTCGCGGCCGGCCAGCGGGCTGGTGTTCACGCAGAAGTTCATGGTCAGGGTCGGTTCGTCGACCTTGAGCATGGGCAGCGGCGCGGGGTTGTCCTTGTCGGTCACGGTAACGCCGATGCCGATGTCGGCGATGCCGTTGATCAGCACGATTTCGCCGGGGCCGGCTTCGGTCGATTGCACGCGGTCCAGGCCCTGGAAGGTCAGCACCTGGTTGACGCGGCCCTTGATGCTCTTGCCGTCCGGGCCTTCCATGACCAGCACGTCCGACATGGGCTTGAGCGTGCCCTGGCTGATGCGGCCTACGCCGATGCGGCCGACGAAGGTCGAGAAGTCGAGCGCGGAAATCTGCAGCTGCAGCGGTGCGTTCGGGTCACCCTTTTGCGACGGCACGTGCTTCAGGATGGTGTTGAACAGGGCCGACATGTCGGGGCCCCACTGCTCGCCCGGTGCGCCTTCTTCGAGCGACGACCAGCCATTGATGCCCGAGGCGTACACCACGGGGAAGTCGAGCTGTTCGTCGGTCGCGCCGAGCTTGTCGAACAGGTCGAAGGCGGCATTGACCACCTTGTCGGGGTTCGCGCCGGGCTTGTCGACCTTGTTCACGACCAGGATGGGCTTCAGGCCCAGGGCCAGCGCCTTCTTGGTCACGAAGCGCGTCTGCGGCATCGGGCCTTCCTGCGCGTCGATCAGCAGCACCACGCCGTCGACCATCGACAGCGCGCGTTCCACTTCACCGCCGAAGTCCGCGTGGCCCGGGGTGTCGACGATGTTGATGTGCGTGCCTTCCCAGGTCACGGCGCAGTTCTTGGCCAGGATCGTGATGCCACGTTCCTTTTCGATCGCATTGTTGTCCATCACCGTGTCGACGACCTTCTCGTGCTCGGCGAAGGTGCCCGACTGGCGCAGCAGCTGGTCGACCATGGTGGTCTTGCCATGGTCCACGTGGGCAATGATGGCGATATTGCGGATTTGCTTGGTACTCATGGTGTCGCTTCGGTCTGTGGTGCGTTCAAAAGAATTTGCTGAATTTCGATGGGGTTCAGCAAGCGCCCCGGGATCAGTTCGCCGGCGCTCACATGGGCGGTGCCCAGGAACGCCTGCGGGTCGGTGCCGAACACGGCCACCGCCTCGGCATCGGCCCAGCCGCCGCGGCGGCGCAGGCCCGAGAGAAAACGTGCGGCATCTTCGGCCGCGAGCGTGACGCGGCTGTGGCCGTCGACCAGCGCTTCGGGAGGCAACAGGCGTGCCAGGCGCTCGTCTTCGGTCATGGCTTCGAGCGCTTCGATGGTGACGCACTGCGCCTGCCCGAATCCGCCCGTGGCCGTGCGGCGCAGCGAGGTCAGGTGCGCGCCGCAGCCCAGGGCCTCGCCGATGTCCTCGCCCAGGGTGCGGATGTAGGTGCCCTTGCTCACGCTCGCCACGATGCGGATGCTGGTGTCATCCAGCCGGGTCAGCGTGAGTTTGTGAATGACGACGTCGCGCGGCGCGCGCTCGACCTCGATGCCTTCGCGCGCGTACTCGTACAGCGCCTTGCCATCTTTCTTGAGCGCGCTGTGCATCGGCGGCACCTGGCGGATCGGGCCGGTGAACAGTGCCTCGACGCGAGCCAGGTCTTCTGGCGACACCTGGACCGGCCGTTCGGCGATCACCTCGCCTTCGGCGTCACCCGTGGCGGTCTTGACGCCCAGGCGCGCGACCGCCTCGTAGGTCTTGTCGGCGTCCAGGTGCAGTTGGCTGAATTTGGTGGCGGCGCCGAAACACAGCGGCAGCACGCCTGTGGCGAGCGGATCGAGCGTGCCGGTATGGCCCGCTTTTTCGGCGCGCAGCAACCACTTGGCCTTTTGCAAGGCCTGGTTGCTGGAAAACCCCAGCGGCTTGTCGAGCAGCAACACCCCATGCACAGGGCGCCGCTGCACCCGTGTGCGTGGCGCGTTCATCGCTAGTCGTCTTTCGAGCGCGAAGCAACGGCCTGTGCGATGAGCGCATTCATGTCGGCCGCACGCTCGGTGGTGCGGTCGAACAGGAAGTGCAGCGTCGGCACGGTGTGGATGTGCAGGCGCTTGAACAGGCCGTTGCGCAGGAAGCCCGCGGCCTGGTTCAGCGCTTCGGTGGTCTCGGCCACGTCGCCCGTGAGCAGGCTGAAGAAGACCTTCGCATGCGCATAGTCGGGCGTGACTTCGACCGCCTGGATCGTGACCATGCCCACGCGCGGGTCCTTCAACTCGCGCGCGATCAGCTCCGTCAGATCGCGCTGGATCTGGTCGGCGACCTTGAACGCGCGGTTGGGTGCGGCTGCTTTTCTTTTCGGCATGGCCTCTTTCGCGTCGAACGCTTACAGCGTCCGGGCGATTTCCTTGATCTCGAAGAATTCGAGCTGATCGCCTTCCTTGATGTCGTTGTAGTTCTTGAGCTTGATACCGCACTCAAAACCTTCGCGGACTTCGCGGACATCGTCCTTCATGCGCTTGATCGAGTCGACTTCGCCGGTGTAGATCACCACGTTGTCGCGCAGCAGGCGGAAATGCGCGCTGCGGTTGACCGAGCCCGAAGTGACGTACGAGCCGGCCACGGTGCCGATCTTCGAGGCCACGAACACCGTGCGAATCTCGGCCGAGCCGATGATCTCTTCGCGGCGCTCCGGTGCCAGCATGCCCGACATCGCGACCTTGATCTCGTCGACGGCGTCGTAAATGATGCTGTAGTAGTTCAGCTGCACGCCATTGCCTTCGGCCAGCTTGCGCGCACCGGCATCGGCCCGCACGTTGAAGCCGATGACCACTGCCTTCGACGCGATCGCGAGGTTGATGTCGCTTTCGCTGATGCCGCCGACGCCGGCGTACACGATCTGCACCTTGACTTCTTCGGTCGCCAGCTTGAGCAGCGACTGGGCCAGTGCTTCCTGCGAACCCTGCACGTCGGCCTTGATGATGATGCGCAGCGTCTGCACTTCGCCCGCCGACAGGTCGGTGAACATGTTCTGCAGGTTCGCGGCTTGCGCCTTCGCCAGCTTGGTGTTGCGGAACTTGCCGGCACGGTAGGTGGCGATTTCGCGCGCACGGCGCTCGTCGGCCATCACCATGAACTCGTCGCCCGCCTGCGGCACTTCGGTCAGACCCTGGATTTCGACCGGGATCGACGGACCTGCCGACTTGGTGGCCTTGCCGTCTTCGTCCAGCATGGCGCGCACGCGGCCATAGGTCGAGCCGGCCAGCACCACGTCGCCGGTCTTGAGCGTGCCGGACTGCACCAACACCGTGGCGACCGGGCCGCGGCCCTTGTCGAGCTGGGCTTCGATGACCAGGCCCTTGGCGGCGGCATCCACCGGCGCCTTGAGTTCCAGCACTTCGGCCTGCAGCAGCACCTGTTCGAGCAGGTCGTCGATGCCCTGGCCGGTCTTGGCCGACACCGGCACGAACGGCACGTCGCCGCCGTACTCTTCGGGCACGACCTCTTCGGCCACCAGTTCCTGCTTCACGCGGTCCAGGTTGGCGTCGGGCTTGTCCACCTTGTTGATCGCAACCACGATCGGCACACCCGCCGCCTTCGCGTGCTTGATGGCTTCCTTGGTCTGGGGCATGACGCCGTCGTCGGCCGCCACCACCAGGATCACGATGTCGGTGGCCTGCGCACCGCGGGCACGCATGGCGGTGAACGCCTCGTGACCCGGGGTGTCGAGGAACGACACCATGCCGCGTTCGGTTTCGACGTGGTACGCACCGATGTGCTGCGTGATGCCGCCGGCTTCGCCCGCGGCGACCTTGGCGCGGCGGATGTAGTCCAGCAGCGAGGTCTTGCCGTGGTCGACGTGACCCATGACGGTCACGACCGGTGCGCGCGGCAGGGCTTCGGCCTGCTGCGCCGACACGTCCTCGTCGGTGAAGGCTTCGGGGTCGTCCAGCGCGGCAACCACCGCGTTGTGGCCCATTTCCTCCACGATGATCATCGCGGTGTCCTGGTCGAGCGACTGGTTGATGGTCGCCATCATGCCCAGCTTCATCAATTGTTTGATGACTTCCTGCGCCTTCACGGCCATCTTGTGCGCGAGCTCGGCGACCGTGATGGTCTCGGGCACGTGCACTTCGAGCACGCGCGCCTCGACCGGTGCGGCCGGTGCGTGCTGCTCGTCATGACCGCCACGGTCGTTGCCGCGACGGCCGCGCGGGCCTCCGCGCCAGTTGCCGCGGCTGACACCGCCGCTGGCATCGCCGCGGGTCTTGATTTCCTTCTTCTTGGCAGGATCGCCGGCCCAGCTCGACGAGAGCTTGGCGGACTTGACTTCCTTGCCTGCACCGGCGGCGGCCGGCGCTGCGGCGCCAGGAGCCGCAGGGGCACCCGGGCGGCCCGGCGGCGTGGCCGGCTTGTGCAGCGTGCCCTTGACCGTCGACTTTTCAGGCTGCGGCTTCTCGGGCGCCTTGTGCGGCACCAGCACGCGGGCCGGTGCGTTCATCATGGCGCGGATGGCTTCGGCTTCGGCCAGGGCCTTGCGGCGACGCTCGTCGAGGTCCTTGGCGCGGGCGGCTTCTTCGTCGGCACGGGCCTTCGATTCGGCGGCGGCCTTGGCCTTGGCGTCTTCCTTGGCTTGCGTGGCGGCGTTCTGGGCGGCCAGCTTGGTGTCGGCAGCCTGCTTTTCGGCGACGGCAGCGGTTTCTGCGGCCGCAGCGGCGGCGGCCACAGCGGCCGGTGCGGCTGGGGCAGCCACCGGCTGCTTCGCGGCTTCCTTGGCCGAGGCAGCGGCGGCTTCAGCGGCCTTCTTCTCGGCGGCGATGCGTGCAGCTTCCTGCTCGGCCTGTTCGGCGCGCTCGGCCTTTTCGGCCTGCTCGCGTTCGCGGGCTTCGGTTTCTTCGCGCTGGCGACGCTTCTCGGCCAGCTCTTCTTCCTGGCGGCGGATCAGCTCGGCCTGTCGGCGTGCGTCTTCCTCGCGGCGGGCCAGTTCGGCTTCGTCGATCTGGGGCGCGGCTGGTGCGGCGGACGTTTCGGCCGCCTGCTGCTGCGCGCCTTCGGCCGTGGCCGGGTGGCCTTCATCGCGCTGGATGAAGGTGCGCTTCTTGCGCACTTCGACCTGGATGGTGCGGGCGCGACCGGTGGCGTCGGCCTGCTTGATCTCGCTGGTCGACTTCTTGGTCAGCGTGATCTTCTTGCGCTCGGGCTCGGCCGTGCCGTGGCTGGCCTTCAGGAAGCCGAGCAAGCGCTGCTTGTCGGCCTCCGTGAGTGCATCGGTGGCGGCCGCTTTGGGCACGCCTGCGCTCTTGAGCTGGTCAAGCAAGGTTTCGGGAGTCTTCTTGAGCTCGTTCGCGAACTCGGCGACAGTGGTACTGGACATATTGCTTTCGTGCCTCCATACCGTCACTCTTGGCCGGCGAACCAATGTTCGCGGGCTTTCAAGATGAGGGCTTTGGCGTCATCGGCGCTCAGGCCGGTGATTTCGGTGAGTTCATCGACCGCGAGGTCGGCCAGGTCGTCACGGGTGTTCACACCCGCTTCAGCCAGCTGCGGAATCAGGTCGGGATTGAGGCCTTCGAGGTCGCGCAGGTTCTGCGAGACGGTTTCGACACCTTCTTCCTTGGCGATTTCCATGGTCAGCAGCGCATCCTTTGCACGGGCGCGCAGCTCATTGATGGTGTCTTCGTCGAAGGCCTCGATCTCAAGCATCTCGGAGATCGGCACGTAGGCCACCTCCTCGAGGCTGTTGAAACCTTCCGAAATCAGGATGTCGGCGATTTCCTCGTCGACATCGAGCTTTTCCATGAAGAGCTTGCGGCTGGCATCGGTCTCGGTCGCCTGCTTCTGGGCCGACTCGTTCGCGTCCATGATGTTGATCTTCCAACCGGTGAGGTCGGAAGCCAGGCGCACGTTCTGGCCGCCGCGGCCGATGGCGATCGCGAGGTTTTCCTCGTCCACCACCACGTCCATGGCGTGTTTTTCTTCGTCGACCACGATCGACGAGACATTCGCCGGCGCCAAGGCGCCGATCACGAACTGGGCCGGATCTTCGCTCCACAGCACGATGTCCACGCGCTCGCCGGCGAGTTCGTTCGTGACGGCGTTGACGCGGGTGCCGCGCACGCCGACGCAGGTGCCGATCGGGTCGACACGCTTGTCGTGCGAGAGCACGGCGATCTTGGCGCGCGAACCGGGGTCGCGGGCGCAGCTCTTGATTTCGAGCAGGCCTTGTTCGATCTCGGGCACTTCCTGGCGGAACAGCTCGATCATGAACTCGGGGGCCGAGCGCGACAGGATGATCGGCGCGCCGCGCAGCGTCAGGTCGACCTCCATGATCATGGCCCGCACGCGGTCGCCGTTACGCAGGTTTTCCTTGGCGATCATCTCGCTGCGGCGCAGGCGGCCTTCGACGCGCCCGGCTTCCACGATGATGTCGCCCTTGTCCAGGCGCTTGACGGTGCCCACGAAGATCTTGTCGCCGCGCGACATGAAGTCGTTGAGCAGCATCTCGCGCTCGGCGTCGCGGATCTTCTGCAGGATGACCTGCTTGGCAGCCATGGCACCGATGCGCCCGATCGGCACCGAATCGACGGATTCCTCGATGTATTCGTCGACCTCGATGTCGGGCATCTCCTCACGAGCCTCGAAGAGCAGGATCTCCTGGTCGGGCAGTTGCAGGCCGGCTTCGTCGGGAACGACGTGCCAGCGGCGGAAAGTTTCGTAGTCGCCGCTGTCGCGATCGACCGCCACGCGGATATCCACGTCACCCTGATGGAGCTTCTTGGTGGCTTGCGCCAGTGCGGATTCGACCGCGCCGAAGACCACGTCGCGCTCGACGTTCTTCTCGCGCGAGATCGCATCCACCAACATCAACATTTCGCGATTCATGCCACCACTCCTCTTGTTCAGTCCGGAACGTTCATTCCGTCGTCAATATCCGAAAAACCCGGTTGGGTTTTGGCCTTGCGGCCCTTGAAATCCACAATCGGCGCGAGCCGCGCATCGCGCAGCTCGTCCAATACGAAGCCCAGCGCATGCAACGGTGCAGGCGCGCGCTTCTTGCTCACTTTTTGACCCGGCTTGGTCTCGGGCGCATCGCTCCAGACGATCTGCCAACCCGAACCGCCGTCAGCACGCTCCAGCGTGCCGCGAAACTTCTTGCGATTGGCCGACACCTGGCCCGCCGCGGCAGCACCCATGGGAGCCTTGAGGGTGATGTCGATCACCGCGCCCACGAATCGCTCGAAATCCTGTTCATTGCGCAAGGGGCGATCGATACCGGGCGAGGAGACCTCGAGCCGCTTGTAATCGACCGCATCGACTTCCAGCGCGAATTGCAGCTGGCGCGTGACCTTCTCGCAGTCTTCCACCGTCACGAAGGGTTCGGGCACGCCGGCCGCCACATCTTCAGAGGTGGGGGGCGTCCAGGGCAAATCAATCGTCACGCGCAGCAATCCACCGGCCGAGCGCTCGACCTCGACCAGGTCGTAGCCGAGACCGGCCACGGTTTGTTCTACTGTTTGCTGCAATGCCACGTGTTTGAAAGCGCCTTCTGAATCAATGCCCAAGCCGCAGCACCCGCCCACCACGACGCCAAATAATTGCTGCTTGAGAATGCATAGACCAAAAAAAACGGGCGGTTGGTACCCGCCCGTTTGGTCGTGAGCCTCGAATTATATGCTATTCGCGTGCATAAATGAAGGACATCGGTATTCAGGCGGCCACAGGGCGCCGGTATTTCGACCAGACCACGGCAAACAGCACCGCGCCCAGGGCCAATGCGGCCGCCGCCACCAGCAAAGGCAGCTCGAAAGAACCGGTGCGCTGGGCCAATGGCGCCGCAAACAGCGGCCCGATGATCTGCCCCACCCCGTAGCACGCCGTGGCATAGCCGATCAGCCCGGCCGCGGCATTGCCGCGCAGCCGTCGGGCTTCCCGCATGGCGAAAAGCGTGATGGCGGTGAAAGGCATGCCGAGCAACAGGCTGCCGAGCGCAAAACCCGCAATGGTCGGCCAGGCCACTGAAAAAACGACGCCGAGCGCCTGCAATGCATAAGCGGCGGCCAGCAGCAGCCGGTTGTCCCAATGCACCGGGGCGCGGGCGCCGATCAATGCGCCCGGAATGATGGCCGCGCCGAACAGCGGCCAGAAGAAATCCGGCCATGGCGATCCCGGCAGCGCCTGCCGGGCGATCACGGGCAGGAAAGTGGCAGTAATGATGTAACCAAAGCCTGCCAGCCCATAGAGCGCGACCAGCCAGATCGCATCGCTGCGGGCTGACGCCGATCCCGAGGCGCTACCCGTTGCAACAGCCGGGCTCGCCACCGCCCCGCCCACCGCCGCCCCCACCCGCTCGCCATCGTCGAACACCCGCCAGATCACCGCGACCAGCACCACGGCCAGCAGCCCGAGGCCAATCCAGCCCGCCTCCGAACCCCATCGACCCAGCGCGCCGCCCAGCAGGCCGGTCATTGCGATCCCGATGCCCGGCCCGGTGTAGATCACGCCGGCCAGCATGGGCGAATTCGTCTCGGCCAGCCGGCGCAGCCCCCAGCCCGAGGCGAACACGAAGACCCAGGCGCTCATCACCCCGGCCGCCGCACGCAGCACGCCCCAGCCGACGAAGCTGTGCAGCAGCCCCATGCCGACCAGCAAGGCCGCCGTGGCCAGCAGCCCGCCGCGCACCATGCTCGACGCCTTGATGCCGATGGCCGCGCAGCTGACCGCGCCGAAGAAATAGCCCAGGTAATTAAGAGACGCCAGCAAACCGCCGCCGGCCAGCTCGAGCTTTCCCTCGCTCAGCATGATGGGCAGCATGGGCGTGAAGGCGAAGCGCCCCAGGCCCATGGCCACCGCCAGCGTGACCATGCAGGCCAGCGCCGCGCGCCAGGCACCGCGCCGGCCGTGTCCGATATTCGACATTTCTACCCGTCTCCGTTTTTTATTCCAGCAGCGCCGCCGCCACCAGCTTCTGTGTGTAGGGATGCTCGGGGGCGTCGAGGACCCGCAGGGCCGGCCCGGATTCGAGGATCGCGCCGTCCTTCATCACGATGACCTGGTGCGCCATGGCACGGATCACCTCGACGTCGTGGGTGATCAGCAGGTAGCTCAGCCCCCGTTCGCGCTGCAGCCGCTGCAGCAGGCCGAGCACCTGCTTCTGGATGGTCACGTCGAGCGCGCTGGTGGGCTCGTCGAGCACCAGCAGCCGCGGATCGACGATCAGCGCCCGGGCGATCGCCAGCCGCTGGCGTTGCCCGCCCGAGAACTCGTGTGGATAGCGGTCGAGCAGCGCGGGAAACTGCGCCTCGCTCAGCCCCACGTCGGCCAGCGCCGTGAGCGCGCGCGCCCGGCGGGCCGCGGCGTCGAGCTCGGGCGCATGCACGCGCAGCCCCTCGCCCACGATCTGCTCGACCGTCATGCGCGGCGAGAGCGACGAGAACGGGTCCTGGAACACCACCTGCATCGTGCGGCGCAGCGCGAGGTCGGAGGCGCGGCCCACCGCCCAGCCCTTCCCCGTCACCTGCAGCTCGCCCCGGTGCTTGAGCAGGCCGAGCGCGGCCAGCGCCAGCGTCGACTTGCCCGAGCCCGATTCGCCGACCACGCCCAGCGTTTCGCCCGGCGCGATCCGGAAATCGGCGCCCTGCACCGCGACGAACTCGCCCTTGCGAAACCAGCCCGCGAACCCGGGGCGCGACACCGGATAGCTCACGCGCAGCGCCCGGGCCTCCAGCACCGGCGGCGCCGCGCCATCGGCGGCCGCCTCGGCCACGTCGCGCGCCGGATGGCTGTCGATCAGCTTGCGGGTGTAGGCATGCTGCGGCGCCTCGAACACCGTGCCCACCGGGCCGTGCTCGACGATGTGGCCGCGTTCCATCACCGCCACCCGGTCGGCGAAACGGCGCACCAGGTTCAGGTCGTGGGTGATGAGCAGCACGGCCATGCCGTACTTGCGCTGCAGGTCGGCCAGCAGCTCGAGGATCTGCGCGCGCACCGTGACATCGAGCGCCGTGGTCGGCTCGTCCGCCAGCAGCAGGCGCGGCTTGCAGGCCAGGGCCATCGCGATCATGGCGCGCTGGCGCTGCCCGCCCGACAGCTGATGCGGATACGACCTCGCCCGCCGCGCTGGCTCGGGAATTCCGGTGTCGGCCAGCAGCTGCACCGCCGCCTCCTGTGCGGCGCGGGCCGACAGCCCTTCGTGCAACTCGAGCACCTCGGCGATCTGGTCGCCCACGGTGTACAGCGCATTGAGCGCAGTCATCGGCTCCTGGAAGATCATCGCGATCTCCTTGCCGCGGATGCCGCGCAGCTCACGCTCCGGAATCGACAGCAGGTCACGCGCACCGCGCTGCGCCTGCGACCCCAAGAGAGTCGCCACCCCGCCAAGGTCGGCGTTCTGCACCAGCCGCAGCAGCGACAGCGCCGTGACCGTCTTGCCCGAGCCCGACTCGCCGACCAGCGCGAGCTTTTCGCCCGCCGCGATCTGCAGGTCGATGCCGTGCACCACCGGCTTGCCGCCGAAGGCGACGCGCAGCCCCTTCACGTCGAGCAGGGGCTGGTTCTTCGTCGTGTCGCGCGTCGTCATTTGTCGGCCTTCCGGGGATCGAGCGCATCGCGCAGCGCGTCGCCCATGAAGGTCAGCAGCATCAGCGTGACGACCAGCACGCAGAAGGTGGACAGCGAGATCCACCACGCATCGATGTTGCCCTTGCCCTGGCTCAACAGTTCGCCGAGCGACGGCGTGCCGGGCGGGACGCCCAGTCCGAGGAAGTCGAGCGAGGTCAGCGCGAGGATGGCCGCGCTCATGCGGAACGGCAGGAAGGTGACGACCGGCACCATGCTGTTGGGCAGGATGTGGCGCCACATGATCTGCAGGTTGCCCACGCCGAGCGCGCGCGCGGCGCGCACGTAGTCCATCTGGCGGTTGCGCAGGAACTCGGCGCGCACGTAGTCCGACAGTCCCATCCAGCCGAACAGGCTCAGCAGGATCAAGAGCAGCGACACGCTCGGCGTGAAGATCGCGCTGAAGATGATCAGCAGGTACAGCTCGGGCATCGCGCTCCAGATCTCGATCAGGCGCTGGAAGGTCAGGTCGATCTTGCCGCCGAAGAAGCCCTGCACGGCGCCGGTCGCGATGCCCAGCACCACCCCGACCACCGTGAGCGCCAGCGCGAACAGCACGCTCACGCGAAAGCCGTAGATCAGCTGGGCCAGCAGGTCGCGCCCGCGTTCGTCGGTGCCCAGCAGGTTCGCGTGCGAGGGCGCGGCGGGGTTCGGCGGCTTCGAGAAATAGTTGAGCGTGGCCGGGCCGTAGCGGTTGGGCGCATACAGCGCCCAGTTGTCGCCCTGCGTGATGCGCTGCTCGATGAAGGGGTCGAGGTAGTCGGCCGGCGTTTCGAAGTCGCCGCCGAAGGTCTTCTCGGAATAGTCGCGCAGCACGGGGAAGTAGGTCTGGCCTTCGTAGCGCACCACCAGCGGCTTGTCGGTGGAGAGCACGTCGGCGAACAGGCTCAGCACCACCAGCGCCGAGAAGACGACCAAGCTCCAGAACCCCAGCGGGTTGCGGCGGAAACGGCGCCAGGCACGGCGCCCGGGGCTCACGGACACGGCGGCGGCTTCAGTCAAACTTCACCCTCGGATCGACCCAGACGTAGCAAAGATCGGAGATGAGCTTGGTCACCAACCCGATCAGCGTGAACAGATAGAGCGTGCCCAGGAACACCGGGTAGTCGCGCCGCAGCACGCTCTCGTAGCTCAGCAGGCCCATGCCGTCGAGCGAGAACAGCGTCTCGATCAGCAGCGCGCCCGAAAAGAAGGCGCCGATGAACGCCGTCGGAAAGCCCGTGATGATCGGGATCAGCGCGTTGCGGAACACGTGCTTCCACAGCACCTGCCGCTCGGCCAGCCCCTTGGCCCGCGCCGTCAACACGTACTGCTTGCGGATTTCCTCGAGGAAGGAGTTCTTGGTGAGCATCGCGGTGATCGCGAAGCTGCCCAGCACCATGGCCGTCACCGGCAAGGTGATGTGCCACAGGTAGTCGACGATGCGCGCGCCCCAGCTCAGCGACTCCCAGTTCGGCGAGGTCAGCCCGCGCAGCGGGAACCACTGCAGCTGGCCGCCGAAGATCACCAGCAGCGCCACGCCCAGCACGAAGCCCGGAATGGCGTAGCCGACGAGCACCAGCAGCGTCGTGAAGAAGTCGAAGCGCGAGCCCGCGCGCACGGCCTTGGCCACCCCGAGCGGCACCGCGATCAGGTAGCTGATGAAGAAGGTCCACAGCCCCAGGCTGATCGACACCGGCAGCTTCTCCTTGATGAGCTGCCACACGTCCTTGCTCTGGAAGAAGCTCTTGCCCAGGTCGAAGCGGGCGAACTGCTTGAGCATCTGCCAGAAGCGCTCGGGGGCCGGCTTGTCGAAGCCGTAGAGCGCCTTGATCTCGGCCACCTGCTTGGCGTCGAGCGTGCGGCCGGTGGGGCCGCCCGAGATGCGGTTCTCCTTGTTGGTGAGTTGCGAGAGCAGCTGCTCGGCCGGACCGCCCGGCACGAACTGCACGATGGCGAAGTTCAGCAGCAGCACGCCGAACAGCGTCGGAACGATCAGCAGGAGGCGTCGGATCAGGTAGGCGGCCATGCGTGTTCTTGTTCTCTTACTTGGCGCTCGGCTCGATCCACCACATCGTCAGCATCGCCGACCCCGCGAGCAGGCGCTGCGGCAAGGGCGCGTCCGGGCGACGCAGCTTTCGCTTGTGGGCAATGAAATACTGCTTGCCGTAGTACATCGGGGTCATGTAGTGCTGGTGGAGCAAGTAGCGGTCCAGCAGCCGCGCGGCCGCCGCGAGCGAGGCGCGGTCGTGGCTGTTGACGATCACCTCGACGATCTCGTCGACCACCGGGTCGCTGATGCCGCTCAGGTTCTGGCTGCCCTTCTCGCTCGCCGATTTCGAGCCGAAGTCGTCGTACAGCTCGTTGCCCGGGCTCGACGAGCCACCGACGAGGCTGATGGCCATGTCGAAGTCGAAGTCGTCCAGCTTCTTCTTCAGCAGGCTCGGGTCGCGCAGGCGGTAGTCCAGCCGGATGCCCAGCTTGCCGAGGTTGCGCGCATACGGCGCGAGCACCACGCCCGAGCTGCGGTCGGCGATGTCGATGGTGATCACGAACGGCGTGCCGGCCTTGTCGCGCAGCGCGCCGTCGCGGTAGGTCCAGCCGGCCTCCTTGAGCAGTTCCTGCGCCTTCACGAGGTTGCGCCGCAGGCCCTCGGCGGTGTCGCCGCTGCCGTCGGGGCGCGGCAACTCGCCCTTCGTGTTGTCGAGGTAGCGCTGCCGGGTCTTGAGCTTGTCGATCAGCGCCTGCTCCTCGGGGCTGACCTCGGGCTGCGCCATGAGGTCGTCGCTGTTCTGGAAGTAGCTCTGGGTGCGCCCGCGGCGGCCGTAGAACAGGTGGGCGTTGAGCCAGTCGAAGTCGAAGGCCAGCGCCAGCGCCCTGCGCACGCGCATGTCGGCGAAGCGCGGCTGCCGCAGGTTGGGCGCCAGGCCCTGCATGCCGGTGAAGCGGCGATGCGCGATCTCTTCCTTGACCAGCTCGCCGGAGTCGAAGCGGCGGCCCTTGTAGCGGCGCACCCACGCGATGATCGAGCGCTCTTCCATCGCGTCGAGCGCGCCGGCCTTGAGCGACTCTTCCTCGCCGAGCGAGTCCTTGAAATACTGGTACGACACCGTGTCGTAGTTGAACATCCCCTTGCGCACCGGCAGGTTGGCGGCCCAGTAGTCCGGGCGCCGGCGGTAGGAGATGAACTTGCCGAAATCGACCCTGTCCACCACGTACGGCCCGCTCGCGATCGGCGCCTCGGTCACGATCTGGTCGAAGGGCTTGCCCTTGCCCCAGGCGCTGGAGAACACCGGCAACCCGCCGATGATCATGTGCAGCTCGGCGTTCTGGCGCACGAAGTCGAAGCGGATGGTGCGCTCGCCCGTCACCACGGCCTCCTTGATGTCGGCCCAGTACGAGCGGAAGGTCGGCCCGGCCGCCTTGCTGCGCAGGGTGTCGAAGGAGTACTTCACGTCTTTCGCCAGCACCGGCGAGCCGTCGGAAAACCGCGCCTTGGGGTTCAGCCGGAACGTGACGCTCAAGCGGTCGGGCGCCAGCTGGATGTCCTCGGCCAGCAGGCCGTACTGCGAGAAGGGCTCGTCCTCGCTCGGCGTGGTCAGCGAGTCGAAGAGCAGGCCGTACTCGGAGAACACGAAGCCGTTGGCGCTGTAGCCCATGCCCACCGGGGGCACGCCGCGCAGGGTGAAGGGGTTGAGCTTGTCGAAGCTGCCGGCGGCCGACAGGGTCAGGTCGCCGCCCTTGGGCGCGTTGGGGTTCACGTAGTCGAAATGCGTGAACGATGCCGGGTACTTGGGCTCGTAACCCATGCCCAGCCCGTGCGCCGCCCACGAGGGCAGCGCCAGGAGCGCCAACATCCAGAGCAGCCAACCTCGCATGCGAGAATTCTGCCCAAGATTTTCACGAGGCAACTTCATGGGCTTTCTTTCCGGCAAGAAACTGTTGATCACCGGTGTGTTGAGCAATCGCTCCATTGCATATGGCATTGCCAAGGCCTGTCACGACCAGGGCGCGGAACTCGCCTTCAGTTATGTCGGCGAGCGATTCAAGGACCGTATCACCGAATATGCCGCAGACTTCGGCTCGAAACTGATTTTCGACTGCGACGTGGGCGACGACGCGCAGATCGACAAGCTCTTTGCCGACCTCGCCCAGACTTGGCCCACCTTCGACGGCTTCGTGCACAGCATCGGCTTCGCCACGCGCGAATCGATCGCCGGCGACTTCCTGGAAGGCCTCTCGCGCGAAGGCTTCAAGATCGCGCACGACATCAGTGCGTACAGCTTCCCGGCCATGGCCAAGGCGGCCCTGCCCTACCTCAACGACAAGTCGGCCCTGCTCACGCTGACCTACCTGGGTGCCGAGCGCGCGCTGCCCAACTACAACACCATGGGCCTGGCCAAGGCCTCGCTCGAGGCGTCGGTGCGCTACACAGCCGCCTCGCTCGGCCCGAAGGGCATGCGCGTGAACGGCATCAGCGCCGGCCCCATCAAGACGCTCGCCGCCAGCGGCATCAAGAGCTTCAGCAAGATCCTCACGGCCGTGGCCGACGCCTCGCCCATCCGCCGCAACGTGACCATCGAGGAAGTCGGCAACGTGGCTGCCTTCCTGCTGAGCGATCTGGCCAGCGGCGTGACCGCCGAGATCACCTACGTGGACGGCGGCTTCAGCAACGTGGTCGGAGGCATGGCGGAGTAATTTCCCCTCTCGGCTCCCAGCGCCTGCCACCGTGTTGAACCGACGCACCCTCCTCCTGTTCGCGGGACTGGGCGCAGCCCTTTCGGGCCGCGCCGCGTTCGCGCGCGTGGCCGCCCCCGCCCTGATGCTGGCCGAGGTGTACCGCCCCGGCATGTCGCTCGCGGGCTACTGGGTCAGCGAGAAGTTCGACGGCGTGCGCGGCTACTGGGACGGCCAGAAGCTCTGGACCCGTGGCGGCGAGCCCGTCATGGCACCGGCCTGGTTCACCGCCTCGCTGCCCAAGCAGCCGCTCGACGGCGAACTGTGGGCGGGACGTGGGCGCTTCAACCACACGATGTCCACCGTGCGCAGCCAGACGCCCAGCGACACCGCCTGGCACGAGATCCGTTTCATGGTGTTCGATCTGCCGGCCCAGGGCGGGGACTTCAACACCCGCCTCGCGGCGCTGCGCAAGCTGCTGCCGATCACCGACGCGCCCTGGGTGGTGGCCGTGCCGCAGCAGCCCGCCACCACGCACGAAGACCTGCAGGCGCTGCTCGACAAGACCGTGAAGATGGGCGGCGAAGGCCTGATGCTGCACCGGGGCGCGTCGATGTACCGCGGCGAGCGCAACAACGACCTGCTCAAGGTCAAGCCCTTCGAAGACGCCGAGGCCCGCGTGGTCGCGCACCTGCCTGGCAAGGGCAAGCACCACGGCCGGCTCGGCGCGCTGATGGTCGAGATGCCTGACGGCCAGCGCTTCCGGCTCGGCACCGGCCTGACCGACGCCGAGCGCGACCAGCCACCGCCGATCGGCAGCCTGGTCACCTACCGCTACAACGGCACGCACCCGAGCGGGTTGCCCAAATTTGCCCGCTTCATGCGGGTGCGCGAAGGCTAGCCCAGCCTTCGCAGACCGTGCCCCTCACCTGGGCACGCTCCTCTTTCAACTTGCCTGACGCACGCAGTCCGCGTAGTACCGCTTCTTGCCCGTCTCGTCGATGCGCGCCACCAGGCCGTGGATGTCGGTCTCGAAGCCCGGGCACTGCAGGTTGAACTCGCGCGAGAACTTGAGGTAGTCGACGATCTTCTTGTTGAACACTTCGCCCGGGATGAGCAGCGGAATGCCCGGCGGGTACGGCGTGATCAGGCTGGTGGTGATGCGGCCTTCGAGCTCGTCGATCTCCACGCGCTCGGTCTTGCGGTGCGCGATGTGGGCGAAGGCGTCGCTGGGCTTCATGGCCGGCGTCAGGTCGCTCAGGTACATCTCGGTCGTGAGGCGAGCCACGTCGTAGCGCGCGTACAGCTGGTGGATGTGCTGGCACAGGTCGCGCAGGCCCAGGCGCTCGTAGCCCGGGTGCTGCTGGCAGAACTCGGGCAGGATGCGCCACATCGGCTGGTTGCGCGCGTAGTCGTCCTTGAACTGCTGCAGCGCCGTGAGCAGCGTGTTCCAGCGGCCCTTGGTGATGCCGATGGTGAACATGATGAAGAAGCTGTACAGGCCCGTCTTCTCCACGATCACGCCGTGCTCGGCCAGGAACTTGGTCACCACGCTGGCGGGGATGCCGGTCTCGGCAAAGTTGCCTTCCAGGTCCAGGCCCGGCGTGACGATGGTCGACTTGATCGGGTCGAGCATGTTGAAGCCGTCGGCCAGTTCGCCGAAGCCGTGCCAGTTGCGCGGCGACTTCTTGCTCTTGGGCTTGCCGTTCTTCTCGCCGTGCATGATCCAGTCTTCGGCGCGGCCGATGCCTTCGTCGACGAGCTTCTCGGGGCCCCAGACCTTGAACCACCACTCGTCCTTGCCGAACTCTTCCTCGACCTTGCGCATGGCGCGGCGGAAATCGAGCGCTTCCAGAATGCTCTCTTCCACCAGCGCGGTGCCACCGGGCGGCTCCATCATGGCGGCGGCCACGTCGCAGCTCGCGATGATCGCGTACTGCGGGCTGGTCGACGAGTGCATCAGGTAGGCCTCGTTGAAGAGGTCCCGGTCCAGCGCGCGGTTCTGCGAGTCCTGCACCAGCACGTGGCTGGCCTGGCTGATGCCGGCGAGCAGCTTGTGCGTCGACTGCGTGGCGAACACCAGCGATTCCTTCGGGCGCACGCGGCGCTTGCCCATCGCGTGGTACGCGCCGTAGAACGGGTGGAAGGCGGCGTGCGGCAGCCAGGCTTCGTCGAAGTGCAGCGTGTCGACGTAGCCGTCGAGCATGTTCTTGATGGTCTCGGTGTTGTAGATCACGCCGTCGTAGGTCGACTGGGTGAGCGTCATCACGCGCGGCTTGACCTTGTTCGGATCCACGTCGGCGAGCAGCGGGTTGGCCTTGATCTTGGCCTTGATGGCGCTCTGCTCGAACTCGCTCTTCGGAATCGGGCCGATGATGCCGAAGTGGTTGCGCGTGGGCTTCATGAACACCGGGATCGCGCCGGTCATGATGATCGCGTGCAGGATCGACTTGTGGCAGTTGCGGTCGACCACCACCACGTCGTCGGGCGCCACCGTGTGGTGCCACACCATCTTGTTGCTGGTGCTGGTGCCGTTGGTCACGAAGAAGCAGTGGTCGGCATTGAAGATGCGCGCCGCATTGCGCTCGCTGGCCGCCACCGGGCCGGTGTGGTCGAGCAGCTGGCCCAGTTCTTCCACCGCGTTGCAGACGTCGGCGCGCAGCATGTTCTCGCCGAAGAACTGGTGGAACATCTGGCCCACCGGGCTCTTCAGGAACGCCACGCCGCCCGAGTGGCCAGGGCAGTGCCACGAGTACGAACCGTCTTCGGCGTAGTCGATCAGCGCTTTGAAGAACGGCGGCTGCACGCCTTCCAGGTAGCTCTTGGCCTCGCGGATGATGTGGCGCGCCACGAATTCGGGGGTGTCCTCGAACATGTGGATGAAGCCGTGCAGCTCACGCAGGATGTCGTTCGGGATGTGGCGCGAGGTCTTGGTCTCGCCGTAGATGTAGATCGGCACGTCGGCGTTCTTGCGACGCACCTCGCCGATGAAGCTGCGCAGGCTCAGCACGGCCGGGTCGAGGTCGGGGCCGACCGAGAACTCTTCGTCGTCGATCGACAGGATGAAGGCGCTGGCGCGGCTTTGCTGCTGCGCGAACTGGCTCAGGTCGCCGTAGCTCGTGACGCCCAGCACCTCGAAGCCCTCGCTTTCGAAGGCCTGCGCGAGCGCGCGGATGCCGAGGCCCGAAGTGTTTTCGGAGCGGAAGTCCTCGTCGATGATGACGATGGGAAAGCGAAATTTCATGAGCGGGGCTCCGGACGGGCAGTCAGACAGGCAATGAGCGAGGCGCGAAGTGTACGGAATTCGGATGACGGATTGCGCCAGGCGCCTGCAAGCCCCGCAGGGCAAGCCGGCCCAAGCAGCCCCACCGGGCGCCATATCCCTACGCGACACAGGCGCATGGCGCGCCATGCCGCAGAATGGCGAAGGTCCAAGTAACAAAAGAAGAGAGGAGTTGCCATGGGAAATCCCACCTTCTGGTGGTTGATCGCAGGCGCGGCCATCGTGGCCGAGTTGTTGTCCGGCACGGTGTACCTGCTGCTGCTGGCCGCCGGCTTCGCCGCCGCAGCCATCGCCGCGCACCTGGGCTTCAGCCTCGTCACGCAGCTGCTGGTGGCCGCCGTGGTCGGCGTGGGCGCAGTCGTGACCTGGTACCTGATCCGCCGCAACCGCCCTGCCGAGCCCTCCAGCGAGGCCAACCGCGACCTCAACCTGGACATCGGCGAGAGCGTGTACGTCGATGCCTGGAACCTCGACGGCACCGCCACCGTGCGCTACCGCGGCTCGCAATGGACCGTCGTGCTGCGCGCGGGCCATGCGCCCTCCACCGGCGAACACCGCGTGGTCGAGGTGGTCGGCAGCCGCCTCGTGGTCGACAAGATCTAGCAGATCTAACAGTTCAATCGGTCAGTCAGAAAAACGCATTCGAAAAGGAAGCAACACCATGGAATTTTCCGTTCCTCTCATCATCCTGGTCATCGCGATCATCTTCATCAGCCAGTCGGTCAAGTTCGTGCCGCAGCAGAACGCATGGGTGCGCGAGCGCCTGGGCAAATACCACGGCACCATGACGCCCGGCCCGAACTTCCTGATCCCGTTCATCGACCGCGTGGCCTACAAGCACAGCCTGAAGGAAATCCCGCTCGACGTGCCCAGCCAGATCTGCATCACGCGCGACAACACGCAGCTGCAGGTCGACGGCATCCTGTACTTCCAGGTGACCGACCCGATGCGCGCCAGCTACGGCTCGTCGAACTACATCGTGGCCGTGACCCAGCTCGCACAGACCTCGCTGCGCAGCGTGATCGGCAAGCTCGAGCTCGACAAGACTTTCGAGGAGCGCGACGTGATCAACGCCCAGGTCGTGGCCGCCATCGACGAGGCCGCGCTCAACTGGGGCGTGAAGGTGCTGCGCTACGAAATCAAGGACCTGACGCCGCCCAAGGAAATCCTCTTGGCCATGCAGGCGCAGATCACCGCCGAACGCGGCAAGCGCGCGCTCATCGCGGCCTCGGAAGGCCGACGCCAGGAACAGATCAACATCGCCACCGGCGAACGCGAAGCCTTCATTGCCCGCTCCGAGGGCGAGAAGCAGGCGCAGATCAACAACGCGCAAGGTGAAGCCGCTGCCATCACAGCCGTGGCCACCGCCACCGCAGACGCCATCGAGCGCGTGGCCGCCGCCATCCGCCAGCCGGGCGGCGAACAGGCCGTGCAGCTGAAGGTGGCCGAGCGCGCCGTCGATGCCTACGGCAAGGTGGCCGCCGATTCGAAGACCACGCTCATCGTGCCGAGCAACATGACCGAGACGGCGGCGCTGATCTCGTCGGCCATGCGCATGATCCAAACCGGTAAAAGCTCTGGCCCGACCTGAAAACGGCTGAAAACCCGCGCTACAATCGTGGGCTCAGGAGCGGTGGATGAGCGGTTTAAGTCGCACGCCTGGAAAGCGTGTGAGGGTTAATAGCCCTCCGCGGGTTCGAATCCCGCCTGCTCCGCCAGAGAAGTCATGAACAACGGGGCCTTGTGCCCCGTTTTTCTTTGGCGCCTTCGAACCCGCATCGGGGCACGCCAGTGCCCTACGATGGCAGGCATCTCCTGCCCGCTCCGATCACACGGATGCCATGATGCCCAGCGATCTCCCGCGTTTCTTCGGCTTCGGCGCGTCGCGCGCCACCCCACGCGGTGTGATCAGCCTGCTGAACCGCTACCAGCGCGCGCTGCTGTACGTGGGCGGCGCCGTCACCTCGCTCGTGCTGCTGGCCGCCACCGGCGTGATGCTCTCGTCGCGGAGCGACAAGCCGAGTTCAATGCGCGCAAGGCCCTGCTCCACCTCGAACTCTTCGTGCGCCAGGGCTCGGCGCGGATCAACATCTTTCACGAGGAAGGCGCCTGGGAACGGCGCGCGCGCGCGCCGCAGTCGCTGGTCGACGCCTTCGCCGCGCACGACGGCCGGCTGGTGCTGCCCAGCAACAAGGACTTCCCGCCGATGCTGCTGCTGGGCGACCTCTCGGCGCAGCGCCCGGCCGACAGCTTCGCGCAGTACCTCGGGCTGGCCGAAGAGGTCGGCTACCGCTCGGCGGCCTACACGAAGACGCTGACGCTGCACTCCAGCTATTTCTATGCGCCCGACCTGCGCTTTCTGGCCGTGGTGCCGGCCCCCGCCGCGGCCGACCTGTTCGAGCGCCACGGCGCGCGCAGCACCGAAGACCTGCTCCAGCGCATCGCGCCGCCCGAGCTCGGCGACCTGAGCGACCCGGCCGTCGTCGCCCGCCTGCGCGACAGCGGCACGGCCGTGTGGCTGCCACCCGCCGTGAGCCCCTTCACCGGCGAGACGGTGCTGCGGCTGGCGCAGCCCGGCTTCCACGACGGCAAGCCCTTCGTCGTGCTGGTGAACGACTACCCGCTGGACATCATCACCGCGCACCTGTCGAACGAGCGCCACGACGAGGCCTCGATGTTCGTGGACCCGTCGGGCCGGGTGATCGCCGAGACGCACGGCCCCAACGGCACCGAGGGCCTGCAGGCGCGCGCGCTGCAACTCTCGCAGCCGTCGCTGGCCGCCAACAGCGCCACGCTGCAGTACCGCGACGGCCTCTTCACGCTGCGCGCCCCGATCGCCGACGCCAACTGGACCTACCTCTACGCCTTTTCGTGGCGCACCATCGCGTCCGAGCTGGGGCTGCGGTTCGCGCTCTACGCGGGCGCCATGCTGCTGCTCATCGCCTTCGTCTGGGCCGCGCTGCTCCTGCTCGACCGCAAGGTGTTCCGGCCCGGCTATGCGCGCTCCCAGCGCATCGTGGAGAGCGAGAACCTCAACCGCACCATGGTCGCGACCACGCCCTCGGGCCTGGCGCTGCTGCGCTACCCCTCGGGCGAGGTGCTGCTGCAGAACCAGGTGATGCAGGCCTGCACCGACAACGCGCGCCCCGAAGACCCGCCCCTGCCGCAGCGCCTGCTGCGCCTGTACGACGACGCGCCCGGCGCTCCCGAATGGCTGCCCGACCTGGAGCTGCCCGTGACGCTGGCCAGCGGCGAGGTCACCGAGCTGCTGGTGAGCGTGGTGCGCACCAAGTACCAGGGCAGCGACGTGCTGCTGTGCAACTTCTCCGACATCACGACGCGCAAGAACGCCGAGCGTGCATTGGAAAGCGCGCGCGAGGCCGCGCACCAGGCCAACCATGCGAAGTCGGCCTTCCTGGCCATGATGAGCCACGAGATCCGCACGCCGCTGAACGCCATCATGGGCAACCTCGAGCTGCTGCAGCGCTCGCCGCTGTCGGCCGCGCAGAACGAGCGGCTCGGCGCCGTGACGTCGTCGTCGACCGCACTGCTGGGCAGCATCAACGACATCCTCGACTTCTCGAAGATCGAGTCGGACCAGATGCGCCTGGAGTCGATCCGCTTCGACCTCGCGGACACGGCGCGGCAGGTGATCGCGGTCTTCACGCCGCTGGCGCAGGCCAAGCGCCTGGCGCTCGATTGCGTGATCGACGACGCCCTCGCCCCGCACCACCTCGGCGACCCGACGCGCCTGCGCCAGCTGCTCATGAACCTGCTGAGCAACGCCATCAAGTTCACCGACACCGGCGACGTGCTGCTCGAGGTCTACCTGAAGGACGACGCCGACCCCGCCTCGCCGGTGGTGATTGGCGTGAGCGACACCGGCATCGGCATGACGGCGGCGCAGCAGAAGGCGTTGTTCGAGCCCTTCACGCAGGCCGACAGCAGCATCGCGCGCCGCTTCGGCGGCACCGGCCTGGGGCTGGCGCTGTGCCGCCGGCTGGCCGGGCTCATGGGTGGCGACATCCAGGTGGTGAGCTCGCCGGGCAAGGGCAGCACCTTCCTGGTCACGCTGCCGCTGCCTGCCGCGCCCGCCCTGCCCCCGCGCGCGCCCGCACCGCCGGCCACCGGCGCCGACACGGCCGCGCCGGCGGCGCACATCCTTGTGGTGGATGACCATCCGGCCAACCGCGAGCTGGTGAAGATGCAGCTCGAGGCGCTGGGCTACACCTCCGACCAGGCCTCGGGCGGCCTGCAGGCGCTCGACCTGTTCGCCCGGCGGCGGCACGACCTCATCATCACCGACATCAACATGCCGGGCATGGACGGCTACACGCTGGCGCGCGCGCTGCGCGCACAGGGCTCGCGTGTGCCCATCGTGGCGCTCACGGCCGACGTCGCGGTGCGCGAACGCGAGCGCTGCGAATCGGCGGGCATCGACACCGCGCTGATCAAGCCCATCCTGCTGGGCACGCTCGACCAGACCGTGCGGCAGCTGACCCTGCGCGACCCCGAGGCCGCGCCATCGGCCGGCGCCCGGCGGCAGGACATCGCCCAGGGCACCCTGCCCGCGTCGGTGCACCGGCCGCTCGCGCAGTCACTGGCCGACACCGCGGCGGCCATCCGCGCGGCGCTGGACGCCGGCGACAGCGCCGCGCTCGGTGCCGGGCTGCATTCGCTGCGCGGCGCCTTCGCGCTGATCCACGAAGCCGGGCTCGCCGCCGACTGCGTCGCCATGGAAACGCAGCTGCGCGACGCCGACCTGCCCGCGCTGGCGCAGGCCTTCGAGCGCTTCGAGCCGGCGGCGCGCGCCGCGCTCGCACGCCGGGCGCCCGAGGGCGCGGCCGCGGCCTGAAGCTGCCCGGGTCCGAACCCGTTTTCGGACCCGATCCGATCCGCCGGCGCCCCCGGTCCTAGCCCCAGGCACCCCGCGTCTTACAAATTAGGACGGGTCCTATGCATTGGCGGCCCGCTATCGGATCAGGCCGCTTAACGCAGGACCGATGCCCTCCTAAAGTCCAGTCATCCCCTGCTGGCATCGCCCGAGGCACCCGCCACCGGCCCCTTTTTCAGACGTCCCCGACGCCGGGGGCCGGGCGTTCGACAGCAGCCCTTCCTGCACGCGGCGCGCGCAGGTCCGACCCCTCTGCGTTCCACAGGTC
The DNA here is from genome assembly GCF_041154465.1 of Variovorax sp. V35. Lineage (NCBI taxonomy): Bacteria > Pseudomonadati > Pseudomonadota > Betaproteobacteria > Burkholderiales > Comamonadaceae > Variovorax > Variovorax sp. V35. Next base: position 3,965,961 of record NZ_AP028666.1, read on the forward strand.
CGCCATGAAGCCATTCAATCTCCGCGTCCTGATCGCGGACGACCATCCCGCCGTTCGCATCGGCATCGAGAGCACGCTGCGCGAAAGCCAGGCGGTCACCGTCGTGGGCGCCGCGCGCGACTCCACCGAGATGATGGAGATGCTCAAGCAGCACGACTGCCAGATCCTGGTGTCCGACTACGCCATGCCCGGCGGCCTGCACGGCGACGGCATCGCGCTGTTCGCGCTGGTGCGCCAGCGCTACCCGCGGCTGAAGATCGTGGTGATGACCATGCTGGACAACCCCGGCATCATCCATTCACTGCTGGACATCGGCGTGCCCTGCATCCTGAACAAGGCCGACTCGGTGAGCCACCTGCTGCCGGCCGTGCATGCGGCCTACGCGAGCGGACGCTACCTGTCGCCCAGCATGGCGGAGATCGCCGCGCGCACCGCGCCGCACCGCACCGACACCCAGCCGCACGCCATGCTCTCCAAGCGCGAGCTCGAGGTGGTGCGCATGTTCGTGTCGGGCCTCACGGTGACGGAGATCGCCGAGCGGCTGCACCGCAGCAAGAAGACCATCAGCACGCAGAAGGGCTCGGCCATGGCCAAGCTCGGCATCCTGCGCGACATGGACCTCGTGCGCTACGGCATGGAGACGGGGCTCATGAGCACGTCGGCGGCTCCCCCGCCGCCACCGCCGGGCCTGCCGGCGTTGCCCTGGCCCTGAGGCCACACGCGGGTCAGCCTTGCGGCGCGCCCGTCACCGTGGCCGTCAGGCCGTTTTCGAGCGCGTAGCGCAACAGGTCGACATCGCGCTCGATGCCCAGCTTTTCCATCGCCTTGGTCTTTTGCGTGCTGATGGTCTTCTTGCTGCGGTGCAGCTGCTCGGCGATCTCGTTGATCGTGAGCCCCGACGCATACAGCCGCACCACCTCCGACTCGCGCTGGCTCAGCACGCCCGCGGCGTTGCGGCTGCGCACCTCCCAGTCGATGGAGCGCACCACCGCGTCCATGGTCGGCGAGTAGTACGTGCCGCCGGTGCGGGCGGCGTGGATGGCGGGAATGAGGTGCGCCACCGCATCCGATTTGCTCACGATGCAGCGGATGCCACTGGACACCAGCGAGTGCAGCACCGCCGGGTTGTCGAGCATGGTCATCACCACGATCTGCGTGTCGGGAAAGCGCCGCTTCACCAGCTTGAACAGCGGCACGCCGTCGCCGAACTCGCCGGCCGGCATCGCGTAGTCGGACACCAGCACATCGCAGGGCGTGGTCTCCAGCAGCGCCATGAGCCCGGTCGAATTGGCCACCTCGCCCACCAGCGTGAGGGTCTCGACCGACGCCAGCTCATGCCGGACCCCGGCCAGCATGCCGGGATGGTCGTCGGCCAGAACGACGCGGATTTCGAAGCGGTCCATTGCCATTGTTTTTTCCCTTTCGCTTGCCGGCGTGGCCGGCGGACGAGGGTCCGGGCGCTGCGCCGGGGCATCTTACCCGCCGGTCTTGCGCGGGCGGGGCCGCGGCGCGCAGGTGAACGGCTCAGGCGGTTTCGGTGGGAGGCGCCGCGGCAGCGGGCTGCGAAGCGCGCGCGCCCGAGGCCGACAGCATGTCGCCCGGGAAGGCCTGCGCGATGGCCTGGAGCGCCGCGTGCGCGGCTTTCTTGCCGGCGTCGTCCGAGGTCCGGTAGGCGCGCAGCAGCGACACCTCCTCGCGGCTCACCGACAGGTCTTCGGTGCAGGTGGGCATGCCGGTCACGACGTACAGCACGTCGATGCCGATGACGGCCATGGTGGCCAGGTAGGCCGCGTCGGGGTGGCGCGCGCCTTTTTCGAAAGCCTCCTGCACGGAGGCATCGACGCCACCGAGCACCGCGAAGGCGGAGGCGCTCAGGCCGAGCCTGCAGCGCTCCATGGACAGGCGGTGTCCGATCATCCGCATAAGCGCGCTCCCCATGAAGGGTCGAGGCCCCATCCGCCTGCGATCTTGATCAAGGCCAAGTGCGACCGCCTGCTCAAAGGAAGTTGTCGTTCCGAGCCGTGGCCGATGGCTTATTTGCCAGCACCAAAGCGCCGAACAACGCGCTTCGCCGCGTGCAGCCGGTTGCCTGCATTCGCTTGCCACGCAGGAATTCCCACAATTTCTTGATCCACAAGATATTCATCATCGATGACCTCTAAAAAATATTCAATCCAGCGCCCTTGCACAGATGCCAAAGAGGCGACAAAGGTAATTTTTCAATCCTATGTTTTCAGCCTCAAAAATCCAATCGGACCCGTCTGAAAATCGCTCGCGCGGTGCTTGCCTATTGGTAGCTCATCGTGAAGGTCGCGCGGCCATTGGCGTTGCCGCTCGTCACTGTCGATTTGCAGGGCAGCCTTGCCGACCCAGCGATCTGTTCGCAAGAGATCGAATCCACCCGAACAGATGATTTATTTTTCATCGACACCTGCGACTGCAGAATACAGATGGAAATTCCAGAAGCCCAGCCTCGCTCACCGGCTCAGCCGAATCCTGAAAAAGAAATACCTGCATAGGACTCGTCCTATAAACAGAAGCACTCCTGGAATTCATGGAAATCCACGTGCAATTCACCCTACCATTTCCGCCAATCATTTTTTATTCGCGTCTTTTTCGCCATGTCTCCGCCCGCCCTCCCCGCCAGCGCCCCTCCAGCCCCGACACCTTCCCGGCAGGCCCAGGAGCTGGACCTGCTGCGCCGCTACCAGCACGCCCTGCTCTATGGCGGCGGCGCGCTGCTGTCGCTGCTCATCGTGCTGGCCGCGGGCCTCGTGCTGTACAACGCCGCCGCCAATGCACTCGCGAACCTGCGCACCACGCTGGCCGCGCACAGCGCGCAGATGCAGCTCGACATCGAGGAAAAGCAGGCGGCGATGCGCCGCGGCGTGGTAAATGCCGAGCTGCTCTGGAACAGCCAGACGCCGCCGGCCGTCGGCACGCTGGAGGCCTTCGTGCGCGACGGAGGCCAGGTGGTCCTGCAGGCCGGGGCCCAGCTGACGCCGGCCATCGCCGCGGTCGACACCGCCCACACCCACGACCTGCATGAATTCGCGCCCTACCTGGGCATGCTCGAGATGCAGGCCTACAGCGTCACCGCCGTCGCACAGCTGCGCAATTCGCCGCTGGGCGCCTACGCCTACACCCCCGACCACCGCCTGCTCACGCTGATGCCCGCGCCCGAAGGCGGCCTGCAGGGCGCGCTGGCTCGCACCGGCCTGCCGGACACCGCAGCGCTCATCGCGCGCCTGAGCTACGACATCGGTGATCTCGCCGGCGACCCGGCACTCGCCGCGCAGTGGCGCATGCAGCGGCGCGTGGCCTGGCAGCCGCCGGCGCCCGACCTGCTGGCACCGGGGGCATCGCCCTTCAAGCTGGTGCAGCCCGGCTTCGACGCCCAGGGCCGCCCCTTCATGGTGTTCGTGAGCAACCTGCCCTCGGGCGTGCTGCAGGACCGCCTGCGCCACACGCCGCAAGACACGGCCGCCCTGCTGGTCGACGCGCAGGGCCGGGTGCTGCTCTCGGCCGACCGCACGGGCGACGCCATCGACGGCGGCGCGCTGATGGCCACGGCGCTGGCCCACAGCCTGCGCCAGGCCGGCCCCGCGCTGCCGCGTGAAACCTACCGCGCGGGCGTGTTCAGCCTCTCGACGCCGCTGGCCGGCACCGGCTGGTCGCTGGTCTACGCCTACTCGTGGCGCACGGTCTTCGCCACGCTGAAGCCGCAGCTGCTGCGCTACGGCGGCGCCACGCTGGTGGTGCTGGGCACGCTCTGGGGCCTGCTGCTGCTCTTCAGGCGCAAGCTGCTGGAGCCCGCCTATCGCCGCTCGCAGCGGGTGTTCGAGAGCGAGCAGCTCAACCGCGCGATCATCGCGACCTCGTCGTTCGGCGTTTGCCTGATCGCGCTCGACGACGAGCGCGTGCTGCTGCAGAACACCCTGATGGAACACTACGCGGCGGCCACCGCGCCGCCCGAGCCGCTGCACCGCCAGATGGCCGCGCTCTACCGCGAACGCGCCCAGGGCGGCACGCTGCACGACGCCGACATGCCGCTGGCGCTGAAGAACGGCCAGGCCTGCGAGCTGCTGCTGCAATGCACGCGCACGCGCTACCAGGGCGCAGACGCCCTGCTGTGCAGCTTCTCCGACACCACCGAGCGCAACGAACTCGACAAGAAGCGCGAAGAAGCCCGCGAGGCAGCCGAGGCGGCCAACCGCGCCAAGTCGGTGTTCATCGCCACCATGAGCCACGAGATCCGCACGCCGCTGAATGCGGTGCTGGGCAACCTCGAGCTGCTCGGCCAGGGCGCGCCGCCCGAGGTGCAGGCCCGGCGCCTGCAGTCGGTGCGCCAGGCCTCGCGCACCCTGCTCGAGATCGTCAACAACATCCTTGACCTGTCGAAGATGGAATCGGGCCACCTCAAGCTCGAAACCACGCGCGTGGCGCTGCCCGAGATCGTGCAGGCTTGCGCGCAGATGTTCGAGCCTTCGGCGCACGCCAAGGGACTGCGGCTCGACTGCGTGGTGCACCCGGGCCTGGCCGCCGGCTACGAAGGCGACCCGACGCGCATCCGCCAGATCGTGGTCAACCTGCTGAGCAACGCGATCAAGTTCACGGCCTCGGGCGCGGTGACGCTGGAGGTCGGGCCGCTGTCGCCGGGGCAGGCCTCGCCGGTCGCGATCCGCGTGACCGACACCGGCATGGGCGTGCCGCCCGAGCAGATTCCGCACCTGTTCGACATCTACATGCAGGTCTCGGCCTCGACCGCGCGCGAGTTCGGCGGCTCGGGGCTGGGACTGTCGATCTGCCAGCGGCTGGCGCGCAAGATGGGCGGCACGATCGCAGTAAGCAGCCAGCTCGGTGCGGGCTCGTGCTTCACGGTGACCTTGCCGCTGGTGGCGCTGGCGCCCGAAGTCGTCGCACCGCCGGACACCGGGGCTGCCGACGCGGCCCTGCCCTTGCGTCCCGTGCGCCTGCTGGTGGTGGACGACCATCCGGCCAACCGCGCCCTCATCAGCGACCAGCTCGATGCGCTCGGCGTCGCCGCCGACGTGGCACCCGACGGCAACGCCGCGCTGGCCCTGTTCGCCGCGCAGCGCTACGACCTCGTGCTGACCGACCTGAACATGCCCGGCATGGACGGCTACACGCTGGCCCGGCGGCTGCGCGAGCGCATGCCGTCGATCCCGCTCGTCGCCATCACGGCGCACCTGGAGCAGGAGGGCTACCAGCAATGCTCGCTGGCGGGTTTCGCGGGGGTGCTGCTCAAGCCGGTGCTGTTGCCGGCGCTGGAGCAGGCGATCCTCAAGACGCTGGGCGCTGCTGCGCCGCCACGGGTGGCCAGCGCCCCGGTCGCTCCTGCGCACGCGCCGCTCGACGCGCGCCTGCACGACGCGATGGTCTCGTCGCTGGCGTCTTCCGCGCAGCAGGTCCGCGAGGCCCTGGCGACCGGCGACCGGCGCGTCATCGGTGACGAGTTGCATGCGGTGCGCGGTGCCTTCGCCATGATCGGCGAGCCGGCCATTGCCGCGATGTGCGGTCGGCTCAGCGTCCTGGTGAAGCAGGAGGCGATGGCGGTGATCGCCCCCGATTGGACGGAACTGCAGGCAGCCGCCGAAGCGGTGCTGGCACGGCGCGCCGCCTGAGCGCGCCTCAACCCGCGTCGGGGTTGTGCGGCGCCTGCGGGCGCCCCGCCGCATAGCGCAGCAGCGCCGCGTACTGCACGAGGGCCGACTCGGCCATCGGCGCGGCGTGCTGCGCACCCTGCGTGAAGTGGCACCCGAGGCTGCGGGCCAACGCGAGGTCGTGCTCGCCGTCGACGCCCTTCACGAGCAGCGTCGCATGCTGTTCGCGCGCCATGGCGATCACGCTCGCCAGGATGTGGCGCGCATGCGGGTTCTCGCGCGCCTGTACCAGTTGGCGCGCGTCGATCTGGAGCTCGCTGAACGGCACCTTGAACCAGCGGCTCAGGGTCGAGTCGCCCTGGCCGAAACGGTCGATGGCGCAGTGGAACCCGCGCAGCCGCAGGTGCGCGACCGCGCCGGCCAGCACCTCGTTGCAGCGCGCGCCGCCGTCTTCGGCAATCTCCAGCACGAGCTGGTCGGCGGCGATGCCGGCGCGTTCGGCCTGCTCGGCCACGCCCTGCGCCCAGGACACCGAGGCGGCCACCGACGCGGGCACGCGCACGCCCAGGCGCAGGCCGTGGTCCTTGTGCATGTAGCCGAGCAGTTCGAAAGCGCACTCGAGCATGCGTTGCACCAGCGCGTCGTGCAGGCCGGCCTGCGCAATGGCGGGCAGGAAGTCGGCCGCGGACAGCCAGGTGTCGTCGGGCCGGTACCAGCCCGGCTGCAGCTCGGCGCCGCGCAGCACGCCCGTGCGCGCGCAGTGCCGAGGCTGGAAGTGGGCGGCGATCTGGCGCGTGGCCAGCGCCTCGCGCAGGACTGCTTCCGTGAACGCCGGTGCGCCGTTCGCAGGTGGGGCGCTTCCGCACCGCAGCCCGGCCCGGTGGCGCCGTTCGCGCGCCATGGCCTGCGCCGCCGACGCCATCGTGACCATGGTGCGCGGCTTGGCGATGGCCGAGAGCACGCGCGCGCCGCGAGCCCGGGCGTAGTCTTGCGCCGCCTGCAGGATGCGCGGCGGCTGGGCGCTCATGAGCACCAGCGCGGCGGGGCTGCCGGCCTCGACCACGGCATCGATCATCTGCAGGCCCGTGACTTCGGGCGTGTCGATGTCCACCACCAGCAGGTCGTGGCGCCGGTGCTGTACTGCCTCGACAAAGCCATGGCCGCTGCGCGTCACGTCCACGCGGGGAATGCCGGCGTGGCGCATGAAGGTGGCCAGCGCGAGGCCGGTGCGTTCGACCTGGTCGATCACGAGTGCGTGTCTGATCATGGCGAGCCTTGGAGGGGGAAGAGGATGTTCTGCATCTTCCCGGGGGCGGCAAAAATCCCCCATCGGCCCAGTCCGAAACTCGCGGCCGATTCCGTAGGACTTCGGCTGAACCCTGTTGCCCCGCAGCAACCGTTGCCAATCCTGAGCAAGGCCGCATCTGGCGGTACGATGCGCGGAATCGAATCGACCGACATTCCACCCCACTTCGCCTGCCGCAAAGGAGCCTCGATGGCCGGACCTTCCCCCACCTTGACGCGCGGCACCACCTCGCTGGACAAGACCCTGAAAAAGAGCGAACAGGTGGCCGCCGATGTGCAGCGCGCCTCGGACAACCTCGCCGTCGTGAGCACCGTGCTGGAACAGGAACTGCCGGACGAGGTCCAGGTCGGCGAGGTGGCGCAGGCCATCGAGCACACCAGCCAGCTCGAGGAAAAACTCGCCCAGTCGGCCGAGAAGCTGGCCGAAGTGAATGCGGCGCTGAGCGAGGAAATCGAGAAGCGCCTCGAAGTGACCGCCGAGCGCGACGAGAGCCAGGCGCTGGCCGAGCAGCTCAAGGCGCGCATCCGCACGCAGGCGACGTCGGACAAGCGCTGACCGCCGTTGTTTCCGCACGGTTTGCGTGCGTCGTTCTCCCTTCTCCTACGCGGAGACCGCTTGCGCCACGCTACGCTATTGGTTCACACATCAAAACCGCGGCATGGCCCTCATCACGTTCCTCGTCGAGGACAACAAGACCATCAGGGACAACCTGGTCCCGGCCCTCGAGGACCTCGTCAACGGCCATGTCGTCGGCTATGCCGAAACCGAATCGGGCGCCCTCGCCTGGCTCGCCGCCCACCCCGATGCCTGGCAGTTGCTCATCGTCGACCTGTTCCTCAAGGAAGGCTCGGGCCTGGGCGTGCTGTCGGGCTGCCGCGAGCGCGGCCCGCACCAGCGGGTCGTGGTGCTGAGCAACTACGTCACCCCGGACATCCGCACGCGCTGCCAGGCCCTGGGCGCCGACGCGGTGTTCGACAAGTCGCGCGACCTGGACGCCTTCATCGAGTACTGCAACGCGGACCGTCCCTCGGGCCTGGCCGCGCTCTGAAGGCCGACCCGCGCCACGGCGGCGCGCACCCCTGAATGAAAAAAGGGCCCGAGGGCCCTTTTGTCATGGAACGACCCGGTGAAGGGTCGTTGGCTGCAATGCGATCAGCGCACCACGGCGATCTGCGTGCGCACGCCACCCTTGTAGGTGAAGAGCGTCAGGGCGCCGTTCTTGATGTCACCCTTTTCGTCGAAGGCGATCGGGCCGGTCACGCCCTTGTATTGCACCTTGCCGACTTCAGGCAGGTACTTTTCCGGGTCGGACGAGCCGGCCTTGGCCATGGCTTCGGCCAGCACGTTGACCGCGTCGTACACGTACGGTGCGTAGATCTGCACTTCGACGCCGTTCTTGGTCTTGAACTTGGCCTTGAAGTCTTCCAGCGGCTGCTTGAAGTCGCCGTCGACACCGCCGGCTTCGGCGCAGACCACCATGTCTTCACCGATGGCGTCGCCTGCCAGCTTCGGCAGTTCGCCGGTGCACAGGCCGTCGCCGCCCATGAACTTGACGTTCAGGCCGAGCTGCTTGACCTGCTTGAGCATCGGGCCGCCCACGGCGTCCATGCCGCCGAAGAACAGCACGTCGGGCTTGGCAGCCTTCAGCTTGGTCAGGATGGCGTTGAAGTCGGTCGACTTGTCGGTCGTGAACTCGTGGCCCACGATGGTCGCGCCGGCGGCCTTGGCAGCCTTCTCGAACTCTTCGGCAACGCCCTGGCCGTAGGCCGTGCGGTCGTCGATCACGGCGATGTTCTTGCCCTTGAGCGTTTCGACGGCGTACTTGCCGAGCGTGCCGCCCAGCTGCGTGTCGTCAGCCACGACGCGGAACGTGGTCTTGAAGCCCTGGCGGGTGTACTTGGGGTTGGTGGCCGACGGCGAGACCTGCGGAATGCCGGCGTCGCTGTACAGCTTGGAAGCGGGGATCGTGGTGCCCGAGTTCAGGTGACCGACGATGCCGTTGACCTTTTCATCGACCAGCTTCTGGGCGACGGCGGTGCCTTGCTTCGGATCGCCTGCGTCGTCTTCGGGAACCAGCACGAACTTGGCAACCTTGTCACCGATCTTGAAGCCCTTTGCATTCAGGTCTTCGATGGCCATCTTGGCACCGAGCTCGTTGTCCTTGCCGAGGTGGGCAATGGGACCGCTGGTCGGGCCGACGTGGCCGATCTTGACGACCAGGGCATCAGCCGGAGGCGCAGCAGGGGCCGGAGCCGCAGCCGTGGGTGCCGGTGCCGCCGGTGCAGCAGCTTCTTCCTTCTTGCCGCAAGCCACGAGCGTGAGTGCAGCCAGTGCGACCGCAGTCCATTTCAATTGCATGAGAACCTCCAGAACTTGGATGAAAAGATATAAAAACCGGTCGTTCGATCCGGGCGTTCAGACCTCGCAAGTTTCGCGCCGCAGACCAGCGGCACCCTCACGCCATTCCGACCTGCGGCGCAGTTTAGCCGAGGATTTATGCGCCGGAAGTTGGCGTAGACCCTGTGTTTTCCCCTGTGTTTTCACAGAGTTCAGCGGCCATGGATTCGATGACGAGCGCGCGCAGCACGGCCTCGATTTCGCCGCGCAGACGCGGCACCATTTCGTCGAGCTGATGCTGAACGGCAGCTGACACGGCGTCGCTCAATCGCTCTTCCAGCGACAGGTCGACGCGCTGCAGCACGCGGTGCAGCAATTGCTCTTCAAGGCTGACGATTTCGGCCGGCGTGAGCGACACCGACGGCGGCAACGCCACGGCGCTCGCAGGGTCCGGCGGCGGGGGCTGCGACACCGGCGCACCCGTGGGTCGCACCGTCTCGGCGACCGGCACGGGCTCGGCCGGGATCTCGAGCACGGTCGTCAGCGTCGGGACGAACCGGGGTGGCGTGCGCAGCGTGCTGGCCATCAGGAAGCGCTCCTTGCGAAATCGTGCGGCTGGATCGTGTAGCCCCGGTCGGCGTAGTGGCGCCAGCGGGTGCGGCCGACCTGCCGGTCGTTGGCCTCGTCGCTCACGATGTCGATCATGCGTTCGAAGCGTTCGAAGCCGGCCGGCACCTCGAGGCCCAGGTTGACCAGCATCTCGCGGTGCGGCAGCGAGGCTGCGTCCGCACCTTCGGCGCACAGGATGACGGGCGATCGCGCCACCACATGGGCCGGCGCATCGGCGCGGCAGTGCGCGACGAAGTCGACCGGCGACAGCTGCCAGAGCGCGGCATCGACCGTGTCGAGCGCGCGCGCATCGCCCACCACCACCACGCGCAGGCCGCGTGTGTTCACGGCCTTGCGAACCAGCCGGCAAGCGTAGGTGAGCTTGTCGGGCGCGTTGTAGTGAAAGCCGATGTCGGTCACTGCGCGGACCGGGCCTTTCGGGCCGGCTTGGCCGGGGCCTTGGGCGACGCGGCCTTCTTCACGGGCTTGGCGGCCTTCCCGGCCTTCGGTGCGGTGGCAGCGGCGTTGCTGCTGCCCGCGCGGTTCGTCAGGTACGACACCAGCAGGCCGACGGGCCGGCCGGTCGAGCCCTTGGCCGCCCCGCTCTTCCAGGCCGTGCCTGCGATGTCCAGATGCGCCCAGGCGTAGTCGGCCGTGAAGCGCTGCAGGAACTTGGCCGCGGTGATCGCGCCGCCGGCACGCCCGGCGATGTTGGCCACGTCGGCGAAGTTGCTCTTGAGGCCTTCGGCGTAGTCGTCGTCCAGAGGCAGGCGCCAGCAGCGGTCTTGCGAGGCCTCGCCGGCCGATTCGAGCGCGGAGGCCAGCGACTCGTCGCTGGCGAACAGGCCGCTGCGCACGCCGCCCAGAGCCACCACGCAGGCGCCTGTGAGCGTCGCGATGTCGATCACGGCAGCCGGGTCGAAGCGCTTGGCATACGTGAGCGCGTCGCACAGGATGAGACGGCCTTCGGCGTCGGTGTTCAGGATCTCGATGGTCTGCCCGCTCATGCTGGTGACCACGTCGCCGGGCTTGACGGCCTTGCCGTCGTTCATGTTCTCGCACGAAGGGATCAGGCCGACCACGTTGATCGCCGGCTGGATCGCGCCGAGCGCGCGGAAGGTGCCGAGCACGCTGGCGGCGCCGCACATGTCGAACTTCATCTCGTCCATCTCGGCCGCGGGCTTGAGCGAGACGCCGCCGGTGTCGAAGGTGATGCCCTTGCCCACGAGCACCACCGGGGCCTCGTCCTTGGCGCCGCCCTGGTAGCGCAGCACGATGAAGCGCAATGGTTCGGCCGAGCCCTGGGCCACGGCGGCGAATGCACCCATGCCGAGCTTGTCGACTTCCTTCGGGCCCAGCACTTCGCACTTGATGCGCGGCAGCTTCGCCAGCCCCTTGGCGGCTTCGGCCAGCAGCGTGGGCGTGGCATGGTTGGCGGGACGGTTGCCCCACTCCTTGGCGAGCTCGATGCCGGCGACCGTGGCGCGGGCGTCGTCGAAGGCCTTCGTGATGGCGGGGCTGGCAGCGTCGGGCACGCCCAGCGTCAGGTGGCGGATGCTGCGCGGCTCGGCCTTCGACTTGGTCGTGGTGTAGACATAGCTGGCATCGGCTGCAGCCGTGACGGCGGCGGCCACCGCGGCAGCGTCGGCCGGCTGCGCGAAGACGATCACGACGCGCTTGGGGCCATTGGCCTTGGCGGCGGCAACCGCCGCACTCACGGCGCTGCGCACCGAAGCGGCCTTGCCGTCGCCGATGGCGGCCAGCAGCACGCGCGAGGGCACCACGGTCTCGGGGCGGTACAGCGCGAGCAGCTTGCCGGCCTTGTCGGGCAGGTCGCCGGCCTTGCGGGCGCTGGCGGCGAGCACGGAAACGGGGTCTTTGGCGGTGGGGAGAGCGCTGCCGACGAGCACGATGAGGAGGTCGGATTTCTCGGCGGCGGCCTGGGCGACGGTGAGGGTCTTGAGTTGAAAGTCCATAATCCTTTTTTTCCTCGAACGATGTTATTCCATTCTTCCCTACGCAAGGAGCTGTCGCGCAGCTTCGGAGCGACCCTCGTCGTCCTGGTCACCATCGTGATGACCATGATGCTCATCCGTACGCTCGGGCTGGCGTCCAAGGGCAGCGTGAACCCGCAGGAGGTCTTCCTCGTGATGGCGTACACGGTGCTCGGCTACATGCCGACCATCCTGAGCCTGAGCCTGTTCATCGCCATCGTCGGCACGCTCTCGCGCATGTACCGCGACAGCGAAATGGTGATCTGGTTCTCCAGCGGGCGCGGCCTGGCCGATTTCGTCCAGCCACTGTTCCGCTTCGCCTGGCCTGTGCTGCTGCTCATCGCGGCCATGGCGCTGGTGGGCTGGCCCTGGGCCAACTCGCAGACCATCGGCATGCGCCAGCAGTACGAGCAGCGCAGCGACATCGAGCGCGTCACGCCGGGTGAGTTCCGCGAGTCCTCGGGCCGGCTGCGCGTGTTCTTCATCGACAAGGACACGCCCGACGGCGCCACCGCCACCAACGTGTTCATCTGGGCCGTCGAGCGCGGCCTGCAGATCACCACCTCGGCGCGCAGCGGCCGCATCGAGGACATCGACAACCACCGTTTCCTGCTGCTGAGCAACGGCCAGCGCCTGGAGCGCCCGCTGTTCACGGAATCGGGCCTGAAGATCAGCGAGTTCAAGACCTACGGCACGCGCGCCGGCGGCAGCTCGAACGCCACCGGCGACAGCACGCCCACGCGCGCGCGCTCCACGCTCTCGCTGCTGCGCGACCGCAGCGATGCCAGCCTGGGCGAGCTGGGCTGGCGCTTCGGCATGCTCTTGGCCGCCATCAACTTCGTGCTGCTGGCGCTGACGGTGTCCAGCGTCAACCCGCGCGTGGGGCGCAGCGGCAACCTGGTGTTCGCGCTGTTCGCCTTCGTCGTCTACTACAACCTGCTGAACCTGGGCCAGAGCTGGATCAGCTCGGGCCGCTACGGCATGGGCTCTTTCATGCTGCTGCTGCACGGCGGCGTCTTCCTCTTCGCCACGGCCTGGCTCACGCTGCGCAACAACAACTGGTCGGCCCGCCGCCAGGCCCGCGCCAGCGCCGCCACGGCCGGCGCCCTGCCGGCCGTACCGCCTTCCCGGATCGACCCGACCTCGTGAAAACCATCCGCCGACTGATCTACGTCGAGGCACTGAAGGCCGTCGCCTTCGTGACGCTCGGCTTCCTGAGCCTGTTCTTCTTCTTCGACTTCGTCGACGAGCTGCAGTCCGTGGGCAAGCCCGAAAGCCTGGCCTATGGCCCGGTGCAGGCGCTGATCTACGTCCTGCTGCTGGTGCCCAGCCACCTGTACGAACTGCTGCCGATCACGGTGCTGATCGGCTGCATCTTCGTGATGGCGCGGCTGGCGCAAAGCTCCGAATACACCATCCTGCGCACCAGCGGCCTCGGCCCATGGCGCGCGCTGCGCACCCTGCTGCTGCTGGGGCTGGGCTTCGTGGTGCTCACCTTTGCCATCGGCGACTACATCGCGCCGCTGTCGGGACGCACCGGCCAGCTGCTCAAGTCGCGCTACCAGGGCACCTACTCGCTCGTGGGCAACACCGGCGCCTGGCTGAAGGAAAAGCGCGGCGATACCTCGTATGCGGTCAATGTGCTGTCGATTTCGCGCGACGGCTCGCTGCAGAACACGCGCATCTTCGAGTTCGACGGCAACGGCTACGTGAGCAAGCAGCTCATGGCCAAGTCGGCCCGCATCCTCGACGAGAAGTGGGTGCTCTCCGAGGTCGAGCAGCAGGACTACGAAACCCGCACCGCCGACAAGGCCCGCATCACGACCACCCATGTCGAGAAGATGGACTGGCCCACCTCGCTCACCGCCGAAATGGTCTCGGTCGCCCTGCTGCGGCCCGACCGCATGAGCACCATCGACCTGTTCGACTACATCCGGCACCTGAACGCCAACGGCCAGACGGCGCAGCGCTACGAGATCGAGTTCTGGCGCAAGGTGTTCTATCCGCTGTCGTGCCTGGTGATGGTGGTGCTCGCCCTGCCCTTTGCCTACCTGCACTTCCGCCAGGCCGGCATCACGACCTACGTGTTCGGCGGCGTGATGATCGGCATCAGCTTCTTCCTGCTGAACAACGTGTTCGGCTACCTCGGCAACCTCAGCAACTGGTCGCCCTGGCTCACGGCGGCGGCGCCCGGAATGATCTATTCGGTGCTGTCGCTGACCGCCTTCAGCTGGCTGGTCCTGAGGCGATGACCGCGCGGGTGCCGGGCACGGTGCTGCTCGCGCACGGCTCGCGCGACGCGCGCTGGCGCGAGCCCATCGAGGCGGTCGCTGCCCGCATGCGCGAAGACGACCCCGCCGTGCGCGTGCTGTGTGCCTACATGGAACTGGCCGCCCCCGACCTGCCCGCGGCCGCGGCCGCTCTGATTGCCGACGGCGCCACCGCGGTGCATGTCGTGCCGCTGTTCCTGGGCATGGGCAAGCACGCCCGCGAAGACCTGCCGCTGCAACTGGACGCCCTGCGGCTGCGCTGGCCCGACGTGGACTTCTCGCTGGCCCCGATCGTGGGCGAATCGCCCGAACTGGTCGCTTTGCTGGCCCGGATTGCCATCAAATCCTGAAGTCCCGGTCATTTTTATAGACTTCAAAGGCATAATGAATTCCGCAATAAGACGGAATTTGATATGAATCTGCACCAGTTCAAGTTTGTTCAGGAAGCCGTGCGGCGCAACCTGAACCTCACCGAGGCGGCCAAGGCGCTCCACACCTCGCAGCCCGGCGTCTCCAAGGCGATCATCGAACTCGAGGAAGAGCTCGGCGTCGAGATCTTCGCCCGCCACGGCAAGCGCCTGAAGCGCATCACCGAACCCGGCCAGCACGTCATCGCCAGCATCGAACTGATCATGCGCGAGGTGGGCAACCTCAAGCGCATCGGCGAACAGTTCAGCGCGCAGGACAGCGGCACCCTCTCCATTGCCACCACCCACACCCAGGCGCGCTATGTGCTGCCGGTGCCCGTGGCCAACCTGCGCGAGGCCTACCCGAAGGTCAACGTGAGCCTGCACCAGGGCTCGCCCGACCAGGTGGCGCGCATGGTGATCGACGAGATCGCCGAGATCGGCATCGCCACCGAATCGCTCGACGGCTATGCCGAGCTGGTCACGCTGCCCTGCTACGAGTGGCAGCACGTGCTGGTGCTGCCCAAGGACCACCCGCTGGCAGCCAAGGAGCGCGTGTCGCTCGAAGACCTCGCGAGCGAGCCGATCATCACGTACCACCCGTCGTTCACCGGCCGCACGCGCATCGACCATGCGTTCGCGCAGAAGAAGCTCACGCCGCGCATCGCGCTCGAGGCCATCGATTCCGACGTGATCAAGACCTACGTGCGCCTGGGCCTGGGCGTCGGCATCGTGGCCGAGATGGCCGTGCGCGACGAGTCGAACGCCGACCTCGTGGTGCGCCCGATGGGCCACGTGTTCGGCCAGAACATCGCGCGCGTCGCCTTCAAGCGCAGCGCCTACCTGCGCAACTTCGTCTTCAAGTTCGCCGAGCTGCTCTCCGACCGCCTCGACCGCAACCTGATCGCGAAGGCCCTGAGCGGCCACCAACAAGACTACGAACTCTGATCCTCCAGCCTTTCTCCCCGCGACGACCGACCATGAGCACCGCCACCCCTTCGTCTTCTCCCCGCACGCCCGAGATCACCACCAAGCTGCCGGCTGTCGGCACCACCATCTTCACCGTGATGTCCACGCTCGCGGCCGAGAAGAACGCCGTGAACCTCGGCCAGGGCTTCCCCGATTTCCACTGCGATCCGAAGCTGCTCGAAGACGTGACCGCCGCCATGGCGGCCGGCCACAACCAGTACCCGCCGATGCCGGGCATTCCGTCGCTGCGCGACGCCATCGCCGCCAAGATCGAGGCGCTCTACGGCCGCAGCTACAGCGCCGCGACCGAGATCACGGTCACGGCCGGCGCCACGCAGGCCATCATCACGGCCATCCTGGCCATCGTGCGCCCCGGCGACGAAGTGATCGTTCTGGAGCCCTGCTACGACAGCTACGTGCCCAACATCGACCTCGCCGGCGGCAAGGTCGTGCGCGTGCCGCTCGTGCCCGGCACCTTCCGCCCCGACTTCGACAAAATCGCCGCCGCGCTCACGCCGAAGACGCGCGCGATCATCATCAACACGCCGCACAACCCGAGCGCCACGGTCTGGACCGAGGCCGAGATGCGGCAGCTCGAAGACCTGCTCGCGCCCACCGACGTGTTCGTGATCAGCGACGAGGTCTACGAGCACATGGTGTTCGACGACGCGCGCCATGAAAGCGTGGCGCGCTTCCCCGGCCTGGCGGCGCGCAGCTTCATCGTCAGCAGCTTCGGCAAGACCTACCACGTCACCGGCTGGAAGGTCGGCTTCGTGGCCGCGCCCGCGCCGCTGATGGCCGAGTTCCGCAAGGTGCACCAGTTCAACGTGTTCACGGTGAACACGCCGATGCAGCACGCGCTGGCACAGTACATGGCGCGGCCCGAGCCCTACCTGGAGTTGCCGGCCTTCTACCAGCGCAAGCGCGACCTGTTCGCGGCCGGCCTGGCCGAGAAGACCCGCTTCAAGCTGCTGCGCAGCGAAGGCAGCTACTTCCAGTGCGTGGACATCTCGGCCGTGAGCGACCTGTCGGAGGCCGAGTTCTGCCTCTGGCTCACGCGCGAGATCGGCGTGGCGGCGATTCCGCTGTCGGCCTTCTACGGCGACGGCTTCGACCAGCGCGTGGTGCGCTTCTGCTTCGCCAAGAAGGACGAGACGCTGCTCGCCGCGCTCGACCGCCTCGCGAAGCTCTGACGCCGGCGGCCACGCTCCGGGGGCAGCGATGACGATGAACCGGCCGCGCTGGATCCTGCTGGCCCTGGCCCTCTCGTTCCTCGTGGTGGGCGTCGCCGACGCGTTCCTGCCGCCGCTGCGCGGCAAGGACTACACCGCGCTGGACGTGGCGCATGTGTTCCTCATCTCGGCGCTGTGCTACACGTGGTGCCGGGCCGACGGCCTCGCGCGCGGCGTGCCCGCGCCTGGTCGCTCGGCGCTGCTCGCGGGGGTGTTTCCACTGCTGGGCATTCCGGTCTATTTCTTCCGCACGCGCCCCTGGCGACGGGCCTTGCTGGCCACGCTGGGGGCCGTGGCCTTCCTGGTGTCGAGCCTCGTGCTGGCCGCGGTGGGCACCTTGTCGGCCGAGTGGATGCGCAACTGAAAGCCGCCCGAATGAACCCCACCCGCCTCATCACGCGCATCTTCACGCTCGTCGGCGCGCTCATGCTCGTCGGCGGCTGGCTGCTCTACCAGAACACCACGAAATTCATCGCATCGGCCGGCAAGGCGCAGGGCGAGGTGATCGCGCTGCAGTCCGCGGGAAGTTCGAGCCGCAGCAATTCGCCGACGTGGCGCCCGCTGGTGCGCTTCACCCTGCCCTCGGGCGCGATCGTCGAGTTCTCGCCGTCGAGCAGCAGCAACCCGCCGGCCTACGACAAGGGCGAAGTCGTGGGCGTGTTCTTCAACCCCGCGAACCCGCAGGACGCCCGGCTCGACGGCTTCTTCGACCTGTGGGGCGGCGCCGCCATCGTCGGCGGTCTGGGCGCCATCTTCCTGGCGGTGGGCGTGGCCATGCACTGCCTGCTGGCAGGCGCACCGGTAAAGCGCCGACGCCCGCGGTAGGACAGCCCTGACCGCGTCAGGGGCGGCTCTCCGGCGCTCGCGGCGCCCCAGGACGACGAGCATGGAGGCTCGTGACAACAACGTCCCAGGAGAAAAAACATGTCCCTCTCGTTCATTCTGCTGATCGTCCTGATCCTGCTGCTGATCGGCGCGCTGCCGAGCTGGGGTTACAGCCGGTCCTGGGGCTACGGACCCAGCGGCGGCCTCGGGCTCGTGGTGCTGGTCCTGGTGATCCTCGTGCTCATGGGCCGCATATAGCGCCCGCGCCATCATGAAAAAAGCCCGCGTCGCCGCGGGCTTTTTTTACGCCTGAAGCTGCGCCCAGGCCTTGTCGAGCCGCTTCACGCTCACCGGCTGCGGCGTGCGCAGCTCCTGCGCGAAGAAGCTCACGCGCAGCTCCTCGAGCAGCCAGCGGAATTCGAGCATGCGCTCGTCCACCACGCCCTTGCGCTCGGCCACGAGGCGCCAGTAGCGCTGCTCCTGCGGCTTCAGCTCGGCCAGCTTGGCCGTGTCGCGCGCGGGGTCGGCGCGCAGCTTGTCCAGGCGCAGCACGATGGCCTTGAGGTAGCGCGCGAAGTGCTGCAGCTGCGTCCACGGCGCGTCGGCGATGAAGCGCTTGCCCACGAGCTTCTGCAGCTGCTGCGCCGCGTCCTGCACCGCGTCGGGCTGGACCTTCGTGTCCTTGATCTTGCGCGCCGCCGCCGCGTACTCCGAGAGGATGACGCCTGCGAGCCGCGCCACCTCGTTGGCGATCAGCGTGAGCCGCCCGCGCCCTTCTTCGAGCCGCTTCTTGAAGGCGAACTCGTCGGTCGGCAGCGGCTCCTGCAGGAAGGCGCGGTCGATCGCCACGTCGATGATCTGCGTGCGCAGTTCTTCCGAGGTGCCCAGCGGCATGTAGGCGACCGACATCTTCTGCAGGTCGGGGATGTTCTTCTCGAGGTACTTGAGCGCGTCCTTCAGCTGCAGCGCGAACAGGCGACGCAGGCCGGCGCGGTGCTTCGCGGCCGCCACGGCGGGCTCGTCGAACACCTCGATGGTCACGGCATCGCCTTCGTCGCGCAGCGCCGGGAAGCCGATGAGCGATTGCGAACCGCGCCGCACTTCCATCAGCTCGGGCAGCTCGCCGAAGGTCCAGCTCGTGTAGCGCTGGCCGGCGGGCAGCGTGGGTGCCGCCTTCTCGGGCGCGGCGTTCTTCGCCGGCGCCTGGGCCCCGTTCGCAGGCGCGGCCTTGGGGGCTGGCGACGCCTTCACGTTGAGCCCTGCGAGCGCCTGGAACGCACCGCGCGCCTGCGCGCCCAGCTCCGCCTTCAGCGCGCCGAGGTTGCGGCCCATGCCCAGCTGGCGGCCGTGCTCGTCGACGATGCGCAGGTTCATGAACAGGTGCGGCGCCAGCATGTCGAGCTTGAAGTCGGCCCGCTTCACGTCGATGCTCGTGAGGTCGCGCACGCGCTTGAGCAGCACGTCGGTGAGCGAGCCGGTGCCGAAGAGTTCGGGCGCCGACAGCTCCTCGGCCAGCTTGGTGGCCGACTCGGGCAGCGGCACCAGCCGCGAGCGCGGGCGCTGCGGCAGGCTCTTGAGCAGCGCCTGGATCTTGTCCTTGAGCATGCCGGTCACCAGCCACTCGCAGCGTTCTTCGTTCACCTGGTTGAGCACGAACAGCGGCACGCTGACCGTGAGGCCGTCCTTCGCATCGCCCGGTTCGTGCAGGTAGCTCGCGGCGCAATCGACACCGCCCAGGCGCAGCGTGGGCGGGAACGACTGCGTCGTGATGCCGGCCGCCTGGTGGCGCATGAGCTCGTCGCGCGTGAGGTAGAGCAGGCGCGGCTGGTCCTTCGAGGCGTGGCGGTACCAGTTCTCGAAGGTGATGCCGCTGGCCACGTCGGCCGGCAGTTGCGCGTCGTAGAAGGCGAAGATCAGTTCGTCGTCGACCAGCACGTCCTGCCGGCGCGCCTTGTGCTCCAGGCCTTCGACCTCGCGCACCAGCTTGCGATTGGCGGTGAGGAAGGGGAACTTGCTTTCCCACTGGCCGCCGACCAGCGCTTCGCGGATGAAGATCTCGCGCGCCGAGACCGGATCGACCTTGGTGAAATCGACGCGCCGCCCGCTGTAGACCACGAGGCCGTACAACGTCGCGCGCTCCAGTGCCGAGACCTGCGCGCCCTTCTTCTCCCAGTGCGGATCGAGCAGCTGCTTCTTCAGCAGGTGCCCCGCCACCTGCTCGAGCCACTGCGGCTCGATGTTGGCGATGCCGCGCCCGAACAGGCGCGTGGTCTCGACCAGTTCAGCCGCGACGATCCAGCGCCCCGGCTTCTTCTTCAGGTGCGCGCCGGGGTGCTTGTAGAACTTGATGCCGCGCGCGCCGAGGTAGGCCTCGTCGTCCTCGAGCTTCCAGCCCACGTTGCCCAGCAGGCCCGCGAGCATCGACAGGTGCAGCGGCTCGTAGCCGGCCGGCGTGGCGTTGATGCGCCACTTGTGCTCGGTGACCACCGTGAGCAGCTGCGAATGGATGTCACGCCATTCGCGCACGCGGCGGATGTTGATGAAGTTCTGGCGCAGCAGCTGCTCGTACTGGCGGTTGCTGAGCTTGTGCGTGTCACCGTGGCCGCCGCGCGCGTCGGCGATCCATTTCCACAACCGCAGGTAGCCGCTGAACTCGCTCTTCTCGTCGTCGAATTTCGAGTGCGCCTGGTCGGCCTGCTGCTGCGCGTCCATCGGGCGGTCGCGCACGTCCTGCACGCTGAGCGCCGAGGCGATGATGAGCACTTCCTCGAGCGCACCGCGCGTGCGGGCTTCCAGGATCATCCGGCCCACGCGCGGATCGAGCGGCAGCTTGGCCAGCTCGGCGCCAGTGGCCGTGAGCTCGTTGGCGTCGTCGACCGCGCCGAGTTCGTTGAGCAGCTGGTAGCCGTCGGCAATCGCGCGCGGCGACGGCGCTTCGAGGAACGGAAAGCGCGCCACGTCGCCCAGCCGCAGCGACTTCATGCGCAGGATCACGCCCGCAAGCGACGAGCGCAAGATTTCCGGGTCGGTGAAACGCGGACGGCCCGCAAAGTCCTTCTCGTCGTACAGGCGGATGCAGATGCCGTTCGCCACGCGGCCGCATCGGCCCGCGCGCTGGTTGGCCGCGGCCTGGCTGATCGGCTCGACCAGCAGCTGCTCGACCTTGCTGCGGAAGCTGTAGCGCTTGACGCGCGCCGTGCCGGTGTCGATCACGTAGCGGATGCCCGGCACGGTGAGCGAGGTCTCGGCCACGTTGGTGGCCAGCACGATGCGCCGGCCGTGGTGGCTTTCGAAGATGCGGTCCTGCTCGGGGCCCGAGAGCCGGGCGAACAGCGGCAGCACCTCGGCATTGCGGAACAGCGGCTGGTGGCTGACGTGGCGGCGCAGGTGATCGGCCGCCTCGCGGATTTCGCGCTCGCCGGGCAGGAAGATCAGGATGTCGCCGGCGTTGTGCGGGTCGCGCCAGAGCTCGTCGACCGCGTCGGCGATGGCGTCGTTCAGGTCGTGCTCGCGCGACTCCTCGAACGGCCGGTAGCGCTGCTCGACCGGGAAGGTGCGGCCCGACACCATGATGGTCGGCGCGGGACCCTTGGCCGAAGCGAAGTGCTGCGCGAAGCGGTCGGCATCGATGGTGGCCGAAGTGACGATCACCTTCAGGTCGGGCCGGCGCGGAAGAATCTCGCGCAGGTAGCCCAGGAGGAAGTCGATGTTCAGCGAGCGCTCGTGGGCCTCGTCGATGATGAGAGTGTCGTAGGCCTTGAGCAGCGGGTCGGTCTGCGTCTCGGCCAGCAGGATGCCGTCGGTCATCAGCTTGACCGAGGCGTCGCGGCTCAGGCGGTCCTGAAAGCGCACCTTGAAGCCGACCACGTCGCCCAGCGGCGTCTTCAGCTCTTCGGCGATGCGCTTGGCGACCGAGCTGGCGGCGATGCGGCGCGGCTGCGTGTGGCCGATGAGGCGGCCCTTGCCGGGTTCGGCATTGAGCTTGCCGCGCCCGAGCGCCAGCGCGATCTTCGGCAGCTGCGTGGTCTTGCCCGAGCCCGTTTCGCCGCAGACGATCACGACCTGGTGCGCCGCAATGGCGGCCATGATCTCCTCGCGCCGGCCGGAGACCGGGAGCGATTCGGGAAACTCGATGCGCAGGGGGGCGGGAGGTGTGAGGGTCGTCAAGGCAAGGCAGTCGTCGGTCGTTGCGCGCGGCGGCAGGCGGGCAAACCGCCAATTATCGCGGGGCCCCGGCGCTGTTGCATGGCATCCACAGCGAGGCCGCATGCAGCAGGTGGCGCAGAAAATTTCGTAAAGACTCTTTACTCTACCGCATGCCGCCGCTACGATCGCGGCCATGACCTCCTTCCTTGCCCCCCTTTCGATGCGCATCCGCTGCGCAAGCCGCGTCCTTGCACGCGGCGGGGTCAAGGCGACCCGCCCGGCCTGACGAAGCCCGCGCGCCGGCTTCAGCTTCCTTCGCGGAACTGAACGCCCATCGCTCGCGCTTCACGGACTGAAGCGCGCCAGCCTGACCCGCACAGCGCCTGCACCACCGCCCTCCTCGCATCTCGCGCGGAGAAGCGGCCGCATTCCTGTTTCCGTGTCCCGAATCATTCGAAGAAAAAAAGAACCTCATGTCGCAACAAGACATTTCCCGCGACCTGCACACCACGCTGGCCGAGCGCACGCGCCACCTGCAGGCCATTGCCCATTCGCTGAAGGCCGAGCTGTTCGGCATCGACGAGATCATCGATCGCGTGATCGATTCGCTGCGCGCCTGGTACGTGCTGCCGCAGCTCATCAGCCGCCCGGTCGTCATCTGCCTGTGGGGCCTGACCGGCACCGGCAAGACGCAGCTCGTGCGGCGCCTGGCGCAGCACCTGGGCTTTTACGACCGCTTCATCGAAGTGCAGATGGACGGCTTCAGCCACGGCTCGGGCCACCGCACCGCCGGCTCGATCTCGGCCATGCTGGCCGAGTCGGGCATCGCCGAGGGTGCGCCCGGCATCCTCGTGCTCGACGAGTTCCAGCGTTTTCGCACCGTGGACGCCAGCGGCAAGGAAGCGCGCGTGGAGCGCTACCAGGACGTGTGGGCGCTGCTCTCGGACGGCCGCCTGCCGCCGTCGCTGTCGGTGCTCAGCGAGATCGAGTCGTCGCTGGCCTGGGCCGAGTACGACCAGGACCGCCGCACCGATGACGACGATGAAGACGAAGAGGAAGACGGCGCCAAGGCTGGCAAGACCAAGCGCAAGCGCCGCCTGCAGCTCTCGCCCTGGGAAGCCCAGGAGTTCAAGCGCTGCCTGAAGCTGCGCGAGTCGCTGCTAGAAATCATGACCTGGAAGCCCGACGAGATCCAGGCGCGGCTGCGCGCCTTCCGCGCCTCGCAGGACAACTGGGAAACCGACTACTCCAAGCTGCTGGTCTTCGTCTCGGGCAACCTCGACGAGATGTACGCCGAGACCGCCAAGCGGGTGGAAGACTGCGACACCGACGCCGACATCTTCCACGCGCTGACGAAGAAGCTCTCGCTCATCGACGTGAAGAAGGCGCTGGCCGAACGCTTCAAGCCCGAGCAGGTGGCGCGGCTGGGCAACAACCACGTGATCTACCCCTCGTTCAGCCGCGCCACCTACGTGCGCCTGATCCTGTCGATCTGCGACCGCTACGTGAGCGAGATCCAGGAAAGCTCGGGCGTGCGCTTCGTGCTCGACGCGAGCGTGTACGAGCAGATCTACGCCAACGCCGTGTTCCCGGCGCAGGGCACGCGGCCGCTGTTCTCATCGATCCACGCGATCCTGAGCGCGACGCTGGTCAACGCCGCGCTGTGGGCGCTCGAACAGGGCGCGCACGGCAGCGAGCCCGTGTGGCTGATGCTCGACCCCGGCGAGGTCACGCCCGGCGGCCCGCGCCTGGTCGCGCGCTTCCGGCTGGCACGGCGCGAGTTCCCGGTGGCGCTGGAGCTGAACCGGCTCAAGCAGCGCGCCAACGCCGACTTCCGTGCGCTGCTCGCGGTGCACGAAGCCGGCCACGGCCTGGTGTACGCCCTGCTCTTCGGCCGCGCGCCGCAGGAGATCCGCATCAACGTGGCCTCGTTCGAGGGCGGCTACAACAGCTACGTGAAACGCAAGGCCTGGTCCAAGCGCAACCTGCTGGACAGCGTGTGCGTGAGCCTGGCCGGCCGCGCGGCCGAGCGGCTGGTGTTCGGCGAATCGGGCTGCACCACCGGCGCCGAGCGCGACCTGATGCAGGCGACCGCGACGGCGGCGCGCCATGTGCGCCACCTGGGCTTCGGCACCCGCTGGAGCCGCACCGACGTGACGACCGATTCGAACGACAACCTGAACACCGACGTGGCCGCCACCAACCGCGAGATCGAGGCCATCCTGGCGCGCGAACACACCCGCGCGCTGGGCCTGCTCGAAGCGCACGCCACCGCCTTCATGGCGGTGGTCGATGCGCTGATGGCGCACGGTTCGATCGCGCCGGACGAGCTCGCCGGACTGCTCGGCCTGCCGCTGGCACCGGCCGCGCCGGCGGGTGCGGCCGAGGCGGCGGTCGAGCCGCTGGACGCCTACGCTGACCAGCTCGAGGCCTTCAAGGCCCGCGGCACGCCCGCCGCGGCCGGGGCCGGCCGACTGCTGCGCGCCCTGGCATGACGCGCTGCACCAAAACCTTGCCAAGAATGCACAATCACGCCCCATGTCCACCGTCTTCAATTTCACCTTCGTGCCCTGGTTCCGCTCGGTCGCGCCCTACATCCACACGCACCGCGGCAAGACCTTCGTGGTCGCGCTCGCGGGTGAGGCCATCGCGGCGGGCAAGCTGCAGAACATCGCGCAGGACCTGGCCCTGATCCAGAGCATGGGCGTCAAGATCGTGCTGGTGCATGGCTTTCGCCCGCAGGTCAACGAGCAGCTGGCGGCCAAGGGCCACGAGGCGAAGTACTCGCACGGCATCCGCATCACCGACGCCGTGGCGTTGGACTCGGCGCAGGAGGCCGCGGGCCAGCTGCGCTACGAGATCGAGGCCGCCTTCAGTCAGGGCCTGCCCAACACGCCCATGGCCGGCTCGACGGTGCGCGTGATCTCGGGCAACTTCATCACCGCGCGCCCCGTGGGCGTGGTCGACGGGGTGGACTTCAAGCACTCGGGCCTGGTGCGCAAGGTGGACGCGGCCGGCATCCGCCGCACGCTCGACTTCGGCGCGATGGTGCTGATGTCGCCCTTCGGCTTCTCACCGACCGGCGAGGCCTTCAACCTGACGATGGAAGAAGTGGCGACCAGCGTGGCCATCTCGATCCAGGCCGACAAGCTGATCTTCCTGACCGAAGTGCCGGGCATCCGCGTGGACAGCGAGCTGCCCGAGAGCGAAGACAACCCGATCGACACCGAGTTGCCACTGGCCGCCGCCGAGAAGCTGCTGGCCTCGCTGCCGCCCGCGCAGAAGCCGACCGACACCGCCTTCTACCTGCAGCACTGCGTGAAGGCCTGCAAGGGCGGCGTGGAGCGCAACCACATCCTGCCGTTCGCGCTCGACGGCTCGCTGCTGCTCGAGATCTACGTCCACGACGGCGTCGGCACCATGGTGATCGACGAGAAACTCGAGAGCCTGCGCGAAGCCACCGTGGACGACATCGGCGGCATCCTGCAGCTCATCGAGCCCTTCGAGCGCGACGGCACGCTGGTCAAGCGCGACCGCACCGAGATCGAGCGCGACGTGGGCCACTACACGGTCATCGAGCACGACGGCGTGATCTTCGGCTGCGCGGCGCTGTACCCGTACCCCGAGGCGAAAACCGCCGAGATGGCCGCGCTCACGGTGTCGCCGCAATCGCAGTCGCAGGGCGACGGCGAACGCATCCTCAAGCGCATCGAGCACCGCGCCAAGGCCATGGGCCTGGAAAGCATCTTCGTGCTCACCACGGTCACGATGCACTGGTTCCTCAAGCGCGGCTTCCAGCAGGTCAACCCCGACTGGCTGCCCGAGGCGCGCAAGCGCAAGTACAACTGGGACCGCAAGAGCCAGGTGCTGGTCAAGAAGATCTGAAGAAGAAACCCATCCGAAGAAAGACGCCCCGATGACGCTCGCCACCGCCCTGCTGTTCGCCATCGTGGCCTTCGCCGCCATCGCCACGCCCGGCCCCACGGTGCTGCTGGCCCTGAGCAACGGCTCGCGCCACGGCGTGCGACGGGCGCTGCCGGGCATGCTCGGCGCGGTGCTGTCCGACTTCGTGCTGGTCGGCGCCGTGGCGCTCGGCCTGGGCGCGCTGCTCGCGGCGTCGGAGTTCTGGTTCTCGATGCTCAAGTGGGTCGGCGCGGTCTACCTGGCCTGGCTCGGGCTGCGCATGCTGCGCTCCCAGGGCGGCTTCCAGCTGCCGAGCGCGGACGCCGCGGCCGCCGTCACGGCGGTCGAAAGCCGGCGCATCTTCTTCAAGTCGTTCCTGGTGGCGGTGACCAACCCCAAGGGCTACATCTTCTGCTCGGCGCTGCTGCCGCAGTTCATCGACCCGACCGCCGCGCAGGCGCCGCAGTACCTGATCATTGCGCTGATCTTCGCGGGGCTGGACATGGCGGTGATGCTGGCCTACGCCTTCGTCGGCGCCCGTGCGATCCGGCTGCTCACGGTATCGGCCACGCGCTGGATCGACCGCGCCTGCGGCGGCATGCTGCTGGCGCTGGCAGGCTCGCTCGCTTTCTACCGACGCAGCGCGGCCACCGCCGTCTGACCATCCCGCCCCCTCGACCGCTGTCCTCAGGCAGCGGCGCGCCTCCCCACGATGTTTTTCCGGCAAGCCGCCGTTCCGCGGCCTGCCCGTGCTGTTTTTTTTCAACGGAGGAAATGAAAGAATGAAGAACTACCAGGCCCTGCTGGGTGCCACCCTCGTCGCCGTGTCGGCGCTCGTCGCGGGCTGCGGCGACAAGACGGACAAGACGGCCCCACCCGCTTCCGCCGAAGCCAAGCCCGCCGCCCCGGCCGGCAACGACCAGCAGCAGCTCGTCGAGAAGTACAACCTCTACGTCGACGTCTCGAACAACCTGCGCACCTCGTTCCAGGAAGCCCGCGAAAGCTACGTGACCGGCCAGGTGCCGCTGCTGCAGGCCAAGGCGCCGCTCACCAGCCTGCGCATCCAGAACGACATCCTGGTCGACCGCTCGGCCAAGAAGCTCGATGCCGCCGCCGCCATCGCCGCGCCGCTGCCCGAGATCGACGAATCGGCCAAGGCCTTCTCGGCCGCGCTCAAGGTGCTGTCGCCGCTGAGCCGCGAGCTGAACGACTACGCCAATTCCAAGGGCTACCTCGCCGACAACGGCGACAAGGCCCGCCAGATGAGCGCCGACTACCTGGCCGCGCTCACCACCGTCGCGCAGGCCGAAGCGGCCTTCGACAAGGGCCTGAGCGCCCGCGACCGGGCGCTCACCAGGGAAGCCTTCGAGAAGGCGCCCAAGGACACCGCCGCCTACTACCGCGCCGGCCTGATCTACCACGGCAAGCTCAACCACGCCGACGCCATGGCGCTGTTCGCCGCGCCCAACGACCCGCAGGCCCTGGCCGCCTTCGAGGCCTCACTGGCGCTGGTGGCCGACTCGGCCGCAGGCTGGAGCAAGAAAACCAGCGAGCAGTCGACCCAGAACGGCAAGAGCTGCAGCGGCGGCATGCTGCAGATCAACGAGTTCATCGGCCAGTCGCGCTCGGTGATCAAGGACACCAAGGACGGCGTGTTCAAGCGCAAGGAAACCGGCGCGATGGCCCGCATGGGCCGCTCGGCCATCGTCGACGCGGCCAACCGCTACAACCAGAACTTCGCCAACATGATCGGCCAGTTCAACCGCCCGCTTTGCTGAGCGGGCCAAGGGGCGCGGGGCGTGCGGGCCGCCCGGCCCGTCGCCGATAATCCGGGGCATGAATCCCTTGCTTGCCAAATTGCAGCCGTACCCGTTCGAGCGGCTGAAGCAGCTGTTCGCGGGCGTCACGCCCGCCCCCGAATTCGCCCCCATCAGCCTGGGCATCGGCGAGCCCAAGCACGCCACGCCGGCCTTCATCAAGGATGCGCTGAGCGCCGGCCTCGGCGCCCTCGCCGCCTACCCGGCCACCGCCGGCGAGCTGAAACTGCGCACCGCCTTCACCCATTGGCTGCATCGCCGCTACAGCCTGACGCTCGACCCCACCACCCAGGTGCTGCCGGTCAACGGCTCGCGCGAGGCGCTGTTCTCGCTCGCCCAGACCGTGGTCGACGCCAGCGCCCAGCCGAAGCCGGTGGTGATGTCGCCCAACCCGTTCTATCAAATCTACGAGGGCGCGGCCCTGCTCTCGGGCGCCGAGCCGTACTACGTGCCCAGCGTGCCCGCGCGCAACTTCGCCGTCGACTGGGACAGCGTGCCGGACGACGTCTGGACCCGCACCCAGCTCGTGTTCGTCTGCTCGCCGGGCAATCCCACGGGCGCGGTGATGTCTCTGGACGAGTGGAAGAAGCTCTTCGCGCTGTCCGACCGCCACGGCTTCGTGATCGCCGCCGACGAGTGCTACAGCGAGATCTACTTCCGCGACGAACCCCCGCTGAGCGGCCTGGAAGCCTCGATGAAGCTCGGCCGGCCCGACTTCAAGAACCTGATCGCGCTCACTTCGCTTTCGAAGCGCAGCAACGTGCCCGGCCTGCGCAGCGGCTTCGTGGCCGGCGACGCGGCCCTCATCAAGGGCTTTCTGCTCTACCGCACCTACCACGGCAGCGCCATGAGCGGCGCCGTGGCCGCCGCCAGCATCGCGGCCTGGGGCGACGAGTCGCACGTGGTCGACAACCGCGCCCAGTACCGCGCCAAGTTCGCCGCCGTCACGCCGCTGCTCGAACCCGTGCTCGACGTGCGCCTGCCCGACGCCAGCTTCTACCTCTGGGCCGGCGTGCCCGAAGTGTGGGCTGGCGACGACGAAGCCTTCGCCCGCGCGCTCTACGCTCAATACAATGTCACGGTTCTGCCGGGGAGCTATCTGGCGCGCGACACCGACCGCAGCGCCAACCCGGGCCGCGGTCGTATCCGCATGGCGCTGGTGGCCGAAACGGCCGAGTGCGTCGAGGCCGCCCAGCGCATCGTCCGGTTCGTCAAAGACGGCCGCCGCTGACCCCCTGTCGCCCCGCTTCCCTGCCCCTTTTTCACCCGAGACTCTCTCCATGACACAGCAACTGCAACAAATCATCGACGCCGCGTGGGAAGACCGCGCCAACATCTCGATCACCGCCGCCCCCGCCGAAGTGCGCGACGCCGTCGAGCACGTGATCACCGAGCTGAACAACGGCAAGCTGCGCGTCGCCACCCGCCAGGGCGTGGGCCAGTGGACCGTGCACCAGTGGATCAAGAAGGCCGTGCTGCTGTCGTTCCGCCTGAAGGACAACGAGCAGATCCAGGCCGGCTCGCTGGGCTTCTACGACAAGGTGCCGACCAAGTTCTCGCACCTGTCGGCCGCCGAGCTGAAGGAATCGGGCGTGCGCATCGTGCCGCCGGCCGTGGCCCGCCGCGGCAGCTTCATCGCCAAGGGCGCGATCCTGATGCCCTCGTACGTGAACATCGGCGCCTACGTGGGTGAAGGCTCCATGGTCGACACCTGGGCCACCGTCGGTTCGTGCGCGCAGGTCGGTGCCAACGTGCACCTGTCGGGCGGCGTGGGCCTGGGCGGCGTGCTCGAGCCGCTGCAAGCCAACCCGACCATCATCGAAGACAACTGCTTCATCGGCGCGCGCTCCGAAGTCGTCGAAGGCGTGATCGTCGAAGAGAACTCGGTGCTGGGCATGGGCGTGTACCTGGGCCAGAGCACCCCGATCTTCAACCGCGACACCGGCGAGATCTCGTACGGCCGCGTGCCCGCCGGCAGCGTGGTCATCAGCGGCAGCCTGCCCAAGAAGACCAAGTCGGGTCAGGACTACAGCACCTACGCCGCGGTCATCGTCAAGACGGTCGACGCGCAGACGCGTTCGAAGACCAGCCTGAACGACCTGCTGCGCGACTAAAAAAAACGCACCCACCACCGGCCGCCTGCTTCACCGCGCGGCCGGTTCGCTTCTTCCCTGAGAAAAAAACAGCACCGAGGAGAGAGACCGATGAACATGATGGAACGGATTCTTCGTTTGATGGCCGAGCGCAAGGCCTCCGACATCTACCTCTCGGCCCACTCCCCGGTGATGATCCGCATCAACGGCAACTGCCTGCCGATCAATGCGCAGGTGCTGCCGCCGACCGCGCCGCTGGCGCTGCTGTCGGAAGTGGTGCCCGAAGCCCGCATCCAGGAACTGGAAAACACGGGCGAACTCAACATGGCCGTCGCCCTCGAAGGCGCCGGCAACTACCGCATCAGCGCCATGCGCCAGCGCGGCAGCTACGCCGTGGTGGTGCGGCACATCGCCTCGGTCATCCCCAGCTTCGACGACCTGAACCTGCCGGACATCCTGAAGTCGCTCATCATGGAAAAGCGCGGGCTGATCCTGATGGTGGGCGCCACCGGCGCGGGCAAGACGACCACGCTGGCCTCGATGCTCGACTACCGCAACGAGCACGCCAGCGGCCACATCCTCACGGTCGAAGAGCCGATCGAGTTCACCTACACCAACAAGAAATCGCTGGTGAACCAGCGCGACGTGGGCAGCGACACCACCTCGCTGCAGGTGGCCCTGAAGAACGCGCTGCGCCAGGCGCCCGACGTGATCCAGATCGGCGAAATTCGCGACCGCGACACCATGACGGCCGCCATCGCCTACGCGCAGTCGGGCCACCTGTGCGTGGCCACGCTGCACGCCAACAACAGCTACCGCGCGCTGAACCGCATCCTGAGCTTCTTCCCGGTCGAGGTGCGCCCCACCCTGCTGGGCGACCTGGGCTCGGCGCTGCGCGCCGTGGTGTCGCAGCGCCTGCTGCGCACGCCGGCCGGCGGGCGTGTGCCCGCGCTCGAAGTCATGCTGAACACCGCGCTGGTGGCCGACCTGATCGAAAAGGGCGACTTCTCCGGCGTCAAGGAGGCCATGGAGCAGTCGATGGCCGAAGGCTCGCAGACCTTCGAGGAAGACATCGCCCGCCTCATCACCGAGGAGCGCGTGACCCGCGAAGAAGGCCTGGCCAACGCCGACTCGCCCACCAACCTGATGTGGCGCCTGCAGAACCGCGACGCGCCCAAGAAGCAGGCCGAGGATCGCGACCTGACCGACCAGCTCGACGAACCCACCTTCACCGACATCACGCTCGACGTGAAGTTCTGACCGCCCCTTAATCCCCGCTCCCTCGATGTCCCGTACGCTCCAGCTCGCCGAACAACTGATCTCGCGCCCTTCCGTCACCCCCGACGACGCGGGTTGCCAACAGATCCTGGGCGAACGCCTCGCCGCGCTGGGCTTCACGCTGGAAACCATCGAGAGCGGCCCGGCCGATTTCCGGGTCACCAACCTCTGGGCCGTGCGCCGCCCCACCAACGGCAAGCCGACCAAGACGCTGGTCTTCGCCGGCCACACCGACGTGGTGCCCACGGGCCCGCTCGACCAGTGGAGCAGCCACCCGTTCACGCCCACGCACCGCGACGGCAAGCTCTACGGCCGCGGCGCCTGCGACATGAAGACCTCGGTCGCGGCCTTCGTGACCTCCATCGAAGAATTCCTGCAGGGCGAGCCCGACCCGGCGCTCACGCTGGCCCTGCTGCTGACCAGCGACGAGGAAGGCCCCGGCGTCGACGGCACCGTGATCGTCTGCAATGCGCTGGCCGCGCGCGGTGAAACCATCGACTACTGCATCGTCGGTGAGCCCACCTCGGTCGCGCGCTGCGGCGACATGATCAAGAACGGCCGTCGCGGCACCATGAGTGGCAAGCTCACGGTGAACGGCGTACAGGGCCACATCGCCTACCCGCACCTGGCGAAGAACCCGGTGCACGCGGTGGCGCCCGCGCTGGCCGAGCTGGTGGCGATCAATGCCGCCGGTGGCTGGGACGCGCAAAGCAACCCCTACTTCCAGCCCACCAGCTGGCAGATCAGCAATTTCCACGCGGGCACCGGCGCGAGCAACGTCATTCCGGGCAGCGCGGTGATCGACTTCAATTTCCGCTTCTCGACCGAATCGACGCCCGAATCGCTGCAGCAGCGCGTGCACGCCGTGCTGGACGCGCACGGCGTCGACTGCACGCTGGCCTGGACCGTCGGCGGCCTGCCCTTCCTGACCACGCCGGGCGAACTCGTCACGGCCGTGCAGGCGGCGATCCGCGAAGAAACCGGCCTGGACACCGAGCTGTCGACCAGCGGCGGCACCAGCGACGCGCGCTTCATCGCCAAGATCTGCAAGCAGGTGGTCGAGTGCGGCCCGGTGAACGCCAGCATCCACAAGATCGACGAGCACATCGAGGTCGCCGAGATCGAGACGCTGAAGAACATCTACCTGCGCACGCTGCGCGGGCTCGACGCGGCGCTTGCGCAAGGCGCGCGATGAGCACGGTCATCGAACTGATCGAAGCCGGCGCCAAGCGGCTCGAAGACGCCGGCGTGGCCTTCGGCCATGGCACCGCCAACGCCTTCGACGAAGCCGCCTGGCTCGTGCTGTGGCGGCTGAAGCAGCCGCTGGACGACCTCGACGCCGTGGCCGACACCCCCGTGTCGCCGGCCGATGCGGCCAAGGTGGCCGCGCTCATCGACGAGCGCATCGCCACGCGCAAGCCCGCCGCCTACCTCACGAAAGAGGCGTGGCTGCAAGGCGTGCCGTTCTACGTGGACGAGCGCGCCATCGTGCCGCGCAGCTTCATTGCCGAGCTCATCGCCGACGGCAGCATCGACTACTGGCTGGGCGAACACACGCAGCGCGTGCTCGACCTGTGCACCGGCAACGGCAGCCTCGCGGTGCTCGCGGCGCTCACCTACCCGGATGTGACGGTCGATGCGGCCGACCTGTCGACCGAAGCACTCGAAGTGGCCGCCATCAACGTCACGCGCCACGCGCTCGACGCGCGCGTCAAGTTGATCGAATCGGACAGCCTGAAGAACGTGCCCGGCACGTACGACCTCGTGCTGTGCAACCCGCCCTACGTGAACAGCGCCAGCATGGCCGCGCTGCCCGCCGAATACCGCGCCGAGCCCGAACTGGCGCTGGCCGGCGGCACCGACGGCATGGATTTCGTGCGGCAGCTGTTCGCCGACGCGCCCGCCCGCATGAGCGAGCAGGCCGTGCTGGTGCTGGAGATCGGCAACGAGCGCGACTACTTCGAGGCGGCGTTTCCGCAGCTCGAGGTGGTCTGGCTCGAAACCTCGGCCGGCGAAGACCAGGTGCTGCTGGTCACCCGGACGGCGCTGCTGGCCGGCGCCGGCGTGCGTTAGCGACGCCCGCCGCCCCCGCTTCACCGCCTTGCACGCAGCCTCCGGGCTGCGCCCCCTTTCATCGGGTGATGTCCGCCTTTGCCCCTTCGCGCCGGCTCGCTGAAGGTCGGACGGGATAATCCCCCCTACGGTTCCTATTTCATGATTACTCTCAAAAACGTCATTCTTCGCCGCAGCGCCAAGAAACTGCTCGACGGCGCCACCGTCAATCTCAACCCCGGCGAAAAGGTCGGCCTGGTGGGACGCAACGGCGCCGGCAAGTCGTCGCTGTTCGCGCTGTTCAACGGCACGCTGCACGAAGACGGCGGCGATTTCTACATTCCCAAGCAGTGGCGCATGGCCCAGGTCGCGCAGGACATGCCCGAGACCGAGGAGTCGGCCACTGACTTCGTGGTCGGCGGCGACACCCGTCTGACCGAGCTGCGCGCCACGCTGGCGGCCATCGAGGCCGCCTACGCCGAGAACCCCGACGACGCCGACATCGGCATGGAGCTGGCCCACGCCTACACCGACCTGGCCGATGCCGGCGAGCACGACGCCGTGCCGCGCGCGCAGGCGCTGGTGCTGGGCCTGGGTTTCAAGTCGCACGAGCTCGACGAGCCCGTCAACAGCTTCTCGGGCGGCTGGCGCATGCGCCTGCAGCTGGCCCGCGCGCTGATGTGCCCGAGCGACCTGCTGCTGCTCGACGAACCGACCAACCACCTGGACCTGGACGCGCTCGTGTGGCTCGAAGCCTGGCTGCAGAAGTACGCCGGCACCATGATCGTCATCAGCCACGACCGCGAGTTTCTCGACGCCGTGACCGACGTCACCCTGCACATCGCCAACGCCCAGCTCACGCGCTACGGCGGCAACTACAGCAAGTTCGAGGACATGCGCGCGCTGCAGATGGAGCAGCAGCAGGTGGCCTTCAGCAAGCAGCAGGACAAGATCGCCCACCTGCAGAAGTTCATCGACCGCTTCAAGGCCAAGGCCAGCAAGGCCAAGCAGGCGCAAAGCCGCGTCAAGGCGCTGGAGCGCATGGAAAAGGTGGCGCCGCTCTTGGCCGAGGCCGACTTCACCTTCGAGTTCAAGGAGCCGGGCAACATCCCGAACCCGATGCTCTCGATCGACAACGCCAGCTTCGGCTACGAGGTCGAGGGCGAAGCGCCCAAGACCATCCTGCGCGGCGTGAGCCGCTCGGTGCTGGCGGGCCAGCGCATCGGCATCCTGGGCGCCAACGGCCAGGGCAAGTCGACGCTGGTGAAGACCATCGCGCGCGAAATGGGCGCGCTGGCCGGCCAGGTCACCGAAGGCAAGGGCCTGAACATCGGCTACTTCGCGCAGCAGGAACTCGACGTGCTGCGCCCGCAGGACAACCCGCTGGAGCACATGGTGCGCATGGCGCGCGAGCTGGGCAGCAATGCCAAGGAAGCCACCGGCGAGCAGGCCCTGCGCGGCTTCCTGGGCAGCTTCAACTTCAGCGGCGACATGGTCAAGCAGCCCGTGGGCACCATGAGCGGCGGCGAAAAGGCCCGCCTCGTGCTCGCGATGATGGTCTGGCAGCGCCCCAACCTGCTGCTGCTGGACGAGCCCACCAACCACCTGGACCTGGCCACCCGCGAGGCCCTGGCCGTGGCGCTCAACGAGTTCGAAGGCACGCTGATGCTGGTGAGCCACGACCGTGCGCTGCTGCGCTCGGTGTGCGACGAGTTCTGGCTCGTGGGCCGCGGCGTTGTCACCGACTTCGACGGCGACCTGGACGACTACCAGCGCTACCTGCTCGACGAGTCCAAGCGCCTGCGCGAAGAGGCCAAGGTGGCCGTGCGCGAAGCGGACGCCGTGGCGGCGGCTGCTGCGGCCGCCGCAGCTGCCGCGTCAGTGAAGAGCAGCAACACCCCCGAGCAGCGCAAGCAGGACGCCCAGGAGCGCCAGCAGCGCAGCGAGCAGGCCAAGCCGCTGAAGAAGGAGATCGCCAAGATCGACGAGCGCATGGCCGCGGCAAGCACCGAGCGCAGCACGCTCGAAGCCCGACTGGCCGAACCGCTGCCGCCCGCCGAGATCGCCGATGCCGGCAAGCGGCTGAAGGCGCTCAACGACGAGATCGCGCAACTCGAAGAACGCTGGCTGGCGCTGTCCGACCAGCTCGAAGCGCTGGCGGCCTAAGCCCCCTGCCCGCGCGCGGCTTCTAAGCCCCCTGCCCGCGCGCGGCTTGCAACCGGCCAGCCTGCGCGGGCCGGGTAGCATGGCAAGGTCAGGGAACCCGCCAAGGAGCCACGCCGCATGCCTTCTTCGATCGAACTCGCCCGGGGCGATGAAAAACTCATCGCGGCCATCCACCGCAGCCGACGCCTGATCGGCCGCAAGGCCCTCATGGCCGCCGCCGCCAGCGCCGTGCCGCTGCCTGGCGTCGACTGGATGGCCGACGCGGCGCTGCTGTCGCGCCTGGTGCCGCAGATCAGCGCAGAGTTCGGGCTCTCCGTCACCCAGGTCGAAAAGCTTGCGCCGCACCAGCGCGAGCGCATCCAGAAGGCCGCGACCACGCTGGGCGCCCTGCTTGTGGGGCGGCTCGTCACGCGCGAGCTGCTCATGAAGCTGGCCCGGCACGCCGGCATCCGCCTCACCGCCAAGCAGGCCACCAAGTACGTGCCCATCGCCGGGCAGGTCGTGTCGGCCGCGCTCGGCTATGCCGCGTTGCGCGCGCTGGGCGAACAGCACATCAAGGACTGCGTGCGCGTGAGCACCACGCTGGCCCTGACGCCGCCCGAGCCCGCCGAACGGCTCAAGCCGGCCTGATCCGGCCACTTCCGGCTCAGTTGCCGGCTCAGTTGCCGGCTCAGTCGCCGGCTGGCGGCGGCCCATAGTGCGGGGCCGGCCGCAGCGCCTCTTCCTTCATGCGCTGCTCGTAGGCGGCCAGCAGCGCGACGTAGTGGCGCGACATCACGTCGCTCACCCGCCCCAGCCCGATCTTGCTGACCGTGGGCTGCGGAATGCCCGTGCGTTCCTGGATCTGCTTTTGCGTCAATCCGAGCGCTCGCAGCGCCTGCACCAATTCGCGTGGCTTCATATCGATCCTCCCTTTTTTTCCTATTTTAGAGTCCAATACGAATATTCATCTGCGCTTGAATCTCCACCCCATGGAGACTATTGCTTCACGTGCCCTGGCCGCACGCAAATTCGCCAAGATGACGCAGAAGCAGGCCGAGGCCGCTTCGGGCGTCAAGCAGTCGAGCATCTCGAAGATCGAGCGTGGCGACACCAGCCGGTCGATGAGCGTGCTCGCCCTGGCACGCGCCTACCGCGCCGACCCCAACTGGCTCGACACCGGCGACGGCCCGGCCCCGTGGGACGAAGTGCAGATCCGCCTGGCACGCGACAACGCCCACGAGCCGCCCGGCCCCTACCGCGTCACCCGCATCGCGCCCGTCGGCCCGGCCTTCGCGCCGCAGACGCCCGGCACCGTGCCGCTGATCTCGTGGGAGCAGGCCGGCGAATGGCGCGGCGCCGAATCGCCGCCCCGGCCCACGCTGGCCGAACGCTGGATTCCCTGCATCGCGCACCACAGCGCCGGCACCTACGCGCTGCGCGTGCGCGGCGACAGCATGACCTCGCCGCACGGGCACCTGAAGAGCTACCCGGCCGGATCGATCGTCTTCGTCGACCCGCAGCACACCACGCCCGACGACGGCGAGCGCGTGGTCGCCAAGCTCGACGACGACATCCGCGGCGAAGTCACCTTCAAGGTCTACAAGGAAGACGCGGGCCGCCGCTGGCTGCTGCCGCTGAACCCTGCACACGAGGCCGTGCGCGTGCCCTTCACCGTGCTGGGCACCGTGATCGGCAAGTGGGAAGACGAAGACTGAAGGCCCAAAGGGCCTCTTTTCGCGAGGTCAGGTTGCGTACAGATTCGCCGGGCACAGTGAGGTTTCTCCCGGTGGCTTGCACCTCTGATCCTCCCTCCTCCAGCAAGTCACCTTCCAGCCCGCCCTCGTGCGGGCTGTTTTTTTGCCTGCCCCGCTGCGCGCCGGGCAGAGGCTTTTGATGGGGTCGGTTCATTCTGGTATATAATTCGCGGTTGCCCGAAATCATCGGGCATTTGCCTGGCCAGGCAAGCTGAATCTCATACCAGCGCGTCGAAGTCATAGCGACGAGAAAAACAACAATGACTTCCGCAAACGAATCTTTGCCGTAGCGTGGACCGCGTAAGAGTTCACGACCACATTCCGACAAAAGCCCTCCTCGCGAGGGCTTTTTCATTTCTGCGCGCTGGCGCCCCCAAGGCGTCCGCCTTCCGTCAACCCCTCTTTTTTCCTACATGGTGTAACGGAATGCGACCTACGCAGTACCACGCGGGCCCAAGAGACGATTCGTTCACTGTCAGCACAGGGAACAAAGGGAATCACATGAGCCTCAGGGACATCCGCGAACGCTACGGCGTCAGCTTCGAAAGAGGAGCCCGCGTCATCTGCGGCGGCCGGCTCGGCACCGTCGCCGGCGCGAGCAATTCGCACATCCGCATCAAGTTCGACGGGCGCCAGATCAGCAGCCCGTGCGATCCCCTGGAGGTTCAGCCCTGCCACGAAGGCGCCGTGAACCTCGCAGCGCAGACCACGCAAGACTGGCACGCCCCGGCGTAGCCCCGCCTGCGTGCCCGATGGGGCACATCTTCCTGGGCGTCCACGGTGTGGCGCAGCCGTCGCGTAGCATCGGCGCGCACCCTCACACCGCCAAGGAAACCCATGAAGACTCTGAAGAGGACACTCGCACTTGCGGCGATCGGCCTGGCAGCCGTGGCCACGTCGGCGCAGGCGCAGACCCGACCCGTCGTGCAGTTCATCGCCACGGGCGGCACCATCGCGATGAAGATCGACCCCGTCACCAAGGGCGTGGTGCCCGCGATCTCGGGCGACGACCTGATGCAGACGGTGCCCGACGCCGGCAAGTACGCGACCATCGAGGTCAACAACTTCTCGGCCATGTCGTCCAACTACATCGAGGCGAAATGGTGGACGCGCCTGACCAAGGCCGTCGACGACGCGCTCGCGCGCCCCGAGGTGGCCGGCGTGGTCATCGCGCACGGCACCGACACCATGGAAGAAACGGCCTACTGGCTGGACCTGACCGTCAAGTCCGACAAGCCGGTGATCCTGATCGGCGCGCAGCGCAATGCCTCGTCACCCGACTTCGACGGCCCGCGCAACCTGCTCAACGCCATCCGCATCGCCACCACGCCCGAGGCGCGCGGCAAGGGCGTGATGCTGGCGATGAACAACCAGATCAACGCGGCGCGCAACGTCACCAAGACGCACACCGCCAACGTCGAGACCTTCAATTCGGGCGACTTCGGTT
Source organism: Variovorax sp. V35 (assembly GCF_041154465.1). Classification (NCBI taxonomy): domain Bacteria; kingdom Pseudomonadati; phylum Pseudomonadota; class Betaproteobacteria; order Burkholderiales; family Comamonadaceae; genus Variovorax; species Variovorax sp. V35. Next base: position 4,004,172 of record NZ_AP028666.1, read on the forward strand.
TCCTGGGCGAGGTGTGGGACGACAAGGTCATCTTCACCCGTGCGCCGCTGCGCCGCCAGCACATCGACATCGGCAGCGCCGAGATGCCGCGCGTGGAAATCGTCGCCATGTTCGGCGGCGCCGACGGCTCGCTCATGCGCTACGCCGTCGACCAGGGCGCCAAGGGCATCGTGGTGCAGGCGGTGGGCATGGGCAACATGAACGTCTCGATGTTCGAGGCGCTCAAGTACGCGCTGTCGAAAGGCGTGCCGGTGGTCGTCTCCACGCGCGTGCACAACGGCCGCACGCGCCCGGTCTACGGCTTCGTGGGTGGCGGCAAGACCAGCGACGAGGCCGGCGCCGTGATGGCCGGCGACCTGAGCCCGCAGAAGGCGCGCCTGCTGCTCATGCTCCAGCTGCACCGCGGCGTCACGGGCAAGGCCGAGCTGCAGGCCGCGTTCGACCGCTGAGCCCCGCGCACCGCGTCAGGCCGGCGCGCCGGCCAACGCATCGATCAGGGCGCGCGAGGCGGACGACAGCCGCCGGTGCGGCGCATAGATCACCGACACCGGCCGCGAACGCCCGCACGCCGGCGCCAGCACCTCCACCGCACGGCCCCGCGCGAACAGCGGGCGCGCGATGAAGTCGTAGGTCTGGCAGATTCCGAGCCCGCTCAGCGCGAGCGCAACCACGCCCAACACATCGTCCGACACCTGGAGGCTGCCGTGCGGCGTCCAGTCCACGTCGCGCCCGTCCTCCTGAAGAATCCACGGCGCCACGCGGCCGGTGCTGGGCATCACGAAAGGCAGGCAGGCGTGCTGCGCGAGGTCGCCGATGCGCGCCGGCATGCCTGCGCGCGCGATGTAGTCCGGCGCGGCCAGCAGGCACATCGGCGCGTCCTCAAGCTTGCGCCCGACCAGGCCGCTGTCGGGCAACGGACCCATGCGGATCGCGAGGTCGTAGCCCTCGGCCACGAGGTCGACGTTGCGGTTGGTGATGTTCAGCTCGACGCGCACCTGCGGGTGGCGGGTGCAGAAAGGCTGCAGCAGCGCCGGCAGCCGGTGATGGGCATAGGTGGTGGGCACGCTCAGGCGCACGCTGCCGGTGAGCTCGTCGCCCTGCCCCTGCATCGCGCGCTCGGCATCGTCGATGAGCGCGAAGGCCGCACGCGACTGCTCCAGGTACAGCCGCCCCTGCTCGGTGAGGCTCAGGCGCCGCGTCGTGCGGCGCAGCAGCTGCACGCCCAGCCGCGCCTCCAGGCGCGTGATCGCGCGGCTGAGCACCGAGGGCGTCGTCGCCAGCGCCACGGCACCGGCAGTCATCGAGCCCTTCTCGACCACGGTGATGAAGGTTTCCACATCTCCTAGGTGATCGAATCGGCGGCTCATCTTGTCTCCCAAAGAACAAATATTTTCCTGACCGGCCAGTTTATCGCCGGCGAGGCAATCAATACATTCGATCTCAAGGGCCGCAGGGCCCGGCCTCTTCACCCTTCTCCAGGAGCTACAGATGACTTCCACCACCACCGCCCCGTCGATCCGCCCCGTGCTCATGGTGCTCACCAGCCATGGCACCAAGGGCGCCACCGGCGGCGAGCCGACGGGCTTCTACCTCGGCGAACTGACCCACCCGCTGGCAGAGCTCGAAGCAGCCGGAATCCCCTTCGAACTCGCGTCCATCCAGGGCGGCGAACCGCCGGTCGATGGCCTGGACCTCGGCGATGCGATCAATGCGCGCTACTGGAACGACAGCGGCTTTCGCGAGGCCCTGCGTCACACGCAGCGCCTGGGCGATGTCGACGCCTCGAAGTACAGCGCGATCTTCTTCGCCGGCGGGCACGGCTCGATGTGGGACTTTCCGACCAGCCCCGACGCAGCGCGCGTGACCCGCGAGGTCTACGAAGCGGGCGGCGTGGTGGGCGCGGTGTGCCACGGCCCCGCGGCGCTGGTCAACGTGACGCTGGGCAACGGCGCCTACCTGGTCGCGGGCAAGAACCTCAGCGCCTTCACCGACGACGAAGAACGCGCCGTCGGCCTCGCGCAGACCGTGCCCTTCCTGCTCGCCACCACGCTCGTGCAACGCGGCGCGCACCACCATCCGGCGCCCGACTGGACGGCGCAGGTCGTGGTCGACGGCCGGCTCGTCACGGGGCAGAACCCGCAGTCGGCCGCGGGCGTCGGCGCGGCGATGCGCGAACTGCTGCTGCGCCAGAACTGAAAGGAAAGAACGTCCATGAACTCGCTCCACAAACTCGCCGCCGTCGCGACCCTCGGCATGGCCGCACTCGGCGCGCAGGCCGCCAACGTGCTGGTCGTGCTGTCGGATGCCGACCACCTCGACCTGAAGGACGGCAAGGTCTTCGCCACCGGCTTCTATCTGAACGAACTGATGCAGCCGGTGAAGCTGCTGCTCGACGCCGGCCACCAGCTGACCTTCGCTACGCCGCAGGGCAACGCGCCCACCGTGGACGCATCGTCGGTCGACAAGATGTATTTCGATGGCGACGAAGCCGCCCTCAAACAGCACAAGGCACTGCTCGACAAATTGAAGCTCACCTCGCGCACGGACTCGCCGGTGATCAGCCTGTCGCGCGTGGCGCAGATCGGCTACGCCCGCTTCGATGCCGTCTATGTGCCGGGTGGCCATGCGCCCATGCAGGACCTGCTGACCAGCCCCGCGCTGGGCCGGCTGCTCGCGGACTTCCATGCACGCCACAAGACCACGGCCCTCGTGTGCCACGGCCCGATCGCACTGCTCTCGACCTTGCCCGATGCACAGGGCTTCACGAACCGGCTCGCGGCGGGCGGCACGGTCGAGCAACGCCCCGACTGGATCTACGCCGGCTACCGCATGACCGTGATCAGCAACCAGGAGGAGGAGCTTGCCAAGGCGGCGCTGCAGGGCGGCACGATGAAGTTCTACCCGCAGACCGCGCTGCAGCAGGCCGGCGGCGCCTACAGCAGCAACCAGGCGCCGTTCACGCCGAACGTGGTGATGGACCGCGAGCTCATCACCGGGCAGAACCCGGCGTCGGCGCTTGGCGTGGGGCGCGAACTGCTCAAGCGGCTCCGGCAACAGCCGGCGTCCTGACCGCCTGCCTGGCGTCGGACCCAAGAAAAAAGCCAGCTGTCGGGTGACAGCTGGCTTTTCATGTTTCGCATGGCTCGGTGGTAGGACGTACTGGATTCGAACCAGTGACCAACGGATTAAAAGTCCGCTGCTCTACCAACTGAGCTAACGTCCCGGAACCATTTTTCTTGCTTCTTGCCGACGTTGAATCCAGCAAAGCCTTGGATTATAGCGTGGTGTTTCTCGCAATTTCGTCGAGCACCCAGCCTGCCGCACATTGACCGAAGGTGGCGGTCACGCTGACCACCGATCCGTAGCCGTGGCAGTTGAGCGAACCGTCGCCCGCATCGATCTGGCAGGACGCATCGGGCGGTGCCACGCTCTCGCGGCTGAACACGCAGGCGAGGCCGATCTTGCGGCCTTCGCGCGGCGCGCCGTGCAGCTTGCGCAGCCGCTGGCGAAGCTGGGCCAACAGCGGGTCGTGGGTGACGAGCGAGAGGTCGTCGATGTCGACCTTGTGCGCCTGCCGCTTGCCGCCCGCCGCACCGACCGTGATGAACGCGGTGCTGCGCGACACGGTGCGTGCCCAGGCGGCGATGGCGAGCTTGGCCTTCACCTGGTCGCAGGCATCGATGACCGCATGGACCGGTCCGTGGGCGGCCTGCGCGGTCTCGAGCAGCGAAGCCCAGTTGTCGGGCTCGACGAACTCGTCGATGGCGAGCACCTGGCAGTCGGGGTTGATCTGCGCGATGCGCTCGCGCATGGCCTCGACCTTGGCCTGCCCGACGGTCGAGTCGAGCGCGTGAATCTGGCGGTTGATGTTCGACTCCGACACGTGGTCGAGATCGATGAGCGTCAGGCGCCCCACCCCACTGCGTGCCAGCGCCTCCACGGCCCACGAGCCCACGCCGCCGATGCCGACGACGAGCACATGCGCGTGACGGATGCGCGCGGCACCGGCCACGCCGTACAGGCGCTCGAGGCCGCCGAAGCGGCGCGCAAAGTCAGGCGCCGCGGTGTCGGTGAGGACATCCGCGGCGGCCATGGGGAGGGACGAGGCTTCTTCAGCCGAAGGCGTCATCGAAGCACTCTCAAGCGGAACACTCCGTCGAAACGGTCATTGCATCAACGCAGGCGCGACAGACGCTCGCGGCCGGCCTGTGCGGCTTCCGACTGCGGGTAGGCCTTGGTCAGGTCTTCCAGCGTGCGGCGTGCGGCGCGCGTGTCCTTCAGTTCGATCTGGCAATTCGCGATCGACAGCACGGCTTCGGGTGCCTTGGCGTGGTCGGGCGCGAGCGAGAGCATCGAGCGGAAATTGGCGATGGCTTCGTTGTAGTTGCGCGTGGCGTACTGCGCATTGCCGAGCCAGAACAGCGCGGACGCGTTGTAGCCGCTTTGCGGGTAGCGCTTCACGAACTCGGCGAAGGCGGTCTGGGCCTGCGCGAACTGGCCCGAGCGGAAGACGCCCAGGGCGGCTTCGAAGTCGGCCTTTTCCTTCGGATCGGCGTTGAACTCGCGGCCGTCGATCGAGACCTTGGAAGGCTCGTTCTGCTTGAGCTTGTCGTCGATCGTGGTCTGGCGCGACTGCATTTCGCTGAGCGTGCGCGTGAGCTGCTCGTTCTGGCCGGTCATGCGTGCCAGTTCGCCGCGCATCTGCTCGATCTGGCTTTGCAGGTCGAGCAGGCTGCGACGCAGCTGGCCGTTTTCGTCGGCCAGGCGCTGGTCGGTCTGCTGGCGCATGGCTTCGACGCGCTGGCGCAGGTCGAGGATGGCGCGGCGCGCCTCGTCGTCCTCGAACAGCGCAGCCTGCGAGCCGGCCGACGCGCAGAACAAGGCGGCGGCGAGGGCCGCGCCTCGCCACAGGGCACGTGGTTGCATCACCGGGTGTAGCGGATTTCAGCGCGGCGGTTCTGCGCCCACACTTCTTCGCCCGAGCCTTGGGCTGCGGGCTTTTCCTTGCCGAAGCTCACGGCTTCGATCTGGCTGTCGCTCACGCCCAGCAGCGTGAGCGCACGGCGCACGGCTTCGGAACGCTTCTGGCCGAGGGCCAGGTTGTACTCGCGGCCGCCGCGCTCGTCGGTGTGGCCTTCGATCGAGATGCGACGTTGCGTGGCGCCCTTGAGGAAGCGCGCGTGGCCGTCGATCACCGACTGGAACTCGGGCTTGACCGTGTAGCTGTCGTAGTCGAAGTACACGATGCGTGCCACGCCGACCGGACCTTGCGCCGTGTTGGCGTTCGGGTCGATGGTCACCGGGGCCACGGCGGTTGCGCCGCCTTGCTGGCCGCCGGCCGTGCCGCTGCGGTCGGTGACCGGCGTTTCGTTGAGCTTGGTGCCCGACGAGCAACCGGCGATGAGCGCCACGATGGCGAGCGAATAGATCGTACGTTTCAACATTTGCGAACTCCTCAAGTAAATTTATCTGGTCAATGCTTATTGCTTTTGAAACGGACCCCAGTCCGGTTCACGGATGTCTCCCGCCTGGCCCGCGAGGCGGGCCTTGATCTTTCCGTCCAGCGTGGTCGTCATGAGCGCCTCGCGGCCTTGCAGGTGCGTGGCATAGACGATCAGCTTGCTGTTGGGTGCGAAGCTCGGGCTCTCGTCGGCCGTGGTGTCGGTGATCGCGGCGACATTGCCGCTGGCCAACTCCATCACGTGGAGTTTGAACGCACCACCGACCCGCGAGATGTAGGCCAACCACCGGCCATCGCCGCTGACAGATGGAGAAATGTTGTAGGTGCCGCTGAAGGTGACCCGCGTCGGGTTGCCGCCGCTGGCGCTCATCTTGTAGATCTGGGGCGCGCCGCCGCGGTCGCTCACGAAGTAGATCGTGCTGCCGTCGGCCGAGTACACGGGCTCGGTGTCGATGCTCGAGCTCTGGGTGAGGCGGCGCGGTTCGCCGCCGCTGGCCGGGATGGTGTACAGCTGCGAACCGCCGTCGCGGCTGAGCGTGACGGCCAGCGAGCCGCCGTCGGGCGCCCAGGCCGGGGCGCTGTTGGAGCCCTTGAAGTTGGCGAGCAGCCGGCGCTGGCCGCTGGCCACGTTGTGCACGTAGACCACGGGCTTGCGCGACTCGAAGGACACATACGCCAACTGCTGGCCGTTGGACGACCAGCAAGGCGAGATGATCGGCTCGGGGCTGGCGAGCGCGGCCTGTGCGTTCTCGCCGTCGGCATCGGCCACCCACAGCGAGTAGCGGCTGCCCCCCTTGGTGACGTAGGCGATGCGGGTCGAGAAGATGCCCTTCTCGCCGGTCAGCTTCTCGTACACGTAGTCGGCGATGCGGTGGGCCGCCAAGCGCAGGTCGCCCTGCGGCACGGTGTAGCTCTGGCCGCCGAGGTCGCGGTCTTTCACGACGTCCCACAGGCGGAAGCGCACGTCGTAGCGGCCGTCGCCCAACCGGCTCACGCTGCCCACCACGAGCGAGTCGGCGGTGCGCTGGCGCCACAGGGCGAGGTCGGGGCGCGAGGACTCGTCGAGTGCCTGGCCCGAGGCATCGACGCCGCGGAACTGGCCGCTGCGTTCGAGGTCGGCCTGGACGATGTCGGAAATCTTCTGGGGCGAGGCGTCCTGCCCCCGGAAAGGCACGAGCGCGATCGGCAACTGCGTCAGCCCCACGCCCGACACCTCGACCCGGAACTGGGCCATGGCGGGAAGCATGGGAGAGGCAGCAAGGGCCGCGATGAGGCTGCGGCGTGCAATCAACGATGAAGAAGGAGTTGGGGAAAGATCTGGCAACGGCTTGTTCATGCGGTTCGGAGAGGTTTCCGGGTAAAAAGTTTCTCCCCGGCGTTTCACGGGCCACATGTTACACACTGGGTTGAACCCGCCGTCACAAAACGTTTATCCGGCGAAATGGTCCTACAGGCCTCTCGAAAGGCGGCCGGAGCGGCCCCGTAAAATCCGCCGCCATATGCAAGCATCCCCCGGCAGCGAGAGCGCCCGCCCTCCCCTCATGCGCCGGCTGGCGCGACTCATGACCTGGTTCGGCAGTTCGCGCCAATGGTGGGCCGTGGGGCTGATCGGCGCCCTGCTGGCCGCACTCACCGAGCCGCTCATGGCCGCCCTGCTCAAGCCGCTGCTCGACCGGGGCTTCACGCGCGGCGAAATGCCGCTGTGGTTCATTCCGGCCGCCGTGCTGCTGCTGTTCGCTGTGCGCGGCATCGCGCAATTCATTTCGCAGTACGCGCTCTCGCGCATCGCCAACGAAGGCATGCAGAAGCTGCGCCGCGTGCTGTTCGAGCGACTGCTCGGCGCCGAGCTGGCGCTGTTCGCGCGGCAGTCGGCCAGCGCGCTGTCGAACACGGTGGTGTACGAGGTGCAGACCGGCGCCATGCTGCTGGTGCAGGCGCTGCTCGGGCTGTCGCGCGACGGCTTCACGCTGATCGCGCTGCTGGGCTACCTGGTCTACCTGAACTGGAAGCTCACGCTCATCGTCGCCTTCCTGGTGCCCAGCATCTCCTGGATCATGAAGGTGTTCTCCAAGCGCCTGTACAAGCTCACGCAGCAAGGCCAGCAGGCCACCGACGAGCTGGCCTACGTGGTCGAGGAAAACGTGCTGGCCCACCGCGTCGTGCGGCTGCACGGCGCGGAGCAGGCGCAGGAGCGCCGCTTCGAACAACTGAGCCAGCGCCTGAACCGCCTGGCCGTGAAGTCCACCATCGCCCAGGCCGCCACCACGCCGCTGACGCAGATGATGGCTTCGCTGGCGCTGTCGGTGGTGGTGATGATCGCGCTGTGGCAAAGCGGCAAGCAGGGCTTCACGGTGGGCGGCTTCGTCGCCTACATCACGGCCATGCTGATGCTGATCGCACCGATCCGTCGCCTGGCCGAAGTGGCCGGGCCGATCACGCGCGGCCTCGCAGCGCTGGAGCGCGGGCTGATCCTCATCGACGAAGTCGCGCCTGAATCGCAGGGCACCTTCAGCATCGCGCACGCGCAAGGCCACATCGAGCTACGCAACGTGCAGGTCAGCTACCGCGGCGACGACGAACAGCGCGCGCTCGACGGCGTGAACCTCGTCATCGAACCCGGCCAGGTGGTGGCCTTCGTCGGCCCCTCGGGCTCGGGCAAGACCACGCTGGTCAACCTGCTGCCGCGTTTCGTGCAGCCCAGCGGCGGCCAGGTGCTGCTCGACGGCCACGACACCAGCGAGTGGCAGCTCAAGAGCCTGCGCGCCCAGTTCGCGATGGTGAGCCAGGACGTGGTGATGCTCAACGACACACTCGCCGCCAACGTGGCGCTGGGCGGCGACATCGACATCGCGCGCGTGCAGTCCTGCCTCGAGGCGGCCAACCTGAGCACGCACGTCGAAACCCTGCCGCAGGGCATCGACACTGTGCTGGGCCACAACGCCACGCAGCTGTCGGGCGGCCAGCGCCAGCGGCTGGCGATTGCCCGCGCGCTGTACAAGAACGCGCCCGTGCTGCTGCTCGACGAAGCCACATCGGCGCTGGACACCGAATCGGAACGGCTGGTGCAGGACGCCCTGCAGCGCCTGATGCAAGGCCGCACCACGCTGATCGTGGCGCACCGCCTGTCGACCATCCAGCACGCCGACCGCATCATCGTGATGGAGCAAGGCCGCATCGCCGAGCAGGGCAGCCACGAACAGCTCATGGCGCGCGACGGACTCTATGCGCGGCTGCAGACGCTGGCGGTGCGCAGCGCGGCGCCGGGGCAGGACCCGACGCTCTGACCGTCAGCGCGCGGTGCCCGCCGCGCTGCGCGCCTTCTTCGCCGCTGGTGCGGCGTTCTGCGGCGGCAGCGTGCCATCGGACACGAGCACGCCCGTCGACAGGATGAACTCCGCCGCGCTTTCGATGTCGCCCTGCAGCGCGGCACGGGCCTTGGCACCATCGCGGCGCTTCAGCGCGGCCAGCAGCGCCGCATGGTGCGACATCGCCACCTTGTCCCCCACGCGGCGCGAGCCGGCCCGCAGGTCGTAGTTGAGGATGGGGCCGATGCGCAGCCACAGCGCCTCGATCATCTGCAACAACACCGGCATGTCGGCGGCGGCGTAGACCGCGAAGTGGAACTCCTTGTTGAAGGTGACGAGCTTCGAGCCGTCCGGGCTCGCCGCATTCATCTCGGCCGCGAACTCGTCATGCCAGCGCGTGATGTCGCGCAGCGCCACCGCGCCCGACGCCGAGGCCGCCAGCTCCGTGGCCAGGCCTTCGAGGTTGGTGCGGATGGTGGTGATTTCCTTGAACTGGGCCGCCGTCATCCGGGGCACGCGCAAGGTGCGGCTGGGCGTGAGTTCGAGCGCCTGCTCGGCCACCAGGCGCTGCATCGCCTCGCGCACCGGCATCACGCTCACGCCCAGCGCCTCGGCCGCGCTGCGCAATGAAATCTGCTCGCCCGGCATCATCTGCCCACTCATCACGAGGTCGCGCAACTGGTCGTAGACGTTGGCGCTGAGCGTCTGGCGCTTCAGGGGGGTGACGAGATCGGTGAGGCTCATGCGTCGAAGTATATGGCCGGGGTATTCCCTATGAATTATCTGTGATCACAGATATACGATCCCCGTCATTCCGAAATCGACCTCAAGGATCTCTTCAGCATGTGGAACAACAACTCCCTCGCCGGCCGGCGCGTGCTCGTCACCGCCGGTGCCAACGGCATCGGCCTGGACATCGTGCGCAGCTTCGTGGCGGCGGGCGCCAAGGTCTTCGTCTGCGATGTGCAGGCTGCCAGCCTCGACCAGCTCGCGCGTGAACTGCCCGAGGTGGGCCGCTGCGTCGCCGACGTGTCGAACGAGGACGACGTGGCCCGCCTCTTCGAGGCCGTCGACCGCGAACTCGGCGGCCTCGACGTGCTGGTGAACAACGCCGGCGTGGCCGGCCCCACCGGGCCGGTCGAGACCGTCTCGCTCGCCGACTGGGAACGCACGATGGCCGTCAACGTCACCGGCCAGTTCCTCTGCGTGCGGCTGGCCGTGCCGCGGCTGCGCAAGGGCCGCCTGCCCGCCATCATCAACCTGTCCTCGGCCGCCGGGCACCTGGGCATGCCGGGGCGCTCGCCCTACTCCGCCTCGAAGTGGGCCGTCATCGGCTTCACGAAAACGCTGGCACTCGAGCTTGGGGCCGACGGCATCCGCGTCAACGCGATCCTGCCGGGCGCGGTCGACGGTCCGCGCATCCGTGCGGTGATCGCCGCCAAGGCCGAGGCGCTGGGCAAGCCGCTCGACGAAGTGACGCGCGCCTACACCGCGCAGGCCGCGCTGGGCCGCATGGTGACGGCCACGGACATCGCCAACATGGTGCTGTTCGCCGCGAGCGACCTGGCCGCCAGCGTCACGGGCCAGGAGCTCGTGGTGGACGGCCACACGCAAGCACTGAGCTGATCCGCTCGCACGCCCTTTCTTTCCCTCTTCTTCTTTCCGGACACCTCATGGCCCAACGCCCCAAAGCCATCATCACCTGCGCTCCCACGGGCGCCATCCACACGCCCAGCATGTCGCCGCACCTTCCCGTGACGGCCGACGAGATTGCGCAAGCTTCGATCGAAGCCGCCCGCGCCGGCGCCGCGATCCTGCACCTGCATGCGCGCGACCCGAAGGACGGCCGCCCGTCGCAGGACCCGGACCTGTTCCGCCCCTTCCTCTCGAAGATCAAGGCCGCAACCGATGCGGTGATCAACATCACCACCGGCGGCAGCCCGCACATGAGCGTCGAGGAGCGCATGCGCCCGGCCACCACCTTCAAGCCCGAGCTCGCGTCGCTCAACATGGGCTCGATGAACTTCGGCCTCTTTCCGATGCTGGAGCGCTTCAAGTCCTTCGAGCATGAATGGGAGCGCGAGCACCTGGAGAACAGCCGCAACCTGATCTTCAAGAACACCTTCGCCGACATCGAGAACATCCTCAAGCTCGGCAACGCCAACGGCACGCGTTTCGAGTTCGAGTGCTACGACGTGAGCCACCTCAACAACCTGCGGCACTTCCTGGACCGCGGGCTGGTGCAGGCGCCGGTCTTCGTGCAGACGGTCTTCGGCATCCTGGGCGGCATCGGTGCCGACCCCGAAGACCTGATGCACATGCGTCGCACCGCCGCACGGCTGTTCGGCGACCGCTTCGAGTGGTCGATCCTCGGCACCGGCCGCAACCAGCTGCCGCTGGCCACCATCGGCGCGGCCATGGGCGCGCATGTGCGCGTCGGGCTCGAAGACTCGCTGTGGATCGGCCCGGGCCGGCTCGCCGCGTCGAGCGCCGAACAGGTGCTGCGCATCCGCGCCGTGCTGGAGGCCCTGAACATCGACATCGCGACACCCGCCGAGGCGCGCGAGATCCTCGGCCTCAAGGGCGCGGCGAACGTCGACTTCTAGCCCTGCGCCAGAACCACTGACCCGACTCGGCCCGGCCCATGACCGGGCCGCATCTGCACGCCCGCCGACGACCTTCCGCCAGAACACGACAGGACAGGAGAGAGACATCCCATGCAACACCCATCCATCCCCGCCACGCCGCCGGGCCTGCGCGCCCGCCAGGCCGTCGACGAACAGGCCTCGCTCAATGCGCTGATCTTCCGCAAGCTCATGCCGCTGCTGGTGCTGGCCTATGTGATCAGCTTCATCGACCGCACCAACATCGCGCTGGCCAAGAGCCACATGGCCGTGGACATCGGCATCTCGGCGGCCGCCTACGGGCTGGGCGCCGGGCTGTTCTTTCTGAGCTACGCGCTGCTCGAAGTGCCCAGCAATCTGGTGATGCACCGCGTGGGCGCCCGCTGGTGGATCGCCCGCATCATGATCACCTGGGGCCTGCTGTCGGCCGGCATGGCCTTCGTCACGGGCGAGACCTCGTTCTACGTGATGCGCATCCTGCTCGGCGCGGCGGAAGCCGGCCTGTTCCCGGGCGTGATGCTGTACCTGAACTACTGGTTCGGCCGCAAGGACCGCGCACGCGCCACGGGCTACTTCCTGCTCGGCGTGTGCATCGCGAACATCCTCAGCGGCCCGGTCGGCGGCGCGCTGCTGCAGATGGACGGCCTGTGGGGCTGGCATGGCTGGCAGTGGATGTTCGTGCTCGAAGGCCTGCCCGCCGTGGCGCTGGCCTTCGTGGTCTGGCGCAAGCTGCCCGACGGCCCCTCCAGCGCCAGCTGGCTCACGCGCCCGCAGGCACAGGCCATCGAACGCCAGCTTGCCGCCGAACGCGCCGAGGACGTCGCCAACGGCCAGGTCGGCGAGTCGTTCCGCGCCTGCCTGGTCGACCGGCAGATCTGGCTGGCGATCTTTGTCTACTTCTGCCACCAGATCAGCATCTACACGGTGATCTTCTTCCTGCCGAGCATCATCGGCACCTACGGCAAGCTCTCGCCGCTGGAGATCGGCGCGCTCAACTCGCTGCCCTGGGTGGCCGCCGCCGTCGGCGCCATTGCGCTGCCGCGGCTCGCGGTCACGCCGCAGCGCGGCAGGCTCCTGCTGCTGGTCGGGTTGGTCTCGATGGCGGTGGGCTTGCTGATCGCAGCCTTCGCAAGCCCGGCCGTCGCGCTGGCCGGCTTCTGCCTCACGGGCTCGATGTTCTTCGTCGTGCAGTCCGTGATCTTCCTGTTCGCGTCGTCACGGCTGGCCGGCGTGGCGCTGGCAGGTGGACTCGCGTTGGTCAACACCTGCGGCCTCGTGGGCGGCTTCATCGGCCCGTCGGTGATGGGCTGGATCGAACAGAGCACGGGCAGCACGAAGAACGGGCTGCTGCTGATCGCCGGCATGCTGGTGGCCGCCGCGCTGGCCAGCGTCTGGATGCGGCAAGGCCAGGAGTCGAAGCGCTGACCCGTCGTTGCAACGGGCCGCGCGCTCCTGTCGTCAGAGCAGCACGATGTCGTATTGCCCCTGCCCGATCGCCGGCTCCGACTGCAGCGAGATCGGCTTGCCGATGAAGTCGCTCAGCCCCGCGAGGTGCTGGCTCTCTTCGTCGAGGAACAGCTCGATGACCTGCGGTGACGAGACGATGCGGAACTCGCGCGGCGTGAACTGCCGCGCCTCGCGCAAGATCTCGCGCATCACGTCGTAGGCCACGCTGCGCGCGGTCTTCACGATGCCCTGCCCGCCGCAGGCCACGCAGGGCTCGCACAGCATGTGGGCCAGCGATTCGCGCGTGCGCTTGCGCGTCATCTCGACCAGGCCGAGTTGCGAGAAGCCTCCGGCCGTGGTCTTCACGCGGTCGCGCGCGAGCTGCTTGCGGAACTCCGCCAGCACCTGCTCGCGGTGGTCGTCGCGCGCCATGTCGATGAAGTCGACGATGATGATCCCGCCCAGGTTGCGCAGGCGCAGCTGCCGCGCAATGGCCTGTGCGGCCTCGAGGTTGGTCTTGAAGATGGTGTCGTCGAAGTTGCGCGCACCGACGAAGCCGCCGGTGTTCACGTCGACGGTGGTCAGCGCCTCGGTCTGGTCGACCACGAGGTAGCCGCCCGATTTCAGGTCGACGCGCCGGCCCAGCGCCTTCGCGATTTCCTCGTCCACCGAGTACAGGTCGAAGATCGGCCGCTCGCCCTTGTAGTGCTGCAGCTTGCCGGCCGCCTGCGGCATGAATTCGAGGCCGAACTTCAGCAGCACCTCGAACTGCTCGCGCGAGTCGATGCGGATGGTCTGCGTGTCTTCGCTCGTCATGTCGCGCAGCACGCGTTGCAGCAGGCTCAGGTCCTGGTGCAGCAGCGACATGGCCGGCATCCGGCTCGAGGCCTCGCGGATGCGCGTCCAGGTCTTGCGCAGGTAGGCGATGTCCTCGGCCAGTTCGGCATCGGCCGCGTCTTCGCCGTTGGTGCGCAGGATGAAGCCGCCCGTGTTCACAGGCACCACGCCACCGCTCTCGGCGGCCGCGGCCGCTTCGATGAGCGCCAGCATGCGGTTGCGCAGCGACTCGCGCTGATCGGGCGGGATCTTCTGCGACACGCCGATGTGGTTGTCCTGTGGCAGGAACACCAGCAGCCGGCCCGCGATGCTGATCTGCGTGGACAGCCGCGCGCCCTTGGTGCCGATCGGGTCCTTGATGACCTGCACCAGCAGCGACTGGCCCTCGAACACCTGCTTCTCGATGGGCACCATCGGCCCGCCGTTGCGGTGGTCGCGCTCGGGCGGCGTGGCGCTCGGGCGCGAGCCCGGCGTGAACGGCGAGACGATGTCGGCCACGTGCAGGAAGGCGGTGCGCTCCAGGCCGATGTCGATGAAGGCCGACTGCATGCCCGGCAGCACGCGCGAGACCTTGCCCAGGTAGATGTTGCCGACCAGCCCGCGCTCGAGCGTGCGCTCGACGTGCAGCTCTTGCACCGCGCCGTGCTCGACCAGCGCCACACGGGTCTCCTGCGGAGACCAGTTGATCAGGATGTCTTGCATGGATGTCTTAAGTATTGAAACCGACGCCTCGAAGCAGTTGCGCGGTCTCGAACATGGGGAGTCCCATGATGCCCGAATAGGAGCCGCTGATGTGCTCCACGAACGCAGCCGCCGCGCCCTGGATGGCGTAGGCGCCGGCCTTGCCGAGCGGCTCGCCGCTGGCGGCGTAGGCCGTGACCTGCTTCTTCGACAGCGTGGCGAAGCGCACGCGCGACACGCTGAGCGCCGCATGGCGTCGACGGCCGTTCTGCAGCGCGACCGCCGTGAGCACGCGGTGCGTGGCGCCGGACAGGTGCGTGAGCATGCGCTCGGCATCGCGCGCGTCCTCGGGCTTGCCGAGGATGGTGCGGCCGAGCGCGACCGTGGTGTCGGCGCAGAGCACGGGCGCATCGGCCAGGCCCAGGCGCTTGCGGCGCGCAACGGCGGCATCGAGCTTGAGGGCGGTCACGCGCTGCACGTAGGCGGTGGGCGATTCGTTCGGCAGCAAGGCCTCGAGCGCCTCGGCGTCTTCGTCGGCACCGGCCAGCAGCAGTTCGTGGCGCACGCCGAGCTGGCCGAGCAATTGGGCGCGGCGCGGGCTTTGCGACGCGAGGTAGATGAAGTCAGGCAAGTTCAGGTCTCCGAGGTGGGCCCCACCGCCGGCCCCGTGGTCATTCCCGGTGGTACGGATGGCCCGCGTTGACCGACCACGCCCGGTAGAGCTGTTCGACCAGCAGCACGCGCGCCATGGCATGCGGCAGGGTCAGGTCGGACAGGCGGATGCGTTCGTGCGCCGCGGCCTTGAAGGCCGGGTCGAGCCCGTCGGGGCCGCCGATGACCAGCGCCACATCGTCGCCCTCGCCCTGCCAGGTCTGCAGCCGTGCAGCCAGCGCCTTGGTGGTGAGCGCGGTGCCGCGCTCGTCGAGCACGACGATGCGCATGCCGCGGGCGATCGCGCCTTCGATGCGCTCGCGCTCGGCGGCATACAGCGTTTCAAGTGTCTTGGAACCGCGCGGCTCGGTCTTGACGGCGCGCAGCTCGAGCTTGAGCTCGGGCGGGAAGCGCTTGGCGTAGTCGTCCCAGGCAGTCTGTGCCCAGTCGGGCATGCGCTGCCCGACGGCGACCACCAGCAGCTTCATGCGCGGCGGGCTGGCGCCTTCTTGGCCGGCGCCTTCTTCGCAGCGGTCTTCTTGGCGGCCGGCTTGCCGACGACCTTCACCGGCACGCGTGCGGTGCCCGTGGCGGACTTCTTCGCAGGCGCCTTCTTGGCGGCAGTCTTGCCCGCGGTCTTCGATGCGGCCTTCTTCGCCGGGGCCTTGGCGGCCTTGGCTTCCTGCTCGGCCGCGCGGATCGCGGTCTTGGCGGCGCTCGAACGGCGCAGGCTCGGCGTCTTGGCGGCGGCCGTCTTCTTCTCGTCGGCGCCCTTGACGACGGACGAGGCGGTGGCCAGCGCGGGCTTGGTGGCGCCGAGCTTGGCGCGCACCGGCTTGTCACCCCAGATCTCTTCGAGGTGGTAGTACTGGCGGATGGCGGGCTGCATGATGTGCGCCACGGCCGCGCCGCAGTCCACGATGATCCACTCGCCGTTTTCCTCGCCCTCGGTGCGCGGCTTGGCAAAGCCGGCTTCACGCACGGCGTCGCGCACGCTCGAAGCGAGCGCCTTGGTCTGGCGGTTGGAGGTGCCCGACGCCACGATCACGCGCTCGAACAGCGGCGAGAGGTGCTCCGTGTCGAATACCTGGATGTCCTGCGCCTTGACGTCTTCGAGACCATCGATGATGGCTCGCTGGAGTTTTTGGATGTCTTTTTTGGCGGCGGCTTCAGTGGTCATCAGGCAGAGCGGTAGAGGTGGTGTTGGTCAATATAGCGTGCAACCGTGGGCGGAACCAGCGAGGAAATGTCCACACCCGACGCCACACGCCGCCGGATATCGGTGGCGCTGGTGTCCATGGCGGCAGGCAGTTCAAGCGCCTCGAAACGCGCGCCAGCCGGGAGGCCGGGCAGCTGTTTCGGATCAAAACGAGTGACGTCACCCGTCGATAGTGCGCGATACGCTACAGAAACGATAGCAATGCCGAGTATATCCTGCCAGCCGTGCCAGGTCGGCAAGGCCGCCGCCTGGTCCGCGCCCATCACCAGCACGAGCTGTGCGCCGGGCTGCTCTTTCTGCAATTCATGCAGCGTGTCGAGCGTGTAGGTCGGGCCGTCGCGCAACACTTCGCGGCTGTCGATGACGACCTTGCCTTGCAGGTTGCCGAAGGCCAGTTGCGCCATCGCGAGGCGGTCTTCCTTCGGCGTGAGCGTGCGGCTCTTGTGCCAGGCCTGCCCCGTGGGAATGACGTGCAACTCCGTCAGATCGAGCTGCGCCAATGCGGATTCGGCCAGGGCGACGTGCGCGTTGTGCGGCGGGTCGAAGGCCCCGCCGAAGACGCCGATGCGCAAAGCGGAACCGGTCGGGCTCACACCCAGTCCCGGCGCACGATGAAGTCGCTGTACAGCGCGGCTTCGGGGCTGCCCGCTTCGGGCTGTTGCCGGTAGGCCCAGCTCGCGAGCGGCGGCATCGACAGCAGGATCGATTCGGTGCGCCCGCCCGACTGCAGGCCGAAGTGCGTGCCGCGGTCCCACACGAGGTTGAACTCGACGTAGCGCCCGCGCCGGTACAGCTGGAACTCGCGTTCGCGTTCGCCGTACGGCTTGCCGCGGCGGCGCTCGACGATCGGCAGGTAGGCCTGGAGGAAGGCATCGCCGACCGAGCGGATCAGCGCAAAGCCGTTCTCGATGCCGCCCTCGGCGAAGTCGTCGAAGAAGATGCCGCCGATGCCGCGCTGCTCGTTGCGGTGCTTCAAAAAGAAATACTCGTCGCACCAGGTCTTGAAGCGCGGGTACTTGTCGGCGCCGAAGGGTGCGAGCGCGTCGCGGCACGCGGTGTGGAAGTGCACCGCGTCTTCTTCAAAGCCGTAGCACGGCGTGAGGTCCATGCCGCCGCCAAACCAGCACACGGGATCGCCGCCGCCCGCGGGCTGCGCGGCCAGCATGCGCACGTTCATGTGCACGATCGGCACGTAGGGGTTGCGCGGGTGGAACACCAGCGACACGCCCATGGCCTCGAACGGCGCGCCCGAGAGCTCGGGGCGGTTCTGCGTGGCCGAGGGCGGCAGCTTGGCGCCGCGCACCTGCGAGAAGCCGACACCGGCGCGCTCGAACAGCGCGCCGCCTTCGAGGATGCAGGTCAGGCCGTTGCCCTGCAGCGGCTCGCCTGGCTCTTTCTGCCAGGCGTCGCGCACCGCACTGCCGCCATCCGCCGCCTCGATCGCCGAGATGATCGATTGCTGCAGTCCGCGCAGGTAGTCGCCGACCGCCTTCGGCTGGGTGGCTGGCATCAGGCGTGGGGCGTGTTGCGCGCATTGACGGCGCGGTAGCCGATGTCCTTGCGGTACTGCGCACCGTCGAACTGCACGCGCGCCGCGACCTCGTAGGCGCGCTGCTGCGCCTGCTTGACGCTGTCGGCCAGCACGGTCACGCAGAGCACGCGGCCGCCGCTGGTCTTGAGCTCGCCGTTCTCCAGCGTGGTACCGGCGTGGAACACGACAGCATCGGGCGCCTCGGCCGGGATGCCGCTGATGCGGTCGCCCTTGCGCGGCGACAGCGGGTAGCCGTGCGCGGCCATCACCACGCCCAGCGCCACGCGCCGGTCCCACTGCAGCTCGACCTGGTCGAGCGTGCCGTCGGTGGCGTGCCAGAACACCTCGAACAGGTCGGACTTGAGGCGCATCATGATCGGCTGCGTCTCGGGGTCGCCCATGCGGCAGTTGAATTCGAGCGTCTTGGGCTGGCCGGCCGCGTCGATCATGAGACCGGCATAGAGGAAGCCGGTGAACGGAATGCCGTCCTTTTCCATGCCGCGGATGGTCGGCAGGATGATCTCGCGCATGGCGCGCGCATGCACCTCGGCCGTGACCACGGGCGCGGGCGAGTACGCGCCCATGCCGCCGGTGTTCGGGCCTTCGTCGCCGTCGAGCAGGCGCTTGTGGTCCTGGCTGGTGGCCAGCGCGGCAACGTTCTTGCCATCGCACATCACGATGAAGCTGGCTTCTTCGCCTTGCAGGAATTCTTCGATGACGACGCGTGCGCCGCCTTCGTTGTGCGACACGCCGAACTTGTTGTCGACCAGCATGAAGTCGACGGCCTCATGGGCTTCCTGCGCGGTCATGGCAACGACCACGCCCTTGCCGGCGGCCAGGCCGTCGGCCTTGACGACGATCGGTGCGCCCTTGGCGTCGATGTACGCATGAGCGGCGGCGGCGTCGGTGAAGGCCTCGTATTCGGCCGTCGGGATCCTGTGGCGCTTCATGAACGCCTTCGAGAAGGCCTTGGAGCTTTCGAGCTGCGCAGCCGCCTGCGTCGGGCCGAAGATGCGCAGGCCGTGCGCGCGGAACTCGTCCACCACGCCGGCCGCCAGTGGCCCCTCGGGGCCGACCACGGTCAGCGCGATTTTCTCGGCCATCGCCCACTCGCGCAGCGCGGCGGGTTCGGTGATGTCGATGCAGTCGTAGCGTTCGTCGCTCACGGTGCCGCCGTTGCCGGGCGCCACGTAGACGCGGCTGACCCGGTTGCCCTGCGCCAGCCGCCACGCCAGTGCGTGCTCGCGGCCCCCTCCTCCAATCACCAGTACCTTCATTCGCGGGCTTTCGTTTGTCGCTGTGGATCCATCATTCATTCGCTCAGTCGGACAGTGCGGCGTTGTGATAAACGTCCTGCACGTCGTCCAGGTCCTCGAGCACGTCGAGGAGCTTCTGCATTCTTGCGGCGTCTTCGCCGGTCACGTCCACGGTGTTCTCGGCGCGCATCGTGATTTCGGCGGCGTCGGGCTTCAGGCCCGCGGCTTCGAGCGCGTTCTTGACGGCCTCGAAGTCGCCGATGGCGGTGAGCACCTCGATGGCGCCGTCGTCGTCGGTGATCACGTCCTCGGCGCCGGCTTCGAGGGCCACTTCCATGACCTTGTCCTCGCTGGTGCCGGGCGCGAAGATGATCTGGCCGCAGTGCTTGAACTGGAAGGCCACCGAGCCTTCGGTGCCCATGTTGCCGCCGTGCTTGGAGAAGGCGTGGCGCACTTCGGCCACGGTGCGCACGCGGTTGTCGGTCATGGTGTCGACGATGATCGCCGCGCCGCCGATGCCGTACCCTTCGTAACGAATTTCTTCGTAATTGACGCCTTCGAGGTTGCCCGTGGCTTTGTCGATGTTGCGCTTGACGGTGTCGATGGGCAGGTTGACCGCCTTGGCCTTTTCGACCGCCAGCCGCAGCCGGGGGTTGGCGCTGAGATCTGCGCCGCCGGCGCGTGCCGCCACCGTGATTTCACGGATGGCGCGGGTCCAGAGCTTGCCCCGTTTCTCGTCCTGGCGGCCCTTGCGGTGCTGAATATTTGCCCACTTGCTATGTCCGGCCATGGCTTTCTCTCTCGCTGTCGTGTGTTTTCAAAGCAAGTGTGGAGTTTACTGTCCGGCGCACACAACGCTCCCCCGGCGCCCGGGATTTCGGCCCGGACCTTTTGGTGATAATTGTTCGATGACGCCATCGCCCATTGCCGGTACGGGAAATCCCGACGCCCTGCCGCCGCACGCCCCGCTGCCGCTGTACTACAACACCGAAGCGGAGCACCAGGCGTTCCTGCGGCGCATCTTCGACAGCACGGCCGCGGACTACGACCGCATCGAAGCCGTGCTGGCCTTCGGCACCGGCCCCTCGTACCGCCGTGACGCACTGAAGCAGGCCGGTCTCACGGCGGGCGCCCAGGTGCTCGACGTGGGCATCGGCACCGGGCTCGTCGCCCGCGAAGCGCTGAAGCTCATCGGCTCCACCGGCAAGCTCACCGGCGTCGACCCCAGCGTGGGCATGATGGGCCAGGTCCGGCTGCCCGGCGTCGAGCTCATTCAAGGCGTGGCCGAGGCCCTGCCCCGGCCCGACGCCAGCTGCGATTTCGTGAGCATGGGTTACGCCATGCGCCACATCAGCGACGTGGCCGCCGCCTTTTCCGAATTCCATCGCGTGTTGCGCCCCGGCGGGCGCGTGGTGGTGCTCGAGATCACCAAGCCCGAAGGCCGCATCGCCACCGCGCTGCTCAAGGGCTACATGCGCGCCGTGGTGCCGCTGATCGCCCGCGTGGTCGGCCGCCGCAGCGACACCTCGGAGCTGTGGCGCTATTACTGGGACACGATCGAGGCCTGCATCCCGCCCGAGCGCGTCATGCAGGCACTGGGCGCCGCCGGCTTCAGCGACGTGCGCCGGCATGCGAGCCTCGGGGTCTTCTCTGCCTACACCGGCCGCAAGCCCGAATCCACCGCCGACGAGGTTCGCTGAACGTGCGCCCCCAGGACGACCGCCTTCATTCCCCCCTGCGCGTGGAGCGCCTCTCGCTGCCGGACAGCCTTGCGCTGGCCACGCACAGCCATGCGCCCTTCGCCGCGCTCGGCTACGGCACGCCGCACGGTGTCGCCTGGATGCCCACGGTCAACGCGCGCGTGCTGTCGCCGCAAGGCGCGATGGCCGATGTGTGGCACGTGGGACACGCGGGTGATGGCACCCAGGTCCGGTCGGGCACCACCGGCATCGCGCGCTGGCGCACCGATGGGCACTGGCTGCTCGGCGCCATCGACCTCGATGAAGCCGTCGAAGGCCAGGGCCTGACCGAACTCGCGCAGCGCGCCTACCGCGACCTGTTCCGCACACTCGACCAGGCCGACACGCCGCACCTGCAGCGCATCTGGAATTACCTGCCGCGCATCAACGCCGACGGCGGCGGGCTGGAGCGCTACCGCCAGTTCAACCTCGGCCGGCAAGAGGCTTTCTTCGAGGCCGGCCGCGCCGCCTTCGAGGGCGCACCGGCCGCCTGCGCACTGGGCATCCGCCAGGGAGCGCTGTCGATCCGTTTTCTCGCGGGACGTGCCGCGCCGCTGCCGGTCGAGAACCCGCGGCAGGTGTCGGCCTACCGCTATCCCGAAACCTACGGCCCGCGCTCGCCGACCTTCTCGCGCGCCGCGCTGGCGGACATCGGCGACGGCCAGGTCGCGCTGTTCATCTCGGGCACGGCGAGCATCGTCGGCCACGAAACGGTGCACCACGGCGACGTGCGTGAGCAGGCCCGCGAAACGCTGCGCAACCTCGAGGCCGTGATCGCCTCCGCCCATGCGCAGACCACGGCGCGCTTCTCGCTCGATGCGCTCGACTGCGTGGTGTACGTGCGGCATCCGTCGGACACCGAGGCCGTGCGCGAGGAGATCGAAGCCGCGCTCGGCGCCCAGTCGCCGATGGCCCGCCATGCGGTGTACCTGGAAGCCGACATCTGCCGCAGCGATCTGCTGGTCGAGATCGAGGCCCACACGGTCGCCGCCGGCCGGCTGCAGGCCGCCTGAGCGGCCCGCCGTCCGCCTGCCCGACCGACACCACCCATGAACGTGCTGCGTCTTCTCACGTCGATCCCGCTCGCGCTGATGCTCTATGCGCTGCTGCTGTTCCTCGGCCTGATCTCGCTGGTCTGGAACTTCGTCGCCATGCTGCTGTACCCGGTGATGCCGGCCGTACCGGCGCGCGCGTTGGGCCGCATGACCATCGCCTTTGCCTACCGGATGTTCTGGTGGCTCGCCTCGGTCACCGGCATGATGCGCATCGACGCTTCGTGCCTGGACCCGATGCGCAACGAGCCCGGCGTGATCTTCGTGGCCAACCACCCGACCATGCTCGACGCGCTGCTGCTGGTGGCGCGGCTGCCGCGCAGCGCCTGCATCATGAAGGCCGAGCTGATGGGCAACATCTTCCTCGGCGCCGGAGCCCGGCTGGCGCGCTACATCAGCAACAAGTCGGCCCGCACGATGGTGCGCCTGGCGGTCAACGACCTGCGCCAGGGCGGCCAGCTCGTGATCTTTCCCGAAGGCACGCGCACGGTGACGCCGCCGCTGAACCCCTTCCGCCCCGGCACCACGCTGATCGCCAAGCTGGCGCAGGCGCCGATCCAGACCGTGTTCATCGACACCGACTCGCCCTACCTCGGCAAGGGCTGGCCGCTGTGGCGCGTGCCGCCGCTGCCCATCGTCTTCACGCTGCGGCTGGGCAAGCGCTTTGCACCAACGCAGGACAGCGATGCGTTGCAGGTCGAGCTGGAACACTATTTCCGTCAACACATGGAGCAGCGCGCCACCGACGCGTCCCCCGAATGCCAGCAGACGCCTCGCGCACCCACCTTGTCCTGATCCCCAGCTACAACACGGGCGAGCGCCTGTTCTCGACGGTCGCGGCCGCGCGGGCCCAATGGAACCCGGTGTGGGTGGTGATCGACGGCAGCGACGACGGCACGGGCGAGCGGCTGCAGCAGATGGCCGCCAGCGATCCGGGGCTGCGCGTGTGGGTGCTGCCGCAGAACCAGGGCAAGGGCTCGGCGGTGCTGCACGGCTTGCGGGCCGCGAAGGACGCCGGCTTCACGCACGCACTCACGATGGATTCCGACGGACAACATCCGGCGGACCTGATCCCCTCTTTCATGAACGCCTCGCTGGCGCGGCCCGAGACGATGGTGCTGGGCCGGCCGGTGTTCGACGCCAGCGCACCGTTGCTGCGGGTGCGGGGGCGGCGGGTGTCCAACGGCTGGACGCAGCTCGAGACGCTGTTCGCGGGCGTGGGCGATTCGCTCTACGGCTTTCGCGTGTACCCGGTGGTCGACCTGATCGCGGTGATGGCGCGGCAACCGTGGATGCGGCGCTTCGACTTCGATACCGAGGCGGTCGTGCGGCTGGCCTGGCGCGGGGTCAAGCCGGTGAACATCGATGCGCCTGTGAAGTACCTGACGGCTGAAGAAGGCGGGGTGTCGCACTTTCGCTATGGGCGGGACAACGTCTTGCTGACTTGGATGCACACGCGGCTGATGGTCGAGTTTGTTTTGCGGCTGCCGGGGTTGCTTTTTCGCAAGCTGCGGGGGGCGCCGCCGTTTCAGGCTTAGGTCTCTTTGGAGGGGCGCCCGGCAGGCGGCACGGCGCGGTCGGCTCCACTGTGCCGGCCGCTTCGCGGCTGCCCTGCGGTGCTCGCGTTTCGCGGGGTCTCGCAGAACTCGCTGCGCTCAAACAGCTGCGAGCCCTGATCCGCGAAACGCTGCGCTCCTCGGCGGCACAGAGGGGCCGCCCACACCGCACCGCCTGCCGGGCACCTGCTGTGGTGTGGGAACTCTTCCTCTCTTCCTACTCGACGATGGCCGCGCCGCCCAGTGCCTTGTAGAGCGTCATCGTGGCGTTGAGCTGGTTCAACCGATTCTGCGCCACCGACACCTCCGCGAGGCGGCGCTTGTCCTTGGCATCGAGCACCGGTTGCAGCGCAGTGGCGCCGGCGCGATAGCGCACTTCCGACAAGGCCTCCGCGCGTTGCGCCTGTTGCAGCGCCAGAGCCAGCTTCACGCTTTCGTCCTGCAGCTGGGTTCGCGACGACAGCGTGTTCTCGACCTCGGACAGCGCGGTGTACAGCGACTGGCGGAAACCGACGACCGCTTCTTCGTACTGCGTCTGCGACACGGCGACGGTCAGCCGCGCGGTGTTCCATTGCAGGAACGGCAACACCAGGCCGGCGCCCAGCGTGGCGATCGGATTCTTCAGCACCTCGCCCAGCGCATTGCTCCCCGCGCCCAGCGAACCCGTGAGGCTCAGCACCGGATAGAAACTGGTGCGCGTGGCATCGACGTTCGCCAGCGAGGACCGCAGGCGCTGCTCCGCGGCGCGCAGGTCGGGCCGGCGGCCCAGCAGGCTGGCGGGCAGTCCAGCATCGATCACGGGCAAGGCGGTGTCCGGCAGTTGGGAGGGCTCGTCTCTCGGGGCGTCGGGCGGCATGTCGAACAGGATCGCCAGTGCGTTGCGTGCCTCGACACGCTGTTGCAGCAGCTGTGTGTGCGCGGCCTCCTGGCTCGCGAGATTCTGGCCGGCCTGCGCGACGTCGAGCCCGGACACGGCACCTGCCGCGTACTTGGCGCGCACCAGCGCCTGGATGCGCCGTGCATCGGCCATGCCGGCTTCGCTCAGCGCGATGCGGTGGTTCAGGTAGCCGGTCTGCCAATACAGCCCGGCCGTGGTGCCCACCAGCGCCAGCGCCGTGGCCTCGCGGTCGGACTGGGTGGCCTGCAGCTCCCAGTCGGCAGCGCTGCGCAACGCCGACAGGCGACCCCACAGATCGATCTCGTAGCTCAGGTTCAGCGAGGAGCTCGCGGTCGATGCGGCCACGTTGCCGCGCTTCAGATCGAAGCTGCGGTTGGTGCTCAGTTGACCTGTCACGCCGGGCGTGAGGTTGGTGTTCGCCAGGCCGGCCTGCAGCTGCGCCCGCTGCACGCGGATGCCGGCGGCGGCCAGGTTGTTGTTGGTGCGCAGGGCGCTGTCGATCAGGGTGTCGAGCCGCGCGTCGTGGAAGGCGGTCCACCAGCGGGCCTGCGGCACGGCCGCTGCGTTCTGCGGCAGCGGCTGTTGCTGCTGCCAGGCCTGCGGCACGCCGAGCGGTCGGTGTTCGCGCCGCTCCGGCGCAAACAGTGTGCAGCCGCCAAGCGCCAGCGCGATGGCCAGGCCCGCCAGGGTCGGTCGCGCGCTACTCACGCGCCAGCGCCTCGATGGGGTCGAGCCGCGCGGCATTGCGCGCCGGCAGGTACCCGAACAGCACGCCGATGAGCGACGCGCACAAAAAGGCCGACACCACGGCCCCCAGCGAAAAGATCATTTGCCATTGCTTCACGAACAGCGAGAACACAAAGCTGATGCCGTACGACAGCAACACGCCGATGAAACCGCCGACCAGGCACACGAGCACGGCCTCGGTCAGGAACTGCTGCAGCACGTCGCTCTGGCGCGCGCCCACGGCCATGCGGATGCCGATCTCGCGGGTGCGCTCGGTCACCGACACCAGCGTGATGTTCATCACGCCGATGCCGCCCACCACGAGCGAGATCACCGCGATCAGTGACAGCAGCAGCGTGAGCGACTGGCTCGTGCGCTCGGCCGTCTTCACGATGCTGTCCATGTTGAAGGTGAAGAAGTCCTTGCCGCCGTGGCGCAGCGTGAGCAGCCGCACGATGCTCTCTTCGGCCGCCTTGGTCGGCTGGTCGTCGCGGATGCGCACGGTGATGCTGTCGAAGTGCTGCTGGCCGAACAGGCGGCTCGCGCCGGTGCTGTAGGGCAGCCAGATGTTGAGCGACTTGTTCTCGCCGAACATGCTCTTCTTTTCCTGCGCCACGCCGATCACGGTGCACGGCAGGCTGCCCACCAGGATGATCTTGCCGACCGGATCGGTGCCGTCGGGAAAGAGCTTGCGCCGCGTGTTCTGGTCGATCACCACCACCTGCGACTGGTGCCGCACGTCGTTGGCGTCGAAGTCCGTGCCGCTGGCCATCTGGATGTCGCGCACGCTGAAGAAGTTGTCGCTGACGCCGTTCACGTTGCCGTTGACGTCGGCGCTGCGGTAGCGCAGGCGCAGGCTGCGCATGGTGGTCGGCGTGACGCTGTGCACGTAGGGCTGCGCGGCAATGGCCTGCAGGTCGGCCGGCAGCAGCGTGCGGATGCTCGCGGCCTTGTCGTCGCCGAAGTCGTGGCCCGGATAGATGTCGAGCGTGTTGGTGCCGATGGCCTTGATGTCGGCCAGCACGAAGCGCTTGGCGCCCTCCCCGATGGCCACGATCGACACCACCGAGGTGATGCCGATGATGATGCCCAGCATGGTCAGCGCCGTGCGCATGCGGTGCGCCATCATCGAGCGCCAGGCCATGCGGAAGGCTTCGGAGAAACGCGCCCAGCCGGTGCTGAAGCGCGCGATGCCCAGCGTGGGGCGGGTCATCGCGGGCGGCGTGGGGGTGTCGTCGCCGACGGTCTGCGCGGGCGCGGCCACGGTCGGCACGTTCAGCCGGTCGCCCACGATCGCGCCGTCGGCGATCTCGATGATGCGTTCGGTGCAGCGTGCCACCTGCATGTCGTGCGTCACGATGATGATGGTGTGCCCCTGCGTGTGCAGCTCGCGCAGGATGCCGATGACCTCCTGGCCGCTCTTGCTGTCGAGCGCGCCGGTGGGCTCGTCGGCCAGGATGACCTGCCCGCCGTTCATGAGCGCGCGCGCGATGCTCACGCGCTGCTGCTGGCCGCCCGAGAGCTGGCTCGGCCGGTGCTCGGTGCGGTCTTCCAGGCCCAGGCGCGCAAGCAGTTGCCGCGCCCGTGCGTCGCGCGCCGAGCCCTCGGTGCCGGCATAGACGGCGGGCACCTCGACGTTGCCGGTGGCCGTCAGGTGCTGCATGAGGTGGTAGCGCTGGAAGATGAAGCCGAAGTGCTCGCGCCGCAGCGCGGCGAGCGCGTCGCTGTCGAGCGTGCCGACGTCCTGGCCCGACACGGTGTAGGTGCCGGTGCTCGGCCGGTCGAGGCAGCCGAGGATGTTCATGAGCGTCGACTTGCCCGAGCCCGAGGCGCCGACGATGGCCAGCATTTCGCCGTGGCCGATGTCCAGGTCGACATCTTTCAGCACCTGGACTTCCTGCTCGCCCGAGGGAAAGCTGCGGCCGATGCCGCGCAGGGTCAGCAGCGGCTGCGTCACTGGCGCGGCCTCCGGCTGCCGCTGTCATTGCCGTCGGTCTTCTCCAGCGCCGAAGCGTCGCCGGTGATGACGCTGTCGCCCTCCTTCAGGCCTTCGAGCACCTGGGCCTGGAAGTTGTTGCTGATGCCCACGCGCACCTGCCGCTTTTCCACACGCTGGTCGGGCAGAAGCACGCGCACTTCGTGGCGGCCGTCCTTGTCGCGCGTGCCGAGCGCGGTGAGCGGCACGGTCAGCGCCTGCTTGGCCTCGCCCAGCAGGATGGCGACCTGCGCCGTCATGTCGACGCGCAGCGTGCGCTCGGGGTTGGGCACGTCGAACAGCGCGTTGAAGAACACGGCGTTGTTGATCTTCTCGGGCGAAGGCTGCACCGCGCGCAGCGTGCCGTGGTAGCGCGTGTCGGGGTCGCCCAGGATGGTGAAGTACACCGGCTGGCCCGCCTTCACGCGCACCACGTCGGCCTCGGACACCTGGGCCTTCACGGTCATGGTCGACAGGTCGGCCAGCTTCATCAGCGTGGGCACCTGGAAAGAGGCCACCACGGTCTGGCCTTCGAGCGTGCTGATCGACACCACGTCGCCGTCGATGGGCGCGACGATGCGCGTGTACGACAGGTTGGTCTGCGCCGAGGCCAGGGCCAGCTTCTGCTGGCGGATCTGCGCGTCGAGCGAGACGGCGTCGGCGCGCAGCGCGCGCAGCTCGGTGTCGGCGCTTTCCAGGTCCTGGCGCGCGGCGGCGTCCTGCGCCAGCATCTCGCGCTGGCGCGCCCAGGTGAGTTCGGCCTGCTTCACGCGCACTTCCTTGGCGAGCTTCTGGGCTTGCAGGTTCTCCAGCTTGGCCTGCTCCTGTGCGAGCGTGTTCTGCGAGATGACGGGGTCGATCTCGGCCAGCCAGTCGCCCTTCTTCACCGTCTGGCCGAGCACCACCTTCAGCGACTTGAGCTGGCCCGACACCTGCGCGCCCACCTCGACCTGCTTGAGGGCCTGCAGCACGCCGGTGGCGAGCACCGCGTTCTCCAGGTCGCTGCGCTGCACGGTGGCAGTGAGGTAGTCGCTTTTCTTCGGCGGGCTCAGCCAGAAGAAGGCCGCGATGGCCAGCACGACGAGCAAGGCCAGGCCGACAAGGAACTTGCGCGATCGTCGCGAAGGAGTGATGGGCATGCAGTGAAGAAGTGGGATGAAACGGGCGGCGAGGCCCGGGAAAGGATGCGGTTCATCCTAGCCCCGGTTGCTGAAGGCCTGCTAAAGCATGCGTTTTGACGGGCTTTTTGCACGGGCCTGCGCAGCGACCCACGAAAAACGGCGTGGCCCGCTGCCCTCGAAGGACAGCGGGCCACGCCGCAATCACTACTAAAAAAGAACTCAGCGCGCGGTGCGCCGGCGCAAGAGTAAGGTGAGGAGCAACAGCGCCAGCACCGTGAACGCGATGAACGACCAGTTCGCCAGCGTCAGGCCGAACAGCGACCAGTCGATCTTGGAACAGTCGCCGCCACCGCGGAAGATCATCGGCAGCGCGCGCTTGAGCGGGAAGGTCTCGATCATCCCGTACAGGTCGCGCCCGCACGAGACGACTTCGGGCGGATACCACTGCAGCCAGCTCTGCTGCGCCGCCGTGTAGGCACCGCCCACCGCCGCCGCCAGCGCCAGCACCCCGCCCGTCACCTGCAGGCCGCGGCTGTTGAACAGCGCCGCCAGGCCGGTGAACAGCGCCACCAGCATCAGCGCATAGCGCTGCACGATGCACATCGGGCAGGGTTCGAGCCCGACCACGTGCTGCAGATACAGCCCGAAGGCCAGCATGAGGACACAGGCCAGGCAGATCAGCCCAAGCGCGCGGCGCGGCGCGCCGAAGTACCAATGGATCAAGGAGATACCCAATCTTCTTCTACGAACACCCTGGCCTTGCGGGGGTTGGCGACAACGGTGTCGCCTTCCTTCAAGCCCAGGTCGCGGAACTGTTGCGCAGGGAGTTGCGCTTCGATGATGGTTCCGGAGCCCGGATTATCTGGATTCGTTTCGGTGGGCTCAAGTTCCAGCCGCGCGATCGGTCCGACCACGATCGCGCGCGACAGCGTGGCGACGATGCCGGTGGCGCCCGACACGTAGCGTGTCACATCCAGGTCATGCGGACGCACATAGGCCAGCGCCTTGGCGTCGCGCGCGCTGCTGTGCTCGGGCGAGTCGATGCGCATGCCGTCCAGCTGCACGGCGCCGTTGTCGGCCCGGCCGTGGAACAGGTTCACGTCGCCCAGGAAGCCGTAGACGAACGGGCTCGCGGGCTTGTCCCACACGTCCTGCGGCGAGCCGACCTGCTCGATGCGGCCTTTGTTGATGACCACCACGCGGTCGGCCACTTCGAGTGCTTCTTCCTGGTCGTGCGTGACGAAGATCGAGGTGACGTGCAGTTCGTCGTGCAGCCGGCGCAGCCAGCGGCGCAGTTCCTTGCGCACCTTGGCGTCGAGTGCGCCGAAGGGTTCGTCCAGCAGCAGCACCTTGGGCTCCACCGCCAGCGCACGGGCCAGCGCGATGCGCTGGCGCTGGCCGCCGGACAGCTGCGACGGGTAGCGGTCGGCCAGCCAGTCGAGCTGCACCAGCTTGAGCAGGTCGGTCACCTTGGCCTTGATCTGCGCGTCGCTCGGGCGCTCCTTGCGCGGCTTCACGCGCAGGCCGAAGGCCACGTTCTCGAACACGGTCATGTGGCGGAACAGCGCGTAGTGCTGGAACACGAAGCCGACCTGGCGCTCGCGCACGTGCACGTCGGTCGTGTCTTCGCCCGAGAAATGGATGCTGCCGGTGTCGGCCGTTTCCAGGCCCGCGATGATGCGCAGCAGCGTGGTCTTGCCGCAGCCCGAGGGGCCGAGCAGCGCGACCAGTTCGCCCGACTCGACGTCGAGGTTCACGTTGTTCAGCGCGCGGAAGTCGCCGAACTGCTTGCTGATGTTGCGGATTTCGATGCTCATGGTCTTGTTCTCTCGTCTTCTCAGGCCGCCGAAGGCTCGGGGGGGCGCTCGGGCGGCAGCTCGGCGATGGCTTTCATTTCGCGCTCATGGCGCCACTCGATGACCGACTTGATCACCAGGGTGACCAGCGCCAGGATCGCCAGCAGCGAGGCCACCGCGAAGGCGGCCACCGACTGGTATTCGTTGTAGAGCACCTCGACGTGCAGCGGCATGGTGTTGGTCTGGCCGCGGATGTGGCCCGACACCACCGACACCGCGCCGAACTCGCCCATGGCGCGCGCGTTGCACAGGATCACGCCGTACAGCAGGCCCCACTTGATGTTGGGCAAGGTCACGCGCCGGAAGGTCTGCCAGCCGGTCGCGCCGAGCACGATGGCGGCCTGCTCCTCGTCGGTGCCCTGCGCCTGCATCAGCGGAATGAGTTCGCGCGCAATGAAGGGGAAGGTCACGAACACGGTGGCCAGCACGATGCCGGGCACGGCAAAGATGATCTTGATGTCGTGCTCCGCGAGCCACGGGCCGAACCAGCCCTGCGCACCGAACACCAGCACGTAGATCAGGCCCGCCACCACCGGCGACACCGCGAACGGCAGGTCGATCAGCGTGGTGAGAAAGGCCTTGCCGCGGAACTCGAACTTGGCGATGGCCCAGGCCGCGGCCACGCCGAACACGAGGTTCATCGGCACCGCGATGGCCGCGGTGATCAGCGTGAGGCGGATGGCGCTCCACGCATCGGGTTCCTTCAGCGCCTCGAGGTAGGCATTGAGGCCCTTGCGCAGCGCCTCGACCGCCACGGCCGCCAGCGGCAGCACGAGGAACAGGAACATGAACGCCAGGGCGATGCCGATCAGCGTCCAACGGACCCAGGCCGACTCGGTGGTGCCGGCCTGCGCGCGGCGGATGATTTTCGAAGGTGCGCTCATGTCATGCCCCCGCGCGCTTGCGCTGCCAGGCCTGCAGGCCGTTGATGACCAGCAGCAGGATGAACGACAGCACCAGCATCACCAGCGCGACCGCGGTGGCGCCCGTGTAGTCGTACTGCTCCAGCTTGCCGATGATGATGAGCGGCGTGATCTCGGAAATCATCGGCATGTTGCCGGCGATGAAGATCACGGAGCCGTACTCGCCGATGGCGCGTGCGAAGGCCATCGCAAAGCCCGTCAGCAACGCGGGCGCGATCGACGGAAAGATCACCTTGGTGAAGGTCTGCAGGCGCGTGGCGCCCAGCGAGGTGGCGGCTTCTTCGAGTTCCTTCTCGGCGTCTTCGAGCACCGGCTGCACCGTGCGCACCACGAAGGGCAGCCCGATGAAGATCAGCGCGATCACGATGCCCGCCGGCGTGAACGCCAGCTTGATGCCGTGCGGCTCGAGCAGCTGCCCGATCCAGCCGTTGCCCGCGAGCAGCGCCGTGAGCGAGATGCCGGCCACGGCCGTGGGCAACGCGAACGGCAGGTCGACCAGCGCATCGACGATGCGCTTGCCCGGGAACTTGTAGCGCACCAGCACCCAGGCCACGAGCAGGCCGAACACCGCGTTCACCATGGCAGCGATCAGCGAGGCGCCGAAGGTCAGGCGGTACGAGGCCATCACGCGCGGCGCGGTCACCGACACCCAGAAGTGCTCCCAGGTCATCGTGAAGGTCTTGAAGACCAGCGCCGACAACGGGATCAGCACGATCAGGCACAGATAGAAGACCGTGAAGCCGAGCGTGATGTGGAAACCGGGCAGCACGCGCTTGGCGCCCCCTGCCCGGTTGGCACGAGAAAAAGGCGCTCCCGCTGCCGGGAGCGCCGAAGAAGCAGCGCCGCTCATTTACTTCGCGCCGGGCGTGTAGAGCTTGTCGAACTGGCCGCCGTCATTGAAGTGCACCTTCTGCGCTTCGCTCAGGCTGCCGAACAGTTCCTGCACCGTGAACAGCTGGAGCGGCTTGAAGGTCGAGGCGTACTTCTTGAGCACGGTCTGCGAACGCGGACGCAGCGCGTGCTTGGCGGCGATTTCCTGCGCTTCTTCGGAGTACAGCCAGTCGAGGTAGGCCTTGGCCAGCTCGCCCGTGCCCTTCTTCTTGACGGTGCGCTCGACGATCGCGACCGGGTTCTCGGCCACGATGGAGATCGACGGGTAGACCGAGTCGACCTTGCCGGTACCGAACTCGCGGTCGATCGAGACCACTTCCGATTCGAAGGTGATCAGCGCGTCGCCGATGTTGCGTTGCAGGAAGGCGGTGGTCGCGTCGCGGCCGCCGCGTGCCAGCACCGGCACGTTCTTGAACAGCTTGCCGACGAACTCGGCGGCCTGGGCGTCGGTGCCGCCCTTCTTCTTGATGTAGCCCCAGGCGGCCAGGTAGGCGTAGCGGCCGTTGCCGCCGGTCTTGGGGTTGACGATCACGACCTGCACGCCGGGCTTGACCAGGTCGTCCCAGTCCTTGATGCCCTTGGGGTTGCCGTTGCGCACCAGCAGCAGCATGGTCGAGGTGGTGGGTGATGCGTTCTCGGGGAACTTCTTGTTCCAGTCCTTGGCGACCACGCCGGCGTTGGCCAGGAAGTCGATGTCGGTCGAGGTGTTCATGGTGACCACGTCGGCATCGAGGCCGTCGGCCACGGCGCGCGCCTGGGCGCTGGAGCCGCCGTGCGACTGGTCGATCTTGACGTCCTTGCCCGTGGCCTTCTTGTAGTTCGCCACGAAGGCCGCGTTGTAGTCCTTGTAGAACTCGCGGGCCACGTCGTACGAGGCGTTCAGCAGCCCGGTGCCTTGTGCGAAGGCGGTGCTGCCGGCGAGTGCGGAGGACGCCAGCGCGAGCACGGCGACGAAGGTCTTGATTCTGGAAGTCATGTGGTTGCCAGGTTTTCTGAAAATTCACGTCCCGCCGACCAGGCGGCGGGTTCGTCGGTCAACGATTGCAGCAGGGCCAGGCCGAGCGGCCAGTCTCCGTGCCCCGAATCGATGTTGATGTGCCCCGCATTCTGCATGCGCACGAACTCGCTGCCCCAGGCGCGCGAATAGGCGCCCGCCAGGCGGATCGGGCAATAGGGATCGTTGCTGCTCGCCACCACGATGCTGCGGTACGGCAGCGCCGCGTAGGGCACGGGTGCGAAGTCGGACAGCACCGCGCGGCGCTCGGGGTCGGCCGGCGCCACCAGCAGCGCGCCCTGGATGCGGGCGGCGGCCTCGGGCGGCAGGTGTGCCGTGGCGATGCAGCCCAGGCTGTGCGCCGCGATGACCACGGGGCCTTCGCTTTCGAGCACCAGCTTGGCCAGTGCGGGCACCCAGGCGTCGCGCTTGGGCGAGGCCCAGTCGTCCTGCGCCACCCGCGCCGCGCCCGGAATGCGTTCTTCCCACAGGCTCTGCCAATGGCCGGGCCCGGAGTCGCGCCAACCGGGCACGATGACGACACGAGTCTGCATGACGGCGCGGTCCTGCGGCTTCTTACTTGTTGGGCTGCGGCGTGATGCGCAGGTAAGGCTTGACGGCCTTGAAGCCCTTGGGGAAGCGCTCGGCCAGCTCAGCCGGGTCCTGGATGCTCGGCACGATGACGACGTCGTCGCCGTCCTTCCAGTTCACGGGCGTGGCGACCTTGTGGCTGTCGGTGAGCTGCAGCGAGTCGATGACGCGCAGGATCTCGTCGAAGTTGCGGCCGGTGGACGCCGGGTAGGTGATGGTGGTGCGGATGACCTTCTTGGGATCGATGATGTAGACGCTGCGCACCGTGGCAGTGGTCGAGGCGTTCGGGTGAATCAGGTCGTACAGGTCGGCCACCTTGCGGTCGGCGTCCGCAATGATGGGGAAGTTGACGGTGGTGTTCTGCGTCTCGTTGATGTCGCCGATCCACTCCTTGTGCTTGGTGGCCGGATCGACGCTCAGCGCGATGGGCTTGACACCGCGCTTGGCGAACTCGCCCGACAGCGCCGCCGTCTTGCCGAGTTCGGTGGTGCACACGGGGGTGAAATCGGCCGGGTGCGAGAAGAACACGATCCACGAATCGCCGGCCCACTGATAGAAGTCGATCGGGCCTTCGCTGGAGTCCTGGGTGAAATTGGGGGCGGTGTCGCCGAGTCGCAGGGTTGCCATGGTCGCTCCAAGGAGGGGGTGAAGCCCTGGATTGTGCGAACCGCTGCTTCAATGGCAAACGAATATCTGTTTGTTTGGATATGACGTTTTTCGCATATAGAACCTGCGCAGGCCCACTATGACGCTATCTTTTAGATAGCAATCTGCCTCAGAACATCCGCATCTGCTCGCTTTGCAGGTGTTCGGACAGGAAGTCGATCAGCCGCCGCACCGCCGGCACCAGCGCCCGCCGCGCCGGAAACACCATGTGCGCCACCACCGGCGACGGCCCCCAGCCGGGCAGCACCCGCACCAGCCGGCCCGCCTCGATGTCGGCGCTGCACATGTAGTCGGGCAGCAGGGTCACGCCGACGCCGCCCAGCGCGCCGAACTGCAGCGTCGCGAGGTCGTCGGCCACGTAGCGCGGCGTGTGCACATGCACGTGGCTGCGGCCTTCCGGGCCTTCGAGCCGCCACTCGGAGCGCCCTTCCCCGTTGACCGACATGGCCGCCGTGGGCAGCTTCGCGAGGTCGGCGGGCGTGTCGACCGGGCCCTGGCTGGCCAGCAGCGCCGGGCTCGCGACCAGCACGCCGCGGCTGTGGCCGAAGGTCTTGGCCACCAGCACCGTGCTGTCCTCGATGGTCGGGCGCACGCGCAGCGCGATGTCGATGCCCTCCTCGATCAGGTCCACTGGCCGGTTGATGACCCGCATGTCGACGCGCACCGCCGGATGGCGCGCCATGAACACCGGCATCAGCTGCGCCAGCCCGCTGTGCGAGATGGTGACCGGGCAGGTCAGCCGCACCAGCCCGCTCGGCTCGGTCTGCACCTGCGCCACCGCCTCGGCCGCCGCTTGCGCCGCATCGCGCATCGCCGAGGCATGCCGCAGGTAGATCTCGCCGGCCGGCGTGAGCGACAGGCGGCGCGTGCTGCGCTGCATCAGCTGCACGCCCAGCCGTTCCTCGAGCTCGGCCACGCGCCGAGACAGCCGCGATTTGGGAATGCCCAGCGCCCGGCTGGCGGCGGCAAAGCCACCCCGCTCGGCCACCTCGGCGAAGAACACCATGTCGTTGAGGTCTTGCATGGCTTTATTGTCCTACCAACAGAACGATCTGATCAAATTTTGGCTACTTATCAGTCACTCACATCAAAAATAGAATTCTCCCAACGCCGGCCACTTCTCAGCGCCGACACCTTGCACAGAAAGTGATTGACTGACATGAAGCTGCTCCACATCGACTCCAGCATCCTCGCCGCCGGCTCCACCTCGCGCCAGCTGACCGCCGAAACCGTGGCCGCATGGCGCGCCGCCCACCCCGACACCCAGGTCGAGTACCTCGACCTCGCCGTGGACGCGCCCTCGCACTTCGGCGTCGACGCCCTCGGCATCAAGACCGGCGTGCAGGCCCAGCCGACCGAAGCGCAACTGCGCGAGAACGCCCTGTCGGAAAAGCTGGTGAGCCAGTTCCTGGCCGCCGACGTCGTCGTGATCGGCGCCCCGCTGTACAACTTCACCATCCCGACCCAACTCAAGGCCTGGATCGACCGGCTCGCGCAAGCCGGCCGCACCTTCAAGTACACCGAGAAGGGCCCCGTCGGCCTGGCCGGCGGCAAGACGGTGATCGTGGCTTCGAGCCGCGGCGGCATCTACTCGACCTCCGAAGGCGGTCAGGCGGCCGAGCACCAGGAAAGCTACCTGAAGGTGATCTTCGGCTTCTTCGGCATCACCGATGTGCGCTTCGTGCGCGCCGAAGGCATCGCGATGGGTGACGCGCCCAAGGCCGCCGCCCTGGCCGCCGCCCGCGCCGACATCCTCGTGGCCACGACCGAAGCTGCGAACCAGAAGAACGTCGCGCAAGCCGCCTGAGTCTTCCGCCGCCGGAACGAAAAAGCCGCCCCACGGGGCGGCTTTTTTCATGGGCGATGGCCTTGCGATCAGGCCGCGGAATGGGCCTTGACCCAGGCGACGTACTTGTCCATCCAGCCCTGCAGGAACTTCTGCGTGCCTTCGTTGCCGATGTGGCCCTTGTCGTCGAACAGGCCTTCCTTGGCCTGCAGGAACACCTCGGGGCCGCCCATCGTGGGCGCGTCGAGATACGCCAGGATGTTGCGCAGGTGCTGCTGCGCCAGCGCGGTGCCGATGGCGCCCACAGAGATGCCGAGCACGCCGGTCGGCTTGCCGGCCCACACGCTCTGGCCATAGGGGCGCGAGGCGTGGTCGATGGCGTTCTTCAGCACGCCGGGGATCGAGCGGTTGTATTCGGGCGTGACGAACAGCACGCCCTGCGCGGCGGCCACTTCGCTCTTGAGGCGCTTCACCGGGGCGGCCTGGTTGCCGTCGTCGTCCTGGTTGTACAGCGGCAGGTCGTCGATGCGCAGGGTCTCGAACGTGAAGTCCGACGGCGCGAGGTGCGCCAGCGCCAGCGCCAGCTTGTGGTTGAACGAATCCTTGCGCAGGCTGCCGACGATGACGGCGATCCGGGTCTGTGCCATGGGTGGAACTCCTTGAAATGGAAAAGGCTGTCGGAATGACCGGGACGATTATGCGAAGCGCTCAAGACCTTTTCCAGAAAAGTTCATGACCACCGGCGCACCCGCCTGCGCGCGGCGCACGACCCCGTGGGCCAGCCGGTCCAGCCCGGTGCACAGCAGCCAGTAGATCGCGCCCACCAGCACGAAGATCTCCGCCGGATAGACCATGGTGCGCGCATTCACCTGCGAGGCCACGAACGACAGCTCGCCCACGCCCACCACATACGCCAGCGAGCTGTCCTTCACGAGCGTGACCCACTGGTTGACGAACGACGGCAGCATCATCCGCAGCGCCTGCGGCAGCACGACGTGGCGCAGCGTGCCCCAGCGCGTGAGCCCGAGCGACAGCCCCGCCGCCCACTGCCCCGCCCCGATGCCGCGGATGCCCGCATGCACCGCGTGCGCCAGGTAGGCACCGCCCACCAGCGACAGCGCGCACATCACCGACAGCACGCCAGGCACGCTCACGCCCAGCGCGAACGGCAGCAGGAAGTAGGTCCAGAAGATCAGCATCAGCACCGGGATCGCGCGCAGGAACGCCAGCCCCAGCGTCAGCACGCGCTTGAGCGGCCCCCGCGCCATGGCCAGCCCGATGCCCCACGCCAGTCCGAGCACCGCCGACGCGATGCCCGAGCCGGCGCTGAGCAGCACCGTGAGCGCCGCACCGCCCAGCTCGCCCTGCGGAAAGGCGCCCCACAGCAGGTACGGCAGGCTGTCCCACAGCATGTGCAGCGCGTCGCTCATGCAGCCGCCCTCCCCGGCACCGCCGATTGCCGACGCGCAGCCCACGCTGCCAGCAGCTCGATCGCGCCGATGGTCACGATGTAGAGCAGCGTCGCCACGCCGAAGGCCTGGAAGGTCTTGAAGGTCTCGGCCTCGACCTGGCGCGAGGCGTACGACAGCTCGACCAGCCCCACGGCCATCGCGAGCGAGGTGTTCTTGACGATGTTCATGTACTGTCCCAGCAGCGGCGGCAACGCGATGCGCAGCGCCTGCGGCAGCACCACCTGCGCCAGCACCTGCGCGCGCGTGAAGCCCAGCGCCTGCGCCGCCAGCGTCTGCCCCACGGGCACGCCGCGGATGCCCGAGCGGATGTCCTCGCCCACGTAGGCGGCCGCATACAGCGTGAGCCCGAACAGCGCCGACAACAGCTCGAATGAAATGAAACGTCCCGCCAGCAGCCCTTCGCGCAGCGCCTCGGGCAACAAACTGGGCGCGCCGAAGTACCAGAAGAAGAGCTGCACCAGCAGCGGCGTGTTGCGAAACAGCGAGACGTACGCGCCGCTCGCGCGCAGCCACGCGGGCCGGCTCGACGAGCGCCCCGCCGCCACGACGACGCCCAGCAGCGTGGCGCCCGCCGCCACCAGCAGCGAAGCGCCCACGGTCACGAGCCAGCCGTCGAGCAGCCAGCCGAGGTAATGGGGCGCGAGCAGGTGCTCGCGCAGGAAATCGCTCAAGGCCGCATCGATCCGGTCGTTGCGCGCCTCATCAGTTGGCGGCCACGCGCTGGTCGCCGATCTTCAACAGGCGCGGCAGCGGCGCCTTGCTGTTCGGGCCGAACCAGGTGTCGTAGATCGCCACGGCGCGGCCGTTCTTCTCGCTGTCGACCAGCCAGGCGTTGAGCGTCTCGAGCAGGCGCGTCTCGCCCTTGGCCACGGCCGCGCCGAGGTATTCCTTCGACACCGTGATCGCCGGGATCTCGTACTTCTCCTTGTCGGGAATCGCGTTCCACTGCGCCGTGAGCTTCACGCCGTCGTTGGTGATGGCCTGCACGTTGCCGTTGCGCAGCGCGGCCAGCGCAAAGGGCGAATCGTCGTAGAGCACGACCTTGGCGTCGGGGTAGTTCTTGCGCAGGTTCGACTCCATCGTCGTGCCCTTCTCGGTGCCGATGCGGATGTCCTTGATCTGCGCGGCCTCCTTCAGCACGCCCTTCTTCGCCAGGAACTGCTGGCCGACCAGGAAATACGGCGTGGTGAAGTCCACCGCCTTGGCGCGCTCGTCGGTGATGGTGAAGCTGGCAAACACCACGTCGGCCTTGCCCGAGGTGAGCAGTGGAATGCGGTTGGCCGGGTTGGTCGGCACCAGTTCGATCTTCACGCCCAGGCTCTTTGCGAACTCGGTCGCCAGGTCGATGTCGTGGCCGACCTGCTTCTTGCTGGCCGGGTCGATGTAGCCGAAGGGCGGGTTGCCGTCGAACGCGGCCACGCGCAGCACGCCGGCCTTGCGGATGTCGTCGAGCTTGTCGGCCCAGGCGATATTGCCCAGGGTGGTGAGAGCGCCGATTGCCAGGGCCAGGCTGGAAACGGTGAAAGAGTGGGTGTTGCGGGTCATGCCTGCGCTTCGCTGGAAGTGGAAAAAGAGAGCGCGACTCTAGGCAGCGCTGCGTGCGGCGCCAACGAAGCAATTTCCGCTTGCATATGCAGCGATGAGTTGCGCATGAACAAATGACAAAAGCTTCGTGGCGCGAGACAGCGTCGATCCCTAGAGTGGCCAGCCTCTGCCTTTCGACTGACTGCTTTTTTCTTCTTCGGCCGCGCGACGCGGTCCCGCTCTTCCCATGCACTTCCCACGCTCTTCCTCGCCCGCCGTCTCCCGGCGCCTTCTGCTTCGCGCCGGCGTCGGCGCCGCTGTCGTGGCCGCGTCGGCCCCGCTGTTCGCGCAGACGCGCGCCCGCACGCTGCGCATCGGTTATCAGAAGTTCAACACGCTCAACATCCTCAAGGGCACGGGCCAGCTCGAGAAGGCGCTCGCGCCGGCTGGCGTGAGCGTCGAGTGGCACGAGTTCCTCGGCGGCAGCCAGCTGTCGGAAGCGCTGGCGGCCGGCGCCATCGACTTCGGCCATGCCTCCGACGGCATTGGCGTGTTCCAGCAGGCCAGCGGCAAGGGCCTGGCCTACCTCGCGGCCGAAAGCCCCTACCCCGGCGGCGTCGGCTTCCTGGTGCCGCGCGACTCGCCGATCCGCAGCGTGCGCGACCTCAAGGGCAAGAAGGTCGTCACCGGCCGCGGCTACAACACGCAGTACGTGCTGATCCGCGCGCTCGAAGCGGCCGGCCTGCGCTACGAAGACATCGAGCCGGTCTACATCGTCACGGCCTCCGACACCGTGGCCGCCTACCAGTCGGGCAGCGTCGCGGCCATCGGCCTGTGGGACCCGTTCCTGGCCGGCGCGCAGGTGGCGACCGAGTCGCGCCTGCTGTTCGACGGCACCGGCCTGAGCGGCAACCGCACCTACCACTTCGCGCAACCCGCCTTCGCGCGCGCCAACGCCGACACGCTGCGCACCGTGTTCGCCGAACTGCGCAAGGCCAACGACTGGGCCCAGGCCCACCCCGGCGAGGTGGTGGCCACGCTCGCGCCGCAGCTGAAGGTGGAGCCCAAGGTGCTGGCGCTGGCGACCGAACGACGGCACTATGGCGTCGTGGCGCTCACGCCCGCCATCGCCCGCGAACAACAGGGCCTG
The DNA here is from genome assembly GCF_041154465.1 of Variovorax sp. V35. Taxonomy (NCBI): domain Bacteria; kingdom Pseudomonadati; phylum Pseudomonadota; class Betaproteobacteria; order Burkholderiales; family Comamonadaceae; genus Variovorax; species Variovorax sp. V35. The sequence continues at coordinate 4,044,103 of NZ_AP028666.1, forward strand.
GCCGACGTGTTCGCGCAGCTGAAGCTCATTCCCCAGCCCATCGCGGTGAAGGATGCGTTTCTCGACCTGAACCTTGTGTGACGACGAAACCTCTCGCCCCGTGACCCGTTCTCCTACCCACTACGACGCAATCGTCATCGGCCTGGGCGCCCTCGGCGCGGCCACCCTCTACCAGCTCTCGCAACGCGGCGCGCGCGTGCTCGGCATCGACCAGTTCGCGCCGCCGCACGACCGCGGTTCCTCGCACGGCGATTCGCGCATCACGCGGCTGGCCGTCGGCGAAGGCGACGAGTACGTGCCGCTGGTGCACCGCTCGCACGCCATCTGGCGCGAGCTCGAAGCGCGCACCGGCCGCCCGCTGATGACCACCACCGGTGGCCTCATCCTCGCGCCGCGCGACCGCGTGGCCGAACACCACGGCAAGTCCGACTTCGTGCGCCGCACCATCGCCTGCGCCGAGCGCTTCGACATCGCGCACGAGGTGCTCGACGCGGCCGGCATCCGCGCGCGCTACCCGCAGTTCCACCTGCAGGGCGACGAGATCGGCTACCTCGAACGCGACGCCGGCTTCGTGCGCCCCGAAGACGCCATCGCCGCCCAGCTCGCCGTGGCCCGCGCCGACGGCGCACAGACCCGCACCGGCGAGCGCGTGCTGGGCGTCGAGCCCGTGGGCAACGGCGACACCGTGCGCGTGCGCACCGAAACCGCGAGCTTCACCGCCGACCAGGTGGTGGTCGCGGCCGGCGCCTGGCTGCCCGAATTCCTCGGCCGGCAGGCGCGCACCGACTGGCAGGCCCACTTCTCGGTGCACCGCCAGGTGATGCACTGGTTCGACACCGGCCCCACCGCCGCGGCCGACTTCGCGCCTGGGCGTTTTCCCATCTTCATCTGGATGTTCGGCGACGCGCAGGAAGACTACATGTACGGTTTTCCGGCCTCCGATGCGTCGCAGCCCGCGCTGAAGGTCGCCACCGAGCAGTACGTCGACGCCACCACGCCCGACGCGCTCGACCGCGAGGTGAGCGCCGAAGAAAGCGCCGCCATGTACCGCGACCGCGTGGCCGGGCGCTTTCCGCAGATCGCGGGGCACGCGCTCAAGGCCCGCGCCTGCATGTACACCGTCACGCCCGACCGCCGCTTCGTGATCGACGCGCTCGACGGCCTGCCGAATGTGCTGATCGTCTCGGCCTGCTCCGGCCACGGCTTCAAGCACTCGGCCGGGCTGGGCGACGCCATCGCCGACCGGGTGCTGGGCCGCGAGAGCGCGCACGGCCTCGACCTGCGGCCCTTTGCCCGCGAGCGGCTGGCGACCTCGCAACACCCCTGAGGCGCCCGCGCGCGATCCGGGGCATCATCGCTTCCGATCTTCAGTTTCTTCGGAGGCAGCGCGCGATGCGATTCCTGATGGTGGGTGCGGGAGCACTCGGTGGTTACTTCGGCGCACGCCTGCTCGCGGCAGGCCGCGATGTGACCTTTCTACTGCGTCCCGGCCGCGCGGCCCAGCTGGCTACGACCGGGCTCGTGGTGCGCAGCCCGTTCGGCGATCTCGACCTGCCCACGCCGAAGCATGTGCTGGCCGAGCAGATCAGCGGGCCGTACGACGTGGTCGTGGTCGGCTGCAAGGCCTACGACCTCGACGCCACCATGGACTCGTTCGCGTCCGCCGTCGGGCCCGACACCGTCATCCTTCCGCTGCTCAACGGCCTGGGCCACATCAACCGGCTGGTCGCGCGCTTCGGCGAGGCGCGCGTGCTCGGCGGCCTGTGCATGATCTCCGCCACCCTCGACGACGAGGGCCGCGTGCAGCACCTGAACGACATGCACAGCCTGAGCTACGGCGAACGCGCGGGCGGGCGCTCGCCGCGCATCGACGCCATCGCAGCCCAGTTCGCCGGCGCGAACTTCACCGCCACCGCGAGCGAGACCATCGCGCAGGACATGTGGGAGAAGTGGGTCTTCATCGCCTCGGCCGCGGGCCTCACGAGCCTCATGCACGCCTCCATCGGCGACATCGTGGCGGCCGGCGGCGAAGACGTGGCGCTCGCGATCTTCGGCGAGTGCTGCGCCATCGCAGCCCACAACGGCTTTGCCCCGCGGCCCGGCGCCATCACGCGCGGCCGCGCGGTGGTCACGACCGCCGGCTCGCCCATGACCGCCTCCATGTACAAGGACATGGCCCGCGGCGCGCGCGTCGAGGCCGACCACATCCTGGGCGACCTGCTGGCCCGCGCACCGCGCACTGCATCGGCCACGCCGTCGGTGCTGCGCACGGCGTACGTGCACCTCAAGGCCTACGAGTTCCGTCGCGCCCGCGAGGCCGGTTGAACGGCCACCACGCCATGGCCGACACGCTCGCCTTCCTCCATACCGCGCAGGTGCATGTGCAGACCTTCGGCAGCCTGGCCCGCGAGATCGCGCCCGAGCTGCGCGTGCAGCACCTGGTGATGGAAGAGCTGCTCGCCGATGCGCGCACCCTGGGCGTCGACCACGCCGGCCTGGTGGCGCGCGTCCACGAAGCCATGCGCGACGCCGCCTCGGACGGCGCCTCGGTGGTCGTGTGCACCTGCTCGACCATCGGCGGCATCGCCGAAAAGACCGCCACCGGCGGCGCCTTCGCCGCCCTGCGCATCGACCGCGCCATGGCCGACCGCGCCGTGCGCAACGGCCCGCGCGTGCTGATCGTCGGCGCCGTCGAAAGCACCATCGACCCGACCCTGTCGCTCGTGCTTTCAGCCGCGCGGCAAGCCGGCGTCGGCATCCGCGCCAGCACGCTGCTGGTCGAGGATGCCTGGGTGCACTTCCAGTCCGGCGACATCGCGCGCTATGTGGCCACGCTGGCCGAATCGATCCGCGCCGCAGCCGACGGGACCGACGTGATCGTGCTGGCGCAGGCGTCGATGGCGCCGGTGACGGGGTTGTTGGCGGACCTCGGGGTCGATGTGCTCAGCAGCCCGCAGTTGGGGGTGACGCATGCGGTGGCAACGTTGCGGGCTCGGCACGCAGCGTTGAATTCTTGAAAATCTGACACTCTCGGGATCAAAAGTATCTATTCACGTAGGAATTCATTCGATTTGAATTTCCCAATGGCGGGTGGGATAATTTATCTATTCACATAGATATGCAATGCCGCCACCCACCTCGTCATCCCTGAGCGCTACTGCCCTCGCCTTCATCCGTTCGCAAGGCGCCGCCACGAGCGCCGAGCTGCAGGCGCGACTGGGCATCAGTCAGGCCACCGCCTCTCGCGCGTTGGCGCCGCTGGTTCGCAGCGCGCAGATACTGAAGGTCGGTGCGGCACGCTCCCAGATGTATGTGGCGCCACGGCACGTCGAACGCGTCGGTGCTGAGGTGCCAGTCGTCAAGGTCGATGCCGCCGGCCAAGCCTCGCCGTTCGGACGCATCGTGCCGCTGCAGGGCGGGCGTTGCTGGATGGACGAGCAGCAAGGCCGCAGCGCGCTGCATGACGGCCTGCCATGGTTCCTTGCCGACATGCGTCCCCAGGGCTTCATCGGCCGCGCCTTCGCGCAGGGGCACCCCGAACTCGGGCTACCGCCCAACCCCGAACATTGGAACGACGACGACGTGCTGCAGGCGCTCGCGCTGTGCGGCGAAGACCTGCCCGGCAACCTCGTGGTGGGTGCCGAATCCTTCCAGCGCTTTCATTCGCTGGGCGCACGCGCCGCTCGCCCTGTCTCCGTGAGCGACTACCCCGCCATGGCGGAGCGCGCGATGCAGGGCACCCTGCCCGGCTCGTCGGCCGGCGGCGAACAGCCGAAGTTCTGCACGGTGCGCGATGGCCGGCAGGTCATCGTCAAGTTCTCGCTCGCAGGCACGTCGGCCCTGGACCGGCGCTCGCGCGATCTTCTCGTCAGCGAGCACCTGGCGCTGAGCACGCTGGCGCAAGCGGGCGTCGCCGCGGCCACCACGCGCGTCTTCATCGAAGGCGGGCGCGTGTTCCTGGAAGTCGAACGCTTCGACCGCTCGGCCCGGGGCCGCATCGGCATGGTGTCGCTGATGGCGTATGACGCGCAGCACATCGGCAGGATCGACAACTGGGCGGCCACCGCCAACCGGATGGCCTCGCGCGGCCTGCTGCGTGCCGACGATGCACAGCGTCTGCGCTTTCTCGAAGCCTTCGGCCGCCTGATCGGCAACACCGACCGGCACTACGGCAACATCTCGCTGCTCATCGAAGGGAACGCGTGGCGTCTCGCGCCCGCCTACGACGTGCTGCCCACGCTGTATGCGCCGACGAGCGGCGAACTGCCGGCGCGCGACCTGGCGGCCACCGGGCTGGCGCCGACCGTGGACACCCTGCAGGAATGGCCGCACGCCCGGCAACTGGCCGGCGTGTACTGGGACACCGTGGCAGCCGACGACCGCCTCTCAGCGGCCTTTCGCACGCTGGCGCGGCAGAACCGGCGGCTCATCGCCGAACTGCCCGGCGCCTAACCCGCGCCTAGTCCGACTTCAGGATCGTCTCCCCCTTCAACGCCCCCATGTCGCGGATGTTGAAGCGGTGGCGCTTCCAGCCCGCCCAGGTGCGGCGGAAGTTGGCGAGGGAGATGCCGTAGTACAGCACCTTGAACATGCGCAGCGCGCCCCACATCGGCGTGCCCTTGTAGATGTCGCCGGCCAGCAGCGACATCAGCGCCTCCTTCACCCGGAACGGGTTGCCGGGGTACATGAACATGTCGCGGATGGTCGGGTTGGTCACGCGGTAGATGAACCACGAGTACTCGCGCGGCCCCTTGCGCATCATGGCCTCGAAGCCTTCGCGGGCGCGGGCCAGCTCGGCCGGCTGGTCGAGCGCGGTGGCCACCAGTTCGGCACCGTCGAAGGCGCTGTGCATCGCCAGGTACACGCCCGAGGAGAACATCGGGTCGATGAAGGTGAAGGCGTCGCCCAGCAGCAGGTAGTTGTCGCCTGTGGCGTGCGTGCTCGAGTACGAGAAGTTGCCCGTGGCGTGCACGGCGTCGTCGACCAGGGTGGCGTTCTTCAGGCGGTCGGCCAGCACGGGGCACAGCGCGATGGTGTCGTAGAAGAATTCCTTCAGCGATTTTTCGCGCGTCTTCAGGTAGTAGGGCCAGCACACCGCGCCCACGCTGGTCGTGCCGTCGGCCAGCGGAATGAACCAGAACCAGCCGTGCGGAAACCAGCAGATGCTGATGTTGCCTTCCTTCTTGCCCTCGAGCCGCTCGGCATTGGTGAAGTGGCCGAACAGCGCGGTGCTGTTGTGGTCGGGGTTCTTCTGCTTGCAGCGGAATTTGTTGGCCAGCAGCGTGTCGCGGCCCGTGGCGTCGATCACGAAGCGCGCGCGCCAGCTGCGCTTGGCACCGTCGTCCATCACGGCCTGCACGGTCGCGCCGTCGGCGTCGAAGGCCACGTCGCGCACCTTGCAGCCTTCGAAGGCCTGGGCGCCGCGCGTGGCGGCGTTGCGAAACAGCAGCTCGTCGAGCTCGGAACGGCGCACTTGCCAGGCGGAGTCGAGCGACTTGTCCCAGCCTTCGGCGAACTCCACGTAGCTGCGGTGCTCATGCTCGGGCGAGACGAACTCGATGCCGAACTTCGGCATGCCGATCTTCTCGACCTGGTCGCGCACGCCGAGCCTGTCGAACAGCTCGACGTTCGCGGGCAGCAGCGATTCGCCGATGTGAAAGCGCGGGTGGTGCTCTTTCTCGACCAGCACCACCCTGCGCCCCTGCTGCGCCAGCAGCGCCGCGACGGTCGAACCCGCGGGGCCGCCGCCGATCACGAACACATCGCAGGAATCGCTGACAGAAGAAGGAGCACCGGAAGAAGAAACCTGAGGCTGGGACATGCGAAGACAAGCAGCGTGATGGACAGCGACAGAGCATAGCGCGCCCGCATCGCACGACGCAAAACGGGCTGGCGGCACGGGGCCGGAGGCGGCACACTGGCGGCCTTCTCGGCCCCCTACCCCTTGCGCACCATGACCCTGCATCGCCTTGCCCTGCTCGCCGCCCTCTGTGTGTCTGCTGCATGGAGCCATGCGGCGGGGTTCAGCTTCATCGAGGTGCCGGCCGACAAGGACGGGCCGGCCTTGCGCGGCGCCGTGTGGACGCCTTGCGAGGCGGCACCCGGCGAGATCGCGTTCGGCCTGATCGCCATCTCGGCCACGAAGGACTGCCCCGTCGCCGGCACAGGCCTGCCGCTGGTGCTGATGTCGCACGGCTCGGGCGGCTCGTTCCTCGGGCACCACGACACGGCGGCGACGCTGGCCGATGCAGGCTTCGTGGTCGCCGCCATCAACCACCCGAACGACAACTTCCAGGACATGGAACGCCGAGGCCATCTCTCGACATTTGCCGCACGGCCCGTCGACATGCGGCGGCTGGCGGATCACATGCTCAAGACGTGGCCCGGCCGCACAAAAATCGCCGCCGACCAGGTCGGCTTCTTCGGCTTCTCGCGCGGCGGCTACACCGGCCTCGTGGCGACGGGCGCAGTGCCCGACTTCAAGCTGGGCCTGCGCTTTTGCACGCCGGCCTCGAAGATTCCGTTCTGCGGCCAGATCCAGCGTCAGGAACTGCCCGCGCCGCCGGTGCGCGATGCGCGCATCAAGGCGGCGGTGATCGTCGATCCGTTGAGTTTCTTCGATGCCGAGGGGCTGAAGCAGGTCACGGTGCCCGTCCAGCTCTGGGCCTCCGCGCGCGGCGGCGACGGGGTGACGCTGGATGACGTCGAAGCGGTTCGCCGCAACCTGCCTTCGGCGCCGGACTGGTACGTGCCCGCGAACACCGCGCACTTCGCCTTCCTGGCGCCCTGCGCGCCGGCCATGGCCAAGGCCCTGCCGGAGATCTGCAGCGATGCCGGTGGCTTCGACCGCGTCGCCTTCCACGCCGACTTCAATGCCAAGGTGCTCGCTTTCTTCAGGCAGCACCTGGCATCGAAGCCCTGAGCCGGCTCAGCGCGTGCGCCGCTGGCCGGCGAGCCGCCGCACCACCGTCACCAGCCGATCGATCTCGTCGAAGGTGTTGTAGAACGCCAGCGACGGCCGCACCGTGGTCTCGACGCCGAAGCGCCGCAGGATCGGCTGCGCGCAGTGGTGCCCCGTGCGCACGGCAATGCCTTCGTCGTTGAGCGCGTGGCCCACCTCCTCGGTGGTGTAGCCGTCGAGCACGAAGGACATCACGCTCGCCTTGTCGGCCGCCGTGCCGATCAGCCGCACGCCGGGAATCGCACCCAGTTGCGCCATGCCGTACACCAGCAGGTCGTGCTCGTAACGCGCGATGTTCTCGATGCCGACCTTGTTCACGTAGTCGATGGCCGCGCCCAGGCCCACGGCATCGGCGATGTTGCCGGTGCCGGCCTCGAACTTGTTCGGGATCGGCTGAAACACCGTCTTCTCGAAGGTCACGTCGGCAATCATGTTGCCGCCGCCCTGCCACGGGGGCATGTCTTCGAGCACCTCGCGCTTGCCCCACACCACGCCGATGCCGGTCGGGCCGAACACCTTGTGGCCGGAGAACACGAAAAAGTCGGCACCGATGTCCTGCACGTCCACGCGCATGTGCGAGACCGACTGCGCGCCGTCGACCAGCGCCTTGGCGCCCGCGCGGTGGGCCAGCTCGACGATCTCCTTCACCGGCACCACGGTGCCCAGCGCGTTCGAGACCTGCGTGACGGCGACGATCTTCGTGCGGTCGTTGAGCAGCTTGCGGTACTCGTCGAGCAGCACCTGGCCCGAATCGTCCACCGGGATCACGCGCAGCTTCGCGCCCTTGGCGGCGGCGAGCTGCTGCCAGGGCACGATGTTGGCGTGGTGCTCCAGGTTCGACACGATGATCTCGTCGCCCTCGCCCACGTGCTGGCCACCCCAGCTCTTGGCCACGAGGTTGATCGCCTCGGTGGTGCCGCGCACGAAGATCACTTCGTCGACTTCCGGCGCATTGATGAACTTGCGCACGCGCTCGCGTGCGCCTTCGTAGGCATCGGTCGCACGCGCGGCGAGTTCATGCGCCGCACGATGGATGTTCGAGTTCTCGTGCTCGTAGAAGTACGCGATGCGGTCGATGACCGACTGCGGCTTGTGCGTGGTGGCCGCGTTGTCGAACCACACGAGCTGCTTGCCGTTCACGCGCTCCTGCAGGATCGGGAAGTCGCGGCGCACGGCGTGCACATCGAACGGCGGATGCTGGCCGCTGCCGGCCAGCGGCACTACATCGGGGCCGCGCGGATCGGGCTTGGCCGGCGTGACGAAGCCGTTGGGCAGGCGCACCGCATCGACGAAGTAGAACTGCGCGTCGCGTCCGGCTGGCGCCGAAGGCGGGCTCGGTGGCAACGCAGGCTGCGCGGTCGGCGCGGCGAGGCCCGCGAACGGATCGTGGATCGCAAAGCCATCGCCGGCGGTGCCTGCCGTCGGATGTCCGTAGCTGTGGTTCAGAAAGTAGAACGGCGAGGCTGACGCCGCCTGCGGCGACGCAGGCGCCCCCACCTGCTGCGGCACGCCCTGCACCACGCCGCCCGAGCGCGGCTCGAAGGCCGGCGCCACCGACAGCACCGTGTCAGGCACGCCGTTGCCCGCCAACGCATGCGGCAACAAGGCCGGCGCGCGGTTCGCGAGCGACGGCAGCTGCGTGGGCGATGCAGGCAGCACATTGGCGCCCGGAATCTGCCCCTGCGGGATCGGCGTGCCCGGCACGCTCGGCCCGAAGCCCGCGGGGCTCACCAGCGGCGAGCCCGGCGGTGCGATGTTGGCGGGAAACTGCGCGCCCGGCGGCGCGGAGAACATGGCGCTGGCCATGCGCGCGAGAACGGCCGGATCGAACGGCGCCTCGCCCGGGAACGTGGGTGTGCTGCTCACCGCGGCTTACTTGTAGGTGTCGGGATAGTCGTGGTACTTGCCGATCTCGACGTCGTCGAGCACGGCCAGCGCGTCGGTGGTCAGCACCGCGAGCGAGCAGTACAACGAGATCAGGTACGACGCGATCGCGTGGTTGTTGATGCCCATGAAGCGCACCGACAGCCCCGGGCTCTGCTCGCCCGACAGGCCCGGCTGGAACAGGCCCACCACGCCCTGGCGCTTGTCGCCCACGCGCAGCAGCAGGATCTTGCTCTTGCCGTCGGCCACCGGCACCTTGTTCGACGGAATCAGCGGAATGCCGCGCCAGGTGATGAACTGCGAACCGAACAGGCTCACCGTGGGCGGCGGCGTGCCGCGGCGCGTGGCTTCACGACCGAACGCGGCAATGGCCAGCGGGTGCGTGAGGAAGAACGCGGGCTCCTTCCACACCTTGGTCAGCAGCTCGTCCAGGTCGTCGGGCGTGGGCGCGCCGGTCAGCGGGAAGATGCGCTGCTCTTCGCTCACCTGCGCCAGCAGGCCGTAGCCGGGGTTGTTGATGAGCTCGCTCTCCTGGTTCTCCTTGATCGTCTCGATCGTCAGGCGCAGCTGCTCCTTGATCTGGTCGTGCGGGCTGCTGTACAGGTCGGAGATGCGGGTGTGCACGTCGAGCACGGTGCTCACGGCATTCAGGTAGTGCTCGCGCGGGTTTTCTTCGTAGTCGACGAAGGTGCGCGGCAGCTGGTTCTCTTCTTCGCGCGAGGTGCACGTGACCTTGATCGACTCGGGGTTCTTGACCTTGTTGACGCGGTAGATGCCCGCTTCGACCGGCACCCATTGCAGCAGGTGCGTCAGCCAGCGCGGGCTGATGGTCTCGAGTTGGGGAACGGTCTTGGTGGCGTTGGCTAGCTGGCGGGCGGCGTTGTCGCCAAGGGCGGTGGTACCACCGACTGTTGCACTCATGGATCAAGGCTCCGTGGGTTGAGGAAAAAGTGATCGCCAGTGTCTGGCGACCACGGGTTTCCCCTCAACAGGCTATAGCCGCCAAGTTGATCCGCCGTGCAAGGCGCGACTGCTCCAGTTGCTCGCAACGCGCGAGCAGGTTGACGATGTTGATGCCCAGCGCGGTGGCCAGCTTCTGCGCCGTGACGATCGACGGGATCACGCGCCCGCGCTCGATCTCGCCCACGTACGAGCGGTTCAAATCGGAACGCTCGGCCAGCTCTTCCTGCGACCAACCCTGCCCTTCGCGCAACTGGCGCACGGTGACGCCGAAGTCTTCGACAAAGGCTTTCATACGCTGCCCGCCTTCGGTGCGCTGTTGTTCTGCAGGCTGGCCTGCGTGACGCTGGCACCGGGCTTCACGTCGTCGGTGATCCACACGTTGCCGCCGATGACGGCGCCCTTGCCGAGCGTTACGCGGCCCAGGATGGTGGCGCCCGCGTAGATGACCACGTCGTCCTCCACCACCGGGTGGCGCGGCAAACCCTTCTGCAGGTTGCCTTCGGCGTCGGTGGGGAAGCGCTTGGCACCGAGCGTGACGGCCTGGTACAGCCGCACGCGCTTGCCGATGACGGCCGTCTCGCCGATCACGACGCCCGTGCCGTGGTCCATGAAGAAGCCCGCGTCGATCGTCGCGCCCGGGTGGATGTCGATGCCGGTCTGCGCATGCGCCAGCTCGGCCACGATGCGCGCGAGCAGCGGCAGGCCGAGCTCGTAGAGCCGGTGCGCGAGGCGGTGATGGATCATCGCGAGCACGCCCGGATAGCACAGCAGCACCTCGTCGACGCTGCGCGCCGCGGGGTCGCCCTGGTAGGCCGCGAGCACGTCGCTGTCGAGCAGCCGGCGCAGACCAGGCAGCGCGTTCGCGAACTGCCGCACCGCTTCGGTGGCCGCTGCGTCGATCTCGCTCGCGGGTCGCGGTGCCAGCCGTGCGTTGAAGTTCAGCTCGAGCCGGGCCTGCACCAGCAGCGCCTGCAAGGCGGCGTCGAGCGTGTGGCCCACGTAGAAATCCTCGCTCTCGTGGCGCAGGTCCGGTGGGCCCAGCCGCATCGGAAAGAGCGCGCCCTTGAGCGACTCGACGATCTGCGCCAGCGCATCGCGCGACGGAAACTCGCGCGCACCGGGCTCGCGCGAACGGCGCTGCGAATCGCGCCACTCGTCGCGCACCTCGTGCAGGGCGCGCACGATGTCACTCACTTCGAATTGAGCCATGTGTTTTTTCCTCCCGTGTGTTTCTGTCGGTGTGGGTTCGGGGTTCAGTCCTGCACCCACGGCAGGCCATGGAAGCGCCAGCCGTCGGAGCCGCCGCGGTGCTGCCGCGCATCGATCTCGCCCTCGAAGCCTTCGAGCACGTTGAACACCTGCGTGAAACCGGCCTTGGCCGCGGCTTCGGCCGCCAGCGCCGAGCGCTTGCCGCTGCGGCACAGCAGCAGCACCACGGCCTCCTTGCCGCCGTCCTTCGCCAGCTTGGCTTCGAGTTCTCGCACGAAGCGCGGGTTGCGGGTGAGCGCGGTGCCTGTGGCCCACGCCACATGCAGGCTGTCGGGCACGTGACCGACGAACTTGCGTTCTTCGCCGGAGCGCACGTCCACGATCAGGGCCTGGCCGTCCTGCACCAGCTGCCACGCCACGGGGGGCGTCACGCCGCCGGCGTAGGGCCAGTTCTTTTCGATGGCTTGCGCGCGCGCCTGTTCGAGAGCGGGCGGCAAGGCGATGACATCTTCAACTTCCACGGACATGCGGTTCGGCTCCTGTTGTACGTTGGTCATTCCATCTTCCTTGATGGCGATAACCACCACTGTAGGAGTGCGAAGGCCAAGGTCAAACGACTCAAAAGTCGATTCTTAACAACCTTGTGATCTATGGGTGGTGCTTCAGGGCGCGCTCACGCCGACGGGGTACCTTGCTCCGCGAATGTCCCCCGCCCTTCGGGCTCCTCCTTGATTTCGCTGCGCAAGGCACCCCATCGACGTGAGCGTCATGCGCAGCGGTCGTTGATCGGCGAGCACAACGACAGGGCCCGGTGTGCTCAGGACACTGGGTGCTTCCCGCAGCGAAATCAAGGGGGAGGCCGCAGGCCGGAGGACATTCGCGGAGGGAAGTACCCGGTGGCCTGGGCACACGCCCCGAACCAGCGACCTCAAACGAAAAACCCCGGCACCAAAGACAGCACCGGGGAATCGCAAAGCCCGAGGGTCCGTCAGAGCTTGGCGATCGAAACTTCGGTCGACTTCACGAGTGCGACCACGTCGGAACCCACCTTCAGCTGCAGCTCGTCGACCGAGCGCGTGGTGATGACGGAGGTGACGATGCCCCAGGCGGTTTCGACATCGACTTCGGAGACGACGTCGCCGCGGATGATCTCGCGGACCTTGCCCTTGAACTGGTTGCGGACGTTGATGGCTTGAATGGACATGGTGATTTCTCTTTCAGGGTTGACAGGGGTTGTGAGTGAAAACGGGCCGGAGGTCAGACGATCTCGGCCACGTCGTCGAACGCCAGCCGGGGCCCGCGTTCGAAGGTGCCGGCGTGGTCGGCCACGCCGAGGTTGACGAGGAAGTTCGCGCGATAACGGCCGTCGGGGAAGAAGGCCTTGTCGACCAGGTCGGCGTTGAAGCCCGACTGCGGCCCCGCGTCGAGCCCGAGCGCGCGTGCCGCCAGGATCAGGTAGGCGCCCTGCAGGCTGCTGTTGCGAAAGGCCGTGGCCTGCGCGGCGTCGGCGCTCTTCTCGAAGAAGGGCTTGGCGTCGTAAGCCGGGAACTGCGTGGGCAGGTGCTCGTAGAAGCGCGTGTCGTGCGCCACGATCACCGTCACGCCGGCCTGCAGCGTCTGCGCGGTGTTGCCCGCCGACACGGTCGGCTTGAGCTTCGCCTTGGCCTCCTCGCTGCGCACGAACACGTAGCGCGCGGGCTGGGCGTTGTAGGCGGTCGGGCCCCACTTCACGAGGTCATACAGCTGGTGGATCAGCGCGTCGGTCACGGGCACCGGCTTGAAGGCGTGCACGGTGCGCGCCTTGCGAAACAGCTGGTCCAGCGCGGCGTCAGGGATGGCTTGCAGTGTGGTCATGAATTGGAACGCTGTGTCAGTTCGATGCGGCGGCCAGGGCCTGGTCGAGGTCGGCGATCAGGTCGTCGATGTGCTCGATGCCCACCGACAGGCGCACGGTGTCTTCCGTGACGCCGGCCCGGGCCAGTTCTTCGGGCGACAGCTGCCGGTGCGTGGTCGATGCGGGGTGCGTGGCCAGCGAGCGCACGTCGCCGATGTTCACCAGGCGCGTGAAGAGCTTCAGCGCATCGAGAAACTTCGCCCCACCCTCGCGGCCCGCGCCGATGCCGAAGGTCAGCACGCCACTGGACTTGCCGCCGAAGTACTTCTTCGCCAGCGGGTAGTCGGCATGGTCTTCGAGCGCGGCGTAGTTCACCCAGTTGACGGCCTTGCTCTGCTTCAGGTGCTGCGCCACCGCCAGCGCATTGCTGCTGATGCGGTCCATGCGCAGCGCCAGCGTCTCGATGCCCTGCAGGATCAGGAAGGCGTTGAACGGCGAGATGGCCGCGCCCGTGTTGCGCAGCGGCACCACGCGCGCACGGCCGATGTAGGCGGCCGGGCCCAGCGCCTCGGTGTAGACCACGCCGTGGTAGCTCACGTCGGGTTCGTTCAGGCGCTTGAAGCGCTCCTTGTGCTCAGCCCACGGGAACTTGCCCGAATCGACGATGGCACCGCCGATGCTGGTGCCGTGGCCGCCCAGGTACTTGGTGAGCGAGTGCACCACGATGTCGGCGCCGTGCTCGATGGGCCGGCTCAGGTACGGCGAGGGCACGGTGTTGTCGACGATGAGCGGCACGCCGTGGCGGTGCGCGATTTCGGCGATGGCCGCGATGTCGGTCACGTTGCCCGCCGGGTTGCCCAGTGACTCGACGAACACCGCCTTGGTGCGCTCGTCGAACAGCTTTTCGAAACTGCTCGGGTCGCGGTGGTCCGCGAAGCGTGTGGTGATGCCGAACTGCGGCAACGTGTGGGCGAACAGGTTGTAGGTGCCGCCGTAGAGCGCCGTGCTGCTGATGATGTTGTCACCGGCCTCGGCGATGGTCTGGATCGCGTAGGTCACGGCCGCCTGGCCCGAGGCCAGCGCCAGCGCCGCAATGCCGCCTTCGAGCGCGGCCACGCGCTGTTCCAGCACGTCCTGCGTCGGGTTGTTGATGCGGGTGTAGATGTTGCCCGGCACCTTCAGGTCGAACAGGTCGGCGCCGTGCTGCGCGCTATCGAAGGCGTAGGCGACGGTCTGGTAGATCGGCGGCGCGACCGCGCGGGTGGTCGGGTCGGGCGAATAGCCGGCGTGGACCGACAGGGTTTCGAATTTCCAGTTCTGCGACATGCGACTGCCTTTCAAAGGGGGAATGGATGAAACGACTCAGATCGCCCAGCGCAGGGCATGAGCTTGAGGCGTGAGCCAGCTGGCATCGGTGCTTTCCACATCGGTCTCTTCGGACTTCTGCAGCACCCGGTCGAGGATTCGTTTTTCGATCGCGGCAAAGGCCGGGTCGCCCTGCGAGCGCGGGCGGGCCAGCGCGATGTTCTCGTCGAGCGCGATGCGGCCGTCCTCGATGAGGATCACGCGGTCGGCCAGCGCCACGGCTTCCTGCACATCGTGCGTCACCAGCAGCGCGGTGAAGCGGTGGCGCTGCCACAGGTTCTCGATGAGGCGGTGCATCTCGATGCGCGTGAGCGCGTCGAGCGCGCCCAGCGGCTCGTCGAGCAGCAGCAGGCGCGGGTGGTGCACCAGCGCACGCGCCAGGGCCACGCGCTGGCGCTGCCCGCCCGACAGGCGCGCCGGCCATTCGTTCTCGCGGTCGGCCAGGCCGACCTGCGCCAGCACTTCCTTGCCGCGCGCCTTGGCGTCGTTCGGCAGGCCCAGCGTCACGTTGTCGAGCACGCGGCGCCAGGGCAACAGGCGCGCCTCCTGGAACATGATGCGCGTGTCGTCGTGCAGGCCGCTCACGGCCTTGCCGTCGGTGTACAGGCCACCAGAGGTGGCTTCTTCGAGGCCCGCGATGAGCCGCAGCAGCGTGCTCTTGCCGCAGCCGCTGCGCCCCACGATGGCGATGAACTGGCCCGGCTCGATGGTCAGCTGCGTGTTGCGCAGCACCTCGCGCGCGCCATAGCGCTTGTGCAGGCCGCGCGCCTCGAGGCGCACGCCGCCGGCAATGGCTTGGGGTTGGATGTCTTTCAGAACGGCACTCATGAATTCAGGCCCCGGGGTTGAACAGCGCCACCTTCAGCGCATCGATTTTTCTGGGCAGCAGCTTCTCGGCGAAGAAGGCATCGGCGATGCGCTGCTGTTCGGCCAGCCCACCGGGCACCACGGGCCGCACGGCGTAGCTGCGGCGGCTGTTGGCCTGCTCGATGGTCGGGGCGTCGAGCCCCCACACCGGCGCGAGCAGGGCTGCGGCTTCCTTGGGGTGCTGCTTGACCCACTTGCCGGTCTTCTCCAGCTCGGCGTAGACCACGCGCAGCACGTCGGGGCGCGCCTTCGCGAACTTGGTGCTCGCCAGGTAGTAGCGCTGGTACGACGCGATGCCCGCGCCGTCGGCCAGGATGCGCACCTTCGACTGGCGCTGGGCGGCGGCCAGGAACGGGTCCCACACCACCCAGGCGTCGATGGCGCCGCGCTCGAAGGCGGCGCGGCCGTCGGCGGGCGTGAGGTACGCAGGCTCGATGTCCTTGAACGACAGGCCGGCCTTTTCGAGCGCGGCAATCAGCAGGTAGTGCGCGCCGGCTGCCTTCGCAAAGCCGACCTTCTTGCCTTTGAGATCGGCCACGGTCTTGAGCGGCGACTCGTCGCGAACGACGATGGCCTGCGCGGCCGGCGATGGTGCTTCCTGCGCCAGAAAGGTCAGGTCGGCACCGGCGGCCTGTGCGAACACGGGCACGGTGTCGGCGACGTCGGCGCTGATGTCCAGGTTGTCGAGGTTCAGCGCCTCGAGCAGCGGCAGGCCGCTGGTGAATTCGTGCCAGCTCAGCGAAACGTTGAGCGGCGCGAGCTGCTTCTCGAGCGTGCCCTGCACCTTCAACAGCGCGATCAGCGTGGACGACTTCTGGTAGCCGAAGCGCACGGTGGCGGGCCGTTGCTGCTGTGCCAGCACGGCACCGGCGCTGAGCGCACCCAGCGTCGCAATGGCGGTGCGGCGATTGATGAGGATGTGGTTCATGTGCCCTGCCCTCACTTCGCCGGCTTCTTCTGGTAGCCCGGGTGCCAGCGCAGCCACCACTGCTCCAGGCCGCGCGCGAACAGGTCGGCCAGCTTGCCGAGCAGTGCGTACAGCAGGATGCCCACCAGCACGATGTCGGTCTGCAGGAACTCGCGGGCGTTCATCGTGAGGTAGCCGATGCCAGCCTGCGCCGAGATGGTCTCGGCCACGATGAGGATCACCCACATCAGGCCCAGCGAGAAGCGCAAGCCCACGAGGATCGACGACAGCGCGCCCGGCAGGATCACCTCGCGGTACAGCTGCCAGCGCGACAGGCCGTAGGTGCGCCCCATCTCGATGAGCTGCGGATCGACGTTGCGGATGCCGTGGAAGGTGTTCAGGTAGATCGGGAAGAACACCGACACCGAGATCAAGAAGAGCTTGGCCGATTCGTCGATGCCGAACCACAGGATCACCAGCGGAATGAGCGCCAGCGCCGGGATGTTGCGCACCATCTGGATGGTCGAGTCGAGCAGCGTCTCGAAGAACTTCACCGAGCCCGTGAGCAGGCCCAGCGCCAGCCCCGCGCCGCCGCCGATGGCGAGCCCCGCGAGCGCACGGCCCGCGCTCACCTTCACGTGCGTCCAGAGCTCGCCGGACACGGTGAGCGACCACGCGGCCTTGACCACGTCAAGGGGCGCCGGCAGCACGCGCGTCGAGAGCCAGCCCAGCGACGAAGCGATCTGCCAGACGACGATCAGCCCCACCGGCACCAGCCACGGGATGAGCCGCTTCGCGACGTTGAGGCCGAAGCCTCGCAGCGCGCTGCCTGCATCGCTTGTGTTCGATGCCGGCGCCACGGCCGGCAGTTCCTGTACTTGTTCGGTCATGCGTGTCCTCAGCTTTGGGAGACGAGGCGCGACGGCGCGTCGAGGTTGGCGACGACTTCGCCGAAGGGACCGCTCAGCGAGCCGCCCGCGAGTTGCGTCTTGGCCTTGCGCGAGAGCAGCGGGAACACCAGCTCGGCGAAGCGGTAGGCCTCCTCGAGGTGCGGGTAGCCCGAGAAGATGAACTTGTCGATGCCCAGCGCCGCGTACTCCTCGATGCGCGCCGCCACGGTCTTGGCGTCGCCGACCAGCGCCGTGCCCGCGCCACCGCGCACCAGGC
Source organism: Variovorax sp. V35 (assembly GCF_041154465.1). Taxonomy (NCBI): domain Bacteria; kingdom Pseudomonadati; phylum Pseudomonadota; class Betaproteobacteria; order Burkholderiales; family Comamonadaceae; genus Variovorax; species Variovorax sp. V35. Next base: position 4,061,260 of record NZ_AP028666.1, read on the forward strand.
CCACGCCGGCCCACAGGTTGGGCGCGATCTCCAGATCGGCGCGTCCGCGCTTGGCGCCGCCGGCGTGCAGCGCGGCCATGCGGCGCTGGCCTTCGGAGTCCATGCGCGCAAAGGCGGCCTGGGCGCGCGCGACGGTCTCGTCGTCGACGCGGCTGATGAGTTCTTCGGCGGCCCTCCAGGCCGCGTCCTCGGTCTCGCGCACGATCACGTGCAGGCGGATGCCGAACTGCACGGTGCGGCCCTGGCGTTCGGCGCGGGCGCGCACGTCGGCGATCTTTTTCGACACCTCCGCGGGCGGCTCGCCCCAGGTCAGGTAGGCGTCGACCTGCTCGGCGGCCAGGTCGTGCGCCGCGGCCGACGAGCCGCCGAACCACACGGGCGGATACGGTTTCTGCACCGGCGGAAACAGCAGCCGCGCGCCCTTCACGCTCAGGTGCTTGCCCTCGTAGTCGTAGGTGCCGGTCTCGTGGCTGCGCGCGATGATCTCGCGCCAGATGCGGATGAACTCGGCCGACTGCTCGTAGCGCGCCGCATGGTCGAGGTACACGCCGTCGCCTTCCAGCTCGGCCTGGTCGCCGCCGGTGACGAGGTTCACGAGCAGGCGCCCGCCCGAGAGCCGGTCGAAGGTCGCGGCCATGCGTGCGGCCAGGCTGGGCTGGTGCAGACCCGGGCGCACGGCCACCAGAAACTTGAGCTTCTTCGTCGCGCCGATCAGGCTGGAGGCGATCACCCACGGGTCTTCGCAGGAGCGGCCGGTGGGAATCAGCACGCCTTCGTAGCCGAGGTGGTCGGCCGCGCCGGCAATCTGCTGCAGGTACGGCAGGTCGACGGCGCGCGCGCCTTCGCTCGTGCCGAGGTAACGGCTGTCGCCGTGCGTGGGGAGGAACCAGAAGATCTGCATCGGAAACTCTCGATCGTTCGTTGGCTTGCCCGTTCAGACGGCAAGCAGGAAAGGAAGGCGGCGCGCCGCGGACACGACGCCCCAGGCGCGCGCCGTGATGGCCAGCACCTGGCCGGCGCGTTCGTGCAGCGCAGTCGACAGCACGGCGGTCATCACGCGATCCCCGCGCCGGCGGCTTCGAGCACGTTGATCTTTCTGGGGATCAGCTTGAGCGCGAAGAAGGTGTCGGCGATCTGCTGCTGCTCGGCCAGGATGGCCTTGGTGATCGGGCCGGTGCCGTAGGCCGTGCGGCCTTGCGACAGGTCGGCCACGGCCTTGGGCAGGCCCCAGATGGCCGACAGCTCGGTCGCCAGTTCGTTGCGGTGGGCGGCACCCCACTGGTCGATCTTGTTGACCTCTTCGATCGCGATGGCCAGCACGTCGGCGTTTTTCGCCACGTAGTCAAGCGACGAGAAGTAGTAGGCGCGGTTGCCGACCACGCCCACGGCGTCGGCCAGGATGCGCGCGTCGAGCGACTGCTGCGCGGCGGCCAGGAACGGGTCCCAGATCACCCAGGCGTCGACCGAGCCTTTTTCGAAGGCGGCGCGCGCATCGGCCGGCGGCAGGTAGACCAGGTTCAGGTCGCTGTACGCCAGGCCGTGCTTCTCGAACAGCTTGACGATGAAGTAGTGGACGTTCGAGCCCTTGTTGAGCGCGATCTTCTTGCCCTTGAGGTCGGCCACGGTCTGGATGGCCGAGCCCTTGGGCACCAGCACCGCCTCGGTTTTCGGGCGCGGCACCGTGGCGCCCACGTAAGCCAGCGGCGCGCCGGCAGCCTGCGCGAAGATGGGCGGCGCTTCGCCCACGTCGCCGAAGTCGATCGAGCCGACGTTCAGCGCCTCGAGCTGCACCGGGCCGGCCGTGAACTCGGTCCACTTCACGGTGGCGCCCAGCGGCGCCAGCCGCTTCTCGAGCGTGCCGCGGGCCTTGAGCACGCTCAGGTAGCCCTTCTGGTGGCCGATGCGCAACTGGCGCGCGGGGCTCTGCGCCAGGGCGGCGAACGACGACGGCAGCGCGAGGGCGGCGGCCGCGCCCTGCAGCAGGCGGCGGCGGGGAATGGCAATGCGGGTCATGGAATGGGGTCCTTCGAAACTGTTCAGGGCTGGGCCGTGACGACCGCGTCGCTGACCTTGATGGGCTTGGGAATGAGCTTGAGCGCGTAGAAGGTGTCGGCGATCTGCTGCTGGTCGGCCGCGACGGCGGCGGTGATCGGCTTCACGTTGAACTCGTAGCGGCGCAGCGCCAGCTCGACCACGTCCACGGGCAGGCCCTGCAGCGGCGCGATGAGCTCGGCGGCCTGGCGCAGGTTCTTCTTGAGCCAGATGCCCTGCTCGACCGAATCGGCGAACAGCGCGTCGATCACCTGCGGGTGCTTCTTCACGAAGCCGCGCTCGCCCAGGTAGTACTGGTAGTTGTTGACCACGTCCGGTGCGCCATCGGCCAGCACGCGGGCGCCGGTGGCTTTCTCGGCGGCGGCCTGGAACGGGTCCCAGATCACCCAGGCGTCGACGTTCTTGCTCTCGAAGGCGGCACGGCCGTCGGCGGGTGCGAGGTACACGGGCTGGATGTCGGAGAGCTTCAGGCCGTTCTTCTCCAGCTGCTTCACGAGCAGGTAGTGCACGTTGCTGCCCTTGTTGAGCGCGACCTTCTTGCCCTTGAGGTCGGCCACGGAGCGGATGGGCGAATCCTTGGTGACCAGGATGGCCTCGGCGCGCGGCGCGGCCGGGTCGTAGCCGAAGTAGACGAACTTCGCCCCCGCGGCCTGCGCGAAGATGGGCGGCGCCTCGCCGACATAGCCCACGTCGACCGCACCCACGTTCAGCCCTTCGAGCAGCTGCGGCCCGGCCGGGAACTCGACCCACTTCACGCCGAAGCCCAGCGGCGAGAGCTTCTTCTCGAGCGTGCCCTGCGCCTTCTGCAGCACGAACAGGCTGGCCGACTTCTGGTAGCCGATGCGCAGCTCGCCCCTGGCCTTCGTCTGCGTCTGGGCGTGTGCCGAAGCGGCGGAGATGAAGCTCACGATGAGCGCGATGGCGGTGACGACGACGGCGCTGATGGCCAGGTCGCGCAGCGCCTGCCAGAAGGAGCGCGGCGCGACTTCGAACACGGAGTCTTCGGGAGCGACGGGGTTCATGCGGAATTCCTTGGTGCAAAAACGTGAGGCAAAGCGATCCCCCGGCCGCGCGCAGGCGGCTTCGAAAAACGGGGAACGGAAAGAGGTCTGGCCGGGGCCGGGTTCAGCAGCGAACCCGGTCGTCAAACGCTACATCGCACACGGGAGAAAGGAACCGGCTCGAAGCCGTGCGTGGCCGGCAGCTTCAGGCCTTCGGTCGCGAGCACCTCGACGGCTTCGTTCAGGCGCTCCGCCAGGTCGTGGTGCACCTGGTAGGCGTTCTCGGGCGTCAGCGCGATCTGCGAATCGCTCGCGTAGACGCCCGGCAGGATGTGGCGCGCCGACAGCGACTGCAGCACGGGCCGCAGTGCGTAGTCGAGCGCAAGCATGTGGTGCGGGCTGCCGCCGGTGGCCAGTGGCAGCACCGTCTTGCCCTTGAGCGCGTTCTGCGAGAGCAGATCGAGAAAGACCTTCAGCACGCCGCTGTAGGCCGCCTTGTAGACCGGCGTGGCCACCACGATCACGCGGGCCGCCGCCACCTGGGCAATGGCACGCTCGATGGCCGGATGCGCCCACTCGGCCAGCAGCAGCGCCTGCGCCGGCAGGTCGCGGATCGCGAGCCGCTCGATGCGCGCATGGCGTTGGGCCAGCCGCTCGCCCACCGCGTCGAGCAAGGCGGTGGAACGGGACGGGGCCGAAGGGCTGCCGGCAATCAGGAGAACGGACACGAGAAACTTTCGTTGGGCTTCAGGAGAAATTCAGGGCGAAGCGATCCCCGGCGCCCTCCCACGGGGTGCCACCAGCGATCGATTCCGGAACGGCTGCGCTTACTTCTGCTTGGGCGCGTAGATCTGGTCGAAGGAGCCGCCGTCGGCGAAATGCTCCTTGTCGGCCTTCGCCCAGCCGCCGAAGGCCTGGTCGATGGTCACCAGCGTGAGCTTGGGGAACTGCTTGTCGTACTTGGCCTTGGCCTTGTCAGACGTCGGGCGGTAGAAGTTGCGGCCGGCGATGTCCTGGCCTTCGTCGGAGTACAGGCACTTCAGGTACTCCTCGGCCACGGCGCGCGTGCCCTTCTTGTCGACCACCTTGTCGACCACCGCCACGCTGGGCTCGGCCAGGATGGAGATCGACGGCACGACGATCTCGAACTTCTCGGGGCCGAATTCCTTCAGCGCCAGGAAGGCTTCGTTTTCCCAGGCCAGCAACACGTCGCCCACGCCGCGCTGCACGAAGGTGATGGTGGAGCCGCGCGCGCCAGTGTCGAGCACGGGCACGTTCTTGTACAGGTTGCCCACGAATTCCTTGGCCTTGACGTCACCGCCGTACTTGCGCTTGGCGAATTCCCAGGCCGCGAGGTAGTTCCAGCGGGCGCCGCCCGAGGTCTTGGGGTTGGGGGTGATCACCTGCACGCCGGGCTTGACCAGGTCGTCCCAGTCCTTCAGGCCCTTGGGGTTGCCCTTCTTCACCAGGAACACGATGGTCGAGGTGTAGGGGGCGGAGTTGTGCGGCAGGCGCTTTTGCCAGTCGGCCTTGACGAGGCCCCCGTGCGTGGCCAGGGCGTCGATGTCGCCGCCCAGCGCCAGCGTGGCCACGTCGGAATCGATGCCGTCGATGATCGAGCGGGCCTGCTTGCCCGAGCCGCCGTGCGACTGCTTGACGCTCACGTCCTGGCCGGTCTTGGCCTTCCAGTACTTGGCGAAGGCCTGGTTGTAGTCCACGTACAGCTCGCGGGTCGGGTCGTACGACACGTTCAGCAGCGTCACGGGGCCCTTGGCACCCGCCGCACCCTGCGAAAACGACGGCAATGCCGACAGGGCCAAGGCACCGGCCACGCCGGCACCCAGGGAAAGCTTGATAAAGTCGCGGCGAAGGCTCATGGTGTCTTGCTCTTAAAAAGGCATATCAATGAAGCCACGTATTCTGAATACGACATATAGGAACTGGAACGACCAAGTTTTCAGTTCTTAATAGCCAAATCAACTAAGCAACCGCTTTCCCCCACAAGAGGCAATCAAATGGCACGCATGGTTCAGTGCATCAAGCTCGGCAAAGAGGCCGAAGGACTCGACTTTCCGCCGTACCCCGGCGACCTGGGCAAGCGCCTGTGGGAAAACGTCAGCAAGGAAGCCTGGGCCGCCTGGCTCAAGCAACAGACCATGCTGGTCAATGAAAACCGGCTGAACCTGGCCGACCTGCGCGCCCGCCAGTACCTGGCCCGCCAGATGGAAAAGCACTTCTTCGGCGAAGGCGCCGACGTGGCGCAAGGCTACGTTCCCCCCTCGAACTGAGTCCGGCGTGGCCGCCGACGGCACCCCGCTCGGCGCGCGCTCCGGCGACACCTCCCCCCTCGACAACGACACACCGGCGCTTTCGCGCCGTGTGTTTTTGGACGGCTGCGGCCTGCCCGCCGCCTGGTCCGGGCGCCCGCAATGGCGGATTCTCGAAACCGGCTTCGGGCTGGGCTTTCATTTCCTGACAACCTGGCAGGCCTGGCGCGCCGACCCGAACCGGTCGCGCCTGCTGCATTACGTCGCGGTCGACGCCCATCCGGCGCCGGCCGGCGATCTGCTGCGCGCCGGTGAGGCCGACCCGGCGCTGGCGCCGCTCGCCGCGGAACTGGCCCGCCAATGGACCGGGCTGCTGCCGGGCTTTCATCGGCTGGCCTTCGACGACGGCCGCGTGCTGCTCACGCTGTGCGTGGGCGAGCTGCAGCCGATGCTGCGCGCCCAGCGCTTCGAGGCCGACAGTCTCTTCCTCGACGGTTTCGGCTCGGCGATGGCCTCACCCGACACGCTCAAGGCGGTGTCGCGCTTCGCCCGCCAGGGCACCGGCCTCGCGGCCCGCACCGACGACGACGGGGTGCGCCATGCGCTGATGCAGAACGGCTTCCAGCTCGATTCGCGTCACGGCAGCCTGCGCGGCGTGTTCGCGCCCGCCTGGACGGTGCGGCGCCGCCAGCCGGTGCGCGAAGGCGTCGACGCGCCCGGCCACTGCGCGGTGATCGGTGCCGGGCTCGCGGGTGCGGCCGTGGCGGCCAGCCTCGCGCGGCGCGGCTGGCGGGTCACGGTGCTCGACGCGGCCGACACGCCGGCCTCGGGCGCGTCGGGCCTGCCGGTCGGGCTGCTGGCGCCGCACGTGTCGTCCGACGACGCCTTGCTGTCGCGGCTCACGCGCGCCGGCATCCGCGCCACCTGGACCGAACTGGCGCTGCGGCTCGACCCCGGCCGCGACTGGGGCGCCTACGGCTCGCTCGAACGCCGGCCCGACGGCGACGTGCGCGTGCCGCCCGGCTGGAGCACGGACGGGCCGAACGAATCCTGGCCCGCACAGCCCGACCGGCTCGCAGCAGCCGGCCTGCCGCCCGACACGCCGGCGCTCTGGCATGCGCGCGCGGCCTGGGTGCGGCCGCACCGCCTGATCGCCGCGTGGCTGGGCCAACCGGGCGTCGAATTCCGCGGCAACTGCCACGTGGCGCGCCTCGCACGCACGGACAGCGGCTGGCAGCTGCTCGACGACACCGGCGCCCTGCTCGCCGAGGCCGACCGCGTCGTCGTGGCCGCGGGCTTCGCATCGCACCACTTCGCGCCCGACCTGCCGCTGCAACCCGTGCGCGGCCAGGTCGCCTGGGGCCGCGCAGACCCCGCCGCCCTGCCCGTCACCCCCATCAACGGCGACGGCCACCTGATTGCCGGCGTGCCCGACGGCCAGGCGCCGCAGCCGCTGTGGCTGATCGGCGCCACCTTCGACCGCGACAGCACCGACCTCGCCCCCACCGACGCAGACCGCCTCGCCAACCGCGAACGACTGGCGCGCCTGCATCCTGGCGCCGCCGCCGCGCTCGCGCCCGCCTTCGAACGCGGAGACGCCCGCGCCTGGGTCGGCGTGCGCTGCGCCTCGGGCGACCGCCGGCCGCTGGTCGGCCCGCTGGCCCCGGGCGCCGACGAGGGCCTGTGGGCCTGCACCGCGCTGGGCTCGCGCGGCTTGAGCTTTGCCACCCTGTGCGCCGAGTTGCTGGTGGCGCAGTGGCATGGCGAACCGCTGCCCTTGCCCGCGACCCTCGCCAAGGCGCTGGGCACGCAGCGGCTCTGGCCCGGATCGGACTGAATCGGCCCGTACGGGCTTCCCGGCTCCCCGGCGCCACGCGCGCACCGCACAATGCGCGCCATGGCCATCCAGTACGACATCACCCACACCACCGTCTACCGCTACAACAAGCCGGTGACCTTCGGCTTGCACCGCGTGATGTTCCGTCCGCGCGACAGCCACGACCTGCGGGTGCTCGCCACCGACCTGCAGGTGAGCCCGCAGGCCCTCACGCGGCTGATCCAGGACCCGTACTCCAACTCCGTCGCGCTGGTGCAGCCGCTGGGCGAGGCGACCGAGCTGCGCATCGTCTGCTCGTTCACCATCGAGCACGTGCCGCCATCGCAGCGCGACCTGCTCACGCTCGACCCGTCGGCCGAGTTCTTGCCCTTTGCCTATTCGGTGCAGGAGCGCCTGGACCTGGAGCACTACCTGCGCCCGCACCACAACGACGATGCCAACGGCACGCTGATCCGCTGGGCGCACCAGTTCCTGCACACCGACCAGCCCAACAGCACGCGCGACGTGCTCACGCGCATGAACGCGCACATCGGCCAGAGCTTCGAATACAAGGCGCGCGACGAGGAAGGCACGCAGACGCCGCTGGAGACGCTGGCGCTGGGCAGCGGCAGCTGCCGCGACTACGCGCTGCTGATGATGGAAGCCACGCGCCGTCTCGGCATCGCGACGCGCTTCGTCTCGGGCTACCTGTACGACGCGTCGCTCGACAACGACGCCACCGGGCAGGCCCCCGGCGAATCGGTCACCGGCGCCGGCAGCACGCACGCGTGGCTGCAGGCCTACCTGCCCGGCGCGGGCTGGCTGGCCTTCGACCCCACCAACAACCTCATGGGCAGCGGCCAGCTGATCCGCGTGGGCGTGGCGCGCGACCCCGCGCTGGCGGCGCCCATCTCGGGCAGCTGGTACGGCGACGCCGAGGCCTACGAAGGCCTCGAGGCCACGGTGGTGGTGAAGCGCCGCAAGGGCGGCTGAGCCACCACGCGAACCATCGCGCTCAGCCGCGCGCAGCCAGCTTCGCTTCAAGCTCGGCGATGCGCGCCCTGGCCTCGTCGCCTTCGGGAATCGGCCGGCCGCTGTCGCGCCACTGCACCGCGCTCTTGAAGCCTTCGGCCTCGGCCTGGCGGCGGAACCACATGCCTTCGGGGTTGTGGCGCGTGATGCCGTCGAACACGGTGGCGAACATCTGGGTCTGCTCCAGCCCCATCGAGTGCCAGACCTGGTTGACGACCATCTTGTGCATCATGAGATGCGAACTGGGCACGCCCGCGATGCGCTGCGCGAGTGCCAGCGTGGCCTCGTCGAGCTGCGCCGCCGGCACCGCGAAGTTGGCCAGGCCCCAGTCGGCCGCCTGCGTGCCGGTGATGGTGTCGCCGGTGAACATGAGCTGCTTGGCGCGCAATGCGCCGAGGCGGTAGGTCCACATCGCGGTGGTCGGGCAGCCCCACACGCGCGTGGGCATGTAGCCGATGCGCGCGTCGTCGGCCATGGTGAGCAGGTCGCAGCACAGCGCGATGTCGCTGCCGCCCGCCACCGCGTAGCCGTGCACCTTGGCGATGGTCGGCTTGCGGCAGCGCCACAGCGACATGAAGTCTTCGGTGTTGCGCTTCATGGCGGCGTAGTCGAGCATCGGGTCCCACGGCGTTTTCTCCTGCCGGCAGGGATGGTCGCCCTGGCCTTCGCGGCCCTGGCCTTCGGCATAGTCGCCCAGGTCGTAGCCGGCGCAGAAGGCGCGGCCCGCCCCCTCGACCACGATCACATGCACCTCGTCGTCGGCCTCGGCCCATTCGACCGCGCGGCGGATGTCGGTTGGCGTGCTGTCGCCGATGGCATTGAGCTTCTCGGGGCGGTTGAGCACGAGGCGCGCGATGCGCGGGTGTTGCGGGTCCTTGTCGATCAGGACAGTCTCGAAAGCGGGCATGGTCGGTGGTCTCCTTCTGTTCTTTGGGGGGTGATGCCGCTTCGCTTGTAGCATCGCCCGCCGCCCGCTGGCAAACCCGCCGACCGCCGGCTTCAGCGCCTTCAGCGCGCTGTGGCGCCCCCGAGCCGGAACAGGAACACCGCGCCCTTGCCCGGCTGCGGCACGAGCCGGATGTCGCTGCCGTGCAGCTGCAGGATGCGCTGCACGATCATCAGCCCCAGCCCGCCGCCGCGCGTGCCGCCATCGGCAAAGGCCGGCCGCGTGAACAGGCCCTTCTGCAGCTCGCCCGGAATGCCGGGGCCGGTGTCGCTCACCTGCACCGCCACGCCGGCGTCGGACGGGCGCAGGCGCACCTCGATCTCGCCGCCGGCCGGCGTGTGTCGGATGGCGTTGTCCAGCAGGTTGGTCAGCACGCGCTCGATCATGCCGAGGTCGGCCGACACCACGGGCAGGTTCGGCGCGATGTCGGGCTTGAGCTGCTGGCGCCGCGCCTCGGCCGCGAGTTCGAACTTCTGGAACACGTCCTGCACGAGGTCGGCCAGCGCAAAGTTTTCTTTCTCGGGCTTGACCACGCCGTACTCGAGCCGCGCCAGCTCGAACACCTCCTGCGCGAGCCGGCCCACCTTGCGGCTCTGGCCGAGCGCGATCTCCAGGTAGCGACGACGCTCTTCCTCGCTGAGCGTGCCGGCCTTGAGCAGCAGCGTCTCGAGGTAGCCGTGCAGCGAGGTGAGCGGCGTGCGCAGGTCGTGCGAGATGTTGGCGAAGAGCTCGCGGCGCTGGCGGTCCTGCAGGCTCAGTTCGCGCCACTGCTCGGCGATGCGGCGCGTCATCTGCGCAAAGGCCTGCTGCAGCTGCGCGATCTCGTCGTCGGCGTGGCGCGGCGGCGCGGGCATGGGCGCCTCGCGCTCCAGCGCCTCGATGCCCTCGGCCTCGAAACGCCGCACCGCCGCCGTCAGCTCGCGCAGCGGCCGGGTGATGAGGCGGAACGCCACCAGCCCGGCGATGAGCCCCAGCAGCGCCACCAAGGCCATCGACCACAGCGTGGTGCGCAGCACGGTGTCGGCCGCCAGGTTGGCGGCCAGCGCGTCATGGTCCTCGCCCTGCAGCACCACGTACACATAGCCGGCGTCGCGCCCGCCCATGCGCAGCGGCGCGGCGCTGAAGACCTTGGCGCCGTCGGGGCTGCGCGGGTCGTCGCCCGCGATGGGCAGGCGCTCACCGGCCAGCAGCCGGCGGATGGGGCCGAGCGCCACCTTGTCGCGCTTGAGGTGCCCGGGCGGTGCGGCCTGGGCCTCGATGCGGCCGTCGGGCCCCAGCACGTAGACCTCGACGCTGGGGTTGACGGTCATGAGCTTGTCGAACAGGTCTTTCACCGCCACCGGGTCGAGCCCGCCCGGCTTCATGAGTTCGGTGTTCTGCGCGATGTGGGCCGCAAGCCCGAGCGACAGCCGCTGCGTCACCTCTTGCGCGTGCTGCGCGCCGGCGCGCATCTGCAGCCACGCCGAGGCGCCGCAGCAGGCCAGCAGCAGCACCGCGAACGCGATCGACAGGCGCCGCGAGAGCGTGGCCCACGCCATCATGGAACTTCACCTTTTGGCGCAGCGTCGTCCGCCGCGAGCTTGTAGCCGCGCCCCCACACCGTGAGGATGCGCCGCGGCGCGGCCGGGTCGGCCTCGACCTTGGTGCGCAGCCGGTTGATGTGCGTGTTGACCGTGTGCTCGTAGCCGTCGTGCTGGTAGCCCCAGACCTGGTTGAGCAGGTCGAGGCGCGAGAACACCTTGCCGGGATGGCGCGCGAAGAAATACAGCAGGTCGAACTCGCGCGGCGTGAGTTCGATGGGCTTGCCGTCGACGCGCACCTCGCGCGCCAGCGGCTCGATGTCGAGGTTGCCCAGCGTGAGGCTGCCCGACTCCAGCCGCGCGTTGCGCGCCAGCGCGTCGGTGCGCCGCAGCAGCGCCTTCACGCGCGCCACCAGCTCCAGCACCGAGAAGGGCTTGGCCAGGTAGTCGTCGGCGCCCAGTTCGAGCCCGAGGATGCGGTGCACTTCGCTCGAGCGCGCGCTCACGATGATGATGGGCGTGTAGCGCGCCATGGCGCGGGCGCGGCGGCAGATCTCGAGGCCGTCGATACCGGGCAGCATGAGGTCGAGCACCAGCGCGTCCCACTGGCCGCGCTCCAGCGCGCGCAGGCCCGCGTGGCCGTCGGCGGCGTGCTCGACCGCATAGCCCTCGTCGCGCAGGTGCATGCGCAGCAGTTCGGCAATGTGGGCGTCGTCTTCGACGATCAGCACGCGTTTGGCGGTGTCCATGGCCGCGATTGTCCTGCGAGACGCCCCCCGGAGTTATCACGAATCCTTGAACTTTGCGTGATGAATCGGCGAGGGGGTGCGCCCAACAATCCGGGCCATGCAGACACGCTCCGCCCCCGACCACCGACCGATCCACCCGCTGTGGATGCGCGTCACGCACTGGCTCAATGCGCTGGCCGTGCTGGTGCTGGTGACCAGCGGCTGGCGCATCTACAACGCGGCGCCCTTCTTTGCCTTTCGCTTTCCGGCCGCGATCACGCTGGGCGGCTGGCTCGGCGGCGCGCTGCAGTGGCACTTCGCGGCGATGTGGCTGCTGGTGTTCAACGGGCTCGTCTACCTGGTGCTGAACCTTGCCAGCGGGCGCTTCGCGCGCAAGTTCTTCCCGCTCACGCCGGCCGGCCTCTGGCGCGATGCGCGGGCCGCGCTCGGCGGCAGGCTCTCGCACGCCGACCCGCGCCACTACAACCATGTGCAGAAGCTCGCCTACCTGTTCGTGATCGTCGACCTCGTCGCGATCGTGCTGTCGGGGCTGGTGCTGTGGAAGTCGGTGCAGTTCCCGCTGCTGCGCGAGCTGCTGGGTGGCTACGAAGCCGCGCGCCGCGTCCACTTCGTGGCGATGGCCGCCCTGGTGGCTTTCGTTGCCGTGCACCTCGTGATGGTGGCGCTCGTGCCCCGCACCCTGCTCACCATGCTGCGCGGTCGCGCGCCCCACACCCCATGAGCTTCCTTTTCAAACGTCCTCCCCTGGTCGGTGTCGACGGCGACGCCGTGGTGCGCGAAGCCCGCGCCCTCATCGAGCGGCGGCTCGACGCGCCCTCGCGCCGCCTGTTCCTGCGCCGGTCGCTGACGCTGGGCGGCCTGTCGATGCTCACCGGCTGCAGCATCAGCGACGACAGCCACGTGGAAGCGGCGCTCTCGAAGGTCTCGCGCTTCAACGACGAGGTGCAGGGCTGGCTCTTCAGCCCGACGCGGCTGGCGCCGACCTACACCGAAGCCGAGATCACGCGCCCCTTTCCGTTCAACGCCTACTACGGCGAGGACGAAGTCCGTGAGGTCGACGAAGCCACCTACCGCCTCGAAGTGAGCGGCATGGTCGCCGACAAGCGCCGCTGGACGCTCGCCGAACTGCGCGCGCTGCCGCAGCAGGACCAGATCACGCGCCACATCTGCGTGGAAGGCTGGAGCGCCATCGGCAAGTGGGGCGGCGTGCGCTTTGCCGATTTCCTGCGCCACGTCGGCGCGGACCTGAGCGCCAAGTACGTCGGCTTCCAGTGCGCGGACGACTACCACACCAGCATCGACATGCCGACCGCGCTGCATCCGCAGACGCTGCTGGCGCTGAGCTACGACGGCCAGCCGCTGCCGCCGAAGTACGGCTTCCCGATGAAGCTGCGCATGCCGACCAAGCTTGGCTACAAGAACCCCAAGCACATCCAGGCGATGTACGTGACCAACACCTATCCCGGTGGCTACTGGGAAGACCAGGGCTACAACTGGTTCGGAGGGAGCTGAGGGGCTGCCACAGCCGCTCGACTGCCGAAGAAAGCGTGAGGCCGTGTCTCCATCTGGGACCGCGCCGATCTCGACAACAAGACCCAACCTCAACTCAGGAAGACCGACATGAACAAGCTCACCGCCACCCTCCTCGCCACCTGCATGGCCTTCGCCGGCGCCTCGGCCTTGGCCGCGGACGACATGGCCAAGGATGGCATGAAGAAGGACAGCATGGCCAAGGACGGGATGAAGAAAGACGCCATGGGCAAGGACGCCATGAAGAAGGACGGCATGACCAAAGACGGCATGAAGAAAGATGCAATGGGCAAAGACGAAATGAAGAAGGACGCGATGGGCAAGGACGAGATGAAAAAGTAAGCCGCCTTCTCCCCGGCCCCGCCGCCATTGACGGCCGGCGGGATCGGGATCACTGTCCCTTTCCTGCGCTCCCTACGAAAGACCGCCATGAAATCCTTCGCCATCGCCGCCGGCGCGCTCGCTGTTGCCGCCTTCGCCTGGCACGCAGCCCCATCTTTTGCCGAGACCGCACGCCGCGTACCCGCGCCCACGGTCGACCTCACCGCACCCGCAGGCGCCACCACCGCCACCGCCGTGTTCGCGGGCGGCTGCTTCTGGGGCGTGCAGGGCGTGTTCCAGCGCGTCGAGGGCGTGAGCAATGCGCTCTCGGGCTACGCGGGCGGCGAGGCCCGCACCGCGCGCTACAACGAGGTCGGCTCCGGCCGCACCGGCCATGCCGAGGCCGTGCGCATCAGCTACGACCCGCGCAAGGTCAGCTACGGCAAGCTGCTGCAGATCTATTTCTCGGTGGCGCACGACCCGACCGAACTCAACCGCCAGGGGCCCGACACCGGCCCGCAGTACCGCTCCACCGTGTTCGCCGAAAACGCCGAGCAGGCCCGCATCGCCAACGCCTACATCGCCCAGCTGAACCAGGCCAAGACCTTCGGCAACAGGCCGCTGGCGACCACGGTCGAGGTGTCCAAGCCCTTCTATGCGGCCGAGGACTACCACCAGGACTACCTCACGCTGCACCCGAACCAGCCCTACATCGCGATCCACGACCTGCCGAAGATCGGCGACCTGAAGAAGCTGTTCCCCGAGAGCTACAAAGCCACGCCGTCGCTGGTGCGGGCGGCCAAAGCCAGCTAGGGCTTCGCGTCCAGCGCTGCGGCCTCTGCCTCGCGGCCCGTCTTCCTGAGCAGCTTGGCATAGGCGTCCCGGACGACACGTGCCCGCCACTTCTCGCCGTAGGCCGACACGGCCGCCAGCGACTGGCGGTAGTAGGTTTCCGCCTGCGCGTCCTGGCCCTTCTCCGCCAGCCGGTAGGCCGCGTTGTAGAGCACGACGCCACGCGTGGCCTTGACGGCGTGGGTCTGCTCGATGCCGTCCAGCACATCGAGCGCACGCTGGCTCAGCTGCTGCGCCCGTGCATCGTCCGGCAAGGAACCGTAGGCCACGCTGAGGTTGTCGAGATCGATGGCGTACAGGATACGCGGCATGGACGCATCGCCTTCAGAGATGGCGACCGCTTCCGTCAGCAGAGGGATGGCCTCGGCGTTGCGCCCCTGCGCCCGCAGGAAGTTGCCACCATGCACACGCGCGTTGCGATTCAGCGTGGCATTGGCGGGGTGGTAGGTGCGTGCGGCCTGCAGCGCCTTCTTGTAGAAGCCGTCGGCTGCGTCGAAGCTGCGATCCGCCGACGCCAGGTCGCCCAGTGCAACGTACGCCGTGGGCAAGCGCGGGTCCGCGGGGTTGCTGCGCTCCAGGGCCGGCACGCCGGAGAGGAGGCGCGGAATGGCCTGGTTCGACAACCCGGCGTTGTGATGCCACAACCCCGAGTCGACCTGGCTGCCCGAGCTGGCGCAGCCAGCCAGGGCCTGTACCAGCGCCAGCGTCCCAATGACGCACCAGCGTTTCACAGCAGCCTGGCTTGCTTCGCCTGCTCCGTCAGCTCCGCCCGGAAGTTCGGGTGCGCAATGGCGATCAGCTCCTGCGCCCGTTGCTTTGCCGACTTGCCGCGCAGCTGCGCCACGCCGTATTCGGTGACGACGTAGTTGATGTCGTTCTTGCTCGTGCTCACATGCGTGCCGGGCGACAGCGAGGGCACGATGCGCGAGATGGTGTCGTCCTTGGCCGTCGAAGGCAGCACGATGAAGGCCTTGCCGCCGCGCGAGCGGTTGGCCGCGCGCACGAAGTCCGACTGCCCGCCCGTGCCCGAGTACGGCGCATGGCCCAAGCTCTCGGAGCCGCACTGGCCCAGCAGGTCGATCTGCATGGTGGCGTTGATGGCGATGAGGTTGTCGTTCAGCCCCGCCAGCGCCGGGTCGTTGGTGAAGTTCACCGGGTGCATCTCCAGCCCCGGGTTGCGGTCCATGAAGCGGTACAGCTTGCTGGAGCCCAGCGCGAAGGTCGCGACCGATTTGCCCGGCAGGTAGTTCTTGCGGCGGTTGGTGACCGCGCCGCTTTCCACCAGCGTGAGGATGCCGACTCGATCGCAGTGCAGTGCGAAGCACTAGTTCGTGGTTTCGCGCGAGTCGGCATCATTGCCCTCGTCGACGAGGCAACTGGCTACCAGCGGGAGCGCGCAAAGGACGCGCTGGCGAAAATTCTGGAAGCCTGGGTCGCGAAAGAACTGCAGCCGTATGTCCGCGCGTTTCCAGCGGACTATTACGAGGAGCTCTTTCGCCTCCGCAACCTTCCCTACCCGCCACCAGACAATCCCAGCTTCCGACCGCAGTACTTCGGCGTTTTGACGAACGACATCGTTTATGAACGACTCGCGCCGGGCCTTCTCGAGGAACTCAAGAAGCAGGCCAGCAAGGACGAGAAGAAGGCTCACCTGCATCGCCGGCTGACGCAGGAAGTCGGACATCCTCGTCTCCGCGAACATATCGCCTCCGTGGTTACCGCGATGAAGTTGTCCAACAACTACCCGGACTTCATCTCGAAGCTCAATCGTGTCCACCCTCGCTTCGGCTCAACCCCGCCGCTCGACCTGGAAGACCGAGACAAATAGGCTAAGCCAGCTTGCACCTAAGCCGCCCTCTGAGGCGGCTTTTTCTTGCTGATAGCAGGCACCGCGACTTCAACCGACGACCATCGCACGCCCCGTCGCGTTCACCTCACTGACCCAGCTAGATGATGTTCTTCTCGATCAACGGCCGGTTCTCGAGGATGCGCGCGAACGACAGCGGCGACAGGTCGAGGCTGCGGTAAGCACCGAAGCGGATCAGCTCCGCGATGCCGCGCCCCGCCGCCGGGCACTGCTGCAACCCGTGGCCCGAGAAGCCGTTCGCGAAGTACAGGTTGTCGCAGTCAGGGTGCAGGCCGAGGATCGCGTTGTGGTCGAACACGTTCATCTCGTAGTAGCCGGCCCAGGCGCCGGTCATGCGGACGGCCTCGAAGGCCGGGATGCGTTCAGCCAGCGCCGGCCAAATGAAGCTTTCGAAGGCCTCGTGGTCGACTTCGAGCGGCGCGTCGTCGGGGTCCCGGTCTTCGGACGGCGCAAAGCCGCAGATGAACTGGCGACCTTCGGGCCGCAGCCAGATGCCCGAGGTGTCGATCACCAGCGGGCAACCCGGCAAGGTGCTCGGGCATGAAAAGCTGAACACGCTGCGGCGTCGACCGTGCACGGGCAGCGCGATGCCGGCCCACTGCGCGACCGGCGCCGCCCACGCGCCCGCCGCGTTGACGACGATGTCCGCCTGCAGCGTGTCGCCGCCGTCGATCTGCACGCCGGTGATGCGGCGGCCCTCGCGCTGCAGACCCGTCGCCTGCGCCTGCACATAGCGCACGCCTTGGGACACCGCCTTCTTGCGAAAGGCCTGCAGCAGGCTGTAGCCGTCGTACCAGCCCTCGCCCGAGAGGCCGAGCGATGCGAGTTCGATGCCCTCGATCGAGATCCACGGGAAGCGCGCCTTCAGCTCATCGGGCGTCAACAGCGCCACGTCCACCGCGTGCGCCTTCTGCATCGCGTGGTTCTCTCGCAGCACCTCGACACCCGCCGGCGAGGCCAGGTACAGGTAGCCCGGCTCGACCAGTCCGATGTCCGGCACGTCGTCGCCCACGCGCAGCGTTTCGCCCAGCGCGCGAAAAAACTCGATGCCGTAGAGCGACATCTCGATGTTGATGGCGGTGGAAAACTGCTGCCGGATCGAGCTGGCCGACAGCGCCGACGAGGCCTGCCGGTACGAGAAGTCGCGCTCCACCACCGTGATGTCGAAGGCCTCGCCCGTCGGGTCGGCGCCCAGGAAGTACGCGATGGCCGAGCCGATGGCCCCGCCGCCGATGATCGCCACACGCCGCATGAGATGCCTTTCCGTGTCTTCGGTGTCCGGGCCCGGGCCGTTGCCCGGGCCGCGCACGCTCCCGCCAGAATAGCGCGATGAGAAAAGACATTCCCAACCTCGGCGCGCTGCAGGCCTTCGAGGCCTCGGCGCGCCTGGGGAGCTTCACCCGCGCGGCGACCGAGCTGGCGCTCACGCAAAGCGCGGTCGGGCGCCAGGTGGCGATGCTGGAGCAGCGCCTGGGCGTGCCGCTGTTCTCGCGCGTGCGCAAGCGGCTCACGCTCACCGACGTGGGCCGCGAGTACGCCGCGCGCATCCGCCGCCACCTCGACCAGATCCGTCGCGACACGCTGGAGATCAGCGCCGGCCACGAGATGGGCTTCGTGCTCGAACTGGCCGTGGTGCCGACCTTTGCCACGCAATGGCTCATTCCGCGGCTGCCCGACTTCAGCCGGCTGCACCCGAACATCACGGTGAACCTGTCGGCGCGCTCGCAGCCCTTCTCGTTCCAGG
Organism: Variovorax sp. V35; assembly: GCF_041154465.1. Classification (NCBI taxonomy): domain Bacteria; kingdom Pseudomonadati; phylum Pseudomonadota; class Betaproteobacteria; order Burkholderiales; family Comamonadaceae; genus Variovorax; species Variovorax sp. V35. The sequence goes on from NZ_AP028666.1 coordinate 4,078,957, forward strand.
AAAACGCCTACGACGCGGCGATCTACTTCGGCGACCAGTTCTGGCCGAACACGCGCGGCGGGCTGATCTTTTCCGAGGGCGAGATGGTGCCCATCTGCAGCCCCGCTTTCCGCGACGCGCAGGCCCGGTGGGACGAAGCCGGCTTCGAGCGCTGCCGCCACGTGCACCTGAGCACGCGCGCCCATGCCTGGCGCGACTGGTACGCGCAGCAGGAATGGGAGTACACGGTGCACGCCTCGCGCGGGCCGCGCTACGAGCTGTTCACCATGGTGGTGGCCGCCGCGGCGGCGGGCATGGGCGTGGGGCTCGCGCCGCGCATCCTGGTCGAGCAGGAACTGCGCACCGGCGAACTCGTGATCCCGGTGGACCGGCACCTGGACGTGCACCAGGGCTACTACTTCGCATACCCCGAAGGCCGGCCGGCCTCCGGGGCGCTGGAGCAGTTCAAGCAGTGGGTGCTGGGGCTGACACCCGACTGAACCCGGTCAGACCGGGTTCGGGTTGCGTTCCTTGAAGCCTTGCTGGTGCCAGTACGGGTAGGTGCGCGTCGTCGCGCTGGCCGCGTCGAGCTCGGCCACCTGCGCGGGCGTGAGATTCCAGCCCACCGCGCCGAGGTTCTGGCGCAGCTGAGTCTCGTCGCGCGCGCCGACCACCACGCTGGACACCGTCGGGCGTTGCAGCAGCCAGTTGAGCGCGACCTGCGGCACCGTCTTGCCGACCTCGGCGCCGACTTTTTCGAGCGCCTCGACCACGCGGTACAGCAGCTCGTCGGGCACCGGCGGGCCCATGTCGGCCGTCACGTGCAGACGGCTGTTGGCGGGCAGCGGCTGGCCGCGGCGGATCTTGCCCGTGAGCCGGCCCCAGCCCAGCGGGCTCCAGACCACGGCGCCCACGCCCTGGTCTTGCGCCAGCGGCATCAGCTCCCACTCGTACTCGCGCCCGACCAGCGAGTAGTACGCCTGGTGCGCCACGTAGCGCGCATAGCCGCGCTGCTCGGACACCGCCAAAGACTTCATCAGGTGCCACCCCGAGAAGTTCGACGCGCCCACATAGCGCAGCTTGCCCGCGCGCACGAGGTCGTCGAGCGTGGACAGCGTTTCTTCCACCGGCGTGCTGGCGTCGAAGCCGTGCAGCTGGAACAGGTCGATGTAGTCGGTGCCCAGCCGTTTCAGCGACGCATCGACCGCCTGCACGAGGTGGTGGCGCGACGAGCCCACGTCGTTCGGCCCCTCGCCGCTGCGGAAGGTGGCCTTGGTCGAGATCAGCAGCCGGTCGCGCGGCCGGCCCTTGATCGCCTCGCCGAGCACCGATTCGGCGGCGCCGCCCGAGTAGATGTCGGCGCTGTCGAACATGTTCACGCCGGCGTCCATGCAGATGTCGATGAGCGTGCGCGCCTCGGCCACGTCGGTGCTGCCCCATGCGCTGAAAAACTCGCCCTTGCCGCCGAAGGTGCCGGTGCCGAAGCTCAGCACTGGGACCTTGAGGCCTGATTTGCCCAGATGACGGTATTCCAAAGTTCTACTCCTTCAATCAATGAACTGACGAACAAGATGAATGACGCGGCCATTGTTGGCCGCCGCGCAGAACCCCGTCGCGCGTCGGGCTTTGCAGCGCTTCGGCTCGCTACGATCGAACGATGCAGATCTCGATCGAAAACCCGAACCAGCCCGACGTCATCCAGCTCATCGACGACCTCGATGCGTACCAGAAGCCGCTGTACCCACCCGAGAGCCACTACGGCATCGACATTGCCGCACTGTCGGCCGCCCATGTGCTGTTCGCCGTCGCGCGCGACGCGGCCGGCACGGCCATCGGCTGCGGCGCCGTCGTCATGAACCCCGGCTACGGCGAACTCAAGCGCATGTACGTGCGCCCGCAGAACCGCGGGCAAGGCGTCGCGGCCAAGGTGCTGGGCTTTCTCGAAGCCGAAGCGGCGGCGCGCGGATGCGCGATGTTCCGGCTGGAAACGGGCGTGAGCCAGCCCGAGGCGCTGGCCTTCTATGCGCGTGCGGGGTATGCGCGGCGCGAGCGCTTCGGCGACTATCCGGACGATCCGTTGAGTGTGTTCATGCAGAAGACGGCCGCGACAGCCGCACCCCATCGCCCCTAAGATCGCCCCGGCTTCCGCCACCACGGTCATCACAACAAGGAACGTCACATGCAGACAAGAGGGATTCTTCGCCGGCTCATGTTCACAGCGGGCTGCGCCCTGCTGCTGGGGCTTTCAGGTTGCGGCGGCGGAGGGGGTGGTGGAGGCGGCGGGGGCGGTGTGGCGATGCTGCCGTTGCCACCGGTCGGCGGCACACCGACACCACCGCCCGCGGACACCGGACGCGGCCGGGTGGTCCAGGCCTCGGTGAAGTCCGAGGCCACGGGTGCGACCTATCCCCTGCACATCTACCTGCCGTCGGGTTACGACGGTGCAACGACGACGTACCCCGCGATCTACATCACCGATGGCGATGCGGTCTTCAACCAGAGCGTGACGCGCTTCCAGAACTTCACGGACATCCTCGAGAAGGCCGGCAAGAAGGCCATCGTCGTCGGCATCGGCGGCACGGCGCGCCGTAACACCGACTACCTGATGCCCGGCGCCAAGCCGTACCACGACTTTCTGACCGACCAGCTGGTGCCGTATGTCGAATCGAACTACCGCGCCAACCCGGCCAAGCGCATGCTCTCGGGCCTGTCGAACGGCGGCGTCTTCACGCTCATCGCCTTCTTCACGGAAGGCGCGGCCGGCAAGTTCACCTTCCAGTACTTCTTCCCCTCCGATCCACCCGTCAAAGGCGCAAGCGCGCAACTCGAGCCGCTCGAAAGCCAGATGTACGCCAACAGCAGCACGCGGGAGATTCCTGTGACCTTGCTGTTGGGCTTCGCCGCTGCCAACACAGGCGGCCCGGAGATCACCGCCTTGCACGACAAGATCGCAGCGCACAACTACAAAGGCCTTCAGTTGAGCGTGAAGGGCTACCCCGGAGGGCACACGCCGATGGACTTGCCGTCGTTCGAGGACATCGTGGCGCGGTTCATCGATTGAGGCGCGGGGTGTCGACCCAGGGTTTTTCCTAGCCCGTGAGCGTGTCGAATCGCAGCGGGCTCATCCGACGTCATCACAGAGGGTCGTCCTCTGTACTTCATCAGGAGAAAGCAACCATGGCCACCAACACCGTTCGCCTGCACCGCGTGCTGCGCACCACCCCCGACAAGCTCTACCGTGCCTTCGTGGAGCCCGGCGCCTTCGAGCGCTGGCTGCCGCCCTTCGGCTTCACCGGCAAGGTCCACACCATGGAGCCGGTGGTGGGCGGCGCGTGGCGCATGTCCTTCACCAACTTCGGCACCGGTCACGGCCATTCGTTCGGCGGCAAGTACCTGGAACTCGTGCCCGGCCAGCGCATTGCCTATGACGCAAGCTTCGACGATCCCCACCTGCCGGGCACGATGAAGACCACGGTGGTGCTGACCGCGGTCTCGTGCGGCACGGACATGTCCGTCGTGCAGGAAGGCATCCCCGACGTGATTCCCGTCGAGATGTGCTACCTGGGCTGGCAGGAGTCGCTGGTCGCGCTGGCGCAACTGGTCGAGCCGAACATTCCGGGTTGAGGATCGGCTTCAGGCTCGCCGTGCTTCGCAGCCGGCGAAGCCCTTGAGCCCGGCCAGCTCATCGAGGATGGGGCACTCGGAGCGCTCGTCACCCTCGCAGCAATGCGCCAGGCGCTCCAGCAGGCGCTTCATGTGCGCAAGCTCTTCGATCCGCTGGGCCAGGTCGTCGGCGCGTTCGAGTGCGACGCGCTTCACGTCGAAGCTAGCGCGGCGTCCGTCTTGCCACAGGGCGTGCAGCTCGACGACTTCCGGCGTGTCGAAACCCAGCGTGTGTGCGCGCCGCACGAAGCGTAGTGTCGACACGGCACGTTCGTCGTAGCGGCCGGCGTGCGCCGTGTCGTCGAGCAGTCCGAGCGATTCGCAGTCGCTCAGCAACTGCGCGGACGCACCGGAGCGCGCAACGACATCGGCAAGGGACAAGCGCGCCGCAGCAGCCGGCGCCGTGGGATGTTCCATGGGGTTCTCCTTCGAGCCAAAGCGCGAAGTCTCAACCTTCACACCATGAGAGAGTCAAACGCGAACAGCGCATGACCTTGGCACGCCAGGGGTCAGGCCTTCGCCGCGCTTGACCTTCACACGATGCCAAGCTTGACACTGCGAGTCACTCTTTTGAAAGGACTCACCCCATGCAAGCGTTTGAAATCCAGTCGATGACCTGCGGCAGTTGCGCCGGCCGCATCACCCGCGCCATCAAGGACCTGGACCCGCAGGCCAGGATCGAGGTGGACTTGAAGAGCAGGACGGTGCGCATCGACACCACGGAGGACAGCCCTTCCGTGGTGGCCGTGCTCACAGAGGCCGGCTACCCGCCCAAATCGCTCTCGGCATGAGAACGCCGCCCGCGAACCCCGGGCGTCGGGTTCGCGGCGCGGCCATGGCCGCCTACTTGTAGATTCGCACCACCGCGTCTTCGAACGCCAGGACATCCGCGCCGACGTGCGTGGCGTTGAACTCCGTACTGAGCAGCTGCAGCCCCACATAGCCCCGCGCCGCCATCCGTTGGTACAGCGCCCTCACGTACTGTTGATTGCAGCCACTTATGCAACTTGCAAGTATCAACGTGACTGGCAGCGGCCTGCCCGCCAACGCGTCGAACATCTTCTTTTCGAGATCGTTGTTCTGGGCCTCCTGCTGCCAGAAAGCGCCCTCGATCGACACAAAGGAAGAAAACACCAGGTTGTCCGGCGCTTCGAGAAAGAGCGCTGTGGCCGCCAGGTTGCCACTGGTCGACAGGCCCGTGAGCATCCGGCTCTTGGGATTGGTCCGGTACTTCGAATCGATGAAGGGAATCAACTCCTTCGCGAGGAAGTCGTGGTACTTGAAGGCCCCGGGAAAGTTGTAGTCCTCCTGACGTCGCCCGGTGTTCCCGATGCCGACGAGGATGGCTTTCGTTCCGCGCTTCACCAGGACATCCATGAGATTCGCGAACCGTGTCTGCGGCAAGCCGTTGGTGGCATCGCCGTCGAGGGCATAGATGACGGGGTAGGCATCGGAGCCCTGGTCGTACCCGGCGGGCAGGTAGACGGAAAGAGGGTAAGGCGCGCCGGTGAACCCCGACTGGATGGATTCGGACACCACGCGGTTGGTGGGCGTCGGTGTCGGCGCTGGTGCCGGCTGCTGGGGCACGGGCCCTGCGGTCGGCGGGAGGATCGGCAGGCCACCGCCGCCCCCACCACCGCCCCCACCGCCACCGCAGGCGGACATGCCCGCGAACATCACACAGCAGCCCATCACCGCGAGCGCGCGGCGAAGCCATTCCAGTCTCATGTTGGTTCCTCGTTCCCCGGCGCAAGACGCGCCGCTCGGGATACTCAGGGCTGGCCCCCGCGCCGTCAATGTCGCTATGCAACCCCATCCTCGCAGTTAATTCGTTCGTTTCCAAAGCCCCCGATCCCCCGCCCGTGGGGATGAAACGACAGCATCAGGGAAATCCCTGAAGACCGCACCCCAACGGCCCGGAACACGCCGCCCCACGAGGGAAACACGCCCTTTCCGCCCCTCACCAAAGCCCCTCGCGGCTGGCCCGCTACTTGCGATATCGCTCGGGAATGACAGAAAATTTTCATAACTGACATATATTTGTAAACCGATTTACATCACTCGCACCCTTCCCGGTGCATCGCCCGCCCCATGAGCACCAACGTCGACACCCCAGGCACCACCGTGGCCCAGCGCATTGCGCAGGCGCTGCCGCGGCTGACGCGTTCGCACCGGCAGGTGGCCGACTTCGTGCTCGGGCATCCGCTGCAGGTTGCGACGCTGCCCATCGACGAGCTTGCCGCCGCGGCCGGCGTGTCGGTGGCCACGGCCAACCGTTTTGCGCGCGCGCTGGACTTCGACGGCTATGCGGCCTTTCGCGCCGAGCTCGTGCGCGGCTTCGAGCCGCTGGTGGCGCCGGTCGAGCGGCTGCGCGGCAACCTGGAGCACCCGACCACGGTGGCCGAGGTGTTCGCCACCGCGCTCGACGAGAGCCGCCGCAACATCGAAGCCACGCGCCAGTCGCTGGACTACGCCGCCTGCGAGGCCGCGGTGCAGCGCATCCTGAAGGCGCGCTCGATCTACATCGGCGGCTTCGGCGCCAGCGCCTGGCTCGCAGGGCTGCTGCAGCACGGGCTCGATGGCTCCTGCAGCGACGTGCGCATGCTCTCCAGCGTGAGCGGCGTCACGCACTCGGCGCGCACGCTGATGCATGCGGGGCCGCAGGACCTGTTCATCGGCCTGACCTTTCCGCGCTACCTCACCGACACGGTGGCACTCGCGCAGATCGCGCGCGGCCAGGGCTGCGCGGTGCTCGCGCTGACCGACCGCCCCAGCTCGCCCATCGCGCCGCTGGCCGACGTGGTGCTGTACGGCCAGACCGAAACCAGCTACCGCCCCAACTGCGAGACCAGCGTGCTCGCGCTGATCGAGGCACTGACCAGCGCGGTCGCCCTGCGCGCGCCCGGCGCGGCGCAGTCGGCCGGCCGCATCCTGCAGGCGGTGCGCCCGTGGCTGCACGGCGGGCTGGGCCAGGGCCATGCGCGCGGCGAAGTCTCCATGCCCCCCCTCCCCGCCGCCGTCGCTTCCGACGCCGGCAAGAAAAAGAAGAAAGCTTCCCGATGAAGAACGTCACACCGGTCATCGCCATCCACGGCGGCGCCGGCACCATCAGCGCCTCGACGACCAACCCCGAGCAGGCGCAGGCCTACCACGACGCGCTGCAGGCCATCGTGCGCGCCGCGCAAGCCGCGCTGCTCAAGGGCATGTCCGCGCTCGACACCACCTGCCTGGCGGTCGAGATGCTCGAAGACTGCCCGCTCTTCAACGCCGGCTACGGCGCGGTGTTCACGCACGAAGAAACGCACGAGCTCGACGCCGCCGTGATGGACGGCGCCACGCTCGCGGCCGGCGCCATCGCCGGCGTGAGCCACGTGCGCCGCCCGGTGCGCGCCGCGCGCGCCGTGCTCGAGGACGGCGCCCACGTGCTGCTGGCCGGCGCGGGCGCCGAGGCCTTCGCGCGCGACCGCGGGCTGGAGATGGTCGAGCCCTTCTTCTTCTCTACCGACGCGCGCCGCCAGCAGCTGTACCGCGTGCGCAACACGGGCCGCGTGGTCACCGACCACGAAGGCGCCGCCATGACCAAGCCGCCGCTGGACGAAGACAAGAAGTTCGGCACCGTCGGCGCCGTGGCGCTCGACATCCACGGCCACCTGGCCGCCGCCACCTCGACCGGCGGCATGACCAACAAGCGCGTGGGCCGCGTCGGCGACACGCCGCTCATCGGCTCCGGCACCTACGCCGACGACCGCACCGCCGCCATCTCGTGCACCGGCAGCGGCGAGATGTTCATCCGCGTCGCGGCCGCCTACGACATCTGCGCGCGCATGGCCTACGGCGGCGCCACGCTCGAAGCGGCCACGCACGCCGTGGTGCACGAGTCGCTGCCCGCCATCGGCGGCACCGGCGGCCTGATCGCCGTCGACCGCCACGGCAACCTGAGCCTGGCCTTCAACACCGAAGGCATGTACCGCGGCCACGCGCGCGGCGATGAAGCCCCGGTCACCGCCATCTTCGCCTGACGCCCGCCCCTTTTTTCCTCGCATCCGCCATGTCCTCCCCTGCCCTGAACCTGCCCGACGGCCGCGTCCTCGCCGTCGACGACCTCACCGTGCGCTTCTCGACCTCCGAGCGCACGGTCGACGCCGTCAAGAAGCTGTCCTTCCACGTCGACCACGGCGAAACGCTCGCGGTGGTGGGTGAATCGGGGTCGGGCAAGTCGGTCACCTCGCTCGCATTGATGCGGCTGGTGGAGCACGGCGGCGGCCGCATCCTCGGCGGCAGCATGGCCTTCCGCCGGCGCAACGGCGAGGTGCTCGACCTGGCGCAGGCGCGCGACAGCACGATGCGCGGCATCCGTGGCGCCGACATCGCGATGATCTTCCAGGAGCCGATGACCTCGCTGAACCCGGTGTTCACCGCCGGCGACCAGATCGCCGAGGCCATCCGCATCCACCAGGGCAAGAGCAATGCGGCGGCGCGCGCCGAGGCGCTGCGCATGCTCGAACTCGTGCGCATTCCCGAAGCGCGCAACGTGCTCGACCGCTTTCCGCACCAGCTGTCGGGTGGCATGCGCCAGCGCGTGATGATCGCGATGGCGCTGTCGTGCAAGCCGCAGCTGCTGATTGCCGACGAGCCCACCACCGCGCTCGACGTGACGATCCAGGCGCAGATCCTCCAGCTCATCCGCGAACTGCAGAAAGAGATGCGCATGGGCGTGCTCTTCATCACGCACGACATGGGCGTGGTGGCCGAAATCGCCGACCGCGTGCTCGTGATGTACCGCGGCGACAAGGTCGAAGCCGGCAGCTCCGACACCGTGTTCGCCTCGCCGCAGCATCCCTACACCCGGGCGCTGCTGTCGGCCGTGCCCAAGCTGGGCGCGATGCAGGGCACCGACCTGCCGGCCAAGTTCGAGCTCCTTCGTACCGAGTCCGGCACCGAAGACAGCACCGAGACCGTGCCCTGCACCGACACCACGCCGCAGACCACCGTGCGCGAAGACGCGGGCCCGATCCTGCGCGTGCGCGACCTGGTGACGCGCTTCGACGTGCGCAGCGGCATCTTCGGCCGCGTGAAGCGCCGCGTGCATGCGGTGGAGAAGATCAGCTTCGACCTGTACCCCGGCGAGACGCTGGCGCTGGTCGGCGAATCGGGCTGCGGCAAGTCGACCACGGGCCGCTCGCTGCTGCGCCTGGTCGAGAGCCAGAGCGGCGCGATCGAGTTCGGCGGCAAGAACATCCGCGAGCTGCCCACGCGCGAGCTGCAGGCGCTGCGCCGCAACATCCAGTTCATCTTCCAGGACCCCTTCGCCTCGCTCGACCCGCGCGTGACGGTGGGCTTCTCGATCATGGAGCCGCTGCTCATCCACGGCATCGCCAAGGGCGCCGAGGCGCAGCAGCGCGTCGACTGGCTGCTGCAGAAGGTCGGCCTGCCGCCCGAGGTGGCGCAGCGCTATCCGCACGAGTTCTCGGGCGGCCAGCGCCAGCGCATCGCGATCGCGCGTGCGCTCGCGCTGAATCCGAAGGTGGTGGTGGCCGACGAATCGGTGTCGGCGCTGGACGTGTCCATCCAGGCGCAGATCGTCAACCTCATGCTCGACCTGCAGCGCGAGCTGGGCGTGGCGTTTCTCTTCATCTCGCACGACATGGCCGTGGTCGAACGCATCAGCCATCGCGTGGCCGTGATGTACCTGGGCCAGATCGTCGAGATCGGCCCGCGCCGCGCTGTGTTCGAGGCGCCGCAACACCCCTACACACGCAAGCTGATGGCCGCCGTGCCGGTGGCCGACCCGTCGCGCCGCCACAAGCCGCGCGCGCTGCTCGAAGGCGAGATTCCCAGCCCGATCCGCGCCGTGGGCGACGAGCCCGATGTGCCGCCGCTGGTGCAGGTTGCGCCCGGCCACTTCGTTGCCCGCCACTCCATCGGCGGGGCCTTCTGAGGCTTGATGCCATCGGCGGCGCCTTCTGATTCCGAACCGTTTTTTCACCCGCAGGCCCCCTGCATTTTTTCCACGAACCGACTGGAGTTCTTCCATGAAGCAATCTTCTTCCTCCCTGCGCTGGGCATCCGCACTGCTGGGCCTGGCCGCGCTCGCCGCCTCGGGCTCGGCACTGGCTGCCAAAGACGTGGTGCTGGCCATCGGCTACCAGCCGGAAACGCTGGACCCGTACAACACCAACACGACCATCACCACGGCCGTGACCAAGACCTTCTATGAAGGCCTGTTCCAGTTCGACAAGGACCTGAAGGTGCAGAACGTGCTCGCCGAGAGCTACGACGTGTCCAAGGACGGCCTGGTCTACACCATCAAGCTGCGCAGCGGCGTCAAGTTCCACGACGGCACCGACTTCAACGCCGAAGCCGTGAAGGTCACGCTCGACCGCGTGCTGAACCAGGACAACAAGCTCCTGCGCTACAACCAGTTCAACCGCGTGGGCAAGGTCGAGGCCGTGAACCCGACCACCGTGCGCATCACGCTGAAGGAGCCCTTCGGCCCCTTCATCAACTCGCTGGCCCACGCTTCGGCCGCCATGATCTCGCCCACCGCGCTGAAGAAGTGGGGCAACAAGGACATCGCCTTCCACCCCGTGGGCACCGGCCCCTTCGAGTTCGTCGAGTGGAAGCAGACCGACGCCGTGAAGGCCAAGAAGTTCGACGGCTACTGGAAGAAGGGCTACCCGAAGGTCGACAACCTGCAATGGAAGCCGGTGCTCGAGAACAACACGCGCGCCGCGATGCTGCAGACCGGCGAAGCCGACTTCGCCTTCCCCATTCCCTACGAGCAGGCCGAGCTGCTGAAGAAGAGCGACAAGCTCGAAGTGGTGGCCTCGCCCTCGATCATCACGCGCTTCCTGGCTTTCAACATGCTGCAGAAGCCGTATGACAACCCGAAGGTGCGCGAAGCCATCGGCTACGCCATCAACAAGGAAGCGCTGTCGAAGGTCGCCTTCGGCGGCTACGCCTTCCCCGCGCAGGGCGTGATGCCCCAGGGCGTGAAGTTCGCCGAGAAGATGGCGCCCATTCCCTACGACGTGAAGAAGGCCAAGCAACTGCTGACCGAGGCCGGCTACCCCAACGGCTTCGAGTCGGTGCTGTGGAGCGCCTACAACAACACGACCAGCCAGAAGACGATCCAGTTCGTGCAGCAGCAGCTCGCACAGGTGGGCATCAAGCTGCAGGTGCAGGCGCTCGAAGTGGGCCAGCGCACCGAGCAGGTCGACGCCTGGCCCGATCCGAAGACGGCCAAGGTCCGCATGTACTACACGGGCTGGTCGTCGTCGACCGGTGAAGCCGACTGGGGCCTGCGTCCGCTGTTCGCTTCCGAGTCGTGGGCGCCCAAGCTCAACAACATGTCGTTCTACAAGAGCGACGTGGTCGACGCCGCGATCGCCAAGGCGCTCGTGACGGTGGACGACAAGGAAAAGGCCGCGCTGTACAAGACCGCGCAGGACGAGATCCGCAAGGACCTGCCGCGCGTGCCGCTGGTCACCGAGCAGAACCTGTCGGCGCACGCCAAGCGCCTGTCGGGTGTGTTCGTGATGCCCGACGCGAACATCAACATCGATGCCATGTCGGTATCCAACTAAGACCTCCCCCAGGCTGCGCGCACTTCGTGTCGCTACGCCAACCCCCTCACCGGGGGCAACACCTGCGGCCCGGCAAAGCCGGTTCCGCGGTGTTCCCCGAATGAGGACTTGACTGCCCGTTCCCCATGCTGAATTACTTCCTCAAACGACTGTTGGGCCTGATCCCGACACTGCTCATCGTGGCAGTGCTGGTGTTCCTGTTCGTCCACATGCTCCCCGGCGACCCGGCGCGCCTTGCCGCCGGCCAGGATGCCGACGAGCAGACCGTGGCCATGGTGCGCGCTGAGCTGGGGCTGGACAAGCCGCTGCCGCAGCAGTTCGTGAGCTTCTTCACCCACATGGTGCAAGGCGACTTCGGCACCTCGATCCGCACGCGGCGGCCGGTGTCGACGGAGATTGCCGAGCGCTTCTTCCCGACGGTGATGCTGACCATCACCAGCATGGTGTGGGCGGTGATCTTCGGCATGGGGATCGGCATCGTGTCGGCGGTGTACCGCAACAAATGGCCCGACCGCATCGGCATGACGCTGGCGGTGTCGGGCATCTCATTCCCCGCATTTGCACTGGGCATGCTGCTCATGCAGATCTTCTCGGTGCAGCTGGGCTGGCTCCCCACGGTGGGCGCCGCGACCTGGCAGCACTACATCCTGCCCTCGATCACGCTGGGCGCGGCCGTCGCGGCCGTGATGGCGCGCTTCACGCGCGCTTCCTTCGTCGAAGTGATCCAGGAAGACTTCGTGCGCACCGCGCGCGCCAAGGGCGTGCACGAAACCAGCGTGGTGTTCAAGCACACGCTGCGCAACGCGCTGATCCCGGTGGTCACGATGATGGGCCTGCAGTTCGGCTTCCTGCTGGGCGGCTCCATCCTTGTGGAGGCGGTGTTCAACTGGCCCGGCCTGGGCCGCCTGCTGGTCGATGCCGTGCAGATGCGCGACTACCCCGTGATCCAGACGCTGGTGCTGCTGTTCTCGCTCGAATTCATCCTGATCAACCTCGTGGTCGATGTGCTGTACGGCTACATCAACCCGACCATCCGCTACAAGTGAGAACGCAGCCATGACGCAAGCTACCGGCGTGTCTGCCGAATCCATCGTTCCCCTGTCCCCCGTTGCCGTTGCGCTGACCGCCGGCAAGGTCCGCACGCCCTGGGGCGAATGCTGGCGCCGTTTCAAGAAGCAGCCCGTGGGCATCGTGGCGGCCATCTTCGTGCTGCTGTTGGTGGTGATCGCGGTGTTCGCACCGTGGATCGTGCCCTTCGATCCCGAGAACTTCTTCGACTACGACATGCTGAACAGCGGGCCCTCGGCCACGCACTGGTTCGGCGTCGATCCGCTGGGCCGCGACATCTTCAGCCGCATCCTGGCGGGCACGCGCATCTCGCTGGCGGCCGGCTTTTTGTCGGTGCTGGTGGGCGGCATCATCGGCACGGCCTTCGGCCTGCTGGCCGGCTACTACGAAGGCTGGTGGGACCGCATCGTGATGCGCATCTCGGACGTGCTGTTCGCCTTCCCCGGCATCCTGCTGGCGCTGGGCGTGGTGGCCATCCTGGGCAGCAGCATGACCAACGTGGTGGTGGCGGTGTCGGTGTTCAGCGTGCCGGCCTTTGCGCGCCTGGTGCGTGGCAACACGCTGGTGCTCAAGCAGCAGACCTACATCGAGGCCGAGCGCAGCATCGGCGCGTCCGACTGGACCATCATCGTGCGGCACATTCTGCCGGGCACGATCTCGTCGATCGTCGTGTACTTCTCGATGCGCGTGGGCACCTCGATCATCACGGCAGCCAGCCTCTCGTTCCTGGGCATGGGCGCGCAGCCGCCGACGCCCGAATGGGGCGCAATGCTCAACGAAGCCCGCGCCGACATGGTGACCTCGCCGCACGTGGCGCTGTTCCCCAGCCTGGCCATCTTCTTCACCGTGCTGGCCTTCAACCTGCTGGGCGATGCGCTGCGCGACGCGCTCGATCCGAAGATCGACCGCCAGTAAGCCCGTTCTTCTTTTTCTCTCTTCATGGCTTCGACGACCTCCCTGCCCTTCATCGGCACCCTGCCTGCGGGCACGCGCGACGCCATCACCGACGTCGCGGGCGTCACGGTCGGCCACCGCACGCTGGCCGACGGCCCGGTGCAGACCGGCGTGACCGTGATCCGCCCGCACGCGAGCGACCCGTTCCGCGACAAGGTGCCGGCCGCGGCCGTGGTGCTCAACGGCTTCGGCAAGAGCGTGGGGCTGGTGCAGCTGGCCGAACTCGGCGTGCTGGAAACGCCGATCGCGCTGACCAACACCTTCTCGGTCGGCACCGTGGCCACGGCGCAGATCCGCCATTGCGCGGCAGCCAACCCCGAGACCGGCCGCGCGCTGCCCACGGTGAACCCGCTGGTCTTCGAGTGCAACGACGGTTTTCTCAACGACATCCAGCGGCTGGCCGTGACCGAGGCCGACTACCTGCTGGCGCTCGACGCCGCCGGGGTCGATTTCGAACAGGGCTCGGTCGGCGCGGGGCGCGGCATGTCCAGCTTCCAGCTCAAGGGCGGCATCGGCAGCGCGTCGCGCCGCGTGGCGATGGCCGACGGGACGACCCACACGGTGGGCACGCTGGTGCTCGCGAACTACGGGCGCCAGCCGCAGCTGGTGCTGGCCGGGCACGCGGTAGGCGAACGGCTCGCGGCGCTGCAGGCAGCGAAGGAAGCGTCGGAGCCCGAGAAGGGCTCGATCATCATCGTCGTCGCCACCGACGCGCCGCTCGACGCACGCCAGCTGCGCCGCCTGGCACTGCGCGCGGGCGCGGGGCTGGCCCGCACCGGCTCGGTCTACGGCCACGGCAGCGGCGACCTCGTGCTGGCCTTTTCGACCGCCTACACGATCCCCGACCGCTCGGACCGGCCCATGCCGGCCGTGGCGATGCTGCACGACACCCTGCTCGACGGGCTGTTCCAGGCCGCGGCCGACAGCACCGAGCAGGCCATACTTCATGCGCTGTGGCGCGCCACGCCGGTCACGGGCCGCGACGGCAACCACCGCGCGGCGCTCGGCGAACTGCTGCCGGCGTCTTCCCTTTCACCTCTCGCCTGAAACACACGTTCATGAAAGTCCTGATCTCCACCGACATCGAAGGCGTTGCAGGCGTCTACCACCACGAGCAGGCGCGCCAGGGCAACCCCGAGTACGAACGCGCCCGCGTGCTGATGGCGCAGGAGGCCAACGCCGCGATTGCCGGCGCCTTCGACGCCGGTGCCACCGAGGTGCTGGTGAACGACTCGCACGGCGGCTTTCGCAACATGCCACCCGACGTGCTCGATGCACGCGCCCGCGTCGTGCAGGGCAAGCCGCGCTACCTGAGCATGGTGGCCGGCGTGGAAGAAGGCGTGGACGCGCTGTGCATGGTGGGCTACCACTCGCGCGCGCAGGGGCGCGGCATCCTCGCACACACGATCAACGGCTTTGCCTTCGCGGGCATCCGGCTGGGCGACCAGGAACTCGGCGAAGCCGGAATCTACGGCGCGCTGGCCGGCGAGTACGGCGTGCCGGTGGTGATGGCCAGCGGCGACGACGTGTTCATCTCCGAGAACCGGGCGCTCTTTCCGCATGCGAGCTTCGTGCAGACCAAGAAGGCGACCGGCTTCAACAGCGGCGTGTCGCTCTCGCCGGAGCAATCGCGCCAGGCGATCCGTGCCGGCGTGATCGAAGGGCTGGCCGCGCGTGCCCATGCACGTCCGCTGGTCTTCCAGGGCCCGCAGGTGGTCACGCTGCGCACCCAGTCGCCGATGATGGCCGACCTGTTCTGCCAGTGGCCGAGCTTCGAGCGCGTCGATGGCGTGACGCTGCGCTTCAGCGCTGAAACAGTGGAGTCGGCGGTGCGCATGCTGAACTGCTGTTCGGCGATGTCGTCGATGTTGCGCTGAGGCCGCGCGCCTTCAAGGCACTTCAAGGCAGCGCGAGGCTGAAGCGCACGTGGCCGTCCTGCCCGGCGCTGTCGAGCCGGGCCTGGCCCTGGTGCAGCTCGGCGATCTGGTGCACGAGGTACAGGCCCAGCCCGGCGCCCGGTGAGCGCGCCGCCTGGCGGCCGCGGAAGTACTTCTCGAACAGCCTCGGCACCTCGTCGTGCGGGATCGTGTCGCCGGGGTTGCTCACGCGGATGTTCAGGCCGCCCTCCCCATCCGGTCCCGCCGGCACCACGTCGAGCACGATCGCGCGGCCGGCCGGCGTGTGACGGTCGGCGTTGGCCAGCAGGTTGCGCAGCGCCACGCGCAGCAGGCCGGGGTCGCACACCAGCTGCGACGGCAGGTGGCTGCCCTGCCACACGACGCGGCCGTCGGGCCAGTCGGCCACCAGGTCCTCGAACAGCTCCAGCAGTTCATCGCGCTCGCAAGGGCGCGGCTGGAACGGCGTCTGGCCGGCTTCCATGCGATCGGAGGTCAGGTACTCGTCGACCAGCGCGGTCATGCGCTGCGCGGCGGCGCGCAGGTTGAGGCAGCGCGCCAGGGTCTTCTCGCGCGCGGCATCGAGGTTCTTCGCGATCTGCTGCGCGGTGGTATGGATGATCGCCAGCGGCGTGCGGAACTCGTGCGACACCATGGCGACGAAATCCACCTGCGACTGCTTGGCGCGGCGCTCGGTTTCCAGCGCGGCGCGCAGGTCGACCTCGAGGCGCTGGCGCTGCTCGATCTCGCCGCGCAGGTCGGCCGTGCGCTTGCGCACCTCGTCTTCCAGCCGGTCGTTCTGGCGGCCGACCACGTGCACCAGGCGCGCTTGCGCGGCTTCCTTCTCGCGGCGCAGCTGGTCGTAGCGGCGGTTCAACCGCATGCTCATGAGCAGCAGGTGCAGCAGCGTGCCCACGGCGGTCGCGTTGTCGGTCCAGGCGCCGGCCGGCAGCCAGCCCTGGTTGCGCAGGAAGCTCACCATCACGCCCACGTAGTAGATGCCGAAGATGACGAGAAAGGCCCGCGCCTGGCCCTGGTCGCGCGGCAGCAACCACAGCGCGGCGGCGATCAGGTAGACGATGCACAGCATCGCCGTCCCCTGCACCGCCTGCATGGCCAGGCCGTTGGCGCCGGCCAGCACCAGCGCCACCGCGATGGCGCTCACGAGGCCCACCACGCGCACCGCCACGCGGGTGAAGCGCGGCCACTGCAGGTCGGTGCCCAGCTGCATGCCGGCGAAGCGGATGCCGATGGCCACGCCAGCGCAGATCGACAGGCTCAGCAGCAGGTCGGACAGCCGCGCGGGCATGGCCAGCAGCTGCTGCGGCAGCCCGGCCGTCAGGAACTCGACCAGCAGCGCGTTCGCCACGTAGACCAGGTACCAGGCGCTCAAGCGCTCGCGCGTCATCTGCCAGAACAGCGTGTGAAAGGCGAGCAGCATCAGGCCGAATCCGAAGCCCAGACCGTAGAAGAGGTACTCGCGCCGCGCGGTACCCGCGTAGACCTCGGGCGCGGCAAAGCCGATGGTGGTCGACATGGCGTTACGCGACTGCAGGCGCAGCAGCAGCGGCGTGGGCTCGGTGCTCTCCAGCGTGAGCGGCAACTGCACGTTGCGTGCGTCCACCGGCCAGTGCTCGCGGCCGATGTCTTCGCCGGACTGCACGGCCAGTTGCCAGCGGCCGGTGTCGTCCCGGCGGTACAGCCGCACGTCGTCGAGCAGCGCGTTCCTGAACTGCGCCAGCCACCGCTGCTGCGGCGCGTCGGCCGGGCGCTGCACCTCGAGCTTGATCCACACGGCGTCGCGCGTGAAGCCCGCATTCACGGCCCCGGGCAAGGCCTTCCAGCCCGGGGCGGCGGCGGCTTCGTCAGCGCTGAGGCGCCCTTCGGGGTCTCGCAGCATCGACAACTGGCCGTGGCTGTCGACGCTCGCCAACGGGTTCAGCCGGAGCACGCCGGCGGCGGCCGCGGTGGAAAAGAGAAGGCCCAGCACGGCAAGACAACCGCACCGCCACAGGCACCGAGCAAGGCGTTTCATGGGCGCGGATTATCGAGGCCACACCTAAAATCTGCGCGCCCTTCGCCCCGCTTAGAAACGCTCAGATTCCCTCGGCCACCAGCCCCTACCCTGTTCCCATGCGTGATGTGATCCTGCTGGAAGATGAAGCCGTGCTGCGCGAAGAGTTGAGCGAGTTCCTGGCCGGCAGCGGCTACCGGGTCGATGCCGAGGCGTCGCTCGAAGGCTTCCACCGCACCTACGACCCGGCCCGCCACGGCATCGCGCTGGTCGACCTCGGGCTGCCCGACGGCGACGGCCTGTCGCTGATCCGCGAGCTGCGCGAACGCGGCGAGCGCCTGGGCATCGTCGTGCTGACGGCGCGCGGCGGCGCCCGCGACCGCGTGACGGGGCTGGACATCGGCGCCGACTACTACCTGTCGAAGACCACCGACCTCGATGAACTGGCGGCCACGCTGGCGGCCTTGTCGCGGCGTCTGGGCGATTCGCCCGCCGCGGTGCCGGCCGACGCCTGGGTGCTGGAGCTGGGGCCGCGCCGACTGTCGCCGCCGGGTTTTGCGCCCATTGCGCTGTCGGAGCAGGACCTCACGGTGCTGCACGAACTGATGCGCAGCGGCGGCGAAATCGCCAGCCGCCAGCAGATCGTGCAGGCGCTGGGCGAGCACTACCTGAGCTACGACCAGCGCCGTCTCGACACGCAGATTCGCCGCCTGCGGCGCAAGGTCAGCGAGGCCACGGGGCTGGTGCTGCCGATCAATACGGCGCGCAACGCCGGCTACCGCTTCCACGCCAAGACGCTCATCCGGCGCTAGCCCGGCGCTGTCCGGGCGCCGCTGCGGCGCTCAGAAACGCTCAGTTTCATTTCGATACCCACCGCTAATCTGCGGCACAGGCAGCGACTTGAGGCACGGATGAAGGCATGAGCGATCTCGCCAGGACAACTTCTTATGTGGTCCCCTACGTGGTCCACGTCAAAGGCCAGAACTTCACTTTGAAGGATGTCATGGTGGCCGCGGACATCTACCGGCTGCGGATCGAGGAGCAGATCGGCGATCCGCTGCGGGTGGTGAAGTGCTTCCAGGCCTGGTCGAAGGAGCGCCACCACGGCATCGAGAACCTGAACCGGACCGAAGCCCGGCTGGCCCGGGAATGGCTCAATGCGCAGCACCAGGCCGACAAGGCCGCCCGGCAGCTGCTGAGCTCGCCGCAGACCCTCGGCTTCGACTTCAAGCTGCGGTAGGCGCCCTGCGCGGGTGCCTCCGGGTTCCTAGAATCCAGCGTCCGGCGACCCCGCGCCGGCCTTCGCGCCTTATCCGGAATAAGCAACCAACCGCCTCGTAACCCGCATGGATGCTGGTGAATAAGCTTATCCGCATAAGACGCGAACCAAAAAATAGTTTGCTTCCATAAGGCGGGCTTTCAGAATCACGGCTTCTTGCTGGGGCGCCCCGTTGTACGTGCGGCACCGCACTTCTTCAAGACACACACGCACGATGTACCAATACACAGAATTCGACCGCCAGTTCGTTCACCAACGCGCTGCCCAGTTCCGAGACCAGCTCGAACGCTGGCAAAAGGGCCGCCTGCACGAGGACGAGTTCCGCCCCCTGCGCCTGCAAAACGGCTGGTACGTGCAGCGCTACGCGCCGATGCTGCGCGTGGCCGTGCCGTACGGCGAGCTGTCGAGCAAGCAGCTGCGCGTGCTGGCCCGCATCGCCCGCGAATACGACGAGCCCGAGGCCGAGGTCTACCGCAAGGCCATCGAGACCCAGGGCCTGCTCGGCAGCCACAAGCTGCCCACCCACTACGCCCACTTCACGACGCGCCAGAACGTCCAGTACAACTGGATTCCGCTGGCCAAGTCGGCCGACGTGATGGACCTGCTGGCTTCGGTCGACATGCACGGCATCCAGACCAGCGGCAACTGCATCCGCAACATCACCAGCGATGAGCGTGCCGGCATCGCCGTCGACGAGATCGCCGACCCGCGCCCGTTCGCGGAAATCATGCGCCAGTGGAGCACGCTGCACCCCGAGTTCGCCTTCCTGCCGCGCAAGTTCAAGATCGCCATCACCGGCGCCACCGAAGACCGCGCCGCCACCGGCTGGCACGACGTGGGCCTGCACGTGGTGAAGAACGAAGCGGGCGACATCGGTTTCCGCGTGCAGGTGGGCGGCGGCATGGGCCGCACGCCCATCATCGGCACCGTGCTGCGCGAGTTCCTGCCCTGGCAGCAGATCATGAATTACCTCGAAGCGGTGATTCGGGTCTACAACCGTTATGGCCGCCGCGACAACATCTACAAGGCGCGCATCAAGATCCTGGTGAAGGCCGAGGGCCAGCGCTACATCGACGACGTCGAGGCCGAGTACAAGCAGATCCTCGAGCACGACGGCGCACCGCACACCATCACGCAGGAAGAGTACGACCGCGTGGCCGCCTCCTTCGTGCCGCCGACGCTGGCCACCCGCGTGCTGCAAAGCGCCGAGAAGACCGACGCCGAGCTGCGCGCCCACGCCGCCGACGACGTCATGTTCGCCCGCTGGCTGGCCCGCAACGTCGACGCCCATAAGAACCCCGCGCTGCGCGCCGTGACGCTGTCGTTCAAGCGCCTGAAGCAGGCGCCCGGCGACGCCTCGGGCGACCAGCTCGACACCATCGCCGAGCTGGCCGACCGCTTCTCGGCCGGTGAAGCCCGCGTGACGCACGACCAGAACGTGGTGCTGCCCTGGGTGCACGCCGAAGACCTGCACGCGCTGTGGCTCGCCGCCCGCGCCGCCGGTTTCGCCAGCGCCAACGTGCAGCTGCTGACCGACATGATCGCCTGCCCCGGCGGCGACTTCTGCGCGCTGGCCAACGCCCGCTCCATTCCCATCGCCGAAGCCATCACCGAGCGCTACCAGGACCTCGACGAGCTCGACGACCTGGGCGAGATCGACCTGCACATCAGCGGCTGCATCAACTCGTGCGGCCACCACCACAGCGGCCACATCGGCATCCTGGGCGTCGACAAGGACGGCAAGGAGTGGTACCAGGTCACCCTCGGCGGCTCCGACGGCTCCGCGCTCAGCGGCGCGCCGCAGGCCGGCAAGGTGGTCGGCCCCTCGTTCTCGGCGGCCGAAGTGCCGGGCGTGATCGAGGCCGTGCTCACCACGTACCGCGACACCCGCGCCAACGGCGAGACCTTCATCGACACCCTGCGCCGCGTGGGCCACGACCCGTTCAAGGCCGCGGCCAACGGTGCGCGATTCAAGGTGGAGGAAGCAGCATGAAGAAGACTCTGAACATCCTTTCTGCCGAAGAACACATCGACGACGGCGACCCGAAGGTCCTGCAACTGGCCAACGATGCCGACCCGCTCGCCATCGAGGTGTGCCTGGCCGACATCGAACGCATCGACCTGAACTTTCCGAAGTTCACCGACGGCCGCGCCTACAGCCAGGCCTTCCTGCTGCGCCGCCGCCTCGGCTTCACGGGCGACATCCGCGCCACGGGCGACGTGCTGATCGACCAGCTGGTGCAGATGGAACGCACCGGTTTCTCCAGCGCCGTGCTCAAGGAAGGCGTGGACGCCTCCGACGCACAGCGCCAGTTCGACCGCTTCGCCACGTTCTACCAGGGCGATGCGGTGAAGACCGCGCCGCACTTCGTCGCCGGCGCCTGAGCAGACAAGAGAGCCCCATGAGCATCGCCACCGACATCGACTTTGCACGCATCAACACCGAACTCGGCCGCAACGCCGAGGGCCTGGTGGACTGGGCCGTCGGCCTGGGCCAGCCCGCGATCATCACCACCAACTTCCGCCCCTTCGAGGCCGTGATCCTACACATGGTCACGCGCGCCAAGCGGGACGTTCCGGTGGTCTGGATGGACAACGGCTACAACACCGAGGCCACCTACCGTTTTGCCGACGAGGTGACGAAGCTCCTGGGCCTTCATCTACACATCTACCTGCCGCGCCGCTCGCGCGCGCACCGCGAAGCAGTCGAAGGTGCCACGCCGGCGCTGGACGATCCGCGCCACGAGGCCTTCACTGAAGAAGTGAAGCTGGAGCCCTTTGCCCGCGCCCTGCGCGAGACCGCGCCCAAGGTCTGGTTCACCGCGCTGCGGGCCACCGACACGGCCGTGCGCGCGCAGATGGACCCGGTCAGCGTCAACCCGGACGGCCTGATCAAGGTCGCGCCGCTGCTGCACTGGTCGTCCAAGGACCTGTACGAATACTGCGAAGCCAACGGCCTGCCCAACAACTTCGACTACGTGGACCCGACCAAGGGCGAGGACAACCGCGAATGCGGCTTGCACCTGTCGCACTGAACGATCGCTCTCCGCCTCCAGGACCCATCCGATGAACGCCCGTACCGAAGCCGACCTGCTGCAGCCGCCCATGCATTCACCCGCGAACCTGTCCAACACGCACCTCGACGCGCTGGAAGAAGAAACCATTTTCATCCTGCGCGAAGTGGCTGCCGCCTTCGAGCGCCCCACCCTGCTGTTCTCGGGCGGCAAGGACTCGCTGGTGCTGCTCAAGTGCGCTGAAAAAGCCTTCGGCGCCGGCCGCATTCCCTACCCGCTGCTGATGATCGACACGGGCCACAACTTCCCCGAAGTGACGGCCTACCGCGACCAGCGCGCGAAGGAACTGGGCGCCGAACTCATCGTGCGCAGCGTCGAAGACTCGATGAAACGCGGCACCGTGCGCCTGGCCCACCCGGGCGAATCGCGCAACGCGCACCAGTCGGTGACGCTGCTCGAGGCGATCGAAGAATTCCGCTTCGACGCGCTGATCGGCGGCGCCCGCCGCGACGAGGAAAAGGCCCGCGCCAAGGAGCGCATCTTTTCGCACCGCGACAGCTTCGGCCAGTGGCAGCCCAAGGACCAGCGTCCCGAGCTGTGGACGCTGTTCAACACGCGCCTGGCCCCCGGCGAGCACTTCCGCGTGTTCCCGATCTCCAACTGGACCGAGCTCGACGTGTGGCAATACATCGAGCGCGAGAACGTCGGCCTGCCGTCGATCTACTACACGCACAAGCGCGAAGTGGTCGAACGCCGCGGCCTGCTGGTGCCGGTGACCGAACTCACGCCGCCGCGCGACGGCGAGACCGTGCAGGTGCGCGACGTGCGCTTTCGCACCGTGGGCGACATCACGACCACCTGCCCGGTCGAGAGCCTGGCCGCAGGCGCGGGCGACGTGGTGCTGGAGACGCTGTCGGTCGACGTCAGCGAGCGCGGCGCCACGCGCATGGACGACATGACGTCCGAAGCTTCGATGGAAAAACGCAAGAAAGACGGTTACTTCTGATGAGCGCAACGATCGCAACCCCCGCCACGTCCGACGCCCACGGCGACACCGGCACCGCCCTGCGCTTCATCACCTGCGGCTCGGTCGATGACGGCAAGAGCACGCTCATCGGCCGCCTGCTGGTCGACAGCAAGACCGTGCTGCAGGACCAGCTGGCCGGCGTGCAGCGCGGCGGCGAGACCGACCTGGCCCTGCTGACCGACGGCCTCTCGGCCGAGCGCGAGCAAGGCATCACGATCGACGTGGCCTACCGCTACTTCTCGACCGCCAAGCGCAAGTTCATCATCGGCGACGCGCCGGGCCACGAGCAGTACACGCGCAACATGGTCACGGCCGTCTCGGCCGCCGACGCGGCCGTGGTGCTGGTCGATGCCACCAAGCTGGCCTGGGCCGCCGAGGTCGAAGACGGCACCGTGGTCAAGCGCGAGTTGCTGCCGCAGACGCGCCGCCACACGCTGCTCGCCAACCTGCTGCGTGTGCAGTCGATCGTGTTCGCGGTCAACAAGCTCGACGCCATCGACGATGCCGCGCTCGCCTTCGAGCGCATCTCGACCGCGCTGAACGCCTTTGCCGAAGCGGCCGGCGTGAAGGTCGCGGCCATCGTGCCGATCTCGGCCCTCAAGGGCTGGAACGTGGCCACGCGCCATGCCGACTGGGTCGGCTACGAAGGCCCGAGCCTGCTCGAGCTGCTCGAAGACCTGCCCGTGACCGCACAGGACGAAGCCGTGCCCTTCGCCTTCCCGGTGCAGTGGGTCGAGAAGTTCTCGGCCTCGGCCGACACCTCGCAGGGCCGCCGCGTGTTCTGGGGCCGCGTCGCCTCGGGCCATGTGGAGCCCGGCCAGCGCGTGACCGTGCTGCCCAGCAACCAGACCGCCACCGTGGCGCAGGTGCTGAGCCACACGCGCCAGCCCAAGACCGTGCATGCGGGCCACAGCGCCGGCATCGTGCTCGACCGCGAACTCGACGTGTCGCGCGGCGACTGGCTGCTGGCGCCCGAGGCCTTCGAGCCCGTGCGCGAGATCACCGCCACCGTGGCCTGGCTCGACGACGAGCCGCTGGTTGCGGGCCGCGTGTACTGGGCGCTGCAGGGCCACCGCTGGGTCAAGGCCAAGGTGGCGCGCATCGTCGATCGCGTGAACATCACCACCCTCGAATCCGAGCCGGCGACCCAGCTGGAGGCCAATTCCATCGGCGATGTGGTGCTCGCGCTGCAGCAGCCGCTGGCCGTCCTGCCCTTCGCCCAATCGCGTGCGCTGGGGTCGCTGGTGCTGGTCGATACGGCCTCTCATCGCACCTCCGCCGCCGTGCTCGTGCAGCCGCCCGCCGCAAAGGCCTAAAATCTAGGGTTTTCCAGCCCCTTCTCCTGACGCTAAAAGACAAATGACCCACGTCGTCTCCGAAGCCTGCATCCGTTGCAAATACACCGACTGCGTGGACGTTTGCCCCGTCGACTGTTTCCGCGAAGGTCCCAACATGCTGGTGATCGACCCGGATGAATGCATCGACTGCGCCGTCTGCATCCCCGAATGCCCGGTCAATGCGATCTACGCCGAGGAAGACCTGCCGGCCGACCAGATCGCCTTCATCAAGCTGAACGCCGAGCTGGCCCTGGCCGACGGCTGGAAGAGCATCACCAAGCGCAAGCCTGCCCTGCCCGAAGCTGAAGAGTGGAAGGACAAGACCGGCAAGATCTCGGAGCTGGTGAGGTAAGCCCTCCCCCATGCTGCGCGCACTTCGTGTCGCTTCGCACACCCCCTCGCCGGGGGCAATACCAGCGGCCCGGCAAAGCCGGTTCCGCGGTATTCCTGGAAAAAACGGGTAAATGACAGCGCCCCCCATCGAGACTGATGCCCTGATCATCGGCGCCGGTCCGGTCGGCCTGTTCCAGGCCTTCCAGCTGGGCCTGCTCGAGATTTCCTGCCACATCGTCGATGCGCTGCCCGCCGCGGGCGGCCAGTGCGTGGCGCTGTATGGCCACAAGCCGATCTACGACATTCCCGGCACCCCGGTCACCAGCGGGCGCGATCTGGCGCAGTCGCTGCTGCAGCAGGTGGCGCCGTTCAACCCGCAATTCCACTTCGGCGAGCAGGTTTCTACCCTGGCCCGCCAGGCCGACGACCGGCTCTTGCTGACCACCTCGGCCGGCACCGCCTTCCTCGCGAAGACGGTGTTCATCGCGGCCGGCGTCGGCGCCTTCGTGCCCAAGCGCATCACCGTCGACGGCATCGCCCAATTCGAAGGCTCGACGCTGTTCTATCACCCCGATTCGCTCGACCGCTTCGCCGGCCAGACGGTCGTGGTGAACGGTGGCGACGACATCGCCCTCGAAACGGCCATCGCCCTCACGGCCCTGGCCAGGCAGGTGACGCTGGTCCACCGTCGCGACGGCTTCCAGGCCGACGAGGCGAACGTGGCCGCCATGCGCGCCCTCGTGGCCGGCGGCAAGCTGGCCTTCCGGGTCGGCCAGCCGAGCACCTTCGACGGCAAGCAACTGCAGATCACCACGCCCGACGCCACCACCGTCGACCTGCCGCTCGATGCGCTGATCGCCTGCCTGGGCATTTCGCCGCGCCTGGGCCCCATCGCCGACTGGGGCCTCGAGCTGGAACGCAAGCAGGTGCCGGTCGACACCGAGAAGTACGAAACCCGCGAGCCCGGCGTGTTCGCGGTGGGCGACATCAACACCTACCCGGGCAAGAAGAAGCTCATCGTCTGCGGCTTCCACGAGGCCACGCTGGCGGCCTGGGGCGCGGCCGCGCGGGTGTTCCCCGGCAAGGCGATCCCGCTGCAGTACACGACCACCAGCACGCGGCTGCACGAGTTGCTGGGCGTGGCGGGCACTACCCCGCGCTGAGCAGCAGCGGCCGGTAGGCGTCGATGAAGCTGCCCACGGCGGCGACGTAGCGGTCGATATCCTGCGCCGACAACGGCAGCGAGAGCACGACGAATCCACGCGGCGAGGTGTAGACCCCCTCACTCAGCAGGTGGAAGAACAGCAGCTGCCGCAAGCGCCCATCCACCGCCGCCAGGTCGGCCACGCGCCGCACCTCGCCCCGCAGGAAATGCGCATTCATGAGCGAGCCCAGGCCGGTGAACTGCATCGCGACACCTTCGCGTTCGCACAGCGCATTGAGCCGTGACCGCATCGCCTCGCCGCGCTCGGCCAATGCTGCTGCCGCCTCGGGCGTGAACAGCTGCGTGAGGCCTGCATAGCCGGCCGCCATCGTCATCACGTTGTTGTTGAAGGTGCCCGAGTGCGCAAGCGCCCCGGTGCGCGGGTCGAACTGCGCCATCACGTCAGAGCGCCCACCGAAGGCGCCAAACGACATGCCGCCGCCGATGTACTTGCCCAGCGTCGTGAGGTCGGAGCGAATGCCCAGCCCGTTCGCCAGCCCGTGCGGCCCGAGCCGCGACGTCATCACCTCGTCGAAGACCAGCAGCGCGCCGACCCGCGTGCCCCCGTCGCGCAGTGTCTGCAGGAACTCGCGCCCGCCCGGAATGCAGCCGCTCGCGCCCTGCATCGGCTCGACCAGGATGGCGGCGATGTCCGCGCCGTGCGCGTCGATCTGCGCGCGCGCCGTGTCCGCGTCGTTGTAGGGCAGCACGACGAAGTCGAAGGGCACGGTCGTCGGTGACGGCTGGTCGCCGAAGCCGAGCACGCCGCCGTGGTACCCGCCCGAGAACACGACGATCTTGCGCCGCCCCGTGAAGCGCAGCGCGGCCGTGAGCGCCATCAGGTTCGCCTCGGTGCCCGAGTTGGTGAAGCGCAGTTGCTCGACCTGCGGGAAGCGCTCGCAGATCATCTGCGCGAGCCGGCCTTCGAGCAGGTTGTGGCCCGTGAGGTTGATGCCGCCCTGCATCGCCTCGATGACCGCCTCGCGGATCTCGGGCGCCGAGTGGCCGTAGACACCAGCCGTGTACTCGGCGATGAGGTCGGTGTAGCGGTGGCCGTCCGCGTCCCAGAGCGACGCACCCTCGCCCTTGGCGATGGTGAGCGGGAACGGCGCATAGAACAGCACCGAGCGGCTGTTGGCGCCGGGCATGTAGCGCGTCTGTGCCTCGAAGCGGCGCAGGCTTTCCGGGTTGCCGTCGGTGAAGCGTTGATGGGCCTGGGCCAGGGCCTGGTCGATGGCGGTCGTCATGGGAGACATCCTTTGAGAGTGG
Source organism: Variovorax sp. V35 (assembly GCF_041154465.1). Classification (NCBI taxonomy): domain Bacteria; kingdom Pseudomonadati; phylum Pseudomonadota; class Betaproteobacteria; order Burkholderiales; family Comamonadaceae; genus Variovorax; species Variovorax sp. V35. The sequence continues at coordinate 4,105,579 of NZ_AP028666.1, forward strand.
AACGTGCCGGGAGCGCCTGGCCCGTTTAATTGATCAATGCTCAATTAATAATATTAATACAATCAATTCACCCGCTGCACAATGGCCGCATCCATGAAGAAAAAAGCCCCCGAGCCTCGCCCCAGGACGGCCGGCCGCCCCGCCGGCGGTGCGGCGCTGTCGAAGCAGCGCATCGCCGAAGCCGCACTGGCGCACATCGACGCCTACGGCCTTGGCGCCTTCAGCATGCGCGAGATCGCGGCGCAGCTCGGCGTGTACCCGGCCACGGTGCACTGGCATGTCAGCACGCGCGAGGCCCTGCTCGCCGAAGTCGCCGCCACGGTCATGGCGCAGGTCACGCCGCCCAAGGGCACGCTCGCCTGGCAGGACTGGATCGCCGAGCTGTTCCACCGCTGCCGCGCCGCGGTGCGGCAGCACCCCAATGTGGCGCAGCTGCTCGGGGCGCAACTGGTATCCAACGGCAGCCTGCCGACCGAACTGGTCGAAGGCGTCCTGGCGGCACTGACCGAGGCCGGCTTCGACGGCGAGCCGCTGCGCGAGGCCTACAACTGCGTGATCGCCGCGATGCTGGGCTTCCTGACGATGGAGTTCTCGCCCCTGCCTGCCGACAACACGCAGGCCTGGGCCGAAGAGCTGCGCGAGCGCGTCCACACGATCCGCCCGCTCGACCATCCCGTGCTTTCGCGCCACCTGCCGCAGCTGGCCAACAAGGCCTTCATCCTGCGCTGGGACAACGGCACCACCGTGCCGCTCGACAGCAGCTTCGAGCGGCACATCCAGATCACGATCGACGGGTTGGAAGCGTTCGCGCGCAGGCTCAAGCCGGCGCAGTGAGCGCGATGCGCAGCAGCGCGTCCTTCAGCCACAGCACGCCCGCATCCGAGTTCGAGCGGCGGTTCCAGCAGACGACCGAACGGTAGCCCGGCAGCTCGAAGGGCAGCGGGTGCACCGCGAGCCGGTCGCGAAAGCGCTCGGCCACGCGCAGCGGCAGCACGGCGACATGGTCGGTCTGCGCCAGCAGGTCGACGATCTGGCCGAAGCTGGTCATCGCCACCCGCATGCTCCGCGTGCGCCCCTGCCGCGCCAGCACCTGGTCGATGAGGTCGTCGAGCGCCGAGCTGCCGTAGCCGAGGAACACATGCGGCGCTTCGCAGAACGCATCGAGCGTGGCCGCCTCGCTCAGCGTCGGATGGCCGCGCCGTACCGCGACCACGTAGCGGTCTTCGTACAGCAGCGCCGATTCGCAATCGCTCGGCGGCTGCAGGCGCGGCAGCACGGCCACGTCGAAGTCGCCCTTGCGCAGGCGCTCGGTGAGCGTGAGGAAAGAGCTGGTCTCCCAGTGAAGGCGGATGCGCGAGCCGCAGGCCACGAGTTCGTTGGCGAGCGTCGGCAGCAGCAGGTGGCTGGCGTAGTCGCTGCCCGAGATGCGGAAGATGCGCTGCGACGACGCCGGCTCGAAGCCCTCGCCGGGCTCCAGCATCGCCGACAGGTCGGCCAGCACGCGCTCGACCTGGCCGGCCAGCGCATGGGCGCGCGCGGTGGGCTCCACGCCGTGGGCCGTGCGCGTGAACAGCGGATCGCCAAAGGTGTCGCGCAGCCGGTTGAGCGAAGCGCTCACCGCCGGCTGGCTCAGGAAGAGCCTGGTGGCCGCGCGCGACACGCTGCGTTCGCGCATCAGGGCATCGAAGGTCCGCAGCATGCCAACGTCCAGGCTGCGGATATCACGTTGGGCCATATCTCATATTCAAAGCTTCGAATTGCCCGCGGGGCAGGCTGTCCGTATCGTCCAGCACACAAGTACAACACGACTGGAGACACGATGAATCGGTTCAGACCCTCGCCGCCCGAGGCGAACAAAACGTGCACTGCGCGCCGCCATGCACTCGGTGTGCTCGGTGCCGGCATCGCGGCCCTCGCCGCCGGCCCCGCCTTCGCACAGCCCGCGCCCTTTCCCAACCGCGTGGTGCGCATCGTGCCCTTCGGCTCGCCCGGCGGACCGATGGACGCCATCGCCCGCGTCTATGCCGAGAAGCTCAAGGCGCGCTGGAACCAGCCGGTGATCGTCGAGGCCCGTCCCGGCGCCAGCGGCACCATCGCGGCCGACGCCGTCGCCAAGGCCGCGCCCGACGGCTACACCGTGCTGCTCACGCTGCCGCTCACGCACATCAACAACGTGGTGCTGCAGCCCAAGCTGCCCTACGACCCGGTGAAAGACTTCGAGCCGCTGTCGCAGCTGGCCACAGGCGGCCCGATGCTGGTCGCCCGCGCCTCGGCGCCCTTCTCCACCGTGCGCGAGTTCGTGGCCTACGCCAAGGCGCACCCCGGCGTTTCGTACGGCACCTGGGGCAACGGCTCCAACGCGCACCTGTTCGGCGAACTGCTGGCACGCCAGAACGGCATCGACCTGGTGCATGTGCCTTACAAGGCCGAAGCCGCCGCGCACAACGACATGTTCGGCGAGGCACTGGGCGTGGCCTGGGCCAACCCCGCGACCGCACGCGGCCTCGCACAGGCCGGGCGCATCAAGGTGCTGGGCATCACCGGCCGCCAGCGCGTGCGCTCGATGCCCAACGTGCCGACCTTCACCGAACAGGGCTTTGCAGGCTTCGACCTCGACAGCTGGATCGGTGTGTACGCGCCCGCCCGCACGCCGCAGCCCGTGCTCGACGAATGGTCGCTCGCGCTGCGCGAAATCACGAAGCTGCCCGACATCCAGGAGCGGCTGGCCGGCTACGGCTTCGAGCCGCTGGGCAGCACGCCCGCCGAATTCCGTGCCGGCTACAAGGCCGACTTTCCCCGCGTGGCGGACCTGATCAAGGCCGCAGGAGTCACCCCCGAATGAGCGCCGTCGCCCCCCCTTCCGCCACGTCCGAGTGGCAACCCATCGCCTTCGACACCGGCACCGCCTACGGCCGCAAGGCGCCGAGCCACAAACCCGAGCTGACCGAGGTCGGCGCCGGCACGCCCATGGGCGAGCTGCTGCGCCGCTACTGGCACCCCATCGGCCTGGCCGCCGACGCCACCGACACGCCGCGCCAGGTGCGCGTGCTGGGCGAAGACCTGATCCTGTTCCGCGACAAGAAAGGTCGCGCGGGCCTTGTGCACTGGCGCTGCGCGCACCGCGGAGCGTCGCTCTACTACGGGCGCGTGGAAGAAGAAGGCATCCGCTGCTGCTACCACGGCTGGATGTTCGACGTGCAGGGCCATTGCGTCGACCAGCCCTGCGAACCCGACGGCGGTGCGCGCAGTCGCGGCCGCGTGCGCCAGCCCTGGTACCCGGTGCAGGAGCAGTACGGCCTGGTCTGGGCCTACCTCGGCCCGGCCGAGAAGAAGCCCGTGCTGCCACGCTACGACTGCCTCGAAACCATGGACGACGGCGAGACCCTGGAAGCCGACGGCAACAGCATCGGCGGCGGCGGGCCGCAGGTCATTCCCTGCAACTGGCTGCAGCACTACGAGAACGTGGCCGACCCCTTCCACGTGCCCGTGCTGCACGGCAGCTTCAGCGGCACGCAGTTCGTGGCGCTGATGGGTCAGATGCCCGACGTGAGCTTCGAGAGCACCGAGACCGGCGTGACGATCACTTCGATCCGCACGCTCGAGGACGGCAGCACCTTCCGCCGCGTGGCCGGCCCCGTGCTGCCGACGCTGCGCGTGGTGCCCAACCCGCGCGTGGCCGCCTACGGGCGCGTCGAGTCGATCGGCTGGGTACTGCCGATCGACGACCACAGCTTTCGCATCTACACCGTCGGCCGGGTGAAAACCCCGGGCGATCTCGCCCGCGTGCGCTCGCGCCTGAACGGCAAGCTGTGGGAAGAGCTGAGCGAGGCCGAGCACCGCGCCTTTCCCGGCGACTACGAGGCGCAGGTGAGCCAGGGCGCCATCACCGCGCATTCGGAAGAGCACCTGGCCTCGTCCGACCGCGGCATCGTGATGCTGCGCCGGCTGCTGCAACGCCAGCTCGACGCGCTGCGCGAAGGCCGCGACCCGGCCGGCGTGAGCTTCGACCCCGCGGCCCCGCCCGTGCAGTTCGAGGCCGGCAACTTCCTCGTGCCCAAGGAATGAATGGCGTGTCGGGCGGCGCAGGCATCGCGGTGCGGGTGGCGCGCAAGACGGTCGAGGCCGAGGGCGTGGCCGGCTTCAGGCTGGTCCCCGTCGACGGCGAGCGCTTGCCGGCCTTCACGGCGGGCGCGCACATCGACGTCGCATTGCCCGGCGGGCTGGTGCGCCAGTATTCGCTGTGCAACGCATCGGCCCCTGGCGACGAGGGGCACTACGAGATTGGCGTGTTGTGCGACGCCGCCTCGCGCGGCGGCTCGCGGGCCATGCATGACATCGTCCATGAAGGCTCGGTGTTGCAGATCGGCCCGCCACGCAACCTCTTTGCGCTCGACGAAAGCGCAACGCACAGCCTGCTGCTGGCCGGCGGCATCGGCGTGACGCCGCTGCTGTCGATGGCGCAGCGGCTGGCCGCACTGGGGGCCGACTTCGCGCTGCACTGCTGCAGCCGCTCGGCGGCGCGCGCGCCCTACCGGCGGCGGCTCGAAGACAGCGCGTTCGCGCACAAGGTGTTCTTTCACCACGACGACGGCCCGCCCACGCAGCACATCGACCTCGCGGCGACCCTCGGCAGTCCGGCGCCGGGCCGGCACGTCTATGTCTGCGGCCCCTCGGGCTTTCTCGAGGCCGTGCGCATGACCGCGCGCGCCCTGCATTGGGCGGACGCGCAGGTGCACTTCGAGTCGTTCTCGGGCGCCGCACCGCCAGCCGATGGACAGGGCAGCTTCGAGGTCGAACTGCACCGCTCGCGCCGCGTTGTCCGCATCCCCGCGACGATGACCGTGCTGGACGCGCTCGCCGCCGAGGGCATCGAGATCCCGGTCTCGTGTGCGCAAGGCGTCTGCGGCACCTGCCTCACGCGTGTGCTCGCGGGCGAGGTCGCTCACCACGACCTCTACCTGACACCCGCCGAGCAGGCGGCCAACGACTGCTTCCTGCCCTGCTGCTCGCGGGCCCGCTCACCGAGGCTGGTGCTCGACCTCTAGGAGTTCGTAGAGCACCATCCGCGTCTGCCGCCCCCGCAGCTCGATCTGCTCCTCGATGCGCCGCGTGGCCAGGCGCCCGCCCAGGCCTTCGAAGGTCGCCTCGGACATCAGCGTGCGCGTGCCCAGTTGCTTGTTGGTGCCCTCGATGCGGCTGGCCGCGTTGATCACGTCGCCCAGCGCGGTGTACGACAGCCGGTCGCTCGAGCCGAGCACCCCGGCGATCACGACGCCGGTATGCATGCCGATGCGCGTGCGAAAGGGCTGCAGGCCCTCGGCCTGCCAGCGGCGGTTGAGCTCGGTCATCTCGGCGTGCAGTTCGAGCGAGGCCGCGCAGGCGCGGTACTCCGCGTCGGGCAGGTCGGTGGGCGCGCCCCACAGCACCATGATGCCGTCGCCCATGAACTTGTCGATCACGCCGCCGTGGCGCGCGAACACGCGGGTCGCGAGGTTGAAGTAGTCGGTCAGCTGCCGCATCAGCACGTCGGCCGGCATCGATTCCGCGATGGCCGTGAACCCTTCCACGTCGGTGAACATCGCGGTGATGCGACGCGGCGACCCGTTGGGCTCGAGTGCATGCCCTTCGGCGATGAGCTGGCGGATCACGTCCACCGGCACGAACTTGCGAAAGGCCTGCAGGCTGCGCGCGGATTCGTCCAGCGCCTGGTTCAGGTGCTGGATCTCGAGCACGCGGCTCGACTCGCGCGGCAGGTCGTCGAGCTCCAGCCGCCCGATGCGCCGCGCCGTGCGCGAGAGACTTTCGATGGGCGCGGTCACCAGCTTCGACAGGCGCAGCGAAATGAAGAGCGCGATCGCCAGGAATGCCAGCACCAGCAGCAGCGACCACAGCACGTTGCGATGCAGCGCACCCATCAGCGCCTCTTCGGGCTCCCAGCTGACCAGGTGCCAGTCGGTGGCCGCAATGCGCGAGGTCTGCACCTGATAGTGCATGCCCTCGTGCACGAGCGGAAAGGCCATGTCCTCGGTCCAGCCGCGGCTGCCGTTGGCCAGCATGTGGGCGTGCAGCGCGCCGAGCACGCCGTCGTCGGGGTCTTCGAGCTTGCGCACCGAATGCGGGTGGTCGCTGCGCGCGATCACGTGGTGGTCGGCGCTCAGCAAGGCACTGTGGCCGTGGCCCGTACCACCGAACAGGCGCACGAGGTTCGAAAGATGCCCCAGCGACACGCTGGCGACCGCCACCAACGTCTGCGTGGCGCCCTCCTCGTCCTGCCGCCGGCTCGGCCGCGCATGGCTCACGCCGAGCTCCTTCATCGAGGGCAGCACGAAGGGCGCGGTCCACACGGCGCGCCGCGCCTTCTCGGCCTGCGTGAACCAGTCCTGGTGCACCGGGTCGTCCTCGCTGCGGAAGGCCTCGATGCGCGTCGTCTCGTAGCGCCGCCGCGGGTCTTCGTCGCCGTCGCTGTCGGGCGGCGACTTGTACTCCCAGGTCTCGGTGGTGGTGCGACCTTCGCGCAGCACCTGCCGCACCACCGGCGCGGGGTGGCGCATGGCCATCAAGAAATGGCCGTCGTCGCTGCCCACGCCGATGCTGTCGATTTCGGGTGTCTGCTCCAGCGCGGCCCAGAGCAGCTCGGCGGTCTGCTCGCCGTCGTGGCCCGCCGGGTGCAGGTCGGGCGTGTGGGCGATGGCGCGCACCAGGCCCTCGGTCTTCGCGAGAAAGGCGAGGATGTTGTCTTCGACCCGGTCGTGGTTGACCTTGTGCGCCGACTCGCCCACCTTCGACACCAGCTTCTCCGCCCCCCAGTAGCCGAAGGCCACCAGCAGCAGCGACTGCAGCAGCGCGACCGCGCAGATGATCGTGCCGACGTCGACCCGGAAGCGCCGCAGGCGGGTGCGCGGCGCGTTCGCGGGTGGCGCCGGTGCTGGTCCCGGGTGCTTGAAATCGTCTGCCATGTGTCGTGGTTCCCCCGGGGCATGTGAAACCGCCCTCGCGACGCGGATTTTCGTGCGTCTGCGACGTTCTGCCGCGCGGGGATAAAATCCGCCCCGCGCCGCAGTTCGCTGGGGCGCATCGCTAGGGGTGTCGAGCCGGATTGTTCCGGGGCTGACTGAGAGAGTCCCTTTGAACCTGACTGAGGTAATCCTCGCGCAGGGAAGCTGCTCCGGTGGCCTGTCGCGTTGTCTCGCGTGACGGCCACGCCACTGGAGCCTCGCCCACCTGCCAAACCTTTTGCACTGGAGCAAAACGGATGGCACACGACCACGACAACGACAGTTCCGCTTCCGGCAACGAAGCGCTCACGCCCCTGCCCGCCTCCCGGCGCGTCTTCGGCTGGCACGACCACGCCTCGCTGTGGTTCAGCCTCGGCGTCGGCCTGCTGGTGATGCAGATCGGCGCCTACCTGGTGCCGGCCGTGGGCACGCGCGACGCGGCGCTGGCGATCGTGCTGGGCTCGCTGCTCGGCGCCGGGCTGCTGGCCTGGACCGCGCGGCTGGGCTGCGAAACCGGGCTGGCCAGCGCCGGCCTGATGCATGCCACCTACGGCAGCGCCTTCGCGCGGCTGCCGGTGCTGCTCAACATCGTGCAGCTGGTGGGCTGGACCACCTTCGAACTCGTGATCATGCGCGAGGGCACGCAGGCCATCGGGCAACAGGCCTTCGGCCCCGCGCTGGGCACGGCCTGGGGCGGCGTGCTGACCACACTGCTGTGGGGCGCGGTGCTGCTGGCGCTGCTGGCCGGCTCGATGGTGAAGCTGGTGCGCCGCTTCGTGAGCCGCTTCGGCCTGCCGCTGGTGGTGCTGTCGCTGCTGTGGCTCAGCTGGCAGTTCGCCACGCAGCTGCACGCCAAGGGCCTGGACGCCTTCTGGGCGCGGCCGGGCAACGGCAGCATGGGCATGCTCAGCGCGCTCGACCTGGTCATTGCGATGCCGGTGTCGTGGCTGCCGCTGGTGGCCGACTACGCGCGCCACGGCAAACGCAGCGCCGGGGGCGGCCTGGGCAGCGCGTTCAGCGGCACCTGGATCGGCTACGCGCTCGCCAACATCTGGTGCTACGCGCTGGGCGTGATGGTGGTGAGCGTGGCCGAGCCGGGCACCAGCCTCGTCACGGCGCTGCTGCTGGCCCAGGGCGGACTGGTGGCGCTGGGCCTGATCCTCATCGACGAACTCGACAACGCCTATGGCGACGTGTACTCGGGCTCGGTGTCCACGCACAGCCTGCTGCCGCGCTGGAGCGTGAAGCGCTGGGGCCTGCTGCTGGCGGTGCTGTGCATCGGCCTCGCGCTGGTGCTGCCAATGCACACGCTCGAACCCTTCCTGCTGCTGCTGAGCTCGGTGTTCGTGCCGCTGTACGGCGTGATCCTGGGGCGGCTGGGCAGCGGCCACGCCGTGTCGGCAAGCGGCACGCGCACCATCGACTGGGGCGCGGCGCTGATCTGGCTCGCGGGCATCGCGGCCTACCACGCGCTCGCCAAGTGGGCGCCGCAGTTCGGCTCGGCGTTGCCGACGCTGGCGGCGACCTTCGTGCTGGCCTGGCTCAGCCGGCCGACAGCGGCAAGCGGTGGGTCGGCACTGGCGCAAAGCCGTGGTTGAGCGGACCGTGGCCCGCACCGACCAGCACATCCGCACCGGCGCGCATCGCGCCGAGGATGTACGCGCGTGCGCGCTCGACCGCCTCGGGCAGCGCCAGGCCCAGCGCCAGGTGCGCGGCGATGGCCGACGAGAGCGTGCAGCCGGTGCCGTGCAGGTTGCGGCTGGCGATGCGTTGCGACGCGAGCCGCTTGCGCGCGCCGCTGCGCTCCAGCAGCACATCGACCACTTCGTCGCCCGGCAGATGGCCGCCCTTGAGGAGCACGGCCTTCGCGCCGAGCGCGAGCAGTTCGTCGGCCGCGCCGTCGAGCGCGTCGATGCCGCCGATGGCATGGCCGACCAGCAAGGCGGCTTCGTCGAGGTTGGGCGTGACCACCACGGCGCGCGGGAACAGCTCGCGCACCAGCACCTGCACGGTCTCGGCCGCGATCAGGCGGTCGCCGCTGGTGGCGATCATCACGGGGTCGAGCACCACGTTCTTCAGCTGGTAGCGGTCGATGGCCCAGGCCACCACCTCGACCACCTCGGGCGCGTGCAGCATGCCGAGCTTGACGGCATCGACGCCGATGTCTTCCACCACCGCCTGGATCTGCGCCTTCAGGAAGTCGGGCGGCACGCCGTGGATGCCCGAGACGCCCACCGTGTTCTGCGCGGTGAGCGCGGTGATGGCCGTCATGCCGTAGCAGCCGAGGGCCGCGAAGGTCTTGAGGTCGGCCTGGATGCCGGCGCCGCCGCCGCTGTCCGAGCCGGCGATGGAGAGCACGCGTGCGTAGCGCTGGGTGGGTGCTTGGGTCATGTCGAAAATTATCGGCGAGCCGACGGAGGCGCCGCATGAGCACGCCGCATCCCCCGCCTTTCGGCTCGGCGGCGATCCTCGGCGCGGGCCTGATGGGCCGGCTGCTCGCGGTCGAGCTGGCACGCGCCGGCTGCCGCATCGACCTGTACGAAGCCGGCAGCCCCGAGGCCGAAGGCGCGGCCGCGCGCGTGGCTGCGGCCATGCTCGCGCCGCTGGCCGAATCGGCCGTCGCGCCGGTGTCGGTCGTGCGCATGGGCCAGCACGCGCTGTCGCGCTGGCCCGAGCTGCTGGCGCCGCTGGCGCAGCCCGTGTTCTTCCAGCGCGAAGGCACGCTGGTGCTGTGGCACCGCCAGGACGCCGCCGAGGCCACGCGACTCGCGGGCGTGCTGGCGCGCACCGGCGCGCAGGTGCCCGAGCTCGCACCGATGCAGGCGCTCGACACCCCCGCCGCCATCGCCGCGCTCGAACCCTCGCTGGGCACGCGCTTCGCCCGCGGCCTGTACCTGCCGGGCGAAGGCCAGCTCGACAACCGCGCGCTGCTGGCGTCGCTGCGCGCCACGCTGGAAGCCGATGCGCGCGTGACGCTGCATTGGCAATCGCCGCGTGCGCCTTCCGACTTTTCGCCCGGCACGGCGGGCCAGCCTGACTGGGTGATCGACTGCCGAGGCCTGGGCGCCAAGCCGCAATGGAACGCGCTGCGCGGCGTGCGCGGCGAAGTGATCCGCGTGCACGCGCCCGAGGTCACGCTGCAGCGCCCCACGCGCCTCGTGCATCCGCGCTACCCGCTGTACATCGCGCCCAAGCCAGATCACCTGTTCGTGATCGGCGCGACCGAGATCGAGTCGGACGACCTGTCGCCCGCCAGCGTGCGTTCCACGCTCGAGCTGCTGAGCGCGGCTTACGCGGTGCACAGCGGTTTTGCCGAAGCGCGCATCGTCGAGATCGCGACGCAATGCCGGCCCACGCTGCCCGACAACCTTCCCGCCATTCGCCAGCCGCAGCCGCGCGTGCTGCAGATCAACGGCCTGTACCGCCACGGTTTCATGATCGCGCCGGCCCTGCTCGACGCCGCGATGGAACTGCTGGCGCATGGCCGGTCCACGCTCGCACACAGCTTCGGCATGGACGTGCCCGACGCATGACGAGAACAACGACTTCGACGATGAACATCCTGATCAACGACAAGCCCTGCACGCTGCCCGAGGGCGCGCTGCTCGCCGACGCGCTGGCCGTGCTGCAGGCCGTGCCACCTTTCGCGGTGGCGGTGAACCGCGAGTTCGTGCCGCGTTCGGCCTATGCCACGCACCCGCTGCACGCCGACGACCGCGTCGAGGTGATCCGCCCGGTGACCGGCGGCTGAACAGCGCCACCAGAGACAAGACGATGGAGACGACAACCATGACGAACCCCGACCCCCTGGTCCTCTACGGCCAGACCTTCCACAGCCGCCTGCTGCTGGGCACCGCGCGCTACCCCTCGCCCGACGTGCTCGAAGCCGCTGTGCAGCGCGCCCAACCCGCGATGCTGACCGCCTCGCTGCGCCGCCAGACCGCCAGCCAGGGCTCCGGCAACAGCGACCTCGGCAACGGCTTCTGGGAGCTGCTGCGCAAGCTGGCCGTGCCGGTGCTGCCCAACACCGCCGGCTGCCACAGCGTGCAGGAAGTGATCGCCACCGCGCAGATGGCGCGCGAGCTGTTCGACACGCCGTGGATCAAGCTCGAACTCATCGGCGACGACTACACGCTGCAGCCCGACACGCTGAACCTCGTCGATGCGGCGTCGCAGCTGATTCGCGACGGCTTCCATGTGCTGCCGTACTGCACCGAAGACCTCGTGCTGTGCCAGCGCCTCGTCGATGTCGGCTGCCAGGCCGTGATGCCCTGGGCCGCGCCCATCGGCACCGGACGCGGGCCGGTCAACCCGTATGCGCTGCGCCTGTTGCGCGAGCGGTTGCAGGTGCCGATGCTGGTCGACGCGGGCCTCGGCCTGCCCTCGCATGCATGCCAGGTGATGGAGTGGGGCTACGACGGCGTGCTGCTCAACACCGCCGTCGCACTCGCGCAGGAACCGGTCGCGATGGCCGGTGCCTTTGCTGACGCGGTGCAGGCCGGCCGCGCCGCCTACCGCGCCGGCGCGATGGCCGCACAGGACGCCGCGCAGCCCAGCACGCCCGTGCTCGGCACGCCCTTCTGGCACCACGCACCATGAACACCATCGACACCTCCAACGCCCGCGCCGTGGCACAAGCCATCGTTGCGGTCCACGGCTTGCGCTTCGGCGCCGCCACGTCCGCGCCCGTGAGCGGTTCGCCGCGCTTTACGTCTGACGACGCCATCTACCGCGGCGCGAAGCAGGCCTGCACCGCACTCGGCTTCATCGAGATCGATGCCGAATGCCTCGCCCATGCGTGGCGCGCGCAGACCGAACGGCTCAGCCAGTTCGACGCGTCGGCATGGCCCGATGCGCCGGTCGATTTCGGCATGGGCCCGTTTCCGCCCACCGCGCGCGCCGACGCCTTTCCACCCTGCCCCGAACGGCTCGGCCTCTACGCCGTGCTGCCCGATGCGGCGTGGGTCGGCCGCATGGCGCGCGCCGGCGTGCCGACGGTGCAGCTGCGCTTCAAGTCGGACGACGCCGAGGCCGTCGCGCGCGAAGTGCAGGCCGCCGTCGACGCGGTGCGCGGCACCGAGGCGCTGCTCTTCATCAACGACCACTGGCAGGTCGCCATCGCAGCCGGCGCCTACGGCATCCACCTCGGGCAGGAAGACCTCGACGCGCTGTCGCCCGACGAGCTTCAACAGCTGCGCGCCTCGGGCCTGCGGCTGGGCGTGAGCACCCATGGCTACGCCGAGATGGTGCGCGCCGATGCGGTGAGCCCGAGCTACATCGCGATGGGCGCCATCTACCCGACCACGCTCAAGAGGATGGCGACCGCACCGCAGGGCGTGGCGAGGCTCGCGGCCTATGCGCGGCTGCTGCGCGGCTACCCGCAGGTGGGCATCGGCGGCGTCGATGCCGTGCGGTTGCCCGAGGTGCTCGCCACCGGCGTCGGCTCGGTCGCCGTGGTGCGCGCGCTGGTGGCCGCCGACGATCCCGAGGCCACGGCCGCGCAATGGATGACGGCGATGCACGCCGCCCCCGGTTCCCCTGAACGCACAGAATGAACGCTCGACTTTTCTCGCACTCCCCGCTCTCGCGCGCGCTTGCCGCCGCCCTTCTCACTTTCGGTGCTTGCGGCGCGCATGCGCAATCGCAACCACAGTCGCAGGCACTGCCCGAAGTCACCGTCAACGACGGCGCCGCCGCGCCTCAGGCCGAGATCAGCGGCTTCGGCGACGTGCCGCTGCGCGAGCTGCCGCTGTCGGCCACGATCATCGACAGCCAGCAGCTGCGCAGCAGCGGCGCACGCCGCCTCGCCGACCTGACGCAGTTCGACGCCTCGGTCACCGACGCCTACAACTCCGCCGGCTACTGGGACTACCTCACGGTGCGCGGCTTCGTGCTCGACAACCGCTTCAACTACCGGCGCGAAGGCCTGCCGATCAGCGCCGAGACGGCGATCCCGCTGGACAACAAGGAGCGCATCGAGATCCTGCGCGGCACCAGCGGCATCCAGGCCGGCACCAGCGCGCCGGGCGGGCTCGTCAACTACGTGGTCAAGCGCCCGACCGAGCAGGAGCTGCGCACCATCCGCCTCGAAACCACGAGCCGCGGCAGCGTGCTCAGCGCGCTCGACCTCGGCGGGCGCTTCGGCGAGAACCGCCAGTTCGGCTACCGGCTCAACGTGGCCGGCGAAAAGCTCAAACCGCTCACGCACAACCTCGACGGCAGCCGCCGTCTCTTCTCGCTCGCGGCCGACTGGCGCATCACGCGCGACTCGGTGCTCGAGTTCGAGGTGGAGCAAAGCCACAAGCAGCAGCCGAGCCAGAACGGCTACAGCCTGCTGGGCAACACGCTGCCCCGACCGGTCGATCCGCGCATCAACCTCAACAACCAGCCGTGGTCGCAGCCCTCGGTGTTCAAGGCGCTGACCGGCACGGTGCGCTTCAGCCAGGCGCTGAATGCCGACTGGCGCTGGAGCGCGCAGATCGGCCAGCAGCGCCTGAAGACCGACGACCGGCTGGCCTACGCCTTCGGTTGCGGCGCCGAAGGCAACTACGACCGCTACTGTTCCGACGGCACCTTCGACGTGTACGACTTCCGCAGCGAGAACGAGCGTCGCACGCAGACCGCGGGCAGCCTGAACCTCAAGGGCAACGTGATGACAGGCAGCGTGCGGCACGAGCTGGGCTTCGGCCTGCTGCAAAGCCGCGTGCGCAACCGCTTCCAGGACCAGGCCTACAACTACGTCGGCACCGGCAACATCTGGGCCACCGCGATGACGCCGGCCGACCCGCGCCTGACCGACGCCAACACCAACCGCAACGAGCGCTCGACCGAGCTGTCGGTGCAGGACGCAATCCGCTGGAACGACCGCTTCACGACCTGGATCGGCGCGCGGCACACGCGGCTGTCACGCGACAGCATCCGCACCGACGGCTCGCGCCCCACCGGCTACAGCGACAGCATCACCACGCCGTGGATCGCGGCCAGCTACGCGATCCAGCCCGGGCTGCTCGCCTATGCGAGCTGGGGCAAGGGCGTCGAGTCGCAGGTCGTGCCCAACAAGAGCTCGCAGTACGCGAACGCGGGCGAGGCGCTGCCTGCGCTGCAGTCGCGCCAGTGGGAACTGGGCCTCAAGGGTGGCGACGCGGCGTTCAACTGGCAGGTCGCGTGGTTCGACATCTCGCGCCCGATGACCAACCTCGACCTGTGCGGCGCGTCCTGCACGGTACGCAACGACGGCCGCGCGGTGCATCGCGGCCTCGAAGCCGGCGCACAATGGGCCGGCGGCCCGTGGCGCCTGGGCGGCAGCCTCGCGCTGATCGACGCCAAGCGGCGCGGCAGCACGACCGCGCCCGAACTCAACGGACAGGCGCCCACCAACGTGCCCAAGCAGGTGCTGCGCGCACAGGCCGGCTACCGCTTCGCGTCGGTGCCGGGCCTTGAACTCGCGGGACAGCTGTCGTACGAAGGCCGCCGCAACGTGCTGCCCGACGGCTCGATCCGGCTGCCGTCGTGGACGCGCCTGGATGCGGTGCTGCGCTACGACACCAAGCTGGCCGGCATGGCCACGAGCTGGACGCTGGCCGTCGACAACCTGTTCGATCGCCGCTACTGGAAGGAATCGCCCTACCAGTTCAGCCACGTCTACCTGTTCCCGGGCGCGCCGCGCACGCTGCGCCTGGGCGTGAGCATCGCTATGTGACGACATGAGCGGGGCGCTTCGTCTTCGTCATCGCGGCTTCGTTGCCACGAATTCGTTGCGCGGGCGCCGCGTTGTTTTGGAAGCCCCAAAAATCACGCTATAATCTAAGGCTTGTTCCTCGATAGCTCAGTTGGTAGAGCGCCGGACTGTTAATCCGTAGGTCCCTGGTTCGAGCCCAGGTCGAGGAGCCATCACAAAGCCGCAAGGCCTCTGGAAGGCCCGCTACTCACAAGGTAGCGGGCCTTTTCATTTGTGAGACGACCGTCGAACGAAGACGTGTGCCAAGCGATGGAAAGAAATCGCCCCACGCACTTCGATTGGCAAAAATTGAGGGTCGCCGTTCAGAACGGCGATTCCATTGAATATAATTGAAGGCTTGTTCCTCGATAGCTCAGTTGGTAGAGCGCCGGACTGTTAATCCGTAGGTCCCTGGTTCGAGCCCAGGTCGAGGAGCCACCATTTGCTGAAGGCCCGTTACTCACAAGGTAACGGGCCTTTTCGCTTTGCGGCCCCTTTTGCTTTGGCGCCACATATCGGCCGCCGCCTGCCCGCTCGCGGGCCTGTCCGACACGCGGGTCCCGCCCTGCGTGCAAAACTCCCTCTTTGTTAATGACTTGTGCTGCCCTGCCCCGGGCAAACCCGTGCACGCGACGCGCCGCTCAGACGTTGTTTGGGTTCAGTCATTCACAAATAACAACCATCAAGGGCATCACGATGAAACTCACAAGAATTCTTCTGGCCACCGCCGTGGCCGCCGCCACCTTGCCCGCCGTGGCGCAGGTGTCCGTCAACATCAACGTGCCCGGCCTGATCCAGGTCGCGCCGCCCGCACCGCGCTACGAGCCCGCGCCCCGGCCGCGCAGCGGCCAGGTCTGGGTGCCCGGCCATTGGCAGTGGAACGACCGCGCCTACGCATGGCGCCCCGGCTACTACGTGGCGGCCCGCCCCGACTACGCCTACGCCCCGGGCGGCTGGGTGCGCGCCGACGGCGGCTGGCGCTGGCGCGAAGGCGACTGGCGCCGCGCCGAGCGTCGTGAAGAACGCCGCGAAGACCGCCACCACCGTCGCCATGACCACGACCGCTACGACCATGACGACGATCACCGCGGCGGCGGCCACTGCCCGCCCGGCCAGGCGAAGAAGGGACGCTGCTGATAGCAGCAGCAGGAGTAGCTTGCGCGCCTGCTGACGCGCAAGTCGTCAGTTCACCGTCACCCTGAATCGCACGCTGCCCGTGCCGCCGGGCGCGAGTTGCCCGGTGAACTTCCAGTCCAGTGAACCCGTTCCGCCCGGCGCCTGCGCGGCCGCGCACGCCACGACCGGCGCAGGCAATGCATTGGCCGGCGTGCGCTTCGTGCATGCGGTCAGCGTCGCCGGGGTCGCGCCTTCCTGCGAGGCGACGAAGCTGGTGTAGACCGGCGTGACGTCGCTCACCGTCAGGCCGCTGATCGGCGTTGCGCCGTTGTTCGTGTAGGTGATGCGGTACTCGAGCGTCTCGCCCGACTTGGCTTCGTTGTTGAGCCCGAAGTCGCCGTTCTTCGTCAGGTTGCGCACTTCCTTCTTGAGCTCCAGCGCCGTGCTCGACACGGTCGTGGTGTCGAGCACGAGGTAGCTCGCGCTCAACGCGGGCGATGCGTTCGTGAACACGAAGCTCGCCTGCACCGAGCGCTTGTCGTTGTAGCCGGCGAGCGCGCCGGCCGGAATGAACTCCTGCACCACCACGCACAGGTTCTGCCCTGTGGTCACAGGCCTGGGCACCGCCGGCGGATAGAGCACCGTAGCGCCGGCCTGCAAGGCACCGGTGCAGCCCGGGTCTTCGTAGATTTTTGCGCTCCAGCCGTCGATCGCCGGCGTGGCCACCGCGCCGGCCACGCCGAAGCTCACCGTCCCGCCGGTCTGCGCCACGAAGGTGTGCGCGTGACTCACGCTGCTGCCGGGCGAGCCGGTGCGGGCGCTGTCGGCGCCGAAGCGGTTGAGGGCCACGTCGCCGAAGTTCAGCTCGCCGGCCCGGGCCTCGTTCCATGCAAAGGCGATGTGGTCCGGCGCCCCCGCGGCGGTGCGCGTGTAGGTGTAGGTCCGCCCGCCCACGGCCACGCCCGTGCCGGAAGACAGCGGCGTGGCGCCGACCGAGGCCCCGGTGGACAGATGGCCCGCCGGCGTCATCTCCTCGACGCACAGCGGATCGCCATCGGACGGCGACGACGGCTGCGACGGCACCTCCAGGCGGTAGTGGCCCGAGCCGTCGGTCACCGCCGTGGACCACACGCCCGCCGCACAGTTGGTGAGCCGCATCTGCACACCCACGAGCCCCGCTTCGCCGCCGTTGGCCACGCCGTCGTTCGGCACGCCCGCGCCGCTGCCGTTGTCGCTGAAGACGCGGCCGGTGACGGCATGCGCATCGCTGTTGACGAAGGTGCATTCAAGGTCCGCACCGGCCACCATCCACTCGGCAGGAATCTTCAGCACATTGCCGGCCAGCACCACCGGCGGCGCCGACGCGGCCGCTGCGGCCGGGCTCGAACCCGACACCCCGCGAATGGGCGACGGCGCGATGACGTCCTTCAGGTCGCGGCAGCTGGCGCTCACCGGGTTCACGGGCCAGCCGGCAGGCGACGTTTCGGTGATGGTGACCGGCACGCCCACCTTGCCGGTGATCGTCTGCGCACCGATACCCCGGCCCGGCGCGCTGACCGTGATGGTGTCGCGGGCCACGCTCAGGCCCGACAGCGCAAAGTCGAAGCGATGGGTGCCGGAACCGCCGATCACTTCCTTGGCGATGCGAAGTTTCGGGTTCCCCAGGAGGACCGCGACCGGCCCCGTCGAGTCATCGCAGAGCGCTTCGTTCGGCAAGGTGGTGCAAAGTGGATCCCCACCACCGCTCAGGTTGATGGAGTTCGTACCACCCAGCGGCCCGACGGCCGTGGCGTCGACCTGTACAGGAATCTCGACAACGAGGCTACCGGGCATGACACCCGCAGCCACGCTGCAGCGGACGACCACGGAGCCGGCGGGGGAACAACCGCTCAGGACACCCGTGGTGTTGCCCGCGACCAGCACGGGCGGTCCAGCCAGTGTGATGCCCTTGGGCAAGACGTCCTCGAGCACGAGCGGCGCTGTGGTCGGAGCAAAATCCACAACGACGTCGACCCGGTAGAACTGCCCCCGCGCCCCGACAATCAATGGGTGGGGCATCGAATACTTGAATCCCCGGATGCGCGGCCCAGCAACCTGTGTGATTGTCGTGCTCGCGCATGGACCGACACCGTTGCACGCGGGGTCCCCCCCCCCCACGGCCGTTGCCGCGTTGATCACGCGCGGCCTCGCAGCCGCCAGAGGCGTCACCGGGATGACGAACGACGCGGACGTTGCCATGCCCGCAGGCACCGTGCACGTCACGACCTGCCCGGCCCTGCTGCACCCCGAAGGCAGCGTGCCGATCGTCAAGGAGACCGGGACGGTGTCGGTGATGACAGTGTTCGCCGTCGTCATCCCGGCATTGGTGCTGCTCAGTTTCAGCGTGTAGCTGGCCGGCTCGGCAATGATGAACTCCGCCGCATCAGCGATCTTTTCGAGTTTCAGCGTCGCTTGGGGCACCACGCCCGTGGCCGGCGTGCTCGCATCGCACGCCTCTGTTGGCGCCGTCGTGCAGGCGACATCTCCACCGCCGCCGAGATTCACCATGTTCGTGCCGCCCGTTGCGCCCACGGCCGATGCGGCGACGTTCACAGGAATCCGTATTTCGAAGGTGCCGGGCGCGATGCCCGCCGCCACGCTGCAGTTGGTCGTGTTCGATCCCGAGGTCGGGCAACCACTCAGCACGCCGGTGGTCGTTCCCGCCACCAATGTCGGGGCCCCGCTCAGGGTGACGCCCGGCGGCAAGGTGTCCATCACCGAGATCGGCGCCGTGGTCGTGCCGTTGGCCACGGTAACGAGCACAGCGTAGAACTGGTTGGGCGCCCCCACCACCAGCGGGCTGGCGCTGACCGTCTTGGTCGAGGTGATGACGGGCGGAGACGCAGGGACCACCGGCGTGGTCACCGTGCTCGTGCACGCCCCCGTGCGGTTGCAAGTGGCGTCTCCCCCCCCAATGCCGTGGCCGTGTTGGTCACCTCGGGCACGGCGAAAGGCAGGGGCGTCACCGGAATGACGAAGGACATGGACGATGTGAGCCCTGCAGGCACCAGGCAACCGACTTTCTGGCCTACTCGGTCGCACCCCGGGGGAAGCGTGCCGATGGTCAGCGAAGGCGGCACGTTGTCGGACACCACCGTATCGACAGTGGTCTCGACGCCACTCGTGCTCGTCAGCGTGAGTGTGATGCTGGCGGGCTGGCCCACGACCCATGGGGCTGCGCTGGCTTCCTTCTTGAGCGCCAACTGGGGGTCTGGCGCCACGAAGCACACCACGTTGTCCGACCCATTCGGCTGACCATAGCTTGGCTCGTTCGAGAGCGTGACGGAAGACACGGCTGTTCCCGAAACATAGGCCCATGCAGAGGCCCCAGAACTGGCTGTCGCCCCCTCAAGATTGCCGTCTGCATCGATTTTTACCGGCGCAAGGCTACCCATCTGTGCGGTCACTGGACCGGGGGCAGGCGTCGTGATCTCCGCCGCAGTGAACGGATAGTGATTTCCGTTGACGGACACCACCATCTTCTCGCACCCATCTGCTGGGTTGCAGTTGAGCAGGTAAGTTCGAACGCTCACGTTCTTCACCGGCACAGAAAAGTTGAACGTGCATGCCTCCCGCACGTTGGGCTTTCCCAGCCGGAGATAAGTACCCCATGCGAACTTGTCCTCCACCCCGCATGCGCCCTCCGTGGTGACAGCGATGCCCCCGTAGGTCCCGCTCTTCCATAGACAGAACTCTGCAGCCGTGGCCTGCGTGCCGATCAGGAGCGAGGTCAGTGCCAGAAAGAGGACGCCGCGCAAGGCATGAAAGAAGTGCGCCACGCCTCTCGCAAGTGCCATCGCACGCGTCCGCACGGGTAGGCAGCGAAGCGCCGTCGCGCAGCGCATCGAATCATTTTTTTGCATTTTCATTGGCCATTCCTCCGCGACTTCATCGATCGGTCCGCTCGTCTTTCACGGGGGCTGCCGCGCCCGCCGACGCGGCACCCAGCGCCGTTTCGTCGAACTTGAAACGCAGCCGGATGTACGCGCCCTTGCTCGTGTAGTCGTTGGCCGCCAGGTCGCGGTCTTTCAGGCCCACGAAGTTGTAGCCCGCCGACACCCACAGGTCCTTCATGACCTGGTAGCCGACTTCGATGCCCAAGGTCTTCTGCAGGCCGCCGCCCTTGCCGCGCAGCAGGCCGGCCTGCACGCCGAGGTCCCAGCTGTCGTTGAGGTCTTGCGTGTAGCGCGCCTGCAGCAGGTGCGCCCAGTAGGTGCTGCGCAGCAGGCCGTCGTCGGCGCGCGACCACTTGGCGGCGTAGCGCCCGTTGATGACGGTGCCGGGGCGCGGGTTGTAGTTGAGGTGGGCCGAGACGATGTCGGCGCTGGTGCGCCCGGGCAGCGCTGCGCTGCCGTTGCCCGCACCGAAGACGCTCGCGCCGTCGAGTGCGCCGGTCGAACTGCCGGTGCCGGTGACGCGCTCGGAACGGCGCTCGTAGCGCATGAGCGCGTTCCAGCTGTCGGTGTCCACCGGACGGTAGGCCAGGCCGATCTGGTGGCGCGCCAGGTGGTGCGCGTTGCCGGCGTTGGCGCCCTGCCCTTCGCTGGCGCTCATCACGCTGCGCGCCAGCAGGCTCCATGACGCATCGATCTTGAAGCCGAAGCCCGCGCTGAACAGGCGCGTGTCGGCGTCGTCGCCGTGGCGGCCTTCGAGGATGCCGCTGGCCTTGATGCGCGCGTCGGTGTATTCCACGCCGCCGGTGATGGCGGTGGAATCGCCCGCCAGGCCGCTGGCGTGGCCGGTGCCGTTGTTGCCGCTGTTGCGCAGCCCGCCGATCTGGCGCGTGTGCTCGACGCCGCCGGTCAGGCGCCAGTGGTCGTCGACCCTGAAGGTGTTGCGCACGCCCGTGGCGGCCTGCGCGGCGCGCCCGTCGAGGCTGTCGGCCAGGCGGTACTCGCTGTACACGCGCCCGCCCTCCATGTAGGCGCTCTCGATGCCCAGGATGCCCACGTTGTTCGACTGCCCCGCGTTCAGCTCGTACGGCCCGTAGAGGCTGGAGACCAGTTCGTAGCGGCCGTACAGGCGCGTCTTGTCGGTGACAGCGTAGTTGCCGCCCACGGCGAGCACGTGGCGGTCGGACTTTCGGATGTCCTGCTCGCCTTCGACGAACACGTTGGCTTGCGGCACGCCCGGCACCTGCGCCGACAGGCGGGCGCGCACGGTGGTCAGGTCGTCGTCGTTGGCGTTGGCCTGGGTGCCGGCATTGGCCGCCGCGCCGAGCGCGGTGACGTTGTTGGCGGCCACGCCGCTGCCGAGGTTGCCGCTGTAGGTGGAGACCTGGCCGTAGTCGAAGCCCGAGCCGCTGCCCAGGCCGGTGCCGTTGTGGCCGTGGCGCAGGCCGAACTCGCCCACCAGTTGCTCGCCGAACTTTCTCTGCACGCTGGCGGTGATGCCGCGGCGGGTGCCTTCGCGCAGGGCGTCCTGGCCGTAAAGCAGTTCGCCGCGCAGCGCGGTGGCGGCGTCGAGCCGGTACTCGGCGCGCGCCGAGGCTTCGGTGCGCCCGGCCGAGAAGCTCGCGCCGGGGTTGTCGAAGCCGGTGCTGGTCTTGCTCGCGAGCGCGGCCACGGCCAGGTCTTCGCCCTGGTGGCGCAGTTCGACGCGGGCGCCGCTCCCCTTGCCGTTGTGGTCGGAGTCGGTCTGCACCCATTCGCCGGCGACAGTGGTGTGGTCGCCCAGGCGCGCCAGGGCGGTGACGGCGCCGAGCTTGCGGCGGTTCTCGGGGTTCTCGTCGATGGCCGCGACCACGCCGACCTGCAGGTTCTTGGCCACCTTGAGCTGCACGTCGGCACCGGCCACGGTGAACTTGGGGCCGCCCGCGTCGACCTCGTAGGTGACGCGGATCGACTGCGGGTTGAGGTTCGCATCGACCGACGCGATGGCGCGCGTGAACAGCAGGCGGCGCGTGAGCGGCTCGACGGTGTAGTCGACGAAACGCGTCACGGTCGAGCGCTGCAGCACGAGGTCGGGCTGGTTGCGGTCGCGCACGACGATCTCGACCTGCTCGCTGTTCTCGACGAACTCGCCGCCCCTGGCGCCCAGGTAGTACGGGCCCGAGGTGCCGACCGCGCGGAACTCCTCGACCTGCTGCGTCTGCGCGGTGCGCGAGGCATACGTGGTGGTGCGCACCTCGCCGTCGTCGTAGACATGCTTGAGGCCGGTGAGCGAGCGGCTGACCTGGCTTAGGCTGCGCACCTCGGCACTGCTGGCGGTGCTGAAGTCGCCGTACAGCAGGTAGGAGCGGTTCTTGTCGATGCGCACGTAGAGCTTCTGCGTGCTCTGGGCGTCGAAGCCCTTCGCGGACGAGTCGCCGTACACGGGGTAGAACTCGTCGGGGCGGATGTCGCGGAACAGGCGGTCCTTGCGCGTCTTGTCGGAATCGTAGGCGGCGGTGAGCAGGTAGTCGCCCTTGACGGCGCCCTTGAAGAAGAACGCAGCGCGCGCAGCCGCGCGGCGCTTGTCGTTGCCCTCGTCGGCCAGGCCGGACAGCTCGGCCTCGAAGGCCGCGCCCGCGGGCATCGCGCCCAGCGGCACTTGGCCGCGCTTGGTGAAGTCGAGCACGCCTTCGACGATGCCCACGCCGATCATCGGGCGCAGCTCGGGCAGCAGCGCCAGGCGCGCCTCGCTCGTGAAGCTCGCGGCCGTCACGCGCAACCGGGCATCACCGGGTTCGCCGGGCGGCAGCAGGCGGAAGTCGGCCACGCCACCGTCCATGAAGACCTGGGTGCCGGGCTCGGCGGGGTTCAGGTCTTCGTCGAGCCAGCGGCCGCGGTCGGTCTCCAGCGTGAGCTGCGTACGCGCGGTCACGGGCACGCCGGCCGCGTCGGTCAGGCGCACCTTCACGACGACGGGCGTGCGCAGGTCGGCCTGCGCCGAGGCCGGCACGTCGATGTGGATGGCGCCGAGCTTGTCGGGCGCGGTGACGCTGATCTGCTGGGCGGCGCCGCGCACGTTGCCGAACGGATCGACGGCTTCGAGCACGAGGCGGTTGACGCCGGGCCGCAGCACGATGCCGATGTATTCCCAGGCGCCGATCCGGCGGCTGGCCTGCTCGGTCTTCTTGCCGACGCGGCGCTCCTCGACGCCCTGGCCGTTGACGCTCAGGCGCAGCGCCAGGCCGGCTTCGCCCTTGACGCGCACGTTGAGCGAGGTCGAGGGCAAGGTGTCGCCGTCGCGCAGGTCGATGAAGCCGAGGGCGTTGCTTTCGATACGGGGCAGCAAGGCCTCGAGGTCGATGGGACTGAGGGCGGCTTGCGGCGGCACCACCGCGGCGGTCGGCTGCGCAATACCGCGGGACACGCGCATGCCGGAGAAAAGACTGCCCACGGGGGATGCGCCATCCACCGCGGCGCCGCCGGTCACCGCGCCGAGCGTGCTGCCCTGGCTGCCCGACGCGCCGCCGATGAAGCTGCTGGGCGACGCCGGTGCGGTGGGCATTGCGATCAGCGGCGCCGAGCTGGCCTGCGTGGTGCTGGTGCCGGTGCTGCCGCCCGCGCGCACCTCGCCGCTGGCAGGCAGCGCACGCCGGTCGCCCACGGGGACGATCCGGCCTTCGGGGTCCAGGCGCATGCGCACCTGGGCTTCGGCCTCGGTGTCGGGCACGGCGGCGATGGCCTCGCGCCGCGCGATGACGTCGCGCATCACCGCCGGTGCGTCGCAGCTGGTGACGACGAAGTTGGCCTTGTGGAATTCGCCCTTCTTGAGATCGACGAAGCGGCTGTCGGGGCGCCCGGCGTTGCGGTTGTCGAGCGCTTCGAGCCGCGCGCCGGCGGGCAGCGTGGTGGCATCGAGCCGCAGCACGTGGGTGACGGGCTTGAGGCCGTACAGGCTCCACTTGCCTTCGACGTCGGTGATGACGTGCGTGCCGTCTTCCATGTACAGGCGCACGCCGGGCACGCCGATCTCGTCGACGCCCTGCTGGCGGCCGTCGCGCCGGCAGTCCATGTAGACCTTGCCGAAGAGGAAGGCGTCGTCGGAGAACACGCCGCCGGTCACGCGCACGGTCCATTGGGCGAGGTTCGACTGCATCGGGCCGGAATTGGCGCGGGCCCGGTTGACGGCATCGCCGTTCGTCGGTGCGCCAACACCCACGCGCACGCGGTAGCGCACCGTGGCGGACTGGTCGATGCCGAGCGCGAGGCCGGGCTGGTTGAAGACCAGCCGGGGACCGGCCCCGCCCACGGGATCGGCCGTGGCCGCGTCATTGAGCCGCGCGCTGCCGGCCACGTAGGCGAAGCCTGGCGGCAACTGGTCGGAGAGGCTGAGGTCGGTGACGGGAAAGCCGGTCTTGTTGGTGACGACGAGCGCGTAGTCGAGGAAATCGCCGAACTCGACCTGGCGCTTGCTGCCCTCCTTGCGCAGCACGAGGCCAAGCACGTTGCCCGGGTCGAGCGGGAGGTGGTTGTGCAGCACGTCGCAGGCCGCGCCCGAGGGCTCGAAACCGGCCTTGAGCGAGAAGTGGTGCGTGGTGGGCTCCGCGCCCTGCGGCGACGCAGCGTTCGGGACGATGGCGCCGCAACGGTCGAAGGTGCCGGGCGTGGCGGGGATGAGCCGCGAAGGCGCCGCGTAGGCACTGCCCGCGGGCGGCGCCACGCCCAGCGCATAGGTGCAGCTGCCGGTGACCGGCGGCGACAGGAAATAGAACTGGTAGCCGCCGTCGGCGCCGGTGGTCATCGACAGGCTGCCGTCGGCGTTGGCGCGGTAGACGCCGCTGTCGCCGCCGAACACCTCGGCCAGGGCCATCGGCCGGGCAGCGCCGTCGCTGCACGACTGGCGGGTGAAGGTGACGACGGCGCCGGCCACCGGTTGGCGCGTGACGGCGTTGTAGACCACGCCCTGCGGGTCGGCCAGCATCGAGGACGCGCTGCTGGCGCTCGCGGTGACGAGCGCGGCCGACGACGCAGAAGCGGTGTTCTGCTCGAAGGCGGCCGCCCAGGCCTTGTTGGTGAACGGCACGCGGGCGCCGTTGCTCGAAGGCTTGCGGGTGACGCGCACGGTGAATTCGATGTCTTCGCTCTGGCCGGGTGCCAACGCGCGGCTGCCGTCGGTGAGGCCGAGTGCGGCCTGCATGGGCAGCTTGAAGGGGTCGGCGCTGGCGGCAGCCTCGCGGTCGCAGGCGGCGCGGCCGGTGAAGCCGGATGCGATCTGCAGCACGCCGTTGCGCACCTTCGGCGCGCCGACGAGTTCCCAGGCGGCGACGAGGCCTTCGGGCTTGTCCATGTCGAAGGTGCAATCGAGGTTGTCGATCACGCGCACGTTCGGGGCCGGGGCCGCGCCGGTGTTGCCGACCTTGAAACGGTAGTCGAGCTCGTAGACGCCCTCCGCCACGCGGCGCGGCTGCGAGACGCTCTTCACGAGCGAGAGCACGGGCTGCTGCAGCTGCACCGGCGTGGGCGAGGTGTCGTTGCCGGGGTTGCCGTCGCCGTCGGCGTCGGGGTTGCTGCCGTTGACGGAGTCGTCGAAGACGGTGGGCGGGCCGCCGGCGGCGAACGCGGCCTGTGCGCGCACGGTGTTGAGCAGCGTGCCGGCACGGCCCGACACGTGGAAGCGCACGTCGAAACGCACAGTGAACTGGCCGCCCACGGGCAGCACCGTACCGGGCGCGAGCAGGTCCTGCGCGGAGGCCGTGCCGTTGAACGCGGCGTTGACAGCCGCCACCGTGCCGGCCACGCCGTTGCCTGGCCCTCCGACGATGGCCAGGGTTCCGGGCACCACGCCGTACTGGCGCGCGCCGGGCACCGCGGCGGTCGTGCGGGTGCCGAACTGCGCGGCGCCCTGCCCTTCGAGCAGGTCGGCCAGCTGCACGCCGTGCAGCGCGGTCGTGCCGTAGTTGCGCACGTGGACGTCGAAGGTGACGGTGGCCGTGCCGTCGGGTTGGCCGTCCGCGCCGCGGTGCATGCGCGGCGTGGAGGCCGCCTTGGCGACGCCGATGCGGCCCTGGCCTTGCGGCGGGCTCGCCGCGATCACCACGGTGTTCGACGGCGACGCGGCGGGTGCGACGCCGTCGTTGTACTGGCTGTGCGCGGTGTTGCGAATGTCGCCGGTGTGATCGGCCTTGACCTGCACCGCGAACTGCATGGCGATGGAAGCGTTGCGCGCGAGTGCGGTGGGCACGCCGATGGCCACTTCGATCGCCGCGCCGTCTTCGGCGGTGCGGTAGCTGAAGTCGGCGTCACCGGGCATGCGGAACAGGCGCACCGCGCCGGCCGCCGTGCTCTGCAGGCTGCCAGACAGGTAGCGCGTGCCCGTGGGCACGAGGTCGCGCAGCAGCAGCAGGCTGCGCGGGCTGCCGTTGACCAGCACCTGCGTGCCGGTGGGCGCGGCCGCGCCGCCGGGCTGCGCGTCGCGCGCGCCGGTGTTGGTGCCCGAGATGCTGAAGTCGATGCGCGTGCTGCCGGGCACGATGGCCCCCGCATGGCTGGCCGACTTGACCAGCGCGAGCACGGCGACGCTGCCCACGTCCACCGTGTCGCGATTGCTCGCGCTCGCGCCCTGCAGGGCGGTGGTCGCGCTCAGCACCACGCAGGCGCTGCCGCCGGCCGCGGCGGGAATGGTGCCCTGCACCAGCAGCTCGGCCGTCTGGCCCGGCTCCAGCGCGAGCGTGCCGGCGGCACCGGGCAACAGCACGAGATCGGAGGCGTCGACGACGCCGTTGTGGTTGGCGTCGCGCGCCACGCGCAACGCCGACAGGTCGAGCCCGTCGGCCGGGCACCCTGCGCCGTCGTTGACGAGGCCCAGGGTGTAGCGCGAAGCCACGTTGCCGGTGTTGGTGAGAAGGTGGCTCAGCGTGACGACGGTCCCGGGCGGGCGGTTCACGCGCTGGTCCTGCGTGAGCGACAGCGCCTCCACGGGCAGCACGCTGGCGGTCACGGCATTGGAGATGGCCGTCTCGCTGCGGTCGAGGCCGGCAGGGACGTAGGTGCCCGTCGCGATGCTGCGGATCACGACGCCGCCGGGCGCGGGCGCCGCCTGCACGATCGGTGCGAAGAACATGGCGAGTGCCACTGCGGTGGCGAGTGCGAGACCGAAGGCCGCCATCGCGCTGCGCGCGAGCGCCCCGCAGCCCCACCACCGAGGCATGCCGGCACGCGAAGAAGAAAGAAGAAGTGGCACGCGGTGAACCTTCCCTGGCACCTCCCGCTGCGGGAGACACGTCAAACAGTCGAAGAGCTCTTTCCTCTGCCGCCTCGAAGGCCGGCAAGGCACGGCTTGCATGCAGCGATGTGCGCGAAAGCGGCAGGGGAAACAGGCGAGGCACCGGGGCAAACCCGGGCCTCGCGGGAAACAGCCGACGGCCCTTGCGGAACCGTCGGCGGCGCCGATGTCAGGTCAGGGGTTGATCTGCACGGCGAAGGTCAGCGTGACCTTTCCACCTGGGGCCACGGTGTTGGCCGCGCTGCCGCAGCTCACCGCGGTGGCGGTCGATGCGAAGGCCGGCGCCGTACCGCCAATGCCCGGGGCTTCGCACTGCAATGCAGGCTGCTTCGCGCTCAGGACGGTGTACGCCGGCAGTGCGTCGTTGATGGCGATGTTGGTCACCGGCACGACGCCTTCGTTGGTGGCAACGACCTGGTAGACGATGCACTGGCCCGGCTTCAGCTGCAGTGACGTTGCCGTGAACGCGGTGTCCGCCACGCCGTCGCAAGTCGCGTCGGCCGCCTGCGTCTTGAGGACGCGGATCTGGCCGGTGATCACGGCCGTGATGTCGGTGGCCGAAGGCGTACCGCAGTTGGGCGCCGGGTCGGTGAAGGTGGCCGTCACCGTCGTGGTGTTGCTGACACCCGCGCTCACGCCACCCGGCGCGAACACGCGCACCAGCAGCTTCTGCTCTGCACGGGCCGGCAGGCTTGCCAGCGGACCATTCACCGGCGTGTCGCCAGCATCGATCTGTCCGTCGCCGTTGACGTCAAGGTAGACCGCGGTGGTCCAGCCTTGCGCCTCATCTGCCGCAGGCACCTTGGCTGTCAGCGTGTACACGCCGCAGCTCTGGGCGCCGATGTTGGTCAGCGTGTGGGCATACACCACGGTGCCGCCGGGTGCGACCTGGCCGTTGTTGTTCGGCGTGAGCGAGGCGCCCAGCTGAAGGGCCGTCGAGGTCACCGTCACGGCGTCGGTCTTGACGTCGGAAGCGATGCCGCCGGTCGAGGCCACCGCAGTGGATTGCACCTTGAAGTAGATCTTCACTGCAGTGACTGCGGCTTGCGAGGAAGGCGGCGTGACGCACGCTTCGACCGCCTGCTGCCCCCCGGCGATGACCGCGAGGTTCGAGATGGCCGGCGATGCACAGGTGCCGCCAAACGCCACGAACTTGACCGTCCAGCCTGCCGGCAGCGCGCCCGGGAAACCGGTCGTCTGGCTGGCGGCAAGGTTGTAGGTCGCGTCGATCACGTCATGGTTCTTCACCCACAGCGTGAAGACCGTGCCGGTGCCGGCGCCCGTGTCATGAACCTGCGTTGGCAACGGGCTGGGGCCCGCGCCGAGGTCGCCGTTGGCGACGCTGCCGGTGCCAGTACCAATCTTCGTGTTGGTCAGGTCGACCAGGGTCTCGATCACGCGCTCGAGGCGGTCTTCGGTCGCATCGATCTTCGTGTTGTCGTTCACGGAGCGACCGAGCACCGTGGCCACGTAGGCGCCGCCCACCGTGCCCGGCGGCAGTTGCACCTGCGTCACGATGTTGAGGCTCACGCCGGCTGGAATCGGGCCTGTGTCGGGCACGCCGTCGCCGTTCGTGTCCAGCAGCGGTGCGCCGCTGTCGGCCGCGAAGAACTGGAAGCTCGTGCCGGCCGGGAAGGTGCTGGCGGAGATCGACAGGTTCACGGCATCCGAGGCGCCGCCCGTGTTGAACACGGTTTGCGGGAACCGGACGCTGCCGCCTGCAACGGCCAACTGCCTCGTGGTCAGATCTTGCCCGGCGGGGTTCGGTGTGCCGGGTGTCGCGTCGAGGGCCGTTGCAGCCGTGGACGGGTTGGAACCCACCACGATGCCGAAACGCGCCAGGACGGTGTACGCCGACGGGTTGGAGGTCGAACCGACCGTGCCGATCAACGCCGCGGTCACGCCGGCCGGCGCGGTCGCGGGGTTGTAGCGGGCCACGTTGGTGGTGGTCGACGTACCGACCGCCGCGGTGCTGTTCACCAGCACCACGAAGCTCAGCGTTTGCGTCACGTTCGGGCTCAGCGAAGCCACCACGGCATTCAGCGTGTTGCCGGTCACCTGGAAGTCGATGCCCGACGGATCACCGCCCGCACCGTCACCCAGCGCCGCACCCGACGCACCGCTCCACACGGCCGAACCGGTGACGTAGGTCAAACCTGCAGGCAACACGTCGGACAGCGCGAACTTGCCCGGTGCGCCGCCCGTGTTGTTGAACGTGAGGGTGTAGACCGAGTACTGGCAGTTCGCGTTCGACGCGAGACCCGCCGTCCAGCTCGTGGCCGTGCAGGCAGCGGAAGAGCTCGGCCCACTGGCCGGCGCGGTCGGCCAGACGCCGTTGCCCGGCGCTGCGACCGACGGAGTGCCGATGACCTTGGTGAGGTTGAACACCGCATCGGTGGCCAGCTTGACCTCGTCCTTGTCGGCCGCCGAGGTGTTCGGCGCGGTGTACAGCGCCGGGGTGCCCGGGGTGGCGGTGATCGTTGCGGCATCGAAATTGCCGGCGCCGGTGGCCGAGCCCGGGATCGTGTAGGCCACGACGAAGCGGAACGCACCGTTGTTGCCGGGCACGCTCTGCGCCGGGGTCACCGTGCAGACGTTCGCATCGGTGGCCGAGCACAGTGCCGTCGTGCTGTCGGGCAGCCCGTTGCCGTCGGCATCGGCAAAGACCTCGACGCGCGAGAACTTGCCCGCATCGGCCTTGACCGTGAGGGCGAAGGTGTCGACGCCGTTGCCGGTGTTGGTCAGCACGTGAGGCGCATAGACCGTGGCGCCGGCAGCGCCGGACTTGGTGTTGACGACGGTCGTCGTGATCTGGTTGACGCTGTCGAGCGTGAACGAGCCCACCTGGAGAACGGTGGTCTGCACCAGGTTGGAGGTGGCGACCTGGGTCGTCCCGGTGGCGTCCGAATAGCTGGCGGACGCCTGGTTGCCGATGACGGTGTTGGCGGGCGGCGACGCGGCAAATGCAGCCGGGCTTCCGAAAAGGAAGCCCAGCGTCAACGCTGCAGCGCCTGCCCAGGGCGCACACGGCTTGCAGCCACTGGCGCGTTGGGTTGGCTGGGTGGGAATCACGTAGTTTTCTCCTCTGTTGTCAATGAACGGGAACACGAACGAACCTGGCCGATACGTTTCGACGGGCGAACGCGTACCTGCCGACTGGCACTCGGAAACAAGAGATCGATGGAAGAGGCGGGCGCCCTCGCCTCGCGCAGCGCGCGAGGGCCGGCGCGGCCTTTACTTGCCGCGCGGGGGCGGCGTGGCGGGCGTGGGGGGCGCCGCCGTTGGCGGCACGACGGCTTCAACCTTGGCGCGCGCGCTCACGGCGAGGCTGCCGTTGGCGGGCAACTGGCCCAGGCTCCAGCGCAGCATGCGGTACTCGCTGTAGGGAACGGGTTCGGTCTTGCCGCTGGCCAGCTTGCGAACGAGCGGCTCGGGCTCGAAGACGGCGGTCTTGGTGGCGGCTTTCACGAGGCTGGCGCCTGGCTTGGCGCTGCGCGGCAGGTATTCCAGCCCCTCGGGGATCGGCAGATCCGCCACCAGCCCCTTGACCGGCTTGCCCGTGTTGTTGGTGTAGGTGGCCTTGTATTCGATGACGTCGCCCGGCTTGATGGTGGCCGCGTCCTGGAACTGCTCATTGCCGTCGGGCCCCTTGACCACCTTCGACTGGGCGAGGACGACGGTCACGGCCTGGGCCGCGACAGGTGCGCGCGACGCCTCCAGCGAAGCGGTGGGTTGCGCGAACGCGACGGTCGCGGCGCCTGCGGCAAGCAGGACCAGGCCTGCGCGGATCAGCGGGTGGACCGCCCCTGCGCGGCCTCGCGACGACGACAAGAACAAGTCCCATGTGGATGCTGTCATTCAAACCCCAATTAACAATATTTGAAATTCACGTCACAAAATTTGCAATCAACCTCTTATTGCAAACAAATAGCCAACATTGCTTGCAATTGAAGGCAATCGGCCACTCAGATTTTTGCGTACTGAATTCTTATGTCTCGGGGCTTTTATGGCAATCAAACAAAAGAACAGAGGATGCGCAAATGAGACATATTGAACAAACAAAATGCATCCACCATTTCGTTCGAACTGAAGCCCCTTCAATTGAAGCTTTCAAGCTTCTGAGAGAGTCAAAACAATTGAGATCGAATGACAGCAACAGCAAACTCAGGCGCACCCCTTATGCATCAAATAATATTCTCAATAAATCCGAATCCATAAAATTAATTTGAAACCACTCATTCGATGCGGCAAAAGAAATTATTCATCGATGAATCACAGAGAAATCCCGGTGACCAGGGAAATATCGAACTCGCAAAGAATCCGGTAAATATGAGTGCTTGCCCACCCTTTTCCCATCACTCATTCACGTCATCTCGAATCACAGGCTCTTGATTTCAATTCGGGCTTTCTACTGATTGAATCCAGAGATTCCACGGCAATTCCTCGCTGCACCCGTAGGGCCATAATTGGCCAATCTGGCCAGAATCCCCTACACTCGCGCCCCATGGCTCTCCTCTCGCCCCGTCGATACCCTGCGCGCGCAGCCCTGCCCATGGCAGCGGCCGGTCGTCGTGTGGGCGCCGTCGTCGCGGCGGCCACGTCGGTCCTCCGACGCACGTCCGCACATTCCTGAGCCCGGCGGTCCGCTACCTTCTTCTTGATGCGCACACCTTGACCGCCGGGCACCACACCGCGCGGTAGCGACCCTGTCTGTTGGAAAGGCGGGTTGCGTTCATCTGGAGTGCTTCATGCTTTCAACCGTTCACGGGGAGCGCACGCTCACCGAACTCGATTACGTCCGTCTCAGCAAATTCGCGGACACGCCTCTTCCCCCGGCCCTGGTCGATCTGCTCGACACGGCCGACATCCTT
Source organism: Variovorax sp. V35 (assembly GCF_041154465.1). NCBI lineage: Bacteria > Pseudomonadati > Pseudomonadota > Betaproteobacteria > Burkholderiales > Comamonadaceae > Variovorax > Variovorax sp. V35. The sequence goes on from NZ_AP028666.1 coordinate 4,137,468, forward strand.
CCGTCACGCGAAATGCCCTCGGACATCGTGACGATGTACACCCAGGTGGAAATCGAAGACCTGCCCGCCGGACAGCGGCAGAAGATCGTGATCTGCTATCCCGCCGACGCGAACCCGACCACGGGCTTCATCTCGGTGTTCTCGCCCGTCGGCATCGGCCTGCTCGGCCAGAAGACCGGTGCGGTCGCGCGCTGGAAGACGCCCGGCGGCGGCGAACACAGCGCGCGCGTGATCGCCGTGCTGTTCCAGCCGGAAGCCAGCGGCGACTACACGACCTGAAAATGCGCCGGTTCAGGCCGGAGGCCGGCGCCCCACCGGCCGGTCAGTGCTGCAGCACGCCGGCGACGCCGGGGCCCCTGCTCTTCGCACTGTCGATGGTCGCGCTGACGGAACTCGTGTTGACCGCCAGCGCCACCAGCACCGCCCCCACGAACGACGGATCGGCGCTGCCGCTGTAGCCCGACGCCCCGGCAATGGCCAGGGCCTGCGCCACCTGCTGCGTCGTCAGCTCGACGGCGGCTTCTCCCACGATATTCCTCTTCTTTGTGGCCATCTGAAAACTCCTGCGAATGGAGTTCGGACTGTAACCAAGCCCCGACAAGCGCCACAAATGTTCCTGACCGTGTGACTTTCGACACTGGCCCGCGCATCGGGCGGCCCGTATCGTCGCGCGGGCGCGGCGCCCGCCGGTGGGGCGGACGCCACATTGTTTTCATTTGATGGACAGGGACATGCCTTTTTCCAAACTCTCTCTCGCCAGCGCACTCGCGGGCCTGCTCGCGCTTTCCGGTTGCCAGACCATGGACATGCAGATGGGCGCTCCGGCGGCCAAGACCACGGCCACGGGCAGCGCCGCCGGCGGCGCCACCTCGGGCGAGAGCAGCCAGCTCGAGCGCTGCGACTCGCCGCTCGGTACTGTCTCGCTGATCGAGAACGTCAACGCCGGCTGGTACACGATCCTCACCGGTGAATACCGCCTGCCGCCCACGGCCAACCTGCTGCGCCTGCTGGTGCAGCAGTCGAACTGCTTCGTGGTGGTCGAGCGCGGCGCGGCCGGCATGAACGCCATGACGCGCGAACGCGCGCTGATGCAATCGGGCGAGATGCGCGGCGGCAGCAACTTCGGCCGCGGCCAGATGGTGGCCTCCGACTACGGCCTGTCGCCCGAGATCGTGTTCAGCAACAACGACGCCGGCGGCATCGGCGGCGCGCTCGGCGGCCTCGTGGGCGGCGGCCGTGGCCGCGCCATCGCGGCTGTCGGCGCCAGCCTGCAGACCAAGGAAGCCAGCGCACTGCTGACGCTCATCGACAACCGCTCGGGCGTGCAGGTGGCTGCCGCCGAAGGCAGCGCCTCCAAGACCGACTTCGCGGGCTTCGGCGGCCTCGGTGGCCGCGGCGGCGCCGGCGGCATCGGTGGCTACACCAACACCGCGCAGGGCAAGGTGATCGCGGCAGCCTTCATGGACGCGTTCAACCAGATGGTCCGTTCGCTGCGCAACTACAAGGCGCAGACGGTGCGCGGCCAGGGCCTGGGCGGCGGTGGCCGGCTGGGCGTGGACGGCGGCGCCGCCCCGTCGCAAACCTCGGCGCCGGGCGCCGCCCGCCCGCGCCGCAAGTAAGCGCAGCCGTCCATCGTCTTCGAAGTGACCCGGGCCGAATGCCGGCCGGGTTCACAATTCATCCCTCTGGAGGTGAAACACGATGGATGGTTTGGAAGAGTCGGCGGAAGCAGCCAAGGGCAAGCTCGTTTATCCCTTTGCACAGCTTCCGCCACGCGGCAAGTCGATCGAGGTCGCCGACGGGGTCCACTGGATCCGCATGCCGCTGCCCTATTCGCTCGACCACATCAACCTGTGGGCGCTGGACGACGGCGACGGCTGGGCCGTGGTCGACACCGGCGTGCGCACCGAGGAAACGGTGGCGGTCTGGCGCGAGCTGTTCGCCAATTCGCCGGACACGCGCGGCCTCACCCGCGTCTTCGTGACGCACATGCACCCCGACCACGTCGGCATGGCCGGCTGGCTCACGCGCAAGTTCGGCGTGCGGCTGTGGATGACCCGCTCCGAATACCTCATGTGCCGCGTGATGGTGTCCGACACCGGCCGCGAAGCGCCAGACGACGCCATCGCCTTCTACCGCCGCGCCGGCTGGGGCGAGGCGGCCATCGAGACCTACCGCACGCGCTTCGGCAACTTCGGCAAGCACATCCACCCGCTGCCCGACAGCTTCCGGCGCCTGCGCGATGGCGAGGTGTTGCGCATCGGCGCGCACGACTGGTGCGTCGTCACCGGCAACGGCCATTCGCCCGAGCATGCGTGCCTGTACTGCCCCGACCTGAAAGTGCTGATCTCGGGTGACCAGATCCTGCCGCGCATCTCGTCGAACGTGTCGGTCTCGCCCGTCGAACCCGATGCCGACCCGATGGCCGACTGGCTGGCGTCGCTCGCCAAGCTCAAGCGCGAAGTACCCGACGACGTGCTGGTGCTGCCGTCGCACAACGAGTGCTTCCGTGGCCTGCATGCGCGCATCGACCGGCTGCAGCACGGGCAGGAGCGCTCGCTCGACCGCTTGCGCAACGCACTGAAGACGCCGAAGCGCGCGGTCGATGTGTTCACGAGCCTGTTCGCGCGCAGCATCGCCGAATCCGACGTGCCGCTGCTGGGCATGGCCACCGGGGAAAGCCTGGCCTGCCTCAACTACCTGCGCCACCGCGGCGAGATCGCGTGCGACATCGCCGACGACGGGGTGGCCTGGTACCGGCTGACCTCCGCCGCCTGAGCGCCGGTCAGACCTCGAGCACGACCTTGCCGATATGCCCGGCGCGCTCGAGGTAGCGATGGGCCTGCACCACGTCGTCGAACGCGAAGCTCCGGTCGATGCGCACATGCAGCGTGCCATCGGCAAGGCCTGCATCGATGAAGGCCAGCGCGCGACCCAATGCGGCCGCGTCGCGCGGCAAACCCATGGTGGCGGCACCCGTGTGCTCCAGCACCTTGTAGACGTGGAAGCGCCAGCTCTTGCGGAACTGCGCCACCACCGGAAATTTGAATTCGGCGCCACCCGACAGGCCGTACAGCACGTACCACCCGCGATGCGCGACCACATCGCCGAGCCGCTCGACCTGCGCGCCGCCCACGCCGTCGTACACCAGGTCGACACCGCGGCCCTCGGTGAGCGTCAACACGCGCTCGACCACGTCTTCTTCGTCCGTCACAACCACATGCGTCGCGCCCGCTTCCCTCAGCGCGTCGCGCTTGGCGGCCGTGCGCGTGACCGCGATGGCGACGATGCCCGCCACGCGCGCCATCTGCAGCGCCGCGATGCCGGTGCCCGATGACGCCCCGGTGACGAGCATCACCTGACCGCGCTGCAGCCGTGCCATCTCGAACATCGGGAAGTAGCCCGTGAGGTAGGCCATGTAGGCGCCCGCAGCCTGCGCGGCCGACAGGTTGGCGGGATACCGCACCACGTGCGCGGCCGGAAAGAGGATGCGGTCGCCGTAGGTCGGATACAGCCCCTGGCTCGCCCCCGGCAGCACCGCGACCTTGTCGCCCACACTCAGCCCGTCGACGCCCTCGCCCACCGCGTCGATGACGCCAGCGGCTTCGTTGCCCAGCCCTGCCGGCAACGTCGCGTCTTCGATGTACAGCTTCTCGCGCCACAACGCGTCGGCCCGGTTCAGGCCGATGGCCTGCACCGCGATGCGCACCTCGCCAATGCCCGGCGCGGGCACCGCGACCTCTTCGAGCCTCAGAACCTCGGCACCACCGAATGCGTGGAAGCGAACCATCCTGCTCATGACAACTCTCCTTCTTTTCCTGAATGACCGATGGCTTCAATCTAGAGGCCGCAGCGGCATCAAGGAAATCGATTCGCGGGATAGTCGCTATGCGCACCATCGATAACGCCCCGACCCCCGATGAAACCCATCGAACTCAACCGCATCGACCTGAACCTGCTCACCGTGCTGGCCGCGCTCATGCGCGAGCGCCACGTCAGCCGCGCCGCCGAGCGGCTGAACCTCGGCCAGCCCGCGGTGAGCCATGCGCTCGCGCGACTGCGCGAGCTCACGGGCGATCCGCTGCTGGTGCGCCAGGGCCGCGTGATGGAGCCCACCGCACGGGCGCTCGCCCTGATGCAGGGCCTGGGCCCCGCCCTCGCGCAGATCGAGGCCACGTTCCGCGCGCAGGCCGACTTCGAACCGGCGCGCGCCGCGCCGGTGTTCCGCATCGGCCTGACCGACGACCTGCAGATCGCGATGCTGCCCCGCCTGCTGCGCGCTCTGAGCACTGAGGTGCCCGGCGCCAAGCTGGTGACGCTCACCGTCTGCTACCGCAACGCCATGCGCTACCTCGACCAGGGCCGTGTCAGCGCGGTGATGTCGTTCCTGAAAGACCTGCCCGCCGATGCGAAGGTGCGCAAGGTCCGCACCGCGCGCTTTGCCGTGCTCCGCGCCGACACCGCGCCAGGCAGGCTGTCGCTCGACGACTACTGCCGCCGACGCCACCTGCTCGTGACCTATGCCGGCGACCTGTGCGGCACCGTCGACGAAACGCTGGGCGAACTCGGGCGCCAGCGCGACGTGCTCTTCTCGGTGCCGCAGTTCGGCAGCCTGCCCGCCGTGCTGGCGGGCACCGACCTGCTGGCCACGGTGCCTGAGCACGTGGCGCTGGCGCTGTCGGCGCAAAGCGGCCTGCGCTGCGAGCCCCTGCCCTTCGACAGCCCGAGCTACCAGTTGCGGATGGCCTGGCGCGCAGTGACCGACAAGGACCCGGCGCAGGCGTGGCTGCGCAAGGCCATGCTGCGGGCCGTCAACGATTAGGATGCAGATCCACTTCCCTGGAGGACCCCGCATGCCGAGCACCGAGACCCACTTCGAACTGACCGCCAACGACGGCCATCCGGTGGAGGCCCACCGCTGGCAGGGCACCGCGCCGCGCGCCATCGTGCAGCTGGCACATGGCATGGGCGAGCATTCGCTGCGCTACCGGCCGCTGGCCGATGCGCTCACGCAGGCCGGCTACGTCGTCTACGCGAACGAGCACCGCGGCCACGGCCCGGGCGCCGCCGCGCGCGACGAACTCGGCGAGTTCGGCCCGCGCGGATTCGCCGGCCTCGTGGACGACATGGCGCTGCTCAGCCGCCACGCACGCGCCGAGCACCCCGGGTTGCCGCTGGTCCTCGTCGGCCACAGCATGGGCTCGTTCGCCACGCAGTACTACCTGGTGCGGCACAGCGAGCTGCTGTCGGGCGCGGTGCTGTCGGGCACCACGGCGCTCGACCTGCTGGGCGGCGCGCTGCAAAGCGGCTTCCGTCTCGAAGACATGAACGCCGCGCTGCCCGATGTGCGCACGCCCTTCGACTGGCTCAGCCGTGACCCGGCGCAGGTCGATGCCTACATTGCCGATCCGTTGTGCGGCTTCACCGTGTCGGCGGAAGGCATGGGCACCATGTTCGCGAACCTGGACGAGCTCACGCCTGCCGCGATGCAGACGCGCATCCGTCCCGAGTTGCCGCTGTACCTGTTCACCGGCGACCAGGACCCGGTCAGCAACAAGGCCGAATGGTTCTACCCGCTGGTGCAGCGCTACCGCGACGCCGGCCTGCGCGATGTGTCCTGCCATGTGTTCGGCGGCGCGCGCCACGAGACGCTCAACGAAACCAACCGCGACGAGGTCGTGGCCGTGCTGCTGGCCTGGCTCGCGCGCATCGTGCGATGAAACTCCTCGCCTTCGACGAGGGCCTGGACCAGCGCCACATCCTGCCTTACGACCCGGCGTATGCCGAGGTGTTCGCGCAGGTGCGGCGCCACGTGCAGGCGCAGCTCGAAGGCGTGGAACTCGTGCACATCGGGAGCACGGCCATCGTCGGGCTGCGAGGAAAGCCGATGGTCGACATCGCGGCGATCACGCAGCGCGAGAACCTGCGCACGGCCCAGTCGGAATTCGAGGCCCTCGGATTTCACCGCCGCCCCGTGTGGGTCGACACGGACGAGAAGCCCTACGTCTGCGCGTCCGTGCTGCACGACGGGCGCAGGTTCAACCTCAACCTGCACATCTGCCATCGCGGCGACCCGGTGCATGCCGATTCGCTGGCGCTCATGGAAGTGCTCGACCGGCGCCCGGACCTGCGCCAGAAGTACGAAGAAGCCAAGGACCGCGCCCACGGCATCGACCCGGCCAACCCGCAGGTCTACAACCGGGAAAAGGAAGCAGTGATCCGCGAGATACAGGCCCAGGTCGGGCGGGCGTAGCTTTAGAGGCTCGCCAGTATTCCGGTCGATGTGGCCTCGGCGGCCAGCTTCCCATCGGGGTTGTAGAGCGCCGCTTCGAGGAACGCCACGCGCTTCCCGCGTCGGATCACGCGCCCCTCCACCCGGCCTTCGCCAGGACCGACCTTCTCGTAGAAGCTCACCTTGATCTCCAGGCTGAAGACCGTCTGCGACTGCTCGGTGTCGTGCATGACCGCATGGGCCATGGCGGCGTCGAGCCAGGCCGTGATGAAGCCGCCCTGGGCGATCGTGCCGTTCGTGTGGCAGTACTCGCGCCGCACGGTGAAGGCGGCCTTCAGCGTCTTGTGCTCGGCGTCCCAGCCGGTCACGTGGAAGTTGCCCATCGATTCGGACAGCGCCTGGCCCGAGCGGATGCGGGCTTCGAGTTCGTCGTTCATTGGTTTCGTTCGCAGCAGGTGAAGCAACGGGCATTCTCTGCCGAAAGCGTGGGGGCCATCGGTCACCTCAGAGGTAGCGCACCTCCGCCGGCACCTCGAACCAGTTGTTGTGGCGACCGTCCATGTAGCGCACCGGCGCGGTGGCCAGCTCTTCGAGCGTCGCGTCGTCCAGGCAGGAGACGTTCACGCTGACGTAGGCGCCGCCGATTTCCGGCACGTTGCCGCGCCCGAAGGACTTGACGCCGCAATGGCGGCAGAACAGGTGCTCGGCGCTGAACGAGCCGAACTGGTAGCTCGACAGGTCTTCTTCGCCCGACAGCAGCGTGAAGTCGGCCGGCTTGACGATGGCGCCCCAGCCGCGCGATTTCATGCAGATCGAGCAGTTGCACTTGCCGGTGCCCGCGGCGAGGTCGATGAGCGCCTGGAAGCGCACCTTGCCGCAGTGGCAGCTGCCGTGATAGGTCTTCTTCATGGTCGGTGTCCGTGGAAACGAGTGGAGGAAACCCAAGGCTACGACCCATTGCGGACAGATTCTGTCCTCGATCGCAGGCATGATGCGGCCCATGCTGTCCGCTTCCGCCCGCCTGCTTCGCCTGCTCGCGCTGTTCCAGGCCCAGCGCGCCTGGACTGGTGCCGCCCTGGCCGAGCGCCTGGAGATCACCGAGCGCACGCTGCGCCGCGACGTCGACCGGCTGCGCAGCCTCGGCTACACGGTCGACTCCACCTCGGGCGTGGCCGGCGGCTACCGGCTGGGTGCGGGCAGCGCCCTGCCGCCGCTGCTGCTGGAAGACGAGGAAGCCATTGCGGTGGCGCTGGCGCTCGGCCATGCCGGCACGGGTGAAGGCGACATCGGCAACGCCTCGATGCGCGCCCTCGCCAAGCTCGACCAGTTGATGCCGCCGCGGCTGCAGCGCCGCCTGGGCAGCGTGCGCGCTTCGGTGGTGCCGGTGATGCGCAGCAAGTCGGGCGTGCGCGTGAAGGCGGTGTCGATGTTCGCCGAGGCCTGCACCGAGCGGCGCGAACTGCGCTTCGGCTACCAGGACCACCACCAGACGGCCACGGCGCGCACGGTGGAGCCGCACCGCGTGGTGCAGACCGGCCAGCGCTGGTACCTGCTGGCCTGGGACACGGCGCGCCAGGACTGGCGCACCTTCCGCCTCGACCGCATCGTCGACGCCGAACCGACGGGCGCGCGCTTCACCGCGCGCCGCCTGCCGTTGGGCGACGTCGAGGCCTACATGGAACACGCGCTCAAGGTGTCGCCCTACCTGCACCACGCGCGCGTGGTCGTGCATGCCCCGCCCGCGGCGCTGGAACCGCACTTGGGCTGGGTAGGCGGCGTGCCCGAGGCCCTCGACGCGGGCCGCACGCGCGTCGTGACCGGCGCCAGTTCGCTCGACGCGCTGGCCGTGTGGCTGGGCTGCCTGGGCCACGACATCGAGATCGAGTCGCCTCCCGAACTGGTGCAGCACGTGGCGCAGGTCGCCGCACGGCTGGACACCATCGCGCGCCGGCAGGGTACCCCCATCCCCCGTCTATAGGATGGGCTCGCCCGATACCGGTCGATAGGCTTGCGGCACCTGCAACCTCCGAACGGAAACGGATCTGCCCATGCGCCTCGGCCCCGGTCTCGCCTGCGGAAGCCCGCCATGCCCCTGACCGCCACCCAGGTCGCCGTGGTCGAGGACGACAGCGGCATGCGCGAGCGCATCGCCCGCGTGATCGGCGCCGACCCCGCGCTGGCGCTGGCCTTCAGCGCCTCGAACGCGGTCGACATCCTGAACTGGCTCACGGACAACCCGGTCGATGTGCTGCTGGTCGACCTCGGCCTGCCCGACCACCCCGGCCTGCAGGTGATCCGCCAATGCCGCCGCATGCAGCCGGCCTGCGCGGTGATGGTGCTGACGATCTTCGGCGACGAGACCCACATGGTGCAGGCCTTCGAGGCCGGCGCGCGCGGCTACCTGCTCAAGGACGGCACCGAGGCCGACCTGGCGGCGCACCTGCGCCACCTGGGCACCGGTGGCTCCCCGCTGCCGCCAGGCATCGCGCGGCAGCTGTTGCGCCGCTGGCAGGCCTCCGACGGCGCGCCCGGGCACCTCTCGTCGCGCGAGGCCGAAGTGCTCGACCGGGTGTCTCGTGGTTTCACCTATGCCGAAATCGGCGCGCAGATGGGAGTCTCCGCATCGACGGTTCAAACCCATATCAGAAACATCTACGGCAAGCTGGATGCGCCCCCTCCCTCGGAAGCCGTGTTGGCGACCCGTCCTCCAGGCCGGCTTTCCTAGCCGCGTGAACCGCCCCGCCTTTTTCCTTTCCCCCCTGCGGGCCGCGCTGCTGCTACTGCTGCTGTGGCTGGCTCTCGCAGTGCCCTTCGCCCAAGCCGCCAACCCGCCGGGCACCACCGACGTGGACTGGGCCGAAGCCAGCCTCGAACCCGACGGCCTGCCGATGCAGGTGCGGCAGGTGGCGCTGCCCTTTCGCTGGGACCACGAGTTTCCGGGGCGCGGCGGCAAGGCCAGCTACCGCATCGTGCTGCCCCCCGACGCCGCCCGCGCGGACGACGCCCAGGCGCTGTTGATGTCGGGCCTGGGCAACCAGGCCGCCGTGTGGTTCAACGGCGCGCTGGTCGCCAACTACGGCGTGCTCGGCGACCCGGCCTACGACGCAGGCAAGGCCAATCTGCTGATCCCGCTGGCCGCCGCGCTGCGACGCGGCGACGGCCAGCCGCAGGAGCTGCTCATCCAGGCCACCATCCAGCGCCAGCGCGGCGGCGGGCTGGCCAGCGTGCTCTACGGCCCCGAGGCCTCCCTGGCCCCGCTGCACCGCTCGCAGCAGAACTGGCGCAACACCTCGGCCATCGTCTACGCCGTGAGCCTGCTGCTGATGGGCGGCCTGGCCGCCGGGCTGTGGCTGCGCCAGCGCGATGCGCTCTACGGCTGCTTCGCGCTGGCCGCGCTCTCGGGCGTGGCGCGCAACCTCGACCGCGTGCTGACCGAAGGCCCCGTGCCCTGGCCGCTGTGGGGCGCCGTGGTGGCGGTCTGCTATGCCTGCCACATCGGGCTGATCGCGCGCTTCGTGCTGCTGGTGCTCGACCGCAACCCGCCGTGGCTGGTGCGCTCCATCTACGGGGCGCTGGCGCTGTCGGTGGTGCTGGCCTGTGCCTCCTTCGCCTTCGCGCTGCCGGCGCTGTGGACCACCGGGCTGGCGATCCTGCAGGTCACGAGCACCATCTGCCTGCCCTACGTGGTGCACGGCGCGCTGGTGGCGCGGCGGCGCATCGCGGGCGTGCTGATGGCGGCGGGCACGCTGGCCATCCTGGCCGGCGCGCACGACCTGCTGCTGGTGCGCATGGGCCTGTTCGGCGGCGCCTACTACACGCTCACCTCGCACGCGATCTTCTTCTTCGTGATGATCCTGGCCGGTCTGGTGGTGGAGCGCTACAGCCGCACCGTGGCCGACTACCGCTCGCTCAACGCCAACCTCGCAGCGCGCGTGGCCGAGCGCGAGGAGCAGTTGCGCGGCGCCTTCGAAACCGTGCGCAAGCAGCAGGAAGAACAGGCCGTGCTGCTGGAGCGCCAGCGCATCATGCGGGAGATCCACGACGGCGTGGGCTCGCAGCTCGTGGGCCTGCTCAACGTGGTGAACCAGCCCGCGCCCAACCGCGACGTGGTCGAGGAGCACGTAAAGCTGGCGCTCGACGAGATGCGCATGGCCGTCGATTCGCTGCAGCCCATGCACGACGACCTGACGACCGTGCTGGCCACGCTGCGCTACCGCCTGCAGCCCCGGCTGGATGCCGCCGGCATCGAGCTGGTGTGGGACGTGGCGCTCATCCCCACGCTCGCGCCCTTTGCCGCGCAGGCCGCACTGCAGCTGCAACGCATCCTGCTGGAGGCCTTCACCAACGTGCTGAAGCACGCGGGCGCCACGCGCATCGTGATGCATGTGGGCTGGCACGGCGAGCAGACGCCGCCGCTGGTGCGCATCGTGCTCACCGACAACGGCCGCGGGCTGCCGGCGAACGAACGCCCCGGTGGCCACGGCCTGGCGAACATGCGTTCGCGGGCGCAGGCCATCGGGGCGCGGCTGCAGATCGAGCGGGCCGACGCGCAGGCCGGCGGCACGCGCGTGTCGCTCGACTGGCCCTGCGCGCTGCCCTGAGCGCGCACGGGTCGGTCAGCCCAGGCGCACCGGCACGAAGATCTTGTCCTCGCCGCGCTGGATCAGCAGCGCCACCGACTTATCGGCCTTGGCCACCGCCTGGCGCACCTGCTCCAGGCTCTTGGCCGGCGTGCCGTTGATGGCCAGCAGCACATCGCCGGCCTGCACCCCGGCCATCGCCGACGGGCCTGCCACGTCCTCGATCAGCAGGCCACCGTCGACCGAGGCCGCGCGCTGTTCCTGCGGCTGCAGCGGGCGCAGCGCGAGGCCGAGCTTGCCCTGCCCCGCCGTGTTGTCGGCCTTGGCGACCTGCGCCGGTTTGTCGCTGGCATCGCCCAGCTTGGCCTGCAGCTCCTGGCGCTCGCCCTGGCGCCACACCTCGAGCGTGACCTTCTTGCCCGGCGCCTGCTGGCCGATGACGGCCGGCAGGTCGCCCGACGACACGATGGCCTGGCCGTCGACCTTGCGGATCACGTCGCCCGCCTTCAGGCCGGCATGGTCGCCGGGGCCGCCCTTCTCGATGTTCGAGACCAGCGCGCCCTCGGGCTTGTCGAGCTTGAACGAATCGGCGAAGGCCTGGTTCACCTCCTGCACCGCCACGCCCAGGCGCGCATGCGTGGCCTTGCCGGTGGCGACGATCTGGTCCTTCACCTGTACGGCCACGTCGATCGGAATGGCGAACGACACGCCCTGGTAGCCGCCGCTGCGGCTGTAGATCTGCGAGTTGATGCCGACCACCTCGCCGCGCGCATTGAGCAGCGGCCCGCCCGAGTTGCCGGGGTTCACGGCCACATCGGTCTGGATGAAGGGCACGTAGCTGTCGTCGGGCAGCGAGCGGCCCTTGGCGCTCACCACGCCGGCCGTCACGGTGTTCTCGAAGCCGAAAGGCGAACCGATGGCCAGCACCCATTCGCCGACCTTCAGGTCCTTGGTGTTGCCCAGCGCGAGCACGGGCAGGTTCTTGGCGTCGATCTTGAGCACCGCGATGTCGGTCTTGGCGTCGGCGCCCAGCACCTTGGCGCGGTACTCGCGGCGGTCGGTCAGCTTGACGGTGACTTCCTTCGCGTCCTTCACCACGTGGGCGTTGGTCATGATGATGCCGCTCGGGTCCACGATGAAGCCCGAGCCCTGCGAGCGCACCGGCACGGCGCGCTGCTGCTGTTGGCCGCGCGGTCCCATCTGTCCCTGGAAGTGGCGGAAGAACTGGAACATCGGATCGTCCGGGTCGATGCCCTGCAGCTGCGCCATCGTGTCGTCGTCCGGGGCCTTCTCGGTGCCGGTCACGCTGATGTTGACCACGGCCGGGCCGTCGCGCGAGGTGATGGTCGAGAAGTCGGGCAAGGTGACCATCGCGGCCGGCGCGGCCGCGGCAGCGGTGGTGGCCGGGGCGTTCACGGCACGGGCGCTGGTGTAGGCACCGGCGCCGACGGCACCGATCACGCCGGCGCTGGCCAGCGCGATCACGAGGGCACGGGGGGAAGTCAAGGCGGTTTTCATTCTTCGATTCCTTTCAATCCTGCGCCGAAGCGCAAACACGATGAAGGGAATGTCGCGGCCTTGACTTAGGCGTCGCTTAAACGGAATCCACTTTCTCTGGGGCAGCGAACACCACGCGCACGCACAGCCCGCCGAGGCTCGCGGACTTTTCCAATGCCACCGTGGCGCCGTGCAGGTCGGCGATCGACTTCACGATGGCCAGCCCCAGCCCGCTGCCTGGCGCCTGCTGCTCGCCCGAGCGGTAGAAGCGATCGAGCACGCGCGCACGCTCGGCCTCGGGCAAGCCGGGGCCGCTGTCGTCCACGCGCAACTCCACCGCGTCGGCGCGCTTCACGAGGCCGATGTCGACCCGCCCGCCTTCGGGCGTGTACTTCACGGCGTTGTCGATCAGGTTGCGCAGCAGCATGCGCAGCGCCTCGGGCTGGCCGCTCACGGTCGCGCCCGCGTCGGACTGCGCCACGCCGATGTCGATGCGGCGCGCCTGCGCGGCGGCCACCGCATCGGAGATCGCCAGGCGCGCCACCTCGGTCAGATCGACCGTCTCGGGCTTGGCGCCCGCGGCCACGCTGGCCTCGTGACGGGCCAGCGCCAGCATCTGCTCGACCAGGCGCGTGGCGCGGTCGATGCCGGCCGACAGCCGGCTCACGGCCAGCGTGCGCGCCGCATCGTCGGGCGCGCGCTGCAAGCCCTGCACCTGCAGCTTGAGCGCCGCCAGCGGCGAACGCAGTTCATGCGCGGCATCGGCCACGAAGTGCTTCTGCGCGTCGAAGGCATGGCGCACGCGGCCGAACAACAGGTTGAGCTCCTGCACCAGCGGACGCACTTCTTCGGGCAGGTTCTCCTCGCTCACGGGCGAGAGGTCGTCCGCCTGCCGTGATGCCACCTGCCGGCGCACGCGCGCCACGGGCGCCAGCGACAGGCTCACCACCCACCACACGACCAGCATCAACAGCGGCGCCATCAGCGCCACGGGCACGATGGTGCGCAGCGCGAGCGAGCCGGCCATGTGGCGGCGCGCCGCCATGTCCTGCGCCACCTGGATCACCAGCCCGCGCGTCTGCATCGAGAACACGCGGTAGGTCGTGCCGCGCGCGCGCACGTCGGCAAAGCCCAGCACCGCGAGCTGCGGCAACGCAGCCTCTTCGGCCGACTCGAAGATGCGCACGCCGTCGACCGTCCACACCTGCACCACGAAATCGAAGTTCTGTTCCGCGCCGCCGAGCCCGCCCACGGCCGCGCTCGGCGGCAGGCCCGCGCGCAGCGACAGCGCCATCTGTTGCATGTGGTAATCGAAGATGTCGTCGGCCTCTTTCAGCACCGTGCGGTAGGCCACCAGCGCCTGCGCGCCGGCCGCGAGCACGATGGCCGCGAGCAGGAACACCAGCAGCCGCGCACGCAGCGATCCGGTCAGGCTGCTCAGAACTTTGTTCATGCACGTTCCGTTCGTGGGACGCCACGGAACCGGCTTTGCCGGGCCGTGGGCGTCGCCCCCGGTAGGGGGTTGGAGAAGCGACACGAAGTGCGCGAAGCCTGGGGGGGAGTCATAGTTTTGGCACCATGTAGCCGACGCCGCGCACATTGCGGATCAGCTCCGCGCCCAGCTTCTTGCGCAGGCCGTGCACATAGACCTCGACCGCATTGCTGCTGATCTCGTCCTTCCAGCCGTAGAGCTTCTCTTCGAGCTGGGCGCGCGAAAGCACCATGCCCGGGCGGGCCAGCAGCGGCTCGAGCACGGCCCACTCGCGCGCCGAGAGCACCACCGGCTCGCCGTTCACCGCGACCTCGCGCGTGGCGGGGTTGATGCTCACGCCCATATGCTCGTACACCGGCTCGGCGCGCCCGGATGCGCGCCGCAGCAAGGCACGGATGCGGGCCAGCAGCTCGTCGAGGTCATAGGGCTTGAGCACGTAGTCGTCGGCGCCGGCGTCGAGGCCTTCGATGCGCTGCTGCACCGAGTCGCGCGCGGTGGCGATCAGCACCGGCATGCGCTGCTTGCGCGCACGCAGGGCACGCAGCACTTCCAGGCCGTCGCGGCGCGGCACGCCCAGGTCGAGCAGCACGAGGTCGTACTGCTGGGTGCGCAATGCGGATTCGGCGGCGTCGCCGTCTTTGACCCAATCGACCGCGTACTGTTCGGCCCGCAACAGGTCGAGCACGGCCTCGCCGATCATCACGTCGTCTTCGAGAAGCAGGAGTCGCATGGTGGATGTCCGTTTCGGGGGTTCGAGGCCGCGCCGGCGCCGAAAGTTCAGCGCGCCTGCGTTCACAGGAGGGAGCGCACCTCGCGCGCCGCTTCGAACAGCAGCGGCAGCATCTCGCGCTGCAAGGTCTCTTCCTGGTAGCGCGTGCCCGACAGCACCACGTTGAGCGCCGCCACCGTGTGGCCCTGCATGTCGCGCAGCGGCACCGCCAGCGCCTGCACGCCGAGTTCGTGCTCTTCGCTGGCGAAGCAGTAGTCGTCCTTGCGCACCTGCGCGATGCGCTGGCGCAGCGCGCGCGCCTGGGTGATGGTGTGCGGTGTGAGCCGTGCCAGGTGCCGGCCCTTGAGCCACTGCGTGAGCTGCGTGGCGGCCATCGCGGCCAGCAGCACGCGCCCGGTCGAGGTGGCGTGGGCCGGCAGACGCGCCCCCAGGTGCAGGCCGTAGGCCAGCACGCGCGTCGGCGTGCCGTAGCTGCCGCTGCGCGCGACGATGACCACCTCTTCGCCGTCGAGCACCACGGCCGAGAACGACTCGCCGGTCTGCGCGGCGAGCCGGTTCAGCGTGGGCTGCAAGGCGCGCGGCAGGCGCGACGAGGCCAGGTAGCTGCCCGAGAAGCGCAGCACCTTCGGTGCCATCCAGAAGTAGCTGCCGTCGGTTTCCAGGTAGCCCAGGTGGGCCAGCGTGAGCAGGTGGCGCCGGGCGGCGGCGCGCGTGAGGCCGGCGCGCTCGGCCGCCAGCGTGGCATTCAGGCGCTGGCGCTCGGTGTCGAAGCTTTCGAGCACCGCCATGCCCTTGGCGATGCCCTCGATGAAGTCGGCGCGGGCGATGGTCATTCGTCGTCGGGAGTTCGTCGTGGATCGGTCGGCTGAAGAAGTGTTGCGCGATGATCGCGCACGCGTTCGCATGATCGCACAGAGCCTCGCCAGCCACCGCCCCAACCGGCCGGCCGCGCCCTACGCTTCGCAAAACCCTTTCGGAGACACGAACATGCGCACCCAGGTCGCCATCATCGGCGCAGGCCCCGCCGGCCTTCTGCTCGGCCAGCTGCTGCACAAGGCAGGCATCGACAACATCATCGTGGAGCGCCAGAGCGGCGACTACGTGCTGGGCCGCATCCGCGCCGGCGTGCTCGAACAGGTCACGATGGACCTGCTGGCGCGCGCGGGCGTCGACACCCGCGCCAAGGCCGAGGGCCTGCCGCACGACGGCATCGAGCTGCTGTTCAAGGGCGCGCGCCACCGCATCGACATGCACGACCTCACGGGCGGCAAGCAGGTCACGGTGTACGGCCAGACCGAGGTGACGCGCGACCTGATGGAAGCGCGCACGGCCGAAGGCCTCACGACGATCTACAGCGCAGCCAACGTCAGCCTGCACGACTTCGATTCGGCCAAGCCGCGCGTTCGCTACGAGAAAGACGGCCAGACGCACGAGATCGAGTGCGACTTCATCGCCGGCTGCGACGGCTACCACGGCGTGAGCCGCGCCAGCGTGCCGGCCGACGCGATCCAGACCTACGAGAAGGTCTACCCCTTCGGCTGGCTCGGCGTGCTGGCCGACGTGCCGCCGGTGTCGCACGAACTCATCTACGCCAACACCGAGCGCGGCTTTGCGCTGTGCAGCATGCGCAGCGCCACGCGCTCGCGCTACTACGTGCAGGTGCCGACCGAAGAGAAGGTGGAGAACTGGAGCGACGAGGCCTTCTGGAACGAGCTGCGCGCGCGCCTGGACCCCCAGGCCCGCGAACGGCTGGTGACGGGCCCGTCGCTTGAAAAGAGCATTGCGCCGCTGCGCAGCTTCGTGGCCGAGCCGATGCGCTTCGGCTCGCTGTTCCTGGCCGGTGACGCCGCGCACATCGTGCCGCCGACCGGCGCCAAGGGGCTCAACCTTGCGACGGCCGACGTGGGGTACCTGTCGCGCGCGCTGGAGATTTTCTACAACGAGAAGTCGGCCTCGGCGCTGGACCGCTACTCCGACCTGTGCCTGCGCCGGGTCTGGAAGGCCGAGCGCTTCTCGTGGTGGTTCACCTCGCTGATGCACCGTTTTCCCGAGACGGGCGCCTTCGGCCAGAAGATCCAGGAAGCCGAGCTCGACTACCTCGTGCATTCGCGCGCGGCGTCCACCGCGCTGGCGGAAAACTACGTGGGGCTGCCGCTCGAAGACTTCTGAGCGGCGGGCGACGACAGCACCTCGTCGACCCAGCGCTGGTCTTCGTCGTAGATCCAGCATTCGCTGAGCTTGCCGTCCTTCACTGCGTAGCGCAGCTGGCGCTCCAGCTCGACCGGGCGCCCCTGGTGCTCGAACTGCTCGACGGCGACGATCAGCCCGAAGTGCTCGCCGGCCAGCACGTCGCGGATCGCGACCAGCCGGCGGTTCGTGCGCTCCTTGACCTGCTTGAGCACCGCGAGGCAGGCCGCCTTGCCCCGGTGCGTGCCCGCGAGCGGGCTGCGGCCGAAGTAGTGAAAGACGACCTCGTCGTGGTAGCAGTCGACGATGGCCTTGAGGTCGTTCGCGGCCCAGGCCTGCGCGTAGCGCTGCACGACCGCCAGGATCTCGCTCGCGGCAGGGGTCATCGGCGTGCTCATTGTGCGCTGGCTTTCTCCAGCGTCTTCTTCATCGCGGCGCCGCCCTGCGCCATCATGGGTTCGACGTAGGCCGCAAGCCCGTCGGGCAGCACGTCGGTGATCCAGACGAAGCGCGACCGGCCTTCGCCGTGCGCGAACACCTGGGCCGATGCGTGGTGGTGCGTGGCCTTGCCGTCGGTCACGGTGTAGGCCAGCCGCCGGTTCTCGTCGTCGAGCGCCACGAGAAGCTCGCGCGCCACGAGGCCGTTGGCAAAGTGGACGATGCGGGCGCCCTGCCCGTCGAGTTCGCAGCCGGTGAGAAAGCCCGGCGCCAGGCGCGTGTGCACGGCGCCGAAGTCGCGCAGCGCGTCCCACACCTGCGCGGCGTCGGCCTCGACGATGAATTCCTTGTAGACGGTGGCCATGGGGTCGATGCCTTTCGTGTCAGGGGCAGACGGCCTCGACGTTGTTGCCGTCGGGGTCGATGAGGAAGGCCGCGTAGTAGGTCGGGCTGTAGTCGGCGCGCGGCCCCGCGCCGCCGTTGTCGGTGCCGCCGGCTTTCAGGCCGGCCTTGTGGAAGGCGGCGACGGCGGCGTGGTCGGGCGCGCGGAACGCGATGTGCGTGCCAGGGCCCTTGGCGCCTTTCGCGGCATAGAGCCACAGCGCCGGTTCGCCGGCCGGGCCGAGGCCGGCGTAGCTGTCGTCGTCGTGGGAGCCCAGCACGTGGCCGAGCGGCGCGAGCGCGGCTTCGTAGAAGCGCCGGCTGGCGGCGAGGTCTTTGACTTTCAGTCCGATGTGGTCGTACATGGCGATGACTTCCTGCTTGAAGGGTGGATCAAGCGGTCATCGTGAAGCAGCGCGGCCAGGCGGTCTTGGAAAATCTTGCGGTCGCCCTTGGCAGCAAGCCGGAAACCGCGCGGCGACACACCGGCCGCACGGTGGAAGGTGCGCACGAAGTTGCTCAGGTCGGCAAAGCCGGCTTCGAGGGCAACGTCGGTCACGGCCAGGTCGCTGTCCGCCAGCAGGCGCGCCGCGCGGCGCAGCCGGGAGCGCACGAGGTACTGGTGCGGCGTGACGCCCAGCACCTGGGAGAACAACCGCAGGAAATGGAAGGCGCTCAGGCCCGCCTGGGCGGCCGCGTCTTCCAGGCCGATCTCGCCGGCGGCGTGGGCCTCGATCCAGGTCGCGGCCTCGACCGCGCGGCGGCGGTCGCGCGGCGTGGCTGATGGCGGCGGCGCCGCGGGTTTGCCGCGCCCCTTCACCACGTCGAGGAAGCGGCTGGCGAAGCCCATGCCCAGCTCGTCCAGGCCCACGTCGCTGCCGCCTTCGACCGCGACCTGCGCGAGTTCACCGAGCACCATGAGTTCGGGCAGCGGCGGCAACGCCGAGGCATGCCAGCTGCGCCGATCGGCGCCGATCAGGTCGACGAAGCCCGGCGAGAAGTGAAACGACAGGCACTCGTCGCCACAGGCAAAGTGCTCGTGGGTGCAGACGTAGTCGTCGCCCGGTGCGCCGACCAGCACCGCGCCGGCCACCAGCTCGTAATCGCGGCCGAGCGCGCGGCAGCCGAAGCTGCCCTTGCGCACGTACGAGACCGAGTGCGTCTCGTGCATCTCGGTGAACGGCGCCGCGCCGACGCCCGCGTCGCAGCGGTAGGTCGAGACGCGGATCGCGTCGGTCTGCAGTTCGGTGGTGACGCGCATGATGACTTTCGTCGCCCTTCGATCACCGGCCGGCGGCGCTCAGTCGATCGTCTGCATGGCCTGCCAGACCCGCGACGGGCTCAGCGGCATGTGCAGGCGGGGCGCGCGGGCGCCGAGGCCGTTGCGTGCGAAGGCGTCGGCCACCGCGTTGACGATGGCCGGCGTGGCGCCGATGGTGCCCAGCTCGCCCACGCCCTTCACGCCCAGCGGGTTGTTCTTGCAGGGCGTGGATTCGTCCATTTCCATCTGGAACATGGTGTCGACGATGTCGGCGCGCGGCGCGGCGTAGTCCATGAGGCTGCCGGTGACGGGCTGGCCGGTTTCGCTGTCGTACACCACCTGCTCGTACAGCGCCTGGCCGATGCCCTGCACCGCGCCGCCTTCGAGCTGGCCGCGCACGATCATCGGGTTGACCACGCGGCCCACGTCGTTGACCGAGCTGTAGGCCACGACGCTGATCTCGCCGGTGGGCGGGTCGAGCTCGATCTCGCAGATGTGGCAGCCGTTGGGCCAGCTCGGGCCGGCCACGGTGCTGGTGGAGTCGACGAAGATCTCGCGCCCCGGCTGCTTGGCGGCCAGGGTGAACAGGTCGAGCTCGAGGTCGGTGCCGGCCACGATGAAGGTGCCGCGGCTGTAGACGATGTCGTCGATGGAGGCCTCGAACTCCTGCGCCGCGAGTTCGCGCGCCTTGTCAATGGTGCGCTCGGCACCGATGCGCACGGCCGAGCCGCCAGTGAAGAGCGAACGCGAGCCGGCGCTGCCGAAGCCGTCGCCGCGGTCGGTGTCGCCGAGCACGACGCGCACCTTCTCGATCGGCACGCCGAAGGCATCGACAGCCAGCTGCGCGAGCGAGGTCGCGATGCCCTGCCCCATGGCGTTGACGGCCGAGAACACCTCGATCACGCCATCGGCCTGCACCGAGACGGTCACGCGCTCTTCGAACACGTTGCCGCCGGTCCATTCGAGGAACGTGGCGATGCCCAGGCCGCGCTGCTTGCCGCGCGCCGCCGACTCGGCCGCGCGGGCCTCGAAGCCCTGCCAGTCGGCCAGCTGCAGCGCCTGGTCCATCACCGACTCGAACTGGCCGGTGTCGTAGGTCTGCGCCATCGGGTTCTTGTAGGGCATCTGCTCGGGGCGGATGAAGTTGCGCCGGCGCAGCGCGATGCGGTCGATGCCGGTCTGTCGCGCGGCCTCGTCCATCAGGCGCTCGATGGTGAAGATGGCCTCGGGCCGGCCCGCGCCGCGGTAGGCGCCGGTGGGCGCGGTGTTGGTGAGCACCGCCTTGAAATGGAAGTCGATGGTCTGGATGTCGTAGACGCTGGTCTGCACCCACGGGCCGATGAGCAGCTGGATCGCGACACCAGTGCCGGTGGCGTAGGCGCCCACGTTGGCGAGCGTCTTGATGCGCAGGGCCAAGATCTTGCCGTCGGCGTCCAGGGCCATTTCGGCGCGCGCCTCGATGTCGCGGCCGTGCGCGCTCGACAGGAACTCTTCGCTGCGGTCGGCCACCCACTTCACGGGCCGGCCCACCTGCAGCGCGGCGTAGGCGACCGCGATGTCCTCGGGGTAAGCGCCGGTCTTCATGCCGAAGCCGCCGCCGACGTCGCCCACGACCACGCGCACTTTTTCCTTGGCGAGGCCAATGGCCGCGCAGACCGAATCGCGCACGCCGGACGGCATCTGGGTGCTCATGCGGATCGTGAGGCGGTCGGTCTTGCTGTCGTGCGTGGCAAGCACGGCGCGCGGCTCGATGGTGAGCGCGACCACGCGCTGGTTGTTCACGTCCAGGGCGATCACGTGGGCGGCGCGCTCGAAGGCGGCGGTGGCGGCTTCGCTGCTGCCATGGCGCATCTCGGCGGCGATGTTGCCCGTGGCCTCCTCACACAGGAGCGGCGCGCCGTCGGCGGTCGCGCCCGGCAGGTCGACCACCATCGGCAGCTCTTCGTAGTCGACCATGACGGCTTCGGCCGCATCGCGCGCCTGCTGCACGGTGTCGGCAATGACGGCCGCGACCGGTTCACCGACGAAGCGCGCGCGCTCGTGCGCCAGGGCGCGGCGCGGCGGGCTGGCGCTGTCGCTGCCGTCCGCGCGCTTGAAGCCGGCCGCGCCGGGCATCGGCTTGACGCCGGCCTCGGCCAGGTCGGCCCCGGTGATCACGCGCAGCACGCCGGGCATGCCGACGGCCGCGGACGTGTCGATGGACACGATGCGCGCATGCGGATAAGGGGATCGGAGAAAAACGAGGTGCGCCTGCTCGGAGAGCGTGACGTCGTCGGTGTAACGGCCGGCGCCTGCGAGCAGGCTTTCGTCCTCGAGGCGGCGCACCGCCTGGCCGCTGCCGAAGCGCGTGGGATTGGGTTCAGTGGTCAACGTGGTCCTCTTGTGCTGATCCCCGGCGCCCTGCACATGCCTGCCGGATCCGCTGTGGTACTGCGAAAGCAAGCTGTGCACTATAGGTTTTTCGACGGGTCTTGTGGGGTTGTCTCGCGTGCCATCGGCGGTGGCACCAGGGCCGCAGCCTTGTGGACTGTTCCCGTGTGAGCGGGATTTTCCCTCAACTGGCTTGCGTTTTCGAGAAGCCGTGTATACCTGCATCCATGCGACAACTGCCTTGGCTCGAACCCGGAGATGCACTGCCCGACCCCGCTTCGGCGTGGGACGAACGGGACCCGGTGCCCGGCCTGCTGGCGGCCGGCGGCTCCCTCGATGTCGATACTCTGATGCAAGCCTACAGTCGCTGCGTCTTCCCCTGGTTCAGCGACGACCAGCCGATCCTGTGGTGGAGCCCCGACCCGCGCATGGTGCTGCGGGTGAACGACTTCCGGCTGCATCGCTCGCTGCGCAAGACGCTGAGCCGTTTTGCCGCGACGCCGGGCTGCGAGCTGCGCATCGATCACGATTTTGGAACAGTGATCCAGGCGTGTTCGCAGTCGGCGCGCGCCGGCCAGTCGGGCACCTGGATCGTGCCGGACATGGTGAAGGCCTATACGCAATTGCACCGCGCCGGGCACGCGCACAGCGTCGAAACCTGGATCGACGGCGAGTTGGCGGGCGGGCTCTACTGCGTGGCGCTGGGCCGGGCCGTGTTCGGCGAATCGATGTTCACGCGCCGCCCCGACGCCTCGAAGATCGCGCTGGCCGGACTGGTCGCGCTGTGCCGACGCGCCGGCATCGCGATGATCGACTGCCAGCAGAACACCGCGCACCTGGCCAGCCTCGGCGCCCGCGAAATGCCGCGCGCGCGCTTCGTCGCACACGTGGCCCAGGCCCGAAAACAGGAGGGCCCGCAGTGGCAATTCGACCCCGTATACTGGTCCGAACTCCTTTCCGAGCGACCTCCTCTTTCGACGTGACGTGACGTGACGCACCTCAAGGATCTTCCGCTTCACACGCTGCAGTTCTACGCGACGGCGCCCTACCCCTGCAGCTACCTGCCGGATCGCCAGGCCCGCTCGCAGGTGGCCACGCCCAGCCACCTGATCCACAACGACGCCTACTCCGACCTGGTGCTCAGCGGCTTCCGGCGCAGCGGCATGTTCACCTACCGGCCGTATTGCGACGGCTGCCGCGCCTGCATCCCGCTGCGCGTGCTGGCGCACAGCTTCAAGCCGAACCGCAGCCAGCGCCGCACCGCCAAGCAGCACGCCGACCTGCAGGCGCGCGTGCTCAAGCTGTGCTTCGTGCCCGAGCACTACCAGCTCTACCTGCGCTACCAGACCGGCCGCCACTCGGGCGGCGGCATGGACCACGACAGCATCGACCAGTACACGCAGTTCCTGCTGCAAAGCCGCGTCAACTCACGGCTGGTCGAGTTTCGCGAAACCCTGCCCGACGGCAGCCCCGGCGCACTGAAGATGGTGTCGATCCTCGACGTGCTGAGCGACGGCATCTCGGCCGTCTACACCTTCTACGAGCCCGAGGACGGTGCCGGCTACGGCACCTACAGCGTGCTGTGGCAGATCGAGCAGGCCCGCAAGCTGGGGCTGCCGCACGTCTACCTGGGCTACTGGATCGAGCGCAGCCCCAAGATGCACTACAAAGCGCGCTTTTCCCCGCACGAAGTGTTGGTGGACGGCCACTGGCAGGCACCGAGCGATTTCACAAGGTAAAATGGCGCACGGTCATCACCGCATTGCGCCATGAGAAAAAACCTATCCGACGTTCCCGCCACTCCCGTCATCCAGGTCATCGAGCGCATGTTCTCGCTGATCGACGTCCTGGCCTCGCGCGAAGAAGCGATCTCGCTGAAGGAAATCAGCGAAAAGACGGGGCTGCACCCGTCGACCACGCACCGCATCCTCAATGACCTCGCGGTCGGTCGTTTCGTCGACCGCCCCGAAGCCGGCAGCTACCGCCTCGGCATGCGCCTGCTGGAGCTGGGCAACCTGGTCAAGGGCCGGCTGAACGTGCGCGACGCAGCCCTGGGGCCGATGCGCGAGCTGCACAAGCTCACGCAGCAGCCGGTCAACCTCAGCATGCGCCAGGGCGACGAGATCGTGTACATCGAGCGCGCCTACAGCGAGCGCTCGGGCATGCAGGTGGTGCGCGCCATCGGCGGCCGCGCCGCCCTGCACCTGACCTCGACCGGCAAGCTGTTCCTGGCCGCCGACGATCCGCAGCGCGTGCGCAGCTACGCCACGCGCACCGGCCTGGCCGGCCACACCCGCAACAGCATCACCCAGCTGCCCGCGCTCGAGCGCGAGCTGTCGAAGGCGCGCCAGTACGGCATCGCCCGCGACAACGAAGAACTGGAACTGGGGGTGCGCTGCATGGCGGCCGGCATCTACGACGACCAGGGCAAGCTGGTGGCGGGCCTGTCGATCTCGGCCCCGGCGGATCGCCTCGACGAAGGCTGGCTGCCCAAGCTGCAGGCAACCGCCAACGAAATCTCGGGCGCGCTGGGCTTCAAGGACGGCATGGCTGCAACGCCTGCGTCGGGTGCGAACGTGACAACGGGCGCCTGAGCGCCCGTTTGCTTTCGACTCTGTCTTTTCTCTTCTTCCCGGCGAGTCGGCCGGTGGGCCCTACAAGAGAGCAGCAGGCAGGCCGCTGGACGGCCTCCCCACTCAATCAATCTCAGCCAGCGACCTGGAAGCCGCGCGGCCCCGACACAGCATGCGTGGCCTCGACCCAGCGGCGAACCCGCTCGGCGTCGGCGATGCGGCTGAACTTGCCGGCCGAATCCAGGAACACCATGATCAGCTTGCGCCCGGCCACCTTGGCCTGCATCACGAGGCACTGGCCGGCTTCGGAGATGTAGCCGGTCTTCTGCAGGCCGATGTCCCATTCCGGGCTCTTCACAAGGCGGTTGGTGGTGTTGAACTGCAGCACGCGGTTGCCGACTTCGACCTGGTATTCCGGCGACGTGGACAGCGAACGCACGGTGGCGTCCGAATAGGCGGCGTTGACCAGCAGCGCCAAGTCTTGCGCGCTCGACTGGTTGCGGCTCGACAGGCCCGTGGGCTCCACGTAGCGCGTGTCCTTCATGCCGAGCATGCGGGCCTTTGCATTCATGATGCTCACGAAGGTCGTGAGGCCGCCCGGGTAGGTGCGGCCCAGCGCATGCGCTGCGCGGTTTTCGCTGGACATCAGCGCCAGGTGCAGCAGCTCGCCGCGCGACAGCGTGGTACCGACGGTCAGGCGCGAACGGCTGCCCTTTTCGGTGTCGACGTCGTCCTGCGTGATGGTGATGAGTTCGTCGTTCGGCAGATGGGCCTCGCTGATCAGCAGACCGGTCATGAGCTTGGTGAGCGAAGCGATCGGCAGCACGGCGTGGTCGTTCTTGCTGAACAGCACTTCGTGGGTGTCCTGGTCGATCACCAGGGCGACACTCGACTTCAGGTCGAGCGCGTCGTCGGTGCTGTGCAGGCCGGCCATCTGGCCGAAGGACTGGCGGGCTGGCGTCTCGACGCGCACCACCGAACGGCGCTGCACGGCGACGACGGTCTTGCCGTTCTTCTTGTGGATGGTGGCAACGACATTGCGGCCACCGCGCACGACCTTGTCGGCCTGCTCGGCGCGACCGCCGCGCGCCACCTTGGAAGCGGACGCATTGCGTTGCTTGGCCTCGGCAGGTGCCTTCGCCTTCTTGGCGACGGCGGACTTGGCGGCAGCGGGTTTTTCCTTCTTCGCGGCCTGGGCGCCAGGCAGCAAAAACGCCGAGGCGCACAGCGCCACGGCGAGGAACTTGAAGGCGGGTAGGAACCGCTGGATGGAAACTCGACGTAGACGGGTTTCAGGCATCAATAAATCTCCAGCGGCAACAAACGAGGACCGCAGTGTATCGAAATCAAAAAAGACACGCAATATCAGTTACTTGCATCCTCTTCTTCATTCGAATACCAAGGAACGCCTGAAAACCTAACCTTGTGCCGCCACTCTCTCAGCTTGGCTCTGTAACTTGTTGAGCGCACTCAAATAAGCCTTTGCCGAAGCGACCACGATGTCTGGGTCTGCACCCACACCGTTGACCACCCGCCCTGCGTTTTGTAACCGGACTGTAACTTCTCCCTGGCTTTCCGTCGAGCCGCTGATGGCGTTTACAGAGTAAAGAACCATCTCGGCGCCGCTCTTGACGTGGGCCTCGATGGCCTTGAGCGACGCATCGACCGGCCCGTTGCCGTCGGATTCGCTGGTGACTTCCTTGCCCTGGACCGTGAACACGATCTTGGCTTGAGGCCGTTCGCCGGTTTCGCTGTGCTGGGAGAGAGAGACGAAAGCAAACTGTTCACCAACGTGCGACAGCTCTTCCGCGCTGACCAGCGCCAGGATGTCTTCGTCGAAAATTTCGGACTTGCGGTCGGCCAGCTCCTTGAAACGCGCGAACGCGGCGTTGACCTCGGTTTCGCTTTCCATCGTCACGCCCAGGTCCTGCAGGCGCTGCTTGAAGGCGTTGCGGCCGCTGAGCTTGCCCAGCACGATCTTGTTGGCGGTCCAGCCCACGTCTTCGGCGCGCATGATCTCGTAGGTGTCGCGCGCCTTGAGCACGCCGTCCTGGTGGATGCCCGAGGCGTGTGCGAACGCGTTGGCGCCCACCACGGCCTTGTTGGGCTGCACCACGAAGCCGGTCGTCTGGCTGACCATGCGGCTGGCGGCCACGATGTGCTGGGTGTCGATGTTCAGGTCGAGCCCGAAGTAGTCTCTGCGCGTCTTCACGGCCATGACCACTTCTTCGAGCGAGCAGTTGCCCGCGCGCTCGCCCAGCCCGTTGATCGTGCACTCGACCTGGCGCGCGCCGCCGATCTTCACGCCCGCCAGCGAGTTCGCCACCGCCATGCCCAGGTCGTTGTGGCAATGCACCGACCAGATCGCCTTGTCGCTGTTGGGAATGCGCTCGCGCAGCATCTTGATGAAGTTGCCGTACAGCTCGGGGATGGCGTAGCCGACGGTGTCGGGCACGTTGATGGTGGTGGCGCCCTCGTTGATCACGGTTTCGAGCACGCGGCACAGGAAGTCGGGGTCGCTGCGGTAGCCGTCTTCGGGACTGAACTCGACGTCGGCGATCTGGTTGCGCGCAAAGCGCACAGCCAGCTTGGCCTGCTCATGCACCTCGTCGGGCGACATGCGCAGCTTCTTTTCCATGTGCAGCGGCGAGGTCGCGATGAAGGTGTGGATGCGCCCGCGCGCCGCACCCTTCAGGGCCTCGGCCGCGCGCGCGATGTCGCGGTCGTTGGCACGCGACAGGCCGCACACCGTCGAGTCCTTGATCGCGTTGGCGATGGCCTTCACGGCCTCGAAGTCGCCGTTCGAACTGGCCGGAAAGCCGGCTTCGATGACGTCGACCCTGAGCCGCTCCAGCAGCTTGGCGATGCGCAACTTTTCGTCGCGCGTCATCGAGGCGCCGGGCGACTGTTCGCCGTCGCGCAAGGTGGTGTCGAAAATAATGAGTTGGTCGGTCATCGTGGATCTCCTTGGTTCGTTCCCACCTTGCGCGTGCGGCTGGTGCCGGTGCGTCAGGCGACTTCAGCCACCGATTGTGCGCTGCGCGCGCCCCGGCCCCTGGCCCGCTGCACCCCCGATACGATCGCCTTCAGCGAGGCCGAGATCACGTTCGCATCGATGCCGACGCCGAACAGCGTCTGCGACTCGTCCACGCGCAGCTCGAGATAAGCCACCGACTTGGCGTCGGCGCCCGCGCCGATGGCGTGCTGGTGATAGTCCATGACGCGCACCGTGTGGCCGGTGGCCTGGCTCAGCGCCTGCGTGAAGGCGTCGATCGGTCCGTTGCCGCGGCCTTCGATGGCGCGCGTTTCACCGTCCCATGGCAGGTCACCGCGCAGCACCACCGTGGCCTCGGCGCCCTCGCCTTCTTCCTGGATCACGCGGTGCTGCAGGGCCTTGGCGGTCTCGATGCCGTATTCGTTCACGAAGATCTGCCAGAGGTTGGCGGCGGTGAGCTCCTTGCCGCCCACGTCCATCACACGCTGCACGACCTGCATGAATTCCATCTGCAGGCGGCGCGGCATCTCGAGGCCGTACTCGCTCTCGAGCAAGTAGGCCATGCCGCCCTTGCCCGACTGGCTGTTCACGCGGATCACGGCTTCGTAGCTGCGGCCTACGTCCTTCGGGTCGATGGGGAGGTACGGGATGTCCCAGATGTCGCCGTCCTTGCGCGCGGCGAAGGCCTTCTTGATCGCGTCCTGGTGCGAGCCCGAGAACGAGGTGTAGACGAGGTCGCCTACATACGGATGGCGCGGGTGTACCGGGATCTGGTTGCAGTGCTCGACAGTCGCGCGGATCTCGTCGATGTTCGAGAAGTCGAGCTCCGGCGAGACGCCCTGCGTGTAGAGGTTGAGCGCGACGTTCACGAGGTCGAGGTTGCCGGTGCGCTCGCCGTTGCCGAAGAGGCAGCCTTCGATGCGCTCGGCGCCCGCCATCAAGGCCAACTCACCAGCAGCCGTGCCCGTGCCGCGGTCGTTGTGCGGGTGCACGCACAGCACGATCGAGTCGCGGCGCGCGAGGTTGCGGTGCATCCACTCGATCATGTCCGCGAAGATGTTCGGCGTGGAATGCTCCACCGTGGTGGGCAGGTTGACGATGCACTTGCGCTCGGGCGTCGGCGCCCAGACTTCGGTGACCGCATCGACCACACGCTTGGAGAACACCACGTCGGTGCCCGAGAACATCTCGGGCGAGTACTGGAAGGTCCACTTCGTGTTCGGCTGCTTTGCGGCGAAGTCGTTGAACATGCGGGCATGGCTGCTCGCGAGTTCGACGATCTGGTCTTCGTCCATGCCGAGCACCACGCGGCGCATCACCGGAGCCACGGCGTTGTAGAGGTGAACGATGGCGCGCGGCGCGCCCTGCAACGCTTCGAAGGTGCGTTCGATGAGGTGGTCGCGCGCCTGCGTGAGCACCTGAATCGTCACGTCATCGGGAATGCGGTCTTCTTCGATGAGCTTGCGCACGAAGTCGAATTCAACCTGTGACGCCGAGGGAAAGCCGACTTCGATTTCCTTGAAGCCGATGGCCACGAGGGTTTCGAACATGCGCATCTTGCGCGCGATGTCCATGGGTTCGACCAATGCCTGGTTGCCATCGCGCAGGTCTGTCGACAGCCAGATCGGGGCCTTGGTCAGCACGGCATCGGGCCAGGTGCGGTCCTTGAGACCGATCGGGGCGAATGCGCGGTATTTGGCTTGAGGTTGCTTGAGCATGTCGATTTCTCTGTGATGGTTGGAACTCAACCAGCAACCCCAAAAGACAAACGGCCCGTTGCTGGTGCGAACGGGCCGTGATGAGGGATTAGCGCGTGCGCTACCGTCTCCGCCCGTGAGGGAGGGCTAGTAGGGCCAGCAGCGAAATCTTGGTCATGAGGGTTGCGAATGTAGCACAGCCTTCGCGGGCCTGTGAAGGCCCGGGGCTTCTTCAGTTGTGCAGCCCCCGCTCGTCGGGCTCTTCGGTCGAGGTGCTGATCACGCTCACCGGCTGGCCCTTGGCCTTGCGCCACGCGTACACCACGTAGCCACTCAGGCCATAGGCCACGAAGAGGCTGAACAGCACCGTCGGCGGATGGATGTTGATGACCGCGATGCCCAGCGCAATCAGAACGATCACGACGAAGGGCACGCTCTTCTTCATCTGGATGTCCTTGAAGCTGTAGAACGGCGCGTTGGTCACCATGGTGAGGCCCGCGTACAGCGTGAAGGCGAAGGTGACCCAGGTGATCTGCGTCCACGAGAGGTACAGCACCTCGCCACCGCGCTTGCCCCATTCGTTCACGAGCCAGATAAAGCCCGCCACGAGCGCCGCGGCCGCCGGCGACGGCAGGCCCTGGAACCAGCGCTTGTCGACCACGCCCGTGTTGACGTTGAAGCGCGCGAGCCGCAGCGCGGCGCAGGCGCAGTACACGAAGGCGGCGATCCAGCCCCAGCGCCCCAGCCCCTTGAGCGACCACTCGTAGGCGATGAGCGCGGGCGCGGCGCCGAACGACACCATGTCGGACAGCGAGTCCATCTGCTCGCCGAACGCGCTTTGCGTGTTGGTCATGCGGGCTACGCGCCCATCGAGGCTGTCGAGCACCATCGCGGCGAACACGCCGAGCGCGGCCAGGTCGAAGCGCGCGTTCATGGCCATCACGACCGAGTAGAAGCCGCCGAACAACGCCGCCAGCGTGAACAGGTTCGGCAGGATGTAGATGCCCTTGCGACGCTTGCGCGGCTGCGCGTCGTCGGGGACGGTGTCGTCATGCATTGAATTGGCCTCCGTCCCTCGTGGGAACTGCCCGATCAGCTATCCATTCGATAGCATCTTGGTCTGTGAATCGCATGCTTCGCAGTGTAGTTCAGGGGACCCGTGCGCTCCCCTTCAAACAAAAGGGCCACCGCGACGGGTGGCCCTCTGATTTGCGTGCTTCAAAGGCAGCCGAGGCGGCCGCCGCCGGGCCGCCCCAAGGCGAGCCGCGCCTCCCCCTCGGGGGGTGGCAAATTACACGCAGCGAAGCGGAGTGAAAAGCCGGGGGGCTTTAGTTCCGGGTCTGGTCGACCAGCTTGTTCTTCTTGATCCAGGGCATCATCGCGCGCAGCTTTTCGCCGACGACTTCGATCTGATGCTCAGCGTTCAGGCGACGGCGGCTGATCAGCACCGGCTGGCCGGCAGCGGCTTCGAGCACGAAGCTCTTGGCGTATTCGCCGGTCTGGATGTCCTGCAGGACCTTCTTCATGGCCTTCTTGGTCTCGTCGGTCACGATGCGCGGGCCCGTGACGTACTCGCCGTATTCGGCGTTGTTCGAGATCGAGTAGTTCATGTTGGCGATGCCGCCTTCGTAGATCAGGTCGACGATCAGCTTCAGCTCGTGCAGGCATTCGAAGTACGCCATTTCGGGCGCGTAGCCGGCTTCCACCAGCGTTTCGAAACCAGCCTTGATCAGCTCGACCGTGCCGCCGCACAGAACCGCTTGCTCGCCGAACAGGTCGGTCTCGGTTTCTTCGCGGAAGTTGGTCTCGATGATGCCGGCCTTGCCGCCGCCGTTGGCGGTGGCGTAGCTCAGCGCGAGGTCACGCGCCTTGCCGCTCTTGTCCTGGTGCACCGCGATCAGGTGCGGCACGCCGCCACCTTGCGTGTACGTGCCGCGCACGGTGTGACCCGGAGCCTTGGGAGCGACCATCCACACGTCGAGGTCGGCGCGCGGCTGCACGAAACCGTAGTGCACGTTGAAGCCGTGCGCGAAGACGAGCGAAGCGCCTTCCTTGATGTTCGGGGCCACGTCGTTCTTGTAGACGGCGGCGATCTGCTCATCGGGCAGCAGGATCATGACGACGTCGGCCGACTTCACGGCGTCAGCGACTTCAGCGACCTGCAGGCCGGCCTTGCCGACCTTGTCCCACGAAGCGCCGCCCTTGCGCAGGCCGACCACGACCTTGACGCCGCTGTCGTTCAGGTTCTGCGCATGTGCGTGACCCTGCGAGCCGTAGCCGATGATGGCAACCGTCTTGCCCTTGATCAGGCTGAGGTCCGCGTCCTTGTCGTAATAAACCTTCATGATGTTCTCCAGATAGATAAGCGAGTTGCAGTGTGTTGTTGTGCCGTTCGTCCTGAGCCTGTCGAAGGGCTCAATGCAGTCCCCGCTCGCGCGGAGGCTTCGACAAGCTCAGCCCGAACGGGCAGCGACTGAGCTCCGAATCATGGTGTCAGACCCGCAGGATGCGTTCGCCGCGCCCGATGCCGCTGGCGCCGGTGCGCACCGTCTCGAGGATGGCGCCGCGGTCGATCGCTTCCAGGAAAGCGTCGTTCTTGCCGTGGTCGCCAGTCAGCTCGATGGTGTAGCTCTTGTCGGTCACGTCGATGATGCGGCCACGGAAGATTTCCGCCATGCGCATCATTTCCTCGCGTTCCTTGCCCACCGCACGCACCTTCACCATCATGAGCTCGCGCTCGGTGTAGGCGCCTTCGGTCAGGTCGACCACCTTCACGACCTCGATGAGACGGTTCAGGTGCTTGGTGATCTGCTCGATCACGTCGTCCGAGCCGTTGGTGACGATGGTCATGCGCGAGAGGCTTGCGTCCTCGGTCGGCGCGACGGTCAGCGATTCGATGTTGTAGCCACGGGCCGAGAACAGGCCCACCACGCGGGAAAGAGCACCCGGCTCGTTTTCCAGCAGTACTGCAATGATGTGTTTCATGTTGGCGTGACTCCTCTTTTCGCCTACGCGGAAGCTTTCGCTTTCGCCGCCCTCCCCCGTGCACGGTAATGCGCGGGCTTGGCGGGCAATAGATTCGTCAGTAAAGGTTGAACGAACGAATGTTCCGGATCAGAGATCTTCGGAACCCAGCAGCATCTCGGTGATGCCCATGCCGGCCTTGACCATCGGGAACACGTTCTCGGTGGGGTCGGTACGGAAATCCATGAACACCGTGCGGTCCTTGAGCTTGCGCGCTTCGCGCAGCGCCGGCTCCACGTCTTGTGGACGCTCGATCAGCATGCCGACGTGGCCATAGGCCTCGGCGAGCTTCACGAAGTTGGGCAGCGCGTCCATGTAGCTGTGGCTGTAGCGGCCGGAGTATTCGATCTCCTGCCACTGGCGCACCATGCCCAGGTAGCGATTGTTGAGCGAGCAGATCTTGATCGGCGTGTTGTATTGCAAACAGGTGGAGAGCTCCTGGATGCACATCTGCACCGAGCCTTCGCCGGTGATGGTGAACACTTCCGAGTCGGGCTTGGCGAGCTTGATGCCCATGGCGTAGGGAATGCCCACACCCATGGTGCCCAGGCCGCCCGAATTGATCCAGCGGCGCGGCTCGTCGAAGCGGTAGTACTGGGCGGCCCACATCTGGTGCTGGCCGACGTCCGACGTGATGTACGTGTCGGCGTCCTTGGTCATGTTCCAGAGGGTCTCGACCACGAACTGCGGCTTGATCACGTCCTTGTTGTCGCGGTCGTACTTGAGGCAGTCGCGCGAGCGCCAGCCTTCGATGGTCTTCCACCAGTCGGCCAGCGCGCCGGCATCGGGCTTGGTCGTGCTCTCGCGGATCATCGAGATCAGCTCGGTAAGCACGTCCTTCACGTCGCCGACGATCGGGATGTCGACCTTCACGCGCTTGGAGATGCTCGACGGGTCGATGTCGACGTGGATGATCTTGCGTTCGTTCTGCGCGAAGTGCTTCGGATTGCCGATCACGCGGTCGTCGAAGCGCGCCCCCACGGCCAGCAGCACGTCGCAGTTCTGCATCGCGTTGTTGGCTTCGATGGTGCCGTGCATGCCCAGCATGCCCAGGAACTTGCGGTCGCTCGCCGGATAGGCGCCCAAGCCCATCAGCGTGTTCGTGACGGGGTACCCCAGCATGTCGACCAGCGTGCGCAGCTCGTTCGTGGCGTTGCCCAGGAGCACGCCGCCGCCGGTGTAGATGTAGGGGCGCTTGGCCGCCAGCAGCAGTTGCAGCGCCTTGCGGATCTGACCGCCGTGGCCCTTGCGCACCGGGTTGTACGAGCGCATCTCGACCTTGTCGGGATAGCCGCTGTACGGAATCTTCTTGAAGGAAACGTCCTTCGGCACATCCACCACCACGGGGCCGGGACGGCCGCTGCGTGCGATGTGGAAGGCCTTCTTCATCGTCATGGCCAGGTCCTTCGGATCCTTGACGAGGAAGTTGTGCTTGACGATGGGGCGCGTGATGCCGACCGTGTCGCATTCCTGGAAGGCGTCGAGGCCGATGGCGGCCGTCGGCACCTGGCCGGAAATGATCACCATCGGGATCGAGTCCATGTACGCCGTCGCGATGCCGGTGACCGCATTGGTCAGGCCGGGACCGGAAGTGACCAGTGCCACGCCGACTTCGCCGGTGGCGCGCGCATAGCCGTCGGCTGCGTGGACGGCGGCCTGTT
Source organism: Variovorax sp. V35 (assembly GCF_041154465.1). Classification (NCBI taxonomy): domain Bacteria; kingdom Pseudomonadati; phylum Pseudomonadota; class Betaproteobacteria; order Burkholderiales; family Comamonadaceae; genus Variovorax; species Variovorax sp. V35. The sequence goes on from NZ_AP028666.1 coordinate 4,170,586, forward strand.
CGTGGCGCACCAGCACGTGCTGGATGGTGTCCTGCTTGTAGAACGCGTCGTAGATGTAGAGAACCGCGCCGCCCGGGTAGCCCCAGATGTACTGGACGCCTTCGGCCTGCAGTGCCTTGACCAGCACTTCAGCGCCCATGAGTTCTTGCGTGGTGTTGCCGGCGCTAGAGGACGCGGCTGCTGCGGAAGCGAGTTCCGCCTTCGAGATTTCCATGATCAACCTTTGTGTTTTTTCGGGAACGAAAAACCTTGGGTGCCCCTTGCCAGCCCTTGTGGGGCCGCGCCAGGACTTGAGGCCAAAGCCATGAGCGGACTGATGTTCCGCCGGACCGTGACCCGTTTGCCTTTTGACTTGCAAGGCGGATTATGACACTACCGGCGCGTTCAGACTCGCTTCAGGTGCCCTGTCTTGGCACAAAGGCATAATCCGCGGCATAAAAACATGAGCGTTCGCCAAACATCCTCCCCACGCGGCGCGTCCCGCCGCCCCCTCTCATTTGGCTACTGAACACGAACTCTCCGACTTCCTGAAAAACGTCGAACGACGGGCCTTCAAGCGCTCGGTCTATCACGTGCGGGACGAAGAAGCGGCCTTGGACATCGTGCAGGACAGCATGATGAAGCTGGCCCAGCACTACGGCGACAAGCCTGCCGAGGAACTGCCGATGCTGTTCCAGCGCATCCTGTCGAACTGCACGCTCGACTGGTTCCGCCGCCAGAAGACCCGCCGCGCCCTTTTTTCCAACCTGAGCGACTTCGAACCGGCCGACAACGGCGAAGATTTCGACCTGCTGGAGAACTTCGTCTCGCCAACCGACTCCAGAGAATCGGAGAGCGCCGAAGACACCACCCGCCGCAGCCAGGTCTTTCACGAAATCGAAGAACAGATCGCGGCTTTGCCCGGCCGTCAACGCGAGGCTTTCCTGATGCGTTACTGGGAGGAAATGGACGTCGCAGAGACGGCCGCCGCAATGGGCTGCTCCGAGGGCAGCGTCAAAACCCATTGTTCGCGAGCTGTCCACGCTCTGAGCAAGGCGCTCAAGGCCAAGGGAATATCGCTATGAACACTAAGGTTCCAACCTCTCAATCCAGCGCAGCAGAAGACCGCTTCGGCCAACGGCTGGCGGCCCGGCTGTCGGACGGCAATCAAGCGTTGCCGCACGACATCAGCGAGCGTCTGCGCGTTGCCCGTTCGCAGGCCGTGGCCGCGCGCAAGCAGGCGCCGCAGCTGCGCACGGCGCCCGTCGCGGTCCAGTCGGGCCACACGGTCACGCTGGGCGGCAGCTGGTGGACGCGCATCGGTTCCGTGGTACCTCTCATCGCCCTGGTGGCCGGCCTGATCACCATCAGCGTGCTGCAGGACGACGACCGCGCCAGCGAACTCGCCGAGGTCGACTCGGCCCTGTTGACGGGCGACCTGCCGCCCGCCGCCTACACCGATCCCGGCTTCGCCCAATTCCTGAAGTCCGACAGCGCCTCCGACTGAACACCTTGCCCGACCGAATGCGACGCCGCTCCGTTTCCCGTGCGAAAGCCCTGCTTCCGTTGCGCCCGCTCCCGGCGGGCGCCGTCGTTTGGGCGGGTGCGCTGGCAGCCGCTGCCTTCGGCCTGACGCTGGCCGATGCACAGACGCTGCCCGAAACCGCCAAGCCCGCCAAGCCCGCCACGCACGCCGCAGCCACCAATGGCGCGGCAAGCCCCAAGGCCGTTGCCACGACCAAGCCCCTGTGGAACGAACTGAGCAACGAGCAGCAGCACGCCCTGAAGCCGCTGGCTTCGCACTGGAACACGCTGAACGCCGGCCAAAAGCGCAAGTGGCTGGCCTTGTCGCGCAACTACGCGAACATGCCCGCCGACGACCAGGTCACGCTGCACAGCCGCATGATCGAATGGGCGGCGCTGAGCAACCAGCAGCGCGCCCAGGCCCGCCTGAACTTCGCCGAGGTCAAGCGCTTGCCTGCCGACGAGCGCAAGCTCAAGTGGGAGCAGTACCAGGCGCTGAGCGAAGAAGAAAAACGCAAGCTCGCCGAGAGTGCCCCGCCCAAGCCCCGCGGCGCCGCCCTGCCGGTGCGCCCGGTCTCGTCGCAGAAGCTCGTGCCCGTGCCGGCCGTCACGCCGCCCGGGCAGCACACGCCCCGGATCGTGCCGGCCACGCCGCCCACGCCCGTGCTGCCGCCGGCGGCCATCGTGGTGAGTTCGCCGGCGACGCCCCCTGCCGCCGCGGAACGCCCCGCAGTGCAGGCCAGCACCGTGGTCGCCCCGGCGGCGTCGGCGCCGAGCAGCCTCACGCCGCCGCCGGTGCCCGCCGAGGCCCAGGTGCCAGCGCCGTCCGCGGCCACGGCGCCTGCGGCCTCGTCCTCCGCCCCCTGACCGAAGGTTTCGATGGTTTCCAGTTCGCCCGAGGCCTCGGGACCCGGCCAATCGGCCTCGCCCTCTTTATCCACCCCCAACGCTCCCGCGGTGCCTGGCCTGTGGCGGCGCATGGCCTGCTGGCTCTATGAGGGCATGCTGCTGTTCGCGGTCGTGTTCGTGTCCGGCTGGCTGTTCAGCACGCTGGGCCAGATGCGCGACGCCATGGACGAACGGCGGCACCTGCTGCAGGCCTTCCTCTTCGTGGTGTTCGGCGTCTACTTCGTCTGGTTCTGGGCCAAGGGCCAGACGCTGGCCATGAAGACCTGGAACATCCGCATCGTCGACCGCCACGGCAGTCCCGTCAGCCAGGGCCGCGCACTCGCGCGCTACCTGCTGAGCTGGGTCTGGTTCCTGCCGCCGCTGGCCGCCATCGCCCCGTTCAAGCTGTCGGGCGGCGAGTCGACCGTCCTGATCTTCGGCTGGGTCGCCATCTGGGCGCTGCTGGCCCGTTTTCACCCCGAGCGCCAGTTCTGGCACGACGCCTGGGCCGGTACGCGGCTCATCACCTCCAAGCCGATGAGCCGCCAATGAGTGCCCTGCCCGACCCCGCCGTGAACCCGCAGAAGGCCCGCAAGGGCTTCGAGCGCGTCTGGCATGCCACCCTGATCTCGCTGCACGGCCTGCGCGCCGGCTGGAGCGAGCCGGCGTTCCGCCAGGAAGCCATCTTGTCGATGCTGATGATCCCGGCCGCCTTCTGGCTCGGGCGCAGCTGGGTCGAGGTGGCACTGCTCGCCGGCAGTGCCATCCTGGTGATGATCGTGGAGCTGCTCAACACGGCGGTGGAAGCCGCCATCGACCGCATCGGCCCCGAATGGCACGACCTCTCCAAGCGCGCGAAGGACATGGGCAGCGCCGCTGTCCTGCTGTCGCTCACGCTGTGCGGCGGCATCTGGGCCGCGGCCCTGTGGCAACGCTTCGTGTCATGAGCGGGTCCGCCGCCTGCGGCATGATCGCAGGATGACTCCTGAATTTTCGATTTGCGTGTATTGCGGCTCGCGCCCCGGCGAGCGCCCCGAGTTTTCCCAGGCCGCCCAAGCCGTGGGCCAGTGGATCGGCAGCCACGGCGGCCAGCTCGTCTACGGCGGTGGCCGCACAGGCCTGATGGGCACGGTGGCCGAGGCCACCCGCCAGGCCGGCGGCCGCGTCGTCGGCATCATCCCCAAGGCCCTGGTCGACAAGGAACTGGCCAATCCCCTGTGCGACGAGCTGCACGTGGTCGACACCATGCACGAGCGCAAGGCCATGATGGGCGAGCGCGCCGACGCCTTCCTCGCGATGGCGGGCGGCATCGGCACCTTCGAAGAACTGTTCGAGATCTGGACCTGGCGCCAGCTCGGCTACCACGACAAGCCGACCGGCATCCTCAACACCGCCGGCTACTACGACGGCCTGCTGGGCTTCCTGGCGCACAGCGTGCGCGAGGGCTTCATGGGCGAATGGCAGATGGACCTGGTGCGCACCGGCACCGACGTGCCCGAACTGCTGACCGCACTGCGCGCCGAAGTCCCCCTGCACCCCCGCGACGACAAATTGTCAGAAAACCTCTGAGCCCCAAAGGCCGCTGGAGCCCCTTCCAGCGAACACCGCGGAACCGGCTTTGCCGGGCCGCAGGTGTTGCCCCCGGTAGGGGGTTGGCGTAGCGACACGAAGTGCGCGCAGCCTGGGGGCGAGCTTTTAAACTGCGTTTTCGTTTTCTTCGCCGGTGCGGATGCGCACGATGCGCTCCACCTCGGTCACGAAGATCTTGCCGTCGCCGATCTTGCCGGTGCGCGCCGAGCTCACGATGGCCTCGATGCAGCGCTCCACGTCGCTCTCGTTGACGACCACTTCGACCTTCATCTTGGGCAGGAAGTCGACCACGTACTCGGCGCCGCGGTACAGCTCGGTGTGGCCCTTCTGGCGGCCGAAACCCTTGACCTCGGTCACCGTGAGGCCGGTGACACCCACCTCGGCGAGGGCTTCGCGCACGTCCTCGAGCTTGAAGGGTTTGACGATGGCGGTGATCTGCTTCATGGTTTTTGTGCTCCGGCGGTTTCGTTGAACTTGCTGGTGATAGGGTAACGCCAATCCTTGCCGAAGCTTCGGTGGGTGACCCGGATGCCTACGGGCGCCTGGCGCCGCTTGTATTCGTTGATCCTGATGAGCCGCGCAACCCGCTCGACCACCGCGCGGTCGTAGCCCGCGGCAATGATCTCGTCGATGCCTTCATCGTCCTGCATGTAGCGTGCCAGGATGCCGTCCAGCACGTCGTAGGGCGGCAGGCTGTCCTGGTCGGTCTGGTCGGGGCGCAGCTCGGCGCTCGGGGGGCGCGTGATGATGCGCTCGGGAATCGGCGCCGCGCCGGTGCCGTACGGGTCGTGGGCATTGCGCCAGCGCGCCAGCGCGAACACAGTGGTCTTGAGCAAGTCCTTGATGACCGCAAAGCCGCCCGCCATGTCGCCGTAGAGCGTGCAGTAGCCGGTGGCCATCTCGCTCTTGTTGCCGGTGGTCAGCACGATGGCGCCGAACTTGTTCGACAGCCCCATCAGCAGCGTGCCGCGGATGCGGGCCTGGATGTTCTCCTCGGCCGTGTCTTCCGGCCGGCCCGCGAACTCCCCGGCCAGCGCGGCCTTGAAGGACTCGAAGGTGTGCTTGATCGAAATCTCGTCGTAGCGCACGCCCAGCCGGCCGGCCATGTCCCGCGCGTCGATCCAGCTGATGTCGGCCGTGTAGGGCGACGGCATCATCACCGCGCGGACCTTGTCCTTGCCCAGCGCGTCCACCGCGATCGCGAGCACCAGCGCCGAGTCGATGCCGCCCGACAGCCCCAGGATCGCGCCCGGAAAACCGTTCTTGCCGACGTAGTCGCGCACACCGAGCACCAGCGCGTCCCACAGCTGCGCCTCGGCGTCGCGCGGCGCGGCGATGGCCGACGGATCGGCCACGACGGCGACGCCGCCCTGCGCCCCGCGCGCGAGCTCCATGAAGACCAGCCGCTCGCGAAAGCTCTCGGCCTGCGCGGCCAGCGCGCCGTCGGCCTGCAGCGCGAACGAGGCGCCGTCGAACACCACCTCGTCCTGCCCGCCCACCAGGTGCGCGTAGACCAGCGGCAGGCCCACGGCGCGTGCGCGGTCGGCCATGCGCGCCACGCGCTCGCCTTCCTTGCCGACGTGGTACGGCGAGGCGTTGATCACCGCCAGCACCTCGGCGCCGCCAGCGCGCGCCAGCTCGGCCGGCGCATCGAACCAGGCGTCCTCGCAGATCAGCAGGCCCACCGACACGCCGCCCGCCTCGAACACGCAGGTGCCCTGCCCCGGCGTGAAGTAGCGGCGCTCGTCGAACACCTGGTAGTTCGGCAGTTCGCGCTTGGCGTAGGTTTCGAGGATGCGGCCTTCCTTGAGCACGCTGGCCGCGTTGTGGCGCAACTGCACGGCCACAGATCGGCTGCGCAGGCTGCCGCCGCTGGGATGCCCCACCACCACGACCATGTCTTTGAGGTCGGCCAGCGCGGCGGCAATGCCTTTCACGGCATCATCACAGGCTTCGGTGAAGGCGGGACGGAGGAACAGGTCCTCCGCCGCATAGCCGGCAATCGAGAGTTCGGGTGTCAGCAGAAGGCGCGCGCCTTGCGCGTAGGCCTCGCGTGCGGCGCCGACGATCTTCTGCGCATTGCCGACGAGGTCGCCCACCACAAAATTGAGTTGCGCGATGGCGAGCTTGAGCGTCATACAGAAGGAAAAAAAAGGCTTGAACGATTATGTCATTCGGGTTCTGGCGTCGCCGTCGGACATCGACCCGCAAGCCTGGAACGCCCTGCTCGCCGCGCAGCCCGAGCCCTCGCCCTTCATGCGCCACGAATACCTCGCGGCGATGCACGACAGCGGCAGCGCCTCGCCCGAGCGCGGATGGACGCCGCAGTTCGTCACGCTGTGGCGCGGCGATGTGCTCGAAGCCGCCTGCGCGCTCTATCTCAAGGACCATTCCTACGGCGAGTACGTGTTCGACTGGGCCTGGGCCAACGCCTACGAGCAGCATGGGCTCGCCTACTACCCGAAGGCCGTGGTAGCAGCGCCCTTCACGCCCGTGCCCGGCGCCCGGCTGCTGGCACGCGACGCGCAAAGCCGCACGCTGCTGGTGCAGGCGCTGGTGGCGGTCTGCAAGGAACAGGAACTTTCGTCTTTGCATCTGCTGTTCGGCGCCGACGCGGATATCGCCGCATGCACCGAAGCCGGGCTGATGCTGCGCCACACGGTGCAGTTCCACTGGACGAACGTGGCCCCCACGCTCGGCACTGACGTGTCCTCGCTGCCCCCCGAGGGGGCGCGTTTCGCCTTGGGGCGGCCCGGCGGCGAAACCGAACCCGGCTACACCAACTTCGACGCCTTCCTCGCCAGCCTCTCGCACGACAAGCGCAAGAAGATCCGTCAGGAGCGCCGCAAGGTCGCCGAGGCCGGCGTCAGCTTCCGCTGGTCGCGCGGCACCGACATCGCCGCCGCCGACTGGGATTTCTTCTACCGCTGCTACGAGCGCACCTACCGCGAGCACGGCAACCCGCCCTACCTCACGCGCGATTTCTTCCAGCGCATGGCCGACACGTTGCCAGAGGCGTGGCTGCTGTTCGTGGCGGAGCGCGACGGGCGCCCCGTCGCGACCAGCCTGATCGCACTCTCCACCGACGAGGCCCAGCCGCTGGTGGCCTACGGCCGCTACTGGGGCGCGCTGGAGCGCGTCGACTGCCTGCACTTCGAGGCCTGCTACTACCAGCCCATCGCCTGGTGCATCGCGCACGGCGCGGTGCGCTTCGAAGGCGGCGCGCAGGGCGAGCACAAGATGGCCCGCGCGCTGATGCCGGTGCGCACCACCAGCGCCCACTGGCTCGCGCACCCGTCGTTCGCCGATGCCGTCGAGCGTTTCCTCGAGCGCGAAGGCGCCGGCATCGAGAACTACATGGACCACCTCGGCGAGCGCAGCCCGTTCAAGGCGGCCTGAGCGGTGCGGGAGCGCCGGGGGCTGCTATAAAGCCGCCCGGCACTCAAACAACCACACACAACACACAGGGAGCACCGATGCCATTCGTCGGACTGGGACTGCACATCCTCATCGCGCTGTACTTCGCCGTGCATGCCATGCGCCACGGCAAGCAGATGTACTGGCTCATCATCCTCTTCAGCTTTCCGCTACTCGGCAGCATCGTGTACTTCGTGGTCGAGTACCTGCCGGCCTCGCGCATGCAACGCACCGCGGGCAAGGTGGCGAACGCGGCCATCGGTTTCATCGATCCCGAGCGCGAATACCGCGCCGCCGCCGAGGCCTACGACCTGGCGCCCACGGCGCAGAACAAACTGCGCCTGGCCAAGGCTGCGCTGGACCGCGGCCAGGCGGCCGACGCCGTCGGGCACTACCGCGACGCGCTGAAAGGCCCCTTCGCCTCCGACCCCGAGCTGCAGTTCGGCCTGGCCAGCGCGCTGGTCGCCGAAGGCAGCCCGGCCTCGGCCCGCGAAGCCTCGCAGGCACTGCAGAACCTGCGCGCCACGCGCGACGACTACCGCAAGGACGAGGTCGCCGTGCTGAACGCCCGCGCGCTGGCCGCCGAGGGCCGCACGTCCGAAGCGCGCGAAGCCTTCGAGGCGGCGCTGAGCACCTACAACACGGTGGAAACGCGCGCCCGCTACATCGCGTGGCTGGCGCAGCAAGGCGACACCGCCGGTGCGCAGCGCCATTGGAACGAGCTGCAGCAGGCGGCGCGCCACTGGAACGCGCATGCGCGAGGCGTCAACCGCGAATGGATGCGGCTGGCCGGGGATGCGGTCCAGGGCTGACGGCCCGGAGCATCCAGGCCGCCTCTTTCAAGCGAAAGAAAAAATTACTTCTTGTACGCGGCGATGCCGTCAAGAACTTCCTTCTTGGCGGCGTCGATGCCTTCCCAGCCCAGCACCTTGACCCACTTGCCGGCTTCCAGGTCCTTGTAGTGCTCGAAGAAGTGGCTGATGGCCTTCAGGCGCATCGGGTTCACGTCGTCGACCGACTTCCAGTGGCTGTAAATGGGCAGCACCTTGTCGGTGGGCACGGCCAGCACCTTGCCGTCGACGCCGGCTTCGTCTTCCATCATCAGGATGCCCAGGGGGCGGCAGGGCACGACCACGCCCGGCAGCAGCGGGTACGGGGCGATCACCAGCACGTCGACCGGGTCGCCGTCGCCCGACAGGGTCTGCGGCACGTAGCCGTAGTTGGCCGGGTAGTACATGGCCGTCGTCATGAAGCGGTCCACGAAGATCGCGCCCGATTCCTTGTCGACTTCGTACTTGATCGGGTCGGCGTTCATCGGGATTTCGATCACGACATTGAAGGCGTCGGGGACGTTCTTGCCGGGGGAGACTTTGTCGAAGGACATGACGTTTTTCGAGTAGTTGAAAAGTATGAGACGGATGGGGACAAACCCGGAGTTTACTTTCCGTGTCACGGGCCGGTCGCACGCGTGTGTGTTTTTGCCTGTAAATTGCAAGCGTTGGCCAATCGGCTCCGCACCTCCGGTGCAGTGAGCTTCGAGGAAGCAACGCGGCGGAGAACATGGTCCCGTACGCGTTGCGCGCAGGGCCCAGGCTGTCCGTCTCCACAAGTCACAACGAACGAATGGAGAAGCAAAGCATGAGCGGCAACACCCCCCTGATTCTTGCCATCGTCTGCGGCCTGGTGGCCGTAGGCTACGGTTTCTGGGCCCGAAGTTGGATTCTCGCCAAGGACCCGGGCAACGCCCGGATGCAGGAAATCGCCGCGGCCATCCAGGCCGGCGCCTCGGCCTACCTCGCCAAGCAGTACACCACCATCGCGGTAGTGGGCGTGGTGCTCGCGGTGCTCATCGCCCTCTTCCTCGACCTGACCACGGCCGTCGGCTTCGTGGTCGGCGCGGTGCTCTCGGGCGCCTGCGGCTTCATCGGCATGAACGTGTCGGTGCGCGCCAACGTGCGCACCGCGCAAGCCGCGACCAAGGGCATCGGCCCGGCGCTCGACGTGGCATTTCGCGGCGGCGCCATCACCGGCATGCTGGTGGTGGGCCTGGGCCTCTTGGGCGTGACGGGCTTCTACTGGTTCCTGGCCGGCAGCGCGCCGAAGGCGGACCACAGCCTTGCAGCCATCCTCAATCCGCTGATCGGCTTTGCCTTCGGCTCCTCGCTGATCTCGATCTTTGCGCGCCTGGGCGGCGGCATCTTCACCAAGGGCGCTGACGTCGGCGCAGACCTGGTGGGCAAGGTCGAGGCCGGCATTCCGGAAGACGACCCGCGCAACCCGGCGGTGATCGCCGACAACGTGGGCGACAACGTCGGCGACTGCGCCGGCATGGCGGCCGACCTGTTCGAGACCTACGCGGTGACGCTCATCGCCACCATGGTGCTGGGCGCGCTGATGGTCACGGCGGCACCACTGGACGCGGTGCTGTACCCGCTCGCGCTGGGCGGCGTGTCGATCATCGCGTCGATCATCGGCTGCTTCTTCGTGAAGGCCTCGCCGGGCATGGTCAACGTGATGCCGGCGCTCTACAAGGGACTGGCGGTCGCGGGCATCCTGTCGCTGATCGCGTTCTGGTTCGTCACGAGCTGGATCATTCCCGACAACGCCATTGCCGCCAGCGGCAGCCAGCTGAAGCTGTTCGGCGCCTGCTTCGTGGGCCTGGCGCTCACCGCCGCTCTGGTGTGGGTCACCGAGTACTACACCGGCACGCAGTACAAGCCCGTGCAGCACATCGCACAGGCCTCGACCACCGGCCACGGCACCAACATCATCGCGGGCCTTGGCGTGTCGATGCGCTCCACCGCCTGGCCGGTGATCTTCGTGTGCATCGCGATCCTGGCCTCGTACTCGCTGGCCGGCCTGTACGGCATTGCAGTCGCTGCCACGTCGATGCTGAGCATGGCCGGCATCGTGGTGGCGCTGGACGCCTACGGCCCGATCACCGACAACGCCGGCGGCATCGCCGAAATGAGCGAGCTGCCCGACAGCGTGCGCGCCGTGACCGACCCGCTCGACGCGGTCGGCAACACGACCAAGGCCGTGACCAAGGGCTACGCCATCGGCTCCGCCGGCCTCGCCTCGCTGGTGCTGTTCGCGGACTACACCCACAAGCTCGAGAGCTTCGGGCTGAACATCAGCTTCAACCTGAGCGACCCGATGGTGATCGTCGGTCTGTTCATCGGCGGCCTGATCCCCTACCTCTTCGGTGCGATGGCCATGGAGGCCGTGGGCCGCGCGGCGGGTGCGGTGGTGGAAGAAGTGCGCCGCCAGTTCCGCGAGATCCCTGGGATCATGGAAGGCACCGGCAAGCCCGAGTACGGCAAGGCCGTGGGCATGCTGACCGGCGCGGCCATCAAGGAAATGATGATCCCTTCGCTGCTGCCGGTGGTGGTGCCGATCCTGGTCGGCCTGCTGCTCGGACCGAAGGCGCTCGGCGGCCTGCTGATGGGCACGATCGTCACGGGCCTGTTCGTCGCCATCTCGATGTGCACGGGCGGCGGTGCGTGGGACAACGCCAAGAAGTACATCGAAGACGGCCACCACGGCGGCAAGGGCTCCGAGGCGCACAAGGCGGCCGTCACCGGCGACACCGTGGGCGACCCCTACAAGGACACGGCCGGCCCGGCGGTGAATCCGCTGATCAAGATCATCAACATCGTGGCGCTGCTGATCGTGCCACTGGTGGTCAAGTTCCACGCCGGCGATGCGGCCGCGGCCGTGCCGACCAAGGTCGAAACGCCGCCTGCAGCCACCGCCCCCGCCGCGATGGCACCGGCGGCCACGCCGGCCGCCACCCTCGCCTCGGCGGCCGTGGGAGCCACCGAAGCCGCGGCGGTGAAGGTCGAGAACGGCATCGTGAAGTTCTACTTCGCGAGCGCCAGCGCCGAGGTCGCGCCCAATGCCAAGGAGGCGCTGGCCGATGTCATCAAGGCCGTACAGAGCGGCAGCACCGTGCTGGTGAGCGGCTACCACGACGCCAGCGGCGACGCGGCCAAGAACGCCGAGCTGGCCAAGCAGCGCGCCATGGCCGTGCGCGACGCCATCAAGGCGGCGGGCGCGCCCGAGGACAAGATCGAACTCGCCAAGCCCGAGCAGTCGCAGGCCGACGGCCCAGCCTCGGAAGCGCGCCGCGTCGAAGTGAAAGTGAAGTCCTGATATGCCCACGCCCGCCCGGCTCGAAGCCTTCATTGCCGCCGTCGAGGGCGGCGCGCATGCCCAGGTCATCGAAGACTTCTACACCGAAGACGCCACGATGCGCGAAAACCAGGCCGAGCCGCGGCGCGGACGCAGCACGCTGGTCGCACAGGAAAGCGCCGTGCTCGCGCGCACCGAGTCGGTGGCGTCGACCTGCGTGCGGCCGGTGCTGGTGAACGGCGACCACGTCGGCATTCACTGGATCTTCGAGTTCACGTTCAAGGGCGGCGGGCGCATGCGCATGGAAGAGATCGCCTGGCAGCGCTGGGACGGCGAGCGCATCGCCGAAGAACAGTTCTTCTACGACCCGGCGCAGCGCAAGCCGGGCTGAGGATGCCCCGCCCGGACCGCGCGATCCGGGCTGGTTTATGCAACATTTTCGATGTAACATTGAAACTGTCACATGAACGCATCCACCGCCACACCCGATTCCACGGCCCCGCAGGACCTCTCCATCGAGGCCCTGGCGGCGCGCACGGGCGTCACGGTGCGCAACATCCGCGCCTACACCACGGGCGGCCTGCTGCCGCCACCGCGGCTGCAGGGCCGGCTCGGCCTGTACGGCCCCGACCACGTCCAGCGCCTGGCGCTGATCCGCGAACTGCGCGAACAGGGCTTCGGCATCGAGGCGATCCGCCGCATCTTCACGCGCGCGCCGGCCTCCACCTGGCCCGACCTGCTGGCTGTGGCCCGCTCGGTGTCGGGCAGCCTGTTCGCCGAAGAAACGCCCGTGGTGGTGTCGGCCCAGGCGCTGGCCACCAAGTGGCAGGGCCAGATGACACCCGCCCTGCTCGGCCGCGCCACCCGCGCCGGCCTCATGCGCGAACTGCCCGACGGCCAGGTGCAGGTGCTGAGCCCGGCGCTCGGCCAGGTCGCAGAACAGCTGGCCGCGCTGGGCCTGCCGCTCGAAGCGGTCATCGGCATGCAGGAAACCATGGTCCGCACGCTGCGCACCGTGGCGCGGCGCTGGCTGCGTACGCTGGCCGACAGCCTGCTCTCCGGCGACACCCTCGATGCCGGCCGCGCCGCGCAGCTGCTCGAGAAAGCACGGCCGCTGGCCACCGGGGCGGTGCAGGCCGCCTTTCCCGTGATCCTGCAGCAGGAGCTCGACGCCCTGCTGCACAAGACCGCCTGATGCCGATGACACGACCTCGCCTCGCCCTTCTTCCGTCCCTGCTGCTGTTGCCGGCCTTCCTCGGCGGCGCGGCTTTCGCGCAGCAGCAGGCCCGCGGCGACACCACCTCCACGCTGGCGCTGAGCTTCGACGCCGCGCGCCAGCGCATGGTCGAACGCTCCGACAAGCTGGCCGCCGCGCGCATCGCCGTCGAGGCCAAGGAACTGCAGAGCGAAGGCGTCAAGCGCCTGGGCGGGCCGGTGGTCAGCATCTCGGGGCTGGCCTATGCGTACAACGCGAACCTGAACCTCGACCTCGATCCGCTCAACCAGAAGCTCGGCCAGATCGGCTCGTCGCTGCCGCCGTCGATCCAGAGCTTCGTCTCGCGCGTGCCGATTCCGCAGCTGCCCAACAGCTACACGCTGAACCGCCACGACACCGGTGCCAACGCCTCGGTGTCGGCCGTGTGGCCGCTCTACCTGGGCGGCGCGACCGACGCGGTGCGCGGCTTCGTCTCGGCGCAGGCGCGTGAGGCCCAGGCCGATGCCGAACAGGCCGGCCACGAGGTCGACACGCTGCTGGTGCAGCGCTACTTCGGCGCCCAGCTCGCACAGCGCGCGGCCACGCTGCGCCTGCAGGCCGAGCGCACCATCGCCCAGCATGACGCGGCGGCGCAGAAGATGCTCGCGGCCGGCGTCATTTCGCGCGTCGAGCGGCTGCAGGCCAGTGCCGCGTACGAAGAAGCGCGCCGCAACGCCCGCAAAGCCGAGAACGACGCCGCGCTGGCGGGCGTGGCCCTGGCGCGCACGGTGCGCGCCGAAGGCAGCGTCACGCCGCAGACGCCGCTGTTTCTCATCAGTGCGCCGATCGAACCGCTCGGCCACTTCATCGATGCGGCGCTCACGCGGCATCCGGGCCTGGGCAAGGTCGCGGCCAAGAAGGCACAGGCCGAGCAGCTGCACGAAGGCGAAGAAGCCCTGCGCCGACCGCAGGTGATCGCCTTCGGCACGCGCGAGATCAAGAGCGGCAACGCCGACTGGGTGGCCGGCCTCGGCGTGCGCTGGACGCTGTACGACTCGGTCGACCGCAACGCGCTGTCGGCCGCCTCGCACAAGCAGGTCGAGCAGGCCGAGCGCACCGACCTGCAGGCGCGCAGCGACATCTCGCTGTTGGTCGAACGCAACTGGCGCGCGCTGGACAACGCACGCCGCCAGTACCTCGAGATGAAGGTCTCGGTCGAGCTCGCACAGGAGGTGGTCAAGCTGCGCACCGCCGGGCTGCGCGAAGGCACCAGCACCACGCTCGACCTGATCGACGCCGAGACCAACCAGGCCAAGGTGCTGACCGAACGCGCGCAGGCCGCCAACGACTACGTGCAGGCGCTCGCGCAGCTGCTCGAGAGCGCGGGCCTGTCCGAGACTTTTTCCGACTACATCGCGCGCGCCGACGTGAAGGTGAACTGACCATGATGAGTGCCAAGACCCGCCGACTGATCGCCATCGCCGCCGCACTGCTCGTGCTGGTGCTGCTCGTCTGGGGCTTCTGGCGCGCCGCGCAGCCGGCGCCCGAGGTGTTCCAGGGCCAGATGGAAGCGCGCGAGACCGACGTGGCCGGCAAGGTCACGGCGCGCATCGCCGAAGTGGCGGTGAAGGAAGGCGACCGCATCCAGGCCGGCGCCCTGCTGGTGCGCATGGACAGCCCCGAGGTGCGCGCCAAGCTGGCGCAGGCCACCGCCGCCGAACAGGCCGCGCAGGCCGTGGCCGACAAGGCGCAGAACGGCGCCCGCCCGCAGGAGATCGAAATGGCGCGCATGCAGTGGCAGCGCGCCGAAACCGCCGCCCAGCTCGCGCAGACGTCGTTCCGCCGTGTCGACGGCCTGGCGCGCGACGGCCTCGTGGCCGACCAGAAGCGCGACGAGGCCGAGGCCAACTGGAAGGCCTCGCGCGACGCCGCCGTGGCGGCCAAGGCGCAGTACGACATGGCGCGCACCGGCGCCCGCCCCGAAGACAAGGCCGCCGCCAGCGCGCAGGCACGGCAGGTGGCCGGCGTGGTCGCCGAGGTGGAAGCCGCCAAGGCCGAGACCGAGCTGCGCAGCCCGGTCGTCGGCGAGGTGGCCAAGGTGCTCGCCAAGGTCGGCGAGCTCTCGCCGCAGGGCGTGGCCGTGGTCACGGTGGTCGACCTGAACGACCAGTGGGTGGTGCTCAACGTGCGCGAAGACCGGCTGGCCCGCTTCGCGCTCGACAAGGAATTCGACGCCCGCCTGCCCGCCCTGCCCGAAGACCGGCGCACCGCCCGCTTCAAGGTGTATTACAGCGGCGTGCTGCCCGACTTCGCCACCTGGCGCGCCACGCGCGGCGGCGCCGGCTTCGACGTGCGCACCTTCGAGGTCCGCGCCCGGCCGCTCAAGCCGATCGAAGGCGCGCGCCCCGGCATGAGCGTTCTGGTCGACTGACGCCGCACCCGCCATGAGCCTGCGCGGCTTTTCCACCGCCAGCGCCCGGCGCGAATTCGCGCTGCTGCGCACGCGTCCGTGGGACCTGGCCATGATCTCGTGGGTGCCGCTGCTCGCGGTGTTCCTGATCTGGTGGATCTTCTCGGCCGGCCTGCCCGAGCGCCTGCCAATCGGCGTGCTCGACCAGGACCACTCCGCCCTCTCGCGCCAGCTGGTGCGCTTCCTGGACGCCACGCCGGGCCTGCGCGTGGCGCAGCAGTACGCCGACGAAGGCGAGATGCAGCGCGCGCTCACCAGCGGCGCCGTCGATGCGGCGGTGCAGCTGCCGCGCGAGCTGAGCCGCGACGTCAAGCAGGGCCGCGTCGGGCAGGTCGTGCTGCTGCACAACGCGCAGCTGGGCACGCACTCGAGCCTGATCCAGCGCGACGTGCGCACCGCCGTCGCCACGGTGTCGGCCGGCGTCGAGCTCGCGGTGCGCAATAAGCGCGGCGAGTCGATGAAGGCCGCGCGCGTCAGCATGGACCCGGTCAAGGCCAGCATGGTGGCGCTGTTCAACACCTCGACCGACTACGAGCAGTTTCTCGGCGCCGCGCTCATTCCGGCGCTGCTGCACATCCTCGCGATGACGGCCGGCGCCTGGGCCGTGGGCCGCGAGCTGCGCGACCGCAGCCTGGGCGGCTGGCTCGGCGCCGCGCCGCGCTGGCCCGAGGCGCTGGCCGCGCTGGCGGGCAAGCTGGCGCTGCCGTTCGCGAGCCTGTCGGCGGTGGGCCTGGCCGCCATGCTGTGGATCACGGCAGGCCGCGGCTGGCACCCGGTCGGCTCGGTGGGATGGACGCTGTTCGCGCTGATGGTGTTCCTGGCGCTGTCGATCGCGCTCGGCGCCTTCGTGGCCAGCCTCACGCGGTCGCTGCGCACCGCGCTGTCGGCCACCGGCTTCATCACCGCGCCGGCCTTCGCGTTCGGCGGCGTGGGCTTTCCGCTGGTCGCCATGCCGGTGCTCGCACAGCTGTGGGCCGGCCTGCTGCCCTACACGCACTACATCCGCGTGCAGATGGAGCAGCTGCAGATGGGCGCGCCGTTGGCCTACTCGGCCGCCACGCCGCTGTGGATGGTGGTGGGCACCGCGGTGCTGCTGGCCGTGTCGGCCACGCTCCTGGTGCGTGCGGCCGCGGCGCCCGAGACGTGGGGAGGCCGCTGATGAGCACGCGCACCCAGGGCTTCGCCGCCGCCTGGCGCGACACCGCCTTCGGCGTGCTGCGCGACAAGGGCGTGCTGCTGATCATGCTGCTCGCGCCCATCATTTACGGCTTCTTCTACCCCTGGCCCTACGGCACGCAGGCCGTCACGCGGGTGCCGGTGGCGGTGGTCGACCAGGACCACAGCGGGCTGTCGCGGCAGATCGCGCGCTTCGCCATGGCCAGCCCGCGGCTGGACGTGCGCATGGTCACGTCCGACGTGCACGAGGCGCAGCAGGCGCTGTGGCGCGGCGAGATCGAAGGCTACGCCCTGGTGCCGCAGGACCTCAAGCGCAACGTGCTGCGCGGCACGCCGGCGGTGGTGAGCATCGAGGGCAACGGCGCCTACGCGCTGCTGAACAAGGCGGTGCTGTACGGCTTCTCGGAGGCGGTGGGCACGGTGTCGGCCGGTGTCGAGATCCGCAAGCTGCAGGCCGGCGGCCAAAGCGCGGTCCAGGCCGCGCGCAGCCGCAGCCCGCTCAACACGCAACTGGTGGCGCTGTTCAACCCGACCGAGGGCTACGGCAGCTACGTGGTGCCGGCGGTGGCGCTGCTGATCCTGCAGCAGACGCTGCTGATGGGCGTCGCGATGCTGGCCGGCACCTGGGCCGAGGCCGGTCGGCTGCGTGCGGGCATGGGTGCGTGGCTGGGGCGGCTGGGCGCGCTGTCGGGCTTCGGCGTGCTGAGCGGCCTGTTCTATTTCGGCTGGGTGTTCTTCCTGCAGGACTACCCGCGCGGCGGCAATCCATTCGGCGCGCTGGTGCTGCTGCTGTTCTACGTGCCCGCGATCTGCGTGCTCGGCCTGCTGCTGGGCTGCTGGTTCCGCGACCGCGAGCGTGCGTTGCAGGTGCTGCTCTTCACGGCGCTGCCGATGGCTTTTCTCTCGGGCTTTTCATGGCCCGTCGAGGCCCTGCCCGCGCCGCTGCAGGCGCTGCGCTGGCTGTTCCCGAGCACGGCGGGCATCCAGGCCTCGCTGCGACTCAACCAGATGGGGGCGCCGCTGCACGACGTGCTGCCGTACCTCGGCGCGCTGGCGGCGATGGTGGTGGTGGGACTGCTCGTGCTGTGGGCTGCGGCCACGCCGCGCCAGAACGAGCGCGACTAGCGCCGGCTGTCCGCCGCCACGGCGCGCACCAGCCGCGTGGCGGGCGCCACCAGCTCGCGCAGGTCGCCCACGCGGTCCTGCTCGATGGCCTGCAGCACCAGTTCGTTGATGCCGCCCACCACCGTCATCGCCATCTGGCTGCTCATGTGTGCTGCGGGCACCTCGCCTGAGTCGCTGCTGTTGATCGCCACCTGGATGAAGTTGGCGATCTCGCCGTTCACGCGCCGCCGCGCCGCCAGGCCCGGCAGGCCCAGCCCGAGGATCTCGACGAACAGCGTGCGCAGCAGCACCGGGTCTTGGGCGAGGTAGTCCATGTAGGCGGTCATCGCCTGCTCCACCTGCGTGTGCCAGGGCTGGGCCGGGTCGAAGGCCTCGCTCACGGCCTGCAGGCCGAGCCGGCTGGCCGTTTCGTACAGCGCGATCAGGCACTCGGTCTTGGTGCTGAAGTGCTCGTAGAACGTGCGCCGCGACACGGCGGCCTCGCGCACGATGTCGGCGATGGTGGTGTCGGCGTAGCCCTTGGCCGCCACGGCATGCGCCATGCCCTGGAGCAGCCGCGCGTAGTGCTCGCTGGGCGCGCCTTCGGCGGCATCGGGCGTGGCGGTTTTGTCGATGGTGGCAGTCATGTGCGATTCATTCTCCTACGCCTTGGTACTTGACAGTACCAGCTCACAATTGCACCATGGCGGCACGCGGTACGGAGTTGTACCAACTTTTACCCTCGAACTCAGGAATTGCCACCCCATGACCGAACTCGTAGTCCGCCGCCTGCTGATCGACCTGCAACCGCCCTTCTCGCGCGACTGGTGCGGCGGCGATGCGTTTTCGACGGCTTTCTTCAACGCCCTGTCGATGAGCTTCCCCTTTGGCGAGCAGTTCTTCATCGACGCCGTGCGCGACGCCATGGCCACGCTGCCGCCCGAGGTGCAGGAACGCCACCGCGCCGACGTGCGCGGCTTCATCGGCCAGGAGGCGACGCACCGGCGCATCCATTCGCTGTTCAACGCGCACCTGGAGCAGCAGGGCCTGGTCGACCGCTGGACCGAGCGCGCCAGCCAGCGCATGGAACTGATGGACGGCGCCGATCCGCGCCACGCGCTGGCCGTGACGGCCGCCACCGAGCACTTCACGGCCATGTTCGCCGAGTGGCTGCTGGCCCGCCCCGAGATCCTCGACGGCGCCGAGCCCCGGCTGCGCACGATGTGGCTGTGGCACAGCGCGGAAGAGCTGGAGCACAAGAGCGTGGCCTTCGACATCTACAAGGCCGCGGGCGGCTCCGACGAATGGCGCACGCGCTGGTTCCGCCGCGTGACGGTGATGTTCCTCGGCGACCTGATGCGCCAGACGGTCGACAACCTGCGGCATGAAAAGCAATTGTGGAAGTGGGCCACCTGGAAGAGCGCCGCGCGCATCCTGCTGGGCCGCGGCGGCCTGCTGCGGGGCAATCTCGCGGGCTGGCGCCAGTACCTGCGCAGCGACTTCCACCCCGACCAGCAGGACAGCAGCCTCTCGGCGCGCTGGCTGGCCGACAACGGCGCGCAGTTCACGCCCGTGGGCACGCCTGCAGCCACGTCGGCCTGAGTTCGTCAGTAGATGCTGGCGCGGTGCGGGCTCAGCGCGCCCGCCTGCGTCGGCTGCCCGTCGGCGCGCAACGTGAGGTCGTGCAGCGTGTCGAAATCGGACGGCGCATCGGGCACGCGCATCACCACTTCGAGTTCGTGCATGGACGCCACCCAGCGGCCGGCCGGCGATTCGGCGGGCTCGTCATTCGCGAACACGCCGTCGCGGATGTAGAGCGTTTCGCCTTCGGGGCGTTCGCCGTGCAGCTCGATCAAGCGTGCGATCGAGAAGTTGTAGGTCACGAGTTTTTCGCGTGTGCGGCGGTCCTTGCCGCCGCAGTTGAACGAGCCCTCGGCCGCAATCACGATGCAGGAGCCGTCCACCCCGCCGTCGATCGCGATCTCGTTGCCCGAGCGCCAGATGGCGTTGGGCAGGCGCACGCGAACCTTGTCGATCACGAGGTCGCGTTGCTTGTTGAGGGCACCCAGCGGCGGCACCAGCGAGCGCAATTGGCGCAGGCGCTCGGCGAAGTTGTCGTCCATGAGGAATTCGACGTGGTGCGTGGCGCTGCCGGACGAACGCTTGACGACCTGCATGACGACGTGACGTGGCTTGTTCACAGCTCAGGCCCTCCACGCAGAGAAAAATCCACGCCCGCTGCGGGGCACCGATCGCCTTCTTGCTGGATTTGAGTGGTCATCGGCTACAAATTAGAACTTTAGATTAAATGCAATTACTTGCATCATTTGTGTCCAACTGTATATCGATTGCGACCGGGATGGAAGGCAATCGACGACATGCCGATGAGGCCATGTCGCCAACGCGACGCGGCGCCGTGCTAGGCGCTCAGCTCGACGATGCTTCGGCCTCGAGGGCCTCGTCGAGCGCCTTGCACGAAGGCGCGCAGACGGTCTGCGACTTGCCCAGCACCTGGCGCGTGCGCAGCTGCGAACGCACGCGGTGCTTGCCGCACATGAAGCAGGACATCGTGGCCCCGCTGAACGACGCCGAGGCGCGGAACGGAGAGCCCGGCGCCTTCGATTTGTAGCGCAGCCCGTCCGCCACCACTGCCGTTTTCACTTCACCCTTGGCCATGCATCTTGTCCTTGTTCGATTCGTCACCGCGCATGGCGCGGGCAATGGCTTCCCTGGCTGCGCCTTCGGCGGCCAGGGAAACGTCCAGCGCCGAGCGGCAAAGGCCGGCGTGCTGGTAATTCATATTTTCGTAGACCTCGGAGGCGGCCGGATAGGCATCGAGCAACTGCCCCAATTCGGCACCGGGCTCGACGTCTTCGAATTCATGCACCAGGTGCTCGACCACCGAGCGGTACTGCTCGGCACCAACCGGCACGGCGCTGTGCTCAAGCCTCTCCAGCAGTTGAGCCAGCACGTGGGTCACCGCCAGATCGGTCTTGGGGGACGGATTTCGGGT
The DNA here is from genome assembly GCF_041154465.1 of Variovorax sp. V35. Taxonomy (NCBI): domain Bacteria; kingdom Pseudomonadati; phylum Pseudomonadota; class Betaproteobacteria; order Burkholderiales; family Comamonadaceae; genus Variovorax; species Variovorax sp. V35. Next base: position 4,191,076 of record NZ_AP028666.1, read on the forward strand.
CGTGTTCATGGTTTGCATGTGGGGACAGCATACCCCTATGCAAGGGGCGGGTCGCGCGGAAGTGTCTCTGTCGACATGGCTTCCTGCGCAGCGCGCATGCGCTGGAGCAGGCTGTGAAGCATTTCGGTCGACAGGCCGTGGATCACCAGCCGGTGCCCGGCCCGCAAAGTCGACAGTGGCACCAGCGGATGCTTGTTGTTGACCAGGATCAGGTGCTCCGGCGCGTTCAGGATCGTCGCCGCGTAGATGCCGATGGTTTCGTCCAGTTGCAAGGAGTTGGCGGCGCGCCAGAAATCGTTGTCGGTCAGCATCAGCTGGTACAACGGCGTGAACAGCTCGATGGCGCTTTGCAGGTCGAGAAAATTGAGCTTGCCCTGGGGCATGTCTTCCAGCCGCAACGCCGGCGGCTGGATCATCGAGAAATCGACCTGCTCGGCCTTGCACAGCGCCAGCCCCTTGTCGCGCAGCGCCGTGTTCAGCCGGATCACGAAGTTGAACAAATTCAGGTCGTGCTTCAGGAACATCTCGTCCTTCAGCGCGTCGATGTCGGCCGGTTCCAGCGGCGACGTGCCCACGGGCGCGGGCGAGTTGCGCCCGATGAAGGCCAGCACCTGCGAGCCCAGGTGAAAGTGCCGCAGGATCAGCCAGTTGGCCTCGGGCGACACGAAGCGCTTGAGCCCCCACGCCAGGAAGCGGTGCAGCAGCATCGAGTGCGACCAATTGCGCGGCACGAACACCTTCACGATCTGGATCAGGATGATCGTCAGCCGCGCGATCGGGCGCAGGAACGGCAGCAGGTACTGGCGCGAGGCCGCGCTCGAGTCGGCCAGCCACGCGGCCTTCACGTCGTCGGGCAGCGGCGTGCTCTGGTCGAGGTACAGCGCCAGCCAGGGGCTGGGGTCGCGCTCGTCGTGGGCTTGCTTCAAAAACTCAGGCGTTCGATCCATGGGGCATTCGCTCAGTGATGTGCTGGAACTGCATCAGGTACAGCGCCGCCGTGTGGCGCGCGGTGTCGGCAATCTGGCGGGCGGCGCGGGCCTGCCCTTCCACGGCCATCACCATCTCGACCGCGGCGAGCCAGCGGTTCAAGTGGTGCTCGTCGTTGTGGCCGTGGTACTCGAGGAAACGGAACGCATCGGGCGGCAGCTTCAGGCTGGCCTTGAGCAGCGGCAGCAGCGCCGGCACGATGCGCTGGCCCGTGCCTTCGATGATGTAGATCGCGCCCAGGAGGCCGATCGGGTCGCGCGTGGCGGCCAGGCCGTGCAGGTAGGCGTTGAGCGCCTCGCCGCCGGGGTTGCGGCGCAGTTCGTCGATCGATTCGACCGTGCCGCCGGCCTTGCGGTAGTCGCTGAAGAGGATGTTGAAGTCGTTCTGCTCCTCGCCCGCGTGCACGTCGATCAGCGACGACAGCATGCGGTACGGCTCGCTGAGCGAGGCGGCGCCTTCGCGCATCCACAGGCTGCCTTCGCGCACCTGCGGCACCCACTGCTCCATCCAGTTCAGGTAGTCGGGCACGGCAAAGCGGCGCTCGCGGATCTGGCGGATCAGCGGCGTGCGCCACACGCGCGAGCGGTAGTCGTGCCAGATGGCGGCCAGCTCGGTGAGCAAGGCGCCCAGGCCTTCGGGCGCGGCGGCCGGGTCGTGCGGGGGTGCGATGACGAGGTCGTCGTCGGGCGTCACCGCCGCCGCGCGGGGCGCGATCACGACGGGCGCCGCATCGACGGCTTCGACCTCGAGCAGCATGTACGCCGCCATGAAGCGCCCCGACTCCGGCACGTAGCAGAAGATCTGCTCGCCCGGCTTCAGCGCCTTGGTGTGCAGGAACTCGGCCAGCATCACGAGGATCGATGCCGCGCCGGTGTTGCCGCGCCACGCCAGGTTGCTCCACCAGCGCTCGCGCGGAATCGCCAGGTCGGCCTTGGCCATCAGGTCTTCGACCACCGGGATGAATTTTTCCGACGAGTAGTGGCAAAGGAAATGGTCGACCCGCTTCGGATCGACCCAGCCGTCGCGCACCAGGCCCGCGTACTCGTGGATGCCGATGTCGAACAGGTGGGGCAAGAGGCGGATGTCCTGGCGCAGCGACAGCGCGCCGGCCGCCTCGGCCTCGGCCCACGAGCCGAAATCGAGGTGTCCGCGCGCACGGTCTTCGGTCAGGCCCAGCTGCATGCACACCGGATAGTCGCCCGAGAAGGCGCGCTGGTGCACCCACTTCAACTTCAGGCGCAGCCCCGGCTTGCCAGCCAGCGCGGGCGTGCCGTCGGACAGCAGCAGCGCGCCCGCGCCATCGGACAGCATCCAGCGCAGGAAGTGCGAGTCGAAGTCGGTCTCGTAGCCGCGCGCGGCAAAGCGCGAGCGCTTGAACAGGCGCGACGGCATTTCGCTGGCCACCGCCAGCGCCGAACGGTGCGCGCCCAGCTCGATGCCCTGCGCCGCCGTCTGGATCGCCGACACGCCGGCCGCGCAGATGCCGTGCACCGAATGCGTTTCCATCGGCTGCGCCGCCAGCTCGCCCTGGATCATGTTGGCGAAGCCGGGCATCAACGTGTCGCCGCCCGAGGAGCCGCTGGCCAGCAGCGACACGCGCGACAGCTCGGCGCCGCTGCGCTGCAGGCAGTCGCGGATCGCGCCGGCCGCCAACTGCGCGTTGGTGTGGCGTGTCACGCCTTCTTCGTCGATCGCGTAGTGCCGCGTGAGGATGCCGTTCTCGGCCAGGATGCGGCGCTTGATGCGCTCCGACATGCGGTTGAGCGGCGCGATGTACGCGTCCATGCGGTCGTTGGGAACAGGCTCGCCGGGCATGAAATAGCCGGCGCTTTCGAGGTACACGCGTTGGAATGAAACGGGCATGGGTTCAGGCAATAGGTGAATCGGGAGGCATCAGCGAGCGGCTGCGAAAACGCGGCCACACGGTCCCCAGCACGAAGACGCGCACCATGTAGGGCACCAGCCCGCCCTCGTTGAGCGCGGGTGCCACCTGCGCGCGGTAGCGCGTGTGATGCAGGTGCGTGAGCTCGGACCAATGGGCATGCGGGTTCTCGTGGTGTGCGGTGTGCAGGCCGATGTTGAACAGCAAGGGGTTCACCAGCCCCTCGAAATTGCGCGCGTAGTTCAGCTGGCTACCGCGGGTATCGCCGGGTGCCTCCTTGCGCGGCGTCTTGCGGCCGTCGGCGTGCGCGTGCTGCAGGTAGTTGGTGGCCAGCAGCCAATGCAGACCGTGCAGCTGCGGCACGATCACGAACAGCAATGCCTTGCGCCAGTCGATCGCCAGCAGCACGCTCCAGCTGGCCAGCCACAGCGCGTACTGCGCCATGCAGTAGCGCCAGGCGCCGCGGTGGTGCCGGTGCAGCCGCGCGAGCCAGCCGAAGAACAGCGGCGTCAGCACCCACACGGCCTGGAACGGGTGCAGCAGGTAGCCCCACAGATGGTTGGTGTCGCCGCCGAAGCGGTAGGTGCGCGCCACGTCCTTCGGCCCATGGCGATGGCGGTGGTGGTTGGCCACGTGCGCGGGCCAGAAGACGAAGGTCGGATGGCCCTGCAGCAGCGTGATCCAGAAGTCGGTGAGCCGGTTCATGCGCCGCCCGCGCCACATGCGCAGGTGCACGTGGTTGTGGTGGATCACGCCGATGCCGAGCGTGAGGAACAGCATCAGCGCATACGGCACCACCTGGAAACCGTGCACCCACTGCCACGCCGCCAGCGCGGGCAAGGCGACGAGGTACGCCAGGCTTTGCCAGTCGCGCCAGTGGCGCAGCCGCGGCAGCCGATGGCGCGCGTCAGGCCGTCGTGGCGCCATGCTTCTTTCGAAACGCCTGGAACAGCGGCTCGGCCGCATCGGCCGCGATGCGCGTGCGGAACAGCCGGTCCATGAAGGTGAACTGGAAGCCGTAGTTGCCGTTGTGCACGGCATGGTGCAGGTGGTGACGGCGGCTCGCGGCGAACCAGTGGCTGTACGACACGCCGGGCACGAAGTCGTAGTTCGAATGCCCGACGCAGTTGAAGAACAGGCTGAACACCGGCACCGACGCCAGCGACCAGAAGCTGAAGTCGTGCAGCACCATCGGCAGCAGGATCACGTTGCCGAGCATCAGCGCCTCGATCGGATGAAAGCTGTAGGTGGCCCATGGCGTGGTCACGAACGAGCGGTGGTGCGGCCCATGAAAACGCCGCAGCCAGCGCGTGTGCAGCAGCCGGTGGTTGAGCCAGAAATGCACGTCGTTCCACACCGCGAGCACGAGGATCTCGATGCCGATGCGGCGCCAGCCCGCGTCGGGCTCCAGTCGCGCCCAGCCCAGCTGCAGCAGCCCCCACGGAAACACCATGCCCAGCCCGAAGATCAGCACCGAGATGCCCGACTGCGTGAGCTCGCGCCGCAGCTGGCCGGGCTGCAAGGGCCGCGGATCGAGCGCGCGCCCGATGCCCAGCGCCGGCAGCACGCGCTTCGTGAGCAGCCAGGTGAGCGCGCCGAAACCCAGGTAGATGCCGCCGAAGAACAGCAGGCCCCACAGCATGACCTGCGGAGCCGAAAGAGAAGTGAAGGTCTGCGCCATCCCCCGAGGCTACAACAGCATCTCGGGCACCAGCGGGGAGATCAGGGTGTTGTACAGGCGCTGGAAGAAACCCGACTCGGGTTCCGAGGTGAGGATCACCTCTTTCTCGCCGTCGTTCGTGAGCCATTCGAGCGTGCCGCCCTCCTTCGACAGCCGCAGCCGGTACGAGTTCTGCAGCTTGCTCACGTGGATGATGCGCAGCATCTCGCGCGCCAGCTGCGGGTTGTCGACCACCACGCCCATCTCGGTGTTCTGGCTGGCCGAGCGCGGGTCGAGGTTCATCGAGCCGATGAAGATGCGCGTCTTGTCGATGGCGGCGGTCTTGGCGTGCAGCCGGCCCAGCGAGTTGCCGAAGCTGCCGAAGCGCATGCTCGCGGTGGTGCGCTGCGGGCTCAGCTCGTACAGGTCAGCGCCGCCTTTCAGCAGGCGCTCGCGGTAGCGCGCGTAGCCGGTGTGCACCAGCGGCTCGTCGTTGGCGGCCAGCGAATTGGTCAGCAGCGTGAGCTTGACCTTGCGCTTGGCCAGGTCCTCGAAGGCGGCCATGCCGCGCTCGCCCGGCACGAGGTAGGGCGAGGTCAGGTCGACCTCGGTCTTGGCGTCGAGCAGCAGCGCCCAGACCTTCATCGTCACGCTGGTGGCAATGGCGTCCTCGGCCGTCAGCGTCGTGGGCTTGGAGGGCGGGTCGGCGATGGCGCGCGCCTCGCCCCACAGCAGGCCCATGCGGCCGCCGTCGAGCTCTTCGGCGATGGGGCCGTAGCCGAGGATGTCGGAAGGCGGCAGCACGACCTTCGGCGGCGGGCCCGACATGCCGATCTCGGCATCGAAGGTGGCGGCGCCGGCCTCTTTGCGCACGATCTCGGCAATGGGCCAGATCTGGTCGCTGTTCCAGTAGGCGTCGAAGATGCTCTCGAGCTGCGGCACCACCTTGCCGACCACCAGCGCGTCCATGTCGATGAAGTTCTGCGCCTCGCTCAGCACGAAGTACTCGTCGGCGATGTTGCGCCCGCCCACCACCGCCATCGCGCCGTCGGCAATGAAGAGCTTGTTGTGCATGCGGTGGTTGAGCCGATGGATGTCGAAGATCGACACCACGAAGCGCGACAGGAACCCGTCGCGCGCGCAGCAGAACGGGTTGAACAGGCGCACCGACACATTGGGCGTCTCGGACAGCGCCAGCAACAGCTGCTGGCTCTTCACCGTGTACAGGTCGTCCACCAGCACCCGCACCTTCACGCCGCGCGCCGCCGCCTCGCGCAGCGTGCGCAGCAGCAGCCGGCCGGTGGCGTCGTTCTCGAGCTGGTAGTACTGCACCACCAGCGAGCGCTCGGCGCGCTGCGCGAGCTGCAGGCGCGCGTCGAGCGAGTACACGCCCAGCGGCATCAGCCGGAAGCCCGAATGCTCGCCGGGCGGCGTGGAGGCCGCGACGATCTTCGCGAGCGCGGTGCCCGGGTCGGCGGCGGCGGCGTGTTCGGCCGGGCGTTCGCGCGCCGGCGGCAGCGAGCCGCACGCGCCGAGCAATGCCAGCAGCACGCCGGCCAGCGCCGTGCGCAGAAGAGATCGGGCCCAGGCGTTCATGGTCGGGTTCCTCTTGTCGTTGTGGATGCCACTGCCCTGATGTACGCCGGTCCTCCCGCGGCGGTTTCAACGGGGCCCATTTTGCGAAGCGTCGTCCTAGAATTCGATTCACTTCGCTTCGGAGTTACATCATGGCCCGATCGCTCCTTTTGCGCACCGCTTTGTGGGCCGCGGCCCTCGCCGCCGGGGTACCCACTGCCCACGCCGCACTCGACATCGGCGACCCGGTGCCCAAGTTCACGGCCACGGCCGCGCTCGGCGGCAAGACCTTCCGCTACTCGCTGGCCGAGGCGCTGGCCAAGGGGCCGGTGGTGCTGTACTTCTTTCCGGCGGCCGACTCCAACGACTGCTCCATCGAGGCCCACGCCTTCGCCGAGGCGGTCGACCAGTTCGCCGCGCTGGGCGCCTCGGTGATCGGCGTGTCGGCCGACGACATCGACACGCTCTCCAAGTTCTCGGTCAAGTCGTGCCAGAGCCGCTTTCCGGTGGCCTCCGACCAGGGCAAGACCGTGATCCAGGGCTTCGATGCGCTGATGCAGACCCGGCCCGACTTCGCCAACCGCCTGTCGTACGTGATCGCGACCGACGGCAAGGTCGCCTACTACTACCAGAACCTCAACCCCGACAAGCATGTCGAGCGCATGCTGAACGCCGTGCGCGCGCTGCCCAAAGCCACCGCGGCGAAGTAAGGCGGGCCGGCCGGGGCGCCACGCGCGGGGCGGGCTTCGCGCAAAATCTCGCCCCATGCAGCTCAACTACATCGCCAACGCGGACGTTCCCTCCGCCTCCGGCCGCACCCTCCCCGTCATCGACCCGTCGGACGGCCAGCCTTTCGACGAGATCCAGCGCAGCAACGCAGCCGACATCGACGCCGCCGTGCGCGCCGCGCGCGACTGCTTCGAGGGCGTGTGGCACAAGGTCAGCGCCGCCGACCGCGGCCGCCTGCTCTTCAAGCTTTCGCAGAAGATCGCCGAGCACGTCGACGAGCTCGCGCTCATCGAGCAGCGCGACTGCGGCAAGCCCGTGAAGCAGGCCCGCGCCGACGCGGTGGCGCTGGTGCGCTATTTCGAGTTCTATGCCGGCGCCTGCGACAAGCTGCACGGCGAGACCATTCCCTACCAGGACGGCTACAGCGTCTTCACCTGGCGCGAGCCGCACGGCGTCACGGGCCACATCATTCCGTGGAACTACCCGATGCAGATCTTCGGGCGCAGCGTGGGCGGCGCCCTGGCGGCCGGCAACGTGTGCGTGGTGAAGCCCGCCGAAGACGCCTGCCTCTCGCTGATCCGCGTGGCGCAGCTGGCGGCCGAGGTCGGCTTTCCGGCCGGCGCGCTCAACATCGTGACGGGCTACGGCCATGAGGTGGGCGACGCGCTCGCACGCCACGAAGGCATCGACCACATCAGCTTCACGGGCAGCCCGAAGATCGGCACGCTGATCCAGCAGGTGGCGGCCGAACGGCACTGCCCGGTCACGCTCGAGCTGGGCGGCAAGAGCCCGCAGATCGTGTTCGCCGACGCCGACCTGGACGCGGTGATTCCCGTGGTGATCAACGCCATCGTGCAGAACGCCGGCCAGACCTGCTCGGCGGGCTCGCGCGTGCTGATCCAGCGCGACATCTACGAGCCCCTGCTCGAGCGCCTGGGCCACGCCTTCGAAGCCCTGCGCGTCGGCCCCGCGGCAATGGACCTCGACGTCGGCCCGCTGATCCGCCAGACGCAGCAGCAGCGCGTGTGGGACTTTTTGAGCGATGCGCAGCACGCCGGCATCCCGATGGTGGCGCAGGGCGTGGTGGTCGAGGAAGCGCCCGAGACCGGCTTCTACCAGGCCCCGACCCTGCTGCGCGACGTGCCCGTGGGCCATCGCCTGGCGCAGGAAGAAGTGTTCGGCCCCGTGCTCGCCGCGATGCAGTTCGCCGACGAGGACGAAGCCGTGGCGCTCGCCAACGCCACCCAGTTCGGCCTCGTGGCCGGCGTCTGGACGGCCGACGGCGCGCGCCAGTTCCGCATGGCCCGGCGCGTGAAGAGCGGCCAGGTGTTCATCAACAACTACGGCGCGGGCGGCGGCGTCGAGCTGCCGTTCGGCGGCGTGAAGTCGTCGGGCTACGGGCGCGAAAAGGGTTTCGAGGCGCTGTACGGCTTCACGACCCTGAAAACCATCGCCGTCAAGCACGGCTGAGGCTGACGACGCCGCGCCCGGGCGTCAGCCCAGCGCGGTGTCCAGCAGCATCATCAGCACGAAGCCGATCATCAGCCCGCTGGTCGCATAGGCTTCGTGCCCCTTGCGGTGCGATTCGGGAATGATCTCGTGGCTGATCACGAACAGCATCGCACCCGCCGCGAAGCCCAGCCCCCAAGGCAGCAGCATCGCCGAATGCCCCACCACCGCCGCGCCGAGCACGGCGCCCAGCGGCTCCACCAGCCCCGAGGCCATGCCGATCAGCACCGCGAACAGGCGGCTGTAACCCGCCGCCAGCAACGCCACGGCCACCACCAGCCCCTCGGGCACGTCCTGGATCGCGATGCCGGTGGCGAGCGCATCGGCGCGCACGCCGTTGTTGGCCGCGTAGCCGACGCCGATGGCCAGGCCCTCGGGCACGTTGTGCAGCGCGATCGCGAACACGAAGAGCCAGGTGCGGCGCAGCTGGCGCCCGCTCTGCCCTTCGCGGCCCTTGATGAAGTGCTCGTGCGGCAGCACGCGGTCCATGGTCATGAGCACCAGGCCGCCCAGCAGGATGGCCGTGCCGATCACGCCGCCGGCCGCCCAGTCGCCGCCGCCGAAGACGCCGATCGACTTGGCGGCGTCCAGCCCGGGAATGATCAGCGAGAAGGCGCAGGCCGCGAGCATCACGCCGGCGCCGAAGCCGAACAGCGTGTCCTGCAGCTTGTCGGGCAACCTCTGCGAGAACAGCACCGGCAGCGTGCCCAGCGCGGTCGCCAGCGCCGCCACCGAACCGCCGCGCAGCGCGTTCCACACCAGCGGGTCGGCGCGCACGAAGGACCAGAACTGCGACGCCAGCGCCAGCGCGCCGGCCGCGACGATGGCAAAGCCGATCCATTCGCGCACCGAGCGCGGCGACCTTGGCGGCGGCGCTGTGGCCACCGTGCCCTGCAGCTGCGTGTCGTTCATGGGCGGGCTCCTCTTCGGCTCATCGGCCGCCGGTCGCGGCGGCATGGCGGCGGGCCACCTCGGCCCAGTTCACCACGTTGTAGAAGGCCGCGATGTATTCCGGGCGGCGGTTCTGGTACTTCAGGTAGTAGGCGTGCTCCCACACGTCCAGGCCCAGGATCGGGGTCTTGCCCGAGCCGATGCCGCGCATCAGCGGGCTGTCCTGGTTGCCGCTGCTTTCCACGGCCAGCTTGTCGTCGGCACCGACGACCAGCCAGGCCCAGCCGCTGCCGAAGCGCGTGAGCGCGGCCTTGGTGAAAGCGTCCTTGAAGGCGTCGAAGCCGCCCAGGTCGGTGTCGATGGCCTGCGCGAGCGCGCCCGAAGGCGCCCCGCCGCCACCCTCGCCCACCGGGGCCATGACGGTCCAGAACAGGCTGTGGTTGGCGTGGCCGCCGCCGTTGTTGCGCACGGGGGCGCGCAGCGCCTCGGGCAATTCCTCGACACCGGCGATGAGGGCTTCGACCGGCGTGTCCGCAAGCGGCGTGTCTTTCAACGCCGCATTCAGGTTGTTCACGTAGGTCTGGTGGTGCTTGCCGTGGTGAATCTCCATCGTCTGCGCGTCGATGTGGGGTTCGAGCGCGTCGAAGGCATAGGGCAAGGCTGGCAGGGTGTACGGCACGGTTCGGAAGCTCCTTGTTGGAAGAGAGCCCTTTGCGTGGTGCTTGTGCTGCGTACTCAGGCGTTCAAATGATAGTAATTCTCATTGTCTGCGTCAAGATATCGGCGCCATAGATGCCGCCAATCGGCCAGCTCGTCGCGTGCCGCCCTGCGGCCCATCCGCCGATACACTGCCCCGCGACCGGTTCGCACGGACGGCGTCAAGACCGTCCTGCCGGTTCCATCCATCCACCACCGACGGAGACAACACGCATGACCTTCCTGAAGCGCCGCGCCCTGGTGCGCACGGCCCTGCTCGGCCTGAGCCTCGCCCTGCCGCTGCTCGCCACCGCCCAGTCGCTGCCCACCGCCCGGCCCGAGTCGGTGGGCCTGTCGGGCGAACGCCTGCAGAAGCTCACCGACGTGCTCAGGGCCGACGTGGCCGCCGGCAAGATCCCCGGCGCGGTGCTGCTGGTCGCTCGCCAGGGCAAGGTCGCGTGGTTCGAACCGGTCGGCAAGCTCGACGCCACCGCCGGCACGCCGATGCCGCGCGACGGCATCTTCCGCATCTACTCGATGAGCAAGCCCATCACCACGGTCGCCGCGATGATGCTGGTGGAAGACGGCCGCATGAAGCTGGACGACCCCGTCGCGATGTACCTGCCCGAGTACGCCCGCATGACGGTCGGCATCGAGAAGCCCGGCACCGACGGCAAGCCGGTGCTCGAGACCGTGCCCGCGCGCCGCCCGATCACCGTGCAGGACCTCATGCGCCACACCTCGGGCCTGACCTACGGCTTCTTCGGCCCGGGCCTCGTCAAGCAGGCCTACAACGCCGCCAACCTTGCGGAAGGCGATCCGACCAGCGCCGAGTTCTCGCAGCGCCTGGCCAAGCTGCCGCTGGCCTACCAGCCCGGCACGACCTGGGACTACAGCTACTCGACCGACATCCTGGGCCGCGTGGTCGAGGTGGTGTCGGGCCAGTCGCTGTACCAGTTCGAAAAGGCGCGCCTGTTCGACCCGCTGGGCATGAAGGACACCACCTACTACGTGCCCGAGCCGGCGCGCCAGCCGCGCATCGCCGAGCCGCTGCCGAGCGACCGCAGCTTCGGCGTGGGCGCCGACCTGAACGACCCGCGCATCGTGCGCAAGTTCGAGTCGGGCGGCGGCGGGCTGGTGTCGACCGCGTCCGACTACGCGCGCTTCCTGCAGATGCTGCTCAACGGCGGCACGCTCGACGGCACGCGCTACCTCGGCCCGCGCACGCTGGCGCTGATGACGACCGACCATTCGAACGCCGGCGCCGGCATCGTGCCCGGCCCGCTGTACCTGCCTGGCCCCGGCTACGGCTTCGGCCTGGGCTTCGCGGTGCGCCGCAACGACGGCGAGGCGCCCTACCCGTCCGGCGGCGGCGAATACAACTGGGGCGGCGCGGGCGGCACCTACATGTGGGTCGATCCGAAGAACGAGCTGTTCGTGGTGCTGATGCTGCAATCGCCCAAGTACCGCACCCACTACCGAAGCCTCGCGCGCAACATGGTCTATGCAGCAGTGCTGAAGTAGCCCGCATGGCGCGCGGTCGCGGGCCATGGCGCAAAATCGGCATCGCCCCATGAAGAAAAGCAGCAGCACCGTCATTCCGATCGCTCAGGCCGGCCACGCCGTCGTGGCCGCGCCGGACATTGCCGTGCCCGCCACCGGCCTGCTGGCCGACCGGCTGGGCCGTCCGCTGACCGACCTGCGCATCAGCGTGACCGACCGCTGCAACTTCCGCTGCAGCTACTGCATGCCCAAGGACGTGTTCGACAAGGACTACCAGTACCTGCCGCACAGCGCCCTGCTGAGCTTCGAGGAAATCACGCGCCTGGCGCGCCTGTTCGCCTCGCACGGCGTGCACAAGATCCGCCTGACTGGCGGCGAGCCGCTGCTGCGCAAGCACATCGAGGGGCTCATCGCCCAACTGGCCGAGCTGCGCACGCCCGGCGGCGACCCGCTCGAGCTCACGCTCACCACCAACGGCTCGCTGCTGAAACGCAAGGCCGCCGCGCTGAAAGCCGCCGGCCTGCAGCGCGTGACCGTGAGCCTGGACAGCCTGGACGACGCCGTGTTCCGCCACATGAACGACGTCGACTTTCCGGTGGCCGACGTGCTGGCAGGCATCGACGCCGCCCTGGCCGCGGGCCTGGGCCCGATCAAGGTCAACATGGTGGTCAAGCGCGGCACCAACGAGCAGGAAATCCTGCCGATGGCGCGCTACTTCCGCGAGCACCACGGCGGCAAGGTCGTGCTGCGCTTCATCGAGTACATGGACGTGGGCGCCACCAACGGCTGGCGCATGGACGAGGTGCTGCCCTCGGCCGAGGTCATCGCCCGCATCGCGGCCGAGTTTCCGCTCGTGCCGCTCGAAGCCACCACGCCCGGCGAGACCGCCCAGCGCTGGGCCTATGCCGACGGCGGCGGCGAGATCGGCGTGATCAGCAGCGTGACCCAGGCCTTCTGCCACGACTGCAGCCGCGCGCGCCTGTCGACCGAGGGCAAGCTGTACCTGTGCCTGTTCGCCAGCCACGGCCACGACCTGCGCCCGATGCTGCGCGATGGCGCGAGCGACGGCGACATCGCCTCCGCCATCGGCCACATCTGGCAGGGCCGCGCCGACCGCTATTCCGAGCTGCGCGCCCTGCGCGGCCCCGACGACAGCGCCCCCGACGCGGCAGCGCCCCGGCGCGTCGAGATGAGCTACATCGGCGGATGAGGCCGCCAGCCATGGGTACCGCACCGGCCATCGCAGCGGCCGACATCACGGGCCTCGTGCTCGCCGGCGGGCGCGGCACCCGCATGGGCGGGGTCGACAAGGGCCTGCAACTGCTCCAGGGCGAAGTGCTCGCCGCGCACGCCGTGCGGCGGCTGCGGCCGCAGGTCGGCCGCGTGCTGATCAACGCCAACCGGAATTTCGCGGCCTACGAGGCGCTGGGCGTGCCCGTGTTCGCCGACAGCGTGCCCGACCACCCCGGCCCGCTGGCCGGCATGCTGAGCGGACTCGAACACTGCCCCACGCCCTGGCTGCTCACCGTGCCCTGCGACACGCCACGCTTTCCGCCCGACCTGGCGGCGCGGCTGGCCGAAGCCCTGGCCGCCGAGGGCGCCCACGCGCGCATCGCCATGGCCGCCGCGCCTGAAACCGAGGCCGACGGCCGCACGGTGCTGCGTCGCCAGCCGGTGTTCTGCCTGCTGCACATCGAACTGCGCGACAGCCTGCGCCGCTTTGTCGAGGAAGGCGGCCGCAAGGTCGGCGCCTGGACCGCGCAGCACAACGCCCTGACCGTTCCCTTCGACCGCCCCGGCGACGCGCCCGACGCCTTCTTCAACGCGAACACGCTGGCCGACCTGCAGACGCTCGAACAGCCATGAGCCGCATCGCCGCCATCGCCGCCGACCTCGCGGACTACGACGCGGGCGACCTCGACGTCGACACCGTCGCCGCCTTTCTCGCGCGCCTCGTAGCGCCGCTGGCCGTGGCCGACACCGAAGAGGTCGCGCTGCGCGACGCGCTCGGCCGCGTGCTGGCGGACGACCTCGTCTCGCCCGTGAGCGTGCCGCCGCACGACAACTCCGCCATGGACGGCTACGCCTTCGACGGCGCGCTGCTGCCGGCCGATGCGCCCATCGACCATTCGCTCACGCTGCGCGTGGCGGGTACGGCGCTGGCCGGCTCGACCTGGCGCGGCGCGCTCGGGCCGAACGACGCGGTGCGCATCATGACTGGCGCGATGATGCCGGCCGGCCTGGACACCGTGATCCCGCAGGAGTTCTGCAAGGTCGACGGCGACCAGGTCTGCTTTCCGGCGCGCGTGCTGGGCCGCGGCGACAACCGCCGCCTCGCCGGCGAAGACCTGATGCAGGGCCAGGCGGCGCTGCGGCGCGGCGAGCGCCTGTCGCCGGCCGCGCTCGGCATGGTCGCCAGCCTCGGCCTGGCGCGCGTGACCGTGCGGCGCCGGCTGCGCGTGGCGTACTTCTCGACCGGCGACGAAATCCTCTGCCTGGGCGACACGCCGCGCGAAGGCGCCGTGTACGACAGCAACCGCTACACCCTGTTCGGCCTGCTCACGCGGCTGGGCTGCGAGGTGGTCGACCTCGGCCTGGTGCACGACGATCCCGCCACGCTCGCGGCCGCGCTGCAGCGCGCGGCGCGCGAGGCCGACGCCATCGTCACCAGCGGCGGCGTGAGCGCGGGCGCGGCCGACCACACACGCGACGTGATGCAGCAACTGGGCGACATGGCCTTCTGGCGGGTCGCGATGCGGCCCGGGCGGCCGCTGGCGGTGGGGCTGATTCCGCGTCCGCGCGAGGCCACGGCCACGTCGGCCGTGCTGTTCGGCCTGCCGGGCAATCCGGTGGCGGCGATGGTCGCCTTCCTGGCCTTCGTGCGCCCGGCGCTGCTGCGGCTGATGGGCTGCCACGACGAAGCCTGCGCCCCGCCGCCGCTGCTGCGCGCGCGCAGCGCGGGGCCCATCCGCAAGAAGCCGGGGCGCACCGAGTACCAGCGCGGCGTCGTGCGCCAGGTGCCGGGGTCATTGCCCGAGGTGCGGGTGGCGGCGCACCAGGGGTCGGGCGTGCTGAGTTCGATGCTCGAGGCCAACGGGCTCGTGGTGCTGCCTCACGAGCAGGGCCATGTCGACGCCGGGCAAGAGGTCGACGTGATGGTCTTCGAAGGGCTGATCTAGCCCCTGGCCCTGCCGCTGAGGGTTAGATCCGGCCCAGGGCCTTGTCCACGCCCTTGTTGGCCAGCATGTCGGCCCGCTCGTTGCCCGGGTCGCCCGAGTGGCCCTTGACCCAGCGCCACTCGATCTGGTGGCCGCCCTCGGACACCAGCTTGTCGAGCTTCTGCCAAAGCTCGACGTTCTTCACGGGCTGCTTGGTCGAGGTGAGCCAGCCCTTGGCCTTCCAGCCGCGAATCCACTCGGTGATACCCATGCGCACGTACTGGCTGTCCAGGTACAGCAACACCTTGCAGGGCCGCTTGAGTGCCGCCAGGCCTTCGATGACGGCCGTGAGTTCCATGCGGTTGTTGGTGGTGTTGAGTTCACCGCCGAACAGTTCTTTCTCGGTGGGGCCCGACTTGAGCCACGCGCCCCAGCCGCCCGGTCCCGGGTTGCCCTTGCACGCGCCATCGGTGTAGATCACGACTTCGTTCAAACTGACTGTTCCTTTTTTCTCTAGCGTCATGCGGGCGATGCCGCCCGCGTCCATGGATTCGTTCGTTCACTGCTTGCTGCGGTGCACCTTGCCCGCGATGGGCACCGGCGCCGTCGCCCGCGCGCCGCTACGGCGCCAGTCGGCGCTCAGCAGGCGCATGCCGCGCACGCGCTTCACCGCCACCAGGAAGTAGGCGGCGCCGAAGATCGGCCACCAGCGCTCGCCGGCGGCGTCCATCCAGCGCGAGCGCTCCAGCCAGGCGTCACTGCGCACCGCCGGCCGGTAGATGCCGAAACGGCCCGACTCCACCTCGAAGCTCAACAGGCGCAGCCAGTCGCGCATGCGCCAGTAGCCGATGAACTCGCCGGCCTCGGGCAGGAAGGTCTCGCCCAGGCCCAGCCGGCGGTACAGGTGCCCGCGGCGCTGCCGCAGGCCCCACAGGCTGGTCGGGTTCAGGCCGCAGATCACCACCCGCCCCTCGGGCACCAGCACCCGCTCAACCTCGCGCAGCGTGGCGTGCGGATCGGGACTGAGTTCCAAGGCGTGCGGCAGCACCACGAGATCGAGGCTGTTGGCCGCGAACGGCAAGGCGGCGAAATCGGTCACCAGCGTCGCCTTGCCGGCCCGCACCGGGTCGGTCAGGGCCAGCCAGCGGTGCGGCATGCGGTTGGCGCGCAGCCCGTCGACCTCGGCGGCCCCGAGCTGCAAGGCGTGGTAACCGAAAACATCGGCCACCGCCTCGTCGAACTGGGCCTGCTCCCAGGCCAGGAGGTAGCGGCCGGGGGGGGTCGCGAACCAATCCTGCAAACCTATAATTTGACCGCTCATGACCCTTGTTCCGCTGCCCGCTTTTGCTGACAACTACATCTGGATGCTGCACGACGGGCACCACGCCATCGTGGTGGACCCGGGCGATGCCCAACCGGTGTTCGATGCGTTGGCGCACCACAAGCTGCAGCTGGCCGCGATTCTAGTCACGCACCACCACCCCGATCACACGGGCGGCGTGGCCGCGCTGCATGCGGCCACGGGCGCGAAGGTGTGGGGCCCCGCGCGCGAGCGCATCCCCGAGCCCTTCACGCCGCTGGTGCAAGGCGACATCGCCCAGGCCCTGGGCCTGCGCTTCGAGGTCATCGACGTGCCGGGCCACACGGCCGGGCACATCGCCTACTTCCTGCCGGCCTCGGCCGCGCAGGCCCCCGTGCTGTTCTGCGGCGACACCCTCTTCTCGGGCGGCTGCGGCCGCCTGTTCGAAGGCACGCCCGCGCAGATGCTCGCCTCGCTCGACGCCCTGGCCGCATTGCCCGGCGACACGCGCGTGTGCTGTGCGCACGAATACACACTTGCTAACCTGAAGTTCGCCCGCGCCGTGGAACCCGGCAACGACGAACTCACTCACTACAACGCGCGTTGCGAAAGCCTGCGCGCACAAGGGCAGCCCACACTGCCGTCGCAACTGGCGATCGAACGCCGGATCAACCCCTTTCTTCGCAGCCGCGAAGCCACCGTCTTTCGAGCAGTGCGGGCCCATGCCGAGCTTTCCGCGGATGCCGCCGAAGCCGAGGTGTTCGCCGCCCTGCGCCAATGGAAAAACGACTTCCGATGAAATTTATCGTTGCCACCTGCCTTGCAGGCTCCCTGGTACTCGCGGGCTGCGCGAGCACGGACAACAGCGCTTCTTCCTCCACCTCCGCCAAGGCCGGCACCGCTGCCGGCGGCACCGGCGCCCGCCCCTCGGGCAGCGCCACGCCCATCTATCCGCGTGACTCCAACCTCAGCCCGCTCACCAGCGGCCAGGCGCGTTCGCAGAGCGTGGTCACGCTGGCACCGCCGGCCGACATGTGGGACCGCATCCGCCGCGGCTTCAAGATGCCCAACCTGGAAAGCGACCTGGTGCGTGACCGCGAGCAGTGGTACGCCAGCCGGCCCGACTACATCCAGCGCATGACCGAGCGCTCGAACAAGTACATCTTCCACATCGTCGAGGAGCTCGAGCGCCGCAACATGCCGACCGAGCTGGCGCTGCTGCCGTACATCGAGAGCGCCTTCAACCCGCAGGCCGTCTCCAGCGCGCGCGCCGCCGGCATGTGGCAGTTCATGCCCGCCACCGGCACCGACTTCGACCTCAAGCAGAACATCTTCCGCGACGACCGCCGCGACGTGGTGGCCTCCACCCGCGCCGCGCTCGACTACCTGCAAAAGCTCTACGGCATGTTCGGCGACTGGCAGCTCGCGCTCGCCGCCTACAACTGGGGCGAAGGCAGCGTGGGACGCGCCATCGCCAAGAACCAGCGCCTGGGCCTGCCCACCACCTACAGCGACCTGTCGATGCCGGCCGAGACCCGGCTCTACGTGCCCAAGCTGCAGGCCGTGAAGAACATCGTGGCCAATCCGCAGGCCTTCAACGCCGAGCTGCCGCTGATCGCCAACCACCCCTACTTCCAGACCGTGCCGCTCACACGCGACCTCGACGTGGAACTGGCGGCCAAGCTGGCCGACGTGCGCATCGAGGACTTCCGCGCGCTCAACCCCGCCGCCCACAAGCCCGTGCTGATCGCGGCCGGCACCTCCGAGATCCTGCTGCCCTGGGACAACGCGGCGGTCTTCAAGCGCAACTTCGACGCCTACACGCAGGGCCAGTACGCCAGCTGGACCGCCTGGGTCGTGCCCACCACCATGACGGTGGCCGACGCCGCCCAGCGCTCGGGCATGAGCGAGTCGGACCTGCGCGCGCTCAACAACGTGCCGCCGCGCATGCTCATCAAGGCCGGCTCCACGCTCATCGTGCCGCGCGGCGCGCGCGTGAAGGAAGACGTGGCGGCGGTCGTGGCCGACGGCGGCCACCTGAGCTTCCAGCCCGAGATCATCACGCGCCGCACCACCGTCAAGGCCGGCCGCTCGGACAACGTGGCGAGCATCGCGCGCCGCTACAACCTCAAGCCGGCGGCCGTGGCCGACTGGAACGACGTCAACCCCAACCACGCCTTCAAGCGCGGCTACAGCGTGGTCGTGTACCTGCCGGTGCGCGCCACGCCCGCGGCGCGTGTCGGCTCGGGTGCAGCGCCCGCGCGCGGCCGGGGCGCGGCGGTGGTCACGTCCAAGCGCGGCGGCGCGCCGGTGAAGGCCGCCGCACGCGGCAGCAGCAGCGCCAAGCAGGCGGTGGTGCGCCAGCCGCGCGGCGGCACGCCGTCCAAGCGCAAGCGCTGACCCCTGCCCTGCCGGCGGGCGGTGCCGGGCCCGGACCCAAAAAGCGACATCAGGAGGACAGGCCATGGCAGTCGAAGGAAGCGCGGGCGATCTCATCAAGGTCGTCACGTTGTTGGGGGCCGCCGTCGTGGCCGTGCCGCTGTTCAAGCGGCTCGGGCTGGGCTCCGTGCTCGGCTACTTGGCGGCGGGCCTGGCCATCGGGCCCTTCGGCTTCGGCCTCTTCACCGACCCGCAGACCATCCTTCACACGGCCGAACTCGGTGTCGTGATGTTCCTCTTCGTGATCGGGCTCGAGATGCGGCCGTCGCACCTGTGGAGCATGCGGCGCGACATCTTCGGCCTGGGCAGCCTGCAGGTGGTGGTGTGCGGCATCCTGCTGACCGGCGTGGGCATGGCCTTCGGCTTCCCGCTCGCCGTCTCGTTCGTGTGCGCGATGGGCTTCGTGCTCACCTCCACGGCCATCGTGATGCAGCTGCTCGGCGAGCGTGGCGACATTGCCGCGCCGCGCGGCCAGAAGATCGTCGCCGTGCTGCTCTTCGAAGACCTGCTGATCGTGCCGCTGCTGGCCATCGTCGCCTTCATCGCACCGGTGGATGCGGCGCAGCAGGCCATTGCACCTTCGCGCTGGATCGGCATCGGCATTGCCGTGGGTGCGCTCGCGGCGCTGGTGGCGGCCGGCATCTGGCTGCTCAATCCGCTGTTCCGCGTGCTCGCCAACTCCAAGGCGCGCGAGGTGATGACGGCCGCGGCACTGCTCGTGGTGCTGGGCGCGGCGCTGCTGATGCAGGTCGGCGGCCTGTCGATGGCCATGGGCGCCTTCCTGGCCGGCGTGCTGCTGTCCGAATCGACCTTCCGCCACCAGCTCGAAGCCGACATCGAACCCTTCCGCGGGCTGCTGCTGGGCCTGTTCTTCATCGGCGTGGGCATGTCGCTCGACCTCGCGGTGGTGGCGCAGAACTGGCAGCTCATCGTCGCGGGCGTGATCTCGATGATGGTGGTCAAGGCGCTGTGCATCTACGGCGTGGCGAGACTCGCCAAGAGCTCGCCCGCCGATGCGCTCGACCGCGCGGTGCTGATGGCGCAGGGCGGCGAGTTCGCCTTCGTGCTGTTCTCGTCGGCGCTCGCCGCCAAGGTCATCAGCCCGACGGTCAATGCCAACATGACGGCGGTGGTGGTGCTGTCGATGGCGCTCACGCCGCTGGTGGTGCTGGTGCATCGCCGCTTCGCGCCCACCGCGCAGGCCTCGATGGAGGGCGTGGAGAAAGCCGAGGAACTGGCCGGCAACGTGCTCGTGATCGGCTTCGGCCGCTTCGGGCAGATCGCGATCCAGGGCGCGCTGGCGCGCGGTGCCTCCATCTCGATCATCGACAACGACACGCAGGTGATCCGCGACGCCGCCGACTTCGGCTTCAAGGTGTACTACGGCGACGGCGCACGCGCCGACGTGCTGCACGCGGCCGGCGCGCACAACGCCCGCGCGATCATGGTGTGCATCGACAACCGCGCCGTGGCCACGCGCATCGCCGAACACGTGAAGGCCGAGTTCCCGCATGCGCACCTGATGGTGCGCGCCTTCGACCGGGAACATGCGGTGGAGCTCGTGAAGCTCGACGTCGACTACCAGATCCGCGAGACCTTCGAATCGGCGATGGCCTTCGGCCGGCAAGGCGTGGTCGCATTGGGCGCCACGCCCGAGGAAGCCGACGAAGTGATCGACGACCTGCGCCGCCGCGACAAGGAACGGCTGGTGCTCGAGATGTCCGGCGGACTCTTCGCAGGACGCGCGCTGGTGCAGGTCAACACCGAGACGCGCCAGACCCACTGAAGGCACTGGGCGCGTTGAACGCGCGGCTCAGAGCTTTTCAGTCTCTCCGCTGCGCGGCTGCCACTTCATGAGCCGCTTCTCGATCAGCCCCACGAGCCCGTCGAGCGCCAGCGCGAAGGCCGTGAGCACCACGATGCCCGCGAACACCGTGTTCACGTCGAACGTGCCCTCCGCCTGCAGGATCAGGTAGCCCACACCGCGCGCCGAGCCCAGGTACTCCCCCACCACCGCACCGACGAAGGCCAGGCCCACCGAGGTGTGCAGGCTGGAGAACACCCAGCTCGTGGCGCTGGGCAGGTACACCGTGCGCAGCAACTGCCGCTGGTTGGCGCCCAGCATCTTGGCGTTGGCCAGCACCACCGGGCTCACTTCGCGCACGCCCTGGTAGACGTTGAAGAACACGATGAAGAACACCAGCGTGACGGCCAGCGCCACCTTGCTCCAGATGCCCAGGCCGAACCACAGCGCGAAGATCGGCGCGAGGATCACGCGCGGCATCGAGTTGGCGGCCTTGATGTACGGATCGAGGATCAGGCTCGCCGTGGGCGCCAGCGCCAGCCACAGGCCGCAACCCAGCCCCAGCGCCGTGCCGATGCCGAAGGCCAGCACCGTTTCGAGCAGCGTCGTGCCCAGGTGGCGGTAGATGTCGGCGTTGCCCTTCAGGCCTTCGGGAAACAGCAGGTTCGGCGGCACCTCGAAGGGCAGGAACCAGCTCCAGATGCGCCCCGCCACCACGATCGGCTGGCCGAGGAAGAACGCGATCTGGTCGTTGCGCGAAGCAACGTGCCACAGCACAAGAATCACGGCGAGCAGCGCGAGCTGCCAGAAGCGCGCATGGCGCGCGTCGAGACGCGGCATCATGCGGCCTTCCTCAGTTGCTGCGCATAGCCCTTGAGCACTTCGTCGCGCAGCACCTCCCAGATCTGCCGATGCAGCTCCACGAAGCGCGGCTGCGTGCGCACCTCGGCCACGTCGCGCGGACGCGGCAGGTCGATCACGAACTCGCCGATCGGCCGCGTCGCGGGGCCGGCCGACAGCACCACCACGCGGTCGCTCATCGCAATGGCTTCGTCGAGGTCGTGCGTGATGAAGAGCACGGCCTTCTTCTTTGCGCTCCAGAGTTCGAGCACTTCGTTTTCCATCAGCTGCCGCGTCTGCACGTCGAGCGCGCTGAAGGGCTCGTCCATGAGGATGATGTCGGGGTCGAGCACCAGCGTCTGCGCCAGCGCTACGCGCTTGCGCATGCCGCCCGAGAGCTGGTGCGGGTAGCGGTCGCCGAAGCCCGTGAGGCCCACGCGCGAGAGCCACGCCTCGGCCTGCGCGTGCGCCTCGGCGTCGGGCACGCCGCGGTACTGCAGCCCCACCTTCACGTTGTCGATGGCGCTGCGCCACGGCATCAGCGCCTCGGTCTGGAACATGTAGCCGGCGCGCTTGTTCACGCCCGTGAGCGGCTGACCGAACACCTTCACCCCGCCCGACGACGGCTCGAGCAGCCCCGCGCCCACGTTCAGCAGCGTCGACTTGCCGCAGCCCGTGGGCCCGACCACCGAGACGAACTCGCCCGCGCCGATGCGCAGCGTGGTGTCGTCCACCGCCGTGTAGCGCTGGCCCGGGTCGTCCTTCGAAAGAAAGGTGCAGCGGATGGAAAGGAGTTCGAGTGCGTAGTCGGACATGGCGCTCCGGAAGAAAAAACCCGGCCGAAGCCGGGTTGCTGAACGTTCGCAATCAGGCTTTGAACCTGTCTTTCGCACGCTTTGCAAAATCGTTGGTGTAGGTCCTGGCGAGGTCGATCTTGTCGGCCTTGACCGAAGTGTCGAAGCTCGCGATGGCATTGAGCGCCGTCTTCGGCCCTTCGGCCGGCACGAGGCCGTCGGTGGCGATGGACTCGCGCACCTTGTCGAACGACGCGAGATACAACGCGCGGTCGCCCAGCAGGTAGGTCTCGGGCACGGTCTTGATGATGTCGCCCGGCCCTGCCGTCTGCAGCCACTTCAGGCCGCGCACGATCGCGTTGGCCAACGCCTGGCAGGTGTTGGGGTGCTTCTGGATGAAGTCGATCGGCGCGTAGAGGCAGGCCGCGGGCATCGGCCCGCCGAACACCTGCTCGGTGCCCTTGAGCGTGCGCGTGTCGCTGATGATCTTCACGTCGCCCTTTTGCTCGAGCATCGTCATCACCGGGTCGGTGTTGCTGATGGCGTCGATCTGGCCCGAGCGCAGCGCGGTGAGCGCACCGGCCGCCACGCCCACCCCGATGAAGCTCACGTCGCTGGCCTTGAGGCCGCCGCGCGAGAGCACGAGGTTGGCCACCATGTTGGTCGACGAGCCCGGTGCCGAGACGCCGATCTTCTTGCCCTTGAGGTCCTGGATGCCGGTGTAGCCCGCCATGTTCTTCGTCGACACGCCCACCGCGATCTGCGGTGCGCGGCCCTGCAGCACGAAGGCCTGGAAAAACTGGTTCTTGGCCTGCAGGTTGATCGTGTGTTCGTAGGCGCCCGAGCAGACATCGGCCGAGCCACCCACCACCGCTTGCAGTGCGCGTGCGCCGCCGGCGAAGTCGGAGATTTCCACTTCGAGCCCTTCGGCCTTGAAGTAGCCCAGCTGCTCGGAGATGGTGAGCGGCAGGTAGTAGAACGCCGCCTTGCCGCCCACCGCAATCGAGACCTTGGTTTTCTCCAGCTTGGCCTGCTGCGCAAAGACCCGCGGCAATGCAATCGCTGCGGCAGCGACTGCGGAGGCGGAGATGAGGGTTCTGCGATGAAGCATGGCGCGGTCCTGCGGGCTCTGTGATTCTGGTGAACTGAATCGAGCTTAGGCGTGCGCCCTGTGGGCCTGCATCGGGGTCATCCCGTGCGGGTTTTCACGTAAGCACGAAGGCCTCCTGGAGAAGCCTTCGCCAAGGCGCTATCGCGCCAGAAAAAGTATCGCGATATTGACCAGGAACGCGAGTGCCCAGACCGCGCTGCGCGCGCTCGGCGCGCCGCGGATGTACAGGCCGAGGTAGATCACGCGCAGCACCACGTAGGCCACCGCGAGCATGTCGAGCCGCGCCTGCGCCACGCCGAGCTGGTGCGCAATGACCACCGCGCCGATGAAGAACGGCAGGCCTTCGAAGCTGTTGGCCTGCGCACTGTTGGCGCGTGCGCGCCAGCCGCTTTGCTTGGCAGCCCAGTCGCGCGGATGCATGTTGTCGCGCACGCCGAAGCTGCCCGCCTTCGCGATCCATGCCGCGAGGTACGGCAGGCCGCAGGCGATGAACACGCACCAGTAGGCGACGGTGAGCAGTGAGAAGGTCATGGAGGCGACAACAAAAGGGAAGAACGAACGCGGCCTTGCACAGGCCGCGCGTCAGCGGCGATCGACCAGCGCGTGCGCGATGGTGCCGAGGTCGACGTACTCGAGCTCGCTGCCGGCCGGCACGCCGCGCGCCAGACGCGTCACGGTGAGCCCGTGCTGCTTGAGCGCCTCGCCGATCACGTGCGCCGTGGCCTCGCCTTCGGCGGTGAAATTGGTCGCGAGGATGACCTCGCTCACCGTGCCGTCGCGTGCGCGGTCGAACAGCTTCTGCAGGCCGATGTCCTTCGGCCCGATGCCGTCGAGCGGGCTGAGCTTGCCCATGAGCACGAAGTAATAGCCGCGAAAGGCGCCCGTGCGCTCGAGCGCGGCCTGGTCGGCCGGTGTCTCGACCACGCACAGCTTGGTGCCGTCGCGCCGCGAGTCCATGCAGACATGGCAGATCGGCGCTTCGGTGAAGGTGTTGCACAGCTCGCAGTGCCGCACCTGGCCCGCCGCCTGCTGCAGCGCACGCGCGAGCAGCTGCGCGCCCTCGCGGTCGTGCTGCAGCAGGTGGAAGGCCATGCGCGAGGCCGACTTGACGCCGACACCGGGCAACCGGCGCAGCGCATCGACCAGCGCATCGAGCGAACTGGCGTCTGCCATGCCTCGCTTAGAACGGGAGCTTCATGCCGGGGGGGAGACCGGGCATGCCGGCCGTCAACTTGCCCATCTTCTGCTCGCTGGTTTCCTCGGCCTTGCGCACGGCGGCGTTGAAGGCGGCAGCCACGAGGTCTTCGAGCATGTCCTTGTCGTCGGCCAGCAGGCTGGGGTCGATGGTGATGCGCTTGACGTCGTGCTTGCAGGTCATGACGACCTTGACGAGACCGGCGCCCGACTCGCCTTCGACCTCGATGTGCGCCAGTTCTTCCTGGGCCTTCTTGAGGTTGTCCTGCATTGCCTGCGCCTGCTTCATGAGGCCGGCCAGTTGTCCTTTGTTGAACATCGTTGGTCCTGTCTGTGATGGGTTGGTGATGGAAAGAATACGGGTCGAAAAATGCGGCGACTGCGGCGCCGGCTTCAGAGGGGCTTCAGCGATCCGGGCACGATCTTCGCATCGAAGTCGCGCATCAGCATCTGCACCTCGGGGTCGCTGCGGATGGCTTCCTCGGCCACCCGCTGGCGCTCGTCGGCCGCCTGCTTGTTGCGGCGCGCCGGGCTGTCGACCACGCCGCCGATCTCGATGGCCAGCCTCACATTGTGGCCGAGGCCCTGCAGCGCCGCCGTGAGCTTCTCGCGGCTGGACGGCTGGTTGAGGGTTTCGCGCTCGATGCGCAGCATCCACTGGTCGGTGTCGCGCGCCACCAGCTGCGACTGCAGCGCGAGCTCGCGCGCCAGTGCCGCCACGCTTTCGGCGGCAACGAGCTGCATGACCGTGGCGTGCCAGAAGTCGCCCTCTTCGCTCGGCGGGATCGGGGTGTAGGTGCTGCGCTGTTCTTCTTCGCGCGGCACGTCGCGCTGGCCGGGCGGCGGTTGCACGCGGATCGGCACGCCGACGACATGGGCTGCGGTGGCGTCGGACGCCTCTTGCGGGGCAGGCCGGGGCACGGGCTGGCGCTGCGGGGCATCGACCACCGCGAGCCGCTGGCCGGCCGGCGCGGGTTGTGCGGGCGGTTGCGAAGGCGCGGCAGCGGGTGCCGGATCGGGCACCGAAGGCCGGGAAACCGGGGCGGCATCGCGCGCGGGAGCCCGCGGCGCGGCGCCGCCGGCGTCATTCAGAGTTTTTTTTTCCGTGGAGGCCGTCGAAGCGGCCGCATGGGAGGGCTTGAAGGCCAGCAGCCGCAACAGCACCATGGTCAGCGCCGCGTACTCGTCGGGCGCCAGGCCCAGCTCGCCGCGCCCATGCAGGCACAGGCTGTACAGCAGCTGCGTCTCGTCGGCGGGCATCAGCGACGCCAGGCGCGCCGTGTCGGCCGCGTCGGGGTCGGTGGCCGCATCGGCCGATTCGGCGCGCGAGGGCACGGCCTGCAGCACGGCCATGGCCTGCAGCACCGCCGTCATTTCTTCGAGCGTGGACGCGGCGGACATGCCGTCGCGGCGCAGCGCCTCGGAGGTGTCGACGACGGTCTTGCCGTCGCCTTGTGCGAGCGCCTCGATGAGGCGGAAGACATGGCCGCGATCGACGCTGCCGAGCATCTGGCGCACGCCGGTCTCGAGCAACTCGCCGTTGCCGAAGGCGATGGCCTGGTCGGTGAGCGAGAGCGCGTCGCGCATCGAGCCGCGCGCGGCGCGCGCCAGCAGACGCAGCGCCTGCGGCTCTGCCGGCACCTGTTCAGTCTGCAGCACGCTGGTGAGGTGTTCGAGCACCGTCTCGGGCGCCATCGGCCGCAGGTTGAACTGCAGGCAGCGCGACAGCACCGTCACCGGCACCTTCTGCGGATCGGTCGTGGCCAGCACGAACTTGAGGTACTCGGGCGGCTCCTCGAGCGTCTTGAGCATCGCGTTGAACGCGGTGTTCGTGAGCATGTGCACTTCGTCGATCATGAAGACCTTGAAGCGCCCCTGCACCGGCTTGTAGACCGCCTGTTCGAGCAGCGACTGCACTTCGTCCACGCCGCGGTTGGAGGCCGCGTCGAGCTCGGTGTAATCGACGAAGCGGCCCGAATCGATGTCCTGGCAGGCCTGGCACACGCCGCAGGGCGTGGCCGTGATGCCGCCCTGCCCGTCCGGGCCCTGGCAGTTGAGCGACTTGGCCAGGATGCGCGACACCGTGGTCTTGCCCACGCCCCGCGTCCCGGTGAACAGATAGGCGTGGTGCAGGCGCTGCGTCGTCAGCGCGTTTTCCAGCGCCTGGACCACATGCCCCTGACCGACCATCTCACCGAAGGTTTTCGGACGGAACTTGCGAGCGAGCACGAGATAAGACATTGCGGGCATTCTAAAAGGCGCGGCGGGGGTCACTTCACGCTTGTTTCCCATCCACCGTCGAAATGATTCACGCCCCGGCCAAGGGGGCAAATCCGCGCGGTTAGAATGCAGGCTGACGGGCCTCCCTGCATGGTGAAGTGGCCAACCGGGTCAGGTGGGGAACCAAGCAGCCCTAACTGCGTAGTCAGTGCCAGGGGTAAGGCTCGTCAACCTAACATCCAGAAGCCGTGAGTTCCTTTGCAGAGAACTTACGCGCCGTGTCCAGGGGTTACCGCCCCGGACACCTCAAATTCCCAGAACTTCGCGCAGCCATCCATGAACTTGGACATCCGGCCCGCCCGCATCAGTGATCTCGAAGCGTTGGTGCGCCTCGACACCGTCGCCGCGCACGATGCGCGCCGCGCCGTGCAGATCAAAGGCTGGATCGAGGATCGCTTCTGCCATGTGATCGAGGTGGACGGCGACATTACCGCCTACGGCGTGCTGCACCACCACTTCTTCGACTGCGGGTTCATCGAAATGCTGATGGTCGGCGAACCATTTCGCCGCAGGCGGTTCGGCCTGCGACTCGTCGATCACTTCCAGTCGATCTGCGAACGCCCCAAGCTCTTCACCTCGACGAATCGCTCCAATACGGCGATGCACGCGCTGCTGAAAGAAGCCGGGTTCAGGGAGAGCGGCCACATCGACAACCTCGATGCGGACGACCCCGAGCAGGTCTTTTTCTGGCCGTGCAAGCGCTGAGCAGCGCCTGCCGCTACAGCCCCAGCCGCTGGATCGCGCCGCGCGCCGCAGCCGCCCCGCTGGCCATCGCCGCAGTGAGCAGGTAGCCGCCGGTCGGCGCTTCCCAGTCGAGCATCTCCCCGGCCGCGAACACGCCGGGCAGCGCCGTCGCCATCAGGGCCGGATCGAGCGCGTCGAAGCGCACGCCGCCCGCCGTGCTGATCGCCTCGTCGACCGGCCGCGTCGCGACCAGCTTCAGCGGCACCGCCTTGATGGTGGCCGCCAGCTGCGCCGGGTCCTGCATCGCTTCCTTGCTCAACGCTTCGTGCAGCACGCCCGCCTTGATGCCCTCGATGCCGAGACGGCTCTTGAGGTGGCTGCTCAGCGAGCGAGCGCCGCGTGGATGCTTCACTGCAGCCAGCACCTGTTCGGCGCTGCGGTCAGGCAGCAGGTCGAGCAGCAGCGTCGCACTGCCGTTCGCTGCAATCTCGTCGCGCAGCAGCGCCGACGCCGCATAGACCAGGCTGCCTTCGATGCCGGTGGCCGTGGCAACGAACTCGCCCTTGCGCGCGAAGTGCCGTCCCTGGCTGTCGGTGAAAGCGATCGCGACCGACTTGAAGGGTTGCCCCGCGAAGCGGCTTGAAAAATGCTCGCTCCAGCCTGCGCCGTCGAAGCCGCAATTGGCGGGCAGCAGCGGCGCCACCGCCACGCCCTGCGCTAGCAGCCACGGAGCCCACGCCCCGTCGGAGCCCAGGCGCGCCCAGCTCGCGCCGCCCAGGGCCAGCACCACGGCATCGGCCTTGGCGGTGACCTCGCCCGCCGGCGTCGCGAAGCGCAGCGCGTTCGCATCGAAGGCCCCATCACCCACCCAGCGATGCCGCATGTGGAATTGCACGCCCGCGGCGCGCAAACGATGCAGCCAGGCGCGCAGCAAGGGCGCGGCCTTCATGTCGGTCGGGAACACGCGGCCCGAGGTGCCGACGAAGGTCTCGATGCCCAGTCCGGCCGCCCACTCGCGCGCCTGTTGCGGACCGAATTTGGCGAGCAGCGGCTCGAGTTGCGCGCGGCGCTCGCCGAAGCGGGTCACGAACACGTCGAAGGGCTCGGAGTGCGTGAGGTTGAGGCCGCCGCGGCCGGCCAGCAAAAACTTGCGGCCCACCGAGGGCATCGCGTCGTACACATGCACCTGCGCGCCGGACGCGCTCAGCACTTCGGCCGCCATCAGGCCGGCAGGTCCGCCGCCGATGACGGCGACGGTAGAAGAAAAAGTCATTCGAGATTCACCAGTTCGCCCTGCCCGGTCAGGAACGCGGCGCGCACCATGGCACCGGGGTAGGCATGTTGCACGGCAGCGCGGTAGCGCTGCATCTGTGCGATCAGGGCCGCGTCCCGTTCGGGGCGCGCGGCCGATTTGTAGTCGAGGATCCACCATGCGCCGGTGGCGCGCTCGCGGACCAGCCGGTCGATGCGCAAGGTATCGCCCTCGTGGACCAGCGTGACTTCATTGCCATGCCAGTCGATGCTGCGATCGTCCCACACCCAGGCACCGGCGCCCGCGCGGATGCGCTGGGCCAGCGCCGCGGCGCCACGTGCCTGCTGCGGATCGAGCATGAACTCGCGCGCGGCCGCCCGCACATGCGCAGGCGGCAGCGCCTCGCCGGGCACCGCCCATTCGAGCAGCCGGTGCATGGCCTGGCCGAACGCGGCGGCACGCGCGTCGACCGTGGCGTCTTGTGCCTTTTTCTTTTCGGGCGGCGCACCGGTTGCAGCCACGAGCGGCGCGGGCAGGCGCTTCATCGCGAAGGTGCCCACCCCGGTCTCGCCGGCGGCGGAGGCCTCGACCAGCGGCTCGTCGGCCTCGGTCGGCTCGCACAGCGGCTCCAGCCGCGCCCACCAGCTGCCCTCATTGGCGCGCGACGGCTTCACCGACGACAGCACCAGCCGCTCGCGGGCCCGCGTGGTCGCCACGTAGAGCCCGTTGAGTTCTTCGCGGTGGCGCGCGCGCTGCTCCTCTTCGAGCAGCGCGGCGGCGCAGGCCGGCGGGGTCTTCTCGCTGGCCAGGAACACGAAGCGCGTCGGCGCGCTGTCACTGCCCCTCCACTCGACCAGCACGCCCATGGTCTGCGCGCGCGGCGGTGGCGCGTCGCAGTCGAGCATCAGCACCGTGTCGGCCTCCAAGCCCTTGGCGCCGTGCACGGTCAGCAACTGCACCGCCTCGGGCGCGGCCACAGTGGGCGCGCGCACGCCGCCCGCGCGCAAGGCCCGCACCAGGGCATACGGCGTCGCGAAGCGCGCACCGTCGATGTCGAGTGAGGCGGCGACCAGTCCGCGCAGGTTGGCCAGCGCGCTCTGGCGCAAGGCCGCCGGCACCGCGGCGCCGAACTTCGCGAGCACGTCGCCGTCGTGAAAGATCGCGTCCAGTGCGTCGTGCGGCGGCATCGCCATCAGCCAGCGCTGCCAGCGGCGCAGCTGCACGCCCGCCTCGGTCAGCACGGTCGGCAGGCCTTCGCCCTTCTGGATCAAAGAGAACCAGCTGGCCACTGGCGTCTCGCGCTGGCAGCGGGCCAGTTGTACCAGCGTGTCGTCGTCGATGCCGAACAGCGGCGACTTGAGCGCGCGTGCCAGCGACAGGTCGTGCGCGGGCGACACCAGCGCGTCGAGCAGCGCGACCACGTCCTGCACCTCGGGCGCGTCGTTCAGGTCGTTCTTCTCGGGCTGCTGCACGGGAATGTGGCGGCGGCGCAGCGCGTCCTGCATGGCCGACAGCCGGCTGCGGCGGCGCGCCAGCACCATGATCTGGCGCGGCGGCGTGCCGTCGGCGATGCGCTGCGCGACCCAGCGCGCGGCCTGCTCGCATTCCTTCTGCAGCAGCTGCTCTTCAGGCAGCACGCGCGGCGTGACGAGGCTGTCGCGCCAGTGCAGCATGCCGTCGTCGGCCGGCGCGGCGGCCGCCGTGGTGTCGAGCGCGTCGCGGTCGATGGCGGGCAGCTTCAGCAGCTCGCCCTCGTCGCCGCGCTCGGTGGTGTGGGCGCGGTAGCCGTCGAACTCGCCGACCGCCTGCGCGGCCAGCATCGCGCTGTTGACGAGGCCGACCACGGCGCGCGCGTTTCGGTGCGTGTGGTCGCAGTTGAGCAGTTCGCCGCCGAGCCCTTCGCGCACGAACTTCTTGGCGGCGATGAACACCTGCGGCTCGGCGCGGCGGAAGCGGTAGATGCTCTGCTTGGGGTCGCCCACGATGAACACACGCGGCGCGCTGCCGCCCGCGCCGGTGTAGGCGCTGAGCCAGCCGTAGAGCGCCTGCCACTGCAGCGGGTTGGTGTCCTGGAACTCGTCGATCAGCAGGTGCGCGACGCGCGCGTCGAGCCGCTCCTGCACCCAGCCCGACAGCGCCGACTGGCCCAGCAGCAGCTGCGCGGCCTGCTCGACGTCGTTCATGTCGACCCAGCCGTGCGCGCGCTTGACCTCGCCGAACGCGGTGATCAGCAGGCGCGTGAGCCGCGTCATGCGCTGCTGGTACAGCCATGCCGCGTGCTGGGCCTGCGCGGCGCACAGCAGTTGCAGTTCGGTCTCGGCCTCTTGCGCGGCGGGGAATTTCTGCAGGTTCTTGGTGAGCCGGTCTTCGCTC
Source organism: Variovorax sp. V35 (assembly GCF_041154465.1). Lineage (NCBI taxonomy): Bacteria > Pseudomonadati > Pseudomonadota > Betaproteobacteria > Burkholderiales > Comamonadaceae > Variovorax > Variovorax sp. V35. The sequence goes on from NZ_AP028666.1 coordinate 4,221,737, forward strand.
GCGACGAAGAAGGTCTTGCGCAGCACGGCAAGCGCATCGGCCAGCGCCTCGGGCGCGGGCTCGCCGATGCCGAACACGTCGATGATGGCTTCGGCCGCCTTCTGCGGTGTCTTGTTGGCCTCGCGGCCGAGGGCGGCAGCGCGGTCGAGCCAGCGGCGGCGCACGGCCTCGCCGCGCAACGCGTCGGTCGGCACCTCCAGCCCCTGCAGGGCCGGGTACAGCACGTCGAACGGTGTCACCGCATCCTGGGGATCGGACAGCGAGAACTCGACCCGCTTCGACAGCGCCTCGCCCAGCGCCTTGGCCGTCTGCGAGCGGCCGTGGGTGGCGACGACGGCGTAGTAGTCGGCCAACGCGCGCGCATCGCCGGTCACGGCCTCGAAGAACGGACGCCAAGTGTGGTTGCGCGCCTCCGCATCGTCTTCGAGCAGTTCGTAGTTCGCGGGCAGCCCCAGCTCGCGCAGCACGGCGAGCGGCGCGTTGCGCAGCAGGCCCGCGAACCACGCGTGGAAGGTGCGGAACTGCACCGGCCGCCCGCCTTCGAGCAGTCGCCGGTAGAGCCCCTGCAGGCGCGGCACGGCGGCCTGCGCGGCCTCGGGCGTCATGCCGCGCATCACGAGTTCGCGCTGCGAAGCGGCGGGATCGAGTTCGGCGAACAGCGCGAGCCATTGGTCGAGCCGCTCGCGCATTTCGCCGGCGGCCTTCTTGGTGAAGGTGATGGCCAGGATCTCGTGAGGCTCGCAGGCGGAATCGCCCTCTTCGAGCAGCGCGCGCACGATGCGCGACACCAGCATCCAGGTCTTGCCGGCGCCCGCGCAGGCCTCGACCGCGACCGAGCGCCGCGGATCGCAGGCGACGGTGTAGAAGGCCTCGCGCGCGACGTGCCGGCCGTTGTGTTCGTAGGCAGCGCCGTTCATGGCGTGACCTCCCAGAAATCCTTGCGGCACAGGCCGCGTGCGGCGCAGAAATCACAGACGCTGCCCTCGCCCAGCGGCGGCAGCGGCGCACCCTGCGCGATGCGCGCGAAGTCGTCGATGATGCCGGCGACCAGCGCATCGCGCGCCTCGACCACGGCGGGCTGCTCGACGGTCTGCGTGCCGGACGACTTCTCGCCCACGTTGACGTAGGCCGCACGCAAGGTGTCGTCGGCCACCAGCGCCGCGTAGAAGGCGAGCTGCGTGTCTTCGGTCGGGTCTTTCACGCGCTCCTTGGTGACGGAGGCGGTCTCGGTCTTGTAGTCGATCACGAAGGGCTGGCCGTCGGCCGTGCGGTCGACGCGGTCGAGCCGACCGACCAGCCGCAGGGTGCCCAGGGGCTGCTCTTTCCAGGGCTCGGCCTCGACGAAGACCGCCCCGTCTGCTTCATGTTTCGCGAGCCATTCGAGATACCCGTCGCGCACCGCCGGCCACGCCGCGGCGAACGGCAGGAACTCGGCATCGGAGTAGCCGAGCGTCTGCGTGACATCGCGCGCGGTGTCGGCGAGCAGCGTGGCGCGCGCCTGCGCATCGCTGATCGGCGCGTCGCGCAGGGTCTCGTGGAACTGGCCGAGCACCGCATGCAGCCAGTTGCCGAAGTCGCGCTTGTCGACCTCGGCATCGAGCTCGTCGGCGGTGCGCAGGCCCAGCTGGCGCAGCGCGAAGAAACGATAGGGACAGCGGCGCAGGTCCTCGTAGACGCTGGTCGACACGTTGGTGAGCGGCAGCAGCGCGCCCGAGGGCGTGGGCCGCAGGGTCGGCGTGACGGTGACGTCGCGCGGCGTGCGCGGATCGACGCCCGGCTGCAATGCGTGCGCGAGCTGCAGGGCCTGCACCAGCGGGCTCGGCCGCACGGGCTCGCCGCTGGCGTCGGAATGGCGCCAGACCAGGTCGCAGTTCGGGTTGCGCGTGGCCATGGCCCAGGCCGCGCGCTGCGCGGTCTCCAGCACCTCGCGCGAGGCCAGCCCCAGGTCGAGGCGCTGCGCCGCGCTCCAGTTGCCCGGCGGCTCGGGCGACGCGGGCATGCGGCGGTCGTCGCAGCCGGGAATGACGACGGCGCCGAAGACGCGGCCCAGCAACTGGTACATCGGCAGCACGGACACCTTGGGCGCCTCGTCGCCGGCGGGCGGCACGAAGCTGGCGTCTTCGAGTACGTCGCGCGCCCAGGCCGTGAACTCGGCCAGGCTGTGGCGTCCGCCGGGGAATTCGTCTTCCTCGCCGTGCGCGTCGGCATCGAGCCAGAGGGCGGCGATCACCTTGGCGCCCGCGAAGTCGGCGGCGAGCGCGTCCCACTGCTCGCCGGCCGTCAGCAGCTCGCGCAGTGCGCGGTGCCACTCGGCCAGGGAGCGCGCGCGCGCCATCGGGGCGCGGCGGGCTTCGATGGTGGCGGTGAACGTGCGCAGGCTTTCGTCCTGCGGCTTGTCGCTGCGCGCGATCAACGCGCACCAGGCCTGCCAGTCGCGCACGCCTTCGCGTCGCAGGCGCATTTCGAGCGACTGCACGGCGAACCCATCGACCTCGGCGCCGCTCTTGAGCCATTCGAGGACCTGGTCGGTGGCTGCGTCGTGCGCGCAAGCGCGCAAGGCACTCATCAGCGTGGCGGCGGCGCGCGTGGTGGACAGCTTCCAGCCGGTTTCGTCGTGCGTGACGATGCCCTGCGTGCTCAGTTGGGCGCTGATGCGGCGGGTGAGCGCGCGATCGGTGGCAACGAGCGCAACCGGCGCGCGGCCCTCGGCCAGGTGCTGCAGTACGCAGGCGGCGGCCAGCTGGGCCTCGTCCTCGGGGTCGAGCGCCACGTGTGCGTGGGCGGCAGACGGCGGGGCATCGGCGGGCACGAGCGGAATGCGGATCGCGCGGTCGCCCCACAGCGCGCACAGGGCCTGCGTGAGCGGATCGATCTGGAAGCCTTCGAGCACGATCAGCGCATCGACCTGGGTGCGCGCCGCGTCGCGCAGCAGCACGTCGGTCGCATAGCCCGAGTTCGCGGCCCAGGCCACGGCGACGCGGATCAGCGCGCTCTCGATGCGGAACCACTCCGACTCGCTGCCGGCATCGGCCACCTTGGCTGCGCCCTGTGCCCAGTCGCTGCCGCGCACCTCAGGCGCCACGGCGGATGCCAGCGGCGCCAGCTGATAGGCCAGCTCGACCACGCGCCCCGCGAGCGCGAAGCGTTCGGCCTGGAAGCCCGATTGCGCGAGCAGGCCCTGGGCCGTGACCAGGTCGCGCGCCATGTCGAAGGCGATGTCGTAGCCGGACGGCAGGAAGCCGCCCGCGCTGCGCGCCCAGTTGTGCGTAGTCTCGAAACGCGGCACGAAGCCCGGGCTGCCGCAGCGCGCCCACATGCCGCGCGCGACCGCCATCAGCTGCGCATACGGCACCAGCACCACGGTGCGCGCCGCATGCAGCTGGCGCTCGTCGAGCGCGCGCACGATCCGCGCGACGACGCCGTCGGCGGGATCGCACCACAGGGCCTGGACGGGGTGGCCTTCGTTCATGTTCTATCGAGGGGGTTGAGGGGGTCGGCGGCAGGGCCGCAAAGGGCTTTGGCTATCGCCGCCATAGCCGGGCCGCATGGCACGTCACCCCTTGGTTTCTGTCACAATGACCCGCACTTTAGCTGCACCGAAACTCTCTCTGCGCACAAGGACACATCACATGGCCAGCGAACTGATCAAACACATCTCCGATTCTTCCTTCGAGGCCGACGTGCTCAAGTCCAGCCAGCCGGTTCTGGTCGACTACTGGGCCGAATGGTGCGGTCCCTGCAAGATGATCGCCCCCATCCTGGACGAAGTCTCGGCCACCTACGAAGGCAAGCTGCAGATCGCCAAGCTCAACGTCGACGAGAACCGCGACATCCCCGCCAAGTTCGGCATTCGCGGCATCCCCACGCTGATGCTGTTCAAGGACGGCCAGCTGGCCGCCACCAAGGTCGGCGCCATGAGCAAGGCGCAACTCACGGCCTTCATCGACCAGCAACTCGCCTGATGCATTTCTTCCGGCCAGCGCGCAATGCGTTGGCCGGGGCGATTTTCCTGTCATAATCGCCCTCAGTTCACCGGGCCTTTCATCAGGCAACCGGTTCGAGTTCCCCGGTTCGTGAGGCAGTTCTTGCCCCACATCAAACCTCCCCCCGTTCCCGATTCGATTACCCCTCCAGGGGTCGTTCCATGCACTTAAACGAACTCAAGGCACTCCACGTGTCTGAAGTCTTCAAGCAGGCTGAGGCGCTTGAGATCGAAAACATCGGCCGCATGCGCAAGCAAGAGCTGATGTTCGCGATCATCAAGAAGCGCGCCAAGGCCGGCGAACAGGTCTTCGCCGACGGTGTGCTCGAAATCCTGCCCGACGGCTTCGGCTTCCTGCGCAGCCCGGACACCAGCTTCACTGCCAGCACCGACGACATCTACATCTCGCCCAGCCAGGTGCGGCGCTTCAACCTGCACACCGGCGACATGATCGAAGGTGAAGTGCGCACGCCCAAGGACGGCGAGCGCTACTTCGCACTGACCAAGCTGGACAAGGTCAACGACGGCGCACCCGAAGCCAACAAGCACAAGGTGATGTTCGAGAACCTGACGCCGCTGTTCCCCAAGGAACAGATGAAGCTGGAACGCGAAGGCGTCAAGGGCGAAGAGAACCTCACCGGCCGCATCATCGACATCATCGCCCCCATCGGCAAAGGCCAGCGCGCCCTGCTCGTGGCACCGCCCAAGAGCGGCAAGACGGTGATGATGCAGCACATCGCCCACGCGATCAGCGCCAACTACCCCGACGTGCACATGATGGTGCTGCTCGTGGACGAGCGCCCTGAAGAAGTGACCGAAATGCAGCGCACGGTGAAGGGCGAAGTCATTGCTTCGACCTTCGACGAGCCCGCAGCGCGCCACGTGCACGTCGCCGAAATGGTGATCGAGCGCGCCAAGCGCCTGGTCGAACTCAAGAAGGACGTGGTGATCCTGCTGGACTCGATCACCCGCCTGGCCCGCGCCTACAACAACGTCGTGCCCTCGTCGGGCAAGGTGCTGACCGGCGGTGTCGACTCCAACGCGCTGCAGCGTCCCAAGCGCTTCCTGGGCGCCGCGCGCAACGTGGAAGAAGGCGGCTCGCTGACCATCATCGGCACCGCGCTGATCGACACCGGCAGCCGCATGGACGAAGTGATCTTCGAAGAGTTCAAGGGCACCGGCAACTCCGAAATCCACCTGGACCGCCGCCTGTACGAAAAGCGCGTGTTCCCCTCGATCCAGCTCAATCGCAGCGGCACGCGCCGCGAAGAACTGCTGCTGGCCCCCGAGATCCTGCAGAAGACCCGCATCCTGCGCCAGCTCATGTACAACATGGACGAGATCGAGTCGATGGAGCTGATGCTCAAGAACATGAAGGCGACCAAGACCAATGTCGAGTTCTTCGACATGATGCGTCGCGGCGGCTGAGCTTCAGGCTCTTCCGCAAAAGCGCGTTGGCCCTCACGGGTCAACGCGCTTTTTTCATGGGCGCTCGATGCGGATGGCGCGGCCTTCGGCGGCGCTCTGGCGGCCGATGTCGAGCAGTTCCATCAGCGCGACGGCCTGCGCGGGCGGCACGGGATTGGGCCCCTTGCCGAGGATCGCATCGCGGACCGCGGCGTAGTAGTCGGCGTAGTTGCCGGCCTGCGTCGGCACCGCGCGAAAGTGCGGCGCGCCGTCGCTGCCGACCAGCGTGAGTTCGCCATCGAGCGGATCGGCGCCCCACCCTTCGGCCGGCGGCCGCTGGCCGGCGCGCAGCGCGTCTTCCTGCGTGTCGACGCCGTGCTTGACGTAGCTCCCGCGCGTGCCGTGCACGATGTAGCGCGGTGCCGCATGGGCCGCGAGCGTCGTGGCGTGCAGCACCACACGCAAAGGCGCATGAGGGCCGCTCTCGTAGCGCAGCACGGCGTGGAAATAGTCTTCGACCCGTGCGCCATCGCGCAAGGCGGCAGTGTCGAGTTGCAGCGTGTCAGGCCGGCCGAAAAGCTGCACGGCCTGGTCGAGCAGGTGCGAACCCAGGTCCACCCACAGGCCCGCGCCCGGCACGGGCTGCTCCCGCCAGCGCTCGCGAACCTCGGGACGGAACCGGTCGAAATGCGATTCCAGATACACCGGGCGCCCCAGATCGCCAGACGCCAGGACCTGCTGGAGCGTCAGGAAATCGGCGTCGAAGCGCCGGTTCTGGTAGACCGATAGCACGCGATTGTTGCGTGTAGACAACAATTCGAGCTCCCGCGCTTCGGCCACATCGAGCGTGAACGGCTTGTCGACGACCACGTGCTTGCCAGCCTCCAGCGCCGCCTTGGCGACCGGATGGTGCTGGGCATTGGGCGTTGCCACCACCACGAGGTCGATGTCCGCCCGGGCGACCAGCGCCGCCACGTCGGGCACCACGGCCACGCCGGGCCAGTCGGCGTGCACCTTGTGCGGCTGCGAGCTCGCCACGGCCGCCAGTTCGAGCCCCGGAACGGCCGAAAGCACTGGCGCATGGAAGGTCTGGCCGGCAAAACCGTAGCCGACGAGGCCGGCGCGAAGGGGTGTAGAAGTCATGGGAGGGCCCGGTTTGCTCGCAATTGGGGCAGTATGCGATAATCATGGGCTCCGCGAAAAGTGCGGCTGGGCACGTCGCCCGGCTTCCTTGGCCTTCACTTCACGTCAAGACCTCAGGGCGGCGCGCCAGATTGCTGGCACGCTGGTGGCTCTCGCATCGACCGCGCATTGATTCCAACAGCGCAAAAGGAAACACCATGGCAAAAGAAGGCATCCACCCGAATTACCGCGAAGTTCTGTTCGTCGACATGTCGAACGGCTTCAAGTTCGTGACCCGTTCGTGCGCGAACACCAAGGAAATGGGCAAGACCGACGACGGCCGCGAGCTGCCCCTGTTCAAGCTCGACACCACGAGCGAATCGCACCCCTTCTACACCGGCACGCAAAAGTCGGTGGACAACATGGGTGGTCGCGTCGAGAAGTTCCGCAACCGCTTCGGCAAGACCGCTGCCAAGTAATCAGGCACGCGCTCTGGCGTCGAGGGCAGCCCGGTTTACCGCGCTGCCCTTTTTCTTTCCAATCACCCCTTCGCCTCTTCCGCCTCGCCCTTGAACCAGCCGACCCCCGCGATCGTTGCCCAGAATGCCGTACGCCGGCTGCCGCGCGTCGCGTTGCTGCTGCTGTGCGCGGCCTATCTGCTGCCGGGCCTGCTCGGCCGGGGCCCCTGGAAGAGCGCCGACATCACGGCCTTCGGCTACATGGCCGAGCTGGCCCGCAGCACCGAGGGCATCGCCCGCTGGTTCGATCCGCTGCTGCTGGGCATGCGCCCCGAGACCCCCGCGCTGATCCCCTACTGGATCGGCGCCTGGGCGATCCAGCTCGCCCCGTCGTGGGTCAATCCCGACTTGGCCGTGCGCTTCGTGTTCGCGCTGATGCTGTGGGGCACCTTCACCGCGACCTGGTACGCCGTCTACTACCTGGCCCGCACGCCGCGCGCCCAGCCCGTGGCCTTTGCCTTCGGCGGCGAGGCACGCCCCACCGACTACGCCCGCGCCATTGCCGACGGCGGCCTGCTGGCGCTGATCGCCTCGCTGGGCCTGGCTCAGCTGGGGCATGAAACCACGCCCGCGCTGGCGCAGCTGTACTTCGCCTCGCACCTCTTCTACGGCGTGGCCGCACTGCCCTACCGCCGCGTCGGCCCGGTGATCGCGCTCGTGGTCGGCACCCTCGGCATGACGCTGAGCGGCGGACCGACGGTCGGCCTTGCGCTGGCGATCGGCAGCGCCGTGTACATGGCCTACGAGCGCCACCAGCGCGCCATCCGTGCAGCGGAAGGCCGCAGCGACGACGAGAGCCCCGGCTTCACCCTGCCCGCCCTGCTGACGATGGTCGGCATCACCGTGCTGGCCGCCGCGCTGGTCTTCGGTCTGGGCCTGGCGCAATGGAAGATCACGCTGGGCCACTCGCTGCTGTCCGACGTGCGCAGCCAGGCCAAGCTGCTGCTGTGGTTCACCTGGCCGGTCTGGCCGCTCGCGATCTGGACGCTCTGGCGCTGGCGCCGCCAGTGGCTCGAGCGCCACGTCGCGCTGCCGCTGTGGTTCGCGCTGGTGCCGCTGGCCGCCACCTGGACCACCGATTTTTCCGACCGCTCCCTGCTGCTGGCCCTGCCCGCCTTCGCCACGCTGGCGGCCTTTGCGCTGCCGACCTTCCGGCGCAGCGCGGCCGCGCTGATCGACTGGTTCAACGTGCTGTTCTTCAGCGGCCTGGCCGTGCTCGGCTGGATGTACTGGATCGCCATGCTGACCGGCGCGCCGCGCAAGCCGGCCGCCAGCGTGGCGCGGCTGGTGCCGGGCTTCGTGGCCGAGTTCTCGCCGGTGGCCTTCGTGCTCGCCCTGGCCGCCACGCTGGCCTGGTGCTGGCTGGTGCGCTGGCGCACCGGGCGCCATCGCGCCGCGCTCTGGAAGACGTTGGTGCTGCCGGCCGGCGGCACCGCGCTGTGCTGGATGCTGCTGATGACGCTGTGGCTGCCGTCCATCGACTACGCGCGCAGCTACGTCCCGCAGGTGCGCGCCGTGACCGAGCGCATCGGCCACCCGCGCTGCGTCGCCGAGCTGGCGCTGAGCCGGCCGCACGTCGCGGCGCTGCGCCACCACGGCAACCTCAACCTGCAGCCGCTGCTGCTGGGCAACGACTGCCCGTGGCTGCTCGTGAGCCCCGACACCATCGAGCGGCTGCACACCATCATCCCGCTGGAACAGTGGCGCTTCAGCGGCACCCTGCGCCGTCCCAGCAGCCCTGCGGACGACCTGCTGCTCTACGAAAAGATCGTGCGCTGACCCGTGAGCAGCAGCACCGACAGCACACAGAAGAACACCACCAGCGAACGGGGACTCATCGCACGGCACGCCGGCACGGTGCTGATCGGCCAGCTGGCCGTGATGGCCTTCGGCGTGGCCGACACCATCATCGCGGGCCGCTATTCCGAAGGCGCACTGGCCGCGCTGTCGGTGGGCGCCGCGATCTTCGTCAGCGTGTATGTCTCGCTGATGGGCGTGCTGCAGGCGCTGCTGCCGGTGTGGGCCGAACTGCACGGCGCCAACCGGGGCAGCGAAATCGGCCGCTCGGTGCGCCAGTCGCTCTACCTCGCAGCCATCGCCGTCGTGGTCGGCATGACCGTGCTGCTGCTGCCCGGCGCCGCGCTGCGCTGGACGCAGGTGCCCGCCGACATGCGCGGCGAGGTCGAGGCTTACCTCGCGGTGCTGGCCTTCGCGCTGGCACCCGCCCTGCTCTTTCGCCTCTTCAGCACGCTGAACCAGAGCCTGGGCAAGCCCAAGCTCGTGACCTGGCTGCAGCTGGCCTCGCTGCTCGTGAAGCTGCCGCTGTCGGTCTGGTTCACCTTCGGCGGTGCCGGCCTGCCGGCGATGGGGCTGGTGGGCTGCGCCTGGGCCACGCTGTGCGTGAACTGGGCCATGCTCGGCTGCGCGGTCTGGCTGCTGCGCCACGGCGCGTTCTACCGCGGCTACCAGCTGTGGGAACGCATCGAGGCGCCCGACTGGCGCCAGATCCGCCTGTTCGCGCGGCTGGGCGTGCCCGGGGGCCTCGCGGTGCTGGTGGAAGTGACCTCGTTCACGCTGATGGCGCTCTTCATCGCGCGCCTGGGCACCGCGGCCGCGGCCGCGCACCAGATCGCCTCGAACCTGCTGGCCGTGGCCTACATGACGCCGCTGTCGCTCGCCATCGCGACCAGCGCACGCGTGAGCTTCTGGCTCGGCGCCGGCGACAGCGCCCGGGCACGCCGTGCCTGCCGGCTGGGCTTCGAGCTCACCGCCCTGTTTGCCCTGCTCTATGCCGGCGCGATGGCCGTGTTCCGCATGCAGCTCGCCAACGTGTACTCCGACAACCCGGCCGTGATCGCGATGGCGGCGGCGCTGCTGACCACGGTGGCGCTGTATCACATCGCCGATGCGTTCCAGACGCTGTGCGTCTTCGTGCTGCGCTGCTACCGCGTGACGCTGGCGCCGCTGGTCGTCTATTGCGCGATGCTCTGGGGCATGGGCCTGGGCGGCAGCTACCTGCTGGCCTACCGCGGCCTGGGGCCGTGGCCGGCCATGCAGTCGCCGCTGGCGTTCTGGATCATGAGCGCCGCGGCACTGGCGCTCACCGCGCTGTTGTTCGTGGCGCTGCTGCGCTGGACGATGAAGGCGCGGGCCCGCTGAAGGCCACGCGACTCGCTTACTTGCTCATCACGCGCGCTTCGCGCACGCGCGTCGCCGGGAACAGCAGCGCGAAGCGGCTGCCCTTGCCCACCGTGCTTTCGATGCGCAGCTCGGTGCCGTGGCGCTGCGCGATGTGCTTCACGATCGCCAGCCCCAGCCCCGTGCCGCCGGTCTCGCGCGAGCGGCTGCGGTCGATGCGATAGAAGCGCTCGGTGAGCCGCGGAATGTGCTCGGCGGCAATGCCCGGGCCCGTGTCGCGCACGGCGTATTCGCCGCGCCCGTCAGGCAGCACCCGCCAGGTCACGACCACCTCGCCGCCGCCCGGCGTGTAGCGGATGGCATTGCTCACGAGGTTCGACATCGCACTCTGCAGTTCGGTCGGCGCGCCCGACAGCTCGGACTCGGCTTCCGACGTGAACGTGAGCCGGTGCCCCTGCGGCGTGAGCCGGCCCGACAGGCCGCGCCCCTCGTCCTCGCACTGCGCCAGCAGCGCGCGCATGCGCACCCACTGGTTGCCCGACGGCGCCGCGCTGCCTTCGAGGCGCGACAGCGTCAGCAGGTCGTTCACCAGCGTTTCCATGCGATGCGACTGCTGCCCCATCAGCGACAGATAGCGCGTGCGCTCGTCGGCATCCAGCGGCAGGTTCTGCAGCGTCTCGACAAAGCCGGCCAGCACCGTGAGCGGCGTGCGGATCTCGTGCGACACGTTGGCCACGAAGTCGCGCCGCATCGCCTCGGCCTGCTCCAGCGCCGTGATGTCGCGCGTGAGCAGCATGCGCCGGTTGCCGGCGTAGGGATGCACCTGCACCGACAGCCGCACCGGGTGGCCGCGATGTTGTGCATGCACGAGGCCGGGCGCGTCGATGACTACATCGCGGCTGTAGTTCCACGACGCGAGGTAAGCCACGAACGCCGGATCGCGCACGAGGTTCGCCAGGTGCTGCAGCAGGTCGCGCTCGGCATCGATGCCGAACTGCCCCGCCGCTGTCTGGTTGCACCACTCGATGCGGCCCTGCTCGTCGAGCAGCACCACGCCGTTGGGCGAAGCCTGGATGGCGGCCAGGAATTCCTGCAGCCGGTCTTCGGCCTGTCGGGTCTGTTGTTCACGCTCGCGCAGCAGCTTGCGGATGCGCTCCGAGAGCTCGCCCCACACGCCCGGACCGCGCGACGGCAGCCCGGCAGCGTCGTTGCGCAGCACGCGCAGCAGGCGTTCGGCGCGCCAGGCATCGAAGCCCAGCCAGAGCACCGCGCCCAGCCAGGCGCCCAGCCAGCCGTACTTCCAGCCGAAAAGGCCGACAGCGCCCGCCGCAATTACGAGGGACGCTATTAAAAAAGTAGCAATACGGAAAGGCATGGCGGGCGATTATCCGCGCCCGCCGCCGAGGCTCACGGCGCTGCTCACACCGTGACTTGGGCCGTCAGCCGGTAACCCGCTCCGCGAACGGTTTCCACCATCGGCGCAGCCGCACCCAGCGACTCGCGCAGGCGCTTGACGTGCACGTCGACCGTGCGTTCCTCGATGTAGACGTGGTCGCCCCACACCTTGTCCAGCAGCTGCGCGCGGCTGTGCACGCGCTCGGCATGCTGCATCAGGTAGGCCAGCAGCTTGAACTCCGTCGGGCCGACCTTCAGCGCCCCGCCCTGCCACGTGACGCGGTGGGTGGAGGTGTCGAGGGCCAGTTCACCGATCTCGACGCGCTCGGTCACCACCTCGGGCGCGCGGCGGCGCAGCACGGCGCGGATGCGCGCCAGCATTTCCTGCGTGGAGAACGGCTTGGTGATGTAGTCGTCGGCGCCGGCATCGAGGCCGGCGACCTTGTCGGGCTCGTCGCCGCGCGCCGTGAGCATCAGGATCGGGATGGCCTTGGTGCGCGGGTCTTTGCGCCACTGGCGCGCGAGCTGCAGGCCGCTCTGGCCCGGCAGCATCCAGTCGAGCAGGATCAGGTCCGGCAGGAAGGCGTCGATTTCACGCTGGGCGGCGGCACCGTCTTCGGACCAGATCGGCTCGAAGCCGTTGTGGCGCAGGTTGACGGCGATCAGCTCGGCGATCGAGGATTCGTCTTCGACGATCAGGACTCTTGGTTTCTTCATGCGTTATGGGGAGTCTTTGCGGCGACGGTCGTCACTGCAATGCCGACTCGATTTCCTCCATCGAAGTGTGCCGCACATCGGCGCCCTTGACGATGTAGATGATGAACTCGGCGATGTTCTTGGCGTGGTCGCCGATGCGTTCGATGGCCTTGGCCAGGAACAGCAGGTCCAGGCTGGCGGAGATGGTGCGCGGGTCTTCCATCATGTAGGTGACCAGCTTGCGCACGAAGCCGTCGAACTCCTTGTCGATGAGGTCGTCGTCCTTGAGGATCGACAGCGCAGCGGCCGTGTCCAGGCGCGCGAAGGCGTCCAGCGCGGTGCGCAGCAGGTTCGAGGCCAGGTCGGCGGCAATGCGCAGTTCGGTGGTGGGCAGCTGGCGGGCCGATCCGCTTTCGATGATCGACTTGACCATGCGCGCGATCTTGTTGGCCTCGTCGCCCACGCGCTCCAGGTTGGCGGTGGTCTTGCTGATGGCGATCAAGAGGCGCAGGTCGCGTGCCGTGGGCTGGCGACGGGCGATGATCGACGACAGCTCGCGGTCGATCTCGATCTCCATCGCGTTGACGCGATGCTCGGTCTCCATCACGCGGTCGGCGGCTTCGGCGTCGAACTGCAGCAGGGCGTACACGGCCTGGTGGATCTGCGACTCGACCATGCCGCCGAGCTCCATCACGCGCGACGAGACGCCGTTGAGTTCGCTGTCGAACTGGCTGGAAAGGTGTTTCTCGGTCATGGTGTTTCCTTTGACTTCAACCGAAGCGGCCGGTGATGTAGTCCTCGGTCTCCTTGCGCTGCGGCTTGAAGAACATCTGTTCGGTGGCACCGAACTCGATCAGGTCGCCGAGGTACATGTAGGCGGTGTAGTCGCTGCAGCGGGCGGCCTGCTGCATGTTGTGGGTCACGATGACCACGGTGTACTCGTTTTTCAGCTCGGCGATCAACTCTTCGATCTTCGCGGTCGAGATCGGGTCGAGTGCGGAGCACGGTTCGTCGAGCAGCAGCACTTCGGGCTTGATCGCGATACCGCGCGCAATGCACAGGCGCTGCTGCTGGCCGCCGGACAGGCCCGAGCCACTTTGCTGCAGCTTGTCGCGCACTTCGGTCCACAGGGCTGCCTTCTTCAGGGCCCACTCGACACGGTCGTCCATTTCGCTGGCCGACAGATTTTCGAACAGCTTCACGCCGAAGGCGATGTTGTCGTAGATCGACATCGGGAACGGCGTGGGCTTCTGGAACACCATGCCGACCTTGGCGCGGATCAGCGCCACGTCCTGCTTGGACGTGAGCAGGTTCTCGCCGTCCAGCGCAATGGTGCCTTCGGCACGCTGCTCGGGGTACAGCTCGAACATGCGGTTGAAAGTGCGCAGCAGGGTCGACTTGCCGCAGCCCGACGGGCCGATGAAGGCCGTGACCTTGTTCTCGGGGATCTCGAGGTTGATGCCCTTGAGCGCGTGGAACTTGCCGTAGTAGAAGTTCAGGTCCTTGACCGAGATCTTCGAGCGCGACGGTTGTTGTTGTGCGACGGTGTTTGGCATGTTGGCGCCTTCTTGATTTAGTGTTTGTTGCGCGTCAGCACGCGCGCCAGGATGTTGAGGGCAAGCACGGCGACGGTGATCAGGAACACACCGGCCCAGGCCAGTTGTTGCCAGTTCTCGTACGGGCTCATGGCGAACTTGAAGATCGTGACCGGCAGGCTGGCCATCGGCTGGCTCACGTCGGCGGTCCAGAACTGGTTGTTCAGCGCGGTGAAGAGCAGCGGCGCGGTTTCGCCGGCGATGCGGGCCACGGCCAGCAGCACGCCCGTGACCACACCCGCGCGCGCGGCGCGCAGCGTGATGCTGAGAATGACCTTCCACTTCGGCGTGCCCAGTGCGTAGGCCGCTTCGCGCAGGCCCGGCGGCACCAGCTGCAGCATGTTCTCGGTGGTGCGGATCACCACCGGAATCACGATGAGCGCCAGCGACAGTGCGCCGGCCAGGCCCGAGAAGGTCTTGAAGTAGGCCACCACCACGGCGTAGACGAACAGGCCGATCACGATCGACGGTGCCGACAGCAGGATGTCGTTGACGAAGCGCGTGATCGAGGCCAGCAGGCCCTTGGGGTTGTACTCGGCCAGGTAGATGCCGGCCATGATGCCGATGGGCGTGCCCACGAAGGTCGCCAACATCACCATCACGAAAGAACCGAAGATGGCGTTGGCGATGCCGCCCGCCTCGTTCGGCGGCGGCGTCATCTCGGTGAAGGTGGCCAGCGCCAGGCCGCCCACGCCCTGGCGCAGCGTTTCCCAGAGGATCCACACGAGCCAGAACACGCCGAACGCCATCGCGGCGAGCGACAGCGTGAGGGCGATCTTGTTGACGCGGTTGCGCGCGGCGAACTTCGCCTGGCGCGTCTCTGCCAGGGTCTTGGCGTTGATCAGGTTTTGCGCGGTGCTCACGACTTGGTTCCTTCGCTCTTCTTCATCTGGGCCAGCAGCATCTTCGAGAGCGACAGCACGACGAAGGTGATGAAGAACAGCACGAGGCCGAGGTACATCAGCGCGGCCTGGTGCAGGCCCGCGCCGGCTTCGGCGAATTCATTGGCGAGGGCCGAGGTGATGCTGTTGGCAGCCTCGAACACCGACAGGGAGTTGAGCTGGTTCATGTTGCCGATCACGAAGGTGACGGCCATGGTCTCGCCCAGTGCGCGGCCCAGGCCGAGCATGATGCCGCCGATCACGCCGGCCTTGGTGTAGGGCAGCACGACCTTGGAGACGACTTCCCAGGTGGTAGAGCCCAGCCCGTAGGCCGACTCCTTGAGCAGCGCGGGCGTCACTTCGAACACGTCGCGCATCACCGAGGCGATGAACGGAATGATCATGATCGCCAGGATGATGCCGGCCGACAGAATGCCGATGCCCACGGGCGGACCGGACACCAGGGCACCGAGGTACGGCACGCCGGCCAGCAGCTTCTGCAGCGGCTGCTGCACCCAGGTGGAAAGAATGGGGCCGAAGACCAGCAGGCCCCACATGCCGTACACGATGGACGGCACGGCAGCCAGCAGTTCAATGGCGGTGCCCAGCGGGCGCTTGAGCCAGTTGGGCGAGAGTTCGGTCAGGAACAGCGCGATGCCGAAGCTCACCGGCACGGCAATCACCAGTGCGATGAACGAGGTGGCCAGCGTGCCGTAGATCATCACGAGGCCGCCGTACTCGTCCTTCACCGGGTCCCACACGCTGCTCGTGAGGAAGCCGAGGCCGTACTTCGAAATGGCGGGCCAGGCGCCAGCGACGAGCGACAGCAGGATGCCGATCAGCATCGCGAGCGTCAGCAGCGCGGCGCCCTTGGCGGCCCAGCCGAAGAGGCGGTCGGCCATGGGGCCAGAACGGGCCGCCTTGACGGGCGGCGGAGGAGCAGCGGAGGTGCGCGCGCGCTCGGCCGCGAGGTCGAGGGAGGCGGCAGCAGCGGGGAAGGTGGATGACACGGGTCGCTCCGGCAAAGACGAAAGCGGCGCGTCCTGGAGCGAAGAGTTGCTCATGGGCGCGCCGTCCTGGAGGGTGGATGAAGGGTTGCTTCTTACTTGAACGCGACCGGCTTGCCCGATGCGTCCTTCACTTCACCCCATGCCTTGGCAATGGTGGCCTTCACGGCGTCGGGCATCGGCACGTAGTCCAGCTCGTCGGCCGTCTTGTCGCCGCCCTTGTAGGCCCAGTCGAAGAACTTCAGCACGGTGGTGGCGCTGGCGGGCTTGTCCTGCACCTTGTGCATCAGGATGAAGGTGGCGCCGGTGATGGGCCACGAATCCTTGCCGGCCTGGTTGGTCAGCACCTGGTAGAAGCTCTTGTTCCAGTCGGCACCGGCGGCGGCGGCCTTGAAGGCGCTGTCGTCGGGCGAGACGAACGTGCCGGCGGCGTTCTGCAGCTGGGCGTAGGTCATCTTGTTCTGCTTGACGTAGGCGTACTCGACGTAGCCGATCGAGTTGGGCAGGCGGTTCACGAAAGCGGCGACGCCTTCGTTGCCCTTGCCACCCGCGCCGGTGGGCCAGTTCACGGCCGTGCCTTCGCCGACCTTGGACTTCCACTCGGCGTTGACCTTGCTCAGGTAGTTGGTGAACAGGAAGCTGGTGCCCGAACCGTCGGCGCGGCGAACCGGGGCGATGGCGGCGTCAGGCAGGGCCAGCGAAGCGTTCAGTGCCTTGATGGCGGGGTCGTTCCACTTGGTGATCTTGCCCAGGTAGATGTCGCCCAGCACCTGGCCGTTGAGCTTCAGCTCGCCCGGCTTGATGCCGGGGATGTTCACCACGGGGATCACGCCGCCGATGACGGTGGGGAACTGCATCAGGCCCTTGGCTTGCAGCTCGTCGTCCTTCAGGGGAGCGTCCGAAGCGCCGAAGTCGACGGTCTTGGCTTCGATCTGCTTGAGGCCGGCACCCGAGCCGACCGACTGGTAGTTGATCTTGACGCCGGTGGCCTTGTTGAAGTCGGAGGCCCACTTGGCGTACAGCGGTGCGGGGAAGCTGGCGCCGGCGCCGGTCACGTCTTGTGCGAAGGCGGAAATGGAGAACAGCGCGGTCACGAGGCCGGCGGTTGCAAATTTGAACGTCGTTTTCATAAAGCTTCCTTGAGAAGTAAGAAGTAGTCCCTTTGGGGGCTCGAACGGACTCTAAAAAGCTTTTGTGACATCGATGTGACACCCCTTCTGTCGAGGGAAAATGCCGCTGCGCCACCCCTGTTGTGTGTGACGCTGTCACACAACCGTCATTCACTCCGCCTAACCTCCAGCCCTCGCCGTGACGTGACTTGGGAGGCGGCGCCTGCTGTCACGGCGCTACGATCAGAGAACCGCCCTCTTCACTACAACATGCAAAACGGCACCCGCCTCGCAGCGGTCGATCTCGGCTCGAACAGCTTCAGGCTGGAAATCGGCCAGGTCGACCACGGACAGATCCACCGCACCGAGTACCTCAAGGAAACCGTGCGCCAGGGCAACGGCCTGGACAGCGCACGCAACCTCACCACCGAAGCCATGCAGCGCGGCTGGGACGCCCTCGCCCGCTTCGGCGAGCGGCTGGCCGGCTTCAAGCGCTCGCAGGTGCGCGCTGTGGCCACGCAGACCCTGCGCGAAGCGCGCAACCGCGAAGAGTTCCTGTTGCGCGCGCGCACCATCCTGGGCTTCGGCATCGACGTGATCCCGGGCCGGGAAGAAGCCCGCCTGATCTACCAGGGCGTGGCACACCACCTGCCGCACACCGACGCGTCCGACCAGGAACGCCGCCTCGTCATCGACATCGGCGGGCGCTCCACTGAAATGATCATCGGGCACGCCCTCGAGGCCGAGCGCATGGAGTCGTACCGCGTGGGCAGCGTCGCCTGGTCGATGAAGCATTTCGGCGAGGGCCAGTTCACCGCCCCCGCCTTCCGCGCCGCCGAAGTGGCGGCCAAGGCCGTGCTGGACGACGCGCTCTCCAGCTACACCCGCGACCAATGGGACGTGGCCTATGGCGCCTCCGGCACCATCGGCGCGGTGGGCGACGTGCTCGCGGCGGCCGGCGGCGAAGCTGGCCTTGTCACGCGCGAGGGCCTCGACTGGCTGCTCGACCGCCTGCTCAAGGCCGGCAGCATCGACAAGCTGCGCATCGACGGCATGCGCGAAGACCGCAAGGCCGTGATCGGCGGCGGCCTGAGCGTGCTGCGCGCGGTGTTCGACCTGCTCGACATCCAGGAAATGAAGGTCGCCCAGGGCGCCCTGCGCCACGGCGTGCTGTACGAATTGCTCGAACGCGACGAGAGCGTGGCCGACATGCGCAGCGCCACGGTGGCGCGGCTCGCTACCCGCTTCGCGGTCGATCCGGCGCAGGCCAAGCGCGTGAGCGACACCGCCGCCGCGCTGTTCGTGCAGCTCGCCCCCGCCGCCCGCGGCGGCAGCACCTCGAGCCGCGCCGGCCGCGCGCTGCGCAAGCTCGGCTGGGCCGCGCAGCTGCACGAGATCGGCGCGCTGGTCTCGCACAGCGACTACCACAAGCACGGCGCCTACATCCTCGACAACACCGACGCCCCGGGCTTTGCGGTGAACGAACTGCACGCCCTCGGCCAGCTGGTGCTGGGCCAGCGCGGCAAGCTGCGCAAGCTCGAAGCCTCGCTGGACGACGAGACCTTCGTGATGCAGCTGCTGGCGCTGCGCCTGGCGGTGATCCTGTGCCACGCGCGCCGCGACCCCGAGCCGCAGGCGCTGAACCTCGCGGCACTCGGTGCCAGGGCCTTCACGATCGCCTGCGCACCCGACTGGGCCGAGATGTACCCGCAGTCGGCGCACCTCCTGCGCGAGGAAGTGCTGGCCTGGCAAAAGACCGGCAACTGGCGCGTGGAACTCAGCGGCGCCTGAGCCGTTTCACTTCGTGTCGATGCCGGCCGTCTGCGTGACCGCCGCAGCGCTGGCCTTGCGCGGTTCGTCTTCCCCGAACAGGCTGACATAGGCCGGCTGCACGATCTGGTCAAGCCCGCGCTTCAACCCTTCGCGAGCGCCTGCGGTGTCCTTGAGCAGGCCGTCGTACAGGAGATAGGTCGGCTCGCTCAGGTCGGCGACCTGCAAGGTCTGGCCCACGACGGACTGCTTCTCGTCCCTCAGCAACTGCTCCACCCAGACGTACGGCTTGAAGCTCGATGTCGCATCGGCCGCGCCATAGGACGTCGTGATCCGCAAGATCAATGTGCTGTAGCCGGGCGTCGGCTGGAGTTCCTGCACCTGCATCTGCGCGTGCTCTCCGGTCGCGCGGAAGAAAGGCGTCAGCTTCACCTCGCGGCCACTGTCCCGCAGGCGCGCCGCCAGTCGCTCTGCGAACTGCCTGTTGAGCCCCATGGTCACACCGCTGTTCTTCACTGCGGCCGTGAACTCCTTGCTGCGCTGGTCGGTCCGGGCGGCCATCGTCAGTCGGCTGTTGGTATCGACGGAGATGGCCACCAGCGCAGCGACGGGTCCCAGAAACCCTGCGAAGCCCGTCAGCCCCGACCCGCCGCCATCCGTGACGATCAGTTGGTCTTCCTGGTTGTAGATGAGCTCGATCTTCTCGATCGACCGGGCGACATCGTGACGGGTCGGCGCCATAGGCGCGGCGGTGTTCGTCGCGCACCCCGACAGCAGGGCTGCGGCAACCAGCAGAAAAATCAGCGCCTTCAACCGCACGTCCGCGTCTGCACGCAGCATGTTCACGAAGCTTCCTGGCAGTGTGTTGAGCGGTTTCATGCGTCTTCCCCAGTGATGTGGTCGACCGGCACCGCTTCTTTCCCGCATCGGCGTCAAAAGCACGCTGCCGTGGAATCACACTGTAGAAATTGCGCCGCGCGCGCGCATGAGTGGTTCGCCCCTTTTTCCGGGAGACAAGCGCCCTGCCGCCTCTGCCCGCGACCGTGACAAAGCGCCTGTCCGCAAGCGTCAGGCAGGGTGTCCGCGGGGAAGGACGGCAGCTAGAGAAGTTCGGGCGCCTGCACCGTCACCACGACGGTCTGCACATCGCCGTCGCGCTCGCGGGTGCGGATCCACCACAGCGAGCCCTTGCGCACCGGGCAGCTGTCCTGCTTCAGGCCGAGCAGCAGCGAGATCGCCTGCCCCAGCGAGGGCTGGTGGCCGATCACCAGCACCACCGACTTGCCGTTGGGCCAGCCCGTGGCGGCCAGCAGTGCGTCGGGGGTGGTGTCGGGCGACAGCTCGGAACGCACCTTGTACTTGCGGCCCAGCGCCAGGGCTGTCTGCTCGCAGCGGCGCGCCGGGCTGCACACGATGCGTGTGCCGTCGGGCAGTTGCCGGTCGAGCCAGGAGGCCATGCGCTTGGCCTGTTTTTCGCCGCGCGGCGTGAGCGAGCGCTGCATGTCGTCACATCCTTCGGTCCAGTCCTCGGCTTCGGCGTGACGCCAGAAGATCAAGTCCATGCTCATCGTCTTTCGAACTTCTTCTTCAACTTCAATTGGAGGACGCATCACGGTGGTTTCCTCGTGATGCATAGCGGCCCATCAAGGCGGCCTGGGCGCCATGCGCTTCGATCGCGGGGGACGCACCCGCCTCGCCGGAGTGCGTGTCGTGGTCGACACGTCGGTAGACACCGTCGCCGCCCAGGTCCCAGGCGTCGCGCCCATCGTGCAGGTAAGCCACCAGGCACTCGTCGATGAGGCGCTGGCGCAGGGTGGGATCGGTCACGGGCCAGGCCAGCTCGATGCGCCGCATCATGTTGCGGTTCATCCAATCGGCGCTCGACAGGTACAGCGACTCGTCCTCGCCATGGCGGAAATAGAACACCCGCGAATGCTCGAGGAAACGCCCGATCACCGAGCGCACGCGCACGTTGTCGGTGAGCCCCGGCACCTGCGCCGGCAGCGTGCAGGCGCCGCGCACGATGAGGTCGATCTTCACGCCCTTCTGCCCCGCGCGAATGAGCGCGCCGATGATGGCCTCGTCGGTCAGCGCATTCATCTTGGCAACGATGCGCGTCGGCTCACCGCTGGCAGCAGCCTGCCCCAGCGCATCGATGCGCGCGACCAGGTTCTTGTGCAGGTCGAACGGTGCGAGCCACATGCGGTTGAGCTTGGGCAGGCGGCTCTGGCTGGCCAGATGGACGAACACGGCTTCCATGTCGGCCGTGAGCGCGGGGTCGGCCGTGAGGTGGCTGATGTCGGTGTACAGCCGCGCCGTGCGCGGGTTGTAGTTGCCGGTCGACAGGTGGCCGTAGCGGCGCAGCTGCTTGCCCTCGCGGCGCGTGACCAGCAGCATCTTGGCGTGGGTCTTCAGGCCCACCACGCCGTACACCACCTGGGCGCCGATCGACTCGAGCATCTCGGCCCAGTTGATGTTGGCCTCTTCGTCGAAGCGAGCCTTCAGTTCGACCACCACCGTGACCTCTTTGCCGCGGCGCACGGCTTCACGCAGCAGGTCCATCAGCTCCGAATCGGCGCCGGTGCGGTAGATGGTCTGCTTGATGGCGAGCACCTGCGGGTCGAGCACCGCGTCGCGCAGGAAGGCCAGCACGCCGTCGAAGCTCTCGAAGGGCTGGTGGATCAGCACGTCGCCGCGCTGCAGCCGGTCGAAGAACGACTGCGCAGGCGACAGCGTGACGGGGAACGACGCCGCGTACGGCGGAAAGCGCAGCTGCGGCTCGCCGATCAGGTCGATGAACTGCGTGAGCCGGGCCAGATTCACCGGGCCGTGCACGCGGTACAGCGCCTGCGGCGGCAGGTTGAACTGCGCCAGCAGGAAGCTCGCGAGCGATTCGGCGCAGCTGGCCGACACCTCGAGCCGCACGGCCTGGCCGTAGTGGCGGTGCTGCAGGCCCTGGCGCAGCGCGGTGCGCAGGTTCTTGACGTCTTCCTCGTCGACCGCGAGGTCGGAGTGGCGCGTCACGCGGAACTGCGAGAAGTCGCCCACCTCGCGGCCCGGGAACATGCTCGACAGGTGCGCGCGCACCACGCTCGACAGCGCCACGAACAGCGTCTTGCCGTCCGACACCTTGGCCGGCATCTTGATGAGGCGCGGCAGCACGCGCGGCAGCTTGACGATCTGGATCGGGTTCTCGCGGCCGAAGGCGTCCTTGCCGCCCAGGCGCACGATGAAGTTCAGCGACTTGTTCGCCACCTGCGGGAACGGGTGCGCCGGATCGAGCCCCACGGGGATCAACAGCGGGCGCACTTCGCGCTCGAAATACTCGCTGACCCACTTGCGCTGGGCCGGGTTGCGTTCGCCGTGCGACACGATGTGGATGCCGTGCGTGGCAAACGCCGGCATCAGCTCGTCGTTGTACAGCGCGTACTGGCGCGCCACCAGCGCATGGGCGGCCTCGGCCAGCCGCTCGAAGGATTCGACGGTGTAGGTGCCCTTGTTGTCACCGGCGCTGCCGGCGATCAGGTGCGGCGCGGCGCGGACTTCGAAGAACTCGTCGAGGTTCGACGACACGATGCACAGATAGCGCAGCCGCTCGATCAGCGGCACCTCGGGGCGGCGCGCCCAGTCGAGCACGCGTTCGTTGAACGAGAGGATGCTGTGGTCGCGGTCCAGCAACGCGAACGGAGGCGCCTCACCAGCGCGCGACGGGTCAGCGAAGAGGGAAGGCATGGGCACTGATTCTGGAGCAAGCGGCACGGGAGAACACGTCGGCTGAAATATGACAGTGTCAACGTCATCCATGACAGTTCCATGACATTCGCGTGACGCGCCCTCCCCCGCAGAGAGCGAACCTGACACATTCGACGACAGCGAAGCAGCGTGCGGCCCGGCGTCGGGCCGGATGGCCGCCGGCTTCATGCGCCGAGAAAGTGCTTGCGGTAGCGCGCCGGCAGGTCGTCGATGCGCATCAGCATCGGCAGGTCGGCGGTGTTGAAGTCAGGGTCCCAGGCCGGCGCGCCGAGCACCTTGGCGCCCAGGCGCAGGTAACCCTTGATGAGCGCAGGCGGCTCCACGTCGAGCGCGCTGTCGAGCCGTTCGACCGGCAGCGGCAGGCGCGGCTGCACCTGGTACTGGATCGGCGCGAGGTGGCTGGCCGAGAGCTGGCGCCAGATGCTGGCCGCCGCGTCGCCGCTGGTCACGCCGTTGTGTGACATCGGGATGCTCGCGCAGCCGATCATCGTGTCGAGCTTGTTGCGGTGCATGAAGCCGGCCAGCGCGCCCCACAGCGCGAGGATCACGCCGCCCTGGCGGTGTTCGGCGTGCACGCAGCTGCGGCCCAGCTCGACCATGCGCTCGCGCAGGTCGCGCAGGCGGGTCAGGTCGAATTCGGTGTCGCTGTAGGTGCTGCCGACGCGGCGGGCCTGCGCCGGGGTCAGCACGCGGTACGTGCCGATGACCTGGCCGGTGAGTTCGTCGCGCACCAGCAGGTGTTCGCAGAAGTCGTCGAAGAGGTCGATGTCGTGGCCGGCCAGCGGCGTGCTCAGGCGCGCGCCCATCTCACCGACGAACACATCGTGACGCAGGCGTTGCGCGGCGCGCACGTCATCCAGATGACGCGCCCAGCTCACCGTGATGCCCGGCTTGGCTTCGGCGGCCGGCGGCACGATGACGGCCAGGGGCGCCTCGGGGACCGACGTGCGGGTGGCCAGTGCGGCGACGGTGGCGGCGGCAGCAGCAACGGCGGGGGTTCCGGCAGCGGGTGCGGGCCACAAGGCTGCGCGCAGTCCGAGCTGCGAGAGCGGAAACGTCGGGTTCGGCAGTTCTTTCATGGGAAATCCCTTTCTGCTGACCGAGTCTGGACACGCGCAATGAAACCGGCATGTCAGCGGCGTGGCAGACACATGACGTTGTTACATCGCGCGTCAGCGTCGCTTTGGCGCCGCTTCGGCGTCTAATGCGGGGCATTCGCGACACGGAGTTCGACCCCATGGCCACCGACGCACCAGGCGCCCCCAACAGCCGCCTGCACCAGACTTTCCCCGTCCTCAGTGACGCCGAGATGGCACGCATCGCCAGCTTCGGCAGCGTGCAGCGCTTTGCGCGCGGCGAGCGACTGTTCACCGCCGGCGAGACCGGCGCCGGCATGTTCGTGCTGCTCAAGGGCGTGGTCGCCGTCACGCAGCGCGACGGCCTGGGCCATGTGGTGCCGATCGCACGCCAGGGGCCAGGCGAATTCCTCGCCGAGGTCGGCCAGCTGAGCGGGCGCCCTGCCCTGGTCGACGGGCATGCCGACGAAGAGGTCGAGGCGCTGGTCGTGCCGCCGGACCGCTTGCGCGCGCTGCTGGTGGCCGAGGCCGATCTGGGCGAACGCATCACCCGCGCGCTGATCCTGCGGCGCGTGGCGCTCATCGAATCGGGTGCGGCGGGGCCGGTGCTGATCGGGCGGCCCGATTCGCCCGAGATGGCGCGGCTGGAGAACTTCCTGCGCCGCAACGGCCATCCTTATCACCTGGTCGATGCAGCCGCCGATGCCGATGCCGCCGCGCTGCTCGCGCAATACGGCCCCGACCAGCTACTCGCCGTGTGCCCCGATGGCTCGGTGCTGGTCAACCCGAGCGACGAAGGCCTGGCGCGCTGCCTCGGCATGGTCGACACCGCCGCGCGCGACGAGCTCTACGACGTGGCCGTGGTCGGCGCTGGGCCGGCCGGCCTCGCGACCGCGGTGTATGCCGCCTCCGAGGGGCTGCGCGTGATCGTGCTCGACTGCCGCGCCTTCGGCGGACAGGCAGGTGCCAGCGCGCGCATCGAGAACTACCTGGGCTTTCCGACCGGCATCTCCGGGCAGGCCCTGGCGGGCCGCGCGTTCGTGCAAGCGCAGAAGTTCGGCGTCGAGATGCTGATCCCGGCGCAGGTGGCGGCGCTCGACTGCTCGCGCGAGAACGCGCTGGGCAGTCTCGCGCTGAAGCTCACCGACGGCCGCACGATCAGCGCGCGCACGGTGGTCATTGCGAGCGGCGCGCGCTACCGCCGACCCGGCGTGCCGCGCCTGGCCGAATTCGAAGGCCGTGGCATCTGGTACTGGGCCTCGGCCATCGAAGCCAAGATCTGCGCGCAACAGGAGGTGGCGCTGGTGGGCGGCGGCAACTCGGCCGGTCAGGCGGCGGTGTTCCTGTCGCGCCATGCGGCCAAGGTCAACGTGCTGGTGCGCGGGCCGTCGCTGGCGGCCAGCATGTCGCGCTACCTCATCGACCGCATCGAGGCCACGCCCAACATCTCGCTGCAGCCGCACACCGAGCTCGTGCGGCTGCACGGCGCGCCCGAAGAGGGCCTGACCGGCGCCACCTGGCGCTGCCACACCTCGGGCCAGGAGCACGACTGCCCCGCGCGCAACATCTTCCTGTTCGTCGGCGCGGAGCCCGAGACGTCATGGCTCGAAGGCTGCGGCGTGTCGGTCGACAAGCACGGCTTCGTGCTGACCGGTGCGGCCGCGAGCAGCGGCTTTCCGGCACGTCCGGCCACGGCGCTCGAATCGAGCGTGTCGGGCGTGTTCGCGGTGGGCGATGTGCGCTCGGGCTCGGTCAAGCGCGTGGGCGGTGCGATCGGCGAAGGCGCCGCGGTGGTGGCGCTCATTCACCAGCACCTGTCGTCGGCCTCGGCCGTGGCCTGAACCCATTCTTCTTGTCCTGAGACACCCATGCCCATTCAAGCTTGCGAACACCTTCCCGCCGACCTCGCCCCACCGCACACACCCCGCGGCTGCGAAGACTGCCTGAAGACCGGCGACACCTGGGTGCACCTGCGCCTGTGCGTGCACTGCGGCCATGTGGGCTGCTGCGACTCGTCGAAGAACCGCCACGCCACGAAACATGCGCGCGCCGAAGGGCATCCGGTGATCCAGTCGATCGAGCCCGGCGAGCATTGGATGTGGTGCAACGCGCACGAGCGGCAGGTGGGGTGACCAGCGGCTGAACGGCCAATGCCCGCACCCGCACGCGTCCGGATGCGCGTGTATATGCTGCCGTTCTCCCGTCACAACCCTCTCACTCCGGAGCCCGCGACATGCCCGCATCGCCCATCGAGGTTTATTCTTGGCCCACGCCGAACGGCCACAAGATTCACATCATGCTCGAGGAGTGCGGCCTGCCGTACCACGCGCACCCGGTGAACATCGGCACCGGCGACCAGTTCGCCCCCGAGTTCCTGAAGATCAGCCCGAACAACAAGATCCCCGCCATCACCGATCCCGACGGACCGGACGGCCAGCCGATCTCGCTGTTCGAATCGGGCGCCATCCTCGTGTACCTCGCGGGCAAGACCGGCAAGTTCCTGCCCACGGGCGACCGCGAGCGCTACGACGTGCTGCAGTGGCTCATGTTCCAGATGGGCGGCGTCGGTCCGATGCTCGGCCAGGCGCACCACTTTCGCATCTACGCGCCCGAGAAGATCGCCTATGCCGTCGACCGCTACACCAACGAGGCCCGGCGCCTGTACGGCGTGATCGACCGGCAGCTGTCCAAGCACAAGTTCATCGCCGGCACGAGCTATTCGATTGCCGACATTGCCATCTTCCCGTGGCTGCGCAGCTGGGAGAACCAGGGCATCACCCTCACCGACTACCCGCACCTGAAGGCCTGGTTCGACGGCATCGCCGCGCGCCCCGCCGTGCAGCGCGGCGTGAAAGTGCTGGCCGACCTGCGTCGTCCCATCACCGATGACAAGGCGCGCGAGATCCTTTTTGGCAAGACACAGTACGAGAAGCGCTGAGCGGCCTCTTATTCGGGCTAGAATGGAAGGCTTGGCGGGGTGTAGCGCAGCCTGGTAGCGCATCTGGTTTGGGACCAGAGGGTCGAAGGTTCGAATCCTTTCGCCCCGACCAAAAGAAAAGTGAAAGCCTGCAACGATGAAAATCGTTGCAGGCTTTTTTCTTTTCCGGGCCGCTCGCGATCACCGCGAATCTCACCGCCCTTTAGACGTTTCGTAGCACGACCCACGGCTTTCCGTACATCGGGCAACGCCGCTGCCTTGTTGTTACACCGTCAAGACAACCTTTTTCTTAAGGAACTACCCGCGAGGCCCTCGGCGCTCACGCAGAATCGAGCCAATCGTGATCGTGTTTACAAAGTAAGCGGAATCGCGTTTACAAAGCCGAAGAGCTGAGTCAGGGATGGACGTCGCAACAGAACCCTCACCCCTGGACCCTTTTCCGATGCTGAATTACTTTTCCCGCTGTTCTTGCGGCCTCAGGCATCTCGCACGCATCGAGCGCCGGCCATGGATGCGGCTCTTCTCGAGCCTGCGCTTCTACCAATGCAGCGCCTGCGGAAAGAAGCAACTGGCGTCCGAACGCGCGGTGAACGACGCGGTCTGGAAGTACCGCTCGGAAAACGTCTGACGCCCCTTCGGCCCCAGCGATCCACAGAGGCATCGGACGGTCGAAACGCCGTCCTTAGCAATCTGTTGCGCGTGCAGCCCTTTCGCTGCATGCCCTGCGCCCCCACAGAATCGAACGCGGGTGCTTCACGGTTGCGCAAACCGCGAAGCAGCGTCGGGGAAAGAGTGTCGACACCTTCCCGGTTTGAACTCTTCTGTGATGCTGCTGAATCTGTTTCTCCGATGTTCCTGCGGCCTGGCCAGCCTTCGCCGCATCGAGCGACGAGCCTGGATGAGGATGCTGCCGGCCCTCAGGTTCTACCGGTGCAGCACCTGCGGCAAGAAGCAGCTCGTGTCGAAGCAGGCCGCCGAGGCCGCCAGGGTGTCGTCCCGCGCCAGCCCCGCCCTTTCGCCCTCTCAACGACCGCCGCCGAAGGCGTCGTGCATGGAGGGATGTAGGTAGAATCCGCGCTTCCCCGGTCAGAGGCAGAAGCGTCCAGACCGTTGATTTTTCGGGTCTGTTGCCGCATCCCTTGCGGCCCGAGGACCGAAGGCTCCGGCCCTCGCTTCTCGACTTGAATCTGCCCGTAGCTCAGTTGGATAGAGCACCTGCCTTCTAAGCAGGTTGTCGGGGGTTCGATCCCCTCCGGGCAGGCCACTTGCGTCTCCAACCGCAACGGGTTTCTCCAACTTTTGCGCCGTTGCTCCGCCGGAAGGACGACGCACAGAGCACGCATGCGCGAGCTATCGTCAAGTCGACACGCTTGCTGCCCATGGATGCGGCAGTCGATTTAACCCGCCCGTCGCCTGCTCGCTCCCTCGCGGTACAGCCCCCTCCGATCTCTCCCAAGACCGCCCAGCCATCCTCCGAAAGGTGATCGCTGCCGTGCTACCGGTATCCGTTGACTCCCACAAATGCGGTATTTGGTTTGCAAAATGGCATGGATAGATTCGGGTCTTCCACCACGAGGAGACGTCGATGAATTACAAGAACCCGCTATTGGCATTCGGCCTTTTTCTTTACGCCGCCCTTGCGGGCGCCAATGAAGCGCAGCGCGCATGCGGGGACTTCGACAGCGCCGTCATGACAACGCGCGCGCAATGCCAGCGCGAGCGAACACAGGACGACAGAGAGTACTGCGCAGCCACCAGGCTCAAACGCGCCCAAGACGCACACGCCTCGTGCCTTGTTCGATTCAACACCCGGGGAGCGGGATCCGTTCAAGAAGCGAGGGAGCGCTCAAATCGCATCCGGCGGGAACCCTGAGGCGAAATAAAGCTTGCAATTCATCATTGACCAACAGGGTTTTATAGGAGTTCACATGATTCGATTTTCTCTCGCCATCTTGCTGGCATTCGTCTCTTCTCATGCACTCGCCAGCAATTGGACGACATCCATGGACAATAAAAGAAAATGTGAAACTGCCGCTCACGAGGCTGAGAAGAATCGCCGACCGATGGCGGCCAACCATTACAAGCAATGCGCCAAGGACTTTCAGACTGCTGCCCAATATTTTCGGGAGAATGACCAGGCGTACAACGGGAAAACGGCTTTTCAGCGTGGGCTCGACCAATACAACCGGGGGAACATGCAATAGCCAATATGCCTCGGCGCGCCGATCGAGAAGATCGGCCACCAGACTGAGTTCAGTGGTCCAATTTTTCTCTCCTCTCCTCAGGACCACCCTTGCCCGCCTTCGTGCGGGCTTTTTCTTGGCCAGCGCAGTCCCAGCCCACTGGTTTCCGTGGACTCCCACAAAAGAGGTATTTCGCTTGCAAATCGAGCGACTAGATTCGACTGGTCTCACATCGAGGGGATGACGCCATGACGATAAAGACCACCGCGCAAGAACCTAACGCCACCTCCAACCGCCGAGGTCGGCATGGCCTCTTGCACGCGATCCAGATCCCCACCCACTTCCTGTCGGTGCTCGTCCTCTCGGCCTGCGTACTGGCTGTTCCTGCGGACGCTCGGGCTCAAGTCAATCCCGAGATCGCCAACTGCGCCGAGCTCAAGGACGAGGCCACAGTCACCCAGGCCGATCTCTGCGCCGCGCATGTCGGCTGCCGCTTCGTGCTGAACGTGCAAAAGACCTGCGCACGCGCCAAGAGCTACCTGGAGCGGCTGCAGGCGGCCATTGGCGAAGGCACGCGCACGCTGCTGTTCGGCTATCGCAAGGAAGTCACCCCCGATGCCATCTTCACGGCAGAGCTGAACAGCGAGGAGCGCAGCAACGAGCGTGCGCTGGGCGCCCGACCCGACGTCCAGCCCCGTGCACAGGACATCGGCAACCGCGTGCGCGATGCGGGCACCGGCGATACCCTGAGCGGCAATGGCAAGAACGGCACCACCTGGGTCTATTACGGCCAGACCCGGGACGGGCAAGAAGAAGGCGCCGGCACGACGATCTTTTCCAGCGGCGAGATCCAGCGCGGCCAGTACCGGCAAGGCGAGAAGCAGGGGGCATTCGACGTCCTGCACCCCACCGGCGACCGGTTCGTGGGCGAGTATGTGAACGGCAAGCGTGTCGGCGCGGGCGCGTACGGCTTCAAGAACGGCGCCACCCTGGTCGGCCGCTGGACCGACACAGGCGCCGTGCAGGGCACCTTCACGCGCGCCGACGGCTCCCGCTTCGAGGGCCTGCGCGTGGACGGCAAGCCCGCCCAGGGCCGCGAGTACCGCGCCGACGGGTCGCTATCCGAGGAAGGCCGCTACGACAAGGGGGTACTGTCGGTAGGCGCGCGCATCGACACCGAGGGCAATCGGATCGACGTCAACCTGCCGCGCGACCGCGAGGCCGCCGCCCGCGCCGAAGCAGAAAAGAACCGGCTCGCGGCCGAAGCCGAACAGCAGCGCAAACGCGAGCAGGCGGCCCAGGCCGAACAGCAATTCCGAACCAGCCTGCAGACGATGAACCCAGGCCAGCTGTTCGCCCGCGCCGACGAACTGAACGCACAGGGCGACCGCGCCCGCGCGCGCGAAGTGCAGCGCACCTTGATGAGCCGCTTCCCCGACCATCCGCTGGCGGCCACGACGGCGCGGCAGATGACGGGCGAGTCGGGTGGCAGCACGACCGCGGGTGGAGGTTCGTCGCCAGCGGGCACGGCCAACGCGGCCAGCCGCCCGGCCGGAACGCGCCTTTCCAGCCAGACCTGCGAAGCCATGAAGCAGTCGGTCATCGCGACGAAGGTCGCTCCCAATGCCTCGATCACCGCCAGCCAGGAAACGGTGATGTTCATGACGAAGACGGTGCTGGACATGATCGCCTCCAACTGCCCCACCGAACCCGGCGTGACTCCCGCCCAGATCGCCGCGGAACGCCAGACGCGCCAGCAGCAGTACGCCGCCGCCGAGAACGCCTGCAATGCCGTGCAATCCGGCGGGCGCCGGTGCGTTGCGCAGAATCATTTCGGCCCCGGCCGTTGACGCCTGCGAGCGCAGGCCTCACGGCATCACGCGAATCCGTTTTTCCCGGGCCTCAGCACCTTGCCCTGAACTGCTGATCCCGGGCCTCCTTGCGCTGCTCGGCGATCCAGGACTGAGTCGCGCCACTCTGCGGTTGCCGCGCCAAACGGTCGTAGTACGCCACCCGCTCGTTGAAGTGCGCGCAACGCGACGTGTCGCCACTGGCCCCCGTCACACCCGGCGACGTCGCGCCGCGTTGCTGTGCGGCCTGTTGCTGGACCGCGTAGCCCTGCCTGGTTTGCCGGTCGGCCATCTCCACCTGCTGCTCCCATGGCAACCCGGCCGGGACCGGCTCGATGCGCTCGACCAATGCGCCCCGCTCGCGGCAGTGATTCGGCGACCAGAAACGCCCGCCACTGTTGCTCACGCAGAGAAACACCTGGGACGCACCGGCCGCCTCGAGGTTGCGCACCGGCGGCGACACGTCGACCACGCGGCCGCCGCTGCCGCCACACGGCTCACCGCTGTACTGGTTGCCGCATCGATAGACCTGCTGGGCATGGGCCATGCCGCTGGCGATCAGGAGAAGGCTGGCGAGGAAGGTGAGGCGCATGGACGCGATGGTAGTAGCGATGCCTCGCAGTGCACAGGTCATCGACGCCAGCCGCGCCGATGCCCCGCACGAACCCGTCACGCCCCGGCCTAGGCGCCCGCTGGCCGCAACGCCTCCCGCGCACGGGCGGAGAGCGGCACGCTCTCGGGCAGCAGCGACAACGCCTGCGCCCCGCACGCCGCCGTGCCCACATTGGCCACGAAAGTCCGCCGTGCGTCTTGGAACTCGAAGATCAGGTTGAAGGTGCCATAGGCCTCGCGCACGTCGACCTGGCGGATGTCCGCGAAAGGCCGCTCGCGCTGGCGCAGCACGCGATACACCAGCTGCTCGCTTTCGATGCGCAAGACAGGGTTCAGGCTGTTGGTCGCCAGCGCCACCCACGGCAGGCCGCGCAGGCCGGTGAAGGTGGCCACGACGGGCACCGCGCCGCCCTTGATCGCAAGGGGCGCAGCGCCCGCCCGGGGCGCCTTGGGCGTACGGAGCTTCTTCCAGAGCCAGTAGAGGAACCAGAACGACAGCCCTTGAAGGACGATCACTCCGACGGTCCCCAGGACGGTCATCCAATCCATCTGCACGTCGCCTTCCTCTGTGACACAGCCTGGGCCCTCCCCCGGCAAGGCGCCATTAAAGCAGAGGGCTCCACGCGCCAGATGCGCGCCGTCTGTCATTTGAATTCTGGATTCAATACTGTACATTTAAACAGTATTCTCAAGGAATCCACATGCCGAAGAACGCATCCCAGTCCAACGCGTGGGTGAACCATGACCCAAGCTGAACTCTTCTTCCCCCGGCCGGCGACGCCGCCCTCGCCCCTCTTCAACTTCCATGAGCCCGCCGCCGCTGCGGTCGCGCTCGAAGACACCGAAGACGAGCCGCGTGACGCCTTTTCCGCCAAGCTGATCGACTACCCCCATTCGTCGGCCGACGCGGTCAGGGTCGCCGAGCAACGCTTCCGGCGCGAACTCGAAAAGCAACTGGGCGCCGACGTGCTACCAGCCATGCGCGCCTTCCAGAACGCCAGCGAGTCGAGCGACACCGACCTCACCAAGCGCGAGATCGCGCTGGCCGCGCGCTGGGTCAAGGCCTACGACGCTGCGCGCACGGCGGGCTTTCGCGACCTGGGCGACACCGACGAAGCCTACTTCGAGGTCAAGGCGATCTAGCACCCCGGCGAGGGCTCGTACCAGTTTTCGGTGATGGCTCCCTCGAGGGCAAAAAGACACACTTCGACGCGTTTGTCTTGTTTGCTTTCACAGGGGAAGAGTCCATGCCGATCCACGTCCACATCCACGGTGTCCATGGACAACCGTCGCGCGTCCGCGCCCTTCGGCACCTGGCTGCCGTGGCCTTGCTAGCCGCGGGCAGCGTCCATGCGGCCGGCTTGACGCACGGCGATGCGGGCAGCGCAGGCACGAGCAGTTCGGTAGGAACAGGCGGCCTCGGCGGCGCCGCAGCCTCGGCCGCCTTCGACGGCGCGACAGCACTGGGTGCGGGCGGCAATGGCGGGTCCGCGACCTCTGGCGGAACCGGTGGCTCGGGTGGCACCGGTGCCAGCGCCACCGCCGGCGGCGCAACGGCCATCGGCGGCGGAGGGACCGGTGGACAGGGCGACGCAGGCGGCATAGGCGGCGCTGGAGGACGTGGCGCCGTGGCATCGGCGGGCGGGGCCATCGCACTCGGCGCGGGAGCCACAGGCAGCAACGGTTGTTGCGGCAACAACGGCCCATCGGGCGGCAGCGGCGCACAGGCATCGGGCAACGCCGCGGTCGCCATCGGCAGCGCTTTGGGCACCCAACAGGGCGCCCAGGCCTCCGGCAATGGCAGCACCGCCATCGGCGGCGCGAGCGACACCGCCTCGGGCGCCGCAGCACTGGCCACGGGCGGCGTGGCCATCGGCTCGGGCAGCCGGGTCGCGAACGGTGCGAACGGCGGCGTGGCCATCGGCGCGAACTCGGTCACCACCTCGGCCAACACCGTGTCTTTCGGCAGTGCGGGACAGACGCGCGGCCTGGTCAACGTGAGCGCCGGCGCGGTGAACGCCACCAGCACCGATGCCGTCAACGGCGGCCAGCTGTACACCGTCCAGCAGAGCGCGGCCAACGCACAGGCCACGGCCTCCGCCGCCAATGGCACGGCCCTCACCGCCATGGCCGACGCGGGCGCGGCGCAAAGCACGGCCAACACCGCAACCACGGCCGCAGCCACGGCCCAGAGCACCGCCAACACGGCACTGGGCGTGGCGAACAACTCCGTGCAGTACGGCGCGGGTGGTGCCCAGGTCGCGCTGAACGCCAACGGCGGCGCCGGCACCACGCTGAGCAACGTGCGCGCGGGCGTCGCCGCCACCGACGCCGCCAACGTCGGCCAGCTGCAGCAGGTGCAGCAAGGTGCGCTGACCACGGCCAACACCTTCACGATGCAGCAGATCGCCGCCTTGCAGGGCGTCATGAACCAGGCGCTGTCCAACGGCCTGTGCAGCTTCAGCGGCGGCAACGTGACCTGCGGCACCGGCACGCAGGCCACGGGCACGGGCGCCACGGCGCTGGGCACCAACGCCACGGCCCAGGGCGACAACACCACGGCGATCGGCAACGGGGCGCAGGCGCGCTACGCGGGCTCGGTGGCGATCGGCGCGGGCGCGAAGGCGCTGGCCGATCCGACGACCGCCGTCGGCAACGACGCCGTCGCCACGGGCAACAACGCGGTGGCACTGGGCGCCAACACGCTGGCCGCGGGATCGAACTCGGTCGCCCTCGGCCAGGGCTCCTTGGCCACGCGCGACAACTCGGTGTCGGTGGGCAATGCCGCCACCGGCCAGACGCGCAGCATCGCCAACGTGGCGCCCGGCGTGCTGCCCACCGACGCGGTCAACCTGCAGCAGGCACAGCAGCTGACGGCGGCCGCGGTGTCGGAGGCGCGCAGCTTCGCGGCCAAGGGCGTGGCCGCGGCGATGGCGATGGGCGACGCGCCGATGCCGTCCGCACCGGGCAAGACCAGCTGGGCCGCGCAGCTGGCGAACTACAAGGGCCACTCCGCGATGGGTGCCAGCGTCGTGCACCGCCTCGCGACGGACATGCCGCTGGCGCTCTCCGCCGGGGTCAGCGGCGCGAGCGGATCGGTGGGTGTGCGCGTGGGGCTGAAGGGCGAGTTCTGACGCGAGGGCGCAGCCCGTCCGCCGCGCATAAGAAAACACGAAAAGCGTATTTCCCAGCGACGGCCTGGCGCGGGCACAGTCCCACGCCTGTATCGCTCTTTTCCGGCGCGCCCTCGGGGCCGCCCGGCTCTCCATGGCATCCATCCACGACACGCCGACGCGCCCCGCCGCGCCCACGGCTCCCGCCCGCCCTTCCACGCTCGCACCCTCCTCTCAGCAACTCGCCGAGCGCTTCCGTCCCGTCTTCGCGCGCATCGCCGAGCACGCGGCGCAGCGCGAGAACGAGCGCGAGCTGGCCTACGCGCCGGTGGCCTGGCTCAAGGCCGCCCGCTTCGGTGCGCTGCGCGTGCCGCTCGCACACGGCGGCCTCGGTGCGTCGGTCGAGCAGCTGTACGACCTGCTGATCGAACTCGGCGAGGCCGACTCCAACCTGCCGCAGATCCTTCGCGCGCACTTCGGCTTCATCGAGCGCCTGTTCGCCGAGATCGACCCCGCGCTGCACGGCCCGTGGATGCGCCTGGCGGCCGACGGCGTGATCTTCGGCAACGCCACCACCGAACTCGGCGAAGGCGCGCTCGGCGCGCTGCAGACCACGCTCACGCGCGACGCGCAGAGCGCCGACACGTGGCGGCTCGACGGCGACAAGTTCTACAGCACCGGCACGCTCTACGCCGACTGGATCTCGGTCGCGGCCCAGCGCCTGAACGACGACGGCAGCAGCGACCGCGTGATCGCGCTCGTGCCCGCGGAGGCCACAGGCGTGGAGCGCGTCGACGACTGGCGCGGCTTCGGCCAGCGCCTGAGCGCTTCGGGCACGACGCGCTTTCGCCAGGTCCGCGTGAAGCCCGAGCATGTGCTGCTGTACGTGCGCGACCAGCCGACGCCGCTCACCGCGCACTTCCAGCTCACGCACCTGGCCACGCTGGCGGGCATTGCGCGCGCCATCGTGCGCGATGCGGTGGCCTTCGTGCAGCCGCGCAAGCGCGTCTACAGCCACGGCAGCGGCGCCACGCCGCGCGAAGACCCGTTGGTGCAGCAAGTGATCGGCCAGCTCGCGAGCACGGCCTTCGTGGCCGCGTCGACGGTGCAGGCGGTAGCACGCGGCCTGGGCGAGGTCGATCGCCACCTGCAGCGCGGCGAGGCCGTGCCCGAGCAGTTGCTGTTCGAGGTGGAGCTGAACACCGCCAAGGCGCAGGCCGGCATCGTCGATGCGGTGCTGCAGGCCGGCACGCGGCTGTTCGACATCGGTGGCGCGTCGGCCTTGCAGGAAGACCGGCGGCTCGACCGGCACTGGCGCAATGCGCGCACGCTGGCGTCGCACAACCCGACGATCTACAAGGGGCGCGTGGTGGGCGACCACCTGCTCAACGGTGCGCGGCCGACCTTCTACTGGGCGGTTGGCGCCATCGCGAGCTGAGACGGAAAGAAAGAAGGAAGAAGCCGCGAGGCGGTGTTCAGACCCGCGGCAGCGCCGCGAGAAAGGTCGACACCACGATGGCAGCCGCGCGATCGAGCTGCAGGATGTCGGCGACGTCGAAGGCGTTCGGCGCCGTGTGGCCGCTGGTGCCGAGCGGCTTGCGGATTTCGACCAGCACTTCGGCGGCGAGTTCGCGATCGCTGCGCGGACGGCCGTCGGGGTGCATCACCCACTCGTCGACCTGCTCGATGGGGATGCTGCGAAACACCCCCACGATCGGGACGTACTTGTAGCGGTCCTCGCCCACGAGGATGGGCACGCTGAGATTGCAAAAAAACGTATTCGTCGACATGCGGAACGCCGTCGCTAGCCAAAGCAAAAGTTGATTAATTGTTTTCGAGTGTGACTCCGATAGTCATTTTCCCGACCGAGGGCATACGGCAAGACGTGACCTTCTGCACACAAAGTGCGGTCAATTCCGCCGAATTACTCGGGAAAACAACTACTTAATTCTTACACAAAGACACGGATGGCGCGCTTTGTGTACGATTTTTGGCATACGAAATGTTGCGACCACCGCTTCGGCCGGCCGAAACGGGCGCGCAAACAGCTGCGCCTCGCAGTGTCCGCACCGCGAGGAACGCAAAAAAACCAGAAGAAGAAATTCAGGCCGGCGCGCTGAACTGCGGCGCCCGCCGCTCGATGTTGGCCTTCACGGCCTCGAGCTGGTTGGGGCTGCCGATCAGCGCCTGCTGCTCCACCGACTCGGCGATCAGCAGCTCGGCGGCGCTGTGCGCGAGCGACGCGTTCAGCAGCCGCTTGCCGGCGCGGATCGCGTCGGGGCTCTTGGCGGCGATCTCGTGCGCCATCTGCAGCGCCTCGGCCAGCGGGTCGGCGGCCACGCGCGTGGCCAGGCCCAGGCGCACGGCCTCTTCACCCGAGAAGATGCGGCCGGTGAAGGTGAGTTCGCGCACGACGTCGGTGCGCGCCAGTTCGCGCATCAGCACCATGCCGGCCATGTCGGGCACGAGGCCCCACTTGATCTCCATCACCGACAGCTTGGTGTCGGCCGCCACGAGCCGGATGTCGGCGCCCAGCGCCACCTGCAGCCCGCCGCCGAAGGCCACGCCGTGCACGGCCGCGATGACCGGCACCGGCACTTCGCGCCACACCATCGCCACCTGCTGCGCGGCGTTCGAGAGGCCGTGCGTGCGCGCGACCAGATCGGTGCCGCCGGCCGCCGCGCCCAGCACGTCGCTGGCGGCGCCCTGCCCCATGCGTTCGAACGACGCCATGTCGAGCCCCGCGCAGAAGGCCTTGCCGCGGCCCGCGATGACCACGGCGCGCACGCTCTTGTCGTCGCGCAGCGCTTCGCCCGCCTGGACCAGCGCGTCGAACATCGCGGGGTCGAGCGCGTTCATCTTGTCGGCGCGCGCCAGCTGCAGTTCCACCACGCCGTCGGCGTGGCGGGTCCATTCGATACGGTCGCTCATTGCATGTCTCCTGTCGGTGTCGGGGTATCGGCTCAGTATCGCGCGACCGGGCCGCTGGGCGATGATGCGCACTGTCGCCGACCCAACACCTCCGCCGCCTCGCCATGCCCCTGGACCGCCGTCACTTCCTCCTGCAATCGGGCGCCACCGCCGCCGTCGTCGCGCTGTTCGGCCAGGGCTGCGCGCGTTCGCAGTTGCCGCCTTCCACGGGCGCGACGACCCCGTCGGGCTTCTTCACCAGCGTGCCCATTTCGCAACGCGATGCGGTGGTGGTGCCGCCGGAATACGAGTGGCAGATGCTCTACCCCTGGGGCGCGCCCACGGGCGTTGCGGGCCGCATGCCGGCCTTCGCGCCCGACGCCGGCAACAGCGCCGACGAGCAGGCCCTGCAGGCGGGCATGCACCACGACGGCATGCACTTCTTCGCGCTCGATGCGCGCGGCGAACGCGGCCTGCTCGTGATGAACCACGAGTACACCGACGAGCAACTGCTGCACACCGACGGCGTGAAGGCCTGGAACGCCGACAAGGTCCGCAAGTCGCTGCATGCGATGGGCGTGTCGGTGATCGAGGTCCGCCGCACACCCGAAGGCTGGCGCCAGGTGATGCCCTCGCCCTACGCGCGCCGCGTGCACGGCCGCACGCCGATGCGCATCGCCGGCCCCGCCGCGGGCACGCCGCTGATGCGCACCGCCGCCGACCCGGCGGGCACCACCGTCTTCGGCACCTTCGCCAACTGCGCGATGGGCGTCACGCCCTGGGGCACCTACCTGACCTGCGAGGAGAACTTCCACGGCTACTTCGGCGGCCCGAAAGAGGCCGCGAACCGCGCAACACCCGCGCAACGCCGCTACGGCACGGTGCCGGGCGCGCAGTGGGTCGAGTACTGGCGCTTCGACGAACGCTTCGACCTGAGCCGCCATCCGAACGAGCCGCACCGCTTCGGCTGGGTGGTCGAGATCGATCCCTTCGACCCCGACTCGGTGCCCGTCAAGCGCACCGCGCTCGGCCGCAAGCGGCAGGAAAGCGCGACCTGCACCGTGGCGAAGGACGGCCGCGTGGTGGTCTACATGGGCGACGACGCGCGCTTCGAATACATCTACAAGTTCGTGAGCCGCGACCCCGTGCGCCCCGGCACCGATGCCGCCGCGCGCGCGGCCAACCGGCACCTGCTCGACGAAGGCACGCTGCACGTTGCGCGCTTCGACCCCGATGGGCGCGGGCGTTGGCTCGAACTCGTGCACGGGCGCCACGGCATCGACGCCGCCAGCGGCTTCGCCGATCAGGCTGAAGTGCTGATTCATGCGCGGCTCGCGGGCGACATCGTCGGCGGCACGAAGATGGACCGCCCCGAATGGATCGCCGTGCATCCGCACAGCGGCGAGGTGTACGTCACGCTCACCAACAACACGCAGCGCGGCGACCTCGGCAAGCCCGGCGCCGACGCCGCCAACCCGCGCGCGCCCAACTTCTTCGGCGGCATCCTGCGCTGGCGCGAAGACGGCGGCGACGCGGCCAGCACCGCCTTCGCCTGGGAGCACTACGCGCTCGCAGGCGACCCCGCGCAGCCCGGCGCCGGCACGCGCTACCCCGGCGACCACGCCGACGTGTTCGGCTGCCCCGACGGCCTGCACTTCGACAGCGGCGGGCTGCTGTGGATCCAGACCGACATGAGCGGACAGTCCATGGGCAAGCCGCCCTATGCCGCGCTCGGCAACAACCAGATGCTGTGCGCCGACCCGGCCACGGGCCGCATCCAGCGCTTCCTCACGGGGCCCAACGGCTGCGAGATCACGGGCTGCGTGGTCACGCCCGACCGGCGCACGCTGTTCGTCAACATCCAGCACCCGGGCGAGTCGCGCGATGACGGCGACGCGAAGCACAACAGCGCCTGGCCCGATGGCACGCAGCCCGGCAGCGCGCGCCCGCGCTCGGCCACGCTGGCGATCCGCCGGCGCGACGGCGGTATCGTCGGCACCTGACAGTCGAACACATCACAACAACAGCCCCAGGAGATCCCCGTCATGAGCATCCGCATCGTCCGCCTCGGCACCCCGCGCGCACCCGGCGAGGGCCTGCGCATCGGCACCGTGCGCCGCCCGCCGCGCGGCGTGCCGAAGACCGAGTTCGCCTCGCAGAACTGGTACGACGTGTGGTACCCCAATCTCGCGCCGTCGGCCGAGACGATGAAGCTGGGGCAGGAAGCCGAGACGCCGGCGCAATGGAACGCCTTCATGCGCAAGTACAAGGCCGAGATGGCCGAGGCCGACGCCAGCCGCAGCCTCGACCTGCTCTCGGCGCTCTCGCACACCGCCGCGCTCGCGGTCGGCTGCTACTGCGAGGATGAATCGCGCTGCCACCGCTCGCTGCTGCGCGGCCTGCTGGCCGAGCGCGGAGCGGACATCGCAGCCTGAGCGAAGTCGTTCAGACCAGCGGCGCGCCGACGAACACGGGCAGTTGCTCTGCCTGCGCCGTGTAGGCGGCGAGCAGCGGAAAGTCCGACGGGCGCACCGCGTCGGGCAGGATGAACTGCGTGAAGGTCCAGGCCACCGCCGCCGAAATGCCGCCCTGCGTGATCGTTTTTTCTGCGGGTGCTGCCAGCGGCGCAGCCGCCAGTTCGCGCTCCACCTCGGCATAGGCCGTATTCAGCTGGCCCTGCACGCGATCGACCCACGGCTGGTGCTGCTTCTCACTGGGGCGCAGGTTGCGCTCGTAGACGATCTGCACCGTCTTCTCGCAGGCCGCGAGCGCGAGCCCCGTGAGGCGCAGGTCGCGCAGCCGGGCGGCCGGGTCGGCAGGCCACAGGCTGCGGCCGGCGACCGCTTGCGCGTGGTCGATGATGAGCGTCGAATCCATCAGCACCGTGCCGTCGTCGCACACCAGCGTCGGGGCCTTGACCACCGGGTTGATCGCGCGGAACTGCTCGAAGGTGCTGAAGACCGAGATCGAGCGGTGCTCGAAACCGAGGCCGAGCAGGCGCAGCGAGATCGCGGCGCGGCGAACGAAGGGCGAGTCGAGCATGCCGACGAGTTGCATGGGGTCTCCTGGAAAAAGATGACCGCCACCATAGCGCCCGCGCCGCGCGCGCAGAAGGGCAACCCATCGAAAATCAGCGCACCTTACCGATCGATCATCGGTCCCCTCTTCTTCCGCTGCACGCCATGACCATCGACAAGAAAGACCGCCTCATCCTCGAAGCCCTGCAGACCGACGCGCGCCAGAGCCTGGCCGCGATCGGCAAGCGCATCGGCCTGTCGCAGCCCGCGATGAGCGAGCGCGTGCGCAAGCTGGAGCATGCGGGCGTGATCGAAGGCTACGGCGCGCGCGTGAACCTGCGCGCGCTGGGCGTGGGGCTGGAGGCCATCATCCGCATCGACACCACGCACGCGGCCATTGCGCGCTACCTCGCGCTCTTCGAGGCCATGCCCGAGGTGCTCGCGGTGGACCGCGTGACCGGTGCCGACTGCTTCTTCGTGCGCTGCGCCATCGCCGAGCCGACCGACCTGGAGCGCGTGGTGGACGCGCTCGCGGTCGACGGTTCGGTGACCACCTCGCTGGTGCTGTCGAGCCCCGTGCGCAAGCAGGTCACGGTGGGCGCCGCGAAGCCGCCGCGCAAGTAGCGTTCAGCGCTGCGCCTTGTCCTTCTGGTTCTGCGCCTCGATGCGTTCGCGCGCGGCCAGCCAGTCGGCGTCGCTCCATTCGCGCAGCTCGTAGAAGTTGCCGCCGGTGGCCAGCGCATTGCCGCCGTCCATCATGATGCTCTGGCCCGTGAGCCAGTCGCACTGGCCCGGCGCCATCAGGAAGGAGGCGAGGTTCTGCAGCTCGCTCATGCGGCCCACGCGCGCCATCGGGTTGGTCTTGATGCTGCGTGCGCCGGGTTCCTCGCCGGGGTTCAGGCGCTTGCTCATGCCTTCGGTCGGGATCTCGCCGGGGCCCACGGCGTTCAGGCGGATGCCGTGGCGCGCCCACTCCACCGCGAGCGACTTGGTCATGACCTCGATGCCGGCCTTGCTCATGGCCGAGGGCACCACGTACGGGCTGCCGTTGTCGACCCAGGTGACGATGATGCTCATCACGCTGCGAAAGGCATCGCCCGGCTTCCACGCGCCCGACTTGGCCTGCGCCACCCAGCGCTTGCCCACGGCCTGCGTCACGTAGAAGCTGCCGTGGAACACGATGTTGGCCACGGCGTCGAAGGCGCGCGGCGAGAGGTTCTCGGTCGGCGAGACGAAGTTGCCCGCCGCGTTGTTGACGAGGCCCGTGAGCCCGCCGCTCTGGAACAGGCTCTCGACCATCTCGTCGACCTGCTGCGCGATGCGGATGTCGACGCCGAAGGCATCGATGCGCCGATCGGGAAACTGCTGGCGCCAGGCGGCGGCGGTTTCTTCGCAGACCGCCTGGCGCCGGCCGCAGATGGCGACATCGGCGCCCAGGCTCAGAAATCGCTCGGCCATGGCACGGCCGAGGCCGGTGCCGCCGCCGGTGACGAGGATGCGCTGGCCGCGCATCAGGGATGCTTCGAACATGAGGGGTCTCCTTGGCGTTGCGGCAGCGGCAGGAGCGCGTGCTGCCATCGGCCGCATGCTACGACTGCCAGGGCGCCATGGCTTGCGGAATCTGGCTCTGCCGGCGGGTGAAAATGGCCGCGCCCCCTTCCCTTCACCCCTGGACCTTCCGGACACACGACCCATGCCCCGTTCCTCCGATGCTTCCTTCCTGCCGCTCGCCGGCGTGCGCGTGCTGAGCCTGGCGCTCAACCTGCCGGGCCCCGCCGCGCTGCTGCGCTGCCGCACGATGGGCGCGGCCTGCCTCAAGCTGGAGCCGCCCGGCGGCGATCCGATGGGGCTGTACAACCGGTCCGCGTACACGGCGCTGCACGAGGGCGTCGAGGTCCGCACGGTCGACCTGAAGACCGAGGCCGGCCAAGCGCAGCTGCACGCCGAGCTGGCCCGCACCGACGTGCTGCTGACCTCGTTTCGCCCGTCGGCGCTGCAGAAGCTGAAGCTCGACTGGGCCTCGCTGCAGGCGCGGCACCCCGCGCTGTCCCAGGTCGCCATCGTCGGCGCGCCGGGCGAACGCGCCGAGGAGCCGGGCCACGACCTGACCTACCTCGCCGAGAGCGGCCTCGTCACCGGCACCGAACTGCCGCCCACGCTGTACGCCGACATGGGCGGCGCACTGCTGGCGAGCGAGGCGGTGCTGAAGGCCGTGCTGCAGCAGACGCGCCAGCGCGGTGGCGTGTACCTCGAGGTGGCGCTGAACGCCTCGGCCGACTGGCTCGCCCTGCCCCGCACCTGGGGCCTGACAAAGCCCGACGGCGCGGTGGGCGGCGCGCACGCCGGCTACCGCGTCTACCCCTGTGCCGACGGCCGCGTGGCCGTGGCGGCGCTGGAACCGCACTTCGCCGCGCGCCTGTGCGACGTGGCCGGCGTGGCGCCGCCGGACATGATGGCGCCGGCCACGCACGCGGCACTGGCCGCCTGGCTCGCGACGCGCACGCGCGCCGAGCTGGAGGCCATGGGCCGTGAGCGCGACGTGCCGCTGCTCACGCTGGCCGACTGACGGCGCTCAGGACGCCGGCAGGCGCAGGTCGCTCAGCTTGCGGTCCAGCTTGATGAGCCAGATGCGCGTCGGCCGCTCCAGGTCGGAGCCGCGCGTGATGCGCGCCCGGGTTGCGCCCGCGGGGCAGCCGCTGAGCTGGCCGTCGACGGCGGCCGTGCAGTCTTCCACGCTGCCGGCCAGGCGGGTGCCATCGGCGCCGAGCAGCACGGTGCCCAGGCCGAAGTCGTTGTCGTTCACCAGCGCCAGGGTCTGGTCGTCGACGATGGTCAGGCCCTCGGCCTTCTCGGCCAGCCAGCCCAGCGCGTTGAGGTCGAGCAGCTCGGTCTTGCGCATCGTCACCACGGTCGAATAGTCGACGCCATTCGAGGGGGCCTGCGTGATGCTGCTGATCTCGAGGTTGTGGTTGAACTCCGGGGCGGCGATGTTCGTCGCGTTGGCCGGCAGCTCCACCAGCATCAGCTTGTTGAACACCTTGCCGTCGCTCTTGCGCGCGCCCTGCTCGATGACGATGAAGCGGCCGTTGCCCAGGCTCACCATGTCGCCGAGCTTGGCGTTGCCGGTGCGGTCCTTGTCGTACTGGCTGCCGTCGATCGGGTAGGCGTAGAGCTTCGAGGTCTCGGTGGCCGGATCGAACGCGAGCCAGCGCGTGAACTTGGCGATGTGGCGCACGTCAGTGTTGCTGCCGCCCGGCGGCTTGGCCTTGATCGACTTGCCGTTGGCGTCGCGCGGGTCGATCGGGCTCTGCAGGAAGCCGTGCAGCACGCCGCTGGCCGCATCGAGCGTCAGGCCTTCCATGCCGCGGTTGGGGCGGCGCTGGGCCAGCACCGCCGGCAGGTCGGTGGCGCCGGGGCCGGGCGCGTACTTCTTCTCGACCACGCCGCTGGCGATGTTCAGGCGCGCGATGAAGGGGCCGTACTCGTCGCTGGTCCACAGCACGTTGCGCGCCTTGTCGAGCACCAGCGTCTCGGGGTCGAGGCCGTTGGCGTCGTAGCCGGCCTTGGCTTCGTCGAACTTGTACTGGTCGGTCAGCGGGGTCTCGCCGGTCGAGCCCACGCCCGAGCGCGGCGGCAGGCCGGTGATCTTGGTGTTGGCGTCGCGCTTGAGCGGCACGCTGGTGCTGAGCACCGCGCCGGTCTTGCCCACGCGCACGATGCCGAAGCTCGGCGCGAACGATGGCGCCGGGAACACCTTGCTGATGCTGGTGACACCGTCGCCGCCGCCGGGCACGGGCGCGGTCGGGCCGTCGCCGTTCGGGCCGCGGTCGGTGATGGCGTAGAACTCGAGCGCGCCGTCGTCGGCTTTGCCCTTGAACGCCAGGCCCGAGCCGTAGGCCGGCAGGAAGCCCTGCGGAAAGTCGGCCTTGATGTCCGCGTTGTCGCCCTCATAGGGCACGTGGAAGCGGGTGTCGGCCTGCAGCTGGTAGCGCGTGACGGCGATGCCGATGGCACCGAGCTGGTTGGTTTGCGTCGACGCCTCGGTGACCGGTGCGGCCAGGCGCGAGGCCAGCGTGTCCTCGAAGTGTTCGCGGGCCAGCATGCGGCGGTTCGAGTCGACCATGCGGGCATTGTAGGGAGCGGGCAACGCGGCCAGCACCGCGTTGAGCGCGGTGTGGAAGGCGTCGGGCGAGGCGTTGAAATCGAGCGCGCCGGCCGTCAGCGCGGCCTTGAGCGCGGGCGTCAGGCGGATGCCGTTGGCGGGGTCGCGGTCCTCGTCGAAGCTCTGCAGCGCGAGCAGGCGGTTGACCACGGCATCGGCCTTCACGTCACTGCCGCCGGCCAGGGTCAACGGGGTGATCGCTTCGCCGCACGCGGCGCTGCCCAGGGCCAGCGCGCCGGCGCTGAAGGTGACGGTCTCGCCGTCCTTGCAGATGAATTCGCCCTTGGCGTTGGTGGCGGCCTTGGGGGCGCTGCCGGCCACGTAGTCGAGGCCTTCCACCGCGGCATCGAGGAAGGTGCCGGTCTTCGACTGTGCAGCGGGCGGATTGGTGGTGCCGCCACCGCCCACGGGAAACGACCAGCCGCCCCCGCCGCCGTTGCCGCCGCCGCAGGCGGTCAGCACCGCGCCAGCGCCCACGAGCGCCAGCCATCCCATCCTCGATCCTCTTGTTGTCTTGCGCATTGCTTGTTGTCCTTGTGATGCGCCCGCGCAAAGGCGCAAGCCCCGGCGATTAGTGCCGAGGCAGATGACAAGCCCGTGAAACTGCAACCGAAAGGTTGCGGTGGTCGGCGCCTTTTCAGCGGCCGCTGCCGTCGCGCTGGCGGTCTTCGCGCTTGACCGCGAGGTAGGTGTC
The DNA here is from genome assembly GCF_041154465.1 of Variovorax sp. V35. Taxonomy (NCBI): domain Bacteria; kingdom Pseudomonadati; phylum Pseudomonadota; class Betaproteobacteria; order Burkholderiales; family Comamonadaceae; genus Variovorax; species Variovorax sp. V35. The sequence goes on from NZ_AP028666.1 coordinate 4,266,665, forward strand.
GAGGTCGACCTCGTGCAGCTGGCGCGGGTAGCGCTCGGCCGCCGCGAACCAGTAGCGCTGCCGGCGCTCGGCCGGGTCGTTGGCGCCGGTGGCCAGGTAGGCGTCGAGCGTGAGGAAGTAGCGCATCGCATTGCGCTCCACCAGCCCGCGCAGGCCGCGGATGTACTCGGGCTGGCCGTCGGCGCCCTTGCCCACCACGGTGAAGCCCACCTTGGAACTGCCGAAGGTGGCCAGGTAGGCCTGCGTGGCCAGCCGCACCATCGTGTTGTGGTTATAGCCGTAGCTGAAGTGCAGGAAGGTCTTGCGCTCGTCGAGCGCCACCGCTTCGAGCCGCACGCGGTAGTTGCTGGTGCCGAACGGGCCGGTGTCGGCCGACATCTCGACCTGCAGGTGCTCGGGCGTGGCGCTGGCCACGCGGTAGGCAAATGGCAGCTCGAAGGCCTGGTCGACCGGCTTGTCGTAGCGGCGCACCACGAACAGCGTGAGCGTCTCCTTGCCCTGCGGCGAGGTGCTGATGCGGCAGCGCCGGTTGTTGATGTGCAGCGTGAGCAGTTCGCACCAGTGGTCCGAGCCCTTGAGCGCCGCGCTGACCTTCGACAGCGGGTGCTCGACCACGGCGTAGATGTCGCCCTCGAGGCCGCCGGGCGTCTCGGTGGAGTCGAGCTGCACGGGGCGCCCGAAGCGGCTCTGGTCGAGCTTGTCGCTGAGCTTCTGGTGCTCGGCGCGCAGGGCCTGGGCCCCCGCAGGCGCGGAGGCCTCGGGGGCCGCCGCCTGCGCCAGCAGCGACACGCCGCAGCAGGCGGCCACCGCCAGGATGCGCTTCCACGAAACCGGCACGGGGGGCGAACTGCTCGTCATGGGGCTACACGATACCCCGGTTCCGCCGCACCAGCAGCAGCATCGCCCCCGCCAGCAGCGCCGCCCCCAGCCATTGGCGCGGCGCCATCGGCTGGGCCAGCCACAGCGCCGCCAGCCAGGCGGCCACCAGCGGTTCGATCAGCGTGCCGACCACCGCCGCCGTCGGCGACAGCCGACGCGCGCCCCAGGCGAAGGCCAGGTAGGCGACCGAGGTGGTGGCCACGCCGGTGTAGGCCGCGCCCGTCCATTGCGCCGTGCCCTCGGGCCAGGTGATGCCGTTCGCAACGGCGACGCCGAGCATGCACAGCGCCGCGGCGCTCATGCCCCAGGCGGACGCGGTCACGGCCGGCACCCGCGCCGGCATGCGCGCGTTGCCCAGCACCACCAGCGCGTAGCAGACGGCCGAGCCAAAAGACCACGCGAGCCCGGCGCCGTAGCCCGTCGGCAAGGCGCCCCAGCCGGCGGCCGGCATCACCAGCAGCAGCACGCCCGCCAGCGCCAGCACGAGGCCACCGAGCAGGCGCGCGCCGAAGGGTTCGTAGCCGCGCAGCACCGACACGCAGGCCACGATCAGCGGCGCGCAGCAGATCGAGATCACCGTCGGCAACGCGGCACCCAGGTGCGCGATGCCGGCGAACCAACAGCTCACGTTCAGCGCCATCGCGGCGCCGGTGCCGACGACGTGGCCCTGCTCGCGCCGCGTCAGATGCCGCCACCCGGCATCGGCGACCGGCGAACGCCGCGTCGCCTGCCAATGCAGCCACCACAGCAGCGGCATGCCCAGCGCGAAGCGCGCTAGCGACAGGCTGTGCGGCGCGATGCCGCCATCGATCAGGAATTGCGCCACCAGGGCGCCGCCGCCCCAGAGCACGCCGGCCAGCAACACGCCGCCCCAGGCCAAGGCGGCCGTTGTTCTTGCATTCATGTTGAAACTCTCCGTGAGGCCCGCCGCCTCGGCGTCGCGTCGACGCATTGCCGGGGGCGGGCATGACCATCCGGCCGCCGCCCGGCCTGTCTTCGCTCAGCGGAAGAAGGCGGACGGCAGCGACCACTTGCGGGCCTGACGGGCGCGGCGCGAGGCGCGCGCGAACGTCAGCGGCAGGTCGACGAAGGGGGAGAGTGATGCAGGTGCATGAGCGGCCGATGATAGGAGCGGCGCCCCGCGCCCACAAGAGAGAATCGCCCGCATGTGCCCTGCCCTTTCTCACTGCATGCCATGAAGCGCCAAGGTCGACTCGTTCGTTGGGAGGCCGAGCGCGGCTTCGGTTTCATCCGCAGCCCGGAGGTGTCGGCCGACGTGTTCGTGCACCTGCGCGACTTTCGCGACCGCCAGCTGAAGCCTCAGGTCGGCATGGCGGTGCACTTCGAAGAGATCCATGTCGGCGGCAAGGGGCCGCGGGCGATGGCCGTGGAGGCTGCGGCCTCGGCGGGTGCCGTACCCCGCGCAGCATCACGCGCGCAGCCGCGCCGGCCTTCGGGTCGCAGCACGGCCGGCACGCCGTGGGGTGCGTGGCTGATCGTGATCTACGCCGCGGGCTTGGGCGCCGCCGTCTGGCTCGGTCGCCTGCCGCTGCTCGTGTTGGCGGTCGTCGCGGGGCTGAGCCTGCTCACCTTCGCGGCCTACGCCTTCGACAAGAGCGCAGCGCAGGCCGGGCGCTGGCGCACGCAGGAAAGCACGCTGCACCTGCTCGCACTCGCGGGCGGCTGGCCGGGCGCGTGGTGCGCGCAGCGGCTGCTGCGGCACAAGTCGAGCAAGGCGAGCTTCCTGTGGAAGTTCTACGTCACGGTCGCGCTGCATGGCGCGGCGCTGGGGGCGTGGGTGTTCTGGCTGTCGAAGCACGCGGCCTTGGCCTGACCGCGCCTTCAACTCAACGCCTCAACGCACCTTGCGTGAAGGCTTGTTGAGCGGCTTGCCACCGCTGCCGTTGTCGCGCGGCGGCAGGCCGGTGTGCTGCGTGAGGATGCGGCCCTTGGAGGGCTTCACGGGCGTCAGCCTGACCGGCGCTGCGGCCTTGGCGGCCACCGGCGCCGAGGTCGAATTCTTGCGACGCGCACTCGTGTAGCCGCCATCGGTCAGCGGCTGCCACGTCGGAATGAGGTGATGCTTGCCATTGCCGATGAGGTCGGCGCGGCCCATGCTCTTCAGGGCCTCGCGCAGCAGCGGCCAGTTATTGGCATCGTGGTAGCGCAGGAACGCCTTGTGCAGGCGGCGGCGCTTGTCGCCGCGCACGATGTCCACCGTCTCGCTCTCGCGCGTGATCTTGCGCAGCGGGTTCTTGTTGGTGTGGTACATCGTCGTCGCCGTGGCCATCGGGCTCGGGTAGAACGTTTGCACCTGGTCGGCGCGGAAGCCGTTCTTCTTGAGCCAGATCGCGAGGTTCATCATGTCCTCGTCGCTCGTGCCCGGGTGCGCGGCGATGAAGTACGGAATGAGGTACTGCTTCTTGCCCGCCTCGGCCGAGTACTTCTCGAACATCTGCTTGAACTTGTCGTAGCTGCCGATGCCGGGCTTCATCATCTTCGTGAGCGGGCCCTGCTCCGTGTGCTCGGGCGCGATCTTCAGGTAGCCGCCGACGTGGTGCTGCACCAGCTCCTTCACGTACTCGGGCGACTGCACGGCCAGGTCGTAGCGCAAGCCGGAACCGATGAGGATCTTCTTGATGCCCTTGAGCGCCCGCGCGCGGCGGTAGATCTTGATGAGCGGGTCGTGGTTGGTGCCCAGGTTCGGGCAGATGCCCGGGTACACGCAGCTGGGCTTGCGGCACGCCGCCTCGATCGCGGGGCTCTTGCAGCCCAGGCGGTACATGTTGGCCGTGGGGCCGCCCAGGTCGGAGATGGTGCCGGTGAAGCCGCTGACCGAGTCGCGGATGGCCTCGACCTCCTTGATGATCGAGTCTTCCGAGCGGCTCTGGATGATGCGGCCCTCGTGCTCGGTGATCGAGCAGAAGGTGCAGCCGCCGAAGCAGCCGCGCATGATGTTCACGCTGAAGCGGATCATTTCCCACGCGGGGATCTTGGTCGCGCCGTCGTGGCTGCCGTTCTCGTCGGCGTAGCGCGGGTGCGGGCTGCGCGCGTACGGCAGGTCGAACACGTGGTCCATCTCGGCCGTGGTGAGCGGAATGGGCGGCGGGTTGATCCACACGTCGCGCGCCGTGGCGCCCTCGCCGTGCGCCTGCACGAGCGCGCGGGCGTTGCCGGGGTTGGTTTCCAGGTGCAGCACGCGGTTGGCGTGGGCATAGAGCACCGGGTCGCTGCGCACCTGCTCGTACGAAGGCAGGCGGATCACCGAGCGGTCGCGCGGCGGCACGGCGATCTTGCCGCGGCCTTGCAGCGCCGGGTTGGGCACGAAGTTCAGCGGCTTGATGGCGGGGTTGACGACCGAACCGGCGGCGGAGCCCGCGGCTTCGGCGGCCTTGGCGACGGCTTGCGCCTCGTCTTCCTTCGCGCAGGTGGCGCCGTTGGCCTTGGCCTGATCGGACACCATCAGGTACGGGTTGACGTGCGCCTCGACGCGGCCGGGTTCATCGACGCTGGTGGAGTTGATCTCGAACCAGGCCTCGGGCGTTTCGCGGCGCACATAGGCGGTGCCGCGCACGTCGGTGATCTGCTGCACCGGCTCCTTGGCGGCCAGGCGGTGCGCGATCTCGACGATGGCGCGCTCGGCGTTGCCGTACAGCAGCAGGTCGCACTTGGCGTCGACGACGATGGAGCGGCGCACCTTGTCCGACCAGTAGTCGTAGTGCGCGATGCGGCGCAGCGAGCCTTCGATGCCGCCCAAGATGATCGGCACGTCGTTCCAGGCTTCCTTGCAGCGCTGCGAATACACGATGGCCGCGCGGTCGGGGCGCGAGCCGCCGACGTCGCCGGGGGTGTAGGCGTCGTCGCTGCGGATCTTCCGGTCGGCCGTGTAGCGGTTGATCATCGAATCCATGTTGCCGGCCGTGACGCCGAAGAACAGGTTCGGTTTGCCCAGCACCTTGAAGGGCTCGGCGCTTTGCCAGTCGGGCTGCGCGATGATGCCCACGCGAAAGCCCTGCGCCTCGAGCATGCGGCCGATGACCGACATGCCGAAGCTCGGATGGTCGACGTAGGCATCGCCCGTGACCACGATGATGTCGCAGCTGTCCCAGCCGAGCGCGTCCATCTCCTTGCGCGAGGTCGGCAAGAACTTGGCCGTGCCGAAACGGGCCGCCCAGTACTTGCGGTAGCTGGTCAGCGGCTTGGCGGCACGCGCAAAAAAGGAGACGTCGACGGGGGCGTTCATCGGTGGGAGCGGACAGCGCCGGGGCGCCGCCTGTGTGGGCAACCCTCGATTTTAGGGTTTTCCAGCATTTCTGTCGCCCCGAAGATCCCTTGCCCCGGGATGCGAGGGCTCTTATTTGATTGCCAAAGTCAAGCAACTTGAATGACAATGGCAACCATGTCCACGCCAACGCCCTCCGTCGACCCGTCCGCCGTCAAGGCCATCCGCCGGTTCAACCGCTTCTACACGCGCCGCATCGGCGCCCTCGACCCCTACCTGGGCAGCGACCTGTCGCTGACCGACGTGCGCGTGCTCTACGAGCTGGCGCACCGCGAAACCCCCGTCGCCAGCGAGATCGGGCGCGACCTGGGCTTCGACGCCGGCTACCTCAGCCGCATCCTGCGCCGCTTCGAAACCCACGGCTGGCTCACGCGCGAGCCGCACCCGCGCGATGCCCGCCAGAGCGTGCTGCGCCTGACCGAAGCCGGCCACGCCGCGTTTGCGCCGCTGCAACAGAAATCGCGCGACGAAGCCGCCGCCCTGCTCGCCGCGCTGCCGCCGGCGCAGCAGAACCAGCTGGTGCAGGCCATGGACACGGTGCAGGCGCTGCTCGAACCGGCCGCGCCGCCGGCCCGTCCCCAGGCCGCCGTGCTGCGCGACCCGGCGCCCGGCGACATCGGCTGGGTGGTGCAGCAGCACGGCGAGCTGTACGCGCGCGAATACGGCTGGGACCACCGCTTCGAGGCGCTCGTGGCGGGCATCGCGGGCGAGTTCCTGCTCAAGTTCCAGCCCGAGTGGGAGCGCTGCTGGATCGCCGAGCTCAACGGCGAGCGCGTCGGCGCGATCTTCGTGGTGCGCAAGTCGGCCACCGTGGCGCAGCTGCGCATGCTGATCCTCACGCCCGCCGCGCGCGGGCTGGGCCTGGGCGGACGGCTCGTGGACGAGTGCATCGCCTTCGCGCGCCGCAAGGGCTACAAGAAGATGACGCTGTGGACCAACAGCTGCCTCACGGCCGCGCGCAGCATCTATGCCAAGCGCGGCTTCCAGCTCGTGCACTCGGAGCCGCACGAGGGCTACGGGCAGCCGCAGGTGGGCGAGACCTGGGAGCTGAAGCTGTAGCGCTTACTGCATGTACCAGCCGTGGCTCACGACGAGCGATTGGCCGGTCAACGCGTTGGTCGGGAAGGCCGCGAACAGCAGCGCCACGCGCGCCACGTCGTCCGTGGTGGTGAACTCGCCATCCACCGTCTCCTTGAGCATCACGTTCTTGATGACCTGCTCTTCGGTGATGCCCAGCGTCTTCGCCTGCTCGGGAATCTGCTTCTCGACCAGCGGCGTGCGCACGAAGCCCGGGCAGATCACGTTGGCGCGCACGCCGTGCTTGGCGCCTTCCTTGGCGACCGTCTTGGCCAGCCCGATGAGGCCATGCTTGGCCGTCACGTACGGCGCCTTCAGCAGCGACGCTTCCTTCGAGTGCACCGAGCCCATGTAGATCACGCTGCCGCCGCGGCCTTGCGCGTACATGTGCTTCAGGCATGCCTTGGTGGTGAGAAACGCACCGTCCAGGTGAATGGCGAGCATCTTCTTCCAGTCGGCGAAGCTGAACTCGTCGACCGGATGCACGATCTGGATGCCGGCGTTGCTGATGAGGATGTCGATGCCGCCGAAGGCCTTCGCGCCCTCTTCCACCGAGGCATTGACCTGGTCTTCATTCGTCACGTCGACGCCCACGCCGATGGCCTGCGCGCCCGTGGCCTTCAGTTCGGCGGCGGTGGCGTCGGCCGCTTCCTTGTTGAGGTCGGCAATGATGATCTTCGCGCCTTCCTGCGCGAACAGGATGGCGATTTCCTTGCCGATGCCGCTGGCCGATCCGGTGATGTAGGCGACCTTGTCCTTGAGTTGCATGGTGAAGCGTCCTTGGAAGTGGTGGATAGGAAAAAAAACGAGCAAGAACCGGGCACGCGCCCGGCTGACCTCCCTCAGCGCGACAGCCCCGGCCGCTTGATGCGCCCGGTGCCCGGCTCGCCGAGGTCGAAGGTGGTCACGCCGTTCACCGTGGCGTCGGCGCGCAGCGTTTCGGGGTGGGCGAGCGTCTTGCCCATGTCGCGCACGCCCGATTCCCAGTGCTCCTCGACCGCGGCGCGCGAGAACTCGTAGTCCTTCGACTCGAGCTCGTACGTCTTGTCGCGGTAGATCAGGTGAAAGATGTCGATCGGCTCGTGCGTGAGCTGCGCCTGCACCTCGACCACGCTCGGGTCGTTGCGCAGGCCGGGCGGCAGCTTGGCGATCAGGTCGGCAATGGCCTGCTGCAGATTCATGTTGGCCGCCAGCGCATCTGTGTTCAGGCGCGTGCGGCTCGAGTAGGTGATGTCCTTCTGGCGCTCCATCACGCCCGACAGCGTGTGCGGCATCTCGCCGCGCGCATTGAACAGGTCGACCTGCAGCACCACCAGCGCCTCGGAACGCGGGTGCGTGTCGAGCACGTACTGCAGCGGCGTGTTCGAGACGATGCCGCCGTCCCAGTAGTCGTCGCCGTCGATGTGCACCGGCGCAAAGCCCGGCGGCAGCGCGCCGCTGGCCATGATGTGCTCGGAGCCGATGCGCTGGCGTGTGTTGTCGAAGTACACCGAGTTGCCGGTGCGCACATTGACGGCACCGACGCTGAAGCGCGCCTCGCAGGCGTTGATGCGGTCGAAGTCGATGAGCCGCTCCAGCGTGGCCTTCAGCGGCGAGGTGTCGTAATAGCTTAGGAGCGGCGCGGCACCGCCCAGCAGCAGGGCCGGCGAATAGCGCGGCTCGAAGAAACCCGGAATGCCGACCAGCGACGCCATGGTGGCGCTCCACTGGTTCTGCGTGGCGCGGTCACCCAGCCACGACGGCAGGCGCTGCGCCGGCCCCGAAGACACCAGGTGCCAGAACTCACGCAGCCGGTCGACCCGCTGCGCGGGCGCGTTGCCGGCGATGAGCGCGGCGTTGATGGCGCCGATCGACACGCCCGCGATCCAGTGCGGCTGCAGGTCGGTCTCGCTGAGCGCTGCGTACACGCCCGCCTGGTAGGCGCCGAGCGCACCGCCGCCCTGCAGCACCAGCGCCTTGCGGGCGGTGCGCATGCCTTCGCGGCGGGCGATGAACGGATGGGGTGGTGCGGCGTGAGAAGCTGAGGATGAAGAAGAGGAAGCAGCGGTGGCGGCGCGAGGCTTTTTCTTGGGTGTCGTCGTCATGCGGTCATTGGACACCAGCCCCGCGACAGCCACCTGACCAGGGGCCTTTTCGCGGCTTCAGCCCGGACGAATCTCACATCTTCGGCAGCATCTGCCCGCGGATCTCGCCGCCCGGGTTGGCGGCTGTGTGGATGTTGGCGTACCACTTGCCGGCCACGAGGTCGGCCGCCTGCGCCGGCGTGAGCGTGGCCTGGCCCTCGATCGGGCTGGCCGGACTCGCGAAGGGCAGCACCACGCCGGCATTCGCGCCCGCGGCGGCGGGCCCGTGGAAGTGGGCCGCCGTGGCCGGGCCGCTCAGGCCTTCGTAGGTAATCTTGTACTTGAGCACGTTGGTGTCGCGGTTGAGCCAGGCCTCGGCCATGCCGCTGCCGCGCGTCATGTTGGGCGGCACCTGGCTGGCCGCGTTCATCGCGCCGCTGAAGCTCGCGACGTTCGACTTCGACATCATTCCGCAGCCGGCCAGTGCGACGGCGGCCAGGCCCGCGACGAGGGTGCTGCGCCAGAGTGTGCGAGTGTTGTTCATGGTCGGGTCTCCTGTGGATGAAAGCATTCAGCATAGGCAGACGCCGCCTGCGGCCTTGTCGGCCAGCACCCCTTCTTCGCACGCCTGTGCAAGAGAATGCAACGATGATTTCCGACGACAAACTCCCTTCCGCACACGACGTGGTCGCCTTCTGGCGCGATGCCGGACCCGAGCGCTGGTTCGCGAAAAGCGCCGCCTTCGATGCCGCCTGCATCGATCGCCTGGCCGCCGCCCACCAGGCCGCGGCCGGCGGCCGGCTCGACCACTGGGCCGACACCGGCGAAGGCGCCCTGGCCCTGCTCGTGCTGCTCGACCAGTTCCCGCGCAACGCCTGGCGCCAGAACCCGCACATGCTCGCCACCGACGGCCTCGCGCTGGCCGTGGCGCGCCGCGCCGTCGAGGCCGGCTTCGATCGGCAGGCCGAGGCGCTGATGCAGCGCTTTTTCTACCTGCCCTTCATGCACTCGGAGGTGCTGGCCGAGCAGGAGCGTTCGGTGGAACTCAACGCCACGCAGGACGCCAGCACGCAGCACTTTGCCGTGCTGCACCGCGACATCGTGGCGCGCTTCGGGCGCTTTCCGCACCGCAACCGGATGCTCGGGCGCACCACCACGCCGGAAGAGCAGGCGTTTCTCGACGAAGGCGGCTTCGCCGGTTAGGGCGGTTAGGCCGTGTCGACGTGCGCGGGCAACGGCACGTCGCGCGTCGGCGACGCCTGCCCCGCCGGCTCGCCGATGGCGTCCTTCATCGAGCCGTAGGTGCGCGCATAGACCCAGGTGAACTCGGCGCCCAGCAGGAAGATCTGCGCCGAGTAGTACACCCACACCAGCACCACCACCAGCGAGCCGGCCGCGCCGTAGCCCGAGGCCACGCTGCTCTTGCCGATGTACAGGCCGATGAGGTGCTTGCCCACGGTGAACAGCAGCGCCGTCACCGCCGCGCCCACCCACACGTCGCGCCACTGCACCTTGGCGCGCGGCATGATCTTGTAGATCATCGCGAAGATCACCGTGACCATCGCGAAGCTGAAGACGAAGTTCACCACCTGCGCCAGCGTGGCCCAGGCACCGAACATCGGCGACCACCACTTGCCCAGCGCGGCCAGCGCCGCGCTCGCCACCAGCGACACCATCAGCAGGAAGCCGATGCCCATGATCATGCTGAACGACAGCAGCCGCACGCGCAGCATGTTGAAGACGCCCTTGTTGCGGGTGCGCGCGGGGGCACGCCAGATGCGGTCGAGCGCGTCCTGCAGCTCGCCGAAGACGGTGGTCGCGCCCACCACCAGCAGGCCGATGCCGACCACCGTGGCCACGATGCCCTCTGTCGGCTTGTTGACCGCCTTCAGCATGCCCTGCACCGCCGCCGCGCCCTGCTCGCCCATCAGGCCCGAGAGCTGCGCGAAGATCTCGCCGCGCGCGGCCTCCTGCCCGAAGACCAGGCCGGCCACCGCGATCACGATCAGCAGCAGCGGCGCGATCGAGAACACCGTGTAGTAGGCCAGCGCGGCGCCCATGCTCGGGGCGTAGTCGTTGGACCAGGAAGCAAAAGCGCGCCGGCAGAGATCGAAGAGTGCGCGAAGTCGAATGAGCATGGCGTCGGGTCCCGGTGAAGCAGTGCGCCTACGATAATCGTTCCACATGCATCCGTCCGCCCCCGCCGCGGCATCGCCGCCCGACCACCCGCAGCCCGCGTCGCCACGCGACCTTTTTGTTTCATTCACCTGGCTCGCGCTGCAGGGCTTCGGCGGCGTTCTCGCCATCGTCCAGCGCGAGATGGTCGAGAGGAAGAAGTGGCTCACGCCCGACCAGTTCCTCGAGGACTGGGCCGTGGCCCAGGTGATGCCGGGGCCGAACGTGATCAACCTCGCTCTGATGATCGGCGACCGCTACTTCGGCCTGCGCGGCGCCGTGGCCGCGGTGGCGGGCATGCTCACCGTGCCGCTGTTCGTGATCCTCGCGCTGGCCGTGCTCTACGCGCACTACGCCGCCAACCCGCAGGTGGCGGCCGCGCTGCGCGGCATGGGCGCGGTGTCGGGCGGGCTCATCGCGGCCACGGGCATCAAGCTGATCCCGCAGCTGCGCAAGCACCCGCTGGGCTTTGCGACCTGCCTCGCGTTCGTGGCGCTGGTGTTCGCGGCCATCGCGCTCCTGAAGATTCCGCTGGGGTGGGTGCTGCTCGCTGTGGGCGGCGTGGCCTGCCTGTGGACCTGGAAGAAGATCGCGCCATGAACATCGTCATGCAATGGCACGACTGGCTGGCCCTCTTCGGCCAGTACCTGCTGCTGTCGCTGCTGTCGATCAGCGGCGCGATCACCACGGTGCCCGACATGCACCGCTACCTCGTGGCGCAGCACGGCTGGCTCACCGAGGCGCAGTTCACCTCCTCGGTCGCCATCGCCCAGGCCGCACCGGGGCCCAACGTGCTCTTCGTCGCGCTGATGGGCTGGAACGTCGGGCTCAACGCGGGCGGAGGCATCGGCGCCGGGCCCATGGCCTGGCTGCTGGGCTTCTTCGGCCTGATGGTCACCATGGTCGGCATCATGCTGCCGAGCACCACCCTCACCTACGTCGCCACGCGCTGGGGCCACCGCAACCGCACGCGCCGCGAAGTGCGCGCCTTCAAGCAGGGCATGGCGCCGGTGGTGGTCGGGCTGCTCATCGCCACCGGCTGGGTGCTGGCCGGCGGCAACCAGTCGAGCGGCGTGCCGGCCTGGCACCTGTGGCTGCTCAGCGGCGTGGCCGCGCTGGTGGTCTGGCGCACGCGCATCCACCTGCTGTGGCTGCTGGGCTGCGGCGCGGCGCTGGGCGCGGTAGGCTTCGTTTGAGCCTTTTTCCTTTCTGCATACTTTTTCTTTCAGGAGCCCTCTGCCATGTCGCAACTTCGTCCGCTCGGCCGTTCCACCCTTCGGGTGTCTCCCCTCGCCTTCGGCGGCAACGTGTTCGGCTGGACCGCCGACGAGGCGACCTCGTTCAAGCTGCTCGACGCCTGGCTCGACGCCGGCTTCAACTTCGTCGACACGGCCGACGTCTACTCGGCCTGGGTGCCGGGCCATGTGGGCGGCGAGTCGGAGACGATCATCGGCAAGTGGCTCAAGCACAGCGGCAAGCGCAACCGCTTGGTGCTCGCAACCAAGGTCGGCAAGCCGATGGGCGAAGGCAAGGTGGGCCTGTCGCCCACCTACATCCGCGAAGCCGTCGAGGCGTCGCTCAAGCGCCTGCAGACCGACTACATCGACCTGTACCAGTCGCACGACGACGATGCCAACACGCCGCTCGAAGACACGCTGGGCACCTTCGACGCGCTCATCAAGGAGGGCAAGGTGCGCGCCATCGGCGCCTCGAACTACACGGCGCCGCGGCTGGCCGAGGCGCTCGACGTGTCGGAGCGCCTGGGCATCGCGCGCTACGAGAGCCTGCAGCCGCTGTACAACCTGTACGACCGCGCAGTGTTCGAGGACGCACTCGAGCCGCTGTGCCTCAAGCGCGAAGTGGGCGTGATCAACTTCTACGCGCTGGCGGCGGGCTTTCTCACCGGCAAGTACCGCACCGAGGCCGATGTGGCCAAGAGCGCACGCGGCACCACCACGAAGAAGTACCTGAACCCGCGCGGCCTGCGCATCCTCGACGCGCTGGACAAGGTGGCCCAGCAGTACAACGCCAAGCCCGGCCAGGTCGCCATCGCCTGGCAGATCGCACGGCCCGGCGTGACGGCGCCGATCGCCAGCGCCACCTCGCTGGCGCAGCTCGAAGAGCTGGTGGTGGCCACGCAGCTCAAGCTGGACGCGGGCACCATCGACATGCTCGACCGCGCCAGCGCCGAGACGTCAGCCTGAGCCTCGACTAGCCGTCGACGGGGTTCAGCGGCGTCGCCAGGATGCGCTGGTAGAACGCCACGTCGAGCCAGCGGCCGAACTTGAAGCCGGCCTGCCGCACGGTGCCTGCATGCGTGAAGCCCAGGCGCTCGTGCAGCGCGATGCTGCCGGCGTTCGACGCGTCGATGGCGCCGACCATCACATGCACCTCGCGCGCGATCGCCTCGGCCACGATCGCCTCCATCAGCGTGCGACCCAGGCCCTCGCCGCGGTGCGCGGCATCGACGTACACCGAGTGCTCGACCGTGTACTTGTAGGCCGGAAAGGCGCGGAAGGTGCCGTAGCTGGCAAAGCCCAGCAGCTTGCCGTTGTCGTCTTCCGCACCGATCACGGGAAAGCCGCCGGCGCGCTTGGCGGCGAACCACGTCACCATGTTCTCGGGCGTGCGCGGCCTGTAGTCGTACAGCGCGGTGGAGTTGACGATGGCCTCGTTCAGGATCGCCAGGATGGCGCCTGAATGGGCTTCTTCGGTGCAGGCGATGAGACGCATGGTGTTTCTCTGTCGTTCAATATAAGAGAATAATAATCTCATATGGGAAACACTTCACCTTCCACCTTCTCGCCGGCGCCGGCCGATGGCCACATCGACGCGCTCATCGCCACCCGGCTGCTGGCGCTGCGCCAGGCGCAGGGGCTCAGCCTCGCCGACCTGGCCGGGTTGTCGGGCGTGAGCAAGGCGATGATCTCCAAGGTCGAGCGCGCGCAAAGCAGCCCCACCGCCGCGCTGCTGGGCAGGCTGGCCGCCGGCCTCGGGGTTTCGCTGGCCCAGCTTCTCACCGAGGACAAGGCGCAGCCGCAACGGCTGCGCAAACGGGCCGCGCAGGAAGTCTGGCGCGACCCCGAGGCAGGCTACCTGCGCCGCCAGGTCGCCGAGCGCGGCGCGGGCAGCGGCGTGGAGCTGGTCGAGGTCGAACTGCCACGCGCCGCGCAGGTCGGCTATCCGCGATGGAGCGGCACGCCGTACCGGCAGAGCCTGTGGATGCTCGAAGGCGCGCTGCAGGTCGACTACGGCGACGAGCGCTTCGAACTCGCCCCGGGCGACTGCCTCGACTTCGGGGTCGACCGGTCGCTGGTCTTCAAGGCACTGGGGCCCAGCGCCTGCCGCTACCTGCTGGTCGCCGTTCCCGATTGATTAAGTGAACGATTGCCTGACCGATGCGGTAGGCAAGCTCCCACACGCAGAGACGACTCAGGCCGGTCCGGGCCGCGGGGTGTGTCGGGATACTGCAAGGCATCTCAGCTACCGGAGCCGCACGATGTCCTTTGCGCTTTACATGATCGGCTTTCTGATCTTCCTGGCCGGGGTCGCCTGGGGCGCCTCGGTGGCCGGCGTGCCCACGCTCTACATCGGCATCGGCGCGCTGATCCTGCTGGGCATCGGCGTCTTCAGCGCCGTGGCCCGCACGCGCAGCAAAGACCCGTCCTGAAGGGGCCTGATCGCTTCACAGATCAGTTCACACAGGCTTCACGCCCGGCGCACATGGCGTCGCTAACTTCGCAGGCGCACCACACCCCGTGGTGCGCTTTGCAAGTCAGCCTCCCATGCACGCCTCTTCTTCCTGCCTCTTTTCTCCCCACGCACCTTCCTCGTCGGTCGCGCCCTGCCCCGCACCGGCCTTCGTGAGCGACCCGGGAACGGCCTGCACCCAGGTCGACCTGCTCGTCATTGGCGCGAGCTTTGCCGGGCTGGCCTGCGCCCGCGCCGCCGCCAAGGCCGGCCTGCGCGTGATGGTGCTCGAGAAGAAGGCCGCCGCCGGCGCCAAGCTGCACACCACCGGGATCATCGTCAAGGACGCGGTCGACAGCGTGCCGTGGCTGGCCGAAGTGCCGCCCGCGCTGGTGCGCCGCATCGAAGGCGTGCGGCTGTACGCGCCCGACATGCACCACGTCGACCTGCACGCGCCCGGCTACTGGTTCTGGGCCACCGATGCGCCCGCGCTGCTCGACTGGATGGTGGAGTCCACCCGGGCCTGCGGCGTCGAGGTGCGCCTGGGCACGCTGTTCGAGCAGGCGCTGTGGGCGAACGGCCGCTGGGAGGTGCCGGTGGCGCAGGGCCCGTGCATCCGCGCGACCTACCTCGTGGGCGCCGACGGCCCGCATTCGCGCGTCGCCAAGGCGCTGGGCCTGTCGCGCAACACGCGCTTTCTCTACGGCGTGGAGCACGAGTACCAGGGCGCGCGCATGGCGCCCGACCTGCTGCATTGCTTCATCGATCGCCGGCTCGCGCCGGGCTACATCGGCTGGGCGCTCGACGGCGTGGGCGTGAGCCAGATCGGCCTGGCGCGCCGCATGGGCCGCCACGACACGGGCGCGCTGCGGCTCGATCCGCTCTTGCGCAAGATCGCCGCCGTGGTGTCGCCCGGCGACGCGCCGCCGGTCGCCGTGCGCGCCGGGATGATCCCCTGCGGCGGCGTGCTTCCGGTGGTGGCCCGCGAACGAGCACTGCTGGTGGGCGATGCGGCGGGCATGGTGTCGCCCGTGACGGCCGGCGGCATCCACACGGCGCTGCAGCACGGCGAGCGCGCCGGCGAGGCCGTGGCGCGCTTCGTGCGCGGCGAGGCGGACGACCCCGCGACCTGGTTCGTGCGCGGCTACCCGCGTTTCCTGATGAAGCGCACGCTGCGCTGGGCCTTCGACCACTTCCAGAGCGACTGGATGTTCAACCGCCTGCTCGGCACGGCGCCGATGCGGCGTGCGGCGGAGCTGGTGTACTTCCACCGCAAGGGCAGCGGGCCGGTGGCCCGCTAGCCCCCGCTCAGGCGCTGCGCTGGCGCATGGCCTCGTAGAGGCACACGCCGCTGGCCACCGAGACGTTCAGGCTCTCGACCGCGCCGGCCATGGGAATGCTCACCAGCTCGTCGCAGGTCTTGCGCGTGAGCTGGCGCATGCCCTCGCCCTCGGCGCCCAGCACCAGCGCCAGCGGGCGCTTGAAGTCGCTCTGGTAGATCGTGCCCGGCGCGTCGTCGCTGGTGCCCACGCACCAGATGCTGCGCTCCTTGAGCTCGTTGAGCGTGCGCGCGAGGTTGGTCACCATGAAGTACGGCACGGTCTCGGCCGCCCCGCTCGCCACCTTGGCGACGGTGGCGTTGATGCCGGCCGCATGGTCCTTGGGCGCGATCACCGCATGGGCGCCGGCGCCGTCGGCCACGCGCAGGCAGGCGCCCAGGTTGTGCGGGTCGGTCACGCCGTCGAGCACCAGCAGCAGCGGCACGGTGCCGGCCTCCTCGAGGCCTTCGAGCAGTTCGTCGAGCGAGCGGACCTGGGCCACGGGCTCGACCCGCGCGACCACGCCCTGGTGGCCGTGGCTGCCGCTGAGCTTGGACAGCCGCAGGCCGTCGGCCTCGACCAGCCGCACGCCGGCTTCTTGCGCACGCGCAATGAACTGTTTCATGCGCGCATCGCGCCGGCTGGCGTCGAACATCACTTCGAGCACCGATTTCGGCGCGGTCTTGATGCGCACGCCCACGGCATGGAAGCCGAAGATCACTTTAGGGGAAGACATCCCCTGATTATCCCTACCCCCAGGCTTGCCCACTTCGTGTGGCCTCCTCCCCCCTGGAAGGGGGCAACACCAGCGGCCCGGCAAAGCCGGTTCCGCGGTGTTTCTCGAATAAATCCCTCGTCAGTCAGGCCAAGGGCAAGCCGCTGTTCGCGCGGGTGCGTTCGTCGTGCAGTTCCTGCACCACCAGGGCGTTCATGTGCACCTTCAGCGTGTTGCCCACGCTGCCCAGGTACTGGCAGGCGGCATACCCCTCGGCCGCCTTTTCGTAGCGCGCCACCCAGGCGTCGCGCGCGGGCAGCCGGTCGGGCGACACGGGCCAGACGCCCGGGCGCGGGCGCAGGTGTTCGCCGATGCCCACGCGCCAGGGCTTGGCGCTCAGGCGGGCGCGAAAGCAGTTCTGGTTGCGGCACATGCGCGCGTAGACCTTGTCGGCGCCCAGCGTCTGGAACACGTCGGTCACGACGGCGTCGGACGGTGCGAAGACATCGTGCATGGCCAGCACGCGCAGCCCGGCCGGCGTGCGGTACAGGCGCAGGTGCCAGTCGGGATGCTGGTGGATGAAGCGCTCGACACGCGCCCGTGCGCCCGCCAGCGGATCGCTCTTGTCCTCGACCACGGGCAGGCCTTCCTTGTGGGCGCGCCAGAAGCCGAAGGCCGCCACCAGCATGAACGCGGCCACGCCCGCCATCGCCGAGCGCGTGGCGTAGCCCGCGACCATCGCACCGATGAACGCCGCGCCGATCACCGTCAGCCCGCGTGCGCTGCCGCGCGCGCCCTGGTTCTCGAAGTCGACGTCGACGAACAGCACGTCGGGCGTGTTGAGGCAGCGCGCGCCATAGCCGTTGCGGGTGACGACGCTGTCGCCCTGGCGTTCGACGATCTCCTCGCGGATCGGCACGCCATTGGCGCCGTTGTAGGCCAGCTTGCGTTCGCGGCGCTCCAGCTTTTCGCCGTCGACCACGATGCGGTCATAGGCCTCGCGCGTGCGCTGGTCGGCATGGGCCTGCGCGGCCAGCGGGCTGTCGTCGGACCAGCCGAAGCGGCGCACCGTGACCTGCCGGCCGGCCACCCGCTCCTGGATGCGGCCTTCGGCCCAGAACTGGGGAACGATCACGGCCTCAGGCGCCCTTGAAATACGACCACGCCGCAGCAGCGATCAGCAGCACGACGATCACGGGCAGCCACTTGAAGCCGCCGCCCGACACCCGGCCCGGTTCGGCCATCGGGTTCACCGCCGCGCTCGACGGCAGGTGCCCGAAGTCGCCGGCTGCCGGGTTCTGGTGCGCCTCGACCAGCTGCTTGGCCTCGGCCAGGCCCAGGCCGGTGGCCTCGCGCGTGAGGCGCACGGCCTCGACCTTCTGGCCCCGCGCCAGCGCCGCGAGTGCGGCGGCCGGCACGGCGGCGGGGCCGTTGCCCTGCATGCCGCTGCCCGTCTCGGCCACAGCCTCGCCCCGGCCCCAGTCGCCTTCCTGCCAGTCGGCCGGCGCGCCTGCGGCGACCGCGCCGCTGTTGGCATAGCGCTCGACGGCCTCCTTGGACGACTTGAGGTCCATGCCGGTGCGCTCGCGCACGATCTTGATGGCTTCGATCAGGTTGCCGCGCTCCAGGGCGGCAATGGCTTCGGGGGGAAGCTGGGTCATGAACTCTCCTCTGTGTTCGGGGAGCGCCGCGGGAGCCGGGCGCTGTCTGTCTTCTTGCGGGCTCAGGCCGCCTGCGCGACCGTCGATACGGGTGTTGTCTCGTTGAGCGCCACGCGCCCGGCCTCGATGGTGATGCGCCGCTCGCACTGCGAGGCGATGCCGCGGTCGTGCGTGACCAGTACCAGCGTGGTTCCCAGTTCGCGGTTCAGGTCGAACATGAGTTTCATGACCTGCTCGCCGGTGGCGAAGTCGAGGCTGCCGGTGGGCTCGTCGGCCAGCAGCAGGGCTGGCTGGACCACGAAGGCCCGCGCCAGCGCCACGCGCTGCTGCTCGCCGCCCGACAGCACCTTGGGGTAGTGGCCCAGGCGCTGGCCCAGGCCGACGCGGCCCAGCATCTCGGTGGCGGCTTTGCGTGCGTCCTTGCGGTTGGCCAGCTCCAGCGGAAGCATGACGTTCTCGAGCGCGCTCAGGTTGCCCAGGAGCTGGAAGCTCTGGAACACAAAGCCCACGCGCTGGGCGCGCAACGCGGCGCGCTCGTCCTCGTCGATGGCGAAGATGTCGTCGCCCGCCAGCTTCACGGTGCCGCGCGTGGGCGTGTCCAGCCCGGCAATGATCGACAGCAAGGTGCTCTTGCCGGAGCCCGAGGCGCCGACGATGGCGGCGGTTTCCCGCGCGCCCAGGGTGAAATGGATGTCCTGCAGAATGTCCAGCGTGCCGGCCGAGTCGGTGACGGACTTGAAGACATGCTTGACGGCGACAATGGCATCAGACGGGGGTTGGGACATGAAAGGCTTTTCGTTTTGAATCGACGTGACTTTATCTTGACCACCGCCGCGCTCGGCAGCGCGGGGGCATGGACGGCTGCGGCGGCCCAGGCCCAAGCAGCCCCGGCCGGCAAGCCGGTGATCCTCGTGCTCGGTGATTCGCTAAGCGCAGAGTACGGCCTCAAGCGCGGCGAAGGCTGGGTACCCTTGCTGGAAAAAAGGCTTGCGCAGCAGAAGATCGCAGCCTCGGTGGTCAACGCCAGCATCAGCGGCGACACCAGCTCCGGCGGTCGCGCCCGCTTCCCCGCCCTGCTGGCGCAGCACAAGCCCAGCCACGTGGTGCTGGAGCTGGGCGCCAACGACGCCCTGCGCGGCCTGCCGCTGTCGAACACCGAAGACAACCTGCTGCAGATCACCAAGGCCGCGCAGGCGGCGGGCGCCCGGGTGCTGATCGTCGGCATCCAGGTGCCGCCGAACTACGGCGGCGACTACACGCGGCGCTTCGAGGCCGTGTTCGCGAAGGTGGCGGGCGCGACGAAGTCGGCGCTGGTGCCCTTCCTGCTCAAGGGCGTGGCCGATGCGCCCGACGCCATGACGCTGTTCCAGTCCGACCGCATCCACCCGACCGCCGCGGCACAGCCGCAGATCCTGGACAACGTCTGGCCGGAGCTGCGCAAGCTGCTGCCCAAGTAGCCCTTTTTCGTTGCGCGCGCCCCAAAGAAAAAGCCGCCGCAGGCCTTCGCCTGCAGCGGCTTTTCTGTTTTCAGGGGTGCCAGGAACGAGGGGTCATCCGTTCTTGGTCGGCAACTCGGGCGCCGTGGGGGGATCGCGTTCGAGCGATGCCACGTCGGTCTCCGGGTCTCCGGGGGCCAGCCCGTCGCTGCTCGGATTGAGCTTGCGGTTCGCCTTCTCCCGGAGCTTTTCTTCCTTCTTTTTCTTCTTGGCCAGCTCTTTCTGGCGCTTCTCGTAGCCGTAATTGGGTGTTGCCACTGCTTCTCCTTCAGGCGAGGCAGTCAGGGTGACTGCGCTTCAGCCTACTGTAAGCGATAACGGTGCAGTCTCAAGACGCGGCGCCGGCGGCCGTTTCGAACTCGAACACACCTTGCAAACCCGGGTAACGCTGGTGCATGAACCAGCCCATGGCCCCCGCGCCGGCCGCCACCGATGAAGAGTCGCGTGCCGCGCAGGTCGGACACGCCTTCCAGAAGGCCGGACTGCGCGAGCGCCTCCAGCACCTGCGCGGGCACGGCCAGCACCCGTGACGCTGGCGGCACCGCATCGCGCGCCGCCGGCGGCGCGACGCGCTGGCCCTTGCGGTGTTTCCTGCCCACAGCGCGCAACAGCGCCTACATCTGCAGCAGCGCCTGCTGCAGGTCGGCACGCAGGTCGTCCACATCCTCCAGGCCGACCGAGAAACGCACCAGCGTGCCCTTGTAGGGCCAGCGGGCCACGCTGGCGTCGCGCATCAAACCGATGTCGTAGGGCACGACGAGGCTGATCGGGCCGCCCCACGAATAGCCGAGGCGGAAAAGCTTCAGGCTGTCGCAGAAGCGATCGACCTGCTCGGTGCTGAAGCGCTCGTCGAACACCACCGAGAACAGGCCCGCGGCCAGGTCGGTGGCGCCGCACAGCGCGCGCCAGTTGGCGTGGCCCGGCGAGTCCTCGAGCGCGGGGTGCAGCACCTGCGCGATCTCTTCGCAGCCGTTGAGCCAGCCGGCCAGCTCGCGCGCCGCGCGATCGTGCGCGGCGTAGCGCAGCGCCATGCTCGGCAGCGAGCGCAGCAGGGTTTCGACGTCGCCCACGCCGATGCCGAAGCCGGTGCGCATGTGGGTGAGCTTGAGCGCGCGGTGCAGGCGCTCGTCGCGCGTGACGACGCTGCCCATGAGCACGTCGCCACCGCCGCTGGGGTACTTGGTGAGCGCGTGCACCGACACGTCGACGCCCTGCCCCGTGCCGTTGAAATCGAAGGGCGCGAAGGCCAGGCCCGCGCCCCAGGTGTTGTCCAGCGCGGTCATCACGCCGCGTTCGCGGCAGACCTCGGCCAGCGCCGGCAGGTTGGGGAATTCCATCGTCACCGAGCCGGCCGCTTCGAGCCACACCAGCCGCGTGCGGTGCGAGAGCTTGGCTTCCAGGTCGGACGGATTCATCGCGTCGTACAGGCGGTGCGTGATGCCGAAGTTGGCGAGCTCGCCGGTGGCCAGCGCCTTGGTGGGGCCGTAGGCGTTGTCGGGAATCAACACCTCGTCGCCGGTCTTGAGGAACGCGAACGAGACCAGAGAGATCGCGGCCAGCCCGCTGGGCACCAGCAGGCATTCGGTGCCGCCTTCGAGCGTGGCCAGGCGTTCTTCGAGCGTGAAGGTGGTGGGCGTGCCGTGCAGGCCGTAGGTGTAGCCGGCCTTGGTCTTCCAGTCGCGCGCGCGCATGGCAGCGACGTCGGCGAAGAACACGGTCGAGGCCTTGAACACGCCGGGCTGCGGCGCAGCGAAGGTGGCCGGCGGCGTGTAGGGATGGTGGATCAGGGTCGTGGAAGGCTTGCTCATGTGCCGATGCTAGCGCCCCGCGAGGAACCCTCGACGGCCGTGACATTCTCCGTTCGATGTCGACGGCCTTGGCCGGATCGCACGCGCATTGCGGATAGAGTTGCCCCTCCGAAAATAAAGGGAGGATTTTCTCGATGCGTCATCTGCTCATCACCATCACGGCCGCTGCGGCCCTGTCCGCCTGCGGCGGCATGAAGAACCTGGATTCGAACGCGCTCGCGGGCGCCGGCGGCAGCGCCTTCAAGGCCATGTCGCTCACCGACGGCGACGTGCAGGCCCTGGCCAACCAGTCCTGCGCCGAGCTCGACAAGAGCTCCAAGGTCGCGGGCCCCGCCGATGCCTACAGCAAGCGCCTGGAGCGCGTGCGCCAGGGCCTGCCCACCACCATCGGTGGCCAGCCCGCCAGCTACAAGGTCTACCTCACGAAGGACGTGAACGCCTGGGCCATGGGCAACGGCTGCATCCGCGTCTACAGCGGCCTCATGGACCTCATGAACGACGACGAGCTGCGCGGCATCATCGGCCACGAGATCGGCCACGTCGCCCTGGGCCACAGCAAGAAGGCCATGCAGACCGCCTACGCCGTGTCGGCCGCGCGCGGCCTGGCCGGCGCCACGGGCAATGCGGCGATCACGCAGCTGTCGTCCTCGCAGATCGGCGACTTCGCCGAGAAGCTGGTCAACGCGCAGTTCTCGCAATCGCAGGAAACCGACTCGGACAACTACGCCTTCGACCTGCTGACCACGCAGAAGCTCAAGCGCGAAGGCCTCGTCACCGCGTTCCAGAAGCTGGCCAAGCTCGACGGCGGCAAGAGCTCGATGCTCAGCTCGCACCCGGCTTCCGGCGACCGCGCCGCCAACATCCAGAAGCGCCTCGCAACGAGCAAGTAAGCAGCCTGGGCCCGGGCGGCTGCTCGGCGCACAATGCGCCGATGCTCACCCGCCCGCCCTTGCCGGGGCCCGTCGCGCCATGCAGCTGACGCGGCCCCCGTCCCCTCATCTGCGGCCCTTCCTGCGGCTGCTGTGGGCCTCGGCGCCCGAGGGCACACCCGACACACGCACCGGCGCCCGCGAGCACGTGCTGCCCACGGGCGGCATGCACCTGGTGTTCCGGCTTTCGGGGCCGCCGCTGCGACTCTTCGACGACACACGCGACCTGCGCGGCCACACGGTCGGCCATGCCATCGTCGGCGGCGCGCGCGCCGCTTTCTACCTGCGCGATGTGTCGGTGGCGACACGCTCGGTCGGCGCGCAATTGCACCCCGGTGCGGCCCGGCTGCTGCTCGGCGCACCTGAAGACGCCCTGGGCGGGCGCCACACGCCGCTCGACGCGCTGTGGGGCGAAGGCCAGACCGCCGACGCGCTCGAACAGCTGCATGCATCGTCCGACGACCCGGCCCAGCAACTGGACGTGTTCGAGGCCCTGCTGACCCGGCGCCTGGCCGCTGCCACACTGCCCCGCACCAGCCCGCGCGGCCTGCACCCGGCCGTGGCCGCCTCGCTCGGGCAGATGACGCGCGACACGCCCGCGTCGATCGCCGCGCTGGTGGCGCGCAGCGGCTACAGCCACCGGCGCTTCATCGCGCTGTTTCGCGCGGCGGTCGGGCTCGCGCCCAAGGAATACGCCCGCGTGATGCGCTTCGATCGCGTGCTGGCACTGGCCGCCGACGATCCCGCGCGCGCCTGGGCCGACATCGCGCTCGCCGCGGGCTACAGCGACCAGGCGCACCTGAGCCGCGAGTTCTCGGCGCTGGCCGGCCTGTCGCCGCAGGCCTGGCGGCAGACGGGGGCAGCGTCGCCGCGTCATGTGCCGGCTGTCAGTGCGGCAGGTCAAATTCCTTCAAGACGCTAGCGCCGGGGCTGCGCAGAATCGGCGCCACGGTCCCCGTTTCAACATCCGATTCAAGAAAGAAAGGCAGGTCCCGCCATGGCCATCCACGAGCTGTTTCCGTACCTCTGCGTCGACAACGCCGCCGCCGCCGTCGACTTCTATTGCCACGTGTTCGAGGTGAAGGAAATCTTTCGGCTGACCGAGCCCAGCGGCCGCATCGGGCACGTCGAGCTGGACTTTCACAACGGCGCGATCCTGATGATCTCGGACGAGTTCGCCGAGTTCAACATCCGCTCGCCCAAGGCGCTCGGCGGCAGCGCGGTCTCGCTGCATTTGCATGTGGACGATGCCGACGCGCTGGTCGCGCGCGCGGTCGCCGCCGGCGCCACGCTGGACATGGCACCGCAGGATCAGTTCTATGGGGAGCGTTCCGGCGTCTTCCGCGACCCCTTCGGTCACCGGTGGAACGTGGGGCACAGCATCGAGAAGCTGACGCCGGAGGAAATGCAGCGGCGCTACACCGCGATGTTCGACACCCCCGGCGGCGGCAGCTGCAGCAGCAGTTGAGCGCGCCGGCCGGTGGTGCCAGGGCCGGTCGTCAGACCGACCACTTCTCGATCAGCTTCTCGGCGCCGAGCGAGTCGTAGCCCTCGAAGGGCTGGTGGATCCACGGGTTGGTGGCCAGGAACTCGACCGAGTAGTCGGGCGTGAAGGTCGACAGCGCCTTGGTCCAGATGACCGCGCTGCGCAGCTCGGTGATCGGCTGGTAGTTGTTGCGCAGCATGTCCATCACGGCGTGCAGCGTGTGGCCCGAATCGGCCAGGTCGTCCACCAGCAGCACCTTGCCGGCGATCTCGCCCTTGGGGGTCGTGATGTAGCGGGCGATGTCGAGATGGCCCTGGATCGTGCCGGCATCGGCGCGGTAGGAGCTGGTCGACATGATCGCCAGCGGCTTGTCGAAGATGCGCGAGAGCACATCGCCCGGGCGCATGCCGCCACGCGCCAGGCACAGGATGGTGTCGAACTCCCAGCCCGACTGGTGCACCTTGATCGCGAGCTTCTCGATCAGGTTGTGGTACTCGTCGTAGCTGACGTAGAGATGTTTGCCGTCTTCGGTCAACATGGGTCTTTTCTTCCTCTTCAGTCGGCCAAGTAAGGATGGCGCATCATGATCGTGTGGTCGCGGTCAGGGCTCGTGGACACCATGTGGATCGGCACGCCGGTGACCTGCTCGATGCGCTGCAGGTACAGCCGCGCATTGACCGGCAGCTTGTCGTACTGCGTGACGCCCACGGTGCTTTCGGTCCAGCCTTCGAGCGTTTCGTAGATCGGCGTGCAGCGCTCGATCTCGTCCGCGCCCATTGGCAGGATGTCGGTGGTTTCGCCGTCGAGTTCGTAGCCGGTGCACAGCTCGAGCTTCTCGAGGCCGTCGAGCACGTCGAGCTTGGTGATGCACAGGCCCGACAGGCCGTTGACCTGCGCCGAGCGCTTGAGCAGCGCGGCGTCGAACCAGCCGCAACGGCGGCTGCGACCGGTGGTCACGCCCTTTTCGGCGCCCACGGTGCTCATGTGGTAGCCGGGGGTGCCCGGCGTGGCCCAGTCGAGTTCGGTGGGGAACGGACCGCCGCCCACGCGGGTGCAGTAGGCCTTGGTGATGCCCAGCACGTAGTGCAGCATGCCCGGGCCCACGCCCGAACCGGCGGCGGCGTTGCCGGCCACGCAGTTGCTGGAGGTGACGTACGGGTAGGTGCCGTGGTCGACGTCGAGCAGCGTGCCCTGCGCGCCTTCGAACAGCAGGTTGGCGCCGGCCTTGTGGGCGTCGTTCAGCTCACGCGACACGTCGGCCATCATGGGCTTGAGCAGCGCGGCGTGGCGCATGGCCTCGTCGAACACGGTGTCGTAGTCGATGGCGGGCGCGCCCAGCACCTGGGTCAGCACGTGGTTGTGCAGCTCGAGCAGCACGCGCAGCTTGGCCGCGAAGCGCTCGGGGTGCTTCAGGTCCTGCACGCGCAGCGCGCGGCGGGCGATCTTGTCTTCGTAGGCCGGGCCGATGCCGCGGCCGGTGGTGCCGATCTTCTCGATGCCGCCCTTTTCACGGTAGGCCTCGCGCGCGATGTCCAGCGCGGCGTGGAACGGCAGGATCAGCGGGCAGGCCTCGCTGATGCGCAGGCGCGAGCGCACTTCGACGCCGGCTTTTTCCAGGCCTTCGATTTCCTCGAACAGCTTGGCCGCCGACAGCACCACGCCGTTGCCGATGTAGCACTTGACGCCGGGGCGCATGATGCCGCTCGGGATCAGGTGCAGCGCGGTCTTCACGCCGTTGATGACCAGCGTGTGGCCCGCGTTGTGGCCGCCCTGGAAACGGACCACGCCCTGGGCGCTTTCCGTCAGCCAGTCGACCAGCTTGCCCTTGCCTTCGTCGCCCCACTGGGTCCCGACGACGACCACGTTTCTTCCGGTGGTTACGCTCATGCTCGTTCCATTGCTTAAAAATTCAGATCGCTCGGACACTCCATTGGCCGGCCTGCTCGACGAGCTCGCGGTCGCAATGGAATTCATCGATTTCGCTGCCATGTCCGGGCAGCACGCAGACAACCGTTTCGCCGGCCTTGCGCAGTTGGGCGATGGCCTCGCGCAGGCCGGCCGCGTCGCTCCAGGGCGCACGGATGGCGGCGCGCAGCGGACGCGCCGGCAGCACGCCGACGAGTTCGCGCACATCGAGGCTGAAGCCGACGGCCGGACGGTTGCGGCCGAACACGGCGCCCACCTCGTCGTAGCGGCCACCGCGCACCAGCGAGTCGGCCGCGCCCGGCACGTAGATGCCGAAACGCATGCCACTGTAGTAGGCGTAGCCGCGCAGGTCGGCCAGGTCGAAGCTGATCTGGCGCCCTGCCGTGCCGTTCAGGCCGGCGGCGAGTTGCTTCAGGTCGGCCAGTGCCGCGGCCACGGTGGGCGTGCCCTTCAGGGCCTTTGCGGCCTCGTCGAGCACGGCCACATCGCCGTACAGGCCCACGAGGGCGCGCAGGCCGTCGCGTGATGCGGCGGGGAAATCCTTGGTGAGCGCCTGCAGCTCGCTCGCGTCCTTGGCGGCCAGCGCGGCGTGCACGCGGGCGATCGCGGCGGCATCGACCGGCACGCCGGCGAACAGCGCGCGCACGATGCGGGCGTCGGCCAGGTCGACGATCACGCCGTCGCGCAGGCCGGCGGCATCGAGGCAGTCGAGTGCCAGCAGCAGGGTTTCGGTGTCGGCTTCGAGGCCGGCGTGACCATAGATCTCGGCGCCGAACTGCAGCGGCTCGCGGGTGGCGTGCGGGCGGTCGGGCCGGGTATGGACCACCGGGCCGCAGTAGCACAGGCGCGCCACGCCGTCGCGGTTCAGCAGGTGGGCGTCGATGCGCGCCACCTGGGGGGTGGTGTCGGCACGCAGGCCCATGCTGCGACCGGAGAGCTGGTCGACGAGCTTGAAGGTTTGGAGGTCGAGCGCTTCGCCGGTGCCCGAAAGCAGCGACTCCAGGTGCTCGAGCAGCGGCGGCATCACCAGCTCGTAGCCATAGCCACGGGCGGTATCGAGCAGCTGGCGTCGAAGTTCTTCGATGTGGCGCGCCTCGGAGGGCAGCACATCGGCAATGTGATCCGGGAGGACCCAGGCGGACATGGGGATCGGGGGCGTGGTTAAACCGGGATTCTACCGGGCCCGAGCTACCCCAGAACCCAGAGCAGTACCAAACCCAGCAGGATGCTGCAAAGACCGAAGAAACGCAGCTGGCCATCGCGCAGCTGCAGCAGTTGGCTGAAGCCGCGCCGCCACCCGCCCGGCGAGACGAAAGGCAGGATGCCTTCGATCACCAGGACCAGCGCCAACGCGCTCCAGAAGGTGTCGGCGCTCACGGCTCCAGGCAGGACAGCGGAAACGGACGGCCTGTTGTTACTTGCGCGCCGAACCGGAGCTCTGCATGGCGCGGAAGAAGTCCGAGGACGGGTCGAGCACCATCACGTCGCTCTTCTTGTTGAAGCTCTGCTTGTAGGCCTCGAGGCTGCGATAGAACTGGGCGAACTGCGGATCGCGGCCGAAGGCCTCGCTGTAGGTCGCGGCAGCCTGGGCATCGCCCTCGCCCTTGATCTTCTGGGCGTCGCGGTAGGCGTTGGCCACGATCACTTCGCGCTGGCGGTCGGCGTCCGCGCGGATCTTCTCGCCTTCGGCCGTGCCGGTGGAGCGCAGCTCGTTGGCCACGCGCTTGCGCTCGGCTTCCATGCGGCGGTAGACCGATTCGGTGATGGCTTCCACGTAGTCGACGCGGGTGATGCGCACGTCGACCACGTCGACGCCCCAGGGCTTGGCACCCTTCACCACGGCCAGCACTTCGCGCTGCACGTCGGCCATCAGGGCCTCGCGGCGCACCGAGATCAGGTCGCGCACGGTGCGCTTGTTGATGTTTTCCTGGAAGGCATTGCGCACCACGCGGTTCAGCTGCATGGCGCCCGCGTTCTCGTCGAGGCCGACGTTGCGGATGTAGGCCTGCGGGTCGGAGATGCGCCAGCGCACGTACCAGTCGATCACCACGCGCTGCTTTTCAGCGGTGAGCATGGGCTCGGTGTCGAGGCTCGAGAGCGTCAGCAGGCGCTTGTCGATGTACGACACGTTCTGGAACGGCGGCGGCAGCTTGAAGTTGAGGCCGGGCTCGGTGATGACCTGCTTGATCTGGCCGAGGGCATAGACCACGCCGAACTGGCGCTGGTCGACCACGAAGAGGGTCGAGCTCAGCAGCACGAGCAGGACGAGGACCGAGGTGGCGATGAAACCGATTCTGTTCATGTTGTTCCGGGCCTTTCTCAGCGCACGTCGCGGTCACGCGAGCGGCCGTCACGGGCGCGCACGTCGGTGGTGGCGGGCGCCACCGGGATCACCGACGACTGGGTCGGTGCGGTGCCGGCCACGCTGGGGCTGGCGGCGTCCACGGGCGTGGCTGTGTTGCCGCCGCCTTGCTGCATCAGCTTGTCGAGCGGCAGGTACAGCAGGTTGGAGCCCTGCTTGCTGTCGACCAGCACCTTGGTCGTGCTGGCGTAGATCTGCTGCATGGCGTCGGTGTACATGCGGTCGCGCGTCACCTGCGGCGCCTTCTGGTACTCGGTCAGCACCGAGCTGAAGCGACCTGCGTCACCTTGTGCCTGCGCCACGATGCGGGCCTTGTAGGCCTCGGACTCTTCCTTCAGGCGCGACGAGGTACCGGTGGCCAGCGGCACGACGTTGTTGGCGTAGGCCTCGGCGTCGTTCTTGGCGCGTTCGCGTTCCTGGCCGGCCTTGAGCACGTCGTCGAAGGCGGCCTGCACCTGCTCGGGCGGACGCACGCCGCCCTGCTGCAGGTTGATGCCGACGACTTCGACGCCGACCTTGTAGCGGTCGAGGATGGTCTGCATCAATGCGCGAACGCGCGGGGCGATCTGGTCGCGCTCTTCGGCGAGCGCGGCGTCCATCTTCATCTTGCCGACCACTTCGCGCACCGAGCTCTCTGCCACCTGCACGATGGTCTCGGACGGCGACTTGCTCTCGTAGAGCCAGGCGCGCGCATCGCTCAGGCGGTACTGCACGGCAAACTTGATTTCGACGATGTTTTCGTCTTCTGTCAGCATGGCCGATTCGCGCAGGCCCGTGGAACGCACGATGGCGTCGCGGCCCACGTCGGTGGAACGGATCTGCGTGGTCACCACCACCTCGTGGCGCTGGATCGGGTACGGCAGGCGCCAGTTGAAGCCGGCGTTCACCGTCGACTTGTAGCGGCCGAACTGCGTGACCACCGCCTGCTGGCCTTCGTTCACGATGAAGAAGCCGGTGCCGAGCCAGATCAGGATCGCCACGGCAGCCACGAGGCCGATGCCGAAGCCGGCATTCTTCATGTCAGGCTTGTAGCCGTTGCCGCCACCGCCGCCGGTGCCGTTGGGGCGATTGCCGCCACCCTTGCCACCGCCGAAGAAACCGCCGAGCTTGCGATTGAGGTCGCGCCAGAGTTCGTCGAGGTCGGGCGGACCCTGGTTCGGGCCCTGGCCGCGCGGGCGATTGCCGTTGCCGTTGTTGCTCTGGTTGCCGCTCGAAGGCGGCGGGATCGGGGCGCCGGGGGGATCGGCATCGGGCGGCCGGTTGCCGGCCGGGCGGTCGCCGTTGGAGGACGGCTCGTCGCCGCGACCCCATCGGCCATCGTTCAGGTTGAACATGCCCAGAAACCCTCTCCGCGCTGGCTTTGCATTCATTCGCTTCGTTCTCGTGTCAGTGGCGGGATTGTGCCCAATCAAGGGGCCGCATCGTGCAATTCAGCGTCCGCCTCAGGGGTCATCGTATCGGCGACGGAACCCGACTGCCGGGCCAGCTCGGCCCGCAGCAACGGCAGGCCTTCACCGGTCCTGGCGCTGAGGAAGATGCGGGGAACCTGCACGCCGTCGATTTCCATCTCGTCCTGCAGATGCAGCGGATGTTGCGCGCTTTCAAGAGCGTCGAGCTTGTTGAACACCAGCAGTTGCGGCACGTCGCCTGCGCCGATGTCCTGCAGCACCGACTGGACCTCGGCCATCTGCTCGGGATAGTGCGGGTTGGAGGCATCGATCACGTGCAGCAGCAGGTCGGCATCGACCGCCTCCTGCAAGGTGGCCTTGAACGCGTCGACCAGGCCGTGCGGCAGGTCGCGGATGAAGCCCACGGTGTCGGAGATCGACACCTGCCGGCGCGCATCGCCCAGGTAGAGGTTGCGCGTGGTGGTGTCGAGCGTGGCGAACAGCTGGTCGGCCGCATAGGCGCGGGCCTTGACCATCGCATTGAAGATCGACGATTTGCCCGCGTTGGTGTAGCCGACGAGCGAGATGTTGAAGGTCTCGCGGCGCTCGCGCTGGCGGCGCTGCGTGCTGCGCTGCTTCTGCACCTTGGCCAGGCGCTCGCGCGTGCGCTTGATCGACTCGTTGATCATGCGGCGGTCGAGCTCGATCTGCTTCTCGCCGGGGCCGCCGCGCACACCTGCACCGCCGGTCTGGCGCTCCAGGTGGGACCAGCGGCGGACCAGCCGCGTGCTCAGATACTGCAGGCGAGCCAGCTCGACCTGCAGCTTGCCTTCGTGCGAGCGGGCGCGCTGGGCGAAGATCTCGAGAATGAGGAAGGTGCGGTCATACACCGCGACATCGAGCTGGCGCTCGAGGTTGCGCTGCTGCGCAGGGCTCAAGGACTGGTCGAAGATGACCTCGCTCGCCCTGTGCATGGCGGCGAGCTCCTTGATCTCTTCGGCCTTGCCGCTGCCGACAAACAGCGCCGCATCGGGCGCCTTGCGCTTGCAGGCCAGGCGGGCAACGGGCGTCAGGCCCGCGGTTTGTGCGAGCAGGCCGAGTTCTTCGAGCTCGCTGTCGAAATGGGGCAGCCCGAAATCGACACCGACGAGAACGGCGGCGCCTTCCTGGCGGGGGATCGAATCAGACAAGCGGAATCAGATATGGAAAAAGCGCGGCGGGGTTGCCGCCGCGCTCCGCGCGATCAGGCGGCGGCGTCGTCGTTCTCGTTGGCCGAGAAGTTGACGGCACGACCCGGCACGATGGTGGAAATGGCGTGCTTGTAGACCATTTGCGTCACTGTATTGCGGAGCAACACGACGTATTGATCGAAGGACTCGATCTGGCCTTGCAGCTTGATGCCGTTCACCAAATAAATGGAAACCGGCACATGCTCGCGACGCAAGGTGTTCAGAAACGGGTCTTGCAGAAGTTGCCCTTTATTGCTCACGATATTCTCCGTGTTCAAGAGTAGTTGTTGGAGAGATGACCTTAACACAGGGTTTCTGCGCCGCAGCAATCGGGGTCAAAAGCCTTGAGAAAATAACGGTTCTCAAAAGACGGAACTTCCGCTCCTGCTGCGGCTCAACGGCTGCCATCGGCAGCCAAGCGCCCTCAGTTGTCCTTGTCCACGAACGGATTCTGCGAGCTTTTGAACTGGATCCGCAAGGGCGTGCCCACGAGGTCGAATTCCTTGCGGAAACGCCCTTCCAGGAAACGCTTGTAGGCGTCGGTCACATGCTCCAGCGAATTGCCGTGAATGATGATCACGGGTGGATTCATGCCGCCCTGGTGCGCATAGCGCAGCTTGGGCCGGAACATGCCACCGCGCTGGGGCGCCTGGAATTGCACCGCCTCCAGCAGCAGGCGCGTCAGCACCGGCGTCGACATCTTGCGCGTGGCCGACTTGTGGGCCTGCGCAATGGCCTGCCACACCGGGCCCAGGCCCTGGCGCTTGATGGCCGAGATGAAATGCAATGACGCGAACTTCAGGAACGGCAGGCGGGTTTCGATCTGCCGCTGGATCTGCTCGCGCTGGTAGCTGTCGACCGCGTCCCACTTGTTGATGGCGATCACCACGGCACGTCCGCTTTCGAGGATGTAGCCGGCGATGTGCGCGTCCTGGTCGGTCACGCCCTGCGTGGCGTCGAGCAGCAGCAGCACGACGTTGGCCGATTCGATGGCCTGCAGCGTCTTGACCACCGAGAACTTCTCGATCGCCTCGAACACCCGGCCCTTGCGGCGCAGGCCGGCGGTGTCGATCAGTTCGAAGCGCTGGCCGTTGCGCTCGAAGGGCACCGAGATGGCGTCGCGCGTCGTGCCGGGCATGTCGAAGGCCACCAAGCGCTCTTCGCCCAGCCAGGTGTTGATCAGCGTCGACTTGCCGACGTTGGGCCGGCCGGCCACGGCCAGCTTGATCGGCTTGTTGACGTCGTCTTCGTCTTCCTCGTCGTCCGGATCGGCCAGGTTCAGCGGCGCGAGCGCCAGTTCGACCAGGTCGCGCATGCCCTGCCCGTGCGCCGCGGACACGCCGTGCACGTCGCCGAAGCCCAGCTCGTAGAAGTCGACCAGCTTGGTGCCGTCGTGCATGCCTTCGGCCTTGTTGGCCGCCAGCACGCAGGGCTTGCCCAGCCGGCGCAGCTCGTTGGCGATGTCGTGGTCTTGCGCCGAGAGGCCTTCGCGGGCATCGACCACGAAGATCACGACGTCGGCCTCGGCCACGGCCTGGCGCGTCTGCTTGGCCATTTCCTTGTAGATGCCGCTGCCGGCATCTGGCTCGAAGCCGCCGGTGTCGATCACGATGAACTCGTGCTTGCCCAGGCGGCCGTTGCCGTAGTGACGGTCGCGCGTGAGGCCGGCGAAGTCGGCGACGATGGCGTCGCGCGTCTGGGTCAGGCGGTTGAAGAGCGTCGACTTGCCGACGTTGGGACGGCCGACCAGGGCCACGACCGGCTTCATGGCCGGCCTTTCGATGGCGCGGTTTTCATGGTCGGGCCTTGGAAGTAAGAGAAAGACAAAAAATGATTATTCAGGGCGGTAACCGAACACGCCACCCTTGGCGGTCACGACAACCACCGTGTTGCCGGCCAGGACCGGCGTCACGGTGATGGCCGAGCCGTCGGGCGTGACGCGGTTGAGCAGCGCACCGTCTTCGCGCGACACGAAGTGCAGCGTGCCGGTGCTCTCGCCGATGATCAGCGAGCGGCCCACGGCCAGCGGCGCTGTCAGTTCGCGGTTCTTCAGGCGACTCATCTGCCAGGCGCGTTCGCCGTCGGCGCGACGCCAGGCGGTGACGCTGCCATCCGACTCGGTGCCATAGAGAAAGCGCTCGTCGCCGCTCACGCCGTCGGCACCCGAGGCCGGCTTGCTCCAGAGCAGCTGGCCGCGCAGCGTGTCAACGCAGCCGACGCTGGCGTAGTAGGCGCGTGCGCAGACCGTGTCGCCGTAGCGGCTCACGCTGCCGGTCAGGTCGACCAGGCGTTCCACGTCGTTGGTACCGCGCGGCGCGGCAATGGGGGCTTCCCAGCGCGAGCTGCCGTTGCCGGGGTTCATGCCGACGAGTCGGCCGCCCAGACCGGCGACCAGCGTGTCGCCCACCGCGATCAGCACGCCCGACTTGCGCAGCACGAGGTTTTCGCCCGGACGCTGCTGCTGCCACAGGCGACGGCCGCTCTGGCCGTCCCAGGCGCTGACGCTGCGGTCGGCGGTCTGCACGAAGACGCGGCGGCCAGCCACCAGCGGAGCGGTGAAAGCCTGGGCCGACAGGCGCTGCTTCCACAGCACCTTGCCGTTTTCGATGGCGACCACTTCGTTGTTGGTGGTGACCACGGCCGTCAGCGAACCGTCGCTGCCGACACCGGCCGCCAGCGGCGCGCCGGCGCTGGCGCGCCAGGTTTCGCGACCGGCGCGGGCATCGATGGCGACGACCGTGCCGTCGCTGCCGGCCACGGTCACGATGTCACCGCTGACATCGGCGGTGAGCGGGAATTCGACGCCCGGAATCCGCACGTTCCAGGCCTGGCGCACGCCCATCAGGGACGGGTTGGCCGGCAGTTCGGCGGGCTTGGGCTTGCCGGAGCCCGAGCAGGCGGCCAGGAGCGCTACCAGAACAAGAGCAGAACCCGCGCGCAGGGCGGCCGATTCAGGCATGAAACGCTTGAAATTCATGAGGGTGTGCGATCAGGAGTTCTTGGGGACGGCGGGCGTCACGGTGACGGTCGGCGCCAGGGTCTTCGGGTCGACACCGACCGCGTTGAGCTTGATCTCGACCAGCCGGCGGTAGTCCGAGCCGGCGCCCAGGCCGGTCCAGGCCTTGCGGTACTCGGCCTGCGCCTCGTCGCGCTTGCCTTGCGCCATGTAGATGTCGCCCTTGCGGTCGGCCACCAGCGGTTCGAATTCGGTCGGCACCTTGCCGTCGAGTTGCTTGAGCGCGTCGTCATAGGACTTGGCGTCGAGCAGCTCGGCCGCGAGCCGCAGCTTGGCGATGGCCTGGTAACCCGGGTCGACGGCGTTCTGCGCCACCCAGCCCAGCGCCGCGCGCGAGCCGTCGGCATTGCCCTTGTCGAACAGCGTCTTGGCGACCAGCAGGCCGGCTTGCTGCGCGTAGGCGGTGCCAGCGAAACGGTCCTTCATGTCGGTCATCACGCGCTGGATGCGCTCGACGTCGCCCGACTGCGTGCTGCGCTCGACCTCGTCATAGAGGGCCGCGGCCTGGGCAGCCTTGGTGCGCTGGTAGTACTGCCAGCCGTTCCAGGCCACGAAGGCGCCGGCGACGAGCAGCACAGCCCAGGTGATCAGGGTGCCGTAGGTGTTCCAGAAATGCTTGAGCTGGTCGAGCTGTTCCTGTTCTTCGAGGTCGAGATGGGTGGCCATGCGCTGTCAGAGGTTGGGAGCCGGCGATTGTAGGGTGGCGGCCCAGGTGGTCACTTCAGCAAGTGAACGGGCGGACTGCGCGACGCTGGCGTCGCGCAAGGCCTTGAGAGTCACTTCACCGCGCGCAAGTTCATCGGCGCCGAAGATCAGCGCGTAGGTGGCACCGCTGGCGTCCGCCTTGCGCATCTGCGCCTTGAAGCTCGCCAGGCCCTCGGCGGTGCTGGCGTGCATCTGCACGCGCACGCCGGTTTCGCGCAGCTGCTGCAAGGCGCGCAGCACGACGGGCATCGAAGCGGCGTCGGGCACGATGGCATAGACATCGGGCACCGGTGCCGGCACTTCGGCGCCCTGCTCTTTCAGTAGGTCGAGCACGCGCTCGACGCCGATGGCCCAGCCCACCGCGGGCGCCGGTTTGCCGCCGATCTGGGCGATGAGGTCGTCGTAGCGGCCGCCGGCGCACACCGTGCCCTGCGCGCCGAGGCGGTCGGTCACGAACTCGAACACCGTGAGGTTGTAGTAGTCGAGCCCGCGCACGAGGCGTGGATTGATCGTGAAGGCGATGTCGTTGGCCTTGAGGATGGCCTGCAGCCCCTCGAAGTGCGCCAGCGATTCGGCACCGAGAAAGTCGATCAGCTTCGGCGCCGACTCGACCACCTCTTTCATCGCTGGGTTCTTCGTGTCGAGGATGCGCAGCGGGTTGCTGTGCAGGCGGCGCTTGCCGTCCTCGTCGAGCTTGTCGGCGTGCTGCTCGAAGTGGGCGATGAGCTGGGCGCGGTGCAATGCGCGCTCGGCCGGCTGGCCCAGGCTGTTGAGCTCCAGGCGCACATCGGTCAGGCCGATGGCCTTCCACAGCGCGGTGGCCAGCAGGATCAGTTCGGCGTCGACATCGGGGCCGGCGAAGCCGAGCGCCTCGGCACCGATCTGGTGGAACTGGCGGAAGCGCCCGCGCTGCGGCTTTTCGCGGCGGAACATCGGGCCCGTGTACCAGAGGCGCTTGGGCCCTTCGTAGAGCATGTTGTGCTCGATCACGGCGCGCACGAGGCCGGCCGTGTTCTCCGGGCGCATCGCCAGGTGCTCCGACTGCCCATGCTTGTCCGACCGGTCTTCGAAGGCGTACATCTCCTTCTCGACGATGTCCGTCACTTCGCCGATGCCGCGCACGAACAGCGCCGTGTGCTCCAGGATCGGGGTGCGGACGTTGCGGTACGCATAGCGCCCCATCAGCTCGCGCACGGTGGCTTCGAGCCACTCCCAGCGCGCCGATTCGGGCGGCAATATGTCGTTCATGCCTTTGACGGCATTCAGTTTTTCAGCCATGAGTCTGCGGAGGTGTCAGGCCAGGACAGCGTGTTCGCTGCCGAAGCGCTTTTCGATGTAGGTTTCGACGAGCTGGTGGAACTCGTTGGCGATATTGTCGCCGCGCAGCGTGAGGGCCTTTTCGCCGTCGATGAAGACCGGCGCGGCCGGTGCTTCGCCGGTGCCGGGCAGGCTGATGCCGATGTCGGCGTGCTTGCTCTCGCCGGGGCCGTTGACGATGCAGCCCATGACAGCCACCTTCAGCGTCTCGACACCGGGGTACTTCTTGCGCCAGACCGGCATCTGCAGGCGCAGGTAGTCGTCGATCTGCTTGGCCAGTTCCTGGAAGGTGGTGCTCGTGGTGCGGCCGCAGCCCGGGCAGGCCGTGACGCTCGGCACGAACACGCGCAGGCCCAGGGCCTGGAGGATTTCGTTGGCGATCAGCACTTCCTGCGTGCGCGACTCGCCCGGCTGCGGCGTGAGCGACACGCGGATCGTGTCGCCGATGCCCTCTTGCAGAAGGATCGACAGTGCCGTGGCCGAGGCCACCGTGCCCTTGGTGCCCATGCCGGCTTCGGTCAGGCCCAGGTGCAGCGGGTTGTCGCAGCGCTTCGCGAGTTCGCGGTAGACCGAGATCAGGTCCTGCACGCCGCTCACCTTGCACGACAGGATGACCTGGTTGCCGGCCATGCCCATCGACTCGGCGAGCTTGGCGGATTCGATGGCCGAGGTGATCAGCGCCTCGTACATCACCTGCTTGGCATCCCAGGGCTCGGCGCGCTGGCTGTTGGTGTCCATCAGGCTGGCGAGCAGCTCCTGGTCGAGGCTGCCCCAGTTCACGCCGATGCGCACCGGCTTGTTCCAGCGCATGGCCGCATCGATCATCTGGCCGAACTGCTTGTCCTTCTTGTCACCCTTGCCCACGTTGCCGGGGTTGATGCGGTACTTGCTCAGCGCCTCGGCACAGGCCGGATAGTCGGTGAGCAGGCGGTGGCCGTTGTAGTGAAAGTCGCCGATCAGCGGCACGTCGATGCCCATGCGATCGAGCTGCTCGCGGATGTAGGGCACCTGCGCGGCGGCCTCGGGCGTGTTGACGGTGATGCGGACCATTTCGGAGCCCGCAATGGCGAGTTCCTTGACCTGGATCGCGGTGCCGATGGCATCGACCGTGTCGGTGTTGGTCATCGACTGCACGCGCGTGGGCGCGTCGCCCCCCACCGTGACGATGCGCGGGCCCCAGACCACGCTGGCCTGGCGCGAGCGGCGCGCCTTGGGCGCCGCCGATTCGATGGGTTGGGGAGTGCAGTCGGTTGTCACGATTTCACCTCGAAACGCGCCACGCCGCCTCCGCGGGTGACAGGCTTCAGATCGTAGGGCTTTCCGTTCACCTGCACATCGACGGCCGATGCACGCCCCACCACCACGGACAGCGGCAGCGTGCCGGACAGCCCGACGGTCTCGCCGACCTGCAGGCTGCGGCGCAGCAGTTGCCTGCCACCGGCCTCGGTGACGGTGATCCAGCATTCCTCGCGCGCCACGAAGACGAGCTGCTGGCTGCTGGCGGCGCTGGTGTTGGCGACGGCCGCGAGGGGCGCGGAAGCCGGGGCGGTTGGCGCAGCAGCCGCCACGCCGGCGGCCGACGCGGCGCCCACCGGGCCGGTCGGCGCCACGGCCTGCGTCGGCACGGGCTCCGAGACATCGGCCGGATCGGCGGGCGGCGGCATGGTCTCGCCCTCGTTCTTTGCGGTCAGCCGCGCGACGGAGGCGCCGATCTGGTCGAACGCCGATTGCGGCATCCAGAACAGCACGCCGGCACCGATCAAGAGCAGCACCACGACCGTCAGCAGCGCGCGCGACGGCAGGCCGCCGGAGCGTCCACCGTTCCAGCGCGGCGTGTCGGAGACCACGCGGGCATTCAGCGTGCGGTTGGTTTCGGCCAGCGGTGCGCGTTGTGCGCCCGGCAGCTTGGCAAGCACTGGCGCCGGATCGATGCGCAGTGCGCGGCACACGCTGCTGGCCAGGGCCCGGGCGAACACCGGGTCGGGCAGCGAGGCGATGTCGTCGGCCTCGAGTGCGATCAGCTTTTGCGGCGGCACCTTGAGCGCCGCGGCCACCATCTCGATGTGCAGGCCGTGCGCTTCGCGCGCCTCGCGCAGCATGTCACCGGCCGTCTTGTGCGCGACGTCGCCTTCTGCCAGCGGCAGCGCCGCGGACGTCCCGAACTCCGAAACCCGTTCAGTCATTGAAATTCCCGCGCTCGTACGCCATTGCCTCCCGCGATTGAGGGAAACGTCGTTGCAATTGACCGCCCAGCTGCGCGACAGCCTCGCGGTTGTTGAGCTTCCGTTCGATCTTGATGCCGAGCCAGAGCGTCTCGGCATTGGCCGAGGGGCTGTTGTTGACACGGCGGACGTAGAACTGCGCGCGCGACCATTCTTCGCGCTGCGCCAGCACCGAGGCCAGGTTGAAGCCGACCACCGGATTGCCGGCATCGAGCTCGTAGGCCTGCAGGAGGCTGCGCTCGGCCTGCGGCCGCTGGCCGGCCTTGAGCTCGCAGACCCCCTGGGTCATGAGCGTCTTGGCACGGTCAGCATAGCTGGGCACGGCCAGTGCCGCGGCGAACTGCTGCGCGGCGTCGCCGTAGCGGTTCTGCTGGCACAGCAGCCAGCCATAGTTGTGGCGCGTGTTGGCGTCGCGCGGATTGATTGCGACCGCGCGGCGGAAGCTGTCTTCGGCCTGGCCGGCGTCGTCCAGCCGCATGTAGACCAGGCCGCGCAGGTTGTAGGCGTCGGCGTAGTTCGGATCGATGGCCAGCACCTGCTTGAGCTCTTCGAGGGCGACCGAGGGCTGGCCGTGTTCGAAATAGCCGGCGGCCAGCTCCATCCGCAGGCGGGCACGGCGACGGTTGTTTTCGTCGACGTCGGTCACGGCAGTGGTGCCGCTGTCGGCCCCGCTGCCGACAAGCCCGGTGGTGGTGGTTCGCGTGTTGACGCAGCCCGCGAGAAGAAGCGCCACGGCGACGCTCGCGATTCCTGCGCCCAGCACTCGCTGCACGCTCGCGGTCGTCGTCGGAAAGGCCATGCTCATTGCGTCAATGCTCCTGGGGAACGGTGGTCTTGGGGGTCTTGGCGCGGGTCGGGTGCAGAACGACGGGACGCTCGGCCACCGCCGCACGGCGCTGGGCCATGCGCTCGGCCGCGCGGGTGCGGTCTTTCACGTCGCCGGCGAGCTGTCCGCAGGCGGCGTCGATGTCGTCACCGCGCGTCTTGCGCACGGTGGTCACGAGGCCCGCTTCGCTCAGCGTGCGGGCAAAGGCCAGCACGCGCGGTTGCGGCGAGCGCAGCAGGCCCGACGCCGGGAACGGGTTGAACGGAATCAGGTTGAACTTGCACGAGACGTCGTGCTTGCGCACGAGCTCGATCAGCTGGCGCGCATGTTCGGGCTGGTCGTTCACGCCGTCGAGCATGCAGTATTCGAAGGTGATGAAGTCGCGCGGCGCGTGCACGAGGTAGCGCTTGCAGGCCTCGAGCAGTTCGGCGATCGGGTACTTGCGATTGAGCGGCACGAGGTCGTCGCGCAGCGCATCGTTGGGCGCATGCAGCGAGACAGCCATGGCCACGGCGCAATCGGTGCCCAGGCGGTCGATCATCGGCACCACGCCGGAGGTCGACACGGTGACACGGCGGCGCGACAGCCCGTAGGCGTTGTCGTCGAGCATGGTGCGCAAGGCGGGCACCAGCGCCGAATAGTTCTGCAGCGGCTCGCCCATGCCCATCATCACCACGTTGGAGATGACGCGCTCGTCGCGCTTGAGGTGCTTGCGCAGGAAGTGCTCGGCGAACCAGAGCTGGGCGACGATTTCACCCGTGGTGAGGTTGCGGCTGAAGCCCTGATGCCCGGTCGAGCAAAAGCGGCAGCCCACGGCGCAACCGGCCTGCGACGACACGCACAGCGTGCCGCGATCGTCTTCGGGGATGAACACGGCCTCGACCGCATCGCCGCCGCCGACGTCGAACAGCCACTTGATCGTGCCGTCCTTGGATTCATGCTGCGTGAGGACCGACAGGGCCTCCACGCGCGCGGTGGTCGCGAGTTTCTCGCGCAGCGACTTCGCCAGATCGGTCATCTGGGTGAAGTCGCTGGCGCCACGCTGGTGGATCCAGCGGAACAACTGCGTGGCGCGGAATTTTTTCTCGCCGAGTTTTTCGCAGAACGCAGCCAGCCCGTCGAGATCGAATTCGAGCAGATTGGCTGTGGTCATGAATTCAGGCGAGCAACGGCTTCAGCGTGCGTAGACGTTGAGGCCGGCGAAGAAGAACGACACTTCGTTGGCAGCCGTTTCGGGCGCGTCCGAGCCGTGAACGGCGTTGGCGTCGATGCTGTCGGCGAAGTCGGCGCGGATGGTGCCGGCGGCTGCCTTCTTGGGGTCCGTGGCGCCCATCAGGTCACGGTTCTTGGCGATGGCGTTCTCGCCTTCGAGCACTTGCACGAACACGGGGCCCGAGATCATGAACTCGACGAGGTCCTTGAAGAAGGGACGCTCCTTGTGCACCGAGTAGAACTGCTCGGCTTCGTTGCGCGACAGGTGAACCAGCTTGGCAGCGACGATCTTGAGGCCGGCAGCCTCGAAGCGGGAAACGATCTTGCCGATGACGTTCTTGGCGACGGCGTCGGGCTTGATGATGGAAAGGGTACGTTCGATAGCCATTGAAATGCTTCCTGAGCTTTGATTTTGAAGTGTTTTGTCACAACTGCAACGAGTTTGTTTCGTGGCACGTCGACAAAGCCTCTGATTTTAACCGGCGCGACCTGCGGGATTGGTGAAAACCCCGCGAAAGGCCGCGCTCCGACGGCTGGCTTTCAGCGTCCGCGACGGCGCCCGCCGCCGCCGCCGCCACCGCCAAAGCCACCACCGCCGCCTTGCGAGCCGCCACCACCGCCGCGACGTCCCGGACCGCCGCGCTGTTCCTTGCGCTGGCGCGAGAAGCTGTCGGCACCGATGTAGCCGAGCGAGGTCTTCATCGGATCGGGCTGGTTCGCACCGCCGCCACCGCCAGCACCCGCCGACCGGTTGCCACCGCCGCCCTGCCCCTGCCCCTGGCCGCCCTGACGGTTGCCGGGACCGGCGTTGCCGCGACGCCCTTGCTGCGGCGGGCCGCCATTGCCACCACCCCGGTTGGGACCACCGCGTCCGCCGCGCTCGCCACGCGGCGGACGAGCGTCGCCCAGCGGACTCGGGATCGGTGCTTCGCCGCGCGCTTCACGCGGCTGACCGCCACCCATGCCGCCGTTGCGGTTGTTGTTGTTGCCGCGGCGCTTCTTGTTCCGGCCGTTGCGACCGCCACCCTCCGGCCCGCCGGGACCGCGCTGCGACGGACCCGCCGGGCGCGCCTGCGCACCGCCCGAGGCCTGGAACAGCGCCTGGATGTCGCGCTCGTCGAGCTCCATCCAGGCACCGCGCTTGAGACCGCGCGGCAGCACCATCGCGCCGTAGCGGATGCGGATGAGTCGGCTGACCGCATGGCCCACCGACTCGAACAGGCGGCGCACCTCGCGGTTGCGGCCCTCGGAAATGGTCACGCGGTACCAGCAGTTGGAGCCTTCGCCGCCACCGTCTTCGATGGTGCCGAACTGCGCCATGCCGTCGTCCAGGCGCACGCCCTCGAGCAGCTTCTTCTTTTCTTCGCTGGTGAGCGCGCCCAGCACGCGCACCGCGTACTCGCGCTCCAGGCCGAAGCGCGGGTGCATGAGCTGGTTGGCCAGGTCGCCGGAGCTGCTGAACAGCAGCAGGCCTTCGGTGTTCAGGTCGAGCCGGCCGACCGACTGCCACTTGCCTTGCTGCAGACGCGGCAGCTTGCGGAACACCGTCGGGCGGTTCTGCGGGTCGTCGTGCGTGACGACCTCGCCCACGGGCTTGTGGTACGCGATCACGCGCGGCGGTGGCGGTGCGATGCGGTAGCGGATCGGCTTGCCGTTGATCTTGACCTGGTCGCCGTACTGGATGCGCTGGCCGATGTGGGCCGGCTCGTTGTTGACCGAGATGCGACCCTGCAGGATGAGTTGCTCCATCTCGAGGCGCGAACCGAGGCCGGCCTGCGCCAGCACCTTGTGCAGCTTGGGCGAATCGGCCTCGGGCAGCAGCACGCGCTTGAGCGGCGGCACCTCGGGGCTTTCCTCGTCGGCGTCGAACTGGCCGGAAATGACGTCGGCAAAACGGATCGGCTCGGTCGGCGGCGCATTGCGTTGCTCGCGCTCGGCGGCACGGCGGGCGCGATCGAGGTCGTCTTCCTCTTCGTCGGGCTCGTCTTCCTCGTCGCCTTCGTCGTCTTCGTCGTCCCCACGGTCGTCGTCCTGGTCTTCGTCGGACATCTGGGGACGCTGTGCTTCGACCGGCGCCGGCTCGTCTGCCTCGGCTGCCACCACTTCCGCAGCCACGGGCGCCACATCGGGCTGGACCGTCGCGGGAGCTTCCGCAGCAGGAGCGACTTCCGCCGCGCTCACCAATTGCTCATCGGCAGCCGGCGCCTCGACCACCTTCTTCTTGCGGGGTGCACGCGGCTTCTTCGGCGCTTCCCCGGCCTCGGCCCCTGCCGGCTCTGCGGGCGCAGCGACGGATTCAACAGCAACTTCCGTCACCTTCTTGGGCGTGGCGGCCCGCTTCCGCTTCTTGACTTCGGGTTCGACCGGCAGCATCGCTGCGTCGTCGGTGTCGGATGAGCTCATGGGGTTTTTCCGGGAGAAACAGCGTGGGGGTCGTGGGGATCGGTCTCGTCCGCTGCGGGGGACGGGACGTCGGATTCGGGTTCTTCGGGCGCGGCGGCTACTTCGGTTTCGGCGGGCGGCTCGCCGGTTTCTGGCTCGGGCACAGGCAGCGCCTCATCGACGGGCTCAACGGCCTCGGCGATCGCCACCACCTCTTCGGCAAACTCCGCCGCATCGGTCGAGACGACTTCCGCCAGCTCAGCCGACTCAGGCGGCGCATCGACCATGGCGAGTTCGGGCTGCACACCTTCTTCTCCATCCACCAGCACTGCGGGCTCTGCAGATTCCGCAACGGCCTCTTCCGCCGCATCGCCGTCGATCGGCAGCCCCGGCTGGTCGCCCGCGGCCTGCTGCAGTGCGTCAACCAGCGCCGCCTGCTGCGCGGGCGTTTCCACCAGCGG
This sequence comes from Variovorax sp. V35, assembly GCF_041154465.1. NCBI lineage: Bacteria > Pseudomonadati > Pseudomonadota > Betaproteobacteria > Burkholderiales > Comamonadaceae > Variovorax > Variovorax sp. V35. The sequence continues at coordinate 4,309,291 of NZ_AP028666.1, forward strand.
CAGCTGGTCCAGCGAGGCCAGGCCCAGGTCGTCGAGGAACTGGCGGGTGGTCGCGTAGAGCGCGGGCCGGCCGACCGTTTCGCGGTGGCCGATCACCTCGACCCAGCCGCGGTCTTCGAGCTGCTTCAGGATCAGCGAGTTGATCGTGACGCCGCGGATGTCTTCCATGTCGCCGCGCGTGGCCGGCTGCCGGTAGGCAATGATGGCCAGCGTCTCGAGCGCGGCGCGCGTGTAGCGCGGCGGCTTCTCGGGATGCAGGCGATCGAGGGCATCGCGCATCTCGGGCCGGCTCTGGAAACGCCAGCCGCTGCCGACGCTCACCAGCTCCAGGCCGCGTTGCGCCCAGTCTTCCTGCAGTTCGAGCAACAGCACCTTGATCGTGTCCACGCCCAGCTCGTCGTCGAACAGCACGCGCATGTCGCGCACCGGCAGCGGCTGGCTCGAACAGATCAAGGCGGTTTCGAGAATGCGCTTGGCATCCGCCGTATTCATGGTTCGCGTTATCCGGAAAAAGGCGCCTGGCGACGCTTGTTCAGATGGATGGAAGGGGTAGGCGTTGCCGGCACGCGGCGAGTGCAACGCAAGGCCGGCATCGGGTGGCCGGCGCGGCCCTCGGGCCGTCAGGCGCGATTGTAATCCAGCCCCCAGGTCTGCAAAGCCTGGGCCAGATCGGGCGGCGGCGGCGAACGGAACTCCATCGCCTGCTGCGTGACGGGATGCACGAACGCCAGCCGGAACGCATGCAGCGCCTGCCGCGACAGCCCCGCCGCGGGCGCGCCGCCATACAGCGCGTCCCCGACCAGCGGATGGCCGATCGACGCCATGTGCACGCGGATCTGGTGGGTGCGACCGGTTTCGAGCGTGCAGCGCACCGCGCAGCCGTCGGTGTGGCTGTCGAGCCGCTCGATCAGCGTGCGCGCGGTCTTGCCTGCGTGGCGCTCCAGGTCGACCACCGCCATGCGCAGCCGGTTGCGCGGATCGCGGCCGATAGGCGCATCCACCTGGCGGGCCGCCGCGCCTTCCCAGGCCTTGTGCCCCATCGCCAGGTACTGGCGCTTCACCTCGCGCGCGGCGATCAGCGCCACCATGGCGTCCATCGCGGCCCGCGTGCGCGCCACCACCATCAGGCCGCTGGTGTCGCGGTCGAGGCGGTGCACGATGCCCGCGCGCGGCAGCAGCACGGCCTTCGGGTCGAGCGCCAGCAGCCCGTTCAGCAGCGTGCCGCTCCAGTGGCCCGGCGCCGGGTGCACCACCAGGCCGGCCGGCTTGTCGATGATCCGCAGGTGCTCGTCCTCGTGGACCGTGACCAGCGCCATCGCCTCGGGCCGGAAGGCCTGGCTCTGGGGCGTAGGCCGCAGCTCGATGCGCCCCGACTGGCCCGCGCGCACCGTGGCAGAAACCTTGGTGAGCGTGCGCCCTTGCAGTTCGACGGCGCCCGCCTCAATGAGTTGCTGAAGGTAACTGCGCGAAAACTCGGGCACCAGCGCCGCCAGGGCGCGGTCGAGCCGCTGCCCGTGCTGCGCTTGGTCAATAGCGAAGGGCCGCAGCTCGCTGGGCTCCGCGAGATCGGCGCCCTCTTCAGGTTCAGGCCCTTCCGGGGGATCGGTCAGGGGGTCGGTCGATATAATTGAGGGCAACTGTTTCACGAAAGCCGTATGTGATGTTTCGCGCCAAATTATCGGTCCCTGCCTGGATCGCGCTCAGCGCGGCGGCCCTTCTCGTCGCCGGTTGCGGTTCCACCACCAAGGAAGACAAGACCGCGAACTGGAGCCCCAACCGCATCTACTCGGAAGCCAAGGACGAAGTCGGCTCCGGCGCCTACGACAAGGCAGTGCCGCTGTACGAGAAGCTCGAAGGCCGTGCCGCCGGCACGCCGCTGGCCCAGCAGGCCCAGCTCGAAAAGGCCTACGCCCAGCACAAGGCCGGCGAAAAGGCCAACGCCATCGCCACGCTCGACCGCTTCATGAAGCTGCACCCGGCCAGCCCGGCGTTCGATTACGCGCTCTACCTGAAGGGCGTGATCAACTTCAACGACGACCTGGGCATGTTCGCGTTCCTGACGCGCCAGGACCTGTCCGAGCGCGACCAGAAGGCCGCCAAGGAATCGTTCGAATCCTTCCGCGACCTCGTGACGCGCTTCCCCGAGTCGCGCTACGCGCCCGACGCGCGCCAGCGCATGAACTACATCGTGAACTCGCTCGCGCAGTACGAAGTTCATGTGGCGCGCTATTACTACTCCCGTGGCGCCTACCTGGCGGCCATCAACCGGGCACAGATCGCGCTGTCCGACTACCGCGAAGTGCCGGCGCTCGAAGAAGCCCTGTACATCATGGTGAAGTCGTACGACGCACTCGGCATGAAGGACCTGCGCGACGACGCACAGCGCGTGCTGACCACCAACTACCCGCAGAGCACCTACCTGGCGAACGGCTTCAAGGGCAGCACCGACCCCTGGTGGAAGCTCTGGTAATCCAGCGCCCCCCGATAGATATCAGTAAGGTTTCCTGAGCGCGTCGATCGCGCTCTCGAAATCCGCTTCGGTTTCCAGCCGGCGCATCGGCGGCAACGCCGCCAGCAGCCGCCGGCCATAGCCCATCGCCACGAGGCGCGTGTCGCAGATCGCGAGCACGCCGCTGTCGGTTTCACGGCGGATGAGGCGCCCCGCCCCCTGTTTCAATGCCACGGCCGCTTCGGGCAGCGAGTAGTCGCTGAACGAGCTGCGCCCCTGCGCTTCGAGCCGCTGCGAGCGGGCCTCCACGAGCGGATCGTTGGGCGGCGGGAACGGCAGCTTGTCGATCACCACGAACTGCAGCGCGTCGCCCGGCGCATCGAAGCCTTCCCAGAACGACGCCGACGCGACCAGCACGCAGCCCACGCGCCCGTTGCTCGCGCCTTCGCGGAAGCGGTCCATGAGCACGCGCTTGGGCAGCTCGCCCTGCACCAGCACCTCGGGCCGCGCCTCCGTCTGAAGCAGTTCGAACTGCTGGCGCATCGCGTCGCCGATGGTGCGCAGCGCGCGCAGCGTGGTGGTCAGCACGAGCGTGCGCCCGCCGAGTTCGGCGGCGCCGTGCGCGGCCAGCTTGGCCACCTGCTGGCTGTGCGTGGGATCGTTGGGCTTCGGAAAGGCCCGCGGCACGTAGATCGCTGCCTGCGAGGCGTAGTCGAACGGACTTTGCACACGCAGCACTTCGGCATCGCGCAGGCCGCAGGGTTCGGTGAACCAGCGCAGCGTCGGGTCGTCACCCAGCGTGGCGGAGGTGAAGACCCAGGCGCGGCGGCTGTCTTCCTGCGGAGGCGGCGGGACGGCGCCGTGCTCCGGGTCTTCCTCGTCGTCGCCGTAGGGCAAGTCGGACTCCACGGGCTCGTCGGCCAGCTTGAGCACCCGCTTGCGCATCGCATCGGCGATGTCGAGCGGCGACTCGATCAGCCGCAGCTGCGTGCCGACATCGACCCAGCGCACCGAGTCGAGTTCGCACGGCTGCGCGAAACGCGCCGTGCGCTTGGCGAGCTGGCGCGCGCGCTCGTGCAGGCGCACGAAGTCGGGCGAGATTTCGCTCACCGTGTCCAGCCCGTCGGCGGCCAGCACGAAGGCGTCCTGCAGGTCGTCGAGCGCGCCCTGCCAGGCTTCGGCATTCACGCCGTCGGGGGCCGGGCCGATCCAGCGCAGCTTGGCGCCCGGCCATTGCTTGCCGACCACCAGCCGCAGCTCGCGCGCCGCGCGTTCCACGCCCGCCACCAGCTGCTGCCAGTCGACCAGCCCGCGCGCATGCTGCAGGCCCGCGCCGAGCATGTCGCGCGCGAAGTCGAGCGCCTGCCCGCTGCCGAGCTGTGCGCCCAGGAACTGCACGCCGGTTTCGTTGAGCTGGTGCGCCTCGTCGAACACGACGACGCTCACGGTCGGCAGCAGCTCGGCCATGCCTGTCTCGCGCACCGCGAGGTCGGCAAAGAACAGGTGGTGGTTGATGACCACGATGTCGGCCGCCAGCGCCTCGCGCCGCGCCAGGTTGACGTGGCAGGCCTTGAACTGCGGGCATTGCGCGCCCAGGCAGTTCTCGCGCGTGGAGGTGATCAGCGGGATCAGTGGCGAACGTTCGTCGAGCCCCGGCAGCTCTGCGAGGTCGCCGGTGCGCGTGGCTTTCGACCACTGCTCGATCTTTGCCAGCGTGCGCAGGCTGCCGCGCTCGGGCAGCGAGGCGTCGTGGCGCGCCATGTCGAGCCGATGCAGGCACAGGTAGCTGCCCCGCCCTTTCAGCAGCGCCGTACGTATCGGCAGCGCGAAGGCCTCGACAAGGCGCGGCAGGTCGCGGCCGAACAGCTGGTCCTGCAGGGTCTTGGTGGCGGTCGAGAGCAGCACGCGCTCGCCGCTCAGCAGCGCCGGCACGAGGTACGAGAAGGTCTTGCCCACGCCCGTGCCGGCCTCGACCACGAGCATGCCGCCGTCGGAAATGGTGCGGGCCACGGCCATCGCCATCTCGGTCTGGCCGCCGCGTTCGCGGAACTGCTCGGCGGCCTGCGACAGCACCCCGTCCTGCGCGAACGCATCGCGCACCTGGTTTTCGAGCGGCGACGTCACGCCGGTTCTTTCGGGTCGAGCGCGTTCTCGAGCTGGGCGATCTGGTCGCGCAGGGCGAGGCGGCGCTTTTTCAGGCGGCGCATCAGCAGTTCGTCCTGCGGCGTGCCGTCTTCCGAGAGCCGGTCGATGGTGGCGTCGAGGTCGGCATGCGCAATGCGCAGCTCGATCAGCTGACGGGAAAGGGAATGAAGATTGGAGTCCAACGGTGGGGGTGCGCGTGCCGCATGGGGCCGCGCGTGTTCATTCGATAATACGTCCTGACACGAACCCCAGAGAAGACAGAAAGCGCGCCTCTGGCGCCCCAGCGCTCATGACCCAAGGCTTTCGACTCGCCGCCGCCACCGGCCTCCACAAGGGGGATCGCCCCTACCAGCAGGACCAGGTGCTGTTGATGAGCCACCCTCGCACGCCGGGCTGCGTGCTCGGTGTCATCGCCGACGGCATGGGCGGACGCAGCGGCGGGCGCAAGGCGTCCGACCAGGTGCTCATGACCGCGCGCCAGCTCTTCACCCGCTACAGCCCCGAGCGCGACGACCCCGCCGTCGTGCTGCGCCAGCTGCTCGAAGACGCCCACACGGTGATCAAGCTCACGGCGCTGTCGAGCGAGCAGGAGCCGCACAGTACGCTGGCCGCCTTCCTGATGACCCCCAAGGGCGACTGCGCCTGGATTCATGCGGGCGACTCGCGCATCTATCACTTCAACGACGGCGCGCTGGTCAAGCGCACGCGCGACCATTCGTACGTGCAGGCGCTGGTCGATCGCGGCCAGATCAGCGAGGCCGAGGCCAACATCCATCCGCAGGGCAACATCCTGCTGGGCTGCCTGGGCATGACGACCACGCCGCCGCCCGTCGATCCGCACCACATCGCCAAGCTGCAGCCGGGCGACCTGCTGATGGCCTGCAGCGACGGCCTGTGGCACTACTTCTCGCCCGAGGAACTGGCCAGCGTGCTGTACGCGCAGCCGCCGCGCGACGCAGTGGAAATCCTGGTGGGAGAAGCGCGGCGCCGTGCGCGCGGCACGGGCGACAACATCTCGATCGCGGTGCTCAAGCTCGACAGGCTGCCCGCGGCGGCCTGAGCGCCCGCCCTCTTTCAAGGATCAGGGCGAGGAAGCCGCCGGTGCTGGCGGCAACGGCGCACCGCGCGGCTTGGTGCGCTCGGCGTTCTGGCGCTCGCGGTTGGCACGGTGTTCGGCGGCCCGCTTCTGCTTGTCCTCGAAGCGCGTGGTCGCGGCCGGCGCTTCGGCGCGGCGCTGCGCCGCCTTGGCCTGCTCGTCGGCATGGGCCTTCTGCTTGTTCTCGAACTGGCGCTGGCGTGCGTCCGCATCGGCCGCCGTCGCGGCGCGGCTTGCCGCGTGGTCGGCAGCACGCTGCTCGCGTGCCTTCTGGTCTTCCTGCGACTTCTCGCGCTGCTCGCGCGAATCCTGTGGGCGCTGGGTGGCAGCCTTCTGGTCGAGCTTCTGCAGCTCGGCCGCGCCGCTGCGCTGACGCTGGATGTCGTTGATCGCGGTTTCCTGCCGCTTGATGTGGTCGGTTTCCTTGCGACGGCGGCTGCGGCTTTCGCGCAGGCAGTCTTCGACCGCGAACTTCTTGTAGCAGGCCGCGCGCTCCTTCGCGTAGCGCGACTCGATGACCTCGCGCTCGGCCGCCAGGCGGCTGCGTTCGGCTTCGAGGTCGGCGTTGCCCGCCGCCGCATTGGACTGGGCCCACAGCGGCAGGCTGGCCAAGGCCAGGAACAGGGCAAGAGCGGTTTTTTTCATGTGAGTCGGGTGTCGACGATGCGGCGTTCCAGGGCGAGGAATTCGCTCGACTGCATTTCGGTGAGCCGGGACACCGTGCGCGGAAACTCGTGCGCCAGCGGCCCCTCGGTGTACAACGCCTCGGGCGGAACCTCGGCCGACATGATGAGCTTGCAGCGCCGGTCGTACAAGACATCGACCAGCCAGGTGAAACGGCGTGCTTCCGAGGCCATGCGCACCGGCATGTGCGGCACGTCGGACAGCAGCACGGTGTGGAACTGGCTCGCGATCTCGAGGTAGTCGTTCTGCGAGCGCGGACCGCCGCACAGCGTCTTGAAGTCGAACCACACCACGCCGCCGGCCTTGCGCAGTGCACGGATCTCGCGCTGCTCGATGTGCAGGATCGGGTTCTCGTCCGCCGTCTCGGCCAGCTTGTCGAAGGCGTGGCGCATTTCCTTCTCGGCCGCCGCGTCGTTCGGCGTGAGGTACATGCGCAGCTGCTCCAGCGTGCGGCGCCGGTAGTCGGTGCCGTTGTCCACGCTCAGCACTTCGAGCTTCTGGTTGAGCAGTGCAATGGCGGGCAGGATGCGGTCGCGGTGCAGGCCGCCAGGGTACAGGTCGTCGGGCTTGAAGTTCGAGGTGGTGACAAAGCCCACGCCGTTGTCGAACAGCGCCACGAGCAGCCGGTGCAGGATCATCGCGTCGGTGATGTCCGCGACGTGGAACTCGTCGAAGCAGATCAGCTTGTAGCGCTTGGAGATGCGCAGCCCCAGCTCGTCGAGCGGGTTCACGGTGCCCTGCAGGTCGCGCAGCTCGCGGTGCACTTCGCGCATGAACTCGTGGAAGTGCAGGCGCGTCTTGCGCCGCAACGGCACGGCGTTGAAGAACAGGTCCATCAGGAAGCTCTTGCCGCGCCCCACGCCGCCGTACATGTAGACGCCGCGCGGCAGCTCCGGACGGTTGATGAGCTTCTTCAGCGCATTGGAGCGCCGGGCCTTGTACTCGCCCCACTCGGTGGCGCAGCGGTCGAGCGCCTCGACGGCCGCGAGTTGTGCGGGATCGCTCTTGAACCCGCGTGCCGCGAGTTCCGCTTCGTAAGCCTGTTTGACGCTCAAGGGATCGGATCGCTTCAAAAATGGAGAGCCCCGACCGCCCCGCGAGGGTCGATCGGGGCCGGGTTCGCTCAAGAACCGGAGATCAGAAGTTGAGCGTGCGCTTATCCACGGCCAGGGCCGCTTCCTTGGTGGCTTCCGACAGCGACGGGTGCGCATGGCAGATGCGCGCGATGTCTTCGGCACTGGCCTTGAACTCCATCGCCACCACGGCTTCGGAGATCAGCTCGCTGGCCTGCGGGCCCACGATGTGCACGCCCAGGATCTCGTCCGTGGCGGCGTCGGCCAGGAACTTGACCATGCCGGTCGTGTCGCCCAGCGCGCGTGCGCGGCCGTTCGCCAGGAACGGGAAGGTGCCGGCCTTGTAGGCGCGGCCCGCGGCCTTGAGCTGCTGCTCGGTCTGGCCGACCCATGCGATCTCGGGGCTGGTGTAGATCACCCACGGCACGGTGTTGAAGTTCACGTGGCCATGCTGGCCCGCGATGCGCTCCGCCACGGCCACGCCTTCTTCCTCGGCCTTGTGCGCCAGCATCGGGCCGCGCACCACGTCGCCGATGGCCCACACGTTGGGCAGGCTGGTCTTGCAGTCGTCGTCCACGGCGATGGCGCCGCGCTCGTCGAGCTTCAGGCCCACGGCTTCGGCGTTCAGGCCGATGGTGTTGGGCACGCGACCGATCGAGACGATCAGCTTGTCGACTTCCAGCGTCTGGGCTTCGCCCTTGGCGTTGGTCCAGGCGACGCTCACGCCCTTCTTCGACGACTTGATCTCACCGACCTTGACGCCGAGTTCGATCTTGAGCTTCTGCTTGTCGAAGGCCTTCTTGGCTTCCTTGGCGATCTGCTCGTCCACGGCGCCCAGGAAGGTCGGCAGTGCTTCGAGCACCGTGACCTCGGCACCGAGGCGGCGCCACACCGAGCCCATTTCGAGGCCGATGACGCCCGAGCCGATCAGGCCCAGCTTCTTGGGCACCGCGCCGATGCGCAGCGCGCCGTCGTTCGAGAGGATGTTTTCCTCGTCGAACGGCGTGCCCGGCAGCGCGCGGGCGTTGGAGCCCGTGGCGATGATGATGTGCTTGCCGCTGATCGATTCTTCAGCGGCGCCTGCCACCTTGATCTCGTAGCCGGCGTCGTCCGCCTTCACGAACGAACCGCGGCCGTGGAAGAAGCTGATCTTGTTCTTCTTGAACAGGTACAGGATGCCGTCGTTGTTCTGCTTCACGACCTGGTCCTTGCGGGCCAGCATCTTGTCGATGTCCAGGCCGAGGCCTTCGACCTTGATGCCGTGGTCCGCGAAGTGGTGACCGGCCTGCTCGAAGTGCTCCGACGATTGCAGCAGCGCCTTCGAGGGGATGCAGCCGACATTGGTGCAGGTGCCGCCCGGTGCGGGGCCGCCCTTGCCGTTTTTCCACTCGTCGATGCAGGCCACGTTGAAGCCGAGCTGCGCAGCGCGGATCGCCGCGATGTAGCCGCCAGGACCGCCGCCGATGACGACGACGTCGAATTGCTTGTTTGCCATCTGGTTCTTGCTCCCCGGATCAGATGTCGAACAGCAGGCGCGACGGATCTTCCAGCGCTTCCTTCATGGCGACCAGGCCCAGCACGGCTTCGCGGCCGTCGATGATGCGGTGGTCGTAGCTCATGGCGAGGTAGTTCATCGGGCGAACGACGATCTGGCCGTTTTCGACCACGGCGCGGTCCTTGGTGGCGTGCACGCCCAGGATGGCCGACTGGGGCGGGTTGATGATCGGGGTCGAGAGCATCGAGCCGAAGGTGCCGCCGTTCGAGATCGAGAACGTGCCGCCGGTCATTTCTTCGATGCCCAGCTTGCCGTCTTGTGCCTTCTTGCCGTACTCGGCGATCTTCTTCTCGATGTCGGCGAAGCTCATCTGGTCTGCATTGCGCAGGATGGGCACCACCAGGCCGCGCGGCGAACCAACGGCAATGCCGATGTCGAAGTAGCCGTGGTACAGGATGTCGTTGCCGTCGACCGAGGCGTTGAGCACCGGGTACTTCTTCAGCGCGTGCACCGCGGCCTTCACGAAGAAGCTCATGAAGCCGAGCTTCACGCCGTGTTCCTTGGTGAACGCGTCCTGGAACTTCTTGCGCAGGTCCATGACCGGGGCCATGTTCACTTCGTTGAAGGTGGTCAGGATGGCGTTGGTCGATTGCGACTGGATCAGGCGCTCGGCGATGCGGGCGCGCAGGCGGCTCATCGGCACGCGCTGTTCCGGACGCTCGCCCAGGTCAGGCGCGGCGGGCGCAGCCACCTGTTGCAACGCGGGCTTGGCAGCCGGTGCGGCGATGGTGGCGGCAGGCTTGGCGCCGGCAGCCACGGCGCCGAGCACGTCGCCCTTGGTCACGCGGCCGTCCTTGCCCGTGCCGGCCACGTCGCTGGTCTTCAGGTTGTTGTCCGCCAGCAGCTTGGCAGCGGCGGGCATGGCGACGTCGGCCTTCGAACCACCGGTAGCGGCGGCTGCCGCTGCGGGAGCAGCAGCGGCCGGTGCGGCGGCGGGGGCTGCTGCAGCAGCGGGTGCCGCGGCGGCGGCCTTGCCGTCGGTGTCGATCTTGGCGATCAGCTGCTCGGCCACCACGGTGGCGCCGTCGGGCTGAACGATCTCGACCAGCACGCCGGCCGAGGGTGCCGGCACTTCGAGCACGACCTTGTCGGTTTCGATCTCGATCAGGATTTCATCGACGGCGACGGCTTCGCCGGCTTTCTTCTTCCACGTGAGCATGGTGGCCTCGGCCACGGATTCGGAAAGCTGGGGGACTTTGACTTCTACGATAGACATTTGGAGTGAGCTCCGTTTTGTTCTTGAGGGTGTTCGTGTGAAAAGGGACGGTTCTTACTTGGTCAGCACGAAGCCCTTGAGCTTGCCAAATGCGCCATCGACCAGCGCCTTCTGCTGTTCCTGGTGCAGGTGCGAGTAGCCGACGGCCGGCGATGCCGAGGCGGCACGGCCGGAGTAGCCGAGCTTCTGGCCTTCCTGCATGTTTTCGTGGATGTAGTGCTGCACGAAGAACCAGGCGCCCTGGTTCTGCGGCTCGTCCTGGCACCACACGATGTCCACGAGGTTGGGGTACTTCTTGACCTCGGCGGCGAACGCCTTGTGCGGGAACGGGTAGAGCTGCTCGACGCGGATGATCGCCACGTCGTCGCTGCCCTGCTCTTCGCGCTTCTTGGCCAGGTCGTAGTAGACCTTGCCCGAGCAGGCGATCAGGCGCTTGACCTTCTCGGCCTTCAAGCCCTTGCTGTCGGGAATGACCGTCTGGAAGCTGCCCTTGGTGAACTCGGACAGCGGCGAGGTCGCGTCCTTGTTGCGCAGCAGCGACTTGGGCGTGAGGATGATCAGCGGCTTGCGCAGGTTGCGCACCATCTGGCGGCGCAGGATGTGGAAGATCTGGCTGGCCGTGGTGGGCTGCACCACCTGCATGTTGGTGTCGGCGCTCAGCTGCATGAAGCGCTCCAAGCGGGCCGAGCTGTGCTCGGGGCCCTGGCCTTCGTAGCCGTGCGGCAGCATCATCGTGATGCCGTTGACGCGGCCCCACTTCACTTCGCCCGAGGCGATGAACTGGTCGATCACCACTTGCGCACCGTTCACAAAGTCGCCGAACTGGGCTTCCCAGATGACGAGCGTGTTGGGGTCGTTCGAGGCGTAGCCGTATTCGAAGGCCAGCACGGCTTCTTCGGACAGGATCGAGTCGATGACGACGAACGGGGCCTGGTTCTCGGCCACGTTCTGCAGCGGCGTGTAGGTGCCGGTGTCGAACTTCTCGCGGTTCTGGTCGTGCAGCACGGCGTGGCGGTGCGTGAACGTGCCGCGGCCCGAGTCTTCACCCGACAGGCGCACCGGGTAGCCGCTGGCCACCAGCGAGGCGAAGGCCATATGCTCGCCCATGCCCCAGTCGACGTTGACGTCGCCACGGCCCATGGCGGCGCGGTCGTCCAGCACCTTCTTCACGAGCGGGTGCACGGTGAAGTTCTCGGGTGCCTTGGTGATGCGTTCGGCCAGGCGCTTCCACTCGGCGGAGGGAATGGCGGTGTCGCCGGCGTCGGTCCACTTCTTGTTGAGGTACGGGCTCCAGTCGACGGCGTACTTGCTCTTGAAGTTGGTGAGCACGGGGTCGACGGTGTTCTTGCCTTCGTCGAAGGCGGCGCGCTGCGCCTTGACCATGTCGTCACCGAGCGTGTCGCCCAGGCCTTGCGCGGCCAGCTTGTCGGCGTACAGCTTGCGCGTGCCGGGGTGGGCCGCGATCTTCTTGTACATCAGCGGCTGGGTGAGCGACGGCGTGTCCTGCTCGTTGTGGCCCAGCTTGCGGAAGCAGATGATGTCGACGACCACGTCCTTCTGGAATTCCATGCGGAAATCAAGAGCGAACTGGGTGGCGAGCACCACGGCTTCGGGGTCGTCGCCGTTCACGTGCAGCACCGGCGCTTCGATCATCTTGACGATGTCCGAGCAGTACAGCGTCGAGCGGCTGTCGCGCGGGTCGCTGGTGGTGAAGCCGATCTGGTTGTTGATCACGATGTGCACCGTGCCGCCGGTGGAATAACCACGGGTTTCGGCCAGTGCCAGCGTTTCCATCACGACGCCCTGGCCTGCGAAGGCGGCATCGCCGTGCACGATCACGGGCAGCACCTGCTTGCCCAGCGGGTCGCCGCGGCGGTCCATGCGGGCGCGCACCGAGCCTTCGACCACGGGGTTCACGATTTCCAGGTGCGAGGGGTTGAACGCCAGGCTCAGGTGGACCGGGCCGCCGGGGGTGGTCACGTCCGAGCTGAAGCCCTGGTGGTACTTGACGTCGCCGCTGGGCAGGTCTTCGGGGGCGGTGTGGTCGAACTCGGCGAACAGGTCGGCGGGCATCTTGCCCAGCGAGTTCACCAGCACGTTCAGGCGGCCGCGGTGGGCCATGCCGATCACGATTTCCTGCACGCCCTTGACGCCGGCCTGGTTGATCAGCTCGTCCATCGCGACGATGAAGCTTTCGCCGCCTTCGAGCGAGAAGCGCTTCTGGCCGACGTACTTGGTGTGCAGGAAACGCTCGAGGCCTTCGGCGGCCGTCAGGCGATTCAGCACGTGCTTCTTCTGCTCGGCGCTGAGCTTCGGGTTCGTGCGGGCGCTTTCGAGCTTCTGCTGCCACCAGCGCTTGTGGTTCTGATCGGTGGTGTACATGTACTCGGCACCCATCGTGCCGCAGTACGTTTCACGCAGGGCATTGAGCAGGTCGCGCAGCGACATGGTCTCTTTGCCGAAGAAGGTGTTGCTGGTGTTGAACACCGTCTCGAGGTCGGCGTCGGCAAAACCGTAGAACGAGGGCTCGAGTTCCGGAATGGCGGGACGCTCGGCGCGCTTGAGCGGGTCGAGGTCGGCCCAGCGGGCGCCGACGTTGCGGTAGGCGGCAATCAGCTGCTGGACTGCCGTGCGCTTGCGGCCGAGTTCGGAGTCGGCGCCGCTGGCCTGCACGACACGGGTCGTGCCCTGCTTGGCCAGTTCGGCGAAGGCGTTGATGACCGGCAGGTGGGGGACGTCGCGGGCGCTGGTGCCGTCGGCGGCGGGAACGTTCTGCAGGGCGTCGAAGTACGTGCGCCAGTTGTCGGGAACGCTGCCGGGGTTGGCGAGGTAGTTTTCGTACATCTCCTCGACATAGGGCGCATTGCCGCCGAAGAGGTAGGTATTGCCTTGATAGGCGGTGTACGCCGTGGGCGTAGAGGAATCGCTCATGATCCGCTGACCTTCGCTTCCCTGGAGGAAGCACGAGTTGGTTAAGAAACCTTCCGCGACACGGCTGGACCGATTGGCGGATGCGACTGTGGCTGGGGAAGGGCCTGAGTACCTTGGCATTGTGCCACGTCAACCATATGACGACAGAACGCGGCTGCGCAAGGCCCGCAACCCTACCCCGATTCGCGCCTGCGGTCAGGTGGCGGACAGTAACTGTTTGATCTGCTGCAGCGTGGCCGGATCGTCGATGGTGGTCAGGTCGCCCGGGTCGCGCTGCTCGCAGACGGCCTGGATCGCCCGGCGCAGCAGCTTGCCGCTGCGGGTCTTGGGCAGGCCGCTCACGAAGCGCACGCGCGCAGGCCGCGCCAGGGCGCCGAGTTGGTCGGCCACAACCTTCATGATTTCGCCCTCGAGCTTGAGCGCCGCGTCGGCATCGGTCACGGCCAGGCCGTCCTTCGGCACGACGAAGGCCATCGCCACCTGCCCCTTGAGCGTGTCGGCCACGCCGACCACCGCCACCTCGGCCACGTTGGCATGGCCCGAGATGCTCTCCTCGATCTCGCGGGTGCCCAGGCGGTGGCCGGCGACGTTGATCACGTCGTCGGTGCGGCCCAGGATGTAGAAGTAGCCGTCGGCGTCACGGATGCCCCAGTCGAAGGTCGAATAGACCATCTTGCCCGGCACGCTCTTCCAGTACGTATTGACAAAGCGCGCATCGTCCTTCCACACGGTCTGCATGAAGCCGGGCGGCGTTGGGCCCTCGACCACGACCACGCCCTTCTCGTTCGCGCCGGTGAGTTCCTCGCCGGTCGACTCGTGCAGGATCTTGATGCGGTAGCCGTACATCGGCACGCCGGGGCTGCCGAACTTGCTGGGCTTGGCTTCCACGCCGTTGGCGATGGTGATCATCGGCCAGCCCGACTCGGTCTGCCAGTAGTTGTCGATGATCGGCACGCCCAGGCCGTCGCTGATCCAGCGCGCGGTCGGTTCGTCCAGCGGCTCGCCGGCCAGGAACAGCGCGCGCAGGGTCGACAGGTCGTACTTCTTGAGAAGCGCCGGGTCTTGTTTCTTGAGCACGCGCACGGCGGTGGGCGCGCTGAACATCACGGTCACCTTGTACTTCTCGACCAGGCGCCACCAGATGCCGCCGTCGGGCTGCTGGTCGATGCCCTGCGTGGGCAGGCCCTCGTACATGATGGTCGCCATGCCCGCGATCAGCGGGCCGTAGACGATGTAGCTGTGACCCACCACCCAGCCGATGTCGCTGGTCGAAAAGTAGGTTTCGCCGGGCCGGCCGTCGAAGATGTGCTTCATGCTCGCGGCCAGCGCCACGGCGTAGCCGCCCACGTCGCGCTGCACGCCCTTGGGCTTGCCGGTGGTGCCGCTCGTGTAGATCGTGTAGCTGATGTCGGTCGAGGCCAGCCAGGTGCAGGGCACCTGTGCATCCAGGTGCTTGTGCCTCAGCTCGCCCGCCAGATGGTCGCGGCCGGCCACCAGCGTCATCGGCGCCAGGCCGCGGTCGGTCAGCAGCACGGCCTCGGGCTTGTGCTTCGACAGGCGGATGGCTTCGTCGAGCAGCGGCTTGTACGCGATGACCTTGCCGCCGCGCGAACCGGCGTCGGCGCTCACGACCACCTTGGGCTCGGCGTCCTCGATGCGGGTGGCCAGCGAGCCGCTGGCGAAGCCGCCGAACACCACGCAGTGGATGGCCCCGATGCGCGCGCAGGCCAGCATCGCGAAGGCGGCCTCGGGAATCATCGGCATGTAGATGAGCACGCGGTCGCCCTTGCCCACGCCCAGTTCGACGAGGCTGGCGGCAGTGCGCTGCACCTCGGCATGCAGCTCGGCGAAGCTGTAGCTTTTCTCGGTGCCGGTCTCGGTCGACACGAAGATCAGCGCCGGCTGGTCGCCCCGATCGGCCAGGTGCCGGTCGACGGCGTTGTGGCACAGGTTGGTGGTGCCACCGACGAACCAGCGCGCAAACGGCGGCTGGCTGGCGTCGAGGATCTGCTGCGCGGGTGTGTGCCAGTCGATCAACTTCGCCTGCTCGGCCCAGAAGGCCTCGGGCGCGTCGACGGACTGGCGGTAGAACTCTTCATAGCGGCTCATCGGGATCTGTCTCCTGTTTTATGGATGCCGTTCCGGACTCACGCCGAAACTGAATTCATAATTATGGGAACCGATCTTGCGGGAAGCTGACAGCCGCGGCAATCCGGGCGGCCCCCTTGCCGAGCCACCCCTCGACAGCAGTTCAGTAGATCAGCGGATCAGCGCCTGCAGGTCGCGGAACGCCGGGTGCTCGGCGGTGCGCAGCCACTCGAAGCCGACCATCTCGGTGGTCACGAGCTCGGCGCCAGCGCCGGCCAGGCGGTCGAAAGCGGCGTCGCGGTTGCGCTCGGTGCGCGAGCTGCAGGCGTCGGTGACGACCCACACGTCGAACTCGTCCTCGAGCAGGTCGAGCGCGGTCTGCAACAGGCAGACGTGGGCTTCGCAGCCGGCGATGACGATGGTGTTGCGCTCTTCGGCCGCGGCCGGGGGCTTCTGCAGGTGCTTGGGCAGGCTGCGGGCGTTGCCCTGCGGCGCCGCCTTGGCGGGCGGACGCAGCCATTCGCCGAGCCCCTCTTCCACGCCGCTGAAATGCATCTTGGCCAGCGTCTTGCGGCAGAAGGCGCGGATCTCGGGCAGGTTCTCGCCCAGCTTGGACGGGTTCTGCTCGGTGCCCCAGACCGGCACGTCGACCCATTGCGCCATCTGGCCCAGGCGCGCCGCGTTGCGCGCTGCCGCCTCGGCTTCGAAGATCGCCGGCATCAGCCGCGCCTGGTAATCGACCAGGACGAGTTGGGATTGCGTGGCGTCGAGCAGCATGGACTTCTTCTTTCAGGTATCGGTTGAACTGGGCTGAACCGTACCACCGAAAAGCGCGGGTTTCGCGGGATCGTCCGCCGTTGCCACAGGGGAAGATCGCTGCACCAGCTGCGCGAGGTAGGTCTTGAACAGCGCATCGGCCGACTGCCTGAACATGCGGATGCGCCCCGTGTGCTGCATCAGCAGCAGGCCGACGCCGTGCGCGAACAGCGCCGTGTTCTCCTGCTGCGCGAGGTCGGCATCGAGGCCCAACGCCAGCAGCGCTTCCTCGCAGGGGCGCAGGGCGTCGTAGAGGCGGTCGTTCAGTTCGTGGTCGAGCGCGTGCGTGAGCCCTCGGGGCCGCATGCCGTGCACCAGATAGAAGCCGAGGTCGAGGTCGCGCGGGTTCGCCGCATAGAAGTCGAACCAGGCCTGGGCCTTGGCGGCCAGGGTCTGCTCGGGCCGGACCTCGGACACCGCCACCTCGGCCACCGCGGCCTGCAGGCGCAGCAGCGACTCGTCCAGCAAGGCCGCGTAGATCGCCTCCTTGCTCTCGAAGTACGAATAGATGGCGCCCGGCGTGTAGCCGGCCTTCTTCGCGATTTCCCGGATGCTCGCGCCCTCGATGCCCGCCTCGGCGAACACCGTTCGGGCGGCGTCGAGCACCAGGGCACGGCGGGCGTCGGTGAGGGTCTGGCGGCGTTGGAGCTTGGCGTGCATGGGCGGGACTATAGCCCTCGATCTGGTCGTCGATCAATTTTTCAAACGTTGATCTACAAATTGAACAGTGTTTAAATCTTCGAGCCAACGGTCAAGAAATCCCCACGAGCCCCTGGAGACAACACGCATGAATGCCCCGCCTTCCGACGCCCTCCTCATGTCCGGCGCCGACTACCGTGAATCGCTGCGCCGCTACACGCCCACCGTGTTCGTCGACGGCCGCCGCGTCGCCAGCGTGGCCGACGAGCCCGCCTTCCAGCCGGGCATCAACGCCATCGCCCTCACCTACGACCACGCGCTGAAGTCCGAGTACGCGCCGCTCATGACCGCCGTGCAGCACACCAGCGGCAAGCGGGTGAACCGCCTTTCGCACATCAACACGAGCTCGGGCGACCTGCTCAACAAGCTCGAGGCCGTGCGACTGGTCTGCCAGGAAACCGGCTGCGCCCAGCGCTACCTGACGCACGACGCGCTCAACGCCATCGCGCAGGTGTCGGCGCGCATCGACGACGCGCGCGGCAGCACCGAGCACACCGCGCGCTTTCTCAATTACCTGCACCGCATCCAGGACCAGGACCTGACCCTGGGCGTCGCCATGACCGACGCCAAGGGCGATCGCAGCCGCCGGCCGCACGAGCAGGCGAACGTCGACAGCTACCTGCACGTGGTCGAGCGCAACGCGCGCGGCATCGTCATCTCGGGCACCAAGGCCATCGTGACCGGCGCGCCCTATGTACACGAACTGCTGGTCATGCCCTGCCGCAACATGGGCAAGGAAGACGCCGACTTCGCCGTCTGCTGCGCCGTGCCGCTCGACGCGCCCGGACTCAGCATCGTCGCGCGGCCGGCCGGTCGACCCGGCGAAAAGCTCGAGCACGGCGATGCGCTCTTCAGCCGCAAGTACGGCCAGAGCACCGGCGTGTGCATGTTCGACCGGGTGTTCGTGCCGTGGGAGCGCGTGTTCTATGCCGGCGAATGGGAGCACTCGGGCCACCTGACCTACAGCTACGCCACGCACCACCGCCACAGCTGCATCGCGGCCCGCGCCGGCTTCGGCGACCTGCTGATCGGCGCCGGTGCGCTGATGTGCGAGGCCAACGGCTTCGACCCCGGCAAGGAGAGCCACCTGCGCGAGCAGATGGTCGAGCTCATCACCATCACCGAGAGCTTCTTTGCCTGCGGCGTGGCCGCCAGCGTCTACGGCAAGGCCGACGACCACTGCGAGGTCTTCATGCCCGACCCGGTGTTCAGCAACATCGGCAAGCTGCTGCTGGCCACGAAGATCTACGACATGCACCGCATCGCGCACTACGTGAGCGGCGGCCTGATCGTCACCCTGCCCGGCCCGGACGAAGACCACAACCCCGAGACGGCGGCGCGGCTGTCCGACGTGCTGCGCGCCAACCCCGCCATTCCCTACGAACAGCGCATCGAGACGGCCCGCTTCATCGAAGACCTGACGGCCGGCTATCAGGGCGGCTGGTACAGCGTGATCAGCCTGCACGGCGGCGGCTCGCCGGCGGCGATGAAGCAGGAGATCTGGCGCAACTACCCGGTCGGCTCGAAGGTCGAGCTGGTCGAGCGGCTGCTCGAGCGCGGCATCGCGGCCGACGGCACGCCGGCCGCCGCGCCGCACGACCCGCGCCGCGCCATCACGAAGAACCGCCAGCCCGGCAAGTGCTGCGACACCGGCTGTACCGTGCCAGGACAACCCGTGATGGTCGACCTGCCAATTCCGGTGTCGCGCACCTAGACTCCGGCGGATGCAGACCCTGTCGCTCCTGCGCCACCGCCTCGCCCTGCTCCTCGGTGCCGCCTCGCTGCTGCTGCTCGCCGGCTGCGGCGGGTTGCGCGCCGCCGAGGCGCCGCTGGCCACCACGCTGGAAAAGAGCAGTTGCACCCGCAGCGCCGACACGCTGATCGTGCTGCTGCCCGGCGCCTACTCGGCACCCGAGGAGTTCGTGCGCGAAGGCTTCATCGACGCACTGAACGAGAGCCGGCTCGCGGTCGACACCCTGCGCGTCGATGCCCACATGGGCTACTACCGCAACAAGACCATCCTCGACCGGCTGGATCGGGACGTGATCGCACCGGC
This sequence comes from Variovorax sp. V35, assembly GCF_041154465.1. NCBI lineage: Bacteria > Pseudomonadati > Pseudomonadota > Betaproteobacteria > Burkholderiales > Comamonadaceae > Variovorax > Variovorax sp. V35. Next base: position 4,328,099 of record NZ_AP028666.1, read on the forward strand.
GCGCCGCCAGGGCTACAAGGCGATCTGGATCGCAGGCATCTCGGTCGGCGGTTTCGGCGGACTGCTGTATGCCCAAACGCACCCCGGCGACCTCGCCGGCCTGGTCGTGCTGGCGCCCTACCTGGGCGAACGCGTGCTGAGCCAGGACATCGCCAATGCCGGCGGCGTGGCGCGCTGGCGCGGCCCGCTCGAAGCGCCACCCGGCAGCGACCCACGCACGCCCAGCGACACGCAACTGTGGCAATGGCTGCGCGGCTACGTCGGCCACACCCGCACCTTCGGCGACCGGCCGCCGCTGTACCTGGGCTACGCGCTCGACGACCGCTTCGCCTTCAGCCACCGGCTGCTGGCCGGGGCGCTGCCGGCGGAACGCGTGGTCACGACCGAGGGCGGGCACGACTGGCCCGAGTGGCGGCGGCTCTGGCGCCGCCTCCTGCCGACGCTGCCGCTGCCGGGCTGCCCGGGCTGAGGCGTCGGTCAGTTCGGCCGCAGGCGCAGCAGCTTGCCGTCGGACTCGTCGGTGAGCACATAGAGCAGGCCGTCGGGCCCCTGCTTCACGTCGCGGATGCGGGCCCGGCCGTCGGCCAGCAGCTTGTGCTCGGCGACGACCTTGTCGTCCTTCAGTTCGATGCGGTCGAGATAGCCGAACTTCAGCGAGCCCACGAACAGGTTGCCCTTCCAGCCGGCGCCATAGCGGTCGCTGGTGAGGAAGGCCATGCCCGAGGGCGCGATCGACGGCACCCAGTAGTGCAGCGGCTGTTCCATGCCGTCCTTGCGGGTGATGCCCTCGCCGATCTTGCCGCCGCCGTAGTTCTCGCCATAAGTGATGACCGGCCAGCCGTGGTTGACGCCGGCACGCGGGATGTTGATCTCGTCGCCGCCCTGCGGGCCGTGCTCCGTCATCCAGAAGCGGCCATCGGGCGCGAGCGTCGCGCCCTGGCTGTTGCGATGGCCGTAGCTCCAGATCTCGGGCAGCGCACCCGGCTTGCCGACGAAGGGGTTGTCTTTCGGCACGCTGCCGTCCTTGGCGATGCGCACCACCTTGCCGTGGTGGTTGTCGAGCGTCTGCGCGTCTTCCTTGCGGCTGAAGCGGTCGCCGAGCGTGAGGAAGAGGTTGCCGTCGCGGGCCTCGACGATGCGGCAGCCGAAGTGCGCGCGGCTCGCGACCTTGGGCTTCTGGCTGAAGATGACCTTCAATGCTTCCAGCGCCGTGCCGTCGGCCGACAGGCGGGCGCGTGCGAGCGCGGTGCTGTTGGCCGATCCGCCGGCCGCCTCGGGTTCCGAATAACAAAAGTACAGGGTGCGGTTCTGCGCGAAGCCGCTGTCGGCCAGCACGTCGAGCAGCCCGCCCTGCCCGCCCGCCGCGATGGGCGGCAGGCCCTGGATCGGCGTGCCCAGCTTGCCGTCGGCCGCCACCAACCGCAGGCGGCCGGGCTTCTCGGTAACCACGAAACGGCCCTCCGGCAGGAAGGCGACGCCCCAGGGGTTTTCAAGACCGGAAGCGACGGTTTCGGCACGCACCTGCGCCATGGCCGCGCCAGCCAGGCCACAACCCGCGAGCACCAAGAGGCTCCCCAGGGAGCGAAGAAAGGAACGATTTCGCAAGTTCATGAAGATTTCCTGAATTTGAGGATGTCTTGACAACAAATGGAATGCATATGTCGACTTTTAATACTTCGAAGTCATATCAGCCGAGGTGTTTACATTCGAATCCTTATGCCGCATAAACGTTCACCGTTACATTTTTTCTTCCGCCGGATCGAAAAAATCCATGTAAATCAATGGTTTACGCACGCATTCAACAATTCAGATTAAATTGACATAACTGCGCGTCATCAATATCCTACGCGCCATGCGTTTTTTCGTCCTACCCGTATCCCTCCTGTTCGCCGTGGCCGTCCACGCCGCCCCCCCTCAACAGGATCGATCGGATGAGATGGACCGAATCCTTGCCGAACGCGGCCTGGTCGGCCAGTTCCATCAGGTTCGCCAGACCGTCGCAGAGCGCACGTCCGACCTCGTCGTGACCGCCATCGGGTTCCTCGGCGTCCCCTACCGCCGTGGCGGCAACACCGCCGAATCCGGCTTCGATTGCAGCGGCTTCGTCCGCGCCATGTACAACCAAACGGTGGGCCACGTGCTCCCGCGCCGTGCCGAAGAACAGGCCGCCGCCACCGAGAAGATCGACCGCAGCCAGCTCAAGCCCGGCGACCTCGTGTTCTTCAACACCATGCGCCGCACCTTCAGCCACGTCGGCATCTACGTCGGCGAAGGCAAGTTCATCCATTCCCCCCGCTCCGGTGCCCAGGTCCGTGTCGAAGACATGAACGGCAGCTACTGGCAGCGCCGCTTCGACGGCGCCCGCCGCGTGCTCAGCGGCCAGGGCGACGAGGTCAAGGCAGCGGCCATGGGCACCGCCAGCGACTGATTCGATTTCCCCGAATCCCGGACGAAAAAAATCCCGCCGCGGCGGGATTTTTTGTGGGCGCTCGATCGGCGCCATAGGGCGCCGTAGCGCCTATCGATCAGGCCGCCTTCTTCGCCGGCGGCAGGTCGGTACACGTACCGTGCGCCACTTCCGCCGCCATGCCGATGCTTTCGCCCAGCGTCGGGTGCGGGTGGATGGTCTTGCCGATGTCGATCTCGTCCGCGCCCATCTCGATGGCCAGCGCGATCTCGCCGATCATGTCGCCGGCATGCGTGCCGACGATGCCGCCACCCAGGATGCGGTGCGTCTCGGCGTCGAACAGCAGCTTGGTGAAGCCTTCGTCGCGGCCGTTGGCAATGGCGCGGCCCGATGCGGTCCACGGGAAGTGGCCCTTCTTGACCTTGATGCCTTCGGCCTTGGCCTGGTCTTCCGTGAGACCGACCCATGCCACTTCGGGGTCGGTGTAGGCCACGCTGGGGATCACGCGGGCGTTGAAGGCGGCGCTGGACAGCTCCTTGTCGCCCTTCTGCTCGCCGGCGATCACTTCGGCCGCCACATGCGCCTCGTGCACCGCCTTGTGCGCCAGCATGGGCTGGCCCACGATGTCGCCGATCGCGAAGATGTGCGGCACGTTGGTGCGCATCTGGATGTCGACCGGAATGAAGCCGCGGTCGCTCACCGTGATGCCGGCCTTCTCGGCACCGATCTTCTTGCCGTTGGGGCTGCGGCCCACGGCCTGCAGCACGAGGTCGTACACCTGCGGTTCCTTCGGCGCGTTCTCGCCCTCGAAGGTGACCTTGATGCCTTCCTTCGTGGCTTCGGCGCCGACCGTCTTGGTCTTGAGCATGATGTTGTCGAAGCGCGGCGCGTTCATCTTCTGCCAGACCTTCACGAGGTCGCGGTCGGCGCCCTGCATGAGGCCGTCGAGCATCTCGACCACGTCGAGGCGCGCGCCCAGCGTCGAGTACACGGTGCCCATCTCGAGGCCGATGATGCCGCCGCCCAGCACCAGCATGCGCTTGGGGTCGGTGCCCATTTCGAGCGCGCCGGTCGAGTCGACCACGCGCGGGTCCTTCGGCATGAAGGGCAGGCTGACCGACTGCGAGCCGGCCGCGATGATCGCGTTGCGGAACTTGACGGTCTGCTTCTTGCCCGTGGTGTCCCAGCTCGTGCCGGAGGTCTCTTCGACTTCCAGGTGGTACGGGTCGATGAAGTTGCCGACGCCGCGCAGCACCGTCACCTTGCGCATCTTGGCCATGGCCGTGAGGCCGCCGGTGAGCTTGCCCACCACCTTGTTCTTGTGGCCGAGCAGCTTGGCGCGGTCGACCGTGGGCGCGGCGAAGCTCACGCCCAGGTCGGCGAAGTGCTTCACCTCGTCCATGACGGAAGCGACGTGCAGCAGCGCCTTCGAGGGAATGCAGCCGACGTTCAGGCACACGCCGCCGAGGGTGGCGTAGCGTTCGATCAGCACGACCTTCAGGCCGAGGTCGGCCGCGCGGAAGGCGGCCGAGTAGCCGCCGGGGCCAGCGCCGAGCACGACCACGTCGCACTCGACATCGACCTTGCCGCCGTAGCTGGATGCCGCCACGGGCGCTGCCGCGGCGGGGGCCGGTGCAGCCGCCTTGGGCGCGGGCGCAGCTGCCGCCGCAGGTGCGGGCGCTGCAGCAGCCGGCGCAGGCGCAGCAGCCCCGTCGACCTCGAGCGTCAGCACGACCGAGCCTTCCTTGACCTTGTCGCCCACCTTCACGGCCAGCGACTTCACCACGCCGGCGGCCGAGGACGGAATTTCCATCGAAGCCTTGTCCGATTCGACCGTGATGAGCGACTGCTCGGCCTTGACCGTGTCGCCGACGTTGACCAGCACCTCGATCACCGCGACTTCGTCGAAGTCGCCGATGTCCGGCACCTTGATGTGTTGTTCGCTCATTTGGACACTTTCAGTTTGAGTGTGAGAACGTCGGCCGGCAGGGCCGAATTGCGATCGAATTCGCAGGCGGCGGCGATGCCCGCCTCCGCCACGTCGCGCGCTGTGCGCGACTTGTTGTCATAGGCCGCGTGCATGGCGCCGAGCGCAAAGCTGCGTCCCGAGCCGATGGCCCAGTACTGCTTGAACTCGAACACCTCGCGGTAGCTGTAGATGCCGTAGATGCCACTCGGGTTGGCCAGCAGCATGGTGAACTGGCTGGACTCGTAGGGCTCGTGCTCGTCTTCCTTGGTCTGCATGAAGAACGAGTCCTTCAGCACCGGATGCAGCAGCGTGAAGGTGTGGAACACCTCGTGCTTGCTGCCGAACTGCAGCGCCTCGCGCGGCTGGGCCGCCAGCGCATGCTGGAGCACCAGCTGGTGCGCGGCGGCGCCCGCCACCGCGAACAGGCTCTGGCCCGCGGCATCCTCGACGGTGAAGATCTTCTGGTTCGCTTCGGCGTTGTGCGACATGCGCGTGTCGCCGAAGGTCACCAGCGAATCGGCCGCCATCGTGACCTGGCCACCCTTTCGGACGGCCACAACCGTGGTCATAGCAGGATGCGACGGTAGTCTGCGAGCACTTGCCCCAGGTAGGCGTTGAAACGCGCAGCCAGGGCGCCATCGATCACGCGGTGGTCGTACGACAGCGACAGCGGCAGCGTGAGACGCGGCACGAACTGCTTGCCGTCCCACACCGGCTTCATCTGGCCCTTGGAGAGGCCGAGGATGGCCACTTCGGGGGCGTTGATGATGGGCGTGAAGTGCGTACCGCCGATGCCGCCGAGCGAGCTGATCGAGAAGCAGCCGCCCTGCATGTCGGCCGAGCCGAGCTTGCCGTCGCGCGCCTTCTTGGCGAGTTCGCCCATCTCGGCGCTGATCTGCAGGATGCCCTTCTTGTCGGCGTCTTTCAGCACCGGCACCACGAGCCCGTTGGGCGTGTCGGCCGCGAAGCCGATGTTGTAGTACTGCTTGTAGACGAGCTGGTCGCCGTCCAGGCTGGTGTTGAAGTCGGGGAATTTCTTCAGCGCCGCGACCACCGCCTTGATCACGAAGGCGAGCATCGTCACCTTGATGCCCGACTTCTCATTCTCCTTGTTGGTGGAGACGCGGAAGGCCTCGAGCTCGGTGATGTCGGCTTCGTCGTTGTTGGTGACGTGCGGGATCATCACCCAGTTGCGGTGCAGGTTCGCGCCGCTGAGCTTCTTGATGCGCGACAGGTCCTTGCGCTCGACGGTGCCGAACTTCGTGAAGTCGACCTTGGGCCACGGGATGAGGCCCAGCGCCGCGCCGTCGCCACCACCACCGGCCGGCGCCTTGGCCGCCGAGGCCTTGGTGCTGGCCTGGCCGCTCATCACGGCCTTGGTGAAGTTCTGGACGTCTTCCTGCGTGATGCGGCCCTTGAGACCGGACCCCTTGACCTCTTCGAGCGGCACGCCGAGTTCGCGCGCGAACTTGCGCACCGAGGGCGAGGCGTGCGGCAGGCTGCCGGTGGGGGCCGACGTCGGCTGGTGGGCCGGGGCGGCTGCAGCAGGTGCTGCGGCGGCCGGCGCAGGTGCGCTGGCGGTTGCTGCGGCGGGCGCGGCAGCCGCAGCCTGTGCCGGCGCGGGTGCTGGTGCCGCGGCACCTGCGGCGCCTTCGAGCACCGCGATCAGATCGCCGATGTTGACGGTGTCGCCGACCTTGACCTTGAGTTCCTTCAGCACGCCGGCAGCCGACGACGGGATTTCCATCGAGGCCTTGTCCGACTCCACCGTGATGAGCGACTGCTCGGCGGCGATGGTGTCACCCACCTTCACCAGCAGCTCGATGACCGCGACGTCCTTGAAGTCGCCGATGTCCGGCACCTTGATGTCGACCGGGCCCGAGGCCGCCGGTGCGGCTGCGGCGGGCGCAGGCGCGGCAACCGCCGCAGCGGGTGCCGCGGCAGCAGGCGCAGCGGCCGGCGCCGGGGCGGCGGCAGCCGCGCCCTCGGCCTCGACCACCAGCACCACCGAGCCTTCCTTGACCTTGTCGCCCACGGCGACCTTGATTTCCTTGACCACACCGGCCGTGGACGACGGGATTTCCATCGACGCCTTGTCCGATTCGACCGTGATGAGCGACTGTTCGGCCTTGACCGTGTCGCCCACCTTCACGAGCACCTCGATCACCGCGACTTCATCGAAATCGCCGATGTCCGGCACCTTCACTTCCACTGCTGCCATATCGTTGTCTCCCGCCGTCAGGCGCCGTTCGTTCGTTGGTTGTTGATGTTCAAGCGTAAAGCGGGTTGACCTTGTCGACATTGATGCCGTACTTCTTGATCGCTTCCACCACCTTGGCCACCGGCACGGTGCCATCTTCGCTCAGCGCCTTGAGCGCGGCCACGACGATGTAGTGACGATTGATCTCAAAGTGTTCGCGCAGCTTGGCGCGGAAGTCGCTGCGACCGAAACCGTCGGTGCCCAGCACCTTGTAGTTGCGGCCCTTGGGCACGAAGGGACGGATCTGCTCGGCGTAGGCCTTCATGTAGTCGGTCGACGCGATCACCGGGCCGGTCGAAGCACCCAGCTGCTCGGCCACGAAGGGCACGCGCGGCGTCTGGTCGGGATGCAGCAGGTTCCAGCGGTCGGCGTCCTGGCCGTCGCGGGTCAGCTCGTTGAAGCTCGGGCAGCTCCACACCGAAGCCGACACGCCCCACTCCTTCTCGAGCAGTTCCTGCGCGGCAAAGCTCTCGCGCAGGATGGTGCCGCTGCCCAACAGTTGCACGGTCGGTGCTTCCTTGGCGCCCTTGCCGGCCTTGACCACCGGGCCCTGCTTGGACAGGTACATGCCCTTGATGATCTGCTCTTCGGTGCCGGGCTGCAGGCCGGGCATCGCGTAGTTCTCATTGAGCAGCGTCAGGTAGTAGTAGACGTTGTCCTGCTTCTCGACCATGCGCTTCAAGCCGTGGTGCAGGATCACGCCGACTTCGTGCGCGAAGGTCGGGTCGTAGCTCACGCAGTTCGGGATGGTGTTGGCCAGGATATGGCTGTGACCGTCTTCGTGCTGCAGGCCTTCGCCGTTCAGCGTGGTGCGCCCCGAGGTGCCGCCCAGCAGGAAGCCGCGGGCCTGCATGTCGCCGGCCGCCCAGGCCAGGTCGCCGATGCGCTGGAAACCGAACATCGAGTAGTACACGTAGAACGGCACCATGATGCGGTTGTTCGTGCTGTACGACGTGGCCGCCGCGATCCAGCTGGACATGCCGCCGGCTTCGTTGATGCCCTCTTGCAGGATCTGGCCGGCCTTGTCTTCCTTGTAGTACATGACCTGGTCCTTGTCGACCGGGGTGTACTGCTGACCGTGCGGGTTGTAGATGCCGATCTGGCGGAACAGGCCTTCCATGCCGAAGGTGCGGGCCTCGTCCACCAGGATGGGCACCACGCGCGGGCCCAGGGCCTTGTCGCGCAGCAGCTGCGTGAGGAAGCGCACGTAGGCTTGCGTGGTCGAGATCTCGCGGCCTTCGGCCGTGGGCTCCATCACCGCCTTGAAGGTGTCGAGCGAGGGCACCGTGAAGCTCTCGTCGGCCTTCACACGGCGGTGCGGCAGGTAGCCGCCCAGTGCCTTGCGGCGCTCATGCAGGTAGCGCATTTCCGGCGTGTCGTCGGCCGGCTTGTAGAACGGCAGCTCGGCGATCTGGCTGTCGGGAATCGGGATGTTGAAGCGGTCGCGGAAGGCCTTGATGTCTTCGTCGCCGAGCTTCTTGGTCTGGTGGACCGTGTTCTTGCCTTCGCCGATCTTGCCCATGCCGAAGCCCTTGACGGTCTTGACGAGCAGCACCGACGGCTGGCCCTTGTGGTTCTGGGCGGCGTGGAAGGCGGCGTAGACCTTCTGCGAGTCGTGACCGCCGCGCTGCAGGTTCCAGACCTCGTCGTCGGTCAGGTGCTCGACCATCTTCAGCGTGCGCGGGTCGCGGCCGAAGAAGTTCTTGCGCACATAGGCGCCGTCGTTGGCCTTGAACGACTGGTAGTCGCCGTCGTTGCACTCCATCATGATCTTGCGCAGCGCGCCGTCATGGTCCTTCTCGAGCAGGGCGTCCCAGCCCTTGCCCCAGATCAGCTTGATGACGTTCCAGTTGGCGCCGCGGAACTCGCCTTCGAGCTCCTGGATGATCTTGCCGTTGCCGCGCACCGGGCCGTCCAGGCGCTGCAGGTTGCAGTTGATGACGAAGATCAGGTTGTCGAGGTTCTCGCGCGCGGCCAGGCCGATGGCGCCGAGCGATTCGACTTCGTCCATTTCGCCGTCGCCACAGAACACCCAGACCTTGCGGTTCTCGGTGTTGGCAATGCCGCGGGCGTGCAGGTACTTCAGGAAGCGCGCCTGGTAGATCGCCATCAGCGGGCCCAGGCCCATCGACACCGTGGGGAACTGCCAGAACTCGGGCATCAGCTTGGGGTGCGGGTAGCTCGACAGGCCCTTGCCGTCCACTTCCTGGCGGAAGTTGAGCAGCTGGTCTTCGGAGAGGCGGCCTTCGAGGTAGGCGCGGGCATAGATGCCGGGCGACACATGGCCCTGGATGTACAGCAGGTCGCCGCCGTGGTTTTCGCTCTCGGCGTGCCAGAAGTGGTTGAAGCCGGCGCCGAACATGCTGGCCAGCGAGGCGAAGGAGCCGATGTGTCCGCCCAGGTCACCGCCTTCGGGCGGGTGGATGCGGTTGGCCTTGACCACCATGGCCATGGCGTTCCAGCGCATGTAGGCGCGCAGGCGCTGTTCGATCTCGAGGTTGCCGGGGCTGCGGGCTTCCACGCCCGGCTCGATGGTGTTCACGTAGCCGGTGTTGGCCGAGAACGGCATGTCGACGCTGTTCTGGCGCGCATGTTCGAGCAGTTGTTCGAGCAGGAAGTGCGCCCGCTCGGGCCCTTCGCTCTGGATGACGGAAGACAGTGCATCCATCCATTCACGCGTCTCCTGGGCGTCCGCATCGTTTGCGGCCGAGCCGAACAGGTTCTCGGGATTTGCCGACATGCTTGTCTCTCCTTTTAGGGCTGTGGCTGTAATTTAGTGCGCTGGGCACCGAGCGCGCCGGAGTTTCGCATAGAAGTTTCCCTATTTCAAATAGTGCTTGTTGATTTCTTATTATGAAATATCAATGAAGCACGTCCCCGGCAGGGCCTCTTGCCCGGGAGGGCCATCACCTAAACTCCGCCCATGCCCCTTTCCTCCCCGCTCGCGGTCGCCCGCAGTGCCGTCAAAGCCTCGCCGCTGTCCTGGTGGCGCACGTGGTGGCGCAAGCAGACACCCGTGCTGCAGGACGCCGTCGCGATGCTCGCGCCGATGGCGGCCGTGCTGCTGTTTCTCGCGGCCATCGTGTCGGCGTTCTGGTACCTGCGCTCCGAAGAAGTCGAGCGCGAGCAGGAGTCGGTACGGCGTGATGTCGAGTACGCGCAACAGCGCATGCGCCTGCGTTTGCTGGAGCGGCAGGAACAGCTGATGCGCATCGCGCGCGATGCCTCCAACCGCGAGATTGATCCGGTCGAGTTCACGAGCCGCGCCGAGTCGCTGGTGAGCCAGTTCCCCGAGCTGCAGACCATCAGCTGGATCGACGACCGCCGCCGCTTCAAGGCCGGCTATGCCGCGCCCAGCGTGCATCCGGCACAACAGCACCTGATCGGCGACGTGCTGCGCCCCGGCGACATCGAAAGCAACTACGCCTTGGCGCGCGAGCTGCGCCAGCCGGTGTACTCGCAGCCCGTGGCCGGCGGTGAACCGGCCGCGATGCTGCAGCTGCACATCCCGCTGTTCGACCAGGGCCTGTTCGCCGGCGTCGTGCTCGGCGAGTTCTCGATCGACGGCCTGCTGCGCTACGGCATGCCCTCCGAAGTGCAGGCGCGCTACGCCGTGTCGCTGCTCGACGCCAAGGGCAACGTCATCGCCGGCAACACCACGCCGCTGAAGAACAGCGGCACCCGCCTGCTGCCCTGGACCGAGGCCACCAACGAATACGAAGTGCCGGTGTCGCCCGTGGGCAACGCGCTGATGCTGCGCGCCCAAGCCTACCGGACCTCGCAGGGCGTGGTGGGCAACGGCCTCTTCTGGCTCGTGTGCGCCCTCAGCGTGATGACCAGCTGGATGCTGATCGGCACCTGGCGCCACACGCGCCGCCGCCTGCAGGCGCAGCAGCGGCTGGTCGCCGAGACCAACTTCCGCCGCGCGATGGAAAACTCCATGCTCACCGGCATGCGCGTGCTCGACCTGCAAGGCCGCATCACCTACGTGAACGCCGCGTTCTGCGCCATGACGGGCTGGAGCGAAGACGAACTCGTCGGCCAGACGCCGCCCTTCCCGTACTGGCTCGAATCCGACCGTGAGGTGATGAACGAGCGCCTCGAAGAAGAGCTGCACGGCCGCGCCCTGCCCGGCGGCTTCCAGGTGCGCGTGAAGCGCAAGAACGGCAGCGTGTTCAACGCGCGCCTGTACGTGTCGCCGCTGATCGACGCGCGCGGCCACCAGACCGGCTGGATGACGTCGATGACCGACATCACCGAGCCGACGCGCATCCGCGAGCAGCTGTCCGCCTCGTACGAACGCTTCACCACCGTGCTCGAGGCGCTCGACGCCGCCGTGTCGGTGGCGCCCATCGGCAGCGAGGAGCTGCTGTTCGCCAACAAGCTGTACCGCCTGTGGTTCGGCTCCGACACCGTGGGCCACCTGGGCATGGTGGCGCAGGCCGGCGTGCCGCCGTCGAACGCGCACGACGAAGGCCTGGACGACGTCGACCCCTACGCCGGCCTGCCCATCGACACCCTCACCGCCGCCCAGACCGCGAACAACGAGATCTTCGTGCCGCACCTGGGCAAGTGGCTCGAGGTGCGCTCGCGCTACCTGACCTGGGTCGACGGTCGCCTGGCGCAGCTGGTGATCGCCACCGACATCACGCCGCGCCGCGACGCCGAAGAGCAGGCCGCCGCGCAGGCCGACAAGGCCCAGGCCGCGAGCCGCCTGATCACCATGGGCGAAATGGCCTCCAGCGTGGCGCACGAGCTCAACCAGCCGCTAACGGCCATCGCCAACTATTGCAACGGGATGATGTCGCGCATCAAGGGCCAGACGATCGACAACGACGCCCTGCTCGCCGCGCTCGAAAAAACCTCGAAGCAGGCGCAGCGCGCGGGCCAGATCATCCAGCGCATCCGCTCCTTCGTGAAACGCAGCGAACCCAATCGCACGCCGGCCGACGTCGCCACCATGGTGAGCGAGGCGGTCGAACTCGCGGGCATCGAGCTGCGCCGGCGCAACGTGCGCCTGAACCACTACGTGGCCGCGCGGCTGCCGGTGGTACGCGTCGACCCGATCCTCATCGAGCAGGTGATGGTCAACCTGCTGAAGAACGCGGCCGAATCCATCGACATCGCCGACCGCCCGCTGGCGCGCCGCAGCGTCGAGCTGCGCGTGCTGCCCAAGGTGATCGAGGGGCACAATGCCATCGAGTTCTCGGTGCAGGACACGGGCAAGGGCCTCTCGCCCGAGGTCATGGACCGGCTCTACGAGGCCTTCTTCTCCACCAAGCCCGAGGGCATGGGCATCGGCCTCAACCTGTGCCGCACCATCGTCGAGTCGCACCGCGGCCGGATGCAGGCGGAGAACATCTACAATGGCCCGGATGTGATCGGATGCCGTTTTTCCTTCTGGATTCCGGTGTTGGACGCTATCAGTTCCGTAGCAAGCGACGAGGCAAAGGTACCTGCATGAGTTTGATTCCGAAGAAGGGCACGGTCTATGTCGTCGATGACGACGAAGCCGTACGCGATTCGCTGCAATGGCTGCTCGAAGGCAAGGACTACAGAGTCCGCTGTTTCGAGTCCGCCGAATCCTTTCTCTCCCGATACGACCCGCGCGAAGTCGCCTGTCTGATCGTCGATATCCGCATGGCCGGCATGACCGGCCTCGAATTGCAGGATCGGCTGATCGAACGGCGCTCTCCGTTGCCGATCGTGGTCATCACCGGCCACGGCGACGTGCCGATGGCGGTCGACAGCATGAAGAAGGGCGCGATGGATTTCATCCAGAAGCCCTTCAACGACGAAGAGCTCGTGTCCCTGGTCGAGCGCATGCTCGAGCACGCACGCGGCGCCTTCACGCAGCACCAGCAGTCGGCCAGCCGCGACGCACTGCTGTCCAAGCTCACGGGCCGCGAGGCGCAGGTGCTCGAGCGCATCGTCGCCGGCCGCCTGAACAAGCAGATCGCCGACGACCTGGGCATCAGCATCAAGACGGTGGAGGCGCACCGCGCCAACATCATGGAAAAGCTCAACGCCAACACCGTGGCCGATCTGCTCAAGATCGCGCTCGGGCAAGCGGCCCCAGCCGCCAAGGCCTCCTGAGCTGCAGCTATCCCTGCGATAGCCACGCACCTTCCCCACGCCTGCGCAAGCGGGCGTTTTTACTTGGAAAATCAAAACCGATGACCGCCCAACTGATCGACGGCAACGCCCTCGCCAAAACCATCCGCGCCGAGGTGTCCGGCCGCACCGCTGCGCTGAAGGCACGCGGCGTGAACCCGGCCCTGTCCATCATTTTGGTGGGCAGCGATCCGGCGAGCCAGGTCTACACCAAGCACAAGGTCAACGACAGCACCGAAACCGGCCTGCAGGCCACGCTCGAGACCTACCCCGCCGACCTGAGCGAGGCCGACCTGCTGGCACGCATCCGCGCCCTCAACGACGACCCCAAGGTGCACGGCATCCTCGTTCAACTGCCGTTGCCCAAGCACATGGACAGCCAGAAGGTCATCGAGACCATCTCGCCCGCCAAGGACGTCGACGGCTTCCACGTGGCCAGCGCCGGCGCGCTGATGACCGGCGCCCCGGGCTTCTGGCCCTGCACGCCGCACGGCTGCATGAAGATGCTCGAATCGATCGGCTACGACCTGCGCGGCAAGCACGCCGTGGTCATCGGCCGCAGCAACATCGTCGGCAAGCCGATGGCCATGATGCTGCTGGCCAAGAGCGCCACCGTCACCATCTGCCACAGCGCCACGCAAGACCTGGGCGCCCTCACGCGCCAGGCCGACGTGGTCGTCGCCGCCGTCGGCAAGCTCGACCTGCTGACCGCCGACATGGTGAAGCCCGGCGCCGTCGTCATCGACGTGGGCATGAACCGCAAGGCCGACGGCAAGCTGGCCGGCGACGTCGATTTCGACGGCGTGAAGGAAGTGGCCGGCTGGATCACCCCCGTGCCCGGTGGCGTCGGACCGATGACGCGCGCCATGCTTCTGGTCAACACCCTTGAAGCGGCCGAACGCGCCGCAAGATAAGAAATACCCCGTTGTTGGCTCACTGCGTGTAGCCGCCTCCCCCTCAAGGGGCACCACCAGCGGCCCGGCAAAGCCGGTTCCGCGGTGGTTCCCGAAATGGCTTCGCTACGCTCGCCCAGGATCTTTCACATGACCAATCCGCTCCTCGACTTCACCGACCTCCCCCTGTTCGACCGCATCAAGCCCGAACACGTGTCGCCCGCGGTCGACGCGCTGCTGGCCGATGCCGAGGCCGCGCTGCAGACGGTGACGGCGCCCGAATTCCCGGCCGACTGGATCGCGATCTCCAAGGTGCTCGACGTGGCCTCCGAACGTTTCAGCCGCGCCTGGGGCGCTGTCGGCCATCTCAACGCCGTGGCCGACACGCCCGAGCTGCGCGCTGCCTACAACGAGGCCATGCCGCGCGTCACCGCCTTCTGGACCCGCCTGGGCTCCGACGAACGCCTGTACGCCAAGTACAAGGCCATCGACCCGGCCACGCTCAACCCCGAGCAGCGCCAGGCGCACAAGAACGCCGTGCGCAACTTCGTGCTCGGCGGCGCCGAGCTGCAGGGCGAGGCCAAGCAGCGCTTTGCCGACATCCAGGAACGACAGGCCGAGCTGAGCCAGAAGTTCAGCGAGAACGCCCTCGACGCCACCGACGCCTTCGCGCACTACGCGCAGCTCGGTGAACTCGACGGCGTGCCCGAAGACGTGGTGAGCGCCGCACGTGCGGCCGCCGAGGCCGAAGGCAAGAAGGGCTACAAGCTCACGCTCAAGATGCCGTGCTACCTGCCGGTGATGCAGTTCGCCAAGAGCAGCGCGCTGCGCGAAACCCTGTACCGCGCCTACGTCACGCGCGCCAGCGAACTCGGCGATCCGAAGTTCGACAACACCGCGCTCATCACCGAGATCCTCGCGCTGCGCGAGGAAGAATCGAAGCTGCTGGGCTACAAGAACTTCGGAGAACTCTCGGTCGTGCCCAAGATGGCCGAATCGCCCGAGCAGGTCGTCAAGTTCCTGCGCGACCTCGCCGCCAAGGCCAAGCCCTACGGCGAGCGCGACCTGGCCGACCTGCGCGCCTTCGCGGCAGAGCAGCTGAACCTCGTCGACCCGCAAGCCTGGGACTGGACCTATGTCGGGGAAAAACTCAAGGAAGCGCGCTACGCCTTCAGCGAGCAGGAGGTGAAGCAGTACTTCCCCGCCCCCAAGGTGATGGCCGGCCTGTTCAAGATCGTCGAGACGCTGTTCGAGGTGTCGATCCACCGCGACAGCGCACCCACCTGGCATCCGAGCGTCGAGTTCTATCGCATCGAGCGCGCCGGCCAGAAGGTCGGCCAGTTCTACCTCGACCCCTCCGCCCGCGCCGCCAAGCGCGGCGGTGCCTGGATGGACGACGTGCGCGCCCGCTGGCTGCGCCCCGACGACGGCGTGCTGCAGACGCCGGTCGCGCAGCTGGTGTGCAACTTCGCCAGCGGTGTCGACGGCAAACCGCCGCTGCTCACGCACGACGACGTGACCACCCTCTTCCACGAGTTCGGCCACGGCCTGCACCACATGCTCACGCAGGTGAACGAGCGCGACGTGTCGGGCATCAGCGGCGTCGAGTGGGACGCGGTCGAACTGCCGAGCCAGTTCATGGAGAACTTCTGCTGGGAGTGGGACGTGCTTGCCCACATGACGGCCCACGTCGACACCGGCGAGCCGCTGCCGCGCGCCCTCTTCGACAAGATGACCGCCGCCAAGAACTTCCAGAGCGGGCTGCAGACGCTGCGCCAGATCGAGTTCTCGCTGTTCGACATGCTGCTGCACACCGAGCACCAGGCTGCTGCTGCCGCCCCGGGCGCCGTGATGGCGCTGCTCGGCCAGGTGCGCGCCGAAGTGGCCGTGATGCCCTCGCCGGCGTTCAGCCGCACGCCGAACACCTTCAGCCACATCTTCTCGGGCGGCTACGCGGCCGGCTACTACAGCTACAAGTGGGCCGAGGTGCTGAGCGCCGACGCCTACGCGGCCTTCGAGGAAACCGTGGGCGCCGACGGCGAGCCCAACATCGAGACCGGCCGCCGATACCGCCAGGCCATCCTGGAGGCCGGCGGCAGCCGCAGCGCCATGGATTCGTTCAAGGCCTTCCGGGGCCGCGAGCCGCAGCTTGATGCGCTGCTGCGACATCAGGGCATGGCCCAGGCCCAGCCCGCTTGATACGGCGCTGAAGCTTGCGATACTCGGGAGATATGTATCCGACTTTTTACAAACTCCCGATGCGCGGCCTGATCGGCCTGGTCCTCGTGTTGTCGACCGCCAGCGTGCTGGCGCAGGCGGTCTACCGCCAGGTCGACAAGAACGGCAAGGTCACGTTCTCGGACCAGCCCCCTGTCGTCACCAACGCACCGACGGGCGGGCCCCAGCCGGCCGGCGCCAACGCGCCGGCCAACAGCGGGCTTCCCTACGAACTGCGCCAGGTGGCACAGCGCTATCCCGTCACGCTGTACAGCGGCGAAGGCTGCGGCCCCTGCAACGAGGCGCGCACGCTGCTCACCACGCGCGGCATTCCCTTCGAGGAACGCACCATCAAGAGCAACGAGGACGTCGACGCCCTGCAGCGCCTGAGCGGACAGAACGCGCTGCCGCTGCTCACCGTCGGGTCGCAGCAGCTCAAGGGCTTCTCGGATGTGGAATGGTCGCGCTACCTCGACGCGGCCGGCTATCCCAAGAGCAACAGCCTGCCCGCAGGCTATCGGCCGCCCGCCGCGCGCCCGCTCGTCGCGCAGCAGGCACCGGCGGCGGCCGCACCCCGTGCGACCGACACGCCCCTGCAGCCGCCGAACCCCGCGCCGGCACCGCCCTCGAACGCACCAGGCCCGAACAACCCGGCCGGCATCAAGTTCTAGAGACGACGGGGGCCTCGCCCCCGCCTTGCATCGCCGCCGTTCAGCCGGCGAACTGCAACGTCTTCACGCCCGACGCCGTGCCCAGCAGGCACACGTCGGCCTTCTGGTGGGCGAAGACCCCCACCGTCACCACGCCGGGCCACTGGCTCACTTCGGATTCGAAGGCGCGCGGGTCGGTGATCCGCAGGCCGGTCACGTCGACGATGTGCTGGCCGTTGTCGGTCACCAGTGGCAGGCCGTCTTTCTCGCGCACCTGGGCGATGCCGCCCAGGCCGGCGAACTGACGCATCACGCGGCGCGCGGCCATCGGAATCACTTCCACCGGCAGCGGAAACGCGCCGAGCGTCTCGACCAGCTTGGAGGCGTCGGCGATGCAGACGAAGCGCTTGGACTGCGCCGCGACGATCTTCTCGCGCGTGAGCGCCGCGCCGCCGCCCTTCACCATGAAGCCCCGGTGGTCGATCTCGTCGGCGCCGTCGATGTAGACGGCCAGTTCTTCCACCTCGTTGCTGTCGAACACCGGGATGCCCAGTGCGCGCAGGCGCTCGGTGGACGCGACCGAACTGGAGACGGCGCCCTTGATCTCGTCCTTGATCGTGGCCAGCGCGTCGATGAACTTGTTGACCGTGGAGCCGGTGCCCACGCCGACGATCTCGCCCTTGACCACGTAGGCCAGCGCGGCAAGGCCGACCTGGGCCTTGAGTTCATCCTGGGAAAGAGGGGTTGGGGAGGCGGGTGCGGTCATCGCGGAGAATCCTTGGCTCATTGAAGTCGAGAATTATCCGATGCCCCTGCTGTTGCCCTCTTCGCTCTATGGCCTGGCCCGCCCTTTTCTGTTCGGTTTCGACCCCGAGCACGCCCATGAAATCACCCTCGACGGCCTGGCCCGCACCCAGAACACGCCGCTGGCCTGCGCCTACGCGGCGACGCGCGTCGAAGACCCCATCCAGCTCGCCGGCCTGAATTTCCCCAACCGCGTCGGCCTGGCCGCCGGGCTGGACAAGAACGCACGCTGCATCGACGCCTTCGCGGCCATGGGCTTCGGTTTCGTCGAGGTCGGCACGGTCACGCCCAAGGGCCAGCCCGGCAACCCGAAGCCGCGCATGTTCCGCCTGCCGCAGCGCGACGCGCTGATCAACCGCCTGGGCTTCAACAACGAAGGGCTCGACGCCTTCCTGGCCAACGTGCAGAAGGCGCGCTTTCGCAAGCAGGCCGGCGGCGGCAAGTCGCCGATGCTGCTGGGCCTGAACATCGGCAAGAACGCGGCCACGCCGATCGAGCGCGCGGTGGACGACTACCTGGCCTGCCTGGACGGCGTCTACCCGCACGCGGACTACGTGACGATCAACATCTCCAGCCCCAACACGGCCAACCTGCGCTCGCTGCAGAGCGACGAAGCGCTCGATGCGCTGCTGGGCGCCGTGGCCGAGCGGCGCGAAGCGCTGGCCACGCGCCACGGCAAGCGCGCGCCGCTGTTCGTGAAGATCGCCCCCGACCTCGACGACGCGCAGGTCGCGGTGATCGCCGCCACGCTGCAGCGCCACGGCATGGACGGCGTGATCGCCACCAACACCACGCTCGCACGCGACGCCGTGGCCGGCCTGCCGCACGCGCAGGAAGCCGGCGGCCTTTCGGGCGCGCCGGTGCGCGAAGCCAGCAACCGCGTGATCGCGCAACTGCGCGCGGCACTGGGCAAGGACTTTCCGATCATCGGGGTGGGCGGCATCCTGAGTGCGGCGGATGCCAAGGCCAAGATCGCCGTGGGCGCGGACGTGGTGCAGATCTACACCGGCCTGATCTATCGCGGCCCCGGGCTGGTCCGCGAAACGGCCCAGGCGCTGCAACGGGATCGTCGCAAGGCCTGAGCCAGTTCTTCTCTTTGCTGCCGGTGGCTCAGCGCATGCGCCAGAGCACCGGTGCAATGACCGTGGCCCAGCGCAGCAGCCGCTTCGGACGGATCACCGCCACAGCAGCGGCAGCGACCACCCCGGCGGCCACCGGGTGTTCGCGCGCAATGCGCAACGCGGTTGCCGCGGCCGATTCATTGACGGGCTCGCCCGAGGCCGGCTGCGTCTCGCGACCGCCCTGCAGGGTGGCGATGCGCTCGCGCTGGCGGTCCATGCGGGCCAGCAGCTCTTCACGCGTGGCGGGGCGCGGCGGACGCGGCGCTTCGTCGTCCAGCTCCGGGTCCTTGCCGAGGTTGAAGCGGTCCTGGACCCAGGCCCAGTCGCGCTCGAACTCCTGAAAGGTCGGAACGAAGCTGTTGGAAGCGTTGCTCAGGCTGCGCATCAGGCCGATGACGGCCGCCAGCCACAGCACCGCCCAGACACCGGCCACCACCCAGGCGGCGGTGACGCGGTACGGCGTGTCCCAGTAATGCACGACCACCGCCATCGAGAGCAGCGCCACCGCGACGGTGGTCAGCCCCAGCACGGCGACGACCAGGACGAGGGTCAGCTTCAGGCGCTGCTTCTCGTCCTCCCAGGCCATGCGCAGCAACTGCACCCGGTCCTCGGCCGCCAGCGCACCTTCGGCGGCGGCGATGCGCAACCGGCGGATGCGGGCATCGAGCCCGAACAGGGACAGCAGTCTCATGCGCCGCCTCCGCCCTCACCGGCCACAGCGTGGCAACGGCGAACGAAGGGACGGCGGTGTGCGCTCAGGCCGGTGCAGTGACGCTCAGCGGCGGCCAAGCAACAGGCCCACCAGCACGCCGACGGCCAGTGCGGCGCCGGCAACCTGCCAAGGTTCGTCGTGGGCGTAGGTGTTGGTGGCGGTGGCCGCCTGGCGCGCCTTCTTGGCGGCCAGCTTGCTCTTTTCGGAAGCCAGCTCGCGCGCGATGGCGAGCTTGGTGTCGATGCGTTGGCGCAGCGCCTTGATGTGGGGAACCGAATCCAGGTCCTTGCTGGCCAGCACGCCGCGCACGTCGCTTGCGATGTCTTCGGCTGCTGCTTCAAGATTGTTGGATGCACTCATTGGAATCTTTCCTCCGTGATGACACCGGCACCGCGCCGGCGGCTTCACGCCAGCATATGGCGTGCTGTCATGTTACAGGCTCGAAAGCCCCTCATGCGCGACAGATGTGCTCAGTTGTGCCCGAGTGCATGCATCAGGCCTCGGCGAGCAGGTCCGCGACATGCCGTCCGATGGCCAGGCAACTGGTGAGTCCGGGCGACTCGATGCCGAAGAGATGGACCAGCCCCGACACCCCATGCGACGCCGGCCCCGCAATCACGAAATCGGCCGCGGGCGCATCCGGCCCCGAGATCTTCGGACGCATGCCCGCATAGCCCGGGATCAACGCACCGTCGGGCAACGCCGGCCAGTACCTGCGCACCTCGTCGTAGAAGCGTTCGCCGCGTGCGGGATCGACCACGAGATCGTCGGCCGCCTCGACCCACTGCACGTCGGGCCCGAACTTGGCCTGTCCGCCGAGGTCGAGCGTCAGGTGCACGCCGAGCCCGCCCGGCTCCGGCACGGGATAGATGAGCCGACCGAAAGGCGCGCGGCCCGCGAGCGTGAAGTAGCTGCCCTTGGCGAAGTACTCGCGCGGCACCACCGACGCCGGCATGCCTTCGAAGCGGCGCGCCAGCGCCGGCGCGCCCAGCCCCGCGGCATTGACCACGGTGCGGCAGCGCAGCGCCGTGCCATCGGCGGCGATCAGCACGACGGCCCCATCCACGCATTCGGCGCGCTCGATGGGCGACTTGAGCGCCAGCATGCCGCCCGCGTTCTCGAGATCGCCGAGCAGGCCCAGCATCAGCGCGTGGCTGTCGACGATGCCCGTGCTCGGCGAATGCAGCGCGGCCACGCAATGCAGTTGCGGCTCCATGGCGTTGGCTTGCTGTGCGGTGAGCAGCACCAGGTCGTCCACGCCGTTGGCCGCGGCCTTGGCGCGGATCACGTCGAGCTGCCCCACCTGTTCGGCCGAGGTCGCCACGATCAGCTTGCCGCAGCGGCTGTGCGGCACGCCGCGCGCCTGCGCGTAGCTGTACAGCGCGTCGCGTCCTTCCACGCACAGCGTCGCTTTCAACGACCCCTGCGGGTAGTAGATGCCCGCGTGGATCACCTCGCTGTTGCGGGAACTCGTTCCCGTGCCGATGGCCCCTTCGGACTCCAGCACCAGCACCTCCCGGCCCGCGAGCGCCAATGCGCGCGCCACGGCCAGACCCACCACGCCGGCACCGATGACGGCGCAATCGATTTCATCCATCGCGCGAGCTTAGCGCGGCGCGACGGGCGTTCGGCCTACCTCGCGCTCGGCGGCGGCTCGGGGTCGGTGGGCTCGTCGGGCGCGTGCTCCGGCCCTTCATCGGGCTCGACCGGCAGGTCGGGCGTGATCGGAGACGGAAGATCGGGTTGGGTGGCCATGGCTGCACTCCTTCGTTCCATCTCGTCGTTCTAGCGCGCTTTCACGCGCCTGCAAGCGGCCCGTGGCGGAAGGCGTCGTCGGTGCGCACCGACAACAGGCCTTCGCCCAGGCGTTCCAGCAACAGGGCCACGCACGCTGCTGTGTCCTCGCCCCTCCCACACCACACAGGGAGGATCACAGTGGACGATGCATGGCAGGGCCAGTCTAGGCATCGCCGTGCCTTCGCACATGAGCGAAGCGCCCTTTGGTGAGGGAGCCATGCGCCCTGCCCCCCATGCATGCGAGCGTGACAAAGCGCCTGCCTGAGACCGGGTACCTGGCGCGGCCCCCACGATCTGCCGGTCGCGTCGAGAAAAACGCCGTCCGTCCGGCCTGAAAAACCCGTGCCCGCAAAGCATTCGCGCCGCGGTCCGACGGTGAATTGCGGACGAAATGACGGGCCCGCTGCGTCGATGCCCCGACCCGGCTCAGGCCTTCCCGCCGGCGCGAAGGAAATCAACCGGGATCAATGCCGGTACCCATGGCGCGACCGCCTTTCCGAAATTTGCCGGCGATTGTCGCAATGCATCCCCGCGCTCCGTGCGCTGACAGAGGGGAAAGTACCTCGATCCCCATTGCTCTCTATTTCATTAAAACAATGGACATCATTTGAATTTCAATGATCGCCAAGAATCACGAAAAAATTGCAGCCCAGGCACCAAAAATCATATGGAAAGTAACATTTTTCATTAGATCTTTTAGGCCCTTTGAGAATTTTCAAATTCACCCTCAAATTACCCAAAAGATAAAAATCCATTCCACGGAAGAAAAATATCTACCCCATTCTGAGTGCTCAACGCTCGAATGCCGATTCCTTCCAACTGTCTCAATTCGCGAAAAGTTTCTTGTCAATCGTCAAAACTTGTCTGACTTTAGAAATTTTCATCGAATTTATGCCGAAATTCAGACTCTCAGGTCTGCAGAGATAGCGAAGAAGAATGGCCATTTTTTTGAATCGACGTTCCATCATGGCTTCCTACAGGGGTGACAAAACGCCCACTACAAATGGCCTTGGTACCTCAAATGTCATGGCTTAGGTAGTTCGATTCGGAAATATTTATATCAAAATGTAAACATGGAGAAAAGAGACAAACAGAAGGCTCACCAAGTTCATAGGATCGCGACAAACCAAGAACCAAATCCAATTGAAATCAATTCGATTCCTTCAATTGAATTTTCCATTCACAGTCTGCAGCCGGGTAATTGCATGGAAACCCACATTGCTTCGTCGCCGGAGGCCGCCGTGGCTTCGCAGGCCGCGCTGGGCGATCTGTTCGTGTCGCCGCCCGCGCGCACGGCGGCAGGCGAACGGCTCGGCGTCTCGCTGGTCCTCGAAGCCGGGTTCGCGCAGCGCTGGCTCGCCTCGCTGGGCACCACGGGGTACCTGCCGGACACGCTCTTCGTGGGTGCCTGGCTGCTGCTGCAATCGCGCTGGCTGGGCGCGGCCCTGCCGGGGTCTCACGGCATGCCGACGTCGCTGCCCGGCACCGCGAGCACGTGGCTGACCCAGCTCGACCTCGACCGGCGGACCACGCCGCACACCGCCAACACCCTGCCGCCCCTGCAGCTTGAAGCCCGGACAGAACTCCCCGCCAGCCTGCATCTGGACGTCGACGCGAGCCTGATGGACGCGCCCTGCGCCAGCCGCCTGCTCGCAGCCATCGCCGACACCGCCGCCGATCTGCTGGTGCATCCCGGTGCGGCGCTCCACAACATCCGCGCCCTGCCCGACGCCGACCGCCGCGACCAGCTCGCCGCCTGGGCCACGCCGCCCGCCGCGCCCGACCTGTCGCTCACCGTGCCCGCCGTGTTCGGCCGCAGGGCCGCCGCCACGCCCGACGCGGTGGCGCTGGTGGAAGGCGACGAAGCGATGACCTACGCCGAGCTCGACGCGCGCAGCGACCGGCTCGCACAGCGCCTGCAGCGCGCAGGCGTGCAGGCAGGCGACCCCGTCGGGATGGTGTTCGAGCGCTCGATGGGCGCCATCGTCGCCATGCTCGGCATCCTCAAGGCGGGCGCGGCCTACGTGCCGGTGCCGACCGACTTCCCGCCCGAACGCGTCGCCACGATGTTCGACCAGGCCGGCGTGACCCGGGTCGTGACGACCGAGGCGCTGGCCTCTCTCGTGCCAGCCCCCCGCACCGTCGTGCGCATCGACGTGCCCGAAGACGGCGTGGACGCCGCGCCGTGGACACCGCCGGCCTTCGACGGCGAATCGCTGGCGTACCTCATGTACACCTCGGGCTCGACCGGCGTACCCAAGGGCATCGAGATCGGCCATCGCGCCATCCTGCGACTCGTCGTCGATGTCGACTACATCGAACTCGCACCGGGGCGCGCGATGCTGCACGCGGCGCCGCTCGCCTTCGACGCCTCGACGCTCGAAGTCTGGGGACCGTTGCTCAACGGCGGGCGCTGCGTGATCCACGACGAACGGGTACCCACCGGCGCCGGCCTCGCGCGCACCATCGTCCACCACGAGGTCCACACCGCCTGGCTCACGGCCTCGCTCTTCAACGCCGTGGTCGACGGCGATCCGCAGCACCTCGCGGGCCTGGCGCACCTGTTCACCGGCGGCGAGGCGCTGTCGGTACCCCATGTGCGGCGCGCGCTCGACGCACTCCCCGGGCTCACGCTCAGCAACGGCTACGGGCCGACCGAGTGCACGACCTTCGCGACCACCCATCGCATCGAACGCGCCGCGATCGCAGCGGGCCCGCGCTCGGTGCCGCTCGGGCGCCCGATCAAGGACACCGTGCTGCGCGTGCTGAGCCCGACGCTGGAGCTGCTGCCCAGCGGACTCGTGGGCGAGCTGTGCATCGGCGGACACGGGCTGGCGCGCGGCTACCTGGGGCAACCCGAACTCACGGCCGCGCGCTTCGTGCCCGACCCCTTCGGCGCGCCGGGCGAGCGGCTCTACCGCACCGGCGACCTCGCCCGCTGGCTGCCCGACGGCACCCTCGAGTTCATCGGCCGCATCGACGGCCAGGTCAAGATCCACGGCCACCGCATCGAGACCGGCGAGGTCGAGGCGGCCATCCTCGCGCACCCCGCGGTGCAGTCCTGCGCGGTGATCGCGCGGCCCGGTCGCGACGGCCAGCTGCGCCTGGTCGCCTACCTGGTCGCGCGCACGCAGAAGCTGGCGTGGGACACGCTGCGCGCGCACCTGGCGGCCCGCCTGCCCGCGCCGCTGCTGCCGTCGGCGCAGGTGTGGCTCGCGCAGCTTCCGGTCACGCCCAACGGCAAGCTCGACCGCAACGCCCTGCCCGAGCCTGCCGCCGAGCGCCCCGAACTCGCGCAGCCTTTCGAGGCCGCGCGCGACGCGCTCGAGCAGCAGGTGTGCGACGCCTTCGCGCGCGCCCTGGGCATCGACAAGGCCGGTCGCCACGACAACTTCTTCGACCTGGGCGGCAGCTCGCTGCTGGTGCTGCAGGTGCTGGCAGACCTGCAGCGCGAAGGCGCGCCGCCGCTGTCGACCAACCTCTTCTTCCGCCACCCGACGCCGGGCGCCATCGCGGCGCAACTGCAGTCCGCTGGCGAGGCGCCGCAGGCGCCACACCCCGTGCCCGTGCGCGAGGACGCCGCCAGCGTCCCCGAGCCCATCGCTCTCATCGCCACCGCCGGTCGCTTCCCCGGCGCGGGCGATGTGGAGCAGTTTTGGGACAACCTCGTCGCCGGGCGCGACACCATCAGCTTCTTCGATGACGCCAGCCTGGACGCCGGCGTCGGCGAGTCGCTGCGCCGCGACCCGGCCTACGTGCGGGCGCGCGGCGTGATCGACGGCATCGAGGGCTTCGATGCCGCCTTCTTCGGCATCGGCCCGAAGGAGGCCGCACTGATGGACCCGCAGCACCGCGTGTTCCTCGAGATCTGCTGGGAGTGCCTGGAGCGCGCGGGCTACGTGCCCGACGAAGCGCCGGGCCCGGTGGGCGTGTACGCGGGCACGTACAACGCGACCTACTTCCAGCGCCACGTCGCCTCGCGCCCCGACCTGGTGGAAGCCGTCGGCGAGTTCCAGGTGATGCTGGCCAACGAGAAGGACTACATCACCACCCGCGTGGCCAACCGGCTCAACCTGCGCGGGCCGGCGGTGAGCGTCAACACCGCGTGCTCGACCTCGCTGGTCGCGGTGGCCCAGGCCTTCCATGCGCTGCGCACGGGCCAGTGCTATATGGCGCTGGCGGGCGGCGCCTCGGTCACCTGCCCGCCGCGCAGCGGCTACCTCTACAACGAGGGCTCGATGCTCTCGCCCGACGGCCACACGCGCAGCTTCGACGCGCAGGCCAAGGGCACCGTGTTCAGCGACGGCGCCGCCGTGGTGCTGCTCAAGCGGCTGTCCGACGCGCAGGCCGACGGCGACACCGTCTATGCCGTGCTGCGCAGCGCCTGCGTCAACAACGACGGCGGCGCCAAGGCCAGCTTCACCGCGCCCAGCGTGGACGGCCAGGCGGCCGTGATCCGCGCCGCGCTGGCCGCGGCGGACGTGGACGCGCGCAGCATTTCCTACGTGGAAGCGCACGGCACCGCCACGCCGATGGGCGACCCGGTCGAGGTCGAAGCGCTGGCCGTCGCCTACGCCGAGCACACCGACGCCCGGGGCTACTGCACGCTGGGCTCGCTCAAGAGCAACGTGGGCCACATGGTCACGGCCGCGGGCGCCGCCGGCCTCATCAAGACGGCGCTGTCGCTGCACCACGAGCTGATTCCGCCCACCGCGCATTTCACGGCACCGAACCCGGCGATCGACTTCGCGCGCACGCCGTTCCACGTCAGCAACCAGCTGCAGCCGTGGCCGCGGGCCGACCTGCCGCGCCGCGCGGGGGTCAGCTCCTTCGGTGTCGGGGGCACCAACGCGCACGTCGTGCTCGAGGAAGCGCCGGCGCGGCAGGCACGCACCACGCAACCGGGCGTCCATGTGCTGGCGCTGTCGGCCCGCTCGGAGGCCGCGCTGGCGGTCGCGACGCAGCAACTGGCAACGCACCTGGAGGAACAGCCCGGACTTTGCCTGGCCGACGCGGCGTTCACCCTGTGCGTCGGCCGCAAGGCCCACGCCTTCCGCCGCGCCGTGGTGGCCGGCGATGCGGCGCAGGCCATCGAGGCCTTGCGCTCGGAGAACACGGCATGGCGCGTGAGCGACCGGATCGCCGAGCGCGCGCAGCAGCCCGTGCTGATGTTCCCGGGCCAGGGCGCGCAATACCCGGGCATGGGTCGCGCGCTGCATGCCGGCGACCCGGTGTTCGCGGCCGCGTTCGACAACTGCGTGCGTGCCTTCGACGGCGCGCTGGACTTCGACCTGCGCGAACGCCTGTTCGCAGACGACCCGCAGGCGCTCGCGCCGACAGCCGTCACGCAGCCTGCGCTCTTCACGCTCGAGTACGCGCTCGCGCGGCGGCTGCTGTCGCTGGGCCTGCGCCCGCACGCGCTGATCGGCCACAGCGTCGGCGAATTCGTCGCGGCCGTGATCGCCGGCGTGATGCGCCTGGAAGATGCCGCCCGGCTCATTGCCCGCCGCGGCGCGCTCATGCAGGCACAGCCCGCCGGGACGATGCTGTCGGTGCGCTTGAGCGCAGACGCGCTGGCCTCGCGGCTCGCGGCCTCGCCCCAGGTCTCGCTCGCCGCGGAGAACGCCCCCGGCGCCTGCGTGGCCGCCGGCCCCACCGAGGCGATCGCCGAACTCCAGGCCGCGCTCGAAGCCGAGGGCGTCGCCTGCCGGCTGCTGCAGACCTCGCACGCCTTTCACTCCGCCATGATGGACGCCGCGGTGGCGCCCTTCGAGGCGCTCGTGAGCCAGGTCACGCTGCACGCGCCGCAGATCCCCCTCTACTCCACGTTCACCGGCCGCCTGCTCGAAGACGCACAGGCCACGAGCCCGGCCTACTGGGCGCAGCACCTGCGCGGCACCGTGCGCTTCTCGCCCGCGTTGCAGAGCGCGGCGGACGACGCCACCCATCCGGTCTTCGTGGAAGTCGGCCCCCGCAACACGCTGGCCGCGCTGGTGCGCCAGCACCGCCTGCCGGGCCTGGCCCCGGCGTCGAAGGCCGGCGCGGTGGCGGTGTCGCTGCTGCACGGCGAGCCGGCCGACGAGACCCGGACCCTGCGCCTGGCCGCCGCGCGCCTGTGGACCTGCGGCGCCGAGGTCGACCTTGCCCTGCTGGCACCGCGCGCCGGCGCCCGGCGCGTGTGCCTGCCCACCTACCCGTTCGAACGCAAGCGCCTGTGGGTCGACATCGCGCCCGCCGCGCCGGTGTCACCGGCCCTTGCGCCCGCCCTGCCTGCCCCGCCTGTTTCATTGGAGCCGATCGTGACCGCTGCAGCGCCCTCGCCTGACCTTCCTCCGCCTTCTTCCCCGCCGTCCGAGGCGTCGCGCGCAGCGTCGGTCGACAGCCGATTGCGGGCCCTGTTCGAAGACATCTCCGGCATCGACATGGCGCAGGCCGAGGGCCAGGCCCCGTTCGGCGAGATCGGCATGGACTCGCTCACGCTGACCCAGGCCGCCACGCAGATCAAGAAACGCTTCAAGGTCGAGCTGAGCTTCCGGCAGCTGATGGAGAACTACCGCAGCTTCGACGCGCTGGCCGCGTACCTGCTGCAGAGCCTGCCGCCCGAGGCCGAGCCGGTGGCTGTGCCCGTCACGCCCACCATGCCTGCGACATCCGTTGTGCAGGTGTCGATGCCAACGCCGCCGCAAGGGCTTGCGCAGCCCACCGGCCTGCTGAACCAGGTGATCGCGCAACAGATGGAGCTGATGCGCCAGCAGCTCGCACTCCTGTCTGGCGCCGCCGCGCCAGTGGCGGTGGCGGCGATGCCCGTGTCGGCCGAGGCCGCGCCCGCCGCGCAGCCACAGCCGCCCGCCGAAGCGCCGCTTCGCTACGACGTCAACAAGGCCTTCGGCGCCATCGCCCGCATCCACACCCAGCGCACCGCCGAACCCAGCGCGCGGCAGAAGGCGCGGCTGGCGACGTTCGTGCGGCGCTATGTCGAGCGCACGCCAAAGAGCAAGCGCTTCACCGAAGACAACCGCGCCCACATGGCCGATCCGCGCGTGGTCAACGGCTTCCGTCCGCTGACCAAGGAGATCACCTACCAGATCGTGATCGAACGTTCGAAGGGTTCCAGGCTGTGGGACCTCGACGGCAACGAGTACGTCGACGCACTCAACGGCTTCGGGCTGAACCTGTTCGGCTGGCAACCCGACTTCGTGCAGGACGCCGTGCGGGCCCAGCTCGACGCGGGCTACGAGATCGGGCCGCAGCATCCGCTCGCGGCCGACGTGACGCGCCTCATCTGCGAACTCACGGGCAGCGAGCGCGCCGGCCTGTGCAACACCGGCTCCGAGGCCGTGATGGCGGCGCTGCGCATCGCGCGCACCGTCACCGGCCGCAGCACGGTGGTGGTCTTCACGGGCTCCTACCACGGCACCTTCGACGAAGTGCTGGTGCGCGCCGGCAAGGGCGGCAAGGGCCTGTCGGCCGCGCCGGGTGTGATGAGCGGCATGTTCGGCGACATCCGCGTGCTCGACTACGGCACGCCCGAGGCGCTGGCCTTCATCCGCGACAACGCCGCAGACCTGGCGGCCGTGCTGGTCGAGCCGGTGCAAAGCCGCCGCCCCGACTTCCAGCCGCGCGAGTTCCTGCACGACGTGCGCGACGTCACCGCGAAGAATGGCTGCTGCCTCATCTTCGACGAGGTCATCACCGGCTTTCGCAGCGCGCTGGGCGGTGCGCAAGAGCTGTTCGGCGTGCGCGCCGACCTCGCCACCTACGGCAAGGTGATCGGCGGCGGCTTTCCGGTCGGCGTGATCGCCGGCAAGCGCGAGTTCATGGACGCGCTCGACGGCGGCGCCTGGCAGTACGGCGACGACTCGATCCCGGGCGTGGGCGTGACCTACTTCGCCGGCACCTTCGTGCGCCATCCGCTCGCACTCGCTGCGGCCAAGGCCTCGCTCACGCACCTGAAGGAGGCCGGGCCCGCGCTGCAGGCCGGGCTCACCGCCAGCACGACCGCCATGGCCACGGAGCTCTCGGGCTGGTGCCAGGAGGTCGGCGCACCGATCGAGATCCGTCATTTCGCGTCGCTGTGGCGCGTGAGCTGGCTCGAAGACCAGCCGCTGCAGGACCTGCTGTTCGCCATGATGCGCAGCCGCGGCGTGCACATCCTGGACAACTTCCCGTGCTTCCTCACAAGCGCGCACAGCGCCGAGGACATCGCCTTCCTGCAGCGCGCCTTCAAGGAATCGGTCGCCGAGATGCAGGAATCCGGCTTCCTTCCGCGCCGCGCTCCCGCCCCCACCCGCTTCGACGCGCGCAAGCCCGTCGAGGACGGCAGCGTGCTGGCCCGCGACAGCGACGGCCAGCCGTACTGGTACGTACCCGAAGACGCCGCCTTGCACGAGCGCCTCATCAACGGAAAGGCCGCAGCATGAACGCCGCACTCAAGCCCACCGCGAGCGGTGGCCTCGTCGAATGCATCATTGCGACCACCGAGTCGCAGCGCGAAATCTGGCTCGGCGCCACGCTGAGCCCCGAGGCCTCGATGGCCTACAACGAGTCGGTCGTGCTGCGCCTGCGCGGCGCGCTGGACGGAGACGCCTTGGCGCGCGCCACCGACCGGCTGCTCGAGCGCCACCAGGCGCTGCGCGCCACCATCTCGCCGGACGGCACCTTCATGCTGGTCAGCCCGCCGGCCGGGAACCACCTGGTCCGCCACGACCTGGGCGGGCTCGCGCCCGAAGCCCTCGCGCAGGCGCTGCACGCGGCCCACGACGAGGCGGTGTGCACGCCGTTCTCGCTCGAGCACGGGCCGCTGTTCCGAGCGGTGCTGTACCGCCTGGGCGATGGCGAGCACGAGCTCGTGATGTCGGCGCACCACGTGGTCTGCGACGGCTGGTCGTGGGCGGTCATCACCGAGCAGCTGGGCCACCTCTATGCCGAGGAAACCGGCATCGGGCTCAAGCTCAAGGCCGCACCGCTCTTCTCCGACTTCGCCGCTGAGGAAGCCGTCGCGGCCGCGAGTCCCGACATGCAGGCGCACATCGACTACTGGCTGGAGCGCTTTGCCGGCAACACGCAGCCCGTGCTCGACCTGCCGCTGGACCGCCCCCGCCCGGCCGCGCGCACCTTCAATTCGCGCCGCGCCGAGCGCCTGCTCGACCGGCGCGTGGTCGGCGCCGTGCGCATCGCGAGCACCAAGGCCGGCGTCAGCCTGTTCACGGGCCTGCTCAGCGGCTTCGTCGCGACGCTGCACCGCCTCACGGGCCAGGAAGACATCGTCGTCGGCATCCCGACCTCGGGCCAGCTCGCGCACGACGTGCCCGGCCTGGTCGGCCACTGCGTGAACCTGCTGCCGCTGCGCATCGCCGCGCACCCCGCCATGCGCTTCGACGCGCTGATGGACGAATGCAGCACCGCCGTGCTCGACGCGTTCGATCACCAGGCCCTGACCTACGGCGCGCTGCTGGGCCAGCTGTCGCTCGAGCGCGACCCGAGCCGGCTGCCGCTGGTGAGCGTGACCTTCAACGTCGACCCCGACGTGGCGAGCAGCGCGCAGGCCTTCACCACGCTCGACGTGGTGCAGGACACCATCGCCCGGCGCTACGAGAACTTCGAACTCTTCGTGAACCTGCGCCCGCACGCCGGCAGCCTGCAGGTCGAGGCGCAGTACAACACCGACCTGTTCGACGACGTGAGCGTGCAGCGCTGGCTCGACATGTTCGAGTGCGTGCTGCAGTCGGCCGCGCACAAGCCCGACGACACCATCGGCGGGCTCGACGTGCTGTCCGCCGGCGCCGCGCGTGCGCTGCTGGCGCTGCAGCCCGCACGCGTGCCGCTGCGCGGCGCGCCGCTGGCGCACGCCGGCTTCGTGGCGCGCGTGCCGCAGCAGCCGCACCGCCCGGCGGTGCGCGACGGCGCGCGCAGCTGCAGCTACGGCGAGCTCGATGCGTTGTCCAACCGCCTGGCGCGTGCGCTGCGCGCGCGCGGCGTGGGCCGCGGCCAGCGCGTGGGCCTGTGCCTGGAACGCAGCCTGGAGATGGTCGTCGCCATGCTGGGCATCCTCAAGGCGGGGGCGTCCTACGTGCCGATGGACACCGCATTCCCGCAGGCGCGGCTGGACCACTACGCCAGCGACGCCACCCTCAGCCTGATGCTGACCTCGTCCGACATCGCGGTGGCGCCGCGCGACTGGCGCGCCGACGCCGACCAGCGCGTCTTCGAGATCGATCGCGACACCGCCTGGCGCCAGCTGTCAGGCGAAGCGCTGCCGCCGAGCAGCGACGACCCGGGCTCCGAAGACGCGGCCTACGTGATCTACACCTCCGGCTCGACCGGCCTGCCCAAGGGCGTCATTGCGCACCACCGGGGCGTGGCGCACCTGCTGCAGTGGATGCAGCGCGAATCGGGCATCGGCCCGTCCGACCGCATCGCCGCCGTCACCACGCTGTCGTTCGACATGGCCGTGCCCGACCTGCTGCTGCCGCTGGCGGCCGGCGCCGAGCTGGTGATGGTGCAGCGCGAGGTCGCGATGGACGGCAACCGCCTGTCGCGGGCGCTCGACGACGAACAGATCACGCTGCTGCAGGCCACGCCCGGCATGTGGCAGCTGCTGCTCGATGCCCAGTGGGCCGGCGGCACGCCCGGCTTTCGCGGCTGGACCGGCGGCGAGGCGCTGCGCCCGAGCATGGCGCTGGCGCTGTGCGAGCGCATGGAAGGCCTGTGGAACGGCTACGGCCCGACCGAGACGACGGTGTATTCCACGGCCTGGCATGTGCGTCCCGAAGAGATCGCCTCGCGCGGCATCTCGATCGGCAGGCCCGTCGACAACACCGAGATCTGGATTCTCGACGCCGACCTGCAACCCTGCCCGATCGGCGTGCCCGGCGAAATCTGCATCGCGGGCGAAGGCGTCTCGCTGGGCTACCTCGACCGCCCCGCACTGACCGCCGAACGCTTCGTCACGGTGCGCATCTTCGGCGCCACGAAGAAGGTCTACCGCTCCGGCGACCGCGGCCGCTGGCGCAACGACGGGCTGCTCGACCACCTCGGCCGGCTCGACTTCCAGGTCAAGGTGCGCGGCTACCGCATCGAGCCCGGCGAGATCGAGGTGCGCTGCTGCGAAGTGGCCGGCGTCTCGCGCAGCGTGGTGGTGGCCCGCGAGGACAACCCCGGCGACGTGCGCCTGGTGGCCTACCTGGCGCTGGCGCCCGAGGGCGGCTTCGACCTCGATGCGCTGATGGTGCACCTGCGCAAGCACCTGCCGGCCTTCATGCTGCCGCAGCACGTGGTGACGCTCGATGCCCTGCCCACGCTGGCCAACGGCAAGGTCGACCGCGTCTCGCTGCCGCCGCCGCAGGCGGTGGCGCGCAACGAGGTGCGGCGCGGCGCCGGTCCGCGCAACGCGCACGAGCGCAAGGTGCTCGCGGTCATGGAGAAGGTGCTGAGCCTGCCGGGCCTGGACATGCACGACAACTTCTTCACCATGGGCGGCCACTCGCTGCTGGCCGCGCGGCTCACCACGCTGCTGAGTCGCGAGTTCCAGGTCACGCTGCCGCTGCGCGCGCTGTTCGAGGCGCCCACGGCCGAGAAGCTGACCGCGGTCATCGAGGCCCTGCAGGGCGCGGGCGTCGGCCTGCAGGCGCCGATTGCCTGCCACCCCGATCGCCGCAGCGCGCCGCTCACGCCCTCGCAGGAACGCATCCGCTTCATGGAGCAGCTGTACACGGGCCGGTCGGTCTACAACGCGCCCTCGGCGCAGCGGCTCACCGGCAAGCTCGACGCCGCGCGCTTCGAAGGCGCGCTGCGCGAGATGATCCGCCGCCAGCCGTCGCTGCGCACCTGCATCGGCTTCGACGAGGACACGGGTCGGCCCATTCAATCGATCGCAGCGTCGGTGGAATTCGCCCTGCCGCTGGTCGACCTGCGCGGCCTGCCCGCGGACCAGCGCGAGGCCGAGCTGGCCGAGCAGATGCAGGAGCTGGCCGACCGGCCGCTCGACATCCACAGCGCGCCGATGATGCGCGCGACCCTGTTCCAGCTCGACGACAACGAACACGTCTTCCTGTTCGTGCCGCATCACCTGATCTGGGACGGCTGGTCCTTCGACCTGATGCAGCGCGAGCTGGGCGCGTTCTACGACGCCGCCGAACGCGGCCGTCCGCACAACCTGCCCGCGCTCGCCACCACCCATGGCGACTATGCCGAGTGGCTCGAGAAGTGGCTGACCGAACCCGCCTGCGAGGAGCAGCTCGCGTTCTGGCGCGGCCGGCTCGCAAGCGCCAGGGCCGTGCGGCCGCCAAAGACCGACATGCCGCGCCGCGCGGGCAAGAGCGGCCAGGGCGGCGCGCACTGGATCCACATCGACCTGCAGAGCACGCAGCGGCTGCGCGAGGTGGCGCGCGACATGGACGTGACGCTCAGCATGCTGACCTTCGGCATCTACGCGGTGACGATGGCCCAGGCGACCGGCAACGACGCCATCGTCATCGCGAACCCGGTGCGCGGGCGCCAGCAGGCCGAGACGGAAGACGTCATGGGCTTCTTCAACAACGTGCTGCCGGTCTCGCTCGCGGTCGACATGGCGCTGCCGCTGCCCGACTTCATGCGCTACGTGAAGCAGGAGCTGCTGTCGATGATGAACCACCAGCAGGTGCCGTTCGAGCGCCTGATGGCCGAGCCCGGCTATGCGGGACAGATCAAGGCCTCGGGGCCCTATCAGGCGATGTTCTCGTTCCAGGACGCCCGCGAGCGCGCGCGCACCGTCGGCAGCCTGCAGACCCGCCAGGTGCACGTGATGCAGCACGGCGCCACCGACGACGTCGGCGTGTGGCTGATGGACAAGCCGCACGGCCTGGAAGGCGCGCTGCTCTACAACGCCGACGTGTACCTGCGCGAGACCGGCGCCCAATTGCGCGAGCGCTACCTCGAGGTGCTGGGCCGTGTCGCCGACCACCCGAACGCCACGCTCGCCGAGATCGCCAGCGCCGAAGGCTCGGCCAGCGCGCGCTATCTGCGCAAGCTGGCGGCCGACGAGGCGGACAAGGGCGCGCCGGCCGAGGCCCTCAACGGCGACGAGCGCGAGGCGAAGCGGGGCCTGCTCAGCCCCGAGCACGCCCAGCTGGCCCAGATCTGGGCCGACGTGATCGGCATCGACGTCGACGAAATCCGCGCCAGCGACAACTTCTTCGACCTCGGCGGCGACTCGCTGCTGGTGCTGCGCGCCGTGCAGCAGGCGGCGCAGACGCTGGGGCACCGCGTGGAGCCGCGCCGCTACCTGTTCGAGAACCTCGGGCAGATCGCGTCCTCGGCGCATGGCACGCCGCACGGCGTGCCTTCGGACCTCGCCGACCTGGCCGCCGGCACGGCCGCGCATGCACAGCGCGGCGGGCTGCTCGGCGCCCTCGGCAGCTGGCTGCGCAAGGGGTGACCATGACCGGCGCCGCCAACGCACTGTCCATCGACGCACCGGTCTGCCGGTACGTCGAGCTGGACAGCTTCACCGACACCCTGCCCGCCCAGGTCCTGTCGGAGGAAGAGCGCGCACGCGCCGAGAACCTGCGCTTTCCCGTCGACCGCCAGCGCTTCCTGGCGGCCCATGTCGCGCTGCGCCAGGCGCTGTGCGCGTACACGGGCCTGGCCCCCGACGCGCTGACGCTGGCCACCGGCGCCTTCGGCAAGCCGTCGCTCGCGGGCCACCCGCGCACCCAGTTCTCGCTCAGCCACAGCCAGGGCCTGGCGCTGATCGCCATCGGCGGTCGCGGCCCGCTGGGCGCCGACGTCGAGCTGCTGCGCCCGATGCCGGACGCGGCCGACCTGGCGGCGGCGCATTTCACGCGGCGCGAACAGGAGGCGCTGGCCGCCTTGCCCGCCGACGAACGCGACCGCGCCTTCCTGACCTGCTGGACCCGCAAGGAAGCCTGCCTGAAGGCCATCGGCGTGGGCCTGCTGGTGTCGCCGCAGAGCTTCGACGTGGGCCTGGCACCGGACAGCCGCAGCGTCGAGCTGCCGGTGGCCGGCCGCATCCTGGTGCTGGCACTGGGGCCCGCGCCCGCGCGGGCGGACAGCGTGGGCTCGCTCGCCGAATGGCGCCATACCGAAGCCCGCGCCCGGCCCTCGCAGGCCGGCGCCGAAGGCCGCCGCCAGCGCCCACCGAATCCGCGCAAGGGGATGAGCGAGGCGCGATGCGCAGGGGGTGTCGCATGACCCTCTTCACGCCGCTCATGTTCGGGCCGGCCTCGCGCCAGGTCTTCGGCGCGTTCCACGCCGCCGACGACCACCGGGGCGAGCCCACCGCGGTGCTCCTGTGCCCGCCCTTCGGCCAGGAGGGCCTGCGCACCCACCGCTTCTTCAAGGTGCTGGCCGAACGCCTCGCGCGCGCCGGTATCGCCACGCTGCGCTTCGACTTCTACGGCTCCGGCGACTCGCCGGGCGACGAGAGCGAGGGCGAGCTCGACGGCTGGCGCCGCGACCTGTGCGCGGCGCACGAGGAGCTGCGGCGGCACGCACCCCATGCCGCCATCGTGTGGATCGGCGCGCGGCTGGGCGCCACCCTGGCCGTGCTGGCCGCGCGCAACGGGCGCTGCGACCCGGCGCGGCTGGTGCTCTGGGAACCGGTGATCGACGGGCCGGGCTACGCGCGCCTGCTGCGCGAGCGGCACGTCGAGGCGATCGACACGACCTTCTGCATTCCCGACCTGTCCTGGCGCCGCAGCCTCGCGCGGGAACCGGATGCGCTGCCCGAGGAGGCGCTGGGCGTGCGTCTCTCGCCGGCGCTGCAGGCGCAGCTGCGCGCCCTCACGCCGCAGTCGCTGCCGCTCACGGCCCTGCACGACACCCTGGTGCTGGCCCCGCCCGACGACACGTCCACCGCGCAATGGGCGGCCGAGCAGCAGTCGCGCCACATGCCGGTGCGCCTGGCCTACCTGAGCCACCCGCTGGACTGGACGTCCGACCCCTTTCCCCACAGCGCGATGGTGCCGGCCGATGCGCTCAACCGCCTGCAGGGAGCCATCCATGAATGACATGACGCAGACCCCGGTGTGCTTCGGCCCCGGCAACGCACTGATGGGCATGCTCACCCTCCCCGCGCAGCGCGTGCCGGCCCCCGTCGCCTGCCTGATGTTCAACATGGGCGCGAACCACCGCGTCGGGCCGCGCCGCATCAACGTGAAGCTGGCGCACCTCTTGGCCGCGCGCGGCGTGGGCAGCCTGCGCTTCGACCTGGGCGGCATCGGCGACAGCGAGGCGCTGGACACCGGGCCCGACCTGCAGACGCGCGCCGTGCACAGCCTGCAGGCCGCCATGGACCTCGTGCAGCGCATGCAGGGCATCGGCCAGTTCGCGACCGTGGCCATGTGCTCGGGCGTGGAGCACGCCATGTCGGCCGCCGCGGTGGACGCGCGCATGGTGGCGCTCTCGCTGTTCGACGGCTTTGCCTTTCCCCAGCGGCGCACGCGCTGGGAGCTCACGGTGCGCCGCGCGCTCGCGGCGCCGCTGCACCCGTCGTTCCCCGGCAAGGCGCGGCGCTGGGTGCTGCGCCATCTGCCGGGCAGCACGGTGGGCAAGCCGCTGCCGGGCTACTTCGTGGACCGGCGGCCGCCCAACGTCAACGCGATCTGGTTCGAAGCCACGATGAAGCGGCTGGTCGAACGCGAGGTCGCGGTGCAGCTGCTGTATTCGGGATCGCTGCATGTCTGCGACCGCGACCGCGACCAGCTCGGCGCCCTGCGCCGCGAACCGTTCATGCAGGGCCTGCAGTACGAGTTCATGCGGGACGTGGACCACACCGTCTGCACGGTGAAGGGCCAGCAGCTCTTCCTGCAGTCCGTCGGCGACTGGGTCGTCGAGCACTGTCTGGCCACCGGCAGCCCGCAGCGGCAGGACCGTCCGGCGACAGGCACCCCGCGCGCGATCCCGGCCACGCTCGCCGCGCCCTGAAACAACAACCGAAGCCAAGGAGATTGCCATGACATCCGCAACCCCAGCGAACCCGCGCGGCGAGCGCCTCCTCGCCACCGAGGGCGCCCGCGCCCTTCCCGGTGGCCGCTTCCGGTCGCGCGCCATGGCACTGCTGCTGTCGCTCGGCTTGTGCGGCTGCGCACCCGGCTTCGGCACGCCGGGCCCGCTGCAGTCGGCCGACGGCACGGCCGGCGGCAGGATCGCGGCCATCACGCCGGAGCTGGTCCGCGCGCAGCTCGCCGGGAACACTGGCATCCCGCCCGACGTGAAGGCGCTGTTCGGCCGGCCCGCGCCCTACACCATCGGGCCGGGGGACGTGGTGGGCATCACCGTCTACAACAACCCCGAGCTGCAGCCCAACCTGGGCGCGGTGATCGCGCAGCAGAGCGACCCGACCGGCGTCACCGTGGCGCCGGGCTTCATCGTCGATGCCGCGGGCGAGATCAGCTTTCCCTACATCGGCCGCACCCGGCTGCAGGGCCTGACGGAAAGCGGTGCGTCCGAGCTGATCGCCAAGCGCATCGGCAGCATCATCAAGGCACCGCTGGTGAGCGTGCGCATCCAGTCGTTCCGCAGCCAGCGCGCCTATGTCGAGGGCGAGGTCCGCACGCCGGGGCTGCAGATCTTCACGGACATCCCGATGACGCTGTCCGAGGCGCTCAACCGCGCGGGCAGCATCACCGCCGGGGGCGACCGTTCGCATGTGACGCTCACGCGCGGCGACCGCACGGTGGTCATCGACCTGATGCAGCTCAAGCGCTTCGGCGCCGACGCCAACAACATCCCGCTGCGCAACGGCGACATCGTGTACGTCGGCAGCCGGGACGACAGCCGCATCTACGTGATGGGCGAGATCCTGCGGCCCTCGGCACTGCTGATGCGCAACGGCCGCATGAGCCTGAACGAGGCCCTCGGCGATGCGGGCGGGCCCGACCTGCTCACGGCCGACCCCGGGCAGATCTACGTGATCCGCAACTCGCCGCAGACGCCCGACACGCCGCAGATCTTCAGCCTGAACGCGAAGAACCCGGCCGCGCTCGCGCTGGCCGACCGCTTCGAGCTGCGGCCGCGCGACGTCGTCTATGTCGACCGCGTGCCGCTGGTCTCGTGGAACCGGGTCGCCAACCTGATCCTTCCCGCCGCCCAGGTGATCAACCTCGCGCGCGACACCGCCCGCAGCAGGTAGGCCGCGCAGCCCCGGCCCGAACACGACAAAGAAGGTGAAGCCCATGAATGCGCGTTGGTACCCCCCGCTTCCCGCACCGTACAGCCCGGAACCCGAGCGCCCGCACTCGAGGTTCAAGGAATACGTCGACCTGATGCTGGACAACCGATGGCTGATCGCCTCGGTCACCGCCGCGGTGTTGGTGCTGGGCGCGGGCTACGCGCTCTTCGGGCCGCGCGTGTACGAAGCGAACGTGCTGATCCAGCTCGAGGATGCCGAACGTTCGCCCGGCGGCGCGGGCGATGCCGCGGTCAACGGCGTGGGCGTGAAGACGCCGACCTCGGGCGAGGCCGAGATCCTGAAGTCGCGCATGGTGCTCGGCCAGGCGATCGAGAACACCAAGCTGTTCATCAAGGCACGGCCGCACTACATCCCGGTCGTGGGCGCCTTCATCGCACGGCATTCGAAGACGCTGTCCAGGCCGGGCTTCCTCGGCATGCGCGGCTATGTGTCGGGCACCGAGCGGATCGCGGTCGCGCAGATGGACGTGCCGCCGGCCCTCGAGGGCAAGAAGTTCCTGCTGACCGCCGGCAAGGACGGCACCTACACCCTCACGCACCCCGACCTCGACACCCCGCTGCACGGCCGGGTCGGCGAGCCGCAGGACAGCTCGGTGCCGGGCGGCACGGTCCACCTGCTCGTGGCCTCGATCGACGCCCGGCCCGGCGGCGCCTTCGAGCTGACGCGGCATTCCACGCAGCTCACCATGCTCGAGCTGCAGCGCGAGCTGCGCGTGATCGAGAAGGGCAAGCAGTCCAGCGTGATCGACGTGAGCTGGCAGACCGACGATCGCGAGCACCTGGCGAACCTGCTCAACGAAGTGGCGCGCCTGTACATGCGCCAGAACATCGACCAGAAAACCGCGCAGGCCGAGCGCACGCTGAACTTCCTGGGCACCGAGCTGCCCAAGTTCAAGCAGCAGCTGGAACAGTCGGAAGAGGCCTACAACCAGTACCGCAACCAGAACGGAACCATCAGCCTGGACGACGAGGCGCGCAACGCGCTGTCGCAGAACGTCGACCTGCAGGCCAAGCTGCTCGACGCGCGCCAGAAGCGCCTGGACCTGGCAAGCCGCTTCACCAGCCAGCACCCGATGCTGATCACGCTCGACGCGCAGATCGCCTCGTTGCGCAAGGAGCTGGGCGGCGTGGACAACCGCATCCGCCGCATGCCGATGCTGCAGCAGAACTCGCTGCGCATGCAGCGCGACATCAAGGTCAACACCGAGCTCTATTCGTCGCTCCTGAACAGCTCGCTGCAGATGCGCCTGGCCCGCGAAGGCCGCATCGGCAACGTGCGCGTGCTCGACCAGGCACTGTCGCCCGAGAAGCCGGTGCGGCCCAAGGCGGTGATCGTGATGGCGCTGGCGCTGGTCGTGGGGCTGTTCCTGGGCGCGGTCACGTCGGTGCTTCGCAAGGTGCTCAAGAACACGGTCGCCACCCCCGACGAGATCGAGATGCGCACCGGCCTGAACGTCTACAGCACGATCGCGCTCAGCACGCGGCAGGGCGCGCTCGACCGCGCCATCCGGCAAGGCCGGCCCGGGGTGAAGCTGCTGGCGGCCTCGCACCCGGACGACCCGGCGCTCGAAGGCGTGCGCAGGCTGCGCACCGCGCTGGGCTTCCTGGTGGCCGGCGCGCAGAACAACCGCATCCTGCTGACCAGCGCCACACCGGGCGCGGGCAAGACCTTCCTGTCGGCGAATTTCTCGGCCGTGCTGGCGGCCTCGGGCAAGCGCGTGCTGCTGATCGACGCCGACATGCGCCGCGGCAAGCTGGCGAGCCAGTTCGGGCTCAAGGCGACCACCGGCCTGTCGGAGCTGATCGCCGGCACCGCCACGCTCGCGCAGGCGGTGCATGCGCAGGTGCTGCCGCACCTGGACGTGATCACCACCGGCAAGCTGCCGCTCGATCCGGCCACGATGATGGGTTCCACTGCGTTCACGCGGTTGCTGGAGACCCTCTCGGCGCTGTACGACGCCGTGGTCATCGATGCGCCGCCGATCCTGCTGGCGACCGAGACCGTGGCGATGTCACCGGACGTGGGCACCCTGATGCTCGTGGCCCGCGCCGGCGACAGCGAAATGGGCGATCTGGTGGAGAGTGCCAAGCGGCTGGCGCACGTGGGCGCGGCGTTCCACGGCGTGGTGCTCAACGCGCAGGACGCGCGGCAACGCCACAACGCCTACGGCTACGACTACGGGCCCTACGGCCTGCCGCCGAACATCTATCCGCCCGCGCTGGGGCACACCCCCCGCGCCGAACCGGAGCGCGCGACATCATGAGCACGCACCTTTCACGCACGCCGCACCGCAGCGCCGCCCGCCCTGTGCCGGTGGGCGGCTCGCGGCTCCTGCAGGCCGCCAAGCGCGCCATGGACATCCTCCTGGCGGGCGCCTTCTTCCTGTTCCTGGGCTGGGCCTACGCGCTGATCGCCCTCGGCGTGCTGCTGACCTCGGGCGGCCCGGCCATCTACGTGCAGCCGCGCTACGGCCGCGACGGCCGGATCTTCCGCTTCTACAAGTTCCGCACCATGGCGCCCGACGCCGATGCCCTGCTGGCCCGCCACCTGCGCGAGAACGACGCGGCGCGGCGCGAATGGGAGAAGTTCCAGAAGCTCGAGCACGACCCGCGGATCACCCGCTTCGGGGCCTTCCTGCGCCGCTACAGCATCGACGAGTTCCCGCAGTTCTGGAACGTGCTCAAGGGCGACATGAGCATGGTCGGCCCGCGCCCCTGCATGTTTGCCCAGAAGGAGCTCTACGGCCCGTACTGGGCGTACTACTGCGCGGTGCGCCCGGGCATCACGGGCCTGTGGCAGATCAGCGGACGCAACGAGGTGAGCTACCGCCGCCGCGCGGCCATGGACGCCGAGTACGTCGCCACGCTCTCGCTGCTGCGCGACGTCGTGATCCTGCTGAAGACCTTCCGCGTCGTGCTCGGGGCGCGCGGTTCGCGCTGAGACCCGCAGTCCCCTCTTCCTTCACTGAAAGAACACCATGCGAATCTATGTTGCAGGTCATCGCGGAATGGTCGGCCAGACGCTCACGAGGCGCCTGCGCGAACTCGGCCACGAGGTCGTGACGCGCAGCCACGCCGAGCTCGACCTGCTCGACCAGGCGGCGGTCGCGCGCTTCTTCGCGACCGAGCGCATCGACCAGGTCTACGTGGCGGCGGCCAAGGTCGGCGGCATCCACGCCAACATGACCTATCCCGCGCAGTTCATCTACGAGAACCTGCTGATCGCGGCCAACCTCACGCACCAGGCCTTTCTCGCCGGCGTCAAGCGGCTGCTGTTCCTCGGCTCCAGCTGCATCTACCCGCGCCTGGCCGAACAGCCGATCCGCGAAGAGGCCCTGCTCACCGGCAAGCTCGAGCCCACCAACGAGCCCTACGCGATCGCCAAGATCGCGGGCATCAAGCTGTGCGAGAGCTACAACCGGCAGTACGGCGCCACGCACGGCGTCGACTTCCGCAGCGTGATGCCGAGCAACCTCTACGGGCCCGGCGACAACTACCACCTGGAGAACAGCCACGTGGTGCCCGCGCTGATCCAGCGCTTTCACCTGGCCAAGATCAGCCGCACGCCGAGCGTGCTGATCTGGGGCAGCGGCCGGGCACGGCGCGAATTCCTGTACGTGGACGACATGGTCGAAGGCTGCCTGGACGTGATGAACCTGTCGCGCGCCGCCTACGACCAGCACAC
This sequence comes from Variovorax sp. V35, assembly GCF_041154465.1. Taxonomy (NCBI): domain Bacteria; kingdom Pseudomonadati; phylum Pseudomonadota; class Betaproteobacteria; order Burkholderiales; family Comamonadaceae; genus Variovorax; species Variovorax sp. V35. The sequence continues at coordinate 4,369,918 of NZ_AP028666.1, forward strand.
CGATCCGATGCGCGGCCACATCAACCTCGGCACGGGCGAGGACGTCTCGATCGCCGAGCTGGTGGAGCACATCCGCGAGGTGGTGGGCTACGAGGGCAGCATCCACTACGACCTGGCCCAGCCCGACGGCGCACCGCGAAAGCTGCTGGACGTGTCGCGCGCGGCCAGCTTCGGGTGGCACGCCACCGTGCCGCTGGCCGAAGGGCTGCGCCGCACCTATGCGGACTACCAGACGGCGCGCCGAACCGCCGCCGAGGCTGAGCACGCCTGAAGCAGAAACGGACCTCGCCATGAGAACCCTCGTCTTCTGGTCCGGCATCGTCTGCGCCGCGCTGTGCGGGCTGATCGATCCTGTCTGGGGCTACGGGGTGGTGTTCGTGCTGACGGTGGTGCAGCTGTCGATGCTGGGCACCGCCAGCGACAGCGTGTTCCTGCTGATCCACTACACGGCGGTTCTCATCTACTTCTCGCTGGCGCCGGCGATGCAGATCGCGACCGACACCGACTTCTGGGAGGTCGGCATCGTCGGCCAGGCCGCGCACACGCAGGGGCTGATGCTCGTGCTGCTGTACATGGCCGGCGTGGAAGCCGCACGGCTGGGCCTGCCCGAGCCGCCCGCCGCGCCCCGGCCGGCGCAGCGCGCGCTCAGTGCCGGCGTCGCCCACCCCTTCCTGCTGCTGGCCTGCCTGGAGGTGGCGTTCGCCATGCTCTTCCTGCGCCCCGACATGAACTTCACGGCGCGCGGCGTGATTTCCGAAGAGGAGGCCGCGCCGGTCCAGTACATCGTCTATTCCACGCTGCCCAAGCTCATGGTGCTGCTGTGCTGCGTGGCGCTCGCGATCCATGCCACGCGCCAGCGCACGCTGTGGGCCTGGTGCGTCGCGGGCCTCGCGTTCGCGCTGGCCGCCATCGCCGCCAACCCGGTCAACACGGCGCGCCAGGTCATCCTGATCGGGCTGCTCCCGCTGCTCATCCATGCCCTGGGGCGGCGCCACCGGTGGACGCTCGCCGCCGTGATCTTCGGCGCCATCGCGGGCCTGGGGCCGGTGCTGAACCTGATCTCGCGGGACGCCATGTGGGGCGCGGAGCTGGCGTCGTACCCCTTCAGCCAGGACTTCGACGCGATGTTCGTCGTCGCGGGCATCCTGGAGCGCGCGCCCTCGCCCGATCTGGGCTTCGGGCGCTACCTGCTCTCGGCCTTCTCCTTCATCCTGCCGCGCGAACTGAAGATGTTCCCTGGCTACGACCCGCTCGGCTGGCCGGCCGTGCTGGGCAACTTCTCGCAGAGCAACCTGTCGCTGCCGCCCTTCACCACCGCCTACTTCGACTTCGGGCTGGCGGGCCCGGCCCTGCTGGGCTTCGCGGTCTCGGCGCTCTTTCGCCTCGTCGACAAGGCCATCGACCCGCAACGCACGCTGACGGCCGGCTACCTGTGCGCGCTGGTGCTGCTGGCGGCCTACGTGCCGTTCCTGCGCGGGCCGATCCTGGGCTGGGGACCGTTCGCCGTCTCGGGGCTGGTCGCGGCCGTCGTCGCCGGCAGCCTCGCGGCGTGGTTCCGCAGGCCGGCCCCCCGCCCGGCGCGCGCCAGCCTGCCGACCGCATGAGAACGCACGCACGCAGGAGCGACCATGGCCACCTACCTCTTCTACGACACCATCCGGCTCAACGCGTCGGCGGGCGGGGTGCTGAACGTGTCCGAGGTGCTGCTCGAGAGCATGCGCGACGCGCCGGGCCACGAGGTGCAGCCGGTCAGCGAGCGCCATCCGCACCTGTACGCGGCCGCACGGCGGCTGAAGATCAGCCGCTTCATCCTCGACACGCTGCTCTACAACGTCCACCTGGTGCGCGGGTGGCTGCGCGGGGAGCGCGTGTACTCGCTGTTCCCGAACTACTTCCTGCCTTTCTCGCTGCTGGCGCCCTTCGGCCGCCACCGGGATTCGATCGTGGTGGTGCACGACGTGCAGTACAAGTCGTACCCGCAGTACTTCAGCGCGCGCAAGCGCCTCTGGCTCGACTGGAACCTGCACCGCGTCGCGCGCAGCGCCGCCGACGTGGTCTTCATCAGCCGCAGCAGCCAGGAAGATTTCGAGCGGCACTTCAGGCGCTGCGAGCACCCGGCGGTGATCTTCAATCCCGTGGATGCGGGCGCCGTCGCCGCGAACGCCGACCGCACGGCAGCACCCGACGGGCGCTACCTGATCGCGGCCTACCACTACTACCCGCACAAGAACTTCGAGGGCATCCTGAAGCTCTTCGTGCGCATGAAGCGCCAAGGCCTGGTCGACTACCTCGACATCACCGGCAACGGCGCCAAGGAGGTCGAACGCATGATCTCGGCCATGGCGCCCGCGTTCCGCGGCTGCGTGCGGCACCGGGGGCTGGTATCGCGGGAAGAACTCCTGCGGCTGTACCGGGGCGCGACGGCCTTCATCTCGCTGTCCACCTTCGAGGGCTTCAACCTGTCGGCCGCCGAAGCGGCCACGCTGGGCGTGCCGCTGCTGCTCTCGGACCTTCCGGTGCACCGCGAGCTCTTCGCGGGCTACGCGTTCTTCATCGGCAACGAATTCGTCGGCCTCGGCAGCATCGAGCGCTACCTGGCCGCGCACCAGCGCACGCGCCCCGCATGGTCGCTCTCGCGGGTCTGCACGCCGGGCGCGGTGGCCGCGAGTTACCTCAGGCTGAAGCGCGGCGACGCGTCGCTGGCGAGGGCCACGCCATGACCAACCGTGCACGCTCCCTGCTTCGCGCGCTCGCGGTGCTGGCGTTCGGGCTGGCCGCGTGGGCGCGGCCGGCCGTCGCCGCACTGCCCGAAACGCAGGGCGTCCCGGGCTTCGGCGTGATGGTGCATTACCTGCCCGACAAGCAGTCCATCGCCGGCATCGGACGCTTCGACGTCGACGCCTTCGCCGCTGAACTTGCCGGGATGCGCGCCGGCCATCTCATCCTCACGCTCGGGCAGAACAACGGCCAGTTCATCGCGCCGAACGCCGCGCTCGAAGCGCTGTGCCCGCGCAGCGCCGCGCACCGTTCGCCGCGCGACCTGCCGATGGAGATCGGCCGCGCGCTGCGCCGCCACGGCATCGCGCTGATCCTCTACCTGCCGTTCCGCGCGCCGCAAGGGGACGCCTACCTGATGGAGTGCCTGGGCGATGTCTCCGAGCAGCAGCCACCGCCGACGCGCTTCATCACCGCCTGGTCGGCGGTGATCGACAGCTGGTCGCAGCACTACGGCCCACTCGCCACGGGCTGGTGGTTCGACGGTGTCTACAACACGACAGGCATGACGACGCGCGACTGGGACCGGTTCTGCGCGGCCGCGCGCAGCGGCGCCCCCACCCGGTGGCTGGCCTTCAACGCCGGCGAGGGGGCGGCGCGCTTCAGCCTCAAGAGCGCGCCGTGCCAGAACCTCATGGCGGGCGAGTACCTGCAGCCCACCGCACGACTGGCCTCGCCGCCCTCCGAACTCCGGCTGCATGTGCTGACACCGCTGGGCGCCTCCTGGGCCCAGCCGAGCGCGCCGCGCTTCTCGGCGACGCAACTGCGCAGCTGGATCGGCGACGCGAACGCGCGGGGCGGAATGCTCACGCTCGACATGCCGCTGGACGCCGACTTCCACTTTCTTCCCGCCCACGTCGCGCTGGTGCGCAGCGCCACCGCGCCGCGGCCCTGAACCGTACCAACCCGCTTGCCCGACCATGGACCACGCCCTCCCCTTCATCGTTGTGGAAGACCGCCAGAACACGGCTCTGCGCCTGTGCTGCGAATCCGCGGCCATGGCGCAGGAGCAGTTGGTCGTCCTGTCGGACACCGACGCCGGACCGGCATACGAACGCTTCTGCCAGGCCTACGTGCACCTGTCGAGCAACACGCCGGCGTTCGAGAAGATCTGCTTCCGGCGCTACTTCCTCCTGGCGAACCATCTCGCAGCGCACCCCGATTGCCGCGCCTTCGTGCTGATCGACAGCGACGTGCTGCTGTTTCAAGGCGTCGGCGCGCACATCGCGCGCCTGGTGGGCCACGCCGACTTCTCCGGCTCCAGCATCCTGCCCACGGACGGCTGGAACCCCTGCCAGATCTCGCCGCACGTGAGCTACTGGACGGCGGCCGGCCTGCAGGACTTCGTCGCCTGCCTCCTGCGCATGTACAGCACGCCCGCGGGCCTGCACCAGCTGCGCGACATTGCCGAGCGCTTCGCGACCCGCAGCGTGCGCGGCGGGGTGTCCGACATGACGCTGCTGTACCTGTGGGCGCAGGCCAGCGGCAACACCGTGCCGATCAACCGGGTGTTCGACGGCCAGGTGATCGACCACAACGTCAACGGCGGCACCAACCACTTCGTGCGCGAGTTCCGCGTGCGCGGCGGCGCCAAGCGGCTGGCCTTCGTCGACGGCCAGCCCTGCCTGCAGACGCCAGTGGGCGACACGGTGCGCGTGCTCGCGCTGCACTTCCAGGGCGCCGCCAAGCTGGCGATGCAGCCCGCGCTGCATCGCCGCGTGTACACGGTCGCGGCGCTGACCTGGGCACTGCAGATGGCGCGCCGGGCCAAGAACAACGCGCACCGGATCGCCTCGCGCGCGCGCCGCATGGCCGACAGCCTGGGCTTCGCGGACGCGCCGGCGGCCAAGCACCCCGCGGATGGGAGCACGCCATGAAGCCCGCCGCCGGCACCTCGTTCGCCCTGCCAGGCATCCGCCTGGCACAGCGCCTGGGGCTGGGGGCGCTCGCGTCGCGGCTGTATGTGTACCTGTCGGGCTTCCTGGCGATCTTCCTGATCGCGGCGCAGGTGGCGCCCGCGCGCTTCGGCGAGTACTCCGTCTACCAGTCGGTGCTCGAAGTGGCGCTGGTCGTGGGCACGCTGGGCAGTTCGCTGCTGTTCTCGCGCAATGCCGCGAGCGTGCCGCCCCGGGTGACGCGCGGCGACCTGCTGCGCACGCTGGCGATCGGGCTGCCGCTGGCCGCGCTGCTCGCGGCCGGCGTCGTGGGCGCGCAGCGCCTGCCGGTGGCCGGCGCGCCCTTCGTGCTGATCGTGCTGTCGCTCGCGGTCTTCGCCTTCAACAGCCTGCGCCTGTCGTACAGCCGGGGCCTGGGCCATGCGGGCCTGCTCAACCTGGAGTCGGGCGTGCGCGCGACCGTGCTGGTGCTGGGCGTGGCGACGCTCGCTGCGCTCGGCCTGGAGATCGGTGTGGCGCACCTGCTCGCCATCAATCTGCTGGCCTTGGTGCTCGTGGGCGCGGCCATCTTCCTGCCGGCGAACGGCGCGGCGCCGCCGGCCGGGCCGCCCGTGCTGGCGCTCGCGTCGCAGGCCAGCGCCACGGTGTATGCGCTGCTGACCTTCCTGCTGCGCAAGTCGGACCTGCTGCTGGTGGCGCTCTTCATGCCGCTGGGCTACGTGGGCGCGTTCAAGCTGGCCTTCCTTCTCGCGGAGGCGCCCTCGCAGTTCGTGCAGGCCTTTCTCGTCACGAAGACGCCGGCGATGCTGGACGCCAATGCAGCCAACCTGACGATCGAGAAGCTGCGGCTGGCGCGGCATTCGTTCCTGCTCGGCTGCGTGCTCTTCGTGGGGCTGGCGGGGCTGATGGCGGTGGCCGCGCCGCTGCTGAAGCTCGGCCCCGAGGCGCGCGACATCTTCGTGTGCATCGCGCCGTACTTCCTGCTGAGGACCTACACGGTCCATCACGAAACGATGCTCGCGCTGAACGCCACGATGGGCTCGCTCGGGTGGTGGACGCTGCTGGAGTTCGCGCTGCGGCTGGCCTCGTACGGCGTCGTGATCGCGCTCTTTCCCGACAAGCCGCACTACGTCTTCTTCATTGCCTTCGTCACCGACTTCGTGCTGTACGAGCTGCGCATGCGCGCGCTGTTCGGCTTCTTTCCGATCGTGCGCCTGCTGCGCCCGGCCCTGGGGAGGTCGCCGTGAAGATCCTGCTGTACTCGATGAACTTCGCGCCCGAGCTGGCCGGCATCGGCAAATACTCGGGCGAGATGGCCGACTGGCTCCAGGCCCGGGGCCACGACGTGCGCGTGATCGCGGCGCCGCCCTTCTTCCCGCACTGGGCGGTGTTCGAGGGCCATTCGGCCTGGGCCTATCGCAAGACCACCGGGCGCAACGGCCTCACGGTCTGGCGCGCGCCCACCTGGGTGCCTTCGCAGCCGCGTGCGCTGGCGCGCGTGGCGCACCTGTGCTCGTTCATGCTGTCGAGCATGCCGCTGCTGCTGGCGCAGGCGCGCTGGAAGCCCGACCTGGTGCTCGTCGTGGAGCCGCCGCTTTTCTGCGCGCCCGCGGTGCTGTGCTTCGCGAAGCTGCTCGGCATCAGGTCGTGGCTGCACATCCAGGACTTCGAAGTCGATGCGGCGTTCGGCCTGGGCCTCGTGCGCGGCGCGGGCGTGCGGCGCGTCGCGCTGTCGCTCGAGCGATGGCTGCTGGCAAGGTTCGACCGCGTGTCGACCATTTCGGCGGCCATGGTCGACAAGGCCAGGAGCAAGGGCATCAGCGAAGGCCGGCTGGTTCTCTTTCCGAACTGGGTGGACGTGTCGGCGATCCGCCCCGCTCCCCGCGCGGCCGATGGCTACCGGGCCGAGCTGGGCATTGCGCCCGATGCCGTGGTTGTGCTCTATGCGGGCAGCCTGGGCGCCAAGCAGGGCATCGAACTGCTGGCCGAGGCCGCGGGCCTGCTGGCCGACCGGCGGAACATTCACTTCGTCATCTGCGGCAACGGCCCGAGCCGCGGCCCGCTGATGTCGGCCTGCGCCGGCCTGGACCGCGTGCACTTTCTCGACCTGCAGCCCGCCGAACGGCTCAACGAATTGCTGGGCACGGCCGACATCCACGTGCTGCCGCAGCGCGCCGATGCAGCCGACCTCGTGATGCCCTCGAAGCTGGCCGGCATGTTCGCGAGCGGCAAGGCCGTGATCGCCACGGCGCACCCCGGCACCGAACTCGCACGCGTGGTCGCAGACCGTGGCTTCGTGGTGCCCCCGGGCGATGCGGCCGTGCTGGCCGACGCGATCGCGCAGCTCGCGTGCTCGCCGGGCCTGCGCCAGGCGCTCGGTGCGGCGGGCCGCGCGTTCGCGCAGACGGAGCTCGACCAGGACGCCATCCTGTCGCGCTTCGAGCAGGCGCTGCTTCGCTGCGTGGCAGACCGAGGCACGGCCACGCCAACCCCACTGCGCGAGTCCCAACCATGACCCACTCAAAGATTCTCGTGACGGGTGGCGCCGGCTTCGTCGGAAGCCACGCCTGCGTGGCGTTGATCGCGGCCGGCTACCTGCCGGTGGTGCTGGACACGCTGGTCAACAGCGACCCGCGCTCGCTGGAGCGCGTGGCACGCATCTGCGGCGTGCAGCCGCAGCTCGTGCGCGGCGACGTGCGCGACGCAGCGGTGCTCGACCGCGTGTTCGCCGAGCACGGGGTCGACGCGGTGCTGCACTTGGCGGGGCTGAAGGCGGTCAGCCGCTCGGTGAGCGACCCGCTCGGCTACTACGACGTCAACGTGGCTGGCAGCCTCGCGTTGGCGCGGGCCATGGAGCGCGCCGGCGTGCGCACGCTGATCTTCTCGTCCTCGGCCACGGTCTACGGCGACATCCCGCGCTCGCCGATACGGGAAAGCGCGTCGTACGCGGCCGTCAACCCCTACGGGCGCTCCAAGGTGATGGTGGAGCGCATGCTCGCGGACCTCGCCCGCTCCGATCCGCGCTGGGGCATCGCATGCCTGCGTTTCTTCAACCCGATCGGCGCGCACGAGAGCGGCCTGCTGGGCGAACACCCGCAGGGGCCGCCCGACAACCTGGTGCCGTATGTCTCGCAGGTCGCGGTGGGCGAGCGCGGGCACGTCGTCGTGCACGGCAACGACTACGAGACGCACGACGGCACCGGTGTGCGCGACTACGTGCACGTGATGGACGTGGCCGAAGGCCATGTGGCGGCCCTGCGGTACGCGACGCTGCATCGGGGCCTGCTCACGGTGAACCTGGGCACGGGGCACGGCGCGTCGGTGCTCGACGTGATCGCGGCCTTCGAACGCGCATGCGGGCACCGCATCGCGGTGCACATCGGTCCGCGCCGTCCCGGCGACGCCCCGGCCTACTGGGCGGACGTGCAGCACGCCCAGGACCGGCTCGGCTGGCGCGCACAGCGCAGCCTGGACCAGATGTGCGCCGACAGCTGGCGCTGGCAGCTGGCGAACCCGCGCGGCTTCGACGAACCGGTGCCGGGCTTCCCGGTCCGCGCCGCCGACGGCGCCGCACCGACCGCCGTTCCTCACTCACTTCAACCGGGGCAAGAACATGGCTGAAAACACGCTCACACCCTCTGGCGACCCCACCCCCGCCGTGATGGCGCCGCGCCGCCCGGGCCCGTCCGCCCCCGTGTGCGCGCCCGCCGCGAGGCTGTGGCCGGACTTCATGACGGGCCAGGAAAAATCGCCGGTGCGCGTGCTGCTCATCGACGACGACGAGTACATGCGCCGGGTGATCGCCCAGGAGTTGCTGTCGGACCTGCGCATCCAGCTCGAAGGCCAGGCCGACAGCATCCGCGAGGGGCGCAAGCTCTTGGCCACGCATGCGTTCGACGTGCTGATGGTCGACCTGCGCCTCAGCGACGGCATGGGCTTCGAGCTGATCGCCGAGGCGCGCCGTCACCATGGCAACGGCGAGATCATCGTGATCTCCGCGCTCGAGGACGATGCCCACGTGCTGCGCGCCTTCGAGCTGGGCGCCACGGGCTACCTGCTGAAGAACGCCTGGCTGCAGAGCTTTGCCGATGCGGTGCTGCACGTGGTGAACGGCGGCGCCGTCATCACGCCGCGGCTCGCGCGGCGCCTGCTGCACCGCCTGAACCACCAGCCCCGCGAGCCGCAGCCCGCCGACGACGCGTCGCCGCCGCGCGACACGACGCTGACACCGCGCGAGAGCCAGGTCCTTCGCCACGTGGCGTCGGGCTACGTCTCGGCGGAGATCGGCGCCAAGCTTGGCATCACGGGCCAGACGGTCAACGTGCACATCAAGAGCATCTACAAGAAGCTGCATGTGCATTCGCGCGCCCAGGCGGTGAACCTCGCCGTTCACACGGGCCTGATCTGAGCGGCACGCCCTCGAAGCGATCCGGTTCATCACCCACTGCACACACAAAGGCTGGTCACCATGAACACCCCCACCATCCATCCCGTGGTCCTGTGCGGCGGCAGCGGCACGCGGTTGTGGCCGCTGTCGCGCAAGGCCTTTCCCAAGCAGTTCGCACCGATCGTGGGCAACAAGAGCCTGCTGCACCTCACGCTCGAACGGCTCGCGACCCTGAACCGGACCATCACCTGCGTCGCGTCGGAAGAGCACCGCTTCCTGGTGCGCGAGGCGATCGAGAACGCGCACGCGCAGGGCCGCCAGATCCTCGAGCCCGTGCCCCGCAACACGGCCGCAGCGATGGCTGCGGCGGCCCTGCTGGCCGAGCCCGACGACCTGCTGCTCTTTGCGCCCGCGGACCACCACATTCCCGACGTGGCGCTGTTCGAAGCCACGATGCGCAGCGGCGTCGAAGCAGCCCTGGCAGGCAAGATCGTCACCTTCGGCATCGCGCCCAGCTTTCCGAGCACGGCCTACGGGTACATCGAGGCGGCCGGGGCCACGGGCCATGGTCCCAGCCACGCGGTGGCGCGCTTCGTCGAGAAGCCGACGGCGGCGGTGGCGCAAACGCTGATCCTGCAGGGCAACTACTGCTGGAACGCGGGCATCTTCCTGGTCCAGGCGCGCACGCTGGTCGCGGCCCTGCGCACGCATGCGCCCGACATCCTCTCCACCTGTGAGCGCGCGACCGCCGCGGTGTCGGTCGACGGCAGCTTCGTGCGGCTGGACCGCGAGGCCTTCGAAGGCTGCCGCAGCGACAGCATCGATTACGCGGTGCTCGAAAAGCACGCCGACGTCGCGGTGGTGCGCTTCGAGGGCGCCTGGAGCGACGTGGGCAGCTGGAACGCGGTGGCCCAGCTGCACCCGGCCGACGAGGCGGGCAACCGCGTGAGCGGCGCGGGCAGCGTGCTGAACTCGCGCAACACCTTCGTCCATGCGCCGCACCGGCCGGTGGTGGCGCTGGGCACCGAGGACCTGATCATCGTGGACACGCCGGACGCGGTGCTGGTCGCGGGCGCGGACTGCGCCGAACAGGTGGCCGAGGTGGTGCGCATGCTGGCGCGCGAGGGCACGGTCGAGGCCACCGAGCATCGCCGCGTGGTGCGGCCCTGGGGCGCCTACGACAGCATCGACACCGGCGAGCGCTTCCAGGTGAAGCACCTGACCGTCAAGCCCGGCGGCAAGCTGTCGCTGCAGATGCACCACCACCGCGCCGAGCACTGGATCGTCGTCAAGGGCACGGCCAAGGCCACGCGTGGCGGTGAGGTGCTGCTGGTGCGGGAGAACGAGTCGATCTACCTGCCCTCGGGCACCATCCACCGGCTGGAGAACCCCGGCAAGACGATGCTGGAAGTGATCGAGGTGCAGACCGGCAGCTACCTCGGCGAAGACGACATCGTGCGCTTCGATGACACCTACGGCCGCTGCCCTGCGGCCGAGAAGCGCGAGGCGCTCGCGTTGCAAGCGGCCCTGCAGCCCGCGGCTGAACGTGGCGTCGATGCGCCGGCCTGACCCGTCCCTTCCCTTCCTCTCACCTCATTGAAGCCATGAAAAAACGTGCTGTCGTCACTGGCATTACCGGACAGGACGGGGCGTACCTGGCCGAGTTGCTGCTGGGCAAGGGCTACACCGTCTACGGAACCTTCCGCCGAACCAGTTCGGTGAACTTCTGGCGCATCGAGTCGCTCGGCATCCAGGACCATCCGGAGCTTCATCTCGTGGAGTACGACCTGACGGACCTGGGCAGTTCGATCACGCTCATTCGCGATGCGCAGCCCGACGAGGTCTACAACCTGGCGGCGCAGAGCTACGTGGGCGCGAGCTTCAACCAGCCCGAAGCCACCACGAACATCAACGGACTGGGCACCCTCCACCTGCTCGACGCGATCCGCCTGACGGACCGCGGCATCAGGTACTACCAGGCCTCGACGTCGGAGATGTTCGGCAATGTGCAGGCCATTCCGCAGAAGGAAGACACGCCCTTCTATCCCCGCAGCCCGTACGGCGTCTCCAAGCTCTTCGCCCACTGGATGACGATGAACTACCGCGAGAGCTACGGGCTCTTCGCTTGCTGCGGCATCCTCTTCAACCACGAGAGCCCGTTGCGCGGCCGCGAATTCGTGACGCGCAAGGTCACCGACGCGGCCGCCAAGATCAGGCTCGGCAAGCTCGATGTGCTCACGCTGGGCAACATGGACGCCAAGCGCGACTGGGGCTATGCGAAGGAATACGTCGATGGCATGTGGCGCATGCTGCAGGCCGACAAGCCGGACAACTATGTGCTCGCCACCAACCGCACGGAAACCGTGCGGGATTTCGTCGACATGGCGTTCAGGGCCGCGGGCTACGAACTCCGCTTCGAAGGGACGGCGCAGGAAGAGGTCGCCATCGACCGCGAGACCGGCAAGGTCCTCGTGAGGATCGATCCGAAGTTCTATCGGCCCGCCGAAGTGGAACTGCTCATCGGCGATGCGTCGCATGCCAGGAAGACGCTGGGCTGGGAGCCCCGGACGACGCTGGAGGAGCTGTGCGCGATGATGGTGGAGGCCGATCTGCGGCGCAACCGCGAAGGCCGGTCGTTCTGAGTGCAGAAGACCCATCCTGAATCGCACCAGGATTTGCGCGGGACCAACAAAAACGGCACCCGAAGGTGCCGCCTGAAACGAAAACGGCACCTGATGGTGCCGTCTGTCGTAGGTCTAAATGGTGGGCGGTGGAGGCTTCGAACCTCCGACCCCAGCAGTGTGAATGCTGTGCTCTACCCCTGAGCTAACCGCCCTGAGACACTGCTTTTGAGTTCAGCGTCTTGAACACGTATCGCGTTGTGCGAAGCCTCAGATTATGCCATAGCTTTTCAGCCGTTTTGGCGAAATAAAGTTTTTCCGCCGCTGGATTTGTCGAGTTGCGACAACACGGCCTCGTGCGCGCTGAGTTCGTGCTCGGCCGCCACGATCACCGGCAGCTCGAACTGGCTCAGGTCGATGGCCACGACGGTGGTGCCCTGCGCGGGCTCGTTCGAGGCCACGTCGATCAGCAGTGCGTCCTGCCCGCGCGTGAGGTTGATGTAGACGTCGGCCAGCAGCTGCGCGTCAAGCTTGGCGCCGTGGAAGGTGCGGTTCGAGCGGTCGACACCGAAGCGGTCGCACAGCGCGTCGAGCGAATTGCGCTTGCCGGGATAGACCAGCTTGGCCATGGCCAGCGTGTCGGTCACTTCGCTCACAAAGGTCTTGAGCGGCGGCAGGCCGGCGCGCTCGAATTCCTTGTTGAGAAAGCCGACGTCGAAGGCCGCGTTGTGGATGATGAGTTCGGCGTCGCGCAGGTACTCGATGATGTCCTTGCCCAGCGTGGCGAACTTCGGCTTGTCGCGCAGGAAGTCGGTGGTCAGGCCGTGGACCTTGAGCGCGTCCTCGTGGCTCTCGCGCTCCGGGTTGAAGTAGATGTGCAGGTCGTTGCCGGTGAGCTTGCGCGCGAACAACTCCACGCAGCCCAGCTCGATGATGCGGTCGCCGTTCTCCGCAGACAGCCCGGTGGTTTCGGTATCGAGAACGATCTGGCGCGACATCAGTGGTTTTCCTTGGCGTGGTTGATCGAGTACTTCGGAATCTCGATCGTCACATTTTCCTGCGCCAGGATCGACTGGCAACTCAGGCGCGACTGCGGCTCCAGGCCCCAGGCGCGGTCGAGCAAATCTTCTTCGCCCTCTTCCGCCTCGTTCAGCGAGTCGAAGCCCGCGCGCACGATCACGTGGCAGGTGGTGCAGGCGCAGCTCATCTCGCAGGCGTGCTCGATGTTGATGTCGTGGTCGAGCAGGGCCTCGCAGATCGAGGTGCCGGCGGGCGCGGTGATCTCGGCGCCTTGCGGGCAGTACTCGGGATGCGGGTAGATCTTGATCGTGGGCATGAAATGGTTCTGTCTACAGGGATTCGACCTTGCGGCCCGCGAGCGCGCGTGCAATGCCCGCGTTCATGCGCTGGGCGGCGAAGGCTTCGGTGTCGTTGGCCAGCGCCTTCGTGGCGGCTTCGATGACGGCGGCCTCGTTGCTGCTCTTGGCAACATCGCGCAGCCGCGCCATCGAGGCGTCGATGGCGGCGCGCTCTTCGGCGCTCAGCAGGTCGCCGTCGGCATCGAGCGCGCTCTGCGTGGCCAGCAGCATGCGGTCGGCATCGACGCGCGACTCCACCAGCGCACGGGCCTGCATGTCCTGCTGCGCGGTGGAGAAGCTCTCCTGCAGCATGGTCGCGATCTGGTCGTCCGACAGGCCGTACGACGGCTTGACCGCCACGCTGGCCTCGACGCCGCTGCCCTGCTCCTTGGCGCTCACACTCAGCAGGCCGTCGGCGTCGACGGTGAAGGTCACGCGGATGCGCGCCGCGCCGGCCGCCATCGGCGGGATGCCGCGCAGCGTGAAGCGCGCGAGGCTGCGGCAGTCGGACACGAGGTCGCGCTCGCCCTGCACCACATGCAGCGCCAACGCGGTCTGGCCGTCCTGGTAGGTCGTGAAGTCCTGCGCCATCGCGGTCGGGATGGTCTGGTTGCGCGGCACGATGCGCTCGACCAGGCCGCCCATGGTCTCGATGCCGAGCGACAGCGGGATCACGTCGAGCAGCAGCAGCTCGCCCGCGCCGTTGTTGCCGGCCAGCTGGTTGGCCTGGATCGCGGCGCCGAGCGCCACGACCTCGTCGGGGTTCAGGTTGATCAGCGGTTCGCGGCCGAAATAGGCGGCCACCGCGCTGCGGATCTGCGGCATGCGCGTGGAGCCGCCGACGAGCACGATGCCCTGCAACGCTTCGGGCTTGAGCTTCGCGTCGCGCAGCGCCTTGCGCACGGCCGCGAGGGTGCGGTCGGTGAGCGCCTGCGTGGCGGCAAAGAACTGCGCGCGGGTCAGCGTGAACTCGGCCTTGCCGCCCGCCAGCGCGGCGCTGAAGAGGGTCGACTCGGCATCGGTCAGTGCTTCTTTCGCGGCGCGCGCGGCCACGAGCAGTGCCGCGCGGTCGTTGTCGCTGCCGGCCTGGCGGCCGGTCTGCGCGAGCACGAAGTCGGCGATGGCATGGTCGTAGTCGTCGCCGCCCAGGGCCGAATCGCCCCCCGTGGCGATCACTTCGAACACGCCCTGCGTGAGCCGCAGGATCGAGATGTCGAAGGTGCCGCCGCCCAGGTCGTAGACCGCGTAGACGCCTTCGCTCGCGTTGTCCAGGCCGTAGGCAATGGCGGCCGCCGTCGGCTCGCTGATGAGGCGCAGCACGTTCAGGCCCGCGAGCTGCGCGGCGTCCTTGGTCGCCTGGCGCTGGCCTTCGTCGAAGTACGCGGGCACGGTGATGACGGCGCCGTAGAGCTCGTCGTCGAAGGTGTCTTCGGCGCGGTAGCGCAGCGTGGCCAGGATCTCGGCGCTGATCTCGACGGGCGACTTCTCGCCTGCCGAGGTCTGCACCTTGACCATGCCGCCGTCGTCACCGCCGATGCGGTACGACATGGCATCGCGGTTCGCGATGTCGGCCAGGCCGCGGCCCATGAGCCGCTTGACCGAGGTGATGGTGTTGGCGGGGTCCTGTGCGCGCGCGGCCACGGCGTCGAAGCCGATCTGGCGGCGGTCGCCGTCGAGGTAGCGCACGGCCGAGGGCAGCAGCACGCGGCCCTGGTCGTCGGGCAGGCATTCGGCCACGCCGTTGCGCACCGAGGCCACCAGCGAATGCGTGGTGCCAAGGTCGATGCCCACGGCTATGCGGCGCTGGTGCGGATCGGGCGCCTGGCCGGGTTCGGAAATCTGAAGAAGAGCCATAAGGGCTTATTGTCCCAACTGATCGAGTTTTGTTTCGACGTCCTGGCTGAAGCGCTCAATGAACATGAGGGCTCTCACCTGCTGCACGGCGCCGGGGTAGTCGCCCTTTTCGTCGATCAGCCAGTCGAGCGACGAGAGTGCACGGGCGCGCGTGGTTTCGACGTCCTCCTGCAGCACCTCGACGGCGGCGATGTCGCGGGCGTCATCGAGCGCTTCGCGCCACTCCATCTGCTGCATCAGAAAGGCGCCGGGCATCGCCGTGTTGTTCTCCGCATTCAGCGGCGCGCCGTTGAGTTCACAGATATAGCTCGCGCGACGGATCGGGTCCTTGAGCCGCTGATAGGCCTCGTTGATGCGCACCGACCACTGCATGGCCACGCGCTGCGCGGCGGCGCCCTGCGCGGCGAAGCGGTCCGGGTGCGCCTCGCGCTGCAGCTCCTTCCAGCGCGCGTCGAGCACGGCGCGGTCCTGCGCGAAGGTCGCCGGGACGGCGAACAGTTGGAAGTCGGTGTCGTTCAGGTTCATGGCAAGAAAAAACCGCCAGCACATGACATGGTGGCGGCTGTGGTCGCGGTCAGCGACGACGCATCAGATGCGAAAACTTTCGCCGCAGCCGCAGCGGTCGCGTTCGTTCGGGTTGATGAACTTGAAGCCCTCGTTCAGGCCTTCGCGCACGAAGTCGAGCTGCGTGCCGTCGATGTAGGCCAGGCTCTTCGGGTCGACCAGCACCTTCACGCCGTGGTCTTCGAACACCACGTCTTCAGGCGTGAACTCGTCGACGTACTCGAGCTTGTAGGCCAGGCCTGAGCAGCCGGTGGTCTTCACGCCCAGCCGCACGCCCACGCCCTTGCCCCGTTTGCCGAGGTAGCGGGTAACGTGGCGCGCAGCGGCTTCGGTCAGCGTGACGGCCATCTCAGTGAACAGCAGCTTCGGCGGTCGACTCGGGGGTCTTGGCGCCGTGCTTGGCCTTGTAGTCGCTCACGGCCGCCTTGATGGCGTCTTCCGCGAGGATCGAGCAGTGGATCTTGACCGGCGGCAGCGCCAGTTCTTCGGCAATCTGGGCGTTCTTGAGGGCTGCCGCTTCGTCGAGCGTCTTGCCCTTGACCCATTCGGTCACGAGCGACGACGAGGCGATGGCCGAGCCGCAGCCGTAGGTCTTGAAGCGCGCGTCTTCGATCACGCCGGTTTCGGGGTTGACCTTGATCTGCAGCTTCATCACGTCGCCGCAAGCCGGTGCGCCGACCATGCCGGTGCCTACCGAGTCGTCGCCCTTTTCGAAGGAGCCGACGTTGCGGGGATTTTCGTAGTGGTCGATGACCTTGGAAGAATATGCCATGGTGTACCTCTCAAACTTTGTTCAATCGTGGAGCCTTGGGCTGGCCTGGGTCAGTGGGCCGACCACTGGATCGTGCTGATGTCGACGCCGTCCTGGAACATCTCCCACAGGGGGCTCAGCTCGCGCAGCTTGGCGACGTTGTGCTTGATGGTCGAGATGGCGTAGTCGATTTCTTCTTCGGTCGTGAAGCGGCCGATGGTCATGCGCAGGCTGCTGTGGGCCAACTCGTCGCTGCGGCCCAGGGCGCGCAGCACATAGCTGGGCTCCAGGCTGGCCGAGGTGCAGGCCGAACCCGACGACACCGCCAGGCCCTTGATGCCCATGATCAGCGACTCGCCTTCGACGTAGTTGAAGCTCATGTTCAGGTTGTGCGGCACGCGGCGCTCGAGGTCGCCGTTGATGAAGACCTGTTCGACATCCTTCAGGCCGTCGAGCAGGCGCTTCTGCAGGCGGGCCGCATGGGCGATGTCGTCCTTCATCTCGAGCTTGGCGATGCGGTAGGCCTCGCCCATGCCGACGATCTGATGCGTGGGCAGCGTGCCCGAACGCATGCCGCGCTCATGGCCACCGCCGTGCATCTGCGCTTCGAGGCGGATGCGCGGCTTGCGGCGCACGTACAGCGCGCCGATGCCCTTGGGGCCGTAGGTCTTGTGCGAAGCCAGGCTCATCAGGTCGATGGGCAGCTTCGTGATGTCGATGTCGATCTTGCCGGTGGCCTGGGCCGAGTCGACGTGGAAGATCACGCCCTTTTCGCGGCAGGCGTTGCCCAGCGCGACCACGTCCTGGATCACGCCGATTTCGTTGTTCACGAAGAGCACGCTGGCCAGGATGGTGTCGGGACGGATGGCCGCCTTGAACTTCTCGAGATCGACAAGGCCGTTTTCCTCGACGTCGAGGTAGGTCACTTCGAAGCCCTGACGCTCGAGTTCGCGCATGGTATCGAGCACGGCCTTGTGCTCGGTCTTCAGGGTGATCAGGTGCTTGCCCTTGCCCTTGTAGAAGTGGGCCGCGCCCTTGAGCGCCAAGTTGATCGACTCGGTGGCGCCCGACGACCAGACGATCTCACGCGGGTCGGCGTTGATCAGTTCGGCCACTTGGCCGCGCGCTTTCTCGACCGCTTCTTCGGCTTCCCAGCCCCAGGCGTGGCTGCGCGATGCCGGGTTGCCGAAATGTTCGCGCAACCAGGGAATCATGGCGTCGACCACACGCGGGTCGACCGGCGTGGTGGCGCCGTAATCGAGATAGATCGGGAAATGAGGAGTGACGTCCATGGCTGGCTCGGGCTGGCGTGGGGGGTTGTGTTCTGGGATCAGGGCAAACTCAGGGCGATGCCCGCAGGCATCGCCGGACTCATCGGGGGTCAGGACTTCGCGAAGACGTTGCCGAGGGCGAAGACCGAATTCGGTGCATTCACGCGGATGGGCTTGACCACCGGCTGGGCCGAGATGGCGCGCTTGACGACCGGCTTGTTCTCGATCTGCACGCCCTTGGCGATCTGGTCGTCGACCAGCTTCTGCAGCGTGACGGAGTCGAGGAACTCGACCATGCGCTGGTTCAGCGAGGCCCAGAGTTCGTGGGTCATGCAGCGACCCTGCTCACCGAGGCAGTTTTCCTTGCCGCCGCACTGGGTGGCATCGATCGGCTCGTCGACGGACACGATGATGTCGGCGACCGTGATGTCCGCCGCCTTGCGTCCGAGGCTGTAGCCGCCGCCGGGGCCGCGGGTCGACTCGACCAGCTCGTGGCGGCGCAGTTTGCCAAACAGCTGTTCGAGATACGACAACGAAATCTGCTGCCGCTGGCTGATCGCAGCCAGCGTGACCGGACCGGTGTTCTGACGCAACGCCAGATCGATCATTGCTGTGACCGCAAAACGGCCTTTGGTAGTGAGACGCATCGCAAGCTCCTTCAAGTGCTTACCGTTGAAATGACACCACAGCCTTGGGCCGCGGTGACTTCGTCTCCGCCCTGCCCGACCCCGACGCTGGTGAACCAGCCGGTAGGAGTCGGTCCTTCATCGCGAAGTTCTTTGTTGTTGAGTATTTCGGTCAAGTATAGCAGAAGCCCCTGAGATCTGCTCGGGTAAACCCCAGCGCGGTTCGCTTGAAGAAAGCGAACTTATGGCCTAGCCGAAATCAGGACGCCAAACCGGCGATGTTGTCGCCGCCCGACGCCCCGAAAGCCTGCTCGCGCAGCAGCGCCAGCTGGTCGCGCACCCGGGCCGCCTTTTCGAACTCGAGGTTGCGGGCGTGTTCCAGCATCTGCTTCTCGAGCCGCTTGATTTCCCGGGCAATGTCCTTCTCGCTCATGTCCTCGACCTTGGCGCGTTCCAGGTCGAGCTTGGCCATTTCCTTGCCGGTCTTCTCGCTGTAGACGCCGTCGATCAGGTCGCGCACCTGCTTCACGATGCTGCGCGGCGTGATGCCGTTCGCCTCGTTGTGGGCGATCTGCCGGCTGCGGCGGCGCTCGGTCTCGCCCATGGCCTTCTTCATCGACTCGGTCATCCGGTCGGCATAAAGAATGGCCTTGCCGTTCAGGTTGCGCGCCGCGCGGCCGATGGTCTGGATCAGCGAGCGCTCCGCGCGCAGGAAGCCTTCCTTGTCGGCATCGAGGATCGCCACCAGCGACACCTCGGGAATGTCCAGCCCCTCGCGCAGCAGGTTGATGCCCACCAGCACGTCGAAGGTGCCCAGGCGCAGGTCGCGCAGGATCTCGACCCGCTCGACCGTGTCGACGTCGCTGTGCAGGTAGCGCACCTTCACGCCGTTGTCGCCCAGGTAGTCGGTGAGCTGCTCGGCCATGCGCTTGGTCAGCGTGGTGATCAGCACGCGCTCGTTCTTGTCGACGCGAATGCGGATCTCGCCCAGCACGTCGTCCACCTGGTGCGTGGCGGGGCGCACCTCGACCTCGGGGTCAATCAGCCCGGTGGGCCGCACCAGCTGCTCGACGACGTTGCCGGCGTGGTCCTTCTCGTACTGCGCGGGCGTGGCCGACACGAAGATGCACTGGCGCACCCGCTGCTCGAACTCCTCGAGCTTGAGCGGCCGGTTGTCCAGCGCACTCGGCAAGCGAAAGCCGTATTCGACCAGCGTGACCTTGCGCGCCCGGTCGCCGTTGTACATGGCGCTGAGCTGGCCCATCATCTGGTGGCTCTCGTCGAGGAACATCAACGAGTCCTTCGGCATGTAATCGGTGAGCGTCGCCGGCGGGTCGCCAGGCTCCGCGCCCGAAAGGTGCCGCGTGTAGTTCTCGATGCCCTTGCAGTGGCCGATCTCGGCCAGCATCTCGAGGTCGAAGCGCGTGCGCTGCTCCAGCCGCTGCGCCTCGACCAGCTTGCCCGCGCCGGTCAGCTCCTTGAGCCGGCCGGCCAGCTCGATCTTGATGGTTTCGACCGCCGCCAGCACCTTGTCGCGCGGCGTCACGTAGTGGCTCGACGGGTACACCGTGAAGCGCGGCACCTTCTGGCGGATGCGCCCGGTGAGCGGGTCGAACAGCTGCAGCGACTCGATCTCGTCGTCGAACAGCTCGAAGCGGATCGCCAGCTCGCTGTGCTCGGCCGGAAACACGTCGATGGTGTCGCCGCGCACCCGGAACGTGCCCCGCGCAAAGTCCTGCTCGTTGCGCGTGTACTGCATGCGGATGAGCCGCGAGATCAGGTCACGCTGGCCGACCTTGTCGCCCACGCGGGCGATCAGCCGCATCTCCATGTAGTCCTCGGGCGTGCCGATGCCGTAGATGGCGCTCACCGTAGCCACGATCACCGTGTCGCGCCGCTCCAGCACGCTCTTGGTGGCCGACAGGCGCATCTGCTCGATGTGCTCGTTGATCGAGGAGTCCTTCTCGATGAACAGGTCGCGCTGCGGCACGTAGGCCTCGGGCTGGTAGTAGTCGTAGTAGCTCACGAAGTACTCGACGGCGTTCTTCGGGAAGAACTCGCGGAATTCGCTGTACAGCTGCGCCGCCAGTGTCTTGTTGGGCGCGAACACGATGGCCGGGCGCCCCAGGCGGGCGATCACGTTGGCCATGGTGAAGGTCTTGCCCGAGCCGGTCACGCCCAGCAGGGTCTGGAACACCTCGCCGTCGAGCACCCCGGCCACCAGGCCGTCGATGGCCGCGGGCTGGTCGCCTGCCGGCGGATAAGGCTGGAACAGCTCGAACGGCGAGTCGGGGTAGCGGATGAACTCGCCCTGCTTCGCCGGCCCGATGGGGTCGAGTTTCTTCAGGTCTGCTATGGCTTCGGTGTTCTCTGGCATGGCTGTTCCCGACAGGTGGCGTGGCGCCGGTAAAATTCAAGGCAACCGGAAAGGATAAAGCCTCCTCCGGTTGCCAGCGAAGCTTTCATCCCAAAGGACCTTTCCATGTCTATGTTCACCGCGGTCGAAATGGCGCCGCGCGACCCGATCCTCGGCCTCAACGAGCAATTTGCAGCCGACACCAACCCCAACAAGGTCAATCTCGGCGTCGGCGTGTATTACGACGACAACGGCAAGCTGCCCCTGCTCCAGTGCGTGCAGGCCGCAGAGCAGAACATGATGAAGGCCCCCTCGGCCCGCGGCTACCTGCCGATCGACGGCATCGTGGCCTACGACAACGCCGTCAAGGGCCTGGTCTTCGGCCCCGAGAGCGAGCCCGTCACCTCGGGCCGAGTGGCCACCATCCAGGCCATCGGCGGCACCGGCGGCCTGAAGGTCGGCGCCGACTTCCTCAAGAAGCTCAACCCCAACGCCACCGTGCTGATCAGCGACCCGAGCTGGGAAAACCACCGCGCGCTGTTCACCAACGCCGGCTTCACGGTCGAAAGCTACCCCTACTACGACGCCGCCCAGCGCGGCATCAACTTCGACGGCATGCTGGCCGCCCTGAACGCGGCACCGGCCGGCACCATCGTCGTGCTGCACGCCTGCTGCCACAACCCGACCGGCTACGACATCACGCCCGAGCAATGGGACCAGGTCGTTGCGGCCGTCAAGGCCAAGGGCCTCGTGCCCTTCCTCGACATGGCCTACCAGGGCTTCGGCTACGGCCTGAAGGAAGACGGCGCGGCGGTTGCCAAGTTCGTCGACGCCGGCCTGACCTTCTTCGTGTCGACCTCGTTCTCCAAGAGCTTCAGCCTGTACGGCGAACGCGTCGGCGCCCTGTCGGTGCTGTGCGAGAACAAGGAAGAAGCCAGCCGCGTGCTGTCGCAACTCAAGATCGCCATCCGCACCAACTACAGCAACCCGCCGATCCACGGCGGCGCCGTGGTGGCCGCGGTGCTGGGCACCCCCGAGCTGCGCGCCCTGTGGGAAAAGGAACTGGGCGAGATGCGCGTGCGCATCAAGGCCATGCGCCAGAAGCTGGTCGACGGCCTGAAGGCCGCCGGCGTGAAGGAAGACATGAGCTTCATCACCACCCAGATCGGCATGTTCAGCTACTCGGGCCTGACCAAGGACCAGATGGTGCGCCTGCGCAACGAGTTCGGCGTGTACGGCACCGACACCGGCCGCATGTGCGTCGCCGCGCTCAACAGCAAGAACATCGACTACGTCTGCGCGTCGATTGCGAAGGTCATCTAGGTGACAACCGGGTGTGACTGAATCGACTTTTTGACGATTCGTTCACATTCGGCCACAGAAGCCGAATCCAGCCCGCTGCGGGCTAGGGTTCGGCCCCCTGCGCCGCGGCAAATGCACTGATATATTGCACTGCAACATCCACTCAAAGACCCGCGATGCTCTATCAACTCTACGAAGCCCAGCGTTCCCTGATGGAGCCCTTCTCGGACTTCGCCCAGGCCGCCTCCAAGCTCTACGGTCCCGGCGCCGTCTGGAGCCAACTGCCGATGGCACAGCGCATGGCCGCCGGCTATGACCTGCTGTACCGGCTGGGCAAGGACTACGAGAAGCCCGAGTTCAACATCAAGTCCGTCAAGGTCGACGGCGAAGAGGTCGTGATCCAGGAGGCCGTCGAGCTCGACAAGCCCTTCTGCGAACTGCGCCGCTTCAAGCGCTTCACCGACGAACCGCACATCCTCAAGACGCTCAAGAGCCAGCCCGTGGTGCTGATCGTGGCGCCGCTGTCGGGCCACTACGCCACGCTGCTGCGCGACACCGTGCGCACCATGCTGCAGGACCACAAGGTCTACATCACCGACTGGAAGAACGCGCGCCTGGTGCCGCTGTCCGACGGCGAGTTCCACCTGGACGACTACATCAACTACGTGCAGGAGTTCATCCGCCGCTTGCAGGCCGAGTACGGCAACTGCCACGTCGTGAGCGTGTGCCAGCCCACCGTGCCGGTGCTGGCTGCCGTGTCGCTCATGGCCAGCCGCGGCGAGCCGCTGCCCCTCACGATGACCATGATGGGCGGCCCGATCGACGCGCGCAAATCGCCCACGGCCGTGAACAACCTCGCGACCAACAAGAGCTTCGAGTGGTTCGAGAACAACGTGATCTACCGCGTGCCGCAAGGCTTCCCGGGCGCAGGCCGCAAGGTCTACCCGGGCTTCCTGCAGCACACGGGCTTCGTGGCCATGAACCCCGACCGCCACGCCAGCAGCCACTACGACTACTTCAAGGACCTGATCAAGGGTGACGACGCCAGCGCCGAAGCCCACCGCAAGTTCTACGACGAGTACAACGCCGTGCTCGACATGGACGCGGACTACTACCTCGAGACCATCCGCACCGTGTTCCAGGACTTCGACCTGGTCAACGGCACCTGGGACGTGAAGAGCCCCGCCGGCCAGGTGGAGCGCGTGCGTCCGCAGGACATCCACGCCACCGCCCTGCTCACCGTCGAAGGCGAGCTCGACGACATCTCTGGCTCGGGCCAGACCCAGGCCGCGCACAGCCTGTGCACCGGCATCGCCGATGCCAAGCGCGAGCACTACGAGGTCAAGGGCGCGGGCCATTACGGCATCTTCAGCGGCCGCCGCTGGCGCGACCTGGTCTACCCGAAGGTGCGCAACTTCATCGCCGCCAGCGACGAGCCCCAGCGCCGCGCCGGTGCGCGCGAAGAGCTGCCGGCCGAAGACCGCATCAAGCCGGGCCAGAAGCTCAAGGCCGTGGCAACCGCCGCGGCCCGCACGACGCCGGTCGCCGCCAAGAAGGCCGTCGCCGTGAAGGTTGCGCCGGCCGTCAAGAAGCCGGTCGCTGCGGCAAAGAAGCCCCGCGCCAGCGCCGCGCGCTGAGCCGCGCGCATCACCCACCGTGAACGGGCTGGCCGCACGCATCAACGACGCACTGCCTCAGACGCAGTGCACACGGTGCGGCTACCCGGATTGCGCAGGCTACGCGCAGGCCATCGCCGACGGCGAGGCGGGCATCAACCAGTGCCCGCCGGGCGGTGCCGAAGGCATCGAACGCCTCGCGCTGCTCACGGGCCACCCCGCGCTACCGCTCGATCCGCAGTTCGGCACCGAAGGCCCGCGCGCCATGGCCATCATCGACGAGGCCTGGTGCATCGGCTGCACGCTCTGCCTCGACGCCTGCCCGACCGACGCGATCATCGGCATCCACAAGCGCATGCACACGGTGATCGAGGCGCACTGCACGGGCTGCGAGCTGTGCATCCCGGTCTGCCCGGTCGATTGCATCTCGCTCGAAGTCGAAACGCCCGGCCGCAGCGGCTGGCAGGCGTGGTCGCAGGCACAGGCGCAGGCCGCCCTGCAGCGCTACAAGCTGCACGCCCAACATCGCGACACGGCAAAACGCGAAGCCGAACTGGCGCCCGCTGCCACCGAACCGCAGGCCGCCGACACGCGCAAGCGCTCCATCGTCGAAGCCGCCCTGGCGCGTGCCCGCGCCGCCGCCGAACAGCGCCAAGGAGCAACGAAACCATGACCCTCGACACCCTGCTGATCTATGCCGTCGCCTCGCTCGCCCTGGCGGTGATCCCCGGCCCGACCATGCTGCTGGCGCTGTCCAACGGCATCGACGGCGGCATGCGCCGCGCCAGTTGGGGCATCGCGGGCGCCTCGCTGGGCAGCGTCTCGCTGATCGCGGTCGTGGCGCTCGGGCTGGGCTCGCTGCTCGCGGCCTCGGAATGGCTCTTCAACGCGATCCGTGTCGCGGGCGTGGCCTACCTGGTCTGGCTCGGCATCAAGCTGTGGCGCAGCGAAGCGACCGACCTGGGCACCGCGCTGGCCAAGTCGGCTATCGAGGTCCGTCCGCACGGTCGCATCGCGCTCGTGCGCAGCCTGATGGTGGCGCTGTCGAACCCGAAGACGGTGCTGTTCTTCGCCGCCTTCCTGCCCCAGTTCATCGACACCGCCAAGCCCCAGGGCATGCAGTACCTGGTGCTGGGCGCGATCTTCGTGGCGCTCGACACCTGCGTGATGCTGGCCTATGCCGGCGCCGGCACGCAGGCCGTGCGCTGGCTCTCGCGCCGTGGCCTCAAGGTGCTCAACCGCAGTTGCGCGGTAGGCATGTGGCTGCTGGCCGCCACCCTCGCCTTCTGGCGCCGCCCCGCCTGAGTTCGGTCAGCCCTTCTGCGGGCGCTTGAAGAGCAACAGCAGCACGCCCGCCAGCACGACGCCCACGGCGTACCACTCGAAGCGCGTGACCGTCTCATGGGCGATCCACACGCCCAGCAGCATCGCGATCACCGGGTTGACGAAGGTGTAGCTCGCCGCCAGCCCGGCCGGCGCCTGCGCGAGCAGCACCATGTAGGCGTTGAACGCAATCAGCGAGCCGAACACCACGAGGTAGACCCACGCCCCCAGCGCCACCGGCTGCGGCGGCCAGCTCATCGTTTCGCCCGACGCCGCGGCCAGCACCATCAGCACCACGCCGCCGCACAGCATCTCGCTCGCAAAGCCCATCGCGCCGGGCGCCAGCGGCAGCTTGCGCTGGCTCAGCACGCTGCCGAGCGACCAACAGATGCAGGCCACGCAGATCGCCACCAGCCCCTCGGGCGAGGCCTTGAAGCCGCTGCCCTGCGTGAGCATCAGCACGCCGACGAGCCCCAGCGCGATGCCCGCCGCTTCGAGCCGCGCCGGCTTCACGCCCCAGATCAGGTTCAAGAGCGCAATCAGCAACGGAATGACGGCAATGAACGCCACCACCAGCCCTGAGCCGATCGACACCTCGGCCAGCGCCGTGCCACCCATGCCGCCGCCGAGCATCAGCGCGCCGACGACCAGCGCATTGCGCCACTGCAGGCGCGTCGGCCAGGGCGTGCCGCGCCAGCGCATCCACGCCGCCAGCAGCACGCCCGCGACCAGGAAGCGCGAGCCCATCTGCAGGAACGGCGGAAAACTGATCAGCGCGTACTTGATGGCCAGGTAGGTCGAGCCCCAGACCACCCAGGTGGCGGCCAGGCACAGCCACAGCAGCGGCGTCAGCCGGGGGCGCGAGGAGGAAGCGGCAGGCGCGGCCTGCGCGGGCGTGGCGAGTGTCGACATATCGAGGGTGTCTCTTCTTGGTATGGAATGCCCGTCATGGTATGAAAGCCATGGGCCGGCAGCCATGCGAAATTCATGGTTCTGCTCGCACTGCACCGTCGAATTAAAGGACTTCCATGGACTTCACCTTGACCCCCACGCTGGACGCCCACGACACCCGCATCCTGGCCGAACTGCAGGCCGACGCGCGCCTGAGCATGGCCGAGCTGGGCCGCCGCGTGCACCTGAGCCAGCCGGCCGTGACCGAGCGCGTGAAAAAGCTGGAAGCCGCCGGCGTCATCACCGGCTACCGCGCCACCGTGAACCTCACACGGCTGGGCTACGGCATCCGCGGGATCATCCGCGTCGGGCGCGCCGACTACGACCTTGTGGTGAAGCTGGTGCAGGAGACGCCCGAGTGCGTCAATGCCTACAACGTGACCGGCGAGGACAGCTGGATCCTCGAGATCGCCGTGATCGACGTGCCGCACCTCGATGCGGTGCTCGCCAAGTTCTGCATCCTGACCGAGACCGCGACCTCGATCATCCTGAACCCGGCGCGCGAGCACCAGCCGATGCTGCCGCCGCAGCGCGCCGACGTGAAGCCGCCGGTGCGCAAGGCGCTCAGCGCGTAGCGGCGAGCGCGTTGAAGGCCGTCACCACCTCGGGCGGCGCCTGCACCATCTCGACCAGCACGCCCTCGCCCGAGATCGGGAACTCGTCGTTCGCCTTGGGGTGCAGAAAGCAGATGTCGAAACCGGCCGCGCCCTTGCGGATGCCGCCCGGCGCAAAGCGCACGCCTTGCGCCGTGAGCCACTCGACGGCCTTGGGCAGGTCGTCGATCCACAGGCCGACGTGGTTCAGCGGCGTGGTGTGCACCGCCGGTTTCTTCTCGGGGTCCAGCGGCTGCATCAGGTCGACCTCGACCTTGAACGGGCCGCTGCCCATCGAACAGATGTCTTCGTCGACGTTCTCGCGCTCGCTGCGGAAGGTGCCCGTGACCTCGAGCCCCAGCATGTCGACCCACAGCTTCTGCAGGCGCAGCTTGTCGGGGCCGCCGATGGCGATCTGCTGGATGCCCAGCACCTTGAAGGGACGCGGCGTGGTCATGCGCAGCCGCCTTCTTCCGCCTGCTCCTGCGTGCGGTGCGAGCGCAGGCCGAGCTTGCGCAGCAGCTGCACGTCGGCGTCGACGTCGGGGTTGCCGGTGACCAGCAGCTTGTCGCCGTAGAAGATCGAATTGGCGCCGGCCATGAAGCACAGGGCCTGCACCGCCTCGCCCATCTGCTGGCGGCCGGCCGACAGGCGCACGCGCGCCGTCGGCATGGTGATGCGGGCCACGGCGATCATGCGCACGAAGTCGAAGGGATCGACCGGCTCCGAGTCGGCCAGCGGCGTGCCGGGCACGCGCACCAGGCTGTTGATCGGCACCGACTCCGGGTACGGGTCCATGTTGGCGAGCTGCGCGATCAGCCCGGCGCGGTGCACCGGCTGCTCGCCCATGCCCACGATGCCGCCGCAGCACACGCTGATGCCGGCGCTGCGCACGGCCGCCAGCGTGTCCAGGCGGTCCTGGTAGGTGCGCGTGTCGACCACGTCGGTGTAGTACTCGGGCGCGGTGTCCAGGTTGTGGTTGTAGTAATCGAGGCCCGCGGCCTTGAGCTGCTGCGCGTGGTGCGGCTCCAGCATGCCCAGCGTGGCGCAGGTCTGCAGGCCCAGGCCCTTCACGGCCTCGACCAGCACCGCCACCTTCTCGACGTCGCGGTCCTTGGGCGCGCGCCAGGCGGCGCCCATGCAAAAGCGCGTGGCGCCGGCGTCCTTGGCAGCCTGCGCGGCGCGCACCACCTCGTCGACCTCCATGAGCTTTTGCGCCTTCACGCCGGTGTCGAACTCGGCCGACTGCGGGCAGTAGCCGCAGTTCTCGGGGCAGCCGCCGGTCTTCACCGACAGCAGCGTGGCCAGCTCGATGTCGCCCTCGGGGAAATGCCGGCGATGCACGGTCTGCGCCTCGAACAGCAGTTCCATGAAAGGCTTGTCGAGCAGCGCCTGAATCGCCTCCACGGACCAGGGGCCCTGGGGCGTCGCCACGGCCTTGGCCGGGCGGTGCAGCGTGATTGCCGCTTGTTGCAGGTCGTTGGCACCCATCAGTTGAACTCCAGAATGATTTGGTCGACGGCGAGCGATTCGCCCTTGGCCGCCGAGATCTTGCCCACCACGCCGTCCTGCGTGGCGAACAGCACGTTTTCCATCTTCATGGCCTCGATCACGGCCAGCTTCTCGCCGGCCTGGACCTGCTGCCCCGGCTGCACCGACACCTCGACCAACAGGCCCGGCATCGGCGACATCAGGAACTTGCTGAGGTCGGGCGGTGCCTTGTAGGGCATCAGCTCGAGCAGGCGCGCACCCAGCGGCGACAGCACCATGGTCTCGATCTGCGTGCCGTCGTGCGACACGCGCAGCGCCAGCGGGTTCTTGCCCGCGCCGCGCTCCACCTGCGCCGTGAAGGGCTTGCCGTTGGCCGTGCCCTGCACGCGCACCGCACCGAGCGCGAAGTCGCTCTCGATCTGGTAGCGCTTGTCGCCCACCGTGACGGCGCTGGCGCCGGTCTTGCCCTGGAAGTCGCTCACCGACACCGCGTGGTGCACGTGCTTGCCCTCGGGGCCCAGCTCGACCACCACGAACTGCTCGCCCACCTTCACGCCGTGGCCCGCCAGCTGCCCGCTGATGCCCGAGGCGCGCGCGCGGTAGCGGCGGTTGACGAAGGCGGCCAGTGCCACCAGGAACGCCGGATCGGCATGCGGCACGTCTTCCGCATGGAAGCCCTTGCCGTAGTGCTCGGCGATAAAGCCGGTGTTGAAATCGCCGGCCACGAACTTCGGGTGCGCGAGCAGCGCCGCCTGGAACGGGATGTTGCTGCTGATGCCGCGGATCACAAAGCCGTTGAGCGCCTCGCGCATGAGCGCGATCGCCTCGTTGCGGTCCTTGCCGTGCACGATGAGCTTGGCGATCATCGAGTCGTAGTACATCGGGATCTCGCCGCCGTCGTACACGCCGGTGTCCACGCGCACGCCGTGCAGGTGGCCGGTGTCGCTCGCGAACATGCTCTCGGCCGGCGGCTGGAACTTCACCAGGCGGCCCGTCGAGGGCAGGAAGTTGCGGAACGGGTCTTCGGCGTTGATGCGGCACTCGATGGCCCAGCCGTCGCGCTTCACGTCGGCCTGCGCCAGCGGCAGCTTCTCGCCGGCCGCCACGCGGATCATCAGCTCGACCAGGTCCAAGCCGGTGATGCACTCGGTCACCGGGTGCTCCACCTGCAGGCGCGTGTTCATCTCCAGGAAGTAGAAGCTCTGGTCCTTGCCGACCACGAACTCCACCGTGCCCGCGCTCTGGTACTTCACGGCCTTGGCCAGTGCCACGGCCTGCTCGCCCATCGCCTTGCGCGTGGCATCGGTGATGAAGGGCGACGGCGCCTCCTCGATCACCTTCTGGTGGCGGCGCTGAATGGAGCACTCGCGCTCGTTCAGGTAGATGACGTTGCCGTGCGAATCGCCCAGCACCTGGATCTCGATGTGGCGCGGCTCCTCGACGAACTTCTCGATGAACACGCGGTCGTCGCCGAAGGAATTGCGCGCTTCATTGCGGCAAGAAGTGAAGCCCTCGAAGGCCTCCTTGTCGTTGAAGGCCACGCGCAGGCCCTTGCCGCCGCCGCCGGCCGAGGCCTTGATCATCACCGGGTAGCCGATGTCCTTCGCGATCTCGACGGCGCGCTCGGCCGTCTCGATGGCGTCGTTCCAGCCCGGGATGGTGTTGACCTGGGCTTCGTTCGCGAGCTTCTTCGAGGCGATCTTGTCGCCCATGGCCGCGATCGAATAGTGCTTCGGGCCGATGAAGGCAATGCCCTCTTCCTCGACCTTGCGCGCAAAGGCTTCGTTCTCCGACAGGAAGCCGTAACCCGGGTGCACGGCCTCGGCACCGGTCTTCTTGCAGGCCGCGATGATGCGGTCGGCCTGCAGATAACTCTCACGGCTGGGCGCGGCGCCGATGTGCACGGCCTCGTCGGCCAGCTCGACGTGGCGGGCTTCCTTGTCGGCGTCGGAGTAGACGGCGACGGTCAGGATGCCCATCTTCTTCGCGGTCTGGATGACGCGGCAGGCGATTTCGCCACGGTTGGCGATCAGGATCTTCTTGAACATGTTCTTCTTTCTCCGTGCGGCTCAGAGCGGAATGTTTCCGTGCTTGCGCCACGGGTTCTCGAGCTTCTTCTCGCGCAGCATCACGAGCGAGCGGCAGATGCGCTTGCGCGTCTCGTGCGGCAGGATCACGTCGTCGATGTAGCCGCGCGCGCCGGCCACGTACGGGTTGGCGAAGCGGGCCTTGTACTCCGCCTCGCGGGCGGCGAGCTTCTCGGGGTCGTTCTTGTCTTCGCGGAAGATGATCTCCACCGCGCCCTTGGCGCCCATCACCGCGATCTCGGCGCGCGGCCAGGCCAGGTTGACGTCGCCGCGCAGGTGCTTGGAGGCCATCACGTCGTATGCACCGCCGTAGGCCTTGCGCGTGATGACGGTGATCTTGGGCACCGTGCACTCCGCGTACGCGTACAGCAGCTTGGCGCCGTGCTTGATGATGCCGCCGTACTCCTGGCCGGTGCCGGGCATGAAGCCGGGCACGTCGACGAAGGTGATGACGGGGATGTTGAAAGCATCGCAAAAGCGCACGAAGCGCGCCGCCTTGATGCTGCTCTTGATGTCCAGGCAGCCCGCCAGCACCAGCGGCTGGTTGGCCACGATGCCGACCGTCTGGCCTTCCATGCGCGCGAACCCGATCACGATGTTCTTCGCGTAGTCGGGCTGCAGCTCGAAGAAGTCGCCGTCGTCCACCACCTTCAGGATCAGTTCCTTGATGTCGTAGGGCTTGTTCGGGTTGTCGGGCACCAGCGTGTCCAGCGAGTAGTCGGGCCGGTCGGCCGGGTCGCCCTGGCCGTCGTTGCCCAGGCGCACCGGCGGCTTCTCGCGGTTGTTCAGCGGCAGGTAGTTGTACAGGCGGCGCAGCATCATCAGCGCCTCGACGTCGTTCTCGAACGCCATGTCGGCCACGCCGCTGCGCGTGGTGTGGGTGATGGCACCGCCGAGCTCTTCGGCCGTCACGCTCTCGTGCGTCACGGTCTTCACCACTTCGGGGCCGGTGACGAACATGTAGCTGCTGTCCTTCACCATGAAGATGAAGTCGGTCATGGCGGGCGAGTACACGGCGCCGCCGGCGCACGGGCCCATGATCATGCTGATCTGCGGCACCACGCCCGAGGCCATCACGTTGCGCTGGAACACGTCGGCATAGCCACCCAGCGAGGCCACGCCTTCCTGGATGCGGGCGCCGCCCGAGTCGTTCAGGCCGATGACCGGTGCGCCGACCTTCATGGCCTGGTCCATCACCTTGCAGATCTTCTCGGCGTGGGCTTCGCTGAGCGCGCCGCCGAAGACCGTGAAGTCCTGGCTGAACACGAACACGAGGCGGCCGTTGATCATGCCGTAGCCCGTGACCACGCCGTCGCCGGGGATCTTCTGCTCGGCCATGCCGAAGTCGACCGAGCGGTGCTCGACGAACATGTCCCACTCTTCAAACGTGCCGTCGTCGAGCAGCAGCTCGATGCGCTCGCGCGCCGTGAGCTTGCCCTTGGCGTGCTGCGCGTCGATGCGCTTCTGCCCGCCGCCGAGTCGCGCCTGGGCGCGCTTCTTTTCGAGTTGTTCGATCAGTTCTTGCATGGTGTGCTTCCGAAGCTGTGGTTCTGGATTGCTGGGAGAGTCTTGTGGGGGCCGGGGCGTCACACCCGGGCGGTGATGGCGGCCGCGGCGAGCAGCTGGCGCGCCGCCGTCGAGGCCGGCAGGCTGCCCTGCGCCACCTGCTGCGTGAGTTGCGGCAGAAGCTCGCGCACCTGCGCGTGCTGGCGGAACGCCTGCTTGAGCCCGGCGTCGATGCGTTCCCACATCCACGCGGTGGCCTGCTTTTCGCGGCGCTTGGCGAGCTTGCCGTTGGCGGTCTGCAGCGCCTTGAATTCGAGCACGGCGTCCCAGAAGGCGTCGACGCCGGTGCCGGCGAGCGCGCTCAGCTGCAGCACCTTGGGCAGCCAGAAGCGGCGCTCCACGCCGCTGTGCGCGTCGTGCACGGCGTGCGCATGGTCGGGGTTGCCCTGGTGGCCGAACAGGCGCAGCGCCGAGGTGATCTGGGCCTGCGCGCGCGTGGCGGCGTCGCGGTCGATGTCGGCCTTGTTGATGGCGACCAGGTCGGCCAGCTCCATCACGCCCTTCTTGATCGCCTGCAGGTCATCGCCCGCGTTGGGCAGCTGCAGCAGCACGAACATGTCGGTCATGCCGGCCACGGCGGTTTCGCTCTGGCCCACGCCCACGGTCTCGACGATCACGATGTCGTAGCCCGCGGCCTCGCAGACCAGCATGGCTTCGCGCGTCTTCTCGGCCACGCCGCCGAGCGTGCCGCTCGAGGGGCTGGGCCGGATGTAGGCGCGCTCGTGCACCGACAGGCGCTCCATGCGCGTCTTGTCGCCCAGGATGGAGCCGCCCGACACGGTGGACGACGGGTCGATGGTGAGCACCGCCACGCGGTGGCCCTTGCCGATCAGCAGCAGGCCCAGCGTTTCGATGAAGGTCGACTTGCCCACGCCGGGCACGCCCGAGATGCCCAGGCGAAACGAGGCGCCGGTGCGCGGCAGCAATGCCGTGAGCAGCTCGTCGGCCTGCGCGCGGTGGTCGGTGCGCGTCGATTCGAGCAGCGTGATCGCCTTGGCGATGGCACGCCGCTGCGCCATGCCCGGCGCATCGGCCAGCGCGCGTTCGAGCGCGCCGACGGTGTTCAGCACGCGGCCTCCGACGCCACGCGCCAGCGGTAGTGCAGGTCGACGCCCTCCTCGCCTTCGAGCACGAAGCCGTGCCGCTGGTAGAAGCGGTTGGCGTCGCTCTGCACGAGCGCGGTGAGCTTGATGTCCAGCTTCTGTTCGCGCGCCTGCGCCTTGGCCCAGCGCAGCGCCCATTCGCCGATGCCGCGCCCCTGGAAGCCGGTGCGCAGGTACAGGTGATCGAGGCGCAGCGCATCCGCGTCCTCGGGCTTGAGCGTGATGAAGCCCAGGCGCTGCTCACCGTCGAGCACGATGTGGTGCATGTACGGCACCACGAAACCGGCCGACAGGCGCTCGCGCGAGCGCGTGAGGTCGAAACGGCCGACGCGCTCCAGGCTCGGACGCATCGCATCGATGCGCACGGCCAGCATGTCTTCGAAATCGCTGGAATCCACGGGCTGCAGCGACAGCCGCGACAAGAGATCGCCCACGTCGCTTCGTCTCAGACTGCGACGGCCGCGCGGATCTGCTCCAGCACGTCCTTGGCGCTGGCCGGGATGGGCGTGCCCGGGCCGTAGATGCCCTTGACGCCGGCTTCGTAGAGGAAGTCGTAGTCCTGGCGCGGAATCACGCCGCCGACGAAGACGATGATGTCGTCCGCGCCCTGCTTGCGCAGCTCTTCGATGATGGCCGGCACGAGCGTCTTGTGGCCTGCGGCGAGCGTGCTCACGCCCACGGCGTGCACGTCGTTCTCGATGGCCTGGCGCGCGCACTCTTCGGGCGTCTGGAACAGCGGGCCCATGTCGACGTCGAAACCCAGGTCGGCGAACGCCGTGGCAACGACCTTCGCGCCGCGGTCGTGCCCGTCCTGGCCCAGCTTGGAAATCATCACGCGCGGGCGACGGCCCTGTGCCTCGGCGAAGGCGTTGATCTCGGTCTTGAGGTTTTCCCAGCCTTCGGCCGAGTCATAGGCGGCAGCGTACACACCGGTCACCTTTTGCGTGTCGGCGCGATGGCGGCCGAAGGATTTTTCGAGGGCGTCGGAAATCTCGCCGACGGTGGCGCGGGCGCGCACCGCGTCGATGCTCAGCGCCAACAGGTTGCCGGTGTTGTTCTCGGCGGCATTGGTGAGCGCGTCCAGCGCGGCCTGCACCTTGGCGTTGTCGCGCGAAGCGCGGATGCTCTGCAGGCGCGCCACCTGCTGCTCGCGCACCTTGACGTTGTCGATCGACAGGCTGTCGATCGCGTCTTCGTTCTTGAGCTTGTACTTGTTGACGCCGACGATCACGTCCTTGCCCGAGTCGATGCGCGCCTGCTTCTCGGCGGCGGCGGCTTCGATCTTGAGCTTGGCCCAGCCGCTGTCCACGGCCTTGGTCATGCCGCCCATCGCCTCGACCTCTTCGATGATGGTCCAGGCGGCGTCGGCCATGTCCTGCGTGAGCTTCTCCATCATGTAGCTGCCGGCCCAGGGGTCGATCACGTTCGTGATGTGCGTCTCTTCCTGGATGATGAGCTGCGTGTTGCGCGCGATGCGGGCGCTGAACTCGGTGGGTAGCGCAATGGCTTCGTCGAGCGCGTTGGTGTGCAGGCTCTGCGTGCCGCCGAACACCGCGGCCATCGCCTCGATGGTGGTGCGCACCACGTTGTTGTACGGGTCCTGCTCGGTGAGCGACCAGCCAGACGTTTGGCAGTGCGTGCGCAGCATCAGGCTCTTGGGGTTCTTGGGGTTGAACTCCTTCATGATGCGGCACCACAAGAGGCGCGCCGCGCGCATCTTGGCCACTTCGAGGTAGAAGTTCATGCCGATGGCCCAGAAGAAGCTCAGGCGGCCTGCAAAGCCGTCCACGTCGAGGCCCTTGGCCAGCGCGGTCTTCACGTACTCCTTGCCGTCGGCCAGCGTGAACGCCAGCTCCAGCGCCTGGTTGGCGCCGGCTTCCTGCATGTGATAGCCGCTGATCGAGATCGAGTTGAACTTGGGCATCTTCTGTGCCGTGTACTCGATGATGTCGCCAATGATCCGCATGCTCGGCGCCGGCGGAAAGATGTACGTGTTGCGGACCATGAACTCCTTGAGGATGTCGTTCTGGATGGTTCCGCTCAGTTGGTCTTGCGCCACGCCCTGCTCTTCGGCCGCGACCACGTAGCCCGCCAGCACCGGCAGCACGGCGCCGTTCATCGTCATCGAGACACTCACCTTGTCGAGCGGGATCTGGTCGAACAGGATCTTCATGTCCTCGACCGAATCGATGGCCACGCCGGCCTTGCCGACGTCGCCGGTCACGCGCGGGTGGTCGCTGTCGTAGCCGCGGTGGGTGGCCAGGTCGAAGGCCACGCTCACGCCCTGCCCGCCGGCGGCCAGCGCCTTGCGGTAGAACGCGTTCGATTCCTCGGCGGTCGAGAAGCCGGCGTACTGGCGGATGGTCCAGGGGCGCACCGCGTACATGGTGGCCTGCGGGCCGCGCAGGTACGGCTCGAAGCCGGGCAGCGTGTCGGTGTACTTCAGGCCTTGCAGGTCGGCTGCGGTGTACAGCGGCTTCACGCTGATGCCGTCGGGCGTGATCCAGTTCAGCGCATTCACGTCGCCGCCGGGCGCCGACTTGGCGGCGGACTTGGCCCAGGCGTCGAGATCGGCCGGCTTGTAGGTGGGTTCGGGTGTGCTGCTGCTCATGGAAGGCGCCGCTCCAGGCGGTGGTCTGACGGGATTCGCAAGGTCGCTTGCACGGATTTGCAAGCCGTTCACAAGTCTAACCCATCCGTAATTATTAATTCAAACGCATTTTTTGAAGTACAGTGCAGCCCATGTCCGCCGTCACCCTGACCCCCCGCGCCCTCTATGAAGAGGTGGCCGAGCTCCTGCGCCAACGGATCTTCCGCCGCGAGCTGGAGCCCGGCAGCTGGATCGACGAACTCAAGCTGGCCGAGGAATACGGCATCAGCCGCACGCCCCTGCGCGAGGCGCTGAAGGTGCTGGCCGCCGAAGGGCTGGTGACGATGAAGGTGCGCCGCGGCGCCTACGTCACCGAGGTGTCGGAGCAGGATCTGGCCGATGTGTATCACCTGCTCTCGCTGCTCGAGAGCGACGCCGCCGGCGTGGTGGCCGAGCGCGCCACCGACGACCAGCGCGCCGAACTGAAGGCGCTGCATGCCGAGCTGGAGGCCGCGGCCGCCCCTGGCAAGGAAGACCGCGAGCACTTCTTTGCGGTGAACGAGCGCTTCCACATGAGCCTGCTGGCCATTGCCAACAACAAGTGGCGCGACCAGATGGTGGCCGACCTGCGCAAGGTGATGAAGTTGAATCGCCACAACTCGTTGCTGAAGGCCGGGCGCATTGGCGAGTCGCTGGCGGAGCACCGCGCGGTGATGGCGGCCATCGAGGCGCGCGACGCGGCCACGGCCATGGCGCGCATGCGCGAGCACTTCCTCAACGGCCTCGAAGCCGCTGTATAAGGCTCACCCCCAGTCTGCGCGCACTTCGTGTCGCTTCGCCAACCCCCTTCCGGGGGCGACGCCTGCGGCCCGGCAGAGCCGGTTCCGCGGCGTCTCGCGAAGGGGCCTGCGCCTCTGGGCGCGGCCTCGTTCAGCCTAGTGTGAGGGTCCCTGCCTCTGTCGCGATGCGCTGGGCGATTTCCAGCATGCGCGGGGCGACACGGCTCAGCATGGTCTCCCTTGGCAGCAGGTACGCGGGGCCACCGCAGCTCACGCCGTAGCGTTCGCCGCGCGGGCCTTCGAGCGCGAAGCCCAGGGCGTGGATCTGGGGGTTCCATTCGCCGAAGGAGGTGCAGTAGCCCAGGCGGGCGTACTCTTCCAGGCTGGCGATGAGGCGCGGTTCGATGGCGTGCCAGTTCTCGCCGGTTTCGAGCCGGATCTGCTCCAGCAATGCCGACTGCTCGGGCCCGGGCAAGGCGCCGATGTAGGCCCGGCCGGAGGCCGAGGTGGCGATGGACATGCGCGAGCCGACGTCGATGCGGGAGCTGATGAGCGCCGAGCGCGGGCGCAGCGAATCGATGACCAGCATGTCCAGGTCGTCGCGCACCGCCATGTGGATGCTGGCGCCCGACAGTTCGGCCAGGTTGCTCAGATGGGGACGCGCCAGCGCCCTCAGGTCGAAATTGCGCAGGTAGCGGCTGCTCATGTCGAGCAACACCGGCCCCAGGCTGAAACGCTCACTGTCTTGCGACTGCCGCAGATACCCCGCCCCCACCAACGTCGCCGTGAGGCGCGACACCGTGGCCTTCGGAATGCCGGTGGTGTCGGCCAATTCCCGGTTTCCGACGGGCGCTGCCGCCATCCCGATGACCTTCAGCAGCGACAACCCCCTGGCAAGCGCACTGACTTCTTCCTTGCTGCCTGCAGCTTCACTCATAAGACAGAACCTTTTTCTTGTTTCCCTGACCGCCTTATTCTTGAGCAAAAACAGGTGCTTCGCTCACACTTGTTGTTGCATTGTCATGAAACTGTGTTCCATCGAGCGTCAACTTCGCTCAATTGTGTTGACTGTCTACAAAGTCGGGGCGGCGAGGCCGGAATTCAGGCGGCCTGGGCGGCAGGTTCGTGCGCCAGCGCCATCACTTCGTGCGGCGGACGGGTCTTCAGGCGGTGGTCGCTCCAGACCTGGCGCCAGCGGCGCGCGCCAGGCAGGCCGTTGCGCAGGCCCAGCATGTGGCGCGCGATCGACCACCAGTTCGTGCCGTGCTCGGCCGCCTCGCGGACCATGTAGTCGCACATCTGCGCCTCGATGTCCTCGCGCGTGAGCGTCTGCGGGGCGTCGCCGTAGAACTCGGCGTCCCATTCGGCCAGCCACCAGGGGTTGTGGTACGCCTCGCGGCCGATCATGGCGCCGTCGAGCAGCCGCAGGTGCTCGTGCACCTGGGCGTTGGTGGCGATGCCGCCGTTGATCGAAAACTGCAGCGCCGGAAAGTCGTGCTTCAGGCGGTGCACCAGCGCATAGCGCAGCGGTGGAATCTCGCGGTTCTGCTTTGGGCTCAGGCCCTGCAGCCAGGCGTTGCGCGCATGCACGATGAAGGTGCCGCAACCGGCCTCGCTCACCGCACCGACGAAATCGCGCACGAACTCGTAGCTCTCGATCTTGTCGATGCCGATGCGGTGCTTCACCGTGACCGGCACATCGACCACGTCGACCATCGCCTTCACGCAATCGGCCACCAGCTGCGGCTCGTTCATGAGGCAGGCCCCGAACGCGCCGCGCTGCACGCGCTCGCTCGGGCAGCCGCAGTTCAGGTTGATCTCGTCGTAGCCCCACTCCTGCCCGAGCTTCGCGCAATGGGCGAGGTCGTGCGGCTCACTGCCGCCGAGCTGCAACGCGACGGGATGTTCTTCTTCGTGAAAGCGCAAGTGGCGCGGCACGTCGCCGTGGATCAGCGCGCCGGTGGTCACCATCTCCGTATAGAGCAGCGCGTGGCGTGTCATGAGGCGGTGGAAGACGCGGCAGTGCCTGTCGGTCCAGTCCATCATGGGCGCGACGGAGATGATTTTTTCTTTCAGATTCAAGGACTTGTCGTTCATACGCGGGACGCTCGCTCGGGGGCGTAGTTTCTCACGCGACGGTTTTTGGCGAGCCGCCTGCCCGGTAGTTCCCCGGCGTCACGCCGAAGCAGCGGCGGAACCAGCGCGAGAAATGCGCCTGGTCGGCAAAGCCGCATTGCACCGCCACCTCGGCGGGCGCATGACCCTCACGCAGCAGCACCTTGGCGCGGGCGATGCGCGCCAGCCGCGCGTACTGCGCCGGTGCCATGCCGACCGCCGCGCGGAACAGGCGATGGAAATGCTCGCGCGACACGCCGAGCCGTTCGGCGAGCGACGTGGGTTCGATGCGGCAGGCATCCTCGGTCGCGAGCAGGTCGCACACCGCCTCGACGCGCGCATCGCCCGCGGCCCGGGCGACCGCCACGAGCGGGTCGGTCGTCTGCGTGCGGAAGATGCCGTCGAGCAGCGCGCCGATGCGCGCACCGTCCTTCGTCGATGCGGCCTGCGCGAGCGCATCGACGTTCGCCTCGTCGCGCCAGACGTCTTGGCGCAGCGACCCGCGCCGACCAGCCGGCCACCCCATTCGCGCCGCCACCCAGGCGTGCGGCACATACAGCATCACCATGCGAAAGCCCTGCGCGCTCACGCCGGCGGTGTGCAGCGCGAACGGCGGCATCAGCACCAGCTCGCCGGCCTGCGCCGAGCGGGGCGCGCCCGCACAGACGAACTCGCAGCGGCCTTCGACGATCGCGCCCACGCTCCACTCGGCATGCCAATGCAATGCGAAGTGCGCCTTGGGATCGCCCGCGAACATCACCTCGACCGGCGTGCCGTCGGCCAGCGGCAGGCCGATCACATGCGAGGTTGTCGGAGCGGGAAGCGTCATGGCCCGCCGAGCGTAGCGCAGCCGCCCGCCGGAGGCAGCGCCCTCCTCACACCGCGATCGCGCCGCGCACCGTGAGGCCCATCCAGCCCGCGCTGGCCTGCGTCGCCTGCACAGGGCCGAGCAGCGCGAGTTCCTCCACCGGATGCTCGTGAAAGCGCAGCGTGGCCTCGCCCTGCACCCAGCCCGTTTCGACACGGTCGATGATGTCGGCGCGCAGGTAGCGCGGCACCGCCACGCTGCCCGCCTGCGTCAGGTCGGGCCAGCCGATGGCGCCGATGGTGGGCGCGGCCAGGAAGCCGAGCGGCCCGCTCGCCTCGCCCGACAGCGTGACCGTGGCATCCACCAGCCGCCGCTCCTTCACGCTGAGGCTCGCGCCGAGCCGGCTGCCGGCCGCCATCGGCGCGGCGGCTGGATGAATCAGCGGCAGGCTGCGCGTGAGCCAGGTCTGGCCGATCTTCTTGGGCCAGCCCTGCAGCCAGCCGCGCAGCATCGAGATGTCCTGGTCGACGTAGATGAGCGGGCAGTAGAAGCAGCGGCGCGACGTGTCGCCGCGCGCCGGTTCGATCTCGAGCACCACGATGGTCTCGCGGTACTGCGCGTACACGGGGTCGAGCATTTCGCGCCCGTCGTCGCCGCACGATTGCCAGTCGGCGAAATGCACGCAGCCATGGCCCGTGGCCACGCCGACCTCTGGCGGCACCAGCGCCGCGCCGCGTGCGGCATCGAACGAGAAGCCCACGTTGACCAGCCACCCGGCGTAGTGCCACGGCGGCGCCTGCACGAGCGCGCTGCGGCCCGAGGCGGTGAAGGGTGGAGCGAAGGAAGACGAAGAAGAAGGCGACATCAAACAACCTGTCGTGACGGAGTCAAAGAAGCCCCGCAAGATAGGCACGCCCCGCGCCCGCGTCTTGTACGCCAGTGATGCAATGCACAAACAGCGCTTTCGCGTGCGCGGGGGACGCCATGTGGCGGCGTTGTCCGACTCCGCCCCGCCCTCGCCTCGTGACAATGGACCGGCCTGGCAGACCCGCGCCACAAGCGCAGACGAGCCGACGCATTTCATTTCCAGGCTACGCACCGATGACCCGCATCTACCTCATAGAAGACAACCCCCTGATCGCCACCACCCTGACCGATGGACTGAGGGAATTCTCCGGATGCGAAGTCGTCGCTACCGCCAGCAGCAGCGACGAAGCCATCGACTGGCTCGACGCCAACCCCGACGCCTGGGACGCCGCCGTGATCGACGTGTTCCTCGCGCAAGGCAACGGCCTGACCGTGGCCAACCACCTGAGGGAACGCAAGTCGCCCGCGCAGCGCACCGTGGTGTTCATGAACCACGCGACCTCCGAGGTGCGTGAAGGCGCGCTGTCGGCAGGCGTCGATGCGGTGTTCGACAAGTCGCTGCAGCTCGAAGACTTCTACGACTTCTGCCGCACGCTCGGCATTGCGCCGCGCCGTTAGTCGTTCAGACGTTGGCCGCCCGAATCGATTCGGCCAGCAGCCCCAGCCCTTCTTCAAAAACCGCTTCGGGAATGGTGAGCGGAAACAGGAAGCGCACCACGTTGCCGTGCACCCCGCAGGTCAGCAGCAGCAGCCCGCGCTCGAGCCCCGCCGCATGCACGCGCTTCGTGAACTCGGCGTCGGGCTCGCCGCTGTGCGGATCGCGAAACTCCACCGCCACCATCGCGCCCAGGCCGCGCACGTCGCAGATGCGCGGCACCACGGTGCGCAGTGCCGCGAGGCATGCCGTCAGCCGCTCGCCGAGCATGCGAGCGCGCGCGACCAGCCCTTCGTCCTCGATCACGCGCATCGTCTCCAGCGCCGCGGCCACCGCCAGCGGGTTGCCCGCGTAGGTGCCGCCGAGGCTGCCGACGCGCGTGGCGTCCATGAGTTCGGCGCGTCCCGTGAGCGCCGACAGCGGAAAGCCACCGGCCAGGCTCTTGGCGGTCGTGACCAGGTCGGCCTCGATGCCGTAGTGCTCCAGCGCGAAGAGCTTGCCGGTGCGACCGAAGCCGGTCTGGATTTCGTCGACGACCAGCAGGATGCCGTGGCGGTCGCACTCTGCACGCAGGTGCTCCATGAGTGCGGGCGGCGCCACGTAGAAGCCGCCCTCGCCCTGCACCAGTTCGATGACGATCGCCGCCACGCGCTGCGGATCGACGTCGGTCTTGAACAACCGGTCGAGCGCCGCGATGCTGTCGTCCACCGTCACGCCCAGCGGCGCGGCCGGAAACGGCACGTGCCACACGTCACCCGGCATCGGGCCGAAGCCCGCCTTGTACGGCGCGACCTTGCCGGTGAGCGCCATGCCCATGAAGGTACGGCCGTGGAAGGCGCCCGAGAACGCTACCACGCCGCTGCGGCCCGTGGCGGCGCGCGCCACCTTCATCGCGTTCTCGATGGCCTCGGCGCCGGTCGTGAAGAGCGCGCTCTTCTTGGCACTCGGGC
Source organism: Variovorax sp. V35 (assembly GCF_041154465.1). Lineage (NCBI taxonomy): Bacteria > Pseudomonadati > Pseudomonadota > Betaproteobacteria > Burkholderiales > Comamonadaceae > Variovorax > Variovorax sp. V35. The sequence goes on from NZ_AP028666.1 coordinate 4,411,172, forward strand.
CGGGCACGACGCGGTTCAGCTGCTCGCACAGCGCCACGTACTCCTCATACGGCGTGACATGGAAGCAGGTGTGGTGAAAGTCGTCGAGCTGCGCGCGCACGGCCGCCACGATGCGCGGATGGCGGTGGCCGGTGGCGAGCGTGGCGATGCCGCTGGCAAAGTCGACAAAGCGCCGGCCTTCCACGTCCCACAGCTCGGCGTTGTCGGCGCGGGCGGTGAAGTGCGGCGTGAGCGTGCCGATGCCCTGCGCGCAGGCGGCGTTCTTGCGGGCCTGCAGGCTCGCGTTGGTCGTGACTTGGGTGAGCATGAAGAAAAAATAGAAAGAGAAGAGACAGAAATCAGCCGCGCATCAGGTGCTCGGCCAGCGCGCGAAAGGCGTGCATCGAGGTCGGCAGGTGCGCGTTGGCGGCCAGCGGGTGCGAGGCGAAGCGCGCCACCACCATCTCGGCCTCGGGGTCGATGTGCAGCGTCTGGCCGTGGATGCCTTGCGCGGTGAAGGTACGGCGCGCGTCGTGCGCCACCCACCACATATTTCTGTAGCTCCAGCCGGCCAGCCGCGTGTAGCCTGCGAGCGCAAAGCGCACCGGATCGGCGCCGCGGCGGATGTCGGCCACCACGGCCTCGGGCACGATCTGCATGCCGTTGAAGGCGCCGCCCAGCCGCATCATTTCGCCCAGCCGCACCAGGTCGCGCAGGCCGGTGCACAGGCCGCCGCCCGCGAACTCGGCGCCCTGCCCGTCCACGGCAAAGGCCGCGTCCTGCTCGGCGCCCAGGCGCGACCAGATGCGCTCGCCCAGCACCCGCGCCAGCGGCTGGCCCGCCACGCGGCTGATGAGCCAGCCCAGCACGTCGGTGTTGACGGTGCGGTAGGCAAAGGCCTCGCCGTGCGCGCCCTGCCCCTGCACGGTCTGCAGGAACTGGCGGTAGCCCTCGGCGCCCGCATAACCCACGGGGCGCGGCAGCAGCTGGCCAGCCCGCGCGTGCTTCCACACGCCGGCATCGGGGTCGGTGTAGTCCTCCGAGTAGTCGATGCCCGTCGTCATGTCCATCACCTGGCGCACGGTGGCGTGGCCGAAGGCGCTCGTCGCCAGCTCGGGGATGTAGTGCCGCACCTGCGCATGCTCATCGAGCGCGCCCTCGGCCGCGAGCATCGCGCCGACCGTGCCGACGACCGACTTGGTGACCGACATCGCCATGTGCTGCCCGTGTTCGTCGAGCGCGCCGAAGTAGCGCTCGTAGACGATGCGCCCGCGGTGCAGCACCACCGCGCCGTCGGCGCAGATCGTTGTGAGCGCGCTGCGCCAGTCGGTGCGCGAGCCATCGGCGGGCAAGGTGAAGGCCAGCGTGTCGAGTTCGGGGCGCTCGGCGCGCGGCAGCACCGACACCGGGCCGGTGCCGCGCGACACGTTGCGCGTCGGCTGCAGTTCGCGCAGGTGCGAGAAGGCCCAGCGGTTCTCGGGCGCCTGGAAGATCGGGCGTTCGCGCGGGCGCTGCACCTCGGTGCCGGCCGTGGGAAAACCATCGCGCCAGCCGTCGGCCAGCGCGGCATCGGGAGCCGTCGTTTCTTGGGTGGTCATAAGGGTGCGGTGGCTCATTCGCCGAGCGCATCGAGGTCGCCCATCACGCGGCGCTCCAGGATGTCGCTGGCACGGCTCAGGTGGGCGTGCATGTGCTTTGCGGCGACTTCGAGCTTGTTCTCCTCGACCGCGTCGAGGATCTGCAAATGCTCGCGACACGACTTGCGCAGCAGGTCGATGTTCACGAGCGGGTAGTCCGACAGATCGGAGATGCGGCGCAGCCGGTTCTGCTGCTTCACGGCATCGAGGATGAAGCGGTTGCCCGACGCACTGGCCAGCAGCTCGTGGAACTGCGCGTTGGCCTCGAAGAACTCCATCCACGAATGGCGCGAGGCGTGCGTGAGCAAGGTCTGCTGCTGTTCGCGGCAGGCCAGCAGCCGCTCGTGCTCGACGGTGAAGCCCGGCTCGCGCAGCGCCGCGCATTCCACCACCAGCCGGAAGCGGTAGCTCTCGCGCTCGCTCTCGACCGAGTCGAGGGTTTCGGTGAACTCCCAGCGCTGGTAGTGGCGACCGCGCAGCACGCCGTCCTGCAGCAGCGTGGTCATCACGTTGCGCAGCAGCGGGCGCGGCACGCCGTAGGTCTGGGCCAGCTCGAGCTCGTTGACGCGCGTCGGCAGCTTGCCCGCGAGGCGGTCGCGCAGCACGCGGTAGTAGAGCGTCTTCTCCTCGTCTTCCGGCATCTCGCGACGCGCGCGGTCGAGCGCCTCGCGGTCGGCCACCAGCGTGTAGCCGCGGTTGGGCACATGCGCCAGCAGCGCACGCTCATGCAAGAGGCGCAGCGCGGCGCGCACCGGCGTGCGCGAAATGCCGAGCCGGCCGGCCAGGTCGGTCTCAGTCATGTGGCGACCGTTCTCGTAGCCGCCGGCCAGGGCCTGATCGAGGATGTAGCGGCTCACACGCTGGGTGAGCGGCGGGACCGACTTGTTGTCCATCTGCGTCTGCATCTGCTGCTGCGGGGCCATCCATGGGTCTCCGGAAACACGGGCTGGGTGCCGATCATCGCGGGTTCTTTGTATTTTTGGCCCTAAAAAACCATGTACATCTCGCGCCAAAAATACAATTTGGATTTCAAGATCGGCCCCACGCCGACCCGGACGACGGGTCGTTTCCCAAGGAGAAAAACACCGTGGCTTCCGCCGATACCCTGACAACGCCACCCGGTTCGCTCGACGCGTTCTGGATGCCCTTCACGCCCAACCGCAAGTTCAAGCAGGCGCCGCGCCTCATCGTCGGCAGCGAGGGCCTGCACTACGACCTGGCCGACGGCCGCCGCGTGCTCGACGCCATCGCCGGCCTGTGGTGCGTGAACGCCGGGCACCGCAACCCGCGGGTCAGCGCGGCGATGAAGGCGCAGATCGACGTGCTCGACTACGCCTCCAACTTCCAGATCGGCCACCCCGCCGCCTTCACGCTGGCGCAGCGCCTCACGCAGATGGCGCCGGCCGGCATGGACCACGTGTTCTTCACCAACTCGGGCTCCGAGTCGGTCGACACCGCGCTGAAGATCGCCGTGGCCTACCACCGGGCGCGCGGCGACGCGGGCCGCTACCGGCTCATCGGGCGCGAGCGCTCGTACCACGGCGTGGGCTTCGGCGGCATCTCGGTGGGCGGCATCGGGCGCCAGCGCAGCACCTTCGGGCCGCTGCTCAACGGCGTGGACCACCTGCCGCACACGCTCGACCTGGCGCGCAACGCCTTCTCGCGCGGCGAACCGCCGCACGGCATCGACAAGGCCGACGCGCTCGAAGCGCTGGTTTCATTGCATGACGCCTCGACCATCGCCGCCGTGATCGTCGAGCCCGTGGCCGGCTCCACCGGCGTGCTGCCGCCGCCGCGCGGCTACCTGAAGCGCCTGCGCGAAATTTGCGACAAGCACGGCATCCTGCTGATCTTCGACGAGGTCATCACCGGCTTCGGTCGCGTGGGCAGCAACTTCGCGTCCGACCTGTTCGGCGTGACGCCCGACCTCATCACCACCGCCAAGGGCCTGACCAACGGCGCCGTGCCGATGGGCGCCGTGCTCATGCGCGGCGCGGTGCACGACGCGTTCATGCACGGCAGCGTGAGCGCGGTCGAGCTCTCGCACGGCTACACCTACTCGGGCCATCCGCTGGCCTGCGCCGCCGCCATGGCCACGCTCGACGCCTACACCGAAGACGGCCTGATCGCCCGCGCCGCCGAGCTGTCGCCCTACTTCGAAGACGGCCTGCACAACCTGCGCGGCCTGCCGGGCGTGATCGACGTGCGCAATGTCGGCCTCTTGGCCGGCATCGAGCTGCAGGGCTGGGCCTCGGGCCCCGGCACGCATGCGCAGGCGGTGGCGCAACATTGCCTGGACGAAAGCGGCGTGCTGGTGCGCTCGGTGGGCGACACCATTGCGCTGTCGCCGCCGTTCACGCTGGAGCGCCGGCACATCGACCAGATCATCGACAGCCTGCGCGCCGCCATCGCGCAGACCGCGCAAGCCACCGACACCGCAGCCTGAGCCCTCACGCCGCACCGACACGACAAGCCCCCGGAGACAAGACACACCATGGACATCGAATCGTTCCCCCTGTACGACATCGAAGGCGACGCGCAGCAACGCGGGCGCCAGTACGGCCGCGCCGCCGGCGACCGCATCGACCTGAGCCTGCGCACCTACCGCGCCGCCTTCGAGCGCGTGGGCCTGAGCTGGGAGCGCACGCGCGCGCTGGCACGCCGCTTCATGCCGATGGTCGAGGCCTTCGACGCCGGCATGCTGCGCGAGATCGAGGGCGTGGGCGAAGGCGCGGGCGTGCCGGCCGAGGACATCGTGGCGCTCAACGCGCGCAGCGAAATGCTCTACGCCTTCCAGCAGCTCGAAGCCACCGAGCCGCCCGACGGCTGCACCGGCGTGGTCGTCATGCCCTCGGCCGCGCGCGACGGCAAGCTCATCCACGCGCAGAACTGGGACTGGCGCGTCGAGAGCCTCGAACTCGGCGTGGTGCTGCGCATCCAGCCGGACGAAGGCCCGGCCATGCTCACCTTCGCCGAGGCCGGCACGCTGGCACGCGCCGGGCTCAACAGCGCGGGCATCGCCGTCACCGGCAACTTCATCAAGGCCGACAACGACGGCAAGCAGCAAGGCGTGCCGCTGGCGCTGATCCGCCGCGGCATCCTGCAGTCGACGCTGTACGCCAACGCGCTGGGCGTGGTGTGCCGCAGTGCGCGTTCGATCTCCAACAACATGATCATCACGCACGCCGAGGGCGAGGCCGTGAGCCTGGAGACCTGCCCCGAGCAGGTGTTCTGGCAGCAACCCGAAGGCGGCATCCTGGTGCACGCCAACCACTTCAAGACCCCGGCGGCGCTGGCGCGCGTGGTCGACCGCAGCCTGGAGACCACGCCCGATTCGCTCTACCGCGACCGCCGCGTGACCGAGGCGCTGCACAACAAGCGCGCAGCGGGCCTGCTCACCGAGCAGGACGTGCTCGACGCGCTGCAGGACCGCTTCGGCGCGCCGCGCGCCGTGTGCCGCAGCCCGAGCGCGGGCCCGGGCGGTGCCTCGTCGGCCACCGTGGCGACCATCGTCATGGACCCGGCGGCACGAAAGATGCGCATCGCGCCGGCGCCCTTCAAGGCGCACCGTTTCACCGAGTATTCCCTCTGATCCGCCCGCCCCGCCCAGCTTTCGCCAGGAGTGTTGCCATGAACCTGCCCACGCCCCCGTCCCTCCCTCCCGCTGCGCGCAACGCCGCCGCGCTGGTCCTCGGCCTCGGCCTGGCCGCCAGCGCGGCCTTCGCCCAGGCCCCGGCCGGCCAGACGATGCGGATCCAGATCAACTCCGACATCCGCTCCACCGACCCCGGCGGCAACCGCGACGACAACACCGACAACGTGCTCATCCACGTGGTCGAAGGCCTGGTCGCGCTGCGCGAGGACACCTCGGTCGGCCCGATGCTCGCGAGCAAGGTCGACACCTCGGCCGACGGCCTGACCTACACCTTCACCCTGCGCGACGGCGTGAAGTTCCAGAACGGCGCGGTGCTCACCGCCGACGACGTCGTGTGGAGCTGGCAGCGCTACCTCAAGCCCACCAGCGGCTGGCGCTGCCTGCCCGAGTTCGACGGCAAGGGCATGACCAAGGTGCTCGCGGTGGAAGCGCCCACGCCGAAGACCGTGGTGTTCAAGATCGAGCGCCCGAGCGCGCTGTTTCTCACGATGATGGCGCGCCCCGACTGCGGCGGCGCCGCCATCCTGCACCGCAGCTCGCTGGGCGCCGACGGCCAGTGGAAGGAGCCCGTGGGCACCGGCCCCTACAGGATCAAGGAGTGGAAGCGCGGCCAGTACATCGAGCTCACGCGCTTCGACGGCTACACCTCGCGCCCCGAAGCGCGCGACGGCCTCACGGGCGGCAAGAAGGCCGAGATCGAGAACCTGCGCTTCGTCGTCATTCCCGACTCGGCCGCGGCCAAGGCGGCGCTGTACAGCGGCGGCATCGACGCCTTCATCAGCCCCAGCCCGGTCGACGTGGTCGAGATGCGCGGGCGCAGCGACGTGCGCGTCGACACCACGCCGGTCATGACCATGGTGGCGCTGCTGCTGCAGACCACCGACCCGCTGCTGAAAGACGTGCGCATCCGCCGCGCGCTGGCACTGGCGCTGGACACGCCCGAGATCGCCAAGTCGGTCACCGAGGGCCTGTCGGCCGTCAACAACTCGGTCGTGCCTTCGTCCAGCCCGTTCTACAGCGCCGTGCAGGCCGGCGGCTACAAGCGCGACATCGCCGGTGCCAAGAAGCTGCTGGCCGAGGCCGGCTACCGCGGCCAGCCGATCAAGCTCGTCGCCAACAAGCGCTACGAGGCGCTGTACTCGGCCGCCGTGCTGGTGCAGGCCATGGCCTCCGAGGCCGGCATCAACATCGAACTCGAGGTGCTCGACTGGGCCACGCAGCTCGACCGCTACACCAGGGGCCAGTACCAGAGCATGGCCTTCATCTACTCGGCCCGCATCGACCCCTCGCTCAACTACGAGATGGTGTCCGGCGACAAGGCCACGCAGCCGCGCAAGGTGTGGGACAGCGCCGCCGCGCAGACCCGGCTCACCGAGAGCATGGTCTCGCGCGACAAGGCGCGCCGCCAGGTGCTGTTCGACGAGCTGCACAAGCAGATGCTGCAGGACGTGCCGATGGTCGTGCTCTTCAACGCCAGCGACGCCACCGCCATGCGCAAGAGCGTGACCGGCTTCAAGGGCTGGGCGCCGGCCAAGCCGCGGTTCTGGAACGTCCGGCTCGACGCGCGCGGCTGACGGGGCGCCGCCGCCATGCTTGCCTACCTCTTGCGCCGGATCGCCATGACGGTCCCGACGCTGCTGCTGGTGTCGATTGCCGTCTTCACGCTCATGCGGCTGATTCCGGGCGACCCGGTGCAGCTCATGCTCGGCGAAGGCGCCGACCCCGCGCAGCTCGAACTCGCCCGCCAGCAGATGGGGCTGGACCAGCCCCTGGTCACCCAGTACGTCGTGTGGCTGCGCCACGCGCTCACCGGCGACCTGGGCGTGTCGACCACCAACGGCCTGGCCGTGCTGCCGCTGATCTGGGAGCGCTTTCATGTGAGCGCCGTGATCGTGCTCACCGCCGTGGCGCTGGCCTCGCTGATCGCCGTGCCCGCCGGCCTCGTCGCCGCCTGGCGCAAGGACCGGCCGACCGACCTCGCCATCATCGGCGCGGCCACGCTGATGCTGTCGGTGCCGAGCTTCTGGCTCGGCCTGCTGCTGCTGATGTTCTTCGGCCAGTACCTGCACTGGCTGCCGGTGGTGGGCTACGTGCCCATGTCGGAAGACTTCTCGCAGGGCCTGCTGTACGTCATCTTGCCGATCGTCACGCTGGTGCTGGTCGAGACCGGCGTGCTCACGCGCATGTCGCGCGCCAGCACCATCGAGGTGCTGCGGCTCGAGTACGTGACGCATGCGCGCGCCAAGGGCGTGCCCGAGTCGCAGGTGTTGCGCCGCCACGTGCTGCCCAACGCCTTCAACCCCACGCTCACCATGATCGGCCTCATCCTGGGCCATCTGCTGAGCGGCATCGCGGTGCTCGAAACGGTGTTCACCCTGCCCGGCCTGGGCCGCCTGATGATCGATTCGATCTTCGCGCGCGACTACCCGGTGCTGCAGGGCTGCCTGCTGTTCACGGCCTGCATCTACGTGGTCATCAACCTGATCGTGGACATGTGCTATCCCCTCTTCGATCCCCGGGTGTCGGTGCAGTGAAAAAGATCAAGACCCATACCCTCGTGGGCGGCGTGCTCATCGGCGTGCTGCTGGTCCTGGCACTGGTGGCCGCGCTGTGGACGCCCTACAACCCGCAGGGCATCGACCTGCGCGGCAAGCTGCAGCCGCCCTCGGCCGCGCACTGGCTGGGCACCGACGAGTTCGGGCGCGACGTGGCCAGCCGTGCCATGCGTGCGGCCTCCACCAGCTGCCTCATCGCGCTGCTCACGGTGGCACTGGCCACCGCCGTCGGCCTCGTGGTGGGCGTGCTTGCCGGCTTCGTGCGCGGCTGGACCGACCGCGTGCTCATGGCCTTCAACGACACGCTGCTGGCCTTTCCGGGCCTGCTGCTGGCGCTGGGCGTGATGGTGATCGTGGGCGCCAACCAGTGGGGCATCGTGCTCGCGCTGAGCATGGCGTATGCGCCCTCGGTGGTGCGCGTGGTGCGCGGCACCGTGCTGTCGCTGCGCGAGCGCGAGTACGTCGAGGCCTCGCGCATGATCGGCAACGGCGAGATCTACACCATGTGGCGCCACATCCTGCCCAACTGCGTGGCGCCCGTCGCCGTGCTGGCCACCAGCATGTTCGGCTGGGTGCTGCTGTCGGAAAGCGCCCTGAGCTTCCTCGGTCTGGGCGTGCCGCCGCCCGCCCCCACCTGGGGCAACATGCTCTCCAGCGCACGCCCCTACATGGCCTCGGCCGTGTGGCTGTGCCTGGTGCCGGGCCTGTGCATCGCGCTCACGCTGCTGGGCATCAACCTCCTGGGCGAATCGCTGCGCGACCGGCTCGACCCGCGCACGGAGAAGTCATGACCCATCCCACCTCTTCCGCAGCGCCCGTGCTTTCCGTACGGCACTTGAAGATCGACCTGCACGGCGGCGCCCAGACGCTGGTGCACGACCTCTCGTTCGACGTGCGCCCCGGCGAGTTCCTTGCCGTGGTGGGCGAATCGGGCAGCGGCAAGACCATGGCCGCGCGCGCCATCCTGCAGCTGCTGCCGCCCGGCATCGCGCAAAGCGGCGGGCAGATCGTGTTCGACGGCGAAGACCTGAGCACGCGGGACGTGAAAGCCATGCGCCCCATCCGCGGGCCCGGCATCGGCATGGTGTTCCAGGAACCGATGGTCTCGCTCAACCCGGTGCACCGCATCGGCGAGCAGATGGCCGAGGGCCTGCGCATGCACACGAAGCTGTCGGCTGCCGAGATTCGCGCGCGCTGCCTCGACATGCTGCGCCGCGTGCAGATCGCCGACCCCGAGCGCTGCCTGCACGCCTACCCGCACGAGTTCTCGGGCGGCATGCGCCAACGCATCATGCTGGCCAGCGTGATGCTGCTCCAACCGCGCCTGCTGATCGCCGACGAGCCCACCACCGCGCTGGACACCCTGAGCCAGCGCGAAGTGCTCGACCTCATGGTCGGCCTCGCGAAAGACCAGGGCACAGCCGTGCTGCTCATCACGCACAACCTCGGGCTGGTCGGGCGCTATGCGCAGCGCGCCATCGTGCTGGAGAAAGGCAAGCTCGTGGAGACGGGCGACGTGCCCGCCATCCTCGTCGACCCGAAGCAGCCCTACACCCGCAAGCTGGTCGACGCCCTGCCGCGCCGCCAGGCCGCGAAGCCGGCCCCGGCGGCGCCGCAGCAGCCGCTGGTGCGGGTGCGCGGCCTGTGCGTGAGCTACCCCGGCCCGCGCGCCGGCTTCTTCAAGCGCCATGCGCCGGTGCAGGTCATCGACCAGCTCGACCTGGACATCCACCCCGGCGAGATGGTCGCGCTGGTGGGCGGCAGCGGCTCGGGCAAGACCACGCTGGGCCGCGCCATCCTGCGGCTGGCGCCGTCGCACGCGGGGCAGATCCTGTTTCGCGGCGACGACGTGCGCAGCGCCGACCGCGCCGCGCTGCACCGCTTCCGGCTCGCCTGCCAGCTGGTGTTCCAGGACCCGTTCTCGTCGCTCGACCCGCGCATGCGTGTGCAGGAGATCGTGGCCGAGCCGCTGCGCCACCTGCCCGCGCTCGATGCCGCCGCGCGCGTGAAGCGCGTGCACGAGACGCTCGACGAAGTGGGCCTGGACGGCCTGGGCGCGCGCTACCCGCACGAGCTCTCGGGCGGCCAGCGCCAGCGCGTGGCGATTGCGCGCGCGCTGGTGCGCCGGCCCGCCTTCGTGGTGGCCGACGAGCCCGTGTCCGCGCTCGACATGACCATCCAGGCGCAGGTGCTGCGGCTCTTTCAAAGCCTGCAGGCGCACCACGGCTTTGCGTGCCTGTTCATCAGCCACGACCTCGCGGCCGTCGAGCAGATCGCCGACCGCGTGGTCGTGATGGAGCGCGGCCGCATCGTCGAGCAAGGCCCGCGCGACGCCGTGTTCGACCAGCCGAGCCATGCCTACACGCAGGCGCTGCTGGCCGCCACGCCACGGCCGCTCGCGTCGCTGGCCGATTCTGTCTCCTGCCCTCCCGAGAAAGTGTTTGCGTGACCGCCGCTCCTTTGCCCGCCACCTGGCTGAACCCCACCGCCCCGCCCCCGCTCGATCCGCAGATCGTCGAGTTCATGCGCCTCATGGCGGCAGAGGGCGGCCGCTACCCGAAGCGCCACACCATCCCGATCGCCGAAGGCCGCGCCAACGCCGAGAAGGTGCGCGCCCCGTGGACCGAAGGCGGCCCCGCGATGGCGCGCACGGTCGAACAGCAGGTGCCCACGCGCCACGGCAACGTGCGCATCCGCGTGCACTACCCGAAGAACCGATCGCTGCAAGGCGCGCTGGTCTACATCCACGGCGGCGGCTTCGTGCTGTTCAGCCTTGACACCCACGACCGCGTGATGCGCGAGTACGCGGGCCGCGCGGGCATCGCCGTCATCGGCATCGACTACACGCGGGCGCCCGAGGCGCAGTTTCCGCAGCCGCACGACGAGTGCGTCGACGTGCTGCGCTGGCTCGCGGCGAATGCGGGCACGCTCGACATCGATCCCGCGCAGCTCTTCATCGGCGGCGACTCGGCGGGCGCCAACCTGTCGGTGGGTGCCTGCCTCGTGCTGCGCGACGCGGGCGAGCCGCTGCCCCTGGGCATGCTACTGAACTACGGCGCCTACAGCACCGAGCTGTACCGCGAGTCGGTGGTGCGCTACGGCGCGGGCGAGTACGGCCTGTCGCTGCACATGATGGTGTGGTTCTACGGCCTGTACCTGCGCCGGCCCGAAGACTTTCGCGACCCGCGCCTGGCCAGCCTCACGGCGCGGCTCGAGGGCCTGCCACCCGCGTGCCTGGCGATCACCGAGTGCGACCCGCTGCACGACGACAGCGTGCTCATGGCCGCGCGGCTGCGTGAGGCCGGCGTGGCCGTGACCGATGTGCTCTACCCCGGCACGATCCACGGCTTTCTGGAGGCCGTGTCCATCGCCGACGTGGCGGGCCGCGCCTTCGACGACGCCGCCCGCTGGATGCACGCGCTGGCCGCGCGCTGAAGCCCTCGCCATGTACACGCCCAAGCCGTACATCGAAGACGACCTCGCGACGCTGCACGCCGGCATCCGCGCCTGGAGCTTCGGCACGCTCATCACCGTCGGCCCGTCGGGCGCCAGCGCCACGCACCTGCCCTTTCTGCTCGATGCGCAGGACGATGGCCCCGGCCTGCTCACCACGCACCTGTCGAAGAAGAACCCGCAGTTCGACGAATTGCGTGCGGGCGCCGAAGTGCTCGCCATCTTCCAGGGGCCGCATGCCTTCGTCACGCCCAGCTGGTACGTGAAGCAGAACACCTTCCCGACCTGGAACTACACCGCGATCCACGCGCGCGGCACGCCCCGCGTGATCGAGGAGCGCATGGCCATCCATGCCGTGCTGCGCCGCACCGTCGCGCTGTACGACACGCCGCTGGGCGGCAACTGGGACTTCGACGCCATGCCTTTCGACTTCGTGGCGCCGCGCCTGGACATGATCGCCGCGGTCGAGATTCCCGTGCGCGTGCTCGAAGGCAAGTTCAAGCTCAACCAGGACCGGTCGGAAGACGACCGCAAGGGCGTGATTGACGCGCTGGAGCGGCTGGGCGAACCGCAGGGCGTGGCCGTGGCCGGGCTCATGCGGCAGCAGATGGCGTTGACGGTGGCGGGCTGACTCGCGGCGGCACAATCGTCCGCGTGCCACGCCTCCTTCACCTTCTGACCGCCGGCCTCGCGCTCGCATCCTCCTTCGCCCACGCAGCCGACCCGGTACTGCTCGTCACCTCGCCCGTCGCGCTGCAGGCCGCCGAGAAAGCCGGCGCCGGTTTCGGCCGCTGGTTCGACGTGCCCTCTGCCGCCAGCGGCATCGCCACCAACCAGGCGCTCGCACGCTCGCCCGCCTGGCAATCGATCGCCGACCCGCTGAAGACCAGCCTCGCCGCCCTGCAACGCCGCGACCCGCAGGCCGGCGTCGGCATTGCGCGCTACCCGCACCGGATCTTCGACGCACGCTGGCTCGCCAGCCCCGACGCTTTCTTCGAACTGGTCGGCGTGGCCAACCGCATGGACCGCCGCCCCTTCCAGCCCGGCGCCTGCGGCGAGACGCGGCTCGTGTACCGCCTGGCCTACCGGTCGGCCGCGATGCAGTCGCGCCTGCCGATGACCGTCGCCGTCGAGCTGCGCGGCGATGCGCCCGATGCCGACGGCAGTTGCGCCAGCGCCGCGCGGCGCTGGCAACCACCGCAGGCGTCGATGAAAGATGAGGCCCTCGGCCGCTGGCTCGTGTCGGCCGACGGCCCGCTCGCGCCGCCGCGGCTCGCGCAGGCCCGCATCGCGCAGGTGACGACCAACCTGCAGAGCGTGCGCTGGCCCTCGGCCGTGCGGCCCGACCTCGGCGGCCATGCCGAATACCTGCTGCGCGCCTTCCGCTGGAACGCGGGCACGCAGCGCTTCGACGCGGGTCCGCTCGAGAACACGCCCGACGTCGCGAAGCTCAAGGCCGATGCCCCGCTGCGCAAGGCGCTGCTGCAATGGCTGCAGCAGCCCGACACGCTGCGCGCGCTCGACAGCGCCACCGTGCGCATCCCCGATCGCTTCCTGGCGACCGAGTCGGTCTCCGTCGCCCCGCGCGGCCTCGAGCGCCTGGCGAACCGCCCCTTTGAGCAACTGTTCGCGCCCGGCGACTGGCAGCCCGTGCCCGGCAGCCGCACGCTGCAGTCACCGCAGGCCGTGCTGCGCCGACTCGACGACCTGAGCTGCGCGGGCTGCCACCAGAGCCGCGCGGTCGCGGGCTTTCACCTGCTGGGCGTGGACCGGCGCGGCGCCTCGCGCACCTTCACGACCGGCAACGCGCTCGCGCTGCCGCACTCGCCGCATTTGCAGGATGAACTGGCGCGGCGCGAACGCTATGTGAAGGCCGCGCTGACGACGCCCGTGCCCGACCCGTTCCGCCCGCTGGCCTCGCCGGACGATGCGAACGCATTGCCGGAGAAAGCCACCGTCGGCGCCAGCTGCGAGCCCACGCGCATCACCGCCTCGGCCGACCCGTGGCGCGACCGCGCGCAGAAGCTGCCGCGCACCGCCGCCACGACCTGCGAAGGCGAAGACTCCGTGTGCGAGAAGACCTCGGTCGGCTTCCCCGGCGGCATGTGCTCGGGCCGCTGCGATCCGAAAGACCCGAACGGCACCTGCGGCGGCATCGCCATCCTCAGCGACTTCAACCAGTGCCTGGCCGCCAAGCAACCCTTCGGCGATTGTTTGAGCAAGCACACGCGGCCCGGCAACCTGCGCAGCTGCTCGGCGCAACAGCCTTGCCGCGAGGACTACATCTGCGCGCAGGCCGAAGGCCAGCCCGAAGGACGCGGGGCGTGCATTCCGCCCTACTTCCTGTTCCAGATGCGGGTGGACGGGCACTCGTGATGTGAGCGAGTGCGAGGACCGGCCCTCAGCTTTCTTCTTCGTACCACCGGTCCTTCGCCAGCATCACCCGGTGGTGCCCGCACCCCGACGGCATCATCGGGAAGCAGTTCTCCTGCGCCGCCACCTGCACGTCGAGAAAGAACGGCCCTTCGCTCTCCAGGCATTCGGCCAGCGCCTCTTCCAGCTCCGCCGGATCGGACACGCGCCGCGCCCCCCAGCCGAAGGCCTTCGCCAGCGCCACGAAATCAGGCAGCGCCTCGTTCCAGCTGTGGCTCAGGCGGTTGCCGTGGTTCAGCTCCTGCCACTGGCGCACCATGCCCATGTAGCCGTTGTTGCTCAGCACCAGCTTCACCGGGGTGCGATGCTGCATGGCAGTCGACAGCTCCTGGATGTTCATCAGCACCGAGGCGTCGCCGCTCACGCACACCGTGAGCGCGTCGGGGTGGCCGATCTGCGCGCCGATGGCCGCGGGCAGCCCGTAGCCCATGGTGCCGGCGCCGCCCGAGGTGAGCCAGTGGCGCGGGCTGTCGAAGCGCAGGTACTGCGCGGCCCACATCTGGTGCTGGCCCACATCGGTCGAGACGATCGCACCGCGGCCCGCGATGGCCCGCTGCAGCGATGACATGAGGTGCTGCGGCAGGATCTCTTCGGTCGACGGCGTGAAGGCCAGGCAGTCTTCGGCGCGCCAGCGCTCGATGCGCGCCCACCACGGCGCCAGCCGCTCGGGCGCAAACGCTTCGGGCAGCAGCCCCAGCAGCGCTTCGACGATGGCTCCGCAGTCGCCCACCATCGGCACGTCGACGTGCACCACCTTGTTGATGCTGCCGGGGTCGATGTCGATGTGGATCTTGCGGGCGTGCGGACAGAACTCGTCGAGCTTGCCCGTCACGCGGTCGTCGAAACGCGCGCCCACGCATACCACCAGGTCGGCCTCGTGCATTGCGAGGTTGGCTTCGAGCATGCCGTGCATGCCCAGCATGCCGACGAACTTCGGGTCGGACGCGGGGAACGCGCCCAGCCCCATCAGCGTGAGCGTGCACGGCGCGTGCAGCCGATGCACGAGCTGCGTGAACGCCTCGCAGGCCGCCGGCCCCGAGTTGATGAGCCCGCCGCCGCCGTAGAGCACCGGCCGGCGCGCGGTCGAGATCAGGTCGGCGGCGCGCTGCAGCATCGCCCGCGGCGGCAGCGGCGCGCGGCCCGTGCGCAGCGCACGCAGCGGGGCCGGTGCGGCGCCGTGCGTGAGGCGCATGAGCTGGATGTCCTTCGGCACGTCGAGCAGCACCGGGCCGGGGCGGCCGGTGGTGGCGATGTCGAGTGCGCGGCGCACCAGCGCGGGCACGTCGTCGGCCGCGCGCACCTGACGGTTCCACTTGGTCACCGGGCGCGACATGCCCAGCGCATCGCTTTCCTGGAAAGCCTGCGTGCCGATCACCGCCGTCGACACCTGCCCGCTGATGCACAGCACCGGCACCGAATCGCTCATCGCGTCCAGCAGCCCCGTGATCGTGTTGCCTACGCCCGGTCCCGAGGTGACCAGCACCACGCCGACGCGGCCCGTGCTGCGCGCGTAGCCCTCGGCCGCATGCACCGCCGCCTGCTCGTGGCGCACCAGCACATGGCGCAGCCGGGGTTCGCCGTGCAGCGCGTCGTACAGCGGCAGCGCCGCGCCGCCGGGGTAGCCGAAGATCGTGTCGACGCCGCACTCGACCAGCGTGTCGAGCAGCGCTTCGGCGCCGTTGCGCACGCGGGGTGGGGTCTCGGGCATGGCCGGCGAGAGGGAGGGCGAGGATGTGGGGGGAAGGTCGAGCAGTCGCATGCCGTCAATTCTTCTGCTCTTGAGGCAGAATTTGCTTCTTTCTTTTGGCCGTTTAAGCTCAAAACATGAAAACCAATCGCCAAACATCGACAGACAACGAAGGATCTTTCGACAAGACCGATCTGGCGATCCTGCGGGTGCTGCTGCTCGACTCGCGCAAGACCCTGCAAGAGATCGGCAACGAGGTCGGCCTGTCGCCCACCAGTTGCTGGACGCGCATCAAGAAACTCGAGGCATCGGGCGTCATCAAGCGCTACACCGTCGACGTCGACCCGGCCAAGCTCGGGTACCACGATTCGGTCATCGTGCAGGTCACCCTCGAGAGCCACACCGACGAAACCCTGTACGACTTCGGCCGCACCCTCGCCACCATTCCCGAGATCCAGGAGGCCTACCTCGTGTCGGGCGACTACGACTACTACATCCGCATCGCCGTGCGCGACACGCGCGACTACGAGCGGCTGCTGCGCGAGAAGCTCTACAAGATCCCCGGCATTCGTCACAGCAAGTCGCACTTCGTGCTGCGGGTGCTGAAGGAAGCGACGGTGCCGCTGATCTGACGAATCGACGGGCCCGCATGAACGAATGGTGGGTACGATCGCCGACGAACGGCCTTTCGCAGCCGCCATCCCCTTCCATGAGATCGACTTCGGAACATCGAACCCTGATCGTCCTGAGCGGACTGCCCGGCACAGGCAAGACCACCATCGCGCGCGAACTCGTGACGCGCGCCCCGTCGGTGTACCTGCGCATCGACGCCATCGAGCACGCACTGAAAACCGCAAGCGGGCGCACTGACGACGTGGGCCCGGCGGGCTACGTCGTGGCCTACGCGCTGGCTCGGTCCAACCTTGCGCTCGGCATGTCCGTGGTCGCTGATTGCGTCAACCCGCTGTCGGTCACGCGTGAGGCGTGGCGGGCCGTGGCGGCCGAGACGTCATTGCATCTGGTAGAGGTTGAGGTCGTGTGCTCTGACGTCGTTGAACATCGCAGGCGGGTGGAGCACCGGGAAGCCGACATGGCGGGCTTTGCGTTGCCGAGCTGGGAGGCTGTGCTTGGGCATGACTACGAGGCTTGGGATACGAGTCGCCTAGTCATCGACTCGGCGCTGGTGAGCGCAAGTGAGGCGGCGGACCTGATCTGGCGGCGCATGCGTGAGCGGTAAATCGATGCGCTCCCGTTTCATCGACGCCTTCCTGGGCGCCATCGTGCTCGGCCCCTGGGCGGCGATGTTTGCGTATCTGGGCCTTGCACCGTTGGCCGCGTACTGGCTCGACGGCACCAAGCATCGCACGGGCGCCAGCCGCGGTTCTTCCTATTGGTGGAGCTTCCCGGACGCCGTGGCCGCGCAGTACCCGATGCTCACCTGGCTGCTCGAGCTCAAGAGCCATGTCGTTGTGTGGAGTTGCCTGGCTGGCATGGTGCTCGGGCCGGTGGTTGCTTGGATCATGAGCAGCCGCTTGAACCGCATGCGTCGCGGCAATCGCTAGTATTTTTTTGAATGAACGATCGTCCATGAATCCGACCGCGGAGATCTCGGTGCAACCGGCCAAACTCGATGAATGGAAGACCTATCGAGACCTGCGTCTGCGGGCGTTGCTCGACTCGCCGGACGCCTTCGGAAGCACGTACGAGGCAGAGGCCACGAGAACCGATGCGATGTGGTCCGCTCGCATTGCTGCGGCGACTTCGTCGGGGAAAGACCGTGTGCTTTTCGCGTTCAACCGCACCGACGCCTGCGGCCTGATCTGGTGCAAGGTGTCCGGCGATGAACCGACTGTCGCTCATCTGTTTCAGATGTGGGTCGACCCCGCCTCACGAGGCATCGGGGCCGGTCCCGCCTTGCTTGAAGAAGCGGTTTCCTGGGCAGCGCGTGCAGGGATGAAGCGCGTCGGCCTGGGGGTCACTGTCGCAGACACGCCCGCGATGCGCCTGTACATGGCGTGCGGCTTCCGACCCGATGGTGCGTTGGAGCCGCTGCGGGAACACTCGCATCTGATGGTGCAGCCGATGAGCCTTGCACTCGGGCCCGTTGGCTCGACGAACTGAATTCCGCCATCGGCCGCCTTGCCTTCGTTTAAGCTCAACTGACAAAACGCTCTCTGAGGTTTCGCCATGCTCCAAATGCGCCCCGGGTGTGAATGCTGCGACCGAGACTTGCCGCCGGATTCGGCCGATGCCCGCATCTGTTCTTTCGAGTGCACGTTCTGCATTGATTGCGCGAACCAACGCATGGCGGGCACATGCCCGAACTGCGGCGGAGAGTTGGTGCCGCGCCCGTCGCGGCCGGCGGCCAAACTTGCAAAGTTTCCGGCATCGACCACGCGGGTGTTCAAGCCTGAGGGGTGCGCGGCGGCATCGTGAAAGGCCTCGCCAGATTCGTCCCATCGACGACTGCTAGTGGCCAAGAAGAGCGGACCTTGATGGCTACGTCGCGAGGCTCTGCGCAACTGTTCAGACAAAGTCCTTCCATCCAAGTTCGCTCGGGAGAAATCATGGAATGGTCACCGATTTCTGCCAGAGAGCTTGAGGCCTTGGTGGAACTCCAACTCTCAGAGTGCACGCTGACGGAGCGGGAGATTTTTGCGCAGTACCGCATTCCATTTCGTCTCGCGGCTATCGAGCGCTCCGGTGAATTCGAGAGCGTCTTTGTTGTCGCGATGCACCGCAGCGTCGCCATGTACTTCGAGGATGTAGAAGAAGGGTTCAATCTTTCTCCACTGCGCTCTGATGGTTCGATTGCGCAGCCTGGATGGCGGCAATGGAGTCTTCAAGAAGCACTCAATAATCTTGTCCTCCCGCAGCCTGAATAGGCTGGGCTGCGGCCAACGGTGGACTTTCATCGAAGCTTCAGAATTTGGGTAGAAGCGCTCTATATTGCAGCATGCCTTATCGGATTCGATTGCCTGAAACGTACCTGTTGGTTCACTCAGCCAACACGCACAGCGGCCGCTGGACGGCAGAGGTTCTTCGCGCGTGTCACCAGGTTGGAATCGACTTGGAATCCATAGAGATCGTCGATGAGGAACAGGCCACAGCAGCAGGCGACCTTGCTAGCGTCGTCTTGAAGATCTGCGATCGGGTGTCTCCTGAAACCGGCCAGCGCCTGCGAAATGAGGTGCAAGCGGGCTGTCCGCAGGGCGTATCGGCTCGGCTGATAAGGGCCGTCTCACCGGGAGATTTTTCCCTTGAGCCAGGAGGCATCTCCACCGCATATTTCAGACGTGAGTTCGCAGTGAACAGCTGCATGATCTTTCACACAACAAGCTGCGTAAGGCTCACACACCGTGCCACCGGTCGCAGCGTGCGCAGCACGGCGCATCGCTCTAGGGCTCTCAACTCCGAAGAGGCACTCTTCCTCTTGGAGTCCCTTATGAGGAGCGGCACCGAGGTGGCATAGTCGTCCGCTTTCAGCTAGGAGAAGACGTTGAGACCATGAACCCTCAAAACATTCCGCTTCGCCTCGTCGTGGTAGTCGCTCTCACCATCTCACATGTTGGATTAACCATGTCGCAGGCCCTCATTTTGAAAGTCGGAGACACCGGGTCGCATGCCGAACTGGCAGCAAGGCCGAATCCAGAAGGCTTGGTGTTGCTGCACAACCCCGGCATCTCTGCTTTGCTCGCTCGGGCCGAGTCGCTCAAGGGTTCTACTCTCACGGGCAGCGAGAAGAAGCGTATCGCGGACAGTGCCCCCGTGATCGCTACACCGAAGTCAGTTGCAGAGGCAACCATTCAGAAGCGCGGGTATGAATAGCACCAACGCGTTGAGCTCAAGCGATTCGTTGGGAAGCCCGCACGGCTGAAGACGGCCAAGCAGACACTAAATATCTACATGACAAAGCTGCTGACCATCAATCTTCGGCGCGGCATCCCTGCACCGGAAGCGGTTCCTCATCAAGCGGATCTGACTAGGCTATTTGACGACTTGAACGTTGGACTCAATGAGGGGCAGCTTTGCGAACCGAATTGGGGGCGGATGAGGGTCACCCTTCGAGATGATCGGGAAAGCCCTGCGGGGCTGACCGACTTCATCATGACGGTCCCCTTTTGGATCGTCTCACGGCGGTTTGCGCTCCTCTTGGAAGCGCATCAGTGCCAATGCGAGTTTCTTCCCCTAGAGATTACCTATCGCAAGAAGATTCTGATGGGTGAGTTTTTTGCTCTCAATGTCTTGACGGTGGAGGACGCGGCGATCGATTTGGCTCATTCAGAATTTGATCCGCGACTACTTAAGCATGGCTTGATGAGGGAGGTGACGAAGCTCGTTCTCAAACCCGATGCATTGACCTCTACGTCGCTCGCATACCTGCCGCAAATTGGCCAGATTGCGGTGCAAGATGAACTGTCGCAAGAATTTGAACGAGAACTCGTTGGCGTGAAATTCGTAGATCCCGCAGCCTTCACAAGTTGATGAGGCGTATCAGTGACTAACACTGATTTCTGCGCAAGCATCTGCTTTGCACCGGTTCAGCCTCCGTCTCAAGCATGAACGACTTCTCACCTTACCGCCCCTGATTTCTCCGACCACACCCCATGCACCAATCACTCGGCCTCGTCTCCTTGGTGGTCCCCGACTACGACAAGGCGCTCGAATTCTTCGTCGGCACGCTGGGCTTCGAACCCGTCGAAGACACCCCCGTGCCCGGGCAAGGAAAGCGATGGGTCGTGGTCAAGCCGCAGGGCGGACAAGGGGCCTGCCTTCTCCTGGCGCAAGCGTCGGCGCCAGAACAGCAACGCGCCATCGGCGACCAGGCCGGCGGCCGTGTGTTCCTGTTCCTGTACACGGACGACTTCTGGCGAGACTACGAAAAGTACAAGGCCGCAGGCGTCGAGTTCGTCCGCCTGCCGGAGGAGCAGCCGCACGGGGTCGTGGCGGTGTTCAAGGACCTGTGCGGGAACATGTGGGACCTGATCCAGCCCAATGCCAGCAACAGGAGCTGGCAGCTGTAAGAATGGCCTCGCTCCCTTTCACGAACCTCACTCTTCACCCGCGAAAGAACCGCCCATGACCGAGACCGCCAAGGTAAAAGGACCCGCCTCGTACTTCCCCTCCATCGAGAAGACCTACGGCCAGCCGATCGCGCATTGGATGGACCTTCTTCAGGCTGCGGGTCCCCTGAAGCACATGGAGCTCGTGAGCCAGCTCAAGACGCAGCACCAGATGGGTCATGGGCATGCGAATGCGTTGGTTGCAGCGTTTCTTGCGAAAAAGTAGCACCGGCCCTGCCGCTCCTCGATGACACCCCAGAAGCAGCAGCTCGAACAGCACTTGGAGGGCCGTGATCTCGTCTCGATCTATCGGACGGGCATCGACGATTCGCAGATCCAAGGCTTCGTGCTGGCGGTCTCGTCGGAACTGATCCTGATTCAGTACGTCTACGACTTCCGGTTGGACGGCTTGATGGCGCTTCGAACGGAAGACATCACGCAGGTGGAATTGACGGCCACTCACTGCCTCCAGAAGCAGCTGATCTTCGAAGAAGGCTTGGGGCAGCAGGTTCCCTTTGGCTTCGAGTTTGACGTGCGCAGTTGGCGCACGTTGATTGCGCAGCTGACCTTGCGTCACGCGCTGATGATCGTGGAATGCGAGGCCGGTGAAATCAGCGAGTTCTTGATCGGGCGAGTTGTTCAGACCGAAGGCGATTCGCTGCAGATCGAGCATTTCACGGGGGCCGGCAACTGGGCAGGCAGCCCATCCCTGGTGAGCTACCGAGACATCACGTGCTGCCAGGTCGGCAACAACTACGCGAATGTCTACCAGCGCCACTTCGAGCGCCTTGCGGGCGCCCTTCACTGAACAGCACGGACGCTTGTTCCGCAATGAGCTTGCCGGTCGAACGTGTCGAAGCAAATCCCCGCCGGCAACGAGCTCCCACTGGTACAGCAGCCCCGAACGTAGCCATTGGTGCACATTCGCCATACAATGAGAATAATTCTTATTTGGATGGCCTGGCCACCGCACTACGTCCGCCATGGCCGCCGATCCCGCTCTGCACCCGCACATCCACACCCTCTATAGCGAGCACCACGGGTGGCTGCAGGGCTGGTTGCGCAGGAAGCTCGGCAATGCTTTCGATGCGGCAGACCTGGCACAAGACACCTTCCTACGCATCCTCACCGCGCCAGACCACACGCCCGAGAAGCAGTGCGACTGGCAATTGAGGGAGCCGCGCGCCTACCTGACGGTGGTTGCCAAGCGGCTGCTGGCCAACCTGTACCGACGGCGTTCGCTGGAGCAGGCCTACCTCGAGGCCTTGAGCGCATTGCCCGAGCCGATGGCGCCCTCGCCCGAGCAGCAGGCGATCATTCTCGAAACCCTGCAGGAGATCGACGCGATGCTCGACGGCTTGGCGCCGCCGGTGCGCCAGGCCTTCCTGATGGCGCAGCTCGAAGGGCTGGGCTATGCGGAGATCGCCGCGAAGCTGGGCGTGAGCGAGCGCACGGTCAAGCGCTACATGGCCGAGGCCATGGCCCGTTGCATCCTGCTGGTCGCGTGACGGTGCAACGCACGATGGCGGTCGGGGTCGACAAGGCCGTCGCCCTGCAGGCAGCGCAATGGTTCGTCCTGCTGCAGTCGGGCGAGGCCACGGCGGCCGATCGCACGCAATGGACGCGCTGGCGGGCGGCCGACCCCGCGCACGAAGCGGCCTGGCAGCGCGCAGAGCAAGTCAGTGGCAAGTTCGGCAGGCTGCCGGGCGCGCTGTCGATGCCGGTGCTGGGCCGCGCGGTGCGAAGCGACCGCCGCACAGCCGTCAAGGCACTCGCCGTGCTGCTGACCGCAGCGCCTGCCGGCTGGCTGGCGTGGCGCGCATCACCGGCGCGCGAATGGCTGGCCGACCACCGCACCGCCACTGGCGAACGCCGCGAACTGCGTCTGGCCGACGGCACGCGCATCCAGCTCAACACCGCGACCGCGATCGATGTGGCCTATGGCGCGACGCAGCGCGTGGTGCGGCTGCATGCGGGCGAAATACTCATCGAGACGGCACCCGATGCCGTGCCCTCCTCCGACGCCTCCTACCGCCCTTTCATCGTCGAGACCGCGCAGGGGCGTCTGCGTGCGCTGGGCACGCGCTTCGTGGTCCGGCAGCACGAAGGCGATCGCAGCCATCTGACGGTGCTCGACGGCGCGGTCGAGATTCGCCCCGACAGCGCACGCAGCCTGGCGACGGTGGTGCGTGCCGGCGAGCAGGCCATGTTCTCTTCGACGGCCATCAGCGAGATCACGGCGGCAGATGCCGATGCCGACGATTGGTCGCGCGGTGTCCTGCGCGCCAGGAACATGCGGCTGCACGACTTCCTCGCCGAACTGGGCCGCTACCGGCCCGGGGTGCTGCGCTGCGATCCGGCCGTGGCCGACCTGCGCGTGTCGGGCGTGTTCCAGCTGCGCGACACGGGCCCGGTGCTCGACAGCCTGCCGCAGGCCTTGCCAGTGGATGTGCTCTTTAGAACGCGCTACTGGGTCACGGTGGTGGCGCCGGGCGGTTGAGGCACCAGGTGCCGGCGGCGATTTCGGCCGCTGCGATTTTTTCTGTCGCGGCCTGTCCCCTTTTCTTTCCTCGCGTGTGAAGCCTTGAGGAACAGCAACTTCACACCCCTTGCAGGAGAGAGAGAAATCCATGGCCCGTCGCCGACCGTCCCCCCTTGATTCCGACGCCGTTTCGTTGCCGTTGCATGCACTGTCGCTCGCCGTGCATGGCGCGTTGTTCGCCATGGCGTGCGCCGCCGCCGGGACCGTCGCCGCGCAGACGCCGGGTGTGCCCAACGCACCGGCCGCGCAGACCGAGGCGCGCAAGGCCTACAACATTGCACCCGGCCCGCTCGACGAGGCACTGTCGAGCTTTGCCGCCTCCGCCGGCGTGAGCATCACGATTCCACCCGCGCTCGCGCAGGGCAAGCGCTCGCCCGGCCTGCAGGGCCAGCACGCCGTGGGCGAAGGCTTCGCGCGGCTGCTGGCCGGCTCGGGCCTCGAGGCGGCGGGCGGCGCGGGCGGCTCGTATGCGCTGCGCCGCTCGAGCATCGGCAGCCCTGCAGACACCGGCGCCGACGGCAGCACCACGCTCGCACCGGTCACCGTCACGGCCGAGGCCGAACGCAGCGCCACCACCGAAGGCACGCGCTCGTACACGGCGCGCGCGCTGACCCTCGGCAAGGGCGAGCAGGCGCTCAAGGACATTCCCCAGTCGGTCAGCGTGATCACGCGCCAGCGCATGGACGACCAGGGCCTCGTCGACCTGCGCGATGCGGTCAACAACGTCACGGGCGTGGTGGGCGTCAAGGGCGTGGGGCCGGGCATGGTCCTCACGTCGCGCGGCTTCCAGATCGACGCCTGGCAGTACGACGGCGTGCCCGTGCCGCGCAACATGTACTCGCTGGGCAACTGGGCCACCGAAGACACGGTGTTCTTCGACCGCGTGGAAGTGCTGCGCGGCGCCTCGGGCCTGTTGCAAGGCACCGGCAGCCCGGGCGGCGCGATCAACCTCGTGCGCAAGCGCGGCCAGCCCGAGAAGACGCTCACGCTCACCGGCAAGGCAGGCTCGTGGGACCACTACGGCGCGCAGCTCGACGCCGGCGGTCCGCTCAATGCCGAAGGCACGCTGCGCGGCCGCGTGGTGGTCGACGAAGACCGCAGCCACTCGTTCACCGACTACGTGTGGCGCAAGACGCGCTCGCTCTACGGCGCCATCGACTACGACATCTCGCCCGACACCACCGTCGGCTTCGGGGTGAGCCACTCGCACGCCAAGGGGCGTCCGATGCTGCGCGGTTTTCCGCGCTACCCGGACGGCACCGACATCGGCCTGCCGCGCTCCGTTTTCACGGGCGCCCTGTGGAACCACAGCGACATCGAGCAGACCACGGTGTATGTCGACGCCGAGCACCGCTTCAACGACAAGTGGAAGCTGAAGTTCTCCGCGCTCGGCATGAACGAGAAGAACAGCGCGCAGCACCAGCGCATGCACGGCGACGTCGCGGCCGACGGCAGCGGGCTGAACTTCGCCGACTGGGACACCCGCTTCGATTCGCGCAAGCTCGGCTTCGACGTCTACCTGCGCGGTCGCTTCGACGCGCTGTCGATGCAGCACGACCTGACCATCGGCGCCAACTACTCGAAGTTCGAGTCGACCGACCGGTATGCGCGCCGGTTCAGCGGCGGCGGCAACATCTTCGCCATCGACCACAACCGCCCGGCGCAGAACTACGACACCATCATGGCGGCGGGCGGCGGTAAGAGCCACACGCACTACGACGTGCGGCAAAAGGGCATCTACGGCAGCTGGCGGGCCCAGTTGGCCGAGCCGCTCACGGCCATCGTCGGCGCGCGCCTGAGCTGGTACGACTACCTCTACTCGAGCCAGTCCGCGGGCTTCACGAGCACCGTCAGCACGTCGGGCGAAGTGACACCGTACGTCGGCCTCGTGTTCGCGCTCAACAAGCAATGGTCGGCCTACGCGAGCTACACCGACGTGTTCGAGCCGCAGACCGAGCGCACCGTCTCGGGCGACGGGCTCAAGCCCATCATCGGCAGCAACTACGAGGTGGGCCTGAAGGGCGAGCTGATGGACGGCCGCCTGAACACCTCGCTGGCCGTGTTCCGCTACAACCACACCAACCGCGCCGTGACCGACCGCGACGGCGGCTTTGCCTGCGACGGCTGGTATTGCTCCAAGTCGTGGGGCAAGGTGCGCAGCCAGGGCTTCGAGGCCGAGGTCAGCGGCGAGGTCGCGCCGCGGCTGCAGCTCACGGCGGGCTACACCTACAACACCACTAAGTTCCTCGAAGACCCGGACAACAAGGGCAAGATCTTCAGCCAGTGGACGCCCAAGCACATGCTGCGCGTGTGGACCAACTACCAGTTGCCCGGCGACTGGAGCCGGCTCAGCGTGGGCGGCGGCTTCAGCATCCAGAGCCACACGCTGGGCTACGACCGCACGTACAAGGTGCCCGGCTTCGCCGTGTGGAGCGCGCGTCTGGCCTACCAGCTGACGCCGGAGGTGGCGCTCGCCGTCAACATCAACAACATCTTCGACAAGCGCTACTACATCCCGGCCTACAGCGAGGCCAACGGGAACAACAACTACGGCGATCCGCGCAATGTGCTGTTCACTGTGAAGTACACGCCGAAGCTGTGAGTTGTGGAGAAGGGGCACGTGGGTGGCACGGCCCTTTTTCGTTCTCTCGCTGCCAAAGCGCGGAAAATCGCCTCGGCATGAACTACACGATTTCGAACGAACGAACCGTCACCTGGCAGGAGTTTGGCCATCTGATGGCGTCGGTCGGTTGGGGCAGCGGGTACGACGAAGCTTCGTTCGAACTTTCCCATCGGGCCTACCCGCTCGTCGTCCACGCACGTGCAGGCAGCGGCGCGCTTCTCGGCTATGTCTCAGCCTTCAGCGACGGGGCATTCACGACGATGCTCGGTGAACTGGTTGTCCACCCGGACGCCCAGGGCTCGGGCATCGGTCGGGCGCTACTGAGCGCCGTTGAAGCGGAGTTTCCTGGTGTCCCTGTCTACGTCAAGGCGCTGGGCAATGCGAAGCGATTCTTCGAGGCATGCGGCTATCGCAGCCCGAGCGAAGAAATGACAGTGCTGTTCAAAAAGGCTCGTTCTGGCTCCGGGCAGGCTCTTTGATCAGTGCATGGCCCCGATGCGAGAGACACAACGAACGCCTCCTGATGATGAGTAACCCCGAAGCGACTGCGTGGGTACGGGCGAACGCTGGACGCGTCACGCATGAGTGAGAAGCTGAACTTCGTAGGGGGTGCCATCGGCCTCCTGGTCCTGCTGGGCGGCACGATTTTCTGGCTCCGACACGACCTGAAACGCTTGCGCAGCCTCAAGCAAAAGCTGCGGCTCGGCGCCCTGCTCACGCAGGCAGAAAAGGACGAGCTGGCGTCGCTGCAGGGAAAGTACCCCTGGGCCTGACGACCGCCCTCGCCTTCACGACGTACCTCGAACGGATCAGAACCTGATCCGCACCGAAGCCGCACTGCGATCGGCCTTGCCATGAAACACGGCCTCGATGTTGTTGCCATCCGGGTCCAGCACGAACGCCGCGTAGTAGCCCGGGTGGTAGGGGCGCTCACCTGGCGGGCCGTTGTCCCGCCCGCCGTGCACCAACGCAGCCTTGTAGAAGGCATCCACCATGGCCCGGTCTTGCGCCTGGAACGCGATGTGATGGCGTCCAGTCAGCGCGCCCTGCACTTCGTCGCTGTCGCGCGTCGACACGAACAGTTCGTCGGCCCAGAAGTTGCGCGCGTCGGAGCCGCCCATCGGGATCTTCAGCGCCTCGAAGACGGCGCTGTAGAAGGCCTTGCTGGCCGCCAGATCGCGAACGACCAGTCCGATGTGGTCGATCAGGCGGCCGCGATGCAATTCTTTTTGTGTACTCATGAAGCGCTCCTGTCGGTGGAGGTCGGAGTGGCGGAATCTACCAAAGCCAACCTCGGATATCGAGCGACAGGGTTTGCATCTCAGGGCCGACTCAGCTTCAGCAATTTCTTCCATGCGGCCAGCGACGCGCCATGCGATGGCGGGCGCGTCTGCAGCCATTCTTGCGCCGAAGTATGCGGCGCGTAGTGGCTTCGCAGCGCCGGATCGGCACCCACGGCCACCAGCAGCCGCGCGATCTCGAGGTGGTCGCGCGCCACCGCGCGCATCAGGGCGTTGTCCGTCCAGAACCCCGCTGGCGGCAAGGCGCTTTCAGTGCCGGACGCGGGTGCGAACGGCAACCGGCCGACAGGCTGCGTGGCCTGTGGCAACGTCGACGAACCCGCCTGCGGCGCGAGCGAAGCGTCGTTGCAAGGAGGCGGCAGCACATGGACAAGGCGAGGCAGCCCCGACGAGGTCTGCGGCTGCGGCACCAGTTCGCTGCGCAGCGGCGCGGGGGTCTGGTGGTTCACATCGACGCCCAGGGCCAGCAAGGCGCGCACGGCCTCCACGTTGCCGGCATCGACCGCCGACGCCAACGGCGTCATGCGTCCGCAAGCGACCGCCTCGAAGGCGCGGTAGGCGGCCAACGCTTCTTGCGGCTTCTGCAGCAGGATCAGCAGGTAGACCCGCGCCTCGGCCGGCGCATTCGCTTCGAGGGACGGCCACTGCGGCGGGTCCATGGCCCGGTGCAGCAGGCGGGCTGCCTGCAGATGCCCCTGCGTCGCCGCCGCACGCACGGCGCGCTCGGTCGCCGGCAGGCCCTGCGCCAGCAGCAGGCGAACGATCCCCGCATCGCCGCCACTGGCTGCCGCATCGAGCGCGTTGTGCCCATCGGCATCGGCGCCCCTCACCGCGTCCGGCGACATGACCGCCAGGAGCTGCCGGACGCTTGCCAGGTTGCTCTTCTCCGCCGCCACCGCCAGTGCCGACACGCCCTGCGCATCTCGCACATCCGGCCGCGCGCCGGCGGCCAGCAGCAGCCGCACGCGCGCCGGGTCGTGCGCGTGCTCGATCAACGGCGGGTGCGAGCTCGCGGCGTTGGGGTCGGCACCGGCGGCCAGCAGCGCCTGAATGACCCAGGTCGTGGGCGCGAAGAACAACGGAAGGCCGCCGTTGCGATCGGGCGTGTCGGGGTTCGCGCCCGCCTTCAGCAGCAGCGCCAGGGTCTGGCGGAAGTCGATGGCGTGCGTGTCGCTGATGCCGCCGGAGCCCGCGAACTTGGCTGCGCGCAGCAGCGCCGTCTCGCCGTCGTTGGCGTTGCGGTGGTTCACATCGGCATGGCGACGCAGCAGGAACTTCACCATCTGCGCGTTGCCTTGCTGCGCGGCCTTCATCAGCGGCGAGTCGCCCACATTGAAACCGTAGCCCTGCACATCGTTGGCACCAAAGCCCTGCGCAAGAAATTCCTCGACCTCGCGCAGGCGACCGCGCTCCACGGCATCGAAGAACGGGATCTGCGCTTGCGCGGACGTCGTGTCGCGCGCGGGCTCGGCCTTCGCCGGGTGTGCGGCCATGTGGAGCACGAGACCTGTTGCGAGGGCCCTGCACCAATGAAGAAAGGGGCGTCGTGCGAACACGGCGATCAGGCCCCGGCGGCCTGCTGATCGATGCTCGCCACCAGGCCTTGCAGCCACAAGCGGTGATCGCTGAAGGTGTTCAGTCGCTCCTCGGCCTCTTCCCGCGCGGCCAGGTGCTGGTCCAGGTACCGGAACCCGACGCGCCGCGCGGCCTCTTGCAGAGCATCCTCGGGCACATCGTTTTCATAGAGTGCGTCGAACCGGGTCACCCAGAAGCCTTGCTCGGTCAACGCGATCCGCTCGAACGCGCGAGGGTCTTCCACGCTGAACTCGACGAACTCCGGGCCATCCGGATGTGCGCGCAGGCCCGTGACCCGGCTGCCGCGATCCCACAGCGGAACCCATGGCGGCCCGTCGGGTGCGCGGGCGCCGTGGTACGCAAGGAACGGCGGCCCCAGGCAGACCGTGCGGAACACTTCATGGAGGCACTCGCCCATCGCCAATTGCACCAAGGGCGCGGACGCGCCGAGCTGCTGCAGCGTCGCCATCCGCAAAGTCTCTGCCACCACCGTCATCCTGCGTCCTCCTTGATCTGCTTTCGGCCGATGTTAGCCATGCCCGCCCTGTCCGACCGCTCTTATATTCTTGCTTCCACGCCGCGCGACGTTCATTGGCGGACTGCGCGGCCACTTCAAGCCATGACTCCCTCTCACGCCGACTTCTTCACCGACAAGGGCTATGTGCGGTTGGAAGGCTTCCATCCGCAAAAGCAGATCGCGGGCCTGCGGCAGAAACTGCTCGACGAGATCAAGCGCCTGAAAGCCTTGTCCGGTGGCAAGAGCCTGCCCGGCGCGCTGCAAAAACTCCCCGTCTTCCAGCAGATCGGCAAGCTGTCGGTGCTCGTCAAGGTGCCCGGCGTGCACGAAGCGCTGGTGACGCCGACGCTGATCGACTGCGTCACCCGCCTGGGCGGGCGCGCTCCAACCGCCATCCAGGACACGCAGCTGCTGCTGTCGCCGCCCCTTCAAGGCGCCTCGACCCTCACAGGTTTGAACTGGCATGTCGACGTCTCGACCCGACCGCAAGATCCGCTGCCGGGAATCCAGGCCTTCTTCCTGATCGACGACGTGGCGCCCGGCGGCGGCGCGACGCTGGCGTTGGCCGGATCGCATCGCGTCGGCACACCGGGGCGGGTTGCGGCCTCCGAGCTAAGGCAGCTTCTGAAGACGACCGGTGACCTGGCGCAAAGCCTTCACCCACTGGGCATCGGCCTCGTCGAGATGTCAGGGCGCGCAGGCGATGTCTTCCTGATGGACCTGCGCCTCTTGCACACGCCCTCCGTCAACTCGACGAAGAACGTGCGGATGATGGCGACGACGCGCTGCTTCCTGAACACCTGAAGCGAGTGCACGACAGCGCCTCGCATCACCAAACAGGTTACCCACCGCACTGGCATCGCGCCCGCCTCAGGCGTAAGCTGACCACCACCCGGCCAGCCAAGGCCATGCCGCCAAGCGGCACCCGCTGCGCCGAACTGTGCGAAAGGACCCACCATGCTGTCCGATTCGTCTGTCACGACCATGCTTCCCGTGAAGGACATGGACCGCGCGCGTGCTTTCTACGAGGGCTGCCTGGGCCTGAAGGCGGGTGGCTTGCGGCCCGACGGCAAGTTCGTCTACACGGTGGGCGGCAGCACGCTGGCGCTGTTCCCCAAACCCGAGGGCACCAAGGCCGACCACACGGCGATCAGCTTCCAGGTGCCGGACATCGCCGCCAGCATCGACAAGCTCAAGCGCGCCGGCGTGGTGTTCGAGGACTACGACTTTCCCGACCTGAAGACGGTCGACCATGTCTGCGTGCTCGGTTCGGAAAAGGCGGCGTGGTTCAAGGACACGGAAGGCAACTTTCTGTGCATCCACGAGGACCTTGCGCCGACGTAGCTGGCTCGCCGTGAGCAGCTACGGCGCCAGAGATTGGCCGTCCGGCAACTTCCGTCCCGCAGCGCGACGCGTCGAGGCGAACACGCTGGTGCCCAGCCACCGCCACAGGTCTTGCGCGTCGCACCTCGCCCCATCGACACGGATCTCGCGCGACTGAAGCGCCTGCGCAGGCGTGCGATCGCCCGTCCACACTTCGGTCAAGGCGCGCACGGAGGCATCCACCACGAGCGTCAGCTCGCGCCCCGGGTCGTCGCGGCACAGATCGGCCACGCCGTCCTCCACCACGAGCCACCACGTGCGCTCGCGCGTCCGTGCGTCGCGCAGCTGGAAGTGGATGATCACGGGCCTAGGCGGGAACTCCTGAATGCACGCGAACCGGCGCATGTCCCACATGAGCAGGCCCGCATCCAGTTCGTCGTCGCGCAGGCGGCTGCCGATCCACTGCGCACCCCAATGGCCCAGCGCCATGACGATGGGTCGAAGTTCCTCGCCGGCCTCGGTGAGGCTGTATTCCCACACCTTGCCGACGGTGTTGCGGCGCACGACACCGAATTCCTCGAGGCGATGAAGCCGCTGCGCCAGCAGGCTGGTGGACATTCGCGGTACGCCGCGATGCAGGTCGTTGAAGCGCTTGCTGCCGCACAGCAACTCGCGCACGACCAGCGGCGTCCATCGCTCGCACAACACCTCGGCCCCCCTGGCGACGGTGCAGAACTGACCGTAGGTGTTTTCCATCGCCTCGTCTCCAGAGCGGCAACGCTTCAGATTCTGGACTTGTTCGCTCGCCTGGTCACGCGCAAGCTGCCCCCGACTTCCTCACTCATTTCGGAGACGACTCATGACGATCCAACTCACACGCATGGACGGCGGGACCGTGGACCTTTCGCCGGAGATCCTGCAGTCGTTCAAGGCCACGTTCAAAGGCCAGGTGCTGACCGCGGAGGACCCGGCCTACGAGGAGTCGCGCAAGGTCTGGAACGCGATGATCGATCGTCGCCCGGGCCTGGTGGCGCGCTGCACCGGCACGGTCGATGTCGTGCAGGCCGTCCGGTTCGCGCGCCAGCACGGGCTTCTGAGTTCCGTGCGCGGCGGCGGCCACAACATCGCAGGGCTCGCGGTCTGCGAGGGCGGCCTCATGATCGACATGTCGCTGCTCAGAGGTGTCTGGGTCGATCCAGCGCGCCGCACGGCGCGCGCACAAGCGGGCTGCACGCTGGGCGACGTCGACCGCGAGACACAGCTGCACGGGCTCGCCGCCGTGCTCGGTTTTGTGTCTGCGACCGGGATTGCAGGCCTCACCGTCGGCGGCGGATTCGGCTACCTCACGCGTCGCCACGGCTGGACCTGCGACAACGTGGTCTCGATGGAAGTCGTGACGGCCGGCGGCGAGGTCCTGCGTGCGTCTGCGGACGAAAACGAGGACCTGTTCTGGGCGCTGCGTGGTGGCAGCGGCAACTTCGGCATCGTCACCTCCTTCGAGTACCGGCTCTTTCCCGTCGGCCCCGAGATCCTGGGCGGTGCGATCGCATGGAGCGGCGACGACGCCCGGCAGGTTCTCGACGCCTACCGTGCGTTCAGCGCAGAGGCCCCGCGCGAACTGACCAGCGTGGCGGTTCTGCGGATCGCGCCGCCGGCCCCCTGGCTCCCGAAAGAGATGCACGGCAAGCCGATCGTGGCCATCTTCTTCTGCTACACCGGCAAGGTCGAAGAGGGAGAAGCATTGATCGCACCGCTGCGCGCGCTTGGCCAGCCGGTGGCCGACATCGTGACGCGCCGGCCCTACACGCAGATGCAGAGCCTGCTCGATGCCACGCAGCCCAAGGGACGGCGCTACTACTGGAAGTCGCACTACCTGCCAGGCATCGATCAGCGGACCATCGATCTCGCCGTGACGCATGCGGGCCGGATTCAATCGCCCCATTCGGCCATCCTCCTGTTCCAGATACAGGGTGCGCTGGGCGAGCTGCCTGTCGGGCATTCGCCGGCGGGCAACCGGGACGCGGCCTATGTGCTGAACATCGCGGGCTCCTGGGAGAAGCCGGGCGACGACCACATCAACATCCAGTGGGCGCGGGACTGCTTCGAAGCGACACGCGCCTGCTCGACAGGCGGGGCCTACATCAACTTCCTGACGGAGGAAGAGGGCCAGGACCGCATCGAAGCCGCATACGGCCGGGCCAACCTGGACAAACTCGCGGCGCTCAAGCGCAGGTACGACCCCGAGAACTTCTTCCGTCACACAAAGAGCGTCTCCGGCTGAACCGATCGTCGGCGACTTGTTGGCGGCCCTTCACAGCTGCATCCAGCGCGGGCGCCCGGTGACCTAGTCCCACGCAGGAAGCTTCAGCAGGGCATCGGTGGGACGGTCCAGGATGTCGACACCGGCGAAAGCGGTCCCGCCCGGCAAGAGCCGGGCATCGCAAATGACTTCCCAGCCGTGGTTTTCAGTGCGCCGGGCCAGGCACACCTCCTCGCCGGCCGCAAGGAGCCTGACGCATTCGCCGACGCTGACGCGCTGTGCCGTGCCAAGGGCAAATTCCGTCGAACCGAACTCCTTCTCCACGACCGGGTGAATGGCGACGAGGTCCACCTTTCCGTCCTTGAAGTGAACCGCGGTAATTGCGTGCTGGGCCATCTTCGACCTCCATTCGTGCAGAGAGAGCCCCGACAGGCCCACGCTTCGACTGTACGCCCGCAGCGGCAAGTTCCCCGTCGTCATGGCGAAAAGCCGATGCCGGCAAAGGGGGCGGCTGGCTCGCCAGCCGGCGCTACAAGCTGCGGGCGATCTGCTCCCGCAGCCACCGATGCCCCGGGTCGCGATGCCGGCGCTCGTGCCACAGCATCGCCATCTCGTAGCCCGGCACGTCGAGCGGCGCCTCCACCACGCGCAGCCCCGGCGCGCCGCGCGCCAGGCGCTCGGGCAGCATGGCGACCATGTCGGTGCTGGCCAGCACCGACATCATGAAAAGGAAGTGCGGCACCGACAGCGCCACGCGCCGCGTGAGGCCCTGCGCCGCCAGCGCCTCGTCGGTCGGCCCGGCAAAGCCGCCGCCGCTGAGCGACACCACCACATGCTCCAGCGCGCAGAACTGCGCGAGCGTGGGCCGGCGCTTCAGGCGCGGGTGCCCTGCCCGCCCGGCCAGCACGTAGCGCTCGTGGAACAGCACGCGCCGGTGCAGGCCGGGCGGCGCGCCCACGCTGGTGTGGAAGAACAGGTCGATCTCCGCCTGCTCGAGCTGGCGCGCCATGCGCGTCGGCACGGCCTCGACCACGGCCAGCCGGGTGTTGGGCGCGGCCGCGCGCAGGCCGGCCAGCGCAGGCAGCAGGATGGCCGACTCGGCGTAGTCGGCCGCAGCCACGCGCCAGGCGGTGGTCGCCTTGGCCGGGTCGAAGGGCTGGCTGGGCGCCACCGCGCGGCCCAGCGATGCGAGGGCTTCGCGCAGCGGCTCGCGCAGTTCGTCGGCGCGCGCGGTGGGCCGCATGCCGCGCTGCGCGGGCACGAGCAGCGGGTCGTCGAAGAGCTCGCGCAGCTTGGCCAGCTGCACGCTCACCGAGGGCTGCGAAAGGTTCAGGCGCTCGGCCGCGCGGGTCACGTTGCGCTCGGCCAGCAGGGTGTCGAGCGTGACCAGCAGGTTGAGGTCGAGGCGGCTGAAATTGTTCATGGCGATACCTGGCATTCAAACTATTCATTTCCAATATAGCTTGGCAATACCTAACCTGAGGGCATCTTCACTCGAACCCTTTGACACCGTGAACATCCTGCTGGTCCTTGCCCATCCCGAAGCCTCCTCGCTGAACGGCTCGCTTCATCGCTTCATGGTCGAACGCCTCACGAGCGCCGGCCATTCCGTGCGCGTGTCCGACCTGTACGCGATGCGCTGGAAGCCCGCGCTCGACGCCGACGACTTTCCCGCGCGCGACACCGCCGCGCCCTTCGACCCCGTGCGCGACTCGCTGCGCGCCTTCGAGGGCGGCACGCAGACCGCCGACATCGCCGCCGAGCAGGAGAAGCTGCTGTGGGCCGACGCGGTGATCCTGCAGTTCCCGTTGTGGTGGTACTCGATGCCCGCCATCCTCAAGGGCTGGATCGAGCGCATCTACGCCTACGGCTTTGCCTACGGCGTGGGCGAACATTCCGATACACACTGGGGCGACCGCTTCGGCGAAGGCACGTTGGCCGGCAAGCGCGCGATGCTGGTGGTAACCACCGGCGGCTGGGCCTCGCACTACGCCCCGCGCGGCATCAACGGGCCGATGGACGAGCTGCTGTTTCCCATTCACCACGGCATCCTCTACTACCCGGGCTTCGACGTGCTGCCGCCCTTCGTGGTGCACCGCACGGGCAAGGTCGACGCTGCAGCCTATGCGCGCATCACCGGCGAGCTGGGCGAGCGGCTCGACACGCTGTGGACCACCGACCCGATTGCGTTCCGCCCGCAGAACGGCGGCGACTACGACATTCCGGCGCTCACGCTGCGCGAACACATCGCGCCGGGCCGCGCGGGCTTCGGTGTGCACCGCAAAAACAGCGAATCTGAAACTTTGGTTTTCGAGCCCGGCCGCCTTTAACCACGCCGGGAACAGGTGGATTCGCGGGAGACTTCAAATCGTCGCGACAACGCAGCAAGATGCGCATCCGCCGATTCGTCCGAAGGAGCTTGTCCATGTTCGCCACGCCAGAACGCACCGTCAAGATTCCGGGCCCCGACCATGCGATCACCATCACGCCGAATCCGTTGCGCGTGGTGGTGTCGGTGGGAGGCCATGTCATTGCCAGCTCGCGCGAGGCGCTGACCTTGCGAGAGTCGCATTTCGGCACGGTGCATTACCTTCCGCGCAAGGACGTGCGCATGTCGCTGCTGGAGCGCACCACGCATGCGACCTATTGCCCGTACAAGGGCGAGTGCGCCTACTACAGCATTCCAGCCGGCGGCGAGCGCTCGGTGAATGCCGTGTGGACCTACGAGTCACCCTATGAATCGGTCGCGCCGATCAAGGACTACGTGGCCTTCTATCCGGACCGCGTGGGCACGATCGAAGAACGCTGCTTCTGACGACCACCCCACTCCGTTCGTGAAAAAACCGGCCCTTGCTTTCGCAAGGCCGGTTTTTCTTTCCCTGGCCCGCCGACACCACGCCCCGTGGGGCCGAGTGCGCGTGCCTGCCTGTCAGACCGATCGATTACAGCGGCAGTGCCTCGCCGCGAGCGGCGGCACGGGCCTCGGCGCGCACGCTGGCGCGGTCCAGGCCGCTGGCCAGCACCGGGGCCACGCGGGAGGTCACGGCCTCGCTGTAGGGGTTCTCGCTGCGAGCGGCCACCACGGCCTGGGCGCGCACGGCGTCGCGGCTCACGGTCGACACGAACACCTGTGCGGGGCCTGCCTCGGCGCCGGTGGCATAGGGGTCGGCGCTGTGCGCGGCCACGACGGCTTGTGCGGCGACATCGGCGCGGCTGGCGGCCGAGGTCAGGCGATGCACGCCTTCGTAGGTTTCAGCGTGGGCGGCACCGGCGACGGCCATCAGGGCAACAGCAACGGCGGAGAGGATCTTCGAGGCGTTCATGGCGGTTTCCTTCTTCAATTCAGTTCAGTAGTACAAGTGTTTGCTTGGATGGTTTGAACCGGTCTGGGGTGGGTCACCGTCCCTCTTCTTGAAGGGCGGCCAACTCGCTCGGGGCCTGTTCATCCGGACCGGCTTTGGGGGCGGCCCGTGAGATGAATTGTGCGGCGGGATCTAGGTAAAAACCCGCGGCAAAAAGAACCACGGCGTTCCCGAAAAGGAAACAATGCGGCGCGCCGGCGCCGCCATCAGCCCCAGGTCAGCGGGTCGAGCCGAAGATAGAAATCGAGCCGGCCGTCGTCGGGTACGTCGATGCCCAACTGCGCGAACAGCAAGGCATGCGCGGCGCGCGCGTCGGCCGCATCGCGCCAGCTCTCGCGCGCATTGCCCAGCAGCAGCGACAGGTCGACATACCGGTCCGCCGTGCCGAGCCGCCCCACGTCGATGAGGCCCGTGCATTGCAACGTCTGCGGGTCAATAAGGAAGTTCGGCAGGCAGGCATCGCCGTGGCACACGACGCGGTCTTGCGCCTCCTGCGCGAGCCGGTGCTGCAGGTCGGCGCGCAACGGCGCCAGCAGCAACGGCGGCGGCACGTCCTGCTGGTCGGCGTCGAGGAACTCCGGGTTCACCGCGCCGCGCGCGACGACATCGGCGGCGCGGTCGAACATGGCTGACAGCGGGCGCGCAAACGGACACTCGCCCGCCGGAATCTCGTGCAGCGCGCGCAGGCGCCGGGCCATCGACGGCCAGGCACGCAGCAGCTCGGCCGCCGGCAGGTCGCTGGCCGGCACGCCCGGCACCGCGGCCGTGACCAGGCAGGCGCCCTCGGGCGTCGCGCGCCAGTCGAGCACGCGCGCGGAGCCGACGCCATACGGCGCGAGCCATTCGGTGCGGCGGCGCTCCTCGTCGAGCTGCGCGGCGCCCGCACCGAGCGACACCTTCGCGAAGGCCGCGCCATCGCTGCGGCGGAACACCGCATCGCCCGACTCGCCCTCGCTGGCCGGCGTCCACGTCGTGCCGGCGGGCAACCGGGGCAGCAGCTGTTCGACAGTGCCCATGCCTCAGTGCCCCACCGACTTCGAGAACACGTTGACCACCACCACGCCGGCGATGATCAGCCCCAGCCCGACGATGGCCGGCGCATCGAGCGTCTGGCCGAACCAGAGCCAGCTCACCACCGAGATCAGCACGATGCCCACGCCCGACCAGATCGCGTAGGCGATGCCGGTGGGCAGCACGCGCAGCGCGAGCGAGAGAAAGTAGAACGACACGGCGTAGCCCACCACCGTGGCGACGCTGGGCCAGAGCTGGGTGAAGCTGTCCGAGGCCTTGAGGAAGCTGGTCGCGAGCACTTCGACGACGATCGCGACTGCGAGGTATGCATAGGTCAGGGTCATCGCCGGACTCTAAACGCGCCTGGCGCGGCAGGCGCCGGAGCCCTTGCGCGATCCGGTGCCGATCAGGGCGGCAGCAGCAGCGGGCCGCAATTGCTGTCGGTGACGAACACCGCCATCAGCTTCGCGGGCTTCACCGGGTCGGGGTTCTCCGCGAACATGTGCAGCGTGTTGGGCGGCTCGAAGAAGGTCTCGCCGCTCTTGAAAGTGCCCACGGGGCCGCCGCCCAGCTGCGAGCGGATGGTGCCTTCGACAATGATCGCGGTCACCGAGCCCGGGTGCCGGTGCGCGGGCGAATAGGCCAGCGGCGGAAAGTCGACCAGCACCGTCGTCACCGACTTGCCGGGCACATGCGGCAGCGCCTCGCACGACAGCACCTTGACCTGCGTCGCCGGCCGCGCCGTGGCCTCCGAGCCCGCAGGCACCGGCGCGGACGCGAACATCGGCCGCGCCACCGAGCTGCACACATCGGCGAACCACTGCACGGCCTCCTGCTGGCCGGTGCGCGGCATCAGCGCCCAGCCGGCGGCGAGCACCAGCGACAGCCCCGCGAGGCCCGCGCCGATGGAAGGCGTGCGATGCCAGCGTGCGGCCTTCATGACGCGACCTCCTGCGACAACCGGAATGCCGCATGCCACCCCAGTTCGCGCTTTGCCTTCCCGCTGCTGACCTCGGCGCTGTCCTCCGCGATGTTGAAGATGCCGCCGCGCGCATGCCGCATCGCGAGCAGCGCCGCCCAGGCTGCGGCCTCGACATGCACCGGGCTCGCGCCCTTCGGTGCCGCGTTCGAGGTGCCCGGCCCATGCAACTGCCCGTAGCGCAGCACCGTGCCCGTGAGGCCGACGGCACCCAGCACGCTGCGCTCCAGCGCCGCCACGCCGTCGATGCTGATGCGGCGACCGCCTTCGGCCCCGAGGTCGAGCGGATCGTCCTCGGTGTGCGGCGTCGGTCCGGGCGCGTAGGCCCAGGCGATGCTCTGCGCAATCAGCTGCGTCGCACCGGCCGCCAGCGCCGCCGCGACGAGGTGCCGCGTGCCCTCGATGCGCACGCGCGCGTTGCGCACCACCGCCTCGGCCATGAGCGCCGGGTCCAGGTCCCGGGGCAGATCGGTGAGCTGGTGGATGACGACCGTGGGCGCGATGCGCACCAGCGCGTCGCGCAAGGCCTGCGCGTCGAACACGTCGACGACGACCGGCTTGGCGCCGCGTGCCTCCAGCGCCGCAGCACGCTCGGCGCGGCGGGTGGCGCCGTACACCGTGTGACCGGCCTCGACCAGCAGCGGAATCAACGCCGAGCCCACGGCCCCGGTCGCGCCCGCCACGAATACCTTCTCGCCCATTGCGTGTCCTTCTTTCCTGCTGGCTGTTCGAAGGCTCGAGCTTAGGATCGCGATGCACCAGACGAAAGAACCAAGAATCGTCAAAATGAATGGGCCATGATCGAACCGCCAGACAACGCCCTCCCCGGCATCGACCGCTCGACCGCGACTCCGCTGCATCGCCAGGTCTATGAGCGCTTTCGCACAGCCATCGAACACGGCGTGCTTCGCCCCGGCGACCGCGTGGCCTCGGCGCGCAGCCTGGCCAGCGAGCTGGGCGTGGCGCGCGGCACGGTGGAAACGGCCTACAGCCAGCTCGCGGGCGAAGGCTATTTCTGCGCGCAGGGACAGGCGGGCACGGTGGTGTCGCCGTCGCTGCCGGTGCAGCGGCCAGTGCGCGCCGGTTCGCGCCCCGTTGCGGACGCGCCGGCCCTGGCCGGCCCCATCGCCCCGCCACCGCTGCAACTCGGCATCCCGGCACTCGATGCCTTTCCGCGCAAGCTCTGGGCGCGGCTGATGGCCCGCCGTGCGCGCGCCATGGGCGCGGCCGACCTGTTCTACGGCGACCCCGCAGGCCATGCGCCGCTGCGCGAGGCCATCGCGGCCTACCTGCGGGTGTCGCGTGGCGTGGCCTGCCAGCCGGCGCAGGTCTTCGTCACTGGCGGCTACCGCGCGTCGCTGGCGCTGGTGGCGCGCACCTTGCTCGTCAGGGACGACCGCGTGTGGATCGAAGACCCGGGGTACGCGCCCACGCGCGACGTGCTGCACAGCGCCGGCCACCGCGTGGTGCCCGTGCCGGTGGACGACGAGGGCCTGATGGTCGCGCGGGGCGTGCGCCGCTCGCCGAAGGCGCGCATGGCGGTCGTCACGCCCTCGCACCAGGCGCCGCTGGGGGTGTCGATGTCGCTGGCGCGCCGGCTGCAGCTGCTCGACTGGGCCTCGCGTGCCAAGGCCTGGATCGTCGAGGACGACTACGACGGTGAGTACCGCTATGCCGGCGCGCCGCTGCCCGCGCTCAAGAGCCTCGACGGACACGACCGCGTGCTGTACGCAGGCAGCTTCTCGAAGGTGCTCTACCCGGGCCTCGCGCTGGGCTACCTGGTGGTGCCCGAATCGCTGCGCGAACGCTTCGAGGACGCGTCGCGCATCGCGTCCAACGGCTGCCCGCAGATCACGCAGGCCACGGTGGCCGACTTCATGCGCGACGGCCATTTCTCGCGCCACCTGAAGAAGATGCGCCTGCTCTATGCGCGCCGCCGCGCCCTGCTGGTCGAGGCCTTGCACAAGGCCTTCGGTGACGGCGTGCGCATCGACCTGCAGGCCGGCGGCATGCACCTGATCGCGCGCTTCGAAGGGCACCGCGACAGCGACGTGGTGCTGGCCCGCCGCGCGCAGGCGGCCGGCCTGAACTGCCAGCCGCTGTCGGCCCGGGGCACCACGGCCGTTGAAAGCCAGGGGCTGCTGATGGGCTTCACCAACGTCGCCTCGCCCACCCAGGCGCGACAGCTCGCGACCCGGCTGCGCGCAGCGCTGGGCTGAAGCTCAGGCGCGCAGATCGACTTCGGGCCGCATCGACGACGCGCCGTTCCAGCGCACCTCGAAGCCCGCGCCGCGAAACTGGCCGACCACCAGTTCGCCGACGCGCTGCATGTCGGCATCGCCGCCTTCGGGTGCGCCCCAGAACGCGAGCGAGAGCTGGCTGGTGCGCTTGGCACGGTTCTGGTCCTGCCGCGTGTAGAAGCAGAAGCCGTGCACGCCGGCCTTCTTGCCGCCGCGCTCGCGGAACGCTTCGGAGCAATCGGAGAAGCCGTCGGACTGCGTGTCGCCCGCGTCCTGCAGCGCGACCAGGCCCGCCTGCGTCAGCGCGGCGAACACCTCGGCAATGCGTGCCTCGGCGGCGCGCCACTGCGCGGTGCTCATCTTCACCGGGTCGGGCTCAGGCGGCGGCGGTTCGGGCAGCGCGTGGCCGGTGATGCGCGAGAGCAGCTCGGCCACCTCTTCCTCCATCGCGTTCTCCGTGATGTGGTTGCCGTGGCTGTCGCGCACGTCGGGGTTGGCGCCTGCGTCGATGAGCAGTTGCACCGGCTCCGTGGTCGGCGAGAACTCGGCCGTGAGGTACAGCGCGGTGCGGCCGTCGGTGCCGGTGTATTCGAGCGGGCTGCCGGCCTCGAGCAGCAGTTGCAGCACGGCGAGGATCGGTTCGAGCTCGGATTCGTTCGTGCCCATCGCGGCGCACTGCAGCGCGGTGAAGCCCTGCTTGTTCACGGCGGCCATATCGGCCCCGGCCGCGATGCAGGCGCGCACCGTGTCGACATCGGCTTCGCGCGCCGCGTCGAAGATCTTCTTCGGATTCATGGCATCTCCCTGTTGGTTTTTGGATTCTGCCGCAGGCGCCTTGCACTTCACAGACCGCGCGAACCTCGCTACATTCGACGCCTCGATCAACAAACCGGACTGGAGGTGTGCGATGGAAGACACTGCTATTCACTCTCCCTCCCACGTACGGTTCGTCGGGTCGCATCCGAACTGCTGCTGAAGCGCTTTCCACGCTCCAGGTGCCGCTGAAGGCACCACCAGCCAGCCCGTTCGACCCTCGCGGTGTCCTGCCGCGACACGCCGTCCGATTCAGACAACGCCACGCCGGCACATGAGTGCCGCGCGCGGTCCGTTCCCTTTTCGAATCAAGGCTCACCATGCTTGAAACCCGTGCCGCCGATGCGCGGCAGTTCACGACTTCTTCTTTCGATCCGCAGCGGGCGTCCGCTGAAGAATGGGCGCAGGCGCTGGCCTACTGGCGCCAGCGCCACGACGAAGACTTTCCGGGCGAGCCGCAGCCCGACGACGCCCACACCCAGCAGGACGTGCGCCAGCACACGCCGCTGCATGTGGTGCACCGCGCCTTCGCGCGGGACGCACAGGGGCGCATCGTCGGCAGCCTCAACATGGGCGTGCGCCGCGAAGGCTCGCCCGACTACGCGACCTTCGCGCCTTTCATCGACGTGTGGGGCGGCGTACTGCGATCGCACCAACGCCAGGGCGTGGCCAGCACCTTGCTGCACCGGCTTCTGGCGCTGATGGAAACGCGCGCCCCCACCACCGCGACCTTCAAGGCCCACTTGCCGGAAGGCCGGGCGTTCCTCGCGGCCATCGGTGCGACCGAAAAGCACCGCAGCATCGAGAACCGCATGGCCTTCGCCGGCCTCGACTGGGCGGCGCTCGCGCGCTGGCGCGCCGACGCCCTCGCGCCCACGCACGGGCTGCGCCTGGAGATCCACGCAGGCCGCGTGCCCTTCGATCGGCTGGCCACGCTGATGGCGCCGCTGTCCGCGCTGCTCGAAGACGCGCCCACCAGCGCGCTGGAACGCGCGCCCCTGCGCTTCGAGCTGGAAGGCTTCCACGCCTGGTACGCCGAAATCGACCGGCGCGGCGGCGAGCACTTTCTCGTGCTGCTGCGCGATGCCAATGACGAGGTGGCCGCCGTGTGCGACGCCAGCTGGAACCAGCTGTACCCCGACCGCATGTTCCAGCGCCTCACAGGCGTGGCCCGCCATTGGCGCGGCAAGGGACTTGCCAAGGGCGTGAAGGCGATCATGCTGCAGCTCGTGCGCGAGCGGCATCCCGAGGTGGCGATCGCCGTCACGCAGAACGCGGAGGTCAATGCGCCCATGCTCGCCATCAACCGCCAGCTGGGCTTTGCCCCGCACAGGCATGATGGCGCCTACCAGATCGGCACGGAAAGCCTGAGGGCCTTCCTCTCGACCCGCCCCCTGGCTGTGCCGGAGGCGCGCGCATGAAGACACCCCAAAGACTGCAATCCCTCGTCGACGAAGGGCTGATCGACAGCGTCGTGCGCCAGCTCATGAGCGGCAAGGAGGCCATGGTCTACGTCGTGCGCTGCGGCGAGGAAACGCGCTGCGCCAAGATCTACAAGGAAGCCGACAAGCGCAGCTTCCGCCAGGCCGTCGACTACACCGAGAACCGGCGCGTGAAGAACACCCGCGAGGCGCGCGCCATGGCCAAGGGCACGCGCTTCGGCCGCAAGGTGACCGAGGCCATCTGGCAGAGCGCCGAGGTCGATGCGCTCTACCGCCTGGCCGCGGCCGGCGTGCGCGTGCCCACGCCGCACAACTTCCTCGAAGGCGTGCTGCTGATGGACCTGGTGACCGACGCCCACGGCGACGCCGCCCCGCGCCTGAACGACGTGGCCTTCTCGCCCGACGACGCGCTGCACCACCACGCGAGCCTGCTCAAGGAAGTGATGCGCATGCTCTGCGCGGGCATCGTGCACGGCGACCTGTCGGAGTTCAACGTGCTGCTGGCCGAAGACGGTCCGGTGATCATCGACCTGCCGCAGGCCGTGGACGC
Source organism: Variovorax sp. V35 (assembly GCF_041154465.1). Classification (NCBI taxonomy): domain Bacteria; kingdom Pseudomonadati; phylum Pseudomonadota; class Betaproteobacteria; order Burkholderiales; family Comamonadaceae; genus Variovorax; species Variovorax sp. V35. The sequence continues at coordinate 4,454,172 of NZ_AP028666.1, forward strand.
GGCGGGCAACAACCACGCCAAGCGCATGCTGCTGCGCGACGTGGAGAACCTGCGCAACTTCTTCGGGCAGTACGCGCCCGCGCTGCTGAAGACGCACTACGGCGACGAGATCTGGCAGCTCTACGAGCGCGGCCTGCTCCGGCCCGAGACCGAGCTCACGGGCACCTTCGTGCGCGAGACCGGCCCGGTCGATCTCCGCAACGTGCTGCGCGAAGTGGACGACGCACGGGCGGAAGAAGCGGCGCGCCAGCTGCGGATGCAAGCGCCGCGACAATAGCGGGCTGACTCCGCCCGCCCCGATGACTTCCAACGCCCTGCCCCAGCGCCCACCCTTTTCAACCGCTTTCCGCCACATCGCCCGCGCCGCGGCCTTCGTGGCACTGGGCCTCGGCCCGGCCGCGCACGCCGGCGCCATCCGGCTGGAAGACGACCGTGGCCGGGTGCTCGAGCTGCAGGCGCCCGCCAGGCGCATCGTGTCGCTGATGCCCTCGCTCACCGAGACGGTCTGCGCGCTCGACGCCTGCGACCGGCTCGTGGGCATCGACCGCCACGCCAACTGGCCGGCGGCGGTGAAGGGCCTGCCGCAGGTGGGCGGCATGGACGACGCGAACATCGAGCGCATCGTCGCGCTCAAGCCCGACCTCGTGCTGCTGCGCCCGCGCAGCCGCGCCGCCGAGGCGCTGGAGCGCCTGGGCATCAAGGTGCTGGCGCTCGACGCCAAGACCCATGCCGACATGCGCCGCGTGATGGAAACCGTGGCCCGCGCCACCGGCAAGCCGGGAGCGGGCGAGGTTTTCTGGCGCAGCCTCGATGCCCGGCTGAACGCGGCGCGCGCCCGCGTGCCTCTGAACTGGCAGGGGCGGCGCGTGTACTTCGAGGTGCACGGCGGCGTGGCGGCGGCGAGCGAAAGCTCCTTCATCGGCGAGACCCTGGCGCGCCTGGGCCTGGCCAACGCGGTGCCGGGCTCGCTCGGCCCCTTCCCCAAGATGAACCCCGAGTTCGTGGTGCGCGCCAACCCCGACGTGCTGATGGTCTCGGCCCTGGGCGAAATCTCGGCCATGGCGGGGCGCCCCGGCTGGTCGGCCATGTCGGCCATCCAGCGTGGGCGCGTCTGCAGCTTTGCCTCGGCGCGCTTCGACCTGATGATGCGGCCGGGCCCCCGGCTCGACGAGGCAGCCGACGCCATCGTGAACTGCCTCGCGTCGCTGGACGCGCCGCGCAACTGATCTTCGGCACGCCATGAACTTCGACATCGTTCCCGCCGCGAACTTCGGCACCGACGAACTCACCGCCCTGTGGAACCGTTCGTACGAAGACTACTTCGTGCCGATCGCGTTCGACCGCGCGATGTTCGAGCGGCATGTGCGGCGCGCCGAAGCCGACCTCGGGCTCTCGCGCGTGATCGTCGCAGGCGGCAACGCCTGCGGCCTCTCGCTCGTCGGCCGGCGCGGACCGCGCGCCTACCTCGCGGGCTTCGGCATCGCGAGCGCACAACGGCGCCAGGGGCTGGCGAAGCAGCTCATCGAGGCACAGCTGCGCGACCTGTCGGCAGCCGGCATCGCGCAGGTGCAGCTCGAAGTGATCGAGCAGAACCCGGCGCGGCAGCTCTACCGGCAGGCGGGTTTTGTTGAAAGCCGCACGCTCGAGGTACTCGAAGGCAGCTTCGAACCTCGTGCCGATGCAGCTTCGACGGCGCCCGATACCGACGCGCTCGCCGCCCTGCATGCGGCCTGCACGGCCGTCTCGCGCCCCACCTGGCGCCGCGAGTGGCCGACCGTGCAAGGCGCGCTCGCCCACGACGGTGCCGCGGCCCTCGGCGCGGCCACGGGCGGCTACGCCATCCTCCTGCCGCCGGCCTTGCCGCTGCACATGCTGCTCGATGCCGCCGCACCCGACGAAGCCTCGGCCCATGCCTTGCTCGACGCGCTCGCGCAGGCACGCCCCGGCGCGCGCTGGCGGCTGGTCGACGAGCCCGAGGGCAGCCCGCTGCACCGCGCCCTGACCGCACGCGGCGCCACCCTTGTCATACGCCAGATCGAGATGACCGCCACACTCCAGCCCCAGCCCACCTTTTCTTCCGATTCCTCGCGCCCCGTCCGTTCATGAAGTCCCCCAAGCGAACCTCGTCCACCCCTTTCATTCGCGTGGGCCCCAGCGGCGTGCATGGCCTCGGCGCCTTCGCCACGCGCGACCTGCCGGCCGAAGCCTTCCTCGGCTTGTACGAAGGCCGCCGCTACACCAAGCAGGAAGTCGCCTCCAAGCTCTGGGATGACCAGCTCACCTACCTGTTCACGCTGACGACCGGCGAGACCATCGACGGCGCCAAGGGCGGCAACGCCACGCGCCACCTGAACCATTCCTGCGAGCCGAACTGCGAGGCGGTCGAGGAGTACGACGAAGCAGGCGAGATGGTGCTGCGCTTCCAGACGATGGAGGCGGTGGAAGCCGGCGACGAGCTCTTCATCGACTACTCGCTCACGGCCGACGACGGCTCGCCGCCCTCGAAGTACCCCTGCCATTGCGGCTCGCCGAACTGCCGCGGGACGATGTTGGCGCCGGTGGAGGCCGTGGCGGAGAAAGACGGGCCGGCCACGGCGGCCGACGTGGCGCCGGCTGCGTCGGACCCGCGCAGGCAACTCAGCGACCTGCCCTGGTGAGGTAGCTGCGAGCCGCCAAGGCTCAGGGCGACTCGCTCTTCACGCTGCGCAGTTGCGCCTCCGCGCGTTCGAGCTCGGTGCGCAGCGTGCGGATCTCGCGCTCCAGTTTCTCGATGCGCGCTTCGCGGCTCATCGGCGCCAGCGCCTGGCAGCGCTGCTGCAGCGCGCTCAAGGTGTCGGCCAGCTCGCGCCGGCGCAGCATCTGGCCGCGCGAACGGGCCAGGGCCATGTCGCGCTCCAGCACGGCTTCCTGCGCCTTGCACTCTTCGGCACTCAACGGCTGCGCGGACGCCTCGGTTTGGGCAAAGGCGGCAGGCATGGCCAGGGTCAACGCAAGGGCCAGGAGACGGGGTTTCGGACGCATGCCATACGGTACCCGAACTGCCTGGCTGAACAGGCCTTCAGCCCTTCAGGCTGCAGCTGTTCTGGCGATGCACTTGATCTCGATCAGCCAATCCGGGCTGCCCAGCCGCGCCACCTGCACCAGCGTCTGCGAGATCTGCGGCTCGCCGCCGAACATCTCGGCGCGCAAGGCGAACAGCGCGTCGGCCTGGCCGAGGAAGCCGTCGATGTCGGTCACGAACAGGGTTTCGTCCACCACGTCGGCCATCGAGGCGCCGAAGGACGCGAGCACGCCGCGCACGTTGGCGTAGGCCTGCCGCACCTGCGCCGCAATGTCGCCGGCGCCCAGGGTGCGGCCCTCGCCGTCCACGCTCACCTGGCCCGAGAGGTAAATGGTGTCGCCGGCCTGCACACCGTCGGCAATGATGTGCTTGAACGCGCCTTCGCGCACCACGCGGCGGGGAGTGACGGACATGGGGTTTCCTGGGGTTCGTTGGGAGCAACGCAGTATCGAAGGCGCCACCTGCAGCGGTGCGCCACGCGGCGGATGCCCCTTCTCGTCCCAAGTCGATCCACGAGCGCCGGGGCGCGCCCCGCGATCCTGTGATTCAGGCGCTTAGGTAGCGTGCGTCCCACTGCGCCGCCAGCTGCCGCGCCCGATGCAGCGGCGTGCGGGCGCGCTCGAAGTCCATCACGCAGGCGACGTCCGCCGCGGCGGGGCGCGCGGGGCTTTCGTTGCTGCGGCCGTCCGTCAGCAGCCAGAGCCAACGCTGGCGGCTCTCGTGCTTTGCCAGCAGCTGCTGCGCGCGCTGCACGCCCAGCGCCAGCGGCGTGCCGCCCCCCGCCGCGATGGGCGCGACCCAGTCGTCGTTCCAGGCACTGGCGCGGCGCGGCGGCAGGCGCAGCTCGACCACGTCGCCGGCAAAGCACAGCAGCGCCACATGGTCGCGCCGCTGGTAGGCCTCCTGCATCAGCGCGAGCAGCTGGCCCTTGGCGCGCGCGAGCTGGCCGTCGTGGCGCATCGAGGCCGAGCAGTCGAGCAGGAAGCAATGCAACGCACCGCTGCGCGCCTCCTGTGGGCGATGGCGCAGGTGCGCGGCCTGCAGGCGGTCCGCGCCGCGGGCGACGAGCGTGCGCGGCCAGTCGAAGGCGGTGCCGGACACAGCGGCGCCGTGCCAGGCGTCCCGTTGCGTGCCCTGCCTCCGGTCACCCTGGCGTGCGCCAGCGGGTGCGGCGTCCCGGAGGCTCAGGCTTTTTTTGGGGCGGCCTGGGACGCGGAGATCAGCGGGCGCAGCGGCTTCACGCGCTCGATGCCGACGGGCTCGGGCGGCATCGCACCCCAATCGCCATCGCCGGCATCGCGTGCAGGCGTGTCACCCGGGTTGCGATGAGGTGCGGGTGACGCCATCGGAGGCGCCACGGCCGCGTCGGCCGCCGGATGGCGCCGATGCAGCAGCACCGCTTCGGCCACGCGCTGCACATGGTCGTCGGTGATCGATGCCGCGCCTTCCCACGCCGCAAGCGCACGCGCCGAGCGCAGCATCACGAGGTCGGCGCGCAGGCCGTCCACGCCGGCCGCGATGCACAGCGCGCCGACGGCTTCGTGCACCGCATCGCCGTACGGCAGAGCCGCCGCGTCCACCACGAGGGCGCGCGCACGCACCAGCGCCGCCGCGAGCTCGGCCTCCTCCTTCGCATGCGCCGCGCGAAAGCCTTGCGGATCGGCATCGAAGGCCAACCGCGCACGCACGATGGCCTGGCGCTCGGCCGCGTCCTGCAGGTTGCGCAGCCGCACGCACAGGCCGAAGCGATCGAGCAGCTGCGGACGCAGCGTGCCCTCTTCCGGGTTCATGGTGCCCACGAGCACGAAGCGCGCGGCATGCCGGTGCGAGATGCCATCGCGCTCCACCACATTGACGCCGCTGGCCGCTGCATCAAGCAGCGAATCGATGAGCGCGTCGGGCAGCAGGTTGATCTCGTCGACGTACAGCACGCCGCCGTGCGCGCGCGCCAGCAGGCCCGGCGCAAACTTGAGTTCGTGGCCGGCCAGCGCCTGCCCGAGGTCGAGCGTGCCCACGAGGCTTTCGAGGCTCGCGCCCAGCGGCAGCGTGACGAAGGGCGCGCCGGGCAGCAGCTCGGCGAGCGCGCGCGCGGCCGTGGTCTTGGCGGTGCCGCGCGGGCCTTCGATGAGCACGCCGCCCAGCGCGGGATCGACCGCGGCCAGCAAGAGCGCCTGGCGCAGCTGCGGCTGGCCGGCGATCGCGGCAAAGGGGAACGGCACCGGCATCGGGGCGGCTGTGGTCATCGGGGGCGTCCTTCCATCTGCTGCTCGTGGTCGAGCAGCAGGTTTTCCAATTGATCCTTGTAGTCGCCGGGCGACTGCCAGAGGCCGCGCTGCATGGCTTCGAGCAGGCGGTTGAGCATGTCCTGCAGCGCGCGCGGATTGTGCGCGTTCACGAAGTCGCGGGTGGCGGCGTCGAGCACGTAGGCGTCGGCCACCATCGCGTACTGGTGGTCGCCCACCACGCGCGCGGTGGCGTCGAAGCCGAAGAGGTAGTCGACCGTGGCGGCCATCTCGAAGGCACCTTTGTAGCCGTGGCGCTTCACGCCGTCGATCCACTTGGGGTTGACCACGCGCGAACGGATCACGCGGCTGATTTCTTCCTTCAGCGTGCGCACGCGCGGGGCCTGCGGGTTGCCGTGGTCGCCGTGGTACATCGCGGGCTGCTGCCCGCTCAGGTGGCGCACGGCGGCGGCCATGCCGCCCTGGAACTGGTAGTAGTCGTTGGAGTCGAGCAGGTCGTGCTCGCGGCTGTCCTGGTTCTGCAGCACGACGTTCATGGCGCGCAGCCGGCGCACCAGCGCATCGCCCGCGGGCACGCCGTCGCTGCCCTGGCCGTAGGCATGGGCGCTGCCGCCGACGTAGGCCTTCGACAGGTCGTCGTCGCTCTGCCAGTCGCCGTGGTCGAACAGCGGCTGCAGGCCCGAGCCGTAGCTGCCGGGCGCGGAGCCGAACACGCGCCAGCCGGCCTGCGTGCGCGCCTCGCCGGGCGCCACGCCCTGTGTTTCGAGCGCGGCAGCCTCGCGCAGGATGCGCGCGCGGATCGGGTTGCGCTCGGCGTCTTCGTCTTCCTGGGCGGCCACGGCCTGCACGGCCGCGTCGAACATCTGCACGGCATTGGGAAAGGCGTCGCGGAAGAAGCCCGAGATGCGCAGCGTGACATCGATGCGCGGACGCCCGAGGCCCACGGTGGGCAGCACCTCGAAATCGACCACGCGCTGGCTGCCCGGCGCCCACTTGGGCCGCACGCCGATGAGCGCGAAGGCCTGCGCCAGGTCGTCGCCGCCGGTGCGCATGGTGGCCGTGCCCCAGACCGACAGGCCCAGCGCCACGGGGTAGTCGCCGTGCTCCTGCAGATGGCGTTCGACCAGCTGCGCGGCCGACTTGAGCCCGAGCATCCAGGCCGTGGGCGTGGGGATGGCGCGCGTGTCGACCGCGTAGAAGTTGCGCCCGGTCGGCAGCACGTCGGGCCGGCCGCGCGAGGGTGAACCGCTCGGGCCCGGCGGCACGAAGCGGCCCTGCAGTGCACGCGACAGCTGACGCAGTTCTTCCCCGCCACACGCATCGAGCGCGGGCGCGAGTCGGTGCGCGATGCGGCCCATCACCGCAGCGGTGTGCGCCAGCCCGGGCGGGCAGGCGTCCGCTTCGAGCAGCTGCTGGGCCAGCAGCTCCAACCGTTCGCGCGTGTCGCCCTGATGGCGCCAAGCCTCGTCGCTCACGGCCGCCAGCAGCGCGGGCCGCGCGCCCTGCCAGGGCTTCGCCGCGTCGATGTCGAGCGGGTCGAAGGCGTCGCCGGGCAGCAGGTCCGCCGCGAGCGCGCCGAGCAGCCCGGCGTTCTCGCCCGCGCCATCGGCGGCCGGGTAGCGCGCGAGCGCGAGCAGCGTGTCGCGCCGCAACCGATCGCGCGGCGAATCGCCGAACACATGCAGGCCATCGCGGATCTGGGTTTCTTTCAGCTCGCACAGGTATGCATCGACGCGTGCGAGCACAGCATCGTCTTCCGCACCCGGCAGGCCCAGTTCTTCGACCAGGTGCTGGGCGCGCACGGTCGCGAGGATCTGTGCGCGCAGCACCTTGGCGCGGCGGGCGTCGACCAGCAGCGCGTCGTAGTACTCGTCGACCTGCCGCTCCAGGTCCTGCAGCGGGCCGTGGTTCTCGGCGCGCGTGAGCGGCGGCATCAGGTGGTCGACGATCACGGCCTGCGTGCGGCGCTTGGCCTGCGCGCCCTCGCCGGGGTCGTTGACGATGAAGGGGTACACGTTGGGCAGCGGCCCGAGGATCGCGTCGGGCCAGCAGGTGGCCGCGAGCGCGAGGCTCTTGCCCGGCAGCCATTCGAGGTTGCCGTGCTTGCCGACGTGGACGACCGCGTCGATGGCGAACACGTCGCGCAGCCAGAAATAGAACGCGAGGTAGCTGTGCGGCGGCACCAGCTCGGCGTCGTGGTAGCTCGCGTAGTCGGCCAGGCCCAACGGTCCCAGCGCGCGCGCGGGCTGGATGCCGACGAACACGCGGCCCAACCGCAGCCCGGCGATCATGAAACGGCCCTGGCGCAGCATCGGGTCGCTTTCGGGCGGGCCCCATTGCGCGTCGATGGCGGCGGCCATGCCCTCGGGCAGCGCCGCGAGGCGTGCGCGGTAGTCGGCGAGCGGGTAGCTCTGCCACGCGGGCCGCGCGGCCCATTGGGCGGAATCGTTGGCGATGCCCTCCTGCAGCGTGCGCATCAGCGCGTCGCCGTCCGCGGGCAGCGTGTCGAGCGTGTAGCCCTCGGCCTGCATCGTGCGCAGGATGGCCATCACCGAGGCCGGCGTGTCCAGCCCCACGCCGCTGCCGATGCGGCCTTCGCTGCCGGGATAGTTCGCGAGGATCAGCGCGACGCGTTTCTCGTCGGCGCGCAGGCGGCGCAGGCTGCACCAGCGGCGCGCGAGTTCGGCCACGAAAGCGATGCGGTCGGGCTCGGGCCGGTAGCCGACCACCTCGGTCTGCGTGAGTTCGCAGCGGTGCGACAGGCCCTTGAAGCTCACGGCGCGCGTGACGATGCGTCCGTCCATCTCGGGCAGGGCAATCTGCATTGCGATGTCGCGTGGGCGCAGGCCCTGGCTGTCGGCGAGCCAGTCTTCGCGGTTGCCGCCGCTCACGATCACCTGCAGCACGGGCGCGTCGCCGGCCAGTGCCATGGGCTCACCACTTTCGTCCGAGGCGCCCTGCCCCAAGGCAGCGAAGGCGGTGGTGTTGAGCACCAGCTGCACGTCGTGCTCTACACACAACGCGCGCAACGCGGACAGGCACAGCGGGTCTTTCAGCGAGTCGAGCGCCACGGGCAGCGGGTTCAGCCCTTGCGCATGCAGCGCGGCGGCCAGCGCATCGAAGGCCTCGGTGTTGCCCGACAACAGGTGCGAGCGGTAGAACACCAGCGCGACCACGGGTGCATCCGCATGCCAGCCCGCACGCAGGTCGTCGATGCCCGCGACCGTGTGCGTCGCGTCCATGCCGCCCGGCACATGCAGCGCCACCTGCGGCAGGCTGCGCGGCGGCAACGGCGCCTCGCCGTGGCCCAGGCCATGGAAGGCCACCGCGCGCAGGAACTGCGACGCGTTGCCCGCGCCGCCCGAGCGCAGGTACTGCCACAGCTGCCGGCTCACGCCGCGCGCCGCGGTGCCGCGCGCGAGCAGGTCTTCGTCCTCCTGCAGGTCGCCCGAGAACATCGCGAGCTGCTGGCCCTGGCGCTTCGCAAGCTTTTCGAGCTGCTGCAGACCGTAGGCCCAGGCCGACTCGGCCCCCAGGTGATCGACCACCACCACGCGCGCATGCCGCAACACCTCGTCGACGTACAGGTCGAGCGACGCGGGCTGGCGCAGGTGCATGAGGTTGGCCAGCCGCAGCGAGGGGTAGCCGGGGTCGGTGGCCGCCAGCGCCGTGCGCGCGGCGGCGAGCAGCGCGAGCGTGGTGTCGGCCGAGCTGAGCACCACGATGTCGCCCGGCGTCTGGTCGAGCCGGGTGACGACGCTCGGGTCGTCCTCGACGAAGCGTCCGGGCTGGGTGCTCAGCAGGTGCATGCGGTCAGGCGGGAACGGCCGCCACGCCTTCCAGTGCCTTGCGCAGTGCGCCTTCGTCCAGGTCTTCGCCGATGAACACGAGCCGCGTGCGCTGCGCCTCGCCGTCGCGCCAGCGGCGGTCGAAGTGGTGGTCGAAGCGGCGGCCCACGCCCTGCACCAGCAGGCGCATCGGCTTGTTCGGCACGGCGACGAAGCCCTTCACGCGGTAGATGGTGTGCCGCTCGACCAGCGCGGCCAGCACGGCGATGAGACCGTCGCGGTCCACGGGCGGCAGCTCGATCACGAGCGAGTCGAACTCGTCGTGGTCGTGGTCCTCCTCGTGGTCGTGGTGGCTCTCGCGCAGGTGGATGGTGCTTTCGGCGGCGCGGCCCTGGCCCAGCAGCAGCGCGAGCGGCAACTTGCCTTCGGTGGCGCCGACAATCTTCACTTCGGGCGGCAACTCTTCGCGCACCAGCGCCTCGACCTGCGCGCGCGCAGCGGCGTCCATGAGGTCGGTCTTGTTGAGAACGACGAGGTCGGCGGCCGAGAGCTGGTCTTCGAACAGTTCGTGCAGCGGCGATTCGTGGTCCAGGTTGGGGTCGGCGCGGCGCTGCACGTCGACCTGCGCGGGGTTCGCCGCGAACTGGCCCGAGGCAGCAGCGGGGCCGTCGACCACGGTGACCACCGAATCGACGGTGAAGATGTTCGCGATGTCGGGCCACTGGAAGGCCTGCACCAGCGGCTTGGGCAGCGCCAGGCCCGAGGTCTCGATGAGCACGGCGTCGATCTGGTCGCGCCGCTCGGCCAGCTGCAGCATCACGGGCAGGAACTCTTCCTGCACGGTGCAGCAGACGCAACCGTTGGCGAGTTCGTAGAGCGCGCCTTCGCGCTCGTTGCCCTCGTCGTCGCAGCCGATGCCGCAACCGCGCAGGATGTCACCGTCGATGCCGAGTTCGCCGAACTCGTTGACCACCACCGCGATGCGGCGGCCCTCGGCATTGCCGAGGATGTGGCGCAGCAGCGTGGTCTTGCCGCTGCCGAGGAAACCCGTGACGATGGTGACGGGGATCTTGGCGTTGCTTTGTGTCATGGAATGAATACTTTCAGGCGCCGAAGGCGCACAGGGAATCGGGCGCCCGGCGCGTGCATGGCGCACGCGCCGGCGAGCGGCGCCCCGTCGTCAAAGAGGGAGGCTTGCGCGAATCAGACGGCGCTGTACAGGCGGCGCTCAACGAGGGCCGTGCCCTGCAGGCGGCGCCAGGCCTTGGCCGCGGCCAGCACGCCCAGGTCGACCAGCGGCTCGACCAGCACGACCGTCATGTAGGCCGCGCCGAAGGTGGCGATCTGGCCCAGGTTCTCCAGGCCCGTGCCGCGACCGTAGAGCGCCCAGAAGCCGACCCACACCACGATGCCGCCCTGGTAGGCCACCGACAGCTTGAAGGCCTGCTGGTAGCTGATGTCCACGTAGGCCATGTTCGCGGGAATGATGCGGCGTGCCAGCGCGGCGGTCGCGAACAGCGGCACGAGCAAGGTCGTGACGTTCATGCCGTACTGCGGCAGGTCGGGCGGTGCGAAGAACAGGCTCTGGATGAGCAAGCCACCGGCGAGGCCGATGGCCGCGGGCGCAAGCCCGAAGAGCAGCATCAGCGTGGTGCCCAGAATCAGGTGCACCTCGGACACGCCCACAGGATGGTGCGGGAACACCTCGAAGAAGCAGAACACGAGCATCACGGTGAAGACCGAGCGCAGCAGCAGGCCGATGGGGCCGTCCTTGCGCAAGGTGTCGAAGGCGACCTTGCCTGCGTAAGCCAGTGCAGCGGCCCCCGTGGCATAGCTGAGGAAGATCTTGGATCCGTCGACGAGTCCGGGTTCGATGTGCATCGCGCACCTCCTGAAATGCACCGCAGTGCGAAAGTTGATTGTTGGGGGATGGACTGGCTTGCGCAAGTCCCCGTCATGAAACCCGGGAGCCTTGCAGCCCCCGTTGAACAGGCGAAGGCTGTGGCTTGCGCCGCAGCCGCCGCCAGCCGATCACCACGCCGCTCGCCGAAGCGACGACGCCGATGATCGACAGGAACCACACCACCAGGTCCCAGGCCGGCCGGTACTGGATGAGCCAGGGAAAGTCGAGGCTGTGCGCGGCGTTGAAGAGCCAGCGGCGCAGCCGCGCGTTGCGGTCGTTGCCGCCGGCCACCTGGCCGCTCGTCGGGTCGATGTAGAGCCAGCTGCGCGCGGCGTCGTCGAGTTCGAGCCGCCACACGGGCAGCACGCGCGTGCGGTGGTGGCCGTACCAGTGGAAGTCTTCCTGCGTCTGCAAGGTGGCCTGCGTGATCGCGGCACCGGGGCGCAGGCGTACGGCGGCGCGTTCGATGTCGTCGCGAGCGATGACGACCGGCGCGCCGGTCGCTGCATCAATCACCTGCACGCGGGCCTGCGCATCACGCAGTTGCAGCAGCGGCTTCCCGTCGAACCACATCAGCAGCGCCTCACGCGGTGCGGCAGCGCCCTCACCTGCCGGCACCACGGTCGGTGGCCAGGGGAACGGCGACACGCCGGTGCCCGTGTAGCGCGCCATCGCGGCCGCATCGGCCGGTGCGCGCTGAAACCACCCGTTCGGGTTCATCGAGAGCCAGCCGCTCACGATCCAGGTCAGCACGAAGAAGCCGCCGATGAGCCCGGCGATGTGGTGCCAGGCCATCCAGCCGGTGTACGGCGTGACCGCGCCGCTGCGAAAGCGCCGCCGCAGTCGAAGGCGCAGGATGCCGATGACGATGCCCGTCACGGTCGAGACGATGCACGCGGCCGACAGCCACACGACCACGTCGTGCCACAGCGGCGGGTCGGCGCGTAGCGGCGTGAAGTAGATCCAGTGCGGCACGGCGCCCAGCCAGTTCCAGAAGCGCTCGGCGCGCGTGGTGTCGCGCACCACCTCGCCGGTGCGCGAGGACACGTACAGCTCGGTGCCCGCCGCGTCGCCGATTTCGATGCGGTGCAGCGGGCGCAGCGGGTTCAGGCCCTGCGGCACGGTCCACTGGTCGCGCTCCAGCGTCTCGGCCCAGCGTGCGCCAGGCTGCGCGGAGAAGTCGCGCGCGATGGCCTCGGCCTGCGCCGCATCGACAGGGCCGAGCGCGCGGCCGTCGCGCGCGGACACGGCATGCCGCCCGCCGCGCGCATCGACGATGCGCCACACGGGCTGCGCATCAGTGCCGGCCTGCATTTCGAGCGCCATGCGCCTGGGCTGCTGCGCACGCACCGCGAGCGGCAGCGCATCGAGCGCGGCAGCCGGCGCGACCACCGCCTGTTCGAAGCGCACCGGGGCGAGCCCCGCGAGCCGCTCTTCGTCCGTGAGGTTCGGGTACCCCACGTACATCATGACCACGCCCGAGACGAACCACATGACGAACAGCAGGCAGCCGCCGATGCCCAGCCATCGGTGCGTCCAGTACAGCGCCCGCCGCAGCGGGGGCCATGCGCATTGCCATGCGGTGCTCATGATCCCGTGCTCAGAAGGTCACGAACGCCGACAGCTCGAACGAGCGCGGCCGGCCCAGCAGCCACTGGTTGCCTCCGTTCGAGAACGAGACCGGGTACTTGCGGTCGGCCAGATTGAAGGCGCGCAGCGCGAGCTTGAGCGACGGGTTCGCCTGCCAGCTCACGCCCGCGTCGGCCACGGTGTACGAACCGATCTGCCGCGTGTTGGCCGCATCGACCTGCCGCGCGCCGACGTGGCGCACGCCCAGCTCGGCCTCCCACTGCGGCAGGAAGCGCCAGTGCAGCCACAGGTTGGCCGCCACCTCGGGCACGCCGGCCGGCGTGTTGCCCGCGCGCGAGACCAGCGACTTGCCGACCGCCTCGTTGAAGTCGTCATAGCGCGCGCGCAGCCGCGCGGCGTTGGCTTCGAGGCGCAGCGTGGAGGTCAGCGCCAGGTCGAGCGTGGCTTCGATGCCTTCGGACGACTGCTTGCCGATCTGCTGCACGACGGTCGGATCGTTCGCGTCGCGCGACAGCAGCTTGGTCTTCTCGATGCGGTAGGCGGCCACGCTCCAGGCGCCGCGGCCCTCGGCCAGCTGGCGCTTGTAGCCGACCTCGACCTGCTTGCCGACGCTGAGCTCGAACGGCACCTGCGTGGCCGAGGTGCTGATGAGCCCGGTGAGCGGATCGGCCGCGCGCGCCACCTGCGCATAGAACGACTGCGCGGCGTCGGGCGCGTAGACCACGCCGAGGCGGCCGGTGGCGTACTCGAAGGTCTTGTCCAGGCGCGGGGCGCGGTTCTGCGGGTCGGTGCGCACGATCTTCGCGCGGTCCCAGCGCAGGCTGCCGACCACCGACCAGTGTTCGTTGAAGGCCAGCTTGTCTTCGGCGAAGAAGGCGTAGGTGCGGGTCTTGGTCTTGTAGCGCGGCAGGTAGGGCGTGGGCGAGACGTAGTAGCCGGGGTTGAAGACGAAGGCATCGACCACCGAGCGCCCACCGTAGGGCGTGTCGCTCGAATTCAGGAAGTCGATGCGATTCACATCGAAGCCCACCAGCACCTGGTTCTTCAGGCCGAACAGCGCGTGCTTGAAGGTGGCGTCGGTGCGATTGCCGATCTGCTCCTGGTCATGGCCGATCTCCAGGTAGTCGCCACGCGTCACGCGGTTCGTGGTGGCGCTGTAGGTGTAGGTTTCGCTGTCGCGCCAGTGGCGCTTGCTGTCCAGGCGATAGAGCTGGTTGCGCACGGTGACGGCGTCGTTGGGCGTCCACTGCGCATCGAGGCGGGTCCAGCGGTCGCGGTACTTGACCTCGGCGTCGTCGAGGTTGTAGTTCTGTTCGCGGTTCAGGCTGCTCAGGCGGCCGTTGATGAGCGGCACGCCGAAATAGCGCTGCGGCGTCTGGCGGCCCTCGTCGTGCGAGAGCGTGAACTGCAGCCGCGGCGACACGTCCAGCCGCACCGCGCCGCCCACAGCCAGGCTCTCGGCCTCGCCGCGCCGCATGAAGCCGTCGGTTTTCCGGTGGCTGATGTCGAAGCGGTACGAGAGCATGTCGTTGATCGCCCCGCCGCTGCCGAAGGCGACCTGGCGCGTGGCGTCGGAGCCCACGGTCACGAGTGCTTCGTTGCGAATCGGGCCGCGCGTGGGCTTCTTGGGCACCACGTTGATCGCGCCGCCGATGGCGCCTTCGCCGAACATCACCGAGGCGGCGCCGCGCAGCACCTCGATGCGGTCGGTCGACCAGGTGTCGAACGGGAAGGTGACGGTGCCTGCGCCCACGTACAGGCGCGTGCCGTCGTACAGCTGCATCACCGAGCCATGGCCGTTGAAGCCGCGCGCCGACAGCGACGAGCCGCCGTTGCCCGGCGCGGGCGAGCCCGTGATGCCGGTGGCGCGGCTCGCGGCCTCGACCACCGACACGTCGCCGCGCGCGCGGATCGTGTCGCCGGTGAGCACCTCGATGCTGGCGGGCGTTTCGAGCGGCGTGAGGCCCAGGCGGCTGCCGGTCTGCGTGGGCTCGTCCAGGGCCAGCGGCGTGTGGCGGCTGGCTTCGATCTGCACGGGGGCCAGGCTGGGGCGGCCTGCGGTGTCACCCGACTGGGCGAAGGCTGGCCCGCAAGCGAGGCCGAGCCCCAGCGAAAGACCTGAAAGACCCGAAAGGCGCGCCCGTTGCAGGGGCGGGCCCGAGCGATCGCGCGGCGGCGATGCAATGCGATTCATCCGACTTCTCCTCCGGCCTGCGTCCCCGCAGGCTCCTGACCGATCGCGGACGCCGAGGGAGAAGAGACGAGGGGCGGTGCCGTTTCGCGCGAGGGAAAAGCGGCAGGCCCGGACACGCACTCCCGCAGCATCCGAAGGCGGTTGCGAAGGCCGGTATCCGGGCTCGCGGAGTGCGTCGGGATGCAATGCATGCACCTCGGCGCCGAAGCCCTCGCCTTCCCACGCCGAAGCGCAGTGGCTGCCCGGGCGAAGAATCGCCGGGGCCTGAGGGTGTCGATGTCCGCTGACCGTTGCGGGGGCAGCGCAGGAATGGAAGGGTCGTTCGAAAAAACGACGCCTCGCACCTGCTTCCCGTTTAACCCCGCCGCCAATCCTGTGACTGGTCGTGCAGGGCACCTTCGAACCGTGGGGTGTTGGACGACACCGGTGTGAACCAATGTTTCCAACCGCCGGGATTATAGGGAGCGCCCTGCGGCGGCGCCCTTGCGGGCCCCGTCAGACGGGCTTGCCGTCGGGCCCGAACAGCCGCCGCAGCACCGCCACGCCGGCCACCAGTGCATTCGAATACGTGGCGTAGGGCTCGTGGGCTGCTTCGAGCGGCACGTACACATGGGTGGAGTCGCCGGGCGAGCCGTCCACGGCCTCCATCAGCACCCAGTAGAACTCCCCTTCTTCCAGTTCGTGGACGGTGAGTGCGATGTCTCTCGGCGAAGGCATGACGATCAGAGAAATGAAACAGGGAATGAACTCGCCTTTGAACGGGCAAGGGGCCGGCGCGGTTGTCAGTACTAGGGCTTCTCCTACAGTGCATGGACGCCGCGCGGCCTAATGTTAGGGGTGGGGAGTTGCATCAGAACAAGGAGTCAGCATGAAACATTTCACGCTTGAACCCAACATGCGCGCCGCCTTCGGTGGCGCGTTCTACCCGACCGGTTACTCCCTGGTGATGTTTCCGAGCGTCGAAGACGCCAGCCGCATCGGCCACGGGCTGATCGCGAAAGGCATCGTGAGCGGCGACGAGGTCTACCTGATACCGGCCGAAACCGTCCTGGCGGAAATCGCGCCGACCGTGCATGCCTCGCACAGTCCCCTGCCCTCCGCCGGCACCGACGGCGACACGGTGCGCGCCTTCATCCAGCTCGCCCACGAAGGCCACACGGGCCTGCTGATCCGCACCAAGGACGGCGCCATCGCCGAGCGCGTGATGGAACTGGTGCGTACCGTGCCCTACTCGATCGCCGAGCGTTATCGCACGCTGGTGATCGAGGATCTTTGAGCGCTGGCCGAAGCGTCGGTCAAGGCGTCGGTGTCAGCCCGGCGCTGTGCTTCCATACCTCGGCAGCCGAGGTGGGAGGTGCCTGCGCCCAGCAAGGCGGGCAGCAGCAGATTCACCACCGGCACGAGCGCCAGCAGCAGGATCAGAACGCCGAACGCCACCATCGCACCGCGCTGGCGACGCACGACCTGCATGCGCTCCTCGCCGTTCGCAATGCCGGCGAGCGCGGGCGCCAGCAGGAAGCGCACGTTGAGGTAGGCGAGCAGCAGGAACAGCAGCACGCCGTTGATCACCGGCACCAGCAGGCACAGCAGCATCCCCAGGCTCGCGCCCAGCCAGGGCCCCAGCCATCCGCGCACGCCGACCAGCAAGCCCGAGGACTCGGGCCGTGACTGCAGCAGCGCCGGGTAGCGCGCCTGCACGCGCTCGCGCACCGGGCCCAACACCACCCAGCGCAACGCCAGCCGGATGGTGGCGACGATGACGCCGACGTACATCACCACCAGCACCACGACCGTGAGCAGCGCCGCATAGAGCAGCAACATCGCCAGCGCAGGGGCGATGCCCGCCATGCCCGCGATGCTCCCCCCACTGCCTCCCGTGCCGGGCAGCAGGCCGAGCACCGCCCCGCCCATCACGATGAAGACCGACACCACCCCGGCCGCCGTTCCGATCGGCTGGAAGTGGCGGTAGAGCACCCAGCTCCACACCGTGAAGACCAGCAGGCACAGGCCCGCGGAACGCAGCGCGATGCCGGGGCGCAGGCTGGAGCGGAAGGCCAGCGCGAGGCAGACCAGGGACTCGCGCACCCCGCCGAGCAACGAATGCCATCGGGCTTTCAGTGACATGGGATCAAAAAAAGGAGAAATCGATGAAATATGCGGGCGCATACCTTGGCCGAGGAACGGGCTCCTCGGCCGACGCGACCTGCAACAGGAGGAATCGACCGGCCCTCAGGCCGGCACTGCCATCGCGGCGGCGCGCTGCACCACATCGCGGGCCATGGCCTGGGCGAGTTCCTGTTCGCCCAGGAACACCTTCGCGTCGGTTTCGGCGGCCAGCAGGCGGGCTTCCTGCTCGTTGTGGCTGCGCACCACGGTCTGGATGGTGGGGTTCAGCGTGCGCGCGGTTTCGATCATCTGGCGCACGTTCATGGCGTCGGGCGTGGCCACCACGAGCACGCGGGCGCGCGCCACGTGCGCCTGGATCAGCACCGCCGGGTCGGCCGCGTCGCCCCACACGGCGGGGATGCCGGCCTCGCGCAGCTTCTCGACCAGCTCGCGGTTCTGTTCGGCCACCACGTAGGGGATGTCGTTCGTCTCGAGTTCGGCGGCGATGCGCCGGCCCACCCGTCCGTAGCCGACCAGCACCACCTGCCGCGACAGGTACTTGGCTTCGGTGGTCATGGGCAGCTCGGCCAGCGGGTCGCTGCGCGCGTCCAGCTCGCGTGCGAACTTCGAATGCGCGCGCAGCCATTTCTGCAGCGGCGCGATGAGGCTGAACCACAGCGGGTTGGTGGCGATGGAGATCAGCGCGCCCGCCAGCACCAGGCTCTGGCCTTCCACCGGCAGCAGGCCGAGCGACACGCCCAGCCCGGCCAGGATGAACGAGAACTCGCCGATCTGCGCCAGGCTCGCGCTCACGGTGAGCGCCGTGGCCAGCGGGTAGCGGAACACCAGCACCAGCGCACAGGCCGCGAGCGACTTGCCCAGCACGATCACCAGCACCACGGCCAGCACCTGCAGCGGGCGCTCCAGCAGCACCGACGGGTCGAACAGCATGCCGACCGACACGAAGAACAGCACGGCGAACGCATCGCGCAGCGGCAGCGACTCCTGCGCCGCGCGGTGGCTGAACTGCGACTCGCGCATCACCATGCCGGCGAAGAAGGCGCCCAGCGCGAACGACACGCCGAACAGCGCCGCCGAGGCGAAGGCGATGCTCACGGCCGCCGCCACCACGCACAGCGTGAACAGCTCGCGCGAGCCGGTGCGCGTGACCTGCCAGAGGATCCACGGGAACACGCGCCGCCCCACCACCAGCATCAGCACCACGAAGCCGCCGACCTGCAGCAGCGTGAGGCCCAGCGTCTGCCAGACGGGGTCGCCGCTGGTGTCGATCTTGGTGCTGCCCAACGCGCCCGCCAGCGGCGGCAGCAGCACGAGCACCAGCACCATCGCGAGGTCTTCGACCACCAGCCAGCCCACCGCGATGCGACCGGTGAAGGAATCGAGGATACCCAGGCTCTCGAGCGCGCGCAGCAGCACCACCGTGCTCGCCACCGACAGCGCCAGCCCGAACACCAGCGCCGCGCCCCAGCTCCAGCCCCACCACATGGCCAGCCCGCCGCCGAGCAGCGTGGCGACCGCGATCTGCGCGATGGCGCCGGGCAGCGCGATCTTGCGCACCGCGAGCAGGTCGGCCAGCGAAAAATGCAGGCCCACGCCGAACATCAGCAGCATCACGCCGATCTCGGCCAGTTGTGCGGCAATGCCCGCGTCGGCCACAAAGCCGGGCGTGAACGGGCCGATGATCACGCCCGCCAGGAGGTACCCCACCAGCGCTGGCAGCCGCAGCCGCGCCGCGAGAAAGCCGAACACCAGCGCCAACCCCAGGCCGGCGGCAATCGTATTGATGAGGGAGACGCTGTGGGGCATCGGTCCATTTTGCAGGAACGGCCCTCAACCTTTGAAGCCCGCAGGCTTCTACGGGCCTGCGTCTACACCCCTACGGAAGCGACGCGAACTATCGTAGGCATAAAGCACTTCTATTCGCATCGACACCTTTCTCATCCAGAATTTGAGCGGTCCCCCGTCCCCCCAACAACAGGAGCCTCCCCATGAGCAACGAGAAAACCGAAGCGAAGTGCCCGTTCAGCCAGGCCACCGGCGCCGGCACCACGAACCGCGACTGGTGGCCCGAGCAGCTGCGCCTGGACCTGCTGCACCAGCACTCCTCCAAATCCGATCCCCTGGGCGCCGGTTTCGACTACGCCAAGGCCTTCCAGAGTCTCGACCTCGCCGCGGTGAAGAAAGACCTCGCCGCGCTGATGACCGACTCGCAGGACTGGTGGCCCGCCGACTTCGGCCACTACGGCCCGCTCTTCATCCGCATGGCCTGGCACAGCGCCGGCACCTACCGCATCGGCGACGGCCGCGGCGGCGCCGGCCGCGGGCAGCAGCGCTTCGCGCCGCTCAACAGCTGGCCCGACAACGTGAGCCTGGACAAGGCGCGCCGCCTGCTCTGGCCGATCAAGCAGAAGTACGGCCAGAAGATCTCCTGGGCCGACCTGTTGATCCTCACCGGCAACGTCGCGCTCGAGACCATGGGCTTCAAGACCTTCGGCTTCGGCGGTGGCCGCCCCGACGTGTGGGAGCCCGACCAGGACGTGTACTGGGGCCGCGAGAAGACCTGGCTGGGCGGCGACGTGCGCTACGCACAGGGCTCGCCCGGCGTCGAGAAAGACCGCGGCGTGCTCGTGAAGGACGACGACAGCAAGGTGCCGCACAGCCGCAACCTCGAGAACCCGCTGGGCGCCGTGCAGATGGGCCTGATCTACGTGAACCCCGAGGGCCCGGACGGCAACCCCGACCCGATCGCCGCGGCCCACGACATCCGCGACACCTTCGCCCGCATGGCCATGAACGACGAGGAAACCGTGGCGCTCATCGCCGGCGGCCACACCTTCGGCAAGACCCACGGCGCGGGGCCGGCCTCGAACGTCGGCAAGGAACCCGAAGCCGCCGGCCTCGAAGACCAGGGCTTCGGCTGGAAGAACAGCTTCGGCACCGGCAAGGGCGGCGACGCCATCACCAGCGGCCTCGAAGTGACGTGGACCACCACGCCCACGAAGTGGAGCAACAACTTCTTCGAGAACCTGTTCGGCTACGAATGGGAGCTGACCAAGAGCCCCGCCGGCGCGCACCAGTGGGTGGCCAAGGGCGGCGCCGGTGCCGGCACCATCCCCGACGCGCACGACGCCTCCAAGCGCCACGCGCCGACCATGCTCACGACCGACCTGTCGCTGCGCCTGGACCCGGCCTACGAAAAGATCTCGCGCCGCTTCCTGGCCAATCCCGACCAGCTCGCCGACGCCTTCGCGCGCGCCTGGTTCAAGCTCACGCACCGCGACATGGGCCCGCGCGCCCGCTACCTCGGGCCCGAGGTGCCGGCCGAAGAGCTGATCTGGCAAGACCCGATCCCGGCCGTCGACCATCCGCTGGTCGACGCCAACGACGTCGCGGCGCTGACGAAGAAGGTGCTGGCCTCGGGCCTCACGCCCGCGCAGCTGGTGTCGACGGCATGGGCCTCGGCCTCCACCTTCCGTGGCTCCGACATGCGCGGCGGCGCCAACGGTGCCCGCGTGCGGCTGGCACCGCAGAAGGACTGGGCCGTCAACCAGCCCGCGCAGCTGGCCCAGGTACTGAAGGTGCTCGAAGGCATCCAGAGCGAGTTCAACGCGGCGCAGACCGGCGGCAAGAAGATCTCGCTGGCCGACCTGATCGTGCTGGCCGGCGGCGCGGGCGTGGAACAGGCCGCGCGCAATGGCGGGCGTGAAGTGAAGGTGCCCTTCTCGCCGGGCCGTGCCGACGCCTCGCAGGAACAGACCGACGTGCCCTCGTTCGAGCCGCTGGAGCCCGCGGCCGACGGCTTCCGCAACTACCTGAAGGGCCGCTACAGCGTGCCCGGCGAAGCGCTGCTGATCGACAAGGCGCAGTTGCTCACGCTCACGGCGCCCGAGATGACCGTGCTGGTCGGCGGCCTGCGCGTGCTCGACACCAACGTCGGCCAGACGCGCCACGGCGTCTTCACGAAGACGCCCGGCACGCTGAGCAACGACTACTTCGTCAACCTGCTCGACATGGGCACGGAGTGGAAGGCCGTGTCGGACGCCAAGGAAGAGTACGAAGGCCGCGACCGCAAGACCGGCACCCTCAAGTGGACCGGCACGCGCGTCGACCTGGTGTTCGGCTCCAACGCGCAGCTGCGCGCCATCGCCGAGGTCTACGGCGCTTCCGACAGCCAGCAGAAGTTCATCGACGACTTCGTGGCCGCCTGGACCAAGGTGATGAACCTGGACCGCTTCGATCTCGCCTGAGGCGGGGCGCCTTCGGGCGCTTGCACCGTCCGCGCCTCTGGGGGGGTCCGCCCCCCGCGGGCGCGGACTCCCATGAACGAGGTATTCGGTTTTCAGGCCGGGGCACTAGATTCGGCCCCATGAAATTCGCGAAGGCATGGCTTGCCGCCGGCGTCGTCCTGGCGGCCTCGCAGTTCGGCGCGCTGTACGCGCAGGACGGCAACCCCGAATGGCGCGCGCAGCGCCAGGAACTCGTGCAACGCATCAACGCCAACCGCTACGACGTCGGCACGCTCGAGCTGGCGCAGCAGGTGCTGCAGACGGCGCAACGCACGGGCGGGCCCGAGTCCGCCGACGCAGCCCTCAGCCTCGTGCTGCTGGCCCATGTCCACCAGCGACAGGGGCAGCTGACCCGGGCCGCGCAGTCGTACACGGCCGCGCTCGCCATCCAGGAAAAGACCGCCGGGCCGGACAGCCCGCGGGTGGCGTTCACGCTGAGCGCGCTGGCCGGCCTGCACTACCGCCGCGAGGCCTTCGACCAGGCCATTGCGCTGTACGAACGCGCCCTGGCGATCCACGAGAAGCAGCGGCGCCCCGACGCACACGCGGTGCTGTACAGCCGGCAAAACCTGGCCGCGGCCCATCGCGCCCAAGGCGCCTACGCCAAGGCCGTCCCGCTGTACGAACGCGAGCTCGACGCCAGGGCGCAGCCGCTGCTCGCGGTGGCCCTGGTGCACTGACGCGCACTGAAGCGCACCGAAACGCGCCGCACCGCACCCAAACGCGCGGGCCGGCGCCCTGCGCCGGCTACTGCGCCATCTTCGATTCGCGCGCGTTCACCAGCTCCTCGGGCTCCTGCGACTCGACCCAGCTCTCGTTGTTGAGCCCGGCCTGCAGCCGCTCGGTGTCCAGTTCGTTGGTCCACTTGGCGACCACGATGGTGGCCACGCCGTTGCCGATCAGGTTGGTGAGCGCGCGGGCTTCCGACATGAAGCGGTCGATGCCCAGGATGAGCGCCAGCCCCGCCACCGGCACATGCCCCACCGCCGACAGCGTGGCCGCCAGCACGATGAAGCCGCTGCCCGTGACGCCAGCCGCCCCCTTCGAGGTGAGCAGCAGCACGGCCAGCAGCGTGATCTCCTGCGTGAGCGTCATCGGCGTGTTGGTGGCCTGCGCGATGAACACCGCCGCCATCGTCAGGTAGATCGAGGTGCCGTCCAGGTTGAACGAGTAGCCCGTGGGAATCACCAGCCCCACGCAGGTCTTGTGGGCGCCCAGGTTCTCCATCTTCTCCATCATGCGCGGCAGCACCGATTCGCTGGACGAGGTGCCCAGCACGATCAGCAGCTCTTCCTTGATGTACTTGATGAACTTCCAGATGCTGAAGCCGTGAAAGCGCGCAATGAGCCCCAGCACCACGAAGATGAACAGCAGGCAGGTCAGGTAGAAGGTGCCCATGAGCTTGCCCAGCGACAGCAGGCTGCCCAGCCCGTACTTGCCGATGGTGAAGGCCATGGCGCCGAAGGCGCCGATGGGCGCGAGCTTCATGATGTAGTTGACGATCACGAACAGCACGTGCGAGCCCTTCTCGATCACGTCGAACACCAGCGTGCCGCGCCCGCCGAAGCGGTGCAGCGCAAAGCCGAACAGCACCGCGATCAAGAGCACCTGCAGGATCTCGCCCTTGGCGAAGGCGTCGACCACGGTGGAGGGAATCACGTTGAGCAGGAAGTCGACCGTGCCGGTCATCTTGCCGGGGCCGGTGTAGGCCGCGATGGCCTTGGTGTCGAGCGTGGAGGCGTCGATGTTCATGCCCGCACCGGGCTTGAGCAGGTTCACCAGCACGAGGCCGACCACCAGCGCGATGCTGCTCACGATCTCGAAGTACAAGAGCGCCAGCCCGCCGGTCTTGCCGACCTTCTTCATGTCTTCCATGCCGGCGATGCCGACCACCACCGTGCAGAAGATGATCGGCGCGATGATCATCTTGATGAGCTTGATGAAGCCGTCGCCCAAGGGCTTCATCGACTCGCCGAGCGAGGGGTAGAAGTACCCCAGGAGCACGCCGACGATCACCGCGGTGATCACCTGCGCGTACAGGGAACGGTAAAGGGGGAGCTTCCTGGGTACTGTGCTTGTTGTATGTGCCATGACTGCCTCCTGAAAAGATGAGGGAAAACGCAGAAGAAAGGGTTCGTGCCGGGTTGCTTTCGATGGTTGAAGTCGTGTGTCCTGTGGGAGTGGTTCCGGCCCAAATGAAAAAACCCGCCGAAGCGGGTTTTTGTTTTCAGGGCGTGGCGCGCATGCTCAGTGCATGTGGAGGCCGCCGTTGACCGAGAAGTCGGCCCCGGTGCTGTAGCCGCCTTCGTCGGTGGCGAGCCACGCGATGATGGAAGCGATTTCGCTCGGCTCGCCCAGGCGCTTGACCGGGATCGTGGCCACGATCTTGTCGAGCACTTCCTGGCGGATGGCCTTGACCATGTCGGTGCCGATGTAGCCCGGGCTCACCGTGTTCACGGTGACGCCCTTGTTGGCCAGCTCCTGCGCCAGCGCCATCGTGAAGCCGTGCATGCCGGCCTTGGCCGCCGAGTAGTTGGTCTGGCCGGCCTGGCCCTTGGCGCCGTTGACCGAGCTGATGTTGATGATGCGGCCCCAGCCCTTTTCGACCATGTCGCCCACCACCTGCTTGGTGACGTTGAACATGCTGTTGAGGTTGGTTTCGATCACCGCGCTCCAGTCCTCGGGCGTCATCTTGAGGAACATGCGGTCCCGCGTGATGCCGGCGTTGTTGACGAGCACGTCAATCGCCCCGTGGGCCGCCTTGGCGGCGGAGAAGGCCTCGACGGTGGATTGCCAGTCGCCGACATTGCCGACCGACGCGTGGAACTCGAAGCCTTCGGCTTTCTGTTCGGCCAGCCACTTGGCGTAGTCCCGCGTGGGGCCGCAACCTGCGACCACGGTGAACCCGTCCTTGTACAGACGCTGGCAGATGGCTGTTCCGATGCCACCCATGCCTCCGGTGACATATGCAACTTTCTTGCTCATGAGATTTCCTTGATTGAAGCTAGCAAAAAGCCTGAACGGCCGCCTTCACTCTAGCCATTTTCAGGCCACACAACTCTGAGGGAGAACACTGAGCCAAGCTTGCAACCAGCTGTCACGGACATCACCTCGGCGGCACTCTATATGCTTGCGGCTTCGCGCCCGTGACAGGGCCCCTGCCGGCCACCCCACCAGGAGTTCGCACGCATGAATTTCGCAATCGTCGTCTTCCCCGAGGTCGAGGAGCTCGATTTCGTCGGTCCCTGGGAAATGCTCACCATGTGGAGCAAGCTGGCTGGCGGCCCCGCCAACTGCCTCGTGGTGGCGCAAACGCATGGCCCGGTCGTCTGCGCCAAGGGGCTGTCGATCAACCCGCATGTCTCGTTTGCCGACTGCCCGCCGCTCGATTTCGTGCTCGTGCCCGGCGGCATGGGTACGCGGCGCGAGGTCGACAACCCCGCCATGGCGCAGTTCCTGGCCGCGCAGGCTCCCGGCTGCAAGGCGCTGCTGTCGGTGTGCACCGGCGCCTTCGTGCTGCATGCGGCCGGCCTGCTCTCGGGCCGCACCGCGACCACGCACTGGGGATCGCTCGACCGCCTGCGCGCGCTCGGCGACGTGAAGGTGGTCGAGCAGCGCTTCGTGCAGGACGGCCACGTCTGGACCTCGGCCGGCGTCTCGGCCGGCACCGACCTGATGCTCGCCTTCATCGCCCATGTGGCGGGCGAGGAAGCCGCGGCCAAGGTGCAGCTGCAGGCCGAGTACTACCCGGCCGACACGGTGTACGGCCACACCTCGAGCCACGAGCGCGCGCCGTCGTATGTGCGGCGGCCGGGCTCGCGCGCGGGCCTCGCCTGACCGTTCGTTCGTTCGTTCACGCGTTCCCTTGATCGATCGAACGGTCGGTCATTTCTTCTTTCTTACTTCTTTCGACCTCCATGCCCACGCCCGACCTCACCGACCTCGAACCGCTTTCCGTGCTCGCCGCCCGCGTGGGGGCGACGCTGCGCGAGCGGCGCCAGACGGTGGCAGTGGCCGAATCGTCGGCCGGCGGCCTGGTCTCGGCCGCCCTGCTCGCGCTGCCGGGCGCCTCGGCCTACTTCCTGGGCGGCGCGGTCATCTACTCGCGCCGCGCCGGCAAGGCCCTGCTCGGCCTCACGCCCGAGGACATGGGCGACATGCGCGGCGAGACCGAGCCCTATGCGCGCTTCATCTCGGGCCGCATCCGCGACGCCCATCGTTCGAAGTGGGGCATCTGCGAGAGCGGCGCGGCGGGACCGTCGGGCAGCCCGTACGGCGATGCGCCGGGGCATGTCTGCATCGCCGTGACCGGCGCGGACGGCCTCGTGGTCAGCCGTACGATCGAGACCGGCGCAACCGACCGGCCATGGAACATGGATGTGTTCGCTCGGCTGTTGCTGAAGTTGTTCGAGGAGACCTTGCTGGCATGAGCAAGGCCGTGCCGGCCTTTCGGCGCGTGGGCGCCGGAGATGCGGACTTCCTCTTCGACCTCTGCGAGGCCACGATGCGCGGCTACGTTGAACAGGTATGGGGCAGCTGGAACGCGGCGGGCGTCCGGGCCCATCTTGCCGAACAGGCGCGCGCCGGCGCCTTCTTCGCACTGGACCTCGACGGCATGCGCGTGGGCGCTGTCGCATTCGAGCAGCACGACACGCACATCCAGATCGAAGAGATGTACATCGTCCCCTCGTGGCAGAACCGGGGCATCGGAAGCGCGGTCGTGACGCACATCGTCAGCCTGGCCTCGCGAGAGCAGGTGCCGGTCCGGCTTCGGGTGCTGGCGTCGAACCCCGCACGCCTTTTCTATGAGCGGCTCGGCTTTCAGGTGACCGTTTCAACACCGGAACGGTATTTCATGGAGCGCCCCCACTGAGCGAGAGCCCGAGGGGCCGCGCCGCTCTCAATCCGCCTGCACCCCCGCAGCCCGGATCACCTTCCCCCACTTCTCGATCTCCGCCGCCAGGTGGCTGCGCAGCGCCTCGGGCGTGACCTTCTCCATCGGCACGGCCTCGGTGCTCAGCTCGGCGAAGCGCTTCTTCACGTTGTCGTCCTGCAGCGCGGCGCGCAGGGCCACGTTGAGCTTCTCGATCACGGCCGGCGGCGTGCCCTTGGGCGCGTACACGCCGTGCCACACCTTCACGTCGAAGCCCTTGAGGCCCTGCTCGTCGAGCGTGGGGATGTCGGGCATGCTCGACAGGCGCTTGGGCGTGGTCACGCCGAACACCTTCACGCGCTGGCCGTCCTTGATGACGGGCGCGGTCTGCGTGGTCTGGTCGCACAGCAGGTCGACCTGCCCGCCCATGAGGTCGTTGAGTGCCGGGCCTGCGCCCTTGTAGGGCACGGTCGTCAGCTGCACGCCGATCTGGTGCGCGAAGAGCATGCCGCACAGCTGCGAGACGGCGCCGATGCCGGCGTTGGCAAGCGAGACCTTGTCCTTGTTCGTCTTCACGTAGGCCAGCAGCTCCTTGAAGTTGTTGGCCGGGAAGTCCTTGCGCGACAGCAGGGTCATCGGCACGTCCATAACCTGGCCGACGTACTCGAAGTCTTTCAGCGGGTCGTAGTTGAGCTTCTTGTACAGCGCGGGCGCGGTGGCCATGCCCATGTGGTGGATGAGGATGGTGTAGCCGTTGGGCGCGGCCTTGGCCACGCGGGTCGGCGCGATGGTGCCGCCCGCGCCCACGGTGTTCTCGACCACCACGGTCTGCCCCAGCGACTTGCCCATGGGCACGGCGAGCATGCGCGCCACCACGTCGGTGGGACCGCCGGCCGAGTACGGCACGACCATCACGATGGGCTTGTCGGGCCACGCAGCCTGCGCGGCGGCAGGCGATGCGGCGGCGAGCAGGCAGGCGCCCGCCGATGCGGCGATGAGGGCTTTCAGTTTCCAGGTCTTCGTTGCGTTCACTTCTTTGTCTCCTTGTGGTTTGTCTGTGGATCAGTGCGTCACGGATGAATCGCCCGGGCCGTGAGATGCGGCCAGCGCCAGCCAGCGCTCGGCCAGCCGCACCACGGGCCCGTCGACCATGCGGCCGTCGAGGCTCACGACGCCGCCGCCGGCCGCGCGCACGGCCTCGGTCACGCGGTGCGCCCAGGCCACCTCGTCGGCCGTGGGCCCGAGCGCGGCCTGCACGGGCGCGACCTGTTCGGGATGGATGCACAGCTTGGCGCCGAAGCCGCCGCGCCGGGCGCGCGCCGTGTCGGCGGCGAGCCGCTGCGCATCGCGCCAGTCGGGCGACACACCGTCGATGGGCGTGGCCAGCCCGGCGCGGCGCGATGCCAGCACCAGCGCGAGGCGCACGGGCACCAGCTCGGCCTCGTCGGCGTCGCAGGCCATGCCGAGGTCGGCCTGGAAATCGAGATGGCCGAAGGCCAGCCGCAGCACCTGCGGCGCGCCCGCGATGGCATCGAGCGCCGCGAGCCCCGCGGCCGATTCGATGAGCGGCACCAGCACGGCCTTCGGTCCGGCCGTGGCGGCCAGCCGATGCAGTTCGTCGGCGTGCTCGGCCTTGGGCAGCACGATGCCGGCGATGAGGCCCTCGGCGATCCAGCCGGCCGCGCGCGCGCAGTCGTCGTCATGCCATGGCGTGCCGCTGGCGTTCACGCGCACCAGAAGTCGCTCTCGCCCTTCGGCGGGCAGCGCCGCCAGCGAGGCGCCAAGCGCGTCGCGCGACTCGGCCTTGCGCGCGGGGGCCACGGCGTCTTCGAGGTCGATGATCACGCCGCCCGCGCCCGTCACCAGTGCGCGTGCATGGCGCTCGGGCCGGTCGGCCGGCACGAAGAGAAAGGCGCGCGCCAAAGCGAGCGCTTGATTGGCGGGTCCGCTCATACCGCGCCGGCCGCGCGCAGCGTCGCGATCGCGTCGTCGCCGCGGCCCAGGCTGCGCAGGATGGCATCGGTGTGCTGGCCGACCGCGGGCACCGGGTCCATGCGGTAGTCGAAGGCGCTCTGGCGACCGGCGGGCAGCAGCGCCGGGATGTCGCCGGCCGGCGAGCCCACCTGGCGCCAGCGCTCGCGTGCCTGCAGTTGCGGATGCGCCCACAGCCCGGCCATGTCGTTCATGCGCGCATTGGCGATCTGCGCGGTGTCGAGCCGCTCGAGCACCTGCGCCGCGCTGAGCGCACCGAAGGTGTCGACGATGAGCGTACGCAGCGCCTCGCGGTGCTCGTTGCGCCGCGCGTTGCTGTCGAAGCGCGGGTCGCTCGCAAGTTCGGGGCGCAGCAGCACCTTGTCGCAGAAGGCGCGCCACTCGCGCTCGTTCTGCAGGCCCAGCATCACGGTGCCGCCGTCGCCGGCGGGGAACGGGCCGTAGGGATAGATGGTGGCGTGCGAGGCGGCGCTGCGCGGCGGCGGCGGCGCACCGTCGTAGGCGTAGTACATCGGGTAGCCCATCCACTCGGCAAGCGATTCGAGCATCGACACGTCGATGTGCGAGCCCTTGCCCGTCTTGCCGCGCTGCATCAGCGCCGCCAGGATGCCGGTGTAGGCGTACATGCCCGCCGCGATGTCGGCGATGGAGTTACCCGACTTGCACGGGTCGTCGGGCGTGCCCGTCACCGAAAGAAAGCCGGCCTCGCTCTGGATCAGCAGGTCGTAGGCCTTCTTGTCGCGGTACGGGCCGTCTTCGCCGTAGCCCGAGATGTCGCAGACGATGAGCGCGGGGTGCTTCTCCTGCAGCACCTGCGCGCCCAGGCCCATGCGCGCGGCGGCGCCGGGCGCGAGGTTCTGCACCAGCACGTCGGCGCCGGCCACCAGCTCCTGCAGCACGGCGAGCGCGGCGGGCTGCTTCAGGTCGAGCGTGAGGCTTTCCTTCGAGCGGTTGACCCACACGAAGTGCGAGGCCTCGCCGTTCACGCGCTCGTCGTAGGCGCGCGCAAAGTCGCCGCCGCCGGGGCGCTCGACCTTGATGACGCGCGCGCCGAGGTCGGCAAGCTGGCGGGTGCAGAACGGCGCCGCGATGGCGTGTTCGAGCGAGATGACGGTGATGCCGTCCAGGGGTCTGGTCATGGGCTTCTTCTTTCTTTCCTTGCGTCAGGCGAGCACGGCCGTGGCCTGCATCGTGAGCCAGCCGTCGGCGTCTTCGCCCCACAGGCTGAAGGTCTTGCCGTCGGTGCTGCCTTCGGCGGGCTTGCCGTGCACGCGGAACGGCGCGATGTCGAAGGTCGGGCGCACGGCGCGGAACTCGAAGCGCGCGAGCTGCGCATCGGCCGGCGCGTTGCGGCGCAGCAGGTCGACCAGCAGCGTCGCGATCAGCGGGCCGTGCACGATGAGGCCCGGGTAGCCCTCGACCTGCGTCACGTAGCGGCGGTCGTAGTGGATGCGGTGGCCGTTGAAGGTCAGCGCCGAGTAGCGGAACAGCAGCACGTCGTCGGGCACGAGGTCGCGGCTGAAGGCGGCGTCTTTCGGTGCGGGCGTGGGCGGCGGCGCAGGCTCAGCGGGTGCGGCGGCGGCGCGGTAGACGATGTCGTGCTCTTCGGTCAGCGCGAGGCCGCGCGCGTTGCGCACCTCGTGGCGCACCAGCACGAACACCAGCTCGCCCGTGCGGCCGGCCTTGTGCGTGACCGAGGCGATGGTCGAGGTGCGCTCGACCGCATCGCCCACCTGCAGCGGATTGCCCGGCTCCCACGTCAGCCGGCCGCCGGCCCACATGCGGCGCGGCAGCGGCACGGGCGGCAGGAAGCCGCCGCGCTTGGCATGGCCGTCTTCGCCGATCTCCGACTGGCGGTGGTGCGGCAGGAAGTACAGCCAGTGCCACAGCGCAGGCAGGCGCGTGCCCGCCTCGGGCAGCGGGTCGTCGCGGTCGAGCGTGGCGGACAGCCCGCGCACGGGCGCGGCGGTGAGGTCGTCGCGCAGCGTTTCGCTGCGGCCCTGCCAGGCCTGCAGGTGCGCGAGGGCTTCGGCGTCGATCAGGGGAGAAGTCATGTCGTGTGTGTCGGGAAGAAAGATGAGTGGCGAGGTCAGTCGACCGCGGCGCCCGAGGCCTTGACGATGCGCGCCCACTTGGCGAGGTCGGTGCGCAGCAGCGCCGAGAACTGTTCGGGCGAGGTGGCCGCGGCGATCTCGACGCCCTGCTGGTCGAGCTTGTCGCGCAGGTCCTTGGCCGCGAGCGCCTTGCGCGTGGCGTCCTGCAAGGTGGCGAGTACGTCGGCGGGCACGCCCGCGGGCGCGAACAGGCCGATCCACAGCGTGCCGTTGTAGCCCGGCACCTGCTCGGCGATGGCGGGCACGTCGGGCAGCACGGGCGAGCGTTTCTCGCCGCTCACGGCCAGCGCGCGCAGCTTGCCGGCCTTGATGTGCGCCAGCGCCGAAGGCAGGCTCGCGAACACGATCGGCAACTGCCCGCCCAGCACGTCGTTGATGGCAGGCGCCACGCCCTTGTACGGCACGTGCTGCAAAGAGATGCCGCCCATGCTGTTGAGCATTTCACCCAGCAGGTGGTTGAGCGTGCCGTTGCCCGCCGAGGCGTACTGGTAGTTGGCGCCCTTCTCGCGCGCCAGTTTCAAAAATTCGGCGAAGTTCTTCGCGGGGAACGACGGGTTCACCAGCAGCACGTTGGGCACGGCGCCGATCAGGCCCACGGGCTTGAAGTCTTTCTCGGGGTCGAAGCCCGGGTTCTTGTACAGCGCGGGGTTGATGGCCTGGCTGCTGCTGATCGTCATGAGCAGCGTGTAGCCGTCCTTCGAGCCCTTGGCGACCAGCTGCGTGCCGATGTTGCCGCCCGCGCCGGGGCGGTTGTCGACCACCACGCTGGCGTTGTTCAGCACCTCGCCGAGCTTCTGGCCGACGAGGCGGCCGACGATGTCGTTGGTGCCGCCCGCGGCCTGCGGCACGACGAGCGTGATGGGGCGCGAGGGGTAGGTCTGGGCGGTGGCCGGGTTGGCGGCCAGCAAGGTGGCGGCGGCGAGGCCGAAGGCGATCAGCGCCTTGGCGCGAAGCCGCAACGCGGGGGTGGTGTCGTGTGTCTCCATCGCCGCATGGTCTTCTGCCCGCCCCGTCGGCGCAATCTGCGATTTCGGAACCCAGGCTTCTGAAATTCCGAAGGCTTGACTACCATCGCCCCATGCTCTTCGACCTCACCGACCTGCGCCTGTTCGTGGCCACGGCCGAGCTCGGCAACCTCACGCGGGCGGCCGAGCGCCAGCACCTGTCGCTGGCCGCGGCCAGCGCGCGCATCAAGGCGCTCGAAACCCAGGCCGGCCTGCAGCTGCTGCAGCGCGAGGCCCGCGGCGTGCGCCTGCTGCCGCCGGGCGAGGCCTTCCTGCACCACGCCCGCTTGGTGCTGCACCAGGCCGACCAGCTGCGCGCCGACCTGCTCGAGTACGGCGGCGGCCTGCGCGGCCACCTGCGCGTGTTCGCCAACACCACGGCGGTGACCGATTTCCTGCCCGAGATCCTGCCCGGCTTCCTGGCCGCCAACCCGCGCATCAACGTCGACCTTCAGGAAAAACCGAATGCTCAGATCCCGCGCGGCGTGCGCGACGGGCGCGCCGACATCGGCATCGTCGCGGGCCAGATGGACACGCTGGGCCTGGACACCATCCACTTCAGCACCGACCGGCTGGTGCTCGTCACGGCGCGCCAGCACCGCTTTGCGCGGCGCCGCCGCATCTCGTTTGCCGAGACGCTCGACGAAGACGCCATCGGCATGCAGCAAGGCAGCACGCTGCAGGCGTTCCTCGGGCAGATCACCGACCACCTGGGCAAGCGCCAGAAGCTGCGCATCCAGCTCGGCAGCTTCGACGCCATGTGCCGGATGATCGGCAGCGGCGTGGGCATCGGCGTGGTGCCGGAGTCGGCCGCGCGGCGCAACCAGGAGAGCATGGGGCTCGCGCTGGTCGAACTCAGCGACCCGTGGTGCGTGCGCGAGCGCTACCTGCTCGTGCGCGACCGCGCCGCCCTGCCCGTGTACGCCCAGGCGCTGGTCGAGACCTTGTGCAAGCACTACGCCGACGCGCAGGCCGAAACCGGCTGACGGCCCGATTTCCGGCCAAAAACAGGCACTTGCAGGCGGCTTGTGAGAAACCCGATGTCTTCCCCATTTTCTGTGCACAACTTTGGGGGTAAGTCAGGGGCAGCGTTGTAAAGCGATTGCAAGTTGTTGTTTTATAAGGGGAATAGTTAGTCTGCTTAAAATTTTTGCAGTGCACAAGTCAGGACGCCGAGGGGCCTGAAAATCGCTCGAAAACAGGAAAGTCAAGCGAAAAAACAGGGGGTTGCCTGTGCTAGGCCGCCCTTTGAAACCAACGACTTGCGGCGGGTTGTGAAGAAGTCCGCTGCAATCCCCACTTTCTGTGGGCAACTTTGGGGGTAACTCGGGTGGAGCTTTGTAAAACGAATGCAAATTGTTGTTTTACAAGGGGATTTCACACTTTGCTCAATTTTTGAGCGGTGAACAAGAGCGTCAGCCAGTCGGGTGACCGTCGCCCAAATGTATCCAAAGGTTCTCAGAACGCCGAATCGGGTCGATGCGAGGCGAGAAAGAGGGCCGCTACAGTCGCCCTGACATGCTCGAAGCCCTCAGCTCCCCCTGGTCCTGCATCGGCGCCGTCGCCGGGCTGTTGATCGCCCTGCTGGTTCATTGGCTGGCCCCGGCCGACATCGACACGGTGCACGCCGGCGCGTGGCTGGTGGGCATCGGCTGGCTCGCGGGCTTGGCCTGGGACCTCGTGAATTCGGACCGGTCGAAGTAATCCGCAGGCGGGCCCCGCGCACAGCGGGCACAAAAAAGAGAGGGGAGGCAGCAGCCCTTGCGAGCCCCTGCCTCCCCTCCCCGTACCGGTTCACCCGGTGATCAGGCTCAGCGCTCGATCGTCAGCGCCACGCCCATGCCGCCGCCGATGCACAGCGAAGCGATGCCCTTCTTGGCGTTCTGGCGTTGCATTTCGTGCAGCAGCGTCACCAGGATGCGGCAGCCCGACGCGCCGATGGGGTGGCCGATGGCGATGGCGCCGCCGTTCACGTTCACCTTGTTCACGTCCCAGCCCATTTCGCGGTTCACGGCGCAGGCTTGCGCGGCAAAGGCTTCGTTGATCTCGAGCAGGTCGAGGTCGGCGGCCTTCCAGCCGGCGCGCTGCAGCGCCTTCTGCGATGCGGGCACGGGGCCCATGCCCATGATGGTCGGGTCCAGGCCGGCGGTGGCGTAGCTGGCGATGCGGCCCAGCGGCTTCAGGCCCAGGGCCGCGGCCTTCTTGGCCGTCATGACCATCACGGCGGCTGCGCCGTCGTTCAGGCCCGAGGCATTGCCCGCGGTCACGCCGCCGGCCTTGTCGAAGGCGGGACGCAGGCCGGCCAGCACTTCGGCGTTGGTCTTGCGGTTGATGAACTCGTCCTGGTTGAAGACGAGCGGGTCGCCCTTCTTCTGCGGAATGCTCACGCCGACGATTTCGTCCTTGAACTTGCCGGCGTCCTGCGCGGCGGCAGCCTTGGTCTGGCTGGCCAGGGCCAGTTCGTCCTGCGAGGCGCGGTCGATGTTGTACTTCTTGGCCACGTTCTCGGCCGTGATGCCCATGTGGTACTGGTTGTACACGTCCCACAGGCCGTCGACGATCATGGTGTCGACCAGCTTCCAGTCGCCCATGCGCTGGCCGTTGCGCGAGTTGGGCAGCACGTGCGGCGCCATGCTCATGTTTTCCTGGCCGCCGGCGATCACGATTTCGCTGTCACCCGTGGCCACGGCCTGCGCCGCCAGCATCACGGCCTTCAGGCCCGAGCCGCACACGGCGTTGATGGTGAGCGCCGGCGTTTCCTTGGTGCCGCCGCCCTTGAGCCAGGCCTGGCGCGCGGGGTTCTGGCCGGCACCGGCCGCGAGCACCTGGCCCATGATGGCCTCGCCCACCTGGTCGGCCGTGAGGTTGGCGCGCGCGATCACTTCCTTGATCACGAGGGCGCCCAGCTCGGTGGCGGGAATGCCGGCGAGCGAGCCGCCGAATTTGCCGACCGCCGTACGCGCAGCCGAAACGATGACGATGTCTTCCATGAGGTTCTCTCCGTTGAGGTGATTTGAAATCGGTTGCGATCTTGCGGAAGCTGGCGCCCGTTCAGGCCTTGGCCTTCACGTAGCGTCCCGGCGCCGGTTCGATGGCCTTGTAGGCCTTGCCGTTGCCGTAGCCCTTGGGCGCGGGGATCTGCTTGCCCGCGTGGCCCTTGAGCCATTGTGCCCAGTCGGTCCACCAGCTGCCCGGCTGCTCCTGCGCGCCGGCCAGCCATTCGGGCTGGGTCTTGGGAAACTTGCCGTCCTCGCGCAGCCAGTGGCTGCGCTTTTTCTTGGCGGGCGGGTTGATCACGCCGGCGATGTGGCCCGAAGCGCCCATCACGAAGCGCTTCTTGCCCGTGAGCAACTGCGTGGAGGTGTAGGCGCCGCCGATGGGCACGATGTGGTCTTCACGCGAGCCGTAGATGTAGGCCGGAATGTCGATCTTGCCGAGGTCGACCTTCTCGCCGCACACCGTGAGCGCGCCGGGCTTGGCCAGCTTGTTCTCGTGGTACGTGTTGCGCAGGTACCAGGCGTAGAACGGGCCCGGCAGGTTGGTCGCGTCGCTGTTCCAGTACAGCAGGTCGAAGGCCGGCGGCGTCTCGCCCTTGAGGTAGTTGCCGACCACGTAGTTCCACACCAGGTCGTTCGGGCGCAGGAAGCTGAAGGTCGAGGCCAGGTCGCCGCCGGGCAGCAGGCCGCCCTTGCCCAGCTGCATCTCGCGGTACTGCACCATCGGCTCGTCCACGAAGATGTCCAGGATGCCGGTGTCGCTGAAATCGAGAAACGTGGTCAGCAGCGTGACCGACGCGGCCGGCTTCTCGCCGCGCGCCGCGAGCACGGCCAGCGCGGTGCTCAGGATGGTGCCGCCCACGCAGAAGCCCAGCGTGTTGATCTGCTTGCTGCCGCTGATCTCCTGCACGGTGTGGATGGCCTTGATGGCCGCGTTCTCGATGTAGTCGTCCCAGGTGGCCTGGGCCAGCGACTCGTCGGGGTTGCGCCAGCTCACCACGAACACGCGGTGGCCCTGCTCGTTCGCATAGCGGATGAGCGAGTTGTCGGGCTGCAGGTCGAGGATGTAGAACTTGTTGATGCACGGCGGCACCAGCAGGAACGGCCGCTCGTACACCTTGGCGGTGAGCGGCTTGTATTCGAGCAGCTGGAAATAGTCGTTCTCGAACACCACGGCGCCTTCGGTGGTGGCCACGTTGCGCCCCACTTCGAAGGCGCTCTCGTCGGTCATGCTGACGTGGCCCTGCTTCATGTCGTGCAGCAGGTTCCGGATGCCCTTGGCGATGCTCTCGCCCTGCGTGTCGATGGCTTTCTTCTGCGCCTCGGCGTTGAAGGCGAGCGAGTTGCTGGGCGAGGCCGCGGCCATCCACTGCTCGACCGCGAAGCGCAGGCGCGCCTTGGTCTTGTCGTCGGCGTCAATGGCCTCGGCCATGCGCATCATGGTGCGGCCGTTGAGCAGGTACACCGCAGCCGAGAAGGCCGCCAGCGGGTTGCTGCCCCAGGCCTCGGCGGCAAAGCGCTTGTCGCCCTCGGGCCGGGCACCGAAGCCGCGGCGCCAGAGGTCGGTGGCGTCGCTCAGGTACTGCTGCTGGATGGACTGGAGCTGCTCGGGATCGATGGAGAACTTCGGCAGCTCGGGCATGGCGGCTGCGCCCGGGAATTGCGCCATTTGTGGCAATTGCCATAGCGGCGTGCCGCCGACGTCGAAAGCGGCGGAACCTCCTGGACCTGCAGCTTTCTGGAAAGCCTCCATGGCCTGGGTCCAGCCCTGCGTGAGGGCTTTTTGAAAGGGCGCGAACGCATCGGCCCCCGTGTCTTGTTGCTTCATCATGTCTCCTGGCCGTGGCCTGGGTCGATACGAACGGATGGCTTGCGTGTTTTGAGTATGCTGCATTCGCAAGGCACTCACAACGCCGCGCTTTCACTAATCCCTTGAAACAAAACGTCTGCGCCTGTGTTCATCCATTTGATCGTGATCGGCTGGCTCTACGTGGCCGTGATGATGGCGGTGGCCGAAGCCACCAACACCACGGGCACGGTGCTGGGCGCCATCTTCACATTTCTTCTTTACGGCCTCGCGCCGGTGGCGCTGGTGATCTACCTGATGGCCACGCCGGCGCGCCGGCGGGCGATCAAGGAACGCGAGGCGCAGGCCCAGGAGGCCGCGCGCCGCGCTGCCGCGGAGGCTGCGGCTTCAGACCTTCCAGACCAGCGCGGCGAAGCGCCCGCTGACGCCGTCGCGCCGGTGCGAAAAGAACCGTGACGGCTGCGCGACGGTGCACCACGCATCGCCGCTGTCGTTGCCGTGAAGCGACGCGACACCCACCGCACGCAGCCGCTGACGCGCGAGCGCAGGCAGGTCGGCCAGCCACTTGCCTTCGGCCGCCGCGGGCGTGAAGCACGACGCCGCCTCGGGCGACTGCGCCTCGAAGGCGGCCTTGACTTCCGCCCCCACCTCGAAGGCCTTCGGGCCGATGCAAGGGCCGAGCCAGGCCATGAGGCGCGGCGCACCACCGTCGACCTGCGCAAAGGCGCGCACGGTCTGCTCGAGCACGCCGCCGGCCAGCCCGCGCCAGCCCGCATGCGCGGCGGCCACGCGGTGGCCGCGTTCGTCGGTGAAGAGCACGGGCAGGCAGTCGGCCACCATGACCGTGCAGGCGCGTGCGGAGGTCGCGGCCGTGCAGGCATCGGCGACGGTGCCGTCGGGCACGGCCTCGTCGAGCGACACGAGCCCCGTGCCATGCACCTGCTGCAGGAACACCGGCCGCGTGCCGATCGCCTGCTGCAGCCGGCGGCGGTTCTCGGCGACGTGCGCGGCGTCGTCGGCCACGTGGTCGCCGAGGTTCAGGCTCTCATAGCGCCCGGTCGACACGCCGCCGTCGCGCGTGGTGCACAGCGCGCGCACGTTCGGCGGCGCGGGCCACTCGGGCACCAGCCATTGCGGATTCATCGCGACGTGCCGGCTCAGGGTTCCGCGTCGGGCGACTGCGAGGGCTGCGCGCGCTGGAAGGCGTCGAGCTTCATGCAAGCGTCGAAGGCGGCCATGGTGCGCGGCAGGCCGCTGAAGTCGCAGTCGAAGCGGCGGCCGTTGAAGATCTGCGGCACGAGGCAGCAGTCGGCAATGGTGGGCGTGTCGCCCCAGCAGTAGGTGCCGCCCGGGTGCTGCGCGAGCTGGCGCTCGAACGACAGCAGGCCGTCGCGCACCCAGTGGCGGTACCAGGTGTTCTTGGCTTCGTCATCGACCTTCAGTTCCTTCACGAGGTACTTGAGCACGCGCAGGTTGTTCAGCGGATGGATCTCGCAGGCGATCGACTGCGCCAGCGCACGCACGTGGGCGCGGCCCACGGGATCGGTCGGCAGCAGCGCCGGCTCGGGGTGCGTTTCGTCCAGGTACTCGATGATGGCCATCGACTGCGAGAAGCGCTCGCCCTCGTCCTCGAGCAGCGGCACGAGCATGTCGGCCGAGATCGCCGAGTACGGGCCGGTGCGGTGTTCGCCGCGCGCGATGTGCACGGGCACGTAGTCGTAGTCCAGGCCCTTGAGGTTCAGGGCGATGCGGACACGGAACGAGGCGGAGGAGCGGAAATAGTTATGCAGCTTCATGATTTCTCGAGGATAGCGCCCTCTCAGGAGCGTGGTGTGGCCGGCAATGCGCAGCGAAAGTCGCGCAGCCGGGCTTCGGGGTGTTCTTGCTGCCACGCATCGAGCAGGCCGCGCGCCGCGGCTTCTTCGCGTGCGGCGATGCCCAGGTGCCACGGCCCTTCGGCCGCGGGTGGCTCGCCGGGCGCGTGGTTGTGCTGGTCGTCGGGGCGGCCTTCGGAGCAGGCCTTGCACAGCACCTGCATGCTCGAGGTCCAGTTCTCGGCGCTGAGGCCCGCTTCCTCGAAGCGGCGCACCAGCGCATCGATCGCCTCGGCCTGCACGTCTTCGACGAAGACTTCGTAGGTCGCGTGGTCCGACGGCGCGATCAGCGCGAGCGCGTCGAACACCGGCACCTCGCGTTCGCCGCGGCGGCGGTAGCCGTTGGCGGCGCCGTCGTGCAGCACCAGGTCGCCGTAGCGGTGGCCGCTGGCGGGCGTCGGCACGTTGCGCAGGATGGCGCGCGCCGGGTCGATGCGGTCGGCCCAGACCACCTCGCTGGCCTCGTCGCCGTGCACGCGGATGGGCGTGAGGCCGACGAAATAGTCGACCGGTCCTTCACCGTCCGGGATGCCGATGCCGTACTGGCGCCACGCGCGCCGCGCCGTGGGCCAGTCGCCCAGCGCGGTGGCCGCGATGCCCAGGTTCCACAGCGCGCCTTCGTTGCCCGGCTCGCACTGCACGGCGCGG
This sequence comes from Variovorax sp. V35, assembly GCF_041154465.1. Lineage (NCBI taxonomy): Bacteria > Pseudomonadati > Pseudomonadota > Betaproteobacteria > Burkholderiales > Comamonadaceae > Variovorax > Variovorax sp. V35. Next base: position 4,492,672 of record NZ_AP028666.1, read on the forward strand.
GCATTGGCCTGCAACGACGCGGCCCAGTCGCCGCGGTACTTGTGGATGAGCCCGGCGTTGTACCAGGGCGCCGACCAGTACGGATGGATGGCGCTGGCCTGCGCATAGGCGGCCAGGGCGCCGTCCTGGTCGCCGGCCTCGTCGCGTTCGCGGCCGAGTTCGTTGAAGGTGGTGGCCTTGCCGGCTTTGCCGAGTCGGATGGGCATGGTGGAGCGAGGGAGAGAAGAGGTCGGGAAAGGGGTCGGGGAAACGCGCAGAAGCGCCTATTGTGGGCCGCCGCAAAATCCCGAGTCCGGCGTGCCGGCAAGCCCGTGCCGCCTCTGGCACACTGCCGGTCTCCCCTCCCGCTTCGCTGAAAAAGGACACCTTCCCATGGCTTCCGAGTTTGTTTTCGCCCCGCCGGCCACCGTTTCGGTGCCGGTGGCCGGTCAGCCCGCACGCTTCCCGGTGCACCGCATCTACTGCGTGGGCCGCAACTACGAAGATCACGCCAAGGAAATGGGTTTCACCGGCCGCGAGCCGCCCTTCTTCTTCATGAAGCCGGCCGATGCGCTGGTGACGGTCGATGCGGGCCAGACCGGCACCATGGCCTACCCCACGCTCACGAAGAACCTGCACCACGAGATCGAGCTCGTGGTGGCCATCGGCACCGGCGGCAAGAACATCAAAGCCGCCGACGCGCACAAGCACATCTACGGCTACGCCGTGGGCCTGGACATGACGCGCCGCGACCTGCAGAACGACATGAAGAAGCAGGGCCGCCCCTGGGACATCGGCAAGAGCTTCGAGCAGAGCGCGCCCATCGGCCCGATCGTGCCCGTGGCGCAGGCTGGCAACGCCGAGCAGGCCGAGATCTCGCTGCAGGTGAACGGCGAAGACCGCCAGCGCAGCACCGTGAGCAAGCTGATCTGGAACGTGGCCGAGACCATCGAGCACCTGTCGGCGGCCTGGGAGCTGCAGCCCGGCGACCTGATCTTCACGGGCACGCCCGAAGGCGTCGCGGCCGTGGTGGCCGGCGACACGCTGGTGGGCCAGGTCGCAGGCCTGCCCGCGCTGACCGTCAAGATCGTCTGACGCCCGCGCGGTCCCGCTTCATGCTCCTTCGCGTACCCATCAAGCATTGCAAGAACTGCGGCACGGCGGTGGTCTACCGCGTGCCGGACGACGGCGACACCAAGCAGCGCGCGGTGTGCCCGGCCTGCCACACGATCCATTACGAGAACCCGCTGAACGTGGTGGGCACCATCCCCGTGCTGGGCGACAAGGTGCTGCTGTGCAAGCGCAACATCGAGCCGCGCTGGGGCAAGTGGACGCTGCCCGCGGGCTTCATGGAGCTCGAGGAAACCACCGCCGAGGGCGCGGCCCGCGAGACCGACGAGGAGGCCGGCGCGAACTTCGAGATCGAGGGCCTGTTCGCCGTGATCAGCGTGGTGCGCGTGGGCCAGGTCCACATGTTCTACCGCGCCCGCCTGCTCGACGACCGCTTCGACCCGGGCCACGAAACCATCGAAGCGCGCCTGTTCACCGAGGACGAGATTCCCTGGGACGAGATCGCCTTTCGCACCGTGCGCCAGGCGCTCGAACATTACTTCGAAGACCGCAAGCGCGGCAGCTTCGACCGCGTCCACGAACTCAGCATCGTTTGAAAAATTTCCCCATGCTCAAGACCCTGCGCGCCACCCTCCTCTGTGGCGCCAGCCTCGGCTTCGCCCTCGCGGCTTCGGCGGCCAAGGCCGACACGGTCGGCGAGGTCGACACCGCCTTCAAGCTCATCGGCCCGGACCACAAGATCGTGGTCGAGGCCTACGACGACCCCAAGGTCAGCGGCGTCACCTGCTATGTCTCGCGCGCGCGGACCGGCGGCATTGCCGGCGCCTTCGGCGTGGCCGAGGACAAGGCCGAGGCCTCCATCGCCTGCCGCCAGGTCGGCCCGGTGAGCATCACGCAGCCGCTGCCCAAGCGCGAAGAGGTCTACAGCGAACGCCTGTCGGTGCTCTTCAAGCGCCTGCGCGTGGTGCGCATGGTCGACCCCAAGCGCAACACGCTGGTCTACCTGACCTACTCCGACCTGCTCATCGACGGCTCGCCCAAGAACAGCGTGACGGCCGTGCCGGTCGATCGCGGCACGCCGATTCCGCTCAAGTGAAGGGGCTGCTGAAGGGCTCGGCGATGCGAGTTTGCTAGCATCGTCCGAGCGGCCGACACCGAGATGTCGGCCTTCGACGGAACCCTCCGCAACGAATCCGTTCCAACAGCGTCATGCACCTTCAGACTTTTGTTTTCCGAACCGCCGCCACGCTGCTCGTGGCTGGGGGCATTGCCGCCTGCACCACGCCCGGCCCCACGCCGCCGCAGCAGCCTGTTCCAGGCGCCACGCCGCCGCCGCCGCGCCAGGCGCTGTTCATCCGCCCCGCCGCCGGCACCACCGTGGGCCGCTTCGACGGCGTGCGCAACAAGGGCCTGGACATCGCGGGCAACCTGGGCGACCCCATCGTGGCCTCGGCCGACGGCCGCGTGGTGTACGTGGGCGGCGAGCTGCGCTCCTACGGCAACATGGTCATCGTGAAACACAACGAAACCTTCCTCACGGCCTACGCCCACGCGAAGACCATCCTCGTGAAGGAAGGCGCCGTGGTGCGCCAGGGCCAGAAGATCGCCGAAATGGGCAACAGCGAATCCGACCGCGTGAAGCTGCATTTCGAGATCCGCAAGAACGGCACCGCCGTCGATCCCGAGCCGTACCTCAACGGCCGTTTGCAGCAGTAAACGTAAAAGCCGTTACAGCAGGCTTTCGGGCACCAGGGGCGCCAGCAGCTCCAGCCGCCAGCGGGCCCAGAAATGGGTTTCGGGCTCGGTGTGCAGGATGGTGTCCGCCCCGTCGCCCGACGCCGGGCTCACCCACTCGATGCCGCCGCGCGGCCCCAGCTGCAGCTGGTAGGCGCCGTCCAGCCGCATGAAACCGATCAGGCTCGTGAGCTGCTGCGCGATCTGCGGGCTGAAGATGAAGAGGCCAATCTCGGTGTTGTGCAGCGCCGAGCGCGGGTCGAAGTTCATCGAGCCGACGAACACCACCTGCCCGTCGATCACGGCCGACTTGCCGTGCAGCCGCCCGCTGGCCGAGCCGTAGATGCCGAAGCGCTTGGTCTGCTCCACGCGCTTGGGGCTCAGCTCGTACAGCTCCACGCCCAGGCGCAGCATCTGCGCGCGGTAGCGGCGGTAGCCGATGTGCACCAGCGACTCGTCGGTGGCCGCCAGCGAGTTGGTGACGATGGTGTAGCCCACGCCGTTGCCGCGCACGATCTGCATCGTCTCCATGCCGCCGCGCCCGGGGATCAGGTACGGCGTGGTCAGCAGCACCCCGTGCTGCGCGCCGCGCAGGTAGCGCTGCACGTTGTAGAGCACGCTGTCGGCGGCCTGGTCGGCCGGCAGCCCGCGCCCTTCGTCGGTGGGCGCCAGCGCCTTGGCGGGCGCGTCGGCGTACGCCTCGGCGCGCGCCCAGCTCAGCGCGAGCTTGCCGGCGTTGAGGTCCTTGGCCAGCGGGTTGTGGCCCAGCAGGTCGGTCGATTCAGGTTCTTCGGGGTGCAGCGTCTCGGGGCCCGTGGTGAGCCGGTCGAAGCGCTCGCGCAGCGCCTGCGCCGACTCGCCGCCGCGCGGCACCAGCGACTCGATGGGGTACACGTACAGGCTGTTCCAGTACATGTCGAACAGCGACGACAGCCGGGGTACCACGGCGCCGGCCACCAGCGTGTCGATGTCGATGAAGTTGGAGCCGCCGTCGCGCAGGAAATACTCGTTGGCGATGTTGCGCCCGCCCATGACCGCCATCGTGTTGTCGACCACGAACAGCTTGTTGTGCATGCGGCGGTGCACGCGGTCGAAGTCCAGGATCGACCACGCCCAGCGCGTGCCGAAGCGCGAGCGCCCGGCCGGGAACGGGTTGAACAGGCGCACCTCGACGTTCGGGTGCGACGCAAAGCTGGTGAACAGCGGGTCGGCGCCCGCCGTGTACAGGTCGTCCACCAGCAGGCGCACGCGCACGCCGCGGTCGGCCGCGTCGCGCAGCGTGCGCAGCAGGTAGCGGCCGGTCTCGTCGTTCTGCACGAGGTAGTACTGCACGTCGATGGAGCGCTGCGCGCGGCGCGCCAGCTCGATGCGCGCGTGCAGCGAGAACTGCGGCATCGGCAGCAGGCGAAAGCCGCTGAGCGGCTCGCCCGGCGGCGCGGCGGCACGCACGAGGCGGCCCAGCGCGGTGTCCGCGCCGTCGGTGATGGCGCTCGAGGGCTTGCGCACCACCTCGGTCGGCAGGCCGGCGCAACCGGCGAGCACGAGCATCGCCAGGCTGCACAGCAGCCAGGCGAACCACCGGGCGCGCGGCACGTCAGCCCGGGGGGACAGGTTGCGCATGAACGACAGAAAAGAGGGAGGGCAAGGGCACGGGAGCGAAGGAGAAAAAACGCCGCTGCCGCGCGGCGCGGTGCACGACCGCGCCCACGGGTGGCGGTTTCTACCACGCGCGGCGCGAGCGCGCAGCCAATGCCTTCGTCAGTGCGCGCGCTCGGACCACTGCCGCACGAAGTGCTCCGCGCGCACGTTCGCGCGCGCCACGGCTGAGTCCCACGACAGCTGCTGGGTGATGACCAGCGCGCAGCGCGGAATGCCGTCCAGGCTCAGCGCCGCGATGCCGGCGTAGGTGCCCTTCGGGGTGCGCGTGAGTTCGAACCATCCCGTCCAGCCACCTGGCACGTGAAGGTCGAGTCGGGCGGAGTCCATGATGAATTCATCATAGGCCTTTAGTTTTCATTTGCAAACATTGCATACAAAAGCAACGGCTCAGGCATGCATGTCCGAGCGGCGACCGGTCGGCAGGCGCTGCAGCGCCTGGCGCAGCGTGGAATCCACCCGCCGCAGCGACAGCCCGTGCCGCACCGCCACCTCGTGCCGCGTCAGCTCGTGCACGCGCAGGGCGACGAAGATGTCCTGGTGGCGGTGCGGCAGGCCCTGCATCGCGCGTTCGACCGCCTTCAGGTCGGAGCGCGCCTCGGCGATCAGCTCGGGCCCCGGTGCGTGATCGGCCACCTGGGCCAGCGTGTCGTCCGCCTCGCCGGTGTACTGCCAGGGACGCTCGGCGCGCAGGCGGTCCATGGCGGCATTGCAGGCCACGCGGAAGATGTAGGCCACGGGGTTGTGCAAGGCATCCGTGAAGGCGGCCTCGGCCAGGCGCAGCCAGGCATCGTGCAGGCTTTCGGTGGCGGCGTCGGCACACCCCAGGTGCAGCGACAGCCGCCGGTGCAGTTGCGCGTAGTGCGCCACCAGCAGTTGCTGGACGTCCGGCGGCGCAGGGGCGGTCCCCGCGGCATCGCCGCGGGGCAGCAGGCAGGCGTGCGACATGGTGCGTCGCCGCCTAGCGGCCGCGCGGCAAGCCGCGCCGTTCGGGCTCGTTCAGGCGCGTCAGCTGCGCGTCGGTGAGCGCACCGTGCCCCACCATCTGGACGAAGCCCGACGGGTCGTAGCTCACCTGCTCCGCCGGCCTGCGCCGCACCTCGGGGGCCTCGGGCGCGCCGGACGCGGGCTCGTTGCCGAAGCCCAGCACGCGCACCGAGAACACCGACGGCAGGCTCTGACGCGCCGCCGCGCGTTCGCGCTGCATCACGTCCTGCGCCGCCGCCGTGGCCTGCGAGGCCGCGGCGCTGGCATTGGTCAGTGCACCGACATTCACCGACGCCACCACCGGCAGCCCCGTGCTCTTGCCCTGCACCGCCATGTTGTCGGCATTCACGATCTGCAGCGCCGCCAGGTTCACGTTGCCCGACACGCGAATGCCCGCCTCGCCCGCGTCGATGGTGCCCAGCGGCGCGATCAGGTCGATGTCGCCGGCCGGCACCTCCGGAATCGGGTTCAGCGTGGCAATGCCCGCGCCCGTGCTCGGCACGTCCGACGACAGCACCACGTTGCCCCAACGGTCGTACACGCGCTTGGGCGGCGTGTAGACCACGGTGGTCTTCGAGCCCCGGCCCGCGTTGATGTCGCCTTCGGCCGACCAGCCCAGCACGCTGCCGCCGAAGGTGGTCATGATCCGGCTCTGGCCCAGCAGGATACTGCCCAGCGCATACAGGGAGATGTCGCCCGCCCCCTGCGTGATGACGCCCGGAATCAACGTGCCCACGGCCTGCGGCGCCGCGCCCTCGATGCCGAACACCTGGCGTCCGCCCGGCGTGAGCAGCGCGATGTCGCCGCCGAACAGCGTGTTGATGCCGGCCGCGCCGAACATCGTGATGTCGCCCCTGTAGCTCGTTCCCGGGAACAGCGACGCGATGGCGTTGCGCCCGCGCAGGTAGCTGCCATAGCGCACGCCGCTCTCGTCGTTGTATTCGCGCCCGCCCTCCTTCAGCTCCGCGAAGTACACGCCGCGCAGGTAGCTGCGCTGCTGTTCCGGCGGCAGTGCGTTGAAGAAGGCCAGCGCCTCCTGTGCGCCGCCCTTGCCGCCGTAGCCCTGCGAGGCTTCGAGCCAGTTCACGAGGTACAGCTGGCTCGCCTGCCGGTAGTCGTTGGCGAGCACGCGGCGCGGCGTGCCGGTATCCGCGTCGAGGCGGGCTTGCCGCTGCGCCATCCAGGCCGCCGCGCCGTTGTCGTCGCCGCTGTAGCCATGCTCGGCGCGCAGCCAGTCGCCCAGCGTGAGCTGGCGGTTGTAGTTCTTCACCACCTTGCCGGCCTGGTCGGCCAGCGGCTGGCCGCTCTGCATCAGGTGGGTCGGATCGAGGTAGCGCTGCGCAAAGCCCGCGTAGTCGGGCCCGTGGGCGCCCACGCCGGCCAACATCGCGATGCCCGCACCGGGCCGGCTGTCGCCCGGCACCACCGCGCCGAGGCTGCTGACCGAGGCCCTGTTCTCCATGCGGATGTCGCGCCCGGCCGTGATCTCCAGCGTGCCGGGGCCGGCCACGTTGAAGGTGCTGAACAGGATGTCGCGGCCCGCCGAGACCACCGAGATGTCGCCCGGCCTTGCGTGCGCGAACAGGTTGCCGCTGCTCTCGAAGTAGGCCTGTGCCAGGCCGTTCGAGGGCTCGGTCTGGCCGACAGGCGTGCCGCTCGCGACGATGTCGCGCCCGGCCCGCATCCACACCGGTTGCGCGCCCTCGTACCAGGTCTGGCCGGCACGCGTCGCATCGTCAGGCCCGAAGCGCAGGATGCGCCCGCTGCTCACGCCGACCAGGTCGCCATGCACGGCGTAGAAGCGCGCCGGCTGCGTGCCCACCGCTTCACCCGACACCGTGTTGGGGCCGAAGGCGAACAGCGGACGCACGCCGCCGCCGGCCAGGTTGTTGCCACCCGACAGGTTGCCTAGCACCGTGCCGTCGCTGGCGGTGCCCTGGAACGCCGGACGCAGCGGCGTCGCCAGCGCAGAGGCCGCCGCGCCCGACTGGCTCACGGTGTTGCCTCCCGCATAGATCGAGTCGCTGGCCAGGAACTCCAGCGTGCCGTGGGCCGAGGGTGCCAGTACCAGCGGCCTGCCTGTGCCGGTGCTCTCGAAGGTCGCCGCGTCGCCGTAGAACAGGCTGCCGCTTGCGGCCACCGCACTCAGGATCGAGGGGTACACGAAGGCCGAGTCGGTCACGGGCACGCCCGCGCCACCCGTTACCGGCACCAGGTTGCCGCCTGCGCCGAAGAGGCGGATGGCCGTGTGCGGCGTCCACAGGGTGAACCAGCTCTGGCCCTGTCCTGCCAGGCCGTTGGCGCTGAACGGCGTGGCGTTGGCGAGGTCCACGCGCGTCGGATCGATCACGCCCTTGACCACCAAGTCGCCACGCGTGGCGAGCGTGTAGTTCGCATCGCCCGGCGCCAGCACGATGCCGCCTTGCGCCATGCCGCGGGTTGCCGTGTAGAGGTCGTAGGCGCGGGTCTCACGGGGCGACTGCGCCCGTTCGGAGAGACCATAGACCAGGGGCAGGCTGCCGAGGGTGCCGGCCTGCAACTGCACGTCGCCCCGAAGGTTGACGATCGCCCCGTTGAGCCCGGCGTCGATGTCGCCACCGGCACCCTCCACATAGGGCGTGTTGTGCGGATTGAAGGCGCCTCCCACGCGCACGAGCACGTCGCCACCGCCCGTCAGGCTCAGGCTGCCATCGGCCAGCACACGGCCGGTGCCGCCCACCGCCAGCACCAGGCCCTGGCTGCGCCGACTGTCGCTGTATGAATCGATCTTGGCGCCGCGCCGTCCCTGCAGGCCCGCGTTGCCGCCCACGTCCACGCGCAGGTCGCCGCCGCCCAGCGTGCCGAAGCCGGTGAAGCCGAGCAACTTGTCGGCCGCCCCGGTCGTGCCGACATACGAGCCGAAGTTGATCCACCACGCCGTGGGCTGGTCCTGCGCGCCGCCGAAGCTGTCGCCCGTGCCCTGGCGCCACAGCCAGTTGCCGATGGCGCCGCTGTTGAAGCCCTTATCGGCCGGATTCGGCCGCCCCAAGCCGCTTCCCCCGGAGATCAGCATCATGTCGCCGGTCAGGTCGCCGCCGGCCTTGAGCGTCAGGTTGCCGCCGGAGGCCGGGTACCAGGCGCGTGCCAGGCTCTGCGCGCCGCCATCGACGAACTTCTCGTAGCCACCGCTCGCGTCGTTGAGCACCGTGCCCTTGGCGCCCACCGCGCGCGGCAGGTTGTAGGGGTCGCCGGCCCGCGTGGCCTGCGACGAGGCGCCGGCGGTGTACACGCCGAACAGCGAATCCATGCGCAGGTTGCCGGCGGCCAGCAGGTCGAGATCGGCCGCGCCGGTGCGCACCACGCTGAAGCGCGTGCTGCCCGGCAGGTAGCTGTACTCCGGGGCGGCGATGACGCAATAGCTGGGAAGGTCCACGCAAAGCTCCGGGTACTGGATGTCCGCGAAATCGATGGGCTTGCCAGCCATGCTCTCGTCGCCCACGAAGTTGATGGACCCTTCCACGCTCCACAACGCGCCGCCGGGCTTCAGCTTGCCGAACATCCCGTAGTGGCTGTCCGCCAGCCGCAGGTCGCCCCGGCCCGCCGCCGGATGCACCTGCACGATGCGGTTGTCCGCCGCGTTCAGGTCCGCACCCGCGGCCAGCCGCACCGACCACGACTGCGAACCTTCGGGCAGCATCGCCGCCGCGGCCCACAGCCTGCCGGCGCCGTCCGGGCGCAGGTTCACCGAAGTCACCCCGCCGGGCAGCCTGATGTTGGTCGCGGCCGGGAGCAGCGCGCCCAGCGGCAGCGTGAGGGCGCCGTTCAGCACGAACTTCTTGCCGTTGCCGGGCAGCGGCACGCCCTTGGGCCACACCACGCCCGACAGCGTGGCTGCCGACGGCAGGCGCATGCCGGCCCCCAGGCGCGTGCCCACCGGCAGCGTCACGTCGGCGCCGCTGACGATGCTGCCCGCCGCGAACAGCAGCGCGCCCGACGCGTTGCGCACGTCGGCACTCAGCACCGTGCCCACCTTCAGTTCGAGCGCCTGGGCCAGCACGCCGGCCACCGGCATCACTTGCCCGGCCACGAAGAGCGTCGACTTGAGCGGCAGGTCGTAGTTGAGCGTGCCGGCGCCGCCTTCGAAGGTCGTGCCGTCGGCCAGCACCACGCCGCCCCGCGGCAGCACGGTGTCGCCGCGCAGCAGGTTGACGCCAGGCAGCAGCAGCCAGCCGCCGTCGTCCGGCGTGGCGGGCGGCGGCGCAAAGCCGTCGTTGATGCTGCCGAAGATGTCGAGGTTGCCGCCCGCGCGAAGGGCCAGCGTGCCGACCTCGCCCGAGCCGTACACGCCGGTCTTTGGTGTGTGCGGGTTGGCGCTCGCATAGCGGTAGCCCGACAGGTCGATGTCGCCCTGCACCACCAGGTCGCCGTCGGGCGTCTTGCTGACGATCTGCACGCCGGGGCGCAGGTGGAAGGCGTCGGCATAGCGCGCGTTGTTCAGGCCCGCGAGCTTGCCGTTCATCAGCGCGCCGTTGGCCAGCGCGTGGTCGATGAAGGCCGTGCTCTGCAGGTGTTTGGCGTCGAGGTACGCCTGGTCGATGACCTGGTAGGGCCGGCCGGTGGCCGCCGCATCGGTGCCGAAGCGTGCATCGTCGTAGCGCCACATGCCGTTCACGGCGATGGAGCGCGCGCCCTCGATGGCGAGGGTGCCGCTGGCGTCGATGCGGATGTCACCCACGGTCTCGCCGGTGCGGCCCGCGTTGAGTTCCAGCGTGCCGCGCGCCCTGCCGTCGTTCTGGCCCGGTTCGCCGCCCACCTGGGCGTCGGTGCCGTGGCGCAGGTCGATGCGCGAACCCGAGGCCAGCGTGAGCTGGCCGTCGTTCGACGTGAGTTCGGCCATCGCGCGGTTCGGCGAATCGATGATCTGGCCGTGGCTGTCCACGCGCAGCGTGCGGCCGTGCGCATCGAGCACCGCGCTGCCGGCCAGCGTGAGGTTGTGCTTCGCGGCCAGGCTGATGCGGCCCACGCGCTCGCCGCTCGCGTCGATGGTGCCGTTCACGGTGAGGCTGCCGTTGTCGAGCGACACGTTCACCTCGCCGGCCTTCAAACCGTCGCCGATGACAAGGTCGCCCTGGCGCAACTGGAAGCTGCGCGCGCCGAACACGCCGCCGTCGTTGAGCCGCTGGTTGAGCGCCGCGAACTCGGCGTCGCCGAGCTGCCGCGCGCGCACGTCCACGCTGCCCGCCGCGAACGGCACCCGCGTGCCGCCCGCGTCGTAGTGGCCGCTGCTCGCGCCGAGGATGCGGCCCTGCAGATCGACGGCGCCGGCCGCATCGTCGAGCGCCATCGCCTTCAGCGTGCCCGCACGGTTGTTCTGCGCCGAGATGTCGATCACCGACCCCGCCGCCTGCCGCAGGTTGCCGTGCAGGCTTTCGAGCACCACGTCGCCGCCGGCGCTGTACTTGCTCACGTCGTTGAACACCACCTCGCGGCTCGACAGATCGAGCACCGCGCGGTCGGTCAGCGTGAGGTCGCGTTCGGCGCCCAGCGTGAGCTTGCCGCTGGGCAGCGCCACGGCGGTGTCCAGCGGCACGTCGCGTCCGCGCAGGCTCAGCTCGGCGCCCAGCGCCGCATCGCCGGTGGCCGCCGCCGGCGCACCGGCCGGTGCGGCCACGCGCAGCGTGCCGCCCGCCGTGATGCGGTTCACCGAGCCCGCCTCGCCCGTCAGCAGCGGCGCCACGATGCGCAGGTTGCCGCCGCTGTACGCGTAGCCCTTGCCCGCTTCGTACGCGCCCTGCGACTGGTAGACCGAGAGGCTGCCCTTGTGGTTGGCGCTCACGCGCTCGGAGGCCTTGAGGTTCACGTCGGCAAAGCCCAACACCAGGCGACCCGCGTCTTCCAGGCCGCTCGGCTGGCTGTTGGGGCCGTAGCCGAACTCGATGTGCTCGGCCTCGATGTTCAGCGTGCCGCTGCCGGTGCCCGCGCCGTCGCGCACCACGGCAGCAGGCGCCGTGGTCGCGCCCTGCCACACCAGGCGGCCGGTGCGGATGGTGGCCACGTCGTCCGCGCCGCCCTGCCCATAGATGGCAGGCGTGGCCAGCACCAGCTGCGCCATCGTCGCCTTGCCGGTGGCGGGGTCGATGGTGTCCAGCGCCGCGGTGCCGAAGAAGTTGACGCCGCCGCTGGCGCTCAACTCCAGCGTTTCGAGCGCGGGCGCGCCGTACTGCCGGTCGCCGCGCAGCAGGCGGTCAAGCAAGGCCTGGCTCATGGCCAGTCCCGGAGGCAGCGTGTGGTTCTGCGCGGCGGCGGCCAGCGCGGCGCTGTCGCCCACGTTGATGCCGCGCACCGCCAGCGTGAGGTGGCGCGTGCCGTAGCGCACCGCCTCGTTCATCTCGAAGCGGTCGGGTGTCACCATGGCGATGGTGCCTTCGGAATACAGCTCGGTCTGCCCGCTGCACGACGCGCTGGCACACACGCCGATCTGCAGACTCCGGTTGTCCGACGTGGCCTGGGTCTGCGGCACCGGCAGCGTGCTCACCCGGCCGTTGGAGACCATCAGCATCTGGCCGGTCGCGGCGTAGACGAAGCCGTCGCCGGCATCGTAGGCGGCCTTGCCACGGCCCAGGGTGTGGATGCGCGCGCCCTGCTCGACGACCACGCTGAGCGGCGTGCCCTCGGTCACGCCCACCGCGGCCAGGAACACCTCGGGTGCGGACAGCACCGCCCCCTGGCGCAGCACCACGCTCTGCCCACCGTCGCCGGTCTGGATGACGTTGCCGCTCTGCCCGTAGTCGGCGCCCTGCAAGCCGCCGATGACCAGGCGCGACGCGCCCATGCCACTGAGCGCGCCCGCATCCAGCGTGACGCCCTGGAAGCCCGCCGTCGCCGGCGCGCCGGCCGCGACGATCTCGAGACCGAGCTGCTCCTCGCTGCTCGTGGCCACCACGGAACCGCCCCGGCCGCCCTCGCCCACCCGGAAGCGCGCCGTGCCGTCGAAGCGCAAGGCCTCGGCGCCCGCACCGGGCGCGAGCTTCAGGTGCAGGTTGCGCGCGTCCGCCGGCAGCATGGCCCGAGGCACGCCCACGCGCAACGCATCGGCGCGCACGAAGTCGGCGTAGCCCATCTCGTTGTATTGCGAGTAGCTGCGCAGCACCTCGCCCGACGTCACGATCGCCTGACGGAACAGCGTGTCGCCGATGCCGGTGCGGCCCACGCCCAGCTGCGCGGCCGTGAGCCACGAACCGTTGCGCATCGCCAGCGTGCCGGTGGGCGCGCCCAGGCCGGCCGCGCCGTTCAGCTCCACGCGGAAGGCGCCTTGCTGCAGCGCATAGGTCGAGGGCATCAGTGTGTAGGTGCCCGCGGGCAGGCCCGGCACGCCAGCGCCGATGGTGATGTGCTGACCCACGAGCGGATCGACCGCGCCCTTCTCCGCGCCCGTGGGCGCCACCGCCGGCTGCACGCCGGGCACGATGGCATACACGGGGTTCGTCGCGAGCCCCGGCAGCGTGAAGCCGCCGCGGGCGCCCACCTGCATCAGCGGGCTGAAGCGCGCGTCGGTCGAGCCGCCGCGTCCGCTCACGAAGCCCGCGCCCCTGAGGTTGCCGCCGCCCGACAGGTCGAGCGTGGCGCCTTCCTGGCCCTGCACGCTGGCCCCCATGAACGTGAGGCCGATCGTCTGGTTGCGCTTGTAGGTGTCGCCCGCGCCCACGCCGGTGAGCTTGACCTGCTTGCCGTCGTACAGGTAGTTGATGCCGTCGACCGTGCCGCCATAGGGCATGTCCAGCCCCTCGCCGCTCACGGACGTGAGGCTGCCGGGCAGCAGCCTGACCTGCGTGGTGAGCGCATCGCCGAGCGTCAGCTGCCCGAGCGGCACCCGCACCACGCCGCCCTGCTCGATCACGCCGGCGCGCAGCGACAGGTCGCCGAAGGCCGAGTACGGCACCTGCGGGGTCGCGCCCGTGCCCTCGATGCGCAGCGCCGTGTCGGGCCGGTAGGTGCCGTCCGGCGCCAGGCCCGCGGACACCAGCGCCACCACGCCCGTGGCCGGGTAGATCTGCGCGGCGCGCAGGGTCAGGCTGCCGGGCACGACGAGGCTCGTGGAAACGCCGACGTCTTGCCGGCCTTGCAGAAAGCGCAGGTCGCCGCTGCTGGCCAGCGTGACATGGCCGAAGGCGGCCAGGTCGACCACGGGCGACTCGCTCGCGCTGTCGAGCACGGGGACCTTGCCGTTGACGCCGAAGCCCATGCCGTCGCGGATGTCGATCAGGTCGCCGGCCACATCGAGGCGGGCGCCGGACGGCACGCGCACCACACCGCCTTCGGCGACGGGCGCCCTCAGCACTTCACGCGTGAACGACGGCATCGCGCCGGCCAGCCGCACGTGCGCGGCCGACAGTGCCACGTGCGCGTCGTCGGGCGCATCCTTGGCGAGCGCAAGGCCGCCGGCATAGATCTGCAGGCCCTGCCGCATGCGCAGGTCGACGCCGTCTTCGAAGGCGAGCGTGGAGCCGGCAAACAGCGAGAGGGTGTCGAAGCCGCCGCGCCGGACCGTGTCGGTGCCCAGCCGCCCCTGACCGTAGGCGAGGGCGTCGTCGTCGACGCCGGCCTGCAGGGTGTCGGGCGCGAGCGGTGCGCCTTGCGCCACACCCAGCACCAGCACGCGGTGCCGGCGCACGCGGTCTTCCGCCTGCTGCAGCGGGTCCAGGTGCAGGCGCAGGCCCGGCGTGCCGAGCACCACGGCCAGCGTGCCGCCGGCCGCGCGCTCGCCGCCCGCGACGGCGCGCAGTGTGCCGTCCAACTGCAGCCCGTTGTACGACGCGAGCGAAATGCTGCCGCCGTTGCTGGCGACATCGGTGGCGCCCATTCCGGGCACGTCGAGCACCGCATGCGTGCCCGAGGCGTCGAGCAGCGCGCCCGGGCGCACGACGACGAAGTTCTGCGACGCGGTGGCCTTGCTCCCCACCGCATCGATCTCGCCGCCGACCACGATGCTGCCGCCGTCGCGTACCAGGCCGTAGCGCTTGCCGGTGGTGTCGGTGGCGGTGGCCGCATGCGCCGACGCATCGAGCACCGCCTGCCCGCCGATCCAGATCGAGCGGGCATGGGCCGTTGCATTGGCAATGTCGGCCTCGAGGTCGGTGATGTCCACCGTCTTCAGCACGATGCGCCCGCCGTTCGCGCGCAGCGTGCCGTCCACCGTGAGCTGACCGGCGCTGCGCACCTCGATGGCCTGGCCCGGGTCGACGTGGATGGCCGCGCCCTTGCCCATCACGGCCTGCACCGTCGGCAGCTCCTTGGCGAGCGTGGTCGTCGTGCCGGCCTGCAGCGACAGGCTCGCGCCCTTGCGCTGCGTGAGCACGGCTTGGGTGGTGTCTTCCTGGTAGAGCGGCGGCGTCCACACCTCGAGCGCGTCGGCCGGACGGCTGCCGGTGGCGACGTCCTGCGCGTGGGCGCCGAAGCGGTACACCGGCATCGTCACGTCGATCTGCGCACCGTCGGCCACCGTGAGGCCGTGGTTGCCGATGAGCGCATAGCGGCTGAAGCCCTTGTCGAAGAAACCGGCGTCGAGCATCAGCGTGTCGGCCTGCGCCGTGCCCGAGGTGTCGCCGATGGCGACGCGCATCGTCTGCACGCTCAGCGTGCCGCCGCCGTCCACGCCGTGGCCGCGCAGCACCGCGCCGTCGAGCGCGACATGGCCGCTGCCCGTGTTGAAGCCGTCCGCCTCGAGCGTGACGCTGCCGCCCTTGCCGCCTTGCTGTTTGGCCTTCGACAACAGCGCCGCGCCGGACGACACGTCGATGACGCTGCCGGTGCCCAGCACCACATCGCCGGTGCTGCGCACGGACACGCTGCCGCCGTTGCGATACGCCACGCCGCCCGCGTCTGCGGGGTTCGTCAGCAGGTGGGTCCACAGGCCGCGGGTGTCGAGCGTCGCACCGCCTGCGAGCACCACCGAGGTCGTGCCGCCGTCGGGCGCGGTGAGCGTGCTGGTGTCCTTCAGGTAGTTGAGGCTGACCTGTTCGAGCACGTTGCCCAGCTGGATGCCGCCGCCGCGCGCGACGAGGTCGGCGTTGACCTTCACGCTCGGGCTGTACAGCACGAGGTGGCCGCCGTCGCCGACCTGCAGCGCCTTGTCGACCGCGATGCTGTCGGTGGCCGCGATGCGCACCGCGCCCAGGCGAAAGCCGCTGAGCTGCGCCGCATCGAGCACCAGCGTGTCGCGGCGTTCGGCCGGCAACGCCGTCGCGAGGTCGAGACCGGCCGCAATGCCTTCGGCCGTGTCGCCGAGCACCACGTTTTTAATGCCGGCGCTGTCGAGCCGCCGGTGGATCGCACCGGCCGTCTTGTCGTAGTAGGCGTCGTAGCGGCCCACGACGAGCTGCCCGCGCTGCGCCACCGCGCCGGTCGACTGCTGGTAGCCGTCGAGCCCGGCCTGCCGCGCCTGTGTCTGCCGGTCGCCCTGGAAGGTCTCGCCGACGATCTCGCCTTCGAGCACCGCGGCCTGGGTGCCGACGATCAGCAGGCCGGCGTCGCGGCCCACGGTGTAGCCGCTTTCCAGCCGCGTCTGCGGGCCGATCAGCGGGTTGTAGAAGAAGCCCGTGGTCTTCTTGCCCCAGCGCGCGTGCTCGTCTTCGAAACCCTTGTAGACGCCCGTGTAGCGCAGGTCGCCCGGCGCCTTCGAGACTTCGTAGAGCCGCCCGTCCGCGCCCTTGAGCCAGCTCTGGTTGAGCCTGCCCGTGAGCACGTCGAGCGTGCCGCCCGAGATGTTGATGCTCGCGCCGCGCTGCGTGACCAGCTCGCCGCCGCTGAAGCCCACCACGCCGCCCTGCGCCATCCACTCGCCCACGCCGTGCGCCTGCGTGCCGAGGTAGCCGCCCACCTCGAGCAGGCCGCCGCCGGTGTACCAGCGCTCGCCCTGGTAGCCGCCGGTGCCGCCGGGCACGAAGACCAGCGAGCGCCGGTCGATCCACAGGTCGTTGTTGTTGAGGTTCTTGCTGTCGCGGTTGAGCGGCGCATCGCGCTGCTCGTTGCCCTGCACGTTGATCTTGATGTTGTTGGACTCCATCGCGAGCTTCACGCCCACCGCGCCCGACACGTCGATGCGCGCACCCTCGCGCACGAGGCTGCGCTGCTTCGCGTCGACCACCACCTGGCCGCCGGTGGCCAGCGTGAGCGAGCCGGTCTGGAACTCGACCGTGCCGCCGCTCGCAACTTCGACGCGCGACAGGTCGCGGCGGTCGTTGCCCGCCAGCACGATGCTGCCGGTGCCCAGCTGGACCGCCGGCGCCATGAGCCCGGCGCGCTGGCTGTCGAGCGCGGTCGCGCCGCCGGTGTCGAGCACGATGGCCGTGGTGCTGCCTTCGCCGAACCGGACCTGGCCCGTGGCGCCGGTCGCGTTCAGGTGCACCGTGCCGCGTGTGTTGACCGAGGTGCTGGAAAGGACGACGCCGCCCTGCACCACTTCGCGCCCGGCCAGCGTGACGTCGCCGGTGGTCGCCTGGATCAGCCCGGTGTTGCGCACCATGCCCGCCGGGCTGTTCGTGTCCAGCGTCACCGCGACTTCGTTGCCGCGCGTGGTCGAGCCCAGGTTGCCGTCGGTGCCCACGCCCTTGCGGATGGTGAAGTGATCGCCCGCCGCCAGCATCGTCTGCCCGCCGGGCGTGGCAATCTCGCCGGCGTTGTGCACCTCGGCGCCCAGCAGCAGCACATAGCCGCCGCCCTGCGTGGCCGAAGCGGGTGCGGGCGTGGAAAGCCTGGCACCGGCCTGCACCTCGACGCGGCCTTGCGCGTTCTTGAAGTTGGGTGTGTTGCCGTTGGCGTACACGCCGTGGGCCTGGAACTGCGCGTCGTCGATCTGCGCCGCCGCGGCCACGAGGTTGCGCGTGTCGACCTGGCTGCTGCCGCTGAACACGATGCCGTTGCGGTTGGCGACCATCACCGTGCCGTCGGCCCTGATCTGCCCCTGGATCTGCGAAGGCCGCGCCTGCGGGTCGTTCACCTTGTTGAGCACCGCCCAGTCCTTGCGCTGCGCGAAGGCCACGGTGGTGTTGCGCCCGACGTTGAAGGTCTCCCAGTTCAGGATCGCCTTGTCGGCCGTCTGCTCGACGGTGACGACCGTGCGGCCGTCGACCTGCCGCTGCGAATCACCGGTCAGTGCGCGCGCATTCGACCAGCCGGCGGTCAGCGAATTCGTGTCGACCTTCAGGCCGCCTTCGGCCAGGCCGTCGGGCACCGAGGGGTCGTTCTGCGCGGCGCGCCGCGCGGCCGCCTGTGCCGCCTGCTGCGCCGCGATGCCGCGTGCCGCCAGGTTCAGGTTGCCGATCGACTGCTGCAGCTGCTCGCTCGCGCGCTGCTGCTGCGCGAGCGGACCCGCGAGCTGCGCCGCCGGCAGCCCGTTGGGCATCAGGCCGGTGGCCGTGGCCGTGGCCTGCGCCGCGCCCTTGGCGTTGAACCAGGTCGGGCTGAAGGCGCGCTGCGCATGGGCCGGCGCGGCGGCCGCACCGGCGGCCAGCGCCAGCGCCATGGCCTGTGCCAGCGGCGAAATCCGGAAGCTCCTCGCCTGCACGGCAGCGCCCTGGCGGCGGCTGCGGTGTCCCTCGTGTGTGTTCATCTGACGCCCAGTAAAGAATGAAATGCACCGGCACGGAATCCGTGCCCCTTACTGGACAGACCGACAGACGCAAACAAAACCGCTAAGTTTCTGGACCAATCCTGAGTGCACGCGAGGGCCAATCAGGCTGTCACATTCATCAGCTAAGGAGCAGCACGCCGCCCGGCAGTGCGCGCACCTCGAGGTCGTACGAGCGCTGGATCTGCACCAGCACCGTGTCGAGCGAAGCGATGGCGAAACGCCCGCTGACTTCGCGCCCGGCCAGGCGCTGCGCCAGCAACACCACGCGGCCCGGCCGGTAGCGGTTGATCTCCTCGATCACGTGCGCCAGCGGCGTCTGCCGGAACACCAGCACGCCGCTGCGCCAGGCCGAGGCTTCGCGGGTGGCCACAGCCGCCACCGGCCCGAGCGAACCCGCGTCGTACAGCACCTGCTCGCCGGCCTGCAGTTCGCGCGTACCCTTCGCGTGCGTGACGCGCACGCGCCCTTCCAGGCAGGTCACGCAGCCCCGGCCCGCGAGGTAGCGCACCTCGAAGCGACCGGCCTGCGCCTCGCTGCGGGCCGCGCCCGCCACGACGCCGAAGGGCTGCGGCCCGGCCACCAGGTCGAGGGCCGCCTCGCCCGCGATCAGGTCGATGCCGACGACGCGGCCCTCGACGCTGCGACGCTGCACGCTGGTCTGCGTGTTGAGCACCAGGTCGACGCCCTCGGCCACCTGCACCGCGCGCTGCTCGCCGGTGGACGTGCGGTAGTCGGCGCTCCATTCGCCGAACGACGGCCACAGGCCCAGCGGCGGAGAGACCACCGCCACGCCCGCGGCGCCGGCCGCGCCCACCGCCGCGCCGAGGAACGCGCGGCGCGCAGCCACCGGCCGCGCCGACAGGATGGGAGGTCGTTGGACCTCGGCCGGCATGCCGCCGATGGCCGGGTCGAGCGCTTGCCACAGGCGCCGGGCCTGCGCCAGCGCGGGCTGGTGCAGGGGATTGCCGTCGCGCCAGCGGCGAAAGCCCTCGACGTCGTGCTGCGTGGCCGCGCCGGACGACAGCCGGCGCAGCCAGGCCTGCGCTTCGCGCAAGGCCTGTGCCTGGGCATCGGACGAGGTCATCGGGGCTTCAACCCGGGCGCGCTGAAAGATGTCGCATACCCATGAGACGGCTCTCGACGCGGTGAACCGCACTTTATTTTTCATGCGACTCCCTCCCTTGCGGCATGCGGTCCGCGCGGCCCATGCGGGCGGCGATGTGGTCATGCGCGTCCTTGAGTTCCTTCTCCACCGTGCGCAGCGAGATGCCCAGCCGCGCCGCCACCTCGCGCTGCGGCAGGTGCTGCCAGCGCACCATCACCAGCACCTGCCGGCGCCGTGGCGGCAGGCGCTCGATGAGCGCGCGCAGCGCGGCCAGTTCCGCGCGGTCCTGCGCGATCTGCGCGGGCCCCGGCGCGGGATCGGGGGTTTCGTCGAGCAGCGCCTCGATCTCGTCGGACGTGGCCAGGCGCCCCTGCTTCGCGACCTGGTCGTAGGCCAGGTTGACGGCCACGCGCAGCAGGTAGGCGGCGGGGTCGTGCACGCCGTCGATGTCGTC
This sequence comes from Variovorax sp. V35, assembly GCF_041154465.1. Taxonomy (NCBI): domain Bacteria; kingdom Pseudomonadati; phylum Pseudomonadota; class Betaproteobacteria; order Burkholderiales; family Comamonadaceae; genus Variovorax; species Variovorax sp. V35. The sequence goes on from NZ_AP028666.1 coordinate 4,512,265, forward strand.
GCGGCTTTCCAGGCGCAGCCAGGTGTCCTGCAGCGCGTCGCCGGCGCGCTCGGCGTTGCCCAGCCGCCGCGCAAGCCGCTGCTTGAGCTCGTCGTAGCGCGCGACCAGGAAGTCGCGCAACGCGGGCAGCGCGTTCTCGGGCATGGCGGTGGCGTCAGTGCCGCACCGGGCACTCGAGCCCGGGCGTCTGCGAGCGCGGCAGGATCAGCATCGTGAGCGGCTGCGCCATGTCCGGCGGCGGCGCGCGGTCGATGCGCAGTTGCCGCAGCGTGTCGAGGATGGCCTCGTCGCGCACGCGCTCGCCGCTGGTGTGCAGCAGGAAGGCATGGGCGATGCGGCCGGTGCCGTCGATCACGAAGCGCATCGCGGCGCGGTAGCCGCCCGGCGCTGCGCGCGGGTGAGCGCACAGGGCTTCCCAGACGCGGGTCTGCACCAGCCCGTCGTAGCCGCGGTGCGCGGTGGCGGGCGCGGCCTGCACCGCATCAGCCGGGCGTGCCGGCGCGGGCACAGCCGGCGCGAGCCGGAGCACGAAGGCGGTCGTGGCCCCCACGCCGGCGTCGTCGGCGACCAGGCCCGTGCCCGCGAGCAGCGCATCGAGGGCGGCCTGCGCATCGAACAGGCCATGCACGGGCGCGGCGTGACGTCCGGCCACGCGTTCGGCATCGAAGAACACGGGCAGCCCGGTCGCGCGGCCGTACTGCTCCAGCGCGGCGGCCAGCGGCTGGGCTGCGATGTCGAAGGCGATGCGCGCGGCCTGCGGCCGAAGCGGCGCCGCGTCGGACTGCGCGCGGGCGCTCATCCACGGCCCGGTCATGCAGGCGACCAGCGCGATGCCGGCCAGGGAGACGAGAGGAAAGGAAGGAGGTGCATGCCGCATGAGTTCGATACGCCCGGCGAAAGCCGCGGCCCGGGGGGCATGTCGAAGCGGATGCTAGGTTCGCTGCATGACGTTCGGATGACTTGGCCGGTCAGCGCGAGGCCTTCTCAGCACTTCGGCGACCCGGCCTGCGCGCAGATCGGCACGAAGATCCGCGCCCCCGCGCGCTGCACCAGCAGCGCCGCCGTGCCGTCGGCCCCTTCCAGCGCCTGGGCCAGGGCTTCGGCGCTGTCGATCGGCTGGCCGTTGAGCGCCAGGATGACGTCGCCCGGCTGCACGCCCGCGCGCGACGCCGCCACGTTCACGCGTTGCACCAGCAGCCCGCCCTCGACACGCAGGAACTGCCGCTCGGCCGGCGCCAGCGGGCGCACCGCGAAGCCCAGGCGCGAGGGCACCGAGGCCGCCGCCGCCGCATCGCCTTGCAGGCGCGGCGTGTCGTAGCCCTCCACCTTCACCTCGACCACGTGCTCGGCGCGGTCGCGCCACACCATGAGGCGCGCGCGCTGCCCCGGCACCTGCTCGGCGATGAAGCCCAGCGCGTCGGCCGCCTGCACCACCTCGCGGCCCTGCACCGACAGGATCACGTCGCCGGTCTTCAGCCCGCCCCGCGCCGCCGCGCCGCGCGGCTCCACGTCAGTCACCAGCGCGCCGGCCGGGCGCGGCAGGCGGAAGGTGTCGGCCAGCGCCTGCCCCACCTCCTGCACGGACACGCCGATGCGCCCGCGCGTGACGGTGCCGGTGGCCAGCAGCTGGTCCTTGATGCGCATGGCGGCGTCGATGGGAATGGCGAACGACAGCCCCTGGTAGCCGCCGCTTCGGCTGTAGATGCGCGAGTTGATGCCGATCACCTCGCCGCGCAGGTTGAACAGCGGCCCGCCCGAGTTGCCGGGGTTGATCGGCACGTCGGTCTGCAAAAACTGCATCGACTCCGCGCCCGGCAGCAGCCGCCCCTTGGCGCTGACGATGCCGGCCGTCACCGAGTTGCCGAAGCCGTAGGGCGAGCCGATGGCGGCCACGCCGTCGCCGGGCTCCACGTCCGCCGGGTCGCCGATGCGCACGGTGGGCAAGCCGGTCGCGTCGATCTTCAGCAGCGCCACGTCGGCCAGTGCATCGAGGCCGATGAGCCGCGCCCGGAACTCGCGCCGGTCGGGCAGCTTCACGCGGATCTGCGTGCCGTGCGCGACGACGTGCGCGTTGGTCAGGATGAGCCCGTCGGCGCTCACGAGGAAGCCGCTGCCCAGGCTGCTCTCGTCGGCTTCGGCCGGCGGTGCGCGCAGCAGCCAGCGGTCGCTGAAGCGGCGCGCCGGCACCGACGGCCGCTCCACGCCGATGTGGACCACGGCCGGCCCGTAGGCCTTGACCAGTGCCGCGAGCCCCGGCACGGGCCACGGCATGGCGGCGTGCAACGGCACTGCAGCCGCAAGGCCCAGCAGCGCCACGCAAAGGCGCCGCGATCGGTCAGGTGCGCGCGACAAAGCTCAGCGTGAGTTGCAGCACCATCGGCTGGCGCATGTCGCGCGGCGGCGGCTCGGCCAGTGGCTGCGCGGTGAGCAGCGCGCGCAGGTCGGTGTCGGCCTGCGCATCGCCCAGCGAATCGAAGGCCACGCGCTCGACCTTGCCGCTGCCCGCGACCCACACGCGCACCACCACCGGCGCGGGCGGCACGGGCTGGCCTTCTTTCAGCATGCGTTCCTGCATCCAGGTGTGCAGGCGCACCACGGTGTCGCTGGCCGGATCGCTGAGCGACGACTGCAGCTGGTTGCTCGCGAGGTTGGCGTAGCTGATCCAGTGCTGCGGCACCTGCGGCTGGGCCTGCGCCGATGCGGCCAGGGGCGCGGCGGCGGCGGACAGCCCGAGGCCGAGCCCGCCGAGCGCCAGGCGCAGGCGGCGCCAGCCGAGGGTTTTGCCGAAAGAAAAGGTCATGGGAGTTCCAATGAAAAGTCGAAGAAGGACGCTCAGCCGCACAGCACGCCGACCGCCAGGGTCGAGGCCCGCGCGGCGGGCGACTGCTGCGGGCCGAGCTGCGGTTCGCGGCTTTGCGTGTAGGCGATGCCGTGGGCGTCCAGGAAGTCGCGCAAGCGCGCCGCCGGCACCGCGCGCACCCGCGTCACGCCGCCCGCCACGCCCGCGGCCGAGGCCGCGCGGCTGAGCACCATGCCCGACGCATGCGGCGCGGCGGCGACACGCTCGACCACCACGCCGAGCAACAGGCCGTCGGCGCCCAGCACCGCGCTGCCGCTGGCGCCGGGTTGCACGCCCGACAGCAGCTGCAGGCCGTCCACGCCGGGCACGGTCATGGCGTTGCTGAGCAACGCCGCGCGATCGGGCATGCGCTGCAGCACCGCGTAGGCCTCGGTGAACACGCCCACGCTGCCCGGGGCCGGCGCGCGCGCGTCCGCCGCGAGCGTGGCGTGCAGGTACGGCGTGAGGGTGGTGCGCAGCACCGCGACATCGAGCTCGGCGCTCTCGGCGATCACCCGGGCCTGCGCCACCTGTGCGTCCTTGAGGGCGAACAGCGAACGGCAGTCCGCCACCGCATGGCGCGCGGTCAGCACGTCGCCGGCGGCGTTGAGGAACACGCCGCTGGCGTTGGCCTCGGGCGGCGCGGCATGCACCGCACCGGCCAGGACGGCGAACGCCGTGGCCAGCAGGAACGACGCCCACGGGCGCGGGCGGGGGCCGGCAGAAGACAACAGCAGTGGGGGCATCGGACAGTCACGAAAGCTCTGAGACAAAGACGGAACTGCGCGCCCCGGAATGTCGTTTGTCACAAAAATTTCATCTGCCGCCCTTCCCTCTCACTGCCCCAGCAGACGCCGCTCCTGCGCCGTGAGCTTCGTCTTCTGCGCATCGCCCAGCGGCCCGCGCCCCAGCACCTGCACCGGGCTGTGCACGTCGTAGCCGACCGGGCGCGCCGTGGCGCGGCCCGCGTCGGCCGGCGCGGCGGCGCCGTCGGCGGCCTCGTTGCCGAAGCCCAGCACGCGCACCGAGAACACCGACGGCAGCGCCTGGCGCGCCGCCGCGCGTTCGCGCTGCATCGCCTCCTGCGCCGCGCCCACGGCCTGCGAGGCCGCCGCGCTGGCGTTGGTGAGCGCGCCTACGTTCACCGAAGCCACCACCGGCAGGCCGGCCGACTCGCCCTTGACCTGGATGTTGGCCGCGTTCACCACCTGCAGGGCCGCGAGGTTGACGTTGCCCGACACGCGGATGCCCGCCTCGCCCGCGTCGATGGTGCCCAGCGGCGCGATCAGGTCCATGTCGCCCGCAGGCACTTCGGCGATGGGCGCCAGCGTGGCCAGGCCGGCGCCCGAGCTGGGCACCTGCGACGACAGCTTCACGTTGCCGATGTTGTCGTACACGCGCTTGGGCGGCGTGTAGACCAGCGTGGTCTTGGAACCGCGGCCGGCGTTGATGTCGCCCTGCTCCGACCAGGCCAGGACGTCGCCGCCGAAGGTGGTCATCACGCGCGACAGGCCCAGCAGCAGGCTGCCTTCGCTGAACAGCTGGATGTGGCCCATGCCCTGCGTGATGACGCCCGCGCTGCCCGGCGGCACCGCGCCCTGCACGCCCACCACGATCTGCCCGCCCGGCGCGAGCATCTGGATGTCGCCGCCGAAGTCGGTGTGCACGCCCGAGGGGCCGTACAGGATGATGTCGCCGGTGCGCACGATCTCCTGGCCCGCCGCGTCGAGGTCGGGGAACAGCGTCGCGATCATGCCGCGCCCGCGCAGGTAGCTGCCGTAGCGCGGACCGTCCACGTCGTTGTACTCGCGGCCCCCGGCACGCAGCTCGGCGAAGTACACGCCGCGCAGGAACACGCGTTGCTGCTCGGGCGCCAGCGCCTTGAAGTACGCGAGCGCGCTGCCCGGGTCCTTCACGTCGGCGCTGGTGGCCACGAAGCCGTAGCGCTCCTTCAGCCATGCGGCCAGTTCGGCGTCGTAGGTCTTCACCACGCGGCCCGGCTGGCTGGCCAGCGACTGGCCGGGGCCCGACTCGGCGCGCTTCGCGGGGTCGAGGTAGCGATCGGCGATGGCCGAGAAGTCCGGCCCGCCCACGCCCATCGGGCCCATGCCGGCCATCATCGCGATGCTCGCGCCGGGGCGCGTGTCGCCCTCGGCCAGCGCGCCGCGACTCACCACGCTGGCGCGGTCGTCCTGCGTGATGTGGCGGCCGGCCGACACCTCCAGCGTGCCGGGGCCCGCCACCTGCAGGTTCGCGTACAGGATGTCGCGCCCGGCCTGCACCAGCGACACGTCGCGCGGGTCGTTGTTCACGATCAGCGCCTCGGTGCCGACGATGTCGCGCCCGGCGCGGATGCGTGCCGGCGCGGCCGAGCGGTACCAGGTCTCGGGCGCGGGTTCGCCGCTGGCCTGCACCTTGCGTGCCGTGCCACTGGCCAGGCCCAGGATGTCGCCGCGCACGGCGTAGAACAGCGAGGGCGGCGCATCGGCTGCGTGCAGCGCGCGGGCGCCCAGCGTGTCCGGTCCGAAGGCGAACAGAGGGTGGTTGTCGACCACCCCGTAGTTCGGCACGCCGGGCGATCCGACCATCGAGCCCTCCGGGCTGGTGTTGTAGACCACCGGCTGCTGGCGCGAGTTGTAGCCCACGAAGGCGGGCGCCCAGGGCGTGGGCAGCGGCGTGACCGCGCCCGACATCCCCACCGGATAGCCGCCGCCGAACAGCGAGTTGCCCGCCAGGAACTCGAGCGCGCCCAACGGCGAGGGCGCCAGCACCAGCGCACGGCCGGGCGCCTGCGTGGCGGGCGTGGCCGAGAAGCCGAAGTACAGGCTGCCCGAGGCCGCCGTCGCGCGCAGGATCGACGGGTAGACCGTGACGTTGTCGCTCATGTTGATGCTGCCCAGGTACCGGCCGGCGGCCTCCCGGTTCGCCAGGTCGGTGCCGGGCGTGAGGTTGCCGCCCGCGCTGAACAGGTTGATCGCGGTGCGGTCGGTCCACAGCGTGAACCAGCCCTGGCCGATGCCGTACTCGGTGCCGTCCAGCTTGAATGCCGAGCTGTTCGGCACCCGCGCGCGGCCCGCGTCGGCCACGCTGGTGAGCACCAGGTCGCCCGGCGTGTCCAGGTACATCGCCGAATCGCCCGGCACGAGCACGATGCCGGCATTGCCGACGCCGATGGTCGGGGTGAAGGGGTCGATGGGGCGCGTGTCCTTCACATCACCCTCCTGGCCCGGCAGCGAGAACGCGTACTTGCGGTAGCGCACCTCGACGCCGCCGATGGCGGAGGCCGACACGGTGGCCGCGCCGCGCAGGTTGACCAGGGCGCCGTTGAGGTCCTGGTACTGCGTATTGGTGCCAGAGCTGCCGTACTGCGCCGCGGCCAGGTTGGGGTTGACGACGCCGCCGATGCGCAGCTGCAGGTCGCCGCCGCCGGTGAGCGTCAGTTGCCCGTTCGCGTCGACGCGGCCCGTGCTGCCGACCGCCGCCACGATGGCCTCGCTGCGCTGCCAGACCTGGCCGTTGCCCAGCCGCGTGGTGAGGCCCGCGTCGCCGCCCGCGCGCAGCGTGAGGTTGCCGCCGCCCAGCGTGCCCATGCCGGTGAAGCCCACCAGGAAGGGCTCGGGGCTGCTGTCGGTGCTGAACTGCGCACTGGCCGGCAACGCGTAGGTGCCGAAGTTGATCCACCACGACGTCGCGATGCGGTCGCTGCCGGCCAGGGCCGTGCCCGAGCCCTGGCGCCACAGCCAGTTGCCCACCGCGGCGCTCGGCGCCTGTCCGCGCTCGCCCGAGAAGTGGCCCCAGACGTCGCCGACGACGTTGCCGCCCACCGTGATGTCGAGGTTGCCGCCCTGCTCGGGGTACCACGCCTGGTAGGCCGCGAGCGCGCCGCTGTAGTCCGCCGTCTGCGGGCCGATCACCGAGCCGCCGACGGCCTTGCCGCGTGCGAGGTTGAAGGGGTCGAGGCCGTTGGCGTCGAGCAGCGGCGCCGAGCGCGTGCCGGCCGTGTAGACGCCGAACGGCGACTCCATGACGAAGTTGCCGGCCGCCGCCAGGCCCAGGTCGCCGGTGCCGGTGCGCAGCACGCTGAACATCGGCGACAGCGGCGTGTACTTGGTGACGTCCTTGACGGGGTTGATGACCGTCGTGCAGATGCCCGGCCCCCACTCGCAGATCGTGACGTATTCGGGCAGCACCGGCGTGCCTTCGACGAAGCTCGGGTCCCAGTCGTCGCCGTTGGGGCCCCAGAAGTAGGAAAGGCGCGCCGGGTCGACCACGCAGGTGCCCTCACCACCCCAGTCGCAGTAGCCCGCCTCGAAATCCAGCGGGTCCATCGGCGTTCCCTCGTCGTGGCCCCACATGGGCCCGTTCGGCCCCCACAGGAAGCCGCTGCCGCCCGGCGTGAGCTTGACGTTGTACATCGCGTGGCTGTCGGCCAGGATGAGCGCGCCGTGCTTGGCCGGGTCGACCGCGCGGCGGTCGGCCGAGTCCAGGTCGGCGCCAGCCGTGAGCTGCAGGCTCCAGCTCGTCGTGCCCTGCCCCAGCATCGGCGCCACGGCCCAGTTGCGGCCCTGCACGCCGTCGACTTCGGGCCGCAGGTTCACGGCCGCGTCGTTCGGCAGCTGCACATCGGTCAGCGACGGAATCACCGCGCCGCGCGCCAGCGCGATGGTGCCGTCGGCCTTCATCGCGACCGGCAGGCGCACGCCCTTGGGCCACACCATCGCCTGCACGCTGGCCTCGGCGCGCAGCGCGGTGCCCGCACCCAGCTTCATGCCGCTGTCCAGCACCACGGCCTCGCCCAGCACCGTGCCGGCCTTCAGGCGCACGCTGCCGTCGGCGTTGTAGACGTTGGCGCGCAGCACCGTGCCGGCGGGCAGCGTGTAGGCCGCGCCCAGCGTCACGGTCACGGGCAGCACCGTGCCGGCCGGCAGCGCCATGGCTTCGGCGGGCACGTCGTAGTTCAGCAGCGCGTCCTTCGGGAACACGGTGCCCTTGTCGAGCACCACGCCGTCGATCGGCACGACGATGTCGCCGCCGTCGGGCGTGAACGGCGTGCCGAACTTCGTGCGCTGCTCGGTGAGGTACCAGCCCTTGTCGTCGGGCGTGGCCGGCGGCGGCGCGAAGCCGTCGTTGATGCTGCCGTACACGTTGAGGTTGCCGCCCGCGCGGATCACCAGCACGCCAGGCTCGCCGAAGCCGCGGCGCGCCGGGTCGTTGCGGTTCGCACCGGGGCCGTAGCGGTAGCCCGAGAGGTCGATGTCGCCGACCACGCTGAGGTCGCCCTCGCCGGTGCTGCTGACGATCTCCACGCCGGGGCGCAGGTGGTAGCTGCCCAGGCCCGCCAGGCGCGCCGACAGCGAGGTGTTGGCCAGCGCCTTGTCGATGAAGGCGCTGCTGTGGCCGTCGATCTCGTCGAGGTACTTCTGCGTGATGAGCTGCGGCACATGGCCCGTGACGTCGGGCGCGCTCGCCAGCGGTGCGTCGCTGTAGGTGCGGAAGGCGTTGACCGCGATGCTCTTCGCGCCCTGGATCGCGGGCGTGCCGCCGACGTTCACCGCCACGTCGTCGTCGCCACGTCGCGGCGCGTTCAGCGCGAGCGTGCCGCGCGATGCGCCGTCGTTGCCCTGCGCCGCGCTCACGGCCGTGCCCGCGCGCAGGTCGACGGCCGCGCCGCCGCCCACGGTCAGCGTGCCGTGCGTGCTCGTGAGGTCGACGATGGCGCGGTTCGGGCTGTCGATGATCTTGCCGTAGCTGTCCACGCGCAGGCCGGTGGCGTGCGCGTCGAGCGTGCCGTTCACCGTGAGGTCGCCCTTGGCCGCAAGGCGGATCGCGCCCACCTGGAAGCCGCTGGCGTCGATGCGGCCGTTCACCGTGAGGCTGCCGCCATCGAGCGTGACCTCGACCACGCGCGCCTTCACTTCGTCGCCGATGGCGAGGTCGCCCTGCTTGATCTGGAAGCGGCGCGCGCCCGTCACGCCGCCTTCGTTCAGGCGCGTGTTCAGGCCCGCGAAGTCGGCCACGGTCTGGCCGCGCACGCTGATCTCGGCCGCGTCGTAGGGCACCACCGTGCCGCCCGCGTCGTACGTGCCGCTCGCGGTGCCGAGGATGCGTCCGCCCAGGTCGATGCGGCCCGCACCGGCGCCCAGCGCCGTCGCCTGCAGCGTGCCGCCGCGGTTGTGCGTGGCCGACAGGTCGATCACCGAACCCGCCGCCTGCACAATGTTGCCGGCCGTGCTCGTCACCTCCAGGTCGCCGCCGCGGCTGTAGCGCGTCTGCTCGAAGAACTTCACGGCGCGGCCCGCCAGGTCGATGCGCGAATTGGCGCCCAGCGTCACGTCGCCGCTGGCCGTGAGCTGCAGCTTGCCCGAGGGCAGGCCCACCGTGCCGTCGATGGTGATGTTGCGACCGGTGAGCGCCAGTTGCGCGCCCAGCGCTGCGTCACCGGCGGGCTGCGCGCCTGCCGGTGCGCTCACCACGATATCGCCGCCCGCCGTGATGCGGTTGTTCGAGCCGGCCTCGCCGGTGAGCAGCGGGGTGCGCAGGTTCAGCTGGCCGCCCGTGTGGTCGTAACCCTTGCCCGTCACGTACGCGCCCTGCTGGTGGTACACGCCCAGCGTGCCTTTGCCGTTGGCGGTGATGCGCTCGCTCGCGTTCAGGTTGACCGTGCCGAAGCCCAGCGCGAGCCGGTCCGCCGAGTAGCCCGCGTCGGGTTGCGTGCTGGGCGCGTGGCCCAGCACGATGCGCGCGGCCGACACGTCGAGCGTGCCGTGGCCCAGCAGGCTGCCGATGGCGCCGCCCGGTGCGTTCCCACCGGGAAAGATCTCGTCGTTGCCGGGCGGGCGCGGCGTGAGGCCGGTCCAGATGAATTCGCCGGTCGTGATCTTCGCGGTGTCACCCGCGCCGCCGTAGCCGTAGATGGCGGGCGTGCCCAGCACCAGCCGTTCGATCGACGACACGCCGGTGGCGGGGTCGAGCGTGTCCAGCGACACCGCGCCGTAGATGTTCACCGACTCGCGCGCGTTCAGCACCAGCGTCTCGACCGCGGGCACGCCCTCGCCCTTGTTGCCGGCCAGCAGGTTCGCCAGGATGACCTGGTTCATCGACAGGCCCGACGGCAGCTGGCCGTTGGCCGCCGCCTGCTGCAGCGCCGCGTCGCTGCCCAGGTTGACCGAGGACACCGCCAGCAGCAGGCTCTTCGCGCCATAGCGCACGTTGTCGGCCATCGTGAACGAGCGGTTCGTGGCCACGGCCAGCGTGCCCTCGCCGTACAGCGTGGTGTGGCCGGTGCAGGCGCCGCTGGGGCACGCGCCGATCTGGACCGTGGCGGGTATCCCCCCGGCGACGGGCGGCAGCAGGTTGATCCAGCCGTTCGACAGGCCCAGCACCCCGCCCAGGCCCGCCGAGAACACCACGCCGTCGGTGGAATCGTAGGCCGGCGCACCGGCGCCCAGCGTGTTCAGCGACGCGCCCTGCTCCACCTGGATGCCGTCGCCGTAGCCGCCGGCCACGAGGAAGATTTCCGCGCCGCGCAAGGTCGCGCCGCTGCGCACGACAACATGGCCGGTGTTCGACTTGAAGGTTGCGTAGTTGTCGGCATACGGCAGATCGATCTGGCCGCCCAGGATCATCCGTGGCGCGCCGAAGGCGTTGAGCTGGTCGGCCTGCAGCGACGCGCCCGTGAACCCGGCCGTGCGCTGCGCGCCCGGCGCCGTCACCTCGATGGCGATGCCCTTCGCCGACAGCGTGCCGCCGAAGCCCGTGCTGCCGGCCGCCGGGTTGAACAGCGCCGTGCCGTCGAACTGCAGCATCGACACGCCGTCCTTCGGCTTGGAATAGAAGTAGTCCAGCAGCAGGTTGCGGGCGTCGGCCGCGATCTCGCCGCGCACGCCGCCGCGGCGTGCCGCGTCGGCCACCACGAAGGCGTCGTAGCCCATCTCGTTGTAGCTGGCGTGCTGCTTCACCAGCGCCGCCGGCGTGACGACCAGGTGGCTGGCCAGCGACGACTTCACCGCCGTGTTCGCCACGCCGAGGTAGCCGCTCGCCACGTACGAGCCGTAGCCGGCCGGCAGCGGCGTCGCGGGCAGCGCGCTTTGCGCCCCCACTTCCACGCGGAAGGCACCGGGCAGCAGCGCGTAGGTCGAAGGCAGCAGCGTGTAGGTGCCGGCCTTGAGCCCGCCCACGTCGTGATCGAGCGTGACCTGCCGGCCGATGGCCGGCTCGCCCGCGCCCGCGTCCGGCGACACCGGCGCGTAGCCGCCCTGGAAGCCCGGCACGATGGCGTACACGCCGTTGCCCGCCTTGCTGAAGGTGTTGGCCGGATTGGCGTTGGCCAGCGGCGTGCGCAGCACGTCCACCGAGCCGCCGCGTCCGCTCACGAAGCCCGCGCCCGTGAGCTCGCCGCCACCCGACAGGTCGAGCAGCGCGCCCTGGTGCCCGACCACGCTGTCGCCCGTGAGCAGGATGCCGCTGCTGCCGATGGCGCGCTTGTCGATGGGCGCGCCCGCCACGCTGTAGCCGATGCCGTCGGTCGTGCCGCCGTAGGGCATGACCAAGCCGGCGCCGCTGACCGAGGTGATGCTGCCCGGCAGCAGGTCGACCACGGTGGCGCGCGCCTCGAAGGTGCTGCGCCCGTCCTGTCCCACGATGAGGTTGCCCAGCGGCGCGCGCACGATGCCGCCCTGGCGCACCGTGCCGCCCCCGAGCGCCAGGGTGCCGAATGCCGACTGCGGCATCGCCACGTCGCCCTCGACCTGGCGGCGGATGTCGAGCACGCGGCCCTCGTCGTAGCCCGCGCGGATCTGCGCATTGGCGCCGGTGGCGGGGTAGATCTGCGCGGCGGTGAGCGTGAGGTCGCCCAGCGTCGCCAGCTCGGTCGTGGTCGCGCCCAGCAGGCCGAGCGTGGGCGTGCCGCCCAGCAGGCGCAGGTCGCCGCGGCTGGTCATGTGCACGGTGTCGAAGCCGCGGCGGTCCACCACCTGCGCGGGGCCGGTCTTCATGGCGATCTCGCCGTGCGCGCCGAAGCCCACGCGGTCGCGGATGTCGATCAGGTCGGCCTCGGCCGTGAAGGTGGCCTCGCTCGCGCGGGCCGATGCGCCGTGGCGCCAGGTGGTGGTGTAGATCACCTCGTTGTCCTGCTTCGGCGCGCCGGTCACGCCGGCCAGCCGCAGGTAGGACGAGGCGAGCCGCACGCTCGAATCGGTGGCCGCGCTGTCGGCCAGCGCGAAGCTGCCGGCGTACAGGCGCAGGCTCTGCGCGGTCGTGAGGTCGACGTGGCCGTCGAAGCTCATCAGGCCATTGACCAGCAGCGACAGGTTGCCGAAGCCGCCGTCGCGCACCTGGTCCGCGCTCAGGCGCCCCTTGCCGTAGGCCAGCGCCGCGTCGGCATGGCCCGGCTTGAGGGTGGCCGGCAATCCGCTGGGCTGCTGCGCCTGCGAGATCACCAGCTCGCGCGCCTGCCGCACGGCGTCGTCGACGGTGTAGATCTTCGAGAACACCGGCGCTTCGAGCGCCACCGCGAGCGTGCCGCCCGCCGCATTCGCGCCGCCCGCGTGGGCGCGCAGCGTGCCGTCCAGGTACAGGCTGTGCGCCGACTTGAGCACGATGCTGCCACCGTCGCTGGCCACGTCGAGTTCGCGCCACAGGCCGCCCACGGCCGGCACGTCGATGCGCGCGTGGCTGCCCGAGGCATCGAGCAGCGCACCGGGGCGGATGACGATCGCGAGGTCAGGTGCGTTGGCCGCGCCCTTGGCTTCCCAGTCGAGCGCGCCGCCGATGGCGATGGTGCCGCCGTTGCGCACCGTGCCGTAGCGGCGGCCGTCGTCGCCGATGCCGGTCTGCGCGCGCGCCGCCACGTCGAGCACCGCGCCTTCGCCGATCCACACCGAGCGGTTGTGCGGCTGCAGCGAGGTGCTCAGCGGCGAATTGAAAGCCGGCGCCTCGATGCCGATGGCGATGCGCCCGCCCCAGGCGTTGAGCCGGCCGTCCACCACGACGCTGCTCTGGCCGCCGCCGAGCAGCTGGATCGAGCGGCCCGGATCGACCGTCACCACCGCGCCCGCGCCGATGGCGAGGTTGCCGCCTTCGGTGATGCGGCGCTGCGCGCGCAGCACGAGGTCGGCGCCCTGGCGCTGCACGACCTCGCGGTTCACCGTGTCCTGCTGCAGCAGCGGCGGCGTCCACAGTTGCAATGCGATGCCGGCTTCATGATCGGCACCGGCCCCAGGGGCGATGCGGTAGACCGGCATGACCACGTCGAGCTGCGCGCCCGGCGCGACCGTGAGGCCCGCGTGGCCGTTGAAGTCGTAGGTGGAAAAGCCCGACTGCAGGCGCGACGCGTCGAGCACGAGCTGCGTCGCGTCCGACAGCGCCGGGTCGGGACCGATGAGCAGCGCGTGGCCCGTTTCGATCTTCAGCGTGCCGCCGCCGGTCGCGCCATGGCCGCGGATCTCGCCGCCGAGCGACAGGCGCCCCTTCGCATCGGTGGGCGACGCGGCCGAGTCGGCCACCAGCGTCACGTTGCCGCCCTTGCCGCCCCTTTGCTTGCCCTTGGCCAGCAGCGCCGCGCCCGACGACACGTCGATCAGGCTGCCCTGCCCGACCGTCACGCCGTGCGTCGATTCGAGGCGCACCGTGCCGCCGTCGATGACCGCGAGCGTGGCCGAGTCCTCAGGCGCCGTGCCGATGTCGACGCGGCGCCCGCGCAGGTCGAGCGTGACGCCGTCGCGCACGGTGAGCGACGAATCGGCGTCCTTCGCCAGCACGCGCGGCTGGGCGCCCGCCACCGGCGACGTGAAGACATTGCCGGCTTCCAGCGCGCCGCCGCGCACCGTGACGTCGGCGCCGATGTCGATGAACGCGCCGAGCAGGGCCATGCGCCCGCCGTCGGCCAGCGTGAGCGCCTTCTCGACGTTGATGCTGCCGCGCGTGCCGATGTCGAGCACCGACAGGCGCTGCGCATTCAGGTGCGCCGCGTCGAGCCACAGCGTGCCGATGCGCTCGTCGGCCAGCGCGTCGGCCGCGGCCATCTGTTGCGTGATCGGTGCCACGTCGCCGAAGCGCACGTCGGTGTCGAACAGGTCGATGCGGCCCAGCGCGCCGTAGCGCCCCACCGCCAGCACGCCGCCGCGCGCCACCGCGCTCTGCGACTGGCGGTAGCCGTCGTCCAGCGCGGCGTCGCGGGCGCGCGTCTGCTGCGCGCCGTTGAACACCTCGGCCACGATGTCGCCTTCGAGCACCGCCGTGGGCGCGCTCACCACCAGCCGGCCGGCGTCGCGCCCGACGGTGTAGCCGTTCTCCAGCGAGCGTTGCGGCGCGATCAGCGGGTTGTAGAAGTAGTCGGTGTTCTTCTTGCCCCAGCGCACGTGCTCGGCCTCGAAACCCTTGTAGACGCCGTCGAAGAGCATGTCCGACGGCGCCTTGTCCAGGCTGTAGAGGCGCCCGTCGCTGCCCTTGAGCCAGGTCTGGTTCAGGAAGCCGGTCTGCACGTTCAGCGAGCCGCCCGACAGGTTGACGTTCGAACCCGCCTGCGTGAGCACCTCGGCGCCGCCCAGCACCACGGTACCGCCCTGCGCGGCCCATTCGCCGATGCCGTGGCCCTGGTTGCCCAGGTAGCCGCCGACCTCGAGCAGGCCGCCCGCCGCGTACCAGCGCTCGCCCTCATAGCCGCCCACGCCGGGCGCCACGCGCACCAGCTTGCGCCGGTCGATCCACACGTCGCTGTTGAACAGCTTGCCGCTCTCGCGGTTGCGCGGGGCGTCGCGCGTCTCGTTGCCCTGCACGCTGACCTTGACGTTGTTCGATTCCATCGTCACGTTCACGCCCACGGCGCCCGACACATCGAGGCGCGCCTTGTCGGCCACGAAGCTGCGGCGCGCGGCGCTGGCCGCGATCTGCCCGCCGGTGGCCAGCGTGAGCGACTCGCCCTCGAAGCGGATGTCGCCGCCCGAGACGATCTCGATGCGCGACTGGTCGCGCCGGTCCGACAGCCGCGAGAGGTTGTCGAAGAGCGCAGGCGGCACGAGCGCGCGCGCGGCGTCCTGCGCGGCCGACTCCTTGAGGAGCGCGTCGCGCTGGCTGTCGAGCGCGCTGGCCTTGCCGTCGTCCTCGATCAGCACGGCCGTGACCGCGCCCTTGCCGACGGCCACGTTGCCGCGCGTGTCGGCGGCCGAGTTCAGCAGGTGCACCGTGCCACGCACGGCGACGGTGGAGGTGGCCAGCGCCACGCCGTCCTGGCGCACGTCGCGGCCGGCCAGCGTGATGTCGCCTTCGCGCGCCACGATGAGGCCGGTGTTGCGCACCGTGCCCGCCGTGCTGTCGGCCACGAACTGCGGCGCGATCTCGTTGCCGCGCGTGGTCGAGAAGGCATTGGCCTCGGTGCCCAAGCCCTTGCGGATCACGAAGCTGTCGCCCGCGGCGAGTTGTGCCTGGCCCTTGCGCGCGGCGATCTCGCCGGCATTGGCCACCTCCTTGCCCAGCAGCAGCACGTAGCCGCCGCCCTGCGTGACGGAGCCGGGCTCCTTGGTGGTCAGCCGTGCGCCGGCCTGCACCTCGACCTTGCCCTGGTCTTCCTTGCGCGTGGTGAAGCTCGGCGCGGTGTCGTTCGAGTAGATGCCGCGCGCCTTGAACTGGTCGTCGCCGATGTGAGCGGCAGCGGCCACGAGGTTGCGCGTGTCGGTCTGGCTGGTGCCGCTGAACACGATGCCGTTGCGGTTGGCGACGAGCACCGTGCCGTCGGCCTTGATCTGGCCCTGGATCTGCGACGGCCGCGCCTTCGGGTCGTTCACGCGGTTGAGCACGGCCCAGTCGGCCTGCTGCTTGAAATCGACCGTGGTGTTGCGCCCGACGTTGAAGGTCTCCCAGTTCAGGATGGCCTTGTCTGCCGTCTGCTCCACGGTGACGACGGTGCGGCCGTCGACCTGCTTCTGCGAATCGCGGTTGAGCGCGCGGGCGTTGAGCCAGCCGGCACTGAGCGAATTGGTGTCGACCTTCAGGCCGCCCTCGGCCAGGCCGTCGGGCACCGAGGGTTCGTTCAGCGCGGCGGCGCGTGCGGCGGCCTGCGCGGCCTGCTGCGCGGCAATCGCCTGCGCCGCGAGGCCCAGGTTGCCGAGCGACTGGCGCAGCTGCTCGTTGGCTTTCTGCTGCTGCGCCAGCGGGTTCGTCAGCATCGAGGCCGGCGTGCCGTTGGGCAGGTAGCCCGTGACCACGGCGGTGCCCTGCGCCACGTTCTTCTGCGCCATCCATGCGGCGCTGAAGGCGCGCTGCGCCTGTGCATTGCCCGCCAGGCCCGCCATGGCCAGCGCGAGGGCGGCGGCGTGCGCGACCGGCGCGCGGCGGAATGTCTTGTTGCTCATGTCATACCCCAGAGAAAAACCGTTCTGGAGAAGAGACCGGGCTCACCGGATGCGACCGACACGCGCGCTGCAAAAGTTCGGGAGAATTTGCTAACGAAGACGACGCGCCGCTTTTTTCACAGCCGCGTCACACAGCGCGGCTATCCGAGCAGCACGATGCCGGCGGGCAGCGACGTGAGCTTCGCGCCGTAGCTCACGGCGATCAGCGTCTCGACATGCGGCAGCTCGTCCAGCCGCAGCCGCGCCTGCACCTTGCGGCGGCCGAGTTCGGCGCGCGTGACGATGAGGCGGCCCGGGCGGTAGCGGTTGATCTCGTCGACCACGGCCGCGAGCGGCGTGTCGTCGAACACCAACACGCGCTCGCGCCAGGCGGCCACCGCCGCGAGGTCGGGCGCACGCGCCACCTCGGCCTCGCGCCGGCCGCCGTAGCGGATCTGCTGCGCCTGCCCGGCCACCAGGACGCGCTCGCCGTCGCGCAGCTCGACCGAGCCCGCGAAGCAGGTCACGCACACCTCGCCACCGGTGGCGCGCACATTGAAGCGGCTGGCCGACGCGGCCACGAGGCGCGCGCCGCCCACCGTCATGGTGAAGGGCGCGCGGCGCGCCGCATCGAGCTGCACCTGCGCCTCGCCGCCGAGCATGTCGAGCACGGGCGGCTCGCCCTCGGCGCCGCGCGCGAGGTTGAGGCTGGTCTGCGTGTTCATCTCGACCACCGCCGCCGCGTCGGCCAGCACCACGCGGCGCTGCTCACCGGTGCCGGTGCGGTAGTCGGCCGTCATGTCGGACAGCGCGGGCCACAGGCCGGCCGGCGGGCGCACCACCACGAAGGCGGCGGCACCGGCCGCGAGCGCGGCGCCGAGGAACTGGCGGCGGCCGAACATCGGCGGGCGCGACATGGCGATGGCCGTGGCCGCGCGCGGCGGTGTGTCCGTCGCGGGCATGCGCCGTGCCACCGCTTCGGCGGCGGGCCGGGTCAGGTCCCACAGGCGCGTCGCCTCGGCCATGGCCTGCGCGTGCTGCGGGCTGCGGGCGCACCAGCGGCGGAAATCCTGCGCGTCGCCGGTGGTGCCGCGGCCGGAGGTCAGGCGCACGAGCCAGTCGTGCGCCTGCGTTTCCAGCGCGGCGCGTTCGCGGTCGATTGGAGTGGGTGCGGCCATCATGTCTTTAGAAGGTGTGAATGGATCCGCCGTGGCCGAGCAGCCCGTTCAGGCACGTCCCATCAAGGCGCAAAGCGCAGCCATAGCCAGGGCTATGGCGAGCATTTGCAACGCGGAGGGGGCGTGTCTGGGCGGGATGAGCGGGCATGGCGGGTTCGTTCACACCTTCTCTGACTGTTTTCCCGCGCCGGGACCGAACCTTTGGATCACATCGCGGCCCAATCGGCCGGCGCAATGCACCAGCGCGGCCTTCACTTCACGCTCGACGATGCGCACCGACACGCCGTAGCGCCGCGCCAGGTCGGCATGCGGCGTCTCGTCCACGCGCGAGGCGATGAAGATGTCGCGGCGGCGGCGCGGCAGCTCTTCGAGTGCGCGCTCCAGCGCCTGCACCTCGCTGCGCGCCTCCGAGACGCGGGCCGGGTCGTGGCTGTCGTCCGAGAAATGCAGCAGCTCCTCGACCTCCACGAAGTCGAGCAGCCGCCCGTGGGAGATGCGCCGGTCTTCCGCCACGTTCGACGCGATGCGCAGCAGGTAGGCCATGGGGCTTTGCACCGGGCCGGGGTCGCTCATGCGCTGCACGCGCAGCCAGGTCTCGTGCAGCACGTCGTCGGCCTGCTCTTCCGAGCCCAGGCGGCGACGGAGCCGACTGCGGAAGTCGATGTAGCGGCTGGTCAGCAGGCTGCGCAGGAAGCCGGGGGTGTCCTGTTCCACGGCGTGCTCAGGGAGAAACCGCTGCGTCGCAGACGTCGGGGCGGTCGCCGGTGCGCGGCAGCAGCAGCACCGTGAGCGGCTGGTCGGCCTCGCCTTCGGGCGGACGGTCGAGCACCAGCGTGTTCATCGCGGCTTCGAGCGCGGCGTCGCGCTGCGCCAGGCCGGTGGAACTGAGCAGCCGCGTGCGCCGCACATGGCCGCTTGGGCCCACCCACAGCTGCACGAGCGCGCGGTAGGTGCCGGGGCGCGCATGCGGCCAGCGGCACAGCGTGCGCTCCAGCGCCTGCTGCACCACGCGCGCGTCGCGCGGGGACATGGCGGGGGCGGCGGGCGCGGCCGGCGCCGTCGCAACCACGGGCGGCGCCGCCTCGGCCTCGACCAGCGTGAAGGTGCGCGCGTCGGTGTGGCGCGCGGCCAGCCGCGTGCCGGCCAGCAGGCGCTGCAGCGCCTCGCGCGGGGTGAACAGGCCGTGCAACGCGGCGGATTCGAGGCCGGCGGTGAGCTGCCCGTCGAAGAACACGGACTGCCCCGTTGCCTGCGCATAGACCTGCACGGCGGTGGCCAGCGGCTGGGCCGGCAGGTCGAAAGCGATGCGCCCCACCGCATCGGGCGAAGGCGCAGGTTCGCCGGCATGCGACACGGCCGCGAGGGACAGAATTCCGAGGATCAGGGTCAAGACACACACCCACCGTGACCGAGCAACGCGAGACATGCCGGGTCCTGTGACGAAGGAGGAATCGCAGGCGCCGGGCTGGTGCCGCGTACTGCTTTGGTGCTCGGAATGCTAGTGACGCTTTGTGACAGCTTGAATGCATCGCAGCCACCGACCACGGTCCGAAGCGCCCCTGTCGCTGGCGACAATGCCCCCATGACGTTCGACCTCTTCGACGCCCCGCCACGCGCCGCGCGCGAGCCGATCGGCCCGGCCGCCTTCGTGCTGCCGGGCTTTGCATTGCCGCGCGCCGAGGCGCTGCTCGACGCCATCGACGCCATCGACGGCGTGGCGGCGCGCGCGCCGTTCCGCCACCTGGTCACGCCGGGCGGCTTCACCATGTCGGTCGCGCTCACCAACTGCGGCGCGCTCGGCTGGACCAGCGACCGGCGCGGCTACCGCTACAGCGCGGTCGACCCGGACAGCGGCGTGCCCTGGCCCGCGATGCCCGAGGTCTTTGCGCAGCTCGCGCGCGACGCGGCGGCGCTGGCCGGCTTCGACGGCTTTGCGCCCGACGCCTGCCTGGTCAACCGCTACCAGCCGGGCAGCCGGCTCTCGCTGCACCAGGACCGCGACGAGCGCGACCACGGCGCGCCGATCGTGTCGGTGTCGCTGGGCATGCCGGCGGTGTTCCAGTTCGGCGGGCTCGCGCGCGCCGACAAGACCACCCGCATTCCGCTGGTGCACGGCGACGTGGTGGTGTGGGGCGGCGTGGACCGGCTGCGCTTTCATGGCGTGCTGCCGCTCAAGGACGCACCGCATCCGCTGCAGGCGCGGCTCGGCGCGCAGCGCATCAACCTCACCTTCCGCAAGGCAGGCTGATGCGCGCATGACGAGTTCGACGACCCCCACCACCGAATCCCCCGGCCGCGCCATCCGCGCGCTCTACGCCGCGCTGTGGCACTTCGCGGCCGGTGCGCGTGCGCAGCTGCTGGCCGCCACCGCGCTGCTCGCGAGCTCGCAACTGATCCGCCTCACGCTGCCCTACCTCGCCGGCCAGGCCATCAACGCGCTGCAGCGCGGCGACCTGCCCGCGGCGGGCCGCTGGATCGCCACGCTCGCGGGGGTGTACGTCGGCGCGTGGGGGCTGCACGGGCCGGGCCGCATCCTCGAGCGCAACGTGGGCCTGAAGGTGCGCGAGACGCTGGCCGACCAGCTCTATGCGCGCATCGCCGCCGCGCCACTCGCATGGCACGACAGCCACCACTCGGGCGAGCAGCAGCACCGCGTGCACCAGGCCAGCCGCGCGCTCGCCGACTTCGCGCAGAACCAGTTCATCTGGCTCACCAACGCCGTCAACTTCGTCGGGCCGCTGGTGGCGCTGGCGCTGCTGTCGCGCACCAGCGGCGTGACGGCGCTCGCGGGCTATGTGCTGATCGGCGTGGTGATCGTGCGCATCGACCGCGCGCTCATGAAACTCGCGCGCGCCGAGAACGACGCCGACCGGCGCTACGTGGCCGCGCTGCTCGACTTCCTGGGCAACGCCTCCACGGTGATCGGCCTGCGGCTGCAGGGCGCGTCGCGCCTGTTGCTGCGCCGTCGCATGGCGGCCGTGTCGCTGCCGCTGAAGCGCACCGTGGTGCTCAACGAAGGCAAGTGGTTCGCGGTCGACCTGATGGGGCTGGCGCTGACCTGGGGCCTGGTCGTCATCTATGTGTGGCAGGCGCGCGCGCCGGGCCAGGCCGTGATGCTGGGCGCGGTGTTCATGATCTACCAGTACGCGCAGCAGGCGGCGGGCGTGGTCACCTCGGTGGCGGCCAACTTCAGCTTCTTTGCGCGCATGCACACCGACTACAGCAGCGCCGAGCCGATCTGGCATGCGCCGACGAGCCCCACGCTCGAGGCCCCGCCCGAGGCAGTGCCGGCGCACGAACGCATCGACGCCCAGGCGCCGTGGACGCAGCTGCAGGTCGCGCAGCTGCAATGGCGCTACGCCCCGCGCGGCGTCGTCGCCGTCACCGTCGCCGATGATCCGGCCGCGCCCGCACGCAGCGGCCTGCACGACGTGGCGCTCTCGCTGCGCCGGGGCCAACGCGTGGCGCTCGTGGGGCCTAGCGGCGGCGGCAAGAGCACGCTGCTGCGCGTGCTGGCCGGCCTGTATGCGCCGCACGGCGGCACGCTCTCGCTCGACGGCGAGCGGACCGACTGGGCCCGGCTGCGCCAGCTCGCCACGCTGATCCCGCAGGAGACCGAGCTGTTCGAGGCCAGCGTGCGCGAGAACCTGGCCTTCGGTCGCCCCTGCGACGATGAGCGCCTGCGCGCCGCGCTGCACACGAGCACCTTCGACGAGGTGCTGCAGGCCACGCGCGGCGACCTCGACAGCGCGATCTCGGAACGCGGCTTCAACCTGTCGGGCGGCCAGCGCCAGCGGCTGTGCCTGGCGCGCGGCGTGCTCGCCGCCGAAGGCAGTTCGCTGCTGCTGCTCGACGAGCCGACCAGCGCGCTCGACGCCGCCACCGAGGCGCGCGTGCTGGGGCGCATTGCGGCGGCGTTTCCGCAGGCCTGCGTGATCGCCTCGGTGCACCGGCTGAGCCTGCTCGAACGCTTCGACACGGTGATCCTCATGGAAGCCGGCCATGTGCGCGACCACGGCCCGCGCGACGAGGTGATGGCGCGCCAGCCGATGCTTCGGGAGGCAGTGTCCGGCAACAAGCAGTAGGAACCCTCCTGCGCCAGAACGCGGCGTTCACACCCGCCGCGCTGGCATGCCTTCTGCAACAGTATCGACATCCATTTGTTCACGCTTGGCCCTGCGCGGTCCCTTTTTGCGCGCCGGCTGCGTTCCAATCACATGGTTCTTCATTCCGCGAGCGTTTCCCGCCCCATGCGTTCTTCCCGCGCCACCCTTCCGCTCGCCCTGCTCGGTGCCCTGCTGGGCCTGTCCGCCTGCACCACCGGCACCACCGCCGAACAGCGCCAGGCCGCCGCCAGCAAGCCGCCGCCCACCGACTGCATGGCCTGGGTCGGCGCCGACCGCAACGCGCGGGTGGGCGGCTACCTGCTGCCGCAGGCCGGCACCGCGGTGAACGCCGGCGGCCCGCGCGTGTGCGTGCCCGTGCTCATGAGCGCCTACCCCGTGCCCACCAATTACGCGGGCGGCGACTACCACGTCGGCGCGTTCACCGACGACCAGCTCAAGGCGCGCTGGCGCACCTGCAAGGCCGAACCGGTCTGCTTCGAGCGCGTGAACGCGCAGATGCAGCGCTGGCTGCCGCCCAACAAGGCGCGCGCCACGCGCGTGACGGGCGCGGTCGATCCGGCCGGGCGCATCGATGCCGACAGCCCGACGGTCGATCTGAAGCAGATCCGCCGCCCCGCCTTCTTCGCCAAGGCGCCCTACCGCGAAGGCATTGCCGAGGCCGACGCGCGCACCCACATCGTCGAGTTCACCGTGCCGCGCGACACCTTCGAGCGGCTCGACCTGAAGCTCGCCGACCCGATCAAGCTGCGCGGCTGGTACCTCGAAGGCGCGGGCGTGGACGACGGGCGTGGCCGCAAGGTGCGCGCCCTCGCCGTCATGGCGGCGGGCGGCGGCGGGCAGCTCACGGCCCTCCAGCACCCGGACGAGGTGGCCTACCGCATCGAGGGCGCCAGCGGCAAGGCCGTGCCGGTGTCTTTCCCCAACGGCACCACCGAGGCCATGGGCCAGCGTTGGTGGCGCGAGAACCTGCACGCGCTGAACCAGGCCGGCTTCGACGTGCTGGCCTACGACCGGCGCGGCGAAGGCCTGTCGGGCGGCGTGAGCGACACCAACACGCTGGAGCAAGGCGAGGACGTGTTCCGCGTGCTCGCGCAGCTCGAGCACGGCCAGGGCCTGCGGGTGCTCACGCCGGCGGGCCAATTGCTCGAAGGCAACGCCGCGCGCGGCCGGCTGCTGGCCGGCCAGAAGGCCAGCGAGATTCCGCTGGTGCTGGGCGGCTACTCGCGCGGCTCGATGTCGACCGCCTGGGCCATGACGCGCAACTACGTGGCCGCCTGCAGCTTCGACATGCCCGTGCCCAACTGCACGCCGGCGCGCGGCTGGCGCAACATCCGCGGGGCGATCCTGCTGTCGTCGTTCGCCAGCGGCGCGGGCTACCTGCCCGACGCGCCCGACCTGGCCGACCGCAACCTGTTTCTGGGCGGCATGGCGGCGGACCACCACATCCTTTTCTATCCGAACTCCGCCACGCTCGCGGGCATGGACCGCTGGCCCGCCGCCTTCTTCGGCAAGGGCCTGTGGGACCGCGCCGAATCGCTCGAAGGCACCGTGGCCGCCTACAACCGCATCCGCGGCGTGAAGGAGATCGTGCTGTCGCGCGGACCGCACGCCATCGAGACCTGGCCCGAGTCCGAGCGCCGCTACCTGCGCGAGCGCATGGTGGCCTACGCGAAGGTGGTGATCGTCGGCGGGCGCACGGTGCCGGGCGCGCGGCCTTGGAAAGACTTCAAGTCGCTGGTCGCCACCACGCCCGACGTGTGGGAGCCGTCGTCGCGCCCGGGCACCGGGCCCGGACGACAGCCCTGACATCAACGGTCGGCCGCCACAATGGCGGCCATGGACCTGCTCAAGACCCTCGGCCTCTTCATCGCGACCGCGCTCGCGGAAATCGTCGGCTGCTACCTGCCCTACCTGTGGCTCAAGCAGGGCCAGTCGGCCTGGCTGCTGCTGCCCGCCGCGCTGAGCCTGGCGCTTTTCGCGTGGCTGCTCTCGCTGCACCCGACGGCTGCCGGCCGCGTGTATGCGGCCTACGGCGGGGTCTACATCGGCGTGGCCATCCTGTGGCTCTGGGCCGTGGACAAGGTGACGCCGTCCACCAGCGACTGGGTCGGCGTGGCCGTGTGCTTCGTCGGCATGGGCATCATCATGTTCGGGCCGCGCAGCGCGGCTTGAGGCGAGTGACCGCGATGAACCTGCGCGACTGGGCGCGCCGCATCAAGCGCGACGCCGTCACCCTCTGGTTCGCCTGCCGCGACCCGGCCACGCCGTGGCTGCCGAAGGCGCTGTGCTGGTTCACCGTGGCCTATGCGCTCAGCCCCATCGACCTGATTCCCGACTTCATTCCCGTGCTCGGCTACCTCGACGACGTGCTGCTGCTGCCCGCCCTGATCTGGCTCGCGGTGCGCCTGCTGCCGCCCGAGGTCATCACGCGCAGCCGCGTGCGAGCCGAGGAATGGATGGCACGCACGGGCAGCAAGCCGACGAGCAAGGCCGGCATGGCCCTGGTCATCAGCATCTGGGTGCTGGCAGCCGCCGGGCTGGCCTGGTGGCTCTGGCCGCGCTGACGATTTCACGCCGGCAATTCCCCCGCTTCACAAGGAGCCGAAATGTTCTCTCATGTCTTCTTCAGCGTCTCCGATTTCGACCGCGCGCTGGCCTTCTACGACGCGGTGATGAACGGCCTCGGCCTGGAGCGCCGCTTCTGCGAGCCGGAGAAGCCCTGGGCGGGCTGGCACAGCGCGGGACGCGCACGGCCGTTCTTCGTGATCTGCCAGCCCCACGACGGCCGGCCGCACGATGCGGGCAACGGCCAGATGGCGGCGTTCACCGCCGGCACGCGGGCGATGGTCGATGCGGTGCACCGCATCGCGCTCGCGCACGGCGGCAGCTGCGAGGGCCCGCCAGGGCTGCGCACGCACTACCACCCCGACTACTACGGCGCGTACTTCCGCGACCCGGACGGCAACAAGCTGTGCGTCGTGTGCCACGACGCGGCGGGCTGAACCTCGTTCAGCCGGCGCGGCTGCGCGAACTCTTGCGCGGGCTCTCGGTGCGCGCCACGCGCGCGGCCTCGGCGGCGGCGTTCACCTGCTCGATCCACAGCAGCGCATCGACGTGCGCCATGAAGCGCTGCAGGTACTGCGGCGACAGGTCGCGCATCAGCGTGAGCGCGCGCTGCACCAGGTGGTGCGTGTTGAGCGGGCCGGCGTTCTTCGGCACCTTGGCGAGCGACTGCGTCACGCGCTGGTCGGCGGCGAGCCTGGACCAGGTGCCGCGGAAGTAGCTCAGCGTCTTGAGCTCGGGCGCCGTGGACAGGCTGGGCACGGTGTCACCGTCGGTCGCCTCCGCATCGGGCGGGGGTGGCAGCGGTGCGAGCTGGGCGATGTGGTTCATCAGCTCGGCGAGCGCGGTGTGCAACGGTGCCTCAGCCGACGCTTCGGCCTCGGGTTCGACCTTCTCCAGATCGGCGCGGTAGGTCGCCATGAGGCTGGCCAGCCGCGCATCGAGCAGGCGCCGTGCCTCGCCCTCGTGCGCCGCCGCGCGCTGCGCCATCGCCTCGATGAAGCGGAAGCGCACCGGGTCGAAGCGGTCGTCGCCGCGCGCGCGCCAGGCGTCGAGCGCCGCGACGGGGTCGACCTGATTGTCCGGTGCGGCGTCGTTACTCACGGGGCTTCGCAGCGTCGGGTGCGTTCTTGGGCCGGGGCGTCGGCGCCATCTCCACGCGCCGGTTCTTCGCGCGGCCTTCGGCGTCGCTGTTCGAGGCCACGGCCTGTTCGGCACCGAAAGCGGCAGCGAACACCGACGACGAGGGCACGCCCTCTTCGATCAGCGCGCGCGTCACGGTGAGCGCGCGCTGGGCCGACAGCTCCCAGTTGTCGGCGAACAGGCGCGCGCCGTCGCGCATCTGCCGGTCGTCGGTGAAGCCGCTCACCATCAGGATCTCGTCGCGCGCCTTCAGGTAGGCGCCCAGCGGGCCGGCCAGGCTCTTGAGCAGTTGGCGGCCACCGGGCTGCAGGTCGGCGGAGTTGAAGGCGAACAGCACGCTGCCGCTGATGCCGATGCGGCCGTTGTTGAGCGTCACGCGGCCCGCCGCAAGCGGACCGGCCAGCGCCTGTTCGAGCGCCTCGCGGCGCTGCGATTCGGCGCGGCGCTGCTGCACCTCGGTTTCAAGGCGGCTCGCCAGGTCCAGCTGCATGCCGAGCACGCACACCAGGATCAGCACGAACGCGCCCAGCATGCCCGCCATCAGGTCGCCGAACACCGCCCACACGGGGACGGTTGGCTCCAGGCCGGCGTCGAGGTCGATCTCGTCGCGCACCATTTCAGGCCTCGCTGCCTGCGGTCTGGCGGCTGGCGAACTGCTGCAGGTCTTCGACGATCTGCTTTTGCGACATGATGCTCAGGTCGATCACCTCGCGCGCCTGCGCCACGTAGTAGGCCAGCTGCTCGTCGCTGCGCGCCAGCGACTTGCCCAGCGCGCCTTCGATGCGCTGCAGGTGCGCCACCAGCTTGTCGTTCGATTCGCCGAAGCGTTGCACGGCGAAGCCGAAGGCCTCGCCCAGGCTCGCCACCTCGACCGCGCCGCCGGTGATCTGCGCGGCGATGCCGGCCATCTTCTCGGTCTCGCTCTCAACCTTCTCTGTGAAGCGGCTGCCCACGCGTTCCATCATGTCGGCCGAGGCCGTGACGAGCGCGTCGATGGCGCTGCGCTGCTCGGTGGAGGCATGGTTCACCGCGCCCAGCAAGGTCTCGAGCGTGCCGAGGATGCGGCTGCGCTCTTCGAGCATGTCGTTGTCGCGCGCCATGCCGTCGGACAGCTTCTGGCGCAGCTCGGCGATCACGTCGGCCGCGGCCTTCGGTGCTTCGGCCGCCACCTGCAGCAGCTGCGCGACTTCGGCGACGGTCTGCTTGGCGTTGGCCTCGGCCTGCGCCGACATGTCGCGCACGGTCTGCGCCAGCGTCTCGCTCATCTGCTGCTGCTGGCTCAGGCTGTGTGCGCCGGCCTGCTGCCATTCCTTCTGCAGCGACGCGGCCATGATCTCGAGCGAGCCGCTCCAGGCCGCAAGGCGCTGCGCATCGCGCGTGGCGAGCTCGGTCTGCAGGTTGGCATGCGCCTCGCGCACGGTGTCGAGCAGCGAGGCAGCGGCGCGGGGTGCGTCCGATGCGGCCTGCAGCAGCTGCGCGACTTCGGCGACGGTCTGCTTGGCATGCGCCTCGGCCTGCGCCGACACGTCGCGCGCGGCCTGCGCCAGCGTGTCGCTCAGTTGCTGTTGCTGGCTCAGCGTGTGCGCGCCGGCCTGCTGCCATTCCTTCTGCAGCGACGCAGCCATGGCTTCGAGCGACTGGCTCCAGACCGACAGGCGCTGCGCATCGCGAGCGGCGAGTTCGGTCTGCAGGCTGGTGTGTGCTTCGCCCACGGTGCGCAGCAGCGCGACCGAATGCTGTTCGAAAGTGGCGGCGGCGGCGGCGAGCGCCTGGTGCGAATCACCGGACAGTTTTTCGCTGACGCGCTGGTGCTGCGCGAGCGCGCTGCCCCAGGTGTCGGACACGCTGCCCACGGTGCTTTCGAGGCGGGCGGACACGCCGTCGACGAGCGCGGCCGAGCGCTGCTCGAAGGTTTCGGCAAAGCGTTCGAGCGTGCCGCGCAGGTCGCTCGACAGCGCCCCGCTCGCGCGCTCGTGTTCGGCCAGCGCGGCCTTCCAGGTGTCGGCCACGCCGGCGGTCGAAGCCTCGAAGCGGCCCGTGAGGCCTTCGAGCTGCCGTTCGACGGCCTGCGCCATGCCGCCCTGCAGCGACGCCGCTTCGCGCGCGATGCCGAGCATGGCCGCCTCGACCACGGGCTGGATCGTCGCGCCGGCGATGCGGGCAGTGTCGGTGAGGCTGTCCTTCAGCGAGCGATCGACCGAGGCGGCCAAGCCGCTGTAGGCGGCTTCGGCCTTCTGGTGGAAGCTGTCCTGGCTGGCGACGAGGCGCTCGTTCTGCGCCTGGCCCTGGCGTTCCAGCGCGGCCATCATGGTCTGCAGTTGGCCGACCAGCTCGGGCATGACCTTCGCCACGGGCTGGATGGTTTCACCGGCGATGCGGGCGCTGTCGGCCAGGCTGTCCTTGAGCGAGCGATCGACCGAGGCGGCCAGGCCGCTGTAGGCGGCTTCGGCCTTCTGGTGGAAGCTGTCCTGGCTGGCCACGAGGCGGTCGTTCTGCGTCTGGGTCTGGCGCTCCATCGCGGCCATCATGGTCTGCAGCTGGCCGACCAGTTCGGGCATCACCTTCGCCACGGGCTGGATGGTTTCGCCGGCGATGCGGGCGCTGTCGGCCAGGCTGTCCTTGAGCGAGCGGTCGACCGAGGCGGCGAGCCCCGTGTAGGCGGCTTCGGTCTTCTGGTGGAACTGGTCCTGGCTGGCGACGAGGCGTTCGTTGATCGACTGGCTCTGGCGGTCCATCGCGGCCACCATGGCCTGCAGCTGGTCGACCAGCGCGGGCATCGCGTGAGCCTGTTGCTGCATCAGCTTGAACGACTCTTCGCGGCGGTGCGCCAGCGAATGGCCGCGCAGCGACGTGGCGATGAGCGTGTCGAGCGACTGCCCGGCCAGCAGGCGTTCGCGCCGGCACAGCGCCGAGGCCAGGCCCAGCATGGCCGATGCGGCCACGCCCGCCACCGAGGTGCCGAAGGCCAGGCCCAGGCCGCGCACGGGTGCCGACAGCGAGTTGCGGATGGCCTGCACGTCGGTCGCGCTTTCGAGCGCCAGCCCCGTGCCGTTGAGCGTGACCACCATGCCCAGGAAGGTGCCCAACATGCCCAGCAGCACCAGCAGGCCCGCGAGGTACGGCGTGAGCGCCGGCCCCGGCAGGCCGACGCGCTCGCCTTCGATGCGCAGGCGCACCGCGTTGCGCAGCGAAGGATGCAGGCCGGCGAGCCAGTCGCCGAGGCTCGCCGGCGGCGCCGACAGGTCGTTCACCGCATGCGACAGCGTGCCGGTGGCCTGGTGGAAGCGGTGCAGCTCCAGCGCGCCCATCAGGTAGAACGCGCCGATCAGCGCCGTGATCACCAGGGCCAGCGGGTTGTGGCCGACATAGCTGGCACCGACCCAGCACACGACGGCCAGGCCCACGAGGAAGACGGCGTAATGGAAAAATCTGTTCATGGAAGCTTGTTGTCTCTTGTAGGGCGGCAGGCTAGCGATCGCGAAGGGCCTCGAGCAGGCCTTCGACCGGTTGCATGCGAATGTCCAGCTCGGCCCGCAGCACGCTTTGCATGTCGCGGCCGAACACGTCCAGCCAGCCGGCGGCGGCGGTCGCTGGCGGCTGGGGGTTGTCGGGGGTGGCGTCCTGCGCGGCCTGATGGGCCTCGCGCAGGCGCTTGAAGTGTTTCTCCAGCAGCGTGGGCACGCTCGCCAGCAGGCTGCGTTCTCGCGCGCCCACCACCTGCTCCAGGATGGCGTCCACCGCGGCCAGCCGGGCCAGCTCGGGCGAGCGGGTGGCGAGCCGGGCCCGCAGGCGCGCGCGCAGCGGTTCGATGGCTGTTTCCATGGCCTGCTGCCGCGCGAAGTAGCGGCGGCGGTACGGCGGGAAGTCGTCGTTCGCGCCGGGCAGCACCGAGGCCACACCGCCGTCTGCATTGCCCTTGGCCAGCGCGGCCTTCAGGCGCGCGCACTCCTGCGCCTCCTCGGCGCCCTCGGACGCCCGGACGCCGGACACGGCGACGCCCAGATCGGAATCCAAAGCTGCAGACAAGGAGATGGCGTCGGTCCAACTGAACCACTGACTCAAACGATCCGCGAGGGCTTGCCTGGATTCGGGAACGTCGATGTCGCTCAATTGAGCGAGCAAGCGAGTGAGCGCCGAGCCGGTGAAGCCTGTGCGCCGTGACACTTGCACCATACCGCGAGAGAGGGAGAAAACCGGGCAGTTTACACCGGTCAACTGGCGGCTTTCCCTCTGTGAACTGGTGCACAGGAAGCGCGGGAGAAGTGAAACGGGGTGTGACAGGAGCCGAGGAAATCCGGGCCTTCCCGCCACGTTCCTTCTGCCCTTTTTTGGGCGGTCTATGAGCGATTGGAGCTGGCCGCGGTCAGGCTCGACGGGGGCCTTGCGATCGAAGGTGATGTCGACCCATCCGCCGGATGACGCGAGGCATACCCCGTCATCTGCTCCAGTTGCTTTTGCCGCTCGGCAATCGCCAGTTCTCGCGCGCGAGGGCCATACCGTCCGACCGAAAAAGCCTTGCTGACCGATTTCTCCGGGCTGACTCTGGTCATCGCGATCCACATCGGATTCTTCCCGCCCGGCTCCTCCCGAAAATACACCCCCGCCACACCACTCTTGTTGTCGCGCCGCACGCGCTGGGCGATCTCGCGCTTCAGCACCGGCAAGTGTTCGCGCACGAATTGATCTCGATGCGCCTGGGCATGCGCCAAGGCACCCTCGCGACCGCCGTGGGTGTTGAAGTAGAACGCCTTGACCATGCGCACCTTGTTACGGCGAATATCGACGCTCCAATAGTCGTCGTAGCCGTAGATTCCGTACATGGGATTGGGATTGGGGGTGCCTCTTGGCATGGATGCTCCGAAAGATCGCGCCGCTTTGCGAACTCAATTGATCTGCGTGTTGCGCATCTCCAAGTGCTCGAAGTAGCTGCCAGTGAAGTCCACATGTTCCCCGCGCAGGCCATCGGCCTGAACCGTGGTGCCCGTGCATCCCAGCACCGCGACATCGGACCAGTGCCCCCCATCGAAATTCAAGCCGTTCCACTGGCAGTTGTTGAACTGACAGGCACTGAGCCGACTTTGCTGGAACTGTGACTGCGAGAAGGTGCAGTTGGAGAACGTGCACCCAGAGATGGAAATGCCCTCGAAGTCGCACGTGGTGAAGGTGCAGCCCGAGAACTGGCATCCGGTCCAGCCGGCCTGCTTGAACGTGCACGCAGCAAAGCTGGTGCCGGTGAAGACAGTGGTGGCGAACTGGGCGAGGTTCAGGTCCAGTCCGGCATAGGCATAGCTGTCGGCCATGCCGGCAAGACCTGCGGGGGCACCTCCGGCGCCTTTGCGCCAGAGGTTGTGGTTTTGGATGATCACTTGGGAGGGCATGGTCTTGGGCTCATTGATGGCAACACATCAAGACATTTGGAATTTCAATAAAAATCAGAATTGGCAAACAAGATGTTATTTCCAGCAGGGTCTTTCAAATAAATCCACTCTCCGTATGGCTGAGAAACGTTTCTTATAACAAGATCACTGAAGCTCTTGAATATCAAGTCCTGCCAACCGAAAAACTCTTCATCCCAAGAAGAAATCAGACCGAATGCCACCACGGGAAGGTCCGCGTCATCGACCTCCTTGTAGGCGCGCAACAAAGAGTTGTTGTCACGAAAATTCAGGACCAGAGACGGTGCGGAGCTGTGAGTCATTCTTGCGATTCTGAGTCCAGATCCATCAACATCATCAGTCGCAAGGGAAAATCCGAAATTCCTATAGAACTCAATGCTGCCCGGAATGTCGCTTGCATGAAGATGGATCAACACTCTAGCCATTTAAATCTCTCAACACCCCTTCGACACAGGACGACGAAATTCCCATCAGCAACACAGCCCCAAGATTATTCACACCGAATGTCGCGCAAAATCGGAGGCCTTCCTAGCGATTGTTGAAAAATTCAAATCACAACTTCGCCAAGATTAGATTTGAAATTTCATCGATTTCCTTGCTAGAAAACGAATCAACCGGATCGATCTCCGCACCATATGCAAGATCAATCTTAATATTAATACGCCTCCCCAAAAATCGGCAACGCAGCACATCTGCCTCTGCAATAGAAACCATCTCCTCAAGAAGAAGGCCCTCGGCTTTTAATCGATCAATTGATCCTTCAACTTCCTCAATCGTAAGTGCATGGAATTCCTTCATCATAGGCGCCTTAGCTTGCAAGTTAATTCGCCATCAACGCGAAATTTCAGCCGACATCCTGATGGATGCTCCAACTCGAGATGTCGAAATTCAGATTATCCTCGAAGCTCTCCGAGATTATTTCTATTAAATTTCCAGAAGGATCCATGATTCTCGCAAAATAGAACCCAGGAGTGCATGCAAGCATGTCAAACTCAACCCCTTTTTCTTTCAAATTTCGGCAAAGACTGGGAAAACTCTTCTCGACGAAAAATTCATAGAGCGACTCTTTATTTCTTCCACCCCCTCCTTTGGCAAAATTTGAATACTTAAAGCAAATTGCCAAATTTGAATGATTCGGCACTCGCAGGATATTCAATTCCAAATCTCGTTCATAACCCAGAATACCTTCATAGAAATCATTCATCCTATCGAGCATTCCTTTTTCCCGGAGCATCGGAATATGAATAGTGAATGGTTTCGTCATCTTCCGTATCGTCCTTTTGCTTTGGGGCGAGAGCTTTCTTTCGAGCTATCTCTAGCAGCCACGGCCGCACACTGATTGTCTCTGCATGTCATGCCGCCGGCCCTACTCCGCACCTCTCCATCGAAGCGCCCAAAAGCTTGAGTCACGGAATTTCGATACTTCCTAACATCCTGAATTCGTTGCGCAAGAAATTGAGGCACATAGACGCAGCAGAGGCTTCCACCGCAGCTTGCATCCCCTCAGAACCACGTGTTCCCGCCCCTCGGATCGATAACAGATTCACCCCATTTAATTCAAACCAAGGAGGCCAATAGGGACGAAAAATCTTCCGTCAATTTTTCGACATTTCCATAAAATTCATTGCCTGCATTTTCCGCCTCGATTTCGTGTCTCCAAAGATATATTCCGGAGAACCCACCATGCCCTCCGACAAACATCAAAATCAAATCCCCGCCAACGGTTCCTCCAATAGGAATCGAATTTGACGGTATTCGATTTTCATACCCAACAAGCTTCGATCGAATGGTTTGAGAGATATTTTTCGGACCATCAACAGCAAAAAATTCGCTCAGTGAAATCTTTTTTCCATTCAAAACAAATCCATTTCTATCTGGCACCCCGCCGTTAACCGTAGACAAAAATTCTCGATAATCTTCTGGCAAACGGCCAAAATCGGCTTCAAGTTCATTTATTTCATCCTCGCTCGCCGGCCCTATTTTCGATGCGGCAAGAAGCTCTTTTTTAAGAGATTTTTTATACGGAATTCCAAGTTTTTCAAACTTTGAAAGTTCAGCCTCACTGAGGCCCAGCGATTTAAAATTGACCATGAATTATCTCCTGGTACCACAAACAGCGGCACCTCCGGTGTGCCGAACCGCGTCATGAATATCGGCGGGAATAAGCTGGAGGCGCCCATCATACTGCGTATGATGCCAGCGGTAGCCTGGCGGCGCTTTTGATCCAAATCCGTTATTTGCACCAAATGCTGCATCATTTGCAGCCCTGAAGTCTGCATCGTCGTTATTGAAACTTCCAACATTCACTTTTTTCACCGCATATCTGGAAAAATCGGGAAACCCCAACATATTAAACGGGACGCCATGCGGATACTTGCCACGAACACTGGCCGGCAGATCGGAGCCGGTCATGGTTTTGCCCGCGAAACAGTAATTAAGCGGCCTTCTGCCGTTCACTGGACGGACGTGTGCTCCTGCGTGTGTCGGTGCTCCTGTTTGCGGTCGGCGCGGCTTTAATCCAAGCGGGTCAAGCCATTCAACTGGGTTTTTCGTATATGCGTAAAAATTCGAATCCCCGAAAAATCCAATCGGATCACTCGATACAAACCTCCCACTGTGCGGATCGTAGTAGCGATACCGGTTGTAGTGCAGCTCCGTTTCCTCGTCGAAATACTGCCCTTGGAACCGAATCGGATTCGTGATCCCCGCGACCCCTGCCGCCTTGCTGATCGCCTGCTTCGCCTCGCCCCAGGCCTTGTAGTTCGCGCTCCAGCAGACCTGGCCTTCCGAGTCGGTCAATTCCTGTGGCGTGCCGAGGTGGTCGCACTGGTAGAAAGCGATTTCTTCGGGCCTGAACGGTTCGGCGCTGGCTTGCTGCAGTCCCTGCCCGTTCCATAGCGGGTCCTGCTCGATGTCGTAGGCCCCGCCGTTGGCCTGCATCAGCGCCTTCACGTCGGTGGTGGGGCTCAGATGAAGGGGCGCCTGTCTTCGCACCTGCGCCAGCGGCACGAAGCTGTCCTTCTCGTGGACGTAGTGCACGGTGTGCGCCTGCTCTCGGGCCCTGGGGTCCAGCGGCGTTGCGCTTTCGTAGGCGAGGTTGTCGCCGTCCCAACCGAAGAGGGTCTCTCTCGATCCGCTTGTCTTGGCAATGCGCCGGCCCATCGGGTCGTAGCGGAAGGTCGTGGTGCCCTCCTCGCTCTTTGCGCTGACCATGCGGTTGAAGCCGTCCCAGCTGAAGAGGGTCTTCTGCCCGTTCTTCGTCCGCTGGATGAGGTTGCCGTGCGCATCGTATTTGTAGCTCGTGCCTGCGTACTCTTTGAGCAGGTTGTCCAGCAACTTGCCGGGGGCCACGCCCTGTTCGCGCGCGAGTGCTGCCGTGCCGGGCTCCTTCAGTACCGGGTCGGCGATGTTGCCAGCAGGGTCGAAGGCGAACACTTCCTTGCCCAGTTGGCTCTGGGCCTCGAGCAATCTCCCGACCGGGTCGTAGCGGTAGTCCAGCCGCCCGCGCCGGCTGTCGCCGATGCCGGTGAGTTGACCGGCTTTGTCGTAGCGGTAGCTGCGGCGGATGCCGATGGCGGCGGCGCCTGTGGTGCCGGGAGCCGGTTTCGTGTGGGTGATCTGCTGCTCGAGCAACCGCCCGGCAGGGTCGTAGGTTTGCGTCTGGGCCAGGCCGTTGTGCTGCTGGCGGCCGACTTCACGGTGGAGGTCGTCACGTTCCAGGCTCAGGATGTCCTGGCCGTCGAGCAGCAGGCCGTGCACATGGCCGCTGCCGTAGGTGAGCCACTCCTGGGTGTGGCCGTCGGGGCGGGTGCTGCCGACTCTCTGGTTGAGTTCGTTGTAGCGGTGCTGCCAGATGGCGGTGTGCCCCCTGGCGAGATCGGCATGGTGCTCACGGGTGAGGTTGCCGGCGGGGTCGTAGAACCACTGGAGCTTGGCATCCTGGTTCCGGGCTTCGACGAGGCGGCCGTTGCCGTCGTAGGCGAAGGTTTCGGCTTGGGCTGCGGCCTCGCGTTCGACAAGTCGACCCAAGGGGTCGAAGGCGAGTCGGGTGACCAGCCCTGCTTCTGCCACTTCGGTGAGCACGCCGCTGGTTGCTTCGTAGCGGTACTGGGTCACCTTGCCGTCGAAGCCGGTTTCTTCGAGCAGGCGACCGACGGGGTCGTACTTGAAGCGGTAGTGGCTGCGGTTCTCGTTGTCGAGCTGGGTGAGGCGCCCCAGTTTGTCCCATTGGTAGCTCAGCGTGTGGCCTGCAGCATCAGTGCGCCCAGCGATGAGTCCCGCATCGGCGTAGCGGTAATGGGTGCTGCGCGCCAAGGCGTCGGTGTGCGTCAGCAGGCGGCCCTCGGCGTCGTGAGCCAGGCGCTCGCTGGTCTGATCGGGGTGGATCACTTCTTCGAGCTGGCCCGGGTGATTGGCACCCGCCTGGGCTGCCGTCAGCGCTTGCTCGTCGAGCGTGGTGTAGCGGTACCTGGTGACCTGGCCGGCGGCGTCGGTGCTTTGGGCAAGGCGGCCTTGAGGGTCGTAGGTCCAGGTGATCGTCTTGCCCGAGCAGTCGGTGTAGCTGGCGAGTTCGCCCGTCGGGGTGTAGGCGAGCTTCTTGACACCGCCCTTGGCGTCAGTGATCTGCACCGGCCGCCCGGCCTTGTCGTAGGCGTATTGGGTCTTGTGGCCGAGCGGGTCGGTTTCCTCGGTGAGGTGACCCTGCGGGTTGTAGTCGCGCCGCCAGGCGCCGCCTTCGGCATCGCGCACGCCGGTCAGGCGGCTCAGCTTGTCGTACTCGAAGTGGACCTGGCTGCCATCGGCCTGCGTGTGGGTTTGCAGGTTGCCAGCGTCGTCGTAGACATAGTCGTCGGTCGTGCCGTCGGCGTGCACATGGCGGGTGATGTTCTTGGCGTCGTCGCGGAAGAACCATTCCTCGTTTTCGTCCGGGTGGATGACGCGGTAGGTGTAGCCAAGGATGTCGTAGTAGATCCACGTTTCCTGGCCCAACGCATCGGTCACATAGGTCAGGCGGATGTTCTCATCCCACTCCAGGCGAGTGTCGAAGCTGCCGTCGTCCGCCCATTCGCGAATCGCCTTGGCCTGCGCCCCGGTGCCGTCGTAGGCCAGGTTCATGCCGCGGCCCGTGCGGTCGGTGTAGCGGGTGATGAGGTGGTGGCTGTACTGGTAGGCCCAGGCGGCGCCGTTCTCGTCCTGCGCCGCGACCAGGTCGCCCGCTCCGTCGTGCGTGTACGCGGCGAGTTGACGAACGACCTGCCCGTCTTTCAGCTCCCAGACGGATTCGATGCGCCCCGAGATCGCATGCGGCCGGATGCCGACGTGTGCAAGCGTGACATCACCCTGCTTGCTGACGACATCGCTCAGCACCTGCTCGCCGGAAGGCAATGCATGGTCGTAGCGCAGGCCGATCGCGGCGCCGTCCTTGGCATGTTGAGCCACCAGGCGGAAGTGCTGCTTTCCTTGGGTGGCGGCCTTGCTGCTGACCGTGTCGACGAGTTCGTAGCTCTCGCGCCAGTCGGCCAGCTCGCCGGCGGGCAGCGGTTTGCCGAAGTCGAGCACCAGCAGTGTGTCGCTCACACGCGTGGCACTGAATTCCTCGATGGCGTTGCGATGGCTTTGGCCCACGGGCAGCCAGGGGATGTCGTGGCTGCGACCGTCGGCGGCACGGTAGACCAGTGCGCGTCGGCCCTTGGATTCGACAACGTCGATGCGCGTCGTGTACGGGATCAGCCAGCGCGCGCCGAAGCTGCCCTGGTCAAAGGCCTCGAGGTCACTGCTGTAGGTGCGGTTCCATTCGATGGGCAGCGTGGCGGGCAGCACGAAATCCGTGTGGGTGAAGCTCTCGCTTCCTGTGGCGAAGCTGATGGAATTGCGGGTCTTGGCCTTGGCTGCCCCCTGCTTGCAGCAGTTACCGCTGCCGGTGGCGCCAGCCTGGGTGTTCACGGCGCCGAGTTCGTGACCCGGCCTGGCGGCCTGCGCCTGGGTACCCCTGGTAGGCGGCACCACAGCGGCACGCTTGGCCTTGAATTTCTTCACAGCGGCAAACAGGCGCTTGAGCAGCCACATGATCGAGCGCTCGGTCTCGGCACTGGCCAGCGCTGTCAACTTGGCTCGCAGCGCCCCCTTGAAGTCGGTCAGGCTGCTGATGACGATGTTGACCACCGCCTTGGCCTTGTCCGGCAGGCGTGCGGCCGCCACCTTGACGGCGTAGTTGGCCGCCTGTTTGGCATAGCGGTCCGCGGCGGCGAGCATGCGGTTCCACATGCTCTCCTTCTTCGGGTTGTAGGTGTTCCTCTCCGGCTTGGGGCCCGCGATCTTGAACAGGTCTTCGCCGCCGGTGCAGCGGCGCAACACGCTGATGAGGTCGTCGACGACGCCATCGGCCTTGTCCGCGCAATTGTTCAGGATGCCCGAGAGCTTGCTCATTGCACCGTCGACAAACTTCTCGATCTCGCCCGCGATCTTGTCGTTGAGGTGCATCACCAGCACGGAGATCAACGCATCGCCAATGTTCGAGGCGCTGTGCTTGAGCTGCTGTTTGACGAGATGCAGTGCCGGGCGCAGGCTCATGCGGGCAGCCGCCATGCTCGGCGGTGCGGGAATGACACCGATCAGGTTGATGCCCAGGTTGACCCACGCAAGAAAATCAACAGCCTCTTTCTTGATGAATCGTCCGCTGATCAGGACGATGTCCATGATCACGTCGATCAACGCCATGATGTTGCCGATGACAGGCAGGCTGCCCGCCACGGTGCTCAGGCGTTCCAGCGTGACGTAGTCGTTGCTGATGTCGCGCAACCACTTGTCGAAGCGCGCCGCGCCGGCACCGATGTCCTGCGGTGCGATGGCGTTGAGCGGCGCGACCGCGGTCTGCTTCTCGCGCGGCTTGGTTTCCTGCGGTCCCTGCGTTGCCATTTTTTGTGCTTCCTCGATCTGATTTGTTCTCTTCAGGCCCGCGCAACCGGCGGGCCTGTGTCGCCGTCAACCTGCGAAACCGGGCGTTCTGCCAGTCATGGCTGTCGCAGGGTTCGCGCCGCCCGCGGACGGCAGGCTGGGCAATGCGCCAGGCAGCTTGGGAACGAGCGACGCCGCCGCACCGCTCACGCTGCTCTGCGCCGCGGCAGCCGCGCCCGCCAGCCCGCCATTCATGCCACCGGCCACCACGCTGCCGGCCACGCCTGCTGCAGGCGCCCCCATCGGGCCGAGCGCACCGCCGACGGCCTTTCCAATGGCTTGGGTCGCTGCGCCAGAGGCCATCTGCCCCGCTTGCCCCAGCAACGCCTGCGCGCCGCCTTGCTGCACGGCCTGGACGGCCGCAACGGCTTGCTGCGCCGTTCCGGCCACCTGGCCGATCTGTCCCAACGCGCCCTTGGCTCCGCCCAGAACGCCCTTGGCCGACAACAGGTTCGCTGCAGGCAAGGCCCCTGCATCGCCTGCAGGGCTCGTCGTCGATTTCTCGTCCATCGGCTTGGGTGGCCATTCGTGCGGTGGCCCGAAGTAACTGCCCTCGTCCCAGGGATCGCGCGGATCCGGACCGAAAGTGATCTTGGCGCCGCCGATCGGCAAGCCCGACACCGTCGCGAAACCTTTGGCATCGAGGTTGCCGCTGTGGGTGCCGCCTTCCGAATCCACCACGGTGTACTCGCCCTGCTTCACGGCCTGTCGCGGCGTGCCATCGCTCTTGATATAGTGGTTGTGCAGATCCAGTTGCCCTTTCGGCAGCTGGGTCGGCTCCGGCAGTTTGGGCGACCCTTTGCTGTTCGGTCCGACCAGGCTGTGCACGGCTGCATGCTCGCGCCAGATGCCATTGGTGCCGCTCTCGATACCGCTCGCGTTCCAGCGCGTGTAGCTGGTGCCGCCATTGACCAGGACCTCTTCCTTGGCAGTGATGGTGATGCGATTGGCCTCCATCTTGATGTCGAGCTTGGCGATGACATTGATGCAACTCTTGAGTGCCGTGATGTCGATGTCCGCCGCTGCCGCCACCAGGCGAATGCCTTTCTCGAAGGCTGCGATGCGCACCGCGTCCTTGGCACTGACCAGCAAGCTCTTGCCCGCTGCAATGCTGGTGTGCGCCCCGCTGGTGATCGCATGGTGCTCGGTGCTCACCAGATGAATCGAACCACCCGTGGTGGCCTCGATCCCCGAAGGGCTGGCCAGCACCACATGCGGCTCGTTGAGTTCGGGGAACTCGCCCTCGGCCTTGTTGCCGCCGCCCGAACCCTTGATCGCATCGTTCTGCGCCTTCAGGCTTTGGGTCACTTCGTCCTGGTCGCCGGCCTCGTGCGCCTTGGCCTGCTGCGCCGCTTCGCTCAAGCCCTCGTGCAGCTCCCGTCCCTGGGTCAGGCGCTGCACCGTCTCGCCCATGTCGGTGATGTGGGCCTGGGCGTTGGCGCGCGCCTCGGTGCTGATCAGGAGTCCGTCCTGGGCCCGGATCGCACCGTGACCGTCCGTGCGCAGCTCGAAGCCCTGGCCCCGGGCATCCTTGCGTCCGGCGTTGTCTTCGATGCGCGTGATGTGCCCCAGGCTCAGGGAGCTGCTGTCGTGGTCGCTCTTGAGCTGCGCCTGGATCTTGCCTTCGGTGTCGTCCAGCAGCAGGTGGTTGCTCTTGCCGCCGGCCTCGTTGCCGCTGGCGCCTGCGAGTTCACGGCTTCTGAGTCCGGTCAGGGCCTTTTGCTCGGGCAGCTTCCACGGCGGCATGCGCTGCGCGTTGTAGACCACCCCCATGACGATCGGGTGGTCGGGGTTGCCGTCCAGGCATTGCACGATGACTTCCGAGCCGACGCGGGGCGTGGAGACGGCACCGGTCTCGCCACCCGCCCAGGGGCTCATCACACGCACCCACGCGGAGCTGCGCTCGTCGCTCTGGCCTTCGCGGTCCCAGTGAAATTGCACCCGGATACGGCCGTACTCGTCGGTGTGGATGCTGCCCTCGGCAGACGGCCCCACCACGGTCGCCGTCTGTGGCGCCATGACGCTCTGCTCCACGCTGTGGAAGCCTCGACCGGGGCGCCAGGGAACGAAGCGGCGGCTGCAGGTGAAGCGGTTGCTGTATTGGGCGAGCTCGCCTGCTCCTTGCAGGTAGTTGTTGCTCGCGCTGTGCTCGATCTCCAGGATCAGGAATTCGCTCTCGGGGCCTGTGCCCTGGGTGCGCCCGAAGTGATCGGTGAGGCGAAAGTAGCGCCCGGGCAGTACTTGCCGGTTGTTGCCGCGCGCATCGAAGTGCTTCGCAACTGCTTCGATCTCTTCGACGCGCCGCTTGGCAAGCGCATCGCCTTCGCGGCTGGTCTTGAAGTGCCGGTGGCCGCCGTATTCGTGCACTTCCAGCTGAGGGACGTCGCCTTGCTGGTTGCCGCTGGGGGTATCGGCGTGCTGGGCTCGCGGGTTCTTGAAGTCGAAGGCGCTGACGGCCGTGTGCCCGGACACGAGGGTGCGTGCAGCACTCCACTGGTGGATGGCATCTTCTTCCTGTGCGCCACCTTCGCGCTGGAAGCGGATGTCGGGCGTCGGCCCGTCCACGGCTTCGGCCAGTGTGGTGTCGTCGGCGAGAACGAGGGTGTGGCCTTGGGCCGTATGTTCGTACCAATAGCTGTAGCCGGCGGCTTCCCAGCGCCGGTGCAGGTAGTTGTGGTCGCTCTCGCCTTGGGCACCTCCGCCTTGGGCGGCCATGGTGATGGGGAGGTCTTCGCTGCGGACTTGCCACTTCCATTGCGGCAGGGTGTCGTAGTCGTTGAAGATGGCCTGGGTCTGCTCTTGCAGGTTCTGGCGGTGGAACAAGCGGTTGTTCGAGCGCAGGCGCAGGTATCTCAACCACGGGCCAAGCCGGGCTTCGTAGAAGGCAAGGTTGCCGTCGGTCTTGACGAGACGGAAGGCGAAGACGATGCCGGTGAAGTGACGCAGGCTGCCATCCGCACGCACGAGATCGATGCACAGCATCTTTCCTTGCAGGTCCTTGAGCGCCAGGTCGGCATTGCTGGAGAGCAGCTCGGCCGTGTATTCGAAGTCGCGCGACACGCCTTCGCTGGCCTCCAACCGGTTGACGACCAGCCGCGCACCCGCAGGTTCGCCGCCCTGGGGAAACGACAGGCGCAGCAGCCGGTCGTGCTGGCGGTCGAGAAATGCCCCTCCGCTCTGGATACCTTCGGCCATGTGGCTCTACTCCCTGAAGATGCAACCATCGTCGCGATGGTCAGCTGAAAATTGATCGGACATCCGCAGCCCTCTCACACCTCAACGTGGCAGCTTGATGTTGGAGCCTTCCAGCTTCAAGCCGCGACCTAGCCTCTTGAGGTCGGTGGTCCCGCTTTGCTTTAACTCTTTGATCTGCGCCCCGCTCATGTTCACGGACTTTGTGAAACTCACATCGTCCAGCTCCAACACCTCCGCGCGAGTGTTGGTGAAATCAGCTTCCCCAATTTCCACCTTCCTGAGTACAAGATTTTTAGTATTGAGATGCTGAGATTGCAGTTGGGGAATCTTGCTATCGCGAATCAAAATAGATTGACTGACGTTCGAGGTGCGGGTCGGATCCTTAAGAGAAAATCCGCCTGCGATCGTGACCCCGTCGGTGCCGTTACCTCCTCGTATCGAGCCTACGCCGAAGATCGTTCCCTCAATCGCGATGGTCCTGATCCCACCTGCAAAGGCCTCGAACACATCCATACCGTTGCCTGTGATCTTGCTGTCTCGCACAGTAAGACTTTTGGCTTTCTTGACGTAGCCAAGGATCACGCCGGCAGTCACTCGCTCCATCAGGATGTCGCCGTTGACCGTCGCGCTTGTCATGTTGAAAGTGCCTTCGATGAGAGTGTCGCGGATGGTGAGGGATTGGAAGTCTGCGGGCACCATGCTGAAGTCGCCACGCAGCTTGCAGCCTTCGATCAACACGTCGGCGAAGACTCCGCCCGACTCCTTGCTTCGGGGGGTGCACTTCATATCTTCAAACTCGCATTGCCGAAGCGTGAGCTTTGCGTGTCCTTCAACGACAAAGTACTTTGCTGTGCAGCCAATGAATTCCGCTTCGCCATCGCTGCCGACGCCTCCCCAATGATTCCGATCGGGATTGGTGCCAACGAACCGACAAGACTCAAAAACAAGGGCCGTGCTTTTTTCGCCGGCATACCCTATGGAACCGTCCGTCCATGCGCATCGCAAGAAGTGAACGCGGTTGGTTTTGCCGTACCCAAAGATGCCAGAGAACCGACAGTCTTCATACCGCACGTCCGTGGAGTTTCCAATCTTGATCTGATACGCACCGACGAAGTCGCAGTTCTTGAACAGGATGTGATTCCAGTCAACGTACTGAAAACTCTCACCGCTGATCTCCGCGTCCTCAATGGTGAGTAAAGCGTCTCCGACTTCCTTTTTACGAAGCTCTGGGTCTTTGAGGTACTGAAAGATCTTTCCAAACTCGCGGATGTTCTTTTTGGACGTGGCCATGCTGCAAGCGGTCAAGAGTGGGGTCGAGGAAAGGAACAGCGCAGGAAGCGCAGTCAAAGCGGAGCGACGATTCATTGAGTGAGAGATCACTTGGGCCTGATTGCATCGAGCGGCGATGGATACCCCATGGCGGGGCAGTGCTCGGCCAGGAAATACCAATCCGGCACCTCCCCCCTCTCTCCGCCGACACGGCCGAGATCGGACATCGTTCTCCTTGCATTCGTTCTCACCACGCTGATCGGACATTCGCAGCCTTCCCTCTGCCTCAACGTGGAAGCTTGATGTTGGAACCCTCTTTGTTGAGGTTGCGACCAAGCTTGCCGATGTCGGTGCCGCCGACCTGCTTGAACTCCTTGATCTGGGTGTTGGACAGGTTCAGCGTTTTGGAGAAAACGACTGAGCTGAGCATCAAACTGTCGATGACGCTACTGCCAAGATTCAACGCCGAGGCAATCGACGTGTTGCTGATCTCAAGACTCCCTATGCGGCCATTGCGCATATCAACCTCCTGAAAATTGCCCCCTTCCACCAAGAGCCGCGCTGTGTTCAGGTAGGTCGCATCGATTCGACTGGCTTTCATATTCTTGAGCGTCACGCTTTGGCTGACTGGAGGACGGCTCTTGTATGCGGGCTCCTGCTCCGCTCCACCGACCCATGGCGCCTCAGAGTCCGGCGCGCTCGGCAGCACGCAATCGTTCAACAGCACGCTCGTCACGCGATTGGCGGCCAGGTAGAAGACCTTCTGACCACTGCCACTAATCTTCACGCCACTCAAGTTGATGGCTTTTCCCGACGCGACGGCGAGATTCATCTTCTCTGCGTTGACTCGCTCCATCAGGATTTCGCCCTTGAGCGTCGCTTTGCTCAGGTCCAAGG
Source organism: Variovorax sp. V35 (assembly GCF_041154465.1). NCBI lineage: Bacteria > Pseudomonadati > Pseudomonadota > Betaproteobacteria > Burkholderiales > Comamonadaceae > Variovorax > Variovorax sp. V35. The sequence continues at coordinate 4,555,150 of NZ_AP028666.1, forward strand.
TGTCGAAGGTGCTATCACGGATCGTGAGGGATTGGAAGTCTGCGGGCACCATGCTGAAATCGCCACGCAGCTTGCAGTCTTCGATCAACACGTCGGCGAAGACTCCGCCCGACTCCTTGCTTCGGGGGGTGCACTTCATATCTTCAAACTCGCATTGCCGAAGCGTGAGCTTTGCGTGTCCTTCAACGACAAAGTACTTTGCTGTGCAGCCAATGAATTCCGCTTCGCCATCGCTGCCGACGCCTCCCCAATGATTCCGATCGGGATTGGTGCCAACGAACCGACAAGACTCAAAAACAAGGGCCGTGCTTTTTTCGCCGGCATACCCTATGGAACCGTCCGTCCATGCGCATCGCAAGAAGTGAACGCGGTTGGTTTTGCCGTACCCAAAGATGCCAGAGAACCGACAGTCTTCATACCGCACGTCCGTGGAGTTTCCAATCTTGATCTGATACGCACCGACGAAGTCGCAGTTCTTGAACAGGATGTGATTCCAGTCAACGTACTGAAAACTCTCACCGCTGATCTCCGCGCCCTCAATGGTGAGTAAAGCGTCTCCGATTTCCTTTTTTCGAAGCTCTGGATCTTTGAGGTACTGAAAGATCTTTCCAAACTCGCGGATGTTCTTTTTGGACGTTGCCATGCTGCAAGCGGTCAAGAGTGGGGTTGAGGAAAGGAACAGCGCAGGAAGCGCAGTCAGAACGGACCGACGATTCATTGAGTAGGAGATCACTTGGGTCTGATTGCATCGAGCGGCGGTGGATATCCCATGGCGGGAAAGTATTCGGCCAGGAAATACCAATCCGGCACCTCCCCCTTCTCTCCTGCAACACGGCCAAGACCGGCCATCGTTCTCCCTGCGTTCGTGCTCACCACACTGATCGGGAAAACCCACGGATCTGTGCATTGCATGTCCTTGACCCAGTCTTCGTCTTCCTTCATCGGTTCTGGCTTTCGCAGACCCATCTCGCAAAAAGTCGCCTGGATGCGCCGAAATGCAGAATCGGCCGGCTTGCCCACCACACCTGTTGCAAAGGCTCTTGAGAGTGCCGCCATCCCTTCGTTGCTGACTGTCGCGCTGCCGGGAGAGCCTGGTTTGTCCAGATTGGTGTCAACGCGGTGCCATTTCTTGAGGCCGCTTCTTTCGTCGCCCTCAAACACCCACAGCGTCAAGCTTGCAATGCAGTTGAGCTTTTTCATCTGTCGACTCAGTCGAAGCGGGATCTGCGTGTTGCCCATCGCGAACTGAGGAAGGTCGCCAAACTCGAGCGGCTTGTCGATGTTGCCCTTCGCCGGCAGGCCGCTCATCACGTGCAGGTAGTCCAGCGCCACGCACAGCCTTGGCTTCTCGTTGTACGCCTTGCCGTCTTCGATGCGGCAGCGGTAGGTGCTGACTTGGCTGATATTGCCCGTGGACGGATCCAGCAGGGTTCCCGCAGGTGGCCGCCCTGTCCATGCGCTCAATTCACCGTCCAGATTCTGGTAGCCGATGGGGCCACCGCAACTGCTGACGATCAGGGCCGTCTGCGTATCGGCGGGCACGGTCTGCACCTCGTGAATCCCCGGGTCCGTGGCCGATACGACCTGGACGTAGGGCTTGGTATCCGGCCCGTCGCTTTGCCACTCGACCTGATAGACGCCGCTGCGATGGCTATGGCCTGACAAATGCCAGTCGACCTGTGCACCGCCCTTGGGTCTGCGCCGGCCCGCGCGCACGTAGTGTTCAAAGTAGTGGGCAAGCCCTCGCTCGCAGGTCCCCACATTGACGTGGTTGAAACCCGCGGGCTCATCCGGCAGGCCGGTAGCGCTGTTGTGCGGCCACAAGCGCGCCTTGACCAACCTCTTCTTCACGTTGCTGTACGGCTGTGGCTCATCAAAGCTCACGATGGTGAAGTGGCTGGCTACCGTAAGGCTTGTTTTGCTACCGGCAGCCTTGTACTTTTGGGCCTGGGAGAGCAACTCGAATTGCGCTGCGCTCCACGACTCTGTGGCGCGCGGCAAGATGCCCGCGCCTTGCCTGTCGACACCACCGAAGTCTTCCATATGTGGCAATTTGGCGGGATCGACCAGTTCGCCCAGATTCTTGAAGTTTTCGTCGGTTCCCCAACCCATCGGCGCGATGACCTGGAGGGTTCCTGCGGCACTGTCATCGTCGCTCTGGGCGCCATAGGCGACCACCACATCGGCCAATGGCGTGAACAGCGCGTAGAACCAATCGAACTGGCCGCTGTGGAAATTGAATCCCGTCAGAGCCTGCCCGTAGGTTGGACCATATGCCAGGCAGGCTTCGTAGATGGTCATGTTGTGGTCACGACTCATCCCTTCATTGGCTTTGCCGCGGGTCCAGTCACTGGCCGCTTCGATCTGCTTGCGGTGCTCTGCAAGTTCGCTGCCGTCCAGGGTGCCGCGTGCCGTCTTGAGCGCCTTCGAGAGACCTTCGTTGAGGCCACCCAGCCTGTCCTCGGCAGCCCGGGCGACCTGCTCGACACCTTCTACACCCCGACCTGCCGCCTCGCTTGGAGAAACACCGGTGGCTGATTTGAACCAGCCGGATACCTTGTCGACGACGGTCCCCGCTCGACCGCGCAAGGCACCGCCACTGCCAGTGACCGCAGCCCTGGCAATCTCGCTGCGTTTCGCGGGGTCGGCCGCGGTTTCCAGCACGCCGAGCTTGAATGCCCAGTTGGCCATGTCTCCGGCCTCCACCCGCGCACTGATGCCGTAGGGCACCTGGTACGCCTCATGGTTGCCGCTGGTCATGAAGATGGGCAGGCTGTGCTTGCGGTACATCTCACGGACCAGGCTGAACACGAGCATGTCGTCCAGCCCGCGCGGGTACAGCCTCTTGCCGTTGGCCGGGTCATCGATGTTCGCCAGCAGGTTGAAGCTCTTCCATTGCTCGCCGATGGCCTTGTTGCCCGTCGCTTTTCCTGCAGCGACCTGCGCCGGATTGAGGTTGCGGTTGAAATCGATCAGATCGCCGGTGAGCAGCACCGCATCGGCCTTCTCGATCTTGTCACCACCCAAAGCCATCTTCTCGAACAACGCGCGCAGCGCATCGAAGCTGTTGCACACCTTGGTGCCGACTGGCGTGTTCCATTTCACATCGGCCACATCGCCTTCGAGCACCTGGGCCATGCTCTTGCCCATCGCGGTATGGCGAACATTCACGTGCACGTCGGAGAGGTGGCCCAGCTTCAGAGGGCGTGCAGGCATGTACTTCACGGGGTGCCAGCTCTGCAAGCGTTCGCCTGAGCCAGTTTTTTGCGGAGGCAACTGGTTGGCCGTGGTGCGGGCGCCTTTGGACAGGTCGAATTCGTGGAGGTTCGCGAAGTGGAAAGGGTCCTTGGTGGATTGCTCGCGCAGGAACTTGGCAATCATCAAGTCCTGCGGCTCGGCGTGCGTGGCGTTGGGCAGGAGCTGCTTGCCGGCGTCGTTGAGTTTGACCATCCAGGCAAAGCTCATGAAGCCGCCCGAATTGATGCCCTGGAACGGCGCGGCCTTCAGATCGATCTCTATCTCGTAGACGTCGCCGCCTTGCAGGTCCTTGTAGACCTGGGCCGCCATCGGTGCGATGGTGGCAAAAGGCCGCCGATGGCGATCCTTGATGAGCACCCCCGCTCCGAAGAGGCCGACCCGCCAGGCCTTGATGTGCTGCGGAGCCGTTGCACAGGTATTGCCATCGCCAAACAGCGTGCCGGTGGTCGTGTCGGTCTGGGTGCCCTTCTCCTTGATGGAGTAAAGCCGCAAATGCCGGTCGACGAATACATGCAGGTTGGGTGCAGGCGCGGGGATGAGGCCGCCTGCACCCGAGGCCGCCTTCAAGCTCGACTCGCCGACGATGAAGATGCTGCACTTGGTCTGCCCTTCTTTGAGCAGCAACGGCGTGCCCAGGCTCGGATAAAGGATGAGCGCCGATTTGTCGACCGGGTCACTGCAATCACAAACGCCCGGGATGCGGCTCTTGGCGGATTGTGCGTTGGCAGCGCTGCTGCCGAGGTTGGGAACGGTGGCCATGATTCAGCGAACTTCGGTGCGCGGGATGTGAAAGGGATGTGCGGACACGGCAGCGAGACGTCGTTGGCGCAGGGGTTCGAGCAGTGCGTGCGAATGCAGCGCAAGCACCTGCGGCGCTTCTTCGACCAGGTCTTGCCATACCGCGTTGTCGATGTCCGCGATGGCGGCACCGAGGCCTCGCTCGCCAGTGACCGCAGCGGCAAGGACGGGTTGCAGTGCCTGTGCATCGGCAATGTCGGGGTGCAGGCGCAACCCCATGGCCAGCAACATGTATTGATCGGCCCAGTCGTCCAAGCCAAGACGCCGGGCATCGTCACGCAACTGGTGCGCCAGGCGGTGTTGCAACGCCGGCGCCATGTGATCGAGTTCACCGGGCTCGATGTCGTTTTCACGCACGGAAGCGAGCATGGTTTCCGCCGTGTTGAGCTGGTCGAGTGCCAGCAGCAGTGGCTGGTCAAGCGGCAGCGGCTCGGCGCGCGGGGCTGCCCTGTTGAAACTGGGCCCTTGCATCAAGCGCGGTGAGAAATCGGCATTCCAGGCGGCCCACCAATGAAATGCCTGCATGAATTGCTGGCGATCCGCTGCAGGCCAGCAGCCGGGCATGTCCAGCCCGATGCGTGGGTCGAACCAGCGCAGCACCGCACCGCAGGGTTCATCGCCCTCGATCATCGGGTCCGGCGGAATCAGGCCCTCCAGCCAGCTTCTCATGTGGCTCGCCAGGTCGCCCAAAGCGAGGGGCGAGGCCACCATGCTCAACGCATGATGAACGCCTGCATGCAGGGCCAGCGTCTCCAGCAGAGTGCCCGCTGGCTGCACCGGAAACCGGATCAACCACGGCCCCTGATCGGCGAGTTCGGATTCGGGCGTGCCTTCGAACAAGCGCTCCATCTCCAGCCCATGCACTTGCACACTGAGGGCGATGGCCCCGCGATCGGCCATCTCGCACTGGCCGAGTTCGACCAGCGCATAGCGCGGCATGCTCGCACTGCAGGCCAGCAGCACACCCATGTCATGCACCAGTGTCTGCGCGACTTCCTTGTTGAACGCCGCGGGCTCGTGCGGCTGCAGACCGCCGTCGACCGGCGTCGCTTGTTGGGTTGGATACGCTGACACGGTCACTGCCGAGGTGCCACTGCGGCAGCGCGCGCTGCAGCCTTTGCCATGCACTCTTTGCACACGGCTTGAGGTAAACGCATCTCCGGCACCGGCAGGCTCTTAGGGCCCGTCGTGATGTGGGAAGCCGCGTGCTCGCGCCAGATGCCCTTGGTGCCGTTCTCGATGCCTGCTCCGTTCCAATGGGTGTAGCTGGCACCGCCGTTGATGATCACTTCTTCCTTGGCCGTGATCGTGATCTTGTTGGCTTCGGCCTTGACGTCCAGTTTGGCCAGGATGTTGATGTTGTCCTTCAGGGCCTGGATGTCGATGTCGGAATTGGCGGCGATGAGCCGCATGCCTTTCTCGAAGGCTGCGATGCGCACCGCGTCCTTGGCACTGACCAGCAAGCTCTTGCCCGCCGCAATGCTGGTGTGCGCCCCGCTGGTGATCGCATGGTGCTCGGTGCTCACCAGATGAATCGAACCACCCGTGGTGGCCTCGATCCCCGAAGGGCTGGCCAGCACCACATGCGGCTCGTTGAGTTCGGGGAACTCGCCCTCGGCCTTGTTGCCGCCGCCTGAGCCCTTGATCGCATCGTTCTGCGCCTTCAGGCTTTGGGTCACTTCGTCCTGGTCGCCGGCCTCGTGCGCCTTGGCCTGTTGCGCCGCTTCGCTCAAGCCCTCGTGCAGTTCCCGTCCCTGGGTCAGGCGCTGCACCGTCTCGCCCATGTCGGTGATGTGGGCCTGGGCGTTGGCGCGCGCCTCGGTGCTGATCAGGAGCCCGTCCTGGGCCCGGATCGCACCATGACCGTCCGTGCGCAGCTCGAAGCCCTGGCCCCGGGCATCCTTGCGTCCGGCGTTGTCTTCGATGCGCGTGATGTGCCCCAGGCTCAGGGAGCTGCTGTCGTGGTCGCTCTTGATCTGTGCCTGGATCTTGCCTTCGGTGTCGTCCAGCAGCAGGTGGTTGCTCTTGCCACCGGCCTCGTTGCCGCTGGCGCCTGCGAGTTCACGGCTTCTGAGGCCCGTGAGGGCCTTTTGCTCGGGCAGCTTCCACGGCGGCATGCGCTGCGCGTTGTAGACCACACCCATGACGATGGGGTGATCGGGGTTGCCGTCCAGGCACTGCACGATGACTTCCGAGCCGACGCGGGGCGTGGAGACGGCACCGGTCTCGCCACCTGCCCATGGGCTCATCACACGCACCCAGGCGGAGCTGCGTTCGTCGCTCTGGCCTTCGCGGTCCCAATGAAATTGCACCCGGATGCGGCCGTACTCGTCGGTGTGGATGCTGCCCTCGGCAGACGGTCCCACCACGGTCGCCGTCTGTGGCGCCATGACGCGCTGCTCCACGCTGTGAAAGCCTCGACCGGGGCGCCAGGGAACGAAGCGGCGGCTGCAGACGAAACTGTTCCTGTACTCGGCCCGCGACCCCTTGGGTTTGCCCTCCGCGGTGGCGGGCTCCTGCAGGTAGTTGTTGCTCGCGCGATGCTCCACCGAAAGGACGAGGAATTCGCTTTCAGAGCTTTCGCCTTGCGTGCGTCCGAAGTGGTCGGTCAGCCGGAACCAGCGCCCGGGCAGGACGAAACGATTGTTGCCCTGCGCCTCGAAGCGCTTGGCCTTCGCCTCGATCTCGCCGATGCGCCGACGTGCCACACCTTCGCCTTCGAGCGACGTCTTGAAGTGACGCGCGCCACCGTACTCATGCACCTCCAGGTGAGGCACATCCCCCTGCTGGTTGTTACTGGGCATAGCGGCGTGCTGCGGACGCGCGTTCTTGAAGTCGAAGGCGCTGACGGCCGCTTGCGCCGAGACCAGCTCGCGCACGGCACTCCACTGGCCGACGCCATCTTCTTCTTGCGCGCCACCCTCGTTCTGGAATCGGATCGCAGGTGACGAGCCGTCCACGGCCTTGGCAAGCGTGCTGTCGTCGCACACATGCAGGGTGTGCCCTTCGGCCGAGTGCTCGTACCAATAGCTGTAGCCCGCCGCCTCCCAGCGCCGGTGCAGGTAGTTGTGGTCAGTCTCACCGCCAGCCCCGCCGCCCTGCACAGCCATCGTGTGAGGTGTATCGTCGCCGCGAACGAGCCACTCCCATCGGGGTAGAACGCCGTAGTCGCCGAAGATGGCCTCGGTCTGCGCGCGCAGCGTCTGGCGATGGAAGAGGCGATTGTTCGCGCGCAGCCGCAGGTACTTCAACCACGGGCCGAGCCTGGCTTCATAGAAGGCCAGGTTGCCGTCCGTGCGCACGAGCCGGAACTCGAAGACGATGCCGGTGAAATAGCGAAGTGTTCCGTCGGGACGCACCAGCTCGACGCAAAGCATCTTGCCCTGCAGGTCCTTGAGCGCCAAGTCGGCATTGCTGCTCAGGAGCCCGACCGTGAAATCGAAGTCGCGCGACAGGCCTTCCGAAGCACAGAGGGTATTGACCACGAGGTCGCCACCTGCGGGCTCCCCGCCCTGGGGGAACGACAGTCGCAGCAGCCGGTCGTGCTGCCGGTCGGCGACAAGCGCCGCGAGATGACGGCTCGACGCGTCGCTCATCGGATGCGACCGTGCAAGAACAATCTCGCCACGATGTGGTTCACGCGGACTCCCCCTTTTGATTCTTTTTTCAAGAAAGGCGCGCAATCACGCGCCTTTCTCAATTGCATCCAAATACATCAGGCACGCTCCCTACCTGATCATGTGAAGGTTAATTTTCTTTCTATTTGATCTCCATTTTCTCATGCGTGCCAGAGGAGTTTTCGCTGGAGAACTGCGAGTAAGCCATTCGTTTTCCAATCGAGCAATGGACTGCCTCCGATTTAAATGGCGCCTTGTTAAGGCGTGAGATCAAACCGATGGAAATTCATGGGAGTGAAAAATAAATTGAGCCAAAAGTTCAAACTTTCTAATTCGCCGAATTTGTAAAAGCGGGGCGTGTTGGTAGCGACAGCTGTACACGACCTCGATGCGCACGAGAACGTGTTGCGCAAGGGGGCGCTCCACACTTTCAACGCGTTTTGCAATGCGAACTGCTGCCAGTGGCGCGCCGGCAAGCAAGCGGGGGAAGGCCACCGAATACCCAGAACAGGTGAGTGTGCTTGTTTACATTTGTCGTAAGAATGAATACTTTCAATTCCCAGTAGCCGAAGAGCCGCAGAGCTTGGTCAGGGTGGGATCTGGACAGCTTGGTCACTCTGACAAATGTCGTCGACTCATTCGGTTTCCGCCTGCCCCTGCCACCTTCAGGACATGGACCGCCAGCCGCGCAGAGGGTGGATGCGCCTGCTGCCCTGGCTGCGCCTGTACCGTTGCTCGAGCTGCAGCAGGATGCGGCTCCTGTCCAAGCAGAAGGTGGACAGCGCCCGCCTCCTGCACGCGGCCCAGGTGCGCGCACGCGGGGGCTGAGGGCGTCGGCTCCGATTTCCCTGCTATCATTTTTTCGTTCGTGCGCCCTGCGCGAACCGGGCCGAGGACGACCTCGGCCTTGCACCTTCACCTTGCAAGGGACGGCCCTTTCCTGACTTCTCGCGAAGTTTCGACATGGCCGCACTGCTCCCTTCCTGGCGCCTCGCTGCGCAACGCTTCTTCTCCCGTTTCCGTCTTTCTCGCGCTTGCGCCACCGGACCGGATGCCTTCCGGTTGACGATCGGTGCCGTGCGCCTGCACGTGCGCACGGGCGCGACCCGGCTGTCCTACCGCGCCGAATGCCCGCGCGCGTGCACCGCATCGGGAGCCGCGCGATGAACGGTCTTGATCTGCACTGGCCCGCGCTGACCATGGCGGTGGCGCTGGCCTACGCTGCCTGGCATGCGCGCCGCGAAGGCTGCGAACCGCGCGACGTGAAGGCCCTGTGGACCGCGAGCGGGCTGAGCCTCGCCGGCAGCGGCCTGCTGGCCCTGGCTTCCCTCTTGATGTCGGAGTGACAACGCCCATGACAACAACACCTTCCCCCGCCCGCCTCGTGCCGCCCGCCACCTGGGCCCTGATCGCCGCCGCCTGGCTCGTGGTCGGGCTCTTCGTGGCCTTCGGCGACCGCTGGCTGGCCGCGCCGATCAGCCCCGTGGTGGCCGGCTGCGTCTTCCTGGCGCTGTTCGTCACCATCCTGGCCGCCTCGTTCGGCGTGGTGCGCGAGGCGGACCACCTGGCGCACCAGCTGGGCGAGCCGTATGGCACGCTAATCCTGACGCTCTCGATCGTGTCGATCGAGGTGATCCTCATCGTCTCGGTGCTGCTGGGCCCGGGCGAGTTTCCGACCATCGGGCGCGACTCGATCTTCGCCGTGATGATGATCATCCTGAACCTCGTCATCGGCATCTGCCTGATCGCGGGCGCGGCCCGCCACGGCGACCAGGAATACAACGCGCAGGGCGCCGGCGCCTACCTGTCGATGATCGTGCTGCTGACCGGCACGGCGCTGGTGCTGCCCAACCACAGCTCGGGCGCGGGCGAGTTCACGCCGGTGCAGGCGATCGGCATGTCGGTGCTCACGGCCGTGCTGTACGGCGCGTTCCTCTGGATGCAGATGCGCAGCCACCAGCGCTTCTTCATCCAGCCGGCGCCGGGGCGGATGTCGGTGCGGGCGGTCGCGCCCTCGCCTGCGGTGCAGGCCCGTCACGAAGCCCTGGACAAGCGCGCCGTGGCCGTTCGCTCGCTGCTGTTGCTCGCGATGATCTTGCCCATCGTGCTGCTCGCGCACTACCTCGCCGTGGTCACCGACTACGGCATTGCCGCGGCCGGCGTGCCCGCGGCCGTGGGCGGCGTGCTCATCGCCATCATCGTGTTCACGCCCGAGTCGATCACCGCCGTGCGCGCCGCGATGAACAACGAGATGCAGCGCGCCATCAACCTGTGCCTGGGCGCCTTCGTCTCCACCGTCGGGCTCACGGTGCCGGCCGTGCTGGTCATCGGGCTGGTCACGGGCAAGCAGGTGCTCATGGGCATCTCGGGCGCGGAAACCCTGCTGTTCGCGGTGACGGCGGTGCTGAGCCTGCTGAGCTTCAACGGGCAGCGCACCTCGCCGATCCAGGGGCTCATGCACCTGATGCTGTTTGCGGTGTACGGGATGCTGCTGTTCCTGCCCTGAGGCCGCGCAACCGGGTTACACCGCGGCCTGCGCCTTTGCCAAGGCGGGCGGACGCCCCCGTTGAGGTACCTCACCCTCTCCGGGGCCTCCCCTGCCGGCGCCACGACCTCTCGCCACCCTCGTGCAGTGGCCCATTTATCCGCATGAAATCTAATGCAAATATAGTTACCAAATGTTAATGGAACAAGATTTCAATTGCATCTGAACACCAAAGTAGTAATGTGAACTCGTCACACGTTGTGGTCTCTGGCAAGAAAAATGTATTCCAAACTGTCACTGCCAAGCGCTCCCGTCCGTACCGCGATCTCTCGCGGTGCCTGACATGGTCCATGCACAGGATGCATCCCCATGCGAGTGCGCGGCTCCGCCCCCAGCATCGACGCCAGCCTGGCGGCGGATGCGCTCATGGTGGGACGCATGCGCCTCGTGCTGTCGATCTCGGCCCTGCTGGCGATCACGGTAGACGCCGCCGATAGCCACAACCAGGTTCCCGCCACGGTCTGGCTGGCCTTCCTCGGTTACATCCTTCACAGCCTGCTGATCCACGTCTGCACGGCGGTGGGCCGGCCTTACTTCCAGGGCCGGACCATCCACTGGTCCGACGTGCTGTGGTTCACGCTGATCGTGGCGGTGACCGACGGCACCCACAGCCTGTTCTTCCTTTTCTACTTCTTCGCCATCCTCACCTCCTCGTTCCGCTGGGGCTTCGAGGAAGGCGCCCGCGTGACGATCGCCTCGGTCGCCTCGTTCACCGCCTGCGGGCTGGCCACGTGCACGGGCGACACGTCGCAGCTGCTGATGCGCACCGCCTTCCTGCTGGCGCTCGGGCACATGATCGTGTACTGGGGCGGCTCCAAGCTGGCGCTGCAACGGCGCCTGGCGCTCCTGGGCGACGTGAGCCAGCTGTCGAACCCGCGCTTCGGCGCCGGACGCACCATCGCCCGCACGATGGAGCGCACGCTGGCCTTCTTCCGGGCCAGCCATTGCATCCTGCTGACGCGCGACCTCGCCACCGGCACCTGGCTGCTGCGCACGCTGCGCGAGGACGACACCTGCGAGCAGGTGAGCATCGAGACCATCGGCCGCCTCGCGGAATCGCCGCTCATGGCCCTGGCGCCCGACAGCGTCGTGCTGAGCAGCCGCCTGCCCTGGCCGCTGAACCACCTGCGCGCGCAGCACCGTGTCTTCGAAGCCGGCACGACCGCCTGGCGCAGCGCCGACGAAGCCGGCGCGGCGCACTGCACCACCATCGCCGCCCTGCTGGAGGCGCGGGCCTTCATCAGCGCGCCGCTGCCGATGCGCCTGGGCGAAGGCCGGGTGTTCATCTCGTCGCGCGACGGGCGGCTGGGCAAGTCCGACGCGCTGTTCCTCGCCCACCTCATGGAACAGATCTTCCCGGTCATCGAGACCATCGAGGTGCTCGACCGCATGGCCTCGGAAGCCGCGTCGACGGAGCGCCTGAAGATCGCGCTCGACCTGCACGACACCGCCATCCAGCCCTACATCGGCCTGCGCATGGGCCTGTGCGCGCTGCGCAAGCGGGCCGCCGCCGACAACCCGCTGCGCGAAGACCTGGACAAGCTCGCGGACGTGGCCGACGGCGTGATCGCCGACCTGCGCCGCTACGCCGGCGAAGTCAGGCACGGCACGAACGATCCCGGCGGGCTCGTGCGGCCCCACCTGGAGCGCCAGGCCGCGCGGATCAAGGGCCTGTACGGCATCGACATCGACATCGTGATGGCCATCGACGGCCCGCTGCACCTGGACGACCGGGTCACCGCGGAGCTGCTGCAGATGGTCAGCGAAGGGCTGAACAACATCTGCAAGCACACCCATGCGCGCCACGGCAGCGTGCGCATCGACTGCAAGAACGGCCAGCTGGCGTTGTGCATCGAGAACGACGCCTGCCAGGAAAGCTTCACCGCCTTCCACCCCCGCTCTCTCACCGAGCGCGCCGCGGCCCTGGGCGGCCAGGCGCATGTCGACCGATGCGCAAACGGCGGCACGGCGGTACGGATCGAAATCCCGATCTGACCGCCCGCCGCAGACACAGGAAGGAGTCCGTCATGCAAACCCTCGACCATCCCGACCATCCCATTGCCGTGCTGCTCGTGGACGACCACAAGACCATGCTGTGGGGCCTGTCGAAGCTGATCGACGGCGAGCAGCCACGCATGAAGGTGGTCGGCACGGCCAGCTGTTGCGACGAGGCGGTGGCCACGGCGCAAAGCCTCGCGCCCGACGTCATCGTGCTCGACCTCGACCTGGACGGCCACAGCGCGCTGGACATCCTGCCCCGGCTGCTGACCAACGAGGTGTCGCGCGTGATGGTGCTGACGGCCGAGAAAGAGCAACGCACGCTCGACCTGGCCATACTGCGCGGCGCGCGCGGCGTGGTGGGCAAGGACGCCTCGGCGCAGCAGCTGCTCGACGCCATCGAGCGCGTGTTCCGTGGCGAGCTGTGCGTCGACGCGCAGACCATGGGCCGCGTCTTCTCCGAACTCACGTCGGCCAGGAAGCCGCCGAAGGCCGACCCCGACACGGCGCGCCAGGCCACGCTGACGCACAAGGAGCGCGAGATCATCCGCATCGTCGCGACCGGATGCGGCGCCTCCAACAAGGCGCTCGCCGAGCGTGCCTTCGTCACCGAGCACACGCTGCGCAACCACCTGTGCGCGATCTACCAGAAGCTGGGCGTCACGAACCGGCTCGAGCTGTACATCTACGCGATCAAGCACCAGCTCGACGCGCTGGCGTCCTGATCCGCCGCAGCGGCGCCCAGCCGGCCTTCCGGCCCGGTCGGCTCCTCACTGATGCCCGGTCAGCATCGGCCCGATCATCCGGATCACGCGGATCGCCGCCGGCGTGAGGATCACGAGCGAGATGCACGGGAAGATGCACAGCACCAGCGGCAGCAGCATCTTGGTCGGCACCTTCGCCGCCAGCTCCTCGGCGCGCACCTGGCGCTTGTGACGCAGGTCGTCCGAAAACACGCGCAGCGACTCTCCGATGCTGGTGCCGAAGCGGTCCGCCTGGGTCAGCATGGTGGCGAAGGTGCCTATTTCTTCCACGCCCGTGCGCAGCGCCAGGTTGCGCAGCGACTTCTCGCGTGTGCCGCCGGCGCGCATTTCCAGGTTGGTCCAGTGCAGTTCCTGTGCGAGCGCCCGGCTCTTGATCTGGATTTCCTCCGTGACCTTGGCCAGCCCGGCGTCCAGCCCGAGCCCCGCCTCCACGCACACCAGCATGAGGTCGGCGGCGTCGGGAAAGTTCTCGAAGATCTCGCGGCGCCGCGTGCGGATGCGAAGGTACAGCAGCGCGTTGGGCAGGTAGCAGCCGGCCAGCGCCGCCAGCGCCAGCCACAGCAGCATCGTCATGCCGCCCGCCGAACCCGCCGCGCGCAGCATGAGGAACGCGACGGCCGCGAAGCCCAGCGGCAGCAGCGTCTTCAGGCCGAAGTAGATGAGGTACGCATCCGGGTGGCGGATGCCGGCATTGAGAAAGCGCACGCGCATCGGCGACAGGTCGGCGTCGCCGGTCGGCGACGACAGCTGCGCGAACGGCCCGACGAGCTTGACGGCGGTCTCGGTCCAGGCCGACTTGCCGGACGGCATCGCCACCGCCTGCAGCCGCTGCGCGGTGCGCGACGGGGAGAACCACACCGCCAGGCCGATGACCGTCAGCGACACGGACAGAAAAACCAGGATGGGGAACAACATGGCCATGACGCTTCTCCTTCAGACGTGAATCTTCACGATCTTGCGCAGCAGCACGATGCCCACGAGCATCAGCACCAGCATGTAGCGCAGCACCGTCTGACCGATCGGGTCGGTCCACAGCGGCGACATGAACTCGGGATTGAAGATGTTCATGAGTGCCGCCAGGGCGAACGGCATGATGCCCAGGATCCAGGCCGACAGCCGCCCTTCCGACGACAGCACCCGCACCCGCGCGAGCAGCTTGAAGCGCGCGCGGATGAGCTGGCTCAGGTTGCCCAGCACCTCGGTCAGGTTGCCGCCCGAATCGCGCTGGATCAGCACCGACACCACGAAGTAGCGCAGGTCGGTGAGCGGCACGCGCTCGCTGAGGTTGGTCAGCGCCTGCTGCAGCGAGACGCCGAAATTCACCTCGTCGGCCACCAGGCGGAACTCGCTGGCGATCGGGTCGGGCATTTCCTCGCCGATCATCTGCACGCCGCTGGCAAAGGAGTGGCCCGCGCGCAGCGCGCGCGTCACGAGGTCCAGCGCGTCCGGCAGCTGCTTTTCGAGGCGATCCAGCCGGCGGCTTCGCTGATGCTGCAGGTACAGGATGGGAAGCAGCGCGGCCACGGCCCCGGCCAGCAGCGCCAGCCACACGGGCTGGTGCGCCAGCCACACGGCGAAGAACGCGAACGCACCGAGTGCACCGCAGGCCAGCAGAAAGCTCGACACCGTCCACTCCAGCCCCGCCTGCAGGATGAAGCGGTCCAGCCGGTGCGCCCGCGGCAGCGCCAGCAACTGGCGCTGCATCCACGGCATGTCGCTGAGCATGCGTTCCTTGGCGAGATGGGCCTGCGGCGTGCGGTCGACCGCGGCGGACATCGCCTGCAAGCGCTTTTCGATCTTGCGCGCGCCGGGCCCCTTGTAAGACCGCCACAGCAGGTAGAGCCCCTCGATCATGAGCAGCGCGGTCACGAAGACCAGCACCGTGACCGTGACCAGCGTGTCACCCCCCAGGTTGTCGAACATGGCGCGCTCCTATTCGTAGTGCTTTTCGGGATCGAAGATGCTGTCGGGCAGCTCCACGCCGTACGCGTGCAGCCGCTCCATGAACTTCGGCCGCACGCCGGTCGCATGGAAATGGCCGCGCACCTGGCCGTCGGGGCTCATGCCCGTCTGATGGAAGGTGAAGATCTCCTGCATGGTGACGATCTCGCCCTCCATGCCGGTGATCTCCTGGATGCTGGTGACCTTGCGCCGCCCGTCGATCAGCCGCAGCACCTGGACGACCACCGTGATCGCCGAGGCGATCTGCTGGCGCACGGTGCGGTGGGGCAGGTTCAGGTTCGCCATGCCGATCATGTTTTCCAGCCGGGCCAGCGCATCGCGCGGCGTGTTGGCGTGGATGGTGGTGAGCGAGCCTTCGTGGCCGGTGTTCATCGCCTGCAGCATGTCGACCGCCTCGGCGCCGCGCACCTCGCCGATCACGATGCGGTCGGGCCGCATGCGCAGCGCATTGCGCACCAGCGCGCGCTGCGTGATCTCGCCCTTGCCTTCGATGTTCGTCGGCCGCGTCTCCATGCGCGCGACGTGCGGCTGCTGCAGCTGGAGCTCGGCCGCGTCCTCGATGGTGATGATGCGCTCGGATTCCGGAATGAAGCCCGAGAGAATGTTCAGCAGCGTGGTCTTCCCTGCCCCGGTGCCGCCCGAGATCAGCATGTTGACCTTGGCCTGGGCCAGGCCTTCGAGCATCTGCGCCATCGGCGGCGTGAGCGACTTGAGATCGTTCACGAGGTTGTTCATGCGCAGCGGGATCTTCGCGAAACGGCGGATCGACATCATCGGCCCGTCCAGCGCCACCGGTGCGATGACGGCGTTGACCCGTGAGCCGTCGGGCAGCCGCGCATCGACCATGGGGCTGGACTCGTCGATGCGGCGCCCCACCAGCGAGACGATCTTGTCGATGATGCGCAGCAGGTGCTTCTCGTCGGTGAAGCTCACGTTGGTCAGCTCCAGCCGGCCCCGCCGCTCCACGTAGATGCTGGTGGGCGAGTTGACCAGGATGTCCGACACGGTCGGGTCGGCCATCAGCAGCTCGATCGGGCCGAAGCCCAGCATCTCGTGCTGGATGTCGCGGATCAGCGTGCGCCGCTCGATGTCGTTGAGCGCCTCGGGCTCTTCCTGCAGCAGCCGCCCGACCATGGTCGAGATTTCCTGCCGCAGCGCGTCGGGCTGGAGGGTTTCGAGCGCCGCCAGGTCGAAGCGATCCAGCAGCTTCAGGTGCATGCGCTCCTTCAGCAGCTTGTAGGTGTCCGAGGCGAAAGGCGACGCGGTCAGCTCGACGACCGGCCCCGCCGGCCGCGCGCTGGCATCGCTGTCGATCGCATTGAGTTGTTCCCTGAATGACATGTTGGCACCTCCGCCTGGGTATTGATGGGAATCCGTCCTGTCTCAGGCACGGCGGAACAGCCGCCCCATGAAGCCGGGCGTCGTTTCCGGCCGCGGGCTGAGGGTGTGGGCAATCTCGTCGAGGCGCTTGGCGAGTGCGCTGCCGCGCGACATCTCCGCCAGCGGCACGCCGCGGTTGATCGACGCATCGACGTCCTTGCCGCCGTCCGGCACCGTCGTGAACGTCGCGCCGGGCAGCGACCGGCGCATGTCCGACAGCCCGATCTCGCCGCCGCCGGTGCTGCGGTTCACCAGCAGCTCGACCTTGCCGGCGGCGTAGCCGAGCGACTTGAACACCTGCATCAGGCGCGTCACGTTGCGGATGTGCGGCAGGCTGGTCTGCATCACGGGAAAGATGCGCTCCGCGCGGTCGAGCACGCGCAGCGTGAGCGTGTCGATGCGCGGGCCGAGGTCGAAGATCACGAAGTCGTACTGCGCGAGCGCCACCTGCAGGATGGCATCGATGTGCTCGGCCTTGACGTCCATTGCGCGCGCCAGGTCCTCGGGCGCGGGCAGGATGCTGTAGCTGGGCGACACGCGCACCACGCTCGCCGCCAGCAGCGAGGCGTCGAGGCGCCCGATGTCGCGCGCCACGTCGGCCATCGTCGCGGTCGGGCGCAGGTCGCTCACGTACGACAGCGCATCGCCGAACTGCAGGTTCAGGTCGATCAGCAGCACCGAGCGCTCGCGCGACAGCTGGTGCGCGACGTTGGTCGCGAGAAAGGTCGCGCCGCTGCCGCCCTTGCAGGGCATGAACGCCACCACCCGCCCGGGGCTGCGCGCCTGCGAACCGGCCATCTTGAGCGCGATGCGATCGACGGTGGCCTCGAGCGCGGCGGTGTCGGCAGGCGACGGCAGCACCTCGCGCACGCCTGCGCGCATCGCGTGGATCAGGAACTCGGGCGTCTGCATCGCGCACAGCAGCACCACCGCCACCGCCGGATGCCGCAGCGTCAGGGCCTCCACCAGCGAGAGCTCCTGCGGGTCGCAGCACATGCCGTCGACCAGCAGCAGGTCGGGCCCGACCTTGTCGACGACCGCCTGCATCCGGCTCTTGCCGCCTTCGAAGAGCGACACGGCATGGCCGCGCGGCTCCAGCACCTTGCGCATGTCCTGCAGGTGGTTCGGATTGGGGGAAACGATGGCGATCTTCATGGTCATGGTCGTGTCCGGTGTGTTGCTAGGAGCAGACGGCGTTGCTGTTCGGGTCCTGCCCCATGATTTCGCGCGGCAGGTAGGTGGAAAAACCCGGCATCGGGATCGGGGAACGAGTTCCGAATCCGATGGGTGAAATCCATCGGTAGTCGAGATCGACGATGCGGACGTTCACGCCGCTGCAATTGGCGGAAGTACAGGTCGCGCTGATGCTGCCTGCCGCGTCGTACCAGTCGACACTGACATTGGCTGCCGTCAATTGGGGCAGGAATTTCTGCATGTTGGAAAGCACGACCGTGGCGTTTCGGTCGCACACGACGGCCGCGCGAGCACCCCAGCGCGTCGCTTCGGCGGCTGCATTCCACGTCCACAACATGCGCACGAAATCCATGATGCCCAGCAGGAAGGTCAGGAAGAACATCAGGACCAGCGCGAACTCCACCGCGGTCGCACCCATCTGTCTTGTTCGATTCATGATTGACCTCGCATGGTGGCGCTGATATCCCCGAAGGGAATTTCTCCGTTCGCATCACCAAAACCAAGCCCGAACGCGCCGGTAAGCAGCGGGCGGAACTTGTATCCCGTGACCTTGATGGTCACGGTATTGATGGCCGGGCCGCTGCCCTTGAATTGCCAGGTCGGGGTGGGGACGTGAGAAGTGGTGAGGCCCAGGACCAATGGCGAGCCGTCACCGGCCGGGTTGCCATAGACCACCAGGTTCCTGGCCGTCGTGATCTTGGAGGGATCCGTGGTTGCGATCGACGGGTCCTGGGTGGACAGATAGCGAGAGGCGTCGCGCAGCGATTTCGCGATGGTGTTGTACTGGTACAGCGCCCGCCCGAATTCGGTCGTGATGAACGTCAGGATGAGCAGCAATGGAAGAATCAGGGCGAACTCGACCAATGCCACGCCGTTCTGTTTCTTTTTCATGCCAGCTCCTACTGAACGAGCGTCGGGACCCTGGGCCCGTTTGTGCCGCCGGCCAAACCCGCGGTGGCGCATGGACTGCCGGCGAGCGTCGCATCGCCAATGAACTCGAGCCACATCTTCGACTTCTTGCCGCTCGCATTCTTTTCCAGCGGATGCAGCATCAGCATGCAGCCGAAACCCTTGAGCGTGATCGATGGGCAGTCGACCACCGCAGTCGTGACCACACGTCGATTGGCACCCTTGGTGTAGTCGGTGGCATTGAAATTTCCCTGAGTCTTGAGGTTCTTGGTGTCGGGGTTCTTGTTGTCCCCTTCGTAAGGCGCGAATGAATTGCGCTTGGCAGCAAATCCGTTCGAGCCGGCGTCGTCATACCTGCCTGGCTTCACGGCGGCAGCGCTGTCGGCATACCAGGCGTACCCGGTCTGATCGGGAACGGCAGTCGCGGCGTTGAGGCTGCCCTGATAGATGCCGAAGCGGGTATTCCACGCGGCAACCGCTCCATTGGTCTTGCCCGCCTTGCCGATGTTTGTATCCATACCGGGAAGACCGCATTGCCCACTGCTGGTCAGGAGATCCTTGATCTCGCGCGCCCCGCCGCCGCTGCCGGTGAAATCCACCCAGTGAAACTGACCGGACTCCACATCGTCGTTGTCATTGGTCACGCCCTCGACCCATTCCCCCCGCGTGAACCCCCAGCCGGGGGCGGTGGATTTTTGGCAGATACCGACTGGAATGAGGCAGTTGGACTGGGACGGAGCCCTGGTGGCAACGGCGACTGCGGCCACGCTGTGCGATGCCCCATAAGTAGCACTTCCGCTGAACGCGCCCAGGGCATTGAGGATCCAAGGCGCGATGCCCGACTTCGTATGCAGGCACTTGGCGTACCTGGCATTCGCGACGGGCGTAAAGGTATGGCTGTAGGTGCCGATCAGCGAGTCGCTGAACACGATATCGGTCTGGGCGATGCCGGTCGCCCCACCTTGAAAATTGATCTTGTTGAGATCGGCCGCGGTCTTTCCTGCGCTGGTGGCACGCGTCAACGCATCGCTGGCGCCGTCGAGCTCCTGCGCTGCAGACAGGGCACAACTGTCCATGGCGGTTTGCAACTCCGTTTTCACAATGAAGAGGCGACCGAAGTCCAGTGCGATGCCCATGAACCCGAGGAGGAACAACAGGACCAGAGCGACGGTGACGATTACCGCGCCGCCTTGGCTGTGGCCGGAAGTGTGGACTTTCATGATCGGCTTCCTGAGTGTGGGTGGCGGTTCGAAAAATCTCTGTGCTTCAGCCACATGTCACGCCGCCAAGGCAGGTGCGGACGAGATCGACAACATTGCTGAGGCCGGTGTCCGTCACCAATGGCCGCAACTCGATGGCCAGCAGGATCGAGATCACAGCAATGACCAGCGCGTACTCCATCACTTGGGCGCCGCTCTCATCCCGCAAGAATGACTTGAACATGATGAGTACCTCGCTTTGTACTGGGCGGCGGCGGGCAACGGACAAGCCGGCCCCGCCACCGCCACCGCCATAGCCATCGTTCCAATAGATGCGATTGCCGGGCTTAAGGGTTGCAGACGGCCATGTTGCCCTGGAGGCAAGCGGCCACGCGGTTGATGAAGGTTGTGAAATAACCTCCGGTGGTCAGGCCCTGCAGTGCAATGACGAGGGCGATCGACACGACTGCGATGATGAGCGCGTACTCGATCACTTGCGCACCATCCTCTTCCTTGACGAACGAGGACATGAAGTTGCCGGCACGGACAAAAAGTTGGTTCATTTTTTTCACCTTTGAATTGCAGTAAGAAAACAGAAAAATCTTGCGTTGGTTCTTGGGTTGATTGACTTCTATCTTTGCGTGGCAACTCCTTTCTGAATGGAATTCAAGAATCGTTCGAGGGCCGCCTAACGACCCCCGCCGCCGTTGTCTCCACCACCAATCCCGCCACCGATGTTGATGACGTTCACCGCCGGCGGCGGCGCCTTGTAGGACTTCTGGTACTGCACCATCGACTCCCGTGCCGCCCGGCCGTCCATGCCCGCCACCGGATTGCCGTCCTTGCCGGCATCGGGATTGATCGTCATCTTCCTTTTCGCGTCGCGCACCGCGTCGCCGAAGCGCGCGTCGTAGTTGGGAGTGACGTGGGAGCATCCGGTGCCCAGGAGCAGCGTCAATGCGAGAGTCGTCGACTTGATGAACATGGTGATGCTCCTCACTGGGTATTGGTGGCCGGTGCGGCCGGTGCCGGGGTGGCGCTTTCGAGGCTGCCGTTCAGATAAACCTCCGCACGGCTGGGAACGACGTGGTTGTCGGTCGGCAGGCGAGGCGACTCGGCCAGCGGCCGGACCAGGCGGGGCGTGATCACGAACATCAGCTCGGTCTGGTCGTTCTGGAACTCCGTGCTGCGGAACAACGCCCCCATCACCGGCACTTCGCCCAATCCGGGATAGCGCTTGATGGACTCCGTGACGTTGCTCTTGATGAGCCCCGCGATGACGAAGCTCTGCCCGTCGTTGAGTTGCACGGTGGTGTCGGCACGGCGCACCGTGAGCGATGGCAGCACGGCGGTCACGCCGCCGATGGTGGTGAAAGGCGAGCCGGTTTGCGACAGGTCCGACACCTCCGAGACCATCTTGAGGTTGACGCGGCCGCCGTTGAGCACGGTGGGGGTGAACTTGACCCCGATGCCGAACTCCTTTTCTTCCAGCGTGATGTTCGTGCCACTGCCGCTGGAGGAGCTCTGCGCCACCGGAATGAAGATCTTGCCGCCCGACAGGAAGCTCGCCTGCTGGCCGCTGATGGCCATGATGTTGGGCTCCGCCAGGATGCGCACCAGGCCGTCGTCCTTCTGGCCGTCGATGGAGATCGACGTGCGACCGATCCTCAACGCCTCGATCAGGCCGCCACCGCCGCTCAGGAAATTGGAGATCAGCGAATAGCTGTTGAGACCACCGTTGCCGGAGCGGGCCAGCCCGACGCGTGCGCCAAGGCGGTCCAGCAAGTTCTTGCTGATCTCGGCGATCTTCACTTCGAGCATGACCTGCTGTGGCGCAGTGACACGCAGCAGGTTCACCACCTTCTTGCCGTCGGCGCCGTAGGCCGAGGCCAGACTCATCACGTCATCGAGCTTGAGCGCGTCGCTGATCTCGCCGGTGAGCACGATGGATTTTTCTGCGCTGCGCACCCGGATGCGGCTCTCTTCCGGCATCAGCTCCGCCAGCTTGGACTGCAGCGCCCCGGGGTCGACGGTAACGACCACATCCTTGATGTAGCAGGTGCCGTCGGCACTTTGCAGCACCACGTTCATCGAGCCGGCCTGGCGGCCGCGGAAGAACAGGTCGGTCGGACTCAGCAGCGTGACCTCGATGTCAGCTACGCCGTCGCCCACGTTCGCATTGGGCGCTGGCATCGCTGCCCCGGGCTGCGCCGGCGCTGCTGGCGCAGCCGCCCGGCCCTGCGGCTGTCCGCCGAACACGATGCGCACCACGCGCGCCTTCAACGGAATGACCACCGACTTGCCGAGCACGGCATAGGTCGGCTCGGAGTCCGGAATGATGGCGGTGCAGCGCCGGCTGGCCGGGGCTGCGGGTGCTGCCGCAACAGTTGCTGCTGCAGCGGTTGCAGCAGGCGCAGGCATGGCGACGGCCGTGGCCGGGGCGGCTGCCACGACCTCCGCGGCCATGGCGGGGGTCGCCACTGTCGCGAGGGTCGCCAGCAGACGGGCGATGGTTGTTGTGAGTGGGCGCACTTGGTGTTCCTCCTGATGGACGATCAGAAACAGGTGACCGAACGGGCGGCGCTCTGGATCACCTCCACGCATTCGGTGGCTCGCGGCGTGGCGGGACCTGCCAGCCGCACCCGCGGGTGGGCCGGAGCCGCCGCGGTGGAGACCGGCACGATGTCCTTCTTCTCGCCGAACAGCTGCCCCTTGGTGATGCCCAGGGTGGCGACCGTGGTCTTGTCCATCTGGTTGCGCAGCACGAGGGACAGGGTGCCCACGCTGCGTGCCAGGTCGAGCTTCTCGGAGTCTTCGAGCGAAAGCTCGAGCGTCACCGCGCTCACGACCTTCGGCTTGGTGTCGTCGCGGTTGGCCTCCTGGGCCACCGCCAGCACCAGCACCTTCTCGAGCACGGTCTTGCTGATCTGCAGCGCGTCTTCGCCACGCCCTTTGTCCTGCTGGGCGTTGACCATCACGTCGACGTAGTTGCCCGGCAGCGCGAAGCCCGCCACGCCGACGACGTCGTTGACGCGCACCGTCATGGCCCGCTTGCCGCTGGCGATCACTGCCGACAGCCCGCCCTGCGTGCCCACCGGCGCCAGCTTGCCCTCCATGAGCGCTTCGCCGCGCAGCACGCCGACCTTCACCACGCGGTCGTTCAGCGCCTTGATGTCGCTGAAGGAGCCGTTCGGCACCGAGCCGCTGGGCCAGTCGACCGTGGACAGCATCTGCGCGTTGACGCGGCTGCCCAGGTCGATGTCGACGGCGGCCACCACGACCTTGTTGGACGCGATGCCACTTTGTCGGGAGATCCAGCCGGTCGCGTAGACCGCAGCCGCCAGCCCGAACAGCAGGGCCAGAAAGATCAGCCCGATCGCCTTGATGTTCTTCATACGAACCTCCGCCAGGGGTGAAACATGTAGGAGCTAGACAAAGCCCAGCTGGTGCGCCAGCACTTGGACCACCGTGCCCGCCGCGATGCAGACGCCGTAGGGCAACTTGCCAACGGACTGGCTCGCCTGCAGGCGCCCGTCGGGCCGCATGCCTGCGATGGTGGAAATGACCATGCCCTGCGCTGTGGCCTTGACGTTGCCAAGCATGTGGACCAGGCGGCGGCGATGGATCGCGAAGGCCAGCGCCGCGACGCCGCCCGCGATGAAAGTGAAGAGCAAGGCCATCAGCGTCTGCTGGGGCCCCAGGAAGGCCCCGGTCATCGCCATCAGCTTGACGTCGCCGGCGCCCATGATCCCGAGCGCATAGAACGGCAGCATCGCGGCGAAGCCCACGGCCAGGCCACCGAATGCACTCGCCGCGCCCGACGCCGGCGTGCGTGCCGCCATCGTTCCGTAGATAAGGGCGAAGCACGCGCCGCCGAAGGTCAGCCAGTTGGGAATGCGATAAGAGCGCCAGTCGCTGACAGCCGCCACGCCGAGCAGCGCGAAGAGCGCCAGCATGCGGATGTCGGTCGCCAGCATCGCGAGCAGTTCGAGAACAGCGTTGAATTCCTGCATGGCGGGCTCCCCGTGTTCAGGCACTGCGCCGCAGGGCGAGCACCAGCAAAATGGCCACGACCATCACCAGCGCACCGATCAGCGCAACCTCCATGAACGACATGCCGGCGTCTTCGCGCAGCAGGCTCAGGGCGGTTCTCGGCAGAACTTCGAGCGGTTCCATGCGGTGTCCCCGGTGGTCGTGGCCGGCCGAAACCGCTGGCCTTCCCGGTGTGGGAAGAAGCGTTCGGCATGGGGATGACTGTAGGAATCGCACCGCCTTCGCACATGAGCGGAGCGCCCTTTTCTGGGGGAGTCAGGTGTCCCGCGACGGCACGGGGACAGGCATGACAAAACGCCTACCCCGCAGGGCAGGCGAAAGCGCAGGCGCGCTTCAGATCACCTGCGCGTCGCGCAGTGCCTCGAGCTGCGCCTCGCCCAGGCCCAGTTCGCCATACACCTCGGCGTTGTGCTGCCCCGTGCGCGGCCCCGTGGCGGCCGGGCGCACGCCTTCGCGCCCCACGAAGCGCGGCACCGGCGCCGGTGCGGGCACGGTGCCGAACTGCTCGTCGGGCACGTCGATGAAGGCACCGCGTGCCTGCATGTGCGGATCGGCCCGCAGGTCGGCGATCGAATACACCTTGCTGTAGGGCACGTCTTCGCGGTCCAGCCGCACGGCCAGTTCCGCGAATGGAAGACTGCCGCACCAGTCGGCAATGATGCGGTCCAGCGCCTCGAGGTGGCGGATGCGCGCGGCGTTGTCGGCAAAGCGTGCGTCGGTGAGCAGGTCGTCGCGGTTGATGGCACGGCAGATGCGCGCGAAGATCGGCCCACCCGTGCCCACCAGCGTGAACCACACGCCGTCGAGCGCGCGGAACACGTTGGACGGCGCGGTGTAGGTGGCGCGCGAGCCCGTGCGCTCGCGCACGACCCCGCCGATGCGGTGCTCGGCCGCCAGCGGATCGAGCAGGCGCGACATCGCCTCGGTGGCCGACAGGTCGATCTCGGCGCCCCGCTGCCGATCGCGCGGCAACGCATTGCGCTCGGCCAGCGCGGTGCTGATGGCGAAAGCGCCGAACAGGCCCGCCACCACATCGCCCAGCGGGTAGTTCATGTGCTGCGGCGGACCATCGGGCTCGCCGGTCAGGTGCGTGAACCCGCTCATCGCTTCGAAGATGCGCGCAAAGCCCGGCCGGCGCGCATACGGGCCGGTCTGGCCGAAACCCGTGAGGCGCAGCACGATGAGGCGCGGGTTGGCCGTGTGCAGCGTGGCGATGTCCAGGCCCCAGCCGTCCAGCGTGCCGGTGCGGAAGTTTTCCACCAGCACGTCGAAGCCGGCGATGAGCCGCAGGAACAGCGCGCGGCCCTCGGGCTTGCGCACGTCCAGCGAGATGCCCTTCTTGCCGCGGTTCGCGGTCTTCCAGAACAGCGGGTGGCCCTCGTGCACCGGCGTGAGCCCGCGCAGCGGATCGCCGCCACCCGGCAGCTCGAGCTTGACGACGTCGGCGCCCATGTCGCCGCACAGCGTGGCCGAGAACGGCGCGGCGAGCACGGTCGCCATGTCGAGAATGCGCACCCCGTGCAGGGGCGCGTGGTCGGCAGGCTGGCCCATCAGTTGCCCTTCAGGTCGACGCGCTTGAGCACGGGGTCCCACAGCTTGCGGTCGGCGGCAATGCGCTGGCCGTAGGCGGGCAGCGACGGGTCGAGCGCGGCCGCGCCCAGCTTGGCCAGCTTGTCCTTCACCGCGGGCAAGGCCTTGGCCAGTGCCGCGCGCAGCGGACGCGTCACCGCATCGGGCGTGCCCTTGGGCGCGACGATGCCCACCCACAGGCCGCTGTCGAAGCCCTGCAGGCCCAGCTCGGCGAAGGTGGGCACGTCGGGCGCCGAGGGCGAGCGCGTGCGGCCGGTCTGCGCCAGGATGCGGATCTGCCCGCTGCTCATGTAGGGCAGCGTGCCGCCGAGGTTGTTGCACATCACCGGGATGTGGCCGGCGATCAGGTCGTTCACCGCCGGTGCATTCCCCTTGTAGGGCACGTGCTGCATCTTGATGCCGGCCTGGTGGTTGATCATTTCGCACACCAGGTGCGACGGCGTGCTCGGGCCGGCGGAGCCGAAGGCGAGTTGCCCCGGCCTGGCCTTGTCGGCGGCGATGAGCTCGGGCAGCTTCTGGTACGGCGTCTTCGCGTTGACCGCGATCACGTTGGGCAGGTCGGCCACCAGGCCCACGGGCACGAAGTCGTCCACCGGGTTCCAGGTGAGGCCCTTGTGCACGTAGGGCAGGAAGATGTTGGTCAGGCCCGCCATGAGCAGCGTGTAGCCGTCGGGCGCCGACTTGGCCACGAGCTCCGAGCCGATGAGGCTGCCGGCGCCGGGCTTGTTCTCCACGATGACCGGCTGGCCCAGCGCATGGCCCAGCGCCAGCGCCACCTCGCGCGCCACCAGGTCGGTGCTGCCGCCGGCGGGGAAAGGCACGACCAGCTTCACGGGGCGGTCGGGGAAGGCAGCCAGGGCCAGCGAGCCGGCCAGGCCGAATGCAAGGCCGGCGGTCAGGTGCGACATTTTCTTGATCAAGGACGTCATCGTCTGTCTGCAGTTTCTCTGTGTGTTCAGCGTGTCAGTGCGTGAGGAAGCGGCGCCCGAGCGTGGCGCGGTGCAGCTCGGAGGCGCCGTCGTAGATGCGGAAGGGCCGCAGCTCGCGCACGATGAGGGCGATGGGCGCGTCTTCCGACATGCCCAGCGCGCCGCACATCTGCGCCGCGCGGTCGGCCACGCGGTTCAGGGCTTCGGACACGAAGACCTTCGTCATCGCCGACTCGGTCTTCACCGACAGGCCCGCGTCCATGCAGCGCGCGCAGTCCAGGCTCATGAGCCGGCTGGCGTGCAGGTCGATGTGGCAGTCGGCCACCATCGCCTGGACCTGCTGCAGGTCGGCCAGCCGATCGCCGAACGACGTGCGCTCGCCCACGTAGGCCTGCGCGATCTCGAGCGCGCGCCGCGCACGGCCCATGAGCCGCAAGCAGTGCGACAGCCGCGCGGGCTCCAGCCGCTGCTGCGCCGCCACGAAGCCCGAGCCCACCTCGCCCAGCACCGCGTCGGCGTCCACGCGGCAGGCGGTGAAGCGCAGCTCGCCATGGCCGCCGACGGCGAAGGGGTCGACGGCGCGGATGGCGCGCACCAGCGAAAGGCCCGGGTGGTCCATGTCCACGATGAACTGCGTCGGTCCTTCGCCGGTCTGCGCCAGCACGATGCAGAAGGCCGCGCCCACCGCGCCGGTGATGAACCGCTTGTGGCCGTCGATGACCCAGCCATCACCCTCGCGCCGCGCGGTGGTGCGCAGCATCGACGGGTCGGAGCCCGCGCCGGGCGCCGGCTCGGTCATCGCGAAGCACGAGCGGATGCGGCCCTCGGCCAAGGGCCGCAGGTAGCGCTGCTGTTGCGCGGGCGTGCCCTGGCGCAGCAGGCTGATCATGTTGGGCTGGTCGGGCGCGGCGCAGTTCAGCGCGGCCGGGCCCAGGTAGCTGCGACCGGCCTCCTCGAACACCGCCGCGCGCTCGACCCACGACAGGCCCAGCCCGCCCTCCTCCACTGGCATCTGCGGCAGGTACAGGCCCAGCTCGCGCGCGACCGGGCGCAGCTGCGACAGCGCCGCGTCCATCGCCCGCGGGTCGTGCACGTGGGCATTCGATTCGAGCGGGATGCAATGCCGCTCGACCAAGTCGCGCACCCGTGCCACGAGGTCGGTGCGCACGTTCATCGCGCACCCGCCTCGCGCAGCGCCAGCTTGGCGATGTTGAGCTGGTGGATCTGGCTCGTGCCCTCGTACAGGCGGAACAGGCGCACGTCGCGGTAGTAGCGCTCGATGGGGCTGAAGTCGGCCACGTAGCCCGAGCCGCCGAACATCTGCACCGCGCGGTCGGCCACGCGGCCGCACATCTCGGACGCGAAGTACTTGCACATCGAGGCCGACATGGCCACGTCCTCGCCGCGATCGCGCGCACGCGCCGCCTCGAGGATCATCGAACGCGCCGCGTAGATCTCGGTGCGGCTGTCGGCGATCATGGCCTGCACCAGCTGGAAGTCAGCCACGGCCTGGCCGAACTGGTTGCGGCCACTCGTGTGCGCCATGGCCAGGTCCAGCATGCGGATCGCCGGGCCCGTGCACAGCGCCGCCAGGTGCAGGCGCTGCTTGTTGAGCACCTTCATCACCGTCTGGAAGCCCATGCCCTCGCGCCCGCCGATGAGCTGGTCGGCGTGCACGCGGCATTCGTCGAAATGCACGTCCGACACGAAGGAGCCGGCCTGGCCCATCATGCGGTAGGGCTCGCCGGTCGTCAGGCCCGGCCCGCGCTCGACCAGGAACGCCGACACGCCCTTGCTGCCCTTCGAGCCGTCTTCGGTGCGGGCGATAACGGTGAACACATCGGCCACCGGTGCGTTGGTGATGAAGCGCTTGCTGCCGTTGAGCACGTAGTGGTCGCCCTCGCGGCGCGCGGTGGTCTGCACGTTGCTCGCCTCCGAGCCCGCCTCGGGCTCCGTGAGCGCCAGGCAGCCGGTGAGTTCGCCTGTGGCCATGCGCGGCAGCCAGCGCTGCTTCTGCGCCTCGGTGCCGTCGGCCACCAGCGCTTCGGAGCCGATGCCCGTGTTGGTGCCCACGCGGGCACGCAGCGCCACCGACGACTGCGACAGCTCCATGGCGCACAGCACCAGCTCCTCGGTCGTGAGGCCCAGGCCGCCGTACGCCTCGGGAATGCTCCAGCCGAAGTAGCCCTTGCGCTGCAGCTCGTCGACCACGTCGGGCGGGATGTCGTTGTCGCGGCTGACCTGGTCTTCCAGCGGATGCCAGCGTTCGCGAACGAAGGCGCGGATGTCGGCCCGCAGGGCCTCGAAGTGGGGGGTGTCTCGGATCATGGTGGCCGCGACTGTAGGAAGCAGGTCCACAATTGCCGGCACTGAATTTCAATCATTGAAACTGCAATTCACTCCCATGCCCCGCCCTGTCCAGAATCGCCGCCAGCCCATGAAGCATTCCGACGACCTGCGCCGGGTGCGGGACGAAGACCCGTACATCGCCGGCACCCTGGCCAAGGGCCTGCTCATCCTGCAGACCTTTGTCGGCGACCCGCGCGCGCACGCCAACAGCGAGTTCGCGGCCAAGCTCGGCCTGTCGCGCCCCACCGTCTCGCGCCTGTGCCGCACCCTGCTCACCATGGGTTTCCTGGACCACGACGAACGCCTGGACCGCTACTTCATCGGCCCCGCCGCCGTGGCGCTGTGCTACCCCTACGTCATCAACACGCCGATGCTGGCCCTGCTGCGCCCGGCCATGCAGCAGCTGGCCGACCGCGTCGAGGGCGCGGTGTCGGTCGGCGTGACCAGCGACCTCGACGTGGTCTACCTGGAAACCTGCGCCCACGAGGGCGGCACCCTCAAGCGCCCCGGCGTGGGCGCCGTGCGCGGCATCGTCGAAACCGCCATGGGGCGTGCATGGCTCGCGCAGCTGCCTGCGGGTGAGCGCCAGGAGTTCCTGGCCCGCGTGAAGCACGAGCGGCCCGACGAGCACGCGCGTTGCCTCGAAGGCGTGCGCGAGAGCGTGGCGCACTACGGCAAGCGCGGCTTCGCCATCAACCTGGGCGATTCAGGCTTCGGCGTGCTCGCCGCAGGCGCCGCCGCACGCATCCGCTACGGGCCGCGCCGGCTGCTGTTCAACTGCGCGGTGCCGGGGTTCCGCTGGAAGAAGGCGCAGCTGCTGGACACCATCGGGCCGGGGTTGATGCAGCTGGTGGAGGCGGCGGATCGGCAGTCGGGGTTGCGGTGAGGGGTTACGGATTGCGGGATTCGTGATCCGTACCGGGACGGCGTCTGGCTGCGTGTGGGGAGGTGACCGTATTGGCAGCGGCAATCCCAAACGGGCAAAGTGAAAATCGCCAATGCTGACGCGGGGTTACAGAAAGATTGAGGCAAACCGGCGCCGCCAACGCGATTGGCAAGAAATGAGCAGGTCGAGGCCATGAAACGGCCAGGAAGTGTAGAGACGCACGCTTTTTGGCACAGATTTGCATTTGATTTGGCACAGCAGCTTCACTGATCACTGCTGGACGACCTTCATGCGCTTGAACTGATCCATCTGGTTTTCGTTGTTGGCTTGCAGAGCCCGGCCCATGTCGGCTAGCACGGCACCCCGGTCGGAACGGGAGTCGATGTAGAAGGTGTTGATTGGGGCGAAGTGCAGCCCGCCCGCGCTACCGCCCGCGCCCTGGGCCATCACGCCCAGGCGGCCCTGGCCATCACGCTTGAGCGGCAAGATGCCCTCGGCGCCGGCCTCGCCCATCAGGCCAATGCCCTTGGCAAACGGAAAGACCGTGGGCCTGTCAACGACGCTGTTCGCATAGGAGTGCAAGCCCGGCGACGCGAAGACGTTGCCCTTGGCGCTCGCGATGCCGACCATTGCTCCCAGGCCCCTGAAGAGCGTGCCGACCGCCCCCAAACCGGATGCCCCGCTGGCCTGGCCACCTCCCGATGTACTGGCCTTGATGCCTGAGCCTCCGGAGAGCACCTCGCCCATGAACTTGGCGAAACCGTCAACAGCAGGCTTGAGCGCCTTGTCATACAGGGCGTCCGCGATAGACGTGACAACAGTGCGCTTAAGCGAGTCGCCGAAGCTCTTGAAGAGGTCATCGTCGCCCGACAACGCGTCGGCCACGCCCTGGCGGAAGATGCCCCGAAAGTCCTCGGAGGTCTTGCGTACCTGGTCCTCGACCTTCTTGGTTTGCGCGTCCGTCGCCTCCAATCCTTCGGTCACGCCCGTGGCCGCACGCAGTCGCTTCAAAGCGTCGATGCGCTTCTCGACCGATTCGATGTAGCCAGGAACGACGCTGTTGGTCGCTTCCAGGTCAACGCGCTGGCTTTCGAGCTGGGCGATGGTCAGGTCGATCAGGGCCGACTTGGCCTTGCCGTGAACGGTGTTCTGCGCCTCCAGCGCTTCGGCCTGTTCGTGAATGCTCTCGGTGGCCTGCCGCGTGGTCGCGAGCAGTGAGAGCTGCGGCGCAAGCTGCAACTCCTGCACCTCGCGCTCGGACTTGCTCTGGATGTTGATGCGCTGCTGGCGCGCCTCGCTCAACTGGCCTTCGAGCGTCTGCTGTTCCTTGGCCGAGTCCTTCTTCTGGCGCACGAGCGCGAGTTCACGCCGCAGGGCCTCTTCCTGGTTGCTCAGATTCTGCAGCTGGAGGTCGCGCTTTTGCTGCACGGCCGCGATGTCGCTGAGCTGCTCTTGCTTGCGCAGGCTGTCGATCGCGTCGATGCCGTCAGCTGTCTGCATGGACATGAGCTTGTAACCGTGCTTGACGCCCTCGATGCGGGCGTCGATGTCGCGACGCTCGGCGCGTGCGATCCCGGCGCCGCTGCCGTTGACACCCTTAAGTTGCTGGTCTCGGGACTTGGCCAGGGCGGCTTCGACTTCGAGCTGTCCAGCTTGGGCCTTTTTGATGACGTCCGGACTGGCACCATCTTTCTCCAGCATCGCCTTGTGGCTTGCGAACGCTTGGCGGGTAGCCTGCAGCTTCTGCTGGTATTCCTCTTGCGCAGCGGACGCCGTCTTGATGCCGTCCGTGGCCTTCTTCCAGGCTTGCTCGGTACCGGCAACGGTGAGTGTGACGTCCTGGGTGACAGCGCTCGTGCGCTCGCTGGCTTTGTTCAAGACCTCCAGGCGCTTCTCCATGTTGGCGATGCCGTCATCGAGGCTCTTCACCGTCGATTTAACTTGCGCGCCGTTTACCCATTCCGTCGAACTGTCCTTACCCGAGGCGAGCAGCTCGTCGCGCTTCTTCTTCCAGTCCTCAAGTGCGGCACGCAGCGGTGCAATATCCCGATCTTCTGGACGCCCGCCTGCGGCTGCAGTCTTCTCCGCGCGCTCGATTTGCACACCAGCAGCTGCGGCTTCGTCGGCCGCAGACTTGAGCTTGTAAAGCCACATGGCCAGGCCGGAGACAGCCATGATCGCAATGCCGACCGGCCCACCGAGTGCGCCCACGACTACGCCAAAGCCTCGTGCGGCAATCGACGCTGCGCCCTTGGCGGCCGAGAGGCCGGCCGTCGCGGTCACGGCCGCGTTGGTAGCGGTCGTTTGCGCCACCGTGGCCGCCGTCACGGCCGCGTGCACACGGGCCTGCTGCTGGCCCAGCACCGCCAGCTCGCCCATGAGGGCGGCATGCCGCGCCTGCGCGACCGTGAGGGAGGTCGTCGCTTCACGGACAGTAGCCAGAGCGAAGCTCTGCGCACCTGCTGCTCGCGCGGCCTGGATCTGGGCCTCGGCCTGCACCATCGTTGCTCGCGCCGCGTCCATCTTCGCGACGACCTCGGCGCGCGAGGTCGCAATAGCTTCCCTCGTCTGGGCCAGTTGCGTGATCTGAGCGGTGGCCGCCGCAGCGTCGGCCTGGGCTGCAGCCTGGCGAGCCTGCATTTCAGCCAGGAGTGCCGCCACTTTCTGCCGAGAAGTTGCGACGACCTCGACGTTACCGGCTGCCTGCGCCGCAGCTTCGACGCGCGCCAGGCGAGCAGCCTGGGCTAAGTCCATCTGGGCGCGAACAGCACTGACGGCCTCGGCACCCCATTGGCCAATGCGAAAGGTCGCATAGGCGCCAGCAACGGCTGTGATCGCCTCGCGGTGCTCCCAGAGGCCCGAGACAACATCCCGGGTTACACGCAACGCAGATGCGGCACCTTCCGCGTAACCACGGATTCCCTCCACGAGCTGGGTGTTCAGATTGGCCTTGCCGGCTTGGTCGAACGTCAGCACCAGCTTGGACGCTTCGCCTACGGATTCCTTGATGGCGGCCGTGAGCGGTGCCATGCCCGCTGCGGCAACCCGTGTAGCTCCTTCTTGGAGTTGGTCGAACTGGCCCTTGATCGTTCCGCTATAGGCCTGCGTCGACGCCTCAAACCCCTTGAGTCGAGACATGAGGAACGTGAATAGGCCTTCGCTTGACGCCTTGGCGGCGGTAATGTCCGAGTCCTTCAAACCGAGTGCGTTCGCGAGCATGGAACTCGCTGGCGTGATCCCGCCTGCCACCAGGTCACGCAGCTCTTGCACGACCTGGCCCGCGTCCAAGCCCATCGATTTAACGGCGTTGGTTCCAACCACTGTCAGCTGCCTGATCTCATCGAGCGACATTCGCGCGGCCAGGCCGGGCGCCATGATGGCCTGGAACACCGAGACCAGTTCCTGACTGCTGGCGGCGGTGCGCAGCGCGTCGTCGTTGAGCTGGCGGATCATGCTCGACGAGACCGACAACCCCTGATGGAACGTCGTCTGCTGGCCGTTGATGGCCGTCATGGAGCCCATGATGCCCGCCATCCCCATTTCTGCAACTTCGATCTCTTTGGTGAAACTGAAACCTGCACGCGGAAGCGACGTGATGGCATTCGCGATGCCTGTGATCGCGTTTGAGACCAGGGACAGGCCAGCAGAGCCGACGACGATGTCACGTAGGGAGAGACTGAGCTGAGTCAGGTTTCTTGTCCCGCTGCGGGCAGCGTCTTCCACTGCACTCCTCATCCGAGAGAATTCGTGCGTGGCTTGCGGAATCTGCGTGGAGATCGAGGACGAGTCCAAGACCATGCGGATTCCGATTTGACGGGTGATTTCCATTGATTTTCCTGAAGGCCGGGTGCCTATTTCTTGACAAATTCCTGAGGCTGATGCGCTCAGATTTCGTTGCCGTCGATGGCCTTCGGGGGCCAGTTGAGAAAGCCGTTACTTCGAGCGATCGCTTCGGCCAGTGAGGCAGTCGCTCTCCTTTGATCCTGCTTTGGTCTACCCATCAACGACCGATGTGAGTCCGTCCCTGAGGGGGCAATCCCTTTCGTCACGATGCGGGTTATCTGACGTTCGTGAAGGCCGTACTCCTTCGCGAGTTCCCGCGTCGACTTGTGGGAGAAGTCTGAGAGGATGCGTGCATCGCGCTGCGCCAAGAAAGCGCTGTTCGCTGTCGGAAGAGTCATGCGCAAACCCAGTCCGTCAATGCTGTATTCCTTGCTCAGCTTGACCAGATTTTCGAAACCGATGATTTCCGCATATGGGTGATCCGACTTCGGATTGGCGGGGATGAAGATGCGAAGCCCCCCAAAACGCTCGACCAATCGCATCGTTGCATCGATGCCGATGAGCTGTTCAAACTCTTGCAGTCGAGGTGAAAGACGAGCGAGGGGAAGCTCTGCCCATCTATTGATGTCGCTGTGATTCGGTTCGGAAATGGTTCGTGTGGTGGCGTGTTCCATGGATCGGTACGTAGCAATGGAGGTACCGAATGTGCCGAGCGCACCGTGCGAACCGAAGAGGGCAGCGCGTCACCCCGGGGATGACGCGGATCGGCGTTGCACCGATCCCGCGGTGGTGGCATGCCCTGCGTCTGAGCAATGCCTGATGAATGGTTCTAGCGTTCGCAGAGGCTCTGATTGGCGGCCAGAGCCGCGTTGGTAGCTTTTTGAATACTGCTTCGCATGGCTGCGTTCAACACGCGCAGGAGCGCTCCCAGTTCGGATCGATCAACGTCAAGCTCAAGGTGATGAGCATCGGTGGTGCTGCCCATCGAGACGAGGCGTTCGACGGCCTCGAATGCAAGTTGTTCGTCGGCGATCTCTTCAATCCCTTCCAACGTGCGCCGCGCGAGCGAGCGCTCGATCATCAGTGGGCTTTCTGTGTCGAGCGCGTCAAATGCACGGCTGGTGAGGGTGCAAGGTCTTTTCATCTTGGAACTCCGTTGTTTCAAACGCTCCCCCGACTGCGACTGATCGCGGCCTGGAGCTTCTTTTCTGTGTCGATGATCGATCCACTCACTAGGTCCAGCAATGCGGAGAGGTCACCGCTTCTGATGCCGTGGAGATCGGTCGCCTGGCTTACACGGGCCAGGTCAGCAACGGCGCGCAGTGCGCAGCCTGTGGATCGCATGTCGCATGCGAGATCTTCGACCTCGTCGATATAGCGATCTCGTGTTTGGAGCGCGGCGCTCGGGGCGCTCGGTAGACTCTGATTCA
Organism: Variovorax sp. V35; assembly: GCF_041154465.1. NCBI lineage: Bacteria > Pseudomonadati > Pseudomonadota > Betaproteobacteria > Burkholderiales > Comamonadaceae > Variovorax > Variovorax sp. V35. The sequence goes on from NZ_AP028666.1 coordinate 4,589,794, forward strand.
TATGTGGCTCCAGCACGGTTAAAGGGCGGGACGATTGAGAATCGACTCAACGGCGCGAGCAGAGATCGGTGCATGCCGCATGCCAACTTCCTGGATGGCATCGGATTTCGAGAGCCCGAGACCGTTGGGAGGCTTGGCCGTCAGATGATCGAAGTCGTGGCGGATGAGGCGATTTCGTTTCTCGTCTCGGACCTGTTTGCAGGTCGGGATCACCAAGGATGTACCACCGTAGTTTTTGGAAAGAAGCTGCATCGCAACCTCCCCGACAATCTCCGCCATCAAGGACCACCGCCGAGCACCCGCAGGGTTTGCATTTGGATAAAGTGGGACCTTGACTTCGACGCCCGGCCAGGCATTCAGCAGCGCCAGCGCCGCATGCGCACCGATGCATGAGACAAGGTTGCGCACCGTTTCAGGCATGAGGTGTCTGAAGTCAGAGAGATCGGCTTCGCTCAGAGGAGCCAGCCGTTGAACGGTGACCACGTTCATTCGGAAGTCTCTCCTGCAGTGGCACCATCAGATCGACCGCGAAGCGTTCTACTGAGCGCGCCAACCAGTTTGTGTAGCAATGCAGGGCTGGCAAAGTCAACGCGGTCGCACCAATGGTTGCGCTTGCAGATCGCATCGGCATAGGCGAGCGTCGCACCGAGCTGAGAGAGCAACGCGTGAACTTTCGTCATCAGCGCGGCCCGGTCTGCGCCCGGAATGACGCGACGCCGGCCGCCGTCCCGTGTCGGATGCCGAGCACCACTGCGACGCATGTAGTCCAACACCTGGGAAAGTTCGGAGAGGGTCAGCAACGTGGCGCTGTTCTTGCCCGTCTGACCCATCAGCATCGCGCGGTAGGTCGCATCGTCCATACCGAGTTGCCGCTGCGCGGCCTTGACTGCCACGACCCTAGCGGTGCGCTGGCGTGCCAAGGCCTCTGTGGCCGCGTTAGAGCGCAGTTTTGATGTGCGGGGTGGGACAACCATCAGCGCTCTCCGTTAAAGCGTTCCGGGCCCTTGGGAACGGATGTCAGTTGCCGATACGGACCTTTCAGGAACCGGCACAACGTGCCATAGCTGATCGGTTCGCCCCATTCGGCACTCCATGCCTTGCAAAGGCTGAGATAGACCGATTGGACCGTGGATGACTTCATTCGACGCCGCAGCTTGAACGCGAACACCATCCAGGGCTTGATCGTCGTGACAGTCGCGAGGCGTTTCGGCTTGAGATCGTCGGCGGTTAGCCACCGGAACAACGTTCTTTCGGACGGGAGCGCGCGAGTCACGATGCCATCGCGGGTTTTCATCCTCGCCTGAACAAGGCAAGCCTGCACCGCGGCAGACGAGGGACCATCGAGTTTCCCTGCGCTGGCGCTCGCCATGAACTTCTGAGCGGCAAGCTGAAATGAACAACGGTCTTCCCGCTGAAGGTCCTTGATGCTCTGCAGCACGGTGTGACGTGCGTCGCTGACACGTTGGTTGCGGCTAGGTGCCGTTTTTCCGGACTCATCCTTACCGACGATGGCTTGCAGTGTCTTCTGGGTGTTCGGGTCGAACACCACGGAATATCGATACCGCATGATCGGAGGCAACCTTCCAAGGTCTTGGGCCAAACGCCAGATCACGTGCCCACGACTGAGGGTGGAAAGCCCCGGTGCACGACGCTTGAGCCGGTGCACAACCCCGACGCGCTCCAGCGCCAACGTGTATTTCAGAAGGCTGTGATACGCGTTCCTCTCGGCGCTGTTGACCAGTGTGGTGAGCAAGTCTTCGAGGGTGAACTGCCCAAGCTGGCGCATGAGCCACCAAGCCCTCTCGCGCAATGTAGGCGCCGTACGTGCCCGGCGACGGCTTTTCCGAGGAGAAGGCGCAACCTGCGCGGCCAACTCCTGCAATACAGCTTCGTCCATCACACCCCTCCAGCGCTACGAATACGGCGTTTTCGGGATTCGCGCATCGCGCGCGTGAAGTCGTCGCACAACTGGATTTGCCTGACGTCTTCCAGCTCGATTCGCTGCTTGCCGAGCTTGCGAGCAACCGCTTCCACAAGATGGATGGCGCTCATCACCAGCCGCATGCTGGCGTCCGCTTCGTCATGGATGCGAGCGACGACGGCAGGTGCGATCTCGACTTCCGAGAGCTGTGCGCAGGCCGCAGCAACATCGGCATGGGTGCTCCGATTGAACTGGCAAATACGCGCTCGGCTGCTGATCTGGGTGCGGCGCGCCAGCTTCGGCACATCCTGCTCCATCAGGATGAGGACCATCAAGGTGCACGTCTTGTCCGTAATGCCGCGCAACCGTTCCAGGCACGCGGCGGCGTTGGCGAACGCGAAGCCCCCCTCGTCGACCACAATGGGTAGCTCCTCGGTGCCGATGATTTCCTCGATCTTTTTCTCAAAGCCTGTCGTGTGCTCGATGCCGAGCTTCTCAGCCAAGTCGACCATCATGCGACGCACCGTCCAGTCAACCTGCGCAGTGAGCATGACGGCGCCGCGCTCCGCTGCCCAGTTGTGCAGGGTGCTGGTCTTGCCCTCGCCAGGGCGCCCGTGCACGACGATCCACCCGGACTCCTGGGAGCCACGGTTTTCCTGAAGCGCCACATGGGCTCGGAACCGCTTCGAGTTCTCCGTTTTTACAAATTCACGTCTCATGTCTAGAATCGCCTCTCGTTAGCGTCATCAAAATCGGCCAGGGTCTGATCACTACTCATTCCCCGGCCACCTTTTTCCCGGTGGCTCTCTGAGATGACTCCTCAGAAGATCCATCGAAATCTTCAAGATCGTTGAGACGCGCATCGCGCGCTGTCTCTGCTGCATTTCTCGCAGCGTGGTCTTCCGCATCGATCTGCTCACCGAAAAGTTCCATCGCCAAATCGCTGAACGCGGTGGGGCGCTCAGGCTTGGGCATTTCAGATGGCGCAGAGCGCATGTCCATCGGCGCCACAATGCTTGGCACGCTCGGCGTCAGGGGCTGCAGTGCAGGGTGGCTCGCGATGCTGAAAGGCAGCACCTGGCCCGTGGGCGATGTTTCGAGCGCCGGAGGTGCCATTCGCTCTTCGATCTGGTTGATCTGCCGCTCCTTTCTCTGTATCTGAGCCTTGGCGCGCTTCTCCAGCGCGAACTCGTAGTAGCTCAGACTGCGATACGCCGTGGCCTCCATGAATGTGGCCTCGCACAACAACCTGCCTGCCAAGTCCTTGACCCAGACACGCGAGCCGTCCATCGTGTCAATGGCTACCATTACTTCCTCGCCGTTGAAGTCGCCCAAGGTTGGGTGGTAGTAGCGCTGGCCGTTGAACGGGCTGACCGTCTCGCGCGTAACGGTTCTGCGCATGTGCGGGCGGAACAAGTCGATGAGACTGGCTTCGTCCATTGCCACAGGCTCCCAGCCTGCGTCCCTGGCGGCGTCCAGTGCCTGCTGTGGCGTCATGTGCGCCTTGCGCCCGGTGGCGGGGTCGATGGCCTTCGGCAAACTGGAATGCGGGGTGCTATTGAACTTCTCGACCTTTGCGTTGAGCCAAGCGCAGGCCTCCTCGAAGCTGCCGAAGACAATGCCCTTCCCTTGGAGTTGTGCTTGGCGCTTGAGCAGGTCGCGTTCGGCGAATTCGCCCTTGCGCGCTGCTTTCACCATCTTCTCGGTGAGCTTCTTCACGCGCTTGAGGACGAGTGAATCCATGTTGGCGCCCTGGTACGTTGCGAGTTCGCGGGCCTCGCGGTCGAGGTAGGTATTGAAGTTCTCGCAGATACCGTTGGCTTGGCTGTTGCCAATCTCCATCGGATGCACGATGCTGATACCCGCACGCGTCGACAAACTGGAGATCGGATCGAATTCGATATTGCGGTTCTTGACGCTGCCGGTGCTGTCGGTCTGCCAGACGGCGGGAACGCCACCGAAGCGAATGCAGTTTTCTAGCCCCTTCAAAATGACTTCGGTCGATTCTGAGAGGCCGATGGCCGGGGGAGTGACGTAGCGAGTGGCCACGTCCCGGAAGTGCCAGACCTCGTAGGTGACGAACTCGCCGGTAACCGGATGCGGCGCGGTGAAGTGGGTGTTCCAGCCATCAGCATGGACCTCAACGAAGGGTTCCAGGCCCTCGGCGGTGCGATGCTGGTAGTTCCTATGTGCGCGCAAGCTGCTGCCGTGATGACGGCCTTTGAGGGCGTCGAGTCGGCTGTATTTCTCGCGAAAAAAGCGCGCCAGCGTGTCGTAGCTGATGGGCTCTCCCCAATCCGCATTCCAATTGTTAGCAAGCTGTTCGTGCACCCACTTGAGCGTGGGTTTTTGAGGACGCCCATGCAGCTCTGCTGCTGCCCACATCCAGGGCTTGGCCTCGATGTCCCGCAGAGGCTTCTTTGGGGTGAGATTCCCAGATGCGAGCCAACGATAGAGGCTTCTCTCAGACGGGAATCCCGCGGCGTTCAATGCACTTTTTCGGCCTCGGCCATCGCGGGCGGCGCAAAGGACAGCGGCGGCAACGTTCCCCTCCAGTTTTCCTGCTTGAGCCTGTGTAAGGAACGTCACCACGGCTCGCTTTAACGAACAGGCAGCTTGCTCTTGGAGGCGAAGGATTGCTGAGCGAACAACCTGGCGGGCATCTCGGGTGGCGCGTGTCTGCTCGGTTTCCTCGTGGCCAAGCGTCAGCGCAGGGCTGCTGCTCCCCGCTAAATCAATACTGGCAGGGAGGCCCGCCACCATTTGCGTCGATCCAAACTTCTCGGGGTGTCGAGGTAGAACCTGGTTGAACCCTTCAACGGCCTTGGCTCCTTTCCATTGCAGGACGGCCGTGCGAACGCGAGCAGGTAGCGCCGGCAAGTCAAAAATAACCTTTTTCCCCCCGTTTACAGGCACCTCAGAGGACGGCCAACCCTCGCGGGCAGCGCGACGCCGAACAGAGCGCGCGTCTATGCCGAGAGCCCCCGCGAGGTCAGCGGCGTCGATGCTCTGCTTAAAAGGCTTGGTCATGACCTTGACACCGAAAGCCGTCATCAATCAGACCGAAGGCTCGTGCGAAGCTGGGCGGGGTGTCGCTTCCCTGACGGGCAATACACCCTGCTTCAGCCCGAGCAGCACTGCAGCCGTGTGCGCTTTGCCGCGCCGGCCTTTCACACGGCCGTGCAAGAGATCGCAGACGATCTGGCGAGGTAGCGAGTTCGACCTCGCCCAGGCCGAGATGGATTCCCCACGTTCATCGAACTCCTGCAGAACTTGCTCGCGCGTCTTCAATTGCTTCATGAACCTAGTCCCGTCGTAAAATGCGCAAAATCCATTCGATGCGCATGAATGTGTGCGTCAATCATTTGATGCGTATGATTGTACGCAATAACTCACAAACATGATGGGGTTCGCGTGAAAAATGATGGCGAGAGCGTGGGCGCGCCTGGATGCCAGGGTTTCCCTGCTCGGCTGAGTCGAGTAGTTCAGGTCGACGGAGTAAGGGCATTCGCCCGTGGCGCAGGGCTTTCGGAGGGGGTCGTCCGCAAATACCTGAATGGCGAGAGTTTCCCGACGCTTGATCGTTTGGAAAAAATAGCAGGGACCGCAGGCGTTTCACTTGGATGGCTCGCGACAGGCGAAGGCTTCCCGGTCCAGGGGATCACATTCGACGAGACCGAGGCTCGTATCGAGGGGCTATCCCGCTGGATCAGTCTGCATGTCCTTGCCCTGAATATCGGTCTGGTGATGCACAACCCGGAATTCGCACCTCATCAGGGCAGAGTGGTTCCCTACGTGCTGACTGATGTCCCGTTCGGGGAGTTCATTGCAAGGATGTTTGCTGAGCTTGAGGCGCGCCAAATCTGGGATGACGATAGTAAAAAGGACAAGTTTCTCCATGACGAAGTCCAGAATAGGCTCATCGCGCTGTATCAAGATTGCCTCAATGGCACGCCGCCACCTCTGCCTCGTTGGGTGTTTGCAATGAGCTCTACTTCAGAGAAAGCCTAAGGCACAGCGCGAACTGCACGGGGAGCGCATCGCCCCAGGTGAGCGGAGTACCACGTTCGTGGCGACTACTCTTGCAACTGGCCAGCCGCATCGACGAGCTGCTTCCCCATGATTGACAGGCTAGTGAACGAGAGGCTGCACCAGACGCTCGGCTTCTGGACACTCGCTGTATAGGTTGCATCGACCGTTTGAATCCGTCAGCGAAAGCAGTCTTCAGTTTTGGGATGCGAACGACTGAGCGCGCGAGCTCGAAGGAACGCTTGGGCGGTGCGGCCGGAAATGGCCGTTGTCGTGCCAGCGGGTGGCCTTAGTTCGACATCATGGCTGCAAGTAGCACAGCGATCGTGTCAGACCTCATACGGTTGATCGGAGGGGGGGCGGCGGCCAAAAAGTTCGGCCGTGCCACCGCCGAATTTCCTCTATCTAATGACCTAGCCTTAGCTGAGTCCATCGGCCAGTGTGTGCCGCGTAAGCAGGTTGATAGAGGACCTAGTGCATATCCTAGAGCGCGCTCCCACATCCATTGTGTAACATGTACTAACAAACAAGGACTGTAGTGAAAGTTCAAAAGATGCGGATTAAGGGGCTGAACAATGCCCCAGGATGGATTGAAATTTCATTTCATGAGGATATTAATATCCTCACTGGAAGAAATGGAGCCGGCAAAACCACCCTTTTAAAATCGATTTGGTATGGTGTCAGTGGGAATATCGAGCACCTGATTCGTGAAGTGGTTTTTGAGGCCTATGAAATAGAAACGTCGTCCTATTTTCTGAGCGTAGAGCGTAAGGAATCTGGATCCGCAGATGTTCGCAATATAGAGTCGTACACAATACAAATCAACGACAAACGAGGGCGGGCCTTGGCGCCAAGGAAAACCGAATCACGGGACCGCATTGAACGTGGGATGGCTGCGGGCGCTGTTAATATTGCCAACCACATCACAGTAGGGATTGACGATAACACGTCTGTATTTTTTCCCACCTTCAGACGCATCGAAGGGGGATTTGGAATGGCCGAGGTAGAGGCGCCGCGATACAGCCGGGCTCACTATTTGCCGTCGTCGCAAATGCAAGAAGCCCTTGAGGCACTTTCTGGATTTCTGACCACTCCCGGCCACCAATTTGTTGCATCTACATCGACATCTGATCTGAAAGTGCTTCTCAATAGCAAATACGCAGAGCTTTCAAACAGGGTCAATAATGATTCAGAAAATCTGCTTAAAAACATATTTTCTCTTGTGCGAAGAAGTCACGAATATTCCACGCCAAACGAATTTGATGCAATCTATGAGTCCAGAAAAACCCTGCATGATATCAATGCGGCGGCATCTGAATTTGAAGCACGTCGGGAAAAAACATTTGCCCCGTTTGGCGTATTGCTTAAATTGGTTGAAAGTATGCTTTCCCACAAAGGTGTTCGACTCACGGACACCCTAATTGCCGGCGATGCGGCCAAGGCAATCGATTCGACAAAGCTAAGCGCGGGCGAAAAGCAGATGCTTAGCTTCCTCTGTTATAACGCGTTTGCCTCTCAGAGCAAAATATTCATTGATGAGCCCGAGTTGAGTTTGCACGTCGATTGGCAGCGACAACTGGTCAGAACACTAGTTTCCCAGCAGCAAGAAAATCAATTTTTCATCGCAACTCACTCGCCATTCATTTATTCGCAATATGCGGATAAAGAGATTGTCATCTCGCCTGACCGCGGATTTGAAGACGAGCTCCCGTTCGACGAGGCGGTTCTTGAACCACCAATAGATGGACCGTACTCGGAGTTTGACGCTTCAAGCGGCATATGGCGGTTCGAATCATGAGTGGACCCACGCGGTCTATGACCGTCGACGAGATTGTTTCTACTCTAAGACACGGGAGTCTTTCCTATTTGGTGGTGGAGGGAAAAACAGAGATGCAACTGTACCGGCATCTCGTCGCCGGCGTTCAAGCTGGAGCCCTCGAACTACAGGTCTGCGATGGCCGTGACGCTCTACTTGCAATTTATAAACGTCGAAATGAATTTGCGCGAGTTCGCGTGATTTTCGTGGCAGACCAAGATTTGTGGATACACCAGCCGTCCCTTAAGGCCTCGTATCCTGATGTGATTTGGACAGACGGCTACTGCATCGAGAACGATATCCTTCAAGCTTATCCAATAGCTGGAAAATTTCTCGAAGCAGATGAGCGAGCCAAGCTTGATGCCGGTCTTGACGTTCTGATTGATTGGTTCGCCTTTGAAGTCAACGAATTTTTGAACGGGCGGGATGCTGAAACTAGGCACGCGGTGCCGAATGTATTTGATAAAAAAATTGAGGCGATGTGTGAGCATTTCGCCGCACGCAGAGGTTGGGTTGCGCCGCCGCCCGCCGTACGCGCAGCCTTGCGAGCGGATCCATGGCGCCTCATCCGCGGAAAGCAGTTGGTGCACCTGCTGGCGCGCCAGTTAGACAAGGTAGGGAGGGTGCCGCGCTACGGGCCAGCGGCGATTGTGGACATCTGCATTCGTTCTGGCACCACCCCCTTAGGCGGTTTGGCCAACCAAATTCGTGCCCGGCTCAAGCCACCGTCTCCTACGCAGGCAGCGGCATAGCGGCGGTGAAAGCTGCCCCGGCCTGTCCCTCACCACACGGAGTTCATGGACGCACACGGAGCGACCCACCGGGCTACCGTCAGCACACTCCTCCCGCGTGCTGAAACCTCGATGGTGTCGCCTTCCTCACTGACTTAAGCGGCCATGGCGAGATAGCGCTTTGCAAGCGAGCGGCTGCTTTTGGTCCCGGAGCATAAGTAGGTCGAGGCGTTCCAAAGCAGCCCCACGGGGCAACACAGAGTTGGCTGCGGCTGGGCCTCAGTTCTAAGGTGGGTGCTGGTTTCTTACGACTGTCCGACCCTTGCCCGTTCAAAAGTCTCGTCCTGAGGCATCGATGCGCCAAAGTTTGTTTTCGATCAATGGTTTAGTACTGAGGAAGAGGTCGGACCGATGCTGTCGCTTCGCGTCCGACCTTCGGTTTGAAGGTCGGACAGCGCCTTTACGGCTGATCGAGGCCCGCAGCGTCATTTCTCCATCATCTCAATGGATTAGCCCACCGATGTAAAACGACCGCCCTGTGGCCCATCGCCCAAGGGCTTTGACACTGCGGCTTGCCCGATGAACTGCGCGAGAGGGCGCGTGCTTCTCAGATGAAGTTGGTGGCGTGCTGGCAGCGACCTAGGCCGAAGCGTCGCTCAGTTCGTACCGAGGCTGGCTGAGTTCGTGTCAAAACTGCTGCCTAGGCTGCTCATTCCGTTTCAAATCGCCATACCAGCGAATGCAAGCTCTAAGGGGCCGTATTTCCTTGTAAATCAACTACTTGCATGAAATTAGGCTAGTGAACTGCCTGTGTCAAAACGGATGCACCCCCACATGCGCTGCGCAGCATGCCGAACGCTGCGCGCAGCGCGCCAGGCCGCGATGCTCTTAAAATGAGAGTAATTCTCAATTGCATCGCCTTCCCTCTTCATGCCTTCCGCCGACACCCACACCGTGCACGCGCTCTACACCGAGCATCACGGCTGGCTCAGCACGTGGCTGCGCCGGCGCCTGGGCTGTGCGCACAGCGCCGCCGACCTGGCGCAGGACACCTTCGTTCGCGTCCTGCTGCGACCGCAGGTGCTGCCCACGTTGCGGGAGCCGCGCGCCTACCTGACGACGCTGGCCAAGGGCGTGGTCAGCGAACACTGGCGCCGGCAGGCCCTGGAGCGCGCGTACATCGATGCGCTCGCGCAGGTGCCCGAGGCGCTGGCGCTGTCGCCCGAAGACCGCCTGCAGCTGCTGCAGACGCTGGAGGCCATCGACGCGATGCTGGACGGCCTGCCGCCCAAGGCGCGCGAGGCTTTCGTGCTGTCGCAGCTCGAAGGCCTGACCTACGCACAGATCGCCCAGCGCCTGGCGGTCAGCGAACGCACCGTCAAGCGCCACATGGCCCTGGGCTTCGCGCATTGCCTGGCGCTGGTGGAATGAGCGCACGGCCACCCGCATCCGCACCCGACAGCGCCGCGCTGGGCGAGGCCGCGCAATGGCTGGTGCGGCTGCACTCCGGCCGGGCAGGCGAAGCGGACCACGCGGCCTGCGCGGCCTGGCGCCATGCGGACCCGGCGCACGAGCGTGCATGGCAGCGTGCCGAGCGCCTGTCGCAACAGTTCGGCGCCGTGCCGGCGAACATCGGCGTGCCGGTGCTGGCGCGCCAGGCACGCGGCAACCGAAGGGCCGCACTGCGCACGCTGGCCGTCCTGGCGACTGCCGCGCCGGCCGCCTGGCTCGCCTGGCGCCTGGCGCCGTGGGACAGCTGGACCGCCGACCACGCCACCGCCACCGGTGAACGGCGCGACGTGCGGCTGGCCGACGGCAGCCGCGTGCTGCTCGACACCGGCAGCGCGATCGACGTGCGCATCGACGGCACGCAGCGCACGGTACGACTGCGCGCGGGCGCCATCCGGGTCACGACCGCGGCCGACGCGCGCCCCTTCATCGTGGAAACGGTGCAGGGCCGGCTGCGCGCGCTCGGCACGCGCTTCACCGTGCGCCTGGGCGAGGACGCGCACGAGACCGCATCGCCCGATGTGCGTCTGGCCGTCACCGAGGGCGCGGTCGAGGTCACCTTGCGCGGCGCGTCGTCGCCTGCGGGGATCGTTGCGGCCGGCCGGCAGACCGTGTTGAACGCCCAGGGCGCCTCGGCCCTCACCGCCGTCTCGCCCGAGAGCCAGGCGTGGACACAGGGCGTGCTCTACGCCGAGAACATGCGCCTGGCCGACTTCTGCGCCGAGCTGTCGCGCTACCGGCCCGGCCTGCTGCACTGCAGCCCGGAGGTGGCGAACCTGCGCCTGTCCGGTGCGTTCCAGCTGCGCGATACCGACTACGTGCTGTCGATGGTGGCCACCACGCTGCCCGTGCAGGTGCTCACGCGCACGCGGTGGTGGGTGACGGTGGTGCCGGCCTGAGATCGAAAATTTTTTCGCTGATTCCTGTCCCTTTTTGAAGCCTGGTCGGGCAAGCCATGGAGCCGTGCTGCGAGTACGGCAAGAACAGGACCACCGAACCATGGCATTGCCCTCCTCCCGCACCGCGCCCATGCGGCCACTTTCCCTTTGCATGCCCGCGCGCCCGAGCGCCGTGACCCACGGCGTGAGAACCCTCTGCCTGGCCTTCGCGCTCGCCGCTTCGGGCGCCGCGACCGCACAGGCGAACCCGCCAGCAGCCGCCACCGCGGCCTACGACATTCCCGCAGGCGCACTGGGCCCGGCGCTGTCTCGCTTCGCCGCACAGGCCGGCGTCACGCTGTCCTTCGAACCCTCGCTGACAGAAGGCCGCCGCACCGGTGGATTGCGCGGCACCCATGCGGTCGGGGACGGCTTTTCGCGACTGCTCGCGGGCACCGGCCTCGAAGCGGTCGCACGCGCAGGCGGCGGCTACACGCTGCGTCATCCGGCACCCGGCGCGACCCCATCGGCCGCACCGGCGGACGCGCAGAGCAACCTGCTCAGTGAAGTGCGCGTCACGGCGCAGGCCGAGCGCAGTGCGATCACCGAAGGCTCGGGGTCGTATGCCAGCCGCATCGTCACCGTCGGCAAGGGCGAGCAGACGCTCAAGGAGATCCCCCAGTCGGTCACGGTGGTCACGCGCCAGAAGATGGACGACCAGAACCTGCACACCATCGACGACGTGCTGGCCCAGACCACCGGCATCACGATGTACGACAGCCCGATGGGCGGGCGTTATGTCTACTCCCGGGGCTTCCGCGTGGACAGCTACCAGTACGACGGGGTGAACCGCGCCTTCTACTACCCCCAGGCCAACAGCTTCACGAGCAGTGCCGCCACGCTGGATCGCGTGGAGGTGGTGCGCGGCGCCACGGGCCTGCTGCAAGGGGCCGGCTCGCCCAGCGCCACGATCAACATGGTGCGCAAGCGGCCGACGGCCGACAAGCAATTGCAGTTCTCGGCCAGCGCGGGTTCATGGAACAACTACCGCGCGGAGGTCGACGCCAGCGGCCCCCTGAACGAAGCCGGCACGCTGCGCGGCCGTGTCGTCGCGAGCGGCAACGACCGCGACTACTTCTACGACACCGCGAAGAGCCGCACCGGCGTGCTGTACGGCGTGCTCGCCGCCGACATCGGGCCGCAGACCGTGCTCACCCTCGGCGTCAGCCACGAAAAACTGCGCGCCACCCCGTTCTTCCAGGGCTTGCCGAGCTACAGCAACGGCGCCGACCTGCACCTGCGCCGGTCGACCTACCTGGCGGCCGACTGGAACCGCTGGAAAAGCGCACAGACCTCGGCGTTCGCCGAACTCGCGCACCGCTTCGATGCCGACTGGTCGCTCAAGGTCACCGCCGGCTACGTGCGCGAGCAGCAGGACATCAAGTACGCCTTCCCGCTGGGTGCCGTGAATCCGGTGACCCTGGCGGGCAACGTGATGTACGGCGGCCTGTTCGATTTCAAGACCGACAACAAGACGCTCGACCTCGCCGTCGACGGCAAGTTCGACGCCTTCGGCAGAAGGCATTCGGTGAGCTTCGGCGCCAACACCGGACGCATGTTCAACCACAGCGACTTCTCGCTGATGCAATTGGCCGGCGTTGCCAACAACGTCTTCGCACCGGTCTCGGCGATCGCCGAGCCGAGCGACGCGACCTTCGTCGCCAGGCGCTACCGCGGCGGCGACACCGAGACGCGCATCACCCAATCGGGCGCCTACGGTGTCGCGCGCCTGAGCCTCAGCGATCCGTTGACGCTGGTTGCCGGCGCCCGTGTCACGCGCTACCGGGCCAGCGATCGCGACCGCATCACCGGCGACCCGGCGACCGCGCCCTATCGCGAAAACGGCGTTCTGACGCCCTATGGCGGACTCATCTACGCCCTGACTCCGCAATGGTCGGCGTACGTGAGCTATGCCGACATCTTCCAGCCACAGAACGCGATGACCGCCGCCGGCGACATGCTGCCTCCCGTCAAGGGCCGCAACTACGAGGCGGGCCTGAAGGGCGAACTGCTCGACGGTAAGGTCAACGCTTCGCTGGCGCTGTTCCGACTCGACCAGAACAACCGGGCGCAGGAAGACCTGGTCAATGTCTGCACGAGGAGCACCTACTGCTCCGTGTCCACCGGCAAGGTGCGCAGCGAGGGACTCGACGCGGAGATCAGCGGCGAAGTGGCGCGCGGGTGGCAGGTGTTCGCGGGCTACACGTTCAACCACTTCAAGTACCTGAACGACACGGCCAACGCCGGCATCGATTTCGCCAGCACGTATTCACCCAAGCACATGGTGCGCGTGTGGACCGAGTACCGACTGCCCGGCGCGCTGAACGCCTGGACGCTGGGCGGCGGCGTGAACTTCCAGACCGCTAGCTCACGCACCACGGGGTCCATCAAGCTGGAGCAGGCCTCGTACGCGGTCTGGAGCGCGCGTGTCTCCTACCAGATCAACCGCAACTGGTCGGCCGCACTGAACGTGAACAACCTGTTCGACAAGACCTACTACCAGACCGTCGGCGCGCCGGCCTGGGGCAATGTCTACGGCGAACCGCGCAGCGCCATGGTGACCTTGCGCGGCAACTTCTAGACAGGATGGCCGCCTGCCCAGGCAGGCGGCCCCCATGCCAGATGTCTAGGGGAAAAGAACGGCGCCTCCGCGATTGAGGTCCGCCAGCAATGCGCCCTGAACATAGACCGCATAGTCGGCGAAGAACATCGCGGCGCCCCCGCTCGCTCCGGTAGGAACACTCAGGCCGGCGTAGAAAAATCCTTGGCTCGCCTGGTCATTAAGTCGCGCGAGTCCTTCGGTCGTATTGATATCGACCGGGCCTCCAGGCATTTCATCCGAGAAGCGATAGGCCACCGCCGCGGGCTTGCTGCTGTCGAGTTCGTAGGTATTGAAAACGCCTCGGACGGGCTGTCCGCTGCGGTTCGCAAAGTACTCGAAATAGCCCCTGTAGCGGAATCCGCTTTGACCGCGGCTGGTGAGTTGCGGCTTGGGATCGGAGACGATGGGTTCGAACGCGTAACTGTAGGTCGCCCCTGCGGCTGCAGAGCTTTTGACGACGATCGCATTCACGCTCGGGCTGAGACCCAGCTCCGTATTCAGGAAGCGATAGCCTTCCTGTCCCCACGCATTCAACTGGGCGATGAAGTCTGCCGGCATCATCAGATCGAAGCTGAACTTCCGATAGGTGTAGGTGACGGGCTGACTTTCGTTCTTGACCAGGATGAAGCTGGCCTTGCGGATGGCGTTGAGGGAATCGTCCAGGGTGTGCGTCTCCCCCACCAGGTGGTGCAGCACATAGCCCTTGGCGCCCTCGTCTTCCAACCGCTGCAGCAGCGCGTTGCTGGCCCCGTCCCAGCCATCGCGACCGGAGAAGGTGAGCGTGAATTCCTTGTAGCTGTATTTGTGGTTGGTGGCTTGCGGATTGACATACAGCGAATTGCTTCCCACGGGGCGCATGCGGACACTGCCCTTGGCGCCCTGGTCGTTCAGTTGCTGCACGACGGCCGGCACGGATGCAATGTAGGAATCCTTGTCCCCGTCCCAGGCGGACGGGAGCGTCTCATATTGCGCGGGTGCAGGTGTTCCGGGTTCCTGGGTTCCAGGTTCTTGCGTTCCTGGGCCTGGCGTTCCAGGCCCCTGCGTCCCGGGCCCTTGCGTTCCAGGGCCTTGTGTTCCAGGCCCTTGTGTTCCGGGGTCGTCCGTTCCAGGCCCGATAAGCCCCACGGGGAAGCCACCTCCACCTCCGCCCCCGCTGCCACCCCCACATGCCGCAAGCATCAAGGCGACTGCCGTTGCAGCAGCCACTGCAGATTTTCTGAATTTCATTCCCTTGCCTTTCAATTTTGTCGAAGCCAATGCTGCCGATATGGCAACGTTGTCCATGGCGATCGGGACTCCCAACGTGGCCCGTCAGATCGCCGTCGACGTTTGTATGGCTGGCGGGAGAAATTTCCCCATGCCGAAAGTCACACAACCTGAAAGCTATGGGAATTTGATATTTGTTTGTGAGGCAGTTATGACTAATGGGAACCATGAGATCGGAAGAGAGACGGCGTCTTCTCTTTCCAATATCGAGAGGATGCACGTGACGATTCGGGATTTTCCTTCCCGATCTATTTTTCTCACCTGACTTTGAAAAGAAACGTCTTGGCAAGGCGTCTCTGAAACTGGAATCGGCCCACCAGGCGAACAGCGCCGTGGCAATGACACCGCAGACAATCAGGTAACCGGCGACGGGTCTCTGAAGTAGCGGGTCGCCGGAGAAAAGATCCGTGCCTGCCCCGTGACGGATGTCAATTCCGCCATCGCCTGCAGGAGCGCAGCGGCGCTCACCGGCTTGAACAGCATCGGCACCCCCGATGACTGTGCACGCCGCAGTTGCTGCGGGGCTGTCTCGCCAGTTATCAGTAGAAGGGGAATGTCGAGCTGAAAGCGCTCGAGCAAGCGCAGGCCGACCTCGAGTCCATCTCCCCCGTCGGCCAGCCGGTAGTCGCACAAGAGCATCGAGAACGGAAGGCTTTTCGCATCCGGGTGCATCAATGCTTCGACCGCATGCGATTCGTCCGTCACAGCCACCACATCGACGGCGTGCGCGCGCAGCAGTGCCGCCATGGCCAGGCGAATCTCCGCTTCGTCGTCGATCAGCAGCACCGGCCCGTGCAGGTTCGGTGCAGCAAGGCTGCGATGCGCGGGCATCTCCAGTTCATCGAGCAGCAGCTCGGCCGGTGCGGTGATCGCTGCCTCGGCTTGCGGCAGGACCACGCGGAAATGCGTGCCACGTCCCGGTCGCGAGTGCACCTCGATCGGGTGAGACATCAGGTGCGACAGCCGCTGGACGATCGACAGCCCGATTCCGAGTCCGCGCGCCCGGTCGCGGCCCGGGTTGTCGACCTGATAGAACTCCTCGAAGATGCGGCTCAACTGCTCAGGCGCAATGCCGACGCCGGTGTCGCGAACCTCCAGCCACACCTTGTCTCCTCGCCGCCGCGCGACCACGCTCACACCGCCCTCGTGGGTGTACTTCAAGGCGTTGTCGACCAGATTCGAAAGCAGGCGAAACAGCAGCTGGATGTCGCTGCGCACCCACATGCCACTGGCACGGACGCGCAATTGCAGGCCCTTCTGTTCAGCGTAGGGGGTGAAGGTCTGGTTGAGGACAAGAAGCAGCGCATCGAGTTCCAGGGCCTGCGGTTCAGACACGACGACGCCTGCATCGAGATGGGACACGTCGAGCATGGTGTCCAGCGACGCGCCGAGCGCGTCGACGGCGCGCATCAGGCGTTTGGCATTCGTTCTTTCAGGATGGTCGTGCAGTGCGGTTTCCATGGCCGCGCCGAACAGTGCAATGGCATGCATCGGCTGGCGCAGGTCGTGACTGGCCGCGGCAAGAAAGCGGGTCTTTTCCGCGCTGGCTCGCTCCACGGCGGCGATGCGTTCGCGCAACTGTGCGGCGAGCATCTCGTTCTCGAACTGCAACATCAAGGAGGCTGTCAGCCGCTTGTTCTGCTTCACCCCTTCGTGCAGTGTCAGTACCAGATTGGCGAAACTGAAGAGCGCCAGAAACCAGTGCAGCATGCCACCGTGCCAGATCAAGGCAAGAATCAGCCCGCCCATCACGGGGATGCCGCAGCCGAACATGGCCCCCTTGATCGGCCAACGGGCCTGAATGGCCCGGGTCCAGCTGACCATGATCACGACGATCACAACGGTCGTCATTGCCGGGCTCTGGATGAGCACGAGGAACAAGGCGCATGGCAGCGCCGTGGTCACGCTGACCAGCGTGACGATCCACGTGTAGCGGCGCGCCCAATGGTGGCTTTCGGACAAGGGGACATCCGGCGTCCACCGCGGCGCAAGCAAGGCATACAGATTCATCGACACGACGGCGGCGACCATACCGATCACCAGCAGGTGGTGGGTCGAATCGATGTTGAAGTAGCCGAAGATGCCAATGGCAATGGCGAAGCCGATGTGCGCACAGGTGGCCGTCGTGTGCGCGGCATACACCGAGGCCACGTGTTCGCGGAGCACCCGATGGTCCAGATCGGCGGCCGCCGGGGCCTGATGCATCGATCGGGCAGCGTCATTCATGAATTGGCCCTTCGTTCTTGTTTCTTCGACGATCGCGTTGCACCTCCTCCGGTGAATCAACGCAGGCTGCTGATCAGTTCCGCGCGCGATTGCACACCGAACAGCAAGAGGATCGTCGAAACATAGTTCTTCACCGTGCCTTCGCGCAACTCGGCCAACAGTGCGATCTCCTTGTTGGACTTGCCTTCGAGAATCATCTGCAGCACACGCGCCTGGCTTCCTGTCAGCGAACTCAGGGCGCCACCAGCGGCACGGCGGGGTGCCCGCGCAACCCACCTGGACGTACCTGGCAGGCCATCGACAACGTCTCTCCCGAGCAGGCCGCAGGCACGGATGAAGCTCACGACCTCCTTGAGGTTGGCCGATTTCGGCAAGAACGCGCTGGCGCCCTGAGCCAACGCACTTTGCGCAATGGCGTTCTGGGCCAGCGCGGTGGCGCCGGCGCCCGACAACGCGACCACGCGGGCCTGCGGATAACGCTGGAGAAAAACGGACACGCCGCTCAGGCCTCGTGTGTCAGGAAGTGCCAGATCGAGCAACACCAACCCGATGCTCGCCTGAGAGCGCTCATACACAGCCAGTGCCTGCGCCATGCTGCTGGCTTCGAAGACCTCGACCGCCGGCCCGTCGGGCGAAGCCTGCGCCTGGAGCAAGGCACGCACGCCCAGGCGCACCAGGTCGTGGTCGTCCACGATCAGGATGGCTGATGCCCGGGTCGACACAGGAATGCTCATGGCGCGCATGTTAGGGTCATGCGCCGCCGGCCGAAAGTGACGAAAGTCAACTCACCAGCAGACCTTCACTCCTTTTTCAGCCCGATCTGCAGCGCAATCTGCCCGAAGCGCGCAAGGTCTGACCGGGCACCAGTGGTTCATTGCTTTGGTCGTCGAGATGCTGGCGCGGGAGCCGGCTGCATGCACTGCGCGGGCTAGGCCCGGAACCAGATCCTGAGCGTCACGTACATCGCATAGCCCAAGCCCAGCACGCACCACGCCAGGAAGAACAGGTTGGCCCAGTAGTCGCCCGCATGCGCCGCCAGCGTGTAGACCTGCCCCACGCAACCCTTTCCGACGCAGGGCACCTCGCCCCGGACCAGGGCGCGCAGCATGGCGAAGAAGAGGTAGCAGGTCACGCCAGCGGTCAGCAGGAATCCGACGGGCCCGACGAGCCCCTGGGTGAGTTCGCCCTTCTCATCGCGATAGCCCTTTCGCAGCAGCTTCTGTCCGTACCTGTACCAGGCATATCCGAGCAGGAGCATCAGGGCGTAGTAGAGGAAGGCGCGCATGGGTCCTGTGATCGTCGGGGTGTGGCGGGCGTGAGTGCTTCGGCAATGATCGTAGCCGAGCAACTCACGCGCGCCACCCGCGCCCACTACCGGGCGCTGGCCACGATGGCGATGCCCCGAATCTGCCCGGCGCTGGGCGCGTCCACCGGCTTCGCGTAGCGCGACGGCGCAAAGCGGTGCAGCAACTCGGCCTCGCGCAGGCGCGCCGAATCCAGGTTCGCCAGCTTCACATGGCCGAAGCCGCGCACCGACAGCGGCAGCGCCGCGATGCGTGCGGCGGTCGGCTGGTTGTCGGGGGTCAGCGCGGTGGCCATCTCCTGCAGCAGGCGGTCGAAGTGATCGATCAACGCGCGCTCGGTGCGGCGCTCCGCCGTGTGGCCGAACAGGTCGAAGGGCGTGCCGCGCAGGCGCTTGCCGTGGGCCAGCCATTTCATCGCCGGCAGCATCCATCCACCGAGGCGCACCTTGGCGGGTGCCTGTCCGTGCGCGGGGCGCGAGAGCAGCGGCGGCGCCATGTGGAACTCGAGCTTCAGGTCGCCTTCGAACTGGTCCTTCAGCTTCTGCAGAAACGCACCGTCGGTGTACAAGCGCGCGACCTCGTACTCGTCCTTGTAGCTCATGAGCTTCAAGAGGCTGCGCGCGGCGTTGCGCGTGAAAGGCAGGCTCGCATCGCCGCCCGGCAGTGCGGACTCGACCGCCTGCAGTGCGCGAATGCGTTGCTCGAAGCGCGCGGCCCACGCGGCGTTCTGGTAGCCGGTGAGATGGCGGCGCGCATCGGCGAGCAGCGTTTCCAGCGGGCGGTCGTCGACCTGGTGCGCCGCAGCCTCGACCGGTGCCGCACGCAACTGGTCAAGCGCCGCAGGGTCGCCCGCCGCGAGCCGCCCCAGCGAGAACGCCGACTGGTTGGCCGCCACGGCCACGCCGTTGAGTTCGATCGCGTGCATGAGCGCTTCGAGGCTCAGCGGCACGAGGCCGCGCTGCCACGCATAGCCGGTTGCCACGATGTTCGCGGCCAGCGTGTCGCCCAGGAACTCCTCAGCCAGGCTCTGCGCATCGAAGGTCTCGACCTGTTCCTCGCCCGCGACGAAGCGCATCTTCTCCAGCAGCAGGTCGACATGCAGGTCGGCATCGGGGTTGCGCAGCGACTCGGCCACCGGAATCTCGTGGATGTTCGCGAGCACGCGCGTGCGCCCGTGCCGCACGGTCTGCAGCGCGTCGGCCGAGGCGCCCACCACCACGTCGCACGCGAGGATGGCGTCGGCCTGCTGCGTGTCGATGCGCACCTGGTTCAGCCGCTCGGGCGTGTCGGCCAGCCGCACGAAGCTCAGCACCGAGCCGCCCTTCTGCGCGAAGCCCATGAAGTCGAGCACGCTGGCCGACTTGGCCTCGAGGTGCGCGGCCATCGCGATGACCGCGCCCACCGTCACCACGCCGGTGCCACCCACGCCGGTCACGAGCAGGTCGTACGGGCCGGTCCATGCGTGCGGCGCGGGATGCGCGAGCGCGCCCACGCGGTGCAGGAAGGCATCGCGCCCGGCCGCGAGCGCCCCGCTCTTGCGGCGCAGCTTGCCGCCGGTGACACCCACGAAGCTGGGGCAGAAACCCTTGGCGCAGGAGTAGTCCTTGTTGCAGCTGGTCTGGTCGATCTTGCGCTTGCGGCCCATCGGCGTTTCGTGCGGCAGCACGGCCACGCAGTTGCTCTGCACGGTGCAGTCGCCGCAGCCTTCGCACACGGCCTCGTTGATGAACAGGCGTTTGGGCGGATCGGCCAGCTCGCCCTTCTTGCGGCGACGGCGCTTCTCTGCGGCGCAGGTCTGCTCGTAGATGAGCACGGTCACGCCGGGCATCTCGCGCAGGCGGCGCTGCACCTCGTCGAGCGCGGCGCGGTCGTGAAACTCGGTGCCCGCCGGAAACTTGTTCTTGATGGCGTCGTAGTGATGGATGGCATCGCTCACCACCACCACCTTGGTGACGCCCTCCGACTCCACCTGCCGCGCAATGGCGTCCACGCTGATGACGCCGTCGACCGGCTGGCCGCCCGTCATCGCGACCGCGTCGTTGAACAGGATCTTGTAGGTGAGCGTGGCCTTGGCCGCCACGGCCTGGCGGATCGCGAGGTAGCCCGAGTGGTAGTAGGTGCCGTCGCCCAGGTTCTGGAACACGTGCGGCGTCTTCGTGAACATCGCGTGCGAGATCCAGTCGACGCCCTCGCCGCCCATCTGGATCAGGCCCGCCGTGCTGCGGTCCATCCAGTTGGCCATGAAGTGGCAGCCGATACCCGCGCGCGCCGTCGAGCCTTCAGGCACCTTGGTGCTGGTGTTGTGCGGGCAGCCGGCGCAGAAGTACGGCAGGCGCTTGACCGCATCGCTCGCGTTGGCCAGCAGCTCGGGCGGCGTGAAGTCGCGCACATGCTGCAGGTGATCACCCAGGTCGTGGTTCTCCGGAAAGTGCGCGGCCAGCCAGTGTGCGACCAGCTCGATGAGGCGCGACGGCCGCAGCTCGCCGAGCGCCGACACCAGCGGCTGGCCCGCGTGGTCGTGCTTGCCCACGAGCACGGGGCGCGCCTCGGGCGGCGCGTTGTAGAAGATGTCGCGCAGCTGCGTCTCGACCACCGCGCCCTTCTCTTCCACGATGAGGATCTCGCCAAGCCCGCGCGCGAATTCCTTGAGGCGCGTCTGCTCGACCGGAAAGCTCAGGCCCACCTTGTACAGCCGCACACCGGCGCGCGCGAGCTGATCGGGCGAGAGTTCGAGCCGGCGCAGCACCTCCATCAGGTCGTGGTGCGCCTTGCCGCAGGTGACGATGCCCACCTTGGCATGCGGGCTCACGATGACATGGCGGTCGATGCTGTTGCGCCGGGTGAAGGCGGCCACGGCCGCGAGCTTGTCTTCCAGCCGCGACTCGATGCGCAGCGACGGCAGGTCGGGCCAGCGGTAGTGCAGGCCGTCGGGCGGCGCGGCGTGGCCGGTGGCGGCGCGCACGGCGTCGGCGTCTTCCCAGGCGGCCACGCGCGCGTTCACCGCATCGAGGTCCACGGTGCCCGCGCTCTCGACGATTTCGGACAGCGCCGCCATGCCGACCCACGCGCCCGAGTAGCGCGACAGCTCGTAGCCGTACAGGCCGAACTCCAGGTACTCGGCCACGCTGGCAGGCTGCATCACGGGCATGCGCCAGGCCATGAAGGCGTGGTCGCTCTGGTGCGGCATCGACGACGACACGCAGCCGTGGTCGTCGCCCGCCACCACCAGCACGCCGCCGCGCGGCGACGAGCCGTACGCATTGCCGTGCTTGAGCGCATCGCCCGCGCGGTCCACGCCCGGGCCCTTGCCGTACCACATGGCGTACACGCCATCGACGGTGCGCTCGGGGTCGGATTCGACACGCTGCGTGCCCAGGACCTGCGTGGCTGCGAGCTCCTCGTTCACGGCAGGAACGAAGCGGATGCCGGTCTTCTTGAAGCGCTCGCCGGCCTTCCAGATGGCTTGGTCGACCATGCCCAGCGGCGAGCCGCGGTAGCCGCTGACGAAGCCCTGCGTGTGCAGGCCGCGTGCCGCGTCGCGCTGTTTCTGCATCGCCAGGATGCGGATCAGCGCCTGCGTACCGGTGAGGAAAACCGAGCCGGCATCGGCCCAGAGGTTGTCGGAGAGTTGGTAGTCGGGCCGTCGGAGTGCGGTCGCTTCAAGTGGGGCGTTCATGCCCGGAATTGTTCGGCGCTCCCCCAAGTAAGTGTTTCTTCAATACACTGGCGCAGACCCTTGTTTGAAGAAGAATCCACTCGAAAATCACGATGAACGTCGGTTCTGTTTCTCTTGACGAGCATTGCCTCAAGATTCTTTCTGCACTGCAGCATGACGGCCGGCAGACCGTGCAGCAGATTTCCGAGGCCGTTGGCCTGTCGCCCACACCCTGCTGGAAGCGCATCAAGGACATGGAGGCGGCCGGCGTCATCCGCGGCTACACCGCGCTCGTCGATCCCGAACACGTGGGCCTGCACGTGTCGGCCGTGGCCGAGGTGAACCTCGACCGCCACAGCGAGGCGATGGTGCAACGCTTCGAAGAAGTCGTGGCCGCAAGCCCGCAGATCATCCGCTGCGTGTCGGCGACCGGGCCCGCGGACTACATCCTCAACGTGACCGTGCCCGACATGAAGCACTACGAGCGCTTCCTGCACGAGGTGCTGTTCAGCCTGCCCGGCGTGACGCACGTGCGCTCGAGCATCGTGCTGCGCGAGATCAAGTCGGAGACGGCGCTGCCGCTCGGGCATCTGCTGGATGCGAAGGCCGGGCTGGCGGGGTCACGGCGCTCGCCGTAGCGGCTTCTAGCGTTTGCGCCGGATGACGTACGCGTTCTGCGCCAGCTCGAAGCCAAGCGTCGGGTAGTAAGACATCGCGTCGGGCGCAGACAGCAGGATCAGCGACACCTCGTCGCCGATGATGGCCTGCGTGCGCTTCACGAGTTCCCGGCCGATGCCATGGCCCTGGTACTTCTTGTCCACCGCCAGGTCCGACAGGTAGCAGCAGTACGCGTGGTCGGTCAGCGACCGCGACAGCCCCACCAGCTCGTTGTCGACCCAGGCCGACAGCAGGAGGCTGGGCGCGGCGAACATCCGCGCGATCCGGGCGAGATCGTTCGTGGGGCGCTTGATGCCGGAGCGGTCGAAGACGCGGGCGACGTCGGCCGGGTCCAGGGGCACGTCCTGACGGTAGTCGATGGTGATGTTGTTCATGTGTTTCCTGGGTAGCGCCTGCGCCTGGCTCATTCCGTCTCGGAAGACCCGAGCTTCTTGAGTTCGGCGAACTTGGCCGCCATCGTCGGGTTGCCGCGCGTCAGCTTCTTGATCGTCACGTCCTGCGCCTTGTCGTTCGCAAGGCGCAGATTGCGGTCGGTGCCGAGCAGCGCTTCCTTGGTCTTCTGCAGGTGATCGATCGACTTGTCGATCTCCGCGATCGCCTTCTGGAAGTGGCCGTGGGCCAGGTCGTAGTTCCTGCCGAAGGCGGCCTTGAAGGTCTCCAGCTCGGTCTCGAACTTCGTGATGTCGATGTTCTGCGCCTTCACCAGCGCCAGCTCCGACTTGTACTTGAGCGAATTCATCGCCGCATTGCGCAGCAGCGTGATGATGGGCAGGAAGAACTGCGGGCGCACGACATACATCTTCGGGTAGCGATGGAACACATCGACGATCCCGGTGTTGTAGAGCTCGTTGTCGGGCTCGAGCAGCGACACCAGCACCGCGTACTCGCAGCCCTTCTCGGTGCGGTCCTTGTCGAGTTCCTTCAGGAAGTCTTCGTTCCTGTTCTTCGTGGCCGTGCGGTCGTTCTCGTTCTTCATCTCGAACATGATCGAGACGATCTCGGTGCCCGCCTCGTCCGCGTCGCGGAAGATGTAGTCGCCCTTGCTGCCCGTGCGCGCGTCGTTGTCCTTCTCGAAGTAGGCGCGGGGAAACGCCATCGACCGGATGCGGTTGAACTCGGTCTCGCAGTGCTGCTCCAGGGTCTCGCCCACCATCTTGGTCGACAGGCGCGCCTTCATGTCGCGCAGCCGCTCGATCGCGTCGTCGCGGTCCTTGATCTGCGTTTCGTACTTGTCCTTGAGCGACTTCTCGGCGAGCTGCTTCTCGAGCTCCGCCCGCTCGAGGCCGCTCTTCCACTGGTCCCGCTCCTTCTCGACCACACTGACGGCCTCGCTGATCGCGAGCTTCTTCGCCACCTCGATGGCGTCGAGCCGGGCCTTCAGTTCCTGGATTTCCACGTCCTTAGCGGCGGCGCTCTTCTGCAGCTCGCCCACGTGCCGTGCCTCGGCGAGCGCGGTGGCGGCCAGCTTGTCCTGCTTGGCCTTTTCAAGCTCGTTGGCGAGCGCGTCGCGCTCCCGCTCCACGGCGCCCAGGGCCTCGCTCACGGCCAGCTTGCGCGCGACATCGCCGGCCTCGAGCTTCGCCTTGAGTTCCTGGATCTCGCCGTCCTTGGCGGCAGCGGCCTTCTGCAGTTCGCCGGCGGCCCGGGTCTGGGCAAGTTCGACGGCGGCGCGCTTGTCGCGCTCGGCCAGTTCCAGCCGCTCGTGCAGCTGCTTCTCGAAATCGCCGTCGCGCACCTGCTTCAGGATGTCCGCGTAACCGGCTTCGTCGATCTTGAATGCCTTGCTGCAATGGGGGCAGATGATTTCGTGCATGGCTATGTGCGCTCCACCGTCAGGGTGGGCGTCGACAGGAGAGGGAGTGCAGCGAAGCGCCGCGCCGTTCGGGCGGGATCGCAGGGAGTGATGCTGTTCATAGGGTCAGGGACATGGAGCCGTCCGACTGTAGCCGGACAGGAAGCGCCGGCGAGCGGCAGGCACGTGAAGACCGGGGGCGACGTCCGCGAACGGATGATCTGTTCTCGATCACGTTGCTAGAATCGCCGCTGCAAAAATCGACTCTGACCTGTTCAGAGCTCCATCCCGCCGTAAGCGTTTACGTCAACCAACGCATCACCAGTGGCACCCGCATGCCGACTGGCGGTGCGCGTGGGTCGCTTCGGTGCTCATCGTCCCGCCCATTCGACCGGCTGGTGCCGCCTTTGAAAACTCAAGGAGCGGCGCTCGATGACGAACGTCCAAACAAACTCTTCTTCCCTGCGCACGTTGGTCTGGATGACCCTCGCGCTATTTCTCGCCTACCTGTCTGTCGCGATGTCGATGCCGGCTGTGACGCTTCACGTGTCTCAGACGCTGGGCATGGGTAATGTCGCGTCCGGCCTGGGCGTCGGCATTGCTTTCCTGTCCACCATCCTGAGTCGCGGCTGGGCGGGTCGGCTGGCTGACGAACGCGGCGGCAAGGTCGCCATGTTCCGGGGCCTTGTCCTCTATGCGGCGGCATCGCTCCTGTGCTGGGCCTCCTCGCTGCCCGTGCTGGGCCATGACGTCGGCGCGTACCTGGTTCTTCTGGTGGGACGTCTCGTGCTGGGCCTCGGCGAAAGCTTCGCGCTCGTCGGCATGCTGGGCTGGGCGATGGCGGCCATGGGCCCCGCGCGGTCCGGGCAGGTCATGGCGCTCGTCGGCACCGGCATGTATGGCGCATTTGCAGTGGGCGGGCCCCTGGGCCTCTGGCTGCTGGAAAGGCTCGGCTTCGCCGGCCTGATGGCGGGCAGCATCGCCCTGCCGCTGGTCAGCGGCGCGATGCTGTGGTCCATCGCGCCCGCCATGTCTGCACAAGGGCGCCGCGCACCGTTCTCGGATGTGCTGGGACTCATCTGGAAGCAAGGCGCGGTCGTGGGCCTGCAAGGCGTCGGCTTCGCCGCCCTGGGCGCATTCTTTCCCCTGTACTTCCTGGCCCATGGCTGGCAGGGTGCCGGCTATGGACTGACGTGCTTCGGCCTGGGCTTCGTCCTGGTGCGTCTGCTGGCGGGTCGCTTGCCCGACCGCATCGGCGGCACCAAGGTCGCGCTGGTCTCCCTCGCGATCGAAGCTGTGGGTCAAGCGCTGCTGTGGCTGGCGCCCCATCCCGTCGTGGCGATGGTGGGCGCACTGCTGACCGGCATGGGATGCTCGATGGTCTTCCCTGCCATGGGACTGGAGGCCGTCAAGCGCGTGCCCGCCCACCTGCGCGGAACGGCCATCGGCGGCTTCGCGGCGTTCCAGGATCTGGCGTACGGCGTCACAGGCCCGATGGCGGGGCTGATTGCCGACCACTACGGTCACGACAGTGTGTTCCTGGTGGGGTTGATCGCGACGGTTGTGGGGATCGGGATGACGTGGCGGCTCGCGAGGGTGTCTCGCGCTGAGCGCGTATCGACGCTGGCCTGAGGCTGTGGCAGGTCGACCGAAGGCCTGCTCCGGGCCGGGATTTCAAGCAAAGGACCGTCGATATTTGACGAGCCCGCGCTTGATCCAGCCATCGAAGCCGCAGCGCTCGAAGAACCGATGGGCGTCCTCACGCTCCACCGAACTCAGCAACACGATCTTCGAGCAATCGCTCGCCGCGCAGAACGCCTCGACCTCCCGCATCAGCGCGACCCCGACCCCTCGGTTGCGAGCGGCCGCGTCGACGACGACGTTCTCCACGACAGCGAACGGCTGTCGCCCGTACATCACGTCTTCGCACAGCGAGACCAGCACCGTGGCGCACACCTGGCCGTCGATCTCCGCAACAAGAAGCGCCGTCCTCGGGTCTTCGGACAACGCCTGAAGGCGTTCGGGCAGCACGCAGCGCGCCGCGTCTGCGACCAGTTGGCCGTAGAGCGCATCGATGCGTGCGGCGTCGTCGGACACCGCACGACGGACGCTGAGGGACGGGATGGACATGCAGGCGGTCTCCGCAAAACTACGTCGGGTTCGGGCGAGGCCCGCTTCTGGCGGGATTCTCCCGCAGCCCTGCTCCGGCGAAGCGCGCGACGCCCACATAGACTGTGGAAATGTCCCAGCCCTCGCCCGCCTTCAGCACGTCGTCCACCACCAACAACTACGCCGAGAAAGCCGCCCGCCTGGTGCCAGGCCTGCACGACCTGCAGACGATGGCAGCCCTGCTCGTCGCCGAACGCGCGCCGGATGCGGCCCACGTGCTGGTCATCGGCGCCGGTGGTGGCATGGAGTTGAAGGTGCTCGCGCAGGCACATCCCCGATGGCATTTCCTCGGCGTCGATCCGTCGCAGCCCATGCTCGACCTCGCCGCGGAAACGCTCGGTGCGCTCGCCGAGCGGGTCGCGCTGCACCACGGCTACACCGACACCGCACCCGAAGGCCCGTTCGATGCGGCGACCTGCCTGCTGACGATGCACTTCCTGACGCTCGATGAACGCAGGTCGACGCTGATGGAAATTCGTCGCCGACTGAAGCCCGGTGCGCCGTTCGTCATGGCGCATCTCAGCTTTCCCCAGGCGGACGGAGAACGAGAGTTGTGGCTCTCGCGCTATGTCGCTTTCGCGGCGGCTTCCGGTGTCGATCCGAACAACGCACGCAAGGCGGCGTCCGCGATCGGCTCGACACTGACGCTGCTCAGCCCGGCGCAGGAAGAGGCATTGCTCGAAGAGACGGGTTTCACCAACGTCCGCCTGTTCTATGCAGGCATGGCCTTCAGGGGCTGGGTGGCGCAAGCCTGAGCCGAATCCTCACTCCGGCGTCTGCAGTTCCGCCCACGCCGTCAACATCTTCACCTGCGTGCGCAGCCAGCTCGTCGGCATCGACTGCGTGCCCCACACCGCGATGCGGCCTGCGTGTTCGCCCATGAGCCAGAACTGCCGCACGGCCATGAAGGCAGCGATGGCCTCGACATCCGCCGAGGCCAACGGGCGCGCGCTGCGGTAGCCCGCCAGGTAGCTGCGCCAACGCGCCAGCGACGTCGCGTCGAGCGATCCGCCCACTGTGCGCGGGTGCATCGCCCACAGGTACACACACAGGTCGTAGGCCAGCCAGCCGGGGCCCGCGTCGTCGAAGTCGAAGAACGAGGCGACGCGCACGCCGTCAAGACCCTCCGTCACGAAGTTGTTCATGCCGTGGCAATCGCCGTGCCCGTGAACGCGCGTCAGGGCGGGCATCGCGGCGATGCGGGCTTCGAGCGCGCGTGCGATGGCGCTGAACTCCGGGCGCAGCGCGTCGGTCATGGTGGGCGCGGCGTGCAGGCGCTCCAGCGACGCGTGCAGCAGGTCGGGCAGTTCCAGGGTGTAGCGGCTGGCGGGGCCGTGGTAGTCCTGCGCGGCTTCGTGCAGCAGTGCCAGGCCGCGGCCGGTGGCTTCGACGTCGGGCAGCACGTCGCCGGGCACGTCGCCGTCGAGGTGCTCGAACAGGATCAGCGGACGCTCGCCCTCGGGCAAGTCCATCGCGACAGCATGTGCGCCATCGCGTGCCGCCAGCGCACCGGCCACCGGCACGCCCCTGGCCTTCAGATGCACGAGCAGCGCCGTTTCGTAGCCGATGTTGGGGGCGCCGCGCGGGCGGTCGGCGCTCAGGCGCGCGACGGCGTGGCGGCCGTCGGCAAACTGCAGGCCGTAGACATGGTTGAAGCTGCGCCGCAGCAGCTCGCACGACCGGACCTCGCCGAAGTCGTAGGCCTGCACCACCTTCTCCGCGATGGCGGCGCCCGTGGGCGTGGTCTGTGCGATCTGGGCAGAGCGGGCGGGCGTCGTCACGGGTGCGGCCTTTCGGGAGCGTGGGGCGCGCGATTCTGCCCTACCCTCCGTCGCCTCGCCGCATGGCGTCAACGCTCCAGATCGCGATCGAGCGAGGCGCCCCCGTCTCCCACCTGGCGCCAAGCAGGCGCCAGCGCCTTGCGCGCCGCATTGAGCTCGGCCATCGAGATGTGCAGCTCCGCCATGGTCTGCACCAGCAGCTCGAGCAGCGCGGCGCGCTGGCGCAGCCGCACGGTCTCGGCGCGGCGCGCGCGTTGGGCCTGGCGCGCCGCGGCCTGGATGGCGCGGCCCGTGGGCGAGTCGTGCGAGGGATGGTGGTGGTCGTCCACGGACAGGCCGGATGCAGCGCGCATGGGCAGTGGCATCACGCGGCGGCGGGCACACCCTGGACGGCGGCGGTGGCAGCAGCGGCGTCGGCATTCGCCGCGTCGCCGCGCGTCTCGGCGGCGGGGCCGTAGTTGCGCAGGTGCAGGAAGAACTCGCCCATCATCTGCATCCACAGACGCACGGCGAAGGCCAGGTAGGCGGGGCTGACGCCGCCGGCCACGACGACGTCCATCTCGAGCACGACGAAGTCGCCGTGCTGCGCCACGCGCGCAAAGCGCTTGCTGCGGTGCCAGGCGGCGAGCACGGCCTCGGGCAGCGTGCCGCCCTGCACGCGCAGCGGGCAGCTCAGGGTGAAGTCGGTGTACTGGGTGGTGGTGACGGCGTTGCCCCACAGCACCTGGAAGCCGATGCCGTGGCTGGCGCTGTGCAGGCGCACCACGCCATCCTGTTCGATGGCGGTGACGGCGCCGCCGGCGGCCTTGATGGCATCCGACACCTGGTCGGGCGTGACGGCGTCGAGCATCTCGAAAGGCGCCGGCGTGGCGGCCTGGTCGTCGGTGTCCGGGGTCGTGGCGGTGGTGTTCATGGTGTGGTTGTTCTTTCAGGAAAAAGGGGGAACGGGTTCAGTTGGTTTTCTTGAGCGCGGCGTCGAGCGCGGCGCTGTCGATGCTCAGTTGCGCCGGCGGCGCCAGCTGGGCCATGTAGGCCTGCACCAGCTGCTGCTGCCGCTGCTGGCGCAGCGCGGCCTGCAGTTGCGGCTTCATCTCCTCGAGGGTGGCGGTGCGCGCGGGCTGGGTGTCGAGCAGCTTGACGATGTGGAAGCCGGCCTCAGCCTGCACCGGTTCGCTGACCTGGCCCTGCTTGAGCCTGGCCACAGTGTCGCGCAGCTCGGGCAGGATGCGCGCGAGCGGCAGCGTGTCGACCTCGCCGCCGCGTTCGGCGCTGCGGCGGTCCTGCGAGCTGGTGCGCGCCACGGCGGCGAAGTCGCCGCTGCGGGCCTGCTTGGCGAGACGATTCGCTTCGTCGCGCACCTTGGCGATGGCGGCCGGGTCGCGCTCGGGCGTGGCCAGGTAGATCTGCGCCACGCGGTAGGCGGCCGGCAGGTTGAAGCCGGTCTTGCCCTGGTCGTAGGCGGCCTTCACCTCGGCGTCCGAGGGGAAGCCCGCGGGCACCTGGCTCACGGATTCGAGGTAGCTGGAGGCGACGATGCGCGCGGTGATCTCGCGCGTGGCGGCGTCGATCTTCGCCTTCACGTCGGGCCGGTCGGCCCAGCCCTTGGCGCGGGCATCGCGCAGCAGCGCTTCGCTCACGAGGCGCTGGCGCAGCCAGCCGTCGAGGCTCGCGCGGTCGGCCTTGACAGCGGCGCGTTCGGTCTCGGGCAGGGTCTGCAGCAGCTTCTCGATCTCGTCCTGGCCGATGGTCACTTCGCCGATGCGCGCGACCACGGCGGGGCCGGGCGCGGCGGGTTGCTGCGCGGCGGCCACGCCGACCGACGAGACGAGCAGCACGCCGGCCGCCGCGCGCAGGCGGCGGCCGAGTCCGGCTGCGGGAGTGGCTTGTGCGGGGTTCATTGGGGCTTTCCTTCCGTGGCGGATGCAGCAGCCGCAGGCGCCGGCGCGCTCACGGCGCGCACGTCGAAGCGGCTCTCGTAGAGCTTGTCGCCGTACTGCTGCGCGATCTGTTCGTACTTGACGCGGCTTTGCGCCGCAAAGGGTTGGCGCGAGGCGAGCACGCTGCCCACGTCCATGGTTTCGTAGGCGCGCAGCACCTCTTGCCCGACGGCATACAGCTGCGTGTTCTTGGCCTCGCACTGCGTGAGCGCGGTGCGCTGCAGCGCGGCCTCGCCGGCCAGGCGCTGGCGTTCGGCCTCGGAGGCGCGCGCCATCTTCAGCAGCTCGTCGTAGGCGCCGCGGAACTGCGCGATCTGCGCGCCCGCCTTCTCGCTGGCGGCCTGGGCCTGCTCGCGCAGCTGCGCGTTGCCGGCGCTGGCCTGGCCGCGCGCGTGGCGCTCGGAAGCGAGCTGGGCCTGGCTGGCGGCCAGTTCCTTCTTCAGCGTCTCGAGCTCGGACGCGGCCGGCGCCGCGCCGGGTGCCGCGGAGGCCTTGCCCGCGGGCTGGCCGGCCTTGAGCGCGGCCAGCTCGTTCTGCGCCTGCTGCAGCTGGGTGGTGGTGGTGCGCAGCTGCGCGCGCAGCCGCTCCTCCATGCTCTGGCCCTGCGGCTGCTGGGCCTGCGCGACGCCGGCCGTGGCGGCCAGCGCGGCCAGGGCCAGCGCCGGGAAGATCGTTCGGGACACGGCGGACTCCTTCTTAGAAACGCGCATTGAATTCGAGCTGCAGGGTGTCGATCGACAGCGGCGGGCCGTAGACCTCCTTGGTCGAGATCCAGCGGCCGGTGAACCACATGTTCTTGTCGATCGCGTACGAGCCGCCCAGGAAGTAGCCGCGCGCATTGGTGCCGCCGCCGTGGAAGCTCGAATCGTTGTAGCCGTCGGGCATGGCGTCGGGCTCGATGCGCTTGTAGCCCGCGAGCACGTTCCAGTCGCCGCGTGCGGCCGGTGCCGGCTTGCCGTAGGTGGCCTGCAGCATGTAGGCGTTGCCGCCGCTCTTGAAGTCGGACTGGGTGGTGCCGCCGGTCGGGCCGAAGTTGTTCACGATGGCGCCGCGGATGCCGCCGCGCTTCCAGATGTCGTTGGCGTCGTAGGCGGTGTTGCGCACGAAGTTGGCGTCCAGGCGCAGGTTGTTGCCGGCCACCTGGGTGTCCCAGCGCAGGTTCAGGTCGATCAGGCGGAACTTCGAGGCCAAGCCCACGTACTGCGGCTGCGGCGTGCCGGCCGGGTTGAGCGGGTCGAGCGAGATGTCGCGCAGCAGCATGAGCGTATTGCCCTTCTGCATGAAGGCCGGGCGCGACCAGTCGGTGCTGCAGCCGTCGGCGCCCGCGTACAGCGCGCAGGGCTCGGAGACCTGGCCGCTGACGTTGCGGAAGTTGTAGTACGCCAGCGCGCCGCGCACGCGGTTGTCTTCGTTGATCTTCCAGTCGGCGCCCACCTGCGCGCCGAGCAGCCACTTGTTCTCGCTCTTCATCTTGCGCTGGCTGCGCGTGGGCGAACCGTCCGCCGAGTACTCGAGCGGAATGAGGCCCAGCGTGCCGAACAGCGAGAGGTCGCGGTTCGAAGCGAGCTTCTTGTCGAACTGCGCGGCAATGCCGTCGAAGTTCAGGTCGCTCGAATACAGCAGGTCGGTCGACATGAAGGGGTTGGCAAACCGACCGCCGGTCACGGTGAGCCAGTCGGTCGGCTTGTGCGAGATCCACATCTGGTCGAGCCACACGCTCTTCTTGCCCAGGCCACCGCCCAGCGTGGTGGTGGTCGAGACGGGGCTTTCGTCGCTGCCCGAGGCCAGGCGCACGCCGGCCTTGGTGTTCTCCGACAGGTCGGCCAGCAGGCCCACGCGTGCGCGGGCACGGAACAGGTTGCGGCGGTCCTGGCGCGTGTTCAGGATCGACGGCAGCGACAGGTTGGTGTTCGGGTTGACGTCGTAGCCGCTGCCCTGGTTGAGCGAGGGCCAGTTGATCTCGATGTCGCTGTTGTTGCCGGCGTAGCTGCGCGACTCGTTGCGCACGCGCACGTCGCCTTCGAAGCGGATGCGTTTGCTCCACTCGGGCGTCTCGTTGGGCGCGGCCCAGCCTTCGTCCTTGGCCTGGGCCATGACCTGCGCCTTGACTTCGTCGCGGATCTGGTCGCGCACGGTCTGCGAGATGTAGGGCACACGCACGTCGCCCGCTTCGAGGCGCATGCCGCCCGCGACGGTGGCCGATGCGGCGGTGGCCGACACGGCCGCCTGGCGCTGCGCCTGCTGCGCGGCGATGGCTTCGGTCTGGGCCTGCGCCAGCAGCGCTTCGCCCACGTCCTTGGCGAGCGTGCCGCTTTGAATGAGGCCGCGGATCAGCTTGACCATGGCGGATTCGCCCGCGGGCGCGGCGGCGGTCTGGGCCATGGCGGTGCCGGCCGACAGCACGAAGGCGGAGGCCACGGCCGCCGCGAGCGCGCACTGGCGCAGGGCCGGCATCGCGCCCCGGCGCGGGAGGGTGTTGTGCAGGGTGTTCATCGCTTCGTTCACTGGAGGAAAGGAGTCGGGCCGGGCGTCGGCCGTACAGGTGTGGAAAGTCATGGCCGGCGGCCTTTCATCGACACGCGCATCGGAAAGCGCATCGAGGCCGGCGGACGTTCGTCGACGCGATCGAGCCCGCGCACCAGCGCCAGCACGGCCTCGTCGATGTCCTCGGTGCCGGTGCCGCGCACCAGCTGGGCGCGCGTGGTCTTGCCGTCGGCGCCGAGCCACAGGTCGATCTGGATGTCGTCGAACACCAGCTGGCGCGTGCGCGGATCGCGCGACAGCGCCTGCTGCAACATGCTCGACACGTAGCGCGCGTACGAGCCGCTGCCCAGGCCGCCGCCGGCGCCGGTGCCGCTCATGCCGCCGCCGCTGCCGGCCTGGATGCCGAAAGCGTCGTTGCCGGCCTGGCCGGCGCTGTCCATGGTCACCGGGTCGCCCAGGTCTTTCGAGGGGCTGGGCGGCGCGTCGTCCTTCGGCGCTTCCAGCGGCTCGACCGGCTTGGGCTCGGGCTCGACCACTTCGGGCTTGATCTTTTCCGGCTCGGGCTCGGGCAGCTTCTCGGGTTCGGGCGGCGGAGGCGGGGGCGGCGGCAGCATCAGCGTGGGTGCGTCGGCCACCACGCGCTTCTGGCTCGCGGTGTCGGACAGGAGCCGCCACACGAGCAGCGCCAGCGCCACGACGATCGCCAGGCCGATGACCACCCCACCCCAGCGGCGCCACAGCGCGGCCGTTCCACCCGTGCCGCTGGAGCGCGGCGCAGGCAAGGCAGAAGAAATCGGGTCGCGAGGGTTCACGCTCCGGTCCTCACTTCTGCTTGCCGGTCACGAGGCCGATCTGGTTCAGCTCGATGCGGCGCAGCAGGTCGAGCACGTCGACCACTTTCGCGTACTGCACGCTGGCATCGCCGCGCACGATCACGGGAAAGTCGGGCGACAGCGCCTTCTCGGTGCGCAGGCGCTCCTCGAGCTCGGGCAGCGTGACCGGGTAGGCGTCCAGGAACACGTTGCCCGCGTTGTCGATCGTGATGGCCTTGGTCTTGGGCTTCTCCAGCGCCACCGAGGCGCTGGCCTTGGGCAGGTCGACCTTGATGCCCGGGATGCTGGCGTTGCTGGTGAGGATGAAGATCACCAGCACCACCAGCAGCACGTCGACGAAGGGCGTGATGTTGATGCCGCCCGTGCGCTTGCGCACGGCGAACTTCGCGGCTGTGTTTGCCATGGTGCGCGGTCCTCAGGCGCGGCGCGCCTGCACGGCCACCGGCAGCGAGCGGCCTTCGCCCTGCTCTTCGGCCAGGCGCGTGACGAACTCGTCGACGAACACGGCCATGTCGGCGCCGATGGCGTCCGAGCGCGAGGCCAGCCAGTTGTAGCCGAACAGCGCAGGGATCGCGACGCCCAGGCCGGCGGCGGTACACAGCAGCGCGGCGGCCATGCCGGGCGCCACCGAGTTGATGTCCACGGCGCCGGCCATGGCCGCCACCACGAACACCAGCATGATGCCGATCACGGTGCCAAAGAGGCCCACGTACGGCGCGCCTTCGATGGTGGTCGAGAGCCAGTTCATGCGCTTGGACATGCGCTCGGTCTCGCGCACCATCACGCCGTCCATCGCGGCGCGGATGGCGCCGATGGTGGAGGCCGACACGGCGTTCAGGTCGTAGCCGCGGTCATGGCGGCGGCGCATCTCCTCGATGGCCACTTCGTACAGGCGCCACAGCGAGGAATCGGCACGCACTTCCTGCGGCACCGTGTTGTTGGTGGCCAGGCGGTCCAGCGGTGCGCCCGCGGCTTCGCGGAAGTGCTCGATGAAGGTGGCGTTGGCGCGCGAGGTGGCGCCGAAGTTGCGGCCCTTGCCGATCATGATGGCCCACGACAGCGCCATCATCAGGCCCAGCAGGCCCACCACGATCCACGCGTCCAGCGGCATCGCGGCCAGGATGAAGCCGAAGTGGCTCTTGCCGGCCTGCTGCTCGTCGGGGCCGAACGCGGCCAGGCGCGACTCGGCGCCTTGCGACACGGCATCGGCCAGCAGCAGCGCGTCGGGGCGTGCGACCTTCGACAGGCGCACTTCGTCGATCGCGCCGGTGAACGGCGCAAAGCCGGCCACGGGTGCAGCGCCCGATGCAGCGGGCGCGGCAGCCGGTGCATCGGCACCGAGCGCGGCGGCGGTGTTCAGCGCGGGCAGCTTCGCCGCCAGCGACACGGCCGGACGGCCGCCCACATACAGCGCGACGCTGTCGCCCTCGGCCTTCACCGCCAGGTGCGCCCACTGGCCGGCCTGCACCGGCTGGCCGGGCGTGCTGCGCTGGCCGTTCACCTGCACGAAGGGCACGCCCTGGTCGATGCCGACCACGAGCTCGCCGGCGCCGTCGCGGCGCGCATAGATCGCCTGGCGCGCGCCGAGCGAATCGGGCTTGATCCAGGCC
The DNA here is from genome assembly GCF_041154465.1 of Variovorax sp. V35. Classification (NCBI taxonomy): domain Bacteria; kingdom Pseudomonadati; phylum Pseudomonadota; class Betaproteobacteria; order Burkholderiales; family Comamonadaceae; genus Variovorax; species Variovorax sp. V35. The sequence goes on from NZ_AP028666.1 coordinate 4,625,075, forward strand.
GAGAAGGTCAGCGTGCCGCCGGCCGTCACGGCCAGCGAGGGCGTGGCGGGCAGCATCAGCGCGCCGTTGCCGAGCTGGGCGCCCTTGCCGATGATCGTGCCTTCGACGGGCACCGCCGCGGTCTGGCCGTTGTTGCCGTAGGCGGTGGTGTCGCGCGGCGGCACCGCGCCTTCGGCGAAGTGGTAGACCAGCGTGTAGTCGGGGTCGAAGCTGCGCTGGCCGTTGCCCGAGGCCGGGGCCTTGGGGTTGCCGTAGTACATCCACAGCTTTTGCGGCGTGCCGGCCGAGACGTTGGGCACGTCGACCCAGATCAGCGCGATGCCCAGCAGCGGATCGAACTGCTCGATCTGGTGGTTGAGCACGGTCTTGTCGTCACCCGCGACAAAGCGCAGGTCGGCGCCGGTCTCGCTCACGCCCTCGAACTTGAAGTTGCCCGTGTGCAGGCGCACCAGCACCGGCACGCGGCCGGCATCGCCGCCGATGGCGCCGGCCTGCGGGCCGCCGTCGATGGTGACGGGTTTGCGGTAGGCCCATTCGGCCTGCCACCAGGCATGGGCCAGGCCCGGCAGGAGCGTGCTCAGCAGCGTGAGCGCGATGAAAAGAAGTCGTCGCATGACAGGGTTCTCCGGAAAGCTCGTGGAATGAGAAAAAAATCGAAAAGAGGAATGGCTGTTGCCGTCGGTCGTTCGTTCGGTCAGTAGCTCGCGGTGATGCTGAAATTCACCTGCGTGTCGTGCTTCTTGGTGCGCGGCCCGTCGACCAGCGGATAGCCGATGTCGACGCGGCCCGAGAAATACGTGCCCACCTTGAAGGTCGTGCCCACGCCCACCGAATACAGCGAGAAGCGCTCGGCCTGCTCGGGCAGCGGGCTCTTCAGGCGCAGCCGCGCGGCATCGGCGAAGGCGTACACGCGCCAGTTCTCGACGGTGCTGCCCAGGAAGGCGAGCGGCTTGCTGCGCAGCTCGACCGAGCCGACCACGCCGTAGTCGCCGGTGGCCTCGGCCGACAGATAGCCGCGCACCGAGTTCATGCCGCCCGCGGCGATCTGCTCGCTCGAGACGAGCGGCGAATCGGTCATCTGTGCGTTGACGCGGAAGGCCACCTGCGTGCCGCCCTCGAAGCTGTGCGCGCCGTTGAGATCGGTCTTCAGCACCATGAAGCTGGGCGAAGCCTTGTAGCGCTTGTAGTCGAAGGCCGCCCAGTCGCTGCCGTACTTGAACGAGCTGCTGGTGCCCGCCACCAGCGACACGCCCACGCCGTACTGGCTCTTGTCGGTCTGGCGGAAGCCCGAGTACGACAGCGTGATCGGCGCGTACTTGAGCGGCACGGTGTCGCCGCTGCCCTTGAGCGTCAGCGCTTCCTTGTTGTTCTTGAAGTCGACGCCCACGCTGAAGGCATGCCACCAGTTGCCGGTGTTGGGCACCGTGTAGGTGGCCTTCAGGCCGATGGAGTGGCCCTTGCCCAGCACGGTGGTGCCGCCCACGGTGGCCACGTTGCTGTCGGACACGAAGGCGTTGGCTTCCAGGCTCCAGTTCGTGCCCTTGAGCGGCGCGTTGTACGAGGCCGAGAACACCTGCGTCTGGTTCAGGTCCTGCGGCGCGCCGAAGAAGCTGATGGAGGCGCTGTGGCCCATCTGCCAGAGGTTGTCGTGGCCCAGCGAGGCGCTGGCGCGCAGCTTGCGCGTGTCGGCGCTGTAGTCGTTGTTCAGGCCCACGCTGGCGCGCCACGGGCTCTGGTCCTCGACCTTCAGGTCGACGTCCATCGTGCCCGGCATCGCACCCGGTCGCACCAGCGGCATCACCTGGCGCTTGGGGCTGCGGTTGAGCGCGGTGAGCTCGGCCTGGGCCTTGTTGAAGTCGGGCACGCCGCCCTCCTTCAGCGCCGGCACCTGGTCGCGCACGTCGAGCGGCGAGTTGTACTCGGCGCCCACCACGCGCACGCGGCCCACGCGGGTCTCGTTGACCTGCAGGAACACCACGCCCTGCGTGACCTGCTGTTCGGGCAGGTCGACGTACACCGACTGGTAGCCCGCCGCCTGGTAGGCCGCGAGCAGCGCGTCGCGCGCGCCCTCCACGTCCTTGAGCGTGCGCTCGGGGCCGAGGAAGGGCGTGACCGCCTTCTCGATGGCGCGGGCGTCCAGCACGGTGTTGCCGCGCACGATGTATTCGGCGATGTCGACCTTGCGGGCCGGTTCGGTGGCCGCGGGTGCGGCCGGTGGGGTGGCCGAGGTCGCGGCCGGCGTGGAGACAGCGGCAGGTGCTTGTGCGAACGCTGCCACCGGGGCACCGATCGCCATCACCGCCAGCCACACCGCTCTCCAGCAGGTCGGTGGGGCGTTCTTCTTCATGTCATGCATTTACAGCTCGGTTCTCAAGGATGAAGCTCGCGTGGCAGCGGCTCATGGTGGAGAGCCTTCATGTCGCTGCTGCGTACCGATACCTAGACGCACGGCGTGCGCGGCGACTGTCGTTTGTCACGAAAACTTCATCAAGAAATCGGCACGAGGTCCGGCGCGGCGGGTTTCGCGCACATAAGAAGAAGGGCCTCCGCATGGGAGGCCCTTGTGTTTTTTTCGCCGGCGCGGGTAGCGCAAAGGTTCAGCGCCTCAGCGTTTCAGCCCCCGCTGCTCGCCCGGCGTCAGCGACTGCATCTGCGCGGTCGTGAGCGCGCCCGCGCCGAGCACCTGCACCACGCCCTTGGGGTCGTAGGCCGCGCCGCTGCGCTCGCGGCCGGCACCGTTGCCACCGCCCTCGCCACCCGCGGGCTCGTTGCCGAAGCCGAGCACGCGCACCGTGAACACCGAGGGCAGCGCCTGGCGCTGGGCCGCGCGGTCGCGCTGCACGGCGTCCTGCGCCGCGGTGGCGGCCTGCGAGGCGGCGGCGCTGGCGTTGGTGAGCGCGCCCACGTTCACCGCCGCCACCACCGGGACGCCGGTGGACTTGCCCTGCACCTGGATGTTCTCGGCATTGGCCACGCGCAGCGCCGCCAGGTTCACGTTGCCCGACACGCGGATGCCCGCCTCGCCCGCGTCGATGGTGCCCAGCGGCGCGATCAGGTCGATGTCGCCCGGCGGCACCTCGGGGATCGGGTTCAGCGTGGCGATGCCGGCGCCGGTGTTGGGCGTGGTCGGCGACAGGCTGACGTTGCCGGCGTCGTCGTACAGGCGCCGCTGCGGCGTGTAGACCACGGTCGACTTGGAGCCCCGCCCGGCGTTGATGTCGCCCTGTGCCGACCAGGCCAGGATGCCGCCGCCGAAGGTGGTGAAGATGCGGCTCTGGCCCAGCAGGATGCTGTCCAGCGAGTAGATCTGCACCTCGCCCGCGCCCTGCGTCAGCACGCCCGAGCCCTCGCCCGGCACGAAGCCGCCGTCCACCCCCACCAGCGTGCGCCCGCCCGGCACGAGGATGTTCACGTTGCCGCCGAAGTTGGTGTGGATGCCGGCATCGAGCGCGTCGTACACGCCGATGTCGCTGGGCCGGCCGGCGGCCGTCCAGGCATCGCGCCGCAGATAGCTCTTGCCGGCCTGCGGGCGCTTGGTGAACGGGTCCGAGCTGCTCGCGTAGTAGTTGGCGCTGCTGAACATGGTCAGGTCGCCCTGGTAGCGGCGCGCGCTGCCGTCGGCGCCCTGCGCGGGGAACAGCGTGGCGATGGCCTCGCGCCCGCGCAGGTAGCTGCCCCGGCGCGGACCGCCCTCCTCGTTGTACTCGCGCCCGCCGGCGCGCAGCTCGGCGAAGTACACGTTGCGCAGGTACACCTGCTGCTGCTCGGGCGGCAGCGCGGCGAAGAAGGCCTGCGCGTCCATGGTGGCGGCGTCGAAGTGGCGGCCCTGGCTGTTGCGCCCGCCGAAGCGATCGCGCAGCCAGTTCACCAGGTGCAGGCCTTCGGCCAGGCCGAACTCGCGCACCAGGTCGCGGCGCGTGCTGCCGCCGCCTTCGCTGCGCTGGCCGTCGATCTCGGCCTGCTTGCGCTTCAGGTAGGCATCGGCGCCGGCCTCGTCGCCGCCGTAGCCGAACTGCTGCGACAGCCAGCCGGCCAGCGTGAGCTCGCCGCCGTAGCTGTACAGCGCGGTGCCGGGCTGGTCGGCGAAGGGCTGGCCGCTCGCGGCGCGGCGCTTGGGATCGAGGTAGCGCGCGGCAAAGCCGGCCCAGTCCGGCCCGTCGCGGCCCACGCCCACCGCCACCGAGATGCCGGCGCCGCTGCTGCGGTCGCCCGGCTTCACGTTGACGATGGCGCCCAGGCTCTTGAGTTCGCCCTTGTCGGCCATGTACAGCTCGCGCCCGGCGCTCAGTACCAGCTCGCCGGGGCCGGCGATGTGGAAGCTGCTGTTGCGGATGTCGCGCCCGGCCTCCACCACCGACACGTCGTCGGCGTGGCGGTGCACGATCAGGTTGCCGCGCGCCGAGGCGGCGTTCAGCGTCTGCGGCTGCGGCGGCAGTTCCGGTCGGCCGGGAAAATCGCGCCCGCGCCAGCCCGCGCCCTCCGACGGCACCAGATCGACCTCGCCCAGCGCGGTGCCGGCGCCGACGATGTCGCGCCCGGCGCGGATCGCCACCGGGCCGGCGCCTTCGTACCAGAGCCCGTTCGGCGTCGCCACGCCGGTGTTGGAGCCGCGGTAGACGATCGAGCCGGTGCGCAGGCCCACGATGTCGCCCTCCAGCGCGTAGAAGCGCGACGGCGGCTGGCCCGCCGGCGCCACGTCGGCCACGCTGGGCGAGGTGAGCGTGAACAGCGGAAAGCGCAGCCACGAATTCTGGCCGTCCAGTGCAATGGAGGGCAGCAGCGCGTCGGCGGCCGTGTTGTGGATCAGCTCGCGGCCGTACCAGAGTTCGCCGCCCAGCGCGGCGAAGCCCGGCTGGAACGGGTCCACCAGCCGCGACGGATCGGCGCCCGAGGGCGTGATGGTGTAGCCCGCCGCGTGAATGGAGTCGCGCGCCAGCAGCTCCAGCTGCGCGGTGCGCTTCACCGCGTACTGCGGGCCGACCGGCGACGGCGCCAGCGTGAGGCTCCAGGGCGACAGCACCGGCCCGTTGCTCGATTCGTCGCGCACGCCCGAGCTCGCGCTGCCGTAGTACAGGCTGCCGCTGGCCGCCAGCGCGCGCAGCACCGCCGGGTAGACGAAGCGGCCGTCGGTCGCCTGGTGGTTGGTGCGATCGCCCAGGTCGGTCCAGCCCAGCGTCGGCGTGAGGTTGCCGCCGGCGCTGAACAGGTCGATCGCGGTCGACGGCGTCCACAGCGAGAACCAGGTCCAGCCCTCGCCCGGGTGCTGCGTGCCGTTGGCGCTGAAGGGCGTGCCGTGCGTGAGCGTGGGCACGCGACCCGGATCGGCCACGCCGCCCAGCACCAGATCGCCGCGCGCATCGAGCCGCACGCCGGCATCGCCGGGAATCAGCACCGGGCCGCCCGAGGCGATCGACGAACCGGCGACGTAGGGGCTGAGCGCGCGCGAGTCCTTCGGGCCGGGCGTGCCGAAGTCCAGCTCGATGCCGCCCACCGCGCCGCTTTCCAGCCGCAGCGCGCCGCGCAGGTTGGCGAAGACCCCGTTCAGGTCCAGCCGCATGCGGTCGTAGCGCTGGAGGCTGCCGGCCTGCCAGGTGGTGCTGGCGGGCACTGCGCGCACCTCGGGCGCCGGGTTCAGCGTGCCGCCGATGCGCACGTCCAGGTCGCCGCCGCCGGTCAGCAGCAGCTCGCCCGCGCGCGTCACGCGGCCGGTGCTGCCCACGGCGAGATGCAGGCCCTGGCTGCGTGCCACGTAGGTGGCGCTGTGGTCGCCCATCTGCTCCATCATCCCGGCGTTGCCGCCGGTCTCGAACACCAGGTTGCCGCCGCCCAGCGTGCCGATGCCGGTGAAGCCCACCAGGTAGGGCCAGAGGCCGCCGAGGTCGTAGGTCGTGCCTTCGTGGCCCGCGACGTAGCTGCCGAAGTTGATCCACCACGCGGTGGGCACGCCCTCGGCGCCCGGCACCACGCTGCCGGTGCCCTGGCGCCACAGCCAGTTGCCGAGCATGGCGCTGGGCATCTGCTTGCGGAACACGCCCAGTTCGTCGGTGGTGCGGCGCATGTTGCCGCGCACGCCGATGGTGTCGCCGCGCGCATCGCCCTGCACGCGCATGCGCAGGTTGCCGCCGTGGTCGGGGTACCAGGCGCGGTACAGGCTCTGGCTGTCGACGAACTGCTCGAAGATGTCGTAGCCGCCGTTGAGCACCGTGCCTTGCGGGCCCTTGGCGCGCGGCAGGTGGAAGTCGGCGTCGTCCGCGCGCGCCGCGGCGCGGGTGCCGGCGGTGTAGATGCCGTAGGGCGAGCGCTGCGTGAAGTCGTTGCCGGCCAGCAGGTCCAGGTCGCCGGTGCCGGTGCGCAGCACGCTGAACAGCGGCTGGCGCACGGGGTAGGACTTGAAGTCCCAGACCTCGGGGGTCTCGGAGACCAGGTCGCAGTAGCCGATGTCGCACATGCCCCAGGACACCTCCTCCGGCGTGAGGATGCTGCCCAAGCTGCCCCAGCCTTCGTCGGCCGCCTGCTGGTTCCAGGACCACACCTTGCCGCCGGAGACCAGTTGCTTCGTGAAGGCGTTGCCGTAGTGCGTGTCGGCCAGCAGCAGGTCGCGCTGCGGCCCGCGCGGCTGCAGCGCGCGGCTGTCGGCGGCCTGCGTGTCGGCACCGGCCACCAGGCGCATCGACCACGACTGCGAGCCCTCGGCCAGCATCGGCGCGATGGCGAAGTTGCGGCCCTGGTTGCCGTCGCCGTCGGCCAGGCGCAGCCGCACCGACGCCGCGCCGCCGGGCAGCACGACCACCGTCTCGGCCGGGATGACGGCGCCGCGCTGCAGCGGCACCTCGCGCGCCAGCACCGGGCCGTTGTAGCGGTAGAACGGCGGCTGGTTGACGTCCAGCACGGCGCCGTCGGGGAACGGCAGCGGCACGCCGACCGGCCACAGCATCGGGCCGACCTTGGCCGCGCCCGCCAGCCGCACGCCGGGGTCCAGCTGCATGTTCGCGCCCAGCACGAGCGGCTGCGCCAGCACGGTGCCGGCCGGATGAAGGACCTGGCCGGACGCATCGCGCACCGCACCGCCGAGCACGGTGCCCGCGGGCAGCGTGTAGCCCTCGGTGAGCACCGCGCGCACCGGCAGCACGGTGCCGGCCGCCAGGCTCATGGCCTTGAGCGGCGCCTGGAAGTTGAGCGCGCGCCCGGGCTGCAGGAAGGTGTTCTCGGCCAGCGTGACCACGCCGCCGCGCGGCACCACCACGTCGCCGCCGAAGGGCACGCGCCCTTTCAGCAGCACCCAGCCGTCGTCGTCGCGCGTGGCCGGCAGCGCCGAGGTGTCGAAGCCGTCGTTGATGCTGCCGTGGATCTTCAGGTTGCCGCCCGCGCGCATCACCAGCGCGCCGGCCTCGCCCGAGCCGTAGACGCCGGTGCGCTGCGTGCGCGCGTTGAGGCTGTCGTAGCGGAAGCCCGAGAGGTCGAGGTCGCCGTCGATCTGCAGGTCGCCATCGGGCGTGCGGCTCACGATCTGCACGCCAGGGCGCAGGTGGAAGGCATCGCCGTACGCGCGCAAGCCGGCCAGCCGGCCGTCGACCAGCGCGCCGTTGGCCAGCACGTTGCGCATGAAGGCCGTGCTGTCCTCGTGCTTGGCTTGCAGGTAGGCCTGGTCGATGCGCTGGTAGGGCCGCCCGCTGATGTCCGGGTCGGTGCCCGTGGGCGCGTCGTCGTAGCGGAAGAAGCCGTTGACGGTGATCGTGCGCGCGCCCTCGATGCGCTGCGTGCCGCCGGCGTCGATGTCGATGTCGTTGCCGCGCGCGCCGCCCAGGCGCGGCGCGTTGAGCTCCACCGTGCCGAAGGCGCGCGGCGTGCCGTCGGTGCCGGCGCGCAGGTCCATGCGCGCGCCGCTCTCCAGCACCAGGCGGCCCTGGCCGCTGTCGATCTCGATGGTGGCGCGGTTGGGCGCCTCGATGGCCTGGCCGTAGCTGTCCACGCGCAGCCGCGTGCCGTGCGCGTCGAGCAGTGCGTTGCCGCCAACGGTGACGCCGTCGCGCGCCGCCAGCCGGATGCTGCCGACCTGCACGCCGCCGGCGTCCACGGTGCCGGCCACGGTGAGGCGGCCGCCGTCGACCGAGAGGTTGATCTCGCGCGCCTTCAGCTCGTCGCCCACCACCAGGTCGCCCTGCTTGAACTGGAAGCTGCGCTCGCCGACCACGCCGCCGTCGGTCAGGCGGCGGTTCAGGCCGGCGAAGTCGGCCAGGCGCTGCGCGCGCACGTCGATGCGCCCGGCCGCGTAGGGCACCGCCGTGCCGCCCGCGTCGTACTCGCCGCTGCTGCCGCCGGCGATGCGGCCCAGCAAGTCGACCTGGCCGGCACCCGCACCCAGCGCGGTGACGGCCAGCCGGCCGGCGCGGTTGTTCTGCGCCGACAGGTCGATCTGCGCGCCCGCGGCCTGGCGCACGTTGCCCGTGCGGCTTTCGATCTCCACGTCGCCGCCCCAGCTGTACTTGTCGACGTCGAAGAAGCGCAGGCGCCGGCCGGCCAGGTCCAGCCGTGCGCCGTCGTGCAGCTGCACGTCGCCCTCGGCGCGCAGCACCAGCTTGCCGCTGGGCAGCACCACGGCGGTGTCGAGCGTCACGCTGCGCCCGTCGATGGCGATCTCGGCGCCGAGCGCGCGGGACGCTTCGGCGTCGGTCATCGTGGCCGGCTGCATGCCTTGCGGCGCGCCCACGCGCACGTCGCCGCCGGCGGTGTAGCGCATCACCGAGCCGGCCTCGCCGGTCAACAGCGGCGTGTCGATGCGCAGCGTGCCGCCCGTGCGCACGTAGCCCTTGGCCGCTTCGTCCCACGCGCCCTGCGACTGGTAGACCGAGAGCGAGCCCTTCTGCCGCGCCGTGACCTGTTCGCTCGCATTGAGTTGCACCTCGCCGAAGCCCAGCACCAGCCGGTCCATGTCGTGCACGGTGTCCACGCGCATGTCGCGCGCGGCGCCCAGTTCGATGCGCCGGGCGTCGATCTGCAGCCGGCCGCTGCCGGTGCCCGCGCCCCCGGTGGCCACCAGGCCGGGCGGCGTGCGCGTGCCGTTCCACACCAGCACGTCGGTGTGGATGCGCGCCACGCTGTCGGCATCGCCCCAGCCGTAGATCGCGGGCGTGGTCAGCATCAGGCGCGAAATCGTCGACTGGCCGGTGGCGGGGTCGATGGTCGACAGCTGCGTGGAGCCGAAGAAGTTGACCGCGTCGCGCACGGTGAACACGAGGTTCTCCAGCGCCGGTGCGCCGGTGCTGGTGTCGCCGCGCAGCAGGCGGTCGAGCACGGACTGGTTCAGCGTCAGGCCCGGCGGCAGCGCGCCGCGCGCAGCGGCATCGCCCAGCGCGCGTTCGCCGCCCACGTTGATGCCGCCCAGCGCCAGCACCAGGTTGCGCGTGCCGTAGCGCGTGCTTTCGCCCAGCGTGAAGGCCTGGTCGGTGGCGGCGGTGATGGTGCCTTCGGAATACAGCCGCGCGCCGGCGCTGCAGCTGCCGCTGGAGGCGCACACGCCGATGTCGATGCGGCCGGGGCCCGTTTGTCCGCCGCTGGACGCGGACGGCGGCTGGATGTCGATCCAGCCGTTGGACACCGCCAGCACGCTGCGCAAGCCCGGCTCGTAGATGTAGCCGCGGCGCGAGTCCCAGGCCGCCGGCCCGCGGCCCAGCGTGTCGATGCCGGCACCGGACTCGACGGTGATGCCCGAGTCGCGGCGGTCGGTGACCAGGAACACCTCGCCCGCGCGCAGCACCGCGCCCTCGCGCAGCACGATGCCCTCGGCGGCGCTGCTGAAGCCCAGCCGGTTGGCGTCCCTCAGCCGATCGGCCGCGGTGGCGTCCTGCACGAAGGTGCCCGCCGGCGCGCCGCCGATGGCCAGCTGCGCGGCACCGATGGCATTGAGGTCGCGCGCATGCAGCGAGGTGCCCTTGAAGTCCGGCGTGGGCGCGGCGCCGTCGCCCAGCACCTCGAAGGAGCGCGCCGTTCCGCCGAGCACCAGCGCCGTGCCGCCCATGCCGTCGCCCACCGTGGCGTAGCGCGCGGTGCCGGCAAAGCGCAGCGCGGGTTCGCCGGGCATCTCGCCCGCCGTGCCCTTCAGGCCGAACTGGAAGCGCAGCGCCTTGGCGTCGCGTTCCAGCAGCGGGCGCGGCACGCCGTCGCGCAGCGCCTGCGCCACGGCGAAGTCGGCATAGCCGGTCTCGTTGTACTGCGCGTAGGTGCGCAGCACGTCGCCCGGCGTGAACACCGCCTGCAGCGGCAGCGCGTCGTGGATGCCGGTGCCGGCCACGCCCAGCTGCGCGGGCGCGGTGTAGGAGCCGTTGCGCATCGCCGTCGCGCTGCCCGGCGCGCCGACCTGCGCGGCCAGCCCGTTGAGCTCGACGCGGAAGGCGCCGGGCAGCAGCGCGTAGGTAGAGGGCATCAGCGTGTAGCGGCCCGGCGGCAGGCCGGGCACGCCGGCGCCGATGGTGATCTGCCGGCCCAGCGCCGGATCGCTCGCGCCCTTCTCGGCGCCGAGCGGCGCCTGCAGCGGCTGCACGCCCGGCACGATGGCATAGACCGGGTTGGTGGCCAGGCCGGGCAGCACGAAGCCCTTGCGCTGCGCGCCCACCTGCACCAGCGGGTGCATGCGCGCGTCGGTGGAACCGCCGCGCCCGGCCAGGAAGGCGGTGCCGGTGAGCGTTCCGCCGCCCGACATGTCGAGCACCGCGCCCTCGCGCACGTCCACCGCGTGGCCGGACAGCGTGATGGCCGGGCCGACGCCGGGCACGCGGTAGGCCACGTCCTTGCCGTTGAAGAGATAGGTCAGCCCGTCCTGCGTGCCGCCGTAGGGCATCAGCAGCCCGTCGGCGCTGACCGAGGTCAGGCTGCCCGCATGCAGTTGCACGGTGCTGGTGGAGGTGTCGCCGAAGACGCTGCCCAGCGCGATGCCGCCCAGCGGCGCGCGCAGCACGCCGCGCTGCTCGATGTGGGCGGCGTGGAAGGTGAGCGAACCGAAGGCCGACTGCGGCATGGCCGGCGTGTCGCCCACGCGCTCGATCACCAGCCGGCGGTTCATGTCCATCTCGGCCTGGCGGGTGCCCCACTTGTCGATGACGTTGCGCTGGCCGACCTGCACCAGCCCGCTGTCGCCGGTGGCCGGGTAGATCTGCGCCGCCGCCAGCGTGAGGTCGCCCGGCACGTAGAACCTGGCGTTGTTCGAGAAGCGCAGGTCGCCGCTGCTGCGCAGCAGCGTGCGGTCGAACGCGTTGCGCTCCACGACCAGGTCCTCGGGCACGTTGCGCACGATGGTGCCGCGCACGCCCTGCTGCACCATGCCCGCCAGGTCGATGAGCTGCGCGTCCAGCCGCAGCGAACTGCCGGCCGACACCAGCGGCACGCCCAGCGTGCCGGCCCCTCCGCCGGCGTTGCGCGAGCCGAGCACCGGGTTGGGCAGGATGTAGTCGTCGGGCTGGGTGCGCCCGCTGGCGGCCAGGCGGATGTAGGGCGCCGCCAGGGCCACGCGCACGTCGGGCGCGGACGCTTCGGCCAGGGCCAGCGCGGTGGTGGTCAGGCGCAGGCTCTGGCCCAGCGAGAGATCGACGCTGCCGTCGAACGACAGCATGCCGTGGCTGAGCAGCGACAGGTTGTCGAAGCCGCCGTCGTGGATGCGGTCGACGCCGATGCGCGCCGTGCCGTAGGCCAGCGCGCCGTGCGCCTGGCCCGGGCGCAGGCCGGCGGCGTCGGCCACCGCGCTGCGGCCCTGCACCTGCGCCAGCAGCATCTCGCGCGGCACGCGCACTGCGTCGTCGACGTTCTCGCCCTTCAGGTTGTAGCGCGCCACCTGGCCGTAGATGGGCGTGTCCAGATTCAGCGCCAGCATGCCGCCGGCCGCGCCCGCGCCGCCCGCGGCAGCGCGCATGTCGCCGTCCAGGAACAGGCCGCGGAAGGAACTCAGCGCGATAGTGCCGCCGTGGCTGGCGACCTCGGTCGCGCCACGGCCCGGCAGGTCGAGCGTTGCCGAGGTGCCCGAGGCCTCCAGCCGCGCGCCGGGGCGCAGCACCACGAAGGCATCGGCCGCGTCCACCTGCGTGGCATCGAGCACGTGGCGCGCGCCGATCTCGATGGTGCCGCCATTGGCCACCTGGCCGTAGCGGTGGCCGCGCGCGTCGGTGGCCACCACCGGGCGCGCGGCGACGTCGATCAGCGCATGCTCGCCGATCCAGTACGAGCGTGCGTTGGGCATGCCGTCGGCCAAATTGCGTGCGTTGCTCATGCCGTGCTCGCCCGGCAGCAGCGCGACGCGCCCGCCCCAGGCCGAGAGCGTGCCATCGACCGTGATCTGGTCGTTGCCGCGCAGCGTGAGCGTGCGGCCCGGGTCGAGCGCGATGTGGGCGCCCTCGCCCACCACCAGCGGCGCGCGCTGGTAGAGCGTGCCGGCCTCCAGCGTCAGGTCGGCGCCGGCGCGCTGGGTGAGCTTCTGCTTCACCGGATCGTCCTGGTACACCGGCGGCATCCACAGCGGCAGCGCGATGGACGGGTCGGCGCCGGTGGGCGCGAGCGCGCCGGCGACGGGGTCGAAGCGCTGCACCGGCATGCGCACCTCCACGCGCGCGCCGTCGGCCACGGCCACGCCGTCCTGGCCGCGCACCGTGTATTGCGCGAAGCCGCTGTGGAACAGGTCGGTGTCCAGGCGCAGCAGCGGCTGCACCGCGACCGCGCGCGGCAGCGCGGTGCCGGCGACGATCGGCGTGCCCGCGGGCATCACGGTGTCGGCGGCGGCCACCGTGCCGGCCTTGTACGACGTGGTCTTGGGCGGAATCGGCAGGCCCGAGGGGAACACGTCCTTGGGCAGCACGTACCCCTGGGCCAGCAGGGTGATGGCCGCCAGCACGCTGCCGGCCGGCACCGTCTGGCCCGGCTCGTAGCCCTTGCCGTCGAGCAGGAACGCCTGCGTGCCCGGCGGCACCACCCAGTCGGCGCCGGTGACGACGGTGCGCGCGTTGCTGACGCCGGGTTGCACGCTCTCCTTGAGCGCCTCGCCCGGCAGCGCGCGCGACACCGTGACGGCGAAGTCCATCGGAATCGCGCTGCCGGCCGCGATCACGTAGTCGCCGGCCAGCCGCAGGTGCACGGTGCTGCTGCGCCCCGCCGCGAGCTGGCCGTCGCCGCCCGCGGGCAGTTCGCCGATGCCGATGGCCGCGCCGTTGGCCAGCGTCAGCTTGCCGCCGCCCTTCACGCCATGGCCGCGCACCTCGCCATCCATGCGCAACGTGCCGGGGCCCGCACCTTCGTTGCCGGGCTGGGCCGCCATCAGCGTCACGTCGCCGCCGCGGCCGCCGCGCAGTTCGTTGCCGGCCAGCAGGGCCGCGCCGCCCGACACATCGACGAGGCTGCGCGCACCGAGCACCACATCGCCGGTGCTGCGCAGCGTGACTTGCCCGCCATCGACATAGGGCAGGCCCTCGATGCGATCGGGCGACTGCGCGATGTGGCTCCACAGGCCGCGCGCATCCAGCCGCACGCCCTCGCCCACCGCCACACGCGGCGCGTAGCCGACCGGCAGCACGTCGGCAATGGAAATGTCGACCCAGCTGCCGCCGTTGGCGCTGGCGAAGCGGCTGACCAGGTCGCCCAGCGCGATGCTGCCGCCGCGCGCGACCAGGTCGGCGTCCACCGCCACCGTGGGCGCGTGCAGCGCGATGCTGCCGCCGGGCGCGACCGCGAGCGCGGACGTCACCGCCACCGTGTCGTTCGCATAGGCGACGACGCCGCCCAGGCGCTGGCGCTGCAGCCACTGGCTGTCGATGCGCACATGGCCCGCGAGCTCCTTCGGCAACGCCTCGCCGGCGGCCAGTGCATCGGCCAGCGAGGCGGGCGAGATCGGCGCATCGGCGAAGGTGACGCGGTCGACCCGCGCGGAGGGGTTGTCGCGCAGCAGGCCGGTGGCGGCGTCGTAGACCGGTGCCACGCCGCCGATGACCAGGCGCCCGGCCAGCGGCGCAGCCGTCTGCAGCTGGCGGTAGCTGTCCAGTCCCGCATCGCGCTTGCGCTGCTGGCGCTCGCCCTGGAACACGGTGGCGTCGATGTCGCCCTCGAGCACCGCGGCACGCGTGCCGACCTGCACCTGACCGGCATCGCGGCCCACGGTGTAGCCGTTTTCCAGCCGCTCGCGCGGCGCGATCAGCGGGTTGTAGAAGTAGCCGGTGGTGGTCTTGCCCCAGCGCGCGTGTTCGTCCTCGAAGCCGCGGTACAGGCCGGTGTAGACGATGTCGGCCGGCGCGGTCGACAGGTTGTACAGGCGCCCGTCGGGGCCCTTGAGCCAGCTCTGCTGCAGCCGGCCGGTCTGCACGTCGAGCGTGCCGCCGGCCACGTTGATGCGCGAGCCGCGCTGCGTGACCAGCTCGCCGCCGGCAAAGGCCACCGTGCCGCCCGACGCGGCCCATTCGCCGACCGTGTGGCCGTCGGTGTTGAGGTAGCCGCCGACCTCCAGCAGGCCGCCGCCGGTGTACCAGCGCTCGCCGACGTAGCCGTTGACGCCGGCCGCCACGCGCACGAGATCGCGGCGATCGATCCACATGTCCAGGTTGTTCAGGCGCTTGCCGTCGCGGTTGAGCGGCGCATCGCGCTGCTCGTTGCCCTGCACGTTGATCTTCACGTTGTTCGACGCCATGGCCACGCCGACGCCGACCGCGCCCGCCACGTCGATGGCGGCGCCGCTGGCCACCCGCGTTCGGCGCTCGGCGCGCGCCTGCACCTGGCCGCCGGTGGCCAGGGTGAGCGAGCCGCCGTCGAAGTCGATGTCGCCGGCCGAGTCGATCTTCACCAGCGACTGGTCGCGGCGGTTGTAGCCGCCGTCGCTCAGACGCATCGAGTCCTTCAGCAGGGTGTCGCGCTGCACGTCGAGCGCGGTCGCGCCGTCGTTCTCCAGCACGATCGCGCTGGTGCTCTGCGGCGCCAGCGTGACGCGCGCCTCGCCCGCTTCGCCCACCGCCCGCAGGTGCAGCGTGCCGCGCGTGTTGACCGAGCTGCTGGACAGCAGCACGCCCTGCTGCTCCACGGTCTTGCCGACCAGGGTCACGTCGCCGGTCGGCGCGGCGATCAGGCCGGTGTTGCGCACGCGGCCGGCGGCGCTGCCGGCCAGGCGCAGCGGATCGACCTCGTTGCCGCGCGTGCTCGAGTCGCTGTTGCCGTCGGTGCCCATGCCCTTGCGGATCACGAAGGCGTCGCCGGCGGCCAGCACGGTCTGGCCGTTGGCGGTCGTGATGCTGCCGTGGTTGTGCGCCTCGCGCCCGGCCAGCAGCACATAGCCGCCGCCCTCGGTGACGCTGGTGGGCCGGCGCGTGGCGATGCGCGCGCCGGGCTCCACCACCACGTCGGCGGTGGCCGCGCGGTGCGTGGCGCCGGTGGCGTGGAGCACCAGGTCGTTGGCCAGCACCGGCACCTGGGTGCTGCCGCGCGTTTCGCTGTACAGGCCTCGCTTGAACTGCGCGTCGCTCATGCCCACGGCCGCGGCCACGAGGTTGCGCGTGTCGACCTGGCTGCTGCCGCTGAACACGATGCCGTTGCGGTTCACGACCATCACCGTGCCGTCGGCCTGGATCTGCCCCTGGATCTGCGAGGGCCGCGCCTTCGGGTCGTTCACGCGGTTGAGCACCGACCAGCTGGCCTGCTGGTCGAACTTCACCGTGGTGTTGCGCCCGACGTTGAAGGTCTCCCAGTTGAGGATCGCCTTGTCGGCCGTCTGCTCGACCGTGACCACGGTGCGGCCCGCGGCCTGGCGCTGCGAATCGGGCGTGAGCGGGCGCGCGTTGTGCCAGCCGGCGGTGAGCGCGTTCGTGTCGACCTTCAGGCCGCCTTCGGCCAGGCCGTCGGGCACCGACGGGTCGTGCTGCGCGGCGGCGCGCGCCGCGGCCTGCGCCGACTGCTGCGCCGCGATGGCGCGCGCCGCCAGGTTCAGGTTGCCGAGGGACTGCTGCAGCTGTTCGTTCGCACGCTGCTGCTGCGCCTGCGGCCCCGCGAGCATCGCGGCCGGCAGGCCGTTGGGCAGGCGGCCGGTGGCGAGCGCGGTGCTCTGCGCCATGTTCTTCTGCGCCATCCAGGCGCCGCTGAACGCCTGCTGCGCCTGCGCGCCGTCGAACGCGGCGCCGCCGGCCAGCAGCAGCGCGATGGCGCGCACCAGCGGCGTGAGCCGGACCTGCGCGAATGCGGCGGACGAATAAGAAGAAGAGGACGCGTTCGGCGGATTGCGCCGGGACACCGTGCGGCGGCTGCTGCGTTGCATGCGGACTTCCATGGGTTCGTGTTTCGTTGCTCGATCGGGGCCACGAAGCGCAAGGGCCCGTGGACTACCGAGCTATGACAGCGAAGGTCCGGCGCGACTGCACCATGTCACGAAATCTTCACGAACACGCGGATCGGCACGCTGCAACGCACTTCAGGCGCTGGCGGCGCCCAGCAGCACGATGCCGCCGGGCAGCTGCGTGAGTTCGGCGCCGTACACGTCGCGCACGAGGAAGGCCACGTCGTCCAGCCGGTCGATGGAGAAGCTGGCCTGCACGCGGCTGCGGCCCAGCGCCTCGTTCGTGAGGATGAGCCGGCCGTGGCGGTAGCGGTTGACCTCGGCCACCACCTGCGACAGCGGCACCTGGTCGAACACGAGCTGGCGGCGGCGCCAGGCGACGACGGGGCCGGTGTCCACGCCCGTCACGACGCCGAGCCCCGCGGGGCCGTAGCGCAACTGCCGGCCGGCGTCGAGCCGCGCCTGCTGCGTGCCTTGCGCCACGTCGACCTGGCCCGCCAGGCAGGTCACGCAGACCTCGCCGTCGAGGTGGCGGATGTTGAAGCGCGCACGCGTGGCCGACACCGTGCCGCCGCCCGCCGCGACCGTGACGCGCGCCGAGGCCGGGCCGCCGGCCAGCACCTCGGCCTCACCGGACACCAGCTCGATGGCTTCGCCCGCGCTCTCCGTCGCGCCGCGCCGCAGGTTGATGCGCGTCTGCGTGTTCATCTGCAGCACCACGCCGTCGCCCATGGCGACCTCGCGCTGCTCGCCGGTGGCGGTGCGGTAGTCGTCGCCCCATTCGGCGACCGAGGGCCACAGCGCCAGCGGCGGCGACACCGCGAGGTAGGCGACCGACGCAGCGACCGCGCCACCCAGGAGGGCACGGCGTCCAGGCACCGGCAAACGGCGGTGGGCTGCCTCGCGCGCTTCCTGCTGGCGCACGCGCTGCGCGGCCGGCGCCATGGCCTGCCACACCTGGCGCGCCTGCACGAAGGCCTGCGCGTGCTCGCGGCTGCGCGCGCACCAGCGCCGGAAGGCCTGGGCGTCGTCTTCGGTGGCCTGTTGCGAGCCGAGCCGCACCACCCAGGCTTGCGCTTCGCGTTGCAGGGTCTGCTTCATGGCCTCGGTCGCCTGGGGTTCTTCAGCGGTCATCATGGGGAGACTGTTTTCCGGCGCCAGGACCGAAGCGCTGGATGAAATCCCGCCCGAGCCGCTCGCAGCAATGTTCCAGGCCGGCTCGCAATTCCTTCTCGACGGTGCGCGCCGACACGCCGTAGCGCGCCGCGATGTCCTTGTGCGGCATCTCGTCGACGCGCGCGGCCAGCACGATGGCGCGGCGGCGGCGCGGCAGCTCGGCCAGCGCGCGCTCGAGCGCCTCGAGTTCGTTGCGCGCCTCGGCGCCGCGCGCGGGGTCGGCGGCCTCGTCGGCCATGTCGTACAGCGCCTCGACCTCGCCCACGCTCAGCAGCCGCGCGTTGCTCTTGCGCTGGTCTTCCGCCACGTTGAGTGCAATGCGGAACAGGTAGGCCGAGGGGTAGCGCACGGCGCTGCGCACGGTCGAGTTCTCCACGCGCAGGTAGGCCTCCTGCAGCGCGTCGTTGGCGAGGTCTTCCGAACCGAGGCGGTGGTGCAGGTGCTTGCGGAACTGCGCATAGCGCGCCAGGAACAGCGCGCGCAGCGAGGCCTTGATCGATTCGGACATGCGCCTCAGCCTGCGCGCGCGCGCAGGTACGGCCGGCAGTCGCGCGCCGGGTCGGGGCGCGGCGTCAGCAGCAGCGTGACGGGTTGCGGCAGCGCGGCCGGCGGCGGCGTGTCCAGGCCGAGCGTGCGCAGGCTGGCAAGCACGGTGGCATCGCGCGCCGGCACGCCGCTGCCCTCGAGCAGGCGGGCCTCGGTGACGGCGCCCGCCGGATCGATCCACAACTGGACCGCGAGCCGGTAGCGGCCGAAGGCGTCGGGCTGCGCGATGCACAGCACGCGCGTGACCGCCCCCTGCAGCACGGCCGCGTAGGCCTGCAAGGCCGGGGCATTGCCGGCCGTGGGGGCGCCCGCTGGCGCGCGTTCGTCGGGGACGGCGGTCGCCAGCTGTGTCGGCACGAGCGTGAACGCGCTGGCGCCGGTGTAGCGCGCCACCAGCCCGGTGCCCACGAGCATCCGCTGCAGCGCGTCGCGCGGTGCGAAGTCGCCCTGCACCGGCGACGCCTCGCGGCCGTCGGTGAGGCGGCTGGTGACGAGCACCGAGTGACCGGTGAGGTGGCCGAAGACGGCGAGGGAGCGTGCCAGCGGCTGCGCCGGCAGGTCGAAATGCAGCGCCGGCGCGTCGCTCGCCATGTCGTCGGCTGCCGCGGCGTGGGCGGCGCACATCACCAGCGCCATGACCAGGCACCAGGACAGTGTCAGGCCACCGCCCGATGCGGAAGTACGTGTCATGTGACGGAGGATCAACAGCAGCAACGAAGGGTCTGGAAAGCGGCCGTCCGCCGTGCGGCCCGGGTGAGCGTGCGGGCGAGACTAGCGACCGCGCATGACCGACATGTGACGTTTCGTTCACACTTCCGACCTCGCGAGATTCCGTCTTCTTCCTGACTTGCACGGGGCCCAGACTGCCCGGTTGGCCGTGGTCGCGGCACGGCGTTTCTTCTTCTTTTTTCCTGGGGTGCAACGATGCGCGTCGGTGTGTGGCTGTTCGGCGTGATGCTCTCGGTGATCGGCACTGGCGCGGTGGCGCAGACGCCGCCCTCCAGTGGCGGCGAGGCCGACGGCAGCTGCGTCGAAGTGGTGGTGAATGGCGAGCGCACGCCCGCCTACGACTGCCTGACCCGCAAGCTCGCGCCCACGATGCCGACACGCGCGCCGGACGACGCGGCGCCCGGACTGGCCTCGGAAGCGATCACGCAGCGGCCGGGCAATCAGCTGGGGTTGTTCAACCGCGCGGCGACCGGGCATCGCATGGGCAACACCTTCGGCACCTCGGTGTATCCGCAGCGTCCGCCGCCGGCGGTGTACACCTCGCCGCTGCTGCCGGCGCGGCCCTGAGCGGCGGCATGCGGGAAAAGAGGCCGGGCGTTCAGAGTTGCTGGGTCACCAGCACCACGAACCCGGCCAGCGAAATGGCGGCGCCCATGGCTTTCCTGAAGGTCTTCAACATGTCGTGTGCTCCATCGGTGAGATCCGTGAGCCTCGATGGTGCGCCGCTTGCGGGTGCAGCGGGTTTGGCAATCCCGATGGCCGGGATAGAAAAACTTCAACCGCGGGGTGCGGATGAACCCGGTCAGCTCGCCCGTGCGCCGGTCCGGGCTTCGGCGAGCGACAGGCGCTCGCGGGCGAACTGGCTGGCCCGCAGGCGCACGCGCGCGAGTGCGGCGTCCAGCGAGGGCTGCTGCATGAAGACGAGCACGCCGCGCTTGAGCCCGCGCAGGCGGAGTTCGGCCACGCCGGCATAGCGGCCGCCGGTGGTCTGGCGGATGTCGATCTCGCTGGACCAACCGTCGGAAAGTTCGACGAAAAGATGTTGCTGTGTGGCGCTCATGTCAGTGAGGAGCTTAGGGCTACTGCCGGCGCCGCCCTAGGACATAGTTCCTAGGTATTAGCATTTAATTTCGTTTAATAACAATTTCACGCGCTTCGCGCAAAGGGACACCATGTGTGAACACCCGCATGACTTTCGGCACTCGCGCCGAAACAGCGTGCCATCTAGGATGGAGCGGCCGTGATCCGTCTCCCTCTTTCTGCGCATCCTCCCGACCGGCCTGCCCCGCAGGTCGACACCGTCCGCCCCGATTTCCGCGCCGCCGCATGAAGGACGAGACCCACTCCGCCGAACACCTCTACACCATCGAAGTCGAGGGGCGCAACGTCACGGTGCGCGACGTGATGGTGGCGGCATTCACCTACCGCATCAAACTCGAGGAACTGCTCGGCTCGCCCCGGCAGGTCGCGCACTGCTACCGGCTCTGGCGCCGGCTCGAGCGGCTCGACGAGCCCCCCATGACCCGCTTGGACATCAAGTACGCCACCGCCTGGCGCGACGCGCATGCGCAGGCCTGGCAGGTGGCGCAGGTGTTTCTCACCGACCCGCACACCAAGACCTTCGTGCTGCGGCTCGCCGCGCCCTAGCGCGCGTCAGCGCATGTGCGCCATGTCGCGGATGTCGGAGCGCAGCGCGCTGCGGTCGGCGCCCACGAGCGGCAGGTTGACCAGCAGTTCGAGCCGGCGGCGCAGCGAGTACAGCACCTGCAGCGCGCCATGCGCCGCGTCGTCCGGGCCGGTGTTGGCGCCGGCCACGTCGGGGTAAGGCCACAGGGCCGCATCGGGCTGGCCGGGCCAGCGCGGTTGCAGCGGTTCGAGCGCGGGGTCGAGCGTGATGACGACATCGGCGTTGTGCGATCCCGCGCGCGCCAGCAAATCCCAGCTGCGCGGCGGCGACGTCGGCAAGGCCATGCCGGCGCTGCCCAGTGCCTCGACGGCCGCGGGATGCACGTCCGCCGCCAGCCGCCCCGGTTGCCCGCACGAGCGCAC
This sequence comes from Variovorax sp. V35, assembly GCF_041154465.1. NCBI lineage: Bacteria > Pseudomonadati > Pseudomonadota > Betaproteobacteria > Burkholderiales > Comamonadaceae > Variovorax > Variovorax sp. V35. The sequence goes on from NZ_AP028666.1 coordinate 4,645,854, forward strand.
CGAAAAGCGCTTCGCATCGAGGTGGGCAAGACAGGCCTCGGCCAGCACGCTGCGCAGCGAATTGCGCCGCGAGACAAAGACAACCTCGATCCGTTTCTGCATGGTCGAACGACTATAGCCACGCCGTGTGGCAGGTGGGTGCCGAAGCACAGGGACCCTTTTGCAGACGCCTGTTTACCCCGGACCTGCAGACATGACAAATAAGTGTAAACACTCGTAAACCTTGCGGGATGGGTCGGCGTTAGAACCGCATGACAACCGACCCCTCCCTCGTTGTGCTTGCTTTCCTGGTCGGTCTTGCCGCGGGCGTGACGCTCATGAGCATGCTGGCAGTCCTGCGTTCCGACCAGGACCGCCTGCCGCGCTCCGAGCACACCCGGCTGTAAGGCAGACCGCGGGCATCGCCTGCCGGCACATGGCCGGCCGGCGCAAGCGGGCGCGCTTGTTCAGAACCCCGACTGCTCGATCAGCACCGCGGTCGCCGCATGGACCCAGCGGCGGGCCAGGCTCTCGCGGGTGCCTTCGAAATGCGCGCGCACCTCGCGCACCCCATCGACCGGCGCGTCGTCTTCTCCCTCCACCGTCACGCGGAACCAGGCTTCGGCCGGACGCAGGTCTTTCTTCTGCGCGGTCGGGTTGAGCGCGATCGGGCCGCCGTGGTCCTGCGCCAGCAACAGGTGCGGCAGCCGGCGCACCGGGCTGTTGTCGATGGCGCGCACCTGCCCTTCGAGCTTGCGCGTGCGGCCTTTCACGAGGATCACCGCGCGGCTGCCGGCCGCCAGGCGCTGGCGGTCGTGCTCGGGCACCAGCGCTTCCACGCGCCAGCGCCGGCCGTCGACCACCATCGCCATCAGTTGCGACGGCGCCACCCACGTGCCGGACTGCAGCAGCGGATCGACGTCGCGCAGCGTGCCGCCGTGCGCCGCCACCAGCCGCAGGCGCAGCAGCTCGGCGTCGCGCGCGCGGCGTTCGGTGTCCCAGCGGCTGGCCTGCTGCTCGGCCAGCACCTGCTGCGCCGCCGGTCGTTCTTCCAGGCCCATGGCGCCGCGCGCCGCGCGCGCGTAGGCGCTGGACATCACGCGCGCCTTCTCGCGCTCCTCCGTCTGGCCGGGCGCCTCGAGCGTGACCAGCGACTGCCCCGCCGCCACGGCCGCGCCGTCGTTCGCTTCCATCGCCGCCAGCCGCGCCGCGTAGGGCGAGAAGACGGGTTGCTCGACGCCCGCCCGGACCACGCCCGGCGCCGAGATGCCGCCGTGCCACGGCACCAGCAGCACGACCGCCACGAGCGCGAGCAGCAGCGCCGCGCCGAGGCGCCGCCGTGGCCTGATCTCGCCGCGCCGCGCATGCCACACGCGCAGCTCGGCCATCACCGGCCGCACCACGAACACGCCCATCTCGACGATGAAAAGGAACACACCCAGCGCCTTGAAAAACGCGTGATAGACGACGACCGCGATGCCGATGAAGAGCACCAGCCGGTAGACCCAGGTGGCGAACGCGAAGGCGATGAGAAAGCGCCGAAAGCCCGGCGTCAGCGTCTCGGGCGACGGATCGTCGAAGCCCAGCAGCCAGCGCCGCAGCGCGCGCTTGGCCTGCTGCCCGGCGCGCTCGTGCAGGCCCGGAAAATCCAGCGCGTCGGTCAGCATGTAGTAGCCGTCGAAGCGCATGAAGGGGCTGGCGTTCACCGCGAGCGTCAGCACCCAGGCCGTCGTCGCCAGAAAGAACAGCGCGTTGCGCAGGTCGCCGTCGGGCATGAAGGCCCACAACAACGTCGACCACGCGGCCAGCACCAGCTCGGCGCAGATGCCGGCCGACGCGATGGCCAGGCGGTGCCGCGAGCGCGCCAGCTTCCAGCTCTCGCCGGTGTCGGTGTAGGCCATCGGCCACATCACCAGCAACGCGACGCCCATGTGCCCCACGCGAACGCCGTGGCGCGTGGACATGAGCGCGTGCCCCATCTCGTGCAGCAGCTTCGACACCACGAGCGCGCCGGCAAAACCCAGGACGCCCTCCCAGCTGATGGCGCCGCGCAACTGGGCCGCCACCGTGTCCCACTGCCGCGCCGCCAGCAGCACGCCGACGCCGGCGGCGAGCGCGCTGAGCGCCACGAACCAGCGGCTGTAGAGCCACTCGACCCAGGGCAGCATCTTCTCGAGCAGCCGCGCCGGCCGCACCAGCGGAATGCGCACGAACAGGTAGTTGTTGAGCAGCCAGCGCCACGCCGGCATCGGCGGCTTGCGGCGCACGGTGCGCAGCAGCTGGTGCTGTTCGAGAAAGCCCTGGAAGCGCGCCACGTCGTCGGCGTCGGGCGCCAGCGGGGTGTCGCGTTCGATCGCCTGCGCGATGCGCGCGGCATCGGCCATCGGCCAGCGCTGCAGGATCTCGAACTCCAGCCAGCCGATGCGAAAGAACAGGTTGCGTACCGGGTCGCACACGTGCCAGGCCGGCGAGCCGTCGCCATTGGCGCCGGCCGGATGAATCTGCAGTTCCTCTCGCAGGGCCGGCCACGGCGGCGGCGCTGCAACGCCCGCGGGGGCGCCACGGCCTGCGGGCGCCGTGCCGCTCAGCATCCGCACCACTCCCGCGCCGCCGCGAACGGCCGGCGCAGCAGCAGGTAGCCGAGCACGGTCCACTCGCCCGACACGCGCGCCGTGCCGCGCAGGCCGATGCGCGCCACGCCCGAGGGCTCGCTCAGGTGGCCGCGCAGCTGGTAGCTGGCCACGCCGTTGGGCGCCTCGACCGCCTGGTAGCCGGCGTGGTCGAGCCGGGCCGACACCGGGTCCAGTGGCGCCACGCGCAGGAACAGGGTCATGGGCGCGCCCGGCGCGAGGTTGACCGCCTCGCTCACCGGTGCCCAGGCCTGCACGCCGAGCACGGCCGGGTCGGCCAGCAGCCCGACGCGCTCGCCGGTCTGCACCGGGCGTCCGGCCCAGTCGTCGGGGTCGGAGTACACGAACACGCCCGCGGCCGGCGCCTTGATCTGCAGCTGCGCCACTTCGCGCTGCAGCGCACCCACCTCCACCTCGCGCTCACGCAGCTTCCCTTCGGCCAGGCTCAGCTCGGCCTTGGCCGACTGCGACTCGATGGCCCGCTGCGACGCCTGGTGCAGTTCCAGCCGCGCGGTCGACAGCGCCGCGCGCGCCACGGCCAGCCGGTTGTCCAGCGTGGTGTCGTCGAGCTCGGCGATGGTCTGGTCGGCCACCACCGGCGTGTTGGGCGGCACGGTCATGCGGCGGATCACGCCGTCGCGCGGCGAGGCGATCACCTGGCTGCGCGTGGAGATCACCTCGGCCTGCAGCAGCGCGTACTCGCGCACCGGCACCAGCAGCGCGAGCGGCAGCAGCGCCAGCGCCCAGCGCAGCGGTTTGCGCGCCCACGCGTCGTGCAGCAGCGTGCCGATGGAACGGCGGCGCCCGGTCAGCGCCCACCACGCATGGCCATACATCGCGGCGGCCTGCAGCAGCAAGAACTCGGGCGCCTTGGCGTCGAACTCGGTGGGCCACGGCGCCTCGCGCGCCAGGAACAACGCGGCGCGCGCGCGCCCGTCGGGGTCGGCCATGGGCAGCACCCACACCTGGTCGGGCAGCCAGTCGGCCCACGAGGCGGCGAGCGCCGGCGGCAGCATGCCGGGCGACAGCGCCAGCACGCGCGCGGCGGCCGGCAGTTCGTCCAGCCGCGCCTTCAGGTGGTCGGCCACCGAGGCCAGCCACAGCGCATAGGGCGAATCGGACTCGACATCGGCCAGCCCCGAATGCGCCACCAGCCGCGTGCGGCGCGCGCCGAAGAAGCCGACCAGCGCGGCCTGCCGGTACGGCGCGATCGCGTGGGTCTCGTTGCAGATCAGAAAGGCCAGGTCGGCCGGACGCTGCGCCGCGCGCACCTTGGCGGCCAGCGCATGGAACGCGAGATCGGTCACGACGCCCCGCCCTTGCCGCGCGCGGCGCTCATCCCCTGCCGACCGGCGCGCGCACCTGCCCGCTCATGCCCGGCAGCACCTGGCCGGCCGCGTCGCCCGCGAGTTCGGCCTCGATCTCGATGGTCTGGCTCACCGCGTCCACGCGGCCCGACACGCGCGTGACCTTCAACACCACCGCAGCGCCGGTCTCGTCGACCGTGGCGTCCAGGCGCTGGCCGGTCTTCAGCCACGCGAGCCATTGCGAGGGCACGTTCATGCGCGCCTTCAGCGGGCCGTTGCCGACCAGCTCGACCACCGGCGCGCCGGGGTTCACGCCCTGCCCCACCTTCACATGCACGCGCGCCACCTTGCCGGCGAACGGCGCCACGAAATTGCACTGCGCGATCTGCGCATCGAAGATGCGGACCTGGCTCTGCGCCTTGTTCACGTTGGCCGCCGCCAGCTCGACCTCGATCTCGGCCGCCGACTGCAGGCCCTGCAGCTTCAGCTTGCCCACGTACTGCACCTTGGCGGCCTCGTGCTCGGCCCGCGCGGCGGCGCGGCGCGCCTGGATCTCGTCGCATTCGTAGGCGGCCAGCACCTGGCCCGCGCGCACCGTGTCGCCCAGGCTCACCGGCACCTTCGCGAAGCGGCCCGGGGCCGAGGCCGACAGCACGCTTTCCTGCGCGGCCACCACGAGAAAACGCACCGGCGCCAGGTTGCCCGGCGCACCCGCCGGGGCGGTGCGCGGCGCGGGTGCCGGCTGGGCGCCGGCCTGCAGGGCGCCGCCCAGGGCGCAGGCCAGGAGCACGCCGACGCGAAGCGCGGAGAAGGACGACGGTTTCAAGGGCGGGCTCGCTTTCACTTCTGCGTCACCGTGGCGCCCGTGCGCGCCAGGCGCCGCACATCCGTGATCACCGACAGCGTCGCCGCCTCGGCGAAGGCGCTCACGGCGCTTTCGGTCGTCACGGCCGGCACGTAGCTCGCGTAGCTCTGCGACAGCAGCTCGCGCCCGCCCGGCTCGGCCAGCGTGAGCCGCCACTGGGCGCGCGTGGTGCCGCGCTGCTGCGGCACATTGCGCTGGAAGGCCAGCGTGAGCACGAGCGCATCGGCCGCCCCCGAGGCCACCAGCTCGTTGCGCGTGACGATGCGCTCGACCGCGCTGCGCACCGCCGCTTCGCTCACGCCCGCCGGCAGGTCGCGCACGCGCACGGTCACCGGCCGGTTGCGCACCGGAATCAGCGCCGCTTCGAGGAACACCGCCTTCTCGCCTTCGGCCATGCTCTGCTCGATGGCCCTGGCGACGGTCTTGATGTCGGTGCTGGCCACCGTGGCCGGCATCAGGTCGATGCCGACCGAGTTGAGCACCCGGCCGTACGAGGTCTGCGTGGCCGCATAGGCCGTGGCCAGCTGGAAGCGCGACACCAGCGCGCGCGCATCGACGCGCAACGCCTCGAGCTCGCTCTCGAGCTGGTTGCTGGCGCCGGCGCGCGCCACGCTGGCCATGCGCTGGTCGACGCGGCTGGATTCGGCCGCCAGCTCCTGGTCGACCACCGCCAGCTTGTAGCGCTCGGCCGACACGCGCACCTGCGTGACCACCGCCATGGTCAGCGCCAGGCGGCGGGCCTCGTCGGTCTTCTTGCGCGCGTCGTTGGTGCGGTTGATGGCCGGGATGGCCGCCAGCCGGAACAGGTCCATCGACAGGCTCACGCCCGCGTCGCTCCAGTTGCTGTTGTAGAGGAAGGAGTTGGAGTCGTAGCGCGCCCCGGCGTACAGGTTCAGGCTGGGGAACAGCGAGGCGATCTGCTTCTTGGTCTCGGCGATGCCGATGCGCGCCTTGTAGTCTTCCTCGCGCAGCTCGGCGCGGTTTTCCAGCGCGGCAAGCTCCAGCTTGTCGATGTCCAGCGTGACCGGCGCGCGCCCGTCCTGCGGCCCTTCGACCAGCGTGAAGTCGACGCCCGGCGGCAGGCTCATGAGCGCGGCCAGCTCGCGCTTGGCGAACTGCATCTCCTGGCGCTTGGCGTTGACCAGCGACATCGCATCGAGCAGCGCGCGCTGGTAGGCCAGGCCCTGCGCAGGCGGCAGCACGCCGGCGCGCTCGGCCTCGCGCGATTTCTTCAGCGCGTCCTCGATGCGCACGGCCAGCCGGTCGGCGTCGCCGATGAGCTGCTGCGCACCGATGGCACGCCAGTAGGCGCTGCGCACGTCCTGCGCGATGTTCTGCAGGATCTTGCGGCGGCGCTCTTCCGAGATGTTGACCTCGTCGGCCGCCTGCTTGGCGCGGAAGTAGCTGATGCCGAAGTCCAGCGCGTTCCACGACAGCGTGGCGCGGCCGTAGTAGTGCGAGCGCTGCTCCGAGGTCGAAGGCCGCAGGCTCACCACGCGGTCCTCGATGCCGATGCTGGTGCCGCCCGAGTCGTTGCTGCGGTCGTTGTAGCCGGCGTCGGCCACCAGCTTGGGCAGCATGTCGGCAGCCGACACGTCGAGCAGGCCGCGCGCCAGGGCCGACTCCATGAGCTTGAGGCGGTAGTCGGCGTTGTACTTGAGCGCGCGCGCCAGCACCTCGGAATACGTCATGGGCGTGGCGACCGCGGCCTGGTCCTTGTACAGCTGCTTCTGGTCGTGGCGCACGCGCACCACGATCTCGTCGCGCGTGAGCTGCACCGGCGTCATGCTGCAGCCGGCCAGCATCAGCGCGGCCGCGGCGGCGGTCCACGACAGCGGGAAACGGAGGGTCGACGCGGGTTGCTTGTGAATGTCGGTCATGGTGCTCGATGGATAGGACATGGTTCGATGGCTCCGGCAGGCGTTTCTTTGGCGTCGATCAACTCGTGGGCACGCGCACAGTGGGCGTGGCGCGCTGCGGATGCCGCAGCAGGTCACGCACCGCGTCGCGCTCCGCGGCGGCCGCGGCCACGCGGCTGGAGAACGAGCGCGCCGTGTCGGCGGCCACCGGCGCGGCGGCACCGGCTGCCGGTGCCGCCTCGGCCTGCGCCGCCTCGGTGGACGGATGCGCCGCATCGGCGCGCGGCACCACGATGCGCCCACCGTCGCGCGCGGGTGCTTCGGGCACTTCGGGTGGCGGCTGCTGATGCGGCGCCGAGACGCTCTCGAAGTCGCCGAACAGCGGGCTCGCGCCGTCGACCAGCTTGCCGGCCGTGACGCCGCGCAGCGCGAGCGTCTGCTCCACGTCGCGCACCATGCGCAGCGAGAAGGCCACGCCGTCGCGGCTCACGTGCTCGGCGTAGTCCACGCCCTGCGGCTCGCCCCACAGGTCGGTGGGACGGTCCTCGCCGAAGAGGCGGTCGCCGCCCAGCGCGCGCGCGGCGATCGCGCCCGACAGCATCTGGCTCAGGCGCTGCGATTCCTGCACTGCGATCTGCACGAACAGCGCCGGCGTCATCGACTGGTCGATGCGGCGGCTGGGGTCGCCGAAGTCCGCCGGGAACACCTGGTCGCCCGTGAGCGGCCGGTGCTGCGAGGTGCCGTGGATCGTGACGACCAGCTTCGCCGTGCTGGTGCTGCCGTCGGCGTCGGTGATGACGTAGTCGAACACCTCGGTCAGCGTCTGGCCGTCGCCCAGCGAGGCCACGCGCACGTTGCTGGCGTTCACCGAATAGCTGTAGCTGCCGTCGGCGTTCAGGCGCAGGTTGCCGTAGCGGCCCGCCGTCGATCCGCCGATGGTGCCGGCCACGCCTTCGAAAGAGACGCCCGTGACCGGCGTCGGCGTGCCGTCCGCGCCGAGACGGTCGGCCACGTCGTTCGCGCCCATGCCGCTGCCGCCGAACACGTTGCCGGTGGCCGTGGCGCCGGGCCGCGCGGTGCCGATCGAGGTGGCGTCGTTGCGTGCCGTGGGCACGTCGTCGATCACCAGCACGCGCAGCGTGCCCTGCGTGGTGTCGCCGTCGCGGTCGGTCACCTGCAGCGCGATGTCGTCGGTGACCTGCCCGCCCGCGTGGCTCTGCGCGGCGCCCAGCACGTAGGTGTAGCGCACGGTGCCCGTGGCCGCGTCGAAGCCGGTGAGCGTGATGCGCCCGCGGTCGGTGGCGATGGTGACCGGGCTGGTGCCGAGCGCGGCCAGCTGCGCCGGCGTGAGCGTGGTGCCGTGCACCGCGATGCTGCCCAGGCCGTCGGGCGCCGTGACGAAGAAGCTGCCCGAGACGGTCTCGCTCGCGTCGCCCGGCTCGACCAGGCCGCGCTCGTACACGGTGGCCTGCCCGGTGGTGTCGGGGCCGTTGTTGTCGCCGATCACCAGCGTCACGCCGTCGTTGGCGCCGTGGATGGTGAGGGTCAGCGTGGCGGTGCTGGTGTCGCCGTCCGCGTCGGTGATCGTGTAGCTCACCACCTCGGTCAGCGTGTCGCCCACGACCAGCGCCTGCACGCGCGGGTCGGCGTTGTTCAGCGTGTAGGTGTAGCTGCCGTCGGCGTTCAGCACGATGCGCCCGTAGGTGGTGGTGATCGGCACGCCCACCGTGCCGGCCACGCCGCCGAAGCTCACGCCCGTCACCGGCACGCCGTTGGCGTCATCGGCGCCAATGGTGTCGTTGGCCTTCACGTCGCCGCCCACCGTGTTCGGCGCGCCGTCCTCGGTGATGGCATTCGTGTCGTTCACGGCCTCGGGCACGTCGTCCACGATGCGCACGGTGAGCGTGCCCGTGGCCGTGTCGCCGCCGGCGTCGGTCACGAGCAGCGCGATGTCTTCCGTGCTCTCGGTGGCGTTCGGCTGCGCCACCTGCCCGTCCAGCGTGTAGGTGTAGGCCAGCTCTCCCGTCGTCGGCACGCCGCCCACCGAACTGGTGGGCGTGAAGCCGGTGAGCACCAGCGTGCCGCGCGGCGTGTCGATGGTGACCGGCGTCGTGCCCAGGTTCGCCAGCTCGGCCAGCGCCAGCGTGCGCCCGCCCACGGTGACGCTGCGCATGCCGTCGCTCGCCGAGACCACGATGGTGCCGGTGGCGTGCTCGCGGGTGTCGGGGCCGGCCGGGCCGTCGACCAGCCCGCGCTCGTGCACCTCGGCCTGCCCCGTGGCCGCGCCGTTGCCGTCCACCGCGCCGATGGCCGGGTCGCCGTCCAGGCGGCCATGGATGGTGATCGTCAGCGTGGCGGTGCTGGTGTCGCCGTCGGCATCGGTGATCGTGTAGCGCACCGTCTCGGTCAGCTGCTCGTTGGTCTTGAGCGCATTGACGGCGGCGTTGTCGTTGTCCAGCGTGTAGGTGTAGCTGCCGTCGGCGTTCAGCACGATGGCGCCATACGTGGTCGTGAGCGACACGCCCACCGTGCCGGCCGCGCCGCCGAAGCTCACGCCCGTCACCGGCACGCCGTTGCCGTTGTCCGCGCCGTCGCGGTCGTTGGCCTTCACGTTGCCGCTCACCGTGTCGGGCACCGCGTCCTCGGTGATGGCGGCCGTGTCGTCGGTGGCCTGCGGCGTGTCGTTGACGATGAGCACGGTGAGCGTGCCGTTGGCCACGTCGCCGTCGCGGTCGGTCACCGACAGCGCGATCTGCTCGGTCACTTCGGTCAGCACGCCGCCGGAGCGATGGCTCTGCGCAGCGCCCAGCACGTAGGTGTAGCTGACCGCGCCGCCGGTCACGATGCCGTTGAGCAGCGTGGTGCCGCTGAAGCCCGTCAGCTGGATCTGGCCGTCGGGCGTGGTGATCGTGATCGGCGCGCCCGGCGTGAGCGCCTGCAGCTGCGCCAGCGTCACCACCGTGCCGCCGACGTTGATGCTGGCCACGCCGTCCGCCGCCGTGATGTTGAAGCTGCTGGCGGCACGCTCGCCCGTGTCGGTGATGCTCACCAGGCCCGACTCGAACACCGTGACCTGCCCGGTCGCCGCGCCGTTGGCGTCGGTGACGGCGATGCCCGGCAGGTCGTTGGCGCCGCGGATGGTGATCGTGAGCGTGGCGGTGCTGGTGTCGCCGTCGGCATCGGTGATCGTGTAGCGCACCTGCTCGGTCAGCATCTCGCCCACCGACAGCGCCTGCACGCGCGGGTCGGCGTTGTTCAGCGTGTAGGTGTAGCTGCCGTCGGCGTTCAGCACGATGGCGCCATACGTGGTCGTGATCGACGCGCCCACGGTGCCGGCCGCGCCGCCGAAGCTCACGCCCGTCACCGGCGCGACGTTGCGGTCGTCCGCGCCGATGGTGTCGTTGCTCGCCACGTTGCCCGACACCGTGTTCGGCGCGGCGTCTTCGGTGATGGCGGCCGCGTCGTCGGTGGCCTGCGGCACGTCGTCCACGATGCGCACGGTGAGCGTGCCCGTGGCCGTGGCGCCGCCGGCGTCGGTCACCTGCAGGTCGATGGCTTCCGTGCTCTCGGTCGCGTTCGGCTGCGCCACCTGCGCGCGCAGCGTGTAGGTGTAGGCCAGGTTGCCCGCCGTCGGCACGCCGCCCACCGAGGCGGTGGCCGTGAAGCCCGTCAGCGTGAGCGTGCCCAGCGGCGTCGTGATGACGACCGGCGTGGTGCCCAGGTTGGCCAGCTCGGCCAGCGTCAGCGTGCGCCCGCCCACAGTGACGGTCTGCAGGCCGTCGGCCGCCGACACCGTGACGACGCCGCTGCCGTTCTCGCGCGCATCGGGGCCGCCCGGGCCGTCGACCAGGCCGCGCTCGTGGACCTCGGTCTGGCCCGTGGCCGCGCCGTTGCCGTCCACCGGCACGATCTCGGGGCTGGCGTCGGTGCGGCCGTGGATGGTGATCGTCAGCGTGGTGGTCGAGGTGTCGCCGTCCGCGTCGGTGAGGGTGTAGCTCACCGTGTCCGTGAGCGTCTCGCCGTCTTTCAGCGCGTTGACGCGCGGGTCGCTGTTGTTCAGCGTGTAGCTGTAGGTTCCGTTCGCGTTCAGCACGATGCTGCCGTATTCCATGCCCAGCGCGCTGCCCACCGTGCCTGCGTTGCCGCCGAAGCTCACGCCGGTCACCGGCACGGCCGTGTCCGCGCCCTCGCGGTCGTTGGTCTTCACGTTGCCGCTCACGGGGTTCGGCGCGGCGTCTTCGGTGATGCTGTTCGTGTCTGGGTTCGCGGTGGGCACGTCGTTCACGATCAGCACCGTGAGGGTGCCGCTGGCCACGTCGCCGTCGCGGTCGGTCACGCTCAGCGGCACTGCCTCGGTCACTTCGCCCGCGCTGTGGTTCTGCGCCGAGGTCAGCGTGTAGGTGTAGCTGACCGTGCCGTCGATCACGACGCCGTTGGACAGCGTGGTGCCGCTGAAGCCCGTGAGGCGGATCTGGCCGTCGGGCGTGTTGATCGTGATCGGTGCGCCCGGCGTGAGTGCCTGCAGCTGCGCCAGCGTCACCACCGTGCCGCCGACGTTGATGCTCGCCACGCCGTCGGCCGCCGCGATATTGAAGCCGGCGCCCGCCGTCTCGCTGGTGTCGCCCACGCTCGTCAGGCCCGACTCGTGCACCGTCACCTGGCCGGTCGCGTTGCCGTTGGCGTCGGTCACCGTGATGCCCGGCACGTCGTTGCTGGCGCCGCGGATCGTGATGGTGATCTGCGCGATGTCGGTGCCGCCCGCGCCGTCGGAGATGGCGTAGGTGAGGAGGTCGGTGAGCGTCTCGCCGGCGATCAGCGCCTGCACGCGCGGGTCGCTGTTGTCCAGCGTGTAGGTGTAGCTGCCGTCGGCGTTCAGCACGATGCTGCCGTAGGTGCCGGTGAGCGGATTGCCCAGCGTGCCGGACGAGCCCGCACCGAACTCGGGGCCGGTGCGGATGCTGGTGACGCTCAGCTGTGCGGTGGTGTTGTCAGGGTCGGAGTCGGCCTCGCCCGGAATGCGCCCGGTGATGACATTGCTGCCGACCGACACCGTGTCTTCGTCGATGCTGTGCGTGTCGTCCACCGCGATCGGCGGGTCGTTCACGGCGGTGATGGTCAGCGTGCCGGTGAGCACGTTGCTGTTCAGCGGCTGCGGGCCGCCCGCGTTGCCGCCGGGCTGCACGTTGTTGCCGTCGTTGAGCACGATGGTGTAGACGCGCTCGTTGTCGGTGCCGAAAGCGGTCGGGTTGTCGCTGCTGCTGCGGTAGGACAGCTGGTCGAGCACCGCCCGCACCTCGGCCACGGTGGTGTCGGCGTCGAACTGCACCACCAGCGGCGCGCCGTTGCCGCCCGAGACGCTGACGCCCGGGGGCAGCGCGCCGTTGACGAACAGCTGGTCGCCCGGCTGGTAGCCGTCCAGGCTCACGGTGAGCGAGCCCGCGCCGAACACGCCCGCGGCCAGCCCGGGCGTGGTCGCCAGGTCGAGGTCGCCGACGGTGCCGCCGCTGACCAGCGCCACGGGCGGAATGCTGACGCCGGTACCGGTCTGGTTGTTCTCCACCGCGGTCGCGCCGGTGGTGCCGCCGATCACCGGCGCGTCGTTGCGCGGCGCGATGGTGGTCGACACGTTGCGCAGCACCGACCACTGGCTGGTGTCGTCGTTGACGGTGGCGCTGATGTCGCCACTGCCCGCCGCCACCGGCGCATCGGACACGCGCACGACCAGCCCGCCGGGCGTGCCGTTGAAGTCGGCCGCCGGCACGAAGCGCAGCTGCGCGCTGGTGGGCAGCAGCAAGGCGCTGGTGTCGGAGGCGCCCGTCGGCACGGCGAGCCAGTCGGTGCCGTTCAGGCTGTACTCCCACGCGCCCTGCGCGGCGTTGGCGTTGTTGCCCACGATGGCGATGCCGCCGAACGAGGTCGATGCATCGCCGCCGCCGCTGATGGCCGTCTGGTTGTCGATCGCGTCGCCGTAACCGCCGCCCAGGAGCGTGTCGACGCGCACACCGGCACCCGTCACGTCCTCGACGCCGGCGGGCACGGTCGCATCGGTCGCCGTCGGCCGGTCGTTCACGTTGATCACCGTGGTGCTGAGCACGATGGTGCCGGCGCTGTAGACGGTGGTGCCGCCGTTGTTGGCACCCGCCACGTTGACCGTCGAGCCCGAGGTGGGATCGGCCGTGGCGCTGTCGTTGTTGGTGTCGGTCTCGACCAGCCGCACGGTCAGCGTGGTGGGCGTGCCGTGGAAGTTGGCGGCCGGCACGAAGCGCAGCTGCGCGTCGGCGGCCAGCACCAGGGCCGTGCCGTCGGTGCGTGCGCCGACGGGAATCCAGGTGGTGCCGTTGTCCAGCGAGTACTGCCAGGCCCCCTGCGCGGGGTCCGGGACGTGGCCCGTGATCGCGACGCCGAAGAAGGTGTCGGACGAACTGCCGCCGGTGCCACCGTTGCCGCTGTTGTCGATCAGGTCGGCGCCGTCGTCGAAGTGCGAGCCGAACAGGGTGCCCACGGGGGTGCCGGCCGCGTTGTTGCCCACGTCCTCGGTGACGTTCGGCAGCGTCTGGGTGGTGCCGCCCACCACCACCGGCGCGTCGTTGACCGGCGCCACCGTGAAGACGAAGGTGCGCGTGGTGACGAGGTGGTTGCTGACCCCGTCCGCGTAGGCGAAGGTGCCAGTCGTGCTGTTGTCGCCGGGTGCCAGGACGCCCGGACGCCCGCCGGTGTGGCCCTCGTCGTTGACCACCACGGTCACGGTGAAGGCGCCGTTCCAGTCGGCCGGCAGCGCGGCGCCGGGGGCGTCGAGCAGCGCGATCGAGATGGCGTTGATGCGGCTGTTGATCTGCGCCAGCGTGCCGGTGATGGTGATGCTGGCGCCGCCCAAGGGGCCGACCGTGCCGCCGCTGCCGCCCACGCCGTTGATGACGAAGCCCGGGGGCACCGACACCGTGGCCGTCAGCACGTCGGTGGCGGCCGCGTCCTGGTCGGTGACCGTGAGGCCGGTCAGCGTGACGCTGCCGTTGCCCTCGTCCACCGTCGGGTTGCCGGCCGCGATGTGGGCCGGGTCGTTGATCGACGACGGGAACAGCGTGCGGTAGGCCGAGGCCACGTTGGCCGTCAGCCCCGCGGGGATCAGCGCGTAGGGGTTGACGTTGGTGGTGGGCACCGCCACCGTGCCGCCGTTCGCGTTGTTGTTCTCGCCGCCGTTGGCGCCGCCCGCCAGCGCACCGCTGCTGTTCTCGCGCAGGCGGTCGTCCACGATGACCTGCACGCGGTAAGTCTGGTCGGTGTTGGCGAGGCTGCCGCCCAGCGCCACCTGCAGGCCGTCGAGGTAAGCCTGCACCTGCGCGCGCGTGCCGCGGATGACGAGCGCGCTGCCGGTGCCGTCGTAGGTGCTGTCGATGGTCACGCCCGAGCCGGCTGCATTGCTCGAGGTGACGATGATGGCGTCGCTGCCGCCGTCCGTGTACTGCGCCGCGCCCAGCGGCACGCCCGTGCCGTTGGTGATGCGCACGGTAACCTGCAGGAAATCGGCTTCGCCGGGCGCGATGCCGCCGCCGTCGCCGTCGATGTCCAGGTCGCGCACGACGAAGCCCGGCACGGCCGACGGCGCGTTGCCGCCCGTCAGGTACAGCGGCGTGTTCGGGTTGGTGCCCGGCGTGAGTCCGGCCGTCGGCGCGTCGTTGACCGCCACGATGGTCAGCGCCATCGTCATGTCGGGCGGGTTGTTCGACACGCTGCCGCCGCCGGTGTCGCCGCCGATCTGCGAACCGGTGTCGTCGAAGGAGACGGTGAGCGTCACGTCGCCGGCGTCGGCGCCGTTGAGGTCGTGGTTGACGTGGGTGGCGCTGCGGTAGGTCAGGCCCGTGGCGGCGCCGCTGGTGATCAGTTCCTGGATGTCGCTGGCGCGCCCGGTGAGCGTGAGCGCGCCGGTGTTGTCGCCGGCGATGGTCACGACACGCCCGCTGGGCAGCGTGAAGCTCGTCTGCCCGCCGGTGCCGCCGATGCCCAGCGTGCCGTTGGGCACGATCAGCCGCAGCGTGATGGGCGTGCCGAAGGCGGCCGACTCGGGGTCGGACACCACGAAGCCCGTGCCGATGTAGGTCGGCTGGTCTTCATAGACGGTGTGCACGGGCGGCACGACCAGCACGCCCGGGTCGTTCTCGCTGGACGCGCGCACCAGTACCGAGGCCGCCGCGAGGTTGCCCGTGATGTCGCCGGTGGTGGGCACCGTGTCGGTGTACCAGTCGTACTCGGTGGTCGGGATCGTGATGTTCGGCCCGCCCGGAACGTTCGGCTCGTTCTGCGGGCCGCCGTTGGCGCCGGGCTGCAGCACGCCGGTGGCGGTGTCGCGCAGGCGGTCGTCGACGATCACCTGCAGCCGGTAGGCCTGGTCGCGGTCGGTGTCGAAGGTGAGCGTGAGGCCCGCCAGCGCGGCGTTCACCTGCGCGCGCGTGCCGCGCAGCGTGAGGAAGTCGCCGTTGCCGTTCTTGTCGGCATCGACGGTCACGCCGCCCATCGAGGTCGAGCCGATGGTGGCGCCCGCGTAGGCCGCGGCATTCAACGGGTTGCCGTTGGCGTCCAGCAGCCGCACCGTCACCTGGACGAAGTCGGTCTCGCCCTGGATCACCGCGTCCAGGTCGGTGTCGCCCACATTGAAGCCGGGCACGGGGTTGTGCGCCGGGTTGCTGCTGTCGATGTCGATCGGCCCGGCCGGCGCGGTCACCGTGGGTGCGTCGTTCAGCGGCGTGACGTAGATCCAGAACTGGCCGCCGGTCTGTTCCTTGTCGCCGTCGCTCAGCGTGAAGGTGAAGCGGTCGCTCGGCGGATCGCCGTTGGCTTCGGTGTGGCCGTCGGATTCGTCGCCCGAATTGAAGTAGTAGATGCGCCCGGCGTTCACGTCGGCCTGCGTGAACGAGGAGCCCACGCCCAGCGCCACGAAGTTGACGCCGTCGGTCGAGTACATGATGCGCCCGTGCGTGGTGACGGAGGTGATCGTGTACTGCAGCTGCGTGAGCGTGCTGTCGGGGTCGAAGGCCCTGAGCATGCCCGGCGTGATCTGGCCGCGCCCGCCCTCGGCCACGGTCAGCGGCTGGTTGGCGGTGCCGGGCGGGTCGGGCTGCGTCGGGTCGGGCGCGATCACCGGCGCGTCGTTGACGTTGGTGATCTGGATGCCGACGGTGACGGGGTTCGACGCAGCGCCCCAGCGGTCCACGGCATGCACGTTGAACTGGGTGGTGCGCACCTCGGAACCGTCGCTCACGAAGCGCAGGCCCGTGGTGCCGGCGCTGCCGGTGATGAGCGAGGCGTCGATGCGCTGCCCCACGGTCACGGCCACCCAGGCGGCGCCGTTCCAGTACTGCAGCTGGCCGCCGGTGGGCAGGCTGTCGAACTCGAACTGCATCGCGCCCGGCCCGCTGCCGGCGTTGTTGAAGGCGTAGTTCGGGTCGCCGTTCAGCAGCGTGGGCGAGCCTTCGAGGTAGCTTTCGCTCGCGGCGTCGTCGGCGTCGACCACGCGGATCTGGCCGGTCGTGAGGTAGGCGGTCTCGCCTTCGCGGATGACCGTGTTCGACGAACCGGTGGCCACGGGCACGTCGTTGATCGGCGTGATGAAGAACGAGAAGCTGGTGTTCCAGACGTTGCGCACGCCGCCGACGGCGACGCCGGCCGTCACCGAGAGCGACACGGCCGATTCGAAATCTTCCACGTCTCCGTCGTGCTGGAAGCGGATGCGCCCGGCGTTCAGGTCTTCCTGCGTGAAGGTCTCGTAGGTGTCGATGTCGACCCAGGCCGCGCCGTCGAAGCGCTGCAGCACGCCGTTGCGCACCGGCCCCGTGGTGCCGGTGTAGTCGGTGACCGTGTAGATCACCTGCGACGGCGGCACGCCTTCGACCACGTAGCTCAGGCCGGGCACGGTGTTGAAGTCGGAGCCGGTGCCGCCCAGCACCACCGAGCCGCCTTCGCTGAGCGTGCCGCGCGTGGCGCCGTTCTGGTCGGTGCCCGCGTGGTTGGAGCCCGAGGTGGTGACGGTGCCGTCGATGGTCTGCAGCAGATCGCCGTTGCCCGCCGGGGTTTCGACGAGGTTGATCGTGAACTCGTAGGTCTTCAGCGTGCCGTCGGGATTGCGGTCGGCGCCCTCGCGGATCACGGTGTTGCCGTTGGCGTCCCAGGTCGGCCCGAGCGTGTTGTCGACCACCTGGAAGCTGAAGGTGTCGGTGTCGCCCGCCGCCGCGCCCTGCGTCTGCACGTACTGCACGCGGCCCGAACGCACGTCTTCCATGGTGAAGGTGCCGCCCGGCGGCAGGATCTTTCCGTCCAGCAGCAGGTAGCCCTGGTTCAGGCCGTTCATCGAGGTGACGGCAAAGGTCAGGTTGTCGTCGCTCGAGTCGACGTCGGTCGCGCCGAGCATGCCGGGCGTGAGCGTCACGGTGTAGCCACCGCCCGCCGGATCGACGCTCGCCTCGAGCGTGCTGCCGGGGTCGAGCACCGGGTCGTCGTTGGCCGGGCGCACGTTGATGGCGATGGTGCCCGAGGTGGACGACGGCGTGCCCGTGCCGCCGCCGGCGTCGCTCACCGTGACGCCGAAACCGTCGGTGAACGGGTAGCTCTGTCCGTTGTTGTCGCGCTGGCCGTTGTTGCCGTAGGTGAGGCCGCCGCGGTCGTCGTAGCCGAACACGAAGCCGGCGTCGATGTCGGCCTGCGTGATCGCGCGGTTGGTGACGTTCTGGGGCACGCCGCCGATCAGCACCGTGCCCGTGAAGTACAGCGTGCCGTCGGTGGGCAGGCTGGTCAGCCGCACCGTGAGGTCGCCGCTGGCGTCGTCGCCGCCGCCGTCGGCGACGATGAAGTTGCCCACGACCGAGGCCGGGTTGCCGCTGGGGTCGATGGCGTTGGGAGGCTGCCCTTCGAACACGCTGCCCCCACCCGAGAGCACCGGCGGCTGGTTCAGCGGCGTGACGTTCAGCGTGATGGTGGCGTGGTCGGAGCCGGCCAGCGGCGTGGCGCCGTCGTTGACGACGATGACGAAACTGTCGTCCAGGTTCTGGTCCGCGCCGGTGGCCGTGTGCACGTAGGCGACGCGGCCCGCCAGCACGTCGGCCTGCGTGAAGACCGAGCCCACGCCGATGCGCTCGCCGTTGAGCGTGAGGTAGCCGTGCGTGGTGTTGGTCGCGATGCCGTAGACGATCTGGCCGGTGTTCTGCGAGCCGACCGTCACCTCGGGGTCGATGGCGTTGAGCGTGGTGCCGGTCAGCACTGTGGTGCCGCCCTCGGAGACCGTCTGCGCCGCATCGGCCACCGTGGTCGGGTCGTTCGACGGCGTGATCGTCACATCGAGCGCGCGGTTGGCGGTGAGCGCCGGCGTTTCCGAATCGGTGATCGACACCAGGATGCGCGTGGTGGCCGTGGCGTTGCCCAGTTCGGTGTCGGCGGCGGTGAACACCAGCTGGTTGATCCAGGCGTTGGCATCGGCCACGCTGCCGACGAAGCGGTAGCCGCCGGGCACGGTGGTGACGCCGCTCATGCTGGCGCTGGACAGCGCGCCCAGCGCGGGGTTCTCGACGGTCACGTCGACCGTGACGTTGCCCGCGCCGTCGTCGGTGAGCGTCCAGCCGCTGAGCGTGGCGCGGTCGGCGCCCGGCGCGTTGAGCGAACTGGGTTCGCTGACCGTGATGCGCGGCGTGGTCGTCGAAACGGTGGGCGCGGCCAGCAGGCCGTCGTAGTCGGTGGCGGCGAAGGCGCGCGACTCGATGAGGCCGGTGCCGACCTCGAGCGACCAGTCGCCCTGGCGCGAGGCGGCGCCGGTGGCGTCGCTCGACGCCGCGACGTCGGCGCCCGTGGCGCGGCCCAGGGCCTGCACGAAGCGTTGCCCGTCGGCGCCCACGTCGCACCCGTAGAGCAGGATGTCGCCGTCCGCGCCCAGGCTCGCGCCGATCGCCTGCCAGGCGCCGGCCGAGCGCGCCAGGCCGGCGACGTCGAGGGTTTCGTTGCCCAGCGTGATCTCGCCCGCGCTGCCGTGGCTGAGGATGTGCAGCGCCGTGAGGCCGCTGCGCCCTTCGAGCGCCTGGCGCAGTTGCTCGACGCCGGATGAGCCGGTGTCCAACAGGATCAGGCCGGCGCCCTGCGGCACCGAGGCCGCGAGCTGCTGCCAATTGGCAACGTTCTTGTCGACAACGTAGACCTCGCTGGACGAGGCCAGGGCCGGGCCGGGCGCGGATCGCGCGTCCGCTTCGGGCGTGCTGTCGCGCCCATGCGGCACGGCAACGGGCGCCGCCGCGTCGGCGGCATGCGGCGCATCCCCGTGCGGGCCCTGCGGTGCGTCCGCCGGTGCCGCCGCGGCGGCCTCCACAAAAGCGGCGCCATCAAATAGCTGCCGGCTTTCCAGCGCAAATCGATGCGCGCGTGGGCGAAGGAATTGGGGCGATTGAGACCTTGGCATGGCTCAAAGTGTGACGACAAATATGCAAATGTGTCCACTATTAACGTTCTATCTTTTCGAGCCAATCCCGTCAAAAAATCGCAAAAACAACGGCTTCCTTTGCTTTTTTCCTCAATTTGAAATTAATTGTTACCAGCACACCGCGATCCATTCGCCGGCTCATATGTGAGGCGCATCCATCGCCGTATTCCTCTCCGTACAAGGCGATCCTCCCTCGACAGCCAGGCTGTCGAAGCCTTTGCGAATTCAGCTCTATTGAATTACCCGATCTATTTCATATTTTCAACTACGGGATTCCGTAGAAAATCGGGGCGGGAATTCCCTATTCCTTGATGGCAAAGAACTCGCTGGTCATGAATGGCGCGCCAACGCCCCAATTCATCGCATCCGATTCACAACTGAAAGAGGATGTGCATGCCATCCTGCAATGAGAACCTTTGCCATAAGAATTAATTGATGCAATGCACAAGCCGAGGGTCCGGCGGCAATTCGATCGACCGGGAACCGGGCCCCGTCCGGCCATGTCCCGCCGGCTGCCGCGCAGCGCGAGGAGCGGGTCTGCGGCACGGGGTTGTAACCATGTGCATGACCGCCGAAGAGGCTCGGCAGGCCGCTCGGTCGACTCCGGAAATGGACCGCAGCGCGCCTTCAGGAAACTTCGCGCGGCCTCGTCGCTTCGATGTAATTCGAAAGAATCAACAACATCCGCTTGCAGATGCGAGGCCGGTCGAGCACCCGGTTCGGCGGGCCATCACGCCCCCTGTGTACGCCCGCGCAGCTTCGACTGCTTAACCCGGCAATATTTAACGATTCAAGATAATTGTTACGTTTTTGGAGCATCTGCAGCCCCCCGATTCCTGCCTTCGCGGGGGTCTGTTGCACAGGGCGCGGTGATACTGTTCCGGCCCCGAATCTTGCGTTCCTGGTGTGCGCACTGCGCGCCGCGGGACACGAGGCGTGGCACATCATCCAACTCGCTCATGTAAGAAAAAATGAACAAACTGCTCGCACTCATCTTCGTGGCTGCCGCCATCACCGCTTGCTCGAAGCAAGAGTCCACGCCCGCAGCGCCGGCCGCTCCCGCAGCACCTGCTGCCACCGCACCGGCCACGCCGGCACCCGCACCGGCCGCCAGCGCACCGGCTGCTGCAGCGCCTGCAGCCACCACGACGGCATCGGCCGACGTGCCCAAGGAATGCCAGGAGTACCTGGACAAGGTGAGCGCCTGCGTGGGCAAGCAAAGCGGCGCCGCCGCCGACGCCCTGAAGTCCAGCCTCGAGCAGACCAAGGCCACCTGGGCCAGCTACGGCGCCAACGCCGCACAACTCGGCGCTGCCTGCAAGGCCGCTTCCGACGCCTTCGCCGCACAAGCCACGGCCATGAAGTGCTGATGCACTGAGTCGCTGACGCCGGCGAGGTTGCCCTCGCCGTGCGACGCGACACACCTCCTCGTCACCGACGGGGAGGCGCCGCTCCCACTACAGCGGACGGCGCACCATCGGTTCCTGTCAGACCGAAAGAATCCTTCCCATGACAGACCTCCTCACCAACCTCACATGGCACGCCCTCTCGGGCCCGCATGCGTCTTTTGCCGCCGGCACATCGACCGCACGCCGCTACGCCACAGGCTTCTCCCCCATCGTCGGCTTTGCCGACGCATTGCATCCCGACCTCGACGCGCTGCTGCCTTTCTGCACGCCGGACGAGCACTTCTATGCCATCGGCTGGTCGGCCCCCGCGCCGACCACCTGGCAGGTCGACATGGAATCGGTCATCGTGAAGATGATCTGGGACGCGCCTGCGCCCGTGGCCGACACGCTTCCTGATGTGGTCCGGCTCGACGCAGCAGATATAGAACAAGTGCTGGCCCTGGCCGACCTGACGCGCCCCGGGCCCTTCTCTACGCGGACCATCGAACTCGGCGAGTACTTCGGCTGCTTCGACGACAACGGCCGGCTCGTGGCGATGGCCGGCGAACGCATGGCCGCCAGCACGCTGCGCGAGATCAGCGGTGTCTGCACGCACCCCGATGCGCAGGGCAAGGGCTATGCGAAGCGGCTCGTCACGCGCTTGGTGGCGCAGCAGATGCAGCGCGGCGAAGTGCCGGTGCTGCATGTGATGCAGGGCAACGCGGGTGCGCGGCGCATCTATGAACGCATGGGCTTCCGCGTGCACAGCGAACCGGTCGTTCGCGTGATCTCGCGGCGCTGAACAGCGCCGCGCCTGCGGCCTGGATCAGGCCGCCGCCACCCCACGCTCGCTCGTGATCTCGGCGCCTTCGCGCATCGTCTTCGTGACGGGCGTGTTGGCCACCACCTCGAGCAGCCGGCTCCACTGCGCATCGGTCAGCGGGCCGCTAGCATGCAGCACACGGTGGATGTGCGCCTTGCCGTCCGCGTCTTTCGTGAAGCTCAACTCGGCCTTGAACTCGCCCAGCTCCCAGCCCTTGCGCTGGGCGTACATCCGCAGCGTGATCGCGGTGCAGGCGGACAGCGCGGCCAGGTAGTAGTCGTAGGGCGCCGGCCCCGCGCCCTGCCCGCCCAGCGACGCCGGCTCGTCCGCCACGAGCTGGAACTTGCCGACTTGGATGCGGTGGTTGAAATTGACGTCGGTGGAGACGATCGTTGCGGTGTGGCTCATGGGTGTGCTCCTGTTGGCGATGAAGCATTCTGGCGCGCTCAGCGATCGAGCACCGCGTGCGGCCAGCGTCCCGCGTCCACGCGCTCCTGCACCACGGCGCGCAGGATGTCGATGAGCACTTCGGTCGCGCGTGACGGCGGCCGGTCGGAAGCGCGGGCCAGCACGCGGCGCAGCCGCAGCCCCTCGATGGGAATCGCGACCAGCCGGCCGGCCTCGATCTCGTCCTGCACGACCGCTGCGAAGTGGACCGTGAGACCCAGGCCCTCTTCCACCAGGCGGGCCGCCACGCTCAGGGTCTCGACCTCGACCACCGGGTTCAACACCACGCCCGCGCGTGCCGCCGCGGCCTCCAGCTCGAGCCGCACACCCGACTTGGACACGCCCGTCATCACCAGCGGCAGGCCTGCCAGCCGGGGCAGCTTGATCTTCGTCATGCGCATCAGCCGCGTGTCGTCGGTGCGGCCGATGAGGCACAGCGATTCGGTCATGAGCGGCGTGGCCAGCACGTTGGCCAGCTGCATCGGGCCGTTGAGGATCGCGACATCGACCGCCCCCTGCTCCAGCATGCCCAGCAGCGATTGCGAGAAGCCTTCGACGATGCGCAGCCGCACATCGGGGAACTGCTCGCGCACCGCGCGCGCCAGCGGCACCGCAAGCAGCAGCGCGAGCGCGGGCGACAGGCCGATGGCCACGGGCCCGCGCGGGTCGCGCTGGCGGGCCGTCATGTCCTGCTTCATCTGCTCGGCATAGCGCAGCAGGAACGACGCGCGCTCCATGAGGAACACGGCCTCCTCGGTCGGCGTCGCGCCGCGCGCGTGGCGCTCGAACAGGCGCACGCCCAGCTCTTCCTCGAGCAGGCGGATCTGCCGGCTCAGCGCCGGCTGCGCCACATGCAGCACGGCGGAGGCGCGGCCGTAGTGCTGCTGCGTGGCGAGCACCACGAAATACCGAAGCTGTCTGAGGTCCATGCAGGGGTTCCAGATCGTTGCCGCAAGAGCGGCCGATGGTCACCGGGCGCCTCATACCGAAATGTTATCGAATCGCTAGAAAAATGGTAATGGACGCATGAAAGACCGTTGCCTACAGTGGGCCTCGCAGAACGTAAACCGCTGCTTTTTCGACGAATCCGAACCTCATCGCATCAAGGAATAGACATGGACCCCACCCTCCAGGAAATGGAATCCACCCGCATCGCCCGCTGGGGCAAGGTCGCGCCCTACGGCGAGACCTTCATCGAGAGCCGGCTGCCGGGGATGAAGAAAAACATCTACAAGATCATGAACCGCGGCGTCCTGGAGAACAAAGGCGTCCAGCCGGCAATTCCAGGCAACCACCGCTTCGGCGTGACCTTCATCGAAATCCCGGTTGGCCAGGGTGCCAGCCTTCACGCACACAAGACCGAGGAAGTCTTCTGTCCGCTGAACGGGCAGATGGAGGTCATCTGGGGCGAGAAGGGCCAGTACTCCGTGATGCTCAACCAGTGGGACGTGATCTCGTGCCCCATCGGCGTGATGCGCGGTTTCCGCAATCCGAACGATCACGCGCTGGTGGTGTACTCGGTCGTCGGTGGAACCGACGAAGAATGCGGGCGCATCGCCTGGCACGAAGATGTCGTCAGGGCTGCAGAGGCCACCGGCCTGGTCTACGGCACCGACGGCTACATCAAGGAGACGGCGCCAGAAACAAAGTAGTCGCAGCGCTGAACGCCCAAACTGCGCAAGGCCTCATAGGCACCACCCGAGGAGACAAAAAAATGACGATCCCCCACGACTTTCAGGCCGCACGCCGCATGCCGACATGCGGCGTGGCACACGGCATGAACCGGCGACACGCCCTCGCCGCGACGCTCGCGGCGCTGGGCGCCGGCCTTGTCCGCGCCCAGCCGGCCTGGAGCCCCAAGGGCCCCGTGCGCATCGTCGTTCCCTTCGCCGCCGGCGGCACCTCGGACATCATCGCGCGCATCGTGGGCGTGCGGCTCGCACAAGCGCTGGGCCAGCCCGTGCTCGTCGACAACCGCGTGGGCGCCGGCGGCAACATCGGCATCGCCTCGGTAGCGCGCGCCGCGCCCGACGGCCAGACGCTGCTGCTGGTGTCGTCCGCCTTTGTGACCAACCCGGCCCTGTTCGCCGACAAGCCCCCTTACGACCCGCTGCGCCAGTTCGCGCCGGTGTCGCTCGCCGTCAGTTCACCCGACGTGATCGTGGTGCCGGCCGCGAGCCCGCTCACCAGCCTGTCGGCGCTGATCGACGCCGCCAAGCGCCGGCCGGGCGCGCTCACCTACTCGACACCCGGCAAGGGCAACAGCGTGCACCTGGGTGGCGAGCTGCTCTGGCAGCGCGCCGGCATCGAGCTGCTGCACGTGCCCTACAACGGCGCAGCCCCGGCCGTGCAGGCGGTGCTCGGCGGACAGGTCGATTGCGCACTGACCGCACTGCCGGCCGCCAAGGCCCACATCGCGGCGGGCACGTTGCGGGTGCTGGCCGTCGGCAGCCGCGCGCGCTGGGCCGAACTGCCGCAGGTGCCGACGGTGGCGGAGTCGGGCTTTGCCGGCTACCGCTCCGAGACCATGCAGGCGCTGTTCGCGCCGGCGGGCACGCCTATCGCCGCCATCGAGCGCCTGCACACCGAGGTGCGGCGCATCCTGGCGCTCGATGAGGTGCAGCGCCAGACGCGCGACCTCGGCTTCGAGACGGTCGCGAGCCTGCCCGCCGACCTCGCCGCGCGCGTCGCCGAAGACGTGCCGCGCTGGACCGCCGTCGCCACCCGCGCGCGCATCCGCGCCGACTAACCGGCGCCACGCCCCTTCATCCACAGCGGTGCGCCGATGCGTGCCGGGCCGCGCCGTGCCGATTTCGTTTTCTTCACTCTCCAGGACTTCCATGATTTCTGTCGCCGAGACCCCCACGGACACCGAGGCACCGCCCGCTCCCCGCTCAATCCCCGCCAATGCCCAGGCGCTGCTGCAGGCCGTGCTGGACGCCAACCAGGGCACGCGCGACGCGCGCACCCGCACCGTGCTCGACGCGATGATCCGCCACCTGCACGCCTTCGCCTCGGAAGTGACGCTGACCTATGAAGAGCTCTTCAAGGGCCTGGACTTCATGGTGCGCATCGGCCAGGCCACGGGCCCGCGCAAGCACGAAGGCATCCTGCTCGCCGACATCCTCGGCATGGCCACACTGGTGCTGCTGATGGACGCCAAGGCCGTGCTCGCCGCGGGCGGCACCGAGCCGGCGCTCATCGGTCCCTTCTGGCGCGCGAACCAGCCGGTGCGGCCCAACGGCGTGCGCATTGCGACCGACGACACCGCAGGCGAAACGCTGCACGTGAAAGGTCGCGTGCTGTCGCTGGACGGCACGCCCATCGCAGGCGCCCGCATCGAGACCTGGCAGGCCGCGCCCAGTGGCTTGTATGAGAACCAGGACCCGGAGCAGGAAGACATGAACCTGCGCGCCGTCTTCGAGACCGACGCCGACGGCCGCTTCTGGTTCGAGAGCGTGCAGCCCTCGGGCTACGGCGTGCCCACCGACGGCCCCTGCGGCGAGCTGCTCGCGCTGCAGAACCGCAGCCACATGCGCCCGGCGCACCTGCACTTCATCGCCATCGCGCCCGGGCACAAGGTGCTGACGACGCAGATCTTCGATGCGCGCGACCCGTACGCCTACAGCGACGCGGCCTTCGGCGCAGTGGGCTCGCTGCTTCGCGATTTCGAACCCGACAGCGCGGGCCACTTCCACCTCGACTTCGAGCTGCGGCTGGAGCCCGGCGAAACGCGCCTGCCCACGCCGCCGCTGCCCTGAACGCGCACACACACGCATTTCCTTCCCTTCACTTCGCACCACGAGACATCGCACCATGACCACACCACCGCGCGCCCTTCGCCTCAGCGCCAAGGCCCCGAGCCCCGAGGCACTGAATCCCGACCTGGTCGACATCGCACAGCCCGAGACACCGGCCGGCTGCGCCATCGTCGAAGTCCTTGCCGCGGCGATCAACCCGAGCGACGTCAAGGCGGCACTGGGCCTGATGCCGTACGCCATCTGGCCCCGCACGCCGGGCCGCGACTACGCCGGACGCGTGGTCGCCGGTCCGGCGGAATGGATCGGCCGCGCCGTCTGGGGCACCGGCGGCGACCTCGGCATCACGCGCGACGGCACGCATGCGCGCTACCTCGCGCTGCCCGTGGCCGCGCTCGTCGCCAAGCCCGAACGCATCGCCATGGCTTCGGCGGCCACGGTGGGCGTGCCCTTCGTGACGGCCTACGAAGGGCTGCGCCGGGCCCACCTCGCAGGCCCCGGCCAGACCGTGCTGGTGCTGGGTTCGAACGGCAAGGTCGGGCAGGCCACCGTGCAGCTGGCCACGCGGGCCGGCGCGCGCGTGATCGGCGTCGAACGCGGCGCCACCCAATACACAGGCCATGCGAGCGCGCAGGTCGAGGTGATCGACGGCACGCGCGACGACATCGCGCAGACCGTGCTGTCGATGACCGATGGCAAAGGCGTGGACATTGCCTACAACACCGTCGGCTCGCCCTACTTCGCGGCGGCGCTTGGCGCACTCAAGGTGGGCGGCACGCAGATCCTGATCTCCACACCCGACCGCAACGTGCCCTTCGACATCATGGCCTTCTACCGCCGCGATCTGCACATGCTCGGCGTGGACAGCCTGAAGCTCACGGCCAGCCAGTGCGCGGATGTGTTTCGCACGCTGCTTCCCGGCTTCGAGGACGGCAGCCTGCAGGGCTTCGACGTGAACGACGGCTCGGTGCTGCCGCTGGACCGCGCGCGCCAGGCCTACCTGCAGGTGCTCGAAGGCTCGATGGAGCGTCTGGTGCTGGCGCCCTGAGCGCCCCGCGCATCACTTCAGGGCCTGCCCGCAGGCAGGCCCTTCCCCACGAACAACAAGGAGACAACGATGGACATCCATCGCAGGACATTGCTTCGCCTCACGGCAGCCGCAGGCGGCATCGCCAGCCTTCCCGCCACGCTCTTCGCGCAGTCCGCCTACCCGAGCCAGCCCGTGAAGCTGGTCATTCCCTTCACCGCCGGATCGACCACCGACGTGGTGGGCCGCATCGTCGGCGAGCGGCTGCAGCAGTCCCTCGGGCAGCCCTGCGTGGTCGACAACCGGCCCGGCGCGGGCGGCACGCTGGGCGCCAGCGCGGTGGTCAATGCCGCGGCCGACGGCCACACGGTGCTCATCCACTCGACCGGCCATGTGGCCAACGCCGCGCTCTACCCCGGGCTCAAGTACGACACGCTGAACGACTTCACGCCGGTCACCATGCTGGCGTCGATGCCCAACGTGCTCGTGGTGCCGCCCGACCGCGGCTTCACTTCGCTGCAGGACCTCGTGCGCAAGGTGAAGGCCGGCCCGCAGAAGTTCGTGTACGGCTCATCGGGCAGCGGCAGCGCCTCGCACATCGCGGGCGAGAAATTCCGCATCGCCACCGGCATCGAGGTCGCGCACATCCCGTACCGCGGCACGCCGCAGGCGCTCACCGACCTCATGGGCGGGCGGCTCGACTGGTTCCTGGCGCCGCTGGCGCTGGCCGCCCCGCTGGTGCAAAGCGGCAAGCTCGCCGCGCTGGCCATCGGCGCACCGAAGCGTTCACCGCTGCTGCCGCAGGTGCCGACCACCGCCGAAAGCGGCTTCGGCGATGCGGACCACCTGTTCTGGGTCGGCATGTTCGTGGCCGCCAGGACGCCGGAGCGCACCGTGGCGCACCTGCATGCCGAGATCGTGCGCGCACTGAAGACCAGCGAGGTGCGCGCGCGCCTGGACAAGCTCGGTGCCGACGCCGCACCGATGCCGCAGCAGGCCTTCGCGCAACAGGTGCGCGAAGAGATCGTGGCGACCACCGCGCTCATCCGACGCGCCGGCATCCGCATCGACAGCTGAACCCCCAACCGACCGCTCCGCTTCGAAAGAAAAATATGAGACAACCACACAAACTTCTGCTGGCGCTCGCAGCCACCGGTGCGCTCGGCGCCGCGCACGGCCAATCGTCCGTCACGGTGTTCGGCAGCATCGACCTGAACTTCACCTATTCGAAAGCCGGCAACGCCTCGACCAAGGCCATGGACCAGGGCGGCTACCTGCTGCCCAGCCGCCTGGGCTTTCGGGGCGTGGAAGACCTGGGCGGCGGCCTCGCGGCCGGCTTCTGGCTCGAGACCGCCGTGCTGCCCGACACCGGCGAGACGCAGGGCGGCTTCGGCCGGCGCTCCACCGTGAGCCTGATGAGCAAGGACCTCGGCGAGCTGCGCCTGGGCCGCGACTACACGCCCACGTTCTGGAACGTGTCGAGCTTCTCGCCCTTCGGCACGGTCGGCGTGGGAGGCAGCAGCAACATCGTCGAAGGCTGGCCGCTCGGCCTGGGCCGCGCCCGCACGCAGGCTCGCGCCAGCAACTCGGCCGGCTACTTTCTGCCGCGCGGCCTCGGCGGCCTGTACGGGCAGTTCATGTTCGCAGCGGCTGAAGGCACGCAGGGCGCCGGCTACCGCGGCGGGCGGCTGGGCTACGAGTCGGGCCCGCTCAACGTGGCCGCCGCTTACGGCCAGACTGCCATCGGCGTCGACGACTACCGCACGGTGACCGTCGGCGGCAGCTACGACTTCGGCGTCGTCAAGGCCTATGCCAACTACCTGCGCCATCGGCTGGGACGCGAGCGGCAGACGAACGCGCTGATCGGCGCGTCGGTTCCCGTCGGCGCGGGGCAGATCCGCGTGTCGTTCGCGCGCTCCGAGCGCTCCGGCCCCGGCCTCGAGACCGACGGCACCGCGCGCCAGTTCGCCATCGGCTACGCGCACCACCTGAGCAAGCGCACCACGCTGTACAGCGCCTACTCGCGCATCAGCAACCGCGGCAATGCTGCCTATGTGGTGGCCGATTCGTCGCCGGCCGGTGTGCCGGGCCAGCGCTCGTCGGGCATTCAGCTCGGCGTGAACCACGCTTTCTGAACGCAGCCCATGAAACGACCGATACAACGACGGCTCGTCGCGGCAGCCGCCGCGGCGCTCGCGCTGCTGTGGCTGCCCGTGGCGCAAGCGGCGGACACGCTGCTGCTCAACGGCGAACTCCTCACGATGGACCCCGCCAAGCCCCGTGCGCAAGCGCTCGCGGTGCGCGGCAACCGCATCGTCTCGGTGGGCTCGAACACCGCCATCCGCAAACTGCGCACCGCGCACACCCGCGTCATCGACCTGGGCGGCAAGACGGTGGTCCCTGGCCTCATCGATGCGCACATCCATGCCATCCGCGGCGGCCAGGGTTTCACCTTCGAGAGCTACTGGTACGAACAGACCACGCTCTCCGGCGCGCTCGACCAACTTGCGCAAGAGGCTGTGAAGCGCGGGCCCGGCCGATGGGTCGCGGTGATGGGCGCGTGGCATCCGGCGCAGTTCGTCGAGCAACGCGCGCCGACACCGCAGGACCTGAACGCCGCCCTGCCGCACAACCCCGCCTACGTGCAGTACCTGTACGACTACGCCGTCGTCAACCGCCAGGCGATCGACGTGCTGGGGCTGGACAACGGCGCCGACCTGCCGCCCGGCATCACGGTGGAACGCGATGCGCAGGGCCGAGCCACCGGCAAGCTGCTCGGCGGCATCGGCCCCTTCTCCACGCTGTTCGCTCGCATCAGCGCGCGCCCCGAGCCCGAGAACCGCGCCAGCCTGCAGGCCTTCTTCCGCGAGCTCAACCGCCTGGGCGTGACCGGCGTCGTCGACCCGGCCGCGGGCGACCACGCGATCTACAGCCCGCTGTTCACGCTGTGGCGCGACAAGGCACTGACCGTGCGCGTCGCGTACCGCGCATCGGCCCTCGCGCCCAGCAACGAGACCGCCTGGTTCCGGACCAGCCTGGCCTACCTGCCGCCGCTGTTCGGCGACGACATGCTGCGCTTTCTCGGCGTGGGCGAAGTGCTGGCCTTCGGCATGAACGACGGCGTGCGCATGAGCGCGGGCTTCAATCCGCCGCAATCCGCCCGCGACGAACTGGCGCAGGCTGCGCTGTTCGCGGCCGAACGACGCTATCCGCTGGAGATCCACGCCTACACCGAAGACGGCGCGAAGGCCATCCTCGATGTGCTCGAGAAGGTCGCGCAGACGCGCCCCTTCAAGGACCTGCGATGGGCCCTCACGCACATCAACACGGGCTCCGAACAGACCTTCGAACGCATGCGCAAGCTGGGCTTGGCGTACACGGTGCAGATGGGCCCGTACTTCGAGGCGCCGGCGATCCAGGAGGCGCACGGCGCCGAGGCCGCGCAGGCCTCGCCGCCCACCCGGCTGGCGCTGCAAAAGGGCCTGAGGGTGGCCGGAGGCACCGATTCCACGCGCGTCGGCGTGATCAATGTGTGGCGCGCCATCGAGTACCACGTGACGGGCCGCGCCGTTGGCGGCGCCGTGCAGCGCCGCGCCGACCACCTGCTCACGCGCGAGGAAGCCTTGCGTCTGTACACGGCCAACGCCGCGTGGCTCACCTTCAGCGAGCCGCATCGCGGTTCGTTGACGGTGGGCAAGCTCGCGGACTTCGCGGTGCTCGATGCGCCCTTCCTCACGGTGGCGCCCGACGACATCCACAAGATCCGCTCCGTGCTGACCTTCGTCGACGGCAAGCCCGTGCACGTGGCGCCGCGCCACGGTGCCGCCTTGCCGCCGCACACCGATGCGCGCGTGCTGAAGGCCATCGGCCACACGCACGACCACGCCGATGAAGCCGAGGGCGTGCCAGCTCGCCATTGACCGGTTCTCGTCGGAGCGCATGGCCGGCCGCGTCTCAGTTCTGCGCCGAGATCTTCTCGTCGCGGACCACCTGGGTCCAGCGCGTCACTTCCTTCGCGACGAAAGCCTGCGCCTCGGCCGGCGTGGTGGACCACGCATCGGCCGCCTGCAGCCGCAGGCCTTCGGCGACCTCGGGGCGCTTGAGCGTGACGCGCACCATCTCGGCGAGCTTCGCGACGATGGCCGGCGGCAGGTTCTTCGGCCCGCCCAGCGCGTACCAGGCGGTCACGTCGAAGTCGGGCAGCACGGTTTCGGCAATGGTCGGCACGTCGGGGTACAGCGCGAAGCGCTGGCGCGAGGTCACGGCCAGCGGCTTGACCTTGCCGCTGTCGATGTAGGCGCTCATGCCGGCCATCGACGTGACGATGATCGGCACCTCGCCACTCACCACCGCCAACGCGGTGGCGCTGCCGCCGCGGTAGGGCACGTGGTTGAAGCGCACGCCCGCCCGCGACTGCAGCAGCGCCGCGGCCAGGTGCATGCCGCTGCCGTTGCCGCCCGAGCCGTAGTCGATGGTGCCGGGCACGGCCTTGGCCCTCTTCATCAGCTCCTGCACGGTGGCGAACTTCGCGTTGGGGTTCGCGATGATCGCGAACGGGCTCTGCGCCACCATGGAGATCATGGTGAAGTCGTTCACCGCGTCGTACGGCAGCGCGCCGTACAGGCTGGGCGCCGCCGCATGGCCGGAGGCCATGAGAAAGAGCGTGTAGCCATCGGGTGCGCTGCGCGCCACGTAGCGCGCGGCCATGGTGCCGCCCGCGCCCGGCTTCGCCTCGACGATGGCCGACTGCTTGAAGTGCTCGTGAAACTGTGCGGCCAGCAGGCGCGCCAGGTGGTCGATGGGACCGCCCGGCGCAAAGCCGTGCACGATGCGCACCGGCCGGTTCGGCCAGGTGTCGGCCGTTTGCGCGTGCGATGCCACGGCGCCGAGTTGCAGCGCGGCGAACGCGAAGAGTCTCAGTATTTTTTTCATGGTGGGGTCTTCGAAGGCGGGCGTGCGGCAATGCCTCAGACGAACCTGATGCTGGCGGCCTGCGCCCCCACGCGCTCCTGCGCTTGCACCAGCCGGGCCTTGAGGTTCGCCCAATCGACACCGAGCATCTTGCCGTGCCGCTTGCGCGCCTTGCCGGCGATCCACACGCTGTCGACATCGGGCGTGCCCGCAAAGGTGACGACGCGGTCCGCCAGGCTGCCCGCCATGCCGAAGCCGATGCGGTCGGTGCTCAGCAGCACGAGGTCGGCGCGCTTGCCGACGGTGATGGTGCCCGTCACGCCGCCCAGGCGCACCGCCTGCGCGCCCATCGAGGTGGCGAAGTCCAGGATGTCTTCCGACGTGTACCGGCCGACGTACCCGCGGCACTCGGGGTCGAGGTACAGGCTCCAGAACGTGGCGCGGATGTGCTCGAAGTAATCGCCCGTGAGCGCCAGCGAGATGTCGATGCCCATGCCCGTGGGCACGCCGGCCGCGCGCGCACGCCCGTGCACCGACGGGCCCTTGCTCGGCGACATCACGTACGGGAACTCGCCCATCGCGGTCGCGCAGATCATGCCGCCGGTGTCGCGCAGCATCTTCAGTTCTTCCGACGTGAGCCGGTTGGCGTGGGTGGCCTGGTAGTCGGGGCCGAGCAGGCCGGCTTCGTGCAGGTCGGGCATGCCCGAATCGCGGTGGCCCATCACGCCCGGGGCGTGCGGTTGCTCGGGCTTGTGGATGTGGGCCGCGAGCATCTTCACGCCCATGCCGCGCGCACGCGTCCATTCCTTGCGGATGTCCTCAATGCGGCTGCCGTTGTTGCCGCTCGGTGCCAGGCCGAGCTGCAGCAGCGCCGTGCTGTCGGAGAACAGTTCCTTCTGCAGCCGCTCGGCGGTCTTCCAGTGCGATTCGTTGGTCATCGCGATGCGCTCGCCGTCGGCCTTGGCCAGCGACACGGTGTCGCCCGGCTTGTACGAGGACGACACGCCGAGCTGGAACGCGAACCAGCCGGCAATGCCGGAGTCGCGCAGGCCCTGCGCGGCGGCCATGGCGCGGTCTT
This sequence comes from Variovorax sp. V35, assembly GCF_041154465.1. NCBI lineage: Bacteria > Pseudomonadati > Pseudomonadota > Betaproteobacteria > Burkholderiales > Comamonadaceae > Variovorax > Variovorax sp. V35. The sequence goes on from NZ_AP028666.1 coordinate 4,678,374, forward strand.
CGCTGGGCTGGCCGTGCGCGTAGTCGAGCACGGTGGTCACGCCGGAGTCGATGGCCTGCAGGCCGCCGATCAGTTCGGCGAGGTAGTTGTCCTCGGGCGTCATCGAGACGATGGTGCGCATCTTCCACTGTTGGTAGTACGGCGCGTACTCGGCCGGGCGCGTCTTGACCAGGCGGCCCATGTCGATGATTTCCCAGACGTGGCGGTGGCCGTCGATCAGGCCCGGCATGAGCACCATGCCTTTCGCATCGATGACCTCGGCGTCGGGTGGCGCCTGCAGGTTCGGGCCGACGGCGGCAATGCGGTCGCCGTCGATCAGCAGGTCACTGCCGTGCAGGTCGCCCAGCTTGGGGTCTCGCGTCAGGATGCTGGCGTTCTTGATCAGGGTGTGCGTCATGTCTCACTCGGGGTTTCAAAGGGTCCGAGGATGTTGACGATTTCGTTTCGATCAATAAACGGCGTTCAAAGAAAGAAATGATTTCTTGAAAGGAAAAAATCTAGGCCGCTGCCGCCGCGTCTTCGGCTTCGAGCTGCCACTGGCTGTCGGCCGCAAAGCTGCGCGCCACGAAGTTCACGAACTCGCGCACCTTCGGCGAGGGTCGGCGCGGCTGCGGGAACACGGCGAACAGCGTGCGCGGTTCGGGCACCACGCCGGGCAGCACGGTGTGCAGGTTGCCGTCGGCGAGGTGGCCCGTCACGAGGAACGCGGGCAGCAAGCCGATGCCCGCGCCGGCCAGCAGCGCCTCGCGCAGCACGAGGCTGTTGTTGCAGCGGCAGTTGCCGCCGACGCGCACCATGCGCTCGCTTCCCGCTTCGGTGAAGCGCCACTCGTCGGGCGTCTGGCCGCGCGTGTAGACCAGGCAGTTGTGGCGCACGAGATCCGTCGGCACGGCGGGTGCGCCGCGCGCTGCAAGATAGGCCGGCGCAGCGACCAGCATGCGCGGCATCTTCGCGATGGCGCGCGTGGCGCCGGTCGCGTCCTTCACGTGGTCGGCGATGAACAGCGCCACGTCGACGCCCTCTTCCGCCGGATCGACGAAGCGGTCGTTGAGCGTCATGTCGATCGTCACCTCGGGGAAGCCTGCCAGGAAATCCGCCACCGTGCGGCCCAGGTGCGCCGTGCCGAGCGACACCGGCGCGCGCACCTTCAGCAGCCCGCGCGGCGTGGTCTGCAGCTGGCCGGCGGACTTCTCGGCCTCTTCCACGTCGTCGAGGATGCGCACGCACTTGTCGTAGTAGCTGCGCCCGGCGTCGGTCAGGTTGATGCGTCGCGTGGTGCGCGCCAACAGGGGCGTGCCGATGTGGTTTTCGAGCGCCGCCACGTACTTGCTCACCGAGGCGTTGGACATGCGCATCTGCTCGGCGGCGACCGTGAAACTCCCGCGCTCGACCACCTTGCGGAACACACACATGGCCGTGAGGCGGTCCATATTCTTTCCTCTCAGGAAAACAGTTTTTTCTTCGGGCGATGTTTATTGTCAAAAATGAAAATGTCAACATCCTCGGACTCTTACAACCACGGAACGAGACATGACCCCACCCAAGATCGCCCCGCCCTCGGGCTCGGCGCCACCGGCCGGATTGACCCGCAAGGCTTTCCTCGGACTGTCGGCCGGCGCAGCCGCCGCGGCGGCCTTTGCCCCGCAGGCCATGGCGCAAACGCCGAAGCCCGCTGCGTCGCCACGCGGCCCCGCGCGACGTACACTGATCCGCGGCGCCGACCTGCTCACGATGGACCCGCTGAACAAGGAGCTGCAGGCGACCGACGTGCTGGTCGAGAACGGCAGGATCGCCGCCATCGGCAAGCGCCTGCCGGCCGGCGATGCCGAGGTGATCGAAGCTCGCGGCATGATCCTGATGCCCGGCATGATCGACGGCCATCGCCACATGTGGCACGGCCTGGATGCAGGGCGCATCGTCAAGGCCGAACCGAATGCCTACGCCAAGGGCTACATCGGCTGGCAGCGGCGCACCATGGCCTGCATGACGCCCGAGGACAACTACCTCGCGGAACTGATCGGCGGCCTGCAGGCCATCGACGCGGGCGTGACCACCGTGCTCGACTACGCGCACGGCCAGCCCACCGAAGAAAAAGCGCTGGCCGCCGCGCGCGGCGTCAAGGACTCGGGCGTGGCCGGCTGGTTCACCTTCCAGCTCGGGCGCGCAACCGCCTTCGGACCGGGCTCGACGATCTCGACGGCCCGCGTGCATGCCGACCTCAACACGACAACCGAAACCAACTGGAAGACCGTCGAGCGCCTGCAGAAGGAGTTGTTCTCCGACAGCAACGGCCTGCTGCAGCTGGGCCTGGCGCCCTCGAACGCTACCGGCCGCCCCGTGGCCGAGGTGCGCAAGGAATGGGAACGCGCCCGCGCCACTGGCGTGAAGATGATTGCCGCGCACGTGCACAAGACGGCGCAGCCGCAGCCCGCCGGCACCATCGGGCACCGCGGCTCCGGCATCGTCGACCTGCATGAGGCGGGGCTGCTCGGGCCCGACTACCACGCGTCGCACGGCAACCGTCTCACCGACGATGAGCTCAAGATGCTGCGCGACACCGGCGGCATGCTCTGCGCCACGGTGGTCGGCGAGTTCCCCTACATGATGACGCCGCACCTCATGGCCTCCGCGCACGGCCGCGCGCGCCACGCCGGCGTGGCCACCGGCATCGGCATCGACGTGAACTCGGTGCTGCAGCAGGACTACTTCGAGCACGTGCGCTGCGCGTTCCTCAGCCTCTTTCTCGAGCCCGAGGGGCGCGAGATCGTGCGCGACTACAAATCGGAAGACACGCTCGACTTCGCCACCGCACTCGGCGCCAAAGCCGTGCGGCTGGGCAACGTCACGGGCAGCCTCACGGTCGGCAAGCGCGCCGACCTGGTGCTGCTGCGCACCGACCGCATCGGCTTCGCCATGCTGGGCAGCTTGGCCGACCGGGTGATGAACTTCGCATCGCAGGCCGACATCGACAGCGTGTGGGTCGCCGGCACCGCGCGCAAGCGGCACGGAAAGATGCTCGGCGTCGACTGGGCGAAGCTCAAGGCGCAGCAAGTGGCCGCGCAGCAGCGCATCGGGCCGCAGCAGGCCAGCATCACCTTCACGACCTAGCGCACAACGCCGGCCTGCTCGGCCTGCAGGCGCCGCGATGCCCTCGTCGCGCGCGCCCTCTTCATCTCCGCTCACTCAACACCTCCGTGCAGCCCGCTCCCGGGCTGTCGTGGCGCCGCTCGTCCTGCGCCTTCCCACTTTCTGGAATCCACGCGATGAACAAATCCCTGATCGCCCTGGCCATCATCTCCCTGGCCGGTGCCGCTTCCGCCCAATCCTCGGTCACCGTCTTCGGCGTGATCGATGCGATGGTCAGCAGTTATTCGAACCGCTCGGAAGACCCGCGCGGCCTCACGCCCGCCGTCACCGTGCGCCGCGCCGCCCTCGGCCACTCCGGCTACAGCACCAGCCGCCTGGGTTTTCGCGGCACTGAAGACCTGGGCGGTGGCCTGGCCGCCAGCTTCTGGCTCGAAGCCCCGATCACCAACGACGACGGCGCCATGGGCATCGCGAATTTCTCGCGCCGCTCGACCGTGAGCCTCTCGGGCGGCTTCGGCGAGATCCGCCTGGGCCGCGACTTCACGCCGACCTTCTGGAACGACACGCTGTTCGACCCGATCAACACCAACGGCGCCGGCGGCAACCTGATCCTCGCGGCCAACACGGCCTTCGCGGGCAACGCGAACTACGTGCGGGCGAGCAACTCCATCGGCTACTTCCTGCCGCCGAACCTCGGCGGCTTTCACGGGCAGCTGCAGTACGCGCTGCACGAGCGCGACAGCTACGACCCCGGCACCGCGACGCCACCGGGCGTGCATCCCGTCACCGGCGCGCGCAACCCCGGCGCGGTCGCGCCTTCTCGCGCAGGCCGCTACATCGGCGGGCGCCTGGGCTACGCGAGCGGACCGCTGCAGCTGGCCGTGGCCTACGGTGACAGCACCGTCGCCGACAACTACTACGCAGGCAGCACCGACTCGGTGAAGACGATGAACCTCGGCGCCTCGTACCACTTCGGCAGCGTCAAGCTCTTCGGCGAGTGGTCGCGCTCGCGGCACGCGCGCGACCTGGCGCAACCCGCGCTCGGCGGCGGCCTGCGCAAGGTGGACCTCGAGGGCTACGTCGTCGGCGTCACCGTGCCCGTCGGCGCCGGGCTGATCCGCGCCGCGTACTCGCACGTCACCTACGACCAGGCCCCTACCGGCGCACCGTTCGCCGCGACGAAGAACCCCAAGGCCGACAAGCTGGCGCTGGGCTACGTGCACAACCTGTCCAAGCGCACCGCGCTGTACGCGACCGTGGGCCATGTGCGCAACAAGAACGGCGCGGCCCTCACCACCGGCGGGCCGGCTTTCGTGCAGACCGCGGGGCTCACGCCAAAGACCTCCACCGGCTACGACTTCGGCATTCGCCACGCCTTCTAGCGGGGGATCGGGGCGCCTCGGAATCGGCACCGCGAGCGCCCTAAGACATCAGCGCCAACGCGGTTGATCCAGACGCTCATAATGCTCGCCGGGCGGCCATGCCAGGGGTCGCCAGCCACCCGGCACAAGCGGGTGCGCCGCCTTCCTGCCTGGCATCGACGGAACGACACCATGAGCGCTTTGCACATGTTTCTACCGGTCTCCGAGCCCGCGCGCAGCGAGGCGCTGGCGCTTTTCATCAAGACACATCACGTGCCCCGCCACCTCGTGAGAGGCACCTCGCGCAAGATGCCGGACGACTGCGGCCCCCCCGCGCCGGTCCACACCTCGCAGGAACAACCGCAGGCCGCATCCGCCCAGCCATCGGCCGCATCGGCCTAGGGCGGACAGACCGCAAGGAAGACGACCCTCGTCGCGCCGGTCGCGCGCGGCGCGTGTTCGTGCGCCCTTCTTGGCTCGCCTCCGGCGGCCGCTGGGTATCGCGTGCCACATCGCCGCGAGGCAGCCCGTCTTTCCATTCGCCTACACCGAAAACCCGAGATAAAACCCACCTTCATCGGTCACACTGGCGACATCGAAGAAAGAATGCGAGAGATGTCGCGACATACTGCACGAATGCAAAAAAATCACATGGAAACGAGCCGCCCCACGATGCGCTCGTTCCGCAGCCAGCCATGACGGAGTTGAGGGTCAGCTGGGAGCACACGTTCCCCGACGACGGGACGAAGCTGGTCATCCATTCGAACTGGGTTTCCAACACCCCCGCCACGCAGGCCTACCTCGAGGCCTTGGTCGCGCGGGTCGGGCAGATGGACCCGGCGCCCCACTGCGTTTTCGAGAAACGCCAGGCCGTCCCTTCGCGCTCGCTACCGCCGGACCTCGGCACCTTCACCTCGGCCGAGTTCTGGCAGGTGGCCGAGCTGCTGCACCTGCAGGCCACCCCGTCCCTTGCCGCCGCGCGGCTGGTGCTGGTCGAGGGCATGCGCCCGGCCAAGGCGGCGAGGCAGCTCAACACGAGCCCGCAGGCGTTGACGAACACGCTGCGAAAGATCCGCACGGAGCGCGCGACCTCGTCGCGGCTGGGCAGGTTGCCCGCCGACCGGCCGCCATCCGAAGGCACCGCGCCGCAGGAGCCCTGAGCGGCTGACCGGCGCGCCCTCCCCGGCTTGCATCGGCACGGTCAATCCCGTACGCTGGCCCGGCGTCGATGCGCAGCACCCGAGCCCTTGCGGGCCGCCGGGCCGGCCTTGCGGACGCGCAAAGGAGTCCCGCCATGCCAAGCCGATCGAACGGCCTCGCGGCCGAAATGGAAGCAGTGCGAACGCTGGCGCTGGTGGGCGCGGCGGCCGCCGGCAAAACCTCCCTGGCCGAGGCCCTGTTGTTCAAGGCGGGCGCCGTCGGCGCGTGCGGCAGCGTCGAGCGCGGCAGCACCGTCAGCGACCACGACCCGCTCGAGCGCCGCATGCTGCATTCGCTCAACGCCTCGGTGATGCACCTCACGCACGCCGCCACGCGCATCCACCTCATCGACACGCCCGGCGGCCCCGACTTTCTCGGCCAGAGCCTGCCGGCGCTGGAGGCGGTCGAGACGGTGGCGGTGGTCATCAATGCCGCCACCGGCATCGAACCGATGGCGGTGCGCATGATGAATTACGCGGCCTCGCGCCACCTCGCCCGCGTGATCGTCGTCAACAAGATCGACTCGCAGGGCGTCTCGCTGTCGGGCCTGCTGGCCGACATCCAGGCCACCTTCGGCCGCGAATGCCTGCCGCTGAACGTGCCCGACGGGGTCAACCGGCAGGTGATCGACTGCTTCTTCAACCGCTTCGGACGTTCCGACTTCGGCCCCGTCGAAGCGGCGCACCGCGCGCTGGTGGAACAGGTGGTCGAGGTCGACGCAGCCTTCGTCGACCGCTACCTCGAGGAAGGCGACGTCGACCCCTCGGAGCTGCACGCGCCGCTCGAGCAGGCGCTGCGCGAAGGCCATCTGATCCCGGTGTGCTTCACCTCGTCGCGCAGCGGCGCCGGCGTGGCCGAGCTGCTGGACGTGATCGTCAAGCTCCTGCCCGACCCGACCGAGGCCAACCCGCCGGAGTTCCTCGTCGGCGAAGGCGCGCAGGCCCAGCCCATGCAGGCCCGGCCCGACCCGTCGCTGCACGTGCTGGCGCACGTGTTCAAGGTCACGATCGACCCCTATGTCGGCAAGATGGGCATCTTCCGCGTGCACCAGGGCACGGTCACGCGCGACAGCCAGCTCTACATCGGCGATGGCCGCAAGCCCTTCAAGGTGGGGCACCTGTTCATGCTCCAGGGCAAGGACCACGTCGAGGTGTCGCACGCGGTGCCGGGCGACATCGTGGCGGTGGCCAAGGTCGACGAGATCCATTTCGATGCCGTGCTGCACGATGCGGCCGAAGACAGCCATGTGCACCTCGCGCCGCTGCCGTTCCCGGTGCCCGTGTACGGCCTGGCCGTGGAGCCCAAGCGCCATGGCGACGAGCAGCGCGCCTGGGAAATCCTCGGCAAGCTCGCGGCCGAAGACCCGTGCCTGCGCATCGAGCATGTGGCCGCGACCAACGAGACGGTGCTCTACGGCCTCGGCGAGCTGCACCTGCGCCTCGTGCTCGAACGCCTGCGCGAGGTGTACCGCTTCGAGGTCCTGACGCGGCCGCCGCGCATCGCCTACCGCGAGACCGTGACCGCGCCGGCCGAAGGCCATCACCGCCACAAGAAGCAGACCGGCGGCGCCGGCCAGTTCGCCGAAGTCTTCCTTCGCATCGAGCCGCTGGCGCGCGGCGCGGGTTTCGAGTTCGCCGACGAAGTCCGGGGCGGGGCCATTCCGAACCAGTTCATCCCCGCGGTCGAGAAGGGCGTGCGCGAAGTGCTGGCCTACGGCGCGATCGCCGGCTACCCCGTGGTCGACGTGCGCGTGGTGGTGTACGACGGCAAGCACCACAGCGTGGACAGCAAGGACATCGCCTTCGCGACCGCCGGCCGCAAGGCCTTCATGGCGGCGATCCGCGAGGCGCAACCGGCCGTGCTCGAGCCGATCGTGCAGATCGAGATCGCCGTGCCCGAGCATGCCGTGGGCGACGTCACGAGCGACCTGTCGTCGCGGCGCGGCCTGGTCACCGGCACGTCGGGCCTGGGGGCCGGCACGGTGGCCATCGGCGGACAGGTGCCCGAGGTGGAGCTGGCCAACTACCAGTCGCGGCTCAACGCGATGACCAGCGGCCAGGGGCGCTACACCATCGCGTTGTCGCACTACGAGGCCGTTCCGCCGACCGTGCAGCGCACGCTGATGGGGCAGTACCGGGTGCGCGACGACGACTAGGAGCACCCCGGGGGCATGACGCTGCCATGGCCTAATGGCCGGCATCCGCCATTCATCCCGCACGGGCTCCCCGATGAAGAAACTGCTGCCGCTGGTCCTGTCCACCCTGTTCGCCCTGCCCGCTTCCCAGGCCCTTGCCGCACCGCGCCAGCCGTACACCCCGGACGAGGCGCGGGCGCTGCTCACGCAACTCGGTGCCCATGTGATGGTCATCAATTCCGACCAGACGCTGATCCGGAAAAAGCCGGCGAGCGCGTTCGACGTGCTGACCTACTACCCGCTGCCCAAGGCCAAGGTCGACGAATACAAGCGCAACGGCCACATCGTCAACACGAACGACGACATCGCCGACGCTGCCACCTACCGGATCAAGGACTACGCGCTGACCAACGAGAAGCAGGAAAAGCTGCGCCTGAAGGACGACGGCGGTGCGCCGTCGCTGCAGGACTTCTCGCTCTGGACCTACGACAACGCCCTGAGCAGCCAGCGGGGCTTCTACGTGAAGCTGGACAAGCCCTTCGAGCGCGTCAAGGGGTACCTCACGGTGGTGTTCGAGATGCCCGGGAACCTCCGGCACGAGACGCGGGTGCCGGTCGACCTGTCCATCACGGACAAGGACCCGCGGCCCGGCACCTGATCCTGCGGTCGCTTCACGGCGATCCTGGCTCGAAGAGCTCGCGCTGCGACGTCGTCAAGGCCGCGAAGCTGTCTCCCATGGGCTGAAGAATGGCGTCGGCGATCGGCTGCAGCTGCCGGGTGAGGTAGTGCTCGTAGTCGATGCGCGAGTGGCGGGTTTCCAGCGGCTCCGGCCCGTTGCGGGTCATGACGTACTGAATCCAGCCGCCCTTCTGGTACTGCTGGGTCCGGCCGACCCGGGCGTTGTGCTCGTCGGCGATGCGCGCGGCCCGCACCTGCGGCGGCACGTTGACCAGGTAGTCGTCGAGCCGGTGGCGCAGGCGCTTGCGGTAGATGAGCAGGTCGTCCTTGGCGCCCGCCAGCGTCGCCTTCGCATAGTCGGTCACGAAGGCCTTGTAGGGCTCGCCCTGGAAGATGCGTGACAGCAGGCCCTCCTGGAACTGGCGCGCCAGCGGGGTCCAGTCGCTGCGCGCCATCTCGAGGCCGCGGTACACCATCTCCTCCTTGCCCGCGGCATCCACGCTGAGGCCGGCGTAGCGCTTCTTGCTGCCGACCTCCGAGCCGCGGATGGTGGGCATGAAGAACTTCTTGTAGTGGGTGTCGACCTCGATCTCGAGAAAGCTCTGCAGGCCCTGCTCCTCGCGCAGCGTGCGCGCCCACCATTCGTTGATGTCGGCCGCCAGGCGGGCCGCGACGGCGTGCGCCTCCTCGTTGGTGTGGGTGCGCCTGAGCCAGACGAAGATCGAGTCGGTGTCGCCGTAGATGGCCTCGTAGCCCCGCTGTTCCACGAACTCGCGCGTGAGCTTCATCATCTCGTGCCCGCGCAGGGTCACGGCGGACACCAGCTTCGGGTTGAAGAAGCGGCACTCGGACGCGCCCAGCACGCCGGCGAAGGAGTTCATGAGCAGCTTCAGCGCCTGCGACAGCGGCTCGTTCTTCGCCCGCTTGGCCTCGTCCCGCGCGTGCCAGAGCGTGGTCACGATCTGCGGCAGGCAGTGCCTGTCGCGCGAGAAGACGGTCTCCTGCGGTCCGTGGATGAGCCCGGCCGGATCGGCGGCGTTCGAACCCTCGACGAGGCCCACCGGATCGACCAGGAAGGTGCGGATGATCGAGGGGTAGAGGCTCTTGTAGTCCAGCACCACGACGGAGTCGTAGAAGCCCGGCTTCGAGTCCATCACGTAGCCGCCCGGGTAGGCCTTGCTCGCAATCTCGCCCACGTTCGGCGCCACGTAGCCCAGGCGGTGCATCCGCGGCAGGTAGTGGTGGCTGAACGCGGCAATGGAGCCGCCGAAGTGGTCGGCCTGCAGACCGGTGACCTGGGCGCGCTCCATCATGAACTGCAGCAGCTTCGCCTTCTCGAAGATGCGCAGGACCAGCTCGCAGTCGCGGATGTTGTACCGCGCGAGCGCGGGCTTGTCGTGCTGGTAGCGCCGCTCGATCTCCGCCATCTTGTCGTACTCGTCGCCGATGGCCTTGCCTTCGCCCAGCAGCGTCTGCGAGACGTTCTCGAGGCTGAACGACGGAAAGCTCCACACCGCGGCCCGGAGCGCCTCGATGCCATCGAGGACGATCCGCCCCGGCGTGGGCGCGAACAGGTAGCCCTGCTTGCCCGGATGCGTGCGCCACTCGATGGGCCGGCGCTCCCGCCCCAGCAGCAGCGGCACGCCGCAGTCGTTGGCGGTCTTCTGCAGCACGCGCAGGTCGAACTGGACCACGTTCCAGCCGATGAGGACGTCGGGATCGTTGCGCTCGAACCAGTCGTTGAGCTGCTCGATCATCGCCTTGCGACTCGGGCAGTAGACGAGCGAGAAGTCCATGGGGCCGCCCGGCTCGGCCGGCGGCTCGCCGAGCATGAAGACGACCCGCTCCGGCGTGCCGTCCAGCGCAATGGAGTAGAGCCCTTCATGTTGGCTCGTCTCGATGTCCAGCGACACGACCTTGAGTACCGGCCGGAATTCAGGCGCTGGGCTGAGCTTGCAGTCGACGAGCGTGGCGCCCTCGGCGCGCCCGCCTTCCACCCGCACGCCGGCGGTGATGAAGCGCTCCATCAGGTAGCGGTCGTGCGGGCGCACGTCGGCTTCGAGCAAGGGAATGCCCTGCGCCTGCAGGGCGCGCGCCAACCGGCCGATCTGGCGGAAGTGCGTCGCATAGACGCCGAGGACGGCTTCCTGCTGGAAATTCCGGAGCTCCAGCTCGCGCAACTGCACGCCCGGCACGGCCGCGAGGTGGACTTCCACCGCCGCCCTGTGCCGGGCGGCGACGAAAGCGACGCTGCTGCGGGAAGTCAGCACCACTTTCCTCGGCCCTGCCTCGGTGGCCAGCCAGTACTCGATCTCGGTGCCGGTCGGTGCATCACGCCAGTGGCGCGTGAGGATGAAGCCCTGGAGGTCGGTGGAGGTCACGGGCGTTCGAAGATCGGGTCGAGGGAGAAGGCGGACTTGGGATCAGGAGATTCTCTCCCGGCCGCGTGCGAGCTGCAGCCGGCGTGGTGGCTTGCCATCCGCAAGGGGGCGCATCCGCCCCGCCCCCTCAGAGCACCCCAGCCTCATCCCCCTGCGCACCATCGTCCAGCACCGGCACCTCGCTGGCCACCAGCGGTTGGCCGATGGGCGCGCCGGCCTTCCCCACCTGCACCGCCGCCATGTCGGCGTCGTTCGGGTACTGCCCCGCAATCCAGTAGTCGAACACGCGCCGCACGATCGGCGCCGCGTGCGCCGCGCCGAAGCCCGCGTTCTCGACGATCGCGGCCACCGCGATGGTCGGGTCTTCGGCCGGGGCGAATGCCATGTACAGCGCGTGGTCGCGCTGGCGCGCCTCCAGGGCCTTGCCGCTCGCGCGCGCCTTCGGGCTCAGGCCCACGGCCTGCGAGGTGCCGGTCTTGCCGGCCGAGGTGTACGCGGCGCCCGCGAACACGCGCGTGCCGGTGCCGCCCTTGGTGACCGCCACCATCGCGTCGCGCACCACCTCGACGTGCTTGCGCGCGTAGCCCAGGTCCTGGGCCGGCGGCTGGACCTGCCGCACCACCTCGCCGGTCGACGTGTCGCGGATGGCCCGCACCAGGTGCGGCTGGTAGCGCACGCCGCCGTTGGCCAGCGTGGCATTGGCCGAGGCCAGCTGCAGCATCGTGAAGCTGTTGTAGCCCTGGCCGATGCCCAGCGAAATCGTCTCGCCCGGGTGCCAGGTCTTCATGTCGGCGCGCCGGTAGGCCGCGCGCTTCCACGCCCGGCTGGGCAGCACGCCGCGCGACTCGCCCTGCAGGTCGATGCCGGTGAACTGCCCGAAGCCCAGGGGCGCCATGAAGTCGTGGATCAGGTCCACGCCCATCTCGGCGGCCAGCGAATAGAAGTACGTGTTGCTTGAGAACTGGATGGCGCGGTGCATGTCGACACCGCCCAGCCCGCCCCGGTGGCTGCGGAAGGTGCGCCCGCCGAAGTTGTAGAAGCCCGGGTCGTTCTCCACCTTGTCGGCGCTGCGCTTGCCGGTCTGCAGTGCCGCCATCGCCATGAAGGGCTTGTAGGTGGAGCCCGGCGGGTAGGTGCCGCGCAGCGCGCGGTTCAGCAGCGGGTTGTCGGGCGACTCGGTCAGCGCCTTCCAGTTCTCGGTGTCGATGCCCTCGACGAACAGGTTGGGATCGAAGGTGGGCTTGCTCACGAAGGCCAGCACCTCGCCGGTCTTGGGGTCGATGGCGACCAGCGCGCCCCGGCGTTCGCCGAACATGTCTTCCACGAGCTTTTGCAGCTTGATGTCGAGCGACAGCATCACCGTCTGTCCCGGCTTGGCGGGGTGGCGCGACAGGCGGCGCACCGCGTGCCCGCCGGCCGAGGTTTCCATCTGCTCCACGCCGGTCTGGCCGTGCAGCGCCTTTTCGTAGCTCTGCTCGATGCCGACCTTGCCGATGTAGTCGGTGCCCCGGTAGTTGGCGCGCTCGTCTTCCTCCCAGTCGTCCATCGCGGTTTTCTCGCGCTGGTTGATGCGGCCGATGTAGCCGATCACGTGTGCACCCACCTCGCCGTGCGGGTAGGTGCGAAACAGCCGCGCCCTGATTTCCACGCCGGGGAAGCGGTAGCGCTGCGCCGCGAAGCGCGCCACCTCTTCATCGCTCAGGCGGGTGCGGATGGGCAGGGAGTCGAAGCTGCGCGAATCCTCGCGCAGGCGCTGGAAGCGGCGGCGGTCCCTGGGCGTCACTTCGAGCAGCTCGCCCAGCTCGTCGACGACGGTGGCGATGTCGCCCACCTTCGACGGCGTGATCTCCAGCGTGTAGGCCGCGTAGTTGGACGCCAGCACCACGCCGTTGCGGTCCAGGATCTGCCCGCGGTTGGGCACCACGGGAACGATCGCGGTGCGATTGCTCTCGGCCCGGTCCGCCAGCGTTTCATGGCGCACCACCTGCAGGTAGACCAGCCGCGCGCCGATCAGTCCGAATCCGAACAACACCGCACAACCGACCACCACCACGCGGCGGCGAAAAAGAGCGAGCTCGGCGGCGGCATTGCGGATTTCATTCATCGGGCGAAACGGGGTGGGGGAAGAAGCGGAGAAGCCAGATAGGAGGCCCTGCTCGCCCGAAGGTTCCGCGTCGGCGGTCGACGAGACGCGATCGTCCGCTCAGGCCCACGCCTCTTCGGCGCCGATGCGAACCTGGCGGGTCGGCACCACCTGCTTGAGGCCGTACCCCGTGCGCTCGTCGCCTTCGGAGATCAGCCGCACCATGGCCTCGCGCAGCGCGGGGCACACGCATCCGCCTGCGTGCAGGTCGCGAAAGAAGCGCATGGTGGCGCCCGCCACCACCTCGGCCATCTGCACGCCGGCCGCTTCGTGCGATTGCCTGAAATCGAGGGCGGCCACTTCTTCGAAGCGGTGGTCGGACGGGGGCGTGCACAGCAGTTCCATCGCACGGTCCGCGCCTTCGGCAGCGGCCTTCCCCTGCCCCAGGATGCGCTGCACCTCGAAATTCTGGTCGTGCACCAGCCGGACATCGGCCAGGCAGTGCCGGTAGTAGAGATGGATCCGGGCGTAGATGCGCATGAACGACGTCAGGTTCGGCAGCGTCCAGGCCTGCGTCGACGACGTGTTGAGCTCGGAAGGCGGAAGAAACTCCAGCCAGGGCTGATGCTGGACCCCACTCAGCGCGTGGTACTCGGTGTTCGCCGCTTCGACGATGCGGCCGAACCCTTTGGCGACCTGCGCCGCGGCCTCTTCTTCCTCGGCGGCTTGCACGGCCAGCTCGCGCAGGCTGGCAAACGATGCGTGAAGTGTTCCGGCCTCGGGCGTCAGGCAGGACGCGACGAAGCTGTCCAGCACATGCGCATCGGCATGGACGTGCAGGAAATCCGCGACGGCATTCCTGAGTAAGTCGAGCCGCATCGACTCGGGGTAGCCCAGGCAGGACGGCAGCAGCTGGAACGACGTGATGCAGGAGCAGATGAAGTAGCGCTTGTCGACCAGCTCGACGAACAGCGGGGCCCGCCGGTCGAGCAAGGCGTGGATCACGGCCGCGGAGAACTCCGGCCTGGATGCCAGCGATCGGGCATCGCGTTTGCCCGAGGGAATGCGATGGCGATCGCGCAACGCCTGGAGGCGCGCATCCCACTCCTCTTCGTCCTGAAGCCCGACGCCCGCCAAAGCAAAGTAGGGTTGCCGCTTGAAGTCGTAGCCCGTGCCGCTGTCGACCATGTCGCCGCTGTGGCCGCTTTCGTCGATGTAGATGGTGGTCATGGCGCGGGGCGAACGCCTCGCGTCGGGTCTCCCTTCGCCCTTGCGACGCGGTGTGGGAGGTCCGCGGGGCGAAGCGCCTTCAACTCTTCATCGATGCCGAGCAGGTCGTTCAGGACGAAGCGCAGTTCGCGCAAGGGTGCTTTGTAGGACGCAGGAGGTGACATGCAAGAATGACGAGTGCGCGCGTTGGCCTTGGGTTGAAGTGAGGTTCGGGGCTCGCGGCCACCGGCTGCCTTGGGTTGGAAGAAGTCTAGGAAATCGACCGGGCAGGCATGTTCAGTTTTCGGGACGCGCCCCGAGGCGTTGATTTCCCTCTGCAACGAGGCCCTCCTCCTTGCGTGCGCCGTCCCGGTGTTCGCTTTTCAGCCATGACGACCGCCCTCAAACCCCGACGCAAGCCCTCCCAGTCACGCGCATGGATGACGTCCATCGCCATCCAGGACGCCTTCGTGCTCCTGCTGCTGGAAAAGGGCTACGAGAAGACGTCGATGCGCGACATCGCCAACGTGGCCGGCGTGAGCGTCGGCAGCGTCTACCAGTACTTCCCCGGCAAGGAAGCGGTCGCGGCCATGACCGTGCGCACCTGGGTGCGCAAGCTCTCGACCGCGCTGTCGAGCGCGGTGGACGACGTCGTCCAGGCGGAAGGCCAACGCACGCTGCGCGAGATCACGCGTCTGCTGGCGCAGACCCAGGTGCACACGATGCTGGAGGGCGGCGGGCGCTGGCGGGTGCTGAGCTCCATCGAGCGCCGTGTCTCGCCGCAGCTCGTCTACAACCGCCTGTACCAGCACAACGTCAACCTCTTCGGCAAGGCGCTGACGAGCGCGGTGGACTGGCCCGAAGGGCTGCACGATGCCCGCGTGGCCTTCGGCGCCTACACCGTCGTCGATGCGCTGGTGAAGCAGACGCTGCTGGTGAGTGCCGCCCTGCCGAGCGCGGATGTCATGGTGGAGGAGGTGCTGCTGGCGTTGGACGGGTACCTGCACGCCGTGCGCCAAAGCAACGCGCGCCGAGAATGAGCGCAGGCCCGAATATGCGAGTGGGGATGCCCAAGCCGGTCAGTGCGGCCCTGCTCATGCAGGTCATTTCCGAATTGACGAGTACAGACATCACCTCGCAGTTCAATGCGACGACGACGCCAAGGGTCGCGATGTCACCGCCACCATCCGCCATCGTCCCACAGGCCTGAATCCTCGATCGCCTGTCGCGCGAGCTTGTGCTCGCGGGCGCTTTTCAACCCCACCATCAGGCGCCTCAGAGGGCCGGGCTGACTCAGGAGACTCTGGATGTCACCGTGCGCCAGCGCTGGCATCTGAAACATGGCCAGGCTTTCGAGCGCCGGTGCAGAGGCCACCCACCTCAGGTCCTTCAGCCCCACGTTGTTGAGGACGATCAGCGCCAGACCCTTGAGCGCAGCCAACGAGGGCAAGCTGGCAAGGTGTGGCTGATCTTGCGCGGTCAACCTTTGCAGCGTCTCCAGTTGGCTGACGACCGACAGGTCCGACAAATCCTTGATCCGCAACAGTGCCAGGTGTCTCAGGGCGTTCAGGCCCGCAAGCGTGTCCAGGTTCTGCGCGCTTCCGAATCCCAGTTGAAGCGTATGCAGGTGGGGCAGATGCCGTAGAAAGACCAGGTTCGACAGAGGCATCCCCATGAGGGACACCTCATTCAAGGTCGACAGCTTTCCAATCACCTCGAGGCCTCGCGTGTGGCCAGCAACAACGAGTTGTCTCAGATGGGAAAAGCGCTCCAGCCCGAAAAGGTCGGTCTTCTTCGTTTTCGTCTTGCCGATTCTGAGTCTTTGCAGGTCCGTGGGCACTGCGTTCAGCACATTCAGTGAATCTGCTTCGTACACATCAAAGACGAACTCCTTCAGCTTCGGCAAGGCCTCTACGGCATGCGCATTGCTGACCCGGGTGAGGCAGTCAAGGCTCAACCTTTCGACATGGGGCATGAGCCTCAGACAAGAAAGATCGCACACGCGCGCGTAGCTTCCATACATCCGCCATGTGATGTCCGGCCGATGCCTGAAGAGATCTTCGTTCAGGATTTCCAGCAGCGAAGGCGGTACCTCCTGTGCGGCGGCAAATTGCAGGATGGACAGCTCGCCGTTTGCGGCCAGTTGCCGGACCTGTTTTCTTGTCCAATCAAGCTTCAGTTCGATGCGTTCCGACATGGGGTTGACGTTTTCAATGGATCAAAAGCCGGCGAATGACCGGCATGCTGCTGACGACGATTCAGCGCCGCACTGACCGGCCGCGCCCGATGCCGTAGTACGCGATGCCGGCGGCTTCGACTTCGGCGGCGTCGTAGAGGTTGCGGCCGTCGAAGATCGCGGGCGCCTTCAATGTGCGGGCGATGCGCGCCAGGTCGGGGCGGCGGAACACGGGCCATTCGGTCACGAGCGCCAGCACGTCGGCACCCTGCAATGCGTCTTCGGGCGTGTCGCACCAGCGCACGTCGCCGCGCTCGCCGACGATGGCGCGCGCATTCGGCATCGCCGCCGGGTCGTGCACCTGCACATGCGCGCCCGCCGCCCACAGGCGCTCCAGCAACACGAAGCTCGGCGCATCGCGCATGTCGTCGGTGTCGGGCTTGAAGGCCAGGCCCCAAAGCGCGATGGTCTTGTTCGCGATGCGGCCTTCGAAGTGATGCGTCATCAGGTCGAAGAGGCGCCCCTTCTGCTCGTGGTTCGCGGCCTCGACCGCCGCGAGGATGCGCAGCGGCTGCCCCTCGCGATCGGCCGCATGCCGCAGCGCCCGCACGTCCTTCGCCAGGCACGAGCCGCCATAGCCCGCGCCCGCTTGCAGAAAGTCGGGGCCGATGCGCCGGTCCGAGCCGATGCCGCGGCGCACCATCTCGATGTCGGCGCCCGCATGCTCGGCCACGCGCGCCATCTCGTTCATGAAGCTGATGCGGGTCGCGAGCATCGCGTTGGCGGCGTACTTGGTGAGCTCGGCCGAGCGCCGGTCCATCACCAGCAACTGCTTTGCCGGATCGCGCACGAAGGGTTCGTAGAGCCGCGTCAGCAGGCCGATGGCCGCGGGGTCGGTCGCACCGATCACCACGCGGTCGGGCTGGCGGCAATCGCGCACGGCCGAGCCCTCGCGCAGGAATTCGGGGTTCACGGCCACCGCGACGCGATGGGGCACACCGCGCTGCGAAAGCGCCGCGCGCAGCACGGCCTCGACCTGCTCCGCGGTGCCGACCGGTGCGGTGGACTTGCAGACGACCACGGCATCGCGGTCCCGGTGCTGCCCGATGCTTCGGGCCACGGCCATCACATGTCGCAGGTCGACATCGCCTTGCGCGTCGGCCGGCGTGTTGACCACGATGAAGAGCGCGTCGCCATGCAGGCTCGCCGCGCGCTCGTCGGCTGTGAAGCGCAGCTTCCCCGTCGAAAGGCCTGCGGACACCAGCGCCTCCAGCCCCGGCTCGTGCAGCGGCATCCGACCCTGCTGCAGCCCCTCGATGCGGCCGGCATCGGCGTCCGCGCACAGCACCTCGTGCCCCGCTTCGGCCATGCAGGCGGCGAAGCTGAGGCCCACATAACCGGCACCGAAGATGGTGAGCTTCATGCGCAAGCCCCTCCCTTCAGGCACTGGCAGCCGCGGCGGTTGTGAGATAAAAGCAGGATGCAAGCCTTCAAAACAATGTCCCGACAGGAAAATTCGATGATGCCCGATCACGTTGCCGCGCGTTGCGCGCTGGTCCTGGAGACCAACAACCTGCGCGGCGGAGCGGATGCCGAAGCCGCCGCAAGCATCAGCCTGCAGCGCCTGGTCGCCCTGTTGGCGAAACAGAAGCTGCCGATCACGGCCCTGGCCCAGGTGGTCATCACGCACGACGGGCTGAACGCCGCATCGTGCGAGGCCGTCATGGCGCTGGCGGGCCGCCCCATCGACTTCGTGCGCATCGACGCCGCCACCGGCTACTACGACGCCAAGAACGTCGGCTTCGCGGCCACCGATGCGGCGCGCTGCGACCACGTGGTGTTCGCCGATGCCGATTGCCTGCCCGACGACGACTGGCTGCTGCAGATGCTCACGCCCTTCACGCGCGGCGCCGACGCGCCCGCGGTGGTGGCCGGCCGCACGAGCTACGCGGCCAGCATCGTGGGCACCGCGCTCACGACCATCGACTTCATGTACTTTCCCAACGCCGACCACGCGGGCGCGACGAGCAACTTCTACGCGAACAACGTGGCCTTCCGCCGCGACGTGTTCGAGCAGCACAGCTACCAGGCGCTCGACGGCGTCTACCGCGCGCACTGCCAGGTGCTGGGCATGCGGCTAAAGGCGGCGAACGTTCCCATCCACTACGCGGCCGCGGCCCACACCGAGCACCGCCTGCCCGACACGCGTGCCGAAGCGCTCAAGCTGCGCTGGATGCGCGGGCAGGACACGTATTCGCTCACGCCGCACCTCTTGCGCAGCTATGTGTCGACACGCTGGCAGTGGCTTGCGAAGAGCGGGCCGATCGGGCCGCTGTGCGTGCTGTTCACGCGGCTGGGTTTCAGCGTGCGCGCGCTCAACCACCAGGACCTGCCTCCCCTGCGCGGCCTGCGCTGGCTCGCGGGCGTGGCGCTGATCGTGGGCTTCTCGGCCATCGACATGCTGGGCGCCTTCGCGCGCGGCATCGGCCTGCACACGACGGGCCGCACGAACGCGGACGCGCAGGCGCTTTCGTACCATCGCCCGACATGAACAAGAAAAACATCCTCATCGGCCTTCTCGTGCTGGCCGGCGCATGCGCGACGGCGGGCGCCGCCGACTTCACCGGACGCGGCGTCTTCAACTTCAAGTCCGACAGCGGCTGCCCCTTCTCCGCGCTCGCAGGCCCTGCGAACGAGTGCAACCGCCTCGCGCTCGACGATACCGACACGCGGGCCGCACTCGACAACGCAGCGCACACCCTGCGCTTTGCGAACCCGCGCAGCTACGGCCGCAAGACCATCGTGGGCGACGTGCTGCTGCAAGGCTCGGGCCAGTCACGTCACAGTGGCCAACGCGTGCCGCTGACCTTCCATGCGCTGCTGAGCCGCTCGGGCAACGACTGGTCGGTGAGCAGCCATGCGCACTCGCCCGTCGGCGGCGAGTTCAGCGACATCCGCATCGACCCGTACCAGGTCGTGGTGATCGAGGGCGGCGCCGAGCGCGTGGTGCTCACGCCGGCGCAAATCGCCGAGACACTCTCCAGGCCCTCGATCGCCGCGCGGCTCGCCAACGAATTCGTGCAGGTACGGGACAACCGGAAAGGCGGTGCCGCTGATGCGGACATCACCGTCGGCCTGGGGTTGGGCCGCGCCTCCAAGTCGGTGGCGCGCGCGCATTTCCACGCGCCGGGGGCCAAGGGCAGTGAGCTGTCCGAAGCGATGCGGCAAGGCGACTGGTCGCTCGAACTGCAGGCGCTGAGCGGACAGATTCCGCGCCAGGTGGTGCAGCGCGACCTGTTCCTCTATGGCCTCGAATCGCAGTCGCTGCTGCTGCCGCTGACGCAGCGCGGCTTCCGCAAGAACGAGAAGCTGGTGCTCGGTGCCGCGGGCGGCAAGGGCTATGTGCGCTACGACGGCCAGCAGCGCGAGTTCGCCGGTGCAGATGCATCGGCGCGCGCCTTCCTTCAAGGCAGTTTCATCGGCCTCGTGCTCGGTTGGCAGCAACAGCAGCCGCAGACCCCGGTGGCCAAAAAAGCCGATGGCCGCTGACACCGCCCCGGCGAACGCGGCATTCGACTGCCTCGCACCGCCGCAACTGCGTGGCTGGCCGGCGCTGCAGGCCCGGCTGGTGCACCACATCAAGCGCGCCGCGTTGCGCCAGATGCATGCGAGCCGCGCCGGCGAAGTGATGTTGCTGCGCCTGTATCTGATCGGCGAAGAATCGTCCGAGCAGGCGCTGCAGCGCGAGCTGCGTACCAACGCGCCCGAGTGGCTCACGCGCCAGCTCGACCAGCACCTGGCCGACGAGCAGCTGCATGCGCGGCTTTTCGCCGACGCCATCGTCGCGCGCGGCGGCACGGCGCAGGCGGCTGCATCGCCGGAAGCAGCGCCGAAGCCCGACTGGCTGAGCCAACGCAAGCTCGCGCGCTGGCAGCGCCTCATCCAGCGCCATGCGCCGCACTTCGCGCACGGTGGCCTCGTGCCGGCGTATGCGATCGGCCTCGCCGCCGAGCAGATGGCCTCGCGCATCCTGCAGCGCCACTGCGCGCTGATCGGCCCGCGGCATGCGCTGCACCCGCTGCTCACGCGCGTGCTGGCCGACGAGGACCGCCACATCCGCCTGTGCAGCCACACGCTGCAGCGCTGCGTGGCGCCGCATGAGGAAGCACGGCTCGCGCAGCTGATGCGCGAGGTGCGCGACACCGAGCGCGGCTTCGGCATCACCGGCGCCCTGGGCATGTACCTCGCGGGCGTGGCCTTGCGCCTGGGCCCCGGCCGTGCGCGGCCGGTGGCAGCCTGAGTCCGTCGATGCCGCCGCGCATCGTCTACCTCGCGACTGCGGACGCGCGCGGCCACCTGATGCGCGCGCAGCTGCTCACGCATTCGCTGCGCGCCGCGGGCGCCAGCGTGCAGGTGCTCACCACCTCCGATGAAGGCGCGCGCTTTCTTGCCGGCTTCGGCATCGAAGCGCCGGTGCTCTCGCGCCACTACGCGGTGCAGTTCGACCGCGAGCAGAACATGCTGCGCCGCGAAACCGACCGCAACGTGGCGCACTACGTGTTCCGTCCGGAGCGCATGCTGCGCGACATCCTTCGGCTGCGCGCATGGTTCCGCGATGCGGACCTGGTGGTGAACGACTCCTTCCACCCCGCGCTGCTGTTCATGGGCTGGATGCCGGTCTGGCGGCGCAAGGTGGTGCATGTGTACGGCGCGAGCCTGCGGCATGCGCTGCAGACCAACTTCAGCGGGCGCATGCCGGCGTGGATGGCGAACATCTTCGGCCGCATCGTCGCCTGGCAGATCGACCGCAGCCGCGCGCGCATCGCGCACGATTTCGCCTACGGCGAGCCGCAGGCCGACGGACGCGGCGGCCACCGGCTCGCCACGCCGGTGGCCGTAGTGGGTGCCGACACGGATTCGCACGACGACTGCGCGCCGCAGGCCGCCGTGTACCTCAACCCGCATTTCAAGGAAGCCGCACTGGCCGACGGCCTGGAGCGCGGGCTGGCCGAGGCGCGCACGCCGGCGCACCTCGTCGGCGAAGGCTATGCACAGCGCGCGGGCTGGCACGCGCAGGACGAGCACTGGATCGAGCGGGCCGCGCGCAGCGCCTTCATCGTCTCGGCGCCCGGCATGGCGGCGCTGTCGGTCGCGGCGGTGTACCGCAAGCCGATCCTGCTGCTGCTGACCGACCAGCCCGAGCAGGCGATCAATGCGCAGCGCGCCGCGCGAATGGGCCTGCACCATCGCATCGTGGTGTGGCAGGGCCGCACCGAGGATTTCGCGCGGGCCGTGACGACGGGTGCCCACGAACTGATCGCGCTGGCCGACGACGGCAGCGGTCCACAAGCGGCGCAGAAAGGCCGCGAGGCCGCCATGGCCCGACTGCAGCACTGGACGGTGCTGCTCCACGGCCTCGCGGCCTCGCCGCCTGTTCGATGAATGAAGCACCGAGGAAGATGCGCCCTTCGACGCAGAAACTCCTCGACGGAAATTGCCGGGTTCAGGGACTCAATGTCCCCTGGATTCAACGGGGGACGAGGATCGACGTTGCTGGATCAGCATCGCAGTCATGCCGCCTGTGACGATGACCAGCCCGGCAATGGCTGTGGCACTGGGCCGCTCATCAAGGACCAGCAAAGCGAGCAGCGTCGCTGCGCCGGGAACGAGTGCAGCGAACGTGGCACCGACGGCTGCACCCAGAATCTGCACCGACTTGCTGAAAAAGAACAAGGCCACCGTGGAGACCATGACCCCCTGATAGAACGCCTGCACACCGATGTCACCCAGTGGCGCTTGCAACAGGTGCAGCCCGCGCGTCGCGAGGTAGGCGGGCAGGTAGATGATCATCGAGAACACCGAAACAATGGCGGTGGCGTGCAGCGCCGATGCAGAGAACTGCTTGGACGAGACGGTGTAGATGGCCCACAGCAGTCCGCCCAGAAGGAAGATCAGGTAGGCCCACGGCGAGGAGCGGACGGCGCTGAAGTTGTGGAAGCCGACCAACGCGACCCCGAGGATGATCAGCGCAATGCCCGCCGTCTCCCTGCGCGAGAGCCTGGCGCCGAGTCCCCAGGCGCTGATGAGCGCGGAGAACAGGATCATGCTGCCAGGCGTGACCACGGCGAACTGCTCCACCGGCGCCATGCCGAGGCCGAAGGCGACCACCAGCATGTAGGGCGCGCCAATGCCGGCGGTCATGAGCGCGATGGCGATCCAGCTCAGCCCCATGAGGCCTCGTCGTACGAGAAACGGCAACAGCATCACGCCCGAGACCGTGTACCGGATGCAGGTGATGTCGTAGGCGTCCAAGGCCGTGTGGGTCAGCCCGAAGCGAGTCACGACCGGAAAGGCGCCCCAGATCAGGGCCGAAGCGAGTCCGAACAGCACACCCACCCATCGACGATCGATGCCGAGTTGGGAAACAGGCGGTGAGGCAGAAAGCCGAGTCATCGAGTGGGGTTCCTTCAGAACGATGCCAGTGTCTTGCCTGGCGCCGCGGGCATCGCCTGCGTGGCGGACGGACTATCATTGACAGTATTGTCAATTTTGACGTCGTTGTCAAAAATAGAAAGCGCGAGGATTTCTCATGGCAGGAGTCAGGCAGTTCGATGAGGCCAAGGTGTTGGACGCCGTGCTGGACGTGTTCTGGCAAAAAGGCTGGCGGGCAACGTCCATGGCCGATCTGGCAGAGGCCGCCGATGTGCAGCGCGGTTCGCTCTATCACGCCTATGGCGGCAAGGAGGAGCTGTTCTTGCTGGCCTTCGAGGCGTACGCCACCAGGTTTCTGGACAACGCGCGCGCAGCCCTCGACAAACCCCGTGCAGAGACGGCGTTGCGCGCCTTCTTCAAGGTCGCGATCGCCAACATGACGCAAGGCGTACCGCCTCGGGGCTGTCTCACCACGAAGACGGCAACGGAGGTCGATGGTGCAGGCCCACGCATCCAGGAACGGCTGCGTCAGTTGCTCGATGAGCTCCAGGGCGTCGTCTCAGCAGCCATGTCGAAGGGGGATATGTCGACACAGCTTTCGCTGTCCCCCAAGGAAACCGCTCAGGTTGTCATCACATTCACCCGAGGCCTGGCAGTGATGGAGCGGGTTTATCAGAACGCGCCTTCTCTTCATCGGATGGCTGACGCGGTGATCAAGGCCTTGGTTCCGAATGTGAAGCGCCGAACGAGCTGACGCCGTTGCACGGAGCCGCCGGGTGCAGGCGTCGACCGGAAAGGCTCAGCGGTTCGAGCATCGCCTGACTCCGCGCGAACAAACGGTCATGCGCTGGATGGCTGCCGGAAAGCGGCAGGCGGAAGCCTGCATCCAGCATGGGCCTTTCCGAACGCAACATCGAGAATCACCCGCGGCGTGTCCGCCGACGTTTGGGGGCCACGACGACAGACGAAGCTGTTCGCATGGCCATCCGATCCGGAAAGATCACACCGTGAACTCCAGCCCCTCTGTCAGGCTTCGAGTGACCGCCACCGGCAGTTGCTCGACAGCCGAAGCCTGAAGGGGGAGGAAAGCGCGCCGCCGGCCAGGCACTTGGCCCGCGAGGCGCTCACTGTCATCATCCGCTTCGCGGGCCCGGCGCCTTGGCGGCCGCGGCCATTCGGACACCCGAATGAGAGGAGTCAGCGATGGCAACCTACAGAAGCGCATTGCCGCAGCTCGGCGATGATTTCTTCATGACCGACGGCGGCATCGAGACCACCCTGATCTTTCTGGAGGGGCAGGAACTTCCCGACTTTGCCGCCTTTCACCTGCTCCGGACGCCGGAAGGCGAAAGAGTGCTGCGGAAGTATTTCCGGACCTACGCGGCGCTGGCCAGAAGCTTCGACGTCGGGCTGATTCTGGAAACGGCAACCTGGCGGTCCAATCCAGACTGGGGGAGCAGGCTGGGCTACAGCCCCGAGGAGCTCGCGGCGGTCGACCGGCAGCTGGTGGGTCTGCTGGAGGACATCCGCGATGCCTACCAGACCCGCCGGACGCCGATCATCATCAGCGGATGCCTTGGACCTCGCGGCGACGGCTATGTCCCGGACCGTGCCATGTCGGTGCGCGAAGCGCAGGACTACCATCGTGCGCAGGTCGAGACCTTCGCCGGCACCGCGGCCGACCTGGTGACCGCCATCACCATGAACTACGTCGAAGAGGCGTCGGGGATCGCGCTGGCCGCGAAGCAGGCGAACATGCCCGTCGTCATTTCCTTCACGCTGGAGACCGATGGCAGGCTGCCGACGGAGCAGTCCCTGGCGGACGCCATCCAGCAGGTGGACGGCGCCACCGCGGGTTATCCAGCCTACTTCATGATCAACTGCGCCCATCCCAGCCACTTCCAGCAGGTGGTGCATGGCGACGCGCCGTGGGCTGGGCGGATTCGCGGTCTGCGCGCGAATGCCTCCAGGATGAGCCATGCCGAGTTGAACGAGGCGCCCAAACTGGATGCGGGCGACCCGGTGGAGTTGGGGCAGGCCTATGCCGCGCTCAAGATGCACCGGTTGAAACGCCTTAATGTCATGGGCGGTTGCTGCGGCACCGACGACCGCCACGTCAAGCAGCTTGCAATGGCCTGCCTGCCCTTGTTCCGGGGCGTGGTCTAGTCGTTCACCCAGGGTTTGCACCCGCCCGCCCATCCGGCGATTCAGACGGCCCTTGCGTCTGCGATCCGGATCGTCGGCCGGTCGCGCCACGCGCCGATGCATCAAGCCTCGTGAAATCAACGCAGGCGCGGACTCAGCCCCCTCTTGACGCCGGGAGCCGTGTGCACAGCTACGTCCGCTTCGCAGCTCTTGCGGTGCATGTCCAGTTTGTCCAGAGATAGTGGGCCTGGCCTGTAGCGCCGCCAAGTGTCCGACCGCCGTACTTCGCACCGTCGCCTCAGTCCCCATGCGCTGAAGTCGACGAACAGTGATCCATTGCGGCCGGCCTAGCGTAGGAAGAAGAGACTCTCTTCCTGCACCCACCGCCATGCCCCAAGCCTCGAGCACCTCCACTGCCATCCATTGGGTTGAACAAGGCCTGGTGCCCGACGGCGCCGTTCGGCTGGGCGTGCGGCGGCTGCTGCGCCAGCGCCTGGTCGAGCTGGGCAGCGACGACCCGGAAGCCGTCGCCCTGCGTTCGGAGGCATTTTTCGACGGACTGCAGGAGGCACCGTTGGCCCTGCTGCCCGAAAAAGCCAACGAGCAGCACTACGAGTTGCCCGCTGAGTTCTTCACAGGCGTACTGGGCCCCCACCGGAAGTACAGCTGCTGCTGGTGGCCTGAAGGAGTGCAGACGCTCGAGCAGGCCGAGGCGGCGGCTCTGGCCGAGACCTGCGCCCGCGCCGGCCTGGAAGACGGGCTGCGCATTCTGGAGCTGGGCTGCGGCTGGGGCTCGCTGAGCCTGTGGATGGCCGAACACTTCCCACGCTCCCGCATCACGGCGGTCTCCAATTCGCACTCGCAGCGGCTGTTCATTACGGCCGAGGCCGCCACACGCGGCCTGGACAACCTCGAGGTGATCACCTGCGACTTCAATGATTTCGAGACCGGCGAGCGCTTCGACCGGGTGGTGTCGGTGGAGATGTTCGAGCACCTGCGCAACTGGCCGCGCGCCTTTTCGCACGTGGCCCGCTGGTTGAAACCGCAGGGGCGGTTCTTCATGCACGTCTTCGTTCACCGCGAAGCGCCCTACCCGTTCGAGGAGCGCGATGCCAGCGACTGGATGAGCCGCCACTTCTTCTCCGGCGGCATGATGCCGAGCGACGATCTCGCCCTGCGCTGCCAAGACGACTTGCGCCTGCTGCACCGCTGGCGCTGGGATGGCCGCCACTACGCGCGGACCTCGGCCGCCTGGCTGGCGCGCATGGACGCCCGGCGGGTCACCCTCATGCCCCTGCTGGCCGCCGTCTACGGAGCGCGCGACGCGCCGGTGTGGTGGACCCGCTGGCGGCTCTTCTTCATTTCGGTGGAAGAGCTCTTCGGCTACGCCGAGGGCGGCCAGTGGTGGGTCGGCCACTACCTGTTCGAGAAACGGTGATGCTGTCGCTAGCAGCCCTGGGTCTGGCGATCGCCCTCGGCGTGGCGTTGCCGGTCTGGGTGTTCAGCGTCGTGGTGCGCGACGCCAGCCTGGCGGACCGGATCTGGCCCCTGATGATCGCCGCGCCGGCCCTGGCCTACGCCGGCGCCCATGCCCACGCGCTCGACGCCCGCAGCGCCTGGATGCTCGGGCTGCTGCTGGTATGGGCTTGCCGGCTGGCGCTGCACATCGGGCGTCGCAACTGGGGCCACGGCGAAGACCGCCGCTACCAGGCCATGCGTGCGCGCAACGAACCGCACTTCGGCCTGAAGAGCCTTTACCTCGTGTTCGGGCTCCAGGCGGTGCTGGCATGGATCGTCGGCTGGCCGCTGCTGGCCGCGTTCGCGCACCCGTCGCCCCTGTCCTGGCTGGACGTGCTGGCCCTGCTGCTGGCCGGCGGCGGTGTGGTCTTCGAGGCCGTGGCCGACGCCCAGCTCGCCCGCTTCCTGCGCAACCCGCGCCGCGAGGATGCGGTGATGGACCGCGGCCTCTGGGCCTGGTCGCGCCACCCCAACTACTTCGGCGAGGCCTGCGTCTGGTGGGGCCTCGGGTTGGCAGCGCTGTCGGCGGGCGGATGGGCGGTGGCGTGGTGCCTGGCGTCTGCGCTGCTGATGACCGTCCTGCTGCTCAAGGTGTCGGGCGTCGCGCTGCTGGAGCACGACATTGCCGAGCGCCGGCCCGCCTACCGCAGCTACGCGGCACGCACCAGTGCCTTCATCCCCTGGCCGCCGCGGCGCGGCGCCCGTCCATGAAGCACCGCGCCTTGGGGCTGATGCTGGCACTGGCGACCTGCCTGGCGCTGGCGCAGGAAGGTGACGAAGAAGCGGGCGAATGGCACTTCACCGCCATGCTCGATGGCAAGCCGATCGGGACCCATCGCTTTGTCGTCGGCGGCACGGCGGCGAGGCGCAGCGTCGACAGCCGCGCCCTGTTCACCGTGCGCGTGCTCGGCATCCCGGTCTACCGCTACCGGCACCAGGCCGAGGAGCGCTGGGCCGGAGACTGCCTGCGTGAGCTGCGCGCCGAGACCGACGACGACGGCACCCGCCAGCAGATCGCGCAGCGCTTCGACGGCGACTGCCTGATGAGCTTTGCCTACTGGAATCCCCGGCTGGTGAAACAACAGCGCCTGATCGATCCCCAGACGGGCAAGGTCGAGCCGGTCCGCTTCGAGCCGCTGCCCGATGCGACCCTCGAGGTCCGCGGTCAGCCCGTGCGGGCGCGCGGCTGGCGACTGCAGGCGGCGCAGCAGCGCATCCGCATCTGGTATGCCGCCGACAGCGGACGCTGGATCGGGCTCGACGCTGACACCAAGGGCGATCGCCAACTGAGCTACCGACTGACCTCTCCTGCACGGAGCACCCCATGAAGCCATCCCCGCGTACCTTGCTCGCTGCCTACCTGTGGGCGCTCGTGTGTTTTCTGGTGCTGGACGCCATCTGGCTGTCGGTCATGGGACCGCGCCTGTACCAGCCCGCGCTCGGTGCGCTGATGGCGCCGCAGGTGGACTGGACGGCGGCGGCGCTGTTCTATGCGCTCTACCTGGTCGGCCTGGTCGTCTTGGCGATCGCGCCGGCACTGGAGGCTGGCGAGCCCGCCGTGGCGTTGCGTCGCGGCGCGCTGCTCGGGCTCGTGGCCTACGCGACCTATGACCTGACGAACCAGGCCACGCTGCGCGACTGGCCCTGGGCCGTCACGGCCGCCGACCTGGCATGGGGCACGGCCGTGAGCGGCGTGTCGGCGTGGGTCGCGGCGCGCATCACATCCCGACCAGCGCGCCGAAGAAACGCGCAATAGCCCCGTCGAAGCGCAGCCGACCGTCCAGCGAGGCGAGGCAGATGCACTCGCTGCCGTCCTGAACCACCGGCTGGTGGTTGATCTCGGCATCGGCCGCATCGAAATCGCCGGCGCCGAACAAAGCCCGGCCATCGTGGAAGCGGCCGTGCAGCACCTGGGTGAACTCCTGCCCCTGGTGCGTGTGCTGCGGCAGGTACTTGCCGGCCGCGATGCGCAGAAGAAAGACGTTGGCCTCCGGGGCCTCGGGCACGGTCACACGGCTCCAGCGCATGCCGGGGCCGATCCAGCGCCAGGGCGTGGCACTGCAATGAGCGAGCGCGCGCGGCCAGCGCGCACCGGGCGGCAGCGGCGGGGGCGCGCTGACCCGCACGCGAGCGGGTTCAGCGCCTTCGTGCGCATCGATCCGGGCCCAGGTGTGCGCCAGCGCGTCGTCGGCCATCGGGGCCGCCTCCAGGCCGTCGAGCAGGATGCCGCCCACGGCATCGAGTGCGCGCGCGCGCTCACGGCACAGCGGGCACAGTTCCAGGTGGCTGGCCAGGACCAGTCGCATGCCAGCCGGCAAGTGGCCGGAGGACCCGGCCAGCAGCAGGTCGTCGTCGGGGTGGTGTCGGATGTCCATCGTCAATGTTCCAGCAGGCGGCGCAGTTGGGCGACCGCCAGGCGCACGCGCGACTTCACCGTGCCCAGCGGAATGCGCAGCTGGGCTGCGATGCGGGCATGCGGCGCGTCTTCGAAATAGGAAAGGTGCAGCACCTGCTGCTGCTCGGGCGGAAGCTGGCGCAGCGCGCCGCGCAGCCGTTCGCTCAGGCGCGCGTCGTGCAGCTGGTCTTCGACGGCCGGGTCGTCCGACTGGAGCAGGTCGAAGTCGAACACGTCTTCAGACGACTGCACGCCCTGGCGCCGCCGCAGCGCGTCCACGCGCAGGTTGCGCGCGATGGCGAAGATCCAGGTCGTGGCGGCCGCCCGGGCCGGATCGAACAGCGCGGCCTTGCGCCAGACGGTGACCAGGGCTTCCTGGGCCAGTTCCTCGGCCTGGATGGCCGGGCTGCCGCTGTGCATCAGGTAGTGCTTGATGCGCGGCGCGAAATGCGAGAACAGTTGCGCGAACGCGTCTCGGTCCTGCCGCTGCGCCACGGCGGCCATCGCCTCGGCCCAGAGGTCGTCGGGCAAGGCAGATGGCTCGGAATCGGGGGAGACAACGGTCAAGAGGGACGCTCGACGACTGCGGGGCAACGGAGTGCCCGCAGAGGGGTTGGACGGATCAGGAGCCGCGGTCATGTGCTGTCATACGCAAGGAAGCCGCGTTCGGATCATCGCAGCGACACGCCGGTAATCCAAACGGCCATTTCCTGCGTACAGGCAGCACGACCCGACGGAGACTCTCCATGCTGCCTCTTCTTGCCCCGTCTGCCGCCTTGCCGACGCCTGCCTCCGTGCCTCCCGAGCAGCGCATCGCCGTCGTCGGCACCGGCATCTCGGGCCTGTCCTGTGCCTGGCTGCTGTCCCAGCGCCACGAGGTCACGGTGTTCGAGAGCGAGCCCCGGCTGGGCGGCCACAGCCATACCGTGGACGCGCCGGGCCGGGAAGGCCGGGTGCCGGTGGACACCGGCTTCATCGTCTACAACGAGCCCGCGTACCCGAACCTCACCGCGTTGTTCCAGCACCTGGCCGTGCCGACCGCGGCCTCGGACATGTCGTTCGCCGTGAGCCTGGACGCCGGCGGGCTCGAATACGCCGGCACCGACCTGCGCGGCTTGTTCGCGCAAAAGCGCAACCTGGCGCGCCCCCGCTTCTGGGCCATGCTGCGCGACCTGCTGCGGTTCTACCGCGAGGCGCCGCGCGATGCGCAGGTCGCAGGCGACCAGGCGCTCGACGACTACCTGGATGCCCACGGCTATGGCCGCGCGTTTCGCGACGACCACCTCTACCCCATGGCTGCGGCCATCTGGTCCACGCCGGCGGCGCAGGTGGGTCGCTATCCGGTTGCAGCCTTTGTGCGGTTCTGCGAGAACCATGGGCTTCTGCAGATCAGTGGCCGCCCCATCTGGCGCACGGTGGTGGGCGGCAGCCGCGAATACGTGCGGCGCCTCAGCCAGCCTTTCGCCGACCGCATCCAGCTGGACCGGGCCGTGCTCGAACTGCATCGCGAGCCGGCAGGTGTGCGGCTTCGCACGAGCGCCGGCTGGTGGCCCGAGCGCTTCGACCAGGTGGTCCTGGCCACCCATGCGGACCGCTCGCTGGCGCTGCTTGACGCACCCACCGGTGCCGAGCGTGCCCTGCTCGGTGCCCTGCCCTACAGCCGCAACCTGGCCGTGCTGCACCGCGATCCTGCCCTGATGCCGGCGCGGCGCGCCGTGTGGTCGAGCTGGAACTACCTCGGCACGCGCGGCAGCGGGGCGGCCCCGACGGTGACCTACTGGATGAACCGGCTGCAGCCCCACCTGCCGCAGGGCGCGGCGGCCGAGCCGCTGTTCCTGACCCTGAACCCGGCGGTCGACCCACGGCCCGAGCACCTGATCCGCACCGAGGTCTACGACCACCCGCTGTTCGATGCCGCGGCCATGGCCGCGCAGCGCCAGTTGTGGCAGTTGCAGGGCCAGCGCCGCACCTGGTTCTGCGGCGCCTACTTCGGCGCCGGCTTCCACGAGGACGGATTGCAGGCCGGCCTGGCCGTCGCCGAAGCGCTCGGCGGCGTACGCCGGCCCTGGCGCGTGGCGCAGGAGTCCGGGCGCATCCATCTGCCGCACCTCGCGCAGACCGTCGCCTCATGAACGCGCACGAAGGCTCGGCGCTCTACATCGGGCGCGTCATGCACCAGCGGCTGCGGCCGAAGCGGCATCGGCTGAGCTACCGGGTCTACAACCTGCTGATCGACATCGACGAACTGCCGCAGTTGCACGCCCGGTTGCGCTGCTTCTCGGTGGACCGGTTCAACCTGTTCAGCTTTCATGCCGCCGACCATGGCGACGGCTCGGGCCGCGACCTGCGGGTCCAGGTGGAGGAGCGGCTGCGCGAGGCCGGCCTTCCGATCGGCGGCGCGATCCGGCTGCTGGCCATGCCGCGGCTGCTCGGCCATGTGTTCAACCCGCTCAGCATCTGGTTCTGCCATGCACCCGACGGCGCGCTGCAGGCGCTGCTGTACGAGGTCAACAACACCTTCGGGCAGCGGCACAGCTACCTGATCCCGGTCGCTGACGACGGCGCGCCCATCGTCGAGCAGCACTGCGACAAGCAGATGTACGTCTCTCCCTTCAACGGCATGGACCTGCACTACCGGTTCCGCGTCGCACCGCCGGGCGAGGCGGTCTCGGTCGGCATCAGCGTGCACGACGCGGCCGGCGCCGTGCTCAACGCGCGGCTTGACGGCCAACGCGCCCCCCTGAGCGACCTGGCGCTGCTGCGCGTGTTCATCACGCATCCGTTGCTGACCCTCAAGGTGGTGGCCGCCATCCACTGGCAGGCCCTGCATCTGTGGATCAAGCGCGTGCCGCTGCATCCGCGACCGGCTGCCCCCGACCACGACCTCACCATCGTTCCTTCGAACAAGACCCCATGAGCCTGACCACACCCTCCGCCCCTGCCCTCGATGTCGCGCCGGTCTTCTCGCCGCTGCGCCGGCTGCTGGCCCGCACGCGTTTCGGCCGGCTGACCTTGAGCCTTCCGGGCGGCCGATGCATCGAGGTGGTCGGCCGCGAACCCGGGCCGCACGCGAGCCTGCGCCTGCTGAGCTGGCGCCCGCTGCTGCGCCTGGCGTTGCAAGGCGATCTGGGCCTGGCCCTGTCATTTCGCGATGGCGAGTGGGAAAGTCCGGACCTGCTGGCCTTGTTCGAATTCGGCCTGGCCAACGAGTCGGCCTGGGGATCGCTGCTCAAGGGGCGCGGGCTGGCGCGCTGGGCGGCGCGGCTGCGGCACCTGACCCACAGCAACAGCCGGCGCGGAAGCCGGCACAACATCGCGTTCCATTACGACCTGGGCAACGCGTTCTACCGGCACTGGCTGGACGACAGCATGCTGTATTCGAGCGCGATGTTCAGCGACGCCGACGACGACACGCTGGAAGCCGCCCAGGCGCGTCGCCTCGCTGCCATCGCCGACATGCTCGACACCCCGCAAGGGGGCGACGTGCTCGAGATCGGCTGCGGCTGGGGAACGCTGGCCGCGAGCCTGGCCCGCCGGCACGAAGCGCGCGTCACCGGCGTCACGCTGTCGAGCGAGCAACTGGCCTTCGCCCGCGAACGCGCGCAGGACTGGGGTGTGGCCGACCGGGTCGACCTGCGGCTGCAGGACTACCGCGACGTGCAGGGCCGGTTCGACCGCATCGTGTCCATCGAGATGATCGAGGCCGTCGGCGAGGCCTACTGGCCCACCTACTTCGCCACCTTGCGCGAGCGCCTCAAGCCCGGTGGCGTGGTGGTGCTGCAGGCGATCACGATCGCCGATGCGCAGTTCGACAGCTACCGTCAGGGGACCGATTTCATCCAGCACTGCATCTTTCCCGGCGGCATGCTGCCCAGTCCACGCGTGCTGCGGGAACAGGCGCAACGCGCAGGGTTGGTGATCGAGGCTTCCCACTGCTTCGGCAAGGACTACGCGCGAACCCTGGCAGAGTGGCGTCGCCGGTTCCTCGCCGCCTGGCCGCAGATCGAGCCACTCGGCTTCGACGCCGCGTTCAAGCGCTTGTGGACCTACTACCTCTCCTACTGCGAGGCCGGCTTCCGCGCGGGGCTCGTCGACGTCGGTCTCTACCGGTTGCGCGTGGCTGAAGCCGGAACTGCCTGATCGGTCGGCGCAGTGCGAACCGCCCCCTTCCGTCTTCTTAACAGGGTGACGCACCGCAATTCCGGCTGTTCTGAAATATCCTGCGCGAACGCAGCAACTGCTGCCCGTATTGCGCGGCCTGCCGGGACAATGCCGATGAGGCTGCCAGAGACGCGGTCCTGAACGCGATTCTTCTGGCTTGCGATAAGCCCGCCTTCGACGACTGGGCGACAACTGCCGGTAGCTGTCGCTCACCCCACGCCTGCCATGCGTGTCGCAGCCTATGAGCGGCAGCGGAGCTGATCACGTCGGATGGCCACCGAGTGACCGTGATGCACCGGGCTCGGCGGCCGTGAAGCGGTGCCGAAGCTTGCGCCCGACTGGCTACAGTCGGCCAACCTTCAAGTGCATCAGCGAGCACTGGACCTGCAACTGAAGCGGCCCACTCGAAAGCTACAGCGGCTCGTCATCCATCCGCGGCTGTGACTCTCTCGTCAGCGTCTTGGCCAGCAACCGCAAAGTGCTTGCAGAGGCTGCCGTGGCTTCGGAAAGAACGGCTCCGCGCCGGTAGGCCAGCCCCAGGTCCATCGAGGGCACCGCGCTCGACACCACTGTCCTGCGGATGCGCCCACCATCGTGTGACCAGGGGCGAAACACCAGGTCCGACAGGATGGTCACACCCACGTTCTGTGCGACGAGGCTGCGCACGGCCTCGATCGATTTGGTGCGGAACACGACCTTGGGCTTGAGCTTCATCGCGCTCCAGTAGCGGCCCACGGTCTCCACGTGCTCGTCCATGTCCAGCAGCACGAAGGGCATCTGCGCGATCTCGCGCAGCGACACCGACTTCTGCGCCACCAGCGGATGGTCGAACGAAGTCCACAGACGGCGCTCCGACTTCAGCAGGTTCTCGCGCCGGATGTCCGGGGCACGAGACAGGTTAGACACCAAGACCACGGCCAGGTCGAACTCGCCGCTGCGCAGGCCGTTCTCGATCTCCAGCCGGTTGCGCTCCACGGGCTCGAACTCGACCAGCGGCAGTTGCCTGCGCATCGCGCCGATGATCTTGGGCAGCATGTATTCGGACACGGTGTCGGTGATGGCGATCTGCACCCGCCCCTCGACCGAGGACACCGAGTTGCGGGTCTCCTCCACCGCCGCATCGAGCGTGTGCAGCATGTGCTCCGCATGCCGAAGAAAGCCCTCGCCCTGCACCGTGAGCCGCAGCCCGTCGGAGTGCCGCGTAAAGAGCTGCACCTTCAGCGTCGACTCCAGGTTCTTGAGCGAAGTGGTCAGCGACGGCTGGCTCACATAGCAGCGCTGGGCTGCGCGGGACACCTGCCCCGTGTGCGCTGCGGCCACGAAGTGCTGCAGTTGCTTGATCGTTATCGACATAGATTGATCCTATATCGCTCTATTGAAAATAGAGACTATGAATTGTCGATGGCAATTCCTAACATCCGGGCAGCACGCCATGTCAGGCGTGTGACGAGGACGCCCACAGTTCCAGCAGCAGTTAGTAGCAGGAGACCCCATGCCATCGACATCACACACTTCCGCCGGCCACGGCGCCCGCCCTCCTGTACCCCAGGAGGCCTCGACCGATGCCGGGCTGTTGAGCCGCCTGGGCCTGCGCTTCACCGCCTGGGCCGAGCGCTGGTTTCCCGACGCCTTCGTGTTCGCGGCCATCGCCGTGGTGGTGGTCGCGGGCGCCGCGCTACTGAACGGATCGAGCCCGCAAGCGGTGGCCAAGTCTTTCGGCGACGGCTTCTGGAGCCTCATTGTCTTCACGATGCAGATGGCGCTGGTGGCCGTCGGCGGCTACGTGGTGGCGACCTCGCCGCCGGCGGCGCGACTCATCCGCAAGCTGGCCGCTCTGCCCGTGTCGGGGCGTCAGGCCATCGCGTATGTGGCGGCGATCAGCATGATCCTGTCGCTCTTCAACTGGGGCATTTCGCTGATCTTCAGCGCGCTCTATGTGCGCGCGCTGGCCGGCCGCCTCGACCTGCGCATGGACTACCGCGCGGGCGGCGCGGCGGCCTACCTCGGCATGGGCGCGACCTGGGCGCTGGGGCTCAGTTCGTCGGCGGCGCAGTTGCAGGCCAACGCCAGCAGCCTGCCCAAGAGCATTCTCGACATCACCGGCGTGATCCCGTTCAGCCAGACCATCTTCCTGTGGCAATCGGTCGCCATGGCGCTGGTGTTGATGGTCGTGTCGGTGGCCATCGCACTGTGGTCGGCGCCCGACGCGAAGCACGCGGTCACGGCGCAGGACCTGGGCGTGGACCTCACGGAAGCCAAGCCCGCTTCCGCCGAGTCCGCCGAGCGCCGCCCCGGCGAGTGGTTCGAGCGCAGCCCGCTGCTCACGCTGCTCCTGTGCGCGCTGGGCTTCGGCTGGCTGGCGCAGGAGTTCATGGCCAAGAGCCCGTTGATCGCGATCTCGGGCCTCAACACCTACAACCTGCTGTTCCTCATGATCGGACTGCTGCTGCACTGGCGCCCGCGCAGCTTTCTCGACGCGGTGTCGCGTTCGGTGCCGTCGACGGCGGGCGTGATCATCCAGTTTCCTCTGTACGGCGCCATCGCGGCCATGCTGACCGGCGCCAAGGGCGACGCAGGCATCACGCTGTCGGACCGCATCGCGCATCTGTTCGTGAGCATCTCCAGCGTCGACAGTTTCGCCGTGGTGATGGGCGCGTATTCCGCCGTGCTGGGCTTCTTCATTCCCTCGGGTGGCGGCAAGTGGATCATCGAGGCGCCCTACGTCATGCAAGCGGCCAACGACCTGAGGGTCCACCTGGGCTGGGCCGTGCAGGTCTACAACGCGGCCGAGGCGCTGCCCAACCTGATCAACCCGTTCTGGATGCTGCCGCTGCTGGGCGTGCTGTCGCTGAAGGCACGCGACATCGTGGGCTTTACCTTCCTGCAATTGCTGGTGCATGCGCCGCTGGTGCTCTTCATGCTCTGGGCCTTCGGGCGCACGCTGAGCTATGTCGCGCCGGTGATGGCTTGAGCCGCGCAGATTCCGGATGCAAGTGATGACGACGACGGCGCCCACGCAAACCAGGCAGGGCTACTGCACGCTCTGCCGTTCGCGCTGCGGCACGCTCAACGAGGTGCAGGGCGACATGCTGGTGTCGGTTCGGCCCGACGCCTCGCACCCCACCGGCCAGGCGATGTGCATGAAGGGCAAGGCCGCGCCCGAGCTCGTGCACAGCCCGCACCGTCTGCGCTACCCGATGCGCCGCACGAAGCCCAAGACCGAAGCGGATCCGGGCTGGGTGCGCATCGGCTGGGACGAGGCGCTGGCCGAGACCGCCAACCGCCTGAGTGCCATCAAGGCCGAGAGCGGTGCCGAGTCGGTGGTGTTCGCAGTGACCACCCCCAGCGGCACGCCGCTGACGGACAGCATCGATTGGATCGAGCGCTTCGTGCGCCTCTTCGGCAGCCCCAACATCTGCTACGCGACCGAGGTCTGCAACTGGCACAAGGACTTCGCGCACGCCTTCACCTTCGGCTGCGGCATGCCTGCGGCCGACTACGCGCAGGCCGACCTGATCGTGCTGTGGGGGCACAACCCTGCGAACACCTGGCTGGCACAGGCCAACGCGATCGGCCGAGGCCGCGCGAACGGGGCGAAGATGGTGGTGATCGATCCGCGCCCCACGGCGCTCGCGCGGCAGGCTGACACCTGGCTGCCCGTACGGCCTGGAACCGATGCGGCACTGGCGCTGGGGCTGATCCACCTGCTGATCGCGGACGCGCGCTTCGACGAAGGTTTCGTGCGCGCGTGGACCAACGCACCGTTGCTGGTGCGCAGCGACAACGGACACTTCCTGCGCGAGCAGGACCTGTGGCCCGATGCCCAGGGCAACCGCTTCGTGGCGTGGAACGACGCACTGAACCGCGCGGTGCCTTACGACACCGAGCAGGCGGCGCAAACCCAGGACGCCGCCCACTTCCGCCTGCGCGGCGCGGTGGAGGTCGATGTGGGCGCACATCGCGTGTCGTGCGCTCCTGCCTTCGAACTGCTGGCCCGGGGCTGCACCGACTACACGCCGCCGAATGTCGAACGCATCACCGGCGTTGCTGAAGCGTCTTTGCGCGCGGTCGCTGACCTCTTCGGCACTTGCCGTCGCGTGGCCTATCACGCCTGGACCGGCATCGGCCAGCACACCAACGCGACGCAAGCCGAGCGCGCAGTCGCCACGCTGTATGCGCTGTGCGGCAGCTTCGACCGCATCGGTGCGAACCGCGTTCGCGTCGGTCCGCGCGTCAACGCCGTCAACTCGCTCTCACTGCTGCCCGATACGCAGCGCGCCAAGGCGCTCGGCCTGGCGCAGCGCCCGATCGGCCCTCCCGCACACGGCTGGGTGACGGCGCGCGACACCTACCGCGCGATTCTCGAAGGCGAGCCTTACAAGGTGCGCGCGATGATGGCCTTCGGCACCAACCTGCCCGTATCGCAGGCCGACAGCGCGCTCGCGCACCAGGCACTGTCGCAGCTCGAATTCCACGTGCACTGCGACTTGTTCGAAACACCCGCCGCCCGGTACGCCGACATCCTGCTGCCGGTCAACACACCCTGGGAGCGCGAAGGCCTGCGCATCGGCTTCGAGATCGACGATCGTGCGGCCGGCTGGGTGCAGTTGCGCCAGCGCATGGTCACGCCGCGCGGTGAATCGCGCGCCGACAACGACGTGCTGTTCGACCTGGCCGTTCGCCTGGGCATGGGCGACGACTTCTTCGGCGGTAGCCTCGACGCGGGCTGGAACCACATGCTCGAGCCGCTCGGCCTCACGGTCGACCAGTTGCGTGCCCGACCCGAAGGCATGGCCTGCGCCATCGACGCGAGCGAGCAGAAGTACGCCCGCGCCACGCCCACCGGCGTGCGCGGCTTCGACACCCCGACGCGCCGTGTCGAGCTCTATTCGGAAACCCTGCTGCGCCACGGCCAGCCGCCGGTCGCCGCCTTCGTCGAACCGGCAGACACGCCGCGCGATGCGAAGACCACGCGCCAGGGCCGCTTTCCCTATGTGCTGAGTTCGGCCAAGAACGGCTTCTATTGCCACAGCCAGCACCGCAGTCTGGCCTCGCTGCGCAAGCGCGCGCCCGATCCGGTGGCCGAATTGAGCCCCGCACTCGCGGCCGCCAAAGGCATCGTCGACGGCGACTGGATGCGCATCCGCACGCGCGTGGGCGAGGCCCGCTTCGTCGCACGCGTCACGCCCCAACTGGCCGACGACGTCATCGTGGCCGAGTTCGGCTGGTGGCAGAGCTGCCCCGAGCTCGACCGCGACGGCCTGCCGATTGAAGGCGCGTTGGGCAGCAACTTCAACGCGCTGATATCCGCCGACAGTTGCGACCCGGTGAGCGGCTCGGTGCCGCATCGCTCGTTTCTCTGCGACATCGAACGCGACCCGGCCACCGAGGTGCGGCAGCGCAAGTGGTCCGGCTACCGCCCCTTCCGCATCAGCGCGCTGCGGCCCGAGGCCGACGGCGTGCTGGGCATCCACTTCGAGCCGGTCGACGGCGGCGAACTGCCCGATTACCGACCCGGTCAGCACATCGAGATGCAATTGCATCTGGACGATGGCACGCAGGTCACGCGCGCCTACTCGCTCACGGGCGCGGCCGAGGTGCCGGGCCGGCGCAGCTACAGCGTGGCCGTGCGCCACCAGCGCGGCCGCTCGGCCGACGGCACGCCGCACGAGGGGCGCGTGTCGAGCCATCTGCACCGCGCGTTGAAGGTCGGCGACACCCTCGCGCTGCGGGCGCCGTCCGGTGGCTTCGTGCTGCCGCGCCACTCGCCGCAGCCGCTGGTCTTTTTCGCGGGCGGCATCGGCATCACGCCCTTCATCAGCCTGCTCGAATCGCTGCCCGACGGCGCGCTAGGGCCGGCCATCTGGCTCTACTACGCCAACCAGAACGGCACGACCCACGCGTTTCGCGAGCGCATTGCGCAGCACCGCGCGCGGTTGCCGCAATTGCAGGTCGTCGACCACTACAACGCACCACAGCCGCAGGAGCGCCAGGGCATCGACTACCAGTCGGATCGCTTCATCGACGCGAGCGTGGTGGACGACGCGTTGATCGCTCAGCGCGCCCGCTTCTACCTGTGCGGACCGCCGGCCATGATGGACGCGGTGACCGCCGGCCTCGTGGCGCGGGGCGTTCCGCGCTTCGACATCTTCAGCGAGGTCTTCCGCTCGCCCACCACGCCGCCCACCGACGGCGACCAGCGCTTCACCGTCAGCTTTGCGCGCTCAGGCCGCGCCCCCGCAACGTGGACGCCCCGGCAGGGCACGTTACTGAGCTTTGGCGAATCGCTCGGCGTGCAGATGGCCAGCGGCTGCCGTGTGGGCCAGTGCGAGAGCTGTGCGGTGCGCGTGCTGAGCGGCAAGGTGCGCCATCTGCACGGCAGCGAACCGGAAGACCCGGCCGTGTGCCTGGCCTGCCAGGCCATCCCGCTCGAAGACGTGGTGCTCGAGGCATGACGGCCGGCACTTTCATTCACCCGATTCCCTCCGCGACCTCATGAAAATCATCGATACCGAAAGCACCCGCCGTGCGCTGCCCTTCGACCGCCTGATCCCGGCCCTTCGGGAGATGTTCATCGCCGGCTGCGAGGTGCCCTTGCGGCACACGCATTCGCTCCAGGCCGAGGCGGACGCCTCGCCCCGCACCGTGCTGGTCATGCCGGCGTGGCAGCACGACCGCTACCTGGGTATCAAGACAGTGACCATCTTCCCGGACAACGCGCAACGCGGCCTGCCCGGACTGTTCTCGACCTATGTGCTGTACGACGCCAGCACGGGCGAACCGCTGGCGCAGATCGACGGCAACGAGATCACGTCGCGCCGCACCGCTGCCGCCTCGGCCCTGGCCGCGTCCTATCTCGCGCCTGCCGATGCGCGCAGCCTGCTGGTCGTCGGCTGCGGGCGTGTCGGCAGTCTGATTCCCGAGGCCTACCGTGCCGTGCGTCCGATCGAACGCGTGGTGGTGTGGGACCGCGACGAATCTGCGGCGAAGGCACTCGCTGCGCGGCTGTGCGCGCAGAACATCGAGGCGGCCGTTGCGCCGGATCTCGCCAAGGCGGTGAACGATGTCGACATCGTGAGCTGTGCCACGCTCGCCACGCAGCCGGTGGTGCAGGGCGCGTGGCTGCGGCCTCGCAGCCACCTCGACCTGATCGGCAGTTTCACGCCGCAGATGCGCGAAGCCGACGACGCCTGCTTTGCGGGTGCACGTCTGTTTTTCGATACACAAGAGGCGTTGCAAAAGAGTGGCGAATTGCTCGGGCCCCTGTCGCGCGGCGTGTTCGCCGCCGACGATGTGGCAGGGGAGTTGGCCGACCTGGCCACGGGCCGGATCAAGGGACGCGCCGATGGTGACGGGCGGACCGTCTTCAAGGCCGTGGGCACCGCCTTGGAGGACCTGGCCGCGGCAGTGGTGGTCTACGAAGCTTCCGATTCGACCTGAGACACTTGCCTTGGCCGGCCGCTAAGCGCTGGGCGCCTCCTGCACGTGTGCGGCAGGCAAGCCCCGCGCATGCGCCTTCAGGCAGGCAATGAAATCCATGAGCGTGGCCGAGACGTGCTCGCGGTTCCACACCACGGTGATGGGGCCGAAGCGGATGTTCGAATCGATGGCGACCTTGCGGAACAGTCCCAGCGAGGCCATGTAGTCCGCCATGGATTCCGCACACACGCCGACATAGTCGCCCTTTTGCAGCAGCGCCTGCATCATGGCCAACGAGGCGGTTTCTGCCTTGGGCACCAGCCACGATGCCTGTTGCTCGATGAGGTAGGCGTCCATCTGGATGCGAGTGAGCGTGCCAAGGGGCGGCATCACCCAATGCTCGCGCAGCACATCGGCAAAGCCCAGCGGCTGGTTGCTGTTCCAGTGCTTGCTGCCCTGGCCGATGACGATGCTCACCCGGTCGTCAAAGAGCACGTGGTGCGCCAGTTGCGGCTGGTGCGCCCGCGCATCCAGAACGCCGATCACGGCATCCATGGCACGGGTGTCCAGGCCTTTGAGCAGGTCGTCGAACAGGCCGTCGTGGATGGACACGGCCACATCGGCATGGCGCTGCTGGAACGCGGTCACGGCTTCGGGCAGGCCGCCGGCGATGCCTGCCCAGACGCTGCCCACGTTCAGTCGCGGCACGCGTCCCGCAGCCACCGCATGCATTTCGAGGCCGGTGCGGGCGATATCGCCCAGCACCGTGATGGCCAGGCGTTTGAGCAGATGCCCGGCAGGCGTCAGTTGCACCTTGCGCCCGCGCACCACCAGCGGCGTACCCGCCACGCGTTCGAGCTCTGCCAGCCAATGCGACATGGCGGATTGCGTCATGTGCAGCCGCGCCGCCGCTTCGGTCAGCGTGCCCGCCTCGTCCAGCACCAGAAAGGACTCCAGATGCCGGACCTTGATGCCTCGTGCCCATGACAGGCCTTCCGAACGCTCGATCATGAGTAAACCTTCATGCATCCATTTTGCATTTTCACTAGGCAGATGGCAGGGGTTGTCATGAAAATTACTTCATCTTCCATGACAGACCCTCTGAGGAATCCCTGTGCCCAAAGCAATCACGAACGTCTACAAGATCCTGATGGGTGTCGCGGTCGCAGCCGCCACGGCCACCACCGTGTTCGCGCAAGCCTCCTACCCCAGTCGTCCCGTGCGCCTGATCGTGTCGCAGGCCCCGGGCGGCAGCAGCGACACGATCGCGCGCATGTGGGCTGAACACGCAGGCAAGGCCATTGGCGCCACCATCGTGGTGGAGAACAAGCCCGGTGCGGGCGGCCTCATTGCCGCACAGAACGCGCTGAATGCGCCCGCCGATGGCTACACCCTGCTGCTGGGCAGCGTGTCGCTGATGGTGCTCAATCAGTTCACCTACAAGCCACTGCCCTACAACCCCGAGAAGGATTTTGTTGGCGTGACCATGCTGACGACCGTGCCGTTCGTGCTGTCGGCCAACCCGGCCACGGGCATCAAGACGCTCAAGGATCTGACGGAAAAAGCCAAGGCGGCGCCCGGCAAGCTGAACTTCGCGTCCGCCGGCCTGGGCAACTCCACCCATCTGGCGGTCGAGCTGGTGTCCAACGCCCTGGGCATTTCGATGACCCACATCCCTTACAAGGGCGAGGCCGACGGCATCCTGGCCACCATTGGCGGGCAAACCGAGGTGATGGCACCGGTGTATGGCACCGCCCTGCCCCACATCAAGAACCACAAGCTCAATCCACTGGCCGTGTTGTCGCCGCAACGCACCCCTGAGCTGCCCGATGTGCCCACCCTGGGCGAGCTGGGCGTGAAGGGCTTTGACAACATGGGCTGGAGTGCCGTGGTGGCGCGCGCCGGCACGCCGGCCGACATCGTGGAAAAGCTCAACAAGGCGACGACGGCCTTCCACCAGAGTCCCGACGTGCAGGCCAAGCTCAAAAGCATGGGCGTGATCCCCATGTCCGGCCCTTCCGCGCTCGTCATGGAAACGGCGGCGCGTGACGCCAAGGCCTGGGGGCCCACGCTCGGGGCACTGAACCTCAGCGCCAAGTAAGCCGGCGACCGCGCAAGCACCGCCCCCCTTTTTCTTCCATCTTCACCCCTTGCCGTATCGCCGATGCAGCAAGGGGTTCGTCATCACACCTCATGAAAAAAGAAGCAATGGTGGTCTGCCCGCAGCCGGAGGCCGCCGAGTCCGGCATCGACATCCTGCGCGCAGGCGGTAACGCGGTGGATGCCGCCGTGGCCACCGCGCTGGCCCAGACCGTGGTCGATCCGCTGATGTGCGGCATCGCAGGTTTCGGCACCGCCGCCGTGTACCTGCCGGGCGCCCAGGTGCATGAATATTTCGACTTCCACTCGCCCGCGCCGCTGGCGGCCAGGGAAAACATGTGGGAGCACCTGCTCGAGGGCGAGACCAAGGACGGCTTCGGTTTCATCCTCAAAGGCCGCGTCAACGACATCGGCCCCCAGTCCATCGGTACACCGGCCACGCTCAAGGGCCTGGAGGCCATGCATCAGGCGCACGGCCGCCTGCCGTGGCAGCAGGTGGTGGAGCCCGCCATCCGCTGGGCCGCGGACGGCTACTTTGTGCGCCCCGGCATGCACGCCTTCTGGATCGACGAGCCCACCATGGGCCGCGTCGGCAACCTGGAGCGGCTGCAGTACTGCGAGGAAAGCCGCCAGCTGTACTGCCGCCCTGACGGGCGCCCCAAGCCCATCGGTGCGCCGCTGCGCAACGAGGGCATGGCCGCCGTGCTGCGCCAAATTGCTGAAGAAGGTGCGCGCCCGTTCTACCAGGGTGACCTGGCGCTAAAAATGGTGACGCACCTGCAGTCGCTGGGGGCGCTGATCACGCTCGACGACCTGGCCCGGTATCAGGTGCAGCGCAACCCGCCGCTGGTGGGCCGCTACCGCGACCGCACCATCACGACCAACCAGCCCCCGGGCGGCGGCGCCATGCTGCTGGAGATGCTCAACATCCTCGAGCACTTCGATCTGGCGAGCCTGGAGCACAACAGCCCCGCCTACCTGCAGCGGGTGTGCGAGGCCATGAAGAAGGCGACGATCGACAAGGACCGCTGCATCGGCGACCCGAAGTTCTTCGACGTGCCGCTGGGTCAGCTTCTGTCCAAGGACATGGCCCGGGAAGTGGCCGAGCAGATCCGCACGGGGCATCGTTTCAACGTGGAGCGCGTGAACCCTGGCGCACCCGTGCCGCGCGACACCACCCACCTGAGCGTGGTGGACGCCGACGGCAACGCCGTGTCCCTGACCCACTCGCTGGCCATGCCCTCGGGCATCATCACCCCGGGCATGGGTTTTCTGTACAACGGCTGCATGGGCGTGTTCGACCCGCGTCCGGGTCGCGCCGGCAGCATCCAGCCGGGCAAGAGCCGCTTCACCTCGTCCTGCCCCACCATGACCTTCAAGGACGGCGAGCTCGACGTGGTGCTCGGCGCGCCCGGTGGCACGCAGATCGCCA
The DNA here is from genome assembly GCF_041154465.1 of Variovorax sp. V35. Lineage (NCBI taxonomy): Bacteria > Pseudomonadati > Pseudomonadota > Betaproteobacteria > Burkholderiales > Comamonadaceae > Variovorax > Variovorax sp. V35. The sequence goes on from NZ_AP028666.1 coordinate 4,722,285, forward strand.
TGGGCGTGCTGCAGGTGCTGCTCAACGTGATCGACCACGGTATGGAGATGCAGGCAGCCGTGTCGGCACCTCGCTTCTCGTCCACCAGCAACTCCATCGACGTGTGCAACCGCATTCCGCGTTCCACCACACGCGCGCTGGAAGCACAGGGCTACGCCATTGGCCGCAACCCGTACAACTACACCATCGGCTGGGTGCACGGCGTGCAGGTACAGGCCGACGGCCTGCATGGCGGCGCCGACCCTGGACGCGATGGCGTTGCGTACCGGCTGCGCATGGATCCTGCGCACTGATCGGCCACCGTTTTCAGCTATCGACTGTGTGGCTTATGAGGAACTCATTCCCATCCCGCCTTCTTTGCATGTAGCCAGCCGCGCTTGTCTGCTTTGCAGCGGCTCGTTCGCCGATCCAGTGGCCGGTTTCGGAGGTACAACCACCTGCTTTGTCCAAACGCCCCCTGACGAAGATCACATCAGCGCCGCCGATGTGCAGGCGGCCAACCGACGACACCGACGGACCAGAAAGAACCCAGTTCTCGGCAGTTGGGGATCTGGCGTCAACGCCCCTCTGTCGCGCGGATCATGTCGGCGCCTTTTTCCCCGATCATGATCGCAGGCGCGTTCGTGTTGGAAGAGGTGATTCGAGGCATGACGGAGGCATCCACGACGCGCAGGCCGTCGATGCCGCGCACTCGCAGTTCGTGATCCAGTACAGCCATGCCGTCGTTGCCCATCGCACAGGTGCCCACCGGGTGGTAGACGGACTGAGCCGAGTCGCGGATGAAATCCTCCCACTCGCTGTCCGACTGGACTGCATTCCCCGGCGCGTGTTCGCTCTGGATGAAACGCGAGAGCGGTTCAGTCTCGAAGGTCTTGCGTATCCAGCGAAGTCCCTCACGCATCACCTGCAGATCCTCTGTGTTGTCCAGGTAGTTTGCGTGGATCCGCGGGTAATCGCGCGGATTGGCGCTGGCCAGGCGGATGCGCCCACGGGCCTGCGGGCGCAGCAAGCTGCATGAGGCATTGATGCCCGGAAAGCTGTCCAGTGCGATGTCGCCCTTCTTGCTGATGTTCAGGCTCATCGGCCGGAAGCTGACCTCCACGTCGGGTCGGGTGGCCTGCGGCCCGACGCGGGCAAACGCAGTCGCCTGGACCGCGCCGATGTTCAGGTAGCCGCTGCGGTTCGCGAAGTACTTCATCGCCTCGACGTACAGGTTCGGTCCTGAGAGCTTGTGGTTCAGGGAGATGGACTTCTCGCACTTCGCCACGTAGTACACATAGAGGTGGTCCTGGAGGTTCTCGCCCACGCCCGGCAAGTCCAGGGCAACGTCGATGCCGTGCTCGCGCAGATGCGCCGCCGGGCCGATGCCCGAGAGCATGAGAAGCTGCGGTGAATTGATCACGCCGCCGCACAGGATGACCTCGCGCCGGGCGGTGGCGAGCTTGATGACGCCGCGCTGCGAATAGCGCACGCCTGTGGCGCGCTTGCCTTCGAGCACCACTTTTTCGGCGAGCGCTTCGACGGCGACGTGCAGGTTGGCACGCCCGCGCACCGGGTGCAGGAAGGCGACGGAGGTCGAGCTTCTGCGGCCCTCGCGCACCGTGACTTGCGCCCGCCCAACGCCTTCCTGCACGCCGTCGTTGAAATCCTTGCGCAAGGGCGAGCCGGTGTTGATCGCCGACTCGATGAAGAGCCGCCCAGCGGGGTCGTCGATGACCGGGTCGGTCACGGCCAGCGGGCCGCCGGCACCATGCAGTGCACTGGCGCCGTGCTGCTGATCTTCGCTCTTGCGAAAGTACGGCACCACGTCATCCCACCCCCAGCCCGGATTGCCCAGGCGCGCCCACTGGTCGTAGTCTTCCGGATGGCCGCGCAGATAGACCATGCCGTTGATCGAGCTCGATCCGCCCAGTGTCCTGCCGCGCGGCCAGTAGATCTTCCGGCCGCGCAGGTTCGGTTCGGGCTCGGTGAAGTAGCCCCAGTTGACGGCGCTGGGCCGGAAGACCTTGGTCGTCCCGGCGGGGATCTTCATCCACATGCTGCGGTCTTCGGGGCCGGCTTCGAGCAGCAGCACCGTTTTCGAAGCGTCTTCGGAAAGCCGGTTGGCGAGCACGCAGCCCGCCGATCCCGCGCCGACGATGATGTAGTCGTACTGTTCTGTCTGTGTCATGAGAGGCGTTGTTCCTGATGGCTTGGGGCTGGGCTGGCACTAGATGCGCATCACGAACGGATTCGCGGTCGGCGCGTCGTAGTTGAGCCACACGCTCTTCGTCTGCAGGTAGCCTTCGATGGCCTCCAGGCCGTTCTCGCGCCCCAGCCCGCTGCGCTTGAAGCCGCCAAACGGCATGTGCACGCCCAGCGCACGGTAGGTGTTGATCCAGACCGTCCCAGCCTCCAGTGCGTTGGCAATCCGGAACGCCCGGCCCATGTTCTGGGTCCAGACACCCGAAGCCAGGCCGTAGAAGGTGTCGTTGGCGATCTCCAGCGCCTCGCGCTCGTCCTTGAAGGTGAGGATCGACAGCACGGGCCCGAAGACCTCCTCGCGCGCGATGCGCATGCCGTTGTGGATGCGGGTGAAGATCGTCGGCTCGACGAACAGGCCGCCGAGCTCTGCGCTCGGGCGTCCGCCCAGCACGCAGTGGCCGCCTTCGTTCTTCGCGATCTCGATGTACTTCAGGATCTTGTCGTACTGAGGCCGGGTCGCGATCGGACCGATCTGGGTGTCAGGCAGGTTCGGATCGCCCAGGCGCGCGACCTTGGCGACCGCCACCAGCCGCTCGACGAATGCGTCGTGGATGCTCTCCTGCACGAGCAGGCGCGAGCCCGCGATGCAGGTCTGGCCCGCAGCCCCGAAGATGCCCGCGACTGCGCCGTTCACCGCATCATCCAGGTTGGCATCGTCGAAGACGATGTTGGGCGACTTTCCACCCAGCTCCATCGTCACGCTCTTGAAATCGCGCGCGGCCAATTCGTTGACGCGCTGACCGGCCGCCTCGCCGCCGGTGAAGGCGATCTTGGCCGTCATTGCATGCGTCACCAGCGCTTCGCCCAGGTCGGCACCCAGGCCGGTCACGATGTTCACGACACCCGGCGGGAAGCCGGCCTGCTCGAACAATCGACCGAGCTCCAGCGAAGAGGCCGAGGTGTACTCGGACGGCTTGACAACGACCGTGCAGCCGGCGGCCAGCGCGGGAAAGGCCTTCGACGCGAGCAGAGCCAGTGGCGAATTCCACGGCGCGATGCAGACGACGACCCCCACGGGCTCGCGGCGCGTGTAGGTGAACATGCCGCTGCGATCGGGCGGCGGCACGCTGCCTTCCACCTTGTCCGCCAGGCCCGCATAGTAGTGCGCCATGTGTGCCACGGCATTGAGCTGCGCGCGCATCTCGGCGAAGAGCTTGCCGTTGTCGCGGACCTCGGTGCGCGCCAGCGCCTCGGCCTCGCCGGCGATCAGGTCGCCCAGCCGGCGCAGGAGCGCGCCGCGTCCGCTGGCGGTGAGCGCCCCCCACGGGCCCTGCTTCAAGGCCCGGTGGGCCGCGCGCACAGCGGCGTCCGCGTCCTCGAGCGCCGCCTTGGGAATGCGGGCCCAGAGCTTTCCGGTGTAGGGATTCTCTGTGTCGAGCGTCTGGCCGGAACGAGCGCCCAGCCATTGGCCGTCGATGAGCATCTTGTAGTCGTGCATGGTTCTTTCCTGGATTCCGTGGTCTATTCGTCGCTGCCCATGACGGAGCCGAACGGCTCCCATTTCTGGCCATTCAGCCGCACCATCTGCAGCTGCCGCACCGGGAAAAAATTCTTGTCGCTGCTGTTGGCGAAGATGCCCGGCAGCATCAGCTTGAAGCGCACGTTCTTCATGCTGGCGGCCTGCTTCATCAGGTTCTCGCGCGAGAGGTCGTCGCCGCACTGCTGCAGCACATGCACCAATGCCTGCGCAGCCACATAGCCGAAGACGTTCATCCAGTCGGCCTTGTTGGCGTCGGGCAGGTACTTGTCCATGAAGGCGTTCCACTCCCGCATCTCGGGGTAGTCCTTCCAGCGGTCGTCGGTCGCCTCCATCAGGTAGGCCGCGCTGATGATCCCCTGCCCGTTCTCCAGGCCCGCGGGCCGCATCACGGCGCCCATCGAGATCGAGATGCTGGTCAGGAAGTGCGTCGGCTTCCAGCCGATCTCGGCCACCTTCTTGATGGTCTGGGCGGCGAACTTCGGCGTGGTGATGTTCACCAGGACGTTGGCACCCGAAGCCTTCATCTTGAGGATCTGCGAGTCGACGGTGGCGTCCGTGGGCTCGTAGGTGGTCTCCGAGACGATCAGGTTCTTGGCCTTGTCGCCGAATCCCGCCTTGAGGCCGCCGAGATAGTCGCGACCGAAATCGTCGTTCTGCGACAGGATGGCGACCCGCGCATCGGGAATGTTGGCCAGGATGTATTTCGCGTAGATCGCGCCTTCGCTGTGGTACGTCGGCTGCCAGCCGATGGTCCAGGGGAAGGTCTTCGGATCGATCAGCCGCGTCGAGCCGGCGCCGATCATGAGCTGCGGCACCTTCTTGTTGTTCAGGTACTTTTGGACCGCCAGGTTGGCCGCGGTGCCGACCGAATTGAACACGGCGAGCACCTGGTCCTGTTCGACCAGCTTGCGCGTCTGCTCGACAGTCTTGGGCGGGCTCAATGCATCGTCGTAGGAAAGGTAGTTGATCCGGCGGCCGTTGACCCCGCCCTTCTCGTTGATCATCCTGAAGTACGCCGCATGCATCTTCGCGATCGCGCCGTAGGCTGACCCCGGGCCGCTGTAAGGGCTGGTGTTGCCGATCTTGATCTCGGTGTCGGTGACGCCGGGACCGTATCGTTTCTGAGCCCGTCCGGTCAGCGGCCCCCCTATCAGCAGTGCGGCCAGGGCCGTGAGCCCGGTTCTTCTGGAAAAGCGCGTGTGCGTGTTCAAGATCCTGTCTCCTTTTCTTGTGAAAGCGATATCTGGCGCGTCGTGCGCCCGGTGCGTGAAAGCAGTCCGCGCCAGGCGGCGCCGAACCCTGCCGAGCCGCCGGGGCGCAGCACGATGAGTGCGATGAGCAGCACGCCGTAGACGGCGCCCGACAGGCCCTTGGACACGCCCTCGGCGATGTTGGGCACGAAGAGGATGAAGGCGGCACCGAGAAAAGCGCCCGGCAGCCAGCCGACGCCGCCGACCACCAGCCCGACCAGGATGGCCACCGACAGATAGAAGCTGAAGCTGTCCGGCGAGACGTACTGGACGACGATCGCGCTGAGAGCCCCTGCGATGCCGGTGAAGCAGGCGCTGACGGAAAACGCCAACGTCTTGTAGAGCGCGACGTTGATGCCCATCGTGCGCGCGGCCAGCGCGTTGTCCTTCACGGCCGTGAGCGCCCGGCCCGTCCTGCTGCCGATCAGGTTCCTGGCCAGCCAGTAGACGAGACACGTGATGGCTAGGGTCAGCACATACAGCCACTGGTCCGCATTGAGCGGCAGGAAAGCCGGCGCCTCCGGCTTCGCGATGGAGATGCCCTGCACGCCGCCGGTCCACGGGTCGAGCACCGACAGCTTCAGGATCTGAGGCAGCGCAATGGCGAGCGTGAAAGTGGCCAGCGCGAGGTAGATGCCTTCCAGGCGAAGCGCCGGCAGTCCGAAGGCAAAGCCCGCGGCGAAGGTGACCAACGCCGCGACGGGCAGCGCCCACCCATAGGGCATTCCGTAGCCGTCCATGAGGATGGCGACGGTGTAGGCGCCCAATGCATAGAAAGCGCCATGCCCCAGCGAGAGCTGCCCGTTGATGCCGACCAGAATGTTCAAGCCCATGATGGCAATGGCATAGACCATCAGTTGCGTGGCCTGGAAGACGAGGAAGTCCTTCGCCAGCACGGGCACCAGAACAGCAATGAGGATCGCGATCACAGGGCCGTACCGGCCGGCTGGGGAGCGGGAGTTGGATGAAGCGGTCATACCCTGTGCGTTGTTGGCTTGCCGATGAGGCCCTGCGGACGGACCAGAAGCACGACCACGATCGCGATCAGTGCGATGGTGGACTTCAGCTCTCCGCCGACGACCGGAACGAAGGTGCTGATGAGGTTTTCCAGCACGCCCAGAAGCAGCCCGCCGATCAGCGCGCCGAGCAGGCTGTTCAAGCCGCCGAGCACGGCACCTGCAAAGCCGTAGATGACGATGCCGGCCATCATGTTCGGTTCGAGAAAAACGATGGGCGCCACCAGGATGCCGGCGATGGCCCCGATGCTGGCGGCCATGCCCCACCCCAGCGCTTCGAGCGCTTTGACCCGGATGCCCAGCAATCGCGCGGAGTTCGGATTGCTCACCGCCGCGCGCATCGCCAGACCGGTGCGGGTGAAGCGGAAGAAAAGGAACAGCAGAAGCAGCACGACGAGGATCACGCCGATCATTCCCACCTGGTGTGCGCTGGCCAGAGGGCTGCCCATGAAAGGTGCCGTCCCGAAGGGCGAAGGGAACGGCTTGACGGTGTAGCTCCAGATGAACCCGGCCACACTGTTGAGCACCAGCAGCACGCCGATGAAGACGATGATCTGGTTGATGTCCGATGCGTTGCGGATCCGGCGGATGAGCAGGTGCTGGACCATGGCGCCCAGCACGAAGGACAGCACCAGCGTCAGCACGAAGGCCAGCCAGTACGGCAGTCCGAACTCGATGAGCTGCCAGGCCAGGTAGGTCGAGACCATGGCCATTTCGCCCTGCGCGAAATTCACGTGGCCGATGGCCCGGTAGATCATGACGATCGCCAGCGCGACGCAGGCATAGATGGCACCGGTCGCAAGACCGGCGGTGACCTGTTGAACGAGCAGTTCCATGTTCAGCCTCCCAGGTATGCGCGACGGATGCCTTCGTTGTTCTGCACGCTGGCGGCGCAACCCGAGAAGACGATGCGGCCGGTCTCGATCAAGTAGGCCTCCTGCGCGATGTCGAGGGCCAGGGCTGCGTTCTGTTCGACCAGCAGAATGCTCAGCCCCTCCTTCTCGTTGAGCTGGCGGAAGATCGCGAAAATCTCCGCGACAACCTTGGGCGCCAGGCCAAACGACGGCTCGTCGAGCAGCAGCAAGCGAGGGCGCGACATCAAGGCCCTGCCCACGGCAAGCATCTGTTGCTCCCCTCCCGAAAGCAGGCCGGCTTGCTGCAGGCGGCGCGCCTTGAGGATCGGGAAGTACTCGTACATCCGCTCGATGTCGGACGCCAGTTGCTTCTTGTCTTTCTGGAAAATCCCGCCCAGGCGCAGGTTGTCCTCGACACTCAGATGGGTGAAGGTGCCGCGCCCATCGGGCACGTGGCTGATGCCCAGGCGGGCGATGTCCTCCGTGCCCATGCCTGTGAGCGGCTTGCCGTCCAGCTCCATGGATCCCTTGCGCGTCAACAGACCGCAGATGGCTCTCAGGGCGCTCGTCTTGCCCGCTCCGTTGGCGCCAAGCAGCGCCGTGACACTGCCGCGCTTCACGTCGAGGTCGATGCCGTGCAGCACCGTGATGGCGCCGTAGGAGGCGGACAACTTCTTCACCTGCAGCAGCGGCGTCATTTGGATTCCCCCAGGTATGCCGCGATGACCTCCGGGCTCGCCTGCACCTGGGCAGGTGTCCCGGCGGCGATCCTGCGGCCGAAGTTGAGTGCAACGATCCAGTCCGAGATGCCCATCACCAAGCCCATGTGGTGCTCCACCAGCAACACCGTCAGGTCGAAGTCACGCTGCGTCCCGCGGATGAGCTCGGCCAGGCCCTCGACTTCTTCGTGGTTCAGGCCGCAAGCCGGCTCGTCGAGCAGCAGCAGCCGGGGCTTCATCGCCAGCGCTCGCGCGAACTCCACGCGCTTCTGCGTGCCGAAGGGCAGCTGCGCGACCTTGCGGTGCGCGACGTCGCCCAGTCGCAGATAGGCGATCAGTTCGTTCGCCACGGCAGCCGCCGCGCGGTTGACCTGCCGGCTGCGCCGCAGGCTGAGCATGTCGGCCAGGAGATTGCCGTGTTTGCGCGTATGGCAGCCGATGAGGATGTTCTCGAACACGGTCGCACTCGGGAACAGTGCGAGATTCTGGAACGTGCGTCCGATGCCGCGTGCCGCCATCGCATGGGCCGGCAGGTCCAGGATGGAAAGGCCGTCGAGTTCGATGCCGCCGGAAGTGGTCTCGTACAGTCTGCTCAGGCAGTTGAACAGCGTGGTCTTTCCCGCGCCGTTGGGCCCGATGAGTCCAACGATCTTCTGCTTGGGCACATCGAAGCTCACTTGATCGAGCGCGACGATGCCGCCAAACCTGACGACCACGTCGCGCACACGCAGCAGCGGAGCGTTCGGGTCGGGCCGGGTGATCGATTCCAGGGAAGGGTTCATGGCATTCGCACACGCGCAGCGCACGGCTTCGCAGGCGGAAGCCCACATGCACCGGTTGCATTCGCGCTGACTTCCTCCTTGCAGAGAAAGCTTGTCTCTTCGTTGTTCGGTGCGGGAACTTTAGGTCGCGCGCACTGCCGGAACAATGCACAAATAATCTGCCTTGTCTTTAGTTCTATTGAAACGACCCTGCCCTTTTCGCCCTCGACGCCGCAGGGTTCATGGGTGTCGTTCGTGCAGCGATACGCAAGGCTTCGGTGCGTTGAAATGACGAGGGATTTCCGCCCCAGGGAGATGCCGAGAGCGTTCCTTTCGCCCGCGGATTCAGCTGAGAAAAATCGTGGCTGCGCAGATGACTGCGCGCCCTGCGCTCACGCGCACGAATTCAGGCGCGCTCGTGCTGAACGTCGTTCTGGAGCGCCTCGCGCAACAGCGCGATCAGCGCGCGCAACGCGCTGGAAACATGCCGGTGGCCGGGGTAGTAGAGGCACAGGCCCGGATATGCCGGGCACCACGCATCCAGCACACGCTCGAGTCGCCCGTCGCTCAGCGCGCTGGCTGCGAGGTGATCGGGCACGAAGGCGATGCCGATGCCGTCGATGGCTGCATCGACCATCAAGGGCTGGTCGGTCAGGGTGAGCGGACCATTGACGTTGACGGTCTCGGCATTCCCGTGGCGCTCGAACTCCCAGCGATAGATCGCGCCGCTGTCGAAGCGGAAGCGGATGCAGTCATGCCCATGCAGATCCTGCGGCACGGCAGGTCGTCCACGTGCCGCCAGATAGCCGGGCGAAGCCACCGCGGCGAAACGCACCGGCGCACCCACGCGGATCGACACCATGTCCTGCGGGACGGCCTCCGCCAGCCGGATGCCCGCATCGAAACCGTGGGCCACGATGTCACTGAGCTTTCCATCGCACACGATGTCGAGGTGAACCTGCGGGTTCTCGCGCAGAAAGCGCGCCAGCACCGGCTGCAGCACCAGGCGGATCGCGCCTTCGCTGGAATTGATCCGCAGGGTGCCGCTCGGGATGCCGCCGAAGCTGTCGATCTCCTGCAGGGCGCCGGCCACTGACGAGAGTGCAGGCCGCAGCGTGGCCGCCAATCGCTCCCCTGCATCGGTCAGCGACACGCTGCGCGTGGTCCGGTTGAGCAGCCTGACCGACAGGCGCTGCTCCAGCACCTTGATGGAATGGCTCACCGCCGATGCGGTGATGCCGAGTTCCTTTCCTGCCTCGCGAAAGCTGGCATGCGCCGCGACGGCAAGGAACACATTCAGGGAGAGCAGGTCACAGCCCTTGAATTGATGAATGGGATTCACCGGCACAACAAGAATTGATGGGATTGTTTTGATCGTACGGGCTTCCTAGACTGAATGCACGATTCACTCGCAGGTACTCATCCATGTTCCAGAAGATCTTGATGACGGGCGCAAGCTCGGGTTTCGGCCGCGGCACGGCCATTGCATTGGCGCGGCTCGGCCACAAGGTGGTGGCCGGCGCAGAAACATGGCCGCAGGTTCGCGAACTGCGTGCCGATGCGGCCGAAGCAGGCGTCGAGTTGGAGGTGATCAAACTCAACCTGCTCGACAAGATCGATATCGCCCACGCGGGCTCCTTCGACCCCGACGTGCTGGTGCTCAATGCCGGCGTCATGGAGGCCGGGCCCATCACCGACATCCCGATGCAGCGGGCGCGCGAGTCGTTCGACATCAATGTGTTCGGACACCTCGAACTGGTCCAGGCCATCGTGCCCAAGATGGTGGCCCGCCGCGCCGGCAAGGTGGTGTGGACCTCGTCCATGGGCGGCATCCTGGTGGTGCCTTTCCTTGGCATCTACTGCGCGACCAAGCACGCGATCGAGGCCATCGCGGGCTCGATGAAGGTCGAGCTCGCGCCCTTCGGCGTCAAGGTGGCCACCGTCAATCCGGGCGCCTTCCTCACCGGGTTCAACGACACGGGCGTGGAAAGCCATGTCCAGTGGTACGACCCCAAGACCGCGGTCGTTCCGATGCCCGACTTCACCGAAGGCCTGGCCAACCAGGAAGACCCGCAGGAAATGATCGATGCGATGGTCGAGATCATCCCTGCCAAGGAACACCTGTATCGCACGATGCGCCCGTTCGCGACGGTCGACGTGGCCAAGCAATGGCAGGAGACGGAGTGGACCCAGAATGCCTGACATCGCCATCGACGAGGCGCATCGCATCGTGGCCCGCGGCCGCCAGGCGGCCAAGGATGCAGGCCTCAACGCGGTGTTTGCGATCCTGGATCGCGGCGCCAACCTCGTGACCTTCTCGCGCATGGATGATGCATGGCTGGCGTCCAACGAACTGGCGCTGGCCAAGGCGCGCGCTTCGGTGATGTTCCGCATGCCCAGCGAATCGCTGAACGCACCGCTGCAGGTAGGGGCCCCGGTCCCGCACTTCGACCACGTCCATGCAGGGGGCCTGCTGTTGATGGGCGGCGGCCTGCCGATCTTCGACGCGGATGGGGCACTGACCGGAGCGCTCGGGGTGTCCGGTGGAACGCCGGAGCAGGACGCCGCCCTCGCCAGAGCGGCCGTGGCCTGAGGCGTGATGCAGCGGCTCCCCGCGCCGGACCTTCGGATGAACACGGCCGAGACCTACTTCCATGCGGAGCGATGGGGTGGCCTGATGTTCGTCGCCGTCGCGGTGACCGCGATCGCCGTGGCCGCATGGACCTGGCGCCACAGCGCGTTCTGGCGTGGTGCGGCGGGCCCGCTTGTCTTGGCGGCGCTGGTCCAGCTGGGTGTCGGCGGCTCCGTCTGGTGGCGCAGCCCGCAAGACCTCGCGCGCGTCCAGCACATCGTCGCGAACGAGCGGGTGCGCCTGGGCATCGAGGAAATTCCTCGCATGCAGGTCGTCATGAACGAATTTGCGAGGAATCGCTGGATCGAGTTCGCGCTCGCCGCAGCCGGGATCCTGCTCGTCATCCTGGCGCCGCAGAGCTCCGTCTGGCAAGGCGCGGGAGCTGGTCTTGCGGTGCAGGCGGCAATGATCTTCCTTCTCGACGGCAGCGCGGAACGGCGAGCTGCCGGCTACCTCTCCTGGCTGCAGTCGCTCTGAACCCGTACGGGCAAGGAGTCCAGCAGGCCGCCATCGTGCTCAGGCCCGCGGCGCGAAATGCCACGCCAGTTCGGCCATCGGCCGCGCCCCCCCGGCCTCGGCCTGCGCGCTCGACGCCGTGCCCGCCTCGACCCGCTTGGCGATGCCCTGCAGGATCGCCGCCATGCGGAACAGGTTGTAGGCCAGGTAGAAATTCCAATCGGGCGCCAGCGCCTCAGGCGTCGTGATGCCGGTGCGATCGCAGTACCTGCGGATGTAATCGCTCTCGGTCGGAATGCCCAGGCGCTCCAGGTCGAGTCCGCCGATGCCGCGAAACATCCGAGGCGTGATGTGCCACGACATGCAGTGGTAGCTGAAGTCCGCGAGCGGATGGCCGAGCGTGGACAACTCCCAGTCGAGCACGGCGATCGCGCGTGGCTCGGTGGGGTGGAAGATCAGGTTGTCGAGGCGGAAGTCGCCATGCGCGATCGAGACCATCCGTTCATCGCGAGCGCTTTCGGGCACATGCGCCGGCAACCACGCCATCAATCGCTCCATCTCGGGAATCTCCTGAGTGGCGGATGCAACGTACTGCTTGCTCCAGCGGCCGATCTGGCGCTCGACATAGTTGCCGGGCCTTCCGAAATCGGCGAGGCCGTGCTCCACGAACTTCACCGCATGCAGGGCGGCGATCACGCGGTTCATCTCGTCGTAGATCGCCGCGCGCTCAACGTTGCTCATGCCTGGCAGGGACTGGTCCCACAGCACTCGGCCCTGGACGAACTCCATGATGTAGAACGCACGGCCGATGACCGACTCGTCTTCACAGAGGCAGTGCATGCGCGGCACCGGCACGTCGGTCCCGGCAAGGGCACGCATGACCTTAAACTCGCGCTCCACCGCGTGCGCGGAAGGCAGCAGCTTCGCCGCGGCGCCCGGCTTGGCGCGCATCACGTAGCTTCGCGTGGGCGTCACCAGCTTGTAGGTCGGGTTGGACTGCCCTCCCCTGAACATCTCCACGGCAAGTGGTCCGGCGAAGCCATCGAGGTTGCTTTCGAGCCAGGCAGCGAGCGCGTTCACATCGAATCGATGCTGCGGGGAAATGGCACGTGTGCCGGCGAAATTCTTGGCGTCCTGGGTCATGTCTCTCCAATGGTCTTGATCGGCGAGAAGCGCCCGGCGCAGCTCGCGGGGGTCAACGCCCCTGAAAACTCGGCGCGCGCTTCTCGGCGAAGGCACGACGCCCTTCGATCCGATCGTCGGAATCGCGCAGGTTGCCGAAGCTCTGCTGCTCCAATTCGAGGCCGGCCGTCAACGGCAACTCGCGGCCGACCTGGGCGAGCCTCTTGGCAGTGACCACGGCCAGGGGTGCATTCGAGGCGATGCGCTGCGCGATCGACCGCGCGGCCAACGCGAGATCCGGTGGCGCAACCACCCGGCTGACCAGGCCGATGCGCAACGCTTCCTGGGCGTCGATGCGCTCGCCGGTCAACAGCAGCAGCATCGCGTCCGACTGGCCCACCGCGCGCACGAGGCGCTGCGTACCACCGCCGGCCGGGATGCTCCCGATGCAGACCTCCGGCAGGCCGAATACCGCGGTGCTCGCAGCGATCCGGATGTCGCAGAGCATCGCCATCTCGAGTCCGCCTCCCAACGCGAAGCCGTTGATCGCGGCGATCATCGGCTTGGGCGTCTGCAGGGTCGACACGGGCGGGAGGCCGGCCCTCGAGCCGAAATGCAGTTCGGCAAAGCTCTCTGCGGGCGGCATGGTCTTCTTCAGATCGGCGCCGGTACAGAAGGCCCGTTCGCCCGCTCCCGTGAGAATGCCGACCCGCACGTCCTTGCGGAGCGATATCTCGTTCCAGGCTTCGTGCAACTGCGCGGCGGACTCCGGGTCGATCGCGTTCATCGCTTCCGGGCGATTCAGGGTCACGGTGGCAATGAAATCGCGCACCTCGAGCGTCACAGGCATGTCGTGTCTCCTTCGTTGTCGTGAGCGATCCCGGCGGCACGCAACACCTCGCGGGTGTGCTCCCCCACGAGCGGCGCGGGACGTCGGGCGCGCGGCACCTCGCCCACCGCGCGCAACGGCGTCCCGGGCAGGGTCAGCTCGCCGGCAATCGGATGGCGCACCGTCTCGGACAACCTCGCATCCGCGAATGCCGGCGAGGCGATGACTTCCGAGTAGTCGTTGATCGGCGCGCAGATGATGTCCACCGCCTCGAAGCGCTTCAGCCATTCGGCGCGCGGGCGGCGCGTCATGCGCTCTTCCAGCAACTGCACCAGCTCGCGACGGTGCGCAATGCGGGCCGACAGCTCACGAAAGCGTGGGTCGGTCAGCAGCCCGGGGCATTCGAGGACCCCGCACAGCGCCTCCCAGCGCGACGGGTGGTAGGCGGCAAGCATGATCCAGCCATCCGCACAACGCAGTGCCTCGTTGGGCGCGGCATAGGGCGCGGCGCTGCCGATGCGCGCCGGGGGAACCCCGTCGGCGAAGTAGCTGGCGAAACTCATCTGCTGCAACGCGATGGCGGACGCAAACATGCTGGCGTCGATCCATTGGCCTTCGCGATCGCCCTCTCCCTCACGTCGGCGCCGCGCCAGCGCTCCCAGCACGCCGATGGCGGCGACGTAGCCGGTCACCATGTCGACGACCGGCACCTGCACCTTGCATGGCGGCGCCTCCGGCAAGCCCGTCACGCTCATCAGGCCGGAGACCGCCTGCAGCACACCATCAACGCCTGGCTTGTGCTGCCACATCCCCTCCTGCCCGTAAGCAGAGACGGAGCAATAGATGACGCCCGGATTGCGTTGCCGCACGTCCTCGTAGCCCAGGCCGAGCCGCTGCATCACGCCGGGACGGAAGCTCTCGACCACCACGTCCGCGTCGGCGGCGAGCTGGAGCGCCGCTTCGCGCTGCTGCGGGTTCTTGAGGTCAAGCGCCACGCTGCGCTTGTTGCCGTTGAGCGCCATGAATCCGAGGCTCTGCCCCTGGACGAAGGGTGCCAGCGCGCGGCACAGCTCGCCTGTGGGCGCCTCGATCTTGACGACATCCGCGCCGAGGTCGGCGAGTGTCTGCGTGCACACCGGTCCTGCGGCGACCTGGGTGAAGTCGATGACGCGGATGCCGTTGAGGGAGTCTCCAAGCATGTCGATTCGTCTCCTCGGTCAGCCGCCGCGAAGGTTGTTCGCGCGGATCACCTTCGTCCACTTGGCGGTGTCCTCCCTGAGTGCCTTCTCCGCCTCGGCGGGCGACAGCAGCATCGGCTCGAAGCCGCTCTTGAGCAGGGACTCGGTCAGCGCCGGGGTGCGCAGCGCCTTGTCCACCGCATCGCGCAGCTGCGCGATGACTGCTTGCGGCGTGCCGGTCGGCACGGTCACATGCCACCAGTAGCCGGCATTGAAGCCCGGCACCCCGCTCTCGCTGATGGTGGGGATCTCGGGCGCCAGGGCGGAGCGCTGCGCGGTCGCGACGCCGAGGATCTTCAGCTTGCCCTGGCGTGCGAACGGCAAGGCCGAAGGCAGGCCCAGCATGGCGAGCGGCACGTGACCACCGACCAGATCGGTCAGCGCCTGCGAGGTGCCCTTGTACGGCACATGCACCAGCGGAAGGCCCGCCATCTCGCCCAGGTAGATGCCTGCCAGATGGTGCGGCGAGGCGGTCCCGGGCGAGGCATAGGCCAGCGGTTGCGCCCCCTTTGCGCGCCCGGCGGCGAGCAGCTCCTGCAGGGTCTTGGCAGGAATGCTCGGACCGGCAGCCAGCACGATGGGCACCGTCGCCAGCGTGGCCACGAACGTCAGGTCGGCCGAGGGATTGAACGCCAGCCTGTCGTACAGAAGGGGCAGCAGCGGGTCGCTGGTGCCGCCGACGCCGACGGTGTAGCCATCGGGGCGGGACCGCGCCAGCTCGCCCAGGCCGATGGTGGTGCCGGCGCCGGCCTTGTTGTCCACCACGAAGGGCTGCCCCATGAGCGTGGCGACACGCTCGAACACGGCGCGGGCGACGGTGTCGGTGCCACCACCGGGCGGATACGGCACGATCAGGCGCACGGGCTTCGACGGATAGTTGTCTGCCCGCACGGACGCTGCCGGTGCCAGCAGCGCGGCGGCGGCTGCCAACGTGAACTCTCTTCTTTTCATGTTGTCTCCTTTCCTTGTGAGGCCGGTGTCAGACCGATGCGCTGCTCAGGCTGCGCCCGCCGCACACGTACAACACCTGCCCCGTCACATAGCTGGACGCTGGCGAAGCGAAGAAGCGCACCGCGTTGGCGACATCCTCGGCCTGGCCGATGCGCTGCATGGGAACGGTGCGCTTGAGGTCTTCCTGGGCCTGGGCCGCGAGCGTGCCGAACAGCGGGGTTTCCACGATCCCCGGCGCAATGGCATTGGCCGTGACGCCGCTGCGCGCGAACTCCAGCGCCAGGCTGCGGGTCAGGCTGACGACACCGCCCTTCGACGCCGAGTAGCTGGCTTGGCCGCGGTTGCCCAGCCAGGCGCGCGAAGACAGATTGATGATTCGGCCGAACTTCTGCGCGACCATCGTCGGAAGCACCGCCTTGCAGCAGATGAATTGCGAGGTCAGGTTGGTCTCGATGACACGCTGCCAGAAGTCGAGCTCCATCTTCGTGACGAGCTTGTCGCCGCCGATGCCCGCGTTGTTGACAAGCACGTCGATGCGGCCATTGCGCTCCAGGAGCTCGGCGGTGGCGGCCTGGACATCTTCCGGCGACGTCACGCTCACGCGGCGCGCAGACACCTCGGCACCTTCCGCTCTGAGCGCTGCAGTCGCGGCATGGAGCGCGTCCGCGTCGATGTCCCAGAGGGCAATGCGGCATCCGACCTCGGCCAGGCTTCGGGCGATGCCCAGGCCGATGCCCCGGGCGCCGCCCGTCACGATGGCGGTCAGGCCGGCCAACTCGTTGGGGATGATGTGGTCTGTCATGACGGGCTCCTTCTTCACGCAGCGAGGATGTGAATGGAACACGCGGCATGGTCCACGCCCCAGATGCCGCCGCCCGTCACCTGGCTCAGGCCCAGGCGGGCGCCTTGCACCTGCCGCTTGCCGGCGCGCTGCTGCAGCTGCTCGCACAGCTCGACGATCTGCGCGACACCCGTGGCGCCCGGCGGATGCCCCTTGGCCAGCAAACCGCCGCTCGCGTTCACGGGAATGCGCCCGCCGAGCGCCGTGGCGCCGCTGGCCAGCAATCCCGGCCCTTCCCCAGGCTCACACAGGCCGAGTGCCTCGTAGTACAGCAGCTCGGAAATGGTGAAGGCATCGTGCAGCTCAATCAGGCTGAGATCGCCAGCGCCGACACCGGCCTGCTCGTACGCCAGCCGCGCCGCGCGCCGCGTGATTTCCGCCTCGGTCATGTCCACCTGGTTGATCTCGAACAGGCCCGACTGCACCACCGAGGCCAGCACGCGCACCGGCTTCGCCGTGCCTCGGGAAGGACGTGTGCTGAGCACCAGCGCGGCAGCGCCGTCCACCACACCCGGGCAGCACTGCAGCAGCGTCAGCGGATCGGCCACCATGCGTGAAGCCAACACCTCTTCGCGCGTCACGGGGCGGCAGAAGGTCGCGATGGGGTTGAGCATGCCGTGGCGTCGGTTCTTCACCGCCACATCCGCCAGCACCTCGGCCGGAACGCCGCGCTCGTGCATGTAGCGCTTCGCGCGCATCGCGTAGAGCGCGGGCATGATCATGCCGCGCCGGTTGTTCCAGTCGCGTTCGTTCATGGGCAGCGCGCCGCCGCCGAGACCGCTCAGGTGGTCCATGCCGAAGACCAGCACCGTCTCGTACTGCCCCGCGCGAAGCGCCTGCAACGCCAGGTGAAACGCGGTGGCCCCGCTCGAGCAGGCGTTGTCGATGTTGTAGACGGCTTCGCCGCCGGTGCCCAGCTCTCGCAGCGCGCGCTGGCCGGGCAGGTGGCCGCCGAGCGCGTTGCCGCAGTAAAAGGCCTGCACATCGCGCATGCCCACCCCTGCGTCCTTCAACGCGGACAGGATGGCGGCCTGCGCGAGCGCCTCTTCGTTGAGATGCGCAAAGCGGCCGAAGTCGGAGATGCCGACACCGGTGATCAACGGCTCGTTCATGCTGCGGCTCCCTTCAGCGGCGCAAAGGCGTAATCCGGCGTGCCGTCCGGGAGTTCGAACGCGACGGCATGCACCAGGTCACCGATGGCGGGCTCGCTGCCCTCGGGCCAGACCAGGCGGCCAAACACCCGCAGGCCGTTGTCGAAGTCGACCATGCCCAGCGCGTACGCGGCCGCCTTGGCGGGATGAACCGTGGTGAAGGTGTACAGACGCCCGCTGGCGCCCATGGAAACCGGCTCCGCGGCCTCTCCGGCCTGGAGAAACTCGGGGGGTGGGAAGCGCAACTCGCCGGTGTCGCGGTAGCGCGCCCCCAGCAGCGTCATGCCGTCCGCATCATTGCGGAAGTGCGGTTCAGGGTACTTGGTGATTTCCATGTCTTGCCTCGTCGTTTTAGATTGGCTAGATTTCAGTTTATGTAGCTGCCCATCCTCAAACAAGGCAGTTTTTCCCCCTGAACCTTTTAGAAGTACTAAATCAAATGAACCGTAGCCGCCTGCCCCTTCTCGGCCTGCGAGCCTTTGAAGCCACCGCGCGCCATCAAAGCGTCTCGAATGCTGCGGCGGAGTTGTGCGTCACACCCGGCGCGGTGAGCCAGCAAGTCAAACTGCTCGAGGAAGTCGTGGGCGTGCCGCTGCTGCGGCGCAAGGGCCGCTCGGTCGAACTGACGGACGCGGGCCAAGTGCTGCGGCCCGCGCTCACGCAGGCATTTCAGACGATCGAACTGACGCTGAACGCCATCGCGCGCGGACCGCGTCACGACACGCTCAAGCTGTGCCTGCTGCCCACGCTCGCAGAGAAGTGGCTGGTGCCCCGCCTGTCCCGTTTCCACGGGGCGCATCCCGAGCTGGACATCCAGCTCATGACGAGCTTTCGCGAAATCCGCTTTGAAGCCGAGGACGTGGACATGGCCTCCTTCATGGGAACCGATGTACCTCCAGGCCTTGACGGTCTGAGGTTGTTCGACGACGCCTTCCAACCCGTCTGCAGCCCCGCGTTCCTGCGCGACACATGCCCGCTCGCGACACCCGCCGACCTGTCGAAGGCGACGCTCCTGCATTCCGTGCGTCGCATGGACGACTGGCAACGCTGGCTCGACCACGCCGGGTTGGCGAAGCTCAAGCCCAAGCGCCGCTTGTCGTTCGAGAACTCCTCGCTCGCGATCCAGGGGGCTGTCGATGGGCTGGGCGTCGCCATCGTCCAGCGCGCCTACGCTGTGGAGTTGCTCAAGGTCGGCACACTCGTCGCCCCCTTCGACCTGGTCGCGCGCAGCGACAACGGCTACTACCTCGTGTGGTCCACCGCGCGCGCGGCAACACCGGCCTTCGGATCCTTTCTTCAATGGATCCGGCAGGAGGTGCGAAACAGCACCACCTGAGCGCTAGGGAGCGATCGTCCTGGTGATGGCGGCGAGCATCGCCTCGCGATGGCGATCCAGCAGCCGGTCGTGATTGGCGTTGAAGTTGCGCAGTGCGAGCGCGAGCAGCCGGGGCGCATCGGCGGCGGGGATTCCACAATCGTGCAAGTCAGTCCGCCACCCTTGCGCCTGGAAGTTGCGTGCCACTTGCGCCGCGACCTGCGCGGCCGTCTCGGTGCCGTTGCCGCTCGATGGCAGTTCCGTGCCCAGTGCCTCGCCCATCGCGTGCGCCACCTCGGGCACTGCCGCGCCCAGTTCACGGATCATGGCCGGTGCAAAGGCCGCATAGCCGCGCGATTGCGTCACCCCTTCGTAGTGGTTGAAGACGCCGACGGCGCACGCGTAGGCCGCGCGCGCCAGCAGCTGGCATGACCAGGGCCGCCCGCCATCTTCCTCGTCGCGGTTTTGCAGCAACGCAGCGGCGCACAGGTCGATCCGGGCAGCCGCATCGTCCGCTTCGCCCAGCTTCGGATAGGCGTGTCGTGCCAGTTCCCACGCGTGCCGTCGACTGGCCTGGACCAGCGGGTTGGCTGTGCGCACGGCCCCCATGCACATCAAGGCCCACCAGTAGACCTCGAAGCTCGTGGAGCGCGCGAGCGCCGCCGGCGCAGTGGCCAGCGCCCTCGTGTCCCAGAACACCGCGCGTGGCCGGGTCTTGGGATCGAAAAATTCCAGGTGATGCGCGGAACCGCGATAGCGCGCAGCCGAACCGCCACGATTTTGTGCCGAGGTTGGCGAAGTCAGCACATTGAAGATCGGCATCTTCGGCGCATTCAGACGCTGGCTCACCGGCGGCTCGTCATCGCGATGGACCGTTGCCATTTCCAGCAGGGAACGGTTCTCCCCGAGCAACATGGCAACGATGCGCACGCCCTTGATCACGCTGCCTGCACCGACAGCAATGAGCGCGTCGGCCTGCACCTCGCGCGCCTTCGCAGCAGCCTCCTCGAGGCACTCCGCAGGCGCGCCTTCGGAGATGCCCGAGAAGATGCCGACGATGCGGCCACCCGCCAAGGTCTCGATCACTTGCGTGAGCCCGGTGCGCTCACGGACGCTGCGCCCGCACAGGATCAGCGCACGGGAGGCGCCGGCGCGCTGGAGTTCCCGGGGGAGTTCGATCAGCGCATCCGTCCCCGAGTAAATTCTCAGCGGATAGGTTCGGGCGTGAAAGTCGTGAATGGCCGGTTCGTCAAAAGACATGTCGAAGCTTTGGGCGGTGGAGGATGTCGCCCAAGGTTAGAGATGGTCATGCCGGTCCACAATGCATATTCCATCGCTTGATCATTGAGTTCGCCTAAGGATTGCCTGTCGGACGACTGCCGTAGAAGCGAATTGAACCGGGGCTTCATCGTGCCGACTACGGGGCCCATCCGATGCAACGCACCAAGGCTTCGCTGATCTATCGGTGCACGAAGAATCCGTACGCGGTGCAGCTGCTGCTCGGGTATTCGACACTCGAGTCCACCGTGCGATATCTCGGCATTGAGGTCGACGACGCGTTGGAGATTTCAGAGCAGACCGAGATCTGAAGCGCACGGTCGCTGGCAGCCAACGAATGACTGCTTCCGAGGCAGGCAATCATTTGGACTCAAGATCTGAGCGGCTGCAATCAGTCTGGAGCGGCCGTACGCGAAGGACTGCCATGCAACGAATACCCACGTCGGACTTGCAGCCACCGACGTCAAGCTCGAGAGCCTGATTGCTTACTGGGAGCATCGCGCCGTCAGTCCCACGTCCGATTCCCTCCTCGCTGAAATTGCCGCCGGTACGCAGAAGGCGTCGCCCCCACGATCTGCCCGAAACGGCGCGCGAACTGCGTCGGCTCTCCGAAACCGGTGCTTTCGCCGATCTCCGCCGCAGAGGCGCCGGTAAAGACCAGCAGCGTCTTGGCGCGCTCGATCCGGCGTTCGGTCACCAGCGCCAGGAAGGTCTTGCCCGTTTCGCTCTTCAGCAGGTGGGCCAGATGCGTGGGCGACACATGGCTCGCATGCGCCGCGTCGCCCAACGTCAGCTCCTGCGCGAGGTTGCGGCTGATGTAGCGGATGCAGCGCAGCACCGCCGGCCGGTACGACTGCAGGGCCATCCCCTGCGCCTCGCAGTTGCGAAACTCCTCGCCGTAGCGCCGCCACACCATGCCGATCAGGTGAAGCAGATGGCTGCGAATCAGCAGGTGGCTGGCGGTGTCTTCGCCCGGCGGCCGCTGCGCTTCCTGCGCCATGTGTTCGCACAGCGCTTGGAGCTGGTGGGTCTCGGTTTCATCGAAGCGGAAATCCAGGCAATGCTGGAACCGGAAAGGCGCGAGCTCGGGCGCGCGTGACAACGGCACCTCCGACAGCTCGAACACGTCGAGGTCCAGCGACGGCAGCAGGTAATCCTTGCTGATATTGATCACATGGAACACGCCGTCGGCCGCGTTCGGGATGTAGTGAACCAGGAAGGGCAGCACGAAGCTCACCGTGCCGGCGCCGATGGCGCGCTGGTTGCCGCCGATGTAGTGCGTGGTCTCGCCCCGCGTGTTGACGTAGATCTGGAAGTACTCATGCCGGTGCGGCACCGGATTCGGCAGGCAGTTGCTCTGGTCGTGAATGCCGAAATAGGCGCGCTGTGCCCGCGCCGCCATCGTGTAGTTGCTGATGGCGGCACGCGCGGCACCGGCGCGGGGCGGCGGCACGAATTCGTCGGGGGAAGGCGTGGGTGGCATGAAGAGCTGATCTCAAGATCGCAAGGATTGCATATCTTTGCGCAAGCCTGCGCGTTGAGGTGAGAAGGCCTCGTTCCTAGACTCTAGCCACTCCTTTCCAAACCTTCCAGAGAGACAAACCCATGTCCCCCCACCCGACGGCCGAGCTCGCGCAAGCGACCGATGTCCCCGCAAATACCGACGCCCTGCAGGTCCCGCCCGTTTCCATCGACATCGTGGACAGCGACCAACGCTTTCCGGTGCGCCGCGTCTACTGCGTGGGCCGCAACTACCTGGCCCACATCCGGGAGATGAAGGAAGGCGACGAGCGCGATCCGCCGTTCTTCTTCCAGAAGCCGTCCGACTCGGTGGTGACCGACGGGCGCGTGCCCTACCCCACGCTGACGGACGACTTCCAGTTCGAGTTCGAACTCGTCGTGGCCATCGGCACTCATGCGTCGAACGTGACGCCGGAGGAGGCGCTGGATCACGTCTTTGGCTACGCTGCGGGCCTGGACATGACCCGACGTGACCGCCAGCGCGAATGCAACAAGCGCGGCCTGCCGTGGGAACAGGGCAAGTCTTTCGACCACTCGGCGCCCTGCGGCCCGATCCATCCGGTGGCGAAGGTCGGGCACATCCGCTCGGGAACACTCAATCTCTCGGTGAACGGCGCGGTGCGGCAAGACTCGGTGCTCGAAAAGATGATCTGGAACGTCCACGAGATCGTCAGCGAGCTGTCCAAGCAATACCGCCTGCTGCCCGGCGACCTGATCTTCACCGGCACGCCGGAAGGGGTCGGCCCGGTGCAGCGCGGCGACAAGCTCACCGGCCGCATCGACGGGCTCGCGCCCCTGCAGGTCGAGATCGTCTGAGCCCGCAACAGCACACGGAGACACCATGAAACCACTCGAACGCATCTCGTACTCGTCCATCGCGGATCGCCCCGCACTGAAGTTGCCCGGCGGCAAACGACTGGCAGTCTGGGTGATTGTCAACGTCGAGGAATGGAACATCGACGAGACCATGCCCCGCACCGTGCTCACACCACCGGCCGGCGGTTCGCCGATGCCCGACATCCCGAACTGGGCCTGGCACGAGTACGGCAACCGCGTCGGCTTCTGGCGCATGCTCGAAGTGATCGACGCACTCGGCATCAACGCCACGCTCGCCATCAACGGTTCGGCCATCGGCGCCTACGAGCCCATCGCCAAGGCGGCGAAGGAACGCCAGTGGGAGTTCATCGGCCACGGCTTCGGGCAGCGCAACATGCAAAAGGTCCCCGACGAGGTCGAGGACATCGCCAAGACCACCGAGGCCATTCGCGCCTACACCGGCAAGCGCCCGCGCGGCTGGCTCGGCCCGGGGCTCACCGAGACCTGGCACACGCCCGACATCCTGGCCGAGCAGGGCTACGAGTACGTGTGCGACTGGGTGCTCGACGATCAGCCGGTGCGGCTGAAGACGCGCGACGGCGGCACGATCGTGAACGTGCCCTACACGCAGGAATGCAACGACGTGGCAATGATGCTGATCCAGCACCACAAGGCCAGCGAGTACCGTGACCGCGCCATCGACCAGTTCGAACAGCTCTATGCCGACGCGAAAGACTCGGCCCGTGTCATGGCGCTGGTGGTGCACCCGTACATCATGGGCGCGCCGCACCGCCTGCGCTACTTCCGAGAAGCGCTGGCGCACATCCAGACGCATGACGGCGTGGCCTTCATGACCGGCGAGCAGATCCTCGACTGGTACGGCGCGGCAAGCCCCGCTGCGTGAACCCTCGCCGGCACAGCGCCGGCGACCCCGTGCAACGAACGAACAACAAACAGATTTCTCGCTCGGCGAGAAGGAGACAACACGTGCATTCCTCAACCTCCGTCATTTCACCGGCGGTCGGTGGCGCGCGCCGCGAGGCGCCCATCACCGCACTGGAGATCGGCATGTTCCTGGTGCTGCTCGCCTCGTATGCGCTCAACGCGATGGACCGACAGATCTTTCCACTCATCGCCGCGGACGTGCGCAAGGAGTTCGGCTTCAGTCTGGCAGACACCGGTTTGCTGTCCACCATCTTCACGCTGGGCATGGCCGTGGCCGGCGTCCCGACGGGCTACCTGCTGGCGCGGCTGTCGCGCAAGACGGTGTTGCAGATCGGCATTGCGATCTTCTCGCTGGGTACGCTGCTGGCGGCCTACTCGTACGGCTTCGCCGACATGATCGTCTACCGGGCCGTCACCGGCATCGGCGAAGCGATGCAACTGACGGTGGTGATCGCCATCGCCGCGAGCTACTTCGCGCGCTACCGGGCCACCGCCGTGGGCGCCATCAATTTCTCCTTCGGCATCGGCGCGATCCTGGGGCCGCTGCTCGGCGGCTACCTGATCGGCGTCGAGCGCGATTGGCGCCTGCCGCTCATCGTGTTCGGCGTCGCGGGCTTCGCAGCCATGGTGGTGATCGCGCTCACCGTGAGCAAGCGCATGACCGAGAACGTGGCGGCCACCGGCGGGCGCACTGACCAGCGCGGTGCCACAACCCTATGGAACCGCAACACAGCCCTGCTGACCGGCATGAGCGTCATCGGCGGGCTCTGCATCTACGGCTACCTGGGCATGTACCCGACCTTCCTGCGCGAGCACCTGCACTACACGCCGTCGGACACCGGCCGCGTGATGAGCACCTTCGGCTTCGGCGTGTTCGCGTCGATCTTCGGCGGCTGGCTCGGCGACCGCTTCCATCCCAAGCTCGTGCTCTCGGCGAGCTTCGTGGGCACCGGCCTGCTGGGCTTCCTGATGTTCTCGGGCCCCACCGACATCGTGGTGCAGTCGGCGCTGTCTTTCGCGTGGGGTTTCGTGGTGAGCGGCGTGCTGTACGTGAACCTGGCGGGGTATCACATCAAGGCGGTGCATGCCTCGCTCACGAGCCGCGCCACGGGCGTGTTCGTCACCACGCTGTACGGCGCGGGTGCAGTCGCGGGCTTCGTCATCGGCGGCATCGCCTCGCGCTTCGGCTGGAGCACGGCCGGGCTGGTGCAGATCACGCTGCTGGCGGCGGTCGGTGTGGTGCTCACGCTGCTGCTGCACACCGACCGCATGTCGCTGCCGGCGCGCAAGCCGTGATGCTGCTCGATTGGGCGCTGCTCGGCGGCGCCGCGGCCCTGGCCGGTGCGCTCAACGCCGTGGCGGGCGGCGGCAGCTTTCTGACCCTGCCGGCACTGGCGATGGTCGGCGTGCCGCTGGTGTCGGCCAACGCCACTGGGACCGCCGCGTTGCTGCCGGGCTACCTGGCCGGTGCCTGGGCCTTGCGTAAGGAACTGTCTGGGCCGATGTCGCCTTCGCTCCTGCGGTTGGGCGTGCTGTCGGTGCTCGGCGGCGCGGCCGGTGCGGCGCTGCTGCTGTCGACGTCGAACCATGCCTTTGCCCGCATCGTGCCGTGGCTTCTGCTGGCCGCGACGCTGCTCTTCGCGATCGGGCCCGGCCTGGTGCGCCGAAGGCTCGCCGCCGCCGACAACAACCACAAGCCACGAGGCCGGTGGCTCGCCGACCTGGGCATCGCCGCGGTCGCCGTCTATGGCGGCTACTTCAACGGTGGCCTCGGCATCCTGCTGCTCGCCGTGCTTGGTGCGCTGGGGCACACGGACATGGGCCGCATGAACGGCATCAAGAACTTCGTCTCCGCGATCCTGACGCTGATCGCCGTGGCGATCTACGCGGCCAGCGGCGCGATCGTCTGGACGCACGCGCTGTGGATGGCCCTCGGTGCCACGGTGGGGGGCTATGCCGGCGGCATGGCGGCACGGCGGCTGAAGCCCGAGGTGGTGCGCGGCTTCGTCGTGCTGACGGGGCTGGCGATGACGGCGGCCTTTCTTCTCAAGGCGTATTGAGCGGGCTTTCCTCTTTCTTCTTTCCGTCACTTCAATCACTCGGTCGACCCATGAAAACAACCAAGAGAGACTTCACCCGTTTTGTCGGCGCCTTGATGGTCGCAGCCACCGGTGCGCCGGCGCTCGTCGGCTCGGCATCGGTGTCGGCCCGCACAACGCGCGCGCCCGCATCGCCCGGCATCCGCCGCGGCAGCTACCTGATCCGCAACGGCGCGGTCATCACGGTCGACCGCGCC
Source organism: Variovorax sp. V35 (assembly GCF_041154465.1). Taxonomy (NCBI): domain Bacteria; kingdom Pseudomonadati; phylum Pseudomonadota; class Betaproteobacteria; order Burkholderiales; family Comamonadaceae; genus Variovorax; species Variovorax sp. V35. The sequence continues at coordinate 4,748,000 of NZ_AP028666.1, forward strand.
AAGGGCGTGCTGCCGCGTGCCGACGTGTGGGTCCGCAACGGCGTGATCGAGAAGATCGGGCGGGGCCTGAGCGCACCAGCCGGCGCGGAGATCATCGATGCGACCGACATGATCGTCATGCCGGGCTTCGTCAATTCGCACTATCACATGTGGAGCGCCATTGGCCGCAGCTTCACCGCGCGCGACGGCGGCTTCTCGTACTACCCCGCCAAGAACGCGACCTCGACCCTGTACACGCCCGACGATTTCTACAACAGCGTGATGCTGGGCTGCGCCGAGCTGGCGAACGGCGGCACGACCACCGTGCACAACTGGTCGCACAACACACGCTCCCCGGCCCATGCCGATGCCGAGCTGCGTGCGCACCAGCACGCGCTGCTGCGCGCCCGCTACGCCTACGGCCACGTCGACAAGATGCCCGCCGACGAACTCAACCGCTACGACGACCTGGCGCGCGTGCGGCGCGAGTGGTTCGGCGAGCGTTCGCCGTTCGACGGGCTGGTGCACCTGGGGCTGAACCTGCGCGGCCCGCAGCAGAGCACAGACGCCGTGTTCCACGAAGAGATGAAGGCCGCCAAGGCCAGCGGATTGCCCGTCGCAATTCACGCACCGCAGGAGGCACCGAACAACGTCGATGCGGTCGACTACGAACGGCGCGGCTACCTGGGCCCGGATTTCATGCTCGCGCACTACGTGCCCGCCAGCACGGCCGACCTCGCGGCCATGGCGCGCACGAAAACGCCGCTGTCCTTTGCCACGCACTCCGAACTGCGGCTCAGCGGTACCGGCGACGCGCGTGCCGCGCTCTTCGCGATGCGCAACGCGGGCCTGGCCATTACGTTGTCGAGCGACGCGACCTCCATCGCACCGCCGGACATGTTCGAGGCCATGCGCTTCACCTGGAACCTGGGCGTGCCGTGGGCCGGCACGCCCAGCGCGCAATCGAAGGCGGTCGGCGTGCCCGAGGCGATCGAGATGGCGACCCTCAACGGCGCCATCGCCATGGGGCTGGGCGACGTCACCGGCTCGATCACCGAAGGCAAGCGCGCCGACATCATCCTGGTGCGCACGCAAGACCTGAACATGGGCCCGGTCGGCAATGTCGAGACCGCCATCGTGCAAAGCGGCAGTGCTGCCAACGTCGACACCGTGATGGTCGACGGGCGGATCGTGAAGCGCAACGGCCGGCTGCTGGCCTACGACACACGCGGCATCATGCGGCGCGCGCGGCAATCGGCGGACCGGATTCGCGCCGCGGCGAGTGAAGCCCTGAAGTCCTGAAACTCTTGCTGCCATTCGCACGCGGCGTAAAAGCCGGTGGTCGAGCGGTTGGCCGGCCGACACCGGGAAAACCGAGTCACAGGGTCACAAAGGCCTGCAGCAGACGGCGACGCGCCCGCCGCAGGCACTCAATGCCCGGCGCCGAGCCTCAGCACCTGCCCGGTCAGAAACTGCGCGCGCGGGCCAGCCACGTAGTCGAGCAGCGGCAGGCAGGCCTGCGGCGCCAGGCCGTGCGTCAGCTCCAGCGCGTTGATCCGCAGCCCGTGCGCGCCCCATTCGGCGGCCAGCGTGGCCACCAGCATCCGGGCCGCGTCGGCGTCGCCGGCCAGTGACCAATCGAGCCCCGCTTCGGGCGCGGGCAGCAGCAGCGTGAGGCTGGCCCGCGCGGCGTGGCTCGAACGGAAGCTGCGCGCCGCATCGAGCACGGCATCGAGCCGCGTGCCGGGCGGCGCCTCCAGCGCGCGGGCGTCGATGACCGCCGAATAGCCCGCGCGGTCGAGATGACCTGCATGCGCACGCACCCACACGCCCAGCGCGGCATGCCAGGCCGGCTCGCGCACGGACTCGGCATGCGGACGCAAGGGCGCATCGAACGGAAGCAGCGGATGTGCGCAGGCCGGCAGCGGCTGGCTTCCTCCGCACACGGACGAGCCACCGTCGAGCACCAGCAGTTGTCCGGTGAGCACGCGCGCACCCGGGCTGACCAGGAAGCACAAGGCTTGCGCCATGTCTTCGGGCTCGGCCATCCGGCCCATGGGGATCTTCGACACCGCCTGCGCCGGGTTCAGCCGACCGCCCTCGATCAGGCGCTGCACGAGTTCGGTGCGCACGAAGCCCGGCGCCAGCGAGGTCACCGTCCAGTCGGGCCGGGCTTGCGCCAACGCGCGGCTCTGCGCGATCAGTCCGGCCTTGCTGGGGCTGTAGAGACCGCGCCACGGAATGGCGCGCAGGCCTGCACCAGACGCCACGTTGACGATGCGCGCCCCGGGCCGCAGGTGCGGCGCACAGGCCTGCACCATGCGCGCCGGCGCGGCCAGGTTGAGCGCAAGAAGGCGGGCCGCCGAGCCGTCGTCATGGCCCGACGTGGCCTCAGCGCCACCGACCGACAGGCCCGCGTTGTTGATCAATGCATCGAGCGGCGGAATCTCGTGCCCCAGGCGCTCGATCCGCGCCGCATCCGTCAGGTCGGCCACGAGGCTCATCGGTGGCGCGGCGTCGGCCGGCCACGCGGCTTCGAGGCGCTGCAGCGCCTGCGCATCGGCGTCGACCAGAACGCAGCGCCATCCTGCGCGCGCCAGGCCCAAGGCCGTGGCGCGGCCGATGCCCGCAGCGGCGCCGGTGAGCAAAACGGTGGGCATCAGGTGCCGCACACGTCCCGCAACAGCGCGTACACGGCGTCGTGCGGCGCTGCCCTGCCGACCGGCTGGCGCACGCCGAACAGGGCAGCGTCGTCCTGCGTCAGCTCGGGCCGTGTGCGCTCCTCGATCCAGTCGTAGACCACGGTCCGCGCGGCCACGCGCCACTCGCCGCCGCGACGTTCGAAACGGTCCACGTAGCGGCCGCAAAGAAAGGTCTCGCGATCGGGCTGCGTGGCCGTGGCCTGCAGCGCGAAGAAGCTGCTTTCCACTCCGGCAACGTCACCATGCAGCTCGATCAGCACGTTGGTGATCTGATGGACGCGGCGTCCGCCTTGCCGCAACCTGGGCAGCGCCTGCGCGATGAAGCCGGCGGCGCTGCCGTTCCACGCGCCGTGGCAGTCCGTGGCGTCCTCCCAGTAAGCCGAACGCAAGGCGGCCTCGTCGCACCGGTCGATGCCGCGGCAATAGCGCAGCAGGCAGTCGCGGATCGCCTCGCGGTCCAGCAGCGACTGCAAGGCCGCCGGCATCGGCTCGGGTGTACTCATGCAGCAGTGAGCGCGGCGCGCCGAAAGAGCTGCACCAGGTTGCCCTCGGGATCGCGCAGCGACAGCACGGCCCCGTGGTCGCCCATGTCGCGCAGGCCCAAGACCTGCCCGCCGGCGGCAACGATGCGCTCCTGCGCGCCCTCGAAGTCGTCCACCTCCAGCACCATCACCAGCCCGCCGGTCGCGGGTGCGGCCTCTTCAAGACAGGCCAGGGCCACGTTGGTGTTGCCCACGCCGTACTGGATCCAGCGGTCGCCATCGCGAAACTTCATCGGCAGGCCGAGCGCACCTTCGTAGAAGGCATGCAGGCTGGCGGGCTCCTTCGCCACGACGAACACGTTCTGCACGCGCTTGGGCGATGCGACGGCGCCGCTCACAGCGAGGTCTCCGAAGCGCCGCCGTCCAGGCGCAGCACGTCCGCATTGAAGAAGCGCGAGCCGTCGCCGGCCAGGAAGCAGATGGCATCGGCGATGTCCTCCACCGTGCCCAGACGGCCCAGCGGCGTGCGCCCGATGCGCCGGGCGTCGAGCTCGGCGTTGCGATGCTTGGCCGTGCCCTCGGTGGGCACGGCACCGGGCGCGACCGCGTTCACGCGAATGTTGCGTGCGCCCAGGTCGGCCGCCGATGCCCGGGTGATGCCCAGCACGCCGGCCTTGATGCCGCTGTAGACCACCGATCGCATCGGCGACTTGAAGGCCGCGATGGACGCCACGTTGATGATCGAGCCGCCGCGCTCCGGGTCCATGACTTCCGCCGCGGCCTGGATGCCCCAGATCACCGACTTGAAGCCGATCTCCACCATGCGGTCCATGACCTCGGGCGTGATCTCGGCGAGCGGCTGGTAGCGCACCCAGGCGGCGTTGTTGACCATGATGTCCAGCCGCCCTGCATCGCGCGTGAACTGCGCGACGGCCTCGCGCATGCCTTCGCGCGTCGACACATCGCAGGGCAGCCCGATGGCCTGGCCGCCGAGCGCGCGGATCTCGGCCACGGCCTCCTCCACGAATTCGGGCTTGAGGTCGTTGATGCCGACCGTCGCGCCCAGGCGCGCCATGGCGCGTGCGGTGGCGCGACCGATGCCGTGGCCGGCGCCGCTGATGAAGGCCGCTCGGCCTGAAAGAGACATCGTCATGGGTGAGCTTTCGTGAGGGGTGGCTCGGGCACCAGCAGGGCGTCCAGCGCATGCGCGCCGCGCCCCTGGTCCAGCACCATCAAGGGGTTGATATCGATCTCCGACACGCTGTCGGCATGGCGCACGGCAAATCGCGACAGCGCCACGATGGCCTTCGCCGCCGCCGGCACATCGGCCTTCGGCCGGCCGCGCGTGCCGTCGAGCAGCGGGAAGGCCTTGAGCGACTGCAGCATGGCGGCGGCCTGCGCCTCGTCGACAGGCGCCGGCTGCAGCGCCACGTCCTTGAAGATCTCGGCAAAGATGCCGCCCAGGCCGACCATCACCATCGGTCCGAACATCGGGTCCTTCTTGGTGCCGAGGATCAGCTCGACGCCGCCCTGCACCATCTGCGCGACGAGCACGCCGGCGATGCGGGCCGCGGGTGCCTTCTGCGCCACGCGCGCGAGCAGGTTTTCGTACTCCTCGAGCAGTTGCGCTTCGGAACGCACGCCGACGAACACGCCGCCGACCTCGGTCTTGTGGGCGATGTCGGGCGAGACAATCTTGAGCACCAGCGGAAAGCCCATTGCGCGCGCCGCGGCGAGCGCCTCGTCACGGTTGGCGGCAATCGCCTCCCGCGGCACGGGCAGGCCGGCTTCGGCCAGCACGGCCTTGGCGCTCGCCTCGGTGGCGAAGGCCTGCGCAGCCAACGGCACGCGCTCGATGGCCGGCGCTGCTGCCCGTGCGACGTCGCGCGCACCGAAGCGCAGCAGCGCAGCCACCGTCGCGCAGGCCGCATCGATGCCTTCGACCACGGGAAAGCCCATGGCGTTGAGCGTGGCCCGCACCTCCTGCGGCGCGCGGGCGCACAGGAGGATCAGGCGCGAAGGATGGTCCTTGCGCACCTGTTCCAGAGCAGCAAGAAACACATCGCGCAGCCGGGGCACATGGAAGGCGTTGGCCGACTGCAGGATCAACGCATCGCAGCTGGCATCGCGCGCCACCGCATCGAGCATCGCCGCCAGCACCTCGGGCCGGCTCGACACCTGCGCCGTCATGTCGACCGGGTTGGAGGGCGCGGCGAAGGGCACGACCGACAAGATGCGCTCCTGCGTCTGCGCCGCGAGCTTGGGCAGCGCCAGGCCTTGCGCGCTGGCCGCGTCGGCCAGCAGCACGCCGAAGCCGCCGGAAGCCGTGAGCACGGCCACGCGGTGGCCGCCGGGCACGCGCGCCGGACCGACGACGGACAGCGCATGGCCGACTTCGAGCAGTTGCTCGATGCTGGGCACGCGAATGGCGCCGCCGCTTCGCAGCACGGCGTCGAACACGGCGTCGGAACAGGCCAGCGCACCGGTGTGCGAGGCGGCGGCCTCGCTGCCGGCCTCCGAGACGCCGACCTTCAACACCACCAGCGGCTTGCCCGCCTCGCGGGTCATCGCCATGGCTTGCGTCAGCTTCGCGCCGTCGCGGCAGGTTTCCATGCAACAAAGGATCACGCGCGTGCCGGGGTCGGCCGCCAGCGAGGCGATGGCATCGGCGATGTCCACGTCGCATTCGTTGCCCGTGGTCAGCATGCGGCTGACGCCCAGGCCGCGCTCGCCCGCCAGGCGCAGGGTGAAGCTGCCCAGGTTGCCGCTCTGCGAGACGATGCCCACCGGGCCGGCGACGGGAAAGGACGACTCCAGCGCCACCGAGAAGGTGGCGATGCTCTTGTCGGGCACGCCGATCGCGCCCAGGCAGTTGGGGCCGACCACGCGCAGGCCGGTGGCGCGGGCGACGTCGCCGATCTGGGCCTGCAGGCGGCCGCCCTCCTCGCCCATTTCGGAAAAACCGGCCGACAGGATGACCGCGGCTTTCACACCGCGCCGGGCGCAGTCTTTCACCGCATCGAGCACGCCCGCAGGCGGCACGGCGACCACGGCCAGCTCGGGCACTTCGGGCACGTCGTCCAGGGTTGCGTAGGCCGGCAGCGACTGCACGAGGCCCGCCTTGCGGTTGATCGGATAGATGCCGCCCGCGTAGCCGTACTTCTGCAGGAACTGCAAGGGCCGGCCGCCGATCTTGGTGACGTCGTCCGACGCGCCGAAGATGGCGATCGAGCGCGGCTCGAACAGCGCGTCCATGCCGCGCCCCACTTCCACGACCGGCATCTCAGCGCCCCTTGTAGACGGGTTTGCGCTTCTCGAGGAAGGCCGTGCGGGCTTCCTGCGCGTCTTCGGTGCGGGCCAGCGCCATGGTGAAGTTCTGCTCGAAGCGGTAGCCGTCGCGCTGCGGCATCAGGTCCATCATGTTGGCGGCCTGCTTGGCATAGGCGATGGCCAGCGGTGCCTTGGAGGCGATCTCCTGCGCGATCTCCATCGCCAGCGGCATCAACTGCTCGGCGGGCACCACCTCGTCGATCACGCCGCGGCGGTACAGCTCGGCGGCAGGCACCTTCATGCCGGTGAAGAACATGCGGCGCGTGAACGAGCGCCCGACCATGGTCCGCAGCATCGAGACACCGCCCGCGAGCCCGACGTTGATCTCGGGCATGGCGAAGGTGGCGTCCTCGCTCGCCAGGAAGATGTCGCACGCGGCCATGAGGCCGAAGCCCGCGCCCAGCGCGGGGCCGTTGACGGCCGCGATAACGGGCTTGGCGCATTCGCGGATGGCATTGCCCGTCTCGCGCGTCCAGCGGTTGTGGTCGAGGAAGTCGCCGGCCTTGTCTGCATTGGGGCGGTCCTTCAGGTCGGCACCGGAGCAGAAGAACTTGCCCGTGCCCGTGAGAATCGCCACGCGCACGTCGGAGCGCTCGGAGACCTCATCGAAGATTTCGATCAGGCGGCGACGCGTGGCGCGGTCCAGCGCGTTGACCGGCGGCTTGTCGAGCCGGACGACGGCGATGTGGTCGGAAACTTCCAGATTGATGCTCATCGCACACTCCCGGTTTGGTTGGAAAAAGAAACGTGTGGTGCGCTCGCCTGTGGCGCCAGCGCCAACAGGTGGGCGACGTGCAACAGCCGGTCGCCGTAGCGGAACTCGGAGGCAATGAGGCGCTGCGCCGTGCGCGTGGCCAGCACCTCTTCGCTCACGCCCATGCCGCCGTGCATCTGGATCGCCGCTTCCGCGCAGGCGCGTGCCGACTCGGCCATCGACACCTTGGCCAGGCGCAAGGTGCGGCGCAGGTCGGGCGCGTCCTGCTCGTATTCGTTGAAGCAATGGATCACCAGGCCCTTGGCGCCCAGGTACTTCACGTACATGTCGGCCACGCGATGGCGCAGCACCTGGAAGCTCGAGAGCGCCACGCCGAACTGGCGCCGCTCCTTCAGGTGGGTGACGGTCTGGCGGATGAGGGTGGCCAGCGCGGCCACCGTGTCGGCGGCCGTGAGCAGCAAGGCGGCATCGGTCGCCTTGGCGCGCGCATCGCGTGCAGCAGCGCCGCGCGCGATGCACGCGCTCTCGGGCACGGCAAGCTGCTCCAACACGAAGTCCGCGCCCAGGCGGCCCTCCATCGTCCGGTATCGGGCCTTCGGTGCGCCGATGCGTTCGGCATCGACCAGGAAGATGGCGTCTTCGCCATCGACCTGCGCAGGCACGAGGTAACGCGTGGCAGGCAGCGTCGCATCGACGCCCTGCACGGTGCCGCTCAACTCGTAGCCGATGTCGAGGTGCCTCGCCGTCACGGCATGGACGTCGGGCGTGGCAGACAAGGCGGTCAAGGGTGCCATCTGCACGCTGCCCTCGGCCACGGCCTCCAGCCAGCGATGGGCCGTGTCGGCCCCCGCGGCCTGCAGCAACAGCGGCACCACGGCGCAGGTCTCGACCACCGGCAGTTGAAGGCCATGCGTGGCGAGCCCCTCCACGATGGACGCCAGATCGCTCAGGCTGCCGCCGACGCCACCGGTGTCCTCGGGCACGAGGGTGGCCGTCCAGCCCAGTTCGCGCACGGGGTCGCCCTGGACCTCGAGGGCGATGTGGTCCTCGGCATAGCGGCTCGCCGCGTCCAGCAGCATGCCGGGAAAGAGCGACGGGAAAGATGTGGACATGGCTCAGGCTCCCAGGAGTTCGTTGGCGACCACGTTGCGCTGCACCTCGGAGGTGCCGCCGGCGATGGTGCGGGCGCGCGTGAACATGTAGTTCTGGATCCAGGTGGCATCGGGCACGTCGTCCCCCGCCTCGGCAAGAAAACGATGCGCGGCATCGGGGCCGACCGCGTCGAGGGCGATGGTCGTCAGGCGCTGCGCGACGTCGGCGCAGGTCATCTTGATGACCGAGGGCTGCACGCCCAGCGGGCGCTGGTGGATCAGGTCGTCGGTGGCCTGCGCCATCATCACGCGCGCGCCCTTCACGTCGGCCTCGCACAGCAGCAGCTTGTGGTGCAGGCCGCTGAAGTCGCGCAGCCCCGCGGCGGCGCGGCTCGCCACGTCCACCAGCTGCGTGACCTGGCGGCGCATGAGCTCCAGCCGCGCCACGTTGGCCGGCGGAAGACGTTCACGCTCGAGCAGGAACTTGGCGCAGGTCCAGCCCTTGCCGACCTCGCCGACGAGGTTGTCGGCGCGCACGCGCACCTCGTCGAAGAACACCTCGTTCAGGTGGTGCCAACCATCGATGGTCTTGATGGGACGCACAGTGATGCCCGGGGTGTCCATGGGCACCAGCAGCAGCGAGATGCCTTCCTGCTTCTTCGCTTCCTTCGACGTGCGCACCAGCATGTAGATCATGCTGGCCTCGTGGGCATGCGAGGTCCAGATCTTCTGGCCGTTGACGACCCACTCGTCGCCGTCCAGGCGCGCACTGGTGGACAGCGAGGCCAGGTCGGAACCCGAGCCGGGCTCCGAATAGCCCTGGCACCACCAGTCCGAGCCGTCCAGGATGCGCGGCAGGAACCGCGCCTTCTGCTCGGGCGTGCCGAAGCGGATGATCACCGGCCCGATGTGGCCCAGCCCATGGTGATACAGGGGCGGACAGTCGTTCTCGGCCATCACCTCCTCGAAGATGAGGCGCTGGCGGATGTCCCAGCCCGTGCCGCCGGCTTCGCGCGGCCAGCTCGGCGCACCCCAGCCCTGGGCGTTGAGGATCTTCTGCCAGGCCTGGTATTCGCGCTTCGTGATCTTCTGGCCGGCCGCGACGACGGCGCGGATCTCTGGCGGGCAGGCGCTGCGCACGAACGATTCGAGTTCGCGCCGGAAGCCGGCGTAGTCGATGGACATCTTGTCTCCTGTGGAATTTCGGAAAGGCTCAACCCTTGCGCAGCTGCGTGATCAGCTCGTCCAGGGCGGCGGTGGCACCGGCGGCGTCGCGCCGGCGCAGGTTGTGCGCCACCTTGCGGCGCAACGGAAACAGGTCGGGACGCGGGCGCACCGACAGCACATGCGTCATGCGCTCGCGCAGCACGCTGGTCATGGTCTGCGCCATCAGCGTGAGCGCTTCGTTGTGGCCGGCCGCGGCGATCGAGGAGAAGAACGCACTGGCGGAGGCGATGCGCTCCTTGAGCGGCGCGTCGTCGGGGTGCGCCTCAATGGCACCGGCGGCTTCATGCACGGCGTCGAGCTCGGCCTCGGTGGCGCGTTCGCTGGCCAGGCGCAGCAACGTGCCATAGAGCGTGCGATAGGCCTCGTCGATGTCGGCGTCTCCCAGCCGCCCTTCCACGACCAGCTTGCGCAGCGACTCGGCCAGCTTCATGTAGGCGCCCTTGTAGAACACCAGCGCCTGGTCGGCCGCTCCGGCGCTCAGGTGCCGGACCTCGCCGATGAAGATGGTGTGGTCGCCGGCTTCGTGGGCCGCATGCACGCGGCATTCGAAACTCGCCAGGCAATCGTCGATCAGTGGCATGCCCAGCGCGCCGGCACGCCACGGCACGCCCTCGAACTTGTCCTCGATCTTGCTCGATGCGAACCGGCCCGACAGCGCATCCTGCTGCTCGGAGAGGATGTTGATGACAAAGCCGTCCGCCGCCTGAAACGTTCCCAGCAATCGGCTCGCATTGCGCAGGCTGAACAGCACCAGCGGCGGGTCCAGCGAGACCGAACTGAAGGAGTTGCAGGTCAGGCCGGCCGGCTGGCCGTCCGGCGTGCAGGTGGTGATGACCGCCACGCCGGTCGGAAAGCACCCGAGCAGCTGACGGAACTGGGCAGGCTCGATGGTGCCGCGGGTGCTTTCTTCAGCGACTTCGGACATGGCGTCTCCTGGCGCTCGGCCTCAGGCCGCAGCGAGTTCGCTCTGGACCACGGGCCGATGCGGCGGATCGTTGGCGATCTCCTGCTGCACCGTCGGAATGATGACCTTGCCCCAGACCTCGAGCTGGCGCAGCATCGTGGCGTGATCGAAATCGCCCATCTGCGTCTGGAAGCAGTAGTGCACCGGCTTGAGCGTGCGGATTTCGTTGACCACGCGCTCGATCACGGTGTCGATGTCGCCCACGGGCAGCAGCGCGCGCATCTCGTCCAGCGTGGGCTCGCCCTCGACGATGCCTTCCTCGACCTGGTAGTCGTCGGCGATCTGCGCGGTGCGGCGCTTCAAGCTGACGGCGATGCGACGCTGGTAGCGGGCGCACTCGAGGTAGCTCTCGACCTCGTCCTTGTTGTTGCTGGCATAGGCCGCGCGCAACAGGCCGACCTGCACGCCGGCCGGGTCCTTGCCCTCCGCCACAGCCACCTTGTCGATGAGGGCCCGAGTGCTGGCCAGTTTCTCCAGGCCGCCGTCGCCGCCGGAGACGAACACGTGGTGGTCGGACTTCACGGCGCGCGACAGGAAGGCCGGGTCGACGCTGGTGATCCACATCGGTGGCATGGGTCGCTGCACCGCGCGCTGGCTGATGGCGCTCATCGGCTGCTGGTAGTACGCGCCGTCGTAGCTGAACTTGGGCTCCTTCAGGCCCGCCTCGAGCATGTCGAGCATCTCGAAGGTGCGGCCCTTGGCGGATTCGAGCGACACGCCGAAGCGCTCGAACTCGAACTGCTGGTAGCCCGAGCCGATGCCCAGGTTCAGGCGGCCGTTCGACAACTGGTCGACCATCGCCACATCGGCGATCAGGCGGGCCGGCGTGTACAGCGGAGCGACGACAATGCCGGTTCCCAGCCGGATGTTGCGGGTGACCGCGGCGCAGTGCGCGATCATGGTCAGCGGCGACGAGCACATGCCGTAGTTGCTGAAGTGGTGCTCGGCGTACCACGCGGCCCCGAAACCCAATTCGTCCGCCAGTCGTGTCTGCTCGATGGCGTCGCGCAGGATCTGGTGGGAGGTCTTATGCTTGTTCCGCTGCTGCATCAAAATGAAGATTCCGAAATCCATCGCTGTTGCTCCTGGTTGGCTGGTGTTGATCGAGGTCCATCGTAGGAACTCAACGCCTGCGTGGATCACCAGCGAACGCACAGCTTCTTTGCGTCTTTCGAAATGAAGGCCCTCGACTCGCTGCGCATCTTTGTGGCCACCCAGCGCAAAGGCAGCCTCTCGGCCGCGGCCCGCAGCCTCAGCCTCTCGCCCGCGACCATCTCGCGGCGCATCAGCGCACTGGAAGAAGAACTGGGCGTGCAACTGGTGGACCGCACCAGCCGCAACCTCAAGGTGACGGAAGCAGGCCAGGCCTTCCTGGAGCGGGCCGAGGCGATGCTGGAACTCATGAGCGAGGCCGAGCAGGCCGTGCACAACGCGCGCCAGCGACCAGAAGGCCGCCTGCGCGTGCATTCGCGCACGCACATCGGCCTGCGCGTGCTGGCACCGCTGCTGCCGCGCTTCGCGGAGCTCTACCCCGACATCCGGGTCGAGCTCGAACTCTCCGAGCATCCGATCAACCTGGTGGAACACGACTTCGACGTCGACATCCGCACCGGAGAGTCCAACGATTCGGGCTTCGTCATCAAGCGGCTGCAGTCCAGCGACGAAGTGCTGGTGGCCAGCCCGGCCTTCGTGAAGACCTACTCGCGCATCCGGCATCCCAGCGACCTGCCGCAGGTGCGCTGCCTCACCTACCGGCGTGAGCGCGAGGTCATCACCTGGAAGTACATCGATCCGGCAGGTGAACAGCAGGAACTGGCCATCCAGGGCGTGCTCAGCGCCAACAACGGCGAACTGCTGCGGCTGGCTGCCATCGGCGGCATGGGCGTGGCGCTGCTGTCCGAGGCCACCGTGCGCGACGACCTGCGCGACGGCACCCTGGTGCGGCTGCTGCCCGAGTACCGCTTTGCCGTGCGGGCGTTTTCCAACGGCGTCTTCGCCGTCTTCCGGCAGAGCCGCGTGCTGCCGCTGAAGGTGCGTGCCTTCGTGGACTACGTGGCGGACGCACTCCGAAGCGAGACCCGCTAGACGTCGGCGAAGTGATGGGGCAGACGCCCCGTGGCGGGCAGGCCGGTGATCACGAACAGCCCGCCATCCTGCGCCTGGTTGCCCTCCAGCCGCGCGCTGCGTGAAATGCTGGTCAGGTACATGTGCTCCAGGCGGGGCCCGCCGAAGCAGATGCTCGTGGGATAGCTCACCGGCAACTCGACAAGGCGCTCCAGCGTGCCGTCCGGGGCATAGCGCGCCAGCTTGGCGGCGCGGGTCAGTACTGTCCAGAGGAACCCTTGTGTATCGACCGTCGCGCCATCAGGCCCGGAGTCGAAGGCGTGCGTCTTTGCAAACAGGCGCTTGTTGCGCAAGGGGCCATCCGGGTCGTAGTCATAAACCCAAATGGTTCGCTCCAGGCTGTCGGCCAGGTACAGCACGCGGCCGTCGGGGCTGAAGCAAGGCCCGTTGGCAAAACCGATGTCGTCGGCCAGGTGCTCCACGCGAAGGTCGGGGCGCAGCCGGTAGAGCCCGCCCTTCACCGCCTCGCCGGCCCGGCGATCGACGTGCATGGTGCCCGCCAGGAAGTTGCCCGCCGGATCGCACTTGCCATCGTTGAAGCGGACGTTCGGATGGTCCACGGGAATGCGGGCCAAGTGCGCCAGCGTGCGCGTGACGAAGTCATAGCGCGCAAAGGTGTGGCGCAGCGCCACCACGACAGCCTCGCTGCGGCACGGCGCGATCGACCCCACGGGCGCAGGCAACGGGTGCGGCTCGGGCAACCCGGCCTCGGGCTTCAAGCGCCACAGCGTGCCGGCCAGCGCGTCGATCCAGTTCAGCGCCTGTGCATCGGCATCCCAGCAGGGGCTCTCGCCCAGTTGATCTTTGGTCGTCCCGACCCGGGTGATCTTCACGGTCATCGGGCAAGTGTGCGGGCGCGCTGGCGCCCCTGTCGGCGCATCCCGCAAAGCTGCTTTTCATTCCTTGCAGATCACTGCTGGGAGCTGCGCCCTAGACTGAATCCAGCGTTCGATTCGAACCAGAACAGGAGACAAGAATGAGCTATCGAAAACTCGTCATGGGGTTGGCGCTGGGTGCCTGCGCCCTCGCCCCGGCCCTCGCCCTTGCCCAACAGGTGACCCGCCTCGTCGTGCCCTTTGCGGCCGGCGGTGGCACCGACCAGTACTGCCGCATCCTGGCCCAGGAACTCGGCAAGCAAGGGCTGAACGTCATCATCGAGAACAAGCCCGGCGCCAGCGGCATCCTGGCCGCCGACTACGTGGCGCGCGCCAAGCCGGACGGCCAGACCGTGCTCGTGTCGTCGCTGGGCACGCTCGCGAACAACAGCGTGCTCTACGAGAAGCTGCCCTACGACCCCGTGAAGGACTTCGCGCCGGTCACTCAGATCGCTTACCAGCCCGCCATCGTCGTGGGTCGCACCGACCTGCCCTACAAGAACATCAAGGAAATGGTGGCCTACGCCAAGCAGAACCCCGGCAAGATCAACCGCGGTTCGCCCGGCGCAGCCATCCTGACCAACCTGGCACCCATCGCTTTCGAAAAGGAACAGGGCATCAGCACATTGCACATTCCTTTCAACGGCGACGCCCCAGCGCTGCAGGCCCTGCTGGGCAACCAGATCGACATCCACGGCACGTCCATCACGGGATCGCTGCCCTACGTGAAATCGGGCAAGTTGCGCGTGCTCGGCGTGATGGATTCGCGGCGCCTGCCGCAGGTGCCCGACGCCCCCACGTTCAAGGAACAGGGCTTCGACATGGAAGCCACGCTCTGGTACTCCCTCTCGGTGCCTACCGGCACGCCCAAGCCGGCGATCGACCGGCTGAACCAGGCCGTGAACCAGGTGATCGCAGACCCCGACTTCGTGGCCCGCGCCCGCGCCATCGGCATGGAGCCCCGCGGCGGCACGCCCGAAGAGCTGGCCCGGTTCATCAAGGTCGAGGCGGACCGCTGGCTTCCGATCTTGCGCAGTTTGAATCTGCCGAAGCAATCGCACTGATCCTCGGGGCCCCATGCACAACGCCCCGGAACTCAAGCCTCAAAGGGCTTCGGGTTCCGGGGCGTTGTTGCGAGGGCGCCGGCACTCGAGGGTGCCAACCCAAAATCAGATCGAGATGTCCTTCTCCGACGCCACCTTGTTCCAGCGCTCGAACTCGCTGGCCATCCGGCGCTTCATGACTTCCGGCGGCTGGTAGGCACTGAGCGCGCCGATGGTTTCGAGCCCGCGCTTCGTGTCCGCTTCGGCCAGGATGCGGCGCAGTTCCGAGTCGAGCCGGGTCACCACGGCGGCGGGCGTGCCGTTGGGCACGATCAGGCCGCTCCAGCTGCTCACATTGAAGCCGGCGAAGCCTTGCTGCGCGATGGACGGCACCTCGGGCAGGAAGGCCCGGGCATCGGCAGAGCCGAGCGCCAGTGCCTTGAGCCGCCCGCTGCGGATGTGCGGCATGGCCGCAACCAGGTCCACGAACATGGCGCCGATCTGCCCACCCAGCAGATCGGTGATGGCCGGCGCACTGCCCTTGTAGCCCACGTGCTGCATGGGAAAGCCGCCCATGTCCTTGAGCTGCTCCATCGCCAGGTGGCCGATGCTGCCCGACCCCGCGGTGGAGTAGTTGACCGGCTGCGCCTTGGCGGCCGCGATGAAGCCCTTGAGATCGTTCACGCCCGGCAGCACCAGCGGGTTGATCATCAAGACCAGCGGCAGGTCGTAGACCGACGCCACGCAGGTGAAATCCTTGCGCACGTCGTACTGGTTGTTCCTGTAGACGATCGGTGCCACCAGCGCGGGCATGCCGAACATCGACACCGTGTAGCCGTCGGGCGCCGACTTGATCAGCGACGTGGTGCCGATGGACCCCGAGGCGCCGGGACGGTTGTCCACGATGACGGGCTGACCGAGCGCGCCGGTCAGCTTCTGCGCGACCAGCCGCGCGGTCGCATCGGTCGGGCCGCCGGCCGGAAAGGCCACGACCATGCGAACGGTTTTTTCGGGCCAGCGGCTCGCCGCGTTGGCGCCGCCGGACAGCGACGCCAGCCAGGGCGCCGCGCCGGCCGCGAGGCACGACTTCAGCAGGAGCCGGCGCGGGGCGGCGGGTTCGGTTTCTCGCATGCGATGCAATTTCATTTGATGACGCTTCTTTGGCTCAGGGATTCAAGTTGGCCGTCGCCCATGTCGAGCAGCTCACGCAGCACTTCGGCCGTGTGCTCCCCCAGGTGCGGCGGGTGGTGGCGCACGCCCGCGCGTGCGCCGTCGATGATGTAAGGCGGCGCGTGGACGGCCTGCGCCCCCGCCTGCGTGTCTTCGAAGCGGTGCCAGACCTGCGTCTGCGCCGTGCGGTCCGACTGCAGCGCGTCATAGAGGCCGAGCACCTCCCCGCAGGGAATGCCCGCCGTGTTCATGCGTTCGATGAGAACGGCGCGCGAGAACTGCCCGATCTTCGCGAGCAGCAGCGGCAGCAACTCGTGCCGGTGCTTCGAACGTGCGGTGTTGGTGGCGAACTTCGGATCGACCGGCAGCTCGGGGCAAAAAATCACCTCGTCGCAGAACTTCCTGAACTGGCCGTTGTTGCCGACGGCGATCACCACCGGGCCATCAGCAGCCTCGAACACGCCGTAGGGCACGATCGACGGGTGCGAGTTGCCGAACTTGGCGGGGTCGCCCTTGTTGAGCCACGCCGTGAGCCCGTAGTACGAGGTGATCATCATCCCGCTGTCGTACAGCGACATCTGGATGTGGCGGCCCTCGCCGGTGCGCGTGCGTTCGTAGAGCACGGCGAGGATGGCCTGGGCCGAATACATGCCGGTGAACATGTCGACCGCGGCAATGCCGAACTTCAGCGGGCCCTGGCCTTCTTCGCCGTTCATGGCCATCAGGCCCGTCTCGCCCTGGATCACGAGGTCGTAGCCCGGCCGCGCTTTTTCCTCGCTCAGCACCGAGTAGCCCGAGATCGAGCAGTAGATGAGCTTCGGGTTGAGCTTGCGCAGGTCGTCGTAGCCCAGGCCCATCTTCTGCGCGCCGCCGTACTTGAAGTTCTGGATGACCACGTCGCACTGCGCGGCGAGCTGGCGCACGATGTCCTGGCCCTCCTTGTCCTGCAGGTCCACGCAGATGGAGCGCTTGTTGCGGTTGCAGCTGTTGAAGTAGGACGTGTTGTGGCTGCCGATGCGCACGCCCCAGTCGCGCGTGTCATCGCCGCGCTCGGGATGTTCGACCTTGATCACGTCGGCGCCCAGGTCGGCCAGCGCCATGCCGCACAGAGGGCCTGCCATGACCCGCGACAGGTCCAGCACGCGCACGCCGGCAAGGGGTTGCATGAAAGTTGGGTTCATTCGATGGTTCTCGGGTCTTGTCTTCGATGCGGTTCGCCTGTTCGCCCAGGCGATCGCCGGACGACCGCGCACGGCGCAGCCGCGCGGCCTCCATCAGTTGGCGGTGTAGCCGCCGTCGACCGGCAGGATGGTTCCGGTGACGTAACGCGCCTGCTCCGAGGCCAGGAACACCACGGGGCCCGCGATGTCCTGCGGATCGCCCACGCGACGCAGGAACGTGCGGCGCACCATCCGCTCGTGACGCTCGGCGTCATCCGCGATGTGGGCGGTCATCGGCGTCATGACCAGTCCGGGGGCGACGGCATTCACGCGCACGCCGTGCGGACCGAAGTCGCGCGCCAGGAATTTCGTGAGCTGACCGACCGCCCCTTTTGAAGCGCCATAGGCCATGTGGGCCGAGGTCGCCACGAGCGAAGTGATGGACGCCACATTGACGATGGCACCGCGCGACTTGCGCAGGCCTTCGGTGCATGCCAGCGTCAGGTTGAGCACGCCCTTGACGTTCACCGCCATCACGTGGTCGATGTCATCCGAGAGCGACTGCGCCTCGAACGCCGCGCTGCGGCCGCCGACGCCCGCGTTGTTCACGAGCACACCCACGGGGCCCCAGGCTTGCTGCAGGTCGGCGACCACGGCCTCGCATTGCGCGGCGTCGCGCACGTCCAGCGCATAGGGCCGGACGCGGTCGGCGGCATGGCCCGTGCGGCCTGCGGCTTCATGGGTCCTGTCAGCATCGATGTCCGTCAACGCGACACGACAGCCCGCCTCCAGCAAACGGGTTGCAATGGCGAAGCCGATGCCCTGGCTCGCTCCGCTGACCAGGGCCACCGTGTCATTGAACAACCGATGCATTCAATGCCCCTGCTTGGGCAGGTCCAGGCGCTGGAGCAATGGAACCCAGCGCTCGGTCTCGGCCTTCACATAGGCGGCCAGCGCCTGCGGCGTTCCGCCTCGCGGCTCCATGCCGATCGCCTGGGAACGCGCGATGAAGTCCGGATCGACCAGCACCTGGTTGACGGCGCGATTGAGCTTGTCGATGGTGTCCGTGGGCGTGGCGGCTGGCGCGGACAGCGCGTACCACAGCAGTGCCTCGATGTCGTAGCCCTGCTCCTTGAACGTGGGCGCATCGGGCACCTGAGGCAGGCGCTTGGCGTCCATGACGCCCAGCACACGCATCTTGCCCGCCTTGACGTGCAGCAGCGGGCCGGTGATGGAGGTCCCCTGAATGTCGATCTGGCTGCCCAGCAGCGCCTGCAAGCCGGGCGAATCGCCATTGAACGGAATGTGCGTCGTGCGAATGCCGGCCATGCCCTCGAAGGCCAGCGGCGCCAGGTTGGTCAGGATGGACGCGCCCGGCGAACCGCGGTTGATCTTGTCCGGATGGGCCTTGGCATAGGCCACCATTTCCTTGATGTTCTTGTAGGGCAGGTCCGAACGCCCCACGATGATGGTCGGCTGGTAGGCGATCTGCGTGACGGGCGCGAAGCTCTTCACCGGGTCGTAGGGCAGCTTGTCGTACATCACGGTGTTGCTGGCCAGAATGCTCAGCGAGCTCATGAGCACGGTGGTGCCATCCGGCTTGGAACGCGCGACGTTGTCGGCGGCCACGATGCCGCTGGCGCCGGGCTTGTTGTCGACGATGGTCTGGATGCCGCGCTTGGTGAGTTCAGCGGCCAGCAGCCGCGCGTACTGGTCGGTGCCGCCGCCGGCCGCAAAGGGCACGACGATGCGAAGGGGTTGCTGGGCCTGCGCCGTGCCGACGGCGAGGACGAGGCCGAGCAGAAAGCCGCCGAGGCGCTTCCGGGATTGCATGGCGATGTCTCCTGAATGGGGTGCCGAGATGGCTTTCCTCAGTTTAGGAGCGCGGGCTCGGCGGCATGCATCAAGGGATGAAAAGGTGCTTTGTAGTTTCGGGAGGAACGTCCGAGAGGTGTCCACCTACAGTGAACCGCCCTCGGAGGAAGCCACCGGCGCTGCACGGGGAGGAAACGCAGCTTCATCTTCGCAAGATTTCACAACCTCACATCCATCAGAAGGAAAAGCGACATCGTGAACGTCCTGAAACCACTCCTGTGTGCAGCGGCAATCGGCATTCAAATGGCCACCGCTTGCGCGGCGACGCCGCAGCCCTTGCTTGTGCGCGCGCTCGCCTTGTCCGATGCAGCCGAGCCGGACGTCATCGCGTGGCGTCGTCATCTTCATCAGCATCCAGAACTTGCGTATGCCGAAGTCGAAACGGCCAAGTACATTGCTGCCGCGTTGGGCAAGATCCCAGGTGTCGAAGTCCAGACCGGCATCGCCAGGACCGGCATCAAGGCCGTACTGCGTGGCGGCAAGCCCGGCCCGGTGGTTGCGTTGCGCGCCGACATGGACGCCCTGCCTGTCGAGGAGCGCAACGACCTGCCGTTCCGTTCAACGGCCAAGGCTCTGTGGCGTGGCCAGGAAGTTTCGGTGTCGCATGTCTGCGGCCACGACGCACACGTAGCCATGTTGCTGGGCGCGGCTCAAGCCCTTTCGGCCATGCGAGAGGATCTGCCCGGCACGGTGGTCTTCCTATTCCAACCGGCCGAAGAGATCGGCCCCGGCGCCGAAAACCCCAGCGGCGCGCTGGCAATGGTCAAGGCCGGCGTTCTGGACAATCCCAAGGTCGATGTCGTATTGGGCCAGCACATCGGCGCACAAGCGCCCAAGGGCTCCATCTCCTATCGACCTGGTGCCATGCTGGCCAGCATCGACGTGTTCAACATCAAGCTCAACGGCGCTGGTGGGCACGGTGCCGCGCCATGGGCGGCCAACTCTCCCATGTTGGCGGCGGCGGAAATTGCCCTGGGCTTGCAGAACATCGTCAGCCACCGCACCAACCCGACGATCGATGGAGGTGCCACCGTGGTGACGGTAGGCATGCTGCAAAGTGGCAACCGCTTCAACATCCTGCCCGAGACCGCAGAACTCTCGGGCACGGTACGCGCGCTGTCGGCGCAGAACCAGAAGGTCGCCCACGAGCAGATTCGCATGAAAGCCGAGCACATCGCGGCCAGCTACGGCGTCAAGGCCAATGTGCGCATCGATACCGGCGAGGGCTACGGCGTGCTTGTCAACGATGCGCCGACCACGATGGCGCTCGTCGATGCATTGAAGGCTGCAGCAGGAAAAGACAAGGTCGCGGAGATCTTGCCGTCAATGGGATCGGAAGACTTTGGCGCCTTCGGCGGCACGGGCGTGCCGGTGGTGTTCTGGATTCTGAACGCCTCGCCGTACCCCGATCGGGCCGGCCCGACCAATCATTCGCCGTTGTTCACCGTCGATGAATCCGCGATGCGCATCGGGGTGAGAGCCTTGACCAGTGCGACCCTGGCGCAAATGACACGTGCAAGGACAGGCACGCCCTGATGAATCGGATGGTGCAAGCCGCGCGGCACATGCCCTTGGAACTTCGCCCACAACTCGCTGAAGGATTTGCGCATCCAGAAACGCGCCTTCACTGGATGCATAAAGAAAAAGCCGCCGCTCAAGTGAGCAGCGGCTTGATGTGTGTTTCTGTTGGCGCCACTCCGATTCGCCGAGCGAGCGCCGCTCGGCTCTTAGCCTGGCCCCAGTAGTTGGTCCATTTCCTTGGGGGAAATGTCTTCGCGGTCTGGCGGTCGTGCCAACATCTCGGCCAGATCGAAGCGTCGCAATTGAGGGCACCTCTAGGATACGGACACCCAAAATGACGAAGGGGTTAGCAACTATTACGTTGCTAACCCCTGTCAATTTTGTGTGAAAGGATTCGAACCTTCGACCCCTTGCACCCCATAAAATTATCCAGGAATCCGTAGCACATCCTATTGGACGACTAGGCTCCGCGATTTTCCATTAAAATCAATAACTTACAGAAAATTATTTGTCCAAATGGTGCCAGGAGTGTCCAGCAAAAGCCAGACCCTTGTTTACCCCTTTGTTTACCCCTTGGAGATTGCAATGACCCGGTATCCACGGTCCGGAAAAGGTCGCGAATGGACCGTAAAAGAGTTGGAATCGATCGGCACCGATTGGGCCGGGGACTCCCTGAGCGATGGCGGAGGACTGGTTGGAAGTGTCAGGATCAGCAAGGATGGTTCTGCTTCGGTGCGCTTCAAGTACGCGTTTCGATGGGCGGAGAAGGTCACCTGGTATCAATGCGGTACCTGGCCAAAGGTCCCGCTTAAAGAAATTCGTAAAGCTCGCGACGAGGCGCGGTCGTTGGTATCGCAAGGCGTCAATCCCATCGATAGTAAGCAAGCCAAAAAGATCACCAACCAGGCTGAAGTTGAAGCGGTAATAGAGAAAGCCAAGGAAGATCAGCTGAAGAACAGCGACTTCAATCGCATGTTCCGCTCGTGGCTGAAGGACGGCGTAGCGCGGAAAGACGGGAACGCTGAACTGCTGCGCGCCTTCGAAAAAGATGTTCTTCCAGCCATTGGCCCCCTCCCCGTCAAGAATCTCACAGAACATGAACTACGAGCGGTGCTAAGAGCTGTAGTTGCGCGCGGAGCCAATCGAATGTGTGTCAGGCTCTATAACGACATCGTGCAACTGTTCGCCTGGGCAGAAAAGCGGCAGCCCTGGCGAGCGCTCATGATTGAGGGCAACCCAGCAGAACTACTCGAAATCGAAAAAATCGTTGCGCCATCTTACGATCTCACGGAGATTCGTGAACGTGTACTTGACGCCTCCGAAATTCGCGAGCTCTGGCAGATTTTTTCGACGATGGAGGAAGACTATGCAAAAGCCGAAGATCGGCGCAAGGCCAGCCGGCCGCCGAAGCAAGAAACTCAGCTTGCTATGTGGATATGCCTTTCGACCATGTGCCGAATTGGCGAACTTCTTTCATCCGAATGGCAGCATGTGGACCTAGAAAAAGCGACGTGGCTCATTCCAAAGGAGAACACGAAAGGCACGCGAGGCAAGAAGCAAAATCACAAGATTTTTCTTTCAAATTTCGCACGTCAGCAATTTGAGGCGCTAAAGAGTATCTCTGGTGACTCTCAATGGTGCTTTCCCGCAAGGAATGCAGAGAGCGGCGACACACATTTGAATCTCAAGAGCATGAGCAAACAGATCGGCGATCGCCAGATGTGCTTCAAGGACCGCAAGCCACTAAAAAATCGGAAAAATGACGACTCGCTGGTTCTTGCGCGCGGCACCAAGGGAGAGTGGACTCCGCATGATCTTCGGCGAACCGGCTCAACGATGATGCAAGCCCTAGGAATCGACCTCAATACGATTGATCGATGTCAGAACCACGTACTTCCAGGTAGCAAGGTACGCCGACACTATCAGCACCACGACTACGAAGAGGAAAAGCGTCGAGCATGGGATCTGCTGGGTGAAAAATTGGAATCGATTCTCACCCCTGAACTTCCGGTTATCTCGCCGATGTCCTAGCACTCTGACCAGGCAAGCCAGATCGAAATGCACGCTGAAGGATCAAAGCGCTTTCATTAATGTGCAATCCATTTTTCAATCCTCCTTGCCCCTCACGACCTCACCGGCAGCGCGCTGAATCGACGCGGGGCTCAGCCTCGGTTGCAGCCGCTCACATGCCGCCAAGCCGTCGACGACCAGCACCCTTGCGGCCCCGTCGATTGCGGTCTCCGCCGACAGCCCCACCAATGCCTTCGCAGCGCCGTGCACGGCACACAGGTCCGCATCATCTCCATCAATGCAGGCGTCCTCGCATGCGGAGACCACCCCGTAGATGATTGCCCCGGCTTGTTGCACCAGAGCCTGAACATCGTCGCCGATCAGCGCATGAATGCTGGCCTTGACATGATCGGCCTGCCAGGCTCGACGAATTTCGGCTTTCTGAAACAGGTTCAATCCCGTTCCCGGTTTCCGACGTGTTCCCTTTCGCACTTTCTCCACTCCCCAAAAAGATTGCGTTCAATGAATAGAGCTTACTGCCGGGGAACAACGACGAAGCTCTTTCGCAAGAGGCGCGTCATCTCGCGTGCACTCCGTCCTCTTGCTACGCCCGACCGCACTACTCGCTGGCATGGACGCGCGACTCGTCATTCAATGCCTTCACACATGGCATGCGCCGATTCTGCGATGTGCGCCGGGCAAGCCCTCAAGTGACCGCTCTGGAGCAGCGCGAATGTCGCAAAGGGGCCCTAAGCCGAAGTTTGCTGTTCTCGAAAGCAGTCGTTTATCTGCTCACACCGGTGCTCACCAAAGGTCCAGTCGGTCAAACTGAAACCGGACAGTTTCGGCACCAGCCGGGACATCCTCGAAGTTGAAAACGAAGCCGCGCACCTGGACCAGTCCCTCAGCTTGATCGACTACTTCGCCGCAACCGCGATACCCGGAGCTCCCGTGACGCTCCAGCCGCTCTGCACCGGCGAGTGCTTTCTCGTCTGCCGGCCAGTCTTGTAGGTATGGAGACTGCAGTTCGCCAACCATGACCGGATGCAGCAGGTTGGGAACTGTTTGGCCAACCTTGTAAGAGCACTGAAAGCAGAAGGCCACCACCGTGGCCACATCGCTGGAAAGTGTGACATCAGCGTCCTCGCTATCTGAAAACCAGTTGATGCTCGAAATGGTGAGGTGACTCATCGAAGGCGCGATTCTTGGCTTAGTTGATAGCTTGTCTCGGACGACCGCTGCTGGCCGATTGCAGCATGTTTCATCCACCTAGCTTAGGGTTCTTATTTGCGGCTTGCATTTGACATGCCCCAGGGAACGTAGTCCTTGCTCATTACCGCCTTCAGTGCCTCCCTCTCCGACTCTGGCATGGGTTCAGCAGATTTGATGGTGATCTGGTCAGTGAGTTGAGCATTGCATGCCACTGCCACTTCGTCTCCAACAGCCGCTCCTGGTGGCCAAGGGCGGTTGAACACGTCCACCGCAACCAGCGTTACCAACTGCTTGGAAAGCTCCGAAACCTCCGGATTCGCCATTGCCTTATCGAGTCGCGACCGAAGCTCCTCCAAGCTCATGCCTGAATATCTCTTTTCATTGGAGGAGCCCGCGATACGCCCCATTTCAGTACAGAGGTTCCAACGGGACAGCATTGCCAAGGACAAGGCTGTTTCTGTTGCGAACAGACTGCGAAAATCTTGTGCCGCTACCTGCTGCAGGAAACCCGTGCATACGAGAAGCAAGGCGGATTGAGTGATTCTGCTATTCATTTTTTTGTAGCACGGCTGCGCGACGGAGGTCTGCTATTGCCGCCGCAGGCGGAAGTTGAGCGGGTTCACTCTGTGACACACGCACGCAGCCACCTGAAGGCAGGATGTTCGCCCGGCAGGGTAGCTTCCGCCGCCGCATCCATCAAGCGAAGGCCGCGGTTGCTGTTGGTCAACAGGACGACGGCTGACTGAGTTATTGGATTGCCCATTGCGAAGGCCCTGATGCCGTCCATCTTTCCCCACTGGAAGAATGTGCCGTCAGTTGCTTCAATTCCCCACCCGAGACCCCAACCGATGTCTCGTTCAGTCTCGGGGGGACTGTCCATTAGATGGATGGCGTCCCCTCGCGGCACCATCACAGCGGGCGTCAACCATCTTTGGTGTGTCATCTCTCTCAACGACGAGCCATTGAGAACAGCGACCATGAACTTTGCGTAGTCGCCAGCCGTCGTCTGAAGGGAATAGGAGGCATGAGCTGCAGCTGGGCGATGCTTTTCAAGCCGCTTGCCACCCTCATGAGGCATCGCAAAGTCCTCGCTGAAGCGGTCACGCCATTGGAAGCTGGACGATTGCATCCCCAGCGGGTCGAACACCAGGCGTTGTGCAAGCGCCTCCAACGGCTCGGTTGAGACGGCCTCGAGTGCCATTTGAAGGAAGGTAAAGCCGACGCTGGAATAGCTGAACCAGCTCCCTGGGGGAAAGTGGGTCCGCAGCGGCTCGTCGCCCCGAAGGTTCGGCAGGCCTGAGGTGTGCGTCAAAACATGGCGGGCTGTGATGGGTGACGAGGCGAGCTGCGGAGGAACGCCTTTCTCGACTATTCTGGACAGGGGTTCGTCGAGGTCGAGAGTACCGCCATCCACGAGCTGAAGCGCAATGTATGCGGCGACAGGCTTGCTCAACGAGGCGACATCGAAAACCGTCGTTTCGACGACTGGCCGCTCGACGTCAAGTTCTGCCACACCCATTGGCGTGACCTTAACCTTCCCATCCTCGACCGTGGCCAAGGCCACGCCCGGTATGGCCGCTGCGGCCATCAGATGGTGCATCGAGTTTTCGAAGGTTCGGCAATCGTTCATGTTGAGCATGGATGTCAGGGAACGGAGCACGTCGTCCGCTTACAAATGGCGCATGCTAGCGAAAGTCCGGTTCTGGCCGACGGTGATCTTACGCAAGGCGACCTCGCCCCTTTTTGCCTATCGCAAGTAAGAAATTGCCTGCTGAAGGGTGCCTGCGGGCGGTTGGCGCTCGAAGATTCGAAATTCCGCCGCCTGCGAAGCTGCGATACCCGCGACGATGCCCTCTGCAATCCCGGCGCCCAATCCGGCTGTGTTAGTGCCGATGCAATCTTGACCAGCTAAACCGCAAAGTGCCAATCCAATATTGACCAGGGTGTTCCACTGACCTGCTGAGAATTTCAGCAGGGATTCAAGGTGATCACCATGGACATGATTGGCAAGGTCAGGCGCATGAGGCTGCGCGACCAACTCTCTCTCAGTGAGATCGCAAAGCGCACGGGCCTGTCGCGCAACACGGTCAAGAAGTGGCTGCGGGCTCCCAGCGATGTTGTGCCGAAGTACGAGCGGGTGAAGCTCGAGGGCAAGCTCACGGCGTTCGAGCCGACCCTGCATCAGGCGCTCACAACCGACAGCCATCGCCCCAAGCAAGGGCGGCGTAGCGGCCGTGCACTGTTTGCCCAGATACAGGCGCAGGGCTACCGTGGCGGTTACAGCGCCGTCACCGACTACATCCGGCGCTGGCGGGTGGAGTCGGCAGCCAGTCCGGCCAAGGCGTTCGTTCCGATGAGCTTCGAACTGGGCGAGGCCTTCCAGTTCGACTGGAGCGTCGAAGCCATGGTCGTCGGTGGCGTGTTCTACAACGTGCAAGTGGCGCACCTGAAGCTATGCGCCAGTCGAGCCTTCTGGCTGGTGGCCTACCCCAGCCAGGGCCACGAGATGCTGTTCGACGCCCACACCCGCTCGTTCCAAGCACTCGGCGGCGTCACCCGGCGCGGCATCTACGACAACATGCGCACCGCCGTGGACAAGGTGCAGCGCGGCAAGCAGCGCACCGTCAACGCGCGCTTCGCTGCCATGTGCAGCCACTACCTGTTCGACCCCGACTTCTGCAACGTCGCCTCCGGCTGGGAGAAGGGTGTGGTCGAGAAGAACGTGCAGGACAGTCGCCGGCGCATCTGGATCGAAGCCGCAACCCGGCGCTTCGGCTCGTTCATCGAACTCAATGCCTGGCTGAGTGAGCGGTGTCGTTCGGTGTGGAGTGACACCACGCACCCGATCCACCGGCAGTTCACTGTGGCCGAGATGTGGGAGTTGGAGAAGCCTCACCTCATGTCCATGCCGGCCCCCTTCGACGGCTACGTTGAGCGGCTGGCCCGGGTCAGCAGCACCTGCCTGGTGGCCGCCGCGCGCAACCGTTACTCCGTACCGTGCGAGTGGGCCGGCCACATCGTCAGCACCCGCGTCTATCCCGAGAGAATCGATGTAGCGGCCGCGGACGCCGTCGTAGCCAGCCATGTCCGGCTGCCAGGCAGCGGCCAGACCAGCTACGACTGGCAGCACTACATCGAGCTGGTGCAGCGCAAGCCGGGCGCCTTGCGCAACGGCACGCCATTCCTGGACCTGCCGGCGCCGTTGCTGCGCTTGCGCCAGTCGCTGCTCAGGCACCCTGGAGGAGACCGGGTCATGGCACAGGTGCTGGCCGTGGTGCCGCAGGCCGGGCTGGAAGCGGTGCTGGTGGCCATCGAGCTGGTGCTCGAAGGCAGAGCGCCCAGCGGCAGCATCAGCGTTGAGCACGTGCGCAACGTACTGGCCCGCTTGAACAACCCGGCCACGCCAGACCAAGCGCAGACGTCCCTGCGACTCACCCAGGCGCCTAAGGCCGACACCGCGCGCTACGACCGGCTGCGCCCCACCCACCAGGATCATCTGGACGGACAGGAGGTTGGCCATGCGTGAGACCTCCATCGATGTACAGGCCCAACTGAAGGCGCTGAGGCTCAACGGCATGGCCACGGCCTGGGCCGATCTGACGGAGCAAGGCGGCGATACGACCCTGGCCGCATCACGCTGGCTGGTGGAGCACCTGCTGCAGGCCGAAGATGCTGACCGGGCAATGCGCTCCATTGCTCACCAGATGAAGTCGGCGCGCTTCCCCATGCACCGCGATCTGGCCGGGTTCGACTTCTCTGTCTCGCAGGTCGACCGCGCGTTGATCCAGAAACTGGCGGACCTGTCGTTCACGCAGGATGCGCAGAACGTGGTGTTGGTCGGTGGACCAGGCACTGGCAAGACCCACCTGGCCACGGCGCTGGGGATTGCCGGGCTCACCCGGCACGCCAAGCGAGTGCGGTTCTACTCCACG
Source organism: Variovorax sp. V35 (assembly GCF_041154465.1). NCBI lineage: Bacteria > Pseudomonadati > Pseudomonadota > Betaproteobacteria > Burkholderiales > Comamonadaceae > Variovorax > Variovorax sp. V35. The sequence goes on from NZ_AP028666.1 coordinate 4,775,412, forward strand.
GTCGATCTGGTCAATGCCCTGGAGCATGAGAAGAGCCAGGGACGTGCCGGACGCATCGCCATGAGTCTGGTGCGCATGGACCTGGTCGTGCTCGACGAGTTGGGTTATCTGCCGTTCAGCCAGGCCGGTGGCGCCTTGTTGTTCCACCTGCTGTCCAAGCTGTACGAGCACACCAGCGTGATGATCACCACCAACCTGACGTTCGGGGAGTGGTCCAGTGTGTTCGGCGACGCCAAGATGACCACGGCGCTGCTGGATCGCTTGACCCATCACTGCCACATCATCGAGACGGGCAACGAGTCCTACCGCTTCCGCCACAGCACGCACGAAGCCAAGGGGCGCATCAAGACGCGCGAGCAGACCAGGAAGACAACTGCGGCTCAGGGGAGCGAGGTCGCGGAGGAAGGGGCCTCGCCTGACGGCTCGGGAATACCAACAATCGGTTCAAGAAAAGGAGGACCTACCGAGGCATCCAACCTATAGTTATCCACAGCTGGCTCCTACCGGAACCAGCTCCAGCCCCTGGTCAATGTTCGACTGGCACTGCTGATCTCGATTGCACTGGCGCTAACACAATGGCAAATGGCGGGCGACCTGTCTTGGCCCGAGGGCTGTGCGGCTCGACGATCTGCACCAGCGCGCTCCAGGGCACCACACGATCCATCTCATCGAGGAACTCGCGCTTGCGTGTCTTCTTCGTCGACAGGTTCAGGCCCAGCCCAAGTTGGCTGGGCGACGTTACGCGTTTGGCAATCATGGGGGCAGATCAAGCAAGGCTTGGGCCGGTTTTGCAGACAATCCTTAGGACTCAAGGCAATACTTCATAGGCTTGGGACTCGCCCGTGATGTTGCCATGCTCATCGACCCGTCGCTGCGGTCGTGCCAAATTCTTCGCCGACCTCAGAGGCCCGCTCCTGGTCAAACTGAGATTGCTACCAACTCTGTAGGCAGGCCTAGCGTGCAGGTATGCGCAAGTCAACCCCCGGTGGCGCGTCGCGCCGAGCGGCCGTGCTCAGCCCGATGGACTTACCTGCGGCGACCGCCGACGTAGTGACTACCCTTGCCGCTACGGCTTCCACCGACACGCCGACTACCGGATCGGTTCGCCGCCTCGAGAATCGGCGCCGATGAAGCGCCGGTAACGTTGAACACCAAGCCGCCCGGCATCGCCAGAGGCCCCGCATTGGAACTGCTGGCAGCGGCGGTAAGCAGGATAGCGAGCATTGCTGTTTTCATTAATTCTTGCCTCCTCATGCCGAGCTGGATCGGGCGCCCGGCTCTCCCCGTACTTGATGGACAGCGTATTCGCGATGCTCTCATGCTACGCATCAGTCCGCGACCCCATCGGGATACCTTATTCATGGGAGGAAGTCCTGGAGCAACTTTTCCTCAGTTCCTCGAAGATTTCCTGTTGGCCATCGAAAGCCTGACCGAGCGCCCACAGCCTTCTTTGAGGGAAAACCCGATTTCGATCAATTTCCGTCGCATTCACTCGGCGCCCGGATCAAGATGAGTGATCGCACTCCATGTGCAATCGCTCGGGCTCGGACAGCACGATGCGAAAGCCATGTCTGACATAGAAATGTTGGGCGGGATTGACCCGCAGAACGCGAAGTCGCATCGGAAAACCTTTGATGCTCGCGCAAGCCAGCAGGTCAACAAGAACAGCAGAGCCTAGACCCTTGCCCCTGAATTGCGGAAGCAGATATAGCTGTTCGAGTTGATGATGGTTCGACAAGACATCGACTCGAAGTGTCCCGGCATCCACCTCATCAAGTTGGATGATGCGCATGCGCCCAGCCGCGCAATCTGTCGCTTGCGCCAACCGTGCTTCCTCTTCAGGCCAGACTCCCCACGTCTGAAGCGCATAGGTCTTCATTGACTGCACCAGAACGTCGTAGCAAAACGGCGAATCGAGCGTGCCAGCAAGACGCAGACTGTATTTCGGCAGCATGTTCAGCTGTCCAATGGCCGAGGGGCGCGCTGGAGGGCGTCGGACGTTCTATTCCTCTTGAAGCTGCTGCGCTACGTCCCGCTTGCCCAAGCTCCGAACCGAAGCCAGAGATTCGAGCTGAGCGGCGCGTGGTCGAGCCTTGCCTTGCTCCCAGTGGTAGATCGTCTGACCCGAGACGCCCACCAGCTTGCCATAGGCCGCAGCAGACAGTCCGAGCTTGCTGCGGTGCGCGGCCAACCGACTGGCGCTGAAACGGCGTGCCGTCCCCTGCTCGACCGGCTCCGTCGTAGCCGGTGCGGACCGCGCTCGCGCTGAGCCCTTGTTGACCCGGCGCAGCTCTTTCTCCAAGCTGTCGATTTGACGGCGCAGCGCAGCAATCGAACTACGATGCTGTGCCGATGCCTTCTTGAGCGTTTCGATCTCGGTGCGAACCTCCTTGCGAGCTACGCGGGAGATTTCGGCTTTCAGAATGGTTGCGATATTTGGCATGCCCGCATTGTGCAGGCCAATACCTTAAGCGTCGAATTTCGCTTCCTCGGCAGCTTCAGTGACGGTTCGATCAACCAGCGAGACCTGGAACACCACGCCATAGATCGCCTTGGTCTTGGGCTCTTGGCGCGAATCCCCGATCCGTGTGTGAATGCACTTCACAATGACCTGCTGATGATCCGGCAGCTCTGCGCTCTTCGTGGATCGGATTGCCTCAATCTCCTCGGCAAGCTCTTTGACGATCCGCGCGACCTCCGTTTCTGAACGTCGAAGAATCGTCACCAAGTAGCCGTGACGCCAGCGCTTACGGCCAGAGTTCAGAGCCGCCATCGAGATGATGCGCTGCGCGTCACCGATGATCTTGGTGCCGCGCTTCACCTCGATGATGTAACGCGGAATCCCTGTCTGCTTGTTCAGCAACACGACATCAAAGCGAGCAGTGTCCTTGCCAATCGCGGTCCGAGCATCCACCGTCTGCCGAGCTGAGTTCTCATACATGGCCGCCGGATGCTCCAACCGGAATCTCAACGTCGGAAACGCTGCGACCAAGCCCTGTGCGAGATTGACGTTGATCAAGTATTCCGGCGCATCACGGAGATCGCTGTTCGGATCGCCCTGTTCGGCGTACATGCGCGCCGCACGCTCAAGCACTTCAAGAATTTCGAGCTGAATTGCAGAACGATGGGCAGTCTTGACAAGGGCATCAGGCATACGTTTTGACTTCAAGTGGTCGGTGTCGTTGGCGTTGCTTCTGGACGTATTCTCGCAACCTCTCAGACTTCACGCTGTCGCGCAGTCCGGTGCGGCTGACGCCCCCTCTGCTAGCGCGCATCGCCACGCCGTCTCGCGTCGGCGGTCACGATCTCCACTCAATCCCGTGCAGGCTGTCCAGCGTCACACCGCCTTCGGGTACGAACTGGCTGCCGAGCGTTAACGTTGCGCGCGATCCAATCCGCTTGTTGAACTCGGGTGGACGCTCTGCCCACTCGCTACAGATCGGAGCTTCAGTACAGAGCGCCGACTTCAACTCGCCTGCCGCCGTCTTGTACTGGAGATGGCACAAGTCCTCGCAGTTGAGCCAGATCAGCGTGGCATCTGCGACCGTCTTCGTTGGACCCGGTGTTGTTGGCGCAGGAGTCGATGGCGCAGCGGCACCAGGCGCCGATGGAGTCGACGGAGCAGGAGACGCTGCGCCAGTCGTGGCCGGCTGCTTCTGGGCGGGCATGTTAGCGATCGCTCGCTTGAACGCCGCATCACCGGTCATTACTCCGAGAGACAGCACGAGGTAGTCATGCCCCCGCATCTCGACCAGCAGATCCTTCCTGTCGTCGGTTTGTTGAATCGTGTACTCGACTGACGAGACTTCGGTGCCGCTCGGCACAATCATCTGGAGTTGAGCTGCGCAACTGCGCTTGCGGTGCTCCTCATCGGTTCCGGTCGTCCGGACCATTGCCAACTTGACCTCCGTCGCCCTCTCGACCTTTTCCAACCAACCGGGCTCACGAGTAGAAAGGTCCAATCCCCTCGCGACCGAGTTGACCAGAATCTTCTTGAGCAAATTCTGAGCTGTCGGGTCCGTGCAGGTAGGTAGAGAATCGTCAGCACAGCCAACGAGCATGGCCGTGCCTGCCAGTATCAATGGCGCGACGAAGCGCCTCCAGCTCTTGAGCGTGTTCATCGCTTGAACCCCATGACCAGCGAGATGACCAGCGTCATCAAGAAGCACAGGATCTGCTGCGTCGATCCGATCGGCGTCGTCAGCGTGTACAGGTAGTACACCGACGTGATGATGATGCCGGTCTTGAAATTCTTGGGGAACGTCTTCACGGATCCTTTGGCGTCGTAGTGCATCGAGCCGGTCAGCGCGATCAAGCCGGTGACAGCAGGGATCGTCAGAAACGACGTGATCAGGAACCAACGACGGCGGTACCACGGCACCTGGGAATAGGTGCTGGGGGCGCCGATCAATGGCGCGGCCACGGTCGCTCCGGTCGCGGCGGCCACGACTTGCGGAGCGCCGCATTTGGGGCACGTCGGTGCCGTTTCATGAATCTGTGCGCCACAGCCGCGGCAATGCACGAACGTTGTCATTGAAGTTCTCCTCTTCAGTTGTTAAAGATTGGCGAGACAGATCAGCAGACCGATGCCTGCTGTCACGAGACCAACCACGGCGGCAACGCGGCCGGGTTTCTGGTGATAGATGCTCAGAACGCCACAGACGATGGCGATGAGCGAAAGAAAGAAGCCACCGAGCAGTTCGTCGCGGTCGGCTGGACTTCCGTCGCTTAAGAGGCCCAACAGCGTCAGAACGCCGAGCACGCACGAGACGATGGCCAGAACCGGGCTGCCGGCCGGTTTCGAGGCAGCGCCGCCGGCGACGTTCGGCTGCGGAGCACCGCAGTGGGGACATGCCATGGCCAGGGCGTGCAGCGGCTCGCCACACGCGCGGCAGTAGACCGAAATCTCCATCCGTTCCTCCTTCTTTCTAAGACAGCGAAGGCGAAGTACAGGCATCCGCTCCCCTAGGTCAGCTTCACAACTGCATCAAATTGAGTCGTTTACAACACATTGATTCTGCCACTGTGTCGTTTAAGACGTTTCCCGTAGAAGCACATTCCGTGAACCTTGCCGGCTATGAAAACTGCCGTTGCGAGGAAAAAACAACGGAACGAGCACACGGTTGGCGCACTGCCAAACGCGGTGACGCTGGCCCTGGGGAACAATCTGAAGCGATTCCGAAAAGCTGCCGAAAAAACTCAAGTTGAGTTGGCGTTCGACGCCGAAGTGGAGCGTTCACGGATATCGAAGATCGAAGGTGGCCATGTAAATCCGTCGCTTCTGACGCTCGCGACGCTCTGTCATTGCCTTGGCATAACGCTTCCGGAGTTGTTCGCCGGAATCAACGAAACAATGGCTCCGTCATCAGAAGGCGGGAAGCTGCGAAGGAAGAACCAGGCGGTCTTGAATAAGGTGACGCGTGGTCCACAGCGGCGACGGACCGCATAGTCCTGCCAAACTAGCCTCCTTCACTGCGACCGCCGAGTACCCCATCAGCGCGCACTACTGAGATGGCAGACATCAGCCTCACCGGCTCGCTGTGACCGGCACTTTCGTAACGCCACTCCACCGACTTGCGCCGGCGCTTGAAGTCGATCGGTCTGTCGATCTTCAGCATCCCGTTGCAGCAAGAGAACGGCAGTGCGTCGGCTGACGGATCGAGCACCAGCAGCGAATCGACCGTGAATTTCTGGCCGAGCATGTGGCCGCCGCATCCAACGCCCAGCAAAAAGTGACGGTATCGGCCGTCCTTGAAACTCTCGTACGCAATCAGGGTCAGCTGTCCTTTCAAGAGCGACTCGACGGCGAACAGATCGACGCCGTGGTCGAAGCCGTCCGCTGACCGGACAGTGAGCGGCAACTCCATCGCTTCAAGCGCGTCCACGACGTCTTGCGCGTACGCCCCTTCAAGCCAGCTATCGCCCAGCACGGCAAAGAGGTCGGCCGCCACGCCGTACTTCCGGTGAGCCATGGAAAGCAGCGCGCTCCTCTTCGCTACGTCGAGAATCACGAATGCCATTGCGAGGCAGTGCAATGCACAAGCACTATCCATCTCACTCTGGCGTATGTGGACCGGCACAGGGTCCAGACGCCGGCTCTTGGTCGTCAACACGCTTCCGACAGTGAGCGCCGCGTGGTACCGCTGGACGCGAAATCCGCTCTTCGTCAACCGCGCCACGTCAGTACTCGTCGGGGCAGAGCAGCGTCGTGCTGGACCGGTCGGCTTCGGTGATGCACCACACGGTCGGCGTGCGCCGCCGTTCTTGCTCGGTCATGCGTTCCAGCGTCGCCGCATCGAGCAGCCGGTACACGGAGAAGATGCGGCCACCGTCGGCCAGTGCCAGCACGTTGCTCGCCGCATCGTCCGTGCAGACGTCGCCCCAATCGCCGCTCTGGTGCCGCACCAGCAAACACGCGGGACCGACTCCGTGTTTCTCCAGCAGTTCCAGAGCGCCTGGCGTTGCCAGTGTCCGGCCGAGCGCGAACAGCGGCTGCGCGTTCTGCGGTGCTGCTGGCGTGCAACGGTGCTTGCGAATGTTGGGGTCTAGGAGATTGCACATGATTTCCCTTTCGATGGCGGTGATGAAGTAATCGGAATGGGCGTGTGCCGGCCTTCAACCGGCAGACCAGGCGGACACGTCGAGACATAAAAAAGCGGCCTGAAAGACCGCTTGTTCGGAAAGCCAGATGGCGCGCTAGCTGGCAGCGGCATACAACGTCCGCATCAATGCCAGGACCGTCACGGGCTCGTTGCGTTGGCCGTGTTCGACGAAGCAGTGTTGGACCGCCCGCTCAATGACGTCCAACGGCAGATGGCCAGCCAGCGACTCGCACTGCGCATCCGGCACCTGCCAGCCGGTGAGCCACGTGATGACCGCCGAGATGTTGGCCGCGCTGAGTGGGCGTCCGCTCAAACTGGCGATGAACGCGTCTGCCACCGGCTGCTCGAGCCACTCGAGGAGCGCTGCATCCGGCACATCGTTTTGCAGCTGTGGCGACCAGTGCGACAGCCGCGGCTCCAGCAGGTCGAAGAGCAATGCATTCTTGGATCGGTGGACCGTCTCGAGCACTTCGACCAACGTGTCGCTGGGCTCCAAGCACTGGTGCAGGTTCGACGGCGCGCGCTGGGTCTCCGTCAGGATCAAGCGCATGGCCTGCAGCCGGCACGGCAAGACCAGAGATTCGGCAACCGCGATGACCGGCTCTTCCAGCAGGATCGACAGTGCTTCGATGACATCGGCCCAGTTCTCGCACGGCACGCATTCGAGCACCCGATTGAGCACGGCCGGGTGCTGCGTTTCGGCGCAGTACGCCCAAAGCAAGAGCTTGCGCTCGACCGGGGTCAGATGAAGCAGTTCCGTCAGCCAGGTGAGGTTTCGAGTCACGGCGCACTCACCATCGGGCTCCGGCACGGTCAAGGCCGCGATCTCGACGGTGAACGACACCGAGTCAATCAAGGGCTCGGCAGGATGGTCGGCAGACAGCAGGAAGCGCGGGATATCGAACGAGCAAGTACGGGCGTTGGCGATGCCACGCTCGGGGGCAAAGAAGTTCTGGACATGATGTGCCGCCCGCTGGAACTCATCTCCATCGATCAGGCGATGCAGATTCACGCCAAGGGTCTGAAGCATTCGGGCTGCTTGGGCTTGGCGAAACGCCACATTGCTGGGGTGCTCAGGCACGGTAAACGGCAATACAAGGGGCGCAGCAACCAATGCTTCAGGCACGGCTGCGCCACCAGACGAGGTGTCGGTCATAAAAGCTCCGGGAGTGAGTGAGAAACAGGGACGCCAGACGCGCTAGCGACCGGCCACGGCAAGGCAGCCGACGAAGCGGTCAAAAACGATCAGGGAGAGTGAAAAGCAACGGTAGAAAACCGCCAACGACCAGGCTTTCGTTACGAGCCGGCGGAGTTGGTCGCGGACTCGAAAACTGGTCAAAAACCATCAAAAACCGCTGAAAACACGCTGTTTTCAAGCCAAAAACGGTGGATTTTGAAAAAATCCGGCTATTTTCTCAATTTTACCATGAATTTCGATAAAATGGAATGAATTGAACATCCACCAAATCGACGCTAGATCGAATACTCAATTCATTTGATTTTGTCAAATCCTTCAATTGAAAATTACCAATCCATCCGGCATTACCAGCGGGCAAAAAAATACCCGCCGAAGCGGGTGAAAGTGATCCGTGAGCCAGGACCACTGGGAGTCATCGACGAAGATGACGTCAGAATTTAGCCACGAGCCTTGCTCTCAGAAGTGACAAGCGCCTCCAATTGAAGATCAAACGTGAACTATTGCCGCCTCAATTGGCCAGACTACTTTTGGTCTCCAGGGCTTTGAGACACGCGTTGGCTGCGCCGCTCAACGTCAGCTCGAAACAACGCGCCGCAGCGGCACGTGCTGCGGCATCCTGAGCACGGCGCTCCGTTGCTGTCGTGACTTGGTATTCCACGAGCCACTTCATGAGCAGCGCCATCACGATCAGAAGTGCAATGAGAGCGCCGAACAATGTCGCTCGCCAATTGCTGCTACGCACGCGCAACTTTGGCGCGATCGAACTGTTGCGGCCCTACTTTGCGGTCTGCTGCTGAATTCCATTGAACGTTTTCTCATCGAGTGGGTGCACGGACCACCACTGTCCTGCCCACGGGCTCGCATGGACCAGGAAAAGGGCGCCAAGAATCTTGAGCGCCTTTCGACGTGTCCTATTTAGGCCCGCGCAGCAGGCTCGGCATTGCTTGTAATTTTCTTGCTTGCAGGCATGTTGATTCCAAACAGCAAGAAGCTCAATCCGCCCACATACGTGAATATTGCAGACATCGGCCATCCGATCATCACGAACATGACGGTCAATATTCCGGTAGCGGCCATGACAAGAGCCATCAGGGCGGCGGGAAAGATTGACGTCCGGAATAACTCCGCGAACCGAGACGCGGGCATAAGCAGGAGCGCTTTTCCGCAGTCATAGGTCAAGCCTGCGCCCAAAATAATGAGTGAGTAGAGCATCAGTTTTAGAAATTCAGATTCCGTACGGTCATGTGCTTTCTGGGCCGCCCAGACGTACATTGATAGGAATCCGAATGCCAATACAGCAAAGGCAGCACGAAGAAGTACAGCCTTGATGCGGGAAGGAGCTACTTGATCGGCCATGTTTTTCAAGTTCAAAAACTAGCGTTGAGATTGAAGCCCAGCGTGGTCTTGGCCGTGCGGTAACCCTCGGGTTTGGCGATGGGCGCGCCGATGAAGAAGTCGTAGCTCAACTTGTTCCATTGACCCCGCACGCCGATCACGGCACCCGCCAGATGACGGCCCAACAGATCGGCCGTGGAGCGACCACCGACATGGCCGTAGTCCAGGCCTGCGTACAACTCCGCCCCACTCTGCCCCATGGCCCAGCCGACGTCGTTGCGGATCAACACGCCGCGCTCGCCCATCAGGCTGGTTTCGCCGTCGAAGCCACGCACGGTGTAGCGCCCGCCGATGGCGAAGCGATCTTGCGGCGTCAACGGCGTGCGGTTCCATTGCGCGCGGATCAGGCCGGAGTAGCGCAGCTTCTGTTCGCCGAGCTTGAACGGTGCGTTGAGGCTGATCTCGGCCGTGTAGAGCTTCAGTCGCGAAGTGCCTTCACCGAACTCTTCTTCAGGCGCTGCACGCGAGCCAAAGCCGCCCGTGCCGCGCTTGTAGGCCAGCGTGCCTTCGAGGGTGGCCTCGCCGATGAACTCCTTGTGGTTCAGGCTCAACTCCCAACCGCCCACCACGCGATGCTGCACGTCGACTTCGGTGTCATCGACGAAGTTGCGCGACTCGCGCCGCCAGCCCTTGATCGCCATCGTCGTCTTGCGGCTCTGGTCGCGGTAGAGCAGGCGCGAGAGCTTGACCTCGGCGTTGTTGGACTTGCCCGCGTAGATGTAGTCCTGGTTCAGGCCGGCGATGCTCTGGTGGTACTGGCTGTTGGAGGCCGTAAGGCCCAACAGCCAATGGCCGTACGGCACTGAGTAGTGCAGCGTCTGGCCTTCGGTGCCGTAGCTGGGCTCGGACAGGAAATGGCTGTTGATGCTGTGGTTGACGCTGACGTAGAACAGGTCATTCAGGCCCAGAGGGCTGTCCACCGACACCGTGACACCGGCCTGGTTGCGGCCCGTGGCCTTGGTGCCGCTGTCGTCCAGGCTCAACGCGACGCGCCACTTCTTGGACTGCGCGTACTTAACGACGAGATCGCTGTCGCCGGGCTTCGCATCGGGCGCGGTGGAGGGCTCAATCTGGATATCGGCTTCTGCAGTCGGGGCGCGCTTGAGGTTTTCGAGGCCCTGCTCGATGTCACGCAGGTTCAGCAGATCGCCGGGGCGTGCGGGGATGGCTGAGGTCAGTAGCGCCGAACTTCCGAGCAACGCGGGCGACGAGTCCGGCGTCAATCGAATGGCGGCGATGCGGCCGGGCACGAGCGACAAGGTCAAGGTGCCCGTCGAGAGATCCTGCGGCGCAGCCAGCACCCGGGTGGTCACGTAACCGCGCGCGATGACTGCCTGCTGGGTGCGTGCGAGGACGACGTTGACACCGGCAGTGCCAAGGCAGCGGCCGATGGGGGAATCGTTGTGCTCGGGGCCAGACAGGTCAGCTACGGCCCATTGGAAGGACTCGGACTGCTCGCCGACCAGCAATACGCGGTCGATGCGAAAGCACGGGGACTCGGATTCGGGAATGCGCTGGGTCGGTGCTGGAGGCGCGGCTTGCGGGCGCTGGTCGACGGTGCGTTCGTTCTGCTCGCGCAGGGCACGTTCGCGCTCTTGCTGGCGTTGTTGTTCGATGACGGGTTGCGGGCTGGTCGGCGTCTGCTGGGCCAACGCCAGCAGCGGACTGACTGCCATTGCGGCCGCCAACAGGTTACGTTTCAAATCAGACTCCCTCTTTCTTATTTTTCGCCAAAGTCCAGACGCACCGATTGCTTCAGCGAGATGGTGCGGGGCACCCTGCAATAGCCTGCGTGGGAACAGGCACAGGGGAATCTCGGTCGGTGGCATCCATGATGTTCAAACTGCAAGCCGGCTTGCTACCCCATACGTATTCGACGATGTAGGCGTGTCCGTCCTGTGGCGAGAACTGCGCTGTGATCGGGCCGCAATGGCCGGTGCGATAGCCAGAGCCTGTGCCATCCGCCCACGAGCCGTAGCCGCGTATCTGGATCAACTCTCCGGGCCTTGCTTCATGAACAAGGTAGGGCTCAGTCCTGCGGCCGCGTTGCACTGCATTGGCGATCCACGGATACACGATGCCGCGACCGGCGTAAGCCACATTCCCCAGGGAAGCGAAGCCCTGACAGGCTTGCGGCGAGGCGCTTGCGGAGAAGTGCGCGGAATAGCCCGACCCGGCGGAGCGCAAGATGAGCTTGGCAGTTCCGGGCTCAACTTCGGTCAACTCGTTGTAGCCGCTATTAGCGCGGATGTCTGCGAGCGCGGCGCTCGGATTGATCTCGCTATAGGTGCAAGCACAGAGCATGACGTTAGATATGGCTATAAAAAGAACCCCGGAGTGCCTCACTCTTGCGGTCGTTATAGCTGTTGAAGTCATCTAGGATCATTCCAAAACCACTCAAAACCACGCTCGCGATCTCTAATTGCACGCACATCTTCATACTGAAAGGAAAGCACAAAAAGCATGCCCGTTCTCTCCGTCAAATGCGTCAGGACAGTCTTGATGATTGAGACAGCCTCGTCGTACGTGGAGTTATTGATGCGAAACGAAATTTCCGCATTGACGAGGAACGAACAACGGTGATCACCTTCGGCAATGATTTCGTTAGTTCGGCGCGATGATCGCCTCCACTGAGCTTCACAAAATACTTCGCCGTTACCAAGCGTGTACCAAACTGCATCGGGCCGATGCTCCGGAAGAGATACCATTCCCGCCTCGTAAAGGATCTCCTTTGTAGACTCCCAATCCTTGAGGTCGCCATTCATCTCAAGGTACATATCGAGCGCCATAGTCACCACCCTCCATTCAAATTCGTAACTCGCCCATCCTTGACTATGATCAGGTTGCGCAATCCGCCAATCGGATTTCTCTGCACATATTGCGCGACCTCGGATGCAGTCAGCGGAGAATCTGCCAAGTTCACGACTACATTATTTGCTTGGAATGTATTGACCTCCGCTGGATTGGATTTCTTGTTGATTACATCCCATATACTTTGGACATTGCCAGACCTCGGTGAATAGACATCTGCGAGTTCACCATTGATCTTCAGATCGGGTTGCTTTTGCTTTGTGGCTCCTTGATTATTCGGGAGTCGCTCTACGTCCAGCCCTCGCTCTGACAGAGTTTCCGCAGCTTCATTCTGACGTGTGATGCTGCGAATATCTTCTGCCGATGCGTTGGCGCGAGGCGCCTCAGGTTGTCCTCGCAAGGTACCTTGTTTCGGGGGCAACTCGTTCTCACGGAACAGCGCTCTCGCGTCGTCAACGGTAAGGCTTGCACCGTCATATGCGCCAGTACGGACCGGAGATCGTGACGTGAGAACTGTAGAAGAGCGCTCTAACACCCCCGCCACCGCATCAATCGCACGCCCACCGATCATTCCGCCCAGAACTACTTCCTCTAAGGTGTAGTCGCGCGGCGCCCCTCCGTTAATTGCACCGAGATAGTTAAGTGTGGCTTGACGCTGATTTGCCATCTGTTGACGCTCGACTTCAGCGGTCGGGGTGTTCAAAAGATAGCTATTGGCTCGCTGCTCTTGAGTAGCGTTAAATGCAATGAGATCGCTCCCCCCAACCCTGATAGGCTCACCATATATGTTCAAAATGGGCTGATTCTGGCTCGCCAAATTTCCGACCATGCGATCCGCGGTGGCAGCATCTGCGATGACTTGGGAAGATGAAAAATACCCTTGATACGGCAACTGACTCATTCCTGCAGCGGCCGCAAGGAATGCATCGCGTTTGCCCATTCCATCGTTGTCCACTCGCGCAAGTGTGGCTTGAGTCAACTGGTCGTACCAATACTTCTCGACCTTGGCCTGCTGTTCAGGCGTCAGCTGCTCGAATCCCTGGGTTTGTTCGCGAGCCGCCCGCTTCGCCTCTTGCGCTAGTCGTTGGCGCTCGTACGAATGCAACTGCCGGTTGTTGATGTCTATGCTGAACGCACTGGTCGCTCCCGAAGTGCCCCCAACAACTCCTCCGATGGCGGCAGCGGTCGCAGCCCCGACCGCCTGAGCCACCGGTGAGGGCAACCCCATGTCGACAATGGCGTCGCCAATCCGTGGCATTAGCGCGGAACTCACGCCAGCGCCCAACGCGCCGCCTACTCCACCACTTAGTCCACCAACGGCGGCATGGGCCAGGACACGATAGGTACCACCTTCCTTCCAATTCGTATCCAGATCGTCTGCCCGAGCGATCAATGCTGCTTTCTTGTCCGGATCGGTCTCGTTCGCGGCGTCTGCGCGTAGCTTTTTCGCATCGTTGAGTTTCTCAGCGGCATAGTCCCCGACCGCCTTGGCGGCCTTCTGCTTGAACTCTTGCGATATCTGCGCCTGAGCCTGTACGTCCTTGACGATCGTCTGCGTGTTCCAGTCTCTCACCAGCGCACCTGTGCTGCTGCTGTCCCCGGTTCTCACAGTCTGGTCGCCTGCGATCCCGCTGATGCCGGACTTGGTCACGCTGGTCTGGTTGTTGCCGCTGTAGCTCCCGTCACCCGCAGAGCCGCCAGGTCGCTGCATGGCGGCAATTTGCTGATCGGTCATCCCCTGCGAACGCAAAGCATCTTGGTGCGCCTGCGAATCGCCAGCAAAAAACGCAACGCTTTCGCTGACGCTGTAACTGCTGCCGCTCGACTGGCTCACGTTCTGCAAATCACTCATCGTGAGTGTGCCGCCCGTGCTGAAGCTGTTCTTCTTACCGTCAATCGCTGCCTGCGTGCTCTCGATCACCGCGCCCCGAAGGTTGGTGTTGCCCGCCACCTTGACGTCGAAGCCACCGTCGCCGGCCTTGATGCCCGCTTGCTCCTTCGGACTGACGAAGACGCCATCAGCCTTTGCCCCGGCTGCGCTCACGCCTGCAGAACTGATGCCGTAACAGATCGGCGGAATGCACAAACTCACATTAAAGCCCGAACTGCTCTGGCGCGACTGGCCCACGCTCACGTCCTGCATGGACTCAATGTTTAGGTTGCCGCCGACATCGGCCATGACGCGGTTGGCTTCGATGATGCCGCCGCGCATGTTGAGATCGCCACCACTGGTCACGTTTACGGCTTTGCCGCCACTTACCTTGGTGGCGTTGTAGCTGACGTCGTTCTGGTTGTCGCGGCCTTTTCCGTTGCTCACGCCGAGTTGGATGCTGAAGCCGTTCTGCGACCCTGCGCCGAAGGTGACGCCCACGTTCGCACCATGGCTGGAGTTTCGACCGGCCGACACGCTGGCGTTGCGGCTGGCTTCCAGCGAGATATTGTTGTCCGCGGACAGATTCGCGGTATTGCCTGCAGCGATGGTGGAACCGATGGCGCTAATGTTGGAGCCCTTGCCGCCACCCGTGGCCACGATGTTGACGTTGTTCGAGCCCACCACGCTGGAGCCCACAGCTTCGCTGCTATTGCTGAAGCTGGCCGCCTGGCTGGTGTTGCGACTGACGCTCACGCTCACGCCATAGCTCAAGGGCCCTCCGCTGCCAATCGCCTGGACGGCGTCGTAGGCCTGCTTGCCGCTCATGGCGAGGTTGATCGCACCCAACGCTTTCGCGCGGCCGTCGTTCGTGTTCCCCATCGCCTTGACGGTGTTGACGGTCCCTTGAATCATGTCCGTGCTCACGCCCATGAAGCTGGCGCTGCCGCCCAACTTGGTGCTGGAGCTGCGCTGCAGGTCCACGGTCTGCTCGGTGTTGTAGGCCTCGTTGATGACGACGTTCTTCGCGAGGATGTTGACATCGCCACCGGCCAGCGGGCCAGCTTGCCCCGCAGCCAACACACTGCTGGCGGTTTGGCGGTATTCGTTGCCTGCCACCAGTGTCACGCTGCCCGTGAGGCTGGCCACCTGGCTGGCCTGCTGGGTGGTACGGCTGGTCGCATGAGCTCCGAAATCCTTGATGTGGCCCAATCCAGGTGACGACCAGGAACCGATGAAGCCGCTCTTGGCATTGGCCGAGGAGCTGCTGCTGAGTTCGGTGTTCTGGGCGCTCTCGATAGTGAGATTGCGCCCGGCCATCATGGTGATGTCCCTGTCCGCGACGACCGTGGCCGCTTGCAAGGTGGTGTCGCGCCCGCTGACGGTCTGTAGGCTGCCGGCCGAGATGGTGGTACCGACGGCCTGCGTGCTGATGTCCGCGCTGACGCTGTTGCCTGAATTCTTACGATTGCCGTAGCCGCCGACCGGACCTCCGGCATCGGAGGCAACGGCCCAGGCTCTGGACAAAGCTGTGCTGCTGGTGCGCTGCTGACTGGCGTGCAGTTCAGTACGGCTGCTGGTCGCCGTTGTGAGATTGAGGTCGCGGCCCGCTGACAGGCTCATCCCAGCGTCGGAATGAAGTTGTGCGGCCTGGAGGTTGATGTCGTTGCCGGCCACCAGCGCCACGCTCTTGCCGCTGAGGCTGCTGGAGAGCACGTCCGTGGTGGTAGTGCTGTCGAAAGTGCTGGAGCTGCTCTTCTTAAACAGGCCTTTAGAAGACTTTTGCGTGGCCGTCGAGACGCTGGTCGTAGCTTGGCCTGCTGTGACATTGATGTCGTTCCTGGCTGTGGCGATCAAGGCCCCGTCCACGCTGGCGACCGCGCCTGCTCTGATGTTCAGGTCGTTGCCGGCCGAGAGGCGCACATTGTCTTGCCCCTGAATGACGCTGCCGACTTCGTGGCTTTCGGAAGCGATGCCCGCACCGCCCTTGCCCACGGCCACGATGGTGTAGCCCTCCTTGACCGTGTCGAGATTGATGTTGCGTGCGGCCCCCACGGACGAACTGCCGGCGCTCGCCAGAACAGCGCCGATCAGATTGACATCACGGCCGGCGGAAGCGATCAACACGCCGCCTGGATTGGTCACGTAGACACCGGCAATGCGATCAATGGCGGTATTGCCGTTGCTGGCACTCTGCGTGGTCGTTTGAATGTTGATGTCGCGCCCAGCAGTCAGAACCGCCGCATCTTGCGCGGAAATTGTCCCGCCAATGTTGCTCAGATCATTGCGGGCGTTGATGCCGACGTTGCCACCGGCGATCCGACCTCCCAGATTGCTGACGTTCTCGGCATCGATCTTGACCAGACTGCGCCCGGCAATCGTGCCCGTATTCACGACATCGCCTGAACTCTTAATGATCGTGGTGTCTGCACTCAACAGTGCACCTGCGCCGTCAATATCGCCCGGTCGCACGCGCACGTAGACCTGCGGCACCAGAACGCGCTGTGTCGTGCCATCGGGCAACGTCACCGTCTGCTCGACCAGCCAGACGATGTCACTGGTGAGCTGCGCCATCTGGGCTGGAGTCAACGCAATGCCTGGGCGCAGCCCGTACTGCTTGGCGAAGGTCACTCCCGCATTCATCAGCGCCGTGTACTGTTCGTCGTCGTTGCTGAAGCCATCCAGGTAGCGGTAGCCCGTCAACTGCGCGACCTGTTCCCGGATGAGCTTTTGCTCATAGAACCCGTCGCCCAGGCGCTTGAGAATGTTGTTCGGATCGAGCCCAAGGTTGTTCAGCAGGTAGTCGCTGCTGAGCCAGTTGCGGTAGTTCGCAAACCGTGGGTCGGTCTCGATGAGGTAGCTGCCCGGCCCCGCCTGAACATTGAAGAGGCTCGCGTTGGGAACACGCACGCTGGGCGTGCTGGTGCGAACGACCATCGGGATGGTCTGGGTCGCGCCGCCCTGGACCGATGAAGCAGCCGCACCTTCCGATCCATTGGTGCTCACGGTCGCTGGGCCCTCGCCCAACGGTGCGCCGATCTGGGCGCCGGTGCCGCCAGCGGTTCCGGCTAGATTGCCTGCGCTCTGGCCGTCGGTCTTGACCACGGCACCGACATTGGCAGGCACCTCCACGACTACGGTTTGTCCCTGTCCGCTGCCCACACTGCCGGCTTTTCCTGCGCCGCCCCCCGCACCGCCGACAGGCGCGACGCCTGCGTCATGGCCGACGGTTCCATTGATGTTCTCCTGGTACTTGTAGCTGCCAAGTGCGAACGTCTGCGGCGGCAGAGTGAGTTGCACATTTGTCGCCTGGACCTCGCCCTTGTTGTTGATCGCGGAGGCAAGGCCTGTGATTGTCCGGGTGCCCTGCAACCCGGAAGACTCGTAGCTCGTCGCCGTGATCTTCCCCCCAGCCAACACTTGGCTGTTTCCATTGGAAAGGTGCCCATTGATATCCATGTTGCCGCCGGCAACGAGGCGAGCAGGGTCGGCATTGATCGCGGTGTCTTCGGTAGTCGTGAGCAAGTTGGTCCACATGGAGAAGCCCCCCATGCCCACCAGCTCACCGGTGTCCTTTCGATAGACAAAACCATTGGCGGCATCGACGGTGACTTCATCCATCAGGTACATCGTGGTTCTTCCCACGCCGCTTCCAACGTACATCTGTGGCGCGATGCCGATCACCACGCTCGGGGTCACCGTCGGTGCGCCCTTCTGGATGTGAACGTCCCGGTTGTTGACCTGCCCCATCGAGATGGACATGTTGCCCAGTGACTCGATGTCCGCACTCAGGTTGTTGAGTTCCGCCCCCTGTCCCGTGGCATAGCGATTCGCGTCCAGCGAGCCACCGATGTGCATATCACCGGCGCTGAAGATCAGCGCGTGCTCTCGGTTGCTGATCGTGCTGGCGCCGATGTCCAAGTCGGCCCGCGCCGCGATGGTCGCGGCCTTGGTCACACCATTCGCCGTCTCTGCATCGTTATTGAGCGTGCCCACCGCAATGGAAACGGCGTCGCCGTAGACTCGCCCGGTACCGATGTTGTTGAGCGTGCCCGCATTGATCTGCGTCGCCCCCTTGCTGTCGATCAGGCCACGATTGTTCAGTGTCCCGGCCGCATTGACGATGGTGTCGGTCCCCGACATCTCCGCGTTGGCGGTGTTCTCGACGTTGTTGCCGCCCACCGTCAGGGTTTGGCCCGCCAGCAGCTTGCCGTTGTTGGTGAAGTTGCCGGTCGTGGTGTAGCTGAGGTTGCCGTTGGCGGCCACCTCGCCGTTGTTGACGATGTCCTGGCGCAGCGCAATGCTCAGGTCCTGGCCCGACACCGCCTTGCCATCCCCACTGAAGATCGCCGCATCGATCTTCAAGCTCTTGTCAGCCACCAGCGTGCCGTTGGTGTTGACGAGGTTCAGGCTCTTGGCCCCGGGGTTCGCGCGATTCGGGTCGAGGATGCTCAGCGCGTTGCCCGCGGAGATCAGACCGCCGGTGTTATCGACCGTGCCGCCGCTGGTGATGGTGGCATCGACGTCGGCACGAATGGCTCCGTTCGTATTGCTCAGGTTGCCGGCGTCAATGACGACGTTCTTGCCTTCGATCCCCTGGTCCGTTCCCTGTGTGCCGTCGTTTCCGATGTTGACGGCGCGAATCGTGGTCGTCGCCCCGGAGCGAATCAAGCCCTGGGTATTTCCGAGGCCGACGGTGCCGATCTCGAGGTCGCCCATTGCGAGCGTTTTGCCACCGTTGTTGTCATACCCCGAGAGACCTGTGCTAATCGCAACGCTCGATTGCCCCAACACCATGCCGCCGCCGGCATTGGAGAAGCCATCTGTCTTGGCGGTCAGCGCATTCTTCGCGCCGATGAAGCCGGCAGCGTTGTCGAGGCCGCCGCTCTTGATGTCGAGCGTATCCGAACTCGTGATGCCACCCTGCTTGTTGTCGTAGCCGGCGGCGTTGGTGTTGCGCAGCGTCTGGCCGTTCGTGTCGATGACCATCGCACCGCCGGACTGGATCAAGCCGGCATCGTTCGTGAGTGCGCCCGAACCGATGGTGACCGTGGTGGTTGCGGCCAATGTTCCGAGCGCGTTGTTCAACGTGCCCTTTTGCGTATCGATGGTCAGACTTGCGCCAAAGACCTTGCCCCCGACGTTGCTCAGCCCAGCATTCGCCAGCGTTGCATTTGCACCCGCTTGCATCGTGCCTTTGTCGTTGATGGTTGAGCCCGTGGTGGTTACGCCCAGATCGCCTTCGACCGCCACCACGGTGCCACGGGTGTTGTCCAAGGTGCCAGCTGCGACCGTGGTGTTTCCATTCGCGGCCAGCGTGCCGCCGATGTTGGTGGCGGCGCCGCCGACGGCAACATGAAGATCGCTGACGGCTGTCGCTCTGCCGTCGTCATTGCTCAGGCCGCCAGCAGTGATCGTCATATCACTGCCCGCGCCGATCACGCCTTTGTTGCTGTTGTCGAGTAAGCCGATGACCGTCAAGCTGAGGCTCGAATCTTCGGCCGCGCGGATCGTTCCGCCTTGGTTCGTGAGCCTGCCCGCGGAAATGGTGGTGTTGCCATTGCTGGCGAGGACTCCGCCATTGCTGTTGTCAACCGCCCCCTTCACCGTGATGCGGGTGGCTTCAGTGCCGGTCTGGACGATCTGGCCACCTCTGTTGCTCAAGGAGCCCGCATCGATGGTGATCTGCTTCGCGCTGGTGACGCCGCCATCCTGATTGAACGCGCTCGAAAGAGCGACCACCAGTGCGCCGTTCGTGGTGATCTGCCCGTTGGCGCCGTCGAACCGACCACCGGCGATGGTCAGCCTGCCAGGGCCTGCATGTTCGATCTTTCCTTCGGCGTTTCCGATCTTCGCGGCTTGCAGCGTCAGGTCTTGCCCGTTGCTGGCAATGCGTCCGCCGTCGTTGTTCAGCGTTCCGCTCATCGCGATCGTGGTCGCGCCTTTGCCGACCTGCACGATCTCACCGCCTTGCGTGTTCGTGAGATTCGAGAGCTTCAGGTCCAGTTGGTTCGCGTTGATCTTGCCGGCCTCGTTGACCAAGGCCTGCGCGGCATTGCTGTTGGCGGCGATGGCGAGCGTTCCGGGTGTGACGACGGTAGCCTTGCTGGTGGTCACGTTACCCTGCGTGGCCGTGATCGCGATATTGGTCGCACTGGTTTGGCTAGCCGACACGTCAACACTCGCGCCCTGCAGCACGGCGTCACCGGCCGCCAAGCTGGTGCCGTTCGCAACCAATGCGCCCGAGGTCGTGACCCTCAACTCGCCCACATCGCCGAGCTTGCCGTCGTTCTGAATGCCGGCACCGAGCACGCCGGTGCTGCCACTTCGCAAGCTTCCTGCCGTGATCGTGGTGTCCTGCCCCGCCGTGATGCTGCCGTCGCTTGCCAACTGGCCGCTCACGGCGATCGTGGTGTCGTGGGTGCCGCGCAAACTGCCACCCGCACCATTTGTCAGGCTGCCAGCGTGGATGTCCAGATCAGTAGCAGCGCCGATGTTGCCTTGAGCATTCGTCAGGGCCCCGCTCACATTCAGTGAGGTCGCAGCTTCAGTGGATTGAATCGAGCCCTTGTCATTGTTCAAAGCGGCGGCATTGAGCAAGACCGCCTGTTTTGCAACCAGCGTACCTCCAGTGTTGTCGGCCATCCCTTGGACGTTGACCGTCAACTGCTGGAGTCCGGAGACGGCGCCACCGTTGTTGTTCAGGCTTCCAGCGTTCAGGGTGGTATCGCCGTTCGCAGCAATCGTGCCACTCTGATTGCTGGTGGCGCCGCTCGTGGTGCTCGATACATCGCCTGCCGCGGTGATCCGGCCGCCATCGTTGTCGAGGCTGCCGGCATTCAGGGTCGTCGTGCCACCCGCGCTCATCTCGCCCTGGCGGTTGTCCGCCAGGCCTGCCACCGTGACCGTCAGGTCCGATGTCTGGGCTGCGCGCAAGGTGCCACCCTTGTTGTTCAGACTGGCAGCGGTGAAGGCAAAACTGCCGTTGCTTGCCAGCGTGCCGCCGCTGTTGTCGATAGCTCCGGAGGTCACGATGTGGGTGGCGCCAGTGCCAGTCTGCACGATCTCACCGCCCTGGGTGTTCGCGATGTTCGAGACCTTCAGGTCCAACTGGTTTGCGTTGAGCTTGCCGCCTTCGTTGACCAGGGTCTGGCCAGGCTGCTCATTGGCCGTCACGCTCAGGGTGCCCGGTGTGACGACGGTGGCCTTGCTCGTGGTCACATTGCCCTGCGTCGCAGTGATGGCGATGTTGGCCGCGCTGGTCTGACTACCCGACACATCGACGCTTGCGCCTTGCAGCACGGCATCGCCCGCTGCAAGGTTGGTGCCGTTCGCAACCAGCGCCCCGGACGTCGTGACACGCAAGTCGCCCACACCGCCGAGCTTGCCGTCGCTCTGGACGCCTGCTCCGAGGACACCTGTCGTTCCACCTTGCACACTGCCTGCCGCGACCGTCGTGTGGCGGCCTGCAGTGATGCTGCCGTCGTTTGCCAGTTGGTCATCAGCCACGACACTGACATCGTTCTCGCCCCGCAAGCTGCCGCTGTTGGCGACCGAACCCGCCTTGACATTCAGATCGGTCGCCGCGCCGAGCGAGCCACCGCTGCCATTGATCAGCACATTGACCACGTTGACCTGCACGCCGGCCTGCGCCGACTGGATGCTGCCCTTCGTGTTGTCGAGGCTGCCAGCGCCCAGCACCACCGCTTGATTGGCAATCAGCGTGCCGGCGTTGTTGTTCATGGCCCCTACCACCTGCGCCATCAGGCTGCCAGTGGCCGAGATCGTGCCGCGCGTGTTGTCCGCCTTACCGCCAACCGTGAGGCTGGCATCGCTGCCGCTGGCGAGCGATCCATCGACGTTGATCAGGTCGCCGCTCGTGACGATGTTCAGTGACCCCGCATTGAGCCTGCCGCCGGTGTTGTCGAACTGCCCGACGTTGGCGCTGAAGCCGTTGCTGACGTTGAGCGTGCCGCCGTGGTTGTCGAAGGTCGGCTGGTTGACGCTCATGCTGGCGAGGCTCAGGGTCCCGCCGTTGTTGTTGATGTTCGCGCTCTGCAGCGTGATCGGACCGCCTGCGTAGATTTTTCCGCCATCGTTCAGGATGGCTCCAGCCGCCTGGATGACACCGGGCGACGGTGGCACATAGGGCGCCGGCGTGATCGCTCCGCCGGTGCTCGTGCCGGCCCCAGAGCCGCCGCCGTCGGTTGGTGTTCCGGCGGTGCCGCCGCCCGTGCTGCCTTCAGAACCAGTGCCCGTACCACCACCGGGCTGCGATGGCGTCTGCGCAACAGGCTCCAGCCCGATCACGCCACCGCTGGTGTTGCTCAGTGCCGGCGCAGAAATCTCCAGCGCAGCACTGCTGGTCTGGCGGATCGTGCCGCCATTGCGGTTGTCGATGTTGCCTGCGGCACTGCTCAACTCGACGCGCGCCCCCTCCAACGTGCCGCCCTTGCCGTCGATCGAATTGGCCAGCGTGTCCTGCGCGGCAATCTTCAGATTGCCGCCGCTGCTGATGCGGCCGCTGTTGGCCACGCTCGACACAGCCAAGTTCGCATCGGCCATGGCCTGAAGGGTTCCGATGTTCTCGAGACGGCCGGCGCTCGTCACGACGAGCTGGCCGGCACCGCCCAGTACAGGCGTCCCCGGCGCGGCCTGGATGGTTCCTGCATTGCGCACGCCCAGGCCCGCTTCGGTGCCGATCAATGTGATCTTGCCGGCGTACATGCCGCCCAGCGCCGCCACATCGAGCGCAAAGGTGGGCGCGGCGCCGGTGCCGGCGGTCGGCGCAACCTGGCTGTGATCGGCCGAGACCTGGTTGGCCCCGGTCACCACTTTCAACTCGCTGGCCCAGATGCCCGCGTTGGCTTGCACGGCGCGGGCCAGGATGGCAGCGTAGTCGGTCTTGCTGGCGTCAAGGCCCGCGCCGTCGATGGTGACCGTGCCGCCGCGCACAAGGAAACTGTCGAGCCCGCCCATCGCATTGAACTGGGGCGTCCCGGTGGTGAGCGTGGCGCGGCTCGCGTTGATGAAGCCGCCGCCGTCGACGCTGATGCCGGCCGGGTTGGCAATGATCACTTCGGCCCTCGCCCCGCCGACTTCAATGTAGCCGCGCAACTGGCTCGGGTTGCCGCCGTTGACCTCGTTCAGGATGATCCGCGCGGGCCCGGTCGCGAGGAACGGGTTGCCCTGGACGAAACCGCCCAGTTGCGTCTGCACGTTGGTGCGGCTGTTGTTCAGGATCGCCCCGTTGGGGCCGACGTTGAACTGGTTGTAGATGTTGCGCGAGACGCCTGCGGTCGACGGCGTCTGGATGTTGATCAACGGCACGCCATTGGGGGCAACAAGAACTGTGGGCCGCTGATTGCCCGGAACGTTGGGTGCGCCAACTATCTGCGCATGAACCGGATTCGCGGCGAACATGCCGGCCAGTGCAGCGCCCACAAGCATCGGAGCAAACGCGGCAGACCCGACCAACGCGGCGCCTGCAACCAAGGTCGCTTTGGAGCGCCCTTTGCCCGTGCTGGACGCCGTCTCCTGAACCACCATGCGCATGCCTCGGGCGGCATTGAAGACGATGCGATACAGATGACGATTCATGTCCAGAACTCCCTGAGATTTCTTATTTAGTGCTCGCGTCAACGTTGTATCAAAACGCGTCGCGATCGAATTGTCAGGGGCGGACAGCCTATTGAGCGTGGCGCTACATGCCAGCCCTGCGCACAAGGTCACGAATTGAGGCTTGGCAAATGTCGAGAATTCTTGAATTGATTTTTCAATTAATTCTTAGGTATTCATGTCGACTCAGGCCTGGCCTTGCTGCAGAACAGCGCCGATTCGAGCGATCGACAAGCCGGGGAGCGACCCGATAGGGAGTCCATCACCGTTCAATGCCTCCTGGATATCCGCGTAGTGGATTCATGTCCGGTCCGTCATCCGCAATACGCCGTTTACCTACGCAGTTCTCCGGGCGCGCACGGTGGATGCCGGTGAGCCGTGGTTCCAGCGACGCGATAGCCAACGCCCAGGCGAACGCGGCGAAAAAACCATCATCTGCGTAAGGCTCGCCGGCGTCGCACCCGTGGTCGCAGGGAAGATTTTTCTCGCTCAGCGCATAGGCGTCCGCCGTGGCGCTTGAGTGCTTTCCAGCCACTGCGCCACCGCCACACGCGAAATGTGGCTTGGCGGCCGATCTAGTGGCTTGGCGACGGTGTTGGTGGCTCGAATCCGGTCACCGCTGATTTTCTGGCGCTGATGCCCGTTTCGTCCATCTGAAGTACACGCTAGTCAGACATCTTCGATGGCGTCGTTTCGTGTCTAGATAGGCTCATTTTTGGAATTTATCGACATTTTCCAAAATACCTTATAGAGTCAATCCGGACATTGACTCTCGGAGCGAAAGCCCATGACATCATCGAAAAAATCCGCTAACGGCCAAAGGATCGGCTACGTCCGCGTCTCCAGCGCCGACCAGAACGACGCGCGCCAGCTCGAAGGCTTGGAGCTTGAAAAAATCTTCACTGACAAGGCCAGCGGCAAAGACACGAACCGTCCACAGCTTCAAGCCATGCTCAGCCACGTGCGCGATGGCGATCATCTGTACGTCCACAGCATGGACCGACTCTCGCGCAGCCTTGTGGACTTGCAGCGAGTCGTGGAGTCGCTTGTGGCGAAGGGCGTGAGCGTGATGTTTGTGAAAGAAAACCTGACGTTTGAGAAACCGAGGGACGGCGCTGGCGATCACGCGACCAGCTACGCGCGATTGCTGCTCCAGCTGCTCGGAGCTGTCGGCGAGTTCGAGCGCGCGCTGATCAAGGAGCGCCAGCGCGAAGGCATTGCCATCGCCAAAACCAAGGGCGTCTACAAGGGGCGCAAGCCGTCGCTCAATGCGGAGGCCATCGTGACGCTCAAGGAGATGGCGGCGAGCGGGGTGGCGAAGGTTGATATCGCAACAGCGCTTGGCATCTCGCGGGCCAGTGTCTACGAATATCTCAAGCAGTGAGGCATTGTTCGTAGTCGCTCCATCGTGCCTGCCCATATCATCATGCCAACGAGCCAACGGAGAACCGCATCGTGCTTCTGCATCAGATACAAAACCGGACCTGCGTCAACTGCAACGCGATCGCATCGTTCTCTGTATTGCACGCCGCCCCCGAATCCGTCAAGGTCCCCGCGCAACACGGGCAAATGCGCTGGTCGGAAGGCCCGCGCATCCGCGCGTTCGTCGCATGCGGAAATTGCCGGCAACCGAGCATGCTGACGTTGGAGCCGCACGCATTTCATCGAGGACATGGCATGAACGGTAACTCCCACCTTCAATCGGCGTTCTTGAATAGGTTGCGCCCCTTGTCCACGATTTTTCAGAATGCGCCAGAGAGCATCAAGAACCATTGGGCAGTTGTTGGCAATGAACCGGGGGTTGCGATCAACGACTTCTACGATGTGGTCCGTGAGTTTCCGTCCGCAGCAGTTCAAACCCCCGACGAGGGCGCGCTCCCCCCGAGCGTCAGCACTCAATTGAACCGGTTGGTCAAGGTGCTGCATGAGCCCGTATCAGCCATGTTCGGCTGTCGTCGCACGCTCGAGATCGCATGCAAGGAAAAATTGGGAACTGCCGCCAACGGAAAGAAGCTTTACGAGCTGATTGATGCAGCACTGGCCGACATCGAGGCGACCAAAGAGATTTCGCAATGGGCGCATGCGATACGCCATCTCGGCAACGAAGCCGCTCATGACGTCGAGACAGAACCTACAGAACAAGATGCGCAGGAGGCCTACGAAGTCGTTCGGCTGATGCTCGATCTCTTGTTCGCATATCCAGCGCGAATTCGAAAGCTCCGGCCGTCACCTTGACGTCGTGGTGGCCGGGCCTCCCTGTAGAGGGAGCTTGAACTACTGCTCAGAATAGCCGCATCATCAGGAGAGCCCATGCAAGCAATTACGTCGGTTCCCCGTTTCTCAGCGGAAAACGAAAGCGACCCGCCCCCACCCGAATGGGTGAGCGAATCCGAGCAATGGCCGTGGTGGCGTCGCCGCTTCAAGCACCCTTCGATCCAGGCTCGAATGCGAATAGATGCTTGGAACTCGTTGCGCGCACTCTTGAACCGTCCAGCCACTACGTTGCGGTGGGGTACTTCCGAGGCCCAAGGCATCTTCGGCAATGCTGTCAGCCGTGTTGATACCTTCGGCGACCACGGATGCTCTGCGCTGAATTTTGACGGCTGGACCTTGATCGACGGTCGGTTTCGCCGCATGACGGTGCGATCGCCATATGGCCCGCTCACTATCTCGGCAACCACAGAGAACTTTGTCTTCGATATCACCGAGATCGACGGCATTTCGGAAAGCAAATCTTCAGACAGATACTTCGCCACTGTCCAAGACTTCGGCGCCGATTTCACGACCTATAAGCGAACGCCGGTCGACGCAAATGGACTCGCAACCATGCTCGCTCACGGCGAGGTACGCATCGGCAACCCCGGGACCTCCGACAGCGTAGGTTCGCGTCTCTGGGACGGCAAGCTCTTTCTCTATAACGCTGGGGGATCGCATCACTTCGCAGGGGCAGCGTACATCGCGAAGCAGTTGAACTTCCACGTTCCGCTGCGGGCGCTCCATAAGGCCATTGCACTCAATCCAAAAGCGGTGAGATGGCTGCTATCGACATTCGTATTGCTGGCTGTCCCCAAAGCACTCGCCGCACCGACACAGGTTGCCAAGCTGACCGGCTCTTGCTTCGAGTTGAGCGTGCCCGACTGCATATGCCGGGATGCAACGCTGCTCTTGATTCCGCACGGCAACGAGTCGACGCTGAGGATTGTCGACGCCTTGAGCGGCGCTGGCGCTCGCGATATCGGTCCGTGGTTCAGTGAACTTCTGGCATTGCAATCCGATAGCTTGCGTCGGCTCAAGGAACGCTTCGGTGATCGGATCGAGTACCCATCAACATTCGACGAGTAGGGAAGACCGTAGTTATTGCCAGCAAGGAATGGGGCCGCAGTTGCTCTAGTAACCGAGGAGGGAAACGTATGGGTGAGATCAACATTCCGCGCGCCGAGCAGGAAGCCTTGAGAGCGGTCGACACCGAGGCGCTGAGAAAACTCATCGAGCAGAGTCTGCGTGAAGAGCGGCCGTATGCCTTGCGGGATCTCCGCCTCGAGAACTGCGGGCTATACGTCGTTTCCCGGCTTCGGCAATACGAGACTGCGCTGGCAGAGCATGGCAAGGCGAAGGCGGAAAAAAAGCGTGCGGAGACGGGATATCGCGCTCGTCGCGCCGGCAGTGATCTGCTGGATGCCATCCAGCAGATGAAGGATCGCGTAGAAACGGAAGAGAAAGAGGGGCAGTACTTCTACGTCGACGACCTGATCATGCCGCCCTCCCGCTTCAGCGAACGGGTGACAGTTCGGGTGAACTACAACTGGCGCCGATCAGTGGAGGACAAGTGGGCATACGGCAGCATAACTTTTGTCCACGATGTCGACTCTCGGCCTGACTACACCTTGCCCCAACCAAGCCGGAAGCCGAGCGCCGCCAAACAGGAGCGGGATCGACAGGAGAAGCTATATGACGAATGGAACCACCTTATGAAATTGGGTCTCCATTCAGTCAGAGAATATTTCCGCGAGGGCGGTGACGGAGCGGCGATCCCGCAAACGTTCCAGGCGAAAGCTGATTCCTATACTCGAGGTCTGAACAATTTCAGTGCCAGATTCTGGCTTGCGCGGTCTTCGGCCTCCGAATAGGTGGCCTCAACGCATTGCGCTCGGCTCTCTGTTGGTGCCACGAACTGCCGTTCGCAGCCTCCAGTCGGCAATGGGTGAAGGCGAACACCCGGCCTTCCGCTCTGCTAGCTCGTCCTCGATTTCTTAGGCCACCGCATCTCTCCGACGCGGCAACTGATCAGCGGGTACCGGTCGACGACGAAGAGACCAGGGTCATGAGCGTCTTGGCTGCCGACGAAGAACAGCCAAGCCTTCTCGCGAAGGCCTTTCTTTCCAACGACCTCCTTGCGCGCACGTAGAAGCTCGTGCTGCAACGTCGCCCGTTGCAAGCTGGTCCAGCCCGACCAGTTGATGCGCACGCGGTACTGCATGGTCGGCCGCTTGGCTCCCTTCGGCCACGCACCGGCGTTGAGCGTCCATTCTTCGTAGCCAGTGCCCTTGGTAGCGAAGCCCCAACTCAGAGGAGCATAGAACAAGCCAGTTGGCACAGGTTGAGCACGAACACCAGCGAAGCCAAGTTGTCTGAATGCCGTGCCATACGTACGACCTGCCACTCCGGGGATTCGGATCGCCAGCTGCATTCGGTCATTCGGGAACTCCATGAAGATTCGGCAGATCGGTCGCAGTGTCGTGACCGTGTGGCCGTGATAGACGGGGGCGCCGTGTTGAAGGGCCGGCGGCGAAGGTCTGAGCTTTACAGCCATCGACTGCTTGGCACGCTGCGGCGCGGTCGCGAGAACAGTCCCGAGCACTGAGTCCACGACCAGTCGCGAGGGGAAGGGAATCGGCAGCCCGCCGGAAGCTCGCGTCATGCCGCGCTTACGAGCGGTCGATGTTTTTGCGCTCAAGAAGCCTGCGATACCGCAGCCGTGAGCATGAGTACTGCCCTTGCCGATCTTGAAGTACGGCCGCCGCTTGCTGATGTCCTTGAGGTACGACGCCGGGAACACATCGACCGCACAGCCGGGGCACACAAAGCTACCTCTCTCAATGACCTCCATGTCCCACAGTTGCTCCGCATCGATGATGTGGCTGGTCCGGCGGTCACGTGCGCTGTCCATGACCAGGCCCTCCACTTGCGGATGCTGCCCGGACATTTCGAGCGCGGTGGAGAGCCGTGGGGTGCGCGTGCGCCGCAGTCACCGCCGATCCTTGCGCTGAGCCGTGACGTTACCCATGAGCTTGCGCTTTGGACTTAGCTTCGGCTTGGCCTTGACTTCAACGTTGACGTGGCGCGCCGTCTGGTGTCGGCGCCGGCTCAGCATCTTGCGAACTTGAGGAAGCATCGACTCGGGCACACGCACGGCCACAGTCCTTTCACGGTAAGGGCTGCGCTGGTATGGCGGTCGAGGTTGAGAAGCGGCGGTCCCGGCGATCACAGGCTTGCCGGCGGGTGATGAAGACATATTGATGTTCTCAAGAGTTACGGTTACATCAAATTAGTCGCCGGGCCGGTGCGACCGGCTCAATCCGACCAGGCCAATTCCTTGCAGGAGCTTTCTTCAACGCTCAGCCGTAGGTCGGCATCCGCATGTGAGCCGTGGGGCTCCCGGTCGTCGAGATCGGGCGACCTTTCCCTCCAGTAGCGCGTGAGAACCGCGGCGTCACCAGAATGCGGGCACATGAGGGGTTGCTTGTCCTTCGGAGGCTCGAGTCCGCAGCAACGACTTGGATGCTGCGGAGGTGGGCTGCACGTCTGCGTGCGTCTTGTATCAACGGCGCTTCTTCGGACGAGCTGCCGGTTGCTCATCGTCGTCCACAAACGCTTCGGCCGGGAACAAACCGAGATCGCGTAGAGCGTCGCATGCTTGCTGCCACATCGGCTCGGGCTTCCACCACGTGGCTTGCCGATCGCGCCAGAACTTGCGGACCTTCCGAGCTTGCCGGCTGTTCTTGAATGCGGTCAGCGCGGTCTTCAAGTCGTATTGTTGGCAGATGGAGATGAACGCCAGCTTGGTCAGCTCGTCCAACCCGGCACCGTCAGCATCGAGCATGGTGAAGCCAAAGCGCTTGAACCGGTTGCTTAGTTGGGCGAGCTTGGCAAGGTGGAGGCCGCGCAGCTTTTTGCCGCGGACTTCGACGCGCATCCGCTCCGGTTCGTCGAGCGCAGCATGGAATTGCTTGATCAGGTTGGCTTTCAGGGACTCGCGTCCGAGGCCGCCGCCGTTGCGGTGCTTGGCAAGCTGGCAGAGCGCGGCGTGGATGCGTTCCGCTCGCTTGTCGTACACCGAGGTCATGTAGTCGCTGCTGACGCTGCCGAAGTTGTATGTCTCGACACGGCCATTCTTGGACATGCGTTTGCCGAACACCGTGTGTTGCTGCGCGTTCGTGTACGTCACAAGCATTCGGTCCAGGTTGGCATGCTGGATGTCAACGGCAAAGTCCACAACGTTGATGCGGGGGTGCTTCATCAACTCGTCGTACTCGACTTCGCCGATCAGTCGACGCAGCGTCCGGTGCAGCAACTCGACGTCACCGGGCAACCACTTCGACGGATTGACCAAGACGCGAATGCCACCCTTCTGCCGTTGGGGCTGCAACGCACCGACTTGCACCAACGCTTTGCTGCCGCTGTGGAGCTTGATGTTGAAGTTCAAGTGGTACCGTGCTCCCTTGACAAAGGTGTACTCGCAACGACCAGCCTCGATTGCTTTGGCCAGGCGGCGCTCTACCGCCGCGACCATCTGCTTTTGGTGATCGAAGATGCGGCTGCCCCAGGACAAGATGTAGGCAAGGCGATCACAAACGGGAAGCGCCACGATTGGCTTGAGTTTCATATCGGTTTCCAGATTGGGGAGAGATGTGGAGCCGGTGTCCGGAATGAACATCGACTGCATCGGCCATGCATGACGGATGCGCTCAAGAGAAGCCACAAGGCGTAGCTGATCGCTGCTCGATCTCGATAGCCGAGGCTCTCAGTGCGATTGAGGTACTGGAGCGCAGCTACATGCGCTGGCGATGCACAAAGTATTTACAGCAACCGTCTGAGTGCAGATCGGCACGGTTGGACCGGGCACGCGAACAGCTCCCGATGGCCCAGGGAAAGCAGGAAACGTGGGGGATCGCGAGGAATCGCGGATACGAATGAGATTGCGGGATTCGCCCGGTCAGCGTGGCATCTCTCTCAGACCGTTTACTTCATCTAGTTGGTGAAGATCAGACGATCAGAAGTTGCTTAGCTGTTCTTCACCAGATATCAGCTATCTGTACATATCAAGCATGAGCTAGCCGTAGTTCAACAGCTACATCACCAACAGACCATCTACTGGTCTACATGCACTGACTACACTCTTATTAGTTCCAGGCGACTTGCGCTCGATCCGCGTGGTGCAGACAGCTTCCAACCACACTCAGAGCGAACAGTTCCAGAGCCCGACCGTCGTCTTGCAGTTGCTCGCGCATGCTCGGAGGGAGAGAGGGCGTTCTCCTTCTCTCCCTCCGAATACGCCATATCTGCATATTTGGCGCACAGGATCAGTCCGCGAGGATCGCGCGTCGGATCACGTAGAACGAGCGGTTGACGCCATCCCCGCCCGGCATGTGCACCTGCACCTTCGGACTGCTGCGCGGCCCCCTCTGGAGCAAGCCGCGATCGGTCAACGCGGACACGACGAGGTTCATGTCGACGCCCTTGCAGACGGTCTGCTCGAAGAAAGCGGGCAGCACCAGAAAGCACGCCTCAGTCTCGCCACGGAACGTGTGCTCGTAGCCGCCGAGCGTGCCCGCATGGTCGGCTCCATGCTCCGCCAGCGGCGGGAACTGATTGCCACGCTGCGACTGGAAGTACAGGCGCAACTGGCGCATGACGTCCTCCTGCTTGGCAGGGCGCTCGCGCATGTATTCGCGGTGCCAGAGCTTGAACACGTGAGCGAGCGACTTGGCAATGTTGTCATTTTTCCACGGCACCGCCTTGGCTTCGGTGGCCATCAAGCCCGCATAGAAATAGAGCGCGAAGTCTTTGAGCACCCGATGTGCGACAGGGTCTTGCTCCAAGTCCAAGCCTTTGGATAGCTCGGCTTCCAGAACGCCGATCTCGCCCGCGAAGTCCTCCGGAAGCGAACGAACCTGCTCGATCATGTACGGCAAGAAACGCGAGGCGAAGGCTCCGGCGCTGGCATGGGAAAGCTGCTCGACGGCAGCGGATTTCTCGGCGCCGTTCGCGAACTTACCGAGTTCAGTCCAAACGCCATACCGCTCTTCGACCGGCACGGACACCAATCGGGCGTACTGGCCGCCCTTCACATCGCGGCCAGACTTCCGGATCAGCGACAAAGGCGTTTCCTCACCACCGGAGAGGACGACATTGACATTGCGGAATGTCGCGGCCAAGCCGCCCGATGCGGTCCCGCGCAGCTTGCTGCTGTCGTTGGTCAAGTCATATGCCAGTTCCGAGAAGGCGGCGCCGGTGCTTTGGCTGACCTCGTCGATCGGGCAAACGCGATCTTGATAGTTGCGTACAGCCGCGTTTACGCCGTTCTTTGTCGACTGCCACGTCAAGGTCGTGGCCGGGCCATACAGTGATGCGGCGAAGCGCAGCAGCTTCGATTTGCCCAAACTGGACTTGCCGACCAGGAACACCAAGCTCGCGCCCAAACGCAACGGTCTCAGCAGCATCGATGCGACCGAAGCGCACAGCGTGAACACCGCCAGATGGTCGCGCGCGACGATGCGCAACAACTGATCGAGCGCAACGCCATTACCCGATGCACTTGGCTCAGCGAGACCATCGCGGCGGCACAAGCTGAATGACGCGTTCTTGGGATGAACGATGCGCTCGCCCAACGCGTAGACCGCAAACGGCTCCACGCCATCGGGGTTCGGAATGATGTGCCACCCGTCGCCGGCCACGATCACGAACTTCTTCGTTGACCCCATGACGTCTAGGTACTGGAGGATGGCATCCCCGTGCCCAGCGGCATTCAAGGTCGGCATGCTCAGACCCAGTGCGCTCAGGTACGCATAGGTCTTGAGGGGCGACATCAGCTTGTCGACCGGAATGGTTGCGCGCTTACGCTGGCGCAGCGCATCGACGATCTCGACACGGATACCGGCGTTGCGGCCCTCGGCGTCGATGCTGACCCCAAGGGGACGCAAGTGTCCGCAGATGTATTGCTGCTTGCCATTTCGGAGCCGCGCGTACACGCCGGGGTTCGGGCCAGTCGTCACTAAGGTGAAAGGCGACTCCGAGCTTTGAACTGTTGCTGCTGCATTCAGCGCCTCAACGCTGACGGCTACAGACTTGGCCGCGCGCTTGCCGATCGAGCGTTTGGTGGGCTTGGTCTTGGCGCTCATGCTCGCCGCGCCTCCGCCTTGCCTGCCAGCGCTTGGTCGCGGGCAGCGATGCTTGCTGAGATGATCGACTGGATTTCGTGCGATGGCCATACGGTCACCCGAGGCGATAGCTTGACGCCGGGCGGATAACGGCCTTCCCGTATGCCATTCCACCATGCGGATTTTCCCACTGGTATTACTTTGAGCACCTGCGGCAGCCGAAGCAACGCGTGCTGCTCAAGGAAACTTGGGACTGGCCGCATCTCGGTTTCGCAGCCCGTTTTGCAGCTGCCTTGCAGGCCAGCTGCTTCTTTCGCACCCACCGCACTCAATGGCAGGTCACTCACATTTTTATTTCGCGCTTTCATCTCGTCCTTTCAGAGCTTTCTGGGATTGCCAGTGGCCACTGACGGACTAAGTTTCGTATCCGGGAACGCCTAAATTTGAGTCGAAAATTGTGCTGGCGCTGGCGTCACTAAACGCCGATGCACACGTCGCCGTAGCTACTACATGTTGAGAAAGGCAAGGCCAAGGTAGCCCCAGTCGCGCAAGTTCAGAGCACGCTCAGCCTGCTTTCTGATGTCACCAGTTGCTTTCGACGACGCTGTGATTTCTTCACCATAGGCATCCACCCATGAGTACGTGGTGAGAATCTTTCCGCGCTCCAATCTCGAATGAGATTTCTTCTTCACCCCTTTGAAAAGCACTGCAATCTCCGCGTAGTCGGCTCCATCAGCTAGTAAGTCCAAGATATCGAGGTAGGCCGCATACTTGCCGCCGCGGTCTATGCGGTCGGGAAATTTCAAACATAGCCCCTCTTGTTCAAGCTCTGCCCTGTACTTGGCGAGGCTTTCGGTGAAAGCCTCCATTTGCGGAGCAAGCGGACGATTCAGGTCAATTCGTAGCAACACATCCGTTGACCGATTGACCTGCATCGATGGGATGGGATTCGCACTTCTGAATTTTTTCCCACTCGTGCCATCCGCTCCTGAGAACGAGTACCGAGGCGTTTTCGCGCGCGAATTTTTCCGAAGTGGGGGCTCGAAGAAAAGACTCCCACCGTCCTCATATTGCTCAGGATCGATCGACTCATCTTCGCCGTCGTAGGCGTACGGGGAAAGGCCATCACCGTCATCACCCGCATTCAGCTCGGTCGGCTCGAAGTCAAGATCATCATCGAACGAATCAGCCCCTTCGAGCAGCTCTTCGCTTGATTCATTTGCAATCGCCTCGGCCTCGTCAACTGATGTCCATGGATGGAAATATCTGACCTCCTCAAGACGGAGGAGCCCAAGTTTTCGAAGTCCCTCCGGAGGTAGGGGGGACACGTTCGGGTCGATCCAGTCGGCAAGGGCGTAAGTTTCCAGGTCGAATCTGGAGTGCAAAGAAACCCAAGGCGCAGGCTCCCAATGCCTTGCTCTCTCGATGAACTCCTGCAGCGTTTCCCCGCGACGTCTTGGGCTATACGGAAATGTGAAGCTGAACCACTTGATCGACAGGTGGGCAACGTTTCGTAGTGCTTCGAAGCCATTTTCCTTCACGGCTTCGAGGCCCGTCCTATCAGACGCTGAAAGCGCCTGCAGCTCAGCGTAGGCGGCCCGATACTTCGGATTGCGGCGCAAAAACTCCCACGCCCACTCCTTTGCACTGAGCTGCTGGTGTGTAGGCCTAACCTTCTTCTCGTACGGCATGATTCATTTGGCGACAGGGTCGCTGCCATTGTGAATCGAGAAGGAGTCGTTCTCGAAACTCTAGATGGGCAGGCTTACACGCCAAGCAGTTCGGCGCCGTCGCTACGCCGTTGCGAGACTCAGTTGAGGGCGCGTGCCCTCGGCGCCTTTTTTTGAGGGGCACCGCTGGTGGTGATGATGGCAATAGTCCAAGAAGCACCTCACATGTCCGCTAGATGCGGCGAGCTTGTTTACCCCTTTGTTTACCCCTTGGCCCAGAAACGAAAAAGCCGGTTAGCGTACGCTAACCGGCTATCCGTTACTGTCATTGGTCGGTGTGAAAGGATTCGAACCTTCGACCCCTTGCACCCCATGCAAGTGCGCTACCAGGCTGCGCCACACACCGAAGCTCTCGATTATAGCGGGCTAAATTCAGTGTCCGACAGTCAGGAGCTCACGAATTTCAAAGAGTTCGCGGCGAAGGTGCAACAACTGCGACAGATCGACGCTCTGCGCGACCGCCGCGGACCCCGGTTCCTCGTGCACGGCGGCGTCAAATTCCTCCTGGCCGATCTCGATGGCCTCCAGGCCTTCGAGCGGCACTTCGCCCGCCTTGCGGCGGTCGCGCTCGCCCTGCGTGAGTTCCTGCAGCTTGTTGCGCGCACCGCTGATGGTGAAGCCCTGGTCGTAGAGCAGGTCGCGGATGCGGCGGATCATCAGCACTTCGTGGTGCTGGTAGTAGCGGCGGTTGCCGCGCCGCTTCATCGGGCGCAGCTGGGTGAACTCCTGCTCCCAATAGCGCAGCACATGCGGCTTCACACCGCAGAGCTCGCCGACCTCACCGATGGTGAAGTAGCGTTTGACGGGAATCGGCGGGAGCGTTTTCTCCATTGAAATCAAGACTGTGCGCGGGAAACCTCATAGATTACTCTACGCGGCCGCACAGCACCAAGCACTATTCCGCGCCCAGGCTCCACTCGACTTCGGAAGTGCCGCCCTGCGGCTCGACGCTGCCCTGGATCTGCTCCTTGAGCTTGGCGCTCGCATGGAAGGTGGCCACGCGGCGCTCGCCGATCGGAATGGCTTCGCCGGTGCGCGGGTTGCGCCCGGGACGCGGCGCCTTCACGCGAATCTGGAAGTTGCCGAAGCCCGAGATCTTCACATCCGTGCCTTCGATCAGGCTGCTGGCGACGAGCTCGAAGAACGCCTCCACCATGTCCTTCGACTCACGCTTGTTCAGGCCGATCTGCTCGAACAGCAGGTCGGCCAAGTGCGCCTTGGTGAGCGCCGGCGTTTCAAGGGCTTCGAGCGTGAATTCGGCGGCGTTCATCTTCATCCTCTCAAGCGGCCGCCCAGGGTGGCGCCCAGTTGTTCGACGATTGCACGGACAGCGGGTTCGACCTGCTCGTCCGTCAGCGTGGCGGCATCGCTCTGGAAGGTCAGGCGCACGGCCATGCTCTTCTCGCCCGGTGCCAGCGCACCCGGCGCCGCCACGGCGCCTTCGCGCAACGGCTGCGGACGGTAGATGTCGAACAGCGTCGCATCGCGCAGCAGGCCCGAGGCGGACGCGCCCGCGCGGATGGCCTGCATCAGCGCGTCATGCGACACCGCTTCGGCCACGACCACCGCGATGTCACGTTCGACGGCCTGGTGCTTGGGCACCGGCTGCACCACGGGCACGGGCCGCGCCGTGACGGCGTCGAGGTCGAGTTCGAACAGCACGGGCGCCTGGGTGAAGTCCCACTTCTGGCGCCAGCGCGGATGCAGTTCGCCGATGACGCCGATGGCCTGGCCGTCGAGCAGCACGCGGGCCGAACGGCCGGGGTGCAGCGCGGGGTGCTCGGCCGCTTCGAAGGTCGGCACGCGCGGTGCGAGCAGCGCTTCGACATCGCCCTTGACGTCGTAGAAATCGACACGTTGCGGCTTGCCGTCCCAGCGCGACGCCTCGGCATCGCCCCAGGCCAGTCCGGCCACGCGCATGGGCTGGTTCACGCCGCGCACGGTGCTGTCGGTGGTGACGACGCTGTCGTCGCGCAGGAACACGCGGCCCAGCTCGAACACGCGCACGCGCGGTGCCTTGCGGTCGAGGTTGAACTTGAGCACCTGCAGCAGCGAGCCGAGCAGCGACGAGCGCATCACGCTCATCTGGCTGGCGATGGGGTTCAGCAGCTTGACCGGGTTGGCGTTGCCCGCCAGGTCCTGCTCCCAGTGCGCTTCGACAAAGCTGAAGTTGATGGTTTCCTGGTAACCCAGCGCTGCAACGCTGCGGCGCACCGCGAAGCGGCTGCGCTGCGCCTCGGGGCGCACGCGGGCCGTGATGGGCGCGAGCGGCGCGGTGGTCGGCAGGTTGTTGAAGCCGATCAGGCGCGCCACCTCTTCGATGAGGTCTTCCTCGATCAGCAGGTCGAAGCGGTGCGGCGGCGGCGTGACGGTCAGCGTGCCTTCGCCCTCGGTGATTTCGAAACCGAGGCGGTGGAGCGCGTCGGTGCATTGCGCCTGCGTCAGCGGCATGCCGATGACGCGCGCGGCACGGGCCACGCGCAGCGTGACGGGTGCGGCCTCGGGCAGGCGCAGCGTCTGGTCGTCCATCTTGCCGGCTTCGCCGCCGCAGATCTCGACAACCAGTTGCGTGATGCGCTCGATGATCTGCACCGTGCGGCTCGGGTCGACGCCGCGCTCGTAGCGGTGGCCGGCGTCGGTCGAGAAGTTGAAGCGACGCGAGCGGCCCTGCACGGCCTCGGGCCACCAGAACGCGGCCTCGACGTAGATGTTGCGCGTGTCGTCGGTCACCGAGGTGGCGTCGCCGCCCATGATGCCGGCGAGCGATTCGACTTCGCGGTCGTCGGCGATCACGCCGACCTTTTCGTCGACGGTGATCGTCATGCCGTTGAGCAGCTTGAGCTGTTCGCCCGCCTTGCCCCAACGCACCGTGAGGCCGCCGTGGATCTTGTCGAGGTCGAAGATGTGGCTGGGCTGGCCGTACTCGAACATCACGTAGTTCGAGATGTCGACCAGCGGCGTCACGCTGCGCTGACCGCAGCGCGCGAGGCGCTCGACCATCCACGCGGGCGTGGCGACCTTGGTGTTCACGCCGCGCACGATGCGGCCCGAGAAGCGGCCGCACAGGTCGGGCGCCTCGACCTTGACGGGCAGCACATCGGAGAACGACGCGGCCACGGCCGCGATGGCCGGCGTCTTCAGCGGTGCGCCAGCGAGTGCGGCGAGTTCGCGCGCCACGCCGTACACGCTCAGGCCGTGCGCCAGGTTCGGCGTGAGCTTGAGCGTGAGTAGCGCGTCGTCGAGCTTGAGCACGTCGCGCACATCGGCGCCGAGGGGCGCATCGGCGTCGAGTTCGAGCAGGCCGCCGTGGTCTTCGCTCAGCTTCAGCTCGCGCGCCGAGCACAGCATGCCCTGGCTCTCGACGCCGCGCAGCTTGCCCAGCTTGATGAGGAAGGGCTTGCCGTCTTCACCCGGCGGCAGTTCGGCGCCGACAAGGGCGCACGGCACCTTGATGCCGACGCGCGCATTGGGCGCGCCGCACACGATGTTCAGCAAGGCGCCCTGCCCCACGTCGACCTGGCACACGCGCAGGCGATCGGCATTCGGGTGCTGCTCGGCTTCCTTGATTTCGCCGACCACGATGCGCGTGAAAGGCGGCGCCACCGGACGACGCTCTTCGACTTCGAAGCCGCCCATGGTGAGCGTTTCGGCCAGTGCGGCGCTGTCGAGGGGCGGGTTGCAGAACTCGCGCAGCCAGGATTCCGGGAATTGCATCTCTTCGATCTCGATCTGGTTTTTCTATCTGTGGAAAGGACGTGCTTACTGGAACTGCGAGAGAAAACGCAGGTCGCCGTCGAAGAACAGGCGCAGGTCGTTCACGCCGTAGCGCAGCATCGTGAGCCGGTCGGGGCCCATGCCGAAGGCAAAGCCGATGTAGCGCTCGGGGTCCAGGCCCATGTTGCGCACCACGTTCGGGTGCACCTGGCCCGAGCCGGCGACTTCGAGCCAGCGGCCGGCCAGCGGGCCGCTCGCGAACTGGATGTCGATCTCGGCGCTCGGCTCGGTGAACGGAAAGAAGCTCGGGCGGAAGCGCAGCACGAGGTCGTCGCGCTCGAAGAAGGTGCGGCAGAAGTCGGTGAAGACGACCTTCAGGTCCTTGAAGCTGACGTTCTCGCCAAGCCACAGGCCTTCGCACTGGTGGAACATGGGCGAGTGGGTGGCGTCGCTGTCGACACGGTAGGTGCGGCCGGGCGCGATCACGCGAATCTCGGGCGCCTTCACGGTGCCGGTGGTGTCGGCGGCAGCAGCGGCGAACTCGGCCGCGTACTTCTTGGTGTGCTGGTGGGCGTAGCGCACCTGCATCGGGCTGGTGTGCGGGCGCAGGTTGTAGGCAATGCCGTCGTCGCCCTTGAGGTCGACGTAGAAGGTGTCCTGCATCGAACGCGCCGGGTGGTTCGGCGGGTTGTTGAGCGAGGTGAAGCTGTGCCAGTCGCTCTCGATCTCGGGGCCGTCGGCCACGTCGAAGCCCATGCTCGAGAAGATCTCCTCGATGCGCTCCAGCGTGCGGCTCACGGGGTGCAGTCCGCCGCCGGCGCGGTGGCGGCCGGGCAGGCTCACGTCGAGCGCTTCGGCGCGCAGCTGCAGTGAAAGTTCTTCGTCGGCGAGTTGCTGGCGGCGATCGGTCAATGCAGCCTCGATGGCCTGCTTGCCGACGTTGATCGCAGCGCCGCGGGACTTCTTCTCTTCGACACTCAGCGCAGCCATGCCCTTCATCAGCTCGGTGATGCGGCCCGACTTGCCAAGGAACTGGGCCTTGGCGTTTTCGAGCTCTGCGGGCGTTTTCGCTTCGGCGAAGGCGGCGCGTGCGGTGTCGACCAGGGAGTCCAACTCGTTCATAGCAACAAAAATCTTCGAGGGGAAATAAAAAAGAGCTGGAGCCTTTTCAAGCGCCAGCCCTTGAGCCGTGGGCGCAAGAAGCCGTCCGGAGACGGCAACCTGCTGTGCAAAATCAAGCAGCCAGCTTGGCCTTGACCTGCTCCACGATGCCGGCAAAAGCGGCCTTGTCGTGCACGGCGATGTCCGCAAGCATCTTGCGGTCGATCTCGATACCGGCCTTGCGGATGCCGTTGGCGAACTGGCTGTAGGTCAGGCCCAGTTCACGCGAGGCGGCGTTGATACGCGCGATCCACAGCTGACGGAACACGCGCTTCTTGGTACGGCGGTCACGGTAGGCATATTGCCCAGCCTTCATCACCGCCTGTTTGGCGACGCGGAAGACATTACCGCGGCGACCGCGAAAACCCTTGGCGAGTGCGAGAACTTTTTTGTGGCGGGCGCGAGCCGTTACACCACGTTTGACGCGAGGCATGTGTGTACTCCTTGTTCGTCTGAGTTAAATGCCACGACCGGGCAGCATGGCGGCGACAGAAACCATGTTGGTCTCATGCACTGCGACTGCACCACGCAGGTGACGCTTGTTCTTGGTGGTCTTCTTCGTCAAGATGTGACGCTTGAAGGCTTGACCGCGCTTGACGGTGCCACCGGGACGAACGCGGAAACGTTTTTTCGCGCTGCTCTTGGTCTTCATTTTGGGCATGTAAATGCTCCTTTAGTTTGTGCTCGTGAGGCGCCGCGGATACTCCACGGACTTGTTGGCCCCGAGACACTTCTTTATCTCGCCCCCGCCTGCACTTCTTTCGAAATGCGGGCCAGGGCGAAATCCCTTCAAAACCCGTCTACTGCAAATGCCTCAGGCGGTTGCCGTGGGCGCTGCTGCCGGCGCAGCATCTGCTGCCGGCTTCGGCGCCGCGCCGCCAACCTTCTTGCGACCCGGAGCGATCATCATGATCATCTGACGGCCTTCCAGCTTCGGGAACTGCTCGACCATGATCGTGTCGCCCAGCTCGTCGCGAATGCGCTGCAAGAGTGCCAGACCGAGCTCCTGGTGCGTGATCTCGCGGCCGCGGAAGCGCAGCGTGATCTTGCATTTGTCGCCCTCTTCAAGAAAGCGCCTGATGTTGCGCATCTTGATGTTGTAGTCGCCATCGTCGGTACCGGGCCGGAACTTGATTTCCTTGACCTCGATGACCTTCTGCTTCGACTTCGCCTCGGCTGCCTTCTTCTGCTCGTGGTACTTGAACTTTCCGTACTCGATCAGGCGGCACACGGGCGGATTGGCCGCAGCAACGACCTCCACCAGATCCACGTCAGCCTCACCCGCAAGGCGCAAGGCTTCGGAAAGGCTCATGACACCCAATGGCTCGTTTTCCGGGCCGACCAGGCGGACTTCCGGGGCCATGATTTCCCGGTTCAGGCGGTGTTGGCGTTCCTCGCGGTGGCGGCGGTCGCGAAATGCAGTAGCGATGGTCAGAATCCTTCAAAGTTTGCTACAAAATCTGTAGCGATCGCCGCTCAGTCTTCGCGGACAGGCGGCACGATATGGCAGAGAAACATATGGGGTGTTTCAGAGACAAATCAACGCTTGTCAGCAACGTCCTGGACGAGCCGTTGCGTGAACGATTCGAGGGACATTGCACCGAGGTCTTGATTGCCCCGGGCGCGCACTGCGACGGCACCTGCTTCCTTTTCCTTGTCACCCACGACGAGGATGTAAGGGAGCTTTTGCAACGAATGCTTCCGTATTTTATACGTAATCTTTTCGTTGTGCAGATCCAGCTGAACTCTAAGCCCTTGATTTTGCAGCGTTTTCGCAACTTGCGCCGCGTAGTCGGCCTGTCCTTCGCTGATATTGAGCACCGCCACCTGCACCGGAGCGAGCCATGCGGGCATGGCGCCGGAGTGGTGTTCGATGAGCATGCCGATGAAGCGCTCGAGGCTGCCGACGATGGCGCGGTGCAGCATCACCGGGTGGGCGCGGCCGCTCGATTCCGTGACGTACTCCCCACCCAGGCGCTCGGCCGTGTTGAAGTCGACCTGCATCGTGCCGCACTGCCAGTGACGGCCAATGGCGTCGCGCAGCGTGTACTCGATCTTCGGGCCGTAGAAGGCACCGTCGCCGGGCGAGATGACGAAGTCCACGCCCGAACGGCGCAGCGATTCCATCACCGCGTGCTCGGCCTTGTCCCACAGTTCGTCGGAACCGACGCGATTCTCGGGCCGCGTCGCGACCTTGTAGAGGATGTCCGTGAAACCGAAGTCGGCATAGACCTTCTGCAGCTGCGCCGTGTAGGCGATGCATTCGTCGAGGATCTGGTCTTCCGTGCAGAAGATGTGGCCATCGTCCTGCGTGAAGCCGCGCACGCGCATGATGCCGTGCAGCGCACCGCTGGGTTCGTTGCGGTGGCACTGGCCGAACTCGCCATAGCGCAGCGGCAGGTCGCGGTAGCTGCGCAGGTCGCTCTTGAAGATCAGCACGTGGCCCGGGCAGTTCATCGGCTTGAGCGCGTACTCGCGCTTCTCCGACTCCGTCGTGAACATGTTGTCACGGTAGTTCTGCCAGTGGCCCGTCTTCTCCCACAGGCTCTTGTCCAGGATCTGCGGGCCCTTCACTTCCCAGTAGCCCGTGTCGCGGTAGATGCCGCGCATGTACTGCTCGACCTGCTGCCAGACCGCCCAGCCCTTGGGGTGCCAGAACACCACGCCCGGCGCCACTTCGTCGATGTGGAACAGGTCGAGTTCCTTGCCCAGCTTGCGGTGGTCGCGCTTCTCGGCTTCCTCGATGCGCTGGATGTACTGGTCGAGCTGCTTCTTGTCGGCCCAGGCCGTGCCGTAGATGCGCTGCAGCTGCTCGTTCTTGGCATCGCCGCGCCAGTAGGCGCCGGCCAGCTTCGTGAGCTTGAAGACCTTCAGGAAACGCGTGTTCGGCACGTGCGGGCCGCGGCACATGTCAACGTATTCCTGGTGGTAGTACAGGCCCATGGCCTGCTCGTCGGGCATGTCTTCGACCAGGCGCAGCTTGTAGTCCTCGCCGCGCGACTTGAAGACCTCGATGACTTCCGCGCGCGGCGTCATCTTCTTGATCACGTCGTAGTCCTGCGCGATCAGCTCGCGCATGCGCGCCTCGATGGCGGCCATGTCCTCGGGCGTGAACGGGCGCTCGAACGAGATGTCGTAGTAGAAGCCTTCGTCGATCACCGGCCCGATGACCATCTTGGCCGTCGGATACAGCTGCTTCACCGCGTGGCCGACCAAGTGGGCCGTCGAGTGGCGGATGATCTCCAGGCCCTCGTCGTCCTTGGGCGTGATGATCTGCAGCCTGGCATCGCGGTCGATGATGTCGCTGGCATCGACGAGCTTGCCGTCGATCTTGCCGGCCACCGTCATCTTGGCGAGGCCAGGGCCGATGGACTGGGCCACTTCGGCCACCGAAACCGGGCCGGGGAACTCGCGGCGCGAGTTGTCGGGGAGCGTGATCTGGATCATTTGAAAACCTCGGGGAGAAAAACAAAAAAGCGCGGTGGATGCCGCGCTTTGCTTGGTTGGTGCGCTGGAAAAACCAGCGAGCGCGGGGCTACCGGCCCTTTCCTTCGAAGAAGAAAAAGCCGCTGAATCCTTGCGGGGTAGTTCGCGGTGTCATAACCAAGGTGCCTTTCTCGCTCTTGTTGAGTGCAGAGTGGGCGATTCTAGCCGCTGCCCGCTTCAGCCGCGTGCCTCGAACAGGAGGCTGGAAACGCACTGCCCGACCGGCCCGTCGCGGTCGTGCAGCTGCCCGACGGCATAGCCCGTACCCATCGGGCCCGCAAGCGTGAGGGCATCGACCAGCACCCAGTCGCCGCGCGGCGCCCGCCGCAGGTTGATCGTCAGGTCGGCATTGACGAAACCCAGCCGCGCCGGATGCGCCCATTGCGAGATGCCTGCCACGAGATCGGCCGCCGAGGCCACCTGGGCCAGCGGCGAAGCGGCCTCGGCGTCGACCAGCGGCCGGCCCAGGCGCAACCATGCGGCAGCCGGGCCGGGCTCGAGGATCTGCCCGCGTGCCATGCGCACGTCCACGCCGGCAAAGAACGGGCTCATGCGGGACGCCACCGCGGGAATGGGCGCACCCTCTTCCGGCGGCGCGAACGTCGCGGCGGCGAAGGCGTCGGCGGCCGGCAGTGCGGGCGTCTGCCCGCTGCGCAGCAGCAAGGCAGTGCAACGCAGCACGGACTTGCCATCCTGGACCATGTCGAACGCCACCGTGCGCGCCTTGGCGCCGTCTCGCAGCAGGGTGAATTCGAGCGTGATCGGCGCCCGGCTCGCCGGGCGCCAGAAATCGAAGCTCAA
Source organism: Variovorax sp. V35 (assembly GCF_041154465.1). NCBI lineage: Bacteria > Pseudomonadati > Pseudomonadota > Betaproteobacteria > Burkholderiales > Comamonadaceae > Variovorax > Variovorax sp. V35. Next base: position 4,819,175 of record NZ_AP028666.1, read on the forward strand.
CCGCGCCACCTCGCGGCCGCGGCTCGCCTCATGCGCCTGGAGCGCGCGCACGAGCAGCGCGGCGGTCGCGCTGCCCTGCAGGGCATCGGCGGACCACGGGCCGATGGCCGCCTCGGTGGGCACGAAGCGTTCGCCATCGCTGACGAACACCGGGTCGCCGATAGGTGTCGTCATGGGCTGCACCTGCACGCTCACGACGCCGCGGCCGCCACGTTCTTGAAGCCCAGCACCTCGATCGGCTCGATCGAGGGCGGCCCGGCGAACAGCTCGGGCGCCTGCGCTATCAGGGCCTGGGCGATCGGGCCGCTCAGGTGCGCCTGGCGGCCGGCTTCGTCCTCGAACGCGTCGAACACGCCGAAGGTGCTGGGCGACAGCCGCAGCGCAAACCAGATCGGCGTGGTCTTTTCCTCGCGCGCCATGGCCAGGCCGGCCTCGAGGAATTGCTGGACGGCGGCTTCCTTGCCGGGCTTGGCTTCGAGGCGGGCAAACAGTGCGAACTTGATCATGGGACATCTCCTGGGTGGACAACAACGGCGCACGGGATTGCGCAGCGCTGGCATGGACTCTAGGCAAGCCCCGCCCTCTGGGCCATTGGCTTTTTTGACATCTTTGGTATCGTTATTGCCATGAAACTCGATGTCCTCGCCCTCGACGGCGTGTTCGACTCCGGCCTGGCCACGGTGCTCGACGTCTTCACCACCGCGAACGAACTCGCCGCCATGCTGCAGCTCGACGTGGCGCCTTTCGACGTCACCATCGTGGGCACCCGCAAGCGCGTGCGCACCGCCCAGGGTTTCACCGTGCCGGTGACGCACACGCTGGCCGGCACCGGCGCCGCCACCGACTGGCTCGTCGTCCCTGCGCTCGGCTGCAAGATGCCCGAGACGCTGGAGCCCGCCTTGCAACGCGCCGATGTCCGCGATGCCTGCGCGGCGCTGCGCGCGCGCGCCGAAGACGGCGGCTGCATCGCCGCCGCGTGCATCGGCACCTTCGTGCTGGCGGAAGCCGGCGTGCTCGCGGGCCACAAGGCGACCACCACCTGGTGGCTGGCCACCCTCTTCCGGCAGCGCTACCCGGCGGTGCTGCTCGACGATTCGCGCATGCTGGTCAGCTCGGGGCCGCTCGTCACGGCGGGCGCGGCGCTGAGCCACGTCGACATGGCGCTGTGGCTGGTGCGCCAGGCCAGCCCCGAACTCGCGGCGCTGGTCGCGCGCTATCTGATCGTGGACTCGCGCCCCTCGCAGTCGGCCTACGTGATCTCCGACCACCTCTCGCACGCCGACCCGCTGGTGGAGCGCTTCGAACGCTGGGCGCGCGGCCGGCTGGCCGAGGGTTTCTCGCTCGACGAAGCGGCGCAAGCCGCGGGCACCAGCAAGCGCACGCTGGCCCGGCGCATGCAGCAGGTGCTGGGCAAGAGCCCGCTGTCGTACGTGCAGGACCTGCGCGTCGAACGCGCCGTGCACCTGCTCAAGACCAGCAACAAGAGCCTCGAGCAGATCGCGGGCATGGTCGGCTACGCAGACGGCGTCACCTTGCGCACGCTGCTGCGCCAGCGGCTGGGGCGCGGCGTGCGCGAGGTGCGGCTCGAAGCCTGAGCCCCCCGCCCATCGAGCGCCCACGAAAAAGCCCGGCACGGGGCCGGGCTTTGGGGGCGACAGCGCAACGCGCCGTCACTCAGCGATCAGCGAAGGCAGCTCAGTGGAACTGCTCTTCTTCGGTCGAACCGGTCAGCGCCTTCACGCTGGACGAGCCGCCCTGGATCACGGTGGTCACGTCGTCGAAGTAGCCGGCGCCGACTTCCTGCTGGTGCGACACGAAGGTGTAGCCCTTGTCGCGTGCGGCGAACTCGGGTTCCTGCACCATGTTCACGTAGTGCTTCATGCCTTCGCCGTTGGCATACGCGTGGGCGAACTGGAAGGTGTTGAACCAGTTGATGTGGATGCCGGCCAGCGTGATGAACTGGTACTTGTAGCCCAGCGCCGACAGGTCTTCCTGGAACGAGGCGATCTGCTTGTCGTCCAGGTTCTTCTTCCAGTTGAACGACGGCGAGCAGTTGTACGACAGCAGCTTGCCGGGGCAGGCGGCGTGCACGGCTTGCGCGAATTCACGGGCGAAGCCGATGTCCGGCACGCCGGTTTCACACCACACCAGGTCGGCGTACGGTGCGTAGGCGACGCCGCGGCTGATGGCTTGCTCCAGGCCGTTCTTGACGCGGTAGAAGCCTTCTTGCGTGCGCTCGCCGGTCAGGAAAGGCTTGTCGTTGGCGTCGTGGTCGGACGTGATCAGGTTCGCGGCTTCCGCATCGGTGCGGGCCAGAACGATGGTCGACACGCCCATGACGTCGGCGGCGAAACGCGCCGAGATCAGCTTCTCGCAGGCTTCCTGCGTCGGCACGAGCACCTTGCCGCCCATGTGGCCGCACTTCTTGACGGCGGCCAACTGGTCTTCGAAGTGCACGCCGGCAGCGCCCGACGCGATCATGTTCTTCATCAGTTCGAAGGCGTTCAGCACGCCGCCGAAGCCGGCTTCAGCGTCCGCGACGATCGGCAGGAAGTAGTCGATGAATTCCTTGTCGCCCGGGTTGATGCCACGGCCCCACTGGATTTCGTCGGCGCGCTTGAAGGTGTTGTTGATGCGACGGACCATCGTCGGCACCGAGTCGTAGGCGTACAGCGACTGGTCGGGGTACATCGTTTCCGAGGTGTTGCCGTCGGCGGCGACTTGCCAGCCCGACAGGTACACGGCTTCGAGGCCAGCCTTGGCTTGCTGCATGGCTTGGCCAGCAGAGATCGCGCCGAAGGCGTTCACGTAGCCCTTCTTGGCACCGCCGTTGATCTTGGCCCAGAGCTTTTCAGCGCCGCGCTTGGCCAGCGTGTGCTCGATGGGGAGCGAACCGCGCAGGCGAACCACGTCGGCCGCGCTGTAGCCGCGCTTCACGCCCTTCCAGCGCGGGTTGGTGGCCCAGTCCTTTTCGAGGGCGGCAATTTGCTGTTCGCGGCTCAGTTGTTCGTTCAGGGTCTGGGGCATGGTCACTCCGTGAGGTTGATTGAAGGTTGGCGTTGCGGCCGTGAGGTTACTGTAATCCGATTGCGGACTCTTATGTCTTATAGAAGACATATTTTTGAACCAACAAAATCAACAACTTACGGAGATATTTCTCAATGAGAAATTATTTTTCTCATATCGAGAAAAAATATTGCGGCGCAGCAGTTTGAATTTTCGCGATGCGAAACCGTTCTTTCGGTTGTGAAAACCTGCGCCTATCCCGCGACGCCCGCCGCATGCGCGATCCAGTCGCCGCTGTCGATCACATGGCGGCCCGCGATGCGCGTCGGATGGATCTCGTAGACCAGGCAGTCGATCGATTGCGTTCCCACCGCCACGCGCACGCGGCGCCGGATGTACTCGCCCGAATCGTCGTCGGCCACTTCCTCGAGCCGGTCGAGTTCGCGCTCGACCTCCGGCGTGATGCGGTAGACCTCGCCCTTCACGCGCCCTGCCCCGCCGAGCACCACGCCCGGGTACGCACCCAGGTCGTACAGCGTGCCCGCGATGACGGCCTCGCCGACGAACACCGGCGCCGGCCGGTAGCGCGCGATGTCGTTGCGCCCGCCGCGCCGCAGCGTGCCGTAGACAAGAACGTGGGGCATCATCGAATCCATCCGATCAACAACCAGCGCCCAGTCTATTGAACCCCGCCGCATCCACCTCCGGCCGCCTCGTGGCCTACGGCTGCCTGGCCTTGAGCATGTCGCTCGTCGGCATCTACGTCGCCCTCTCCAAGCCGCTGGTGGCAGCCTTCCCGGTGCTGCTGCTGGCCTGGCTGCGCTTCGGCATCGCGGCGCTCGCCATGCCGCATTGGCTCCAGCCCACGCCGGACGAACCGCCCATGAGCGCACGCACGCGCGGGCTCGTCTTCCTGGAGTCCTTCCTCGGCAACTTCCTGTTCTCGATCTGCATGCTGTTCGGCGTGAGCCTCACGAGCGCCGTGTCGGCGGGCGTGATCATGGCGTCGATCCCCGCCGTGGTCGCGGTGGCGAGCTGGCTCTTCCTGCGCGAGCGCATCACGGCGCGCATCGGGCTGGCCATCGGCTGCGCCGCGCTCGGCATCGGCCTGCTCGCTTTCACGCCGACGCATGCACCGGCCACCACCGGCAGTGGGGTCGGCGCGCCGTCGATGCCCTGGCTGGGCAACCTGCTCGTGTTCTGCGCGGTGCTCTGCGAGGCCGCCTACGCGGTGATCGGCAAGTCGCTCACCGGCAAGCTGGGGCCCAAGCGCATCGCCTCGCTCATCAACCTGTGGGGCTTCGTGCTGTCGATGCCCTTCGGCATCTGGTTCGCGCTGCAGTTCGACTTCACCGCCGTGCGCTTCGGCACCTGGGCGCTGCTCGTGGCCTACGCGCTGGCCGCCAGCATCTGGACCGTGTGGCTGTGGATGACCGGACTTCGCCACGTACCAGCGGCACAAGCGGGTGTCTTCACTGTCTTGCTGCCCGTCAGCGCGGCGCTCGTGGGCGTGCTCGTGCTCGGGGAAAACCTCACTTCGCCGCAGCTGCTTGCGTTCGCGATCGCCCTCGTGGGCGTGGTGCTGGCGACGTGGCCGGGGCGACGAACGTGAACAACGTCCCTTCTCCCCTCTGAAAAAACAACAGCTCCCAATGAAAAAAGCGCTTTTTCCCTTGGAAACGCGTTTTTTCTCATTTAGCATCCGCATTGCCACTGGAGACGCAAGTTTTTCATTGGTGAACGTTCAACCAAAAAAGGAAATCAACCATGGCAACTGCAAAGAAGGCTCCGGCCAAGAAAGCTCCGGCAAAGAAGGCCGCTCCCGCAAAGAAGGCTGCGGCTCCTGCAAAGAAGGCCGCTCCGGCCAAGAAGGCAGCGGCGCCCGCCAAGAAGGCTGCGGCTCCTGCAAAGAAGGCTGCACCGGCGAAGAAGGCTGCTCCTGCAAAGAAGGCTGCTCCCGCCAAGAAGCGCACCCCCAACGCTGCGTTCATGAAGGCCCTGACCCCCAGCCCGGCACTGGCCGCTGTGGTCGGTTCGACGCCTCTGCCGCGCACCGCTGTGGTGAGCAAGCTGTGGGACTACATCAAGAAGAACAACCTGCAAGACAAGGCCAACAAGCGCAACATCAACGCCGACGCCAAGCTGAAGGAAATCTTCGGCAAGGCCCAGGTTTCGATGTTTGAACTGGCTGCGCTGATTGGCAAGCACGTCAAGTAAGCGTTCGGGGGCCTCGTGCTCCTGAGTCAAAAAGCCCGCGTCATGCGGGCTTTTTTTTCGCCTGCAGCAAGCCCTCGCCCGCCTCGAAGAAGCGCGCGGGCGTGCAGCCGAAGTGCTTGCGGAAGGCCTCGATGAAGGCACTCACCGAGCTGTAGCCCACCGTCAGCGCCACCGCCGTCACCGGCTCATGCAGGCTCAGCAGCTCGACGCCCTTGAGCAGGCGCGCCTGCTGGCGCCATTGCGTGAAGCTCAGTCCGGTCTCTGCGGCGAAGCGGCGCGTGAGCGTGCGACGGGCCATGCCGATGCGATCGGCCCAGTCGTCGATGCCGTCGGCCAGTGACGGATCGTCTGCCAGCGCACGCGCCATCGCCACCAGCCGCGGGTCCTGCGGCATGGGCAGGTGCAGCGACTCGCGCCCGCCGGCCGCCAACTCGTCGACCAGCACACCCACCAATCGCGCGCGGCGGGGCTCCAGCAGTGCGTCGGATGGCGCCAGCGACATCAGCCGCGTCACCAGCTCCCGCACCAGCGGCGTGGCGGCAAAGACATGCAGCCCCTCCGGCAAGGCCTGCGCCACCGACGCATCGATGTGCAGGTGCCATCCCGCCGTGGCCCCGAAGCTCTGCGCGGCATGCGCACAGCGCGGCGCGATCCAGCCAATCCATCCCGGCGGCTGCACCCAGCGCCCTGCGGGCGTCTCGATGACCTGCAGGCCCTCACGCAGCGCGAACAGCTGACCAGTCTCGTGCGCGTGATAGCCCGTGACGCGCGGTGCTTCGTGCGCGTAGCGCCAGAGCGTCGCGGGCGACTCAACCGCCATGGCTGGCCCGCGGGCGGTATCGATTGGCCCCGCGCCGCAAGCCGGGCACCGCCCTGCTGCCTAGCATTGGACGCATCTCCACCAAGGAACCGCCATGAAAGCGCAAGACATCATTCCCGACGGACAGGACTTCACCGTCATCGACGGCCACACCGTGCGCAAGGGCTCGGTCGGCGCCTTCCTCGCCAATGCGCGCGTGCTCGAGGACCCGAACGCCACGGCCGACGAACGCCGCGTCGCCCGCGACGACCTCGCGGCGCTGATTCCCACGCTCGACGCGCTCGGCCTGTTCGACGTCTTCGAACTGCGCTCGCCCGCGCTGCGCGACGAGGTGGCCCGCCATCGCGTGACGCTCAGCCCTGCGCCTGCTGCTTCGCCGCGCGCGTGATCGACGCCAGCGTGCCGCGCGTGGTGATCACCTCGGGGTCGAGCGGGATCTCGATCAGCGTGCCCGTGTCGGCCGCCAGCGCGCGCAGCAGCGCGGCCTCGAACTGCGCCGTCTCGGTGACGCGCTCGGCCGCGTAGCCATAGGCGCGTGCCAGCCCGCAGAAGTCCGGGTTGCGCAGCGCGGTGCCGCTGGTGCGCTCGGGGTACTCGCGCTCCTGGTGCATGCGGATCGTGCCGAACATGCCGTTGTTGAGCAGCACGACGATGCTCTTGCCGCCGTGCTGCGAGGCCGTGGCCAGCTCCTGCCCGTTCATCAGGAAGTCGCCGTCGCCCGCGATGGTGAAGGCCACGCGCCCGGTGGCGATGCTCGCGGCAATGCCCGCCGGCACGCCGTAGCCCATCGCCCCGCTGGTGGGTGCCAGCTGCGTCTTGGCGCCCTTGGCCAGGCCGTGGTAGCGGAAGTAGCGATGCACCCAGCTCGCGAAGTTGCCAGCGCCGTTGGTGATGGCCGCATCGGCCGGCAGGTGCTTCTGCAGCAGTGCCACCACGGCGGCCATGTCGACCGAACCACGCGGCGTCTCGGCCGGCATGCCGGCGAGCGCCTGCGGCTGCAGCCAGGCTTCGTAGTCGGCGTGCAGCTGCTGCGTCCAGGCTTCCCACGGCAGCGAGGGCGGCGCGCTCAGCACCTCGAGGCTGCGCGCCGCGGCGCTCATGCCGGCGTTGATCGCCAGGTCGGCCTGGTAGACGCGGTTCAGTTCCTCGGCGCTCGCATGGATGTGCACCAGCGTCTGCTTGGCCTTCGGCGCTTCGAGCAGCGTGTAGCCGCCGGTCGTCATCTCGCCCAGGCGCGGGCCGATGGCCAGGACCAGGTCGGCGTCCTTCACGTGCTGCGCGAGCTTCGGGTTGATGGCGATGCCGACGTCGCCCGCGTACTGCGGGTGGTGGTTGTCGAAGGTGTCCTGGAAGCGGAAGGCGTTTGCCACCGGCAGGCGCCAGTTCTCGGCGAAGCGCTGCAGCGCCTGCGCGGCCTGCGGCGTCCAGCCGCCGCCGCCGGCGATCAGCAGCGGGCGCTGCGACTTCAGCAGCAACTCGCGCAACGTGCGCAGCGCGCCCGGGTCGCTCCACGGCTGGACCGCCTCCACGCGCGCCAGCGGCCGCGCCGCCGTCTCGGTGCGCAGCATGTCCTCGGGCAGCACCAGCACGACCGGGCCCGGCCGGCCGTTCATCGCGGTGGCGAAGGCGCGCGCGATGTACTCGGGAATGCGGTCGGCGTCATCGATGCGCTCCACGCGCTTGGCGAAACCCTTGGTGCTCGGCCCGAAGAAGCTGGCGTAGTCCACTTCCTGGAAGGCCTCGCGGTCGCGGAAGTCGCTGCCGACGTCGCCCACGAACAGCACCATCGGCGTCGAATCCTGGAACGCGTTGTGCACGCCGATCGAGGCATTGGTCGCGCCCGGCCCACGCGTCACGAAGCACACGCCCGGGCGCCCCGTGAGCTTGCCGTGCGCCTCGGCCATGAAGGCCGCGCCGCCCTCCTGCCGGTTCACCACGAAGCGTGCGCGATCGCGGTAGGCATGGAAGCCGTCGAGCACCGCCAGGAAGCTCTCGCCCGGCACGCCGAAGGCGAGTTGCATGCCTTGTTCGACCAGGCACTCGACGATCAGGTGGCCCGCGGGTTGTGATGTACTCATGGAAAGTTCGAACCTCAGTTGCAAATGTCTCCGGCGATTATGTGTGCCTGCCTTCCACGCCTTGTCTTAATTCACCAATTGGTTAAATTCGCGTCATGAAGGCCCCCAAGGACTCTTTGCCCGAAACGCTCGAGCCGCGCTCGCGCGACGCCGACCGCTCGCAACTGGCCATCCTCGCCTCGGCGCGCGACGAGTTCGCCGCACGCGGACTGGCCGGTGCGCGCATGGACAGCATCGCCGAGCGCGCGGGCCTGAACAAGCGCCTCATCTACTACTACTTCGGCAGCAAGGACGACCTGTTCCTGGCCGTGCTGGAGCGCGTGTACGCCGACATCCGCGCCGCCGAGCAGCGCCTGCACCTGGACGAGATCGAGCCCGTCGAGGCGATCCGCCAGCTGGTGTCCTTCACCTGGCACTACTACCTGGAGCATCCCGAGTTCATCACGCTGCTCAACAGCGAGAACCTGCACGGCGCGGCGCACCTGAAGCGCTCCGAGCGCATCCAGGAGATGAACTCGCCGCTGGTGCAGCTGCTCGACACCGTGCTGGAGCGCGGCAAGAAAGACAACCTCTTTCGCGCCGGCGTCGACCCCGTGCAGCTGTACATCTCGATCGCCTCGCTGTGCTACTTCTACCTCTCGAACAACCACACGCTGTCGGCCATCTTCGGGCGTGACCTGCGTGCCCCCAAGGCGATGGCGCAACGCCTCTCGCACATGACCGACCTCGTGCTGGGCTACGTCCTGCACTGAGCCTTCGGGCGCTGCAGGCGCCCTTTTCCACGCCTCCGGGTTTCCACCAAGCAGCGTCGGTTGACGCTGCGGCGCAGCCGTTCCTACAATTCACTAATTCACTCAATGGTGAATTGATGACTCAAGAACTGCGGCCCGACCGCGCGGAGACAACCTTGAAGCAACTTGCACGCACCACCCTCCTGGCCTCGCTGACCTGCCTGGCCGCCCTGCTGCCAGGCCTGGCGACCGCGCAGAACGGCTACCCCACCAAGCCGATCCGCGTGATCGTTCCGTTCGCCGCCGGCAGCACGACGGACATCATTGCCCGCGCCATCGCCGACAAGATGGGCACCAGCATGGGCCAGGCACTGATCATCGAGAACCGCGGCGGCGCCAGCGGCACCATCGGCCAGCAGGCGGTGGCCACGGCCGCGCCCGACGGGTACACGGTGATGATCCATTCGTCGTCGCACACGGTGAGCCCGTCGACCTTCGCCAAGCTGCCCTTCGACACGGTGCACGACTTCGCGGGCGTCACGCCGATCTCGTCGCTGCCCAACGCGCTGGTCATCTCGCCCAGCAAGAACATCAAGACCCTGCCGCAGCTGCTGGCCGCCGCGCGCGCCAAGCCCGGCAGCATGAACTTCGCCTCGGCCGGCCAGGGCAGCGCCACGCACCTGAACGCCGAAAAATTCAAGATGGCAGCGAAGATCGACGCCACCAACATCCCGTTCAAGGGATCGGGCGAGGCCGTCACCGAAGTGCTGTCGGGCCGCGTCGACTACTACTTCTCGCCCATCGCGCCCGTCATCGGCCAGATCAAGGAAGGCCAGCTGCTCGCGCTGGCCGTGGGCTCGCCCAAGCGCGCCGCCGCCCTGCCCGACGTGCCCACCACCACCGAGGCCGGCGTGCCCGGCTCCGAGTTCAACTTCTGGATCGGCATGATGGCGCCCGCCAAGACGCCGCGCGACGTCGTCAACCGCCTGCACGACGAAGTGGTCAAGGCCCTGGCCACGCCCGAGGTGAAGGAGCGTTTTCTCAAGCTGGGCGCCGACGCCTGGACGCTCAAGCCCGAGCAGTTCGACGCCTACATCAAGGACGAGATCACCAGCAACGCGCAGCTCGTGAAGGCCGCCGGCCTCGCGGTCCAGCAGTAACAGCAGACACACCGAGGTCTCGCGCCGCGTCGTGCACGCGGGGCAGCCCGGCCTGCCCCGGCGTTGCCACGCGCCACGCCGATCGAAGACCCTTTCTTTTTTCCCCTGCATCTCCCCAAGGAACCCACGATGGCCACCCAACGTCTCGGAATCATCATGCACGGCGTCACCGGACGCATGGGCATGAACCAGCACCTGATCCGCTCCATCTGCGCCATCCGCGCCCAGGGCGGCGTGACGCTGTCCAACGGCGACAAGGTCATGCCCGACCCGATTCTCATCGGCCGCAACGCCGAGAAAATGGAAGCGCTCGCCAAGGCCCACAACATCCCGCGCTGGGGCACCGACCTCGACCAGGCGCTCGCGAACAAGGACGACACCGTCTTCTTCGACGCCGGCACCACGCAGATGCGCCCCACGCTGCTGGCCAAGGCCATCCGCGCCGGCAAGCACGTGTACTGCGAGAAGCCGATCGCCACCAACCTCAACGAAGCCGTCGAGATCGCCCGCCTGGCCGACGAAGCCGGCAAGGCCACGGGCCTGAAGCACGGCGCGGTGCAGGACAAGCTCTTCCTGCCCGGCCTGCGCAAGCTCGACATGCTGCGCCGCGCGGGCTTTTTCGGCCGCATGCTCAGCGTGCGCCTGGAGTTCGGCTACTGGGTGTTCGAGGGCGACCTGCAGCCCATCCAGCGCCCGAGCTGGAACTACCGCAAGGAAGACGGCGGCGGCATGATCCTGGACATGATGTGCCACTGGCGCTACGTGCTGGACAACCTGTTCGGCGAGGTGAAGTCGGTGTCGTGCATCGGCGCCACGCACATCCCCACGCGCTGGGACGAAGCCGGCAAGCCCTACGAGGCCACCGCCGATGACGCGGCCTACGCCACCTGCGAACTCACGGGCCACAACGGCGAGCCGGTGATCGCGCAGCTCAACATGAGCTGGGCCACGCGCGTGCGCCGCGACGACCTCGTGACCTTCCACGTCGACGGCACCGACGGCTCGGCCGTGGCCGGCCTGTCGAGCTGCCGCGCCCAGTCGCGCGTGGCCACGCCGCGCCCGGTGTGGAACCCCGACGAGAAGCAGACGATGAACTTCTTCGACCAGTGGCAGGAAATTCCGGACTCGCAGGTCTACGACAACGGCTTCAAGATCCAGTGGGAACACTTCATTCGCCACGTGGTGGAAGACGCGCCCTACAAGTGGACGCTGCCCGAAGGCGCCAAGGGCGTGCAGCTGGTCGAGGCCGCGCTCGCGTCCTGGCAGGAGCGTCGCTGGATCGACGTGCCCACGCTGAAGGTCTGAAAAAAGCCATGGAACTGTCGCTGACCCTCCCCACCGCGAGCGGCGCGCTCGCGCCCTACGCCCTGCGCGGCACCGCGCCGGTGAAGCCCGACGCGGGCGTGAAGTTCAACCGCATCGCCTACTCGGCCGCGCACGTCGTGGCCGACCCGCTCGCCGCCATCGACCCGTGGCTGCAATGCGCGGTCGACTGGGACACCACCATCGCCTACCGCCGCCACCTGTTCTCGCTGGGCCTGGGCGTGGCCGAGGCGATGGACACCGCGCAGCGGGGCATGGGCCTCGACTGGCCCACGTCGCTCGAACTGATCCGCCGCTCGCTCGACGCCGCGAAGGACGTGCCCGGCGCGCTCGTCGCCTCGGGCTGCGGCACCGACCACCTGAACATCGACGACGTGAAGAGCGTCGACGACGTGATCCGCGGCTACGAGGAGCAGATGGCCGCCATCGAGGCGCTCGGCGGCAAGCTGATCGTGATGGCAAGCCGCGCACTGGCCCGCGTGGCCAAGAGCCCCGCCGACTACGAGCGCGTGTACGACCGCATCCTGAGCCAGGCCAAGCAACCCGTGGTGCTGCACTGGCTGGGCGACATGTTCGACCCGGCGCTCGCGGGCTACTGGGGCACCAAGGATGTCGATGCGGCGATGGACACCGCCGTGGGCATCATCGCGGCGCATCCAGACAAGGTCGATGGCATCAAGATTTCGCTGCTCGACAAGGACAAGGAAATCGCGATGCGCCGCCGCCTGCCCAAGGGCGTGCGCATGTACACAGGCGACGACTTCAACTACGCCGAACTGATCGCCGGCGACGGCTTCGGCAGCGAGCCGACGCACGGCAAGAGCGATGCCCTGCTGGGCATCTTCGACGCCATCGCGCCCGCCGCGAGTGCCGCGCTGGGCGCACTGGCCCAGGGCAACAGCGAGAAGTTCCACGCGATCCTCGGCCCCACGGTGCCGCTGTCGCGCCACATCTTCGCGGCGCCCACGCGCTTCTACAAGACGGGCGTGGTGTTCATGGCCTGGCTCAACGGCCACCAGAAGCACTTCACGATGGTGGGCGGGCAGCAGAGCACGCGTTCGCTGCAGCACTTCGCTGAACTCTTCCGTCTCGCGGATGCGGCCAACCTGCTGGAGCAACCGGAGCTCGCGGTGCGGCGCATGAAGACGCTGCTGGCGCTGCACGGCGTGGAAGGTTGATGGCGACCATGCGCGACTTTTCGCAGAACCACGACTGGCTGTCGATCAACACGGCGACCATCCGCAAGCAGTCGGGCGCCGAGGTGCCGCTGGACCGCCTCATCGACCAGTGCGCCGAACGCGGCATCCGCGCCATCAGCCCATGGCGCGACCAGGTCGCGGCCGTCGGGCTCAACAAGGTGGCCAAGCAGTTGAAGGCGCACGGCATCGGCCTCTCGGGCTACTGCCGGGGCGGCTTCTTTCCCGCGCCCGACGCGGCCGGCCTGAAGGCCGCGCTCGACGACAACCGCCGCGCCATCGACGAGGCCAAGACGCTCGATGCGCCCTGCCTCGTGCTGGTCGTCGGCGCCCTGCCTGGCGCGCTCGACGGCAAGGCCGCATACAAGGACATCGCCCGCGCGCGCAGCGAAGTGCGCGACGGCATCGCCGCCTCGCTCGACTACGCGCGCGAGGTCGGCATGCCGCTGGCCATCGAGCCCCTGCACCCGATGCAGGCGGCCGACCGCGCCTGCATCAACACGCTCGAGCACGCGCTCGACCTGTGCGACGAACTCGATGCGGGCAAGACCGGCATGCTCGGCGTTGCGCTCGACATCTACCACGTGTGGTGGGACCCGAAGCTGCAACAGCAGATCGCCCGCGCCGGCCGCGAACGGCTGCTGGCGTACCACGTCTGCGACTGGCTCACGCCGACGCGCGACCTGCTCTCCGATCGCGGGATGATGGGCGACGGCGTGGTCGAGCTGAAGAAGATTCGCGGCTGGGTCGAGGATGCTGGCTTCGCGGGTTTCAGCGAGGTCGAGATCTTCTCGAACCTCGACTGGTGGCAGCGCCCCGGCGCCGAGACGCTCGACGTCTGCATCGAACGACACCGCAGCGCGGTCTGATCGATCCGGCCGAAGCGAAAGGCAGCCGCTTGTGCTGCAATTCGCCCCATGGCTGACCCCACCCTCGACGACCTGCGCCGCTACGCCGTCGCGCGCACCCTCTTCACGCCGACGACGCTGCTCGCCGCCATCCGCAAGCTCGGCTTCGTGCAGGCCGACCCGATCCGTGCGCCGGCGCGTGCGCAAGACCTCACGCTGCGCCACCGCGTGAAGGACTACCGCGCAGGCGATCTCGAAAGCCGCTACGCGCGGCTCGCGATCGAGGAAGACTGCCTCGTCAACTACGGCTTCCTGCCGCGTGAGCACCTGGCGCTGATGCATCCGCGCGAGGCCAGGAAAGCCTGGGACGCCGACACGCGCCGCAAGGCCGCCGACGTGCTGGCCTATGTGCGCGAGCACGGCCCGGTGCATCCGCGCCAGGTCGAGCAGCACTTCGCGCATGGCCGCATCCAGAACTACTGGGGCGGCTCCAGCAACGCCACCACGCACCTGCTCGACGGCATGCACTACCGCGGCCTGCTGCGCGTGGTGCGGCGCGACAGCGGCACGCGGGTCTATGAAGCGGTGAGCCATCCGCCCGCCGACGACAGCCCCGCCGGGCGCGCGCAGCGTGCGGCGGCGCTCATCGAACTGGTGGTGCGCAAGTACGCGCCGCTGCCGGCCACGAGCCTGACCTACCTCGTTCGCCTGCTCGGCTATGGCGCGCCGCACCTGGCTGCGCAGACGCAGGCGGCGCTGCGGCTGGCGCGCGAGGAGCTGGCCAGTTGCCGCATCGACGGCACGACGTGGTACTGGCCCGCCGACGAGAACCCCGTCTCGCGCCGTCATGCGCCCGACGATGCGGTGCGGCTGCTCGCGCCCTTCGACCCGGTGGTGTGGGACCGCCGCCGCTTCGAGCTGCTGTGGGGCTGGACGTACAAGTTCGAGGCCTACACGCCCGCGCCGAAACGGCAGTTCGGCTACTACGCGCTGCCGATGCTGTGGCACGACCGCGTGATCGGCTGGGCCAACGTGAGTGCCCCTGAGGGCCGCTTGCAGCCCACCTTCGGCTACGCCGACGCGAAGAAGCCGCACGGCGCGGCCTTCCGCACGGGCCTCGACGAAGAACTGCACCGCATGACGCAGTTCCTCGCGGGCCGCTGACGCGGCCTTTTATAATCGCCCGCCTCAGCCAGCCGCCCGCGCCCGCCGCGAGCCCGCCAGCCGTCTTCGAAGGAACGAAGACGCAGCAGCCCGAGCGACGACACCCCCCGTCATCGCCCCCGGCCACTGCCCCCACGACGCCGTAGACACACAACACCAGCCGGATGCGCTTTCCTTTCGGAATGCGCCACGGCACGCGCTCGTTCGTTTCCGCTTTTTTCGATCGCACCCGAGAAGCCATGGCGCGCCTGACCGCGCCGCAGCCACTCCCCCGCCCTAGACACGTCCGAAGCAGGACACAGGAGAAGCTGCACATGACACTCAAGAATCGCCGCCCCGGAACGCCGCTCACGCGGCGGGGCTATGCCTCGCTCGCGGTCACCGCCGCGGCGCTCGCCGCCAGCGCACATGCCCACGCGCAAGAAACCGCCGCTGCCGAAACGCGGCAGGCGCTGCCCACCGTCACCGTCTCGGGCGATGCCGGCGAGACCGCCACCGGCCCCGTGACGGGCTTCGTCGCCAGGCGCGGCAGCACCGCCACCAAGACCGACACGCCGCTGATCGAGACGCCGCAGGCCATCTCGGTCGTCACGCGCGACCAGATCGAAGCCCAGGGCGCGCTCACCCTGCGCGAGACCACCAACTACACGGCCGGCGTGGTGTCGAGCTACTTCGACAGCCGCGTGGATTCGTTCAAGGCCCGCGGCGGCGACGCCGTGCAGTATCTCGACGGCCTGCAACGCACCTACGGCACCTACAACGCCAGCCGGCCCGACCCGTACATGCTGGAGCGCGTGGAGCTGCTGCGCGGCCCTTCGTCGGTGCTGTACGGCCAGGGCGGCATCGGCGGCGTGCTCAACCTCGTGTCGAAGCGTCCGCAGGCCGAGACGCAGCGCGAGGTGCAGCTGCAGCTGGGCAACAACGCGCGCAAGCAGATCGCCGCCGATTTCACCGGCTCGCTCGATCCCGAGAGCAAGTGGATGTACCGCCTCGTGGCCGTGAACCGCGACAGCGGCACGCAGGTCGACCACGTGTCGGACGACCGCATCGCGATCGCGCCCTCGCTCACCTGGCGCCCGAACGCCGACACCTCGCTCACGCTGCAGGCGTCCTACCAGAAGGACAAGAGCGGCTCGCTGATCGGCTTCTTCCCGTGGCAGGGCACGCTGCTGCCCTCGCTGTACGGCCGCATCCCGACCTCGACCTTCACCGGCGAGCCGGGCTTCGACCGCTTCGACACGCGCAGCACCTCGCTGGGCTACCTGTTCAGCCACCGCCTCAACGACACCTGGACGGTGCGCCAGAACCTGCGCTCGACCGAGAGCAAGGTCTGGTACAACACCTCGTACACCAGCTTCACGGCCAACCGCCTCACGGGCCGTCCGGCACGCCCGGTGTTCAACGCCGACCAGCGCACCATCGAACGCGACCTGAGCAGCGACATCAACGGCGGCAAGATGCTGCTGCTCGACAACCAGGCCGAAGCGCACTTCAAGACCGGCGAGGTCGAGCACACGCTGCTGCTGGGCGCCGACTTCCAGCGCAACACCACCTCCAAACTCTCGGGCCGCGGCCGCGCGGGCGCGCTCGACGTGTACGCGCCGGTGTACGGCAACTACACGGCCCCCACCAGCTTCACGCGCGCACCCGAGGTGGTGCAGAAGCAGGCGGGCCTGTACGTGCAGGACCAGGTCAAGTACGGCCGCTGGATCGGCCTGCTGGGCCTGCGCCACGACAAGGCCACCACCGACACCGAAGGCCGCCCCGCCGCGGCGGCCGACGACAAGGCCACCACCAAGCGCGCCGGCCTGGTCTACCTGGCCGACGGCGGCTGGGCGCCGTACCTGAGCTATGCCGAATCGTTCCTGCCGCTGGGCGGCGTCGACACGTCGAACAACCCCTTCAAGCCCCAGCGCGGCAAGCAGTGGGAAGCCGGCGTGAAGTGGGAGCCCGCGGGCCAGCGCACCTCGTTCATGGCGGCGGTGTACGACCTGCGCGACACCAACCGCAAGACCACCGACCCGACCAACCCGCTCAACAGCGTGCAGCTCGGCGAAGTGCACGTGAAGGGCCTGGAGCTCGAGTACAAGGGCAGCATCGCGCGCGACTGGGACTGGATCGCCTCGTACGCCTACACCGACGCGCGCGTGTCGAAGAGCAACGGCGCCGACCTGGGCAAGCGCATCTCGGGCGTGCCCAAGCACACGGCCTCTGCCTGGGTGACCAAGCGCTTCTCGATCGGCGGCCTGCACGGCTTCTCGGCCGGCGGCGGCGTGCGCTACCTGGGCAAGTCGTACGACGGCATGGACAGCACCCCCGCGCCCGCGGTCACGCTGTTCGACGCGATGTTCGCGTGGGACAACGGCCCGCTGCGCCTGGCGCTCAATGTGGCCAACCTGACCGACAAGGTGCAGATCACCACCTGCCTGGCACGCGGCGACTGCTTCTACGGCCAGCGCCGTACCCTGACCGCGAGCGCGACGTACCGCTTCTGAAGCAAATCCCCGCGCGCTCGAAGGTCTGGCGCGCGGGCGACAACCGGCCCGGCGGCGTGCTTCTAGAATCGCGCCGTCGTCCGGTTCGCCGGACGGCAAGCGTTCTCAGGGCGGGGTGCAATTCCCCACCGGCGGTGATGGCAACGAAAGTTGCACAAGCCCGCGAGCGCCTCGGACCTGCCACAGGTTCGAGGGTCAGCAGATTTCGGTGCGATTCCGAAGCCGACGGTCACAGTCCGGATGAAAGAGAGCGCGAAATGCGGGCATGCCCGCGCGCCTTGCTTTGCTTCTTTTGGCAAACCGGCGCGCGAGCGGGCCTGTGGTTTCGTGCGCCCTGATTCAGGAAACCTGCTTTCAAGAGGCACACCATGAGTCAGATCAACGACCTTCCCCTTTCTGCCGTCACCGCGTCGGGTTCGCCGCGCGGCCAGCGCATCGCATTCGTCGAGGCGCAATGGCATTCCGACATCGTCCACCAGGCACGCGACGCTTTTCTCGAAGAGATGGCGCGGCTCGGCGTGGCGCGCGAACTCATCGACATCTTCGATGTGCCTGGCGCCTTCGAGATTCCGCTGCACGCCAAGCGCCTGGCCAACTCGGGCAAGTACGCGGCCATCATCGGCTGCGCGCTGGTGGTGGACGGCGGCATCTACCGCCACGAGTTCGTCGCCAACACCGTCGTCAGCACGCTGATGTCGCTGCAGCTGGAGACCGACGTGCCGATCTTCTCGGCCGTGCTCACGCCGCACCACTTCCACGAGCACGTGGAGCACCGCAAGTACTTCCACCGCCACTTCGCAATCAAGGGCACCGAAGTGGCCGAGGCCTGCTTCAAGACGCTCGAGGCGCTGGACAAGGTCGACGCCCTGCTGGCCGCCTGAGCGGGTTGGCAAGAGGCGCAAGCGTGCAGTAACCTGCGCGGATGGCCTCTCCATCCGCCCCGGCGGTCGCAGCAGCAGCCGCCGACCGCTACACCCTCTATGGGGCGCCCGGCTCGGGCGCCACGCCCATCCATGCCGCGCTGACGCTGATCGGCGCGCAGGTCGACACGGTCGACATCGCCCCCTGGGAGGGCGAGTCCGAGCGCGAGCGACTGACCGGCGTCAACCCGATGCAGCAGGTGCCCGCGCTCGTGCTGCCTTCGGGCGAAGTCATGACCGAGAGCGCGGCCATCCTCATCTGGCTGGGCGACCGCTATCCCGAGGCCGGGCTTTGCCCCGCGCCCGGCGATCCGCGCCGCGCGCAGTACCTGCGATGGATGGTCTACCTGCCGGCCTCGATCTATTCGATGTTCTGGGTGCGCGACGAGCCGTCGCGCCTCGCGGCCGACGCCGCCGCGCAGGCCGTGGTGCTCGAACGCACGGCCGCGCGCATCGCGCACTGCTGGCACCTCATGGACACGCAGATCGACGAACCCGCGCCCTACCTGCTCGGCGACACGCTCAGCATGCTCGACCTGTACGTGACTGTGGTGTCGCGCTGGACGCCGACCCGCCGGCGCTTCTACCGCGTGGCGCCGCGCATGGCGCGCGTGGTGCGGCGCGTGGACGCCGACCCACGGCTGGCGGCGTTCTGGGCGGCACGCTTTCCGTTCTCGATGGATGCGGACGAAGAGACAAGCTGAGGCCCGTTCGTCTCTTCTCATAATCGACGCCATGACCGCACGCACACCGACCACCGCCTACCCGATGACGATCTACCACAAGCCCAACTGCAGCACGTCGCGCAACGTGCTGGGCTTGATCCGCGAAAGCGGCGTGGAGCCCGAGATCGTCCTGTACCTGGAAACGCCGCCCTCGAAGAAGAAGCTGCGCGAGCTGGCGAAGGCCATGGGCCTGACGGCGCGCGACCTGCTGCGCACGAAGGAAGCGCCCTACGAAGAACTGAAGCTGGCGGACGAGAAACTGACGGACGACCAGCTGTTCGACGCGATCGTGGCGAACCCGATCCTGTTGCAGCGGCCCATCGTCGTGTCGCCGCGCGGCACGCTCATGTGCCGCCCTTGGGAACGCGTGCGCGAGATTCTTCCCGCTTAAGTCGGTTGATCTTCGGGCTGCTGCGCCAGCCCCCACGCGACATGCTCGCGCACCAGCTCGCTCGGATGTTCGGCGCGCGTGGCCAGCGCTTCCTTCGCGCCGCCCTCGCCTGAGCGCACCGCATTGCCCAGCGCCACCGCGATGTTGCGCAGCCAGCGCTCGTGGCCGATGCGGCGGATCGGGCTGCCTTCGGTGCGGCGCAAGAAATCTTCCTCGCTCCACGCGAACAGCTCGGCCAGCGTGCGGCCCGTGAGCCCCTCGCGCGCGTCGAAGTCGGGCAGCGTGCTCTTCTTCGCGAACTTGTTCCAGGGGCAGATCAGCTGGCAGTCGTCGCAGCCGTAGATGCGGTTGGCCATGAGCGGGCGCAGCTCCACCGGAATGGCGCCGGCGTGCTCGATCGTCAGGTAGGAGATGCAGCGGCGCGCATCGAGCCGCTGCGGCGCGACGATGGCACGCGTCGGGCACACGTCGATGCAGGCGCTGCAGCTGCCACAGTGCGCGCTGACGGGCTCGCTCGGCGGCAGCGCCATGTCGACGTAGATTTCGCCCAGGAAGAACATCGAGCCCGCGTCGCGGTCGAGCACCAGCGTGTGCTTGCCGCGCCAGCCCTGGCCGCTGCGCGAGGCGAGCTCGGCCTCGAGCACCGGCGCCGAATCGGTGAAGGCGCGGTGGCCGAAGGGGCCGACCTCTTCGGCGATCTTCTCGGCCAGTTTGGCCAGGCGGTTGCGCAGCACCTTGTGATAGTCGCGGCCCCGCGCGTACAGCGACACGATGGCCTCGCCGGGCCGGCGCAGCCGGTCGAACTCGATGGCCTGCCACTCGGCGTCGGTGTCGCGCGGCAGGTAGTCCATGCGCGCGGTGATCACGCTCACCGTGCCCGGCACCAGCTCCGCGGGCCGCGCGCGGCGCGTGCCGTGCGTTGCCATGTATTGCATTTCTCCATGGAACCCATGGGCCAGCCATTGCATCAGACCGTCTTCGGCGCTCGACAGATCGACGCCCGCGATTCCGATTTGGGAGAATCCGAGTTCCCGGGCCAAGGCCTGAATACGAGCAACGAGTGGATGGCTGACGATCACTTGCCGATTGTAGAAACGCGCACCCTGCGCTGGCAGGGCGAAGACGACACCGACGCGCTGGCGCGCGCGCTCGCCGCATCGCCCGCGTTGCGCGACGCTTTCATCGCGCTGCAGGGCGACCTGGGCGCCGGCAAGACCACCTTCGTGCGTCACCTGCTGCGCGCGCTCGGCATCACCGGACGCATCAAGAGCCCCACCTACGCGGTGGTCGAGCCGCACGAGGCGCCCGACGGGCTGGCCATCTACCACTTCGATTTCTACCGTTTCGCCGACCCGCGCGAATGGGACGACGCGGGCTTCCGCGACATCTTCGCGGGCCCGGGCCTCAAGCTGGCCGAGTGGCCGGAAAACGCCGCGGGGCGCACCCCACCTGCCGACCTAGCTATTAAAATAGAAGCAATGACCGACGACACCCGCAGCGTGACCCTCCTGGCGAACACCCCTCGCGGCAGCGATCTGCTGGCGTGCCTGGCCGCATGAAGGCGACCGGCCTGAAACGGCGCGTGCTGCTGCAAGGCGGCAGCATCGCGCTGATGCTGGGCGTGCACCAGATCGCGCGCGGCGCCAGCATCCTCGCCGTGCGCGTGTGGCCCGCCGCCGACTACACCCGCGTGACCATCGAGTCCGACGCCCGCCTCAACTCGCAGCAGCTCGTGGTCGGCAGCCCGCCCCGGCTGGCCGTGGACATCGAGGGCATCGACCTGAACACCGAGCTGCGCGACCTGGTCGGCAAGATCAAGCCCGGCGACCCGTACATCAACGGCCTGCGCATCGGGCAGAACGCACCGAAGGTGGTGCGCATCGTGTTCGACCTGAAGCAGACCGTGCGCCCGCAGGTGTTCTCGCTGGCGCCCGTCGCCGCCTACAAGCACCGGCTGGTGCTCGACCTGTACCCCGAACAGGCCATCGACCCGATGGAAGCGCTGATCGCCGAGCGGCTGCGCGATGCGCCCAAGAACGGCAGCAGCACCACCCCCAGCAACGGCCCGGTCGTCGCCACCGCCCCGCCCGCCCCCGCCACGCCGTCGCCGGCCCCCGCGCCCGTGCGCCCCGCGATGCCGCCCGGCGACCCGCTGGGCGACCTGATGGCGCAGCAGGCCGCGCGCCCCGCGCCCTCCGCGCCCGCACCGGCCTTGCCGCCCGGCGGCATGCCGCTGCCGCCGGCACCGCCGCCCGTGGTGGCCGCTGCGCCCCCGGCTCGGCCCGTGACGCCGCCCGGTCCGCCGCCGCGCGCCACGGCCAGCCGCACCGACCGCATCATCATCGTGGCGCTCGACCCCGGCCACGGCGGTGAAGACCCCGGCGCCATCGGCCCGAACGGCACGCGCGAGAAAGACATCGTGCTGCAGGTGGCGCACCGCCTGCGCGAGCGCATCAACGCGGCCAGCGTCAACGGCAGCCCGATGCGCGCCTTTCTCACGCGCGATGCCGACTTCTTCGTGCCGCTGGGCGTGCGCGTGCAGAAGGCGCGGCGCGTGCAGGCCGACCTGTTCGTGAGCATCCATGCCGACGCCTTCACCACGCCCGCCGCGCGCGGCGCCAGCGTGTTCGCACTGAGCCAGAGCGGCGCCTCCAGCAGCGCCGCGCGCTGGCTGGCCAACAAGGAAAACGACGCCGACAAGGTCGGCGGCGTGAACGTGGGCAACCACGAGGCGCAGGTGCAGCGCGCGCTGCTCGACATGAGCACCACCGCGCAGATCAACGACAGCCTGAAGCTCGGCGGCGCGATGCTCGGCGAAATCAAGGGCATCGGCGCGCGGCTGCACAAGGCGCAGGTCGAGCAGGCCGGTTTCGCGGTGCTGAAGGCGCCCGACATCCCGAGCGTGCTGGTCGAGACGGCCTTCATCAGCAACCCCGAGGAAGAGGCCAACCTGCGCCGCGCCGACTACCAGGAGAACCTGGCCGACGCGCTGATGCGCGGCATCCAGCGCTACTTTGCGCAGAACCCGCCGCTGGCGCGCAGCCGCCAGCTGTGACCTAGAAGCCCGCCACGCGGGCGACCCACGCGGCCAGATAAAGGCCGACGCCGAAGACCGCGTGCGTGACCAAGCTCTGGAACCGCGCCATCGCCGGGCGCGGCGTGCGGCGCGCCGCAAAGCCCGCCCCCATCGCCGGCTGCATCACGCAGAACGGCAGGAGCACGGTGCCGACGCCGACGATCAACGCAGGCACCAGCGTCGGCTGGCGCGCCCACGCCAGCCCCCAACCTACGAGCAGCACGGCCGCGAACGCGATGCCGAGCAGGTAGTGCGCGGTCCAGCCGATGACGCCCTCGCCCGCCACGCGCGGCGACTTGCCGATGGGGTCGTGAAAGAAGCGCCCGCGCGTCAGGTGCACGAGCCAGCGACCGACGAGCGCGTAGTCCAGCGAGGGGATGCCGAACAGGCGCTGGCGCAGCACGGCCCACAGGTCCATCACCACCGTCGCGCCGGCGCCGATCCACAGCGTGCGCAGCGCGCATTCGACGGCCTCAGACATGGCCACGCTCCCGCCCCGGCGCGCGCGCCGCGATCATCCAGCAGGCCGCGACAAAGCGCACGTCGTCGCCCTGCACATAGGGCGCGAAGGCGGCATGCAGCGTCTCGACGACCTGCGCGCGCGTTGTGGCATCCACCTCCTGCAGGACCAGGCCGACCGGCCCGAGCCGCGTGAAGTAGTCGGCCAGCGCCGTCGCGGGGAACGCGCACTCGACCTCGAAGGGCTGGATGTCGACCTCGCCCCATCCGCTCGCCTCGAGGATGCCCGCGACCCGCGCGCGGTCAGCGAACGCGAACTGGCCCGGTGCGTTCGGCTGGCGCGGCGGCAGGCCGGGCAGCAGCGGCGCGGCGGCGCGCTCGGCCGTGGTCATGAACGGGTTGTCAGCCCCGCCGCGCCAGGCGATGCAGCGCAGGGCCGCACCGTCGGTCGACGCGTGCCGCAGGTTCGTGAAGGCCCGCACCGGGTCGTCGAAGAACATCACGCCCAGGCGCGAGATGACCGTGTCGAACGCGGCCGGCTCGAAGGCATGGCCCTGCACGTCGGCGCAGACGAAGCGGGCCGACGGGAGCACCTCGCGTGCAGCGCGGGCCTTCGCCGCCTCGATCATCGGCGCCGAGATGTCGACGCCAAGGCATTGGCCCGCCGGGCCGAGTTGCCGCGCCACGGCGAGCGTCGTGCGACCGGTGCCGCAGCCGACGTCGAGCACGCGGCGTGCGCCCACGGCGCGCACCGCGTCGGTCAGCCGCGCTTCGAGCGGCTGGAACATCGCGTCGAGCACGGCCTGCGTCCGGACCCAGGCGCTGCCAGCGTGGCCGTTCCACAAGGCGGCCTGCTCGGCATTGGCGGGAGATGTGTCGTCCATGATCGTTTTCCTTCAGGTGCCTTCAAGCGGCGAGAGCTAGACTGTGCCAATTCAAGTCGACTTGAAGTCAAGAGGGGGCCGGCACATGGACATTTCGGAAGTGGCGCAACGCGCCGGCGTTCCCGCCTCGACGCTGCGCTTCTATGAAGAAAAAGGGCTGATCGCCTCGACCGGCCGGCACGGCCTGCGCCGCGTGTTCGCGCCCGAGGTGCTGGAGCGGCTGGCGCTCATCGCGCTGGGGCGCGCCGCCGGTTTCTCGCTGGAGGAAATCGGCCACATGTTCTCGCCCGAAGGCAAGCCGCGCATCGACCGGCAGGTGCTCGCGGACAAGGCGCAGGACCTGGACCGCACGATCCGCCAGCTCACGGCGATGCGCGACGGCCTGCGGCATGCGGCGGTCTGCCCCGCGCCCAGCCACATGGAATGCCCCACCTTCCGCCGCATCCTGCGGGCGGCGTCGTCGGGTGCGCTGGAAGCCCCGAAGAAGAAGGCGCCGAAGCCGCGCACCCCATAGCACCACCTGGCCACACCCGCTTTCAGGCGTTGCGTTCCGCAACACGCGCCCCTGCGCACAGGCAAGCGCGGCAGGCTCCTACACCGCGAAATGCATACTTTTGACCATGATGAGCCATCACTCTCGAAAGGTGGACCTCATGTTGAAGACACGTCTCTGGATCGCCGCTGCAGCTGCCACTTCGGTCATGACGCTGGCAGGTTGTGCGAGCGGTCCGAACCAGAACCTCGGCACCGGCATTGGCGCACTCGGCGGCGCGGCGGTGGGCCATGCGATCGGCGGCAACACGGGCAGCACGCTCGGCGGCGCGGCCATCGGCGGCATCATCGGCAACCAGGTGGGCCGCAACGTCGACGAGCGCAACTACTACAACCAGCAACGCTACCCGCGCGGCAGTGGCTACTACCCGGACAACGGGCCGCGCTACTGATTGATCCTTCCAACCCTCAACGAAAAAACGCGCCCTCCGGCGCGTTTTTTCTTGGCGGCGAGCCGGGAGCCGCTCAGGCCTGCGATGCCGCCGCCCGCGCCTTCTCGGCCTTCGAGGCGCGCCACGCGCCGAAGATGGCCAGCAGGCCGGGCACGAAGATCAGCGCCCAGATGATCTTGTCCAGGTGCTGACGCACGAACGGCAGGTTGCCGAAGAAGTAGCCCGCGGTGGCGATGCCCAGCACCCAGATGAGCGCACCGCCCACGTTGTAGGCCGTGAACTTCGCGCGGTTCATCTCGGCCACGCCGGCCACGAAGGGCGCGAAGGTGCGAATGAAGGGCATGAAGCGCGCCAGCACGATGGTGATGCCGCCGTAGCGTTCGTAGAAGCTGTGGGCCTGGTCGAAGGCCTTGCGGTTGAAGAAGCGCGAGTTCTCCCACTGGAACACCTTGGGCCCGAAGTAGCGCCCGATCGAGTAGTTGCACTGGTCGCCCAGGATGGCCGCCGCGATCAGGATGCCGCAGGCCAGCGGAAAACTCATGAGCCCCACGCCGCACAGCGCCCCGACGATGAACAGCAGCGAGTCGCCCGGCAGGAACGGCATGACCACCGCGCCGGTCTCGACGAACACGATCAGGAACAGCAGCGCATAGACCCAGGGGCCGTAGGCGACCACGAAGGCCTCGAGGTGTTTGTCGACGTGAAGGATGAAGTCGACGAGAAAGCTGATGATTTCCATGGGCGCGGATTATCCTTGTTGGCATGCCGCACCTTTTCCGAATCACCCCATGATCCAGATCCGCGAAGCCCTCGATACCGACTGGCCCAGCCTCTGGGCCGTTCTCGAACCGACGTTCCGCCGCGGCGACACCTACACCTACCCGCCCGATGTGACGGAAGAACAGGCCCGCCATTCGTGGATGAAGGTGCCCACCCTGACCTTCGTGGCCTGCAACGACGAAGGCGCCGTGCTCGGCACCTATGTGATCCGCCCCAACCAGCCCGGCCAGGGCGCGCACGTGAGCAACTGCGGGTACGTGGTGTCCGAGGCGGCGCGCGGCCTGGGCGTGGCCTCGGCGCTGTGCGAACACTCGCAGCAGCAGGCCCTGCGCATGGGCTTCCTGGCGATGCAGTTCAACTTCGTCGTCTCCACCAACGAGCGCGCGGTGCGGCTGTGGCAGCACATGGGCTTCGCCATCGTCGGCACGCTGCCGGGCGCATTCAGGCATCCGCAGCTGGGCTTCGTGGACGCCTTCGTCATGTACAAGCAGCTGCAGCCTTTCCCCGGCGCGGCATGAAGAAGATCGAGCCCCGGCTCCTGCAGGCCTTCGTGGCCGTGGCCCGCGAGGGCTCGGTGTCGCGCGGCGCGCAGCGCCTGTTCCTCACGCAGCCGGCCGTGAGCCTGCAGCTCAAGGAGCTGGGCGCGCTGGTCGAGCTGGAGCTGTTCCAGCGCACGCCCACCGGCCTGCTGCTCACGCGCGACGGCGCGGCGCTGCTCAACCACGCCGAACATGCGCTCGAGAGCCTGAGCGATTTCGCGGTGGCCGCCGAGCGGCTCAAGGGCGGCGTGCGCGGCTCGCTGCGCATCGGCACCATCCTCGACCCCGACTTCACGCGGCTCAGCCCCTTCCTCACCGAACTGGTGGCGCTGGCGCCCGAGCTCGAGACCGAGCTGCATCAGGGCACGAGCGGCGACGTGCTGGCCCAACTGCTGAACAAGGAACTCGACATCGGCTTCTACCTCGGCGACCCCGAGGCCACCGACCTGCCGCAGGCCAGCGCCGCCTCACGGCGTCACGACGGCGAGCTGTTCCATTCGCAGGTGCTGGCGCGCTTCAACTACCAGGTGATCGGCCCGAGCGGCTGGGCGCCCCAGGTGCTGGGCCGCGACTGGCCCGAGCTGGCGTACCTGCCGTGGGTGCTGGCACCGGCGACCTCCTCACATTCGCGGCTGCTGGCGCCGGTGCTGCAGGCCCACAAGCTGGTGCTGAAGAAAGCCGCGCAGGCCGACCAGGAGATGTCGATGCTGGCGCTGGTGCGCGCCGGCGTGGGCATTTCGCTGGCGCGCGATGCACTGGCACTGCAGGCCAGCCAGCGCGACGGCCTGGTCATTGCCGACCGGGTGAGCATCGGCTGCGACCTGCGCTTTGTCTGCCTGGCCGGCGCGCTCAAGCGGCCGGAGGTGGACTGCGCGTGGCAGGCCCTGTCGCGCGTCTGGCGACAGGCCTTCTGAACGACTAGGCGCGCGCCCGGCCGTCGAGCACGGCCGCCGGCGCCGCCGCAGCCCCGCCCTTCTTCGCCACGCGCCAGCCCTTCGGCATGAGCGCCAGCATCAGCGCAGCCAGCAGCGCCGCGCTGCCCAGCGTGTACAGCCCCGCAGCCGAGCCGCCGTGGTTCTGCTCCACGTAGGTCCGCAGGTTGGGCGCCACGAAGCCGCCCAGGTTGCCGATGGAATTGACCAGCGCGATGCCCGTGGCAATGCCCAGGCCCGACAGCCGCTCCGACAGGAAGGCATAGAAGATCGGCGTGCCCGACAGGTAGGTCGACGCGCCGATCGACAGCGCCGCGATCGCGAAGATCGGCGAGCCGTGCGCCGACAGGCACACGCACACGCCGAAGATCGTGTACAGCGTGGCCACGGTGACGCGGCGGCGGTCGTGGTGCCGGTCGGACCAGCGCGTGACGAAGTACACGACGAACAGTGCCAGCAGCCACGGGATGCTGGTGACGAAGCCGACCAGCAGGCCGATCTTCTGGCCCAGGATCTGCCCCACCTGGGTCGGGAGATAGAAGATGAGGCCGTAGGCGGCGATCTGCACGATGAAGAAATTCAGCGCGAAGAACATGACGCGCGGATTGCACAGCGTCTGCCACACGGTCTGCGGGCTGTCGGCCGACTTCTCCGCCGCTTCCTGGTCGAGCACGGCCTGCAGTGCGTTCTGCTGCGCGGTCGTGAGCCAGGGCGCGTTGTGCGGCCGGTCGACGATGACGAAGAAGGCCACGACGCCCACCACCACGGCCATCAGGCCCTCGATGAGGAACATCCACTCCCAGCCCTTGAGGCCGCCGATGCCGTTCATGTCGAGCAGCGCGCCGGAGATCGGCCCGCCGATGACGAGCGCGCCCGCAAAGCCGAACAGCAAAATGCCGTTGGCCTGCGCGCGCACCTTGGCGGGAAACCAGTAGGTCAGCGTGAGCAGCACGCCGGGGTAGAAGCCCGCCTCCGCGATGCCGAGCAGGAAGCGCAGCACGTAGAAGGAGGTCTCGGTGGTGGCGAACATCATGGCCGAGGCCACGAGCCCCCAGGTGACCATGATCCGGCACAGCCAGATGCGCGGGCCGACGCGCGACAGGATCACGTTGCTCGGCACTTCGAAGATCGCGTAGCTCACGAAGAAGATGCCGGCGCCGAGCGCGAAGGCGCTGTTGCTCAGGCCGGTGTCGATCTGCAGCGCCTGCTTGGCGAAGCCGACGTTCACGCGATCAAGAATCGACATGATGTACATGACGATCAGCATGGGCAGCAGGCGCCAGCGCGCCTTGTGGATGGCGCCTGTGACCAGCTCGCCGTAGGGACTCGTGGTTGTCATTGTTGTTGTCTCCTGAATAGTTAGGTCTGTCTGGAAGCCGTGGAGGCTAGCCGCGTGCGACCGCGCCATGGACCGGGTTCGTCACCGAACCCAGCCCGTCGATCTCGACCGAGACCACGTCGCCGCGCTTCAGGAAGCGTGGCGGCTTCAGGCCCAGGCCGACGCCCGCGGGCGTGCCGGTGAGGATCAGGTCGCCGGGTTCGAGCGTGATGGCGCGCGAGAGGTACGCCACGAGGAACGCGACCGAGAAGATCATTTCGCTGGTGTTGGACGACTGCACGGCCTCGCCGTTGACGAGGCAGCGGATGCCCAGCGATTGCACGTCGGCCACTTCGTCGCGCGTGACGACGGTGGGCGCGAGCGGGCAGAAGCCGTCGAGTGACTTGCCGCGCACCCATTGCGCCTCGCCCAGTTGCACGTCGCGCGCGCTCACGTCGTTGGCGGCGACGTAGCCGAACACATGCGAGAGCGCATCCGCTTCGCTCACGCCTTGTGCGCGCTGGCCGATGACGACGCCGAGTTCGGCTTCCCAGTCGACCTTCTCGGTGAAGCCTTCGGGCCAGGTGATCGCGTCGCCTTCGGCCGCCAGCGTGTTGGTGAACTTGGCGAAGACGACGGGCTTCTCGGGGATGGCCAGGCCGGTCTCGATGCAATGGTCGCGGTAGTTGGCGCCGATGCAGATGATGTTTCTCGGTGCGAACGGCAAGGTGGGCTTGACGTCGGCGAGCGGGATCGGCTGGCCTGCGTCGCGCCAGGGCTGGCCTTCGACGATGTCCTGCATGCGGGCCGCATCGACGGGCTGCAGTGCGCCGTCCTTGATGTAGCCCACGCGGGGGCCCTGCGGCGTTTGAACGCTCATCCACTTCATGTCTGACTCCTTCTTCTGATTTAAAAAATTCTGGGTGCGGGGGTGGGTTCATTCAGGGCGTGTGCTCAGGCCACCGGGTACTTCCCTCCGCGAATGTCCCCCGGGGCTTCGCCCCTCCTCCTTGATTTCGCTGCGGGAAGCACCCAGTGTCCTGAGCACGGGACACATCGCTGGTGCGCGCCGATCAACAACCGCTCGGCTCGACGATCACGTCGATGGGTGCCTTGCGCAGCGAAATCAAGGGGGAGGCCGCAGGCCGGAGGACATTCGCGGAGCAAGGCACCCGTCGGCGGGATCGCGCCCTGAACAGCAACCGTCCTCAGTGATTCCGACGAGGAATCCCCGCCGTCTGCGCCACGCGCTGGTACTTGGTCGCCGGCTTCAGCACCATGCCTTCAGAGAGCGTGTCCACCATCGCGCGCTGGATTTCCTGCCACGGTGTCTGGCTCGCGGGAATCGGGTAGCCGCCCTTCGCTTCGAGGTCACGGGCGCGCGCTTGCAGCACCGCGTCGTCGACGAGCATGTTGACGGTGCGCTCCTTCAAATCCACGCGCACCTTGTCGCCGGTCTGCAGCAGTGCCAGGCCCGCGCCCGCAGCGGCTTCGGGCGAGGCGTTGAGGATCGACGGCGAACCCGAGGTGCCCGACTGCCGGCCGTCGCCGATGCAGGGCAAGGCCGACACGCCGCTCTTGAGCAGATGCGACGGCGCGCGCATGTTGACCACCTCCGACGAGCCCGGGTGCCCGATGGGGCCGACGCCGCGCATGAACAGGATGCAGCTCGCGTCGATGTCCAGCGACGGGTCTTCGATGCGGGCTTCGAAATCTTCCGGGCCGTCGAACACGATGGCGCGGCCCACGAAGGCGTCGAGGTCGCCGGCCCGGCTCAGGTAGCGCGCGCGGAACTCGTCGGAGATCACGCTGGTCTTCATGATCGCGCTGTCGAAGAGGTTTCCCGACATCACGAGGAAGCCGGCGTTCTCGCGCAGCGGCTGGTCGAAGGGGCGGATCACGTCGGCGTCTTTCACCGGCGCGTCGGCGCAGTTGGTCGCCAGGGTGTGGCCGTTGACGGTGCGCGCGTCGGTGCGGATCAGGCCGTGGCGGTGCAGTTCCGCGACCACGGCGGGCACACCACCCGCGCGGTAGAACTCCTCGCCGAGGTACTTACCGGCGGGCTGCATGTCGAGCAGCAGCGGCACGTCGAGGCCGACCTTTTCCCAGTCCTGGATGTTGAGTTCGACACCGGCGTGCTTGGCGATGGCGATGAGGTGGATCGGCGCGTTGGTCGAACCGCCGATGGCCGAGTTGACGACGATCGCGTTCTCGAAGGCCGAGCGCGTGAGGATGTCCGAGGGCTTGAGGTCTTCGCGCACCATGTCGACGATGCGCCGGCCGGTTTCGTAGGCCATCTGGCCGCGCTCGCGGTACGGCGCGGGAATGGCCGCGCAGCCGGGCAGGCTCATGCCCAGTGCTTCGGCCAGGGCGTTCATGGTCGAGGCCGTGCCCATCACGTTGCAGTGGCCGGCCGAGGGCACGGTGGAGCCCACGAGGTCGATGTAGCCGGGGAAGTCGATGCTGCCCTTGGCGAACAGCTCGCGCGCCTTGAACAGCGTGGTGCCGGTGCCGGTGCGCTGGCCTTCGTGCCAGCCGTTGAGCATGGGGCCGCCCGACAGCACGATGGCGGGGATGTTGGCGGTGGCCGCGGCCATCAGCGCGGCGGGCGTGGTCTTGTCGCAACCGGTGGTCAGCACCACGCCGTCGATCGGGTAGCCCGTGAGGATCTCGACGAGCCCCAGGTAGGCCAGGTTGCGGTCGAGCGCGGCCGTGGGGCGGCGGCCGTTCTCCTGGATCGGGTGCATCGGGAATTCCATCGCGATGCCGCCCATCTCGCGGATGCCTTCGCGCACCCGCAGCGACAGCTCGCGGTGGTGGCGGTTGCAGGGCGTGAGGTCGGAGCCGCTTTGCGCGATGCCGATGATCGGCTTGCCCGATTGCAGCTCTTCGCGGGTGAGGCCGTAGTTCAGGAACCAGGCCAGGTGCAGGACCGAGAGCTCGCTGTGTTCGGGGTTGTTGAACCAGGCGGCGGAGCGCAGGGGGCGGGGTGTCGTCATGGCGTCGGCTTTCAGGGTGGTCGGCGAACGCGCGCGGCGGCCCCCTGCGCGGCATGGCGGTGGGCCATGGCGATGTCCTGGGTGTCTCCGGTGCGTTCTTGTTGTGCGAATACGTTGGCGAGAGGGAGCTTAGGTTTTCGCCTTCGCCAAAGCCAATGAGATCGGTTGAGGATCGGTATAAGCGCGCCAAATACACCTCCCGAACACCTCGATACCCTGTAGAAAGTCCGGTCCGCGCCCCCGCTTTTAGAATGTTTCCGGTGAGTGCCCTACCCTCCTCCCTCCCCCCCGCCGAACGCCGCCCGATCCGTGAACTCCCCGACGAGCTGATCAGCCAGATCGCCGCCGGTGAAATGGTCGAGCGCCCCGCCTCGGTGGTGCGTGAACTGCTCGACAACGCGCTGGACGCCGGCGCGCGCCAGATCACCGTGCGGCTGGCCTCGGGCGGCGTGCGGCTGATCTCGGTGGAAGACGACGGCCTGGGCATTCCCCGCGAAGAACTCACGGTGGCACTGCGCCGCCACGCCACCAGCAAGATCGCGAGCCTGAGCGACCTCGAAACGGTCGGCACCATGGGCTTTCGCGGCGAGGCGCTGGCGGCCATCAACGCAATCGCCGAGCTCAGCATCCTTTCGCGCTTCACCGGCGCCGACAGCGCCTTCGTGCTCGACGGCGGCACGGGCGAGCTGCGGCCCGTGGCGCGCTCGGTGGGCACCACGGTCGAGGTGCGCGAGCTGTTCTTTGCCACGCCCGCGCGGCGCAAGTTCCTGAAGACCGACGCCACCGAGCTGGCCCACTGCATCGAGGCCGTGCGCCGCCATGCGTTGGCCCGGCCCGAGGTGGGCTTTTCGGTCTGGCACGACGGCAAGTTGATCGAACAATGGCGCGCCGCCGCCACGCCCGAGCAGCGGCTGGCCGATGCGCTGAGCGACGACTTCGTGTCGCAGAGCGTCTCCGTGCTGCGCGAAGGCGGCCCGGTGCGCGTGGTCGGCCGTGCCGGCATTCCCGACGCGGCGCGCTCGCGCAACGACCAGCAGTTCTTCTACGTCAACGGCCGCTTCGTGCGCGACAAGGTGCTGTCGCACGCGGTGCGCAGCGCCTACGAAGACGTGCTGCACGGCCAGCGCCAGCCGGTGTACGTGCTGTACCTGGAGATCGACCCGGCGCGCGTCGACGTCAACGTGCACCCGACCAAGATCGAGGTGCGCTTTCGCGACGGGCGCGAGGTGCACCAGGCGGTGCGCCACGCCATCGAGGACGCGCTGGCCGCGCCGCGCGCCGGCGATGCGCTGGCACCGGCCGACGCGCCGCCGCAGCCCTTCTTCAAGCAGACCCCGCTGCCGCCGAGCGCCAGCTGGTCGCAGCCCGCGATCCCGTTCCAGGCGCGCGAGCGCGGCACCGGCGACTTCGAGGCCATGTGGCCGCGGCGCACCGAGGAACAGGGGCATGCGCCGGTCACGGCCCCGTCACAGTGGCAGACCGAAGCGCCGGCGATGTCGTTCCGCGCGCCGGTCGGACTGCCCGACAGCGAGGCCCTGGCCCCCATGCCAGCGCCCGTCATGAACCAGGACGCCTGGCCGCTGGGCCGCGCGCTGGCCCAGTTGCAGGGCATCTACATCCTGGCCGAGAACAGCCAGGGCCTGGTGATCGTCGACATGCACGCGGCGCACGAGCGCATCGTCTACGAGCGGCTCAAGACCCAGCTCGACGGCGCGGCCATCACGAGCCAACCGCTGCTGATTCCGGCCACCTTCGCCGCCACGCCGCAGGAAGTGGCCACGGCCGAAGCCTGCGCCGAGGTGCTGCCCACGCTGGGGCTGGAGATCACGCCCTTCTCGGCCCGCACGCTGGCGGTGCGCGCCGTGCCCGGCACGCTGGCCGACGGCGACCCGGTGGAGCTGGCGCGCAGCGTGCTCGCCGAACTGGGCCAGCACGACGCGAGCACCGTGGTGCAGCGCGCGCAGAACGAGCTGCTGTCGACCATGGCCTGCCACGGTGCAGTGCGCGCCAACCGCAAGCTCACCATCGACGAGATGAACGGCCTGCTGCGCCAGATGGAAGCCACCGAGCGCTCCGACCAGTGCAACCACGGCCGGCCGACCTGGCGCCAGCTGTCGATCCGCGAGCTCGATTCGCTGTTCATGCGCGGGCGCTGAGCCTCAAGGTTTCGCGTCATCGGCGGCCACGCCGACATGCCGCAGCGTGACGGCGGCCAGCACTGCCAAGATTGCGATGCTGACGGCGCTGGTGGCTGCGGCGGCATTCAGTCCTGCGAGGAAGGCGGCTTGCGCCTGTTCGAGCACGCCAGCGGGCAATTCATGCGCGACCGCCGTGGCGCCGGCCAGGCTGTCCGATACCGCGCGTTGAAGGTTCACGGCCATGCCGCCGATCGGCTCGCCCATCCGCGTGCGATACACCGCCGTCGTCAGGCTGCCCAGCGTGGCGATGCCCACGGCCAGGCCCAGCTCCTGCACCGTTTCGGACAAGGCCGAGGCCGATCCCGCCTTCTCGGGCGGCGCGGCGCCCACGACCAGGTCGGTCCCCAGCGCGGCGATGGTGCCCAGGCCGAGGTACACGAGCGAGAACGCGGCCGTCACCCACGCGATGCCATGCGGCGTGCGATCGAGCTGGCTCAGCACCAGGTAGCCCACGACCGACAACCCCAGCGCACCCGCCATCACATGGCCCGGCCGGATGCGCCGCGCGAGCAGCGGCGCGGTGATGCCGGCCACCAGCATCGCGAGCGCCGGCGGGCCCATCCACAGCCCGGCCTGCAGTGGTGACAGACCCGCCACCAGCTGCAGGTACTGGGTCACCAGCAGCATCGTCCCACCGACACCGATCAGCCCCACCAGCAGCACCACGAGCGCGACGCTGAAGGCCCGGCTGGCGAACAGGCCGAGGTCGATCAGCGGATGGCGCAACCGCCGTTGCCGCCGGACGAACCCCAGCGCGAACGCCAGCCCACCGACGAGCGCCAGCACGGCGCCAATGCCGATTCCGTCCTTCGCGACCTGCTTGATGCCGTAGACCACCGGCAGCAACGCAAGCAGCGACAGCGCGACGCTGGGCAGATCGAGCCGCCCCTGCTGCGGCGCGCGGTACTCCGGCAGCAGGAACGGCGCGGCCACCAGCAGCAGCCCGACCACCGGCAGCGCGACCAGAAAGGCCGCGCCCCAGCCGTGGTGCGCGAGCAGCAGGCCGCCCACCACGGGCCCGGCCGCCATGCCGAGCGCGAACATGGTCGCCCACAGCCCGATCGCCAGCGCGCGCTGGTGCGGGTGCAGGAACATGTTGCTGATCAGCGCCAGCGTCGACGGCATCAGCGTCGCGCCCGCCACGCCGAGCACGGCACGTGCGGCGATCAGCTGGTTGGCGCTGGTCGAACAGGCCGCGATCACCGACGCCGCGCCGAACGCCGCCGCGCCCACCATGAGCAGCTTGCGCCGCCTGATGCGGTCGCCCAGCGTGCCCATCGTGACGAGGAAGCCGGCAATCATGAAACCGTAGGCATCGACGATCCACAGCGCCTGCGCGCTCGTGGGGCGCAGGTCCAGGGCCAGCGCGGGCAGTGCCAGGTGCAGCAGCGTGAGGTCGAGGCCGAGCAGCAAGGTCGGCAGCGCCAGCAGCGCGAGCCCGGTCCATTCGCGGGCGCCGGCGCGGCCTTCGCGCCTCGCGGCCGGAAGGTGGTCGGAAAGGGAAAGTGAATCGCAAGGTGCGGTCAAAAGGGGCCTCCGGGTGCGCGTTCGGGTTGCGGAAGCCCCATCTTCAGGACAAGATCATCACATTACAATTTAAGCGCTTATCCTATTACTGGAGACAACAGGCTTGATCGAACGCAGCCTCAGCCGCACCAAGAACGAGCTGTCGGAGTTCCTGACCCGGCACCGCCGCAAGCTCACGCCCGCCGATGTCGGCCTGCCCTCGCAGGGGCGGCGCCGCACGCCCGGCCTGCGGCGCGAAGAGGTCGCGGTGATGGCCGGCGTGGGGCTCACCTGGTACACCTGGTTCGAACAGGGGCGCGAGATCCAGGTGTCGCAGAAATTCCTGCTCGGCGTGGCGCATGCCCTGAAGCTGGACGACGCCGAGTGCAGCCACCTGTTCCTGCTGGCCCACAAGCGCCCGCCACCGCCCGAGGCCTATCAGCCGGTGTCGGTCACGCCCCACATCCAGCAGCTGATGGACGACCTGCCAACCCGCCCCGCCTACGTGTGCAACCTGCGCTGGGATGTCGTGGCCTGGAACGCCGCGGCCGAGGCGCTGTTCGGCTTCAGCGCGCGCGAACCCGAAGTGCGCAACCTGCTGCGCATGGTGTTCGCCGACCCCGAACTGCGCCGGCACCTGCCCGCCTGGCGCGACGATGCGCCCGGGCTGCTGGCGCAATTCCGATACGACTTCGCCGTCGCACCCGACGATCCGGCCATGCTGGGTCTGGTCACGGACCTGAAAGCACTCTCCCCCGACTTCCGCCGCTGGTGGGACACCCCCGACAGCGCGCCCGCCCGGCGCGGGCTCGGATGCGTACAGATGGCCGACAGCGGACCGTTGGAGTTTCACCACGAAACCTTGGTGGTCGACACGCACCGGCACCTGCGGATGGTGGTGTATTTCGTGCAGCCGGCGCCGGGCTGAACACCGGGGCCTGTGCGGCAGATAAGCGCCATCAGCGCCGTTTTTGAGGGTTTTCGAGGGTTTTGTGGCGTCATCCACGGTGCGGGCACGCACGTTGCATGGTCTCGTGCCAGGCGCCGGCGAGCGCTGCACAGGGGGAGCTGACACGCGATGCCGACGCGTTTCAGAAAGCAAGCAGATGAACTTTCGGCCGACTTTCGCTGTCCCTCCACCCCATGATCAAACGCTGGCCCCTCCTCGCGTCCATCTTTTCGCTCTGTGCCCTCCTGGCAGCCGGCTGTTCGACCCTCGACGAACGCCAGCGCGAATGGATCTTCCAGCCCAGCGACCGCAGCTGGGGCAATTCGGCCCAGATGACCGAAGGCATGCAGGACGTGTGGATCGACTTCCAGTCGTCCATCACCGGTGAACCGGCGCGCCTGCACGGCCTGTGGCTCGGCGGCGCCCCCGAAACCACCGAGACCCCCGTGCTGCTGTACCTGCATGGTGCGCGCTACAACGTGGCCGGCTCGGCACCGCGCATCCAGCGCATGCACGAGCTGGGCTTCTCGGTGCTGGCCATCGACTACCGCGGCTTCGGCAAGAGCTCCAAGGGCCTGCCCTCGGAAGCCTCGGCCCGCGAAGACGCCCGCGCCGCCTGGACCTGGCTGGCCGCACGCCATCCGCGCCAGCACCGTTACATCTTCGGCCACTCGCTGGGCGGCGCCATCGGCATCGACCTGGCGGCCACGGTGAACGACGAGAGCGGCACCATCGTCGAGAGCACCTTCACCTCCATCGCCGACGTGGCCAGCAGCTTCAAGTGGGGCTGGCTGCCCTTCGGCCCGTTCATCACGCAGCGCTTCGAGGCGATTCGCACGGTCAAGGACATCGGCGCGCCGCTGCTCGTGGTGCACGGCACCGCCGACAGCCTGATCAACCCGACGCTCGGGCGCAAGCTGTACGACGCGGCCACGGTGCCCAAGATGTTCGTGCTGGTCGAGGGCGGCTCGCACCACAACACCAACTCGGTGGGCGCGACGCAGTACCGCGCGGCGCTGTCGCAGCTGTTTCGCATGAAGCCCGAGGACAGCAGCACCGTGGCGGACAGCCGGCCGCAGCCGCGGCTGGTGTCGCCGCGGCCTGCACAGCCTTCATTGCCTTCCGCGGCGCTGTCGCCGCAAGAGGTGCGGGGCGAGGCGCACACGCCCGCCCCCGCCGCCATCTAAACCGGCTTCTTCAACCGGTTCCGTTCCCGCGTCAGGCCGAGGCCAGATCGAACGGCAGCTGGCGCAAGGGCTTGCCCGTCAGCCGCGCCACGGCGTTGGCGAAGGCAGGCGCCAGCGGCGGCAGGCCGGGTTCCCCCATCCCCTTGGGCGCATCGGCACTCGGCACGATGTGCACATCGAACTCGGGCACCTGCGTGATGCGCGCCACGCTGAAGTCGCCGAAGTTGCCCTGCTGCACGACGCCGTCCTTCAGCGTGATGGCGCTGCCCTGCAGGCAGGTCGACAGCCCCATCACCGCCGCGCCCTGCACCTGCGCTTCCACGCTGCGCGGGTTCACCGCCAGGTTGCAGTGCACGCCCGAGGTCACGCGGTGCAGCACGGGCTGGCCGTCCTTCACCGACGCTTCGACCACATAGGCCACCACCGACTCGAAAGACTCGTGCACGGCCACGCCCCAGGCGCGGCCTTCGGCCAGCTTCTTCTTGCCGTAGCCGCTCTTGTCCACGGCCAGCTGCAGCGCGGCGCGGTGGCGCGGGTGCTTGTCGCCGAAGAGGCTCATGCGGTAGGCCACCGGGTCCTGCTTGGTCGTGCGGGCGATCTCGTCGATCAGCGTTTCCATCACGAAGGCGGTGTGCGTGGAGCCCACGCTGCGCCACCACAGCACCGGCACGTTGACCTGCGGGTGGTGCACCGTGAGGCGCATCGGCACGGGGTACGGATCGCGCATGCCCTCGACGGCCGTGGCGTCGATGCCGTCCTTCACCATGGAACCCGCGAACACCGTGCCCGCGGTGATGGACTGGCCGACGATCACGTGGTCCCACGCGAGGATCTTGCCGCGCGCATCGAAACCGATGCGTGCGCGGTGCAGGTGCATGGGGCGGTAGTAGCCGCCCTTGATGTCGTCCTCGCGGCTCCACAGCAGGCGCACGGGGGCGTCTTTCAGGCCGGCGGCGCGCGCGGCCTTGGCGATCTCGCAGGCCTCGACGACGAAGTCGCTCGAGCCCACGAAGCGCCGGCCGAAGCCGCCACCCGCCATCTGCACGTTCACCTTCACCTGCGCGGGGTCGAGCTTCAGCGTGCGTGCCGCGGCCTGGCCGTCGAGGTCGGCGGACTGCGTGCCGACCCACAGCTCGGCGCGGCCGTCCGACAGCTTCACGGTGCAGTTCTCCGGCTCCATGGGCGCGTGGGCCAGGTAGGGAAACACGAACTCGGCCTCGAGCTTGTGCGGCGCGCCGGCCAGCGGCGCCATGTCGGCGTCGAACTTGCGGTTGCCGGGGCGGCCGGCCAGTTCGCGGTACTGGGCCAGCTGCTTGTCGCTGTCGACCTTCTCCACCGCGTCGGTGTTCCACTGCAGCTTGAGCGCGTCGCGACCCAGCTTGGCGGGCCAGTAGCCGTCGGCCACCACGGCCACGCCCTCGGCGCCGCGGTCCAGCGGAATGCGCAGCACGGCCTTCACGCCCTTGACGGCGCGCGCGGCGCTGTCGTCCACCGAGGCCAGACGGGCGCCGAACACCGGCGGATGCGCCACCACGGCCGTGAGCTGGCCGGGCTGCTTCACGTCGATGCCGAAGTCCTGTCGCCCGCTGCTCTTGGCGCGCGCGTCCAAGCGCGTGGTCGGGCGGCCGATGATCCGGAAGTCCTTCGGGCTCTTCAGCGTGACCGTCTCGGGCACCGGCAGGGCCATGGCCGCTTCGGCCAGTTCGCCGTAGCCCGCCTTGCGCCCGCCCGGGCCGATGACCGTGCCGGCCTGCGTGCGCAGCGTGGCCACGTCGACCTTCCAGCGCTGCGCCGCGGCCGACAGCAGCATGGCCCGCGCACGCGCGCCCAGTTCGCGGTACTGCGTGTAGCTGTTCTTTATCGAGTTGGAACCGCCGGTCAGGTGCATGCCGAACAGCGGGTCGGCGTAGGCGGCATCGTTGGTGCCGCTGCGGCTGCGCACCAGGGCCCAGTCGGCGTCGAGCTCTTCGGCCAGGATCATCGGCAGGCCGGTCTGCACGCCCTGCCCGAACTCGAGGCGGTTGATGGTGACCGTGACCTCGCCGTTGGGCGCGATCTGCACGAAGGCCGAGGGCTGTTGCGTCGGCTTGAGTGCGCCGCCGGCCTTGGCCGGACCGTTGGCCTGCGCCATCGCCATGTGAGGGAAAGCGCCGAGCACGAGGCCGCCGGCGCCGGCCATCTTCAGGAAGCTGCGACGGGGCAGCGTGGCGGCCGCGTCGGCGTCATCGGTCGCAGGCTGGGCCATCAGGCGCTGCAGCGCGCGCGGCAGGTCGTTGTAGTCGATGTTGGGCAGCATGTCGGCTCCTTAGGCGAGGGTCTTGGCCGCATCGGCCACGGCGGCGCGGATGCGGGCGTAGGTGCCGCAGCGGCAGATGTTGCCGGCCATGGCCGAGTCGATCTCGTCGGTGCTGGGCTGCTTGCCCTTGGGCAGCGACTGCAGGAAGGCGGTCGCGCTCATGATCTGGCCGCTCTGGCAGTAGCCGCACTGCGCGACGTCGTGCTTGACCCACGCGGCATGCACGGCCGCGCCCACGCGGTCGCTGCCGCCGGTCACGGCTTCGATGGTGGTGATCTTCTTGCCCTCGGCCGCGGCGATGGGCGTGATGCACGAGCGGATGGCCTGGCCGTCCATGTGCACGGTGCAGGCGCCGCACAGCGCCGCGCCGCAGCCGAACTTGGTGCCGGTCATGCCCAGCGTGTCGCGCAGGGCCCAGAGGATGGGGGTGCCGGGGTCGGCGTCGACCGTGTGGTCACGGCCGTTGACGTGGAGCGCGCTCATGTTGGTTTTCTCCGTGGGTAGGTGGGATGGGTCGGATTCACTTGGCGCCGTCGAGCACCCATTGCGCGAGCGCCTGCAGGTCCGCGTCGGGCACCTGGGCTTGCGCGGGCATGGGCATCGCACCCCACTTGCCCGAGCTGCCGGCCTTCATGCTGGCGGCCAGTTGCGCGGCCGTGCCCTTGCCGTCGCCGTAGCGCGCGCCGATCTCTTTCCAGGAAGGGCCCACCACCTTCACGGCGGGCTGGTGGCAGGCCACGCATGCGTACTTCTGCGCCAGCGCGGTGCTGGCAAAGGCGGGCGCGGACCCGGCCATGCTCGCGCCGATGGCCAGTGCGGCCACGAGCGAGGCGGTGATGCGATGCGGATGTCGTTCGTCGTGGGTCATTTCTTTTTTCATCATCGTGGAGGGGAAAGCACGGTCCTCGCGCCGCGCGCGGCGGGACTTCACGGCGGCCAGTGTCCGATGAAGCGCCCGCCGCCACTTGCCCAATCCGCGCGCGTTCTTGCCTGAAACAACGAGACTGCGCCAAAAACGCCAAGCGCATGAGAAGCGCCCGCTAGACTTTGCGCAAGCACCCGAAAGGATTCAGATGGAAGTGCTACAGCCGACGCAGCCAGACGATTCGGCCGTCCTCGGTGCCCTGGCTACGGCCGTCGGGCGCATTGCCCGAAACGACGGCGACCACGCCACCGCCATTCCCGAACTCTCGCTGCACCGTCGCAGCGCCGCGACCGAGCCCGTGCATTGCATCTACGGCTTCGGCCTGGGCATCACCGTCGGCGGACAGAAGCGCGCGGCGCTCGGCGACGAGATCTATGAATACGGCGCCGGCCAGTCGCTGCTGATCACGGCCGACCTGCCCGTGGTGGCCCATGTCACCCGCGCCAGCGCGGCGCAGCCCTTCCTGGGCCTCATGATCCGACTCGATCCGCGCGCCATCGTGCAGGTCGCGACCGAGATGGCACTTCCGCCGCCGTCCAGGGAGCCCCACAACCAGCGCGCCCTGTCACTGGGCGCACTCGACCCGACGCTGCTGGGCACCGTCACGCGGCTCGTCGAGCTGCTGGCCGAGCCCCAGCTCGTTCCGCAGCTCGCGCCGCTGCTGCAAAAGGAGATCGTCGTGCGCCTGCTCGCCGGGCGCCACGGCCCGCAGCTGCAGCGCCTCGTGACCGTCGGCTCGCCCTGCCAGCAGGTGGCGCAGAGCCTGGCGTGGCTCAAGATGAATTTCAGGAAGCCCGTGCAGGCGGACGAGCTGGCCGCGTCGGCGCACATGAGCCCGTCGACCTACCGCCAGCACTTCCGCGCCGTGACCGGCATGAGCCCGATGCAGTACCTGAAGCAGCTGCGCTTGCAGGAAGCCCGGCAGCTGATGCTGAACCAGAACATCGATGCCGGCACCGCCGGCGTGCGCGTGGGCTACGAAAGCGCCTCGCAGTTCAGCCGCGAATACGCGCGCCTGTTCGGTGCGCCGCCGCTGCGCGACATCCGGCGGATGCGGGACGCGACCGCCGTCGCCTGAGCGCTGCGTCGCAGGCAAGCCCCGCGCTGCTGGCTGGCGTTCCAGACAAGCCCCGGGCAGCCGCCCGGTGCGTGCCATTTGCTACCCTCGACGCATGCCCCCCGCTTCCCCTGTTCCCCCGCGCTACATCGCGCTCGCCGGCCCCACCGCGTCCGGCAAGACCGCCGTCGCCCTGGCCGTGGCCCGGCTGCAGCCGGTCGAGATCGTCAGCGTCGACTCGGCACTGGTCTACCGCGGCATGGACATCGGCACCGCCAAGCCCACCGCCGCCGAGCAGGCCGCCGTGCCGCACCACCTGATCGACATCCTCGACGCGCGCGACAGCTACAGCGCCGCAGCCTTCGTGGCCGACGCCACGCGTCTGATCGATGACATCCGCGCGCGCGGCGCACTGCCGCTGCTCGTGGGCGGCACCATGCTGTACTTCAAGGCGCTGTTCGACGGAATCGACGCCATGCCCGCGGCCGACCCCGCCGTGCGCGCGCGCCTGGACGCCGAAGCCGCCGCGCTCGGCTGGCCCGCCATGCATGCGCGGCTGGCGCAGGTCGACCCCGTCACCGCCGCGCGGCTCGCGCCGCAGGACAGTCAGCGCATCCAGCGCGCGCTCGAGGTGTGGGAAAGCAGCGGCCAGCCGCTGTCGAGCTTCCACGCCAGCGACACCAAGGCCGCCAAGGCCGTCGATGGCGGCGTGCTCGTGTCGCTCGAACCGGAGGACCGCGCCTGGCTGCACGGCCGCATCGCCGAGCGCTTCGACACCATGCTCGCAGCCGGTTTTCTCGACGAGGTGAAGGCGCTGCGCGCGCGCGGCGACCTGTCGCCCGACCTGCCCTCGATGCGCTGCGTCGGCTACCGCCAGGCCTGGGAAATGTTCGACGCCTGCGGCGACGCACCGCCCGACGCCAAGGCCCTGAACGAACTGCGCGAGCGCGGCATCGCCGCCACGCGCCAGCTCGCCAAGCGGCAGATCACCTGGCTGCGCAGCATGCCGCAGCGCACCGTGATCGCCTGCGACGCGCCCGATGCGGTGCAGGCCGCCGTGCAGCACATCGCCCACATCGCACGCGGGGCGACGCCCGCATGACGCTGCACCTCACCAACCTCGGCAAGCACTACGGCGATGCACCGGTCTTCGAACACGTGAGCCTGCAGGTCGCGCCCGGCGAGTTCGTCGCCATCGTGGGCGAATCGGGCGTCGGCAAATCGACCTTGCTCAACTGCATGGCCGGCCTCGACAGCTGGGACGAAGGCAGCGTGTCGCACGACGGCACCGACATCGGCGCGCTCGACGGCGAGGCCCGCGCGCTCTGGCGCCGCCAGCACGTGGGCTTC
The DNA here is from genome assembly GCF_041154465.1 of Variovorax sp. V35. Lineage (NCBI taxonomy): Bacteria > Pseudomonadati > Pseudomonadota > Betaproteobacteria > Burkholderiales > Comamonadaceae > Variovorax > Variovorax sp. V35. The sequence continues at coordinate 4,861,648 of NZ_AP028666.1, forward strand.
GTGTTCCAGGCCTTCCACGTGCTGCCGCACCTCGACGTGGCGCAGAACGTGTCGCTGCCGCTGATGCTGCTGGGCCGCCCACGCGAAGACGCGCGCGTGGCCCACATGCTCGAAGCCGTCGGCCTGCCCGGCATGGGTTCGCGGCTGCCGCAGACGCTCTCAGGCGGCCAGCTGCAACGCGTGGCCATCGCCCGCGCGCTGGTGCACCGTCCCGCGCTGCTGCTCGCCGACGAGCCTACCGGCAACCTCGACCCGTCCACCGCCGCGAAGGTGATGGACCTGCTGATCGGCCAGACACGCGAGCACGGTGCCTCGCTGGTGCTGGTCACGCACTCGGAGAGCGCGGCGGCGCGCGCGGACCGGTTGCTGCACCTGACGGCGAGCGGTATCCGGGCCTGAAAAGAATCAGCCGATCAGCGACGCGTATCGCGACAGATCGACGTTCCCGCCGCTGATCACGATGCCCACGCGCTGGCCTTCGATGGTCTTCGCCGCCGCAATGGCGCCCGCGAACGCGAGGCACCCCGTCGGCTCCACCACCATCTTCATGCGCTCGGCGAAGAAGCGCATCGCCTCGACGAGCTGCTCGTCGGTGACGGTGAAGATGTCATCTACATCCCGTTGGATGATCCCGAAGGTGTACTCGCCCAGGTGCTGCGTCTGCGCGCCGTCGGCGATGGTCTTGGGTGTTTCGATGTGCACGATCTTCCCGGCGCGCAGCGACTGCTGGCCGTCGTTGCCGGCCTCGGGCTCCACGCCGTAGACCTTGCAGGCGGGCGACAACGCGCGCGCCGACAGCGCCGAGCCCGACAGCAGCCCGCCGCCGCCGAGGCACACGAACAGGTGATCGAGCGGGCCGGTCTCTTCGATGAGTTCCTTCACCGCCGTGCCCTGCCCCGTGAGCACATCGGGGTGGTCGTAGGGCGGAATCATCGTCATGCCGCGCTCCTGCGCGAGCCGCTTGGTCAGCGCCTCGCGGTCTTCGGTGAAGCGGTCGTACATCACCACTTCGGCGCCGTAGCCCTTCGTGGCCGCGACCTTGGCGGCGGGCGCGTCCTTGGGCATGACGATCACGGCCGGCATCGACAGCAGCCGCGCCGACAGCGCGATGGCCTGCGCGTGGTTGCCCGACGAAAAGGCGATCACGCCGCCTTGGCGCTGCGCCGCGTCGAACTTCGACAGCGCGTTGAACGCACCGCGGAACTTGAACGCGCCCATGCGCTGGAAGTTCTCGCACTTGAAGAAGAACTGCGCGCCCCAGCGCTCGTTGGCGGTGGTCGATTGCAGCACCGGCGTGCGGTGGGCATGGCCTTCGAGCCGCGCGGCCGCGGCGATGACGTCGTCGTAGGTAGGGAGTTGCATGGGTCGAGCTTAGCGGCGGCGTGCCGTTCCTTGCAGCCCCGATGGGTAAAAACCCGGGGATGCGCCCCGGTGCCGAAGTCCGTACTCTGTATACAGAGTTCAGAAAAGGCCCACCATGCCCGCCCAGTTGCTCAGCATCGAAGTCGCCCCCGACCTCGTCGACCAGGTCTACCGCGCCCTGCTCGGCGCCATCAGCAGCGGCGCGCTCGCGCCGGGCGAGCGGCTCACGCAGGAGGACATCGCGGCGCGGCTCGCGGTGTCGCGCCAGCCGGTGCTGCAGGCGCTGCGGCTGCTCAAGAAGGACGGCTTCGTGCAGGACGCGCCCGGGCGCGGCGTGCTGGTGGCGCCGCTGGAGGCCGAGGCGATGCGCAAGGTCTACCAGGTGCGCGGCGCGCTCGACGTGCTGGCCGCGCGGCTGGCGGCGCAGCAGCGCTTTCGCATCGACCCGAAGCTCATCGAACGCGGCCGGCGCGCGGCGCGCGGGCGCAATGTCGAAGCCATGATCGACGCCGACGTGGCCTTTCACCAGGCCATCTACGCCGCCTCGGGCAACCCGCTGATCGGCCAGAGCGCCGACCCGCACTGGCGCCACCTGCGCCGCGCGATGGGCGCGGTGCTGCAGGCCGAGCCGCAGCGCGAGTCGCTGTGGGACGAGCACGAAGCCATTGCCGACGCCATTGCCGCCGGCGACGTCGAACGCGCTGCGCGCCTGAGCGACGAGCACGTCTCGCGCGCCAGCGACGCGCTGGCCGAGCGGCTCGCGCAGCAGCTGGCGCGCAGGGCATCCGCATCCCCCACCCGAAAAGGAGACAAGGCATGAAGCTGACCCCCGAGCAACGCGCGCAGTTCGAGCGCGAGGGCTACCTGTTCTTCCCCGGCCACTTCTCACCCGAAGAGACCAAGGTGCTGACCGAGGCGGTGCCCGACCTGTACAGCAAGCGCGCGGCCTTCAACGTGCGCGAGAAAGGCTCCGACGCCGTGCGCACGAACTTCGCGGCGCACCTCATCAGCGAACCCTTCGCGCGGCTGGCGCGGCACCCGCGCATGGTCGAGCCGGTGATGGACCTGTTCGACGAGGCGGTCTACATGCACCAGTTCAAGATCAACGGCAAGATGGCCTTCGAAGGCGACGTGTGGCAGTGGCACCAGGACTACGGCACCTGGCTCAACGACGATCTGATGCCCACCGAGCGCGCGATGAACGTGGCCATCTTTCTGGACGAAGTGACCGAGCACAACGGCCCGCTGATGTTCATTCCGGGCAGCCACCGCAAGGGCGTGGTCGATGCGAAGCATGACCTCACGACCACGAGCTACCCGCTGTGGACGGTCGACAACGACCTGATCCGCCAGCTGGTCGACCGCGCCGGCGGCACGCAGGGCGGCATCGTCTCGCCCAAGGGGCCGGCCGGTTCGATGATCCTGTTCCACAGCTGCCTCGTGCATGCCTCGGGCAGCAACCTCTCGCCCTTCAACCGCGTGGCCGTGTACCTGAGCCTGTGCGCGGTCAGCAACCACATCCGCCGCCACAAAAGGCCCGAGTACATCGCGCACCGCGACTTCACGCCCATCGAGGTGCTGCCCGACGACTGCCTGCTGACGCCCTACCCCGTCGAGGTGCCGTGGAAAGACGGCCTGCCCGAGAGCGCGCTGCGCACCTCGCCCGACGTCATCGAAACCGTGGAAGCCTGACCGCCATGAGCCTGCACACCCGCCTGCAACAGCGCGCCGCCGAAGGCCGCCCCATCCGCATCGGCCTGATCGGCGCCGGCAAGTTCGGCGCCATGTACCTGGCGCAGATCCCGCGCACGCCCGGCGTGCAACTGGTCGCCATTGCCGACCTCTCGCCCGCCGCCGCGCGCGTCAACCTGGAACGCGTGGGCTGGCAGGCCGAGCGCAGCAACGCCGGCTCGGTGCAGGAGGCGCTGAAGACCGGCGCCACCTGGATCACCGACGACTGGCAGGCCGTGACGCGCGAGCCCAGCATCGACATCGTGGTGGAGTGCACCGGCAACCCGATTGCCGCGGTCGACCACTGCCTGGATGCCTTTGCGCACGGCAAGCACGTGGTCAACGTGACGGTCGAGGCCGACGCCTTCTGCGGCCCGCTGCTCGCGCACAAGGCGCAGCAGGCCGGCGTGGTGTATTCGCTGGCCTTCGGCGACCAGCCCGCGCTGATCTGCGACCTGGTCGACTGGGCCCGCACCTGCGGCTTTCCGGTGGTGGCGGCCGGGCGCGGCCACAAGTGGCTGCCGCACTTCACCGAATCGACGCCCGAGACCGTGTGGGGCAACTACGGCCTCACGCCCGAGCAGGCGAAACGGGGCGGGCTCAACCCGAAGATGTTCAACAGCTTCCTCGACGGCTCCAAGCCGTCGATCGAAAGCTCGGCCGTGGCCAACGCCACCGGCCTGGGCGTGCCCTCCGACGGCCTGCTCTATCCGCCCGCGAGCGTGGAAGACATTCCCTTCGTCACGCGTCCGCGCAGCGAAGGCGGCGTGCTGGAGCGCAAGGGCATGGTCGAGGTGATCTCGTCGCTCGAGGCCGATGGCCGCAAGATCCCGTACGACATCCGCATGGGCGTGTGGGTCACGGTCGAGGCCGAGACCGACTACATCAAGAACTGCTTCGAGGAGTACAACGCCCACACCGACCCGAGCGGGCGCTACTTCACGCTGTACAAGCGCTGGCACCTGATCGGGCTCGAAGTGGGCATGTCGGTCGCCAGCGTGGCGCTGCGCGGCGAGCCCACCGGCGTGGCCACCGGCTGGAACGCCGACGTGGTCGCCACCGCCAAGCGCGACCTCGCCGCGGGCGAGATGCTCGACGGCGAAGGCGGCTACACCGTCTGGGGCAAGCTGCTGCCGGCCGAGCGCTCGCTGCGACTGGGCGGCCTGCCGCTCGGGCTGGCGCACAACGTCAAGCTCGTGCGCCCCGTGAAGAAGGGCCAGAGCCTGAGCTGGGCCGACGTGGCGATGGACACCACCACCGCCGCCTACCGGCTGCGCCAGGAAATGGAAGCGCTGTTCACGCCCGCGGTGCGCGCCCGCGCGGCCTGAGCGCGGGGCCTGGCGCCCACGTTGCGCCAAAGAGCGAACAGATCAAGAATCTTCTGCTCGGCACCGGTCCGGTGTCGAAATGACCGGTTGCGGGCCGTCATTGTGGTGAGCGATCTTGCTCGGCAAGCTTTTCCTTCACGGAGAAACACCATGCAGTACATGTTGATGTTCTACCAACCCGCGGCCGAATTCGAACAACGCAACGACGCCTCGTCGCAGGCCTACCGCGCCAGCTGGGTCGCGTACGCCGACGCGGTGCGCCAGTCGGGCATTTCGCTCGGCGGCCACGGCCTGCTGCCGCCCATGACCGGCACCACGCTGCGCGTGCGCGGCGACAAGCGCCAGGTGCAGGACGGCCCCTTCGCCGACACCAAGGAACAGCTCGGCGGCTACTTCGTCGTCGACGTGCCCGACCTCGACGCCGCGCTCGAATGGGCCGCGCGTGCGCCCTGCGCCGCCAGCGGCGGCGTCGAAGTGCGGCCGGTCTTCACCGCCACCGCAGCGGCGGGCGCGAGCCAGACGTGACCACCCCGGCGGCACACCACGCCGCCGAACGCGCGGCACGCGAGTCGTACGGGCGGCTGCTGGCCATCCTGTCCGCCCGCACGCACGACATCGCGGCCTCCGAAGACGCCCTGGCCGACGCCTTCGCCCGCGCGCTCGAGCGCTGGCCCGCCGACGGCGTGCCCGTGCAGCCCGACGCCTGGCTGCTGAGCGTCGCGCGGCACCGCAAGCTCGACGCCTGGCGCCACAGCCGCGTGCAGGACGACGCCACGCAAACGCTGCTGCTGCTCGCCGGCGAGATGGACGAGGCCGACCCCGATGCCGGCACCGTGCCCGACGAGCGCCTGCGCCTGCTGTTCGTCTGCGCGCACCCGGCCATCGACGCCGCCGCGCGCGCGCCGCTCATGCTGCAGACCGTGCTCGGTCTCGACGCCGCGCGCATGGCCGGCGCCTTCCTCACCTCGCCTTCCGCACTGGGGCAGCGGCTGGTGCGCGCCAAGGCCCGCATCCGCGCGGCCGGCATCCCTTTCGAGTACCCGCAGGCGCGCGACCTGCCGCACCGGCTGCGCGACGTGCTCGACGGCATCTACGCCGCCTACGGCACCGGCTGGGACGATGTCGACGGCGCCGACGCCCTGCCGCGCGGCCTGACGACCGAGGCCATCGACCTGGGCCGCATCCTGTGCCGCCTGCTGCCCGCCGAGCCCGAGCCGCTGGGCCTGCTGGCGCTGATGCTGTTCTGCGAGGCGCGCACCGCCGCGCGCCGCACCGAGGCCGGCGCCTACGTGCCGCTCGACCAGCAGGACATCACGCGCTGGGACCACGCGCTGCTGGCCGAGGCCGAGCACCACCTGCGCATCGCGTCGGCCATGCAGTCGCTCGGGCCCTACCAGCTCGAGGCCGCGATCCAGTCGGCCCACTGCGAGCGCCGCGCCGGCGCACCGGTGCCGCCCGAGGTGCTGGTGTCGCTGTACGAAGGCCTGCTCGCGCTGCGGCCGAGCATCGGCGCGCAGGTCAGCCTGGCGTGCGCGCTGGCGAATGCGCGCGGGCCCGAGACCGGGCTGCGCGCGCTCGATGCGATTCCGTCGGACGAAGTGGCGAGCTACCAGCCGTTCTGGGCGGCGCGCGCGCACCTGCTCGCGGCCGGCGGTGCGCGCGTGGCGGCGCGGCAGGCGTACGACCGGGCGATCGGGTTGAGCAGCAATGGCGCGGTGCGGGCGTACCTGCACACGATGTCGGAACGGGCCTGAGGCGACCCGCGCCTACCGCGCATTGAACGTGCGCGGAAACAACGCGGCCTGCGAACGGTCTCGCAGCCGGTACCCCATGGCGGGCCGGCCCAGGCTGCCCGCCACCATGCCCGCTTCTTCCATGAACCCACCGTCCAGCATCCGCTTGCGGAAGGCGCTCTTGTCGATGTCACGGCCCAGCACGACCTCATAGGCGTGCTGCAGCGACGGCAAGGTGAAAGGCTCTTCCAGAAGAAAGGCCGGCAGCGAGGTGTATTCCACCTTGCTGCGCAGACGTGCAACGGCCGCCTCGAGCAGTTCTCCGTGGTCGAACGCCAGACGTTTGCGCAAGGCCGCATCGACCTCGAACCACGCCACCTCGGCGGCGTTGGCGCCGCTTCGCAGTTGCATGGCCTGCGCCGGGATGAGTGCATAGAAGCAGTGCGTGGTCGACCACCCGCGCGGATCGCGCTGCGCCCCGCCCCAACTCCCGAGCTGCTCGAGATAGGGCGTGACCACGCCGGTCTTCTCGCGCAGCTTGCGCAATGCGCAGTCGAGCAACGAGGCATCTTCATCGGTGTTGATGAAGCCGCCCGGCAATGCCCATTTGCCAGGAAACGGCTCGTTGCTGTCGGCCGCCCGTTTCACCAACAAGACCTGCAGCGCGTCGTCGAGCACAGTGAACATCGCCACATCGACAGTGACCAACGGGCGGGGAAAGGTCAAGGCAGGGAACGTTGAGGCGGGCATGGTCACGATCAGCTTGACTCCTGATTTATTAGTTGTACTATACAACCCATCATTAGTTGCACAGAGCAACTCAATGAAATGACAAGAAGAACAACAACGAGAAGAACCCAGAACAATGAACAAGCAGACCACGCCGCTTCCCACCGAGCCCCATCTCGCCCAACGCGAGCGCTGGCCGCAGGACGGAAAGCACATCCTGGCGCATCACGATGCCCAGTCCGTCATCGTCTACCAGGCCTACCGCCCCGCCATCGGCGAATACGCGATCCGGCATGGCCGTCTCGACGGACCGGACTTCAGCCTTTCACGGATGAGCTGGATCAAACCGAACTTCCTCTGGATGATGTATCGCTCCGGCTGGGGCACCAAGGAAGGCCAGGAGGTCACGCTCGGGCTGCGGCTGCGCCGTGCGTTCTTCGAACGGGTCGTGGGTGAGGCCGTCCCTTCGACCTTCGATGCCGAGCGCTATCCTGATCGCGATGCGTGGCAGGAGGCGGTCAACCGCTCCGAGGTTCGCCTGCAATGGGACCCGGACCACGCACCGGCAGGCAACAAGCTGGAACGCCGCGCGATTCAGTTGGGCCTGCGGGGCCGAACGCTCGCCGCGTTTGCGAATGAAGAACTGCTCGAGGTGATCGACATGCGCGCCTTCGTGGACGCTCAGCGCCCGATGGCGCAGAACGACAACCCCGGGCTGCAATTGCCGGTCGAGCATGTGCTCGGCTTCGAATCCTGAGGACCACAAGAAATGACGACGAACAGACCCCACGCGCTGCGCAGCAACGAAGACCTGCTCGCGCACATCGCCCAAGGCCACAAGATCGACTGCCTGTTCTTCTGGGGCCACCAGGTTCCGAAGGACGGCAGCATCGGCAAGAGCTGCTTCAGCCAGTGGTACGAGGCGCCCTTCACTGTCGGAGGCGTCGCGTACCGTACCGCCGAGCATTTCATGATGGCCGGCAAGGCGCGGCTCTTCGGTGACGCGGCCACCTGCGAAAGGATCATCGCCGCGCGCACGCCCGGCGAAGCAAAGAAGCTGGGGCGCCAGATCGGCAACTTCGATGAAGCGGCGTGGCTCGAAGCGCGCTTCGACCTCGTGACACGCGGAAACGTTGCGAAGTTCTCGCAGAACGCGGCGCTCGGCGCGTACCTGCTCGGCACTGGCCGGCAGGTGCTGGTTGAGGCGAGCCCCGTCGATGCGATCTGGGGCATCGGCCTCGCTGCGACGGACGCGGCAGCGCAAGACCCGCGCACCTGGAAAGGCCTGAACCTGCTGGGCTATGCGCTGATGGCGGCCCGCGACGAACTGGGGGCGGCCCCATGAACGCGGCGCGCTACCAGGGGTGCCTGCTCGGGCTGGCCTGCGGCGATGCGGTGGGCACCACGCTGGAGTTCCGCACGCGCGGCACGTTCGAGCCCGTCACCGACATGCGCGGCGGCGGACCTTTCGGCCTGATCCCCGGCGAATGGACCGACGACACCTCGATGGCGCTGTGCCTCGCGGCGAGCCTGATCCATTGCCAGGGCTTCGATGCCACCGACCAGATGAACCGCTACTGCAACTGGCGCAGCGTGGGCTACATGAGCAGCACGGGAAGCTGCTTCGACATCGGCTTCACGGTGTCGGGTGCCCTCACCCGCTACCTCGCATCGGGCGATCCGTTCGCGGGCGACCCCGATCCGCGCACGGCAGGCAACGGCGCGCTGATGCGGCTCGCGCCCGTGCCGATGTTCTACGCGCCGAGCGCCGAAGCCACCTGGCGGCAGGCCGGCGAAAGCACACGCACCACGCACGGCGCGCAGGAGGCCATCGAGTGCTCGCAGCTTTTCGCGTTGCAACTGCGCGCAGCGCTGCAAGGCGAAAGCAAGGCGGCGATCCTTGCCACCGTACCGTTGGCGCCCTTGAGCGAGAAGGTCGCGGCGCTGGCACGCGGCGACTACGCCTCGAAGCCGATCGAACGCATCAAGGGCTCCGGCTATTGCGTCGAATCGCTCGAAGCAGCGCTCTGGTGCTTCGCGCACACCGACTCGTTCGAGCAGGCGGTCCTCGCGGCCACCAACCTGGGTGACGATGCCGACACCACCGCGGCGATCTGCGGCCAGATCGCAGGCGCGTTCTACGGCGTGGACGGCATTCCCGCCGGCTGGCTGCGCCAGCTCGTGATGCGCGACGAGATCACGCAGATGGCCAACGACCTGCTCGCGCTGGCGCAACGCTGAACTCGCCCGCGCTCAATCCGAGGTCACGGCAGCGGCGGCCCCCACGCGCCGCCCTTCGAGCCGGCTGCCACCCTGCGTCAGCGTGACGCCGATCACCTCGCCCCCATCGCCGCGCCGAAACACGAACTGCGCGCCGATGGCCGTCACCGCAAAACGATCCGGCCCCGTGGGCGTGAGAAGGTTGTAGCCCTTGCCCGATTCACGCGCCAGCAAACGCCCGTCGCGCACGGTGAAGCCAAGCACCTGCGCCTTGCCGATGCGGAACTCGCCCGCGTAGTCGGCCAGGCGCTTCGGATCGATGGGCACCTCGGTCGTCGGCACCGGGTAGCGGCTCTTGCCGATGGCGAGCATCACGGGCTGCAGCGGCGCGCGCTGGTTGCTGGCCAGCACGATGAGCGCCTCGCCGGTGTCGGGCGCCAGCAGCCAGAGCGTGCGGTAGCCCTCGGTGACGCCCGCGTGGTAGTAGGTGCGCCGGCCGGTCTCGGGGCCGCGCACCATCACGGCATAACCGATCTCGGCGCCCTCGTAGCGCGCGAGCGGCGTGAGCAGGCGCGCGGCGGCCGGGCCCAGCGGGCCGTGGGCGCCCGCGAGGATGGCGCGGCTGAAGGCCAGCATGTCGGCGGCGGTCGAGCGCAGCGCGCTGGCGGGCGCGTAGGCATGCATGTCGAAGCGGCGCTGGCGCTGGTCGCCCGCGAACGGCGGCGCCATGCGCGAGGCCTTGTCGCCGAGCGGGATCACGGTGTCGTTCATGCCCAGCGGTTCGGTGATTCGCGCACGCACCAGCTCGCCCCACGAGGTGCCGTAGCGCAGCGCCAGCAGCTGTCCGAGCAGCGCCATGCCGAAGTTGCTGTAGCGCGCCTCGCACGGCGCCGCGACGCCCGTGAGGTGGATGCGCGCGAGCGCGGCCCAGAACATCGGCAGGTCGAAGCTGCGGAACTGCTCGGCCAGCGCGGCGCCGCCGGTCACGCCGTCGGCCATCACGGGCAGGCAGCCGGTGTGGGTGACGAGCTGCCGCAGCGTGATCGACGCCACGGCGGGCGGCACGCCCTCGGCATGGCCGGCGAGCAGCTTGCCCACGCTGTCGTCGAGCGCCACGTCGCCGCGCTCCACCGCCTGCGCCAGCAGCAGGCCGGTGAAGACCTTGGTGACCGAGCCGATCTCGAACATCGGCTGCTCCGCGCTGGCGGGCGCAATGGCGCGCGCCACCAGCGGCTCGGGGTTGTGGGCGATGCCGTAGGCGGCCTTGTCGCCGCGCAGCACGCCGACCACCAGCGTGCCGCGCTCGGCGCCGAGCGCGGTGCGGGCCAGCACGGCGGGGTCGCTGGCGAGCGAGAGCGGTGCGGACGGTGGTGCGAGTTGCGCACTCGCCGCGCCCGCCAGCCAGGGCACGAGAAGCCAGGGCGCCAGCCAGCGGCGGCACCAGGCGGAGGGCAGAAGCCGCATCGTCGGAATCCTCGGGCGTGAAGTCGTCATCGTCGAACAGACGCCATCCTGCCACGGCGGCCACAATGACCCCATGCGTGCATTGCTTTCGACTTTCTCCTGGCAGGAACTGCGCCACCACCCCTGGCGCAACGCGGCGGCCGTGCTGGCCGTGATGCTGGGCGTGGCGCTGGCGTTTTCGGTGCAGCTCATCAACGCCTCGGCGCTCGACGAGTTCTCCAGCGCGGTGCGCTCGGTGAACGGCCAGCCCGACCTCGAGGTGCGCGCCGCACAGGGCAGCTTCGACGAGGCCGTGTTCGGCCGGCTCGCGCGCCGGCCCGAGGTGGCGCTGGCGAGTCCGGTGCTCGAGTTCCAGGCCCTGGCCCAGGACCACGACGGGCGCCAGGTGCCGCTGCGCGTGATCGGTGTCGATGCGCTCGCGCTGCCCACCATCGCGCCCGCGCTGATGCCGCAGTCGGCGGCCGGCGCCGACCGCTTCGCGCTGTTCGCGCCCGGCCATGTGTTCCTCAACGCGGCGGCGCGCCAGGCGCTGCAGCTGCCGCTTCAGCCCGCGACCGGTGAAAGCCTGCAGCTGCGCAGCGGCGCCGCGTGGCAGCGCCTTGCGGTGTCGGGCCATGTGACGGCCGGCGGCGCGGCGCTGGCGGTGATGGACATCGCGGTCGCGCAGGAGCTGTTCGGTCCGCTCGGCCAGTTGAGCCGCATCGACCTGCGGCTCGCACCGGGCACCGACCGCGCGGCCTTCGTGGCCGCGCTCGAGAAGTCGCCCGATTGGCCCGCGGGCCTGAAGTTCGCCGAGCCGGGCGACGCGGCCGAGCGCGTGAGCAACCTGTCGCGCGCCTACCGCGTCAACCTCACGGTGCTGGCGCTGGTGGCGCTGTTCACGGGGGCGTTCCTGGTGTTCTCGGTGCTCGCGCTCAGCGTGGCCAAGCGCGCGCAGCAGTTCGCACTGCTCGGCGTGCTGGGCCTCACGCCGCGCGAACGGCTGCGGCTGGTGCTGGCCGAATCGCTGGTGCTCGGGCTGATCGGCAGCGCCGCCGGCCTGGCGCTCGGCACCGCGCTCGCCGCCTTCGCGCTGCGCGTGCTGGGCGGCGACCTGGGCGGCGGCTACTTCGAAGGCGTGGCGCCCCGGTTGCACTGGAGCAGTGGCGCCGCGCTGCTGTACGGCGGACTCGGCGTGGTGGCCGCGCTGGTGGGCGGCTGGTGGCCCGCGCGCGCCGCGCAGGCGCTGCCCGAGGCGCAGACGCTCAAGGGCCTGGGCGCGGCACCCGCGCAGGGCCGCCACCACTGGCTCGCGCTCGGGCTCATCGGCGCGGGCGCGGCGCTGGCCAACCTGCCGGCCATCGGCGGCATTCCGGTGGCGGCGTATCTGTCGGTGGCCTGCCTGCTGGTGGGCGGCATCACCGCCCTGCCCTGGCTCATCGCGCTGTTGTATGACCGCGTGGCGCCCGCGTTTGCGCGGCGCGTGCTGCCGATGCTCGCCGTCGAACGCGCGCGGCGCATGCGCGGCACGGCGGCCGTGGCGGTGAGCGGCGTGGTCGCGAGCCTGAGCTTGGCCGTCGCGCTCACGGTGATGGTCGCGAGCTTTCGCGAGTCGGTCACGCACTGGCTCGACGTGGTGCTGCCGGCCGACCTGTACGTGCGCGCCACCTCGGGCGGGCGCGGCAGCGGCAACAGCGGCGGCACCAGCAGCACCGACACCGCGACCTTCGCGCCGGCCTTCGTGCAGGCGCTGGCGCAACTGCCCGGCGTGGCGCGCACCGGCACGCTGCGCACGCAGTCGCTGCAGCTCGACCCCGCGCAGCCCGCCGTGACGCTGATCGCGCGCAGCCTCGAAGGCGGCGTGGTGCGCGGCCTGCCGCTGGTGGGCGAGGCGCTGCCGGTGCCGCCCGGGCAGACCGGCATCTACGTGAGCGAGCCGATGGTCGAGCTGTACGGCGCGAAGCCGGGCACGGCGTTTTCTCCGCTGTCCGATGCGATGCGCACGGCGACGCCGCAGGTGTTCTTCGTGGCCGGCGTGTGGCGCGACTACGCGCGGCAGTTCGGCGCCATCGCGATGGACGCGCGCGACTTCGAGCGCATCACCGGCGAGCACGACGTGAGCGACGTCGCGCTGTGGCTCGCGCCCGGCGCGTCCGAGGCCGAGGTGCAGGCGGCTGTGCGCGCCCTCGCCTCGCGCGCATCACGCGACGGCGCGGTGGAGCTGGCCTCGGTCGGCCAGATCCGCGCCACCTCGCTGCGCATCTTCGATCGCAGCTTTGCCGTCACCTACTGGCTGCAGGCCGTGGCCATCGCCATCGGCCTGTTCGGCATCGCGGCCAGCTTCAGCGCGCAGGTGCTGGCGCGGCGCAAGGAGTTCGGCCTGCTCGCGCACCTGGGCTTCACGCGGCGGCAGGTGCTGGCCGTGGTGGCCGGCGAAGGCGCGGCCTGGACCGCCATCGGCGCGGTGGCCGGGCTGCTGCTCGGGCTGGCCGTGTCGGTGGTGCTGGTGAAGGTGGTGAACCCGCAGAGCTTCCACTGGAGCATGGACCTGCTGGTGCCCTGGGTGCGGCTGCTGGCGCTGTGCGCGGCCGTGGTGGCGGCCGGCACGTTCACGGCGTGGATGGCCGGGCGCGCCGCGGCGGGGCGCGATGTGGTGCTGGCGGTGAAAGAGGACTGGTAGCGCCTCACTTCTGCGCGCGTGGCGCGCTGGCGCGCATCGGGGCGACGACTTTCTCCTGCCATCGCCGCGAAAGACCGCGTCGGGGCGAAGCGCCCTCCGCCCGCACGGTGTGACCGGACGCATGCGCGCAGTAGTCCAGGGCCTGGCGAAGTGCCGTGTCCACCCGGCGCAAGGAGATGCAATGCCGGTCCGCCACGTCCTGGCGGGTCATCTCCTCGATCTGCAGTGCCACGAGCACCGAGCGATGCCGATGCGAAAGCCGCTGCATCGCCTGCTCCACGGCCTCCATCGCCGAACGCGCCTCGGCGATGGCATCGGGGCCGGGCGCGTGATCGGCCAGGAGATCGAGGGCCGTATCCCATTCGCCCACGTACTGCCAGGACCGGTCGCTGCGCAGGCGGTCCATGGCCAGGTTGCGCGCCGTTCGATAGACATAGGCCCCGGGACTGCGCACGGGCTCCGATGCCGTCATCTCGCCCAGGCGCAGCCAGGCGTCGTGCAGGCACTCGCTGGCCTGGTCGGAACAGCCGAGATCGCGGGCCAACCGGCGATGCAGGTACGTGTAGTTCGCCGTCAGGAATGCCCGCAGCGCCACGCCGGCGGGCTCGCCGTGACCCATGAATGGCCCTTGAAAACAAGGACCGGGATCGAACTCAGCCGCGGACATCGTCTTACTTGCCGGCATGGCGCAACCTGCTCTTCTCGGCGTCGGTCAGCAGCGACATCACCGATGCGTCGAACTGATTGCCGTGCCCAAAGACCTGCACGGGGTTGGCAGGGTCGTACCGAGGCGCAGCGCCCGCTTGCGCGCCGGGGCGTGGCGGCGACGATGCGCCCGCACCGCCCGACGGCAGGCTGTCGTTGCCGAAGCCCAGCACCCGCACCGTGAAGACCGAGGGCAGGTTCTGCCGTGCTGCGGCCCGCTCCTGGCGCATGGACTCCTGCGCCGCCATGGCCGCCGCTGACGCCGCCGCGCTGGCGGTGGTCAGTGCACCGATGTTCACCGCGGCCACCACGGGCAGCCCGGTCGTTTCGCCCTTGACCTGGATGTTGTCGGCGTTGCGCACCTGCAGCGCGGCAATGTTGAGGTTGCTGGCGACCCGGATGCCGGCATCGCCCGCATCGATGGTGCCCCGGGGCGCGACCAGGTCCACGTCGCCTTCGCCCACGGTGCCGATGCCGGCGCCGCTCATGTCGCGCTTTTCCTCCACGGTGATGTTGCCGTCCACGTCCGACGTGACTTCTGGCGCCTGCGGGATGCGCACGGTCTTGGCGCCGCGGCCGGCGTCGATGTCGCCCTGGCTGGACCACAACACCTGGTCGCTGCCCAGCGGCTCGGCCTGCGAGACGAAGGACAGGATGCGCGAACGGTTCACGATGATGTCCCGGTCGGTGAACACATTGACCTGCCCGGGCGAGGCCAGCGTCACCAGGCCGTATCCGTCCGGCACCACCGCGCCCAGCCCCGCCACCTGCAGGCCGCCGCCGGGAGTGAAGACGTTGATGTCGCCCCCCTGGTGGGTGCGCGCGGCCATCCGGGTCGCGGCGATGCTGCCCACGCCGGACCAGCTGCTGCGCCAGTTGTCCGGCAGGTCCGCGGCGTAGCGAACGGGCTGGCCTTCGGCCGTCGCACCGCGGAACAGCGTGTCGATGGCCGCGGAGCCGCGGCGGTAGCCGCCGTTGATCGGACCGTTCTGCCCATCGCCCCCGTTCTGGTCGCGCCCTCCTTCGCGCAGTTCATAGACAAAGACCTGGCGCAGGAACTGCTCGCGCACCAGGGGCGGCAGTTGCCGGTATTGCTCCCACGCCTGCTGCGGGCTCAGCTTGCCGTCCGCGTTGGCGGTCAGGCTGGCGACCTTGTCGGCACCGAGCATGCCTTCCACGAAGGACACCAGGCCCCGGCGCGCCAACTTGGCCAGGTCGCCGCGGTTTTCCACCCCGTCGCTCAGGTACAGCGGCGCCACGGTGCCGTCGGCCAGGGTGGTCTTCAGATAGTCCGGCATGGCGGCCACGTTGGCCGGGTTCAGGTAGGCCCGCTCGAAGGCGTCGTAGCTGGCGGCCTTGTTCATGCCGGCCATCAGGGTGATGCCGGCGCCCTCGGCGGGCAGGGCCTTGATGACGTTCGATTCTTCGCCGAGCGGCGTTGCCGACACGTAGTCCCAATAGCGATTGGCATTGGTGTACAGCGACAGGTTGTTGCCCTGGATGTCGCGCCCGGCCAGCAGCAGCAGGGATCCCGGCCCTTGCAGCGCGGTGCGGCTGCCCCTGTCGTAGTAGTAGGCCGCCGCGTCGCCGCTGTATCGCGCATATCGGTGCGACAGGAGCCTGTTGGCGACAGCCAGGATGTCGTTGCCCGCCGCCAGCATGGTGGTGTCGGTGGGGCGCAGGTTGCGCGCGCTGAGCTCGAAGTTGCGGATGTCGGTGCCGGCCTGCACGTGCACCGATTCCGACGCGATCAGATTCAGGTCGCTGATGGAACCGGTCGCCGCGTACAAGCGGCTGGGCGTGAAGTCATGCACCTGCATCGGCAGCACATCGGGGTTGTCGAACAGCTCCACGCCATTGAGGCTGTTGGTCAGGAACGTGTTCGTCACCGAGAAGCCGCCATAGACCGACTTCAGCGGCGCGCCGAACGCCGATGCCCCGCCCAGCGTGATCGTGAAACCCATCCACGGCCGGAATATCGACGGCCACTTGTCCAGCGTGGTCTGGGTCATGACGATGGCACCCGTGTTCTGCAGGCTGCTGCCGCGCAGGAAGCGCAGGTCTTTCGCGGCCAGCAAAGACAGGTCGCTGCTGTTCGCCGGCGCCATCGCCAGCAGGCCCGCGACGTCGATGTTGCCGCTCAGGGCCGACACGCTGACCTTGGCCGGATACAGGCCCACCATGTCCGTCTGGAGCTTGGTGTCCGTCATGCCGCTCACCAGCCTGGTGGTGTTCTCCGTGTCGTTTCCTGCCACGAATTCCGACTGGTTGACCAGGCGCACGTTGCCGCCGGTGGACACCAGGCTGACGGCGCTGCGCTCTGTCTGACTGCTCATGAACATCGCATGGCTGGACGCGCCGCTGGTGTCCCGGTCGGCCTGGTCGACGTAGGCACGGCGTATCTGCATCGGGTCGATCACGGTCTGCAGGACCAGGTCGCCCAGCGTCTGCAGCTTGAGCGTGGCGTCCGACAGCGCCAGCACGGGCGCGATGTCGTAGGAATAGGCGGTGTTGGGCCAGCTGCTCGAGATGCCGGTCAGGGCATAGCCGGAGGCGCTTGCGCCGGCTTCGATCTCGCCGGCGCCGCGGCCCACGTAGTACTGGCCGGCCTTCAGGGTGCCGCCCGCCGCCACCTGCAGCTGCCCGCCGTTGCGGGTCACCGTGGAGGCCGCGGCATCGCCAGCGGAACGCCCGCCCGTCACGCGCATGGTGCTGGGCAAGGCCACCACCAGGTTCACCAGGTCGCCGCCCGCCGACAGCTTCACGTTGCCGCCGCCCAGCGCGCCCAGGCCCTGCTGGAAGCTGGCGTGGTTCACCCACCAGCTCGGTTGCTGGCCCCGGGCGGACATGACCGGCGCCCAGCTCTCGCCCATGTTGTACGCGTCGTAGTAGCCGGTGGGACTGCTGAGATCTCCGCCATAGCGGCCCTGGCGGAACAGCCATTCGGTCAGGATCTGGTCCGAACGCGCGCCCTGCGCGGTGGGCGCACGCACGCTGCCCTGGACCGCGACATCCACGTGGCCACCTGCGGTGCCGTACTGGGCATCGACGCTGGCGGTGTCGAAGCCGCCGCCCAAGGTGGGATCGGCCTCGGCCCGGCCTGCGGTGTACAGCGCGGACTCCTTGTGCGCCAGCACGAGGTCGCGCCCGGCGCGTACCGTCAGGTCGCCGCTGCCGGTGCGCACCAGCTTGCCGGTGCCCGACTCGGTGCCGGCCGTGCCCACGCGGATCGTGCCGGTGTCGGCTGCAAGCGCGCCCGATGGCCGCGTGGCCAGTGCATCGACCGACCCCAGGTCCGCGCCCGCCACCAGGCGCAGGTTCCACGAGGCCGCCTGCTGCAGCCGCGCCGCCCGGCCCGCGCCGTTGTCGCGGCCCGCCACGTCGAAGCCGTCGCTCAGATGGCCGTCGATGTTCAGGTTGCCGCCGGCGCGCAGCGTGAGCGTGCCTTCGCGGTGCGCCGCACCGAAGCTGTCGAACAGGTTCCAGTCGCGGCCCAGCGTCAGGTCGCCCGGGCTGGTGATCTCGATGCCCGCCGCCAAGGTGTAGGCGGCGGCGTTGCCACCCAGCCTCGCCAGGATGCCTGTGTGGCCTGCAAAGGCATTGGCCTCGGCGATCGCCTGCGGGGCCACGGATTCCACTGTGCCATCCGTGCTGGCATGGCGGCGCACGCCTTCGAGCACCGCGGAGCGCGCGCCCTGCACGACGGCGTTCAGCGCCGTGACGTTCAGGCCGTCGTTGCCTGCGGTGCGCTGCGCCCGCAGTCGCAGCTTGCCGCCTTCGCCGCCGCTCAGGTCCAGCGTGCCACCGGCCAGATGCAGTTGGCCGTCGACCGCTTCCAGGTCGATGCGGCTGCTGCCCAATCCATCGATGGCGTCGGTGGCATGGGCCGCCAGCACCGCGCCAGGCTGCATCGTCAGCCCTGCCCCGCCGACCAGGCGGATGCTGCCGCCGTAGGCCGCGTTGGCCTCGACGCGCGCCGTGCCATCGACAGAGATCACGCCGCGGTCGGTGATGACTTCGAAGTCGGCCACCCGCGTGGTGCCCGCGATCGTGAGGTCGCCCTGGCGGACGTGGAACTGGCGCGAGCGGCTGAAGCCCGCATCGTTGAGCGTTCGCGCCAGCGCGCCGAAATCGTCCAGCCGATCGATGGCCAGCGCGAAGTTGCCACCGTTGCCGCCGGCACCGGCCTGCGCTTGCACAGTGCCACCGAAGTGGACCCGTCCACCGGCCGATGCATCCACCGTCAGGCGGCCCGCGTCGCCACCGCGCGGATGGGCGGACAGGTCCAGCAGGCTGCCCGGGGCCAGGTCGATCAAGCCGCCCCGGGTCGCGAGGCTGATCTGGCCCGCATCCACGTACTGGGCCGCGTCGAAGAAGACTTTTTCCAGGCCCCCCGCGTGCAGGCGGCCCGACGCTGCAACCGTGAGGTTGCCCGTGCCGGCATCGACCGCGATGCTGCCGCCCAGCGCGAGCACCGGCAGCGCCACGGTCACGCCCTGGCCCGACAGATTGAGGCGCGCGCCCAGGCTGGCGCGGCCCAGTGACGCCATCTCTTGCGCATCCAGCTGCGCGTCCTGCTGCAACACCAGTTGGCCCTGCGTTCGCAGGGCCTGGTCTGAGCCGGACACCCCTTGCAGCACCGGCGTGCGCAGCGTCAGCGCCGCCGCACCGGCGTCCAGGCTCCCGGTGCCTTCGCCGGCGATGCGCCGGCTGCCCGACAGCAGCACCTGGTCGAAGCCGGACATCGTCTTGTCGCCCGCGCCCAGCACCAGTTCGCCAGCCGACAGTTCCAGACGACCACCGCCCGTGCCCGCACTGCTCAGCGACGCGCCCGTGTTCTGCAGCGTCAGGTGGGAGGCCTGTACCTGCACGGCATCGGCGCCATGCCCCCGCAGGGCTGCGGCGTCGAACACCACCTGCGCCAGGCCGCGCATGTCGAGCGAGCGATAGAAGTCCAGGCTGCCGTAGCTGTGCAGCGTCAATGACTGCGCGCGCGACAGCTGCGCCAGGGCGTCGGTGTCCAGCACCAGGCCGCCGCTGCCGCCGCCGATGCCGATGCGGCTCGCGGCCACCGACAAGGCCTTGCCCGACAACTGCGCGCCGGCGGCCATCTCGGTGTTGTTGGTGGCGTCGAGCAGCAACGCCTCGCCGCCCTTCAGCAGCGCGCCGGCGCCGATGCGCACCTGGCCGCCGACCGTGGTGTCCACGTTCTCGCGCAGCGCCCGCACGGCCTGGCCGCTGCTCACGCGCACCAGCGCACCCCAGTCTCTGGAAGGCGTGACGATGTGGTCGTCGCTGGTGTCGTTCGGCGTGTTGTTGTCGCTCCACACGGGCGCCACCTGCGGCTTGAGCACCAGGTTCGCCTCGTCGCCCGACGCGGCGCCGTGCGCGCGCAGCACGCTGCCCGACTCGATCGACACCGCATTCGCCGCGGCCAGGATCACCTCCGGGCCGCTCAACGCGGTGCCCGCCGTGTTGCGCAGCACCACGTCGCTGGCGGCCACGTCCACCTGCAGACCGCGCACATTGCCCGTGCGCGTTCCGCCCACCAGCAGGCTGCCCGCGCCGAAGCGCGTCAGGCTGCCGGCATCCACGACCAGGTAGCCGTCGGCGCGCAGGTCGCTGCTGTCCTGCCCCGCGCCGACGATGGCGATCTTGGCGGCGGCGATGTCCACCAGGCTGCCGCGACCGCCCGCATCGGGTTGCGCGCGCAGTTCGCCGTCCAGCGTCAGCGCGCGGTCGGCCTTGAACACCACGGCGCCGCCATCGCGGGCCAGGCGCGGGGTCACGACGTCCTGCCCTGTGAGGCGGTATTGCGTCAGCTTGAACGCATCCGATGAGAAGAAGGCGTTGCCCCGCGCTTCGTTGTATTCGCTGACCTTGCGCACCAGGCTGGCGGGCAGCACGCGCCAGCCCGAGGCCGTGGCATCGCGCGCGCCGCTGATCGTGTTCTGTTCCCGCCCGGCCACGATCGTCGAGCCGTCGCGCAGGCTCACCACCTCGCCACGGGACGCGGCCCACGCCGGCAAGGCCTGGCCCGTGCTCTGCACCGCGAAGGCGCCGGGCAGCAGCGCATAGCGTGCCGGCAGGAGCGTGTACCAGCCGGCGCCCAGGCCTCCGCCGGCCAGCCAGACCTTCTGGCCCGCCGCACCGCCCGCCACGGGCGACAGGCCCTGGTAGCCCGGCAGCACGGCGTACATGCCGGGCAGCGTCAGCACGTCGTGCGAGCCGCCCGAGCCGGGCACGTGCTCCCACGCATGCAGGTCGCCGCCGCCCGCGATGTCCACCACCGCGCCCGCGGCCATGGCCACATCCGGCGCTTGCAGGAGCACGCGCTTTTCCGGCAGGGACGACAGGTAGCGGTTTTCGTCCAGGGAACTGGCATCGCCGGCATTGGCACGGTTGCGGCCCTGCGGGTTGGCCGGGTCCAGCCAGTATTCGGCGTTGCGCAAGCTGCCGTAGAGCACGTCCAGGCCCGCACCGGACACCGAGGTCAGGCTGTTCGTGCCCAGCGTCAGGCGCTCGCCGGCATTCAGCGCAATCTGCCCGAAGGGCGCGCGCAGCACGCCGTCCTGCTCGATGACGGGCGCGTTCAGCGTCAGGCTGCCGCCGGCCGACAGAGGCGCCGCGGCGCTCCCGTTGCCGCGCACGGTGATGGAATGGTCCGAGTTGATTCGCGCCGTGACGGCCGTGGCCGGATAGACCTGCGCGGCCTTGATCTCCAGCGCGCCCCCCACGTCGAGCGTGGCCCGCAGCTGCGGGTCGTCGTAGTCGGTGCCGCCTTCGCTGTAGGCCCCCGCCACGAAGCGCAGGTCGCCGGTGTCCAGCACCGTGCGTTCGAAGCCGCGCAGCTTGACGTCGACGGGCGATGCGGACTCGCCCTTCGCACCCCTGCCTGCGATGTCGATGGCCTGGCTGGCCGACAGGATCAGTTCGCCCGCATTGCGGGCCGGGGCGCCGACCGCACCGACCGCGCCCACCGCACCTGTCAGTGGGTTCAGTTGCAGATGGTGGGCATGCAGGCGCACCACGCCGCCCAGCCCGTCGCTCTGGATGACCGGGGCGGTGATGCCCAGGCGACCGGCGACGCTCAGGTCGACGCCGCTGGCCAGCTGCACGCCCACTTGCGTGGAACGCAGATCGACCGCCGAGAAGCCCGTGTCCTGCAGCGCCTTCGCCGACACGTGCAGGGTGCCGTCCGAAGTGGCGATGTTGCCGATGTGGATCTTGTGGCTCAGTGCCGTTCCGGTGCCGCTCCAGAAATACTTGTTGAGCAGGTCGACCACCCGCTTGTCGATGATCGCGTCGTGCTCCCACGGCGCCCTGTCGGCGCCCGGCCCCGCGGCCAGCGCCGCGCCCGCGTCGAGGACGAGCCCCTTGCTGCTGGACACCGACGTGGGCAGCGTGGTGTTGATCGCGGTGCGCATGGCGCTGCTCATCTTGACGTCGCCGGCGTACTCGTCGCGCACGTCGAGGTTGCCGCTGGTGCCGATGATCCGCGCGTACTTTTCGCCGTTGAAGGTGTACGTGCCGGTGGGGCTCTTGTAGTAGAGGAAGGAGCCGATGTCCGGCGCCACCAGGTCCCCGGACGAACTACCGGCCGCGCTGGTGTCCGTGATGGACAACGACCCGCCCGCCGCCTGCGCATTGCCGCCGTGCGCGCGCAGCCTGGCATTCATGGCACCGCCGGCGGCGGCCTCCATCACGACCGCGCCGCCGTCGCTGCCCAGTTCCTGGTCCACGCGCCGCAGGGCGCCGAGCGCCCCCGTGCCGCGGTCCCAATACGCCACCGTGCCCCGCGCACCCGACACGTCGATCAGCGCACCCGCCTGCGCATCCAACGTGCCGGCGTTCAGCGTGACCGTGCCGCCCGGCAGCACCTTGCCCAGGGGCAGGCGCATGGCCGGGTCGTGGAAGATCTGCGCCACGCCGGGCAGCAGCAACTCGGCCCCGTCGGCCAGCGTCAGGGTTTTCTTGGCGCGGATGTTCAGCGTCCCGGCCGGCGCCTGAAGGCGACCTGCCACCCGCACGGAAGCCTGCCCGGACCCGTCCGCGTCCAGCGAGATCGTGCCGCCGGTTTCGGTCTGGATGCTGGCGTTCGCGTCGATGCGGATGCCGCCGCCGGTCGCACCGGTCGCCAGCGACAGGCCGCCGGGCGCGCGCGCGGCGCGGCGCTGTTCGCTCAGTTCGTCCAGTGCCTTGGGGGCCAGCACATCGCCCAAGGCGCTGCCGCTGGGCAGCGTGCGCAGCGTCGATACCGCGGCGGGCATGTCCCAGCTCGTGGGCTGGATGTGCACCTGTGCGCCTTCCGCGACCACGACGTCCCCGCCGAGCGAACGGATGCCGATCGTGCCGAAGCCGCGCTCGGCGTACAGGGTCTGCGGCAGGTGCAGCGGCTTGGCTGCGCCCGATGCCTTCCCGCCCGTGGCGTCGGCCGCAGGCGCGGCGCCGCCCACCTGCACGTCGCCGATCGCCGTGAGGGTGAGCCGGGACGCATCGCCCCCCGCCCAGCCGCGCAGGTCCAGCGTCTCGAGCGCGGTGTTGTCGAACGCCGTCAGGCTGATGGCCCCGCCGTTGCCGGCCTTCACCTTGCCGGCCTTGCCGCCCGCCGTGACACCGGACAGCCAGCCGCCGCCGGACACGTCCAGCGCCGCGCCGGCGGCCACCTCCACGTTGCCGTACACCGTGCCCAGGCCCTCTTTCATCGGGGTCCCCAGTGCGATCGAGCCGCCGTGGATGGCGCGGCCCAGCGTGACGCCTTGGCCGGTGTCGTTGACCCACTGGCCCGCGACGCTCAGCAGGCTGTTCGCACCCAGGCGCAGCACGCTGTCCGCCTTGCCGCCGGCGCTCAGCGCAATGGCGCCGCCCGGGGCGATGAGCTTGCCCTGGATGTCGAAGTTGCCGGGGATGCCCTGGCCGTCGTAGACCGCGGCCGTGAAGCGCGCCCCCGGCTGCAGAGTCACCACCGCGCTGTCTTCCAGCACGAAGCCGGTGTTGAGGTTCAACTCGATGGCGCCCAGGCCCGAATGGCTCAGCCCCGCGGCGGACAGCCACGTGGTGCGGCCCACGCCCGCGCCAGCGCCGGGGGATTGCCCTTCCGGCTCGGTCAGGAAGGCGTCCTTGCCCAGCGGGCTGTCGATGCTGAAGCCCGCCGGCAGCAGCGCGGGCTTGTCGCTGATGACGACCTGGCCCAGGGTCCACATGCCCTCCTGCGCCCGGTTGGAACCCACCGTGAGGCGGCCGGCCCGAGGCAGCTCGGCCACTTCCTGCACCCGGTCGCCCGGCTGCACCGAGCCCCTGAACTCGCCCTCCAGGATGAAGGCGCTGCCGGCACGGATGTCGATCGAACCGGCATTGCGGCCTTCCTCGTAGCCCGGCTCCCAGCGCCGCCCCGACAGCATCGGATTGACGTAGGTCTGCGTGACGCCCCAGCGCGCATGCGCCTGCAGGTACTGGCCCGCGATGCCCGTGTAGGTCATGTCCGCCGGCGCGGACGACATGGTGTAGGTGCGCCCGTCCGCGCCGCGCAGCCGGGTTTCCGTGTTCCAGCCGTCGCTGTAGCGCACCGAGCCGCCGGACACATCCAGGATGGAACCGGGCCGTGTGATCACCGAGCCATTGGATTGGATGGTGATGTCGCCGCCTCGCGCCGCCAGCTCGGACAGGCCGACCAGGCCGTTGCCCACCCAGCCCGTCACGTCCGCCAGCGGGGTGCCGACCCAGACGCCCTTGAGCGCCTTGCCCGACTCGTCGGTGACCCATTCGACGCCCGCCATGAGCCCCTTGAAGGTGCCCGACCGGCGTCGATCCACGATGACCTTCCGGCCATACAGCCAGGTGTTCGCCTGCAGGTGGGAGTCGCGCAGTTCGTTGATGCGCAGTTCGGCCTCGACGAAGTTGCTGGCCATGTCCACCGGCATCTGCATCAGACCCGCGGTACTGACGGTGGCGTGTTCACCGATGAGGATGCGGCTGCCGTCGCCCACCTGGGTGTTGCGCTGCAGGGCCGCCGGGTTGGCCTGGGCCTGGATGTCGATGTGGCCCGCAGCGGCGGTGACCTGCGCACGGGTCTGCACGTCGATCGTCTTGCCGTAGAGCTCGATGCGCCCGGGCTGGTAGCGGTTGGCCAGCGAGCCGCTTTCGATCCGCGTGGTGTCCTGCCAGTCGTTGACGACCTGGGTGATGCTGTCCGGCCCCAGGGTCAGCGTGCCGCCCGACCAGGCCGTCAGGCGCGGGACGTCGGCCGCCAGGTTGATGTCGATGTTGTGCACGCCCTGGCCCCAGGCGCGCAGGCGGATGGAGCCCGTGCGGTTGTTCAGCGCGGTGCTGGCTTGCAGGATGCCGCCCTGGTGGATCTCGCGTGACACCATCGTGATGTCGCCGTGATCGGCCTGGATGATGCCGGTGTTGTGCACGCTGTAGCCGACCTGGGCCGCGCGCTGCTCCATCAACGGCAGGATGTCGGACACGATGCGCCCGATGAGATAGGGCTGGAAGGCGGGCGCCGTCTGCGGGTTGATCAGGAACTTGGCCGGAAAGAGCCAGGGCCGCACCGACGAGGTGACGGCATCGAAGCCGCGCACGGTGGGGCTGATTTCCTTGGCTTCCAGCCACACGTTCTCGCCGGCGCCCAGCAGCGTTTGGCCACTCGGCGTGCGGATGCTGCCCGCATTGCTGACCTTGGGCGCGAACATCAGCACGTGGCCGCCCTGGCCCGTGATCTGCGCACCGGCCGCCACCTTGACGTCGCCCGGCGGCTTGCCCGGATCGAAGGCCGGGCCCATGTCGGCGAACTGCACGTTCGAATCGACCGGCATCTGCTTGGAGTTCTCGCCGAAGGTGGGAATGCCGACGCCCACTTCGAGGCCGCTCCAGTAACCGGGGTCACCCGATTTCGCGCCCAGGCGCGTGTTGAGGCCGGCCTTGAACTGTTCGTCGCTGAGCTTCAGGCTGGAGGCGACCAGGTTGCGCACGTTGACCTGGCTGCTGCCGGTGAACAGGATGCCGTTGCGATTGATGAGGTAGACGCTGCCCTCGGCCTCGATGCGGCCGGCGATCTGGCTGGGTCGGCCGCTGGGGTCGTTGATGCGGTTGAGCGCGATCCACTCGTTGGCGCCGGTCTTGGCGTGGGTGCCTGCACGCTGGTCGAACTTCACCGTCGTGTTCTTGCCGACGTTGAAGGTCTCCCAGTTCAGGATGGCCTTGTCGGCGGTCTGCTCGATGGTGACCGTGGTCCTGCCGTTCGCTGCGGCCTGCACGGGGTCCCTGGCGTTGAGCCAGCCGGCGGTCAGCGAATTCGTGTCGACCTTCAGGCCGCCTTCGGTAAGGCCGTCCGGCGCGGAGTCGCCGCTGGCCAGCGCCTCGGCCCGCTTCTGTGTCTGCTGTGCCTGCTGCGCGGCGATCGCGCGCGCGGCCAGGTTCAGGTTGGTGATGGACGTCTGCAGCTGCTGGCTCGCCGCCGACGACGGCTGCGTCGGGTGGATCAGGCTGGACGCCGGCGCGCCGTTCGGCAGCTTGCCCGTGGCGATCGCGCCCGCCTGCGCCGCGCCCTTGTCGGCGAACCACGCCGGACTGAACGCTCGCTGCGCGTGCGCGCTGCCGAGGACCCCACCGGCGGCCAGCGCCACCGCGATGGCCCGCGCGAGGGGCGCCCTCCTGAAAACCTGCTGCGCCGCGCGCGCCGGTCGCTTCTTTTCGTTGCACCCACTGATGGTCATTTCTCGTTCCCGCCGAAGTAAAGCCTGTGCCGAAGGAGCTGCGCGCGTCGCGCAGGCCAGCCCCATTCAAGAAGCCCCTGCGATGGCGATCGAAAGCCAAGGCGACAGGAGCCGTCAGTTTCTTGACGGGACGGAAACGTCGAATTCCAGAAGAATATTTTTGGACTCATTGCGGGCGCGCGCGTGTCGCTGCAGCCTCGGTCCGGAAAGTCCTTGCAGATCAACGGCAAGGGCGCGCTGCACCTCGGCAAAGTCACGAAAGCTTCACAGTGGCTGCGCACGACCACCATGGGAAGCCGCGACATCGAGACAGGGTCACCACCCAATCCCGGGGGATCCACCTCTAGTGTGGTGTCCCGCAAATAGCTGCGCAAAATGAAATCGATGCGTTTCGCGTCAGGGCAAGGCGCAAACCGCAGCGATACCCGTAGGTATCGCGAGGATTTGCAACGCCGCCCTGGCGTGAAAGGCGCGATTTCATGCGCAGCTATTTGCGGGACACCACACTAGCTCAGGACCAGCACGCCGGCAGGGAGCGACCGGGCGTTCAAACCGAAGGAGCGCTGCATCTGGAGCAAGGCCAGATCGAGACGGTCGAGCTTGAAGGTCGCGGTGACCGTTTTCCCCCGCAGCGAATCCACCATCAGGACCACACGCCCGGGGCGGTAGCGATTGATCTCGTCCAGCACCACCGACAAGGGAGTCTGCTTGAACACGAGCTCACCGCGCCGCCAGGCAGAAGCCACCTCGGGGTCCGCGGCGGCGATGCCGCTGATCGAGTGGTCGCGGTAGACCGCCTGCTGGCGTGCCAGCAGCACACGGTCGCCGGCCGGATGCTCGATGCGCACGTGCCCCGCCAGGCAGGTCACGCACACCCGCCCTTCCAGGCGGCTGATCTCGAAGCGCGCCGATTCGCCAATGCTGCGACCGGCGCCGGCCAAGACGCTGAAGGTGCGTGCACTGGGCAGCATCTCGATCGCCGCTTCGCCGTTCAGCAACTCCAGCCCCTCGGCCTGGTCGTCCGAGGCCACCCGGCGGATGCTGGTGCGGGTGTTCATGGTCACGTCAACCTGGTCGGACCACGCGATGGCACGCTGCTCGCCGGCGGCTGTGCGCCAGTCCGCACGCCATTCATTGGCCGCGGGCCACAACCCCAGGGGCGAATAGACCGCCACCCCTGCAACACCCGCCGCGGCGGCTGCGCCCGCCACGCCCAGGAAGGCCCGGCGGCTCGCCGCGGGCTTGCGCAGGGTCTCGCGGTGAAGGCTCGCCGCTTCGGCGTCGGTGCGCACCAGCCTGTTCAGCTCGGGTTGAAGCACGCGCCACTGCTGCCGGGCCTCGACGAACGCCGCCTGATGCAAGGGACTCGCGTCGCGCCAGCGGCGGAACGCCTGCGCCTCCCACTGCGTGGCGGCGCCCGAATGCAGCTTGCGCACCCACGCGCGCGCGTCTTCGCGCAGCGTCTCGGGAAGCGTCGGTGGTGAAGGGTGCGTCGTCATGTGGGTTTCAGGGGCCCCGTACTTGATAGACGGTTGCCGACACCGCAATCCGCAAACTATTTCTTCGTGCCGTCATGAAGACCTGCCAGGGCGCGGCTCCAGCCGCGAGAACAGAAGATCCTGCGCGGCCTTCAGTTCGTACTCGACGGTCCGCACCGGAATGCCAAGCCGCGTGGCCACGTCCCGCTGCGACCAGCCCTCCAGGCGAACCAGCAGCAGGATTTCGCGGCGGCGCGGCGGCAGGCGCGACAGCAGGCCGTCCAGCGCCTCCAGCTGCGAACGGGCCTCGGCGACCTCGGCCGGACCGGGCGCCGGGTCCGGCAGCTCGTTCATCAGCATCTCGATGTCGTCGGACAGCAAGACCTGGCTCTGTGCGCGCCGGACGTCGATGGCCAGGTTGACCGCCATGCGCAGCAGGTACGCCTGGGGTGTGGCAATGGGGCCCGCCATGGGCTGGCTGCGCTCCAGCTTCAGCCAGGTTTCGTGCAAGGCGTCTTCCGCCAGTTCGCGATTGCCCAGCCGCACGGCCAGGCGCTGCCTGAGCTGCTCGTAGCGTTGCACCAGGAAGCTGCGCAGCAGCGGGATGACGTTCTCCGTCATGCGTCAGTGCACCGTGGCACAGCGGGGCCCGGGCAACACGTCGTGCGGAAGGATGGCCAGCGTGAGCGGCAGCGCCAGGTCCGCCGGCGGGGGACGGTCCATCTTCAGAGGGGCCAATGCCGCAAGCATGGCGGCGTCCCGCGCGGGGTCTCCCGAAGACGACACCAGGCGGGCCTGGCTGAGGCGGCCCGACGCGGTCACCTGCAGTTGCAGGATCGCGCGGTAGTGGCCGGGGGCCGTGCGCAGATCGGCGCACAGCGCGTCCCAGACACGGGCCTGGACCAGGGCGTCGTACCCGCGTTGCGAGCCACCAGTCGACGCCACCCCGGGCGCCGCTGCAACGCGCTTCAATATGAAGGCACCGGAAAGCTGCGTGTCCACGTCATCCGCAGTGAAACCCGTGCCGGCCAGCAAGGCCCGCAAGGCGGCATGCGGCGCATGGCGCCCGCGCACCGGGGCCGAAGTTCGCCCCGCCACCCACTCGTCGATGAACATCACCGATCGGCCCGACACCGCGGCGTATTGCGCCAGGGCAGCCGCCAAGGGCTGCGCCGGCAGGTCGAAGTCCAGCATCTGCGATTCGGACGACGCGCGGGTGGCGGCATCTGCCGACTGCACGTCGGTGCCCGCGGCCACGGCCTTCGCTGTCGATCCCCAGGCGATGCAGACGCACACTGCCGTGCACGTCAGGCCGGAGACGAAGGCTCGCACGAACCTGTCGTCCCTGCCCCGGCCCAAGCCCCGTCCAACCACTCGCCCACGACCACCATGCGCTGAAGTCAACAAGGAAGAAGTGGATCGTGTCAGCAAGCTTGTGGGCAGTATTTCAACTCCTGCAAGCATCACATCGGCGAATGACGACCGCGTGACGACCGGCAGGGCCGGGCGCGCCGCGGCGGGGCGCGGGGCAGCGCCCTCTTGCGTGACCGGTCCTGCTAGCGCCCCGGCGTCAGCTGGATTCGCTCCACCGTTTCTTTCTCGACCGCGCCGCGGCTGTAGACCAGCGGCACGTATTTGCCTTCGAGCCACAGCGGCGCCAGGTCGCGGTAGTTCGGGCTGTCGGGGTTGCCCGACTGGCCCGGCGTGTTGATGACGCGCGAGGCGTCCCAGTTGCCCACGTCGAGCACCATGCGAAACGACGCGCCGGAGGTCAGCTTGTAGTCGTTCGCGCGGTAGGTGGCCGCCATCGGCGTGAACGACGAGCCGGACATCGGCCAGTCGCCCACCTCGAGCTTCTTGCGCGTGGCCGCATCGACCACGCCGCCCAGCGGATGCCGGAACTCGGCGCGGTGCAAGGCGCCCCACTTCCACGCCGACGTGTCGGGCCCGAGCTTGGCGGACAGCTCCTGCATCGCGGCGGGCAAGGCCGTCAGCAGCAAGGCGTCGCGCTGCGCGTTGCTGACCCAGCCGGACGGGTTCTCCAGCAGCAGCACCATGCGCGTGTTGTCGCCGGGCGCGGCCAGCGCAGCAGCGGCATCGCCCGCCCCCGCCTTGAGCACGGCCTGGCGCAGGAACTTGCTGCTCCACACCTCGTACAACGCGGCGGCCGCGCTGTCGCGGTCCATGGCGCCGTCCCAGCCTTGCAGCAGGCGCAGCGCCGCCGCGGTCTGTGCGTCGTCGCTGCGCTGGCCGGCCAGGAGCTTCAGCACGCGCTGCGCCGGCGTCGCGACGATGTCGTTCTGCATGCGCTCCGAGTCTTCGATGGTGAAGCGCGAACCCGCCGCCACCTTGGCCGCGAACAGTTCCTTGAGCCGGCGCGCGCGGGCCGCATCGCTCCACTCGTAGCCCACGCCCTTCTTCGCGGCGGGATGGTCGGGCGGGATGTTGTTCTCGTTGGCCGTGACCACATAGCCGCGCGCGGGGTTGAACTCCGAGGGCAGCTCGTCGCCGTTGCGAAAGCCCGACCATTCATAGCGGCCGTCGCCCGGCACGGGCATGAGGCCGTCCCAGTTCGGGCGGATCGGCGTGAGCCCGCCCGGAATCCAGCCGACGTTGCCGCTGCTGTCGGCATACACCTGGTTCTCGCCCGGTGCGCCCCAGCGGTTCATGGCGGCGCGGAACTGGTCCCAGTTGCGCGCGCGCATGTAGTCCATCGAACCGAAGTACGGCGCCATGCCGGGCTCCAGCCAGGCGGCGCGCAGGGCGAAGGCGCGGCGCTTGCCGGGCTCCGCGACCAGCACCGGGCCGTGGCGCGTGAAGGTGTTGACCACCTCGCGCGGCGCGGCCTCGCCCTTGACCGCGATGCGCTCGGTGACGCGCGTCATCGGCTCCCAGCGGCCCTGGTAGCGGTATTCCTCGGGGTTGCCCGGGTTCAGTTCGTACACGTACAGGTCTTCCTGGTCCATGTAGAAGCGCGTGAGGCCGAAGGCGATGGTGCCGTTGTGGCCGATCGACAGGCCCGGCAGGAAGGGCTCGCCGGCGCCGATGGCGTCCATGCCGGGCGCGCTCAGGTGCGTCATGTAGCGCAGGCTCGGCGCGCCGTGCGCGCGGTGCGGGTCGTTGGCCAGAATCGGCCGGCCCGTGGACGTGAGCTTCGGCGCGATGACCCAGTTGTTGCTGCCGTAGGCGGCCGTGGGATCACCCTGCGCCGCCTCGTCCTGCTCGGCCTTCGCGGCGATCGCCTCGGCGCTGCCGGGCAGCAGCGCGACCGGCGCGGAAGACGCGCCCGCGTTCATGCCCACGCGCGTGTTCTCCTTGGTGAAGCGCGGCGCATCGGTCGCCCGCAGGTAGGCCGCGCGCAGCTCCGCCACCGGAAGGCTGCAGGGATCGAAGCCCTCGGGCACCTTGGGCGTCACCGGCGGATCGAGTTCGCGGCGCAGCCAGTCGGCCTTGGCGCCCGGCGCGCCGGCGCAGAACGCGCGTGCGCGGTCGACCTCCGACGTGAAGTTCAGCGTGAGCCCGTGGTGCCGGATGCGCACCACGTCTTCGGGCGACCACGTGGCCGGCTGGTAGCCCAGCAGCGCGAACTCGGTCGGCAGCAGCGCGGGCTGCGCACGCACCTGCGCCACGTAGGCATTGACGCCGGCCGTGAAGGCCTCGGCCACGCGCTTGGCGTCGGAGCCGTAGGCCAGCCATTCGCGGTACATGTCGCCGCGGTAGAGCACGGCGCGCGCGGCGCGGTCGCTCTCGACCCAGGCGGGGCCGAAGTCCTTCGCCATCTCGCCCAGGCCGCGCTTGCGCCACAGGTCCATCTGCCAGAGCCGGTCGCGCGCGGCGATGAAGCCCTGCGCCACGAAGGCGTCGTAGAGCGTGCCGGCGTACAGGTGCGGCACACCCCAGCGGTCGACCAGCACTTCGGCGGGCTTCTCCAAACCAGGCACCGCGAAGGATGAGGAGGGTCGCGTGGGCGTGTTCACGCCCGGGGCATTGGACGCACACCCTGCGAGGGCGAGCACCGCCAGCGACACGGCGCCCAGGGAAAGCCGATGGTTCATTCTCTTCATGCAGTTCGTCTCCGGTCTTGTTGTGGATTGGCAGCGGGCAGTATCCCGATTTCTGTCACCCGCCGGGTTACAAGGCATGACTTGTAGACTGGCGCTATGCAGCCCACCACCCCTTCAACCTCCTCCTGCGACAGCTGGCTCGCCGGCGCGATCCGCCGCATCGAAGCCGACTACCAGCGCAGCGCCGACACGCACCTCATTCCGCTGCCGCTGCCCGCACTGGCCGCGCACGGCATCGACCTGTACCTGAAGGACGAATCGACGCACCCCACCGGCAGCCTCAAGCACCGGCTCGCGCGCTCGCTGTTCCTGTACGCGCTGTGCAACGGCTGGGTGCGCGAAGGCACGACCATCGTCGAGGCCTCGAGCGGCTCCACCGCCGTGAGCGAGGCCTACTTCGCGCGGCTGCTGGGCCTGCCCTTCATCGCCGTGATGCCGCGCAGCACCTCGCCCGAGAAGGTGGCGCAGATCGCCTTCTACGGCGCGAGCTGCCACTTCGTGGACCACGCGGCGCAGGTGTACGACGAGGCCCGCGCGCTGGCCGAGCGCACCGGCGGCCACTACATGGACCAGTTCACGTACGCCGAGCGCGCGACCGACTGGCGCGGCAACAACAACATCGCCGAGAGCATGTTCCAGCAGATGGCGCGCGAGCGGCATCCGGTGCCCGCGTGGATCGTGGTGGGCGCCGGCACCGGTGGCACCAGCGCCACCATCGGGCGCTACCTGCGCTTTCGCTGCCACGACACGCAGGTGTGCGTGGCCGACCCCGAGGGCTCGGTGTTCTCGGCCTACCACCGCAGCGGCGACGCCACGCTCACGGCGCCCGGCTCGCGCATCGAAGGCATCGGCCGCCCGCGCGTGGAGCCCAGCTTCGTGCGCACGCTGGTCGACCGCATGCTCGAAGTGCCCAACCTCGACTCGGTGGCCGCCATGCATGCGCTGTCGGCGCTGCTGGGCCGCAAGGTCGGCCCGTCGACCGGCACCAACTTCGTCGGCATGCTGGCCGTGGCGCACGAGATGCGCGCAGCCGGCCAGCAGGGCTCGATCCTGTCGCTGCTGTGCGACGCGGGCGAACGCTACCTGCCGAGCTACCACGACGCCGACTGGGTGCGCAACGCCTTCGGCGACATCGCGCCGGCGCAGCAACGCATCGACGCGCTGGTGGCGGGTTGATGGCCATGCGCCCGCCCCGTGGCCTCATCGCGCGGCGGCAGCTGTTGCTGCTGGCCGCGCTGGCCGCCTCGGGCGCGCCGCATGCCGCCTGGGCCCTGCCCGCGAAGGCGCTGCAGTTTCCACGCGACTTCGGCAGCCACCCCGAGCTGCGCACCGAGTGGTGGTACATCACCGGCCACGGCCAGACCGCCGCGGGCCGCGCGTTCGGCTTCCAGGTGACCTTCTTCCGCTCGCGCGTCGACGCCACGCAGGCCATGCGCTCGGCCTTCGCCGCCAAGCAACTCGTGTTCGCGCACGCCGCCGTCACCGACCTCGAAGGCCGCGTGCTGCGGCACGACCAGCGCATCGCACGCGCGGGCTTCGACGTGGCCTCGGCCAGCGAGGCCGACACCGACGTGCGGCTGCGCGACTGGTCGCTGGTGCGCGACGCCGGCAGCGGCGCCTACACCGCGCGCATCCCCGCCGGCGAATTCACGCTCGACCTGCGCTTCGCGCCGTCGCAACCCGTGCTGCTGCAGGGCCGCGAAGGCCTGTCGCGCAAGGGCCCCGAGCCCGAGCAGGCGAGCTACTACTACAGCGAGCCGCAGCTGCAGGCACAGGGCCGCCTCACCTTGCAAGGCCAGGCCCCGTTCGAGATCGCCGGCACCGCGTGGCTCGACCACGAGTGGAGCGAGGCGCTGATGCACCCCGAGGCCGTGGGCTGGGACTGGATCGGCATGAACCTCGACGACGGCAGCGCGCTCACCGCCTTCCACCTGCGCCGCCGCGACGGCAGCGCGCTGTGGTCGGGCGGCTCGTTCCGCCCGCGCGGCGGCGCGGCGCGCATCTTCCAGCCCGGCGAGGTGCGCTTCGAGGCGCTGCGCAGCTGGACCAGCCCGCGCACGCGCGCGAGCTACCCCACGCACTGGCGCATCGACACGCCCGCGGGCCGCTTCGAGGTGCAGGCCCTGCTCGACGACCAGGAACTGGACAGCCGGGGCTCCACGGGCGGTGTGTACTGGGAAGGCTTGAGCGAGCTGCGCGATGCGCAGCAGGGCCAGCGCGTGGGGCGCGGTTACCTCGAGATGACGGGGTACGCGGCGCCGCTGCGGCTGTGAGCCGAAGCCCGGCGCGAGGGGCTACTTCACGCCCTGGCTCAGCGCCTGCGCCGTGTTGCGCGACAGCGCGCGGACGTGGTCGTCGATCGCCGAAGCGACCGGCGCGAACTCGGCAGTGCTCAACCGCTTGAGGTCGCGCGGTTCCGGGAAATCCTTGAGTTGCCGCACCCGTTGCCGCTGCTGGGCGAGCATCGGCTCGTAGGCCGCGAGGTTCAGCGGCGGGTCCATGACGAAGACCTTGGCTTCGATCGCGGGCACCGCGAAGTAGCGCGTCGACCCCAGCATGCTGCGCGTGAAGAGGCCCGAGTTCTGCATGAAGCTCTCGCCGCAGGGCCCACCGGTGCACTCCATGCGCGCCTGCGTTTTCGTCGCCTCGACGAGGACCACGGCGGAGATCTGATCGTCCTTCAGCTTTCGTGCAGCCCACGCCTGCGCGGGATTCGCGATCCAGCGACCGTCCTTGAAGACGGCCAGCGCGTTGACGGAGGTCGTGGCAAAGCTCGTCAGGCGCACCACCTGGAAGCCGGCCTTTTCGAGCTCCGACGTGAAGGCCTCGTAGACCTTGGCCGTGGGGTTCCAGGGAAACGGGTACGTGGTCGAGAAGTTGTTGAAGACGGTCGTGCCCACGTGCATGTGTTCCGCGGATGCGGTGGGGATGCGCACCAGCAGGCCGACCTTTGCGCCCTTCGCGAGCTGGCCGCCGTTCGGCGGCAGCGGCGGTGGGGTCATGCACCCTGTCAGCGCGAGCGCCACGAAAAGTGCGAGCAGCCAACTGCGCATGGGGGTCTCCTCCATCTTCTTGTCGGTGTGGGCCTGTGCGGCCGGGTGCGGATGATTGTGCCGAGCGCTGCATGCGGCGTCGCCACGGGAACCGGTGGTTTTGGATAGAGTCGGCCTCACGCCATGCCGAGCAGCCCACCGCCCACGAACCCCACACGCCGCCAGAAGCTGCGCACGGCATTCATCGCGGTCGCCGTGTTCGCGGCGATCGCCCTCGCGGGAGTGCTGTTGGGCTCCGGCCGCAGCGGCAATTCGACAGGCCTCGCAGGCCGCGAAATCTGCCGGGCAACCTGCATCGCACGCGGCTGGAAAGACGGCACGATGCAACCCCCATCGCACGCGACGACCGGCTCGACGCAAGGCCCGAACGCGTGTCAATGCCGATGAGGGCCGCGGCTCACGCCGAGACCGTCACCCCATTGCGCGCCAGCACCGCCAGCAGCTTCGGAATGTCGGGCGCCGGCCCGACCGGAATCTCGCGGTCGATGGCGGTGAACATCTGGGCGGCCATCGCGTCCTGCCCCGTGATCTCGAGCATCTGCCCGCCGCCCTTGCCGTAGTGAAAGCCGTGCACCGTGCCGCGCGGCACGTGCACCAGCGTGCCGGGCTGGCACCGATGGGCCTGGCCATCGCACAGGAATTCGACCTCGCCGCCGAGCACATAGAACGACTCGTCCCAGTCGTGGCTGTGCGGTGGTGGGCCCGTGCCTTCGTCGCCGCGCTGGAAGGTGA
Organism: Variovorax sp. V35; assembly: GCF_041154465.1. NCBI lineage: Bacteria > Pseudomonadati > Pseudomonadota > Betaproteobacteria > Burkholderiales > Comamonadaceae > Variovorax > Variovorax sp. V35. The sequence goes on from NZ_AP028666.1 coordinate 4,896,623, forward strand.
CGCCGTAGCTTTGCGTCGAGGCATTCGACGCCAGCACCGTCACCTGCGTGCCGAGCACGTTGAGCGGCGTTTCGCGCCGCTCGGGTGTGAGGACAAAGTACGGAAGAAGGGCCATGGCCGGCTCCTCGAAGTGGGAGCCGGATTCTGCGCCCCGGGCACGGGGGGCACAAGCGGTGGCGCTGCAGGGAGGGTAACCACCCCGCCGCCGCGCCACCTGCATCGCTACTTCGCGCGGCGGCGCTCGATGAAGGCGATGATCTCGCCCATGATGCCCTTGCGGAAGGCCAGCACGCAGATCACGAAGATCAGGCCCGTGACCATGGTGACCGACTCGCCCAGCGTGTTGAACCAGTCGACGGTCGTGATGCGTGCCAGGAAGTTGCCGAGTTCGCCGATCTTGTTCTCGAGCAGCACGACCACCGCCGAGCCCACGATGGGACCCGACAGCGTGCCCAGGCCGCCCACCAGCGTCATCAGGATGACCTGGCCCGAGGCGGTCCAGTGCACGTCGGACAGCGTGGCAAAGCCCAGCACCAGCGTCTTGAGCGAACCGGCCAGGCCCGACAGCGCGGCCGAGATCACGAAGGCCAGCAGCTTGAAGCGGCTCACGTCGTAGCCCAGCGAGAGCGCGCGCGGCTCGTTTTCCTTGATGCCCTTGAGCACCTGCCCGAACGGCGAATGGATGGTGCGCACGATCAGCAGGAAGGCCGCGACCACGATCACCAGCGCCACGTAGTACATGGTGAGGTCGTTCGACAGGTCGACGATGCCGAAGAGCTTGCCGCGCGGCACGCCCTGCAGGCCGTCTTCGCCGCCCGTGAACTTGGCCTGCAGCGCGACGAAGAACATCATCTGCGCGAGCGCCAGCGTGATCATCGCGAAGTAGATGCCCTGGCGGCGGATGGCCAGCACGCCGAACAGCCAGCCCAGCAAGGCGCCGGTGAGCGTGCCCGCGATCAGGCCCAGCTCGGGCGTGAGGCCCCAGACCTTGATCGCATGGCCCGCCACGTACGCGGAGCCGCCCAGGAAGGCCGCGTGGCCGAAGGACAGCAGCCCGGTGTAGCCCAACAGCAGGTTGAAGGCCGCGGCGAACAGCGCGAAGCACATGAGCTTCATCACGAACACCGGGTAGGCGCCGAAGAACGGTGCGAGCACCAGGGCGACCAGCAGCAGCGCGTAGACGACGGTGGAGATTTTTTTCATGTTCATGCCGCTCGCCTTATTTCTCTTTGCCGAACAGGCCGGCGGGGCGGATGAGCAGCACGATGACCATGATCACGAACACAACCGTCGAAGAAGCCTCGGGATAGAAAACCTTGGTGAGCCCTTCGATGACGCCCAGGCCCAGGCCCGTGAGGATGGCGCCCATGATGGAGCCCATGCCGCCGATCACGACCACCGCGAACACCACGATGATGAGGTTCTGCCCCATCAGCGGCGACACCTGCATCACCGGCGCGGCCAGCACGCCGGCGAAGGCGGCGAGCGCACAGCCGAAGGCGTAGGTCAGCGTGATCATCAGCGGCACGTTGACGCCGAAGGCTTCCACCAGGCGCGGGTTCTCGGTGCCGGCGCGCAGGTAGGCGCCCAGGCGCGTCTTCTCGATCACGTACCAGGTCGCAAAGCAGATCACCAGCGACGCCACGACCACCCAGGCACGGTAGTTGGGCAGCACCATGAAGCCCAGGTCGGTGGCGCTGGACAGCAGCTCGGGCGCGTCGTAGGGCAGCCCCGACACGCCGTAGACCGAGCGGAACACACCTTCGATCAGCAACGTGAGGCCCAGCGTGAGCAGCAGGCCGTAGAGGTGGTCGAGCTTGTAGATCCAGCGCAGCAGCAATCGTTCGATGACCACGCCGAACAGGCCGATGAGGACCGGCGCGGCGATCAGCATCACCCAGTAGTTGACGCCCAGGTACTCCATCGCCATCCAGGTGAGGACGGCCCCGAGCATGAACAGCGCGCCGTGCGCGAAGTTGATGACGTTGAGCAAACCGAAGATCACCGCCAGCCCGAGGCTCAGGATGGCGTAGAACGAGCCGTTGACCAGCCCCAGAAGGAGCTGGCTCAACAAGGCGGGAAGGGAAATATTCATAGACGTTTCAGAAAACCGACGGGCTCTTTCTGTGCGTGGGGGCCGCCGCGCACGGCCGCCCGAAGCGGCCGGCCCGCCCCCCTTGCAAAGGGGGGTTGGCGAAGCGACACGAAGTGCGCGAAGCCTGGGGGGTTACTTCCACAATGCGCAGCGGCTTTCGGCCTTGGTCGTGAAGACTTCTTCGCCCTTCAACTTCTGGACCACCTTGTAGTAATCCCACGGCTGCTTGGATTCGGCCGGCGACTTGACCTGCACCAGGTACATGTCGTGCACGAAGCGGCCGTCGGCGCGGATGCTGCCCTTGGCGTAGAAGTCGTCGATGGGCGTGGACTTGAGCGTGGCCATGACCTTGTCGGCATCGACCGTCTTGGCGGCCTGCACGGCCTTCAGGTAGGTCATGGTGGCCGAGTAGTCGGCGGCCTGGATGTCGGTGGGCATGCGCTTGGTCTTCTCGAAGAAGCGCTTGCCGAAGGCGCGCGTCTTGTCGTCCAGGTTCCAGTCCCAGCTGGTGGTGAGCAGCAGGCCTTCGGTGTTCTTCAGGCCCAGGCTGTGCACGTCGGTCACGAACACCAGCAGGCCCACCATCTTCATGCTCTTGGTGATGCCGAACTCTTTCGCGGCCTTGATGCTGTTGATGGTGTCGCCGCCGGCATTGGCCAGCGCCAGCACCTGCGCCTTGGAGTTCTGCGCCTGCAGCAGGAAGGACGAGAAGTCGGAGGTGTTGAGCGGCGCCTTCACCGAGCCCAGCACGGTGCCGCCCTTTTCCTTCACGACCTTGGTCGCGTCGGCTTCGAGGGCCTGGCCGAAGGCGTAGTCGGCGGTCAGGAAGTACCAGCTCTTGTCGCCACGGCCGATCACGGCCGCGCCGGTGCCCTTGGCGAGCGCGACGGTGTCGTAGGCGTAGTGCACGGTGTAGGGCGAGCACTGTTCGTTGGTGAGCGCCGAGCTGCCGGCGCCGTTCACGACGAAGACGCGCTTCTTCTCCTGCGCCACCTTGGCCATGGCCAGGGCCGTGCCGGAGCTGGTGCCGCCGAACAGCATGGTCAGGCCCTGCGTGTCGATCCACTCGCGCGCCTTGGAGGCGGCGATGTCGGCCTTGTTCTGGTGGTCGGCCGTGAGCAGCTCGATGGGCATGCCGTTGACCTTGCCGCCGAAGTCGTCGATGGCCATCTGGATCGCCAGCGCGCCGTTCTTGCCTTCGACGTCGGCGTACAGGCTCGACATGTCGGTGACGAAGCCGATCTTGACCTTGTCCTGTGCCTGGGCGGCACCGGCGGCCAGCGCAGCGGCGGCGAAAACGGCGGAGAGAGCGAATGTGGTGGTCTTCATGGATGTTGTTCCTGTGGGGTGTTCGGTGGTGTCACTTCCAGAGCGTGCACTTGGACTCGGCCTTGGTGGTGAACACCGTGTCGCCGGGCAGCTTCTTCACGAGCTTGTAGTAGTCCCACGGCGTCTTCGATTCGGCGGGCGACTTGACCTGCATCAGGTACATGTCGTGCACGTAGCGGCCGTCGGGGCGGATCTGGCCGGTGCCGAAGAAGTCGTTGAGCTTCATCTTCTTGAGCTCGGCCATGACCTTGTCGGCATCGTCGGTCTTGGCGGCGTCCACGGCCTTGAGGTAGGTCATGGTGGCCGAGTAGTCGGCGGCCTGGATCTCGGTGGGCATGCGCTTGGTCTTGTCGAAGAAGCGCTTGGCGAACTTGCGGGTCTCGTCGTTCAGATCCCAGTACCAGCTGGTGGTGAACTGCAGGCCCTCGGTGTTCTTCAGGCCCAGGCTGTGCACGTCGCTCAGGAAGATCAGCAGGCCGGCCAGCTTCATCGACTTGCCGATGCCGAACTCCTTGGCGGCCTTGATGCTGTTGACGGTGTCGCCGCCCGCGTTGGCCAGGCCCAGGATCTGCGCCTTGGAGTTCTGCGCCTGCAGCAGGAACGACGAGAAGTCGGAGGCGTTGAGCGGATGGCGCACCGCGCCGACGATCGTGCCGCCCTTGGCCTTCACGACCGTGGAGGTGTCGGCTTCGAGCGCGTGGCCGAAGGCGTAGTCGGCCGTCAGGAAGAACCAGGTCTTGCCGCCGCCGTCGACCACCGCGGCGCCGGTGCCCTTGGCCAGCGCGACGGTGTCGTAGGCGTAGTGCACGGTGTAGGGCGAGCACTGTTCGTTGGTGAGCGCCGAGGAGGCCGCGCCGTTGTTGAAGTACACGCGCTTCTTCTCGGCCGCGACCTTGGCCAGCGCCAGGCCCACGCCCGAGTTGGTGCCGCCGAAGACCATGCTCAGGCCTTGCGTGTCGATCCACTCGCGCGCCTTCGAGGCGGCGATGTCGGGCTTGTTCTGGTGGTCGACGGTGAGCAGCTCGACCGGCTTGCCGGCCGCCTTGCCACCGAAGTCGTCGATGGCCATCTGGATCGCCAGCGCGCCGTTCTTGCCTTCGAGGTCGGCGTACAGGCTGGACATGTCGGTGATGAAGCCGATCTTGACCTTGTCCTGGCCTTGCGCCTGGGCGGACGCTGCGAGCGCCAGTGCGCTGAAAGCCAGGGCGAAAGCGGTGAGCCGATTTTTCATGGATGTCTCCAGCAGTAGCAAGAAGGGGTGAAAGAACTCAGACGCCGAGCAACTCGGTCAGCACGGGCATCTTGGCTTCGAGCTCGGCGGCGCCGAACTTCTCGACGATGCGGCCGTGCTCCATCACGTAGAAACGGTCGGCCAGCGGCGCCGCGAAGCGGAAGTTCTGCTCGACCATGACGATGGTGTAGCCCTTGGCGCGCAGCGTGGTGATCATGCGGGCCAGCGCCTGCACGATGACGGGCGCCAGGCCTTCGGAGATTTCGTCGAGCAGCAGCAGCTTGGCGCCGGTGCGCAGGATGCGCGCCACGGCCAGCATCTGCTGCTCGCCGCCCGACAGGCGCGTGCCCTGGCTGTGGCGGCGCTCGGCCAGGTTGGGGAACATGGCGTAGATCTCGTCGACCGACATGCCCTGCCCCGCGCCCTTGAGTTCGGGCGGCAGCATCAGGTTTTCTTCGCACGAGAGGCTGGCGAAGATGCCGCGCTCTTCGGGGCAGTAGCCGATGCCCAGGTGGGCGATGCGGTGCGTCGCCATCGAGACGGTCTCGACGCCGTTGACCTTGATGCTGCCCTTGCGGGCGCCGGTGAGCCCCATCACGGCGCGCATCGTCGTCGTGCGGCCCGCACCATTGCGGCCCAGCAGCGTGACGACCTCGCCCGGCTGCACGACCATGTCGACGCCGTGCAGCACGTGCGATTCGCCGTACCAGGCCTGCAGGCCCTTGATTTCGAGTGCAGCGGTCATCTCAGTGAGCCCCCTGCATTTCGCCGTCGGTGGTGCCCATGTAGGCCTCCATCACCTGCGGGTTCTTCGAGACTTCGGCGTAGGGGCCTTCGGCCAGCACGGCGCCGCGCTGCAGCACCGTGATGGTGTCGGCGATGGTCGAGACCACGCTCATGTTGTGTTCGACCATCAGGATGGTGCGTCCGGCCGACACGCGCTTGATGAGTTCGGCCACGCGGTGCACGTCTTCGTGGCCCATGCCCTGCGTGGGTTCGTCCAGCAGCATCAGCTCGGGCTCCATGGCCAGCGTGGTGGCGATCTCGAGCGCGCGCTTGCGGCCGTAGGGCAGGTTCACGGTCTGTTCGTCGGCCAGGTCTTCGAGGCCCACCTCGGCGAGCAGTTCGCGGGCGCGCGCATCGAGCGGCTTGAGCGACTTCTCGCTCTTCCAGAAGTGGTACGAGGTGCCGAGCTTGCGCTGCAGGCCCAGGCGCACGTTCTCGAGCAATGTGAGGTGCGGGAACACGGCGGAGATCTGGAACGAGCGGATCACGCCGCGCCGCGCGATCTGCGCCGGGCGTTCGCCCGTGATGTCGTGGCCGTTGAACAGGATCGTGCCGGCCGTGGGCTCGAGGAATTTGGTGAGCAGGTTGAAGCAGGTCGTCTTGCCGGCACCGTTGGGGCCGATGAGCGCGTGGATCGAACCGCGCTTCACCGAGAGGTCGACCTTGCTGACCGCGGTGAATCCCTTGAATTCCTTGGTGAGCTGGCGTGTTTCAAGAATGACGTCGCTCATCTCGCGGCGTCGTCCGTGTGCGGAAAAAAGAAATCGGTCATGCGGTCCATCTCAATGCGCCACCATCGAGCGCGGACCGATTGTTGGTGGCTGCTATGCAATTGCATACTGGGGCAAATGCCTATGCTGCACTGCAACCATTCACAGAGTGCGCACCCTCTGCGCGAGCGACTGTCGTCCCGACGACATTGCGCACCGCAGCACGCACAGGTGCGAACGCGCGATGCATGCACGCGCAAGGTCATGAGGATGTCGAGCACGCATGCACGCTTCGTGAAAAACTGGCGTGCCCGCTGCGCTGCCGCGATGCGCTTTCACCCGGATTGAATCCATCACCGCCATGCCGAACTTCCGCTCACCCGAATTCCTTGCCGACCACGTCGCCCACACGCTGGCGTTCTACGCGCCGCGCAGCCGCGATGCCTCGGGCGGCTTCTTCCATTTCTTCAAGGACGACGGCACCGTGTACGACCGCCGCACGCGCCACCTCGTGAGCAGCACGCGCTTCGTGTTCAACCACGCGATGGCGTGGCGCCGCTTCGGGCGGCCCGACGACCTTGCGGCGGTGCGCCACGGCCTGGCGTTCTTGCAGGCCGCGCATGCGCAGCCGAATGGTGGCTATGCATGGCAGATCGACTGGGATGGCCATCAAGCCACCGTGCAGGACGGCACGCAGCACTGCTACGGCCTGGCCTTCGTGCTGCTGGCGCACGCGCATGCGCTGATGGCCGGCGTCGAGGAAGCACGCACCGGCCTCGCGCACACCCGCGACCTGATGGAACGGCATTTCTGGGAGCCGCAGCACCAGCTGTACGCCGACGAGGCGACACCAAGCTGGCAGGTCGGCCCCTACCGCGGCCAGAACGCCAACATGCACGCCTGCGAGGCGATGCTCGCGGCCTACGACGCCACGCGCGAGCCCTTCTACCTTCAGCGCGCACGCACGCTGGCCGAAAGCATCACGGGCCGGCAGGCTGCGCTCGCCGACGGGCTGGTGTGGGAGCACTACCGCGAGGACTGGTCGGTCGACTGGGCCTACAACCGCGGCGACAAGACCAACATCTTCCGGCCCTGGGGCTTCCAGACCGGCCACCTCACCGAGTGGGCCAAGCTACTGCTGCAGCTCGAGGGCCACCTGGGCCCTGGTGCGCCCGGCACCGAATGGCTCGTGCCGCGCGCACGCCACTTCTTCGACACCGCGATGCAGCGCGGCTGGGACGCCGCGCACGGCGGGCTGGTCTACGGCTTCGGGCCCGACGGCGCGGTGTGCGACGGCGACAAGTACTTCTGGGTGCAGGCCGAAAGCTTCGCCGCCGCCGCCCTGCTCGCGGTGCGTACGGGCGACGCCGGCTACTGGGACTGGTACGACCGGATCTGGGCCTACAGCTGGGACCACTTCGTCGACCACGCGCACGGGGCGTGGTACCGCATCCTCACGCCGCAGAACGCGAAGATCAGCGACGAGAAGAGCCCGGCCGGCAAGACCGATTACCACACGATGGGTGCGTGCCATGACGTGTTGAAGGCGCTGGGCCACGGCGTGAAGTAGCCGCGTCACCCTTCACGATCCGCACAAATCTTGTGCGGCCACGCATCTACCCCGCAGCGCACGGGCTGCCTACGCTTCAGGCCTTCTTTCACTCACGCAGAGAACGCATGAAGCACCCCAGCATTCGCAGCCTCACCGGCGCCGTGCCCACGAGCCGTCTCGATCCCGCCGCCACGGCGCTGATCGCGATCGATTTCCAGAACGAATATTTCGACGGGCGCATGCCCATCCCTGATGGACTGGCCGCCTTGCGCCAGGCGCGGCGCCTGATCGATGCCGCCGACCGGCATGCGATGCCGGTGTTCCATGTGCAGCACGTGGCACCCGCCGACAGCCCGATCTTCGCGGACGGCAGCCACGCCTTCGGCATCCACGATGAACTGAGTCCGGCGTCTCAGCATGCCGTGCTGCGCAAGGCCACGCCGAGCGCTTTTGCTGGCACCACGCTCGAGGCCGAGCTGCAGGCGCGCGGCATCACGACGCTGATCCTCACGGGCCTCATGACGCACATGTGCGTGTCGGCCACGGCCTTCGACGCCGCACCGCGCGGCTACCAGAGCCTCATCGTGGGCGATGCCTGCGCGACGCGCGACCTCGACCTGGAAGAAGGCGGCGTGCTGGGCCACCGCGAGCTGCATCGTGCGGCGCTGCGCGGCGTGTCGGATGTGGTGGCCGAGGTGCGCTCGACCGACGAGGTGCTGCGGCTGCTGGAGGCGGACGCCTGACGCCCTGCCCTTCGCATGCCCCCACGACTCCACCCTCTTCGATCCATGACCATGAAGTTCTCTTCTGCCTTGCTCCTCGCCCTGTCCTGCACCCTGTGCGCGCCGGGCCTCGCAACCGCCGCCACGCCGGCACCCCGCACACCGATCTCGGCGCCGGCCGACACATTGCAATGGCAAGCCCTCGCGGGCGGTATCCGCTACGCCAACGTGCGCGGCAACCTGACGGGCAATGGCCCCTACGAAGCCTTCGTCGAATTCCCGGCCGGCTTCGACAACCCGCACCATCGCCACACGCAGGCGCTCCCGTCCGTCGTGCTCTCCGGTGTGTTCTATGCGATCTTCGATGATGGCAAGAAGGTGCTGTACCCGGCCGGCTCGTACTACCTGCTGCCGGCGCGGCTTCCGCACCGCAGCGGCTGCGAGCCGGGCGCGAACTGTCTGCTGTTCCAGTACCAGAGCGATCGCTTCGACCTGGTGTCCACCGCAGCGAAGTAAGGCGCTGACGCCGCGCTCAGTCGCCCTGCCCGTCCGCGGGCAGGTAGCGCGCAGCGGCGAAGTCGACAAACGCCCGCACCTTCGGCGACAGGTGCCGGTTCTGCGGATACAGCGCGTACAGGTTCAGCGGTTGCTGGCGGTATTCGGGCAGCACGCGCACCAGGTCGCCGCGCGCCACCTGTGCGCGCACGAGGAACGCGGGTGACGCCGCCAGCCCCGTGCCCGCCAGCGCGGCGCTGCGCAGTACGAGCCCGCTGTTGGCCTGCAGCCGCCCGCCGACATCGACTGTGTGGACGCTGCCGTCCGGCGCGGTGAAGCTGGGCTGCGCGGCCTTCGCGGCCAATGAATAGTTCAGGCAGTCGTGCGCCGCCAGGTCGGCGGGCGTTTGCGGCGTGCCGCGCCGCTGCAGGTAGGCGGGCGACGCCACCCACCACTCCTCGAAGCTCGCAAGGCGCTTGACGATCAGCGTCGAGTCCGAGAGTGCATACGCCAGTCGCAATCCCACGTCGAAGCCCTCTTCGATCAGGTCGACGAAGCGGTCGTTGCACACGAGGTCGACCTTGACCTGCGGGTGCGCGTCGAGAAAAGCCGGCAGCCACTGCGCCAGTTCCTCCAGTCCGAAGGACATCGGCGCGTTGATGCGCAGCAGGCCCGTGGGCTCGACCTGGTGCTGCGCCACGACCAGCGCCGCGGTCTCGACCTGGTCGAGGATCTGCCGCGCGTGCTCGTAGTAGGTCTGGCCCGCCTGCGTGAGCGCGAGGCGGCGCGTGGTGCGATTGAGCAGCTGCACGCCCAGCGCCGTTTCCAGCTGCTTGACGTGGCGCGAGACCACCGTGTGCGACACGTCCATCGCGTCGGCCGCGGCGGTGAAGCCGCCGGCCTCCACGACGGCGCGGAACGCCTTCATGGCCGCGAACTGGTCCATGCGCGAGCGCTGCCGGTTGTCAGTGCGCGCCGGCGGCCGCGTCGCCGCCCGCGCCGCCCTTTTGCGGCCGCGCCAGCCACACCAGCGGAATCAGCAGCAGGAACAGCACCGCCGAGGCATAGAAGATGTCGTTCGTCGCGAGCATGAACGACTGCTGGTCGACCAGCCGGTTGATCTGCCCGAGCACCTGCTCGGAACTGAAGCCGCTGCCAGTCAGCCCCGAGATGGCGCTGGTGGCCGCGCTGTTGCCCGGGTTCACCGACTCCACCAGCTGCGCGTGGTGCAGGGCCGCGCGGCTGTCCCACAGCGTGGTCGCGATCGAGGTGCCCATGGCACCCGCCGTGATGCGCAGGAAGTTCGACAGCCCCGACGCGGCCGGGATGCGGTCGGGCGTGAGGCCCGACAGCGTGATGGTCACGAGCGGAATGAAGAAGAACGCCATCGCGATGCCTTGGATGATCGTCGGGATGATGATCGTCACGAAGTCGGCCTGCGTGTTGAAGTTCGAGCGCATCCACAGCACCAGCGCGAACACCAGGAACGAGAAGGTCGCGTAGCGGCGCGGGTCGATCTTGGACACGGTGAGGCCCACCACCGGCGAGAAGAAGATCGCCAGCAGCCCCACGGGCGCCATGATCATCCCCGCCTGCGTGGCGGTGTAGCCCATCCACTGCTGCAGCCACAGCGGCAGCAGCACCACGTTGCCGAAGAACAGGCCGTAGGCAATGGCCGTGGCCACCGCGCCCGACCAGAAGTTGCGGCGCTTGAACAGCGACAGGTCGACCACCGGGTGCTTGTCGGTCAGCTCCCAGACCAGGAAGAAGGCGAAGCCGACCACGGCCACCACGGCCATCGTGACGATCTCGGCCGAGTGGAACCAGTCGAGTTCCTTGCCCTTGTCGAGCATGAGCTGCAGCGAGCCCACCCACAGCACCAGCAGCGCCAGGCCGATGGCGTCGATCGGCACCTTGTGCGTCTTGCTCTCGCGCTTGTGGTACAGCGTCCAGGTGATGGCCGCGGCCACGATGCCCACCGGGATGTTGATGTAGAAGATCCACGGCCACGAGATGTTGTCGGTGATCCAGCCGCCGAGCAGCGGCCCCATCACGGGCGCGACCAGCGTGGTCATCGACCACATCGCCATGGCCAGGCCGGCCTTGGCCTTCGGGTAGCTCGACAGCAGCAGCGTCTGCGACAGCGGGATCATCGGCCCCGCCACGAAGCCCTGCAGCGCGCGAAACAGGATGAGCGTGGTCATGTTGGGTGCCAGGCCGCACAGCAGCGAAGCGACCATGAACAGGATCACGCTGGCCATGAACAGGCGCACCTGGCCGAAGCGCTGGGTCATGAAACCCGTGAGCGGCACCGCGATGGCGTTGGCCACCGCGAAGCTGGTGATGACCCAGGTGCCTTGCGTGGTGCTCACGCCGAGGTCGCCCGAGATGGCCGGCAGCGACACGTTCGCGATCGACGAGTCGAGCACGTTCATGAAGGTGGCGGCGGACAGCGCGACCGTGCCCCACACGCGGGCGGAGCCCTCGAGCGGGGGGTGCGCGATATAGGCAGGAGCAGCAGTGGCCATGGCGCGAGCTGTGAGGGTTCAGCAGCCGGCGGCGATCAGCCCGGCTGGCCCTGCGTGGCGACGTGCGCGGCCGGCGCAGCGTTGGAGGCCGCCGGACGGCTCACCGCCGCCGTGGGCGTACCGCGGCCGAGGTTGGCGGCCACGATGCGGTCCACCTCGGCGTCGGCACCGCGGTCGAGCTGGCTGTAGACCTGCGTCTGCGCGAAGGCGGTGCTGCGCGGTGCGTCGGCCAGCATCTTGCCGGTCTTCTGCGTGATGTCGATCTCGGCGTCCATCGACAGGCCGATGCGCAGCGGGTTGGCCTTGAGCTGCTCGGGGTCGAGCGCGATGCGCACGGGCACGCGCTGCACCACCTTGATCCAGTTGCCGGTGGCGTTCTGCGCCGGCAACAGCGCAAAGGCGGCGCCGGTGCCCACGCCCAGGCCAGCCACCTTGCCGGTGTACTCGACCTTCTTGCCGTAGACGTCGGCGGTGAGCTTCACGGGCTGGTCGATGCGGATGTTGCGCAGCTGCACTTCCTTGAAGTTGGCGTCGACCCACAGCTGGTGCAGCGGCACGATGGACATCATCGGCGTGCCGGCGGCCACGCGCTGGCCCAGCTGCACGGTGCGCTTGGCGACGTAGCCGTCGACCGGCGCGGGCATGGCCACGCGCTGCGTGGCGAGGTAGGCCTCGCGCACCTTGGCGGCGGCGGCCAGCACGCTCGGGTGCTGGGCCACGCTGGTGCCTTCGGTCAGCGACTGGTTGCTGGCCAGCGCCTCGCGCGCGGCGACCACGCCGGCCTGTGCGGCGGCCAGTGCGCTCTTGGCGTTGGCCAGCTGCGTCTCGGCGTGGTTGAGTTCTTCCTTCGACACGGCGCCGTTGCCCGACAGCGCGCGGCGGCGCTGCAGGTCGTCCTGCGCCTTGGCGATGTCGCTCTGGGCCTTGGCGATGTCGCTCTGGCGCAGCGTGACCTGCGCGGCCAGCGAACCGTTGTTCGCGTACAGCGTGCGCACCTGGCGCACGGCCTGCGCGAGCGCGGCCTCGGCCTGCTCGAGCGCGACCTTGGCATCGGCCGGGTCGAGCTGCACCAGCGGCTGGCCGGCCTTCACGAAGTCGGTGTCGTCGGCGCCGATAGCCATGACGGTGCCGCCGATCTGCGGCGTGATCTGGATGACGTTGCCCTGCACGTAGGCGTTGTCGGTGTTCTCGTAATGGCTGGCGACCAGCCATTCGTACAGGCCCCAGCCGCCGCCGGCGACCAGCACCACGGCGGTGAGCGCGGTGAGTGCGCGGCGGCGCTTGCCGTTGCTAGCAGGCGCCTCGGGCGCTGCGGTGGGGGGCACGGGGGAAGCGGATGTCGGAGTGTTGTTATCGCTCATGATGGAGTTCTTTCCGAAGAAGGCGGATCAGCAAATCAGTTCTGGGTGGCGGCCGTCGGCGCCGACGCCGTCGCGGTGGCCGGCGGCTGCCAGCCGCCGCCCAGGGCGCGTGCCAGGCCCACCTGCGTGTCGAGGGCGCGGGCCGCCAGGTCGACCGCGAGGCGGCGCTGGGCCAGCACGGCGGTTTCGGCGGTCAGCACGTTGAGGTAGTTGCCCAGGCCGGCGCGGTAGCGCTGCACGGCAATGTCGTAGGCGCCTTCGGCGGCCGTCTGCGCGGCGCGCTGTTCGGTCTGCTGGCGCGTGATCGACTGCGCGCTCGACACCTGGTCGGCCGCGTCGCGCACGGCATCGAGCACGGTGGCGTTATAGCTTTCGATGGCCACGTCGAGGTCGGCCGACTTGCCGCGCAGGTTGGCGCGCAGGCGCCCGCCCTCGAAGATCGGCAGGTGGATGGCCGGGCCCACGCCCCACTGCTCGCTGCCCGACTTGAGCAGCTTGCCGAAGCCCAGGCTCTGGAAGCCGGCAAAGGCCGTGAGGTTCACGTTGGGATAGAACTGGGTCTTCGCATTGGCCACGTCGCTGGTGGCCGCTTCGACGCGCCAGCGCGCGGCGGCGATGTCGGCGCGGCGGCCCAGCAGGTCGGCCGGGATGTTCGCCTGCAGCGCCATCGGCTTCACGCCCGCGAGCACCGGCGGCTTGAGCGAGGCCGACACGTTGGGCTGGCCCACGAGCGCATCGAGCGCGTGCTGCTGCAGCGCGATCTGCTCGTTGAGCGCTTCGATCTGCTGGCGGGCTTCGGGCAGGCCGCCTTCGCTCTGGCGCAGTTCGAGGCGGGTGTCGAGGCCGGCCGAGACGCGGTCGCGCACCAGCTTGAAGGTCTCGTCGCGCTGGGCCAGCGTGCGCTTGGCCACTTCGACCTGTTCGTTCAGGCGCGCCCACTGGAAGTAGCTGCGCGCCACGTTGCTCGCGAGCAGCACGCGCGCGGCATCGGCGTCGGCTGCGGCGGCATTGGCCGCGCCGAGGGCGGTGTCGAGCGCGCTGCGGTTCTTGCCGAAGAAATCGAGCTCCCAGCTCGCGCCGAGCTGCAGCAGGCCGATGTTCTGCGTCGAGCCGCCCAGCGGCGCCGGGTAGATGTAGTTGCTGTTGAACTTCTGGCGGTTCAGGTTCAGGTCGGCGCCGACCTTGGGCAGCAGCGCCGCGCCGGCGATGTCCGCCGAGGCCTGGGCGCGCACGAGGCGCGCACGCGCGACCTGCAGGTTCGGGTTGCCGGCCACGGCCTGGTCGACCAGCGCATTGAGCTGGCTGTCGCCGAAGGCCTGCCACCACTGGCTGTCCAGGCTGGGCACGTTGGCGCGCGCGGGGTCGGCCGCGATGCCGAGCGTGGATGCATCGCGCAACTTCGCGTGCGAGCCGATGCCGGCCATGTCGGCGCAACCGGCGAGCGCGACCACCGCCAGCGCGGCGGCCACGACGGGCGTGCGGCGCAGCGCGCGCACGGCGAAAGACTCAGTCATTCTTCTCTCCACGGGCCGCGAGGCCCTGTGCGTTGTCGAGGATGCGGCGCAAGTAGTCCTTGAGCTGCTCCCATTCTTCGAGGCTGAAACCGGCCAGGTACTCGTTCTGCACCCGGCTCAGCACATAGGGCACTTCCTTCGCGGCCGCACGGCCTTCGTCGGTGAGTTCGATGTTGACCACGCGGCGGTCTTCGAGCGAGCGCACGCGCCGGCACAGGCCCTTGGCCTCGAGGCGGTCGAGCAGGCGCGTCATGGCGCCGGTGTCGAGCTCGCAGGCGCGGGCCAGTTCGGCCACGGTGGTGGCGGCGCCGACGTGCAGCTTGTACAGCGGCACCCACTGCGGGTAGGTGGGGCTGCCGGGCTCGCACATGCGCGTGCCGACGGTCTGGCCCACGGACGTGACGATGCGGCGCATCAGGTAGCCGATGCTCTCTTCGGCGCGGTAGTCCTCGGCGCGATAGAAGTCAGCCGGCGGGCGCACGGCCTCGTCGGGCGTCGGAGGAACCGGGGAAATGGGGGCATCGCTCATGGCCCAAATATTAGTTGTCATGGCAATTACTGTCAAGGCGACCTTTGTGGGGGCAAGGGCTCGGTAGAATTCGCGCCCATGGCTTCTTCCCCTCCGTCGTCCTCCGCAGCCAAGGGCTCGCCCCGCTCGCTGTCGGGGTTGCGCCCCTTCCTTCGCCCCTACCGCGTGCAGATCGTTCTGGCGGGGGTCTTCCTGGTGATGGCGGCCGTCACGACGCTGGCTTTTCCTATCGCCCTGCGCAGCCTGATTGACGGCGGCCTGGTCAGCGCCGACAAGGGCGCCCAGACCATGGCGCTGCGCGAGCACTTCGGCGCCCTCTTCGCGGTGGCCGTGGCGCTCGGCCTGTTTTCGGCCGCGCGCTTCTACACGGTGAGCTGGCTCGGCGAGCGCGTCACGGCCGACCTGCGCAACGCGGTCTACGGCCACGTGCTGCAGCAGAGCCCGGCCTTCTTCGAGACCACGCAGACCGGCGAGGTGCTGTCGCGCCTCACGGCCGACACCACGCTGGTGCAGACGGTCGTCGGCTCATCGCTGAGCATGGGCCTGCGCAACGCCGTCATGGGCGTGGGCGCGCTGGCGGTGCTGGTCTGGACCAACCCCTATGTGATGGTGCAGGTGCTGGGCATCCTGGTGCTGGTGGTGCTGCCGAGCATGTGGTTCGGCCGCCGCGTGCGCAAGCTGTCGCGCGCCAGCCAGGACCGCGTGGCCGACTCGAGCGCCATCGCGGCCGAGGTGCTGAATGCGATTCCCGTGGTGCAGAGCTACACGGCCGAAGGCCGCGAGGCCGACCGCTTCAACAGCTCGACCGAGAACGCCTTCCACACCGCCGTGCGCCGCACGCGCGCGCGCTCGGTGCTGGTGGCCTTCATCATCATCGCCACCTCGGCCGCCCTGCTCTGGGGCCTGTACGAAGGCACGCAGGCCGTGCTGCGCGGCGACATCACGGCCGGCCACCTGGGCCAGACCGTGGTCTACGTGGCGATCCTGGCGAGCGCCACCGCGGTGCTCGGCGAGGTGTACGGCGACCTGCTGCGCGCGGCCGGCGCCACCGAGCGCCTGATGGAACTGCTGCACGCACCGACGGCCATCGCCTCGCCCGCACGGCCGGCAGTCGCGCCGGTTCCCGCCGCGGGCAGCGCGATCCGCTTCGACGCGATCACCTTCCACTACCCTTCGCGGCCGGGCACGCCGGCGCTGCGCGACTTCAGCCTGGACATCGCGCCGGGCGAGACCTTGGCGCTGGTGGGATCGAGCGGCGCGGGCAAGAGCACGGTGTTCCAGTTGCTGCTGCGCTACTACGACCCGCAGTCGGGCCGCATCGTGCTCGACGGTGCGTCGCTGGACGCGCTTGCGCTGCACGACCTGCGCACCCGCATCGGCCTCGTGCCGCAGGACGCGGTGATCTTCTCGGCCAGCGCCTTCGAGAACATCCGCTACGGCCGGCCCGACGCCAGCGCCGAGGAGGTGCACGCCGCGGCGCGCGCCGCCTTCGCGCACGACTTCCTGCAGGCCCTGCCCGAGGGCTACGACACCTTCCTGGGCGAACGCGGCGTGCGGCTGTCGGGCGGCCAGCGCCAGCGCATCGCGATCGCGCGGGCCATCCTGAAGAACCCGCCGCTGCTGCTGCTGGACGAAGCCACCAGCGCGCTCGACGCCGAGAGCGAACGCATGGTGCAGGCCGCGCTGGAATCGGCGATGGAAAACCGCACCACGCTCGTGATCGCCCACCGCCTGGCGACCGTGCAGAAGGCCGACCGCATCATCGTGCTGGACCACGGCGGCATCGTCGAACAGGGAACGCACGCGGCGCTGGTGGCGCAAGGCGGCGTGTACGCGCGGCTGGCCGCGCTGCAGTTCACGGCCTGACCCGATCGGGCCAGTCGGTCAGTTACTGCAGGGTTTCTTTGAGCGCCGCCGGGATCGGCAGCGCCATCACCGGAATGCCTTCGTCGAGCAGCGCCTCCGTCTGCTCCGGCGTGGCCTGGCCGCGGATGCCACGCTCGGCGGTTTCGCCGTAGTGCATCTTGCGCGCCTCGTCGGCAAAGCGGTCGCCGACGTCTTCGGTCTTGGCCAGCACTTCGCGCACGGCGCGCATCCAGCGGGCTTCGGGTGAAGTCGAAGATGCCGATACCTGCGTGGAAGGCGATGCAGGCGCCGACGGCGCGCGGGCCGTGTCGCCGCGCCCTTCTTCCTTCGGCGCCTTGGCGTTGCTCAGGTTCAGGCGGGGCGCACTCAGCAGCTTGACGATGGCGGTGTCGCCACAGACCGGGCACTCGACGAGGCCGCTGGCGAGCTGGCTGTCGAACGCCTCGTTGGACGCGAACCAGCCCTCGAAGCCGTGGCCGTGCGTGCAGCGGAGATCGAGGACCTTCATGCGCGGATTATCCCGCGCCGCCTTGCGAGGCTGCGGCCTGCCAATCCAGTGCCCATGCGCCCGACAGGACGTTCTGCAGCCACAGGGCGCAGGTGAGCGTCTTCGCGTCGGTCACGGTGCCGTCGCGGCACCAGCCGATGAGCTCCTGCGGCGTGGCGGTGAACACGTCGAGAAACTCGCCGTGGTCGAGCTGGCGCTCGCCCAGCGAGAGGCCGCGTGCGAAGTAGATGTGGATGATTTCGGTCGAGTACGCCACCGCCAGGTGCGTGGCGCCGGCATGCGCCCATTCGCGCGCGGAGTAGCCGGTTTCCTCGAGCAGTTCGCGCTGACCGCACAGCAGCGGATCTTCGCCGGCGTCGAGCTTGCCCGCGGGAAACTCGACGATCACGCGGTCCACCGGGTAACGGAACTGGCGCTCCAGCACCACGCGGCCGTCATCGAGCAGCGGAATCACCACCACCGCGCCGGGGTGCACCACGTACTCGCGCGTGGCGCTGTGGCCGTCGGGCAGGCGGATGGTGTCGCGCTTGGCATGCAGGAACTTGCCCTTGAAGAGCTCTTCGCTGCTGACGAGCGCTTCCTTCAGATGCGAATCGGTGGCGGAAGAAGTCATGTCGGTCAGTGCCTGTGCTTCATCAGGTAGCGCCAGGTGAACCCCGGGAAGGCCAGCACGACGAACAGCGAGGCCGTCACCGCGTAGAACTCCCAGCCCTGGGCGGCGATCTGCCCTGCCCTGCGCTCGAACAGCAGGCCGATGCCGCCGGCAATGAAATACAGCACCACCAGTTCGCCGAAGCGGATGGCGAGCGACTTGTGCGCGGTCGACAGCGGCACCGCCCCGAACAGGCGCTCATTCAGGAACGGCAGGTTGGCGGCCACCAGGGCCACCAGCAGCACCACCCAGACCGACGCGGTTTGCGACACCGTGTTGCGGACCGCGTCAGTGGGCCAGCGTGGCCGCGATGGCGTCGTAGCACAGCGTCATCAGACCGCCGGGCAGCACGCCAAGAATCAGGATCAGCGCGCCGTTGATCGTGAGCACGGTGCGCACGTCGAACGAGGCCGACACGGTGGTCGCCGTGACGGGCGCGTCGAAGTACATGACCTTGACCACGCGCAGGTAGTAGAACGCGCCGATCAGCGAGGTGATCACGGCGAACACCGCCAGGCCGATGTAGATGGCGGCGCCCGAGGCGATCAGCGCCTGCAGCACGGCCAGCTTGGCGTAGAAGCCGACCAGCGGCGGCAGGCCGGCCAGCGAGAACATCGCGATGGCCATCACGCCGGCGTACAGCGGGCTGCGCTGGTTCAGGCCGGCCAGGTCGGTGATCTCTTCGCTTTCGAAGCCTTCGCGCGCCAGCAGCAGGATGATGCCGAAGCTCGCCAGCGTGGTCAGCACGTAGGTCACGACGTAGAACATCGCGGCGCTGTAGGCGGCCTGCGCGTTCTGCGTGCCCTGCAGGTCGGAACCCGCCACCAGGCCCAGCAGCATGAAGCCCATCTGCGCGATGGTCGAGTAGGCCAGCATGCGCTTGAGATTGCTCTGCGCGATGGCAGCCAGGTTGCCGATCACCAGCGACGCCACCGCCAGCACGGCCAGCATCTGCTGCCAGTCGATGGCCAGCGGCTGCAGGCCGTCGACCAGCAGGCGGATGATGATGCCGAAGGCAGCCAGCTCGGGCGCGGCGCCGATCAGCAGCGTGATCGCCGTCGGCGCGCCCTGGTAGACGTCGGGCACCCACATGTGGAACGGTGCGGCACCGACCTTGAACGCCAGGCCGGCCACGATGAAGACCAGGCCGAACACCAGCACCTGGTGGTTCACCTTGCCGGTCGAGATCGCCTTGAACACTTCGTTCAGGTCGAGCGAGCCGGTGGCGCCGTACATCATCGACAGGCCGTACAGCAGGAAGCCGCTGGCCATGGCGCCGAGCACGAAGTACTTCATGGCGGCTTCGCTGGCCACCGCGTTGTCGCGGCGCAGCGCCACGAGCGCGTAGCTCGACAGCGTGAGCAGTTCCAGGCCGAGGTAGATCAGCAGGAAGTTGCTGCCGCCGATCATCACGAACATGCCCAGCAGGGCCAGCATGCTGATCGTGAACATCTCGCCGCCACGCAGCATCTCGCGGTCGGCCGCGTAGGGCCGGCCGTAGACCAGCGTGACCATCAGGGCCAGCGAGGCGAAGCACTTGAGCCAGTTGCCCATCGTGTCGCTCACAACCATGCCGCCGAAGCCGTAGGAGGTCTTGCCGCCGACAGCGGCCAGGCCCGTGAGCACAGCCACCGCCGCCAGCGTGAGCAGCGTCAGGATGTAGGTGCGGGTGCGGCGCGGGCTCGTGTCCGACAGGTCGACCAGCGCAATGATGCAGGCCATGACCAGCAACACGATTTCGGGGTAGATCGTCACCCAGCTGAGTTTGTCAATCATCTCGTTCTCTTCTTCAGCGTGGCATCAGACGGGCAGCTTCGAAATCGCCACGTGGCGCAGAAGCTCGACGACGGAGGCATCCATCGCGTCGGTGAAAGGCTTCGGATACAGGCCCATCCACAGCACGGCGATCGCCAGCAGCGAGAGCATCAGGAATTCGCGGGCGTTGATGTCCTTCAGTTCCTTGACGTGGTCGTTGCCGACCGGGCCCAGGTACACGCGCTTGTACATCCACAGGGTGTAGGCAGCGCCGAAGATCAGTGCGGTGGCAGCGCCCAGGCCGACCCAGAAGTTGGCCTTGACGGCGCCCAGGATCACCATCCATTCACCCACGAAACCGGCGGTGCCCGGCAGGCCGCAGTTGGCCATGGCGAACAGCAGCGCGAACGCGGCGAACTTGGGCATGGTGTTGACCACGCCGCCGTAGTCGGCGATCTGGCGCGAGTGCACGCGGTCGTACAGCACGCCGATGCCCAGGAACATGGCGCCCGACACGAAGCCGTGGGCAATCATCTGCACGATGCCGCCGGACACGCCGAGCTCGTTGAAGATGAAGAAGCCCAGCGTCACGAAGCCCATGTGGGCGACCGACGAATACGCCACCAGCTTCTTCATGTCCTGCTGCACCAGCGCCACCAGGCCCACGTAGATCACGGCGATGAGCGACAGCGCGATCATGAGCCAGGCCCACTCGTGCGAAGCGTCAGGCGCGATGGGCATCGAGAAGCGCAGGAAACCGTAGGCACCCAGCTTCAGCATGATCGCGGCCAGCACGGCCGAACCGCCCGTGGGGGCCTCGACGTGCACGTCGGGCAGCCAGGTGTGGACCGGCCACATCGGCACCTTGACGGCGAAGGCCGCGAAGAAGGCGAAGAACAGGAAGGTCTGCGCGGTCGAACCCAGCGGCAGCTTGTGCCAGCTCAGGATGTCGAAGCTGCCGCCCGACTTGTTGTACAGGAAGATCAGCGCGACCAGCATCAGCAGCGAGCCGAGCAGCGTGTACAGGAAGAACTTGAACGCCGCGTAGATCTTGTTCGGGCCGCCCCAGATGCCGATGATCAGGTACATCGGGATCAGCGTGGCTTCGAAGAACACGTAGAACAGGATGCCGTCGAGCGCCGAGAACACGCCGATCATGAACCCCGACAGGATCAGGAACGCGCCCATGTACTGGTTCACGCGCTCGGTGATCACTTCCCAGGCCGAGATCACGACCACGACCGTGATGAACGAGGTCAGCAGCACCAGCCACAGCGACATGCCGTCGATGCCCAGGTGGTAGTTGACGTTGAAGCGCGAGATCCAGCTCGTCTTCTCGACGAACTGCATCGCGGCGGTTCCGTTCTGGAAGCGCGTGAACAGCGGCACCGTGACCAGGAAGCTCACGATGGCACCGACGAGCGCGACCCAGCGCACGCCCTTGGCGTGCTCGTCGCGGCCAAACGCCAGCAGCACGGCGCCGAATGCGATCGGCACCCAGATGGCAAGGCTCAACAAACCCATTTTTCTTTTTCTCCAGCGTTCGGGCTCAACGTTTGAACCAGACGAAGTACGTCATCAGGATGAAGATGCCCAGCAGCATCGCGAAGGCGTAGTGGTAGATGAAGCCCGACTGCAGCCAGCGCACGACGCCGGCCACGCGACCCACCACCTTCCAGGAACCGTTGACGAGCGCGCCGTCGATCAGCGCCTGGTCGCCGCCCTTCCACAGGCCCGTGCCGAGCAGGCGCGCACCGCGGGCGAGGATGTTCTCGTTGATCCAGTCGAGGTAGTACTTGTTCTCGAGCAGGTTGTAGATCGGGCTGAAGGCGCGCTTGATGGCGGCCGGCAGTGCCGGGTTCATCATGTACATGTAGTACGACAGCGCCACGCCGGCCAGTGCCAGCCAGAACGGTGCGGTCTGCAGGCCGTGGATCGCCATGGCGACCGGGCCGTGGAAGGCTTCCTTGAGCTCGCCCATCGCGTGGTGCTTGGCACCGTCGACGAAGATCGCGTCCTTGAAGAAGCTGCCGAACAGCATCGGGTCGATGGTCATGAAGCCGATCACCACCGAGGGGATCGCCAGCAGCACCAGCGGCAGCCAGACCACCATCGGCGATTCGTGCGGCTTGTGGGCGTCGTGGCCGTGGCCATGGTCGTCGTGTCCGTGCGCGTCGTGCGCATGGTCGTCGTGGTGTGCGTCCGGGTTCTGGTCGTAGCGTTCCTTGCCGTGGAAGACCAGGAAGTACATGCGGAACGAGTAGAACGCCGTCACGAACACGCCGGCCAGCACCGCGTAGTAGGCGAACTGCGCACCCCACAGGTGGCTTTCATGCACGGCCTCGATGATGCTGTCCTTCGAGTAGAAGCCCGAGAAGAACGGCGTGCCGATCAGCGCGAGCGAACCCAGCAGCGAGGTGATCCAGGTGATCGGCATGTACTTGCGCACGCCGCCCATCCAGCGGATGTCCTGGTTGTGGTGCATGCCGATGATCACCGAGCCTGCGCCGAGGAACAGCAACGCCTTGAAGAACGCGTGCGTCATCAGGTGGAACACCGCGACCGAGTAGGCCGAGGCACCGAGCGCCACCGTCATGTAGCCCAGCTGCGAGAGCGTGGAGTACGCGACCACGCGCTTGATGTCGTTCTGGATGATGCCCAGGAAGCCCATGAACAGCGCGGTGATGGCACCGATCACGAGGATGAAGCTCAAGGCCGTGTCGCTCAGCTCGAACAGCGGCGACATGCGCGCCACCATGAAGATGCCGGCCGTCACCATGGTCGCCGCGTGGATCAGCGCCGAGATGGGGGTCGGGCCTTCCATCGAGTCGGGCAGCCACACGTGCAGCGGGAACTGGGCGCTCTTGCCCATCGCGCCGATGAACAGGCAGATGCAGATCACCGTGATGAGCATCCACTCGGTGCCCGGGAAGGTGATGCCGGCCAGCGTGTGGGCCTTGGCGAAGGCCTCGCCGTAGTTCAGCGTGCCGGCGTAGGCGGCGATCAGGCCGATGCCCAGGATGAAGCCGAAGTCGCCCACGCGGTTGACCAGGAAGGCCTTCATGTTCGCGAAGATGGCCGTGGGCTTGTTGAACCAGAAGCCGATCAGCAGGTACGACACCAGGCCCACCGCCTCCCAGCCGAAGAACAGCTGGAGCATGTTGTTGCTCATGACGAGCATCAGCATCGAGAAGGTAAAGAGCGAGATGTACGAGAAGAAGCGGTTGTAGCCGTCGTCTTCTTCCATGTAGCCGATGGTGTAGATGTGGACCATCAGCGACACGAAGGTCACGACGCACATCATCATGGCCGTGAGGCCATCGACCAGGAAGCCGACTTCCATCTTCAGGCCACCGACCATCATCCATTCGTAGATGGTCTGGTTGAAGCGGGCACCGTCGACGATGACCGACTTCAGCGTCATCGCCGAGATCACGAAGGCGACGAACACGCCCAGGATGGTCAGCGAATGCGTGACCTTGCGGCCGATGTGGTTGCCGCCGAACTTCGTGCCGAACAAGCCGGCAAGTGCGGCGCCGACCAGGGGTGCCAGCGGCACGGCCAGCAAGGTGGATGCGGAAAGGGTTGCGCTCATACTGCTGTCAACCCTTGAGCGAGTTGAGTTCGTCGACGTTGATGTTGGACTTGTTGCGGAACAACAGGACCAGCAGCGCCAGGCCGATGGCCGATTCGGCCGCCGCCACCGTCAGGATGAAGAACACGAAGATCTGGCCGTGCATGTCGCCCAGGTAGTGCGAGAAGGCCACGAAGTTCATGTTGACCGCCAGCAGCATCAGTTCGATGGCCATCAGCAGCACGATCAGGTTCTTGCGGTTCAGGAAGATGCCGATCACCGACAGCGCGAAGAGCATCGCGCCGAGCGAGAGAAAGTGTCCGAGCGTGAGCGTCATGCCTTGTTTTCCTTTGCAGCGGCATCCGCTGCCGGGGCCTCAACCACCGGCTCGGCCGCACGCGTGACGGGCATCTGCACGATGCGCACGCGGTCGCGCGCCTTCACGCGCACCTGGTCCGACGGGTTGACGTACTTGCTGTCCTTGCGGGTGCGCAGCGTCAGTGCAATGGCGGCAATGATGGCCACCAGCAGGATGACCGCGGCGATTTCCAGCGGGTAGAGGTATTCGGAATACAGCAGCTTGCCC
Organism: Variovorax sp. V35; assembly: GCF_041154465.1. Taxonomy (NCBI): domain Bacteria; kingdom Pseudomonadati; phylum Pseudomonadota; class Betaproteobacteria; order Burkholderiales; family Comamonadaceae; genus Variovorax; species Variovorax sp. V35. The sequence goes on from NZ_AP028666.1 coordinate 4,920,416, forward strand.
AGCTCGAGCGTGTTCGAGCTGTTGGGCGAGGTCGTCGCCATGGCGCGCGGGCCTTCGCCCAGGCGGAAGCCGCCCATGAGCACGGCGGCCATTTCGAGCGCGATGAGCGCGCCGATGCCTGCCGCCAGCGGGAAGTGCTTCCAGAAGCCCTCTCGCAGGCCGTCGACGTCGATGTCCAGCATCATCACGACGAACAGGAACAGCACCATCACGGCGCCGACGTACACCAGCACGAGCGAGATCGCCAGGAACTCGGCGCGCAGCAGCAGCCAGATGGCCGAGGCCTGGAAGAAGGCCAGCACCAGATACAGCGCGGCGTACACGGGATTGCGGGAGGTGATGACGCGGAAGGCTGCAAACAGCAGCACCGCGGCAAACAGATAGAACAGACCGGTCTTGACGTCCATTGGAATTCGATTGGTACGGGTTTCGAGCGGAGCCGGCTCAGCGGTACTTGGCGTCGGCCGCCTTGTTCGCCGCGATTTCTTTTTCGTAGCGGTCGCCCACGGCCAGCAGCATGTCCTTGGTGAAGTACAGGTCGCCGCGCTTTTCGCCGTGGTATTCGAAGATGTGCGTCTCGACGATCGAGTCGACCGGGCAGCTCTCTTCGCAGAAGCCGCAGAAGATGCACTTGGTCAGGTCGATGTCGTAGCGCGTGGTGCGGCGCGAGCCGTCGTCACGCACGTCGGATTCGATCGTGATCGCCAGTGCGGGGCACACGGCCTCGCAGAGCTTGCAGGCGATGCAGCGCTCTTCGCCGTTCTCGTAGCGGCGCAGTGCGTGCAGGCCACGGAAGCGCGGCGACAGCGGCGTCTTCTCTTCGGGGAACTGGACGGTGATCTTGCGCGCGAAGGCGTACTTGCCCGTGATGGCCAGGCCCTTGAACAGTTCGAACAGCATGAAGCTGCCCAGGAAGTCCTTGAGCGAGAACGGTGCGGAGGCCAGCTTGGAGGTGCGTCCGAGCCCTCCGGCGGTGTGTGAAGCAGTCATGATGTCGTCGCTTCCTGCTTATTTCCAGATGTTGAACGGCGTCTGCATCCAGCCACCGACCACGACCAGCCACACCAGGGTGACGGGAATGAAGATCTTCCAGCCCAAACGCATGATCTGGTCGTAGCGGAAGCGCGGGAACGTCGAGCGCACCCACAGGAACATGGTGACCACGCAGAAGGTCTTCAGGCCCAGCCAGATCCAGCCCGGAATGAAGCTCAGGAACTCGAACGGCGGCAGCCATCCACCGAGGAACAGCACCACGGTCAGGATCGAGACGAGCCACATGTTGGCGTACTCGGCCAGGAAGAACATCGCGAAGCTCATGCCCGAGTACTCGATCATGTGGCCGGCCACGATCTCGGATTCGCCTTCCACCACGTCGAACGGGTGGCGGTTGGTTTCGGCGAGACCCGAGATGAAGTACACAACGAAGATCGGCAGCAGCGGCAGCCAGTTCCACGACAGGAAGCCAATGCCCATGTCTTGGAACATGCCCTTGCCCTGCACCGTCACGATATCGGACATGTTCAGGCTGCCCGTGACCATCAGCACCACGACGAAGCAGAAGCCCATCGCGATTTCGTAGCTCACCATCTGTGCCGAGGCGCGCAGCGCGCCCAGGAAGGCGTACTTCGAGTTCGAGGCCCAGCCGGCGATGATCACGCCGTACACCTCGAGCGAGGTGATGGCCATCACGAACAGCAGGCCGGCATTGATGTTGGCCAGCGCCACGTCGGGGCCGAAGGGAATCACGGCCCATGCGGCCAGCGCCGGCATGATGGTCATGATGGGGCCGAGCAGGAACAGGCCCTTGTTGGCGACCGTCGGAAGGATGATTTCCTTCGTCATCAGCTTGAGCGCGTCGGCGATCGGCTGCAGCAGGCCCAGCGGCCCGATGCGGTTCGGGCCCACGCGGATCTGCGTGAAGCCGATGGCCTTGCGTTCCCACAGCGTGAGGTACGCCACGGCCAGCATCAGCGGGATCACGACGACGATGATCTTGATCAGCGTCCAGACCACGGGCCAGACGACGGACGTCCACCAGCCTGCGGCGACCAGCCCCTGGCCGAAGCCATGAATTGCGTCGATCATGCCAAGGCCTCCTCGCCACGAGCGGGTGCGGCCTGTGCGCTGTGGCGCGCGTCGGCGGTCAGCTGCAGCGACGGTGCGCGGCGCACGATCGAGTCGAGCTGGTAGATGCTCGCGACCACGGGCGCAGCCACGGCGCCGCTGGCCGCGACGGCCTTGGCGGACGTGGCGTTGCTCAGCGCATTCGCCGGCACGGTGCCCTTGTCACCGACGGTGGCCAGCACCTCGGCGGTCGATTCGAAGGCGAAGCCCGGCAGGCCGAGCAGGTTCGCCAGCACGCGCAGTACCTTCCACGCCGGGCGCGTTTCGCCTTGCGGCTTCACGACGGCATGGAAACCCTGCAGGCGGCCTTCGGCATTGACGAAGGTACCTGGCGTTTCGGTGAACGGGGCGATGGGCAGCAGCACGTCGCTGAATTCGAGGTTGGCCTTGAAGGGGCTCAGCGTGACCACCATTTGCGCATTGCCGATGACATCGGCGGCGGCAGCACCGGCGGCCGAGTCGAACACCGGCTCGGTGTTCAGCAGCAGCACGGCCTTGAGGCCGGAGCCGGCGGCGAGCATGCGGCCGGCATCGAGGCCGCCGTTCTGCGGGAAGGCGCCGACGAGCTGTGCGCCCACGGTGTTGCCCGCTTCGGTCAGGTAGCCGACGGTGGCGCCGGTCTGTGCGCCGATCCAGTTCGCCAGGGCCAGCAGGCTGCTGGCTTGCGCGTGGTGCGCGGCGGCATTGCCGAGCAGGATCGCCTTGCGTTCGCCGCTCAGCAGCGAGGCTGCGATGGCTTGCGCGGCGGCGTCGGGTGCGTTCTTCGGTGCCAGCGGTGCGGCCGCGCCGTTGGTCTGGCCGATGGCCGCGGCCACGGCGGCCAGCGCCTCGACCCATTGGTCGGCGTCGACGATCGACGCTTGCGCCACGTCGATGGCCCAGGCACCGCGGTCGGCCATGAGGCTGGACGAGGTGATCACCGACAACGCGGCGCCCTTGCGCACGGCCTGGCGGATGCGCTGTGCGAACAGCGGGTGTTCCTTGCGCAGGTTCGAACCGACGACCAGCGCGCGCTGCACTTGCGTGAGCGAGGCGATCGAAGTGCCGAGCCAACGCACGCCTTCGAAGGCCGTGAATTCGGCATTGCGCAGGCGGTAGTCGATGTTGTCGCTGCCCAGTTCACGCGTGAGCATGGCGGCGAGCTGCAGCTCTTCGAGCGTGCTGTGCGGGCTGACCAGCGTGCCGATGCTTTGCGCACCGTGGTCGGTCTTGATCTGCTTGAGGCCGTTGGCGACGTACTCGAGCGCCGTCTGCCAGTCGACCTGCTGCCATTGGCCGCCCTGCTTCAGCATGGGCTGCGTCAGGCGTTCCGTGCCGTTGAGCGCTTCGTACGAGAAGCGGTCGCGGTCGGCGATCCAGCATTCGTTGACGTCTTCGTTCTCGAGTGGCACCACGCGCATCACGCGGTTGTTCTTGACCTGGACGATCAGGTTGGCACCGGTGGAGTCATGCGGGCTCACCGACTTGCGGCGCGACAGTTCCCAGGTGCGGGCGCTGTAGCGGAAGGGCTTGCTCGTGAGCGCGCCGACCGGGCAGATGTCGATCATGTTGCCCGACAGCTCGGAGTCGACCGAGTCGCCGAGGAAGGTTTCGATTTCGGAGTGCTCGCCGCGGTGCGACATGCCCAGCTCCATCACGCCGGCCACTTCCTGGCCGAAACGGACGCAGCGCGTGCAGTGGATGCAGCGGCTCATCTCTTCCATGCTGATCAGCGGGCCGACGTCCTTGTGGAACACGACGCGCTTTTCTTCTTCGTAGCGCGAAGAAGAACCGCCGTAGCCGACGGCCAGGTCCTGCAGCTGGCATTCGCCGCCCTGGTCGCAGATGGGGCAATCCAGCGGGTGGTTGATCAGCAGGAACTCCATGACGGACTGCTGGGCCTTGATGGCCTTGTCGCTCTTGGTGCGAACGATCATGCCCTGCGTGACGGGTGTGGCGCAGGCCGGCATCGGCTTGGGCGCCTTTTCCACGTCGACCAGGCACATGCGGCAGTTGGCCGCAATGCTGAGTTTCTTGTGATAGCAGAAGTGCGGGATGTAGGTGCCCGCCTTTTCGGCCGCATGCATCACCATGCTGCCTTCGGTCACTTCGACCTTCTTGCCGTCGAGTTCGATTTCGATCATGTCTGTGTTTCTTCTCGCACTCAGGCCTTGACGGGCGCCGTCGGGACGTGACCCGGAATCAGGGCCTCGAACTCATGGCGGAAGTGCTTGATCATGGCGCGCACGGGCATGGCTGCCGCATCGCCGAGCGCACAGATGGTGCGGCCCATGATGTCGCCGGCCACGGAGTCCAGCAGCTGCATGTCGCTGGGCTTGCCCTGGCCGTTGTGAATGCGGTCCACCACGCGGTAGAGCCAACCCGTGCCTTCGCGGCAGGGGGTGCACTGGCCGCAGGACTCGTGCATGTAGAAGTACGAGAGGCGCTTGAGCGACTCGACCATCGAGCGGCTGTCGTCCATGACGATCACCGCGCCCGAACCCAGCATGGAGCCGGCCTTGGCGATGGAGTCGTAGTCCATGGTGCAGGCCATCATGATGTCGGCCGGCAGCACCGGCGACGACGAGCCGCCGGGGATCACGGCCTTGAGCGTGCGGCCCTTGCGCACGCCGCCGGCCAGCTCGAGCAGCTTGGAGAACGGCGTGCCCATCGGCACTTCGTAGTTGCCGGGCAACTCGACGTCGCCGCTCACCGAGTAGATCTTGGTGCCGCCGTTGTTCGGCTTGCCGCACTCGAGGTAGGCCTGGCCGCCGTTGCGGATGATCCAGGGCACCGCCGCGAAGGTCTCGGTGTTGTTGATGGTGGTCGGCTTGCCGTACAGGCCGAAACTGGCCGGGAACGGCGGCTTGAAGCGCGGCTGGCCCTTCTTGCCTTCGAGCGACTCGAGCAGCGCGGTTTCTTCGCCGCAGATGTAGGCACCGAAGCCGTGGGCGGCGTGCAACTGGAAGTTGTACGTGCTGCCCATGATCTTGTCGCCGAGATAGCCAGCGGCACGTGCCTCTTCAAGGGCGGCCTCGAAGCGGTCGTAGCTCTGGAAGATCTCGCCGTGGATGTAGTTGTAGCCCACGCTGATGCCCATCGCATACGCGGCGATGGCCATGCCTTCGATCACGATGTGCGGGTTGAACTGCAGGATGTCGCGGTCCTTGCACGTGCCGGGCTCGCCTTCGTCCGAATTGCAGACGAGGTACTTCTGGCCCGGGAACTGGCGAGGCATGAAGCTCCACTTCAGGCCGGTCGGGAAACCCGCGCCGCCACGGCCGCGCAGGCCCGAGGCCTTCACTTCGGCGATCACCTGGTCGGGCGTGAGGCCCTCGGTGAGGATCTTGCGCAGCGCCTGGTAGCCGCCGCGCGCTTCGTAGTCGGCCAGGTGCCAGTTGGTGCCGTCCAGGCCTGCATAGATCTGAGCGCCGATGTGGCGGTCATGGAAGCAGGTCTGGACACCGGTGGCCTGGAATTGCGAGAGAACCTGTTCGGGCGTCATCACGAAGCCTCCCCTGGCTTGGCACTGCGCAAACCGTCGATGAGCTGGTCGAGCTTGTCGTTGCTCATGAAGCTGCACATGGTGCGGTCGTTGACCAGCATCACGGGCGAATCGGCGCAGGCGCCCAGGCATTCGCTCTGCTGCAGCGTGAACAGGCCGTCGGCCGTGGTCTCGCCCATCTTGATGCCCAGCTTCTTCTCGAGATGCACGAGCGCGGTGACGCCATCGCGCAGCTGGCACGGCAGGTTGGTGCACACGTTGAGCTTGAACTTGCCCACCGGATGCTGGTTGTACATGTTGTAGAAGGTCGTCACTTCGTGCACGGCGATGGGCGCCATGCCGAGGTAGGCGGCGATCTCGCGCTCGCGCTGCACGCTCACGAAGCCTTCGTCCTGCTGGACGATGGCCAGGCAGGCCATCACGGCCGACTGCTTGCCGGCTTCGGGGTACTTCGCGACCTCGCGCGCAAAGCGCTCGAGGATGGCAGCCTTCAGCGGCGCCGAGGGCGCCGCGTCATGGTGATGGGTTGAGGAAGTCGTCATTCGCTCTTTCTCACCTGTCGATTTCGCCGAACACGATGTCCATCGTGCCAATCACCGCGACAGCGTCGGCGATCATGTGGCCGCGCGACATTTCGTCGAGGGCAGCGAGGTGCGGGAAGCCCGGGGCGCGGATCTTCAGGCGGTACGGCTTGTTGGCGCCGTCGCTCACGAGGTAGATGCCGAACTCGCCCTTGGGGTGCTCGACGGCGGCATACGCTTCGCCTTCGGGCACGTGGAAGCCTTCGGTGAAGAGCTTGAAATGGTGGATCAGCTCCTCCATGTTCGCCTTCATCGATTCGCGCGCGGGCGCGGCGACCTTGTGGTTGCTGGTGATCACCGGGCCGGGGTTGGCGCGCAGCCAGGCCGAGCACTGCTGGATGATCTTGTTGGCCTGGCGCATTTCCTCCACGCGAACCAGATAGCGGTCGTAGCAGTCGCCAGTCTTGCCCACGGGCACGTCGAACTGCATCTGGTCGTAGACGTCGTAGGGCTGCTTCTTGCGCAGGTCCCATTCGACGCCCGAGCCACGCAGCATCGGGCCGGTGAAGCCGAGGTTCAGCGCGCGCTCCGGCGTGACCACGCCGATGCCCACGGTGCGCTGCTTCCAGATGCGGTTGTCGGTGAGCAACGTCTCGTACTCGTCGACCATCTTCGGGAAGCGCTTGCAGAAGTCGTCGATGAAGTCGAGCAACGAGCCCTGGCGGTTCTCATTGAGCTTCTCGATGGCCTTCGCATTCTTGATCTTGCTGACCTTGTACTGCGGCATCGAATCCGGCAGGTCGCGGTAGACACCGCCCGGACGGAAGTACGCCGCGTGCATGCGCGCGCCGGACACGGCCTCGTACATGTCGAACAGGTCTTCACGCTCGCGGAAGCAGTAGATGAGCATGTTCATCGCGCCGCAGTCGAGGCCGTGCGCACCGAGCCACAGCAGGTGGTTCAGCAGGCGGGTGATCTCGGCGAACATCACGCGGATGTACTGCGCGCGGATCGGCACGTCCAGGCCCATCATCCGCTCGATGGCGAGGCAGTAGGCGTGCTCGTTGGACATCATCGACACGTAGTCGAGGCGGTCCATGTAGGGCAGCGACTGGATGAAGGTGCGTGACTCGGCGAGCTTCTCGGTCGCACGGTGCAGCAGGCCGATGTGGGGGTCGGCGCGCTGGATCACTTCGCCGTCCAGCTCGAGCACCAGGCGCAGCACGCCGTGTGCTGCGGGGTGCTGGGGACCGAAGTTGAGTGTGTAGTTCTTGATTTCGGCCATATCTGTCAGTGCAAACCGCCGCCGTAGTTGTCTTCGCGGATCACGCGCGGCGTGATTTCGCGCGGCTCGATCGAGACCGGCTGGTAGACCACGCGCTTCTGCTCTTCGTCGTAACGCATTTCGACGTGACCCGACACCGGGAAGTCCTTGCGGAACGGATGACCGATGAAGCCGTAGTCGGTCAGGATGCGACGCAGGTCGTCGTGGCCGTCGAACACGATGCCGTACAGGTCGAAGGCTTCGCGTTCGAACCACGTGGCGGCGCTCCAGACGGGCTGGAGCGAATCGACCACGGGCAGGTCTTCGCTGGTCGCGAACACCTTCAGGCGCACGCGCTGGTTGAGGCTCACGGAAAGCAGGTGCGAGACGACGCCGTAGCGCTCGCCCTGCCACTCGCCTTCGCGGTAGTCGGAATAATCCATGCCGCACAGGTCGATCAGCTGCTCGAAGCGGCAGCCGGGCGCATCGCGCAGCAGCAGCGCCGCATCGATGTAGTCGGCAGCGCCGACCACGACGGTCACTTCTTCAAGCGCAACCGTCACGCTCTTGGCCTTGGCGCCGAGCGTCTCGGCAATGGTGGCGCGCAGCACCTCCGGCGAAATTGCAAAGTCAGTCATCGTCGGCAATCTCTCAGGCGCGGGCAATGGTGTTGGTGCGGCGAATCTTCTGCTGCAGCTGGATCACGCCGTACAGCAGTGCTTCAGCGGTGGGCGGGCAACCCGGCACATAGACGTCGACCGGCACGATGCGGTCGCAGCCACGCACCACGGAATAGCTGTAGTGGTAGTAACCGCCGCCATTTGCGCAGGAGCCCATCGAGAGCACCCAGCGCGGCTCGGGCATCTGGTCGTAGACCTTGCGCAGCGCCGGCGCCATCTTGTTGCACAGCGTGCCGGCCACGATCATCAGATCGGACTGGCGCGGGCTGGGACGGAACAGCATGCCGAAACGGTCGATGTCGTAGCGGGCAGCGCCCGCGTGCATCATTTCAACCGCGCAGCACGCGAGGCCGAACGTCATCGGCCAGAGAGATCCGGTCTTCGCCCAGTTCACGACCGAGTCGTAGGTCGTGGTGACGAAGCCTTCTTTGAGAACGCCTTCAATGGCCATCGTGTAGCTTCCTTGTCATTCCCAGTCGAGCGCGCCTTTTTTCCACTCGTAGACGAAGCCCACGACGAGGATGGCGAGAAAGATCATCATGGCCCAGAAGCCAACAGCGCCGATTTCCTTGAGCGCAATGGCCCACGGAAAGAGAAAGGCAATCTCGAGATCGAAGAGGATGAAGAGAATCGCGACGAGGTAATAGCGCACGTCGAATTTCATGCGCGCATCCTCGAAGGCTTCGAAGCCGCACTCGTAGGGCGCGTTCTTCGCAGCGTCGGGCCGATTGGGCCCGAGGATGTATCCGATGACTTGCGGGGCGACGCCTACGCCGACCCCGACCAAAATGAACAAAAGGACGGGAAGGTAGGAATCGAGGTTCATCGAGAAATTTTCACCGCTTGCCACCGACAGAAGAACCTCTGGAAAGAGATCTTCTGCCGGTGAGATTTGGTGCGGTCGGCGAGACTCGAACTCGCACAGCTTTCGCCACTACCCCCTCAAGATAGCGTGTCTACCAATTTCACCACGACCGCGGTTTTTAACTGTCCAGATGGCATGAGGTGCCGTTGAGGCATTTGGCTTTCTGAACAGATTTAGAGTTTACCCTGAAATGAAGCCGTTTCTCACGAACGGCTGCATGAAAACAACCTGATTACTTGGCCGGAATCTGGCCGGTGCCCGAAACGGGTGCCACAGGCGCCGAAGCCGCCTTGGCAGGTGCCGCCGCAGCGGGGATTTCGCCCGCAGCGCCAGTCGTCGCAGGAGCGACCGGTACAGCAGGCGCACCCACGGCTGCGCGCTCCAGCAGGCTGCCGCCGCCCGCAGGACGTGCGTGGCTGAAGTAGGCCAGCAGCAGCGTGCAGGCGAAGAACACCGCAGCCAGCACGGCCGTCGTGCGCGAGAGGAAGTTGGCACTGCCGCTGGCGCCGAACAGGCTGCCTGCACTGCCGCTGCCGAAGGCCGCACCCATGTCGGCACCCTTGCCGTGCTGGATCAGGATCAGGCCGATCATTGCCAGCGCCGCCAGCATTTGCACGCCGACCAGAAGATTGAGGACCACGTTCATTCGTTCTTACTCCTAAGTGATGGCTGCCGTTGCCGCGATCAGCGTGCAGCGGCAGAAATGATCTGCAGAAAGTCGGGCGCCTTGAGCGAGGCGCCGCCGATGAGGCCGCCGTCGATGTCGGCCTGCGCCAGCAGTTCGGCGGCATTCGCCGCGTTCATGCTGCCGCCGTACAGAATCTTGATGCCCGCGGCGTGTTCGCTCGCGGCATGGTGCAGTTGCGCACGCAGCACGGCATGCACCGCCTGCGCCTGTTCGGGCGAAGCCGTCTTGCCCGTGCCGATGGCCCAGACCGGTTCGTAGGCCACGACGATCTCGCTGATGCAGTGGCCATTCACATGGATCACCGCGGCCAGCTGGCGCTTGACGATCTCTTCGGTCTGCCCTGCTTCGCGCTGCGTCAGCGTCTCGCCGACGCAGACGATCGGCGTGATGCCATTCGCCAGCGCCGCCGCCGTCTTGGCCGCCACGGCATCGTCGGTTTCGCCGTGGTACTGGCGACGCTCCGAATGGCCCACGATGGCATAGCGCACACCGAAATCCTTCAGCATCGCCGCCGACTGCTCGCCGGTGAACGCACCTTGCGGGTGCGCCGAGATGTCCTGCGCACCGAGGGCCAGCGACGGCGTGTCCGCCAGCAGCGATTGCAGCTGGGCGAAGTACGGCGCAGGCGCGCACAGTACAACGCCGCAGGCCGCGGGGCTGGCGGCCAGCCCTTGCTGCAGGGCCTTCACCAGCGCCTCGTTGGCGGCCAGGCCGCCATTCATCTTCCAGTTGCCGGCAATCAGTTTCTTGAAGGTTGTCATCGCGTTGTTCGTCTCACCAAGTCAGCACGATCTTGCCGATGTGCTGGTTCGATTCCATCAGCGTGTGAGCCTGGGCCGCGCCGCTGGGTTCACCTGCTGCCGCATAGGTGCTGTGGATCACGGGCTTGACCGCGCCGCTTTCGAGCAGCGGCCATACCTTTTCGCGCAGCGCCTTGGCAATGGCGCCCTTGAACGCCACCGGCCGCGGACGCAGCGTCGAGCCGGTGATCGTGAGCCGCCGGCGCAGCACGAGGCCCGCGTTGATCTCGCTCTTCACACCGCCCTGCACCGCAATGATCACCAGCCGGCCGTCTTCGGCCAGGCACTCGACCTCGCGCGCCACGTAGTCGCCAGCCACCATGTCGAGCACCACGTCCACGCCCTTGCCGCCCGTGAGCTGCTTCGCCACTTCGACGAAATCGCTCGTGCGGTAGTTGATCGCGTGGTCGGCGCCGAGTTTCAGGCAGGCTTCGCACTTGTCGTCGCTGCCGGCCGTGACGATCACGGTCGCGCCGAGCGCCTTGGCGATCTGGATCGCCGTGACGCCGATGCCGCTGGAGCCACCCTGGATCAGCAGGGTCTCGCCCTTCTGCAGGCGGCCGCGCTCGAACACATTGCTCCAGACGGTGAAGAAGGTCTCGGGCAGCGAAGCGGCCTCGATGTCGCTCCAGCCCTTGGGCACCGGCAGGCATTGCGCCACAGGCGCCACGCACAGCTCGGCGTAGCCGCCACCGGCGACCAATGCGCACACGCGGTCGCCGACCTTGAAGCCCGCGTCGGCCAGCGCCTTGGCGTCGCCCGACACGATCTCGCCGGCCACTTCGAGGCCCGGCAGGTCGGAGGCGCCGGGCGGCACGGGGTAGTGCCCCATCCGCTGCAGCACGTCCGGGCGATTCACGCCGCTGGCCGCCACGCGGATCAGCAGCTCACCCTCGCCCGCCACCGGGTCGGGACGCGCAGCGACGCGCAGCACCTCGGGGGCGCCGTACGAAGTGATCTCAATGGCTTTCATGGGGGTCTCCGAGGCTCGGATGCCCGCACGGGGCGGGCATCACCACTGTCCACGCGAGAGGCGACGGCACGGGCCGTCGCGCCTCACTGCTTACTCCTGCGGTTCGCGCGGCGCTTGCTGCTGCGACTCGCCGGCGGGCTGCTGTTGCTGCTCGCCGCGGGGCTGTTGCTGCTGGTCGTTGAAGCGCGGTGCGCGCTCGCCACGATCGCCGCCGCGGTCACCGCGGTCGCCACGGTCCGAACGCTCGCGGCGGTCGCCACGGTCGCCGCGATCACCACGGTCTTCGCGCGGCGGGCGCTCGCTGTATTCCATGCCGGCCGGACGCTCGGTCAGGGCCTTCATGGACAGCTTGACGCGGCCCTTTTCGTCGGTCTCGAGAACCTTGACCTTCACGATCTGGCCTTCGCTCAGGTAGTCGGTCACCTTCTCGACGCGCTCGTGCGCGATCTGGCTGATGTGCAGCAGGCCGTCCTTGCCGGGCAGCAGGTTGACCAGTGCGCCGAAGTCCAGGATCTTGGTGATCGGGCCTTCGTAGACCTTGCCGATTTCGACTTCAGCGGTGATCTGCTCGATGCGCTTCTTGGCGAATTCGGCCTTTTCCGGATCGGTCGAGGCGATGGTGATGGTGCCGTCTTCGTCGATGTTGATCGTCGTGCCGGTTTCTTCCTGCAGGCCACGGATGACCGCGCCGCCCTTGCCGATCACGTCGCGGATCTTCTCGGGGTTGATCTTCAGCGTGGTCAGGCGCGGCGCGAACTGCGACACGTCGGCCTTGGCCTCGCCCATCGCTTCTTGCATCTTGCCCAGGATGTGCATGCGCGCTTCCTTGGCCTGTGCCAGTGCGACCTGCATGATTTCCTTGGTGATGCCCTGGATCTTGATGTCCATCTGCAGCGCGGTGATGCCGTTGGTCGTGCCGGCCACCTTGAAGTCCATGTCGCCCAGGTGATCTTCGTCGCCCAGGATGTCGGTCAGCACCGCGAAGCGGTTGTCTTCCTTGATCAGGCCCATGGCGATACCGGCCACGTGCGCCTTCATGGGCACGCCGGCGTCCATCATCGAGAGGCAGCCGCCGCAGACCGAAGCCATCGACGACGAGCCGTTCGACTCGGTGATTTCCGACACCACGCGGATGGTGTACGGGAATTCTTCCTTGGTCGGCAGCACGGCGACGAGCGCGCGCTTGGCCAGGCGGCCGTGACCCACTTCGCGGCGCTTGGTGGAGCCCATGCGGCCCACTTCACCGGTGGCAAAGGGAGGCATGTTGTAATGGAACAGGAAGCGGTCTTCGTACTCGCCGGCCAGCGCGTCGATGCGCTGTGCGTCGCGCTCGGTGCCGAGCGTGGTGACGACCAGGCCCTGCGTCTCGCCGCGCGTGAACAGCGCCGAGCCGTGGGTGCGGGGCAGCACGGAGTTGCGGATTTCGATGGGGCGCACGGTGCGCGTGTCGCGGCCGTCGATGCGCGGCTCGCCTTGCAGGATCTGGCCGCGCACGATGCGCGATTCGATCGCGAACAGCAGGTCGCTGACCTTGCCGGCGTCGAACTCGGCGCCTTCGGCCTTCAGTGCCGTGAAGACGCTGGCATTGGCTTCACGCAGGGCTTGCGTGCGGGCTTGCTTGCTGCGAATTTGATAAACGGCGCGCAGCTTTTCTTCGGCCAGGCCGTTGATCTTGGCGATGAAGTCTTCGTCCTTGGCTTCAGGCACCCAGGTGCCTTCCTTGAGCCATTCCGGCTTGCCGGCGTCACGCACGAGGTCGTGGATCGCGTTGATCGCGATGTTGGCCTGCTCGTGGCCGAACACCACGCCACCCAGCATGATTTCTTCGCTGAGTTGCTGGGCTTCGGATTCGACCATCAGCACGGCGGCTTGCGTGCCGGCGACGACGAGGTCCATCTGCGAATCCTTGCGGGCGGTGGGGCCCGGATTCAGCACGTACTGGCCGTTGATGTAACCCACGCGGGCGGCACCGATCGGGCCGCTGAACGGGATGCCGGAGATCGACAGCGCGGCGCTCACGCCGATCATGGCGGCGATGTCGGCGTCGACTTCAGGGTTCAGCGACACGGTGTGGATCACCACGTGCACTTCGTTCAGAAAACCTTCGGGGAACAGCGGGCGGATCGGACGGTCGATCAGGCGGCTGGTCAGGGTTTCGTGTTCGCTGGGCTTGGCTTCGCGCTTGAAGAAGCTGCCGGGGATCTTGCCGGCGGCGTAGGTCTTCTCGATGTAGTCGACGGTCAGCGGGAAGAAATCCTGGCCCGGCTTGGCGGTCTTGGAGGCGACCACGGTCGCCAGGATCACGGTGCCGTCGATGTCAACCAGCACGGCGCCGGTCGCCTGGCGGGCGATTTCACCGGTTTCCATGACGACGGTCTTGTCGCCCCATTGGAAGGACTTGGTGATTTTGTTGAAGAGGCTCATTGTTGCTCCTATTTTGATAGCGAATCACACAGGATTCGCAAGGGGCGGAGGCTGCTCAGAACACGATGCCATTCCAGCGAAGCTCGGGGCGAACTTCATTGGAATGACACAGCTTCGCTCTGTTGGGCACTCCGAAAGTGGATCGCGAAGTAAAAAACGCCTGAGCTAGCGGACTAACCCAGGCGTTTTTTCATGCGATTCGAATTACTTGCGCAGACCCAGCTTGGCGATCAGCGCGGTGTAACGCTCGGCGTCCTTGGACTTGAGGTAGTCGAGCAGCTTGCGACGGCGGCTGACCATGCGCAGCAGGCCGCGACGACCGTGGTGGTCCTTGGCGTGCGTCTTGAAGTGGGGGGTCAGCTCGTTGATACGGGCGGTCAGCAGTGCGACTTGCACTTCGGGGCTGCCGGTGTCGTTGGCTGCACGGGCGTTGTCCTTGACAACTTCGGCCTTGATGGAGGCTGCGATCATGTTGAATTTCCTTGTTCCGGGATGTTTGACTTGCGGTGAGCACTGGAACTGCCCTCACCGTGCGCCTTGCGGCATGCAAAGCTTTGGGAGTATACATCGGCCGGCTTGGCCGCTCCTTCCCGCCGCCTTCCGTCAAGCGAAACCAGCCCCACGGCCCCCAGCACGCAGGCGGCGCCGGCGACCTGGGCCCACCCCACGGCCTCCCCCAGCCACCACGCCGCCAGGACCAGCGCCGACACCGGCATCAGTGCCGTGAGCAGCGCCGCCTCGGCGCCCCGCAGCCGGGCGGCGCCCGCGTACCAGAACAGGAAACCCGCCACCGTCGGCACCAGCGCGTAGTAGGCCACCCCGGCCAGCGCCTCGGCCGGCACCGGCTGAAGCCACGCGCGCTCCAGCAGCGCCGGAACCACGGACAGCAGCAGCCCCAGTGCGACCATCGCGGTCGATTGCACGAGCGGCGCCAGCGGCACGCGCAGCCGCTTGTTGAGCAGGATGAACAGCGACTCGAGCGCCACCGCCCCCAGCACCAGCAGGTTGCCGAGCAGCGCGGTCGACGTGCGCTCGCCGCCCCCGTCGCCCGGACGCAGCGTGATCGCCAACACGCCCAGGCTCGCGAGCACGATCCCGCCCACCAGGTAGCGCCCCGGCCGCTCGCGCAGCGCCAGCACGGCCACCAGCGCGGCCATGGCCGGCAGCGTGCCGGTCACCACGCCCGCGTCGGCGGCCGGCGCCCAGCGCACGCCCAGGATCAGCAGCACCGTGTAGCCCACGCTGCCCGCCGCCGCCTGGCCCAGCAGCAGCAAGGCGTCGTGGCGGTCCGGGCGCGGCCAGCGCACGCGCAGGAACCCCATCAGCGCCACGAACACGGGCAGCGCCAGCGCAAAGCGCAGCGCGGTCGCCGTGAACGGCGGCAGGCCGCTGGCGATGAGCTTGCTCGCGACCACCGTGCTGCCGACCGTGACCATCGCGAGCGCGCACAGCCACATTCCCTTGCTTCGTTCCGACATCCTGATCGCCTTCCGTTTTGCAGAAAGCGCGAGCGTCTCCCGCCAGGGGCGCGGCGGTCTTGAACGAAATTGCAGGAATCGAGCTAGCGCGCCGCCGCGTACGCCCCGGGCGTGAAGCCCAGGAAGCGCACGAAGGCCCGCGTCATGTGGCTCTGGTCAGAGAAGCCCGCGCCGGCCGCGGCATCGGCCAGCGCCCTGCCCTGCACGATCAGCCGGCGGGCGCGCGACAGCCGGCACTGCTGCAACCAGGCATGCGGCGGCAGCCCGAAGGCGGCAGCAAAGCCGCGCAGCAGCTGGTAGCGGCTCAGGCCGGCCTCACGCGCCAGCTCAGCGAGCGTGGGCGCGTGGATGCAGTCGTCGGCGATGCGTGCACGTGCACGCTCCATCGCTGCCGGCGCCACACGGCGCGGCGACTCAGGAGCCCGCGCGCCAGGGGCATCGCGCAGCAGTTGCAGCACGCCCTGCTCCAGCGCCAGCGCGTCGTCGCCTTCGACGACGGCCGCGAACAGCCGGTCAAAGCCCTGCCGCAGCGCCGGATCGCTCAGCACCGGCCGCGTCAGCTCGAACCCCGTCGGCACCTCGTCCGACAGCAGCGCGGGCGCCAGATGCAGCATGCGCCAGGCCCGCGCTTCGCCGCGCATCGCGACGCCGTCGTGCACCTCGCCCGGATTGACCGTGATGACATCGCCGCGCACCGCTTCGACCGCGCCACGCCCGCTGGCCGAGCGCTGCCCGCCGCGGTCCATCACGCCGATGCCGAACACGTCGTGCATGTGGCGCGGAAAGCTGCGCTTCGATTCGGCTGCGATCGCCTGCAGGCCCGGCAGCGCCGAGCCGCGGATGCGCACGGCATCGACAGGCGCGGACCTCGATGCCATGCCGGAAAACCTCAGCGCGCCTGCTTCGCCAGCCAGCCGCGCAGCCGCTCGACGCCTTGGACCAGCCGCTGCGGGTCTTTCGACGCGAAGCACCAGCGCAGCCAGCCCTGCGCCTCGGGCGCGAAGGCGTTGCCCGGCGCGAGCCCCAGGCCGGCTTCGGCAACGAGGCGCTTGGCGAGGTCGAGCGAATCGCCAAAACCTTCGAGCCGGAAGAAGGCATACATGCCGCCCTTGGCCGGCGCCACCTGCACGCCCGGCACGGCCGCCAGCAGCGGCACCAGCGTGTCGCGGCACTGCTTCAGGTGCGCGACCACGCGCGGCGTGATGTCGGCCGTGTGCTCGAGCGCGGCGATGGCGGCACGCTGCGTGAACACGCTGGCGCACGAGGTGTTGAACTCGATCAGCTTGCCGATGCCGTCGACCATCGCCGGCGGCAGCACCAGCCAGCCGAGGCGCCAGCCGGTCATGAGGAAGCTCTTCGAGAAGCTGTGCGTCACGACAAGGCGGTCGTCGGGCGTCGAGATGTCGAGGAAGCTCGGCGCACAGCCATTCGGCGTGGACTCGAAGTACAGGCGCTCGTACACCTCGTCCGCCAGGATCCAGGTGCCGGTCTCGCGGCAATGGTCGAGCACGGCCTGCTGCTCGTCGCGCGTCATCGTCCAGCCCGTGGGGTTGTTCGGCGCGTTGACGATCAGCAGCTTCGTCTTCGGCGTGACCGCCGCGCGCAACGCGGGCAGGTCGAGCGTCCACTGCCCGTTCACCGGCACCAGCGACACCGTGCGCACCTGCGCGCCCATGATCGCCGGCTGCGCCGTGAGGTTGGGCCACACGGGCGTGACGGCGACCACGTCGTCGCCCGCATCGACCAGCGCCTGCACCGCGAGCATCAGCGCGCTCACGCCGCCCGAGGTGACGGCGATGCGCGAGGCGTCGACCGTCGGGTGCAGGCGGCTGGTGTAGCGCGCGATGGCTTCGCGCAGCTCGGGCAGGCCGAGGTTGTGCGCGTAGAAGGTTTCGCCGCGCTGCAGCGATTCGATGGCCGCCTGGCGGATCACCTCGGGAGTGACCTCGTCGCTCTCGCCGAACCAGAAGGCGAGCACGTCGTCGCGGCCCATGCCGGCGTTGGCAACTTCGCGGATCTTCGAGGCTTCGAGGTGGTGGATGGCTTCACGCATGTCGGGGGGTTCCTGTGCTGTCGGGGTCATGCACCTCAGGGGCGCTTCATCTTGCAAGAGGTGGGCTGCTCGGCGCGTTCGGGCGCGATCGTCTTGATCACGCGAAAGCCGTAGCCCGAGCCCTCGACGTCGAACTGCACGCCGGGCTTGCCCTGCTTGTCCATCACGCCCACCACGAGCTGCTGCTGGAACTGGTGGTCAGCCGCGCGCATGCGCCCGCGCTGGCCGTACAGGCTCACGTCGGCCTGCTCCAGCGCGCGCGCCAGCGGCACGGCCTCGGTGCTGCCCGCGCGTTCCAGCGCCTGCGCGAGCGACTCGACCAACAGCTGCATGCGCATGTGCACGTAGTCGTCGGCCGGGCGCGGAAAGCGCGTGCGGAAGGCCCGGTAGAAGGCCTCGGACTGCGGCGTCTGCACGTTCGGCAGCCAGTCGGCCACGGCAACCACGCGGCCGATGCCCGCGTCGCCGATGGCGGCCGGCGCGCCCAGGGCGTTGCCGTAGAAGGTGTAGAAGCTGCCGTTGAAGCCGGCTTCGCGCGCGGCCTTCACGAGCAGCGTGAGGTCGTTGCCCCAGTTGCCGGTGACCACCGCCTGCGCGCCACTGGCGAGGATCTTGGTGGCGTAGGGCGCGAAGTCCTTCACCTTGCCCATCGGGTGCAGCTCGTCGCCGACGATCTCCACGTCGGGGCGCTGCACGCCCAGCTGGCGGCGCGACTCGCGCAGCACGGCCTGGCCGAAGCTGTAGTCCTGGCCGATCAGGTAGACGCGCTTGAGCGCCGCATCGTCCTTGACCACGTCCATCAGCGCGGCCACGCGCATGTCGGCGTGGGCGTCGAAGCGGAAGTGCCAGAAGCTGCAGCGCTCGTTGGTCAGCACCGGATCGACCGCCGAGTAGTTCAGGAAGATCGCGCGGCGCGAGGGGTCGCGCTCGTTGTTCTTGTCGATGGCGTCGATCAGCGCCGCCGCCGTCACCGACGAGTTGCCCTGCAGCACGATGCGGGTGCCATCGTCCATGGCCGCGCGCAGCGCCGACAGGGCCTCTTCGTTCTGACCCTTGCTGTCGTAGCGGTCCAGTTGCAGCAGCCGCGCGCCGCCCGGCAGCTTCACGCCGCCGCGCGCGTTCACGCGCTCCACGGCCCACTGCAGGTTGCGGAACACGGCCTCGCCGGTGTTGGCGAACGGGCCGCTCATGCTCTCGATGAGCGCCAGCCGGATGGGGGCGGGTTGCGGGGCCTGGGCCAGGCCGGCGAACGGGGTCGCGCATAGCGCCGCCGCTGCGAATTTCAAGGCCTGGCGGCGCCAAATAAAGGGGGTTTTCATTGTCTTGAAACGCGTGCCGATGCGCCTAGATGAGGTGTCAAGCGGCACTCACGATGGAAAGGCCGCGCAGTGTAAGGGACACACATTCCATGTCCCCATTGTGTTCATTCACCCAGGAGTTTTCGCCATGTTCTTCACCCCCACCCACCGCGCGCATTTCGCTCCCCGTGCCCACGACCGCGCTTTCGAGCGCTTCGTGAACGAGGCCTTCGCCGGCGCCCGCCGCTCGCCCCTGGTCGAGCAGGACGACAAGAGCTGGACCCTGTCGCTGGACGTGCCCGGCCTGTCGCGTGAAGACCTGTCGGTGGCCATCGAAGGCGCCGTGGTCCGCATCGAAAGCAAGGCCGAAGCCAAGCGCCAGATCAAGCTCGCCTACGAGCTGCCGCAAGCCATCGACCTGGCCACCAGCGAAGCCAAGCTGGAGAACGGCGTGCTGACCCTGAAGCTGGGCAAGCTGGTGCCGGCAAGCCAGGTTTCGAACTTGCAGATCAACTAGTCCCGGCGATGCCCCCACGAAGAAAATGTTAGTGACAGCTTGTTTTGACTTTAAACAAGCGCCGTATTCACAATAGCGCCGGATAACGTCACATGATGTGACGATTTATTAGTACTTTCTTCTTCGTGGGCATCTCGTAAACGCATCGAGTTCCCGGGCGGTGCGGACAGCGGGTGTGCCTCAAGGCACCATGAAAACGCACCTGCAGTCAGCCAATGACAATGAACGGTCCGACACGCTCCTGATCTTCCTGCCAGGGGCCTACCTCAAGCCCGAAGAGTTCGAGCGCGAGGGTTTCATCAGCGCCGTGCGCGAGCGGCACCTCGCAGCCGACGCACTGCTGGTCGATGCGGACGTCTCCTACTACTACGACCAGACCCTCAGCGAGCGGCTGCACGCCGACGTCATCGAGCCCCAGCGGGCCAAGGGCTACATCTCGATCTGGCTGGTCGGCATTTCCATCGGCGGGTTCGGCGCGCTGATCCACGAACTGGCGCGCCCGGGCTCGGTGGACGGCATCGTGGCGCTGGCACCCTACCTGGGGCGCCGCGTGCTCGGTGCGGAAATCAAGAAGGCCGGCGGCCTGCGCGCCTGGCAGGCGCCCACCGGGCCGCAGCCCGACGAGGAACCCGACCGCAAGCTCTGGCCCTTCTTCCAGCAATACCTGGCGCCGAAGCCCTCCCAGGACCTGCCGCCGCTGTACCTGGGTTTCGGCCTGGCCGACCGCTTTGCCAGCAACCACAAGCTGCTGGCCGACGCCCTGCCTCCGGGGCGCGTGTTCACGACCGAAGGCGGCCACGACTGGCCCGAATGGCGCCAGCTCTGGCGCAACGTGCTCGACGTGCTGCCGCTGCCCTCGCTGGGGCGCGCACGGCAGCAGCCGGCTACGCGGTTTCCGGCAGCGGCGTCTCGGGCGTCATCAGCGATGCCATCGGCCATCGCGGCTTGACGTCGAAGGCATAGCGCTCAGAGGCCTGCGACAGGCCCGATTGCAGCCGCATCGCGGCCGCCATGGCGATCATGGCGCCGTTGTCGGTGCACAGGTGCAGCTCGGGGTAGTGCACGCGCACCTTGCGCTTGGCGCAGGCCGCGTTCAGTTGCTCGCGCAGGTTCTTGTTGGCCCCCACGCCACCCGCCACCACCAGCCGCTTCAGGCCGGTCTGGTCCAGCGCCGCGAGCGACTTCTTCAACAGCACTTCGACGATCGCCGCCTGCGTGGAGGCGGCCAGGTCGGCCTTGCGCGCCTCGAGCTGGTCGCCGAGCTTCTTGGCCTGCGTGAGCACGGCCGTCTTCAGGCCGGCAAACGAAAAGTCGAGATCGCCGCTGTGCAGCAGCGGGCGCGGCAGCTTGAAGGCCGCGGCGTCGCCCTCTTCGGCCAGCTTCGCGAGCCAGGGGCCGCCGGGGTACGGCAGGCCCATGAGCTTGGCGCTCTTGTCGAAGGCCTCGCCGGCCGCGTCGTCGATGGTTTCGCCGAGCAGTTCGTAGCGGCCCACGCCGTCGACCCGCATCAGCTGCGTGTGGCCGCCCGACACCAGCAGCGCCACGAACGGAAATTCGGGCGGATCGGCGCTCAGGAACGGCGACAGCAGATGCCCTTCGAGGTGATGCACCCCCAGCACCGGCTTGCCCAGCGCCA
This sequence comes from Variovorax sp. V35, assembly GCF_041154465.1. Taxonomy (NCBI): domain Bacteria; kingdom Pseudomonadati; phylum Pseudomonadota; class Betaproteobacteria; order Burkholderiales; family Comamonadaceae; genus Variovorax; species Variovorax sp. V35. Next base: position 4,941,221 of record NZ_AP028666.1, read on the forward strand.
CGCCGAGCGCGCAGGCCACACCCGCGCCCACGAGCAGCGCGCCGGCCAGGCCCGGGCCGCGCGTGTAGGCCACCACGTCGATCTCGGCCAGCGAGCGCCCGGCCTCGGCCATGACGGCTTCGGTGAGCGGCAGCACGCGGCGGATGTGGTCGCGGCTGGCCAGCTCGGGCACCACGCCGCCGTAGGCCTGGTGCATGGCGATCTGGCTGTGCAGCGCGTGCGAACGCAGCAGCGGCAGCGCGTCGCCGTGCGACTCGACCAGCGCCACGCCGGTCTCGTCGCAGGATGATTCGATTCCCAACAAGAGCATGGCGCCGAGTGTAGGGGCCGCCCGCCGGCGGCGCCCGCGAAGGGGCAAGCGAGGCACGGAAGTTGCACGAGCGGAAGGCGCCCCTTCTGCGCCCCCACGAATGACTTCCGGCCTGAGCTTCCTGATCGCCGCGCGCCGATGCGAGATCGACGCGCTGGACCAGCTCGCGCGCACCAGCGAGCTGGTCGGCGCCATCGGGCGGCTCGTGCATGCGCTGCAGCGCGAGCGCGGCATGTCGAACGTGTTCCTGGCCTCGCACGGCGGGCGCTTTGCCGACCAGCGCGGCCCGCAGATCGCCGAATGCCTGGCGCTCGAGCAGCAGGTGCGCGCCGGCTTCGACCGGCTCGAGGCCGAGCACCACCGCGCGGTGGGCGCCGGCCACGGCGCGCGCCTGTTCAGCCGCATCGCCTGGGTGCTGCCCGGCCTGGACGCCCTGCCCGCGCTGCGCCGGCGCATCGACGCGCTCGAACTCCAGCCCGCGCAGGCCGTGGCCGCCTTCGCCAAGCTGGTGGCCGGCCTGCTGGCGGTGGTGTTCGAGGCGGCCGACGGCGCCACCGACCCCGAGATCTCGCGCCTGCTGGTGGCGATGTTCAACTTCATGCAGGGCAAGGAGTTCGCCGGCCAGGAGCGCGCCTTCGGCGCCGCCGCGCTCGCGCTGGGCCGGGGCGACGACGCGCAGCGCCAGCAGTGGCGCCACCTCATCGAGTCGCAGGAGCGCTGCTTCCAGGTGTTCATCGATTTCTCGGGCGACGCGGTGCGCACGCTCTGGCACGACAGCCAGTCGGACGCCGTGCTGGCCGAGCTCGAGCGCCTGCGCCGCAAGGGCGCCACCTCGGTGCCGGCCGACGCGCTGCTGAGCCAGGCCTGGTTCGACTGCTGCACGCGGCGCATCGACGCCATGCAGACGGTCGAGAACCGCCTCTCGGCCGACCTGCGCGCGCTGTGCGACCACAAGACCGCCCAGGCCCGCAGCGAGCTGGCCGCGTACCGGCAACTGCTCGGCACGCTGGCCCCGCAGGCCGGCGGCGCGCTGTTCTTCGACGATGCCCAGCAGGCGCAGGACGCCACGCCGGCGCAGCTCGGGCGCCACCTCGAACGCTCGGTGCTCGACATGGTCCAGGAGCAGTCGCAGCGCCTGCAGGCCATGAGCGACGAACTCGACACCGTGCGCGCCTCGCTCAACGAACGCAAGATCGTCGAGCGCGCCAAGGGCCTGCTGATGGCGCACCGCCGCCTGAGCGAGGCCGAGGCGCACAAGATGCTGCGCCAGACCGCCATGAACCAGAAGCGCCGCCTCGTCGACGTGGCCGAGTCGATGCTGGCCATGGCCGACTACCTGCCGCTCGAGCCTGCACCGCGGCGCTGACCCGGGCCGCTTGGATTGGTGCAGCGCACAACAACTGTGCGTCGCCCGGGTTAGCGAGCCAGCAGGAACTTTCTCCTGCACCGGCGCGCCCTGCCAGCTATCTTTTCCATAGCTTCCAACGGCAGGTTCGAGCTGGCACGTCGCTTGCGTAGTCCTTGGCACGGGACCGCAAGGTCTCAAAGGCAGGTTGCACCCAACGGCGGGTGCGGCCCACCGAACCGGACAAAGGCGTCCCCATCCCGCAAGGGCTCGTTCACGAGCAGCCCCTGCGCGGTGCGGACGCCTTTTCGTTTTTGTCTTTCACTTCTGGAGCCCCGCCCATGTCCGATCTGCTGCTGAAAACCAAACTGAGCCGGCGCCGCGTGCTGCAGGCCGCCGCCCTCGGCGCCGTGGGCATCGACCCCGCGCTGCGCGCCGCCGTCTGGGCCCAGGGCTCGGACAAGCCCGAGAAGGAAGAAGTGAAGATCGGCTTCATCCCGCTGACCGATTGCGCCAGCGTGGTGATGGCTTCGGTGCTGGGCATCGACAAGAAGTACGGCGTGAAGATCGTGCCGAGCAAGGAAGCCAGCTGGGCCGGCGTGCGCGACAAGCTCGTGAACGGCGACCTCGACATGGCGCACGTCCTCTACGGCCTCGTGTACGGCATGCACCTGGGCGTGAGCGGCCCGAAGAAGGACATGGCCGTGCTCATGACCCTGAACAACAACGGCCAGGCCATCACGCTGTCGAAGAAGCTGGCCGACAAGGGCGCGGTCGATGCCGCCTCGCTCGCCAAGCTCATCGCCAAGGAAAAGGGCGAATACACCTTCGCCCACACCTTCCCCACCGGCACGCACGCCATGTGGCTCTACTACTGGCTCGCCTCGGCCGGCATCGATCCGTTCAAGGACGTGAAGAACATCACCGTGCCGCCCCCGCAGATGGTGGCCAACATGCGCGTGGGCAACATGGACGGCTACTGCGTGGGCGAGCCCTGGGGCCAGCGCGCGATCATGGACGGCATCGGCTTCACCGGCATCACGACGCAGGACATCTGGAAGGACCACCCCGAGAAGGTGCTGGGCTGCACCGCGGAGTTCACGAAGAAGTACCCGAACACCGCGCGCGCCGTCACGGCCGCGATCCTCGAGGCCGGCAAGTGGATCGACACCGGCCTGCAGAATAAGAACAAGATGGCCGAAACCATCGCCGACAAGAGCTACGTCAACACCAGCGTGGACGCCATCAACCAGCGCATCCTGGGCCGCTACACCAACGGCCTGGGCAAGAGCTGGGACGACCCCAACCACATGAAGTTCTACAACGGCGGCGCCGTGAACTTCCCGTACCTGTCGGACGGCATGTGGTTCCTCACGCAGCACAAGCGCTGGGGCCTCTTGAAGGAGCACCCCGACTACCTGAAGGTGGCCACCGAGATCAACCGCATCGACATCTACAAGCAGGCCGCCGCCGCCACGCAGACGCCCGTGCCCAAGGACGTGCTGCGCACCAGCAAGCTCTTCGACGGCACCGTCTGGGACGGCAAGGACCCGAAGAAGTACGCCGAGTCTTTCAAGCTCCATGTCTGAGGAGAAACGCACCATGGTCAGCGCTGTCTTCCATTCCCCGCTCGACGCCGTGGCCTCGCAGGTCGCCGCGCCCGTGGTGTCCAGGCCCCTGGCACCCGCCCCCGCTGCGGCCGTTGCGGCGGCAGCGCCTGCGCCCCGCACCCGCACGCCCCTGGACCTGCGCGCCTTCTGGATGCGCGTGCTCCCGCCGTTCCTGGGCTTCGGCCTGCTGGTGCTCGTGTGGGAGATCGTGGCCATGAAGAGCACCACCGGCTTTCCCTCGCCGCTGGCCACCTGGCAGCAGGCGCTCACGGTGTTCAGCGATCCGTTCTACAGCAAGGGGCCGAACGACCAGGGCGTGGGCTGGAACGTGCTGTCGTCGCTGCAGCGCGTGGCGCTGGGCTTCGGCCTCGCCGCAGCGGTCGGCATTCCGGCCGGCTTCGCCATCGGGCGCTTCGAGTTCCTCTCGCGCATGTTCAACCCGCTGATCAGCCTGCTGCGCCCGGTGTCGCCGCTGGCGTGGCTGCCCATCGGCCTGCTGGTGTTCAAGGGCGCCAACCCGGCCGCGATCTGGACCATCTTCATCTGCTCGATCTGGCCGATGGTCATCAACACCGCCGTGGGCGTGCAGCGCGTGCCCAGCGACTACATGAACGTGGCCAAGGTGCTCAACCTCAGCGAATGGAAGATCCTCACCAAGATCCTCTTTCCGGCCGTGCTGCCCTACATGCTCACGGGCGTGCGCCTGGCGGTGGGCACCGCGTGGCTGGTGATCGTCGCGGCCGAGATGCTCACGGGCGGCGTCGGCATCGGCTTCTGGGTGTGGGACGAGTGGAACAACCTCAACGTCGCCAACATCATCATCGCGATCTTCGTGATCGGCATCGTCGGCTTGGTGCTGGAGTTCGCGCTCATCAAGCTCGCCACCGCATTCACGTTCGAAGAGGTGAAGTCATGAACGACGATTCCAAGTACATCGAGATCCACAACGTCGAACAGGCGTTCAAGACGCCCAAGGGCCGCTTCGTCGCGCTGCGCGACGTGAACCTGAACGTGGCCAAGGGCGAGTTCGTCACGCTCATCGGCCACTCGGGCTGCGGCAAGTCGACGCTGCTGAACCTCATCGCCGGCCTGACCACGCCCACGCAGGGCGTGCTGCTGTGCGCCAACAAGGAGATCAAGGGCCCGGGCCCCGAGCGCGCCGTGGTGTTCCAGAACCACTCGCTGCTGCCCTGGCTCACCTGCTTCGAGAACGTGTACCTCGCGGTCGAACGCGTGTTCGCGGCCACCGAGAACAAGGCGCAGCTGCGCGAACGCACCGACGCGGCGCTCGCGCTGGTGGGCCTCACGCCCGCGGCGCAGAAGCGCCCCGGCGAAATCTCGGGCGGCATGAAGCAGCGCGTGGGCATCGCCCGTGCGCTGTCGATGGAGCCCAAGGTGCTGCTGATGGACGAGCCCTTCGGCGCGCTCGACGCCCTCACCCGCGCCAAGCTGCAGGACGAGCTGCTCGCCATCGTGCAGAAGACGCGCAGCACGGTCGTCATGGTCACGCACGACGTCGACGAGGCCGTGCTGCTCAGCGACCGCATCGTGATGCTCACCAACGGCCCGGCCGCCACCATCGGCGACGTGCTGGCAGTGGACATTGCGCGCCCGCGCAACCGCGTGGCGCTGGCCGAAGACCCGGCCTATGTGCACGCGCGCAAGGCGGTGATCGATTTTCTCTACACGCGCCAGGCGCATGTGGAGAAGGCCGCGGCCTGACCCGGCAGGCGCAGCACGACGGGCATCAAGACATGATGACCTGCAGGCTGTGCTCGTACCACCCCGTGAGACGCTCGAAGGTGTCCACGAGCGCCTCGCTGGAACGCACCAGCGTGGCGCGCCCCTCGGCACTGTCGAGCGCCTGCACGCCGCCGACGAGGCGCAGCCACTCGTCGCGCGCGCTCGCCAGCCCGGCGCGGATCTCGGGCGAGCTGAGCGGGGCACGCTCCAGCTCCAGCAGCGCGGCTTCGAATTCGTTCATGGTCGGCAGCAGCCGCTCGCGCGAGGCACCGGCCGCGAGTGTCGAGGCCAGCAAGGCGTCCTTGGCCAGTCGCTGCGCGCGCATGCGCTGCCGTCCGCAGATGTTGACGATGCGCAGCGCGCGCCGCGCACCCGAGGCCTCCAGCGCGTCCGTCAGCGCCTCGGCCGCCGACAGCAAGGCCTCGCCGCGCGCATCGATCGCGGCCAGCCCTTGCGATGCGGGCTTGGCCGTCAACAGCGCGGCCAGCGCGAGCCACGCGGCCTGCACCTCGCCGAGCGCCTGCACGCCGGCCGGACCCAGCTCGAGGGCCGTCAGATGATCCAGCGTCTGCTGCACGCGCTCGGTCGACTGCGTGCGCAGCACGCGCGCACGCTGTGCGTCGATGCCGGCCGCGAGCTGCGCCGCGACGCGCACCAGCCGCTGCGAGAGCATGCGCAGCTGGCCCGCGCGGTTGATCGCCTCGGCCCACTGCGCGGCCTCGATGACCGAGCGCGACACCTCGCCCAGCCGCAGGTTGGCGTGCATCGCGGCGCCCCGCAGCAGGCCGAAGGCTTCGTCTTCGCCGATGCCGCGCGCGGACATCAGCAGGCCCTTGGCGCGATCGACCCACTTGCGCTCGTCCATGCGCGTGCGCAGGGCGTCGAGTTCGGTGCGCAGCGCGGCCTCGCGGGTCCAGCGGGCCTGCGCCTGCGCGGTCAGTGCGGCGAGTGCATCGGCGCTGTCGATGGGTACCCACCCGTGCACGCCCGCGGCCACGAGCGCTGCGTGCTGCGCGCCGTCCAGCGGCGCGCTCATCACGCCCAGGGCGCACGGCGGTGCGCCGCCCCAGGGCGCCAGCGCATCGAGCAGCGCGTCGAGCTGCGGCTCTGTTTCATCCAGATGCACCAGGACCATCGACGGTGCGAGCGCCTGCGCGCGCTGCACCAGCGTGTGGCAGCCCGCGCGCCCGAGCACCGCGACGCCCGCGGCATCGATCGACTGCTGCAGCGACGCCGGCAAGGGCTCGCCTTCAGCGGGTTCAGGGGAAAGGACGACGAGAAGGGACATGGCGGCAAGGTGTGGCAAGGCCCGGGAAGCATAGGCCACGCCAGCCTGCATTCGCAGGCACGCCTCTTGCATCGAAGGGGGCACGGTGTAACGAAGCACCGCTTTGGTGAGGCTGCAGGTTCCTGCATCCAACCCGGCCCTCCTCAGGCCGGGCTCACCCCCATGCCGACGGCATTCGCCGCCGGCCTCCCGACTCCACCCCTGTCCGTCGACACGACCGCTGCCCGGTCGCGCCGCGGCTTTTTGCACCTTTGAACGCCATGTCCGGTTTCAGGAATTTCTTGCAGTCAGGCCACAGTCCGACCCTGTTCGCGGCCTTCCTGTACTTCTCGTTCTCCTGCTGCATCTGGGTGCTCAACGGCGCCATGGCGCCCTTCATCGGCGAGACCTTCAACCTCTCGCCCGCGCAGAAGGGCCTGATGCTGTCGGTGCCGATCATCGCGGGCGCGCTCATGCGCTTTCCGCTGGGCCTGCTGTCGCAGTACATCGGCCGCAAGAAGGCCACGCTGGTCGAGATGGGACTCATCGCCGTGGCGATGCTGTTCGGCTTCTTCTTCGTGAAGAGCTTCAACGACCTGCTCGCCATGGGCGTGCTGCTGGGCATCGCCGGCGCGAGCTTCGGCGTGGCGCTGTCGCTGGGCTCGGGCTGGTTCCCGCCGCAGCACAAGGGCCTGGCGATGGGCCTGGTGGGCGCGGGCAACGTGGGCACGGCCGTGTCGGTGCTGGTGGCGCCGCCGCTGGCCAACTGGCTGGGCTGGCAGGCGGTGTACGGCGTGGCCGCCGTCGCGATCCTCATTCCGATGGTCGTGATGGTGTTCTTCGCCAAGGAGCCGCCGGACGTGGACCCGCACGGCAGCTTCCGCGCGCACATCGCCTGCCTGTTCGAAAAAGACGGCTGGGTCTTCAGCCTGATCTACGGCGTGACCTTCGGCGGCTTCATCGGCCTCACGACCTTCCTGCCCTCGTACTACTACGACCAGTTCGGCGTGAGCAAGGTGCAGGCGGGCCAGCTGACGATGCTCGCGGCCTTCATGGGCGCGGCGGTGCGCATCGTGGGCGGCTGGTTGTCCGACCGCTGGGGCGGCGTGAACACGCTCACGGTGGTGCTGCTGGTGGTGGCCGTGGGCCTCGTGCTGGTGGGCTTCTCGTCGGGCTCGCTGGCGCTCACCACGCTGCTGCTGATCGTGTGCTTCGCGGCGCTGGGCGCGGGCAACGGCGCGCTGTTCCAGCTGGTGCCGCTGCGCTGGCCCACGAGCACGGCCGTGGCCGGCTCGATGATCGGCGAGATCGGCGCCCTCGGCGGCGGCCTCGTGCCCAACGCCATGGGCCTGTCGAAGCAGTACCTGGGCAGCTACGCCTGGGGCTTCGTGTTCTTCGGTGCGCTCTCGCTGGCGATGCTGGGCGTGATGCGCGTGATGCAGATCCGCTGGACGCGCACCTGGGCCGAAAAAGGCGGACGCGCGCGCGTCACGCCGGCCCCTGCGGCTGCCAAGCCCTCGCCCGTTCGCAAGGCCGCCCGTTCATGAGCCTCTTCGCCCGCCCCCGCTCAACGTGGCAGGAAGAGAAGCCACACGATGAGCAGCACGTTGAACAGCACCGACACGCCGAGCGCGAGCTGGTACAGCGCGAGCGGGTCGCGGCGGATCAGCGGCGTGGCGGCGGGCGCGTTCACGGGGCGCGAGGCGCCGCGCTCCAGCGCGAGCAGCATCTCCTCGGCGGTCTCGAAGCGTTCGCGCGGGTCGCGGGCCACGGCCTTGCGCACGAGGTGGTCGAGCCACACGGGCACGTCGGGCCGCAGGCGCGAGAGCGCGACCGGATCGCGCCGGTAGCGCGCCACCTGATAGGGCTCGATCTCGCCGTAGGGCAGGTGCCCGCCCAGCCACTGGTAGAGCGTGGCCCCGAGCGCGAACAGGTCGCTGCCCGCATCGGCCACGCCGCCTTCCTCCCACTGCTCGGGGTTGATATAGCTCGGCGTGCCCGCGTGCAGCTCGCGCTGCGCCGCGCCCTCGCGGCCCGAGATCGCCACGCCCAGGTCGAGGATGCGCCAGCGGCCGTCGTCACCCCGGTGCAGGTTGCCGGGCTTGATGTCGCGGTGGACCACGCCGTGGCGGTGCAGCCGCCCGAGTGCGCGGCTCACCTCGATGGCCGCGGCGACCACCTCGGCCACGTTGCCGCGCGTGCCGTCCTTGCGCATCTGCTCGAGCGTGCGCCCACCGTGCCAGTCGAACACGATGTACAGCGCGCTGGCGTCCGGTGCGCGCTCGTGCACGCGCACGAAGCCGCCGCCCTGCCCCACGCGCTGCCCCAGCCAGGCCTCATGCGCCAGCATCGCGCGCTCCTGCGGGTCGCCGGCGCGCGAGGGGTGCAGGGTCTTGAGTGCGACCAGCTCGCGCGTGACCGGATGGCGCGCCTGGTACAGCAGGTGTACGCCGGTGTCGGCCACCAGGCCGGTGACGACGTAGCCGTCGAGCACGTCGCCCACCTTGAGCCACGGCGGCGGCGCGAGCCGGCGGCCGTCGCCGAGTTCGTCGTCGAGCTGGCGCGCATCGAGCCCCACAACGCGGATCACCAGCGCGGTCGCGTTGTCGCGCGTGCCGGCGTCCAGCGCCGCCTGCACCAGCGCCTCGCTCGCGGCCTCGGCGTCGCCCTGCAGCGCGAGCGCGGCCACCTGCTGCGGCTTGAGCACGCCGTGCACGCCGTCGGTGCTGAGCACGAAGCAGTCGCCCACGCGCACATCGCCCTGCAGGTAGTCGACGCGCACCTGGTCGTCCAGGCCGATGGCGCGCGTGAGCCGGCTGCGCATGTCGGGGTGGTCGAAGGCGTGGTCCTGCGTGAGCAGCTGCGCGGGTTCGCCGTCGGCGCGCACGCGCCAGGCACGCGTGTCGCCCACGTGGGCCAGCGTGTAGCTCTGGCCGTGCAGCACCAGCGCGGTGAGCGTGGTGAGCGCCGTGCCGGCGCCCTCCTGCTTGCCCTGGCGGCGGCGGTTGTGGTCGGCCAGCCAGCCGTTCTGCGCGCCGATCAAACGGTCGAGCGCGGCGGTCGGCTCCCAGGTCGCGGGCGTGGCGAAGTAGTCGGCCAGCAAACCCATCACCGTGGTCTGCGCCGCCTCGCGGCCGCGTCCGCCGCTCGAGACCCCGTCGGCAATCGCCGCGATGAGCCCGCGTGCCTCGTCGCCGGCCGGCGCATGCACCGTGCCGGCGAAGTCTTCGTTCGCGTCGCGCGGCCCGCGCTGGCTGCTGTAGCCGATGTCCACTTCAAAGCTCATGGCGCGATTCTGACCGCGCGCCGCGGGCCGTCGTTCGGTTGATTTCCCTGAAAGGTCCCGCCCCATGAAGAAAATGAAACTCGTGATGGTCGGCAACGGCATGGCCGGCGTGCGCACGCTCGAAGAGCTGCTGAAGATCGCACCCGACCTGTACGACATCACCGTCTTCGGCGCCGAGCCGCACCCGAACTACAACCGCATCCTGCTGTCGCCCGTGCTCGCGGGCGAGCAGACGGTGGACGAGATCGTGCTCAACAGCTGGGAGTGGTACAGCGACAACCACATCACGCTGCACGCCGGCAAGAAGGTGGTCGAGGTCGACCGCGTGAAGCGCATCGTGCGCGCCGAAGATGGCACCGAGGCGCCCTACGACCGCCTGCTGATGTGCACCGGCTCCAACCCCTTCATGCTGCCCGTGCCCGGCAAGGACCTGAAGGGCGTGATCGCCTACCGCGACATCGCCGACACCGACTACATGATCGAGACCGCACGCACGCACAAGAACGCCGTGGTCATCGGCGGCGGCCTGCTCGGCCTCGAAGCCGCCAACGGCCTGATGCTGCGCGGCATGACCGTGACGGTGGTGCACGTGATGCCCTGGCTCATGGAGCGCCAGCTGGACGACGTGGCGGGCAAGCTGCTGCAGAAGTCGCTGGAAGACCGCGGCCTGAAGTTCCTCATGGGCGCACAGACGCAGGACCTGGTCGGGGGTGACGATGGCCGCGTGAAAGCCATCCGCTTCAAGGACGGCACCGAGGTCGCCGCCGACCTCGTGGTGATGGCCGTTGGCATCCGCCCCAATGTGGATCTGGCCGAGAAGATGCGCCTGCACTGCAACCGCGGCATCGTGGTGACCGACACGATGCAGACGGTGACCGACGCGCGCATCTACTCGGTGGGCGAATGCGCAGCGCACCGCGGCATCGCCTACGGGCTGGTGGCGCCGCTGTTCGAGCAGGCCAAGGTGGCGGCCAACCACCTGGCGCAGTTCGGCATCGGCCGCTACCTGGGCTCGCTCACCTCGACCAAGCTCAAGGTCACGGGCATCGACCTGTTCAGCGCCGGCGAGTTCATGGGCGGCGAAGGCACCGAAGAGATCGTGATGAGCGACCCCTTCGGCGGCGTCTACAAGAAGCTGGTGCTCAAGGACGACAAGCTCATCGGCGCCTGCCTGTACGGCGACACGGTGGACGGCAGCTGGTACTTCAAGCTGCTGCGCGACGGCCGCAGCGTGCACGACATCCGCGACAAGCTGATGTTCGGCGAATCGAACATCGGCGACACCGGCCACGAGGGCCACAGCAAGGCCGCGAGCATGCCCGACGACGCCGAGGTGTGCGGCTGCAACGGCGTGAACAAGGGCACCATCTGCAAGGCCATCAAGGAGAAGGGCCTGTTCACGCTCGACGAGGTGAAGAAGCACACCAAGGCCAGCGCCAGCTGCGGCTCGTGCACCGGGCTGGTCGAGCAGATCCTGATGTTCACGGCGGGTGGCGACTACTCGGCCACGCCGAAGAAGAAGGCCGTGTGCGGCTGCACCGACATGAGCCACCAGGACGTGCGCGACGCGATCCGCAAGGAGCACTGGCTCACGCACGCCGACGTGTACCGCGGCATGGGCTGGCGCACGCCCAACGGCTGCGCCACCTGCCGCCCGGCCGTCAACTACTACCTCATCAGCACCTGGCCCAAAGAGGCGAAGGACGATCCGCAGAGCCGCTTCATCAACGAGCGCAGCCACGCCAACATCCAGAAGGACGGCACCTACTCCGTCATTCCGCGCATGTGGGGCGGCCACACCACGCCCGACGAGCTGCGCCGCATTGCCGACGCGGCCGACAAGTACAAGATCCCGACCGTCAAGGTCACGGGCGGCCAGCGCATCGACCTCTTGGGCGTGAAGAAGGAAGACCTGGAAGGCGTGTGGAAGGACATCGGCATGCCCAGCGGCTTTGCGTACGCCAAGTCGCTGCGCACGGTGAAGACCTGCGTGGGCAGCGAGTGGTGCCGCTTCGGCACGCAGGACAGCACGCAGATGGGCAAGGACCTGGAGCGCGCGCTGTGGGCCATGTACTCGCCGCACAAGGTTAAGCTGGCCGTGTCGGGCTGCCCGCGCAACTGCGCGGAGGCCGGCATCAAGGACGTCGGCGTGATCGGCGTCGACTCGGGCTGGGAGCTGTACGTGGGCGGCAACGGCGGCATCAAGACCGAGGTGGCGCAGTTCCTCGTGAAGGTGAAGACCGCCGAGGAAGTGATGGAACACGCCGGCGCCTTCCTGCAGCTGTACCGCGAGGAAGGCTGGTACCTGGAGCGCACGGTGCACTACATCGGCCGCGTCGGGCTGGACTACGTGAAGAAGAAGATCCTCGAAGACGTCGAAGGTCGCAAAGCGCTGTGGGAACGGCTGCAGTTCGCGCTCGACGGCGAGCCCGACCCGTGGTTCGAGTCGGCGCAGGCCTCGGTAGATGTGCGGCAGTTTGCGCCGCTGAGCGTGTGATCGGAGCGACCGCTTGAAACGACGACTCTTCATTGCTTCTTCCGCCCTCGCCGCGCTCGCCCCGGTGGGCGCCCGCGCGCAGGTGGCCGACCTCAACGACGCCATCAACAAGGCCGGCCGCCAGCGCATGCTGTCGCAGCGCGCGAGCAAGGCCTACCTGGCGCTGGTGCAGAAGGTGGAGCCGCGCAGCGCGCAGCAGGTGCTTGACCGTTCCGTGGCGCTGTTCGAGCGCCAGCTCGGCGAGCTCAAGGCCTTTGCGCCGACGCCAACGCTGCGCGCCACCTACGACGGCCTGGACGGCGCCTGGCGCGCGTTCCGCACCGAGCTGGCCGATGCCGCGCCCGGCCGGGACGCCGCCGCACGGGTCGTCGCTCTCGACGCCGCCGTGCTCGCGCTGGCCCACCAGGGCACGGCGCAGTACGAGGCCGCCTCGGGCAAGCCGGTCGGGCGGCTGGTCAACATCGCGGGGCGCCAGCGCATGCTGTCGCAGCGCATGGCCAAGTGCTACCTTGCCGCGGCAATGCAGATCGACCCGGCCGGCAGCACCGCCGAGATCGCCAAGGCACGCACCGAATTCCTCGCCGCGCTCGAGCTGCTGCGCAACGCGCCCGAAGCCACCGCACAGATCCGCCAGGAGCTGGTGCTGGCCGACGCGCAATGGATGTTCTTCAACCGCGGCCTGCAGCGCCTGGACGGTGCGGGCGCCTCGCCCGCGCTGATGTCCGACGTGTTCGTGAGCAGCGAGAACCTGCTCGCGATCATGGACCGCGTGACCGGCCTGTACGCCGAGATCAAGACCTGACCCGCGCCCGCCCCCAAAGACAAGAGAGCCCCACCATGAGCGATTGGAAAGCCATCTGCCGCCTCGACGACATCCCCGTGCTCGGCGCCCGCCGCGTGATGCGGCCCGCCGGCCTGGACGTGGCCGTGTTCCGCAATGCCGAGGACCAGGTCTTCGCGCTGCTCGACCGCTGCCCGCACAAGGGCGGCCCGCTGAGCCAGGGCATCGTGTTCGGCACCAGCGTGGCCTGCCCGCTGCACAACTGGGCCATCGGCCTGGACGACGGCTGCGCCCGCTCGCCCGACGAAGGCTGCACGCCGAAGTTCGCGGTGAAGCTGGAAGACGGCGTGGTGCACCTGGACGCCGGCGAACTGGCCACGCACGCGCTCGACCTGGAGCGCCCGGTCGCCGGGCCGCAGCGCCTGGCCGCCGTGACGGTGATGTCCCCGGAAGAAGGTTGAGGCCCGCATGACCCAGGAGACGCGCTCCACCTGCCCGTACTGCGGCGTCGGCTGCGGCGTCATCATCGAATCGCAGGGCGACCAGATCACCGGCGTGCGCGGCGACCCCGACCACCCGGCCAACTTCGGGCGCCTGTGCACCAAGGGCTCGACCTTGCACCTCACGGCCAGCGCGACCGTCACGCGCCAGACGCGGCTGCTGCAGCCCCTGCAGCGCCTCGCGCGCAAGGAGGCGCCCGCGCCCGTGACGTGGGACCACGCGCTCGACCTCGCCGCCGGCAAGTTCGCGCAGGTGGTGCGCGACCACGGCCCCGACGCGGTCGGCTTCTACGTGTCGGGCCAGCTGCTCACCGAGGACTACTACGTCTTCAACAAGCTGGCCAAGGGCCTGGTCGGCACCAACAACATCGACACCAATTCGCGCCTGTGCATGAGCAGCGCCGTGGCCGGCTACAAGCAGACGCTGGGCGCCGACGCGCCGCCGGCCTGCTACGACGACCTGAAGCACGCCGAGTGCCTGTTCATCGTGGGCAGCAACACGGCATGGGCGCACCCCATCCTGTTTCGCCGCATCGAGGACGCGAAAGCCGCGAACCCGGCGCTGAAGATCGTCGTGGCCGACACGCGCCGCACCGACACGGTCGAGATCGCCGACCTGTTCCTGCCGATCCAGCCCGGCACCGACGTGATGCTGTTCCACGGCATGCTGCACCTGATGCTGTGGGAAGGCTGGACCGACAGCGCCTACATCGCGGCCCGCACGAACGGCTTCGACGCGCTCAAGGCCACGGTGCGCGACTGCACGCCCGACACCGTGGCGCAGGTGTGCGGCATTCCGAAGGACGACCTGCTCGCGGCGGCGCGGCTGTTCGCCACCTCGCCCGCCACGCTGAGCCTGTATTGCCAGGGCCTGAACCAGTCGTCCAGCGGCACGGCGAAGAACGCGGCGCTCATCAATCTGCACCTGGCCACGGGCCAGATCGGCAAGCCCGGCGCGGGCCCGTTCTCGCTCACGGGCCAGCCCAATGCGATGGGCGGGCGCGAGGTGGGCGGGCTGGCCAACCTGCTGAGCGCGCACCGCGACCTGGCCAACCCCGAGCACCGCGCCGAAGTGGCCGCGCTGTGGGGCGTGCCCTCGGTGCCCGACAAGCCCGGCAAGACGGCCGTGGAGATGTTCCAGGCCGCGGCCGACGGCGAGATCCGCGCGCTGTGGATCGCCTGCACCAACCCCGCCCAGTCGATGCCCGACCAGGCCACGGTGCGCCGCGCGCTCGAACGCGCCGAGTTCGTCGTGGTGCAGGAAGCCTTCGCCACCACCGCCACCTGCGCCTTCGCCGACCTGCTGCTGCCCGCCACCACCTGGGGCGAGAAGGAAGGCACCGTGACCAACAGCGAGCGCCGCATCTCGCGTGTGCGCCCGGCCGTGCCCGCGCCGGGGCAGGCGCGCAACGACTGGTCGATCGGCGTGGCCTTCGCGCGCCGGCTCGAAGCGCAGCTGGGCCGCACCTTCACGCTGTTTCCGTACGAGAGCGCCGAATCGGTCTGGAACGAGCACCGCGAATCCACGCGCGGGCGCGACCTCGACATCACCGGCCTGAGCTACGCGATGCTCGAGAACGACGGCCCGCAGCAATGGCCGCTGAAGGAAGGCGAGCGCACCGGCCGCGTGCGCCTGTACGAAGACGGCGTGTTCCCCACGCCCGACGGCCGCGCGCGCTTTGTCGACACGCCCTACAAGCCCGTGGCCGAGGCGCGCGAGGCACGCTTTCCCTTCTCGCTGAACACTGGCCGGCTGCGCGACCAGTGGCACGGCATGAGCCGCACCGGCACGGTCGGCAAGCTGTTCGGCCACGTGGCCGAGCCCATGGTGCAGATGAACGCGCAGGACATGGCGCGCCGCCAGATCGCCGAAGGCGACCTGGTGCACCTCACGTCCAAGCGCGGCTCGATCCTGCTGCCCGCGCGCGCCAGCGCCGAGATCGGCCTGAGCCAGGCCTTCGTCGCCATGCACTGGGGCGAGGAGTACCTGAGCGGCTGCTCGTCGACCGGCGTGCGGCTCGCGGGCATCAACGCGCTCACCACGCCGGCCTACTGCCCCACCTCGAAGCAGCCCGAGCTCAAGCACACGCCCGTGAAGATCCTCAAGGCCGAGCTGCCGTGGTCGCTGCTGGCCATGGCCTGGCTGCCCGCCGGCGACGCGCTCACGGCGCAGCGCGCGCTGCAGCCGCTGATGGCGCTGTTCCCCTTCGCCACCTGCGTGCCGTTCGCGGGCAACGCGCCCGGCGAAGAAGAACGCAGCGGCGTGCTGTTCCGCGCCGCCGCGCACGACGCGCCCGACGCCGCGCTGGTCGAAAAAATCGAAGCCCTGCTGGGCCTGCAGACCGCCGACACCCTGCGCTACGCCGACCACCGGCGCGGCCAGCGCCGCGCTGCGCGGCTGGTGCGCCGCGCCGACGGCAGCGCCGGGCTGGAAGCCTTCCTGCTGGGCGGCGACACCAGCGCCGAAGCCTGGATCGCCACCCTGCTGCGCGAGGAACTGCCGGCCCAGAGCTACGGCCGCCTGCTGCTGTCGCCGGGCGCCCGCGCGCCGGTGGCGGTGCAGTCGCGCGGCAAGCCGGTGTGCGCCTGCTTCAACGTGACCGACCGCGCCATCGAGGCCGAGCTGCTGCGCTGCACCGGCAGCGCCGACGAACGGCTGGCGGCGCTGCAGGGGGCGCTGAAGTGCGGCACGAACTGCGGCTCGTGTGTGCCGGAGCTCAAGCGCATGGTGCGGGCCACCCCGGCCGAAGCACTGGCCGTGGGGGCATAAGCCGACTCACATTCCGGCATAAGCGTTGCGGGACAATCCGCCTACCCATGGGAATCAGCCACTACATCAAGGAAATCGGCCGCGGCGCGCGGGGCGCCCGTCCGCTCACGCGCGAGCAGGCCTGCGACCTGTTCGGCCAGGTGCTGGACGGCACGGTCACCGACCTGGAGATCGGCGGCTTCTGCCTGGCCATGCGCATCAAGGGCGAGACGCCCGAGGAGATGGCCGGTTTTCTCGACGCCACGCATGCGCGGCTGAACCCCGTGACGACCCGCGGCGGCCCGCTGATCGTGCTGCCCAGCTACAACGGCGCGCGCAAGCTGCCGGTGCTCACGCCGCTCCTGGCGCTGCTGCTGGCCCGCGAAGGCCTGGCGGTGCTGGTGCACGGCAGCGCGAGCGAAACCTCGCGCGTACTGGCATCGAACGTGCTTTCAGCCCTGGACATGCCCCCGATGACCACGCTCACCCCGATCGCCGCCGGCCAGGTGGGCTTTGCCCCGACCGAGCTGCTGAACCCCGCGCTCAAGCGCCTGCTCGACGTGCGCCGCGTGGTGGGCCTGCGCAACCCCGGCCACAGCGTGGTGAAGCTGATGCGCCCGACCACCGGCCCCTGCGTGGTGGTGGCCAGCTACACGCACCCCGAATACGCCCGCACGATGGGCGAGACCTTCGAGCTCACGGGCATGACCGCCCTGCTCTCGCGCGGCCTCGAAGGCGAGGTGGTCTCCGACCCGCGCCGCACCGCGCAGATCGACGGCTTCGTGCGCGGCGTGCGCAGCGAACTCCAGGCCCAGGCCGCCGGCACCGCCGCCGACGTGCCCGGCCTGCCGAAAGAAATCGACGTCGCCACCACGGCCGCCTACACGCGGCGCGTGCTGGCCGGCGAGCTTCCCGTGCCCGAAGCCATCGCGACGCAAGTCAGGCACATCACCGAACTGGCCTCCCACGCATGAACACCCCTTCCACCCTCATCACCGGCCGCTGCACGCTGGTAGGCGCCGGCCCCGGCGACCCCGAGCTGCTGACCGTCAAGGCCGTCAAGGCGATCCAGGCCGCCACGGTGCTGCTGGTCGACGACCTCGTGAACGACGCCGTGCTCCAGGCCTACGCCCGGCCCGGTGCGCGCATCGTGCACGTGGGCAAGCGCGGCGGCTGCAAGAGCACGCCGCAGGCCTTCATCGAGCGGCTCATGATCACGGCCGTGCGCGAGGGCGAGACCGTGGTGCGCCTCAAGGGCGGCGACCCGTTCATCTTCGGGCGCGGCGGCGAAGAGGTGGAGCACCTGCGCGACGCCGGCATCGAATGCGCGGTGGTCAACGGCATCACCGCCGGCCTGGCCGCCGTGACCTCGCTGGGCGTGCCGCTCACCCACCGCGACCATGCGCAGGGCGTGGTCTTCGTCACCGGCCACGCCAAGACCGGCGCCGGCGCGGCCGAAGACCCGACCGACTGGCGCGCGCTGGCCGCCACGGCGCACAACGCACGCCTCACGCTCGTGATCTACATGGGCGTCTCGGGCGCCGGCCACATCGAGCGCGAACTGCTGCACGGCCTGCCGGGCGACACGCCCGTGGCCGTGGTGCAGCACGCGAGCCTGCCGCACCAGCGCCACCTCGTGACCACGCTTCAGGGCCTGCAGGCCCGCATCGCCGACGCCGGGCTGGCCAGCCCGGCGGTGATCGTGGTGGGCGACGTGCTGCAGGGGCTGGCCGCGGCCGCGCTGCAGCCGGGCGACGCCGGCCGGTTCGGCACCTAGCCGAGCGCCTCTCAGCGCGCAGCTTCGAGGTGCGTGACGGTCGGCTTGCCCTTCACCACCTCGACATGAAACCGGACCTTGTCGCCGGGCTTGACCTGTTCGAGCATCTGCTTCTCGGCCACATCGAAACCCATCGTCATCGGGGGCATCGCCAGGTTGGGGATGTCGCCGTGCTTCAGCACGATCAGGCCGCGGGCCGGATCGATCTTCTGGACCACGGCATCGGTCAGCATGCCCGGCGCGGACGCCTTCGCGGGCGGAGGCTCGCTCTTCGGCGCCTGGGCCTGGGCGGCACCAGCCAGGCTGGCGACCAGTGCGAAGGCAAGGGGATGGAGAAAGTTCATGAAGTGGCTCCTTGATGCGATGAGGGGTTGGAAACAGCAGGCGACAAAGGGGCGCGGCGGCGCAACAGATACCAGGCCGCGGGCACGGCCAGCATGCTCAGCAGCGGCGCGGTGACCATGCCGCCCACCATGGGCGCGGCAATGCGGGTCATGACCTCCGAGCCGGTGCCGCTGCCCCACAGGATGGGCAGCAGGCCGGCCATCACGACGGCCACGGTCATGGCCTTGGGCCGCACGCGCAGCACGGCGCCTTCGCGGATCGCGGCCTGGAGCGTCTCGTCGTTCATCGGCTCGCCGGCATCGAGGCGCCGTGCCAGCGCGTTCTTCAGATAGACCAGCATCACCACGCCGAACTCGGCCGCCACGCCGGCCAGCGCGATGAAACCGACCGCCGTGGCCACCGAGATCGAATGGCCCAGCGCCCAGATGAGCCAGAAGCCACCGACGAGCGAGAACGGCACCGCCGCCATCACGAGCGCCGCATCGGCGAACGAGCGGAACAGCAGGCACAGCAGCACGAAGATCACCGCCAGCGTGGCCGGCACGACCAGCTTCAACCGCTCGGTCGCGCGCGCCAGGTACTCGAACTGGCCGGACCATGACACCGCATAGCCCGCGGGCATCTTCACGGCCTGGTCGACCGCCGCCTGCATGTCGTGGACGGCGGAGCGCAGGTCGCGCCCGCGCACGTCGACGTAGACCCAGCCCGACAGCCGCGCGTTCTCGCTGCGCAGCATCGGCGGGCCGTCTTCGATGGCGATGCGCGCGACGTCGCCCAGCAGCAGCTGCGCGCCCTTTTCCGTCACGAAGGGCAGCTGCCGCAGCCGCTCCAGCGAATCGCGGATCTCGCGCGGGTAGCGCACGTTGATCGGATAGCGCTCGCGGCCCTGGATCGCTTCGCCCACGTTCTCGCCGCCGATGGCCGTGGACACCACGGCCTGCACATCGGCCACCGAGAGGCCGTAGCGCGCGGCCGCCAGCCGGTCAACATCGACATCGATGTAGCGCCCGCCGGTGAGCCGCTCCGCCAGCGCCGACGACACGCCGGGCACGCCCTTCGCCGCCGCCTCGATCTGCGTGGTCAGCGAATCGATCGTGGCCAGGTCCGCCCCCGCCACCTTGATGCCGACCGGGCTCTTGATGCCCGTGGCCAGCATGTCGATGCGGTTGCGGATGGGCGGCACCCACACGTTGGTCAGGCCCGGCACCTTGACGGCGCGGTCCAGTTCCTCGATCAGTCGGTCGGGTGTCATGCCGGCGCGCCATTCGCGCTTCGGCTTGAACTGGATGGTGGTCTCGAACATCTCGAGCGGCGCAGGGTCGGTCGCGGTGTCGGCGCGGCCGGCCTTGCCGAACACGCGCGCGACCTCGGGCACGGTCTTGATGAGGCGGTCGGTCTGCTGCAGCAGTTCGGCCGCCTTCGACACCGACAGCCCCGGCAGCGCCGATGGCATGTAGAGCAGGTCGCCCTCGTCCAGCGGCGGCATGAACTCGCCGCCCAGACGCATCAGCGGCACCACGGTCAGCGCCAGCAGCACCGCGGCGACGGCGAGCGTTCCCTTGGGAAATCGCAGCACCAGCTCCAACGCGGGCCGGTACACGGCCATCAGGAAGCGGTTCACGGGATTGGCGCCTTCGTGCGGAATGCGCCCGCGCACCAGGTAGCCCATGAGCACCGGAATCAGCGTCACCGACAGGCCCGCCGCAGCGGCCATCGCGTAGGTCTTGGTGAAGGCCAGCGGCGAGAACAGCCGCCCCTCCTGTGCCTCGAGCGAGAACACGGGCACGAAGGACAGCGTGATCACCAGCAGCGAGAAGAACAGCGCCGGCCCGACCTCCACCGACGCGTCGGCCACCAGCCGCCATCGCTCTCCCACCGTCGGCTGCCGGCCCTGCGCCGTCTCGAAGGCCTCGATGTGCTTGTGCACGTTCTCGACCATCACGATCGCCCCGTCCACCATCGCCCCGATCGCGATCGCGATGCCGCCCAGCGACATGATGTTGGCGTTGACGCCCTGCCAGTGCATGACGATGAAGGCCGCGAGCACGCCGATCGGCAAGGCCACCACCGCCACGAGCGCCGAGCGCAGATGGAACAGGAAGACCGCGCAGACCAGCGCCACCACGATGAACTCCTCGATCAGCTTGCCGCGCAGGTTGTCGACGGCGCGCTCGATCAGCAGCGAGCGGTCGTAGGTCGGCACGATCTCGACGCCCGGCGGCAGGCCGGGCTTGAGCGTTTCCAGCTTGGCCTTGACGGCCTCGATGGTCGAGCGCGCGTTCTTTCCCGAGCGCATGACGATCACGCCGCCGGCCACCTCGCCCTCGCCGTCGAGTTCGGCGATGCCGCGACGCATCTCGGGGCCGATCTGCACCGTCGCCACGTCGCGCAGCAGCACCGGCGTGGCGCCCGTCACGGCCAGCGGAATGGTGCGGAAGTCGTCCAGCGAACGCAGGTAGCCGCGCGAACGCACCATGTACTCGGCCTCGGCGAGTTCGACGACCGAGCCGCCCGAGGCCTGGTTGGCCTTCTGCAGCGCCGCCACGACCGCCTGCTGCGTGATTCCCAGCGCGCGCATGCGGTCGGGGTCGAGCACCACCTGGTACTGGCGCACCATGCCGCCGATGCTGGCGACCTCGGCCACGTCGGGCACGGTCTTGAGCTCGAACTTGAGGAACCAGTCGTTCAGTGCGCGCAGCTGCCCGATGTCGCGCGTGCCGGTGCGGTCGACCAGCGCGTACTCGTAGACCCAGCCCACGCCCGTGGCATCGGGGCCCAGCGAGGCGTTCGCGCCCGCGGGCAGCCTGCCCTGCACCTGGTTCAGGTACTCGACGACGCGCGAGCGCGCCCAGTACGGGTCGGTCTTGTCGTCGAACAGCACGTAGACGAACGAATCGCCGAAGAACGAGTAGCCGCGCACCGTCTTGGCACCGGGCACGCTGAGCATGGTGGTGGTCAGCGGGTAGGTGACGAGGTCTTCGACCACCTGGGGCGCCTTGCCGGGGAAAGGCGTGCGGATGATGACCTGCGTGTCCGACAGGTCGGGCAGTGCATCGAGCGGCGTGCGCACCACCGACCACCACCCCGCGGCCACCAGGAACAAGGTCGCGATCAGCACCAGGAAGCGGTTGCCGATCGACCAGCGGATGACGGCGGCGATCATCGCTTGGCGCCCGCTTGCATGCGCTGCACGGAGGCCAGCTCGTAGCCGGTGGGGCCGCCTTCCTTGAACTCGAAGCGGACCAGGTCGCCGGGCTGGATGTCCGGGAACGCGTCGGGCGATGCCTTCGCAAAGCCCATCGTCATCGGCGGCCACTTGAGCGTGGCGACGGGGCCGTGCGAGATCGTGAGGCCGTCGGGCGCCACGCTCTCGACCTTGCCTTCGGCCTGGTGCAGCACCGCGGCCGGCGCTGCGGCCGTGGCCGCAGGCGATGCCATGCTGCCCAGCACCGACCGCAGCCGGGCTTCCGAGTCGATGAGGAACTGGCCGCTGGCCACGACCTGCTCGCCTTCATTCAGGCCGGAGATGACTTCGGTGTCGTCACCCAGGTCCGCGCCAGTCGACACGTCGCGCGGCTCGAACGCGCCGTCGGCCTTGCGCACGATGACGACCGCGCGCTTGCCGGCGCGGATGACCGCTTCGGACGGCACGACCAGCCGTGTGGCGGCGGGCCCCGTCACCTGCAGGCGCAGCAGCATGCCGGGCGTGAGCTTGCCGTTCCTGTTGTCGACCTCGAAGCGGGCCTTCAGGGTGCGGGTGGTTGCGTTGACCTCGGGCAGGACCTCGTCGAGCGTGCCGTCGAACGACTGGGCCGCATCGGCCTGGAGAACCGCCCTGACCTTCTGGCCGCGCGCGAGCCGCACGGCCTGCGCTTCCGGAATCTCGGCCACCGCCCAGACCTTCTCCAGGCCCGCGATGCGGAACAGCGTCGTGCCGGGCGTGACCGCGACGCCTTCGCGCACGCCCAGCTCGGCCACCACGCCGTCGGACGGTGCGGTGAGCACGTAGCGCGCCTGCGCCGTGCCGGTTTCCTCGCTGCGGCGGATGAGCTCGGCGGGGATGGACAGGGCCCGCATGCGGTCACGCGCCGCCGCGACGAGGTCGGCGGAAACGCCCGATCGCTGGAGGGCCAGCCACTCGTTCTGCGGGCCCAGCCATTCAGGCGCGAAGACCGTCGCCAACGCCTGCCCCTTGCGCACGCGCTCCATCGGCGCGCGGACCGACAGGCGCTCGACGAAGCCCGCCACGCGCGTTTGCACGACGACGTTGAGCCGCTCGTCGAACTGCACGGCGCCGACGGCATCGAAAGACGCGGAGACTTCCGCGCGCCGCACGCCGGCATACCGGATGCCGAGGTTCTGCTGGACCGTGGGGCTCACCTGCACGCCGCCTGCACTGCCCGTGCCGGTGGCGCTGTCGGCGTACATGGGCACCAGCTGCATGTCCATGAAGGGCGACTTGCCGGGTTTGTCGAAGCGCGGGCCCGGCACCATGGGGTCGTGCCAGTAGAGGACCTTGCGGCCATCCGCGGTGGACGACGTGGTCACCGGAGCCTCCGTGGACGGGGCTGTCGTGCGCCCCAGGTAGAAGGCGCCTGCTGCGAGCAACAGGACGGCCAACAGCGAAGCGCCGATGGTGCGTGTGCGGTTCATGGGGCCCCCTCGGTGGTGAGCGGCCGGAAGGCCAGTTGGACGTGGGTTCTGGCCAGGTCGCGCTGCAGCGTCAGCAGCTTGCGCTGCGCTTCGACTTCGGCATGGCGCGCCTCGAACAGCGTGACGAGGCTGCCCTGGTTCGACCGGTAGGCCGCCGTTGCGGCCGCGGTTCTCTGGCCGGCCGGAACGACCACGCCCGTGCGGTAGCGGTCGATGCGTTGCTGCAGGCGTTGCGCATCGCTGCGCAGCGCCTGGTATTCGGCGGTCGCGGCCCGGGTGGCTTCGGCCAGGTCGGCCTCGGCTTTCTCGACCAAGGCGAGCTTGGCGGCGGTGTCCCGGTCCTGCCGCTCGCCGGGGGCGATGGGCAGGGGAATGCTCAGGCCCACCGACACCATGTCGGCGTAGCCGGTGCGCTGGCCATAGGCGAGCTCCCAGGTCCAGTTCGGCTTGCGGTTGGACGCGGTGACGGCCGCCGTCTGCCTGGCCACGTCGACATCGCGCTGCAGGGCCGCGACCGTGGGGTGCGCGGCCACGTAGGCCGCTTCGGACGGCACGGCGATGGCGCCCGGAGACCGCAGTTCGTCGGGCGGTACACCGACCCAGCGCTGGAAGGCGACGCTGGCGGCTTCCTGCTGCTGCAGGAGGTCGGCCGTCTCGTCTTCCGCGATGCCTCTGGCGCCGGACAGCGCCAGCACGTCCTGGCTGCTTCCCCCGGCCGATGACAGGCGTGCGCGCGAGGCCTCCAGTTCTTCGTGCGCGTGGTGTTCCATGCGCCGCGCGAGCTTGATGCTCTCGCCAGCGTAGAAAGCGTCCACGTACGCGAGCGCGGCCTGCCTGCGGGTGTCGGCCACGGCAGCCTGCACCCGCACCGCCTCCAGGCCGACCGACGCATCGGCGGCGGCCTGCCGCGCGGCGCGCTTGTCGGCGGACAGCCATTCCTGGCTGATGCCGATGCGCTTCATCGTCATCGCATCGCGCGTGGTGTGGAAACGATCCGCGCCGGTCGCGGGCAGGTTGTCGACGCCGATGCGCAGCGTCGGGTCTGGAAGCTGCGGGGCCGCGGAGGCCGCCGCCGTGGCGCTGGCGACGCCGGCACGGGCGGCGCGGGTGGCTTCGGAGCGCCGGGCCGCAAGCTCCAGCGCTGCATCAAGAGATAAGGGGGCCGCCGCCGCTAGGGACGGCAGCAACGCGACGGCCCAGACGGCCGCGCGCGAAAAAGGAAGGGACATGAAAACTCCGCAAACGAACGAGCGAATCGCTGGCAGGCGGACGCGCCGCACCAGCACCGGTCAGTCGACGGAGATGTCAGACGCGCAGTCTGCGCGTGGCGAGAAAAACGGGATCGGGCGGCGGATGCTGCCGCTCCGGCACGGCCTGCGGCGGAAGGACATGGCCTTCCGACGCCAGCACCAAGGGCATCACCACGAGCTGCACGATGGCCGGTAGCGAGGGCGTGGTCAGCTTCACCGGCTCGAAGGACAGCGACAGGTCAGCGGCGTGCTGGAAACACAGCACCGGCTGGGCCATGTCCATGCCTTCGCAGGGCTCGCCCGACGCCATCCTCTCGGTCATCGAACCCGGGCTGTCCGACGCGCCGGGGCAGACATAGCCTGCCAGCGCCAGCTGCGAGAACAGCAGCGACAGGACCACGAAAATCGCGGTCGTGCAGCGACGGAGAGAGCGGCGGGCCATGAGGAGGCGCAGTGTAGCGCCGCCGTCCGGGCGCCGCCTAAAATCCCGCCCGGCCCAACGAACAAGAAGGAAGAGGCAGGGATGCTCGACAAACTCAACGAATTCACCGAAAGCCACGGCGAGCTGCGCCGCGGGCGCGGGCTGGTCACGGGCACCATCGCCTTCAGCCTCGCCGCCCTGTGCTTCCTGGGCGTGCTGGCCTTCCACTTTCCGCAGTACCTGACGACACCCGAGCTGCGCAAGAGCTACAACGTCGACGTGATGCGCGTCATCCTGCTGACGGCGCTGGTCATTGCCGGCGGGCTCTCGCTGGTCAACATCATCTTCAACCGCTCGCGCTGGCTGTCGTCGGCCGCGTTCCTGCTGGTGGCGGTGTCGGCGCTGCTGGGCGGGCACAAGGTGCCGGTGCACGACTTCGCGGACCACACGCCGTACATCGGGCTCGATTGGTTCATCCTCGACCTGCTGGGCTCGTCGCTGATCTTCATCTTCATCGAGAAGCTCTTTGCGCTGCGCAAGGACCAGCCCGTGTTCCGCGAAGAGTGGCAGACCGACTTTCATCACTTCGTGGTGAACCACATGATCGTGGGTTTCGTACTGCTGGCCACCAACCTCATGGTGCACAAGCTCTTCGGCTGGGCCGCCAACGACGGCATCCGCGGCTGGGTGAGCAACCTGCCGTTCTGGGCCGGCATCCTGCTGATCATCCTGGTGGCCGACCTCGTGCAGTACTGGACGCACCGCGCGTACCACGAGGTGCCGGTGCTGTGGCGCCTGCACGCGGTGCACCACAGCGTGAAGAGCATGGACTGGATGGCGGGCTCGCGCCAGCACATCCTGGAGTTGCTGATCACGCGCACGCTGGTGCTCGCGCCCATCTACGTGCTGGGCTTCAGCAAGGACGTGATCGACGCCTACATCGTGGTGGTCGGCTTCCAGGCGGTGTTCAACCACTGCAACGTGAGCGTGCGGCTGGGGCCGCTGCGCTACCTGATCGTGACGCCCAACTTCCACCACTGGCACCACAGCCAGGACATCGAGGCGCTCGACAAGAACTACGCGGCGCACTACGCCTTCCTCGACTACCTCTTCGGCACGGCCGTGAAGAGCACCAAGCTCTGGCCCGAAAAATACGGCGTGCTGGGCGACTACGTGCCCAACGGCTTCTTCAAGCAGCTGAAGTTCCCGTTCGTCTGGAAGGGATGACCATGGCCTCCCTTCTTCGCGCCGTGGCGCTCGCCGCGGCGCTGCCGCTCTTGCTCTCGGCCTGCGCCACGCGCATCGAGATGCCTTCCGAAACCTCCGGCCTGCGCCTGCGCGTGCAGAGCTCGGTGATCGCCCCCGGCAACGGCGGCGAGCTGATCGGCGCCGAGGTGCTGGCGCCCGGCGACATCCTGCTGACCTCGATCGCCACGGTGAACTCGTTCGGCATCCGCCTGGGCACCTTCTCGCCCGTGAGCCATGCCGTGCTGTACCTGGGTGACGGCCAGATCGCCGAGGCCGTGGGCACCGGCGTGCGCGCGCGGCCGCTGGCCGAGGTGGTCGACGAAGAGCAGATGGTCGTGGCCTTCCGCGTGCCGGGCCTCGTCGAGGCCGACGTCGAGAAGATGCGCGAGTGGGCGCACTCGCAGGTCGGCACCCGCTACAACACCGCCGGCGTGCTGCTGAACGCACCCTTCGTGCTGAACCGTCGGCTGTGCGAGCTGCCGCTGATTCCCTCGGCCGTGAGCGCGTACTGCATCAGCGGCCTGGCGACGGTGCAGCTGGGCGCCAGCCGCAACGACCAGTTCTTCTGCTCCCAGTTCGTGCTGGAGGCCTACCGCCAGGCCGGCGTGCCGATCACCGACGCCGACCCGCGCTGGGTGAGCCCCGCCGACCTGCTCCACATGCGCGAGGGCGACGTGCCCTCGATCGCCGCCACGCAGCCGCTGCGCTACGTGGGCCACCTCAAATACAACCCGCCGCCGGTGCTGGCGGCGGACGGACCCGCTTGAGCTCTCCTTCTTCTTCCTCTCCCTCTTCTTCCTTTGACGTCGTTGTCGTCGGCGCCGGCGCCGCCGGTCTCTTTTGCGCCGCACTGGCGGGCCAGCGCGGCCTGCGCGTGCTGCTGGTCGACCACAGCGAGAAGGTCGGCGAAAAGATCCGCATCTCGGGCGGCGGCCGCGCCAACTTCACCAACCGCGACCTCGACGTGCGCGCCCCGCAGCGCCATTTCGTCGGCGACAACCCGAATTTCTGCCGCTCGGCGCTCTCGCGCTACGCGCCGCAGCAGTTCATCGACATGGTGCAGCGCCACGGCATCGCGTACCACGAGAAGCACAAGGGCCAGCTGTTCTGCGACGGCTCCTCGCAGCAGATCGTCGACATGCTGCTGGCCGAGTGCGCCGCCGGCAACGTCGAACGCTGGCAACCGTGCAAGCTCGGCGACATCGCCTTTGTCGACGGACGCTACCAAATCAGTAGCACGCGCGGCCCGATCGACGCGCCCAAGCTCGTGGTGGCCACCGGCGGCCTGTCGATTCCCCAGATTGGTGCGAGCGACTTCGGCTACCGGCTCGCCGAGCAGTTCGGCCTGCGCCTGGTCACGCCCCGCCCGGCGCTGGTGCCGCTGACCTTCGGCGGCGACGCCTGGGCGCCCTACGCCGGCCTGGCCGGGCTGGCGCTGCCGGTGCGCATCGAGACCGGCGGCAAGAAGGACAAGATAGCCTTCCTGGAAGACCTGCTGTTCACCCACCGCGGCCTGTCGGGCCCGGCGGTGCTGCAGATCTCGAGCTACTGGAAGCCCGGCGCCCCGCTGACGCTGGACTTCGCACCCGGCATGGACGTGGCCGAGTCGCTGTCCGACGCCAAGCGGCGCTCGAAGAAACGCATCGCCAACGAACTGGCCGCGCTGGTGCCCTCGCGGCTGGCCGACGCCTGGGTCGGCGAAGACCCGGCCCTGCAGCGTCCGGTCAACGAGGCCACCGACAAGGCGCTGGCGGCGCTGTCCGAGCGCATCGCCCGCTGGCAGATCACCCCCAGCGGCACCGAGGGCTACAAGAAGGCCGAGGTGACGGCGGGCGGCGTCGACACGCGCGATCTGTCGTCCCAAACCATGGAATCGAAGCAGCCGGGCCTGTATTTCATCGGCGAAGTGGTCGATGTGACCGGCTGGTTGGGCGGATACAACTTCCAATGGGCGTGGGCGAGCGCACATGCGTGCGCACAGGCGCTCTGAAGGCGCACTCTTGAGGTTTTTTTCAGGACACCGAGGAACCGGCTTTGCCGGGCCTCAGGTGTCGCCCCCGGCGAGGGGGTTGGAGAAGCGACACGAAGTGCGCGCAGCCTGGGGGAGTGCTATACTCGCGGGCTAACTCTGGCCTTCCCTCAACGGCCGCAAAAAGTTTTCAGTTGAGGAACCCCGGCTTGGGGCCTCGATCTCCCCCGGCCAAATCCATTTCAACGATTCATCAATGACCACCATCCGCGTTAAAGAAAACGAGCCCTTCGACGTCGCCCTGCGCCGCTTCAAGCGCACCATCGAAAAGCTCGGCCTGCTGACCGACCTGCGCGCCCGCGAGTTCTACGAGAAGCCGACGGCCGAGCGCAAGCGCAAGAAGGCAGCTGCGGTCAAGCGCCACTACAAGCGCGTGCGCAGCATGCAGCTCCCCAAGAAGCTGTACTAAGCAACGCCCAGGGTGGCTGGCCCCGACGAAAGTCCCCGCCAGCGCCCCGTTGCACCAGCCGCGCCAGGGAAACCTGCCGCGGCTTTTGTTTTTTCCGAAAGGTTGCGAAGAATGACTCTCAAAGAACAAATCACCGAAGACATGAAGACGGCGATGCGCGCCAAGGATTCGGAACGCCTGGCCACCATCCGCCTGCTGCTCGCCGCCATGAAGCAGAAGGAAGTCGACGAGCGCGTGGAGCTCGACGACGCCATGGTCGTGGCCATCGTCGACAAGATGGTCAAGCAGCGCAAGGACTCGATCGCCGCGTTCACCACGGGTGGCCGCGCCGACCTGGCCGACAAGGAAGCCGCCGAGATCAAGGTGCTCGAGGTCTACCTGCCCCAGCGCATGAGCGCCGATGAAACGGCCGCCGCGGTGAAAGCCATCGTGGCCGAACTGGGCGCCTCGGGCCCCGGCGACATGGGCAAGGTGATGGGCGTGGTCAAGACGCGCCTGGCCGGCAAGGCCGACATGGGCCAGGTCAGCGCCGCGGTCAAGGCCGCCCTCACGGGCGCCTGAGGCGGCCACCGCCATGAAGAACGGCAGCAGCAGCCCGCTCGGCGCCGCCCCCGTCGCGACGATCCCGAAGGCCTGCGCCTGCCTGGTCGATGCGCAGGGCCGGCTGCTGGTGTTCCGTCATCCCGAAGACGGCAACATGCAGCTGCCCAAGGGCACCATCGAGCCCGGCGAGTCGCCCGAGGCGGCCGTGCGGCGCGAGCTGCTCGAAGAGTCGGGCCTGGTGTTCGCCGGCCGGCTCGAATCGCTGGGCACGCTGGAGCGCGAATGCGAAGCCGGCGTCGAAGGCAACACGCACCGCCATCCGCAGCGCTGGCACATCTTCCTGATGCGCGACCACCGCGCCCTGCCCGAGACCTTCGAGCACATGGCCACGGGGAGCCCCGAAGAAGAAGGCCTGGTGTTCTCGTTCCGCTGGCTCGAGGCCGACGCGGCCATCGAGGACTTCGCCCTGCCCTACCGCCAGACCATCGAGCGCGTGCGCGCGGCCCTGCTGGCCGCCAGCTGACCGATCACGGGATCAGGCGGACATGACGGCGCGCAGCGCCATGTACGCCCCCAGCAGCGCCAACCCGATCAGGAAGCAGCGCCGGAACACGGCCACCGGCAGCCGCTGCCGCAGCCAGGTGCCCAGCACCATGCCGCCGACGGCCGGCACCAGCATCGCCAGCGACCCGCCCAGCACCGCCGCCGGGTAGCTTCCGTTGGCCGCCAGCCCCAGGGCCAGCACCACGGTCGAGGTGGTGAACGAGATGCCCATCGCCTGGATCAACGCATCGCGCTGGAAACCCAGCGCCTGCAGGTACGGCACGGCCGGCACCGCGAACACGCCGGTCACGGACGTCACCAGTCCCGTCGCGGCGCCCACCACGGGCCCCAGCCAGCGCGCCTGCGCGTCGCTCACGTGCAGCTGCCGCCCCGTCAGCCCCCACAGCGCATAGATCACCAACGCCACGCCCAGCGCCAGCGAGGCCCAGGCCCCGGCCGGCACGCCCAGCCACCACGCCCCGGCGAGCGTGCCCATCACGACGCCGGCCTGCATGCGACCGATGCGACGGAACACCGCGCCGAAGCTGGCGCGCGGCCCGGTCTGCCAGAGGTTCGTGACCAGCGACGGCACGATCAGCAGCGCGGCCGCCTGCGCGGGCGACATCCACAGCGCGAGCAGCGCCATCGCCACGGTCGGCAAGCCCAGGCCGATCACGCCCTTGATCAAGCCGGCCAGCAGGAAGACCGCGGCAGCCGCCGCCCACAGGCCCATCGCTTCATTGGAGATCGTCATCGCCGCGGAGTCTGCCGACCGGTGCCGCCACTGGAAATGCGGCTTTCGCGCAGCCAGCCTCAGGCACAGGCTGAGGCTGGCGTGCTACCTTGCGGCCCATCATGCGATTCGATCTGACCGACCTGCGGCTCTTTCTCCACGTCGTCGAAGCCGGCAGCCTCACGGCCGGCGCCGGCCGCTCGCACATGACGCTGGCTTCGGCCAGCCAGCGTGTGCGCGGCATGGAAGACGCGCTCGGCACGCCGCTGCTCACCCGCCACGCGCAGGGCGTGCGCCCCACCGAGGCCGGGCGCACGCTGCTGCACCATGCGCGCGTCGTGCTGCAGCAGATGGAGCGGCTGCGCGGCGAGCTCGGCGAGTACGGCCAGGGCCTGAAGGGCCACGTGCGCTTCATGTGCGGCACCTCGGCGCTCACCGAGCACCTGCCCGAGGTGCTGAGCCGCTTCCTGGCCGAGCATCCGCGCATCTCGGTCGACCTCGAGGAGCGCGCCAGCCCCGACACCGTGGAGGCCCTGCGCAGCGGCCTGTGCGACATCGGCATCGTCTCCGACGCCATCGACAGCGACGGCCTCGAATGCCACCCCTTCCGCCGCGACGACCTCGTGCTGGTGATGCCGCGCGGCCACGCGCTGGCGAGCCGGCGCCGCGTGCACCTGGCCGAGGTGGTCGACAGCGAGTTCGTCGGCCTGCCCGCCGACAGCGCGCTGCAGCAGCTGATCACCGGGCATGTGCGCGCGCTCGCCCGGCACCTGGCCTACCGCGTGCGCGTGCGCAACTTCGAGGCCGTGTGCCGCATGGTCGAGTACGGCATCGGCGTGGGCATCGTGCCGCAGACCGCGGCCGAGCGCTGCGCCCGTTCGATGAAGATCGCGCGCGCCTCGCTGGCCGACCCGTGGGCCGAGCGCACGCTGATGGCCTGCGTGCGCTCGTCGCAAGACCTGCCGCTCAATGCGCGGCGCATGCTCGACTACCTGATCGCGCCGCCGCCGGCGGCGGAGGCTACGCGCAAGTGACCGGCCGCCCCTGCTGCGCACGCGCCGCGATGAAGGCCTCGAAGGCTTCGCGGCTGGTCTTGCGCGGCACGTAGCCGAACTGGGTCTTCAGCGCGGTGTTCAGCAGCACCGGCCGGTAGCGCAGGAAGTCGAGCTGCTCGGGCCCGTAGCGGCTCACGCCCAGTGCCGAGCCCGCGGCCAGCGCCGCCTGCAGCACGCCGGCCGGCCAGGCGATGGCGTGCTTGCCCAGGCGCGCGGCAATCTCGTGGATCGTGAGCGCGCCGTCGCCCGCGAGGTTGTAGCAGCCGGGCGGCGCGCCGCCGAGCGCGTGGGCGATGGCGCCGGTCACGTCCTCGTCCCACACGAACACGAAGGGGCTGTCGCTGCCGCGGATGGCGATCAGCCGCTTCTTCTCGAACAGCGCGGTGATCTGGTTGTCGACACGCTCGCCGAGGATGGTGCCGATGCGCAGCACCGTCTGCGCCAGCGCGGGATGCTGCCTGCGGCAGTCGGCCAGCATCTCTTCCACCTGCCGCTTGTGGTCGGCATAGGCAAACACCGGGTTGCCGCGCAGCGGCTGCGACTCGGTGATCCAGGCCGGGTTGTCCGCGTGGTAGCCGTAGGCCGCGCCGCTGGACGACACCACGATGTGCCCCACGCCGCGCGCCACGCAGGCGTCGAGCACGTTGCGCGTGCCGCCCACGTCCACCGAATGCTCGAAGGCGCGGTTGGAGTCCTTGCCGGGCGTGACGATGGACGCGAGGTGCACCACCGTGTCGATCGCGTGCTCGGCCAGCACGTCGGCGATGCCGTCGTCACGCACGTCCTGCTGCAGGTAGGCCACGCCGGGCAGCCGACGCGCGGCAGGCACCTCGCGCACGTCGAGCGCCACCAGCGTTTCGAAGGTGCCTTGCCCGGCCAATGCGGCGAGCACGCTGCGCCCCAGAAACCCGTCACCGCCAGTGACTAACACGCGCCGCGCGGACGCCTTCCAGGTGTCGCTCATGGCGTCGCAGGCTTGCGCCCCCACCAGCTCGCCAGCGCCAGGCCCGCGATGATGTCCCAGAAGCCCCACACGCCGGCCACCACGGCCATGCCGCCGAGCCCGCCGAAGAAGCTGAAGATCAGCACCAGCCCGAGCCCCGCGTTGCGGATGCCGACTTCGATGGCCACCGCGCGCCGGTCGTAGTCGCCCAGCCCCGAGAGCCGCGCGCACAGGTAGCCGGTGCCGAAGGCCAGCGCGTCGTGGATCACCACGGCCATCAGCACCAGCCCCACGTAGTCGAGGAAGTAGCGCCAGTTGCCCGCGATGGCGCCGACGATGAAGGCGATCAGCGCCAGGAAGCTCAGGATGCGCGCCGGCTTCTTGATGCGCGCCGTGAGCCCTGGCAGCTTGTGCGCGCAGGCCACGCCCAGCACGAAGGGAATGCCGATGATCATCACGATGTGGCCCAGCATGTCGAAGGGGTCGAGCGCGATGGTCTTGAGCAGCACCGAGGCCGTGGGATGCAGGCCGCCCCAGAACGCGAAGTTCAGCGGCATCACCACGATCGACAGCGCGTTCGAAATGGCCGTCATCGACACCGACAGCGCCACGTTGCCGCCCGCGCGGTGCGTGAGGATCTGCGAGATGTTGCCCGGCGGGCAGCAGGCCACGAGGATCATGCCCAGCGCGATGCTCGGGCCCGGCTGCAGGATCAGCGTGAGCACGAAGGTCACGGCGGGCAGCACCACGAACTGCGCGCCGATGCCCACCGCCATCGCGCCGGGCATGCGCGCCACGCGCCTGAAGTCGTCGATGCGCGTGTCCAGCGCAATGCCGAACATCAAGAAGCCCAGCACCACGTTGAGCAGCACCAGCGAGGCCGGGTTGAAGTGCAGGCGGATCTCGTCGACAGGCAGCATGCGCGGAACCTCTTGTAGAAAGACGATCAGTCAGCCAGTGCGGCAGCGGCCTGGCGCACGGCCGCGCGGTAGGTGTCCTTGTGCACGTAGTAGGCCATGCGCTCCAGCTGCAGGTACTTGAAGCCGCCCGACAGATCGGGCGGCGGCCCCTGCACCGCCGTGCGCAGCGCCGTTGCCTTGGGCGAGCCCGCGGCCTGCGCGCGGAAGTAGCGCGCCAGCAGCTCGGCCTGCTCGTAGCGCCCCTGCCAGCCGATGCCGCTGGCCTCGATCATGCCGAGCACGCCCAGCGTCTCGAAGCGCGGCGAGAAGATGTTCAGGTACAGGCGCGGCGCCATGCCCTGCCAGTTGAGCAGCTCGCGGTCGATGAACGGGTAGTGCAGCGCATAGCCCGTGGCCGTGAGGATCAGGTCGTAGTCGCGCGCGCTGCCGTCCTTGAAATGCACGGTGCGCCCGGCGAGCCGCGCGATGTCGGCGCGCACGCCGATGTCGCCATGGCCCACGTGGTGCAGCACCAGCGAGTTCACCACCGGGTGCGACTCGTACATCTTGTACTCGGGCTTGGGAAAGCCGAAGCGCACCGGGTCGCCGGTGAACCACTGCAGCACGGTGGCATCGACCTTCTGCTTGAGCCACGGCGGCAGCGGTCGCTTGCCGCCCAGCGTGTCGGCCGGTTTGCCGAACACGTACTTGGGCACGAAGTAGTAGCCGCGCCGCACCGAGATTTCGACGCTGTGCGCGTAGTGCACCGCATCGACCGCGATGTCGCAGCCCGAGTTGCCGGCGCCGACGATCAGCACGCGCTTGTCCTTGAACAGCTCGGCGTGCTTGTAGCTGCTGGTGTGCAGCAGCTCGCCGTCGAAGTGGCCTTCGAACTGCGGATGCTTGGGCTCGGACAGCGTGCCGTTGGCAATCACCACGCCCTTGTACTCGTCGGTTTCCACCGTGCCGTCGGGCGCCTCCACGCTCACGCGCCAGCGCGTGTCGGGCGCGTCGCTCACCGGCTCCACGCGCAGCACGCGGGTGCCGAAGCGGAAGTGCGCGCGCAGGCCGAAGCGGTCGGCGAAGTCGCTGAAGTAGCGGCGCAGCTCGCGGTGGCTCGGGTAGTCGGCCACGGTGTCGGCCATCGGGAACTCGGCGAACTCGGTCGTGCGCTTGCTCGAGATCAGGTGCGCCGAGTGATAGACCGTGGAGCGCGGGTTGTCGATGTCCCAGAGGCCGCCGACGTCGCTGTGCGCCTCGAAGCCCAGGAACGGAACGCCGAGCTTCTGCAGATTGCGGGCGCCCGCCAGGCCCGAGGGCCCTGCGCCGATGAGGGCGATCTGTTCGTGTGTCGGAACGGCGGTGGCAGAAGACGTCATCGGCGGGGAGGTTCTTTCTGGGAATTCAGACCGGGAATGGCGGTGGCACCCGCTTCGCCCACGCGCGGCTTGCGCGGCTGGCCGCGCAGCAGGCGGTCGTGCAGCGGCGCGGGCAAAAGGCCGAGCGCTTTCGACAGCCAGCCGATGCGGCGCGGCAGCACGATCTTTTCGCGCCGGGCCGCCAGGCCCGCCAGCAGCTGGCGCGCCGCCGCATCGGCCTCGAGCAGCCCCGGCATCGCGAAGCGGTTGCCGGCCGTGAGCGCGGTGCGGATGTAGCCCGGGCTCACCGTGTGCACCGTGAGCCCCGTGCCGCGCAGCTCGGCGCGCAGGCTTTCGAGATAGCGGATCAGCCCGCCCTTGCTCGCGCAGTAGGCGCCGTTGCCCGGCATGCCGTGCCAGCCCGCGATGCTGGCCACGCCGACGAGCGCGCCGCGGCCCTGCGCACGCATCGGCTGCACGAAGGGCTGGAAAGTGGTGGCCGCGCCGAGCAGGTTGATCTCGAGCATGCGGCGGAACACGGCCAGGTCGTCGGCCTCGGCGGTGTCGTAGCCGCCGGCCACGCCCGCGTTGGCGATCACGAGGTCGGGCGGGCCGAAGCGCTGCATCCAGTCGGCCGCCATCGCCTGCATGGCGGGGCTGTCGGACACGTCGGGCGTGTAGGCCTTGCAGCGCCCTTCACCTTGGGCAGCGAGCGCGGCGAGGCGTTCGGTGTCGAGCCCCACCAGCGCCACGCGCGCACCGCCGTCGATCAGCGCACGCGCCAGCGCCTGCCCCAGGCCGCCGCAGGCACCGGTGAGAACGACATTGCGAAACGGCAAGAGCATGGACAGGCAAGCGCGCAAGGCTGCAAGTGGCAAAACGCAGCCACTGTAGCCGCGCCCTGCCGGCGCACTCCCCAGCGTTTCCCCTTGTCCCGCGCCCTTGCGGGGCGTTCAGGCGGCTTCGGCGGCGGGAAATTCGATCTGGATCTTCACATCCGTGACGCGCCCGGCCGCAGCCTCCTCGAAGGCGGCGATGCCGTCCTCGAACGCGAAGGTGCGCGAGATGAAGGGCTTCACATCGACCTGCCCCGATGCGATGAGCGCCAGCGCGCGCGGGAAGATGTTGGCGTAGCGGAACACCGACTCGATGCGCGCCTCTTTCGCCTGGATCGCGACGATGTCGAAAGCCACCTTGGCGGCGGGTATGCCCACCAGCACCAGGCAACCGCCGGGGCATAGCAGGTCGAACACGTTGTCGAAGGCGCGCGCGCTGCCGCTGGCTTCGAAGACCACGTTCGCGCCCCAGCCGTCGGTGAGGGCCTGCACGGTGTCGGCCAGACTCGTGCTGCGCACGTCGACCGTCGTCACCGCCGGGTTGTGGGCGAACAGCGCCAGCTTCTCGGGCACGAGGTCGGCCAGGATCACGCGCGCCGCGCCGCCCGCGAGCGCAGCCAGCGCCGTCATCGCGCCGATGGTGCCGGCGCCGATGACCACCGCCACGTCGCCCGGCTTCAGCGCCGCCTTCTTCGCCGCCTGCAGGCCGATGGCCAGCGGCTCGACGATCGCGCCTTCACCGAAGCTCACGTTGTCGGGCAGGCGGAAGGTGAAGGCCGCCGGGTGCACCACGAACGGCGTGAGGCAGCCGTGGATCGGCGGCGTGGCCCAGAAGCGCACGGCAGGGTCGAGGTTGTAGAAGCCTTCGCGCACGGCGCGCGAGTCCATGTCGGGAATGCCGGGCTCCATGCAGACGCGGTCGCCGGGCTTCAGGTGGGTGACTTCGGCACCCACCTCGGCCACCACGCCCGAGGCCTCGTGGCCGAGGATCATCGGCGCGTCGACGACGTACGGGCCAATGCCGCCGTGCTGGTAGTAATGAACATCGCTGCCGCACACGCCCACGGTGTGCATGCGGATCTTCACGTCGCGCGGGCCGACGTGCAGGGGCAACTCGACGTCGCGCAGCGTGATCTCGTGCGCCTTTTCCAGAACCAGTGCTTTCATTGCATCTTTCTCAGAGGGTTGAAACGGGGGCCGCCATTCAGTGCAGCACGGCGTCCGGACGCAGCAGCGAAGCGCCCGTCGCGACATCGAACAGGTGCACCTGCTGCGCATCGGCCACCAAGCGCAGCGGCTCGCCGAGCCGGGGGCCTGCCGCGGACGGCAGGAGCACGGCGATCTCTTCGCCGCCCTGCCCCACGCTCACCAGCACTTCGTTGCCGAGGTATTCGATGAGCTGGACCTCGCCTGCAAAGCCTTCGCCGTTCGCCCGGGTGGTGTCAAGGTGCAGGTGCGCCGGGCGCACGCCCAGCGTCACGCGCGCGCGGCCTTCGAGCACGAAGCGGCGCGCATCCACGCGCACCGAACCGCCGCCCCCGCGCAGCTCGCACTGCCCGTCGTCCAAGCCGTGCACCGTCATCTCCATCAGGTTCATCGGCGGCGTGCCGATGAAGCCGGCCACGAAGGCCGAGCGAGGGCGCTCGAAGATTTCCTGCGGCGTGCCGACCTGCTCGATGCGCCCGTCGCGCAGCAGCACGATGCGGTCGGCCAGCGTCATGGCCTCGTGCTGGTCGTGCGTGACGTACACCGTGGTGGTCTTCAGCGTCTGGTGCAGCTTCGCGATCTCGATGCGCATGTGGTTGCGCAGCTTGGCGTCGAGGTTCGACAGCGGTTCGTCGAACAGGAACACCTTCGGCGTCTTGATCATGGCCCGCGCAATCGCCACACGCTGCTGCTGGCCGCCCGACAGCTCGGTGGGCTTGCGCTGCAGGTAGCGCTCCAGGCCCAGCGTGTCCGACACCTCCTTGATGCGGCTGTCGATCTCGGCCTTGGGCACCTTCAGGCGCTTGAGCCCGAACGCGATGTTGTCGCGCACCGTCATGTGCGGGTACAGCGCGTAGTTCTGGAACACCATCGCGATGCCGCGCTCCTGCGGCGGCAGGTCGTTCACGCGCTGGCCACCGATGTGCAGGTCGCCGTCGCTGATGTCTTCCAGGCCTGCGAGCATGCGCAGGATGGTCGACTTGCCGCAGCCCGAGGGGCCGAGGAACACGACGAACTCGTTGTCGGCCACGTCGAGATCGAAGGCGTGGACGACCTGCGTTTCCCCGTAGCGCTTGATGAGGTGGTGACAGCGGATGGCAGACATTTTGGGTTCTGGGGAAAGGGAAGCGACGGGGTTCATTCAGCCTCCCGCTTGCGCTTGAACGCGGCATTGAGAAAACCGCTGAGCACGCCCACCATGAGCAGCGGCGGCAGCGACAGCAGGATGACCGAGGCATTCAAGATGCCCCAGGGCACGTCACGCCCGAGCTGGCTGAGTTCCGACGCCACGATGGGCAGCGTCTTGGCCTCGGAGGTGGTGAGCATCAGCGCAATGAGGAACTCGTTCCACACCAGCACGAAGCCGAAGGCGATGGCGCCCACCAGCGAGCGCGCGGCAATCGGCAGCGCGATGCGAAAGAAGATCGCGTAGGGCCCGTAGCCGTCGACGCGGCCCGCCTCTTCCACTTCCTTCGGCACCGCCTTGAAGGCCGGAATGGCGAGCCAGATCACGGTCGAGAGCGTGAGCAGCGTGTAGGTGGCGATGAGCGCGATGCGCGAGTCGTACAGCTCCAGTTGCAGCCAGATCACCATGAGCGGAATGGCCACGGCTACCGGCGGCAGGAAGCGCATCGACAGCACGAAGAACTGGATGTCGTTGCCCCAGCGCAGCGGGTAGCGCGCCAGCGCGTAGGCGGCCGGCAGGCCCAGCACCGCGCCGATGATCACCGCCGCGCCCGCCACCACGATCGAGTTGACCAGGCCCGCGGCCACGGCCTCGCGGTTCAGCACGTACAGGTAGTTGTCGAGCGTGGGCGTGAAGAAGAACTTCGGCACGGCCGAGACGATGTCGACCCGGTTCTTGAACGAGTTGAGAAAGGTCCACAGCACGGGCACGAGGGCCGAGAGCCCGGCCGCGATGAGCGCCAGCCGCGCCAGCAGCGTTCCGATGGCAAGCTTTTTCATGACGGCTTGGTCCATTTCCAGATGTAGGTGAACGCGACCGTGGAGGCGACCATCATCAGCACCGCCATGCTCGACGCGTACGAGATGCGGCCCGACTCGATGAAGCCTTGCGAGAAGGCGTACATGTCGAGCGTCTCGGTCGAGATGCCGGGGCCGCCGCGCGTCATCACGTAGATGAGGTCGAAGGCGCGCAGCGACTCCACCATCTTCACGAAGGCCAGGCTGATGAGCGGCGCCTTCAGCATCGGCAGCGCCACGTAGGCGTACACCTCCCAGGTCTTGGCGTGGTCCAGCCGCGCCGCCTCGAAGGGCTGCGGCGGCAGGGTTTCGAGCAGCTTCAGCACGATGACGCCGAAGAACAGCCCCCACTGCCACACGTCGACGAAGGCCACCGTGAGCAGCGCCAGCACCGGGTCGGCGAACAGGTCGAGCGGCTCGCCGGTGATCGCCTTGTAGGGCCACGTGATGAGGCCGAACAGCGGATGGAAGGCGAACTTCCAGACGAAGGCCGCCGACACGCGCGGCAGCAGCACCGGCACGATGAACAGCATCGACAGCACCTGGCGCCAGCGCGGCGTGGCGCAGCGGTGCATCAGCGTGCCCATGAGCACGGCCAGGGCCATGGTGGCGCTGACGGTCAGCACCTCCCACACCAGCGACACGCGCACCGAGTTGAGAAAGCGCCGGTCGGAGAACAGCTGCACGTAGTTGCTGAACCAGACCCAGCCGGTGTCGGCCTGGCCCAACTCGCGGTCCTGCAGCGAGATGGCGATGGCGAACACCGTCGGCACCAGCGCCAGGACCGCCAGCACGAGCAGCCCCGGCCCGATGAACACGGCCGGCAGCCGTGTTTTGTGGGAACGCATGCTCACTTCTTGCGACGCGCGATCAGTTGCTTGGCGTAGGCGTCGAGTTCGTCGAGCCCGCCCTGGATGTCGGTGCGCGAGCCGGTGATCAGCTCTTCCAGAATGATCCCCCAGCGGTCGCCCAGGTCGGGCCAGGCCGGGTCCTGCCAGAAGTTCACGGCTGTGACCTTGCCGGTGTCGGCCAGCGCCTTGCCCAGGTCGGCGCCGTAGCGCTTGGCGAACTCGGGGCTGCCGAGCACGCTGGTGCGGTTGAGCTCGCCGAACTGCCCTTGCGCGAGGCGGCGCTGCTCGTTCTCCTTGGACGTGGCCCACGCGATGAAGAGGCCCGCGCACTTCTTGGCCTCTTCGGTCTTGTTGGCGCGCGCGCCGATGGCCAGGCCGTGGCCGTAGCCGCCGCCGGTGAGCGGCGTGGGCGGCACGGCGTAGGCGATCTTGCCGACCACGGTCGACATCTTCGGGTCGAGCGCGTTGCCCGCCAGCGGCGTCGATTCGACCAGGATCGCGACCTTGCCGGCCAGGAAGGCGCCGGTGGACTCGTCCCATCCGCCCGTCTTGGTGCCGGGCGCGGAGTACTTGAAGAGATCGAGGTAGGTCTGGGTCGCCTTCACGGCGGCGGGCGAGTTGAAGACCGGCTTGTCCCCGTCGAACCACTGTCCGCCGTAGCCGCGGAAGAACGGCATCCAGCGCCACACGTTGGCGCCCGAGCCGCGCTGGCCGCGCAGCGCCACGCCGTAGACGCCGTTGGTCGGGTCGTTGAGCTTCTTCACGGCCGCCACGAACTCGTCGAGCGTGGCCGGCGGCTTGATGCCCGCTTTCTCGAGCAGGTCCTTGCGGTAGACCATGAGGTCGCCGCCGCCGGTGAGGGGCGCAAACCAGGCCTGGCCAGCGAAGGTCGCGACCTTCTGGCGGCCGGCGTCGAAGTCGGCGTAGTCGTAGCTGGCCGGGTAGTACGGCGTGAGCGGCACGATCCACTTGGACTGGACGAACTGCGCCACGTTGGCCTCGTCGACGTAGTACACGTGGTACTTGCCGACCGTGGACGCATCGGCGCGCGACTTGGCGCGGCGGTCGTTCTCGTTGAGGTTGTCCACGCTGAACGAGGCACCGCTCAGGCGCTTGAACTCGTCCTTCGATTTCTCGAGCAGCGTCAGGCCTTCACGGGGCTGCGACAGGACGCGCACGTCCTCCTTGCAGACCTGCGCCAGCGCGGCGGGCGCCAGCGTGGCCAGCGCCAGCGCGAGGCCGGCCAGACGGTGGGAATGCGGAATCGGCATTTGTGTCTCCTTTGTTGTTCGTGCAAGTTGCCGGCGAAATGCCGGCAGAAGCAACGAAACAAAGGTTAGGCGGCCGATCCGAAAGGCCTCCTACACGCCCACCGGGCATCTGATACTTTGCTGCCAAGCCGTCTCGGGGTTTAGCCCAAGAGGCAAGCGCGTATCAGTCGGCCATCAGGCAGCGAGTGGCGTGTGCTGCGCGCTGCGCAGGCCGAAACGCTCCTGCGCCTGCTGCCGGTAGGCCGAGGGCGTCATGCCCTTGAGCTGCAGGAAGCGGCGGTTGAAGTTCGCGAGGTTCGAGAAGCCGACCTCGTAGCAGATGTCGCTCACCAGCCGGTCGGACACCTGCAGCATCTCGCAGGCCTTGGTGATGCGCAGCCGCGTGACGAAGTCGGTGAAGGTGCTGCCCATGTGCTTGTGGAAGTAGCGCGAGAAGCTGCTCTCGGCCATGTTGGCGACGCCGCACACGGTGGGCAGCGAGAGCTCTTCGGCCAGGTGCGCGTGCAGGTAGTCGAGCACGCGGCGCATGCGGGTGTTGGCCGTGGGGTCCTCGTCGCTCGGGTCGGCGTTGCTCGAGATCTGGCGCCAGTCGCTCCAGCTCGCGAGCTCGTGCAGCAGGCCGATGAACTCTGACAGCCGCGCCATGCCCTTTTGCTTCTGCACGCGCACGAAGCGCTCGCGCACGAGGTCACCGATGCCGAAGAACTCGATGCCCAGCTTGGCGCGGTCGAGCATCGGCAGCACGGTTTCCAGCTCGGGGAACAGGTCGACGCCCTGGCGCAGGGGCGCGTCGCGGAAATGGATCACCATGCTGCGGTCGGCCACGCCCTCGGGCGGCACGTCGTGCGAGATCCAGGTGTGGGGCAGCCGCGCGCCCACCAAGGCGACATAGCCGGGCTCGAAGCGGCCGATGTGGTTGCCGACGAAGGCGTCACCGCTGGTGCGGTTGATGCACTGCAGCTCGTACTCGTCGTGGTAGTGCCAGCAGTCGAAGGGCCAGGGCACGCCGTGCTGCAGGCAGCGCACCGAGCTGCTGCCTGCCGGCTCGAAGCCCAGGCGCGGGTCACGCAAGAGTTCGTGTTCGAGGGCCGGCTTGCGTACGGCGCTGTGTTTGCTCATGTCCTGTCCCCCTGTCCTTGAATGGAGGGGTCGTCGAGCCAGCGCCGTTGCGAGCGGCAGCGCCTGTCAGGCGCCCGCCACCTTCATGCGGTTGACCAGGATCGACCCCGTGGTTTTTGCGCCGAAAGTGTAAGCATCTGCGCCAATCGCTTCAATTCCCATCAACATCTGACGCAAATTGCCGGCAATTGTGATTTCCTGCACTGGATAGGCGATGCGGCCGTTTTCCACCCAGAAACCGCTGGCGCCGCGCGAATAGTCGCCCGTCACGTAGTTGACGCCCTGCCCCATCAGCTCGATCACGAACAGGCCGGTGCCGAGCTTGGCGAGCATGGCGTCGAGGTCGTCGCCGTGCTTCGTGAGGCGCGAGCTCAGCGTCAGGTTGTGCGAGCCGCCGGCGTTGCCGGTGGTCTTCATGCCCAGCTTGCGCGCCGAGTAGGTCGAGAGAAAGTAGCCTTCGAGGCGGCCGGCATCGACCACCTTGCGGGCGCGGGTGATCACGCCTTCGTCGTCGAAGGGCGAGCTGCCCTTGCCGCGCAGCACGTGCGGGTCTTCGGCCACGTCGACGTGCTTGGGCAGCACCGGCTTGCCCAGCGAGTCGAGCAGGAAGGTGCTCTTGCGGTACAGCGCCCCGCCGCTCACGGCCTGCACCAGCCCGCCCAAGAGGCCCACGGCCAGCGGCGACTCGAACAGCACCGGGCATTCGGTGGTCTTGATCTTGCGCGACTTCAGGCGGCTGAGCGCCCGTTCGGCGGCGTAGCGGCCCACGGCCTGCGGGCTGGCCAGTTCGTCGGCCGAGCGCATCGAGCTGTACCAGGCGTCGCGCTGCATGTCGTCGCCCTTGCCGGCGATGGGGGCCACCGAAATCGAGTGCCGCGAGCTGGCGTAGCCGCCGCGAAAGCCGTGCGTGTGGGCGCTGAAGAAGTGGCTCTGCTGCGCCGAGACGCCGGCGCCTTCGCTGTTGGTGATGCGCTTGTCGGTCGACAGCGCCGCCGCCTCGCACTCCAGCGCCAGCTTGGCGGCCTGCTCGCTCGTCACGTCCCAGGGGTGGAACAGGTCGAGCTCGGGCTGCACCTTGGCGATGTCTTCCTCGTCGGGCAGGCCGCTCACCGGGTCTTCGGCCGTGAAGCGGGCGATGTCGTAGGCCGCCTGCACCGTGCGGGCGATGGCCGCCTCGGAAAAGTCGGAGGTGCTGGCGTTGCCGCGGCGGTGGCCCACGTAGACCGTGATGCCCAGCGACTTGTCGCGGTTGCGCTCGACGTTCTCGAGCTCGCCCTTGCGCACCGAGACGCTCAGGCCGCAGCCCTCGGAGGCCTCGGCGCCGGCGTCGGTGGCCCCGAGCTTTTTGGCGTGGGCCAGGGCCGAATCGACCAGGTTTTCGAAGAAGGAGCGGCTGTAGGCGAAGCCGGAATCGGCGCGCGAGGAGGATGTCGTCATGTGGTGGCTATGATACTTGCGCCCCCTGTTTCACGTTTTCCCTTCCGCGCCCCCTGTGCGCGTTGCAGCGCCGCACGGCGCGGCCCAGAATCCACCCCATGTCCCGCAAACCCAAAAAAGGCTATTTCGTCCGTGGCCACTTCGTTGCCGAAGGCAGCGAACTCGACCTGGAGCTCAAGCGCGAGCTCAAGGGCGGCACCGACGAAGCCAGCCGCACCGAACTCAAGCGCGAGAGCGCCGAACTGCAGAAACTGGGCGAAGAATTGCTCACCCTGCGCGCCGGCCTGTTCGACGCCCTCCCGCTGAGCGAGAAACTGGTCGACGCCATCGCCGAGGCGAAACGCATCACCAATTTCGAGGGCAAGCGCCGCCAGAT
This sequence comes from Variovorax sp. V35, assembly GCF_041154465.1. Lineage (NCBI taxonomy): Bacteria > Pseudomonadati > Pseudomonadota > Betaproteobacteria > Burkholderiales > Comamonadaceae > Variovorax > Variovorax sp. V35. The sequence goes on from NZ_AP028666.1 coordinate 4,984,594, forward strand.
GCAGTTCATCGGCAAGCTCATGCGCGCCCTCGACCCCGAGGTGCTCGAGGCCGTGAAGCAGGCGCTGACCGAGCAGAACACCGTGCCGGCCGCCGAAGCCGCCGCGCTGCACGAGGCCGAACGCTGGCGCGAACGCCTGATCGCCGACGACGACGCCCTCGGCGGCTGGATCGAAACCCACCCCGCCACCGATTCGCAGCAGCTGCGCGCCCTCGTGCGCCAGGCCCGCAAGGACCTGAAGTCCGGCCCCGCCGGCGAAGCACCGCGCCAGGGCAAGGCGTACCGCGAGATCTTCCAGCTCGTGCGCGCGCAACTCGCGGTGCATGGCGGCGACGATCACGCCGAAGCGGCTGCGGCGCAAGACCGGGAAGAAGACGCATGAGCGACGGCGGCTTCGACGCGGTGCGCATCGGCATCGTCTCCATCAGCGACCGCGCCTCCAGCGGCACCTACGAAGACAAGGGCCTGCCCGCGCTCAAGGACTGGCTGGGCCGCGCGCTGAAGAACCCCCTCGAGTTCGAAGCCCGCCTGATCCCCGACGAGGCCGACCGCATCAGCGCCACCCTCATCGAGCTGGTCGACGCCGGCTGCTCGCTGGTGCTCACCACCGGCGGCACCGGCCCCGCGCTGCGCGACGTCACGCCCGAGGCCACGCTGGCCGTGGCCCACAAGGAAATGCCCGGCTTCGGCGAACAGATGCGCCAGATCAGCCTGCGCTTCGTGCCGACCGCCATCCTCTCGCGGCAGGTGGCCGTCATCCGCGACCAGAGCCTCATCATCAACCTGCCGGGCCAGCCCAAGTCGATCGCCGAGACGCTCGAAGGGCTGAAGGACGCCGACGGCACGCAGCTCGTGCCCGGCATCTTCGCAGCCGTGCCCTACTGCATCGACCTGATCGGTGGGCCGTACCTCGAGACCGACGACACGGTCTGCAAGGCCTTCCGGCCCAAGTCGGCGATCCGCGCCGCGCGCTAGGGCCTGTTCACCCTATTTCTGGCGTCGCGAAGGTCTGCCACGGCGGGCCAATCAAGGCGCGTGACGCCGCGTGTGCATGCGCACACGCAAGGAGCGCAACGCCGAGTGGCCCGCCGTGGCAGACCTTCCCTTCGGGTTGGCTGGCAAAGGGGCCGTCTGCGGCGTTGCCCGCGCTTGCAAGGCTTCAGCCTTGCTACGCACGGGCGCCTTGCAGCCAGCCCCTTTGCCAGCCAACGCGACGCTAGAAATAGGGTGAACAGGCCCTAGCCTCCCCGCCGCCGGTTCTCGCGCGGCGGCTTTCACCGAAGACTTTCTGCTTCGCCGATGCGCGAAGGGCGCGCTCGCATCCGCATCGCCCGTCCTTGCTTTTATCGGACCTGTCCGATGGTTCCGCCCCCCTGTTCTTCCTAGAGTTCCTGACGCCCGGGCCGCCGGATCGAACAGCGTGAATTCGCTGCCCGATCCGATCTTTCTTTCCCTTTTCAGAGCATAGGAACTGCATGGCATCCAAAAAGGCAAACGTCTTCGTCGAGAACCCGAGCATCGATCAGACCGCAAGCGCACGGCCCTTCGCGCCACAGCCGCCCTCCATGGACAGCGTCATCGACGACGCAGGCGACATCATGGGCACCCTCGCCTCAGGCGGCGTCACGGACGACCGCCAACCCGAGTTCCAGGGCCAGGGCACGCCGGGCGACACCATCCTCATCAGGAACCACGGCGTCGAGATCGGCCAGACCGTCGTGGACGACGACGGCCAATGGGCCTTCACGCCGTCGACCGACATGAACGAAGGCCACCACGTCATCACCATCGTGGCGCGCGCCCCCGCCGGCAACGAGAGCGAACCTTCGGGCCCCTTCAATTTCGAGATCGACGTCACGCCACCCAACGCCAGCAAGCTGTCCATCACCGGCGTCCTCGACACCGCGGGCGGCATCACCGGCAACGTGGCCGCCGGCAAGACCACCGACGACACACGCCCGCTGCTCACCGGCACGAGCACCGGCCAGCCCGGCCACACCGTCACGGTGATGGTCAGGGACAGCACCGGCACCCATGCGCTGGGTGAAGCGGTCGTCGGCGACAACGGCCAGTGGTCGCTGCAGGTCATCTCGCCACTGGCCGCGGGCCTGAATACCTTCACGCTCGTGGAGAAAGACGCAGCGGGCAACGAGACGGCGCCGACGGGGCGCTACCAGGTGACCATCGACACCAGCAAGCCGACGCCCCCGGTGATCGAGCACGTCTACGACGACGTGGGCATGCCCCACATGCTGGCCCCGGGCGAGGTCACCAACGACGCCCGGCCGACCCTGCACGGCACGGCCCAGCCCGGCCATACCGTGACGTTCCACGACGGCACCACCGTCCTGGGCACCACCGAGACCCGCGCCGACGGCACCTGGGCGTTCACGCCCAAAGACAACCTGAGCGAGGGTGCGCACCACATCACCGCCACGGCCACCGGCCCGGTGGGCCAGACCGGCGACGCGAGCAGCGCCTGGCACTTCGAGGTCGACACCCTGGCGCCCACGCAGACCCCCACCGTCTCGGGCATCGGCAAGGACAGCGGCATGAACGCCGACGACCACACCACCAACGACGGCAGCGCGGGGCGCCTGATGACGGGCCGCCTGAGCGCATCGCTGGCAGCCGGCGAGACCCTGCAGGTGTCCACCGACGGCGGCCAGACCTGGAAGACCGCCTTCGTGAGCGGCACCGAATGGAGCGCCCAGGACGACCACAGCCATGCGGGCGATTGGACGGTGCAGACGCGCGTGGTGGACCTGGCCGGCAACGTGGGGCCGGTCAACTCGCAGGCGGTGACCCTGGACACCGCCACGCCCCACGCGCCGACGGCCGTCGTGCTGGGCAATGCGCAAGTGACCGTGAGTTTCGACAAGGCCGCGGTGTCGCCGGGCGACCGGATTCACCTGCTCAACGGCAAGCAGAACGTGGACTACGTGCTGACGGCGGCAGACATTGCTGCGGGCCAGGCCACCGTTGCGGTGACCGACGTTTCGCTGAACCTGGCCGCGTCGGTGGTCAGCGCAACGGGAGTTCATTCACCCTACATGGTGATCCGATCGAACACCGAACGGGAAGACTTCGATGCCGGTGAAACCGTCGACCTTGCACCGGGACAAACAGCCGATGCCGGCATGCTGCTCCTGACAAGACAAGACGCGGCGACCGACGCTTCTTCTTCGAACAACGGCATCTTCGACAGCGCCTCACCCGACCACGGGCAGGCATGGCACATCAGCGGCACGACCAACGCTTCACTGAAGGGCAACACCTACAACGCCATCGAGTTCGACTGGCGGCACTCCCAAGCCACGCAGTCGGTCACTTTCTACGACGCATCGGGCAAGGTCATCTTCGAAGGCAGCTTCGGAGCAAGCCACAGCCTTCCGGCCGACGGGCACGCGAAATTCATCATGCCCGACGGGCTTTCCTTTGCCTCCTTCGACATCCGCACCGGGCTCGTCGATGGCATCGAAACCGACTGGATCGAGGTCGACAACCTGTCCCTCGCCGTGCTGTACCCGCACCCTGAACTGGTGGACATCCCCACCCTGCAGGAAATCCAGGCAGGCTCCGACGTCCACTACGGCGGGGCGGGAGACGACGTGTTCCTGGTCCCCGACGTGTCGTACTTCGAGGGCAGCCATGCGAAGGTCATCGGCAACGAAGGACTGGACACCCTCACCCTGACCGGCGAGGGTCAGACACTCGACCTGAGCGCGGTCACGGGCAAGCTCAGCGGCGTCGAAATCATCGACCTCACCGGCACGGGCGACAACACCTTGAAGCTGTCGCTGGCCGACGTGTTGGAGAACGGCGCGGTCGATCAGTTCGTTGCCAACGGCCGCGTGCAGATGCTGGTCAAGGGCGACGCCGGCGACACGGTGACGCTGTCGGACGCGCTACCCAACGGCACCGACCCCGGCGACTGGGTGAGGGGCGCCCACGTGACCATCGACGGCGTGGTCTACGAGGAGTACGCGCACTCGGGCTTCGACGCGGCACTGCTCGTGCAGCAGGGCGTGACTGTCAGCTTGCAGAACACCTCCGACACCGTCAACGATGCCGGACCCGGGGCAACACCAACGCTCGCCGACAGCGATGAAACACACATCGCCCGGTTCGGTTATGCAGACCGGTTGGAGGACGGCGCGGGCGACGACACCGCCCGCATCCATGGCGACGGCGACTTCGCGCGCGTCCCTGGCGGCCTGGGCGTCGACACCCTCGTGATGGACGGCAAGGCCATGTTCATCGACCTGTCGGCCCTCGACCTGAAGACGGCGCAGGGCGCGCAGAACCCGGTGTCTTCCGACAGTACGGTGCAGATGCAGCCCACCGGCCCCCACGGCGAGGTCGACCTGCCCGGCGACGGCGGCGGGGTCCAGGGCAGCGATGCCGCGGTGAGCGGCGCCGCCGACCACATCTACTCCAACCTCGCCGGCGCCGCGCTGCTGGTCGAGGACAAGGTCCACGTGACGATCCTGTAGGCCCCCACTCGCTGGCGCACCCCGCGCCGCGTGCAGCCGACAACGCGACAGCCGCCCCGTGCAGCTGTCGCGTTTTTTTATTTCTGCCCAGCGACACATCGTCTTGTGCCGTCCTGCACGACTTTGTGCGCGCTTTCGGGACCGGCTTATTCCTTTGCGCTCGGCTTTCAGATTCGTCCGATGGCCTTGCACAGGGCTTCTTTCTAGAGTGCCCTACCCCACCAGACCCCACGATCGGACTGCGTTCGCTCGCATGCCGATGCGGTCTGGTTTCTTCATTTCAGAGCACAGGAATTCCATGGCCTCCGAGCAGACGAACAGCGTCGCCCTTTCCCAGAACATCGACCTCGCATCGACCTTTGCGCCCCCGCCTCTTCATGTGGGCAGCGCCGCCGACGACGCCGGCGACATCCTGGGCAGCATCGCCCACGGCGGGGTCACCGACGACCGCCAGCCCACCTTCCAGGGCCAGGGCACGCCGGGCGACACCATCGTCATCCGCGACAACGGCAACGAGATCGGCACCACCGAAGTGGACGAGAACGGCGCCTGGACCTTCACCCCATCGACCGACCTGCTCGAAGGCCAGCACGCCATCACGGTCGTTGCGCGCGACAGCAGCGGCAACGAGAGCACGCCCTCGCCCGCGTTCAACTTCGAGATCGACGTCACCCCACCCGACGCCAGCCGGCTGAACGTCAGCGGCTTCACGGACAACGTGGGCGGGGTCACGGGCAACGTGAGCTCGGGCGGCACCACCGACGAAACGCGCCCGCTGCTCAGCGGCATCAGCAACGGCACGCCCGGCCACACCGTCACCGTGATGGTGAAAGACGCCACCGGCACCCGTGAGCTGGGCCAGGCCACCATCGGCGAAAACGGCCAATGGACCTTCCAGGTCGACACCCCGCTGACCGCGGGCCTGAACACCTTCATGCTCGTGGAGCGCGACGCCGCCGGCAACGAGACCATGCCGACCGGGCGCTACAAGGTCACCGTCAACACCGACAAGCCGAACGCGCCTGTGATCGACAGCGTGTTCGACGACGTGGGCGAGCCGCACATGCTGCGGCAAGGCGAGGCCACCAACGACGCCCGGCCGACGCTGGCGGGCACGGCACCGGCCAACCACACCGTCAAGTTCTACGACGGCTCGACCTACCTGGGCAAGGCCGTGGCCGACGAGAGCGGTCATTGGCGCTTCACGCCCCAGATCGATCTGCCCGATGGCGCATACAACATCACGGCCACGTCCACCAGCCCGCTGGGCCAGACGAGCGATGCCAGCAGCGCCTGGAACTTCGTGGTGGACACCACCGCCCCGACGCAGACCGGCACCGTCACCGACATCGGCAAGGACAGCGGCTTCGACGCCGACGACTACCTGACCAACGACGGCAGCGCCGGACGCCTGCTGCAGGGCAAGCTGTCGGCCACTCTGGGCACTGGCGAAACGCTGCAGGTGTCGACCGACGGCGGCGCAACCTGGAAGGCAGCCTTCGTGGCCGGCGACCAATGGAGTGCACAGGACGGCAACAGCCACACGGGCGACTGGACCGTGCAGACGCGCGTGGTCGACGTCGCGGGCAACATCGGCCCGGTGCAATCGCAAGCCATGGCACTGGACACCAGCGCGCCGGGAGCGCCCACCAAGGTCGTCGTGACCGATGCCGGCGTGGAGGTCCAGTTCAATTCAGCGAACGTGGCCGTGGGTCACAAGATCAGCCTCGTCGTGCGAGGAGACCATTTCGACTACACCCTGACCGCCGCCGACATCGCGGCGGGCAAGGCCCTCATTCCCGGGTTCAAGGCTGTGGACGCGGGTCACGTCGCAGCCGCCATTTCGGATGACGCCGGCAATCTCTCGCTCTACCTGTCGCCGCCCTTCCAGGGAACGGACGACCTGAAGAATTCGCCGAAGGTCGTTGCAGGGTCGACGCACACGAATGCCTCCGGCGTTGCCATCGAGATGCTGCAAGGCTACGTGGAGACCTTCAGCGATTCCCGGATGTATCTGTCGTACAAGGGGATTGCGAAATTCGAACTCCCCGCCCCTTCCAAGTCGGCCGGCATCGAATACACGAACACGCACGTTGCCCCGTACGGCAAGGTGGAGTTCTATTCGGCGTCGGGCGTCTTGTTGAACACGCAGAACATGGTCTACGACCCGGGCTCGGTCGTCATGAAGCGAATCGACTTTGTTTCGGAAACGCCAATTGCCTACATCAAGGTCTATTGCCTGGACAGTGGCGCCAGCGATGCCATCCTGATCGGCGGCTTGAAGTGGAGCGACAACGGGGGCTCTTCGAGTTCGCCACAGCAACAGACCCTGACCGATGCATCCGCAGGTACTTTGCACGGTGGCTCGGACAACAACGAGTTCACCGTGACCGACGTCAAGCACCTGGCCGATTCGGCCGTCTCCGGCAACAGTGGCCTCGACACGCTCAAGCTCACCGGCGCGAACCAGATGCTCGACCTCACCGCGCTCGGCCACAAGGTCAGTTCGCTCGAAGTCATCGACATCACCGGCACGGGCAACAACACGCTCAACCTGTCGCTGGGCGACGTGATGGAAAACGGCGCCGTGGACCAGTTCGTGGCCAACGGCCGCGTGCAGATGATGGTCAAGGGCAATGCCGGTGATGCTGTGTCGCTGCTCGACCTTCTGCCCAACGGCACCGACCCCGGCGACTGGGCCCGAAGCGCCAACGTGACCATCGACGGCGTCGTCTACGAGGTCTACCAACACTCGGGCTTCAAGGCCGATGTGCTGGTGCAGCAGGGCGTGACAGTCACGCTGCAAATCACCATCGACAGCGTGATGGACGACGTGGGCGCGTTCACTGGTGCCATCACCCAGGGCGGCATCACCGACGACGCCACCCCGACCCTGAACGGCAAGGCCTCCGCGGGCGGCACCGTGAAGATCTATGACGGCAGCACGCTGCTGGGCCAGGTCGTGGCCGACGCCAAGGGCAACTGGAGCTACACGCCGGACACCCCGCTGAGCGAAGGGCTGCACAGCCTGAGCGCCACCGTGACGGCCACAGGCGGCAGCGAGAGCGCCAAGACCACGGTGTTCGAGTTGACGGTGGACACACTGGACACGGTCGCGCCGACGCAGACCGCCACCGTCACCAACATCGGCAAGGACAGCGGCTTCGACGCCGACGACTACCTGACCAACGACGGCAGCGCCGGGCGACTGCTGCAGGGCAAGCTGTCGGCCACTCTGGGCGCGGGCGAGACGCTGCAGGTGTCGACCGACGGCGGCACCACCTGGACCACCGCCTTCGTGGCCGGTGAACAATGGAGCGCGCAGGACAGCAACAGCCACACGGGCGACTGGACTGTGCAGACGCGCGTGGTGGATACCGCAGGCAACCTGGGCCCGATGCAATCGCAGGC